>NZ_CP107945.1:0-4800000 GCF_036057275.1 Streptomyces sp. NBC_00390 | reverse complement strand
ACGTCTCGTATCCGCTGCCCACGTACCAGGACCAGGTGGCGCTGCCGTCCTTGTCCTTGGTGCGGCTGCCCGACATCGGGACGGCGGTGAAGCGGCCGTCACAGCCGTTGCCACTGTGACCGCCCGTGTTGACGGTGTACCAGCCGTCGAAGCCGTCGCGGAAACGGCCGTTCTCGGTGTACCGTCCGCCTCCGCTGCAACCGGGCCCGGCCCAGGCCGAGTACAAAACCCTGCGCGAGCGCTCCGCCCCGCCGCCCGGGCGCTTCGGCGGGGACGCGGTCGGCGACGGCGATTCGGAGGGATCGACCGAAGGGGGTGTGGTGGGCTGGATACGTTGGGGTGCTCCGCCCAGACCGCCGATGTCGCCCAGGTCGCTGGCGCCGCCCGGTACGCCGTCGCGGCCCTCGGACGCCTCGGCGGCCGGTTCCCGCTCACCCCCGGACAGCCCCACCGCTGTGGCCGCGAGCGCCAGCACCGTCAGCCCGACTCCCGCGGCCAGCAGGACTCTTCCCGTCCTGGACAGCCGGGCGACCCGCATCAGCAGGGTCGGCCTCGCGGCCGGGCCGTGCCACGCCGCCGTGGGGTCGCTCGCAGCGGCCGTCTTTCCGCAGCGGCAGGTCATTCCGGGCAACAGCAGTGCACTGTCCCCGCCGCATCGTTCGCATGCCATGTCGCACCTGACACCAGTAGACCGACTGCCCGGTATGCCTGCATCACAGGCCGGGCGGTCCCACTATGCAACAGGGTCCAGGGTCCAGGTAGGTGTTAACGCGGGTAAGGGCTACCGCAGTTCATCGGGGCAGGGCGTTCCGCGCAGCAGCTGGTACGGAGCGGCCAGTCTGTACACCCCCGGCCGGGGCGCGAGCAGTTCGGTCCACTCGTCGCCCTCCGCGTCCTGGTCCGCCTGCAGCAGACACCCGTGCAGATTGACGAAGTCCCTCGGTCCGTCCTCGCGTTGCTGCGACGCCAGCGTCTCCTGCGGGGCCGCCACGCTCTTGCCGTCCTCGTCGACGATGCTCAGCCACGGCGAGTACGGCACCCGGATCAGCACCCGGCCCGCCGACTCCACCCGGATCGTCATCCCGTCCGGGCCCGCGTCCTCCACCGTGGCCGACGGGGTGGCCAGCGGCACGGGGTCCTTGACGGCGAACAGCTGCCAGTTGGAGTCACCCCAGATCCGCTTCAGATACGGCTGCCCCTCGCGCACCAGCTCCGCCTCGCGCACCGCGCCGCTGGAGTCGGGCGCCCCCTCGGGCAGCACCACGTAGTGCACGGCCCACCGGTCCAGCCAGGCGCGGTAGCTCTCCGCGGTGAGGACGTTCTCCTCGTCGTAGAAGAGTGGGTTGCGCTTCATGTCCGCCTGGCGGTTCCAGCCGCGGGCCAGGTTGACGTACGGGGCGAGCGCGGACGCCTCGCGGTGGCTGGACGCCGGGACGACCTCCACCCGGCCGCGTTCGGCGTGCGCCTCCTGGAGGCGGTCGACCAGCGGCGCGAGCTCACGGTGCCAGGAGGCCGTCGGGGCGGTGCGCACGATGTCGTCGACGCCCTTGAAGCCGATCCAGAAGTTGAGCCCCGCGACCGCGACCACGAGCGCGTACCACTTGCGGGAGCGCGGGACCGCGTACGGGAGGGCGGCGAGCAGCACCACACCGGCGAAGAGCATGGCGAGCCGCGACACGTTCGACCCGATCTGGGAGTCGAACACCCACGTCAGCAGCGTGCCGACGGCGTACACCGCGGCAGCCGTGCGCACGGTGCGCCAGGGCTTCGGTACGAGGACGAGAACGAGCACCCCGTACAGGAACGGCAGCGACAGCGTCGCGATCGACATCGGCTGCGTACCGGAGAAGGGGAACAGCCAGGCCGACAACGCCACGACGAGGACGGGGGCCAGGCCGACGGCGTACGCGCCCGGGCGACGGCCGTTCAGGAACAGCGCGGCGGCGACGACCCCGAGGAACAGGCCCGCGACCGGGCTCGCCGCGGTGGCGAGTCCGGCGAACGGGACGGCGACGGCGGCCTTCGCCCAGCGCCGCGTACGCCAGCGGTACGGCCAGCAGAACACGGCCGCGACCGAGCCGAGCGCGAACATCATGCCGAGGCCGAACGTCACCCGGCCGGAGAGCGCGTTGCACAGGAACGCGAACACGCCGGCGAGCGAGCAGGCGACGGGATTGCGGACGGCCCGCACCCGCACCAGGATCAGCGCCGTCAGGGCGGCCGAGACCGTGCCCGCGACGATCATCGTCGTACGCACACCGAGCGCCCACATCACATACGGGGACACCACGCTGTACGAGACCGGGTGCATCCCGCCGTACCAGGCGAGGTTGTACGCCGAGTCGGGATGGCGGCCGACGAACTCGGCCCAGGCGTCCTGGGCCGCGAGGTCGCCGCCGCTGTTCGCGCCGAGGAAGAACCACAGCAGATGCGCGAGCGCGGCGACGGCCGTCGTGAAGGCGACGGGGTGACGCGTCGGCCGGTCGCGCAGGCCGCGCGCGAACCCGGGGGCGGCGGGCCCCGTGGGAGCCACGGGTTCCCTCGGGCCACCGGACTGCGGCTGCGCGGGAACTCGTATTCGCGGCCCGGCGCTGGTGCCGCTCCTGTGCGTCGGCTCGGCGGTGGTCACCTGCGGCTCTCCCCGTCTTCCCGTCTTCCCGTGCTGTCGTCCTCCGCACTGGCGCCCGGCGTTCAGGACGCGTTTCATCGCTTTGAAGACGTGATTCATAGCGGTGAGGTTGCGTCGGGACGCTAACACGCGGGCGTCCCGGTCGCCCGGGACGCCCGCGGAGTGTGCCAGGGGCCTTCCGGCCCGGCCGTGTCGGAGACGTCCCGGCCGGTGCGCGACGCCCGGCACGCACCGGACGCCGCACACCCCGCCCTGGGAGCGGACGGCGCTATGGGCCGGACACGGCCTATCCGACCCGGGTCAGCTTGGCGCCGAGACCGGGCTCCGCCAGGTCCCGCTGGAGCTCGACCGGCGCGGAGACCTTGCCCGGCCCCGAGCCGACCGTGACCTCGCCGACCTCCGTGCCCGCCCTGGCCGTGTGCGGGATCTTGGCGTTCCCGCCAGAGATCTTGATCTGGACCTTCAGACCCGCCCAGCCGACCGCCTTGAGGTCCTTGGTGGCGACGACCGGGGTACGGCCGCCGAGACCGTCGTCGACATGGCCGACGACATCGCCCTTCTTGACGACCGTGGTGGAGGTGACGCCCTGCTGGGCCGCCTGGATGACCTCGATGCTGTAGTCGATCGCCAGCTCGAGCTTCTTCCAGAGCTGGTCGGCGTTCTGCGCACCCATCACTATCCCGACGATGCGGCGGGGCTTGCCGTCGACCAGGGCGTTCGCCGCCCAGAGCAGATTGCCGCCGGCCGGGGTGGAGGAACCGGTCTTGATGCCGCCCACACCGTCCAGCAGCAGGGCGCGGTCGTTGTTGTTGCGGATCGGCTTGGCGAGGCCGTCGACCGTGGTCTGGGTCGTGTTGACGATCTCCCGGAAGATGTCGTTCTCCATGACCTTCTTGGCCAGCTTGAGCTGGTCCTGCGGAGTGGAGACGGTGCTGGCCTTCAGACCGCTCGGGTCGGTGTAGGTGCTGCCCGTCATACCGAGGTCCTTGGCGGCGTCGTTCATCTTCTCGACGAACTTGGCCTCGGAGCCGGCGTCCCAGCGGGCCAGCAGACGCGCCGCGTTGTTCCCGGACGGGATCATCAGCATCTGGAGCATCTGCTTCTCGGTGAACTGCTGTCCCTGCGAGATCGCCGCCGTGGACTCGTCGTCGATCTTCGACTCGTCCTCGGCCTGCTTGTCGACGGTGATCTTCGGGCCGACCTCCTTGCCCGTGATGGGGTGGTCGCGGAGGATCACCCACGCCGTCATCGTCTTGGCGACGCTGGCGATGGGGGCGGGCTTCTGGGCGCCGTACGTCCCGAGGCTGCCGACACCCACGACCTCTGCCGCTCCCTGGCCCTCACTGGGCCAGGGAAGGCTGAGCTGTCCGCCCTCGAAGGTGAACGTCTCCTGGGCCGAGAGCCCCAACTGGGGTTCGGGCAGCGGACGCACAAGCTGCACGACAGCAAAGATGATCAGCACCAGGACGGCCAGCGGAGTCCAGATCTTGACGCGTCGCACCAGCGTGCGGACGGGGGTCTGGGGCGGCGGCGGGGTGTTGGTGAGCTCGGCGAGCAGGTCGAGCGGGGGCAGCGGCGGCATGGGCTGCTGCTTGGTGCGCTCGGACTCGGCGAGCGAGACGGGCGCGGCCGGCTCGGCGGCGGGCTTGGGGGCCGCGGGCTCCGCGGTCGCGGGTCTGGGGGCCGCAGGGGCGGATGCCTGCGCGTCGTCGCGTCGCAGCGGCACGAACGTACTGTCGCGACGGGCCTTCGACCCGCCCTCGGCGGGCTCGGGCGTCGGCCGCGCGGGCTTGTCGGACTGTGCCGGCTTGGGTACCGGAGGCACCTTGAGCGCGGTGGTGGGCTGGTCGACGGCGGGCCGCCGCAGCGACTTGAAGACGGCCGTGGGCTGATCGACGGGACCGCGTGCGGGCTTTGCGTTCGCAGATTCTTCGTCGCCCTCGCCACCCTCGCCGGAATCCGAGGAAGCTTTCTTCTGGGCCCAGGAAGGCCGGGGACGTTCGTCGTCGGAGCCGTCGGCGGCGTCCTGGGAGCCGGTCCGGTCGGCGTCATCGGCCGCGTCGGACGCGTCGCCGCGGTCGCTCGACGACGCTGAGCCGGGCCCGGGCTCGGCTTCCGCTTCGGCTTCCGCATCTGCCTCCGCGTCCGCGCCGGCGTCGGCCGGGACCGTGGCACGAGCGGCCTCGTCGGCGTCCGCAGGCGCCTCCTCGGGCTCCACCGGCTCAGCGGGGCCCTCGGCCTCCGTGAGGGGCTCACGCGCCGCTTCAGAGGCTTCGGGGGCTTCCGCTTCGGGTTCTGCGGAGGTCATCTCGTCGGCGGGCGGCTCGTCCGGCGCCGAGGTGGCCGCCTCCGAAGCGTCCTCGTCCGCGGCAGAGGCGCTCTTGCGAGGAGCCGGCCCGGCCGGACCTTCCGTCTCCGCGGACGCCTCGTCGGCGGTGTTGTCATCGGCGGTGGTGCCGGCTGTGACGTCGCCGGAGGTCACCGCGTCGCCGTCCGAGGCCGACTCCGGCTCCGTCTGCGCCCCCGTGCCGGAATCGCGCTCGCCGGCAACCGGAGCCGCCCCGGGCGCCCCGGCGTCCGTGGCGGACCCCTCCGGCGTCCCGGCAGCCTCATCGGCGGCCGACGCTTCCTCGGCCGGCGCCGAAGTCTCCTCGTTCTCGTCCGCCGTGGCCACCCAGGCCGCAACCGCCGCGCGCAGCCGTGCGTCGTTCCCGGACGGAGCCGGTTCGTCGGCCGGATCGGCGGAGGCAGCAGAGGAGTCGGGCTCCGCGTCGCGCGGGCGCGTCGTGAAGACCGCCGTCGGCTGGTCCACCGGTTCGGTCCTCGGGGTCGCCTGACGGAACACGGCGAGTCGCGGGTCGCGTTCGCCCTGAGTCGTCTCCCCCGACGACTTCCCCTGTTCCGACCTGTCGGGGGACTCGCCCGCCACCGTGCCTCCTCCATGTCGTTACGAGCGCCGTCAGCCGACGACCCGTGGTGTCCGAAGCCTCTACCAGTGTCCTGTCTGAGTGCTTGACTCCCGTGCTAGACGAGAACGACATACCTCCGGTTCCCTGACAAAGCACCCGGGCACTCTCGACAGACCAATGTGAGAGGGGTCACCCTGTCATTCATCCACGCGGGGAGGCATGGATGGGCAAGAGCCGCAGAACACTTCCGGAAGAGCTTCTGCTGCTCGCTCTGGACCCGACGACGGGTACCACAGCGCAGCCGCAGTCGCTCGACCTCGGCCTGGCCGGTGCACAGCTAGTGGAGCTGGCTCTGGCAGGTCGGATAGCCCCGGACGGGGATCGTATCGCCGTGGTGATGCCACGGCCGACAGGAGATCCGACTTTGGACTCCGCACTGGAACTGCTGCGCAGGCGTGGCAGTCCGGTTCGGGCGGTCCACTGGATCGGCGGACCCCGGCTGGGGCTCCGTCAGATTTACCTCTCGCATCTGGAGCGGTGCGGCATGGTGCATGCCGTGGAGGGCCAGATGTGCGGAGTGCTGCCGACGACTCGCTACCAGGCGACGGAGACGGCGATCAGCCGGGACATCAGGGCCCGGCTGGACAGTGCGATCCGCACCGGCGTACCGCCGGACCCGCGGACCGCGGCGCTCGCCGCGCTGGCCCACGCGGTCGGTCTCGGCAAGCACCTGTACCCCGGCAACGAAGGGCGTTCCTCGAGATCCCGCCTGCGGGACCTCATCAGGCACGACCCGATGGGCGGCCTCGTGGCTCACGCCGTGATGGACGTCCAGAACGGTGCGGCCGCACAGCCGCGCCGCAGCCCTGCCCCCGGCGGTGGACGCCAGCCGGGTCCTGTGCCGATGCAACCGCGCCGCGGGAGCATGGCCCGCGTCGCCGCGCACTGAGCACGGCGGGAAGGACAGGACAGGCAGGACGGTCAGGAAAGGCAGGACAACTGCACAAGTTACCGCCGCACCGACGTCCCCATGACCCGGTTCGGGAGCCGCACAGAACGCGCGGGACAGCCTGAAAGCTGCCCCGCGCGTTCGCATGCGCAGTGAACGCCTTCGCGCGTGTGGCCATTTGGCAGCGCAGCGGCGACCATTGGTGGCAATCTGCTGAACAGTAGATACGCACAGCTACGCAGTCGGAGGTGCAGTCCCTGTGGCGTCCAACGTCAATCCCACCGTCAGGAGACGCCGATTGGGTCAGGAGCTGCGCCGGCTCCGCGAACTCAAAGGCATGACGGCCGAGGAGGTGGCGGAGCGCCTGCTCGTCTCCCAGTCGAAGATCAGCCGACTCGAGAACGGCCGCCGCTCCATCAGCCAGCGCGATGTCCGCGACCTCTGCGGCGTGTACGAGGTCGAGGACCACCGTATCGTGGACTCGCTGATGCAGATGGCCAAGGATTCGCGCCAGCAGGGCTGGTGGCACGCCTTCGGCGACATCCCGTACAGCGTCTACATCGGCCTGGAGACGGACGCGGCGAGTCTGCGCGTCTACGAACCCCAGGTCGTTCCCGGCCTGCTGCAGACGCGGCAGTACGCCGAGGCACTGATCGCCGGCGCGCTGCCGGAGAGCGGGGCCACCGACATCGAGAAGCGCGTCGGAGTCCGGCTGCGCCGTCAGGAGCGGATCCGGGACGACGAGCATCCGCTGCGGCTGTGGGTGGTGATCGACGAGTCCGCGCTGCGCCGCGTGGTCGGCGACAGGCAGCTGATGCGCGAGCAGCTGGAGCATCTGGTCGAAATGTCGCAGCAGCCGCATGTCACCGTCCAGGTGCTGCCTTTCGATATGGGCGCACATCCGGGCATCAACGGCCAGTACGCGATCCTCGAGTTCCCCGACGCGTCGGACTCCAGCGTCGTCTACATCGAGGGCGTGACCAGCGACCTGTACCTGGAGAAGGCCAACGATGTGCAGAAGTACAGCGTCATGTACGAGCATCTGCGCGCCCAGGCTCTGAACGTGGAACAGACCCGGCAGTTCATCGCGGGCATCGCCAAGAAGTACGCGAACGGCGGTCTCTGACCGGCCCGGGGTATCGCTTCGCACGCTCTTCAGAGGGCGGACGCCGCGAGGCGGGACGCAAAATACACCACGGCCACCTCGCGGCGTAAGAGTCGAATGGAATATGCCATCCGGTCGAGTGAACGACTGTCTCACGCATCCAGGGCGGCGAGTAGCGTCGATCACGCCAGCATGAACGTTGGCGCACATCACACCACTTGCCGAAGCGGAGCGAACATGGCAATCACCCAAGGCGGCACCCAGGCCTGGACCAAGTCCTCGTACTCCACGGGAAACGGGGCGTGCGTAGAGGTCAAGTCCCCTGTTGTGCAGACCATTTCCGTTCGGGATTCCAAGGTCCCGGCCGGCCCGACCATCACCTTCGTCCCCGAGTCGTGGACAGCGTTCGTCAACGAAGTGGGTCACGGCACGCACGGCCTCGACTGAGCCGCTGCAACGCGACCGGCAAAGCCCCGACAAGAAGTGCAGCGCAGATACGACTGGAGCCCTCTCGACTGGTCCGCCGTCCCGGCCGAGGGGGCTCGGCCATGCCTGGGCTGCCGACATCGAAGTCCCCCACCCCGCTTCCGGCTCAGCGCAGTTGGTCGACGTAGCGATCGGTACCCGGGACGGTCGGGATGAACGGAGCCACCAGCTCGACCCGTCCGAGCCCCGAAGCCCCGACCGCGGCGTCGAGACCGGCGAACGCAGTGTCCCAGTGTTCCCTCGGGTCCTCCTCGAGGAACCACAGCAGCGTCAGCCGGGTGTCGACCCCCTCCACCTGCTTCACATAGGTCATCCGGTCACCGGGGAGCGGCGTCGGCCGGAAGACGGTCACCATCGCCGCCGCGGAGCCCGGGCCGGCGAGCCGCCTCGGCAGATGCTTCGCCCGCAGCCACTCGAGCAGTTCCGCGCGTTGCCCGGGGCCATCGGTGTCGATGACCTGGACCACCAGGCCGGCGTACGGGTGGTCGAGCGCGTGGTGGTCGCGCGGACCGGCCGCTCCGTCCCGGTAGACGGTCGCCTCATGGTCCTGGAAGGCCGTGAAGACGTGTGTGCGCTGCTGATGCACCCGCCCGTCCCGGTTGAGCCGCTTGTTGATGCCCACGGTCCACTTCATGTGGTCGGCGTAGCGGCCGTCGGTGATCCAGTACGTCGAGATGTAGCAGCCCGCGGTGACCGGCTGCGCGACCGCCGACTTCTCCGGGTAGCGCAGCAGTTGAAGGTCCCTGGTGGCAACCCAGCGCCGCCCGGCGAAGATCCAGGGCATCGCCATCGCGCCCGCGTAGAAGTGGTCGTCCTCGTACCAGCGGTTGTAGGCGTACTCCTGGCCGGGATGCGGTTCGACCATGGTGATCAGGGCGTGGCCGGGCCGCACCCCGTACGGGCCGACGCCGGCCAGCTCCGCGTACACCTCGCTGCGCGTGTCGTCTTCGGTCATGCCGACTCCCTTCCTTCCTCCGCCGGACGCCCCTACTCTGACGGGCCGTCAGATGATTGGCCAGAGGCGGGAGACACCGGGATGCTGCTGCAGGGGAAGACCGTCATCGTGTCCGGTGTCGGCGCCGGTCTCGGGCACCAGATCGCGGCGACCGCCGTACGAGAGGGGGGCAACGCGGTCCTGGGTGCCCGCACGGAGGCGAACCTCGTGAAGTTCGCCGCCGAGATCGACCCCGGCGGCGGGCACACCGCGTACCGCGCCACCGACATCACGGACGAGACGCAGTGCGACGCGCTGGCGGCACTGGCGCTGGAGCGCTTCGGCCGGATCGACGCCGTCGTCCATGTCGCGGCCTGGGACAGCTACTTCGGCGGCCTCGAGGACGCCGACTTCACGACCTGGCAGTCGGTCGTGGACGTGAACCTGCTGGGCACGCTGCGCATGACCCGCGCCTGCCTGCCCGCGCTGAAGGAGCGGGGAGGTTCGGTGGTCGTCATCGGTACGCAGTCGGCGGTGGCCGCGCCCTCGCAGGTGCGGCAGGCGGCGTACGCGGCCTCCAAGGGGGCGCTGACCTCGGCGATGTACTCGCTCGCGCGGGAGCTGGGCCCGTATCGGATCCGAGTGAACACGGTGCTGCCCGGCTGGATGTGGGGGCCGCCGGTCCAGGCGTATGTGCAGTTCACCGCGCACACGGAGGGAGTACCGGAGAGCGAGGTGCTGGGCCGGCTCACCGAGCGGATGGCCCTGCCTGAACTGGCCACGGACGGGGACGTGGCGGAGGCCGTCACCTTCCTCGCGTCCGACCGGGCGCGGGCGATCACCGGACAGTCGCTGCTCGTCAACGCGGGTGAGCTGATGCGGTAAACGCTCCTCCGCTCTCCCGCAGGGCCGCAGGGCCGCAGGGCCGCAGGGCCGCAGGGCCGCAGGGCCGCAGGGCCGCAGGGCCGCAGGGCCGCAGGGCCGCAGGGCCGGCACTCCGTGCGGCCCTCTTTTCACCCTTCTGTCGGTCACGCATGTGAACCCAGGTCAACAACTCGAACAGTTTTACGTGCTCTTGACTCTTCGACGCGTAGTCGTGGCCTCTCAAATGGTCACACCATGAACGGCGATCACAAGACGGACCCCTTGGAGGGGCATGAACAGTCTCGACTGGGCCGTGCTCATCGGTTACTTCGGCGTGATGAGGGGCCCGGCTGCCGAGGAGGGGGCCGGGCCCCGCCCGTGTCCGCGCCCTACGTCAGTTCCGCCGCGCCCCGCGGGTAGCGCTGGAGCCACCCCGGGGCCGTTGCCGTCGGGCTGTGCAGGGCCGGGCCCTGGGTCATCTCCATCGCGAAGTCGTCCGCGATCTCCAGCAGCGTGGAACGGCCCTCCAGTTCGCACAGCCAGGCCGGCGGCAGCGCCGTCTCGCCGTGCAGCGCACCCAGCAGCGCGCCGGTCAGCGCGCCCGTGGTCTGCGAAGGCCCGTCGTGGTTGACCGCGAGGCGCAGGCCGTGGCGGATGTCCTCGCCCACGAGAACGCAGTAGACAGCGATCGCCAGCGCGTCCTCGGCGTTGTGGCCCTCACCGAGCGCCGCGACTCTTGTCGGGCCCGGGATGCCCTGCCGTACGGCTCCGAGCGCCTCCTTGAGGCCGTCCGTGACGGGCTGGTGCCCGGGGCGGGCCGCCAGCAGGGCGAGCGCCCGCTGCACCGAGGCGTCGACCGTCTCGCCGCGGGCGAGCCCGTGAACGATCACGGCGAACGCACCGGCGGCGAGGTACGCGGTCGGGTGGCCGTGCGTCTGCGCGGCGCACTCGACGGCCAGCTGGCACACCAGCTGCGGTTCCCAGCCCACCAGCAGTCCGAACGGCGCGGACCGCACCGCCGCGCCCGCGTCCCGGGCGGTCGGGTTCTTGGGCGCCGCGAGGGTGCCCATGTTCTCGTCGGCGAGCCCGGTCACCGAGGCCCGGGAGGGGTCGCGGCGGCTGTAGAGCCACTCCTCGCGGGCGAGCCAGCCGTTGTCCTTGCGCCGCTCGTCGGGACCCCAGTCGCTCTGGGTGGCGGCCCAGCGCAGATACGCCCGGTGCAGGTCGGTGGGCGGATGCCAGGCGCCGGTGTCGCGGCGCACCTGGGCGCGGATCAGCCCGTCCACGGTGAACAGGGTCAGCTGTGTGGCGGCGGTCACGGCGCCGCGGCGGCCGTGCACGGGCACGAAGTCGGTGGCGCCTTCCGGCCCGTGCGCGGCCCGGATCCCGTCCAGGGTGAGCGCCGCGACGCCGGCACCGAGCGCATCGCCGACGGCGCCGCCGAGCAGGGCCCCGCGCACCCGGGCGCGGAAGTCCTGCTGCTCGGCACGGCCCCACACGGCCGTGGTTGCTGCGCTCACCGTGCCCCTTCCCCGATGTCGAACGAACACTGCCCGGCGCAGCACTGTAATCGAACGAGCTGGAAGGCTCCTCCGGCCTGATGTGCCTCAGGGCGCGAATCGGACGCCGCCGGCTTCTCGCGGTGGGCCACGGCCACCTGCGGGAGGCGTTCAGAGCCGGCGCCCGGTCGAAGCCGACCGGCGCCCCGGGGTCCGTCCGCCATGTGCTTCGCCCGCCCCCCAGGCCCGGACACGGCGCGCCTGGGGCTGTTCGCCGGTTCCTGTGCCGCCGGTCAGGGGCGCGCACGCCGCACCGGCACCCGTGGGATCAGTCCGGCAGCAGCGGCAGCAGCTCGGGCAGATGTCCGTCGGAAGCGAGGGCGGCCTGTTGCCGCTCGGCCGGTACCTCCCCGTACAGGGTCGTCCGCGGCCTGGCCGACCGTCCGGCCGCCTCCGCGATGGCGGTGAGGTCGCGCACGGATCGGTACGAGCCGTAGCTGGAACCCGCCATCCGGGAGATGGTCTCCTCCATCAGCGTGCCGCCGAGGTCGTTCGCCCCGGACCGGAGCATCTGCGCCGCGCCTTCCGCCCCCAGCTTCACCCAGCTGGTCTGGATGTTGGTGATGTGGGGGTGGAGGAGGAGGCGGGCCATGGCGGTGACGGCCCGGTTGTCCCGGATCGTCGGGCCGGGCCGGGCGATTCCCGCCAGATACACGGGCGCGTTGGTGTGGATGAAGGGCAGCGTCACGAACTCGGTGAAACCACCGGTCTCCTGCTGGATGCGGGCGAGCGTACGGAAGTGGCCGAGCCAGTGGCGGGGCTGGTCGACATGGCCGTACATCATGGTGGAGCTGGAGCGGATGCCCAGCTCGTGGGCGGTCTTGACCACCTCGATCCAGGTGGCGGTGGGCAGCTTCCCCTTGGTGAGGACCCAGCGGACCTCGTCGTCGAGGATCTCCGCGGCGGTCCCCGGGATGGAGTCGAGGCCCGCCTCCTTCGCCGCCGTCAGCCACTCGCGGATCGACAGCCCGGTCCGGGTCGCGCCGTTGACGACCTCCATCGGCGAGAAGGCGTGCACATGCATGCCGGGTACGCGTTCCTTGACCGCGCGCGCGATGTCGAAGTACGCCGTGCCGGGGAGGTCGGGATGGATGCCGCCCTGCATGCACACCTCGACCGCTCCGACGTCCCACGCCTGTTCGGCGCGGTCCGCGACCTGGGAGAGGGAGAGCGTGTAGGCGTCGGCGTCCGTGCGCCGCTGGGCGAAGGCACAGAAGCGGCAGCCGGTGTAACAGACATTGGTGAAGTTGATGTTGCGCGTGACGATGTAGGTGACGTCGTCGCCGACGACCGATCTGCGCAGTTCGTCGGCGATCCGGGTGAGCGTGTCGAGCGCGGGCCCGTCGGCGTGCAGCAGCGCGAGGGCCTCGTCGTCGGTGAGCTTGGTGGGATCGTCGGCGGCCGTGGCGAGGGCCGCGCGGACGTCCGTGTCGACGCGCTGCGGGACCATGCCGGGTACGGCGGCCTCGCGCAGCGCCTCCCAGTCCCCGTACACCTCGTCGAAGTCGTCGCGGCGGTCGTGCGTCCGGCCCTCGGTGTCGATGCTCCGGTGCAGATCGGTGCGCCCGGTGGCGGTGAACGCCTCGTCGGGCTCCTGCCAGGGCAGCCCGGCGGGTGTGACGTCCGGGCGTGCCAGACCGGTCTGCGGGTCGGCGAGCGCCCGCACGTGCGGGAGCAGGCGGGGGTCGAGCCAGGGTTCGCCTCGCCGGACGAACTCCGGGTACACGCAGAGCCGTTCCTCCAGCCGGAATCCGGCGGACAGCGACCGGGCCGCGAGCTCGTCGATCTGCGGCCAGGGACGCTCGGGGTTGACGTGGTCGGGCGTGAGCGGTGAGACGCCGCCCCAGTCGTCGATCCCGGCGCCGATGAGCCGTACGTACTCGTCGTCCACGAGGTTCGGCGGGGCCTGCAGACAGGCGGAGGGCCCCATGATGTGGCGGGCGACGGCGACGGTGGCGACCAGCTCGTCCAGTTCGGCGTCCGGCATACCGCGCATGGCCGTGTCCGGCTTGGCGCGGAAGTTCTGCATGATCAGTTCCTGGATGCCGTGGTACGCACGGGAGACGCGGCGCAGCGCGAACAGCGCCTCGGCCCGCTCCTCGTACGTCTCGCCGATCCCGATGAGCAGCCCACTGGTGAAGGGGACGGACGAGCGGCCCGCGTCCTCCAGCACGCGCAGCCGTACGGCCGGCTCCTTGTCCGGCGACCCGTAGTGCGGCCCTCCGGGCTCGGACCACAGACGCTCGGCCGTGGTCTCGAGCATCATGCCCATCGACGGGGCGACCGGCTTGAGGCGCTGGAAGTCCGTCCAGGACATGACACCGGGATTGAGGTGGGGGAGAAGTCCGGTCTCCTCCAGGATGCGGATCGCCGTGGCCCGTACATACGCGATGGTGTCGTCGTAGCCGTGCGCGTCGAGCCACTCACGCGCCTCGGGCCAGCGGTCCTCGGGCTTGTCCCCCAGCGTGATCAGCGCTTCCTTGCAGCCCGCCGCGGCCCCGCGGCGGGCGATGTCCAGGACCTCCTCGGGAGACATGAACATCCCGTGCCCGGCGCGGCGCAGCTTGCCCGGGACGGTGACGAAGGTGCAGTAGTGGCACTTGTCGCGGCACAGCCGGGTGAGCGGGATGAAGACGCTCTTCGAGTACGTGATCGCCCCCGGCCGCCCGGCCGCCTCGAGCCCGGCGTCCCGCACCCGCCCGGCGGACGCGGCGAGGTCGTCGAGGTCGGCGCCGCGTGCCTGCAACAGCACGGCGGCCTCGGCGACATCGAGGGCGACCCCGTCCCTCGCGCGCTTGAGCGCGCGGCGCATGGCGTTCGCGGTGGGGCGCCCGGGCTGGTCTCCGGCCTGGTCTGGGGCCTGGTGATCCGTCATGCAGCGAGCATACGAGCGCGGGCAGACAGGGCGGTCCGCAGGCCGGACATATGACCGTGATCCGGCTGAGTACGAGTGCGCAGCGGACTGAGCGGTAATGCCCATGCGGCGCGCCCGGACGGGCAAATAATGTCGCGGCCATGACCAACGCCGACACGGACGCAGACACCGACCTCGACGCTGACCAGCGCGACCGACCCGACCAGCCGGACGAGTTGGACCTCGACACCCCCATGCCTCCCGCCATGACCGCCGTCCGCCGTGCGCTGGACGTCGCCTGGTGGGTCTTCCTCGCGGTGATCGCGACACCGGTGCTGCTGGTCCTCGGTCTGATCGTCACGTACGGAGTCGAGAGGGCGGTACCGGAGGACTACCCGACCGTGGCCCGCGAGGACATGGTGCGCCGCGTCACCGACCGCTCCCAGGACGCGTACGAGGTGCTGGGCTTCGACGAGGTGGTGCCGGCGGATGCCCAGAACTCCCTTTCGGGCGATCACTGCTACCCCAACGGGCTGGAATCCGTCGCGGACACGCCGGTCACGGACGCGTACCGCCTCTCGCACTCCTGGACACTGGCCGGGATCCCGGAGACCGAGGCGCTCCCCGCTCTGCGCCGCCTCGAGACCCATCTGAAGGAAGAGGGCTGGCGGATCAGGGAGTTCGAGGAGCTCAAGGGCTCCGACGGCGAGTGGGAGCTGCGCGCGGAGCGCGACGGCGCGACTGAGGAGGCGGGCATCGACCGGATGGTCTTCACCTGGATGCGGGAGGGCGGACGCTTCTACGGGGGCAGCCACGGCGGGTGCGCGTACGAGCCGGCGGGGAGCGAACTGCCGGCGGACGACATCGCGCCGGAAATGGGGCCCAAGCGATGATGATCGAAATCCTGGAGATCCTCGACGCGCCCCGTGGCCTGGTCCGTTTCGCAAGCCCGCTCGGCACGGCGTGGGCCCGCTGGCGGGACAGCGCCGAGCCCGCGCCCGGCCACTACTACGTGGAGATCGACATCGCGGACGAGATCGACGCATGGTCCGCCTCCGGCGGCGAGGCCCGGCTCGAGGGCGACGACACACTCGCCGGCGTCGCGGTGCTCGGTTCGATCGAGCACGTGGACGAGGACGGCATCGCCTGGCTCCGCCTCGGCCCGACGACCACGATGGTGGAATTCGCGGCGGGAGTTCCGCTGCCCCGGCTGGGCGAGACCGTGGAGTTCACGGCGGCGGTGATCGACCTGTGCCCGTACGTCCTGTGACCCGACGCGCGTGGCCACGTCGCCTGGTGCGCCTGTGCGGCGGCCCGCGTGCTGCGGCACGAGTCGCAGTGCGCCGGCAAGCGGGCCGTACCGCACGGCCTTGGCCCTCGACAGCCGGCTCTCGATACCTGGGCCCCTCCGGCGTCACCCCTCCGGATCAGGTCGGCGCCCTCCCCGCGTGTCCCGGTGACGGCCGGCACGGCACGTCGGCAGGGTCGAGACCATGAAGACGCCACGACCGGCCGCCCTGGTCACCCTCGCCGTCGCCGGGATTCCGGGAGTCGCCCTCCTCGTCGCCGGGATCGAGGCTTCGTTCGGGGCGAGCCCCGTCCAGGCCCCCGGTGTCACATCGCCCGCCGAGTTTCCGGTGAGGGAAGTCGCCGACCGGGTCGTGCCGGAGGGTCAGAGGTACTGGGCGTAGTCGTCCAGGACCCGCAGCACCTCCAGTTCGCTACCGGGCGGCAACTGCAGCACCACCTCCTCGATGCCCTGTTCCGCGTAGTGCGCGAGCTTGCCCGGTGAGGGCAGGACCGCGTACGGGACCACCTGGAGCGCCTTGGGGTCTCGACCCGCCGACTCCCAGATGTCCCTCAGCACCGGAACCGACTCCGTCAGGCCGCGGCCGCCGATCGGCATCCAGCCGTCCGCGTACTGCGTGATGTGGGTGAACAGCTGGGGGCCCGCCGCGCCGCCGACCAGGGTGCGGGGGGCGCCGCCGGCCGGTTTCGGGTACGCGAAGGATGCGCGCACCGACCCGTACTCGCCTTCGTACGCGGCCGGTTCAGGCGACCACAGCGCCCGCATCAGCCGCATCCGGTCCAGGACGAGGTCGCGCCGCGTGGCCCATTCCACTCCGTGGTCCGCCGCCTCCTCCACGTTCCAGCCGAAGCCGACGCCCAGCGTGAAGCGGCCGCCCGACACGTGGTCCAGGGTCGCGACGCGCTTGGCCAGACCGATCGGGTCGTGCTGGGCCACCAGGGTGATGCCCGTGCCGAGCAGCAGACGGTCCGTCACGGCCGCGGCCTGGGCGAGGCCGACGAACGGGTCCAGGGTGCGGCCGTACTCGGGCGGGAGGTCGCCGCCCGCCGCGTACGGGGTGGTGCGCTCCACGGGGATGTGGGTGTGTTCGGGGAGGTACAGACCGGCGAAGCCGCGCTGTTCCAGCTCGAGGGCCAGTCGCACCGGGGTGATCGTCTCGTCGGTGAGGAAGATCGTGGTCGCGATCCGCATGGGGCTCTCCTCCGTCGTTCGGCACCTGTGGCGGGGACAACGTATGCCGTACCGTCGTCAGACGTCTTCGGTCATGACCACGTCATCCCGCAAACTCCTGCCCGTGCCCGCCGGTTAACGCTCCGGCAGGAGTGTTCAAGTGCAGCGATTCTGTCCCTCTCGACACCCCGGGGAGCCGACGGCATGTGCAATGACGACGAACACGCGACAGCCAGACGCACACTGCTCATGACGGGGGCCGCCACCGCCCTTACGTTGAGCACTGTGAGCTTCGCGTACGCCGCGCCGAACGACGAGGGCGCCGACTCCGACAGCGACGACAGCCAGGTGGTTCGCGGTACCCTGCCGCCCGGCTCCCCCGACTTCGTGTACCTGCCCGTCGAAGTACCTCACGGCGTGCGGGAGATCCACGTCGCGTACACGTACGAGCGGCCGGCCGTCCCCGCGGGCACGGCCGGCAACGCCCTCGACATCGGCATCTTCGACGAGCGCGGCACGGCGCTCGGCGGCGACGGGTTCCGCGGCTGGTCGGGCGGGGCGCGCACCGAGTTCTTCATCCGGGCGGACGACGCGACCCCGGGCTACATCCCCGGCCGCATCCGCGCCGGCCTGTGGCACATCGCCCTCGGGCCGTACACCGTCGCGCCGCAGGGGCTCGCGTACGAGGTCACCGTCACGCTGCGGTACGGCACGCAGCAGCCGACACCCAGGGCCGTGTACCCGCCGGAGCGGGCCAAGGGGCGGGGGCGGGCCTGGTACCGCGGGGACTGCCACCTGCACTCCTGGTACTCGGACGGCCGGCGCACACCCGCGGAGATCGCCGAGCTGGCCCGCGCCGCCGGGCTGGACTTCATCAACTCCTCCGAGCACAACACCCATGCGGCGCACGCCCACTGGGCCGACCATGCGGGCGACGACCTGCTGATCCTGCTCGGCGAGGAGGTCACCACCCGCAACGGGCACGTGGTGGCGCTGGGCACCGACCCGGGGACGTTCGTCGACTGGCGCTACCGCGCCCGCGACAACCGCTTCGGGCACTACGCCCGTGAGATCCGCCGGGCGGGCGGCCTCGTCGTGCCCGCGCACCCGCACGCCACCTGCATCGGCTGCAACTGGAAGTTCGGCTTCGGGGAAGCGGACGCGATCGAGGTCTGGAACGGTCCCTACACCCCCGACGACGAGGTCTCGCTGGCGGACTGGGACGGCACCCTGGCGGCCGCGGCGCGGTCCGGCAAGCGCTGGATCCCGGCGATGGGCAGCAGTGACGCGCACCGCCACCCGGATCCGGTCGGCACACCGCAGACCGTCGTCCTCGCCGAGGATCTGACCCGTGAGGCGATCCTGGCGGGCATCCGTGCCGGGCACAGCTATGTCGCCGAGTCCAGGGCCGTGTCCGTGTCCTTCGCGGCGGCCGGCGGGCGCGGACGGTACGCGGGCATCGGCGAGCGCCTGCGGGTGGACCGCGACGACCCGGTGACGGTACGGCTGGAGGTCTCGGGCGCGCCCGGCTGCACGGCCCGGATCGTCACCGACCAGGGCGTGCTGCACACGGAGGCGCTGCCGGCGTCGGGTACGGGCACGGTGGAGTGGCGCACGACGGCCCAGTACGCCTCGTACGTGCGCGCCGAGGTGCGGCACGCGCCGGTGGTACCCCTGCTGCCGGGGCCGCCGGCCGCGTTCACGAACCCGATCTTCCTGGGGGTGTAGCGCGGAGCACAGGCGCGGCGGCGGGGCCGGGGCTGACGCGCCGCCCCGCCCCGGTTCAGCCCGACAGGTTGGCGGCGAAGATCAGGTCGTGGCCGTCGATCCCGGGGCCGTCGAGATGCTCGGCGCGTGCGAGTCCGGCCCGTAGTGCCACGCGCCGGGAGGCGGTGTTGGCGGGCCGGACCCTTGCGATGAGCGGCAGTTCCGGGACGTTCCGCGTTGCCCACGCGGCGACGGCGGTCGCGGCCTCGGCGGCGAAGCCCTGCCCCCAGGCCGAGGGCGCGAGGCGGTAGAAGAGGTTGAGGATCTCCCTGCCGTTCAGCTCCATGGGCTTGATCCCGCAGAACCCCAGCAGCGTGCCGGAGCCGACGCGTCGTACGGCCCAGTACCCGTACCCGCAGCTCTCCCACTGGGCGTCCCAGCGCCCGTAGAGCTCCTCGGCCTCGCCGCGGCAGCCGATCGCGTCGGAGGGGTTGTGGAGGCAGGCCGCCGGGTCGCTGTGGATGGCGAGGATCGCGTCGATGTCGGCCGCGGTCGGGCGCTGGAGCACGAGCCTGGTGGTCCGCAGCTCCGTGCCGACCGCAGGGACCTGGTCACTCACCGTCGGCCTGTTCCTGTCCGACGGCCACGGCACCCACGGCAACGCCTCGCGCCAGCCCTCCCGTTCGTGCATCCAGTCGCTGATCACCGCGGCGACGGGCCGGGGGCCGATCACATCGCCCTGCCAGGGCACTTCGGCCTGGAAGTGCCGGTCCTCGCCGCCCTCGCGGTACTCCACGTGATAGCTGAAGTCGTCGTTGAGATACACCTGCATGTAGTGCTCGTCGACGGGCTCCCGGTCCAGCCGCCTGACGATCACGACGCGATGGCTGAGGTTCATGTCGGCGAGCAGATCGTGCACGGCGTCGTCGGACGGATCGTCGATCGACCGTCCACCCGGCTCGTTGGCCCGGATCAGCGGCTTCGGCTCTGTCATGACGTCGACTGTACGAGGCCGGTCTGACACGATCGCCTCATGATGAACGTAACCCCTGACACACGGAAGGGCGGCCACCGCCCGGTCCGTTGAGGTGGCTCGACGAGGCGGTCGCGGACGGTACGGCGGCGACCGCGGGCCACCCCTCCCGTGAGGCGCTGTTCGACGCGGTACATGAGGACCGCGCCGGCCCGGTGGAGTGCCGGCTGCTCGAACTGACCGCCGTGGAACCCGCGTCCGTACGCCTCAATGCTCTCCAGCTGGTGTACAGCCTGGTGACGGCCGGCGCCGAGACATGGGATGCGGCGGCACAAGCGTCGTACGCCCGGCTCATGGACGAGGACGAGGCGGTTCGAGGGCTGGCGGCCAAGCTGTTGCCACAGGCAGGCAGGCCCGATCTCGCACTCGCCGCGCTGTACGAGCTGACGGACCCCGCCGTGCGCACGGTTCTGGCAATGGGCGTGCTCCCCGAAGCCGCTGAGCGGCTGCGCCACGACGGCCTCCCCGCCGTTCGCTTCCTGGCCCGCCTCTCGCTCCTGCGGGAAGCGCCGCCGGAGGACTGGGCGCGCCTCGACGCGGCCCTCCTGGCCGACGCCGAGGAGGCTGCCCGGCACGTGCCATGGATCGGTGAACGATGGTCGGACACGCTGTCCGTGCTCGACCGTGAGGCGGACACGTATGCGCTGGTCGGCAACTCCTCGGCGAGAAGCGCCCGGTCGCGCTGCAGCGCGTCGGCGCCACCCTGGCCCGGTCGGCCTGTCAGGACTGGCGGGCCGCGCCCGTGGAGCTCCTGCCGCACCTTGTGGCGCACGTGGGGCTTCCCGAGGGTGCGGAAGCGATACGCACAGCGATGATCTCGAACGCGGCGGCACAGGAGCACGCAGCGCCTCTCGCCGGCATCGGTCTCGAGCCCCCCGCGCGGGCGCGCCGGGGGAGGCGCGGGACCCCCGAGGTCTACGACGCCCGCAGCGCCGCCGAGCACCTGGCTGCTCAGCCCGTGGGCGTCGCACGCTTGAACCGGCCCCCGAACTCTTCGGCCCGCTCCTGGACGCGGGCCCCCTGCCCTTCCGCCAGGCCGCCCAGCTGTACAACCTGACCTTCCGGTGGCCCAACATCATGCAGGCACGGTGCGCCCCGCTCTGGTTCCGTCACGCAGGCGAGCCGGCGCTTCCGAGGCTGCTCGACCTGATGACCCGGCAGCTGGCGTGCAAGGTCGTCGGCGAGGCTTTCATGAACGGTCTTGCGGAGCTGGGCCGCCATGCCCTGCCCGCCGTACCGGCCCTGGACCAGCTGATCGACCGGCGAAGGCGCATCCCGGAGAACGAGCCTTCCCGGGACGCGGAGATGGAGACGGACGAACGCCTCCTGGCGGCGGCGCGGGAGGCCCGTCACCGCATCATGACGGACGCGCAATTTTCCTGATTTGCACCGGTTGAACCACATCGAGGTTTCCACGACCCGGGAGTCCAGGACCTGGTGCCCCGCGACGCCAAAGATCAAAGGACCGAGGCAAGAACCTTCCCAACCACCCCCAAACCCCCCGTCGCTCACTCGGACGGGTGATCCGGCCCAACTGGGCTGGCGCATATGCCATTTCGCGGTGCAAGCTCAGCCACAGACAACCGCAGACATGCGACGGCCCCCGGCCGGGACTGGCATCCCGATCGAGGGCCTGACCTTCGAGGAAGCAGGACCTTCCTGATGGCTGAGACGCAGCTTAACGCGCCCCCGTGCGCCCCGCCTCCCGTTCCCCTCGTCGGCCTCCGGCACATCAACGTCCGGCACGAGGAACGCTTCGTGGTGATCGGGAACCACCTGACCCAACACCCCGAACTCTCGCTGACCGCGATCGGGCTGGCCGTCCACATCCAGTCGCTGCGCGCGGGCACGAGAATCTCGATCAAGAAGCTCGCCGAGCGCTTCCCGGAGGGCGAGGTCCGCATCGCCGACGCCCTGCGCGAGCTGGAGAAGCACGGCTATCTGGCCCGCGTGCAGGTGCGGCTGCCGTCGGGCAAGCTGATCACCCAGCGGGTGTCGTACAACAACCCGCCCGCGATGGCGGCGGGTTCGGCACCGGAGCACGGACCGGAGCCGGTGCCCACGCCGGAGCCGGAGACTCCGAAGCCACCCGAGCCGAAGCCATCCGAGCCGATGCCGACCCGCGCGGAGCCCGAGCCGCGCAGGGAGGCGCTCGCCGCTCCCGTACTCCCCCTGCCCGTAGCCGCGGCGCTCCTTGCCGACCTGCGGCGGCACGACCCCCGGCTGCTGCTGTCCGAGCGGGACGTACGTCGTCTCGCACCGGCGGTCGACGCCTGGCTGCAACGCGACGTCACCCCCGACGCCGTACGCCGCACCCTCACCGCCGGACTCCCTGACGGCCCGATCCACCACCCGGCGTCGCTGCTCGCCCACCGCCTCACGGAACTGCTCCCGCCGCCACTCCCCGCAACCCCGCCACCACCGCCGCGCCCGGACCCGCTCCAGAACTGCGACTGCTGCGACCGCGCGTTCCGTGCGCCGGAGCCGGGGGTCTGCCGGGGCTGCGATGTGTCCACCGCGGCCGCTTGAGCCCCTGCACAAGGGGAGCCGCCCGCCGTACTCTGGGAGGATGTACATCATGTGGATGATTCATCCACACGACCCACATGGAGGTTGCGATGAGCATGACCAACGTCAATCTCGACGACGAAATCCTGGCCGAGGCGATGCGGCTCATGGGGACGAAGACCAAGAAGGACACCATCAACGGCGCTCTGCACGAGTACGTCCAGCGGCTCAAGCGCTTGGAGGCCATGCAGGATCTCGCCGAGCGGGCAGAACGCGGCGAGTTCGACGACGCGATCGAGGCGTACAAGGCGAGGAAGCGCGCCTGGAGGGACGAGTGAATCCGGGCTTCCTGATCGACACCTCCGCGCTCTGGGAACTCCTACGACAGCCTGATGTCCGGCTTGCCTGGACGCCTGTGGTCGAATCGGGCCTCGTGCGGATCTGCGAGCCGACCAGGGCCGAGTTTCTGTACTCGGCGACCAGCCCCGCCCACAGGGACGACCTGGAAGGGCGGCTCAGCGAGATGTTCCCTCTCGCCGGGGTGCCGAGGGGTGCCTGGTCGTGGGTCGACACGGCGCAGTACAAGCTGACGCAGAAGAGCCAGCACCGGAGTGCAGGTCCCTTGGATCTGCTCCTGTGTGCGACGGCAGTGCATCACGGACTCGTCGTACTGCACCGCGACAGCGACTTCGCGACAGTCGCCCGCGTCGTCAGCGACGTGGAGCAGCGCGACATCCGTGACCCGTACCGCACCGTGTGAGGATCGAGCGGGTCGGGCCGCGACCGTCAACGACGGTGACTCCTTCATCAGCGCCTCGCCCCGAGAAAACCGCCGGGAACGGATGGCGGCATCAGCGGCAGGCCACGGCGGGGCGGGCGGGGCGTCGGAGGGCCGCATTCCGGCCCCTGCCAGCATTCCCTTACGCTGCACGCCATGACGACCCTGCTGATCTACGACGGCGCGATAGCGGACGATGCGCCCGCGCGGCGTACCGGTGGTGTGCCACTTGTCCCCGACGGGTTCTCCTGGCCGCTGTGCCGGACGTGCAAGGGCGCCATGCAGTTCCTCGCGCACCTTCCCGGCGAGGAGCAGGTCGTGTCCGTGTTCATGTGCCAGAACGACCCCGGTCTGTGCGAGGAGTGGAGCCCCGCCGACGGCGGCAACCGCGCGTATCTCTTTCCCCACGGCGGGCTGGCCCCGGCAGCCGTGCCTCCGGAAGGAGAGACGTCGCTCGGCGCCGTGTCCGCACTGCGCACGGAGAGCGTCGAGGAGCAGGACTACTTCGACGCCGTTCAGGCCTGGGTTGCCGCCGGCCACGAGGACGAGAGCCCCGTGCTCGGCGCGCTGGGCGGCGAGCCGTACTGGATCCAGGACGACGAGACCCCGAACTGCCCGTCCTGTTCACACAGGATGGATTTCGCGGCGCTGCTCGAAGAGGGCCGCGACCACAACACCGCCGCCAACTTCGGCGGCGGAGGCTGCGGTTACGCCTTCACCTGCGCACCCTGCTCGGAGGCGGCGTTCCTCTGGCAGTGCTGAAGGAACGGGGCGAGCCCGGGAGGGCTGGAGCACGGCGAGGCCAGCTTCCGCGTTCCCCGTGGGCAAGGGGTCGCGGGTCACCGCCCGGCTCACGTGGCGAACTCGCCGACCCAGGTGCGCCGCAGCAGGTGCTTGCAGAGGTACTCCGACTCCACCTCAATCAGCATGTCCGCGTCGTCCGCCATGCAGGCGACCGCGAGCGGGGCCAGGGCCACCAGGCCGTCGCCGCTGAGGGAGCGGGCCTCGTTCGCGGTCCAGTACTCCTTGTGCCAGGTGAGAGCCGTGACCAGCGACTCGTTGAACTGCTCGCTCTCCCGGCGCAGGTAGAGCTGGAAGAGCTCCAGCGGCGGGTACAGAATCTTCAGCATCAGCTCCGTGCCGGCGATCCGGGCTTGCTGGGGATCTGTGCCGTTGACCGCGGCGACCAGGGTGTCCCAGGTTTCCGACCGGCCGAACCAGAAGTTCTGGAGGGTCTCGATCCAGGCGTAGACGTACTCGTCGAACTCCGCGCCGGAGGCACGCAGGAACGACACCGGCACCTGCGCCAGCTGCTGGGCACGTTCGTTCTCACGGCAGATCACCGCCAGGTAGAAGGAGATGAGCCAGTTCCCGGCGTGCAGGTAGTCCTGCGGGCCGGTCGCGGGGAGCTTGCGCACCTCGTCCAGGGTCCCGACCCGGCAGGCCACCGAGCCTTCCTGGGCGGTGCCGGCGGCGAAGAGCGCGGAGCCCACCTGCATGGCAAGAACCCACGACTCCCAGGTTTCGAAATCGCCCGCCACGGGGTCCTGGATGCAGTGCCACTTCGCCGCTAAGAGCGAGAACGTCAGCGTGTCATAGCGGTCGTCATCGGACGCCTCGATCTCATCGATCGCTTCCCGGGCCGCCGTGACGACCGGCTCCCTGGCCTCTGCCGCATCGTCCGCAGGGAAGTCGTGGCGCGGGATTCTCGTCATCGTGCAGATGCCTCAGGTGGGGAACTCGCCTAGCCAGCCGTGCTCGAGGAGGTGCTTGGGCAGGTAATCGGACTCGACCTCGATCGGGAGCTTCCCGTCGTAGGCCAGGCAGGCCATGGCCAGCGGGCCCAAGGCGACCGTGCCGTCGATGTCCGTCTTCCTCTCCTCGTCCAGGGTCCAGTACGCCTGGTGCAGCTTCAGCGCCTCCACCAAGGCTGGGCTGAAGCCTTCCTCGTGCTTGCGCACGAAGTGGTAGAAGAGGTTGATCGGCGGATAGAACACACCCTGCAGCAAGTCGCGCGGAGTCGTCCGCGCTACTGCAGGATCCGAAGTCTCGATCGCCGCGATGAGCTTGTCCACCAAGCCCGGGCGCTGGAGCCAGTACGTCTGCAGGACGTCCACCCAGTGATAAGTGAACTCGTCGTAGTCTCCCTCCGGCGAACGCAACCGCTCCAGCGGGATCTCGCACAGCTGCGTCATGCGCTGTTGCTCACGGCAGACGACCGCCAGCCAGAACGCCGAGAGCCAGTTCCCCGCATCGGCGAACGGCTGAGGTCCGATCACCGGAATAGACCGCATTTTCCGGTCTATTCGGCACTCCACGGCCCCCTCGCTCGCACTGGTTACGGCGAACAGCGCCGAGCCCAATTGCGTAGCGCTGACTGTGGCTTCCCACGTCTCCAGCTTCGCCGCTTGCGGGTCAGCCACACAGTGGGCTTGCAGCGCAACAAGAGCGGTGCTGAATGCGAAGTCAATCGCGTCCGCCGACCTCTCGAGACGGTCGATTCGATCGGCCACTTGTGCGCTCAGCCGCTCGGCGAACCGCTCGGCGTCGGGACCGGGCACAACATGGCGGGCAACAGTCACGGTCACGGAAGAGTCCCCTTGCTGATGCCGAACCGCCGGTACTGCAAGCCAGGTGGCAGAGTACGCGTGCCAAGCTCCGTACTGCTGCTGCGTCTTGGCCTCAATGACGAGAATCCGTCCGTCCTCGCGCTTCCGCACCTGGCCGAACTTGCCATTGCCGTTCTCACACTAAAGGCCGCCCAGCCGAACTGCGGGTGCTCTGGTTGCGGCTTGCTGCTCGCGAAGTCCCCGTGCTTTGCCATGCAACAGACGGCCGGCCCCGACGCGCCGGAACGCGCTCCACCGGAAAGGCCACCGGTCACGGCTTGCGCAGCGCCCCCAGATACACGCCCAGCAGGATCAGCGGAGTCCCCAGCAGCAGGCCTGCCGTCAGGGGTTCGTCGTCCAGCCGTGCCGAGAGAAGGATCGTGATCACGGGGATCACGACGAAGACGTACGCCGCCCGCGACGGGCCCCAGTTCTTGATCACCTGGAGATAGAGGACGAACGTCGCCACCGAGCCCGCGAGCACCAGGTACGCCAGGGCCCACCAGGTCACGGCGCGCTCCGGGAGGTGCCAGTCGTCGCCTGCGGCCGCCGACCCCGCGAAGAGCAGCACCGCCGCGCCTGCCATGCCCACCGCGTTCATGGTCACCGGATGGACTGCGGGGAGCCGGTGGACCAGTACCGCCGCCTCGGCGAAGGAGAACACCGCGCCGAGTACCGCGAGGAACGAGAGCACGGGGACCGATTCCTGCAACGGCGCCTGGGACACCACCGCCACGCCGGTCACGGCGAGCACGGTTCCCACGGCTGCGAGCGCCCGGAACGTCTCCTGGCGTTGGGCCACCGAGAGCAGCAGCGCCACGAGGGGCACGAGCGAGAGGATCGTCTGGCCGAGTCCCGCATGGATGCGGACGAGTGCGTAGTACGCGAGGGCGAAGGTGACGCCGAAGTTGAGCACGCCGAACAGCACGGCCCCGGCGAGCGCCCGGCCGCGCGGCCGTTCCAGCCGCAGGGACGCCATGATCACCAGCAGTACCAGGGCGGCGGCTCCGAAGCGCAGCGCGGCTCCCCAGAGCGGATCGAGCTCACGGTTGCTGAAGCGGACGCCGACCGCGTTGCCGGCGCCGAGTACGCAGGCCGCGGCGAACGTGGCCAGTGCCGTCCGGTTGGTCGAGGCGCGCATGACTGCACGGTAGAGGCAGGCCCATGAGGTCGACGGGCGCCGACACTCCACGGCCCGTCCCCCGGGCGCACCACGGCGGGGGGACGGGCCCGGTGACAGGTTGACAGGTCAGTCGGAAACCACCAGTGACGGGGTCTCCTTCGTCAGCACCTCGCCCCGGAAGAACGCCGGGCTGCGGCGCTGCATCGCGACCATCAGGACCAGACCGAGCAGCAGCAGGCCGACGCCGATGACGAAGACCGAGCCCACGCCGAAGACCGCGGAGCCGGAGCCGTACGCCGGGTCCCACATGTCGTAGAGGGTCTTGCCGAAGACGGCCGTCAGCAGGACACCGCCGACGAGCGGGAAGACGCCCTTGATGACCAGGTCACGGCCCGAGCGGCGCAGGTCGTGGCGGAAGTACCAGACGCAGGCGAAGGCCGTGAGCGCGTAGTAGAAGCAGATCATGAGGCCGAGCGCGTAGATCGTGTCGACCAGGACGTGCTCGCTGACCAGGGTCATCACGGTGTAGAACGCACCGGTCGCGATGCCCGCGACGATCGTCGCCCGGCCGGGGGTCTTGAAGCGCGGGTGGACGCGGGCGTACGACGCGGGCAGGGCCTCGTACGTGGACATCGCGAGCACCGTGCGGGCGACCGGGATGAACGTCGTCTGGAGGCTGGCCGCCGCCGAGGCGAGGACCGCGAGGAAGAGCAGGATGCCGAGGCCGGGGCCCATGACCGGGCCGGCGAGCGCGGCGAACACGTTGTCGGAGGTGTCCGGGTTGGCAAGGCCGAGGCCCTTGTCACCGGAGCCGACGGCCATCTGGGCGGCGATACCGGTGGCGAGGTAGGAGCCGACCAGGACGACCATGGAGATCATCGCGGCGCGCCCGGGGGTCTTGGCGCTGCCGACGGTCTCCTCGTTGGCGGTCATGCACGTGTCCCAGCCCCAGTACATGAAGATCGAGAGCGACAGGCCCGCGGTGAAGGCGGCGAACGACTGGACGGCGAACGGGTTCAGCCAGGACCAGGAGAAGGAGAGGGACGTCTCGAAGGAGCCGGCCTTGCCGAGCGCCATCGCCACGAAGAGGGCGAGGACCGCGAGTTGGAGGCCCACCAGGGCGTACTGCACGCCCTTGGTCGCCGTCATGCCCCGGTAGCTGATCGCCGTGGCGACCGCGATCAGGGCGAGACAGGTCAGGATGTGGACGGGCTTGCTGTCGTCCAGGGCCGCGATCGACCCGCTTCCGGTGATCTCGCCCGCGAGCAGCCAGAAGTACGAGGTGGCCACGCCCGCCAGGTTGGACAGGACGATGATCGTCGCGATGACCAGGCCCCAGCCGCACATCCAGCCGACGCGCGGTCCGAACGCCTTCACGGTCCAGGTGAAGGAGGTTCCGCAGTCGGGCATGGCGCGGTTGAGCTCGCGGTAGGCGAAGGCGACGAGCAGCATCGGCAGGAAGCCGGCCAGGAAGACGGCGGGCATCTGCAGTCCGACCTCGCCGGCTGTGGAGCCGAGGGTCGAGGTCAGGCAGTAGACGGGGGCGACGGTGGAGATGCCGATGACGGCACTGCCCATCAGCCCGACGGAGTTTCCGCCGAGCCCTTTCTCGCGTACGCCGCTGCCGGGGACGCTCCGTACCGTGTCTCCGGCCTGCGGCCGCACCTTCAGCTCAGTCATGGGACAGGACGTTAGGTCCTGCGGTTTCCACATCCGGAGAGCGGGAATCCGGTTCCTGGTCAATCGATTCAAAGAGATGACGCGGCAAACATCTATGAAATGAAGCCGTACGCCGCGCAAGGAACGGGCATTACAAGGTCGAGTTGCCAATTCCCCAATGTGCGAGAACCGCAGCAACGTCCGATTTGATCTGATTTCAAAATTTCCTCCGCGGGTTTTCCGGCCCCGGAAACACGCGGTCCCTCACCCCGGCCACACCACCGCCTGCAGCTCGCTGTACGCATGCAGCGCATACGAGCCGACGTCCCTGCCCACCCCGCTCCTCTTGAACCCGCCGAACGGCGCCTCCATGTTCCGGCCCACCGTGTTCACCCCGACGCCGCCCGCCCGCAGCAGCCCCGCCACGCGGAACGCGCGCGCCACATCGCCCGACCACACGTAGTCGATCAGCCCGTAGTCGCTGTCGTTGGCGAGCGCCACGCCCTCCTCCTCGTCGTCGAACGGCACCACGACCACGACCGGTCCGAAGATCTCCTCCCGCACCACCCGCATGTCGTTGGTGCAGTCGGCGAAGAGCGCCGGAGCGACATAGAACCCCTTGTCGTACGCGGGACGCTCGCCGCCCACGACCGGACGGGCGCCTTCCTTCCGGCCCAGTTCGACATACGACTCCACCCGGTCGCGGTGCGCCGCCGAGATCAGCGGGCCGACCACGGTCCGCGCGTCGGCCGGGTCGCCCACCGTGAGACGGCCGGCGTACGCGGCCAGCCCCGCGACAAGACGGTCGTACACGCCACGCTGGGCGATCACCCGCGTCGGCGCCGTACAGATCTGGCCGCTGTAGAAGGAGAACGTGGTGCCGATCCCCCGCACCGCCGAGTCCACGTCCGCGTCGTCGAAGACGAGCGCCGCACCCTTGCCGCCGAGTTCCATCAGCTGCCGCTTCATGCCCCGGCCGCAGACCTCCGCGATGCGCTGCCCGACGGCCGTCGAGCCGGTGAAGCTGACCATGTCGACGTCCGGGGAGTCGACGGCGGCCTCGCCGGTGTCCGGCGCGGAACCGGTGACGACGTTCACCGTGCCGGGCGGGGCACCGGCCTCCGCGAGCGCCTCGGCCATGCGGTAGACGGACAGCGGGTCCTGCGGGGCGGGTTTGACGACGACCGTGTTGCCCATGGCCAGCGCGGGTGCCACCTTGCCGGCGGCGTTCGCCCACGGGTTGTTGTACGAGGTGATGCAGGTGACGACCCCGACCGGGCGTCGCACGGCCAGCGCCCCGAAGACACCGGCTTTCCCCATGGGGCCCGCCGCGTTGATCTGCGGGGGCAGCGGCTCTTCCACCGGTTCCAGCGCGCCCTTGGCATAGCGGCGGAAGCGGGCCGCGCCGACCGCGACCTGCATACCGCGCGCGGTGGCGGCCGTCGCGCCGCTCTCGGCGCGGGCGAGCGCGGCGTACGGCTCCGCCTCGCGCTGGACGATGTCGGCGGCCCGGTCCAGGATCCGGGCACGCTCCTCGGGCCTGGTACGGGACCAGGAAGCGAACGCCTCGCGGGCCGCGGCCGCCGCCTCGTACACCTGGGCGCGGCTCGCCTCGGGCGCGAGGCCGACGACCTCCTCGGTGGCCGGGTTGAACACCTCGTAGTATCCGAGGTCGGGCTCGGTCCACGCGCCGCCTATGAACAGCTTCTGTGCTCCGCTCACTTGGTCGACACCGTCCTCGTGTCACGGCCCGACCGCAGCACGATTCCCGGTACGGCGCCGGTGACCCGGTCGTCCCGGATCGTCTCGACGCCGTTGACGCGTACGGACACGATGCCGACGGCCTTCGCGTCCAGCCGCGGGCTGTCGCCGGGCAGGTCGTGGACCAGGGTCGCCGGACCGGCCTCGATGCGCTCCGGGTCGAACAGGACAAGGTCCGCGTGCCAGTCCTCGGCGATCCTGCCTCGCTCGCGCAGTCCGAAGAGCCGGGCCGGATCGTCGGTGAGCATCTTCACCGCCTCCTCCAGGCCGACCAGCCTGCGCCCGCGCAGACAGTCGCCGAGGAAGCGGGTGGTGTACGGGGCACCGCACATCCGGTCCAGATGGGCGCCCGCGTCGGAGCCGCCGAGCAGGACGTCCTCGTGCCGCCAGGTCTCGGCACGCAGGGCCCAGGACGCCGGGTCGTTGTCGGTGGGCATGGGCCACAGGACCGTGCGCAGCCCGTCGTTGGCGCAGATCTCCACCAGGCACTGGAAGGGGTCCTGGCCGCGTTCGGCGGCGATGTCGCCGACGACCCGGCCGGTGAGGCCCTCGTTCAGCGGCGTGTAGGTGTCACCGATGACATAGCGGGCGAAGTGGGCCAGGCGCCGGAAGACTCCGGCCTCCTTGGAGTCGGCGCGGCGCAGCATCCCGGCACGGATGTCGGGGTCGCGGAGCTTCGCTATGCGTTCCGGGACGGGGAGGGAGAGGATCTCGCCCCACCCGGGGATGAGGTTCAGCGCGCAGAAGGTGCCGAGCGACATGTTCATCGGGGTGAGGATCGGCATGGTGAGCGCGACGATGCGGCCGCCCGCCTTGCGGGCCCGTTCGCCGGCGCTCAGCTGGCGCGGTACGCGTTCGGGTACGGCGGCGTCGACGGTCAGGACGTTCCAGTTCAGGGGGCGTCCGGCGGCCGCGGTCATCTCGACGAACAGGTCGATCTCGTCGTCCGAGAACTGGTCCAGGCAGCCGGCGACGATCGCTTCGAGCTGGGTGCCCTCGTGCTCGGCCACGGCCTGGGACAGGGCGATCAGTTCGGCGGGCCGTGCGTGGCGGGAGGCGACGGGCCTGCCGTCGCCGTCGGAGTGGGTGGAGGACTGCGTGGTCGAAAGGCCCCAGGCCCCGGCGTCCATCGCCTCGTGCAAGAGCCGCACCATCGCGTCCAGTTGCCCGGAGGTGGGCTGCCCGCCGACCGCGTCCGGGCCCATGACATGGCGGCGCAGCGCGCAATGGCCCACCATGAAGCCCGCGTTGACGGCGATGCGGCCTTCGAGTGCGTCCAGGTACTCGCCGAACGTGTGCCAGTTCCAGGGCGCCCCTTGCTCGAGGGCCACCAGGGACATGCCCTCGACCTTGGACATCATGCGTCGCGTGTAGTCGGCGTCCTCGGGGCGGTCGGGGTTGAGCGGGGCGAGGGTGAACCCGCAGTTGCCGCCCGCGACGGTGGTGACGCCGTGGTTCATGGACGGGGTGGCGTACGGGTCCCAGAACAGCTGGGCGTCGTAGTGGGTGTGCGGGTCCACGAAGCCGGGGCCGAGGATCAGTCCGGTGGCGTCCTCGGCGGTGCGGGCGTCCTCGGTGACGGTGCCGGCCTCGGCGATGACGGCGATGCGGCCGTCGCGCAGGCCGACGTCCGCGGCGTAGGCGGGGGCGCCGGTGCCGTCGACGACGGTCGCGTTGCGGATGAGGTGGTCGAGCATGACTGGCGTCCCTTCTGTGGAGGGCGGCGCGTGCGGGTGCGACCCGGTCGGGGGTGGGTCATGGGCGTGGCCCGGCCGGGGGCGCCGCGGCCGGCCGCAGCCGTGTGGCCCTCCGGCCGGGCCGGGGCGGGTGGCGGTCCGGGAAGACGCCGCCCGCGATCTGTGGGGGGTGGCTTGTTGCCCCCTTTCCCCTGCGCCTGGCGGCGCGGGGGATCGGGCTCCGCCCCGGGCCCCGCGCCTCTGTCTCCCCCGGACTTCGTCCGGGGACCCCCAGGGGGCTTCACGTTCCGGACCAGCTCGGACACTGAGCCGTCCGGCGATCGAGGACACTCCCCCTACGCCCTGCGGGCGTGGGAGGTCTCCCCGCCTCAGGCCGTACGGGGGTCTGGGGGCCCGCCCCCGGTAACGGGAAAGGGTGGGTAGGGATCAAGCCCGTGAACCCCCGGTCAGGCGCCCGCGGCCTCACGGAAGCGGGTGGTCCGGTGGACCGGATCCGTGTCGATCTGGGGTATCACGTGCTCCCCGATCAGCCTGATCGTCGTCATCGTGTCCTCGTACGAGATCCCGATCGGCAGCCCGAACGACAGCTGGTCCGCCCCCGCCTGCTCCCACCGCTTGCACTGCTGCAGCACCTCGGTCGGGTCGCCGCAGATCATCAGCTCCTCCGCTATCAGCAGCTCGATGATCTCCGCCGTGTACTCGGGCAGCAGCTCCGGCCACTGGGGAACGCCCTCCGGCCGCGGGAAGGTGTCGTGGTAGCGGAAGAGCAGCGACTGGAGGTAGTTGAGGCCACCGCCCACCGCGATCTCCACCGCCTTGTCGTGCGTCTCGGCGCAGATCGCCGTCGACGTCACCATCACGTTGTCGTTGACGTACGCGCCGATCGCCCGGGCCTCTTTGACCGCCGTCTTGTACGACTCGACGACCCACTCCATGTCGGAGACCTTCTGGACGCTGAAGCCCAGTACCCCGAGGCCCTTGCTGCCCGCCATGGCGTACGAGGAGGGGCTGCCCGCGGCGTACCACATGGCCGGGTGGGCCTTGCCGTACGGCTTGGGCAGGATCTTGCGCGGCGGCAGCGACCAGTGCTTGCCCTGGAAGCCGGCGTACTCCTCCTGGAGCCACATCTTGGGGAACTCCGCGATGGTCTCTTCCCAGATCTCCTTGGTGTGGTTCATGTCGGTGATGCCCGGCAGGAACCCGAGGATCTCGTGGGACCCGGCGCCCCGGCCCGAGCCGAACTCGAAGCGGCCCTCGGAGAGATGGTCGAGCATGGCGACCTTCTCGGCGACCTTGACCGGGTGGTTGACCGGGGCGAGCGGGTTGAAGATGCCCGAGCCGAGGTGGATGCGGTCCGTCGCGTGCGCGAGGTATCCGAGGTAGACGTCGTTGGCCGACAGGTGGGAGTACTCCTCCAGGAAGTGGTGCTCGGAGGCCCAGGCGTACTTGAACCCGGACTTGTCCGCCTGGATGACGTACTCGGTCTCCTCCATCAGCGCCTTGTGCTCGGCGAGGGGGTCGCTCTCGGCTCGCTTGCCGACGTATCCCTGTACAAAGAGCCCGAATTCCAAGGGTGTTCACCGCCATCCCTACGTTTCTGACGGATCGTCAGATTCAATGCACCGACTGTTCCACCGCACGCCTGGAGCGTCAATACCTGATAGAGCGTCAGATAACGCTGACGCCCGCCATCCAGCCGCCGTCGATCACGAACGGCTGGCCCGTGATGTACGAGGAGTCCGCGCCGGTCAGGAACAGCGCGAGCCTCGCCACCTCCTCGGGCCGGCCGACCCGGCCCAGCGGCACCAGCTTGCGGTAGAAATCGTCCAGCGCTCCGGGGTCCGCACCTTCCGGACTGCTCATCGGCGTGTCCACGGCGCCCGGGCACACGGCGTTGACCCGGATCCCCTTCGCGGCGAGCTCCAGGGCCGCGACCCGGGTGAGACCGACGATGGCGTGCTTGGTGGCCGCGTACGCGCCGACGAGGGCCATGCCGGTGAGGCCCGTGTACGAGGCGGTGTTCACGATCGTGCCGCCGCCGGCCGCCTCGATCTCGGGGGCGACGGTCTTGATGCCCAGGAACACTCCGACCTGGTTGACCTGCACGATCTGCTGGAACTCCTCCAGAGGGGTGCTCACCAGCTCGTTGAAGCGCAGTATGCCCGCGTTGTTGACCAGGCCGTCGATGTGGCCGAAGGCGTCCTTGGCCGCGGCGACGGCGGCGGCCCAGTCGGACTCCTGGCTCACGTCGAGGTGGACATGGCGTGCGGCCTCCTCGCCGAGTTCCTTCGCGAGCGCCTCGCCCTGGTCGTCGAGGACGTCCGCGACGACCACCTTCGCCCCCTCCGCGGCGAAGAGCCGGGCCTCCTGCTCGCCCTGGCCGCGGGCCGCGCCCGTGATGAGGACGACCCGTCCGTCCAGCTTGCCCATGCCGGTACTCCTAGGTGTCGAGGTGTGGTGCGACATCGGCGGCGAACGCCGCCATCTGGTCGGTCAGTTCGCTGCGGCTCCGGCTGCGGAACCGCACCTGGATCTGGTCCACTCCCATCGCGCCGTACGCGCGCAGCGACTCGGCGAGCGCGTCGGGCTTGCCGGTCAGGGTGCGCCGGCCGACGTCCCAGCCTGCGTCGCCGACGTACAGGGGCTCGGTGATCGCGCCGATCTCGATGGGGGCGGTGATCCCCGCGTCCTGCCGCTGCTGACGCACCCTGCCGATCTGGGCGGGCAGCGTGTCACGGGGGTCGCCCTGCGGGAGCCAGCCGTCGCCCTTCAGGGCGGCCCGCCGCACGGCCGCGGGGGACGAGCCGCCGATCCAGACCGGTACCTCGGCCTGAGCGGGGCGGGGGCGCTGCCCGAGCCCGCTGAAGGCGAACCGCTCGCCCGCGAAGTGCGGGAACTCCTCCGGTCCGAGGGCGGCCCGCAGCGCGTCGATCGTCTCGTCGAGCACGGCCCCGCGCCGCCCGAAATCCGCGCCGAGCGCCTCGAACTCCTCCTGGACGTGCCCCGCCCCGACGCCGAGGATCAGCCGGCCGTCACTGAGGTGGTCGAGGGTCGCGTACTGCTTGGCGGTGACCAGCGGGTGGCGCAGCCCCACGACGGCGACATGGCTGAGCAGCCTCACGCGCTCGGTCGCGGCGGCGAGGAAGGAGAGGGTGGCCACCGGGTCGTACCAGACGGTCGACATGGCGGCGGCGAGGCGGCGCGGGATCGCGACGTGGTCACAGACGGCGACGTAGGCGAAACCGCTGCGGTCGGCGGTCCGGGCGACCTCGACGAGATCACCCGGACCGGCGGCGGCCTCCCAGGGCTCGGCGTAGATGGTGCTCTGCGACTGGACCGGGAGCTGCATCCCGTACGCCACCATGAGGGGACCCTCTCTGATCTGACGATCCGTCAAAAACCGACGAGACCATCGTGTTGGCTGACGCCTCATCAGACAAGGGGTCGTACGCTCCGGCCTCTGCGGCCTACCCCAGCAGGGCGTAGACCGCGCAGGCGCGGGCGGCGGGCCCGTCCGCTCCCTCCGCCGTCATGGTGATGTCCACGAAAGCCATGCGCTTGCCCAGCTTGGTGATGCGGGCGTCGACGAGGACATCGGCGCCGACGACGGCGCGCTGGAAGCTGGTGGACTGCTGGACGGTGGTCATCGGAACGAAGCCGCCACGGGCGGCCGAGACCGCGATCACGGTCGCCGTGTCGGCTGCGGCCATCAGCGCCTGCCCCGAGAGCGCGCCGCCCTCCCGGGCCAGCCGGTCGGTCCAGGGCAGGCGGAGCACGGCGTGCATCTCGCCCGTCTCCACGGCACACAGGCCCAGGTCGAGCACCCAGGGGGCGAAGTTGTCGGCGAGGATCTTGTCGGCTTCAGCGAGTGAGAGCGTCATGCGGCAGATGCTCCCGCACCGGGCGGCGCCCGGGTAGCGGGCGGGGCGCGTCTCGGCGCGTGCGGGCGCGGGTGCGGGTGCGGGTGCGGGCTACTCCTCGGTGAAGATCTCCTCGGCGGAGGAGGCGGTGACGGCACGGACGAGCCAGCGGCTCAGGGTGTCGAGATCGCCGCAGCCGGTGATCCGTTCGCGCGCCTCGTCGGGGACGTCGACGCCGCGCCGCTCCAGGATGAGCAGGATGTCCTCTGCACGGCCTTCCACGCGGCCTTCCGCACGGCCTTCGTCCCGGATCTCTTCCGAGATGGGTGATTTGAAGAAGGACAGATCCACGGCCATCAGATGCCTCCACAGTTGTGCGGCCGGGCGCCTGCCCAGGCCTTGTGCGATGAGTTCGGCGAGGGTGGTCGAAAGGTCTTCAGGTTCGTCGCGCAGGGCGCCGGAGACAGCTTTGAGTATGGCACCGATGTCTGGGTCCCCAGCGTGTGTGATGGCGGACAGCGTGGCCAGTGCCAGGTCCTTGCGGGCCTCGACCGTCCTGGTGATCCGCGGCATGTTGTGTGGGCCGGCGACGAGGGGCCTCAGGGTGAGCGCGGGCCACTGCGGGGGTCCGATGTGGACGGCGCAGGAAGCCCACTCGGCGGTGCTGCGGTCCTGGCAGACGACCAGGAGGAGGGGCGGGACCCGGTACTTCGTGTACAGGTAGGAAAGGTAGTACGCCCAGCTGGCGGGCTTTGCCGGGTCCTTCTTGCCCTGGGCCTCGACAGCGAGGAGGAGGGAGTCACCGTCCTCGCTGTCGAGGCGTAAGAGAGTGTCCACGCGGCGTTCGACGGGCCGGGACTCGGTGAGGTCGGTGGGCAGAACGGTGACCGAAGTGGGTGGGGCGAACGCGACGCCCAGTACCTCGGAGACCCGGGAGAAGAGTCTGGGTACTCCTGGAAGATGCGGTGCATTGCCTAGTGGCGAGCGCTGACCATGCGGGTTCCTGTGGTTGTGGGGCAGGGTGAGGGCATTGCCCATGGCACATGCCCTGGGCTGTCTCAGGGCGAGCCTAGGCAGGCAACTCATCCTGAATACGTCCGAGTTGGCGATGTTCACCCCCAGGAGTGAGCGTGCTCGCCCGCAGTGCGCCGCCACCCGTTCGGATGCGTGCCTGTTGCCCGGTGCGGGTGCGGCCAGTGGTATGGCAGTGGGCCTGCCGTCGGCCGGCGCCCTGGTCATGGATCACGCCCGCCCAGGAAGGGTCTGCCGATGCCTGGAGTCCGTACGCGTTGGACACGCCGCGGTGCCGTGTGCGCCGCCGGGGCCCTGCTGGTCTCCTCCGCCGTCGTGACCGGGGCGGGCGCGGCCGAGCCGGCCCGCGGGGGTGCGCCCGTGGGCGACGAGGGGACGGTGCTGGAATGGAAGCCCTGCGCGGGCGAGGAGCAGCGGGGTTTCGAGTGTGCGAGGGCCAATGTGCCGCTGGACTACGCCCGTCCGGGTCGGCGCACCATCGAGCTGGCGGTGATCCGGCGCCGGGCCACCGACTCCGCAGCGCGTGCCGGTTCGCTGTTCTTCAACCCCGGGGGACCTGGTGGGCCGGGGACCGTGGGGCTGCCGGCACTGTACGCGAAGTTCCCCGAGCAGCTTCGCGAGCGTTACGACATCATCAGCTGGGACCCGCGCGGCATCGGAGAGAGCACCGCGGTGCGGTGCTTCGACACCGCGGAGGAGGCCCTCGGCTGGCACGCGCGCGTTCCCGCCTTCCCGGTGGGCGCGCAACAGGGCAGGGCCTACGTCGCGGCGTACGCCGATCTCGCCCGACGCTGCGAGCAGCGCGACCCGGAGCTGCTGCGCCATGTCTCCACCGCCGACACCGCCCGTGACCTCGACCGGCTGCGCGGGGCCGTGGGTGAGCGGCAGCTCAGCTACTGGGGCATCTCGTACGGATCGTTCCTGGGGGCGACCTACGCGAATCTGTTCCCGCACCGGGTCGGCCGCTTGGTGCTGGACGGGAACGTCGACCCGCAGGGCTGGATGACCGACGGTTCGTGGAGCGAGCCGGAGCTGCCCACCTTCCTGCGCCTGGGGTCGGACCTGGGCTCGGCCGACACCCTTGGGAAGTTCCTGGAACTGTGCGGCCGCGCCCCGGCGAGTGGCTGTGCCTTCTCCGCAGGAAGCCCGTCGGCGACGCGCGCCAAGCTCTCCGGTCTGTTGCAGCGCATCGTGAAACGGCCCGTCGGCCCCTGGACATACGCGAGAACCGTCAGCGAGATCCGCGGCGGGATCTACCGGGTCACCCCGGAGTGGGCCACCCTCGCGAAGACGCTGCAGACGCTGTGGGAAGGCCGCGCCCCCCTGGAGCCCACGCCGCCTCCCGGTCCCCTGCGGTATCCCGGTTTCGAGCAGCTCTACGGTGTGCTGTGCTCAGACAGTCCCAACCCCCGTGCCCCCGGGCGCTATGCCGCGCTCGACAGGCTCAGTACGGCACGGGCGGGCGACCTCGGGCACTGGTGGACCTGGGCCGGCGAGCCGTGCGCGACGTGGCCGGCGAGAGCCTCCATGAGCTACACCGGCCCCTGGGACCGCCCCACCGCGCACCCTGTGCTCGTCGTCAACCCGACCTACGACCCTGCCACCCCCTACCAGGGCGGCAAGGCCATGGCCCGAGAACTCGCCGACGCGCGCCTGCTCACCCTCAACGGGTACGGCCACACCGCCCTGGACAATCCCAGCCGCTGTGTCGGCCGGCATGCGGTCCGCTACTTCATCGAGGGTGTCCTCCCGCCCGAGGGTGCCACCTGCAACCAGGACACCCCGCCCTTCGCCACCCGGACGCCGACCGCCGGCGCCGCGGCCGGCGCGCACCGGGCCCCCTCCAGGTGGGGCTGGGAGCGTCCCCAGGCCGCCCGGCCGTGCCCCCTCACGCTGGCCTGCCCGCGGCACTCACTCTTCTGACCGGCGACGACCGGCGACGGCCGGGCGTCACGCGCGAGAGCCGGGCCACAGCCCGTCCTGCGTCAGGCCCAGCAGTTCGATCGCGTTGCCCCGCACGATCCTGTCCACCACGTCCGGCGCCAGATGGCCCATCTGGGACCGGCCGACCTCCTCGGACTTGGGCCAGGTGGAGTCGGAGTGCGGATAGTCCGTCTCGTACAGGACGTTCCCGGCCCCGATCGCGTCCAGGTTCCGCAGGCCGAACGCGTCGTCGAAGAAGCATCCGTAGACGTGCTCGGCGAAGAGCTCGGACGGGGGCCGGGTGACCTTGTCCGCCACGCCTCCCCAGGCGCGGTTCTCCTCCCAGACCACGTCCGCGCGCTCCAGGATGTACGGGATCCAGCCGATCTGCCCCTCGGCGTACATGATCCGCAGACCGGGGAAGCGCTCGAACTTGCCGCTCATCAGCCAGTCGACCATCGAGAAGCAGCAGTTGGCGAAGGTGATCGTGGAACCGACGGCGGGAGGGGCGTCCGCCGACGTGGACGGCATCCGGCTGGACGAGCCGATGTGCATGGCGATGACCGTGCCGGTCTCGTCGCAGGCGCGCAGGAAGGGGTCCCACTCGTCCGTGTGGACGGAGGGGAGGCCGAGGTGCGGCGGTATCTCGGAGAAGGCCACCGCCCGCACGCCCCGGTCGGCGTTGCGGCGGACCTCCGCGGCGGCCAGTTCCGCGTCCCACAGCGGGATCAGGGTGAGCGGGACGAGCCGGCCCTGCGCCTCGGGGCCGCACCACTCCTCCACCATCCAGTCGTTGTAGGCGCGCACACCCAGCAGGCCGAGTTCGCGGTCGGATGCCTCGGTGAAGGTCTGGCCGCAGAAGCGCGGGAAGGTGGGGAAACAGAGCGCCGACTGGACGTGGTTGACGTCCATGTCGGCGAGCCGGTCCGGGACGCTGTACGAGCCGGGCCGCATCTGTTCGTAGGTGATGATCTCGAGTCTGATCTCGTCGCGGTCGTAGCCGACGGCGGTGTCCAGGCGGGTGAGCGGCCGGTGCAGGTTCTCGTACACCCACCAGTCGCCGATCGGGCCGTCGTCGCCGGGCGCCCCCATCACAGGGGCGAACTTCCCTCCCCTGAAGGTCATTTCCTTCAGCGGCGCCCGGACGATGCGCGGGCCGATGTCGTGGTACTTCGACGGGAGCCGGTCCCGCCAGACGTTGGGGGGCTCCACCGTGTGGTCGTCCACCGAGATGATCTTCGGGAAGGTCTCCATGCTGTCACGGTAGCGCCGATCTGACGAGTCGTCAGCTATGAGTCGTCGGCCGGTCCGGCGGGACCCGGCCCGACCCCCGAGGCGATCCCCAGGTATACACGGTATGTATAGTGCGCGGCGCGCACGGATCGGCCGGCGACACGACGCCGCCGGCCGTGCCGCGCACCGACTCACAGGGGGATTCCCGTCATGTCCACAAGGACGCGCAGGACCAGGTCCAGGGCGGCCACCGCGTTCGGCGCCGTATCGCTCGCGCTCCTGCTCGGCGGCTGCGCGATGGAGACCACCTCGCCCGCCGACGCCCGCAAGAACCCGGTGGCCGCCGACGACGCCAGGCCCGGCTCCGGGCGCGGGCTCAAGGCGCCGTTCCCCGGCACCGAGGCCGCCGACTGCGAGAAGGCCAAGTGCATCGCGCTGACCTTCGACGCGGGGCCGGGCAAGGACACCCCCGAGCTGCTGGACCTCCTCAAGAAGGAAAAGGTCCCGGCGACCTTCTTCCTGCTCGGCAAGAACCATGTCCTCAAGCACCCCGACGTCGTGCGCCGCATGGCCGCCGAGGGCCACGAGGTGGCCAACCACACCTGGACGCACCGCCGGCTCGACCAGCTGTCGAAGGACGAGATACGCGAGGAACTCGGCCGCACCCAGGACGCCATAGCCGACATCACCGGCGACAAGCCGCGGCTGATGCGCCCGCCCCAGGGCCGTATCAACGACGACGTCACCGCCGTCAGCAAGGAGCTCGGCCTCTCCCAGGTCCTGTGGAGCGCCACCGCCAAGGACTTCTCGACCACCGACTCCGCGCTCATCGAGAAGCGGATAGTCGACCAGGCCGGACGCGACGGCATCATCCTGCTGCACGACATCTACGACGGGACCGTGCCCGCCGTCCCCGGCATCATCGCCGAGCTGAAGAAGCGCGGTTACACCTTCGTCACGGTCCCGCAGCTCCTCCTGCCGGGCGCCCCGGAACCGGGAACCGTCTATCGCCCCTGATCAGGGTTGGGCCGGGCCGCATCTGGGCAGGCGCGAGGACGAGGTGCCCTGCTGCTGACGGGGCCGCCTCGCACAGGGCAGACTGTCGAGGGCGATTTCCGGCAGTACGGGGCAGGGAGCAGCAATGGACCGTGACAGCGGGCCTCGCGTACCGAAGCAGCGGGCTCCGATCCAGAGCGACGCCGCCGACCTGCGCTTCAGCGTGCTCGGACCGGTGCGGGCCTGGCGCGACGGGGAGAGCCTGCCCTCCGGTTCACCGCAACAGCGCGCCCTGCTGGCCGCGTTGCTGCTGCGCGACGGGCGTACCGCCACCGCCGGCGAACTGATCGACGCGATCTGGGGCGAGGAGCCACCCTCGCAGGCGCTCGCCGCCGTCCGTACGTACGCCTCCCGGCTGCGCAAGGCGCTCGCCGCGGACGCCCTGGTCAGCGAATCGGGCGGCTATGCGCTGCGGGTGCGGCGCGATGCGCTCGACCTCGCGGTGGCACAGGAGTTGTCCGGCGAGGCGGACAAGGCGCGTGCCGCCGGGGACCGTTGCCAGGCGCGCACGCTGATCAACAAGGCACTGGGCCTGTGGGACGGGGAGCCGCTGGCCAATGTGCCCGGCCCGTACGCCGAGACCCAGCGCGCCCGGCTCGAGGAGTGGCACCTGACGCTGCTGGAGACCCGGCTCGATCTCGACCTGGAGGTCGGCTGCCACGCGGAGGCGGTGTCGGAACTGACCGCCCTGACCGCCGCGCACCCGCTGCGCGAGCGGCTGCGTGAGCTGCTGATGCTCGCCCTGTACCGCAGCGGACGGCAGGCGGAGGCGCTGGCCGTGTACGCGGACACCCGGCGGCTGCTCGCCGAGGAACTGGGTGTCGACCCGCGCCCCGAACTCTCCCGGCTGCAGCAGCGGATCCTGCAGGCCGACGCGGAGCTGGCCCGGCCCAGCGAGGAGCCCGAGCCCACACGGACGGTCACCCGGCCTGCGCAACTCCCCGCAACAGTCCCGGACTTCACCGGCCGCGTGGCCTTCGTACGGGAGCTGGGCGCCCAGCTCGCCACCGCCGAGGGCTCGGTGATGGCGGTCTCCGCGCTCGCGGGCATCGGCGGCGTCGGCAAGACGACCCTCGCAGTGCATGTCGCTCACCAGGCGCGGGGGCACTTCCCGGACGGCCAGCTGTACGTGGACCTCCAGGGCGCGGGCAACAGGGCGGCCGAGCCGGAGACCGTCCTCGGCGCGTTCCTGCGGGCGCTCGGTACGGCGGACTCAGCGATCCCGGACACGCTCGACGAGCGGGCCGCGCTGTACCGCTCGGCACTCGACGGACGTCGCGTCCTGGTCCTGCTCGACAACGCGCGCGACGCGGCCCAGATCCGCCCCCTGCTGCCCGGCACGGCGGGCTGCGCGGCGCTGATCACCAGCCGGGTACGGATGGTGGACCTCGCCGGGGCACATCTGGTGGACCTCGACGTGATGTCGCCCGAGGAGGCGCTCAGGCTCTTCACCCGGATCGTCGGCGCGGAGCGGGTCGGCGCGGAGCGGAAGGCGGCGCTGGACGTGGTCGCGGCGTGCGGGTTCCTGCCGCTGGCGATCCGTATCGCGGCCTCGCGCCTCGCGGCCCGGCGCACCTGGACGGTGTCGGTGCTCGCCGCGAAGCTGGCGGACGAGAGGCGCCGGCTCGACGAACTCCAGGCGGGCGACCTGGCCGTGAAGGCCACGTTCGAGCTGGGCTACGGGCAGCTGGAGCCCGGCCAGGCCCGCGCCTTCCGGCTGCTGGGCCTCGCGGACGGCCCGGACATCTCCCTGGCCGCCGCGGCGGCCATGCTGGACCTCCCGCTCCACGAGTCCGAGGACCTGCTGGAGGCCCTGGTCGACACCTCGCTGCTGGAGTCGGCGGCGCCGGGACGGTACCGGTACCACGACCTGGTGCGGCTCTACGCGCGTGCCTGCGCGGAGAGGGACGAACAGCCTGCGGCCGGGGTCCCCCATGCCGAAGGCCAGGGGAGGGAGGCGGCGCTGTCGCGGCTGCTGGACTTCTATCTGGCGACGGCGGCGCGGGTGTTCTCCATCGAGCGTCCCGGCGACAGGCTGGTGGACCACCTGGAGCCGACGGGGGCCGCCGGACTGGCGTTCGCCGACCGGAAGGCCGCGCAGGACTGGCTGTACGCGGAGGCGAACTGCCTTCTGGCATGCGCCAGACAGGCGTCGGCCGGTCCGTCGCTCCGGCGCGCGGTGGACCTGCTGTGGGCCGCGCAGAATCTGGCGGAGTCCGGTGCCAACTGCAAGGTGTACGAGTCCGTGGCCCGCGGCGCGCTCGAGGCTGCGCGCGCCTTTGGCGACGCCCGCACCGAGGGGCGTGCGCGGACGTCGATGACCAACGTCCATCTGGTGGCGGGACGTTACGCGGAGGCCGACGAGGAGGCCGCGCAGGCCGCCGTGCTCGCTCAGGCCGCAAACGATCCGGCACCGGTCTACTGGGCCGACAACGACCGGGGCATCATTGCCTTCAACCAGGGGCGCCACTCCGAGGCGGAGGAGCACCTGCGCCGGGCGACGAGGGGGTCGCGCGCCGACGGCAACCTGCCCGGCGAGGCCAGCGCCCTGTGCAACCTGTCGCGCATCCATGTCGTCATGGGCCGCGCCGAGGAGGGCATCGCGCTCGCCCGGGAAGGCGTCGACATCTACGACCGCATGGGGCACACCCTGCGCCTGCCCAACGCCCGTTTCGCGCTGGGCATCGCACTCACCGCGGCCGGGCGGCATGCCGAGGCGCTGGAACAGCTCGCGGACGCCCTTGACGGCTTCGAGGCGAACCGGCAGCGCCTGTGGGAAGGCACCACCCATTGGCGTATCGCCCAGGCCCATCTCTCGGCCCGCCGCCCCGCGCGGGCGGCACAACATGCCGAGCAGGCCCTCGCGATCGGTTGCATCGGCGGTGACCGTACGCGCGGCAATGCGCTGATCACGCTGGGCAGGGCGCTGGACGCACTCGGCCAGGCCGGCCGGGCGCGTGCCTGCTGGCAGGAGGCGCTGTCACTGCACGAACAGTCGGGTGCGGCGGAGGCCGACGAGGTCAGGGAGCTGCTCGGCGCTCCGCTCAGCGCCGCCTGAACCGGCCCGGCCAGCGCGTTCATCGATTGTTTATGCTCATCCGACATTCTCAACGCCATACGATCCGTCGCGTCGGGGGGCAAGCGGATCGCAACTGGCCTTCTGTCCGGCGACCCTCGGGGGAGTCTCCGGGCGGAAGGCCACCTTCAGTCATGTAGGGCAATCCCATGGGGGACGGACACATGAGCAGCACCGACAGCAACGACGAGCAGATCACCACTATGGGCGACCACCACTCCCCGGTCCCGCCGAAGGACGGCGGCATCACCACCCTCGGTGACCACCACTCCCCGACCCCGCCGAAGGACGGCACGGCGACGACGCAGGGCGACCACCACTCCCCCGTCCCGCCGAAGGACGGCACCGTCACCACCCTCGGTGACCACCACTCGCCCGTCCCGCCGGCCGACGGCGGCATCACCACGATGGGCGACCACCACTCACCCACCCCGCCCAAGGGGTGAACTAGCCACACACGACGGGGAACGGCCGCGGCGGCGCGGAGGGGGAGCCGCCGCGGCCGACGTGTGTCCGGAGTCCGGACCCTGAATTCCCCTTTCGCCCATGACCCCTGACACTTGATCAGACATTGCGGAAGCAATGGGACACCCCTCGGGCACATTCGAAAGGATCTTCAGCCAAAACCGAGCGCAACCGGCCGCTGGCAGTGTGTACTGGCCCAGTCCCGTCCCAGGGACGGCCCCACACCCCTGCCCTCCCGAGGTCTTTTCGATGATCGAGATACCCGACCTGGCCGCCGGTGGCCTGGCCGCCGGGACGCTGTCGGTGACCCTCCTCCTGGGCGGCGGCCTGCTGCGGTCGCGCAGGCACCGCACACAGCAGCGCGCGGAGATCGAGACCCTGCGCGCCCATCTGGACGCCGCCCGGTACGAAGTCGACCGCGCCGCCCAGGCGTTCGCCGCCGAGGTGGCGCATCTGGCCGAGAAGCGGATGCCCGCCGAGGCCACCCGGGCCGCGCACCCGCACATCCAGGTGCCGGGACCGCTGCGGCCCGAGGTCACCGGGACCGCACTGGACGCGGGAATGGACAACGTCCTCAAGGGACTTGTGACCGCCATCGCCCATGAGCGCAAGCGCGTGGACGCCGCGGCGCGCGCCGGGATGCGCGGCACGACCCGGGAGATCCAGGCCGGGCTCTACCGGCTCCAGGACGTGCTGCGCGGACTGCAGCAGAAGTACGACGACCCCGAGCTGGCGCAGACCCTGTTCGCTCTCGACCACGAGAACGAGCAGTCCCTGCGCCGCGCCCAGGTCGCCGCGGTGGTCTGCGGGGCCTGGGTGGGACTCGCCCGGGAGGAGTCGCATCTCGTCGACGCCGTGACCGGCGGTCAGGCCCGGCTCGTCGGCTACGACCGCGTCCAGGTGCACAACCACCTCGAGCCCGGCACCGCCCTCGTCTCCCATGCCGTCGAGCCGGTCGCCATCATCGTCGCCGAACTCCTCGACAACGCCCTGCGCCACTCCGCCCCGGACACCACCGTCGTGGTCAACCTCGAGCGCGCCCACCACGGCGTCTCGGTGACCGTCGACGACGCCGGTGTCGGCATGGCCGCCGACGAGCGGGCCGCCGCCCAGCGGATGGTGGCCGGCAAGGACCCCATCCTGCTCTCCGAGCTCGGCGACCCGCCCCGGATGGGACTGGCCGCGATCGGCCAGCTGACCCGGCAGTTCGACCTCTCCGTCGACCTGTCGATGCCCTCCCCCTACGGCGGCGTCCGCGCGGTCCTGCTCGTCAAGAACCACCTCCTGAGCCATATCGACCCGGACCTGCACCCGCCCGCCGCCAGCGCACCCCGCTCCACGCACCGGACCGCCGGGTCGGAGCCGGACGCGGCCGACGCGGACAGGACCCTGAAGGTACGCGCGGACGTGCGGCACGCCCCGGCGCCCGAGCCCCGGGCTCCGTACGACCAGCCGGCCGGCCACGAGAATGATCCGGCCCCCGACGACGACGCGCTCCCCCAGCGCCGGCGCCGTGTCCGCGCCGAGGACCCGGCGACCGGGACCGCCTCCCCTGCGGCACCGGCCGCGCCCGCCCGTACTCCCGAGGAGTCCGCCGCGGCGCTCGGTGCCCTGCAGTCCGCAACAGCCGCGGCCCGTAAGGCCGTCGACACCGAAGGGACCGATCACCGATGACCAGCCGTGACCCCGGCGAGACGGCGTGGGTGCTCGACCCGATCCTGGAGATCCCGCATGTGCGGGCGGCCGTACTGCTGACCAGGGACGGACTCGTCTCCGGCTTCTCCGCGGCCCTCGCGCAGGAGTCCGCCGAGCGGGTCGCCGCCATCATCAGCACCGTGCAGGGCGCCTGCCGCACCGCGGCGGCCGCCTTCGCGGACCAGGAGGCCGCCCAGCTGCGGCAGGTCGTCATCGAGTCCGACCACGGCTACATCCTGGTCGCGCCCACCGCGCACGGCACCTGTGTCGCCGCCTACGGCGATCCCGAGGTACGGCTCGACCTGCTCGGCCACCGGGTCCACTCGCAGGTGGCCCGGCTCGGTGAGAAGGCGATGGCCGCGGCGCCCCGCGCCGGCGACGGCGGCCACCCGGTATGACCGGCCGCCGGAGCGGGGGCCGGCCACTGGTCCCCGCGTATCTGTCGACCGGTGGGGTGGCCCGGCCCACCCGCAACAGCCTGGAGCGTCTGTCGGTGCTGACCGGAGGCGGCGGGCCGGTGCCCGCCACGCTCCCCGCCGCCCAGCAGGCGCTGCTGCGGGCACTGGACGGCGGTTCGCTGACCGTCGTGGAGTCCGCCGCGCTGCTGCGGCTGCCGGTCTCCGCGATCCGCGTGCTCGCCGCCGCCCTGATCGACCAGGGGCTGGCGAGAGCCCGCCCGCCCGTACCCTTCGCCGCCCTTCCCGACCGTGACCTGTTGAAGAGAGTGGCCGATGGCCTCCGCGCCCTCAAGCTCTAGCCCCGCCGGCCGGACCCGTTCGCGCGAGAACGGACTGCACCTCCCGGACACCGCCCGCGAGCTGGTGAAGATCCTGGTGACCGGCCCGTTCGGCGTGGGCAAGACCACGCTGATCGACTCGGTGTCGGAGATCAGGCCGCTGCACACCGAGGAACATCTGACCGAGGCGTCCGTCCCGGTGGACGACCTCGCCGGCGTACGGGACAAGACGACCACGACCGTCGCCATCGACTTCGGGCGGATCTCGCTGAACGGCGGGGTCGTGCTGTACCTGTTCGGCACTCCGGGCCAGGAACGCTTCCGGGCCCTGTGGGACGACATCGCCTACGGGGCGCTCGGTGCCCTGGTGCTGGTCGACACCCGCCGGATCGACGACTCGTTCGACGTGCTCGGCCTGGTGGAGGAGTCGGGGCTGCCGTACGCCGTCGCGCTCAACCAGTTCCCCGACTCCAAGCAGTACACCGAGGAGCAGCTGCGCCGCTCCCTCGACCTGGATCCGCAGACGCCGATGGTGGCCTGCGACGCGCGCGACACCAACGCCTCCATCGACGCGCTGCTCGCACTCGTCCAGCACCTCATCACCCGCAACAGCCCGGAGACCCGGTGAACCCCTATCCCGCGCACGCCGATGCCTTCCAACTCACCGCGCCGGTACGGCTGTGGGAGGACGGCTTCGCCGCCGACCCGCACAGCTACTACGCGACGCTCAAGGCCCAGGGCCCGATCGGCTGGGCGGAGCTCGCCCCCGGCATCCCCGCGTACGTGGTCACGGACCGCCGAGCCGCACTCGACCTGCTGCACGACGAGGAGTCGTTCTCCGTCGACCCGCGCCCCTGGGAGGCGACGGTCGCCGAGGACTCACCGATCCTCGGCATGATGCGCTGGCGGCCCAACACCCTCTTCGCGGACGGCGAGGAACACGTCCGCTACCGCCGCACCCTCGTCGACGCCTTCGCCATGGTCGAGCCGCACGACCTGCGTGAGCGGGTGCACCACGCGGTGGATGTCCTTCTCTCCCGCTTCGGTCCGAACGGACAGGCCGATCTGGTCGGCGAGTTCGCCCGCCCGATGATGGCGCTGATCTTCAACAACCTCTTCGGACTGCCCGACAGCGAGTCCGGCCGCCTCGACGCCGCGCTCGGCCAGATGATGGAGGGCGGCGAGCGGGCCGCCGAGGGCGAGGCCGAGTACGGCAGGTACGTCCTGGAGCTGATCGGCGCCAAGATGGCCGAACGCGGCCCCGACCTGACCAGCGCCCTGCTCGACCACCCGCTCGCCCTCACGCCCGAGGAGGTCACCTGGCAGGTGTTCCTCACGCTCGGCGCGGGCCACGAGCCGACGTCGAACCTGATCTCCAACGCCCTCTCGCGCATCCTCGGCAACCCTGCGTACTACTCCACCCTCACCTCCGGAGCGCGTCCCGTCATGGACGCCGTGATGGAGGTGCTGCGTTACGAGACCCCGCTGGCCAACTACGACATCCACTTCGCCCGCAAGCCGATGAGCTTCCACGGCATGTGGCTGCAGGCCGCCGTCCCGATCGTCATCTCCTTCGGGGCGATGGCCCACTTCGCCGAGCTGGAGTTCGCCGGCACCCACCATCCGCACGACGCCTCGCACATGTCGTTCTCGGCGGGCGCGCACACCTGCCCCGTCAAGCAGCACACCCTCCTGATCGCCACCGAGGCGATCGAACGCCTCACGCAGTGGCTTCCCGACCTGGATCCGGTCCTGCCCCGCGAACGCCTGACCTGGCGCCCCGGGCCGTTCCACCGCTCGCTGACGGCGCTGCCCGTCCGCTTCACGCCCCGCACCCCCGACCAGCCAGGAGGCCGAGCATGACCGCGTCCACCCGTGTGGCCATCGACCCGTTCGGCGCGGACATCATCGCCGAGAGCGCCCGGCTGCGCGCCCTCGGTCCGGTCGTACCCGTCGAGCTGCCGGGCGGCATCCCCGCCTGGGCGCCCACCGGCTACGACACCCTCAAGGCGCTGATCCTGGACCCGCAGGTCAGCAAGGACCCGCGCAAGCACTGGTCGCTGTGGCCCGAGGTCGGCGAACACCCCGCCTGGGGCTGGATCCTTGGCTGGGTCGGCGTGGTCAACATGCTCTCGACGTACGGCCCCGACCACACCCGGCTGCGCAAGCTGGTCGCGCCCAGCTTCACCGCGCGCCGCACCGAGGCGATGCGTACCCGTGTCGAGAAGATCACCGCGGAGCTGCTGGAGCAGCTGGACACGGCGGGCGCCTCCGGCGAGGTGGTGGACGTACGGGCCGCTTTCGCGCACCCGCTGCCGATGCAGCTGATCTGCGAGCTGTTCGGGGTGCCGGACGAACTGCGCCCGGACACCGGCACGTTGATCGCCGCGATCATGGACACCTCCGACCCGTCGCCCGAACACGCCGCCTTCGTGCAGCAGCAGATCGGGGCGGTGCTGGGCGCGCTGATCGCGCACAAGAGCGAGCTCCCTGGCGACGACATGACCACCGAGCTGATCAGGGTCCGCGACGAGGACGGCGACCGGCTCAGCGACGAGGAGCTGCTCTACACCCTGCTGCTGGTGATCGGCGCCGGCTTCGAGACGACGGTCAACCTGATCGGCAACGCCGTGGTGGCGCTGCTCCGGCACCCCGACCAGCTGGCGGCGGTCCGCTCCGGCGAGCGCGGCTGGGACGCGGTGATCGACGAGGTGCTGCGCATCCACCCGTCGATCGCCACACTGCCGCTGCGGTTCGCGGTGGATGACATCACGATCGAGGGGGTCACCATCCCGGCCGGCGACGCGATCGTGACGACGTACGCGGCCGCGGGCAGCGACCCGGCGCACTACGGCGAGAGCGCCACCGTCTTCGACACCGCGCGCGGCGCGGACGACCACCTGGCCTTCGGTATCGGCGTGCACCGCTGCATCGGAGCGCCGCTGGCACGCATGGAGGCGCTGACGGCCCTGCCCGCGCTGTTCGAGCGCTACCCGGACCTGCGGCTGGCACGGCAGGCGGACGAGCTGAAGCAGGTGCCGTCGTTCATCGCGTACGGCTGGCAGGAGATCCCGGTCCGCCTCCACGGCTGACCACCCCACGATCGGGCCCGGCCCGGTACCGCGGCCTGCGCGGAACCGGGCCGGTGCCGTGTGCCACTGTTGCGGCGGTTGCGCGGGGCAGGCGTGCCGTCTCGTACGCCTGCCGCACACCGCGCACATTTCGTCACTCTGAAGCAAAATTCCCGGAGCACCGAGCGGTCTGTGAACGCTATGTCGCCGGGCGCAGGGCCGACTGAGCTCGCAGTTCCGTCTTGAGCACCTTGCCGCTCGCGTTGCGCGGCAGCTCCCCGACGAACTCCACCTGCCGTGGGACCTTGTAGTTCGCCATCTCCCGCCTCGACCAGGCGATCAGATCGTCCGCCGTGAGTGTCGAGCCGTCGCGCCGGACCGCATACGCCTTGCCCACCTCGCCGAGCCGCGGGTCCGGGACGCCGATCACCGCCACGTCCGCGATGTCGGGGTGCAGGCCCAGGAGTTGCTCGATCTCGGCCGGGTAGGCGTTGAAGCCTCCGACGATGAACATGTCCTTGATCCGGTCGGTGATAAGGAGGTTGCCCGCGTCGTCGAGGACGCCCACGTCCCCGGTGCGGAGCCAGCCTTCCGGTGTGATGGCGCGGGAGGTCTCCTGCGGGTCCTCGAAGTAGCCCCGCATGACATTGTGTCCGCGCACCAGGACCTCCCCCGGCTCGCCCGGCCCGGCGAGCACCTTCACCTCGGTGCCGGGGATCGCGCGGCCGGAGGTGGAGGCGATGACGGAGGGGTCGTCGCCGCGGCGGCACATGGTGACGATGCCGCTCGCCTCGGACAGGCCGTAGGCGGTCAGGACGGTGGCGATGCGCAGTTCGGTGCGCAGCCGTTCGACGAGCCGCAGCGGGACGACGGCCGCTCCGGTGACGACGAGGCGCAGCGCGCTCAGGTCGTGGCGGTCGCGGGCGGGGTGGTCGAGCAGGGACTGGTGGAGGGTGGGCGGGCCCGGCAGCACCGAGATCCGTTCGGCGGCGATGTTGGCGAGGACGGTGTCCACGTTGAAGACCGGCTGAGGAACCATGGTCGCGCCCCGGGTCAGGCAGGCGATGATGCCCGCCTTGTAGCCGAAGGTGTGGAAGAAGGGGTTCACGATCAGATAGCGGTCGTCCTCGCGCAGTCCGGCGAGTTCGCTCCACAGGTCGTAGCAGCGCAGGGTCTGGGCGTGGGTGATGACGGCGCCCTTGGGGCGGCCGGTGGTGCCCGAGGTGTAGACGATGTCGGACGGGTCGTCGGCGGTGACGCTGTCCGCGCGGGCGCGCACCTGGGCGCCTGTGACGGCGTCGCCGTCCGCGAGGAACTCCTTCCAGGTGCGGTAACCGGGGGCGTCGGGCGCGCTGTCGGCGAGTACCACGACCTGTTCCAGATCGGGCAGTGCCACGTCCGCGCGGCGCAGGGAGGCGACGTACGAGGTGCCGAGGAAGGTGCCGGTGACGAAGAGCAGTCTGGTGCGTGAGCGCTGGAGGACGTAGGCGGCCTCGGTGCCCTTGAAACGGGTGTTGAGGGGCACGAGGACGGCGCCGGCGCTCACTGCCCCGAGGGCGGAGACGATCCAGTCGAGGGTGTTGGGCGCCCACACGGCGACCCGGTCTCCCTTGCGGACGCCTGCGGCGATGCAGGCGGCCGCCGCGCGCTCGACGCGGTCGCCGAGCTCGGCGTAGGTGACACGGGTGCGGCCTTCGACGACGGCCTCCCGCTCCCCGTGACGCCGCGCGGCGTCCCGTACCAGCCTCGGGACGGAGCCCCACTCCAGGTCACCACGTCGCATGGCTAGCCTCCCTCACAGTAGCTGACGGTACGTCAGATTAGCTGTACCCTCCCCCACATGGCGAGCCTCAAGGACGCGACAGCGATAGCCGGGATCGGCCGGACCCCCTTCGCGAAACAACTCCCTGAATCCGAGAAGACCCTGGCGTGCCGGGCGATCCTGGCCGCACTGGACGACGCGGGCATCGCACCCTCCGAGGTGGACGGCTTCGCCTCGTACACGATGGAGGAGACCGACGAGGTCGAGGTGGCCAAGGCCATCGGGGCGGGCGACGTCACCTTCTTCTCCAAGGTCGGGTACGGGGGCGGCGGTTCGTGCGCGACCCTCGCCCATCTCGCCGCCGCCGTCGCCACCGGGCAGGCGAGCGTCGGAGTGGCGTGGCGCTCACGCAAACGCGGCTCGGGCCCGCGGCCCTGGAAGAACACCGCCGCGCAGCTGCCCACCCCGGGCCAGTGGACCCGGCCCTTCGGCCTGCTGCGGCCCGCCGACGAGATCGGCATGCTGGCGCGGCGCTACATGCACGAGTACGGCGCCACCCGGGACCACCTCTTCAACGTCGCACTCGCCTGCCGCAACCGCGCCAACCAGAACCCGGCCGCGATCATGTACGAACGACCGCTGACCCGCGAGATGTACATGACCTCCCGCTGGATCAGCGAGCCGCTGTGCCTGTTCGACAACTGCCTGGAGACGGACGGCGCGCTGGCCTGTGTGATCGTGAGCGCCGAGCGGGCCCGCGACTGCCGCCACAGACCCGTGTACCTCCACGCGGCCGCCCAGGGCCTGCCCGCCCAGCACCACGGCATGGTCAACTACTGGAACGACGACCCGCTGACCGGCCCCGCATGGACGGCCGCTCGCCAGCTGTGGAAGAACGCCGACTTCGGGCCGGACGACGTCGATGTCGCCCAGATCTACGACGCGTTCACCGCGCTGGTCCCGCTCTCGCTCGAGGGCTACGGCTTCTGCGGCCGCGGAGAAGGTGCGGCCTTCACGGAGGGCGGCGCTCTGGAGATCGGCGGCCGGCTGCCCCTCAACACCGGTGGCGGCGGGCTGAGCGAAGCGTACGTCCACGGCTTCAACCTCATCACCGAGGGCGTGCAGCAGCTGCGCGGCACCTCCACCGCCCAGGTGCCGGGCGCCGCGACCTGTCTGGTCACGGCGGGCGAGGGCGTGCCCACTTCGGCTGTTCTGCTGAGGAGTTGAGATGCTCACACCCGTGGTCGACGAGGACGGCGCGCCCTTCTGGCAGTACGCCGCACAGGGCGAGCTGCGCATCCAGGCCTGCGCCGCCTGCGGGGAGCTGCGCTTCCCGCCGCGCCCCTGCTGCCCGCACTGCCAGTCGTTCGACAGCGAGTGGCGCAGGATGAGCGGCCGGGGCCGGATCTGGTCGTACGTGCTCCCGCATCCGCCGCTGCTGCCCGAGTACGCCGCCCAGGCCCCCTACAACACGGTCGTCGTCGAACTCGCGGAAGTGCCCCGCATCCGGCTCGTCGGGAACGTGGTGGCCGCGCCGGACGCGGCACTGAACTCGGTCGATCCCGCCCGCCTGCGCATCGGGGCGCAGCTGAGGGTGGCGTTCACCGAGCTCGCGGACGGGACGGTCGTACCGCGCTGGCTGCTGGAGCGCGCATGAGCATCCGGGTGGAGACGGACAAGGACACCGGCGTCGCCCTCGTCACGCTGGACCGGCCCGGCAGGCACAACGCGATCGACCTGGCGATGGCGGAGGAACTGTGCCGCGTATGGCGGGGGTTCAGATACGACGACTCGGTGCGCGCCGCGGTGGTGACGGGAGCGGGGACACGGGCGTTCTGCACCGGGATCGACCGCGGCGCCGAGGTGCCGCAGCCCTCGTCCCCGTACTCGGTCGACGATCCGCTGATCGCGATCGGCCCGAAGGCGAACGACCTGTGGATACCGGTGATCGCGGCGGTGGAGGGGATGGCCTGCGGCGGCGCGTTCTATCTGCTCGGCGAGAGCGAGTTCGTCGTCGCGTCGCGCGAGGCCACGTTCTTCGACCCGCACACGACGTACGGGATGGTCAGCGCCTACGAGTCGGTGTATCTGGCACAGCGGATGCCGCCGGGCGAGGTCGCCCGCCTGGCACTGATGGGGACCGCCGAGCGGACGTCGGCCCGGCGGGCGTACGAGACGGGACTGGTCTCGGAGCTGACCGAACCGGGCGGCGCGGCGGCAGCCGCGCTGCGGGCGGCGGCCGTGGTGGCGGCGTACCCGGCGGACGCGGTGCAGGGGACGGTGCGCGCGGTGTGGTCGGCGACCGAGGCCGCCCGGACGCAGGCCCTCGCCCATGCCCCGCACCTGATCGCGCTCGGCAACCTGCCGCCGGAGCGGCAGGCCGAGCTGTTCACGAGCGGCCACGGCAGGGGCGGGTACCGGCTGCGCTAGGCCCTGTCCGGGCGGTCTTCGAGGATCAGCCTGCGGCGTCGGATGCATGGGGCCTCCCCAGGCCCACCAGGCCGAGGCATGCGGTCTCCCCAGGCCCACCAGGCCGAGGCATGGGGCCTCCCCAGGCCCACCAGGGCCGAGACATGAGGCCTCCCCAGGCCCACCAGGGCCGAGACATGAGGCCTCCCCAGGCCCACCAGGGCCGAGACATGAGGCCTCCCCAGGCCCACCAGGGCCGAGACATGAGGCCTCCCCAGGCCCACCAGGGCCGAGGGGACGTATCGCAGGCCGGTAGGGGTACCGCCCGGCCGGAGGCCGGAGGAGATCGCCCTCGTACCGGACGCACTTGGGCGACTCCGACAACACAGCGAGGTGCCGTAGCCCGGGGTACCTCCTGGGGGTCCCCCCGGACGGAGTCCTGGGGGAGAAGCTCTGGGGGAGCGTCGCACGCCCGACAAGGTCAGCCCGGACCGGGCCCAGGCAGCCGCGGCCGTACGGGTGGTGTCAGGAGGCCTCGGCGGTACGGGTGGCGCTGACGATCCAGCACCCCCGGTCGTCCCGTGGCTTGCCGGAGCCGGCATAGGGGGCGCTGGCATCGGTGGTGTAGTTGCTGTACGCGGCGACCGTCACATCGTCGAGCTGCGCGACCACCGGTTCTCCGCCGTCGCCCGCGAAGTGCACCTTGATGTCGTAGCTCTGGTCCGCGTCGCTCTGGTTGTCGATGGAGAGCTGACCCCTGAGCAGCGTTCCCCCGGGGTCGATGCTGCAGAAGTCGATCTCCACCTCCCCCCTCGCGTCGACCGGACCGGTCACGCCCCCGGCGCCGGGCGTCTGGGTGGCGTCGCCACCGCCGGAGGCGGAACCGCCGCCGGACGTGACGTCGATGTCGTCATCGTCGTCGTAGTGGCCGCCGCCGGTGGTGCTGCCGCCGCCGCTCGAGCTGGAGGAGCTGGAACTGCTGTCGTTGTCGCAGCCGCCGCCGCGCGAACCGCGGGCACCGGTCAACGCGATCAGGACGATGCCGAAGGCGGCGACCGCACGGACATGACGAATCTTCACGTTTCAACCCCCCTGGCCCTGTGGCCGGATGTGCGCGCTCGAACGAGCGCGCGTCACCCTAGCAGCGGCCGGTTCCGGGCCGAAGACCCTGTGCGAGCTCAGCTCGCGGTACGGCTCGCGAGGACTACTTCGCACTTCTTGTACTCGGAGCCGTCACCGGAGCCGGTGTACGGCGTGCTGATCTCCTTCGTCACGGACTCGCCCGCCGGGACGGCGGCGGCGTCGAGCCTGGCGACGGCCAGGTCCGCGCTCGGGCCACCGACCTCACCCTTGAACTGCACGCTCGCGTTGTAGTTGTAGTCCAGGGAGTCGCTGTTCCTGATGGTGAGGCGCGCGGTGAGGTTCTTGCCCGCCGCGTCCAGCCCGCACTTGGCGATGCTGATGTCACGCATGGCCTGGTTGGCGCTGGAGCCACCGCCGGAGACCGACCCCCCACCGGTGGTCGTGCTGTTGTCGTTGTCGTGGTTGCTGCCACCGGTGCTGCTGCCGCCGCTGGAGCTGCTGGAGCTGCCGCCGCAGCTGCCGCCGCCCGAGCCGCGGGCCCCGGTCAGCGCGACGAGAACGATTCCGAAGACGGCAACAGCGCGGACATGACGAATCTTCACGTTTCAACCCCCGTTGAAAGTGTGGGTGGATGGGCTCCTTGACGAGCTCACGTCACCCTAGCAGCGGTCGTTCAGCGCTCGTCGGGCCTGTCCGGAATGGGCAGCGTCGGCGGCCCCTCGGGCCCGTACGGGTCGAAGGGCGGCGGCTGCCCGTACGGCGGGGGCTGTCCGTAGGGCGCCGGCCGGTCGTACGGCTCGGCAGGTCCGGGCCGTGGGGTCCCGCCGTACGGCTCCTGCTCGTCCGGCGGCACATAGGGGTACGCCGGCGGTTCCTCGTCGTACGACTCCACGCGCCCGTGCCTGCGGCCCCGCCCGCTCATCACCGCGGCCCCGATCAACAGCAGCACCCCACCGCCGAACGCGGTGGCGACCCCGGTGCCGAGAGCCGCCGCGTCACCGCCGACGGTGAGGCTGCCCGCAGCCTGACCCTGGCGGACCGTCCACAGGACGGTGAAGCCGAGCACGATCAGTCCGGAGAACGCCACCAGCAGCCGCGAGCGCAGTGCGACACCGACCAGGGTCACCAGTGCGGCGAAGACGAAAGGCAGCAGGATCGAGGTGGTGAGCTCGGCCCCTGCGCCGGTGATGCCGCTGAACAGGTCCTGGATGCGGTAGTCGCGCCCGGGACGGCCGTCGTACCAGTCACGGAAGGGGCTCCATACGGCGGCCGTCGCTCCGGCGAGAGCGAGGAGTGAGCCGATGACGTTGCGGATCATCGCCGGCCTCCCTCTTCCAGCCGCTCTCGATCACGACGCTACGCCGGACGGGGGCGCGCCGCCAACGGACGGTCCGCCCCGTGCGACGCCCCGCGCCCGTTCCCGGTCGCGGGGCTCATCGCCCCCCGCGGCCGGTGGCCGTGCCCTTGACCGCGTCCAGCGCGTACACGCAGCGGTCCTTGCTGCACGCGTAGACGACACCGTTCTGCGCCACCGGGGAGCCGGTGATCTCGCCGCCCGTCGCGAGCTTCCAGCGCAGCTGGCCGCCGCTCGCGTCGAGCGTGTAGAGCACATGGTCGGCAGAGCCGAAGTGCACCCGCCCGTCGGCCACGACCGGGGCGCCGATGACCTCTCCGCCGGCCGGGAACCGCCACAGCGGCGTGCCGGTGACCGCGTCCAGCGTGTAGAGCGCGTTGCCGCTGCCCACATGGACGTTGCCGCCGGCGACCAGGACCGGCTCGATGGACTGGCGCGCCTCGGTGGCGATCCGCCAGCGGTCCTTGCCGGTCGTGGCGTCCAGCGCGTACACCGTGCCGAGGTAGTCGGCGAGATACACGCCGCCGCCCGTCACCGCGGGGCCGGGCGCGAAGGTGGGCGGGGACAGGAACACCGCCGGGGCCTCGAAGTGCCAGCGCACCAGGCCGGAGGCGTTGTCGACAGCCAGGACACGGGTGCCGGCCGCGACATACACATAGCCGTCGGACGCGGGGTGCACCCGGACCGGGACGTTGCCGCAGGACGCGGCGTCGCCGACCGGGTACGACCAGCGCTCGTCGCCGGTGCGCGCCTCCAGCGCGCGGAGCCGGGCGTCCTTCCACACGTACACCGTGTCGCCGAAGATCTCGGGACCCGCCTCCGCGGTCTCGAAGTCGCTCTGGGCCCCGGTCAGTTCCCACAGCTTCTCGCCGTTGGAGGCCTCCCAGGCCTGGACGCCGCCGCCGCGGGTGCCGGTGAGGACGGTGCCGCGGTCGACCCTGAGGGAGTACACCCAGGCATCGGTCTGCAGGCGCCACCGCTCGCTGCCGGTCGCCGCGTCCAGCGCGTACAGCGAGGGCCCGTCGGAGGCGTGGATACGGCCCGCGGCCACGGCCATCGCCCAGGCGACGTCGCGCGTCTTGAACTGGCGCCGGCCGCTGGCCACGTCCAGGGCGTGCACCTCGAAGGAGGTGACATAGAGCAGATCGCCGTCGACGACGGGGGTGCCCCAGACGTCGTTCGACATACGGAAACGCCACGGGCGCCAGTGCGAGGGGGCGGTGTCCGGAGCCGGCGCGGGAGCGGGCACCGTGGACGGTACGGCGCCGCCCGCGGCTTCGGAGCCGTTCAGCCCGGCAGGCGGGCGGATCCAGCCGGTCGCCGGTCCCGCCTCGGCCTGGGCGAGGCGGGAGGCGTCCGCGGCACGCGGACCGGGGCCGATCGGCACGTTCGAGCCAGGCAGCCGTACGGGAGCGGCCGCGGCGTGCGCGGGTACCTGCGCCGACCGGCCGCTGCGCGGGTCGCCGCCGCTGCGCCAGTCCGCTTCGTGGTCGGGGACGGGCGCGGGCGGCCGAGGGGGCCGCGGCGGAGTGGCGGGGACCGGGTCGGCGGGGCGTGGCGCGGCCGGCAGAGCAGCCTGGGGGCGGACGCCGCCGCGGCGGGCCTCGATCATCGTGGTGGCGCTCAAGGGCAGCCAGGCCGAGGCCGTACCGCTGTCGTCGTCACCGCCGGAGGAGAACAGATGCGGGGCGAGCTGGGCCTGCAGATCCTCGGGCGTGGGCCGCCGTCCGGCCTCCATCTGCATGCACGAGTCGATCAGCGGCCGCAGCTCGTCCGGCAGGCCCGCCAGGTCGGGACCCTCGCGCAGCAGCATGAAGACGGTCTCGACCGGGTTCGCGCCGTGGAAGGGCGCATGACCGGTGGCCGCGAAGACCAGGGTGGAGCCGAGCGAGAACACATCGCTCGCCCCGGTCACGCTGCGCGAGTCGCGCGCCTGCTCGGGCGACATGTACGCGGGCGTGCCGACCGCGACGTTGGTCATGGTCAGCCGGGTGTTGGAGACGCCGGACGCGATACCGAAGTCGATGACGCGCGGCCCGTCCTCGACCACCAGCACATTGGACGGCTTGAGATCGCGGTGGACCAGGCCCGCGCCGTGGATGGACTGCAGCGCCTCCGCGATGCCCGCCGCGAGCCAGCGCACCGCCTGCGCGGGCAGCGGCCCGCACTCGTTCACGATCTCCTCGAGCGAGGGGGCGGGAACGTACGCGGTGGCCAGCCACGGGACGGCCGCCCGTGGGTCGGCGTCCACCACGGCCGCGGTGTAGAAGCCGCTGACGGCGCGAGCTGCCTCCACCTCGCGTGTGAAACGGACCCGGAACAGCTGGTCCTCGGCGAGCTCGGTACGCACGGTCTTGATCGCCACTCGCCGGCCTGATGCCGACCGGGCGAGATAGACCAGTCCCATGCCACCGGCACCAAGCCGGCCCAGCACCTCGAACGGACCGATCCGTCTCGGGTCGTGCTGCGTCAGCTGCTCCATACCTGCCTGCCACCTCCCCGTACGGGCCCCAGGTCGAATCGGGTCCGTCATTTACAGCCCCGTGAAGCGTCCCACCACCGAAGCCCACAGCGGTGCGCACCCTGATTCTTCCTTTCCCGGGCGACGGTTGCGAACCCGGGGGCGGATCGGGGTGTCTCACCCCGTTTCGGGCATGGCAGGCCGAAGGGGCAGGGGGTACGCAGTGTCGTATACGTCCGGCGGGCCTACCGCGTTCAGGATTCCTGCGTACGCGGGGTGTCCTCGGCGTCGCCGCCCTCGTCGGCGTCATCGTCCTCGCGGGGCTTCCGACGTCCCTCCGCCTCGCCCTTCGCCTCGCGCTCTTCCTGCTTCTGCTCCCCGCCCCGCTCCTGGTCGGGGGGCTGATCGGCGGCCCGGCCGGTGGCCTGTTCGGCAGGCCGGTCGGCGCGCTGATCGGCGGGCTGTCCGGGCGCACTGGGCTCCGAGAGGACCGCGAAGGCGGCGCCCTGGTTGTCGGTGAGCACCGCGATCCGCCCGTACGGAATGTCGAAGGGCGGAGCCTGGACGCGGCCGCCGAGCCGGACGACCGTTTCGGCCGTCCAGTCGCAGTCCTCGACGCAGAAGTAGACGAGGAAGTGGCCGGGCATCTCGGCCGGGAAGGCGTCGGTGAGCAGGGTGCGCCCGCCGACGGCCGTACGCTCGCCCGGCTCGGTACCGGCGGGCGACCACATCCGGAAGTCGACGGGCGCGCCGGGCAGGTCGGTGCCCTGGAAGCCGAAGACCGACTCGTAGAAGTCGTCGGCGGTGTCCTTGTCCCGGGTGTACACCTCGGTCCAGCAGAACGTGCCGGGCACGCCCATCTTCTCGAAACCGGGCTGGTCCCCGGCCTGCCAGAGTCCGAAGACCGCGCCGCCCGGATCCGCGGCGACCGCCACGACCCCCGCCTTGCCCACCGGCAGCGGGTCCATGATCATCTGGCCGCCCGCCTCCCGGATCCGGCGACTGAGGGCGACGGCGTCCGGGGTGGCGAAGTAGACGCTCCAGACGGTGGGCATCCGCCCGTCCCGCTTGGGCACGAGGGCGGCGACCAGCTTGTCGCCGCTGTAGGCGTCGGCATACCGGCTGCGGGTCCCGCCACCGGGAAGCTCTTCGCCACCCCGCCCGACGAAGGTCCACCCGAAGAGATCGCCGTAGAAGCGCTTGCCCGCCTCGACATCGGGGAGAGACGCGTCCACCCAACACGGCGCGCCTTCTGTGAATGCGGCCATGGACGTGATTCCTTCCGTGTGGCACCCGTCACACTCAAGTTAACGGTGCTTCACGCGTGGCGCACGGAATCAAGTTGAACATTTGACCATATGGGCGTGATCGGGCAGCTCCCCCGGAGCGGATTTCGTTGAGTTGTCCACGGAAGTTATCCACAGGCTGTTGATAACACCATTGCCTTCTGCCAGCTGCACCCCATTTGCAGTCGGCCGAATCGCGCGCCGATCACCCCTCGGTAAGCTGACGGCATGACAGGACAAGTACGTACCGTCGACGGCCGGGTGGCCGGACGACGCGGCCAGGCGACGCGGCAGAAGCTGCTCGACTGCCTCAGCGAGATGCTCAGCTCCTCGCCGTACCGGGACGTCAAGGTCATCGACGTGGCCCGGAAAGCGGGCACTTCGCCCGCGACGTTCTACCAGTACTTCCCCGATGTCGAGGGTGCCGTACTCGAGATCGCGGAGGAAATGGCCAAGGAGGGTGCAGGGTTGACCGAACTGGTCGCCGGACGCTCCTGGGTCGGCAAGGCGGGCGCGCAGACGTCCGAGGATCTGGTCGAGGGCTTCCTGGACTTCTGGCGGCGTCACGACGCGATCCTGCGGGTGGTGGATCTCGGCGCGGCGGAGGGCGACAAGCGGTTCTACAAGATCCGCATGAAGATCCTGAATTCGGTCACCAACTCCCTTACGGAGGCGGTGAAAGATCTCCAGTCCAAGGGCAAGGTCGACAAGGACGTCAGCCCCCCGGCGATCGCCGGCGCACTGGTGGCGATGCTGGCGGCGGTCGCGTCGCACCAGAAGGGCTTCACGACCTGGGGTGTGAAGCAGGCCGAACTCAAGCCGAATCTGTCGCTGTTGGTGCATCTGGGCATCACGGGCAAGAAGCCGACGAAGTAACGAGGCCGCGACGCGGTACGCCAAGTCCTGTCACACCGACGGCGGTTCACCATCCGGTGACCGCCGTCGGCGCGTTTGCGCACATTCCCCGCGGTGGCACCCCCTCCGGGGCGCGGGCAGCTCCGAGCGGACACGGGCCGAAGGCCCGTGCGGGCGCCGGCCCGGGAGAACGGCCCGGCACAGGTGCGCCACCACCCGCAGGCCCGGCGGTCGCGTCACCGTCTCGTCAGCCGGAACAGCCGGATCTCGCGGGCGATCCGGGACTGGTACGTCGCGTACGGGGGCCAGAACCTGAGCGCCGCCTCCCATGCCGCCCTGCGTTCCTCGCCCGTCAGCAGCCGGGCGTGGACCTGGATCGTGCTGCCCTTCCAGCTGATCTCGGCGGCCGGATGGGCCAGCAGGTTCGCCGTCCAGGACGGGTGACCGGGGCGGCCGAAGTTGGAGCCGATCAGCAGCCATGTGCCCGGCTCCTCCGGCATGCACGCCAGCGGTGTGGTCCGCGGCAGACCCGTCCTCGCACCGCGGGCCGTGAGCACGACGCCGGGCAGCATCCGGGCGCTGAGCAGGACCTTTCCGCGGGTCAGACGGTGCACCGCGCGGTCCATGGCCGGGATGAAATGCGGGGCCACGCGCGCGAAGACACGGGTCGAGGAGACCTTCTGGACCAGGCGGCGACCGGGCGCCATCACGCCACCCCCTCGCGTGCGAAGAGCCCGGCTCGCTCCGCCGCCCGGTCGCGCAGGCGGTGGACCGGGCCGAACAGCAGCTCGTCCGCGGCGGCCCGCTTGAAGTACAGGTGCGCCTCGTGCTCCCAGGTGAAGCCGATGCCGCCGTGCAGCTGAATGGCCTCCCCGGCCACCGTGCGCAGGGTCTCCAGGCCGGCCGCCAGGGCGAGCGGGCCGGCGGCCTTGTCCCGGGCCGCGTGGTACGCCGCCGAGCGGGCCGCCTGCACAAGTACGTACAGGTCCGCCAGCCGGTGCTTGAGCGCCTGGAAGGAGCCGATCGCCCGGCCGAACTGCTCCCGGGTCCGGACGTACTCGACCGTGCGGTCCAGCGCGCTTCCGGCCGCGCCCGCGGACTCGGCGGCCAGCAGCACGGCCGCAGCCGTCCCGGCGGCCGCCAGCGCGTCCGCCACCGCGTCACCCTCGTCCGCTTCGCCCAGCAACTCGGCGGCGGCATCCCGCAGTTCGATGCACCCCTGCGGCCGTGTCTCGTCCAGCGTGGTCAGCCGGGTCCGCGACAGCCCGGCGGTCTGCCCCCGGACCAGGAACAGCAGCGTACGGCTGCGCGCGAAACCTCCGGTGTGCGCCGCGACCAGCAGCAGCCCGGCGCTGTGGCCGTCGAGGACCTGGCCGGCCTCCCCGTACAGCAGCCAGCCGCCCCCGCGCTCCTGCCGCGCCTGGACACCGCCTGCCCGCCCGCCCCCGGCCCAGGCTCCCGCCCCCGGGTCGCCGGTCAGCCCGAGGGCCTGCCCGAGGCTGTCCCCCGGCACGGCAAGTGCGCAGGTCAGCGAGGCGTCCGCGACACGCGGCAGCAGTTCGGCGCGCTGCCCGGGGGTGCCGAGTGCCATGATCAGCGGTGCCACCAGGCCGGCCGTGGCCAGCAGCGGGGACGGCAGCAGCGCCCGTCCGGTCTCCTCGCAGGCGAGGGCGAGTTCCGTGAGGGTGCAGCCCACTCCCCCGTACTCCTGCGGCAGGGCGAGGCCGGGCAGGCCGAGCCGGCCGGCCAGTTGGGCCCACAGCGCGGTGTCGTACCCGGCGTCCGACCCGACCGCGGTCCTGAGGTCGGCCGGGCCGCACCGTTTGGCGAGCACCTCGCGCAGGGTGCGGCGGATCTCGTCCTGCTCGGCCGTGAAGGCGGCATCCATCGGGCGGGCTCCTCTCCGGCGAGCCGGATCTGACGGAGCGTCATATTAAGCCTCGCCACCGCGGATGCCCAGGGGCGGGATCAGCAGACCTCGCCCGGCGCCGCCGCCGTCGCCCGCAGCAGGTCCCGCACAAGATCGAAGTCGATCCGCTCCATACGGCGGAAGCGCAGGCAGCCCTTGCCCATGTCCTGGCCCGCGAGCCGCTCCTCGAAGGCGTCCCGGACGCCGGGACGCATCAAGTAGAAGGACAGATACTGCTTCTGGCTCGCGAAGGCGATCTCCGGTTCGCCGCCCACACGCCGGTACGCGGGCATGCCGTACGCCATCACCTCTTCGTACTCGGCCAGTTCCGTACGGCACAGCTCCCGGATACGGACCAGCGCGGTGAGCCGGTCGGGGTCCGCCACCTCGGCGAGATAGCCGTCGACGTCTTCGGATGTGCTTCGGGTCATGCCGCACACGCTATCTGATGTACCGTCAGATACATGGCTTCCACTCCGCGCAAGGTCGCCGTCGTCGGAGCATCCCTCTCGGACTGCGGTCGCGTCGACGGCCCCACTCCCCACGCCCTGCATGCCCAGGCCGCCCGCCGCGCGCTCGCCGACTCCGGACTCGACCGCTCGCTGGTCGACGGCTTCGGATCGGCCGGCCTCGGCACGCTCGCACCGATCGAGGTCGCCGAGTATCTCGGCCTGCGGCCCCGGTGGCTGGACTCCACCGCCGTCGGCGGCGCCACCTGGGAGGTCATGGCCGCCCATGCCGCCGACGCGATCGCTGCCGGGCACGCGAACGCCGTTCTCCTGGTGTACGGATCGACCGCTCGCGCCGACATCAAGGCGCGGCGCCGCACCTCGGACCTCTCCTTCGGCAGCCGCGGCCCGCTGCAGTTCGAGGTGCCGTACGGACACACGCTGATCGCCAAGTACGCGATGGCCGCCCGCCGCCACATGCACCAGTACGGCACGACGCTGGAACAGCTCGCCGAGGTGGCGGTCCAGGCGCGGGCGAACGCCGCCGCCAACCCGGAGGCGATGTTCCGCGACCCGATCACCGTCGACGACGTACTGGCCGGTCCGGTGATCGCGGACCCGTTCACCAAGCTGCACTGCTGCATCCGCAGCGACGGCGGCTGCGCGGTGCTGATCGCGGCCGAGGAGTACGTGCCGGACACTGCGAGGACCCCGGTGTGGATCCTCGGCACCGGTGAGTACGTCTCCCACACCACCATGTCGGAGTGGGAGGACTTCACGGTGACCCCGGCGGCGGTCAGCGGGCGGCTGGCGTTCGAGCGGGCAGGGGTACGTCCGGACGAGATCGACATCGCCGAGATCTACGACGCCTTCACCTACATGACCCTGGTGACCCTGGAGGACCTGGGGTTCTGCGGGAAGGGCGAGGGCGGGGCCTTTGTGGAGAAGGGGCGGCTGCTGCGGGACGGCGGGCTCCCCGTGAACACGGACGGCGGCGGACTGTCGGCCTGCCATCCGGGTATGCGGGGGCTGTTCCTGCTGGTCGAGGCGGTGCGTCAGCTGAGGGGCGAGGCAGGCGACCGCCAGGTCCGGGGGGCCGGGGGGCGGCTCCCGGAACTGGCGGTCGCGTCCGGGACCGGGGGCTGGTTCTGCTCCTCCGGCACGGTTGTCCTGGGGCGGGGCTAGAGCCCGTTCCTCCGGGTCGGGCAAGCCCGGCAGCCTCCGGAGGACCTCACAGGTCCGCGGCGGCCAGGACCTCGCCGGCGGCCCGCTCGCCGGAGCGCACCGCACCCTCCATCAGTCCGTGCATCAGCGTCGCCGACTCCGTACTCGCCCAGTGGACCCGGCCCACGGGCTCCCGCAGCGCGCTGCCGTAATTCGTCAGCGCGCCCGGCGGGAAATGGGCGACCATCCCGCCCAGCGACCACGGCTGGGCCGACCAGTCGGTCTCCAGATACGCGGTGGGACGGCGCGCCGCTGGGCCGAAACGCTCAGCGAGCGCGTCCAGCCAGACATCCCGGCGCTGCTTGGGCTCCAGGCGCCCCAGCCGCACGGCCCCGGCACCGAACGCGTAGCTGCTCAGCACCCCCGGCGTGCCCGAGCGCGGAGTCTGGTCGATGGTGATCGGCACCAGCGACTCGGGCGCGAGCGACTGCCCCGACAACTGCTGCTGTCTCCAGAACGGCTCGGGGTATTCGGTGTGCACCCGGATGATCGTCCCGGGCACCAGCCGTTGCCTCAGGTGGCTGTGTGCCGCGGGCAGCGGCGGTTCGAAGGAGATCCGGCCCGCCAGCACAGGTGGAGTGGCCACGATCACCCGCCGTGCTCGTACGCTGAGCGCGTCGGAGACGACCTGCACGTCGGTGGTGTTCTGCACGATCCGCCGGACCGGGCTGGACAGGTGCACCGCCGGTCCGAGGCGCTCGGCCATTCGCCGGGCCAGCTCGGGCGCCCCGCCGTCCACGAGATGGGATTCCGTCTTCCGGACGTCGGTGTAGTAGCCGAAACCACCCCCGCCGCGCGCCAGAACGAGGGCGCCCAGCAGCGAGACTTCCGCCGGGTCGGCGCAGAACAGCAGATTCATCGTCGACCTGATGAGCGTGTGTGCCGTGGCCGAGGGCACGTTGAGCGGGTGGGAGAGCCACTGCCCGAGCGTCCGGGCGTCCCACGCCCGTGCTCGCCGGGCCTTCCAGGGGGCGTTCGCCGGAAGCCGCCGGGCCATCAGGTTCAGACGCAGGAACGCCAGCCCGAGTGAGGCGAGTGCCATGGGTCCTGCCTTGGGGATGCCGCCCCGGTAGCGGCGATCGAGTCCGTCGAGGCGCACGAGATGATCTCCCTCGTCGTACTGCGGATACACCTCGAGCCCCAGCTCCCGGCAGAGCTGGAACATCCTTTCCTGGCCCTTCCCCAGCCATGTGCCGCCCGCGGAGACCACAGTGCCGCCCGGCAGCTCCCGGTTCCAGACCCGGCCGCCCACCCGGTCCCTGGCCTCGAGCACCACGACGTCGCGTCCGGCCGCGGCCAGTTGCCTCGCGGCGGCCAGTCCGGCGAATCCGGCGCCCACGACGCACACGTCCGCTGTCATCTGCTTCACGACCCACCTCCACGGTCAGCCTCGCCGACCGGGGTCCGAAGCGCCCGGTGGGTGATCCGGCCGGGCGTGACAGGAGGCCATTGGCGTGGTCCCTCCGCCGGGAACCGGCCCTGCGCGCGTCGGCGCCCCGTGCACCGCGGCCGGAAAGTCGTCCGTGGTCAGAGGGACCCTGGATCCGACGGCGCGGGAGGGCCGGGGAGCAGCCGCTCGACCAGTTCCGCGACGAGGTCGCCCGCCTGCTGCTCGGAGAACACGCCGGGCAGCGTGAGGCGCTCCACGACCAGCCAGTTCGCCGCCAGGTAGATCATCCTGACCGCGTCGGCGTCACCGGGCAGTCCGGCCGCGAGATGGCCGCTCACACTGTTCTCGACGTCCTCGCTGACGCGCGCGGTGAGCAGGGCGCGCAGTGCGGGCCGGCGGGTGGCCTCCAGGCGCAGTTCGAGCAGCGCGAGGTAGCCGGTGCCGAACGCCGAGACCCGCTCCACCATCTCCCGTACGAGCTGCGCGGTCCTGGCGCGGGTGGCCGGGCCGGTGCGCATGGCCTCCATCGTGGCCTCGTCCGGACGCAGGCGTTCGTAGATACGTGCGCCCGCCTGGTTGAGCAGGTCGTCGCGGTTGGCGAAGTAGTTGGATGCGGTGCCCTTGGGGACCCCGGCCTCGGCGTCGACGGCCCTGAAGGTCAGACCGCGCGCGCCGTCCCGGGCGAGGAGTTCGATCGCGGCGTCCACGAGCGCCGCACGCCGCGCCAGGTTCCGCCTCATGCCCTGCTCCTCACCGCTCACTGCCCCGCTGTACCACTGCAAGCGTAGTGGTGCAGTCACGGGATGTTGAATGCCCGTATGAACCCCACGCATCACGACGACGCGAGCGAGTCCCAGGAGTCCTTCCGCGCGCTCCTGCGCACCCAGCGGGTGTGGGACATCTCCCTGCCCGCCTTCGACCCGGCCACCGCACCCGGCGCTCCGCTGCCGCTGTTCCACCGGTGGTTCGCCGAGGCCGTGGCGGCCGGGCAGACCGAGCCGCACACCATGACCCTGGCCACCGTGGACGACCAGGGGCGCCCCGACATCCGGACGCTGATGCTTCACGACGCGGACGAGCACGGCTGGCACTTCGCGTCGCACTCCACCAGTACCAAGGGCCGCCAGCTCACCGCCCTTCCCGAGGCGGCGCTCGGTTTCTACTGGGCCGCGCAGGGCCGCCAGATCCGGCTGCGGGGCCCGGTGGTCACCGCCTCGTCCACCGAGAGCCAGGCCGATCTGCACGCCCGCTCGACCGGAGCGCTGGCCGCCGCGCTGACCGGGCGGCAGTCCGACGTACTCGGCTCGCTCGACGAGCTGGCGCAGGTCTCGCACGCGGCATGGGAGCGGGCCCAGGCCGAGCCGGCGGCGCCGGTGCCGACCTGGACGCTGTACGTGCTCCGGCCCCGGGAGGTCGAGTTCTTCCAGGGCGAGGCGAGGCGGCAGCACGTACGGCTGCGCTACCGCCGCGACGCGGATTCCTGGGTCAGGGAGCTTCTGTGGCCGTGACGTGCGCCGCGCGCCGGGCAGCCGGACGGAAGACCGGGACGGCCGGCGCGTCCCCCTCCCTGCGGAAGCACACCATCAGCTCCATCCCGATGCGCAGATCCTTCTCCTCGCACGCGACGATCCCGGTCATCATCCGCGGCCCCTCGGCGAGGTCCACGACGGCGGCCGTGTACGGGACGCGGTCGCCGAACGGCGGCAGGTCGTTGCGGTGCACGACGGACCAGGTGTAGAGCGTGGCGCGGCCGCTCGCCCGCTCCCAGTCGACGTCGTCGCTCCAGCAGTGCGGGCAGAACTCCCGCGGGTAGTGGTGGGCCAGTGCGCAGGCCCCGCAGCGACGGATCAGCAGCTCGCCGCCGGCCGCGGCGTCCCAGAAGGGGCGGGTGAAGTCGTCGATGTCCGGGATCGCGGTCAAAGGAAGAGTCCGATCGCGCTGTCGAGGGACCAGGTCTGCCAGGCCATGGTGAACAGGGCGACGAGCGATATGAGGGCCATCATGGCGTTCTGCCCCTGCTCCGCCCAGTCGTGGATCATCAGAACCAGATAGAGCAGATTGAGCAGCAGGCCGCAGACGAGGGCGACGGGGGTGAGGAAGCCGGCGATCAGCCCGAGCCCCAGGGCGAGTTCGGCATAGACGACGACGTACGCCATCAGCCTGGGCCGGGGCGCCACCACCTTCTCGAAACCCGTCCGCACCTGCGGCCACTTGTGCTTGCCGGCGACGTCGGCGGCCCAGGCGATACCGGTCCCCTGCTCGAACCAGCCCTTCTTGTCCTTGTGCCGCCAGCTCTCCAGCCACCACAGACCGAGGCCGATTCGCAGGACGGCGACCCATTCGGCGCCGGTGAGCCAGACGGTCTGCATCGGACCTCCCACTTCCCCGCTCGCGTTCCTGACGGTACGTCAGTTCAGCGGATGAGGCCGGTGCGCGCAAGAGGGCTACGGGGTGCACACAAGAGCTCCGCGGCCGTGATCGATTCGCAACCGAACCCCGTCTTGACTGAGACCCATCAAGGCGAGCGGTCATTACGCTCACGCGCATGGCAGACGAAAAGGACAGTGGCAGATACACGGGCATCGACCGGACGAACGACCGGCCCGTCTATGTCATCGGTGGCGGCCCGGGCGGGCTCGCCGCTGCCGCCGCGCTGCGCGAGCGCGGTATACGCGCCGTGGTGCTCGAGAAGTCCCCGTCCGTCGCCGCCTCCTGGCGGCGCCACTACGACCGGCTGCGCCTGCACACCACCCGCCGGCTCTCCGGGCTGCCGGGCCTGCCGATACCCCGATCGTTCGGCCGCTGGGTCTCACGGGACGACATGGTCCGCTACCTGGAGAAGTACGCCGATGTCCACGAGCTGGAGATCATCACCGGGGTCGAGGTCTCCCGGATCGAACCCGTGGGCGACGACTGGCTGCTGCACGCCACGGGCGGACGGCAGCTGACCGGGCGGGCCGTCGTGGTGGCCACCGGCCACAACCACACCCCGGAACTGCCCGACTGGCCGGGCCGCGCGGCGTACACACGGGAGTTGCTGCACGCGAGCGAGTACCGCAACGCCGCCCCGTACGCGGGCAAGGACGTACTCGTCGTCGGCGCCGGCAACACCGGCGCCGAGATAGCCGTCGACCTGGCCGAGGGCGGCGCAGCCCGGGTACGTCTCGCCGTACGCACCCTCCCGCACATCGTGCGCCGTTCCACCGTCGGCTGGCCCGCCCAGCGCTCCGGCATCCTGGTGCGCAGGCTGCCGGTACGGCTCGTGGACAGGGCGTGCGCACTGCTGGCGAAGGTGACCGTGCCCGACCTCACGGCGCACGGACTGCCGCGCCCCGACACGGGCCTGTACTCCCGGGCGAAGGACGGTGCGATCCCGGTCCAGGACGCCGGCCTGATCGACGCCGTGCGCTGCGGAAAGGTCGAACCGGTCGCCGCACTCTGGTCGTTGGACGACGACAAGGTGGTGCTCACGGACGGCACCCGTATCGCACCGGACGCGGTGATCGCAGCGACCGGCTACCGGAGCGGGCTCGAGGGGCTGGTCGGCCATCTCGGCGTGCTCGACGCCCGCGGCCGGCCGGTGACACGCGGCGGCCGCACCCCCGCCGAGGCGCCGGGGCTGTACTTCACCGGGTACACCAACCCCGTCAGCGGCATGCTGCGTGAGATCGCGATCGACGCCCGCAGGACGGCCCGCGCCCTCGCGCACCGGATCGCCCGGCAGGACGCCCGCAAGCACTGACGGCCGGGTGTGCGCCTTTCACTCAACGGACGGCATCCTCAAGGCCGTTGCTCAGGTCCCGCGCGTAACCCATCCCCGGGAGGCCGCCCAGCCGGACCTCGCCGGTGGGCACGAATCCCGTACGGGCCAGTACGGCCTGCGACCGGGCGTTGTCGAGCGTGGTCGCCGCCCGCAGCAAGGTCAGTCCGTACTCGGTGACGGCCAGGGCGCACACCTGCCGGACGGAGGCGGTGGCCAGCCCCTGGCCGGCGGCCTTCGCCGCGATCCGGTAGCCGAGCTCGGCGGATCCGTCGGCCACGTCGACCAGGTTGACCCGCCCCAGCACCTCGCCGCCGCCGCCCACCAGTACATGGAAGTGGCACAGCCCGGCGGCCTGCTCGGCAAGCAGGCCGCTGTGCCGTGCGTCGAAGTGGGCGAAGTAGTCGTCGCCGCGGTCCGGTACGGAGGCCGCGAAATAGGCCCGGTTCTGCTGCTCGAACGCGAGCAGGGCCGGGGCATGGCCGGGGCGAAGACGTTGGAGTGCGGGCACGGGGGAACGGTAGGCGTCCGCCCGCTCGGGGCGCCAGCGCTTTCGCGCCCACCCGCGCTCCGGACCGGTCCCTGGCGTACACCGAACATGCCGATGCCACCGGCCATCTGATCACGCGGTTCTCCGGCCGACGGGGCGTGGAACTGCTGACAGAAATCGCCATCGACCCCGACGCGGATCAGGAGGATCGCGAGAGAGCACTCATGTGGCTGCTCGAACCGGCCCGGGAGGCAGGCACAGAGCTGCTGTCCCGTATCGCGGCAGATCCTTCCGCCGACGCGGCCGACCGACCGGCGGCGGCCGAGCGGTTCGCGGGTACGGGATGGCCCCCAAGGTGGAGCGGCTCTGGGAGCTCTCCACGGCGCCCGAGTTGTCGCCGTGCGAACGCAGGCACACCAGGCGGTCCCCGGCCCGGCACGACCACGCCTGAACGGCTGCGGCGCACGCCGCGGTGTTGCGTCGCCCCACGGGCGGCACGGCGCATGGCGGCACCCAGCGCGCGGACGGGGAAGGCGATTGTTCCCGGCTCCCGCTGTTTCTGCTCGCATCGGTGTTCCTGACGTCTCGTCAGTTCTGTAATCTGACAGCGTGTCAGTTAGCGAGCGAGCTCGGCACGACGAGCAGGAGCGGGGACCAGCGATGCTTGGATCTACTCACGGCACCCTCACCTCCGACCTTCGCGCGCGCGTGGTCGCCTGCGGGGAGACGCCCCGGGACGCCGTCCACGAGACGGCCGCCGTCACGGCGTCCGCCGGCGATCTCGATGTCAGCGGCCGCCCGCTGTACGCGCCCGTCCCCGATCTCGACCGGTTCTTCAGGCCCGGATCGGTGGCCGTCGTCGGCGCGTCCGACGCCGAAGGGCGGCCCACCGCCGGAATCACCCGGCAGCTCGTCGCCTGGGCGGAGCGTGTCGGCGCCCGGCTGCACCCCGTGCACCCCCACCGGACCTCCGTATTCGGACTGCACTGCGTCCCCTCCGTCCGTGAGCTGCCCGAACCCGTCGACCTGGCGGTGCTGCTGGTCGCCGACCCCCTCCCGGTGATCGAGGAACTCGGCGAGGCCAAGGTGAAGTTCGCCGTGGCGTTCGCCTCGGGGTACGCCGAGACCGGCGCGCAGGGTGCTGCCGCCCAGGCCCGGCTGGCCGCCGCCGTGGAACGCTCCGGCCTCAGGCTGCTCGGCCCCAACACCAACCTCAACGCCTTCGAACGCTTCCGGGACGACCTCGAAGGTCCCGCGGTCGCCCTGATCACCCAGTCCGGCCACCAGGGGCGGCCCGTGTTCACCATGCAGGAGCTGGGCGTACGACTGTCCCACTGGGCGCCCACCGGCAACGAGGCAGACCTGGAGAGCGCCGACTTCATCTCGTACTTCGCCGAGCACCCCGGCGTCGGCGCCATCGCCTGTTATGTCGAAGGGCTCAAGGACGGCCGCTCCTTCCTCCTCGCCGCCGACCGGGCCGCCCGGCGCGGGGTGCCGGTCGTCGCCGTGAAGGTGGGCCGCACCGAGACCGGCGCGCGCACCGCCGCCTCCCACACCGGCAAGCTGACCGGAGCTGACGACGTGGTGGACGCGGCGATGCGGCAGTTCGGTGTGATCCGGGTGGACGGGCTCGACGAACTCCAGGACACCTCCGCCCTGTTGGCGCGAGCACGTCCGCCGGTCGCCGACGGGGTCGCCGTCTACTCGATCTCCGGCGGGACCGGCGCGCACTTCTCCGACCTGGCGACCGCGGCCGGGCTGCGGATCCCCCAGCTGTCCGATGCCAAGCAGGCCGAACTGCACCAGTGGATACCGCCGTACCTGAACGTCGCGAACCCGGTGGACAACGGCGGCCACCCCGTGGGCGACTGGCGCGGCCGGAAGATCATCGACGCGATCCTGGCCGACCCGTCGGTCGGCGTACTGATCTGCCCGATCACCGGCCCCTTCCCGCCGATGAGCGACCGGCTCGCGCAGGACCTGGTGGACGCGGCGGAGACCACCGACAAGCTCGTGTGCGTGGTGTGGGGCTCGCCGCTGGGCACCGAGGCCGCGTACCGCGAGACACTGCTCGGCTCGTCCCGGCTCGCCACGTTCCGTACGTTCGCCAACTGCATCACGGCGGTACGCGCCCACCTGGAGCACCATCGCTTCACCGCGCACTACCGCTCGCCCTTCGACGAGGCCCCGCGCACCCCCTCCCCGTCCTTCCGCAAGGCGCAGGCCTTGATGCGGCCGGGCAAACAGCTGAGCGAGCACGCGGCGAAGCAGCTGCTGCGCGCGTACGGGATCCGGGTGCCGCGCGAGCAGCTGGTCACCAGCGCGGCGGCCGCGGTCCGGGCGGCCGGGCTGATCGGCTACCCCGTCGTCATGAAGGCCTCCGCGCCGCAGCTCGCCCACAAGACCGAACTCGGCCTGGTCAAGGTGGGCCTGACCTCGGCGAGCCAGGTGCGCGACGCATACCGGGAACTCACCGACATCGCCCGTTACGAGGGCGTCGAGCTCGACGGGATCCTGGTCTGCCAGATGGTGGAGTGGGGCGTGGAAATGGTCGTCGGGGTCACCCGGGACGCGCTGTTCGGCCCGACGGTGACGGTCGGTCTCGGCGGGGTGCTGGTGGAGGTCCTGCGGGATGCGGCTGTACGCGTCCCGCCGTTCGGGGAGGACCAGGCCCGCGCGATGCTCACGGAACTGCGCGGCCGGGCCCTGCTGGACGGGGTGCGGGGCGGGCCGCCGGTGGATGTGGACGCGCTGGTGGAAGTGGTGCTGCGGGTCCAGCGGATGGCGCTGGAGCTGGGCGACCAGCTCTCCGAGCTGGACATCAACCCGCTGATGGTGCTGCCGCGGGGACAGGGCGCGGTGGCGCTCGACGCGCTGGCGGTGTGCCGATGAGCACCGCGGTCCTCCACCGCATGGAGGGCGCGGTCTCGTGGATCACGCTGAACCGCCCCGAGGCCATGAACGCGGTGACCTGGGACCAGCGGGAGCGGATCATCGCGCTGCTGGCGGAGGCGTCCTCGGACCCCTCCGTACGGGCGGTCGTCCTCACCGCGACCGGCAAGGGCTTCTGCGCGGGAGCGGACCTGCGCGGCGGCCCGTCGGCAGGCTCGGCGGACGCTGCGGTTTCCGCAGGCTCGGCGGGATCGGCGGGATCGGCGCGTGACCGGATCGCCGGCGACGTCTCCCGGATGATCCGCCTGGGTGCCCAGCGCCTGATCGCGGCCGTCCTGGACTGCGAGAAGCCGGTGATCGCCGCGGTCAACGGCACGGCGGCGGGCATCGGCGCGCATCTGGCGTTCGCCTGCGACCTGGTGCTGGCGGCGGAAGGGGCCCGTTTCATCGAGGTGTTCGTCCGCCGCGGTCTGGTCCCGGACGGCGGCGGAGCGTATCTGCTGTCCCGGCTGGTGGGCCCGCAGCGGGCCAAGGAGCTGATGTTCTTCGGCGACGCCCTTCCGGCGGCCGAGGCGGCCCGCCTGGGCCTGGTCAACCGGGTGGTCGCCGCGTCCGACCTGGAGAAAACGGCCCGCGAGTGGTCCGAGCGCCTGGCGACCGGCCCCACAAGGGCGTTGGCGCTGACGAAGCAGCTGGTGAACGCGTCCCTGGACGTGGACCGTACAACGGCCTTCGCGGCGGAGGCGACGGCCCAGGAACTCAACATGACGACGCGGGACGCGAACGAGGGGGTGACGAGCTTCGTGCAGCGCCGACCGCCGGAGTTCGAGGGCCGGTAGAACCGCACACCGGGAGCAACTGACGCCGGCCACCGGCCCCGGTCCCTCACGCCGGAGCTTCTGACGGCCGGACGGCCTGCTCCTTGTCGAGGATGTGCAGGTCTCCTGAGTCCGGGTCGCCGAACAGGGCGAAGAGTTCGGGATCGTCTTCCGTGCCGCCGATGGTCCAGTCCGGCAGCAGCGCACAGCTGCCGACGTCGATGCGGACCACCGCCCGCTCACCGGCCGACGGGGCGTCCACGCGATGCCATGTGCCGGTTCCTGTGCAGCGCGACAGCGCGTCGTCGGTGAAGCGGTAGTTCTCGCCTTCGTACGGCACCGAATCCAGCACGGCCCGGCCGTCCGGGTGGAGGCGGACGGCCGCGCCGTCGTCCCGGCCCTGCCAGACGCCCGCGAGCTGCCGCTCCGTCAGGTTCGGCGGCTCGTACTCCGTGATGACGCCGGTGAGCAGCGCGGTGACACCCAGGACGAGTGTGGCCCCGGCCAGACCCGCGCCGGCGACGGAGGTGCGCCGCCAGATCTTCGGTTTCGCCGACGATGCGCTCCTACGGCGCCAGTAGGCGGCGTTCAGTGCCGGGAGCACCCCGCTCGCCGCGATCCACAGCCAGGCCGGTGCGTAGGAGACGTCGAAGAGGAGGGCGGCCCCGGCCGCGTACACGGATGCGAGCGCCGCGAGGCTCCCGGCCGTCCAGACCCACTCGGGGCCCGCCCAGCGCCGTACTGCCGCATGGGCGGCGAGGGTCGCGGGCAGCGTGTACGCCCCGGCGTGGGCCCACCCGGCCATGGCCAGGACGAGCGGCCCGATCCCGCACATGCACAGCAGGCCGAACGCGGCCAGGCCGCCCCCGTACCCCACTCCATGGCTGTCGTCGCCGACCGAGAGGATCATCATGGCGAGCCCCGTGGCCGCCGCCTGCCAGGCGAAGGCGGCCGCTGCGGCCTGGACGGTCGTGTCCTGCGAATCGGCCTGCGGGCCGGGCCCCCGCCGCTGTACCTGCATTCTTTCCGCCCCCATCGTCCTGACGGCCCGGCCGGACCTGTGCCGCACGCCGGGATCCACCCTGGTTTGAACATGTTCAAACCGAGGAGAACGTACAGCACTCCACTCCCGTGACCCCACCAGGGTTCCCATCTGACGATCCGTCAGCTTCAATGGGAGTGTGATGGGACACGCAGGGATGGCCGCCGCCGCCGTCCGCTACCTCCGGTCGGCCGGGGCCCCCACAGCCGCCGAGCCGTACGAAACGATGCCGCGCCCCGTACTGCGGGCCGTCGGCGACGACGAGCGGCCACCGGTCGACGCCGGCGAGTTCCGTCGCGTGCTCGGCCACTTCGCGACCGGTGTCACGGTGGTCACCGCGTACGACGAGGACGGGCCCGCCGGGTTCGCATGCCAGTCCTTCACGTCCCTGTCCCTCGACCCGCCCCTGGTCGCCTTCATGGTCGCCCGCACCTCGGCCACCTGGCCGCGCATCGCCCGCGCCGGGGTGTTCTGCGTCAACGTGCTGGGCGACCACCAGGGCGAGCTGTGCCGCGCCTTCGCGGTCAGCGGCGCGGACAAGTTCGCCGGGGTCACCTGGTCCCGCTCCGCCGCGACCGGATCACCCCTGCTGGCAGGCGTACCGGCCTGGATCGACTGCACGATCCAGACCGTCCACACCGGCGGCGACCACCTCATCGTGGTGGGCCGGGTGGAGACTCTGGACGCGGACCAGGACGGCGCACCCCTGCTGTTCCACCAGGGGCGGTTCGGGCGGTTCACGTCGTAGGACAAGGCCCCTGCCCGGAGACCGGCTGCTTGTCTTCCTCGCCTACGGCGTCATCGGCTGCTTCGGGAAGCGGCACGCCAGGACGGACCACAGCGGCCGGCCCTGAGCCAGGGGCACTCACACTCCGGCGCCCTCCAGCCTGGGCAGCGGCTTCCGCCTGATCACCAGGGCCATCAGTGCCGCCACCGCGCACAGGGCCCCCGAGGCGTACCAGACCACGTTGTACGAGCCGAAGACATCGCGCGCCATGCCGCCCACGAAGGCGACGACGGCCGCGCCCACCTGGTGGGAGGCGAGCACCCAGCCGAAGACGATCGCGCTGTCGTCGCCGTAGTGCTCGCGGCACAGGGCGATCGTCGGCGGGACCGTGGCCACCCAGTCCAGGCCGTAGAAGACGATGAAGAAGAGCATCGGCGGATGGACGGAAGGAGCCAGCAGCACGGGCAGGAAAAGGAGTGAGATGCCGCGCAGGGCGTAGTAGACGGCCAGCAGCCGCCGCGCCTCGAAGCGGTCGGTGAACCAGCCCGAGGCGATCGTGCCGACGACATCGAAGACCCCGATGACGGCGAGCAGCGATGCGGCCGCCGTGACCGGCATGTGGTGGTCATGGGCCGCCGGGATGAAATATGTCTTGACCAGGCCGTTCGTCGATGCGCCGCAGATCGCGAAGGTGCCGGCGAGCAACCAGAACGGGCCGGTGCGGGCTGCCCGGAAGAGCACCGTGACCGCGCGCCGGGCCGCGCCCGGCACCGGCTCGGGCTTGGGCGTGAAGCCCTCCGCGCCGTACGCGGCCAGGCCGACGTCCGCCGGGTGGTCGCGCAGCAGCAGCCAGACGAAGGGGACGACGGCCAGCGCGGAGAGCGCCACGGTGACCGCGGCGGGCCGCCAGCCGTGGTTCTCCACCAGCCAGGACAGCAGTGGCAGGAACACCAGCTGACCGGAGGCGCCGGCCGCTGTGAGGATGCCGGTGACCAGGCCCCGGCGCCGGACGAACCACCGGTTGGTGACGGTCGCGGCGAACGCGAGCGCCATGGACCCGCTGCCGAGGCCGACGAGGACGCCCCAGTACAGGATCAGTTGCCACGAGGCCGTCATGAAGACGGTCAGCCCGGAGCCGACGGCGATCACGGTCAGCGCGACCGCGACGACCCGGCGGATGCCGAACCGGTCCATCAGCGCCGCGGCGAACGGCGCGGTCAGCCCGTACAGCGCGAGGTTCACCGAGACGGCGAAGCCGATCGTGCCCCGCGACCAGTCGAACCGCTCGTGAAGCGGCTCGATCAGCAGACCCGGCAGGGAGGCGAAGGCGGCGGCGCCGGTGATCGTCACAAACGTGACGGCCGCGACGAACCATGCGCGGTGGACACGGGGAGGGCGGCGCAGCGGCTCGGGACTGCCGGACCGGGCGGAGAGATCGGTTGTCTGGGTCACGTCACCCAGCATCCGAGGCTGTTCGCTTCGCAACGAGTGGCCCGAGGGACAGCATTCGATAGGATCGGGCCATGACCGTCCCGCAGAACCCGAAGCACGACGAGCCGCGCGGCGCGCCGAAGCGCCACCGCGTCGTCGTCATCGCCATGCCGCAGGTCATCCCGTTCGAGCTCGGCATCCCGCACCGCATCTTCGGCCGCGCCTTCTCCGCCGACGGCGAGCCGCTCTACGAGGTCGTCACCTGCGCCACCGCCCCCGGTCTCGTCCGCGCCGAGGCTGACTTCTCGCTGTACGTCGAACACGGCCCGGAGGCGCTCGAAGACGCGGACACGGTCATCGTCCCGGCCGCCTACGAACCGGATGTCCTCTACCGCGAGGGCCGGCTGCCCGACGATCTGGCCGAGCTCTTCCGCCACGTCCGCCCGGGCACGCGCATGGCCTCCATCTGCACCGGCAGCTTCATGCTGGCGGCGGCCGGTTATCTGGACGGCAGGCCCGCCACCACCCACTGGCACTGGGCGGACCGCTTCCAGCGGCTCTTCCCCACCGTCAAGGTCGACCCCGACGTGCTCTACATCGACGACGGCGACGTGCTGACGTCGGCAGGCGTGGCGGCCGGTATCGACCTGTGCGTGCACATGGTGCGCCGCGATCACGGCGCCGCGATCGCCAACGACGTCGCCCGGCGCTCCGTCGTACCACCGCACCGCGACGGCGGACAGGCCCAGTACATCCACCGGCCCCTTCCCGAACCGCAGGTCGCGACCACCACCACCGCGCGGGCCTGGGCGCTGCGCCGCCTCCATGGCCCGATCCAGCTGCGGGACATGGCCGACCAGGAGTCCATGAGCGTGAGGACCTTCACCCGGCGCTTCCGCGAGGAGGTCGGCATCAGCCCGGGGCAGTGGCTCACCCAGCAGCGTGTCGAACGGGCGCGGCATCTGCTGGAGTCGACGGACCTGTCGGTCGACCAGGTGGCACGGGACGCGGGGTTCGGCACCGCGCAGTCGATGCGCCAGCATCTGCAGACGGCGCTCGGCGTCCCGCCCACCGTCTACCGGCGCACCTTCCGCGCCACCGCGGACGGCAGGAACGGCAGGAACAGCAGCGGCAGGAACGGGACCACCGCGCGCGGCGCCTGACCGTCACATCGTCAGCACGCCGCGGGCCACCCGCCCGTGGTGCGCGTCGTCCGCAGCCTTCGCGAAGTCCTCGATCGGATAGGTCTCGGTGACCAGTTCGTCGAGCAGGAGCCGCCCCTGCCGGTACAGCTCGGCGTACAGCGCGATGTCGCGCTGCGGGCGGGAGGAGCCGTAGCGGCAGCCCAGGACCGACTTGTCCAGGAACAGCGCCGCGGGCAGGAACGTCGCCTCGGCCGTCGGCGCGGGCATGCCGAGCAGGATCGCCTGGCCGCCGCGGTCCAGGAGCTCGATCGCCTGCCGGACGAGGGCGGTGTTGCCGACACACTCGAAGACATGGTCGGCGCCGGTCGGCAGAATCTCGCGTACGCCCTCCGTGGAGGTCAGGAACGCGGTGGCGCCGAACTGACGGGCCACGGCCTCCTTCGCCGGATTCGCGTCGACGGCGACGATCACGGACGCGCCGGCGATCCGTGCGCCCTGCAGGACGTTGAGCCCGATGCCGCCGGTCCCGATGACGACGACGCTCTCCCCGCGGTCGACCCTGGCGCGGTTCAGTACGGCTCCGACTCCCGTGAGCACGCCGCAGCCGATCAGCGCGGCGGAGGTGAGCGGGATGTCCGCGGGTATCCTCACCGCCTGGACCGCCTTGACGATCGTCAGCTCGGCGAAGGCGGAGTTGGCGGCGAACTGGAACAGCGGCCGGCCGCCGCGGGAGAACGGGCGGCCCGGCCGGCCGATCGCCTTGCGGCACATCGTGGGCCGGCCGCGGTCGCAGTCCGCGCAGACGCCGCAGTTGGCGAGCGTGGACAGGGCGACATGGTCGCCGGGCACGACATGACCCACTCCTGGGCCGACCGCCTCGACGACACCCGCGCCCTCGTGACCGAGGACCACCGGCACGGGGAACGGGATCGTGCCATCGATCACCGACAGATCGCTGTGACACAGACCCGCGGCGGCCACGGCGACCAGGACCTCGCCGGGACCGGGGGCGCGTATCTCCAGATCGCCGACGACCTGGGCCTGCTTCCCGTCGAACACCACGCCCTTCATCTGGGCTCCCTCGGTAGGCCGAGCACCCGCTCGGCGATGATCGTGCGCTGGATCTCGTCCGAGCCGCCGTAGATGGTGTCGGCCCGGGAGAAGAGGAACAGACGCTGGAGATCGTCGAGTTCGTACGACCCCGGCGCCCAGGCGCCCGGGCCGGCGGTGGCCCCCGCGCCCCGCACCTGCATCGCCAGCTCACCGAGCCGCTGATGCCAGCGGCCCCACAGCAGCTTGGCGACGCTGGGGGCACCCGGGTCGTCCCCGGCACCGAGCGTGCGCAGGGCGTTCCAGTGCATGGTGCGCAGGTCGGCCCACAGGTCGACGAGACGCTGCCTGATGACGGGGTCGGCGATCGCGCCGCTGCCGGCGGCCAGCTCCACCACCCGTGCGAGCTCCTCCTCGAACCCGATCTGCTGCACCAGGGTGGATACGCCGCGCTCCAGGGCGAGCAGCCCCATCGCGACGCGCCACCCGTTGCCCTCACCGCCTACGACGTCCGTGGCCTCGGCGCCGTCGAAGAACACCTCGTTGAACTCCGCGGTCCCGGACATCTGCCGGATCGGCCGGACCTCGATCCGCCCGGGCTGGCGCATGGGCACGAGCAGGAACGACAGCCCGTGATGGCGCCTGGCGGCCGGGTCGGTGCGGACCAGCACGAAGCAGTGGTCGGCGTCCCGGGCGTGCGAGGTCCAGATCTTCTGACCGGTGACGCGGTAGGTGTCCCCGTCACGGACGGCGGCCGTCCTGACCCCGGCGAGGTCGGAGCCGGCGCCTGGCTCGCTGTAGCCCTGGCACCAGATCTCCTCCCCGCGGGCGACGGCTGGCAGATACCGGTCCTTCTGTGCCGCGCTGCCGTAGGCGATCAGGGTGGGGGCGAGTAGGTTCTCGCCGATGTGCCCGATCCGGGCGGGGCCGCCGGCGCGGGCGTACTCCTCGCCCCATACGACCTGCTGGGTGAGCGTGCCGGTCCGGTTCCCGTACGTCCCGTCGCCCCACCCGAGTCCGATCCATCCCCCGCGCCCGAGCTCACGCTCCCAGTCGCGGGCGGAACGCCCGCCGACCGGGTGCGCCGCGAGCCACGCGCGCGCATCCCGCCGAAAATCGAGGTCGGCGTCCTCGAGCCCGAAGTCCACCCTTCGCCTCCTGTCCGGGGGTGGTTTCTTCTCCCACCCACCGCCCTTGATGTCGGAGGCACGGGGTACCCCCGACGCCTCCTGCGCAAGGTGCGCGCCCTGCCGAGCGGGCGCTCCGCGCCCCCGGAGGCACGACCGGCCGGCGCGCAGCGCCATGGCGCTGCGTGCCGGGCCCCCCGCGTTCACGCTCGCCCGCACGTCCGCCGGGGCGGGCGCTGCGCGCCACCACTCGGGCAACGCACCGTCCGGGGATGCTCGTTCGTCCCACCCGGGCACCCTGATGTGGCACCCGCGCCGGGTCACAGCCCGGCGCCGCGGCTGTCACCTGCAGCGATCGGGCGGGTGGGCGGTGCTGCCAGGTCCGCGCGCAGTGGGCGCGGCACCCATCGGGCAGGGCCGGGCCCGGGAGCGAACCGCACCCGAAGAACAGCCCTCGGCGCGGCCCGCGCCCCGCGTCACCCGTTCGGCCGGTCACCGCGCGCCGCCGCCGCGGACATCTCCGACAGCCGCGCCAGCATCGGCATCGGGTCCGTCCCCACCGTCCCCGGCAGGAAGTCCGCGATCCGCTCCGGCGTCCACGTGCCGCCCTCCGCGTACCCGGCGCGCAGTTCCCTCGGCTGCGCCCAGACCGCGATCTTGGGGCCCGCGATCGTGTAGACCTGGCCCGTGATCCCCTCCTCGCGGGCCCGGTCGGAAAGCAGGTAGACCACCAGTGCGGCCACGTCCTCCGGCTCGCCGATCTCCTTGAGTTCCATGGGGACGTTCGCCGACATCCGGGTCCGCGCGACCGGCGCGACCGCGTTCGCCGTGACGCCGTACTTGTGCAGGCCCAGCGCCGCGCTCCGCACGAGCGAAATGATTCCGCCCTTCGCCGCCGCATAGTTGGCCTGGGCCACCGACCCCTGATGGTTGCCGCTGGTGAAGCCGATCAGTGTCCCGGACCCCTGCTTGCGCATCACCGCCGACGCTGCCCGGAACACCGTGAACGTGCCCTTCAGATGGGTGGCGACGACCGGGTCCCACTCCTGCTCCGACATGTTGAAGAGCATCCGCTCGCGCAGAATGCCCGCCACGCACACGACACCGTCGATGCGCCCGTACTCCGCGAGTGCGACATCGACCACCCGCTGCCCGCCGGCCATCGTGGCGATGTCGTCCGCGACCGCGACCGCCGAACCTCCGGTCGCCTCGATCTCCTTGACGACCGCCGCCGCGATCTCGCTCGTCGGCTCGCCGCCCTCGATCGAGACGCCGTAGTCGTTGACGACGACCTTCGCTCCTTCGGCAGCCGCGGCCAGCGCCACCGCCCGGCCGATGCCGCGCCCGGCACCCGTCACGGCGATGACCTTGCCCGACAAGAAGTTCCCCACGCCCGGCCCCTTCCCGCAGTTTCTGACGGACCGTTAGATTCTACGGTCAGTCAGATACTCGTGCACAAGCCCCAGGAGGCCCGATGTCCCTGCCGGCCGAGTTCCACGACATCGCCAAGCGCGTGAACAACTGGGGGCGCTGGGGAGAGACCGACGAGATCGGCACGCTCAACCTGATCACCGGCACCGTGGTCAGGGACGCCGCCGCCCAGGTACGCCGCGGTCTGCGCATCCCCCTCGCACTGCCCCTGCACCAGGACGGCCTCCAGACCGGCATGATCCCGGGCCGGGTGAACCCCCTGCACACCATGGTCCAGATCAACCAGGAGCTCTTCGGCCCCGGCACCGTCGCCACCAGCGACGACGCCGTCACCATGGGCCTGCAGGCCGCCACCCACTGGGACGCTCTCACCCATGTCTCGCACTCGGGGCGTATCTACAACGGCCGCCCCGCCGGCACGATCACCGCGCACACCCGGGCCCGCTTCAGCGGCATCGACAAGGCCACACCGGTGATCTCACGCGGGGTGCTTCTCGACGTGGCCCGCGCGAAGGGTGTGGAGCGGCTGCCGGGAGACCATGCCGTCACGCCCGAGGACCTCGACGAAGCCGCGGAGTTCGGCGGCGTGACGGTCCGCGCCGGTGACATCGTGCTCGTACGGACGGGGCAGATGCAGCTCTGCCTGGGCGGCGACAAGCACGGCTACGGCTACCCGTCCCCCGGACTGTCCGTCCGCACCCCGGAGTGGTTCCACGCCCGCGATGTCGCCGCCGTCGCGAACGACACCCTCACCTTCGAGATCTTCCCGCCGGAGATCGAGAACCTGTGGCTGCCCGTGCACGCGCTCGATCTCGTCGAGATGGGCATGCTCCAGGGGCAGAACTGGAATCTGGAAACTCTGTCCACAGCCTGTGCACAAGAGCAGCGGTACGCGTTCCTGCTGTCGGCGATGCCCGAGCCGTTCGTCGGCGGCACCGGTACGCCGGTCGCCCCGGTGGCGGTCCTGTGAGCCGGCCCTGGACCGGATACGTCAGGCGCCGCGGGTGATCGCGTACGCCCCCGGCTCGTACACCGGCGAGACGACCGTCGGGACACACCTGTCCACCTCGCACCAGATGGACTTCCCGACGCCCTCGCGCTGCCAGCCCCAGCGGTCCGCGAGCCCGTCGACCAGAGCCAGGCCCCGCCCGTTGGTGTCGTCACCGTCCGCGCGGCGGTGCCGCGGCGGGCTGGAACTGATGTCGACGACCTCCACCCGCACGGTGCCGGCCTCCGACGCCCCCGACCCGAAGAGCATCCGCAGCACGGCCGGACAGCCGGTGTGCACCACGGCGTTGGTGACCAGCTCCGAGATCAGCAGGATCAACGTCTCGGTCAGTGGCTCGTCGTCCGGGACCCCGGAACCGACGAGCCGCGAACGTGCCCATCTGCGAGCGCGCCCCACCTCCGCGGGATCAGGCCCGACTTCCAATTGCACCTGAAGCACCTGCACCGCTCACACCATCCGAACCGGCGGACACATCGCCTCGCGCCTCAACACCATCACGGAATGTGATTCCCTTACGAGACAGCATGGTTGACGTACAGTCACCGCAACAAGCGCTTCGGGCATATTCCAGCGGGACGGAGTACCCATGGTGCATACTGTGCGACGCACATCGCGGAGCGTCGAACAAAGACGCCAAACGGGTACGCAAAGCCGGTCCGCACAGGCCGGAAGGCATATGTCCCCCGGTCCGGAGCGACCGCGTCGGCAGCACGGTGAGGCCCCGCGGGGCATCCCGTACTCACAGCGACTCCCATCCCACGGAGCGTACCCGAGGCGGGTCGCAACTCCGGGCCGTGACAAGTCGGACGAAGGACACAACCCGATATCAACGCACGGTGACGGATCAGAGTGCCAAGGCCAACGCCTCGGCCTGGATCTCCTCCGCACGGTCCGCAGTCAGCCACATCTCGGCCCGCAGCCACGCCCGTTTGAGGTGGAGATGGACGTCGGCCTCCCAGGTGAAGCCCATGCCGCCGAAGATCTGGAGGCAGTCGCGGGCATTGCCGGACGCCGCCTCGTCGGCGAGCAGTTTGGCGCCGGCCGTCTCGACGGGGTCGGCGGTGACGGCGGCGGCGTAGACGGCGGTGCGGGCGAGTTCGGCGCGTACCAGCATCCCCGCGCACAGATGCTTGACGGCCTGGAAGCCGCCGATGGGCCGGCCGAACTGGGTGCGTTCCCCGGCGTACCGCACGGCCATCTCGGTGGTCCGCGCGGCGGAGCCCACCTGCTCCGCGGCGGTCAGCAGCGTCCCGACCGGATCCGGGGGCGCGGGCCGCACCCGGTGCAGGGGGGTGAGCGGGTCCACGGACCGTACGGCCACGGCGTCCACGACCTCGCCGCGCACGACATCGGCGGCGTCCAGCCAGGGCACGAGCGCACCCGCGGCCGCGGTCACCACGGTCTCCCCGGTGGCGGCGCCGGGCACGAGTCCCGCGGCCAGATGGGTGGCCACGACCGGGCCGGGCACCAGCGCCCGCCCGAGTTCCTCGAAGACGACGGCGGCGTCGGCGAGCCCGAGCCCGACCCCGCCGTCGGCCTCCGGCAGCCGCAGCGAGAACACGCCGGCCTCCCCGAGCACGCGCCACAGCTCCCGGTCGAGCGGGGGTGACGACGTCGACCCGCCCTGCTCCCGGCCGGCCCCCCTCCCCCGGTCCCCGCCGCGGGATGCGGGCGCGGCCCGGCGGGCGGGGTCTTCCTCCCCGGAACGGCGGGAGGCCGGGGAGTCCAGCGCCGCCCGGAGCGCGGTGCGGTCCCAGCGGGCCGCGAGCAGTTCGCGCACGGCACGCCGCAATGCCCGCTGGTCCTCGGTCGGTTGGAAGTGCATGGCGCGCGCTCACCGGTCCTTCGGAAGGCCGAGGATCCGCTCGGCGACGATGTTCCGCTGGATCTGGGACGTGCCGGCCGCGATCGTGTACGACAGCGAGGACAGCCGGTCCAGCGTCCAGTCCCGCGACAGGTCCAGCGCGTCGGGGCCGAGGACCTCGGCGGCCGTGTCGTACAGCTCCTGGCGGGCGTGCGAGTAGTGGAGCTTGAACACCGAGCCGCCCGTCCCGGGGACGCCGCCCGTCGCCTGGGCCTCGCTGACGTTCCACTGGGTGAGCCGCCACAGCGCCGCGAACTCGGCATGCAGACGGCCCAGCCTGCGGCGCAGCACCGCATCGTCCCAGCGGCCGTTCGCTCGGGCCGTGCGGGCCAGTTCGCCCAGTGTGCGGCGGCAGGCGACGACCTCGCCGACGAAGGCCGTGCCGCGCTCGAAGGAGAGGGTGACCATGGTGACGCGCCAGCCGTCGTTCTCCGCGCCGACACGGTTCGCGACCGGGACGCGGACCTCGTCCAGGAAGACCTCGGCGAACTCCGTGGACCCGGCCAGCGTGCGCAGCGGCCGTACGGTGATGCCGGGCGCGTCCATGGGCATGGCCAGCCAGGTGATTCCGCGGTGCTTGGGCGCGGCCGGGTCCGTGCGCACCAGCAGTTCGCACCAGTCGGCCACCTCCGCGTGCGAGGTCCAGATCTTCGACCCCGTCACCACGTACGCGTCGCCGTCCCGCACGGCGCGGGTGCGCAGTGCGGCGAGGTCGGAGCCGGCGTCCGGTTCGCTGAAGCCCTGGCACCAGACCGCCTCGCCCGTGAGGATCGGCCGCAGCCAGCGCTCCCGCTGCTGCGCCGTGCCCTCCGCGGCGATCGTCGGCCCGGCGTGCAGCAGCCCGACGAAGTTGGCGCCCACATACGGCGCTCCGGCCGTCTCCGTCTCCTCCAGGAAGATCAGCCGCAGGGTCGGGGAGGCGTCCCAGTGGACGTCCGCGTACCCGGCGTCGTACAGCGCCCGCTGCCAGGCGGTGTCGTACTTCCGGCGTCCCGGCCAGTCGTCCGGCGACGGCTTCGGCGGCAGGGTGGGCAGCGCCACCGCCAGCCACGCGCGCAGCCGCGCCCGGAAGTCCTCCTCCTCGGCCGTGTACGTGAGGTCCACTAGCGGTCCAGATCCAGGTCCAGCATCCGGATCGCGTTGCCGCGCATCAGCTTGTAGACGGTCTCGTCGTCGAGGTCCTTCACATGGTCGAGCGCGACCTCCTTGGTGTGCGGGAAGGTCGAGTCGACATGCGGGTAGTCGGTCTCGAAGGTGGCGTTGTCCCGGCCGACCACGTCCAGCGACGCGACTCCGTGCTTGTCGCGGAAGAAGCAGCAGAAGATCTGCCGGTAGTAGTACGTGGACGGGGGCTCGGGGATCAGGTCGCGTACGCCGCCCCAGGCCCGGTGCTCCTCCCACACGTCGTCGGCGCGCTCCAGGGCGTACGGGATCCAGCCCATCTGGCCCTCGCTGTAGGCGAGCTTGAGCCGGGGGAACCTGACCAGCACCCCGCTGAAGAGGAAGTCCATCATCGAGGCCATCGCGTTGTTGAAGGACAGCGACGCCTGCACGGCGGGGGGCGCGTCCGGGGACGCCGCCGGCATCTGGGAGGACGAACCGATGTGCATGTTGACGACCGTGCCGGTCTCCTGGCAGGCCGCGAAGAACGGGTCCCAGTAGCCGCAGTGGATGGACGGCAGTCCGAGATGGGTGGGGATCTCGGAGAACGTCACGGCGCGCACGCCGCGCGCGGCGTTGCGGTGGATCTCGGCGACCGCCAGGCCGATGTCCCACAGCGGGATGATGCACAGCGGGATCAGCCGTCCGCCGCTGTCGCCGCACCACTCCTCGACCATCCAGTCGTTGTAGGCGCGCACGCAGGCGAGCGCGACCTCCTTGTCCTTCGCCTCGGCGAAGGTCTGGCCGCAGAAGCGCGGGAAGGTGGGGAAGCACAGGGACGCCTCGACATGGTTGAGGTCCATGTCCCTGAGCCGTTCCACCGGGTCCCAGCAGCCGCGCCGCATCTCCTCGCGGGTGATGCCCTCGAGCGTCATGTCGTCGCGGTCGAAGCCGACGGCGGCGATGTTGCGCTTGTACGGGAACTTCAGGTCCTCGTAGATCCACCAGTCCGCCGGCGGCCCGTCCGGGTCCATCGTGATCCGGTACTTCCCGCCGATGTACGCGAGCTCGCCGATCCCGGCGGTGAGGGGCCTCGGCCCGCGGTCGCGGTACTTCGCCGGAAGCCAGGTCTCGAAGAGATGCGCCGGCTCGATCACATGGTCGTCGACGCTCACGATCCGGGGCAGTTCCTGTTCCATCGAGGCCTCCGCTGCCGACTCACTTCTGACGGGTCGTCAGAAACCAGGCTAGCCCCGCACCCCTGGACCGACAAGGCGGCGGGCCCTACGCTCTCCCCGCACGACCTGACTGTCCGTCAGTTATGGCCATCGGTCGCCAAGGGGGTCCGGCATGCACGAGACCGCACACGCACTGGGTGAAGCCCGCACACTCTGGGAGCTCGTCGACCGCCGCGCCGCCCTCAGCCCCGGCCGCCCCGTCCTCCTCCAAGGCGACCGCACCCTCACCTTCGGCGGCCTGCGGGACGGCGCCGAACGGGCCGCCGCCGGCCTGTACGCCATGGGGGTACGGCCCGGCACGGTCGTCGCCTGGCAACTGCCCACCCGGATCGAGACGGTCCTGCTCTCCGTGGCCCTCGCCCGGCTCGGCGCCGTGCAGTCGCCGGTCATCCCGTTCTACCGGGACCGCGAGGCCGGCTTCGCGCTGCGCGAGTCGAAGGCCGAGTTCTTCGCCGTGCCCGGCGAATGGCGGGGCTTCGACCACACCGCGATGGCGGACCGGATCGGGGCGCGCGGTGTCTTCGAGGCGTACGCCTCGCTCCCCGACGGCGACCCCTCGACGCTCCCTGCGCCCCCGGTCCGGGGCACGGACGTACGCTGGATCTACTGGACCTCGGGCACCACGTCCGACCCCAAGGGCGTGCTGCACACCGACCGTTCACTGATCGCGGGCGGATCGTGCCTCGCGCACGCGCTGCGCCTGTCGCCGGACGACGTCGGCTCGATCGCGTTCCCCTTCGCCCACATCGGCGGTCCGGACTATCTGGTGATGCTGCTGCTGTACGGGTTCCCGGCGGTCCTGTTCGAGCAGTTCGCGCTGCCCGGCGCACTGGCGGAGTACCGCAGACACGGGGTGACGACCGCCGGCGGCTCCACCGCCTTCTACTCCATGTTCCTCGCCGAGCAGCGCAAACAGCCCGGCGAGAAGCTGATCCCCACGCTACGGCTGCTGGCCGGCGGCGGCGCGCCCAAGCCCCCGGAGCTCTATCACGCCGTCGTCCGGGAGATGGGCTGTCTGCTCACCCACGGCTACGGCATGACCGAGGTCCCGATGATCACGATGGGCTCGCCCGACGACACCCCCGAGAACCTCGCCACCACCGAGGGCAGGCCGCCCGCCGGGATGGAGATACGTATCGTCGACGGCGAGGTGCGGCTGCGCGGCGAAGCCGTCTGCCAGGGCTATCTCGACGGCGGCCGGTCGGCCGACGCCTTCGACGCCGACGGTTTTCTGCGCACCGGCGACCTCGGCCGGATCACCGAGAGCGGTCATCTGGTCCTGACCGGGCGCCTCAAGGACGTCATCATCCGCAAGGGCGAGAACATCTCCGCGCAGGAGATCGAGGAACTGCTGCACCGGCACCCGGCGGTGGGCGACGCCGTGGTGATCGGGCTGCCCGATCCCGAACGAGGCGAACGGGTCTGCGCGGTCGTCGAACGGGCGGCGGGAGCCGAAGACCTCACGCTCGACGCGGTGACCGCGTATCTGCGGGGGGAGGGCCTGTCCGTCCACAAACTGCCGGAGCAGCTCGAGGTGATGGATGCCCTCCCCCGGAACGACACCCTGCGCAAGGTGCTGAAGTACAAGCTCAGGGAGCGGTACGCGTGAGGCCGCGTGCCGGCGGTGCGCGTGGGGCTACTTCGGCTGCTCGGGAGTGACGTAGTACGAGGCGAAGCCGCTCAGGACCTCTTCCTCGGAGATCCGGCCGTCACCGTCCGCGTCCAGGGCCGCGGCGGCCTGGTCCGCGGACGGCGCCTCCACGCCCAGGGCACGCATCACCCGCGCCGCCGCCTGTGGTGTCACGCCGTTGCCGTCCTCGTCGGCGATGGCGATCACCGCGTGCAGGAACGGGCGGGCGATCTCGCCGAACCGGTGCGGATTGTCGCGCAGCCGCTTCACCGCGCCCGTGATGAACTCCTGACGGGTGACCCGCTGGTCACCGTCCACGTCGGCGATTCCCGCCATGCCCTGCCAGAACGCCTCGGCGCCGCTGTAGAGAGCCTGGCCCTTGTCGGACCGTGCGGTGACGGAGAACTCCGCCAGCAGGGCTGCCGCGGCCCCGCTGAAATCCTCACGGTCGATGTAGCCGTTGCCGTCCTGATCGAAAGCGGCGAAGCGGGAAGCGATCTTCCGCTCATACTCTGCGCTGTCCATGCGGGGAGAGTACGGCCCCGCGAGCTGACGCGTGTACGTACCCGGCCAATTGCATGGTGACGACATCCCGGCGAAGGGCAGGTGACGGGCGTGCGGGACCTCCGCCGAACGTCAGGCGGACAGCGGCCGGGCCCCCTCGTCGGTGGCCGAACCGGCGTCCGCGTACACCTCGAAGAGGCGGCGTACGCCCAGCGCGCCCAGCACCCGGTTGACGTGCGAGCCGTCCTCCGCGCCCTGTGCGGGCAGTATCAGGCGCAGCCGGCCGCGGCAGGAGCGCAGCAGCCGGCGGGTGGCGATCAGTACGCCGACACCGCTGGAGTCGCAGAAGAACACCCCGGACAGATCGAGCACCAGATCGTGCCGCCCGGCGGCGACCACATCATGGACATGCTGGCGGACCATGGGGGACGAGACGAGATCGAGCTCGCCGCACACGTGGAGCACGGTCCACCCGTCCTGCCGGGTCTCTGCCACATTGAGCATCACCACGTCCGGACCTCTCCTTGGGCCGGCCGCGCGCGACCGGAAGCCGTACTTCCACCGCCGCCTGCCCCACCGCTGTCCACTGAAACGCCATACCCGTCACCCAGGCCGCGGGGCTCTACCACCTGCGGCGGCTCCGGGGGATGTACTTGCCGCAAAGGGGAGTGCCTACGTCGTTAGGCGCACTACATTCGATGGAAGGCAGGACCGGAGCAGGGCAGGCACGGGCGTCGGGCTTGGGGGCCGCATGGCAAAGGACACACCACCGCGCTGGGACCGCAGGATGCAGCAGCGGCTCGCGCGGGGCGAGGCCGCCGCGCTCGGAGAGCTGTACGACAGGTTCGCGGCGCTCGTGCACAGCCAGGCCCACCGGGTGCTCGACGACGAGGACGCCGCCGACCAGGTCACCCGCGAGGTCTTCGGCTACATCTGGGAGAACCCGGACGCCTACGACCCCAAGCTGGGCTCGATGCGCTCCTGGGTGGCCAAACTCACCAACAGCCAGGCCGTGCACCGGCTGCGCGAGACCGAGGCCGCCGCGCTCGCACAGGGCGGCGGGGGCACATCGGAGGAGCTGGAGCAGAAGGTGCGCAGGGCAGCCGTGGCGGCCCGCGCCGACTACATCCGCACCTCCATGCCGGCACCGCTGCGGGCCGCGCTGGAGCTGGCGTACTTCGAGCGCAGGGACTACCGCCAGACCGCGGCGGATCTCGGGGTCACCGAGGACGAGGCCAGACGCCGGCTGCGCCTGGGCCTGCAACTGCTGTCCACCGCGCAGACCCGGTCGCTGGAAGGCTCGTCACCACCCGGCTACGGACGGTCGCTGTGAACGGGCCGCTGGACGGCGGTCCGGGGGACGGCCGCGGCGACGGCGGGCGCGGGAACGGGCACGACGAGGTACGGGGTGTTCCGCGCATACCGGGACCGCGGACTGCCGCGGACGACCTGGGGCCGGGCGCGTACCGTCCTGCGCCGCCACCCGATCCCGGGCCCGGGCCGCGCGCCGGGAACGACCCCGCCGCCACGGAGACCGGCGCAGGGAGCGCCGCGGGTGCCGGCAGCGGCGCCGCCGGGGGCGAACCCTCGTCCGGGGCCGGGTCCGGGTCCACGAGCTCCGGCGACGGGACGCCGCCGAAGGCCGCCCCGTCACACACCGTGCTGAAGTCGCTGCTGGGTGCCTGGGCCCTGTCCGCCTGTTCCGCCGAGGAGACCGCCGCCGTCGAGGAGCACCTCGGTGACTGCGCGCCCTGCGCTGACGAGGCACTGCGGCTGCGTGACGCGGTCGCGCTGCTGCACACCGACCGCGACCTCGATCTCGACCCGCTGCTGCGCTTCCGGGTCCTGGAGAACTGCCTGGGCCGCCGGCCCGCCCGTATCCCGGTGCCGGCCTGGGCCGATCCGTACGACGCGGAGACCGCCCGGCTCGATGCACTGCTGCGGGACATCGGCGACTCCGACTGGCACGCGCCGGTACGGCTCAAGTGGTTCGAGGGCAACCGCCAGGTGAACCGCCGGACCACCGTCGCCGGGGTCATCGGGCATCTGATGAGCGTCGACGGACTCGTCGCGAGCGCACTCGGGCTCGCCGACCCGCTGGGGAGCGGCGCACCGCGCCTGCCGGCCGAGCGCACCGAGGCGTACTGGAGCACTGCGGACCGGCCGCCCACGCGTACCGTCCGCAAGCCATGGCGCGAGCAGAGCCATGCCCTCGTCCGCACCGCCTCCTTCGCGGACCGCGGCGTGGCCGAACTGTCCGTCTCCTACGGAGGGTTCGCGCTGCCGCTGCAGGACTCGCTGCTCGACCGCGCCTTCGAGTGCTGGATCCATGCGGAGGACATCGCGGACGCGGTGGACTATCCGTACGAGCCGCCGAGCGGAAAGCACCTGAACCGGATGATCGATCTGGCGGCGCGGCTGCTGCCCGCGGCACTCGCCGAACGCAGACGCGCCGGGCTCGCCGCACCTCCCAAGCAGCTGGTCACGGCCGGTTCGCCGGGGCGCTCGCTGCACCTGGAGGTGGAGGGTTCGGGCGGCGGCAACTGGTACATCGCACTGGACTCCCCGGCCGCCGTCGGGTCGCCGGACCGGTCGGTCGCGCAAGTGGCGCTGGACGGCGTGGAGTTCTGCCGGCTCGTCGCCGGCCATGTATCGCCGGAGGAGGCCGCAGCGGGACAGGACGGGGACCGGGAGGCGATCCGGGACGTGCTGTTCGCGGCGGCCTCGCTGAGCCGTATCTGACGTCGTATCTGATGTCGTATCGACGGCTGCCCGAGACCGTGTCCGCCCGGCACCGGGCACGGCCGTCCGACGCCGGGCGCGGCCCGGGGCCGGTCCCGCCGGGCCGGGCCACGGTTTTCGGCTCACGGACCGCCGACGCTGATGTTCGGGTCGCCGTCGGCGCCGTGCGGCTTCAGCTCGATCCTGATGGTGTGCGTCGCATCGCGCGCCGCCGACCCACCACCGCCCGCCGTCAGCACACCGATCCGCAGCTCGGCCCTGCCGCTGCCCTCCTTGCGTACCTGCACCGCGAACTCCAGATGCACGCTCTCCACACTGAACCGGAGATCTCGCCCCGCCCCCACGCGCTGCGCCTGCTCCAGCTCGTCCCGGACCTGCCCGATCACCTCGGCCAGCCCCGCCACCGCGGTTTCGTCACGCTCAGCCATCGCGCACCCCGTCTCCCGTAGTTATCGTTGAGCAGTATGAGCGTGCTGCGTCGCACATCCAACTCCTCGCCACAGGAGGAGAGTTGGCGGGTCTGCCTGCTCCGCACCGCCGACCGCGCGGGCAAACCGCTGGGCGGGGGCGTACTGCTGCCCGGGGGTCTCGTACTGACCTGCGCGCACACCGTGCTGTCCCGGCCCGACCAGTCGGGCGCGCGCATCCCGCTCGACACCGTCTACGTGGACCTGCCGCGCGTCGCCCTGTCCGACGGCGGATGGCAGCCGGTCCCGGCACGGGTGCTGCGGGAGTATCTGGTGCCGCCCACCGGGTACTTCAGCGGTGACCTGGCGCTGCTCAAGCTGGATCACGAGCCGGATGTGCCGTATGCGGTGCTGCACCGGCAGATTCCGGCACGGGGGGCGATGGTGCATGTCATCGGCTACCCCGGCGACCTGCCGGGGGGCGAGGACGTCAACGCCCGCCTGATGAGCCAGGGCGGCCCCGGGCCGCGGTCGGAGTGGGTGCAGCTGGACACGCAGGGCCCGCCGTACGTGGTGCGGCACGGCTACAGCGGCTGCGGGGTGGTGGACAACAGATCGGGCCGGGTGATCGGCATCGTGGCGCACCAGTTCGGCACCCCGAACGCGCCGGTGCGGCAGGACCACGCGTACATGATCTCGACGGAGACGGTGCTCAGGCATCTGCCGCTGGAACGGCTGGGGCTGACGGTGACCGGGTCCCGCGCGATCTCCCGGGACGTGGCCGTCGCGACCGCCCGAACGGCGTCCGGGCGGGTCCCCGGGCTGCACCGCAGGCTGACCCGCTGGCTGGACGGCGAGCCGGGGACCGACCCGGTGGAGCTGGCCTTCGCCGGGGAGGGCGAGCACGAGCTGCTGCACACGATCAGATCCGTCCTCACCCTCGCCGACCGGGAACAGAGCCCGCCCGATCCGGCGCCGCCGTCGGGCACATCGGCGGGCGAGCCGCAGATCGGCAGCATCGACATCGCGGTCGACGCGACCAACCGGACGGCGGCGGACCTGGCCCGTCAACTGGCGGACCGGATGGGCCTGGACGATTCCGGCGCCCACACCGGGGACGACCGCCCGGAGCGCGGACCGGATGCGTCCGACGGCCGCGGACTGCGCGTGCCGCGCCTCGCCGGAGGCGCCCGGGACCCGGCCGGGCCCCCGGACGGTCCTGCCCCGCGTGCCAACCGTGGCGCTTGGACCAGCGGCTCCGCCCGACCCGGCGGGACCGTCCGGACCGTCGGCACCGCCCGGGGCAACCGCTCCGCCCGGACAGACGCCTCGGACGCCTCCACCCGGATCAGCCCCTCCGCCCCGGCCGACGGCACCGCTCAGCATCGGAGCACCGCCCCGGGTCAGGGCCCCGCGTCCGCTCCGTACCGCGACGTCCCTGCCGGCACCACCCGGACCGGCGAACCCGTCCGCTCCCAAGAACCCGTCCACTCCGACGACCACGCCGCCCCGGGTCAGGGCCCCGCGTCCGCTCCGTACCGCGACGTCCCTGCCGGCACCACCCGGACCGGCGAACCCGTCCGCTCCCAAGAACCCGTCCACTCCGACGACCACGCCGCCCCGGCCGGCGCCACCGCCCGGCCCGGCGGACAAGCCCGGCCCGGCGGCCCCACCCCGTCCCGCCTCCCCGACGGGGCAAGCGGCTCGTCCCCCGACGCCGCCCACACCGCCCTGCTCGACCTGATCGCGCACGAAAGCCCGCCGCTCATCGCCGCTTTCCTGTCCATCGACCGGTCCGCCTCCACCGACACCGAGATCGTGGACCTGCTACGCGCCCTCCTCGCCCGCGGGGACAGCAGACTCCTGCTCGTCTTCAGTGATCCGAGCTCCCCGCTCGTCGGCCGCATCCGCGCCGAACTGCTGCGGCCCGACTGGGCCGAGCACCGGGCCGAGCAGCTCGCGGCGCGGGTGAAGCGGCTCGCCGACGCCGAGCTGCGCTTACGGCAGCTTCCGGGCCCCGGCACCCCGGCCGCCGGCCGCCCGCGCCGACCCGAGGCACGGGCCCAGGCGCTGCGCGAGAGGCTCCGGCAGATCGGCCCCGGTGGTACACGCGCCGACGACCCCACCCTGCCGCAGGCGCAGTTCAGACTCACCGTCGACATCGAGACGGCCCTCCTCGACGTGGAGAGCGCCGAGCAGGAGCTGGCCGGGCCGATGGGCCCGCGCGAGTTCGTGGTCGAACCGCCCGGCGACGGGCTCACCGATCTGCCCGTCGTCGCCGTCCGCGACCCGGACGCGCTCGTCACCGCACCGGCCGGCCCTCATCTGACCGGCGGCGACCGGCTGCACCAGCAGTACGAGGTGGTCGGTCCGATCGGCCAGGGCAGCCACGGCCAGGTCTATCTGGCCCGCGATCTGCTGCTGGAGATGCGGCCCGTGGCCCTCAAGGGCATCCTCGACCCCGACGACCCGGCCGCCGTGCGCCAGGCCCATCAGGAGCGCCTCAGGCTGGTCAGCCTCAACCATCCGTCCGTCATTCGCGTGGTCAACTATGCCCGTCACCCGTCGACTTCGGCCGAGTTCATCGTGATGGAGTTCGCCAACGGGGCACCGCTGTCCTGGGTCGCGGCCCGGATGGCCGAGCAGCATCCGCCGTTCGCCGGCCCTCGGGTGCGGGAGTTCATCGTGTCGTACGGGCTGCTGGTCCTGGACGCGCTCAGCTATCTGCACGACCAGGAGCAGTTCGTCTACGGCGATCTGTCCCTCACCAACGTCCTGCACTGCGGCAACGGCATCAAGCTCATCGATGTCGCGGGCGTACGCAGACCGGGAGCACCCGGCCCGGTCAGCCACCGGCCGCCGGAGGCCGGGCCGGCCGGCGAGATGACAACCGCGGGCGACCTGTACACCGTCGGCGCGCTCCTCACCGAGCTGCTGGACAAGGATTTGGCACCGCCCGCCGACCTCGGGACCGAGTCGCTTCAGCGGGCCCTGCGGCGGGCGATGGAGCCCGACCCGCGACTGCGCTACGCGTCCGCGCAGGAGATGGCCGTCCAGCTGCGCGGGGTGCTGCGCGAGCTGCGGTCGCTGCGCCTGGGTGAGGAGACGTTCCAGCCGTCCCCGCTGTTCGACCCTGCGGCCATCGCCCTGGACGGCAGGCTGGGCAAGGCCCCGCCGCTCGAGCGCTGGCGGGCGGACGGCTCCGGCGACGGGCTGGGCGCGCAGGTGCCGGGCCCGTCCGAGGCGGCGGTCGCGCTGCCGGTGCCGAAACCGGACGAGGAGGACCTCAACTGGAAGGAGCTGCAGCGTACGTCGTACGAGGACCCGGCCGGCCTGCTGCAGCTCAGCGACGACTGGCTGCCGTCGCCGGAGCTGCATCTGCTGCGCTGCCGGCTGCATCTGGAGCTGGCCGGCGGGCGGCGGCGCAGCCGGGACGAGGAGCTCGTGACGGCGGCGATGGAACTGGACAAGGCACGCCGGCTGCTCGGCGAGCGGGCCTCGTACGACTGGCGGCTGGACTGGCACGAGGGGCTCACCGAACTCGCGCACGGCCGCCTGCCGCAGGCACTCGGCCGATTCGACGACGTGTACGCCGCGATCCCCGGCGAGTACGCGCCCAAGCTCGCGCTCGGCTACTGCCACGAGAAACTCGCCGACCAATGGCGCGGCGGCAATCCGGCCGCCGTACCGGACGCCGCCGCGCAGCGGAAGGCGCACGAGGAACAGGCCATGCGGTTCTACGACGCGGTGTGGCGGCGCAACCATGCGCTGGGGGCGGCCGCGTTCGGGCTCGCCCGGATCCATCTGGCCCGCCGGCGCCCGGACCTGGCACTGGCTTCCCTCGACGGGGTCCCGCCGGACTCCCGGCACCGCACGGCGGCGCGTACGGCGATGGTCCGCATCCACGCCGGGCCGCCGCAGGACGGGGACGTGCCGACCGTGGGATCGGCCGCCCGCGCGTTCACGGCCCTGCACCGGCTGGCCGGCTACGAGGGCCTCACGGACCGGCATGCGTACGAGCGCCTCACCGCGGAGCTGCGGGAGCTGCTGCTGAACCTGGTCGTGGCTGCGCGGGAGCGGGGCACGGGCAATCCGCTGGCCGAACTGCGCGCCGCCCTGCCACCGGCGATCCCCGTCCCCGCGACCGAACGCACACTGCGGGAGCAGCTCTCGGCGAGCTACCGCCAGCTGGCCAAACAGGTCGCGCGCACGGACCGGCCGCAGGGCGCGGCCCTCGTGGAGTCCCTGCTCGACAACGCCTACCGCACCCGCCCCCTGGGACTGCGCCACCACCGCCGCCCCGACCGCCGCCCCCGCCCGGCCTGGCTCGGGGGGCGGGGTGGCCGCGCATGACCCGTGGCAGAAGCCCCGCCCGGATCGTGCGCGGGACGGCCAGGCGGACACGGCGGCTCGCACGGAGGGCACCCTCGGTGCTGCCCGCACTGTGGCGGCGTGCCACCGGGCAGGGCGGCGGGGGACGGGCCACCGCCGCGTTCCTGCGGCGGCGCATGGTGGTGCTGCCCGCGCTCGCCGTCGTCGCGCTCGCGCTGTGTGCCGCTGCCTACAGCGATGTGCACGGGCGCTCGGAGCGGCTGCGGGACCGGTGCGTCCCCGCGCTCGTCGGCCTCGCGCAGGCCCGCACATCGCTCCAGCTCGCGCAGCAGCAGGCCGAGTTGCGGCTGCTCAAGGGCCCGCAGGTCGAGCTGGTCGAACTCGGGGAGACATATCGCTCGCGGCTGACCGAGGCCTCCCAGAGTCTCCACCGGGTGGCCGCGTCCGGCGCCCTGAGCAAGGGACAGGAGCAGGAGCTGCGGGTGGTGTCGGGGCTGGTTGTCGCGTACGACGACAAGATCGCCTGGGCCGAGCGCAACCGCACGAGCGATGTCCTGCGCACAGCGGGGATCGAGTACGCCGACGACATGCTGGGCAAGCCCACGGCCGGCCGGCATCCGCAGCCCACCACCGTGCTCGACCGGATCGCGGAGCTGGAGTGGCAGCTGCGCCGGGAGAGCGGCGAGCTCGCGGCCTGGAGCCCGCTGACGCTGGCCGCCGCGGCGGCTGCCGCGCTGGTGACGGGCCTGTTCGCGTTCGTGGCCGTCGGCACGTCGGTGTTCCTGCGGGACCGGCTGCGGCTGGTCAGCCTGCAGCTCTCCGCCGCCTGCGTACCGGTGCTGCTGACCCCCGTACTGCTTGCGGCCGGCGGCGCCGAGGAGCATGCGGCACAACAGCACGTGCGGGCCGAGGTCGTGGGTCTCACCGGGATCCCCGTGGGCGTGACGGCCCCGCGCGAGATCGAGGGCGCCGCGGCGGACGCGGCGGACGCGATGCGTGCGGCCCATCCCGACGGCTGGTCGCTGACCGCGGGCGTGGCCGTGCCCGCGGGCATCCTCGGGGCCCTGGCCTGCGGCGTGACGCTCTATCTCTACGGCAGGCCGTACCCGGCGGCCCGCCTCCCCCGCCGGAAGGACGCGGACGCAGACGTATGAGGAGCTTGAGGGCTGTGCTGGCTGGGTGCCTGCTCGCCGTGTCGGCCGTGGCCGGCGGCGGCTGCGCGGACTCCGGGGAGGAACGGACCCTGGTGGTGCTCGGGCCGTGGACGGACGGCGAGGAGAAACCGTTCGTGGAGGCGCTGCGGGGCATCGGGAAGAAGACCGGCCGCAGATACGTCTACACGGGCACGCGTTCGCTGCGCGAGACGCTGGTCGCGCAGCTGCAGGCAGGGGCGCCACCGGACGTGGCGATACTCAACAGTCCCGGCGAACTCGTCGAATACGCCAGGGCCGGGCATCTGCAGCCGCTGCCCGAGCAGGTGGCCGGGGCCGCCGTCCCCCCGTGGTCGCCGGCGGTCACCGTCGAGGACGCGGACGGCGAGCTGCGGACACGGGCGTACTGGGTGCCGGTGCGGGTCGATCTGAAGTCGGTGGTGTGGAGCCGCGAGGACACGGCCGGCAAGGTGCCGCGCTGGTGCCTGGGCATGGCGTCGGGCGCGACGTCGGGCTGGCCGGGAACCGACTGGGTGGAGGATCTGCTGCTGCAGCGGATGGGCCCGGGCGAGTACGAGCGCTGGGCGACGGGCGGCATGAAGTGGCAGGACACCGGCCCGGTGTGGCGGGAGTGGGGCCGGATGCTGACCGCGGACGGCCACGACCCGGGCCCTCGGGGCGTGTCGGACTCGTTCGAGCTGCTCGACGACGGCCGCTACGGGCTGCTGAACCGCGGCGACTGCACCCATGAGCACCAGGGTTCGTTCATCCGCCGTCACTACGGCGACGATGTGCGCCCGCTGCCGACCGCTCGCCATCTCGCCGCGCCGCGCGGCCGTTCCGTGAGCGGCGGGGCGTTCGAGGTCTCCGGCGACATGGCGGCGGTGTTCAAGCCGAGTGCCGCCGCCTGGGACCTGCTGGGACGTCTCAGCTCGAAGCAGGCCCGCACCGACTGGGCGAACACCGCCCTGCCGGGCGAGCGTCCGTTCTTCCCTGGCGGCACGGCCGGCTCCGTCCCTCTGTCGCGCAGCACACGCGATCTGCAGAATCTGTTCGACTCGGCGGGCCAGATCTGCATGGACGCCTCGGACGCGATGCCGCCGACCCTGCGGGACGCCTTCCACCGGGCCGTGCTGGAGTTCGTCGGCGACCTGGACGACAAGGCACTGCTGGGCCGGCTGCTCGACCGGCTGGAGGCGGAACGCGTGCTGCAGAGGAAGGAGGAGGCTTTCGTCCTGGACGATCTGTGCGACAGCCCGGTGTGACGGGTTGCGCCGCGCCCGTTCCGGCCGCCGGGCCGCCGGCCGGGTACGTCAGGCGAAGACGACCGTGCGGCGTCCGTTGAGCAGGATGCGGTGCTCCGCGTGCCACTTCACCGCACGCGCCAGCGCCTGGCACTCCACGTCGCGGCCGATCGCCACCAGCTGCTCCGGGGTGACCTCGTGACCGACCCGCTCGACCTCCTGCTCGATGATCGGGCCCTCGTCGAGGTCCGCGGTCACATAGTGCGCGGTCGCACCGATCAGCTTCACACCCCGGGCATGCGCCTGGTGGTACGGCTTGGCGCCCTTGAAGCTCGGCAGGAACGAATGGTGGATGTTGATGATCCGGCCGCTCAGCTGCTTGCACAGATCGTCGGAGAGCACCTGCATGTAGCGGGCGAGCACCACCAGCTCGACGTTCTCGGCGTGCACCAGCTCCAGCAGCTGCGCCTCGGCGGCGGACTTGTTGTCCTTCGTGACCGGGATGTGATGGAACGGGATGCCGTACGAGCCGACCAGCCCGGCGAAGTCCTCGTGGTTGGAGACGACCGCCGCGATCTCGACGGGCAGCGCACCGGTCCTGGACCGGAAGAGCAGGTCGTTGAGGCAGTGCCCGAATTTGCTGACCATGAGGACGATCCGCATCCGCTCATCGGCGAGGTGGATCTGCCAGTCCATCTGGAAGGCGTCGCCGACTGCGGCGAAGCTGGCCCGCAGCTTGTCCACGGTCACCGGAGAATCGGCCGAGAAGTGGACCCGCATGAAGAACAGGCCGGTGTCCCGGTCCCCGAACTGCCGGCTGTCCTCGATGTTGCAGCCGGTGATGAAGAGATAGCTCGACACGGCGTGCACAATGCCCTGCTTGTCCGGGCAGGAAAGCGTGAGGACGTACTGATCGGTCATCCTTGTAGCCTGCCATACACGGAGCGCAGGACCAGAAGGAGTCCGTCAGGCGGACCGGGTCATGATCCGCAGCACGTCCAGCGAGCGGGGCGGCACGTCCGGGTCCTCGCCGTCGTTGGCCGCGAGGCGCATGTGCGCGTCCCGCGCGGCCCGTACGGCCTCCGGCCAGCCGTGGTGCTCCATGTACGCCGAGACGGGAGCGTCCGCCCCCACCTGGTGCATGATCCGGAGCACGCGCAGCACGGCGACGTCGACCAGGGCGGCCTCGCCGGAGTCCCGGAAGATCGTCCCGACGTACTTCTCGGCGGACCAGTTGTCCAGCCAGGTGTCCTCGACCAGGCGGTAGACGGCGTCCGTGACGTCGCCGTACCCCTCCAGTCCGGCCAGCCAGCACTCGTGGTGGAAGACGGGGTCGGAAAGCATGTGCAGCGCCGAGCGCACATTGGCGCGCCAGCGCCACCAGGGCATGTCATTGAGCGGCATGCCGCCCATGGTGGAGGAGCGACGGCCGCGACGGGAAGGGGGGACGGAACCTTGCTGCACGCCGTCGATCGTACGTTCCCTCACCGCCCACACATTCCCACCCCGGCAATTCACTTTCTCGTCACTTATCGTTGACCATCGCTCACTCCCCCGTTCCCTGGGAGGCGGAAGTGTGCAGAGCCATGACCGGTTGGCGTCGTTCCTCCTCCCCCCGCCCCTCCAGGACCACGCAAGTCCGCTCCGTGTGTGTGACGGCCGTGGCGGCCGGAGCGACATTGATCGCCGGCTGCGGCGTACTCCCTGGCGGTCCGGGGGGCTCCAGGGAGCCCGTCACAGTGATGACCTTCGCACCCGAAGAGACCCAGGCGACGAACATGCCCGGCATGCCGGCGATGGCCAAGGCGTATGCCCGGTGGGCCGAGTCGATCGGCGGCATGAACGGCCACGAGCTGCGCGTGATCACCTGCAACGAACAGAACACCCCCACCGGCGCGGCCGCCTGTGCCCGACGCGCCGTCAAGGAGAACGTCGTCGCGGTCGTCGGCTCGTACAGCCAGCACGGCGGCGCGTTCATGGCCCCGCTCGAGGCCGCGGGCATCCCCTTCATCGGCGGATACGGCATATCCGACGAGGAGTTCACCAGTTATCTGTCCTACCCCGTCAACGGCGGCCAGGCCGCGCTTCTCGCCGGCAACGGCAAGCAGCTCGCCCGCGCCTGCGACCGTGTCTCCCTCGTACGACCCGACACCGTGGCCGGTGACGAACTGCCGGAACTCCTCAACGCGGGCCTCACCGAAGGCAGCCGGAAGAGCTCCGCCGACGTCCCGGCCGCCGAGGACGCCACCGACTACACCGAGCGGGCCATGCAGGCACGCAAGAGGGCGGCCGACCAGACCTGGGCCAAGGTCGCCGAGGGCGAGCGGCCCGGCTGTGTCACGGCCGCGCTCGGCGAACGGACGGAGACCTTCTTCGACTCCTTCCGCCGCCTGCCCGAAGACGGCCGGAACATACGGATCTCCTCGGTCACGGGCAGCGTCGACCAGCCCCTCATCGACCGCACCGGCGGCCGCGAAGGCCCCTTCGAGGGCGCGTTCATCACCAGCTGGTACCCGGACGCCGCCGACCAGCGCTGGGCCGACATGCGCAGGGTGATCCGCGACCACGCGTTCGACGACGACAGCATCGACCCGGCGGACGCGGGCGTACAGACCACATGGATCGCGTACACCGTTCTCAACGCCGTGATCCGCTCGCTCGACAGCGACCGGATCACCCCCGGTCGTATCTCGCACGCGCTCGACCAGGGTGTGGAGGTGACGACCGGCGGCCTCACGCCCCCACTGCGCTGGGGGTACGAGGACATGCTCGGCGCGTCCAGCCATCCGCGGATCGTCAACCGCAGTGTCACTTTCCAAGTGGTGCGCAAGGGACGGCTGGTGGACCAGCAGAACGCCTTCGTGGACGTGGGCCGGACACTGAACCGGACGTCGTCCGTCTGAGGCCTTTTCACCAGCCGCCGAACGCGAGAACGCGAAAGGGGCGCGTCCTGACGGACGCGCCCCTTTCCCGGCTCAGAGCTGGTCGCTGCGACGCTCCGTCAGGTCGTAGGTGCGGGCGATGGAGTTCCACAACCCGGACGCCTCGTTCTTCGCCCTGGTCGCCTCACCGCTCGCCCGGGTGGCCTGGGCCGTCTGTCCGGTGCTGCGGGCCCTGCCGTTCTTGCAGCCCTTCTTGCCCTTCACCTGGACCGCCCAGGACGCGTAGTGGTCGTCGGCCGACGCCGACGCCTGCCAGGCCTTGGTGAGCGCCGCCGTCAGCGCCGCGTTGTTCGGCAGCTTGTCCACGCTCACACCGCCGAGCCTGGTCACCAGCGAACGGCGCTGCGCCGCCGCGTCCCGCAGATCCGCGGCGGCCTGGTCCAGGTTCTGGCAGACCTTGATGTTCTCCACCGAGCGGATGACGGCGGCGCGGCTGCTGTTGCTGTCCGCGAGGAGCTTGTCGAGCTCCTTGGCCTGCGTCTCGGCCGGGTCCACCGGGGCGTCGGACGACGGGCTGGACTTCGCCCTCGGCCCCTCGGAGCTCGCGGCGACAGGGCCGGCATCCGGCTCCTTCTCGTCGTCGCCACCGAACATCACGGCGCTGAGACCGAGTCCGAGCACGGCGCACCCGATGACAAGAGCGGCCACGACCGGTGCGGTGGAGCGCCGCCGGGGCTCGGGCTCGGGGTCGTCGTACGGGGCCTGCTGGTAGCCGGGCTGCTGCTGACGGCCGGACGGGGCGGACGGCCCTGCGTCGAAGCGCGGCATCTGCTGCGTGGAGTCCGGGAACTGGTCCGCGGGCCCGTCCGCACGGAAGAGGCTGTCGAACTCGGCCGGGGGCTGCCGGTCGCCCGGAGCGCCGGGCCGGATGCCGAACGGAGCCCCGGAGGGTGCCGGGGGCACCGCCCCGCCCGGTACCGGCGCGATGTACTGGGTGGCATCCGCGTCGCCGGCGGGCGCTGCGGCCTGGAGCGGGCGGGTACCCAGGAACTGGGTCGACTCGGCCGGAACCTCCGGCGGCAGCGCGCCGGGATGCGCGGCCCCGGCCGGGGCGCCGGGGACGACCGGCGGGATGTACTGGGTCGCGTCCGCGTCGCCGGCGGGAGCCGCGTAGGACGGCACTGCCTGCGGCAGCGGCCGGCCGTCGTATCCGGCGGGCGATCCCTGGGAGGGCTGCGCCGGATACCCGTATCCGTGCGTCGGCTGCGTCGGCTGCTGCTGTACCGGCGGGTACGGTGGAGCCGCCTGGGCCTGCGGTTGCTGCGGCAGAGGACCCGGCTGGGCCTGCTGGGCCTGCTGCGGCCCCCAAGGGTCGCCCCACGGCCGCCCGCCTGCCGGAGCCGCATGCGCCGCGCCGGCACCGGAGGCACCTGGCGCACCGGAAACACCGTGGGCACCAGGAGTGCCGGGTATCCAGGGCTCACTGCCGTCGGCGGGCAGCACGATGCCTTCGTGCGCGGGCTGTGCAGCAGGTATCTGCTGCTCGCCGCCCTGTCCGCTGTGCGTCACCGGGACACTCCTACATGTGGACCTACGGAATCGTCGGTTCACGCTACCGGGTGCCCCGAGGGCCGCGCACACACGTGTGAAACCAGTAACAAGATGCGGACGTACAGCGCTGTTAGATGCCCCACATCCGCGGAACGCGGGCGTCAGGCGGCCATGGTGTGCACCCGTGTCCCGAACTCGCGGACCGCCGGCTCGTTCGCGTACGGCTCCAGCCTGAGCTGCAGGTCCTCCAGATACTCGGCCCCTCTGCTCGAGCGCAGCGTGCCCAGCAGCTCCACCGCCCGCGTGCCCGTGCAACAGGCCTGTTCCACCTCACGCTGCTGCACCTGTGCCGAAGCCAACAGCACCAGTCCGATGGCGCGCCGCCGGGCCCGTGACTCCGGATGCCCCTCCAGCGCCTGCGCGGCATGGCGGGCGGCGGCCTCCGCCCGGCCCAGGTCGCGGTAGCAGTGCGCCAGCTCGTCGGCGAGATAGGCGTGATCGAAGTGCGCGATCCAGTCGGGGTCGTCGCCCGCCGACGGCTCGGCCCGCTCCAGCGAGGCCACCGCCCTGCCCATCACCTCCTCGCACGTGCGGATGTCCCCGAGCAGCGCGTGCCCGCGCGCCTCTGCGGCCTGGAACATCGCCTCGACCCGCGGGGTGACCTGCCCTCGGGCGCCTTCCTGCGCGGCCCGTGCCAGCTGGGCGATCTCCCGCGGGTTGCCCAGCTCGGCGGCGAGATGACTCATGGAGGCAGCCAGCACATACCCGCCGTACGCACGGTCGCCGGCCGCCTGGGCGAGTCGCAGCGCCTGGATGTAGTAGCGCTGGGCGAGGCCCGGCTGGCCGGTGTCCACCGCCATGTACCCGGCGAGTTCGGTGAGGCGCGCGACCGCGGCGAACAGCTCACGTCCCACGGCTTCGCGGTAGGACCCCGAGAGCAACCCGGAGACCACGCTGTTCAGGTAGTGCACGACGACGGGCCGGACATGGCCGCTGCCGAAACGGTGGTCCAGCGCGTTCAGCGCCGAGGTCATCGCCCGGACCGCCTCGACGTCCGCGGGTCCGATCCGTGCCCCCGCGGTACGCGCGACCTGACTGTCCGCTCCCGTGATCAGCCAGTCGCGGCTGGGCTCCACGAGCGCGGAGGCGGCGACCGCCGACCCGGACAGGAATTCGCGGCGGCCCACATCACTGCGCCACAGCTCGCAGACCTGCTCGATCGCGCCGAGCACGGTCGGCGCGAACTGCAGCCCGACGCCGGTGGCGAGGTTCTTGCCGTTGGCCATGCCGATCTCGTCGATCGTGACCGTACGACCGAGCTTGCGGCCGAGCGCCTCGGCGATGATCCCGGGTGCGCGGCCGCGTGGCTGCTGCCCGCGCAGCCAGCGGGCCACCGACGTCTTGTCGTAGCGCAGATCCATGCCCCGCTCCGCGCCGACCATGTTGACGCGGCGTGCGAGCCCGGCGTTGGAACACCCCGCTTCCTGGATGAGTGACTGCAACCGCTCGTTCGGCTGACGGGCGACGAGAGGCCTGGCTGCCATGAACTACCCCCTGATGCCTCGGTGACCGCCGGTCCGCGACGGACGACGTGATGAACGACGTCATCGACGCACGATCAACGCCTTGATCACTGCCCGGCGGAAATACGGAGAATGCATGGTTGGTCTGGTTCATTGCACTGGTCGCTTTTGCCGGATGCCGTACGGGATGTCGGCCCGTCCGCACAGGTCGTGCACAGCCCCCGGCGCATCCCCCTGCCAGGGACTACCCACCGGTCAGGGTGCGGCCCCCTGCGCGCCCCCACCCGTGCATCTGTGCGCCCCGCGTGCAGGATCGATGCTCCACCGCCGCGCCGCGGCAGGCCCGTAACCCGGGGTGGTGGCCGTAGTTGAGTGTGTCGTGGAAGAGACCATGGGAGTCACGAAGGCCGCGCAGATCCCCAAGCAGCGAGGGGAGCACCTGGTGGACGTCGCCGTGCGATATGCCGAAGAGCGGCACTGGGACGTGTTCCCCGGCACCTGGCTGGAGGCCTCGCACGGCGCCGAGCACTGCTCGTGCGGCGCCGCGGACTGCCCCGCGCCCGGAGCCCACCCCACCAGGCCGGACTGGGCCGGCCAGGCAACCGGCAGCGCCACCGCCGTCCGCCGGATGTGGTCCAAGCAGCCCAAGTCCTCGATCCTGTTGCCGACCGGGCGCACCTTCGACGCGATCGACGTCCCCGAATCGGCAGGCTTCCTCGCCCTGGCCCGCCTCGAGCGCATGCGTCTGCCGCTCGGCCCGGTGACGTGCACCCCCGACCGCCGGATGCTCTTCCTCGTCCTGCCCGGCGCGGCGTTCAAGGTTCCCGACCTGATCCGGAGCCTCGGCTGGGCCCCCAGCGCTCTCGATCTCACCGGCCGCGGAGAGGGCCACTACGTCGCGGCCCCGCCGACCCGGATCGGCGGCCACGGCGCGGTGCAGTGGGCGCGCCACCCCACCCGCGCCAACCGCTGGCTGCCGGACGCCGAGGAGCTGATCAGCCCGCTGGCCTACGCATGCGGCAGGGAGGCGGCCGCCGACCGGGCGCGACACGCTTGACGCGTCCGTAGGGTGGACCCGTGGATGCGGGACTCCGAAAGGCGCGAGATCACATGCCGGACCAGGCAGTTGGCACCGGGGGCGGGTCGCCGAAGACGCCGCCCGCCGTTCATGTAGAGGGACTGTGGAAGCGGTTCGGCGAGCAGGTCGCCGTCGCGGGGATCGATCTCACGCTGCCCTCGGGCAGGTTCATCGGCCTGGTCGGCCCGAACGGCGCGGGCAAGACGACGACGCTGTCCATGGTCACCGGGCTGCTCCGGCCCGACCAGGGCCGGGTGGAGGTGGCCGGGCACGACGTCTGGCGTGACCCGGTCCAGGTGAAGTCCCGGATCGGTGTACTGCCGGAAGGACTGCGGCTGTTCGAGCGGCTGTCGGGCCGTGAACTGCTCGCCTACAGCGGCCGGCTGCGCGGCCTGCCCGGCGACGAGGTCGACAAGCGCGCCGCCCAGCTGCTGGAGGTGCTGGACCTGGCCGGCTCCCAGCACAAGCTGGTCGTCGACTACTCGACGGGAATGCGCAAGAAGATCGGCCTGGCCTCGGCGCTGCTGCACAACCCCGAGGTGCTGTTCCTGGACGAGCCGTTCGAGGGCGTCGACCCGGTCTCCGCCCAGACGATCCGCGGGGTCCTGGAGCGCTACACCGCCTCCGGGGCGACCGTGGTGTTCTCCAGCCATGTGATGGAGCTGGTGGAGTCGCTGTGCGACTGGGTGGCGGTGATGGCGGCGGGCCGGATCCGCGCACAGGGCACGCTGGCCGAGGTGCGCGGGGATGCGCCGTCGCTGCAGAGCGCGTTCCTGGAGCTGGTCGGGGCGAGCGGCCGGAACACGGCCGAGTCGCTGGACTGGCTCGGCGGCGGTGCACGTTGAGCACCGCCGCGGTCACGCCGGTGAGCACGGCCGCCCTCACCGGGATCTTCGTACGCCTCAAGCTGTCGCTGCTGCGCAACGGCCTGCGCCAGTCGTCCGGCCGCACGGCGGCATTCGTCGCCTCGCTCGTCATGACCCTGCTGCTGGCGGCGGGCCAGCTGATCGGCCTGGTGGTGCTGCGGGGCAACGCCCACGCCGAGTCCGTCGTCGTGCTGCTGACCGCCGTGCTGGCGCTCGGCTGGGCCGTGATGCCGCTGTTCTTCCCCAGTGGTGACGAGACGCTCGACCCGACCCGGCTGGTGATGCTGCCGTTGCGGCCGCACCCACTGGTGGTGGCGCTGCTCGGCTCCTCGCTGGTGGGCATCGGGCCGCTGTTCTCGCTGTGCCTGGTGGTGGGGTCGGCGTTCGCGCTGGCGCACGGGGCGTTCGCGCTGGTCGTCGCCGTGGTCGCCGTCCCGCTCACCCTGCTGGTGTGCGTGGCGCTGGCCCGGGCGGTGGCTGCGGGAAACATCCGGCTGCTCACCTCGCGCAAGGGCCGTGACCTGGCCGTGCTCAGCGGCCTGGTGATCGCCATCGGCTTCCAGGTCGTGAACTTCGCCGCTCAGCGCATCGGCGCCGCGGGCGGCATCGGCGCGCTCGACCCGGTGGCGGAGATCGTGCAATGGGTGCCGCCGGCGTCCGCGATCGGCGCGGTGGGAGCCGCGAGCGAGGGCTCCTACGGGGTTGCCGTCGCCCAACTCGCGCTGTCGGCCGGGGCGCTGTACGCCCTGCTGTGGTCCTGGCAGCGCAGCCTCACCAAGCTGATGACGGCCCCGGACGGCTCGACGCTCGCGGCGGCGACGGAGCCGAGCCGCAAGGAGTCGGTGAGCGGGCTGCACCGGCTGCTGCCCGAGGGGCGTACGGGCACGGTGATGCACCGCAGCCTGCGCTATGTGTGGCGGGACCCGAAGACCAAGGCGGCGTGGGTGACGTCGCTGGCGATCGGACTGATCGTGCCGCTGTTCAACGCGCTTCAGGGTACGGGCTCGATCTATCTGGCCTGTTTCGCGGCCTGGATGCTCGGTATCCAGATGTACAACCAGTTCGGCCAGGACACGTCGGCGTTCTGGATGGTCGCGTTGACGATCTCGTCCACTCAGGACGCGTACGACGAACTGCGGGCCCGGGCACTGGCCCTGCTGGTGATCATGCTCCCGTACATGGCGCTGGTGTCGACGGCGACCGCGGCCGTCCTGGGCGAGTGGCAGGGGCTGCCGGAGGTCATGGGACTGTCGTTCGCCCTGCTGGGCGCGATGCTGGCGACCGGCGCGCTGGCCTCGGCGCGTTTCCCGTACTCGATCCCGCAGGACAGCGCGTACAAGAACGTGGCTCCGGGGCAGGGCGGGCTCGCCTGGATCTCCATCTTCGGCGGCATGATCTCGGCGGTGCTGATGTGCACCCCGCTGATCGCGCTGACGATCTGGCTGCATGCGTCGGACTTCGAGTCGGCGCCGTGGCTGATGCTGCCGGTGGGGACGGCGTACGGCGCGCTGATCGCCTGGGCGGGGGTGCGGCTGGCGGCACCGCAGACCGCACGCCGGCTGCCGGAGATCCTGACGGCGGTCAGCAAGGGCTGAACGGACCATCGCTCTGCGGGAGTTCGCATCCGTGAAGTATGGTGGCGGTCATGTCCACGCCGCAGAGTCCGTATGGGCAGCCGAATCCGTACGGTCGGCAGCCGTACGCGCAGCCCGGTCCGTATACGCCACAGCCGTACGCACAACAGCCTCCGATGCCGCCCCAGCCGCACCCGGGGCCCGGCTGGGGCGGGCTGCCGCCGGCACCCCCGCCACCACCCCAGCCACCACGGAAGAAGAACAGGACGGTCCTGACCGTGGCCGTCGCGCTGGGATCGGCCGTGGCCGTCCTCGCGGTCGCGTGGTTCGGGAACAACGTCGACCTGCGGTCGGACCGGCGCGGCGGATCGAGGAGCAGCGACAGCGCGAGCGGCCGGGGCGCGGACAGCAGCGGGGACAAGAGCAAGGACGGCTTCCCGGAAGCGAAGTACCGGCTCACGGTCCCCCGCACCCTGCTCGGCGGCAAGTACGAGCTGGCCGAGGACAAGTCGGCCGAGCAGCGCCCCGAGATGGCGGGCATGAGCGAGGCCAACATCCGCAACCCCCAGCCGGCGGTGGCGCACTGGCTCTCGGAGTCCGACGGTGGCGTGCTGGCCGTCTCGGGTCTCTACGGCAGCATCAAGGACCCCGACGAGGCACGTGACGCGATCCTGAGGGGCGCAGCCGGGGCGAAGGGGGCCGCGCAGGTCGTGGCCCCTCGGAACGCCACCCCGGCCGGTTCGGATGTGACGATCACCTGCCAGGTGCTGACGGGCAAACAACAGGACGGCAGCGCCATGACGTTCCCGATGTGTGCCTGGGCCGACGACAACACGAACGGGTCGGTCGCCATGGTCACCCCGGCGACGGCGGCCCAGTCGCCGCAGGACGTCGACATGGATGTGGTGGCGGAGACGACGGTCAAGGTGCGCGAGGAGATGCGCAAGCCGGTCGGCTGACAGGGCGGGCGGGGCTACAGGTTCCAGTCGGCGGGCAGATCGTCCCCGCACAGGGCGCAGACGAACCAGCCCTCACGCACCACGTTCACCTCGCCGCACCCTGGGCAGCGCCTGAAGAGCACCTCGTGCGTGAACCCGTCGGGCCGCCCGAGCCCCGCCCGGTCGAGGGCGGCGGCGACGGCGGCCCAGGAGTCGAGGTCGGGGCAGTACCCGGTCGACTGGTTGCTGATCTCGTCGACCTCCCAGGCCCCGCCCGCACGCCGGAAGGCGACCTCCCCGGCCCCGAGCACCTGCCCGCGCCCGGCACAGGCGACATGCTCACTGCGCCGCGGGGCCAGCCACAGCAGTCCCTGCACGTCGACCACATAGGTGAACGGCTCGGCGAGATCGGCTTGTTCCTGCTCCGAGACCCACGCCTCGAATTCCGCGGCGCTGCCCACCGCCCGTCCGCCCTCCGCTCCCCGCGCGGCACGCCAGATCTCACGAGGCCCGACATATCCGTAACTGCGCGGGCCGTCGGCCAGGATGACGACCCGGTCGCGCAGCTCCTCCACGCCCGCTCCGGAGAGCTGCACCTTCGCGGAGTACGGCGGAGGGATCTGATCGACCCGCCGCCCGTAGCAGTTGATCCAGTCCACCGTGAACCGCCCGGCCTCGTACCGCTGCCCGACCCGCACGAGCCCGCCGACACAGCGCACGACACACTCGACGACACCGGGCGCAACGGGCTCGGCGGTGTGGATCTGCAACGCTCCCCGGCCGCCGGTCACTTCGCCCCGCCTGCCCTGCTCCCGGACATGATCTCCGCCGGGAATCCCGCTCGCCTCAGGGCCCCGGCCAGGATCTCCGCATCGACCTGGGTCCCCTGGACACCCGATGCGCGCAGCGCGTCCGCCCTCTGCCTCGCCTCGGCGAGGGAGCCGCCGTACACCTCCCGCACGCATTTCAGCAGCCGCGCCCCTCGGCCTCCGGACCCCGCGGCGACCCGGACGGTCGACCATCCGTACGCCGCGATGAGCGCGTCCCGGACAACGGGCGGCGGATCATCGGAGCCGCAGTTGATCCATCCGCTTCCGCAGTCCTCGCAGGTGGCTTCCACGTGCCAGTGTCGCCGGCCGCCGTGGAGCGCCTCCCCGACGGCGCAGTGCATGCCTGCCCCGCACTCCTCGCACGTACGGCTCAGGCTCGGGTCGTCGAAGGCGAAGGACTTCGTCCCGCCTGCTGTCACGGTGTCAGGACCCCGTCCAGGAAGGGCTCGATCGCCGTGCGCCAGCCGTCCGGGCGGTCGTAGTGGACCAGGTGGCCCGCGTCCACCACCTCGCCGTACTCGCCGCGGGGCAGGACCCGGACCATCTCCTGGGCCTCCGCGCGCCCCAGTTCGCCGTCCAGGCCGCGGACCACCAGCGTCGGGCACCGGACCTGCGCCAGTTCCTCCCAGTGGGCGTCGTGGACCCAGGTCTCGCGGGACGTGAGCATCTGGCGGCGCGAGAACACCGGGCGCCAGCCGTCCGCGCTCTCCGCCATGACCTCCGCGAAGAACTCGCCGCGCGCCGGGTTCGGGCGCTCCACCCAGGGATCGTCCTCGCCGAACCACTTGCGCACATCGGCCAGCGTCGCGAACGGCAGCGGCCAGGAGCGGAACCAGTCCTCCCACTCTCGCTGCGACGCCGCCCCCAGGGCGGACGCGCGCATGTCGCAGATGATCAGGGCCTGGACCAGGTCCGGTCGCTTCGCCGCCAGCTGCCAGGCGGTCAGCGCGCCCATCGAGTGGCCGATCAACGTCACCGGGGCGAGACCCAGTTGGTCGACCGCGGCCTCCGCGTCCGCCACATACGCCTCGCGGGTGAAGGGGCCGCCGGCCGGCTTGTCGCTGCGGCCGTGCCCCCGCTGGTCGAGCGCGACCGCCCGATGCCGCTCGGCGAGCCACCGCGCCGTGGAGGCCCAGTGCGCAGCACGACCCATCAGGCCGTGGAGCAGTAACACCCCGGGGGCACGGTCACTGTCGCCGCGCCCCTTGGGCGGGTCCGCGAACTCCCAGGCAGCCAGGCGTACGCCGTGGGCTCCGGTCACATCGATGCGCCGCACCATCTGGCCTGGCACCCCCTTCTCTCCCCCGGGTCGGGTTGACACCTGTCGAGTCCTGCCGAGCATCGCCAGACTATCGAACTTGTATTCGAAAACAGGGCTCTGGCGCGCAACACCCCTCGTTCGAGTGACCATGCTCAGGGATTGACTCCCGCCGCCGAGGGGAGATCTTCTGCGGGAGGCGGGCCGCTCGGGGAAAACGGTCCGAGGGGATTGACCCTGAGAGCTCGGGGCTCCGGGTCAGCACAGGGGAGGACAGGTCCCGGCGCCTTCGGGCGCCGGGACCCCTTTGGTTCCAGGTGTGCCGGTGATTCCAGGGCCGGCGGCCATGGGCACGCAAGGCGTACGACGGGCGCATCACCCAGATCCCCTCCCCAGGTCGTGGGTCATATGCCTCAGCCAGCCTGGCATGCGATCCGCCCGGCCGCTGCCATTCCGGACGGAATACGGCCACGGGCCGCCGCTGCCCTCGGGCGCGGAGCCCGCCGGCGCCGTCCTCGCCGTCCTACCGCTTGGCCACGAAGACGTGCGACGCCACTTCCGCGTCCAGCTCCGCCGCCTCGCCACCGCTGCCCACGAGCACCCCGCCCGCGGACTCCGTCACACTCACCACCGAGCCGGGCTGCACACCCGCCCGCCGCAGGGTGTACATCAGCTGGGCATCCGTCTGGATCGGCTCGCCGATCCGGCGCACGATGACCGTCTTGCCGTCCGCGCCCGGGTCCAGCTCGGCCAGCGAGACCATGCTGTCGTCCAGGAAGGGGTCGGCCTCCGCCTTCTCTCCCAGCTCCTCCAGGCCCGGGATCGGGTTCCCGTACGGAGACTCGGTCGGATGGCGCAGCAGCTCCAGCACCCGCCGCTCCACCGCCTCGCTCATCACGTGCTCCCAGCGGCAGGCCTCAGCATGGACCTGCTCCCACTCCAGCCCGATCACGTCGACCAGCAGACACTCCGCCAGGCGGTGCTTGCGCATCACTCGCGTCGCCAGCCGCCGGCCCTCCTCGGTGAGCTCGAGGTGCCGGTCGCCCGCGACCGTGACGAGACCGTCGCGCTCCATCCGCGCCACGGTCTGGCTGACCGTCGGGCCGCTCTGGTCGAGCCGCTCCGCGATGCGGGCCCGCATGGGCACCACACTCTCCTCTTCCAGCTCGAGGATGGTGCGGAGATACATCTCCGTCGTGTCGATCAGTCCGGACATACGTGCCCCTCGATGCTGTGACATGAAAACGGTCGTGCGCTCGTCCCGGCTCAATTCTTACGCATCCCGCCGACAACCGTGCCGTGCGAGGGGAACCCAGTACAGCAGCCTTGTGTTGCGGGCTCGTAAGGCAGGCCCGCACAACGCGGTCCGTATTGACAGGGCAATGGTCCAGACCGCACCGTGATCCGCGACACGGGTACTCCCGGTGTCGTCCTCCCCTCCTGTGGAAAGGGCTCGGCGATGAGCGAGAGCAAGCTGGCCGGTCAGTTCTTCGACGCCGCCATCGGCCTGCTGCAGCGCGTACGCGACGAGGAGTCCGAGAACATCGCCGCCGCCGGCACGGCCGTCGCCGAGGCCGTCGCCGCGGGCGGCCGCCTGTTCGCGTTCGGTGCCGGACACTCCTCCCTCGCCGCACAGGACGTCGTCTACCGGGCCGGCGGCCTGGCCCTGATGAACCTGCTCGCCGTCCCGGGTGTCGTCGGCGTCGACGTCATGCCGGCCACGCTCGGCTCGGCACTCGAGCGCGTGGACGGGCTCGCCGGCGCGGTGCTCGACTCCAGCCCGGCCGGTGAGGGTGACGTACTCGTGATCATCTCCCTCTCGGGCCGTAACGCCCTGCCGGTGGAGATGGCCATGAACGCCCGCGCGCTCGGGCTGACGGTGATCGGCGTGACCTCGGTGGCGTACGCCGAGGAGACCAGTTCACGCCATGCCTCCAACTCGTTCCTGAAGGACCACTGCGACATCGTCCTGGACTCCAAGATCGCCGTCGGCGACGCGGAGCTCACGCACGAGGGCATCGCGGCGCCGTTCGCGCCCGCGTCCACCGTCGTCACCAGCGCGCTGATGCAGGCGACCATGGCGGCGGCGGCCGAACAGCTGGTGGCGCGCGGCATCGAACCCCCGCTGCTGCGCTCGGGGAACGTGGACGGCGGCCACGAGTGGAACGGCCGTGTGATGACGGAGTACCGGGACCGGATCTTCTTCCGCCACTGACCGCCCCGGCGACGGGCGGACGGCCGGCGTGGTCCGGTGCCGCGGCGACGACCGTGCCGCCGGCCCCGCACGGACGGCAGCCGCCGGGTGCCGGCGCGCTCTTCCCAGCTCCGCTCGGACGGGGGCCGGCCGGCGAGGCCGCCGCGGCCCCGGGGCGTCGACCCGGACGTCTGCGCAGCATCGCGGCGCAGCCGTCGGCCGGCAGGTGCGCGGACCCGTCCTTCCGCGGGCCCGTCCCGGGGACCGGCAGGCCGGAGGCCCGGGGGCTCAGCCCCCGGCGCCCTGCCCCGTGACCTGCGCCAGATCCAGCGACGCCGCCGCCAGCGCCGCGACGCTCTCCGCATACACCGCGTCCTGACGCTCGAACGCCGGCCGGCCCGGCCCGCGAAGGAACGTCAGCACACCCAGCGTCCGCCCCCGGCTGCGCAGCACCGTGCACAGCGCGTGCGCCGCATCCGACGGCCACTGCCGCTGCGCCGCCCACTCACCTGCCGCGGCCGCACCGGCGCTCGCCCGCACCGAGCCGCACCGCTCCACCGACTGGAACGCCGGATGGCCCGGCGGGTACCGCACCGGAAGCCCGCCGCCCGCGACCGGCGCGCACGGTCCGGGCGCCCCCGCGGGCGTCGCCGCCGCGCGCACCAGACGCTCCCCCTCCGCCTCCGCCAGATCGATCAGCGCATGGTCGGCGAAGCCGGGCAGCGAGAAGTCCAGATACGCGGTCGCCGCCTCCACCGGGTCCTCGCACTCCGCGGCCGCCCGTCCCGCCCGGTGCAGCTGACTCGACCGGAACCGCATCCGGTCCGCCTCCTGTTCGGCCAGCTTCGCCTCGGTCACGTCGTGGAACAGCCACCCCACGCCCAGCGGTACGGGCTCCTCCGCGAGCGGCGAAGCCAGCCGGAGGAACCCGCTGCGCCAGCAGCGCCGCTGCTGCTCGCCCCCGGCGGTGGCGACGGTCACCCACAGCTCGACGAGCCCGCGCGGCGCGCCTTCGGCGAGTACGTGATGGAGCGCGCCCTCCAGTTCCTCCACGCCCTGGACGACGACCTCCCCGAGCGGCCGGCCCAGCGCGGAGCTGCGCCCGGCGCCGAGCGCCCGCGCCGCATGGGCGTTGACGACGGCGGGCCGCAGGTCCACATCGACCAGGACGACACCCCACGACGCGTCGTCGAACAGGGCCTCGCTCAGCGCGATGGAGCGCTCCAGATCGATCTGGGCGTGCACTTCGCTGAACGCGCAGTACACCCCGGCCGGCCTGCCGTCCGCGCCGACCACCCGCGCCGACTGCGTCCGCACGAGCACCCGCCCGCCGTCCTTGCGCAGCAGCGCGAACTCGTGCACCTGTCGTCCCGGTGCCTCCATCGCGGCCATCAGCCGCCGCTGGACCTCCCCGGCGTCCGCCCTGCGCACGGCCCAGCCGGAGAACCCGTGCCGCCCGACCGCCTCTTCGGCTGACCACCCGAGGATCCGCTCCGCCTCGCGGTTCCAGTGGGTGATGGTTCCGCCCGCGTCCAGGGCACAGAGCGCGGCATCCATCCCGTCCAGCAGGGCGGCCAGCAGGTCCGCCCCCGGCGGCCCGCCCCTCCCCGGTTCGCCGGCGCCGGCGGCGGCATCGGTGGTCTTGTGTCTGGAAGCAGTCATCCTGGACCCCCTGCAGGACGCGTCCGCGAGTACCGGTGCACGTCAGATCATTCAACTGGAACGTGACACAGGACACATACAGTTCGGGGAAATCCCTGCCCGCCGAAATTCCGGCCATGCCTGGGCCTTTGTTCCGGATCAGGCCGAAACAGGCCGGAACAGTGAGCGGGGTCCCGGTGCGGGGGCTGCCTCCCGCACCGAAGGCCGCGGGGGGAGCCAGGGCACGCGAGCCCGGCATCATCCGGAAAAGAGGCTCTAGCATGCCCGGCATGCTGATCGACAAGGCGCTGACAGGCCTGGCACGCAACCCCGCACTCCCCGAGCACCTGCTGCGGCGACTGCTGGACCACCAGGAGGCGTGCGGCGAGGCCGCGCGTCGGCGCACCGATCTGACCGAGGAACTCACGGACGGGATCCTCGCGTTCGGCGACGACTGGCGCGCCCTGTCGCTCGCCTGCAACCCGGAGCTGCCGCCGGCGGTCCGGCGCACCCTGGCCGGCCACGCCGACGACATGGTGCGCAGCGCCCTCGCCTCCCGCGCCCCCGGTCTGTCCGGCGATGTGTTCGCCGCGCTCGCCGAGGACCCGTCCGCCAAGGTCCGCACGGACGTCGCGCGGAACGGCGACACCCCGCCCGCGATCCGCGCCCGCCTCGCCGACGACCCCGACCCCGCCGTGCGCATCGAGCTCGCCCAGTGGTGGGTCGAGGCGCCGGAGGACGTGCGGCGCACACTGCTGACGGACGAGGACCCGAAGGTCCGGGCGGCCGCCTGCTCGACGTACTTCCGCCGCACCCCGCACCCCGTTCCGCCCGCCGACCTGCACGCCGCCCTGCTCGCCGACCCGGTGACCAGGGCGGGAGCGGTCCGGCATGTGGTCCTGGACGAGGCTCTGGCGAAGGAGTTGGCCGAGGACCCGGACGACGACGTACGCGCCGCCTTCGCCGCCCACCCCGACCTGCCGGCCGGCCTTCGCGACGCGCTCGCCCAGGACGCGTCGCCGCTGGTCCGTGCCGAGATCTTCGTGCGCGAGGACACTCCGGAGGAGCACCGAGCGTCCATCCACCAGGAGTTGACGGACGGCGCAGACCGCGGCGACGCCGCGTTCGCCGTCACCGAGGAGGATCTTCTCTGCCAACTCGCCCTGACCGGGCTCACGTTCCGGGACATCCCCTGGATACGGGCCGACCCGCTCCCGCATGTCGATTCCCCGTACGCCTGCTTCCGCCGCTCGGCAGCGGCCGGCCGCGACCTGCCCGCCGAGGCCGTCGACCGTCTCCTGGAGGACGAGGACAACAGCGTCCGCCACACCATGGCGGCCCATGCCCCGGCCCTCTCCCCGGAGGCCGCCGAGCGTGTGGAGCGCCGGCACCAGCGCAGCAAGGTCCGCGGCCGCCCCGCCGACCACACCACCTTCCCGCCCGAGACCCTGCGCCGCTTCGCCACCGACGCCGACCCCCGGATCCGTGCCCTGGCCCCCCGCGACCCGGACCTGCCCGCCGCGCTCGCCGCCCGCCTGGCCGCCGACGACGACCACCTGGTCCGCCGCGAGGTCGCGCCGCACCCCAACCTGCCGGTCGCGGCCCTCAGAGCCCTGCTGGCGGACGGGGACGAGGAGGAGTCCGTGGTGACTGCGGCGGCGAGCTCCCCTGCGCTGCCGGTCGAGGCGATGGAGGAGCTGCTGGCCCAGGCCGGCCTGTGAGGCGGCGGCGCGGCCACCTCCCGCACCACCCGTCCCGAAAATAGGGTTGAGCATCCCCGGAGAGGCTCCTAGTGTGGGCCGCACGCCGAAAGGAGGTGATCCGGAAGTGATTTCTTACCGGACCAGCGAGGTGACTGCGGGCTAGGGCCTGCCGTCGCACTCTGTGCACCTCGGCAGGCCGTCTGCCGAAACCAAGCAGTCACCCGACCCGTGGGCCGCCGGTAAGTCCGGCCGGCTTCCTCCGTCCCGTACGGCAGGAACCAAAGGCCCACGGGTCGTCTGCGTTCCCGGCCCCGGCACCCTCACGCCAGGCTCAGCTTCCCCGTCCGCTGTGCCCGCGCCTCCCCCGCCTTCAGGATCACCGCCGCCGCGGCCAGCAGCAGTGCGCTCAGCGCGCCGAGGGCCGCCAGGGTCGGGCCCAGGTCGGCGGCCGTCCGCCCTTCCAGCAGTGCGCCGCGGACCGCGAGCAGGCTGCCCGTCAGCGGGAAGACCGCGCCCACGATCTGGATCGCCGCCGGCAGGGCGAAGTTCGGGAGGCGGACACCGGAGACGAACCAGAGGGGCTCGTCGAGGATCGTGTAGAGGAACGCCGAGTCGCGGGAGAAGACCAGCAGGCTGTTGAGGAACGCTCCCCACGCGACCGCGGGGATCAGCAGCGCCAGCAGCACCACCCCGCACATCCACCAGGCCGCGACCGACAGCGCGCCGAAGCCGGTGAGGGCCACGATCGTGAAGCAGGTCAGCAGCCAGGCGTTCTGGAGCAGGGCGCCGGCGCCGTTGGCGATCATGAGGGTCAGACGGCCCGCCGGGGAGAGAAAGAGGAGTTCCAGGGTGCCGGTGCTGCGCTCGAAGGAGAAGTGCCAGGCGGACTGGACGAGCGAGAAGAAGAAGGCGTAGGCGAGCGTGCCGGTGGCGAGGAAGGCGAGCAGCCGGTCGGGATCGGCGGCCGTCGGCCAGTTGTCCGCGGCGGGGGACGCGGTCGCGACCGGGCGCAGCGTGTAGTAGGTGGTGGCGAGCTGGAGGACCGGCCAGACCAGCATGGAGAAGACGACCAGAGGCTGGCCGAAGAGTCTGCGGTGCTGCTTCAGCGCTTCGGCGGCGAAGACGCGCAGGGCGTGGCTCGGGCGGCTCATACCGAGGCCGCCTCGGCGGGGGCCAGGCCCGCGTCCGTGCGGCCCTCGTGCGTGCGGTCGGCGAGCTTGAGTACGGCGTCCTCGAGGCTCGCTTCGGCGATGTCGAGACCGCCGATGGAGCCGCCCGCCTCGACGAGCGCCGCGGCGAGCGGGCCGGCGATGTCGTCGGGGTGGCGCAGGGTGATCACCTCACTGCCGTCGGGGCGGGGTTCACGGGTGGCGCCGAAGGAGTCGGCGACGGCGGCGACGCGTTCGCCGGGGTTGGTGACCGTGATGCGTACGGTGCGGTGGCTGCCGGTCGCCGCCTTGAGCTCGGCAGGGCTGCCCTCGGCCAGGTTGCGGCCGTCGGAGATCACGTACACATGGCCGCAGAGCTCCTCCACCTCGGCAAGGTAGTGGGAGGTCAGCAGGACGCCGGTGCCGTCGGCGGCGAGGCGGGCGACGACGCGGCGCAGGTCGCGCGCGATGGGGGCGTCGAGGCCGAGGGTCGGCTCGTCGAGGAGCAGGTGGTCGGGCTCGTTGATCAGTCCGCGGGCGATGGCGAGACGCTGTGTCATGCCCCGCGAGTAGCGCTCGACCATGGTGTCGGCGGCGTCGGACAGGCCGACCAGGGCGAGGAGTTCGTGGATGCGGCGGCGCAGGTCCGGCTTGGGCACGTCGTAGAGCTGGCCGAAGTACCAGAGGTTCTCGCGGCCGGTCATACGGGTGTAGACCATGCGCTCGCCGCCGGCGATGAGGTTGATGCGGCGGCGTACGGCGCGGGCGTCGGTGACGGTGTCGAGGCCGTCGACAGTGACGGTGCCCGAGGTGGGGCGCAGCAGAGTGGCGATGGTCTTGATGGTGGTGGTCTTGCCGGCGCCGTTGAGGCCGAGGAGTCCGGTGATACGGCCCGGGGGGATGTCGAGGTCGAGTCCGTCGACGGCGGTCTTGAGCGTGCGGGGGCCGAAGATGCCCTTGTCGCGTACGGGGAAGTCCTTGCGCAGGGCGCGGACCTGGATCCCGGTGGTCATCAGTAGGTCCTCTCGACAGCTCGGGCTTCGGCACGTGGCAGGTACGCCAGGCCGAGGAGCAGGTAGGCGGCGGTGAGCGCGGCGCAGATCGCGAGCCGCGGGGCCAGTTCGGCGAAGGAGTGTCCGCCGGTGAGTGATCCGTGCAGCACGTCCATGGCGGCGGTGGTGGGGAAGGCTTCGGCGAGCCACTGGGCCGGGGCGGGCAGGTAGTCGCGGGGGAAGGTGAAGCCGCACAGCAGCCCGAGCACGATGAAGACGGTGTTCTGGGAGATGTGCGCCTCGCCCGCGGCGATCATCAGCCCACCGAGTCCGACGGACAGCGCGAAGACCGCGCAGACGAGGGCGAGTGCGCCGGCGACTGCGCCGAGTGGTGAGGCGACCGGGACGGCGATGCCGAGCAGGGCGAGAACGACGCCGAGGGTGAGGAATTCGACGAGGCTGCTGAGAACGGCGAAGGCCGTGAAGCCGAGCAGGTAGGGCAGCCGTCCGGCGGGGGCGATGAGCAGGGCGGCGAGGGTGCCCTGGCGCTGTTCGGTGATGAGTGCCTTGGCCGACCAGAGGATGAGGCGGACGGCGAACTGGAAGGCGGTCGCACCGACGGCGAGGTAGGCGAGGTAGGAGGCGGCGCCGGTGCCGAAGTCGTCGCCGACCTCTCCGTCCCCGATGGCGTGGAAGCCGAGGTACGCGAGCGAGATGGTGAGCGCGGCGGGCAGCACTGTGCCCACGGCGTAGGTCCATGGATAGGCACGTCTGGTCATCTGCCAGGTGCGCCATGCGGTGGCCCGGGCTGTGGGCACGACCTCTCCCCCTTGAGATCCGAGACAAGCTTGAGATCCGACGACGAGTGAGTTCCTATTAGGAACTCAGTGAGTTTCTATCGGAAACTCACCCCATGGCGCAAGATGGTGCCTGCAATGCCAGGGAGGAGCGGACGATGGCGAGAGCAGTACCGGAGCGCGACGCCGCCTGCGCCGTCGCGCAGGCGGCAGCGGTGGTCGGCGACTGGTGGAGCCTGCTGCTCGTACGGGAGACGGCCCGCGGCCGGCACCGCTTCGACGAGCTCCAGCACGAGCTGGACATCTCCCGCAAGGTGCTCACCGAGCGCCTCGCGCACCTGGTCGACAGCGGCATCCTGGAGAAGGTCCCGTACCAGCGGGGCCCGGTGCGCCACGAGTACCGGCTGACCACCGCCGGCCGCGCGCTGCTCCCCGTACTGGTGTCCCTGCAGGACTGGGCCGACCGCTGGCTCCTCGGCGACGGCACGCTCACCGCCTCGGCCGACGATCACAGCGCCGAGGCACGGCGGATGACCGGGCTGCCCGGCACCCGGCTGCCGCGGATCACGCTGCCCGCGCACACCGGCGACGGCCTGGACCCCGTCGATGCGGACGCGGCGGCGACCGTGCTGTTCTGCTACCCGGCCACGGGGCGGCCGAGCCCACTGCCGGACGGCTGGTCCGACATCCCGGGCGCCGCCGGCTGCACCCTCGAGAACCGCCTGTTCGCCGACGCCTACGACGACTTCAGGGCCGCCGGCGTCGCCGTCCGCGGGGTCAGCACGCAGCGCCCCGACGAGCAGCGGGCCTTCGCGGCGGCGGAGGAGATCCCCTTCCCGCTGCTGTCCGACATGGACGCACGCCTGTCCGCGGCGCTGCGGCTGCCCACCTTCCGGGCGGGCCAGGCCCTGCGGCTCAAGCGCGCGGTGCTGGTCGTCGACCGGGAACGCACGGTGCGCCATGTGCAGTTCCCGGTGACGGACATCCCGGCGGCGGTGGGCACCTCACTCGACCTCGCGCGACGGCTCTAGCGCCACGGCTCTGACGGCTCTGGGCTCCACGGGAGAGATGCCGCATCCTCAGGTCTCACACAGGTTCCACAGCTGTCCGGTGCACTGTCGGTGGACGCCGTGGAACGGACGGGTCCGCCGGGCCCGCGGGCAGGGGAGGTTCGAGTGGGCGGGACATCGCGCCAGGGGCGGGTGCTGGTGGTCGACGACGACGCGGCGATCCGCCGGTCGCTGGAGCGCGGGCTGCGGCTGAACGGTTTCGCGGTGGAGCTCGCCGACGGAGGACGGGCCGCGCTGCACCGTGCCAGGAACGACCCGCCCGATGTGATCGTGCTGGACATATCGATGCCCGACCTCACCGGCATCGAGGTGTGCGGGGCGCTGCGCGGCGACGGCAACGAGGTGCCCGTACTGATGCTGTCCGCCCTGGACGAGACCTCGGACCGGATAGCGGGTCTCCAGGCCGGAGGCGACGACTATCTGGTCAAGCCGTTCGCCCTTCAGGAGCTGGTGCTCAGGCTCCAGGCGCTGCTGCGCAGGCGCCCGCCCGCCGACGGCGGCCGGGTGCGGATCGGGCCGCTCGTGATGGACCCTGCCGCCCGCGAGGCGCGGGTGGACGGTGCCCTGCTCCCGCTGACCCGGCGCGAGTTCGAGCTCCTGGACGTGCTGGTACGCAACACCGGCCTGGTGCTCACGCGTGATCAGCTGCTGGACCGCGTATGGGGATACGACTTCGACGTCCGTACCGGTGTCGTCGACACGTTCGTGAGCTATCTTCGCCGCAAGCTGGAAGCCGGTGGACGGCCACGGCTGATCCACACGGTCCGCGGGGTCGGCTTCGTCCTGCGCGACGACAGCGCCTCCGCCGGCAGTCGGGAGGCGCGGTGAAGCTTTCCACCCGGATCGCGCTGGCGGTGGGCGTGGCCGTTGTGCTGCTGGTGCTCGGTTCCGGCTGGCTGCTGATACGGCTGGTGGCGGCCGGTCTCCACGACCAGCAGGACCGGCTTCTGCGTGACCGCGCCGCCACGGTCGCCAGGGACGCCCGCGGCCTGCTGCAGGCAGCGGCGGCCGACCGGCCACCCGCCGTTGAACGTGCCCGCGAGCGCCGCCTGTACAACTCCGCGCTCGACGTCGGTATCCGGCTGATCGGCCCCGAGGGGACGGCGTCCGGCGGGCCGCAGCCGAAGGCGGACGTACCGCTGCCCCGCAGCGCCCCTGAACCTGTCACCGTGCGGGACGGCAACACGAGCTGGCGGGCCATGTCCATACAGGTCACCGGTCCGCGGCAGGGCGTCGACGGCACCTTGTGGCTGTTCTCGCCGGACACGACGAGCGAGGCACAGCTGGGACTCGTACGCGCCCGGGTACTCACCGTCGCCGGGCTGACCGCGCCCCTGGCCGCACTGCTCGCCGGAGCCGTGGCCACTCGCGCGAGCCGGCCACTGCGGCGCCTGCAGCAGCGCACCAGCGGCCTGGACCCACGGGCCACCACGACCCGGCTCGATCACAGCCCGACCCGGGTCACCGAGGTCGACGACCTGGCCCACACCCTGCAGACCGTACTGGCCCGCTACGACGAGCAGGCCGCCCGCACGGCCGAGACGCTGGCCACGGCACGGTCCTTCTCGGCGGCCGCGTCGCACGAACTCCGCACCCCGCTGATGAGCATGCAGACGAACCTGGAGCTCCTCACCGACCATCCCGGACTGGACGGGCCGGAGCGGGAAGAGATCCTGGACGATCTCCGGCACGAACACAGGCGCCTGCTGGGCCTGCTGGTCATGCTGCGGGAACTGGGCCGTGGCGACCTGGTCGAAGCCGACGCGTTCGGACCGGTGGACCTGGCAGAGGTCGCCGAGGCCTCGGTCGCGGATCTACGGCGCAGTCACCCGGGAGCGAGGATCAGCGTGACCGGCGAGCAGTTCCTCCCGGTGCACGGCTGGGAGCCGGGACTGCGCACCGTCCTCGACAACCTGCTGGCCAACGCCGTTCTCCACGGCTGCCGCGGGTCGGAGCCCGCTCGGGTCGATCTCGTCCTGCGGACGGCTCCGGAGCCACAGGGCGCGACGGCGGTCCTCACGGTGGACGACCACGGGCCGGGTATACCGGCCCGCTCCCGCGACGCCGTGTTCGAGCGCTTCCACCGCAGGCCCGGCAGCCCCGGCTCCGGCCTCGGCCTCACCCTGGTCGCCCAGCAAGTGGCGCTGCACCGTGGCCAAGTACGGGTGCTGGACCGGCCCGGCGGCACCGGTACCCGCTTCGAGGTCCGCCTGCCGGCGCAAGGACGTGACGGGAAGGCCGTCACGCTGCCGCTGCGCCGGGACTGGATGGCCGGGACAGCCGCAGGAGTCGCCGCTGCGCCCCCTGACCACCCGCCGACGACGTACCCGGAATACGGCGGAAGCAGGCAGTGAAGCCGTCAACGGGGTGTCCGGCCCGTGTCGACGCCGCCTGCCCGTACCGGTCGGCACGGCCACAGAGTTTCCACAAAGACGGCTCCTAGCGTTCCGACCGGAACGGCAACCCCGCCGGAACCGGCATGGAGGAACAGTCATGTTGACATTCAGGAACGCCGTCGTCGCCCTTGCAGCCTGCGGTTCTCTGCTCGCCGCCGGCGGCAGCGCCGCGGCCGACGACGGCACGCCCGCACCCGGCACCACCCGCAGCGGCGACGGCGCCAAGAAGCTGTGCAAGCGCCTGCCGAAGATCGAAAAGCGCATCGAGAACGCGCTGGAGCGCATGAACGGCGATGCGGCCACGCGTGGTTCGATCGCCCGCCTCGAGAAGCGCGTGGCCGCGGCCGAGTCCGCCGGCCACACGGAGATCGAGACCTTCCTCCGCAACCGGCTCACCGCCCGCACGTCGCACGTCACCACGCTTGAGCAGCGTCAGAAGGACCTGGCCAAGGTCAAGACCTGGTGCCGGGCCAACGGCGACGGGGCCAAGGGCTGATGCGGGCAACGGCCCGGCCTCGCTCCGTCGGCCGCGCGGCGGCGGCTGTGGCCGTCGCACTCCTGGTCGCCGGATGCGGTCAGGACACCGGACCGGCGACCGGTGACAGCGCGCCGGTCCCGAGCGGTTCCGCACCGGCGGCCGTCGCGCCCACCGAGCCGGCCGCCGAGATGGAAAAGCTGCTGAACGACGCCGAATCGGCGGCGCACGCCGCCGAAACCGACATCGCGGCAGACGACTGAGACAGGCTGAAGAGGCAGGACGTGCGGGTCGGCACTCGCCGCGCAGCACCGCCCCACCTGTCGCCCCCGAGTGCGGGCCCCTCCCCGAGGAACCGCGCACCGCCCTGTGGCCCCGGAGCCATGTGCCTCGGCTCCGGGGATCCACTCGGTGCTCGCCGCAGTCCGTACGAGAGACGTCCCACTCGGCCCTGCCCTGTCCGGGCGATCTTCGAGGATCAGCCTGCGGCGTCGGATGCATGGGGCCTCCCCAGGACCACCAAGCCGAGACATGGGGCCTCCCCAGGCCCACCAGGGCCGAGACATGGGGCCTCCCCAGGCCCACCAGGGCCGAGGGGACGCATCGCAAGCCGGTGGGGGTACCGCCCGGCCGGAGGCCGGAGGAGATCGCCCTCGTACCGGACGCACTCGGGCGACTCCGACAACACAGCGAGGTGCCGTAGCCGGGGGTACCTCCTGGAGGTCCCCCCGGACGGAGTCCTGGGGGAGAAGCTCTGGGGGAGCGTCGCAGCCCCGACAAGATCGCCCGGACAGGGCTATGGCGCCAGACGCTCCACGGTCCAGCCGCCCTTGCCCGGCTCGGCGTCCGCGTCGGTACGCACGTACCGCAGACGGTCGTGCAGCCGGTTCTCGTGCCCCTGCCAGAACTCCACCGCGTCCGGTACGACCCGGACACCGCCCCACTGCGGCGGCACGGGCACCTGCTCGCCCTCCGGGTAGCGGGCCGCCAGCTCCTCGTAGCGCCGCAGCAGCTCCTCGCGCGAGGCGATCACCGAGGACTGCTCGCTGGCCCAGGCGCCCAACTGGGAGCCGTGCGGGCGGGTGCGGAAGTACGCGACCGTCTCATCGCGGCCGATCCGGGACGCGGTTCCGGTGACGATGATCTGGCGGGCCAGCGGGTGCCAGGGGAAGAGCAGCGAGACATACGGGTTGGCGTCGATCTCCCGGCCCTTGCGCGAGACGTAGTTGGTGAAGAACACGAAGCCACGCTCGTCGTACTGCTTGAGCAGGACGGTCCGGGTCGACGGGCGCCCGTCGGGGCCGGCCGTGGCGACGACCATGGCATTGGGCTCCATCAGGGCCGCGGCGGCGGCCTCGGCGAACCAGCGGGCGAACTGGTCCATGGGTCCCTCGGCCAGTGCGGACTCGTCGAGCGGCGTCGAGCGGTACTGCTCACGCATGACGGCGGGATCCGGTACGACGAGGTCGGTCGCGGCGGGGTCCGGTACGGCGAGACCGGAGACGGTCACGTCGGCGGGGCCCCGCGATCCCGGGGCGGCGGCCGGATCCGGCTCGGACGATTGCGGTGCGGCGTCATCGGTCACAAGAACATCCTGCCGCAGGGGTCGAGTTTGCCCGGCACGGAGTGCCGTCAATCCTCCTGGACCGAAATGGGGCAGTGTGCCGGATGTCACGCTTCCCCGCATCATCAGCACCCGCCAAAATCTTGCGTCGGGTCACTGTGGCCTCCCTACAGCAGGGGATATCGTGCCTGCTCCCGACGGTTGGGTGATCCCCGGCCGTACGGGGAATCACCGGGGTGACCGGCCCGCTTCTGTCGTACACGCCTTGAGGAGCCGCCTGATGTCCGACTTCGTACCTGGACTCGAAGGAGTCGTCGCGTTCGAGACGGAGATCGCCGAACCCGACAGGGAGGGCGGCTCGCTGCGCTATCGGGGTGTCGACATCGAGGAACTGGTGGGGCACGTCTCCTTCGGCAACGTGTGGGGCCTGCTGGTGGACGGCGCGTTCAACCCCGGACTGCCGCCCGCCGAGCCGTTCCCGATCCCCGTGCACTCCGGCGACATCCGGGTCGACGTGCAGTCGGCGCTCGCGATGCTGGCCCCCGTCTGGGGTCTGAAACCGCTCCTGGACATCGACGAGGCGCAGGCCCGTGACGACCTGGCGCGCGCAGCCGTGATGGCGCTGTCGTACGTGGCGCAGAGTGCGCGCGGCCAGGGTCTGCCGATGGTCCCGCAGAAGGAGATCGACAAGGCCCAGTCCGTCGTCGAGCGCTTCATGATCCGCTGGCGCGGCGAGCCGGACCCCAAGCACGTCAAGGCCGTCGACGCCTACTGGACCTCGGCCGCCGAGCACGGCATGAACGCCTCGACCTTCACCGCCCGCGTCATCGCCTCCACGGGCGCCGACGTGGCCGCCGCGCTCTCGGGTGCCGTGGGCGCGATGTCGGGGCCGCTGCACGGTGGTGCGCCCTCCCGTGTGCTCGGCATGATCGAGGAGATCGAGCGCACGGGTGACGCGACCGCGTATGTGAAGCGTGCCCTGGACAAGGGCGAGCGCCTGATGGGCTTCGGCCACCGCGTCTACCGCGCCGAGGACCCGCGCGCCCGCGTGCTGCGCCGTACGGCGAAGGAGCTGGGCGCGCCCCGGTACGAGATCGCGGAGGCGCTGGAGAAGGCCGCGCTGGAGGAGCTGCACAACCGCCGCCCGGACCGGGTCCTGGCGACGAACGTGGAGTTCTGGGCGGCGATCATGCTGGACTTCGCCGAGGTCCCGGCGCACATGTTCACGTCGATGTTCACCTGTGCCCGTACGGCGGGCTGGTCGGCGCACATCCTGGAGCAGAAGCGCACGGGCCGTCTGGTGCGTCCGTCCGCGCGGTACGTGGGCCCCGGCGGGCGCAGCCCGCGTGAGATCGCGGGCTTCGAGGACATCGGGGACCTGGCGGGCTGACCCGCCGGTGACAGTGGGGGCGGCGCGGACGCGCCGCCCCCACCGCCGTGTCTGCTGCCGGGGTCAGAGCTTGCCCCACACCACGACGGTGCGGTGGCCGCCCAGTACCGTGCCGAGCTCGGCCACGAACTCCTGGCGGAACTCCGGCCAGTTCCAGAACTGAAGGCCCAGGTGGCCGAAGGCGTAGTAGTCGTGCGACCAGGTCCAGTCGATGATCGGGATGTCGACGCCGCAGTGCCGGCACTCCACGCTCGCCTCGCCCATGGCGCTCCAGGCGTCCATGGCCCGGGAGAAGGACTCCCACTCCTCGTCCAGAGGTTCGCCGCCCTCGTCGGCCGGTGTGTCGTCGTCCAGCGGGTCGTACCGGTCCGCGTCCCCGGGCCCGAACAGGGTGCGGCCACCGCAGCTGGGGCAGTCGGCCCAGTCGGCGTCGCCCTGACCGCCGAAGAAGACCGTGCGCCCCGTCGTGACGTCCAGCCCGTCCGACGGGTCCCGGTCGGCGTCGTCGGGGGAAGCGGTCCTGGCCCAGTTCGGGCCCGGCGGATGGCCCAGCGGCTTCCCGAGCACACAGTCGGTGCGCTCGGCGCGCACGATGCCCTCGGCCGCCAGCCAGGCGACCGCGCGCGCCGCGAGTGCCGGGGCCTCCTCGGCCGTGGCATCGAGGTCGACGATGGTCTGGAAGTGGTCGCCCATGTCAGAACTTGCCCCCGTGCTGTTCGGTGCGGTGCCCCAGCTGCCTGCCGAACTCGGCGACGAACTCGTCCGTGAGCGGTGGCCACCCCCAGAAGTCGAACGCGAGCGCCCCGAGTTCGAAGCCCCATCCGAACTGCCACTCGGTCACCGGGACCGAGGCGCGGCACGCGGGGCAGTCCACGCTCCCCCGGCCCGTCTCCATCCAGGCGGCGATGCCCTCCCGGAAGGGCTGCCAGACCTCCTCCTTCGGTTCGAACTCCTCCGGATGGTCGATGACGACCGTCCTCGTGTCGCAGCGCGGGCAGATCGCGGCGTCCGCCGTGTCCTCCCCCTGACCCCCGACGTGGTAGTTCCGGCCGACGATCACGGCCACCGGCGCCGGTATGTGATCGCCCCAGTCCTCCGCGGCCCGTGCCCAGTCGGGACCGGGCACGTACCCCTCGTCCACCTGCAGGCTGTACATCGCGTCGCTCGACATCTCGCGCGTGAGCAGGCCCTCGGAGACCATCCAGTCGATCATCCGCTCCGCGAGCGCGGGGGCGTCCTCCTGGGACACCTCGACATCCACGATCCGCTCGTAGAAATCACCCATCGTCCCTCAGCCCCTCCTCGATCAGTGCCGCCCACTGTGTCACCACCCTCTGACGGCGGGCCGCGTCATCGGTGAGGAGGTTGGCGAGCCCGAGGCCGCGCGCCATGTCGAGCAGGCCCTGGACGGTTTCGCGTACGCCCGGCCGCGACTCGTCGGCGTTCAGCAGCCGTACGGCGATCCGGTGGGTCTCACGGCCGACCTTGGCCTCCAGCTCCGTGACCCGCGCGCCCAGCTGCTCCTCGTTCGAGGCGGCGACCCACAGCTGCAGCGCGGCCCGGAACAGCGGTCCGGTGTACAGGTCGACGAGAGCCGCGACCACCGCCGTACGGTCCTTGGTCGGCAGCGTGCGCAGAGCCTGGGAGCGCTCCTCGGAGACGTACTCGACCGCCGCCGTGAACAGGTCCTCCCGCGTGGGGAAGTGGTGCTGCGCCGCGCCGCGCGAGACTCCGGCCCGCTCGGCCACCACCGAGACGGTCGAGCCTGCCCAGCCGACCTCGGCCAGGCAGGCGACCGCCGCCTCCAGCAGCCGCTGCCGGGTGACCCGGCTGCGGTCCTGCTTGGGCTCCTTGGCGGTGGGGCTCACAACACCCATGCGGGGTCCCGTCGTTCGAGGAAGGCCGTCATCCCTTCGCGCGCCTCGGCCGATGCGAAGAGCGAGGCCGACCGCTGGACCAGGTCTTCGGCGTCCCGGTCGAAGGTCTCCAGCACCCTAGCCGCGACGAGCTGCTTCGATGCGGCCAGGCCCTGCGGTGACGCCCTGCGCAGCCCGTCGAGCAGCGGCGCGAGCGCCGCGTCCACGTCCTCACCGTCCGCGGCCAGCGTCAGCAGCCCGGCGCGGACCGCCTCCGCCGCGCCGAAGCGCTCGCCGGTGAGGTAGTAGCGCTCGGCGGCCCGCGGGTCCATACGCGCAAGCAGCGGCAGCGAGATCACCGCCGGGGCCACCCCGATGCGGACCTCGGTGAAGGCGAAGTCCGAACCGGCGGTGGCCGCCGCCATGTCGCAGGCGCCGACCAGACCGAGCCCGCCGGCCCGCACATGACCGGCCACCCGGGCCACGACCGGCTTGGGCAGCGTGACGATCTGCCGCAGCAGAGCGACGAACGTGTACGGGTTGGGCGGGTTGTTCAGGTCCGCCCCGGCGCTGAACGTCGAACCCGAGTGCGTGAGCACCACGGCCCGCACGGAGTCGTCCTTGGAGCAGTCGGCGAGCCGCTCGGCGAGCTCGCCGACCAACTGCGCCGACAGGGCGTTGCGACTGGCCGGCGAGTCGAGTGTCAGGGTGGTGATACCGCGTTCGTGTGCGGTGAGGACCAGCGTCACGTGTTCTCCTTCTCCCCGGCGCTCTGCGCGCGCCGGGTCTCCCGGTCCCTCAGCTCCCGCCGCAGGATCTTTCCCGAGGCGGCGCGCGGGACGCCGCCGATGAACTCGATGCGGCGGATCTTCTTGTACGGGGAGACGCGCTCGGCGACATACGCGAGCACCTCGTCCTCGGTCAGCTCCGTGGCGGACGGCTGCTTGACCACGAACGCCTTCGGGATCTCGTTGCCGTCCTCGTCGTACACACCGATCACCGCCGCGTCCGCGATGGACTCGTGGGTGAGCAGCAGCGCCTCCAGGTCGGCCGGGGCCACCTGGTAGCCCTTGTACTTGATCAGTTCCTTGACCCGGTCGACGACGAACAGCCAGCCGTCCTCGTCGACCCGCCCCACATCACCGGTGTGCACCCAGCCGTCCGCGTCGATCATGTCCGCGGTGGCGTCGGGCCGGCCGAGATAGCCCTTCATCACCTGCGGGCCGCGGATCGCGACCTCGCCCTCGGCGCCCGCGGCGGCGTCCGCCCCGGAGCCGTCGAGGTCGAGGATCCGCATCTCGGTGCCCGGAAGCAGCAGACCCACCGCGCCCGCGGGCGGGTTCGTCGCGGACAGCGGTACGACATGGGTGCCGGGCGACAGCTCGGTCATGCCGTACGCCTGGCGGACGGGCGGCAGACCGAGCCGCTGCGAGCAGGCCTCGCCGAGGCGGGCGTCGAGCGGGGCGGCGGCACTGACGATGTACTCCAGGCAGGAGAGGTCGTACTGGGCGACGGCCGGGTGCTTGGCGAGGGCGAGGACGATCGGCGGGGCGACGTACAGGCCGTTGATCCTGTGTTCCTGTATCGCCGAGAGGAACGTGTCGAGTTCGAACCGCGGCAGCACCACCACCGTGGCTCCGTGACGCAGCGGCGCGTTCATCAGAGCTGTGAGCCCGTAGATGTGGAAGAAGGGCAGAACGGCCAGGATGCGGTCGCCGGGGCCCATCGGTATGAACGGGGACAGCTGCGCCAGATTGGTGGCGATGGAGCGGTGGGTGAGCATCACTCCCTTCGGCACGCCGGTGGTGCCCGACGAGTACGGCAGGGCCGCGACGTCCTCGGACGGGTCGATCGAGACCTCGGGCTCCGGCTCGGTGGACACGAACATGTCGAGGACGCTGACATGCCCGTCGGCCCGGTCGCAGACGAAGATCTCCTTGATGCCCGCGGCGAGTTCGGCGGCCCGGCGGGCGACTTCGAGCAGCGGTGAGACGGTCACGATCCAGCGGGCGGAGGAGTCGCGCAGCTGTTTGGCGAACTCCTCCGCCGTGGCGAGCGGATGGACCGTGGTGACCGAGGCGCCGGCGCGCGTGGCCCCGTAGAACACGGCGGGGTAGGCCACCGTGTTCGGGCTGTGCAACGCCAGCACATCGCCCTTGCGCAGGCCGGCCGCGGCGAACGAGGCGGCGATCCGGCGGTGGAACAGATCCAGCTGGTGGTACGTGACAGTGGTGCCGTTCACCCCGTCGACGAGGGCGACCGTGTCACCGAACTCGGCCGCGCGGCCCAGTACGGCCTCGTGGATGGGCTCGACGACGTCCGGGACATCCGCGTACGTGCTGCGGAACACGCTGCTGTGCTTCACCATGACGGCCCCCTCGGCCCTGCGTGGATCGACGCTGTGTCGACGGCCAGAATGTCGTGCGTCAGTACGACTTGGGGAGACCCAGGGACTGGTGGGACACATAGTTGAGGATCATTTCCCGGCTGACCGGGGCGATCCGGGAGACGCGGGCGGCGGTGACGAGGGACGCCAGACCGTACTCCCGGGTGAGTCCGTTGCCGCCGAGGGTGTGCACGGCCTGGTCGACGGCCTTCACACAGGCCTCGCCCGCCGCGTACTTGGCCATGTTCGCGGCCTCGCCCGCGCCGACGTCGTCGCCCGCGTCATAGAGGGCGGCGGCCTTCTGCATCATCAGCCGGGCCAGCTCCAGCTCGATGTGCGCCTGGGCGAGGGGGTGGGCGATGGCCTGGTGGGCGCCGATGGGGGCCTTCCAGACCTGGCGGGTCTTCGCGTAGTCGACGGCGCGGTCCAGGGCGTAGCGGCCCATGCCGATCGCGAAGGCGGCGGTCATGATGCGCTCGGGGTTGAGCCCGGCGAACAGCTGGAGCAGTCCCGCGTCCTCTCCCCCACGGCCTTCGGCGTGGGAGGTGCCCCCACCCACCAGCGCGTCGGCGGGCAGCCGTACGTCGTCGAGCACGAGCTCGAACTGCTTTTCCTGCGCGCGCAGTTCCATGTCTATCTGCGAGCGCCCGAAGCCCTCGGCGTCCCGGTCCACGATGAACAGGCACGGCTTGAGGGTGCCCGTGCGGGCGTCCTCGGTGCGGCCGACGATGAGGGTCGCGTCGGCGATGTCGACACCGGAGACGAAGACCTTGCGGCCGGTCAGGACCCAGCCGTCGCCGTCGCGGCGGGCGGTGGTGGTGATGCGGTGGGAGTTCGACCCTGCGTCGGGCTCGGTGATGCCGAAGGCCATGGTGAGGCTGCCGTCGGCGAGGCCGGGCAGCCACTTCTGCTTCTGCGCGTCGGTACCGAACCGGGCGATGACGGTGCCGCAGATGGCGGGCGAGACGATCATCATCAGGAGCGGACAGCCGGCGGCGCCGAGCTCCTCGAGCACGATGGAGAGTTCGGCCATGCCGCCGCCTCCGCCGCCGTACTCCTCGGGAAGGTTCACGCCGAGGTAGCCGAGCTTGGCGGCCTCGCCCCAGAGCGTCTGCCGGTCGTGGTCCCGCCCGTGCCGCCGCCCGAGGGCTGCGACGGCGTCCCGCAGGGACTTGATCTCCTGGCTCTCGATGGTGCTCATGATTCCTCGTCCTCCTGTACTTCCTGTACGACGGCGAGCAGGGCACCGACCTCGACCTGGCGGCCGGGTACGGCGTGGAGCGCGATGAGCGTGCCGGAGGCGGGAGAGACGATTTTGTGCTCCATCTTCATGGCCTCCAGCCAGACGAGTGGCTGTCCTTGTGTCACGCGGACGCCCTCGGCGAGCCCGTCCCCGACGCGCACGACGGTCCCGGGCATCGGCGCGAGCAGCGAGCCGGGCTCGGCCCGTTCGGCGGGATCGGTGAACCGGGGGCGCACGGCGAGGGTGTGGGCGCCGACGGGACTGTCGACGTGCACGGTGTCGCCGTAGGCGGTGACGTCGAAGTTACGTACGACACCGTCGACTTCGAGCACCACGCGATGCGGCAGGGCGGCGACGACCCGCACGCCGGGCGCGTCGAGGACCTCGTACCCGCCGTCGCGGGTGGGGCGGTAGCGGACCTCGTGGTCGCCGTAGGTCTTGGTCTGCGCCTGGGAGGCGAGGTTGCGCCACGCGCCGAGGCGCTGGGCGAGGGCGGGGGCGGGGGCTCCTGCCGGTACCCGGCCGGTGCGCGCCGCCGCGTCGGCCAGCGCTGCCGCGACGGCGGCGAGCTCCGCACCGGGCGCGGCCCCGGTGAGGTCGTCGAGGTTGCGCTCGTAGAAGCCGGTGTCGAGCCGCCCGCCCACGAAGTCGGGGTGCTCCAGCGACCGTACGAGCAGCTCCCGGTTGGTGACGGGCCCGTGCACCCGCGCCCGCCGCAGGGCGTACGCGAGCCTGCGCACGGCGGCCTCGCGGGTGGGCGCCCACGCGATGACCTTGGCGAGCATGGGGTCGTAGTGCACCCCGATGGTGTCGCCACCGGTGTACCCGGTGTCGACCCGCACCCAGGGCGCGCCGCCGGGAGCGTGGGGGGTCCCACCCCCCAGATTCACAGGCGGGCGGGTGGGGAAGGAGAGCTCGTGCAGCAGCCCCGCCTGCGGCGTCCAGCCCGTGGCCGGGTCCTCCGCGTACAGGCGGGCCTCCACCGCGTGGCCGTACGCCGCCGGCGGCGCCGGGGGCAGCGGCTCGCCCTGCGCGACCAGGATCTGGAGCGCGACCAGATCGATGCCGAACACCGCTTCCGTCACCGGGTGTTCCACCTGGAGGCGCGTGTTCATCTCCAGGAAGTGCGCCCGGCCGTCCTCGGACACCAGGAACTCCACGGTGCCCGCGCCCCGGTAGCCCACCGCCCGTGCCGCCGAGACCGCCGCATCGTGGAGCGATGCGACCAGCTCGGGGGCGAGCCCCGGCGCCGGGGACTCCTCGATGACCTTCTGGTGGCGGCGCTGCAGCGAGCAGTCCCGCGTCCCCAGCGCCCACACCGTCCCGTGCGCGTCCGCCAGGACCTGGACCTCCACATGGCGGCCCCGCTCGATGTACGGCTCGACGAACACCTCGCCGTCCCCGAAGGCGGACGCCGCCTCCGAGCGTGCGGCCTCCAGCTCGCCGGGCAGCGCGTCGAGCGTGCGGACGATCCGCATACCGCGGCCGCCGCCGCCCGCCGCCGCCTTCACCAGGACCGGCAGGTCGGACTCGGCCACGTCCGTCAGGGGCGCCAGGCCCATCAGTTCCTTCGCCCGCGTCTTGGACGCCATCGCCTCGATCGCGGACGGCGGCGGACCGATCCACACCAGACCCGCATCCGCCACCGCACGCGCGAACTCCGCGTTCTCGGACAGGAATCCGTACCCCGGGTGCACCGCGTCCGCTCCCGCCGCCAGCGCCGCCTTCACGATCAGCTCGCCGCGCAGATACGTCTCGGCCGGCGCCGCTCCCGGCAGCCGTACCGCCGCGTCCGCCTCCCGCACGTGCAGCGCACCGGCATCCGCGTCCGAGTACACCGCCACCGTCGCGATCCCCAGCTCGCGGCAGGTACCGAAGACGCGGCAGGCGATCTCGCCCCGGTTGGCGACAAGAACAGTCTGAATCATCAGGCCCTCACATCCGGAAGACGCCGAAGCCGCCGCGCGCGCCCTCGACCGGTGCCGTGTGGATCGCGGACAGGCACAGCCCCAGCACCGTCCGGGTGTCACGCGGGTCGATGACCCCGTCGTCGTACAGCCGCCCGGACAGGAACATGGGCAGGGACTCGGACTCGATCTGTGCCTCGACCATCGCCCGCAGTCCCGCGTCCGCCTCGTCGTCGTACGGCTGCCCCTTGGCGGCCGCCGACGTCCGCGCGACGATCGACAGCACACCCGCCAGCTGCTGCGGGCCCATCACCGCCGACTTGGCGCTCGGCCAGGCGAACAGGAACCGCGGGTCGTAGGCCCGGCCGCACATGCCGTAGTGGCCGGCGCCGTACGACGCGCCCATCAGCACCGACAGATGCGGGACGCGCGAGTTCGACACCGCGTTGATCATCATCGCGCCGTGCTTGATGATGCCGCCCTGCTCGTACTCCTTGCCCACCATGTAGCCGGTGGTGTTGTGCAGGAACACCAAGGGCACATCACGCTGGTTGGCCAGCTGGATGAACTGCGCCGCCTTCTGCGACTCGGCGGAGAACAGCACGCCCTGGGCGTTGGCCAGCACCCCCACCGGATGGCCGTGCAGCGTCGCCCATCCCGTCACCAGGCTCGGCCCGTACAGCGGCTTGAACTCGTCGAAGTCCGACCCGTCGACGATTCTCGCGATCACCTCGCGCGGGTCGAACGGTGTCTTCAGATCGCCGGGCACGATGCCCAGCAGCTCGTCCTCGGCATACTTGGGCGGCTGGGCCGGCGCCGGATCGGCGTGTGCCTTGCGCCAGTTGAGACGGGCGACCACCCGCCGCGCCTGGCGCAGGGCGTCCGCCTCGTCCAGGGCGAAGTGATCCGCGAGACCCGAGGCCCGCGCATGCATCTCGGCGCCGCCGAGCGACTCGTCGTCGCTCTCCTCGCCCGTCGCCATCTTCACCAGCGGTGGCCCGCCGAGGAAGACCTTCGACCGCTCCTTGATCATGATGGTGTGGTCGGACATGCCGGGTACGTAGGCCCCGCCCGCCGTCGAGTTGCCGAACACCACGGCGATCGTGGGAACACCCGCCGCCGACAGCCGCGTGAGGTCCCGGAACAGCGCCCCGCCAGGGATGAAGATCTCCTTCTGCGAGGGCAGGTCCGCGCCCCCGGACTCGACGAGCGAGATCAGCGGCAACCGGTTGACGTACGCGACCTCGTTGGCGCGCAGGGCCTTCTTCAGCGTCCACGGGTTGGACGCGCCGCCGCGCACGGTCGGATCGCTGGCGGTGATCACGCACTCGACGCCCTCCACGACGCCGATGCCGGTGACCATGGACCCGCCGACCGGGTACTCGCTGCCCCAGGCGGCCAGCGGCGACAGCTCCAGGAACGGGGTGTCCGGGTCCAGCAGCAGCTCGATGCGCTCGCGGGCCAGCAGCTTGCCGCGCTTGCGGTGCCGGGCGACGTACTTCTCGCCCCCGCCCGCGAGCGCCTTGTCGTGCTCGGCGTCGAGTTCGGCGAGCTTGGTGAGCATCGCGTCGCGGTGGGCGGCGTATTCGGGGCTCGTCGGATCGACGGCCGACGCCAACACGGTCACAGCACAACCTCCGGCATCACAGCAGCACCTCCGGGATGTCGACGTACCGCGAGCGCAGCCACTCGCCGAGCGCCTTGGCCTGCGGGTCGAAACGCGCCTGGGCGGCGACGCCCTCGCCGAGAATCTTGTCGACCACGAAGTTCAGGGCCCGCAGATTCGGCAGGACATGCCGTACGACGGGCAGTTCGGCGGTCTCCGGGAGCAGCACGCGCAGCCGCTCCACGGTCAGTTCGTGGGCGAGCCACCGCCAGGCGTCGTCGGAACGGGCCCACACCCCGATGTTGGCGGACCCGCCCTTGTCGCCGCTGCGGGCGCCCGCGACCAGCCCGAGCGGGGCCGCGCGGCGCGGCCCGTCGGGCAGTGGCTCGGGCAGCGCGCCCGGCTCCTCGGCCACCGTCGGCCCGGTCCGTACCGCCGGCTTGATCACGTACCGGACCCCGTCGGGCAGCACCGCAGTGTGCTCGATCTCGCCCGCCGGGACGTACGCGGCCTCGAAGACCCCGTACGGCGCGCCCTTGCCGGGCGGGGCGGTCACATGGAAGCCGGGGTAGCTGCCGAGTGCGAGCTCGACGGCCGCGCCGGAGACCGCGCGCCCGACCCGTCCGGCGTCCGGGTCGCGCACGACCAGGCGCAGATAGGCGCTCGCGCGCTCCTCCGTGTCGGCGTCGGCGGCCTCGGTACGGGCCAGTTCCCAGCGCACCTCGGCGGGCCGGTGCTCGCCGAGTGCCTCCTCCAGCTGTTCCCGCACCAGGCGGGCCTTGGCCTCGATGTCGAGCCCGGTCAGCACGAACACGACCTCGTTGCGCCAGCCGCCGATCCGGTTGAGCCCGACCTTGAGGGTGGGCGGCGGGGCCTCGCCGCGCACGCCCGAGATCCGTACCCGGTCGGGGCCGTCCTCGGTGAGCCGTACGGTGTCGAGCCGGGCGGTCACGTCCGGCCCCTCGTAGCGGGCGCCCCCGGTCTCGTACAGCAGCTGCGCGGTGACGGTGCCTACGTCGACGAGGCCGCCGGTGCCGTCGTGCTTGGTGACGACCGAGGTGCCGTCGGCGTGGATCTCCGCGAGGGGGAAGCCGGGACGGCGTACGTCGTGGCCGTGGAAGAACGCGTAGTTGCCGCCGGTGGCCTGGGTCCCGCACTCGAGCACATGACCGGCGACGACCGCGCCGGCGAGCGCGTCGAGATCGTCCGGTCCCCAGCCGAAGTGCGCGGCGGCGGGCCCGGTGACGAGCGCCGCGTCGGTGACCCGCCCGGTGACGACGACATCCGCCCCGGCCCGCAGACAGGCGGCGATCCCGGCCCCGCCGAGATAGGCGTTGGCGGTCAGCGCGCCGGGGAAGCGGGCGGCGAGGTCGTCGCCCTCTACATGGGCGACACGGACGGGGACGCCCACCTTCGCCGCCAGCTCGCGGACGGCGTCGGCCAGCCCGGCGGGGTTGAGGCCGCCGGCGTTGGCGACGATCTTCACCCCGCGCTCGTGGGCGAGCCCGAGGGTGTCCTCGAGCTGCCTGAGGAAGGTCTTGGCGTACCCGAGCCGGGGATCCTTCAGGCGGTCGCGGCCGAGGATGAGCATGGTCAGCTCGGCGAGATAGTCCCCGGTGAGCACGTCGAGGGGGCCGGCGGTGAGCATCTCGCGCACGGCGTCGAACCGGTCTCCGTAGAACCCGGAGGCGTTTCCGATACGCAGCACCTGCGCGCCTGACGACCGGGAGCCGGTCGCGTGGCCGGACATCGCCGCGGCCGGCGCGGCTCCGCTCTCCGGGCCGGTCACGCGCCGGCTCCCCTGGGCTCGCGGCCCTTCCCGGGTGGGCCCGCGAAGGCCTGGGCGATGTCCAGCCAGCGGTCCGCGTCCTGGCCCTGCGCCCGAAGCGACAGGTCGCCACGGTGCGCCCGCTGGGTGACCAGCAGACAGAAGTCCAGCGCGGGCCCGGCGACCTTCTGCGCCGCGTCCTCTGGGCCGTACGTCCACAGCTCGCCGTCCGGGCCGGTCAGTTCCACCCGGAACGGCTCCGCGGGCGGGGTCAGGCCGTGCACCCCGAACGCGAAGTCCCGGGTCCGCACCCCGATCCGGGCCACCTGGGCGAGCCGCACGGTCGGGCGGCGGGTGACGCCGAGCGCGTCGGCGATGTCCTGGCCGTGCGCCCATGTCTCCATCAGGCGGGCGGTGGCCATCGAGGGGGCGCTCATCGACGGCCCGTACCAGGGGAAACGGCTCCCAGCCGGGGCCTCGCGCAGGGCCTGCTGAAGCCGGTCACGGCCGGCGCGCCAGCGGGCCAGCAGCTCCGCGGGCGGCAGCGCGGCGCCCTCGTGCGCACCCTCGTCGACGAACGAGTCCGGCGCCGCGAATGCTGTCTCGACCTCGGCGGCGAAGCCCTCGGGGTCGGTGACGGCGATCAGCGCGGCCCGGTCGGTCCAGGCGAGATGGGCGATCTGGTGCGCGACGCTCCAGCCCGCCGCGGGGGTCGGTGACGCCCACTGCTCGGGGCTCAACTCCCCGACGAGCTCATCGAGTTCCTCGCTCTCGCTGCGCAGGTCATCGAGTACGGCGGCCGGATCGGACACGATGCGCTCCCTCGGGGGCACGGCGTTGGGCACGGGGCCCCCTGTCGAGGCCACGTGTCGAAGACCACGCGTCGAAGACCAGGGGACGTGTGCCCCGGAGCATGACAGCGCACCGAGAAACAAGCAAGCATGCTTGCTTTGGCTTTTAGCGCTTTCCCGCCACCTGCGTCCGCACCGCACCCATGCTCGCGGCGATGACCAGCACGATCGCCAACCCTTCGGCCGGCGAAAGGGCTTGATGCAGCACAAGGAATCCGGCCGTCGCCGCGATCGCCGGCTCCAGGCTCATCAGCACCGCGAACGTCGGCGCGGGCAGCCTGCGCAGCGCCAGCAGCTCCAGCGTGTACGGCAGCACCGACGACATCAGCGCGACCGCGAGCCCGAGCCCGATCGTGGAGGGCACCAGCAGCACGGACCCGGACTCCCAGATGCCCAGCGGCAGACTGAGCAGCGCACCGACGCCCATCGCCAGCGCCAGCCCGTCGGCCTGCGGGAAGCGCCGCCCGGTACGGGCGCTGAAGACGATGTACGCCGCCCACATCGCGCCCGCGGCCAGGGCGAACGCCGCACCGACCGGATCGAGCCGCTCGAACCCGCCGCCGCTGAGCAGGACGACGCCGCCGAGCGCGAGCCCCGCCCACAGGAGGTTGACCAGCCTCCGCGAGGCGATCACCGACAGGGCGAGCGGACCGAGGACCTCCAGCGTGACGGCCGCGCCCAGCGGGATGCGGTCGACGGCCTGGTAGAAGAGCACGTTCATGGCGGCCATGGCGGTGCCGAAGGCGACCACCGTGCCCCAGTCGGCGCGCGTGTGCCCGCGCAGCCGGGGCCGGCAGAAGGCGAGCAGGACGAGCGCGGCGAGGACGAGGCGCAGCGTGACCACCCCGAGGGCACCGGCACGCGGCATCAGCATGACGGCAATGGCGGCGCCGAACTGCACGGACAGCGCACCGGCGACGACGAGCGCCACCGGCCCGAGCGCCCGCCGGGAGGGACCGCCGCCGGCCCGCTGCGCGTCGAGCGCACCGGCGGCCTCGGGCAGTGCGACCGAGGCGGCGGCCTCGGACACCTCGACGGCCGCCGCGCCGCGCGCCGGGGCCCGTCCCGTCGAGCCGCCGGGCGCGCCCCCGGCGGGGACGGCCGCCTGCGCCGTGCCGCGTGGCGAGGCCGGTCCCGTACCGCCCCCGGCGTGTGCGTCCCGCACCTCAGCGCCTCCCTGATGGTTTCGGCCGGGGCCGTGGCGGCCCCTTGCTCACCCCTCCCACGCTACGGACCCGCACGCCTCCCGTGAAATGCCGGTCTCACTGCCGTTATGCTCCAGACGTATGAGCATCGAGCTGCGCCATCTCCGCTGCTTCCTCGCCATCGCCGAGGAATCGAGCGTGACCCGCGCCGCCGCCCGCCTGGGCCTCACCCAGCCCAGCGTCTCCCGCGCCCTCGCCGCTCTCGAGAAACACCTCGGCATCCGCCTGGTGGACCGGTCCACCCACCACCTCGCGCTGACCACCGAGGGCCTGGCGTTCCGCGACAGGGCGGCCGCCGCCGTCGCCGCCTTCGACGACGCGCTCGACACCACCCGGCTGCGCCGCAGGCCGCTGCGGCTGGGACACGCCTGGTCCGCCCTCGGCCCGTACACCACACCGCTGCTGCGCCGCTGGGAGCGCGAGCACCCCGACACTCCGCTGGAACTCCTGCGCATCGACGACCGCACGGCCGGACTCACCCGCGGCGAGGTCGACGCCGCCGTCCTGCGCCGCCCGGTGGACTCACCCGGCCTGGTCACCGAGGTGCTGTTCACGGAGCCCCGCGTGGCGGCGGTGACGGCGGACGGCCCGCTCGCGGACCGCACCTCGCTCACCCTCGCCGACCTGACGGCCGAGCCCCTCGTACTGAACACCGTCTCCGGCATGACGACCCCGGACCTCTGGCCGGCCGCCGCCCGTCCGGCCACCACGCTCACGGTCAGCAACACCGACGACTGGCTCACCGCGATCGCCGCGGGCCGCGGTGTGGGCGTCTCGGCGGCCTCCACCGCCGAGATGCACACCAACCCCGGCGTCGCCTACCTCCCGCTGACGGACGCCCCGCCGGTCCCGGTCCTCCTCGTCTGGCGCGCCGCCACACCGCACCCGGCCCTGCGCGCCCTGACGGACCTGACCCGCGAGCTCAGCGGCCGGCGGGGCTGACCTCGCCGATACCGGGGCGGCACCCGGCGCGAGCGCCTGCAGAATGACGGCCTTGCGGCCCACCCGACGATGTGGCCGAACTGCCCGTCCCGCCACCTCACCTGATTCGCGCGCCGCCCTCGACGCCGTCACCGTCTGTTCCACCACACCCCGACGCACCACCCGAAGCGAAGCTCTGCACATGCGCGGAGTTCGCTACGTCTGTCGGGGACGCGGCACGCGCCGGTGGATCACGTAAATGGCACCTCGCCGGCATGGCCAACTATGGCTTGAAGCACATCACTTATGACCATCAGTGACCATTTTAGTCCGTTGCTGCCGGGAAGGTGATCAGGCAGCATTCCGTGCATGGCCGATCACGGGGATGAAACATCGAGGCCCGAACAGCGTTCCAGAATCGCCTACTTGAACGATGCACCATCGGATCACCCTTCTGCGAAGACGAGTCCGGGTACTACGGCAGCGACACACGCATCTCGGTCGGATGAGCGACTGCCCCTTGCTCGGCGTGAGTTTGCGGTGTTGCTGAGTGAATTCCGGCGTGCTGCTGTGTTGGTGCCGATGCTGCCGGGTCCGGCGGGCGTTGCGCTGGATACGGGCAGCGACGGGGGCATGTTGTTTCCGCCGGCCGCGGGCGTCGTGCCCGATGCGGTGGCGGCGGATCTCGGGGGGACAGTGTGAGCGGGAACGATCCTGATCTGCAGGCGCCGCAGTCGGCGCTCAAGGACATCGCGAACGGCATCAACCTGGCGCATGCCGAGCTGAAGGAGCTCGGCATGATCGGCGAGGCCACCACCGGGCGGGGTTTCGCCGACCTCGCGCTGTCGGGCCTGGAGTTGGGCCACGGGCTGCTGACGGCGAAGTTCGAGACGTTCTGCGAGCGCTGGGAGTGGGGCGTGCGCGAGCTGACCCTGCGGGGCAACGGCTTCGCGCTGGCTGTAGGTCTGTCGGCGGGCGGGTTCAACGAGCACGACCAGTACGTCAAGGACACCATCAAGATCAGTGTCAACTCGCTCAACGGGAACCCGCACCTGACCGAGGACCAGGTCAAGGACAAGAGCTGGGACGACATCAAGTCCCAGTCCCCGTACGACAACGCGAAGTGGGACTGGGACGACATGGTGCAGGCGCACGAGGAGTCGAAGCAGACCTGGAACAACACCGCGTACGACGTGGGGGACGCGTTCTTGGACACGGTGGACGGCCCGGCCGGAATCAATCCCACGATGCGTGAGCACGTGGATGCGGACTTCCGCGAGAGGTTCGATCCGGACGAGGCGACGGTCGCGCAGGCCGAGGAGCCGCGGTGGGGGGAGAGTCGCTGATGGGGGATTGGGGGGTCCTCGGTGACCTTGCCGGCAAGGCGACCGACAAGATCGTCGACGGGGTCAGCGAGGGGATCGACAAGGGCAAGGAGCTGGTCGGCGAGGGCGTCGACTACGCCAGCGACAAGGCCGGCGCATACCTGCGGGACCACGGTCAAGCCGCGGTGGCCGAAATTGTCGAGGACACGGGCGACAAGTGGGCCTCCTCGCTGGGCGCCGAGGTCGGTGAGCAGCAGCTCGGCCAGACCGATGAGCCGAACGAGCTGATCCACGGCAACCCGACGAAGATCGCCGACTCGGTGAAGAACCTGCGTGACTTCCAGAAGGCGTTCGACCTGGTCGGCGGCGGCATGCGGAAGCTCGACTCCAACCACTGGAAGGGCGAGGCGGCCGACACCTTCCGGGAGAAGTTCTCCACCCTGCCCACCGACTGGCTGCACGCCGCCGACGCCTTCGAAGCCGCCGCCGGCGCCCTGGAGCGCTACTCCAACGCCATAGCCAGCGCCCAGAGCAAGGCCCGCGAGGCGATCGCTCTGTACAAGCAGGGCAAGAACGAGTCCGACGACGCCCGGGACGCCTACAACAAGAAGGTCACCGCCTACAACGCTGCCCTCACCGGCGAGAACCCGCTGCCCCACCCCGGCGAACTCTCCGACCCGGGCATCGCCACGATGCAGCGCGCACAGGAGATCCTCGACGACGCCCGCAAGGCGCGCAACGAAGCCGCCGACACCGCGGACGGGGCGGTCACCGCGGCGCTGGCCCACGCCCCGAAAGAACCGAGGGGCCGCGAGAAGCTCAAGCTCGAACTCACGGACTACGTCCTGGGCACCGGCGTCGAAGTCACCCACATCGGTGCCGGTTTCGCCAAGGCCGGCGCCGGAACGATCAACTTCCTCCGCGCGATCTACCCGCTCGACCCGTACAACATCTCCCACCCGGCCGAGTACTACAAGAACCTGAACATGACCCTGGCCGGCCTGGTGTCCACGGCCGCCAACCCCGACCGGGCGCTGAAGAACGCGTGGGAAGCCTTCAAGAGCGATCCTGGCGAGGGATTCGGCCGGGCGGTCTTCGAGGTCGTCACCCCGATCAAGGGAGTCGGCGCCGCCAAGGGCATCACCCGCCTGGCCGAGAACGCGACTGATCTGAAGGCCTCCCGCAAGGCGGTCCAGGACCCCACCGCTCACTCACGCCCCAAGGAAGCCGTCGAGAGCGGGAACACGGACCCGATCGACCTGGCCACCGGCGTGATGTACCTGCCGCAGACGGACATCGCCCTGCCCGGCACGCTCCCCCTCGTCTTCCGCCGCCGTGTGGCCTCGAACTACCGATCAGGCCGCTGGTTCGGCCCGTCCTGGTCGTCCACGGCCGATCAGCGCCTGGAGATCGACTCCGAAGGTGTCATCTTGGTGGGCGAGGACGGCCTGCTGCTGTCCTACCCCCACCCCGCACCCGGTGTTCCGGTCCTGCCGAGCCACGGCCCACGCCGGCCCCTCGACCGCGACACCGACGGCGACTACACGGTCACCGACCCGGACACCGGCCACGTTTGGCACTTCGCGACACGCCACGACGACGAGGCGCTGCTCGCCCAGATCGACGACCGTAACGGCAACTGGATCACCTTCGAGTACGACCAGTCCGACGCCCCGACGTCGATCGTGCACAGCGGTGGCTACCACCTCAAACTCACCACGAGCGAGGGCCGGATCACCGCGCTGCATCTCGCGGGCGCGGCGCCGGACGGCTCGGACCAGGAGATCCTGCGCTACGGCTACACCGACGGCAACCTCACCTCGGTCACCAACTCTTCCGGCCTGCCTCTGCAGTTCACCTACGACGAGCGCGCCCGTGTCACGTCGTGGACCGACACCAACAACAGTCTGTACGAGTACGCCTACGACGACCGCGACCGATGCATCGCAGAAGGCGGCATCGACGGCCACATAGCCCTCCGCCTCGACTACGCGGGCATCGACCCCGAGACCGGCCACCGCATCACCACCACGACCACCTCCAGCGGTGCCGTCCACCAGTACGTCATCAACGACGCCCACCAAGTCGTGAGGGAGGTCGACCCGCTCGGCGCGGTCACCCACTACGAACGCGACCGCTACAACCGCCTGCTGTCCCGGACCGACCCACTCAGCCGGACGATCAGCTTCCGATACGACAAATTGGGCCAGCTCATCACGGTCGTCCGGCCGGACGGGCGAGAACTGTCCGCGGAGTACAACCAGTTCGGACTCCCGGTCCGCGTCACGAACCCGGACCGGACGACGGTCCGCCAGGAATACGACGAGCGCGGCAACCGCATCGCCGTGACCGATCCGTCCGGCGCTGTCACGCGCTACACATACAACGAGGCGGGCTGCGCGACGGCTGTAACTGACGCGCTAGGCAACACTTCCCGTATCCGCAGCAACTCGGCTGGCCTGCCTATCGAGATCACCAATCCGCTGGGTGCGGTCGCCCGCATCGAGCGGGACGCGTTCGGCCGCCCGATCGCCCTCACCGATCCACTCGGTGCGACCACCCGCCTGGAATGGGCTCCGGAAGGCAAGCTCGCGCGTCGCATCGAGGCCGACGGAACCGAACAGTCCTGGACCTACGACGGCGAGGGCAACTGCCTCACCCACACCGACGCCATGGGCGCAGTGTCGCGCTTCGAGTACACCCACTTCGACCTCTTGACCGCCCGCACCGGCCCCGACGGAGTGCGCTACGAATTCACCCACGACCACGAACTCCGCCTCACCCAAGTACTCAACCCCCAAGGCCTGACCTGGACCTACGAATACGACGCAGCCGGCTACCTCATATCCGAGACCGACTTCGACAACCGGAGGCTCACCTACCAACGGGACACAGCCGGGCGGCTCACCGTTCGGACCGACGCACTCGGCCAGACGATCCGCTACGAACGCGACGACTTGGACCGCATCATCTCCAAGAACGTGGCCGGTGCCGTCACCACCTTCGCGTACGACTTCTCGGACCACCTGGCGGAAGCAGTCGGGCCCGACGCGACCGTCAAGTACCTGCGAGACCGACACGGCCGCCTCAAGTCCGAGACGGTCAACGGCCGAACAATCACCTTCGAATACGACAAGCTCGGCCGCCGAACCGGCCGGACGACCCCCAGCAGAGCGATCAGCACCTGGACCTACGATGCCGCGGGCCAGCGCACCGCACTCACCGCCTCGGGCCGCACGATCACCTTCGAGTACGACGCAGCAGGCCAGGAGAGCGCACGCCACATCGGTGACACCGTCACACTGACCTCCCAGTACGACTCTCTCGGCCGCCTATCCAGCCAGCACGTCATGTCCGCGAGCCGCAGCATCCAGCGCCGCAATTACACCTACCGCGCCGACGGCAACCTCATCGGCCTGACCGAACAACTCGCCGGAACTCGCACCTTCGAGCTCGATCCGGCTGGCCGCGTCACCGCCGTCCACGCGGCAGGCTGGACCGAGCGCTACGCGTACGACGCGGCAGGCAACCAGACCGAGGCATCCTGGCCCGCCTACCACCCCGGCCACGATGCGGTCGGCACCCGCACCTACACAGGCACGACGATCACGCGCGCGGGCCACGTCCGGTACGAGCACGACGCCCTCGGCCGCATCACCCTGCGCCAAAAGACCCGCCTCTCGCGCAAGCCCGACACCTGGCGCTATGAGTGGGACGCCGAGGACCGCATGCGCTCGGTGACCACACCGGACGGGGTGACGTGGCGCTACCACTACGATCCCCTCGGCCGCCGGAGCGCCAAGCAACGCCTGGCGGTAGACGGCCAGACCGTTCTCGAGCAGGTCACCTTCACCTGGGACGGCACCACCCTCTGCGAACAGGTGACCACCGCCGCCGAGCAACCGAATCCCACCACCCTCACCTGGGACTACCGGGGCCTCCAACCACTCTGTCAGACCGAACGCATTACTTCAGCAGACGCCCCCCAGCGAGAAATCGACTCTCGCTTCTTCTCTATCATCACGGACCTTGTCGGAAGCCCCAGCGAACTCATTGACGAGCAGGGCGACATAGCCTGGCACACCCGCGCCACGCTCTGGGGCACCACCGCATGGTCGACGGACAGCACCGCCTATACCTCCCTCCGCTACCCCGGCCAGTACTTCGATCCCGAGACCGGTCTGCACTACAACTACTTCCGCCACTACGACCCCGAGACATCACGCTATATCACTTCGGACCCACTCGGACTTTCCCCTGCACCCAATCCATACACGTACGTTCACAATCCGAACACCTGGTCCGATCCACTCGGGCTTTCCCCCTGCCCCAAGGAAGACCATCTTTTCCGCGGGACAACACCAGGATTCGACGGAAGCCCCGGGGTTCAGAAATGGAATATTACGCCGACATCGACAGACCCCGGCGTAGCTACCGTCTTCGCCACCCGCGCCGAAGAGTTCGGCAACGCGATCGTCCAACTGATTCCCCGCAGCGCCTTGGATGGCATCGAAATACATCCTGGATACATTCGCCGTGAGGCCGAGGTGCCTGTGGAATTGAGCCCCGCCGAGCTCACCGCGCGGGCGTCTGCCCAGATCCCCGTGGGCCTGGCTCGCGAAATCCTAGCCGAGATGGGAATCTATGTTCCAGGAAAAGTTAGACAAGCAGATATCGATCCACTCCTCGAGGGAGACGTCCCTAAACTTACACATGAGCAAATAGTGCAGTTCACCCGAGAGGCTTACCGGCGTGGATAACGAAACCGAGATCGTCATCATCTCAACCGAGTCGACGTACACTTCTGAGGCAATTTGCGTAATCCGCTGCCTCTCCGGGACGGCACGGGTCGGCACGACTTTCGACACACATCCAGCAAGCGGAAGAGTAATCGAGCTGACAGAAATCGAATGGTACGGCCACAAGGTTGACACTCTGGACGAAATGCATTCAGGTAAAGCACACTTCGTCGGCACGGGCGCCGAGCAGCTACGGAAGTACGATGTGCTGAAGACCCCACAAAAAGAGTAAGGCCAGGCAAAAGTGGCCCGGAAGGCTGGAGCGGGATCTGAGCTGCCCGGTCAGGACACCGCAACAAACCCCGGGCTAGTACTCCAGGTATAGATCGTGAATTTGCTGGTGGGGGCCCGCTGGGGGATGCGGCTGCGTGCTTCCGTTGAGCGAGCAACTCGCTCAGCGAGCCTCCGGATAACCTGCCGGCATGGACCAGGATTACCCCCGCGTTTGCCAAGCAGTACTCCGACTCCGTCGCTCCCCCGCCTCCGGCTCGCGTTCATTCCGGGCGTTGGAGACCTCGATGCGGAGGGTTGCTTCCGTCAGCAGCAGGCGGAGTTCGAAGTCGCGGCCCGGGACGCAGCCGTGCGTCGCGGCGTTCGCGGCCAGCTCGGCGACGATCTGCGCCGCTGCGCCGGAGACGTCGCTGCCGTACGGGATGCCCCAGGCGTCGAGTCGGTGCAAGGCGCCAGGTGCCAGGCCAGGCGGGCGCCGCGGCGGGTGGACGTGAGGCGCTGGGTGAACTCAGCCGTGGGGGTGGCGGTTTCTGGGGGATGAGAAGGGATGGATACTCGGGTGGCCGACCGACTGGCGCGCCGCCATGCCCCACCCTGCCCTGCGCGCACTGACGGACCTGGCCCGCGAGCTCAGCGGCGGCCGGGGCTGAACCGCCGGCGCCGGGACAGCACCTCGGGGCCGGGGCCGGTCTGCAACAGGCGGTGCGGACCGGCCACAACAGCAGAAGCGGTCCTCATGCGACGACGTCCGGCCCGCAGGCACCACCTCGTGGTCGGCGAACATTCGCCCCACGCGAGGGCGTGCGCCGGATGCGACCGGAGTCAGGGCCCTTTCGCCTCCAGGTGATACGTCGTGTCGACCCAGAAGCCGCCCATGCTCTCCCCTTTGATCTCCAGCACGTACTCACCCGGGCTGAGCGGCGTGATACCGCCCCAGATTCCCCAGGCGTATCGGCGGGTGAACCCGGTCCGGAAGGGAGCCGAGAACTCCTGGAGCGTCAGCGGAACGCCGTTGAGCGATGCCGTCGCCTGCGCCACCGCCAGGGACAGGGGGACCTTCGAGTGCTCCCTGGTGTGCTGCATGTTGAGGACGGGGAAGAAGACCGGCCGGTCCGAGGGAATCGCGCAGCGTCGCTCCACGCGGCCGCCGTAGGTGCCTGCGAGGAACCAGAGGTCGTCCGGCTGATTCCAGGCGGCGTGCTCGCCCGTGGCGTCCCGGACCGGGCTCACGCTGTCCGGGGCCGAGAGAGCCCACTTCCACCAGCGGCCCGCGAGAGCCCCGCCCTCCTCGGCGCTCAACCACCATGTGCTGTCGATCGATTCCGTACCACTCATGGCGCCCCTCCCCTACGCAGCCCCGCCCGGGGCTCGAACAAGCGGACATTACCCGGAGCGCATCGCCGGCCCGGCAGCGACCTCGGCGTTCGGTGATGGCCTCCCTTTCCGTGAGTCAGGTGAACGCGGCATACGACTGGCACCCGTTCATGGCCGGAGCCGAGGCGGACGCGCACCGGCCGGAACGCTTCCCCGGCCGGAACGCCTCGGTAGCCTTTGCCGATGACGCAGCCCCGGCTCATCGCCACCGATCTGGACGGCACCCTCCTGCGCAGGGACGGCACCCTTTCGGAGCGGAGCCTGCGTGCCCTGCGGACCGCCACCGACGCCGGGGCGGACGTCGTCTTCGTGACCGCCAGGCCGCCCCGGTTCGTCGACCTGATCACCATCGCCACGACCGGCCTCGTCGGAACTGCCGTGTGCAGCAACGGTGCGCTGGTGTACGACCTCGCCTCGCGCACCGTCACCGCGTCCCGCGCCCTCGCCCTGCCCGTCGCCCGCGATGTGGCCACCGCACTGTCCGCTGCCGCCCCGGGGCTGGGCTTCGCCGTGGAGACGGGCCACCGGGTCCTGTACGAGCCCGCGTACGGGCTGCGGTTCGGCGTCCCCGAGGCCGAGTTCGCGGTGTCGTCACTCGCCGACCTGTGGCTGGTGGACGCACCCATCGTGCAACTGCTCGCCTGCTCGGCGCAGTTCGACGCGGACATGCTCCTGACGATCGCGGAGAACTCCGCGGGCGGCGCCGCGCAGTTCACGCACTCCGGCGGTCGCGGCCTGCTGGAGATCAGTGCGCCGGGCGTCACCAAGGCCGGCACGCTCTCGGCGCTGTGCGCGGAGCGCGGCTTCGGCCCCGAGGACGTCGTCGCCTTCGGTGACATGCCCAACGACCTGACGATCCTGCGCTGGGCGGGAGCCGGCTACGCGATGGGCAACGCCCACCCGCACGTGCTGGCGTCCGCTCCGCTGCGCACAGCGACCAACGAGGAGGACGGCGTCGCCGAGGTCCTCGAACGCCTCTACGGCATCGGCTGACTCACCGGCCCTGCCCGCCCGGGACATGACGGGACCTGATACTCCATCAGTCGAGTGCTCGGACGCGCCATGGCCCCGACGTGGCGGCCTTCCCTCGGCAGAGAAGGCCCCACGTCGATCCCCGGCCCTGAGCCGGGCCAGAAGCGTCAGCGCATACCCGGGATCCCCGGAGGGGCGGGAAGCGGAAGCCTGCGGGCCTCCTGACGGGCCGCGCTGGTGGCACGGCAGGTCACGTCCTTCGCCGGGAGCTTGCCCGTGGTCAGGTACGCGGTCGCCGTCTTGTCGGCGCAGGACTTGGAGCCGTAGATGCCGTGCCCCTCGCCCCCGGCCACCGTGACCATCCGCGAGCCCTTCAGAGCGCTGTGCAGACCGAGGCCGGTGGTCAGCGGCGTCTGGGGATCCCACTCGTTCTGCAGGATGAGCGCCTTCACCTTGTTGTCCACCGTGGTGGCGGGCTCACTGCCGTTCTTCCAGAACGCACACGGCATGATGTTCGACGAGAAGTCGCCGTACAGCGGGTACCTGGACTTGTCCTGGATCGCGTCGCGGCGGTACTGCTCGGGGTCGCGCGGCCACGCCCGTGTGTCGCCGCACACGACGGACCAGAAGCTCGCGGTTCCGTTGTCCGGGGGAACGGCACGGCCGAATGACGGCGGAGCGGGACGCTCGGGCGTCCTGGGCTTACCGGTGGGGCCCGAGGGTTTACCGGCGGCGGCCTTCTTCAGCTCGGCGATCGCCTCGGCTGCCGCGCTGACACTGAAGAACATCGCGCGGCCGCCGCGGATGTCGTCGCCCGTCATCGCAGTGCCGTCGAGTTCGATGGGCTTGCGGTCGGCTCGGGCTACCAGGTCCCAGAAGGTCTTGCGGACTGCCTCCGGGGTCTTGCCCAGCTTGTACTGCGCGTGGCGCCGGGCGGTCCACTCGGTCCATCTCGTGAACGCGGGCTCGGCACCCTCCGCCCACACCTGGATCATGCCTCGCCAGATCCGCTTCGGGTCGACGGCGCTGTCCAGCACGAACCGGTCGGCGCGCCGGGGGAACATCTGCGTGTAGACCGCGCCGAGGTATGTGCCGTAGGAGTACCCGAGGTAGGAAATCTTCTTCTCGCCCAGCACGCTCCGGATCACGTCCATGTCGCGGGCGGTGTTGCGCGTGGTGATGTGCCGCAGCTTGTCACCTGCCTTGGCGTGGCACTTCTTCGCGACAGTACGCGCCCAGGACACGTCCTTCTCGAAGGTCGCGGCCTTGTAGGGGCGCTCCCAGATCTCTTCCTTACTGTTCAGACCGCAGCTGACGGGAGAGCTCTGTCCGACGCCCCGCGGATCGAAGCCGATGAGGTCGTACTGCTTCTTCACGGCCTTGGGCAGGTCGGCCTCCAGCAGGAGCGGCATGTCGATGCCTGGACCGCCCGGGCCTCCGGGGTTGATCAGGAGTACGCCGCGACGCTCGGCAGAGGTGGCCGTTCTGATCCGCGATATCGCGACGCGGATCTGCTTGCCGCCGGGACGGCTGTAGTCGAGCGGCACCTTGATGTCGGCGCACTGCAGACGGGCGGGGGTGGATGTGTCGCAGCGGTGCCACGCGGGCTTCTGCTGCAGGTACTGCTTCATGGGGTTCTCGGCGGCAGAGGCCGTGGCAGGGGCGAGCGCGGGCACGAGGGTCGCGACCGCGCTCACCGCCAGGAGGGGGGCTATGTTCCGGCTTCGCACAGAGGAGCCTTCTGTTGGGTGCGTTCAGGACGCTCCCACCCTCTCCTTCAAGGCAGTTGGGACGAATCCGTCGGCAGGGCCGACTCTCTCCGACTCCAGGCGTACCCACGTGCGCGAGGCATGGTCCTCTGGTCGTAGGCGGCGAACCGGCCGCGGGCAGCGACGGGGTGGGGCGGGCGGCCGGTCACGCGTACCGCGACCGGGCGGGGCGGCTACGCGCACCCGCGAACGGCAGGGGCACTCACGCACCGCGCCATGGCCCGGCGGGCGGCTGCGGCCCCCGCTGGTCACGGTGCCGTGGACGTCGGCACGGTGCCTCGTGCACCGGGGCGCCTCACCGAAGGCCCTCCTCCGGTGCGTCCTCCAGTGCCTCCGCCAGCACCTCCGCCAGGTGTCGCGCCCCCCGCCCCGCCAGCTGGTCCAGCTGGACGCGGCACGAGAAACCGTCCGCCAGCAGCTCGGCACCGGCGGGCGCCGCCCGCACCGCGGGCAGCAGCTCGTCCTCCGCGCACGCCACCGACACCTCGTAATGGCCCGCCTCGAACCCGAAGTTGCCCGCGAGTCCGCAGCACCCACCGCTCAACTCGCCCTCCAGACCAGCCTGTTCCCTCAGCCGGTGCTCCGCCGCGACACCCAGCACCGCGTGCTGGTGGCAGTGCGTCTGGCCCGCCACCCGGCGGCCGATGTACGGCGGGGTCCACTCGGGCGCGCACTCCTCGAGCGCCTGGGCGAAGGTCCGCACGGACCCCGCCAGCCGGCCCGCCCGCGGATCACCCGTCAGCAGTTCCGGCAGGTCCGTCTTCAGGGCCGCCGCGCAGCTCGGCTCCAGCACCACCACCGGCACGCCCAGGTCCAGCAGCGGCTCCATCGTGTCGAGCGCCCGGCGCATGACCGTACGCGCCCGGTCCAGCTGGCCCGTCGAGACGTACGTCAGCCCGCAGCACACCCGGCCCGGCGGCAGGGCGATGCCGATGCCCGCCGCCTCCATGACCCGTACCGCGGCCCGCCCCGTCCGCGGGGAGAAGTGGTCGGTGAAGGTGTCCGGCCACAGCACCGCCGTACGGCTCTCGTCGAGGACCTCCGTGCGCTCCCCCATGTGCTCCCGCAGCCAGCGCCGGAACGTGACCGGCGCCAGGGGCGGGATGTCCCGCTCCGGCGCGATGCCGCCGATGCGCTTGGCCAGAGCGGCCAGCGGGCGCACGCCGGCCAGGGCGTTGACGGCCCCCGCGAAGGGCGCCGCCATCCGCAGCCACTGCGGCAGGCGGCCCATCGCGTAGTGGGCGGCCGGGCGGCGCCGGCCCGCGTAGTGGTGGTGCAGGAACTCCGCCTTGTACGTGGCCATGTCCACCCCCACCGGGCAGTCGCTGCGGCACCCCTTGCACGCCAGGCACAGGTCCAACGCGTCCCGCACCTCGGTCGAGCGCCAGCCGTCCGTGACGATCTCGCCCGCGAGCATCTCGTGCAGCAGCCGCGCCCGGCCGCGTGTCGAATGGGCCTCCTCGCCCGTGGCGCGGAAGGACGGGCACATCACGCCGCCGCCCGCGGCGGCGCTCCGGGCACGGCATTTGGCGACCCCGACACAGCGCCGCACCGCGCCGGCGAAGTCGCCGCCGTCGTGGGGATAGCCGAAGACGACGTCCACCGGCCGACCGGGCAGCACGGCGAAGCGGAGGTTGGCGTCGAGCGGGTCGGGGCGGACCAGCATGCCCGGGTTCATGCCGCCCGCCGGGTCCAGCAGGTCCTTGAACCGGCCGAACAGCGTGACCAGTTCGTCGCCGTACATCTTCGGCAGCAGCTCGGCGCGCGCCTGCCCGTCGCCGTGCTCGCCCGACAGCGAGCCGCCGTACGCGACGACGAGCTCGGCCACCTGCTCGGAGAACGCGCGGAACCGCCCGATGCCCTCCCGGCTCAGCAGGTCGAAGTCGATCCGGACATGGATACAGCCGTCGCCGAAGTGCCCGTAGGGCGTGCCGCGCAGCCCGTGCCCGGTCAGCAGCTCCCGGAAATCGCGCAGATACGCACCCAGTCGGGCAGGCGGCACGGCGCAGTCCTCCCAGCCCGGCCAGGCCTCGCCGCCCATGGGCGTGCGTGTGGCGGTGCCGGCCGCGTCCTCCCGTACGCGCCACAGCGCGCGCATCCCGGCCGCGTCGTCGACGACGGTCCCGTCGAGCGCGTCGGCCGCCCGTACGATCTCCGTCGCCCGCGCCCGTGCCTCGGCGGCCGTGTCGCCGCCGGTCTCGACGAACAGCCAGGCCCGGCCGCGCGGCAGCACGTGCGCGTCCGGGACCAGGTCGTCCGCCATGCCCTCGACGGTCAGCGGGCGGTGGGCGAGCAGTCCGGCGGCCGCGTCGGCGGCTGCGGTCTCGTCCGGATAGCCGAGCACGGCGAGCGCCCGCGCACCCGGGGTGTCCACCAGGGCGACCGTCGCCTCGGTCACCACGCCCAGAGTGCCCTCGCTGCCGCAGAAGGCGCGGGCGAGGTCGACGCCGTTCTCGGGGAGCAGGGCACCGAGTGCGTATCCGGAGATGAGGCGGGGCAGGCCGGCCGGGTAACCGGTGCGCAGCAGGGCGAGATGCCCCTCGACGAGTTCGCGCACTGCGGCAGGCACACCGCTGCCGTCCCATCCGCGGCCCAGACGCAGCAGGTCACCGCCGTAGGTGCGCACGGCGAGTGAGCGGACGTTGTCGGCGGTCGTGCCCCAGGCGACCGAGTGAGCGCCGCAGGCGTTGTTGCCGATCATGCCGCCCAGCGTGCAGCGGCTGTGCGTCGACGGGTCGGGTCCGAACGCCAGCCCGTCCCGTGCGACGGCGGCCTGGAGTCTGTCGAGGACGACACCCGGCTGGACGACCGCGGTGCGCGCGGCCGGGTCGATGCCCACGATCGCGTTCATGTGGCGGGTGAAGTCCAGGACGACGCCCGTCCCGGTGGCCTGCCCCGCGATCGAGGTGCCGCCGCCGCGCGGCACGACGGGTACGCCGTGCGCCCGGCACACCTCCAGCGCCGCGGCCACGTCGTCGGCGTCGCGTGGCGCGACGACACCGACCGGGACACGCCGGTAGTTGGAGGCGTCCATGGTGGTCAGGGCCCTGGCTGTCACGCCGAAGTCGACACCTCCGCGCACCGCGCGGGCCAGGTCGCGCGCGAGGTCGCCGGTGTTCCCGTGATGATCGGCCATGTCTTCCAGCATGGCCCCTGTGCGTGACGTCACACCGGCAGGAACCGGGCCACTTGCACACGTTGCGCCCCGGACCGGGCGCCGGAATACCGCAAGACATGGCTGCGTGATCGGCAACTCTCCTATAGTTACTGCCACTTCATCAGGAAGCAGCGGCTCCAGTTGCGCCACCGCACCCCGGAAGGCCCTCGATGACCGGCACCGACGAGAACCGATGAACCGCGCCACCCGGGCGATCCCCGCGGCGCACCCCCGCCCCGGCTGCCGCCGTCAGATCACGGCACAGGCCCCGGCCCCGGAACAGACCGACGGACCGGGCGGGAACCTGGGCAGCGCCCTGAAGATCGCCGTCGTCGGCGGCTTCGGGTCGGGAAAGACCACCATGGTCCGCTCCGTCAGCGAGATCCGTACGCTGCACACGGAGGAGGCGATCAGCGGCGGGTGCCTGGCGCTCGGCGACACGCCCCGGGTCCGCGACAAGGCGGCGACCACGGTCGGTCTCGACTTCGGCCGGATCACGATCCGCGGGCACAGCGTCCTGTATCTGTTCGGCGCTCCCGGCCACGAGCGCTTCCGCTTCCTGTGCGACCGTCTGCTCGACGGCACGCCCGGAGCCGTCGTCCTCGTCGACACCCGTGCGCTCACCGACTCCTGGTACGCCGTGGACCGACTCAAGCGTCACGGCACGCCGTTCATCGTCGCCGTCAACGACTTCGGCGGTCCGTTCCACTCCCAGGACCACATCCGTGAGGTGCTCGCGGTGCCGGACGACGTACCCCTGATGGAGTTCGACGCGCGGGACCACTCCTCCAGCAGGTTCGTGCTGATCGCGCTGGTGGAGCATCTGCGCGCGCAGAAGAGCCGCCGGCCCTGAACCACGACACCTGACCAGCGCATCAGCCGGGTGGATCGCGTCTCATCCGCCGGACCGCACATGTGCCGGGCCGCCGGACCCGTTACGCTCCCGAACGTGGCTGAGATCCAGATTCCCGCTGACATCAAGCCCGCCGACGGCCGTTTCGGCGCGGGCCCCTCCAAGGTGCGTACGGAGGCGCTGGACGCCCTGGCCGCCACCGGCACCTCACTCCTCGGTACGTCCCACCGCCAGGCCCCGGTCAAGAACCTGGTCGGCGAGGTACGCGCCGGCGTGCGTGACCTCTTCTCCCTCCCCGAGGGCTACGAGGTGATCCTGGGCAACGGCGGCTCCACCGCCTTCTGGGACATCGCGACGCACGGCCTGATCGAGAACAAGTCGCAGCACCTGTCCTTCGGCGAGTTCTCCTCCAAGTTCGCCAAGGCGGCCAAGCTGGCGCCCTGGCTGGCCGAGCCGACCGTGATCTCCTCCGACCCGGGCACCCACCCCGAGCCGCAGGCCGAGGCGGGCGTCGACGTCTACGGCTTCACCCACAACGAGACCTCGACCGGTGTCGCCGCCCCGATCGAGCGGGTCGCCGGCGCGGACGAGGGCGCCCTGGTCCTGGTGGACGCCACCTCCGGCGCGGGCGGCCTGCCGGTCGACATCGCCGAGACGGACGTCTACTACTTCGCCCCGCAGAAGTCGTTCGCCTCCGACGGCGGCCTGTGGATCGGCGTCTTCTCGCCGGCCGCCCTGGAGCGCGCGGCCCGCATCCACGCGTCCGGCCGCCATGTCCCCGAGTTCTTCTCGCTGCCGACGGCGATCGACAACTCGCTGAAGAACCAGACGTACAACACCCCGGCGCTGGCGACGCTCTTCCTGCTCAACGAGCAGCTGAAGTGGATCAACGGCCAGGGCGGCCTGGACTGGTCGGTCGGCCGCACCGCCACCTCCTCGCGCACCCTGTACGGCTGGGCCGAGGAGTCCAAGTACGCGACCCCGTTCGTGTCCGACCCGGCCAAGCGCTCGCAGGTCATCGGCACGATCGACTTCGCCGACGAGATCGACGCGGCCGCCGTCGCCAAGACGCTGCGCGCCAACGGCATCGTCGACACCGAGCCGTACCGCAAGCTGGGCCGCAACCAGCTGCGCGTGGCGATGTTCCCGGCGATCGACCCGGCGGACGTCGAGGCGCTGACGGCGTGCATCGACTACGTGATCGACAAGCTCTGACAGCAGCCTGCTTCGAGGGGCCCGGCACGCGACCACAGGTCAGCGCGCCGGGCCCTTGATCGCTCAATGGTGTGACGATCCGCCTTCCGGACGTCGAGCGACCTTGCGCCCTACGATGATGCTCTCGACACCAGCCATCAGGAGGCCCGCATGTCTGCCGCAGCAGTCGAGCACCCCTGTGACGGCGAGCCGCGAGAGTTGCTCAAGGAGGCCGACCGCCTCATGGAGCAGCTCCCTGGTCACCGCGTCGAGATCATCGGAGGCGTCATCACCGTGGCTCCACCCCCAGACAGCAACCACGCCGTCGTACTGACGAATCTGATGATTCCGTTCCTGTCCGCGGGGCTGCACGGCGACGAGACGAACGTGCTCCAGGGCGTCGGCCTGTGGCTACCGGACGGCGAGGACTACGCCATCCCCGACCTGGCAATCGTCGACGCCGACGCCGACGAGCACCTGATCGAGTTCAATTGCTACGACCCGGCAGTCTTCCGGCTCGTCCTCGAAGTCACGTCCAGCAACTACCGGAACGACCTGCGGAACAAGGTCGTCGCCTACGCCCAGGCCAAGGTCCCCGTCTACGTGGTCGTCGACCGCAAGCACACCCGGGTCCACGTCCTGACCAACCCACTCACCAACGAGTACGACAGCCACGAGGTCTACGCGCCCGGCCAGCAGGTCACCCTCCCCGACTCGATCGGGGCCGAGGTGAAACTGGACGTGGCCGAGCTGCTGAAGGCCGGGGAGCGCAAGACCACCTGACCCCCCGGCCACCGGCCCCCGGCCCCCGGCCTTCATGCCTCAGCGGCTCAGCCGCTGGAAGCGGCGCACCGCCAGCGGCAGGAACACCGCCGTGATCACCAGCGGCCACACCACCGCCATCAGCAGCGCATGCTCCTGGATCCAGCTGCCGTCGCTCGCCACCGGGTTGCCGAACAGCTCGCGGGCCGCCGCCGCAGTCGAGGAGATCGGGTTCCAGGCGGCTACCGTGCCCAGCCAGTCCGGCATCGTCGACGGCGGCACGAAGACGCTGGAGATCATCGTGAGCGGGAACGCCACCGCGTACAGCCCGCCGGCCGCCTCCGTGGTGGGGACGAGCAGGCCGAGCAGGATGCCCACCCAGATCAGGCAGAACCGCAGGAGCAGCAGCAGCCCGAACGCGCCCAGCGCGGCGAGCACTCCGGAGTCGGAGCGCCAGCCCATCGCGTAGGCCGTCGCCGCCAGGATGGTCAGTTCGGCGCAGGCCACGATCAGGTCGTTGACGCCGCGCCCGGTGACCACCGCGGAGGGCGCCATCGGCATGGAGCGGAAGCGGTCGATGACGCCCTTGGAGACGTCGGTGACCACCGCGATCGCTGTGTTCATGAAGCCGAACGCCATGGTCATCGCGAACATGCCCGGCATCAGGAAGTCGCGGACGCTGCCGCCGTCGGGGGCCTTCATCGCGCCGCCGAAGACGTATCCGTACAGCAGCACGGAGATGATCGGGAAGCCCAACTGCCAGGCGATGAGGACCGGCTGGCGCTGGTAGTACGTCAGCCCGCGGCGCACCACGTTCCAGCAGTCGGCCACCGCCCAGTACGCCCGCCCCCGCCGGTCCGTGAGCGTCAGATCCACCGTGCTCATGCTGCTGTCCCCTCCTGGGTGCCGTGGCCGGTCAGGCGCAGGAACACATCGTCGAGGCTGGGCCTGCGCAGCCCGATGTCCTCCACCGCGATCCCCTCGTCCTGGAGGGCGCGCGCCACCTCGGTCAGTGCCGCGACCCGGTCTGTCACGGGTGCGTGCACCCGCCGGTCGGTCTCGTCCGTGGCCGGTTCGGTGTCGGCGACCCGGGCAAGGGTCTTGGCGACCATCGGAAGGTCGGCGGCCTCGCGCGCGACCACCTCGATCCGGTCGCCGCCCACCCGGTTCTTCAGCCCGTCCGGGGTGTCGTCGGCAATGGCCCTGCCCTGGTCGATGACGGTGATACGGGAGGCGAGCCGGTCCGCCTCCTCCAGGTACTGCGTGGTGAGCAGGACGGTGGTGCCGCCAGCCACCAGGGCACGTACGCCGTCCCAGACCTCGCCGCGCGAGCGCGGGTCGAGCCCGGTCGTGGGCTCGTCCAGGAACAGCACGTCCGGCGCGAGAATCATCGAGGCGGCCAGGTCCAGCCGGCGCCGCATGCCGCCGCTGTACTTCCCGACCCCCTTGTCCGCGGCCTCCACCAGGTCGAACTGCTCCAGCAGTTCGACCGCGCGGCGCGCCGCCCGCCTGCCGCCCAGGTGGAAGAGCCGCCCGAACATCTCCAGGTTCTGACGTCCCGTCAAGATCTCGTCCACCGCGGCGTACTGCCCGGTGAGCCCGATCCGCGCCCGCACCCGGCGCGGATCACGGGCCACGTCGACCCCCGCCACCCGCGCCCGGCCGCCGTCGAACCGCAGCAGCGTCGCGAGGACGCGGACCGCGGTGGTCTTGCCCGCGCCGTTCGGCCCGAGCAGTCCGTGCACCGTCCCTCTGCGTACGGCGAGGTCGAAGCCGTCCAGGGCGCGCTTGTCCCCGTACCGCTTCTCCAGCCCCTCCGCCATGACGGCGTATTCGTCCACAGCCCCTCCAAGACATCGAACCGGTCGACACCGAACCCGTCGAACCATTAATTGGGTACAGCGTACTCACATGAGGGTACACCGTACTCAGTTTCTGTCCACGGGATTAGGGTGAGCCCATGACGACGACCGAAACGAGCGGCAGCGGCGACGTCTCGCGCAGCCTCGAACTCCTGTGGGGCACCAGCGAGCGCCCCTCCCGCGGCCCCAAGCCGGGCCTCACGCTCGACCGGATCGTGACGGCCGCCGTCGAGATCGCCGACGCCGAAGGGCTGGCCGCCGTATCGATGCGCCGCCTGTCCACCGAGCTGGGCACCGGCACGATGTCCCTGTACCGGTACGTCCCCGGCAAGGCCGAACTCCTCGACCTGATGCTCGACCGGGTCGCGGGCATCCCCCTCGACAACCGCACGTACGCCCCCGACAGCGACGACTGGCGCGACGCCGTGCGTGCCATGGCCCGCGCCCATCTCGACCTCTACCGGGCACACCCCTGGCTGCTCAAGGTGAACCAGGCCCGCACGGTCCTCGGACCCAGCGCCGTACGCGGTCTGGAGACTGCGCTGGCCGCCCTGCAGGGCATGGGACTGAGCGACCCCGAGGTGATCTCGGTGATCATCTCCGTGCAGAGCTTCGTGTCGGGCATCGCCCGGATGGAGCTGGAGACGGCGGAGGCCGCGCAGCAGACCGGCATGAGCGACGCGGAGTTCTGGAAGAGCCAGGAGCCGTTCCTGACCCGGGCGATGGAGACCGGCTCGTACCCGATGCTGGCGGAGCTGTCCGAGGACGCGTTCTCACCGGAGTTCGACCACTTCGGCTTCGGCCTCGCCCGGCTGGTCGAGGGCCTCGAGGTCCTGGTCCGCGAGCGCGGCGCGGAGGCGGACCGGCCGGACGAGTGATCCGGCCTCCGGCTGTCGGCACCGTCGAAGGGCACCGGATGCCGCTCATCCCGACGAGCGTGAGGCCGAGCCGTTCGACGGCGTCGCGGACCGTCGCCAAGCCGATCCGGCGGCGCCTGTCACAGTCGCCCCGAGGAGCCCTCGCCCTCCCGCAACAGCCATTCCCCGACCGACGGAACACGGTCAAGGAGCCGGCTGAACTGCATCCCCTCTTCGCATGAGGTCACCCTCGGCAGCGGGGTGAAATCGTCGGGCAGCATGTCCAGCAGGCTCGTCACGCGCTCGCCCGCGCGCAGCGTGAGCAGCAGCTCGCACCGCAGCTGACGCGGGATGTCCGGGCGGTGGGACAGGCTGTTCCACAGGGCCGGCCACAGGTAGTGGGTTCCGTCGGGCGCCGCATTCGCCATCACCCACGCCGGGTCCAACCGCTGGTTGAAGCCGAGCTCATCTGCCCGCTCCTCCAGCCTGAGCAGCGAGGCCGTGTCGATGGCCTTGACCTCACGAGGCAGCTGCTGTTGCGGGTTCATCGCCCCATGCTGCCCGACAGACCCCATGACGAGCGGCCGGCCTCGGAGAGCCGCCGGCCTCGTAGAGCGTCATTCCGTCAGGACTTCCCGGCCGTCCAGGGCACCGCCGCCCGTGTCCATGCCGCCGCTTGGCTTGGCACGGGAGAACGGGGGCGTGTCCTGCCGGCAGGTGGCTCCGGGCGGGGGAAGGACACCGTCGACCAAGTAGCGGTTCTCGTAATCGCTCGCACAGCGGCTCGGGTTGAGCAGCACGGCGTGCCCGTAGCCCTGGACGGTCAGCAGCCGGGCGTCGGCCAGCAGGCGGGTCATGGCCCGCGCCCCCTGGTAGGGGGTGGCCGGGTCGAAGGTCGTGTTGACCACGAGAACAGGGCCGGCGGTGGGGTGGTTCCACGGGCCGGTGTAAGGGTCGGCCGCTGTCACCGGCCAGGTGGCGCACGCCGAGGTGGCCCAGGCCATGATGCGTCCGATGTCCCCGGCCCGGGCACGGCTGAACGCGTCCAGGGCGGTGTAGCGCCTCGTGTCAGGGGGGTTGGGGCTTTCGCCGCATCGCACCGCGTCGATCTGCTCGAATCCCGGATACGGCACGGGGCCCGGAGGAGGCGGAGGTGTCTGCGGGGTGCGGCGCTGCCACAGAGTCTCCAGCTGGGTGGCCAGGGTGGTCCAGCCCGGATGGACGGTGTAGAGACCTGCGTGCACAATGCTGACGGTCGCGGCGTAGGTCCAGGGGCCCTGCGGACGCTGCTCAAGGCGCCGCAGAAGCCGGTTGAACTTGTCACGGGTCGCGTCCGGGCTTCCTGCGGAGAACGCACAGCGGTCGCGGGTGGCACGCCCGCACAGGTCCAGAAACTGCTCCAGGGTCGCGGCGGCGCTCAGGTCGGCGTCATTTCGCTGGAACGTGGTCAGGCGGGGTTCGCGCTTCGACCCGCCGTTCACCCAGCCCACGGGGTCGATGTTGCCGTCCAGGACCATGGCACGGACGTTGCCGGGGAAGAGGTTGGCGTAGGTGGCGCCCAGGAACGTCCCGTAGGACACCCCGAGATAGCTCAATTGCCGGTCGCCGACCGCCTGCCGGAGCCGGTCCAGGTCACGGGCCGTGTCGGCGGTGTTCACATGGCGCAGCAGCTCGGGGTCACGGCGCTCGCAGAGCCGGCCGAGCTCGGCGGACGACTTGAAGACCGTCGCCCTCTCGCGTGCGTCGACCGGAAAGCCGACCGGGACCCGTTCCTGCCAGGCAAGAGCCTCCTTCGTGGTGCCGAAACAGCGCACGGCGGTGCTGTCACCCACCCCGCGCGGATCCCAGCTGACGACGTCGAACCGCTGCCGCAGCTCGCGGGGGAACAGGTCGTACCAGTGCGGCAGCGCCTTCGTCCCGGCGCCGCCGGGGCCACCCGGGTTGACGAAGAGCGTGCCGATGCGGTGCCCGGGCCCGGTCGCCCGGTGTCTGATGACGGCGAGCTCGATCGTGCGTCCCCCGGGCTCGCGGTAGTCCAGTGGCACCTTCGAGGTCGCGCAGTCGAAACCGATCGCGGCGGGGCAGGCGCTCCAGTCCAGACGGGGCGCCGGACCCGAGGGGGCCGGCCCGCCGACGGGTACGCCGGCCGGTGCGAGCCCGGTGAGGGGCACCGCGCAGATCACCGCTGCGACGGCGGCAGCGGCACACCGCCCACTGCCCACCGCGCGTCCTGGTATGTGCATGCTTCTCCGTTCGCCGGCGCGGGCATCCACCCCGATACGACCCCTGCCCGGCCGGGCCCGCAACGGGCGACGGCCGAATGGGGCAGCGGGACCGAGCGCCGCGCAGGCCCGGGAGACTAACCCGCGGCGGGGGCCAGCCGTCGCAACGCGTCGATCAGCAGCTCGACGCCGAACGCGAACTCCGCCTCGTGATCGTTCACCGCGAGGATCGGCGCGACCTTGGCCACCGCCGGGAAGCCCGAACCCGCGAAGTAGGCGGCACGGGCCTGCTCCGCCGCCTCCTTGTCCCACTCCGCCGACGCCTGGGGCACTCTGAACTCCTGTAGCAGCGAGCCCACTTGGAAGGAGACGAACAGCCGCAGCGCATGCACGGCCGCCGCCTCGCCGAAGCCGTGCTCGAGCATCATCGCGAGCATCGTGTCCACCGGGGCGAGCGCCGTAGGGGTCGACAGCTGGCGCATCAGGACGAGTTCACCGGCCCGCGGGTGGCGCAGCGCGGCCTGCCGGAAGCCGTACGCGATGGAACGGACCCCGTCCTCCCAGTCTCCGGTCATCCGGCGGGGCATCCGCATCTCGGTGGTGATGTACTCGGTGACCCCGTCGAGGATGTCCGCCTTGCTCTGCACATGGTTGTAGAGCGACATCGCCTGCACCCCGAGGCGGGCCGCGATCCGCCGCATCGACAGGCCGTCGACCCCCTCCTCGTCGATGATCTCCAGCGCCGCTTCGACGATGCGCGCGCGGCTCAACGGCTCACGATCTTCCGGGACTTCGTGCCTGGACTCAGAGGCCATGGGTGGCGGCTCCTCTTTCGGGTGGCAACGCGCGGTAACGGTTGACGACTTACAGCGTAAGTGCTTCGCTCCTGACCTGTACTTACGGTGTAAGTGGCGCAACTGCTGCGTCGGCAAGGCGAGATGCGCGCATCCACGTCAGCACGACCGCCATCCTCTCCCAGCCCGGCTCTGTGCCGGGTCTCCCCCTGTGAGCAGGAGGCACGATGTCTGTGCGTACCATCCCGAATGCCCAGCGGCGTTCTTCCGTTGTCATCCACCACCTCGACTGCGCGCCCATGCGTCCGCTCGGCGCTCCCCCGCTCGTCACCCACTGCCTGCTGGTGGCGACCAACAGCGGGCTCGTCCTCGTCGACACCGGCCTCGGCGCCGCCGACATCGCGGACCCGCGCCGGCTCGGGGCGATGTTCCGCCACACGATGCGGCCCGAACTCGATCTGTCCCGAACGGCGGTCCACCAGATCAGGGCGCTCGGGTACGACCCGTACGACGTGAGCGACATCGTCATCACCCATCTCGACCTGGACCACGCAGGCGGCCTCGCCGACTTCCCGCAGGCCAGGGTGCATGTCACGGGCGACGAATACCGCTCGGCCATGCGCCGTGACACCCGGCTCGAAGCGAACCGCTACCGGCCCGCCCAGTGGGCGCACGGCGTGGACTGGATCGTCCACGACACCGCCGACGCCACCTGGCTGGGGTTCCCGGCGTCGCGGGTGCTGCGCGGACCGGACATCCTGCTGGTGCCGCTGCCCGGCCACACCCGGGGACACAGCGCCGTAGCCGTCCAGGAGCCGGACCGCTGGCTGCTGCACGCGGGCGACGCCTACTTCTTCCACGGTGAGATGGATCTGCGGCGCCCCCGCTGCCCCCGCACGCTGGCACTCCACCAGCGTCTCGTCGCGGACGACCACGAGCTGCGGCTGAGCGGGCTGGAACACCTGCGCGAACTGCGCCGCACGCATCCCCGCCTGATCCGCTTCTTCTCGTCGCACGACGCGCAGGAGTTCGCGCAGCTGGCATCGAGGGACCGCTAGGCCGGCAGGGACGGCCGCAGGGACGATCAGTGAGGACAACCGGTAGGGACGAGCGGAGCCGCGCGGCGGGGCCCGGGCGCCGGACGTTCCTCAGCCCCGGGCCCGGACTTCACGCCAGAAGGCGTGCGTTGAAGGTGTGACGAAACAGCTAGGCCCGACGGCGCAGCAGCCGCTTGACCCCGAGCACGATCGCCGCAGCGCCGCCGAGGACCAGCAGCCCGAGGGTGGTGACCGTGCTCCGGTCCCCTTCATCCCCCGCAGCCGCGTCGTCGCCGCCCGGCTTCGCGCGGTCGCCGCCACCGGAACCGGAGCCGGACGCCTCGGAGTCCTTCTTCACCTCGACCCGCTGGACGTCGCTCTGCTCGCCCTCCGTGCCGAACATCAGCGCCGTGCCGTCAAGCGTGTACGTCACCGACTCCGACTGCCCCTGGATCGGCGCGCGCACCGAGGAGTCGGCCGCGAGCCTGCCGTCCTTCCACACGTAGGCACGGGCGCTGAAGTACGAGCGCAGCACCAGCTCCTTGCCGTCCGGGGAGAAGGCGCCGTCGGTCACCCACGGCACCTCCCCGATCCGCCGGAACACATTGGTGCCGGACGCGCTGAGCGTGGCGGGCCCTTCGTACAGCCCTCCGCCGTCCTCGTTCTTCGAGGCGATGTAGACCCGCCCGGTGACGGGGTGCACCATCATCGCCTCGGCGTTGCGCGGCCCGTCGGCGTACTGCACGGTGAACTGCGTGGCGCGCACGGTCGCGTCCCGCAGCCGCTTCGGCTCCGGCAGGCGGTAGATCCACACGTGGTCCCAGCTGCCGTCGAGGTTGTCGCCGATGTCCCCGACGTAGATGTTGCCGTCCCGCCCGACGGAGATCGCCTCCATGTCACGCGGTTCGCCGACCCCCTGAAGAGTGATCGTCGCGACGGTCTCCCCGGTCCTGGAGTCGACGGCGAAGATGCGCGGCTCGTCCTGGTCGTTGTGCGTCCAGTACACCCCGGGGTGTGCGCGGCTGGCGGCAAGCCCGCTGGACTCGGTGATCCGCGGGTCCTTGATCGTGAACCCGGAGTCGTCGTCGGCGGCGGCGGGGACGGCGGCGGCGAGCACCAGGACGGCGGCACCGGCGGCATACGGAAACGAACGCATGCCCCCCAGCCTGCCACCTCGGCCTTTGCCACGGGCGCCGCCGCTGCCCCGGCCGCTCCTGCCTCAGGTGAGGTCCCGTACGGCGGAGTCCGGCCGTGTCCAGCCTCACATCGCAGCACAGGCACGGAATCGGCCATCATTGCGCCCATGCGATTTCTGTTCGTCGGCGATTCCATGACCATCGGACGCGCCGGCGACTACAGCTGGCGCTACCGGATGTGGCAGCACCTCGGCAGCGTCGGCGACCATGAGATCGTCGGCCCGCGCACCGAGCTGTACGACACCGACGCCGGCGCCCCGGTCTCCACCGCCTATGCCGACCCGGCCTTCCCCGCGCCCGCCCGGCGCCACCTGTCCGGCTGGGGCGAGGGCTGGCTGCACATGGCCCCGGCGATCCGGGACGCGGTCGCCGCCGACGAGGTGGACATCCTGCTGGTCTCCCTCGGCCTGATAGACCTGGGTTTCTACACGAACAGCGACCAAACGGCCGATAATGTGCGGGAGTTCATCGCCGAGGCCCGCGCCGCGAACCCGCACGTCCGGATGGTACTGCTCCCCGTGATCCCGAACATCCGCGCCGAGTACGACGCCCCCTTCGCCGCCGAGTGCGCCCGCTTCAACGTCCTGCTGGCCAAGGCGGTCGCGGATCTGGACACCCCGGCGTCCCCGATCCTGCTGGCTTCGCGCCCGGAGTCGTACGACATCCACACGGACACCTACGACGGCACACACCCCGGCCCGACGGGCGAGCACAAACTGGCGGGGGCCTTCGCGGACGCGATGCACCAGGCGTGGGGGCTGGGCGGGGCGTACCGGCCCGGCACCTGATGCCGGTCACGCCCGGGTGCTGCCCACCATCAGCACCTTGATCGACACGCGTGGACCGTCGAGCTCATAGGTGACGCGGTACGGGCCCACCCGTAACCGCCGCAGGCCGGTTCCGCCCAGCTTGCTGCTCGAGGGCGGCTCGGGATCACGGGCGAGCGCGTTGACCGCCTGCACCAGAGGCTTCACCGCATCCCCGTCACGGGCCTTCAACCGCCTGAGGCCGTCGGCTGCCGCCGGCTCCCAGACGATGGTGAACCTCATGAGGCGACGTCCCTGAGCATCTCCTCGACCTGCGCCTGTGTGTACCCCGGGGCTCCGGCCGTCCTGACGCGCAGAGCGATCGCAAGGTCGGCGAATTCGATCGCCGACTCCTTGTCGTCCGCATCCGGGACGCTGTCCGACATCGCCTGGGTCCACCAGTGGTCCAGGAACACCTCGAACTCGGACCCCTTGGAGAGAGAGCTCAGCTCGTCGTCGAGGTCCCCGAGTCGTTCGGGCCGCAGAGCCGCGCGGATTCCCTCCAGGTTGCGCGGCACCACCCGCCCGGCGAAGCCCAGGCTCTGTCGCGCCTCCTCCAGGATGTCGCTCCATGCCGCCATGCCGCCGCTCCCTTCCTGGACCCCGTGCCGGACCACGGCAGCAGCGTAGGGCGCGCTACACATCGGCGACCGCCTCCGCGACGAGCGTCCGCCAGGACACGCGTCCGGAGCGTGGCCGCTCCTCGGCGGCCTCGGCGGCTGCGGACGCCGCGGACGTGCGGCAGCGGCCGCAGTGCGTCTCGTCGTCGACCGGGCGGAAGACGTGCTCCTCGCCCGGCCCCTTGCACGTCATCAGACCCGGCGCCGCTACGGGCGGCGGGCCCTCGGGGGCGGCAGGGGCGGGGAGTTTGTGCACCAGGCGGTGGCGCAGGAAGCCGGCCGCCGAACGCACGCCCTCCGGGGGCAGCCCGGACGTCAGCGCCTGGCGCAGCTCGGCGACCGAGAAGCCGCGGCGCAGCCACTCCGCCGCCGCCTCCGCCAGGCCGCGCGCCTCACGGACGCCGAGCAGCAGCTCCCGGTGCGTGTGCCGCAGCGAGAGCAACACCCGCTCGGCGACGGCCACTTCCGGCGCGCCCTGCACGAGTGGCGCGGGTGGCGCTTCGGTGGGTGGGTGGGGAGTGTTCTTCTCCCTGTTCTTCTTTACCGGAGCATCGCCGACATCCCGGGGCCCCGCTCCACCGACCGCCGGTCCCTCGACAACCGGAGGCTCGTCGGTCGGGGGCTCGTCCTCCGGAGGGGCGGCTTTCGTCTCGGGTGGGGCCGGCGGGCGCTCGGCCCCACTCCTGATGCCGGACGCCTCCTCACGCGTGAGGGTGACGTTCGACATCAACTGGTCGGTGCACCACCGGCCCCGGTCGCCCTGCCACTGCCATTCATGCAGGTACCCGTGCTCGACCAGCAGCTTCTTGGCCTTCTGGTACTGCCGGTTCGTCCAGCCGAGGTCCTCGGCGTGCTTGCTGAGCGCCTTCTCGACGTCCTTCTCGGGGAGGCCCTGCACCAGCAGGATCAGAATCTTCGCGTCGCTGTTGAGCCGCCGATGGCGTACGACGTCGTGTGAAGCCTTAACGAAGCGCGCAGAGGGCGCGATAGCATGCCTGAGCATCCCGGTGGACTGCTTTCCACTCGTGGTGAAGGTCCTCGGAAAGGTGTTGGCGCACCGCCGGGGACCGCCCCGTTTAACGGAGCGTAGTGACGACGTCACCGTACAGCACATGCCACGGTCATGTGCAATAACTCCGGCTCCACGAACGGAACTTCGATTGTGCGCCGGGAGCGCCGGTCCAGCGGCCAGGTCAGCCCCTCCACCAGGTACGCCGACGAAAGCCTGCGGCCTGACTCCGGGTCAGCGCCCCCTGACGGCCACGCGCAGGTGGCACTCGCCGGCCGCTTCACGCACGATCGGCCCGGCCTGGAAGGCCGTGAACCGGATGAGTTCGCAGGCAACTTCTTCCACGAAGTGATGCCTCACGAACGGTGGACCGACGCCGACCTCATGGGCCCTCACCGCTCCCCCACAGCCTGGTCCGCCCTCGTACACCCCGTGGGCCGAAACGCCTGATCAGCCGGTACTGAGGCAGGCGCCCGGCCTCGGCGGGCGAGGCAGAATGGTTGTGCAGGCGGAGCTGGACCGGGAAGGGCAGCCGTTGTGAGCACCATCGAGGTCGGCGGCACCACTCTCTACTACGAGCGGCGTGGGCACGGCCCTGCCGTGCTCTGCATTCCCGGCGTGGCAGGCGACGCCGGACTGTGGAGCGGCACGGCCGAGGCGCTCGCGGACGAGTTCACGATGGTGTCCTACGACCGCAGGGGCAACTCACGCAGCCCGCGTCCCGAGAAATGGATCTCGACCTCCATCGACGAGCAGGCCGATGACGCCGCAGGGTTGCTGCGCGGGCTCGGCCTTGCTCCGGCCGTGGTGTTCGGTGCCAGTGGCGGGGGAGTCGTCCTCACCGATCTCGTACTGCGCCACCCCGATGTGGTGCGCGCAGCGATCATCCACGAGCCGCCGTTCATCTCGGTCAGCGCCGACGCCGATGCGGTGGGCCGGCAGATGGCGGCCCGGTTCGAGGAGGGTATGGCGAAGGACGGAATGCGGGGTGCGATGGAAAGCCTCCTCGACTGGGCCTGGGGCGAGGAGGGCCTGGCTGCCGTCGACCCGCAGACCCGCGAACGGCTGCGGTCCAACGCGGAGGTGTTCATCGGCATGGAGCTCGAGGCCTTCATCGAGTACCTGCCCTCGTCCGAGGAGCTGGCCGGCGTGCAGGTCCCGTGCATCGTCACGTCCAGCGCCGAGAACCGAGACCCCGCGGCGCACTACCACCACGGGTACGAGGTGTCGCAGTGGCTCGCCGCCCAGATGCATGCCGAGTTCCGCGAACTCCCGGGCCGGCACGTGCCCTACCTGACCCACACAGCCGAACTGGCCGAGTGCCTGCGCCCACTCCTGCGCACCCTCAGCGGCTGAACCCGCTCGACTGCCCGCCTCAGCCCGCCCGCCGGCAGCCGCTCCCGTCTCTGGTCCGGGTCAGCAGACCGCCGATGACCATGTAACGGCGCAGCGCCGAGCAGTCCTCGTGGACCGTGAGCAGCGCGTCGTCGACCTCGCGCTCGGTGTCCTCCCGGTCCCGCAATGAGCGGCACGGCGTCACCGCGCCCCTCGTACGGGCACGGTGACGCCGGTCTTCCTCGTAGCGAGGGCCGCGCCGCTAGAACACGAACGGCCCGGGGTTCTGCGGGGACGTGGCCGTGCAGTTCACGGTGATGCCGAAGACCACGACCGTGAGGGACTTCGCCTCCAGGCTGTCGCCCGCGGCGACCGTGCCGTTCAGTGGCCCGGTCGAGACGGCGGCGCCGGCCGGGATCGCCGGGTTGGAGTTGCCGGTGAACGTCGCCGTGTCGGTGCCGTTCTTGGCGAGGGTGAGGGTGGACCTGACGGAGTTCGCGCGGACCGGGAAGGGGGAGGTGACGGCGTCCGTCGACAAGGTGATCGTCGCCGCCGTGCCGTCCTGGGTGGCATTCAGGGTCGCCGTGCCGGAACCGAACGATCCGCAGTCGAATGACAACGTTGCCGTCTCCGGGGTCACGGCGTGGGCGGCGGGCGCCATGGCCAGGGTGGTCGCGGCCATGGCGCCGACGCCGAGCAGGGTGCCGATTCCGGGGGTGCGGTGCTTCATGGGGGGTCCCGCCTTCGTGTGGGGTCACGAGCTGTTGTCGCCGACCGCCGCCGGAAAAGTGCGGGGACATCGAGTCTGACGGTGGGTCAGCAGCGCTGAACATTGGCCCACGGAACCCTCAAGAGCGCAAGACAAGCGGGGGCACCTTGACATGCTACGGCCAAATCCATCCGGTGCGATGACGCGTTTCCGCGTCCGGGACCATGCAGACGTGATCACCAGGCGGAGAAGTCCGAGCACCCGGATGCGGCGCGCACCGCCGCGGACGTCGACACCCTGGTACGGGCCTACGTGCAGCGGCTCAAAGCCCGCGACGCGAACGGGCTCGCCGAACTCTCCGGCCCGGCGTACCACGAGCCCGGGCCGATGGCCGGAACGTACGTGCGCGAGTACGGCGAGGCGGCCGACGGCCACGTCGAGGTCACGGTGCCGGATTCCGCCGTTCCCTACTTCAACCCGGTACGGCTGACGTACGAGAAGACCGGTCAGCGCCAGGAACTGATGCTCGTCAAGGACGGTGGCCACCGGCGGATCGGGCTCGGCGACGGCGATCCGGCAGCCGACATGCAGGCCTGCGTCCTGTGCAGAGCCCGAGGCTAGAGCGGCGCGCGGGTGAGCCGGTTGGCGAACGTCGACAAGGTGTACGTACCGATCCCCATGACCACCTCCAGGGCGTTCTGCGAGGTGAACCCGTGGGCGAAGAAGGCGCGCAGCGCCTCGTCCCCCACCCCGCCCGATGCGGCGAGCACATCGAGCGTGAACCGCCGTACCGCTTCGAGGCGTTCGTCGCACAGCGGCCGCTGCTCGACGAGGGCGGCGATCAGTTCGGCGTCCGCACCGAGCTTCCGGAGCTTGCCGGTGTGCATCGCCACGCAGACGTGGCATTCGTTGCGCACGGCCACCGTCATGATGACGACTTCCCGCGCGACGGGCGCCAGCGTCGTCTGCTCGAAGAGCGCGCTGAGCTCCAGGAAGCCGTCGAGGGTGTGCGGCGAGGCGGCGAGCCTCGCCACCGCCTGGGGCAGTTGCCCCAGGTTCCGGGTCACCGCCTCCATGGAACGGCGGGACGCGGGCGGGGCGGACTCCAGGGTGTGATCGACGAAGAAGGCTGACACGACAACTCCTATGATGGACAACATGGTTGACGATACGGAAAAGGTAAACCAGGTTGTCGATCGGCGCAACGGGCTTTCGGGCACCCCCGGTTACGACCCGCCCGGCTACGAGCTGCCGCTGCTCCTCTTCGCCGGGTTCCGGTCTCTGATCGACAGGCTGCATGCCGAGCTGGCCGCACAGGGTCACCCCGACGTCCGGCCCGCCCACGGCTTCGCCATGCAGGCGATCGGACCCGACGGGGCGAGCGCCAGCGGGATCGGACGCCGGCTCGGGGTCTCCAAGCAGGCCGCGGGCAAGACGGTCGACCGCCTCGTGGCCCTGGGCTACGCCGAGCGCGCCGACGATCCCGCCGACGCCCGCCGCAAGCTCGTCCGCCTCACCCCGCACGGCCTGGACGCGCTCGCCCGCTCGGCCGCGATCTTCGACGAGCTGCGCGCGGAGTGGGCCGGGACCGTCGGCGGCGAGCGTCTGCGCGAGCTGGAGTCGACCCTGCGCCAGGTGGTCCCGGCCGAGAGCTTCCGCCTGGACGCGGCGGGCTGGTTCGGGGGCGCGTGAGTACGCCGGGCGCCCGAATGCATGACGCGGCTCGGTCCTGGCGACAACCCGTACGTGACCTGGTCACCGTGCGTATCGTTGTACTGCGCGGCTGCCCGTTCGAGCGGCAGCCGGGGAGGAGCGCCACGATGACCGTCGTAGACGACAGGATCGACATGGCCGACACAAGCGACGAGACCGTTCTGGACACGCTGTTCGAACGATTCGAGCCCACCCCCGAGGGTTACAAGGTCGAGATCGTCGAGGGGGCCGTGTTCATGTCGCCACAGCGGGACAGCCACTGGGAGATCATCCTGGACATCGTCGAGCAACTGCGCGTCAAGTACCCGCGCACGTGTGTGAAATCCGACGTACGCGTCGACTACCCCGGCCATCTCAACGGGTTTGCCAGCGACGTGACCGTGTTGACCGACGGCGCGAGCAAGACTGCCGACGGGCGCTGGCGATATCAGGACGTCGAGTTCGTCGCCGAGGTGATCTCCAAGGGCACCGGGCACAACGACTACGGCCCGAAGAAGACCGCCTACGCCACCGCCGAGGTCCCGGTCTACCTCATCGCCGACCCCTACCAGGGCAAGTGCCACCTCTACACCCAGCCCAAGGGCGACGACTACATGACCGAGACGACCGTCGTCTTCGGCACGGACCTCGACCTCAGCCACACCTCGGTCGGCCTCACCCTCACCACCGCGGACTTCCCCCGAGACTGAGCGTCGCTCCCGGCCCGCAGATCACACAGCAGTGGCAGCGGCGCCTGACCTGATCACCTCTCCACCACCGTGTCCGGGACCCGGCAAGGTCCCGCGCGCGGCGCAACCCGCCACGGTCCGGCGTCCCTTGCCTCGAGTGCGCTCGAAGGCGTTGGCTTGTATCCCATGAAGTACACGCAGCTCGGACGCACCGGACTCAAGGTCAGCCGACTCGTCCTCGGCACCATGAACTTCGGGCCTCAGACCGACGAGGCCGACAGCCACACCATCATGAACGCCGCGCTCGACGCGGGTGTGAATTTCTTCGACACCGCCAATGTCTACGGCTGGGGCGAGAACAAGGGCCGCACCGAGGAGATCATCGGCAACTGGTTCGCCGGCGACGCGAGCCGCCGCGACAAGGTCGTCCTCGGGACCAAGGTCTACGCGAACATGGGCACGGACGGCGAGGCCTGGCCCAACCACGACCGGCTCTCCGCCCTCAACATCCGCCGCGCCGTGGACGCTTCCCTCAAGCGGCTGCAGACGGACCACATCGACCTCTACCAGTTCCACCACGTCGACCGCCGCACGCCGGTCGAGGAGATCTGGCAGGCGATCGACGTCCTGGTCAAGCAGGGCAAGATCCTCTACGCGGGCTCCTCGAACTTCCCCGGCTGGAAGATCGCCCAGGCCAACGAGACCGCGCGCAGGCTCGGCTCGTACGGTCTGGTCAGCGAGCAGTGCCTGTACAACCTGGCCGAGCGCCGCGCCGAGATGGAGGTCATCCCGGCCGCGCAGGAGTACGGCCTCGGGGTCATCCCGTGGTCGCCGCTCCACGGGGGTCTGCTCGGGGGCGTCCTCAAGAAGGAGGCCGCCGGCGGCCGGCGGGCGAGCGGCCGCAGCGCGGACGCGCTCGCGAACACCTCGATGCGCGAGAAGGTCCAGGCGTACGAGGAGCTGCTGGACAAGCACGGTCTGGAGCCGGGCGAGGCCGGGCTGGCCTGGCTGCTCACCCGGCCCGGAGTGACCGGGCCGATCGTGGGGCCGCGCACCGCCGAGCAGCTGGAGAGCGCGCTGCGCGCGATCGAGCTGGAACTGAGCGAGGAGGTGCTGGCCGGGCTGGACGACATCTTCCCCGGTCCGGGGCCGTCTCCGGAGGCCTTCGCCTGGTGATCTCGGTGAGCCCGGTGACGGGACACGTCGCGCGGTAGCGGCCGTGCGCGGGCCGGGCCCGTAAGGGCTACTGGCCTGCCACGGCCGCCGCGGCGATGATCATGAACAGCAGTACCAGCACACCGGCCATGATCTGGTTTCGGGTCTTTGGATTCACCCGACGAGGTTAACCCGCGCCCCCCAGCTCCCAGGACCCGACCACCTCGTACCGGGGCTCCTCGCCCGCCGTCCCGCTCACCGGCAGATTGCTGCGCACCAGCGCCAGCTCGGTCACGTCCCAGGGCGTGCCTTCGAAGGTGCCCAGTTCGTCGACGAACGGACGCAGGTCGGCGTCGTGGCGGCTGCGCGCGACGGTCAGATGCACCTGGTAGCGGCGGTGCTCCTCCATGCTGACCCCGGAGCGCCGGGCAGCCGCGTCCGCGCGTTCGGCGAGCAGGCGCATGTCCTCCAGACCGCCCGCGGCGCTGACCCACAGGACCCGCCGGCCGAAGTGTCCGCCCTGGTGCATCCGCAGCTGGAAGGGGGCGGTGCGGTGGGCTGCCCGCCTGAGCCGCTCGTGCAGCTCGGGCAGCAGGCTGTCGTCGACCTCGCCCATGAAGGCGAGGGTGTAGTGCCAGCCGGGGCGGCCGGTCCAGCGCAGGTCGTCGGCGCCTGGCAGGGACTTCAACCGGTCCACGGCGCGGCCGAGTTCATCGGCTTCCCTTGCGGGCGGGACCACTGCGGCGAAGAGTCTCATGCGCCCCAGTGTGCCGTGGGCGTGGCCCCGCGGTGCGACCATTTCCCGGAGGCGACGCCCCGGACACCCGCGCATCGATCTTCCCCGGTACGTCGTCCGGGGACCCCCCACACGGCTTCATGAGCGGGACGTTGCCCGTCGGGGCTCTGCCCGGATCCCGCGCCTCCCGCTCCCCCGGGGCCGCATTGTGCCGGCGGACCGGTAATGCGGCCCGCCAGGCGATCGAGGGGACAACGTTCGAAGGGCGTTCCCGCCGGCCGGCGGGCAGGGCCCCGCGCAGCGGCCCGGCCCCCGCCCCGCGACTACGCCGCCGTCGCCAGTTGCTCCCGCGGTACGAAGCGCAGCCGCGGGTGTCCGTGGTGCCAGCCCACCGAGAGGCGCAGTCCGCCGACCCGGGCGAGCATCACGCCGACGCCGACCGCCGCGAGCATGGCGAGCGTGCCGCCCGCCGCGAAGCCGATCCGCGGTCCGTAGGTGTCGGTGACCCAGCCGACCAGCGGTGCGCCGAGGGGCGTGCCGCCGGTGAAGACCATCATGAACAGGCTCATGACCCGGCCCCGCATCAGCGGGTCCGTCGCCATCTGGACGCTGGAATTGGCCGTGACGTTGACGGTCAGGCCGAACATCCCGATCGGCACCATCATCACCGCGAAGATCCAGAACGCCGGGGCGAAGGCGGTCACGATCTCCAGCAGACCGAAGAGCACGGCCGCGCCGACCAGCACCCGCAGCCGCGAGGTGCCTCGCCGGGCGGCGAGCAGCGCGCCCGCCAGCGAACCGGCTGCCATCAGGGTGTTGAGCAGGCCGTACGTACCGGCGTCGCCGTGGAAGATGTCGTCGACGAACGCGGAGAGCCAGATCGGGAAGTTGAAGCCGAAAGTGCCGATGAAGCCGACCAGGACGATCGGCCAGATCAGCTCGGGGCGAGCCGCGACGTAGGTCAGTCCCTCCCGCAGCTGGCCCTTGCCGCGCGGCGCACGCTCGACCCTGTGCAGGTCGGCGGGGCGCATCAGCAGCAGGCCGGCGATGGGGGCGAGGAACGACAGGCCGTTGAAGAGGAAGGCGTATCCGCTGCCGACGGCGGTGATCAGCGCACCGGCGACGGCGGGCCCGACCAGGCGCGCGGACTGGAAGTTCGCGGAGTTCAGGCTGACGGCGTTGGCGAGCTGGTCCGGTCCGACCATCTCGGCGACGAACGACTGGCGCGCCGGGTTGTCGACGACGGTGACGAGGCCGAGCAGGAAGGCCGTGAGGTAGACGTGCCAGACCTGCACGTGGCCGCTCAGGGTGAGCGCGGCGAGCGCCACACCGGTGAGGCCCATCGCGGTGTTGGTCGCGATCAGCAGCGGCCGCTTGCGCAACCGGTCCGCGAGCACCCCGCCGTACAGGCCGAAGAGAAGCATGGGCAGGAACTGCAGCGCGATGGTGATGCCGACGGCGGACGCGGATCCGGTCAGGCTCAGGACCAGCCAGTCCTGGGCGATGCGCTGCATCCAGGTGCCGGTGTTGGAGACGACCTGCCCGGTCGCGAAGAGCCGGTAGTTACGGATCTTCAGCGAGCTGAACATGGCCGTCGTGCGGGCGGGGGTGTCGGTGGCGGTCGGTGCGGGGGCGGAGTCTGCTCCGGATCCCGTACTCAAAAGGGTTCGCCTCCTCGGCGTCGGGAAACTGCGGGGGTCCGGGGTCTAGCCCCGGACGGGAGGGGGCAGGTGCGCGAGCTTCTCCAGGACGGGAGCGGCGGCGCGCAGCTTGTCCCATTCGTCATCGTCGAGGCCCTCGGCGAGGGCGGCCAGCCAGGCGTTCCGCTTGCGGCGGCTCTGCTCGAGCATCGCTTCGGCCTCCTCGGTCTGGCTGACCACCTTCTGCCGACGGTCGTCGGGGTGCGGTTCGAGCCGGACCAGTCCCTTGGCCTCCAGCAGCGCGACGATCCTGGTCATGGACGGCGGCTGCACATGCTCTTTGCGGGCCAGCTCACCGGGGGTGGCCGAGCCGCAGCGGGCGAGGGTGCCGAGCACCGACATCTCGGTGGGACTCAGCGATTCGTCGACGCGCTGGTGTTTCAGGCGCCTGCCCAGCCGCATCACGGCCGAGCGGAGGGAGTTCACGGCGGCGACATCTGCGTCAGTACCGTGGCGAAGGTCAGGCATGGTCCTTAGCCTAACTCATTACCTTGCCTAAAGACCACCGGATTCGGCGCGTCCGCACCGGCGTACACGCCACGGGGTGACGGTCGAGATGCCGGACTCACCCGAATGAGTGAGAGTGATCCGAAAAGTGACGCAAAGAAGGCAGCCATGGGGCGACGCTGGCTGCTATGGGATCGACAGTGCTCAGCCTGCGGATGGACGGTGAGCTGCTCGACCGGCTCCGGGCGCACGCCGCCAAACGAGGAATGAGCGTCCAGGACTATGTCCTGCGGACGCTCATTCGTGACGACTTCGACGAACGCTTCAAGGCGGCCGTCGAGGAGACCGAGAAGTTCTACGGGGTGCCGTGAGGCCCCGCCGGGGCGGGGCCTCACGGCACACGAAACCCCTGCTTACGTGAGGCCGAGCGCCGGCATCGCGTAGGAGAAGAGGAACACCGCCGACACCACGTACATCGCGGCCGGCACCTCACGGCCGCGTCCGGCCGCCAGCCGCAGCGCACTGAAGGCGATGAAGCCGATGCCGATGCCGTTGGTGATCGAGTACGTGAACGGCATGATCACCATCGCCAGGAACGCCGGGACGGCGATCGTGAAGTCGCTCCAGTCGATGTCCTTGACGGAACCGGCCAGGATCAGGAAGCCGACCGCCACCAGCGCGGGCGTGGCCGCCTGGGACGGCACCATCGTGGCGAGGGGCGTGAGGAACAGCGCCACCGCGAACAGCGCACCCGTGACGACGGACGCGAGACCGGTACGGGCACCCTCGCCGACGCCGGCGGTGGACTCCACGAAGCAGGTGTTGGCGGAGGCGGAGCTCGCGCCGCCGGCGGCGACCGCGATGCCGTCGACGATCAGCACCTTGTTGATGCCGGGGAAGTTGCCGTCCTTGTCCATCAGCCTGGCCTCGTCGCCGACGCCGAGGATCGTGCCCATCGCGTCGAAGAAGCAGGACAGCAGCACGGTGAAGACGAAGAGGCAGCCGGTCAGCAGTCCGACCTTCTCGAAGCCGCCGAACAGACTGACCTCGCCGACCAGGCCGAAGTCGGGCGTCGCGACCGGGTTGCCGGGCCACTCTGGCGTGGTCAGGCCCCAGCTGGGGATGCCCGCGACCGCGTTGACGACCATGGCGACAACCGTCATCGCCACGATGGAGATCAGGATCGCGCCGGGCACCTTGCGGATGATCAGTGCGAAGGTGAGCAGCACACCCAGGGCGAAGACCAGGACCGGCCAGCCGAGCAGGTGCCCGCCGCTGCCGAGCTGGAGCGGGACGACCGTCTTGGCGGCGTCGGGGATACGGGAGACGAAACCGGAGTCGACCAGGCCGATCAGCATGATGAACAGGCCGATACCGATCGCGATGCCCTTGCGCAGGCTCAGCGGCACGGCGTTCATCACGCGCTCACGCAGCCCGGTGGCGACCAGCAGCATCACGACGAAGCCGGCCAGCACGACCATGCCCATGGCGTCCGGCCAGGACATGTGGGGCGCGAGCTGGAGGGCGACGACGGTGTTGACGCCGAGACCGGCCGCGAGCGCGATCGGGACATTGCCGATGACGCCCATGAGGAGGGTGGAGAAGGCCGCGGTCAGCACGGTGGCGGTGACCAGCTGGCCGCCGTCGAGCTGGTGCCCGTACATGTCCTTCGCGCTGCCGAGGATGATCGGGTTCAGCACGATGATGTAGGCCATCGCGAAGAAGCTGGCGAATCCGCCGCGGACTTCGCGGGCGACCGTGGAGCCGCGCTCGGAGATCTTGAAGAAGCGGTCCAGGCGGCTGGAGCCTGTGGACGGCTGCTGCTGCGGCGGCTGGACGTCCGCAGGGGCGGTGGCCGTGGGGGGCATGCGAGACCTCGTCGTATTTCAGGCCGGTTCCCTGGAGGTTCATACGAACGAAACCGGTCGGACGCAAACTCGTTCAGTATGAACATATAAGAGGAAGATCGGTATCTCCGCGCGTAGACCCCTGGCGGACCTGGCCCGTCGGCGTACGAAAAGCGCCGCCTACACTGTCGGCATGGCGAAGTGGACCCCCAGGCACGAGGCACCCGAACCCCTTGAGGGGCCGATCGTCGCCACCATCACCGGCGGCACGATCCTGTGGTTCGTCATGTTCCTCGTCCAGGTCCCGTTCTACGGCTGGTTCGCGGACCGCGATCTGACCTGGTGGGTGTGGACCTGTCTGGCCGGTGCGGGCCTCGGACTCATCGGCATCTGGTACGTACGCAGCCGGGAAGCGGCGATCAAGCGCTCACAGGCGGCCGCCGACGCGGACACCGCCCCGACGGCGGAGAACTCCGACTCCTGAGAACGCGTCCCGATGAGAACGCGTCACTCGGGGGGTGAACCCGGGCCGTCGGCCGTACCGTCGAAACCATGACGCAGCCGCCGTGGACCGGCACCGAAGGCCCCGAGCCGAGCGGACCCGTCATCAGCGCGGGCGCCGAACTCGACCCCGTGCACCCTCCCACCCGACCCCCCGGCACGGCCCGGCGCCGGGTGTCCCCGACCGGACTGACGACCGCCGAGGTCGCCGAGCGGGTGGCGCTGGGCCAGATCAACGACGTACCCGTACGCAGCTCGCGCTCCACCGTCGACATCATCCGCGGCAATGTGTTCACCCGCTTCAACGCGATCATCGGCGTCCTGTGGGTGATCATGTTCTTCGTCGCGCCGATCCAGGACAGCCTCTTCGGCTTTGTGATCATCGCCAACACCGGGATCGGCATCATCCAGGAACTGCGTGCCAAGAAGACGCTGGACTCACTCGCCGTCATCGGCGAGGCGAAACCGACCGTACGGCGCGACGGGGTGGCCTCCGAGGTCTCCACCTCCGAGATCGTCCTGCACGACCTGGTCGAACTCGGGCCCGGTGACAAGGTCGTCGTCGACGGCGAGGTCGCCGAGGCGGACAGCCTGGAGATCGACGAGTCGCTGCTGACCGGCGAGGCGGACCCGGTGGTCAAGCAGCCGGGCGACCTCGTGATGTCGGGCAGCTTCGTGGTCGCGGGCGGCGGCGCGTTCACCGCGACCAAGGTGGGCCGCGAGGCGTATGCGGCACAACTGGCCGAGGAGGCGTCCCGCTTCACCCTGGTCGCCTCCGAGCTGCGCAGCGGCATCAGCACCATCCTCAAGTACGTGACCTGGATGATGATCCCCACCGCCACGGGGCTCGTCATCAGCCAGCTGGTCGTCAAGGAGACCAACGTCAAGGACTCGGTGGCGCGTACGGTCGGCGGGATCGTCCCGATGATCCCCGAGGGCCTCGTCCTGCTCACCTCGGTCGCCTTCGCCATCGGAGTGATCCGTCTGGGCCGCCAGCAGTGCCTCGTGCAGGAACTGCCCGCGATCGAGGGCCTGGCACGCGTGGACGTGGTCTGCCTGGACAAGACCGGCACACTGACCGAAGGCGGCATGGACGTCGCGGAGCTGCGGACGCTGGGCGGTGCCGACGAGCCGTACGTACGCAAGGTGCTGGGCGCGCTCGGCGAGTCCGACCCCCGGCCCAACGCGAGTCTCCAGGCGGTCATCGACGCATATCCGGACAGCGAGGACTGGCGCTGCACGGAGTCACTGCCCTTCTCCTCGGCGCGCAAGTACAGCGGGGCGAGCTTCAGCGAGGGCAACGGTGAGGAGTCCACCTGGCTGCTGGGCGCTCCCGATGTGCTGCTGCCGCCAGGGGACCCGGTGCTCGCAGACATCGACCAGCTCAACCAGCAGGGGCTGCGGGTGCTGCTGCTGGTCCGGACCGCGGGCGAACTGGACGCGGCGGACGTGGCGGCGGGCGCGAAGCCGACGGCGCTGGTGGTGCTCGAGCAGCGGCTGCGGCCGGAGGCTGCCGACACGCTGCGGTACTTCGGCGAGCAGAACGTCGCGGCCAAGGTCATCTCCGGCGACAACGCGATCGCCGTCGGCGCGGTGGCGGGCAAGCTGGGACTGCCGGGCGCGGCGGACACGGTGGATGCGCGGCGGCTGCCGGCCGAGCAGTCGGCGATGGCCGAGGAGCTGGCCGCGAACACGGTCTTCGGCCGGGTCAGCCCGCAGCAGAAGCGGGACATGGTCGGCGCGCTGCAGTCCCGCGGGCACACGGTGGCGATGACGGGGGACGGCGTCAACGACGTCCTGGCGCTGAAGGACGCGGACATCGGCGTATCGATGGGCACGGGCTCGGAGGCCACCCGGGCGGTCGCCCAGATCGTGCTGCTGAACAACAGTTTCGCGACGCTGCCGTCGGTGGTGGCGGAGGGCCGCCGGGTGATCGGCAACATCACCCGCGTCGCCACGCTGTTCCTGACCAAGACCGTGTACTCGGTGCTTCTGGCGATCCTGGTGGTGTGCAGCCAGGTGGAGTACCCGTTCCTCCCCCGCCATCTGACACTGCTGTCGACGCTGACGATCGGCGTCCCGGCGTTCTTCCTGGCGCTCGCCCCGAACACGGAGCGGGCGAAGCCGAACTTCGTGCGCCGGGTGATGCGGTACGCGATCCCGGCGGGTGTGATCGCGGGGACGGCGACGTTCTGCACGTATCTGCTGGCCCGCTCCCACTACAGCGGACCGGGCGCCCTGGACGCGGAGACGAGCGCGGCGACGCTGACGCTGTTCCTGGTCGCGATGTGGGTGCTGGCCATCATCGCCCGGCCCTACACGTGGTGGCGGATCGCGCTGGTGGCGACGATGGGCGGAGCGTTCCTGCTGGTGCTGGTGGTGCCGTGGCTCCAGCACTTCTTCGCCCTGAAGCTCGTGGGCACGACGATGCCATGGGCGGCAGTCGCCGTTGCGGCGGCCGCCGCAGCGCTTCTGGAGTTCACCTGGCGCTGGGTCGACCGCCGCTTCCCTGCCGACGCAGAGACGAGGGCTACGTGACGGACTACTTCACGTCGACGTAGTCACCGGTGGCGTTGACCGCCGGAGTGGTGGAGGTGCCGGCGAAGGACCAGCGCCAGTAGCCGTCGGTGGAGGCCGTACGCGTGGTCTTCAGGTTGCCGTAACCGTCGGTGTACACCGTCTTGACGGTGGTGTACGTGCTGGTGCCCGCCTTGCGGAACTGCAGCTTCACGGGCTGCTTGGTGTAGCCCGCGTACTTGTGCGTCTCCCAGTTGGCGCGGGTCAGCTTCCCCGTGACGGTGATGGTCTTGCCCTTGACGACCGGCTCCGGGGAGGCGTTCACCGTCAGCTTCGAGTACCGCTGGAGCTTGGTGGTGACGCCCAGCGGGTCCTGCTCGACGACGCCGACCTGGCTCAGGTCGATGTTCTCGTCCTCGGGGTCCTGACCGTTGTACGCGACGGCGTAACCGTAGGTCTTCCAGGTGGTGGCGTCCGCGAGGGTCAGATCGAACTCGGGGTAGATGTCGATGGTGCCCTTGCAGGTCGCCACCGTGGAGGAGACCGCGGTGCAGACCGGCCATTCGTCGCCGAGGAGGCCGTGGGTCTGGCTCCAGTAGTCGGTTCCGCCGCGGTAGATCTCGACGTCCATGAGGAAGTCGGGGGCGAAGATGTCGACGTCGGCGCCGTGCGTCACGGTGTAGGTGACGGGCACGGTGACCTGGTTGCTGACGCCTACGACGATCGGCTTGCCGTTGTTGACCTTCACCTGGGAGAAGGAGAGGTCCAGCTCGTACGGCACCCCGTCCTCGGCGGCAGAGGCGGCGCGGCCGGACGCCTGCGCAGCGCCGGAGTCCGCCTGCTGTGCGGCACGCACGGCCTGAACCAGCGCGGACTTGTCCTTGCGGTCCAGGGAGTTGTCTGCCTGTGCGGCGGGCACGGCAAGGGTGGAGAGAGCCAGGGCGCCGACGATCGCGGCGCCAGTGGCACGAATGCGCATATGAGTGTCCCCACTGAAAGGCGACCCCGTCGTACGACTCCCCCCGACGGGATCTTGAATGGTGAACGGATTGTAGAGATTCCGTTGAGCCGCAGCAAACCGGCCAAGCGTGGCCAAAACCTGACGGGGGTCGGTCGAACCGGCTGTTCCACGCAGACAGGCCACCGGCCCCTGCGGGGCCGGTGGCCTGTCTGCGTCGCTGACTACCTCACGTCGACGTAGTCACCCGTGGCGTGGACCGCCGGAGTGGTGGTCGTGCCCGCGAAGGACCAGCGCCAGTAGCCGTCCTTCGACGCCGTCACCGTCGTCGACAGGTTGCCCGTCGAGTTGGTCCTGACGGTCTTGACGGTCGAGTACGTGCTGGTGCCCGCCTTGCGGAACTGCAGCTTCACCGGCTGGTCGGCGTACCCCTTGTAGGTGGAGGTCTCCCAGTTGGCACGGGAGAGCTTGCCCGTGACGGTGATCTTCCTGCCCTTGGTGACCGGCTCCGGACCCGCGTTGACCGTGAGCTTCGAGGCGCGCTGGACGCGGTGCGTCTTGTACGTGTCCTTCTCGACGAAGTCGCCGTCCTTGCCCCACGCGTAGGCGGTGACCTTCCAGGTGCCGGCGAGGGTGTTCTTGTCCAGGTCCAGCTGCGGGTCGATCGTGATGTTCATCGTGCAGGTGGACGTGGTGGCATTGACCACCTTGCAGACGGACTCGTTCGGGACTGCGAGTGCGTCCGGCGAGTCCCAGTCGTCGCCGTGCCACAGCTCGACCCACGCGTCCTGGATACCGGCCGCGTCGGTGGCCGTCAGGGTGACCGGGACGGTCTTGGGGGCCGTGGTGCCCAGGACGATGTCCTTGTTGTTGTTCACGACCACCTTGGTGATCTTGGTGTCGCCGAGGACCTCGTCCGCCGGTGCCTTGGCGGAGAAGGTGGTCTTCCTCGGGCCCGCCGGGCCTTCTTCGGCCTGAGCGGCCGGAACGGCAAGGGCGGTCAGAACCAGGGCGCCGACGATCGCGGCGCCAGTGGCACGAATGCGCATGTATGTGTCCCCAGTGGAATGCGATCCCGTCGCGTGTTCCCCCCGACGGGATCTTGAATGGTGGACGGATTGTAGAGATTCCGTTGAGCCGCAGTAAAGCAGGAGGCTCGGCCAAAGTCCGACCGGGGGTTGGCGCGTTGGCGCTTCCGCGCCGGCGCGGGCCACCGGGCCTCTGTGGGGCCGGTGGCCTGCGCCGGTCTTGCGGACTACCTCACGTCGACGTAGTCACCGGTGGTGTTGACCGCCGGAGTGGTGGTCGTGCCCGCGAAGGACCAGCGCCAGTAGCCGTCCTTCGACGCCGTCACCGTCGTCGACAGGTTGCCCGTCGAGTTGGTCCTGACCGTCTTGACGGTCGTGTAGGTGCTGGTGCCCGCCTTGCGGAACTGCAGCTTCACCGGCTGGTTGGTGTAGCCCTTGTAAGACCCCTCGTCCCAGTTGGCGCGGGTGAGCTTGCCCGTGGTGGTGATCTTCCTGCCCTTGGTGACCGGCTCCGGACCCGCGTTGACCGTGAGCTTGGAGGCGCGCTGGATCCGGACGGTCTTCGTCTCGTCCCGCGTGTCCTGGCCACCGGGAGCCATCGCCCATGCGGAGACCCTCCAGGTGCCCGCGTGTTCGTTCCGGCCCGGGGTGAGGAGCGGGTCGAAGGTGATGGTCTGCTTGCAGATGGAGGTGGTGTCGTCGATCTCGGTGCAGGTGCCCCAGTCCTCGTTCCCGAAGACGATGTTGTCCGCCTTGCCCGTACCGTCGTCGTGCCACAGGTAGAGCCGGCCTTGCTCGATGCCGTCCGGATGGGTGGCGGTCAGGGAGACGGTGACGGTCTTCTCGGCCCTGGTGCCCAGGACGACGTCCTTGCCGCCGTTCACGACCACCTTGGTGATCTTGGTTTCGACCTCCGCCGCTCCGGCCTGAGCGGCCGGAACGACAAGGGCGGTCAGAGCCAGGGCGCCGACAAGGGCGGCGCCGGTGGCACGCATGCGCATGTATGTGTCCCCAGTGAAAGGCGATCCCGCCGTGCGAGTCCCCCGGCGGGATCTTGGATGGTGAACGAATCGTAGAGACTTCGTTGAATGTCAGTAAATCAAATAACGCACCGACATTTGACTGGGGGTCAGGTCTCGTCCCGGCCTCAGGGAGCGGACGCCGCCTCGCCGCCGAGCGCCGTCTCCTTGTCCTCCCCGCCCCAGCCGTCCACCGTCCGCCACAGCACATGGACACCGAACACCGCTCGTACGGTGTCCGCCGCCCACGCGTCGGCAGGCGGCTCGGAGAGCACGAGGTACAGGCGGTCGGCGGATTGCGGCTGAGCGTGGTTGACCTCCAGCAGACGGGTCGCTCCGGCACGCAGGTCCGCGTACGCGGAGCGTTGGGCGCCGAGGACTTCGTACAGGAAGCGGCCGTCCTCGCCGGTGCGGCTGACGTCGACGAGGGGTGCGTCGGACGGCTTCAGGCCGGCCCGCAGCAGGGCGGCCATCAGCTCGAACCGCACTGCCTCATGGGTGTTGCAGTTCCGGTCGGCCTCCGCCGCGGTCGCCAGGTCGTACAGCAGCCCGGTGGCTGTCACTTCGATGTCCTCGATGGCGATGGCCTGCACGTCGTGCTCCTTCTGGTGCTCTGTCTCCGGGGACCCGGAGGGTTCCGGTCGGGTGCCGGTGGCGGTGGCGGGTTCGGGATCGGTGGCGGGTTCGGGGGCGTCTTCGCCGGCGGGTGCGGCCCCGGCGTCGGGGGTGGTCTCGTCGGCGGATACGACGCCCGCCTCGTGCTCGACGACCTCCACCGGTGCGGTCTCGCTCTCGGCCTCGTCCGTGGTGTCGGGGCCACGCCGCAGAAGTTCCCGCGCATCGCTCAGCGCGTCCGCCCATCCGCTGCGCGTCAGCTCCGACGCGACCGCGGCCGCACGCGCAGGATCGCCCGCGGCGACCGCTTCCCGTGCACTCCTCGCGAGGTCGCGCAGGATGGCCAGCCGGTCTGCGTCAGGACGCCCGAGCAACTGCCAGACACTCAGCCAGTCGGCCTGGTCCCGGCGCAGACACCGGTTGGCCATGCCCTTCAGTTCCGAAAGCCGGGCCGGGGCATCGGCCGGGATCGTGCCGCCGCCGCGCGCGATCTCGTCCATGACGTCGAGTGCCGCCGCGTAACGGGCCGCCATTCCGGGCGAGACGGGCCTGCGGCCGAAGTCGGCGGCCGAGATCAGACTCACCCGTCCCTCATTGCGGATCACCCAGCCGTCCAGCGTGGATCCGGCTACGGGAACGGGTGAACCGTGGCGCGGGACGAGGAGGAACGTGCGCTCGCTCTCGGGCGAGAGAGCCTGCACCCGCCAGTGCGACCCCGGTCCCGGCCCGAGCACCGTGACCCGCACATCGGCGCCGACCTGCGGGGCCTCCTCGCCGGCCGCGTCATCGGAACCTCCCCCGAGCGCCTCGGGCAGCGGTGACGTGTGAAGAACGGTCAGGCTCTGCGTACTGCGGGTCAGTGCCACGTACAGCCGGCGCAGCCCCGCGGGTCCGCTGCCGGCGATGGCCGACGGGTCCAGGACCAGGACATGGTCGAACTCCATGCCCTTGGCCTCGGCCGCCGCCAGCACGGACACGGCTCGCAGCCGCTCCGGGGCCATGCCCTCGATCAGGTCCACGTGCCGGCGGACCTGCTCCCGCCACGGGGAGTCGGGCACGATGACGGCGACCGACCTCGGGGAGCGGCCGTCATCGGTACCGACGAGGCGGATCACGCGGGCCGCCACGTCGTCCAGCAGCTGGGACGGTGTCGTCGCGACCAGCCGTACGGCTTCCCCGTCGGCCCGGCGGACGGCGGCGGGGAAGGGCAGCGACGGCGCGACCTCCCCGGCGAGGGGAGCCACGAACTCCATGATCTGAGCCGGCACGCGGTAGCTGGTGTTCAGCTCCGCGACATGCCAGTCCCCCTGCCCGGACAGCAGTCCGCCCAGCCGGCCCCAAGCGGCATACGTGTGGGGGCCGGTGGCCTGCGCCAGGTCGCCGAGCACGGTCATCGAGCCGGTCGGACAACGCCTCTGCAGCGACCTCGCCTGCATCGGTGTCAGGTCCTGGGCCTCGTCGACGACGATGTGCCGGTACCGCTGCGGGGTCTCACCGGCGATGAGGAACCGCAGTTCCTCCAGACACACCAAGTCGTCGAGGGTCCAGGGCTCCTCCCCCGCGCTCTCGGCCTTCGGCCGCTGGAGCGCGGCCTGTTCACTCTCGCCGAGCACCTGCGACGCGCACTCACCCAGCCTGTCAGGTGAGTTGAGCAGACTCCGCAGGGCCTCCTCCGGGCTCAGCGCCGGCCAGGTCCGCTCGACGAGTGCCACCACCTGCCGGTTGCGCTCCAGATCCCTGCGTATCGTCTCGTCCGTGCCGCGCCGCGGGGCGAGTCGCGTCAGGGCGCCCAGCAGTCGGTCGACGAGAAGCGTCCGGAACCGGTCGCGGCGCGCCCGGTAGGCGCCGCTGCCCTCGCGGGCCTCACGCAGAACGCCGAGCACCTCCGAGCGCGGCAGGCGCAGCAGCGTACTGCCGACGCCGACGGCGAAGTCCGGCTCGTCCTGTTCGTGCGAGGGGGCGGTGACGAGGGAATCCAGTGCGTCCGGTCTGCACTCGCGCTCCACGCGCCGCCGCAGGACGGTGGCCATCCGGTCGTCGGACTTGACCAGCCGCGCCTTGGGGGAGTCCGTGCCGCGGACCTCACCGGCCCAGAGGCGGTCGAGCTGGACGGCGTTGACGTTGCGGGTGCCGAGGGTGGGCAGCACCCGCCCCACGTACTCCAGGAAGTTCTGGTGCGGTCCGACCACCAGGATGTCCTGTGGGCGGAAGTGGTCGTTGTTGACGAGCCAGGTCACGCGGTGCAGGCCGACCGCGGACTTTCCGGTGCCCGGTCCGCCCTGGATCACGAGCACGTCCGCCGGTGAGCCGGTGACCAGGGCCATCTGGTCGCGGCGGATCGTCTCGACGATGTCGCGCATCCGCCCGCTGCGGGAGCGGTGGAGTTCCCGGAGCAGGAACTCGTCCACCTGTTGCGGCTTCTTCCGGCGCCGGCGGGCGCCGTCACGAGGTGAGGGGACGGTGCCGGGGCCATGGTCCTCGGCGGCTGCGGGCTCCGCAGCGGTGTCGTAGGCCGTCCCGTCAAGGGAGTCGTACGCCGGTCCACCCTGCTCGTCTGTGTCGGTGTAGGCGTCGATGTCGGTGTCGGCGCCGGGCACCGCAGACGGGACGATCTCGTCCAGGAAGTCCTCGACCGTGCGCTCCGAGCAGCGTAACTGCCGTCGCAGGAGCACCTCCCCGGGCGATTCCGGCTGCGCGTTGTACCACTTCCTGGCCATCGGGGCCGTCCAGAGGACCACCACCTGGTCACGGGTCTCGACGTCGAACACGCTCCGGCGCCCGATGTAGAAGGTCTCGGCCGCCGACGCGCCCGGCTCCTGTACGTCGACCCTGCTGACGACGAGGGCCTCGCCGCCCAGCCCGCCGTACTCCTCGGCCTTGGCCTCCGCCTCGATCCTGGCGGCGGTGCCGTCCTTGCCGCTGGCGGAGGCCGCGGCGGGCGACTGTTCCGTCATCTCCGCGAGGCGCGCCTCGTAGCAGTCGTAGGCGCGGTCCACGGCCTTCTGTTCGCCGGCGACGACCGCATCCCGTGATGTCGTACTCACGTGTATCCCCTCCAGACAGCGCGCACGCGCTGCGACGGGCCGATGCCCGTAACCCCGGTCATAGGATTAGCAGAACTCCGCGGGCAAAAGGTGATCAATCGCTCAACTGGCTGCTGACCAGGCAGACTTCGGACACCGGAAACAGGCTCCGCAGCATCGGGGTGGTCGAGCGGCTCGACACGCGGCGCGATGCGGTCCGTCCACCCACCGACAGGGGCGGCCGGGGCAGAACGCTCAGCGCTCCGCGTTCGTGGCAGGGCTCCAGGCGGAGATGCCGCCGAGCCTGACCGTCAGTTCAAGGCCCGGGTCGTCCATCTGGGCGACGAAGAAGTCCGGGGTGGACTCGAACTGCGCAAGCAACTGCAGGCCCCATGGCAGGTGGTAGCGGTGGACGAACATGGGCCGGCCCGGGGCCGCGACAGCGAAGCTGTTCCACAACAGGTGCTGCCGGTGCCGCACCTGCGTGTCCGGTCCGACGACCGATTCCCACTCACCGATGCGCAGCACCGTCTGCCCGTCGAGCTGCCGAAGGCTGAACGGCGTGCTGCCGAGCACTCCGTCGAGAGGTCCGGCGTACGCCCGGGGCGCAGGGGGCGCCTCGGGCGGCGCAGGTGCGACATGCGCCGCGTGCGCCCCTTCGGTGCGCGCAGGCCGCCCGTTGCCTTTCCGCCGGCGGACTCTGCTCGAGTTCCCCCGCCCCATGAACGCGAGCATGACACATCACGCACCCCGTCCGGAGGCCGCGCACGGTCCACCCCCGGCCGGGAGCGGACCGTCAGGTCTCAGTCGAACCAGCGGTCGCGCGCCAGCTCGTCCGTGCGGGACGGGTCCTCCAGCAGCGCCGCCACCTCGAATCGGCGCGGCCACTGGGCCGTCGACCAGGCAAGGGCCGCGGCCACGCCCTCCACGGTGGAGGCGTGGAGCACTCCGTCCGGCGTGCGCCGCCAGTCCAGTTCGACGCCGGCGACGACCAGTTCCTCGTGCTCCATGTACGTCGCCGGGGTCGTCGGGCCGAGCAGGATGTGCACCGACTCGGGGACCTCGTGCTCCTCGCCCGGTGTCGTGATCTCCGCGTCGACCGTCTCGCTCAGGCGGCGTACCTGGAACAGGTCCGCCAGGTCCCCGGCGCGCGTGGGTGTGACCGGGAGGAGCGGGAGTCCCTCCGCCAGCGGCAGCAGGTCGGGGGCGTCCGCCACGACCGCGTCCGCCGCGTCCACGACCCGGACCTCGCCGTCGACGACCGCACGCAGCTCGTCGGGGAGCGTGACCTGCTCCGGGTCGAGGTCCGCCAGCGCCGAGTACAGGGCGTGCAGTTGGGCCGCACGGACGGGACGGTCGGGATCGGCCAGGCGGGACAGGAGTTCCGCGCCGCCGCCCGGCTCGTCGAGCAGCGCGGCGACCGAGGTACGCACCCCCAGCGCGCGCAGCACCTGGGAGTCCTCGAAGCCCGTGGTGTCGGCCGACTCGTACAGGCCCTCCAGCAGCGCATCCGCGCCCGCCGCCCGCAGGCCCGCCGGCCGGCGCCCGTCCAGCACCGGATGGTCGCGCAGCCACCACGCCGTGTAGGGCCGCACCGTCTCCGTCGTGCCGTCCGGCAGCAGGATGCGTACGGACTGGGTCAGCGCGTCCCGCAGCGGCGGCTGCGCCAGCAGCGCCAGCGCCTGCGGCCAGCAGTCGTCGTCCACCAGGTCCAGGTCGCGCACGGCGACGATCTCCGTGGCGACGGGCGGCACGGGCGTGTCCGGCAGCCGGTCGAGCACGTCCTCGCACCAGACGTCGACCGCGTCCAGCAGCCCGGCGTCGTCGGGCTCGGCGAAGTCCCCTTCGCGGGGCTCCAGTTCATCGGGGTCGAGCACCACATCGGTGGTCCTCACCAGCGCGAAGTTGGCCAGCACCCCGCAGGCCGCCAGCGGCTGCTCGCCCCACCGCTCGGCGAGCTCCGCGTCGCACAGCGCCAGTTCGCCCTCACGCATCACCGCGGCGAACGGGCTGCCGGGCAGCACCAGTTCACCGGCGGGGGCCAGTTCGCCGTCCTCGTCGGGCAGCGCCAGCGCGCCCAGCCACGGCTCCTCACCGGGCTCCAGACCCGCGTCCCGGACCAGCGCGAGCACCGTCTCGGCGAGCTCCTCCGCGTCGAGCGCCTCCTCGTCCCAGACATCACCGTCGTCCAGCGATGCCGCGACGGCCGCCCGCACCTGCACGGTCGTCAGCACGGCCCGCGGCGTCGCGGGCAGCGCGCCCAGCTTCTCCAGGAGCGGGTGCGCGGCATCGGGGTGCACGACCTTCAGGCCGAGGCGGGCCAGCTGGGCCGGGGTGTCCGCCAGCGGCAGCAGGGTCTGGCGCGGACCGATCGTGGTGCGGCGTCCCCCAGGGCCTCCGGCCTGGGAGGGACCCCCAGCCAGCGGCACGGGCAGACCGGACAGCCGGTCCGGGTCGACGCCCGCCAGGCTGTCGTACAGCCGGTGCCACCAGCCCGGTTCCCGCTCGAGCCCGGCGAGCCGGTCGATCGCCTCGGTCAGCGGCACCCGCGCGACACCCAGCGTGCGCAGCTCCACCCGGCGCTCGAGTCCCGCGGGCAGCAGGCTCGGCAGCACCTCGGCCAGGACTCGTACGGTCTCCGAGCCCCCGCCCTCCAGGACCTCCGCCTCGATCGGCCGCAGGCCCACGGAGATCTCCCGGCCCGGCAGACCGGTGTCCTCCACCGGCACATCGCGCGGCACGGCGGGCTCCAGGAACGCGGTGCGCGGCAGCCGCTCCAGGATCGCCGCCCGCAGCGCACCGTCCAGCTCGCCCTTGCCGAGCGGCCCGGGCACCAGGTCGATGGTGCCGACGCTCACCGGCCGCCAGTCGCCGAGGAGTTCGGCGTACGCGTCGGCCGCGCGCTGCACCAGGAAGTCGGTGAGCGGGCCGGGCGCCGGATGGCGGCGCGTCGTGTCCAGCGGCAGCGAGGCGATCAGCAGCGCGGGCACGCCGAGGGGTTCGTCGGTAGGAGTCGGCGCATGCACGACAGGTGCGGTACGCGGCCGGGCCGGCGCACCCTCGTCGTCGACGGGCACCGCCCAGGTGACCGACCAGTGCGGCCGGAGCCGTTCCTCGACGGGCCGGCCGGCGAGCAGCGCGGGCTCGGTCGCGCCGCCGTGGCTGACGACCCGCCAGCGGCGTCCGCCGTGCACGCTGTCCTGGATGCGGACGTACGCGTCCTCGGCGAAGCGCCGCAACTCTCGTACGCCGTCCGGGGTTTCGATCACGATCTCGGACAGCCCCGAGAGGGTGAGCAGCAGCGCGTCGTCGATCCCGGCGAGCAGCCGCTCCACCAGGTCGACCGCGGCCCCGTCCCTGAGCGGCAGCACGACGACCGTGTCGTATCCCTCGGGCGCGGTGCCCTCGGCGGGCAGCGGCAGCCGCAGCAGCGGTACGTGACCGTCGCGGCGGCGCAGCTCGTCGCCGAGGCCCGGGCTGCCCTTGGCCGCCTCGCCGGCCAGCTCCCTGGCCTCGGCCAGGGACCAGCGCACGCCGCCGTGCCGGCCCACGACCGCGGGCTCGTCGCTGACCGCCAGCACGGCGGCGAAGCCGACACCGAACCGGCCGACGGAGCTCTCGTGCCCCTCGCGCTTGGCGGAGGCGCGCAGGGTGCTGAGCGATTCGACGCCCGCGGCGTCCAGCGGGGCGCCGGTGTTGGCGGCGGCGAGCACGGCGCGGTCCGTACCGGTGGCCGGATGCAGGGTCAGCCGGAGCCGCCCCGGCACACCGGCGCGCGCGGCGGCGTCCGCGGCGTTCTGGGCGAGCTCGACGACCAGACGGTCGCGGTACCCGCCGAGCGCGAGGTCCTCCTCGGCGTTGGCGTCCTCGCGGAAGCGGGCGGGGCTGGCGCCCCATGCGTCGAGCACCCCGCGCCGCAGCCGCACCGTCCCGAACGGGTCGGCCCACTCCGTCGTCCTGACGCTCACGCTGTGACTCCACTCTCTCCGGAAGCGGCGACTGCTGCTGGGGCCGAAGGTACCGCTTATCGGCCGGTCAGCACGGATCGGGGAACCGGAGAGCTGCGAACGCCGGACTACGAGTGGCCGAGATCCTCCGATGCGGCGTCGGCCTCGGGCGAGACGGATCCGCCGTCACGGGCGGGCCGCAGCGGGAACTCGTCGGCCGCCATCGTGTCGAGCACCGGGGGCGGGGGCGTCGGCGGCTTGGGCATCACGGCCGCTTCGGAATGCCCGCCGCAGCCGTACGCCAGGGAGACGACCCGGCCGTCCGCGGGCGAGAACTCGTTCGCGCACACACCGAAGGCCTGCTTCAGCGAACCCGCCATCGGGACCAGGAAGGCACAGGTCACACAGGATGCGGGGGCGGCCTGCGCCATCGGGGTCTTGGCGCCGAAGCCTTCCTCCCAGCGGTCGGCCGCCGTGTGCAGCCCGTACCGGGACAGCACACGGGCCCGGCGCATGCCGAGCTCCTCGGCGAGCGCCGCGATCGCCGCGCGGCCGTTGCCCGTGGTGGCCTCGATCGCGGGCCTGCGGTCGGTGAGCTCGGCGTCCTCGGCCTCGACCCGCTCCGCCAGATCGTGCGACGGGGGGTGCTCGGCAAGGACCGAATTCGGCGGGGGCTCGTCCTCGCCGGTGTAGCCGGGCTCGAGGCGCAGGTCCTCGGCCTCGGTGGGCAGCAGATCGCCGGGGCCCATGTCGCCCGGTCGCAGCCGCTCGCTCCACGGCACCCACTCGGGGGCCATGAGGGCGTCGGGGCCGGGCAGCAGGACGGTCTCGTCCAAGGTGACGTTCTTGGCGCGGGAGGCACGTGCGACGGTCACCGCCCAGCGCCAGCCCCGGTAGCCGGGCTCGTGGCACTCGAAGAAGTGTGTGACCACCCGGTCGCCCTCGGAGACCAGGGACACATGCTCACCGACCTTGCCGGGGGCCGCGGCCTCCTCGGCCGCCTCCCGGGCAAGATCTACCGCCTCGGCGCACAGACGGTCGGGGGTACGGCTTCGCGTCGTCGCAGCACTCACAGGTCTCGCTTCTCTCCTACGCCGTCTCACGGGTGCGCCGGCCGATTCCGGAGGTACGGGACCGCGGGCGGAGCGGACCAGAGGGCCGCATCGACGTCCGCGCCCAGACCGACCTGTCTCGGGCACACCCAACGTCATCCATTCTGCGGGATGCCGAAGAGGCGCGCGGCCGAGAACAGCCGCCGGTGGCGCGCTACGCACGCTACCCCCTCCGCAGCTCCCCGCCCACCTGCCTGCCCCAACATGGGCGGAACAGTGCCTGTCACCGGTTCGCCTCGGCAGGGCTTGGGGCACTATGACGGGGTGGCAGCCGCGAGGTCGTCCGACACATCCGGGCCGCTCCGCAGAGTGGGCCGGACGGTCGGGCGTGCCCTCCATCTGCCGTTCACGGGCACGGCGCGCGGTATCCGGAAAGCGACGCATGCGCACGGGGCGGGCGAGTCCGGTCTCGGCAAACTGATCGAACTCCATGCCGTGAACGGCGCCGGCGACGTCATGATCACCGTGGCGCTGGCGTCCACGGTCTTCTTCTCCGTACCGACGGACGAGGCACGCGGCCGGGTCGCGCTCTATCTGGCCGTCACGATGGCCCCCTTCGTCCTGCTGGCCCCGGTCATCGGCCCGCTGCTCGACCGCATCCCGCACGGGCGGCGCGCGGCGATGGCAGGCGCGATGTTCGCACGTGTGGTGCTCGCGCTCGCGATGTCCACGGCGGTCGCCACGGGCGGAATCCAGCTGTATCCGGCGGCGCTGGGTGTCCTCGTGTCCTCGAAGGCGTACGGAGTCGTACGCAGCGCGGTCGTGCCGCGCCTGCTGCCACCGCGCTTCCCACTGGTGAAGGCGAACTCCCGGGTCACGCTGGCCGGTCTGGTGGCGACGGGGATCGCGGCGCCGATCGGGATCGGGCTGCAGAACATCGGGCCCCAGTGGCCGCTGTACGGGGCGTGCGCGCTGTTCCTGCTCGGTACGTACTGGGCCCTGCGACTGCCGCACAAGGTGGACTCCGCGAAGGGCGAGCGCAAGGCGCACATGCTCACCCACGGCGAGCAGAAACCGAGCCTGCGGACGGTGGGGCCGTCCGTGCTGCACGGCCTCCAGGCCAATGCGGCGCACCGGGCGCTGTCCGGGTTCCTGATCTTCTTCCTGGCCTTCCTGCTGCGCGAGCATCCGCTGTCGGGCCAGAGCGCGGCGGTCTCCCTGGCGATGGTCGGCGTCGCGGCGGGAACGGGCAACGCGCTCGGCACGGCGGTGGGGGCGTGGCTGAGGGGACGCCCACCGGAAGTGATCATCGCCACGATGATCACGCTGGTACTGGCGGCGGCGATCTGCGCGGCGGTGTTCTTCAGCACGGCGATGATCGCGGTCCTGGCCGCGACGGCGGGCCTGACCCAGGCCCTGTCGAAGCTGTCGCTGGACGCGCTGATCCAGCGGGACGTCCCGGAACAGGTGCGTACGTCGGCGTTCGCCCGCTCCGAGACGCTGCTGCAGATGTCATGGGTGGCCGGCGGCGCGATCGGCATCGTGCTGCCGCTGAACGGCGTGCTGGGCATGTCGGTGGCGGCGTGCATCGTGGGCGCGGGCGCGCTGGCGGCGATCCGGGGTCTGCTGGACGCGTCCCGCCGGGGGCATGCGCGGGCTCGGGTGGCGTAGGACCGGGGCGTTTCCCACTCCACCGGGCGTGCGACACACCCGCCCGCAACGCTGCCCCGCCTCAGGCCGCCGGGCGCGGCCAGTGGGGGAACGGCGCGCCCGGGGGGAACGGGGGCGCGGGTGGGCAGGGCCGTAGCCCCCGTGGCGTAACCAAGGGGCCGCGCCGTACCCGGGGGTGGCGTGCACAGGGAGGCCCGATAGCCTTCGGGCCATGACCGTTGCGTTCTTCTCCGGCAAGCGCCGCCGGGCCGCCGCCGCTCTCGGCGCCGTGTCCGCCGGGCTTCTCGTCCTCTCCGCCTGCGACAAGCCGACCCCGCTCGTCACCGTGACGGTCGGCACCGAGTCGGTGCACTCCGAGGCGGCCTGCTACAACGATGGCAAGGCCATCAAGGAGTCCCTGCTCCAGGGCTGCCTGAGCAAGAAGCCGGCGAAGACCGTCAAGGTGGGCTTCGACGACCGGGTCCGCATCGGCGTCGACCCGGAGATCGCGAAGAACGGCTGGACGCTGCTGTTCAACGGCCAGCCCGTCGAGCAGGAGCCGTACGGGAAGTCGTACCGGACCATCCCGGGCAACGCCTTCTTCTCCTCGGCGACCGGCGAGACCACCAGCAAGACCCAGGTCAGCATCATGGAGACCAGCGGCAAGAAGGTCACCGGCATCTGGCACTTCCAGTTCGAGAAGGCCTCCTGACCCTGTGCGCGTACTCGTCGTGACCGCGGTGACGGCGGAGGCCGACGCCGTCGCCACCGCCTTCACCGGCGCGGCCGGCGCCACGCACCGGGTTCCGCTGCCCGGCGGGTACGCGCTGACGCGTATCGAGCACGCCCCGGGACAGCTCGTCGACGTCCTCGTCGCCGGGGTCGGACCGGCCGCCGCCGCGGCGGGTACCGCGGCCGCCCTGACGGCTGCGGCCCTGGGGCCGGTCCCGGCCACCGCGCCCACGTCACACATGTCACCCGGGTCGCGGACGCAGGGCTTCCCGGCGCCGTACGACCTCGTCGTCTCCACCGGGATCGGCGGCGGCTTCGCCGCCCACGCCCCGCTCGGCTCCCTCGTCGTCTCCGACGCGATCGTCGCCGCCGACCTGGGCGCCCAGACCCCCGACGGCTATCTGCCCGTCGACGAACTCGGCTTCGGCCGCAGCGTGCACCACCCGCCCGCCGAGCTCTCCGCACGCCTCGCCAAGACCCTGGACGCCGTGTACGCGCCCGTCCTCACCGTCTCCACCGTCACCGGAAACGCCGCCCGCGCCGCCGAGCTGACTGCCCGCCACCCGCACGCCGCCGCCGAGGCGATGGAGGGTTTCGGCGTCGCCGAGGCCGCCACGGCCCACGGCGTACCCGTCGTCGAGATCCGCGCCGTCTCCAATGCCGTCGGCCCGCGCGACCGTGCCGCCTGGCGCATCGGGGAGGCGCTGGACGCGCTGCGCTCCGCCTTCCAGCAGCTCGCCCCCGTCCTCGAGGAGTCGCCGTGACCGCCGCGCCCCTGAAGATCGCGTACTCGCCCTGCCCGAACGACACCTTCGTCTTCGACGCCTGGGCGCACGGCCGCATCCCCGGCGCGCCCGCGCTGGATGTGACGTTCGCGGACATCGACATCACCAACGGAATGGCCGAGCGCGGCGAGTTCGATGTACTGAAGGTCTCGTACGCCGTCCTGCCGTGGGTCCTCGACGAGTACGCGCTGCTGCCCTGCGGCGGCGCGCTGGGCCGGGGCTGCGGCCCGCTGGTGCTCGGCCGGGAGCCGGATGCGGACCTGCGGGGCAAGACGGTCGCGGTGCCGAGCGAGCGCTCGACCGCGTATCTGCTGTTCCGGCTGTGGACCGCGGACGCCGTCCCGGGCGGCGTCGGCGAGGTCGTCGTGATGCCGTTCCACGAGATCATGCCGGCGGTGCGCGACGGCAAGGTCGACGCCGGACTCGTCATCCACGAGGCGCGCTTCACCTACCAGCAGTACGGGCTGCACTCCCTCGCCGACATGGGCGAGCACTGGGAGACGACGACCGGGCTGCCCATCCCGCTGGGCGCGATCATCGCCAAGCGCTCGCTGGGCGCGGACACACTGCGCCTGCTCGCCACCTCGGCGCGCACGTCGGTCAAGATGGCCTGGGACGACCCGGACGTCTCCCTCCCGTACGTCCTCGAGCACGCGCGGGAGATGAACCCGTCGGTGGCGAACCAGCACATCGGCCTGTACGTCAACGAATTCACCCATGACCTGGGTGACGCCGGCTACGCGGCCGTACGCGGCCTGCTCACGCGCGCCGCGGCCGAGGGGCTCGTACCGCCCCTCGGCCGTGATGCGCTGTCGTTCGTCTGACGGAGCGGTCCGGCGGATTCGTCCGGCCGCTGTGCGCCGTGTTGTCGTGCGGTGTCCCGCCGTCACACGTCCAGCTGGTCCGCCACCGCCCGAAGCAGGCCCGCGATCTTCGCGCCCTGCACCTTGTCGGGGTAGCGGCCGCGCTCCAGCATCGGGGTGATGTTCTCCAGCAGCGTCGTGAGGTCCTGCACGATCGACGCCAGCTCGTCCGGCTTGCGCCGCTGCGCCGCCGCCACCGACGGCGTCGGGTCGAGAAGTGTCACCGAGAGCGCCTGGTCACCCCGCTGGCCCGCCACGACCCCGAACTCGACGCGCTGGCCCGGCTTCAGGGCATCGACACCGGAGGGGAGCACCGACGAGTGAACGAAAACGTCGCCGCCGTCGTCGCGGGAGAGAAAGCCGAAGCCCTTCTCGCTGTTGAACCACTTGACCTTGCCGGTAGGCACGTCTGTCCTCGTCCTTGTACTCGTTGGGCACTGAGGCACCTGAATCGGGCGCCGCACAAAACGGCTCTTGATAGCACTACAGCGGGTCGCCTGACCCGCCACCCCCAAGGCTAATGGTCCAGAGGCTGGTGACAAGACGTTGCCGATCGGTTCCTGCGCGCAATGGGACTACCCTGGCCGAATGCCTGCTACTCCTCCCGCCCCCGGTGACGGGCTCGTACGCGTCGGCGCGATCGTCTTCATCGTCGGCGCAGTCGCCACTCTGGTCACCGTCGCCCCGCTGTTTCTGGGCACCGAGCCGTTTCCGCCGGTCGCCTACGCGATCTGCATGCTCATGGGCGTCGGCTTCCTGATCGCCGCGGCCGGGGTGCTGCGTTCGATCGGCGCGCAGCGCCGTCAGGCACGGTCCGCGCAGTAGTCCCGCAGCCAGGCCGGGAACGCGGTCAGATCGTCGAGGATCACGTCCGCCCCGGCCTCACGCAGCGCATCCGCGTCGCACGGCCCGGTCGGCACGGCCACCGAGAGCGCTTCGGCGACCCGCGCGCCCCGTACGTCACCGATGTGGTCGCCCACGTACACGCTCGCGGCGTGCTCGCGCAGCGCCTCCGCCTTGGCCTCCGCCCACAGCCATCCGATGACCTCGTCCGGGGCCATGCCCAGGTGGGCCAGGTGGAGTTCGGCGTTCGGCTCGTGCTTGGCGGTGACGACTATCGCGCGGCCACCGAGCTCCTGCACCGCGGCTATCGCCTCCCGGGCACCGGGCATGGCCGGGGTCGGCTCGATCGCGTACGCGGTGTAGATCTCCCGGTACCGGTCGCTGACCTCCTGGACCCGCTCGTCGGGGAACCACAGCGCCAACTCCTGCTCCAGCGGCGGCCCGAGCCGCGTGATCGCCAGATCGGCGTCGATCCACACACCGGTCTCGGCGGACAGCGCCCGGTAGGTGGCGTGGATGCCGGGCCGGGAGTCGATGAGCGTCATGTCGAGGTCGAAGCCGACGGTGAGCGGCTGGACCGCGGTGGGGAAGGACATGACAGCCATTATCCCCAGCGAGACGATCAAGCAGGCACGGGTGCCGGACCACATGCTCGGCAGGATCACCGGCACCGTCCGCTCCATCAGCCGGCGCGTCGGGCCTGCCCGCACCCTCCCGATCCTCGTCCGCAAGGGTGTCCGGAGCCGTGCCGCAGTGCCGGCTCAGCGCCGCCGCGCCCGCCACACCAGGTAGAGCGCGGAGGCGACGGCCGCTCCCCGCAGCACCCACGGCCAGGTGCCGGTGAGCGCCTCACGCATCCCGTCCTCGGCGATGGGCTCGCCCCAGCGGTCGTTGACACGGCCCCACAGCCAAACGGCCCCCGCTGCGGCGACCGTCGACGGCAGGCCGACGACGACCCATTTCACCTGGGCGCGCGAGAGCTTGCGCGACCCGTAGGCGAGGAGCCAGCCGCCCCCGAGCGCGAGCAGCGAGCCGAGGACCGCGCCCACCAGAAGCAGCGCGGCGGCGAGCAGCAGCATCGCGTTGGCCGGGCGGGCCGCCGCCGGGGCGGCTTCGGGTGGGGGGACGGGCGCCGCGGCACGCCGACGGCGCAGCCGGGTTCGCCACCACGGTCGTGGTGCGGCGGCCTGACCGGCCTCTGCGTCCGGGTCCCGCTCCTCGCTCTCGGTGTCGTCCTGGGACGGCGGGGGTTTCAGTATTTCGGGGATCTCGACGCCGCCGACGAACCCGGCGACGCTCTCGCCCGGTCCGAACGGCCCCGGCTCGATCCGCCACCAGTCCGGTTCGCTGCCGGACGGGCCGAGTTCGTCCATCCCGGCGAGATGCGGCGGAGAGGCGGCCGTGCGCGGCGCGGGGGTGTCGGCGGTGCGCGGCCGCGGAACTCCGCGCCAACCGCGTTGACGCGGCAGGGCGGACGGGGCTCCGGAGGGCGCCCGCTGCCCGGAGGCGGTCCGCGGCGTCCCGGACCTGTCGTCGGCCGACGACGGCGCGGGCCCGGGCGCGGCCGCGTGCGCCGACGCGGAGGCGACGACCTCGTCCGGCGTACCGAGCCGCCCGAGGATCTTGCGTACGGACGCCGGGCTGTCGTCGCCCGATGTGCTCCGCTGCTTGTCGATCTCGCTGCGCAGCGTCGTCACGAGCCGCATCCGGGCGCCCGACGGAAGCTGGGCCTGCTGGGCCAGATCGCCGACCCGGCTCAGATAGTCGTAGACGAGCTGGTCGCTCTCGATCCCCACCGGCGTTCCCCTTGACGTTCCCCAGCGCGGACGCCCCCTCGTTCCAGGGCCGCCCTGCCCCCGACGGTAGCGCTCCAGGGGCTAACGTGGGGCGGATGGGGACCATGCCCGAAGGAAGCGGCGGCAGCCCGCGCACGCTCGCCGAAGCACTGCGCGCCCGCGACGACGAGAACCTGGCCGCGCTGCTGCGTGCCCGCCCCGACCTGCTGAGCCCGGTGCCGAACGACGTCACCCAGCTCGCCACCAGGGCCGGTACCCGGGCCTCCGTCGTCCGCGCCCTGGAGCGGCTCGACCGTTTCGCGCTGCAGACCGCGGAGGCACTGGCGGTGGCTCCCGACCCCGCCCCCTACGACGCACTGCTCGCCCTGCTGACCGGTGACGAGGGTGAGGCGGGTGACGGGCGTACGTCCGGCGCCGGCACGTCTGTGCGCAACATCGAGGCGGCGCTGCCGCGGGCGGTGGCACTGCTCCGGGACCAGGCGCTGGTGTGGGGCGGGAACGACCGGCTGCGGCTGGTACGCACCGCCCGGGAACTGCTCGCCCCCTCGCCCACCCGGCCGTCCCCCACCGGGCTCGGCCCCACCGCCGCCGAGGCGACGGCCGGGATGTCGCCGGGCCGGCTGCAGGAGATCCTGGCGGCCGCGGGGCTCGCGACCACGCACGACCCGGTGTCGGCGGTGGCGGCGCTGACCGCGCTGTTCACGGACCGCGCACGGATGGGCGAACTGCTGGACACGGCCCCGCCGGAGGCACTGGCGGTCCTGGACCGCCTCGTGTGGGGACCTCCGTACGGCGAGGTCACGTCGGCGCCCACGCCGCCGGTCCAGTGGCTGCGGGACCGGGGGCTGCTGCTGCCCGCGTCCGCGCGCACGGTGGTGCTGCCCCGCGAGGTCGCGCTGCATCTGCGGGCGGGGCGCGCGCACCGGGTGCCCGAGCCGGTGCCGCCGGCCGTCGCGCCGGGCGCCCAATACGGTCCACAGGTTGTGGACAACGCGGCGGCGGGCCAGGCGTACACCGCGCTGACCACGGTCGAGGACCTCCTGAAGGACTGGCACGAGGGCGGCCCCTCGGTGCTGCGCGCGGGCGGCCTTTCGGTACGCGACCTCAAGCGGACCGCGCTGGCGCTCGACACGACCGAGCAGCTGGCGGCGTTCTGGCTCGAACTGGCCTACGCCGCCGGGCTGCTGGCCTCGGACGGCGAGGCCGACGAGCGGTTCGCGCCGACCCCCGCGTACGACGACTGGCTCACGCTCCCCGCGGCCGAACGCTGGGTGGTCCTGGCGACCGCCTGGCTCACCGCCACCCGTACCTCCGGCCTCGTCGGCGCCCAGGACACCAAAGGCCGCACACTCGCCGCGCTCGGCCCGGACCTGGACCGCTCGGCGGCGCCCGAGGTCCGCCACCGGGTACTCCACCTGCTCTCCACCCTCCCGGCCGGCGCGGCGCCCGACCCGGAGACGATCCTGTCCCGCCTGCGCTGGGAACGCCCGCTGCGCGGCGACGGCACGGATCTGCGCACCCGGCTCGCGACCTGGACCCTGATGGAGTCCGAACTCCTGGGCATGACCGGCCGCGCCGCCCTGTCGGCGCACGCGCGTGCGCTGCTGTCCCTGCCGGAGACGGACGGCGGGACGGGCACGGCCGAGGCGATCAGCCCCGCGGGTGCCGGCGGCCGGCCGGGACGGACGGCCACGGAAGCGGCCTCCGCAGGCGCCGGTACAGCGGGTGCCGCGTCGCGGTCCGGCACGGCGCTCGACGGCTCCGCCCGGCCGGCTGGCGGCGGGACAAGGACCGAGGCATGGACCGGACCCGGCGGCGCGCCCGGCGCGGCAGCGGCCCAGGCACCGCCGCGCGCAGGACAGGACACCGGGGCGCCCGCCGACGGCGCCACCCCGGCCACCGCCGCCCGGCCCGGGCAGGTCGCCTCCCAGGACGTGGACGCGCAGGCCCGCGACGCCGCGCGCGCCCGGGCCGTCACCCTGCTCGCCGCGCTGCTGCCCGAGCCGCTCGACCACGTCCTCCTGCAGGCCGACCTCACCGCCGTCGCGCCCGGGCCCCTCGAACGGCCGCTCGCCGAGACCCTCGCCGTGCTCGCCGACGTCGAGTCCAAGGGCGGAGCCACCGTCTACCGCTTCACGCCCGGCTCCGTACGCCGGGCACTCGACGCCGGGCGATCGGCCTCCGAGCTGCACACCTTCCTGGCCACCCACTCCCGCACGCCCGTGCCCCAGCCCCTCAGCTACCTCATCGACGACGTGGCCCGCCGCCACGGGCATCTGCGCATCGGCGCCGCGTCCGCCTACGTACGCTGCGACGACGACGCCCTGCTCGGCGAGATCCTCGCCGACAAGCGCTCCCAGGGCCTGCGGCTGCGCCGCCTCGCACCCACGGTCCTGTCCGCCCAGGCCGACCCGGCCTCCCTCCTCGAAGGGCTGCGCGCCATGGGGTACGCGCCGGCCGCCGAGTCCGCCGAGGGCGATGTGCTGATCACCCGCGCGTACGCCCGCCGCACCCCGCCGCGTACGGCGCCCGCCCCCGTACCGGAAGGCCCGCCAGTGCCCGACGCCACACTCCTCGGGGCTGCCGTGAAGGCGATCAGGGCGGGCGACCTCGCAGCCACCGTCGTCCGCAAGCCCGCTCCCGAGAAGGCGGAGGCCGTGCGCGGCAGCGAGCTCCCGCGCACCACCCCCGCCGAGACCCTCGCCACCGTCCAGGCCGCGGCCCTCACCGGCTCGGCCCTGTGGATCGGGTACGTCAACGCCGACGGCGCGGCCAGCCAGCGCGTGATCGCACCGGTGCGGGTGGAGGGCGGGTTCGTCACGGCCTACGACCACACGGCGGACGAGGTCAGGACATATCCGCTGCACCGCATCACGGGGGTCGCGGAACTCGCCGACGAGTCCGCCTGAGAGAAGCCCGGTGCGCCGGGCCGGGCCCGTCCACCGGTGCCGCGTGCGCTCGGCCCTCTCCCCTCCCGGCTCGCATGGGGCACACTGGACGTTTGGCCTTACCGAAAGGGCGCAGGTGTGAACGGTCCACTCATCGTCCAGAGCGACAAAACCCTCCTTCTCGAAGTCGACCACGAACGGGCGGACGCCTGCCGTCGTGCCATCGCCTCCTTCGCGGAGCTGGAGCGTGCCCCGGAGCACATCCACACCTACCGCGTCACCCCGCTCGGCCTGTGGAACGCCCGGGCCGCCGGGCACGACGCCGAGCAGGTCGTGGACGCGCTCGTCGAGTTCTCCCGCTACCCCGTCCCGCACGCCCTGCTCGTCGACGTCGCCGAGACGATGGCCCGCTACGGCCGGCTCACCCTGTCCAAGCACCCCACCCACGGGCTGGTGCTGACCACCACCGACCGGCCGGTTCTGGAGGAGATCCTCCGCTCGCGGAAGGTCCAGCCGCTGGTCGGCCCCCGCATCGACCCGGACACCGTCGCCGTGCACCCCTCCGAGCGCGGCCAGATCAAGCAGACGCTGCTGAAGCTGGGCTGGCCTGCCGAGGATCTCGCCGGTTACGTGGACGGCGAGGCGCACCGGATCGATCTGGACGAGTCGGGCTGGGCGCTGCGGCCGTACCAGAAGCAGGCCGTGGAGGGTTTCTGGCACGGCGGCTCAGGTGTGGTCGTGCTGCCGTGCGGCGCCGGAAAGACGCTGGTCGGGGCCGGTGCGATGGCGCAGGCGAAGGCCACCACCCTGATCCTGGTCACCAACACGGTCTCGGCCCGCCAGTGGAAGCACGAACTGGTCAAACGCACCAGCCTGACCGAGGACGAGGTCGGCGAGTACAGCGGTGCGCGCAAGGAGATCCGGCCCGTCACGATCGCCACGTACCAGGTGCTGACGACGAAGCGGAAGGGGATCTACCCCCATCTGGAGCTCTTCGACTCCCGCGACTGGGGTCTGATCGTCTACGACGAGGTGCATCTGCTGCCCGCACCGGTCTTCAAGTTCACCGCGGATCTGCAGGCCCGGCGCCGTCTGGGCCTGACGGCGACGCTCGTACGGGAGGACGGCCGCGAGTCGGACGTCTTCTCGCTCATCGGGCCGAAGCGTTTCGACGCGCCCTGGAAGGAGATCGAGGCGCAGGGTTACATCGCGCCCGCGGACTGTGTGGAGGTGCGGGTCAATCTGACCGACTCCGAGCGTCTGACGTACGCGACCGCGGAGCAGGAGGAGAAGTACCGCTACTGCGCGACGACGGCGACCAAGCGGCGGGTGACGGAGGAACTGGTCCGTAAGCACACGGGGCAGCAGATCCTGGTGATCGGCCAGTACATCGACCAGCTGGACGAGCTGGGCGAGCATCTCGACGCGCCGGTGATCAAGGGCGAGACGCCCAACGCGCAGCGCGAGAAGCTCTTCGACGCGTTCCGCAACGGCGAGATCAGCGTGCTGGTGGTGTCCAAGGTCGCGAACTTCTCGATCGACCTGCCGGAGGCGACGATCGCCATCCAGGTGTCGGGCACCTTCGGGTCGCGCCAGGAGGAGGCCCAGCGTCTGGGCCGGGTCCTGCGCCCGAAGGCGGACGGCCACAAGGCTCACTTCTACTCGGTGGTGGCCCGCGACACGATCGACCAGGACTTCGCCGCGCACCGGCAGCGGTTCCTGGCGGAGCAGGGGTACGCGTACCGGATCGTGGACGCGGACGAGCTGCTGTCGGAAGGCTGACAGGCGGTCGGTCCATGAGCGCGAGGAGCGGGCCGGGGACCGTCACGGTCTTGGCCCGCACCCCGTGTCGCGGCGCGGCCCGCGGCGCGGCGGCGGTCCCGACCGGCGACGTTCGAGGTACCCGGGTTGTCTCGGGGGCCTGTCTCAGCGGCGGCGGACGCCGGCTTCCTCGGCGTACTCACCGAGGACGGCGACGCTGAACACGGCCTCGGCGTAGACCTTGACGGCACGCAGTGCGTTGCCGACCCGGTGCGAGGAGTGCCGCGCGGCGCCGGTGGCGGTCGCGCCGTCGCGTGGGTGGGGGACGCGGACTGTGGGATGGAGGGTTGCTGCGCTCATGACTCCATGATGGTTTTCCGCCACCCGCCGGGCATCGGGCTGTGGGCTGAATCCCGGGAGGGTGCGCGTACGACTCCAGACAGAGACCGCCCCCTACGGGATAGGCCCTGCGGCGGACCCCCGGGTCACCCCCGAGGCCGGACCCACGGCCGGACGCGTGGAAAACCGTTCGCGCCGGTGCCGAGAGGCTGACTAGACTCGCGGGCTTCCCCGCCTCCTCCGACCGACATCGAGGAGCGCCGCCGCCCGGACGGAAACCGGCCGGCTCGCCATGTCGTGTTTCCCGCATCACCAGCCGGAGGCAAACCCGTGCCCGCGCACGCCCCTGTACCGGACGTTTCCGCCCCCGCCCGCGGCGGCGTTCCCGTCGATTCACTCGATTCCGCCGATCCGCTGGGCCGTGAGCGCGCCCATCTCGCCGCATCGCGGGCCGCGCTGCGCGCGATGCGCGAGGACGTCGAGGCGCTCGACATCAAGGACGTCACCGCGAACTGGGTCAACGCCAGGGTTCTCGAGGCCCAGATCGAGGAGCGCATCAAGGCGCTCGCCGATCTGTCCCACACCCCGCTCTTCTTCGGCCGCCTCGACTATCTGCACACCACGCAGGAGGGGCAGCGCTTCTACATCGGCCGCCGGCACGTCCATGACGCGGACGGCGACCCGATGGTCATCGACTGGCGTGCGCCGGTCTCGCAGCCCTTCTACCGGGCGTCACGCAAGGATCCGCAGGACGTCGGCCTGCGGCGCCGCTTCGGCTACACGGGCGGGGATCTCACGGCGTACGAGGACGAGCACCTGACCGACCCGGGCGAGGCCGAGCAGACGTCGAAGCTCCTCCAGGCGGAGATCGAGCGGCCGCGCGTGGGCCCCATGCGGGACATCGTCGCGACGATCCAGCCGGAGCAGGACGAGATCGTCCGCAGCGGCCTGTCCGGCACTGTGTGTGTGCAGGGAGGCCCCGGCACCGGCAAGACGGCCGTCGGCCTGCACCGGGTCGCCTATCTTCTCTACGCCCACCGGGAGCGCCTCGCCCGCACGGGCACGCTCGTCATCGGCCCGAACCGTTCCTTCCTGCACTACATCGAGCAGGTCCTGCCGGCGCTCGGCGAACTGGAGGTGAAGCAGGCGACGGTCGACGACCTGGTGGCGCATGTGGAGGTGCGCGGCACGGACGTGGCGGCGGCGGCCGTGGTGAAGGGCGACGCGAGGATGGCGCAGGTGCTGCGCCGGGCTCTTCGCTCGCACGTCACGATGCCGGCCGAGCCGGTGGTGGTCGTACGGGGCTCGCGGCGGTGGCGGGTGCCGGCGTACGAACTCGAGGAGATCGTCCAGGAACTGCTGGACCGCGACATCCGCTACGGCGCCGCGCGCGACGCCCTTCCGCAGCGGATCGCACACACGGTGCTCGTGCGCATGGAACAGGCGGGCGAGGCGCCGGACGACCGGGTCCAGGACGCGGTGGCGCGCAACGCGGCGGTGAAGGCGGCGGTCAAGGCGGTGTGGCCGGCGGTCGATCCGGCGAAGCTGGTGCTGCGGCTGCTGTCCGACGCCGAGTTCCTGGCGGCGCATGCGGACGGGATCCTCACCGCCGAGGAACAGGCCACGATCCTGTGGCAAAAGCCGGCGCGGAGCGTGAAGTCCGTGAAGTGGTCCGCGGCGGACGCGGTGTTGATCGACGAGGCGACCGATCTGGTGCAGCGGACGCAGTCGCTCGGCCATGTCGTGCTCGACGAGGCGCAGGACCTGTCGCCGATGCAGTACCGCGCGGTGGGCCGGCGCTGCACGACGGGTTCGGCGACGGTGCTCGGCGACCTTGCGCAGGGGACGACGCCCTGGGCGACGGGCAGTTGGCAGGAAGCCCTGTCCCACCTGGGCAAGCCGGACGCGGCGGTGGAGGAGCTGACGGCGGGCTTCCGCGTCCCCCGGCAGGTCATCTCGTACGCCTCCCGCCTGCTTCCGCACATGTCGCCGGGGCTGGCCGAGGTCCACTCGGTGCGTGAGTCGCCGGGGTCGCTGTCGGTACGGGGGTCGGCCGACCTGGACGCGGATGTGATCGCGGCGTGCGTGGAGTCGCTGCGGCACGAGGGCTCGATCGGCCTGATCGCGGCGGACGAGCGCGTCCCGGCGCTCGCGGATGCGCTGCTGGCGGCGGGCATCGGATACCTGTCCCCCGGCGAGGAGACCACGCCGGACGCCCGCCTCACCCTGGTCCCGGCGTCGCTGGCGAAGGGCCTGGAGTACGACTACGTGGTCCTGGACGACCCGGCGTCGGTGGTGGCGGCGGAACCGGACGAGAGGACGGGCCTGCGTCGCCTGTATGTGGCGCTGACGAGGGCGGTGTCGGGCCTGACGGTCGTTCACGGTGCGCCGCTGCCGGTCCAGCTCTTTGACGGCGAACCCGTTTGACGCACCTGCCTCCAACCGGAATTGCCCGTGGGCCGGGCGGTCATGGAGCAACAGCTCCTTCGGCCCGCCGACCCGTGTCCGCACCGGTATGCGCTCGGTCCCGGTGATGCCGTCGCGGCCGTCACCCGCCGGGCACGCATTCGGGCGTGCGGCAGCTGCGCGCAAGGGCGCGCAGGGCTGAATCGCATCACCATCCGGGGTCGGTGGCCCGGCCGGCGGATTCAGGTCCGGCCGGAGGGACGGTCCGCCCCTTCGATCGCTCCGGCACACATCCGGTGCCTCGCATGCGCGTCACGTGCGTGCGAGGCAACCGGCTGCCGGATTCCCGGGTGTCAGAGGAGTTCGCTTACGACGCCTGTCGGCGTCACGCGTCCAGCGCCGCCCGCCACTGGCGCACCGCGTCCGCGGCGACCGGCCCGTCCCATCCGCCCGGCCTCGCCGCGCCGCCGATGTGGAAGGCGTCGACGCCCGCCGTGCGCAGGGCGGGCACATGGTCCAGGCGCAGGCCGCCGCCGACCAGCAGACGGGGCTCGTAGCCCGGTTCGCCGCCGCGTGCCGCTTCCGCGAGGAGCGTCGGCAGTCCGTCGTCGACACCCGTCGGGGAGCCGGCCGTCAGGTACGTGTCCAGGCCCGGCAGGTCCGCGAGCTGCTTGCGCAGGGAGTCGCGGTCCGCGGCGTGGTCGATGGCCCGGTGGAACGTCCAGCGGCATCCGTCCAGCGCCGCCCTCAGGCGCTCCACCGTGACCAGGTCCGGATCGCCCGTCTCGTCCAGGAAGCCGAGCACGAACTCGTCCGCGCCCTCCGCCCGTAGCCCCTGCGTCACCTGCACCAGGGCGTCCGCATCCGCCGGGGTGCCCGCAAGGAAGCCGTCGGCGAGACGCAGCATCACGCGCAGCGGGATGTCGACGGCCGCGCGGATCCTCGCGTACGTCTCGCGTGACGGGGTCAGCCCGTCCGCGGCCATGTCGGTGACCAGCTCCAGCCGGTCGGCCCCTCCGGTCCGGGCTGCGACCGCGTCCTCGGCGTCGAGGGCGATCACCTCCAGCAGTGCTCGGTTGCTCATGGGGCCTGTTCCTCCAGGTAGCCGGCTACAGCGACAGGTCTAGTCCAATAGTCCAGCCTAATGCCCGGGCCACGCATTGACAGCCGCAGGAACCGGCCTGGCTTCACACCCCACCCTTGGGGTTTATACGGGTGGGGGGTATATGGTGAAGTGAAAGTCGTACCTCCGAGGGGTATGAGCCCTCAGGACCGCGCAGGAGGCTCGGACCCATGCCCCACCCTTCCGTCACCGCCCCCCGCGAGATCGAGCTGGCCATCGGCGGCATGACCTGCGCCTCCTGCGCCGCCCGCATCGAGAAGAAGCTCAATCGCATGGACGGCGTCACGGCGACGGTGAACTACGCCACCGAGAAGGCGAAGGTGGCCTTCACCGGCCTGGTCGGTGTGGCCGATCTCATCGCCACCGTCGAGGCCACCGGCTACTCGGCGGCCGAGCCCGCACCCCCGGAGCCCCCGGAGCCCGAAGGCACCGCACCCGCGGAGCCCGACGAGCTCCGCCCGCTGCGCGAGCGACTCGTCACGGCCGTCGTCCTCGCCGTCCCCGTCGTCGCCATGGCCATGATCCCCGCGCTCCAGTTCCCGTACTGGCAGTGGCTGAGTCTCACCCTCGCCGCCCCGGTCGTCACCTACGCCGCCTGGCCCTTCCACCGCGCCGCGTTCACCAATGCCCGCCATGGCGCGGCCACCATGGACACCCTCATCTCGCTCGGCACCTCGGCCGCGTTCCTCTGGTCCCTGTGGGCCCTGTTCTTCGGTCACGCCGGTACGCCCGGCATGACCCACCCCTTCGAGTTCACGATCAGCCGCAGCGACGGCGCGAGCAGCATCTACCTGGAGGCCGCGGCCGGCGTCACCGCCTTCATCCTCGCCGGGCGGTACTTCGAGGCCCGCTCCAAACGCTCGGCGGGCGCCGCACTGCGGGCGCTGCTCGAACTCGGCGCCAAGGAAGTCACCGTCATCGCCTCCGACGGCCGGGAAGTCACCGTGCCCACGGCCCGGCTCGCCGTCGGCGACCGCTTCCTGGTCCGCCCCGGCGAGAAGATCGCCACCGACGGCACCGTCGTCGAGGGCACGTCCGCCGTCGACACCTCGACGCTGACCGGCGAGTCCGTCCCCGTCGAGGTCACCGTCGGCGGCTTCGTCACCGGCGCCACCCTGAACGCCGGCGGCCGTCTCGTCGTCGAGGCCACCCGCGTCGGGTCCGACACCCAACTCGCCCGGATGGCCAGGCTGGTCGAGGACGCCCAGAACGGCAAGGCCGCAGCCCAGCGACTCGCGGACCGCATCTCCGCCGTGTTCGTACCCGTGGTGCTCGTCCTCGCGCTCGCCACCCTCGGCGTGTGGTGGGCGCTCGGCGAGGGCTGGACGGCCGCGTTCACCGCCGCCGTCGCCGTACTGATCATCGCCTGCCCGTGCGCCCTGGGCCTTGCCACCCCGACCGCCCTCCTGGTCGGCACCGGACGCGGCGCCCAACTGGGGATTCTGATCAAGGGCCCGGAGGTCCTGGAGAGCACCCGCAAGGTCGACACGGTCGTCCTCGACAAGACCGGCACCGTCACCACCGGCCGGATGACCCTGCTCGCCGTGCATGCGCCGCACGAGTCGGAGACCGAAGTACTGCGGCTGGCAGGCGCGTTGGAGCACGCGTCCGAGCATCCGATCGCCCGGGCCGTCGCGGCGTGTGCGGCCGAGAAGGCCGGCCCGCTGCCCGTGCCCGAGGACTTCGTGAACGTGCCCGGGCTCGGCGTCCGAGGCGTGGTCGAGGGCCACACGGTCGTCGTCGGCCGTGAACAGCTGCTCGCCGGGGTCCCCCATGCCGAAGGCCAGGGCAGGGAGTTGGACCTGCCCGCCGATCTCGCACGCGCCAAGGCGCAGGCCGAGGCCGCGGGACGTACGGCGGTGATCGTGGCCTGGGACGGCCGGGCGCGCGCCCTCCTCGAGATCGCCGACGCGGTCAAGGAGACCAGCCCCGAGGCGATCCGGCGGCTGCGCTCGCTGGGGCTCGCCCCGATCTTGCTGACCGGCGACAACCGGGCGGTCGCCGAGGCCGTCGCGGCCGAGGTCGGCATCGCCGCCGAGGACGTGATCGCCGAGGTCCTGCCCGAGGACAAGGTCGACGTGATCAAGAAGCTCCAGTCCGAGGGCCGCAGCGTCGCCATGGTCGGCGACGGTGTCAACGACGCCGCCGCGCTCGCCCAGGCCGATCTCGGCCTGGCGATGGGTACGGGCACGGACGCCGCGATCGAAGCCGGTGACCTCACGCTCGTACGCGGTGATCTGCGGGCGGCCGCGGACGCGATCCGGCTGGCGCGCAGCACGCTCGGCACGATCCGCTCGAACCTGTTCTGGGCCTTCGCCTACAACGTGGCGGCACTCCCACTCGCCGCGGCGGGCCTGCTCAACCCGATGATCGCTGGTGCGGCCATGGCGTTCTCGTCGGTCTTCGTGGTCGGAAACTCGTTGCGGCTGCGGGGTTTCAAAGCCACCGCCTGACGCGCGGCGCGGCCCGGTGTGTCCGGGGACGGCGGGACGGCACCCCCGCGGCAGGCGGCATCCCGGACCGTGCGCAGCGTGGAGCCGTCCCTCTAGAGTCGCGTCATGACGGACCGCGCCCCCTCCGCAGACCACGACCGCTCCGCGGACCTCCGCGCCCGCTGGGCGCGGTCCCTGACCGCAGCCCGTGCGGGGACTTCGGACGCGCCCGATCCACTGCCGTACGCCGACAACCTGCTGGCCCGCTGGGCCGAGCCGCAGCGGCGCTACCACACCACGGACCACCTGATCGCGGTCCTCGACCACATCGACGCACTGGCCCCCCACGCCGCCGACCCCGATCTGGTCCGCCTCGCGGCCTGGTTCCACGACGCGGTCTACCTCCCCGACCGCTCGGAGAACGAGGAACGCTCGGCCCGCCTCGCCGAGCGCGGCCTCCCGGAGGCCGGACTGAGTCCGGCCGCCACGGCAGAGGTCGCCCGGCTGGTCCGCCTCACGGTCACGCATGCCCCGGCCCGCGACGACACCAACGGCCAGGTCCTGTGCGACGCGGACCTGGCGATCCTCGCGGCGCCCCCGGAGCCGTACGCCGCCTACACCGCGGCGGTCCGCGAGGAGTACGGCTTCGTCCCCGAGGACGCCTTCCGCGCGGGGCGTGCCGCGGTGCTGCGCCAACTGCTGGAGCTGCCCCGGCTGTTCCACACCCCGTACGGCGAGCGGGAGTGGGAGACGCGGGCCCGCGCCAACCTCGAGGCGGAGCTGGCACAGCTCACGTCCTGACCGGTCCCCCGGCCCACGTGCCCCGGGGCGCGTCAGCAGAAGTAGACGACCAGGCGGACGTGGTCGTCGCCGTGAAGCCCGGCGAGCGTACGCATGACCGAGAACACCGGCTCCCACTTCGCCGAGTCGACGAAGAGGAGCTTGCGCGGGGTGAAGACGACCGGGCGGTAGACGTGTTCGCCGACCGCCACCTCGGCACCCTCCGGCCAGTCGCGGGGGCTGTCCCGGTCGTCGCCGAACAGCTCGCCCGCCACATCCCACGCGTCACCCGGCAACGGCACGAAGCCCTCGAAGGCGAGGGTGCCGTCCGGCTGTCCGGCCCACTGCTCCACCTGGTTGTACGACGCCCGTCCGTCCACCGTGCACGGCCGGTCCAGGTCGACGGCGTCCAGCTCCGCCCAGGTGGCGTACGAAGCACTGTGCCCTCCGCCGTCCTCGGCCGACGTACGCACCCACTCGCACACGTCGTCCGGCAGCCCGCGCTGGTCGAACAGGGGCACGATCTCTCCGCCGGAGTACCCGAAGAGGCAGTCCCACGACATCTGGTCGCCACGGCCGGTGCGCAGTTCGTGCAGCCCGAGGCTCGGCGACCACTCCCTGTCGGCCGGCGCCCACCGCTCCTTGCCCCACAGCCGGCACTCGATCTCACCGTGTATGTCCACACCCATGAATGCCAACTCTACGGAGTGGTCCTGCGCTTGGGCCTGCGCCCCCTCGCCCGCCCCAGAGGCCCGCGTGACGGGGAGGCGGGAGTCCGTGCGCCGGTCCCTCGATCGTGGGACGCTGACGAGAGCGGCTGAACACCGCAGAGCTGTCGATCTACGCTCGACCCGTCGGGCCACCGGAGAAGGGAGTCGCGATGACCGCCGCGATGGCCGAGAACGCCCAGACGCCTCGCCGCCGCCAGTGGGACGACCTCCTGCAGGCATGGCGCGAGCTGGACGTGCCCGAGGGGTGGCGCGCGGAGATCGACGAAGGGCAGATCGTCTTGGTACCACCGCCCCATGCGCACCACAACGGCATCGCCGCCAAGGTGCAGCGAGTGCTCTACCGGAGCCTGCCCGACGAACTCGAGGTGTATCAGACGCTCGGCATCCACATCGCGCCGCTCGACAAGCTCTATGTACCTGACCTGGTCGTGATGCCGACAGAGGTGATCGCCGCCGTCGCACCGGAGACGAACGACCCGGTGGACGCGGCAGAGGCGCTGCTCGTCGTCGAGATCACGTCGAAGAGCAACGCCAAGGACGATCGGACCAAGAAGCTCTGGGCCTACGCGCACGCGCCCGTGCCCACGTACCTGCTGATCGACCGGTTCGACGAGCACGGCCCCACGGCGACTCTGTTCACCCAGCCGCAGAACGGTGCGTACAAGCACGCCGAGCGGGTGCCGTTCGGTGATCAGGTCAAGCTGCCCGAGCCGTTCGACGCCGTTCTGGACACCTCGGCGTTCCCGGGCTGATCACCGCGACGCCTCTTACGCGGGACGGTTCTTGGGCCTGCGAAGCCCCGCGACCGTGATACGGCGTACGAGCTCCTTGGAGCCGATCTCGACCGCGCCCGCCGCCACCGCGTCCCCGTACCTGTGCGACGGGACGTCGTAGTGGTCGCGTTCGAAGGCGCGCGGCGGGCAGCCGATCCCCGCCGCGAACGCGTGCAGCTCCTCGAACGACACATCGCTGACCATGTGGGACCACATGCGACCGTGCCCCGGCCAGGTCGGCGGGTCGATATAGACCGTCACCGCGGTCCGCCGCCGCTCATGCCGCCCCGCCCGCCGTCACCACAGTGCCCCGACGGGCGCCACGACCACACCCGCCTTGCCGCACACCCAGTGCGGGTCCGGCCCCAGCTCAGGTTCCACGTCGAGCGCGTGCGGGTCGCCCGCGTCGCACACCGGGCACAGCGGCCACCGCCCGTACCGCTCCAGCAGAGCGTCCTGGACGTCCTGGGCGATCAGGCCGGCGACGTACTCGATGCCCTCGGGCCACTGCTCGACCCACCAACGGCGGTGTGCCACCGCGTCCTCGACGAGGGAGACGACATCGGCCTCGGCCACGTCACGGGCGGCCAGATCGGCGAGCACCAGCGCACGTGCGGCATGCAGGGCCTGCTCGAGGGATTTCGTGCCGTCCATGAAGCCATTGTCACCCGGGACCGCGTCTCCAGGACCAGGGGGTCTTGACGGCACCCGAAATTCGAAAATATCTTTCAGATGTGACCAATCCAGTGAAGGAAATTTTCAAAGGGGAGGCACCACCGGCCCCCGCAGCCCTCGCGGCCAAGGTGCGCACGCTCTCGCCGTCCATGACCCGCTCCATGCAGCGGGTCGCCGAAGCCGTCGCCGACGACCCGGCAGGCTGCGCGGCCCTCACGGTCACCGGTCTCGCCGAGCTCACGGGCACCAGCGAGGCGACCGTGGTCCGCACCGCCCGGCTGCTCGGCTATCCCGGCTACCGCGACCTGCGCCTGGCGCTCGCCGGTCTCGCCGCCCACCAGCAGTCCGGCCGCGCCCCGTCCGTCACGGCGGACGTCGCGGTCGACGACCCGATCGCCGACGTCGTCACCAAGCTGGCGTACGACGAGCAGCAGACCCTCGCCGACACCGCCGCCGGTCTGGACACCGTGCAGCTCGGCGCGGCCGTCGCCGCCGCGTCGACCGCACGCCGCATCGACATCTACGGGGTGGGTGCGTCCTCCCTGGTCGGCCTGGACCTCGCCCAGAAACTCCTGCGCATCGGACTGATCGCGCACGCCCACACCGACCCGCACCTCGCCGTGACGAATGCGGTGCAGCTCCGTTCCGGCGACGTCGCCATCGCGATCACCCACTCCGGCTCCACCGGCGACGTGATCGAGCCGCTGCGGGTCGCCTTCGACCGGGGGGCGACGACGGTCGCGATCACCGGCCGCCCGGACGGCCCCGTGACGCAGTACGCCGACCATGTACTGACCACCTCCACCGCCCGCGAGAGCGAGCTGCGGCCGGCGGCGATGTCCTCGCGCACCAGCCAACTGCTCGTTGTGGACTGCCTGTTCATAGGCGTGGCACAGCGTACGTACGAGACGGCGGCCCCCGCCCTCGCCGCGTCGTACGAGGCTCTGGCGCACCGCCACAGCCCGCGCACGCGCTGAATCCTCCGCACCCGGACCGAGAAAGCAGAGCCGCCCCACATGCCCTCCAGGTACGACGAACTCCGCGCCCAGCTGGCCGCCCTCACCACCGAGGCGTTCCGTCCCGAGCTCGCCGACATCGACCGGCTCCCGACGCTCGAGATCGCACGGATCATGAACGCCGAGGACGCGACCGTGCCCGCCTCGGTGGCCGCGCAGCTTCCCGCCATCGCCGCCGCGATCGACGGGACCGCCGAGCGCATGTCCCGCGGTGGCCGGCTGATCTACGCGGGCGCGGGCACGGCGGGCCGCCTGGGCGTGCTGGACGCGAGCGAGTGCCCGCCCACGTTCAACACCGACCCGTCGGAGGTCGTCGGCCTGATCGCGGGCGGCCCGACGGCCATGGTCAAGGCGTCCGAGGGCGCGGAGGACAGCAAGGAGCTGGCGGCGGCGGACCTGGACGAGCTGAAGCTCACGGCGGACGACACCGTGCTCGGCATCTCGGCGTCGGGCCGCACGCCGTACGCCATCGGCGCGGTGGAGCACGCCCGTGCGCTGGGCGCGCTGACGATCGGGCTGTCCTGCAACGCGGACAGTGCGCTGGGCGCGGCGGCGGACCACCCCATCGAGGTGGTCGTCGGCCCCGAACTGCTCACCGGATCCACCCGGTTGAAGGCGGGGACGGCACAGAAGCTGGTCCTCAACATGATCTCGACGATCACGATGATCCGCCTCGGCAAGACGTACGGAAACCTGATGGTCGACGTCCGCGCCTCCAACGACAAGCTGCGCGCCCGCTCCCGCCACATCGTGTCGCTGGCGACGGGCGCGACGGACGCGGAGATCGAATCGGCACTGGCCGCGACGGACGGCGAGGTCAAGAACGCGATCCTGACGCTGCTGGCCGGGGTGGACGCGGAGACGGCGTCGCGCCTGCTGAAGGAGAGCGCGGGCCACCTGCGCGCGGCACTGACGGCGTCGGGCCAGGCCTGACAGGGGGCGGCTACCCCCGCGGGGCGGGCCCCGGCCCGCATGCCGCCCGCTCCGCCGTACGCGGGGTCCGGGGCGGAGCCCCGCAGCGGCGCCGCGCCCGGGTCCGGGCAGGGCGGAGGGGGATGCAGGCCGCCCTGGGGTGGTGGTCGGGGGTGCGGGCGAGCAATGCAGCGGCTGGGGGTTCCCGGACGGAGTCCGGGGGGATCGAGACGCGAGGTCCGGTGCAAAGCCCTTCAGAGGCGCGGCGCCCTCGGTCCGGGCCAGGCACGGGGCCGGGGGACGTGCCCCCGGCAGCGCACGCCCCCCGCTCCCACCCGGACCACGGCGGCTACGCCGCCCCCGCCCCCGCTCCCGCTCCCTCCGTCACCGACACCCGCCCCTTCTTGATCGTCGCCAGCCTCGTCGCCTTCCGCGCCAGCGTCGAATCATGCGTGACCAGCACGAACGTGAACGCGTGCTCCCGCCACAACCCCTCCAGCACCTCCATCACCTCGTCCCGCATCGACTCGTCGAGGTTCCCCGTCGGCTCGTCCGCCAGCAGCACCGCCGGCCTCTTCACCAGTGCCCGCGCGATCGCCACCCGCTGCTGCTGCCCGCCCGACAGCTCGCCGGGCAGATGGCCTCCGCGCTCTCCCAGGCCCACCGACCCCAGCGCCTCCGCCGCCCGGGAACGCCGCTCCTTGGCCCGCAGCCCCAGCGGCACGAGCGCCGTCTCGACGTTCTCCTGCGCCGTCAGTGTCGGGATCAGGTTGAAGCTCTGGAACACGAAGCCGATCTTCTCCGCCCGGACCCTCGTGAGCCTCGCCTCCGGCAGCGTCGCGAGATCCGTCCCGTCCAGGACGACGCTCCCCTGCGTCGGCCGGTCCAGCCCGCCCAGCATCTGGAGCAGCGTCGACTTGCCGCCGCCTGTCGGGCCCTGGATCACCAGCCGCCCGCCGTCCTCGATCGTCAGGTCCACGCCGTCCAGCGCGGTCACCGACTCCTTGCCCCGCCGGTAGCGCTTGGTGACGCCACTGAGCTCATACATCTTCAACTCCTGTTGTACGTGAGTGAGTACGTGAGTGCGTCGGCTACTCGACGCGGCGCAGCGCATCCGCCGGCCGCAGCCGCGACGCACGCCACCCGCCGAAACCGCCCGCCACCAGCCCGCCCGCCACGGCGAGCGCGACCGCCAGTGCGATGGTCATGAGCGAGACCGGCGCGCTCAGCGCGATGTCCAGGGCGCGGCCCGCCGTCTCCTGGCCGGGCCCGCCCGGGCCGCCACCGAAGGCGACCCGGCCGCCGCCCGCCGCGCCGCCACCGCCGAGCCCGCCGCCCAGTTCCGCGGTCAGCGTCGGGCTGAACGTCGTGATCAGCCACGCCCCCGCCAGCCCCAGACCGATCCCGAGCGCCCCGCCGACCAGCCCGTTGACCAGTGCCTCACCGGCGACCTGGCGGGTGACCCGGCCGCTCTTCCAGCCCAGCGCCTTGAGCGTGCCGAACTCCCGCACCCGCCGGCTCACCGCCGCCGACGTCAGCAGCCCCGCCACCAGGAACGCCGCCGCCAGCACCACGATCGACAGCCACCTGCCGACACCCGACGCCAGGTCGGACGCGGTCGACAGGGATCCGGAGACCGTTTCGGCGAGGTCCGCGGACGTCGTCACCGTCGTCCCTGGGATGTTCTTCCGGATGGTCTGCTTGACGCCGTCGATCCGCTGCGAGTCGGACGCCTGCACATAGACCGTCGTCACCTTGTTCTTCGCGTCGGCGAGCGTCTGCGCCTGCTTCAGCGGCAGATAGACATTGGCCGCCGCGTCCCCGCTGTCCGCCGTCGCGATGCCGACGATCTCGTACTTCGTCCCGGAGACGGTGAGCTTGTCGCCGACCGCGAGCTTCTTCTCCTTGGCGTACGCACTGTCGGCCACGGCCACCTTGGCGTCGCTCTCGCTCTCCTTGAACGTCCGCCCCGAGGTGATCTTCGAGGACGTCAGCGGGCCGAGCCCCTGATGCGAGACATCCGTTCCGTACACGGTGTACGAGTCGACGTCGAACGCCGCCCCGCCCCCGCGCACGGCCCCGCCGCCGCTCCCGCCGGTCCCTCTGCCGGAACCGCCCGGCTGCGCCGGCATCACCTGCGCCTCGCCCCGCTTGAACTGCCCGTTGACCTTCATCACGCGCAGGCTCAGCCCGCCGACCGCGTCCGCGACCCCGTCCTGCTTGCCGACCTTGTCCACCGTCGAGGCCGCCAGCGTCTCGAACCCCTGGACCATCACCAGGTCCTGGCTCTGCTCGGCGTCGTCGTCGTTGTCCTTGGCGTCGAACTCGAACCGCGGGCGCCGCGCCGTCTCCCCCTCGCCCGGCGGCGACGCCGCCTTGGTCACGGTCATGTCCGTGCCGAGTCCGTACAGCGATTCCAGGACCTTGTCCTGAGCGCGGTTCATCCCGGACGACACCGAGTTGACCACGATGACCAGCGCGATCCCGAGGGCGAGCCCCGAGGCGACGACGAGCGCCGCCTTTCTGCGGCGGCGCAGTTCGCGCCGGAGGTAGGTGAAGAACATGGCGCGAACGTAGGTACGCGAGGTGATGGGGAGTTAAGCCTGCCATGAGAGCCGCATGAGAACGGCGACACGCTCCGTGCGACAAACACCCGGCCCAGCGGTTCAATGGACGACATGGGTCTCCGGCGACGCGCGGGACGCCACCGAAGCAGAGCCGTGTCCGCAGCGGGCCTGGCCTTCCTGCTCGCGGCCACATGTGCCACGACCGCCACCGCCGCGGCACCCGCCGAAGCGCCCCCGACGGCCACACGGCAGCCGCCCCCGCAGCCCCCGCCCCAGCTCAAAGAGGCCCAGGTCGACAACGCCGTTGCCAAGCTCGACGGCATCGTCCGGGACGGCATGCGCAAGACCGGCGTACCGGGCGTCGCCGTGGCCGTCGTGCACAAGGACCGCGTGGTGTACCTCAAGGGCTTCGGCGAACGCCAGGTCGGCAAGCCCGGCGCCGTCGAGCCGGACACCGTCTTCCAGCTCGCGTCCCTCTCCAAGCCCCTCGCCTCCACCGTCGTCGCCGACGCCGTGGGCGACAAGGCCGTCACCTGGGACGAACCGGTCACCGAGCATCTGCCCGGCTTCGCGCTGAAGGACCGCTGGGTCACCGAACACGTCACCGTCGCCGACCTCTTCTCGCACCGCAGCGGTCTGCCCGACCACGCGGGCGACCTGCTCGAAGACCTCGGCTACGACCGGGACTACATCCTCGGTCACCTGCGCCTCGAACCGCTGACCCCGTTCCGCGCGAGCTATGCGTACACCAACTACGGTGTCACCGCCGCAGCCGAGGCGGTCGCCGACGCCAAGGACACCACCTGGGAGAAGCTCGCCGAGGACAGCCTGTACGGCCCTGCCGGCATGAACTCCACCAGTTCGCGCTTCGCCGACTACGAGAAGGCCGCCAACAGGGCGGTCACTCACGTCGAGACCGGCGACGGCACCTGGGCCGCGAAGTACGTACGGGACGCCGACGCCCAGTCCCCCGCCGGCGGAGTCAGCTCCACCGCCGAGGACATGGCCCGCTGGGTACGTCTCCAGCTCGCGAACGGCAAGCTCGACGGCAAGCAGATCATCCCCGCCGCGCCCCTCGAACGCACCCACCTGCCCGAGATCGTCTCCCAGCCCCCGGCCACCCCCACCGGCCGGACCGGCTTCTACGGACTGGGCTGGAACGTCAGCTACGACGACCAGGGCAGGCTGCGCCTCAGCCACTCCGGCGCGTTCGCGCTCGGCGCCAACACCAATGTCACCCTGCTGCCGAGCGAGCAGCTGGGCATCGTCGTCCTCACCAACGGGATGCCGGTCGGCCTCGCCGACTCCATCGCGTTCAACTTCTTCGACACAGCCCAGTACGGCAAACCCACCGCCGACTGGCTCTCCCTGATCGGAAAGGTCTACGAGCAGGAGGAGGCAGAGCTCAGGTCCCCCACGGACTATGCCGAACCGCCGCCCGATCCGGCTCCTGCCAGGCCCGAAGGCGCCTACCTCGGCACCTACCGCAACGACTACTACGGCCCGCTCCGGGTCACCGCCGCCGGCGGCGCACTGACCCTGCAACTCGGCCCCGACAGGATGCGGTTCCGCCTCACCCACTACGACGGCGACACCTTCAGCTTCCGGACCGTCGGCGAGAACGCGGTCGGACTCTCCGGCGTGACCTTCTCCGGCGACCTCGACGGCAAGGCCACACGGGTGCGCGTGGAGAGTCTCGACCGGAACGGCCTCGGCACCTTCACCCGCGGATAGGGCGTCTCACGGCAGACGACCCTCCGCGTTGATCTCCCGTACGCGCGCCCGCAGCACCTCGCCCGGCCCCGCCGGCCGGAGCGCCTCGACGGGACAGTCCCACTCCAGCCCTCCGCCGGGCGGCCGAAGTTGGATGTACGTCCCGACGTGTCCCATCACCTGCCCCACACGCCCGTCGCGGCGGTCCACGGCGTACGAGCCCGTCCTGGGCCCCTCGGCCGTCACGGCCTGAGCCCCTGGAGGACGGCGGCCAGCCGAAGCGCCGTGTCCAGGTTGCAGCGCCCCAGGTCGACCAGCGGATAGGGCGTATCGCTCGCCAGCGACACGAGGTCGACCCGGAGCGAGGGCAGCGTCACGGCCACCACATCGAGACCGTCCCTGAGCTGGGCCAACACTTCCTCGGCGGCCCGCAGCCGCTCCGCCGGTCGCACGACCATGATCTGGAACCTCCACGCTGAGTGTTCTCTTTCCCTACACAGCGTGGTCGACGGACGGCTAGCCTGACCAGTAGCGGACGCCCAACAACCCCATCTGTCCTAACCGGAGTTGACAATGCCCGGTCCCAAGGATCTCGATCCGTCCACTTCTCCCCGTGCGCTGCTCGGCGCAGAACTGCGCCACGCCCGCGAGAAGGCGGGCCTGACCCAGGAGGAACTGGGCCGCCCGCTGTTCGTGAGCGGCTCGTTCATCGGCCAGTTGGAGGCCGGGACGCGGCGGATGCAGCCGGAGTACGCGGGACAGATGGACGAGATCCTGGAGACGAACGGCTTCTTCGCGCGGAACTGTTCGGCCGCCAGCAGGTCCAAGTACCCGAACCACTTCGCGGAGGCGGTGGAAGCAGAAGCGGCTGCGACGCAGATCAAGCAGTACGTGCCCCTGCTGATCCCGGGCTTGCTCCAGGCTGAGACATACGCGCGGGCCGTGTTCCGCGCGTACCGGCCAACGGCCGCGGAGGAGTCCATCGACGAGCTGGTGGCCGCCCGAATTGAACGCGGACAGCTGTTGAACGGTCCAACAGCGCCTCTGTTTTGGACGGTTCTGGACGAAGCGGCTCTGTGTCGCCCCGTTGGCGGACCGGCGGTAATGGCGGAGGCACTACGACACGTCGCGGCACTGGTCAAAATTCACCAGGTCATCGTGCAAGTGCTCCCCTTCAAGGTGGGCGCACACGCCGCAATGGACGGCGCACTCAAGCTGATGTCCTTCCCGGACGCTCCCCCACTCGCCTATGTCGATGGCCCCGGCACAGGCCACCTGTTGGACGACCCGGCCACTGTCGCACGGCACGGACTGACCTACGATCTGCTGGCGGCGAGCGCACTCTCTCCACAGGAATCTCTGGCCCTGATCGAGTCGGCGGCGGAGGATTACGCGCATGAAGAGCAACAGCCCTGAGTACGACCTGAGCACGGCGATCTGGCACAAGTCCAGCTACAGCGGCGGGGATGGCGGCGACTGCCTGGAGGTCGCGACCTGGCGGAAGTCGACCTACAGCGGAGCCAGCGGCAGCGACTGCCTCGAAGTCGCCGACGGTCACCCCGACATCGTCCCCGTCCGCGACTCGAAGAACCCCGACGGCCCGAAGCTCACCTTCCGGACCGCCGCCTGGTCCTCCTTCGTCGCGGACCTCAAGAACGGGACGCCGACTACAGGCTGAGCGCGTCCTCCGCGTTGTCCATCCAGGCGGTCACGGAGTTCTTGTCGGGCGAGACGTACAGGCCGGGGGTCGACGCCGTGAGCGGCGTCTGCTCCAGGTCGGACGCGGTGTTCATGGTCATCGCGATGGAGTTGACGGTCCTGCCCTTGCCGTCGTTCGCTCCGCCCATGAGCCCGGCGTACGCCGTCTTGCCCGGCTCGAGCCTGATCTCGTCCTCGATGCCGGGGGCCTCCCCCCGCTCGGTCGCCGCGCCGTCCAGGTCGCCGAAGGTCACGATCGGGTGGCCCAGCACGTCGCACGGCTTACCGCTCTTGTTGGTGATCTTGAGCAGGTAGCTGCTGGTGGTGGCCTCCGCGCGGGTCGCGGTGAACTTCACGTCGAACGTGCTGCACGGGAAGACGTTGTAGTCGGGGTCGGCCGTCGAACCGTCACCGCCGCCGGACGAGTCCTTGCTCGGGGAGCCGGACGGCGTCGCCGGCTTCGAGGGGGTCGCGGACTTCGAGGGGCTCGCGACCGGCGTCGGAGTGCCGGCCGGCTCGGCGATCTGCTCGTCGGGCCCACAGGCGGTCAGCGCCAGTGCGGACGCGGCGGCAAGGACGACGGCGGCTCTGCGTACGGTGCTCATGTGGTGTCTCCCCCGAGTGAGCAGCGCGAGTGCGCTGGTGAACTCCAGCATCCCGCAGGACCTTCACAGCTTGGTGACGAAGCCTTGCCGAATCCACCACGGTCATCCGGAGTCCGGCAGCAGCGCCGCGCCCGCCTTCAGCACGGCCTCGGCCTCCTCCGGCGTCAGCGCTTCACGCAGGAAGTCCACGGCCCGGCGCAGTCCGTCCCCCGTCTGGTACGGGAAGTCGGTGCCGAGCATCAGCCGGTCGGCGCCGTACGAGTCCGCCGCCGCGCGCACGGCGGGAGCGTGGCCGTGGGCCACCGTGTCGTAGTACATGCGCCGGGCGGCGACGGTCGGCATCTCGACGATGTCCGGGGCCTCCCACGGGATGTGCTCGTCGGCGCGCGGCAGCAGCATCGGGAGCGCGCCGCCGAGATGCGCATGCACGATCCGCAGCCTCGGGAAACGACGCGGAATGCCCTCGAGCATGAGGTGCATCGCGCAGATGGTGTCCTCCATCGGCGCGCCCACCATCCAGCGCATGCGGTTCTCGGCGATCAGCGGCGACCCGGCGTCGCGCCCCGCCGGATGAAGACTCAGCACCGAGCCCCGGTGGTCCAACTCCTCGAACAGCGGGCGGAAGACGGGGTCGCCGAGACTGCGCCCCAGTACGGACGTGGTCAGCCCAACCCCTGCCATGCCGAGATCGTCGAGCGCGTGGGCCAACTCCTCCAGCGAGGCGTCCAGATGGGGCAGGGGCAGCGCGGCGAACGCGGAGAAGCGCCGCGGCCGGTCGCGTACGACGTCGGCGTAGAGGTCGTTGGCGAGGCGCGCGGCCCTGACCGCCTCGGCCTCGGCGGCGAAGTACGGGGTCTGCGGGGAGACGGACAGGATCTGATGGTCGATGCCCGCGGCGTCGTTCATCGCGAACCGGGCGTCGAGCTCCGCCGGGCTGTCACCGGCTCCGAGTCCTCGCTGGGGCGCGGTGTCCTCGCGACCGTAGGACTCCAGGAGACGGAGATAGCCCTCGCTCCACAGGTGGGCGTGCACATCGGTGCGCATCGTCTCCAGCATCACGCCGCCCGGATGGGCTGTCCACCGGAGCCCCTGTAATACCGGGCCGGGTGCCGGACAACTACGGGGTGGGAGCACGAGAGGGGGGCCGGTGGGGACGTACCGGAGCGATGAGGGCGCGCGGCGGCGGCTGGAGGAGCTGTACGCCGCGCACGCCGGTCAGGTCCATGCCTTCGCCGCCCGTCGCGTGGGCCCGGCGTCGGCACCGGACATGGTCTCGGAGACCTTTCTGGTGGCGTGGCGCCGCATCGACGAGATCCGCGACCCGGCGCTGCCGTGGCTGCTGGCCACCGCCCGCAAGCTTGTCGCCAACGAGCTGCGCGGGCAGGCCCGGCGCTCGGCGCTGACCGAGCGGCTCGGCTCCCTGGCGTCGGGCATGTACGGCACCGACCCCTCCGCGCTCGCGCAGCAGGAAGTGATCACCGCGCTGCGGACGTTGCCGGACGCGGACCAGGAGGTGCTGACCCTGGCGGTGTGGCACGACCTGAGCGGCCCCCAGGCTGCCAGGGTCCTTGGCTGCTCGCCCGGTACCTACGCCGTCCGGCTGCACCGGGCGCGCCGGCGACTGCGCAGGCGGATGGAGAGCGCACACAAGGAGGCGCAACCGTGAACGACCACGACATCACCGAGGCGATCCGCTCTGCCAGGCCGCCCGTGTACGAGGACTGGCACGCCACCGACGAGGGCCGGCGGATCCTGTCGGACGTGCTGGCCGCACCGCGCGCACCCCGGCCACGGCCCCGGCACCGGCGGACGACGCTCGTGGTCGCCGCAACGGCCGCAACGGCCGCCGCGGTCACGGCGGCGCTGGTCGCCGGTCCGCAGCTGCTCGGCCGTGGCTCCTCCGGCGGCGGCCGCCCCGTCGCGAGCGACCGGCCCCCGTCGAAGAAGGCCCCGTCACCGTCCGACGCCGCCTTCTTCGAGCGGCTCCGCTCGACGGGCCTCGCGGACGAGGTCGAGCGCTACGACTCCCTCGGGCAGGCGGCCCGCGCCGCGTCGGCCGTCGTGGTCGGCGAGGTCGTCGGCGTACGGCCGACCCGTAGGGCGTACGGCGTCCAGATGATCGGCGTGACGATCCGCCCCGTGGAGGTGGTGGCGGGCACGCTTCCGGAGGGCTTCCGGAAGCGGGTCACGGTGGAGTTCACCGGGTCGCCCCACGAGATGGCCGACGGCGTCAACGGGATGAAGCTCCAGCTGCCCAAGGGCCGTTCGGTCTGGTTCCTGCGCTCCAAGGCGGAGGAGGGCGAACGCTTCGTCGAGGAGCGCATCCGCTCCGGTGAGCCGGTCACCGCCGAGGACAGGCGGGTCCTGGAGGGGGACCGGCCGTACTACCGGCTGATCTGCTCCCAGGGCCTGTACATCCAGGGCGACGGCCATGTCGTCAACCCGGTCATCGGCCACGGCCGCGACGACGACCCGCCGTCCCGCGAGGCGGAGAAGTACCCGAGCGTGGCCACCCTCTCCACGTACCTCCGCACCGTCCACCAGGTCGTGCTTGAGAACTAGCGCCGTCCGCCCGGGCGGGAGTTCCAAGACACGGCCTGGCCGACGCTGCAGACTTTCCGGCCGCAGAAAGGCTGTGGACCGCACCTTGTTGGGGTGCGACCCACAGCCGTTGCTGCCGCTGGGCGGCCCCGCACGGAATACTCACGAGCCAGGATGCGGCGGACCATGCATCCGACCTGAAGGGCAGTCACAGAGCGCGCTTGCCCTCGCGTTCGATGCTGGACCATGAGTGACAAGCTGAGGGCGGCGCCCGTGATACGGGTGCCGCCCTCACTTTGTGTGTCCTCAGCGCCGAGGCGTCAGAAGAGGTTCCCTGAATCCGCCGGGAAGTCCGGCGGCCAGGGCCCGGCGTACAGCGACTCCCGGTCGCCCATCAGCGCGTACTCCGCCTCGCGCCAGTCCGGGGGGCTACCGACCACGAAGCTGTCGCCGTCAGGATCCAGCATCCAGGTGTAGGCCGCTTCGTCGGGCTCCAGCCCGTGCCGCTCCGCCAGCACCGCGAACTCCTCCGGGCTGGCGCGCCTGATGTGCAGGCCGTTGTCGTAGTAGGGCTGCAGGAGCATCAGCCTCACGTGGCCGACATGCACCTCGATGTGGGTCGAGGTCCCGTCGATCAGCGTCGCTTCGCTCTGCAGGAAGAGCTGCCGGTGGGACGTGGTGAACCCGTGCACACGGAACAGCCTCCCGGTACGGATGAAATCGGTCATGCCCGAAGCCCTTTCTTGATCACGGCACCGGCTCCCCGTTGGGCAGCTTGAAGCGCTCGGGGAAGACCTCCTTGCCGCCCATCTGCCACTTGATCGACGTCCACTTACGGTCGCCGAGCCTGACCGCGGTGCGCAGTTTTATCATCTCCCACGCGGTGCCGTAGCCGTCTTTCGTGATCACCGCCCAGTCGCTGCCCTTGATCGTCTCACCCCGCTCCAGGAGCAGCCTGAGCGCGTCGTCGGCGTTGGCGGCGCCGGCGACGCCGTCCAGTGAGACCGTCAGCCGCACGTTGGGGTTGGACACCGTCATTTCGACTCCGACCGTCCAGATCGGACGCTCGCCCATCCCCATCTCCCGTGGCAGGTTCGTGCCGTAGGCACCGTTGTTGAACGTTTTGGCGCCGATCTCCTTCGCCAGTTTGTCCGCGCGGGGGTTGATGCCGAGGACGACGTGGTCCCCGTCCTTCACCAGGCCCTTGAGGATCTTTTGTATCTCCTCGAGGCACTTCTCAGGCGTGCCCTGAGCAGCGAACGCCCGAGCGCCGGCGGCTGGCAGCGCCTTCGGCGCGGCTGCCTCGCACTTCTCGAACACCTTCTGCATGATCTTGCTGGCGATGCCCGCGACGGCGACCTCGGACAACCGGACGGTGCGCAGGGCCGCCCACGCGTCGATGAAGCCGATGCCGGTCCTCGCGGCGGCGTCCATTGCCGTGACGGCGTCGGCGATGGGCCTGAGGATCTTGCCTGCGAACAGTGCCGCGACGTCCACGGCTGCCCAGGCACATCCGCCCCAGCTTCCGTTCTCACCGCCCGGGGCGAGTTTCTGGGCGCACTTGATCCAGCTCCCGAAAAGGATGTCCACCGGATCGACGCCCGCCTGGTATTCGGCGATCGTGATGGTGTGCGTGACCTCTTGGGACAGCTCGTCCGTCGGGTGCTGACCCAGATACAACGTCTCACTGGAGGGACACGTGGACTTCGACGGGTCCAGGACCTGTGCGGTGCACAGGTACAGGTCGAGGAAGGCCTTGTACCGGATCTTCACGGTCATCGTGCAGTCGCCCCGGTAGAAGAGCTTGTCGATCAAGCCGTCGCAGCCGGCCGTCTTCTTTACGGTTTGGGGTTCGCCGATGTTCTCGATGTGGTCGATGACGTAGAACATGTTGCCGATGGAGCCACCGGTCTCGTCGACGACGGTTCCGGTGTCGATCTGCTTCGCTTTGGAAGCCTTCTCGGCCCGGTCGGCGGCTTCTTGGGCTTCCTTGGCGTACTTGGCCGCGTCCTTGGCAGCTTGTTCGGCTTCGGTGGCTGCGGCGTCGGCGCGGTCGGCGGCCGCCCGTGCGTCCTTGGCTGCCTGTTCTGCGGTGGCTGCGGCGTCGCGTGCGGCTTGGGCGTCGAGCGCGGCCTGGTCGGCGGAGCTGCGGGCCTCCTTGGCATAGCCTTCCGCACGGCCCGCGGCCTTGTCGGCGGCGTCGGCGTCTTCGGTTGCCTGGCGGTCGTACTCGATGGTGCGGGCCAGGGACTGCGAGGCCTTCGATGCGGCTGCGGCGGCGTCGGCCGCGTAGCCGAGGGCCTCCTTGGAGTAGGTGCGGGCGGTCGCCGCGTGTGCGGCGGCGTTGGCCGCGTGCTGGTAGGCGATCTTCGCGTCGCCGGACGCCTGGTCGGCCAGGTTCTTGGCGGCTGCGGCCTCGGCCTGCGCGTTCTTGGCGTGGGCGTCGGCGACGGCCTTCTGCTGATCCGCGATCGACTTCGACGCCTGCCCGGTCAGCACGACCAGGCTCGCGGCCGAGTCGGTGGTGACATACGGGGAGCCGAGCTGGATCGCGTCGTTGGCGGGCTTGGCGACCTGGGCAGCGGCGTTGCCGGCGTCGACCGCGGCCTGCGCGGTGACGTGGGCGAAGCCCGCGGCCTTCGCCGAAGCCACGAGGGCCTTGCCGGCCTCCTTGCTCGCCTCGTCCGCCTGGGTCTTGGCGGTCTTGGCCAGCTTCTCCGCTTCCTTCGCCATCTTGACGGCCGTCTTGGCCTCTTCCGAGGCGTGCTCGGACGCCTTGATGGCGTCGGCGGCAGCGCTGGTCGCGGTCCGCACCGCGGCGTCGGCCTTCAGCTTGGCGGCCTGGGCGGCATCCGCGTTCGCACGGGACCGCTTGGCGGCCGCCTCGGCGCGGGTGGCCGCGGCATCCGCCTCAGCGGCCGCCTGCGTCGCGGCGTTGGCCGCGGTGCGGGCACGGCCTGCGGCCGCTTCCGCGTCGTCCGCATGCCTGTCCGCCTCGTTGGCGGCGGTACGTGCGGCGTCAGCCTCGGAACCTGCCTCCAGGGAGTCGGCGTAAGCGCCCTTCGCGTCGGCCTTGGCGCGAGCGGCATCCGCCTTCTGCTCGGCGTCCCAGGCGTCGTCCCGCTTGGCCCTGGCGTTGTCGCGGGCCTGGATCGCGCCGTTCTTCCGCTCGACCGCGGTGGCCTCGGCGGCCTCGGCCTTGTCCTTGGCCTCCTGCGCCTTGCCGGCTTCGGCCTGGGCGTTCTGCTTGTGCTGGTTGGCCTCGGCCTGTTTGGCGGCGGCGGTCTCCTTCTCCGCCTTGGCAGTCTTCTCCTCCGCCTCAGCAGCCAGCCGCTTGGCATGCGCGTCGGCGGCGGCCGCCTTCGCTTCCCCTTCCGCCTTCAGCGCGACGGCGAGCTTGGCCTCTGCGGTCTCCTTGTCCTTCTTCGCGTTGTCGCGGTGCAGCTTGGCCGCGTCAGCCGCGGCCTTCGCCTGCAACTCGGCAGTGTGTGCTGCCTCCTTGCGGAACTCGGCCTTGACCTGGGCGGCCTGGGCCAGCGCACGCTGGGCGATCGTCTGGCTGTCGCCGCCGGATGCGCGGGTGGCGGCCTCGGCGGTCTCGCCGGCTTTCACCATCGCCTCAAGGGCGGCGGCGGAACCCTTGGTGACCTGTGCCTTCTGCTGGCCGACCAGCAGGCCGCGGCCACGGGGCGCGCCGTTGCCGTCCGCGATGGCGTAGGCGGCCTTCTCGGCGGTGTCGGTGGTGCCGGCGGCCGTCTTCGCTGCCGCGGCCTGCGCCTTGAGGACGGCGAGCTGCTTCTTCGCCGCCGCCTGGGCGTCGGTGATGCCCTTCTTCGCCTTGTCGAACTGGGCCTTCGTCGGATAGGACAAGCTGTCGGTGCCCTTGTGGCCGGACGGCTTGATGGTGAACTGCTGCGGGCCGGTGCCGTTGCACGTCCACAGCCACGAGTTCTGGCTGTTGTCGAACGTGTGCAGGTCCAGGCACTTGCCCGTGCCCACGTTCTTCAGGGCCGTGGTGGCCCGCAGGTTGGCCTCCCACGACTGCGCCGGGACGTTGAGGCACGTCCAGATCTGGATCTTCGTGCCGTTGTCGGCCTTCCCGTCCGACACGTCCAGGCACTTCTGGGAATTGACGTTCCGCAGGTGAAGATCCCGTTCGTCGCCTTCGAGGGTCCACTGCTGCGCCGACGAGCCGTTGCACGTGTAGACCTGGACCGGGGTGCCGTTGGTCTTCTTGGCGCCCTCGACGTCGAGGCACTTGCCCTTCGCGGCGCGCACCTCGATGACCGCCGGGCTGTCACCGATCCAGCCGATTCCGCCGGGGGACCAGTAGTCCTGCCAGCGGGCGAGGCGATCGACGACCCACGAGTGCCCCAGCATCTCCCCGAGCGCTTTCGCGCCGGTGGCGAGGGCCTTGGTGGCGTCCTTGTTGGCGTTCAGCAGCTGGTTGCGCTGCAGGGCCTGGGAGGAGATCTCCTGCTGCCACTCCGCAGCGGCGGTACCGGTGATCCCGCCCATGACTTTGTTCGGGTCGATCGGGTCACGCCATGCGCACGATGCGAACCGGGTCTTCACGTCCTCGACCGCGATCCGGTACTCCGCGGTCCCCGGCTGCGGGGCGGTGCGGGGGAAGCCGCCGGAGGAGAGGAAGACACGGGCGTTGTCAGCGCCTGCGGGCTCCAGCGCGAACCCGTGGAGCCACTTGAAGGCATCACGCTCGGCGAGGGCCCGGTTCCACTCGTCCACGGGCAGACCAGGGTCGGGGTCCTTCCCGTAGCGGGGGGTGCCCAGGGCGTCAACGGCCTTGAGCGTCGCCTCGTCGGTCTCGGGGGTGGAGTCTTCGTAGAAGTCGCTCTCGCTCTTCCAGAACCGGTCGGCGGTCCACGAGGTCAGACCGGTCTGGGCGTAGAAGTCCTTCTTCCCGTCACCCGGCGATCCCGGAGGCCAGTGGAAGTCGGCTTCGGTGAAGCCGCCAGGAGTAGTCAGCCCTTCGAGGGGCTTCTGCCATCCGTTCCGGAGGGCGTTGAGAGAGTCCAGCTCCTTGCCGGCCGCATCCTTGTCCTTCTCGTACGCCTGGGCGAGGGGCGTGTCCTGCCAGTGCTTCCGGTCGGCCAGGGCGTGGAGCTTGTCCTGCGGCTGGTTGAGGCCGTCCTGCGCGGTGGCGGCCATGGCCGGCCCACCCAGGCGCAGCACATCGGCCATCAGGCACTGGTCCTGCCGCAGCTCCTCCGAGGCGGTGTCCTCGTACCAGTCGTAGGAGTCACCCGCCGCCTCAGTGCGCGGTCCGGTGAGCTTGTTGAGCACGTCAGGCTGGACGGCCAGACCACCGAGTACGGCCAGGGCGGCGACGGACGTGATGACAGGCGTGAATATTGCGGATCTTCGTGATCTGGGTCTGAACAACCCTGATATAGGGCGCAAAAGAGCATCCTTCGTAGCGAACGAGAGCAGGCAGAGGGGCGACCGCCCCAAGAGGTGTGAGCCTTGCGCGCCGGGTCAGCCGGCCGACCGGGCGCGAGGAAGGGGGCGGCGAACGGCGCCGACCGAGTCGGCCTTCGCGGTGAGCAGGTAGCACTGCATGACGGTTCGCCCTCCCCCGTGGCGGCACTGGCCCCCCGGCCGCCGACTGATGCGCGCGTCAGGGCGGAAGGGTCAGGTTCCGTCCACGCGCGCGGCGGTCACCATAGGCAGAGCTCAACACCTTTGGGCAAGCCTCTATTTGGGTGCCTCAGACCCATGCCGATGGGGCATTCGGGGGATCGTCCCGACGCGCTGCGCGTAAATACCGTGCTCATGTCAGGGTTTACCCGTGTGACTGCCGTGAAGGGAGTGTGAATTCAGCGCTGCTTCTCGGCCAGAAACTGGCCGATAGTCACCCCTGTCCGGAAGCTCGCCTCCATGCTCCGGTCGCCCTGCCGGGCGACCGATGTCACGGCGGCCGGCCGTGCTTCGTGGAGTCGACATCGACCTCCCACGTGATCAGCCCTGCCACGTCCGCCCGGGCCTGTTTCAGACACGGCCTGGCCGCGGTCGAACTCCCAAGCCCGTCGGAATCACCCTCCGCCCCGAGAAGCGCAAGGACTGCACCCACGGCACCCCAATTGGGCCAGAGCCGATCAGAATCGGACTCACGGGTGCCTGCGCGGACGGGCTGCGCTGAGATGTCCGGATACCCGCAGTCGTGGAAACCGCAGTCGGCATAATCCGTCCGGGAGGCACGTATGGATGGCACGATCGCCGCAGTCTCATCGGAGCCCGACCCAGGACCCGACGGTCCGCCACCCTGCCGGTGCCCCGTCCCCGCCCCGCGGCACGAGCAGGCACCGAGCCCCGCGGAGGAAAGGTTCCGCGGCCTGCTGGAGGCCGCGCCCGACGCCATGGTCATCGTCGACGACACCGGAACCATCCGCCTCGTCAACGCCCAGACCGAAGCCCTCTTCGGCTACGACCGCGAAGAACTCCTCGGCCACCCCGTCGAAATCCTCGTACCCGGCCGATTCCGCGAGCACCACGCCCACCACCGCAACGGCTACATCCACAACCGCCAGGTCCGCCCCATGGGCGCCGGACTCGAACTCCACGGACTACGCAAAGACGGCACCGAGTTCCCCGTCGAGATCAGCCTCAGCCCCCTCGAAACCACCGACGGACTCCTCGTCTCCGCCGCCGTACGCGACGTCAGCGAACGAAAAGCAGCCGAAGAACGGTTCCGTAGCCTGCTGGAGGCCGCGCCCGACGCCATGGTCATCGTCGACGACACCGGAACCATCCGCCTCGTCAACGCCCAGACCGAAGCCCTCTTCGGCTACGACCGCGAAGAACTCCTCGGCCACCCCGTCGAAATCCTCGTACCCGGCCGATTCCGCGACCACCACGCCCACCACCGCAACGGCTACACCCACAACCGCCAGGTCCGCCCCATGGGCGCCGGACTCGAACTCCACGGACTACGCAAAGACGGCACCGAGTTCCCCGTCGAGATCAGCCTCAGCCCCCTCGAAACCACCGACGGACTCCTCGTCTCCGCCGCCGTACGCGACGTCAGCGAACGAAAAGCAGCCGAGACCCAGCTCACCGCCCTGTACGAGCAGCAGCGCCATGTCGCCCTCACCCTGCAACGCAGCCTGATGGGCACCCCGCCCGCCGTCCCCGGGATGCCCACGGCCAGCCGCTATCTGCCCGCCACCCAGGGCGCCGGCGTCGGCGGCGACTGGTTCGATCTCGTACCGCTCGGGGCCGGCCGGGTCGGCATCCTCATCGGCGATGTCATGGGGCGGGGGCTGGAGGCGGCCGCCATCATGGGGCAGCTGCGCTCCGCCGCCCATGCCCTGGCCAAGACCGGTATGCAGCCACGCCAGTTGATGCAGTCCCTCGACGCGATCGTCGCCGAACTCGACGGGCCGGACCAGCTGGTCACCTGCTGCTATCTGATCGTGGCGCCGGACGCGGGTGAGGTGACCGTGTGCTCCGCAGGGCATCTGCCCGCGCTGCTCGCCGCACCAGGTGAAGGCGTGCGGCCCCTCGACGCACCCGTGAGCGTGCCGCTCGGTGTCGGTGACTTCCTGCACCAGCAGACGACGCTCTCCGTGGCGGCAGGATCCCGTCTGATCCTCTTCACCGACGGGCTGATAGAGACACCGGAAGGCGACATCGAGGAGCAGCTCGCCGCACTCGTCACCGCGCTCGACGAGGCGTTCGCCGCCACGTCCGATCTGGAGTCCGCCGCGGACCTGGTCCTTACGTCCGTGCTGCCGTCGACGGACAGCCATCACGACGATGTGACCCTGCTCCTGACCCAGTTACCCGCGGCGCCGGTCGCCACGGCCACCACGGATCTGCCCGCGGTGTCGTCCTCGGTGTCGGAGGCACGGGCGTTCCTCACGAAGGCCCTCGTCGCGTGGAACTGCGACCGGCTCGCCGATGACGCCCGGCTGCTGGTGTCCGAGGTGGTCACCAACGCCATCCGGCACGGCCAGGGACCGGTCCATGTGCATGTGCGGCACAACAGCACGGAACTCACCGTCGAGGTGAGCGACCACAGCCACCATCCGCCGCAGCCGCGGATCGCCGCCGCCGACGACGAGTCCGGACGGGGGCTCGTCCTGGTCGACACACTGGCGCAGGACTGGGGCGTGCGCCCGACCGACCAGGGCAAGACCACCTGGTTCACGCTGGCCATGACGAGCGGGTGACCCGCCGGGCAGCCGCTCGGCCAGGCCGTGCCGAACCAGGACTGCGCCGGCGACTCCGGCCTCTGCTGCGGCGGCGCGGGCAACTCCCGCAGGTACCACGCAGATTGCTGTACACCTGCAGCAGCGTGTACGCCGGCGGCTCGGCCGGGTCGAAGGTGCGGCCGTACGCCGCGAGCAGCCGGCCCGGCAGCTTCGGGTCGCCGCGCGTGACGCCCCGGACGGTCGCCCGCTCAGCTGCGCAAGGTCACGCCGTACCGGGTGCGCAGGCGGCCGATCTCCCACCATGCCACGCCCGTCACCGACGCCGGGCCGCCGATGAGCGCGCAGAGCTGGATCACGGGCGGACCGGGAGGCGGGCCGGCCATGAGCAGATTGACCGCGGCAAGCTCCCACACGAGCACGCCGGTGAGCAGCGCCGGGAGGGCAGCGTGCACATCTGCCGTGTGGAAGGCGGTGCGGACGACCGTCGTGGAGGCGAAGCCGACGAAGAAGACGAGCCACAGGACCGGAAGAAGAAGCGCGAACGAGAGCAGGGCACCCGCCGCTTCGCCCTGGAACGTCCTGCTGAGGAAGATCACGCCCGCGAACAGTATCGGCACGGCCGTGAAGGCCCCGAAGTACCAGAGCACCGTCCGGACCGCCGGCCGCAGGCGCGCACGCATCACCGGCCGGGCCGACGGCGGCGCGAAGCGGAACAGGAGCGCGATCACGGCGGGCGCCGTGAGGAGAAGCAGCCACGGGGTGACCGCCAGCCGGAAGAACGCCTGGTCCTGGGCCTGCTGCCAGTCCTCCGACGTACCGTAGGCCAGCAGGATCACCAAGGACGCGCCGAGGGCGATCCAGGCCCGGATCTTCTGCATGCGCATCACGTCCGGGTCCTGGACACCGCGATGGCTGCGCGTGGGGAAGACCGCCCGGGACTTCATACGGGCCGAGCGGGCCAGCGGGTACATCACCAGGACGAACAGCGCGGGCCATACGAAGCACAGGGCCGGCACCCACACACAGCCCGGAAGCCTGCGTGCGTGTCCCAGTACTTCCCTCAGCGGCGGCCACTCGTCCTCGCGCAGCCGTTGCCACAGCGACGCGTTCGGCGGGTGGGGACGGTACGGCGGTGGCGGTCCACCGTTCGGTGGCCATGGCGGGCGGTACGGTCCCTGTCCCCCGAAAGTCACGCGGCTTCCCTCCTGGATCGTGGGCAGCTGATCGTTCCAGAACATTCAACTGCCTCGAGCCCGAGGTCACATGAGGATTCAGAGGTCGTCCCTTTCGCGGCAGTTGCCCGTACGGTCGCCGCGCAGACGCCGAAGGGCGGCACCCCCCTGGGAGGAGGGGTGCCGCCCTTCGTCCTTACGGACGGGTCCGATCCGAAGCCGGATCAGAAGTCCATGTCACCGCCCGGCATGCCGCCACCGGCAGGCGCGGAAGCCTTCTCCGGCTTGTCGGCGATGACGGCCTCGGTGGTGAGGAACAGCGCCGCGATGGAGGCCGCGTTCTGCAGGGCAGAGCGGGTCACCTTCGCGGGGTCGATGATGCCCTCGGCGATCATGTCGACGTACTCACCGGTCGCGGCGTTCAGGCCGTGGCCGACGGGCAGGTTGCGCACCTTCTCGACGATGACGCCGCCCTCGAGACCACCGTTGACGGCGATCTGCTTCAGCGGAGCCTCCAGCGCGAGCTTCACGGCGTTGGCGCCGGTCGCCTCGTCACCCTCGAGCTCGAGCTTCTCGAAGACCGAGGAAGCCTGGATCAGAGCCACGCCACCACCGGCGACGATGCCCTCCTCGACGGCCGCCTTCGCGTTGCGAACGGCGTCCTCGATGCGGTGCTTGCGCTCCTTGAGCTCGACCTCGGTCGCGGCGCCGGCCTTGATGACGGCCACGCCGCCGGCCAGCTTCGCGAGGCGCTCCTGGAGCTTCTCGCGGTCGTAGTCCGAGTCGGAGTTCTCGATCTCGGCGCGGATCTGGTTGACGCGACCCTGGACCTGGTCGCTCTCACCGGCACCGTCGACGATGGTGGTCTCGTCCTTGGTGATGACGACCTTGCGGGCGCGGCCCAGCAGGTCCAGGCCGGCGTTCTCGAGCTTGAGGCCGACCTCCTCGGAGATGACCGTGCCACCGGTGAGGATGGCGATGTCGTTCAGCATCGCCTTGCGGCGGTCGCCGAAGCCCGGGGCCTTGACGGCAACGGACTTGAAGGTGCCACGGATCTTGTTGACGACCAGGGTCGACAGTGCCTCGCCCTCGACGTCCTCGGCGATGATCAGCAGCGGCTTGCCCGACTGCATGACCTTCTCCAGCAGCGGGAGCAGGTCCTTCACCGAGGAGATCTTGGAGTTGACGATCAGGATGTACGGGTCGTCCAGGGACGCCTCCATACGCTCCATGTCGGTGGCGAAGTACGCCGAGATGTAGCCCTTGTCGAAGCGCATACCCTCGGTGAGCTCCAGCTCCAGACCGAAGGTCTGGGACTCCTCGACGGTGATGACGCCTTCCTTGCCGACCTTGTCCATGGCCTCGGCGATGAGTTCGCCGATCTGGGTGTCGGCGGCGGAGATGGAGGCGGTGGAAGCGATCTGCTCCTTGGTCTCCACGTCCTTGGCCTGCTCGAGCAGGGCACCGGAGACGGCCTCAACGGCCTTCTCGATACCGCGCTTGAGGGCCATCGGGTTGGCGCCGGCGGCCACGTTGCGCAGGCCCTCACGGACGAGCGCCTGCGCGAGAACGGTCGCGGTGGTCGTACCGTCGCCGGCGACGTCGTCCGTCTTCTTGGCGACTTCCTTGACCAGCTCGGCGCCGATCTTCTCGTACGGGTCCTCGAGCTCGATCTCCTTGGCGATGGAAACACCATCGTTGGTGATCGTGGGGGCGCCCCACTTCTTCTCGAGGACGACGTTCCGGCCCTTGGGGCCAAGGGTGACCTTGACGGCGTCGGCGAGCTGGTTCATCCCGCGCTCGAGACCGCGCCGTGCCTCCTCGTCGAACGCGATGATCTTGGCCATGTGAAGTGGTCCTCCCGGACTGGGGTGGATTGCTCCGGACCGTGCTGGTGCCCGCGACGGACGGCCTGCAAGCCGTGTGGTTCCTTGCCCCACCCGGCCCGCGGGCCTCACCGACCCGATCCAAGTTCTGTCACTCTCACCTGCAGAGTGCTAACGCCAATGATTAGCACTCGGCATAGGAGAGTGCAAGCGGCTCTCGGGGATCCGCAGGCGGAGAGCGGCGAAGGCGGAGGGCGGACGAACCGTGCGTGAACGCACGACGAGGGGTCCGCATCCCTGGATGGGATGCGGACCCCTCGGAGTGAGAACGTCGGTGGCCGATCGCGACCGGATCAGACGGCCAGCTTGACCATGTCCGCCTGCGGACCCTTCTGGCCCTGCGAGATCTCGAACTCAACTCGCTGACCCTCTTCAAGGGTGCGGTACCCATCCATCTGGATCGCGCTGTAGTGGACGAAAACATCCGCACCACCGTCGACCGCGATGAAGCCGTAGCCCTTCTCCGCGTTGAACCACTTGACGGTGCCCTGAGCCATGCCTAACTCCCCTATTACTGGCCCTTGCGCAGGACCGCACTTCGCGGACCCGGGTCAGACCTACCGCCCCGACAGGAGGGGCGTGCGCCGGAACGCGTCGACCGCGGCTGAATGTATCTGTCCAACTGCCGTCTGCAACAGGTCAGTCGGACGAGAATTCTGCGCAGTAGCAAAGGGATGGAATGTGCAAATTCCGTGAATTCCGGGGCAAGTCGGGCTCCACAAAGTATCCCCAAAGGCGCATTTCGATCGCACACTTTGGCCACTTCTTGTCGCCTCCCGGCGCATTCTCATACACAGGGGAAGCGAGTGGCGGAGGCCGCTTCCCCAACTCTATCGCGCTCAACCATGCAGAATTACCCCCTCCGGTTCTCCACCGGAAGGGGCAATTCTCATTACTCTGGGTAATTCCAGGTCGCGTCAGCCACCGGCGACCGCGGGGATGATGGAAACTCCCGCGCCGTCCGGCGTCGCCGTCTCCAGCCCCTGCTCGAAGCGCACGTCGTCGTCGTTCACGTACACATTGACGAAGCGGCGCAGCTTGCCCTGGTCGTCCAGGACCCGGGCGGCGATGCCCACGTGGTTCTTCTCCAGGTCCGCGATGACCTCGGAGAGGGTCGCGCCCTCGGCCGGGACCTCGGCCTTGCCGCCCGTGTACGTGCGGAGGATGGTGGGGATGCGGACGTTGACGCTCATGGTGTGCTGCCTCTCTCGGTGGTTCAGCCGGCCAGGCCGGCGTCGCGGAACGCGTCCAGACTCGGGCGGATCGTCGCGGTCGGACCGGTGGTCGGGGCGACCGCGTCCAGCGTCTTGAGACCGTCGCCGGTGTTGAGCACGACGGTGGTGAGCGCCGGGTCGAGCAGGCCCTGCTCGATCAGCTTCCTGGTCACGCCCACGGTCACGCCTCCCGCCGTCTCGGCGAAGATTCCCTCGGTCCGCGCCAGCAGCTTGATCGCGTCGACGACCTGCTCGTCGTCGACATCCTCCACCGCGCCGCCGGTGCGGCGGGCGATGTCCAGCACATACGGGCCGTCGGCCGGGTTGCCGATCGCGAGCGACTTGGCGATGGTGTTCGGCTTCTGCGGGCGTACGACGTCGTGGCCGGCCTTGAAGGCGGTGGACACCGGCGAACAGCCCTCGGCCTGGGCACCGAAGATCTTGTACGGCTTGTCCTCGACGAGACCGAGCTTGATCAGCTCCTGCAGACCCTTGTCGATCTTGGTGAGCTGCGAGCCGGAGGCGATCGGGATCACGATCTGGTCGGGCAGCTGCCAGCCGAGCTGCTCGCAGATCTCGTACGCGAGCGTCTTGGAGCCCTCGCCGTAGTACGGGCGGAGGTTGACGTTGACGAAGCCCCAGCCCTCGCCGAGCGGGTCGCCGATGAGCTCGGAGCAGAAGCGGTTGACGTCGTCGTAGTTGCCCTCGATGCCGACCAGTTCACCGCCGTACACGGCGGCCATGACGACCTTGCCCTGCTCCAGGTCGTGCGGGATGAACACGCAGGAGCGGAAGCCGGCCCGGGCCGCGGCGGCGCCGACGGCGCCGGCGAGGTTGCCGGTGGAGGAGCAGGACAGGGTGGTGAAACCGAAGGCGCGGGCCGCCTCGACGGCGATCGCGACGACACGGTCCTTGAAGGAGTGTGTCGGGTTGCCGGAGTCGTCCTTGACGTACAGGCCGCCGGTGACGCCCAGTTCACGGGCGAGGTTGTCGGCCTTGACCAGCTGGGTGAAACCGGGGTTCAGGCTCGGCTTGCCGGTCACGTCGGCGGGGACGGGCAGCAGCGGGGCGTAGCGCCAGATGTTGTCCGGGCCCGCTTCGATCCGCTTGCGAAGGGCCTCGGGGTCGCCGCTCGGCAGGTCGTACGCGACTTCGAGCGGCCCGAAACACGAGGCGCAGGCGAAGATGGGGCCGAGTTCGAAACGCTCCCCGCACTCGCGGCACGAGAGCGCGGCGGCCGGTCCGAGGTCCACAGGGGTGGTGGTGCTGCTTGCAACGGTCTGCACAGCCATGGTGGCGAGGCCCTTTCTCCTCATCTTCCTCGTGACGCATCTCGCCACGAGACGGAATTGGCACCTTCCCCACCGTGACCTCGCGGTCGGCGGGAGGGTTGCCGGGGCTTCAACGGGCCGTTCCCTCTGCCCCTCTGGATGAGCGGTATTCACTTGTCAGCGCGACGACCCCCGGCATGCGACGGTCATCGGCGTTGTTCAAGACTGTAACCGAAGCCCTGGACGGTTGAGATAGTCGTCCGAACCTCGAGATGGATCTCTCGACCGGAAGTCAAGGAGACGCGCACGTGCTCGATGAGGTGGAGCGCTGGCTGAGCAGGCGTTCCTGGGCAGCCGCCGACCGGACGATGAAACAGCTGCTGGCGGCCAAGGCCAGGCGCGGGACGTCGGTCAGCGTGGTGCTTCCCGCGCTGGACGAGGAGACGACGGTCGGGGACATCGTCACCGTGATCCGGCGCGAGCTGATGGAGAGCGTGCCGCTGGTCGACGAGCTGGTGGTCATCGACTCGGGCTCGAGCGACCGTACGGGTGAAGTGGCCGCGGCGGCCGGGGCACGGGTGGTCCACCGGGACACGATCCTGCCGCGCATACCGGCCGTGCCGGGCAAGGGCGAGGTGCTGTGGCGGTCACTGATGGTGACCAGCGGTGACATCGTCTGCTTCGTCGACGCGGATCTGCGCGACTTCTCCGCGGAGTTCGTCTCCGGGATCGTCGGGCCCCTGCTGACCGAAGGCGAGGTGCAGTTCGTCAAGGCGATGTACGACCGGCCGCTCGGCGGCCAGCCGGGCCAGGGCGGGCGGGTGACCGAACTGGTGGCCCGGCCGTTGCTGAATCTGCACTGGCCGCAGCTGGCCGGCTTCGTCCAGCCGCTGGGCGGCGAGTACGCGGCACGGCGCTCGCTGCTGGAGCGGCTGCCGTTCCCGGTCGGGTACGGGGTGGAGCTGGGACTGCTGGTGGACGCGCTGCACACGGTGGGCCTGGACGCGCTCGCGCAGGTGGACGTCGGTTCGCGCAAGCACCGCCACCAGGACGGGCAGGCGCTGGGCCGGATGGCGGCGGCGATCTACCGTACCGCCCAACTGCGACTTTCCCGCGGACACTTGGTGCGGCCGTCGCTGACGCAGTTCGAGCGGGGCGAGACGGGGTTCGAGCCGCGGACGTACTCCGTGGACACGGAGGAGCGGCCGCCGATGCGTGAGATCGGTGAGTATGCGGCGCGTCGCGCGGCATAAACCGGATCACGCGGACATCTTCTCTACCTTTCGTACACATGGGTGCGAAAGATGACAGGAACCATGGCCGGCTGCCCCGGATCCTCGGGGCCCTGGCGGTCACCGCCGCGGCACTGCTCGGATCGCCCGGCCCCGCGGCCGCCACGGGGGCGGACGGGTCGCCGGGGACGGAACCCTCGCTCCGGCCGGTGCAGATCCAGCCCGGCGAGATGGCCGACACCGGATCCAGGAACGAGCAGCTGTGGCTGCTGGGCGGGGTGGCGCTGAGTCTGACGGCGGCGGGAGTCGTCGCGGTGGCGGCATCGCGGCGCCGCGACAAGGACTGAGACCGGATCCGGCGCGGTGAGACCGTACGCACGTTTGAGGCTTCCCGGGACGGGCTAGGTTCGCCACATGGTCTCCGAGCGTGAACACGCTGCCCAGATCCTGGTCGCTTCCAACCGCGGCCCGGTCTCGTACACGGTGAACGAGGACGGAGAGCTCGACGCCCGCCGCGGGGGCGGCGGCCTGGTCTCCGGCCTGTCGGCCATCGGATCCGGCGCACAGTCCCTGTGGGTGTGCGCGGCCCTGAGCGACGGCGACCGCGAGGCGGTCCGGCGCGGGGTCGGCGAGCCGGGTGTACTGATGCTCGACATCGACGCGGCCGTCCACTCCGACGCGTACAACGGCATCGCGAATTCGGTGCTGTGGTTCGTGCACCACATGCTGTACCAGACCCCGCTGGAGCCGGTCTTCGACAAGGAGTTCCGGCGGCAGTGGGCTGCGTACGAGGCGTACAACAAGGCGTTCGCCGAGGCGCTGGCGCAGCGGGCCGCCGACGGCGCGGCCGTGCTGGTGCAGGACTACCACCTGGCCCTGGTGCCCGGCATGCTCCGCGAACTCCGCCCCGACCTGCGGATCGGGCACTTCTCGCACACACCATGGGCGCCGGCGGAGTACTTCAGGCTGCTGCCGGACGACATCGCGGAACAGCTGCTGCGCGGGATGCTGGGCGCGGACCGGCTGGCGTTCCTGACCCGGCGGTGGGCGGACGCCTTCGCCGGCTGCTGCGAGCAGGTGGTCGGCGGCACCGGCACCACGCGGACAGGTGTGCACGGACTCGGCGCCGACGCGGACTTCCTGCGTGAGCGCGCGCACCGGCCCGATGTGGCGGAGCGCATGGAACAACTGCGGGAGCAGATCGGCGAGGGCCGCAGGACGATCGTCCGGGTCGACCGGACCGAGCTGTCCAAGAACATCGTGCGGGGGCTCCTGGCCTACCGGGAGCTGCTGGAGGAACACCCCGAGTGGCGGGAGCGGGTCGTGCACATCGCGCTCGCCTACCCCTCGCGCCAGGATCTCGCGGTCTACCGGGAGTACACGGCGGAGGTCTCCCGGGTCGCGGACGAGATCAACGCGCGGTACGGGACGGACGGCTGGACTCCGGTCGTCGTGCACGTCAAGGACGACTTCGCGCGCTCGCTGGCCGCGTACCGGATGGCGGACGTGGCACTGGTCAACCCCATCAGGGACGGGATGAACCTGGTCGCCAAGGAGGTCCCCGTCGTGTCCGACCACGGCTGCGCGCTGGTGCTGTCACGGGAGGCGGGCGCGCACGCGGAGCTCGGCGACGACGCGCTCTCGGTCAACCCGTACGACGTGAGCGGCACTGCGGCCGCGCTGCACGAGGCGCTGAGCATGCCGGAGGCGGAGCGGGCCGAACGCACCAAGCGCCTGGCGGCGGCGGCGACGGCGCTGCCACCGAAGCAGTGGTTCCTCGACCAGTTGGAGGCCCTGCGCGCCAAGGACGCGTAGGCGCGCCGGTTCCGGGGCCGCGCGGGCTCCGAGGCCGCACCGGTTCCGGGTGTACCGGCTCCGAGGCCGCGCCGGTTCCGGGTGTACCGGCTCCGAGGCCGCGCCGGTTCCGGGTGTACCGGCTCCGAGGCCGCGCTGGTTCCGGCGTTGCGCCGGTTCCGGGTCTGCGCGGACCGGCGCGGCGACGCAGGCCCGGCCCCCTGCGGGGGCTTTCCCTCACCCGCGCCTTCCCGTAACCGGGGGCAGCCACGGACCCCCGGGTACGGCCTCCGGCCGTGTCCTCGATCGCCGGCCGGGCTGGAGATGCCCGGCGGGGAGGATCCCCGAACGCCTGAAGGGCGTTCCGGGGTCAGGGGCGAAGCCCATGGTTCGGGATTGGGGTACCTGCCACGGCCGCCAGGCCGTGGGAGAGGGCGGGGTGGGGGAGAACCCGCCCTCCCCCACGGCCCTCACACCTGCGGACCTGGCAGGTGCTGCGCAAGATTCGCCAGGAACTCCACCACCGCCGCCGGCCCCGGCACCAGCAGGTCCGCGCGGTCCGCGAGCTCCGTCACCTCGTTGCTGCCGCTGCAGACCAGCAGCCCCGGCACACCGTCCGAGCGGAGCTTCTCGACCGCGCCGAACGCAGGGAGGTCACCCAGGTCGTCGCCCGCGTACAGCACGGACTCGGCGTTCACCTCGCGTACGTAGTCCGACAGGGCCTTGCCCTTGTCCATGCCGGGCGGGCGCAGCTCCAGGACCATGCGGCCCGGCTCCAGGATCAGGCCGTGGCGGGCAGCGAGCGCCGCGAGCGGTTCGCGCAGGGCGTCGAAGGCGGCCTGGGGGTCGGTGGCGCGGCGCGTGTGGACCGCGACGGCACGGCCCTTCTCCTCGACCCAGGTGCCCTCCCAGACCCCGGCCCCGTCGAGGACACCCGGCAGTTCGGCGCGGGCGGCTGCGACACCCGGGTGCGGGGCGGGGGCCTGGACGGTGCCGCTGACCGCGTCCCAGCGCTCGGCGCCGTAGTGGCCGAGGACGACGAGGTGGTCCAGGCCCGGCACACCGGCGAAGCCGCCGTAGCGCACCGCGACACCGGCGGGTCTGCCGGTGATCACGGCGACGGAGGCGACCCGCGGCGCGAGCGCGGCGATCGCGGGGGCGGCGCCGGGGTGGGCGCGGGCCTGTTCGGGGTCGGGCACGATCTCGGCGAGGGTGCCGTCGAAGTCGAGGGCGACGACGGCCCCTGAGGGCCGGGCGAGGAGAGCCGCCAGACCGTCACGGCCCGCGGGAGTGGACGGCGTCGGCAGGGGGTGCGCGTACGGGGAGCCCATGTACCGACCCTATCGGCGACTTCTCCTGGCGTCCCTCACACGGCGCAGCCGGTTGACGGTAACGGGGTCGTGCGCCAGCGCGCGCTCGTCGTCGAGGAGCGCGTTGAGGAGCTGGTAGTAGCGCACCGGGGAGATGCCGAGCTGCTCCCTTATCGCCCGCTCCTTGGCCCCTGGCCCGCTCCAGGAGCGCTGCTCCATGGCGAGAACGGCCCGCTCACGCTCCGAAAGCGCCTGGTCGTCGGTCATACGATCCAACCTATCGACGCCCACCGACGAGTGGGCGCCGCCCCTTCCGCAATGCCCCGCGGGTGACTACTCCGCCAGTTCTGCTTCCTTCGCCTCGAGGCTTATACGGCCCAGGACCGCCGCCGGGCTGCCGCCGGGCTCGACCGCCTCGCCGACGTTCTTCTTGATGCTCTCGCTGACCGCGGCCCACGACGTCTTGCCGACCGGCGGCAGCATCGAGGCCGGCAGTTCCTGGAGGAACGTACGGAGATCCTTGTGCTCGGGGTCACGCTCCATCGCCTCGGAGGCGGAGACCGTCACCGGCAGCAGGCCGTTCTGACCCGCGAAGTCGAGGACGTTCTTGTCGCTGAAGAGGAAGTCGAGGAACTTGCCGATCTCGGCCTTGTGGCCGTTCTGCTTGAAGCCCATGATCCAGTCGGCCACGCCCATCGTCGCCTTCGCCTTGCCGGTGCGGCCGGGCAGGGGAACCATGCCGACGTCGATGCCCTCCTTCGCCGCGGCCTGCATCAGGGACGGGTGGCCGTTGAGCATGCCGACCTCGCCCCGCGTGAACGCCGCGAACGCGTCCTTGCGGTTGAGCTTCGCGGGCGGCACCGGCCCCGTCAGCTTCCCGCCGACCAGGTTGGTCTTCAGCCAATCGAACGTCTCGATGTTCTGCTGCGAGTCGATCGTGTAGTTGCCCGCGGCGTCCGTGTAACCGTCACTGCCACCACTGAGCAGCCACATCATGCTCTCGGCCTGGGCCTCCTCCGGCCCGAGCGGCAGCGCGAAGGGGTACTTCACCTCCGTGCTCTGCTTGAGCTTCTGCGCGTCGGCGCGGAGGTCGTCCCAAGTCCTGGGGCCCTCCTCGATCCCGGCCTCGGCGAAGAGCTCCTTGTTGTAGAAGAGCAGGCGGGTGGAGGCGACGAACGGCAGCCCGTACTGGACACGCTTGTGCTCGCCGGCGTCCACCAGCGGGCCGAGGAAGTTGGACTGCACGGGGATGGTGAGCAGCTGGTCGGCGGAGTAGAGCTTGTCGGCCGCGGCGTAGTCGGCGTAGGCGCCGATCTGGGCGATGTCGGGGGCGTGCCCCGCCTTGACCATCTCGGCGACCTTGCGGTCGACGTCGTTCCAGGACTCGACCTGGACCTCGACCGTGATGCCGGGGTTCTGCGCGGTGAACGCGGCCGTCAGATCGGCCCAGTAGTTCTTGCTGCTCCCGCCGCCCGCCACGTCGTAGTCCGCGGCCACCAGTTTGAGGGTGACGTCACCGGGGCCGCCCTCGGAGCCGCCGCCGCAGCCCGTGAGCGAGACCGTCATCGCAAGTGCCGCGGCGGCCGCGGCAAGACCCAAGAAGCGCCGGTGCACAGCTCTTCCCCACCCTCTGTCGTTGTCCGGATGCCCGGATGTCCGGATGCCCTTACACTCCAGTCGCCCCCCGTGACGCGCTGTGAGATGAGCGATGATTCCCCCATCGGGGCCATGAGGTCTACACCACTGCTGGTATCACTTTCGCAACACCCGCACGTCCGGGCACGGAGTGGGTAGGCCGCTGCCGAGGCACATGACGCCGTCACCGCACGTTGCAAGGAGCCGTCCCGCATGTCCCGTACTGCAGCCGAGATAGCCACCCAGCCCGCCTGCTGGCGCCGAGCGGCCGAGGCGGCCGCAGCCTTCGAGGGTCTGCCGCGGCCGGGTGAGCGTGTCGCCGTCATCGGCTGCGGGACGTCTTGGCACATGGCAATTGCATATGCAGCACTGCGCGAGGCGGGCGGACTCGGCGAGACCGACGCGTTCGCCTCCTCCGAGTTCCCGGCGGGCCGCGCCTACGACCGGGTGGTCGCGATCACCCGGTCCGGTACGACGACCGAGGTCCTGGACCTGCTGGCGAAGCTGCGGGGCACGGTGCCCACACTCGCGCTGACGGCCGGCCCGAGGACGCCGGTGAGGGACGCGGCGGACGCGGTCGCAGTGCTGGACTGGGCGGACGAGGAGTCGGTCGTCCAGACCAGGTTCGCCACCACGGCGCTGGCGTTCCTGCGGGCCGGCCTCGGCGAGCTGCCGGGTGTCAAGCCGCTGGCCGACGCCGCGGTCGACGCCGAGCTGGCGATCACGGAGCCGCTCCCGGAAGCGGTCGTGGCGGCCGAGCAGTGGACCTTCCTGGGCCGCGGCTGGACATACGGGCTGGCGCTGGAGGCGGGCCTGAAACTGCGCGAGGCGGCGGGCGCATGGACGGAGTCGTACCCCGCGATGGAGTACCGCCACGGCCCGATCTCGATCACCGGCCCGAACCGTGTCGCATGGGTCTTCGGCGCGCTCCCGGAGGGGCTGGCCGGTGATGTCGCCCGGACCGGCGGCACCCTGGTGGCCCGCCAGGAGGCGGACCCGCTGGCGGACCTGATCCGCGCGCAGCGTCTCGCGGTGACGCTGGCGGAGTCGAAGGGCCACGACCCGGACCGCCCGCGCAACCTGACGCGCAGCGTGATCCTTTCGGCCTCCTGAGGGAGGGCACCTCAGCGCATACGGCCAGGCCGCAGGCCCGTCCCGAGGCGGGCCATGTGGACGGCCTCCTGCTCGTATGCCGTTTGTATGACATGGCAACAATCTCGGGCAGTGGACTAGACCTTTTCTGGTCCGGCGCGCGAGACTGTCCTCGTGAGACACGTCATCGCCCTCGATGTGGGCGGCACCGGGATGAAGGCCGCCCTCGTCGGGGCGGACGGGACACTGCTGCACGAGGCACGGCGCGCCACCGGGCGCGACCGCGGCGCGGACGCCGTCGTGGAGTCCATCCTCGGATTCGCCACCGATCTGCGCGCCTACGGCACCACCCACCTCGGTGCCGCCGCGGAGGCCGCCGGAGTCGCCGTCCCCGGCATCGTCGACGCCGAGGACGGCATCGCCGTCTACGCGGCGAACCTCGGCTGGCGCGACGTACCGCTGCGCGCCCTGCTCGCGGAGCGGCTCGGCGGAGTACCCGTGGCGCTGGGACACGACGTACGCACCGGCGGGCTCGCCGAGGGCCGTATCGGGGCCGGCAAGGGCACCGACCGCTTCCTGTTCGTACCGCTCGGCACCGGGATCGCCGGCGCCATCGGCATCGCGGGCGCCATCGAGGCCGGCGCGCACGGCTGCGCGGGCGAGATCGGCCACATCGTCGTCCGGCCCGGCGGCCCCGCCTGCGGCTGCGGCCAGCACGGCTGTCTGGAGACCGTCGCCTCGGCCGCCGCGGTCACCCGCGCCTGGGCCACCGCGTCCGGGGACGCGGAAGCAGACGCCGCCGACTGCGCGAAGGCCGTCGCGTCCGGGGACGCGCGGGCCGTACGGGTCTGGCGGGACGCGGTCGACGCGCTCGCCGACGGGCTGGTCACCGCGCTCACCCTGCTGGACCCCCGCACTCTGATCATCGGTGGCGGTCTCGCCGAAGCAGGGGAAACCTTGTTCACACCCCTGCGGGCCGCGGTCGAGGAACGTGTGACGTTCCAGAAGCTGCCCGCCATCGTCCCGGCGGCCCTCGGGGACACCGCCGGATGCCTGGGCGCAGGGCTGCTCGCCTGGGATCTACTCGCCACGGAGGTATCCGCCTGATGGCCGCTCGCGCCACAGTCACCGTTCTCGCCGGCGCCCGGGTGGTCCTGCCGACCGGGACCGTCGAGAACGGACGGGTCGTCGTCGAAGGCACGAGGATCGCCGGATCCGCACCGGCCGACGCCCCCGTCCTCGACCTGTCCGGGCACTGGGTCGTGCCCGGCTTCGTCGACCTCCACAACCACGGCGGCGGCGGCGCCTCCTTCACCTCCGGCACCGCCGAAGACGTGTTGAGGGGCGTCCGCACCCACCGCGAGCACGGCACCACGACCCTCGTCGCCTCCACCGTCACCGGCGACATGGACTTCCTGGCCCACCGGGCCGGCTTCCTGTCCGAACTCGTCGAGCAGGGTGATCTGGCCGGCATCCACTTCGAGGGCCCGTTCATCTCCCCCTGCCGCAAGGGCGCGCACAGCGAGGAACTGCTGCGTGACCCCGACCCGGCCGATGTGCGCAAGCTCATCGACGCGGCCCGCGGTACGGCCAGGATGGTCACGCTCGCCACCGAACTGCCCGGCGGCATCGACTCCGTACGGCTGCTCGCCGAGCACGGCGTGATCGCCGCGATCGGGCACACGGACGCGACGTACGAGCAGACCGTCGAGGCCATCGACGCGGGCGCGACCGTCGCGACCCATCTCTTCAACGCCATGCCCGCCCTCGGGCACCGCGCGCCCGGCCCCATCGCGGCACTGCTGGAGGACGAGCGGATCACCGTCGAGCTGATCAACGACGGCACCCATCTGCACCCCGCCGCGCTCGAACTCGCCTTCCACCGCGCGGGCGCCGGCCGGGTCGCGTTCATCACCGACGCGATGGACGCGGCGGGCTTCGGCGACGGCCGCTACGAACTCGGCCCGCTCGAGGTCGAGGTCAGGGACGGGGTCGCGCGCCTGGTGGAGGGCGGCTCGATCGCAGGGTCCACGCTCACCCTCGACACCGCCTTCAAGCGCGCGGTCACCGTCGACCGCCTCCCGGTCGAGGACGTCGTCCGCGCCATCTCGGCCAACCCGGCAAGGCTCCTGGGCATGTACGACAGGGTGGGGTCGCTGGAGCCGGGCAAGGACGCGGACCTGGTGGTCCTCGACGCGGAGTTCACTCTGAAGGGCGTGATGCGCAGGGGTCACTGGCTCCACACTGACGGGGCCGTGGTGAGCCTGGGCAGGGGCCGTTGACGGTTGCTGTCCCGTCGTGGTTTCCACCGGGTGGACGACGGGGCCGTGGTGAGCCCGGGCAGGGGCCGTTGACGGTTGCTGTCCCGTCGTGGTTTCCACCGGGTGGACGACGGGGCCGTGGTGAGCCCGGGCAGGGGCCGTTGACGGTTGCTGTCCCGTCGTGGTTTCCACCGGGTGGACGACGGGGCCGTGGTGAGCCCGGGCAGGGGCCGTTGACGGTTGCTGTCCCGTCGTGGTTTCCACCGGGTGGACCACGGGGCCGTGGTGAGCCCGGGCAGGGGCCGTTGACGGTTGCTGTCCCGTCGTGGTTTCCACCGGGTGGACCACGGGGCCGTGGTGAGCCCGGGCAGGGGCCGTTGACGGTTGCTGTCACGGGGCCGGCCCTGACCCCGGGACCGGCCCCCGCTCCACTTGGCCGGCCAGGGGGTCTGGGCCAACCGCCTTCCGTTTGGCATGATCAGGCCCCGTACGAGCACGGCAAACGTTCCATGGGGGTGTCAGCGGGTGATCCTTACGGTCACGCTCAACACCGCACTCGACATCACGTACAAGGTGGCCGCGCTCACCCCGCACACCGCCCACCGTGTCGGCGAGATCGGCGAACGCCCCGGCGGCAAAGGGCTGAACGTCGCCCGGGTGCTCGCCGCACTCGGCCACGAGGCGGTCGTCACCGGGTTCGCCGGCGGCCGCAACGGGGCCGTACTGCGCGAGATGCTGGCGCCCCTCGGGCCGCACGACGCGCTCGTGCCCATCGCCGGGAACACGCGCCGGACGCTCGCCGTCGTGGACGCCGCCACCGGCGACACCACACAGCTGAACGAGGCCGGACCCACCGTCACCCCCGAGGAGTGGGCCGCGTTCCTCTCCTCGTACGACATGCTCCTGCGCGAGGCCGAGGCGGTCGCGCTGTGCGGCAGCCTGCCTCCGGGCATCCATGTCGGCGCATACGCCGCACTGGTGCGCCGCGCCCGCACTGCGGGGGTCCCGGTGCTGCTCGACACCAGCGGCGAACCGCTGCGCCGCGGTATCGCGGCCCGGCCCGACCTGCTCAAGCCCAACGCCGACGAACTGGCCCAGCTCACCGGCGCCCGCGAACCCCTGCGCGCGGCCCGCGACGCCCGCCGCCGCGGCGCCCACACCGTGGTCGCCTCCCTCGGCCCCGAAGGCCTGCTCGTGGCCACCCCGACGACCGTCTGGCAGGCGAGTCCGCCGTCCCCGGTCAAGGGCAACCCGACCGGCGCGGGCGACTCGGCGGTGGCGGGCCTGTTGTCGGGCCTGGTGGAACAACTGCCGTGGCCCGAAAGGCTGTCCCGCGCGGTGGCACTGTCGGCGGCGACCGTACTGGCTCCGGCAGCGGGCGAGTTCGACGCGGCGGCCTACGCCGAACTGCTGCCGCGGATCGCGGTGACCGAACGCGCGGCCGCGGCATGAGCCGAGGGGCCGGCGTTCGTGCCCCGGGCGGGCCGACAGCCGATCCTTGCCTCACCCGCGCACATCCGGCACGAGCGAGACGCCGGGCGCGGCCACCCGGCTCCGTACGGACGGGCCCGCACGGGCCCGGGAAGTGAGAACCCGTCATGCCCCTGGTCACCACCGGTGAACTCGTCTCCTCCGCCGCGGCCCGCGGCCACGGCATCGCCGCGTTCAACGTCATCACCCTCGAGCACGCCGAGGCGATCGCCGCCGGGGCCGAGCAGGTGGCCGCTCCCGCGATCCTGCAGGTCTCCGAGAACGCGGTGACATTCCACGGCGGCCGGGTGGAGGCCGTCGCCGCCGCTGCCGCCGCCGTCGCCCGCTCCTCCTTCGCGCCGCTCGCCCTCCACCTCGACCATGTGGTCTCCGTGGACCTGCTGTACGCCGCCCACGAGGCGGGCTTCAGCTCGGTGATGTTCGACGCGTCCAAGCTGCCGTACGCCGAGAACGTCGCGGCCACGGCAAAGGCGGTCAGCTGGGGTCACGAGCGCGGCATCTGGATCGAGGCCGAGCTCGGCAAGGTGGGTGGGAAGGAGGGCGAGGCGCCGCTGGACGCGCACGCCCCGGGCGTACGGACCGACCCGGAGGAGGCCGCCGCGTATGTCGCCGCGACCGGGGTCGACGCGCTCGCGGTCGCCGTCGGCTCCTCGCACGCGATGACCGAGCGCACGGCCGCCCTGGACCACGGCCTGATCGCCCGCCTGCGCGACGCCGTACCCGTCCCGCTGGTGCTGCACGGCTCCTCCGGCGTCCCCGACGAGGAGATCCGCGCGGCCGTCGCCTCCGGCATGGTCAAGATCAACGTCGGCACGGCCCTGAACACGGCGTTCACGGGCGCTGTCCGCGCCTTCCTGGAGGCCGACCCGAAGACCGTCGACCCCCGTAAATACCTCGTCCCGGCTCGCGAGGCGATGGCCGGGACGGTGGCGGGTTTCCTGCGGGTGCTCAGTTCCTGACGTTGCCGGCCTTCAGCGAGACCTGGTCGAGGTACGCCTCGCACTGATCGCCCTGCTCGCAGGAGATCTTGAGGTCGTTCTTGCCCTTGTCGAGGTTCACGTAGGCGTAGGTGTTGGTCCAGCCCTTGGCCCAGTCGCCCTCCGCCGCCTTCGCGAAGTTCTTCATGTTGATCGACCGCGGCTCACCGCCGTTGACCGTCAGCGAGGTCTTGGCGTCCTTGCCCGGCACGCTGTACGTGATGAACAGCGTGTAGGCGCCGGCCTCGGGCACCTCGACCGACCAGCTCGCCGAGCCGCCGACACCGTTGAACATGACATACGCGCCGCCCGCGCCCACCGCGCCCGGGACGTCCTTCGCGAGCGTCGCGGGCGGGCCCAGCCGCAGCGTCGCCGCGTCCTGCTTCGGGAGCTCGGCGGGGGACTCCTCCGGCTTGGTCTCCGGGGTCGTCTCCACGGACTCGGCAGCGGTCGGGGTGCCGCCCGCGCCCGGCGCGCCGCCGGCCTTGTCCTTCTCGTCGCCGCTGGTGATCAGCGCGGCAGCGATGCCGATCACGACGACCGCGACCACGGCGATCGCACCGATCAGCAGGCCCTTGGTGTTGGGTCCGCCACTGCGGCCGCCACCGTGGCCGCCGCCGTGGCCCTGCTGGGCCGGGATCGGGACCTGGCGGGTCTGGGCCGCGGCGCCGGGATACGTCTCGGGGGCCGCGTAGTGCGCGGCCGGCTGCCCGTACGCCTGCTGCGGCGGGACCTGGCCGTACTGCCGGCGGTCACCGACCGTGCGGACCTGGTTGTACGACGTCCTGGGGACGCCGGGCTGCGCGGCGGGACCGGGGTAGCCGTAACCGCGGCCCTGGCCAGGAGGGGTCGCGCCCGCGGCCTGCCCGTCCTCGTACAGGTAGCCGAACGGGTCGTCGTCCTCGGGCGTGCTCGCGCCGGTGTTCGCGGCCGTCATCCCAGTCACTCCTCACCATCTCGTCAGCACAACGCTGACGCGGCCGAGCCTACCCGGTGCATGCTGGTCCACCGGGTGGCGTAGGACTCATCCGGCGCGGCGATGCACCTTGGAACGCGACCTTTTCTCGATGTACATCCGCTGGTCGGCGGACTGCAACACTTCCTCCACGGACATCCCGCAACTGGCCCAGCCGATTCCGAAGCTCGCGCCGACGCGCACGCCCCTGCCGCCCACCCGGATGGGCAGGATGATCGCGTTGCGCAGGCGTACGGCGAGGTCCGCCGCGTCCGCGGCGCCCAGCCCGTCGGCGAGGACCACGAACTCGTCGCCGCCGAGCCGGGCGACCGTGTCACCGTCCCGTACGCCGGTGGTGAGCCGGCGCGCGACCTCGACCAGGACGGCGTCGCCCGTCTGGTGCCCGAAGCGGTCGTTGATCGACTTGAAGCCGTCCAGGTCGCAGAAGAGCACCGCGAGGCCCTTGGCCCCGTCGTCGTACTCGCCGTCCGGTGCGACGGTGTGCACATGGTGGTCGTACGCGCGGGTGCCGACCGCGTCGAAGCCGAAACCGTCTCCGCGGAAGAGTCCCTCGCCGTCCCTGTCGTAGGCGGCGTCCAGCGCCTCGATGTCACCGGCGTACGCCGCGTTCGGCCGCTCGCACAGCCGGGAGCTGAGGCGTGCGCGCAGCTCGGCGCTGTTGGGCAGACCGGTCAGCGCGTCGTGCGAGGCGCGGTGCGCGAGCTGCAGCTCATGGCGTTTGCGGTCCTCTATGTCCTCGACGTGCGTGAGCAGAAAACGGGGGCCGTCGGCGGTGTCGGCGACCACGGAGTTGCGCAGCGACACCCAGACATACGTGCCGTCGCGGCGGCCCAGTCTGATCTCGGCCCGGCCGCCCTCGGCCGAGGTACGCAGCAGCGTGCCGACGTCCTCGGGGTGGACCAGGTCGGCGAAGGAGTACCGCCGCATCGCGGAGGCGGGCCGCCCCAGCAGGCGGCACAGCGCGTCATTGGTGCGCAGCAGCCGGCCGTGCTGGTCGCCGCCCATCTCGGCGATCGCCATGCCGGAGGGGGCGTACTCGAACGCCTGACGGAAGGATTCCTCACTCGCGCGCAGAGCCTGCTGCTCGCGCTCCAGACGGACCAGGGCCCGCTGCATGTTGGCGCGCAGCCGGGCGTTGCTGATCGCGATCCCGGCCTGGGAGGCGTACATCTGCAGCGCCTCCTGGCCCCACGGGCCGGGCCGGCGTCCGTTGCGCGGCCGGTCGACGGAGATCACGCCGAGCAGCTCGCGGCCGCCGCCCGATGCGTACATCGGGGCGTAGAGGCGGTCGTGGGGATGCCACTCGTCGTCGAAGCGGGGCTCGGGGCCCTCGGTGTGCCACTGCGGAACGTCGTCCTCTATGAGGACCCAGCCCTCGGTGTGCGGGATGAAGCGGAGCTCGCCCCATGCCTCGCCCATGGACAGCCTGCGCTCCCAGGACGGGCGGGAGCCGACACGGCCGGTGATGAGGGCTTCGGCGGCGGCGCTGCCGGCGAACGCGGCGACGACGAGATCACCATCGGGGCGCACGAGGTTGACACAGGCCAGCTCGTATCCCAGACCGGCGACGATTCCGTCGGCGACGGTCTGCAGGGTGTCGGCCAGGCTACGGGCCGTGTTGAGGTCCGCGACCACCTGGTGCAGCTGCCGCAGGGTCGCAAGACGGACGTAGGGCTCCGACTCGGTCTCCATCGCTCGCTCTCCCCGAGACTTCGACAGCAAACTCCAGGGTTCTCATCGGCGTACTGATTGGTCTGTCCCCGCCACTGAATCACAGCGAGCTGCCCACCCGGTACACAGGGTCAACAATTCATGGCCTCTGTGAGTCAAGTCACATCAGGTGATGAAGAGTCAGACACAGGAGCGCGGGACGGCCGTCGCTTTCTTGAACCCATGCGCGCGCGAGCGGGTCCACGAGGCCGGTCCTAGGACCGGCCCGCACCGGCCCTGGTCCCCTGGCCCGATGCGGGCGGGCGGCGGCCGCATCTAGCGTTCCTGGTGTGTTGCAGACGACCCCTGATACCGCCACTTCCGCCATCCCCCATGCTGAGGGGGTGAGCAACGAGGAGTTCCGCGCCGCCATGTCCCGCCTGGCGGCGGGCGTGGTCCTGGTGACCGCGCACGACCCCGACGACGGACCGCGCGGCGAGGACGTGGGCATGACCGCGACGGCGTTCATGTCGGTCTCCCTGGACCCGCCGCTGGTCCTGGTGAGCCTGCGCAACGGCTCACGCATGGACGACCTGCTCACGGACGTCCCGCTGTGGGGCGTCTCGCTCCTCACCGACACCCAGCGCCAGGTCGCGGGCCGCTTCGCCATGAAGGGCCGCGTCAGCGACCGCCTGCTCTTCGCGGACATCGCGTACGAACGGGGCGAGGTGTGCGGCGCCCCGCTGATCACCGGGGCACTGGCGACGCTGGAATGCCGTACGGAGAACAGGATCGAGGCGGGCGACCACACGCTGGTCACAGGCCGCGTCCTCAACGTCGGCCTCACGGGAGGCGACGGCGGCCCGCTGACGTACTACAAGGGGCGCTACCGGCACCTGGGGTGAGGCAGCGACAGCTGCGGCACCGGCGGCCGCCGCAGGACCGCGGGGTGCGGGGCAGGAGCCCCCGGGAGACTCAGGTCCAGTCCCGCCCCGACCGCCCCCGCTTCGTGTCGCCCCGCTGCTTCTTCTCGCGCAGCCGCCGCTCGTTGATGCCCCGCGGAATCCTCGTCGCCCGCCGCGGCCTCGGCGGCGGCGCCGTCGCCTCCGCCAGCAAGGACGCCAGCCGTACCGCCGCCGTCTCGCGGTTGCGCCACTGACTGCGGTGCTCCGACGCACGGACCGCGACCACCCCACCCACCAGCCGGCCCGCGAGCCGCTCCAGCGCGCGGTCCTTCCAGACCTGGGGCAGCGCCTGCGTCCTCGCGAGATCGAAGCGCAGCTCCACCTGCGAGTCGCTGGTGTTGACGTGCTGGCCGCCGGGCCCCGAGGACCGCGAGAAACGCCAGATCAGCTCGGCCTCCGGCAGGGAGACCGAGCCACGGATGATGTAGGGCCCGGACATGTGTCCATGGTCCCGCGGGTTCGACGGACCGTCATCCTCTTTTCCGCCCGCTTATGGAACCTGGCAGTCCCCTGCCTGCGTTATGACGGATGACGGTAGCTTCGGGAGGACTCGAAGCCCGACACACTCGATCACGAAGGGGACTTCCCAATGGCAGTAAGCCTGTCCAAGGGCGGCAACGTCTCGCTCACCAAGGAGGCACCGGGCCTGACCGCCGTCACGGTCGGCCTCGGCTGGGACGTCCGTACCACCACCGGCACCGACTTCGACCTCGACGCCTCCGCCATCGGCGTGAACGCCGGGGGCAAGGTCGCGTCCGACGCTCACTTCGTCTTCTTCAACAACAAGTCCACGCCGGACCAGACCATCGTGCACACCGGTGACAACCGCACCGGCGAGGGCGGCGGCGACGACGAGCAGATCAACGTCAACCTCGCCGGCCTGCCCGCCGACGTCGACAAGATCGTCTTCCCGGTCTCCATCTACGACGCCGTCACCCGCTCGCAGAACTTCGGCCAGGTGCGCAACGCCTACATCCGCATCGTCAACCAGGCCGGCGGCGCCGAGCTCGCCCGCTACGACCTGAGCGAGGACGCCGCGGTCGAGACCGCCATGGTCTTCGGCGAGCTGTACCGCAACGGCGCGGAGTGGAAGTTCCGCGCCGTCGGCCAGGGTTACGCCTCCGGCCTCGAAGGCATCGCCCGCGACTTCGGCGTCAACCTCTGACGTCAGGATCCACGAGCGAAAACACAGGGCCCCGGCACACGCCGGGGCCCTACTGTGTGCCTTCCGGCGGACCGAACCAGAAGCAGGAGACACCAGGATGACCGCCTCGAGGGCACCCCTGACCCGGGACAGCCTGCGCCTGAAGATAACCGTCCAGCGGGTACGGATGGACGGCACGGAGTTCCGGGTCGTCTCCCCGGCGAAGCCGCTGAAGAACGGCGCCTTCTACCGCAGCCGCCGCTCGCTCGACCTGTACGTCGACCGGCCCGACGGCCACCGCATCGGAACCCTGTTCCTGCTCGCGGCGCGCTCCCCCCGCACCCTGGTCCACCTGCCCATGCGCACCACCGCGACCGCCCCCGGAGTCGGCTGGGAGGACGAGAAGCCGCTCGACCTCGTACTGGCGCACCGGGCCGTGCAGTTCCGGCCCACCCGGTGGAAGAAACTGCGGGAGCGGCTGACCGCAGGGAACGCACCGCGCGAGACCCGCACCGCGAGCGTGCCCGAATCCGATCTGCAGGCCGGCCACGCGAGCGGCCGCGCACCGTGGAGCGACCCCGACAGCAGCGGGCTGCGCCAGGACGAATTCGCCGAGACGCTGTTCCTCACCGGCACCACACCAGCCCTGCGGGAAGCCGCCCGGCAGGTGTTCGCCGTCACCGAGGAGGGGCCGCCCGCCGCCGCGAGCGGGCTCTACATCGCGGGCGGCTGCAACTACCACGTCTGCCGAGGCCTGTTCACCTGGGAGGAGCTGCAGGCAGGCGGCTGGGACGAGCTGCACATCGAGTTCTCCCCGCCCTGGGCGAAATGACCGGGCCGACGCACCTGCCGGTCAGGGCCGCGCCGGCTTCTCCTCCCCGTACAGCCACACGTCCCACAGCTCCGTCAGATCCTTGCCCGACTCCTTCTCCACATACGCGGTGAAGTCGTCGGTGGTGGCGTTGCCGTGGCGGTGCTTCGCCGCCCAGCCCTTCACGATGGAGAAGAACCTCTCGTCGCCGACCGCCTCGCGCACCTTGTGCAGCACCATCGCCCCGCGCATGTACACGGGCCTTGCGAAGATGTCCTCGGCGCCCGGCGGATCGGCGGGCGGGAAGGCCCAGTTCTCGTCGTCGGCGAACGCCTCCTCGTAGCTTTCCTCCACCGGTGTGCCGTCGGCCTCCTCGGCCCACAGCCACTCGGCGTAGGTGGCGAAGCCCTCGTTCAGCCAGATGTCCTGCCAGGACGCGGGCGAGACCGAGTTTCCGAACCACTGGTGGGCGATCTCGTGCACGAGGGTCGGCTCGTCGAACTGCTCCTGCGGGAAAACGGGACGGGACTGGGTCTCCAGGGCATAGGCGACCTCGTCCGTCGGCACCACGATCGCGCCGGTCGACGAGAACGGGTACGGGCCGAACTTCCCGGTCCCCCATTTCATGATCTCGGGAATCCTGCCCAGCAGCTCCGCACTGTCCTCGGCCACCGCAGGGTCGACCGCGGTGATCACAGGCAACCCGGCGGGGGTACGCGAGGACGCCACCCGGAAGTCACCGACGGCGAGAGTGGCGAGATAGCCCGCCATCGGCTGCTTCGAGCGCCAGACGAAGGTGGTCTTCCCGCCACGGGTGCGCTCGCTGGTCAACTCGCCGTTGGAGACGGCCTTGAGGCCCGCGGGGACGGTCACCGCGATGTCGTACGTCGCCTTGTCGGAGGGGTGGTGGTTGCCGGGGAACCACGTGGACGACCCGGTGGGCTCACCGACCGCCAGAGCCCCGCCCTCACTCGCCAGCCAGCCCTCCTGGGACTCGTCCGGATTGGTGACCGGACGCGGAGTGCCCGAATAGCGGATGACCGTACGGAACTTGGCGCCCTTCTCGATGTCGTCACGCGGACGCACGGTGAGTTCGTCGCCGGCCCGGTTGGTCGCGGCCGCCGCCCCGTCGACCGTCGCGCCGTGGACCGTCATCCCGCGCAGATCGAGATGGAAGGCGCTCAGGTCCTGGGTGGCGCGTGCGGTGATCTCCGCGGTGCCCTTGAGACGGCCGGTGGCGGGGTCGTAGCCGAGGGTCAGTCCGTAGTGCCGGACGTCGTATCCGCCGTTGCCGAGCTTGGGGAACAACGGGTCACGCAGACCTGCGGCACCCGGTGTGCCCTGCACACCGGCACCGCCGCCGGTACAGCCCGCGCTGCCGGTCACGAGCAGCAGGGCGACGGCGGCGGCCGGGACGGCGGTCCGGGCAGGACGACAGGAGTGCACTTCATGATCCTAGGCCGGACGCCGCGCACCGGTCTCCCCAGGCAGGCCGGGACGGCCGGCGAGCGCCGGTCGGCACCGGTACGGGGGCTCACGCCGCTCACCGGGCCGACGACGGTCACCTGCCGAGCGAGGCGACTCCGGCCTGAGCGAACTTCTCGTCCAGGTCACCGCTGGGCGCGCCCGCCACACCGATGCCCGCGACGGGGGCGCCCTTGACCGTGACCGGGACCCCGCCCGCGAGGAACAGCGTGCCCGGGATGTCCTTCAGGTTCGGGGCCTGGGCCAGACGCCCGGCCAGCACGGAGGTGGGCGCGTTCCAGGACACCGCGGTGAACGCCTTGCGCTCGGCCGACTCGTACGACTGCGGGCCGGCGCCGTCGCCGCGCAGCGTGACGATCGTGTTGCCGTTGCGGTCGACGACGGCGACGGTAATGCGCTGGTTCTCCTTCTCGGCGGCCTTCAGCGTCGCCTGCGCGGCCCTGGTCGCGGCCTCGATCGTCAGGTGCGTGGACTGCCGCAGACCGCGGTCCGGGACATCGGCCGTCACGGCCGGCCCCGGCCCGGCGGCCGGGGCGGCCGCGCCGGCGGAGACGGCGCCGGCCATACCGGCGGCGACGACGGCTGCGGTGGCGGTGGCACCGATCAGGATCTTCTTCACGGGTGGCTCCTTGAGGCCGAGGGGGTCGTTCGCTCTGTCATCGATCCTCCGGCGGCCACCGGCCTTCCACGGTCCGCGGACCGGCTGCCGTCCCCGCGCACGACGGACGACGGCCATGTCAGCCGATCGGCTGATGCCGCCCCGGTCCGCGCAGGCGACGATGGATCCGTACGACCAGGTCACAGCCCTGGTGAAAGCGCCCGACGACCGGCGTCCGGAGACCGGCGACGAGCAAGGAGTCAACCGTGCACGAGCAGGACCCCGACGCCCGCTGGCTGGCCCGGGTCATGCACGCCGCCTTCTTCCTGCTGCTCGGCGCCTCCCTCGCCCGCTATCTGCTGCGCCACCCCTGGGAGATCCGCTCCCCGTGGATCATCGGGCTGTCCGCCGCGCTCGCCGTTCTGTACGTCCTCGGGCCGGTGTTCGGCCCGCGTGCCACACCCCGCCTGCTCGTGCGCCTGTGGCTGTTCACCATCGTCGCGGTGTGGATGGTGCTGGTCGTTCTCGCGCCGAGCTTCGCCTGGTGCGCGGTGCCCCTCTTCTACACGGGGCTGCGGACGCTGCCGATACGCGCCGCGATCGCCCTGGTCACGCTGCTCACCGTGTTCGTGGTCGCCGCGCAGCTCAAGCTCGCGCACGGCGGCTTCGACCCCAACCTCGTCATCGCCCCACCTGCCGTCGCGGCGATCGCCACCGCCGTCTTCGTCCACGCCGAACGGCTCGCCGGCCACCAGCGCGCACTCATCGACGACCTGATCACGACCCGCCGCGAACTGGCCGCCACCGAACGCCGCGAAGGCACCCTCGCCGAACGGCAGCGTCTCGCCATGGAGATCCACGACACCCTCGCACAGGGCCTGTCCAGCCAGCAGATGCTGCTTCAGGCCGCCGAGCGCACCTGGGACGGCGAACCTGCGACCGCCCGCCGCCATGTCCGCACCGCGCGGTCGATCGCCGAGCACAACCTCGCCGAGGCCCGCCGCTTCGTCCACGACCTGGCCCCCGCCGACCTCGCCGAGGGCGGCAGCCTGGAAGAGGCGCTGCGTACGGTCGCGGCGCGCGAGTCCGCGGGCTTCCAGGTCGACGGCACACCGGTCGCCCTGCCCGAGCGGGTGCAGTCGGCACTCCTGCGCATCGCCCAGGGCGCACTGGCGAACGTCCGCGAGCACGCCGGCGCGAACGCCACCGCGGTGACCCTGACCTACCTCGAGGACCAGGTCGTCCTCGACATCGCGGACGACGGCCGGGGCTTCGAGGCCGGCGCGGCGCCCGGCGGCGTACGCGGCCACGGCCTGCCCGCCATGCGGGCCAGAGCCCGCCAACTCGGCGGCACCCTGACCATCGAGTCGACGCCGGGCGAGGGCACGGTGCTCTCGGCGGCCATCCCCCTGGAGATGCCATGACGGTCGGCAAGGCGGCCCTGCACGGCACACGGATCCTGCTCTGCGACGACCACGCGGTCGTACGCGCCGGACTGCTCGCCCTCCTTGGCAGCGAGAGCGACATCGAGGTCGTGGGCGAGGCGGGCAGCGGTGAGGAGGCCGTCGCCATGGCCGCCAAACGGAAGCCGGACGTCGTACTGATGGACCTCCAGCTCGGGGCGGGCATCGACGGGGTCGAGGCCACCCGCCGGATCGCCTCCCCCGAGGTCCATGTCCTGGTGCTCACCACATACGACACGGACGCCGACATCACCCGCGCCATCGAGGCGGGCGCGACGGGCTATCTGCTGAAGGCCGAGCGGCCCGAGGAGCTCTTCGCGGCGATCCGCGCGGCGGCCGAGGGGCGCACCGCACTGTCGGCCCCGGTCGCCGGCCGCGTCATGGACCGCATGCGGGGCGCGGCCGGCCCGACCCTGACGAACCGCGAACGCGACATCCTCGGCCAGCTCGCCCAGGGCCTGGGCAACAGGGAGATCGCGCGCGCCCTGTTCATCAGCGAGGCGACGGTGAAGACACACCTGGGCCGCATCTACGCCAAGCTGGGCGTGGACACACGGGCGGGGGCGGTGGCGGTGGCGAAGGAGCAGCGGCTGCTGCTGTGACCGGCCGGCTCAGAACTCGCCGGTGTCGAGCTCGAAGCCGAGCGGCTCGGGCAGCGGGATGATCTTGGACAGGCCGTAGGGCACCTTCTGCTCGTAGTCCTCGCCCACGGGCTCCGTGCACAGCACAGCCTGCTCGGCCTCACGGTCGATGAGCAGGTACACGGGGATTCCCGCTCGGGCGTAACCGCGGATCTTCTTGACACGGTCATTGCCGGCGGTCGAGTCCGACGTCACCTCTGCGACCAGCAGCACGGGCGACGGATCGTGGTACTCCTGCCGGTCGCAGAAACTGCCCTTCGGTGCGACCACGAGGTCCGGCACGATCTTTCCCGTCATCGAGGCTCCTGGGACGAAGAGCCCGATCCCCGTGTAACGACCCAGATCCTTACGGTGGTCACGCACCTGCCCACTGAGCTCCGAAACAATCTCTTCGTGTTCGCCATTGGCAGGAGGCGTCACGTGGATCTCCCCTTCGATCAATTCCACGCGCCACCCATCCGGGGCAGCCGCACTGAATACGTCGAAGGCCTCTTCCACAGACATGGCCGGGTTCTTGTACTCGAACTCGTCGTTCTCGGTCCCGTACTCGGGAACAGGCATTGCCACGGCGGACCTCCTTCGCGCAGTGCGACACTGCCAGCGTATGCCGCCCTCTCGGCCGTAAACCCGGATTCATCACCCGCGCGTGAAAGCGATACGTTTCCGCAGGTCCCGCGCTCACCGCTGACCCGGCCATACGGCACACGCCACCAGGCGTGACACCATCGCCTACGTGCTCGACATCGGCTACTCCCTCTCCCGCCGCTTCCCCGACCCCCCGCAGACCGACTACCGGCTCGCGGACGTCCAGGCCCTGCGGCACGACCTCTTCTGCGGTGACGTGTACCTCGCGGACACCAAGGAGGACCGCGAGGTGTCCACAGCCTGGGGATGGGTGCCCGTCCTGGACTTCGCCTGGGCCCTGTGCGACATCGTCGAGCAGCTCGACCGCGACCCCCTCGGCAGCCGCGCCGCAAAGCCCCGGTACGCCGAGCTCGACTTCACCGAGTCCAGCGACCGCATGCTCTTCGAACGGCGCTTCGGCTGGGTGGACGTCGAGGCCGACTGGATGCCGGGCGACGAACGGCCGCTGACCTTCAACCACGGCGAACTGCGCCGCGAAGCACGCGACTTCCTGCACGACCTCATCGCCGACCTCACGGACATGCACGACGGCCTGGCCGGCAACCCCCTGATCTGGGACCTCCAGGCCCGCTTCCCGCGCACCACCTAGGCCACCTGTCCCGGCGATCTTCGAGGATCAGCCTGCGGCGTCGGATGCATGGGGCCTCCCCAGGCCCACCAGGGCCGAGGCATGGGGCCTCCCCAGGCCCACCAGGGCCGAGGGGACGTATCGCAAGCCGGTAGGGGTACCGCCCGGCCGGAGGCCGGAGGAGATCGCCCTCGTACCGGACGCACTTGGGCGACTCCGACAACACAGCGAGGTGCCGTAGCCGGGGTACCTCCTGGGGGTCCCCCCGGACGGAGTCCTGGGGGAGAAGCTCTGGGGGAGCGTCCCAGGCCCGACAAGATCGCCCGGACAGGGCCCAGCGGCCGGCAGCCCCCGGCCGCCCACCCCACGCCCGGGCCTACCCGCGACCGCCCGGACCGTCCTCCACCCGCACCCCGATCTGCGCCGCGAACGCCGGAGCCAGATCCAGCAGTTGAGCCGTACTGATCACCGCCCCCGCCAGCCGCTCCACCCCCCGCGCGATATCCAGCTCCGCCACCGCCCGCAGATCGACGTCCTTCATCCGCACCGCCGTGAAGTCCACCCGCCGCAGCACACAGTCCCGGAACTCCACCCGCTCCAGCTGCGCGCCCCCGAAATCCGCCTCGGACAGCACACATCCCTGGAAGACGACGTCCGTCAGCCTCGACTCCCGCAGATTCAGATAGTCGATCTTCCCGCCCCTGATCAGCACCCTCTCCAGCGCCGCGCCATGCAGCTGCGCCCCTCCCAGCCGCGCGTCCGTCACCTCCACGTCCCGCAGCGACGCACCCCCCAGGTCCGCCCCCACCCCCCGCACACCGCTCAGCACGCTGTCGACGAACCGGGCCCGCACCAGCTCCGTCCCGTCCAGCGCGCACTCCCGCAGCGCACAGTCGATGAACCGCGCGCCCCGCCCCGACTGCCCACCGAGATCCAGGCCCGCGAACTCCAGGCCGTCGTAGTCCCCGTCCGGCTCCAGCCCACCCCCCTCGTACGGCTCGAGCGGCGGCAGCCGCACCTCCGCCACCCGCGCGGCCGTCGTCGTCCTGCGTGCCTTCGCCATGACCCCATGGTGGCCTCCGCCACTGACAACACCCCGCACCCGCACCGCCGCTTGACCTCAAGCAAACTTGAGGTTGAAGAGTCCTCCTCGTAGCCACCCGGACCACACACACCTACGAGGAGTCCCGCCATGCACGCCATCCGCCTCCACGCCTTCGGCCCCGCGGAAAACCTCACCTACGAAACGACCGACGACCCCGAACCCGGCCCTGGCCAAGTACGGATCGCCGTCGCCGCAGCCGGCGTCCACCTCCTCGACACCTCACTGCGCCAAGGCGCGCAAGGCCCCTTCCCCACCCCCACCCCCCTGCCCACCATCCCCGGCCGCGAAGTCGCCGGCACCGTGGACCGCACAGGCGAAGGCACCGACAAGAACTGGCTCGGCAAACGCGTCGTCGCCCACCTCGGCACCGCCCCCGGAGGCTACGCCGAACTCGCCGTCACCGACGCCGACCGACTCCACACCGTCCCCGACCCCCTCGACGAAGCCGAAGCCGTCGCCATGATCGGCACCGGCCGCACCGCACTCGGCATCCTCCAGTACACCGACCTCGGCCCCGACGACATCGCCGTCGTCCCCGCCGCCGCCGGCGGCATCGGCACACTCCTCGTCCAGTACGCCAAGCACGCCGGCGCCACCGTCATCGGCCTCGCCGGCGGCCCCGAAAAAACCACCCGCGTCCAGGCCAACGGCGCCGACCTCGCCATCGACTACACACTCCCCCACTGGCCCGACCAGGTCCGCGCCCACCTCGGCGACCGCACCGCCACCGTCGTCTACGACTCCGTCGGCGGCACCCCCGGCCGCGCCGCCGTCGACCTCCTCGGCAAGGGCGGCCGGCACATCGTCTTCGGCTGGTCCGGCGAAGGCATCCTCGCCGACGCGCCCCTCACCTTCACCGACAAGGAACTCACCGAACGCGGCATCACCTCCGAGAGCGTCCTCGGCCCGGCCATGCTCAAGAAAGCAGGCGGCCTGCGCGCCCTCGAAACCCGCTCTCTCGCCGAAGCCGCCGCCGGCCGGCTCCGCCCCGCCGTCCACCGCTTCCCCCTCGCCGACGCCGCGGCAGCCCACCACGCACTCGAGACCCGCGGCACCATCGGCAAGGTCGTCCTGATCCCCTAGGACCCGACGCCCCCCAGAGCCGTCAGCGCCTCGTCGGTCAACCGGTACACCGTCCACTCGTCCTGCGGCCTCGCACCCAGCGACTTGTAGAAGTTGATCGACGGGGTGTTCCAGTCCAGCACCGACCACTCCAGACGCTCATAGCCGCGCTCCACACAGATCCGCGCCAGCTCAGTCAACAGCGCCTTCCCGTACCCGCCGCCCCGCAGCGACGGCCGCACATAAAGATCCTCCAGATAGATCCCGTGCACCCCGCGCCACGTCGAGAAATTCAAGAACCACAACGCGAACCCGGCCACCTCGCCCTCGTCCGTCACCGCGACATGCGCGAACGCCGCCGGACGCTCCCCGAACAACGCCTCCCGCAGCTGCTCCTCACTCGCCCGGGCCTCGTCCAAGGCCTTCTCGTAGTCGGCGAGCTCACGGACCATCGCGTGAATCACAGGGACATCAGCAGGTACAGCAGTACGAATCATGACCCCACCCTGCCCCGCCGGACACCTGCCGTGCCAGCAGCGCCCGAGCAATGGACACCGGCCACCCGCCCCCACTGCCGAGCGCGCCCCGACCGCCCGCGTCGCGAAAACCCCGCCGCAGCAGTAAATTCCCGCCACACACACCCCACGCGCACCCCCGCACACCCACACGACCGGCAGGGAAGCAGCAGCAGACATGAACACCGTCAACGGCGGCATATCGTTCTGGTACGCACAGGACGGCACCCCCCTCCCCCGCGAACCCCTACCAGGCGACACCACCGCCGACGTCTGCATCGTGGGCGGCGGCTACACCGGCCTGTGGACCGCTTACTACCTCAAAAAAGCCGTCCCCTTCCTCAACATCACCCTCCTGGAAGCCAAGTTCTGCGGCTACGGCGCCTCCGGCCGCAACGGCGGCTGGCTCTACAACGGCATCGCGGGACGCGACCGCTACGCCCGACTCCACGGCCACGACGCCGCCGTCCGCCTCCAGCAGGCCATGAACGACACCGTCGACGAAGTCATACGCACCACCGGCGAAGAGAACATCGACGCCGACATCCACCACGGCGGCGTCCTCGAAATCGCCCACACCCCCGCCCAACTCGCCCGCCTCAAAGCCTTCCACTCCGTCGAGATCGCCTTCGGCGAGAAGGACCGCGTCCTGTTCGGCGCCCGCGAGACCGCCGAACGCATCCGCGTCACCGGCGCCATCGCCTCCACCTGGACCCCCCACGGCGCCCGGCTCCACCCCGTAAAACTCGTCAAAGGCCTCGCAGCAGCCGCAGAAGCCCTCGGCGTCACCATCCACGAGTCGACACCCGTCACGGAGATCAAACCCAAGCACGCCGTCACCCCCTACGGCACAGTCCGCGCCCCCTACATCCTGCGCTGCACCGAAGGCTTCACCGCCTCCCTCAAGGGCCAGCACCGCACCTGGCTCCCCATGAACTCCTCCATGATCGTCACCGAGCCCCTCCCCCCGTCCACCTGGAACACCATCGGCTGGGACGGCCGCGAAACCCTCGGCGACATGGCCCACGCCTACATGTACGCCCAGCGCACCGCCGACAACCGCATCGCAATCGGCGGCCGCGGCATCCCCTACCGTTACGGCTCCAGGACCGACAACGACGGCCGCACCCAGCCCGCCACCGTCGAAGCCCTGCGCGACATCCTCGTCCGCTTCTTCCCCACCACCGCCGGCGCCCGCATCGACCACGCCTGGTCCGGCGTCCTCGGCGTCCCCCGCGACTGGTGCGCCACCGTCACCCTCGACCGCGCCACCGGCCTCGGCTGGGCAGGCGGCTACGTCGGCTCCGGCGTGGCCACCGCCAACCTCGCGGCCCGCACCCTGCGCGACCTGATCCAGCAGGACTCGGGCCAGTCGGGCCCCACCGACCTCACGGCCCTCCCCTGGGTCAACCACAAGGTCCGCACCTGGGAACCGGAACCCCTGCGCTGGCTCGGCGTCCGCAGCCTCTACGCGGCCTACCGCAAGGCCGACCACCAGGAATCCACCACCTGCACCCCCACCACGTCCCGCCTCGCCACGCTGGCGGACAAGATCGCGGGCCGCCGCTGACGACGAGGACGAGTGGCACTACCGCCGGAGGGAGCTCGCACCCGAGTCGGCAGGTCTGACGGCGTGAAAACGCCCAGGACGGACGGGCCGTCCTGGGCATTGGAGCCCCCTGTCGGGTTCGAACCGACGACCCCCGCTTTACAAGAGCGGTGCTCTGGCCAGCTGAGCTAAGGAGGCAGCGGTTGCAGTGTAACCAACCCCCGCGCTGCCGCGTTCGAGAATTTCGTCGCCCATGGACTGCTGACAGATCCGACATCGCCAGGTAGCGTCACGGGAGGTCCGCTCCGGTGGACTAGACCCATCCATCCTTTACTCGGATCGTCCGGCACGTTCCTGCCGGTGAAGGAGATACATCAGCATGGCCACTGTCACGTTCGACAAGGCGACCCGGATCTACCCGGGCTCCGACAAGCCCGCCGTCGACCAGCTCCAGATCGAGATCGAGGACGGAGAGTTCCTCGTACTGGTCGGGCCCTCCGGCTGCGGAAAGTCCACGTCCCTGCGCATGCTCGCGGGCCTCGAGGACGTCAACGGCGGATCCATCCGCATCGGTGACCGCGACGTCACCCACCTGCCGCCCAAGGACCGGGACATCGCGATGGTGTTCCAGAACTACGCGCTGTACCCGCACATGAGCGTCGCCGACAACATGGGCTTCGCCCTGAAGATCGCCGGCGTCAACAAGGGCGAGATCCGCAAGAAGGTCGAAGAGGCCGCCAAGATCCTCGACCTGACCGACTACCTGGACCGCAAGCCCAAGGCCCTCTCCGGCGGTCAGCGTCAGCGCGTCGCCATGGGCCGCGCCATCGTGCGTGAGCCGCAGGTCTTCCTCATGGACGAGCCGCTGTCGAACCTCGACGCCAAGCTCCGCGTGTCGACCCGTACGCAGATCGCGTCGCTCCAGCGCCGTCTCGGCATCACGACCGTCTACGTCACCCACGACCAGGTCGAGGCCATGACCATGGGTGACCGTGTGGCCGTGCTCAAGGACGGTCTGCTGCAGCAGGTCGACTCGCCGCGCAACATGTACGACCGTCCCGCCAACCTCTTCGTCGCCGGCTTCATCGGCTCCCCGGCCATGAACCTCGTCGAGGTGCCGATCACCGACGGTGGTGTGAAGTTCGGCAACAGCGTCGTCCCCGTCTCCCGTGAGGCCCTGTCCGCCGCGGCGGACCGCGGCGACACGACCGTGACGGTCGGCGTCCGCCCCGAGCACTTCGATGTCGTCGAGCTCGGCGGTTCGGCCGCGGGCTCGCTGTCGAAGGACACCGAGGACGCTCCGGCCGGCCTCGCCGTCTCGGTGAACGTCGTCGAGGAGCTCGGCGCCGACGGTTACGTGTACGGCTCCGCCCAGGTCGGCGGTGAGCACAAGGACCTCGTGGTCCGTGTCGGCGGCCGTTCCGTGCCGGCCAAGGGCAGCGAGCTGCACGTCGTGCCGCGGCCGGGAGAGATGCACGTCTTCGCGACCTCGACGGGCGAGCGCCTCAGCGACTGAGCAGTTCGGTGACCGAGCGGTTCGGTGACTGACCAACCGGCAGAGAGAAGCCGGACCTTGCACCGCGGTGCGAGGTCCGGCTTTTCCTTCATGCCGACAAATACCCTGTCGGATCAGCACAGTTCCGGCATTTCACCCCAGGTCGTCAACACGTAATTCGAAAAGAATCGTCGAACCATCCCCCACGTGAGTGACTAAATGTCGCCAAATCATCACTCCCCGCTACGCTCACTCGCGTGACCCACTCAGCACGCCGAATCGGCCGCACTCTCGCCCTCGTTCTGCCCGTTGTCCTGGTGCTCTCCGGAACCCTCGCGGTCACCAGCGTCCCGTGGGCAGGCACGGCGCCCCAGTCGCAGATGCTCACCGCCTCCTCCCAGGACGTGTCGGTACGCGCCAAGTCCCGTGCTCCGCAGGACGTTCTGCGCGACCGGCTGCTCACCGAGCTGCAGGCGAAGGACCCCGGCACCGCGCTCACCCGGCTCCAGCGCGAGGTCGAGGCGCGTCCGTCGCTCGCCAAGCACTGCATGTCGATCGCGCGCGCCCTCGGCCGGGCCGCCGTGGACCGTTACGGCCCCACACGCGCCCAGTCCTTCTCCAGGCCCGTGTGCGACACCTCCTTCGCCTACGGAGTGGCGCAGCAGGCGCAGGGCAGCTGACGCCCGCGGAGCGCCGCTTTTCGACGCCGATTCCCGGACCGGGTCCGCCGACGCGGGTCCGGTCTGCGCCGCGTTCCGCGCGCCGCATAGGGTGCACGGCATGCAAACGCCTACGTATCCGACGCAGGCCGTGGTCCTGGCCGGCGGCCAGGGCTCGCGGCTTCGCCCGTACACCGACGACCGCCCCAAGCCGATGGTGGAGATCCCGGGTACGGGGACCCCGATCATCGGGCATCAGCTGGCCTGGCTCGCCGCCGAGGGCGTCACGGACGCCGTCGTGTCCTGCGGTCATCTCGCCGAGGTTCTCCAGGAGTGGCTGGAGAACGCCGAACTCCCGCTGCGCGTCACGACGGTCGTGGAGACCGAGCCGCTGGGCCGCGGTGGCGGCCTGAAGTACGCCGCGGCCCGTCTGCCACATCCCGACCAGCCCTGGTACGCCACCAACGGCGACATCTGGACGCGCTTCTCGTTGCGCGAGATGGCCGCGTTCCATACGGAGCGGGATGCCGTCGCGACGCTGGCGCTGGCCCGTCCGCGTATCCCGTGGGGTGCCGTGGAGACGGACGCTTTCGGGCACATCACGGACTTCATCGAGTCCCCGCCGTCGCCCTATCTGATCAACGCGGGTGTGTACGTGTTCTCGGCGGCGTTCGTCGAGCTGCTGCCGGACGTCGGTGACCATGAGCGCACCACGTTCCCGCATCTGGCGCGTGAGCGGCAGCTGGCGGGCTTTCCGCTGCCGCAGGGGGCGTACTGGCGGGCGATCGACACGGCGAAGGATCTGACCGAGGCCGCCAAGGAGCTTGCTTCTCAGGTGCGTTGAGGTCGATGGCACGGACGAGGGCGGTCACCGGGACATCCGGTGACCGCCCTCTTGCGTCATCTGCGTCATCTTCGTGATCGCGTGGGCCGCGCTGCTCAGCCCAGCAGGCCGCCGATGACCTGCCCGCCGGACGAGCCGCCGCTGCCGCCGGACCCGCCTCCCGAGCCGCCTGAGCCGCCGGTGGAGCCCCCGCCGGTGCTGCCGCCGCCTGTGCCGGTGCCGCCGCTCGAGGTGGGCCCGGAGCTGCTGGACGGCGGCGGGGCCGGCTGGGAGCCGGTGGGCGGCTGTCGGCCGGTGCCCTGTGTCTGGCTGGGCGCTTCGCCGACCCGGCCGGTCTCACGGACGGTGTCCTTGGCGGGCGTGGACTTCTCGGCCTCGGGTGTGGCGGAGCCGCTCGTGGACGGCGCCGGCCTGTCCGTGCGGGTGCCCGAGGAGCTGCGCCTGCGCTCTGCGGACTCCTGCGCGAGCGGCGATCCGGGCAGGTGGTTGGTCGGGTCCTGGCCGGGTCCCGGCACGGTGACCATCTCGGTGGAGCGTACGGCGCCGCCGAGCATGGAGCCGACGAGCATGGTGAGGCCGACGACCACGGCGGCGACCAGGCTGCCGCGGATCAGGACGCGGCGTCGCAGGTCCCACAGTTCGGAGCGGGGGCCGAGGGTGCGCCAGGCTTCGCCGGCGAGGCGGCCGTCCACGGAGTAGACGGGTGCGCCCGCGATGATCAGCGGGGACCAGGCGGCGAGGAAGATGATGTCGGGCGCGTCGTAGACGGGGACGGTCCGCCAGGTGACGGTCAGGATGAGCGCGGCGGACAGCAGGGCGCCGACGACGGCGGCGGCGCGCTGCCACAGGCCGAGGACGGTGAGGACGCCGACGACGATCTGGAGGAAGGCGACGCTCAGGCCCGCGCCGACGGGGTGGGAGAGGGCGAAGTCGCGCAGTGGTTCGGCGAGGCCCCAGGGGTGGAGCGAGTGGAGCCACTTGACCATCGAGCCGCGTTCACCGCCCTCGAAGTAGACGGGGTCGCAGAGTTTGCCCATGCCGGCGCAGATGGAGATGAAGCCGAGGAACACGCGCAGCGGCAGCAGTACGACGCCGAGGTTCATGCGGCGGCCGGGGTAGTAGGCGTGCCGTACGGTGTCGGCGCCGAAGCGGGGTGGGGCGCCTTGCGGGCGCTGGACCTCGAACTCCTCTTCCTCGTAGGGCTCCTGGTCCTGTGTGTGGCCGGAGGCGTACGGGTGCGGGGCGTACGGGCGTGAGTCGTACGGACGTGAGCCGTTCGGGCGGGACTCGTTCGGGCCGTTGAAGTCGGCGGCGGGGTACGGGTCGGGCGAGGCGGAGGGGTAGGAGTCGTAGGCGCCGACCGCCTGCCGCATCGGAGGCAGCAACGGGCGGTTGCGGTGACCGGGGCCGCCGGGGTGGTCGATCGCGGGCCGCTCGAGGGTCTGCACGGTCTCGTCGTCGAGGTCGATCCGCGGCATGACCTGCGTCGCGCCCGTGTTGAAGGTGTCGTGTGACAGGGTGGAGTTGCGTACGGCCTGGATCAGGCCGGTCGCGCCGGAGTCCCCCGGGGCCGACCTGCCGCTCCATACGACGGGTGCCCTGCGCCGTGCGCCCGGGCCTGCTCCGGCGAGGGAGCCGAGGCGTGCGGTGACGGGTGCGGGGCGCTGCTTCCGGGCGAGCTGCACCCGGAAGCTGACGTGGTTCACGATGACCTGCGCGGGATCGCAGTGCACCTTGACCATGCTCAGCGCAGGCTGCTCGTCGAACCCGGACCGGGGCGTTCTGGTGTCCACACTCATCTAACCGAGTGATGTGTACTTAGGGCACGGCCGTGACGGGCCCGATCTGTCCGAGACCCGTCAAGCGATCCGATTCGGCCGTTTTCTGCCCCGGTCCGGTCATCCAGGGCGTCAGCCGCGGCGCTTGGCCGCCTCGTAGAGCACCACGCCGGCGGCGACGCCCGCGTTGAGGGACTCGGCGCCGCCGGGCATCGGGATGCGGACCAGGAAGTCGCAGGTCTCGCCGACCAGACGCGACAGGCCCTTGCCCTCGCTGCCGACGACGATGACGACGGGGCCGCCGAGCGCTTCGAGGTCGCCGACCTCCGCGTCGCCGTCGGCGGCGAGTCCGACGACGGTCAGGCCCGCCTTCTGGTACGACTCCAGGGCGCGGGTCAGATTGGTGGCCCGCGCGACCGGCGTACGGGCGGCCGTGCCGGCGGAGGTCTTCCAGGCGCCCGCGGTCATGCCGGCCGCGCGGCGCTCGGGGACGACGACGCCGTGGCCGCCGAAGGCGGAGACGGAGCGGACGACGGCGCCGAGGTTGCGCGGGTCGGTGACGCCGTCGAGGGCGACGATCAGCGGGTCCTCGCCGTCGTCGAAGGCGGCGGCGGCCAGGTCCTCGGGGTGCGCGTACTCGTACGGCGGGACCTGGAGCACCAGGCCCTGGTGGTTGAGCCCGTTCGTCATCCGGTCGAGCTCGGGGCGCGGCGCCTCCATGATGTTGATGTTGCCGCGGCCGGTGGCGAGCTGGAGCGCCTCGCGCACACGCTCGTCGTTGTCGATGAACTGCTGGACGTAGAGCGTGGAGGCGGGCACGCCGTCGCGCAGCGCCTCGAAGACGGGGTTGCGGCCGACGACCATCTCGGAGGTGCCCTTGCCGCCACGGCGGGCGACCGGACGGCGTGCGGCGGTCTTCTTGGCCTGGGCGTTCGCGATCCGGTTCTTCTTGTGCCCCTTACGGGCGGAGGCGGGCGGTGTCGGGCCCTTGCCCTCCAGGCCGCGGCGTCGCTGGCCACCGCTGCCGACCTGCGCGCCCTTCTTGTTGGACGTGCGGCGGTTCCTGCGCTGGCTGTTCCCGGCCATGACTACCTGTTTCCTGAAGCTTCGAATGCGTACGTACGTAAGAAAGTGTGCCGCCCGGGAGGCCGGGCGGCACATTGTGGCTGGTCAGCGGGGTCCGAGTGTCCAGCGCGGACCGTCCGGGCCGTCTTCGACGACGAGCCCTGACTGGTTGAGCTGGTCGCGGATGGCGTCCGCCGTGGCCCAGTCCTTGCGGGTACGGGCGGACTCGCGCTGCTGAAGCACCAGCCGTACGAGCGTGTCGACGACGCCGTGGAGGTCCTCGCCGCGGTCGGTCTCGCCGGCCCACTGCGGGTCGAGCGGGTCGAGTCCGAGGACGCCGAGCATGGCGCGGACCTCGGCGAGCCGGGCGACGGCGGCTTCCTTGTCGTCGGCGGCGAGCGCCGAGTTCCCCTGCCGGACCGTGGTGTGGATGATGGCGAGCGCCTGCGGCACGCCGAGGTCGTCGTCCATGGCATCGGCGAAGGCCGGCGGCACTTCGACGGCGGGCTCGACGACGCCCCCCGCCTTCTCGATGACTCGCTGGACGAAGCCCTCGATGCGCGCGAACGCGGACTCGGCCTCGCGCAGCGCCTCTTCGCTGTATTCGATCATGGAGCGGTAGTGCGGGGTGCCGAGGTAGTACCGCAGCACGATCGGCCGCCACTGCTTGACCATTTCGCTGACGAGCACCGAGTTGCCGAGCGACTTGGCCATCTTCTCGCCGGCGATCGTCACCCAGGCGTTGTGCACCCAGTACGTGGAGAAGTCGTCGCCAAACGCCTTGGCCTGGGCGATCTCGTTCTCGTGGTGCGGGAAGATCAGGTCGATTCCGCCGCCGTGGATGTCGAAGGCGGCGCCCAGGTACTTGTGGGCCATCGCCGAGCACTCCAGGTGCCAGCCAGGGCGCCCCCGTCCCCAGGGAGTCTCCCACGACGGCTCACCCGGCTTCTCCGCCTTCCACATGGCGAAGTCCCGCGGGTCGCGCTTGCCGGTCTCGCCCTCGCCGGACGGCTGGCGCAGGTCGTCGATGTCCTGGTTGGACAGCTGGAGATAGCCGGGGAAGGAGCGCACGTCGAAGTAGACGTTGCCGTCGGCCTCGTAGGCGTGGCCGCGCTCGATCAGGCCGCGCATCATCTCGACCATCTCGGTGATGTGGCCGGTGGCGCGCGGCTCGTAGGTGGGCGGCAGGCAGCCGAGAGCGGTGTAGCCGTCGTTGAAGGCACGCTCGTTCTCGTAGCCGATGGACCACCAGGGGCGGCCCTGTTCGGCCGCCTTGGCGATGATCTTGTCGTCGATGTCGGTCACATTGCGCACGAACGTCACGTCGTAGCCGCGGTACTCGAACCAGCGGCGCATGATGTCGAAGTTCAGGCCGGACCGGATGTGCCCGATGTGCGGGGCGGCCTGCACCGTGGCGCCGCACAGGTAGATCGAGACACAACCCGGCAGAAGCGGGGTGAAGTCACGGATCTGCCGGGCGCTGGTGTCGTACAGGCGAATAGTCACGCATCAAGGGTAGTGGCCCTATAGCAGTGCCCCGCGCCCCCTTCCGGGGTTCGGTTGACATTCATGTGGCGCTGCAGCGCCCGCCGAGCGGGCCTGAGCCGGTTTTCGGCCGTACCTCGAGCGCGGTGGCGCGGCGCGGACGTCAGCGGGCCCGGACGACGAGGGCGGTGGCGATCGCGGCCAGTCCTTCGGCCCGTCCGGTCAGTCCGAGGCCGTCCGTCGTGGTCCCCGACACGGCCACCGGGGCGCCGATCGCCGCGGAGAGTGCCTTCTGGGCCTCGTCGCGCCGCTTGCCGATCTTGGGACGTACGCCGATCACCTGAACGGAGACATTGCCGATCTCGAATCCCTGCGCCCGCACGATCCGGGCGGCCTCCGCGAGCAACGTCACACCGGAGGCGCCGGACCACTCGGGCCGGGAGGTGCCGAAGTGGGCGCCGAGGTCGCCGACGCCGGCGGCGGAGAAGAGAGCGTCGCAGGCGGCGTGCGCTGCGACGTCACCGTCGGAGTGTCCGGCGAGGCCCCAGCCGTCGTTGTCCTCCCATTTGAGGCCCGCGCACCACAGTTCGCGGCCCTGCTCGAAGGCGTGCACATCGGTGCCGATGCCGACCAGCGGGATGCCCGGGGAGATGTCCGGGGACTCAGAAGCCATCGTTGGCCCTTCTGCGTGCGAGGACCGCCTCGGCCAGGACCAGGTCCAGCGGGCGGGTCACCTTGAATGCCTCTTCGTGGCCCGGTACGACGACCACGGGTTCGCCGAGCTGCTCGACCATGCCCGCGTCGTCCGTGGCGCCTTCGCCCGCGACGGCGACGGTGTCGTGGGCGCGCATCAGCGTGTCGCGGTCGAAGCCCTGCGGGGTCTGCACGGCGCGCAGCCGGGCCCGTTCGGGGGTGAAGACGACCGGCTCGGGTTCGCCCTGGGCGGCGGGCTCGATCTCCTTGACGGTGTCCGCGAGCGGCAGGGCGGGCACGACGGCGGGAGCGCCGTCACGTACGGCCTGGACGACGGCGTCCACTGTTTCGACGGGCACCAGCGGGCGGGCGGCGTCGTGCACGAGGACGATGCCGATGTCCTCGGGGAGCGCGTCGAGGCCGAGGCGTACGGACTCCTGGCGGGTGCCGCCGCCGGGCACGACCAGATAGTCGGTTCTCTCGGGCAGGGCGTAGGTGTCGAGGAGCCGCTTCACCTCGGGCGCGCCGTCGGGGGGTGCGACCACGACGACCAGGGAGACGGCGCGGGATGCCGCCATGGCGCGTACTGCGTGGATGAGCATCGGCGTCCCGTTCAGCGCGCGCAGCGCCTTGGGGGCGCCGGGGCCGAGCCGTACACCGCGTCCGGCTGCCGGGATCACGGCTGCGGTGCGGTACTGGCGCGATTCGTCTGACATCGGTTGCACTCCGGCAGGTTTGTTTCCTCGGCCGACATGGGTATGGCCTGGGGGTACCCCCGGCCGAAGGTCGGGGGAATGCCCGGGCGCGACGCCTTGACCGGACCCTTCCGTGACTACGGTCTGCGTCGGCCGCCCGGACCTGACGCATCCACGGTGCGGACTGTGGAGGCGGGCACGGCGCGTGCGGTGAGCAGAAGGTAACGGCAATCAGAAATGAGCGTGCCGCAGCGCCCGGCGACAGACTGGTTTTTCACAGCATGTCAGCGGGCACCGCGGCATTAATTGTGCGTCAGGACGCGAGGACCTCGTCGAGGAGAGCCTCGGCCTTGTCCTCGTTGGTGTTCTCCGCGAGGGCGAGCTCGCTCACCAGGATCTGGCGCGCCTTGGCGAGCATCCGCTTCTCACCGGCGGACAGCCCGCGCTCGCGCTCACGACGCCACAGGTCGCGCACCACTTCGGCGACCTTGATGACATCGCCGGAGGCGAGTTTCTCGAGATTTGCCTTGTAGCGACGGGACCAGTTCGTCGGCTCTTCCGCGTACGGTGCGCGCAGCACCTCGAAGACCCGGTCGAGCCCGTCCTGGCCGACCACATCACGTACGCCAACGAACTCCGCATTGTCCGCCGGCACACGCACCGTCAGGTCGCCCTGGGCGACCTTGAGCACCAAGTAGGTCTTGTCCACGCCTTTGATCTGGCGAGTTTCGATGGCCTCGATCAGCGCGGCCCCGTGATGGGGATAGACCACGGTGTCGCCAACCTTGAACGTCATGTGACAGGTACCCCTTCCGTGGCTATCCAGGGTAACACGGATACGGCTTCTTCTGAATGGCGTTTTCGCAGGTCAGGGCATATCTCGGGGCTTGACAACAGCGACAGGAACGTGCTGCGGGCGCCTTCCGGAGCGAGGTATTCGCAGGTCGGAGCGGCTGCACGGGCAGGCGGAAACACCCCTGTCACACCCCGTGTATCCTCCTCCAAAGTGGGTGAACGTCCCGATTTGCCGGGTTCTCGATGGTGAACTTCCTCTACTCCGTTCGGACCTCGGTCACCCGTACGGACGGACGCGCCGGCGAATCCGAATTGATCACCGACAAGTAATCGTCAATGAAAGCGTGGCCGCCCCGGAAATTGATCACCGCGGATTTGTGAACGAGCTGTGGAACAGCGACATCGGAAGATACGGAAGACGTTCGCCCGCGAGGGGTGCGACGGGCCGTCACCCGCAAAGGGCGGGTCGGGTGCGGGGCGTGGTCGGCGGCTCGGTAACCTGAGCGCGAGCTGACACGCCCTTCGGCCGGTGGCAGCCGCCATCCGCCCGTCCGTACGCCCAAGGAGATGCCGCCGCCGTGAGCAGCAGCCTTCGACGCGGTGCCCTCGCCGGCGCTGCCATCGTCTTCTCGATCGCCTCGCTCTCCGCCTGCGGTGCGGGCACTCGCGCGCAGACCCTCGAGGTCAAGCCGGACAACCCCGAGACGGCGATCGACAACCTGAAGCTCCAGAACGCGACGGTCATCACCCAGCCCGAGCCGGACGCGGAGGGCCCCGCGGTCGTGGCCGTGACCGTCTTCAACGACGGCGTCAAGGCGCAGACCCTGGAGTCGATCACCCTGCCGGGCACCGAGGCCCGGGTGGAGCTGAGCCCGGCCAAGGGTTCCGGCCCGATCACGGTCCCGGCCGGCGGCCGGGTCATCTTCGGCGGCAAGGGCAACGCCTCCGCGGTGATCGAGAACGCGAACGAGGCCGTGAACGACGGCGGCTTCCAGAACGTGGTCTTCCGCTTCAGCGAGACCGGCGACGTGAAGATGCAGGCGCTGGTCGTCCCGGCGACGAGCTACTTCGCGGGCTTCGGCCCGAGCACGGTGCCGGCCCCGCCGGCCAAGTCGCCTGCCGCCACTCCCTCCGGCTCCCCCTCGGGCACTCCGTCCGGCTCCCCCGCCGAGGAGGCCGCGGGCGGCGAGGCCGAGCACCCGTCGGACGACGCGTCGGCGTCGCACTCCGCGGGTCACTGACACGAGCACGACGGAAGGGGCGGCCCACCGGACACCGGTGGGCCGCCCCTTCCGTCGCGTCGGCGCGTGGCGCGTACGGGCCGCGGCGTACGGGACGTACGCTCCACGGCACGGACCCGGCGCCCGGTGTCGGCCTACGGCTCGAACTTGTACCCCAGACCCCGCACCGTCACCAGGTAGCGCGGGGCGCCCGGGTCCGGTTCGATCTTGGCGCGCAAGCGCTTGACGTGGACGTCGAGGGTCTTGGTGTCGCCGACGTAGTCCGCGCCCCAGACCCGGTCGATCAGCTGCATGCGGGTCAGTACGCGGCCCGCGTTGCGCAGGAGCATCTCCAGCAGGTCGAACTCCTTCAGCGGCAGGTCGACCTTGCCGCCGGAGACCGTGACGACATGGCGGTCCACGTCCATCCGGACCGGCCCCGCCTCGAGTGCGGCCGGGGTGACCTCCTCCGGCTCACCGCGGCGGCGCAGCACCGCGCGGATGCGGGCGACCAGCTCCCGCGAGGAGAAGGGCTTGGTCACGTAGTCGTCGGCTCCTATTTCCAGCCCGACGACCTTGTCGATCTCGCTGTCCTTGGCGGTCACCATGATGACCGGGACATTCGAACGGCCGCGCAGCTGGCGGCACACCTCGGTGCCCGGCAGCCCGGGCAGCATCAGGTCGAGGAGGACGAGATCGGCGCCGTTGCGCTCGAACTCGTCGAGGCCCTCGGGGCCCGTGGTCGCCACGGCGACCTCGAAGCCCTCCTTGCGGAGCATGTAGGACAGGGCGTCGCTGAATGATTCCTCATCCTCGACGACGAGCACTCGGGTCACGGAAGGACCTCCGGGGCAGGAATTTCGGTGTTCGGATCGGTGTCGTAAGGCCGGTCGTCGTCCTCGTCGAGGCGATCCGGTCCGTTGTGTGAGCGGTCCCGTCCGGCGCCCGCTTCGGGCAGCCTCAGGGTGAAGGTGGAGCCCTGTCCCTCGGAGCTCCACACGGTGACCTCCCCGCCGTGCGAGGCGGCCACGTGCTTGACGATGGCCAGTCCCAGGCCCGTGCCTCCAGTGGCACGGGAGCGGGCGGGGTCGACACGGTAGAACCGTTCGAAGACCCGCTCGCGGTCCTTCTCGGAGATGCCGATTCCCTGGTCGGTCACGGCTATCTCGATGAGGTCCCCGCCGGGCGCCGAGACGCGGCGGGCGGAGATGCCGACGCGCGTGTGGGCGGGAGAGTAGTTGACGGCGTTCTCGACCAGGTTACCCAGCGCGGCGGCCAGCTGGCCGCGACTGCCCCAGATACGCAGGTCCGAGGTGCCTCCGGTGGCCATGGTGATCTGTTTGGTGGACGCGGTGTGCCGGGAGCGGTCGATGGCCTCGACAACCAGTTCGTCCACGCGTACGGGCTCGGAGTCCTCGAGCGGGTCGTCGTTCTGGACCCGCGAGAGGTCGATCAGTTCCTGTACGAGGTTGGTGAGCCGGGTCGCCTCGATCTGCATACGGCCGGCGAAGCGGGTGACCGCCTCGGGGTCGTCCGAGGCGTCCATGACCGCCTCGGAGAGCAGGGAGAGCGCGCCGACCGGGGTCTTGAGCTCATGGCTGACGTTGGCGACGAAGTCGCGCCGTACCGCTTCTATGCGACGGGCCTCGGTGAGGTCCTCGACCAGGAGCAGGACGAGGCGGGAGCCGAGGGGGGCGACGCGGGCGGAGACGGCGAGGGCTTCGCCGCGGCCGGTGCCGCGCCGGGGCAGGTCCAGCTCGACCTGCCGTATCTCGCCGTCGCGCCGGGTGTCGCGGGCCATGTGCAGCATGGGTTCGACGGCGAGCTTGCCGCCGCGGACCAGACCAAGGGCGTATGCCGCGGAGCTGGCCTTGACGACCGAGTCGGACTCGTCGAGGACGACCGCGGAGGAGCGGAGCACGGACAGGACGGTGTCGACACCGGGCGGGAGCACGGCATCGGTATGGAGCGAGGTACGGGTCGGCCGTTGCTGTTCCCGCTCGCTCCAGCGGAACGCCAGCACCGCGATGACGCCGGTGCACAGACCGGCGATCGCAGCTGCTGCGGCGACCGCCGCGTTCACGTCCATGCCCCCCAGGTTATGCGGGCCCCCGGACCGTCTCCCAGCCAAACGGGTGGCACCTCGAACAGTCGTCGCTCAGAGTTCACCAAGGGGAAAGTGCTGGTTCATTTGGTCGGGAGGATGTCGTCTTGTTCCGGCCACAGCGTGGGAGCGTAGGGGTACCGGGCCCACTCGGACCCTGGTCGCATCAAGAGAGGGACACCCATGCGGGACGCGTACCACGAGGAACTGGATTCGATAGGCGAGGGCCTGGTCGAGATGGCCCGGCTGGTCGGGTCGGCGATCGGACGCGCCACGACGGCCATGCTCGATGCCGATCTGAAACTGGCCGAGAACGTGATCGCCGCTGACCAGAAGGTCGACGATCTGCAGCACGACCTGGAGGCACGGGCCATCGCGCTGCTGGCGCGGCAGCAGCCCGTGGCGACGGATCTGCGGATCGTGGTCACCTCGCTGCGGATGAGCGCGGACCTGGAGCGCTCGGGCGACCTGGCCCAGCACGTGGCCAAGCTCGCGCGGCTGCGCTTCCCGGACCGCGCGGTGCCGAGCGACCTGCACGCGACGATCCTGCAGATGGGTCAGCTGGCGCAGCGCCTTATGGCGAAGGCGGCGGAGGTCATCATCACGAAGGACGTCGACCTGGCGCTTCAGCTGGAGCAGGACGACGACGAGATGGACACGCTGCACCGGACGCTGTTCCAGCACCTGATGGACGACCGCTGGAAGCACGGTATCGAGACGGCGGTGGACGTCACGCTGCTCGGCCGCTACTACGAGCGCTTCGCGGACCACGCGGTGTCGGTGGCCAAGCGGGTCGTCTACCTGGTCACGGGCGAGCACGCGGACGAGCTCCAGCCGCCGACGGCGGTCGAGGGCGCGTAACGGGGCCGGGGGGCGCTTGCGCGCGTGCGCCGTTGATGCGCCCGGCCGGGTGGGCGTGCAATGGGCGAAGGGCGTTCGATTGCGTACGCCCGAGGTCCGTACGCCCTTGACGCGTACGCCCATGAGGAGGGACCCATGGCCGAATCCCCCACGACCGACCCCCAGCAGGAAGCGACGTCCGCGGACGCGGTGTTCCTGCCTGTTCTCGGCGCCTGCGGCTGCGGTTCGGGCTGCGGCTGCGGCTGCCAGTCGGGAGCACCGTGCCAGTGCGGCTGACGCGCACACCACACGGAAGGGCCCCGTCCGTCCCGGACGGGGCCCTTCCGTGTGGTCGGGACGGTCGGCCTCAGCCGCGCCAGGACCCGACAGGCCTTGAGGTTCACGGTGTGCGACATCTGGTGGTACGAGCAGTCGGAGCGCGACCACGACGAGTTGGTCTGCACCCCCGCCCTCCAGCACACGAGTCGGAGCACCCCGTGACCACTCAGCACGCCGACGCCGCCGTCCGCGACCTCTACTCCCGGCTGCTCGATGCGTGGAACCGCCGGAGCGCGGACGGCTTCGCAGGGCTCTTCGCCGACGACGGCACGATCATCGGGTTCGACGGCAGCGTGCAGAGCGGCGCCGCGCGGATCCGGGACCATCGCTCTCCGGTCTTCGCCGATCACCCGACCGCGGCGTATGTCGCGACGGTGCGCGAGGTCCGGCCCTGGGCGGCCCGGACGCGGTCCTGCTGCGCGCCCTCGCCGCCATGCTCCCGCCCGGCTCGAAGGAACTGAACCCGGCGACCAACGCGCATCAGACCGTCGTGGCCGAGCGGCAGGGCGAGACATGGCGGATCACCCTGTTCCAGAACACACCGGCCCAGTACCACGGGCGCCCGCACCTGGTGGAGCAGGACACCGCCGAACTCAGCGAACTGCTGACGCACGGCACCCCGCCGAGCTGACACCCCCGGCCGGCACCGAGCCCCTGCCCGCCACCCTCGCCCGACCGGATCATGCTGGGCGTGGTGCGGGAACGCTTCGGCGCCTGCCCGACCCGTGAAGTCCTGGACAGCCCCCTGCCCACGGCGTTGCTCGCCGACACCGACCGCCTGCCCGCGCCTCCGGTCCCCGCGCCGGCCTGCACTTTTCCTGCGGACGCCAAACAGAATGTGTAACGTCCGCCAGCGTCCGCAGCGTCCGGCCACCCTCCGCTACTAAGGGCGCGTTTCCGCAGGTCAACACAGCTCTTAGCATTGGGCCGGTTGCGGACGCTGCCCCTGTCCGACGGGTCGCGTCACCGACTCCGCACCCGACAGCACTTTCACCCGAATGGCCCAACATGACGTGCCACCCACATGGGTGAAGATCAAGCTGACTAGTGCCCCAACCGAGGCAATCCGTGAAGGGAAACCAAATGCGCATTCGACGAATATTCGCCGCCGTCATCGCCACGGCAGCCCTCGCCGGACTCGGCCTCACAGGCGCCGCCACCGCTGCCGCACAGGGTGCCCCATCCTACGTCACCCCTTCTGAGTGCAAGCAGGGCGGCGGAACGCCCGATCTGACGGACAACCTCTGCAAGGGCGGTACGCACAACGGGGAGAAGATCGACTGAACCCCACAAGGCGCCCCGCAGCCACGCGCCACGCGCCGCGGGGCGCTCCCGCGCGAGCGTAGCCGGGAGAGTCGCAGGAACCGTGCCGACCCATCGGGCACACTAGGTCCGAGTCGGCCCGGAAGCACGCGGCGGGCGGGAGATCCCGAACGCCGTCGCGCGCGAGCGCAGCGAGCCGGCAAGGTTTGCGCGGCCGTAGGAAAATGCCTCCCACCCGCACCATACGCGCAGGTGGGAAGCATGATCACGAAACCTACTTCTTCTTGCCCTGGTTCTTCACGGCCTCGATCGCCGCCGCCGCGGCGTCCGGGTCGAGGTAGGTGCCGCCCGGCTTGAGCGGGTTGAAGTCGGCGTCGAGCTCGTAGACCAGCGGGATGCCGGTCGGGATGTTCAGGCCCGCGATGTCGGCGTCCGAGATGCCGTCCAGGTGCTTGACCAGGGCGCGCAGGCTGTTGCCGTGGGCGGCGATCAAGACCGTGCGGCCGGTGATGAGGTCCGGGACGATGCCGTCGTACCAGTACGGCAGCATGCGCTCGACGACGTCCTTGAGGCACTCGGTGCGCGGGCGCAGCTCGCTGGGGATCGTCGCGTAGCGGGGGTCGTTCGCCTGCGAGAACTCGCTGTCGTCGGCGAGGGCCGGCGGCGGGGTGTCGTACGAGCGGCGCCAGAGCATGAACTGCTCCTCGCCGAACTCGGCCAGCGTCTGCGCCTTGTCCTTGCCCTGCAGTGCGCCGTAGTGGCGCTCGTTCAGCCGCCATGAGCGGTGGACCGGGATCCAGTGACGGTCGGCGGACTCCAGGGCCAGCTGCGCCGTGCGGATGGCGCGCTTCTGGAGGGAGGTGTGGAGTACGTCGGGGAGCAGGCCGGCGTCCTTGAGCAGCTCACCGCCGCGGACTGCCTCCTTCTCGCCCTTCTCCGTGAGGTTGACGTCCACCCAGCCGGTGAACAGGTTCTTTGCGTTCCAATCGCTCTCGCCGTGGCGGAGGAGGATCAGCTTGTACGGTGCGTCGGCCATACGGCTGAGCCTAATCGACACCCCTGACGCCCCGCGCGTGTGCCCGAGGAGCGGACGGGGCGGCCCGTTCGATTGACGGGGCCGGTCAATTGACTGGCGGCCGGGAACCCCCCGTATGTAATTTGCTGATGCCAGCTTGGCCACTTACAGCAGGTCGAACGCTCCGTGGGGGGATCCCGTATGTCCATCGCCGGTGTGCGACGTGCCGTGAGAGAGAGCGTCTCGGGCCTTCCCCGCGAGTTCTGGTGGCTGTGGACGAGCACGCTCGTCAACCGGCTCGGCGCGTTCGTCGCCACCTTCATGGCTCTGTACCTGACGCTGGAGCGCGGCTACTCCGCCTCGTACGCCGGGCTCGTGGCCGCCCTGCACGGCCTCGGCGGTGTCGTGTCCTCGCTCGGCGGGGGCGTGATGGCCGACCGGCTCGGACGGCGGCCGACGCTGCTGATCGCCCAGACCTCGACGGCTCTGTCCGTGGCGCTGCTCGGCTTCATGCACCATCCCGTGGCGATCGCCGCCGTCGCCTTCCTCGTCGGTATGACGAGCAACGCCTCCCGGCCGGCCGTGCAGGCGATGATGGCCGACATCGTCCGGCCCCAGGACCGGGTGCGGGCCTTCGCCCTGAACTACTGGGCGATCAACCTGGGATTCGCCATCTCCGCGGCGGCCGCCGGTCTCATCGCCGAGTACAGCTATCTTGCGGGCTTCCTCGGCGAGGCCGCGCTCACGCTGACCTGCGCGGTGGTGGTCTTCGCCAAGCTGCCGGAGTCCCGCCCGCAGCGCGACACGGACCCTGCGGGAACGCACGAGCCGGAGACCCGGCTCGGGACCGTGCTGCGCGACGGGCGCTACATGGGCGTCGTCGGGCTGTCCTTCCTGATCTCGCTGGTCTTCATGCAGGGCTCGGTCGGCCTGCCCGTGGCCATGGGCCTCGCCGGCTTCTCCCCGTCGGACTACGGCCTCGTCATCGCGGTCAACGGCGTACTGATCGTCGCCCTTCAGATCCCGGTCACCCGGTTCATCGAGCACCGCGACCCGCAGCAGTTGCTGGTCCTCTCCGCCCTGCTGGCGGGATACGGGTTCGGACTGACCGCGTTCGCCGGGTCGCTCGGCGCGTACGCCCTGACCGTGTGCGTCTGGACGCTGGCCGAGATCATCAACTCGCCGACGCAGATGGGCCTCGTGGTCCGGCTCTCCCCGGTGCACGGACGCGGCCGCTACCAGGGCATGTACACCATGTCCTGGTCGGTCGCGGCCCTGGTCGCGCCGCTGATGGCCGGTTACACCATCGACCACTTCGGCGCCGAGTGGCTGTGGGGCTCGTGCGCGGCCATCGGGACGGTGGCGGCGGCCGGGTACTGGCTGCTGATGCGGGGGCTGCGCGAGCCCGGGACCGAGAGCGGGGCCAAGGCCCCGGCCGGCTCCGCGCCCGCGCCCGCTCCGGCTGACGCCTAGGACGGCTGCTGGTCTCTCCGGAGCGGCCGGCGAGGCCGGAAGGGCCGAGCGTCAGTCGCGGCGCCGGGTCAGATGCGTGAACGCGTCGAGATTACGGGTCGATTCACCGCGGGAGACCCGCCACTCGTACTCGCGGCGGATCGCGCTTGCGAAGCCCAGCTCGAGAAGCGAGTTGAAGGCGCCGTCCGACGCCTCGAGGACGGTGCCGAGCAGCCGGTCGAGCTCGTCCTCGCTGACCACTGACAGGGGCAGCTTGCCGACCAGGTAGATGTCGCCGAGCCGGTCGACCGCGTAACTCACCCCGTACAGCTTGAGATTGCGCTCCAGCAGCCAGCGGTGCACGGCCGCGTCGTTCTCGTCGGGGTGGCGGATGACAAATGCGTTGATCGACAGCGAGTGCTTGCCGACGAGGAGGGAGCAGGTCGTCGACAGCTTGCGGGTGCCGGGGAGTTTGACGACGTACGAGCCCGCGCGAGGACTCTCCCACTCGAGATCCGCGTCCTTGAGGGTCCGCTCGATGACCTGCGCCACCTGCTGTACGTCAGCCATGGGGGGAGCGTACGTCAGCGGACGGCACACGTCCGCGCGGGCGTCCGGGATGTGGCGCGCGGCACGGGTGTCCACCGGGCCCGTGGCCGGGCGCCGTGAAGGAGGGCCTAGTTGCGGTGGGCTGCGCGGTGGCGGTGCTCGTACATCGCCGCCGTGTAGACGTCCGCCGTCGCCGACGCCGCCGCGTCCCAGCCGAAGGACTGCGCGTGCCGTGCCGCTGCGGCGCCCATCGTCTGTGACAGGGACGGGTCGAGGACGAATCGGCGGAGCGTGTCTGCGTAGTCCGCGGGGTCATGGCCGGGGACCAGGAAGCCGGTCAGCTCGTCGCGTACCGCCACCGGAAGCCCGCCGACCGCCGCGGCGACCACCGGGGTGCCGGTTGCCTGCGCCTCGATCGCGACCAGTCCGAACGACTCGCTGTACGAGGGCATGACCAGCGTGGACGCGGCCCGGAACCAGTCCGCGAGCCGCTGCTGGCCGACCGGACGCTGGAAGTGGACCACATCGGCGATCCCGAGCCGGGCAGCCAGCTTCTGCAGCCCTTCGGGCTTGGCGAGGCCGCTGCCGCTCGGCCCGCCGACGACCGGCACGACGATGCGCGAGCGCAGGGAAGGGTCGCGCTCCAGCAGCAGCGCGACGGCGCGCAGCAGGATGTCGGGGGCCTTCAGCGGCTGGATACGGCCCGCGAACAGCGGGATGAACGCGTCCTGCGGCAGTCCGAGGCGGGCACGGGCGGCCGCGCGGCCGGCGGCGTCACCGGGGACGAGGGCGCCGGGCCCGGGCCGGAACACGTCGAGGTTGACGCCTGGGTGGACGACGGCGACCTTGGCGGGATCGGCGTCGTAGAAACGGGCGAGCTCGTCGGCCTCCTCCGCCGTATTGGCGATCAGCCGGTCGGCGGCGCCCACTATCTGGGTCTCGCCGATGACGCGGGAGGCCGGCTCGGGGCTGTCCCCATCGGCCAGTGCGGCGTTCTTGACCTTGGCCATGGTGTGCATGGCGTGCACCAGCGGGACGCCCCATCGCTCGGCCGCGAGCCAGCCGACATGGCCGGAGAGCCAGTAGTGCGAGTGGACGAGGTCGTAGTGGCCGGGCCGGTGGCCCGCCCAGGCCTGCATCACACCGTGTGTGAACGCGCACAGCTGCGGCGGGAGGTCCTCCTTGGCGAGGCCCTCGTAGGGCCCGGCGTCCACATGGCGTACGAGGACCCCGGGCGCGAGCTCCACGGCAGGGGGCAGCCCGCCTGAGGTGGCCCGCGTGAAGATCTCGACCTCGATGTTGATGGCCGCGAGCCGGCGGGCGAGCTCGACGATGTAGACGTTCATACCGCCCGCGTCGCCCGTACCCGGCTGATGGAGGGGGGACGTGTGGACGCTGAGCATGGCGATCCGGCGCGGCTTGCGGTGGCCGCCGGGGAACCGGATGAGCGGCGCCACCAGGCTGCCGCCGAGGCGGGAGACGTACTGGCTCACGTCGACGTTCCTCCTCGCTCGCGGGCACGACAAGCGGGGCCGTGAACGGCCCTGCACGCCTGACAACAGCGGAGCATCGACTTCCATTTCCGCGCGGCCCGGCCTTTGCCCCACTTTGCCAAATCATTACCGTCTGCGCGAAGCGTCGCCCGGACGGCTTACCCTCACTTCCATGACCCCTCCCGCCGGCCCGCACCGCCCCGTGGGCGCCGTGACCCGGGGGACGACCAACCCCAACCGGCTGCGCCGCATGGACCGCTGGATCGCCGCCACCCATTCGATCGCGCTGCGCCGCAGCACCGCCGCGCCTGTCGCCGTCGACCTCGGCTACGGGGCGGCCCCCTGGACCGCCGTCGAACTGCTGCAGCGCCTGCGCACGGCCGACGTGCGCTGCGAGGTCGTCGGCATCGAGATCGACCCGGCCAGGGTCGCGGCCGCGAAGCCGTACGAGCGCGACGGACTGACGTTCCGCCACGGCGGGTTCGAGATCCCGCTCGCCCGGCGCCCGGAGCTCATCCGGGCGGCCAACGTGCTGCGCCAGTACGACGAGGACGAGGTCGCCGCCGTGTGGGCGCGGTTGTGCGGCCGGCTGGCGCCGGGCGGACTGCTGGTGGAGGGCACCTGCGACGAGATCGGGCGGCGGCACGTATGGGTGGCGCTGGGGCCCGAAGGGCCGCGGACCGTGACCTTCGCGACCCGGCTCGGCTCGCTCGAGCGTCCCTCCGATCTGGCGGAACGGCTCCCCAAGGCGCTCATCCACCGCAATGTGCCGGGCGAGCCGGTGCACGCCTTTCTGCGGGACTTCGACCGTGCGTGGGCTGCCGCGGCGCCGTTCGCCTCGCTGGGCGCGCGGCAGCGCTGGATCCGGGCCGTCGGTGATCTGGCGGGCAGTTGGCCGCTGGTGGACGACCGACGGCGGTGGCGGCAGGGTGAAGTCACCGTTGAATGGACGGCTCTCGCACCCGCCTTCGGGTGAACGTCGCACGCGCCGGGCGGGTACGGGAACGCGAGCGGTGCGCCGTTCGTCACTGTCGGGTGGGGAAGGTCGGGTGGGATCGGCAGGCGGCCCGTGGGTGGGGATGATCGACGGGACTGATCCGCCGGCCGGCCCTGCGGCGACATCCGGGATGCTACGCATCCGGGGTGACGTGCGATCAACCCCGCGTTTGGCCCTGTCACTTTTGCGGATGCCGTGACACCATCACGGACGTCACGGACAAGTTACTGACGGTAAATCACATTCACGTGTTCGGTGTTCGCCCGGAGGGGGAGTCGTGAACCGACGCCACGTTGCCACTGCCGCCGTCACCTTGGTGTGCGCACTGACCGTGTTGGCGTCCGGCGGCCCGGCCTTCGCGGCCCCCGAGCCGCCGCCGACCGCCCCGGCCTCCGTGACCAAGCCGGGAGCGCCCGCGCCGCCGGAGCGCACCCTCGAAGAGGTGCGTCAGGAGATCGAGGCCCTGTACCGCAAGGCGGCGTCGGCGACCGACGCGTACAACCTCGCCGAGGAGCAGGCCGCCGAGCAGTCGGCCGAAATCGTGAAACTGGCCCAGGAGATGGCCAGGGGGCAGGCCCGCATCGACGACATCAAGAACAGGGTGGGGGCGGCCGCCCGCGCCCAGTACCGCGGCGGCGGCCTGCCGCCCGAGGCGCAACTGGTCCTCGTCGACGATCCGCAGCTGTTCATCGACGGAATCGGCCGGATACAGCAGGGACAGAAGGCGACCAACGACCTGCTGACCGAACTGACCCGGACACAGGCCGACTTGGCGACGTACACCAAGGACGCCAGCACCCAGTGGCAGAAGCTCGAGGCCAACCGCCGCAAGCAGGAGAAGGCCAAGAAGGAGATCAAGGAGAAGATCGCCGCGGCCAAGAAGCTCGAGGACAGGCTGGAGAAGGAGGAGTTCGCGCGGCTCCTCGAGATGGAGCGCCAGGTTCAGTACGACGCACAGGCGGCCTGGCTGGGCTCGGGCGTGCTGAAGGAGATCAACGGCCGCGCGAGCGCGCAGGGCAAGGAGGCCATCGCCTTCGCGACCAGGCAGATCGGCAAACCGTACGAGTGGGGCGCCGAGGGCCCCGGTTCGTACGACTGTTCCGGGCTCACCTCACAGGCGTGGCTGGCCGCCGGTCGGACCATTCCGCGTACCTCGCAGGAGCAGTGGCGTCTGCTGCCGCGTGTCCAGATCAGGGACATGCGCCCCGGCGACCTGATCATCTACCACTCGGACGCCAGCCATGTGGGGATGTACATCGGGGACGGCGCGATAGTGCATGCACCGCGGCCGGGCCGGAATGTGACGGTCGCGGGCGCGGGTTCCATGGCGATCCTCGGGGTCGTACGCCCCGACAAGTGACGCGCCGGCCTCCCTGGAAGGCCGGCGCGCGCCGGGTGACGTGCGCCATGCCGGGTGACTTTGCCATGCGGTGCGCACCGCGCTCCGGTGACATGGCACATGCGGTGCTGTTGTAGGCGTCCGGGCCAAGTGACGTGCGCCACGCGGGGCATTACGGAACAAATGGGACGATCGGCGTGATGTTCGTCATGGCTTGAGTGCCAACTACCTCCCCATGCGCGGCATATGCCATCCGCTCTTCTCTGATCGCCATTCCGTTCGGCCACCGCATACCGCTATGGTCCCCGTCTGGCGGGACGTCGATCGTCGACCTGCCGCGCCCTCGGGGGGAGGGAAGGAAAGCAGACACATGCCCGTACCCGTACCGCGACAGAGGAACGTTCCCGTCGCGGAGACCGCCCCTCGCGGTATCGGCGGCGACCTCACCCTGCTGGTCATCGAGGACGACCCGGCGGGCACCTTCAGCGTCCCCGGACTGCTCGACGCGTCCGGAAGCCGGATCCGTATCCGCACCGCCCGCAATCTCACCGAGGCGGAGCGGCTGCTCACCGACGACGTGCACTGCGTGCTCGTCGACCTCGCGCTGCCCGCCCGCCCCCAGGACGACGAGCTGGGCGCCCTCAAGCACGTCCTGCGTCTCGCACCCCGGCACGCCGTGCTGGCCCTCACCGCCTCCGGCGACGCCGAGCTGGCCGCCGAGGCGGTACGTGTCGGCGCCCAGGACCACCTGGTGCGCGAAGAGCTCGACGGCCGGCTGCTGAGCCGGGCCGTGCGGTACGCGGTGGAGCGCAAGCGCGCCGACGTCACCCAGGTGAAGCTGGCCGAGTCCCGGCTGCGCGCCCAGGAGAACGCGCGGCTGGAGCGTGGCCTGCTGCCCACTCCCCTGCTCGAGGGCTCGGATCTGCGCTTCGCCGCGCGCTACCGCCCCGGGCGCTCACGCGCGCTGCTCGGCGGCGACTTCTACGACACCGTCCGCACCCCGGACGGCACGGTCCACGCCATGATCGGCGACGTCTGCGGGCACGGCCCGGACGAGGCGGCACTCGGGGTGGAACTGCGGATCGCCTGGCGCGCACTGACCTTCGCGGGCCTGTGCGGCGACGAACTGCTCTCCACCCTCCAGCAGGTGCTGGAGCACGAGCGCGAGAGCGAGGAGATCTTCGCGACGCTGTGCACCGTGGACATAGCGCCGGACGGCCGGCGGGCCGGGCTGTGCCTCGCCGGCCATCCGGCCCCGCTGATCGCCCGGAAGGGGCGGGATGCGCAGCTGCTCCCGTACGAGGACGGGGGCCCGGCGCTCGGTCTGCTGCCGCGCGCCCGCTGGCCGCGCCGCCAGGTGGAGCTGGGGGCGTCGTGGAGCCTGATGATGTACACGGACGGCCTGATCGAGGGCCGTCAGGGGCCGGACACCAAACAGCGCCTCGGCCAGGACGGCATGGTTCGGATGATCAACCGCCAGCTGGCGGCGGGTCTGGACGGCGAGGCGCTGCTGGAGGCGGCGGTCGGCGAGGTACGCGATCTGAACGGCGGAGACCTGACCGACGACGTGGCGGTCCTGCTGCTGAGCCGGAAGGGCCGCGGCTGACCGGCGCCGGTTACCGTCCGCCGTTGTAGGGACCGTACGGACCGTCGCTGCTGGAGCCGCCGCGACGGCGGCCACCGCCGGACACCTGCTGCAGCGCCGGCCGTACGTCCACGAAGAAGACGATGCTCGCGATCAGGCCGGCGATCGACAGGAACAGCACGGAGACGAAGAGGTTCACCGCGACCGTGACGCCGAGGATGATCAGCCAGAAGGACTTGGTCTGCTTGCCTGCGGCGCGGTAGGCGTCCTCCCGGGCCATCGCCGCCATGACCAGTGCGGTCACCGAGCTGACGACGAAGACCAGGTCGAGGATGAGCCACAGGCCGAGATCGAATCCCGTGCGCAACATGCTGAGCACCGCCTAAAGAGTGGTTGGTGTCGCCTCGCGGCCAAGGTACCCCCGAGGGTGCCCCGGACGCGATGAGTGGTGCCGTGGAGCCGTGGAGCGAGCGGTGTGCCGGGCGCCGGCACACGGCCGCGCGCCCGGCACATCCTCCTCGGTCACCCGTCGGTCACTTGCCGGCCGGCGGGGTGGTCTTCTTGGCGGCCTGCTTGCGGGGGGCGGGCTTGCGGGCCGGAGCGGCCTTCTTGTCCTCGGCCGCGGCCTGCGCCGGGACCTCGGCCTGGGTCTTCGCGTCGTCCTTCGCCCCGGCCTTGGCCTGCGGCTCCGGCTCGACGGCGACGGCGATCTCCGTGATCTCCTCGGCTGCCTCGCCGCGCCAGGCCCGCACGGTCTGCTCGCCGTGCTCGGCGACCTTCTCGTACGTCTCACGGGCCTTGACGGCGTACTCGGCGGCCACGCCCACGCCACGCAGCGCGAGGTCCTGAGCGGTCTCGCCGAGCTTCTTCAGGTCGGTGTCGAGGCTCCCCAGCACCTCGGTGACCTTGGCCTGGACGGTGGCCTGCGCCTCCTTGGCCTGGGCCGTCACCTTCTCCTGCACCACCTTGGGGTCGGTGTTGCGCACGGCGTCGAAGCGGGTCGGGGCCTCGGCCTTGATCTGCTCGATCAGCGCGGGCACCTTCTTGGCCTGCTGAACGGCGAGATCGGCGGTGCCGGCCGCGAAGTAGAGGGGGGTCGGGTCGGTGAGGGTCTTGCGCAGGTCATCGGTGATGGCCATGACTGTGGTCCTCCCGGAACGCAGATCAGTGTGAGGGTGTTTGGTCCTGCTCGGCATCGCTCGCGCCGGCCGTGCGGGGGCCGTCAGCGGAGGTGTCCTTGGTCGTGTCCGTATCGAATCCGTTCTCCTTGCGGAAGGACTCGTAGATCTGCAGCAGTACCTGCTTCTGCCGCTCGTTGATGGAGGGGTCGGCAAGGATGACGGCACGCGTCTCCAGCTGGTCCCGCTCCTGCTCGTCGAGAATCCCGGCCCGCACGTACAGCGTCTCGGCGGAGATGCGCAGCGCCTTGGCGACCTGCTGGAGCACCTCCGCGCTCGGCTTGCGCAGCCCGCGCTCGATCTGGCTCAGATACGGATTGGACACCCCGGCGGCGTCGGCGAGCTGCCGCAGCGAGAGCTGCGCACTGCGCCGCTGCTCGCGGAGGTACTCACCGAGATTGCCGACGTTGAGTGATGCCATGGTGCGATGATGCCCCGCTCTTGCTAACTTTTGCAAGCACCTGCTTGCAAAAGTGTCGCAGGCAACACCCGTCCGGCCGTATACTCGGCTGCGGGTGGCCTGGGGTGCGAACGGGGTTGACGAAAACTCACTGGCTTCGTGCTCCGTCCAGCGGTGAGACTTCCGGCGTGGCACTTCACGAGAATGAGATCCCGGTCGACGAGTCGCTGGTCCGATCGCTGCTGAAGGCACAGCGTCCGGAGTGGGCGGACCTGCCGTTGTCGCCCGCAGGCGCGGGCACGGACAACACCATGTACCGGCTGGGCGATGACCTGCTCGTGCGACTTCCACGAACCGCCGGCAACGGACAGGCCGTGCGGAAGGAGCAGGACTGGCTTCCTCGCCTGGCACCGCTCCTTGCATGTCCGATTCCCGAGCCCGTCCACGCCGGGACGCCCACCGACGCCTTCCCCCTCGTCTGGTCGGTCTACCGCTGGATCGACGGTGACGAGGCCGGTCCGGACACCGTCCGGGACTGGGCCGCCTTCGGAGCCGACCTTGCGGCGGTCGTGCGGGGCCTCCACGGCATCGACCTCATGGGAGCGGCTCGCGCGGACGACCTCAGCTGGTACCGCGGAGGCAGCCCGCAGGCATGCGACCAGTGGATCAGCACGTGTCTTGAAGAGTGCCGGGCCACCGTGGGTTCGGAGCTCGACATCGCGACTCTGGAGCGGTTGTGGCGAGCCGGGCTGGAGCTGCCTGAGCCTTCTGGACCTCACGTGTGGCTCCACGGCGACCTCAAGCCCACCAACCTCCTGGTCCGGGAGGGCAGGCTCCGCGCGGTCATCGACTTCGGAGGCCTCTCGGTCGGCTTTCCCGACGCCGAGCACTCCACAGTCTGGGACCTGCCGTCCCAGGCACGGCAGGCCTACTGGGACACCCTGAACCTCGACGAGATGACGTGGACCCGCGCCCGCGCCTGGGCGATCGCGGTGGGCGTCAGTGGAATCTCCTACTACTGGCACACGTTCCCCGCCTTCGTCGCCGAATGCCGGGCACGACTTCAGGCAATCCTCACTGACGCCGCTGCGCGTTGAGCAGCCCTCCCGGACGAGGCACTGAAAACCGTTCAGCCGCTCGCGGACCGGCTCGCGGGCGAACCCGTGGCCCTCACCGCACAGCGCTGGTGCCGCGGAGGGCGCTCGTAGCCGGACGAGTCCGCCCGGTCCGGCCCGCGTTCATCCGACGCCCAGCGCCCCCTTCAGGAAGTCCCGTTCGGCCGTGAGCAGCACGTCCGCCGCCCCCTCCCCCGCCACCATGTGGCCCACCCCGGGCATGAGCAGCACCTGGTGCGGCCGGCCCGCCGCCAGGAGTGCGGCCGAGAGGCGCAGGGTGTGGGCCGGGAACACGTTGTCGTCCGCCAGGCCGTGGACCAGCAGCAGCGGGCGCGTCAGGTCTCCGGCGTGCGCGAGCAGCGAGCTGCGCTCGTACGCCTCGGGCCGGACGTCCGGGTGGCCGAGGAAGCGCTCCTCCCAGTACGTGTCGTACAGCCGCCGGTCGGTCGGCGGTGCGCCCGCGACCGCCGCGTGGAAGACGTCGGGGCGGTGCAGCACCGCGCCCGCCGCCAGATAGCCGCTGAACGACCAGCCCCGGATGGCCACACGGTCCAGGTCAAGGACGTCGTGGCGTTCGGCCGCTGCGTGCAGGGCGGCTACCTGGTCCGCCAGGACCGGGCTCAGGCGGTCGCCGAGGATCTCCCGCTGCCACTGCACCCCGCGTCCGGGCGTGCCGCGCCCGTCCGTGGCGAGCACGGCGAAGCCCTGTTCGGCGTACCACTGGCAGACGGCCGTCCACCAGCCCCGTGCCTTCGTGACGACCTGCATGCCGGGGCCGCCGTACGGGCTGAGCAGCACCGGCAGCCGGGCCGGGCAGCCGGGTTCGTACCAGGACGGGAGATGGAGGCGGCTGCGCAACTCCCTTCTCCCGAGCGCCAGATGGATCGGACGGGGCAGGACCAGGGGATCCTCGGTGAGAACCGCGATCCGGCCGGCCGGACTCCCGTCGCGCAGGACGGTCACCTGCTGCCCGGCTGCCTCCGTCCTGCTGTCGAGGACGATCGTGTCGCCGCCGGCGGCCGCCGTGTGCACCCCGGGCTCCTGCGTCAGGCGGACGAACCCGGCGCCTGGTTCGTACGACCAGACATGGACCTCCGTCGGCTCGTCGTTCGCCGTGAACAGCACCCGCTCGCCCACCACGCCGAGCACCTCGCGCACCTGCAGTCCCTCCGGGCTGATCGTGTCCCCGACGCGGATCGCCCGCGCGTCGCCGCGCACGCAGGGCATGACCGGTGTTCCTGATGCGGTGTGCAGGGGCGTGCCCTTGGGGAACTCCACCCAGCCCTCGTCGGTCTGCTCGGACAGCAGCTCGACCGCGCCGGTCGCCGGGTCGACGGCAAGGATCCACACCGTGCGCTGGTCACGCGTCTGCACGCTGACGACCGGGCCTGCGCTCCCCCAGTCGGCGGTGACGACGTACTCGAAGGCCAGGTCGTTCCAGACTCCGCGCGGCGCGCCGGACTCGGGTGCCGCGCGGGGCAACCGGACGGGCAGGCGCTCGCCCTGGACGGTGACGAGGAACAGCGAGGTTTCCGCGTTGGCCGTGCCGGCCGCCGGGTACGGGACCGGTCGCGGTGGCCGGTCCGGGTGCGCCGGATCGGCGACGTACCAGCGCCGGACCATCGACGTGTCGACGCGTGCCACGAGCAGCGCGGTGCCGTCCGGCGCCCACCAGTAGCCCCGCGACCGCCCGATGGACGCGCGCGCGACCTGGTCGGCGGCCCCGTACGTCACATCGGGGGCCTCCGGCTCCGCCAGCGGCCGGTCCCCCGTCCCGTCGGCCCGGACGACGCGGAGCGCACCGCCGGCGACGTACGCGATGCGGCTGCCGTCCGGGCTGGGCCGCGGATCGGTGACCGGGCCTGCGGCGGTGGGGAGTCGGCGCGGGGCGCCGCCGTCCGCCCGTACGGTCCACAGCTCGCCGTCGCGGGCGTAGGCAACCACGCGTACGTCGCGGTCACTCGCGTACGCGGCGACCGGCTCGGCCAGGATGCTTTCCCGACCGGGTCCGTGCTCGTACAGCCACAGCAGGCTTCGGGCATCGGTACCGGAGGCGGTCCGCACGAACAACACCCGGTCGCCGTCCGGGGAGACGGTGAACTGCCCCGGGGCGCCGAGCGAGAAACGGCGGGTCCGGGCGAACTGGCTCGGGAATCCGTTGATGTCCATGGCCTCATGAGACCCCTTGCAAGTGCGTCCAGGGCAAGTCGCACCGGCCCGAACTCGCGGGAACTGTTCGCCTGAAGCTGTCACATCCGTCCGTCGTGATCCGTCAGTGAGGTGACGTACCAGAACCGATGGATGATCGGCGTGACCAGCCTCTTCAACCGCCTCAACGCGACGACCCGACAGATGGCGGGCTCGACCTGGTAGTCGCACACTGCCCCGTGCCCTCGGACGCAGCGCGGGCGGCCGGAGCAGCGGTCATACGCCGTCCATGAGCGCCGGCGGCAGCGGCCGCGCGTGCAGGACCTCCAGGCGGGACACCGCACGTGTGAGCACGACGTACAGCCGGTGGAGCCCACGCTCCTCCGCCTGCACCACAGCGGCCGGTTCGGCGACGACGACATGGTCGTACTCCAGGCCCTTGGCCGCCGTCGCCGGCAGCACGGTGACCCTGGCCCCGGGCGAGAGATCGCTCGGTGGCACCGTGGGCACGCCCGCCGTCGCCAGCGCGGCGCGCAGCCGGTCGGTGTCCGGCTCCGCGGCGATCACGCCGATCGAGCCCTCCCGGGACAAAGCCGCCCGGACCGCGTCGACCGTCGCCGCCTCCAGGTCGTCCACCGCGCGGATCGCCAGCTCTCCGTCCCTGCGCAGGGAACGCGCTGCCGGGACGTCCACTCCGAGCGCGCCGATGAGCCGGCTTGCGAGGTCCACCATCGCCGCCGGGACCCGGAATCCAGTGGTGAGCGGGATCACGGCGGCGCCCGCCTTGCCGAGGTGCGCCAGTTGCTCCGGCCAACTGCGCGCAGACCAGGGCGTGGTGCCCTGGGCCAGATCGCCGAGTACGGTCAGCGAGCCGAAGCCTGCGCGGCGGGCGATCGCGCGGCACTGCATCGGGGACAGGTCCTGCGCCTCGTCGACGACGATGTGGCCGTATCCGGTGGGACGTTCGATCAGACCCGCCAGCTCGTCGAGGAGGACGAGATCGGCCGCCGACCACCGCGCGCTCCGGTAGGACCGTGGCGGCTTCGCCCATCGGATCGCGTCCTGCTCATCCGCCGCCAGCAGCTGATCGCCGGGGTCGGTGAGCAGTGCGGCCAGTACCTCTTCCGGCTGGACCTTCGGCCATACGGCATCGACGCAGGCGGACACCGCACGCGCCCTGCCCACTTTCTGTACCCAGGTGCTGCTCATCGGTCCGGCGCGTCGTTCCGCCTGGCGCTGGATGGCACTGGCCACCCTCGTCCGGACGCGTTCGCGGCCGACGGCGTACGGCACAGCCTCAGCCCGCACCTCGTCGACGATCCGCTCCAGCTCGCCGAGCGGGACGCGCCAGCGGTACGGGCCGTCGGGCACGACGACCGGTTCGGTGGGCGGCACGAGCCGCGCGTACAGGGCGCGGCGCAGCACGGCAGCCATCCGCACATCGTGCTTGACTGCGGCGGCGGCCTTGTCGTCGCAGGCCCGCACCTCGTGCCGCGCGATCTCGTCCTCGACCGTCGCCTGACGGATGTCGGTCTCGCCGAGGGCCTGCTCACGACCCGGATGACCGGTCGCGCCTGCGGACCAGCACCTCGATCCCGTCCAGCACCCGCTCCAGCCCGAACCCGAATTCGTGGTCGGGCTCGTCCGGCTCGTACATCACGTTCGACTCCAGCAGCCGGGCGAGCGCCGGATAGCGGTCCGGATCGGCCAGCCGCTCCAGCGTGTTGGCGTACCGGGCCAGTACCTTCTCGGCCGACTCCCCGCTCCTGGCGATCGCGGCGCCCAGATCCGCCATCATCGCCGCCTCGTTGCGGACGAACCCGGAGACCAGCATGATCACCGAGATCTTCTCGCCCTCGTCGAGGCCGGTGTCCGCGAGCGCCGCGAGGCCACGGTCCCACCACGCCACCGTGTTGGGTGTGGCCGGCGGGCCCGAGATCGGGATGCGCAGCATCCACAGGTTCCGGTGGATGACCTCGCGCTGTGCCCATGCCCAGGCCTCGAGCGCCTCCCGCCAGCCCGTGCCGGGCGCGGGGGGTGCGGGCGGCAGGCCCGTGACGGCCTCCTGCATCAGGATGTAGAGCTCGTCCTTCGCTGCGACGTACCGGTACAGCGACATCGTCGAGACGCCGAGCTCCTTGGCGACCCGGCCCATGGAGACCGCGGCGAGCCCTTCCGCCGACGCGACGGCGACCGCGGCGTCGACGATGCGATCCACGCCGATCCCCGGCTTGGGACCTTTCGCCGGACGGTCGCGCAGACCCCAGGCGGCCTCGATGGCGGCGGGCAGCCCGGTGCCACCGCCCTTGCCCCTGCCGGCACCGCCGTCGCCGCTGCCCGTCATCGCCGCTGCCTCCGCCTCCACCGTGCCTGCTTGACGCACATCCTAGTAATGCGTAACCCTTACGCAGTAGCGCGTATGACATACGCAGTAGACGGGGAAGGGTGTGACAGCCATGACGGAGCGACCTCCACCGGCCATCGAGGCCGAGGGCCTGCGCAAGACCTACGGCAAGGTGACCGTGCTCGAGGGCATCGATCTGCGCGTCGAACGCGGCAGCGTCTTCTCGCTGCTGGGGCCCAACGGCGCGGGCAAGACCACGACCGTGCGGATCCTCAGCACACTCACCACCGCCGACGCCGGGCGCGCCCGTGTCGCCGGGTACGACGTGGCTGCGGAGCGCTCCAGGGTGCGCCGCTCCATCAGCCTCACCGGTCAGTTCACGGCGGTCGACGAGAAGCAGACCGGCGAGGAGAACCTGCGCATGATGGCCCGGCTCACCGGCCTGTCCCGCGCACACGCCCGCCGCCGCGCCGCCGAACTGCTGGAACGCTTCGGCCTCGGCGACGCCGCCCGCCGCCAGGCCGGGACGTACTCCGGAGGCATGCGCCGCCGGCTCGACCTCGCCGCCGGCCTGGTCGGCGAGCCCGAGGTCGTCTTCCTGGACGAGCCGACGAGCGGGCTCGACCCGCGCAGCCGCCAGGAGCTGTGGCAGGTGGTGCGCGATCTGTCCACGCGGGGCGCGACCGTCTTCCTGACCACCCAGTACCTGGAGGAGGCGGACCGGCTGGCGGACCGGATCGCGCTGGTCGACGGCGGCCGGATCGTGGCCGACGGGACGGCCGCCGAGCTCAAGGCGCGCGTCGCGGGCCACCGGCTGGACATCGCCCTCGGCGACGCGGCGGCGTACCGGCGCCTGGAATCACGTGCCGTCCACCGCGACCCCGAGACCCTCACGCTGGGCCTGCCGACGGACGGCAGCGCGGCCCAGGTGCGCGCGCTGCTCGACGAGATCGACCCTCAGCGGCAGGACGTGGTGCGTTTCTCCCTGCACACGGCGACCCTCGACGACGTGTTCCTGACCCTGACCCGTACCACCGGCGCCAAGGAGCCCATCCATGTCTGATGTGCTGACCCCTGCCGTCAACGCACTGACCATGACCGGCCGCTGCATCCGGCTGAGCCGCCGCAACGTCGACTCCCTCATCACCTCGTTGATGCTGCCGCTGATGCTGATGCTGGTCTTCGTCTACTTCTTCGGCGGCGCGATCAACACCGGTACGGAGTACGTCACTTACGTCCTCCCCGGCATCCTCGTGCTGTGCGCCGCGTTCGGCTCGTCCGCGACCGCGGTACGGGTCAGCGAGGACATGAAGGACGGCATCATCGACCGCTTCCGCTCCCTGGACATCGGCGGCGCGTCGATCCTGGCGGGCCATGTGGCGGCGAGCACCGTACGCAATCTGCTGTCGACCGTGCTCGTTCTCGGCGTCGGCCTGCTCATCGGCTTCCGCCCCGCGGCCTCCGCGGCCGGCTGGCTCGCGGCCGCGGGCATCCTGCTGGTCTTCCTGGTGGCGATCTCATGGCTGTCGGCGGCGGTCGGCCTGCTCGCCAGAACCCCCGACGCGGCAGGCGGTTTCACCTTCTTCATGATGTTCCTGCCCTACCCGAGCAGCGCGTTCGTGCCGATCCACACGATGCCCAGCTGGCTCCACGGCTTCGCCGACCACCAGCCGGTCACGCCTTTGATCGAGTCCCTCCGCGGCCTGCTGCACGGCACGCCGGTGGGCTCGTCGCCGTGGGTGGCGCTGGCGTGGTGCGGGGGGATCCTGGCCGTGGCGACGGGCGTGTCGGGGGTGCTGTTCCGGGTGCGCACGGCGTGAGTGCACACCCCGGGCTCAGGGCGCCGGTGCCCTGAGCCAGTTCGTGTACGCCGAGACCACCTGCGCCAGGGTCGGCATACTCGCCAGCTTCAGGGGTCCGGCGGCCGCGGCCAGCGCCCGCCGGACCCTCCAGGCCGCGCGCGGCAGCAGTCGCCAGTTCGGGCCGTCGCGCGGGCCCAGGGCCTCCGCCGCCCGGATGACATCGGTGAAGACGGACTGGGTGCGCTTGTAGGCGAGCAGGTGCGGCAGATCCTGCCGCCACGCCCGCGCGGCTCCCGGGCGCGCGGCCTCCACCGCCTGCGCCCAGAGCTCGCCGATCCGGTCGGCGTCACGCTGCGTGTAGCGCATGAGATGCAGATGCGTGGCCAGCTCGTAGAGCGGGTCGCCGATCATGGCGAGCTCCCAGTCGATGGTCCACAGATCACCGTCCTCGGCGGCGATGAAGTTGCTGCGGTGCAGATCGCCGTGGACCAGGGTGAAGGGACGGCACGTCAACCGCCCTGCAGGGACTCTGAGCGCGTCCAGCGCCGATCTCCGGACGCCGAGCGCCTTGAAGAGCGCGCCGTACCGCCGGGCATGACGGTCGTGGACGTCCTCGGCCGTGAAGTCGATCAGCCGGTTGAGGAACGCCGCCGAGTCGCCGTCGGCCGCCGGGTGACCGCCCGGCGCGCAGGTACGCACCAGGCGGTCCAGCTCGTCCGTCTTGATGGCGACCACTTCCTGGAAGAGCTGCGCCAGCTGCGACTCGTGACGGGAGGAGAGAGTACGGCCGGACAGCGGCCCGGCGCCCAGGGACCTGCCCTCGACGAAACCCTGCAGAAAGACGTCCGGCACGACCTCGACCGTCTCCGGGATCCGGGCGATCCGCCCCTGGAGCGCGATCAGCAGGCGGTCCTCGGAGTCGAAGCACCGCCGGTCGAACCAGAGCACACCGGGGCGGGGGGCACGCAGCTTGCCGCGCGCCCAACGAGCGCTCAGCGGATTCTCCGGTGGCAGCGGGAAGGCGTAGGCCTCGTGGTGATAGCCCTTGAGGGGACCCTCGACTTCACGGGCGTCCACGCTCAGCTCCCCGGCCTGCCGGCGAGTCACTGATGGCGTCTCGACTGTCATCGCTGGTGCCCTTGGTGTTCCGATCAGGGTTGATCTGAGGAAAATTACCCTTCCGGCGAGTGCTCCGGGGGGAGCTTCACGGCGATGTCACCTCACCGGGAACGGTCCGCCCTGCTCTGTGTAGCCAGCACTCCTCGAAATACGCCTCAAACGGGGTACGGCACTCAACCCGGTCCGGTCGCATCCACAGAAGGTACATCCACGAGACAACTTACGTAAGTTGGCCGATGAGTCCGGCCAACTCACGTCGCCTGGGCTCTGCTCGGTGCGCCGTCGAACGGCAGATCCGGATCGAGTCCGTCGAGCATCGGCACCAGCTCCGACATCGTCGGGACGACCTCGACCGCTCCCGCGGCACGGAGCACGGGACCCTTCGACGCGGTACGCCCGAACCCGAGGAAGGGGACGGCCAGTTTCTCGGCAGCCTCGCCGTCCGCCGCCGAGTCCCCGATCATCAGAGCCTCGGCCGCCGTCACCCCGGTCGACCTCAGCGCCCGCGTCAGGCAGTACGGGTTCGGTTTCATGAGGGCCGGATTCGGCATGCGGCCGTGGATGCGCCCGTGGAAGAGATGCGTGAGGTCCCAGAGGTCGAGATAGTTCCGGACCGCGCGCTCGGAGTTGTTCGTCGTGATGGCGAGGAGGTAGCCGCGTGCCTCGAGTCCGCGTATGAGCAGGTCCGCTCCCTCGGTCGGCCGGGCGGTCCGCGCCGCGAGCACCTCGAGTTCGGTGAGCCGCTGCTCCATCTCCCGCACCAGGTCACGGTCCGGGTTCTGCTCGGCCGTGGCCCTCAACAGCGCCAGCGGATCGTCCTCGGCCCCCTCCGCCACGCTCACCTCACCGGGGACGTTGCGCTTGATCCAGCCCCGGAGCTCGGCGGCGACCCGCGGTGCGGGATGGCCGTGGAAGAGATCGCAGACCGGCCCGTCGAAATCGAGGAGAATGCACTTGGCGGCCCTGAAGAGCCGGGGCACAACGTGTCCGTGCGAGCCAGTCACATCGCTCCGTCCGTCGGGGGCAGAGGCCGGACTTCCCGGAGCCCTCACCTCCATAGTGCCCGCAACAGCCTTGACCGGCCGGTCGGTTGACGAGGTTCCGGCAGCACCCGCCCGAGCGGCAGGCGGTCAGCCGTCGGGAGCTATGTCGGTCGCGAGCGTTTCCCAGAGGCTGTTGAACCACGCCTGCGACTGCGCCACGAAGGCTTCGTCCCGCCGCGCCCCGTGCTTCTCGAAGGCGAAGAGCACCGAGTCGCTGCCGAGCGCGTCGAAGATCGGCGACGGGGTGCCGCCGATCCGCTCCGTGCGCCGCTTCACGTTGTAGTACGCGAACAGCGCCTCCGTGCCGTTCAGCAGATACAGCTTGGTGAGCGGGGTGAAGGGCAGCGACCTCAGTGTCACGTCGACGTCGATCCCGCGGGTGGTCAGAGCCTGGAGGCTGAGCTGCAGCGCGCTGCCGTGGGCGTTGCGCCGCGACAGCCAGTGCTCGTGCACGGCGTCCTGATCGACGGACTCCTCCGCCGGCCGGGGGAACGCGACATTCAGGTCGCGCGCCGGTACGAGCACCCGGACGTGGACGGACTGCGGGCAGATCCGGCCCGTGTGCACGAGCCGCAGCGGCTCGGCGAGCGCCAGCGTGAGGGACTCCGCGGTCAGACAGATGGCGTCGATGTGGACGCGGCGTGCTTCGAACGCCTCCATGATCCGCGGCCCCAGAGCAGCGGCGGTCTGCCGGGGCTCCTCCAGGGCCGAGTCCGCCGCGGACGGCACGACGACCCGGGCCGGGGCCCCTTTGCCGCCTGCGGCGAGCAGACCGTCGCCCCGCAGCAGATCCAGGGCCTGCCGGATGGCGCGCCTCTCGACGTGGAACTCCTGGGCCAGGTGCTCCTGCGTCGGCATCCGCTCGCCGGCCTTCAGGACCCCGCCGCGGATGCGCTCGGCAAGGACAGCGGCCACCTCGGCGGGTGAGGGCGCGTCGGTTCCGCCACCGCCTGCTCCACGGTGCTCATCGGTCACACCAACACGCTACAACTTCGGACCACTTAAAGGGAGTTACCTGCAAGTCGTTTATCTATCTCACTCAAGTGGGGACAACTTCTATGAAGTTGGCGACCAACTTGACCAACTTGGTGCGACGTTCCAACTCCCCCGTCGCTCGCTCTCCCTGCTCGCCCGTCCACCGTCGTACGGGTGCCGCGCGCGGATCCATCCGCAATCCCTGTGCCGTTCCACTCCCCACCATGAGGAGGGATCGCCGTGCCCCTGATCACTCTTGTCATCGAGCAGTACGTGCAATGGCGGTTCGGCGTGCCCGCCGCGCTGGGACTCGCCCTGCTGACCCTCGGCCTGAAGGCCGAGAACGCCACCATCGCCGGTATCGGAGGCGTCCTGCTGGTGGCCCCCGTCGTGGCACCCACCGGTTCCTGAGCCGTCAGCGGCTCAGGAACCACCAGCCGTCCACCACGCAACCGGCCTCTGCACGCGAGCAGTTCACCAGCGGCCGGCCCTCAGAAGACGTCCGGGCACCAAGGCCGCCGCGCCGTCCGGAAGAGCCCCTCCGCCACCGCCGCCGCTCCGGCACGGCCTTCCTCGACGCGTCCGAGCGCCGCCAGGCGTACCGCGGACGCGTCACCCAGGTACAGCGCGCCCAACTCCCGTACGTCCAGCGTCAGGTCCGCCGGCTCGGCACAGGGCGCGCAGGTCGCCCCCGACGGGGCGACATCCAGCCGGAAGCGGCCCGAGGCCAGACCCGAGGCGTCCTGGACGTCCAGGACCAGCGACGCGGACGTCGCGTACGTACGTGCCTCAAGGGCCCGTACGACATCCAGGATCCGCAGCCACAGGAAGTCCGCCTGCGTCACCACCCGCGCCGCGCGCGGGTCCGGCAGCAGGTCGGGAAGCAGGTCGTCGGTGGCCCGGAAGCCGGACCTCACCGTCGTGACCCAGTCCACCGAGCACACGAACTCCCACAGGGCCCGCTCGGCCGTAGAGGTCAGAGCGATCAGGTCGCCTACCGAGGCCGTGTTCAGCGGCTGCTTCCCGTCGCCCCACTTGTCGTCCGCCGTATAGGCGACCATTCCGTCGATCTCGCCGGCCGCCGAGCGGTGCACCGCGTAGAAGGGCTCCCGCCAGGCCCCGTCGAACTGGCCGGCCTGGCCGGTCCTGACCTGCCACCAGCGCTCGTCGCGGCTGACCGCGCCGTGCTGCCGGGCCGCGAACCGACGGTGCAGTTCGGGTCCTGCCTTGCGTACGTCCGTGCCGTCGACCAGGTCGATACGGCCGCCGCCGGCCGGGCCCGACCAGCGCGGGTCAAGGCCGGTGCGCGGGACATCGACGGCCCACTCGGCCGTCGAGGCGGCCGGACCGAAGCCGTACCGCCCGTAGATCGGGTACTCGGCGGCGATCAGCGTGGCGACGACATCGCCCCGCTCCTTCGCCTCGGCGAGCTCGGCGGCCATCAGCCGGCTGAGCAGACCGCGGCGCCGGTGCGTCGGCGAGACGGTGACGTTGGTGACCGCGGCGGCCGGCAGTGCCGCCCCGCCGACCGTGGTGATCTCCTGGGCGAAGGACCGGAACGTCGCCACGCACCGCCCCGCGTCGAACGCGCCCCGGACGCAGCCGAAATCCATGGCGGCCCTGCGGTCGGAGACCTCCTCGTCCGAGATCAGCGGCGGGCGCAGGAACCCGGTGGCCAGAGCCCGGAGCCAGTCGGGGAATTCGGACTCGGTGATCAGACGGGTTTCGACACTCATGTGCCCCACGCTAGGTGGCGCCCCGAGGCGGCCGCACCCGGATTTCCGCAGGAGCGGACTCCCCGCGGAACACGGCCCGCACCCACGCCGGGAAAGGCGGCCTCAGCTGAGCAGGTCGTCCACCTGCGCTTCGCCCTCGCGGTACCTGCGGGCGATCTCGGCACTGCAGTCGTCCGCCGTCCGCTGGAGCTGCTGCCGGCGGCGCGAGACCTTCTGCTCGTAACCCAGCAGGCGTCCCATCGCGGTATGCAGTTCCTCGTCCGTGCGGGCGTCGAGGTCGGAGAGACCGACCTCGTCGAGCACGTCGTCGGCGAGCCGCCGGTACTCCTCGCCGCGCGGCGTGGAGAGCGTGACATGGCGCGCGGACGAGCCGCGCCGCGAGGGCACGTCGGCGAGGATCTCCGACAGCCGGTCGACCACCGGAGACTCCGGGTCCGCGCGCCGCCCCAACTCGGCCCGCAGGATGTCGATCCGGCCCTGGACCAGCCGCCGTACGTAGCTGAGGTCGGCCTCGTCCCGCTGCGAGTCGCGGCGCAGCGCGCGCAGTTCGGGCAGCCGCAGAGCACCGAGGTCGGGCTGCGGGAGCTCCGGCAGTACCGGTCCGGCGCGGCGTGGCTGTCCGGACAGGCCCGGGCCGGTCCGCGGCAGCGGCTCGGGGAGCTCCCCCGCACCGCCGGGAGCGTCTTCGGGCAGCTCGGCCCCCCTGTGCACCGGGACATCGGGCGACTGCGCCCCCGTATGCGGCAGCGACTCGGGCAGTTGTGCCTCGGTGCGCTGCTGGGGCGGCCGCGCGGCGCCTGCGGCCAGGCGTGCCGCGGTCACCGACGGCGCGGATACGGGACCGGGCGCCTGCCCGTTGCCGGATGTGCTCATATGCGTAGACCGTCCCCTCGACCGGTGCATGGGGTCTCCCCAGGCCCGGAGGACCGGGGGGATGCACCGCCTTGTTGCATCGTGCCACTGCGGCAGGTCCCGACGCAGGTGGACGTCACCGGTTTCAGCCCCGTTGGCCCAGCCCCGTTAGGTTGGTCCCTATGCGTGCAGTGGTACAGAGGGTGGACGGCGCGAGCGTCGTCGTCCCGGGTGAGTCCGGGCCGGAGACCGTCGGTGAGATCGTCGGCGAGGGGCTGTGTGTGCTGATGGGGGTGACCCACGAGGACACGAAGGAGAAGGCGGCCCAGATGGCCCGCAAACTCTGGTCCGTCCGGCTGCTGGAGGGCGAGAAGTCGTGCTCCGACGTGAACGCGCCGCTTCTGGTGATCTCCCAGTTCACCCTCTACGGCGACGCCCGCAAGGGCCGCCGCCCCACCTGGAACGCGGCGGCACCGGGCCCGGTGGCCGAGCCGCTCGTCGACGAGGTGGTGGCGCAGCTGCGCGCCCTCGGCGCCCATGTGGAGACGGGCCGGTTCGGGGCGCAGATGCGGGTGTCCCTCACCAACAACGGCCCGTTCACCGTGCTCATCGACATGTAGCGGGCTTCCTGGGGACGGAGCGGATCTCCGCGCCGGGAGGCGGCGCGCCGGGCTACGGCTCGACGACCGTCTCCTGCGCGGCCGCCGTGTCCCCGGCGAGCAGCTCCGCGTCCAACGGCACATTCCGCTTCACCAGGGCCAGCGCGATCGGACCGAGCTCGTGGTGGCGGCCGGAGGTGGTGATGAAGCCCAGCTGGCGGCCGGCGTCACCGTCCGCGGCGAGCCTGAGCGGAGTGCCGTGCCCGGGCAGATGCACCTCGCTGCCGTCCAGGTGCAGAAACACCAGCCGGCGCGGCGGCTTCCCCAGGTTGTGGACGCGTGCGACGGTCTCCTGGCCCCGGTAGCAGCCCTTCTGCAGATGGACCGCGCTGCCGATCCAGCCCAGCTCGTGCGGGATGGTGCGGTGGTCGGTCTCGAAGCCGAGCCGCGGCCGGTGGTTCTCGATGCGCAGCGCCTCGTACGCGAGGATCCCGGCGGGCGCTCCCCCCAGACCTCCCGTGGCGTACGACTCCAGGTCGGCGCGGGGCAGGAACAGATCGCGGCCGTGCGCCGTCTCCCGTACGACAACCCCGTCCGGGGCCTCGGCGATGGAGCCCGCGGGCAGATGCACCACCGCGAACTCCGCTGTGCGGTCCGCGACTTCGACCCGGTAGAAGAACTTCATCGACTCCAGATAGCCGATCAGCGCCTCCTGCGTCCCCGGCTCCACGTGCGCCCAGACCGTCTCGCCGTCGTCGACGAGATACAGGGCGTGCTCGATATGGCCGTGCGCGGACAGGATCAGTGCCTCGGTGGCCTGTCCGGGCGGCAGATCGCTCACATGCTGGGTGAGCAGCAGATGCAGCCAGCTCAGCCGGTCGTCGCCGGTGACGGTGACGACCCCGCGGTGCGAGAGGTCGACGAAGCCCTTGCCGCCGGCGAGGGCCCGCTGCTCGCGGAACAGGTCGCCGTAATGCGCGGCGACCCCTTCGTCGCGCCCTTCGGCGGGCACGGCGCCGGGCAGGGACAACAGGGGGCTTGTTGTCGGTGAGTGTTGCTGCATGGAGCCAGCCTACGACTCGGGGGAGGCGGCCTTCGCGGTGCAGTCCCGGCAACGGCCGAAGATCGCGAAGTGCTTCATGTCCGTCTCGAAACCGAAGGTGGAACGCAGCTTCGCGGTGAAGTCGGCGGCGATGTCGACATCCGCCTCGATCACCTCCGTGCAGTCCCGGCACACGAGGTGGAGGTGATGGTGACGGTCGGCGAGGTGGTAGGTCGGGGCGCCGTGCCCGAGATGGGCGTGCGAGACCAGCCCCAGCTCCTCGAGCAGCTCCAGCGTCCGGTAGACGGTGGAGATGTTCACGCCGGACGCCGTCTTGCGCACCTCACCGAGGATGTCGTCCGGGGTGGCGTGCTCGAGGGTGTCGACGGCCTCGAGGACAAGCTGGCGCTGCGGCGTCAGGCGGTACCCGCGCTGCCGGAGATCGCTCTTCCAGTCGATGCTCACCACGCCCCCCAGTGTAGGCAGCGGCCCCCGCCTGCCGGGGAGTCCTCCGGACCGGCCTACCTGAAGAAGGCGATGCCGTCGTCCGGCAGGTCGCCGAGGTCCTTGGCCCAGGACTGGACGTCCTCCGCGGTGACGACCTTCTTCAGGTGCGCCGACATGTACGGGCGCAGCGGGACCTCGGGGGTGGCCTTCTCGCCGACCCACATCAGGTCGCCCTTCACATAGCCGTACAGCCGCTTGCCGCCGCTGTAGGGACCCGCGGAGGCGGTGCGCGCGACCGCGTCCGTCACCAGGTCGATCTGCGGCTTCTTGTCCGCGAGGTCGCCGTACCAGATCTCCACGATGCCCTGGTCGCGGACCATCACGACCTCGACCTTGCGGTCCTTGTCGATACGCCAGTAGCCACTCTCGCTCTCCAGCGGCCGGACCTTGTTGCCCTCGGCGTCCAGGACCCAGGAGCGCGAGACGTACTCGACGAAGTCCCGGCCGTCATGGCTGAAGGTGACGGACTGGCCGAAGTTGCACTTCTCGGCGCCGGGGTAGTCGGAGACACCCGCGCCCTCCCACGTGCCGAGGAGGAACGCGAGGGGGACGAGGTCCGGGTTGAGGTCGGACGGGATCTCGATCATGAGCAGCTCTGTCGGTCAGTAGGGGTACGGGAGGTTCAGCGCTGACCCTGGTACAGCTTCTTCACGGCGAGAACGGTGAAGGCGAGCACACCGACGCAGACCAGGGCCAGCAGAGTCTCGAAGAAAATGATCACGGAGTGCTCCCTCGGATGAGCGGCTGAAGGCAGAAGGGCCGGATCCCAGCTTAGTGGGCTGGGACCCGGCCCTCTGCGTGAGGTCGGCCTCCAGGCGATCAGCCGAGCAACTGGTTCTGCAGGATCACCGTCTGGTGGAACGGGACCGCGGCGGCCCCGCCCTTGCGGGCCTGGACGATCAGGGCGACGGTGTCGCCCGCCACGACGTAGGCCTGACGGGTGTGCTCGCGGCCGTACGGCTTGGCCTCCCCGTAGACGTAGGTCGAGGTGTTCTCCACCTCGCCCGAGCTGTCCCAGTCGGCGTCGATCTCGAGCGTCGGCTCGCCCGCCAGCGCCCTGCCGGACGCCAGGCCGAGGTCGATCTCGGTGTCCTTGAACGACTCGGCCGTGCCGGTGGAGTCGAACCGGAGGAGATAGACGGCCGTGCGGGTGCCGTCGGGCATGGTCCAGCCACGCGCCGCGATGTGGCGCACGGCGTAGTCGTCCAGCGCCTGCCGCAGGTCGCCGCCTTCGTCCGGGGCGTACTCGGCGGCGAACCGGTCGTCGGTCACCCAGCCGCCGTTCAGCTTCTTGTCCGGCTTCGCCCCTGTGGGCGCGGGCAGCAGGAGCTTGCGCAGGTCCGCGTAGTGGATCTCGTCGACGTTGCCGTCGGTGTAGGGGCGCGGCTGGTCCTTGGCGAGGGCCGGCAGCGACAACTTCGGGTACGCCCAGCGGCCGTCGCCCTGCGTGGCCAGCCCGGGGACGTCGGTGCGCTCCAGGCCGGCGATGCCGTACGCCGTCCCTGCTCCGACGCCGCCGAGTACGAGCACCGCGACGGTCCACCGGGCGACGGCGCGCAGGACGCGCCCCCGGCCCGGGCGGTCCTTGGCCTGGGCGGGGACCACGGGAGCGGCGCCGGCCGGCACGGCGGGCTCCGCCGGCACGGGCAGAGCGGCCGCGGGCTGCCCTTCCTGCGCGGTGATCTGCTCGCTCATACGTACTCTCCCGGGGACGAGATGTGGTCGAGCTGGGCCTTCACCAGCTCGGCGACCGCGGCCTTGTCGAACGGCTTGGTCCCGGATGCCGTGACGCTCACCAGGAGCTCGGAGTCGTACGCCGAGCACGCCATCGCGTCGAGCTTCGACTTCTCCTTCTCCGGCAGGTCCTTGTTCTCCTGCGGCATCAGGAAGCAGGCCGACTTCTTGTGGCCCTTGATCGCCGGTCCCTTGGGGAACCGAAGGAGCTGCGACAGCTCCGTCTTGAGCTCGAACAGGTCGTGGAGCTGCTTCTTGTTCTTCATCCGCGTGACCTGGATCTCGACGAGGAGGTCGCCCTCGTCCGACGCCAGCGAGCGCAGGGCGATGCCCTGGACGCCGAGCTTGTCCATGCCCCGCTCGTAGTTCCGGCGCTGCCTGCCGGACAGGCCGCGCCCCTCCTCCTTCAGGAGGGCGGTCGCCTGCTGGGCGCTGAGCTCGCTGTCGTTGCCGTGACCTTCGATGTCCGGGCCCAGGTGGTAGCCGGCCGGTACGGGCAGCAGCAGCTTGCTGAGCGGGGTCGAGGCCCTACCCCGGCTCACGTCGCCCGCCGGGTCCTCGGCCGGCCTCCCGTCGGCCTTCTCCCAGACGGCCGTCGGTGCGGTGCGATCGGCGTCGTCGACGGTGACCTTGGTGTACGCGAGACCGCCGCCGACGGTCCCGAGGACGAGGGCGACGGGCAGCGCGATGCCGATGATGCGACGGATGCGGCGCACACGGGACGGGGGAGCGGACGGCCGGGCGGACGGCTCCGCGGCCGCAGGATCGTGCTCGGGGTTCACATGCGCTCCAGCTGACGCTCGGCGAGGGTGCGGATGTCCTTCTTGCTGATGGACCTCGTGTCGAAGATGTTGATGTCGACCATGACGTCGCCGCGCTGGAAGACGGCCCGCGCCCGGTGGTAGGGGAGATAGCCCGCCTTGTACTGGGGCTTGTAGATGTAGTAGCGGCCGTTGCCGCTGCCCTTCAGGGGATCACCGTCGTTGCCGGCGCCGTACTCGTCCTTTTCCGGCATGTATTCGCGCTGGCCCTCGGCGTGCTCGATGGCGCCGGGTGCCGAGTTGAACTGGACGAGACGGATCGTCGTCTCCCGGTATGCGCCCTGCTCCCAGGCCGTCGCCGCGATCCGGCGGATGCCGGTGTCGACGAGGGTCTCGAACATGTAGTCCTCGCTCTCGAAGTCGAGTGCGTACGACGCGGTGTTCACATAGCCGTCGTCCAGCCACCAGGACCTGGAGTCCCGGGCACCGGACGGCTTGCGCAACAGCAGCTTGCGCAGGTCGCCGTCGGCCCTGACCTGCCGGTCGTCCGCGGCCGACAGCGGCTCCGGTTCCTTGCCCTCGGGCAGCGGCTTCGCCGGGTACGCCAGTCCCGGCTGGTTCAGCGCGGCCAGCGGCGTCGGCTCCCGGTCGGCCTGTACCCGGTAGCCGACGGCGGTCCCGCCGACGACACCGAGCAGCGCGGCGACCGCGACGATGAGGGCGGTCCGCCCCCGAGGCCGGGTACGCGCAGGCGACCCGGCGGCGTCACCACCGGGCTCGGCGTCCGCCGCGGGCACGACGAGAGCCGGGGCGACGGGTGCCTGCTCGGCGGCCGTCCCGGAGCCGGCCGGCTCCGTGGCCGGCGCGTCGACGGCCGGCCCGGCGTCCTGCTCAGCCGCCGGCTGCGGGGCGGCGGGCGGCGCATCGGGGGCCTGCTCGGCAACGGCCTCGGTGGTGACCGGCGCGTCGGCGACCGGTTCCTCGACGGCCACGTCCGCGGCGGCCGGGTCCGGAGGTGGTGTGCCGGGCGCTGCGTCCTGCGGCGCCCGGTTGTGCTGCATGTCCAAAAGGGTGTCCCCCCACGAGACCTGAGGCGCAGCTTCCGTTTAGTTGCGCACTCAACAGACAGCCCGGCTGTCACAGGGGTTGTAGCTCCGCGCATTACAGTTCGGCATATGGCGAAGAAGCTCGTGATCAAGGTGACCGCCGGGGCCGACGCCCCCGAGCGCTGCTCTCAGGCCTTCACCGTGGCGGCCGTCGCCGTCGCCAGCGGCGTGGAGGTCAGCCTCTGGCTGACCGGCGAGTCCGCGTGGTTCGCGCTGCCGGGGCGTGCGGCCGAGTTCGAGCTGCCGCATGCCGCGCCGCTGCCCGAGCTGCTCGAGTCCGTCCTGGCCGGCGGCCGGCTCACCCTGTGCACCCAGTGCGCGGCCCGGCGGGACATCACGGAGAAGGACGTACTGACGGGCGTACGGATCGCCGGTGCGCAGGTGTTCGTCAGCGAGATCATGGCGGAGGACGTGCAGGCCCTGGTCTACTGAGGCCGGTCCGCTCGGGGCCGGTCCACCGGCGCCGTCCTGCCGCGGCGGTCTACTGGTGCCGCTTCTTGCCGTCGAGCTCGTCCCACCACTCGTCCGACTGCGGATCGCCCGACGGATCGTCCCACCACCGGTCCTCCGGCCCGCGCCGGTTGGCCATCATCGCCGCGACCGGCGGGATGACCATCGCGACCACGCACATCCCGACCGCGACCGGCACCGACCACAGACGCACCACGGCCCAGGCGCCCACGAAAAGCACCAGGCACCCCGCCATCATCCACAGGTAGATACGCCGCCGCCGCGCGTACATACCACCAGCGTACGACCGCACATGACCGCAGGGCCGCACCCCGTTCAGGAAGCGTCCAACCCCCTGGGGTGCGGCCCTGCGGCCGGTTCTTGAGCTGTAAGGAAGCTCGGCGTCAGACGGCGATCGCGACCTCGGCGAGGCCACCCGTCTGCGCGACGACCGTACGGTCCGCCGTGCCGCCCGGCACGAGTGCACGGACGGTCCACGTGCCCTCGGCCGCGTAGAAGCGGAACTGTCCGGTCGCCGAGGTCGGAACCTCGGCGGTGAACTCGCCGGTCGAGTCCAGCAGGCGCACGTAACCGGTCACGGGCTGGCCGTCACGGGTCACCTGGCCCTGGATGGTCGTCTCACCGGGCTTGATCGTCGAGGCGTCGGGGCCGCCGACCTGCGCTCCACACATATCTTTTCTGTCCTTAGGGTCGGGGTTCCGGGATTACTTGTTCGCGCCGAGCTCGATCGGCACGCCGACGAGGGAGCCGTACTCGGTCCACGAGCCGTCGTAGTTCTTGACGTTCTTGACACCGAGCAGCTGGTGCAGCACGAACCAGGTCAGCGCGGAGCGCTCACCGATGCGGCAGTAGGCGATGGTGTCCTTCGCCAGGTCGACCTGCTCGTCGGCGTAGAGCTCGCGGAGCTCGTCGTCCGACTTGAAGGTGCCGTCGTCGTTGGCGTTCTTCGACCACGGGATGTTGCGGGCGCTCGGCACGTGTCCGGGGCGCTGCGACTGCTCCTGCGGCAGGTGCGCCGGGGCGAGCAGCTTGCCGCTGAACTCGTCGGGGGAGCGCACGTCGACCAGGTTCTGGCTGCCGATCGCGGCGACGACGTCATCGCGGAAGGCGCGGATGGAGGCATCCTGAGCCTTGGCCTTGTACTCGGTGACCGGACGGGTCGGCACCTCGGCGACCAGGTCGCGGGAGTCGAGCTCCCACTTCTTGCGCCCGCCGTCGAGGAGACGGACATCGCTGTGGCCGTACAGCTTGAAGTACCAGAAGGCGTAGGAGGCGAACCAGTTGTTGTTGCCGCCGTAGAGGATGACGGTGGTGTCGTTCGCGATGCCCTTCTCCGACAGGAGCTTCTCGAAGCCCTCCTGGTCGATGAAGTCACGGCGGACCGGGTCCTGGAGGTCCTTGGTCCAGTCGATGCGGATCGCGTTCGTGATGTGGTTCTTCTCGTACGCAGAGGTGTCCTCGTCGACCTCGACGATGGCGACCTTCGGGTCGTCGATGTGGGCCTCGACCCAGTCGGCGTCTACCAGGACTTCGCTGCGGCTCATGCTTTTCTCCTCCGGGGCAGTGTGCGGCGGGTGATGCGCGAGGGTGTGCGGGTACGCGAACAGCGCGGTGAACCGGCACAGGGGGTGGGCCCTGACAGTGGCAAGGGCCGGATGGGCGTCCCCACACGCCCCTTCCGGGGCGTGGAGGGAGGGAGCCGAGCTCCCGCTCAGGCAGTGCGACAGAGCATGGCGGCGACGCGGCACAGGTCTACTGCCCGCCGCTTCGTGAGGTCCGCCTGTCGCTGCTTCATGGGTCCGATCGTAGGGACGACCCGGCGGCCATGTCACCGGCGTGTCGTATTGTGAGACACGATCATCCACCATGCGATACGAAAACGGGGCGGGCCGCGCCGCTGCGGCCTGCGCGGCCGCGTGCGCCTCGTCCCCTTCTACCCACCGGACACTGCCGTCTCACCATGCGGCCGATGGTCATTTCGCCTGTTTCGCGGGCCCCGGACGGGCCCGGGGCCGTCAGCCGACCAGCGAGACGTCCTTGCCCGTCCCCGTGAACCGCAGTCCGTCCTCCGTCGCCTCGACCTTGTCGAGCTTGACGCTCGACGGCAGCCCCTCGATCTTCAGGTCGTAGTCGACGGCCTCGCGCAGCTTCTCGTCGAAGCCCGGCACCGGCAGCGACGGAAGCGACTCGGCCTTCAGCTGCACCGTGCCGCCGTCCTTGAGACTGACGGTGCTGTACGTGGAGACCATGCGGCCCTGGATGAGCGCCTGCACCGCCCCGGGCACCGGGACGCCCGCGCCCTCGAGCAGCTCGCTCAGCGGGCCCGTGAGCTTGACCTGGCCCTTGGCCGCCCGCTCCGCTCCCGCGTAGCTCACGGTGGCACCCTTCGGTGCCGACTTGGTCAGGTCGGCGTAGGCGATCCGGGCGGAGCCGTCGGCCCGGCCGGCGGTGGCGGACGAATAGCTGCTGTCGATGCGCACATCGAGCAGCTCGGCCTTGACCTCGGTCACATTCACCGAATGACCGCCCGCGGAGGCAGTAATTCCGGAAAGGCTGACGTCGACCTCGTCGAATTCCTTGCCCATCACCTGCGTGAGGAAGGGGAAGCCCTTGATGGAGACGTCAGGCGAGGAAGGCAGCCCCTGGCTGCTCCTGATCTTGTCGGCCGCTTCCGATTCGGCCATGTTCACCGCGAGCCGGTCCGCGGCGACGAAGAGCCCGCCGAGCACGACCGCGACGATCAGCAGTATTCGCACTGCACGCATCTGTTGGTGTCCCCCACCCTGGTCTGAGGCACCCGGAGGCCCGAGAGCCTGAATCAGTCCGGACGACGCCTTCTGCTTCTGCTCAGTGATCGACGAACAGCGGCCGCCGATGGTTCCTCGGCGGCCGCTTGTGCACGTTGCGGGATCCGTTCCGTGCGCATCGCGGGATTCGCTCCAACCAGCGGACCCCGGGGGGTGGTTCAGACCAGCGCGCGGCCCAGGAGATACACGGCCGGAGCCGCCGCGGTCAGCGGCAGCGCCACGCCCGCCGTCATATGGACGAAGCGGGACGGGTAGTCGTAGCTCGCCACCCGCAGACCGATCAGCGCGCACACCCCGGCCGCGAGCCCGAGCAGCGCTCCGCCGGCGCCGATACCGGTCAGGGCACCGGCCGCGACACCGCCGCCGGCCGCGGCCAGCAGCGACACCGCGACGGACCCGGCGCCCGGCAGCGGCAGCGCACGGGCGAGCACGGCCACGGCAACGGCGACCGAGCCGACGGTCACGGCCTCGCCCGCCGCGGCCAGATGCCCCGTCGCGAGGATGGCGAGCGCCGCCGACACGACGGTCGCCATCAGCCCGTACATCCGCTCATCGGCGCCCGCGAGGCTGCGCAACTGCAGCACCAGGGTGAGCAGCACCCAGACACCGAGCGCGCCGATGATCGCCGCGGGGGCGTGCTCCTTGCCGGCGACGAGCAGCGCGGCGTCGGCCGCGAGACCGCCCGCGAAGGCGAGTGCGATGCCCTGCCGGGCGGGCCACATGCCGTTCAGCCGGAACCAGCCGGCCGCGGTGACCGCCTGGAGCAGGACGAGCGGGACGAGCAGTGCGTACGGGCCGACGGCGGCACCGGCTGCCAGCAGCAGGCCCAGGGCAGCGGTCAGTCCGGCCGGCTGCATGCCCGGCGCGATGATCGGCGAGCGGCCTTCGGCGCGGGCCCGCTGGGCGTCGGTGATCCGTGCGTTGCCGCCGGTGGTGGGCGGGCTGTAGCCGTCAGGGCCGACCGCCGGGGCCGGTGGTTGCTGCTGCGGCTCGTACGCCGCGGGGGCCTCGGGCGGCAGCGGGTGCGACGCCATGCGCTGCGGCACGTACGCCGTCTCGGCCGGGGCGCCCGTCTGGTGCGCGGCCTGGACGACCGGCTGGTACTGCGTGTCCCAGGTGTCGCCCTGCCAGGTCTGCGTCGCCGCGGGGTCCTGGTACGGGGTCTGCGGCGCCTGGTGGGCATCCTGGCGATGCCCCTGGCCCTGCTGGTACGGGTCCTGGTACGGATCCTGGTACGGATACGGCGCGGGCTGCTGCTGATCGTGCTGCCCGTACGGATACTGCTCGTCGCTGCTCATGCTGTGCGGTTCACCCTCCTGCGAACGGCGGGAGCACCTCGACCGTGCCGCCCTCGGCCAGCCGTACGGTCTCATGGCCACGGGTTCCGACCGGGTCACCGTCGACCAGGAACGAGCACCGCTGGAGTACACGCGGAAGCTCGCCCGGGTGGCGCTCGCGGACAGCGTCGAGCGCCTCGGCGAGGGTCCCTGCGGTGTACGGCTCCTCCGCGACTCCGGCCGCCGCCTTGGCCGCGGCCCAGTAGCGGATCGTGCCCGCTGCCATAGCGGCACTCCTTTCGTTCATGTGCGCGCCGCCCTCCATGATGGTCTACGCGCCGGGAGCGGGAAGCACGGGCACAGGCACCTGGGCGTCATGCGTGATCAGTGCGCCGCACGGGGGGCGCTCACCGCGCCGAGTGCATCCATCCATGCTTCCGCACGCCCCCTGCCGCGGCCGAGTGCCACGGAGCCGCCTCACCCACGGCCGTCGGCGTGGGCAGTGCCTCCACGGGCCGGCGGCCACCGGCGGCGTCGCGCGAGCGCGGTGGCCGGATCCGGCCACTCGATCGGCCGTATGCACGGAAACAGAAGGTGACGACGGCGTCGGCGTCGGCGGAACCGGCCTTGCGGGGCTTGTGGTGCGCCTCGAGCACGGCCCCGACGCAGGCATGAAGAGTTGCGTGACAGGGGCCGGACGTGATCCGGAATACGTCCACAGTGTGAAATCGGCCCCCCGCCGCGGAAGCCATATGGGCTATTCTGCTCGACAGAGGATCCGGGCAATGCAGCCCCCGGGTCCTTTCGTGTTTTCCCACCTGTTGTTACAGGGGGGTGAACGTGGCGGGAAACGGCTCTCAGGGCGCGAGAGTCTCCAGTACGAAGCAGTGCCGCAGAACGTCCTCGAAGGGACCGAGGAGGAACCGACGTTATGGGCGAGCGATCCGTGCACGACGACAGCAGGACGACCAGGACGACCAGGACGACCAGCATGCTCCAGGCAGGTGGGGCGCGATGAGCTCTCTGCTGCTCCTGACCAATGCCCTCCAGCCTTCGACGGAGGTGCTCCCCGCACTCGGCCTGCTCCTGCACAACGTGCGGGTGGCCCCGGCCGAGGGCCCCGCTCTCGTCGACACCCCGGGTGCCGACGTCATCCTTGTCGACGGCCGGCGCGATCTGCCGCAGGTGCGGTCGCTGTGCCAGCTGCTGCGCTCCACCGGACCCGGCTGTCCGCTGATCCTGGTGGTCACCGAGGGCGGCCTCGCGGCCGTCACCGCGGACTGGGGCATCGACGACGTACTGCTCGACACCGCGGGCCCGGCCGAGGTCGAGGCCCGGCTGCGGCTGGCGATGGGCCGCCAGTCGATCATCTCCGACGACTCCCCGATGGAGATCCGCAACGGTGATCTGTCGGTCGACGAGGCCACCTACAGCGCCAAGCTCAAGGGCCGGGTCCTGGACCTGACCTTCAAGGAGTTCGAGCTGCTGAAGTACCTCGCGCAGCACCCCGGCCGGGTCTTCACCCGGGCGCAGCTGCTGCAGGAGGTCTGGGGCTACGACTACTTCGGCGGTACGCGCACGGTCGACGTCCATGTACGGCGGCTGCGCGCCAAGCTCGGTCCGGAGCACGAGTCGCTCATCGGCACCGTGCGCAACGTCGGCTACCGCTTCGTGGTGCCGGAGAAGGTCGAACGGGCGGCCGAGGAGGCCAAGGCGAAGGGCGCGGCGGCCATAGCCCGTACGGAGGACGACCTCGAGGTGGCGGAAGCAGCCGTACGCCCTGCCCAGAGGTAGGTCACCACGCGTAGACTTCGCGCGTGGCCAAGGTGACGCGGGACGACGTGGCGCGACTGGCGGGTACTTCGACCGCCGTCGTGAGCTATGTCATCAACAACGGACCCAGGCCGGTCGCCCCGGCCACGCGCGAGCGGGTACTCGCCGCCATCAAGGAGCTGGGCTACCGGCCGGACCGTGTTGCCCAGGCGATGGCGTCACGGCGTACCGACCTCATAGGCATGATCGTGCCGGACGCCCGGCAGCCCTTCTTCGCCGAGATGGCCCATGCGGTCGAGCAGGCCGCGGCCGAGCGCGGAAAGATGGTGCTGGTCGGCAATTCCGACTACCGCGACGAACGCGAGGTCCACTATCTGCGGGCCTTCCTCGGCATGCGGGTCTCCGGGCTGATCCTGGTCAGCCAGGGGCCCAGCGAGCGGGCCGCGGCCGAGATCGAGGCGTGGGACGCCCGGGTGGTGCTGCTGCACGAGCGGCCCGAGGCGATCGACGACGTCGCGGTCGTGACGGACGACATCGGCGGTGCACAGCTGGCCACCCGCCATCTGCTGGAGCACGGTCATGAGTACGTCGCCTGTCTCGGCGGCGTCGACAACACCCCGGCGGTCGGCGACCCGGTGGCGGACCACGTCGAGGGCTGGCGCCGGGCGATGCTGGAGTCGGGCCGCTCGACCGAGGGACGGCTGTTCCAGGCCCCGTACAACCGGTACGACGCCTACCAGGTCGCACTGAAGCTGCTGTCGGGGCCCGAGCGGCCACCGGCGATCTTCTGCTCCACGGACGACCAGGCGTTCGGTGTGCTGCGGGCGGCGCGCGAGCTGCGGATCGACGTTCCCGGCGAACTGGCGGTGGCGGGCTTCGACGACGTCAAGGAGGCGGCCCTGACCGATCCTCCGCTGACGACGATCTCGTCGGACCGGCCGGCCATGGCCCGTGCGGCGGTGGACCTGGTGCTGGACGACGGCCTGCGGGTGGCGGGTTCCCGCAGGGAGCGGGTCAAGCAGTTCCCTTCGGGCCTGGTGATCCGCCGCTCCTGCGGCTGCGGCTGACCCGCCCCGCGGGCGCCGCTTCCCCACCGGCCACGGGGGCCGCCGTGCCTGCCCCAGGTACGCCGGCCTCGGACCGTAAACGGGCATAAAGGGTTCTGCGGCCCTTCTCAGGGCGTACTCAGAGTTTTCTCATGGACCCGCCCGAGACTCCTTCCATGACGGACTACTACCGCAGTGGCGGAGATGACGCGCAGGGACGGACCCAGTGGCAGCAGTACGGAGGCGGCGGTTTCCCGGCCCCTCCGCCCTATGAGCCGGGACCGGCCCACAGCCCCGCTCCCGCCCCCGTGCACCGGGCCCGGGCCAAGCGGCCCGTCGCGCTGATGGCCGCGGTCGCCATCGCCGCCGCGCTCATCGGCGGCGGCGTGTCCGCGCTGGTCGGCGAGTACTACGGCGACCGGCCTGCCGGCAGCGGCACCTCGGTGACCGGCACCACCGTGGCGCAGAGCAGCAAGGGCACGGTCGCCGGTGTCGCCGAGGCCGTTTCGCCGAGCATCGTCGAGATCAACGCCACCTCGCCCTCCGGGAAGTCCACCGGCTCCGGCGTGATCATCACCAAGGACGGCGAGATCATCACCAACAACCACGTCATCGCCGGCGCCTCGTCCATCACGGTCCGGCTCAGCAGCGGCAAGACGTACGACGCCGAGACCGTCGGCACCGACGCGGACAAGGACCTCGCCCTCATCAAGCTGAACGGCGCGAAGGGGCTGCCGGCCGCGACGCTCGGCGACTCCGGCAAGGTCAGGGTCGGTGACGAGGTCGTCGCGATCGGCTCCCCCGAGGGCCTGACCGGCACCGTCACCAGCGGCATCGTGTCCGCGCTCGACCGGGATGTCACGGTGGCCAAGGACCAGGAGAAGGACCAGCGGCAGGGGCAGCAGCAGGACCCGCGCGACGGCTGGCCCTTCGAGTTCGGCGGGCAGCAGTTCAACGGCGACACCGGCGACTCCACGACCACGTACAAGGCGATCCAGACCGACGCCTCCCTCAACCCCGGCAACTCCGGCGGTGCGCTGATCAACATGAACGGCGAGATCATCGGCATCAACTCGGCCATGTACTCGCACTCTTCCGCCACGGGTTCCACGGCGGGCAGCGTCGGCCTCGGCTTCGCCATCCCCGTCGACACCGTCAAGGCGGACCTGGACAGCCTGCGTTCCGGTTCGGGCGCGTGACGACGTGCAAGGCTTGGCGCCATGACCACCTCCCCCGAGAGCGACCGCGAGCGCATCCTGATCGTCGACGACGAACCCGCCGTGCGTGAGGCGCTCCAGCGGTCGCTCGCCTTCGAGGGGTACGCCACCGAGGTCGCCGTCGACGGCTTCGACGCGCTCGCCCGGGCGGCACAGTGCGCGCCCGATCTGATCGTGCTCGACATCCAGATGCCGCGGATGGACGGCCTGACCGCCGCCCGCCGGCTGCGCTCCGCGGGCTCGCGCGTACCGATCCTGATGCTGACCGCCCGTGACACGGTCGGCGACCGTGTCACGGGCCTGGACGCGGGCGCCGACGACTACCTGGTCAAGCCGTTCGAGCTGGACGAGCTGTTCGCCCGTGTCCGGGCGCTGCTGCGGCGCAGCTCCTACGCGTCGGCAGCCGGTCCCGCACCCGCCGAGGAGGACGTACTGACGTTCGCGGATCTGCGGATGGACCTGGCGACCCGCGAGGTCACCCGCCGTGGGCGCGCCGTCGAGCTGACGCGTACGGAGTTCACCTTGCTGGAGCTGTTCCTCGCCCATCCGCGCCAGGTGCTCACCCGTGAGCAGATCCTGAAGGCCGTGTGGGGCTTCGACTTCGAGCCGAGCTCCAACTCACTTGATGTGTACGTCATGTACCTGCGGCGCAAGACGGAGGCGGGCGGCGAGCCGCGGCTGGTCCACACGGTGCGGGGCGTGGGTTACGCGCTGCGGGAGGGGTCTTCCGAGTGATCAGCAGATTCCGGGCGCTGCCCCTGCGGTCCCGGCTGGCGCTGCTGGTGGCGACGGCGGTGGCGATCGCTGTGGCGGTGGTGTCCACGGCGTGCTGGTTCATCGTGCGCGACAAGCTGTACGACGAGGTCGACGCAAAGCTGCACTCGGTGAGCAGGGCCACGCAGATGCAGGCCATCAACATCCTCGCGGCACTGCGCAGCTGCCCCCGTGAGCCGGTCGAGCCGCCGCAGCCGGACGAGGTCCGAGGCCCGAGGCCGGTCTCCTTCTACTACTTCCAGCTCGCCCGGACGACCGACGAGCGGCCCTGCGTCTTCGCCGACTCCGCCGGCATCATCCCGGTCGAGGACAGCGACCGGCAGGTGGCGCGCGCGGGGGACCCGGACGTCGAGTCGTACCGCAACACCGAGGACACCAAGGGGGTCCCGGTCCGGGTGCTCACGCGCCCGGCCGTCGTGGACGGGCCGGGCGGCGCCGTCGTCGAGGACACCGCGGTGATGTTCGCCCTGCCCCTCACCGACACCGAACGCACCCTGAACTACCTGGCTCTGCTGATGCTCGTCGTCTCCGGCATCGGCGTGCTCGGCGCGGGCGCGGCAGGTGCCTGGATCGCCCGCACAGGGCTGCGCCCGGTCGACGAACTGACGGGCGCGGTCGAGCATGTGGCCCGGACCGAGGACCTGAGCGTGCGCATCCCGGTCGAGGGCGACGACGAGATCGCGCGGCTGTCCCGCTCGTTCAACGCGATGACCGCCGCGCTGGCGTCCTCGCGCCATCTCCAGCAGCAGCTGATCGCCGACGCCGGCCACGAGCTGCGCACCCCGCTCACCTCCTTGCGCACCAACATCGAACTGCTGACACGCAGTGAGGAGACCGGCCGGGCGATACCGCCCGACGACCGCCGGGCGCTGATGGCCTCGGTGAAGGCGCAGATGACCGAACTGGCCTCGCTCATCGGGGATCTGCAGGAGCTGTCCCGGCCGGACGCCGCGGCACGGGGGCAGCTTCTGGTCGTCGCGCTGCACGAGGTCGCCCAGGCGGCACTGGAGCGGGTCCGGCTGCGCGGTCCCGAGCTGGTGTTCCGTACGGAGCTGGAGCCCTGGTACGTACGGGCCGAACAGGCTGCGCTGGAGCGGGCCCTGGTCAACGTCATGGACAACGCGGTCAAGTTCTCGCCTCCGGGTGGGGTGGTCGAGGTGACCCTGCGGGGCGGCGAGCTGTCGGTGCGCGACCACGGGCCGGGCATCCCTGCCGATGAACTCCCGCATGTCTTCGAGCGGTTCTGGCGCTCGCCGTCGGCGCGGGCACTGCCGGGCTCGGGTCTCGGGCTGTCGATCGTGGCCCGTACGGTGCAGCAGGCAGGCGGCCGGATCAGGCTGGTACCGGCACCGGGTGGGGGCACGTGTGCGCTGATCAGCCTGCCGGGCGCGGCGACCTTGCCACCGGCGAGCTCCTGACCGTAGCGCCACCCGCCACAACCTCACGAGACGGACCGTCTTGCGTCAGCCGGAAGGCGGCGTTACGGTGGATACGAGACGGACCGGTTCGTCTCGCATTCCTTCGTCAACGGAAGGCACCGCCCTTGTTCCCAGTCGCCGCACCCGCCACCTCCCAGCTCGCGCTGACCGACGTCACCAAGCGCTACGACGACCATGTCGTCCTCGACCGTGTCTCCCTCACCGTCCGCCCCGGCGAAAAGGCCGGCATCGTCGGCGACAACGGCTCCGGCAAGTCCACGCTGCTGCGCCTCATCGCAGGCCAGGAGCAGCCCGACAACGGCACGGTCACCGTCACCGCCCCCGGCGGCATCGGCCATCTCGCCCAGACCCTCGGCCTCCCCGGCACCGCACTCGTCCGCGATGCCGTCGATCTCGCACTCGCGGACCTGCGCTCGCTGCAACGGCGCATCCACGCCGCGGAGGCCGGCCTGCACCGCACGGGCGAGACCGGGTCCGAGGAGTACGCCCGGCTGACCGCCGAGTTCGAGGCGCGCGGCGGCCATGACGCCGACCGGCGGGTCGCGGTCACCCTGCGCAGGCTCGGCGAACGCGAGGCGCTCGATCCCGGACGGCCGCTGACCACTCTCTCCGGCGGTCAGCGCTCCCGGCTCGCGCTGGCGGCGACCCTCGCGTCCGCGCCCGAACTGCTGCTGCTCGACGAGCCCACCAACGACCTCGACGACGAGGCCGTCGGCTGGCTGGAGGAGCACCTGCGCACGCACCGCGGGACAGTGGTCGCGGTCACCCACGACCGCGCCTTTCTCGACCGTGTCACCTCGACCGTTCTGGAGGTGGACCACGACCGCAGGGCCGTGCACCGCTACGGCAACGGCTACGCCGGATTCCTCACCGCCAAGGCCGCGGCCCGTGCCCGCCGGGTGCGGGAGTACGAGGAATGGCGCCTGGACGTGGCCCGCCACTCGGCACTCGCCGAGTCGAACATCGGCCTGCTGTCGGCGATCCCGCGCAAGGCCCCGGCCGCGTTCAGCGGAGCGGGCGCGTTCCGGGCACGCTCCCGGGCCCACGGGGCGATGAGCCGTATCCGCAACGCACGCGAACGGCTGCACCGGCTGACCGAGCACCCTGTGCCACCGCCGCCCGAACCGCTGCGCTTCACGGGCCGCATCGAGGGCGAGCCGGCGGGCGGTGTCGAACTGTCGGGCGTACGGGTCCCTGGCCGGCTCGTGCTCGACGCGCTGTGCGTCGAGCCCGGCGGGCGGCTGCTGGTCACCGGACCGAACGGCGCGGGCAAGTCCACCCTGCTCCAGGTGCTTGCCGGGGAGCTGGCGCCGTCCACGGGCAGGGTCCGCCGCCCGGACCGGGTCGGGATGCTGCGCCAGAGCACGGACCCGGCCGGCCGGGACGGCCGTACGGCACTCCAGGCGTACGGCGAGGAGCGTGCCGACGCCCTGGTGGCAACAGGTCTGCTGCGGGCCCGGGATCTCGCCAGGCCGCTGCGGACGCTGTCCACCGGTCAGCGGCGCAGGCTCGAACTGGCCCGCCTGGTCGGCGAACCGATCGACCTGCTGCTGCTCGACGAACCCACGAACCACCTCGCTCCGGCGCTGGTGGAGGAGCTGGAGGCGGCGCTGGCGGCGTATGGGGGCACGCTGGTGGTCGTCACGCACGACCGCCGGATGCGGGCGGGGTTCGACGGGGCGGAACTGGTCGTCACCCCGTGCTCTGTGTGACTCGGCCCTGACAACCGGACATCGGCCGCACTACCTTCGGGGGATGCAGCCACAGCAGCCTCACTCCGCGCCCTTCCCGGCGCCCCCGCCCGGACCGCCTGCTCCCCCGTCGCCCCGTCGCCGCACCGGCCCACTGGTCGCGGCGCTGGCGATCGGACTGCTGATAGGCGGCGGGGCAACAGGCGCGGCCTGGGCGCTCTTCGGCGGCGGCGGGTCCGGGCCGGCGTCCGATGCCCAGGGAGCGTGCAACGCGCTTGCCGGCTTCGACGGCTCGAAGATCACGGGCAAGGGAAAGGAGAGCGACATGGCGCTCTACCGCTTCGCCGGCGCGTTCGACCTCTCCGCGGCGGCGGCCGCGGGCGACTCGGAGTACAAGCCGCTCGCGGACGCGATCAGCCGGACGCGCCTCCACTACGCCTCGGAGGGGGAGTTCAACGCCGCGGTGAAGAAGGACCTCGACAAGGCCCGCGGCATCTGCGACGACCTCTGATCCCCCGCGTCATCCGTTGTGTCGGACGAGTGAGTCGACCAGGCCGGCGCGGGTGTTCGGGAAGTCGAGCGGCACGATCCCGAGCCCGCGCCAGCCGCTCGCCTCGGAGCCGTTGACGAAGGAGTGGACCCGGGGGTTGAGGTTGTCGGAGTTCCAGCGGGGCGGCAGATACGCCGACGTGCTGACGTAGTTGATGTACAGCTTCCCGGGCTGCTGGACGGCCTTGCGGAAGTGCGCCTCGATCTTGGGGTACTTGGCATTCGGGGCGGCGTTCCAGTCGTCCTGGATGTCGAAGAGCGAGCCGTCCCCGTACCGGACGCCGGGCAGCCCGCCGTTGTCGCCGAGCAGCACGACCCTGCCGCGTGCCTCGCCGAGCGCGGGGATCCCGTCGCCGATCCGGAACAGCGGGCGCCAGCCCCGGTTGTCGAGGTAGTCGTCGAAGACGGCCCGGAAGGTGGCGTCACTCTCCTGCGAGTACTCCTGCTTCACCCGCATCAGGACGGTCTCGGAGGGGTGGGCGGCGAGGAAGTCGCGGCAGGCGACGAGCACGTCGCCGAACATCAGGTTCTGGTAGAAGGCGGCGTGGTGGATGGCGAACGAGCCGCCGGTGACGCGGCACCGTATGTCCAGGAACCGGATGCCGCTGTTCAACTGGTCGGCGATGGTCGTGTTCTGGCATGCCACCCACAAGCCGCCGAAGCGCGCACCCGAGTCATGGGTGCCCGGGACGGTGAGCCGTTGCAGGGGTGTCGAGTCGGCGGCGCCGGCCATCCAGTCCTGAACGGACAGGGTGCGGCCCGGCGCGGCGGCGGCGTGGGGGGCGCCGATGAGGGCGGCGGCCGATACGGCTGCGGCCCCGGTGAGAAATCTCCGTCGGTCCATGAGCCCGGAGCATGACGGGGCCACGTCAAGTCTCGCCAGAGCCCGTACACCCCTGACGTCCGGCCTTCAGGAAACCGCAGGCCGGAGGGGACCTGGGCGTTGCGGGAGTTCCTCGCCGCGTCCGACCGGAACGGCTGAGGGGCGGCGGGCCATCGGCCCGCCGCCCCTCGTACTCGGACTGCGCCTGCTACTTCACGACCGTGATCCGGCCCGTCGCCGGCGGCGCGAGCGGGGCGGCCGCGCTCGAGTGGGCGGCGAAGTAAGCGGTGAGGATGTCCAGGTCGGACCCGCCCACCAGCTTGTTCTTGTGCTCCTTCAGCACGGTGAAGCCATCACCGCCACCGGCCAGGAACTCGTTCATCGCGACCCGGTAGGTCTTCGCCGGGTCGATCGCCTCGCCGTTCAGCTTCACCGAGTCCACGACGATCCGGTCGGCACCGGTCTTCGTCATGTCCAGGGTGTACGTGAAGCCCTTCGACACCTGGAGGATCTTCGGAGCCGCCTGGTTCGGACCGCTGACCTGCTGCTGGAGCACGGTGATCAGCTGCGCGCCGGTCAGGTCGACGGCCGTCATCATGTTGGTGAACGGCTGGACGGTGAACGCCTCGCCGTACGTCACGACACCGTCGCCCTCACTGCCGGACGCCTTGTGGACCAGGCCCGCGCGGATACCGCCCGGGTTCATGAGGGCGAGCTGCGCGCCCCCCTTGTCGGCGGGCGCCATGCCCTCCAGCTGCGCGTCCGCGATCAGGTTGCCGATCGGCTTCTCGGGCGCCTCGAAGGAGTTCTCGATGTCACCGGATATGTAGCCGACGGGCCGACTCGCGATGGGCGCGGCAAGCGTGTTCCAGCGGTCGATGAGCTGCGTCATGTCCTCGGCCTTCGGCACGTCACGCGTGACGACATGGTTGGCGGAGGCGACGGACGTCCGCACGATGTCGCGGGTGCGACGGTCGTACGTGAGCGTCGTGTCGGTGTACAGCTTGCCGAACGAAGCGGCCGAGGTGACGGTGCGCGGCTTCCCGGACGGGTCCGGGACGGTGCACGCGTACGCCTGGTGGGTGTGGCCGGTGACAAGGGCGTCGACCTGCGGGCTGACGTTCTTGGCGATGTTGACGATCGGGCCCGAGATACCGTCGCCCGGACCGGGGCTGTCACAGTTGTAGTTGTACGAGGACGAGGCCGGCGCCCCGCCTTCGTGCAGCAGGGCGACGATCGACTTGACGCCCTTGCGCTCCAGCACCTTGGTGTACTTGTTGATCGTCTCGACCTCGTCACCGAACTTCAGGCCCTTGATGCCCTCGGCGGAGACGATGTCCGGCGTGCCCTCCAGGGTGACGCCGATGAAGCCGATCTTGACCCCGTTCTTCTCCCAGATGAAGTACGGGTCGAGGATCGGCCGGCCGGACTTCTCCTTCGTCACGTTGGCGGCGAGGTAAGGGAAGTCCGCGCCCTCGAACTTCTTGGGCTTGCCGTTCGCCTTCTTCTCGTAGCAGCCCTCGGTCGGGTGGCAGCCGCCGTTCTGGAGGCGGGCGAGCTCCACGGCCCCCTCGTCGAACTCGTGGTTGCCGACGGAGGTGACGTCGAGGTCGAGCTTGTTGAGCGCCTCGATCGTCGGCTCGTCGTGGAACAGCCCGGAGAGCAGCGGCGAGGCGCCGACCATGTCGCCGGCCGCGGCGGTGATCGAGTACCGCTTGCCCTCACGCGCCTGGCGCAGATGGGTCGCGAGGTATTCGGCGCCGCCCGCGTCGATGGTCGTGGTGGTGCCGTCCGGGTTCGTGCGCGTGACGCGCCCGGCCGAACCGGCGGGCGGCTGGAGGTTGCCGTGCAGGTCGTTGAAGGAGAGCAGCTGCACATCGACGGTGCGCGTCCAGTGGTGCCGGCTGCTGTGACGGTCCCCGTCCGCCGCCCCGGCCGGCATCGCGGCGACGAGCGCGCCGACGGTGGCGAACCCGGCAGCGGCGGCGAGCAGGCGCCGGTTCCGCTTGGTCGCGCGGTGATTGTGTGGTGTCGCTGACATCTGTCCCCTTGTCAGTTCCAGCGTGTTGTGTATGTCGAGCGGCAGCCTAGAGTCAACGCGCGTAGCGCGACAGGGGGATGAGGGTTACGACCTGGTTGCCATCTTTCGTCGGCGGGCCGCCCCACGCGCTTCACCCACATGGGGGAACGGCGGCGGACGGCACGCCGACGCGCCACGGTGAACGGGGGCCCGTCAAACGCAGCACTCGGAGATCCCGCCACAGCCACCCCCGCCGTACCCTCGATTCCATGACGATCGACGCAGTGATTCCGGAGCCCGGCCGGCAGATCCAGGCCCACGACGAGCTCAGCCCCCAGCAGGCCCAGGCCGTGCTCGGGCTGCTTGCCGACGCTGCACGGTCCGACGGCATGCAGGCCGTCTCCGAGCAGGGACGGCTGCAGATGCGCGGTGGGAAGCGGGAGGGCGTACAGCACTTCCTGCTCACGGTCGACGGCGTGCTCGTCGGATACGCCCAGCTCGAGGACACGGACCCGGTCGAGGCGCCGGCCGCCGAACTGGTCGTGCATCCCGGGCACCGCGGGCGCGGGCACGGGCGGGCGCTCGGCACCGCACTGCTGGGGGCGTCGGGCAAGCGGCTGCGGGTGTGGGCACACGGCGGCAAGTCCGCCGCCCGGCATCTGGCCCAGGTGCTCGGGCTCACCCTCTTCCGGGAACTGCGCCAGCTGCGGCGTCCGTTGGCGATCGGCAGCGTTCCCGAGCCGGTGTATCCGGCCGGGGTGACCGTACGCACGTTCGTGCCCGGCGAGGACGACGCCAACTGGCTCGCGGTGAACGCCGCCGCCTTCGCGCACCACCCCGAACAGGGGTCGCTGGTCCAGCGGGATCTCGATGACCGCAAGGCCGAACCGTGGTTCGACCCGAAGGGGTTCTTCCTCGCCGAGGTGGCCGGGGAGATCGTCGGCTTCCACTGGACGAAGGTGCACGCCGAGGAGCAGCTCGGCGAGGTCTACGTGGTCGGCGTCCGCCCGGACGCGCAGGGCACCGGCCTCGGGACGGCACTGACGGCGACCGGTCTGCGGCACCTCGCCGCGCAGGGCGTGCCGACCGCGATGCTCTATGTCGACGCGGACAACGCGGCGGCGCTGCGGGTGTACGAGGGCATGGGCTTCGTCACCCACGAAGTGGATCTGATGTACCGCACGGAGTCGTAACGGCTCAGGGGCAACCAGACGCCGGGGCCGGTGGCGATTGACACCGGCCCCTCACTTGCGACACCGGTACGGCCGTCGGACCCTGCTCATCGCCACCGCAGGACGGCCTGCCGTCATGCGAGGAGCAGGCCTGCTCGTCCGTCGCGTTCGAATACTCCGGGCACGTGAGCCTGGCCTCCACGCTGATCGCCTGGCTCCCGTTTCGCCGTCGCCGTGTACGCGGGCAAGGTGCTGATCGTCCGCGATCGCCGGCGCGGCACCGCCGCCCTGGCCTGGACCCGGTCCATCACCCCGGCCCGCTGGCTCGCCGCGAAACTCCTGCTCCCCGCCCTGCCGATCACCGCGGGCACGGCGCTGCTGTACCGCTGGGCACGCAGCTCCGGCACCCCCGCCCTGGCCGACGAGTGGTACTCCCGCGACGTGTTCCACGCGCTCGGACCCGTCAACCTCGCATACGCACTGTGCGGACTGGCCACCGGCACCCTCGCGGGCCTGCCGCTGCGCCGCGCCCTGCCCGCCGCCGGGCTCGCCCTCCTCACCACCATCGTCCTGAACGCCCTCGGCGACCGCTACCGCGAGCGGCTGTGGCCGATCCTGGAGTCGCCGATCCTGGACCACGTCACGGCCGGCGACCCCATGAGCTCATGGAGCGTGGACAACGGGGGCCATCCGCCCTCGCACTTCTGGCCGCTGCAGCTCGTCGAGACCGGTATCGTCCTCACGCTCACCGCTGCGCTGACCACCGCGGCGTTCGTGGTGCTGCGCCGCCGCCACGGCTGACGCGCCGCGGCAAGCGGCCGGCTTTCGTACACGCCGACTTTCGTATGCACGGACGCAGGGCCCCCGGATTCCGATGCCCGGGAGCCCTGCCCCGCTTTCCCTCACGTCATGTCGTTGTTACCGGGCATTCAGACGACCTTGCGACCCTCAGGCAATGCAGCCCGCTGTGCCCGCCTCCCCGAACGGCAGAGATCCCCTCGTCCCGGCCACCTCCGACGCGCCCGTCCTGCCTTCGGCGCGGAAGAATGGGTTTATGAGCCAGCAGCCCGCCGAGGTACCGGTCCAGCACCCCACGCCGTCCGTCGGTTCCATAGCCGCACACCGACGGCACACCAGCGCCGCCACGGTGTCCGATCTCGAGCCCGACATCGACTCCCTCGACGCGTACGACGAGGAGCGCGAGCCGAAGACGCCGGAGCTGCCCTCGGGCAGGTTCCTGGACCGCGAGCGCAGCTGGCTCGCGTTCAACGAGCGTGTGCTGGAGCTCGCGGAGGACCCGGCGACGCCGCTGCTCGAGCGCGCCAACTTCCTCGCGATCTTCGCCTCCAACCTGGACGAGTTCTTCATGGTCCGGGTGGCAGGCCTCAAGCGCCGTATCGCCACCGGCGTCGCCACCCGCTCCGCCTCCGGTCTCCAGCCCCGCGAGGTCCTCGACCTGATCTGGACCCGCTCCCGCGAGCTCATGGCCCGGCACGCCGCCTGCTACCAGCAGGACGTGGCACCGGCGCTCGCCGAGGAAGGCATCCATGTCATCCGCTGGCCGGAACTCACCGAGAAGGAGCAGGCGCGCCTCTTCACGCTCTTCCGCCAGCAGATCTTCCCGGTCCTCACGCCGCTCGCCGTCGACCCCGCACACCCCTTCCCGTACATCTCGGGTCTGTCGCTGAACCTCGCGGTCGTCGTGCGCAACCCGGTCAGCGGCCACCGCCACTTCGCGCGGGTCAAGGTGCCACCGCTGCTCTCCCGGTTCCTGGAGGCGTCCCCGCAGCGCTACGTCCCCCTCGAGGACGTCATCGCCGCCCACCTGGAGGAACTGTTCCCCGGGATGGAGGTACTGGCCCACCACATGTTCCGGGTGACCCGGAACGAGGACCTGGAGGTGGAGGAGGACGACGCCGAGAACCTCCTCAAGGCCCTGGAGAAGGAGCTCATGCGGCGCCGCTTCGGGCCGCCGGTGCGCCTGGAGGTCGAGGAGTCCATCGACCCGTACGTCCTCGACCTGCTGGTGCGCGAGCTGAAGGTCTCCGACGCCGAGGTGTACCCGCTGCCAGGGCCGCTCGACCTGACCGGACTGTTCGGGCTCTCCGCGCAGGACCGGCCCGAGCTGAAGTACCCGAAGTACGTGGCCGGCACCCACCGGGACCTCTCCGAGGTCGAGTCCGCGTCCGCGCCCGACATCTTCATGGCGCTGCGCGAACGGGACGTGCTGCTGCACCACCCGTACGACTCGTTCTCCACGTCGGTGCAGGCCTTCCTGGAGCAGGCCGCGGCCGACCCGGACGTGCTCGCGATCAAGCAGACCCTCTACCGCACCTCCGGCGACTCCCCGATCGTCGACGCACTGATCGACGCCGCCGAGTCCGGCAAGCAGGTCCTCGTCCTCGTCGAGATCAAGGCCCGCTTCGACGAGCAGGCCAACATCAAGTGGGCACGCAAGCTGGAGGAGTCCGGCTGCCATGTCGTGTACGGGCTGGTGGGCCTGAAGACCCACTGCAAGCTGTCGCTGGTGGTCCGCCAGGAGGGCGAACTCCTGCGGCGCTACTCGCACGTCGGCACCGGCAACTACCACCCGAAGACCGCCCGGCTGTACGAGGACCTGGGCCTGCTGACCGCCGACCCGCAGGTCGGCGCGGACCTGTCCGACCTGTTCAACCGGCTCTCCGGCTACTCGCGCCGCGAGACCTACCGGCGGCTGCTGGTCGCCCCCAAGTCCCTGCGCGACGGCCTGGTGTCGCGGATCAACAAAGAGGCCGTCCACCACCGGGCCGGCCGCCCCGCCTACGTCCGCATCAAGGTCAACTCGATGGTGGACGAGGCGGTCATCGACGCCTGCTACCGGGCGGCCATGGCGGGCGTGCCCGTCGACATATGGGTGCGCGGCATCTGCGCGATACGCCCTGGCGTGGCGGGCCTCTCGGAGAACATCCGGGTGCGCTCGATCCTCGGCCGCTTCCTGGAGCACTCCCGGATCTTCGCCTTCGGCAACGGCGGCGAGCCCGAGGTGTGGTTCGGCAGCGCCGACATGATGCACCGAAACCTCGATCGCCGGATCGAGGCACTGGTACGGGTCACCGACCCGGCCCACCGCGCGGCCCTCAGCCGGATGCTGGAGACCGGTATGTCCGACGGCACGTCCTCCTGGCACCTCGGTCCGGACGGCGAGTGGACACGGCATGCCACGGACTCCGACGGCCAGCCGCTGCGGCACGTACAGGAGATGCTCATAGACGCCCGGAGGCGCCGGCGTGCACAGCCCTGAACTTTCCCGGCGGAACACCACGGCCACCGCCGAGGTCACGGCGGGCGACGTGGTGGCCCGCTACCTCCATGCGCAGGCGGCCGACTTCCTGCGCAGCCTGCGGCTGCACAGCGAGGGCGGCGCCGACACGCAGGTCGTCGCCGGGGCGGCGCATGCGCTGCGCCACTCGTCGCGCCGCATCAGCGGCACGCTGCACACGTTCCGCCCGCTGCTGGACGGGGCCTGGGCGGACGGCCTGCGCACGGAACTGGGGTGGCTGTCGGCGACGCTGGCCCACGAACACGCCTGCACCTCGCGCCTGGACCGCCTGCTGGCGGCCCTCTCCCGCCTGTCGGGCACCGCCCCGCTGCCCGCGGCACGACAGCCGTTGCCCGCGGCGGGCGGCAGCCGCCGAGGCAGCTCCGCCACGGCCGGCCACACGGCCGGCACCGGCGGCCCGGGCAACGCCGACGACGCTGCCAAATCCGGCCACGTGTCCGAAGCCGGCCCCGGCAGCGCGGACGACGCCGCAGACCCGCACGGACCCGGCGGCCGGGCGGGTGCCGATCCCCTGGCCGGTCCCAGCAGCGCCGACGGCTCCACGAACCAGGCCGACCCGGCCGCCGCGGGCCGTGGCCCGGCGGCGACGGGCGCCGCCCTTGGTGCGGCCGCTTCCCAGGTCCCCGCGCAGACGTCCGCTCACGCCGCCGGTGCGGAGGCCGGCGGCGTGAGCGGCACGGAGCGGACCGGGAACCCCGGCGAACCCGTGACCCGGCGGACCGTGCCCGCCGGTTCCGTCGGCGCCCCCCGGTCGGCCGGGTCGCTCGGGCTCGACGAACCTGACGCTGCCGTCCGCCCGGTCGGCCGCCCGGTCCGTGCCGCGGCCCCGGCTCCCGTCTCAGCCGCGCCCGGCGCAGGCGCCACCGCCGAAGCCAGGCGCGCCACCGGAACGCTGGCGGTCGGTGCCGCGCGGGCCGGGGCGCTGCTGGAGCGGCAGCTCACGCTCGCCCGGACCCGGGCCCACTCCGCCGCGCTCCAGACGCTCGGGTCGTCCCGGTTCCATGCCGTCGCGGACGCCGTCGCCGTACTGGCCTCCGAGCTCCCCCTCGCCCCTGCCGCCGAGCGCACGGCCGCCGAGACCCTCGTGCCCCAGGCCGAGACCGCCGAGCAGCGGCTGCTGGAGGCCGTCGCGGCGCTGCCACTGGGCCGCGCCGCCCATCCGTACAACGCGGACGCCCTGATGAACGGCCTGGCCACCGCCGGTGACGAGCAGGACGCGCCCTGGCACGAGGTCCGCCGGCTGCTGCGCCTGCACCGTTACGCACAGGAGGTGCTGTACCCCGGCGCGGACCAGGTGCTCCGGCACGCCGGACGGGTCCTGGACCGGCACCGGGACGCCGCCGAGGCTGCAGCGGCCGCGGCGGCAGCCGCCCGTACTCCCCGAATCGCGCCCGCAACGGCCTACGCCCTCGGGGTGCTTCACGCCGACCAGCGGCACGAGGTCGAGGCCGCCCGCTTCGCCTTCCAGCAGGAGTGGCGGCACGCCACGGCGGTGTCGGCCCCGTGACGGACGGCGACCCCGTCCTCGCCGCGGGCTGTGTGCTGTGGCGCCGGTCGCCCTCCGGCCAGGGGATCGAACTTGCACTGGTCCACCGACCGAAATGGACGGATTGGTCCCACCCGAAGGGCAAGCTGAAGCGCGGGGAAGACGCCCGCCAGGCCGCGGTACGGGAGGTGCTGGAAGAGACCGGAATGGCGTGCAACCTGGGATCGGAGTTGCCCACCACCCGGTACACCGTCGAGGGCAACCTCAAGGAGGTCCGCTACTGGGCGGCTGAGGCCACCGCCGGCGAGTTCCTGCCGAACAAGGAAGTCGACCGATTGCTGTGGCTGCCCCCTGCTGCGGCGCGCATCCGGTTGACCCGGGACAGAGACAAGGAGCTGGTCACGGCTCTTCTCGATGCTCTGCACCTGCCACGAAACGCCCCGTGAAATCAGTTCTGAGCGCCGTTGGCGGGCTCTCCGCGCCGCACGAAGCCATGGGACCGTAAGTAGCGACAAGGCAACCACTGGTTACATTCACCTGCCGTGTGAACCACGGGGCGACGGATCCCCTCAGCACCAGATGAGTTCCACCGCATCGGGGGTCCCCGGCCCGAGTGGGAGCCGACGTACAAGATCCTCGATGCCCCCCCGACCGCGGCCCGCAACCGTCTCACCGAGCCCCGCGACCGCGCTCTTCTCGACGCGCTCCGCGAGGCACTGCACGTAGCTTGAGCAGGGATGACGCACTGCGCATCCGACGCCTGCCCCCTGCTCCCGCCGAAGAGCCCCTCATCGGTCATCCGGCGCCACACGCCCGTCGCGCGCGCTCGGCCGAACAGGTGAACACTGAATCGAGCACCAGGCCGCCCTGCATGGTTCACCTGCCGTTCACTCTCTCCCGTTGGTCGCGTCACCTGATCTGCCTAATTTCGGCCTTACACGGTGACCGGCGCAGTGCTGGTCCCCCCACCCCGACGCACGCCGCCATAGAACGTTCAGAGTCAGGCGGCAACTGGAAGGAACACCCGAAAAGTGAAGCTTCAGCGCAAGAACGGGCTTCGCGCCACCGCGCTCGGTGCCCTGGCCGTGTCCGGCGCCCTGGTCCTCACGGCGTGTGGTTCGGACGACAACACCAAGCCTGGCACCGGCGAGACGTCCAAGGCCTCCTCGAACATCAAGTGCGACGACGCCAAGGGCAAGCTGCTCGCGTCCGGTTCCAGCGCACAGAAGAACGCCATGGACCTCTGGGTCAAGAACTACATGGCCGCCTGCACCGGCGTGGAGGTCAACTACAAGTCCTCCTCCTCCGGTGAGGGCATCGTCGCCTTCAACCAGGGCACCGTCGGCTTCGCGGGCTCCGACTCGGCGCTCAAGCCCGAAGAGGTCGAGGAGTCCAAGAAGATCTGCAAGACCGGCCAGGGCATCAACCTGCCCATGGTCGGCGGCCCCATCGCCATCGGCTACAACGTGCCGGGCGTGGACAAGCTGAACCTGGACGCCGCCACCCTCGCGAAGATCTTCAACAACAAGATCAAGAAGTGGAACGACCCGGCGATCGCCGCGCTGAACGAGGGCACCAAGCTCCCGGACACCGCGATCCAGGCCTTCCACCGCTCCGAGGACTCCGGCACCACCCAGAACCTCGGTAAGTACCTCGCCGCCACCGCCGCGAAGGACTGGCCGTACGAGCCCGAGAAGAAGTGGCCGGCCCCGGGTGGCCAGGCCGCGTCCGGCTCCGCGGGCGTCGCCGCCCAGGTCAAGCAGGCCGAAGGCTCCATCGGTTACTTCGAGCTCTCCTACGCGACCTCGCAGTCCATCCCGACCGTGAACATCGCCACCGGTGCTGCCGCCCCGGTCGAGGCCACGTCGGAGAACGCCTCCAAGGCCATCGCCGCCGCCAAGGTCAAGGGCACCGGCAAGGACCTGGCCCTGGACCTCGACTACGCCACCAAGGCCGACGGCGCCTACCCGATCGTCCTGGTGACCTACGAGGTCGTCTGCGACAGCGGCAACAAGGCCGACACCCTCGGCACCGTCAAGTCCTTCCTGACCTACACGGCCTCCGACGAGGGCCAGAAGGTCCTGACGGAAGCCGGCTACGCCCCGATCCCGGCCGAGATCAACGCCAAGGTCCGCGAGACCGTCGCGGGTCTGAAGTAACACAGCCGGCCGGCGGGGGCCTCGCCCCCGCCGGCCACCCTCCGGTGCACCGCCGCCAGGGGAGCCGCTCCGCTCCCCCACCCCAGACCGGAAAGATCATGGCTTCCACCACACCCACAGACTCTCTGCCTCCGACACCGGCTCCGCCGGTCACCAGACGAGCCACCTCCACGGGCCGCGCGGGCGACAAGGTCTTCCTCGGCCTGTCCCGCGGCTCGGGCATCCTGCTGCTGGTGATCATGGCGTCGATCGCCGTGTTCCTCACCTACCGCGCCACGCTCGCCATCTCGAAGGACGAGGGCAACTTCCTCACCACCTTCGACTGGAACCCGGCGGGCAACCCGCCGGTCTTCGGCATCGCGGTCCTTCTCTTCGGCACGGTCGTCAGCTCGATCATCGCGATGGTGATCGCGGTACCGATCGCCGTCGGCATCGCGCTGTTCATCTCGCACTACGCGCCGCGCAAGCTTGCCGCCCCCATCGCCTACGTCGTCGATCTGCTGGCCGCCGTGCCGTCGATCGTCTACGGCATCTGGGGCGCGCTCTTCCTGGTCCCGTACCTCGAGGGCCTCAACCTCTGGCTCGACGAGTTCTTCGGCTGGACCTACATCTTCGAGAAGACCGAAGTGGGCGTCGCCCGCTCGCTCTTCACCGTCGGCCTGCTGCTGGCGATCATGATCCTGCCGATCGTGACCAGCGTCAGCCGCGAGGTCTTCCTCCAGGTCCCCCGGATGAACGAGGAAGCGGCCCTGGCGCTCGGCGCCACCCGCTGGGAGGTCATCCGCATGTCGGTGCTGCCCTTCGGCCGCTCCGGCGTGATCTCCGCCTCGATGCTCGGCCTCGGCCGTGCCCTCGGCGAGACGATGGCCGTCGCCACCGTCCTGTCCCCGAGCTTCGTGATCTCCCTCCACCTGCTCAACCCGGGCGGCGGAACCTTCGCGCAGAACATCGCCGCGAAGTTCGACGAGGCCAATGAACTCGGACGCGACGCACTGATCGCCTCCGGTCTGGTCCTCTTCATCCTCACCCTGCTGGTCAACGGCGCGGCCCGCATGATCATCGCGCGCCGCAAGGAGTACTCGGGGGCCAACGCATGAGCCACGCAGCCATACAGGACAGGAAGACGCCGCCGAGGCCCGGACGCAGCGGAAGCCTCAGCTCCCGCGCCCTCCCGCGCGGCTCCCAGGCCCTCTTCGCCGTCGTGGCCGTCGCCCTCGGTGTCGGCATCGGCATCGTGGCCGGCTGGGAGAGCAAGATCCAGTGGGGCCTGATCTCCGCCCTGCTCTTCGTCGTCATCTCGTACGTGGCCACCAGCGCCGTCGAGAACAGGCGCCAGGCCAAGGACCGGCTCGCCACCAGCGTCGTCTGGGTGTGCTTCATCCTCGCCGTGATCCCGCTGTTCTCGCTGATCTGGGTCACCGTCAGCCGCGGCGTGAAGGCCCTCGACGGGTACTTCCTCAGCCACTCGATGGCCGGCGTCCCCGGCTTCGAGCCCGGTGGCGGTATCTACCACGCGATCATCGGCACCCTGGAGCAGGTCGGTCTCGCCACCGTGATCTCCGTGCCGATCGGCCTGCTGACCGCCATCTACCTCGTCGAGTACGGCAAGGGCACGCTGGCCAAGGCCGTCACCTTCTTCGTCGACGTGATGACGGGTATCCCGTCGATCGTCGCCGGCCTCTTCCTGCTGTCGATCATGCTGATGTTCGATCTGCAGCCGTCCGGCCTGATGGGCGCGCTGGCCCTGGCGATCCTGATGCTCCCGGTCGTGGTCCGCTCCACCGAGGAGATGCTCAAGCTCGTCCCGAACGAGCTGCGCGAGGCCTCGCTGGCCCTCGGTGTGCCGAAGTACCGCACGATCCTGAAGGTGGTCATCCCGACCGCGCTCGGCGGCATCACCACCGGTGTGATGCTCGCGATCGCCCGTATCGCCGGTGAGACCGCCCCGATCATGCTGCTCGTCTTCGGCGCCCAGCTGATCAACAGCAACCCGTTCGAAGGCGCCCAGTCCTCGCTCCCCTACTACATCTGGGAGCAGTACCGGGTCGGCAGCGAGGCGTCGTACGACCGCGCCTGGGCCGCCGCCCTGGTCCTGATCGCCTTCGTCATGATCCTCAATCTGGTGGCCCGCGGCATCGCCCGCTGGAAGGCCCCGAAGACCGGCCGCTAAGGCCTCGATATTCGGCTCCGCCGAGCGGGGCTCACGAAAGAAGAAGTGATTCACATGGCCAAGCGAATCGACGTCAGCGGCCTGACCGCCTACTACGGCACCCACAAGGCCATCGAGGACATCTCGATGACCGTTGAGCCCCGCTCCGTGACGGCCTTCATCGGCCCCTCCGGCTGCGGAAAGTCCACCTTCCTGCGCACCCTGAACCGCATGCACGAGGTCACTCCCGGTGGCCGCGTCGAGGGCAAGGTGCTGCTGGACGACGAGAACCTGTACGGGTCGGGCGTGGACCCCGTCGCCGTGCGCCGTACGGTCGGCATGGTCTTCCAGCGCCCGAACCCGTTCCCGACCATGTCGATCTTCGACAACGTCGCGGCGGGCCTGCGTCTGAACGGCTCGTACAAGAAGAACGAGCTGGCGAATGTCGTCGAGAAGTCCCTCAAGGGCGCGAACCTCTGGAACGAGGTCAAGGACCGCCTCAACAAGCCCGGCTCCGGCCTGTCCGGTGGTCAGCAGCAGCGTCTGTGCATCGCCCGCGCGATCGCGGTCGAGCCCGACGTCCTGCTGATGGACGAGCCCTGCTCGGCGCTGGACCCGATCTCCACGCTGGCGATCGAGGACCTGATCGGCGAGCTGAAGGAGCGGTTCACGATCGTCATCGTGACGCACAACATGCAGCAGGCGGCCCGCGTCTCGGACCGTACGGCCTTCTTCAACCTGTCCGCGGTCGGCCAGCCCGGCAAGCTGATCGAGATCGACGAGACCGAGCGCATCTTCGCCAACCCGTCGGTCCAGGCGACCGAGGACTACATCTCGGGACGCTTCGGATGATGGACGGCCCCGTGGTGAGCCTGGGCAGGGGCCGTTGGTGGCCGCTGCCGGTGGTGGGTTCACCCGGGGCGCACGCCGACGGCCCCGTGGTGAGCCTGGGCAGGGGCCGTTGGTGGCCGCTGCCGGTGGTGGGTTCACCCGGGGCGCACGCCGACGGCCCCGTGGTGAGCCTGGGCAGGGGCCGTTGGTGGCCGCTGCCGGTGGTGGGTTCACCCGGGGCGCACGCCGACGGCCCTGTGCCGAGCCTGGCCAGGGGGCGCTGGTGGTTGCGGCGGGTGACGGTTTCACCCAGGGAGCACGCCGACGCAGCCGGCCGCCCATAAAGACGTCCTGCGGTGCTGCATGGCGGTGCCACCGCAAGGCGAAGGGCCCGCCCCTCTCTCCCAGAGGGGCGGGCCCGCTTGTCGTTGGTGCACAGGTGACCGCCGTGGCGTGACGCTGTGCCGTCGGCTGCTGTGCGTGGTCACGGTCCCGGTGACGGCGAAGGGGCGGGCCGGGGGAACACCCCGGCCCGCCCCTTCGTACACGACTGCGTACGACGCACGATCCGTCAGGCGAAGATCAGGTGCACGATCCCGTAGCTCAGTGCCGCGGCCAGCGCCGCCGCCGGCATGGTGATGAACCACCCGAGCACGATGTTCTTCGCGACACCCCACCGCACCGCGTTCACCCGCTTGGTCGCCCCGACACCCATGATCGCGGAGGTGATCACATGTGTCGTCGAGATCGGCGCGTGGAACAGGAACGCCGAACCGAACATGATCGACGCCCCCGTCGTCTCCGCCGCGAACCCCTGCGGCGGGTCCAGCTCGATGATCTTGCGGCCGAGCGTACGCATGATGCGCCAGCCACCCGCGTACGTACCGAGCGACAGCATCACCGCGCAGGCGATCTTCACCCACACCGGGATCGGGTCACCGAAGTCCTCGACATCGGCGATGACCAGCGCCATCACCACGATACCCATGGTCTTCTGCGCGTCCTGGAGACCGTGGCCGAGGGCCATGCCCGCCGCCGAGACCGTCTGCGCGATACGGAAACCCCGCTTCGCCTTGTGCGGATTCGACCTGCGGAAGATCCACATGATCGCGCACATCACCAGATAGCCGACGCAGAGACCGACGACCGGCGAGATGAACATCGGGATGACGACCTTGTCGAGCACCCCGGACCAGATCACCTCGGTCCCGCCCGCCAGCGCCGCGCCCACCATGCCGCCGAACAGCGCGTGCGAGGACGACGACGGCAGGCCGAAGTACCAGGTGACCAGGTTCCAGACGATCGCGCCGAGGAGTGCCGCGAAGAGGATCCCCATGCCCCGGTCGCCCTTGGGCGTCTCGATCAGACCCTCGCTGACGGTCTTGGCCACGCCGCTGCCGAGGAAGGCTCCGGCGAGGTTCATCACCGCCGCCATCGCCAGCGCCACCCGGGGGGTCAGCGCCCTGGTGGACACCGAGGTGGCGATCGCGTTGGCGGAGTCGTGGAAGCCGTTGGTGTACGTGAAGAAGAGCGCGACCCCGATGGTCACAACCAGCGCAAAGGTGTCCACGAAGCTCAGGACTCCTTGACCGCGATGGTCTCCACAGTGTTCGCCACATGCTCGAAGGCGTCAGCGGCCTCTTCCAGCACATCCACGATCTGCTTCAGCTTGAGCACCTCGATGGCGTCGTACTTGCCGTTGAAGAGGTGTGCGAGGAGCTTGCGGTGGATCTGGTCGGCCTGGTTCTCGAGCCGGTTGACCTCGATCCAGTACTCCGTGAGGTTCTCCATGGTGCGCAGATGCGGCATCGCCTCGGCCGTCAGCTCGGCCGCCCGGGCCAGCACCTCGATCTGCTGCTCGACGCCCTTGGGCAGTTCCTCGACGTTGTAGAGGACGACCAGGTCGACGGCCTCCTCCATGAAGTCCATGATGTCGTCGAGCGACGATGCGAGGGCGTAGATGTCCTCGCGGTCGAAGGGCGTGATGAACGAGGAGTTCAGCTGGTGGAAGATCGCGTGGGTCGCGTCGTCCCCGGCGTGCTCCGCAGCCCGCATCCGTTCGGCGATCTCTGCTCGGCCGGACGTGTCCGCCCCGAGCAGTTCCATCAGGAGCCTCGAGCCCGTGACGATGTTGTCCGCGGACGCGGCGAACATGTCGTAGAAGCTCGTCTCCCTGGGGGTCAGACGAAATCGCACGTGGGGTCCTCGGGGTGCTTTGAATTGGGTCAGGCTGATGCTAGGCGCATCATCCGGCCACAGCTAACCGGCAAGGTCCCAGTGTCGCCCATGGGCTTTCGCGATCAATACGGGCCCCACCCGGATCTCACCCAATTCGTTACGATATACCCACGAGGGGTATACGGACCCTTTCAGGACAGCGGGAGGACGCGATGACGACCACTGAGGCGGCCGGCCCCCCGGTCACCGACCACGGCGACGGTCACGACGCGGCGACACACGGCTACCACAAGCAGAAGGACGAGCACCTCAAGCGCCTTCGGCGGATCGAAGGCCAGATCCGCGGCCTGCAGCGGATGGTCGACGAGGACGTGTACTGCATCGACATACTCACCCAGGTCTCGGCCTCCACGAAGGCCCTGCAGTCCTTCGCGCTCCAGCTGCTCGAGGAGCATCTGCGGCACTGTGTGGCGGACGCGGCGATGAAGGGCGGCGAAGAGGTCGACGCCAAGGTGGAAGAAGCGACGAAGGCGATCGCGCGCCTGCTGCGCACCTGATCCCGTCCGCCCCGGGGCCTGCCGACCCGGCTCCGGGCCGTGGCCGGAAATGGACGGTGCGCCTCAGCGGTGCGGCATCATGACCGGATCACTGCCGGTCGGCGCCGGCCGAACGTTCCTGCGTCACCATCAGCACCTCGTCGATACGGTCCGGACTGAGCCGGTCCCCGTCCGCGTCCGACGCCGCGATCATCAGCTCGCCGCACAGCTCGATCTCGGCGAGGGCCACGTGGTCCTCCTGGACGGTTGTCGTACTGGACGGAGCCACGTGCAATCACCTCTTCCAGCCGGAGTCGACTTCCTAGCGTAGGGAGCGATGCACGGGCTGCGCATGGCACGTCCGGACCATTTAGGCCCTGACCTTCCCGGAGTAGATGTCCCGCTCATCCGGCAGCCGCACGACCACCCGGGCCCCGAAGTCGAAGAGGACCGTGGTCGATGTCACGGCGACCGTACGGCCCTGATTGGCGAAGCTGAACCGGTGCCGGACCTTGCGCACCCGGCCCTCGTCGTCCAGATAGACGTCGAAAGGGACCACATCCTGGGTGAACCCCTTCGCCGCTGCGGCCAGCGACGCCCGCGCATGCGGCTCGGCCGCCCGGGCCGCCCGTCCGATGTCCGTCGTCCCCCTGAAGTGCCGTACCCGCCGGCCGGCCAGCTCCTCCTCACCGACGTATGTGACGTCCTGCGCGCCCCGCAGCAGTTCCGCCGCCGCCAGCGGATCGGTCGCACCGCCCGTGACCAGATTTCCGTCGTCGAGCGTGGTCGTGTCGACCCGGACCCATTTGTCGGCGGGCACACCCGCGCCCCGGTTCTTCATGTAGAGCGCACCGGGCGTCAGCAGCTCTGTGATCGGCTCGTGCCCGTCGGCACCGGCCGGGTCCTTCGGCAGCACGACCCTCAGCCGCCCCATGCGCCGCGCGAAGTCGTACCCGCCCTCACCGCGGATGGTGACCCGGGTGCCGCCGGCGGCCATCTCCATCGAGGTGCGCGCCTTGGAGCTGCCCGCCCCGGTGAGTGTGTCCGCCGCTCTGCGGACCTCGTCCGCGGGTCCACCGCCGCTGTGGTTCTCGGCGGCGGCGCCCGCGCCCGAGCACGCGCTCGTCGCCACCATCCCCACCACGGCCGCGGCGACGGCGAACGCGCCGCCCCTGCGCCTGTGCTCCTGCACCACCATCGCCTGCCAACCCCCAACACCGGACCGCCGCTTGTAGGAGTCCCGCCCCTCCCCTCGGCCCGAGGGGCCTGGGGACACCTCATTCGCATAACGACGGCCTGAGCACGTCGTCACGCGGCTGTCCGGTCACTGAGACCCCTCATGGCGCAGTACCGTGGTCCTGTGCACCAGCAGGACCGGCCCGGCGGTACCCGGGAACACATCACCACCACCGCCGAGCGCGGTGCCTTCGCGTTCGCCCGCTGCAGTTGCGGCTGGTCGGGGCCCGCGCGCAGATCCCGGGAGCGCGCCCGTACGGACGCCATGTCGCACGAAGCGACGGACTGACCCGAAGCGTCCGAAGAACGATCCGGAAACGATCCGGAAGCGGCCCGGCCGGAACTGGCGGTCCCTGGATACCGTCTCCTTCCCCAGGAGGATCCATGGACCGGCGCGCGCTGCTCACCACTGTTGTCGCTGTTGCCGCGACCGCCTGCACGGGCAAGGACCGTGACCCCGGCGGCGCGACGGGCAAGCGCACCGAAGCTCCTTCGCGCGGCACCGCGTCCGCGTCCTCCGCGCCGCCCGACTGGGGCGCCCTGGCCCGCGGGCTCGAGGGACAGCTCGTCCGGCCCGGCGACGCCGACTACCCGAGCGCGCGACAGCTCTACAACACCCGCTTCGACGCGCTGAGGCCCGCAGCCGTGGCGTATGTCGCGGGCGAGGACGACGTCAAGGAGTGCCTGGCGTACGCGAAGGCCCACGGCACCCCGGTGTCCATCCGCAACGGCGGCCACTCCTACGGCGGTTGGTCCTCCGGCAACGGCCACCTCGTCATCGACGTCTCCTCCCTCGACCGGATCGGCGCCGACGGCACCATCGGCGCCGGCGCCAAACTGATCGACGTCTACAACACTCTCGCCCGCGACGGCCGCACCATCCCGGCCGGCTCCTGCCCCACGGTCGGCGTCTCGGGCCTGGTCCTCGGTGGCGGCCATGGCGTCGCCTCGCGCGCCTACGGTCTGACCTGCGACAGCCTGACCTCCGCGAGGATCGTCACCGCCGACGGGCGGGTGCTGACGGCGAGCGCGCAGGAGAACAAGGACCTCTTCTGGGCGCTGCGTGGCGCGGGAAACGGCAACTTCGGCGTCGTGACGGGGTTCACGTTCCGTACGCATCCGGCGCCGCGGACCGTCAGCGCCTTTCTCAACTGGCCGTGGCGCAAGGCCGACAGAGTGATCGCCGCCTGGCAGCGCTGGGGTCCCGACCAGCCGGACGAGATCTGGTCCTCTCTGCATCTCGCCGCGGGCCCCGGCGGCTCCGCCCCCACCCTGTCCGTATCTGCTTTCACGCTCGGCGCCGAGAGCGACCTGCGCAACGCGCTCGACCGGCTCGCCGACCTGGTGGGTTCCTCCGCCTCGTCGGTGGCGCTGCGCCCGCGCAGCTACCGGGACGCGATGCTCGCCTACGCGGGCTGCCTGTCGTTCACCGAGGCACAGTGCCATCTGCCGGGCACCACCCCCGGCCGCTCGCCGCAGGGTGCGCTGCAGCGCGAGACATACGCCTCCGCCTCCGACTTCTACGACCGTGACATCGACGCGGCCGGGCGGCGGGCGCTGATCGCCGCAACCGAGGCGTTCACCAGGATCCCGGCGGCCGAGGGCGGCGGCTGTTCGATCGCGCTGACCGCGCTCGGCGGTGCGGTGAACCGGGTGGACCCGCTGGCGACGGCATTCGTGCACCGCCGCTCCCGGATGCTCGCCCAGTACATCGGTGCCTGGCGGGCGGGCACCGCCGGCACCGCCCAGCAGACCTGGCTGAAAGACACCCACGCGGCGATGCGGCGGCACGCGTCCGGGGCCGCGTACCAGAACTACGCGGATCCGACGCTGCGCAACTGGCGCGAGGCCTACTACGGCCCGGCGGCGGACCGGCTGACGCGGCTGAAGCGGCAGTACGACCCGGACCGTCTGTTCGCCCACCACCCGCAGGCCCTGTAGGCGCGGGCGCCCGGCAGGCGGAGCCGCGCCGGCGTCAGGCCGCCAGGTCGCTCTCGTCGTCCCCCGTGCCTGCGGTGCGCGGCTCGGGGATGCCCACCGCCTCGGGTGACGGCCCACCGGCCCCGGCCTTCCTCGACCGCACGAGGCGGCCGAAGCGTCCTGATCCGGCGACCGCCGACACCAGGGGGGTCAGCAGGGCGAGGGCGAGCGGTGCCAGCAGCAGCGCCACCGCCGTACCGAGCGCGAAGCCGCCCACGACGTCCGTCGGGTAGTGCACGCCCATGTAGACCCGGCAGAAGCCCTCGGCCATCGCCAGTGCGAGGGCGGCGAGTCCGAAACCGCGGTGCGCGACGAAGAGTCCGGCCGCGATCGCCATCGCCATCGTCGCGTGGTCGCTGACGAACGAGTAGTCGGTCTTGCCGTCCACCAGGACCTCGAGGCCCGTGTGGTTGACGAACGGGCGGGGCCGCTCGACGAAACCTCGGATGGGGATGTTGATCAGCAGAGCGACCCCGGCGGCCAGCGGCGCCCAGATCAGCCCGGCGACCGCTGAGACCGAGTCGTCGGCACTGCCGCGCCGGCGCACGCTCCACCAGCACCACAGGACCACCAGGACCAGGGCGAGCATGATGCCGTACTCGCCGACGAACTCCATGGTCCGGTCGAACCACTCAGGGGCGTCCTTGGCCAGACCGTTGATGTCGTAGAGCAGGCCGACATCCGGGTTCGACCCGTTCGCGGCGACTGTCGCTGCGAGTCCAGCCATCTCCTGCGGCCCCTTGCCTTGTTGCCTGCCGGCGCACGGGGTGTGCGCCGCGTCCGTGAACCCCCGTGGTCGGTGCGGTGTCTGCTGCATGGTCAGTGCGGCCGGCCTGTCCCCCCAGGAAACGACCCGTGGCGCGGCGACGTTCCACTCTCCACGGAACGATCACCATGACGTTATCGAAGAGTGACACGTCGTTGCAGCTCAGAGAGGTGCCACGGGGTCGGTTCCAGCCGGTGCGCCGGGCTTTTCATGCTTCCGGCGCGGCCTCGGGAGCGTCAGCCGGAAGGTCGGTGGGCAGTGCCCGGGCGCCGTCCTCTGTGACACGGGTCGCGCCGAAATAGTCCGGTGTGTCGATCTTGTCGAACCGGATCACCGCCCCGGTGTACGGAGCGTTGATCATGTACCCGCCGCCAACATAGAGCCCCACATGCCGGATGGCGCGAGAATTGGTCAGGTCGTCGGAGAAGAAGACGAGGTCCCCCGGCAGCAGTTCGTCGCGCGCGGGATGCGGTCCCGCGTTGTACTGGTCGTTGGCGACGCGCGGCAGCTCGATCCCCACCGTCCGGTACGCGGCCTGGGTGAGCCCGGAACAGTCGAACCGCCCACCCTGCTCGGGCGTTCCGTTCCCGCCCCAGAGGTACTTGGTACCGAGCTTCTGCTGCGCGAAGTAGATGGCCCCGGCCGCCTGCCGCGACGGCTCGACCCGCCCGACGGGCCGGGCGAAGCTCTTCTCGAGGGTGCGGATGACCTTCACATAGTTCTGCGTCTCACGGTACGGCGGGACTCCGCCGTACTTGATGACCGCGTACGCCCCCGCGTTGTACGCGGCCAGCATGTTGTCGGTCGGATCGCCCGGCGCCTTCTTGACGTACCCGGCGAGCTCGCAGTCGTACGAGGCGGCGGACGGAATCGCGTCGGCCGGGTCCCACACGTCGCGGTCACCGTCCTTGTCCCCGTCGATGCCGTGCGTGGCCCAGGTGCCGGGGATGAACTGCGCGATGCCCTGCGCGGCGGCCTGGCTCTGCGCCCGGGGGTTCCAGCCGCTCTCCTGGTAGAGCTGGGCGGCGAGCAGCGCGGGGTTGATGGCGGGGCAGAGATTGCCCCACTTCTGCACGAGCGGCTGATACCGGGCGGGCACGGCCCCCTTGGCCAGCCCGACGGCCCCGTTCTTGCCGCCCGCCCCGCCGATCAGCCCGGCGGCGGCGGAGTACGTGCCGACGACGAGCAGCGCGACGAAGCTCAGACACAGCCCGATCGACGCTCCCGCGACCAGCCACGCCTTACGCACCGTCAACCACCCTTCACGTCACGGCAGTCCACCCTGCGCCAGTGTAGGCGGACCATCCGCTCGGACCGTGGCTCGCCGCTACCGCTTGCGGCCCACCCCGCCGAACATCGCCACCTCGTCCGGGTTCGCCGGGTCGCCCGCGTCCGGCCGCCAGCGGTTGCACGACACCACACCGGGTGCCAGCAGCTCCAGGCCGTCGAAGTAACGCTCCACCTGCTCCGGCGTGCGCTGGGTGAGCTTGGGCGTGCCGTGCTCGTTCCAGAACGCGACCGCCGCGTCCACATCGGGCATCGCCGGACTGGTGATCGTGTGGGACAGCACGAGATGGCTGCCGGACGGCAGCGCGTCCATGAGCCGGCGCACGACGTCGTACGACTCCTCATGGTCCTCGACGAAGATGACCACGCCCAGCAGCATCAGCGCGACGGGCTGCTTGAAGTCCAGTGTCTGCGCCGCGCGCTCCAGGATCGTGTCGACGTCGCGCAGATCGGCGTCGAGATAGTCGGTGCGGCCCTCGGGCGAACTGGTGAGCAGGGCGCGGGCGTGCGCGAGGACGAGCGGGTCGTTGTCGACGTACACGATCCGCGCATCGGGCGTGACGCGCTGGGCCACCTCATGGGTGTTGTCGGCGCTCGGCAGCCCCGTACCGATGTCCAGGAACTGCCGGATCCCGGCCTCGGCCGCGAGATACCGCACCGAGCGCCCGAGGAACCTGCGGTCGGCCAAGGCGTACTCGCCGATCCCGGGATGCAGCTCCCGGATCTGGTCACCGGCTTCGCGGTCGACCACGTAGTTGTCCTTGCCGCCGGTCCAGTAGTTCCAGATCCGAGCGGTGTGCGGGCGGGAGGTGTCGATCCTGGCGAGGAGGTCCGCTTCATCGGTCACGCGCGACAGAGTAACCAACTCTGGTCAATTACTGCTGAGTTGGCTCACTTTTGATCGCCGCGGTACCGCAAGCACGGCGATCGGGCGGAACAGGGGGCGCCGGCCGGTGACGGCAGGCGCTCGAGCGGCGTTCCCCGGTATGCCCAGGACGCGTAACCCAACAGCACTTTCGACCGTTCCCGTGGGGTACGTACCGCTACGCCACAAAAGGAGCGAATTCCGCAATGAGGATCCCGCGCCAGCTGGCCGTCACCATCAACCACGGTCTCGACGAGTGGGTACCCCCGGCCATCCGGGACGCCAAGTGGTTCATGCGCCCCGCCATGAAGGCACTGTTCCGCGACCGGACGGACGACTTCGCCACCTTCAAGGACAAGGCATTCGGCCTGAGCGAGCGGGAGTTCTCCGATGTGTACCGCCGGGTCGCGCCGGTCCTCATCGACCGCGAGACGGACCTCAACCACAGGTGCATTCAGCGGATCCTGGGGGCCGTCGCGGGCAGCACGGTGCTCGAGGCAGGTACCGGGCGCGGCTATCTCTCCGGGTTGCTGAGCCGCAGTTTCGATGTCACGGGAACGGACATCATCGTCCCGGTCGAGGTACGCGAGCGTTACCCTCGGGTCACGTTCCAGGAGGCCAATGTCGAGTCGCTGCCTTTCCCCGACGACTCCTTCGACACGGTTGTGTGCACCCACACCCTGGAGCATGTGCAGAACCTGCAGGCCGCCGTACGGGAATTGCGGCGGGTCGCCAAGGACCGGCTGATCATCGTGGTTCCGCGGCAGCGTCCGTACAAGCACAGCTTCGATCTGCACATTCACTTCTTTCCCTACGCCTGGTCCCTGCAGTCGCACTTCGGTTACCGCGACCACTGCCGGGTCACGTTGATCGGCGACTGGTTCTACGTCGAGGACAACCCCGTGGCGGAGCTGGGCGATCACCGCCGATCTCTCCGTCATCAGCCCCTGCCGCAACGAGGGTGAGGAATTCGGTCCTCACGACGACGGGCCACAAGTCATACAAGCCATCAGGCAGAGGACATTGAGGCACTCTCTGCCTGATCCTCCATTCGGAGGGTAGTGGCCACCCCGAGGGGGCATCCGGAGTCAAATCCGGGAGGTTTCTGGCATCTTGAGAGTCGCAGCCAGCAGCTACCGGAAGGGCGTCATGCAAGCACTGCCCGCATCGACTGTCGCGCCCCAGAAATCCCCAGACGATGAACATTCACCGTCGAGGCCGGCCCTCAAAATCCGATCCACCACAGCATGGTGGATCTGGGCTCTGGCAGGAGCATTTTTCTTTTCGTACATGATGCTGTCGTTGCGCATCCACCAGCAAATGCTCTCCTACAGCTATGACTTGGGAATCTTCGAACAGGTCGTCCGTTCCTATGCCGAAGGACACCTGCCGGTATCCGAACTGAGAGGACCGGACTACCCGGTCCTGGGAGAACATTTCTCCCCCATCCTGGCCCTCTTGACTCCTTTCTACATGCTGTGGCCGTCGCCGATGCTCCTGCTCGTGGCGCAGGCATTGCTGATCGCCATCAGCGTGGTGCCCTTGACCTTCTGGGCACGCCGAGCACTTGGGGACGAGGCAGCCGCGTTCATCGGCGTCAGCTACGGCCTCTCCTGGGGTATTGCCGCGGCGGTGGGCTTCGACTTCCATGAAGTGGCGTTCGCAGCCCCCTTGCTCGCCTTCTCGCTGACCGCTCTTGGAGAGAACCGGTCACGTACCGCGGTGTTCTGGGTACTGCCTCTGGTTCTGATCAAGGAAGACCTCGGACTGATGGTGGCCGTGATCGGCATCATCATTGCCTGCCGCGGGGAACGAAAGCTCGGATTCCTCACGATCGCGTACGGTCTGGGCGCCACCGCACTCGAGATGCTGGTGATCATGCCGGCCCTGGCTCCCAGCGACTCCTACTTCCACTTCTCCTGGCTGAGCAGTTCCGGAGGCAACGGGCCGGGGGATCTGCTGTACCGGTACACGATCGGGCTCATCACCCCGCAGCAGAAGATCACCACCCTCCTGCTCCTTCTGTCCCCGACTCTCTTTCTGGCCCTGCGATCCCCGCTGCTGTGGGTTGCGCTGCCCACCGTTCTCTGGCGCTTCGCTTCGAACCTTTCGTCCCACTGGGACACGTTCGGACACTACTCGCTCGTCCTGATGCCCATCGTCTTCGCGGCTTTCATCGATGCCCTGCGGAAACGACGCGCAAGGAAAGGCAGCGTACGGAGATACACCGTGGGCGCCGCCGCGATCTGCCTCCTGCTGCTCCCGCACTTTCCCATGTGGAAGATCATCCAGGCTTCCACATGGCGGACCGACCCCCGAATCGCCGTTGCTCACAGCATGATGAGCCAGATCCCCGACGGTGCCACCGTTCAGACCTCGAACCAGCTGGGGCCTCATTTGACCGGCCGTACCAGTGTGAGTCTCCTCGGCTACTTCAGCAGCCGCCCCGACCCTCAATGGATCATGGTGGACACCTGGGTGACACCGGATCGACGATGGCCGCTGAATGCATTCCAGGAGAGAAGTCTTCTCGACAACGCCCGCGCTCGCGGATATCGAACGGTGGACGCACGAGAGGGCTTCGTACTGCTCAGCCGTTGACAGCGGGAGAGCCGTGGGCTTCTTCGTTCGAGGCCGGGGCGCGTGGGTTCAGGCGCTCCGGCCCGGGGCGGTGTCCCTGCCTGACCACCACAACCGGAGCGGCTTCGGGGGGACTTCACCGCGCAGGCTCACCGAACGGCTCAACCCTCGCGTGTTGTGGCCCACTTCACCGCATTCATCCGTACATAGTGCGGCATGAAACGAACCCGGACGGCGCTGCTCTGCGCCGCCATCCTGATCGCGGCGACTCTCCAGATCGCGGCGACTCTCCAGATCAGGGCCGGAGTCGCCGCCCCCGACCGAGAACAACGCGTCTGTGCCGGCTCCTCGAAACCCGCAGGTCAGGCCCGCCAGGTTGTCGACGTCGCAAAGCGGGCCCAGAAGGACCTCGACCTCGAAGCGGTGCTCCTGCGGGTCACTGAGGGCGGCAAGGAGATCGTCACCGCCGCACTCGGCGAGTCCATGACCGGCGTCCCCGCCACAGCGGCCATGAACTTCCGGGCCGGATCGGTGGCCATCGCCTACATGGGCACCATCCTGCTCCAGCTCGTCGACGAGAAGAAGGCCGGCCTCGACGACCCCGTCTCCCGCTGGCTGCCCGACGTTCCGCACGGGGCCGAGATCACTCTGCGCGACCTCGGCAGTTCCACCTCGGGCCTCAGGGACTACGTCACCGACCCCGCATTCATCGCCGCGTTCTACGCCAACCCCTTCCGGCAGTGGACGCCCGAGCAAGTCCTCGCCTTCTCGCTCAGCCACCCCCTGTGGTACGAGCCCGGCACCAACTGGAGCTACTCGCACGCCAACTTCCAGTTCCTCGGCGCCGCCCTCGAGAAGATCAGCGGCGAACCGCTGGACAAGCTGCTCGAGAAACGCGTCCTGGGCCCCCTCGGACTGCACGGCACCCGCAACAGCTTCACCCCCGAGATCCCCTCACCCGTCCTGCACTCCTTCGACGCCGAACGCGGCACCTACGAGGAATCCACTTTCTGGAATCCCTCGTGGACCACTGCGCCCGGCGCGGTCATCACGACGAACATCTGCGACCTGGCCCGCTCGGCCCAGGCCATCGGCAGCGGAGAACTGCTCTCGAAGCGCGCCTACGAAGTGCAGCTCAACCCCGGGACCGTCGGCCTCGGCCGCCCCACCTCCACCTGTCCCGCCAGCGTCTGCCGGCGGAACACCGAGGCCATGCACTTCGGGGTGGGCCTCATCGTGGAGAAAGGCTGGATCCTGCAGAACCCGTCGTTCGCCGGATATGCCGCCGTCCAGGCCTACCTCCCCGCCGAACGGCTCTCCGTCGCGGTCGCCACGACCGTGGGGCGCAAGGCCCCCGGGAACAACACGGCCCAGACCGTCGCCCAGCGCATTGCCGAACTCCTCGCCCCCGGACACCCACTGACGAACGGGTGACCCACTGGCCGAAACCGCGCGACCCGACAGGGGGGTCGGGACCGGCCCACCGCTACTGTGTGTGACGCAGCCCAGAAGGCTGAGGTCAGATCCCCTCCGGTGACCACGGAGGGGCCGGCAACACAGGAGCACAAGTGAAGAATGCAGCGAACGCGGCCACCGCGTCCGACACACAGAACGGGGAGAGCGTTCAGCCGAGGCCCGGGGGCACCCGGAGAAACGGGGATGCCGGCGGGACGCTGGCGACGGTGACCTTCATCGCGCTCATCGCCATCGCGATCAGCCTGCTCGGATACATGGTGGCCATCCGCTGATGCCGTTGCGGCGGCGCGGAGTCCACAACGACTCCGTGCCGCCCTTCGCGTACAAAGGCCTCTGCGCCGTCTCCACCCGGTTCAGCCTGTCGTCGAGGCGGACGCGGGCCGGACCCCACCGCGGCCGGACTCTGGCTCCCGAGGTTACCCGTAGGTAGCGTGTGCGCCGTACACCCATCTGCAAGACTCAGGCACGGAGAGGCAGCGCGACATGACGGCACCCGAGGCGTTCTTCGAGCGGCTCTCCGAGAACCGCTTCGCGTCCACCGAACACACCCGTGGCCCCTGGGACGCGAGCTCCCAGCACGCCGGGCCGCCCGCCGCGCTGCTCGGCCGGGCCGTGGAGGAACGCCCGGGAGCGCGTACGGACATGCGGCTGGCCCGGATCACGTTCGAGATCGTGCGCCCCGTACCGATACGGCCGCTGGAAGTGGCCACGACCGTGCTGCGCGCCGGACGGGGCGTGGAAGTCGTCGAGGCCACCCTGGCACCCGAGGGCGAAGCCCCCGTCATGATGGCCAGAGCTCTGCGCATCAGGACGACCGAGGACCCCGGCCCGGCGGTGGCGGAAGGGCCACAGCAGCCCTCGCCCGGCCAGACCGCCGCCACTCCCTTCTTCGACGTTCCGTGGGACATCGGCTACCACACCGCGATGGACACCCGGTTCACCGAAGGCGCCTTCATGGACCGGGGCCCCGGGACCTGCTGGATGCGGATGCGCGTACCGCTCGTCGCAGGCGAGGAGATCCGCCCGCTGGACCGCGTCCTCGTCGCCGCCGACTCCGGGAACGGGATCAGCAACGTCCTCGACTTCAACCGGCACGTGTTCATCAACGCGGACCTGACGGTCCATCTGCACCGTCACCCGGTGGGTGAGTGGGTGTGCGTCGAGGCCCGCACGAGCGTGGACGCCGCCGGGATCGGCCTGGCGGACGCCCAACTGCACGATGAAAAGGGCCCGATCGGACGAAGCGCCCAGAGCCTGTTCGTGGCCCCCCGCTGACGTCCCGCCGTCGCCCCGTCCCGGCCGGTGCCCCGGTCCCGCCCCGAGCCCGCATCACGTCCGGTGCGGGCTCACGGTTTCCGCCCCTGGGTGCCACAACGACAGTAATTGCCCGGAGTCACGCAGCGTGATACACAGAGTGACGATGCCTGTACGAACATCGAACCATGCCACACCGTCGCAGGTCAGAGCCATGCCCTCGGTCATACGTGCGGAGATCGGGTAAAGAGACCCTCCAAGTCGGCATACGTGGGCGGTTTCATCAGCGAAGATAGAACGACGGCCCATGCCGAGGGGCAGGGCACCGAACAACCCAACAGGGGCGGTGAGTTACATGATCCTGGCAGCCGAAAAGGGCGACATCACCACCATCATCGGCGGAATCGCCCCGAACTGGGGGCCTTTCGGAAGCTTGGGCAACGAGGCTCGAGTGATGATCGAGGTCGTGATGGCCATTGCCATCCTCCTCTGCCTCGGCATCGCGATCTGGGGCGCAGCCAAACAGCGCATCGGCGCGACGGCTCTCCGCGACACGTTCAGCGCCGAGCAGGGCAAGGGCCTGATCGTCGCCGGGCTGACTGGCGTCTTCATCATCGGGTCGCTGGGGACGTTGTTCACCATCGTGTACGGAATGGCCGTATAGCCACCCCTCAGTCCCTCCGAGGTTGCACTCCCTGATGTCGAGTCACCACACCGCCTCCGCGCGGCAACCAGCACAGCCACGGCCGGCGTACTACGTCGTGGCAGCACCGCACACGGCTGAGGGGGCATTCGCGGCATGAGCTTCGGCGACGAGCACGACGACGGTTTCGGAGCGGGCAGCGGCACGGGCGGTTCGGGCCAGACCCGCACGCGGCTGCCCGAGAGCACCGCAAGCGACGTCTACGGCGGCGCGCGCCGCCCCGTGCGCAACTCCCGCTCGCTCATCACTGTGGTGGGCGTTGTCGTGCTGCTCATCGCGGCGATCGCCTTCGCGAACCAGGGCGGCGGTGGTTCGGACGGGGCGAGCGGCGGCGGCAGCAAGGGCGCGGGCGCGGAGCCGACGGCGGCGACGGGGGTGAGACCGGTGAAGGGGAAGGCCGGGGAGATCCCTACGGGGTACGCGAAGGACGAGCAGGGGGCGCAGAGCGCTGCCGCGAACTACGCGGTGGCGCTCGTTTCCGCCGACATCCTGAAGCCGGACCTCCGTCGCGAGATCGTCCGCCGGGTGTTCGTCAGCAGTAAGACCACCGAGCTCCAGGCCAAGCTCGACCAGGCCTACAACAAAGAGTTCCTCGAGAAGGTCGGCCTCGACACGAACGGAAACGCCCCGGCAGGAATGACATACGTGTCCCGCACTGCACCTGTGGGGACCAAGGTCACGGAGTACACGGACGCGGCTGCCACCGTTGAGGTGTGGTGCACCGGCGTGTTCGGAACCGCCGGTGTCAGCTCGACCAACCCCGTGACCAACGACTGGTTCACCATGACGCTCAGGCTCCAGTGGGTGGGGGGCGACTGGAGAGTCGAGAGCTTCTCCCAGAAAGATGGCCCTGCGCCTGTGAGCGCCGACCGTACAGCCTCGGATGCCGAAGAGATCGCCAAGGCGGTCGAGCAGTACGGAGGGTTCACGTATGCCCGATAGCCAGCGGCTCTTGCTCAAGGCCACGGCTGTCCTCGCGGCCGTCCACACGGCAGGCGTGCTCATGGCAACGCGCGCCGTCGCAGCCCCCTCCCCGACGCCGACGCCGTCCAACAAGGACCAGTGCGACCTCATCGTCGGCCCCGCCCGGGACTACTGTGAAGACGGCGACGGCCGCGCCCCCGGTGGGCGTTCCTCGCTCACCGACCCCGCCGACGCCCTCGACCCCCTCAGCTCCCTCGCCCGCGGCTGCGCCGACGCCGCCGCCTGGACCGTCGACACGCTTTCCAAGGCCGTGAAGTCCACCGCCTCCGTCGACTTCACCAACACCACCTTCCTGTCCCAGTACGCGGTCGTCTTCGCCGCCGCCACCATCCTCACGCTCATCCTGTGGCTGCTCGCCGTCGCCAAGCGCGCCATCCGCGGCGTACCGCTCACCACCGCCGTCTCCGAGGCCGTCGGGTTCCTCTGGCTCACGGTCCTGGCGTCCGCCTTCACGCCGCTGATCCTCTACACACTCGTCTCCGCGACCGACGGCGTCACCGAGGTCATCGCCGGCGGCACCACCGGGCAGACCGACCTGTTCTTCGGGAACTTCTCGGGCGCCCTCAAGAAGGACACCGAGATCGGCGGCGGCCCGATCATGCTGATCGTCGTCTCGCTCGTGACGATCCTCGCCGCCGGTGTGCTCTACCTCGAACTCTTCATCCGCGCCGTGCTGCTCTACGTCGGCGCCCTGCTCGGCGTCGTCGTCTACGCCGGCCTCGTCGACAAGAACATGTGGGGCCACGTCCGCCGGTGGGCCGGGATCATGATCGCGATCATCCTGGTCAAGCCGGTGATCGTCATCGTCCTCGGGCTCGCCGGTGCGCTCTCCGCCGACGACGGGCCCGACTCGTTCTCCGCCGTCGTGTCCGGTCTCGCGATCATCCTGCTCGCCATCTTCGCCTCCACGATGATCTACCGCTTCGTCCCCGGCTTCGGCGACGAGATCGCCAACTCCCGCAACAACCGTCTCCAGAACGGCGCCGAGAACGCCGCCGCCGCCGTCATAAGCTCCCCTGCCGCCCTCGTCTCCCAGGGCATCAAGACCCACAGCACCCGCGGCAACCCGGGTGGCGGCCACGACAACAGGGGCACGGCCGCCCGTCCCGCCAACCCCATCAGCGGCGGCGTCGCAGCGCACGGCAACCGCGGCAGCGGCGGGGCCGCGCCCGCGCCCCGTAACAGCAGCCCGACCAGCGGCACTCCGCACAGCAACCGCAACAGCACTGGAGGTGGAGGACGTTGACGACGCAGTCCCAACCCATCACGCCCCGCCGTACGTATCTGATCGGCCGCGCACGGCCGAACGCTGTCGTCGGCAAGAACCGCGAGACCGGCGAGATCGCGCTGATCATTGCCGGTGCGTTCCTCGGCATGATGAGCGGGCTGCTGGTCCCCGTCCTGTCCCTGCGGATCGTGCTGCTGATGGGCTTCCCGCTGGTCGCGCTCGCCGCCGTCTACGTCCCGTACAAACAGCGCACCTTCTACAAGTGGTTCGAGATCAACCGCAGCTACAAGCGCACCCTGCGCAAGGGCACCCTCTACCGCTCCCGTACGACCGAGGCCGGCACCCGGCTCGACGGCCGGGAGGTCGAGGTCGGCCCGCCCCCCGGCATCGGCCGGATCAACTGGCTCGCGGCCCCTTTCGGGCCCGACGAGATCGCCGTACTGCTGCACGCCGACCGGCGCACCGTCACCGCGGCCATCGAGATCGAGGGCCCGGGCGTCGGACTGCGCGACAGCGAGGACCAGGAAGCCCTCGTCGACCGCTTCGGCACCCTGCTCAAGCATGTCGCCAATGGTGACGGCTTCGTGACCCGTCTTCAGATGCTCGCCCGCACGCTGCCGGCCGACCCCGACGCCCACGCCAAGGACGTCGCCCAGCGCGGCGACCCGGCCTCCCCCGGCTGGCTCCAGCAGTCCTACGAGCAGCTCCAGTCGATGGTCTCCACCTCCAGCGAGCAGCACCGCGCCTATCTCGTCGCCTGCATGCACTACTCCCGCGACCTGGCCGCCGAGGCACACGCCATGGCCCGCGCCGCCCGGCACACCACCGGAGCCAGGAAGCTCGACAAGGACGCCGGTCTCGCCGTCGTCATGGCCCGTGAGCTCACCGACATCTGCGCCCGCCTCGCCGAGGCCGACATCCGCGTACGCCAGCCGCTCGGCCAGTCCCGGCTCGCCTCGCTCGTCCACTCCATGTACGACCCGGACCACCCCATCGACCACATCCAGGCGATGACGAAGCGGAACTCCTGGCCGGCCGAACTGGACGCCGTGGAACCCACCTACCTCCAGGCCAAGACCCGCGAGTCGTCCACCCGGGCCCCCTGGTGTCACTCCACCGCGTGGGTGAAGGAATGGCCGATGACCCCGGTCGGCGTCAACTTCCTTGCCCCGCTGCTCGTCCACACCCCCGATGTGATCCGCACGGTCGCGGTCACCATGGACCTGGAGCCCACCGAGGTCGCCATCGAGCGCATGCTCACCGAGAAGACCAACGACGAGGCGGACGCCAGCCGCGCCGCCAAGATGAACCGGACCGTCGACCCGCGCGACATCGCCGCGCACGGACGGCTCGACCAGCGGGGTGAAGATCTCGCAAGCGGTGCGGCGGGCGTCAATCTCGTCGGGTACATCACAGTGTCGGCGCGTTCGCCCGAGGCCCTGGCCAGGGACAAGCGCACGATCAGGGCCTCGGCCGGCAAGTCCTATCTCAAGCTGGAATGGTGCGACCGCGAACACCACCGGGCCTTTGTGAACACCTTGCCGTTCGCGACCGGCATCCGACGCTGACCGAGAGGGCAGTCCGCCATGCGAGATCCGCTGTCCGTCCTCACGGATGCCTTCACCTCCTTCCTGTTCGGAAAGGTGGAGACGACCCGCCTGCCCGTCCGTACGTCGACCGGGCAGGCGCAGGCCGTCTACCTGCCCACCGCCGCACCCGGCCTCGGCGACTCGGGCGTGATCATCGGCCGCGAGGTCTACAGCGGCAAGGGCTACATCTACGATCCCTTCCAGCTGTACGGGCAGCAGCTCCCCGCCCCCCACTGGCTGGTGCTCGGCGAGTCCGGCAACGGCAAGTCGGCACTCGAGAAGACGTATGTCCTGCGGCAGTTGCGCTTCCGCGACCGCCAGGTCGTCGTGCTGGACGCACAGGGTGAGGACGGCGTCGGCGAGTGGAACCTCATCGCGCAGGAGCTGGGGATCACCCCCATCCGGCTGGACCCGATGACGGCCCTGGACGGCGGGATCCGTCTCAACCCGCTCGACCCCGCCATCACCACCACCGGCCAGCTCGCACTGTTGCGCACCATCATCGAGGTGGCGATGGGCCATGGCCTCGACGAACGGGCCGGTTTCGCGCTGAAGGTGGCCCACGCGTACGTCACCGAGACCATCACCGACCGCCAGCCCGTCCTCACCGACATCGTCGAGCAGCTGCGCCACCCGGAGCCCGAGTCGGCCGAGGCGATGAACGTCGCCATAGAGGACGTACGGGCCTGGGGTCTGGACGTCGCGCTGGTGCTGGACCGGCTCGTCGACGGTGACCTGCGCGGCATGTTCGACGGTCCGACGACCGTCGGCATCGACCTGGACGCGCCGCTCATCGTCTTCGACCTCTCGCACATCGACCGCAACTCGATCGCGATGCCGATCCTGATGGCGATCGTCGGCGTCTGGCTGGAGCACACCTGGATCCGCCCCGACCGCAAGAAGCGCATCTTCCTGGTGGAGGAGGCGTGGCACATCATCAACAGCCCGTTCGTCGCCCAGCTCTTCCAGCGGCTGCTGAAGTTCGGCCGGCGGCTCGGTCTGTCCTTCGTGGCGGTCGTCCACCATCTGTCCGACGTGGTGGACGGGGCGGCGGCACGGGAGGCCGCGGCGATCCTCAAGATGGCGTCCACACGGACCATCTACGCCCAGAAGGCCGACGAGGCACGGGCCACCGGGCGCGTGCTCGGCCTGCCGCGCTGGGCCGTCGAAATCATCCCCACGCTCACCCCGGGCATCGCGGTGTGGGACGTCAACGGCAATGTCCAGGTGGTCAAACACCTGGTCACCGAGGCAGAACGGCCCCTGGTCTTCACCGACCGGGCGATGACGGAGTCGTCCGCCCCGGACCTGCCGGAGCACGTGCAGGCCGCCGAGTGGGAGGCGGAGCAGCGCGCGGCCCTGATCGAGCAGCACAAGCTGGACGAGTCGTCCGAGTCGACGGTGGCGTGAGATGTACGAGGGTCGGCAGGGCCGCCAGTACGGCGGCCGGAGACCGGAGAACGAACGAGGCATCCCCGACGGCCTGTTGGTCGGACTGCTGAGCTTCCTTCTCGGACTGACAGTGCTGGTCTGGACGGCCACGGGGCTGGCCGGCCTGCTGGCGCACGGGGTCTGGCCCACCGGCGTCACGTTCGCCGACACGCCGCACGCGATGCGGGCGCTGGTCTCGGCCCCGCACGACCTGGCGGCCGCCTGGCCGTCCACACCGCCCGCCGAGCTGTCCGGGTACGGGCTGTTCTGGGGACTGGCCATCGGCGAGTTGATGGTGCTGGTGGTCCTCACCGTCTTCACGCTCGGCACTCTGGCGCGCTGGCGCGCGGTCCGGGCGGCGGCGCGCGAGGGCAGGACACGGCGGACGGTGGGCGCGGCTCCTGCCGGGGAGCGGCGCGTCCAGGAGCGCGGCGCTCCCGCCGGGGAGGCGGAACCCGCCGTGACCGCGGGGACCACCCCGTACGGAGAGGTGCTCGACGCGCCCGCCGAGCGGGCACCGGACCGGGCCACCGTTCCCCTGGACCCGGACCCGGCCAGCTCCCGTGCCGCCACCGTCCCGCCGCTCGGGCCCCACCCCACCGTCCCGGCCCCCCGTACCCGAACGCCTCACGTCTTCTACGGCGACCGGGCCACGCGCCGCCCCATCACCGTTCAGGCGCTGCGCGACGCCGAAGGGCCCGTCCTGGTGATCACCTCGGACCCGACGGTATGGGCCGAGACCAAGGACGCCCGCGCCAAGCTCGGCCCCGTACTCGTCTACGACCCCGGGCATCTGTGCGACACGCCGGCCCGTCTCCACTGGTCGCCCACCGCTCACTGCGAGGACGCCGGGACCGCCGCCGACCGCGCCGCGGCCCTCCTCGCGCCCGTACGGCCGAGGGCCTTGATGGACGCGGCCATGGCGGACACCGCCGAGACCCTGCTGCGTTGCTGGCTGCACGCCGCTGCCGTGGACGGTCGCCCGTTCAAGCAGCTCCACCGCTGGGCCCAGGGCACCGCCGCCCATGAGCCCGTACGCATCCTCCGTACGCACCCCAAGGCCGCGGGCGGACTCGCCGGACTGCTGGAGTCCGCGCTCACGGCGCATCCCGAACGGCGGGAGATCGCGCAGCAGTTGACGGTCCGTGCTCTCTCCGCGCTGTCGTCGGTCCATATCCGTGACGCCTGCACCCCAAATCGAACTGATTCGCTCGCCTTGGAATCATTCGTAAACGAAGGGGGCACCCTTTATGTGGTGGGTGAACCGATCGAGGACCCCCGTACCCACCCGGGCGGGATGCCGCTGCTGACCGCACTCGCCTCAGACGTGGTCGAGCACGGCCGCCGCATGGCCGCACGGTCATCCGACGGTCGGCTCGACCCACCACTGGCGCTCGTCCTCGAGGACGTCGCGGCCGTCGCTCCGATTCCCCGCCTCCCGGAGCTGCTGACGACCGGCCAGGACCACGGCCTGCCGACTCTGGTCCTGCTCCGCTCCCAGGAACAGGCACGCGCCCGCTGGAGCGATCCCCTCACCCGGTAGGTGCCGTCCGGCGAGAACACCCCGCCGTACAACCCTTTTGCCTCACTGACGGTCAATCAGGGCGCCAGGAAGGAACGGGCCCTTTCCGGATGCCCCCCGCACTCGCCCGGTCATCCTTGAGCCAAGGAGCCGCTCGTGCGCAAGTACCGTACGGCCGCCGTCGCCGCGGCCGCATTTCTCCTGACGGCGGGAGCGGCCATCGCCGCTCCCGCCGCATACGCCGGTACCCCCGGCGGAACACACGCAAGTGACCGCAACAGCGATTTCAACGGCGACGGCTACGAGGACGTGCTCATCGGCGCACCGGGCGGAACCCTCAGCGGGAAGAAGGGCGCGGGGTACGTGACCGTGCAGTACGGCGCGTCGACGGGTATCGGCACCCGCCGCGCCGCCGTCGTCAGCCAGTCCACTGCCGGGGTACCCGGCGCCGCCGAGACGGGCGACGGATTCGGAAAGGCCGTGGCCACCGGCGATCTCGACGCGGACGGCTACGACGACGCGATCGTGGGCATCCCGGGCGAGGACATCGGCACGGTCAAGGACGCGGGCGGGATCACCATTCTGTGGGGGTCGTCGCGCGGACTGTCCGGCGCGAACAGCGAATGGCTGGAGACCGCGGATCCTACGGAGGGCCAGCAGTTCGGCAGCGCGGTCGCCGCGGCCCGATTCAGCCCCGACACCCCGGGTGACCAGCTGGCCGTTCTCCAGCGCGACAACCTCGAGCTGTACGCGTACGACTCCGTCCCGCAGCCGCAGTCCGCGCCGCTGGAGCGCACTGCTCGGACCCGCCTCTCCGCCGGGGCACAAGCGCGCGACATCCTGCCCAGGTCCCTGACCACCGGCGACTACGACGACAACGGTCTCGCCGACCTCGTCGTCTCGGGAGTCACCGCTGGCCCGGAGGAGCCAGGTCACGGCTGGTCGTCCTTCTACTCCGGTCAGGTACAGGGCCTCGTGTACGAGCGCGATCTGCGCGGCGGCCCGGTCGCGGCCTCCGGCGACATCAACAACGACGGATACGACGACCTCGTGACCGGCGAGCCGCACAGCCCCAACGACGGTGGCGACTGGATGACCGGCGGCCAGGTCGGCGTCTACTACGGAAGCCCCGACGGGCCGCTCGGGATCGACGGTGCGGACAGCCCGCCCCAGTGGTGGACCCAGAACTCGCCCGGAGTCCCCGGCACGGCCGAGCGCGCGGACGGCTGGGGCACCGACCTCTCCGTCGCCGACACCAACGGCGACGGGTACGCGGACGTGGCGATCGGGGCAGCCGGCGAGGACATCGGCACGGTCGCGGACGCGGGCGCGGTGTGGGTGCTGCGCGGCGCGGCCGGCGGACTGACCGCCACCGGCGCAAAGTCGTGGGACCAGAACTCCGCGCAGGTGCCGGGCGCCGCCGAGAAGGGTGACCGCTGGGGCGGCCAGGTCAGGCTGACCGACCCTAACCGGGACGGCCGCTTCGGCCTGCTGGCCTCGGCTCCCGGCGAGAACACGAGCGACGGCGTGGTGTGGGTGCTCTCGGCCGGATCGGGCGGGGTCACGGCTTCCGGCTCGTGGACGTACGGCGGCGGCTCGCTCGGCGCCCCGTCGCTCGACGCGGCTTACGGGGCCTCGATCGACGAGTAGTCCGGACACAGCACACCGCTGCAGGCCAATGGGTCTGCCGCGGTGTGCTGTTCCACCTCCGACGACGGTCCGGGGCAAGCGCGCTACTCCTTGAGTGGACCACCAGGGCGCCGGATCTCGTACTCACGCGCCATGCCGTCCCCCGGGATGGGTTCGGGTTCGCCGCTCGGGACGAAACCCATTCGGCGGTAGACGGCTTCAGCCCTTCCGTTGTCCGTGTGGAAGATCAACCGCACGCGCTCGACGGCCGGCTCGTCCAGCGCCCATGACCACTCGATCCCCGCACGGAAAAGTTCGTCGGCCAGCCCCGAGCCCCGCGCCTCGGAACGCACGAACACCCCGACGACGTGCGTCTGCTCGACGATCGCGGCCTTACCGATCCGCGGCTCGGCCCCGGGGTGCTCCACCAGCACCGAAAGGGTGCCGTCCCAACGACCGTCCGGCGCCTCGGCGATGAACTGAATCACGTCCTGACCCGCGGCGGCGGACGAGGTTCTCTCCTGCCAGAACGAGTCGGGCTGCGCGAGAGCAGTCTCGTACGTCTCGTGAAACGCTATCGATGACAGCGGGTCCTGCAGGGCGGCGAGCCGAAGGTCACGAACCTTCGCCCACTCCTCGGCACGCACGGGGCGGATGACATGTTCCATCCCCCGATACTCGCGCCGGCCCCCGGCCTCGGGCAACGCAGTTTCCCGGGGATCGCCCTGAACGCAAAAATGCCTCAACCCCCGGACAGGGTCCGGGGGTTGAGGCTAAAGATTGTTCGGCGGCGTCCTACTCTCCCACAGGGTCCCCCCTGCAGTACCATCGGCGCTGAAAGGCTTAGCTTCCGGGTTCGGAATGTAACCGGGCGTTTCCCTGACGCTATGACCACCGAAACTCTATGAAGATGTCGAACTCCAGCCGACCGACACCCGCAAAACGGGGGTCTGGCGAGTTCGTTACTTCAGAACTGACACAGTGGACGCGAGCAACTGAGGACAAGCCCTCGGCCTATTAGTACCGGTCAACTCCACCCATTACTGGGCTTCCATATCCGGCCTATCAACCCAGTCGTCTACTGGGAGCCTTACCCTCTCAAGGAGGTGGGAGTCCTCATCTCGAAGCAGGCTTCCCGCTTAGATGCTTTCAGCGGTTATCCTTTCCGAACGTAGCCAACCAGCCATGCCCTTGGCAGGACAACTGGCACACCAGAGGTTCGTCCGTCCCGGTCCTCTCGTACTAGGGACAGCCCTTCTCAAGACTCCTACGCGCACAGCGGATAGGGACCGAACTGTCTCACGACGTTCTAAACCCAGCTCGCGTACCGCTTTAATGGGCGAACAGCCCAACCCTTGGGACCGACTCCAGCCCCAGGATGCGACGAGCCGACATCGAGGTGCCAAACCATCCCGTCGATATGGACTCTTGGGGAAGATCAGCCTGTTATCCCCGGGGTACCTTTTATCCGTTGAGCGACGGCGCTTCCACAAGCCACCGCCGGATCACTAGTCCCGACTTTCGTCCCTGCTCGACCCGTCGGTCTCACAGTCAAGCTCCCTTGTGCACTTACACTCAACACCTGATTGCCAACCAGGCTGAGGGAACCTTTGGGCGCCTCCGTTACCCTTTGGGAGGCAACCGCCCCAGTTAAACTACCCATCAGACACTGTCCCTGATCCGGATCACGGACCCAGGTTAGACATCCAGCACGACCAGAGTGGTATTTCAACGGCGACTCCACCTGAACTGGCGTCCAGGCTTCAAAGTCTCCCACCTATCCTACACAAGCCGAACCGAACACCAATATCAAACTGTAGTAAAGGTCCCGGGGTCTTTCCGTCCTGCTGCGCGAAACGAGCATCTTTACTCGTAGTGCAATTTCACCGGGCCTATGGTTGAGACAGTCGAGAAGTCGTTACGCCATTCGTGCAGGTCGGAACTTACCCGACAAGGAATTTCGCTACCTTAGGATGGTTATAGTTACCACCGCCGTTTACTGGCGCTTAAGTTCTCAGCTTCGCCCTGTCGAAACAGAGCTAACCGGTCCCCTTAACGTTCCAGCACCGGGCAGGCGTCAGTCCGTATACATCGCCTTACGGCTTCGCACGGACCTGTGTTTTTAGTAAACAGTCGCTTCTCGCTGGTCTCTGCGGCCACCCCCAGCTCAGAGTGCAAGACTCATCACCGGTGATGGCCCCCTTCTCCCGAAGTTACGGGGGCATTTTGCCGAGTTCCTTAACCATAGTTCACCCGAACGCCTCGGTATTCTCTACCTGACCACCTGAGTCGGTTTAGGGTACGGGCCGCCATGAAACTCGCTAGAGGCTTTTCTCGACAGCATAGGATCATCCACTTCACCACAATCGGCTCGGCATCAGGTCTCACCCTGCATGAGAGACGGATTTGCCTATCTCTCGGGCTACACCCTTACCCCGGGACAACCACCGCCCGGGCTGGACTACCTTCCTGCGTCACCCCATCGCTTACCTACTACAGATCTGGGCCGGCGGCTCCACCACTCCCCCTCACTCCGAAGAGATCAGGGGCGGCTTCACGGCCTTAGCATCGTCTGATTCGATATTGGGCGTTTCAAAGCGGGTACCGGAATATCAACCGGTTGTCCATCGACTACGCCTGTCGGCCTCGCCTTAGGTCCCGACTTACCCTGGGCAGATCAGCTTGACCCAGGAACCCTTAGTCAATCGGCGCACACGTTTCTCACGTGTGTATCGCTACTCATGCCTGCATTCTCACTCGTGAACCGTCCACAACTCGCTTCCGCGGCTGCTTCACCCGGCACACGACGCTCCCCTACCCATCACAGTCCCCGTTGGGGGTACATACTGCAATGACACGACTTCGGCGGTACGCTTGAGCCCCGCTACATTGTCGGCGCGGAATCACTTGACCAGTGAGCTATTACGCACTCTTTCAAGGGTGGCTGCTTCTAAGCCAACCTCCTGGTTGTCTCTGCGACTCCACATCCTTTCCCACTTAGCGTACGCTTAGGGGCCTTAGTCGATGCTCTGGGCTGTTTCCCTCTCGACCATGGAGCTTATCCCCCACAGTCTCACTGCCGCGCTCTCACTTACCGGCATTCGGAGTTTGGCTAAGGTCAGTAACCCGGTAGGGCCCATCGCCTATCCAGTGCTCTACCTCCGGCAAGAAACACACGACGCTGCACCTAAATGCATTTCGGGGAGAACCAGCTATCACGGAGTTTGATTGGCCTTTCACCCCTAACCACAGGTCATCCCCCAGGTTTTCAACCCTGGTGGGTTCGGTCCTCCACGAAGTCTTACCTCCGCTTCAACCTGCCCATGGCTAGATCACTCCGCTTCGGGTCTTGAGCGCGCTACTGAATCGCCCTGTTCGGACTCGCTTTCGCTACGGCTTCCCCACACGGGTTAACCTCGCAACACACCGCAAACTCGCAGGCTCATTCTTCAAAAGGCACGCAGTCACGACATACAAGCAAGCTTGCATGCGACGCTCCCACGGCTTGTAGGCACACGGTTTCAGGTACTATTTCACTCCGCTCCCGCGGTACTTTTCACCATTCCCTCACGGTACTATCCGCTATCGGTCACCAGGGAATATTTAGGCTTAGCGGGTGGTCCCGCCAGATTCACACGGGATTTCTCGGGCCCCGTGCTACTTGGGTGTCTCTCAAACGAGCCGCATGAATTTCAGCTACGGGGGTCTTACCCTCTACGCCGGACCTTTCGCATGTCCTTCGCCTATCCATACGGTTTCTGACTCGTCTCACGGCCGGCAGACCGTAAAAGAGAGATCCCACAACCCCCACGACGCAACCCCTGCCGGGTCTCACACGTCGTAGGTTTGGCCTCATCCGGTTTCGCTCGCCACTACTCCCGGAATCACGGTTGTTTTCTCTTCCTGAGGGTACTGAGATGTTTCACTTCCCCTCGTTCCCTCCACACTGCCTATGTGTTCAGCAGCGGGTGACAGCCCATGACGACTGCCGGGTTTCCCCATTCGGAAACCCCCGGATCAAAGCCTGGTTGACGGCTCCCCGGGGACTATCGTGGCCTCCCACGTCCTTCATCGGTTCCTGGTGCCAAGGCATCCACCGTGCGCCCTTAAAAACTTGGCCACAGATGCTCGCGTCCACTGTGCAGTTCTCAAGCAACGACCAGCCACCCGCCACCCCGCCCACAAAGGACGAGTTCACCGGGGCCGGCATCGCGAAGATAGGGACCGCAGTCCGTACCCTCAGACACCCAACAGCGCGCCAGGCGCCCTCGCCGCTCCCCTGCCGTTCCACGCTCCGAAGAGCAGTACTAGGAAGAAAAGACGGTCAAGTGCGCCGAATAATCAACGTTCCACCCATGAGCAACCAGCATCGGACGTTCGCCGATGTCCTGGCCTCTGACCGACCCGAGGGCCAGTAAGAAGTGCTCCTTAGAAAGGAGGTGATCCAGCCGCACCTTCCGGTACGGCTACCTTGTTACGACTTCGTCCCAATCGCCAGTCCCACCTTCGACAGCTCCCTCCCACAAGGGGTTGGGCCACCGGCTTCGGGTGTTACCGACTTTCGTGACGTGACGGGCGGTGTGTACAAGGCCCGGGAACGTATTCACCGCAGCAATGCTGATCTGCGATTACTAGCAACTCCGACTTCATGGGGTCGAGTTGCAGACCCCAATCCGAACTGAGACCGGCTTTTTGAGATTCGCTCCGCCTCGCGGCATCGCAGCTCATTGTACCGGCCATTGTAGCACGTGTGCAGCCCAAGACATAAGGGGCATGATGACTTGACGTCGTCCCCACCTTCCTCCGAGTTGACCCCGGCGGTCTCCTGTGAGTCCCCATCACCCCGAAGGGCATGCTGGCAACACAGAACAAGGGTTGCGCTCGTTGCGGGACTTAACCCAACATCTCACGACACGAGCTGACGACAGCCATGCACCACCTGTATACCGACCACAAGGGGGGCACTATCTCTAATGCTTTCCGGTATATGTCAAGCCTTGGTAAGGTTCTTCGCGTTGCGTCGAATTAAGCCACATGCTCCGCTGCTTGTGCGGGCCCCCGTCAATTCCTTTGAGTTTTAGCCTTGCGGCCGTACTCCCCAGGCGGGGAACTTAATGCGTTAGCTGCGGCACCGACGACGTGGAATGTCGCCAACACCTAGTTCCCAACGTTTACGGCGTGGACTACCAGGGTATCTAATCCTGTTCGCTCCCCACGCTTTCGCTCCTCAGCGTCAGTAATGGCCCAGAGATCCGCCTTCGCCACCGGTGTTCCTCCTGATATCTGCGCATTTCACCGCTACACCAGGAATTCCGATCTCCCCTACCACACTCTAGCCTGCCCGTATCGAATGCAGACCCGGGGTTAAGCCCCGGGCTTTCACATCCGACGTGACAAGCCGCCTACGAGCTCTTTACGCCCAATAATTCCGGACAACGCTTGCGCCCTACGTATTACCGCGGCTGCTGGCACGTAGTTAGCCGGCGCTTCTTCTGCAGGTACCGTCACTTTCGCTTCTTCCCTGCTGAAAGAGGTTTACAACCCGAAGGCCGTCATCCCTCACGCGGCGTCGCTGCATCAGGCTTTCGCCCATTGTGCAATATTCCCCACTGCTGCCTCCCGTAGGAGTCTGGGCCGTGTCTCAGTCCCAGTGTGGCCGGTCGCCCTCTCAGGCCGGCTACCCGTCGTCGCCTTGGTGGGCCATCACCCCACCAACAAGCTGATAGGCCGCGGGCTCATCCTTCACCGCCGGAGCTTTCAACCGCAGACCATGCGGCCCGCAGTGTTATCCGGTATTAGACCCCGTTTCCAGGGCTTGTCCCAGAGTGAAGGGCAGATTGCCCACGTGTTACTCACCCGTTCGCCACTAATCCACCCCGAAGGGCTTCATCGTTCGACTTGCATGTGTTAAGCACGCCGCCAGCGTTCGTCCTGAGCCAGGATCAAACTCTCCATGAATGTTTACCCGTAATCGGGTCGACACCACGAGAGCGGTGCGACAGGGAGGAATAGTCCCCGTCGCACACAGCGTCCTCGCTGTGTTTCTACAAAGGAACCCTGCCATCCGAAGATGGACGGGGTATCAACATATCTGGCGTTGATTTTTGGCACGCTGTTGAGTTCTCAAGGAACGGACGCTTCCTTTGTACTCACCCTCTCGGGCTTTCCTCCGGGCGCTTCCCTTCGGTCTTGCGTTTCCGACTCTATCAGACTCTTTCGTGTCCGATTCCCGGCCGGCGGGGCACTTTCCAGTTCCACGCTTTCGCGTTTCCCTTTCCGGCGAGTCCGACTCTATCAGATCCTTTCGGGCCTGATTCCCAGTCAGCGGGAGCTGTCTTTCCGGCTGTTGGGCCGTTCCGACGTCCAAAACTCTAGCGGATTTCCCAGGCGACTCATAATCGAGCCCTCGAAATTGATTTCGGCATGCCGAAATCATCCCGACCAGGAGTTCGTGCTGAGTTTGGTTGCCGCATCAGCGGCGTGAGTGGCCGTCGCAGAACCGTTCCGGTCCCGCGACAACTCGAAGAACCTTACGGACCGGCGAGGGCCGTGTCAACCTCCGCCGTGTGACGTTCTACTCCAGGTCGGTGAGCCTGCCGCCGGCGTCCGGCTGAGTGTGTTCCACCCGGCGCAGTACGCGGATCAGCAGCTCGCCGAGGACAGCCCGCTCGGCGCCCGAGAGGTCCTGGAGCAGGTCCTCCTCGAAGTTCGTCGCCATGCGCATCGCTTCGAGCCACTTCGTGCGGCCCTCGTCCGTCAGCTCCACGATCACGCGGACCCTGTTGGTCTCGTCCCGGTCGCGGGTTACCAGTCCCTCGGCCGCCATGCGGTCGATGCGGTGGGTCATGGCGGCCGGGGTCAGACCGAGGCGCTTGGCGAGTTCCCCTGGGCCCAGGCGGTAGGGGGAGCCTGCGAGCACGAGTGTCTTGAGGACTTCCCACTCGGCATTGCTGATGCCCAGGGCGGCCACCTGGCGGCCGTACGCGACGTTCATCCGGCGGTTGAGCCGGCCCAGGGCAGACACGACCTTCTCGACCTGGGGATCCAGGTCGCCGAATTCGCGCTGGTAGGCGGCGATCTGCTCGTCGAGGCCAGGCTCCTGGGGGCCGGGCGACGCAGGGCCGTCAGGGGTCGCAGTAGGCATGCGCCGAAGTATCGCACGGGCTTGATTGGCGTCGAAGTCCTTCGATGTGTACTGTTGACGTTCTAACTTTACTGTTGAAGTCTTGAGACTTCAGTCCTCCGATACCTGAAGTGGGTGAACGTGACCAAGGCGAAGGGTGCAGCGATGCGCCGGATCCAGGCGGGGAACGCGTTGAGCGCGTTCGGACTCGGCTTCACCGTTCCGTATCTGTACGTCTATGTGGCGCAGGTGCGGGACCTGGGCTCGAGCTCGGCAGGTGCCGTGCTCGCGGTCTTCGCGATGGCCGCACTCGTCGCCCTCCCGTTCACCGGACGGGTCATCGACCGGCGCGGGCCGCTGCCGGTGCTGGTGGGGGCCGCCGTGCTGGCGGCCGTCGGTGCCGCGGGGATGGGACTCGCGACCTCCGTACCGGCCGTCGTCATGTCCACCGCGCTGCTCGGCGCCGGTACGGCCGTGATGCAGCCTGCACTCGCGACCATGATCGTCTGGTGCTCGGAGAGCGCGACCCGGACCCGCGCGTTCGCCATGCAGTTCTTTCTGCAGAACCTCGGGCTCGGCATCGGGGGGCTGATCGGCGGCCACATCGTGGACGAGAGCCGGCCCGCCAGTTTCACCCTGCTGTTCGGCATCGAGGCCGCGATGTTCCTGGTGCTGGCCGCGATCGCGCTCACCGTGCGGCTCCCCCGCTCGCTCACCCTCCAGGAGGCCCGGCCCGCGAACACGGAGGCCAAGGCGAGGGGTGGCATACGGGCACTGCTCGGGCACCGGGCGATGGTGCAGCTGTGCGTCCTCGGCTTCGTCCTCTTCTTCGCCTGCTACGGACAGTTCGAGTCGGGCCTGGCCGCATACGGCACCGAGGCCGCAGGGATCGAGCCCGCGACGCTGGGGACGGCGCTGGCCGCCAACACCGCGGTGATCGTGGCCGCGCAGTTCCTCGTACTGAGGTTCGTGGAGCGCCGCAGGCGCAGCCGGGTGATCGCCTCGGTCGGGCTGATCTGGGCCGTCGCCTGGATCGCGGCGGGGTACGCCGGGCTCGGCCACGGCAGCCAGGCCATGGCGACGGCCGCGTTCATCTCCACGTACGCGCTGTTCGGGCTCGGCGAGGCCATGCTGTCTCCGACCGTGGCCCCGCTGGTGGCCGATCTCGCCCCGGAGGGGATGGTCGGGCAGTACAACTCCGCGTTCGCCCTGGTCAAGCAGCTCGCCCTCGCGGTCGGCCCGGCCGTCGGCGGCCCGATGGGTGCCGCGCTGCACGGGCCGTACATCGTGACGTTCACGCTGTTCTCGCTGGGCATCACGGTGCTGGCGCTGCGTCTGGGCAAGCGGCTCACCCCTGCGCAGGACCAGCCGTCGCTCGCCGCGAAGTCGCGTGTGGTGGCGGTGCACAAGATCGAGCACGGTCCGCGGACCGGGCAGGACCCGCAGCCCGTGGAGCCCGTGGTCGCTGCCTCAGCTCACTGAGGCAGGGCGAACTCGCACCAGACCGCCTTCCCGCCGCCCGGTGTGCGGCGGGACCCCCAGGACGAGGCGATCGTCGCGACGATGGAAATCCCGCGACCCGCCTCGTCCTCCGATTCCGCGCGGCGGCGGCGCGGAAGATGATCGTCCCCGTCCGTCACCTCGATGATCAGCCGCCGGTCGGTGCGCCGGAGTCTGAGACCCATCGGCGGGACGCCGTGCTGCAAGGAGTTGGCGACCAACTCGCTGGCCGCCAGCACTCCCAGATCGTGCAGCTCCGGCGAGAACCGCCACGAGGCCAGCACCCCTGACGCGAACGCCCGTGCACGTGGCGCCGCCTCGATGCCGCCGAGCAGGTCGAGGGCGGCGTTGTGGAACAGCTCGGCGTCCCCTCCCGTACGCGTCGGATGCTGGATCACCAGAACGGCGACATCGTCGTCATGATCCGCCGTCACCCCCAGCGAGCGGATCAGCCGGTCGCAGACCACCTGCGGGGTCCCGGTCGCGCCGGCGAGCGCGCGCTCCAGAGCAGCCATTCCCTCGTCGATGTCCTCGCGGCGCCGCTCGACCAGGCCGTCCGTGTAGAGGACGGCGGTGGAGCCGGGCGGGAGGTCGATCATCCCCGAGGTGTGCAGCCAGCCGCCGGTGCCCAGCGGGGGGCCGGTCGGCTCGGCCGCGCGGCGGACCGTGCCGTCCTCGTCGCGGACCAGGATCGGCAGATGGCCGGCGGAGGCGTAGACGAGCCGGCCTTCGTTCGGGTCGTGGACGGCGTAGACACAGGTGGCGATCTGGCTGGCGTCGATCTCGGCGGCGAGGCCGTCGAGCAACTGGAGCACCTCGTGCGGCGGCAGGTCGAGGCGGGCGTAGGCCCGTACGGCGGTGCGGAGCTGGCCCATGACGGCGGCAGCGCGAACCCCACGGCCCATCACGTCCCCGATGACCAGGGCGGTGCGGCCGGCGCCGAGGGTGATCACGTCGTACCAGTCGCCGCCGACCGCGGCGTCCGTGCCGCCCGGCAGATACGTGGCGGCGAAGCGCAGATCGTCGGGCTGCTCCAACTCCTGCGGCAACAACGACCTCTGGAGGGTCACCGCGGTTTCGCGGTGACGGCGTTCGCTCGCCCGCAGCCGTTCGGCCGCCTCCGCGTGGTCGGTGACATCGGCGGCGAAGACGAGCACGCCCTCGGTGTCCTTGTGCTCGCCCGACCACTCGGCGGGCAGGCAGGTGACCGTGTACGAGCCGCCGCCCTGGGTCCTGCGGGACTTGACCGTACGCGGCTTGCCGCTGCGCAGGACCTGGTCCATCAGAGGCAGCAGGCCCAGCTCGACGAGTTCCGGGCAGACCTCGGCGGCGACCGATCCGGCCGGGCGGTGGCCGAAGGCCTGGGCGTAGGCGTCGTTGACGTAGGCGATGCGGTGCTCGGTGCCGTACACGAGCGCGACCAGGGCGGGCAGGCGGCCGAGGATCTCCGGAGCGGAGAAGTCCTCGAGGGCGGGGACATCGGGCAGCGGCTCGAGCTGCTGTCCGTACTCGCCGCGGGCCGCGGGTACGGAGCCTTCGCCTCGCTGGGCCGGGGAGATTCCGTGATCGGTCCCCCGCGCTGCGGCGCGACGCTGCGTACCGGGGAGCCTTGGGCTCCAACGCGTGAAGTTCACTGACTTTCTAGCCTCAATGGGTTTGTCGCCAAGGGTCACTCTGTGCAGGTGTGAGCCCACCTATGGTCACACGTCCAGTGTGGCCGACCGGACTGACAGTCGTCTTTGCCGAGCGCCGTCGGCCGGATCCGGAGCCCCGTCAGCTGCCTCTTGAGCTGCCGGAATCGGATCCGTCCTGCGGCCCCGTGTCCTTTTCCTTCTTCTTCGCGCCGTTGCCGTCGCCCCGCCCGTTGCGCCGGCCGCCTGCGGCCAGCTCGAACTGCGCGCGCGGGTGCTCGAGCGAGCCGAGGGAGACGATCTCGCGTTTGAACAGGCCTGCCAGGGTCCATTCGGCGAGTACGCGGGCCTTGCGGTTGAAGGTGGGCACGCGGCTGAGGTGGTAGACCCGGTGCATCAGCCAGGCCGGATACCCCTTGAGCTTTCGGCCGTAGACATGGGCGACACCCTTGTGGAGGCCCAGGGACGCCACCGACCCGGCGTACTTGTGGGCGTACTCCTGGAGGGGCTCGCCGCGCAGCGACGCCACGATGTTCTCGGCCAGAACCTTGGTCTGGCGCACGGCGTGCTGGGCGTTGGGCGCGCATTCCGCGCCCGGCTCGTCCGAGGTGATGTCGGGGACCGCCGCCGCGTCCCCCGCCGACCAGGCGTGCTCGACGCCGGCGACGGCGAGCTGCGCGGTACAGGTCAGCCGGCCGCGCTCGTTCAGGGGCAGATCGGTGGCGGCGAGGATCGGCGCGGGCTTGACGCCGGCCGTCCACACCACCGTGCGGGTCGGGAAGCGCGAACCGTCACTCAGGACGGCTACACGGTCCTCGCAGGAGTCCAGGCGGGTCTCGAGACGTACGTCGATGTTGCGGGCGCGCAGCTCGCTTACGGCGTACCTGCCCAACTCCTCACCGACCTCGGGCAGGATGTGGTCGGCCGCTTCCACCAGGATCCATTTCAGGTCCTCGGGCTTGAGGTTGTGGTAGTAGCGCGAGGTGTAGCGGGCCATGTCCTCGAGCTCGGCCAGCGCCTCGACGCCCGCGTAACCGCCGCCGACGAAGACGAAGGTGAGGGCGGCGTCGCGGATGGCCGGATCGCGCGTGGACGATGCGATGTCCATCTGCTCGATGACGTGGTTGCGCAGGCCGATGGCTTCCTCGACGGTCTTGAAACCGATACCGAAGTCGGCCAGGCCGGGGAGAGGCAGGGCACGGGAGATGGAGCCGGGTGCGAGGACGAGTTCGTCGTAGGTGAACTCGGTCGCGCCGGCGCCCTCCTCCTCGGTGGCGAGGGTCGCGACGGTCACCGTGCGCTTGGCATGATCGATTGTCCGGGCCTCGCCGATGACGATCGTGCATCCGTCGAGGTCGCGACGGAGCGGGACCACGACATGACGTGGGGAGATCGAGCCGGCTGCGGCTTCCGGGAGGAACGGCTGATACGTCATGTACGGATTGGGTGTGACCACGACGATCTCCACATCGCCGCGCCCGAGCTCGGGCTTCAGCTTCCGCTGGAGGCGCAGTGCCGTGTACATCCCGACGTAACCGCCGCCGACGACGAGAATGCGCGTGCGCGGCGGGGTGCCGGGGGTCGCGCCCCGGGTGTTTGCAGCCTTCACCTTCCCATGACGCAACGGGCTCAAGCGTTTGTCCACAGCCCCGGCAAATTGTGTGACCGGAAGACGACTGTGGCCCGGTCGGGGCACGGTTTCGGACGAAAGGGAAGGTCCGCAGGTCAGACCGGTCGAGAAGGGGGCTGGGAGGGGGCCGAATAGGGAACCTTCCGGCCCTTGCTCCGATCGGGGGGCGCAGTGTGCGGAAGTACCCCCTTCTGAATTGACCCTGGCTCAACTATGTTCGTACTCGGTCGGGGTGCCGGGTCACGGCACGCCCGGCGGACTGGGCGGGGAGGTCTCCGGGGGGAGACAACATGACCGGGGGAACGCTTATGCATATTCAGGATTCGCATTGGCAGGCTGCTGCTGTCTCGTCTGCTGCGGCGGATGCGTCGTCCGCATCGGCCGTGGCCTCGGCCGCGGACAGTGGTGGGAACGGACAGGCGGGATCGGGCGGGGCCAGCCGCTCGACACCGCTGCGGGTGGACGCACAGCGCAATCTCGAGCACGTACTGCGCGCTGCGCGCGAGGTGTTCGGCGAACTGGGCTACGGCGCACCGATGGAGGATGTGGCGCGACGGGCCAGGGTCGGTGTCGGGACGGTGTACCGCCGCTTCCCGAGCAAGGACGTGCTGGTGCGGCGGATAGCCGAGGAGGAGACCTCCCGGCTGACCGAGCAGGCGCGTACGGCTCTGGGGCAGGAGGAGGAGCCGTGGTCGGCGCTCGCCCGCTTCCTGCGCACATCGGTTGCGTCCGGCGCCGGGCGCCTGCTGCCGCCGCACGTACTGAGGGTCGGCGTGGACGGCGAGGAGCCCGGGGACGCCGCGAGCGGCGGGCTGCACGAGGCGCATGACGGGCCTCGGGTGCCGCACCAGCGGCACGGTACGCAGCCTGGGCTGCGCGTCGTCGCGCCTCGGTCGGCGCCGGCAGAGGAGCAGGACGACGCCGGTGCGGCAGACCTGCTGGAGGTCGTGGGTCAGCTGGTCGACCGGGCGCGGGCGGCGGGTGAGCTGCGCGGTGATGTGACCGTGGCGGACGTCCTGCTGGTGATAGCCACGGCCGCACCCTCGCTGCCGGATGCCGCGCAGCAGGAAGCGGCCTCGGCCCGGCTGCTGGAGATTCTTCTGGAGGGTCTGCGCCCGCGGTCGGCCTGAGAACGCCTGACGCCCGCCGCACGAATGCCGGACGACACCGAACGACTCCGTGGCTCGGCGACCATGCAGCCGATAAGTCTTCCCCGAACGAGTGATGGGCCGTGCTCGTTTTCGGGGAAGTCTCCCCGGATGGGTGGTTGCCGGAGACGGGGGTTCGGTGCATGGCCTCTCTGTGTCACGCTTGCCCGGTGTTCGGGTCCGCGGGTGCTTACAGGAGCTTGTCGCGATGAGCGGTGACGGTCGGGACGAGTCACTCGACGGTGCGAGCAGGCCGGCCACCACCGGGAGTCCGTCTCGGCAAGTACCTGTCCAGGGCGGCCCGGTGGATGCGTCAGGGACTGCCGACTCCCGGTCCGAATCCGCCGAGGAGTACGCCGTACCGCCACAGCGCGAGGGCGGCCGCAGCGGCGGCGCTCTGCCGCGGCAGCGCGAAATGCCGTCGTCGGACGGCGAGTTGGTCCAGCGCATGCGGGACGGCGACGACAGCGCGTACGAGGAACTGTTCCGCAGGCACGCGCAGGCCGTCCGCAGATACGCGCGCACCTGCTGCCGGGATGCGCACACAGCAGACGACCTGACGGCCGAGGTGTTCGCGCGGACACTGCAGGCGGTGCGCGGTGGCTCCGGGCCCCGGCAGGCCGTCCGGGCATACCTGCTGACGACGGTGCGGCGCGTGGCCGCGACGTGGGCGAAGACGGCGAAGCGCGAGCAACTGGTCGACGACTTCGTGGTGTTCGCCGCCGCGGCTGCGGCGAGCACGGACGTGTCGGGCGACGAAACGCTCGATCTGGGCGCGGACGTAAGGGCGATGCACGAGGCCGAGCAGTCGCTCGCCCTGCAGGCCTTCCGCTCCCTGCCCGAGCGATGGCAGGCCGTGCTGTGGCACACGACCGTCGAGGAGGAGTCGCCGAGCGAGGTCGCACCGCTGTTCGGGCTGACCGCCAATGCCACGGCGGTGCTGGCCGGCCGGGCCCGCGAAGGGCTCAGGCAGGCCTACCTCCAGGCCCATGTGTCCTCCGCCCTCACCTCGGGTGGCGACTGTGCGCGGTACGCGGACCGGCTGGGCGCCTACGCGCGGGGCGGGTTGCGGATGCGGGCGGAGCGCGGGCTGCGCAAGCATCTGTCGGAGTGCGCCAAGTGCCGTCTGGCCGCGGGTGAGCTGGCGCATGTCAACGCCGGGATCCCCGCGCTGCTCCCGGTCGCGGTCATCGGCTGGTTCGCCGCCGGCTACTCGCTCAAGGCCGCGGGGATCGCGGCCGGTGGAGCCGCGGGAGCGGCCGGGGTGGCCACCGCTGCGGGTGGCTCGGCGTCAGGCAGCGCCTCTGGCGGCGCGGCCGCCGGTGGGGCGGTCGCAAAAGGGCTGGGCGCGCCCGCGAAGGCGGGGATCGCGGCGGCCGCAGGCGTTGCCGCGACCGCCGGGCTGGTGTGGGCCATGTCCAGTGAGCCCGAGCAGACGACCAGGCCGGAGGCCGGGCCACCGGCCATCAGGCCCGTCGAATCGCGGCCGCCGGCGCCGGGCCCGGAACCCGAGCCGCCGGCTTCGTCCGCGCCCACCCCGACGCGGCGAGCGGAATCCGCACCCTCGCCTGCGCCCACATCCACCCGGCAGGCGGCTGCGGTGGCGCCCACGTCCGAGGCCCCGGCGCCGCCCGCGCCGAGCCCGACCCCTACCCCGACACCGTCCCGGCCTCAGCAGCCCGCCCCGGTGCCTCCCGCCCCGCCCACGGCTCCGCCGCCTCCCCCTCCGGCGACCGAGGTCTACCAGGTGAACAGGCTCGAGTACGGCGCGTTCGGCGACCACACCGAACCGGAGGTGCGCCTTCGCGGGAGCACCTGGCTGTGGCAGCGCTGGGGCATGTCGATCGCCGGCAAGCGGTACGGACACGGCGTGACCGTGCACGCCACGTCGTCCGTCACCGTCGACCTCAACCGCCGGTGCACGTCCTATGACGCACTCGTCGGTGTCGACGACATGACGCTCGGACCCGGCGCGGTGCGCTTCTCCGTGTACGGGGACGGCGCGCGGCTGTGGCAGTCCGCGGTGATCCGCCGCGGGGACTCCGCCGTGCCGGTGCATGTGCCGCTCTCCGGCCGGAAGACGATCCGCCTCGTCGTCGAACCACGCACGCCGGCCGGATCGGTGGCGCTCGCCGACTGGGCCCAGGCGCAGATCACCTGCCACTAGCCAAGGGCGGACCGGGCATGGCAGGCACCGTCCTTCTCCCGGGCGGCGCGCCGAAGTCTCAGGCCTGAAGCGTGGGCCTCTGCGGTACACCGCCCGCGACAGCGCGCGAGCGCGGAGCGGCCGTGCCCGTCCAGCAGGTGCCGCGGCGCGAGAGCAGTCTGCGCAGCCACAGCTCGGTGGAGATCAGGTCGGTCAGGCCGTCCAACGGCACGGGTTCGCCCTCCGAGGCGGCCCGCAGCGCCTTGCGGACGACCCGCGCCTCCACGAGGCCGGCGTCCGCGAGCAAGGGGGCGTCGAAGAGGGCGATCAGATGCGGGAGCGCCGCGCGCAGGCCTGCCCGGGCCGTCGTGGACGAGGCAGCCTGGGTCGGGGCGCCCCAGCCCGGCGGCAGGTCGTGGATGCCCGTGCCCGCGAGGACCGCCCGCAGCACCGCGGTGCGCGCCCCCGGCTGGACCCGCAGCGACTCGGGCAGGTCCCGGCAGGCCCGTACGACCTGGTTGTCCAGAAAGGGGGCGTGCAGCCGCTGGCTGCGGATCTCCGCGGCCTGTTCCAGGATCCGCTGGTCCGCGGCGTGCCGGGTCAGAGCGGCCCGTGCCCGTGCCTCGCCGGGCCGCTGGACGGACGTCGGCCGGGTCGCCGCCTCCGTCAGACGAACCGATACTTCAGCCAGTGCCTCTCCCGTCAGCCAGCGCGCCGCCGGTCCCGGCCGTGACCAGGTCAGGGCGGCCAGTGAGGCACCCACCGGTCCGCCCGGCGGCCCGCCGCCCGGACGGTTCGCCGCCAGCAGCCGGTCCGCCGCCGTCTCCAGGCCGGTGCGGTACGGCGTACGGGCCAGGCGCCGCGCCGCCCGGTACATCGTGAGCGGTACGAACAGCGACTGCGCCGAAGGCCCTTCGGCGCGGGCGAGCGCCGTGACCGGCCGCAGCAGATGGCGCCGGCGCCGGTCCAGCAGCAGATCGGCCAGGCGAGCCGGATGCGCGTCGAGCACCTGTCGTGCGCCCGCCCCGGTGAAGTGGTCGGCACTGCCCGCGGCCAGGCGGCCCCGGTGGCGTTCGGCGACCACCAGGGACGGCGCGGGCTCGTCGGTCAGCGGGCCCGTGTCGAGCCCGGCGTACGGCAGTGTCTCCTCCCCGCCGGCGACCACGACATGGTGCAGCCGCGGGTTCGCGGCGATCACCCGGGCCCGCTCCAGTTCGGGTTCACGGGCCTCGTGATCGCCGGTGGCGAGGTCGTTGAAGGTGACGGCGAGCAGCCGTTCACCCGCGCCGGTGCCATGGCCGAGGACGGTGCCCGGCACGCCGGGCAGTCCTGCCGCCAGCAGGGCGAGGGTGCTGGAGGCGCTGCCCCCTGACAGGTCCGCACCGATGCCGGGCGCAGGCGCCCCCCGTGCCGCGCGACGTTCGGCGGGCCCCATGCCCGGTACGGGCCCCGGGTCGGGCGGCAGGGTCTCCGGGGCATGCCGAGGTGCCGTGAGTCTCGCCCGTACCGCCTCGACGAGTGCGTCCCGCACGCCGTCGATGGCCCGCCCGGCCTCGATCTGCGGCCCGGCGACGGCAAGCGAGGCCACCGGCTCGTACCCGGTGATCTCCCGCGAGCCCTCGCGCAGGATCAGCGCATGGCCGGGCGGGATGCGTCTGACCCCGGCGTACGGGGTGGAGTCACGCAGCGCTTCCGGGGTCTCGGGGCAGGCCAGGAGCGCGGCCAGGTGGCCGATGTCCAGCTGGGCTTCGATGAGGTCGGCGAGCGGCAGTGCCGCGGTGGCGTAGGCCGTGCCGTTCGCCCAGGGGGTGTAGAAGACGGGTCTCGCCCCGGCCAGGTCGCCCACCACGGTGATCCGGCGACCGACCTGGACGACGGCGGTGTAGCTGCCGGCCCATGCGGTCAGATGGCGCAGCGCGCCGCCGCGGGCGGCGAACAGCCCGACCCTCAGCTCCTCGTCGCTGGCGGCGCAGCAGCCGAGGACGGCGAGGCGGGTGACGGCGGGTGCACTCGTGCCGCCCGGGACGTTGCGCTGGGGCGGGGCGACGGTGACGACCCTGACCTCGTCCGGGCGCCAGTCGCCGACCGCCCACAGCGGATCGGGATCGCCCCACAGCAGTTGGGCTCCCACGGGGTGGACCGTTCGGCCTTCGCCGGATGCCCCGACGGCCCCTGCCGTACCGAAGTTCGCGGCGATACTGCTCCACCCCACCAGCCACCGCATCGCCGCCTCCACCACATTCCCGAAGCCGTTCGGGAACATGCTGCCACGAAGGAGGCGCGCAGGAGGGTGTCCGGGTAGCGCGCGCAAAAAGTGAACACGCCCCTGGCAATGGCCGTTTGGTGACGGTCGCCGACCGCGCCCGGGGACCGCCGAGGGTCTGCACGGGGCCTCGGAGGGCCCTTGGGGACAGACGTCATTCGGCCATTCTGTGTTCGTGCACACGCATCGGTTTCAGCTCAACTCACAGTCCGGGAGGATCAGTTGAACTCGATTCACCTCCCGGACCGGTCCGCCGCCCGCGGGGATTGAGACGGCGGTGTCCCCCAGCCCACTGGTTTCCAGTCGCAGTGGGCCGACCCACGCAGGACTCATGGAAGCGCTCCCGACACGCCCCGGCCAGAGCGCACGGACGGGCGCACGGCCACACGGCGGGGGCACGGGGGCGTACGCGCCAACCGCCCGTACAGACAACAATCTCGCCATACGGAAGACCGCCTCTTAACGGTCGGGATGTGGCGAACTACGCTGTGTTTACTGCTGTCCTCCGCGGGCGCGCATATTCCGAAGGGCTCGGACGGGTGCTTTTGCAGCCGGGACCGGTCCGGAGGTGCTGTGCAAACCAGGAGGACACAGTACGAATGCCGTGCGCCTCGCGCGACGCGGCGGCCGTCTGTGTGTCGAGGGGTGGCGCATGTCCAGGGAGCAACGCGGGCCGAACGAGAAGCTCGGCACCGTTCTCGCCCTCGCGGGAATCAGCAACGCCGGCCTCGCCCGGCGGGTCAACGACCTCGGTGCGCAGCGCGGTCTGACCCTTCGCTACGACAAGACGTCGGTGGCGCGATGGGTGTCGAAGGGCATGGTGCCGCAGGGCTCCGCGCCCCATCTCATCGCCGCCGCCATCGGCGCGAAACTGGGCCGCCCCGTGCCGCTCCACGAGATCGGCCTCGCCGACGCCGACCCGGCGCCGGAGGTCGGCCTCGCCTTCCCGCGCGATGTGGGCGAGGCGGTGAAATCGGCCACCGAGCTCTACCGCCTCGACCTGGCCGGCCGCCGGGCGGGCGGCGGCGGCATCTGGCAGTCACTGGCCGGATCCTTCGCAGTGAGCGCTTACGCCACACCGGCCTCACGCTGGCTGATAACCCCCGCCGACTCGTCCGTCGAGCGCTCGGTGGACACGGCGCGGGGCACCTCTGACACCGCAGGCGTCCCAGCAGTCCCCGGGGCCACGGAGCTGCCGGAGACGGCGGACTCCCCGGTCCGGGTGGGCCACAGCGATGTCGCCAAGCTGCGCGAGGCCGCAGAGGACGCCCGCCGCTGGGACTCCAAGTACGGGGGTGGGGACTGGCGTTCGTCGATGGTGCCGGAGTGCCTCCGGGTTGACGCGGCACCGCTGCTGCTGGGCTCGTACTCGGACGAGGTGGGCCGCGCACTGTTCGGGGCCACCGCCGAGCTGACCCGGCTGGCCGGATGGATGGCCTTCGACACCGGGCAGCAGGAGGCCGCGCAGCGGTACTACATCCAGGCGCTGCGCCTGGCCCGCGCCGCGGCCGACGTGCCGCTGGGCGGCTACGTCCTGGCGTCGATGTCGCTGCAGGCGACCTACCGGGGCTTCGCCGACGAAGGGGTCGACCTCGCCCAGGCCGCGCTGGAGCGCAACCGTGGCCTCGCCACCGCCCGCACCATGAGCTTCTTCCGCCTGGTGGAGGCACGGGCGCACGCCAAGGCGAACGACGCGGCGGCGGCCGGGGCCGCGCTCAAGTCGGCGGAGGGATGGCTGGAGCGCTCGCGCGAGGGAGACACCGACCCGACCTGGCTGGGCTTCTACTCGTACGACCGGTTCGCGGCGGACGCGGCGGAGTGCTACCGGGATCTGAAGGCGCCGCGTGAGGTACGCCGATTCACCGAGCAGGCGCTGTCGCGGCCGACGGAGGAGTTCGTGCGCTCGCACGGCTTACGTCTGGTCGTCTCGGCGGTCGCCGAGCTGGAATCGGGCAATCTGGACGCGGCATGCGCGGCCGGCACCCGGGCGGTGGAGGTCGCGGGCCGGATCTCCTCGGCGCGTACGACCGAGTACGTACGGGACCTGCTGCACCGCCTCGAGCCGTACGGCGACGAGCCGCGGGTCGTGGAGCTGAGGGAACGGGCCCGGCCGCTGCTGGTCGCCCCGGCCTAGCGGCCGCACGGCACTTCGCTCCCCCCGGCCCGGCAACGGCACGGGCCTGGTTTAAGCGCATTGTCGGTGGGCCAGTGCACTATCGGGGTGGGAGGTGTGCGGTGACGACGGCATACGACTGTGACGTGCTGGTGATCGGCGGCGGGATCGTCGGTCTGTCGGTGGCGTACGCCCTCACGCGCGCGGCCCCCGGAACCACGGTGACGGTGCTGGAGAAGGAGTGGGGCCCGGCACGGCACCAGACCGGGCGGAACAGCGGAGTGATCCACAGCGGGATCTACTACCGCCCCGGCTCGCTGAAGGCTCGGTTCGCGGTGCGCGGCGCGGCCGAGATGGTGAAGTTCTGCGCCGAGTACGGCATCGACCACGAGGTCACCGGGAAGCTGATCGTCGCCACCGGCCGCGACGAGCTGCCTCGGCTGCACGCCCTGGTCCAGCGCGGCCGCGAGAACGGCATTCCGGTGCGCGAGCTGGGCCCGGCCCAGATCGGCGAGTACGAGCCCCACGTGCGGGGCCTTGCCGCGATCCATGTCGGTACGACCGGGGTGTGCGACTTCGGCGCGGTGGCGGCACAGCTCGCGACGGCCTCGGGCGCGGATGTGCGGTACGGCCAGGAGGTGGTCGCTGTCGACCGGCGCCCCTGGGGCGTCGCCGTGCGCACCGCGTCCGGGGCGGTGGTGCGGGCGCGGGTGCTGGTCAACTGCGCGGGGCTGCACTGCGACCGGGTGGCTCGGCTGGCGGGCGACGACCCAGGAATGCGGATCGTCCCTTTCCGGGGCGAGTACTACGAGCTGGCCCGCCCGGACCTCGTACACGGCCTGGTCTACCCGGTGCCGGACCCGGCGTTCCCCTTCCTCGGCGTGCATCTGACCCGTGGCATCGACGGCGGCGTCCATGTCGGCCCGAACGCGGTCCCGGCGCTGGCCCGCGAGGGCTACAGCTGGTCGCAGCTGCGTCCCCGGGATCTGGCCGGCACGCTCGTGTGGCCCGGTTCGTGGCGCATCGCGCGCCGCCACTGGCGCTACGGCGCGGGCGAGCTGCACCGCTCCTTGTCCAAGCGGGCCTTCACCGAGGCGGTGCGCCGGCTGCTGCCCCCGGTGACGGAGTCCGATCTGCGGCCGGCCCCGTCGGGGGTGCGGGCCCAGGCAGTGCTGCGGGACGGGACGCTGGCGGACGACTTCCTGATCCGCGAGGCGCCACGCACGGTCCATGTGCTGAACGCGCCGTCGCCTGCGGCGACGGCTTCCCTGCCGATCGGCCGCGAGGTGGCCCGCCGGGCCCTGACCGCGCTGGCGGCGGACCGTCCGGCCCGGGCGGCACGGTAGAGACGGGGCGGCGGAGGCGGGGCGGCAGAGGCGGGGTGGCAGGGCAGGATCCGGGCGGGCGAGCCGGGCAGGCCCCCGCTCCAGCACCAGCGCCTCTGCCCCGAGACGCACGGATCCGAGCCGCACCGGAGGGCTCGTAGAATCGACGGCACTGTGTCTGAGCTTCGAAATCCCACCCCCGACGCCCACCGGCCCTTCATACGTGCCAAGGGCGAGCCCCGTTTCCCCGGCGGACCCGCCGCCGATCCCGCCGGTTCGCACCACGAGCGCCGTATCCGCAGCTTCCAGCCGCGGCGGAGCCGGGTGACCACGGGACAGGGCGATGCGCTGCAGCGGCTGTGGCCGGTGTGGGGCCTCGACATCGACGGGCACGGTGTGCTCGATCTCGAGGAGATGTTCGGCGGGCTGCCCGTCGTCCTGGAGATCGGGTTCGGGATGGGCGAAGCCACCGCGCAGATGGCCGCCGACGACCCGGAGACCGGGATTCTCGCCGCCGACGTCCACACCCCGGGCCAGGGCAACCTCCTCGGTCTCGCGGAGCGGAACGGGCTGTCCAACATCCGGGTGGCCAACGGCGACGCGATCATCCTCCTGCGCGAGATGCTCCCGCCCCGCTCGCTCGACGGCCTGCGGGTCTACTTCCCGGACCCCTGGCCCAAGAAGCGGCACCACAAGCGCCGGCTGATCCAGCCCGAGTTCCTCACCCTCGCCACCCAGCGCCTCAAGCCCGGCGCGCTGCTGCACTGCGCGACCGACTGGGAGCCGTACGCGGAGCAGATGCTCGAGGTCCTCTCGGCGCACCCCGAGTTCGAGAACACCCAGGAGGACGGCGGCTACGCCCCGCGGCCCGCCTTCCGCCCGCTGACCCGCTTCGAGGGGCAGGGGCTCGACAAGGGGCACAAGGTCCACGACCTGCTGTTCCGCCGCGTACTGCCCACCGGTTGACCCTCTGCTGCCACCGCCTGTGGCAAACAGCATCGCCGGCTGTCGGTGGCCCTCGTTAGGGTCGACGGATGTCCCAGCCGTCCGCGCAGCACGCGCCGCAGCCGCCGAACACCCCGACGGGGCCGTCGTATCCGGCAGTGCCTGCCTGCGAACAGCGGCAGATGGACCATCTGCTCACCGCCGTGCCGCAGCGCGGGCGTCCGCGCTACCGGCCGCGCGCAGCCCGCGTGTGGCGGAGCAAGGCGGTCCGCGCGGGTGTGCTGATCACGCTGCTGGCACTGTGCGGACTGGTGATCCTCGCACTGGTACGGGAACAGACCGGCACCCACGGGTTCCTGGTCGGGCTCGGCCTCGCCACCCTGCCCGTCCCGCTGCTCATGACGGCCTTCCGCTGGCTGGACCGGGTCGAACCGGGCCCCTGGCGCAATCTCCTCTTCGCGTTCTCGTGGGGCGCCTGCGCCGCCGCGCTGATCGCGATCATCGCCAACACCTTCGCGACCCGCTGGATCGCCACGGCCACCGCTGATCCGGCATCGGCGGACACGCTCGGCGCGACCGTGATCGCGCCGGTGGTCGAGGAGAGCGCCAAAGCCGCCGCGATCCTGCTGATCTTCCTCTTCCGCCGCCGAGACTTCACAGGGATCGTCGACGGCGTGGTGGTGGCCGGCTTCACCGCGACCGGGTTCGCCTTCACCGAGAACATCCTCTATCTCGGGAACGCCTTCGGCGAGGACCAGGAGATCGGCACCTCGGGCCTGGCGTCCGTGACCGCCGCGACCTTCTTCGTACGCATCGTGCTCTCGCCGTTCGCGCACCCCCTCTTCACCGTGCTGACCGGCATCGGCTTCGGGATGGCCGCGCTCGCCGCCCGGCGCCGCCGGATCCGCCGCATCGCGCTGCCGCTGCTGGGCCTCGTCCTCGCGATGGGCGTGCACGCCCTGTGGAACGGCTCCGCGTCGCTGTTCGGCGTGTGGGGCTTCTACGTGGTGTACGAGGCGTTCATGGTGCCCGCGTTCGGGCTGCTGACCTGGCTGGCGATATGGACCAGGCAGCGCGAGCTGCGCACGATATCCCTGCAGTTGCCCGCGTACGCCGCGGCCGGCTGGCTGCTGCCCGCCGAGCCGCCCGCGCTGTCGTCCATGCGGGCGCGCACGATGGCCCGCGACTTCGCCCGGCGGACCTACGGCCCGGCGGCGGGGCATGCCGTCTCGGAGTACGAGGCGTTCGCGACCTCGCTCGCGTTTCTGCGCCACCGGGCCCACCGCGGCGCGATGGGCCCGGACTTCACGGAACGCGAGCAGGAGCTGCTCCACCATCTGTGGCAGCGCAGGGAGGTGGCCGGTCCCTCGCTCAGCTATGCGGCGCAGGCCACCGGACGGGTGCGGGTGCCGCCTCCGTACCGCAACTACGGCGGGCCCAACCCCTACCGGATCTGACGAAGGGCGGGACCGGCAGCCCAGACGTCTGGGGGCACCACGACCGCCGGGGTACGCGGTGCCGCCACCGGTGCGCGGGCAGCCGGAAACCGCCCGGCCCCGTACTCACCACGGGGGTGAGGGGGCGGGCGATCCGGACGGGAAAAGCGGTGAACGGCCGGTGGGGACCGTCAGACGGTGAGGCCCTTGTCCCGCAGCCACGCCATCGGGTCGAGACCCGAGCCGCCCGCGGTGTGCACCTCGAGGTGCAGATGAGGCCCGGTGACGTTGCCGGTCGCGCCGACGCGGCCGATCGTCTCGCCGGTGGTCACCTTCTGGCCGGCGGTGGCGGTCATCGAGGAGAGGTGGGCGTACCAGACCTCGGTGCCGTCCTCGAGCTCGAGGACGATGCGGTAGCCGTACGAACCGGACCAGCCGGCCGACTTGACGGTGCCGCCGTGCACCGCCTTGACCGGCGTGCCCGTCGGGGCCGCGAAGTCCAGGCCGGTGTGCTGGCCGGAGGACCACATGGAGCCGGACTCGCCGTAGGTGGAGGTGATCGTGTACGAGGAGGTGGGCAGCGAGTAGCTCGCGGCGAGCTTGGCGAGGCGCTCGGCCTCCGCCTTGGCCGCGGCGGCCTCCTCGGCCTTGCGCTTCTCCTCCGCGGCCTTGGCCTCTGCCGCGGTCTGCTGCTTCTCGGCCAGGGCGGCGGCCTGCTCGGCTGCGGCCTTCTCGGCTGCGGCCTTCGCCTCGGCGTCCACCTCGGCCTGCTGCTGCTCGGCCTGCTGCAGGATCCGGGCGCGCAGCGCCTCGCCCGCGTCGGCAGTCCGCTGGGAGCCCGCCGTGTCGCCGCCGGCGGCGGCGGTCGTCACGCCGCCGAGCGTCGTGGTGTTGTCGTTCCCGGAGTCCGAGTCGTCGGACATGAGGGAGCCGACGCCCGGCAGGGACTTGGCGTCGGGGAGTTTGTCCGTGATCGCGTCGGGAAGCGATATCGAGACCGCCGGCTTGTCCTGCGCGGTGGCCATGCCGCCCGCGCCGACTGCGGCGATCACACCGACGCCGAGCACCGTGGAGCTACGGGCGAGACCGCCGCGCTGCTTGACGACGCGGTGCCGGCCGCGCACCGGACGGACGGAGTCCGCGGTGGGGTTCCATTCCTCCCACTCCCGCTCCCCAGCATCGTCACCGAAGGGACTCGTTACGAAGGGGGCCTCGGGGGCAGGCATGTTGGACGCCACGAAGGCGCACTCCTTTCCTTCCTTCTCGCCTACCGGGTTAGCTGACGGGTTCGGAGCAGGAAGGTCTCCTACAGGCGCTTCGGCCGCGACAGCACGGCAAAAGACGCCCGATTCACCCCAATTGGTGGTTCCCCGGTTCCCTTGCGGGATTCGGCGCGTGCGCACGGTGCCGTCTCTTGCGACGGTTGTGACGACCGCGCTGCGTTATCGAACGTTAATAGACACGGGGGCCGGATTCCAAGCCGTTCCGACTGATCATTAACGGCTTTGGCCAGGACTTATCTGGACACAACCATCCGGAATCGGGCGACTTGATCGCCACTCAGGACACTCCCTGTTCTGACAGTTCGTCAAATGTTATGCGGAGTGGTGTCCTTCGATCACACAGCGTGGCGGCGGGGCCGCGACTCCTCCTCCGCGGCCGTCACGGGCACCTTCGCGCCCGGCTCCGGCCGCCTCTCGGCGGGCCGGGCGACCGCCAGCAGCGCCATGTCGTCGTTCGCCCCACCGCCGGTGTGCCGCCGTACGTCGGCGACCACCGCGTCGAGCAGTTCCTCCGGCCCGGCGAACAGCCGGCCGGACAGCCGCGCCCGGGGGGCGTAGAACACCCCGTCGGCATCGCGGGCCTCGGACAGCCCGTCGGTGTAGAACAGCAGCGTGGACCCGGCGGGCACCCGATACTCCTCCGCCCGGTCCGGCCACATCCCCAAGTCCCCCATTCCCAGGGGAAGCGACGCCGTGGACGGCACCAGGCTGTCCACCTTCCCGTCGCCGCGCAGCACCAGCGGATCCGGATGGCCTCGGTTCACCAGCCGCACCAGGCCGCCCTCGCGCGGGATCTCGCCCAGTACGGCGGTGGTGAAGCTCTCGACTGCGTCCAGCCCCTCCCGCAGGGGGGTCTCGCGGGCCAGTGCCCGCTCCAGCCGCCGGGCCACGCCCTCCAGCGAGCTCTCCTGCTCGGCCGCCTCGCCGAAGGCCCCGACGATGACGGCCACGACCGCCACCGCGCCCATCCCCTTGCCGCGTACGTCCCCGACAATCAGCCGCACACCGTGCGGCGTCTCCTGCACGGCGAACAGGTCGCCGCCGATGAACGCGTCCGCCTGGGCGGCCTCGTAACGGGCAGCCACCTGCAGTCCGCCGATCCGCCCCGCCGGTTCCGGCAGCACGGCCCGCTGCGCCGCCTCTGCGATCCCCCGCGCGGAGGCGAGCCGCTCGCCACTGCGCCGGACGACCGTGTTGATCAGCAGGGCGAGCGCCGAGACGGTGACCACGGTGCTCACCTCGGTGTACGACGTGATCTCCCCGATGGACTGGTTGTAGAAGTGCAGGCCGGTCACACCCATGACCGCCGCGATCCCGGTCAGCAATGTCATGAACCAGCTGAAGAGCGGTGCGGCGACCAGCGGAGCCGCCGCGAACATCGGGACCGCGGTGAACTGGGGCGGAGTCAGCAGATCGAAGACCACCCCACCGACGATCATCAGCGGGGGCAGCGCTCGGACGAGGCTCTGAGCGCTCCAGATCCTGCCCTGCTCTCGCCCCAATGCCGTTCTCCTGCCCGGTCCTCCTCCGGGCGCGGACGGTACCGCGCCCCCTTAAAGGCTCCCGGCTGCCGGGCCGGACAGCGACCCGCCGTCCTCCGACCGGGCGAAGGGGTCGGCCCTCCGGCACACGACAAAGGCCCGGTTCCCGATCTTTTCGATCGGAAACCGGGCCACTGCCTGCTAGTAGCGGGGACAGGATTTGAACCTGCGACCTCTGGGTTATGAGCCCAGCGAGCTACCGAGCTGCTCCACCCCGCGTCGGTGAACACAACCTTACGCCATCCGGAGCACGGTCCCGACCAATTTTGCGGCCGGCGGCCATAATCCCCGTTTTTCCTGTCACATCGCCCTGCCCTCGTCCGTCAGCGCTATGAGGAACGCCCCGGCCCCCGACCCGGACCTCTCACTGCAGCAGGAGGTCGTCGCGGCGTTCCTGGACGAACGAGGGCCGGTGAGCCGGCCACTGCCGGCCGGGGCGACAGAATCCCAATAGAACAAAACTGAACATAGTTCTTGACTAGGGAGAAATAAGGAGGAAAATTCTCAATACACCGGATAACCGGATGGAGCCGCACCCGCTCCTGGAGACGTCCAGAAGCCCGCGTGACCCTAGTCTCGGCTCTGGCCAGGCCCCCGGCAGATCCTGTCGGCGACAAGAGTCCTCAGCGACGACTGAGACTCGAGGAACCGATGAGGACGCCGGGGACTGTCGTGTCCGGGTTCAGGCTTGCGCCTTCTCCTCCTGCTGCCCGAGCCACAGGTCGGGACCGAAGACCTCGTAATGGATCGCCCGCGCGGAAACACCCCGCAGCAGCAGATCACGGCGCACCGCGCGCATGAACGGCAGCGGGCCGCACAGGTAGGCGGTCAGCCCCTCGGGCAGATCCAGCAGACCGACGTCCGCCTGCCCGGTCGCGGCCTCACCGGCCGGATCACCGGCCTCCTCGTACCAAAGGTGCAGCTTCGCGTTCGGGTGCGCCTCGACGAGCCGGCGCAACTCGTCACGGTGCGCGTGCTCCGCCGGGCTCCGGTCGGCATGGACCACGACCACAGGGCGCGTGGATCCGACGGCGGTCAGGTGATCGAGCACGGACAGCATCGGCGTGCTGCCGATGCCGGCGGAGACCAGCAGCAACGGACCGTCGCCCTCGCGCAGCACGAGGTCGCCGAACGGGACGGACACGGTCAACTCATCGCCCACCTTTGTGTGTTCGTGGAGCCACGACGAGACCTCGCCCTCGGGACCGCCCGCACCCCGCACGCGCTTGACGGTGATGCGCCACTGTGGGCAACCGGGCGCCGCGGAGAGGCTGTACTGGCGGATCTGCCGTGCGCCGTCGGGGAGTTGCACCCGGACGCTGACGTACTGCCCCGGCCGGAAGAGCGCGACGGGGTGTCCGTCGGTGCGCCGCAGACGGAAGGAGACCACTTCGGGGGTCTCCTCGTGCCGCTCGACGATCTCCATCTGCCGCCAGACGTCGCCTTCGGCGGTCCCGGCCTCCTGGTAGAGCCTGGCTTCGGCGGCGATCAGCGCATTGGCCATCAGCCAGTAGACCTCGTCCCAGGCAGCGGCGACCTCGGGGGTGACGGCGTCACCGAGCACGTCGGCGATCGCGGCGAAGAGGTGCTGGTGGACCAGCTTGTACTGGTCGGACGTGACACCGAGCGAGGCGTGCTTGTTGGCGATGCGGGCGAGCATCGCGTCCGGCCGCTCGCCGGGATGCTCCAGCAGCATGCCGGCGAAGGCGGCGACGGAACCGGCCAGGGCCTGCCGCTGCTCCCCGTTGGCCTGGTTACCGCGGTTGAACAGGTCCCGCAGCAGCTCGGGCCGGTCCTCGAAGAGCTTCTGGTAGAAGAGCTCGGCGATGTCGCCGATGGCGGCACCGACGGCAGGCAGGGTGGCGCGGACGATCGGCACGGACTGCTCGGAGAGCACAGCGACTCCTAATTGGTATTTGATCTTCGTATTTTTGGACGCGACCGCCCCCGGATCGAGGGGGATTTCACTCGATGCGGCGCCCGGTCAGACCGACCAGCACCGGCCCGGTCGGCGAGGCCACCAGGTCGGCCACGGTCAGTGGATCGAGGGTGGCGTAGAAGGCCTCCTGCGCGTCGCGCAGCGCCCGCCGCAGCCGGCACGCCCCGCGCAGCGGGCAGGGCGTGTCACCCTCGCAGGTGACAACCTCCCCCTGCCCCTCGAGCTCCCGGACCAGCCGGCCGACCGAGGTCTCACGCCCCGGTCCGGTCAGCGCGAGCCCACCACCGCGCCCCCGCCGCGCCTCGACGACCCCGAGGTGCTGCAGCCGGGCGATGGCCTTGGCCATGTGCGCGTAGGGCACGTTCATGGCTTCCGCCACCTCGCGAGTGGTCAGCGTCCCGCCATGCTCGGCAACGGCGAGACGCATCACGGCACGGAGGCCCAGATCGGTGAACTTGGTCAGTCGCACACCATGAAGCTATCAAATTGGCATTCAGTATGCGCATTAGGGGCCTGATGCAGGACTCCGCTGTCGCGTCCGTGGTGGCACCTCGGACGATCATGGTGGGGATCGCCGGGCCGAGGGGCAGGGTGCCCTTCAGCGGGTGCGCAGCCGGTCGCCGGGCGGCCGCCGGCTGCACCCTGGAGGGTCTGCTCCATGCTCGCCGTCTCGGGGGCCGGGGTCCGGGGTCCGGGCCCGGTGCTCAACCGCTCGTCCCCACATCGTTGTTCGGCGCCCCGTCACCGACCGGCGGCAGATCGCCGCGCTCGACCGGCTGCCCGCCGTCGCCCTGCCCGGGAGGCAGTACGGCGTCGAGTTCCGCGTCGCCGGCGGCGTGCGCGGCCTCGGCCGCCTTGCGCAGGGTGGCGCGATCCACGCTGCCGGTGTCGGCGTTGACCCGCACCAGCCGCCCGTCCACCTCGGTCACGTACTCGTGTTCCGAGGCGCTCCTGCGGTACCACCTCTTGCCGTCCTCCACGCACTCGACAGCGCCGCCCGTCGCAGCGCTGCCGACACCGAGCGGGGCCTTCGGGCAGCTTGCCGCGTCCATGGAGCCCCGATCGACACCAAGGCGTATCTGCACACCCGTGCCCTGTTCCACATACGTCGCCGAGAACCCGTCGGCACCGAGGACGCCCACGGACTGCTTGGCCACCTCGAAGCCCGACACCTCGGTGACGTAGACGTTCTCGATCGCCACCTGGGCGGCACGCGCACGTGCCTCCAGCTCGGACCGGTCCACTCCCGGACCGGCGGCTCCGCTTCCGCCGGATTCCGTTCCGGCGGTTTCCGTTCCGCAGGCGACCAGGGCCAGGGCAAGGGGTGCCACGGCCGTCACGGGCAACAGGAGGCGCGGCAGGCGCGCGACAGACTTCATGCGGGTCATGGTGCCGCACAGGTGTTCCCCGTTCTGGGAACTGGTGTCCTGTTCGTTGTCCTCGAACGGCACCGTGACCGGCCGGGCAATCGGCGTGATCGGCCCCGAGAACGAGGTCAGCCCCAGGCCGGAACGGATCTGACCTGGGGCTGAGCGGTAGGCCGTGTGGGACTCGAACCCACAACCAACGGATTAAAAGTCCGCTGCTCTGCCAATTGAGCTAACGGCCCTCGACACAACACCCCTGAGCATAGCCGGAGAGATCCCCGGAGCCGATCGGGTATCCCTTCCCCGTCATGTCCCTGGGTCCGAAGCCCTCCGAAGCGGGCACCTTCGCGGATCGTCCCGGCGGGTGAGAAGCGGCGGGGCCCGCACAACACCGAGGTGTCGTACGGGCCCTGCCGTTCAGTCAGCTACTGCCGGCGATCCGGTCAGCCGTTGCGCTTCCAGCGCGGCTTGTCGTCCCGGCGGCCGAACGAGCCGGAGCTCGAACCGGCGCCACCGCGGTGGTCGTCGCGGCGGCCGTACGGGCGGTCGCCGCCGCCGCCGGCGCGGAAGCCGGACGACGGGCGGTCGTCACGGCGGTCGCGGTTGAACGGACGGTCGCTGCCACGGTGGCCGGACGGACGGTCGCCGCCGGCGCCGGCGCGGAAGCCGGACGACGGGCGGTCGTCACGACGCTCGAAGGGACGGCCGCCACGGTCGTCACGGTTGAAGCCGCCACGGTCGTTGTCACGGCGCTCGTCACGGCGGAACCCGCCACGGTCGTCACGACGCTCGAAGGGACGGCCACCACGGTCGTCACGACGCTCGAAGGAGCGGCCACCACGGTCGTCACGGTTGAAGCCGCCACGGTCGTTGTCACGGCGCTCGTCACGGCGGAACCCGCCACGGTCGTCACGACGCTCGAAGGGACGGCCACCACGGTCGTCACGGTTGAAGCCACCGCGGTCGCGGTTGAAGCCGCCACGGTCGTTGTCACGGCGCTCGAAGCCACGGTCACGGTTGAAGCCACCGCGGTCGCCGTCCCGGCGCTCCCGGCGCTCGAAGTTGCCGCGGTCGTCCCGGCGGTCGTACGACGGACGCTCGTCACGGGACTCGCGCACCTCGCGGGCGGCGGGCTGCTCCGGCACGGAGACCTCCGCGGCGACCTCGGCCACAGCGGCCTCCGCCACCTCGGCGACCGCCGCCTCCGGGTCCTCGCCCCGCTCGCGCGCGGCACGGGCCACCAGACGGTCGGCCTCCTCGCGCAGCTCGGCTGCGCGGCGCTGCGCGCGCTCCAGCTCCTTGGTGAGCTGGGCGGCCTCGCGCTCGGCCTGCTTGGCCGCGTTGTTCGCGGAGTCGGCCTGGACCTCGGTCAGCGAACGGGCGCCGGTGATCTCGGCGACCTCCGGCTCGAACGCGCCGGCGCCGCCGACGATGTGGCGCGAGGCGTCGACACCCGCGTCCTCCATGAGGCGGAAGATCTGGCGGCGCTGGTGCGGCAGCGAGAGGGAGACGACGACACCGGACTTGCCGGCCCGGGCCGTACGGCCCGAGCGGTGCAGGTAGTCCTTGTGGTCACCGGCCGGGTCCACGTTCAGGACCAGGTCGATGCCGTCGACGTGGATACCGCGGGCGGCGACGTCGGTCGCGACGAGCGCGTTGACGTAGCCGTCCTTGAAGTCGGCCAGCGTGCGGGTGCGGGCGCCCTGGGTCATGCCGCCGTGCAGCGCGTCGGCCTTCACGCCGGAGTCGCGCAGCTGCTCCGCGATGCGGTCGGCGCCCAGCTGGGTGCGCACGAAGATGATGGTGCGGCCCTTGCGGGCGGCGATGGCGGCCGTGACCGGCGCCTTGTCCTTCGGCTTCACGACGAGCACGTGGTGCGTCATGGTCGTGACGTTGCCCTGCGCGCTGTCGACCTCGTGGGTGACGGGGTTCGTCAGGTAGCGCTTGACCAGCGTGCTGATCTCGTTCTCCATCGTGGCGGAGAAGAGCATCCGCTGGCCGCCGCCGGGGATCTGGTCGAGCAGCTCGGTGACCTCGGGCAGGAAGCCCAGGTCGGACATCTGGTCGGCCTCGTCGAGGACGGCGACCTGGACGTTCTCGAGGGAGCAGGCGCCGCGGTTGATGATGTCCCGCAGACGGCCCGGGGTGGCGACGAGGACGTCGACGCCACGCTCCAGGGCGTAGATCTGGTTGCCCATGGACGTACCGCCGCAGACGACCTTCATCTTCAGGCCGAGCACGTCGCCGTACGGCTGGAGCGCGTCCGCGACCTGCATCGCGAGCTCACGCGTCGGGGTGAGGATGATCGCGCGCGGCTTCTTCTTCTCCGTGCGGCCGCCGGCCAGCGTGGCCAGGGTCGGCAGACCGAAGGAGAGGGTCTTGCCGGAGCCGGTGCGGCCGCGGCCGAGGATGTCCTTGCCGGCCAGGGCGTCCGGAATGGTCGCGGCCTGGATCGGGAAGGGCGTGGTCACGCCGTTCTGGGCGAGCTTGCGGACGACACCCTCGGGGAGGCCGAGGTCCGCGAAGGTGACCTCGGGAGCAGCGTCGGTGACAGCCTCTACGGCTTCGACCGTCTCGGTGACGATCTCCGCGTTCTCGGGCATGACGGCGTGATCAGTACTGAAATTGGACATGCGAAATGCGAAACCTTCCGGAGTCTCGGCACGCGCCCAAACTCCGTGAATTCGCAATTCGACCGCCTCAATGCGGTCAGCCACGGCTAGGGAGTAACGCGCCACGCGGCGCTCTTCTGTGTCGGCGCCGGGCAATGGGATCAAACGATCTACCACCATACGCACTCCCCCCGGGTCAAGGCAAACCCGATCGGAGTGAGCCCCGTTACACCGGCCCCATCTGCGGCGAAGCCACCGGCTGCGTCTGCATGCCCGGTACCTGCACCACCCGCATCGCCCCGGCATGCACCTCGGGCGCGGACGAGGCGGACGGCTGAACGGTCGGGCCGTCCGGCGGCGGGCTGGGACTCGCCGGGGGCTCGGGCGGCGCATCGGACGGCGGAACAGGCGGCTCCGGTACGGACGGGGAGCTGCCGTCGCGCGTCTGCGTCGGCTTCGCCGGGGCTTGCGGCCGCGGCCCGCCCGCCGAGGCCTTGGGCGTGACGCTCGCGGACCCGCTCGGGCTGGGCGAGGCATTCTTGTCGTCCTTGCCGTCCCCGTCCGAGTCCCTCATGCCCCCGCGGACCTGCTGTCCGCCCGGCAGCCTGCCCGGGCCGTCCGGCTCGGCGCCGGCACCCGGCCGCTCGGCCGACGTGCTCGGGGCAGGCTTCCCGCCCTCCTCGTCGCTCACGCTCATGCAGCCGGCCGAGGCCAGGACGGCCAGCACGGCGGCGGTCCTGACGGCCGATCGGCCACATGCTGACAACTGGCGCACGGGGGTACCTCCGAGGCAGAAGACACAAGTCTCCCTGCCCAACTCCCGGCACCCCGCCAGGGACACGCCCGAAATCCCGCCCCCACCGCGCGGCGGGACGGCCCGCCACGGACGCCGGCGCCTGACCTGCCAGGTCACCCGTTCAGGGCACGTCCCCACACTTCGCCGGCGAAGACCGCCCCGAAACCGACGAGCAGCGAGCCGCCCGCATTCGCCACCGCCAGGAACGTCCGTCCGGACCCGGCCAGCCGCAGAGTCTCGTACGAGAACGTGGAGTACGTCGTCAGCGCCCCGCACAGCCCGGTCCCCAGCAGCGCGAACACCCCCGACGACACCGACGCGCCGGCCAGCACCCCGAGCACCAGACTCCCCGACACATTGACCACGAACGTCCCCCACGGGAACACCGACGCGTGGCGCGCCTGCACCGCACGGTCCGTCAGATAGCGCAGCGGAGCGCCGATTGCGGCCCCCGCGATCACCAGCAGCCAGCTCACCTCAGCGCAGCCCTCGTTCCCGCCGCCGCCGACCACACGGCGAGCAGCGCTCCCCCGACCGTCCCTCCGGCGTACGCGAGCGCGAGGCCGGCCCGCCCGTGCTCCAGGAGCGTCGAGAAATCGAGGGCGTACGTCGAGAACGTCGTGAACCCGCCGAGCACACCGACCCCGAGGAACGGCCGCACCAGCGGGTGGGCCCACCTGCCGCCGCGCTCGGTGACCAGCACCATGAGCACGCCGATCAGCGCGCATCCCAGCACGTTGACCCCGAGCACCGTCCACGGGAACGAGCCGTCCGGCACCGGCCACAGCAGCTGGGCCCCGTACCGCGCCGAGGCTCCTGCCGCGCCGCCGGCCGAGATCGCTGCGAGCACCGCCCACTTGTGCGCCCCGGCGGTCTCCGCGCGCTGTGCCGCCACATGCAGATCGACATCCGGATCGACCGCATCCGCGGCCTCCGCAGCGCCGGCCGCCTCAGAACTCACCCGTAACCCAGTGCGTGCAGGCGCTCGTCGTCGATCCCGAAGTGATGCGCGATCTCGTGCACGACAGTAATCTCGGTCTCCGCGACAACGTCCTCACGGGTCTCGCACATCCGCAGCGTCGGCCCCCGGTAGATGGTGATCCGGTCCGGCAGCACCCCCGCGTACCACTCACCGCGGTCGGTCAGCGGAGTCCCTTCGTAGAGCCCGAGCAGCTCGGGGTCGTCGACGGCCGGCTCGTCCTCCACGAACACCGCGACGTTGTCCATCAGCCGCGTCAGCTCCGGCGGGATCCTGTCGAGGGCCTCGGCGACCAGTTCCTCGAACTCCTCGCGCGTCATCTCCAGCACGTGGCCATTGTCACGTACGCCGTGCGGCCGGTCGCCCCGGCATGGCCGCCTGCCCGACTGGGCATACGGGACCAATGGCACGCGAAGCCCCGGAAACGCCCTCCATGCTCCGTCCGATCCGCGCCGTGCTCACCCGTCTGCGGCCCGCCCGCGCCGCGGACGCCGCCGCCCCCCTCGCGCGTCCCCCGCACCCCTGGGCACGGGGCCTCGGACTGGTCGCGGTCGTCCTGCTCGGCGCCTGGCTCGGACTGCTCGTCGTCGGCAACGTCCGTACGCCCGTGGGGCCGATGGACACGACGATGACCCTGCGCCCGTCCCTGTCCGGCGGCACGAAGATCAACGTCTCGCCGCTGGGCGCCCTGGAACTCGACTCGCACGTCGCCCCCATCCGCCTCGACGTCGACGTCGACCGGCTCGACCCGGTCCGCTCCCAGGCGTTCGTCGAACGCCCCGAGCTCCTGTCCGGCCTCCAGGACGAGGTCACCCACGACGTACGCGAAGGAACCGCCGAACTCGCCGGGCGCTCCTGCGTGGCCGTCGTCTCCGGCGCGACCGCCCTCGGCCTCGCCGTCTACCGCCGCCCGCGCCGCGCCCTCGCGGCCGGCGGGCTCGCGCTCGCCCTCCTCGCGGCATCCGGCATCAGCGCGTACGCCACCTGGAACCCGAAGTCCGTCCTGGAACCGAAGTTCTCCGGCCTGCTCGCCGGCGCCCCCTCGGTCGTCGGCAACGCCCGTTCCATCGTCACCGAATTCGACGTCTACCAGCAGGAGTTGGCCCGCCTGGTCACCAACGTCACCAAGCTGTACGAGGCGACCTCGACACTGCCCACCTATCAGCCGGACCCCGGCACTCTGCGGGTGCTGCACGTCTCCGACATCCACCTCAACCCGGCGGCCTGGCACATCATCGGCTCGCTCGTGAAGCAGTACCGCATCGACGTGATCATCGACTCCGGCGACACCATGGACCACGGGTCCTCCGCCGAGAACAGCTTCCTCGACCCGATCCCAGAGCTCGGTGCGCCCTACGTCTGGGTCCGCGGCAACCATGACTCCCGTACCACCCAGGACTATCTGGAAGACCTCGACAACGTGCATGTCCTCGACGAGGGCAGGGCCGTCACGGTCGCGGGACTGCGCATCGCCGGCAGCGGCGACCCGCAGTTCACCCCGGACCGCTCCGTCGTCGCCGCGGGCGACCCGGCCGAACAGATGACGGGCATCCGCCTCGCCTCCGCCCTGCGCGACCAGGAACGCGCCGGCACCCCCGTGGACATCGCGGTCGCCCACAACCCGGTCGCGGCCCGCAAGACCGACGGCACGGTCCCCCTCGTCCTGGCAGGTCACATCCACCAGACCCGGACGGAGCTGATGAAGTACGGCACCCGTCTCAAGATCGAGGGCTCGACGGGCGGCGGTGGTCTGCGTGCGGTCCAGAACGAGCAGCCGGAGAAGATCCGCGCGTCGGTGCTCTATCTGGACCGTTCGACACGTCGGCTGCAAGCATGGGACGAGATCAAGCTGGGCGGACTCGGTCTGACGACGGCCGAGGTCAGCCGTCATGTGGCGGAGGAGAACCAGCCGGAGCCCTCGCCCTCGCCGAGCACGCCGACCCCCTCGCCGACAGCGTCTTTCCGGGGGACGGCGCCCGGCCCTCCAAAAGCGTTTTGGCGATAGCTCCCCGCATCCCATATGCTTCTCACGTCCCCGACGCGCTGCAAAGCGCCCAGGTGGGCCCTTAGCCCTCATCGTCTAGTGGCCCAGGACGCCGCCCTTTCAAGGCGGTAGCACGGGTTCGAATCCCGTTGGGGGCACGCTTTACCGTGTGCGAGACTTGGTCTCGCACATTGCTTGGTCCTGTGGAGCAGTTTGGAGTGCTCGCCACCCTGTCAAGGTGGAGGCCGCGGGTTCAAATCCCGTCAGGACCGCTGGAGCTCGTCAGAGCTTCGTGGCTGGGTAGCTCAGTTGGTACGAGCGATCGCCTGAAAAGCGATAGGTCGCCGGTTCGACCCCGGCCCCAGCCACCACCGAAGGCCCCGATCCCCTGGATCGGGGCCTTCGCCGTTTTCCGGCGGACATCCCAGGGGCCCGGTCGCAGGGACCGGACCCGGCCCTGGTTCCCTACGGCTGCTCCCGTCGCGCCGCGCGGCGCCCCCGTACCCCCAGGAAGACGGCCACCACTGCCCCCAGTGCCACCACCAGAACCAGCAGTGCCCAGTCCGGGACCGAGCGCCCGACGGCCGCGGCCCATTGCTCCGCGGCGAACGAGTCGTCGGCCGAGAGCAGGCCCGGCAGGGCCGTCGTGCCGTCGAAGGCCAGGAAGAGTGTGCCGAGAAGGATGAAGAACAGGCCCGACGCCAGCGTCGTCGTATGCGCCCGGATCCGGCCCAGTCGCACCTCGCGCCCGCGCAGCCAGCCGCGGCTGCCCAGGTCGAAGCGGTCCCACAGCAGGGCCAGCACGAACAGCGGCACCGCCATGCCCAGGGCGTAGACGGCGAGCAGCAGGACCCCGTAGACGGGGCTGCCGCTCACCGCCGCCACGGTCAGCACGCCGCCGAGGATCGGGCCCGCGCAGAAGCCCGCGAGGCCGTAGACCAGGCCCAGGGCGTACACGGACAGGGCGGTGGTCGGGCGGATCCGGCCGGACACCGCGACGATCCGGCGGGATGCGAAGCCCATCTGGAGGATCTGCGCCACGCCGAGTGCGACGATCAGCCAGCCGCCGGCCGGGACCAGCAGGTCACGGTGACCGTAGAACAGCCGTCCGGCGAACGACCCGGCCGCTCCCAGCGGGACCAGGGTGGTGGCCAGGCCTGCATAGAAGATCCCGGTCCGGGCCAGCAGTCGGCCCGTCGAGTCGATGGAGTACGCGAAGAACGCCGGGAGCAGCAGCGCGCTGCACGGGCTGATCAGGGCGAGCAGGCCGCCGAGGAACGCCGCCAGATAGCCGATGTCACTCACCGCTCAGCCTTCGCGGCCTCTTTGTCCGCCGCCTTCTTCGCCGCTTCGATGGCCGCGGTGAACGTCTCCAGCGGCTGCGCCCCGGCGATCGGCTGCCCGTTGACCAGGAAAGTCGGTGTGGAAGCCGCGCCGAATTCATAGCCCTCGGCCTGGTCGTCGGCCACCGCCTTCCGTGCCGCGGCGCTGTCCCTCTCACGGTCGAAGCGGTCGAGGTCCTTGACGCCCGCGGCGCGCGCCAGCGCCGTCAGCCGGTCCTCGCCGAAGCCTTTCTCCTTCGCCCCGTCCGCGAACGCCGCGGCGTGGAACTGCCAGAAACGCCCCTGCCGCCCGGCGGCCCAGGCCGCGCGCGCCGCCGCTTCCGACTCCTCGCCGAAGATCGGGAAGTTGCGCCATTCGATGCGCAGAGTGCCGTCCTCGACGTACTTCTTCTGCAGCTCGGGCTCGGTGTCACGGGCGAACGTGCCGCAGTAGCCGCACTGGAAGTCCGCGTACTCGATCATCACGACCGGTGCGTCCGCGCGGCCGGCGGCAAGCGGGTCACGGGCGTCGCGGCGGGCGAGTTTCCCGAGCTTCGGATCCGCGCCGGTCCGCGGGTCCGCCGATGCCTCGGCCAGGGACGCGGGCCCGGTGAACGGCGCGTCCGGCTTGGTCGCGGTGTACGAGGCGTAGCCGAGCAGCAGCGCGGCCGCGGCGACGCCCGCCCCTATCGCGATCGGTGTGCGGGACGAGGAGGTGGACGACGACGGCATGGGTGCGGTGCTCCTGAGCGAGGGCCATGAAAGTGATCGCGAGGGTGGGGGCACGCTGCTGCGGGCCCGGGCGGACGGCCTACACGCGCAGGACGGACAGCTCCCGGGGCGCGTCGGCGGGCGCTGCGGTCGAGGGGACCGGGAGAGCGGCCACGAACGCCGGCGGCAGGCCCGGCAGCGGTGCCGCAGCCACCGGAATCCGGTGCGGTAGGTCGCGGCCGAGCAGCATGGACGTGCGTTCCCTTCGCGGGGAGGTGATCGGATCTGATCCATACTGCACCAGCTTGCGGACGAAATGGGTTCGCCAGTGCTTTCCACGGGGTGCGATCCTGGACCCCGTATGTCTACTTCCTTCGCCGACCTCCAGACCCTGCTGGCCGGGGCGTCGCTGCGCGACGCACACCGGCTCGGCCGCCGTCTCGAGGGCGCCCGCCGCATCCGTAAGCCCGACGCGCGGCAGGCCGTGCTGGACGAGATCGCCGCCGAGGCCGAGAAGTCCGCTGCCCGCACCGCGCAGCGGAGCGCGCGGGTGCCCGGGATCTCGTACCCCGAGCAGCTGCCGGTCAGCCAGCGGAAGGACGAGATCGCCGAGGCGATACGGGACCACCAGGTCGTGATCGTCGCGGGCGAGACCGGGTCGGGAAAGACGACCCAGATCCCCAAGATCTGCCTGGAGCTGGGGCGCGGCGTGCGGGGCATGATCGGCCATACGCAGCCGAGGCGGATCGCCGCCCGTACCGTCGCCGAACGGGTCGCGGAGGAGCTGCGCACCCCGCTCGGCGAGGCGGTCGGCTGGAAGGTCCGCTTCACCGACCAGGTCGGCGGCGACACCTTCGTCAAGCTGATGACGGACGGCATCCTGCTCGCCGAGATCCAGACGGACCGCGAGCTGCGCGCGTACGACACGATCATCATCGACGAGGCCCATGAGCGGTCCCTGAACATCGACTTCCTGCTCGGCTATCTCGCGCAGCTGCTGCCCCGGCGTCCCGACCTCAAGGTCGTGATCACTTCCGCGACGATCGATCCCGAGCGCTTCTCCCGCCACTTCGGCGACGCGCCCATCGTCGAGGTCAGCGGCCGTACGTATCCCGTCGAAGTACGCTACCGCCCCCTCCTGGAAGAGGGCTCCGAGGCTGTTGACGATCAAGAGGGCGACCGCGACCAGATCACCGCGATCTGCGATGCCGTCGAGGAACTGCAGAGTGAGGGCAAGGGCGACATCCTCGTCTTCCTCTCCGGCGAGCGCGAGATCCGCGACACCGCGGACGCGCTCAACAAGAAGCAGTACCGCTTCACGGAGGTCCTTCCCCTCTACGCCCGCCTGTCGCACGCCGAGCAGCACCGTGTCTTCCAGCCGCACGTGGGCCGCCGGATCGTGCTCGCCACGAACGTCGCCGAGACGTCCCTGACCGTCCCCGGCATCAAGTACGTGATCGATCCGGGCACCGCCCGTATCTCGCGCTACAGCCACCGCACCAAGGTCCAGCGCCTGCCCATCGAGCCGGTCAGCCAGGCCAGCGCCAACCAGCGCAAGGGCCGCTGCGGCCGTACGTCCGACGGCATCTGCATCCGCCTCTACTCCGAGGACGACTTCAACGCCCGCCCCGAGTTCACGGACGCGGAGATCCTGCGCACGAACCTGGCGTCCGTCATCCTGCAGATGACCGCGGCGGGCCTCGGCGACATCGAGAAGTTCCCCTTCATCGACCCGCCGGATCACCGCAACATCCGCGACGGAGTCCAGCTCCTGCAGGAACTGGGCGCGTTCGACCCCGCCCAGAAGGACCCGCGCAAGCAGCTCACGCAGCTCGGCCGCAAGCTCTCCCAGCTGCCGGTGGACCCGCGACTGGCCCGCATGGTCGTCGAGGCGGACAAGAACGGCTGCGTCCGCGAGGTCATGGTGATCGCGGCCGCGCTGTCCATCCAGGACCCGCGCGAGCGCCCCGCCGACAAACAGGCGCAGGCCGACCAGATGCATGCCCGGTTCAAGGACGAGACGAGCGACTTCCTCGCCTTCCTCAACCTCTGGCGGTACGTCCGCGAGCAGCAGAAGGAGCGCGGCTCGTCCAGCTTCCGCCGGATGTGCAAGCAGGAGTACCTGAACTTCCTGCGCATCCGCGAATGGCAGGACATCTACTCGCAGCTGCGTACGGTCGCCAAGCAGATGGGCATCCACCTCAACGAGGACGACGCGCCCGAGCAGCACGTCCACATCTCGCTGCTCGCCGGCCTCCTCTCCCACGTCGGGATGAAGGACATCAAGGAGGGCGCGAAGAACGAGTACCTGGGCGCCCGCAACGCGAAGTTCGCCGTCTTCCCAGGCTCGGCGCTGTTCAAGAAGCCGCCCCGCTTCGTCATGTCGGCCGAGCTCGTCGAGACGTCCCGCCTCTGGGCCCGGGTCAACGCCAGGATCGAGCCCGAGTGGATCGAGCCGCTCGCCGGGCACCTGCTCAAGCGCACGTACAGCGAGCCTCACTGGGAGAAGGACCAGGCGGCGGTGATGGCCTACGAGAAGGTCACGCTGTACGGCGTCCCGATCATCGCCCAGCGCAAGGTGAACTACGGCCGGATCGACCCGGAGACGAGCCGCGAGCTGTTCATCCGCAACGCGCTCGTCGAGGGCGACTGGCGCACGCACCACAAGTTCTTCGCGGACAACCGCAAACTCCTCACCGAGGTCGAGGAGCTGGAGCACCGCGCCCGACGCCGCGACATCCTCGTGGACGACGAGACGCTCTTCGACTTCTACGACCAGCGGGTGCCCGAACATGTCGTGTCCGGCGCCCACTTCGACTCCTGGTGGAAACACAAGCGCCGTGAGCAGCCCGAACTGCTCGACTTCGAGCGCGAGATGCTCATCAACGAGAAGGCCGGGTCGGTCACCAAGGACGACTATCCGGACTCGTGGCGGCAGGGCCCGCTGAAGTTCCGGGTGACGTACCAGTTCGAGCCGGGCGCGGACGCCGACGGCGTCACCGTGCACATCCCCCTCCAGGTGCTGAACCAAGTGACGGACGAGGGCTTCGACTGGCAGATTCCGGGCCTGCGCGAGGACGTGGTCATCGAGCTGATCCGCTCCCTGCCGAAGCCGATCCGCCGCCATTACGTACCGGCGCCGAACTACGCGAAGGCGTTCCTGGAGCGGGCGGCGTCCCCGGAGGGGCGCAGTCAGGCACAGCCTCCGCAGGAGCCCCTTCCCGCGACGCTGGCGCGCGAGCTGCAGCGCATGGTGGGCGTGCCGGTCACGGCCGGCGACTTCGACCTGTCCAAGGTGCCCGACCACCTCAAGATCACGTTCAGGATCGTCGACGAGCGCCGCAGGAATCTCGCCGAGGACAAGAACCTCGAGGCGCTGAAGCTCCAGCTGAAGCCCAAGGCGCGCCAGGCCCTGTCCAAGGCCGCGGCGGCCGCCGCGTCCGGCCCCTCGGGGCAGTCCCTGGAGCGCTCGGGCCTCACGGACTGGACGGTCGGCACGCTGACGAAGGTCTTCGAGACCCGCCGGGCGGGCCAGCCGGTCAAGGCGTACCCGGCCCTGGTCGACCAGGGCGAGTCCGTCGCCGTACGGCTCTTCGACACCGAGGCCGAGCAGACACAGGCCATGTGGCAGGGCACGCGTCGGCTGATCATGCTCAACATTCCGGTGAACCCGGCGAAGTTCGCCTCGGACAAGCTGACCAACCAGCAGAAACTGGCGCTCTCCCGTAATCCGCACGGCTCCATCCAGGCGCTGTTCGAGGACTGCGCCACGGCGGCGGCGGACCGGCTGATCGCGGACCACGGCGGGCCGGTCTGGGACGAGGAGTCCTTCCGGAAGCTGTACGACAAGGTCCGTGCCGACCTTGTCGACCTGACCGTGCGCACCGTCGACCGGGTCCAGCAGATCCTGGCGGCCTGGCAGGCCTGTGAGCGCCGTCTCAAGGCCACGAACAGCCTGGTCCTGGTCAACAACGTCCAGGACGTACGCGAGCAGCTGGCGGCCCTCATGCCGGCCGGCTTCGTCACGCGTACGGGCCTGCGCCGTCTGCCGGACCTGATGCGCTACCTGGTCGCCGTGGACCGCCGCCTGCAGCAGATGCCGACGGCCGTGCAGCGGGACACCACGCGCATGGAGAAGGTCCACGAGATGCAGGACGAGTACGCGTGGCTGCTGGAGCAGATGCCGCAGGGACGCCCTGTGCCGCAGGAGGTCCTGGACATCCGCTGGATGATCGAGGAGCTGCGCGTGAGCTACTTCGCCCACGCGCTGGGCACCGCGCACCCCGTCTCCGACAAGCGGATCGTGAAGGCGATCGACGCGGCGGCACCGTAAAACGAGCGTCACCACGTATGAGTTCGACCAGACCCGCTGACCTGCTGTACAGTCTCTCTCGCAGCCAACGCAGAGTCCGGCTGCGAAACCTGGTCCTGTGGAGCAGTTTGGAGTGCTCGCCACCCTGTCAAGGTGGAGGCCGCGGGTTCAAATCCCGTCAGGACCGCACTGGGTACGAAGGCCCGCGTCATCACGACGCGGGCCTTCGTCGTTCCCGTGCCCCAAGGCCGCGCCCCGGCCGTCTTGACGGCGTCACCTGCCACCGGTACCCAGTCACTAGAGGACGGCACACACCCGGAGGTGACGTGCATGGCGGCGTCCACGGCGAGGCGGTACGAAACCCGAGCGCTGTTGCGCGCCCATCTGGCTGCCGCGTCCGGCTATCGCCATCTGACGCGCAGCTGTCCCATCTGCCATCGGCTCATGCGCCTGGCCCTGGAGCGGCCCGATCAGGAGCCGGCCACCGAGGACGAGAGCCCCGCGGAGGGGTGACCAACACCCGTTCGGAAGCCGCTTTTTCCGGGCCGTACCCGGCTTTGGCAAGAGTCGGGCACCGTGACGGGAGTCACTGAAGGGGTTTTCGAAACGGGTGAACTTACCCCCTCCCTACAACGGGCCAATTTAATATGTGCCATTGCACCGCCTGTCGAGTGCGCCCCACCAGCCCCTCGAGCCCCACCGGCACCCCCGCCGACGGCCGGTCGGGCACCGCTTTCCTCCCCGTCCCGGGGCACAAAAAAATCGCGCTGGACCCGGCGGAGTCCAGCGCGATCAAAGACGAAGGTCTGTTGGGGCAGACACGCGCCTATGGAGCTATTAGGTGGGCTTGTCCGGGATGGGGGTCCCGAAAATGCCCGATCAGCGGGGTGTTCAGGCCTCGCTGCGCTGCTGCGGGATACCCGCGAGCAGTGCGCGGACCTCAGCCTCGCGGTACCGGCGATGCCCACCGAGCGTGCGGATGGACGTGAGCTTGCCTGCCTTGGCCCAGCGCGTGACCGTCTTCGGGTCCACGCGGAACATCGTGGCAACCTCAGCCGGGGTCAGCAGCGGCTCGGCATCAGGGGTGCGAGCGGTCATGAGCGGCCTCCTCGGGAGAACCGAAGCTTCTCGGTTCATTCCTCTAAATTCTGCACCTTGACCCGCGTTGCCCGATATGGCGGACGCGGGTCGAGTCGGTTATAGGACGAACGGCTTGTCCTCGGCACTACAACTACACCATCTGTCCAGCCACGTCGGCCAAACCGATGGAATTGCCCTCTCAGGTGCTCATCAGTGGCGGAAGCCCGATGGACCGTGCCATAACGGACAGTCACCCCACAGTGACGATCAGTTATAGAGCGATCAGGAGTCCGCAGGACCCCCCATAGAGTGCAATGCTGAGTATTCCGCCCTTAGTTGGACAGAGGGAGCCTTCCCCGGACTCCTTGTCCTATTTTGACACGAGGGTGGGCGATGGGCGCAAGGGCGCGGTTAGTGCCGTCCGTCACGCTTGGACCCATAGGCCCGGATCGGCACCTACCTCCTCGCGCGAGGAAGCTGTGACGCGGCGCACACTCCGTCGGTCCGCACTTCAGTTCGCGAACTGACGGTCCCTGACGGACCGCCAGCGATCCGTCAGCCGCCCGTACGCGGCCGACGCACCCTCACTGTCACCGGCCCGCAGGGCCGCGATGCCGTCCGCCACGTCCGCCGCCGAACGGTCGTCGGCAAGCTGCTCCCCCGGCAGGGCGTGAACCAGCCCGCCGTAGTCCAGCTCCACCAGTGAGCGCGGATGGAACTCCTCCAGCCACCGACCCACATCCACCAGCGCCTCGGTCAGCGGCCCCTCGTCGATCGTCTCCCGCAGCGTCTTCAGCGCCCGGGCCATCCGCCGGCGGGCCTCCACCATCGGGGTGCGGTAGCGCAGCACCGGGACCTCCTGGGCCGCCTCGTACTCACGCTCCTCGTCGGCGAAGAGCACGAACCAGCCCACCGGCACCTGCCACACCGCCGTGCGGATCCAGGGCCGGGCGTCGGGGTTCTCCTCGCGCCACTGCTCGTAGTCCGCGGCCGCCTGGCCCCGGACCACCGGCGGCAAGGCCGCGTCCAGCAGCATGGCGGGCAGCCGGCGGGTCAGCTCCTCGAGCGCCAGCCAGCCGCGCAGCCTGGTCCGCCACGGGCAGACGCACAGCACCCCGTCCACCCGGGTCACGAACGCGTCTGCGCTCTCGTGGACGGGCACCGGAACCGGCGGGGTGGGCAGCAAGTCGGCGAGCGAGCGGCGCAGTTCGTCCTGGGCGGTGGGGGTGGCGTCCCGGCGGGCGTAACGTGCCCAGTGGGTCCGTTCGGGCTCGGGAAACGCCGCAAGCGGCTCATAGATCCGCAGATAAGCCGCGTAAGGGACAAGAACCGAGGACAGCGCTGGCATCCCGCAAATCCTTCCACGGCCGTACTCCGGGAGAGGGTGATCCTCGGCACTGCGTCGGATCTACGCACGCGTAGGACTTACTCTCTTGCCCAACTGGGCTTCCTTGGATTTTCCCCTGCCACAAGCGATGGGGACACCCCGGGGAAGACCTCTGTCCGCCGCTTCGTACTTGGGAGTCACCACCGTGACCGATGTGACCGACGGCGTCCTGCACACCCTGTTCCGATCGGACCAGGGCGGCCACGAGCAAGTCGTGCTGTGCCAGGACCGCGCCAGTGGCCTGAAGGCCGTCATCGCACTCCACTCGACCGCCCTGGGCCCCGCCCTCGGCGGCACCCGCTTCTACCCGTACGCGTCCGAGGAAGAGGCCGTCTCCGACGCGCTGAACCTCTCCCGGGGCATGTCGTACAAGAACGCTCTGGCCGGACTCGACCACGGCGGCGGCAAGGCCGTGATCATCGGTGACCCCGAGCGGATCAAGACCGAGGAGCTGCTGCTGGCCTACGGCCGTTTCGTGGACTCTCTCGGGGGCCGCTATGTGACCGCCTGCGACGTCGGCACCTATGTGGCCGACATGGACGTCGTGGCCCGTGAGACCCGCTGGGCGACCGGCCGCTCCCCCGAGAACGGCGGCGCGGGCGACTCGTCCGTGCTCACCGCGTACGGCGTCTTCCAGGGCATGCGGGCCTCGACCCAGCACCTGTGGGGCAGCCCCACGCTTCAGGGCCGCAAGGTCGGCATCGCGGGTGTCGGCAAGGTCGGCCACCACTTGGTCGAGCACCTGCTGGACGACGGCGCCGAGGTCGTGATCACCGACGTGCGCGAGGAGTCCGTGCGCCGGATCCGTGACAAGCACCCGCAGGTCACGGCCGTCGCGGACACCGCCACCCTGATCCGCACCGAGGGCCTGGACGTCTACGCGCCGTGCGCACTGGGCGGCGCCCTCAACGATGCGACCGTCCCCGTCCTCACGGCGGCGGTGGTGTGCGGCGCGGCCAACAACCAGCTCGCGCACCCGGGTGTCGAGAAGGACATCGCGGACCGCGGAATCCTCTACGCCCCCGACTACGTGGTGAACGCCGGCGGCGTGATCCAGGTGGCCGACGAGCTGCATGGGTTCGACTTCGACCGGTGCAAGGCGAAGGCGGCCAAGATCTTCGATACCACGCTGGCGATATTCGCACGTGCAAAGGAAGACGGCATTCCGCCGGCCGCCGCGGCCGACCGGATCGCCGAGCAGCGCATGGCGGAGGCAGGCAGGCGCTGACCTGCGCAGGGGCCGGCCCGCCGCCCGGGGGAGACAAGACTCACCACCGGTCGGCGGGTCGGCCGCCAGGAAGAGGTTAAAATCGCAGTTGACCAGCGAGGACAGGGCTCCTCGAGGGTTCTGCGAAGTGGCACGTGATGCGGGCGGCGTACCGTATGGCCGCGGAAGCAGGTACCGTTGAAGCCCTACGGACCGAGCTCTTCACGGAGAGCCCGTTCCGAATCATGAACGCGTGTCAAGACTCTGGGGCCGTCGAGCCCCGTCACCGAGGGGGTCGAGCCATGGGGCGCGGCCGGGCCAAGGCCAAGCAGACAAAGGTCGCCCGCCAGCTGAAGTACAACAGCGGCGGGACTGACCTGTCGCGTCTGGCCAACGAGCTGGGCGCTTCGACTTCGAGTCCGATTACGAGCCAGCCGCCGAATGGCGAGCCGTTCGAGGACGACGACGAGGAAGACGACCCGTACGCGCGGTACGCCGACCTGTACAACGACGACGAGGACGAGGACGACGAGTCCGGTCCGTCGTCACAGCGTCGCGGCGCTTGACGTAGTCACCACCGACCCGGTCCGGGGCCCTGCCCCGGACCGGGTTCTGTGCTGTCAGTTTGCGTAGTCGCCAACGAGCTCGGCGCCCGTGGTGCGGTCACCGCGCTCACTGATCTCACCGGCGACCCACGCATCCACGCCACGGTCGGCGAGCGTGGCCAGGGCCACGTCGACGGACCCCTCGGGGACCACGGCGATCATGCCCACGCCCATGTTCAGGGTCTTCTCCAGCTCGAGACGGTCGACCTGGCCGGCCGTGCCGACGAGATCGAACACCGCGCCCGGGGTCCACGTGCCACGGTCGACCACCGCGTGCAGCGAGTCCGGGACGACGCGGGCCAGGTTGTTGGCGAGCCCGCCGCCGGTGATGTGGCTGAACGCGTGGACCTCGGTGGTGCGGGTGAGCGCCAGGCAGTCCAGCGAGTAGATCTTGGTGGGTTCCAGCAGCTCCTCGCCCAGCGTGCGGCCGAGCTCCTCGACCTGCGCGTCCAGGCTCATGCCGGCGCGGTCGAACAGCACATGCCGGACCAGCGAGTACCCGTTGGAGTGAAGGCCGGACGACGCCATCGCGATGACCGCGTCACCCGAACGGATACGATCCGGGCCCAGCAGCCGGTCCGCCTCCACCGCACCCGTGCCCGCGCCGGCGACATCGAAGTCGTCCGGGCCCAGCAGACCGGGGTGCTCGGCGGTCTCCCCGCCGATCAGGGAGCAGCCCGCCAGCACACAGCCTTCGGCGATGCCCTTGACGATGGCGGCGACACGCTCGGGATGCAGCTTGCCGACGCAGATGTAGTCGGTCATGAACAGCGGCTCGGCGCCGCAGACGACGATGTCGTCCATGACCATGGCGACCAGGTCGTGGCCGATGCTGTCGTACACGCCCATCTGGCGGGCGATGTCGACCTTCGTGCCGACGCCGTCGGTGGCGGAGGCGAGCAGCGGGCGCGCGAAGCGCTTGAGGGCCGAGGCGTCGAAGAGACCCGCGAAACCGCCGAGGCCGCCGAGGACCTCGGGGCGCTGCGTCTTCTTCACCCATTCCTTCATGAGCTCGACGGCGCGGTCACCCGCTTCGATGTCGACGCCCGCGGCTGCGTAGCTGGCGCCGGTGCCCGCGTGCGGAGCACGCTCGGAAGATTCAGCAGACATGCTGGAGAACTTTCGTGTCGTACTGCAGGGGTTTACGGACGACGGAGCGCGTCGGCGGCGTCCGCGCCGCCCGCCAGCTCGGTCTCCAGAAGCTGCTTGCCGAGCAGCTCGGGGTCCGGCAGCTCCATCGGGTACTCGCCGTCGAAGCAGGCGCGGCACAGGTTCGGCTTGGCGATGGTGGTCGCCTCGATCATGCCGTCGATGGAGATGTACGAGAGGGAGTCGGCGCCCAGCGAGGTACCGATCTCCTCGATCGTCATGCCGTTGGCGATCAGTTCCGCACGGGTCGCGAAGTCGATGCCGAAGAAGCAGGGCCACTTCACCGGCGGGGACGAGATCCGGATGTGGACCTCGGCGGCGCCGGCCTCGCGGAGCATCTTGACCAGGGCGCGCTGGGTGTTGCCGCGGACGATCGAGTCGTCCACGACGACCAGACGCTTGCCCCGGATGACTTCCTTGAGGGGGTTCAGCTTCAGGCGGATGCCCAGCTGGCGGATGGTCTGGGACGGCTGGATGAAGGTACGGCCCACGTAGGCGTTCTTCACCAGGCCGGAGCCGTACGGGATACCGCTGGCCTCTGCGTAGCCGATGGCCGCGGGAGTGCCGGACTCCGGCGTCGCTATCACCAGGTCGGCCTCGACAGGGGCTTCCTTGGCGAGCCTGCGGCCCATCTCCACACGGGAGAGATACACGTTCCGGCCGGCGATGTCGGTGTCGGGACGCGCGAGATAGACGTACTCGAACACACAGCCCTTGGGCTTCGCTTCCGCGAAGCGGGAGCTGCGGATGCCGTTCTCGTCGATGGCGATGAGCTCGCCGAGCTCGATCTCCCGGACAAAGCTGGCGCCGCAGATGTCGAGGGCGGCGGACTCGCTCGCCACGACCCAGCCGCGCTCGAGACGGCCGAGCACCAGCGGGCGGATGCCCTGCGGGTCACGTGCCGCGTACAGGGTGCCCTCGTCCATGAAGACGAGCGAGAACGCGCCCCGTACCTCGGGCAGGACCTTGGCGGCGGCTTCCTCGATGGTGAGGGGCTTGCCGTCGTCGTCGACCTGGCCCGCGAGCAGCGCGGTGACGAGATCCGTGTCGTTGGTCGCCGCGACCTGGGTGGCGCGGCCGTTCTCCTTGGGGAGCTCGGCGACCATCTTGGCGAGCTGGGCAGTGTTGACCAGGTTGCCGTTGTGGCCGAGCGCGATGGAGCCGTGGGCGGTGGCCCGGAAGGTCGGCTGCGCGTTCTCCCACACGGAGGCGCCCGTGGTCGAGTAGCGGGCGTGACCGACCGCGATATGACCTTGGAGGGAGCCGAGAGAGGTTTCGTCGAAGACCTGGGAAACCAGCCCCATGTCCTTGAAGACGAGGATCTGGGAGCCGTTGCTCACCGCGATACCCGCGGATTCCTGGCCTCGATGTTGGAGGGCGTAGAGCCCGAAGTAAGTGAGCTTCGCGACCTCTTCACCCGGAGCCCAGACACCGAAGACGCCGCAAGCGTCCTGGGGGCCCTTCTCACCGGGGAGCAGGTCGTGGTTGAGTCGTCCGTCACCACGTGGCACGGCACCGAGTGTAGGCGAGATCGACCACCGGTCCGAATTGGGGAGGTGGACGGCACCGCTCGGAGCTTCACACAAAAGCCGCAGAATGAAGCCTTCGGAGGGACCTACCGACGGGTACCCCAGGTGCCGGGGCGTGCCGCACATCACTGTGCGGAGGGCCGGCCGACGGGTCGGACGGTCCGATCGGGCGTCCGGTCAGCATGCAGTCACGCGTCCGGTCAGCCGGACTTCCCGGCCGGTGCGGCGGTGGTGGCCGTGGCGGCCAGGCCCTTGCCGTCGGCCGCGGTCAGTGAGAGGGAGCGATGACTCAGGTCGTACGTCACCTTCCCGCTCAGCACCTCCATCAGCTCACGCTCGACCGTCATCTCCGGCCCGGGGCAGAGCTTGCGGGTGGCGGCGATCCTGCCGAACGTGATCGTGTCCCCGGAGATCTCCGCGGTGCTGCTGAAGCGGTTGCAGCCGAGGCTGCCGCCCACGGTGCCGTCCTTGGCGAAGGTCAGATGCGCCTTGTTCTCGGTGCCGGCGGGAAGGGACCGGGCAGTGTCGCCGGACAGCAGAGAGGTCACGGACCACTTGGTGCCCACCAGCGCGGCCGGCTTCTCCTCGGTCAGCGCGATCGCGTCGCCCTTCTCGGTGGTGAGGGTGAGCCCGCCGTCGGCGAGCTTCGCCTTGAGCTTGCCGGAGAGGGCGGCGCTCAGAGCCTCCTCGAAGCTCTGGATCTTCTTCCCGCAGCTCATCTCGGTCATCTCGGCCGGGCTCACGGTGATCGTGTCGCCGTCGATCTTCACGTCGGCGCCGAAGTGGTTGCAGCCGTAGTTGCCCTGGGCGCGGCCCTTGTCGGTGATCTCGACATGCGCCCCGGCGGGCGCCGCGGTCTTCTTGCCGTCGACGGTGACGCTCTCGACGGACCAGTGCACGCCCGTGACGGGCAGATCGGTCGTGACCGTGCCGCTTCCGCTGCCGTCGCCGGAGTCCGTCTGTGTGCCGCAGGCGGCGAGCGCGAAGAGGGCCAGGATGGTGGCGGGGATGCTCAGCTGGCTACGCATACAGCTGGGACGGGGCGGGTGCGGCGGCGGTTCCCCCCGGTGCACCGGCGCACCGGGCCTCACCGGGCCCTCAGCCCAGGATCGGCAGCAGCCTCCCGAGATCGGCCCGCTCACCGCTCGCGCTGACCCGCGCCGCGTCGACCGCCTCCCGCCATCCCGTACGTCCGGTGGCCAGGCGGATCCAGGTCAGCGGATCCGTCTCGACGACATTGGGCGGGGTGCCCCGGGTGTGCCTGGGCCCTTCGATGCACTGGACCACGGCGAACGGCGGGATCCGCACCTCCGTGGACGCCCCCGGTGCCTTGACCGCGAGGGCGTCCGCCAGCAGGCGCGTGCAGGCCGCGAGCGCCTTGCGGTCGTACGGGATCTCCAGCCCGGTCGCCGCGTTCAGGTCGTCGGTGTGGACGATCAGCTCCACGGTCCGGGTGACCAGGAAGTCCCCGAGCCGCATGCCCCCGAACCGCATGGGCACGAGCCGGTCGGCGGGAACGGCCGGCAGCAGTTCCCCGATCCGTGCGGCGACACGGGCGAAGAGCTCGGCGGGCTCCTGGTCCGCCGCGAAGGCCCGGGTGTCCTCGTCGACCTGTCCGGCAGCGGTGACCGTCGCGAACGGCCAGTCCAGCAGGGCGACGTCGGCCCTCTCGGGCTCCGGCAGCGTGACGTAGCGGGCGATCAGGCCGGACGTCATGGCGATGTGCGCACTCAGCTCGCGCACGGTCCAGTCCCCGAGGCGCGTGGGCAGCGCCAGCTGCTCGGGGGTGAGCGACTCCACCGCCTGCCGGACATGCCCGAACTGGGCGAGCACGGCGGCGCGGATCGTGTCGTGGTCGTAGCTGCGGAGGCGTTTCCTGGCCGGAGGCATACGGCCGACAGTAGGGGATCGGTACGACAACGCCGGCGGCTGTCGGCCGGTCCGGTGCTCCCTGTGATCCGGTCCTGGCCGGCGAAGCCGCCGGACGAGGACGGCCCCACCCGTGACCGGGCAGGGCCGTGCGCTCAACCAGCAGGCGGGTCAGACGAGCAGACCGGGGATGGTCTCCTCGTGCGCGGTGCGCAGCTCGCTCAGCGGGATGCTGAACTCGCCCTGGACCTCCACCTCGTCGCCGTCGACGACACCGATACGGGTGGCGGGCAGTCCGCGCGCGCCGCACATGTCGGTGAAGCGGAGCTCCTCGCTGCGCGGGACGGAGACGACGGCACGGCCGGCCGACTCGCTCAGCAGGAAGGTGAACGCGTCCAGACCGTCCGGCACGATCAGCCGCGCGCCGTTGCCGCCGCGCAGGCAGGACTCGGTGACCGCCTGGATCAGACCGCCGTCGGACAGGTCGTGCGCCGCGTCGATCATGCCGTCGCGGGATGCCGAGATCAGGATCTCGGCCAGCAGCCTCTCGCGGTCGAGGTCGACCTGCGGGGGCAGTCCGCCGAGGTGGTCGTGGACGACCTGGGACCAGGCCGAGCCGCCGAACTCCTCGCGGGTGTCGCCCAGCAGGTAGAGCAGCTGCCCCTCTCCGGCGAACGCGATCGGCGTACGGCGGGTGACGTCGTCGATCACACCGAGCACGGCCACGACCGGCGTCGGGTGGATCGCCGTCTCACCGGTCTGGTTGTAGAGCGAGACATTGCCGCCGGTCACCGGGGTGCCCAGCTGCAGGCAGGCGTCCGCCAGACCACGAGTGGCCTCGGCGAACTGCCACATGACGGCCGGGTCCTCGGGCGAGCCGAAGTTCAGGCAGTCCGAGACCGCCAGCGGCTTCGCACCGGAGGCGGCCACATTGCGGTACGCCTCCGCCAGCGCGAGCTGCGCGCCGGTGTACGGATCGAGCTTCGCGTACCGGCCGTTGCCGTCGGTGGCCATGGCCACGCCGAGGTTCGTCTTCTCGTCGATCCGGACCATGCCCGCGTCCTCGGGCTGCGCCAGCACGGTGTTGCCCTGCACGAAGCGGTCGTACTGGTCCGTGATCCACGCCTTCGACGCCTGGTTCGGCGACGCCACCAGCTTCAGGATCTGCTCACGCAGCTCCTGGGCGCTCTGCGGCCGCGGCAGCTTGCCCGCGTCGTCGGCCTGCAGCGCGTCCTGCCACTCCGGGCGGGCGTACGGGCGGTGGTAGACAGGGCCCTCGTGGGCGACGGTCCCCGGCAGCACGTCGACGATCTGCTCGCCGTGCCAGAAGATCTCCAGTCGCTCGCCGTCGGTCACCTCACCGATGACGGTGGCGATGACGTCCCACTTCTCGCAGATCTCCAGGAAACGCTCGACGTGCTGCGGCTCGACGATCGCGCACATACGCTCCTGCGACTCGCTCATGAGGATCTCCTCCGGCGAGAGCGTCGCGTCGCGCAGCGGCACGGTGTCCAGCTCGACCCGCATACCGCCGGAGCCGGCGCTCGCCAGCTCGGAGGTGGCGCAGGACAGACCCGCGCCGCCGAGGTCCTGGATGCCGGCGACGAGCTTCTCCTTGAAGATCTCAAGGGTGCACTCGATCAGGAGCTTCTCCTGGAACGGGTCGCCGACCTGGACGGCCGGACGCTTGGCGGGACCGGTCGACTCGAAGGTCTCCGAGGCGAGGACGGACACGCCGCCGATGCCGTCGCCGCCGGTGCGGGCGCCGTACAGGATGACCTTGTTGCCGGGTCCGGATGCCTTCGCGAGGTGGATGTCCTCGTGTTTCATCACACCGATGCAGCCGGCGTTGACCAGCGGGTTGCCCTGGTAGCACGGGTCGAAGACGACCTCGCCGCCGATGTTCGGCAGACCCAGGCAGTTGCCGTAGCCGCCGATGCCCGCGACGACACCGGGCAGCACTCGCTTGGTGTCGGGGTGGTCGGCCGCGCCGAACCGCAGCGGGTCGACGACGGCGACCGGGCGGGCGCCCATGGCGAGGATGTCGCGCACGATGCCGCCGACGCCGGTGGCCGCGCCCTGGTAGGGCTCGATGTACGACGGGTGGTTGTGCGACTCGACCTTGAAGGTCACCGCGTACCCCTGGCCGACGTCCACCACGCCCGCGTTCTCACCGATGCCCACGAGCAGCGCGTCGTTCTCGGGAGCCTTGTCGCCGAACTGCTTCAGGTGCACCTTGCTCGACTTGTACGAGCAGTGCTCCGACCACATGACGCTGTACATGGCGAGCTCGGCGCCGGTGGGGCGGCGGCCCAGGATCTCGCGGATGCGCTCGTACTCGTCCTGCTTGAGGCCGAGTTCCTTCCAGGGCTGTTCGACGTCCGGGGTCTCGGCCGCGTGCTTGACCGTATCCAGGCTCATGCGTTGACCAGCTTCTTGAGGATCGAAGTGAAAAAGCCGAGCCCGTCGGTGCGGCCCGTACCGGTCAACGGGTCCACGGCGTGCTCGGGGTGCGGCATCAGGCCGACCACATTGCCCGCGGCATTGGTGATGCCCGCGATGTCACGCAGCGACCCGTTCGGGTTTCCGTATCCGTCAGCGGCGTTGCCGGGGGCGACGTAGCGGAACGCCACCCGTCCCTCGGCCTCCAGCTCGTCGAGCACACGCTCGTCGGCGACGTACCGTCCGTCCATGTTCTTCAGCGGTACGGAGATCTCCTGGCCCGCCTCGTAGTCGACGGTCCAGGCGGTGTCCGCGTTCTCCACCCGCAGCTTCTGATCGCGGCAGATGAAGTGCAGATGGTTGTTGCGCAGCATGGCGCCCGGCAGCAGATGCGCCTCGGTGAGGATCTGGAAGCCGTTGCAGATACCGAGCACGGGCATACCGGCCCTGGCCTGCTCGATGATCGTCTCCATCACCGGCGAGAAACGCGAGATCGCTCCGGCGCGCAGATAGTCGCCGTACGAGAAGCCGCCGGCGAGCACGACCGCGTCGACCTGCTTCAGGTCCTTGTCGCGGTGCCACAGCGAAACCGGCTCGGCACCCGCCAGCCGCACGGCACGCAGCGAATCGTGGTCGTCGAGCGTGCCGGGGAAGGTGACGACTCCGATACGAGAGGTCACGACTCCACCTTCACGACGAAGTCCTCGATGACGGTGTTGGCGAGGAACGTTTCGGCCATCTCATGGATGCGGGCGAGGGCGGCATCGTCGACCGGCCCCTCCACCTCCAGCTCGAAGCGCTTCCCCTGACGGACATCCGCGATCCCGGCGAACCCCAGACGAGGCAGTGCACGCTGCACCGCCTGTCCCTGAGGGTCGAGGATCTCCGGCTTGAGCATGACGTCGACTACGACGCGAGCCACGGGCACTCCCGGTGGTGTGTTGCGAGGGCGGTTCCCTCAGCGTACCCGGCCGGAAAATCTACGCGAGTAGATATCAAGAGAACGCACGGGGAAATCCGAAGAAAGAATCCCGGAGATCTTTGCGGCGGACACGCGCAGCTAATTGCCAGGTCTTCACATTGCGCCACTCATCGCTGTACAAAGGAATACAGAGGAAAGCAGCAATGCCCCTCACCAGCCGAAAGCCGGTATCGCCGCACGTCAGAACCGGTGATACCGCAGGGAAAGGACCGATATCCGTGGCTCAGCGAGTAGTGGTCACACTCTCCGACGACATCGACGGCGGAGAAGCGGCGGAAACGGTGCGGTTCGCCCTGGACGGGAAGTCGTACGAGATCGACCTCAATCCCTCCAATGCAAAGAAACTGCGCAAGGCCCTGGCGCCGTACATGGCGGCCGGCCGCAAGCGGACGATCACCGGCAAGCGCGGCAGGTCGCCCCTCACCTACAAGCACACCGCCCTCGAGCCCGATCCCGCGGCGGTGCGCGCCTGGGCGCAGTCCAACAAGATGGACGTACCGGCCCGCGGCCGGATCCCCAAGCGGGTCTACGAGGCGTTCCGCGAAGCCAGTTGAGCGGCCGCCGGGCACCCCGCGGCGAACCGAGTTGCGCTGCACCCCTGCTGGTCGGCTAGAGTCTGGACCACGCCGAGGGGCAAGGCCGAAAGGCCCGCTCCACGCAGCGTGCGGGTGTAGTTCAGTAGTAGAACATCCCCCTTCCAGGGGGAAGGCGCAGTGTGCAATTCCTGTCACCCGCTCTCATCGCTTTACCGGCCGCTCCGGTGGATCAGGTACAGTGGTGGACGCACCGCCCGGTGAGAGCTGAGCGGCAGCAATGCGGACGTGGCTCAGTTGGTAGAGCATCACCTTGCCAAGGTGAGGGTCGCGAGTTCGAATCTCGTCGTCCGCTCAGAGAAAGAAGCCCCCGGCGATCTCGCCGGGGGCTTCTTCGTTTCCCCGCCCGGGCATCCGCCACCGATGACATTTGTCATGCGCAGCGATGACAGCGCGCACTGCCCCACGCCTTCGGCCGGTCCGAATCTTGAGTCATGACCGACGACGAGTACGTGATCGAGGCGGACGGCCTCCGGCGCACCTACGCCGGAGGCTTCGAGGCCGTCAGCGGGATCTCCTTCCACGTCGCCCGCGGCGAGATCTTCGCCCTGCTGGGGACCAACGGTGCGGGCAAGACCTCCACGGTCGAACTGCTCGAGGGCCTTGCCGCCCCCGGCGGCGGATCGGTACAGGTCCTCGGCCACGACCCGTACCGCGAGCGTGCCTCCGTACGCTCGAGGACCGGCGTGATGCTCCAGGAGGGTGGCTTTCCCTCCGAACTGACCGTCGCCGAGACCACTCGCATGTGGGCGGCGTGCACCACCGGGGCGCGGCCGGTCACGGAGGCGCTGGCCCTGGTGGGGCTCGGCGAGCGGGCCCGAGTGCGGGTGAAGCAGCTGTCCGGCGGCGAGCGCAGACGTCTCGACCTGGCGCTGGCGCTGCTCGGGCGGCCAGAGGTGCTCTTCCTCGACGAGCCCACCACCGGCCTGGACGCGGAGGGACGCCGCGACACCTGGGAGCTGGTCCGGGCACTGCGGCAGGCCGGTACGACCGTGCTGCTGACCACGCACTATCTGGAGGAGGCCGAGTTGCTCGCCGACCGGCTGGCGATCATGCACCGGGGGCGGATCGTGACGACGGGCACCCCCGCCGAGGTCACGGCGACACGGCCGGCCAGGATCCGGTTCGTGCTGCCCTTCGGGGTGCCCGCCGGGCGGCTGCCGCTCGGACTGCAGGCGGCTGAGGCGGAGGTACCCGCCGGGCGAAGCTCCGGGGGAGGACGGCACATCGAGATCCGTACCCACACGCTCCAGGAGTCGCTGGGCGAACTGCTGCGGTGGGCCGAGGAGTCGGCGGTACGGCTCGAAGGGCTCGACGCCCGCTCCGCCTCCCTCGAAGAGGCGTTCCTCGACATCGCGCGTACCGAAACGGCGGGTGTGTGACATGACGGCGACCACGGCACGGCTCACCGCTCTCGGGCGGGCCGAACTGACCCTTCTCGCAAGGAACCGGACGGCACTCTCCGTGGCGCTCCTCATGCCTGCGGCGATGATCCTGGCGACGAAGTCGACGCTGGACCAGATGGATCTCGGCAAGGCCGGGATGAGCGTCGCCGAGGCGGCGATGACCAGCGGGATCGGGATGGTTCTGCTCCTCGTCGTCCACATCAACCTCGTTTCCGCCTATGTGGCGCGACGCGAGGAGCTGGTGCTCAAGCGGCTGCGCACCGGTGAGGTGCCGGACCGCGAGATCCTCGCCGGAACGGCTCTGCCCGCCGCCGGGCTCGCGCTCGCACAGTGCGTGGTGATGGTGGTGACCGGGGTCGCCTTCCTCGATGTGACGGCGCCCGAGCGGCCCGAACTCCTCGTCGCCGGCGCGCTGCTGGGGACGGTGCTGCTGGCCGCGCTGGCGGCGCTCACGTCGGCGGTGACCCGGACCGTGGAGAGCGCGCAGATCACCACCCTGCCGATGTTCATGATCTCGATGTTCGGCTCCGGACTGTTCGTCCCCTTGGAGGTGATGCCGGCAAGACTCGCCTCGGTCTGCGAACTGCTCCCGCTCACCGGTGTGATGACACTCGTACGGGCCGGCTGGCTCGGCGGGGCGGACGGCTCGGAGCCGGCCGGCGCGGCCGTCACCGCGCTGGCCTGGACGGTGCTCTCCGTGTTTGCTGTGCAGCGGTGGTTCCGCTGGGAACCACGGCGCTGACCGACCGGAGGCCAGGGATGAAGCGCTGGAGGAGCCGCAGCGGGCCGGCGAAGGTGGATCTGTACACACGCGGCACCGTGTACTCGTTCGTGTGGTTGTCCGTGCTCGTGGTCGGCGGTCTTCTGCTCACCCGTCCGGTCCGAGCCGACGGCCCGGCCGCCCTGGTCCTCGCGACCGCGCTGGTCGATGTCGCCAACGGCGTGTTCTGCCACCGCCTCGCCCGGCGGGCGATGGACACGTACCTGAGGCGGGGGGAGGTCACGCCGTGGGACGTCGTCCCGGCGGCGGTCACGACGGCCGCCCTGGCCGCGGGGGTCACCGCGCTCGCCACGACCGTCGACCTGACCGGATTCATTCCGCTGCTGCTGGGCACGGTGCTGGTCCCGTTCTTCAGCGGGCACTGCCTGATCGTGCGCCCCAGGATCATTGCCCTGCACCAGGCGGGCACGCTCGCCGTGCTGGCCGCTCTGCTCCCGCTGACCGGGCGGCCCCTGCACGTGGTCGTGGTCACCACCGTGACCGTCGGCTTCCTCACCGGCTGGCTCGCCTTCGCGGTCCGCGTCTCGCTGTGGGTGCTCGGCGTGATGTGGGAGCTGCGCGAGGCCCGCGACGTACAGGCGCGGCTCGCGGTCGCGGAGGAGCGGCTGCGCTTCGGCCGGGATCTGCACGACGTGCTGGGCCGCAACCTCGCCGTCATCGCGCTCAAGAGCGAGCTGGCCGTGCAACTGGTGCGGCGCGGACGGCCGGAGGCGGTCGACCAGATGACCGAGGTCCAGCGCATCGCCCGGGAGTCGCAGCGTGAGGTACGCGAGGTGGTGCGCGGCTACCGCGACGCGGACCTGCGAGCCGAACTGGAGGGCGCACGGGGCGTGTTGGAGGCGGCCGGGATCACGTGCACCATCGAGGCGGGCGACGCGGGGCTGCCGGTCCAGGTCCAGTCGGCGCTCGGCTGGGTGGTCCGGGAGGCGACGACGAACGTGCTGCGTCACGGCGACGCGCAGCACTGCACGATCTCGGTGAGCGCGGCGGACGGTGCCGCGGTGCTGGTCGTCGAGAACGACGGGGCGGGCCAGGTGCCCGCGGACACCGGCGGCTCGGGCCTCACGGGGCTGCGGGAGCGCCTGTCGGCGGTGGACGGTGCGCTGGAGGCGGGGCCGTGCGCCGGCGGGCGCTTCCGGCTGACGGCCCGCGTTCCGCTGAAGCCGGAACCGGAACCGGAGCCGCAGCCGGAACCGCAGCCGCAGCCGCAGCCGGTCGAGGACATGAGGGAGGCGGTGTGACCGTACGCGTACTGCTCGCCGACGACGAGCATCTGATCCGCGGCGCGCTCGCCGCCCTGCTCGCTCTCGAGGACGATCTCGTCGTGGTCGCCGAGGCCGCCAGCGGCCCTGAGGCGCTCGCCATGGCACGTGCGCACCGGCCCGATGTCGCGGTGCTCGATCTGCAGATGCCCGGCGCGGACGGTGTGACGGTGGCCACATCCCTGCGGACCGAACTACCGGAGTGCCGGACCATGATCGTGACCAGTCATGGGCTGCCCGGCCATCTGAAAAGGGCGCTCACAGCCGGAGTGCGGGGCTTTGTCCCGAAGACCGTGAGTGCGCAGCGGCTCGCGGAGATCATCCGTACCGTGCACGCCGGAAACCGTTATGTGGACCCGGAGTTGGCGGCCGACGCGATCTCGGCCGGCGACTCGCCGCTGACCGCCCGCGAGGCCGAAGTGCTGGCGCTGGCGGCCGACGGAGCGCCCGTCGCGGAGATCGCCGAGCGCGCCTCGCTCTCCCAGGGAACCGTCCGGAACTACCTCTCCTCGGCGGCCGGAAAACTCGGAGCCGGGAACCGGCACACGGCGGCACGTCTCGCACGCCGCCGAGGTTGGGTATAGTGGTCTCCGCGCTACGGCGCATGCGGACGTGGCTCAGTTGGTAGAGCATCACCTTGCCAAGGTGAGGGTCGCGAGTTCGAATCTCGTCGTCCGCTCAGAGAAAGAAGCCCCCGGCGATCTCGCCGGGGGCTTCTTCGTGTCTACGACCAGGTCGTCCCGGTCAGCAGCTCGTACGCCTCCACGTACTTGGCCCGGGTCGCGCTCACGACCTCCTGCGGCAGCGGGGGCGGCGGCTGCTCGCTCCTGCGGTCCCAGCCGGACGCGGGGGAGGTCAGCCAGTCGCGCACGAACTGCTTGTCGTACGACGGCTGGGCGCGGCCCGGCTGCCACTGGTCGGCCGGCCAGAAGCGCGACGAGTCGGGGGTCAGCACCTCGTCGGCGAGGACGAGGTCGTCCCCGTCGAACCCGAACTCGAACTTGGTGTCCGCGAGGATGATGCCGCGTTCACGGGCGATGTCACGGGCCCGGCCGTAGACGGCCAGCGTCGTCCGGCGGAGCAGGGCCGCCGTCTCGGCACCGACCTGATGGGCCACTTCCTCGTACGACACGTTCTCGTCGTGGTCGCCGACCGCCGCCTTGGTGGCGGGGGTGAAGATCGGGGCGGGCAGCTCGGAGCCGTCGCTCAGCCCCTCGGGCAGCGCCAGTCCGCAGACCGTCCGGGTCTGCTCGTACTCGGCCAGACCCGAGCCGGTGAGATAGCCGCGGGCCACGCACTCGACGGGGGTCATCCGCAGGGACTTGCACACCAGCGTGCGGCCTGCCCAGTCGGCGGGGGCGCCCTGCGGCAGCTCGGTGCTCAGGACATGGTTGGGCACCAGGTCCGTGAGGCGCTCGAACCACCACAGCGACAGCTGGGTCAGCACCCGCCCCTTGTCGGGGATCTCGGTGGGCAGCACCCAGTCGTACGCGGAGATGCGGTCGCTGGCGACCATCACGAGGTCGCCGGCCTCGTTCCGGTACAGGTCGCGCACCTTGCCGGTGTGCAGATGCACCAGGCCCGGCACCTGGAGCGGTTCGGGCTTTTCAACGAATCCGGACACGGTTCCTCCCCGTGATTATGTCCAACGCGTCCGATTGTCCCGTATGAGGGGAGGGCGGGCCCGACCAGGGTGGCCCGGGTGGGTTTCGGCCTATCCGCGCTTGCAGATGCGGTCGAGCAGATTCGCCGTCGCGCGCTGGATGCGGACGTCGACATGGCCCGGCCGGTCGAGCGCCGGGGACCAGGCGAACGTGCCGGACGCGAAGACCAGGGCGCCGGAAGGAGCCCGGTACAGCGAGGTCTCCTGGTGGCGGGTCGCCGCCTCGGTGTCCCGGTAGGGCGAGTGGGCCAGCAGTATGCGGCCCTGGTGCTCGGGCAGCGCGGTACGCGGGAAGTAGCGGTCGGCCTCGCCCGCCACCAGGCCCGGCAGCTCGTCGCCCTCGTTCGCGCCGGTCGCCTCCCAGAGCCAGTGGGTCGCGTTGCGCACCACCAGCGGGTGGGGTTCGGGGACCCGGCCCGCGTACTGGATGCCGAGCAACTGCTGCTCCGCCCGGTCCACCTCGCGCCACAGGGCGGGTTTCCCAGGGCCACGGCGCTTGCGGCAGGTCAGCAGCCGCTCGGGCACCCCCGAGGGGGACGGGCCCAACTCGACCCGCCAGTACATGGTGTTGGCGGAGAGGAAGACGAGCGAGGTGCCGCGGTCGCGGGCCTGCTCCGCGGTGCGCCGCATGGGCGCCGACCAGTACTCGTCGTGCCCGGGGAAGACCAGTCCGCGATAGCGGGCGGGGTCGACCCGGCCGGCGTGCAGATCGCGCGCGTCGGCATAGGCAAGGTCGTAGCCGTACCGCTCGGCCCAGCGGATGAAGTCGTAGGCGTGGCCGACATGGAGGGGCAGTCCCGCTCCCGCGTACGGGCGGTCGAACGAGACCGTGATCGCGGCGTCCTCCTCGCCGAGGAGACGGCCCTCCTCGTCCCAGGCGTGGTACAGGCTGGCGCCGGTGTGGCCGTCCTCCGGGTAGAGGTTGTACGCCTGCCAGGTGACGTCGGGCAGGAGCAACAGGAGGTCCGCGGGATGGTCGTCGCGGACGGTGAAGGGGATGTGGGAGCGATGGCCGTCCACGGTGGTGAGCACGGCGACATACGCGCCGATCGACCAGTACGAGGGGATCTGAAGCCGCCACGACAGCCACCAGTGGTGGCAGGAGACCGTGCGGTCGGCGGTGAGCGGGGCCGGCTGAACTATGCCGGAGAGCCGCGGGCTGGTGGTGATCTTGGCCGCGCCGTCCCCGCCGTAGTGGCCGATGCGGTAGATGTCGACGGAGAACTGCTGGGGCGGGTCGACCGTGATGTGGAAGTCGAGCGACTCACCCGGTGCGGCGGCGCCCGGGGTCGCGAACCCCTTGATCTGGCGGCGGACGTCGTCGGCGCTGCGGGGGCGGCCGGAGCCGCCGCGGGCCAGGGTGGGGTCGGCGTACCAGGGCACGACCTGACCGGTGTCGCCGAAGTACTGCTCGCTGCCGCGCAGCCAGGGCAGCGGTCCCTGGCCGAACGGGTCCGTCACGGCGTGCGCGAGGGCGCCCGATTCCCACCGTCGGATCTGCTCCGCCCCCATGGTGCGCCCTCCCTCGGTCTCCCCCGGGACAACTGTGCGGTGACTGCGCTGCGGGTCCGCAGCGACTGCCCGGCACCGAGTGGTCGGTGCCGGCCCCCAGCACATCACATAACGCGCTCACTCCGTCACCGTTCGTCGTGAATCGGCGTCATCGGCAGTGGGGCGGAGGGCGGACCGGGCGGGAACGGACGGCGGCTCAGACCAGGCGGACCGGTTTCTCGGCACGGACGCCGAGCGAACCGAGCCAGACGCGCAGCGGCTGCGCGTCGCCGTCCTCCACCAGGCTGAGCACCGGCGCCACCAGATCCGAGCGGCGCTCGCCGGCGACCAGGAGCGCCGGGCCGTCGAGCCAGTCCAGGCCGGGCACAGCACCCGCCGTGTCGACAGCCGCGCAGCACACCATCGCGACGACGTGGTCGGCCAGCAGCTCGCGGCCCGTACGCGGCGGCTGCAGCGGGAAGAGGGGGAGGGGGCTGCCGCCCCAGAAGGCCAGGGCATCGCCCATGGGGGCGCTCGAGGTTCCGGCCGGTGACGGATGCGGCGCGGGTGCGGCTGCCTCGCGGGCCGACTCCTCGCGGGCCACCCGGGCCGTTATCGCGGCCGCCAGATCGTCACTCGCCTCGCCGCCCGGCCGGGCGGACAGGTGGTCCATCACCCGGGCGAGCGTCGGGCCCTCGGGGCGGCCGGTCGACGGCGGCACGCCCAGCTCGTCGAGAACGCGGTGGATCCGGGCCGCTTCCGTACGCCACTTACGGTCGACGACCTCTTCGGGATAGTGCTGCCAGTCCACCGGCGACCAGTCGGGACCCGTCTCGGCCGGGCCGCCGTGGAACAGGCGCGCGGCCAGCAGCGACGCCGCTTCGTCCACCGCGCCGGGCTCCTCCAGCAGATCGCAGGCGGGGCGCTCGCCCAGCCGGGAGGCGAAGCCCTCGGCGAGCCGGTCGCGGCGCGAGAGCTCGGTCAGTGCCGAGACCACGCCCGCATCCAGCCGTGCGGGCCAGCGGCCCATGCGCCAGGCGGGCAGCGCGACCCGGGTCAGCAGCCGGTCCCAGCCCGCGTAGGCGAGACCGACCTGTTCCTGGGCGACGATCCGCAGGCCGTAATCCACAGCCTGTGCACGCTCGGACGCGGCGGCGGCCACCCCCCGCTCCATCTCTGCGGCATGCGTCTGGCAGCTGCGCAGCAGCACGCGGGCGACGGTGCCGGTGAAACCGGCGCCGGCCTTGCGTATCACCCCGAGGCCGGGGCGGGCGGCATCGGCGACGGCCGCGTCCAGGCCCCGTACGAAGCGGCGGGCGGCGTCTATGTCGGGGTTGGCGGCGGGCCCGGTCGCGGCGACGACCGGCGCGAGCACCGCCCGCAGCTCGGCCACCCGCATCCACCACAGGAACGGCGATCCGATCACCAGGACCGGTGCCTGCGCGGAGCGCCGGCGACTGCCGTCGGATATCGCGTGCGAGGGATGCGTACGGTCCTCGAGCCAGCTGTCGCAGTCGGGGGTGAGCGCCAGCGCGGAGGGGGCCGGCACATCGAGACGCTCCGCAAGATCGCGGACCATCCGGTACAGGTCGGGGGCGGCGCGCTCGGGGAGCTCCACGGTCGGGCTGAGCGCCGGCGTGGCCCGCACGATCACGGTGGCGACGACGACGGCGAGAACCAGCACGACGAGGGCGCAGCCGGAGACGATCCAGCGTGCGGCGTCCCAGCCGGCACCGGACATGTGCCCCATGGCCCCGCCGGCGAGCAGTACGACGGCGGCGGCTGCGGGAAGCAGCGCCACAGCGGCTGCCCTGCTGCGCACATGCAGCACGGCGAGGGCACGGGAGCGTGCGCCCTGCTCGCCGATCGACTCCCCGATACCGGTACCGGACACGTCCGGACCTCACCCCCTCTGCCCTGCGACGATGTTGGTCACTCCCCCACTGTGGCACCGCCCACCGACATCGCAATGCCGGTGGGCCAAGTGCCGGAACGCCTGCGCCGCACCATAGTTGGGGCTCCGGCGGCAGTCATCCGGATGGGTCAGCCATCACTCGATGGAATGGCTTTGGGCAAAGGCTCCGACACTCGGGGCCGTCTTCGGGGCCGAGTGTCGGGGCCGGACCCAGGGCCGTTTTCCGGGCGGGGCGTGAGGCGAGTACGCGGGGCGGTCGCGGGCGTCGCGGGGACACCGTTCGGCGTAGCAGCCGGTCCGGATCGGCCGGGCGGGCGTGCGCCGCCCGGCCCCGAAGCGGCGGGGATCAGCCCTCGGCGGCCTTTCGGGCGATGTCCGTGCGGTGCTGGGAGCCGTCGAGGCGGATCCTGGCCACCGCCCGGTAGGCGCGCTCACGGGCCTTGCCGAGGTCCTTGCCCGTCGCCGTGACCGACAGCACCCGGCCACCGGCGCTCAGGACCGTGTCACCGTCCCGCTTCGTACCGGCGTGCAGGACGTACGCATGGGGGGCGTCCTCGGCCGCGACCTCGTCCAGGCCCTCGATCGGGTCACCCGTGCGCGGCGTATCGGGGTAGTTGTAGGAGGCGACGACCACGGTCACGGCCGCGTCGTCGTGCCACTGGAGCGGCGGCTGCTGGTCCAGCGTGCCGTTCGCGGCACCGAGCAGCAGACCCGCCAGCGGGGTCCTGAGCCGGGCAAGGACCACCTGGGTCTCGGGGTCGCCGAACCGGGCGTTGAACTCGATCACCCGCACACCGCGCGACGTGATCGCCAGGCCCGCGTACAGCAGACCGGAGAAGGGCGTACCGCGGCGGCGCAGCTCGTCGACCGTGGGCTGCAGGACCGTGTCCATGACATCGTCGACCAGCTTGGGGTCGGCCCACGGGAGCGGGGAGTACGCGCCCATGCCGCCGGTGTTGGGGCCCGCGTCGCCGTCCAGAGCGCGCTTGAAGTCCTGGGCGGGCTGCAGCGGGACGACCGTCTCGCCGTCGGTCACGGCGAAGAGGGACACCTCGGGGCCGTCGAGGAACTCCTCGATGACGACCCGGCCGCAGGCCAGCGCGTGCTCGCGGGCAGCGGTGAGGTCCTCGGTGACGACGACGCCCTTGCCGGCGGCGAGGCCGTCGTCCTTGACGACGTACGGAGCGCCGAAGGCGGCGAGAGCCCCGTCGATCTCCTCCGGGGTCGTGCAGACATAGCTGCGGGCGGTCGGCACTCCCGCCTCCGCCATCACGTCCTTGGCGAAGGCCTTGGAGCCCTCCAGCCGGGCCGCCTCCTTGGAGGGGCCGAAGCAGGGGATGCCCGCGGCGCGCACGGCGTCGGCGACACCGGCGACCAGCGGCGCCTCGGGGCCGACGACGACCAGCCCGGCACCGAGCTGGGTGGCGAGCCGCGCCACGGCCGCGCCGTCCAGCGCGTCGACCGGGTGCAGCTCGGCGACCTCGCCGATGCCGGCGTTTCCGGGCGCGCAGTGCAGGGCGGTGACGCCGGGGTCGAGGGACAGAGAGCGGCACAGGGCGTGTTCGCGGGCGCCGCCGCCGATGACGAGGACCTTCACGGCAGTCAGCCTAACCGCCGGGCGCCGGAAGTCGTCGTACGGGCCTCCGAGGACGGACCCGTTACTCGTTCGTATATTCCTCCACGACCGTGGCACCGAGCTCGCGCACGATCAGGTCGTGGCCGGACAGCGCGGAGTCGACGAGATCCGGGTCGTCCTCCTCCGGTACGTCGTCCTCGGGGGCCACCGGGGGCGGGGTGTGCGCCTGGGCCGCGCGCGGCGGCTCGGGGCCGGTCGCCTGCGGGGCAGGGCTCGGCCGGGGGGCCGCCTGCGGTGCGGGGCGGACGGCAGGAGCCGGGGCGGGTGCGGGCGCCGACGCGGCGGGCGCGGGCCTGGAGCCTCCGTAGCCACCGGAGCCGTAGCCACCGGACGGGGGCTGACCACCGCCGGAGCCGCCTGCGCCGCCCGACGGGTCGATGATCGCCTCGACCTTCCACTGCACATGGAACTGCTCGGCGAGCGCCTGCTTGAGGACCTCCTCGCTGCCACTGCTCGCGAAGTTGTCCCGCGCGCCGGCGTTGATGAAGCCGAGCTGGAGGGTCGTGCCGTCGAAACCGGCCACCTGTGCGTTCTGACTCAGCAGGATCCAGGTGAAGCGGCGGCGGTTCTTGACCGCCTCCAGGATGTCCGGCCACATGTTCCGCACCTGGCCGGCGCCTTGCGCGGCGGGGGCGGGCACGGAGGCAGGGGCCTGGGCGGGCGGTGCCGGCGCGGGGGCCGCGGGCGGCGGCGTGGGCTGGGTGCCCTGTCCCGGGGCGGATGCCGTGGGCCAGCCGCCGGGGCGCCGCGCGCCGGTCTCCGCACCGCTCCCGCCACCGGCACCGGCCGCCGAGGGCCAGGCCCCCGGGCGCGGTGCCGCGGGCTGCTCGGCGGCGGGCTCGGGTGCGGGTGCGGACACAGGTGCGGGTGCCGACGGAACGGACACGGACACGGACGCGGGTGCCGACGGGGCGGGCGCGGCAGGCGGGGGCGGAGCATCCGTACGGACGGCGGCCCGGGCCGCGGCCGGCCCGCCACCCGGCGGTACGGGAGCGTGAGCCTGGGCTTCGGGTCCGGGGACATACCCCATGGCGGGGCCCGACGCCCCGGCCGAGAACGCCGCGGCTCCGGCCGTCCCGGCCGCCGCGGCACCCCGCTCGAGACGGTCGAGGCGGGCCTGCACCGAACGCTCGTCGCCGAACGCGGCCGGCAGCAGCACGCGTGCGCAGATCAGCTCCAGCTGCAGCCGGGGCGAGGTCGCGCCGCGCATCTCGGTCAGCCCGGTGTTGACGAGGTCCGCCGCCCGGCTGAGCTCGGCCGCGCCGAACACCGAGGCCTGCGCCTGCATCCGCTCGACCACATCGGCGGGGGCATCGATGAGCCCCTTGCTTCCCGCGTCCGGAACGGCGGCCAGGATCACCAGGTCCCGCAGCCGCTCCAGCAGATCGGCGACGAACCGGCGCGGGTCGTTGCCCCCTTCGATGACCTGGTTGACGACCTCGAAGGCCGCGGCCCCGTCACCCGACGCGAAGGCGTCCACGATCGAGTCGAGCAGCGACCCGTCCGTGTACCCGAGGAGGGCGGTCGCCATGGCGTACGTCACACCTTGCTCGGTCGCGCCCGCGAGGAGCTGGTCCATGACGGACATGGAGTCACGCACGGACCCGGCTCCCGACCGCACGACGAGCGGCAGCACACCGTCCGCGACGGGGATCTGCTCCCGTCCGCACACCTCACCGAGGTAGTCGCGCAGCGTCCCGGGCGGCACCAGCCGGAAGGGGTAGTGGTGCGTACGCGACCGGATGGTGCCGATGACCTTCTCGGGCTCGGTGGTCGCGAAGATGAACTTGAGATGCTCCGGCGGCTCCTCGACCACCTTCAGCAGAGCGTTGAAGCCCTGCGGGGTGACCATGTGGGCCTCGTCGATGATGTAGATCTTGTACCGGCTGGACGCCGGTCCGAAGAATGCCTTCTCCCGCAGGTCACGGGCGTCGTCCACACCACCGTGCGAGGCGGCGTCGATCTCGATGACATCGATCGATCCCGGCCCGTTCCGCGCGAGGTCCTTGCAGGACTGGCACTCGCCGCACGGTGTCGGCGTCGGACCCTGCTCGCAGTTCAGACACCGGGCGAGGATGCGCGCGCTGGTCGTCTTGCCACAGCCGCGGGGACCGCTGAACAGGTACGCGTGATTGACCCGGTTGTTCCGCAGGGCCTGCTGCAGCGGGTCGGTGACATGCTCCTGCCCGATGACCTCGGCGAATGACTCGGGACGGTAGCGGCGGTACAGCGCAAGGGACGACACGCCTACGAGGTTATCGGGGCGGGCCGACAACCACGGCAGCCGCCGAGAACCACGGGGGACGCAAAGCGCCCCTCACGCACCCGCCAGAGCCGACCTACCCTTGCTGCCTTCCGGCCCTGGGGGAGTTCAGTCAGATAGCGCCACGTGAGGGGCTGTGCCCAGGTTACCCGATCCGCGGGGGTGGTCGGACCCCCCTGGGCAGGGCTCCGGAACAGGTTCGCGAGCACTCCTCAACGTCTTGTATTGTTTGCGGCGGAGGATTCGCCTAGAGGCCTAGGGCGCACGCTTGGAAAGCGTGTTGGGGGCAACCCCTCACGAGTTCGAATCTCGTATCCTCCGCCATTGCTCTCACCGGGCAATACGTCGAAGGGCCCCACCGTTCACGGTGGGGCCCTTCGACGTTGTCCGTCTCAGTTGGCCTCCGGCACCCTCCATAGGGCATCGCCGATCTGCTGAGCCACCTTCGTCAGCATGGGCCCCGTGATGTGCATGTACCGGGCGCGCATACGGGCCGCTCCTCCAGGCGCCCAACCCATGATCGCGTCGACCACGACATCCGGAACGCCGAGCAGAAGGAGCACCGTCGCCGCCGCGTGACGTGCGTCACGCAGTCGGCCGTCCCGCACACCAGCGTCCCGAAGCAACTGCTTCCAGATGTGATAGTCGGTGTTCGGGACGAGCGGCGCCGCGACCGGCGTACTCAAGGGCAGGCAGCGGCGCGCGCTGGACTCCACGGTGCTCGATGACGCGGTGGCCGCCCAGGACACCGTCACCCAGATCATCTCCGCCATCCGGGCAGGGGACAAGCCTGCCCGAGTAGCCGGCAAGCGTACGGCCCCCTGATCATGCACGACCCCAAACCGGGCAGGACACCGGCCAAAGCCGTGGAGCCGACCTCTGCGCCGGGGTGCACTGTCGCCCGTGGATCAAGACGGCCCCGGCTCCGCCGGCCGAACACCGACGTGAGAATGAAGCTCTGATCAAGCTCACTGCGGTGGCGAAGCGGGGAACCTCGCAGTCCCGCGAAAATTCGACATGCCGCGGCTTTTCCTCAGCTGGCGGGTCGGGGCTGCGGCGGTACCGCGGCGGGTGCTGTCCCGGGCGAGGCTCCCGCTGCCGTGACGCCTGTGCGCTGTACGGTGCGCCGCCACAGCCGTCCCACGGCGCGGTAGAAGCGGTCCGGCAGGAACACGGCGTCCGCGACGATCATCGCGCCGGAGAAGATCGGCAGTCCCATGACCACCGCGATATTCACGTGCATGCCCAGCAACAGGACCAGGACGGGGTATTTGAGCCTGCCGAACAGGACAAACGGGAAGGCGACCTGCACCAGCACCGTCAGATAGCCAATGACTGCAATCAGCACGTGATGGCCGTCGATCATCTGGGACAACACAGGCCAGGGCCGGAACAGGTCGATGTTCAGGATGTAGTGGAGGGCGGTGCCATCGCCCCACTTGACGCCCTGCACCTTGTACAGGCCGGCGCATCCGTAGAGGAAGCAGACCTGGGCGGCGATGACGAACATGCCGCAGTTGTGCAGCACAGTGATCAAGATGATGCGGGCGTCACCGAGCTGGTGCCGGAGACCGCCGCCGAGCCGGCCTGCCGTCTTGCCCGCCGCCGCCTGGAGCCGGGTCCTCCGCGCGTCGAGGGACCAGCGCCGGCCGCACGCGGTGAAGACGAGGTAGACGGCCATGAGGACCATGAGATTGTCCCCGCCGTCCGCCATGAAGATCGCCCTGGCGTGGAACGACACCACCACTACCGCGAACAGCACGGACACCGCCCGGGTCCGCCAGCCCAGCAAGACCAGCGCGCACGTGACGAGAGCCACGGCGTAGCAGACTTCGAAGTACACCCGGCTGTCGGACAGGGTGAGGACGCTGACCCACCCGCTCTGGTCGAACATCTGCCTGGCCAGCGCGGGCGTCCACGGTGAACCGGGGCCCCACATCTCATCGCGGTGTGGAAACTCGCGGAGCAGAAAAACGAGATAGAGCAGCCCGTACCCGATGCGCAGCATCGCCGCCGCGTACAAGGAGACCGGCCGCTCGGTCAGGAGGACGAGGAGCGCATGGACCCGGTCGAGTACGCGCTGCGGCATTCGCACGGCCGCTGGCTCGGTGGTGCGTGGGGGCGCTGCGACCGGTGCCTGCTCAGTCCGTTCCATGCGAGGACACCTTCCACCAAGGCAGATACCGGGTTTCAGCACGCGCCGATACCGCGGCGGCCGGCCGGAATCCGCCCGCTGCGCGGGGCGCGGGGATGGGCTGCGTGATGACCCGCAGTTGGATGGAGTCGAAGGTGCCGCCATGTTGGGCGGCGACACGGTCCGCTGCGATGTTGCGCAGATACTTTTGGATCATCACAGCACGGTCCGAGCGCGGCTGGTTGTCGCCGCCGTGCGTCTTGAGGTAGGAATTCCAAGCCTGGCGCAGCATGTTCTGTGCTGTATGGCTCGGGAAGACGTTGTGCTTGACGGCGGAATTGTCCCTGGCGGTCAGATCGGTCCAGTCGCTCATCCGTGTGGTGCCGTCCGGCGCTGTCCGCTTGATCCTTGCCGAAATCTGCCGGTTGACCCACTGCGGATTCGGGGCGAAGAGCCGCCAGTTCTGCTCGAACACAGGCCGGACCCAGGCGTCGATCTGTCGGCTGTACGCCTTCGAGATGACATTCGGAGGCGCCACGTGCAGAAACACCAGGAGCACATGGGCCAGAGCCACTGCAAGGCAGAGGGCCACCGCGGCTCCCGTTCCTGCGGTCAGCAGGCGGGGTGGCCCTGAAAGGTCACGGGTCATACGCGGTCCCCCGCCACCGTCCTGTGCTGCCGGCTCAGCGTCGGTCCGCTGCGATTCCTTCACATTCGTCGACTCAACGCCGCCCAGCACGGCCCCACCCGGCCCTTCCCATCCCGACTGCTCGCACCTGCTTCTCCTGCTTCCGCGGGCGGGCGCGCGACGGAATCGATGACGATCCGACGCGCGCCATCCGTCCCACTCGTGTGTGGGGTCGACTACCCGTGCGCGCATTCCGCCGAGAGGGCCCACGCGGGACTCACTGGTCCCGCCGATAGGCGGGGGAACAACTCGCTCAGCGTTGACCGTGCATTTGTGCACCCTGCGCTTTCCCTCGCGCTTGCCGGGCTTCTCGGCGTATCGCCGTCGTTGTATCCGCCGTGGTCGTATCCGCCGTCGTGGTAACCGCCGTCGTGGTAACCGCCGTCGTGGTAACCGCCGTCGTGGTAACCGCCGTCGTGGTAACCGCCGTCGTGGTAACCGCCGTCGTCGCCGGTTGCGGCGTCACCCGTCGCGGCATCACCCGTCGCGGCATCACCCGTCGCGGCATCACCCGTCGCGGCATCACCCGTCGCGGCATCACCCGTCGCGGCATCACCCGTCGCGGCATCACCCGTCGCGGCATCACCCGTCGCGGCATCACCCGTCGCGGCATCACCCGTCGCGGCATCACCCGTCGCAGCGTCACCCGTCGCAGCGTCACCCGTCGCAGCGTCACCCGTCGCAGCGTCACCCGTCGCAGCGTCACCCGTCGCGGCATCACCCGTCGCGGCGTCACCCGTCGTCGTGGTGGTCGCAGCGTCACCCGTCGTCGTGGTGGTCGCAGCGTCACCCGTCGTCGTGGTGGTCGCAGCGTCACCGGTGGTTGTTGTAGTCGTGGTGCCCGCACACTCCGGCCTGGTGATCCGGTTGGTGTCCAGCGTCACGGCCTCGACCTCGGCCAGCGCGCGGCCGTCGATGGTCGCTCCCGTTGCTACGGTGATCGCTGCCTTGGCCATGATGGTGCCCACGAAGGTGGTGCCGGTGCCGAGGGTGGCCGAGCTGCCGATCTGCCAGAACACGTTGCACGGCGATGCGCCGTTGATGAGGGACACGCTGCTGTTGCTCGCCGTGGTCAGCGTCGAACCGACCTGGAACACCCACACGGCGTTCGGGTCGCCCTGGGCGTTCAGGGTGAGGGTGCCGGTGAGCCCGAGACTGGAAGAGGCGGTGTAGACGCCCGGAACCAGCGTCAAGCCACCGGCATCTGGAGGAAGGGCGCCATTGGATGCCTGTCCGGCGGCGTCGTTGTACGCCGCGACCAGGTCGGTCTTGGCTTGTTCAGCCACAGTGTCCCCAGAGTGCGAAGTCCCGTTGACCGTACCGGGCGGGAACCCGCTGATGGACGTCCCCGGATGCACTCCGACGTCTCCAGTGACCACTGAGGGCCCGGTGTTGGTGACCTCCGCGCCGGCCAGTACCGCGAAGCTTTCCGCGGTACCCAGATCTACAGGTGTTGCTGCATTCGCCCGTGTAGGCGTCACTGCGACCACGGCAAAGGCGACCAGCAGGGTGAGTACCCCCGCGATCCAAGCCGTCATTGTGCGCCGATGCGGCGCATCGGGAATATTCAGTGTCATCGAGGAGCCAACTCCTGTGGGGTGGTGACGTCCGGACGTTCCTCGTCGAACGGAATCGCCTCGCCTGTCGGCGGCATATTAAGCAGACACCCAACCCCCGTTGCGATTCACCCAGGTGATGTCGCCGGAATCAATCAATATGCATCAAAGAATGCATGAAAAATGTTGAGCTGACTGGCCGTCACTCATCCGTGCGGCGAGCCGGAAGGCGCTTACCTCGGAATTGGGCAAGCGGGCATCAGATGCCCCCGGATGGGCGCAGGTACGAGGCCACCCTCGCCCAATGCGAGCAGGTCCTCGGCGGCACCCACCCCGACACCCTGATCAGCCGCGACAACCTCGCCTCGGCCCACCAAGCCGCCCAGGATGTACAGCAGCGAAGTGCAGCAACCACAGCAAGCGTCGCCGACCCACACCAACCCCCGGCGACCGACTGACAGGCCCCGCAGACCCCAGCGACCGCCCCGCCGATAGTTCAGGATCAAAAGGTCACCGTGCCCTTCCCATGCCCGTTCAGGCGGGAAACAGCAGGGAACAGCGGTCGTCGGCGGACAACGCTCACGAGGACGGCCCCTGACCAAGTTGCCTGGTCAGGGGCCGTCCACCTGCGGTGGGTGTGGGATTTGAGCCCACGGTGACACCGCTGCCACGACGGTTTTCAAGATCGCTCATCGCCGGACTGGTCATTGAACCCCTCACGAGTTCGAATCTCGTATCCTCCGCCATTGCTCTCACCGGGCAATACGTCGAAGGGCCCCACCGTTCGCGGTGGGGCCCTTCGGCGTCCGCAGTCTCATCTACAGTCTCAAGGCGATCCTGCGGAGCCCTCCGGGCTGCTCTCTTCGGTCGTCTTGGCCACCTCCCAGATGAGACGACCCGCTGCGCCACGTCGGCCAGGATTCCTCCCGTCACGTGCTGGTAGCGGGCCGCCATCGCCGTGGACGACCAGGACGGCTGCGCGGACGCTGTGCAGGTCGGCGGGGCGGGCGGCCACGGAGCGGATGTGAAAGCCACCTGGCAGGTCGCGACAGGGCGTCTGGGGTTGCGGTTGCTCATAGCCGGACGACGACCAGGGCGGTGTCGTCGTCGGGGCCGTCACCAATGGGATGCACGTCAGTGAGCAGGGCGCTGGCGAGGTCCTCGGGATCGAGGTCGCGGTGGCGGGTGAGGCTGTCGGTGAGGCGCTCCAGTCCGGTGTCGATGTCTTCGCCGCGGCGTTCGATGAGTCCATCGGTGTACAGGACGAGGGTCGCTCCCGGCTCGTAGGAATGCGAGGCCTGGTTTCTGACCGTGTCGATGTCCCAAACGCCGAGGGGCGGGTCCACGACCTCGTCCAGGACTTCGGCAGCGCAGCCGTCGGGGTGGAGCAGCAGGGGTGGCAGGTGTCCCGCGCGGCTGTAGGTGATGGTGTGGGCGGTCCGGTCGACGATTGTTTGGAGGGCGGTGGCGGCGAGGGCGCCCTCGATCGTGAGGGCTTGCAGGGCGAGTGTCTTGAGGGCGGTGGCCGGCTCACCTGTTGCGCGGACGGCGGCGCTGAGGGCGCTGCGGAGCTGGCCCATGACTCCAGCGGCCTCCAGGCCGTGGCCGACCACGTCGCCGACAGCGACGGCAAGGCGGTCCTGGCCCAGGTCGAGGACGTCGTACCAGTCGCCACAGACGTTGAGTGAACTGGTGGCAGGGCGGTAGCGCACCGCCACCTCGCTGAATCCCGCCGGAACGGGCGGCAGCATGGCGCGCTGCAGGCTTATGGCGATCTCGCGTTCGCGTGAGTGGGCGAGGCGCAGCCGTTCATTGAGTTCCTGCAGATCCTGGGACCGCGCGAGCAACCCGGCCGTCATGGTCACCTCATCACTGAGCGCATCACCGGCTTCCTGCAAGGCGGCGCGGATGCGGACCAGCTCGGTGACCTCTTCCACCCGGGAAATGATCAGTGCCACCTGCCCGTCCGGGCCGAGAACCGGCGCGTTGACCGGACTCCAGTACCGATTCTCCAACTCCCCCGGCCGCCCGGGCGTCTCCAATTCGTACCGCCGCAGCGGCATGGCGTCCTGCCGCCCTGTGGCCAGCACCCGGTCCACCGACGCGCGCAGCTGGCTGCCCGGTGCCTCCGGATCCGAGGAGTCCACGGGGAACACTTCAAATACAGCACGGCCCGCCAGGTCCCTACGCCCGCGACCGGACCGGCCCAGGAATGCGTCATTGGCGTCCACCATGGCCAAGTCAGGGGTAAGAAGCAGCGCAGGCCCTGGGAACGCGCGGAAGACCGCCTCGTAGTCGACATGGAATGGCGAGGCCTCGCCAGAGGTGTCCGGATCGCTCATCCTCAGACCTCTACCCGGACCGGCTGACACTCAAGGTGCGACACTCCCAAGGCAGCAGCGAAACGTCTCAGCTCCGTCTCAGTTGTCCTCGGCGGCTCCCGGAAGGCGTCCCCCACCTGGCAGCCGTACCCTGACGAGGGTGACGCGCTTGATCGTGGCAGCGGGCGGAGGGGGCGACGCCGTCGCCGCCTCCATGCTCGACGCCGCCCTGTACGGCGGGGGCCCGGCAGTGGTCCTCACCTACGCGTGGGACCGGCTGCTGATCGACCCCGTCCCTGGCCCGCGGGGGCCGGCGGACTTCACAGGCCTTCGCCCCCTCACCAGAAGCGTCATGGCCGTGCCGGCCGGCGCCTCCCCGATCGCCCCCGCGGGTTCCACACTTCCCCGGCTCGCCGCCGAGCTCCCGCAGACCTTCGCACTGATCGATCCGCACCACGGCGCCGAGGGCATCACGCGCCAGGTCGAAGAGCTCGTCCAGCACCTGGCACCCGAGTCCATCGACCTCCTGGACGTCGGCGGAGACATCCTCGCCAAGGGCGACGAGCCCGCACTCCGCAGCCCGCTCGCGGACGCCCTCACACTCGCCGGATGCTGCCAGGTCAACGCCCCGGTACGGCTCCTGGTCGCCGGCCCCGGCCTGGACGGTGAGCTGGCCGCAGACGATCTGCGCGACCGCTTGGGCCCATCGGTTCTCACACTCACGGCCGCAGACGTCCAGCCGGTCAGCTCGGTAATGGAGTGGCACCCTTCGGAGGCCACAGCCATGTTCGCGGCCACGGCACGAGGGGTCCGCGGTCTGTGCGAGGTCAGGGACGCGGGCCTGCCCGTGCCTCTCACCGACGAAGGGCCCACCGTCCACGAAGTCGACCTGGACGACGCCCTCGACCGCAACGCGCTCGCCCGAGCCCTTCTCGCGACGGAGACGCTCGACGAAGCCGAGCAGCGCAGTCGGGAGATCTGCGGCTGCTCCGAGATCGACTACGAACGCGACAAGGCCAGTTGGCTCGAGCGGCGGCCGGAGCGGCAGCTCGACCCGGAACGCGCCCTGCTCCAACTCGGCCAGTTCGAGGCCGAAGCCCGCACCCGCGGTGTCAGCCATACGACGTTCCGCCGGATCACCGAGGCCCTCGGCCTCGGCGGCGCACAGCGCGAGGACCTGAGAGCTCTGCTTGTCAGCAGCCGCCCGGAGCAGTACGCGGCACCACTCTGGCGCATCCCTGCCTACGCCTGAGCAACAGCGCCCGAGCTGCAGCTCAGCTCTCGTCGGCCCAGGCCGTTCACCGACGGACAGGGCCCGTCATTCCGCCGCGGACAGGCGGTCAGGTGGTCAGGTGGTCAGGGCGAAAAGTACGAGCAGCAGCGCGTAACACAGCACCACCAGAGCCGCGCCCGCTATGTGGACGCGCAGGGTGCGTGCCCGGCCGGGCAGCAGCCAGAAGGCCAGCGCGCCGTTCACCAGCGGCATCAGGAGCCACGTCAGAAGGCCGACGCTCAGCAGGTTCCCGATGAACAGGCCGAGATAGTCAGGGACACCGGCCTCCCTGAGCGCAACACCCACCGTCAGATTGAGCACCATGACACAGGGAAAGAGCGCCAGGAGAACGGCCATGGCCTGCTTCCAGTTGGGCGGGATGCCCTCCTGCTCGCCCTTGCCGAACCGGAACCAGCCGCTGAACGACGATCCGATCCGCCGCACGTCGTAGGTCTCGAAGTATTCGTGCCCCTCGCGCAGAAGCTTCTCGCGATCGCCGGACTTCAGCCACTGATCCAGGTGTTCGCGGGTGTCGAAGCGGAAGGCGACCACCCAGCGGTCCTGGATCCCCTCCACCGGCGCGAACAGCTCGGATCCCATGAAGCCGGGATAACTCCCCTGCACCTTCAGGGCCTTGTCCTGCCAGCGCACGAAGTCCTGCTCCCGGCCCGGCCTCACCTGGTGCGAGATGACTGCCGTCACCACTTCCCTTTCCTCGGCCGGGGCGCCACCGCTGAGAACCTCCTGGGCCGGCTCCTCCTCGAACAGCCCGCGGCCTTCACGAAGAAGTTCCTGGCGCGTGCCGGACCGGAGCCAGGCGCTCAGCTGGTCGACACGGGAGAACCGGAACACCACCACCCATTCGTTGTCGCCGCCGGTGGCCGGCGGGTACTGCTCCGTCCCCTCGAACCCGTCGAAGCCTCGGACGGCCCGGTTCACGACCTCCTGCCAGCGCTTGTAGTCCTCCTCACACCCCTGAAGGACCTTCTGGGACGTCACGACGGTGGCACCGGCTCCGGCAGACCCGCGGCTTGCACTGGCGCTCATACCGAGTAGCGTAATTACAAACGGACTTATGGGCCAAATTGGACTACAAGGGAAATTGGCGCCCGAGTGGAGGTTCGGTCATGGGCCACAAGGAGTTCCTGGCAGAAGCGGTGCGGCTGGCGACAGAATCGGTGGAGCAGGGCTGGGGCGGGCCGTTCGGCGCCGTGATCACGCACAACGGTGACATCCTCGCCCGTGGCCAGAATCGCGTGCTCCTTACCGGCGACCCCACCGCACATGCCGAAGTGGAGACCATCCGCAAGGCGGTTCAGCGCCTCAACCCGGAGGCGCCCTCCATCTCGGAGGAGCACCAGAACGAGAGCACTCTCGCCTACGTGCCGCGTCCCGAAGGATCTCCTGACCCGGTGCCCGAGCGGGCCCGGATGCTCCAGGGCTGCTCGATCTACATCAGCGGCGCCCCGTGCCCGATGTGCATGAGCGCCATCTACTGGTCGCGCATCGACAACGTCTACTTCAGCTGCGATCTGAAGGCCACGCGGGAGATCGGCTTCGACGACGCCTACCAGTACGAGGACTTCGAGAAGCCGATGGACGAGCGCCGGATCCATATCGAGCAGATCTACCCGGAGTTGGGCGCGGAAGCATACGCCGCATGGGCGGGCAAGCCCGACCGGCACCCGTACTGACGGACGGCTGACGCCGCCGGCGTACCCGGCGGCGCGCCGCCCGGACGGACACGGTGTCGTCCACGACCCGAAGGCCCGCACCGGCCACGCATTCGACGTGGCCGGTGCGGGTCTCATCGGGGTGAGCTGGCGGCGGGTTCCGTGTCCGGCGCCTCGATGAGACCGGCGGGCAGGGCGATGTACGCGGTGACTCCGCCGGCGCCGCCCTGCCCCTCGGTGGGACGCAGTTCCACCTGGGCGCCGAGCCTGGCCGCGAGGGTTCCGACCACGTAGTGGCCGAGGTAGCGGGAAGGGGCGACCAGGAAGGGCTCGCGGCCCGCGAGCCGGGCGTTGGAGCGGGCCAGCTCCTCGGCGGTCATGCCCAAGCCCCGGTCGACGACGGCGAGGCAGTACTCGGCGCCGTCGCGCCAGCCGTAGACCTCGACCTGCTGCGTGGGAGGCGAGAAGACCAGGGCGTTCTCCATGAGCTCGGCAAGCAGATGGGAGAGCTCCGCGACGGCCCGGCCACGGATCCTGCTGGGCTCCATGTCCACCACGGCGACACGCTGGTACTGCTCGACCTCGGCGATCGCCGACTGCACCACCTCCGCCGCTGTCACCAGGCCCGACCAGGTGCGCGGCGGCAGCTCCTCCCCCGCGAGCACGAGCAGGGATTCGGCATTGCGGCGCATACGGGTCGCCAGGTGGTCCAGTTCGAAGAGCCCGCCGAGTGCGTCCGGATCGATCTCCTGACGCTCCAGGGCGGTGATCAGGCCGAGCTGGCGGGAGAGCAGCGCCTGGTTGCGGCGGCCGAGGCTGGCGAGCGACTCCGAGCTGTTGCGGCGCAGCACGGCCTGCTCGGTCGCGAGACCGATCGCCGTGTGCTCGACGTTGTGCAGGGCGCCGGCGAGCCGGGCGAACTCGCGGGCCCCGTCGGGCACCCGGCGCCGCGGCGCGGCGGCGAGTTCGTCCCGCGCGTCGGCCTTCTGGATCCGGGCCACGGCGGCGGGCAGCCCGTCACGCGCGACCGAGTCGGCCTCGTCGGCGAGTGCGACGAGGGGCCGGGTGATCGAGCGGGCGGAGAGCACGGCGAGCGCGGTGACGACGGCGACGATCAGCAGCCCGAGGGCGATGAAGCCGCCCAGCTGCCCGGTGGCCTCGCCACCGGCCTGGTCGGCGCGCGCCCTTGTCTCGTCGCCGATGCGCCGCTGGACGACGTGGAGTTGGTCGACGAGCGCCGTCATCGAGGACCACCAGCTGCTCGGGTTCACGTCGAGCCGGTCGCCGTCCGCGCCTCGCTCCGCCCGTTTCTCGTAGCCGAGGGCGCGCCGGGCCTCGGGGGTCTCGAAGGCGGCCTCGAGCGCGGACTGCTGGGCGGGGGTGGCGAGTTCGGCGTACTGGGCGAGGGAGGCCAGCCGGTCCGCCCGCACCTCGGTGAAGTCGAGGAACTCGCTCCCCTTGAACCGGCCTGCCGCGAAGACGCCGTTGAGGAAGCCGCGCTCGAGAGCGACCGCCTCGGTGGCGCGCGCGAGGGCCTCCAGGGCGCCCATCGACTCGGCGACGGCGCCCTCACCCCGAGCCGGTCCGGCCGCCGCGGCGCCGATCAGCTGGTCGATCGCCTCGGTGTAGGCGGCCAGGGTCGGGGCACGCTGTGCGGTGCCGTTGTCGACCTGGACGCGTACCCCGGCCAGGGCCCCGACCGGGACGAGCGCGTCACGTAAGGCGCCGGCGGTGTCCGCACCCGCGCCGCCCGCTTCGAGCAGGGCGTCGAACCCGTCTCGGCCGGTGTCGGTGCGTGCGCGCTGGACGTCGACGTCGTCGCGGTACTCCGCGGCGCCGCCCAGCAGCCCATTGGTGAGGCCGCGCTCGCGCTGCAGCTCGCGCACGAGGTCCTGGGCCTTGATGACGAGTTCCACCCGGGCGGCGGTCTCGCGCGACGCGGACCAGTCGGCCGCCCGGTCGGCGACGCCGAGGCCGGTCACGATCAGCAGCAGACAGGTGGGTACGGCGAGCACGACGGCCACCCGGCCGCGGATGGTGCTCCAGCCGGGCAGAGCGGGCGGACGCGGCAGAGGCCGGCGACTCCGCGTGACAGATCGAGTACGGATCACGCGGACAACGCTACGAACCGGGGTGCCCGGCAGGGTTTCGTGACGGTTAGAGGCTGGTTATTCCCGGATCACAGCGGGCCGCACGGCCCCGGGGCCCGTACGCCACCTCCCTGTAACCCGCCAGGGCCGGTCAAAAGGGGCAGCGCCATGACATGCGTCACACCCACTTCCGGTACTAAGGCTACGGAATAGTAGATGTGTCCCTGGCGACAAAAGGGACTTGTCCGTCTTGGCATAGATATGCCTCACGTAAGTATTCGCGACATTCGGCCCACTCGGCACTTTCGCCCGTTCATCGAGCTCACAGGGGTTTCTGACCTGGCGTCAGCTTGCACCGGAAGATCCGGAAACCGGGCCTGCATGCCCGTGCACCCATGACAAGAGCCGTCCATCGCTACGAGCCGGGGTAGTGGTGAGGCTCGTTGCCCTGCGCGTCCAGCGGTTCTAACAATGGCGGCCCGCAAGGCGTCTCCGCAGCTCAGGCACAGGGTTCTGTGCCGGCTGACCGCATCCGGGGACGAGCTCCGCGATTTACCTAGCGAGGTCAGGCATGAGGAAGCACCGCAGGACGACCCACTACCGGAAGATAACGATCACTGCCGTCGCCCTGAGCGCCGTGGCAGTGCCCTCCGCCGCCATGGCCTGTTGGGATCCCCAGGCAAGCCAGGAAAACCGGTCCGCCGGGCAGTGGGAGCGGACCTCCCACGACGGCTGGGAGCGATCCCACGGCGAGTGGGACCGGCAGTCTTCCGACAAGCGGTGGTCACAGGCCGACCGGGACAGGAAGCCGGCCGCCCCGGCGACCAAGGCTCCCGCCGAGGCGAAGAAGCCGAGCGCTCCCGCGACGAAGGCACCCGCCCCCGAGGCCGAGAAGCCGGCCGCTCCCGCCACGAAGCCGCCCGCCGAGGCGACCCCGAGCAAGCCGAGCACTCCGGCGGCCCCCGCCCCGGCGTCCGGGGATGTGGCCCGCGTCGTGCAGCTGGTCAACGCTGAGCGCAGCAAGGTCGGATGCTCACCGGTCACCGTCAACGCGAAGCTGACCAAGGCCGCTGAGGCGCACAGCAAGGACATGGCGTCCCACAGCAACATGTCGCACACGGGCTCCGACGGCTCCTCGCCGGGCGACCGCATCACGCGCGCCGGCTACACCTGGAGCACGTACGGCGAGAACGTGGCCTACGGCTATGACTCGCCCGAGAGCGTCATGGCGGGCTGGATGGCCAGCCCGGGCCACAAGGAGAACATCCTGAACTGCGCGTTCAAGGAGATCGGGGTCGCGCTCGCGCAGCCCAACAGCTACTGGACGCAGGACTTCGGAACGGCCCGCTGAGGGACCCGACGAACCGGCGAAGGCCCCGCGCCCATCGGCGCAGCGTGAGCTACAGGGGCCTTCGCCGTTCTCCGTTCCGGGCCCCGCAACATCCCGCTCCGGATCGTCAGCACCTCGGACCGCACCTCGAATCACACTTCAGGTCATTCGTGGTGAACCACCGCATTGACGGGCAGGATCCGTAAAGTCGCCCCATGGCTCGGCCGAGGGCAGCGAGGGACGCGGAGGCTGCACCCGGCCTCCGGCAGCGGTGGGTGCTGGCGGCGTCGAGCCTCGCGCTGGCCATGACGTTCGTCGACGAGACGGTCGTCGGAGTGGCCCTCCCCACGATCCGGGACGACCTCGGGATCAGCGTCGCGCTCTCGCACTGGGTGCCCAACGCCTACATCCTCGCCTTCGCCTCGCTCGCCGCCGCGGGCGGCCGGTTCGGCGATCTCTTCGGTACGCGGCGGATGTTCCTGCTCGGCACCGTGGCCTTCGCCGTCGCCTCGCTGCTGTGCGGACTGGCCGGCAGCGGCGGGGCACTGGTGGTGGCCCGCGCGGTCCAGGGCGCCGCGGCGGCCGCCATGCTGCCCCAGACGATGGCGATCATCACGAACACCTTCCCCGCGGACCGGCTGGGCAAGGCGATCGGGACGTATGTCGGCGCCGCCTCGGTCGCGCTCGCCGCCGGTCCGTTGCTGGGCGGCCTGCTCACCGAGCACCTCGGCTGGCGCTCGATCTTCTTCGTGAACCTCGTGCCCGCGGCGGCCGTCCTCCTGATCGCGTGCACCGTGATCGGCCGGCAGCCCGTGGGCGCGTCATCGGGAGGCTTCGACGGCTGGGGCCTGGTCACCTCCGTGGCAGGTCTCGGGGCCGTGGTGACGGCGCTCATGCAGTCCGGCGGCCAGGGCTCCTCCGCTGTCGGGGTGCTCGCGCTGCTCGGGGCCGGCCTGGTGCTGCTGGGCGTGTTCGTACGCATCGAGACGCGCCGCAGGGTGCCGCTGGTGAATGTGGGCCTGCTGGCCGAGCGCCGGTTCGCGGGCTCGGCGGTCATGGTTCTCTGTGCGCAGTTCAGCTTCCTCGCGGCGGTGATCTACGGGGCCGTCTATGTGCAGGACTCGCTCGGGCTCAGCCCGTCGGCCGCGGGGCTCGCGATGCTGCCCGCCATGGTGCCGACCGTGGTGCTCGCACCGGCCGCCGGGGTGCTGTCCCGGCGCTTCGGCGCCCGGACGCTCACGGTGGCGGGTGCGGTCGGCGGCGCGCTGGGCTTCGCCCTCATGGGTGCCGCGGTCGAGGTCAGGAGTTACTGGCCCTTCGGTGCGGCTCTGCTGGTCTGGGGCATGTCGATCCCGTTCATCTACAACCCGGCCATGTCGGTCGCCATGGCCGCACCGCCGACGAGCCGTCGCGGCGGTGCGTCCGGACTTCTGGAGATGTGCCTGCAGGTCGGCGGAACGCTCGGAACCGCGGTCGTGGGGGCAACGCTCCTGTCCGCCCACTCGGGGCGGGCGCCACTGCCGGGTGACGCGTTCGCCACCGGGTTCTTCCTCACGGCGGGGGTGCTGGCGGCCGCCGCGCTGACCCAGACGCTGCTGATGGTCTCCGGCCGCCCGGCGGGCCGCGCCACACCGCCGTGAGATGCGACGAGCTCGTCCCAGGAGGCTGGCGGGGGCCTCGGTGGAGGCGGGTGTCCAGGGGCCGCCCGCGTCCACCGAGGCCACCACGGATCAGTACGTAGCCCGGGGGCCGCCCACTCATCGGCGTACGTGACGGCCCCTGGGTCACGCCGGGCCGGACGCGACCGCCGAGGTCACCCCGGGGCCGTCACCGTCGGCGATCTCGTCCGTGGCCGACGGGCCGGCGCCACATGCCGGTCGGGCGGCGGCCCATCATGGTCCTCCCGGTACCCGCGGCCGGTTGCGGCCCCGCCGTCGCTTCCCTCCGGGTTCCCCCTGTCGAACCAGCCCCAGGAGGCCGGCCCGTGCAGACGCTCGACTCGCAGGACCCTGTCGCCGTAGCCGTCACCGACGCGATCCGGGGCGGGCACCTGCCCGAGCTGCGGCGGCTGCTGGACAGGCATCCGGGGCTCGCCTCCGCGCGGATCGTGCAGGAGCCGCGCGAGGGATGCGGCGGAGCGGGCGGGCGGAGTCTGCTGCACCTCGCCACCGACTGGCCGGGAAACTTTCCGAACGGGCCGCAGGTCGTCGCCCTTCTCGTACGCGCCGGCGCCGATCCCGACGCGCGGTTCGCGGGTGCCCATGCCGAGACGCCACTGCACTGGGCCGCCGGCAGCAACGACGTCGCCGTGCTGGACGCGCTGATCGAGGCAGGGGCCGACATCGAGGCCACCGGCGGCGTGATCGGGGCCGGTACACCACTGGCCGACGCGTGCGGGTTCGGTCAGTGGGAGGCCGCGCACCGGCTGCGCGGACACGGAGCGCGGGTCACCCTGGAGGACGCCGCGACGCTGGGGCTCGTCGGCCAGGTCGAGGAGTTCCTCCCCGGGGACGAGCCGCCGGCCGCAGACGAGGTGACCTCGGCCTTCTGGGGCGCATGCCATGGCGGACAGCTCGCGGTCGCACGACTGCTGCACGCGCACGGCGCGGACGTGGACCGGATCGGCCACGGCGGTGCGCGGCCCGTCGACATCGCCGCGGCGCAAGGGGCCGAGGCCGTCGTCCGATGGCTGCGGGAGCTCGGCGCCGAGTAGCGCGTGAAGGCCGCGCACGGGCCTTGTCGATACATGCATGCATCGAATACGTTCATGTACTGAAAGAGGAGAGCCGAATGTCCGCAACAGCCCCCAAGCGCGTCACCGCGCGCCGCGCGCAGACGCGGCGGCGGCTGCTCGACGCCGCGCTCGAGGTGTTCGCCGATGAGGGCTTCGGGCGCTCGACCGTGGAGCAGGTCTGCGAGCGCGCGGGCTACACACGCGGCGCGTTCTACTCCAACTTCACCTCGCTGGACGAGCTGTTCCTCGCCATGTGGGAGGAGCGCTCCCGGCGCATGCTCGCCGACGCGCGCGAGGCGCTGGACAAGGTGTCGTCCCAGGCGCCGGAGGAGGCGATGCGGGCCGTGCTCGCCGCGATCCCCGTCGACGACGCCTGGTACCGGGTGACGGCCGAGTTCACCGCGCACGCGCTGCGCAACCCGTCGCTGCGGCGTGTGATGGCCGCGCGCGAGCAGTCGATCCTCGACACGCTCCTGCCCTTCGTGGTCGAAGCGCTCGCGAGGACCGGACGGCGCGTCGGCAACGAGGCGGCGCTCGGGCACGCGCTCGTCGCCGTGCACGACGGCACCGCCGTACAGGTGCTGCTCGAACCCGGCAGCGAGGTCGTGCGCCGCCGGCGCGAAGAGCTGTTCATGAACGTGCTGCACGCGTACAGCACTCCGATCACCGAGGAGCCGCAATGAGCGACGACGCCGATGTCATCGTGGTGGGTGCCGGTCTTGCCGGGCTGGTCGCAACATACGAACTGACCCGTGCCGGGCGGCGGGTGACCGTCGTCGACCAGGAGAACGAGGCCAATCTGGGCGGCCAGGCGTTCTGGTCGCTCGGTGGGCTGTTCCTCGTCGACAGCCCCGAGCAGCGCCGCATGGGCATCAAGGACTCCCGCGACCTCGCACTCGCCGACTGGCTCGGCTCGGCCGCCTTCGACCGGGACCGTGAGGACCACTGGCCGCGGCAGTGGGCACATGCGTACGTGGACTTCGCGGCCGGTGAGAAGCGGGACTACCTGCACCGGCTCGGACTGCGCGTGATGCCGACGGTCGGCTGGGCAGAGCGGGGCGCGGGCACCGCGGGCGGCCACGGCAACTCCGTACCCCGCTTCCACCTCACCTGGGGCACCGGGCCCGAGGTCGTCCGGGTGTTCCGCGAGCCCGTGCTCGAGGCCGCCGCACGCGGCCTGATCACCTTCAGGTACCGCCATCAGGTCGACTCCCTGATCGTCGAGAACGGCGCCGCAGTCGGCGTGCGCGGCACGGTCCTCGTTCCCTCCTCGGAGCCTCGCGGCGTCGCCTCGTCGCGCGAGGCGGCGGGCGAGTTCGAGCTGCGCGCCCAGGCCGTGGTCGTCACGTCCGGCGGGATCGGCGGCAACCCGGAGCTCGTACGCAAGAACTGGCCGGCCGAGCGCATCGGTCCCGCCCCCGCATCGATGATCACCGGCGTCCCGGCGCACGTCGACGGCCGGATGCTGGAGATCACCGAGAGCGCGGGCGGCTCGATCGTCAACCGCGACCGTATGTGGCACTACACCGAGGGCATCAAGAACTGGGACCCGATCTGGCCCGATCACGCGATACGCATCATCCCGGGGCCCTCGTCGCTGTGGCTCGACGCGACCGGCCGGCGGCTTCCGGTGCCGCTGTTCCCCGGGCACGACACGCTCGGCACGCTGAAGCACATCGTGGGCACGGGCCATGACCACACCTGGTTCGTCCTCACCCGCTCGATCGTGGAGAAGGAGTTCGCGCTCTCCGGATCCGAGCAGAATCCCGACATCACCGGCAAGGACCTGAAGCTCGTGCTGTCCCGGGGCAAGAAGGGCGCTCCCGGCCCCGTACAGGCTTTCCTCGACCACGGCGAGGACTTCGTCGTACGGCGCACCCTGGGGGAGCTCGTCGAGGGCATGAACGCGATCTCGCCGGGCCCGCAGCTCGACCTCGCCCAGGTGGAGCGGGAGGTCGTGGCGCGCGACCGGGAGGTCGGCAACGCGTACTCCAAGGACTTCCAGCTGATGTCGGTCAGGAACGCCCGCGCCTACTGGCCCGACAAGATCACCCGGGTCGCCAAACCGCACCGGCTGCTCGATCCGGCACACGGTCCGCTGATCGCCGTACGGCTGCATCTGCTGACCCGCAAGACCCTCGGCGGGCTCGAGACCACGCTCGACTCTCAGGTCGTGCGCCCCGACGGCTCCGTCTTCGACGGGCTGTACGCGGCGGGCGAGGTCGCCGGGTTCGGCGGCGGCGGTGTGCACGGCTACAACGCGCTGGAGGGCACCTTCCTCGGCGGCTGCATCTTCTCCGGCCGTGCGGCGGGCCGCGCCCTCGCCGGGAGCCTGGCATGAGCGCCCCCTCGCCCGGCGCGGGCCGCACCGCGCTGGTGACGGGCGCCTCCTCCGGCATCGGCGCGGCCGTGGCCGCGGCGCTCGTCGCACGCGGCTACCGCGTGGTCGGCACAAGCCGCAGTCCGAAGACGGTCACCGGGCCGGTCCCCGGCGTCGAGTACGTCGCGCTCGACCTCACCGACAACGCCTCCATCGAGGCGTGCGCGGCAGCGGCGGGCGAGGTCGACGTCCTGGTCAACAACGCGGGCGAGAGCCAGAACGGGCCGATCGAGGAACTGCCCATGGAAGCCGTCGAGCGGCTGTTCAGGCTCAATGTCTTCGGCGCCGTACGGCTCACCCAGCTCGTGCTGCCCGGCATGCGCGCCCGCGGTCACGGCCGCGTCGTGATGGTCGGTTCGATGCTGGCCAGCTTCCCACTGGCGTACCGCTCCTCGTACGTGGCCTCCAAGGCCGCGATCAAGGGCTTCGCCCATGCCGCGCGGCGCGAGGTCGCGCCGTACGGCGTCGGGATCACCACCGTCGAACCCGGTTCCATCAGGACCGGCATCAGCGAGCGGCGCACGCAGTACCTGGCCGACGGCTCGCCCTTCGAGGCCGAGTACCGGACCATGCTGGCCGCGCTGAACGCCAATGAGGCGAACGGCATCTCGGCCGGGCAGGTCGCCGCCACCGTGGTCCGCGCTGTCGAGGCCGCACGGCCGAAGCCGCTGTACGCGGTGGGCAGCAACGCGCCCGCGGTGTTCGCGCTGCGCCGGCTGCTGCCACGGGCGGCGGTCGAGCGGATGGTGGCCCGCAGACACGGGCTGCGCTGAGCGGCCGGACAGGGCCTGGACGGCACACGAAACGGCGAAGCGTCCCCCTTGTCGGGCCGGGTACGGTGAACGGCTCGACAAAGGGGAGGGACGTCAGTGATGAACGGGGCCACGATGCCGGGGGTGCTGCTCACCTCCGCGCAGGAAACCTCCACGACCGCGCTGCTGGCGCGGGCTGCCGCGCGGCGCGGCATGGACGTCCGTGTCGTCACCGGCCCGGGCTCGCTCGACGGCCTGGGCGGCCGCCACGTGCACTGGTACGGAGGGCCGATCGCCGCGGCGCGGATCAGCGGCCAGGTCGGTCTCGCGCTGCTGGAGCCGCCCGACGACTGGCTCGTGCGGCTGCCGCACGAGTACACCCGGCGACGGATGGAGCTGACCACGCTTTCGGAGGCCTGGACCGCGCGCAGTCCGGTCTTCGTCAAGCCGCCCAGCGAGAAGACGCTGCCGGCCGCCGTGTACGCGGACGGCGCGAGGCTGCCCCGCGCCGGCGACGGCATAGGACCGGACACGCCGGTGCTGGTCTCCGACGTGGTGACGTTCGCCGTCGAGTACCGGCTGTTCGTGCTCGACGGACAGGTCGCGGCGGCGAGCCGGTACGCCACCTTCGGCCGCCTCGACACGGCCCCGCTCCACCCGGACCGGCCACGCGACCGGGATGCCCTGCGCTTCGCCGGGCGCCTGCTCGACGCCGTCGCGGACTCGCTGCCCAGCGCGGTGACCGTCGACATCGGACTCGTGCTGGACCCGGACACCGGGCAGGAACACTGGGCCACGGTGGAGGCGAACATGCCCTGGTTCTCGCACAGCTACTGCGCGGACGACGGCCCGGTTCTCGATGTCGTACTGCGGGCAGCGGGCCCACGCGACCGGGTCGTCGCCCGTGACCTGCGTTTTCTACGAGCCGGGTGAACTTCCCCGGAAAAAGTCCGGCGTGCCTGTCGAGAATCCGTCACCGGCTCCGACGTCCCCTGTGAAAGTTGCCCACAAGGGCGACCACTCATCCCGAGGGAGCACGACCATGAAGTACCTGGTGATGGTGCAGGGCACGCAGGCCGACTACGAGGCGATGCGCGGGAAGCCGTCCGAGCACTCCCCGGCGTGGAGCGAGAAGGACATGCAGTCCATGTTCGCCTTCATGCAGGCCGTCAACGACGACCTCGCCGAGTCCGGGGAGCTCGTGGACGCGCAGGGACTGGTCGAGCCCGCGCAGACCCGCCACGTCAGGGCGGGCAAGGACGGCCGGCCGGTCATCACCGACGGGCCGTACGGCGAGACCAAGGAACTTCTCGCCGGCTACTGGGTCCTGGAGTGCGAGAGCCTGGAGAGGGTCACGGAGATCGCGGCGCGCGTCGCCCAGTGCCCGGTCCCCGAGGGCAGCCCCGACTACCCCGTGGTCATCCGGCCCATCGACAACGGCGGAGGCGATGTGTGCGGGTGAGAGGTACGAGGGAGGTCGAGGACCTGCTGCGCCGCCACGCGCCGCAGGTTCTCGGCGCGCTGGTACGCCGGTACGGCCACTTCGATCTGGCCGAGGACTCCGTGCAGGAGGCGCTGCTGGCGGCCGCGCAGCAGTGGCCCGGCGACGGCGTCCCCGCCAATCCGCGCGGCTGGCTGATCCGGGTCGCCGCCCGCAGGCTGACCGATCTGCTGCGCAGCGAGGAGGCGCGCCGCCGCCGGGAGGAGTCGGCCGCCCAGCTCACCCCGCGGGACGCCTTCACGGCGCCGCCCCCCGGTGAGGGCCGCGCGCCGTCCGAGGACGACACCCTCACGCTGCTCTTCCTGTGCTGCCACCCCGAACTGTCCCCCGCCGCGCAGATCGCGCTCACCCTGCGGGCGGTGGGCGGTCTGACGACGCTGGAGATCGCGCGGGCGCATCTGGTGCCGGAGGCCACGATGGCGCAGCGCATCAGCCGGGCCAAGCAGAAGATCAGGGGGGTGCCGTTCCGGCAGCCTTCTGCCGCGGACCGCGACGCCCGCCTCGCGGTGGTCCTCCAGGTCCTCTATCTGATCTTCAACGAGGGGTACACGGCGACCACCGGCCGCGACCTGCACCGCTCCGACCTCGCAGGGGAGGCGATCCGGCTCGCCCGGGCGGTGCGCCGGCTGCTGCCCGAGGAGGGCGCGGTCACCGGTCTGCTGGCACTGATGCTGCTCACCGAGGCCCGCAGTGCGGCCCGCACGGGCCCCCACGGCGAACTGATCCCTCTCGACGAACAGGACCGCGACCGCTGGGACCGGGAAGCGATCGCCGAGGGCACCGCGCTGGTGGAGGAGGCGCTGTCGCAGGGCCCGGCCGGCGCGTACCAGCTGCAGGCGGCGATCGCGGCGCTCCACGACGAGGCGGCGACCGCCGGCGCCACCGACTGGCCGCAGATCCTCGCCCTGTACGACCTGATCGTGGAGCGGGCCCCCGAGCCGATGGCGCGGCTGGGGCGGGCGGTCGCGGTGGCGATGGTGCACGGACCGCGGGCGGGGCTGGCCGACGTCGCCGAGCTGGAGGACCGGCTGGCGGGCCACTACCGGCTGGACGCGGTACGCGCGCATCTGCTGGAGAAGGCGGGCGACACCGAAGCCGCCCGCACGGCCTACGAGTCGGCGGCGCAACGCACGCTGAGCGTGCCCGAGGCCCGATACCTCCGGATGCGGGCGGCCCGGCTGGAAGGCGGCTGAACGGCCCGGGTCGCGCACTCCCGCGGCCAGGGCCCGCAGCGCAGTGCCGTCCGCAGGTTCAGTGCCAGCGAGCGATGCGTGAGGTCCAGGACGACGATCCGGCCCTGCCCGTCGTGGAGGGTGGCCAGGCCCGCGTGGACCCGCAGCGGGCTCCGGCGGCTCCAGCGGGGCCAGAGCGTGCCGGGCAAAGCCGTCCAGGCCGAGCCAGTCGGCCGGGTCGAGTACGGGAAGGCTCCGGAGGTCGTACGTCCCTGTACGGCCTGCCCGTGCAGGTCGATCCGGCCGCCGGCCGCAGCGGTGGCGACCGGCAGCCCCAGGGCATGCTCGGCGCGCAGCGAGCGCGCCTCCCCGAACAGCACGAGCCAGTCACCGTCGTCCGGCAGCGCGTACACGGTGGTGCCGAGGAGCCACAGCTCCAGCACGCGGGCCCGGGCCTCGGCTTCGCCGAGGAGCGCGGCGAAGAACACCAGCGCGTGTGCCTCGACCCGCCCCCGGAAGGCGGGCGGCGGACTCGGTGTCGTCATGCGAGGCCCTTCCGCAGGTTCATGACCCGCTCCAGGGACTCCAGGTCGAACACCTCGACCGTGCCGTCGTCACGGCGCAGCGCGAGCAGCGGCAGGACCGGGTGCACGAGGGGCGCGTCCGTACCGGACGCCTTGGTGAGCACGGTGTCCCGCCTGCCGCCGCGGATGCGCACCAGGTGACCGGCGGCGGACCGGGGCACGAGGCGCGGCTCGCCGCCCAGCAGCACGAAGCCGAGCGACGGCGCCGACACAGACCCGCAGCGGGACGTCCACCGAGGTGCTGCCGCGCCGGAAGGTCCGCTCGTTGAGCAGCCCCAGCAGGGTGTTGAGGATCGCGGTGGACCCGAGGAACACCTCGTCCAGGAAGGCGACATCGGCCTCGGGGAGCATCCCCGTGGTCTCCACCTCGACGACGCCCTCGCGCAGCCGGCGCAGGTCGACGGGCCCGAAAATCTCGTTGGGCTCGGTGAACCGGCCCAGGACGTACTCGAAGAGCTGCCCGCCGAGCTGCTGCGACACCCGCCGTACCGCCTCCGACTTGGCGGTTCCGGGCAGCCCGATCACCAGCAGGTGCTCACCGGCGACGGCACAGAGCACCACGGTCTCCGACAAGCGATCTCCCGGTCGACCAGCCCCGCCCGCGCGGCGGCCACGGCGTCGCGCACGGCACGCGCGTCCTGTCCGGCGGGTGAGACCGGCGGGGCGGCGTGGGAATCGACGCGGAATGGGGCTCTTCGATCACATCCGGGAGTCCATGAGCGCCGCATTCGCACGCGCACTCGGATTCCCCGCAGCTGCCGGGAACCCGTCCGCGCGCCTGTCACTGGCGGCGCCCAGGCCACCGGGCGATCATCGGTCCATGGACGCCACCATTCATCTCGCCCAGCAGCCCGAGGCCGACGAACTGCTCGGCCGCAGCCCGCTCGCCGCCCTGGTGGGGATGCTTCTCGACCAGCAGGTACCGATGGAGTGGGCGTTCTCGGGCCCGTACACCGTCGCTCAGCGCATGGGCGGCGACGATCTGGACTGCGCGGAGATCGCCGCGTACGACCCCGAGGCCTTCGCCGAACTGCTGAAGGAGAAGCCGGCCGTCCACCGCTACCCGGGGTCGATGGCCAAGCGGATCCAGCAGCTGTGCCAGTACCTCGTCGACGAGTACGACGGCGACGCGAGCGCGGTGTGGCGGGACGTGACGAGCGGCGCGGAACTGCTCGCCCGCCTCAAGGCACTGCCCGGCTTCGGCGAGCAGAAGGCGAAGATCTTCCTCGCGCTGCTGGGCAAGCAGTACGGGGTGCAGCCCAAGGGCTGGCGCGAGGCGGCCGGTGCCTACGGCGAGAAGGGCTCCTACCGGTCGGCCGCCGACATCACCGGGCCGGAGTCGCTCGCCAAGGTGCGGGAGCACAAGCAGGAAATGAAGCGTGCCGCAAAAGCGGCAGCGACCGCCAAAAAGGCCTGATCCCGGCCGAGTTGAAGTGGATGATTCGGCTCCGGGCGCCGATGACACGAAATACGCCGTCAGTTGTGGCTCAGGTGTTCCCAGAATCCGCAGAGATCGCTAACTTCCCTTCAACACACGTTCGCACCGGGAAGGACCTCTGTGAACGCATCCCATCGCAGAGCCGTGGCCACCCTGGCCGCAGCCGCACTCGCGACCCCGCTCCTGCTGGCATCCGCCTCCCCGTCCGCAGCGCACCGTCTGGACCCCGCTGACCGGGCGGCCAAGGACGCGTCGAAGCTGGCACGGAAGCTGGTCGACAAGTCGTCCGCGCAGGACGCCTACAAACATCTGAGGAAGTTCCAGCAGATAGCCGACACGACCGACGGACACCGCGCCGCCGGTTCGCTCGGGCACGACGCGTCCGCCGCGTACGTGTACCAGCAGCTGAAGAAGTACGGGTACGACGTCTCGTACCAGCGCTTCGAGTTCATGTACACCGAGACGCTCGCCGAGAAGCTCTCCGTCATATCCCCCGCGCCCCGCGACATCGCCATCGAGGCGATGACCTACACCAAGTCCACCCCGGTGGGCGGCGTCAAGGCCGATCTGGCCGCGGTGCCCGTGGACGGCACCACCGGCTGTGAGGCCACCGACTACGCGTCGGGCACCTTCACCGGCAAGATCGCGCTGATCAAGCGCGGCGGGTGCACCTTCGCCGCCAAGCAGGCGGCCGCGGCCGACGCGGGCGCGATCGGCGCGATCATCTACAACAACACCGAGGGCGCGCTCTCCGGCACCCTCGGCGAGGTCGCCGCCGGCAAGATCCCGACCGGTGGCGTCACCCTTGCCGAGGGCGAGAAGCTCGCCGCGGACCTCGCCAAGGGCCCGGTGAACATCTCCTTCGAGATCCGCGAGTTCCAGCAGATGCGCAGCACCAACAACGTCATCGCGGAGACCCGCCACGGCAACGCGGCCAACACCGTGATGCTCGGCGCGCACCTCGACTCGGTCACCGCCGGCCCCGGCATCAACGACAACGGCTCCGGCTCGGCCGGTCTGCTCGAGGTCGCCGAGGAACTGGCCAAGGCGGAGAAGCGGCCCGCCAACAAGGTGCGCTTCGCCTGGTGGTCGGCCGAGGAGAACGGCCTGCTCGGCTCCGAGCACTACGTCGCGAACCTCAGCGACCTGGGCAAGAAGGAGATCAAGCTCTATCTGAACTTCGACATGATCGCCTCGCCGAACTACGGGCTCTTCGTCTACGACGGCGACGACTCCGACGGTGTCGGCTCGCCGGCGGGCCCCGCCGGCTCGGCCCAACTCGAGCGCGACATCAACGAGTTCCTCGACAAGCGCGGCACCCCGCACGAGGGCACCGACTTCACCGGCCGCTCCGACTACGGGCCGTTCATCGAGGTCGGCATCCCCTCCGGCGGCACCTTCACCGGCGCCGAGGGCATCAAGACCGAGGCGCAGGCGGCGAAGTTCGGCGGCACGGCGGGCGTCGCGTACGACGTGAACTACCACGCCAAGGGCGACAACCTCAGCAACATCAACATGACGGCGTTCCGGGTGAACATCGGCGTCATCGCCAATGCGGTGGGCACCTACGCCCACGACCTGAGCTCGCTGCGCAAGCCCGTCACCTCCGTCCCCACGGACGGTGACGCGGGCAGCGGCGGCGGCCTGCACGACGGTCACGACCACGAGGTGACCGAGTAGGACGTCATCTCCGGCGCGGTGCGCCGCAGGCTCACCGCCTGCGGCGCGCCGTTCCGAAGAGCGAGCGTGTGATCTCCCGCCCCAGCTGCGTCCCCACCGACCGCGCCAGCGATCTGAAGATCCCGCTCCCCATCACCTGCCCGGCGAGCGACTCCTCGCGCCCGACCCGCCGCTGCGGCGCGCCTGACGCCTGCCGCACCCTCTCGGCCTCCCGGGCCTCCTCCACCTGCCGTGCGGCCCGCTCGGCAGCCTCCTCCGCGGCCTGCTGTTCGGCCGTCAGCCTCTCGTACGCCGACTCCCGGTCGACCGGCTCGGCATAACGCGCGTACAGCGGCGACGCCTTCACCGCCGCGTCCAGCGCACCCGCCCCGATCGGCGCCATCAGCGACCGCGGTGCCCACAGCCGGGTCACCGCGACCGGTGTCGGCGCCCCTCTGTCGCTCAGCACGGTGATCGCCGCCTCTCCCGTCCCCAGACCGGTGAGCACCTCCTCGAGGTCGTACGCCGAGTTCGGGAAGGTCTTCACGGTCGCCTTGAGCGCCTTGGCGTCGTCGGGCGTGAAGGCGCGCATCGCGTGCTGCACCCGGTTGCCGAGCTGGGCGAGCACATCGACGGGGACGTCCTTCGCCGTCTGCGTGACGAAGAAGATCCCGACCCCTTTCGAGCGAATCAGCCGCACGGTCTGCGTGATCGACTCCAGGAACGCCTTGGACGCACCGTTGAACAGCAGATGCGCCTCGTCGAAGAAGAAGACGAGCCTGGGCCTGTCCACGTCGCCGACCTCGGGCAGATCGTGGAAGAGATCGGCGAGCAGCCACATCAGGAACGTCGAGAACAGCTGCGGCTTGTCCTGGACCGCGGGCAGCTCCAGTACGGACACCACCCCACGACCGTCCGGCGCCGTCCGCAGCAGGTCGGCGGTGTCGAACTCGGGCTCGCCGAACAGAGCGGCCGCGCCCTGCTGTTCCAGGGCGGTGAGGGAGCGCAGGATCACCCCGGCGGTGGCGGTGGAGATGCCGCCGAGACCCCGGAGCTCCTCCTTTCCGGTGTCCGACACGAGGAAGGCGACCACGGCCCGCAGATCCTTCAGGTCCACCAGCTCCAGGCCCTTGGAGTCGGCGTAGTGGAAGATCAGCCCGAGCGACTGCTCCTGCGTCCGGTTGAGCTGCAGCACCTTGGCCAGCAGCAGCGGCCCGAAGTCCGTGACCGTCGCGCGCAGCGGAACACCGGGGCCGATCCCGCCGAGCCCGTAGAACTCGCAAGGGAACGACTGCCCCGACCAGTCCTGCCCGACCTGCGCGGCGCGCTCGCGGACGCGGTCGCTCTCCTGGCCGGGCGCCGACACGCCGGAGACATCGCCCTTGATGTCGGCGAGGAAGACCGGCACACCGGCCGACGAGAGCTGTTCGGCGATCAGCTGGAGCGTCTTGGTCTTGCCGGTACCGGTGGCTCCGGCGACCAGACCGTGCCGGTTGAGCATGGACAGCGGGACACGGATCCGGGCGTCGGGGAGACACCGGCCGTCCCAGACCAGAGCGCCGAGATCGAGCGCGGGACCGGTCAGGGCATAGCCCGCCGCGATCTCCAGAGCGGGCTGCGGCAGCGCCGCGGCCCGTCCGATCTCCTCGGAAACCGCCCGCCCGGCCGGCTCCTGAGCTGTCATGAGTGACCCCTGTTTCGCGATTTGCCAGACTTTGTACAGGATCGCACTAGGGTTCCATGGCTGCGCCCGGAGCCTCTTGACCGGTAGGCTTTCCGTGTGATCTTCAAGCGCATCGGCAACGGACGGCCGTACCCCGACCACGGCCGGGAAAGCACCCGGCAGTGGGCGGACGTCGCGCCGCGCCCGGTCCGCCTCGATCAGCTCGTGACCACCAAGGGCCAGCTGGATCTCGAGACACTTCTCGCCGAGGACTCGACGTTCTACGGCGACCTCTTCGCGCATGTCGTGAAGTGGCAGGGCGACCTGTATCTGGAGGACGGCCTGCACCGGGCGGTGCGCGCCGCGCTCCAGCAGCGGCAGGTGCTGCACGCCCGCGTCCTCGAACTGGGCTGATCCCAGGCCCCGACGGACGGCCGACTGACCCTTTCGGGCTCTTTCGGCACCGTACGGACGCAATCCATTGATCGTTTAGTAGGCATAACCACCGGGCGGCACTACGCTGCGCCCATGAGCATGCTCACTCCGCCAGGCATGGGCGGAAAGTACCGCATTACGGGCGACAAGTACCCGCGCATGCGACGCCCTCGCAACCGCCGCAGGATCGTCCTCGCCGGCCTTGCCGCGGCGGTCGCACTCAGCCTTGCCGGCTGGGGAACGCTGCAGCTCATCGACGTGTTCTCGGGCGGCGCCAAGAACACGACGGCGAGCAGTCACGGCCCGGACTGCAAGCCCGCCCCGACCCCGACCGTCTCGGCCGCGCCCCCGCCGCCGAAGCCGGGGCAGGTGACGGTCAACGTCTACAACGCGACGCCGCGCAGCGGACTCGCCAAGGCGGCGGCCGACGAGCTGAAGAAACGCGGCTTCACGATCGGCAAGGTCGGCAACGCCACGCCGGCGTACGACAAGAAGGTCCCCGGCGCCGGCATACTGCTCGGCGGCCCGGATGCCTACCAGGGCGCCTTCCGGGTGCTGGCCACGCAGCTGCGGGGCTCCGAGCTGAAGACCGACGCACGCGAGACGGCGGACGTGGACCTGATCCTGGGCACGGCGTTCAGGTCCCTGGACGCGAAGAAGGACGCGGACGTGGCCCTGGCCGCACTGACCAGGCCCGCACCCGCGCCCTCCAAGAAGTGCTGACGGACACGGCAGCCGGTCCGTCAGCTGACCCGGCGCCCCGGGTCCGTGTCGGCTACTCCGCCGACCCGTACATACGGTCGCCCGCGTCGCCGAGCCCGGGCACGATGTACCCGTGGTCGTTCAGGCGCTGGTCGACCGACGCCGTCACCACGGTCACCGGCGTACCCGCGAGCTCGCGCTCCATGACCTCGACGCCCTCCGGCGCGGCCAGCAGCACGACCGCGGTCACATCGTCCGCGCCGCGCTTGATCAGCTCCCGGATCGCCGCCACCAGCGTGCCGCCGGTCGCCAGCATCGGGTCGAGCACGTACACCTGGCGGCCGGAGAGGTCCTCCGGCATACGGGTCGCGTAGGTCGAGGCCTCCAGCGTCTGCTCGTTGCGGATCATCCCCAGGAAGCCCACCTCGGCGGTCGGCAGCAGCCGCACCATGCCGTCCAGCATGCCCAGTCCGGCCCGCAGGATCGGCACCACCAGCGGTCGCGGGTGCGACAGCTTCACGCCGGTCGTCCCGGTCACCGGGGTCTCGATGTCGACCTGCTCGGTGCGCACGTCCCGGGTGGCCTCGTACGCGAGCAGGGTGACCAGCTCGTCGGCGAGCCGCCGGAAGGTCGGGGAGTCGGTGCGCTTGTCGCGCAGCGTGGTGAGTTTGTGCGCCACCAGCGGGTGGTCGACGACATGGATCCGCATGCGCCCCACAGTAGCCGCCACTGGCGTCAACCACGGTTCCGGAGGGAAGGTGGTTGAGGGGTCCCCCCAGGCCGCAGGGCCGAGGGGGAATACGGATCAAGCCGTGGGGTGGTGTGGCCGATGCCGGAGCCCGGGCCCGACCGGGGCGAAGAGACGGAGACCGAGGCGGAGCGCCGGAGGCGACGCGCCCAGTTCCTGCGCGAACTGAACGAGGCCAAGGCGCTGCGTGACCGTGTCCAGCCGCGACGCGCCAGGGCCGCCCGGATGCGCCAGCAGATGCGCATGCGGACGTTCCGCTGGTAGCCGCCCTCAAGAACTGATGGCCGACGCAACGACGGAAGACCTCTCGCATCGCGAATGTTTCTGCCACGATTCCGAGTGGGCGGGGCAGAGCAGCGCACCGCCGGTCGTCACACCTCTGATCAGTGGGAGAGTCACGGTGTACTTCGCCGCACTGCTCGCGCGCACTCAAGACGGGTGGGAAGCGAGCGACACAGAGCTCGACGATGTGGAGACCCTGTCGGATCTGACCGACCTGGCCCGCGAGGCCTCGGTGGACGAGGACACGGTGCTCGTCTTCATCGAGCAGGAGGACGCGTGGTTCGGCGTCATCCGGGTGGAGGGCGAGGAGGATCCTCGTATCTTCGTCTCGGACGCGGCCGCGGCCGCACGCTCCTCCTACGGGGAGATTCTGACCAATGAACTGCTAGGCGGGGACGATGACGACCTCGCCGACGATCTGGACGCGCTGGATCTCGACGGCACCGAGGACGGCGAGCCGGAAGCGGGCGACCCGGACGACGAGGACCGCGTCTCCGTGACAGCCGGCGAGTCCGTCCCGGCCGGACCGGTCGGCGACCGCGAGATCCTCAGGGACCTGGGCCTGTCGGAGATGGAACTGCTGGCGCTGGACACGGACGCGCTCATGGAGATCGCGGACGCGCTCGGCGCGGGCGAAGTGCTGGAGACCGTCCGCTAGTGGCTGTCCCTGCCGACCCGGCACCGGAACCGCATCACAACGGCATCCAGAACCGAAACAGGGGCCAGGACGCCGTCCGGCGACGGCACCCGTCACCGGACGGCGTCCCCGGTCCGGCGTCCCGGAGGGTGGAGGTTCCCGTTCCCGACCCCGTACGCGATCCATGGGAAGCGCCGATGCGTCTCGCCCTGGACGAGGCGGAGCGCGCGGCGCAGGCCGGAGATGTGCCGGTCGGCGCCGTCGTGCTGGCCGCGGACGGCTCGGTCCTGGCGACAGGGCACAACGAACGTGAGGCGACGGGCGACCCGACGGCACACGCCGAGGTGCTGGCGATCCGCAGGGCCGCCGCCCGCATCGGCGAGTGGCGGCTGACCGACTGCACGCTCGTCGTCACGCTGGAGCCGTGCACCATGTGCGCGGGCGCGATCGTGCAGTCCCGGGTGGCACGGGTGATCTACGGCGCCCGGGACGAGAAGGCGGGCGCGGCCGGTTCGCTGTGGGACGTCGTACGGGACCGGCGGCTCAACCACCGGCCCGAAGTGGTGCTCGGAGTGCTCGAGAAGGAGTGCTCGGCGCAGCTTCGGAGCTTCTTCCGGGACCGCGGGACCGACCGCTGACGGATACGGATTTCAGAGCACGGCCCACCTTGGGCTAAGCTCTCTCCCGGTAGCGTGTCCGAGCGGCCGAAGGAGCTCGCCTCGAAAGCGAGTGTGGCGCAAGTCACCGAGGGTTCAAATCCCTCCGCTACCGCTCTTGTCGAAGGGCCCCGGTGCATCGCACCGGGGCCCTTCGCCTTTCGGCCGGCGGGTCCGCGGCCCTGACCGCGCAGCGAGGGGGCGGCAAAAAACCTGCACTCGAGGGCTCTTGGTCCTCAAAGTCTCCGTGCGATATCGAACGGTTAGACTCACGCGACGCGTGGGCAGGGGCACGGCAGGGCTGAGGCAGCAGGGGGAGCAGAGGCTGATGGTGCAAACGAAGAAGATCGCTCTCTACATCGTCGTCGTCTTCGTGCTGTACACGATCATCACGTCCCCCGCCAAGGCCGCCGACATGGTCCAGGTAGGGTTCGAGGGCATATCGAGCGCCGCTCAAGGCGTCGGACAGTTCATGACCGAGCTCGTCAACTAAGCCAGCCGGTTTCCGCCGGTTCAGCCAGGGAGCCCCCGTGATCCGCCATCTGGTCCTCTTCAAGCTCAACGAGGGTGTCGAGCGCGACGAGCCGCGCGTCGCCGCCGGGGTGAAGGCCTTCCGGGATCTCGACGGACTCGTCCCCGAGCTGGAGTTCTGGGAGTGCGCCTGGAACATCACCGACCGGCCGATCGCCTACGACTTCGCGATCAACTCCGCCGTGGCCGACAAGGACGCGCTGAAGCGGTACCTGGAGCACCCGGCGCACCAGGCTGCCGCCGGACAGTGGCGCGAGTTCGCCACGTGGGTGATCGCCGACTACGAGTTCTGATCCCCCGCCGGCCCCGCCGGCCGCACCGCCTCCGAGCCCCCCGCCTTCCCGGCGAGGGGCTTTTCCGTTGCGCCCACCTCCATCGGCCGCCTTTACGCCGTCAACACGGAGTTATCGGGTGCTTGCACACAGTGGACATGTCTTGTGATGCTATGACCGCTTTTGACGGATGAGTTGACCGATTCTGACCGCAAAGGGGTGGCGTGACCGTGCCGGCCAGTACTGCGCCTCAGGTGCCACCCCAGAACGAGACCAAGCCACAGAGCCGGGGCGCGGACACCCGGGCCCTGACCCAGGTCCTGTTCGCCCGGCTCAAGGAGCTGGAACCCGGCACCGCGGAGCACGCGCGCGTACGCGGGACGCTCATCGAGGCCAATCTGCCGCTGGTGCGGTACGCCGCCGCCCGCTTCCGCAGCCGCAACGAGCCGATGGAGGACGTCATCCAGGTCGGCACGATCGGCCTGATCAACGCGATCGACCGCTTCGACCCGGACCGGGGCGTGCAGTTCCCGACGTTCGCCATGCCGACGGTCGTCGGCGAGATCAAGCGGTACTTCCGTGACAACGTGCGCACGGTGCATGTGCCGCGCCGGCTGCACGAGCTGTGGGTCCAGGTCAACGGCGCGACCGAGGACCTGACGACGGCTCACGGCCGGACCCCGTCGACCGCCGAGATCGCCGAGCGGCTGAGGATCGGCGAGGACGAGGTGCTGGCCTGTATCGAGGCCGGGCGCTCGTACCACGCCACCTCGCTGGAGGCGGCCCAGGAAGGCGACGGAATGCCGGGGCTGCTGGACCGCCTCGGCTACGAGGACCCGGCGCTCGCGGGGGTGGAGCACCGCGACCTGGTCCGTCACCTGCTCGTCCAGCTGCCCGAGCGCGAGCAGCGGATCCTGATGCTGCGCTACTACAGCAACTTGACGCAGTCTCAGATCAGCCAGGAGCTGGGCGTCTCCCAGATGCACGTGTCAAGGCTGCTGGCGCGAAGTTTCGCGCGACTTCGATCCGCAAACAGGATCGAAGCGTAGCTGAAACGGGTACACCCTTCCGGTGGCTCACGAGCCGTCACAAAAGCTGTATGCCTTCATTTTCCTGGGCATTTTCACCTGATACATGTCGACAAGTCACTACAGCGTGTTGCCGACATGTGACATTCTGCCGGAACCGCGTTTGCCGCAGCCTCGCCGCCGGTATTCAGGTGGAGGCTGCGTTCCTCCGATGGTCGCGGCCACCGCGACCGTCCGCGACCTCAAAGGGGGTGGCATGTCCGTAGAACTGGGCAGCTCCAAGGTGCTCACACGCGCTCCCGGCGCACCCGCACCTGTCGTGCCGGACAGCTCGGAAGCCATCGACACCCGCACTCTCTCCCGCTCCCTTTTCCTGCGGCTGCGCTCGCTGGACTGTGAGGGCGCGGCCGACGACAGCCCGGAGCGCACCTATGTGCGCGACACCCTCATCGAGCTGAATCTCCCCCTCGTGCGCTACGCGGCGGCACGGTTCCGCAGCCGGAACGAACCCATGGAGGACATCGTCCAGGTCGGCACGATCGGCCTGATCAAGGCGATCGACCGGTTCGACTGCGAACGGGGCGTGGAGTTCCCGACGTTCGCGATGCCGACGGTCGTCGGCGAGATCAAGCGCTTCTTCCGCGACACCTCGTGGTCGGTGCGGGTTCCCCGCCGGCTGCAGGAGCTGCGTCTGGCACTCACCAAGGCCAGCGACGAGCTTTCCCAGAAGCTCGACCGCTCGCCGACCGTTCCCGAACTGGCCGCGGTGCTCGGGGTGTCGGAGGAGGACGTGGTCGACGGACTCGCCGTCGGCAATGCGTACACGGCGTCGTCGCTCGACTCGCCGTCCCCCGAGGACGACGGTGGCGAGGGCTCGCTCGCGGACCGGCTGGGCTACGAGGACACGGCGTTGGAGGGCGTCGAGTACCGCGAGTCCCTCAAGCCTCTGCTGGCCAAACTCCCGCCCCGTGAGCGGCAGATCATCATGCTCCGGTTCTTCGCCAACATGACCCAGTCGCAGATCGGCGAAGAGGTCGGTATCTCGCAGATGCATGTCTCGCGCCTGCTGACGCGTACGCTCGCGCAGCTGCGGGAAGGCCTGATTTCCGACTGAGGGTTCTCTGTTGACGGTCCGTCAGTCACACTGGCGCGATGCGACGACGGACCGGGATCGCAGCGGTGGCGCTCTGCCTGGGCGGGGCGCTGACCGCGTGCGGCGGCGGCAGTGGCGACGGCCGCGTGCCGGTCGGTGCGGCGGGCTCGGGCCCGTCCCCGACGGCCGCGGTCCCACCGGAGGGCGATGTGGTCCTGGTGCCACTGGACGGCTCTCAGGAGGGCCCGCGCGGGAGGGAAGGCCCAGGGGGGCCAAAGGCGGCCTCCGAGGCGCCCCGGCCGGGCACCACCGACACGTCGGGGGGACCGGCACCGTCCGACCGCCCGGACGCCGAGGGCACAGGAGGAGGCACGGGCGGCTCCGGCGGTACGGACGGCCCGGCGCCCGGCCCACCGACCACTCCGGGCACCCCGGGCCCGCCCGGCAGCACGACCCGCCCGGCTCCGCCGCCGGCACCCGCCCCCTCAGGCCCGGCCGTGCTCCAGCTCGCCGAGCCGGTCCGCGCCGCCCTGGACGAGCGCTGGTGCGAGAAAGTGACGGTGGAGTTCCGCAACACCGGTGGTTCGCCCGCGGCTTCGGGCACGGTCACGTTCGCCACGCACATCATCGGCGCGCTCGGGATCGACTGGGCCACGGTCGAGTCGTCCCAGCCCCTGCCGGCCCCGATCGCACCCGGCACCGCACGGAAGAAGGCGTACACGGTCTGCGTGGACGCATGGCGGGTGCCGCTGGGCATGCACATCGAGACGCAGGACGTGACCGCGGACTGGAAGTGACCACGGCGGTTCGCCGTGGCGGCAGGGACGGGCGGGGCGCCGACGGGGGGAGGCGCCCCGGACCGGAGCGTTTGTGCAGTTGTGGGGGAGTGCGGGCGCTTCCGCGGCCGTGGGGGGCGGGGGATCAGCCCAGGGCGAGCCAGGCCACCGCGCCCAGGATCACGATCGCCGCGATCACACCGGCGATCAGCCCGGCCCGCGAGGAGGACGGCGCCACGGCGGCGGACTGGCGGCCCTGCGGGGCGCCCTCGTCGACGAAGGCGCGGAACATCTGCGTGTTGCCCGCGGGGTCGTAGTTGCCCTCGGGGCCCTGGCCGTGGGGAGCATGGGGGTTGTGTGCCATGGGCCAGGACCCTAGCGAACCCGGGCCCTCGGCCCAACCCCGGGCAGGGGCCCGATCGTCACCGGTCACGGCCATGACCGGCCCATGACGCGAGCTGACTCTGCATATGCAAAGCCTTTTGGGTTCCTTTACTCGAAACGGCCCCATTTCGTTTGCCTGTAGCAACCAACCACTTATATCGTTGCCCTAAGCAACAAGATGGGGGTGCTCATGGCCGAGCGGAGTCAGTACGAAGAGCTGGCCCGGCAGATCAGTGCCATAGGTGCCGTCAAACGGGGCCTCTCCCGGATGCTGCCCGCCGAGTGCCCCTCCGGTTCCGCGTCCGTACTGGCCCTTCTGGACCGGTACGGAGAGATGCGGATGAGCCGGCTCGCCGAGCTGCTCGCCGTCGACATGTCGGTGACCAGCCGCCATGTGGCGCATGTCGTGGAGCGCGGCTGGATCGAGCGCTCGCCCGACCCGGACGACCGGCGCTCGCGCATCCTGCGGCTCACCCCCGCGGGCAGGGCCGTACTCGACGGCCTCGGCCGTCGGACCGCTGACCTGTTCGCCCACTACCTCAAGGACTGGTCCGACGACGACGTCGGACAGCTCAGCGCGTTGCTGGCCCGCCTCCGGAACTCCTTCGGGGACTGCCGGGCCCACGCCGTCCGTACCCCCGCACCCACCCCCCGCACGCAGACCTAGACACAGCGAAGGAAGTCCATGGCTACGACCACACCAGCCGGTGTGCGGGGCGGCCACGCCCGGCCTGGAGGTCACGCCTCCGACGGCGACGCCGCGCCGATGACCCACCGCCAGATCATGGAGGCGATGTCCGGGCTGCTGCTCGGAATGTTCGTCGCGATCCTGTCGTCCACGATCGTCTCCAACGCGCTGCCGGAAATCATCACGGACCTCGACGGCGACCAGAGCGCCTACACCTGGGTGGTGACCGCAGCGCTGCTGTCGATGACGGCGACCACCCCGCTGTGGGGCAAGCTCGCCGACCTGTTCAGCAAGAAGCTGCTGGTCCAGGTGGCCCTGATCATCTATGCCGCGGGCTCGGTGGTGGCCGGCCTCTCCCAGAGCACCGGCATGCTGATCGCCTGCCGTGTCGTCCAGGGCATCGGCGTCGGCGGCCTCACCGCCCTCGCCCAGATCATCATGGCCGCGATGATCTCCCCGCGTGAGCGCGGCCGCTACAGCGGTTACCTCGGGGCGGTCTTCGCCGTCGCCACCGTCGGCGGGCCGCTGCTCGGCGGAGTAATCACCGACGCCGACTCGCTCGGCTGGCGCTGGTGCTTCTACGTCGGCGTGCCGTTCGCGGTGATCGCACTGATCGTGCTGCAGAAGACCCTGAAGCTCCCCGTCGCCGGCCCCCGTGCCGAGGGCCCGGGACACAAGGTCAAAGTCGACTGGGCGGGCGCGTTCTTCATCAGCGCCGCCGTCTCGCTGCTGCTGATCTGGGTCACCTTCGCGGGCGACAAGTACGAGTGGATCTCCTGGCAGACCTATGCGATGGTCGGCGGCTCGGTCCTGATCGGCCTGCTCTTCCTCCTGGTGGAGTCGAAGGCGAGCGACCCGATCGTCCCGCTGCGGCTCTTCCGCAACCGCACCATCACGCTGGCCTCGCTGGCCTCCCTCTTCGTCGGTGTCGCGATGTTCGCCGGCACCGTCTTCTTCAGCCAGTACTTCCAGCTGGCGCGCGACAAGTCGCCGACGATGTCCGGCGTCATGACGATCCCGATGATCGCCGGTCTGTTCGTCTCGTCGACCGTCTCGGGCCAGATCATCACCAGGACGGGCCGCTGGAAGGCCTGGCTTGTCGGCGGCGGTGTCCTGGTGACGGCGGGCCTCGGGCTGCTGGGCACCCTCCGCCACGACACCGAGTACTGGCACATCGCGGTCTTCATGGGTGTCCTGGGGCTCGGCCTCGGCATGATGATGCAGAACCTCGTGCTGTGCACGCAGAACCAGGTGGCACCCCAGGATCTCGGTGCGGCCAGCTCCGTCGTCACCTTCTTCCGCTCCCTCGGCGGTGCGATCGGCGTCTCCGCGCTCGGCGCGGTGATGGCCAACCGGGTCACCCACTACGTCACGGACGGTCTCGCCGAACTCGGTCCGAAGGGTGCGTACCTGGGCCACGGCGGTACGGGCGGCGGCGGCATCCCCGACCTGGACACGCTGCCCGCGCCGATCCGTACGGTGATGGAGACGGCGTACGGGCACGGCGTCGGCGACGTCTTCCTCTACTCGGCGCCCTTCGCGCTGCTCGCCTTCCTGGTGACACTGTTCATCAAGGAGGTCGCGCTGAAGAGCAGCGCGGCGGACAGCACCCTGGAGGCCTCCGGAGACACCGCCGGTCCCACCGTCCCTGCCGACAAGGCGGCCACCGCGGCAGCCGGCCCCGCGATCCGCGGCGTGGTGCGCGGCTCCGACGGCGCCGCGCTGCCCCGCGCCGTGGTCACTCTGATCTCACCGGCCGGCCGTCAACTCGGCCGCTCGGTCGCCCACGCGGACGGCAGCTACGCGCTGGACGCCCCCGCCGCCGGTTCGTACGTACTGATCGCCTCGGCCGACGGCTTCCAGCCGCAGGCCCGCCACGGTGGCCGTCGGCGACGAGTGCGGAGCACTTCCCGGGCCAAGGCTTCCGGGGAGTACGACATCCACCTGGCCTGCATCAGCGGGCTGACCGGGACCGTGCGGGCCGCCGACGGCGACGCGCCGGTCGAGGGAGCCATGGTCGTCGTCACGGATGCCCGTGGCGAGGTGCTGGCCACCGGAACGACCGCGGAAGGGGGCGAGTTCTCCTTCAGCGACCTGGTCCCGGGTGCGGTGACCCTCGCCGTGCACGCCGACGGCCACCGTCCGCTGGCGATGCCCGTCGAGATCGCCGGGCAGGGCGTGACCCGTATCGAGGCAGCCCTGCTCACCGGCGCCGTGGTCCGGGGCACCGTACGCGCCGGGGCCGCCGGCCGGCCGCTGTCCGACGCGCGGGTGACGCTGGTGGACGCCGCGGGCGACGTGCTCGCCACCGTGACGACCGGGGACGACGGGGCGTACGCCTTCGCCGACCTGGACGCGGGGGAGTACACGGTCATCGCGACGGGGTATCCCCCGGTGGCCGGGGCACTGTCCGTCCGCGGCCGTGGAGTCGACGGCCACGACATCGAACTCGTGCACCCGGACGAGTGACCGGACCCCGGCCGTGTCCGAGCGGATACGCGGCCGGGCACGGGGGTGTTCCCCAGGGGGCGGCAGGCAAGGGACGGCCTGCCACCCCCGCTCCCGTGGCGCACGCCCGTAAGGTGCGGTCCATGGCACCCAATATCGCCACCAACACCACGGTGGACCATGAGCAGTTGCTGGAGTTCGTACGCCCCCGTCATCGCGCGATCCTGCTGACCCGCCGCGCCGATGGCGGCCCGCAGGGATCTCCGCTGACCTGCGGGGTCGACGACTCGGGCCGGATCGTCGTGTCGACCTACCCGGAGCGCGCCAAGACCCGTAACGCCAAGCGCGACGAGCGGGTCAGCGTGATCGTCCTGTCGGACGAGTGGGACGGCCCGTGGGTGCAGATCGACGGGACGGCCGAGGTGATCGACTCCCCCGACTCGGTGGAGCCGCTGGTGGAGTACTTCCGCAGTATCGCGGGCGAGCACCCGGACTGGGCCGAGTACCGGCAGGCGATGGTGAAGCAGGGCAAGTCGATCGTCCGCATCACACCACAGCGATGGGGCCCGATCGCCACCGGCGGCTTCCCGGCGCGGCTCGTCGATCAGTGACATGACGGGCCACCTGTGCAGGGCTATTTCTCGTCGGTCAGGTCGTAGAGAGTCGTACCGCCCACCGTGACCTCGGTGAAGGTCTCCTCGACCCAGGAGGTGATCTCCGAGCCGCCGCCTGCGCCCGGCCCACCCCCCATGCCGGCGATGAAGTAGTGGATCTTCCCCTCCGCCACGTACTGCTTGAACTGCGCGAGGGTCGGGGACGGATCGCTGCCGTTGAAACCGCCGATCGGCATCACCGGCTGCTCGGTGGCGAGTTGGTAGCTCGCGGCGTTCTGGGAACCGATGGCCGCGGCGACCCAGGTGTAGTCCCCTGCGTTCTCCTTCAGCGCGGCCTCCGTTTCGGCGTCGACACTCGCGCCGTTGAGAAGTCCGCCCATACCGCCGCCCCGGCCGGCGCCGTCCTGGGCGCCCCGGCCCGTGCGTCCGTCCGTACCGGGCAGCGTGCCCGGTCCGCCTCCGGTGGGAAACTGCCCCGCGCCGCCGGGCGGCCCGCCCTGCGGACCCTGGCCCTGCGCCGGTCCTTGTCCTTGCCCCTGTCCTTGGGCCTGCCCAGGAGCCTGTCCGCCCTGACCGGGCGGCTGCATCCGCATACCGTCGCCGCCACCCGGACCGCCGCCGCCCGGCCCCCCGCGACCGCCCGCCACCGCGGGCCCCGCCGTCACGATCGAGCCCGCGTGCCCTTCGCTCACCGTGGTCAGCGAGTACGCGACCGGTCCCGCGAGCGACACCGCGAGTCCGAGCCCGGCCGCCCCGAGCGCCAGGGTCCGCCCTGCGCGGCCCGCGAGCAGCAGCCCCACCGCGGCAACCAGGCCGCCGATCAGCACCACCTGGCGCAGCCACGGCAGATAGTCGGTGCTCCGGCCGAGCAGCGTGTACGACCACCAGGCCGTCACCGCGACCGTGCCCGCGAGCACCGCCGACCAGACGAGCTCGGCCCGCTCCTCCCACAGCACCGTCGCGCCCATGCCGACGAGCGCCGCGATGCAGGGCGCCAGCGCCACCGTGTAGTACTCGTGGAAGATCCCGGCCATGAAGCTGAAGATCGCGGTCGTGATCAGCAGCGAGCCGCCCCAGACCAGGAACGCCGCCCGTGCCGTGTCCGTCCGCCCGGCCCTGCGGGTGAGCACCAGGCCCGCCACGAGCAGCAGCAGCGCGGCCGGCAGCAGCCAGGAGATCTGGCCGCCGATCGTGTCGTTGAACATCCGGTCGATGCCGGTCTCGCCCCAGCCACCACCACCGCCGCGGCCGCCACCGCCACCGCCGACGCTGCCGGTCTCGTTGCCGTTGATCCGGCCGAGGCCGTTGTAGCCGAAGGTCAGCTCCAGGAAGCTGTTGGTCTGCGAGCCGCCGATGTACGGACGCGAGGCCGTCGGCCACAGCTCGACGATCGCCACCCACCAGCCGGCGGAGACCACCACGGCCACTGCGGCGAGAGCGAGTTGGCCGAGCCTGCGGCGCAGGGTCGTCGGTGCGCACACCGCGTACACCAGCGCCAGCGGCGGCAGGATCAGGAACGCCTGCAGGGTCTTCGTCAGGAACGCGAACCCGACCGCGACGCCCGCCCACACCAGCCACTTCGTCCGCGCCCCTTCGAGGGCACGGAGCACGCAGTACACGGCGACCGTCATCAGCAGCGCGAGCAGCGCGTCCGGGTTGTTGAAGCGGAACATCAGGGCCGCGACCGGAGTCAGAGCCAATGCGGCACCCGCGATCAGTCCGGCCGCCGCGCCGAAACTCCGGCGTACGGCCGCGTACAGCACGGCCACCGTCGCGACGCCCATCAGCACCTCGGGCAGCAGGATCTGCCACGAGCCGAGCCCGAAGAACCGCACGGACAGGGCCATCGGCCACAGCGCGGCCGGGGGCTTGTCGACGGTGATGGAGTTCGCCGCGTCGGACGAACCGAAGAAGAAGGCCTTCCAGCTCTCGCTGCCGGCCTGTGCGGCGGCGGAGTAGAACGAGTTGGCGTACCCGGACGCGTCCAGGTTCCAGACGTACAGCAGCGTGGTCGCAAGCAGCAGGGCGAGGAAGGCGGGGCGCACCCAGCGGGCGTCCTCCGGACGGCCGTGCAGCAGCCGTGCGGCGCGTCCGGCGCGTGCGGCGCCCGACCCTGCCGGCCCGCCGTGCGGGGGACTGGTCGTGGTCGTGGTCATCGGGTGTACCTCATGTCGTCGTGGGTGTACCGGCGCTCGGGGAAGACCCACGCCCGGAAGAGGAGGAACCGCAGCACGGTGGCGGCCAGGTTCGCGGCGATCAGGACCGCCAGTTCGGTGCCGTGGGAGGGGTTGCCCGCCGCCGCGTCGAGGGCGGCGAGCGAGCCGCTGGTCAGGGCCAGTCCGATGCCGAACACGACAAGGCCCTGCGCCTGATGGCGCATGGCCCGCTCCCGGCCGCGCACCCCGAAGGTGAGCCGCCGGTTCGCGGCGGTGTTGGCGACGGCGGAGAGCAGCAGGGCCGCCGCGTTGGCGAGCTGGGGAGCCGCCCCGGCCCGGAAGGACGAGTAGAGAGCGAGGTAGAGCACCGTGGACAGCGCGCCCACGGCGCAGAACCCGACGAGCTGGCGGGCCAGCCCGCCCGGTACTCCGGTCAGCTGCCCGTCCCGCGGGTCGTCCCCGAAGGGCCGCGCCAGCCGGTCCAGCGGCAGGGCGCCGACCGCGAGCGCCCGACCGACCCGCCAGACGCCCTTGAGGTCCTCGGTCGCCGTGCTCACGATGTGCACGGTGGAGTCGGGGTCGTCGACCCAGTCGACCGGCACCTCGTGGATCCGCAGCCCGGCCCGCTCGGCGAGCACCAGCAGTTCGGTGTCGAAGAACCACCCGGTGTCCTCGACCATGGGCAGCAGCCGCTCGGCCACGTCCCGCCGGATCGCCTTGAAGCCGCACTGGGCGTCCGAGAAGCGCGCGGCGAGCGATCCGCGCAGGATCAGGTTGTAGGCGCGCGAGATGAACTCACGCTTGGGGCCGCGCACCACACGCGAGGAGCGGGTCAGCCGGGAGCCGATCGCCAGGTCCGAGTGCCCGGAGATGAGCGGGGCGACCAGCGGGAGCAGCGCGTTGAGGTCCGTGGACAGATCCACGTCCATGTAGGCGAGCACCGGCGCGTCGGAGTGCGACCACACGGTCCGCAGCGCACGTCCGCGGCCCTTCAACTCCAGCCGGTGCATCCGCACTTCGGTCATCGAGCGGGCCAGCCGGGCCGCCACCTCGGGCGTACGGTCGGTGCTCGCGTTGTCCGCGACGGTGATCCGGAAGCTGTAGGGGAACGTCCTCGTGAGGTGTTCGTGCAGCCGCAGCACACAGCGCTCGAGGTCGTTCTCCTCGTTGTGGACGGGAATCACCACGTCGAGTACGGGCCGACCGGCCGGCTCCGCGAGCAGATGCTCGCGGGCCGGCAGGGTCCCCGCATGGGTGTCGGTTCGCATGCTGACGACACTCGACGGGCGGGCTGTCACGGCTGTGTGCTCAGCCTGTGCCCTGTCTGTGAGTCGCGCGCGAGCTCAAGTCGTACGCGGGCTCCGAGTCGTACGCAGGCTCGGAGTCGTGCGCAGGCTCGGAGTCGTGCGAGAGCCGTGAGCCGTACGCGAGCCCGTCCGAGGGCACGGCACGGTCGCGAGCGCGGGATTCGGGCAGGCCGCCGGGATCTCGACGCCGAAGACGGTGCGTCCCGGCACCGACCGCACGGTCACCGTGCCGCCGTGTGCCGCAACCACCGCCTGCACGATGGCGAGACCGAGCCCGGTGCTTCCGGCATGCCGCGACCGGGAGGCATCACCGCGGGCGAAGCGCTCGAAAACATGGGGAAGCAACTCGGCCGGGATACCGGGCCCGTTGTCCTCGATCTCGAGCACGACGACGGAACCGGGCGTTCCGGAGCGCCCCGCCCGGATGTCCACCCGCGCGGTGACGGTCGTCCCCGGCGGGGTGTGGACGCAGGCGTTGCCGAGAAGGTTGACCAGCACTTGATGGAGCCGGGCCGCGTCACCCCGAACCGTCGCCGGCTCGGCCGGCAGCTCAAGGCGCCATCTGTGGTCCTGACCTGCGGCCCGCGCGTCCGCGACCGCGTCCACGACGAGCGGGGAGAGATCAGCGCTCTCGTAGGAGAGCGGGCGTCCCGCGTCCAGGCGGGCCAGCAGCAGCAGATCCTCCACCAGACCCGTCATCCGATTCGCCTCCGCCTCGATCCGGCCCAGCGCGTGCCGGGTGTCCGGACCGACGGAGTCCTTCTCCCGCCCGCGCCGCGTCAGTTCGGCGTACCCGCGGATCGACGCCAGCGGCGTCCGCAGCTCATGGCTGGCGTCCGCGACGAACTGCCGTACCCGCGTCTCGCTCTCCTGCCGGGCGGCGAGCGCCGACCCGACATGCCCGAGCATGCGGTTCAGTGCCGCCCCGACCTGGCCGACCTCGGTGCGCGGATCCGCCTCCGCGTCCGGCACCCGCTCGTGCAGCGCCACCTCACCGCTGTGCAACGGCAGTTCGGAGACCCGGCGGGCAGTGGCCGCGACCCGCCGCAGCGGGCGCAGCGCGACCCCGACGAGCGAGGCACCCGCGATGCCTGCGGCGATCAGACCCGCGCCGGTGACACTCAGCTCGACCACGACCAGCGTGCCCAGCGCCTTCTGCACATCGGCCGTCGGCACGCCGACGAGATAGGCGCCGCGGACCCCGTCCGCGTACATGACCTGGTAGTCGCCCAGCCCCGGCAGCTCCACCGTGTGCGATGACTCGTCCCGGGGCACCTCCGCCAAGGCGGCCGTCTGCGCCGTGCTGAGCCGGGCCGCGGTCGGCCCGTACGGGTGCGGCCCCGCCTCGGTGCTGGCCGCGGCGTCGGTGATCGTGCCGTCCTCGGCGAGCTGAGCACCGATCGTGCCCAGGGGCGCCCCGCCGCCCGTGACGAAATCGAGCGGCCGCTTGCCCTTCGGGAACTCCGGCGGCGGCTCCTGGACGATGTCCGGCGGCCCGGCCGCCCGCGCCGCCACCGCACGCAGCTGCACGTCCAACTGCCCGTACAGATGGGTACGGAAGGCGATCCATGTGACCGTGCCGATGACGGCGGCGACCACCGCGATCAGCGCGACCGCGGAGACCACCAGCCGGGTCCGCAGCGACCAGCGCCGCCGCACCCTCCCCCGCACGGCTGTCTCACTCACCGGGCTTGATCAGATATCCCGCGCCGCGCCGGGTGTGGATCATCGGGGACCGGCCTGCATCGATCTTCCTGCGCAGGTACGAGATGTAGAGCTCGACGACATTGGCCTGGCCGCCGAAGTCGTAGCTCCACACCCGGTCGAGGATCTGCGCCTTGCTCAGCACGCGCCGCGGATTGCGCATCAGATAGCGCAGCAGCTCGAACTCGGTGGCCGTCAGATGGATCGACTCCCCGCCCCGCGTCACGTCGTGGCTGTCCTCGTCGAGGGTGAGGTCCCCCACCGTCAGCAGCGACTCGCTGCGTACGGTCGCGGCACCGGAACGCCGGATCAGCCCACGCAGCCGCGCCACGACCTCCTCCAGCGAGAAGGGCTTGGTGACATAGTCGTCACCGCCCGCAGTCAGCCCCGCGATCCGGTCCTCGACCGCGTCCTTCGCGGTCAGAAAGAGCACGGGGACATCGGGCAGCTCGCGCCGCAGCCGCTGCAGGACGGCGAGGCCGTCCATGTCGGGCAGCATCACATCCAGCACGACGGCGTCAGGGCGGAACTCGCGGGCGGTGCGCATCGCCCCCGAACCGTCGCCGGCGCTGCGCACCTCCCACCCCTCGTACCTCAGTGCCATCGACAACAGCTCGCTGAGCGACACCTCGTCGTCCACGACGAGCACGCGGACGGGGCTGCCGTCCGGCCTCAGCAGTTCGGTGCGCCCTCGGGGCGAGATCGTGGTCATACCCGCCACACTCCGGGCTCGCCCTGAGAGGTTTCTTTCCCGAACCTGTGAATTCCCTGAGAAAGGCGCTCGCGCTCACGGGCCGGCGAGGAGCCGCGCGCCGTTGTCGTGGCAGACCGCCCTCAGCCAGTCGTCCCCAAGCCCGAGGCGCTCGAGCGCATGGAGCTGATGAGCGTACGGGTACGGGATGTTCGGGAAGTCCGTCCCCAGCAGGATCCGGTCCCCGAAGTCCGCGAGCCGCGCCTTCTCGCGCTCCGGCAGCGGGCTGAGGCGCTCGCTGAAGTCGGTGAACGCCATCGTCGTGTCGAGACGGACCTCCGCATGGCGCTCGGCCAGATCCAGGAACTCCGTGTACTCGGGCATCCCCATGTGCGCCACGATCAGCCGCAGCCGCGGATGGCGCGCCAGCAGTCGGCCGACCGGCTCGGGGCCGGTGTACTTGCCGGGCGCCGGGCCGGATCCACAGTGCATCACCACGGGGATCCGGGCCTCGGCGAGCAGTCCCCAGGCCGCGTCGAGCAGGAGGTCACCCGGGTCGTAGGCCCCGACCTGCAGATGCGACTTGAAGATCCGCGCCCCGCTCTCGACCGCCTCCCGTACGTACCGTTCCACGCCCTCCTCCGGATAGAGCGTCGCCGTGTGCACACAGTCGGGTGTCCGCGCCGCGAAGTCCGCCGCCCAGCCGTTGAGCCAGGCGGCCATCCCTGCCTTGTGCGGGTAGAGCATCGAGGTGAAGGACCGCACCCCGAACTCCCGCAGCAGCGTGACCCGTTCGTCCTCCTCGCGGCGGTAGGCGATGGGCCACTCCATGCCGGTCAGCGGGCCGGCGGCGTCGAAGTAGGCCCACACCTTGCGCAGCACGCGCTCCGGCATGAAGTGGGTGTGGACGTCGACGAGTCCCGGCAGTCCCAGCCGCTCCCAGAACGCCCGTACCTCCGCCGCCTCGCCCGCGGTGCCCGCCGCTTCCCCGGTCTCAGTCCCGCACAAAGCTGTAGCTCCGCTCGACCTTGCCCACATGCACGCTGTAGCTGTCGTACCACTCCGCCCGGCCGCGCCGCTGCGCCGCCCGGTGTTCCAGGTTCTGCTGCCAGGCCGCGATCGACTCCGCGTCACGGAAGTACCCGACGCTGATCGCGAGCCCTCCGGGTGTCCTGGCCGACTCGTACCCGAGAAAACCGGGCACCTCCTCGACCAGCTCCCGCATCCGGACGGCGGTCTCGGCGTACCCCTCGGCGCTGTCCGGACGCAGCGAGGTGAAAACGGCGGTCCAATAGGGCGGTTCGATGCCCGCGACAGGTCGGATGCTCATGGCACTCACCTTCCGTCGCAGGTCACGGCGGTGTCCAGGGTGTTGACCGGAAGGGATCCGAACGGGATCCAAGTCTTTGCCTTCGCGGTCAGAACAGTCCGCCCTGGACATCCCCCGCCCGGACATCCGTCATGGGCACGCTCACGCCCGCGGTCGGCTCGGCCGCGGTCAGCGACCACCCGGTCATCAGCCGCGTATCGACCACGACGATCCCCTCTCCGGCCGTACGCAGATGCAGATCGGGCCCGGCCGCCGCGACGAGCTCCCCCGCGACGACGCCGCCGTCGACCAGTTCACGCACCACGGCGCTCGCGGGCTCCAGCCCGTCGAGTCCGAACACCCCGGTGTGGTCGACCGCCTCGAAGTCCATCCGTTCGAGCGACTGGGCCCACTCGGGCAACGCGAGGGCCCGCCGGTGCAACTCGGCGACCTCGGCAGACCGCTCCGCCGCCCCGGGCAGCGCCGTACGAGCCGCCCGCTTGGCGGCGTACGGAATACGGTCGGGCACTCCCAGCGCCGTACGCAGCAGTTCCTCGGTCCGCCGCGCCGCCATCAACGGCCCACGGCCCAGCCAGCTGAACACCACGGCCCCCTGCTCCAGCAGACGCGCCGGGCCACGCTCCTCGGCGGTGATCCCCACCTTCAGCATCCCGGGCCCGAACCAGGCGAGATACACGCGGTACGTGCGCGGGTCGTCGGCCATGGTGTCCGCGGCCACCGAATGGGCCCGGTCCAGCCGCGCGCACTCGGCACACCGCGCCTGCGTCGCCCGCCCGGACACGACGGCCCCGACGGGACAGGGATTGCCCCGCGCCCCGACACAGCGCCGCTCCCCCTCGGCCCGGAACCCCACCGCCTTCCCGGCCACCAACGGACTGACCCGCCCGCCCTCCCACACCAGCACCCCCGTCCGGGCGCCTCGCGGCCAACTGATCCCGGCACACCGCCAGGCCATGCCCACCTCCCAGAAGCAACCGGAAACACCGGAGGCCCCGTCGGTCTTCCGACGGGGCCTCCGGCCTGTTGTGCACTCGGCAGGACTCGAACCTGCAACCTGATCCGCAGGCGCGTGCACCCCGGATGCCCGGGACCGAGCGTATCCCGGGCCGTGGTGCAGCAGCGGGCAGCGCCGTCGCTGCTCGAGCCGTCGACGGGAGTCGCTGGTGGATCTGTCGGCCGGGACAGCTGGGGGAGGTCGAGGCCGCGTGTGTCCTGGGGGCGCGATGAAGCGGCTGGAACGCCTATGCCGCCGCTCCTGACAACTGGCCACCCCATCTAACGGACTCGGGAGCGTGCGAGGACCTGTGCACTGTCGTCGTCAGCCGAGATATGGCCTATCGCGGTGCGAAAGGAAGTGACGGAGTCTGAGTCGCTGCGTCCTGGAGCACGCCGTACGGGAGGACGAGCTGCCACGCAATGTGGCCCGAAACGGGGAGCAGAGCATGGGGACGAGGCGCGAGATAGAGCCGCTGGCCGTGGCGGAGGGTCGTCAGCTCCTGGCTGCGGCTCGGGAGAACCGGCTGTGGGCCGCGTACGAACTGGCCGCCCGAATCGGCCTGCGGCGCGGAGAGCTGCTGGGCCTGCGGTGCCGGACGCCGACCTGCTTGATGGCGTCCTAACCGTCCGGCAGGCGCTTCAGCGCGTCAGCGGGGAACTGCTGATCGTCGCGCCGAAGACGCAGCGCTCAGCCCGTCGTGTGGCCCTGCCGCCCGAGTGCGTGGTCGATGGCAGGCGGGTCGCGGCGGGGGTTCACTCCCAGGGCTTCGTTCGTGCGGGTCACCGAACCAGAGGCCGCGGTACGCCATGCGGTGCTGGTGGAAGTCTTCGACAACTGTGACGCCGAGGGCATCGGAGATGAGCGTACGGAGATCGTCGCGGCCAGCTGGGCTGCGGCCCAGTAGAGGACGAGTTCCTGTCCTGGCCGGTAGGAGAGGAAGGCGCTCGCGAGTCGTGTCGAGGCGCGGAAGCGCGGGTCGGTTTCGATCCTGTATCACCCGAATTCCGGGCCATAGATATTCGGCCGAACTTCGGGCTCAGGCAGCACCAGTTGATCACGGCCGGGCATGGCGCTTGGGCAGCCCGCTGTCGACATTCCCACGGTCGGCGGCTTCCTGGTTGCCCGGGGCTCTGGACCGCACGAAGGTTGCAGTTGAGGAGCTGCCCGTGCCGAGCGGGTTGAGAGCTTTCGCAGGAGTGACACGACATGGACAAGGAATCCTTGGGCGACATCGAGTCGGTCGTCGCCGGTCGCAGGGCTGTGATGATGGCCGAGGACAGCGTCGTCGTGGACGTAGTGAAGAGCGTCGTGAAGAGCGGCCGGACGGCAACGTTCTACCTAACGCCTGATCAGTTCGCAGCCGTCAACGCGTGGTATTGGACTCCGCATCGCATGAAACACATGGGGCTCGAACCGGTACTGGACGCGGAGATCGCTCAGATCGCCTCCGCACTGGGGATCGAGCAGTCGGCGCTCTCCGCCTGTTCCGCCTACTCCAATCGGATCGCATGCCCGTGCGGGCACACTTACGGGGCCCTGGAGTTCGTGCAGCAGGGGATCACAGAGCACGGGCTCGCTGCCACCCAGAGGGTCTTCAATCTGAAAGACACTGCTGTCATCCGCGCCAATTCGCACCAGCAAGTATCGTGCCCGACCTGCAGGCGTCGTCTCGCAACGCCTCACTATTACGTCTACTGGGGCTACGGCTGCTGCGTGGATTTGGACGACACTTCGGGGGCGGCGTTCGCGCACTGACCCTCATCATGCGTGTCCTGTCCTCATGGCTTGGCTCTGTGACGCTAGATCTTCCCTGCGTACTGGCTCGACTCGATCGTGAAGCCCAACCTCGCCCCGCTGTCGTACGTCTCGTACGAGGGGTTCGTGCGGCTCTACATCGCCCCGCACCTCGGCGCGAAGCGGCTGGACAAGCTCACCGTGCGGGACGTGCGCGAGTGGCTGACCAAGCTGGCGACCGTCTGCCAGTGCTGCGCTCAGGGCAAGGACGCTAAGACCGCCCCTGCTCGTCGGAAGTGCTGCGCGGTCGGGGACTGCTGCGAGTCGTACCCCTCACGGCGGGTGATCCAAGGCTCACGCGACGCTCTTCGGGCCGCTCTCACCCATGCGGTCGCCGAGGAGGAGATCAGTAAGAACGTCGCCTCGCTCGTGAAGGTGCCCAAGCCCCGCCGTCGTCGGATCAAGCCGTGGTCCGTCGCCGAGGCGGGGCGGTTCCTGGCCGATGCGGCTGCTCGTGATGACCATCTCTTCGCGGCCTGGGTGCTCGTGCTCTGCCTCGGGCTGCGCCGCGGCGAGGTGCTGGGCCTGACGTGGAAGTCCGTCGACTTCGAGCGGGCGAGCTGTACGTGGATCACCAGATCCAGCGAGCGGGACGCAAGATCCTCCACCGCGAGACCAAGACCGAGGACTCGGACGACTTCCTGCCGCTGCCCGCGCTGTGTGTCAAGACCCTGCGGATGCGTCGTGCCCAGCAGCTCGGGGACCGGAATGCCGCGGGCGATCTCTGGCAGGACAGTCACGGCCTGGCCTTCACGACGAAGTACGGCACGCCGATCGAGCCGGGGAACCTGACCCGGATGTTCGCCCTGCGCGTTCGCCGTGCCGGCCTTCGGGGGATCCCGCTCCGGAACACCCGGCACACCTGCAGCTCGCTCCTGGTCGCCCTCAAGGTCCACCCGAAGGTGGCACAGCGCATTCTGAGGCACTCGCAGATCGCGATGACGATGGAGGTCTACGCCGAGGCGAGCGAAGAAGAGGTGCGCGACGCGATCGGCAAGCTGTCTGACGCCATGGGAGGCACCGGCTGACACGGTTGCTGTACTTCGCTGCTGTACACCCCAACGGCAGAGGCCCCTGGATGATTTCCGGGGGCCTCTGGCCTGCTGTGCACTCGGCAGGATTCGAACCTGCAACCTTCTGATCCGTAGTCAGATGCTCTATCCGTTAAGCTACGAGTGCTTACTTCCCGGGCTTTTCTGCCCGGTCGGCGTTGCGGGAACAACATTACATGACCTGCGCCGTAGGGCGAAATCCATTAGCCATACCCCATCTGACCTGCAAAAACACCCGGATGGCCCCCTCGCGGACACCGCGTGGACGACTGAAGCCCCGGCCGTCTGGCCGGGGCTTCAGTGATCGATGCGCGGAGGCGGAGGGATTTGAACCCTCGATGGGCTTTAAGGCCCAAACCGCATTAGCAGTGCGGCGCCATAGACCGGACTAGGCGACGCCTCCAGCACACCCGCGCGGACGCGAGTGGTGCGTGCAGATGATGACACAGCCCAGTGGGCTGTCACCAATCGCTGTCCACGGTACTAGGACCGCGGGCCACAGAGCAAAGCATCTGCGGTTGCGCAACGCCGCGGCATGAGCAGCGTTAGAGATCCGGGGGCCCTCGTGGCCCCCGGCCGGACCCGTGACTCTCCCCAGGAGCCCTCATGCTGAGCCGCCTCGTACGCACCGCCGCCGTGTCCGCTGCCGTCATTGCCGCCGCGCTGGCCGGCGCCGTGCCCGCGGGAGCCGCGGACGCTCCCGTCCCGCTGCCGCCGCCCCAGCCGGTGCAGGACCGGGACCGGCTGACCGTGACCGTCTCGGAGACGGGGAACCTCCGGACGAACGGCACGTTCCAGCTGGAGTGCGGGCCGGCGGGCGGCACCCACCCCGCGGCGGAGCCGGCGTGCGCGCGGCTCGACGAGCTGGCGCGGGACGGGCTCGACCCCTTCGCGCCGTCGCCCCAGGACCAGATGTGCACCCAGCAGTCGGGTGGGCCGGCCAGTGCGCGGATCACCGGGATCTGGCGGGGGCGTCAGGTGGACTCCTCGTTCAGCCGGACCGACGGCTGCGAAATCTCACGCTGGCAGTCACTGGAGCCCGTACTGCCGAACACCAGGTCATAGGCCAGAGGCGTACGCATGTGCACACATCCTTGGTGAGAGCTCCCCCTCATCCACCGCCACCCGCGTCCCTGCTGCCCTTAGACTCGCTTCAGTGACAGGTCGCAGCCCGAGGGGCAAGATGGGATCGGCCGTCCGCAATATGCAGTAGGTCAGGGAGGAACGGTCGTCGTGAGCAGCAGGCCATCCCGAGGCGCTGCTCGCCTCGCAGCCATACTCGACGCCCTTCCGGACGGGCTCGTCCTCGTCAATGCCAACGGCACGGTCGTCAACGCCAACACCATCGCGCTCGAACTCTTCGAGGCCCCCGGTACCGCCCTCGTCGGCCGCGGGCTGCTCGACCTGGTGCCCGCGTTCGACTCCCGGCTGATCCCCGGCTCCATGCGCCGGCCCGACGCCGCCGACCAGCACGGGCGCACCAAGCCTGCCCGGATGATCGCGCGCCGTACGGACGGCAGCGAGTTCCCGGTCGAGGTCACCAGCGCGAGCCTGGAGGACGGGCGCGAGGCCTACGACTCCCACACCGGCTACACCGGGGACGAGCTGCTGATGCTTGTCGTGCGGGACCTGTCGGGGACCGTCGACACGGAAGCGGAGCTGGCGCGTTCGCAGCGGCAGACCGAGATGATCCTGCGGGCGGCGTCCGAAGGTGTCGTGGGCACCGACACCGACGGGCGGGTCGTCCTGGTCAACCCGGCTGCCGCGCAGATTCTCGGCTTCCGCGCGAGCGACCTCGGCGGGCAGGAGCTGCATCCGCTGATCCTGCACTCGCGTGCGGACGGCGAGCCGTTCCCGTACGAGGAGTCGGCGCTCGCGGACACCCTCAAGTCCGGCCGTAAGCACCGGGTGCGCGGGCAGGTCCTGTGGACGAAGGGCGGCGACAAGGTCGCCGTCGATCTGACGACCGCGCCGGTGCGGGACGGGGACCAGCTCGTCGGCGCGGTGATGACGTTCACCGACCGGCGCCCCTTCGAGGAGCAGGCGCAGCAGCACGCGGCGGAGCTGACGGAGACGACGGACCGGCTCACGGCCGAGATCGCGGAGACCACCGAACGGCTCACCGCGGAGCTCAAGACCAAGTCCGAGGAGTACGAGGCCGAGCTCGCCGACAAGGCCGAGCGGTACACCTCCGAACTCGAGGCGCGTGACGAGCAGTACACACAGCTGGCCGCCCGGCATGCGCAGCTGACCGCGGTGCTCGGCGAGTCGCTGCGCGGGCCGCTGGAGGAGCTGCGCGCCGAGCTGGGCACGCTGGCCGCCGACCCGGCGGGGCAGCTGTGGCCCGAGGCCAACCAGGTCCTGCACCATCTCGCCGCCGGTTATGCCCGGATGACGACACTCGTCGACAATGTCCTCGGTTTCCAGCGGCTCGACACGGGCGCGGAAGAACTGACCAAGGCCAAGGTGCTGCTCGATGCCGTCGTCACGGCCGGCATCGACGGCGCGGTCGAGCTGATCGGCCCCGGTCGGGCCCAGTTCGCCGTGCACGCCCCGCCGATAGAGGCCGAGGTGGACGGGGTCCGGCTGGCCACGGCGCTGGCGCATCTGGTCGCGGACGTGGCCGGGGTCGACTCCACCGGCAAGGCGAGGGTCGTGCCGGGCGGCGGGTACGTGGACTCGACGATCGTGGTCGCCGCGGCGCAGCGCGGTGATGTCGTACGCATCGAGGTGCGCGGGCCGTTCGCCGGGGGAGACCCGGTGCACGAGCCGATCGTGCGCGGGATCGTACGGGCGCACGGCGGGGTGCTGCAGACGCACGAGGTGCCCGGAATGAGCGGCAGCGCGTACGTACTGGAGGTGCCGCTGGGCGACGGCGCGGGGACCGTGCCGCCCGCCCCCGCCGAGAACCTCACGCCCGCGCTCCCGGCCCAGCAGTCGTCCGAGCCGGCGCCGGTCACCTCCGGCGGCGGGCGCCGCCGTGCCAGGCGGGCCTCCACGGACGCGTTCCTGGAGAGCCCTGTGGCCATGGAGGACCCGGTGGCCGCACAGCCGACCGGGAGGCGCCGGGCGGCTCAGGCGGACAAGGACCTCATCCCGGCGCAGGACTCGGGCGACCACGGCAGCAGCAGCGGGACCGGGCGGCGGCGCGGCAGGCCCAGCCCGGCCGAGAAGGCTCACGTGCCGGCCGCCGCGCAGCCTGCCGAGGGTGCGGTGGTGACGGCCGCGGAGGGTGCGGGCGGGCGCGCGGCGCGCGGCGAGACCGTGCCGCCGCAGGGTATGCCGGTCGATGCCCATGGCCTGGCGGCCGCTCCTTCGGGGCGGCGGGCCCGGCAGGCCGTGGAGGGCGGGCTGCCTGCGCTCCCTGCCGCTTCCACAGCAGGATCCGCGCCGGTTGTCGACGCCCCGTCGAGCGGGCGGCGGGCCCGGCAGGCCGTGGAGGGCGGGCTGCCTGCGCTCCCTGCCGCTTCCACGGCAGGGTCCGCGCCGGTTGTCGACGCCCCGTCGAGCGGGCGGCGGGCCCGGCGCGCGCTGGCGGCCGTTCCGGCCGAGGGCCCGGAAGGTATCGCCACGGGCAGGACGGCCCGGACGGAGGGCGAGGCGCGCACCGCGTTCGCGCTGCCGCCGGCCGAGGCGGACCGGGTCGCGGCCCCGGCGCAGGACACGACGGACGCATCCCTGCCGGACCGGCATGACGCGGTGGCGACCGAGCCGGGAACCCAGCACCACACTCCGCCGCAGCAGCATCCCGCGCCGACGGGCCGCAGGCGCGCGCCCGGGACGGCGCCGTCGGCCGGACCGCTGCCCGAGCAGGGCACGGAGGCACCGGCGGCGACGCCGATGCCGACGCCGTCCGGCCCGACGGCCTCCGGCCAGGCGGCGTGGGTGCCGAGCGACACCCCCGGCCGGGGCATCGCCGCGGTCGCCCCGGACGGCGGACCGGCAGACGGGCCGACGGGCGAGCAGCCGACGGCCGATGCCCGCGGGAATGCGGGCGCCGCAGTGCCCGGCCCGGCTCCCGCCGCACCCGCGCAGACCGGCGGGACCGGCTCCGTGTCCTTGCCGCTGCCCCCCGCCGCACCGGCGCGGCCGTCCCCCGCGCGGGCGGCGCAGCCGCTGCCGGCCGAGGAACCGGCCGCCAACGACTCCACGCAAGGGCGGGCGTTCAGCGTCCGCACCCTCGGCCAAGGTGTGCCGTTCGCCCAGCAGATCGCCCAGCAGCAGAACCAGCCCTCGCCGCAGACACTCGGCGCCGGCCGCCGTCGCAAGCTGGCGACGCCGCCCGACACCGGGCGGGCCGATCACACCGTCCACCCGCATCCGCAACCCCAGGCCGCCCCGGTCCCGGCTCCCGTACCGCCCGCGGCTCCGGTGCCGGTCCCGGATCCGGGACCGGCGGCATCCGGTGGTCAGCGGCTGACCGCGGACCGTTCACCGGGGCGTGCGTACGCGATCGGCGCACCGGACGAGGGCGCCGAGGGACCCGAGCCGCTGGACGGCCCGGGCGGTGCGGTCGAGGTGTCCAACCAGCCCCAGCCGCGCCCCGTCGACGACGAACTGCCCCCGGAGCCGCTGGACAACCCGCGCCGGCTGCTGGTGTGGCCGGCTCCCGACATCTCCACGCAGCAGGCGCTCAGCGACCGCGGCTACCGCCCGGTCGTGGTGCACTCGCGCGAGGAGGTCGACGCGCAGATCGCCGCGTTCCCCGCGGCGCTCTTCGTCGACCCGCTGACCGGCCCGATCACCCGGACGGCGCTGCAGTCGCTGCGGCAGGCGGCGGTGGCCGCCGAGGTGCCGGTGCTGGTGACCGCCGGACTCGGGCAGGCGACACGGGAGGCCGCTTACGGCGCCGACCCGGCGGTCCTGCTCAAGGCACTGGCCCCGCGCGACAGCGAGCAGCACCCGTCGCGGGTACTGCTGATCGAGGAGCACGAGGAGATCGCGCTGGCGCTGGCCGCGACGCTGGAGCGGCGCGGGATGCAGGTGGCCCGGGCGAGCGCGGACGCCGACGCGGTCACGCTGGCCGGCCAGATGCGGCCGAACCTGGTGGTGATGGACCTGATGCAGGTGCGCCGCCGGCGTGCCGGGATCATCGACTGGCTGCGTGCGAACGGCCAGTTGAACCGCACCCCGCTGGTCGTCTACACCTCGGCCGGGCTGGACCCGCAGGAACTGCCGCGGCTGTCGTCGGGGGAGACGGTGCTCTTCCTCGCGGAACGGTCCACGAGCGACGAGGTCCAGGCCCGCATCGTCGATCTCCTCGCGAAGATCGGCACCAACTGAGGGGCGCCGGGCAGAGGCGTTCCACGGACGCGCGAAAGGGCCGGCGGTCGTGACCGCCGGCCCTTCGCGTCCGGGCACCAGGGCCCGGTGTGCGACCGCTAGAGCTGGGTGACGTCCAGCTCACCGTCCGCGTACTGCCTGCGGATCACCTTCTTGTCGAACTTGCCCACGCTCGTCTTCGGCACCGCGGGAATCAGCGCCCACCGCTCCGGCACCTGCCACTTGGCGACCTTCCCGGCGAGGAACGCCCTGAGCGACTCGTAGTCCGCGGTCGAACCGTCCTTCAGTACGACCGTGGCCAGCGGACGCTCGCCCCACTTCTCGTCCGGAACGGCGACGACGGCGGCCTCGGCAACCTCGGGGTGCGCCATGAGCGCGTTCTCGAGGTCGACGCTGGAGATCCACTCACCGCCGGACTTGATGACGTCCTTGGCCCGGTCGGTCAGCGTCAGGAAGCCGTCGGGGCTGATCACACCGACGTCGCCGGTCTTGAGCCAGCCGTCCGCGCTGAACTTGTCCTCGGGCCGGAAGTCGTCACCGCCCGCGCCCCCGTAGTACGCGCCCGCGATCCAGGCGCCGCGCACCTCCAGCTCACCCGCGGACTCGCCGTCCCACGGCAGGGTCTCGCCGCCGGGGCCGATCAGCCGGCCCTCGACGCCCGCCGGGAAGCGGCCCTGCGTGATGCGGTACGGCCACTCCTCCTCGGCGCTCAGACCGGCCGGCGGGTGGGACATCGTGCCGAGCGGGGAGGTCTCGGTCATGCCCCAGGCGTGGCACAGCCGCACCCCGAGCTTGTCGTACGCCTCCATCAGGGAGGGCGGGCAGGCGGCGCCGCCGATGGTGACCTGCGTCATGGAGGACAGGTCGCGGGGGTTGGCGGTCACCTCGGCGAGCAGTCCCTGCCAGATGGTGGGGACGGCCGCGGCGTGCGAGGGCCGCTCCCGCTCGATCATCTCGGCGATGGGCGCCGGCTGCAGGAAGCGGTCGGGCATCAGCATGTTGATGCCGGTCATGAACGTGGCGTGCGGCAGGCCCCAGGCGTTCACATGGAACTGGGGGACGACCACGAGCGTGGTGTCCGCGTCCGTCAGACCCATCGACTCGGCCATGTTGACCTGCATGGAGTGCAGGTAGATGGAGCGGTGGGAGTAGACGACGCCCTTGGGGTCGCCGGTGGTCCCGGAGGTGTAACACATGGCCGCCGCGGAGCGTTCGTCCAGCTCCGGCCAGTCGAAGGTGGTCGGGCGGCCGGCGATCAGCTCCTCGTACTCATGCACCCGCGCCTCGGTGTCGGCGAGCAGCGAACGGTCGCCGGGGCCGGAGACCACGATGTGCTCGATCGTCGGCAGGTGCGGCAGGAGCGGGGCGAGCAGCGGCAGCAGGGAGCCGTTGACGATCACGGCGCGGTCGGCGGCGTGGTTGGCGATCCATACGAGCTGCTCGGCGGGGAGGCGGAGGTTGAGCGTGTGGAGCACGGCGCCCATCGAGGGGATCGCGAAGTACGCCTCGACGTGCTCCGCGTTGTTCCACATGAGGGTGGCGACGCGCTGGTCCGCGTCTATGCCCAGCTCGTCGCGCAGGGCGTTCGCCAGCTGGGTGGCCCGTCGGCCGACCTCGGCGAAGCTGCGACGCTGCGGCTCGGGCTCCCCTGTCCAGGTGGTGACCTGTGACTTCCCGTGGATCGTCATCCCATGCTGAAGGATGCGGGTCACGGTCAGCGGTACGTCCTGCATGGTGCTCAGCACGGCGTCCTCCCGGTGGGCGCTAGCGCTACGTGGCAGTAAGGGTGGGAAGATTCTGCTCACGTACCGCGCGGTATGTCACTACCCGGAGGTAATCCAATCCCGGCGCACCACCGCACACATCACGGCACACAACCGCACTTGCTCCCCCGTACGCCCCGTTTACGCCCCCAGATCCCCCTGATATCCACCCAATCCCCCTGCTGCCCCCTTGCCGCAGCCCATGCCTCTGCCGGGTGATCAGCGGACCGGACGGAGCTCAGGATCCTCGCGGAGCTTGCCGAGCGCCCGCGACACCGCGCTCTTGACGGTGCCGATCGAGACCCCGAGCACCTCGGCGGTCTGCGCCTCGCTCAGGTCCTCGTAATAGCGCAGCACCACCATGGCCCGCTGCCGGTCCGGCAGCTTCATCACCGCGCGCCACATCGCGTCGTGCAGTACCTGCTGCTCGGCCGGGTCGGGCGTGGGCGCCGTGTTCGGCTCCGGCAGCTCGTCACAGGCGAACTCGTCCACCTTGCGCTTGCGCCACTGGGAGGTGCGGGTGTTGAGCAGGGCACGCCGGACATAGCCGTCCAGCGCACGGTGATCCTCGATCCGCTCCCATGCGACGAAGGTCTTGGTGAGCGCGGTCTGCAACAGGTCCTCGGCGTCGCTCGGGTTCGCGGTCAGCGACCGGGCGGTGCGCAGCAGCACGGGCCCCCGCGCCCGTACATACGAAGAGAACGAGGGATAGGACGTGTACGACGGCACCGGCGCGGCGGCTCTGGAGGCGCTCGTACAGACTGGCGTGGTCATGTCTCCACGCTAGGAGCGGGCTGTGTGCCGCGGATCGGCCCCAGGTCCCGAAGCGTTGTCCCCCTCAGGTTGTAGGGCCGGCGCCGGTCGCACCTCCTGAAGGTGGAGTTGCCTCTCAGGGTCGGTTACGGGCAGGGGCCGGACGCAGCCGCGCCGGGACGCGTCCGTCCGTGACGGGAGGGCCGCTCATATGCCGTCCGCGCCCAGGACCAGCCCCGACGTGGGGACGCCCGTACCGGCCGTGACCAGGGCCCTTGCAGCGCCGGGTATCTGGTTCACGGATGTGCCGCGCAGCTGCCTCACCGCCTCCGCGATGCCGTTCATGCCGTGCAGATACGCCTCCCCCAACTGGCCGCCGTGCGTGTTGACCGGCAGGGTGTCCGCGGCCAGGAACTCCGCCGCCTCGCCCGGCCTGCAGAGCCCGAACTCCTCCAGTTGCATCAGCACGAACGGAGTGAAGTGGTCGTAGAGAATGCCCACGTCGATGTCGGCGGGCGCGAGTCCGGACGTCCGCCACAACTGCCGGGCGACGACCCCCATTTCGGGAAGCCCTGTGAGATCGTCCCGGTAGAAGCTGGTCATCTGCTCCTGCGCCCGCCCGGCACCCTGCGCGGCGGCGACGATCACCGCAGGGGGCTTGGGCAGGTCGCGGGCCCGTTCGGTGCTGGTGACGACGACGGCCTGGCCTCCGTCGGTCTCCTGGCAGCAGTCCAACAGCCGCAGCGGCTCCACGATCCAGCGCGATGCCGCGTGGTCGGCGAGGGTGATCGGCCGCTCGTAGAAATACGCCGCGGGGTTGGTCGCCGCATGGCGGCGGTCGGTGACGGCGACATGGCCGAACACGTCGGGTGTCAGCCCGTACGCGTTCAGATACCGCTGGGCGGCCATGGCCACCCAGGAAGCAGGGGTGAGCAGCCCGAAGGGGAGATTCCAGCCGAGCGCCGAGCCCTCCGCGGAGGGCTCCCGCTGCTGCACCCCGGAGCCGAAACGGCGGCCCGAGCGCTCGTTGAACGCCCTGTAGCAGACGACCACTTCGGCGACGCCCGTGGCGACGGCGAGGGCGGCCTGCTGCACGGTGGCGCAGGCCGCGCCACCGCCGTAGTGGATACGGGAGAAGAAGGAGAGCTCCCCGATGCCCGCCGCCTGGGCGACGGTGATCTCGGGGCTGGTGTCCATCGTGAAGGTGACCAGCCCGTCGACGTCACCGGGCGTCAGAGCGGCGTCGTCCAGCGCCGCCCGCACCGCCTCGACGGCGAGCTTGAGCTCGCTGCGCCCGGAATCCTTGGAGAACTCCGTCGCCCCGACACCGACGATGGCTGCCCTGCCACCGAGGGTGTCCCGTCCTCGGACGCTCATGTGCCGGCCTCCGGGAGGATCACGGTCACCGTGCCGGTGACGTGCGTGCCGATGCCGTTGGCCCCGACGACCCGCACCCCGGCCGTCGCGCCGTCCAGGGAAGTGACCGTGCCGCTCAACACCATGGTGTCTCCCGGGTAGTTGGGTGCGCCCAGCCGGATGGCGACCTTGCGCAGCACGGCATGCTCCCCGAAGCAGTCGGTGACATACCGCCCGACCAGTCCGTTGGTCGTCAGGATGTTCATGAAGATGTCCTGTGAGCCCTTCGATCTCGCGAGCTCGGCGTCGTGATGGACGTCCTGGTAGTCGCGGGATGCCACAGCGCCGGCGACGATCAGGGTGCGGGTGACCGGGACGGTGAGCGACGGCAGCTCCATGCCGATGTGCACACCGGTCGTCCCGGTGCTGTGTGCGGTGCTCATACCGGCTCCTGTCCGGCGAGCAACGCGCCCAGTTCCGAGAGGACTTCACTGCCGGAGCCCAGATAGGCGTCCAGCTGGCGACCCCACAGAAAGTGCCGGTGGACGGGGTGGCCGAGGTCCGCGCCCGTACCGCCGTGCAGATGCTGGCCCACGTGCACGACCCGCTTGCCGGCCTCCGAGGCCCACCAGGCGGCGGTGAGTGCATGTGTCGCGTACGGCAGCCGCGCGTCGCGCCGCCAGGCCGCCTCGTACGCCGTGACCCGTATCGCCTCGGTGTCCATGTACGCGTCGGCCGCGCGCAGCAGCACCCCCTGGTTGGTGGAGAGCGGCCGCCCGAACTGCTCGCGGGCCGAGGTGTGCTCCACGACGCGGGCGAGGGAGCCCGCGCACACCCCCGCCTGCAGACCCGCAAAGGCGGTACGGCTCATGGCAAGTATGTCGTCGTACGCATCGGGCCCGCCGATGCGCTCGGCCGGACGGTCATCGAGCTCGAGCCGTCCGGCCGACCAGGGCGCGGTCAGTTCGACGGGCTCGATGCTCAACCCGGCCGTCTCCAGCAGGAAGCAGCCGATGAGCGGACGGCACCCTGCTGGCTCGGGCACCACCGGCCCGCGCCCGGCGCGTTCCGTTCCCGCCCGCTCCGGCTCGGCGGCCGGGACCAGGACATGCGTCGCATCGCGCAGCCACGGCACATACGGCACGACTCCGGTGAGCCGTCCCTGCCCGTCCGCCCGCACAGCCGCTCCACGCAGCGGAAACGCGCCGGTCGCCACCACCGTGCCGTCCCGCAGCCCCGGCAGCAGCCGGGCCCGCTGCTCGTCGGAGCCATGGGCCGCCACCGCCAGCAGTCCGTACACACACGCGGCGGCGAAGGGGGTCTGCCCGGTCGTCCGTCCCTGTTCCTCCAGGAGCAGCACCAGCCCCAGCAGGCCGGTCTCCTCGACGGCGGCGATCAGCCCTGCCGTGCTGAGCGCCTTCCACACCTGTGCGTCGCTGCCGCTCCCCAGCGCGGTCAGCCGCTCATGGGTCGCGAGGTCCCCGAAGATCTGTGCCGCCAGCTCCCGGGCGGCCGCCTGCTCGTCCGTGGGCGTGAAGTCCATGTCAGCCCGCCCCCCTGTCCAGGTGCCCCTGCGCACCACGGAAGACCGGGAGCTCCCACTCCTCGTCAACCCTGAGGAACTCCAGTTCCACCGGCATGCCGATACGCACCTTGTCGTACGGAACTCCGACCACGTTGCTCACGATGCGTACACCTTCGGCCAGCTCGATCAGCCCCACTGCGTACGGCGGGTCGAAGGCCGGGAAGGACGGGTGGTGCATCACCACGTAAGAGAACACCGTGCCGGCGCCGCTCGCCGCGACCGTGTCCCAGTCGGGCGATCCGCAGGCCGCGCACCCCGGAAGCCAGGGGAAGCGCAGTGTGCCGCAGCCATCGCACCGCTGGATCAGCAGGCGGTGGTCCGCCACCCCGTCCCAGAACCCTGCGTTGTCCCTGTTGATCACCGGGCGTGGTCGCTGCGGTCGCTGCGGTCGCTGTCGCTGAGGTTGCTGCGGGCGGTCGCCGTCCGGTGTCCTGGCAGCGGGCGCGTACTTGAGGATGCGGAAGCGGTGCGTACCGGCGAGCTCGTCGCCCGCCCGGACATTCATCCGCGTGGTGACGAAGTACCCCGTGCCCAGCTTGGTGCTCTTGCGCTCGGACACCGACTCGATCACTGCGTCGAACGTGATCCGGTCACCGGGGCGGAGCGGGCGCAGATACTCCTGTTCGCAATCGGTGGCGACGACGGATGTGAATCCCGCCCCGTCGAGCAGCTCGAACAGCTCGTCCTGCGCGGCAGCCCGGCCGCGGTGCCCGGACAGACCGCCCATGGTCCATGCCTGCAGCATCGCCGGCGGCGCGATGGCATCCGGACCCTGATACGCGGGATTGGCATCCCCCATGGCTTCGCACCAGTGCCTGATCATCGGCTCGTTGACCGGGTCCTTGCCCGTCCCCGCGGCGGCGGCCCGCCCTTCGTACGCCTTGAGCCGTGAATACAACGCATCGGCGCGGGCCGACGCCGCTTCGCCGCGCGTCACCTCTTCCCCCTCTTCAGGCCGAGCCGCATGGTCGCGACGATCTCGCGCTGCACCTCGCTCACGCCGCCCCCGAACGTATTGATCTGTGCCGCTCTGTTCATCCGCTCCAGCTCCCCCTCCTGCGGAGTCCCGGTCCCGAGCGAGCCGGGAGATCCAGCCCGGATCAGCCCCGCCTCCCCCGCGATTTCCTGGCACATTCGATACACCTCGACCGCGGATTCGGTTCCGGCGAACTTCACGCCGCTGGCATCTCCCGGAGCCGGCCGACCTGCCCCCGCACCCCCCACCAAACGCCAGTTGAGCAGGCGTGTTGCCGCGAGCCGGGCATACGCTTCGGCCGCTCGGAATTGCACCCAGGGCTCGTCAATACGGCGAGTCCCGGTCACCGGATCAGGTGTACGTGCCCGCGCGAGCGCCGCCTCGTAGAAGTCCTCGGCCTGCATCCCGATCGCGGCCAGCGCCACCCGTTCGTGGTTGAGCTGGTTGGTGATCAGAGCCCAGCCGTCGTTCTCCTCGCCGACCAGATGCGCGGCCGGCACCCGGATCCGGTCGTAGTACGTCGCCGTCGTGATCAGCCCGCCCACGGTCTCGATCGGGGTCCAGGAGAACCCCGGCGCATCCGTCGGCACCAGGAGGATCGAGATCCCCTTGTGCTTGGGCGCGTCCGGATCGGTACGGCAGGCGAGCCAGATCCAGTCCGCGTTCTGGGCGTTGCTGGTGAAGATCTTCTGACCGTCGACGAGCCAACTGTCACCGTCCCGTACCGCGCGGGTGCACAGCGAGGCCAGGTCCGTCCCTGCCCCGGGCTCGCTGTAGCCGATCGCGAAGACGAGGTCACCGGCGAGGATGCGCGGCAGGAAGTAGGCCTTCTGCTCCGGCGTCCCGTACCTCATCAGAGTCGGGCCCACGGTGTTCAGCGTGACCATGGAGACGGGGGCGCCCGCCCGGTACGCCTCGTCGAAGAACACGAACTGCTCGTCGGGGCCGCGGCCCTGGCCCCCGAACTCGACGGGCCAGCCCAGTCCGAGCAGTCCGTCGGCGCCGATCCTGCGCAGCAGCACCCGCTGCGCGGCGTGGTCGCTCGCGGGCGGCGGTCCGTCCGGCATCAGGGCACGGAAGTACGTACGGAGTTCGGTGCGCAGCTCTTGCTGTCGCGCCGTCGGGGCGAGGTGCACGGCGGCGGACCTCCCGGGCGTACGGGTCAGGGTTTCTGACTGTCCGTCAGATCAGGCCACCCTGTCAAGGTCACAGACAGGCGCCTGCGCGACAGCACCGAAGTGCCGCCGCGCAGGCGCCTGTTCCCCGTCCCCCTACCTCACCCCCTCGGGCCGGCGGTCACCATAGTGGTGAGAAATTCACGGCTACGTTGTCCTGGTCGATCACCGTGTAGCCGAATCCGTTCACGTTCGCCGTGTTGTTCTGATTGCTCGCTCCGGCGCCGGTCGCCACCTGCTGGGTGGTCGTCGAATTGCCGTAGTTGTCGCGGCCGACGCCGCTGCCGACGATCGTGGCCACCGACACGTTCGATCCGTCGTCCCCGATGCCACCGATGTTGTCGGCCTGGGCGACTCCGCCGAAGAGAGCGGCCGTGAGGGGCAGGGCGGCAACTGCGGCGAGAACTCGGGCGGGGCGGATGCTTGCCATGACTTTCCTCCATGAACCGGTACTGCTCACGTACGGCTTTTTCCAAGGCAGTTGGCCGACCGCCCGGGGTCTTGGTCTCGACGTCGCGAGATCAGAATTGCCCACGGAATCCCCCCGAACCACCTCGGGATCCCCGATTCCCTCGCAAGCGTGAGGACAAGTCGATAAACCCCCTTCTTGCCCACACCCTCCCGGCCGGCGCCGCCATGGAGCGGTCGTGGCCAGTCACCGCAAGGGGCGAAGCGTTACGGCACATTTCCAGGCATCTCCACCACCCGACACCGATCCCCCCTTCCCTTCTTCGAACGTCTGTACGAAAATAAGGTCATGGCCATCATCGACCGGCAGACCGCCACCCTGGCCCTCGCCCACGCTCTCTCGGCCGCCGAGCGCGGGCTCCCCGTCATCCCTCTCTCCGCGACGAAGCTCCCCGCCCTGCGCTCCCCCCACCGGGACAGCCCCGAGCCGGTCCTGTGCCGGGGCGAATGCGGCCTTACGGGTCATGGCGTCCATGACGCCACCACCGACCCCGCCGGCGTCCGCGCCCTGTTCGCGGCCGCGCCATGGGCCACCGGGTACGGCATCGCATGCGGGCGGCCCCCGCACCACCTGATCGGAATCGACCTGGACACCAAGTCGCAGACCGACTCCCTGGCGGCGCTCCAACACCTTGCACTGCAGCATCTGTTCACGATTCCGGCAACGGTCACCGTCCTCACGCCCAGCGGCGGCCGCCACCTCTGGCTGACCGGCCCCTCCGACGTGGTCGTACCGAACTCGGCGAGCCGCCTCGCTCCCGGCATCGACATCCGCGGCGCCGGCGGCTACCTCGTCGGCCCGGGCTCGGTCACCGCACACGGCGCGTACCGTCTGGCCCCGGGCACGGCCGACCTCGGCCCCGCGCCCTGCCCACGCCCCCTCCTGCGCCTGATCGCACCGCCCGTACGACCGCACCACCGCACAGCACCACCCCGCCCCGCGCCGAACCAGGGCGAGGGCCTGGTCCAGTTCGTGCTCGCCGCGCAGGAAGGTCAGCGCAACACCCGCCTGTTCTGGGCGGCTTGCCGTGCGTACGAGAACGGCTTCGGCGAAGCACTCGCCGAAGCCCTCACCCGGGCCGCGGTCCAGGCGGGCCTCACCGAACACGAAGCCCGCGCGACGATCGCATCGGCCGCCCGCCTCCACGCGGGCCGCCACGGATAACCACGAGGCGCCGCCCGCTCGGCCCACCGAAGCAGGGGCGGCGCTTTCACCACGTCATGCGGTGACATCGCTGCCACGCGCACCTGAACGGCGCAACCCCGCCACGACTGGAGGTCTCCGCGCACACGGCAAACGTATGCGCCTTTATGTTCAGCGTGCCCGGTATGAAGACCCCGACGCATCCCCATGGTGCAGGTTCCCCCGCACCTGCACCCGGTGCGTGACCGGCCAACTGCATGGTCAAGCCCGCGACTTGAGCAGGCCCCCGTGGGAGGTACGGATGGCCGGTCCGTTACAGGTGCAGTTCCAGGGTGATGTGCGGGGACAGCGCTCGGAGGAAGTCGGGCGCGTCGAAGATCGCTCCTGCGGAGGCCACGCCGACCGCATGGGTGCGTCCGGTGAGGATGCGGTAGACGGCTTCCACGACGAGTGGTGCGGTGACGGCGTAGATGTCCTGACCGTGGGCCATGGCGCGTCGTTCGGCGTCGCCCGAGCGTACGACGACGTCGACGAGGAAGGTCTGAGCGGACCGTCCACGCTCGTCGGTCGCGGCCGGAGTCGGCGTGTCCGGAGCCACGATGTCCCGGGCGGCCTGGACCGTCATGTAGGTGCGCACGTCGGGGATGGACAGGTGGCTGGGCACGGTCACGACGTCGGCCATCGTGAACTCCCCGATGACAGACCGGGGGCCCATCGGGTCGGGGAAGCGCCACTCCAGGGTGGGCGGGGCGTCGGTGCGGTGCTCCCACTGTCCGTTGGTGTAACGGATGCGCCGATCGCCGCGCCGCTCCCGGGACACCGCGCCCGACAGACGCGTCCCGGCGGTGGGGTGCCAGTTGCTCAGCCCGTACGCGATGTGCGCCTCGTCGGCCGTGGTCCAGTCACCCATCGCCGCGGTGGCCAGCAGGTCGCCCAGACCACCGAAGAAGGCCATCGCCGGGACGATCACCGCTCCCGCCTCCTGCGCCCTGTCGGCGAAGTGCGCGAAGGTGTCGAGGTTGGCCTCGATCTCGGCCGCAACGTCCAGATACGGGATCCCTGCCCGCAGCGCCGCCTCGATCACCGGGGCAGTCGTCGAGGCGAAGGGCCCGGCGCAGTTGATCACGGCCGCCACGCCGGCCAGTGCGCGGTCGAGCGAGGCCGGGTCGTCGACCGACGCCGGGCGGGCGTCCAGCCCGGTTTCGTGTGCCAGCGCCTTCAGCTTGTCGGCGTCGCGGCCGGACAGCACCGGGAGAAACCCACGCTCCCTCAGCTCTGCCACGACGAACCGCCCGGTGTGCCCGTACGCGCCGAACACCGCCACCGTGAGTCCCGGTCCCATGGGTTCTCCCCCGTACTCGAATGGTCTGTTGCGATCTGTCACGGACATCCTGACGAGGACCGGCACCCCCACACGAGTGTCCGGAACGACAGGGCTCATACAATTCCGGACATGACTACTGTCGCGCTGGCCGTCACGGAGGGGATGCTGCATTTCGAGCTGTCCCTGGCATGCGAGGTCTTCGGTGCCAAACCGACCAGCGTGGCAGACCCCTGGTACCGCCTCTCGGTCTGCGGACCGAGCGCCGTACGGGTCGACCGCTTCGGGCTGGAGCCCGAGCACGGACTCGACCAACTTCCCCGCGCCGACACCGTGATCGTCCCGGGCTGGGCCGACGTCGACCAGGAGCCGCCGGCCGAACTGATCGACGCGGTGCGCGCGGCCCACGAGGCGGGCGCACGCGTGGCCTCCCTGTGCACGGGCGCCTTCGTGCTGGCCGCCGCCGGCCTGCTGGACGGCAAGCGTGCCACCACGCACTGGGCACACACCCAGGAGCTGGCCAAGCGCCACCCCCGGGTGACGGTGGACCCGGACGTCCTCTACGTGGACAACGGCAGTGTGCTCACCTCCGCCGGCAAAGCCGCCGCCATGGACCTGTGCCTGCACCTCGTCCGCCTCGACCACGGCTCGTCGATCGCCAACAGGCTCGCCCGCCGCCTGGTCGTGCCGCCGCACCGCGACGGCGGCCAGGCCCAGTTCGTGACCACCCCCGTCCCCGCCCCCGGCAACCATCCGCTCGCCGAACTCCTCCCCTGGGTGATCCAACGGCTGGACGAGCCGCTCACCGTGGAGGACCTGGCCCGCCAGGCACGGATGAGCTCGCGCAACCTGGGCCGCCACTTCAGGTCGGTGACCGGCACCACCCCGCTGCAGTGGCTGCTCACCCAACGCATCCGCCACGCACAGGAGTTGCTGGAGACCACCGACGGCACCATCGACACCATCGCGGCGGCCACCGGCATGGGCACCGCCACCACCCTGCGCCGACACTTCGCTCGGACGGTAGGCGTGCCGCCGGACACCTACCGCCGCACCTTCCGCTCACAGACCCGCCCCGGCCCGAACCACGGCGGGCGACACCACCAGCGCGAGGCATAGGGGCATGAGTCCGCTGGTCACGGCCCTGGCGTGGGACCGGGCAGGGATGCTCGGGCCGGTGCAGGCCACTGAGGCTGCCTGACCTGCCCAAGCCGACTATGAGCAGGGGTTATCGTCCTGGCCGTTCACCGGACGCGCCCGGTCAGCTCAGCCTTCAGCCGTCGCCGAGCTTCGTGGGCAGGGTCTCGGCGAGGTAGTGCTGGATGGTGGGGGCAAGGAGGTCGGTGACGGTGTCGGCGGGGAGGGTGGCGATGTCGCCGACCTGCCAGATGCAGCGGTTCATGACCATGCCGACGATCTGGGTGGCGATGAGGCCGGCGCGCAGAGAGCCCACGTCCACTTCGTGGGGGACACGTGGGATGGGGGACAACGCCTGGTCCACAGCGGGGCACAGGCGAGAAATCGTGAGACAGCGAATGCAAGAAGGGGTGCCCGGAAGCTCCGGACACCCCTTCTCACCTGGCCTTATGCGCCATACGCGGTGGGTGTGGGATTTGAACCCACGGTGACATCGCTGCCACGACGGTTTTCAAGAGCGTCGTGCTCTTGGTGCCCACCCTGTCTCTGACCTGCTCAGACGTCCCAAACTCGTGCTGTGTACGCTACCTTGGCCCACACGTGGCCCATGGGCCCGCCTCCGCGTCGGACAGCGGCGTCCCTCCGCGGGATTGCCGCCAGCAGCACCGGCCACATTGCGGCATGCAACGGCGGCAGCACGCAGGCTGGCGTGCCTCTCCAGACTCAACACGGCCACGGTGTAACCGTAGCTCCACTCCTTACGGCGACTCCACTGGCTGCCACTTCCCTTCTAGGGGATACAGCTGAAACGTCGGCAGACGCTGCGCCCCGATGACGTGAAAAGGATGCTTTCCGTCACGGATTCGAAGGGTTCCTTTATGTTCCCCGCTAGTCCAGTCTAGATCCAGATGAAATCTGCAATCGCACTTCTCGGTATGGACGTTAACCAGGAACACTTCCGGGTCTCCTGATGAGATCTGATATGGGAAATCCACAGCAGGCCCATCGTCGCCACCCTTGGCTACCACGGCGAGTTCGGGGTCATCCAGGTTCACGTCAAAGGATCGGGAAGCCAGCCCCCCGCATCCCCCGGCGGGTAGATATAGGGCACCTTCGGGACGTCTTTTCGATTCCACTCCCACTCGGAGATCATGCAGTACCACGCTACTTGTGGAGCGCCCCTGCAGAGTTAGTCGGATGGTCGTCATGTGAGCAGCAGCTCCTCGCTGCCGCCTTCCCCACTCTTTCCAGTCTTCATCCGCCGAGGGAACTGGCACCCGCTTGGATTTGACGACATATGATCGACAAGGGGAATCTTCCAGCGAGTCCACTTGAGTAGTCCACGTGAACGGAGGCCGCCCACCCGCAACGATCGCCTTGGTCCCACCCTTAATCGCGTCATAGATCAGCGGTCCCGCCACCGCAACGGAGACCGCCAAGATAGCGCCCCAAATAACCTTCCAGTGTCGACGCCACCAGCTTTGTTCTTGCGAGTGGCTACGCGGGGTCCTTCTCGGCGGCCGGTTGCTGGGCATGCACTTCCCCTCTCGGCATATGTCGAAGTCATCAATGCCCATTTTCTACTCAGAGAGGAGCACGGTTCACCCACACGCATGGGCCATTCGCGTACAGCGCCTATTTCAGGGCGCGCTACTTCTTCATCTGCCGGGCCGATAAACAGGGCAGCGCGGGGTGTAGCTGATGCCGCCTGCCTTCCCGCGGCCGTTTGACCTCCGTGGACGGCCCAACCCGCCGGAACAGCGCCCCCTACTCGTCGGTATCAGCCGCTCAACCAAATCTGCCACGGATGGCTCAACGGCTCTCCAGCATCAAAGGAAAACGGCGCCTTAACCGTGCGAGGTGATGAGACTGGGAGGAGATGAAAAAATCGCCCACTCATAGCGCTGATAATACTTTGCCGAATACGGAGCGGTGCGGAAGGGTTTATCACCATCCCGCACCGTAACCACACCCCTCTTTCCATCCTCCAGAATCTCGACCTCAAGTACCCAATCGTAGGCATATTTCTTCGCCGTGGCCACAACCTTAAAAGTGGTGATCTCATGCTCAGCGAGGGTGACATACTTACTACTGAAGTAGGCTTCCTTAAAATTTCCTGACTCATCGATATTCTTCGCGACTGGGCTCGGTGAGTCCAGATTCAAGCCAACGCCAATCACCACGCCACCACCTGCTGAGGGACAAACTACCTCCGCACTCGTGGGAATCGGGTAGCGGCGAATGATCTTAGCGCGCATGTTGGTTATCGTTATGTCACGACGTCGCTGCCCTTGAGCTGTAAGCAACAGTTCTGATTCACCTGCGTCAGCCCCACCCTGCCGCTTGGCCCAGTCGTACACATCGGAGCAGTCAGAGCCAACCTGTGGCGCGTTCTTCATATCCGCAGGTCGCGAGAGAGCGACTACCCATCCCTCTCTCCATGAGTCGGTTGCCGCAGAAAACCGTACAGGTTCAGACTCAAATACTTTCTGAATCGCAGGGGGGCCAAAAAATTCCACGGCTGACCCAATTATTGCTCCCAGCGTTGTACTCAGCAAGAAACCCACACTGACGGCGACAAGCTTTCCCGTTCTGGACCAGTGGCGCCGGGGCCGGTCGCGCCGGGTCGAGCCTCGCGGCGCTGCATCAGGTCCGCCTTCTTGACCATCCGAGTCAGACGACATACGACAATGCTGCCTATCAGTAGCGAAGCTCGCTAACCGAATTGCCCCATTAGTGAGAGCCCCCTGATGCGGCACGTGCCGCATCAGGGGGTACACCCAAAGGTGGCCTGTCAGGGTCGGGCTGTCGCTGCGCTGTCAACCGGTTCAGAGACCGCCGACACTGGCCCATGGGCCGCGAGAAACGCCCTCGCTACTTGTCACCGCTTCTGGGGCTCCGTGTTCTCCGGCGTCGCCACGCATCGGAACCCGGTGTCATCGTCGTGCATCGTGTCGTTGGCATCGTTAGGGATGGCCGGCACTCCCCGGAACAGAGGGCTCGTGAAGGCGCTTCCACGGAGTTCGTAGCGACCGGGCGTTGTCGGCGTTCCTAGCCACTCCCACACGTTGCCCACCATGTCGTAAACCCCGTAGGGCGAGACCCCGCTGTGGTATCGGGAGACCGACGTCGTGCGCTCCACGCCGGTCTCCCGGACATTGCACTTCGCGGCAGTCTTCTGATCCCCCCACGGGAAAGTGCGCCCGGAGGTACCGCGCGCTGCCTTCTCCCACTGCTCGGCCGTCGGTAGCGACTTCCCCGCCCATGCCGCGTACGCCTGCGCATCCTGCCAAGTCACATGCACGACAGGGTGGTCGTACAGATCCCGGGGACATCGGCCGTTCTCCCAGTGCTCAGGCACAGGGTGCCGAGTGGCCGCACAGAATCGCGCGTAGTCAGCATTGGTGGTCGGGAACGTGTCTATGTAGAATTCGTCCACCCACACCGGGTCGTCATCCTCCCCAGACAGGAAGATTCCCTCTGGGACGTAGGCCATGAGCTTCCCGTCTCCGGGATGCTTCACGTAGTCGCCGCTGCTCGTGTAGTCGGTGTCAGGCTCGATGATGGCGTGGGCAGGGACGTCATCCACCGACAAGATTCCGACGAAGCGACCTTGGGCATCCTTATCTGCCTTGGCAAGCAAGGTGTCTAAGGCCGCTTGGTTCACCATGCGAAGTGTGGCCCGTTCGCCGTCTGCCTCCCAGCGGGAGACGATGCGATCGGACACCCCGAGCTTCTCGGCGAACTCCATAAGGCTCATGCGTACGGCTTCACGCAGCGCCTTGACTTCGCGTCCGGTCCATTTCGTAACGAGTGGCATGGGCTACCTCTGTCGTGAGTCGCCGCCCCTGATAGGGGCGGCGGCACGCGTCTAGAGACGCTCGCCGGGAATGCCGACGTAGGCGTCACGCAGCGCTGCGAGCACGGGGTGGTCATGCGGGAACTGCACGTCATCGAGCGCACTGACTGAACGCACGCCGATCGTTACGTTCGTCGCGAATGCGGCTGCCATCTTCGGGACGTCGGCGAGCCGCACTGGAGCCGTAATCTGCTTCGGGGTATCGAGGCTTCGCAGCAGCATCATCGTGGTGCCCGGGAGCACAGGGGCTTCCGGCCAGATGACCGTGCCGTCCTGGTCGACGAAACCGAGGTTCCACGTGCCGCCCTCGGAGATCCGACCGTCCGGCTCGACAAACACGGCGTCATCGAATCCGGCGAGCTGAGCGGCACGGCGAAGCCGGAGCTGCGGGTGCAGGCCGATGTGCTTCACCTGCGCGTTGTCGCGGGTGAAGGTGAAGGTCTTGGCCGTAAGGGGCGGCGGCGGCATGGCACCACCAGGTCGCAGGTTGACCAAGATGTGCGGGTCCTTGGCGTCGCTAGGGCGCCCCATGTCGATCCCGGGATCGAAGACGGTGACGCGGAGGCCGGCGACCCCAGTGACGCCGTCGGCTGCCTTCCGGATGTAGTTCAGCGTCCGCTCTCGGTCCAACTCGACGCCGAAGACGATGCGGCAGTCGCGCACCAATCGGTCCAGATGGAGCGACAGGCCCCGGACGGTGCCGTCCTCCAGCCGCATTGACGTGAAGTGCCCGTAGTTCGTGAGGGCAAGGCTCTGCAGGTCGTCAAGGGTGGCAGGTTTTCCGTTGAGTTCGGCCATGCAGCCAGTCTCGCAGCCCCGCAGGCTGCGCCAACACCCCACCCAGCAACGAAAGTTCGGATTAGTTCGGTGCGGGGGCAGCGGGAGTACGTACTCACCGCGCGCTCACCGGGACACGCTTAGAGCATGACGACGAACGCACCTCGAGAGACGCTAGGCGCCGGGCTCACCCTTGGTGGGGCCTACGACCGCCTCAAGCTGCTTGACGCGCTCGACGAGGCCGGCAAGCTCGGTCGAGACGCGCGCGACCTCAGCTTGCAGCTCGGTCAGGCGCTGCGCTGCCTCACGGGGGCTCTGCTCACCCGGGGCGGGATCGCGGACGTAGGTGCCGCTTCCGGAGACGCCCTCAACCAGCCCTTCTTCCTGGAGCTGGGCGTAAGCGTTCTGCACCGTCATCAGAGCCACGCCGAGCTTCTTGGCGTAGGCCCGCGCGCCGGGCAGGCGGTCCCCAGGACCGAACGTCCCTGCGGCGATCTCGTCTCTGATTCTGCCTGCGATCTCGCGGGCGTTGGGCTTCCTCTTCGGCTGTGAGTCCACCCCGAAAGCGTACTTGACCTAGGTCGCTCGCGATCGGGGCGCGAGACCACTTGACGACCCGAAGCGACCTAGGTAGCTTTCCATTCATCGGCAAGCGACCTAGGTCGCATTGTTAGAGGTCATTTGACCTGCACGAATGCACAGGGCGGGGACGCTGCAATCCCGCTAAAGGCCAGGTGGAACAGGGCTACGGCCCGTACTGGCGAGGTGGCCCGGCGACCGCGAGCAACGGCCGGAGAGTGGGGACGCGATCCCCCTTGCAGTGCTTCACCCCTGTTGACCTCGCCGAAAGGACTCCTGATGTACCGACGAAAACCCTGAGCGCCACCGTTACGGACCGGTCGGCGGCGCCTGGATAGCAAGCACGGTCCACCACGGCTCGCAGCACGTCACGCTGCGCCGGCTGCCTCTCCCGCCCGTCCGTTCCGCGCCATGCGTGAGGACGTACGGACGGGAGCGCGGGGAGCCGGAACCGACTCCAACGGCGAGCGGCTCCCGGGGTGCATCCCGGGAGCCGCGTTCGGGCCGTTCCTCTCTGGAAGGAACTACGACCCATGAACCACATCGTCACACTTCAGGACGCTGTTACCGCGTTCGCTCCGTGGATGGAACCGACGAATGCGGAGCTGGACGCGATCGAGCAGGAGATGCCCGTCATCCTGGCGGACGTCGACCTGTTGGACGCGCACATCGTCACCCTTGACCGCGCCCCGTCCGAGCTGGACGAGCGGCGTATCCGCCGGGCCCGGCGCCGGGCGCTCGCCGCCCGCGTGGTGCTGGTCAACCGCGCGGCCGGTACGAGCCTGCCCGGGGGTGCCGCGTGAGCAAGCTGACCGCGCAGATGTCGGGTGACGGCGGACAGTGGCGCCTGTACGTCGTCCTGTACGGCGAGAGCGAGTGGCCCACCGTCCGGTTCGAGTCCGGTCCGGTGCCCACCGGGGCGGACCGCCGGGACGCCCTGGCCTACCTCGGCTACGAGGTGGCGCCCGGTGCCGAGTGGGCGTGGATCGAGGACAGCCAGAAGCCTTTCGACGACAGCACCCCGGTCGTCCTGATCGCGACCGTGGACGTGCGCGAGCTGGAAGGGGCCACCGAGTGAAGGCGAAGACGGTTCTTCCGGCTATCGCGATGACGGCCGTGTCGATGGTGCTGACCCTCGCGGTGGTGATGATGTGGCTGGGGTCGGCGGTGCCGTGGCCGGTCGCTCTGGTCGTCGGTCTCGGGATCGACGGCGGATGGCTGGCCACCCTCGCCTACGAACGCCGCCTCGCTGCGCAGGGCGACCACAACCGCGCCGTGACGGCGGTGGGCTGGTCCTTCGGCCTGCTCGCTGCCGGCGTCCTGGTCGCCCACGCGCTGACCGCTGAGCACTCCGCCGGCGCGTGGCTGGCCGTGGCGTGGCTGCCCATCGCGGCCAAGGCCCTGTGGCTCGTGCACAGCCTGTGGGAGCGCACCGCCCTCACCCCGCTCGCGCTGGACGCCATTCGGGGCATTCAGCAGGAGGCGCGCGACGAAGCGGCCGTGGCCCGTGCCCGGCTGCGGGCGGAAGCGGCCACGGAGGAGACGCGGCTGACGGCCGTGACGGAAGCCGGGGCACGCGTCGCACGTGTCCAGGCACAGACCGCGCAGACCCTCGCGGGGGCGTGGTCGACGCTGGAGACCGCCCGCAAGGGCGAGGAGACCGGCAGGGCGCTGACCAGCGTGACGACCCACGTCACACCCGGCGTCACACCCCGCTGGGAACTGCCCGTGTGGGGCCCGACCGTGCAGGTTCCGGCGCTGGAGACGGGGGCGCCCGCGCTGTCGGATGACGCGCTGGACACGCTCGTTCACGACATCCGGCACAGCCAGACGCCGCCCTTGTCGTACCGCGACATGGCCGCCCGCTTCCGGGCCGCCGGGCACTCCGCCTCCGAGGTCCGGTTGCGGGCCGCGTGGAAGCGCGTCGCCTGATGTCCGCGCTGCCGGTCTATCGGTGGCGCCTGGCCCCGGACGGCTACGCCACCCGCCGCCAACTCCGGGCGCGCGGGCTGCGGCCCGGTGGCCAGGACGTGGCCGCGCAGCTCGAACGGCCGCGCCGCCGCCGGGGCCCGCTGGTCGCCTACCTCTACCGCGTCGACTTGGCCAAGCCGGTCAGGCCGATGACGCCGGCCCGGTGGGAGGCGCTCGCCAAGGCCAACGCCGCCCGCCGCACCTGTCCCGACTGCGGTCGTGACGCCGGCTACGTCATCCCCCCGACGCTCGGCACGTGCGTGCCGTGCGCCTACCCCGAGCAGTACGCCGCCTGAAGTCCCGGCGGGGCCCGTCCGCTCACCTCCTACAGCGACGGACCGGGCCGCGCCTTCCCTCTGCGAGAGAAGGACGTCTCAGTGAAGCATCCCGACGACGACCACGAGCTGTTCAACCGCCTGGAAGCCGAAATGGCCGCCGACCACGGCGCCGACGTGGTCGACCTGGACAAGGCCCGCGCCGCCCGCGAACCGGCCCCCACCACACCCGCCCCGGAGCCTGAGCCGACCGACCCGGACACGCCGGTCATGGTCGACCAGCCCGCCCCCGCGGCTACCGGTCCCGGCTACCTCGGTCGGCTCGCCGGCGCCCGCCGCCGCGCGGTCGTGCCGGTCTGGCTGAAGTCCGTGGCTGAGCTGCGCACCGCGTCCGCGTGGGTGGCCCGCCACTACGCCCACGCCGCCGGCTACCACGCGCTGCGTGCCCCGATCTACGCCGCCCGCCTCGCCTTCCAGGCACCGGCCGGCGCTGCGAAGGTGGTCGGGGGCACGATGCGGTGGGTGGCCGACCGTGAGGGCGAACCGGTCCGGCTCGCCGCCGTGCGGCGTGAGGACGCTGCCGAGTACCTGAAGCTGTCGCGGCAGCGTGACGGACGGGTCCGGCTGCGGACCCTGGTCGCCGCGCTCGCGATGTTCACCGGTCTCGGTCTGGCGCTCGCCCTGTACGTGCTGGCCCCCGACTGGCTGCAAGCCGTGTCCGTGGGCGCGGTCGTCCTCGCCCTGGGAGCCGCCGGCCGCAAGGCCGACGCCCCGGTCGTGCACCGGGCCGTGGAACTGCCCAAGGCCACCAAGCTGACCAGTGACATCGTGCTGCGGGCCCTGGGAGCGCTCGGCATTCCCGCGATCAATCAGGCACAGGGCAAGGGACGGGACGGGTTCGAGTTCACCGCCCCCATCACCCGCGACGGGCCCGGCTGGCGCGCAGAGGGCAACCTGCCCTACGGCGTGACCGTGACGGACATCATCGAGCGTCGCGAGCGGCTCGCTTCCGGTCTGCGCCGCCCGCTCGGGTGCGTGTGGCCCGAGGCGGTGCCGGATGAGCACACCGGGCACCTGGTGTTGTGGGTCGGGGATCAGGACATGTCCCGTGCGTCTCAGCCGGCGTGGCCGCTGCTGAAGTCCGGGCAGGTGGATCTGTTCAAGCCGGTCGCTTACGGCACCGACCAGCGCGGCCGGTGGACCGAAGTCACGCTCATGTACATCGCCGGCGTCATCGGCGCGATCCCGCGCATGGGTAAGACGTTCCTTCTGCGTCTGCTGCTGCTGATCGCGGCTCTCGATCCGCGTGCTGAGCTGCACAGCTACGACATGAAGGGCACCGGCGACCTTGACCCGGTGGGCAACGCGGTCGGCTACCGGCACGCCGCCGGCGACGACGACGAACCCGTGCAGTACGCGCTGGACGACTTCCGGGCCCTGCGCGAGGAACTGCGCCGCCGCACGAAGGTGATCCGCTCCCTGCCCCGGGACATCTGCCCCGAGTCCAAGGTGACGTCCGCGCTCGCGGACAAGCGGTCGTTGGGGCTACACCCGATCGTGGTCGGGGTGGATGAGTGTCAGGTCCTCTTCGAGCACCCCGAGCACGGCAAGGAGTTCGAGGAGATCATCACCGACCTGGTCAAGCGGGGTCCCGCCACCGGCATCGTGGTGTTGCTGGCGACGCAGCGCCCGGACGCCAAGTCGCTGCCCACCGGCATCAGCGCGAACGCCTCCGCGCGGTGGTGCCTGAAGGTGATGGGCCAGTTGGAGAACGACATGGTGCTGGGCACCTCCGCCTACAAGCGCGGGGTACGGGCGACCATGTTCGCCTGGGGAGACAAGGGCATCCACTACTTCGTGGGTGAAGGCTCCGACGCCCGTATCGTCCGCTCCGTCTACGTCGACGCCGGCGGCGCCGAAACCATCGCCGCCCGCGCCCGCCGCGTCCGCGAGAAGGCCGGACTGCTCGCCGGCCACGCCCTCGGAGAGGCACCCGAGCCGACCACCGCCGCCTACGACCTGCTCGCGGACATCCTCGCCGTAGTCCCCGCCAAAGAGGCCAAGGCGTGGTCGGAAACCATCGTGACCCGGCTCGCGGACCTGCGCCCCGAGGTCTACGACCGATGGGACCCCGACGCGCTCGCCGCCGCCCTCAAGCCGCACGGCGTGTCCACCATCCAGGTCGGGCGCCGGGTGAACGGCAAGGTCGTCAACCGGCGCGGTGTCGACCGCTCCCACATCACCGCCGCAATTGCGGAGCGTGACGGAAAGCGGGACGCGGGCTGACGCTCCGGGGCCGCTAACGATAGCGGCACCCCCCGCTAACGTTAGCGGCCCCGCTAGCACCCCAAACCGCCTCTGATCAGGCCGCTAGCGGATAGCGGCCCACCTGCGCAAACCCCAAAAACCGCCAGGAAGGGCCCCACGTGACCCCCGCCCTGCTCGCTATCGCCTGCCTGCTAATTGTCACCCTCGGTTACGCCGGTGTGTGTGCGGCGTCGCCGTTCGGTGACTGCCGTCGCTGCCGTGGCATGGGCCACGCGCTCAAGACGGACCGCAAGGGACGCATGAAGCGCGGCAAGGACTGCCGCCGCTGCCACGCCACCGGAAAGCGCATCCGTACCGGCCGCTGGCTCTACAACCGCTGGGCGCGCATTTACCGCGCCGGCACCGACATCCCGGGAGGGTCCCGATGATTCTCGACATCTCCGCCGTGCTGCTGTTTGGCGCCGCCTCCGTCTTCGCGGTCAAGACCAAGTCCGCCGGCGGCGGCGCCGCGCTCGTGCTGTTCCTGTTCGGGTTCTTCGCCGCCGGCACCGGCGCCTACGAGCCCATCCACAACCTCGTGCAGGCATCCGCCGACGCCCTGTCCGCCCTCGGCAACTGAAGGAGACCCGGCCGTGAACGAACCCACCACCCCCCACACCGCGCCCCTCGTGGTCCACCACCCCACCCCGATCACCCCCGCCATACACGCGGCGCCGGTCGTCCCCGTCCAGCCGGGCCACATCCCGGCCGTGGCGAGCGTCGTCCTGCCGGACGGCCGTGTCGTCACCGGTTACGCCGTGGCACCGGCTCAGCCGGAACCGGTCGCCGCCAAGCCGGCCGTGTCCCGCACGGCGGTAAACGTCGCCCTCGGGGGCGTCGGGTTCCTGGCGGTGTGCGGCGGGCTGCTGCTGCTCACCTCGTTCATCGCGGCCCTGACCGCGTTCATCGGCCAGCTCATCATCCTCGCCGCCGTGATCTTCGGCGGATGGATCGCTGTCCAGGTGTTCAGCGCGAGCGGCCACCACGGCGGGACCACGGTCAACATCCGTAAGGCCGTGATCAAGCGCAACCACTTCCACGGCTGACCAGAGGAGATCACTGCGTGTTCGACGACGAGCAGTACTGCGACGAGTGCGGCGACTACGGATGCCCCGGCCACTTCCTGTGTGACGAGTGCGCCGGCGACATCTGCAACGAGTGCAGCGGCTGCGACTGCCCCGACAGCTACTGCCCCGGCCTCATCGCCCACATGACCGGCACCGACTTCTAGCTACGCCAAGGGCGGCCCCCAATTCCGCCAAGAACACCGGGGCCGCCCTTGTCCACCTGCCAACCACTTGACCTGTGGAGGTCTCCCAGCATGACGCAACCGACCCTGATCCGGCGAGGGCACGGCGGCATGAGCGCGCTGCCCGAACCCTTGCCGACTGCGCTAGCACTGGCCGCTTCCGATGTGCCGGTCCTGCCCCTCCGGCGGGGCAAGGTCCCGTTCGGCAACTGCCCTACCTGCGCGGGCAATGCCTGTGGGGGCCGGCCGAACATGAAAACCCCGGGGTCCTGCCGGTGCCCTGGCGTCTGCCACGCGTGGGCCGCCGCCACCACGGACCCGGCGGTCATCGTCTCAGCCCCGTGGGCGGCGGCGTGGCGGCGTGCCGTCTGCGTCGCTTACCACCCCGGGGCCGCTGGGCTGACGGTGGTGGACCTGGACGACGCGGACGCCATCGCGTGGGCCCGTACCGCTCTGCCGGCCACGCGCACGGTGGCGACGACGCGCGGTGAGCACTGGATTTACCGAGGCGCCACGAGCTCACACAACGCGGTCCGGCCCGGTGTCGACATCAAGTCGTCCATGTCCTACGCCCGCTACCTCGGGCCCGGCATCGGCCCCATGGTCGACCTGCCAGACGCCGTGCGCGCCCTCGCGGTGAAGAAGCCTTCCCCCGTCCGGCCGGCGCCGCATGTCGGCACCCTGCCCGCAGGGTCCGGGGAGTGCCCGCACCGCACGCCCGCCTACCTGGAACGCGGCATCGCTATGGCCGAACAGCGCATCACCGCCGCCCACAGCGCGATCCACGCGACCGTGTACCGAACGTTTCTCGCGGTGCTGTCCACGCACGGCCGGTGCGGCTGCCTCACCGAGGCGCACGTCACCCGGCTGTTCACCGCCGCGCAGACCAAGGGGGAGTCCCTGCGGCACTGCACCGACGCGTGGACCAACGCCCGCACCACGTTGGGACTGTGACCATGTCCGACGACGACAAGAACCCCGCACGCCAGGTCATCACCGACTACGCCCAATCACACTTCCGGTACTTCCGCACCGCTGACGGGACCGTGTACGCGCAGAAGAACGGCCACCCCGTGGCCCGCCCGATCCGCTCCCAGGGCACCACCGGAAGCCACCGGCAGGAACTCATGGTCGGCCTCTTTCGCGACGGGGTGGGCGTTTTCAACGGCACCGCCATGAAAGAGGCGCTGGACTTGATCGAAGCGTTGGCGCTGACCGAGGACGTTCAGCCCGTGCACATCCGCGTCGCCCCCGGGTTCGACGGGGCGACGTGGTTGGACCTGGGCCGCAGTGACGGGCGGTCCGTGCGTATCCACCCCACCGGCTGGGAGATCCGCACCCCCGACCCGCGTGAGGCCTGCTGGCGGCGTACTCAGCTCACGGGGGAACTTCCGCTGCCGGTCAAGGACACCAACGGCAAGGGCATCGACCTGTTGATGCGGCTGTGCAACTTCGCCAACGCCGAGACCGAGTGCCTGGCCATCGCGTGGCTGATCGGCTGCCTGGGTCCGTCCGTGCCCGTCCCGGCCCCGTTCCTCACCGGTCCCCAGGGTGCGGGGAAGTCGACGGGCGGGCGGATGCTCGTGCGGATCATCGAGGGCATGAGCGGGGACCTGCGGCGGGCGCCGAAGGATGAGGAGAACCTGATCGCGGCGGTGGCCGCCGGGTGGGTCACCGCTCTGGACAACCTCTCCCACATGACCCCGGACCTGTCCGATGCGATGTGCTGCATCGTCACCGGGGCCGAGAACGTAAAAAGGGCCCTGTTCACGGACGGGGATGTCTTCCGCGTCGGCTACCGCCGCCCGCTGCTGCTGACTGGCATCGACGTGGGCGTGATCCGGCCCGACCTCGCAGAACGGCTCCTTCCGCTGCGGCTGGAACGCCCCCGCGTCCGGCGCACCGAGGCGGAACTGTGGTCCGACTTCGCAGAGGTGTTGCCCGTCATCCTCGGATCGCTCCTGGACCTCACAGTGCAGGTGCGAGCGGCTGAGGCGGACATTCCGACCGACCTGCGCATGGCCGACTTCGCTCACCTGTGCGCGCAACTCGACGCGGCCACCGGTCTGGGGGCGCTCGCCGCCTACCGGGCCAGCCTGGACGACCTCAACGATGACGTCATTGAGGGCGACCTGTTGGCGCAGACCGTGCTCAAGCACGCTGCCGGCATCGACCCGGGCACCGAGCAGCGGATGACGTCGGCCGAGTGGCTGCACTGCCTCACGGGCCTCTACGCGGGCGAGGACTTCCGTCCCCTGCCTAAAGGGTGGCCGACCACCGGCAAGGTGCTCTCAGATCGCCTCAAGCGCCTTCAGCCCACCCTCGCGGCCCGGGGCGTGCTCATCGACTGGGGACGCACCAAGACGTCCCGCTACATCGAGATTGCGCGGCCTGGCGCCGCACCGCCCCCGCACGGGCAGGAAGCGGCCTTCTGACCGCGCGGCACCCCGACTGCCCGCACAAGCAAGAGGAGCACCCGGCCGCGCGTGCTCCTCTTGCTGTTCGGCGGCGGCGCCGCCCTGCGATGGTCGCGCCGCGAAGCGGCCCGTTCTTCACTCTCTGAGCCGCGCACCACAACAGACACAGCCACTCTCTTGTCCGAAGTAGAGAGGCGCTGCGTCACCTGCGTCACCCACGACCCGTAAACGGGCGGTGACCTGCCGAAAGAGCGGTGACGCAGACGGCCCGATTCTGCGTCATCCTGCGTCACCTGCGTCACCTGATGACGAAGGTCTACGTCACCCGTGACGCACCCTCACCGTTCTACGTCACCCCGAAACCGCAGGTCAGAGCGGCGAATGACGCAGATGACGCGGGTGACGCAGAAATCCGCACCTCGGACAGACGCGGACTCCCTCATCCCGGTGAGTTCGCCACTCCTGCCCGCCGAATCCTGAGAAGGAGTCTTTGAATTGGCTGCCCCCAAGATGCTCAAGCTCCCCGAAGTCCTCGAAGAGATCGAGATGAGCCGCGCCGCCTTCTACCGGATGCGCGCCCGCGGCAAGGCTCCCAAACTCATCAAGCTGCCGAACGGACAGCTCCGCTGCCGCCGCAGTGACCTTGACGCGTGGTGGGAGCGCTGCGAGCAGCACGCCGCGTAAAACATGACCGCTTCACCGGGGCCCGCGCTCAGCGCGGGCCCCTCGTTTTGCTTGGAGACACATGCTGACGTACGACGTCGATATCTGGTCAATCCGCAAGCGCCCCGGACGCCCCAAGCCGTGGGAGCTGCGTTGGCGAGTGGGCGAGCGACCGCACTCGCGCAGTTTCAAGCTCAAGCCGCAGGCTGACGGCCGACGGACGGAATTGATGGCCGCGCTGCGCGACCGCAAGCAGTTCGACGAGGAAACGGGGCTCCCCGCGAGCGAACTCGCCTCACGCACCTCCCCGTCCTGGTATGAGCACGTCACGGGATACGTGCTCATGAAGTGGCCGCGTGCCGCCGCCAAGCACCGCGCGAGCATCGCGGAGTCTCTAGCCGTTGTGACCCCCGCGCTCGTCACCAGCAAGAGGGGAGCGCCGGGCCCGTCGGTCCTGCGCGCCGCCCTGTACCAGTGGGCTTTCCGCGCCGTCCGCTCCCCGGAAGGCACTTGGGTGCAGCGCCATTCGGTAGAGCAGCCACCGGAGGACGTGCGCGCCGCCTTGGAGTGGATCGCCGCGCACTCCATCAAGGTCAAGGATCTCGAAGATCCCGCGCTACTACGGCCAGCGCTGGAAGCCCTGTCACTCCGTCTGGACGGGGGCAAAGCTGCTGAGAACACGGCCAGGCGTAAGCGCATGGTGTTGAGCAACGTGCTGCGCTACACGGTGGAGGAAAAGGGGCTGCTCACCGCCAACCCCCTCCCACGCGTCGACTGGACGCCTCCCGAGAGCGATGACGAGATCGATTTCCGGTACGTACCGGACCCTGCCTTGGCGCGGTCGCTGCTCGGTGCTGTCCGCGACTCCGGGGCGCGTGGTGAGCACCTGCACGCGTTCTTCGGGTGCCTCTATTACGCGGCCATGCGCCCCGGTGAAATTGTCGCGCTCAAGGAATCGGACTGCGCCTTGCCCCCGAATTCCCCCGAGACCGTGAACGAGTGGGGAGAGCTGCTACTGGGGGAGAGTCGTCCGGAGGTAGGTGGCGGGTGGACGGATGACGGGACGTCGTACGAGACGCGCGGACTCAAGCGACGAAAGCGCGGTGCGACGCGTCCCGTGCCTATCCCACCCGTCCTCGTGCATCTGCTCCGGGAACACATCAGGCGATACGGCACGGCCGATGACGGCCGGCTGTTCCGGGCTGCCAGGGGCGGGCGCGTCCCGTCAACCGAGTACTGCGACATCTGGGAGAGAGCGCGGAAGGCGGTGCTGTCCCCGCGCGAGGTCGAATCAGACCTTGCGGCCGTGCCGTACTCGCTCCGCCACGCGGGCGTGTCCCTGTGGATCAAGTCGGGGGTGGACCCGGCGGAGGTCGCCGCTCGCGCCGGCCACAGCATCGCTGTGCTGTACCGCTTCTACGCGAAGATCCTTAAGGGCGGTCAGCAGCACTCCAACGACCTGATCTCTCGTGCCCTGGAGGAGGGCAACGCCCCCTGATCCTGGCCCACAGATGGCCCATACGCACTGGTCAGCTCTGGGATACGGGCGGGAAAGGGTGAGACAGGCCGCGTGCAGAAGGGGTGTCCCGAAGCCGGGACACCCCTTCTGACCTGCAACGTTCATGACCTGCGCGGTGGGTGTGGGATTTGAACCCACGGTGACATCGCTGCCACGACGGTTTTCAAGACCGTTCCCTTAGGCCGCTCGGGCAACCCACCCACGCCCCGGCCACCAGCGGCGGAGCGGGCTACAGACTACCGGGCCCCGGCCGGGGGGCGCAGCCGTGTTCCGTTCGGTGCGCGGGAGGTCAGCTGTCGCCCTTGCGCTCGCCCAAGGTCACTTCGGCCGTGCGCTCCTTGCCGTCGCGCTCGTAGGTCAGCGTCACCTTGTCGCCCGGCTTGTGGGTCCAGATTTCGCTGATCAGGGTCGGGCCGCTGTCGACCGTCTTGCCGTCGAACTTGGTGATGACGTCGCCCGCCTTCAACCCGGCCTTTGCCGCCGGGCCGTTCGGGCTCACGGCGGCGGTGCCGCCCGCGCCCTGGCCGGCGATCTTGGCGCCCGCTTCCTCACCCGTCATGTCGACCGTCGCACCGATCACGGGATAGACCGGCTGGCCCGACCTGATCAGCTGCTGGGCGACCGTCTTCGCCTGGTTGATCGGGATGGCGAAGCCGAGGCCGATCGATCCGGCCTGGGACTGGCCGAGGCCGCCGCTGCCCGCCGACTGGATGGCCGAGTTGATGCCGATCACCGCGCCGCGCGAGTCCAGCAGCGGGCCGCCGGAGTTGCCCGGGTTGATGGACGCGTCGGTCTGCAGGGCGCTCATGTACGAGTTCCTGCCGCTCGAGCCGTCGCCGGAGGCGACCGGGCGGTTCTTCGCGCTGATGATGCCGGTGGTGACCGTGTTCGAGAGACCGAAGGGCGCGCCGATCGCGATGGTCGAGTCGCCCACCGCGACGCGGTCCGAGTTGCCGAGCGCCAGCGGGGTCAGCCCGGAGGGGGCGTTCTTCAGCTTGAGGACGGCGACGTCGTAGCCCTGGGCGCGGCCGATGACCTCGGCGTCGTACTTCTTGCCGTCCGAGAACGTCGCCGACAGCGTGCCGCCTTCGGCGGCTGAAGCCACCACGTGGTTGTTGGTGAGGATGTGGCCTTGCCTGTCGTAGACGAAGCCGGTGCCCGTACCGCCCTCGCTCTCGCCCTCGACGCCCGCGCCACCGGACTTCGCCTCGACGGTGACGACGCTCGGCAGCGCCTGGTTGGCCACCGCGGCGACCGTGCCCGCCTCGCGCCTGAGGTCCCGGGGTGCCTGGACCGCGGAGACCGTCGTCGAGTCGATCCCGTCGTCGTTGTGCTCGGCGGCCCAGTAGCCGATGCCACCGCCGACGCCGCCCGCGACCAGCGCCGCGGCGAGGACGGCGGCGACCACACCGCCGGAGCGCCTGCGCCGCGGGGCGTGCGCCGCCGGAACGGGCGATCCCCAGACAGGACCGCCGTTGCCCCCGCCCCCATAGGAGGGGAGTGCGGGCGGGGGCGGCGGCCACTCGGCGCCGGCGTGCTGCGTCGCTGTCGGCGCAGCTGCCGGTGCCGGTGCGGGCGACGAGGCCGGCTCGGGCTGGGGGGTATGCCCGGCCGTGGCCGTCGCCGCCGGTTCTGCGGGGGCGGGAGGCGTGGTGCGGGCGGCATGCTCGGACGCGGGCGTTCCGTCGGGAGCGGCGACCGGCACTGGAGGTACGGACGGGGCGGCCGGAACCGCGGTGCCCTCGTTCTCGGTGCTCACAGCTCAGTTCTCCTCAGGGTCCACGTCGGGTTGCACACCGGATGGCACGGCGCGCGCCATGCACACGCCACGTCGATTGCGCGTCGCTTGTCTGCGGCCAGCTTTTCCCACAGCACGTCAGTCCACTGTAAGCAGCACCTGTGTGTATCGCGGCAATCCTTTACTTGCGACGAAACGGGCGCACGCGTGGAGCGTCCGAACGGTGCCGATGGACTCTCCGAGCGGCGCCCGAAGGGCTTGCGACCGACTTCCGTCCGTCTTCCGTCCGCCTCACGTCCGGCTTCCGTCCTGCTTCGGCCCCGATTCGTCCGCCTCGGTCCGCCCCGTGCACGCGCCTACCCCGTCACGGTGACACCATGACGCCGTGACCCAAGCACGGCAGCACAGCATCCAGGTCGTCGCACACCGCGGCGCCTCCGAAGACGCACCCGAGCACACTCTCGCCGCCTACCGCAAGGCGATCGAGGACGGCGCGGACGCGCTCGAATGTGATGTACGGCTCACCGCCGACGGCCATCTGGTCTGCGTCCACGACCGTCGCGTCAACCGCACCTCCAACGGCCGCGGCGCCGTGTCCGCCCTGGAGCTCGCCGATCTCGCCGCGCTGGACTTCGGCTCCTGGAAGGACGCGGCCGAGAGCCCGGACTGGGGCGACCCCTCGTTCACCTCCGTACTCACCCTGGAACAGCTGCTGGGACTGGTGGCCGACGCGGGCCGCCGTATCGAGCTGGCCATCGAGACCAAGCACCCCACCCGCTGGGCGGGACAGGTGGAGGAGCGGCTGCTGCAGCTGCTGAAACGCTTCGGTCTGGACGCACCGGCGACGCCCGACGACTCCCCCGTGCGCATCATGAGCTTTTCGGCCCGCTCGCTGCACAGGGTCGCGGCGGCCGCGCCGAACATCCCCACCGTCTATCTGATGCAGTTCATGTCCCCCCGGCTGCGCGACGGACGGCTCCCGGCCGGCTCCCGCATCGCGGGACCGGGCATCCGGGTCGTACGCAACCACCCCTCCTACGTCGCCCGGCTGCATGCCGCGGGCCACCGTGTCCATGTCTGGACGGTCAACGAGCCGGAGGATGTGGAGCTCTGCGCCCGGCTGGGCGTGGAGGCAATCATCACCAATCGCCCCAAACAGGTTCTGTCCCAACTGGGCCGCCTTTCGCCCTGATAACGCGGAGTGCTCCGGCGCGTTCGCTCCGTATCCGACCGTTACGAGTGCGTCACTGACCTGCTCTTGGCCGGTTTCCGGTCCAGGCCATTGGGGCATTCACACCGTGGCGTGGGGCAAAGGAGGTCTCGGGGGTGGCGTTTGTGGTGGCACAGGAGGTGCCCACGTCGTCGAGCATGGCCGTACCCCATGGCCCTGCGGGCGTGGGTGCGGCACGACAGCGGATGCGCGAGCAGCTCAGGCTCAGCGGATTGTCCGAAACAGTCGTCGACGATGCAGTTCTGATCCTTTCCGAGCTCCTCAGTAACGCCTGCCGTCATGGCAGACCGTTGGGGCGCGCCGAAGTGGGCGACGGGGACATCCGCGCCGCGTGGCGCGTCGACAAAGCGGGGCGGCTGACGGTCGAAGTGACGGACGGAGGTGGTCCGACCCGACCCGTTCCGGCCACGCCCTCGGTCACCGCACGCGGCGGCCGTGGGCTCAACATCATCACCGCACTGGCCCAGGACTGGGGCGTACGCGACAGCGCGAGCGGTGAAGTCACCGTGTGGGTGATCGTCACCGAAGGGCATCGCCGCGAGGATTTCGCTACGCGCGTCACCGGCCCGTCGTTCGACTACGGGGACCCCTTCGAGGATCTGGACTGACGGTTGGACCCGACGGTACGCACCCGACCGCGGCAGAGACCCGACGCGGCAGGGCGCACGACGGGGGCAGCGGGCTCGACCGCTCCCGACTCCCGCGACCGGTGAGACGACGCCGCCGACCCGGCGCTCCGGGCGGATGCCGACACGCCGGGCCGGCGACCCGCCCGGCCGGAACGACGATCCACACGGTCCTCGGCGGCACGTACGGCTAGGCTCGCGCCCGACACAGCACCGCCGCAATCGGGAGAAAGCCACACCATGGCCAAGAAGCGCCCCCAGACGAAGGCGACGAAGCCTCAGCTCAAGGACGGGGCCCGCGCCGCAGGCGTCAGCGAGCCGGTTCCAGTGGTAGGAGCCCGCGAGCCCTGCCCCTGCGGATCCGGTCGCCGCTACAAGGCCTGTCACGGCCGGGCCGCCGCACACGCCGTGACCGAGCTGGTCCAGCGCCCCTTCGAGGGACTGGCCGGCGAGTGCGACTGGGTGGCCATGCGCGAGCTGGTGCCCGCCGCGACCGTCGCGCTGACCCTCAAGGACGGGCTGCCCGAGGGCGTTCCGTCGGTCACGCTCGCGACCGTCCTGCCCATGGCCTGGCCCGCGCTGCGCCGCGACGACGGCTCCGTGCTGCTCGGCCTGCAGAACGACACGCCCTCCGGCGACCTCAGCCGCGACCTCGCCGGCACGCTGCAGCGCGCGCTCGCCGCCACCCCCGGCATGCCGGTGACGGGCGGCGGCGCCGAGGCCGACGGCGTACGGCTGCAGGACCTGCTCGACCCGCAGGCGCCGTTCGAGCCGGTCGTCCACTCCGGGTTCGAGTTCTGGATCCCGGAATCGGCCGAGCAGGCGTCCCCCGAGGTGGCCGCCTCCCTGGAGCGCGCGGACGCCGCGGCGATCCCGACGGTGAAGCTTGCCGATGTGGACTCCGCGTACTGGTGCGAGACGCCGGAGAAGAACCACCTCCGCTGGGTCATGCCCCACCCCGAGGAGCAGCTCCTGGACGCGCTCGCCCGGCTGCATGCCGCCGGCACCGACTCGCTCGGTGAGGGCACGCGGCTGGTCGGTTCCTTCCGCGCCCACGGGCTGATGGTGCCGGTGTGGGACCTGCCGAGCGGGATGGGCGCCGAGGAGTGCGAGAAGCCCGCCGCCGAGTTCGCCGAGCGGCTCACCGAGGCCCTCGCGAGCGATGTTCCGCTGACGGCGGAGGAGCGCCGGGCACGAGGCGGGCTCACCAATCGCCAGGTGACCCTCAGCTGAGAGTGACGGTTTCGGTCGACCGATAGGTGACTCCAGTCACAACTTGCCTTGCCGGCAGGTAAATCCTTGTCCGAATAACAGAGATCGAATTTGCGAACCGCAGATCTCTTGTTACGGTTCTAGAAGCCCGGTCGCTGGTGCATCCCCCGTCGCCAGCGACCGGGCGCTTCCATTTCCGCTGAGCGCACTCCAGCCTCAACGCGCATTGGTTGTCGCGGAGTTGCTTCCCGATCGAAGCAACAGCGGCCCGTCACCGGCGCCATCGGAAACGGCGAACTCCGCCACCGCCCAGTACGCCGAAGCCGCACCCCGCGAGGGCTCTTTCGGGTCTCGCAGGCGCCCGGCTCATCTCCGGTCCCGATCGCGCAGTTCGTCTGCAGGGTGCGTCCGCCGGGCGCCATCAGGGTGAGCACGGACGACAATTCCTCGCCCGTCGCGTTGCGGTAGTAGACACGCGCCCAGGTGTCGCGGCCCTCGTCAAGCACACATGTCTGTGCCTCGACACCCTCCGGGGAGGCGACTTCCGGCCCACATCGCGAGGCCGTCAGGGGGCGTGCATCCGGGGCGCCGCCCGACTCACCGATGTCCCTGGCCCCGTCGGCCCCTCGCCTCCCGGAGATCACATCGGACATGTCGGATGCGCCCGTGTGGGGGTGCGGCTCGCCGTCGATCTTCGCATCACCGGCAGGTTCAGCCTCCGCCCGGCCCGTGTCCCGCCGGGGACCATGAGCGGGCCCGGCGGAGGCAGTGAGCGGCAGAAGCGTGCCGCACACCACCAGGGCGGTGATCCCGAACATACGGAGATTCATGGGCCACCTGCCGGCTTCGCGCTGGGATTGTTGACGGTGGCCCGAAGATATCGACGGATGACAGGCGCTCCCGCCGCCGCACGCGTACGACCGGCCCAACTCGGCCCAGCTCTTACCCGTACGAGTGACAGCGCGACGGGTGGGAGAGCCGGGCCGTATCGAGGTCCATGACTACTGCGGATGCGTCAGTAGGTGAGTCGGCTGCCCTCGCCCGCCTCCGGCGGGTACAGACCACTGTCGGGTGCGCTGCTCGCGCTCGCCTCCACCAGTGCGTCCACGACCGCCTCCACATCCGGCAGCCAAGGTGTCGCTGAACCGGGCAGCGGCGCCCGCTCCCACCGCACCTGCCCAGCGCCCGTCTCCGACGGCGGCAGCACCAGATAGCCGCCGTCACCGTGGAAGCGCAGCGAACTCGGCACGCAGTCCTTGGCGAAGAGCAGCTCGCCGAGCTGCTCGAGGGTGTACGGGGCAACCAGGATGGACCATCTTGTGGGCGTCGCGACGACCGGCCCGAGCCGCATGCCCATACCGTCGAGCGCCGACAGCGCGCGGGCGGCGGCGACGGCCGGCAGACTCAGCGCGCACGGCGCGCGGCCCCCGGTGGCCAGCACGATCGGGGCGGCGGGCCGGTTGGTCCACCACCAGCGCACCATGCGCTCGTCGGTGGTCGCCGCCAGAATTCCGGGGTCGAAGGGGTGTGCGCCGGGTACAACGCACTCGGAGTCGGGGCAGGAGCAGCCGCGCCCGCGGTCGCCGCGGCTGCCGGTCGCCTTCGGTCCTGCACCGGGCAGTACGGGCCATTGCCACTCGACGGCGCAGGTGAGCGCTGCGTCGAGCTGGACTGGCCCCCTTTTCCGCCGGTACCGGAGCCTGCGTCGCCTTCCGAGGATCTCGCGCATGAGCGCTCGTTCCTTTCCGTTGAACGCCGGGGTCCACATCACACCATGTGTGCAGCTCTTCACTGTGCGTACAAATGCGGTACTGATCGGCGCGTCACCGCCCATGCCGGTGGCATGGGCGACCCCCACTGTTCAGCGACAGGATCGCCGCCCGGGGGCCCAACGTGGGGCTTACTCCATTAAACGCGTGGCGAGGGGTGGCGCGCGCCCGGCGCTTGCTGTCCCGCTGTATCTTTTCCCGCCACTCGGGATGGGGCGCGACCTTCGGCTGTTAGGACGCCGCGGCCCGCCGCCGGGTTCCGGGGCTGTCCCAACCGCCCCTGGCCATCACCGTTTACGTACCCAGCAGGTGTGGAATGACGCTTCCCCTCAGGCCTGCGCCCTACGGGGATCCCCACGCCGATCACCCTCAGCAGACCGCAATCAACCGCCATCGGGTGCATTTTTCAGCCAAGTTCACACCCCCACAGACACCACTGATCCCACCGGGACAATGCTGGACATCACCTTACGTGTACGTGTACATGTGGATGCATTGATAGCGGCGCAGAATGACATGGGGGTTTGCGATGCTATTGAGCAAAACGCACCTGCCGGAAAGCCGGCTGACATGAGCGCCCCTCACCTGCCGAAAGTGGCCGGAATCGATTCCACGGTTGCCGGCCCCCCGCACACTGCCGCCGCTGCTGCACCCCTGCCCTCGGTCCCCGCCGCACCGCCCGCTCCGGGCGCGCTGATTCAGGACCGGCTCGCCGGCTGGGTCTCCGATCTGACCACCCTCCATGAGCTGACCGAGCGTCTGGCCAGAACGGCCACGCTCGACGAGGCACTGGACGAGCTGCTGCGCGCAGGTGCCGCGCTGGTCGGTGCCCGCCGGGGCCTGGTCACTCTCGAGCCGCGCCCCGGCCCCCTGCGCGACGACTGCTTCCACGGAGGCCGCGGACCCTCGCTCGCCAAGGGCCTCGGTCTCACCCATGCCGAGCTCGGCCATATCGAGACCGTTCCGCGCAGCGCCACCGCGTACGGCAGGATCCTGGACGGCCTGGCCCCCCAGCCCGGCCGCCCGGGGCGGCCCGGCGTGCCGCAGGCCGTGGCGCACCCCGATCTGCTCGGCGACCCGGCGCTCGACCCCCGCCATCGCGAGGTCGCGATCCGCCTCGGCTACGCGGCCAGCTACACCCTGCCGCTCGCGGGCGACGGGTCCGGCACGCTCGGCGCGGCCGTCTGGCTGTACGACGAGCCGGCCGCCCCCGGAGAGCGCCGGTGCCATCTCGCCGGGCTCTACATGCGCTACGCCACCGAACACCTGGCCCGGCTGCTGGAGCTGGAGCATGCGCGCGCCACCGTGGCGACCGTCGCCGAGGAGCTGCTGCCCAGCCGGCTGCCGCGGGTGCCCGGTGTCCAGCTCGCCGCCCGGCATCGCACCGGCCCGCACGGCGGGGGCGACTGGTACGACGCGCTTCCGCTGCCCGAAGGCGCGCTGGGACTCGCGGTCGGGTCGGTCAGCGGCTCAGGGCCGAGCGCGCTGGCGGCGATGGGCCGGCTGCGGGCGTCCCTGCGGGCGTACGCCGTGATGGAGGGCGAGGACCCGGTCGCCGTCCTCTCCGATCTGGAGCTGCTGCTGCGGCTGACCGAACCGGCGCGTACCGCCACCGCACTGTTCGCGTACGCCGAGCCGGCGGCCCGCAAGATCGTGCTGGCCGGGGCGGGGCACACCCCGCCGCTGGTGGTCGGTGAGCGGCGTACGGAGTTCGTCGAGACCTCGCTGTCGGCTCCGCTGGGCATGCTCGCCTGCTGGGAGGCACCGAGCGTGGAACTCTCCGCGGAGCCGGGAGAAACGGTGCTGCTGTACACCGACGGTCTGCTGCGACGCACCGGTGACCCCATGGACCGGGCCTTCGCGCGGCTGCACTCGGCGGCCGCCGCCGTACCGAAGGCGGTCCGCGACGACCCGGGCGCGATCGCCGACCATGTTCTGCACACCGTGCTGCCCGAAGGTCTCGACCGGATGGACGGCGGCGAGGACATCGTCCTGCTGGCCGCCCGTTTTGACTGAGTACTGGCTGGTTTCTCACATCACTGCAGGCGATCTTCCTGTCGCACATACGATGGAGTCGTCACCCCTGCCCGAAGGCCCGACCGGCCCGGAGGGAAGCAGGGGTTTCCCGTGTCGTATCAGGCAAGGCCGAGAGGCCCAGGAGGCAGACGTGGCCGAGGAGCTCACCCCGGCGGAATCCGATCTCGCTGCTACCGCAGCGGGCGCGGAAGAGGAAGAGCAGCCGATCAAGCAGCGCAAGAACGGCCTGTACCCGGGCGTGTCCGACGAGCTGGCCGAGAACATGACGACCGGCTGGGCCGACACCGAGCTGCGCGATCTCGCGCCCGTACCGCAGGCCGCACAGACCGCCGCCCGCCGTGCCGCGCTCTCGGCGCGCTTCCCCGGTGAGCGTGTGGTGATCCCCGCGGGCAACCTGAAGACCCGCTCGAACGACACCGAGTACAGCTTCCGTGCGGCCACCGAGTACGCGTATCTGACCGGCGACCAGACCGAGGACGGCGTACTGGTGCTGGAGCCCAAGGGCGACGGGCACGAGGCGACCATCCATCTGCTGCCCCGTTCCAACCGGGAGAACGGCGAGTTCTGGCTGTCCGGCCAGGGCGAGCTGTGGGTGGGCCGTCGCCACTCCCTCGCCGAGGCCGAGCAGCTGCTGGGCATCCCGGCCGAGGACGTGCGGGAGCTGCCCGAGAAGCTGCGCGAGGCGACCGGTCCGGTCCGTGTCGTACGCGGCCACGACGCCGGGATCGAGGCGGCGCTGGCCGACAAGGTCACCGCGGAGCGCGACGAGGAGTTGCGGGTCCACCTCTCCGAGGCCCGCGCGGTGAAGGACGAGTTCGAGATCGGCGAGCTGCAGAAGGCGTGCGACTCCACCGCGCGCGGCTTCGAGGACGTCGTCAAGGTCCTGGACAAGGCCGAGGCCACCAGCGAGCGCTACATCGAGGGAACGTTCTTCCTGCGCGCCCGCGTCGAGGGCAACGACGTCGGCTACGGCTCCATCTGCGCGGCGGGCCCGCACGCCACCACCCTGCACTGGGTGCGCAACGACGGCCCGGTCCGCTCCGGTGATCTGCTGCTGCTCGACGCCGGTGTGGAGACCCACACCCTCTACACCGCCGACATCACGCGCACCCTGCCGATCAACGGCCGCTTCACCGAGCTGCAGCGCAAGATCTACGACGCGGTGTACGAGGCTCAGGAGGCGGGTATCGCGGCGGTCAAGCCCGGGGCCAAGTACCGCAACTTCCACGACGCCGCACAGCGCGTGCTCGCCGAGAAGCTGGTCGAGTGGGGCCTGGTCGAAGGCCCGGTGGAGCGCGTGCTCGAGCTGGGCCTGCAGCGCCGCTGGACGCTCCACGGCACCGGGCACATGCTCGGCATGGACGTCCACGACTGCGCCGCCGCCCGTACCGAGGCGTATGTCGACGGCACGCTGGAGCCCGGCATGTGCCTGACCGTGGAGCCCGGCCTCTACTTCCAGGCCGACGACCTGACGGTGCCCGAGGAGTATCGCGGCATCGGCGTCCGGATCGAGGACGACATCCTCGTCACCGAGGACGGCAACCGGAACCTCTCGGCCGCGCTGCCGCGCCAGGCCGACGAGATCGAGACCTGGATGGCCGCCCTCAAGCAGGGCTGACCGGCGTCACGACGGGGGCGCGCCGCTCAGGAGACCCTGAGCAGCGCGCCCTCGCGCCATTTGAGGATCTTGTCGAAGCAGACCACCACGCCGTGCCCCGGCCGGTTGCTCACCTGCACATGGTCGGCGAGCTGCTCGATCAGACACAGCCCGCGGCCGCTCTCCGCGGTGACGGCGGGGACCGCCGCCCCCGGCACCGCCCCGCGCCGGACGGCAGAGCCCGGTCCTGGTGCGGGAAAACCGGGTCCCGAATCCGCCACCTCGATACGGCACTTCTCGCCGTCCAGATACGCCGTGACGCGGTACGCCTGCGAGGCTCCGCCGGAGTGCAGGTCGCCGCCGTGCTCCACAGCGTTCGCACAGGCTTCGCTCAGAGCGACCGACAGGTCGTAGGAGACGTCCGGGTCGACGCCCGCGGTCTCCATCGTGCCGAGCAGAAGCCGCCGGGCGAGCGGGACGCTGGCAGCCTCGCGCCGCAGATGGAGTGACCACCAGATGCTCATGCTCCAGCCTCCTGGCTGCGGCTCGACATACCGATACGTATTGCCCCCATACACGGTCGGTAAGCGCACCTTTGATGTGATACCCCTCATTCAGCGGATGCGCGGGGCGCACCACCGGGTGTATGTCGCGCACGCCCGCCCGCAATGAGAGCGGCACACGCCCGCCCCGAGGGCAGCAAAGGGGATCTTCCGGACCTGCCGTACGGTCGCCGGCGGCGCAGTGCGATGATGACCCGGCCATGTCGTCCCTGCATCGAGCGCGCACCGGAGCCGGTCTGCGGCTGCTGAGGGCCGCGGTGTTCACCGCGGTCTGTGTCGTGCTGTCCGGGACGGGACATGTGCTGGCCGCCTGCGCGGCCCTCCCCTGGTGGACCCTGACTCTCGGCTTCGCCGGGGTGTTCGCCCTGGTGGTGCCGTTCGCGGGGCGGGAGCGTTCGCTGCCGGCCATCGCCGCCGCGCTGACGGTCGGACAACTCGGACTGCACACCCTGTTCACGGCCGGACAGCAGCATCTGCGGCTCGCTCCGACCGCGGACGAAACGGTCGTCAGGATGGCGGCCAAGCTGGTGTGCGGTGCGGGTGCCGCCGCCATGACGCCCGCCGACGCCCGGCGCATCGTCACGATGGCCGGCATGGATCCGGCCGCACAGCAGGCCGCCCACATGCATACCGCCGAGGCCGCCGAGGCTCCTGGTCTGCTGCCCACCCTGCCCATGCTGCTCGGGCATCTGCTGGCCGCCCTGGCGACCGGTCTGCTACTGCGCCGCGGGGATGCGGCGCTGCTCCGGCTGATGCGGATGTCGGCCGACTCGGCCCATGAGGTCGCCGAGACGGCGTGGCTGCGCGCGCTGCGGGCCGCGCTCGTTCTCGTACGGGCCCTGCTGAGCGGTCCCGCGGGCGGGCTCGGCCCGGCTGTGCGTACGGTGCCCGCCGCGGCGGCGCCCCGGGTTCCGGTCGCCGGCCATGTACTCGCGCACACGGTGATCAGGCGCGGGCCACCGGCCGTACTCCTGGCAGCCTGACGCGGCCCACTCGACGGGAGTGGTGCCGCTGTGTCCGCGCACCCGTGTGCCGGCACATCCCCTCTCCTTCACCGTGGAGTGTTCCCACCTCATGAACGTTTCCCGTATCGCGCTTGCCGGCGGCGTCGCCGTCTCCTCCGTGCTGCTCGTCTCCGGCACCGCCTTCGCGCATGTCACCGTGCAGCCGCAGGGCCCGGCGGCCAAGGGCGGCTACGCCACCGTCAACTTCAAGGTCCCCAACGAGCGCGACAACGCCTCGACGATCAAGCTCGAGGTCAGCCTGCCGGCCGAGCACCCGCTGGCGTCCGTGATGCCGCAGCCGGTGCCGGGCTGGAAGGTGGAGGTCACCAAGTCCAAGCTGGACAAGCCGCTCGAGCTGCACGGCAACCAGATCACCGAGGCGGCCACCAAGGTCACCTGGACCGCGGACGGTTCCAAGATCGGTCCGGGTCAGTTCCAGCAGTTCCCGCTCTCGATCGGGCAGCTGCCCGAGGACGCCGACCAGTTGGTGTTCAAGGCCGTTCAGACGTACGACAACAAGGACGTCGTGCGCTGGATCGAGGAGCCCGAGAAGGGCGCCGAGGAGCCTGAGTCGCCCGCGCCGGTGCTCACGCTCTCGGCCGCCACCGAGGACCACCACGGCGGCGGTGCGGCAGGTGCCGACGCCAAGGGATCGAAGGACGGCGGCGAGAACGCCGGTCACCACGACGAGCCGGCTTCGGCCTCCGGCTCCGGCAGCGACACCACGGCCCGCGTCCTCGGCATCGCCGGAATCGTCGTCGGCGGCGCCGGTCTGGCCTTCGGTGTCCTGGCCCGACGCCGCCGGTCGGCCTGACGAGCGCGCGGGACCACGTCCGTGAAAGAGAACCCCATGCACAACCCGAAGAGTGACGCGGCGCCGAGCCGCGCCCGGCGCGCTCCGCTGATCGCGGGAGCCGCCGTCGCGGTCGCGTTCGCGGTCGCGGCGGGATTCGCCCTCGCCGCGAACGGTGACGGCACCCCTGCGGCACAGGTCTCGGCCGAGGCGAAACCCAAGGCCGCGACCGTGCTCAGCCGGCCGTTCACCAAGCCGGACCTCGTGCTGACCGACACCCACGGCAAGAAGTTCGACCTGCGGGAGCGGACCAAGGGCAAGCCGACGCTGCTCTTCTTCGGCTACACGCACTGCCCCGACGTCTGTCCGCTGACGATGAGCAACCTCGCCATCGCGAGGAAGCAGCTGCCCGAGGCGGACCGGGACAAGCTCCAGGTCGTATTCGTCACCACCGACCCGGAGCGGGACACCCCGGCCGAGCTCGGCAAGTGGCTGCGCAGCGCCGGTGATCCGTCCTTCATCGGCCTCAGCGGCGACTTCCCGACCATCCAGGCGGGAGCGCGCCAGGTCGGCATCGGCATCGACCCGCCGAAGAAGGAGAAGGACGGCACGGTCGTGTCCATGCACGGCGCGCAGGTCCTCGCCTTCTCCCCGAAGACGGATCAGGGCTATGTCCTGTACGACGACGACACCTCGCACCAGGAGTACGCCGCGGACCTGCCGGAGCTGATCAAGGGGGAGACGCCGTGATGCGCCGCACCCCCTTCGCCGTCGCCCTGGTCATGACCGCGGGACTGGCCCTGGCGGGCTGCTCGGCGGACAGCGGACCCGAGTTGAAGGTCAGCGGTGCGTTCATGCCGCAGCCCGTCGGCGACGACATGGCCGCCGGGTTCCTGACCGTCGTCAACAACGGCGGTACGGCGGACAAGCTCACCTCGGTCACCAGTGACCTCTCCGACGACATCACCATCCACACGTCGAAGAACCAGCGGATGCAGCAGGTGAAGGCCTTCGACGTCCCCGCGGACGGCTCCCTCGACCTCGAGCGCGGCGGCAGCCACATCATGTTCATGGCGCTCAAGCAGAAGCCGGAAAAGGGCCAGAAGGTCTCCGTGGAGCTGCACTTCGAGAAGTCCGGTCCGATCAGGGTCGAGCTTCCCGTCAAGGAAGCCACGTACAACCCTGCGAAGCACTGAGGACCGACCGAGGGACTGATGACGCCATGACAGCCACCGCCCCGCGCTTCGGACCGGCCCCGGTCCGGCTGCTGCTCGCCGTCACCGTGCTCATCGGCACGGTGCTCGGCGCGCTGCTGGCCGGCGCGGGTCCCGCGTCGGCACATGCCGCGCTGACCGGAAGCAACCCGAAGGACGGGGCGGTGGTCGCCACCGCCCCCAAGCAGGTCACACTCACCTTCTCCGAGCAGATCGCCATGGGCGAGAACTCGATCCGGGTCCTGGAGCCCAGCGGCAAGCGCGCCGACAAGGCCGAGGTCCGCGACCTCGGCAGCGGCGGCAGCGTCGTCTACGGAGTCGATCTGCAGGCCGGACTCCCCAACGGCACCTACACCGTGGCCTGGCAGGCGGTCTCCGCGGACAGCCATCCCGTCTCCGGTGCCTTCACCTTCGCCATCGGGGCGCCCTCGAAGACCACGGTCGCGCTGCCCGACGAGGAGGCGGGCGGCGGAGTCGTCGGCTTCCTCTACGGGGTCGCGCGCTACGCCTCGTACGCAGGCTTCATCCTGCTCGCCGGCGGTGCCGCCTTCGTGCTCGTGTGCTGGCAGCGGGGTGCCTCGGTACGGCCCGTGCAGCGCCTGGTCGTCCAGGGCTGGATCACGCTCACCGCGGCCACCCTCGCGATGCTGCTGCTGCGTACCCCCTACACGGGGTCGGGCGAACTCGGCGACGCCTTCGACCTCGGCGGTCTGGGGGATGTGCTCGAGACCAAGACCGGCGCGGCCCTGGTCTCGCGGCTGCTGCTGCTCGGCGCGGCCGCGCTGTTCATCGCCGTGCTGTTCGGGGCGTACGCGCGGCGCGAGGACGCGCAGGAGAAGAAGGACCTCACCTTCGGTCTCGCGGTCGGCGGCACGGTCGTCGCCGCGGGGATCGGCGCGACCTGGGCACTGTCCGAGCACGCGTCGACCGGTGTCCAGCCGGGCCTGGCGATGCCGGTGGACGTCCTGCATCTGCTGGCCGTGGCGGCCTGGCTCGGCGGTCTCGCCGCGCTGCTGACCGCGCTGTACCGCGAGCCGTCCATCGAGCGCGCGGCCGTACGGCGCTTCTCCACACTCGCGTTCACGAGCGTCGTCGTGCTCGCCGTGACGGGGATCTACCAGTCCTGGCGGCAGGTCGGCTCGTGGCCGGCGCTGACCGGGACCTCGTACGGGCGGCTGCTGCTGGCCAAGGTGGCACTCGTCGCGGTCATGGTCGCCGTGGCCTGGATCTCCCGAAGGTGGACTGCGCAGCTGGCCGAAGCGCCGGCCGCCGAGGACACCGAACGGCACCGCGAGGAGACGTCGGACGACGACGCGGCCGACGACGAAGAAACCGCCGGCGAAGCGGCGGAGGACCCGGCGCGCGCCGCCCAGTTGGCCCGTCAGAAGGCGGCCGTCGCCACGGCCGAGCGACGGCGGGTACGGGAATCCGACACCGAGCGATCCGGCCTTCGCCGCTCCGTGCTGGCCGAGGCAGGTGTCGCCGTGGTCCTGCTGGCGGTGACCACCGTGCTCACCGGCACCGAGCCGGGCCGTACGGAGGAGACAGCCAGGGCGGCCGGAGCCCAGGCCGTCGAGCAGGCCCCCGCCGGCCCCACCGAGATCACGCTGCCCTTCGACACGGGCGGCGAGAACGGCAAGGGCCGCCTGAGGCTCAGCCTCGACCCCGCCCGCTCCGGCTCCAACGAGATGAACGTGTGGGCCGAGTCGCCCGACGGCAAACCGCTGGACGCCCCGGAGGTGAAGGTGTCCTTCACCTTGAAGGCGAAGCAGATCGGCCCGCTGCCGATCACTCCCGACCGGGTCGCCGCGGGACACTGGAGCGCGAATGCGGTCCAGATCCCGATGCCCGGCAGCTGGCAGGTGAAGGTGACCGTGCGGACCTCCGACATCGACCAGACGACCATCGACAAGAACATCACGATCGGCTGATCCACCCGTGAGCGACATCGACATCTCCCGGCGGCGCCTGCTCGGCACCATGGGCGCCGCCGGCGCGGCCGGGCTGGCGCTCGGCGCCGCCGGGTCGTCCGCGGTGCATGCCGCCACCCGCGAAGAGGCACCCACCACGCTGGCGACCGTCGGCTCCACCGGCATCGCCTTCCACGGCACGCACCAGGCAGGCATCACGGACCCGCAGCAGTCCCACGGCCATCTGGTCGCGTTCGATCTCGCGCCGGGTGCCGGGCGCAAGGAGGCCGCCGCACTCATGCGGCGCTGGTCCGCGCTGGCTGCCGAGCTGATGGAGGGCCGGGCGGCCCCGGACGGCGACACCGGCGTCGCCCTCGACGCGGGCCCTTCCTCGCTCACCGTCACCTTCGGTTTCGGCCGCACCTTCTTCGACCGCACGTCCCTGGTGGACCGGCGGCCGCCACAGCTGGATCCGCTGCCGGCGTTCTCCTCGGACCACTTGGATCCGCGCCGCTCGGACGGGGACCTGTGGGTGCAGATCGGCGCGGACGACGCGCTGGTCGCCTTCCACGCGCTGCGGGCGATCCACAAGTCCGCCGGCGCCGCGGCCCGGGTGCGCTGGCAGATGAACGGCTTCAACCGGTCACCGGGCGCCACGGCGCGGCCGATGACCGCCCGCAATCTGATGGGGCAGATCGACGGCAGCGGCAATCCGAAGCCGTCGGAACCCGACTTCCGGCAGCGGATCTTCGTGCCCGCGAAGACGCCGGAGGCGGAGTACGCGTGGATGGCCGGTGGCTCGTACGCCGTCGTGCGCCGTATCCGGATGCTCCTGGACGACTGGGAGAAGCTGACGCCGGCGAAGCAGGAGCAGGTGATCGGGCGGCGCAAGTCCGACGGCGCACCGCTGACCGGCGGCACCGAGATGTCCGAGCTCGCGCTCGAGCGGACGGGCCCGGACGGAAAGCCTGTCGTCCCGCTCAACGCGCATGCCCGTATCTCCGCCCCGGAGCAGAACGGAGGCGCCGCGATGCTGCGCAGGCCGTTCTCCTTCCACGACGGCATCGGCATGGACGGCACACCCGACGCGGGGCTGCTGTTCGTCTGCTGGCAGGCCGATCCACTGAGCGGTTTCGTGCCGGTGCAGCGCAAGCTGGACCGGGGCGATGCGCTGTCGGCGTTCATCCGGCACGAGTCGAGCGGGCTGTTCGCGGTGCCGGGCGGGCCGACGAAGGGCGAGTACGTGGGGCAGCGGCTGCTCGAGGCGTAAGGGCGGCGGCATACGGTCCGCGCCCTGAGCCGACGGCAGGAATCGGGGATGCGCACGGCCCATTAGGGTGACGGTATGTCGGCCACGCGCTTCACCTATCTCGGTCCAGAGGGCACCTTCACCGAAGCCGCCCTGCGCACTCTCCCGGAAGCCGCCACCCGCGAGCTCGTCCCGATGGTCTCCGTACCCGCGGCGCTCGATGCCGTGAGGGCCGGTGAGGCCGCCGCGGCCCTCGTACCGATCGAGAACTCCGTGGAGGGCGGCGTGACCGCCACCCTCGACGAGCTGGCGTCGGGCGAGCCGCTGATGATCTACCGCGAGGTGCTGCTGCCGATCGCGTTCGCCCTGCTGGTGCGCCCCGGCACCACGCTCTCCCAGGTGAAGACGGTGACCGGCCATCCGGTGGCGCAGCCGCAGGTGCGCAACTGGCTGGCGGCGAATCTGCCGGACGCGCTGTGGGAGTCGGCGGCCTCGAACGCCGACGGTGCGCGGCTGGTGCAGGAAGGCCGCTACGACGCCGCGTTCGCCGGCGAGTTCGCGGCGGCCACCTACGGGCTCGAACCCCTGGTCACCGAGATCCACGACGCGGAGAACGCGGAGACCCGCTTCGTCCTGGTGGGGCGCCCGGCCCGGCCCGCGGCGCCCACGGGCGCGGACAAGACGTCCGTGGTGATCTGGCTGGGCGACGATCACCCGGGTGCGCTGCTGGAGCTGCTCCAGGAGTTCGCCGTACGCGGCGTGAACCTGATGCTGATCCAGTCCCGGCCGACGGGCGCGGGCATCGGCAATTACTGCTTCGCGGTCGACGCCGAGGGACACATCTCGGACCGGCGGGTGGGCGAGGCGCTGATGGGGCTGAAGCGGATCTGCCCGAAGGTGCGCTTCCTCGGTTCGTATCCGCGGGCCGGGGTCGCGGTGGCGGATGTACGGCCGCTGCGGTCCGGGACATCGGACGCAGAATTCACGGCCGCGTCGGACTGGCTGGCGCGCTGCCAGGACGGCCGGGCCTGAGGCTGAGCCGAGCCGGTCCTACCTGCAGATTTTCGTTATCCACAGGACTTGTCCACAGGCGCGCTTCTCGACCTGGGGACAAGTCGACAACACAATGCCGCATGGTCGACAAATCGTCCCAGTGGCCCCACTTCCGTCCACAGCGACCCAGGCCGCCCACCGTCGGCCACTGTCACCTCAATTCCATTGATCAACCCTTTGAGGTGAGGAATTCCCACCCGAATGAGCCTGTCAGGCGGGTTTGGGCTGGGAATCCTTCGCGATCCATACGGCTTTTGGAATGATCACTTCCACAATCCACAGATCCCTCACACAGGCTGTGGATAACTTTGCGAAGCGGCGCAACCCTGTGGACAAGGCCCGCCAAGTCCCGCCCCGCAGAAGGGCTGTGGATCTTGATTGAATCAACACAGATGTGCGCCGCATGCCCCATTCCGGCGAATGGGCGGCCCACCCCGGTGATCACCGGGCGAATTGCCCGCCCAGTTTTCCAATTCCGGCAATTCGGGCAAAGCGACACGCAACGCGATATCGGGTGGGGTGGCCCGAGTCGGCACCGGTAGCCTGGTGGGGTGATTGACCTTCGCCTGCTTCGTGAGGACCCCGACCGTGTTCGCGCCTCCCAGCGCGCCCGTGGAGAGGACGTCGACCTGGTCGACGCGCTGCTCTCCGCCGATGAGCGGCGCAGGTCGTCCGGCGTCCGCTTCGACGAACTCCGCTCCGAGCAGAAGTCGCTCGGCAAGCTCATCCCGAAGGCCTCGCCGGAAGAGCGCGCCGAGCTGCTGAAGAAGGCCGAGCAGCTGAAGACCGACGTCAAGGCCGCCGACGCCGAGCAGAACGAGGCCGACGAGGAGACCCGCCGGCTGCTGCTCCGGCTGGGCAACGTGGTCCACCCGGACGTCCCGGTCGGCGGCGAGGAGGACTTCGTCGTCCTGGAGACGCACGGCACCGTCCGCGACTTCGGTGCCGAGGGCTTCGAGCCCAGGGACCACCTGGAGCTCGGCGAGGCGCTGGGCGCCATCGACGTCGAACGCGGCGCGAAGGTCTCGGGCTCGCGCTTCTACTACCTGACGGGTGTCGGCGCGCTGCTCGAACTCGCGCTCGTCAACGCGGCGATCGCGCAGGCCACCGAGGCCGGCTTCATCCCGATGCTGACCCCGGCGCTGGTCCGCCCGCGCGCCATGGAGGGCACCGGCTTCCTCGGCCAGGCCGCGGAGAACGTGTACCACCTGGAGAAGGACGACTACTACCTGGTCGGCACGTCCGAGGTCCCGCTCGCCGCGTACCACATGGACGAGATCATCGACGCCGACAAGCTCCCGCTGCGGTACGCCGGCTTCTCGCCGTGCTTCCGCCGCGAGGCCGGCACGTACGGCAAGGACACACGCGGCATCTTCCGGGTGCACCAGTTCGACAAGGTCGAGATGTTCTCGTATGTCGCCCCCGAGGACGCCGAGGCCGAGCACAAGCGCCTCCTGGACTGGGAGAAGCAGTGGCTGACCAGCCTCGAGCTGCCCTTCCAGGTGATCGATGTCGCCACCGGCGACCTGGGCGCATCCGCCTCGCGCAAGTACGACTGCGAGGCGTGGATCCCGACCCAGGGCAAGTACCGCGAGCTGACCTCAGCCTCGAACTGCGACGGCTTCCAGGCGCGACGTCTGTCGGTCCGTATGCGCGAGGGGAAGAAGGTGCAGCCGCTGGCGACGCTGAACGGCACTCTCTGCGCGGTGCCGCGCACGATCGTGGCCCTGCTCGAGAACCACCAGCTCGCCGACGGTTCGGTGCGGGTGCCCGAGGCGCTGCGCCCGTATCTCGGGGGACGAGAGATCCTGGAGCCGATCTCCAAGTGAGCCCCGGCCCCTTCCCGTACAGGCTTGTCGCGACCGATCTCGACGGCACACTGCTGCGTGACGACGAGACGATCTCCCGGCGCACACGCGACGCGCTCGCCGCGGTCACCGCGGCGGGCGCCGCGCACATCGTCGTCACCGGTCGGGGCGTGCCCTGGACCCGGCACATCCTGGACGACCTGGGGTACGACGGGATCGCGGTGTGCGGGCAGGGCGCGCAGGTCTATCACGCGGGCGAGCACCGGCTGCTGACCTCGCTGACGCTGGACCGGCAGCTGGCCGGGCTGGCGCTCGCCAAGATCGAGGCGGAGATCGGGCCGCTCGCGGTGGCCGCGAGCCGGGACGGCCTGCACGGCGACGTGCTGATAGGACCGGGGTACCGGGTACAGGAAGGCCCGCTCCCCTATCTGCCGTACAAGGACCCGTCCGAACTGTGGGCGGCGCCGCTCACCAAGCTCTACATCCAGCACACCGACCTCGACGACGACGCGCTGGCGCAGACCGCCCGGCGGATCGTCGGAAGCCTCGTCGACATCGTGGTGGCCGGCCCCGGGATCGTGGAGGTCCTGCCGCTGGGGCTCAGCAAGGCGACCGGTCTCTCGCTCGCGGCGCGACGACTGGGCCTGCGCGCTGCGGACACGATCGCGTTCGGGGACATGCCGAACGACATCCCCATGTTCGGCTGGGCGGCCCACGGGGTGGCCATGGCCAATGCCCACGACGAACTGAAGGCCGTGGCCCACGAGATCACGGCGTCGAACGAGCACGACGGCATCGCGCTGGTCCTGGAACACCTGCTGGCAGGCGGCTGAAACCGTCGGGCGTGGTCGCGCCTGACAGGCCGACCGGGGCAGGGGACCCCAGCCTTCCCCCATAGCCCTTCGGGCATGGGAGGTACTTCTAAGGGCCAGGCGGAGGATGCGCGGATCGAACGCGCGCGGGGTTCGGTGTGCCCCGACGACGACTTAGCAGGTCGCTGCCTTACCACTCGGCCAATCCTCCGGGAGGGGGCGGCCCGCGCAGACGCGCGCTCGAAGCGGCCGCCCCCTGGGCAGCCGCTCCGGCGGCCGTACGGAGTGTGATGACTACTCCATGGCCTGCCTGATGGCGCCCCGACGGGAGCTCGACGGACTCGGACTCGAATCCTGAGTCATCGTCGCTCTCCTCTCCCGGTCGTCGAGCCGGTCGCACTGATGTGCTGCACCGGCTCAACCACTGTCCCGCGGCAGGGAGTTCCCCGCCACTGAATTTCCGTCGTCAGCGACGCCTACGGCGTCGCAGACTCCTCAGCTGACGGGCGAAGTCGTCCATCCTGGCGTCCATCCGGCTCATGTCGCCGGACAGTTCGCACAGCCGGTTGCTCATCGCTCCGACGACCCGGTTGGTGGCGTCCAGCCGCTGATCGAGACTGTCGAGCCGCTGCGACATCCGGTTCAGCACCGGCCCGAGCTCCTGGAGCGCCGTACCGACGCCGGCGAGACAGTTCTCGACGTTGGTGACGCGCCGGTCGAGCGATGCGTAGCCCTCGCGCCACACCTCCTCCGCGTCGAGCAGGTAGGTGCGCACGCACCGGGCGATGTCGCTGTCGCGAAGAAGCATGGCGATGTTGAGCACCGCGCGACGCGTGAAGAGAGTCAGGCTGGAGCGGCGCTGTGGATAACTCCCGTCACCCTCGGATGAGAGTGACATGTTGTCACTCTGATATTCACGCAGTTCAGAACCGCGCAGGACCGCCATTCCGTTCTGCGTGAGCTCCTCGCGGTGCCTTGAGGTCACCTGCCTGATGACGTCTGTGGATACTTCGAAGTAGCGCGCGACCCCCTCTGTGGAGACGTGCACACCGTCCGGGAGCATGACAAGCGCCTTCACCTTGTCGAGTGCCTCGACCCGACCCGCGTGCTCGACGCGCATTGCCCTCGACTCGAGCAGGGCGACTTCCGTTGGCATGGAGATGCCTTCCGTTCGTGAACCGATACTGGACGGCCCTCTCCCCGGGCACAGGGGTGGAGATCGGCTCACGGTGCTCTCTGCTCAATGACCGGCCCGGACATCTTTCCTGTCGCCCCGGCACCGGCAATCCCCGACTTCACGAACGCTCGACGCCACTTACTCCCATTGCCTCCACGCACGATGGACAACGAGCCGATAAACGTACAGTTACGCGATACGCGTCGGCCCCTGCCCTCAGAGGGCAGGGGCCGACACCGCGATCCAGGCGGGACGACTCGCCGCCTACTCCTCGCCGGCGAGCTTCAGCACCCGCAGCTTCTGGCCCGCGTACCACGTCGCCGCGACCGTCACCACGGCCAGCAGCACCGATGCCACCGGCAGGCCGACGTCCGAGCTGACCATGTCCCCGCCCGCGACCTTCTCGGCGACCGACAGCGCCCACTGCTGGACGCTCAGCGTGCGCGCCCCGGCGACCAGGCTGCCGAAGAGGGACTCCCACACCAGGGCGTAGACCAGCCCGATGACCACCGCATGGCGGCTGACCGTGCCCAGCAGCAGGAACAGCGCGCTGTACGCGATCGAGGCGACCAGCGCCGCGACCGTGTAGGCCACCGCCACCTGCTGGCCGTTGCCGTTGAGGACGAACCCCGCGATGAAGGTGGGGAGCGCCGAGAACGCCATGGTCACGGCGATGGCCACGGTCAGCTTGGTGACGATGATCGTCGGCCGCTTCACGGGCTTGGCCAGCAGATAGACGATCGAGCCGTCGTCGATCTCCGGTCCGATCGCGCCCGTACCGGCGATCACACCGATCAGCGGCACCATGGTGGCGAGCGCGAACCCGCCGAGCACATCGGCGGCCACCTGGTCGTCGACACCGTTGAACGCGCGCACCGCGCCCGCGATGACCAGCAGGAGTGCCGGCAGCACGAACAGGATCGCGGCCCGGCGACGGCCGAGCAGCGCCCGGTAGGTGAGCCGGGCGACTGTGGGGTCGTACATCGCTGACAGCTCCTTTCAGGCCGCTCAGGCCGCTACGAGGTAGGAGAAAACGGATTCGAGGGACTCGTCGGACGGTGAGACCGTCAGCAGCCGGATGGAGTGCTCGCGCGCGACGCGCGGCAGCAGCTCGGTGAACCGGCCGAAGTCCACGGCCTGGATGCGCAACGCGCCCTCGGCGAGGTCCACTTCGATGCCGGCCGTGGACGGGTCGGCGATCAGCGCCGCGGCGAGCGCGCGGTCGTCGGAGGACCGTACGAGATAGCGGTGCGGGCGGTCCGTCATCAGCCGGCGGATCCGGCGGAAGTCGCCACTCGCCGCGTGGCGCCCGGCGACGATCACCTCGATGTGGGAGGCCAGTTGCTCGACCTCCTCCAGGATGTGGGAGGAGAACAGGACCGTACGGCCCTCGGCGCCCATGCGTCGCAGCAGATCCATCAGCTGCATGCGCTGGCGCGGGTCCATGCCGTTGAACGGCTCGTCGAGGAGCAGTACGGACGGCTCGTGGACCAGCGCCGACGCCATCTTCACGCGCTGGCGCATGCCCTTGCTGTACGTGGCGATCTTGCGGTCCTGGGCGTACTCCATCTCCACCGTGGCCAGCGCCTTCTGCGCCTCGGCCTTGCCCAGGCCGTGCAACTCGGCGTTGGCGACGACGAATTCGCGCCCGGTGAGGAAGTCGTACATCGCCTCGCGCTCGGGGACGATGCCGATGTGCTGGTAGATCTGTTCGTTGCGCCAGATCTGCTGACTGTCGAGGGTGACGGTGCCGGTCGAGGGCGCGAGGAATCCGGCCATCATGTTGATGAGCGTGGACTTGCCCGCGCCGTTCGGGCCGAGCAGGCCGGTGACACCCGGGCCGACGGTCATCGTGACGTCGTTGACGGCCACCACGTTGCCGAACCAGCGCGAGGTGTGCTCGATGTGGATGGTGGTCACAGCCCGACCTTCCGGTAGCGGCGCATGAGGACGGCGTACGAGCCGGCGATCAGCGCGAGGGCGACAGCGAGGTACAGCGCTCCGACGCCCGCGCCGGGGGCCACGGCGCTGCCGCCGGGGAAGGCGGAGGACGCGCCGAGGAACGCGGTCTGTACGCCGTCGATCAGAGTGATCGGCGAGAAGAGGCCGAACCACTGGACGGCGTCCGTGGCTCCGGTCTCGAACGCGATCGCCTGGATGGTGGAGACCGCGCCGTAGCTGATGGTGAGGGTCGCGATGACGGCGGCCACACCGAACCCGCGGCGGGGGGTGAGCGCGGCCATCACCAGACCGAGCCCGCCGAAGAGGACCGAGAGGAGAGCCACGGACACCAGCCCTTGTGCGAAGCCCTTGGTCTGGTCGGCGAAGTCCATCTTCGCCAGCAGCGACCCGATGTAGAGGACGAGCAGCGGCGCGGCCGTGAGGACGAAGAGTGCCGAGGACATCGCGCAGTACTTGGCAAGGACGTAGTCCGTGCGCTCGATGGGCCGCGAGAAGTAGAGCGGAACGGTCTTGAAGCGCAGGTCGCGCGAGACCGATTGCGGGGCCTGGGCGGCCAGGAACAGCCCGATGACCGCCTGGAGGTAGATCGCGTACGAGGTGTACTCGATCGGCAGGTCCTTGAGCTTCGTGCTGACGGCGACCGCCACGATGATCGCCGCGGGGACGCACATCACGGCGAAAAGGATCATCGGCAGCACCTTGGACTTGGCGCTGCGGCCCAGTCCGTAGGCGCCCCGCAGCGACTGCGAGTAGAGCGAGCGGCGCGCGTAGGCGCGGCCGAGGCGTGCTCCGTCGTAGTTGCGGTACCCGATGTTGTGGATGCGTGTCGTCTCGGGGGTCTGCGTGCTCATCGAGCCGGCACCTCCATGGGCTGGGCCGCGGCCTGCGGGCGGAAGACCTCCGCGATGTGGTGGCGGCGCTGTTCCATCCGCACCAGACCGAGACCGAGGCCGGCCACGGTGTCGCGGACGATGTCGTACGTCTCCTCGCCGGTCGCCTCCAGCAGCAGGATGTGGCCCGCGCCGGGCAGCCCGTCCTCCTGGCCGGCGTGCAGGGTCACGTCCGCCGCGACGAGGGCCTCGCGCAGCGCCGCCGTGCCGTCGGGGTGCGTGTCGGAGTCGGTGACCTCGACCGCGAGGGTCGTGGTGATCTGGGTGAAGTCGCTGGTGGAGCTGGAGCGCAGCAGAGTGCCGCCGTCGATGACGACGACATGGTCACAGGTGCGCTCGAGCTCGCCGAGCAGGTGCGAGGTGACCAGGACCGAGATACCGAAGTCGGTGTGGACCCGGCGGATCAGGCCGAGCATCTCGTCGCGGCCGACCGGGTCGAGTCCGTTGGTCGGCTCGTCGAGCAGGACCAGCTGCGGGTCGTGGACCAGGGCCTGCGCCAGCTTGACGCGCTGTTTCATACCGGTCGAGTAGCCGCCGATGGGCCGGTACCGTTCCTCGTACAGCCCGACATGGCGCAGGGTGTCCGCGGTGCGCTCACGGGCGGCCGTAGCGGGAAGCCCCGACATGCGCGCCATATGGACGACGAACTCGGTGGCCGACACATCGGGCGGCAGGCAGTCGTGCTCCGGCATGTAGCCGACACGCTCACGGATCTCGGCGCCGCTGGTCGCGACATCGAGCCCGAGTACCGCGGCGCGGCCTTCCGTGGCGGGGGACAGACCCAGCAGGATCTTGATCAACGTGGACTTGCCGGCTCCGTTGGCGCCCACCAGGCCGGTCACACCGGGGCCGATGTCCAACGAGAGCCGGTCAAGCGCGGTCACCCTCGGGAACCGCTTGCTCAGGCTTTCGGTCGCGATCACAGTCACGCTTCGAAGGTAGTGGCGTACGGCACACGTGGCGTCAGCCCAGGGGCCCGGTCGGTGTCCGACTCCAGAGGTACGGACCCGTAAGGGCTCTGCGACCGAAGTACACCGTGGACTCAGGGGGTACATGCACACCTCTTGACGCAGCCGCCGGGCATTGTCACATTCATCAGTGGCACATTACGCACAGGTACCACTCATGGGACGGAGTGGCATGACCCCAGCAGTGGCAAGGGAACTGACCGCGGAACTACGGGGGTTCAGGGAAGTCCAGCGCCTCGCCTACGCCTGTGCGGAGGCGGTCGCGGCGCAGCTCAAGCCCGGCGTGACGGAGCGCGAGGCGGCACGGATGCAGCGCGAGTGGCTGCGCGAGCGCGGTGTGCGGGACTGGTTCCATCTGCCGTTCGCCTGGTTCGGGGACCGCACGGCCTTCACCGGCTTCCGGGTGCCGCTCCAGTTCTTCCCGACCAACAGGGTTCTTGAGGCGGGCATGCCGTTCATCCTCGACATGGCCCCGGTCCACAACGGCTTCACCGCGGACATCGGCTACTCGGGCTGTCTGGGCCCGAGCCCTCTGCACGACAAGCTGCTCGCCGACCTCGAGGCGCACCGCGAGCTGATCCTGCGCGAGGTACGGGAGCGGCGCTCGCTGCGCGCGATCTACGAGGACGTGGACCGGCTCATGGTCCGCCAGGGGTACGCCAACCGGCATCGCGCCTACCCGTTCGGGGTCATCGCCCACAAGGTCGACCGGGTCAGGGAGCGCCGCTGGTCCCCGCGGCTCTTCGGGTTCGGTACGCAGTCGCTCAAGGGGCTGGCCTCCGACGCACTGCACGGCCACCGCGAGGGCTGGTCGCCGCTGTGGAGTCCGTACAGATTCTCCGACCACCCGCCCCGGCCCGGGCTGTGGGCGGTCGAGCCGCACCTCGGTTTCCGGGGAACGGGCGCGAAGTTCGAGGAGCTCCTGGTGGTCACCGACTCCAGGGATCCGGAGCAGAGTGCGTTCTGGCTGGACGATGATCTGCCGCATGTGCGGCGCTGGGCGGAGGAGAGGTCGGCGTGAGTCTCAAGGGGGCGCGCGAGCGCTGGGTGCGTACGGGCGGGATCGACCTGTGCGTGGCCGAGCTGGGCGACGAGAGCCGGCCGACCGTGCTGCTGGTGCACGGCTATCCGGACAGCAAAGAGGTCTGGTCACAGGTCGCGGCCAGGCTGGCCGACCGTTTCCATGTGGTGCTGTACGACGTCAGGGGGCACGGCCGCTCCACCGTGCCCCTCCCGCTGCGCGGCGGCTTCACCCTGGAGAAGCTGACGGACGACTTCCTGGCGGTCGCCGATGCGGTGAGCCCCGACCGGCCGGTGCATCTGGTCGGCCACGACTGGGGGTCGGTGCAGTCGTGGGAGTTCGTCACCGTCGAGCGCACCGAGGGCCGGATCGCCTCCTTCACCTCGATGTCCGGGCCGTCCCTCGATCACTTCGGGCACTGGATCAAGCAGCGGATGTCCCGGCCGACGCCCCGCAGGGTGGGCCAGCTCCTCGGCCAGGGCGCCAAGTCCTGGTACGTGTACATGCTGCACACCCCGGTGCTGCCCGAGCTCGCCTGGCGAGGGCCGCTGGGCAAGCGCTGGCCGAAGATCCTGCAACGCGTGGAGAAGGTGCCGTCCGGTGACTACCCCACGGCCTCGCTGCCCCAGGACGCCGCGCACGGGGCCTGGCTCTACCGGGACAATGTCCGGGCGCGGCTGCGGCGGCCGCGCACGGACGCGTATGCGCATGTGCCGGTCCAGCTGATCACACCGACCGGGGATGCCTTCCTTTCCGAGCGGCTCTACGACGACCTGGACACCTGGGTCCCACGGCTGACGCGGCGCACGCTGCCGGCCAAGCACTGGGTGCCGCGCACCCGGCCGGACCAGCTGGCGGCGTGGATCGGCGAGTTCGTCACGGCGCACGAGGGCAGGCCGGCCGGGACGGCCGCGCCGTCGTCCGTGCCCCGGGGGGCCCACGCCGAGCGGTTCGGCGGGCAGCTCGTCCTGGTGACGGGAGCGGCCAGCGGGATCGGGCGGGCCACCGCGTTCGCGTTCGCCGAGGCGGGTGCGCGCGTCGTGGTCGTCGACCGGGACGGGGAGGGCGCCGCGCGCACAGCGGAGATGTGCCGGCTGATCGGCGCGCCCGGGGCGTGGGCGGAGCAGGTGGACGTCAGCGACGAGCAGGCGATGGAGAAACTCGCCGAGAAGGTCGCCGCCGAGCACGGCGTGGTGGACGTACTGGTCAACAACGCAGGGATCGGGGTGTCGGGCTCGTTCCTCGACACCGGCTCCGAGGACTGGAAGAAGGTCCTGGACGTCAATCTGTGGGGCGTCATCCATGGCTGCCGGCTGTTCGGCAGGCAGATGGCCGAGCGCGGGCAGGGCGGCCACATCGTCAACACCGCCTCCGCGGCGGCGTTCCAGCCCTCCCGGATGCTGCCCGCGTACAGCACCTCCAAGGCGGCGGTGCTGATGCTCAGCGAGTGTCTGCGCGCCGAGCTGGCAGGCCGGGGCATCGGTGTCTCCGCCATATGCCCCGGCATCGTGAACACCAACATCACCGCCACGACGCGCTTCGCGGGTGCGGACGAGACCGAGGAGAAGCGCCGGCAGCAGCGGTCCACCCGGCTGTACGGGCTGCGCAACTACCCGCCGGAGAAGGTCGCCGACGCGATCCTGCGGGCGGTCGTGCACAACCGGGCCGTCGTGCCGGTGACACCCGAGGCGAGGACAGTGCACTTCCTGTCACGGTTCGCGCCGAAGGCGCTGCGGGCGATCGCCCGGGTGGAGCCACGGCTGTGAGCCGGGGGCGGCCCGCAGGAGAGGGAGCGGGACTGTCCGCGGGCGAGGGGGCCGGGCCGTCGGGGCAGTCGGTCGTCGAGTACCGGATCGAGGATCTCGCGCATCGCAGCGGTGCCACGGTCCGGACGATCCGCGCCTACCAGGACCGTGGACTGCTGCCCAGGCCTGAGCGGCGCGGCCGTTCCAACGTGTACGGCTCCGCCCACCTCACCCGGCTGCGGCAGATCGCCGATCTCCTCGACCGCGGCTACACCCTGGCCTCGATCAAGGAGCTGCTGGAGGCCTGGGACGCGGGGCGCGGGCTCGGCGGGGTGCTCGGACTCGTGGCCGAGGTGCAGGGTCCGTGGACCGACGAGGAGCCGAGCCGCATCTCCCGCGCCGAGCTGGACGCGAGGTTCGGCGGGGCTCCGGACGAGGACGCACTGGCCGAGGCGGTGGAACTCGGAGTGCTGGAGCGCATCCCCGGGCGGAGCGACGAGTTCCTCGTTCCGAGCCTACAAGAGCTCTCGGTGGCTGCCGAGTTGTATGCGGCGGGTGTCCCTCTGCCGGCAATCTCCGGACACCTGCGCGAACTTCGCGGCCAGGTCGAGCACATCGCCGCGCGTTTCCTGGAGTTCACCACCGAGCATGTCTTCGCGCGCTATCTGGAGCACAGGCCGCCCACGGACGCGGATGCGGCGGAAGCTGCGGCTCTGGTCCGGCGGCTCCGTCCGCTCGCACAACAGACGGTGGACGCCGAACTTGCCCGGGCCATGCGGACCTTCGCCACCCGTCACCTGCAACACCACTTGGGTGCGAAGGGGCAGCCGGCGGTCGCCGCGGAGGCCCGTCCGGTGACGCTTCCCGCTCGGACAATGCAGTCCGTCCAGGCTCTTGTCGGCGAACAGAACGCCGCCGCGTTCATCGCCGCGGCGACCGAACGGGAGCTCCACGCCCGGACGTTGGACTCCCTCACCTCAACCCGGGCAGCTGCGGAGTCATTTGACCAAAAGCCATGAACCACAGGCTCGTTGTCCACAGATTCGCCAATTCCCCTGTGGATAACTCCAGTTGGCTGTGGATCAAACCTGAGAGCCAACTTTTTCTGCGAACCGGGATTTATTGCGGTGGCGCCGGCGATGCCAGCCGGGCACTCTGGCGGAATGAACGCAAGACCCGATACCACGCCCGACGAGCGGCGGACCGTCAAGGTGTCGAAGTACCTCTCGAAGCATCTGCGCCATCAACCGGACCGGATCGGCATCACCCTCGATACGAACGGCTGGGTGCCGATAGACGAGCTGATGCATGCGGCCGCCCGGCACGGCTTCCCCTTCACCCGCGCCGAGCTCGACCATGTGGTCGCCGTCAACGACAAGCGGCGCTTCACCATCGACGGCGCCCGCATCCGAGCCAATCAGGGCCACACCGTCGAGGTCGAGCTGGACCTGCCCCAGGCGGAACCGCCCGAGTACCTGTACCACGGCACCGGCCCCCGCAGCCTGGACGCGATCCGCGCCGAGGGCCTGCGCCCCATGAACCGCCACGTCGTGCACCTGTCACCCGACCGCGAGACCGCGACCCGGGTCGGGGCCCGCCGTGGCCGGCCGGTCGTCCTGTCCGTACGGTCGGGCGCGATGCACCGGGCAGGCCATGTCTTCCAGGTGAGCGCCAACGGGGTCTGGCTCACCTCCGCCGTCCCGCCCCAGTACATCAGCTTCCCGACGTCGTAGCGACGGGCCACGAGGCCCCACGGAACCCCGCACGAGGAGCAGCCACCAACGGCCCCCGCCTTGACCAGGCCCAGGGCCGTCAGGCGGCGCGACGGCGTCCCCTCAGCCGCCCAGCCGGGCCAGGGCCTCGGTCGCGATCTGTTCGAAGACCGCCTGGTCAGAGGCGAAGTCCGAGTCGGGGATGGGCGCGTGCACGACGATCTCGGTGATGCCCAGCTCGAAGTGCCTGCCCGCGAAGTCGACGAAGGCTTCCAGTGACTCCAGCGGCCGGCCGCGGTCCGGAGTGAATCCGGTGAGCAGGATCTTGTCCATCTCGGACGCGTCCCGGCCGATGTCGGCGCAGGCCTTGCCGAGCTTGTCCATCTGGTCGCGGACAGCCTGACGGGACTGCTCGGGAGTGCCGGTCTCGAACAGCTTCGGATCACCCGTGGTCACCCACGCCTGACCGTGCCCGGCCGCGAGCTTCAGCCCGCGCGGACCGGTCGCGGCAACGGCGAACGGCAGCCGGGGCCGCTGCACGCAGCCGGGGATGTTGCGTGCCTCGACGGCCGAGTAGAAGGTGCCTTCGCAGGTCACGGAGGATTCGGTCAACAGCCGGTCGAGCATCGGCACGAACTCGGCGAAGCGGTCGGCCCGCTCGCGCGGCGTCCAGGCCTCCTGGCCCATGGCCGTCGCGTCGAAGCCCGTACCGCCGGCGCCGATGCCGAGCGTGATCCGCCCGCCCGAGATGTCGTCGAGCGAGATCAGATCCTTGGCCAGGGTCACCGGGTGCCGGAAGTTCGGCGAGGTGACCAGGGTGCCCAGCCGCAGCCGCTCGGTGACGGCCGCCGCAGCGGTCAGCGTCGGCACCGCGCCGTACCAGGGCCCGTCACGGAAGGTCCGCCACGACAGGTGGTCATACGTGTACGCGGTGTGGAAACCGAGCTGCTCGGCACGCAGCCACTCATCGCGGCCGCCTTGGTGCCAGGCGCGGACAGGAAGGATCACGGTACTCAAACGCATGTCATCGAGCGTACGTCCCCCGCGACCATGCCCTTCCCACTCAGATGTGCAGACAGCCGCACGCACGTGCGGCACGGTACGGGAGAATGGATCAGTGACCTCAGCTACCGATACCCGCCCCCTGCCCGCCGGCCCCCGGCTGATCGCCACCGACCTGGACGGCACCCTGCTGCGCGACGACAAGTCCGTGTCGGACCGGACCATCGCCGCTCTCGCCGCCGCGGAGGAGGCCGGCCTCGAGGTCTTCTTCGTCACCGGCCGGCCCGCCCGCTGGATGGATGTGGTCAGCGGCCATGTCCATGGCCACGGCCTCGCCATCTGCGCGAACGGCGCGGCGGTCGTGGATCTGCACGCGGGAGGAGAACTGCTTCAGGTCCGTGACCTGCCGCGGGAGACCGCCCTGGAGATCGTACGCACCCTGCGCGACGCCGCCCCCGGCACCTCGTTCGCGGTCGAACTGACCACCGGCATCCACTACGAGCCGCACTACCCGCCGTTCCACCTCGACCCGGGCGCCACCGTCGCCCCCGCGGAGAAACTGCTCAGCGAGGAGCGGCCCGGCCAGGGAGCCCCGGTGCTCAAACTGCTCGCCCAGCATCCCGAACTGACGCCCGACGGCTTTCTCACCCTCGCCCGTACCGCCGCCGGGGAGCTCGCCTCCTTCACCCGCTCAAGCCCGACTGCGCTGCTGGAGGTCAGCGGACTGGGTGTGAGCAAGGCGAGCACGCTCGCACTGTGCTGTGCGCAGCGAGGGATCTCCGCCGACGAGGTCGTGGCGTTCGGGGACATGCCCAACGATGTGGAGATGCTGACCTGGGCGGGGACTTCGTACGCCATGGGCAATGCCCACCCGGATGTGATCGCCGCAGCCTCCGGGCGGACGGTCGACAACAACGAGGACGGTGTCGCCGTGGTCATCGAGCAGATCCTCGCCCGCCGGGCCGAGCGGCAGCGCCGACCCGCCTGATCCGCGGGCGCGGGCTCAGATGTACACCCCGCGCTCGCGCAGCCACTCCACCGGATCCACAGCGGATCCCAGATACGGCGTGAGCCGCGCCTCGAAGTGCAGGTGCGGCCCCGTCGAGTTACCAGTGGTGCCCGCCTGGCCGATCCACTGCCCGGCACGCACCTGCTCGCCCTGGTCGACGGTGACGGATGCCAGATGGGCGTACTGCGAGTAGTAGCCGTCCGGGTGCTGGACCACGATCTCGATACCGAAGCCGCCGCCGCAGATGACCGACACCACCCGGCCGGATCCGACCGAGCGCACCGGCGCGCCGATGCCCACCGCGAAGTCCTGTCCGGTGTGCCGCCGGGCCCAGTGGTCCCCCGTGCTGTCGAACCCGGCGGACAGGGAGTACTTCGCCACCGGCGTCACCCACTTGAGCCCCCGCGGTACACCTCCGGGCTGCTCCAGCCGGACGGCACCCGCGCAGGCGCCCGCGGCAGCGCTGCGATTCGCCTCCCCCTGCAGCTGCCACTGAGCGGTCTCCAGCTTGCTCTCGATGCCACCCTTGATCTTGGCCAGCTCGGCGCTGCGCCGGTCGAGGTCGCGCCAGGCGGCCCGGGCCTTGCCTTCCGCCACCGCCACACGCTGTTCGGCCTGCTTCGCCCGGCGCAGCAGCCGGTTGACCGCCGTCTCCGCCTGCCGTGCCACCCGACGTGCCCGCAGCAGCTCTTCAGGGCTGTCGGCGAGGAGCAGCGCCGCAGCCTGCACGAGCGGGCTGCCGGTGCGGTACTGCTCGCGGGCGATGCCGCCGATGGCGTCGTGGAGAGTGCCGAGCGCGTGCCGCCGCCGTGACAGCCGCTCCTGGAGCTCCTCGGCCGTGGCGCGCTGAGCCTCGGCCGCGCGCCTGCCCTGCTCGTACCGCTCGGTGGCCTTGGCCGCCTCTGCGTACAGCCGCGCCACGGTGATGCTGGTGGGCGGTTGCGGTCCGTCGGACGCGGCGGCGGTGGGTGCTGCCGTACCGAGGAGCGCGCACAGCAGCACCGGGATGAGCAGCAGCCGGTCGCGGTGTCTATAGCGCATCAACGGATCGTCACCCGGAGCCGGTGTGAATTCCGGGACCGCTGCGGTGTCGTACGGCCACCTGGCCCAGTGGCCGCCACGGCTCGGTCCAGTACGACACCCGTGGCGCCTGCAGCGGGGCCCACCACAGCGCCGTCGTTCCCGCTGCCGGGCCGCGGCCGCCCAACGACACGGCCCGGCGGCCCCAGGCTGCGTTGTCCGCTGCGCCTGCCGCCCTGCGGGATGCCGACTCCGTCGTCCACCCACGGTCAGGCGTACGCCGTCGGTGCCGTCCGGGAGTTCACGATGGCATCGCCGCCGACGATCCGGGACTCGTGCGCATCCCGGGAGACGTCGGCCGGCGCTTCGCGCAGCGCCGCGACGAGGTTCCTGCCGGCGAACTCGCCGGCCATGCGCCCGCCTCGCCCGCCGGCAGTGGGGCCGACAACCGCCGGCGGGCAGCAGCACAATGTCCGCGGTCGAATCGTCGAGCCTGCGAGCCTGCTCGGCAACGACGGACAGCGCGTCCTCCGCGTCGCCGCCGGAGAGGAGGGCGGTGGTGACCGCCCCCGCTTCAGGCGGAGACTCGGGTGCTGAGCAGGTCCGCGGCCCTCTCCCGTTCCAGCATCCGCAGAAGCGGCCCGTCGGCTCCGGCGAGCTCCTCGTAGGGGCCGCGCTGCACGCACCGCCCCTCCTCCATGACCACGATCTCGTCGACGGCTTCCAGGCCGCGGAGCCGGTGGGTGATCAGCACGGTCGCCACGCCCTCGGCAGAGCGCTCCTCGCTCGCCGCCAGCAGATCGGCGGTGAGCGCATCGGCCGTGGCCAGGTCGAGATGCTCGGCCGGCTCGTCGAGCACCAGTACCGGGAAGCGGGCCAGCAGTGCGCGCGCGAGGGCCAGCCGCTGGCGCTGGCCACCGGACAGATGCGCCCCGTGCTCGCCGACCAGGCTGTCCAGCCCGTCGGGCAGCGCGTCGACCCACTCCAGCAGCCGGGCGTCGGCAAGTGCCCGGCGCAGCTCCTCCTCCGAGGCTCCGGTGCGGGCGAGCCGCAGGTTCTCCCGCAGGGAGCTGTCGAAGAGGTGGGCATCCTGTGCGCACAGCCCCACGAAACGGCGCACCGCGTCACCGTCCAGTGCCGCGGCGTCCGCTCCGCCGATCGTGTAGCTCCCCGAGCGGGCGTCGAGGAACCGCAGCATCAGCTGAGCAAGCGTCGTCTTTCCCGATCCGGACGATCCGACCACCGCGATCCGCTTCCCGGGCGTCAGGGTGAGATCGACCCCGTCGAGCGCGTTCCGCTCCTGGCCGGGGTAACGGGCACAGATCCCGCTCAGGGTCAGCGGGAACGCCGTGCCGGGGGCGGCGGCCGGGTGCTGCGGCTCGTGCACCGGCACGGGCGCATCCAGCACCTCGTACACCCGCTCGGCGCTTCGCCTGACCCGCCGGCGGTACTGCACGGCGAGCGGCAGTCCGGCGACGGCCTCGAACGCGGCAAGCGGCGTCAGCACGACGACCGCCAGGCTGACCCCGTCGAGCCGCCCCTCCCGTACGGCCTGCACCCCGACGAACGCGGCAGCCACCACGGTCAGCCCGCACACCAGGGCGGACAGCCCGGAGCCGAGCGCCGTCGCGGCCGCACCCCTCGCCGCGATACGGGTCAGCCGCCCGTCCGCCTCACGTGCCCTCTCGAGCCGGCGCTTCAGCGCTCCGGCGACCGTCAACTCGGCCGCCCCGCCGAGCAGGTCGACGATACGGATCGCCAGCGTCCCCCGCGCGGGTGCCAGCCGGTTCTCGGCCTGTCGCGCGAACGCCCCGCCGATCAGCGGTACGCCGACCCCTGCGGCGAGCAGGCCGGCGGCGAGGACCGCCCCGGCCTCGGGCAGCAGCCACGCCGTGAAACCGACGGAGACCGCCCCGACGACAGCAGCGGTCCCCGCGGGCAGCAGCCAGCGCAGCCAGTAGTCCTGAAGGGCGTCCACATCGGCGACAAGACGCGTCAGCAGATCCCCGCGCCGCGTGCGGCGCAGTCCGGCGGGCGCGATCCGCTCCAGCCGGCGGTAGACCGAAACCCGCATATCGGCGAGCATCCGCAGTACGGCGTCGTGCGACACGAGCCGCTCCGCGTACCGGAAGACCGCCCGCCCGATACCGAAGGCCCGGGTCGCCGTCACGGCCACCATCAGATAGAGCACAGGCGGCTGTTCGGCGGCGCGGGAGATCAGCCAGCCAGAGACCGCCATCAGCCCCACTGCTGATCCGAGCGCGAGACTGCCCAGTGCCAGCGCAAGGGCGAGCCGGCCGCGCACCTCTCCGGCGGCCGCCCGCACCCGCGCGAGCGGCGAGCGCGCAACCGCCGTGCGGGACTGGACCGTGTGTGACTCCGACCTGTGGGCGGGCGCCGACGGCATCCCTTCCGGCCCGGGCCGCGGGCCCGTTGCCTCGGGCGCTCCGCTGGCCGGGCGCGTTCCTGAGGACGCAGGCGGGCGACGGGTGAGCGTGACCACCCGGTCCGCCACTGCGAGCAGCGCCGGCCGGTGCACGACCAGCAGCACCGTGCGCCCGCGGGCCAGCCGCCCCACCGCCTCGACGATGCCCGCCTCCGTCTCTCCGTCGAGCGCCGCCGTGGGCTCGTCGAGCAGAAGGATCGGCCGGTCCGCGAGGAACGCCCGGGCCAGCGCGAGCCGTTGCCGCTGTCCTGCCGAGAGCCCCGCACCGTCCTCCCCGAGCCACGTGTCCGCACCCAGGGGGAGGGCGGCCACGAAGTCGTACGCGCCCGCGTCCCGCAGCGCCGCGTACACCGCCGCGTCGTCCGCGTCCGGCCGCGCCAGGCGGACGTTCTCCGCGATCGTCCCGGCGAAGAGATGCGGCCGCTGGGGCACCCACGCGATCTGCTCCCGCCACCGTCCGGGATCGAGGTCGGCCAGGTCCGTGCCGCCGATCCGCACCCGGCCGCCGGCCGGTTGGACAAAGCCCAGCAGCACATTCAGCAGCGTCGACTTCCCGGACCCACTCTCCCCGATCAGCGCGACCGTCTCGCCGGGCTCCACCACCAGGCAGGCCGCATCGAGCGAGACCTCACTGCGCCCCGCATGCCGCACGGTCACCGCGTCGAGCTCCAGCCGGAGTGTGTCCGGCACCGGTCGCGTACCGGCCGGTGCCGGCTCGGCGGCCAGCACCTCGAAGATGTCCTCCGCGGCGGACAGACCCTCCGCCGCGGCGTGGTACTGCGCCCCGACCTGGCGGATCGGCAGGTATGCCTCCGGCGCCAGGATGAGGATCACCAGCCCCGTGTACAGATCCAGCTCGCCATGAACCAGCCGCATGCCGATACCGACCGCCACCAGCGCCACCGACAGCGTGGAGAGCAGCTCCAGGGCGAACGAGGAGAGGAACGCGATCCGCAGGGTGCGCAGGGTCGCCTGCCGGTACTGGGTGGTGATGGCCCGGATCGACTCCGCCTGCGCCTTGGCCCGTCCGAACACCTTCAGGGTCGGCAGGCCTGCGACCACATCCAGGAAGTGACCCGACAGCCGGGACAGCAGCCGCCACTGACGGTCCATCCGGGCCTGTGTCGCCCAGCCGATCAGCACCATGAACACCGGAATCAGCGGCAGCGTGACCACGATGACCGCGGCCGAGACCCAGTCCTCGGTCACGATCCGCACCAGCACGGCGACCGGCACCACAACCGCCAGCCCCAGCTGCGGCAGATAGCGCGAGAAATAGTCGTCCAGCGCGTCAATGCCTCGCGTGGCGAGCGCGACAAGCGATCCGGTCCCGCCCACAGCTCCGCGGACAGGGGAGACCCCGTGCCCGCCGAGCCACCCCGGGCCCAGTTCGGCGGCCCGCTGCAGCAACCGCCCGCGCAGCTCCGACTTGACCGCGGCACTCGCCCGGTGCGCGGCCAGTTCCGTCAGCCAGGACACGGCCCCCCGGCCGAGGGCCACTGCCGCCAGCAGCGCCAGCGGCGTCGCGAGCGAGGAGGTGGAGAGTCCGCGCTGGAACGCGCCCACCACGACCTCGGCGATCAGCATCGCCTGGGCGATGACCAGCGCCGAGCCGGCCAGCCCGAGGCCCACCACGGTGATCAGGAAGAGCCGGGTGGCTCGGGCGTACCGGAGAAGACGCGGGTCGATCGGTTTCACGTGAAACATCCCCCGCTAGTGCGCGTCGGCGATGTGCTGGGTGCCGATCCGCTTGCGGAACACCCAGTACGTCCAACCCTGGTAGAGCATGACCAGTGGGGCGGCAATACCGGCACACCAGGTCATGATCTTCAGCGTGTACGGGCTCGACGACGCATTGGTGACCGTCAGACTCCAGGCGTCATTGAGCGAGGACGGCATGACGTTCGGGAAGAGCGTGAGGAACAGCATCGCCACCGCTGCGGTGATGGTCACGCCCGACAGTGCGAACGACCAGCCCTCCCGCCCCGCCCTGATGGCCCCGACCGCCCCGACCAGCGCCCCCACCGCGACCATCATCGCCACCAGACTGGGGCCGTCGCCGAACGAGGCCTGGGTCCACAGCAGAAAGACGAGCGCGAGAACGGCGGTGAGGAGTCCGAGCTTCAGCGCGAGCGCGCGGGCTCGGACCCTTATGTCCCCCACTGTCTTCAGCGCGGCGAACACCGTGCCGTGGAAGGTGAAGAGAGTGAGCGTCACCAACCCGCCCAGCAGCGCGTACGGGTTGAGGAGGTCGAGAAAGGAGCCGACGTACTCCTTGTTCTCGTCGATCTTCACGCCGCGCACGATGTTGCCGAACGCGACACCCCACAGCAGGGCCGGCAGCAGGGACGTCCAGAAGATGGCGTGCTCCCAGTTGGTCTGCCAGCGCTCCTCGGTCCGCTTGTGCCGGTACTCGAAGGCGACCCCGCGCACGATCAGACAGACCAGGATGAGCAGCAGGGGGAGATAGAACCCGGAGAAGAGAGTGGCGTACCACTCCGGGAAGGCGGCGAAGGTCGCGCCTCCGGCGGTCAGCAGCCACACCTCGTTGCCGTCCCAGACCGGCCCGATGGTGTTGATCAGGACGCGCCGCTCGCTCCGGTCCCGGGCCAGCAGCTTGGTCAGGATGCCCACCCCGAAGTCGAATCCCTCAAGGAAGAAGTAGCCGATCCACAGGACGGCGATGAGTACGAACCAGACGTCATGGAGTTCCATGCCTCAGCAGCTCCTCAGCGGTCTCAGTACGAGAAGGCCATCGGCCGGTCGGCGTCGCGGTCGTCGCCGCCGATCCTCGTGGGCGGGTTGCGGTCGGCATCGGTGAGCTCGGGCGGCCCGGCCTTGACGTACTTCACCAGCAGCCTGACCTCGATCACGGCGAGCACGGCGTAGAGCAGGGTGAAGACGGTCATCGAGGCGAGGACCTCGGCCTGGGAGACACCGGGGGAGACCGCGTCCCGGGTGCGCAGCACGCCGTACACGACCCAGGGCTGGCGGCCCATCTCCGTGAAGATCCACCCCCAGGAGTTGGCGATCAGCGGGAACGCCGTGGTCCACAGCGCAACGAGCCAGTACCACTTGCTCAGCCGGGGGCTGAGCGCCTTGTTCCTGAAGAGGACCAGATGCGGGACCTCGTCCTCGCCGGTCCTCAGCGCCGGCGGCAGCAGGAACTTCCGGCGCGTCAGCCAGAGCCCGGCCATGCCGATGGCGAGGGAGGCCATCCCGAAGCCGATCATCCAGCGGAACCCCCAGTAGGCGACGGGGATGTTGGGTCGGTAGTCGCCGGGGCCGAACTTCTCCTGCTCCGCCTTGTTGACGTCGTTGATGCCCGGGACGTACGAGTCGAAGTCGTCGTTGGCCAGGAAGGACAGCAGGCCGGGGATCTCTATGGCGACCTTGTTGTGGCCGGCGTCGACGTCTCCGTAGGCGAAGATCGAGAAGGGCGCGGGCGCCTCGCCGTCCCACAGCGCCTCGGCGGCGGCCATCTTCATCGGCTGCTGCTTGAACATGACCTTGCCGAGCAGATCGCCGCTGACGGCGGTGAGCAGACCGGCGACCGCGATGGTGACCAGTCCGAGCCGCAGCGAGCTGCGCATCACCGGGATGTGCTTCCTGCGGGCCAGGTGGAAGGCGGAGATACCGGCCATGAAGGCACCGCCGACAAGGAAGGCGGCCGTCATGGTGTGGAAGAACTGGGTCAGCGCGGTGTTCTGGGTGAGCACCAGCCAGAAGTCGGTGAGCTCGGCCCGCCCGCGTTCCTCGTTGATCCGGTAGCCGACCGGGTGCTGCATCCAGGAGTTGGCCGCCAGGATGAAGTACGCGGACAGGACGGTGCCGATCGAGACCATCCAGATGCAGGCCAGATGGATCTTCTTCGGGAGCTTGTCCCAGCCGAAGATCCACAGTCCGATGAAGGTCGACTCGAAGAAGAACGCGATCAGTGCCTCGAAGGCGAGCGGAGCACCGAAGATGTCACCGACGAAGCGCGAGTAGTCGGACCAGTTCATACCGAACTGGAACTCCTGGACGATGCCGGTGACGACGCCCATCGCGATATTGATCAGGAAGAGCCTGCCCCAGAATTTGGTGGCTCTGAGGTACTTCTCCTTCTCCGTCCGCACCCAGGCGGTCTGCAGGCCGGCGGTGAGCGCGGCGAGCGAGATCGTCAGAGGGACGAAGAGGAAGTGGTAGACGGTGGTGATGCCGAACTGCCAACGCGCCAGGGTTTCCGGCGCCAGAGCCAGATCCACGTCGTCATCTCCTTACGTCGCCGTGATCACAGCGCAGTGTGCCCCGCAGATTCCCCTGATTACGGAAGAAAACGGCAGCGCTTGTGAACGCGTTCACATTCACAAGCATTATGGCTCACCCGCCTGCGAGGCCATCGACCGGGGGTACCCCTTCAGCGCCGGACCGACCGCCCGCCACCGGCCACCCGCTCATGGGAAACCCCCATGAGCACGGGCTCATGGGGGTTTCCCTGCGTACGGCGCGGCTGTCCCTACAGCTCCTTGCTGAAGTTCGCCGCGGTGTGCAGGAACACATCGTTGGCCTCGCACTCGCCGATCGTCACCCGCACGCCTTCTCCCGCGAACGGCCGCACGACCACACCGGCCTTCTCGCAGGCGGCGGCGAAGTCGAGGGTCCGCTCGCCGAGCCGCAGCCAGACGAAGTTCGCCTGGGTCTCGGGCACGGTCCAGCCCTGCTCGATCAGACCCTGGTGCACCCGCGTGCGCTCGGCGACCAGCGAACCGACCCGCCCCAGCAGTTCGTCCTCGGCCCGCAGCGAGGCCACGGCCGCGTCCTGCGCGAGCTGGGAGACACCGAACGGGACCGCCGTCTTGCGCAGCGCGGCAGCCACCGGCTCCTGGGCGACGGCGAAACCGACCCGCAGCCCGGCCAGTCCGTACGCCTTGGAGAAGGTGCGCAGCACGGCCACGTTCGGACGCTCGCGGTAGATCTCGAGCCCGTCGGGGACCTGGGCGTCCCGGATGAACTCGCGGTACGCCTCGTCCAGCACCACCAGCACATCCGACGGCACCCGGTCGAGGAACCGCTCCAGCTCGGCCCGGCGCACCACCGTGCCGGTCGGATTGTTGGGGTTACAGACGAAGATCAGCCGCGTGCGCTCGGTGATCGCATCGGCCATGGCGTCGAGATCGTGCACGTCACCGGCGGTCAGCGGCACCGGCACCGGCGTCGCCCCGCTGATCTGCGTGATGATCGGATAGGCCTCGAAGGAGCGCCAGGCGTAGATCACCTCGTCGCCGGGACCCGAGGTGGACTGCAGGAGCGACTGGGCCACGCCCACCGAGCCCGTGCCGGTCGCCAGATGCGACACCGGCACGCCGAAACGGTTCGCGAGTTCGTCCATCAGGCCGGTGCAGGCCATGTCCGGGTAGCGGTTGAAGTTCTGCGCCGCGGCGATCGCGGTCTCCATCACGCCCGGCAGCGGCGGATAGGGGTTCTCGTTGGACGACAGCTTGAAGGCGACCGGGCCACCGGCTGCCGCCGGCTTGCCCGGCTTGTAGGTGGGGATGCCGTCCAGCACCGCACGCAGCTTGGGGCTCGTCTCGCTCACCGCAGGTCCTCCTTGACCGTCGACCTCGGGCCGTACACATCGGTACCGCTCACCAATACTGCTCACCTTATGAGGATTCCGGGCCGCTGCGAATGGGCGCCGCCAAGGAAGGGGGGGAGCGCTGGGCCATAGCGCGCGCCGGTGGCTCGCGCCGTAGCGCGCATCCCTCGTAATGGTGAGTTGAGACCTCTTCGCAACCTGACCCCTTCGACAGGCCCACACGGCCCGACACCGGAGACAGCGTGTCGACAACCGCCAACTCCCTTTGCTTTATTGGCTCTTGACCACTGATGATCATGCAAAAACGTGCCTGCCTACGAGTGAATATGCGACCGGCTCTACCACCCACGCGAGCCCTACTATCGGCTCGCCATGACAGCAGCAGGGAAGCATCAGGTGAGCCGGACGGACACATCCCGCCGGGGCAGTCGGCGCGGCCGGGCGGGCATCAGGGACGTGGCCGCCGCAGCCGGGGTCTCCATCACGACCGTCTCCGACGCACTCAACGGGAAAGGCCGGCTCCCGGACGCCACCCGTCGGCATGTCCGTGAGGTCGCCGACAGACTGGGCTATCGCCCCTCGGCCGCCGCCCGCACCCTCCGTACCGGCAAGTCGGGCCTGATCGGCCTGACGGTGACGACCTACGGGGATGAACCTTTCACCTTCACCGAATTCGCCTACTTCGCCGAGATGGCCAGAGCCGCGACCTCGGCCGCGCTCGCCCGCGGCTACGCCCTCGTCATCCTGCCCGCCACCTCACGCCATGACGTCTGGTCGAACGTCGCCCTCGACGGCACCGTCGTCATCGATCCCTCCGATCACGACCCGGTCGTCACCGAACTGGTCCGCCAGGGCCTGCCCGTCGTCTCCGACGGACGCCCCGCCGGCACCCTCCCGGTCACCGCCTGGGTCGACAACGACCACGAAGCCGCCGTACTCGATCTGCTGGACCATCTCGCCGCCGCGGGCGCCCGCCGGATCGGCCTGCTCACCGGCACCACCACCGACACCTACACCCGCCTGTCGACGACCGCCTATCTCAGCTGGTGCGAGCGCGTCGGACAGGACCCGGTGTACGAGTCCTACCCCGCCCATGATCCGTGCGCGGGCGCCGTGGCCGCCGACCGGCTGCTCGCCCGCCCCGACCGGCCCGACGCCGTCTACGGACTCTTCGACCCCAACGGGACCGATCTGCTGGCCGCCGCCCGCAGGTACGGCCTGCGTGTCCCCGACGATCTGCTGCTCGTGTGCTGCAGCGAGTCGACCGTGTACGCCACCACCGAGCCGCCGATCACCACGCTCTCGCTCAAACCACGCCGGATCGGGACAGCGGTCGTCCAGTTACTGATCGACGCGATCGAGGGAATCAACGAGGACCGGCCGATCGAGCAGGTGATACCGACCGAGCTGATCGTCCGGACCTCGTCGCAGCGCCGCCCTCCGCGAACAACCGTGAGCGCCCCACGTTCACCAGCGAAGGACTAGAGCTTCCCAATTGGGACGAAACGGTCAGAGAACCAGGGGTGCACAAGGATTCACCACCCCTGGTGCGTCACACAGCGCCGGGCTCATTCCTATGATGGGCGAACGACACCACGGACCACCCCGACCAGGCTGGGCCGAAAGGTGAACGGCGGCGCGACTGTGGTGGAGGGGTCGATGACTCAGGGGGCCGGTCAAGGACCCGTGGTGCGGACGGCGACGTTGCGCGATTTCCGCGTCCCGCCGTACGCGCAGGTACCCGTGCAGTCGGACCCGATGAACTCCAGCCATCCCGGAAACGCCTTCCCGGAGGGCGAACCGCCCGAGGGCTACACCCCCACGGCCCGCGACCTCCCGGTCATCGGCCGCGGCGGCCCCGGCGACACCGTCCAGGTCCAGGTCGACCCCGACGCGCAGCCCAAGCCCGAGGGTCTCGGCCCGCTCTATGTCGTCGGCGACGTCCACGGCTACCTCGACGAACTCGTCGCCGCACTGACCGAGCAGGGGCTCATCGACGCCGAAGGCCGCTGGGCCGCCGGAAACACCCGGCTCTGGTTCCTCGGCGACTTCACCGACCGGGGCCCCGACGGTATCGGCGTCATCGACCTCGTCATGCGGCTGTCCGCCGAGGCCGCGGCCGCCGGCGGCTACTGCAAGGCGCTGATGGGCAACCACGAGCTGCTGCTGCTGGGCGCCAAGCGCTTCGGCGACACGCCCGTGAACTCCGGTGCCGGCACCGCCACCTTCCAGGCCGCCTGGCTCCTCAACGGCGGCCAGAAGGCCGACATGGACCGGCTGCAGGAAGTGCACCTGCAGTGGATGGCGCGGCTCGATGCCGTCGTCGAGGAGGACGGCCACCTGCTGCTGCACTCCGACACGACCGCCTACCTCGACTACGGCTCCACCATCACGGACGTCAACGACACCGTGCACGCGATCCTCACCCGCAACGACGCGGACGAGTGCTGGGACCTGTTCCGCAAGTTCACCAAGCGCTTCGCCTTCCGTGACGACTCCGGCCCGCAGGCCGTACGCGAGCTGCTGTCCACCTACGGCGGCGGGCGTGTGGTGCACGGACACAGCCCGATTCCCTATCTGCTGGGCGAGGTCGGCACCGAGGACGGCGAGGACGGCGAGCGCCCGGTCGTCGAGGGCCCGCATGTGTACGCCGACGGGCTGGCGATCGCCATGGACGGCGGCGTGACCATGGCCGGAAAACTCCTTGTCGTGCAACTCCCCCTGCAAGGCTGAGCCGACCGGGGACAGGCGATTTATGGAAACCCCCTGTCACGTTGCGCCATAACCGCTCTACCATCGGCTTATCCAGAGCAGACTCTCCTCCGTTTCCGCCCTGCAGCCCTGCACATGCGGGAAGTCCGGGCCCTACGGAGCATCGGGGGATGCACATGAACAGCGCTCCGCACCTGCTGACCGAGGACCGCGCCGAATACGAGCGGGTCCTCAACGACGCGCTGCGCAACGCCCATGAACGTCCGGACCTCGCAGCCGTCGGGCTGCGCCTCAACACCGAGCAACTGCGCACCATGGCCCTGAACGCGACGGCCCTGATAACCACGTCGGCCGCCGCCGAATACGAGCACTACGTAAAGGTCCGCAGGGAAATGCGCACCCCTGCGGCGGCCACACCCGTACGCAACTCCGTACTCGCACCCGGCGCGGACGCCTCCGAGGACGGCGCGGGCTTCGGCGCCGTGATCGCCGTTCTGGCACCGGTGCTCGCGGGCACCGCCGCGCTGATCTTCCTGCTCGTCGGATACATCCTGAAAATGCTGAGCCCGACCCCTTCCTTCGCCGACACCCTGCTCACCGCCGGCTGGTTCTTCGGGGCGCTCACCGCGGCAGCCATCCTGGTCGCCGCTGTGGGACTGCTGCTGACGGCCCTGCGCAACGGCGCCACCCAGGTCGTGGCCGAGGAATCGACCGGCGAGCTGCCCGACGAGGTCGCCCGTGCCAAGGAAGCCTGGCGCCATGCCCTGCTGGAACGGGGGATCCTGCCCTTCCTGCGGGCCGCACTCGCAGACCCGAGTGCCGACCCGGCCTCGAGCGAACCGCCGCGACCGGTGAGCCGTATGCCCAAGGTCGGCTACAGCGGTCCGGACTTCTCCAGCCCCAGCGAGGGGTCGACCACAAGACAGCGGCCGACCTTCACCAGCCCGGACTTCACCAGTCCCGACTTCGGCGGCCCCGAGCACCAGCCGGAGTGACCGGAGCGGCCAGGTCCCGCGGCTGTCCTCACAGACGCCGGACGACCTGGGCCTCGGCACGCTCCACCGATGCACGGCCATGGGCATCGACCAGGGCCAGATGGAACAACGCGGGAGCCAGCGGTGCCCACCGGTGGACGCGGTCGGCTCGGAGCAGGTAGCGGGCAACGTCCGCGGGGCGGAAGGGAACGTAGTCGATCGTCTGGTGCTCCCACCTGTCGGCGACGCCTCTGCTCATCCGCGCGCGGAGGTCGTCGCGGGTCAGCGTCTTGAGGCGCGCGGAGAAATGAGCGCTCCAGTGGCGCCGCTCGGAGTCCAGGACGAAGGCGAGAAGGGCGAGAGAGTACTCGTTGGTCTCCAGGGACATCTCCTCGCGCATGCCGCGGCGCGCGACCGCGTACAGATCCGGCGCATTCCTGCCGGACGAGTCGATGTGCCGGGCCAGGCCCTCGTTCACCGAGGAGTTCCACACGCCGGGCGCCATACGCACCCGATCGCTCCGTCTGGTGACCACCAGCATGTCGTCCGCGGTCACCACGGCGATGTTCACGGCGAAGCTGCACTGCAGGAAGGCCGGTGCCTTCAGCGGGTCGTCGGGATCGAGGTACCGGGACCGCGGTGTGGCACCGTCGGGCAGCCGGCGGTCGAGCTGCTGGGCCGCGAGGAACGTGTAGTAATCCGTCGGCCGCAGCCGCAGATGGACCTCCGGCTGCTCCTCGAGGGCGGTCCGCGAGACGTCGAGCGCCTCCACGGCGTAGCGCTGACCGTTCCAGACGGGCGTCCCGTTCTCGGCCTGGAGCCGAGCGCTCTCGGCCTCGATCTCGTTTCGCCAGCCGGCCATGTCCGGCGGCAGGTCGACCTCTTCGTCCACCACCTGGATGTGGACCGCCTCGGCGCCGATCGTCGACTCGCCGTCCCCCTCCACGATCAGGGCGGGGGTGTGCAGCGGCCCCAGGGAGAAGGTCGTCCACGACGGACCGGAATCCTCACCCCGGGACCTCAGGCGCCGTACCGCTCTCGTGGACCGCCTGCGTACCTTGAACCACGCGTCCTGCAAAGGCTGTTGGAACAAGGTCGCGAAGACGATGCCGAGCACGGCTCCGACCACTCCGTTGGCGACGTCTATTCCGACCATGCCCCGCAGCGTAGCCGGGAGTGATCACCTGCCGTCCGGCCCGTCCGCCAACGGGCCGGACGGTCAGCGAGTACGGACCGGTGAGGCCGGACCCGACGAACGGGCAGCCGGTGTCCCGGGCCAGGATCCGGGCCCGGGACACCGCCGAATGCCCCGTCAGTCCGCGCTGGACGCCTTGCCCCTGAAAGCACTCCCTGACTCTGCGGCTGTTGATGGCGGAGATCGAGCAGTCACAGGCGTACGCCCCCGGGGCCGCCGAGGTAACCGGGGCGTGTGTGCCGGGAGACGCCGAGAGGCAGCCATAATCCCTCGACGCACGATGAAGTCAATCATTCAGGTCTCGCCCGCGCTTATCCTTGCGCGACTTATTGTCGATATTTGAGGTTTCTTTGAGTCTTCCACTCGGCACACGGAATGAGATTCTTGTTTAATCGCCAACCTCAAATTAAATCAGCGTGACCCACGTCACTTCCCGTTGCGAAATTCAAGCCCTCCCTCCGATAGAAATGGCGTGCGCACGTCACCCAATGGGCATTAAATCCAAGGTGGCCTGCCTGCGACTCCCTGACCAAGAGTCGCCCCATAATACGTATCGAATCGGGGCACAATGGACCGCGCTGTAGTGCGCACTGCAATACCTCTCTTCACCGCTGGAGTCATGCTGCTGGCAGGGGCCGGAGCGGGCGTCGCTTCTCCGTTGGATGAGCCCCTTCCGGCCGAGGACGCGAAAATCGTTCTGGATGACGGCCGTGTCATTGGGGCCAATGGCACGGTCGATTTCTCGTTCGAGGGGGACGGGCCGAATCAGTCGAATCCGGGCACGGGGGGTGACAAGAGCCCGATGGCCTGTCCGGAGGTGAACGACAAGCCGAAATACACCGTCAAGGGGACGCCGTACTTCATGGCGGACAAGGACGAGCCGCAATCGACGTGGCTATTGCCGCGTCAGACGGTTACGTGGACCGTGACCGGAAGTCACACCTTTACGTGGGACATTGGCGCCAGCGCCGAGTTCGAGGCAAAGATCATCCTGGCCAAGGCCAAGCTCAGCATCGACACCAAGATCAGCAACTCGTGGACATGGACCGGGACCCAGACCGTTGCCGACACGAACGGCACGAAAAAGGGATACCGCGCTGTCCTCGGTCAGGTGGGCTGGAAGCTTACGACTGTGAAGACATGGATCGCTCCGCCTTGCACTGTGAAGAAGAAGACCATCGTCATCAAGGCTCCCCGCAAGGGGGACATGTCGATCGGGCGGCAGAACTCATGAGCCGGGCCAGCGGAGCGAATCAGAGGGCAGTGCTTTGCCTCGTGGCCACCGCAGTGCTCTGCGCCGCGGCATGCAGCCCAACCGAGCGGTCCGGCTCACCTTCGCAGAGCCCGAGTGCGACCGGGTCCGCTTCAACTGCACCGGGGAAGAACACTGATCTTGCGGCTGTCCTGGAGCAAGCATTCGTCGCCAGAGAGTCTCTCGGCAGTGGCTCCGGCCGGCTGAAAACGCGGTTCGGGAACACCCATCCCCGCACTCCTGAAGGTGTGCTGAGCGTGACATTCGCGTTCACGTGCACTGGTAAATCGAAGATCTCACTGAAGTTCTCTGTCGGTAATAAGGAATTGCCACCAGTCGCGGACACTCAGGCATGTGACGGCTCCATTTTTCAGCGAAGCATTGACGTATCCAAACCCGGCCCCGTCAGCTTCGACGCCACTGTAAGCGGCTCCGACAACGGAAGTTTCGCGTACGCCTACTACGCCGAGAAAAAGCAACTCCCGAAGAAGACGTGATCAGTAGCACTACGGCATAGCCCCTGAGCTATCCGCATGCGGGCCCACGGATGACCGCCACCGGTGTCCATCGGGCACCGGGTCCTGAACAGGGACCGCCTGACCGGACCACCTCGTAGCTGTCCAGGCCGAGAGGTGGTCCGGTCTTCGTGTTGCTGTGCACAGTCGCTGAACCGAAGCGCCGATAAGTGCCCAGAAATAATTGGCCCGCGCCTCCGAGGCCAACCAGAACCGGGGGCATGTGACCGGGAGACACTGAGATGTCAGAAAATCAGTCCCCAATTGGGACGTTGAGCCGGTTGCCCTGTACGGCAGCAGGTCAGGGGCAAACTGCTCAGTGATGCTTCTGCTGATCTTCATCGAGCAGGCGCTCCGTCAGGATGCCGAAAGCGGTACCGCTCAGAACACCTCACCTCGACGATCATCCCGCCCCGCACACCCCGCTACCGCCCAACCCATCGGGTGCAGGTAGGAACGGTAGCGGTGCCGTCTGACAGCAGCCGGAGGGCGGGACAGATCAGTCCGCGAGCGGCAGGTACACGCGGTTGCCTGCGGCGGCGAACTGCTTGGACTTCTCCGCCATCCCGGCCTCGATGTCCTCCGGCGTGCCGCCGTGCTCGCGCCGGATGTCCTGCGAGATCTTCATCGAGCAGAACTTCGGACCGCACATGGAACAGAAGTGCGCGGTCTTGGCCGGTTCGGCCGGCAGCGTCTCGTCATGGAACTCCCGTGCCGTGTCCGGGTCGAGGGCCAGGTTGAACTGGTCCTCCCAGCGGAACTCGAACCGGGCGTCCGACAGCGCGTCGTCCCATTCCTGGGCCCCCGGGTGCCCCTTGGCCAGGTCCGCCGCATGCGCGGCGATCTTGTACGTGATGACACCGGTCTTGACGTCGTCACGGTTGGGCAGCCCGAGGTGCTCCTTGGGCGTGACGTAGCAGAGCATCGCGGTGCCCCACCAGGCGATCATCGCCGCGCCGATTCCGGAGGTGATGTGGTCGTAGGCGGGCGCCACATCTGTGGTCAGCGGCCCCAGGGTGTAGAAGGGGGCCTCTTCGCAGATCTCCTGCTGGAGGTCGATGTTCTCCTTGATCTTGTGCATGGGGACATGCCCTGGGCCCTCGATCATCGTCTGGACGTTGTGGCGCTTGGCGATCGAGTTCAACTCACCGAGCGTCCTCAACTCCGCGAACTGCGCCTCGTCGTTGGCGTCGGCGATCGAGCCGGGGCGCAGCCCGTCCCCGAGGGAGTAGGTGACGTCGTACGAGGCGAGGATCTCGCACAGCTCCTCGAAGTTCTCGTACAGGAACGACTCCTTGTGGTGCGCCAGGCACCAGGCCGCCATGATCGAGCCGCCGCGCGAGACGATGCCGGTCTTGCGGCGCGCGGTCAGGGGCACGTAGCGCAGCAGCACGCCCGCGTGGACCGTCATGTAGTCGACGCCCTGTTCGGCCTGCTCGATGACGGTGTCCTTGTAGATCTCCCAGGTCAGCTCCTCGGCCCTGCCGTCGACCTTTTCGAGGGCCTGGTAGAGCGGCACCGTGCCGATCGGGACAGGGGAGTTGCGCAGCACCCACTCCCGCGTCGTGTGGATGTTGCGCCCCGTGGACAGGTCCATCACCGTGTCCGCGCCCCAGCGCGTCGCCCAGGTCATCTTCTCCACCTCCTCTTCGATGGAGGAGGTGACCGCGGAGTTTCCGATGTTGGCGTTGACCTTCACCAGGAACCGCTTACCGATGATCATCGGCTCGATCTCGGGATGGTTCACATTCGCGGGAAGTACGGCCCGGCCGGCGGCGATCTCCTCGCGCACCACCTCGGGCGACACGTTCTCGCGGATGGCGACGTACTCCATCTCGGGTGTGATCTCGCCCCGGCGGGCGTACGCGAGTTGGGTGACCGCCTGCCCGTTGCGGCCCCGGCGCGGCTGCCGCGGTCGGCCCGGGAAGACCGCGTCGAGATTGCGCAGTCCCCCGCGCGGCGAGGTGTGCTTGAGCCCGTCGTCCTCAGGGCGCACAGGGCGGCCCGTGTACTCCTCGGTGTCGCCGCGGCCGACGATCCAGTTCTCGCGCAGCGGGGCAAGTCCACGACGGACGTCGGTCGCGACCGCCGGATCCGTGTACGGGCCGGACGTGTCGTACAGCGTCACGTCGCTGCCGTTGGTGAGGTGCACCTTGCGCACCGGCACCCGGAGGTCGGGGCGTGAGCCCTCGACGTATCCCTTGTGCCAGCCGATGGACTTCCCTGCCTCGTCGTTCTGCGTCGAGGCAGGCGTGCGTGCGTCCGACATGGTCATGAGACCTACTCCCTACGCCGGCATTACCCGGTAACAGGTTCGGCGGTCGGCGCAGCGTCGTCAGCGCCCTCTCAGCCCGGTGCTCCGAGCTCCCGCGTGTGCAAAGGTGCCACCACGCTAGCGTCATATCTGGCGTGCTGAACAGTGGGCCCCTCGCGTTCTTGCGATGATCGGTCGGTGACCTCATCGCCGCAGGCCCCAGAACCGCACGGCCACCCGACCGGCCATACGCACAGCCACGGGCCGGCAGCGCCCGTCTCCAGGCACCTTCGCAAGGTCATCGCTGCCGTATTGATCCCCTTCGCCACGGCCGTGGTCGTCGGTCTCGCCGTGCTGTGGCCCGGCGGGGTACCCGGCCATGAGCGCAGCGGGGTCGGCTTCGACCGGCAGACGGAGCAGGGCAAGGTGGTCAAGGTCGAGAAGGTGGACTGCGCGGACGTCAACGTCGGGCAGGTCCCGCCGGCCGGCGACACGTCGACCCCCGAGGGGCGCGAGGCCGCCAACGCCCAGCAGGGCAGCTGCGGGAAGGCGACGATCGAGGTCACGAGCGGCAAGGACAAGGGCCGGACCTTCACCGAGATCGTCCAGCCGGACGCGCCGCGCCAACTGCGCGCGGGGCAGGGGGTGGTGGTGGCATACGCACCCGATGCGCCCCGGGATCTCCAGTACTCGGTGACGGACGTCGACCGTACGGTGCCGATGGTCGTACTCGCCGGAATCTTCGCGCTCGCCGTCGTCCTGGTGGGACGAATGCGTGGCGTCATGGCCCTGATCGCGCTCGCCGTCTCCTTCGCCGTGCTGACCATGTTCATCCTGCCCGCGATTCTCCAGGGATCGAATCCGTTGGTCGTCGCGGTCGTCGGGGCCAGCACCATCATGCTGTGCTCGCTCTACATGTGCCATGGCCTGAGTGCGCGCACCTCGGTCGCGGTGCTCGGCACGTTGATCTCACTGCTGCTGATCGGGCTGCTGGGCTCTGTGTTCATCGACTGGGCGAGTCTGAGCGGCAACACCGACGACTACACCGGTCTGATCCACGGCCTGTATCCGGACATCGACATGAGCGGTCTGCTGCTGGCCGGCATCATCATCGGTTCGCTCGGTGTGCTCGACGATGTGACGGTCACGCAGACGTCCGCGGTCTGGGAACTCCACCAGGCCGACCCGGCCATGGGCCCGCGCGCCCTCTACCGGGCGGGCATCCGCATCGGCCGCGACCACATCGCGTCCGTGGTCAACACTCTCGTACTCGCCTATGCGGGCGCGGCGTTGCCCCTGCTGCTGCTGTTCTCCATCGCACAGTCCAGCGTGGGCACCGTGGCGAACAGCGAACTGGTGGCGCAGGAGATCGTACGGACCCTGGTGGGGTCGATCGGGCTGGTCGCCTCCGTACCGTTGACCACGGGTCTTGCGGCACTGGTCGTCTCCGCCGACAGGACTGCGGCTGCTGCGGGCGGGTCCGGATCGCCCGCGGCACAGGGCGGATCGCCGGGCCGCGGCGGCCGGGGCCGCCGGCGCAAGAAGTAGCCGGCCGGGAAACGGGGCGGCAGGGTCAGCCGGCGTTCTCCTCGGCGAGGATGCGCCCGAGCGCTTCCTCCAGGCTCTCGTCGAAGTCGCTGAGCGCGCGCTCCTGGCCGAGGGGAACCAGCTTGTCGGTGCGGTCCAGGAAGGCGACGAGGGGTGCAACCCCGGCCCGGAAGAGCGCGGAGTCGTTCCCGACGCGCAGCCGGATCCTGACGTCCGAGAGCCCCTCCGGCTGCGTGGGCGCGATCTGCACATCGCCGTCCCCGCTGGGCGCGTTGATCCCGTCCAGCAGCAACTCGCGGCCGAACGCCCAGGTCACGGGCGCATCGCCGGGCAGGTGAAACGTCATCCGCACCGCATAGGGGTCCCCCGTCTCGTACTTGAGCTCCACCGGGATCCGGAAGGAGAGCTCCTCGGAGACGAGGAAACTCATCAGGACCTCGGCCTGGACCGACTCGCGCATCACGTACCTCGCAGGTGACGAAGCTGAATGAACCGTGCTGATGGAGCAAGAAAACGGCCAGGAACGATCCCCGTAGGCCCTCTTGACGTAATCGTGGTGGAAGGGCTAACAGATCACAAGGAGTGATATTTCAGATACTGATAGAGAAGGCGAGTGACCCCAGAAGCCCAGCTATACCACTGCGCAACTGTTCCACAGCAGGGAGTAGCCGTGCCGCCTGGTGGAGGGGGAGTGAAATGGCCATCGTGGCCGCGGCGGAGCCGGCCGTGATGGGAATCGCGGCACAGACCGTACCGAGCGCATATTCCTGACGCTCCACCACCACTTCCGTCCGCCCGACGGAGGAGAGCCGCTCCAGCAGCGTGCACCGGTTGCGCACGGAGTACGGGGTCACCGGCAGCACTGGGTGGCGGTCCAGATGATCCCGGCGGGCACGGTCGTCGAGCTGGCCGAGCAGACACTGCCCGAGCGCATGCGCATGACCGGTCTCGCGGAAATCCGCCCACTCCGTCACCGCGGGGGCCTGGGGGGTGTCGGCAACTGCGACGAGTTCGATCTCACCCTCGCGGTAGACCGCGAAGTAGACCGGGACCCCGATCGCATCACGCCAGTGCGCCAGCGAGTCCTCGAGGGTGCTGCGACGATTCTGCACCGCGCCGCCGACAGCCAGCCGGCCGACGGCCGTACCGAGGGCGAACACGCCCTTCTCCCGGCGCAGATAGTCCTCATGGGCCAGGGTGCGCAGCAGGTGATAGGCGGTGGGCAGCGGGATTCCGGCCTCACGGGCAAGCTGCTTGGCGGGGGCTCCGTCCGGATGGGCGCCCGCGGCCTCCAGCAGTCTCAGTGCCCGCTGCACCGAGCCGATCAGGGTAGGGACAGCGGCATTCGTAGCCCCGGCCAAAGGTCACCCCCCAGGCGTGGTGACGGGCAGCCCGCCCGCCCGCGGGGGCCGCCCCCGCGCGGCCGCCGCTCACTCGGGCACTGACCCGGCATTCAGCCTGCGCAGCGCCGGAAGTGCTGGTCACAGCGCTGGTTGCCGGAGGAATCGCTCAAGAAGCGGCGAAGATTTTCCACTCTAATGGCAGCGCCGGGCCGGGGGCGGGTTTATCAAGGGCGTTCCCCCGGCCGGGCTAACAGTCGTACCGGCTGCCTCCGGTCGTACGCACTACCAGTCGCTGCGCGAACCGGAGGACGCCGTGAACTTGCGTACGACGAAGATGAGTCCACCGACGAGGGCCACGAAGACCAGAAGTTTGAAGAGCAGCCCGATCACGAAACCGACGACGCTCGCAATGAGCCCGCCGAACACCACGAGGGCGAAGACGGGCACGGCCACCCACTTCACCCACCACGGCATCCCCGCGAATATCTCCCGCACAGCCATCGTCCTACCTCGTTTCTCTGAGCCTCTTCGAGTGCCTGCCATCGATGCTAGGCGCGCGGCAGTGGTGTGCGGGGGCCGCGAGCCCTTGATCTCCCCTGATCGAACCCCTAGGGACCGGCAGGGTTCCCCTCAGCTCTCGGGGGGAGAAAAGACCACCATCACCCGCAGATCCTCGCTGATGTGATGGAACTTGTGCGGAACGCCCGCCGGAACGTACACCACACTGCCCCGGCCGACCTGCGTGGTCTCCATACCCACGGTGATCGACGCCCGGCCACTGACGACGAAGTAGACCTCGTCCTGTTTGTGGGGCAGCTGAGGGTCGATCTCGCCCGCATCGAGCGCGTACAGCCCGACCGACATGTTCCGCTCGCGCAGAAACTGGAGATACGCCCCGTCGTTCGCGGCGCGCTCCGCCTCCAGTTCATCGAGTCGGAATGCTTTCATCGCCCGTCAGCCCCTCCACTTGGCCCGATCACGTCTGCCACGATCAGACACATGACGAATTTCCTAGTCAAGACGCTCGCCAATGCCGCCGCCCTGGGAGTGGCCATCTGGCTGCTCCAGGACATCACCCTCACCGGTGACTCCACCGGCAAGAAGGCCCTGACACTCATACTGGTGGCCCTGCTCTTCGGCCTGGTGAACTTCCTGGTCAAGCCCCTGGTGAAGCTGTTCACCCTGCCTCTGTTCATCCTTACCCTCGGCCTGTTCACCCTCGTGATCAACGCCCTGATGCTGCTCCTGACCTCGTGGCTCGCGGACCAGTTCGACCTGAACTTCCATGTCGAAGGCTTCTGGACCGCTGTACTCGGCGGCCTGATCATCTCCATCGTCTCGTGGGCACTGAACGTCGCCCTGCCCGACAAGGACTGAACACCGCGTGAGTTCCCTGTATCGCGTCTGCTTCGTGTGCACCGGCAACATCTGCCGCTCGCCGATGGCCGAGTCCGTCTTCCGCGCACGTGTCGAGGAGGCCGGGCTCGCGGCGGCGGTCGAGGTGGACAGCGCCGGCACCGGAGGCTGGCACGAGGGCGACGGCGCCGACCCGCGCACCGTCGCCGTACTGGAAGCGGCCGGCTACGCGAGCGCGCACACCGCTCGCCAGTTCCAGGCCGCCTGGTTCCCCCGGCTCGATCTCGTGATCGCGCTCGACGCCGGACATCTGCGAGCGCTGCGGCGGCTCGCACCGACGCCCGCGGACGCCGCGAAGGTACGGCTGCTGCGGGAGTACGACTCCCGCCGGCCTGACGACATGGACGTGCCCGACCCGTACTACGGCGGCATGGGAGGGTTCGAGGACTGCCTGGAGATGGTGGAGGCGGCGAGCGACGGGCTGCTCGCCGCCGTACGCGCAGCACTTGAGGAGCACGTGGCATGACAGTCGGAGACGGCACCAGGGCGGTGCGGGCGGGGCTGCCCGAGCCGGCGAAGTACGAGCCGACACTGCCCGGGCCGGTCTTCTCGGCCCACTTCCACCTGCCCGGCGAGGCGTCCGGCCCCTACACCTACGGCCGCGACGACAACCCGACCTGGACCCATCTGGAACGGGCGATCGGCGAGCTGGAGGCGCCTGGGGAGAGCGTCGAGACGCTCACCTTCGCCTCCGGCATGGCGGCGATCTCCGCCGTACTGTTCTCGCAGCTGACGGCGGGCGACACGGTCGTGCTGCCCGCCGACGGCTACCAGGTGCTGCCCATGGTGCGGGCGCAGCTCGAGGCCTATGGCATCGAGGTACGGACCGCGCCGACCGGCGGCGACGCACAGCTCTCCGTCCTGGACGGAGCGCGGCTGCTGTGGCTCGAGACCCCCTCCAACCCGGGCCTCGACGTGTGCGACGTGCGACGGCTCGCCGATGCGGCGCACGCCGCCGGTGCGCTCGTCGCCGTCGACAACACCCTCGCCACCCCCCTGGGGCAGCGCCCGCTCGAACTCGGCGCGGACTTCTCGGTCGCCAGCGACACCAAGGGGATGACCGGCCACGGTGACATCCTGCTCGGCCATGTGACCTGCCGCGACGCCGAGCTGGCGGCAGGGGTACGGCGCTGGCGCAAGATCGTGGGGGCGATCCCGGGGCCGATGGAGGCCTGGCTCGCCCACCGGTCGCTGGCCACGCTCCAGCTGCGTGCCGACCGCCAGTGCGCCAACGCCCTCGCCCTCGCGCAGGCGCTGGGCGGACGTGGCGAGGTGAGCGGACTGCGCTACCCGGGGCTGGCCGCCGACCCCTCGCACCCGACCGCCGCGCGACAGATGCGGCGCTTCGGCTGTGTGGTCTCCTTCGTGCTGCCCGGCCGTGCGCACGCAGAGCGCTTCCTCGGCGCACTGCGGCTGGTCGACGAAGCCACCAGCTTCGGCGGTGTGCGCTCCACCGCGGAACGCCGCGGCCGCTGGGGCGGCGACGCGGTCCCGGAGGGCTTCATCCGCTTCTCGGCGGGCGCCGAGGACACCACCGATCTGGTGGCCGATGTGCTGCGGGCGCTGGAGGAGGCAGTGGCGTAGCCGTAGGTGCGACGGGCCGGGCGTAGCACCCGCTACGCCCGGGCGCTGAGTGCGGCTACGTACGGCGGACGGTCCGAGCCTCCCCCCTCATGGCTCGGACCGTCCCGGTTCCTACGCGCGAAGAACCGTGCGGACAAGGCTAGTTGACTCTGCGTCAGTGTCCAATCACGGTAGCGACAGAGACCTATCGACTTATTTATAGTTGGCCGGGTTCGGGCATCGTCGGTTCGGGAGGGGCATGGCATGGATCTGGCCCTGTTGCGCACATTTGTCACAGTGCACCGGGCCGGCTCCTTCACGCGCGCCGCCGCGCTGCTGGGCCTGTCCCAGCCCGCCGTGACCGGACAGATCCGCACGCTGGAGCGCCAGCTCGGCCGCCCCCTCTTCCTGCGCCAGGCCCGCGGTGTCACCCCCACGACCATCGGTGACGAGCTCGCGCACCGGGCCGCACCGCATCTGGACGCCCTGGTGGAGATCGCCGAGGCCGGGCTCGACGACGAGGCGGGCATCCGGACCCTGCATCTCGCGGGCCCGCCCGAGTTCACCTCGCTGCGTGCCCTGCCGGCACTCACGCCACTGATCGGGCAGGGACTGGCGCTGCGGGCCTCGTTCGGAACCGCGGAGGAGACCCTCGAGGGGCTCGCCGCCGGACACCACGACGTGGCCATCACCACCGCCCGGCCCCGCGGCGGGCTGCTCACGGCGACCGCACTGTGCGACGAGGAGCACGTCCTGGTCGCCGCCCCCCGATGGGCCGCCCGCCTGGGGCCCGCTGTACTGCGCAAGGGCCACGTCGTGCTCGAGCAGCTGCCGGTGGTCGAGGTGCATGAGTCGTTACCTCTCGTCTCGCGCTACTGGAACGCCGTCTTCGACTCCCGGCCGGCCGCCGCGGGAGCCGTTATCGCGCCCGATCTGCGGGCCGTGCTGGAAACCACCGCCAGCGGCGCGGGGCTCGCCGTACTGCCCCGATATCTGTGCGAGGAGGCCCTGGAACGCGGCCGGCTCGTCGCCCTCCTCGATCCTGCCGTGCCGCCGCTGCGCACGTACTTTCTGGTGGTACGCACCGGCACCCTCGCCCATCCGCACATTGCCCGGGCCCACGAGTGGCTGCTGCGTGCGGCCGCCGACTGGTGAGTGTGAACAGCGGCGAGATGGCCGTCCGGCAAGAGTTTGCTGGGTCGGGCGTTTCAGAACCGCCGGCATGGGCCACTCTCTTGCCATGACCGAACGACCCGTGGTCAAGCGCACGGCCCGCGCCATCCTGCTCGACGGCGACGACCTCATCCTGATCAAGCGCACCAAGCCCGGTGTGGACCCCTACTGGCTGACTCCCGGCGGCGGGGTCGAGCCGGAGGACGCCACTGTCGTCGACGCCCTCCACCGCGAAGTGGACGAGGAACTCGGCGCCAAGATCACCGACGTGGTGCCCTGTTTCGTCGACACCGTAGAGCACATCGCGGACGGCGGCGTGACCGGTGTGAAGGTGCAGCACTTCTTCGTGTGCCGGCTGGAATCGATGGATCCCGCCCTGCGGCACGGCCCCGAGGTCGACGAGCCCGCCGGGGAGTACGAGATCGTGCGCGTGCCGTTCAGCCGCGTCGGGATCGCCGCCGTTCATCTCGTCCCGCTCTCACTGCGGCACTATCTGGACGGCAATATCGAGGGCGTACGGGCGATGCACGCTCCGGACCTGGGCTGATGCGCTGACGCAGGACGCGTCGGCCGGGCCTTGGCCGGGCAACCCCGGCGCACCGCACCCGGACGGGTCCTAGTCGCCGGCCGCCACGAGCTCTTCGAGCGAGTCATGGCGGATGCGGTCGTAGGGGATCCCGATGCCGCGCAGCGCATGGACACCGCTGCGGATCATCCCCGGCGGTCCGGAGAGATAGGCGTCGTACCCGTTCCAGGGTCCGTTGCGGCCGAACTCCCTTACGGCGTCCGGGAACTGCGCACGGTCGTCCACCACCGGCCGCACCGACAGCCATGGATGGGTCTGCTGGAGCCGCAGCATGGTGTCGATGTCGTACAGGTCGTAATCGGTGCGCGCCCCGTAGAACACCTCCACCGGCCGCCGCTCGCCGTGCTTCGCGACGTCTTCCACCAGTGCCTTGATGGGCGCGATGCCGGTGCCGCCGCCGAGGCACAGCAGTCCGTTGTCGGTGCTGTGGTCGACCGTCATGGAACCGGCGGGCGGTCCCAGCCGCAGTACGTCACCGGGGCGGGCATGGTGCACCAGCGCATTGGAGACCCAGCCGGCCGGAACAGCCTTGACGTGGAAGGACAGCAGTCCGTCGGCCCGGGGCGCTCCGGCGAAGGAGTAGTGCCGCCAGATCCGCGGCCACCAGGGCGTCTCCAGACTCGTGTACTGACCGGCCAGGAACGCGTACGGCTGGTCGGGGCGCACGGTGACGATCGCTATGTCGGGGGTACGCAGATCATGCGACACCACCTCGGCGTGCCACCAGGCAGGCGCATGCCGCTCGTTCTCCGACGCCGCGTCGATCATGATCTGCGAGATCGTGGTGTAGGTGCGCACCCACGCGGCCTCGGTCTCCGCGTCCCAGGTGGCCGTCGCATACCGGGCCAGTGCCCCGATCAGGGCTTCACCAACGGCCGGGTAGTGCCCGGGCTGCGTGCCGTACTTGCGATGGCCGCGGCCCAGGTGCTGCAGATAGTCGGTCAGCACTGCGGCGTTGTCCATGTGATCGGCCGCTGTCAGCAGCGCCTTGAGGAGGCGGTCGCGCTGGGCGTCCATCGCGACGGGAAAGAGGTCGCGCAGTTCGGGGTGGCGCACGAAGAGAAGTGCGTAGAAGTACGACGTGACCTTGTCAGCGACGGGAGCGATCTCCGCCATCGTGCGGCGGATGAGGATCGCATCCGGCGAGGCGTCGGCAGGGGGCAGCGCGAAAGCCGAGGAGGCCGCTGGAGCCGGCTCCGTATGCGCCACCGCCTCTGCTTCGGGTGCCGGTTCTTGGCGCGGCGCCGCCTCGTACGCGGTGTGCCCACCGGGAGCGCGGGCAGCGGCGTGGCCTTCCGCGGCGCGGGACGCACCGGAGCCCACCGGTCGAATGGCGGCGAACGAACGGCTCGGGGCGACTATTCGCTCCGGACCATCGGCATCCGCCTGCTGTGCGCTTTCCGGCGGCCGGCCCCGGCCCGGCTGCTTCCGAGGGGCGAACCATCCACCCGCGCCGTCATCCCCTGAAGTGCCGTTGTTGGCCGACGTGGTGGTCGGAGCGTCCATTGTCTGCCTCGCCTCGAACATCTCTGGGTCGGTCCACGCACTTCCGCGGTCGGAACGTGCCTCAATTCCGCTCTGCCTCAGGAGTCTGCAGGCCCACACCGCCTTCGGCCATACGCCGAATCGGGACGAGTAGCCCTTGATCGAGACTCTGCCCGCAGCACCCGTCGTCGCAGCATCCCAGGTAACGCCACCACAAAGGACAAAGAGCGGAAAGTCCGGGTATCCGAACCCGTTTTCCCGTTAGGCTGCATTGCCCCCATGTCCATATGCGGGGCCTCTCTGCCACCCCTGGGCCCCTGAACCAGTTGCGGTGTGAACTAGCCGGGGTTTCCCACTAGTTCATAGGCCTCGCGAAGATCGCCCCCCGTATAGCTGTGCGTAGCCAGGCCCGCCAGATGGCGATCCGCATTCACCGCTACCGTCACGGGCACCGTCGCGAAGATCTCCGCGTCCGACATGGAATCACCATATGCAACACATGCGTCCAGACCCACCCCGAACTCTGCACAGAGGCGGTTCGCGATCTTCACCTTTGCCGCTGCACTGAGAATCCCCGCTGGATCCACAGGCCGGCTGAACGGAAGATCCGGAAAGCGCGACCCGTGGGCCGCGTGAACTCCCCAGTTCAGCAGTCGTTCCACGAAGAAGGAGGGCGAGAGCGAAATTACGGCGCAGTAGTCGCCACGCTCACGGATCTCCCGCCACACCTCCCGGATGCCTGCCAGCCACGGAGCGGCCGCGAACGCGGCGGCCACATGCGCCTCGGTCAGGTCCCGCCACAGGGCGTGCACAGCCACGGCATACTCCGGCGGGCCGATCCTCCGGGCACCGAACCGCCGCTCCAGTGCGGCGATCTCCTCGAGCATCCCGAGCTGCCGGGAAATCTCCACGGCCGCCGCCGATCCCTGGATCAGCGTGCCGTCCATATCGAAGAGATGGAGCCTTGGCGTGGCTTCTCTGTATGCCATGTACGCCGAGATTAGTAGCCGTGGCTACTCCCGCCGTCAGATGCGGAAGACCTGCGCCCCCGGACATCGTGTTTCACGTGAAACCACTCACACGCCCCGCCCGTCGGGCCATCCTCGTCGTCCATGTCACCGCCTCCGCCGGCTGGCTCGGTCTCACACTCGGCCTGCTGTCGCTGGCCCTCACGGCCTACACCACCGAGTCTGCCGTCATGATCGAAGCAGCGTGCCGCTCGATGAAGGTCTTCACCGACTGGCTCGTGCTGCCGGTTGCCTTGCTCACGCTGGCCAGTGGGCTCGTCCTGTCCCTGGGCACCAAGTGGGGGTTGGCCCGGTATCGCTGGGTCTGTACGAAGTTCTGGCTCACGCTCGCTACGACCATTGCCACCGCTTTCGCACTGCGTCCGGGTGTCACCAGGGCAGCCGACACCGTCGCTGCGGGCGGTGTGCTCGCCGACCCCCTCGACCTGGTGATGGGCCCCGCCGTCTCCCTGAGCACCTACGTCTTCATGACGGTCATCTCCGTCCTCAAGCCATGGGGCCTGACCAGGCGCGGCCGTCGGCTCCGCGCGCCCGCGACATCACCAAAAGCGCTGGACGAACGGTCGCTGAGTCGGACAGCCTGACCCCTATGCCGATGCCGCTCTCCGAGCTCCCGATCAGACGCCTGACCTGGGACGACCTCAGCGCCTGTGCCGACCTCTCCGAAGACCGCGGCTGGCCGCGCGAAGACCACAAGTGGGGTCTGCTGCTGACGGCAGGGACCGGCTACGGAGTCGACGCCCCGGACACCAAGGGACTGGCCGCCGCGTGCGTGCTCACCTCGTACGGCCCCCGACGCACCGAGGACCCCGGACTCGCCGCGATCGGCATGGTGCTCGTCGCCGAGCGATACGCCCGACTGGGGTTCGGGCGCCGTCTGATGAAACACGTCATCGCGGAGACCGGGGACACCCCGATCACCCTCCACGCCACTCCCAACGGCAGGCCGCTGTACGAGGAGCTGGGCTTCGCCGTCACGGGCCGCGCGGAGATGGTGCGCGGCCATTTCACCCACTCCGGACTCGCATCCACGGTGGCAACCCGCCCGGCCACCGCCGAGGACCTTCCGGCCGTGCTGCGCCTGGACGCCGACGTCTTCGGCCAGGACCGCACTTCCATGATCACCCGGCTGCCCGCCTTCGCGGACCTGCTCCTGGTGGCGGAGGAGGACGGGGTGCTCACTGGGTACGCGGCGCTCTGGCCCAATATGGACACCCATGTCATCGGCCCCCTGATCGCCCGGGACACGCACACGGCCAAGGCGCTGATCACCTCACTTGCCACCGGTACGGACCGCCCTTTGCGGACCGACATCGATGTGCGCCACGAGGAGCTTCTGGCCTGGGTGAAGGAATGCGGACTGGAGCCGATCGCCTTCAACACCGTGATGACCTATGGCATCCCTGACCTGCCTGGCGACTGGACGCGCCGCTTCGCCCCACTCACGGTGGCAGCCGGATAGGGCGACGCCCCCTGCCCGAGAGCCGGTCCTCTGGGAGTGCGGCCCCTCAGGGAACAGCGACACACCTCGATTAGTTGCAAACGCGGGATATTGCATCAATCGTCTAACCTGGAGAGCGAGCCGCTCGAGAGCCGAGGACTCCAGCACCGAGGAGGTCACCCAGATGAGCGCGACCGACCCCGCCCTCACGTCCCTGTCCCAGGGCTGGTGCGCTCTCTCGCTGCTGCACGGGAAGATCGAGGCCCATATCGAGCGCGCTCTCGAGGCCAACCACGGACTGAGCGTCCGGGAGTTCTCACTCCTCGACGTTCTCAGCCGCCAGCACGACGGCGAAGGCGGCCATCTGCAGATGAAGCAGGTCGCCGACGCTGTCGTCCTCAGCCAGAGCGCCACCACCCGCCTCGTCACCCGCCTCGAGGACCGTGGCCTGCTGTCCCGCTACCTGTGCCCCACCGACCGCCGCGGCATCTACACCAACGTCAGCGAAGCGGGCCTCCGGCTCCTCGCCGAGGCCCGCCCCACCAATGACACCGCCCTGCGCGAGGCACTCGACGAAGCGGCCAAGAACCCTGAGCTCGCTCCTCTGGTCACGGCTGTCGAAGCTCTCGGGGTTCCCGCACAGCGGGCAGCAACTGCGTAGTCTGCCGATCATGAACGAGCTGCAGATACGGCCGGCCGTACACGACGACATCCCGGCGATCGTGGCGTTGCTCGCCGACGACCCGCTGGGCGCCCAGCGGGAGTCGCCGGACGACCTCGACCCGTACAACGCCGCGTTTGAGCGGCTGGCCGACGACCCGAACCAGCATCAGACGGTCGCGGTACGCGGTGACCGGGTCGTCGGCGTTCTCCAGCTCACGATCATCCCCGGGCTGTCCCGCCGGGGCGCCACGCGCTCGATCATCGAGGGCGTACGAGTCCACGCGGACGAGCGCGGCACCGGCCTCGGCACCCAGCTCGTCGAATGGGCCGTCGCCGAGTCACGCCGCCAGGGCTGCCGGCTCGTTCAGCTCACATCCGATGTCAGCCGCACCGATGCTCACCGCTTCTACAAGCGGCTCGGCTTCGAGGCCTCGCACGTCGGGTTCAAGCTGAGCATCTGATCCGTGTACAGGCAGGTCCGGTAGAAACAGGCGGCGGTTTCACGTGAAACACCGTCCGGCTCATCCACCGAGCCCGCGCCAGCCGTGCTCGTCCGCACCCCCGGGAACCGCATCACCCGGCTCGTACGGCTGGCGGGTGAAGACGAACGAGCCGAGATCCAGGTGGCTCACCGAACCGTCGTCACGGCGCACCACACGCAACGTCTCCCCCGCGTAGTAGCCATCGAGCCCGGTCCATGTCTCCCGCGCCCCCGGGTCAGCGACGAATCGTGACTTCCGGCCCGTGCTGTGCAGCGGCTCCAGCTCTACGCCGCGGTCCGCCACCAGGCGCAGACCGTAGGGGTACGTCCCCCAGTACCAAGGCCCCGTCAGTTCCAGCAGCGCCTGGTCGACCTCAGGGAGCGGCTTCCAGGGTTCAGGGATCCGCGGCTCTGCATCCGCCACGATCCGTACAAGATCGCTGGCTACCACCCCGGTCAAGGGGCCCGAGGTTGCGTTGGCCAAAGCGACCGCCGCAACGCCGTCGTCCAGGCTCACCCACAGCCCGGCGAGGAAACCTGGGAGCGAGCCTCCATGGCCGACCAAGGTGCGTCCGTCCCGTCGCACGATCTGCAGGCCCAGGCCGTACAGGCTCTCCCACTCCCCGTTCTCGGGCGGCACGGACGGCGTGCGCATCTCGCTCAGGGATTCGGCACTCAGGACACGGTCGTCCCCATCGGCGAGGAAGGCAGCGAAGCGGCAGAGGTCGCCGGCCGTCGACCAGAGCTGCCCGGCCGGGGCCATCAACCCCAGGTCCTCGGCCGGTTCGGGCAGCATCACATCCGCCCAGGGGTGCACCGCCCACCCGCCGGCGTGCGGCATCCGGGGCTGCATGCTCGTACGATTCAGCGCCAGCGGCTCAAGGATCTCGCGCTGGAGCACCTCCTCCCAGGAAGCACCCCGTACTGCCTCGACCAGCGAACCGAGGAGTGTGTAGCCGGGGTTGGAGTAGTGATGACGGCGCCCGGCGGGGTGCATCCGTGCCTTCTCACCCAGCACATCGGCCAGGTCCGGGCGAGTAGACCCCGGGGTCCGCTCCCACCATGGCGCCGGTGACTCCGCGCTCAACCCCGCGCTGTGCCCCAGAAGTTGGACGATGGTCACCTCACCCACACCCGTGCCAGGCAGATACTTCTCCAGGGGATCGCCCAGATCCAGCAGCCCCTCATCGCGCAGCCGCATCACGAGGACTGCCGTAAAGGTCTTGGTGATGGAGCCGATGCGGTACTGGGTGTCGGCGTCCGGCGCGTGTCCGTCGACCGATGTGCGCGCCCCCGTCCACACCAGATGCCCATCGCGCTGCACGGCGGCAACCAGCGACGGCGCGCGCCCTTCGGCCTGCGCGACGGCGATGCGGTGCAGAAGGGCCCGCCGGGTGCTGGGAAGCAGTTCTTCCAAGAATGACCTCATACGCAAGGTCTATCGGTGCCGGTCCTCGACGTCGACCGCATGTGCCCGACACGTCGCGCGGCTCCCCGCCGCCACCAGGCAGCAAGATCAATTGAGACGGTGCTACGGCCCGGGGATCCCCGGGGCCGGCTGGCCGGGCACGCCGACGGGGCGGCGTACGCCGACGCGGTGCCGGAGTACGCCGCCCTGGGGCGGGACGAGTTGCGGGAGGCGGCCCCGCGCTGTCATGGCGTTACTTCGGGTCGCGGTTGAACACCGACTTCGACCACAAGTAGCCGAGGACCGTCAGCGCCAGGCACCAGGCGACCGCGAGCCACCCGTTGTGGCCGATCTCGGTGCCGAGCAGCAGGCCGCGCAGGGTTTCGATGGCGGGCGTGAACGGCTGGTACTCGGCGATCGGCTGGAACCAGCCCGGCATCGCGTCGACCGGGACGAAGGCGCTGGAGATCAGCGGCAGGAAGATCAGCGGCATCGCGTTGTTGCTGGCGGCCTCGGCGTTCGGGCTGATCATGCCCATCCCGACCGCGATCCAGGTGAGCGCCAGGGCGAACAGTGTGAGCAGCCCGAACGCCGCGAGCCACTCCAGGGCCGTGGCATCCGTGGACCTGAAGCCGATGGCCACCCCGACGGCGCCGACGAGGACCACGCTCATGATCGACTGGAGCACACTGCCGACGACGTGCCCGACGAGCACGGACCCGCGGTGGATCGCCATCGTGCGGAAGCGGGCGATGATGCCCTCGGTCATGTCGGTGGAGACGGACACCGCGGTACCGATCGTGGTGCTGCCGATGGTCATCAGCAAAAGGCCCGGAACGAGGTAGGCGATGTAGTCGGAGCGGTCGGCACCGCCGCCGCCGATGCCCGCGCTCATGGTGTCGCCGAAGATGTAGACGAAGAGCAGGAGCAGCATGACCGGGGTGAGCAGCAGGTTCAGGGTGAGGGACGGATAGCGCCGGGCGTGCAGGAGGTTGCGGCGCAGCATCGTGGACGAGTCGCGTACAGCGAGGGACAGGGAGCTCATCGGACGGTCTCCTTGGACTGGTTGGGGACGCCGGCGCCGCCGGTCAGGGCGAAGAACACATCGTCGAGGTCGGGGGTGTGCACGGTCAGCTCGTCCGCCTCGATGGCGGCGGCATCCAGCCAGTCGAGGATGGAGCGCAGCTCGCGCTGGCTGCCCCCCGAGGGGATCTGCAACGCGAGTGCCTCGTCGTCGCGGGTGACCTCGCGCAGGGCGAGGGCGGCGCTCTGGTACGCGGCCGGGTCGGCGAAGCGGAGCCGCACGTGCCCGCCGGGGATGAGCCGCTTCAGATCCTCGGCGGTGCCCTCGGCGGCGATCTTCCCGTCGTTGAGCACGGCGATGCGGTCGGCGAGCTCGTCGGCCTCCTCCAGGTACTGGGTGGTGAGGAAGACGGTGACGCCGTCGGAGACCAGCTCGCGGATGATCTGCCACATGTTGTGCCGGGATCGCGGGTCGAGGCCGGTGGTCGGCTCGTCGAGGAAGATGATCCGCGGGGTGCCGACCAGGGTCATGGCGATGTCCAGGCGGCGCTTCATGCCGCCGGAGTAGGTGGAGGCGGGCTTCTTCGCGGCCTCGGTGAGGTCGAAGCGCTCCAGCAGTTCGGCGGCGGTGCGCCGGCCCTCGCTGCGGGAGAGGTGGTGCAGATCCGCCATGAGGAGCATGTTCTCCTCGCCGGTGATCAGGCCGTCGACGGCGGAGAACTGGCCGGTGACGCCGATCGCGGCGCGCACCGCCTGGGGGGCGGTGGCCAGGTCATGGCCACCGACGTGGATCACGCCGTCGTCGGCGCTGATCAGGGTGGAGAGGATCTTGACGGCGGTGGTCTTGCCGGCGCCGTTGGGGCCGAGCAGGGAGAAGATCGTTCCTTCCGGGACGGCCAGGTCGACGCCGTCGAGCACGACCTTGTCTCCGTAGGACTTGTGCAGCCCGTTCGCCGCGATGGCCAGGTTGGTCATGAGGGGTGCTCCTTCTACAGGCTGCGGGCGGTGATGTCGCCGTGGGAGGTGGTAGCGCGGATGTTCAGGCCGGCGGCGGCGCCGTCGGTGTTCTTGAGCGCGTTGTGGAGCCGGCCGTAGCCGGTGCCGGCGTCCAGGGAGGCGGAGACTCCGTGGGCGGCGCCGATGGACACGTCGCCCATCTGGGTCGTCAGCACGACCGTGCCGCGCACCGCCTCGGCGATGTGGATGTCGCCCTTTTGAGTGCTGATCTCCGCGGGGCCGCCCAGGCGGCCGATGGAGACGTCACCGGCGGCGGCGGTGAGGCGCATGCTCGCGGCCTCGTCGATCTTGATCGTGCCGTGCGCACCCTCGAAGACGACGTGGCCGAGGCGTCCGACGGCCCGGAATCCGGCGCAGGACGACTTCGCCTCGATGCGGGAGTCGGCGGGCAACTGGATGGTCACCTCGATGGATCCGGAGGGGCCGAGGTACTGGTTCTTCGCCGCCGGGGCGTCGATCCGCAGGACGCCGTCGGCGTATTCGACCGTGGTCTGCTCCGCCGCCTTCACGTCGCGGCCCTTCGAGGCGTTTGCGGGCAGGACCTCGACCGTGGTGTCGGCCCGGTCGGCGGCGATGAACCGGATGCACCCCGCGGGGATGTCCAGGACGGCGGAGATCGGGGCGGGGGTGTCGTACTTCTGCATCGCGCTCTCCTGTGCTCGTTGTTTCTGATGCCGGAAAAGCTACGTTGCATTCAATGATCTGGCAACAAGCTTGTTGCACACAATCATCATCAGTGCAGCTAGAAGCCGTTAGATCGTTGCAATGGATTGGAAGCTAACGCAACATCCCACACCCTGTTGTTGCACTGGATTGAAGGTGAACGCTAAGCTGCAGGCATCACGGGAGCACGAAGGAGGCCGCGATGCCGGGAGGCAGACTCACCCAGTCCGAACGCCGGCAGATCGCGCTGGGACTGGCCGACGGCGACGCCTATGCGGAGATCGCCAGACGTCTCGACCGCCCCACCTCGACGATCACGCGTGAGGTGATGCGCAACGGCGGCCCCACCGCTTACCGCGCCGAACTGGCCCAGCGCGCAACCGAACGCCGCGCCCACCGGCGCAGGCACACGGCGCCCCGCGGGCCGGACGCGCAAGCACACGGACGCGACGTCGAGGCCGTGCGCGAGTACGAGGAGATGTTCACCACCGTCCTGATGCAATCGGGCCTGCCCAAGATGCTGTCCCGGGTGCTGACCTGCCTCTACACCAGCGACGCGGGCAGCCTCACCGCATCCGAACTCGTCCAGCGCCTCCAGGTCAGCCCGGCGTCCATCTCCAAAGCGATCACCGCGCTCGAGAGCATGACCCTCGTGCGCCGGGAACCAGGCGAACGCCGCCGCGAGCGCTACGTCGTCGACGACGACATCTGGTACCAGTCGATGATGGCCAGCGCCCGATCCAACGCCCAACTCGCCGAGACCGCACGCCAAGGCGTCGCCGTCCTCGGTCGCGACACCCCGGCCGCCGCCCGCCTCGAGAACGTCGCCCGCTTCCTCGACTTCGTCGGCGAGAGCATCATCCGGGCAGCGGAGCAGGCCCGCGAAGTCCTCGGCACCAAAGCCGAAGCGACCCCGGGCAGCACTGCTGAGCCAAGTGCAGACCGCGAATAGACAGCCGTCTTGACGGTCAAAGCAAGTGGCGCCCGCGCCTGATCCTTCAAGATCAACCGGCAAAGGTCCGGTGTGAGCCTCCTTTTCAAGGCCCTCACATGCCGATCCTCCGCAGGGCAGCCCGGTCAGTTGGCCGAATGAGATGGCTTCTCACTCTCAGGATCAGTCTCCGTAGCGGGTGGCAATCGCGGCGGCGCGGTTGCGTAGGGAGGTGCGCAACGACTGCGGGGCCAGGGCTTCCGCGTCCGTGCTGAGCTGCCACAGCGCCCATTCGGCGTGTCGTGAGTCTTGGAAAGTCACCTCCAGCCGCAGCCAGCCGTCTGCGTCGGGTTCTTCTGCGCGGACGGCCAGCGCGGTGTCCAGCAGGTCCTCCCGCCGCGCCGGGTTCACCCGTACCAGCACGGTGATGTGGTCGCCGCCGGAGAGAAACTGCACGGAGCGTTCCCGCCAGATCCGGTCCAGATCGACCCGGTTCGGCCGCTGTGCCGTTTCGGGGAGTTCCTCGGCGGCCAACACCCGCGACAGCCGGTAGGTGCGGTCCGTGCCAGATCTCGTGGCCAGCAAGTAGACCCGGTCGCGTACGGTGACCAGGCCGATCGGGTCCACCGTGCGCCACTGTGGTGTCTGGCCTGTGGCCGCGTAATGGATGCGCAGCTTGTGTCCGGCGAGCACCGCGCGCCGGACCTCGATCATTGTGGTGTCGGGTACCTCCTCAGTGACCAGCCGGCGTGAGAGCAGGTCGGTCTCCGGGTCGACGAGAAATCGCTGGGCCGCGTCGCTCGCGGTGGCCCGGTGGCTTTCGGGCAGCGCGTCGACCACCTTCCGCATGGCCGAAGCGAGCGCCGTGCCGAGGCCGAACACCTGCTCGCCGCGCCCCGATCCGGCGGTCAGCAAGGCAAGGGCCTCGTCGTGGTTCAGACCGGTGAGCTCGGTCCGGAAACCGGGCGACAACGCGAACCCGCCGTGCCGGCCGCGTTCGGCGTAGACCGGGACGCCGGCCGTGGACAGCGCCTCGATGTCGCGCAGCACGGTGCGGGTGGATACCTCCAGCTCGCGGGCCAGCGTGTCCGCAGTCAGCCGACCGCGCTGACGCAGCAGCAGCACCAGCGAGACCAACCGGTCGGCGCGCATGCGAGAACTTTATCGAAATACATGACTAGGGATGTCGTGATTTGTTGGGAGGCTCGTTGACACGACGTCGAAGCCGGCGAGTTACCGAGCCGATGGACGTACGTACTCCCAATGATTCGAACGGAGCTGACGTGGCAATGGAACGAACGGCGGTCAACCCGGTGACGTGGTCGGTGGAGATGGGATTCAACCAGGGTGAGGTCGTCTCCGGGCACACCCGAACCCTGTACATCTCGGGGCAGACCGCGATGAGCGGCGACGGCAAGCCCCAGCATGACGGTGACATGGCGGCGCAGTTGGCGCTGAGCATCGACAACCTGGAGGCCGTGCTCGGCGAGGCCGGCATGTCTCCCGCGAACCTCGTCCGGCTCAACGTCTACACGACCGACGTCGATCTGCTTTTCCAGCACTACGGCGTGCTGGCGGCGCGGTTGGGCGCCGCCGGGGTGGCGCCGACCACCACGATGCTCGGGGTGACGCGGCTGGCGATCCCCGGCCAGATGGTCGAGCTCGAGGGGACCGCCGTCGCGTGATGCGACCTCGCGGCTCTGCTGCCGGTGCCGGTTGAACCGGCACGAGTAGCAGGCAGATGGATGGTGACCTGTGCTCAGAATGGTGACAATCGGCGTCTATGGCCTCGACGGCGAGTCCTTCCTGCACCGACTGCGGCATGCGGACGTCCGCCTGCTGCTCGACGTACGTCAGCGCCGCGGTGTCCGTGGACCCGAGTACGCCTGGGCGAACTCACTCCGGCTGCAGGCGGCCCTCGCCCATGCCGGGATCGCCTACGAGCACCATCCCGAGCTCGCCCCAACCACCGAGCTACGCCGGCTCCAGTACGCCGAGGACGATCGCCAAGGGGTCGGCAAGCGCTCGCGCCGCGAACTCGCTTCCGAGTACACCCGCCGCTACTCTGCCGAGATCCTCGACAGCGCCGATCTCACGCCGGTCGTGTCGGCGCTGTCGAGTGGCGGCGCCGCAGCGCTGTTCTGTGTCGAGCGCGACCCAGAGGCTTGCCACCGCTCGTTGATCGCCCAGCGATTGGCCGAGCAACACCGCGTCACGATCGAGCACCTGCGCCCGTGGTGATGGACGGGTTGGATGCCAGGCTCTACCGGATCGGGCAGCACCACTTCCGCGCAGAGTTCGGCTACGTGGCCGGGACCGTGCGGCGGTCGACGTGCGCGGCACCACAACCGTGCGCAGACACGCCGAGGAGCTGATCGAGCGCAGGCCGGCTCCGGCCGAACACCGGAAACGCGAGCCTGCAGATCACCGGATCAGGTCTGCGCCATGTCCACGAAACGCGAGTAGTGGCCCTGGAACGCGACCGTGATCGTCGCCGTCGGGCCGTTACGGTGCTTGGCCACGATCAGGTCCGCTTCGCCCGCGCGCGGCGACTCCTTCTCGTACGCGTCCTCGCGGTGCAGCAGGATGACCATGTCCGCATCCTGCTCGATGGATCCCGATTCACGCAGGTCGGAGACCATGGGTTTCTTGTCCGTGCGCTGCTCGGGACCACGGTTCAGCTGGGACAGGGCGATCACCGGGACCTCGAGCTCCTTGGCCAGCAGCTTCAGGTTCCGGGACATGTCCGAGACTTCCTGCTGACGGCTCTCGGCCCGCTTGGACCCGCCCGACTGCATCAGCTGCAGATAGTCGATGACGACGAGCTTCAGATCATTGCGCTGCTTCAGCCGACGGCACTTGGCACGGATCTCCATCATCGACAGGTTGGGAGAGTCGTCGATGTAGAGCGGGGCCTGCGACACGTCCGGCATCCGGCGCGCGAGCCGCGTCCAGTCCTCGTCGGTCATCGTCCCGGACCGCATGTGGTGCAGTGCCACCCGCGCCTCGGCGGACAGCAGACGCATCGCGATCTCGTTCCGGCCCATTTCGAGGGAGAAGATCACGCTGGGCAGATTGTTCTTGATCGAGGCGGCCCGTGCGAAGTCCAGGGCCAGAGTCGACTTACCCATGGCGGGACGCGCGGCGATCACAATCATCTGGCCCGGGTGCAGTCCGTTGGTCAGCGAGTCGAAGTCCGTGAACCCGGTGGGCACACCGGTCATCTCGCCGCTACGGGAACCGATCGCCTCGATCTCGTCGAGGGCGCCCTCCATGATGTCGCCGAGCGGCAGATAGTCCTCACTGGTGCGCTGCTCGGTGACCGCATAGATCTCCGCCTGCGCCGAGTTGACGATCTCGTCGACATCGCCGTCGGCGGCATATCCCATCTGCGTGATCTTGGTTCCGGCCTCCACCAGCCTGCGCAGCACCGCACGCTCGTGGACGATCTCCGCGTAGTACGACGCGTTGGCCGCAGTCGGCACCGACTGAACCAGCGTGTGCAGATAGGGAGCTCCGCCGACCCTGGTGATCTCACCGCGCTTGACCAGCTCGGCGGCGACCGTGATGGGGTCTGCGGGCTCACCCTTGGCGTACAGATCCAGGATGGCCTGGAAGACCGTCTCGTGGGCGGGCCGGTAGAAGTCATGGCCCTTGATGATCTCCACGACATCGGCGATGGCGTCCTTGGACAGCAACATGCCGCCGAGCACCGACTGTTCGGCGTCCAGGTCCTGGGGCGGCACGCGTTCGAAGCCGGGTGAGCCCGACTCCCAACCGCCGTTCTCCGTGCCCCGGTCGTGCTGGTCCTCTCGGCCCCCGCGCCCGCCGCGACCCTGATCGTGGCGCCGGCGGGAAGCGGGCAGACGGTCACTGGGGCTGGTTTCGGCCGCCCAGGGATCGTCCAGGGGCTCGGAAATGCTCACCCGGCCCACCTCCTCCCGTCCGCTCCACGGACCTCGCCGCGCCACTCTTTCTACGGCACGACACTGACAAAACAGACCGCCGAACTCCGCTTTCGGCGAGTGGGGCGACGGTCCACGGTAGGCCCGGCGGCACCTTCAGCCAATCTGGTTATCCACAGGCCATGTGGACGACGGACCAGATGCTGTGGAGAACCCTCCAGAACCTGTGCACGGAGCGGGGGACAGCACTGTGGACAAAGTCATAGCCCCCTCCTCCAACCCCATCTGACCTGGCATTTTTCCGTCCACCGGCTGTGGGGGAGAAAAACTTTCCCAACCGGACCAAGATCGGAACGAACAGCGCACAGGAGTGCCCACCGGGACCGGTTCAGTAAGGGACACAAGGCAATTGCATCTCTTACCTGTGGAAGATTACATTGATGCCATGACACAGGCTCCCGTGGCGTCGAAGGCTCATCGACGGCAGCACGACCGAGAGATCGTCTCGCTCGCCGTTCCCGCCTTCGGCGCACTTGTCGCCGAGCCCCTCTTCCTCATCGTCGACAGCGCCATTGTCGGCCATCTCGGCACTCCCCAACTCGCCGGGCTGGGCATCGCGGCCGCACTGCTGACGACGGCCGTGAGCATCTTCGTCTTTCTCGCCTATGCCACAACCGCATCCGTAGCCCGACGCGTCGGCGCGGGCGATCATCAGGCGGCCATCCGCCAAGGCATGGACGGCATCTGGCTGGCCCTTTTGCTCGGTGTCGGCGTCGCCGCCGTCACCCTGCCCGGTGCCCCATGGCTGATCGATCTTCTCGGCGCCTCCGACACCGCGGCCCCCCATGCCATCACCTATCTGCGGATATCCAGCCTCGGCATCCCGGCGATGCTCATCGTCTTCGCCGCCACCGGTGTGCTGCGCGGACTACAGGACACGAAAACCCCGCTGTACGTCGCGATCGGCGGATTCGCGGCCAACGCAGGCCTCAACGCCGGCCTGGTATACGGCGCCGGCCTCGGCATCGCGGGCTCGGCCTGGGGCACCGTGATCGCCCAGTGCGGCATGGCGGCGGCCTATCTCGTCGTCGTGGTCCGCGGCGCACGGCGGCACGGCTCGTCGATGCGGCCCGATGCAGCGGGCATACGGGCGAGTGCCCAGGCGGGCGGGCCCCTGCTGGTCCGCACGCTCTCGCTGCGGGCAGTACTGTTGATCGCCACGGCCGCCGCAGCGCGTCTCGGGGACACGGATATTGCCGCACATCAGGTGGTGCTCTCCCTGTGGTCTCTGCTGGCCTTTGCCCTCGATGCGATCGCCATCGCCGGACAAGCGATCATCGGGCGCTATCTCGGTGCGGGCGATGGCGACGGAGCCCGGCAGGCATGTCGGCGCATGGTCGAGTGGGGGATCACCTCGGGAGTCGCACTGGGGCTGCTGGTGGTGGTCTGCCGTCCGCTCTTCGTCCCCTTGTTCACCGGTGACCAGGCAGTGCAGGACACTCTGCTTCCTGCCCTGCTCGTCGTTGCCGTCACCCAGCCGATCGCTGGAGTGGTCTTCGTCCTGGACGGCGTCCTGATGGGCGCGGGCGACGGGCCATATCTGGCCTGGGCGATGCTGCTGACGCTGGCAGTGTTCGCGCCGGTCGCCCTGCTGGTACCCAGCCTTGGCGGCGGGCTTACCACACTGTGGTGGGCGATGACGCTGATGATGACGGTGCGGATGCTGACCCTCTGGTGGCGTGCGCGATCCGGTCGCTGGATTGTCACGGGCGCCACGCGCTGACGCTCTCGAGAGCCGTGCCGACGTTTCACGTGAAACACGGTGCGATTCCTACGCCCGGACAGAGTCCACAGGCGGGGCACAGAAGCGATGCCCCGAAGAAGAAGGGCCGCACCCAGAGGGTGCGGCCCTTCTCTACCGCTCTACCGAGCCGGTCGCAGCGATCAGGCCGCGACGACCTCGACACCGAGCTGCGCAGCAACCTCGGGGTGCAGACGCACGGACACCTGGTGCGAGCCCAGGGTCTTGATCGGCGAACCGAGCTCAACGCGACGCTTGTCGACCTCCGGGCCACCGGCAGCCTTGATCGCCGAGGCGATGTCGGCCGGGGTGACGGAGCCGAACAGGCGGCCGGCGTCGCCGGAGCGGACGGCCAGGCGCACCTTCACGGCCTCGAGCTGGCCCTTGACGCTGTTGGCCTGCTCGATGGTCGCGATCTCGTGGATCTTGCGGGCGCGGCGGATCTGCGCCACGTCCTTCTCGCCGCCCTTGGTCCAGCGGATCGCGAAACCGCGCGGGACCAGGTAGTTGCGAGCGTAGCCGTCCTTGACGTCGACGACGTCGCCGGCGGCGCCGAGGCCAGAGACCTCATGGGTGAGGATGATCTTCATGTTTCGGTCACCCTTCCCTTATCGCGCGGTGGACGTGTAGGGCAGCAGCGCCATCTCACGGCTGTTCTTCACGGCCGTGGCGACGTCACGCTGGTGCTGCGTGCAGTTGCCGGTAACGCGGCGGGCACGGATCTTGCCGCGGTCGGAAATGAACTTCCGCAGCATGTTCGTGTCCTTGTAGTCCACGTACACGGTCTTGTCCTTGCAGAACGCGCAGACCTTCTTCTTAGGCTTGCGCACAGGCGGCTTCGCCATGGTGTATCTCCTGTGTGATCAAGAAGTGGGGTACGAGCTGCCCTTAGAAGGGCGGCTCGTCCGAGTAGCCGCCGCCGGAACCGCCGGAGCTTCCGCCCCAGCTGCCCCCACCCTGCTGGCCGCCGCCGGCCGGCGCGCTGGTGGCCCAGGGGTCGTCGGCGGGAGCGCCGCCGCCCTGCTGCTGGCCACCACCGGGGCTGCCGCCCCAGTTACCGCCGCCCTGCTGGCCGCCGCCGCCGTAGCCGCCCTGGCCACCGCGACCGGTGGTCTTGGTGACCTTGGCCGTGGCGTTCTTGAGACTGGGGCCGACTTCCTCGACGTCCAGCTCGTAGACCGTGCGCTTGACGCCCTCGCGGTCCTCGTACGACCGCTGCTTCAGACGGCCCTGCACGACGACGCGCATGCCGCGCTGGAGCGACTCGGCGACGTTCTCCGCCGCCTGACGCCAGACCGAGCAGGTGAGGAAGAGGCTTTCGCCGTCCTTCCACTCATTGGTCTGGCGGTCGAAGGTGCGGGGAGTGGACGCGACGCGGAACTTCGCGACCGCCGCACCGGACGGGGTGAAGCGCAGCTCGGGGTCGTCGACGAGATTGCCGACGACCGTGATGACGGTCTCGCCTGCCATGGGTGAACCTCTCGGCGGGATTGCTTCTGGCTGCTTGCTGCTACTCGAACCCGATGACCTCTGAGCTAGATGCTCAGTGGGTCTCGGGACGGAGGACCTTGGTCCGGAGGACCGACTCGTTCAGGTTCATCTGGCGGTCGAGCTCCTTGACGACCGCAGGCTCGGCCTGCAGGTCGATGACCGAGTAGATGCCCTCGGGCTTCTTCTTGATCTCGTAAGCGAGACGACGACGGCCCCAGGTGTCGACCTTCTCCACCTTTCCGTTGCCCTCACGGACGACGGAGAGGAAGTTCTCGATCAGCGGGGAGACAGCGCGCTCCTCGAGATCGGGGTCGAGGATGACCATCACCTCGTAGTGACGCATGTGGAACCCACCTCCTTTGGACTCAGCGGCCACGGTCGTTCCGTGGCAGGAGGGTCGTGATGCGTAAGCAACGGTATCGGTCGCCACTGACAATCCCTGCTCGTCGAGCTGGGACAGCGTTCTGGCCAGGACAGACACCGGTGCAGACCGTACAGAGTACCCGCACACAGGCTTCCGGTTGAAATCCGGTGGTGAGGAGACGCAATCTGTACACATCGGGTGGACGCGGCGCTACCATGCGCCGCTTTTCCGGCAACGCCAGGAGGTGCTTCATGGCACAGCCAACGCGACATCCCTCCGTCTCTCTGCTCGCCACGGACGGCAAGCCTCATCCCCTCCAGGACACCCTGGTGGTGGTGACGCTCGTACTCGGTGCTGTGGCCTTCGTTTCCGCCATGTTCGACAGCCTGCATCTGCTCAGCTCGTGGGCCGGACTGATCGGCATCCTGACCGGCGGATACGGACAGTTCGTTTCGGAGACGACCCGCGAACGCTTCCCGCTGGTCGTCGGCCTGGGAGCCTCGGCAGTCGGGTTCTTCCTCGGCATGGCGCACGGCGGACTCTTCGGCGGAGTGCTCGGATAGCGGGTCCTCGGCAGGTGTGCCGGCGGGGCAGCGCGCCCACGATGGCCAAGCGCTCTTGCACAGCGCCATCGAGCACGCTTCCCCCGCGCAGTAGGCTTCGGCGCGAGAGCCGGAGCCCCTGTACCCATGGGGACACACCTGCCGAGGAGCGCCCCGCATGAGCCTGACCCTGAGGACCATCAGCCGTGAGCAGCATCTGGCCTATATCCAGAGCCTGCCCTCGGCGAGTCACTGCCAGGTTCCGGCATGGGCCGATGTGAAGACCGAGTGGCGCTCGGAAAATCTGGGCTGGTTCGACAAGAACAACGAACTGGTGGGTGCGGGCCTGGTCCTGTACCGCCAGCTGCCCAAGATCAAGCGGTACCTCGCCTACCTGCCCGAGGGCCCGGTCATCAACTGGTACGCCCCCAACCTGGACGACTGGCTCCAGCCGATGCTCGCGCATCTGAAGAACCAGGGCGCCTTCTCCGTGAAGATGGGCCCGCCGGTGGTCATCCGGCGCTGGGACGCTCCGGCCATCAAGTCCGGAATCCAGGACCCCGACGTCAAGCGTCTGCGCGACGTGGAGGCCTCCCACATCGAGCCCCGTGCGTTCGAAGTGGCCGACCGGCTGCGGAAGATGGGTTGGCAGCAGGGTGAGGACGGCGGTGCCGGCTTCGGTGATGTGCAGCCCCGCTACGTCTACCAGGTACCGCTGGCGAACCGCTCGCTCGACGATGTCCTCAAGGGCTTCAACCAGCTGTGGCGGCGCAACATCAAGAAGGCCGAGAAGGCAGGTGTCGAGGTCGTCCAGGGCGGCTACGACGACCTTGCCGAGTGGCAGCGCCTGTACGAGATCACGGCCGTGCGCGACCGCTTCCGGCCCCGCCCGCTCTCGTACTTCCAGCGCATGTGGACGGTGCTGAACAACGAGGACCCGAACCGCATGCGCCTGTACTTCGCTCGGCACAACGGCGTGAATCTGTCGGCGGCGACGATGCTGGTGGTCGGCGGGCACGTCTGGTACTCGTACGGTGCCTCGGACAACATCGGGCGTGAGGTCCGGCCCTCGAACGCGATGCAGTGGCGGATGCTGCGCGACGCGTACGCCATGGGGGCCACGGTCTACGACCTGCGCGGTATCAGCGACTCGCTCGACGAGACGGACCACCTGTTCGGTCTGATCCAGTTCAAGGTGGGCACGGGCGGCGAGGCCGTCGAGTACGTGGGCGAGTGGGACTTCCCGCTCAACAAGCTGCTCCACAAGGCGCTCGACATCTACATGTCGCGTCGCTGACGACACCCCGAACGGCTCCGTCGCAGCGAATGACTCCGTAGTCTCGTACATACCTCTGATACACCGCAGCCACCAGAAAGGTTCCGGGCCGGCCATGGCGCTCTCCCTCTACGTAGACACCGCACGCTGGCGGGCGCACCAGAAGTCGGTGATCGACCAGTTCCCCGGGCTCGTACCGGTGTGCAAGGGCAATGGCTACGGCTTCGGTCATGAACGGCTCGCGGACGAAGCCGCACGCTTCGGCGCCGACATGCTGGCTGTGGGCACCACCTACGAGGCGGCACGGATCAAGGACTGGTTCAGCGGCGATCTGCTGGTCCTGACCCCGTTCAGACGCGGCGAGGAGCCGGTGCCGCTGCCGGACCGGGTGGTCCGTTCGGTCTCGTCCGTGGACGGTGTGCACGCCCTGGTGGGGGCGCGGGTCGTCATCGAGTGCATGAGCTCGATGAAGCGGCACGGCATCGTCGAGCAGGAGCTCGGCCAGCTGCACGCGGCCATCGAGGACGTACGGCTGGAGGGCTTCGCGCTGCACCTGCCACTGGACCGCACGGACGGTTCGGACGCGGTCGAGGAGGTCATCGGCTGGATGGACCGGCTGCGGGCGGCCCGGCTCCCCCTGCACACGATGTTCGTCAGCCATCTGCAGGCCGAGGAACAGGCGCGGCTTCAGCAGCAGTTCCCGCAGACCCGCTTCCGGGCCCGCATCGGTACCCGGCTGTGGCTGGGTGACCACGAGTCCACCGAGTACCGCGGCTCGGTGCTCGACGTCACGCCGGTCGCCAAGGGTGACCGTTTCGGTTACCGCCAGCAGAAGGCGGCATCCGACGGGTGGCTCGTGGTCGTGGCCGGCGGTACGTCGCACGGCGTCGGCCTCGAGGCGCCGAAGGCGATGCACGGTGTGATGCCGCGTGCCAAGGGTGTCGCGCGCGCGGGTCTGGCGACGGTGAACCGCAATCTGTCGCCGTTCGTGTGGGCGGGCAAGCAGCGCTGGTTCGCCGAACCGCCGCACATGCAGGTATCGATCCTGTTCGTACCTGCCGATGCGCAGGAGCCGAAGGTCGGTGACGAGCTGGTGGCTCACCTGCGGCATACGACGACGCAGTTCGACCGTCTCGTCGACCGCTAGGACCGTGTGAGCGTACGCGGCCGGGGCCGGCGTACGTCCCCTGCCGCGACGCGGCGTACGTGTTGCTGCGCGAGGCCCTGTGCAGGGCCCGCAGCGGGGCTAGGACGCCGCCCGGGGCCTGGTCTCCGGGCCGCTGCGGAGATGTGCCCCCCATTCGACGCGTGTGCCCTCCACAGCGTGCGCCGCATGCTTCGGCGGATGGGCGGCGTGCCCCAGGACGAACACGTCCGGAGCCCCGTCCAGCACCCCGCCCGCAGGGTCGTCCGTGCCATCTCGGCGTACGTCGTCCTTCTCGGGCATGTAGATGTCGCGCACGATCACGGCGCACAGGTACAGCGTGCCGAGCAGATGCAGAGCAATGGCGACCTGGTAGCCCTCGGTCGGCAGCCCCTGGTGCTTCGGGCTGGTGGTGAAGGCGAGGTACATCCAGATACCCAGGAAGTACATCACCTCGCAGGCCTGCCAGATCAGGAAGTCCCGCCAGCGGGGCCGCGCCAGCGCGGCGAGGGGAATCAGCCACAGCACGTACTGCGGCGAGTAGACCTTGTTGGTGAGGATGAACGCCGCCACGAGCAGGAAGGCCAGCTGGGCGAAGCGGGGCCGCCGCGGGGCGGTCAGCGTGAGTACGCAGACGACGAGGATGGCCGCGATCACCAGGAGCGAGGCGTACATGTTGACCGAGGGGACCTCGATCTGGACGCCGGTGCGCTGCGTGATGATCAGCCAGATAGAGCCGAAGTCGATCGTCCGCTCCTCGCTGAAGGTGTAGAACTTCTTCCACCCCTCCGGCGCGAACAGCATCACCGGGAGGTTGACGATCAGCCAGGCACTCCCGGCTGCGATCCACGCGGTGATGAGTTCCCGCCACTTTCCTGCGCGCCAGCACAGCGGCACCAGTGCCACCAGAAGGAATCCGGGATAGAGCTTGGCCGCGGTGGCCAGCCCGATGAGGATGCCGAACGCGACCACTCTGCCGCGGGACCACATCAGCATGGCCGCGGCGGTGAGGGCCACGGCCAGCAGGTCCCAGTTGATGGTGGCGGTGAGCGCGAAGGCCGGTGCCAGGGCGACGAGCAGTGCGTCCCAGGGGCGATGGCGGTGGGTGCGTGACACACAGACGGCGACGATCGCGGCGCAGATCAGCAGCATGCCGGCGTTGACCATCCAGTACAGCTGCTGCTGCTGAATGCCGTGGTCGACGAGACCGAGCCAGGAAGCGAGGTCGTTGACCCACGAGGCAAGCTGCATGAACAGGCCGGTCAGGACCGGGTACTCGAGGTACTCCATGTCGCCGGGCAGCCGGTCGAAGTACGGAATGCTGCCGTCCGAGAAGCCGCGCCCCACGTACAGGTGCGGGATGTCGGAGTAGCAGGCGTGGGTGTACTGCGAGCTGGTTCCGCGGAACCAGGCCCAGTTGTAGCAGGGCCACTTCTGCACCATGCCGAGCGCGAACATGCCGATGGCCACCAGAGCGATGACCCGTACGGGCGTGAGCCAGCCGTGGGCGCCGCGCAGCGCCCAGCGGCCGGCCGGACCGCCGATCAGCTCGCTACCGGCCGCGGCGATCTTGTCGTGCCGCGTGGGGCGCGCTTCGGCACGGTCCTCGTACACGCTCGTCTCTTCTGCGCTGGGCATGCTGCACATCCTGCCGTACGGGGTGGGGACTGCGGCGCGGGCCGCCACCCCCCGATGTTCCGGGGGTGGCGGCCCGCGTGGTGGTACCTGGGCGGCCGAGGCTAACCGCTACCGTCCGTGCCGCCGATGAACTCGCCGCCGTTCCCTCCGTTGCCGTTCCCTCCGCCGTTCCTGCCTCCGCCGTCCGTCGGCGAGGTGGACGGGCTGACGGTCGGGCCGCCGTTCACACCACCCTGATCCGTGCCGGTGCTGGTGCCGCCGTCGGTGCAGGTCCAGTCCTCCCACGGGTTGCACGACTCGGTCGGGCCGGGGGAGATCGACGGCGTCTCGGACGGCGTCTCGGACGGCGTCTCGGACGGGGTCTCGGACGGCGTATCGCTCGGTGTCGGCGACGGGCTGACCGCGCCGCCGCCCCAGACGGCCTCGCCGTCGATGGGCTCGGGCTCGTCGAACTCCAGCACCTTCGCGTTCTCGAGCGCATCCGACATGTAGGTCTGCCAGATCTCGGACGGGAACGACGAACCGTGGATCTTGGCCTGTCCACCCGTGCCGAACATCTCAAGGAACTCGCGCGGCTTCTCGCTCTTCTCGTTGTCGTCGAGCCGGTACATGTCGATGGCGGTCGACAGCTGCGGCGTGTAGCCCACGAACCACGCCGACTTGTTGCCGTCGGTGGTACCGGTCTTGCCGGCGACCTGGCGACCGGGAATGGCGGCGTTGTTACCCGTGCCCTCGGGATCCTCGACCACATCCCGTAGGACGTCGGTCACATTGGTCGCGACCGCCTTGGAGAAGGCCTGCTTGCCGTCCTCCTCGTGCTGGTAGACCGGCACGTTGCCCTTTTCGACCTTGCTGACCGAATACGGGGAGTACTGCTCGCCATTGGCCGCGAAGGTCGCATATGCGCCGGCCATGCGGATGGCACTGGGGGAGGAGGTGCCGATCGAGAACGACGGGACGTTCCCCTTGGCCAGGCTGCCCTCGAGCAGGCCCGCGTCCACGGCTGCCTGCCTGACCTGCGGAATGCCGACGTCCATGCCCAGCTGGACAAAGGGCGAGTTGGCGGAGTGGATCATGGCTTCACGCAGATCGATGTTGCCGTACGACCTGTCGCCGTCGTTGCGCTGGAGCCACTCCTTGCCGTCCTCGTCGGCCCAGACGGAACCGTCCCAGTTCTTGATCTTGAGCTTGTTCTTGCCGCTGTAGCGGCTCTTGTCCGGGTCGACGATGGTGCGCTCTGCGAGGGCCTGCTCTTCACTGCCATCGGGGTCGCGAACGCCGTCGCGCATCGCCGCTGCGAGGACGAACGGCTTGAACGTCGAACCGACCTGGGCACCGGTCGTGTCGGCGTTGTTGGTGAAGTGCTTCGTCGCGTCCGCGCCGCCGTAGATCGCCACGATCTTCCCGGTCCCCGGCTCGACCGACGCCCCGCCGAACTGGACGTGGGTGTCCTTCTTCGGACGCAGCTTGGGCTTGATGTTCTTGTCCCGGACCTTTTTCACGGCCTTCTCGAGCGCACGGACCTTGTTCTTGTTGAAGGTCGTGTGGATCTCGTAGCCGCCCTGGGCGAGGTCTTTCGGGGTGATGTCGGTGTTGTTGACGACATAGGCCTTGGAGAGGTCCACGAGGTATCCGACCTGGCCGCCCAGCTGAGCGTTCTTACGCGGCGGATTGGGCGTCGGGAACTCTTGGAACTTGTTCCGCTCCGCAGCCGTCAGGTGCCCGTCCTTGACCATCTCGTCGAGGATCCAGCGCCAGCGCTTCTTGGCCCGTTCGGTGTTGGCCTCCCGGGTCGCCGCCGCGTCGATCTCCGGGGCGCCCGCCGGGTCGTAGTAGGTCGCGCCCTTGAGCAGCGAGGCGAGGACGGCGCACTCACTCGCGTCGAGCTCCTTCGCGTCCTTGTTGTAGTACGTGCGGGCAGCCGCCTGGATGCCGTACGCGCCACGGCCGTAGTACGAGGTATTGAGGTAGCCACGCATGATGTCTTCTTTTTCCATCTCCGCGCCGGCCTTGATGGAGATGAACAGTTCCTTGAACTTACGGCTCAGACTCTGGTCCTGGTTCTCGAGAACCGCGTTCTTGACGAACTGCTGGGTGATGGTGGAACCACCCTGGGTCTGCTCACCCTTGGCCATGTTGAACAGGGCACGGCCGATTCCCATGGGGTCGATGCCGGAGTCGGTCTTGAACGTCTTGTTCTCCGCCGAGATGACTGCGTTCTGCATCTCCAGTGGGATCTGTTCGATGGAGATGATCTGGCGGTTCACCTCACCACCGGTCGCAGCCATCTGTGAGCCGTCGTCCCAGTAGTAGACGTTGTTCTGCGCCTTGGCGAAGTCGCCCTCCTTCGGGACGCCGACCATGGCATAGGCGATCGTGGCGGCCGTCATCAGGGATCCCAGGAAGGCCAGGCTGAGCCCGGTGACCAACTTCCACGAGGGCACCCAGCGGCGCCATCCGTACTTGTTGTGCCGCGGGTAGTCGATCAGCCGCTTCTTGCCGGGGCGGCCGCCCTGACCACGGCCGGGACCTTCGTGGCCCCCTCCGCCGCCACCGCGTCGACCGCCTCCCGCCCGGCCTCCGTGACCGGCACCGGCGGCTTCGTCCATGCGCCGGCGACCGCCGCGCTGGGCGGCACGCCGGGCTTCGGCCCGGCCGCCGTAGGGGCGCTCGTCGTCATAGGACGAGGAAGGGGAGGCTGACGCGGCGCCCCTGGACGGGGCTGCGCGCCGCCCGGAAGGCTGCTGTGGGGCGCGCCGGGCCGCGGCGCGTCCGCCACCCTGGGGCTGCGGCGGTTTGCGACGGTGCTCGCTCATCGAACGACTACTCCTCGGGCAGGCGAGACGCCTGGAAGCGGCAGTTGAGTTCCGGTCCCCCCGAAATGTTTACGGATGAGCTGGGTGAAGAGCTCATCCGCTGTGCATCCACGGCGAGGACGCCTGAGGGCGTCACATGGTTCCCGGCGGTCTGCATGCCGCACAGACTACGCACGGCCAAAACCTGCCTAGCCTTGAAATTCACCTCAAATCAGGCATTTTGCCTGTTGGGAATTGGCGATGTGACGCCGCTCACGATGGCCCCACTTGTCGCATGGGTTACATCGCTCTATCGTGCTGATGTATCGACTCGATACATCAGCACGACACATCAGAGCGACATACATGACCGGCCCGGCGAGGAGGCGACGATGAGCAGGCGCTCCGGCATCCTCGAGTTCGCCGTGCTCGGTCTGCTCCGTGAAGCCCCCATGCACGGATATGAGCTGCGTAAACGGCTCAACACCTCGCTGGGGATCTTCCGGGCCTTCAGCTACGGGACCCTCTACCCATGCCTCAAGACGCTGGTCAGCAACGGCTGGTTGATCGAGGAACCGGGAAGTGCTCCGGAGGATGCCCTCGCCGCTTCACTTGCGGGGCGACGCGCCAAAATTGTCTACCGGTTGACGGCGGAAGGTAAGGAGCACTTCGAAGAGCTGCTCTCGCAGACCGGCCCCGACACCTGGGAGGACGAGCATTTCGCAGCCCGTTTCGCCTTCTTCGGGCAGACGGAGCGTGACGTGCGGATGCGCGTGCTCGAAGGCCGGCGCAGTCGGCTGGAGGAGCGCCTGGAGAAGATGCGCGCCTCTTTGGCCCGGACTCGCGAGCGCCTCGACGACTACACGCTTGAGCTGCAGCGACACGGCATGGAGTCCGTGGAGCGCGAAGTGCGCTGGCTGAACGAGCTCATCGAGAGCGAGCGGGCGGGGCGGGATCAGAGACGACCCTCCCCCGAGAGCGCCGCTCAGCAGGACAACACATCTGGAGAGACGGGCGGCCTGCCCCGGCACACGGGTGCCGCGTCTTCCGGAGGGACACCTCCGGAAGGCCCCACCCCGCCGGATCCGTCCGAGGACACCGCCAAGTGAGACCTTGCGCACCGCAGGGTCTCATCCGGAAAACCGAGATCACACAGGGAGCAACCGGAATGGGTTCGGTTCGCGTAGCCATCGTCGGCGTGGGCAACTGCGCCGCCTCGCTGGTGCAGGGCGTCGAGTACTACAAGGACGCCGACCCGGCCGGCAAGGTGCCGGGTCTGATGCACGTGCAGTTCGGCGATTACCACGTCGGTGACGTGGAGTTCGTGGCCGCCTTCGACGTGGACGCCAAGAAGGTCGGCCTCGACCTGGCGGACGCCATCGGCGCCAGCGAGAACAACACCATCAAGATCTGCGACGTGCCGAACACCGGCGTCACCGTGCAGCGCGGCCACACCCTCGACGGCCTGGGCAAGTACTACCGCCAGACCATCGAGGAGTCCACCGAGACGCCGGTCGACATCGTCCAGACCCTCAAGGACAAGCAGGTCGACGTCCTGGTCTGCTACCTGCCCGTCGGTTCCGAGGACGCTGCGAAGTTCTACGCGCAGTGCGCCATCGACGCCAAGGTCGCGTTCGTCAACGCTCTCCCGGTCTTCATCGCCGGCACCAAGGAGTGGGCGGACAAGTTCACCGAGGCCGGTGTCCCGATCGTCGGCGACGACATCAAGTCGCAGGTCGGCGCCACCATCACGCACCGCGTGATGGCGAAGCTGTTCGAGGACCGCGGTGTCCGTCTTGAGCGCACCATGCAGCTCAACGTCGGCGGCAACATGGACTTCAAGAACATGCTGGAGCGCGACCGCCTCGAGTCCAAGAAGATCTCGAAGACGCAGGCCGTCACCTCGCAGATCCCCGACCGTGAGCTGGGCGAGAAGAACGTCCACATCGGTCCGTCGGACTACGTGGCCTGGCTGGACGACCGCAAGTGGGCGTATGTGCGCCTCGAGGGCCGTGCCTTCGGTGACGTCCCGCTGAACCTGGAGTACAAGCTCGAGGTCTGGGACTCCCCGAACTCCGCCGGTGTCATCATCGACGCCCTGCGTGCCGCGAAGATCGCCAAGGACCGGGGTATCGGTGGCCCGATCCTCTCCGCGTCCTCGTACTTCATGAAGTCCCCGCCGGTTCAGTACTTCGACGACGAGGCTTTCGCCAACGTCGAGAAGTTCATCAAGGGCGAGGTCGAGCGCTAAGCGTCCGGCTGCGTCGAGCACACACGCGGAGGGTCCCCGGGTAATCCACCCGGGGACCCTCCGCGTGTGTGACCCTTGCTCGCATGCCTGTCGTACGTGATCTGCGCGTACTCCTGCGCCTGACCGACTTCCGTCGGCTGCTGACAGTCCGGCTGCTGTCCCAGGCGGCCGACGGTGTCTATCAGGTGGCGCTCGCCACGTACGTGGTCTTCTCTCCGGAGAAGGAGACGTCGGCGGCCGCGATCGCCTCCGCCATGGCCGTGCTGCTCCTGCCGTACTCGGTGATCGGCCCCTTCGCCGGCGTTCTGCTCGACCGCTGGCAACGCCGCCAGGTATTCCTTTACGGCAACTTGCTGCGGGCCCTGCTCGCGTGCTGCACGGCGCTCCTGATCCTCGCCTCCGTACCCGACTGGCTCCTCTATGTCTCCGCGCTGTCCGTCACCGGGGTCAACCGCTTCGTACTGGCCGGTCTCTCTGCGGCCCTGCCACGAGTGGTCGACCCCGAACGACTGGTCGTGGCCAACTCCCTCTCCCCGACAGCCGGGACGCTCGCCGCGACCGCAGGCGGCGGGCTCGCCTTTGTGGTGCGCCTTGTGGCTGCGGACTCCGATGCGGCGGTCATGCTGGTCGGCGCCGCGCTCTATCTCTGTGCCGCACTTGCCTCACTGCGCATGGGAAAGAGCCTGCTCGGACCCGACCCGGAGCTCGTTCAGCCCCGGCTCGGAGCTGCCATCGCCTCCACAGCGCGTGGCCTGGTGAGCGGCCTTCGGCATCTGACAGAGCGCCTGCCCGCGGCTCATGCGCTGATCGCGATGACACTGCTGCGTTTCTGCTACGGCGCGCTGACCGTGATGGTTCTCATGCTCTGCCGCTACTCCTGGTCCGGCACCGAGTCGAAGGGTCTGGCCCTGCTCGGTCTCGCCGTTGCCGTCTCGGGTGCAGGCTTCTTCGCAGCGGCTGTGGTGTCCCCATGGGCGATCGAGCGGCTCGGCCGGTTCGGCTGGATGCTCACCTGTGCGGCATCCGCGGCGGTTCTCGTACCGGCACTGGGGCTGCCCTTCGCCCCGACGCCCATGCTGGTCGCGGCGTTCGTGCTGGGACTCGTCACTCAGGGCTCCAAGATCGCCACAGACACCGTGGTGCAGACGTCCGTGGACGACGCCTTCCGAGGGCGGATCTTCTCCCTCTACGACGTTCTGTTCAATGTCGCCTTCGTGGGCGCAGCGGCCATTGCCGCTCTGATGCTGCCGCCAGACGGGCAGTCGGTCCCCCTGGTTGTCGTGGTCGCGCTGATCTATGCGGCAATCGCTACCGCTCTCGCACGTTGGCGCTGACCCAGGGAAACACCGAGGGTGATGTTTCACGTGAAACATCACCCTCGACACACCGCCTCAGTTCATCCCGATGGATCCGATGCGATGTTTCACGTGAAACATCGCATCGCCTCCCATCAGTCCTGGGCGGCCCACCACTCCTTCAGCGCCGCAACGGCTGCGTCATGCTCCATCGGGCCGTTCTCCAGGCGCAGCTCCAGCAGGTAGGCATAGGCCTTGCCGACCGTGGGGCCGGGGCCGATGCCGAGAATCTCCTGGATCTGGTTGCCGTTCAGGTCGGGCCTGATGGCATCCAGCTCCTCCTGCTCCTGGAGCTGCGCGATGCGCAGCTCCAGCCCGTCATACGCCCGCGCGAGCGCACCCGCCTTCCGCTTGTTCCGCGTGGTGCAGTCCGACCGGGTCAGCTTGTGCAGTCGGGTCAGCAACGGCCCGGCGTCGCGGACGTACCGCCGCACCGCGGAGTCCGTCCATTCCCCTGTCCCATAGCCATGGAAGCGCAGATGCAGCTCCACGAGCCGTGAGACGTCCTTGACCATCTCGTTGGAGTACTTGAGTGCGGCCAACCGCTTCTTGGTCATCTTCGCGCCCACCACTTCGTGGTGATGGAAGGAGACCCTGCCGTCCTTCTCGAAACGTCGTGTCCGGGGCTTGCCGATGTCATGGAGCAGTGCCGCCAGCCTCAGCACCAGATCCGGCCCGTCGTCCTCCAGGTCGATGGCCTGGTCAAGCACCGTCAGTGAGTGCTCGTAGACGTCCTTGTGCCGGTGGTGCTCATCACTCTCCAGTCGCAGAGCCGGCAGCTCTGGGAGCACATGGTCAGCGAGGCCGGTGTCCACAAGCAGCCCCAGACCCTTACGGGGGTTTGCCGAGAGCAGCAGCTTGTTGAGCTCGTCACGTACCCGTTCGGCGGAGACGATCTCTATGCGCTCCGCCATCGCCTTCATAGCGGCAACCACCTCGGGCGCCACCTCGAAGTCGAGCTGCGCGGCAAATCTGGCCGCTCGCATCATGCGCAGCGGGTCGTCGGAGAAGGACTCCTCGGGCGTGCCGGGAGTCCGCAGCACACGCGCAGCAAGATCGTCCAAGCCGTTGTGCGGATCGATGAACTCCTTCTCCGGCAGCGCCACGGCCATGGCATTGACCGTGAAGTCGCGCCGTACCAGGTCCTCTTCGATCGAGTCACCGTAGGAGACCTCGGGCTTGCGCGAGGTTCGGTCGTACGCCTCCGAGCGGTACGTCGTCACCTCGATCTCAAAGCGCTGCACAGCATCCCCGACAAGGCCGTCCTTCTGTGCCCCGACCGTGCCGAAAGCGATGCCGACGTCCCACACCGAATCCGCCCAGGGACGGATGATCTTCAGGACATCTTCGGGACGGGCGTCCGTCGTAAAATCGAGGTCGTTGCCGAGCCGCCCGAGCAACGCATCACGAACAGAGCCACCCACCAGGGCAAGGCTGAACCCGGCCTCCTGGAATCGGCGTGCAAGGTCGTCGGCGACAGGGGACACCCGCAGCAGTTCACTCACCGCGCGGTGCTGCACCTGGCTCAGTGCAGTGGGGTTGTCATCATTGGCGTTCGGCACAACAGAACAGGGTACGTGCCCGGGCCGACCGGAGCGTCCTCGTTTATGGCGGCCCTCACATCGCTTCCGATCTTGTGGGGCACACCACGGCACTTCGGCACAGCGCACCTCGTTACCATGCGTGGACGCAAGAACCAGAGAACGACCAGCGACAGCAATCGACGAGGGACGGGCGAGCACGTGTCCGAGGCGGCAGACTTCCAGGGGATGAGTACTTCTCCTGCGCGCCGGTGGCTGCGTCGCACAGCCTCCCTGATCATCGGCGCTCCGCTCCTGGCCGGGCTGCTCTGGGGGCCCGTCGCACCGACGGCGTATGCCGCCGAAGACGCCACCGGCTCCCGTACGGTCGATGTGTCTCTTGACACGCTTACGCCGACCGCGCCCGGGAAGAGCGACACGATCACCATCTCCGGCACCGTGGTCAACAACGGCAGGCAGCCCGTCACGGACGCCCACATCGATCTGGGCGTGGGACCCAAGCTGCTCGGCAGGACCGAGATCGACAGCGCGGCCGACCGGACCGGCTACCTCCCGGGAGTCGACGCTCCCGCGATCGACGACAGGTACTCGGTGAAGATCCCGAAGCTCGCTTCCGGGATCAGCCAGGACTTCACTCTCTCGGTCCCCGCCGACAAGCTCGACCTCGACGAGGACGGTGGCGTCTACCAGCTCGGCGTTTCCCTGACCGGTCGGACCGCGAGCGCGCAGTTCGACCAGGTGCTGGGCATCGAGCGCACCTTCCTGCCCTGGCAGCCGGAGGCCACGCAGGAGAAGACCCGCTTCACCTATCTCTGGCCGCTGATCTCCTCCACACACCTGACGGCGGAGACCGGTTCGGACGAACAGCAGACGCCCGTTTTCGAGGACGAGACCCTGGCCGCGGAGCTCGCTCCCGGCGGCCGGCTCGAGCAGATGGTTGCCCTTGGCCGCGATCTGCCCGTCACCTGGGTCATCGACCCCGACCTCCTGGCGACCGTCGACGCCATGACGCGGAATTACCGGGTCAAGAGCGGAAACACCACAGTCGCCGGCAGTAAAGAAAACCAGGCAGTGGCCAAGCGCTGGCTGAGCGCCCTCGAAGGTGCCGTGCAGGGTCGCAAGATCGTCGCCCTGCCGTTCGCCGACCCCGACCTCGCCTCACTCGCCCACCGCGGCAAGGGCGTGTCGGGCTCCCTCAGCCATCTGAAGCCCGCCACCGAGGTTGCCGAGACGACGGTGGAGACCGTGCTTCATGTGAAGCCGTCCATCGACTTCGCCTGGCCTGTGGAAGGCCAGATCGACTCGTCGATCGTCGACGTGGCCACCTCGGCCGGTGCGGACAAGGTCATCGCCCGTAGCGACAGCCTCCAGGACAACCTGCACTACACGCCGACCGCGGCCCGCCCGATCGGTGGGGGTACCACGGCGGTCGTCGCCGATTCGCGGCTCTCCACCGCCTTCCAGCGCGATATGACCGACGCCGGTCACTCGACCCTGGCGGTCCAGGAGTTTCTCGCCCAGACGCTGGCGCTGACCCACCAGCAGCCGAACAATCAGCGCAGCATCGTGGTCGCCCCTCAGCGCACGCCGACGACCACCCAGGCCCAGTCCATGGCCCGGGCGCTGCGGGCCCTCGACAGTCGGCGCTGGACGCAGCCGCTCGACCTCGAGGCCGCCGCGGACGCCAAGCCGGACGCCGACGCCAATACCCAGGTGCCCGGCTCCGCCCGCTACCCCGCCGCGCTGCGCAAGCAGGAACTGCCGGTGGAGACCTTCCAGGACATCAAGGCCACCCAGGACACCCTCGACAAGTTCAAGGTCATCCTCACTCTTGCCGACCGGGTGGAGACTCCCTTCGGCCGAGCGATCGACCGTGAACTGTCGGTGTCGTGGCGCGGCACGCCGGCACCGGCCCACGAGTACCGCCGGATCGTGCGGAACTATCTGCACAGCCTCACCGGCGAAGTGCGACTGATCGAGAAGTCGGATGTGACCCTGTCCGGGCGCAGCGCGACCATCCCGGTCACGGTGCAGAACAAGCTGGTCCAGGGAGTCGATCACCTGGTGCTGCGGCTGAGGTCGGAGAACCCCACACGCCTCAACCTCGACGGAGACAAGGGTGTCGCCGAGCAGCCGATCACGGTCGAGGGCGGCCACAGCCAGACGGTGAAGTTCCCGGCCGAGGCCAATGCCAACGGCCAGGTCCAGATGACCGCCCAGCTGTACACCGAGGACGGCAAGCCGTACGGCCGGCCGATGGCCTTCACCTTGAAGGTGTCCGAGATCACCCCGACCGTGATGCTCGTCCTCGCGGGCGGTGTCCTGCTTCTTGTCCTCGCCGGCGTCAGGATGTACACCCAGCGCAAGCGCGCAGCGGCGCGCGAAGCCGCTTCGGCGGCCGAAGAAGCCGTATCAAGCGCTGAAGGTGACATCGACCGTCCGGATCCCGGGCAGGCGAGTGACCTGACACCGGACACCCGACCGGAAAGCGGCGACCCGTCCGGCGCTGGTGAGAAAGTGGACCATTGAGCGATGTCGTGGCCGGTTGGCCGGGGACGATGAGGTGGGGTAGCGATGAACGCGCCGTACGACGGTGACCGTGGTCAGGGCGCGGGTGGGGGCCAGGTGCCGTCGCCGCAGCCCGCCCCGGATCCGTACACCCAGGACCCCTATGTCCAGGACGCCTACGCCCACGACCCCTTCCAGGCGCAGGATCTCGCCGCTCAGGATCCGATTGCCGAGGCGGTCTACGACCGCTCGGCGCACCCCCCGCCGCCTCCCGGCACCTTTCAGGAGCCGCAGCCGCTGTACCAGCAGCCGCCGGCGTCGCCCTACGCGCCCGACCCGCGGATCTGGGCACAGACTCCGCCCCCCGAGCCCGACGACGGCCCCTCACGCAGGCTGCCGTACGGCGACGACGCCAGAACCACCCAGTTCACGGGCGTGGACGATCTGGTCACCCAGGCCTCCGAGGAGAAGCCGGAACCCGATGCCTTCGCCCATCTCTTCCGCGACCAGCAGGCATCGGGCGCCCCGGCTCCCGAGCCCGAGCCGGCGCCTGCGCCTGCGCCGCCGGCGCCGAAGAAGCCGGCCGGACGTGCGTCCGGCCTGTTGAAATCCAGCGCGGTGATGGCAGCCGGCACCCTCGTGTCCCGCCTCACCGGTTTTGTACGGAGCCTGGTGATCACGGCGGCTCTCGGTGCCGCCCTCCTCGGTGACGTGTTCACCATCGCGTACACCCTGCCGACGATGATCTACATCCTGACCGTCGGCGGTGGTCTCAACTCGGTCTTCGTGCCACAGCTGGTTCGCGCCATGAAGAACGACGAGGACGGCGGCGAGGCATACGCCAACCGTCTGCTCACCCTCGTCATGGTGGCACTCGGCGTCATCGTGGCCGCCGCCGTGTTCGCGGCTCCATTCCTGATCCGGCTGATGTCGGACACGATTGCGAACGATCAGGCGGCCAACAGCGTCGCCGTCACGTTCGCACGCTACTGCCTGCCCACGATCTTCTTCATGGGCGTGCATGTCGTCATGGGGCAGATCCTCAATGCCCGTGGGAAGTTCGGCGCGATGATGTGGACCCCGGTCCTCAACAACATCGTCATGATCACCACGTTCGGTCTGTTCATCTGGGTGTACGGCACCGCCGCCGAGTCCCAGATGGGTGTTCAGACGATCCCGCCGGAGGGCGTCCGCCTGCTCGGCATCGGCACGCTGCTCGGCCTGGTCGTGCAGGCACTCGCGATGATCCCCTACCTGCGCGAGACCGGCTTCCGCTTCCGTCCGCGCTTCGACTGGAAGGGTCACGGCCTCGGCAAGACCGTGAAGCTGGCGAAGTGGACCGTCCTGTTCGTTCTCGCCAACCAGGCGGGAGTGCTCGTGGTCACCCAGCTGGCCACCGCGGCCGGCGCGGCGTCCGGCAGAGAGGGTGCGGGCTTCATCGCCTACGCCAACGCGCAGCTGATCTGGGGCATGCCGCAGGCGATCATCACTGTGTCGGTCATGGCCGCTCTGTTGCCGCGTATCTCGCGCGCCGCGCACGACAACGACCCGGGCGCCGTGCGTGACGACATCTCCCAGGGCCTGCGCAACTCGGCGGTCGCGATCGTCCCGGTCGCCTTTACCTTCCTCGCGCTGGGCGTCCCGATGTCCACGCTGCTGTTCGCCTCCAGCGGCCTCGAAGGCGCGAAGGGAATGGGCTTCATCCTCATGGCCTTCGGGCTCGGGCTCATCCCCTACTCGGTGCAGTACGTCGTGCTGCGCGGTTTCTACGCCTACGAGGACACCCGAACCCCCTTCTACAACACCGTGATTGTCGCCGGCGTCAATGCCGGCGCCTCAGCGGTGTGCTACGCGGTGCTGCCTGCCCGCTGGGCCGTCGTCGGCATGGCGGCCTCGTACGGCCTCGCCTACGCCGTCGGCGTAGGCATCGCCTGGCGACGCCTCAAGAACCGTCTGGGCGGCGATCTGGACGGCGCTCACGTCATGCGGACCTACGCGCGGCTGTCCATGGCCTCGGTGCCCGCGGCTGCCGTCGCCGGTGCGATCGCGTTCGGTGTGATGAAGGTGCTCGGCAGCGGCGCTGCCGGTTCACTGGCTGCGCTGGTCGTCGGTGGAATCGCACTGCTGGGCGTCTTCCTCTTCGCCGCGAAGCGGATGCGCATCGAAGAACTCAACGCCATGGTCGGTATGGTCCGCGGACGACTGGGACGCTGATCTGCGGGGTCCGCACAACCATCGTCGGACCCCGCGTGTCGTGCATAGCGTCGGACTGTGGGCACAATTGGCATGGCTGTTGGATATGGCGCAACGGATGGGGAGGCAGGAACGACGGTGGCGGAACGTAGCACGGCTGCCGTCGACGTGGCCGACAACAGCGGAGACGACCCGCTGACCGCGCAGGCGGGCAAGGCCACGACCGACGGGGCGGCGGAATCCCAGAACGCGGCGGAAAAGACCGCACCGGACCCGGATGCCGAGCGGCAGGATGGCGAACCCTCCATCTCGGCGCCCGAACTGCACAGTGGTCATAAGCTCGCCAGACGCTACCGCCTTGAGGAGTGCGTCACCCGTCTGGACGGTTTCAGCAGTTGGCGTGCAGTCGACGAGAAACTGCGGCGCGCTGTCGGCGTCCACATCCTCCCTGCCGACCACCCCCGGGCCCGTTCCGTCCTCGCGGCGGCGCGTTCTTCCGCGCTGCTCGGCGACCCCCGCTTCGTCCAGGTGCTGGACGCAGTCGAGGAGAACGACCTCGTCTATGTCGTGCACGAGTGGCTCCCGGACGCCGTCGAGCTCACCGCGTTGCTCGCCTCAGGGCCCTTTGAGCCGCACGACGCATACATGCTCGTCGACCAGATCTCCCAGGCCATGGCCGCGGCTCATCGTGAAGGGCTTGCCCACCTCCGGCTCACTCCCAGCGCGGTGCTGCGGACGTCGACCGGGCAGTACCGGATCCGGGGCCTGGCGGTGAACGCCGCCCTGCGCGGCATCTCCGCCGACCTGCCGCATCGCACGGACACCGAGGCGATCGGTGCTCTGCTGTACGCCGCGCTGACACAGCGCTGGCCGTACGAGAATGACGCGTACGGCCTGCCGGGCCTGCCCAAGGGCGTCGGTCTGATCGCCCCCGACCAGGTGCGAGCCGGCGTGCACCGCGGGCTCTCCGAGCTCGCCATGCGGGCTCTGGTCAACGACGGTGCCACAGCCTCCCGCCAGGAACCGGCGTGCACCACACCAGACGAGCTGGCCAAGGCCGTCGCCGCGATGCCGCGCATCCGCCCGCCGGAGCCGGCCTTCACCTCGCCGCCCGAGTACCAGCGCACCACCTATCAGCAGGGCACGTACGGCCGCCCTGCTGCGCGCCCGGGCGCGACCGTCACCCAGGCGATGCCGCCGGCTCCGCCGGCGCCTCTGGAGAGCCGCACCGGCAAGGCCCTGAAGTGGACCGTCGCCGCGCTGCTCATCGCCGCGCTGGGCCTCGGCAGCTGGCAGATCGCCGACAAGCTGATCGACCGCGACAAGGAAAAGGTCAAGCCGGGCGGCACGACCCAGACGAAGCCCGAAGAGAAGAATCCGGACGTGGAGTCGGGCAAACCGATCGCGATCGTCGGTGCTCACGACTTCGACCCGTTCGGCAGCGACGGCTCCGAGAACCCGGCAGCGATAAGGAACAGCTACGACGGCGATCCCACGACGTTCTGGAACACCAAGAGCTACTTCAGCGCGGACTTCGGTCGGCTGAAGTCCGGTGTCGGCATCGTCGTGGACCTCGGTAAGTCCCAGCAGGTCGGGTCAGTGGACGTCTCCTTCCTCGGCGGAAACACCTCGGTGGAGCTGCGGACGGCACCTGCGGATGCCGCAGCCGAGCCCACGACCCCCGACGGCTTCACCAAGGTCGCCGAGGGTACCGGCACGAATGTGTCCCTCAAGCCCGGGAAGCCGGTCGAGGCGCGGTACGTTCTGGTCTGGCTGACCAACCTGCCGCCGGCCGACGGCAGTGACTTCCGCGGCAAGATCTCGGAAATCAAGATCACCAGCTGACAGTACGCGGGAGGGGGCTCACCGTTGGACGACGCGACACTCGGCGACATCAGCGACCAGGACCTCCTGGAGCGGCATGTCGCGGGGGATCCGAATGCCTTCGGTGAGCTGGTACGGCGCCACCGGGACAGGCTCTGGGCCGTCGCTCTGCGGACCCTGGGAGATCGCGAGGAGGCCGCTGACGCGGTCCAGGACGCCCTTGTGTCGGCGTTCCGCGCCGCCCACACCTTCCGGGGGCAGTCTGCGGTCACCACGTGGCTGCACCGCATCACCGTGAACGCCTGCCTGGACCGGGCGCGCAAAGCAGCCTCACGCAAGACCTCGCCTGTCGACGACACGGAGCGCCTGGAACAGCTGCTGGAGCCTCACGAGTCTGCCGAGGCGCCGGCAGAGCGCCAGGACCTCCACCGCGAGCTCGTGGCGGCGCTGGCGACGCTCCCTGTGGACCAGCGCGCCGCTTTGGTGCTGGTGGATATGCAGGGCTATCCCGTGGCCGAGGCGGCACGTGTGCTCGATGTGCCGACGGGCACCATCAAGAGCCGGTGCGCGCGCGGTCGGGCGCGACTGCTGCCCTTGCTCACCCATCTTCGTCGTGACGGCGGGGGTAACCCCGAGGTCAGCAAGGGAAGGAACCGGACGCCGGGGACATCCGTCCCACCGGCGTCGGGGTCGAAAGAGACAGGGCCCAATGACCCTGCGGCAGTGAAGGGCGGAGGTGGGCGCGCGTGACATCCACGACCGATACGACTCGGCACCCGGACGTCTCGGAAATCTCCGACCTCACCGAAGGACTGCTGTCTCCCTCCCGTACTGCCGACGTGCAGGACCATCTGAACGACTGCCCCCTGTGCGCGGACGTGCGAGCTTCGCTCGAGGAAGTCCGTGGGCTGCTCGGCACGCTGCCCGGAGCCCAAGGGATGCCTGCCGATATCGCGGAGCGGATCGATGCCGCTCTGGCCGCCGAGGCACTCCTGGACGCAACCGCTCCAGACGACAGCGGGCATGTTTCACGTGAAACAGAGTCGTCGACTCGTTCAGCCGAGCCTGCACCGGCCGGTCGGCCTGCCGGGCACTCCCATGCGGCCACTGGCCCCGGCCGCCGGAGCCGTCGGACACGACGCCGCCGCACCGTGGTCCTCGGAGCTGTCTTCAGCGCCGCCGCAGTAGGTGTGAGCGTCATGTTCTTGCAGTCCACTCATGACTCCTCGGAGAGTGCGTCGGAGACCGCACGGAAGGCCAGCGTCAGCGCCGGGGCCGGCGACGGGCAGGTCTTCACCGGCGCGGCACTCGAGCGGCGCGTGGAGGCGCTGCTCACGGCCGGCCCGGCACAGGCCGAGCCACGGATGGAGAGGGGGCCCTCGGAGGATCTGGGCGCGTCCACGGTGACTCCCAAGGCCACTGCGATCACGAGGGCTCCCGCGTGCATCCAGCAGGGCACCGGACGCTCTGATGCCCCCATCGCCGTTGAGCGAGGCATATTCGAAGGCGTCAGGGCCTACCTCGTGGTGATGCCGCACTCCACCGACAGCTCCCGGGTCCAGGCTTATGTCGTCGACGCCGCCTGTGTCGATGCCCAGCGGGCATCCGCAGGAAAGCTTCTGCTGACGCAGACCTACCCTCGCCACTGATATATCGCCTGTGCCGCTCTGACACCTCGGGAATGCAAGCCCCGTAGGATCCGTTGGGTGGGGTGAGAGTCCTTGAACCGGCCCCGTAGGCAGTAGGCAGTCTGCAGAGACGAGGAAATAACCCGTGAGCGACGTCCGTAACGTGATCATCATCGGCTCCGGGCCCGCGGGCTACACAGCCGCCCTCTACACGGCGCGCGCATCGTTGCAGCCGCTGGTGTTCGAGGGAGCAGTGACCGCCGGTGGCGCGCTGATGAACACGACCGAGGTGGAGAACTTCCCCGGCTTCCGCGACGGCATCATGGGTCCCGATCTGATGGACAACATGCGTGCCCAGGCGGAGCGCTTCGGTGCCGAGCTCGTCCCGGACGATGTCGTGTCCGTCGACCTCGCCGGCGAGACCAAGACCGTGACCGACACCGCCGGTACCGTCCACCGCGCGAAGGCCGTCATCATCACCACCGGTTCCCAGCACCGAAAGCTGGGCCTGCCGAACGAGGACGCACTCTCCGGACGCGGCGTCTCCTGGTGTGCCACCTGTGACGGGTTCTTCTTCAAGGACCAGGACATCGCCGTCATCGGTGGTGGTGACACGGCGATGGAGGAGGCCACCTTCCTCTCGCGCTTCGCCAAGTCGGTCACCATCGTCCACCGCCGTGACACGCTGCGCGCCTCAAAGGCCATGCAGGACCGCGCCTTCGCCGATCCCAAGATCTCCTTCGCCTGGAACAGCGAAGTCGCCGAGATTCATGGCGAGCAGAAGCTCTCCGGCCTCACCCTTCGTAACACCAGGACCAGCGAGACCTCCGAACTCGCGGTGACGGGGCTGTTCATCGCTGTGGGCCACGACCCCCGGACCGAGCTGTTCAAGGGCCAGCTCGAGCTGGACGACGAGGGCTACCTGAAGGTCGATGCGCCGTCCACGCGCACCAACCTGACGGGTGTCTTCGGCGCGGGCGATGTCGTCGACCACACCTACCGCCAGGCCATCACCGCAGCCGGCACCGGCTGCTCCGCCGCACTGGACGCTGAGCGCTTCCTCTCCGCGCTCTCGGACAGCGAGAAGGCCGCGGAGCCCGAGAAGACCCCCGTGGTCTGACCCCCAGCACCCCACCCCACACACCCCGCAGAGCTAAGGAGGTCGCCGTGGCCGGCGCCCTGAAGAATGTGACTGACGACTCCTTCGAGGAGGACGTCCTCAAGAGCGACAAGCCCGTGCTGGTGGACTTCTGGGCCGCCTGGTGCGGTCCGTGCCGCCAGATCGCGCCCTCCCTCGAAGCAATCGCGGCTGAGCACGGCGACAAGATCGAGATCGTAAAGCTCAACATCGACGAGAACCCGGCCACCGCCGCCAAGTACGGCGTCATGTCCATCCCGACGCTGAACGTGTACCAGAACGGAGAGGTCGCGAAGACCATCGTCGGTGCCAAGCCGAAGGCAGCGATCGTCCGCGACCTCGAAACCTTCCTCGGCGAGTAACCGCGGAGTCGTTGTTTCACGTGAAACAACGACGGGCGAGACACGAATGGGCTCATCCCCCCGAGGGATGAGCCCATTCTCGCGTTCGCCGTCACAACGGCCGCAGCACCGGCTCCTTCTGTACGGCACCCAGCAGCCGGTCGAGCGCAAGCTCCACGTCTTCCTTCCACGAGAGCGTGGTTCTCAGCTCCAGCCTCAGTCGGGGATATGTGGGGTGAGGACGGACGGTCTTGAAGCCCACGGCGAGCAGATGGTCGGCAGGAAGCACGCACGCGGGCTCCTTCCAGCGAGCGTCACCGAATGCCTCGATCGCTCTGAACCCGCGCCGTATCAGATCCTTGGCAACGGTCTGCACGATTACACGACCCAGCCCTTGGCCCTGATAGCCGGGCATGATCCAGGCCGTCATCAGCTGTACCGCGTCCGCCGAAACGGGGCTCGTGGGGAACGCGGTGGAACGCGGCACATACGCCGGTGGCGCGTAGAGCACGAACCCGACCGGCACCTCGTCGACGTAGACGACCCGCCCGCAGGAGCCCCACTCCAAAAGCACGGCGGAGATCCAGGCCTCTTTCTCGAGGTCTGCAGTGCCGGCCTTTACCGCGGCTTCTCCGCTGACTGGATCAAGCTCCCAGAAGACACACGCCCGACAGCGCTTGGGAAGGTCCGAAAGGTTGTCCAGCGTGAGCGGTGCGAACCGACGCCCCATGAGGGCTCTACCTCGCTTCCTTCGTCTGCCGCGCTGCGAGCAGCCGCCAGCGCGCTTCGCTCCCGAAGCAGGCTGCTGACGAATCCGCCTACCGCCCCAAGTCCCAGACCAACAGTCACCAGTCGGCCGCGGCTCACCGATCGCATGGCCCTCGCTCTCCCTCTGAGGTGGCTCAAGGTGGATGCGCCATACCAGAACGCATCGTATCCACACGAGCCCGGCAGGGGTACCGCACGACGGCAAAGGGCGGGTTGTGTTCCGCTGAATGTGGAACACAACCCGCCCCGGCGGTATCGATCTTCTGGAGGCTCAGTGCTCGTCGCCCTCTGCAGGCTCCTCGCCGAGCCCCTTCTCCAGGACCCGCCCCTCGCCAGGGGCCAGCGTGCCCAGGATCCGCTCGAGATCGTCTATGGACGCGAACTCGACGACGATCTTGCCCTTCTTCTGACCGAGGTCGACCTTCACGCGTGTCTCGAAGCGGTCCGAGAGCCGCGAAGCCAGATCGCTCAGGGCAGGCGAAAGTCGGGCACCTGCGCGGGGGCCCTTCGCCTTGGGGGCACTCTTGGGGTTCGAGTTGATCAGCGTGACGATCTCCTCGACCGCTCGAACCGACAGCCCCTCGGCCACGATCCGATGTGCGAGCCGGTCCTGCTCCTCGGAGTCGTCCACGGCAAGCAGCGCACGTGCATGCCCCGCAGAGAGCACTCCGGCCGCGACCCGGCGCTGGACCGGCGGCGAAAGCCGCAGTAGCCGCAGTGTGTTGGACACCTGCGGGCGCGAGCGCCCGATGCGGTCGGCCAGCTGGTCGTGGGTGCAGTTGAAGTCCTTCAGAAGCTGATCGTAGGCGGCAGCCTCCTCCAGCGGGTTCAGCTGCGCGCGGTGCAGGTTCTCCAGCAGCGCATCGAGAAGGAGCTTCTCGTCGTCGGTGTGCCGGACAATCGCGGGGATCCGGTCAAGGCCGGCTTCGCGGCAGGCCCGCCAGCGACGCTCACCCATGATGAGCTCATAGCGGTCCGGGCCCAACGGACGCACGACGACCGGCTGGAGGAGCCCTACTTCCTTGATGGAAGTGATCAGCTCTGCCAAGGCATCCTCGTCGAACACCTCACGCGGCTGACGTGGGTTGGGCGTGATCGCATCCAGCGACACCTCGGCGAAGTGCGCACTGGCCGACTCGGCCAGCACTGCTGACTCCGGCTCCGCCTGCGAGCTGGCTTCGGGCGCCACCGACGCCGCGGGCAGCGTGGTGACCTTCGCGGCCGCCACACCCCGCTCAGCGGTCAGCACCGAGGCTGCTCCCGGCGCGCTCGCTGTACCGGCCGACGGCACCTGCTCCTGCGGAGCGGCCGGGATCAGCGCACCGAGCCCACGCCCCAAACCTCTACGTCGCTCGCTCACTGGATCCCCTCCGACATGTTCTGCTGAGTGTTCTGGCTGCCCAGGTGGGCATGCAGCGGGTCGTAGTGGACTCCGACGCCGCGCAGCGCGATCTCACGTGCTGCTTCTAGGTACGAGAGGGAGCCGCTGGAACCCGGATCGTAGGTCAGCACCGTCTGCCCATAGCTCGGCGCCTCAGAAATGCGCACAGAACGCGGGATGCTCGTGCGCAGAACCTCCTCACCGAAGTGGCTGCGCACCTCGTCGGCCACCTGGGACGCGAGCCGGGTCCTGCCGTCATACATGGTGAGCAGGATCGTCGACACGTGCAGGGCGGGATTGAGGTGTCCACGTACCAGATCGACGTTGCGCAGCAGCTGGCCAAGCCCCTCGAGCGCGTAGTACTCGCACTGGATGGGGATGAGCACCTCGGCACCGGCGACCAGAGCGTTCACGGTCAGCAGGCCCAGCGACGGTGGGCAGTCGATGAGGATGTAGTCCAACGGCTGCTCGTATGCCTGGATCGCGCGCTGCAGTCGGCTCTCCCGCGCCACCAGCGACACCAGCTCGATCTCCGCACCGGCGAGATCGATGGTGGCCGGGGCGCAGAAGAGGCCTTCGACGTCCGGTACCGGTTGGACCACCTCGGCGAGCGGCCTGCTCTCCACCAGGACGTCATAGATCGAAGGGACCTCTGCATGGTGATCGATCCCCAGAGCCGTGGAGGCGTTGCCCTGCGGATCCAGGTCCACCACCAGCACACGCGCGCCATGCAGCGCGAGCGAGGCCGCAAGGTTGACCGTGGTGGTGGTCTTACCTACGCCGCCCTTCTGGTTGGCGACGACCATGACGCGTGTCTGCTCAGGTCGGGGCAGACCTTCACCGGCACGCCCCAGCGCCTCCACGGCCAGCTGTGCAGCACGGCCAATGGGGGTGTCGTCCAGCGGGGGAGGCGGTGTTTCACGTGAAACATCGTCCCCCGTCGACTCGGTACGGGGACCGGGGACCGGATCGGTCATCGGTCCCGCGATGTTGGCGTCGGACCGCAAGGATTCACTCTCCTCGACTTCAGGCTCGCAATGAGCAGAGCCTGCCATGCTTTCGGGGTCGTGAACCAGCGAGGCAGGTGGTTCTGTGGAGGAAACCACCTCTGTGGACAAATCCGTAACCCTCACGAGGGGCCTGCGCCCCTTCATCTGAGCGGCCGCACGGCCACGACTGATGATTCCCTGCAGCAGTGAGCGACGTTTCACGTGAAACACGATGCACGCGCCGCATGACTACGCCAGGACGACACTCCGAAATGCGTACGTATGGAAGCTTGTCTGGCTCAGCGGCGCCGTCGCGTACGGCTCGTCCGAGCGGCCTTGGCCCGCTTCGCCGCAAACCGAACGCCACCCGGGCTCTCCCCCACCTCCACCCGCACCACCGTGGACAGAGGATCCACGATTCCCTCGCCGACGTGGAGAACCGAGGTCTCCACCACACCCAGCTTGCCCAAAGCGGCTCGTGCCCCGTGGATCTCTTCCTCGGCGGTGTCGCCCTTGAGCGCGAGCATCTCGCCGTAGGGACGCAGCAGAGGAACACCCCAGCCGGCCAGCCGGTCCAAAGGAGCCACCGCGCGCGCTGTGACCACATGCACCGGGGGCAGCTTCCCGAGTACTTCCTCGGCACGGCCCCGCACCACGGTCACATGATCGAGGCCCAGCAGTTCGACGACCTCCTGAAGGAAGTTCGTCCGACGCAGCAGGGGCTCCAGCAACGTGATCTTCAGGTCAGGACGAACGAGCGCCAAAGGAATACCAGGGAGCCCGGCACCGGAGCCGACATCGCAGACGGTGACACCCTCGGGGACGACCTCGGACAGCACCGCACAGTTCAGCAGGTGCCGCTCCCACAGCCGAGGCACCTCACGCGGCCCGATCAGACCACGCTTGACCCCCGCGTCCGCGAGCAGCTCGGCGTACCGCACAGCCTCCGGAAAGAAGTCTCCGAATACCGTCCGCGCCACATCGGGCGCCTGGGGAAGCTCCACTGACTCCGTCACGGGAACCGTCCTTCCGTACCGCACTACCGCACATGTGGAGTGGGATGGCTGACTATCAGGCTGACAAAGTTCGGCCCCGCCTGCGAAACAGACGGGGCCGAGAGATCAATGAGGGTCAGGCCGGAAGCACGACGACGAAGCGCTGCGGCTCCTCGCCCTCGGACTCACTGCGCAGACCCGCGGCCGCGACCGCGTCATGGACGACCTTGCGCTCGAAGGGCGTCATCGGCTTCATCTTCACCGGCTGACCGGTGCTCTTCACCTCGTCGGCGGCTTTGGCGCCGAGTTCGGCCAGCTCTGTGCGCTTATTGGCCCGGAAGCCTGCGATGTCCAGCATCAGCCGGCTGCGGTCCCCGGTCTCCCGGTGGACGGCGAGCCGCGTCAGCTCCTGGAGGGCTTCCAGGACCTCTCCGTCGCGGCCGACGAGCTTCTGCAGGTCCCGGCTGGCCGTGTCACTGATGATCGAGACCGCAGCCCGGTCGGCCTCGACGTCCATGTCGATGTCACCGTCGAGGTCGGCAATGTCGAGCAGACCCTCGAGGTAGTCGGCCGCGATCTCCCCTTCCTGCTCCAGGCGGGTCAGGGTGTCGCCACCCTCGGTGGCGGCGGAGATGGTGCCTTCCGTCACGGAACGACTCCTTCTTACTTCTTCGACGACGGGTGCTTGGGGCGCTGCTGGCCCTTGCGCTGTGCGGACTTGGGCTGACGGCCAGAACCGGCGGGCTTGGCACCACCCGGCTTCGACTCGTCCTTCTGCAGCGAGGTCTTCGACGCGGAGTCGCCCTCGGAGCTCTTGGTTGTTCCCGGCTGGGCAGCGGTGGCCTGACGCTTCGACTTGGTCTGGCGCTTGGGCTGCTGGCGCTTCTGCCCGGCACCGCCCTCGGCGTCGAGGACGGCAGTCTCGCTCTTGGCGACCGTGCCGTCCGCCTGAGCGGCCAGGCCGGCCTTGGCCAGCCCGCTCATGAAGCGGCGCTCGTTGTCGTTGCGGTCCGCGCCCTTGGCGACGATGGCCTGGACGACAGTGCGCTTGCGACGCGACTTGACCTCACCGCTCGCGGTAACGCTCTTCAGAAGACGCTGCAGGTAGTGGTCCTGAGCCTTGCTGCCCGGCGTCGGGTTCTGGTTGATCACGTACATCTGCTGGCCCATGGTCCACACGTTGGTGGTCAGCCAGTAGACGAGAACACCGACAGGGAAGTTGATACCCATGACGGCGAAGATCACCGGGAAGATGTACATCAGCATCTTCTGCTGCTGCATGTACGGCGTCTTGACCGTGAGGTCGACGTTCTTCTGCATCAGCTGCCGCTGCGTGTAGAACTGCGACGCCGACATCAGGATGATCATGACCGCGGTGACGATGCGGACATCGAGAAGCGTGGCGTGAAGGGCCTCGACCTTCTCGGGGCTGTCCGTGAACTTGGCGGCGATCGGGGCACCGAAGATCTCGGCCTGCCGGGCGCTGTTGACCAAGGTCTGGTTCAGCACACCGACCGGGTCACCCGAGGCGATCTTGCTGAGCACGTGGTAGAGCGCGAAGAAGAACGGCGACTGCGCAAGGATCGGAAGGCACGAGGAGAGCGGGTTGGTCCCCGTCTCCTTGTACAGCTTCATCATCTCTTCGGACTGACGCTGCTTGTCGCTCTTGTAGCGCTCCTGGATCGCCTTCATCTTCGGCTGGAGCGCCTGCATGTTCCGGGTCGCCTTGATCTGCTTCACAAAGAGCGGGATCAGACAGATCCGGATGAGGACCACCAGCGACACGATGGACAGTCCCCAGGCCCAGCCCGTGTCCGGGCCGAACATCGCCCCGTAGATCTTGTGGAACTGGACGATGATCCACGAGACAGGTGTGGTGATAAAACTGAAGAGACTGGCAATCGTGTCCACTAATCAAGCTCCTTGAGCATTGGGCGAGGTCTCTGCGGCCGGGTTCGGGGCTTCAGGCACCGAGCCGGTCGTAAGCACATCAGCGGCGGAGTCCCCGCCCTTGCCGCCACGCAACGCATCGCGCAGCATCTCGTGCCACCGCGGACGTTGGCGCGGCGGCACATGATCGACTCCGCCCGGCGACCACGGATTGCACCGCAGGATGCGCCAAGCGGTGAGAGCCGTGCCCTTCACCGCGCCGTGCCGGTCGATGGCCGTGTACCCGTAGTGGGAACACGACGGGTAGTACCTGCAGACAGGTCCCAGCAGCGGGCTGATCGTCCACTGGTACAGCTTGATCAGAGCCAGCAACGGGTACTTCATCGCGCGCCCCCTCCCAGCAACCGCTGAAGAGCGGCGTCCAGGTCTCGGGCCAGCTGTGCATAATCGGCGTCGCCCGCACCGGGCAGCGCCCGTACGACCACCAGGCTACCGGGGGGCAGCTCGGACAGTCGTTCGCGTATGAGATGGCGCAGTCTCCGCTTGACCTTGTTGCGTACGACAGCACCCCCCACAGCTTTGCTCACGACGAAACCCGCACACGTCCGGGAAGCGCTCTCCCCAGGCGCGTGCGGGTCCGTTGCACCGCTGCGTAGATGGACGACGAGAAACGGGCGTCCGGCCCGGCGTCCTCTGCGTACCGCAGTCGCGAAGTCCTCGCGCCGCCTCAGCCGATGTTCGGTAGGCAGCACGTCATGACCTGTACGCGATCAGGCGGACAGGTTGGCGCGACCCTTGCTGCGACGGTTCGCCAGGATGGCGCGACCGGCACGGGTACGCATGCGCAGGCGGAAACCGTGGGTCTTCGCGCGACGACGGTTGTTCGGCTGGAAGGTGCGCTTGCTCACTCGGGGGCTCCAGAAATGATTCGTAGATGGCGGGACATCGCCTGGCTGTCACCGTGCGCCCACGAGTAGCTCGCGTTTACGCCCGAGTGCACCGCTTCACGATCACAGACCGTGATCTTTGCCCATCGGAGGCAGGCGGCAGCAGCCATCGACAACTCGACCTGGTTACGGTACGCGCGGCTACGCCATCCGGTCAAACCAGGCCCACGGGGACCCCCGCTGTGCACAGGCTGTGGACAACAACTTGAACCGCGCGGGTCGCCCTGACTACCGTGGCTGGACTCCGAATCTTTTTTCCTGTCTTCCTATCCCGTCCCGAGAAGCACACATTCGTGGGACCTGCGAGAGAGCGTGCCCTGTGGCTGACGTACCTGCCGATCTTGCCGCAGTGTGGCCACGCGTGCTGGAACACCTCCTCGCCGAGGGCCAGCAAGGCATCGAGCCCAAGGACAAACAGTGGATCGAGCGGTGCCAGCCGCTCGCCCTCGTGGCCGACACCGCGTTGCTCGCCGTCCCCAACGAATGGGGCAAGCGGGTCCTCGAAGGCAGACTGGCTCCGCTGATCAGCGACACCCTGAGCCGCGAGTGCGGCCGTCCCATCCGGATCGCGATCACTGTCGACGACTCCGCGGGCGAACCGCCCGCACCCCAGGCGCCTCCTGCCGGGCAGCAGGCGCCGCGCTACCCGGGCCCGCAGCACGACGAGCCGCGCCAGAGCGACCCGTACGACACCTATGGGCACCGGCCCCTGGACGACGACGGTCTGCCGTCCGTCCGTCCCTCGTATCCCGAGTACCAGCAGCGCCCGGAACCGGGCGGCTGGCCGCGCACCCAGGAGGATCTGTCCTGGCAGCAGCCGCGGCTCGGCGGCTTCCAGGAGCGCGACCCGTACGCCTCGCCGCGCCGGCCCCAGCACGACTACCGGTCGCCGCAGCCGCCCGAGCGCCAGCCGTACCAGTCGCGTCCGGAGCGACGCGATATGCCCGAGCCCCAGCCGCCCCACCGCGGCGGGCCCTCCGGCGCACCCGGCCCGCTGGGCGCCCAGCCCGCGCCGGCGCCCGGCCCGGGCGAACCGCACGCACGCCTCAACCCGAAGTACCTCTTCGACACATTCGTCATCGGTGCGTCGAACCGGTTCGCGCACGCGGCCGCCGTCGCCGTCGCCGAGGCACCGGCGAAGGCGTACAACCCCCTGTTCATCTATGGGGAGTCGGGACTCGGCAAGACCCACCTGCTGCATGCCATCGGGCACTACGCGCGCAGCCTCTACCCCGGCACCCGGGTGCGGTACGTGAGCTCCGAGGAGTTCACCAACGAGTTCATCAACTCCATCCGCGACGGCAAGGGCGACGCGTTCCGCAAGCGCTACCGGGATGTGGACATCCTCCTCGTCGACGACATCCAGTTCCTCGCGAGCAAGGAGTCGACGCAGGAGGAGTTCTTCCACACCTTCAACACCCTCCACAACGCCAACAAGCAGATCGTGCTGTCCTCGGACCGGCCGCCCAAGCAGCTGATGACGCTCGAGGACCGGCTGCGCAACCGCTTCGAGTGGGGTCTGACCACCGATGTGCAGCCGCCGGAGCTGGAGACGCGTATCGCGATCCTGCGCAAGAAGGCCGTCCAGGAGCAGCTCAACGCCCCGCCGGAGGTGCTGGAGTTCATCGCCTCCCGGATCTCGCGCAACATCCGCGAACTGGAGGGCGCGCTGATCCGGGTGACGGCGTTCGCCTCGCTCAACCGCCAGCCCGTGGATCTCGGTCTCACCGAGATCGTTCTGAAGGATCTGATCCCCGGAGGCGAGGACTCCGCCCCGGAGATCACAGCCGGCGCCATCATGGCCGCCACCGCCGACTACTTCGGGCTCACGGTCGAGGATCTGTGCGGATCCTCACGCAGCCGGGTGCTGGTGACAGCACGCCAGATCGCGATGTACCTGTGCCGGGAGCTCACGGATCTGTCGCTGCCGAAGATCGGCGCACAGTTCGGCGGCCGTGACCACACGACCGTGATGCACGCGGACCGCAAGATCCGCGCGCTGATGGCAGAGCGCCGGTCCATCTACAACCAGGTCACCGAGCTCACCAACCGGATCAAGAACGGCTGACCGAGCCGTCGGCGCAGAGCCGAAGAGTCTTCGAGGGCGCCCCGGGACCACCACGGGGCGCCCTTCGTCGTCCCGTGGGCCGACAGGTGCCGACCATCCCTGTTCGAATACGGAGCGGTCGGCAGCTGTTCTCCACAGATCTGGGGGCGGCCTTCCTTCCACAGCCTGGGGACCGTGGAGTTGTCCATACGGCATCCACAGGCAGGCCGTCACGGTGCCCGTCACGCCAGGTCAGCCGCTTGTGGATTTGTGGCCAACCGGACTCCACAGACTGTGGACACAGAAACCTTCCACAGGCCTTGATCCACGTTGTCCACCGGCGGCCCACAGGCGAGGCCGTGTTGCCCACAGCTTCTCCACACCGCTGTCCACTGTTCGGCAACGGAACACCCCCACTCACCGGGTCGAGTGAAAGGCGTCACACCAAGGTGCCTGATTGCCCTGTGGGGAACGTGGGTAAAGCTGGGGACAGCACTGGGGAGAAGTCCCACAGGGCTGTGCACCGGATGTGCAGAACTTTCGCGTGTCCACAGATGCACTGGGTTGTCCACCACTGCCACCCACAGGCGCAGTGGACAAAAAAGTGGACCTGACCTGCGCAAACGACGTTATCCACGGTTTCCACAGGCCCTACTACTACTCCCACTTAGAGTTACCGGGGAATTCGCTTCGAAGAGGGTCCTGTGCACAACTCGAGCCCGGAGCCTCACCCGCCTCTTGCCATGACTTGACCCCGACCCGCACCGAGTGTCGGTGCGGTGCGTCAGACTGGTCCCCGGCGACACAGCCGACGAAGAAGGCCAGCAAGGGCGAGCCAGCAACAGCAGGAGGCGGTTCCGGTGAAGATCCGGGTGGAGCGCGATGTACTCGCGGAGGCAGTGGCCTGGGTGGCCCGCAGCCTTCCGGCCCGTCCGCCGGCCCCCGTACTCGCAGGCCTTCTTCTGAAGGCGGAGGACGGTGCCCTCAGCTTCTCGAGCTTCGACTACGAGGTCTCGGCGCGTGTCTCGGTCGAGGCGGAGGTGGACGAGGACGGCACCGTGCTGGTGTCGGGCCGTCTGCTCGCCGACATCTGCCGCGCTCTGCCCAACCGCCCGGTGGAGATCTCCACAGACGGTGTACGGGCGACCGTGGTCTGCGGCTCCTCGCGATTCACACTCCACACGCTGCCTGTGGAGGAGTACCCGGCGCTGCCGCAGATGCCGACCGCGACCGGCACCGTGCCCGGCGAGGTCTTCGCCTCGGCCGCCGCACAGGTCGCCATCGCCGCCGGCCGCGACGACACCCTCCCGGTGCTCACCGGAGTCCGGATCGAGATCGAGGGCGACACCGTCACCCTGGCCTCGACCGACCGCTACCGCTTCGCCGTCCGTGAGTTCCTGTGGAAGCCCGAGAGCCCGGACGTCTCGGCCGTCGCCCTGGTGCCCGCCAAGACGCTGCTGGACACCGCCAAGTCGCTGACCAGCGGTGACACGGTCACCCTGGCGTTGTCCGGCTCGGGTGCGGGTGAGGGCCTGATCGGTTTCGAGGGCGCGGGACGGCGGACCACCACCCGGCTGCTCGAGGGCGATCTGCCCAAGTACCGGACCCTGTTCCCCACCGAGTTCAACTCGGTCGCCGTGATCGAGACCGCGCCGTTCGTCGAGGCCGTCAAGCGTGTGGCCCTGGTCGCCGAGCGGAACACCCCGGTGCGACTCAGCTTCGAACAGGGCGTGCTGATCCTGGAGGCCGGCTCCAGCGACGATGCACAGGCTGTGGAGCGTGTCGACGCCCAGCTGGACGGCGACGACATCTCGATCGCCTTCAACCCGACCTTCCTGCTGGACGGTCTGAGCGCCATCGACTCCCCGGTCGCCCAGCTCTCGTTCACCACGTCCACCAAGCCCGCGCTGCTGAGCGGCAAGCCGGCCGTGGACGCCGAGGCGGACGAGGCCTACAAGTACCTGATCATGCCGGTTCGTCTGAGCGGCTGACCCCACAGGTGTGCATCCGTGTCCGGGCGTAGGCTCGGACGCGGGTAGCAACTGCACACAACGATTGAGGAATCATCTGATGGAGCTCGGTCTCGTCGGTCTCGGCAAGATGGGCGGCAACATGCGCGAGCGCATCCGCCGCGCCGGTCACACGGTTGTCGGATACGACCGCAACCCCGACCTCGCTGACGTCGAGAGCCTTCAGGAGCTTGTCGGCAGGCTCAAGGGCCCGCGGGTCGTGTGGGTCATGGTTCCCGCCGGTGCCGCGACCCAGTCGACCATCGATGAGCTCGCAGACCTCCTCGAGCCCGGCGACGTCGTCGTGGACGGCGGCAACTCCCGCTGGACCGACGACGAGAAGCACGCGGTCGAGCTCGGCATCAAGGGCATCGGCTTCGTCGACTGCGGCGTATCGGGTGGTGTCTGGGGACTGGAGAACGGCTACGCGCTGATGTACGGCGGCGACGCCGAGAACGTCGCGAAGGTCCAGCCGATCTTCGACGCTCTCAAGCCCGAGGGCGAGTTCGGCTCGGTCCACGCGGGCAAGGTCGGCGCTGGGCACTTCGCGAAGATGGTCCACAACGGCATCGAGTACGCGATGATGCAGGCCTACGCCGAGGGCTGGGAGCTCCTGGAGAAGGTCTCCTCCGTCACCGACGTACGCGAGGTCTTCCGCTCCTGGCAGGAAGGCACCGTCATCCGCTCCTGGCTGCTCGACCTGGCGGTCAACGCGCTGGACGAGGACGAGCACCTGGAGAAGCTGCGCGGTTATGCACAGGACTCCGGTGAGGGCCGGTGGACCGTGGAAGCCGCCATCCACCACGCCGTGCCGCTGCCGGCGATCACCGCGTCGTTGTTCGCGCGCTTCGCGTCCCGCCAGGACGACTCCCCGCAGATGAAGATGATCGCCGCGCTGCGCAACCAGTTCGGCGGCCACGCGGTCGAGTCCACGAAGTAATCCACAGGCTGTGCACCCCGGTGCACAGCAGCCGGGGGAAGGTCGGCGCACATCATGCACGTCACGCATCTGTCGCTGGCCGACTTCCGCTCGTACGCCCGGGTCGAGGTCCCTCTCGATCCGGGCGTCACCGCTTTCGTGGGGGCCAACGGCCAGGGCAAGACCAACCTCGTCGAAGCGGTCGGCTATCTGGCCACGCTGGCGAGCCACCGGGTGTCCTCCGACGCCCCGCTGGTTCGGATGGGAGCGGACCGGGCCGTGATCCGTGCCGCCGTCAGGCAGGGGGAGCGCTCGCAGCTGGTCGAGCTGGAGCTCAATCCCGGTAAGGCGAACAGGGCACGTATCAACAGGTCGTCGCAGGTCAGGCCGCGTGATGTGCTGGGGATCGTCCGTACTGTGCTGTTCGCCCCGGAGGATCTGGCGCTCGTCAAGGGCGACCCCGGGGAGCGACGGCGGTTCCTCGACGAGCTGATCACCGCGCGCTCGCCCCGGATGGCGGGAGTGCGCTCCGACTACGAACGGGTGCTCAAGCAGCGCAACACACTGCTGAAGTCGGCGGCGATGGCCCGTCGGCACGGCGGGCGCGGGGCCGACCTGTCGACGCTCGACGTATGGGACCAGCATCTGGCGCGGGCGGGTGCGGAAGTCCTGGCACAGCGGTCGGACCTGATCGCGGCGCTTCAGCCGCTCGCCGACAAGGCGTACGAGGCGCTTGCCCCCGGAGGCGGCCCGGTCGCGCTGGAGTACCGTTCCTCCTCCGCTGGGCAGGCGCCGGAGCAGATGGCCGACGGGACGCGCGAGGAACTGTTCCAGCAGCTGATGGCGGCGCTTGCCGAGGTGCGCAAGCAGGAGATCGAGCGAGGCGTGACGCTCGTCGGACCGCACCGCGACGAGCTGGTGCTCAAGCTGGGCGAGCTGCCGGCCAAGGGATACGCGAGCCACGGCGAGGCCTGGTCGTACGCGCTGGCGCTGCGGCTCGCGTCGTACGACCTGCTGCGGGCCGAGGGCAACGAGCCGGTGCTCGTGCTCGACGACGTCTTCGCGGAGCTGGATGCGCGCCGGCGTGAGCGGCTGGCGGAACTGGTGGCTCCGGGAGAGCAGGTCCTGGTGACGGCGGCGGTCGACGACGACGTGCCCGGTGTGCTGGCCGGCGCGCGGTATGCCGTGGCCGACGGAGCGGTGGAGCGCGTATGAGCGAGGACGAGACGCCCGTGGTGCCCGAGCCCGCGAAGGTCCCCGAGTCGTCGGGGGTGGACCTGGCCCGCGTGGCCCTGCGTGCGGCCAAGGAGCAGGCGAAGGCGCGCGGTGCCGCGGCGCAGCAGAAGAAGCAGGCCCGCCGCGGTGGCGGGCTGAGATCCGGGGCACGGGCGGACGGACGGGATCCGCTGCCGCTGGGTGCCGCCATCAACCGGCTGATCACCGAGCGGGGCTGGGAGACCCCGGCTGCTGTGGGCGGGGTCATGGGCAGGTGGCCCCAGATCGTCGGCGAGGACCTGGCGAACCACTGTGTGCCGCTGCGGTACGACGACGATCCCGACCAGCGTGTGCTGACCGTGCAGTGCGATTCGACGGCCTGGGCCACACAACTGCGCCTGCTGGCGCCACGGCTGGTGGCGCGGCTCAACGAGGACCTGGGTCAGGGCACGGTCCGGCTGATCAAGGTGCTGGGCCCGGGCGGGCCCGCCCGAAGGTTCGGACCCCTGCGGGCGCCGGGGAGCACCGGTCCCGGGGACACCTACGGCTGAGTCCGGAGCCAAGCACGCCGGACGCACCCGCTGACTGCTCGGATCCCTGCTCTGAGCAGGGCTTCGCCCCCTGGTCAGACCCCTGCTCAGCCTCCCGTTCCCACCCGTGCTCGGGCCCGTGCGACAGAAGAAACCGCACGAGGCGCGTGAGGCGTCCCTCACGGTAGTGGACGGTTGACAGCCCGAAGCGCCTGGCGCCCGTGTGAGCCTCTTGGAGCCCCTGCCCGAATATGGGGAGTCGGACGGACAGGGTTCAGGGCGGCACATGCGGACTCAGCCACCGGCAAACCCCCATGAGTGTCGGTGGTACCGGTAGACTGGTGGACAATCCCGCTTCTGTAGCGGGACGTCGATTAATGCCGAACGACGCAGCCGCTCCCGCTCACGCGGAGAACGGCTTGTGCTGTGCCAGAAAGGGCGCTTCGTGGCCGATTCCGGCAACCCCAACGAGAACATTCCTTCCACTGCTGCCGACGGGACCGGCGAGGCGAGCTCGTCGTACGACGCCAGCGCGATCACCGTCCTCGAGGGTCTGGACGCGGTCCGCAAGCGGCCTGGCATGTACATCGGCTCGACCGGTGAGCGCGGCCTGCACCACCTCGTGCAAGAGGTCGTCGACAACTCCGTCGACGAGGCGATGGCCGGTCACGCGGACAGAATCGACGTCACGATCCTCGCCGACGGCGGCGTACGGGTGATCGACAACGGACGCGGTATCCCGGTCGACATGCACCCGGTGGAGAAGAAGCCGGCCGTCGAGGTCGTCCTCACCGTGCTGCACGCGGGCGGCAAGTTCGGCGGCGGCGGCTACGCCGTCTCCGGCGGTCTGCACGGTGTCGGTGTGTCCGTCGTGAACGCCCTGTCGACCAAGATCGCGGTCGACATCAAGCGGGACGGCTTCCGCTGGACACAGGAGTACAAGCAGGGTGTGCCCACCGGGCCGCTGGAGAAGCACGAGGCGGTCGAGGACTCCGGCACGTCGGTCACCTTCTGGGCCGACCCGGACATCTTCGAGACCACCGAGTACTCCTTCGAGACACTCTCGCGCCGCTTCCAGGAAATGGCCTTCCTCAACAAGGGCCTCACCCTGACGCTGACGGACGAGCGCGAGTCCGCGAAGGCGACGGTCGGCGCCGACGACCCTGACGCCGAGGCGGCCGAGGAGCCGCCGGCGAGGACGGTCACGTACCACTACGAAGGCGGCATCGTCGACTTCGTGACGTACCTGAACTCCCGCAAGGGCGAGCTGATCCACCCCACCGTCATCGACATCAACGCCGAGGACAAGGAGAGGCTCCTCTCCCTCGAGGTCGCGATGCAGTGGAACTCGCAGTACAGCGAGGGTGTCTACTCGTTTGCCAACACGATCCACACGCACGAGGGCGGTACGCACGAAGAAGGCTTCCGCGCCGCGCTGACGGGTCTCGTCAACCGGTACGCGCGCGACAAGAAGCTGCTGCGCGAGAAGGACGACAACCTCACGGGTGAGGACATCCGCGAAGGTCTGACCGCGATCATCTCGATCAAGCTCGGCGAGCCCCAGTTCGAGGGCCAGACCAAGACCAAGCTGGGCAACACGGAGGCGAAGACCTTCGTCCAGAAGGTCGTCAACGAACACCTCACCGACTGGTTCGACCGCAACCCCAACGAAGCCGTGGACATCATCCGCAAGGCCATCCAGGCCGCCACGGCCCGCGTCGCCGCCCGCAAGGCCCGCGACCTGACGCGCCGCAAGGGTCTGCTGGAGAGCGCCTCGCTGCCCGGCAAGCTGTCCGACTGCCAGTCGAACGACCCGACCAAGTGCGAGATCTTCATCGTCGAGGGTGACTCCGCCGGCGGCTCGGCCAAGTCCGGCCGCAACCCGATGTACCAGGCGATCCTGCCCATCCGAGGCAAGATCCTGAACGTCGAGAAGGCGCGGATCGACAAGATCCTGCAGAACACCGAGGTGCAGGCGCTGATCTCGGCCTTCGGCACGGGAGTCCACGAGGACTTCGACATCGAGAAGCTCCGCTATCACAAGATCATCCTGATGGCGGACGCCGACGTCGACGGCCAGCACATCAACACCCTGTTGCTGACCTTCCTGTTCCGCTTCATGCGGCCGCTGGTCGAGGCCGGGCACGTGTTCCTGTCCCGCCCGCCGCTCTACAAGATCAAGTGGGGCCGTGACGACTTCGAGTACGCCTACTCGGACCGTGAGCGCGACGCGCTCGTGGCGCTCGGCAAGCAGCAGGGCAAGCGGATCAAGGAGGACTCGATCCAGCGCTTCAAGGGTCTCGGCGAGATGAACGCCGAGGAACTGCGCATCACCACCATGGACATCGAGCACCGCGTTCTCGGCCAGGTCACCCTGGACGACGCCGCGCAGGCCGACGACCTGTTCTCGGTGCTGATGGGCGAGGACGTGGAGGCACGGCGCTCGTTCATCCAGCGCAATGCCAAGGACGTCCGCTTCCTCGACATCTGAGTCGGTCTCAGCTGACCGCACGAAAGGACTGAAGACCAGCAATGGCCGACGAGAACACTCCTGTGACCACAGAAACCGAAGACGAAGGGCCGCAGCTGCGGATCGAGCCCGTCGGGCTCGAGACCGAGATGCAGCGCTCGTACCTCGACTACGCGATGTCCGTCATCGTCTCGCGTGCGCTGCCGGACGTGCGGGACGGCCTCAAGCCCGTCCACCGCCGCGTGCTGTACGCGATGTACGACGGCGGCTACCGGCCCGAGAAGGGCTTCTACAAGTGCGCCCGCGTCGTCGGCGACGTCATGGGTACGTACCACCCGCACGGCGACTCCTCGATCTACGACGCCCTGGTCCGGCTGGCCCAGCCGTGGTCGATGCGCATGCCGCTGGTGGACTCCAACGGCAACTTCGGCTCCCCGGGCAACGACCCGGCCGCCGCCATGCGGTACACCGAGTGCAAGCTGATGCCGCAGTCGATGGAGATGCTCCGGGACATCGACGAGGAGACCGTCGACTTCCAGGACAACTACGACGGCCGCAACCAGGAGCCGACGGTCCTGCCGGCGCGCTTCCCGAATCTCCTGGTCAACGGCTCGGCCGGCATCGCGGTCGGTATGGCGACCAACATCCCGCCGCACAATCTGCGCGAGGTCGCGGCCGGCGCGCAGTGGGCGCTGGAGCACCCGGACGCTTCGCACGAGGAGCTGCTCGACGCGCTCATCGAGCGGATCAAGGGCCCGGACTTCCCGTCCGGTGCTCTGGTCGTGGGCCGCAAGGGCATCGAGGAGGCGTACCGCACCGGTCGCGGCTCCATCACGATGCGTGCGGTCGTCGAGGTCGAGGAGATCCAGAACCGTCAGTGCCTGGTGGTCACGGAGCTTCCGTACCAGGTCAACCCGGACAACCTCGCGCAGAAGATCGCCGACCTCGTCAAGGACGGCAAGATCGGCGGCATCGCCGACGTCCGCGACGAGACGTCCTCGCGCACCGGCCAGCGGCTCGTCATCGTGCTCAAGCGCGATGCCGTCGCCAAGGTCGTCCTCAACAACCTCTACAAGCACACCGACCTGCAGACGAACTTCGGCGCCAACATGCTGGCCCTGGTCGACGGTGTGCCGCGCACGCTCTCGCTGGACGCGTTCATCCGCCACTGGGTGACGCACCAGATCGAGGTCATCGTCCGGCGGACGAAGTTCCGGCTGCGCAAGGCCGAGGAGCGGGCGCACATCCTGCGCGGTCTGCTCAAGGCACTGGACGCGATCGACGAGGTCATCGCGCTGATCCGGCGCAGTGACACGGTCGAGGTCGCGCGTGCGGGCCTGATGGACCTGCTGCAGATCGACGAGATCCAGGCCAACGCCATTCTCGAGATGCAGCTGCGCCGGCTGGCCGCCCTGGAGCGCCAGAAGATCGTGCAGGAGCACGACGAGCTGCAGGCGAAGATCAACGAGTACAACGCGATCCTTGCCTCGCCCGAGAAGCAGCGTGGCATCGTCAGCGAGGAACTGGCCGTCATCGTCGAGAAGTTCGGCGACGACCGGCGCTCCAAGCTGGTGCCCTTCGACGGTGACATGTCCATCGAGGACCTCATCGCCGAGGAGGACATCGTCGTCACGATCACGCGTGGCGGCTATGTGAAGCGCACCAAGACCGACGACTACCGCTCACAGAAGCGCGGCGGCAAGGGGGTGCGGGGCACGAAGCTGAAGGAGGACGACATCGTCGACCACTTCTTCGTCTCCACCACGCACCACTGGCTGCTGTTCTTCACCAACAAGGGCAGGGTCTACCGGGCCAAGGCGTACGAGCTGCCGGACGCCGGCCGCGATGCGCGTGGCCAGCACGTCGCCAACCTGCTCGCCTTCCAGCCGGACGAGCAGATCGCCGAGATCCTCGCGATCCGTGACTACGAGGCGGCGCCGTATCTGGTGCTGGCGACCAAGGCGGGCCTGGTCAAGAAGACCCCGCTGAAGGACTACGACTCGCCTCGCTCGGGCGGTGTCATCGCGATCAACCTCCGTGAGACGGAGGGCGACGGCGGTGCGCCCGACGAGCTGATCGGCGCGGAGCTGGTCTCCGCCGAGGACGATCTGCTGCTGATCAGCAGGAAGGCGCAGTCGATCCGGTTCACTGCAACGGACGATGCGCTGCGCCCGATGGGCCGTGCGACGTCCGGTGTGAAGGGGATGAGTTTCCGTGAGGGGGACGAACTCCTCTCGATGAATGTCGTCCGGCCAGGTACGTTCGTGTTCACTGCCACCGATGGTGGGTACGCGAAGCGGACCCCCGTCGACGAGTACCGCGTCCAGGGCCGCGGCGGCCTCGGTATCAAGGCCGCCAAGATCGTGGAGGACCGCGGATCGCTCGTGGGTGCGCTGGTGGTCGAGGAGACCGACGAGATCCTCGCCATCACGCTCGGTGGCGGCGTGATTCGTACGCGAGTCAATGAAGTCAGGGAGACGGGCCGTGACACCATGGGCGTCCAACTGATCAACCTGGGCAAGCGGGATGCCGTTGTCGGTATCGCTCGTAACGCCGAGGCAGGCCGCGAGGCCGAAGAGGTCGAAGGGACCGATGAGGCCGGCGGTGAGGCGGCCGAGGCGGCAGTCGAGGGCACCGAGCCCTCGGCCGGGGAGCACGAGGAGTAAAGCGTGAGTGGAGCCACGGGCGCCGGATCGGCCGCTTCGGGAGCTGACGGTGCCCGTGGCCCTGCCGCGGACTCCCAGGGTGGGGGCACCTCCACCGAAGGTAGGGGGATTACGGTGACGGACACCCGGGGGCATCAGCCCCCGCACGAGATGTATGCCGGCGGCCAGCAGCCCGCTGCCCAGCAGGCGGCGCAGCCCTACCATCCGCCGCAGGCCTACCCCACGCCGCAGGGCGGCACGCAGGGCGGGCAGCAGCGCACCGGTCAGCAGGCGGGCGCCGCCGTGCGCCGGCCGCGCACCGGGGCCCGTACCACTCCGCGTACGCGCAAGGCCCGCCTGCGCGTGGCCAAGGCCGACCCGTGGTCGGTGATGAAGGTCAGCTTCCTGCTGTCGATCGCGCTGGGCATCTGCACCGTGGTCGCGTCCGCGGTGCTGTGGATGGTCATGGACGCGATGGGTGTCTTCTCGACCGTCGGCGGCACGATCAGCGAGGCCACCGGCTCCAACGAGAGCAACGGCTTCGACCTCCAGTCGTTCCTGTCGCTGCCGCGGGTGCTCATGTTCACGTCGGTCATCGCGGTGATCGATGTGGTGCTGGCGACGGCCCTCGCCACGCTCGGGGCCTTCATCTACAACCTCTCCGCCGGTTTCGTGGGCGGTGTGGAGCTCACGCTCGCCGAGGACGAGTAGCCCTGGTCGGAGGTCTGCGGATACCGATTTTGGCCATGCCCGCCGGGTGCGCTAATCTTCAGAGGTCAGCGCGCAGCGCGGCGGGGCTATAGCTCAGTTGGTTAGAGCGCATCCCTGATAAGGATGAGGCCACAGGTTCAAATCCTGTTAGCCCCACAGTGTCGATCGGCCCGGACGGAATGTTTCCGTCCGGGCCGATCTCTTTGTGCCGGGCCCGAGTTGGGGGAGCGCGGACCGGAGGTAGGTCACCGAACGGTATCGATCGGTGTGTATAGTCGGGCGCCAGAAGTCCTCATACGTCAAGGAAAGACGAGGTCGCGCGGTGAAGAAGCTTCTCCTGGTCGCACTGGCCGCCATCGGCGGGCTCCTCGTGTACCGCCAGATCCAGGCGGATCGCGCCGAGCAGGATCTGTGGACGGAGGCGACCGACTCCGTGCCCGCAGGTTCGGGTGTGTGAGACGCAGACTTTGGATCATGGAGCCCCGGCCGCGTGAGCGGCCGGGGCTTCGTGCTGTCCGGGTGTGGTTGTCCTGCTCGGCGCAGCACGGCCGCCGCTGTAGCGGGACCGTGACAGCGATCTTCTTGTATTCACTCCAGCAAATAGATAGCTTGCAAGAGCAAATTTTGGGGTGATGGGAGGGGACACGGTGAAAGCACGACTGCGCCGCCGTGCGACGGTGGCAACGATCGGCGCGGCACTGCTCGCCCTGGCAGCCGGGCCCGTGCCCGCCGCGGGCGCGGCGGAGCAGGCCGGCAAGGGAGCACGGGCGCCGCAGGGGGACGGCCGCAGCGGCCTGGTGATGGTGCTCGACTCGTCGGGCTCCATGGCCGATGACGACGGCACGGGAAGCACCCGGATGGAGTCCGCCCGCAAGGCGGTGGGAACGGTCGTCGACGCGCTCCCGGACGGTTATCCGACGGGCCTGCGCGTCTACGGCGCCGACCAGCCGAAGGGCTGCACCGACACCCGGCTGGCGCTGCCGGTGAAGCCGCTGGACCGGGAGGGCATGAAGCGGGCGGTCGGAGCCGTACAGCCCAAGGGGGACACTCCCATCGGCCTGTCGCTGCAGAAGGCCGCACAGGACCTGCCGAAGGCCGCCGACGGGGCGATCGGCACGCGCACGATCCTGCTGATCTCCGACGGCGAGGACACCTGCGGCACCCCGCAACCCTGCGAGGTCGCCGAGCAGCTCGGCAAGGACGGCGTCGGGCTGCGTATCGACACGGTCGGCTTCCAGGTGCGCGGCGCGGCACGGCAGCAGCTGGAGTGCATCGCGAGGGCCGGCAACGGCCGTTACTACGACGCTCCGGACGCCGAGGCGCTCGCCCGGCAGCTGCAGCGCTCGGCGCAGCTGTCCGCGGACGGTTACCGCTTCCGCGGCAGGCCGGTCGAGGGCGGGCAGACGCGGGACGCGGCCCCCGTGCTCACCCCGGGGCAGTACCTGGACACCATCGGCCCCGGTGAGAAGCGGTATTACGCCGCCGATCTGGACGCCGCGTCGACGGCCGACTTCTCGGCGACGGCCGTGCCGCAGCCGGGCGCGGCGGTGGACACTCTCGACGGCCTGCGCACGGTGGTCCAGTACGGGTCCGGCGGTTCCTGCGGGACGAGCACCGAGCGCTTCTTCCAGAAGGAGGGGGCAACGCCCCTGACCTCTGCGGTCGCCCGGATTCCCAGTCCCGAGGGCGGCCGCAGGTGTGACGAGGCGGGCCGGTACTGGCTGGTGGTCGAGCGTGAGTCCAAGCCGGGCTCGGACGCCGCGCGGTGGCCGCTGGAGCTGACCTACGGCATGGAGAAGCCGCTGGCCGAGGGGGTCACGCCGGCGCAGTCGCAGCCCGAGTACGGCCAGGGCGACAAGGGCGCCGTACTGCCGACCGGCGATCCGCGGGACGTGACGGGCGGCACGGGCTTCAACGATGCCAAGGAGATCGGGCAGGGCGTGTGGCGGGACAGGCTTCTGCCGTCGCAGACACTCTGGTACAGGGTTCCGGTCGGCTGGGGACAGCAGCTGCGGTACGACGTCGAGTTCGCCAACGAGCCGACCGTGGACGGCGCCTCCTCGGTGTGGTCGTACGGAGCCACCCAGGTCTTCACGCCCGCGCGTGGACCGGTCGGCGGCGGCAACGGGGAGTTCAACCCGCAGACCATCTACAACGGGCGTCCCATGGCGCTGGAGATGGGCACCGTGCCCGTCGCCTGGACCAACCGCCACGAGTCCCACCCGAACGTCGTCCCGGTACACGCCAAAGGCGGCTTCTACATCGCCGTCACACTGGGCGCGAAGGCCGCGGAGATCGCCGAGAATCCGGAGATCGGCGTGGTGCTTAGGGTGGCCGTGCTGGGTGACGAACTGGCAGGTCCCGAGCATGACGCCCCGGTGCTCGCGGACGACGGGGACAAGGGCGCGGCGGACGCGGCCGACAAGAAGGGTGATTCGCCCACCGGCGCAGACAGCGAAGCGGCCGAAGGGGCAGGATGGTCCGGCATGGTGATCGCCGCGGCCGTGGGCGGCGGAGCGGTCCTCATCGCCGGCGCGGTCTTCGTACTCGCGCGGCGCAGGGCGGCGGCCACAGGGCCGTCCGGCTGTCCGACGGACACATGGGACTCAAGGAGGGGCGCGTGAAGAGGCAGCGCGGCTGGGGCCGGGTGACGCTGGCCGGAATGGCGACGGTGTGTGCGGTGGCGGCGCTGCCCGGGCAGGCGTGGGCAGCGGGCGAGCCCAACCCGTACGTCTTCGACAGCGAGGCGAAGAGTGTGCGGGGCGCGGCGGTCAACAGCGACGGGCCGCAGCTGGCGGTCGGCTCGACCTACAAGGACACGATCAAGCCGGGCGAGAAGCGCTACTACCGGCTCGACCTCGACGCCAAGTCGAACGCCTATGTCTCCGCGGTGGCCGTACCCAAACTGGCCACCAAGTTCGCCTACGCGGACAAGCTCGCCGTGAGCATCGAGGACCGCTCGGGGTCCCAGTGCAGCGAGGGTGCGGCCATGTTCGGCACCGCGACCTACGCCCGGCCGGTCGCCGACTACGCGAGCCGGAGGATCGACAAGGACAAGAGCAACTGCCAGGAGGCGGGGACCTATTACGTGCTCCTGGAGCGGACCAGTGACGCCACCTCCACACCCGAGCCGTGGGACGTGGAGATCCGTTTCAGCTCCGAGCCGGAGGTGAAGGGGGACAAGGCCACGCAGGCGCCCGAGAACTGGCCGTCCGCCTCGCCGGCGGCACCCGCGGGCGGCCCGCAGAAGCGGGCGGGCGGCACGAGCTTCCATGACGCCACAAGCCTCAAGGTGGGCGAGTGGCAGGACGAGATCACGCCCGGCCGGACGCGGTTCTACCGGGTGCCGGTCGACTGGGGGCAGCAGCTGTTCGCCAGCGCCGACCTGGGCACCAGCTCAGCGGGTGACGGGACCGGCAGCGTCAGCAACGCGCTCGCGCTGTCCCTGCACAATCCGGCGCGCGGGTTCGTCGAGAACCAGGCGAGCGTCTTCTACGACGGCAAGCAGAAGTCGATCGCACTCGATCCGCTGCCGCCGGTGGCTTACGAGAACCGCTACGCCTCCGCCGACAGCACCAACGCCATGCGGTTCGCCGGCTGGTACTACCTCTCGGTGACGCTCAACCCCGAGATCGCCGAGGCCTTCGGCAAGAAGCCGATCCCGTTGACGCTGCGCGTCAACGTCGAGGGCGAGGCGAAGCCAGGGCCTCAGTACGCGGGCCCCGCCGGGGACTTCCAGGTCACCGACGACGACCAGGAGGCGGCCGACAGCGGCAGGAGCGCTCCGGAGGCGGCCAGGAGCGACACGATGAAGCTGGTCGCCGCGGCAGGGATCGGCGCGGGGGTCGTGCTGGTGCTCGGGCTCGGGGCCTGGGTGCTGCTCGCCAGGCGCCGTACGCCCGAGTCCGTGGAACCGGTGCCGTTCCCGGTGCAGGGACAGAGTCCTGGCCATGTGCAGGATCTGGGACCGGGGTACGGGCAAGGCGCCGCGCAGCCGGGCCATGGATACCCGCCGGCGCAGGGCCAGGGGCACGGGCAGGGATACGGACAGGGTGCCGGCCAGGGCTACGGGTCCGGACCGTACGGGCCGCCCGGCCAGTAGCCGAGCCGTAGGGGTCGCGCGGCCCGCAGCCGGACCGTAAGGGGGCGCGGCCCGAAGCCGGGCCCGCCCCGACCCTCGGCGGTGCGGGATCAGGTCTGGGTCAGCGCCCAGATGCCCACCGCGAAGCACACCAGCGCGACAAGCAGGACCGGGACCGCAACCTTCGGGGGCGGTCCCGGCCGCTTTTGCGCGGTGGCGGGTGGAACCTGCCCGCCCTGAGCGGTGTAAGCATGAGTGAAGGGCGGTTCGTGCGGTCCCTGGGCGCTCTGCACATAGGCGGGCTGTCCGGGCACCGGTGCTTGATGGGGGGAAGCCGGATGCGCGGGTACGGGAGCAGGGACGGGGGTCGGAGTCGGCGTGGGCGTGGGCTCCGTGGAGAGCGGCATGGCGGGAGGAGTGGACGGCTGCGCGGCGTAGGGCTGCTGTACCGCCTGGTGAGGGTGGTGTGCGGCCGCGTGCTGCGGCGGCGGCAGATGGAAGCTGCCGGTCTCCGACGGCGGCGGTACGGGCGCGGGAGGCGCGGACCGCTCGGGAGCGGCCGACGAGACCTCGGGGCCGCCCGGGCCGAAGCCTTCGGGCAGCGGGCCGAGTTGGTCGAAGATCTCCACCGGCTCGTCGTCGAGGGTGGGGTCGGGGAGCAACTCGACCGCGGACGTGAGCGCCTTGCGCGCCCCTGTGGCCGTCTTGAACCGCGCCTGCGGGTCGGGCTGCAGCAGGCCCGCCAGGACCTGCCACAGCGGTTCCGGTACGCCTTGAGGAGCACCGGGTGTGCCGGAGGCGGCGAAGTGCTCGATCAGGGCCTGGGAGTCGGGCTTCTTGCCCTCGAGCAGATACAGCGCGACCAGGCCGACCGCGAACAGGTCCGCGGTGAAGTCCGGCTCCGCGCCCAGCATCTGCTCGGGCGCGAAGTAACCGGGCGTCCCCACCACATAGTTGGTCTCGGTCAGGCGCGGCTCACCCTTACGCATGGAGATGCCGAAGTCGGACAGCCGCAGATGCGGCCGGCCCGTTCCGGTGGCCTCCATCAGGATGTTGGCCGGCTTGATGTCGCGGTGCACGACCCCCTCCGCGTGCACCGCGGCAAGTCCGGACAGCAGCTGGTCGAGCAGGGTGCAGACGAAGCGGGGAGGCAGCGGACCGTAGTCGCCGATGACATGCGCCAGCGATCCGCCGCTCACCACATCCATGGTGAACAGCACCTTGTCGTCGTCCGCGGCCCAGCTGGCCGGGGCCAGGACATGAGGGTGGTCGATGCGCAGTGCCTGCTCACGGACAAAGCGCAGCAAGGTGTGCGCGTCGCTCTGCTGCAGGACCTTCGCCGCCACATAGCGACGGCGGCGGTGGTCCCAGGCGCGCCAGACCGCGCCCACGCCACCACGCCCGATCGGGTCGATCAGTTCGTACCGACCAGCGAAGACCTCACCCATTGTGCTGCGCCAGCTCCCGGTTCCTCGTCGAGGCGTCTGCCTCGGTCAGCTCTGGTGCGACTCGTAGTGGGCGACCGCGTCGGACGTGCGCCCGGCACCGTACACCCGGAGGAACTCTGCCAGTTCCGGGTGGCTCGGGGCGAGGGAGTCCGCCGCATCGATGATGTCTCCGGCCGCGGAGACCGAGCGCAGCAGCGACTGGATCTCACGCACCACGCGGCGCACCGTCGGGGCACCCGAGCTGCTGGTCGACTGGCTGGTGCCGGTGAGGACGGAGCCGCCCTGCGACTTCTTGATCTCGTCCATCCGGTCCGTGGCCTCGACGGCACTGACGCTGCCGTCGGCGACCTGGCTCGCCAGTTCCTGCAGCGCCTGGACCCGCTGGACCACCGCGGGATTGCCGATCTTGGCGCGCTGGCCGCTCATCAGCTGGGAGAGCATCGGGGCGGAGAGACCGAGTACGGCGGCGAGTCGGGCCTGGTTCAGCCCCAGGTCGTCGATGAGCCGTCGGAAGAGGGCTCCGAGGGGTTCCCCGTACCAGCTGCGCTGCAGTTCTCTGGCTCTTGCGGTCGTTTCCTGCTGCGCTGCATCCATTGCGTCTCCCCATCGCTTCCCCAAGCGGCTTCGCTGTCGCGAACCTTGTCGTGCATCTTACGGAGCGTGGTCGCCGACCGGGAGTCCCAACTGGAGTCCCAATCCTTTTGCAGGATTACGGGGGTGACCCGGTACTCTTGTGCGCGGTGGTGACCGAGGCACGTTCCGCTCGGTCGCACGCACCCGTCCAGGGGCCTTAGCTCAGTTGGTAGAGCGCTGTCTTTGCATGGCAGATGTCAGGGGTTCGACTCCCCTAGGCTCCACAGCGCCAAGGGCGCTCCGATCTGCGAGAAGCAGAGCGGAGCGCCCTTTTCGTCTCTCCCGGCCTCTTCCCCGGCCCTTCTTGTACAGCCTCCAGGGCTCTGTCGCGCTCTGGATTGGACCGTCCGAGTGGTGTTGATCAGAAGAACAGTTCAGCGACGGCGTCGCTCCCCCACATCTCGAGATGCGTACACATCATGAGGAAGGTATGTAAAGCGCTCAACCCGAAAGTGAGGGGTTATGGCCGCCTTCAAGGTCAGGAATCTGTGGACCGCGTTCATCACCGCGTTCTTCGCTCTGCTTGCCTCGGTGGGGCTCACCACTGCCGCGACCGCCGCGATCGCCACGGCACAGCCCGCGGACCGGACGCCCGACGAGCCGGTCAAGGTCCGTCCTCAGGCCGTCCGGGGAACCGTGCCGGCGCAGCGCAGGCGTCCGAGTACACGCTGGGTGCCGTCCCCGCGCGAACGATCACTGCCGCCGACCATCAAGCAGCGCATCGGTGCCGAGGCCCACGGAGCCTCACCCGCCGGCCGGCAGCTGCCCGTGATCGAGGCCGACGCGATGGAAAGTTTCGAACCTGCCGAAGCCGCCCCCGCCACCGCTCCTGCCGCAGCCGCCGGTTCCGCCGCAGCCTCGGCGCCTGCCGCCCCGACCGCGCCCGCCGCCCAGCCCGCCCGCCGTGTGGCCGCAGGGCCTAGCGCCTCCGCACGGCGTACCGCCTCCGCAGCCCGCGCCTCGTACACCATCGCGGCGTGAAGCGCCGGGAGCTGTCTTTCACCACTCCCGGCGCCCGCCCACGAGCACGGCACACGGTCAGCGACGGTCGTCGCGGTCCCCAGCCTCTGCCTCGTCCTGCTTCGCCTGCACCTCGGGGTCAAGTCCCGCCTTCGGACTGCCGTCGACGGACGACAGCGCGGACACCTCGGTCGCGGCGGGCGGCTCGACCAGCCAGTCGGGGTTGGCCTGCTTGTCCCACCACTTCCAGGCGGCGAATGCCGCGCCGGCCAGTACGCCGACGAGCACAAAGCCCTTGGCGACACGTCCGGCGGTAGAGCGCCGCTCGTGCTTCTTGACCAGCTTCTTGACCTCCTTGGCCGTCACCTGTCCGCGCAGTACGGCCAGCGCGGCCCCTGAACGGGCCGCAGCCTCGACGCCCACGGGCTTGGCGACGGCCACCGCGTGCTCGACACGCGGAACGGTGTAGTCGCTCGCCTGACGGGCGGCCTTCCGGGCCTGTACCGCAGCCCGGTGTGCAGCCTGGTCGACCTTCGGCGGTACATGCGGCGCAACACGTGCGTCGTACTGAACACGGGCCTGCTGAGCGGCCTGGGAAACTTTTGGTGCGAGGCGTACGCGTGCCTCGTGCGCATAAAGCGTGGCCTGGTCCTTGGCCGTGCCGGCGTAGGGCGCCACCACTTCCGCGGCGTGCAGCACGCTCTCCCTCGCCGTATCGGTCGCGGCGCGCACGCTGTCCATGCGGGTCACGGGATCCTCCTCTTCGGTGGCGTTCTGGGGCCTGGGGTTAATCCCCAGTTGGGCACAGTTTTCGCCTTTCCACCCGATTGAAAATCATGCCCGTTGAGGGCCGCCTCGGCATGTGGGGCGGGCATCCGGGTCATGTCGGGACCTTGCGGACGACGATGCCACGATTCGGCGCGGGGCGCGCCGGTGCGTCGGCGACTCGGCGCCTTTTCTGTGTAACCAGTCCTTCCGTGCAAGGATCGTGAGCCGTCACAGAAGACTTACGGAAGGCAGATCGTGGCCGAGCAGCTTTACGCCACCCTGAAGACCAACCAAGGCGACATCGAGATCCGGCTGCTGCCGAACCACGCGCCCAAGACGGTCAAGAATTTCGTGGAGCTCGCCAAGGGCGAGCGGGAATGGGTCCACCCGGCAACCGGCAAGCGGTCCACGGACAGGCTGTACGACGGCACGGTCTTCCACCGCGTGATCAGCGGCTTCATGCTGCAGGGCGGTGACCCGCTGGGCAACGGCACCGGTGGCCCGGGCTACGAGTTCGCGGACGAGTTCCATCCGGACCTCGCGTTCGACAGGCCGTACCTGCTGGCCATGGCCAACGCCGGTCCGGGCACCAACGGCTCGCAGTTCTTCATCACCGTGGCGCCCACCGCCTGGCTGACGCGCAAGCACACCATCTTCGGCGAGGTCTCCACCGAGGCCGGCAAGAAGGTCGTGGACGCCATCGCCGGCACCCGGACCAACCCGCGCACCGACCGCCCGGTCGACGACGTCGTGATCGAGTCCGTCGTCGTCGAGACCCGCGAGGGCTGATCGGCGACGGATTACCTCAAGGGAACCTTTTCGCCCCGTCCGTCCGTAAGGATGGACGGGGCGAGGTTGTGAGCGCGCACCGGCCCGGAAGATCGAGGGGAGACCTCATGGAGCAGGCGTCGGACCGTCCTCAGGAGCCGCAGGACGCCCATGGTCTGCCCGGCTGCTACCGGCACCCCGGCAAGGAGACCGGCATCCGCTGCACCCGCTGCGAGCGGCCGATCTGCACGGACTGCATGGTCAGTGCGTCGGTCGGCTTCCAGTGCCCCGACTGTGTGCGGACGGGATCGGGTACGGGGCACGCGCCGGGTGCCAACCGGCCGCGGACGCTCGCGGGAGGCGTGGTGAGCGCCGACCCGTTGTTCGTCACCAAGATCCTTCTCGCTCTCAACGCCGTGGTGTTCATCCTGGTGCTCGCGCTCGGCCAGCGCTTCGTGGCCGAGACGGAGCTGATCGGATACGCCTTCAACCCGCAGCTCGGCGAGATCGTCGGAGTGGCGGACGGCGAGTGGTACCGCCTGATCACGGCGACGTTCCTGCATGAAGAGGTCCCGCACATCGGGTTCAACCTGCTCGGTCTGTGGTTCCTGGGCAGGCTGGTGGAGCCGGAGCTCGGCCGTGTGCGCTATCTCGCGGTCTACCTGCTGTCCGGTCTCGGTGGCAGTGTCCTTGCCTATCTGCTGGCCGAGGAGAACCAGCCGTCGCTCGGCGCCTCGGGCGCCGTCTTCGGCCTGATGGGTGCGGTGCTGGTGATCGCACGGCGGACGAGAATGGATGTGCGGCCGATCGTCCTGATTCTCGCGATCAATCTGATCTTCAGTTTCACCCGGGAGAACATCTCCTGGGAGGGCCACATCGGCGGACTGGTCATCGGGGTTCTGGTCACCCTGGGTCTGGTCCATGCGCCGCGCGCGCACCGGAATCTGGTGCAGGGAGCCGTCTGCGCAGGAGCCCTGCTGGTTCTTCTGGTGGCCGTGATCGCCAGATCCGTCGCGCTCGCCTGAGCGTGAGCCTTTCCCCAAAGTTGTCCACAGTGTGTGCCGGATCTTGTGCAAGCTGTGGGGAACAAGCGTGCCCCTCGTCGCTGAGCTGGGGTTTCCCAGTTCGGACAAGGGGCGGGACGCTTCACGCGCATGGCCGATGCGGTCACACCGGCGTCAACGTCGGGAGAGTTATCCACAGATCGTCAGACCTTTTCCCCCGCTGTGGACAACGGTGTGGATAACTCAGGGCAGGGCTTGACGTGCTACAGAGCGGCTACTTCCACTGGGTGGAGACGCCGAAGCCGGCCGCGATGAAGCCGAAGCCGGCCACGATGTTCCAGTTGCCGAAGCTCTTGATCGGCAGGCTGCCCTCGGTCACGTAGAACAGAACGATCCAGGCGAGCCCGATCAGGAACAGTGCGAGCATCACTGGGGCGACCCAGCTGCGATTCGTCAGCTTTATGTTCGCCGCCTGCTTCGCCGGAGGCGGCGTGAAGTCGGCCTTCTTGCGGATACGTGACTTCGGCACGAGGGACTCTCCTGTCGATGCGCTGCGTGACCGCGCAGGGAACTGTGGCTGGCGCCGGGGCGGGAGCGAGGGGGGCCACTGCCTCCCCCGGGCGTCCGTTAGCGTAGTCCTTCCTCGGCGCCGAAGGAGATAAGGGTACGTTGAGCAATTCTGCCGACTCCCCCGGAGGGCCGGTCCGCCGATCACGGTGGAAGCCGGTCCGGCTGCTGACGGCTGCTGTCTTCGCCCTCGCGGGCCTCATCTTCGTGACCAGTTTCAACACGGCCAGAGGCACCGATCTGCGGACGGACGCCTCGATGCTCAAGCTCTCCGACCTGATCAGGCAGCGCAGCGAGAAGAACGGCACGCTCGAGGAATCGATGGTGGCGGTGCGCGAGGACGTCGACGCGCTGGCCCAGCGCGACGACGGCTCCACCCGCGCGGAGGACGCCAAGCTCAAGGCGTTGGAGAAGGCGGCGGGCACCGAGGCGATCAGGGGCGGGGGGCTGACCGTCACACTGAACGACGCCCCGCCGAACGCCCGGGCGGCGCCCGGTTACCCCGAGCCGCAGGCCAACGACCTGGTCATCCACCAGCAGGACCTGCAGGCGGTCGTCAACGCCCTGTGGGAGGGCGGTGCACGGGGCATCCGCGTCATGGACCAGCGGCTGATCTCCACCAGCGCCGTGCGGTGTGTGGGCAACACACTGATCCTCCAGGGCCGCGTCTACTCGCCGCCGTACAAGATCACCGCGGTCGGTGACCGGAAGGCGCTCAAGAAGGCGCTCGGACAGTCGCCGGCCATCGAGAACTACCAGCTGTATGTGCAGGCGTACGGCCTGGGCTGGAAAGTGGACGAGCACGAGGCGGTGACTCTTCCCGGCTACTCGGGCACAGTGGATCTCCACTACGCGAAGCCCGTCGGGTAGAGCTTGGGGGAGCCGGTGTCGGTGCGGGTGCTGGTGCGGACCGTCAGCGAACTGTGCATCACCGTCGGCACCCTGATCGTGCTCTTCGTGGTGTACGTGCTGTTCTGGACCGGGATCAAGGCGGACAGCGCCACGGACGGGCAGATCGACCGGCTCGAACGGACCTGGGCGAAGGCCCCCGTCGAGGCCCCGGCCGCGGGGGGCGGCACCGAAGCGGGCACTGTGCCTGCCCCCGAGGCATACGAGAGCGGCAGACCCTTCGCCGTGATGTACGTCCCGCGCTTCGGCCGGGGGTGGGACTGGCCCGTCCTGGAGGGCACCGGAGTCGGCGTCCTCAAGAAGGGGCTCGGTCACTACGAGTCCACCGCCCGGCTCGGCGAGCCGGGCAACTTCGCGGTCGCGGGCCACCGGCGCACCTACGGAGACCCGTTCAAGGACTTTCCGCGGCTGCGCCCGGGGGACGTCGTGGTGCTGTCGGACGGCACGACCTGGTTCACCTACCGGATTGTGAACAAGCCGTACCGGACCGTCCCGGGTGACGTCGGGGTGATCGGCTCCGTACCCCGGCCGCTCAGGGACGACGTGGCCCCGTTCGACGCGCCGGGGCGCTATCTGACGCTGACGACCTGTGAGCCGGAGTGGGGCAGCAGCCACCGGCTTGTCGTCTGGGCCCATCTGGATGCCACGCAGCCTGTGACGGACGGCAAGCCGCCAGCTTTCCACAGCTGACCCACGGGCCCCTGGTGCCCTTTAGTCTGGTCCCGTACCGAACGGAGAGGGACAGCATGTACGGCTGGATCTGGCGGCATCTGCCGGGCAACGTGTGGGTGCGGGCGATCATTTCGCTCGTGCTGGTCCTGGCGGTCGTCTATGTGCTGTTCCAGTACGTCTTCCCGTGGGCGGAGCCGCTGCTTCCGTTCAACGACGTGACGGTCGACGGGGAAGGGACGGGACAGTGAGCGCGCGCATTCTCGTGGTGGACAACTACGACAGCTTCGTCTTCAACCTCGTCCAGTACCTCTACCAGCTCGGCGCCGAGTGCGAGGTCGTGCGCAACGACGAAGTGGCCCTCGAGCATGCCCAGGACGGCTTCGACGGCGTGCTGCTCTCCCCCGGACCCGGTGCGCCCGAACAGGCCGGTGTGTGCATCGAGATGGTGCGCCACTGCGCGAAGACGGGCGTGCCCGTCTTCGGCGTCTGCCTGGGGATGCAGTCGATGGCGGTGGCGTACGGCGGCGTGGTGGACCGCGCCCCGGAGCTGCTGCACGGCAAGACGTCCCTGGTCACACACGGGGGCAAGGGTGTGTTCGCGGGGCTGCCTTCGCCGTTCACGGCAACCCGGTACCACTCACTGGCCGCCGAGCCGGCCGACCTTCCCGACGAGCTGGAGGTCACCGCACAGACGGCGGACGGGATCATCATGGGGCTGAGGCACCGTGAACTGGCCGTCGAGGGCGTGCAGTTCCACCCCGAGTCGGTCCTCACCGAGCATGGCCATCTGATGCTCGCCAACTGGCTGGTGCAGTGCGGCGACGCGGGAGCGGTCGGACGTTCGGCGGGGCTCGCACCGGTGGTGGGCAAGGCCGTGGCGTGAGTGCCGTGCGCCCGGGGCACGAGCACGATCACGAGTACGAGCGGGAGTACGAGTACGACTACGAACGTGTTTACGACCCGCTGACTGCCCCGATGCCCCAGGCGCAGCAGTCCCCGCAGCAGCCGCAGGAGTGGTACGACCCCGAGGGATACCAGCGGGACTGGTACGCCCAGCCCGACCCCGCCATGGGGGCCGTGCCGGCCCAGGCATCCGTACCGGAACCCGAGCAGCTGCCGGTCTTCGATCCCGTCCCGGTGCCGGACGACGAGACGGTCGCCCTGCGCACATCGGACACGCGGCGCGCCACGGAGCCCCTGCCAGGTCCCGGCCGGGCCGAGCGCCGCAGAGCGGCCAAGGGGCGGGGCCACAGGCGCACAGGGGCCCCCGCGGCTGCTCAGGGGGCTTCCACGGCCGCTCAGGGAGCCTCCGGCGGGTCCGTGAAGCCGATGTCGCGCCTCGAGGCCCGTCGTGCGGCACGTGCGCTGAAGGACAGCCCGGCGGTCATCGCCAGCCGCGCCATCGGCGAGCTGTTCATCACCTTCGGTGTCCTGATGCTGTTGTTCGTCACGTACCAGTTGTGGTGGACGAACATCCTCGCCGGTCAGGAGGCCAACGCCGAGGCCAACAAGATCCAGGACGGCTGGGCCAAGGGCCGCAAGCCTGATGCGTTCGAACCGGGCCAGGGATTCGCCATCATGTACATCCCCAAGCTGGATGTCGTGGTGCCGATCGCGGAGGGCATCAGCAAGAAGAACGTCCTCGACCGCGGGATGGTCGGTCATTACGGCGAGGGGAAGCTGAAGACCGCGATGCCCGAGGACAAGCTGGGCAACTTCGCGCTCGCCGGCCACCGCAACACCCACGGTGAACCGTTCCGCTACATCAACCAGCTCGACAAGGGCGATCCGATCGTCGTCGAGACGCAGGACGCCTACTACACGTATCGGATGGAGAGCATCCTTCCCCAGACGTCTCCGTCGAACGTGAGCGTGATCGGTCCGGTGCCGCCGGGCTCCGGGTTCACCGGGCCGGGCAGGTACATCACACTGACGACGTGTACGCCGGAATTCACGAGTACGTATCGCATGATCGTGTGGGGCAAGATGGTCGAGGAACGGCCGCGCAGCAAGGGCAAACCCGACGCACTGGTCGGCTGACACCGACGCTCGAACGCTCATCGCCAAGGACTTCAAGACGGGATCAGGTGCAGTGGCACGTGCTCGAGGCCGGATCGCCGGCGCCATCAGTGTGTTCGGAGAGCTCCTGATCACCGCGGGTGTGGTGCTGGGGCTGTTTGTCGTCTACTCGCTGTGGTGGACCAACGTCCTCGCCGACCGCGAGGCCGCCAAGCAGGGAGACCGGATCCGCGACGACTGGGCCAACAGCGGGCCGGGCGCGCTCGACACCAAGGACGGCATCGGCTTCCTCCACGTACCCGCCATGGACGAGGGCGAGGTCCTGGTGAAGAAGGGCACGGACACCGAAGCCCTCAACAACGGTATCGCGGGCTACTACACGGACCCGATCAAGTCGGCGCTCCCCTGGCACGCCAAGGGCAACTTCACGCTGGCCGCGCACCGGGACGGGCACGGTGCGAAGTTCCACAACATCCACAAGCTCAGGAACGGCGACCCGATCGTCTTCGAGACCCGGGACACCTGGTACGTCTACAAGGTCTTCAACAAGCTCCCCGAGACCTCGAAGTTCAACGTGGACGTGCTGCAGCCGGTCCCGAAGGAGTCGGGCAAGAAGAAGCCGGGCCGCTACATCACGCTGACGACCTGCACGCCGGTGTACACGTCGAACTACCGCTACATCGTGTGGGGAGAGCTGGAGCGCACGGAGAAGGTCGACAAGAACCGCACGCCGCCGGCGGAGCTGCGCTGAGCGGCTCCACGGGACAGTACGCCCGGCTCCACGGACAGTAAGCGGAAGGCCCCGGCACCCTTGGTGGGTGCCGGGGCCTTGTCTTTACTACGGGCCGGTCGGTGCCTCAGTCGCCGTCGTTGCCGCCGATGAAGCCGCCGCCGTTGTTGCCGCCGTTGTTGCCCCCGCCGCCTACGGTGGTGAGGGTCACCGTGGTGGTGGCCGGGTCGACCGGCGTGCCGGGCGCCGGGTCGGAGTTGAAGACCACGGCGTTGTCGTCCGGCGTGCTGCCCGGGGCGAACGCGACCGTCTTGAAGCCGGACGCCTGGAGCATCTGCTTGGCCTGGGCGACCGTGACGCCGCGGATCTGCGGGACGGGGACCTGCGTCGGCTGCGCCGGGCCCTTGGAGACTTCCAGCGTGATCTTGGTGCCCTTGGGCGCCTTGCCGGTCTGGCTCTGGGTGACGACCTGGTTCAGCGGCTTGTCCGACTCGACATCGACCCGCACGACCTCGAACCCGAGCGTCTTGAGCTGGCTCTCCGCGTTGGCGAAGTCCTGGCCGACGACATCCGGAATGTCCTGCTTGGACTGCTTGGCGACCGTCAGGGTCACCGTAGTGCCCTTCTCGGCCTTGGTCTCGCCCGCCGGATCCTGCTTCAGGACCGTGCCGGGCTCGGCGGCGTCCTCGACTTCCGTGACCTTGACGTCGAACTTCTTCTTCTCCAGGATCTCCGTCGCCCGGTCCACGTCCTTGTCGACGACGTCGGGGACCTCGACCAGGGGCGCGCCTTCGGAGACGACGACCTGGATGGTCTCGCCCTCCTGCATCTGGCCGCTGGCCGGGTTCTGGCTGCAGATACGGTCCTTGGGCTGGTCGCAGCGCTGGGTGCCCGACCGTTCGACGGTGACGTGGGAGTTCTTTGCCAGGTCCTTCGCCTCTTCGAAGGTACTGCCCACCAGCTGTGGCACATTCACCTTGTTGGCGTCGTCGTCGCCGCCGCCGAACACGGACCTGCCGATCAGGATGGCACCGATCAGCACCAGGATGCCGGCGACCACCAGCAGGATCGTCGAGGTGTTGGACTTCTTCTGCCGGCGGCGGTCGGGGCGGTCGTCATAACCGCCGAAGCCGCCGTCATCGGGGTTCATGGGCGGGAGCATCGACGTCTGCCCGCCCGGGTCGGCCTGGCGCAGCGCGGTGGTGGGCTGGTCCTCGCCGCCGTAGCCGCCGTAGCCGACCGAGCCCATTGCCGCAGTCGCCGCGACCGGCTGTCCGTCGAGGCAGGCCTCGATGTCGGCGCGCATCTCGTCGGCGGACTGGTAGCGGTAGTCCGGGTCCTTGACCAGGGCCTTGAGCACGATCGCGTCCATCTCGGGCGTGATCTCGGGGTCGAAATTGCTCGGCGGCTGCGGCTCTTCCCTTACGTGCTGGTAGGCCACCGCCACCGGGGAGTCGCCCACGAAGGGCGGACGCACGGTGAGGAGCTCGTAGAGCAGGCAGCCGGTGGAGTACAGATCCGAGCGCGCGTCGACCTGCTCGCCCTTGGCCTGCTCCGGGGAGAGGTACTGGGCGGTGCCGATCACGGCCGCGGTCTGGGTCATGGTCATGCCGGAGTCACCCATGGCGCGGGCGATGCCGAAGTCCATGACCTTGACCTGGCCGGTGCGCGTCAGCATGACGTTCGCCGGCTTGATGTCGCGGTGGACGATCCCGTTGCGGTGGGAGTACTCGAGGGCCTGGAGGATGCCGATGGTCATCTCCAGCGTGCGCTCGGGCAGCAGCTTGCGGCCCGAGTGCAGCAGCTCACGCAGCGTGGAGCCGTCGACGTACTCCATGACGATGTACGGGATCGAGACCCCGTCCACGTAGTCCTCGCCGGTGTCGTAGACAGCGACGATCGCAGGGTGGTTGAGCGAGGCGGCGGACTGGGCCTCCCGGCGGAACCGGGCCTGGAAGGACGGGTCGCGGGCGAGGTCGGCCCGTAGCGTCTTCACGGCGACGGTGCGGCCGAGCCGGGTGTCGTGGGCGAGGTAGACCTCGGCCATCCCACCGCGGCCGAGCACCGAGCCCAGTTCATACCGGCCGCCGAGGCGACGCGGCTCTTCCATAACAGTTCCAGCCCTCTCCGTCAGTCCCGACCGCACCCTCGTGTGGCCCGCCGGTGTGCTGTTCGCGCATACGCTACCGGGCACGTCCGGCTTGATCCGACCCCAACCGTCAGCTGATACCCGACCGGTATCGCAAAGTGCAGGTATGGAGGCCGGGCGTGATCCTCGTCACTTCTCGCTCTCCAGTACCGCATTCATCACTGCCTTGGCGATCGGGGCGGCCAGGCCACCGCCGGAGATGTCGTCACGGCGGGCGTTGCTGTCCTCGACCACGACCGCGACGGCGACCGGCGATCCGTTCTCGCCCTTGGCGTACGAGATGAACCAGGCGTAGGGGTTCTTGCTGTTGTTCTCGCCGTGCTGCGCGGTACCGGTCTTGCCGCCGACTTTCACGCCGTCGATCGCCGCGTTGGTTCCGGTGCCGTTCTCGACGACGTTCTCCATCATCTGCTGGAGCAGCTGGGCGTTCTCCGGGGAGATCGGACGGCTCATCTCCTCCGGTTCGGTCTGCTCGATGACGTCGACGTTCGGGGACTCGAGTTTGTCGATCATGTACGGCTTCATCAGCTTGCCGTCGTTGGCGATGGCGGCGGTGACCATGGCCATCTGCAGCGGGGTGGCGGCGGTGTTGAACTGGCCGATGGACGACAGGGCGTTCTGCGGCCTGTCCATCTTCTTGTCGTAGACCGATGCCGACGTGCGCACGGGGACGAAGGCCTCGCTGTTGAAGCCGAACTTCTCGGCCATCTCCACCATCTTGTCGCGGGTGACGTCGTCACCGAGCTTCGCGAAGACGGAGTTGCAGGAGACCTCCATGGCCCGGTTCAGCGTCGCGTTCTCGCAGCCGCCGGCGTGGTTGACCATCTCGGTGCGCGTGTTCGGCAGGATGTACGGGTCAGGGGTTTTGGTCGGCTCGTTGATGTCGGAGACCTTGCCGTACTCCAGGGCTGCCGCGGCCGTGATCACCTTGAACGTGGATCCGGGCGGGTAGACCTCGCGCAGGGCCCGGTTGAGCATGGGCTTGTCTTTGTCCTTGTTGAGCGCGTTCCAGGCCTTCGCGTCCTTGTCGCGGTAGCCGGCGAAGGAGCTGGGATCGTACGAAGGCGTGGACGCCAGCGCGAGGATCTTGCCGGTCCGCGGGTCGATGGCCGCGACGGCACCCTTCTTGTCGCCGAGGCCCTCGAAAGCGGCCTTCTGAGCGGCGGCGTCCAGCGTGGTGACGACATTGCCGCCCTTCTTCTTGTCGCCCGTGAACATCGCCATGGTGCGGTCGAAGAAGAGCCGGTCGGAGTTGCCGGTGAGGATGCCGTCCTCGATCTTCTCGATCTGGTTGGCATCGAATGCCTGCGAGGCGTAACCGGTCACCGGCGCCCACATCGGGCCGTTGACATAGGTGCGCTTGTATTCGAAGTCGGTGTCGTTGGTCTTGACCGAACCGGTGATCGCCTTGCCCTCGACGACGATGTTGCCGCGCTCGTTGGCGTACCGCTCGATCTGGATCCGGCGGTTCTTGCTGTTGGCGTTCAGGTCGTCGGCCTCGACGTACTGGAGCCAGTTGGTGCGCACCAGCAGGGCAAGGACGAGCAGTCCACAGAAGATCGCGATCCGGCGCAGGGGCTTGTTCACGGTCGGACCACCTGGGTCATCTCGGCGTCGGGCGACGGAGCGGGAGCGGGCGCGGGACGGCGGGCGGTGTCGCTGATCCGGATCAGGATGGCGATGAGCGCCCAGTTCGCGAGCACGGAAGAGCCACCGTAGGCGACGAACGGCATCGTCATGCCGGTCAACGGGATGAGACCCATGACACCACCGGCGACGACGAAGACCTGGATGGCGAAGGCGCCGGACAGTCCGATGGCGAGCAGCTTGCCGAACGGGTCGCGGGCGGCGAGTGCCGTGCGCACGCCGCGTTCCACGATCAGTCCGTAGATCAGCAGGAACGCCATCATCCCGGCCAGCCCGAACTCCTCGCCGAAGGAGGAGAGGATGAAGTCGGAGTTGGCGGCGAAGCCGATGAGGTCGGAGTCGCCTTGGCCGAGCCCTGTGCCGAGGGTTCCGCCGGCGCCGAAGGACATCAGCGCCTGACCGATCTGATCGCTCTGCTCCCAGGTGCTCTGGGCGAAGGGGTTGAGCCAGAACTCCACGCGCTGCTGGACGTGCGGCTCGAACGAGGCGACACCGACCGCGCCGACGGCGGACATCAGCAGACCGAAGACGATCCAGCTGGTGCGCTCGGTGGCCACATAGAGCATGATCACGAAGAGTCCGAAGAACAGCAGCGAGGTGCCGAGGTCGGTCTCGAAGACGAGGATCAGGATGGACATCGCCCAGACCACGAGGATGGGACCGAGGTCCCGGCCGCGCGGCAGGTAGAGGCCCATGAAGCGCCGACTGGCCAGGGCCAGGGCATCTCTCTTCACCATCAGGTAGCCGGAGAAGAAGATCGCAATGATGATCTTGGCGAACTCGCCGGGCTGGATGGAGAACGGGCCCAGGCTGATCCAGATCTTGGCGCCATTCACGGCAGGGAAGAACATCGGCAGGACCAGCAGGACCAGTGCCGCTGCCATCGAGATATAGGTGTAGCGCTGCAGGATACGGTGGTCCTTCAGCAGCATCAGCACCGCGACGAAGAGCGTGATGCCGATGGCGGAGTACATCAGCTGCTTGGGGGCGTCGGGGCTGAAGCTTCCTTCACCGTATCGGGACTCGATGCGCTGGATCAGCCGCTGCGACTGGTCCAGCCGCCAGATCATCACCAGACCGAGCCCGTTGAGCAGTGCCGCCAGCGGCAGCAGCAGCGGGTCGGCGTACTTGGCGAACTTGCGCACCACGAGGTGGGCGACACCGGCGAGCAGGCCGATGCCGAACCCGTAGCCGAGTACTCCTGCGGGCAGTTCGCCGTCGAGGGCGAGGCCCACGTTGATGTACGCGAACACCGGGATGGCTACGGCGAACCCCAGCAGCATCAGCTCGGTGTTGCGTCGGCTCGGTGCGTCGATCGCGCCGATCGTGGTGGTGTTGGTGACAACGCTCATGGTGGAGAAGGCCCCCTACGGCCTGGTTACTGCTTGCCGCAGTTCGAGGCCAGCTTCTGCTCCTCCTCCGAGAGGGTGGGACCCGGAGAGGGAGTAGCTGCGGTCGGCTTGGTCTTGGCGTTCTGGGACTCGGGTGTGCCGGCGGTGCCGCCTGCCTCACCCTCGCCCGGTGGCGGGGTGCTCACGCGGTCGGCCGCTTCCCGGCGCTGCTCGTCCTTCTTGCAGGCGGCCGCCTGGTCGGCGAGCTCTTCGATCTTGGCGCGGGCCTTGCCGAGGCCGTCCTCGGTGATCGTCGCCTCGACCTGCTTGCGCTGGTAGGGCGGGAGGTACTTGAGTTCGATCTCGGGATGGTCCTTCTCGACCTCCGAGAGCGAGACCCAGGCGAGGTCCTGGCTGATGCCCCGGTAGAGCGCGACGTGCTCGCCCTTGGTGCCGACGTAGTACTGGGTCTGGGTCCAGCGGTAGCCGCCGTACAGACCGCCGCCGATCACGCCCAGGGCGAGGACGAGGTAGAAGGAGCGCTTCAGCCACTTGCGGCCGCCGCGCTGCTTGACGAAGTCCTCGTCGGTGAAGGCGTCGAAGCTGCCCTCGGGCGGCATGCCGCCGTAGCCGACGTCGCCGCTGCCGGGCGGGCCGAAGGCGCCGCCGGGGGGCGGGGCCTGGCGGCCGAGGCCCGCGGCGCGTCCCGCGGGGGTCTGCATGGCGCCGCCGTCGTTCAGCTGGTGCTGGTTCTCGGCGACCGCGCCGACGACCACCGGGGTGTCGCTGAGCTGCCCGGCGAGGGTGTCGCCGGAGTCGGTGTCGAGGACGTCGGCGACGATGCAGGTGATGTTGTCGGGGCCACCGCCGCGCAGGGCGAGCTGGATCAGATCCTGCACGGTCTCCTGCGGGCCCTGGTAGCTGGCGAGGGTGTCCTCCATCGTCTGGTGCGACACGACGCCGGACAGACCGTCGGAGCAGATCAGATAGCGGTCGCCGGCACGGACCTCGCGGATGGAGAGGTCGGGCTCGACGTGGTCGCCGCTGCCCAGCGCGCGCATCAGCAGGGAGCGCTGCGGGTGGGTGGTGGCTTCCTCTTCGGTGATGCGGCCCTCGTCGACCAGCCGCTGCACCCAGGTGTGGTCCTGGGTGATCTGGGTCAGCACACCGTCGCGCAGCAGATACGCACGCGAGTCGCCGACGTGCACGAGGCCGAGCCGCTGCCCGGTCCACAGCAGGGCGGTGAGCGTGGTGCCCATGCCCTCGAGCTGGGGGTCCTCCTCGACCATCACACGCAGCTGGTCGTTGGCCCGCTGCACGGCGGTACCGAGCGAGGTGAGGATGTCGGAGCCCGGCACATCGTCATCGAGCTGGACCAGCGTGGAGATGACCTCGGAGGAGGCGACCTCGCCGGCGGCCTGGCCGCCCATGCCGTCGGCGATCGCGAGAAGGCGCGGGCCGGCGTAGCCGGAGTCCTCGTTGCCCTCCCGGATCATGCCCTTGTGCGATCCGGCGGCGAAACGCAGAGACAGACTCATGCGCACCTCGCCCGTCGGCTCGGGGTACAGCCGGTCTCGAGCCACACTGCCCACCCTCCGGTCGGGAGCCCTTCCCGGTCCGCTGCCGGGACCCCTGCGGCTCGCTCGCTCCGCTCGCTCATTGTCGTACTACTTCCGCAGCTCGATGACGGTCTTGCCGATGCGGATCGGCGCGCCCAGCGGAATCGGTGTCGGGGTGGTGAGTCGGGTCCGGTCGAGATACGTGCCGTTGGTGGACCCGAGATCCTCGACGATCCACTGGCCGTCACGGTCCGGGTAGATCCTGGCATGCCTGCTGGACGCGTAGTCGTCGTCCAGCACGATTGTGGAGTCGTGCGCCCGGCCCAGGGTGATCGTCTGGCCCTGGAGGGCGACCGTCGTGCCGGTGAGTGTTCCTTCGGACACCACCAGTTTGGTCGGCGCCCCACGGCGCTGGCGGCCCGCGGCCTGCTGGCGCTGCTGCGGCGGCGCAGCGGGCTGGCGCGCCTGCTGCGGACGCGGCTCGGCGTTGCGGCGTGAGCCGCGCTGCGTGACGCGCGTACCGAACAGGTCGCTGCGGATGACCTGTACGGCCACGATGACGAACAGCCACAGAACGGCCAGAAAACCTAGCCGCATGACCGTCAGGGTCAGCTCTGACATTGCCCCCGCTTCACCCTTCGGCTTGCCGGTAAACGATGGTGGTGCTGCCCACGACGATCCGCGAGCCGTCGCGGAGCGTAGCGCGGGTGGTGTGCTGCCCGTCTACCACGATGCCGTTGGTAGACCCGAGATCCTGGATCGTCGAGGGCGTTCCGGTCCGGATCTCACAGTGCCGGCGCGATACGCCGGGGTCGTCGATCCGCACATCGGCGTCGGTGCTGCGTCCCAGCACCAGCGTCGGGCGGGAGATCTGATGGCGGGTGCCATTGATCTCGATCCAGCGTCGTACTTGAGTGCCCGCCACCGGGCCTGGGCCCGGTGCTCGCCCGCCGACGGCGGGGCCGGGTCGCCGGTCCCCGGGCATGCCGGGAGGCGGAGCGGCCGGCATCGGCGGTGCGCCGGCGGGGGCCCCTCCGCCGTAGGCGGGGGGCGGGTAGCCATAGCCGCCGCGGGCGCCGGCGGCGCCCGCGGCGCCGCTGGGGCTGCCTGGCGACTGTGACGTACTCGACGCGAGAGTGCGGCTGCGTACGCGGTACAGGCCGGTGTCGAGGTCGTCGGCCTTCTCCAGGTGGACCTTGATGGGGCCCATGAAGGTGTAGCGCTGCTGCTTGGCGTAGTCGCGCACCAGGCCGGAGAGCTCGTCGCCGAGCTGGCCCGAGTAGGGGCTCAGGCGCTCGAAGTCCGGGGCGCTGAGCTCGACGATGAAGTCATTGGGGACGACCGTGCGCTCGCGGTTCCAGATCGTCGCGTTGTTGTCGCACTCCCGCTGGAGGGCGCCCGCGATCTCGACAGGCTGGACCTCGGACTTGAACACCTTGGCGAAGGTGCCGTTGACCAGACCTTCGAGGCGCTGCTCGAAACGTTTCAGGACTCCCATGGGGCACCTCCTCCGTCGTTGTCGCCCTCGTACTGCTTACTGATCGTATCCACGCGTCGGGAAATCGGCTGGTTCCCCTTGTCTGCCCCGTCGATGAGTGTCCCCCCTCACAGGGATCGTAGAGGCGGCCTCATGACAGTGTCCCGCACTCCGGGTGCACCCAGGAGGAGTGGGTGACGCCGCACTCCGTTCCCTGTTCGCCAGCGAGGGCCCTGAAACAAACGGATGTGATTCCACCCTTCGCAGCGTGCTAATCTTCTGCATGTCGCCACGGGGTCGCACCGAAACGGTGAGGCACCGAACGACAACACCCAATGCGCGGGTGGCGGAATAGGCAGACGCGCTGGATTCAGGTTCCAGTGCCCGCAAGGGCGTGGGGGTTCAACTCCCCCCTCGCGCACCATGAGAAACCGATGAAACGGGTTCTCGCCAGAGACGAAAGTCCTGGTGAGGGCCCGTTTCTCGTTGTCCCGGAGCAGGGTGCTCAGGGTTAAGGGTGAATTCGGGCGATTTTTATGTGAAAGGCCCCACATCGTGGCATGTGTCACGGTGCGGGACTTGATCTTTGTTTGATCTTTCGGCGGTTGGCGTGAGCGAGCGGGATGACCAACAGGACGATTCGGGCGGCGATGCCGCGGGCGCGGTGGGAGCCGCCCGCCTCGATCGTTTCAGCGAGGGGGGAGTTCGCGTAGCCGTTGAAGCCCTCGAGGCTTGTCGAGGCGAAGGTGAGGGGCGCGATCGGCGCCCGGTGCAGATCCGTCAGACCTCCGAGGGCGCCAGGGCATGGAGCTGGGCGGGCTCGCCTCCACCAATACGGAGCGCCGGTCCGCTGCCGCGGTAACCGTCACACCTCGGCCGCGCCGGAACTCCGGCACTCCCTCGTCACGAGGCGCGCGAAGGCCGCGCGGCACGGTGTTGACGTTGACACCCAGCGCTCGGGAAAGGCCACGCGCCGGAGGCAGCCGGTCACCGCCGCCGATGGCACGCCGGACCGCGCCTGTCACCTGATCGTGCAGGGGGTGCGTGTCCGCGACGTGGGACCGGCGGAGCGGGTCTCCGCCCGGCGGGCGGGTCTCACGTCTTCGTTCGCCGGGTTGACCCGTGGCGGTCGCAGTGACGATGGAACATCGCGCGGTACTCCCTCGGCCGCTTGCCCGTGTGTCTGGCGAAGATGCCGCTGAACGCCCCAGGGTCGCGGTACCCGACGTCGGCGGCGATGCTTGCGACGGTCCTGTCGGTCGTCTCCAGCAGGTGTCTGGCTCGGCGCACCCGGACCATCTGCAGGTACGCGAGTGGGGTCTCGCCGGCTTCGTCGCCGAAGCGACGAAGCAGGGTTCTCGTGCTTACGTGGAACTCCTGGGCGAGGGTGGGCAGGTCATAGCGAGCACCGAGGTTCTGGTCGAGCCACCGCTTGACGCTGAGCGAGAACTCCCTGCCCACAGTGGGTATGAGCCCCGTGTCGACATAGGGAGCCTGCGTGGAACGCGCATCATCGACAAGCGCGATACGGGCGGTGCTACGGGCGACGCGGGGGCCGTCGTGCTCGCGGATGAACTGCAGCGCGAAGTCGTACATGGCACTGAAGGCCGCTGTGGTCGTCACCCCCCGGTCGGTCACGACCAAGCTCTCCGGGCGGAGGCGCACGTCGGTGTACCGGCTGGCGAACTGATCCGCGAAGAACCAGGACGTGGTCGCTTCGCGCCCGCCGAGCAATCCGGCTTCAGCGACCAGGAACGCGCCCACGCAGATCGATACGACGGCGGTTCCCGAGGCCGCCTGCGATCGGATCGCCGCTACTTCCGGTCCCAGGTTCGCGAGTGTCGCGTCGAGATCGAGCGTGGGTGAAAGCTCGAAGCCCGGCACGATCAGGACGTCCACCGGGCGAACCGCCGAGACGTCGAGGACAGAGCCGCCGGACGCGATCACACGCCGCCGGGGCGAGATGACCGACGCCGCGTACGCCGGCTGGACCGACCCTTGCGCCGCGGCGACGTGGGTTGCCATTGCCAGGAGGTCGGGGACTCCGAACACCTCCGACGCGAAGCAGCCAGGGTAGGCCAGCACACCGACTCGCAGCGGACTCATGCGGCCCCTCCAGCGCCTTTGACGGGTGGCGAGATTACCGGGATACCTGGCGATGCCGCCGCTTCTCGGGAGGGTGGCCACTCGTCATGATCTCCGGCATGACAATCATGCGAGGACAGAGCGACCCCTTGGACGACTTCTCGCGGAGGGCCGTCACCGTCGGTGACGTCGACAAGACCGTGTACGTGGCCGGGTCAGGACCGGCAGTCATCCTCATGCCCGAGATGCCGGGTATCAGCCCCGATGTCGCGCGGTTCGCGCGTTGGGTGCGTGATGCCGGTTTCTCCGTGTACCTGCCCTCTCTTTTCGGCGTCGACGGTGCCTATCCGCTCGCCGAGGCACGCGAGACCGTCGTTCGACGCGCATGCGTCAGCGCCGAGTTCCGAGCGTTTGCCGGTGGCGGCACCAGCCCCGTCGTCACATGGCTGCGCGGTCTTGCTCGCCTGGCGCACGCCGAGCGTGGCGGGCCTGGCGTCGGCGCCGTCGGTCTGTGTTTCACCGGAAACTTCGCCTTGACCATGGCGCTCGAACCCGCTGTCATCGCACCGGTGGTCAACCATCCGTCGCTTCCGCTCGACGACCCTGGCGGTCTGGAGATCAGCGACGAAGACGCTGCTGCCGTGGCTGAACGCGTAGCGCGAGACGGATTGAAGGTTCTCGCCTACCGCTTCGACGATGACACGTGGTGCACCGGCCGGCGGTTCGCGGCGTACCGAGCGCTGCTCGGGGACGCATTCGACGGCCGCGTACTCGAAGCGGAGACGGCGAACACGAACCCTCCGCCCTTCTTCCGTGACGTCGTCGGTTGCGCCCACAGCGTCGTGACGGCGCACCTCGTCGATCAGGACGGTCACCCCACCGTGCAGGCCCGGAACGAGATCATCGCCTTTCTGGCCGAGCGGCTCGGGACGCTGCCGGAATGAGTCCTTGGCGTTCCGGGCCTGGCGACGCGACGGAGCGCCGCCGCTTCCCGGAGCGACGTTCGTCGCTCCGGTCCGCGACGAAAGGGGGCCGTGGGCGACGGGGGCGGCTGTCTAGGCTGCGGTCGTGGACGCGTCAATGAGGATCCGGGCCGGCTGGCAGTGGTTGGCGGCCCCCGAGCTGTGGTCGCGGCGGCGGACGGCCGCCGAGGCGATGCTCGCTCTGGTGCTGGGCATCATGAGCGCGGGAACCGAGGAACTGCTGGGCGGGGAAGGTCTGAAGCTGACCGGCCTGGGACTGCTCGCTGCCGTCCTGTCGCTGCTGCGGCGGCGCGTTCCGGCCGTGGTGCTGGCAGTCACAGCGGCGCTCGCACCGATCGTGGTCGGGTTCATGCCGTTGCTGATGGTCGTCGGCTGGTCGGCCGGGCACAGGATCGTCCGCGCGGGGTGGGCACTTGTGGCCTTCTCGCTCGCTTACGCCCTGTGTGTCGGGACCACGCTCACGGACACCTGGTCCCGGCAGATGCCGATGGCCCTCGTGCTGTTCACCACCCTCTACTTCCTGGCGACGACGGTGGTGCCCGGGCTGGCCGGCCGCTACTGGACGCAGCGTCGGTCACTGTTGCACGCACTGCAGGAGCGCAATACCCAACTGCTGCGCGAGCGCGCCATGGTGGCGGGACAGGCGCGGCTGCGGGAGCGACAGCGCATCGCCCAGGACATGCACGACAGTCTCGGCCACCAACTGGCGCTGATCTCGGTGCACACCGGGGCGCTGGAGGTGGATCCCGCGCTGACCGACCGGCAGCGGGAGGTGGTCGGCGTGCTGCGCGGTGCTTCGGTGAGCGCGATGCACGAGCTGCGTGAGGTCGTCGGGATTCTGCGGGACGGGGTGGAGGCACCGGCGGCCGTGGACGAGCCGGGGCGGGCCGCGCGAGGGGCGGCCGGCATCGACGGACTGGTGGAGGCGGCCCGGGCGGCCGGGAACACGGTGGAGCTGCGGCGTGCGGGCGAGGCGCGTCCGCTCGCCGCGGCGGCCGACCATGCCGCGTACCGGATTGCACAGGAGGCGCTGACCAACGCCTTCAAGCACGCTCCCGGCTCCGCGATAGGGGTCGAGCTGCGGTACGAACCCGACTCGTTCGTCATCGAGATCGTCAATGGGGCGGCGCCGGCGGCGTCGGGGGACGTGGTCAGCGGTGGGCAGGGACTGACCGGTCTGCGTGAGCGGGCCCGGCTGGTCGGCGGCATGGTGCATGCCGGACCGGCGGACGGCGGGGGGTTCCGGGTGGCGGGGGTCCTGCCGTACGGCGTCGTGGAGGCCGCTCCGTTCGTCGCCGCCAAGGACGACTTCCGCCAGCAGTCGGCGCAGGCGGCTCTCGGCGGCGGTGGCTTCCTGGAGATGGACTGGAGCGCGCCCCAGGGCGCGCACGTGGTCGGCCCTCCGCTGCCGAGCCGCGGTGGCGGTGGGACGACAGGATGTGGGATCGCGGTTGCGGCGCTGCTGGTGCTGGCCGCGGCGGGCATCTTCGCGGTCGTCTTCCTGGTGGGGTCCATGAGCAAGGGAGCGATCGATCCGGGCCAGTACGAGAGTGTGCAGGTCGGGGACCCCGAGGACGAGGTGCGGGCCCGGTTGCCGAGCGGGGACACCTTCACGACGACCGGGCTGCACGGCAAAGGGCCGAAGGAGCCCGAGGGTTCCAGGTGCCTTGTGCTGATGTCCTGGGAGGCGGGGGACAGCGTGGAATCAGAACCGGTGTTCCGGTTCTGTTTCAAGGACGGCAAGCTGATCGAGAAGAAGTCGTACGAGGTCCGCCGGTAGGGCGGGCGGGGCGGCAGACAGGGCAGGCGTGAGGGGTAGGCGTGGCGGGGCCGATCAGGGTTGTGATTGCTGACGACGAACCCCTCATCAGGGCGGGGATCCGCATGATCCTCACCTCGGATCAGGAGATCGAGGTCGTGGCCGAGGCGGCGAACGGCCGTGAGGCGGTCGACCTGGCCCGCTCGCACAGCGCCGATGTGGTGCTGCTCGACATCCAGATGCCGGTGATGGACGGACTCACGGCGCTGGGTGAGTTGCGCCGGGCGGTGCCGGCGGCCCGCGCGATCGTGCTCACGACGTTCGGGGAGCGGGAGAACGTGCTGCGGGCGCTCGAGTCCGGCGGCGCCGGTTTCCTGCTGAAGGACACGGCGCCCGCTGAACTGATCCGGGCGGTGCGGGCCGCGGTCGCGGGGGATGCGTATCTCTCCCCGGGTGCGACCCGGCATGTGGTGGACCAGCTCGCTTCGGGGCGGGCGGCGGCGCGCGAGGAGGTGGCGAGGGCGCGGGTGGCCGGGCTGAGCGGCCGTGAACGGGAGGTACTGGCGCTGCTCGGGGAAGGGCTCTCCAATGCTGACGCGGGTCGGCGACTGCATATGAGCGAGGCCACGGTGAAGACGTATGTGAGCCGGATTCTCGCGAAGCTGGAGTGCGAGAATCGCGTGCAGGCGGCGCTGCTCGCGCGGGATGCCGGGTTCTAACGGTGACGGACGCTCGATGTGCCCTGTGCTGTCAGACGGGTCAGGCTTCAGGGGGAGGTTCCAGATGTTTCACGTGGAACGACGCCGGGGGCGCCGGGTGCCCGTGATGTCAGCTCGTGATGTCAGTAGGGCTCGTGGCGTCAGGTGAGGGGTGTGCTGGGGGCGCGGGCGGTGTGACCGGCGTCTTCAGGATGCAGAAGGGTTATCCACAGGGGGAGACGCGTGCCGGGCGCGCCGGTACGGTCATGGGCAGTTGATGTTGATGGCGTACGACGCCGGGGGAGGCAGCGGGTCATGAGTGGATCCGAGGCAGTGACGCCGCGAGGGCCGGAGTCCGGTGAGATCAGGGGCGACGGGCGCATTCCGGTGGTGCCGGGCTTTGCGCCGCAGACCGCCACAGGCGCCGCGCAGTCCCCGAGGGAGAAAGGCAAGGCGCTGCGGTCCCGCGTGCCGCGGTCCTCGCACGATGTGCTGAGACCCACGGAGCAGCGGCCCGACGCGGTCCAGGCCGTCGAGGAGTCGAGCCGCGGCCGGGTGCCGGAGCTGACGCCGATACGGGTGGGACGGATGGCGGCCTCGCCCTTCGCGTTTCTGCGGGGATCGGCCGGATTGATGGCACACGACTTGGTGGGCACCCCAGTGACCGGCGTGAGCGCGCAGCTCTGCGGCGACGCGCACGCGGCCAACTTCGGGCTGTACGGGGATGTCCGCGGCCGGCTCGTCATGGACCTCAACGACTTCGACGAGACCGTGGTCGGCCCCTGGGAGTGGGACCTCAAGCGGCTCGCGACATCGCTGGTGCTGGCGGGGCGCGTGGCCGGTGCTGGTGAGGACGTCTGCCGGGCGGCCGCGTTCGACACCGTCGGCGCGTACCGGCGCACCATGCGGCTGCTGTCGAAGATGCCGGCGCTGGACGCCTGGAACGCGATCGCCGACGAGGAGCTCGTCTCGCACGCGGATGCTCGGGATCTGGTCGGCACTCTGGAGCAGGTCGGGGCGAAGGCCCGCAAGAACACCAGCGCGCGCTTCGCGGCCAAGGCGACCGTGCCCGCGGACGACGGCGAGGCCGGAGCCGCCGGCGGACGACGTTTCGTCGACGCGCCGCCGGTACTGAGGCGGGTGCCGGACACGGAGGCGGCGTCGGTCGCTGCGGCGCTGGGGCCCTATCTCCGCACGGTCTCCGAGGACAGGCTCCCCCTTCTCGCCCGGTACGCGATCCACGACGTGGCCTTCCGGGTGGTCGGCACCGGAAGCGTGGGCACACGGTCGTACGTCGTGCTGCTGCTCGATCACCGCGGGGATGCGCTGGTGCTCCAGGTGAAGGAGGCACGGCCGTCGGCGCTGCTGCCGCATCTGGAAGCCGCCGGATTCCCCGTGGCCGAGGCGGAGCACGAAGGCCGCCGGGTGGTGCTCGGCCAGAAGCGGATGCAGGTCGTCAGCGACATCCTGTTGGGCTGGACGACGGTGGACGGACGGCCGTTCCAGGTGCGGCAGTTCAGAAACCGCAAGGGCAGTGTGGATCCCGCAGCGCTCGAACCCGATCAGTTCGACGACTACGGGCGGATGACCGGCGCACTCCTGGCCCGGGCGCATTCCCACAGTGCGGACCCGCGGCTGATCGCCGGGTACTGCGGCAAGAGCGAGGAGCTGGACGAGGCGGTGGCCGCTTTCGCTGTCGCCTATGCCGACCGCACGGAGGCGGATCACGCTGATCTGCTCGCGGCCGTCAAGCGCGGGCGCATCCCCGCCGAGCTGGGGGTGTGACGGGCCGCGGCCGCACGCCCGTAGTCTGGACGGGTGACCCAGGATGCCGCCGGGGGGCCGACGACCCGGAACGACGACGAGAGCGCCGCGCAGCAGGATGCACAGTCGCGGCCCGAGGCACGGCTGGCCGCGGCCGTGCGCGCGGCCGAGCAGGCGCTGATCGAGTTCGAGATCGCGCTGGAGACGTTCCGGGTGGAGGTGGAGAACTTCTCCCGGCTGCATCACCAGAAGCTCGGCCCGATGTACGCGCGCCTGGACGAGCTGGACGCCCAGATCGCCGAGGCGCGGGCCGCCCGCACCGGGGACCCGGAGGACCTGCGCAAGGCCCAGGAGGCGCGGGCCATGGTGCTGCCGATGCCGGGTGTCGACGAGCTGTTCCACGACTGGATGGACTCCGACGGCCTCTCCCCCGAGGCCGCCGCCATGCTCAACAGTCAGCCCGTGCGTGCGCCGAAGCGGGTGCGGCCGAGCGAGGAGGCGCGCAAGCTGTACCGCGAACTGGCCCGCAAGGCGCATCCGGATCTTGCACCGGACGAGGGCGAGCGGACCCGGCGGGACGAGTTCATCGCCCGGGTGAACGCCGCGTACGCGCTCGGGGACGAAGGGCTGCTGAAGGAGCTGGCCGAGGAGTGGGCGGCGGGGCCGGTGGCGGCCGAGTCGCAGCTGAGCGAGAGCGAGGAGCTCTATGCGAGGCTGGAATGGCTCTCGCAGCGCAAGGAGCTGCTGACCGTGGTGGCCAAGGAGCTGGAGGAGAGTGCGATCGGCGCGATGCTCCGGATGGCGCCCGATGACCCCGACCGGCTGCTGGAGGAGATCGCCGAGCAGCTGCTCGCTCAGGTGACCGCGCGTGAGGCGGAACTGGCCGGCCTGGTGCAGTAGGTTTCCTGGGGCTCTTGGGAGTCCGGGAGATCCGTCGGGTACGACGTACGAGAGAAGGCATGACCCATGAATTTCGCCCCGCTGCCCTCGGTGGAAGCCGCGGCGGTTCCCACCGACGGCCTGGTGCTGGACGTCCGGGAGCCCGACGAGTGGGCGGCCGGGCATGTCGAGGGTGCGCTCCATGTGCCGATGAGTGACTTCGTGGCCCGTTTCGGTGAGGTGACCGAAGCGCTGGCGGACGGGCGACGCGCCTATGTGATGTGCCGGGTCGGCGGCCGGTCCGCGCAGGTGACGCAGTACCTGGTCCAGCAGGGTCTCGACGCGGTGAACATCGACGGTGGCATGCTCGCCTGGGACGGCGCGGGCCGTCCGATGACCACGGACGACGGAAGCCCGGCTTTCGTTCTCTGACGGCTGCTGCGACCGGCCCGGGACCCCGGACGTGCTCGACCGCCGTCCGAACCGGCCCGGTCGTAGCGGGGTCGTCACCTCATTGTGTGCAAGGGCGGTCTCGCGGGCCGGCCTCAGCCGAGGGGGTGGGCGGCCAGCAGGTCGCCCAGGACCTCCTCATGGGCCGCTGCCGGACCGAGGGAGAGCTCGAGCTGCTTGGCCCAGGCGTGATAGCGGTGCAGCGGGTAATCGGTGTCCGCGCCGAAGCCGCCGTGCAGATGCTGTGCCGTCTGTACGACGCGGCGCACACCCTCCGACGCCCAGATCTTCGCCACCGCGATGTCGCCCGACGGGGGCAGAGGGCCGTCCGCGCCCGTGCTGATCCGCCAGGCGGCCTGCCAGAGGGTGGCCTCCATGGCGCGCAGATCGATGTACCGGTCGGCGGCCTGGACGGCGACGGCCTGGAAGGTGGCAATCGGGTGGCCGAACTGTTCGCGCTTGCCGGTGTACGCACTCGTCATCGCGAGTACGCCCTCGCCGAGGCCGAGGGCCAGGGCACACGTGCCGGTCGCGAGCAGGCCGCGCAGCCAGTCCCAGGCCCCGTCGGCATCGATCAGGTCCTGGCCGCCGATGCGTACGCTGTCGAGGCTGACCTCGGCGAAGCGCTCGCCGTTCGTGGAGACCTGATCGTCGAGTGTGACGCCCTCGTGGATCCGCGGCACCAAGGCCAGTACCGTGCGGCCCCCGCCGGTGTGGGCGGGGACGGCGACACGGTCCGCGCACTGTGCCCACGGCACGCCTGTCTGCACCCCGTCGAGCACCCAGCCACGTTCGTCCGGGCGGGCGGTGACAGCCAGTTCGGCGGGGTCATGGCCGGTGCGGCCGTTGGCCCCGACCGTGAACACCAGCTCGCCGCGTCCAGCGCCGGGCAGCAGCAGCGCGCCCAGCTCAGGGCTGCCGTAGCGCTCGACGGTCATGGCGACCGCGCTGCTCTCCAGCAGCGGCACCCGGGCCAGCACCTTGGCCGACTCGCGCAGGACCAGGCAGAGCGCTATGGAGTCAAGACCGGCTCCGCCGTACTGCGGCGACAGGACCAGACTCAGCAGATCGGCGGTGGCGAGCTTCGCCCACAGCGGCCGGTCGAACTCCTCGGCCACCGCCCCCGGGCTGAGCGCCGGGCTCGGCACCCCGTCGGGCGCGACCCCCGAGAAGACCGCTCTTGCCGCCTCGACGGCCGCCTGCTGCTCCTCGGTGAAGGTGAAGTCCACAGTCCAGTCCTCCCCACGACGCCCCGCGCCATCTGATGGACCGTCAAGATAGAACAGGTTCTAGGGGAAGGGAATGGGCGCGGTCGACGGGGCGGCGTCAGCGGTCGAAGTCCAACTCCACCTCGGATGTGGCCGGATGGGACTGACAGGCCAGTACATAGCCCGCCTCGGTCTCCTCCGGCTCCAACGCGAAGTTACGGTCCATCCGCACCTCGCCCTTGACCAGGAAGGCCCGGCAGGTGCCGCACACCCCGCCCTTGCAGGCGTACGGCGCATCGGCGCGGCTGCGCAGCACCGTTTCCAGCAGCGACTCGCCTTCCTGGACGGGCCACTTGCCCGACCGGCCGTCGAGAGTCGCGGTCAGCGAGGCGTGAGCCGGCGCGGCCACGCCGGCACGTGCGGGCACCGAGCCGTCGTCGACATGGAAGATCTCCTGGTGGATGCGGTTCCGCTCGACACCGAGCCCGCGCAGCGCCCGCTCGGCGCCCTGGACCAGCCCGAACGGCCCGCACAGGAACCAGCCGTCCACGTCCGCCACCGGGAGCAGCGCGGGCAGCAAGCCGTTCAGCCGCTCCTGGTCCAGCCGACCGGACGGCAGGCCCGACTGCTGCTCCTCCCGGGACAGCACGGTGACCAGCTGAAAACGGTCCGGGAAGCGGTCCTTGAGGTCGGCGACCTCGTCCAGGAACATCGTCGAGGCGGCCGTGCGGTCGCTCCGTATCAGACAGAATCGGGACTCCGGCTCCTGTGCCAGCACCGTGGAGGCCATCGAGAGCACCGGGGTGATCCCGCTGCCGCCGACGACCGCCACGAAACGTCCGGGGCGCGGAGGCAGCAGGAAACGGCCCATCGGAGCCATGACCTCGACGGTGTCACCGACGGCGAGTTCCTTGAGCGCGTACGTCGAGAACTCGCCGCCGTCGACCAGGCGGATGCCGACCTGCAGTACGGGGGTGGCTCCTGCGGGGGCGGCGGGGGAGCAGATCGAGTACGTGCGGCGGATCTCCTCGCCGTTCACGGTCCGGCGCAGCGCCAGGTGCTGGCCGGGGGTGTGGCGGAAGGTCTCGCGCAGCTCGGCGGGCACGTCGAACGTGACGGCCACGGAGTCGTCGGTGAGCGTTTCGACCGCGCTGACCCGGAGCGGATGGAACATCTACAACTCCTTGAAGTGGTCGAAGGGTTCACGGCAGGAGACACAGCGGCGCAGCGCCTTGCAGGCCGTGGAGGAGAACCTGCTCAGCAGCTCGGTGTCGGTCGAGCCGCAGTGCGGGCAGCGCACGGAAAGCGTGAGCGGCACCGGCCCGTCGGCCGCGTGCGGCCGGGGCGGGGCTATGCCGAACTCCGTGAGCTTGCGACGTCCTTCCACCGTGATGTCGTCCGTCGACCAGGCCGGGGAGAGCACCTTCACCACTGAGACGTCGGGCACCCCGTGCTCGTGCAGCACCTGCTCGATGTCCGAGGTCATCGCCTCTATCGCAGGACAGCCTGTGTACGTGGGGGTCAGCTCGACCTCGACCCGGCCGGGCCCGAGCACATGCACCCCGCGGAGCACGCCGAGCTCCTCCAGGGTCAGCACCGGAAGCTCCGGGTCGGGGACAGAGCCCGCCAGCCTGCGCAGCTCCGCCTCGAGAGCCGTCTCGGCCACGCCGGCGGTGCCGGCGGCGGCCGTCGTTCCTGTCACCATGACGCCCCCGGGTGGCTGCGGTGCAGATGCTGCATCTCGGCGAGCATCCGCCCGAACGACTCGGTGTGCAGACCCTGGCGGCCGGCACCCGCCGACCATGCGCCGCTGCGCGCGCCGGCCGGCACGGTCAGCGTCGCGCGCTCCAGCGCGGCCGTCACGATCTCCAGCCAGCTGACGTGCAGGGTCTGCCAGTCGACATCCAGGCCCGCCACCGGCTGGAACATCTCGCCGGTGAACCGCCACAGGGCGTCACACGCGCGCTGCATCCGCTCATGGCTCTCCGCGGTGCCGTCCCCCAGACGGGCGACCCAGTGCTCGGCGTGGTCCTGGTGGTACGCCACCTCCTTGACCGCCTTGGCGGCAAGGCCCGCGAACGTGCTGTCCCCGGCTGCCAGCTGCCCGTACAGCAGGCGCTGGTAGACGGAGAAGTAGAACTGGCGCGCAATGGTGTGCGCGAAGTCGCCGTTCGGCTGCTCGACCAGCTGAAGGTTGCGGAAGGCCCGCTCCTCGCGCAGATACGCCAGCTCGTCCTCGTCGCCGACGAGGGAGAGCAGGACCCGTGCCTGTCCCAGCAGGTCCAGGGCGATGTTGGCGAGCGCGACCTCTTCCTCCAGGACGGGGGCATGGCCGGCCCACTCCCCCAGCCGGTGCGAGAGCACCAGGGCGTCGTCGCCGAGCGCGAGCGCTGCGGCGTCCACCGGCGCGGGAGGCACGGTCTGGTCGACGGGCGCGGTCACAGGTGCTTCACCCCTTCCGGGATGTCGTAGAACGTCGGGTGGCGGTAGGGCTTGTCGGCGGCCGGCTCGAAGAAGGGGTCCTTCTCGTCCGGTGATGACGCGGTCACCGCCGATGAGGGGACGACCCAGATCGAGACGCCTTCGCTCCGCCGCGTGTAGAGGTCACGGGCATTGCGCAGGGCCATCTCCGCGTCCGGGGCGTGCAGGCTGCCCGCGTGGGTGTGGGAGAGACCGCGGCGCGAGCGCACGAAGACCTCCCACAGCGGCCATTCGGTCGAGCTGCTCATGCCGTCGCCTCCCCGGGCTTCGTGTGCTGTGCTGCGTGGTGCTTCTCGGCGTAGGCCGCGGCTGCGTCGCGGACCCAGGCGCCTTCCTCGTGTGCCTGGCGGCGCTGGGTGATCCGCTGCTCGTTGCAAGGGCCGTTGCCCTTGAGGACTTCCTGGAACTCGGCCCAGTCGATGGCGCCGAAGTCGTGGTGCCCGCGCTCCTCGTTCCACCGGAGGTCGGGGTCGGGGAGAGTGAGTCCGAGTGCCTCGGCCTGCGGGACGCAGATGTCCACGAAGCGCTGGCGCAGCTCGTCGTTCGAATGCCGCTTGATCTTCCAGGCCATGGACTGCGCGGAGTGCGCCGACGCGTCATCCGGGGGGCCGAACATCATCAGCGAGGGCCACCACCAGCGGTCGACCGCGTCCTGTGCCATCGCGTGCTGCTCGGGTGTCCCCTGCGACAGGGTGAGCAGCAGCTCGTACCCCTGGCGCTGGTGGAAGGACTCCTCCTTGCAGATCCGCACCATCGCGCGGGCGTACGGCCCGTACGAGCAGCGGCACAGCGGCACCTGGTTGGTGATCGCGGCTCCGTCCACGAGCCAGCCGATGGCGCCGACGTCGGCCCAGGTCAGCGTGGGGTAGTTGAAGATCGACGAGTACTTCTGGCGCCCGGTGTGGAGCTTGTCGAGCAGTTCGTCACGACCCGTGCCCAGGGTCTCGGCGGCGCTGTAGAGATACAGGCCGTGACCGGCCTCGTCCTGCACCTTGGCCATCAGGATCGCCTTGCGGCGCAGCGACGGCGCGCGCGTGATCCAGTTCGCCTCGGGCTGCATGCCGATGATCTCGGAGTGCGCGTGCTGAGCCATCTGGCGTACCAGCGAGGCGCGGTACGCGTCCGGCATCCAGTCGCGCGGCTCGATGCGTTCGTCGGCGGCCACGGCCGCGTCGAACGCCGCCTCATAGGTCTCCGCTGTCACTGCCGTCATCCCGGCTCCTACCGACCGATCGTTCGGTTCATTGGCTTCAATGGTGAGTCGACGGCCCGTAGGGTGTCAACCCTGTGGATAACCGCAGTGAGCTGACCGGGATCGGGGCGGGATGGATTCCTACGAGGACGAGCACGTCGCACGCGAGCCGGCCCGTGCCGCCGGCATGGCCGGTCTGTCGCTCCCGTACCAGGTCGCCGCTGGTGTCTGCCTCGCGCTCGTCGCCGTGGTCGGCTGCGTCCATCTCGCGATGGTCTTTCTCCATGTCGCCCCCTCGAACGTCGTGACCAAGCAGCACGGAAAGGCGGTGGACGGCTGGGTCTACCCCGAGTTCGAGCAGAACTGGAAGCTTTTCGCCCCCAACCCGCTCCAGCAGAACATCGCCGTGCAGGTCCGGGCCGAGTACACCGGCTTTGACGGCGGGCGCCGCACGAGCGGCTGGATCGACCTCTCGGCGGAGGACGGCGAGGCCATCCGGGGCAGTCTCCTCCCCAGCCACGTCCATCAGAACCAGCTCCGCCGCGGCTGGGACTTCTTCCTCGCCTCGCACGACGGCGAGAACCGCCCCGACGGCCTGCGCGGCCGGCTCTCCGAGAGCTACATGCGCCGCATCGTGATGCAGCGCCTGGACGCCCGCGACCTCGGCGGCCCGGTCGCCCGCATCCAGCTCAGATCGGCGACGACCCCGGTCGAGGCCCCGGCCTTCAGCGACGAGAAGATCGACACCCGGTCCGCCTACCGGCAGCTTCCCTGGTGGACGATCACCGCCGCGGATCTGCCCAAGGGCGCCGACAACGGCCGAATGGAGGCGGACCGGTGAGCACTGCCGCCGAGGGCACGACGACGGATCGAGGCACGACTACGGGATCGGGGACGGACCGCGGATCGGGCCGGACGGAGACCCACAAGATCGCCCGCGCCGTCCAGCGCATCACCTCCACGGCCCTCGGCCCGCACCAGAGTGCCGTCGTGCGGATCGGCTTCGGGGTGACGTGGCTGCTGTTCCTGCTGCGCGAGCTGCCGCACCGGCATCAGCTCTACGGGCCCGAGGCGCCGTGGAGCCATGCCATGGCCGAGCAGCTGATCGCGGGCAACGACGCCTTCACCGTGCTCCTCTGGTCGGACGGCCGGCTCTGGTTCGAGTTCGTCTACGGCATATCCGTGCTGTCGAGCATGCTGCTGATGCTCGGCTGGCACACCCGCGCCGTGTCCGCGGTCTTCATGGTCTGCGTGCTGTCGCTCCAGAACCGCTCGATCTTCGTGGGGGACGGCGGTGACAATGTCATCCACCTCATGGCGATCTATCTGGTGCTCACCCGCTGTGCACAGGTGTGGTCCCTGGACGCCCGGCGGATCGAACGCTCGGGCGGACGGAGCGCGGCGGGGCGGATGGGCCCGGTCCTGTGGACCGTCCTCGGTGTGCTGCTCTTCATCGGCACCGTCGTGGGCCGGGTCGGCGGTGAGTGGTGGCTCTTCGCCCTGTTCTGGACGCTGTGGACCGTCCAGGGTGTGTGGTGGGTGGTGACGCGTCACGCGGCGGACAGCGAGCCGCGTGTCTTCCTCGACGTCCTGGCCAATCTCGTCCACAACGCGGGTCTTGTCCTGATCATGGCCGAGGTCTGTCTGATCTACGCGACCGCCGGCTGGTACAAGATCCAGGGCTCGCGCTGGCAGGACGGCACCGCGCTCTACTACCCGCTCAAGCTCGACTACTTCACTCCCTGGCCCGCCCTCTCCGACCTGCTCGTGGCCAGCGGCGTGCTGGTGACGCTGCTCACCTACGGCACGGTCCTCGCGCAGGTCGCGTTCCCCTTCACGCTCTTCAACCGGCGCGTCAAGAACGTCCTGCTGGTCGGCATGATGCTCGAGCATGCGGCCATCGCGGTCCTGCTCGGACTGCCGTTCTTCTCGCTCGCCATGATTGCCGCGGACGCGGTCTTCCTTCCCACCGCCTTCCTGCTGTGGCTCGGCGGAAGAGTGTCGCGCGGACGGGCCGGGGTCCTCGCGCGTGTGGACATCCCACGTCAGCTCCGGCGGGGGAGCGACGACCGGCACCGTACGCTCGTCGGGTGAGCATGACCGAAGAACCCGTCCAGTACGACGAGGGCTACGGCCCCGAGATCGGCGTCGGGCCGCACCCGCTGCCCTGGCCGCAGGACCGGCGGTACGACCCCGAGCTGCTGGCCGACGGCGACCGCCGCAATGTCGTCGACCAGTACCGGTACTGGACGCGCGAGGCCATCGTCGCCGACCTGGACACGCGGAGGCACGGCTTCCACGTGGCCGTGGAGAACTGGGGTCACGACTTCAACATCGGGTCGGTGGTGCGCACCGCCAACGCGTTCCTCGCCAAGGAGATCCACATCGTGGGTCGCCGGCGCTGGAACCGGCGCGGCGCCATGGTCACCGACCGCTATCAGCATGTGCGCCATCACCCCGACACGGAGTCGCTGACGCAGTGGGCCGCCGCCGAGGATCTGCCGATCATCGGGATCGACAACCTGCCCGGGGCCGTGCCCCTGGAGCGCACCGAGCTGCCCCGGCGCTGTGTGCTGCTGTTCGGCCAGGAGGGGCCCGGGCTGACCGAGGAGGCACGTAAGCACGCCGCGATGGTCTGCTCGATCGCCCAGTTCGGGTCGACACGATCGATCAACGCCGGTGCGGCCGCGGCGATCGCGATGCACGCCTGGGTGCAGCGGCATGCGGACGTACCGCCCCCGTCGCAGCCGAGCTGAGCCGCGCGCTGGGAGCACGTGGCAAGGACCACGGCGCCGGCGGCCACGGCGAGGGCCGGGTGGAGGGGCCCAAGGGAACCCGGTGCTGGGCTCCGGTCCCCGGGGACGCCCCCGGAGACCGGCAGATGTGCTGACGCCGTCAGGCCTGGCGCCGGACCTCCACCACACGGAAGCGGTTGGAGACGAAGGCGCCGTCGCACAGCGCCGCGTTCGCCGCCGGGTTTCCGCCCGAGCCATGGAAGTCGGAGAACGCCGCCGTCTGGTTGACGTACACCCCGCCCGTCAGGTTCAGCGAGAGCTGCGCCGACTCCTCCAGGCAGACATCCTCGATCGCGCGCTCGGTCTCCGCCGACGTCGTGTAGGCACCGACGGTCATCGCGCCCTTGTCGCGGACCGTGCGCCGCAGCAGATCCACGGCGTCCGCCGTGGAGTCCACGGCGACCACGAACGACACCGGGCCGAAGCACTCCGACAGATACGCCACCTCGGCGTCCGGCGACTCCCAGAGCTTGCGGGCGCCGTCGAGCTTGACGATGACCGGGGTCCGCACGGTCGCGCCCGGGAACTCCGGGTTCACGACCTCACGCGAGGCTAGGGCCACCTCGCCGAGGTCGGCCGCCGCATCGAGGCGGGCCTTCACATCAGGGTTGACCAGCGCGCCGAGCAGACCGTTCGCCCGGGCGTCGTCGCCGAGCAGGCCGCCCACAGCGGCCGCGAGGTCGGCTGCCACCTCGTCGTACGTCCTGGGTCCGGCGTCCGTGGCAATGCCGTCCCTGGGGATCAGCACGTTCTGCGGGGTGGTGCACATCTGGCCGCTGTACAGGGACAGCGAGAAGGCCAGGTTGGAGAGCATCCCCTTGTAGTTGTCGGTGGAGTCCACGACCACCGTGTTGACGCCGGCCTTCTCCGTGTAGACCAGTGCCTGGCGGGCGTTGGCCTCCAGCCAGTCACCGAACTCGGTCGAACCGGTGTAGTCGATGATCTTGATCTCGGGGCGGACGGCGAGGGTCTTCGCGATCCCCTCACCGGGCTCCTCGACGGCGAGAGCGACCAGATTCGGGTCGAAGCCGGCCTCGGCGAGCACCTCGCGCGCCACGCGCACCGTGAGGGCCAGCGGCAGCACCGCGCGCGGATGCGGCTTGACCAGGACCGGGTTTCCGGTGGCCAGAGAGGCGAACAGGCCGGGGTAGCCGTTCCACGTCGGGAAGGTGTTGCAGCCGATCACCAGGGCGATGCCGCGGCCCGCCGTGGTGAAGGTCTTGCGCAGCTCGAGAGGGTCGCGCTTGCCCTGCGGCTTGGACCAGTCGGCCGCCGCGGGGGTGCGGATCTGCTCCGTGTACGCGTAGGCCACGGCCTCCAGGCCGCGGTCCTGGGCGTGCGGGCCGCCTGCCTGGAACGCCATCATGAAGGCCTGCCCGCTGGTGTGCATCACCGCGTGCGCGAACTCATGGGTGCGGGCGCTGATCCTGGCCAGGATCTCCAGGCAGACCAGGGCCCGGGTCTCCGGTCCCGCCTCGCGCCAGGCGGCCATGCCCGCGCGCATCGCGGGCAGCAGGACGTCGAGATCGGGGTGGGGGTACTCGATACCCAACTCCGGGCCGTACGGCGAGACTTCGCCGCCGGTCCAGCCGTCCGTGCCCGGCTGGTCCAGGTCGAAGCGGGTGCCGCGCAGGGCTTCGAAGGCCGCGAGGCCGTCGGCCGGGGCACTCTCGCCGTACGCCTTGGGGTGCTCCGGGTGGGGGGACCAGTAGGCGCGCGTGCGGATCGCTTCGAGGGCCTGGTCGAGCGTGGGCCGGTGGGTCTCGGTCAGCTGCATGACGGACCAACTCCTCGTCGAGCTGGGCAGGGAAGGAATGACAGAGTTAGAGTAACCGAACGATCGGTCGGTACAAGGGGGCCTGTCGAACCTGTGGAAAACTCATCGGGGAGGATCGCCTCCATGACCGCCATCGATAAGAGTCGTACCGTCGCCGTGGTCGGCACGGGGACCATGGGGCAGGGCATCGCCCAGGTCGCCCTCGTCGCAGGCCATCCCGTACGTCTCTACGACGCCGCGCCCGGACGGGCCGCGGAGGCGGCCGACGCCGTCGGTGCCCGCCTGGACCGGCTGGTCGACAAGGGCCGGCTGGCCGCCGCCGAACGCGACGCGGCCCGAGCTCGGCTGATTCCCGCCGCCGAACTCACCGAGCTCGCCGACGCTGCCCTCGTGATCGAGGCGATCCTCGAGCAGCTCCCGGTCAAGCAGGAGCTCTTCGGCGCGCTGGAGAAGATCGTCGCCGACGACTGCCTGCTCGCGACCAACACCTCCTCGCTCTCCGTCACCGCCATCGGCGGCGCCCTGCGAGTGCCCGGGCGTTTCGTCGGACTGCACTTCTTCAACCCCGCACCGCTGCTGCCCCTGGTCGAGGTCGTCAGCGGCTTCGCCACCGAGGAGAGCGCCGCCACGCGTGCCTACGAGACCGCGAAGGCATGGGGCAAAACGCCGGTGCGATGCACCGACACCCCCGGCTTCATCGTCAACCGTGTCGCCCGGCCCTTCTACGCGGAGGCCTTCGCCGTGTACGAGGAGCGGGTCGCGGATCCCGCCACCATCGACGCGGTGCTGCGCGAGAGCGGCGGCTTCCGGATGGGCCCGTTCGAGCTCACCGACCTGATCGGCCAGGACGTCAACGAGGCGGTCACCCGTTCCGTGTGGGAGTCGTTCTTCCAGAGCTCGAAGTTCACGCCCTCGCTCGCCCAGCGCCGGCTCGTGGAGTCGGGTCGTCACGGCCGGAAGTCGGGCCACGGCTGGTTCTCGTACGCGGAGGGGGCCGAGCGCCCCCGGCCGCGCACCGAACCGCCCGCTCCGGCCCCGCGCAACGTGATCGTCCACGGTGACCTCGGGCCCGCCGAACCCCTGGCCGGGATGATCGAACGGGCGGGGATTCAGGTCCGCCACAAGCCCGAGGGGGCCTGCATAGCCCTGCCCGGGGGCGCGCAGCTGCGGCTCGTGGACGGAGAAGCCGCCTTCGAGTACGAGGACGGCATCGTCTACTTCGATCTCGCCCTGGACTACGAAAAGGCGACCAGGATCGCGCTGACCGCCTCGCAGGACACCTTGAGGACCATGCCGGGCGCCGTCCAGGAGGCCGTCGGTCTCTTCCAGGCGCTCGGCAAGGACGTCTCCCTCATCGGCGACGTACCGGGCATGATCGTCGCCCGTACGGTCGCGATGCTGGTGGATGTCGCGGTGGACGCGGTCGAGCGCGGTGTCGCCTCGGCCGAGGACATCGACACCGCGATGCGGCTCGGCGTGAACTACCCCGCAGGGCCCCTGGAGTGGGCCGGGAAGCTGGGCTTCGACTGGGTCTGCGACGTGCTCGGCTCCCTTCACGACCGCTACCCCACCGGGCGGTACGCGCCGTGCCCCGGCTCCACACGCCGCGCCTTCTCCTCGATCGAGGAGGAGAGCGGATGACCACCGCAAGACGGGACACATACACCCCGGAGACGCTGCTCACCGTCGCCGTGGGTGTCTTCAACGAACGCGGGTACGACGGCACGTCGATGGAGCATCTCTCCAAGGCGGCCGGTATCTCCAAGTCCTCCATCTACCACCACGTGGCGGGCAAGGAGGAACTGCTGCGCCGCGCCGTGAGCCGGGCCCTCGACGCGCTGTTCGCGATCCTCGAGGAGCCGGGCGCCGTGCAGGGCCGGGCCATCGAGCGCGTCGAGTACGTCACCCGGCGCACGGTCGAGGTGCTGATGGCCGAGCTGCCGTATGTGACGCTGCTGCTGCGTGTGCGGGGCAACACGAAGACGGAGCGGTGGGCTTTGGAGCGCCGCCGCGAGTTCGACCAGCGGGTGTCCGACCTGCTGAAGGCGGCGGCGGCTGACGGCGATCTGCGGGCCGATGTGGACATCCGGCTGGCGACGCGTCTGCTGTTCGGCATGGTGAACTCGCTCGTCGAGTGGTACCGCCCGCATCCGGGCGGCAGCCACGACGGGGACCAGGTGGCCGACACGGTCGTCCGGCTTGCCTTCGACGGACTGCGTACGGACACCTGAGCGGGAGCCGGTACCGATTGCTGGGCCGGGACCGCCACGGCGCCTGCCGGGCCGGAGCGGGTACGGACTGCCGGTGGTGCCGGCCGGCAGATGTGTCCGCACCACCGGCAGGCACCCCTCGACCGCCGGCAGCTCACCCCCGAACTACGGCAGTGGCTCGTCCTCCGGGGCAAGTCGGGAACCAGTGGTCGTCCCCGTCCCCGTCCCCGGCAGAGGGCCGGGCACCGGGTCGAGATCGGTCTCCTCGAAGACCAGCAGCGTGCGGGTCGACAGCACTTCCGGAATGGCCTGGAGCCTGGTCAGGACCAGTTCGCGCAGGGTGCGGTTGTCCGGGGTGTGCACCAGCAGCAGGACGTCGAAATCCCCGCTGACCAGTGCGATGTGCGCGGCGCCCGGCAGTGCCTGCAACTGCTCGCGCACCGTCCGCCAGGAGTTCTGCACGATCTTGAGCGTGATGTAGGCGGATGCGCCCTGCCCGGCGCGCTCGTGGTCGACGCGCGCGCTGAAGCCGCGGATCACGCCGTCGTCGATCAGACGGTTGATACGGGCATACGCATTCGCGCGGGAGACATGCACCCGCTCGGCCACGGATCGGATCGAGGCGCGGCCGTCCACCTGGAGCATGCGCAGGATGTCCCGGTCGATCGAATCGAGCGCGCGGGCAGGCGGCGTCTGCTCCGCGCGGTCCCCGCTCTCGGCCATTTGTTCAGCTGCCACGTCCCCCCGCCTTCCTCGCATGGACGACCTGTCTCCATCTCAAGCTGTGGAGAACCGTTTGTCCACAGGCTGGCCGCGCCTGTAGCCAAAATGCGTCCACGACCGAACAATCGGTAGGTGAGGCGGGCCACACGCGTGCCGCCTCGCCCTCGCATGCGTTGTCCGCATTCGTATCGCTTTCGTCGTCGCTCCCACGAGGAGGTGCTCGCGTTGAGAAAGAGCAGCATGACGGTCCAGGAGCTGCCCGGTGCCGCTGCCGCCTACCGGCCCACCCCGCCTCCGGCGTGGCAGCCCCGCACCGATCCTGCCCCCCTGCTCCCCGACCCGGAGCCGTATCGCGTGCTCGGCACGGAGGCAGCTGCCGGGGCCGACCCCGAGCTGCTCCTGCGCCTGTACGCGGAGCTGGTGCGCGGCCGTCGGTACAACGCCCAGGCGACCGCCCTGACCAAGCAGGGCCGGCTCGCCGTCTACCCGTCGACCACGGGGCAGGAGGCCTGCGAGGTCGCCGCAGCGCTGGCGCTTCAGGAGCAGGACTGGCTCTTCCCCAGCTACCGCGACACCCTCGCGGCCGTGGCACGCGGACTCGACCCCGTGCAGGCCCTCACCCTGCTGCGCGGCGACTGGCACACCGGCTACGACCCGCATGAGCACCGCATCGCGCCCCTGTGCACCCCGCTGGCGACCCAGCTGCCCCACGCCGTCGGTCTGGCGCACGCCGCCCGTCTCAAGGGCGACGACGTCGTGGCGCTGGCCATGGTCGGCGACGGCGGCACCAGCGAGGGCGACTTCCACGAGGCGCTGAACTTCGCCGCCGTCTGGAAGGCCCCTGTCGTCTTCCTCGTCCAGAACAACGGCTTCGCGATCTCCGTACCGCTGGCCAAGCAGACCGCAGCGCCCTCCCTGGCCCACAAGGCCGTCGGGTACGGCATGCCGGGCCGGCTCGTCGACGGCAACGACGTGGCCGCCGTGCACGAAGTGCTGAGCGACGCCATGTCCCGCGCCAGGCGGGGCGGCGGCCCGACCCTGATCGAGGCCATCACGTACCGCATCGAGGCCCACACGAATGCCGACGACGCGACCCGCTACCGCGGTGACAACGAGGTCGAGACCTGGCGGCAGCACGATCCGATCCAGCTCCTGGAGCGGGAGCTGACGGAGCGGGGACTGCTGGACGACGACGCCAAGCAGGCCGCGGCCGACGCGGCCGAGGTCATGGCCGCCGCACTGCGCGAGCGGATGAACGCCGATCCGGCGCTGGACCCGATGGACCTGTTCGCGCATGTCTACGCCGAGCAGACGACCCAGCTCCGTGAGCAGGCGGCGCTGCTGCGGGCCGAGCTGGACGCAGAGGGAGAAGCACGATGACCACGGCCGCGGTGAAGCCCGCGACGATGGCCCAGGCCCTGCAGCGTGCGATGCGCGACGCGATGGCCGAGGATCCGACCGTTCATGTCATGGGCGAGGACGTCGGCACTCTGGGCGGCGTCTTCCGGGTCACGGACGGGCTCGCCAAGGAGTTCGGCGACGACCGGTGCACGGACACTCCGCTTGCCGAGGCCGGCATCCTCGGCACGGCCGTCGGCATGGCGATGTACGGGCTGCGGCCGGTCGTCGAGATGCAGTTCGACGCCTTCGCCTATCCGGCGTTCGAGCAGCTGATCAGCCATGTCGCCCGGATGCGCAACCGCACCCGGGGCGGCACGCCCCTGCCGATCACCGTGCGTGTGCCGTACGGCGGCGGGATCGGCGGCGTGGAGCACCACAGCGACTCCTCCGAGGCCTACTACATGGCGACTCCGGGGCTCCATGTCGTCATGCCCGCGACCGTGGACGACGCGTACGGGCTGCTGCGGGCTGCTATCGCCTCGGACGACCCTGTGGTCTTCCTGGAGCCGAAGCGGCTGTACTGGTCGAAGGCGCAGTGGTCACCCGAGGCACCGACGGCGGTCGAGCCCATCGGCAAGGCCGTGGTGCGCCGCTCCGGCCGCAGCGCCACGCTGATCACCTACGGTCCGTCCGTCCCCGTCTGCATGGAGGCCGCCGAGGCGGCCGCAGCCGAGGGCTGGGACCTGGAGGTGGTCGATCTGCGCTCGCTCGTTCCCTTCGACGACGAGACGGTCTGCGCATCCGTGCGGCGCACGGGCCGGGCGGTCGTCGTCCATGAGTCGAACGGCTTCGGCGGCCCCGGCGGAGAGATCGCCGCGCGGGTCACCGAGCGCTGTTTCCACCACCTGGAGGCGCCGGTGCTGCGCGTCGCCGGGTTCGACATCCCCTATCCGCCGCCGATGCTGGAGCGGCATCATCTGCCGGGCGTGGACCGTGTGCTCGACGCGGTGGCACGGCTGCAGTGGGAGGCGGAAAGCTGATGGCGCAGGTGCTCGAGTTCAAGCTGCCGGACCTCGGCGAAGGGCTGACCGAGGCCGAGATCGTCCGCTGGCTGGTGGCCGTGGGCGACGTCGTGGCGATCGACCAGCCGGTCGTCGAGGTGGAGACCGCCAAGGCCATGGTGGAGGTGCCGTGCCCGTACGGCGGCGTGGTCACCGCGCGGTTCGGCGAGGAGGGTACGGAGCTGCCCGTCGGCGCCCCCCTGCTCACCGTGGCGGTGGGCGCCATGGAGCCGTCCGGAGCGCCCGCAGCCACGGACGCCCCGGCCACGCGCTCCTCCGCGACCGGTGACGCGACAGCTGACGCGACGGAGTCATCTGGAAACGTGCTGGTCGGCTACGGAACGGGAGCGCCCGCGGCCCGTCGGCGCCGTATCCGCCCGGCCGCGCCCGCGGCCGCCGTCTCGGCGCCCGCCCCCGCGCCGCTGGTCGTGCCTCCGGCCGCACCGGTTCAGGCGCCGGTTCTCGCACCGGGCCACGGCGCGCAGGGTGGACCGGTGGCCGTCATCTCGCCGCTGGTGCGCAAGCTCGCCCGCGAGCACGGCCTCGACCTGCGCCGGCTGACCGGTTCGGGACCTGATGGTCTGATCCTGCGCGCCGATGTCGAGCAGGCCGTGCGCGCCACAGCGGCACCGGTGACGCCGCAGGCCACCCCGGCCGCCGCGGCGGGCGGTGCCCAGGGTGAGCGCGTCCCGCTGCGCGGTGTACGCGGCGCGGTGGCCGACAAGCTCTCCCGCAGCCGGCGCGAGATCCCCGACGCCACCTGCTGGGTCGACGCGGACGCGACCGAGCTGATGGCGGCGCGGGCGGCGATGAACGCCTCGGGCGGGCCGAAGATCTCGCTGATCGCACTGCTCGCCCGGATCTGTACCGCCGCGCTCGCCCGGTACCCGGAGCTCAACTCCACGGTGGACCTGGACGCACGCGAGATCGTGCGGCTGTCCGAGGTGCATCTCGGGTTCGCGGCACAGACCGAGCGCGGTCTGGTCGTTCCGGTCGTGAAGGATGCGCACAGCCGCTCGGCGGAGTCGCTCACCGCCGAATTCGTCCGGCTGACAGAGGCGGCCCGGCAGGGGTCGCTGACCCCGGCGGAGCTGACCGGCGGGACGTTCACACTGAACAACTACGGAGTGTTCGGCGTCGACGGCTCCACGCCGATCATCAACCACCCGGAGGCCGCGATGCTCGGCGTCGGCCGGATCGTGCCGAAGCCGTGGGTGCACCAAGGCGAACTGGCCGTACGCCAGGTCGTCCAGCTCTCGCTCACCTTCGACCACCGGGTCTGCGACGGCGGCACCGCGGGCGGGTTCCTGCGGTATGTCGCCGATTGCGTGGAGCATCCCTCGGTGCTGCTGCGCACCCTGTAGGCAACCGGCCCGACCAGAGATCGATACGGGGCTCCCCGCCCACACGATCGCGGCCCATACTTCAGGGATGACCGCGATTACCGAGTACGACGCCATCGTGCTCGCCGGAGGCGCCGCCGAGCGGCTGGGCGGGGCCGACAAACCGGCGCTGAGCGTGGGCGGACGGGCCCTGCTCGACCGGGTGCTCGGGGTGTGCCGTGGCGCCCGGCGCACCATCGTCGTCGGCGGTCGCCGGGCCACCTCGCACCCTGTCCTATGGGCGCGCGAGGAGCCTCCCGGCGGCGGGCCGCTGGCCGGACTCGATGCGGGAGTGCGCGCGGCCGGGACCCCGATCGTGCTGGTGCTCTCGGCCGATCTGCCGTTCCTGGGGGAGCGGACCGTGCGCGAGCTCGTCGGGACCCTGGAGGCCGCGGACACCGGCCGGGACGCGGTCCTGCTGACCGATCCGGACGGCTGCGACCAGCCCTTGGTCGCCGCGTACCGTACGGAGTCGCTACGGCGTGAACTGGCTCTTCTCGCGGCCGAGCACGGCAGCCTCTCCGGCCTGCCGCTGCGTCTGCTGACCCACGAACTCGATGTCGCCCGGATCGAGACCGACCCGCTCGCCTCCTTCGACTGCGACACCTGGGAGGACATCTCCGCAGCCCGGGCCCGTATCAGAGAGCATGGGAACGTGCTGGACGAATGGATCACCGCAGTCAAGGACGAACTCGGCATCGAGCTGGACGTCGACACCCGACTTCTTCTCGACCTCGCCCGCGACGCCGCGCACGGCGTCGCGCGCCCCGCCGCGCCGCTCACCACCTTCCTGGTGGGCTATGCGGCGGCCAAGGCCGACGGCGGACCCGAGGCGGTCGCCGAGGCCGCCCGCAAGGCCGCCGCGCTAGCCCATCGCTGGGCCGAGGAGGCCGAAGCCGGATGACCGGTCTGGAGGGCAAGGCGGGCAACACGGCCGGCGCCGGAGCGAACGGGGCGGACGGGACCGACCTGGACGGCGTGGAGGAGGCTCTCGCGCTGGTCGGCTCGCGGACCGGGCAGTCCGCGGCCTCAAGTGGGCCCCCACATGCCGGGGCGGCCGGGGACACAGCACCGGCCACCCGCCGGCATCGCGCCACCCCCTGGCCCGAGGCCCGGGCGCTGGCCGCGCGTATCGGGCGCACCACACCGCGCCGTACCCGGCGCGTGAAGCTCGACGATGCGCTCGGTCAGGTCCTCGCCGAACCGCTCACCGCCCTGTGTGATCTGCCGTCCTTCGACACCTCCGCCATGGACGGCTGGGTGGTCGCGGGCCCCGGCCCATGGACGATCGAAGGCGCCGGCTCGATCCTCGCCGGACACGGTGAGAACGAGCCATTGCCCGACGGTACGGCCGTACGGATCGCCACCGGCGCCAGAATCCCGCCCGAGACCACCGCCGTGATCCGCAGTGAGCACGCCCGCGTGGACAGCGCCAAGCATCACTTGTATGCCGAGCGCGAGGTGATCCCGGGTCAGGACATCCGTCACAGGGGCCAGGAGTGCCGCCGCGGTGACCAACTCCTCCCGACCGCCTCCCTGGTGACGCCGGCCGTTCTCGGGATGGCCGCGGCAGCCGGCTACGACGAACTGCTCACCGTCGCCCGGCCACGCGTGGAAGTCCTGGTGCTCGGCGATGAATTGCTCACCACCGGACTCCCCCACGACGGCCTGATCCGTGACGCGCTCGGCCCGATGATCGCTCCCTGGCTGCGCGCGCTGGGGGCCGAGGTCATCGCCACCCGCCGCATCGGGGACGACGCCGACGCCCTGCATGCGGCCGTGACGGGCTCCGATGCCGATCTGCTGGTGACCACGGGCGGCACGGCCGCCGGACCGGTCGACCATGTGCATCCGGTGCTGCGGAAGGCGGGCGCCGAGCTGCTGGTGGACCAGGTCGCCGTACGCCCCGGGCATCCGATGCTGCTGGCGCAGCTGACCTCCGGAAAGCACCTGGTAGGCCTGCCCGGTAATCCTCTTGCCGCCGTCTCGGGGCTGCTCACGCTCGTCGAGCCGCTGCTGCGGGGGCTGGCGGGCAGGCACGATCCGGCGCCGTACCGGGCGCCCGTACGCGACGAGGTGCACGGTCACCCGCATGACACCCGTCTTGTGCCGTTCGTGTACCGCGACGACCGGCTGGTCCCGCTGCACTACAACGGGCCGGCCATGCTGCGCGGGATCGCGGCCGCCGACGGTCTCGCCGTCGTCCGTCCCGGCGGTGCACGGACCGGCGACGAGCTGACGGTTCTGGATCTGCCCTGGGCGGCCTGGACGCCCTCGAACGCCCACGGCGGGTGTTTCACGTGAAACTTCCCGGTCAGGACGCCATGGCCAGAAAGGCCGACGAACATCTGGTCACCAGCCCGGTGAAGCTGCCCCGCCGGGTGGTCGAGCGTCCCTTGCGGCAGGTCAGCAAGAGGCTGCTGATGGCCCTCGGCGTGTTGGCGATCACCGTGTTTCTCGTCTACATCGACCGGGACGGGTACCACGACAACGCGGACGGAAGCGTCGACTTCCTCGACGCCGTCTACTACGCGACCGTCACGCTGTCCACGACGGGATACGGCGACGTCGTGCCCCACAGTGACACGGCCCGAATCGTCAACGTGCTGCTGATCACCCCGCTGCGGGTGCTCTTTCTGATCATTCTGGTCGGCACCACTCTCGAGGTCCTCACGGAGCGCACCCGAGAGGAATGGCGGCTGAACCGCTGGAGGTCCAACTTGCGCGAGCACACCGTCATCGTCGGCTTCGGCACCAAGGGGCGATCGGCGATGCAGACACTCTGTGCCACCGGGCTGAGAAAGGACCAGATCGTCGTCGTCGACCCGAGCTCCAAGGTGATCGACTCCGCCAGCGCCGAGGGCCTTGTCGGTGTCGTCGGTGATGCGACCCGCAGTGATGTGCTCATGCGTGCCGAATTGCAGAAAGCGCGACAGATCATCATTGCCCCCCAACGCGATGACACTGCAGTACTGGTCGCCTTGACCGCGCGTCAGCTCAACCGTGGCGCGAAAATCGTCGCCGCGGTCCGCGAGGAGGAGAATGCGCCGTTGCTGCGCCAGTCCGGAGCCGATGCGGTGATCACCAGCTCCGGCGCGGCCGGACGGCTGCTGGGCCTGTCCGTCCTCAGCCCCAGTGCCGGCACGGTGATGGAGGACCTGATCCAGCAGGGCAGCGGCCTCGACCTCATCGAACGGCCGGTGATAAAGGCCGAGGTGGGACGCAGCGTCCGGGAGACCGACGATCTCGTGGTGAGCGTGCTCCGTGGCCATCGCCTGCTCGGGTACGACGACCCGTCGGCCAGCCCACTGCAGCTCACGGACCGTCTCATCACCATCGTCCGGGCACGGAACGGTCTTTCGTCCGGCGGCGCGGAGTAGCCTCGCCGCCATGCATGCGATCACGCTTCCCGAATTCGGTGGCCCTGATGCCCTTGTCTGGGCCGAGGTGCCCGATCCCGTACCCGGCGCGGGTGAAGTCCTCGTCGACGTCGTGGCCGGCGCAGTCAACCGCGCCGACGTGCTGCAACGGCAGGGCTTCTACGAGCCGCCGCCCGGTGCCTCTCCGTATCCCGGGCTCGAGTGCTCGGGCCGCATCGCGGCGCTGGGGCCGGGTGTGTCGGGATGGTCCGTCGGCGATGAGGTGTGCGCTCTGCTGGCGGGCGGCGGCTACGCCCAGAAAGTCGCCGTACCCGTCGGGCAGTTGCTGCCTGTACCGGACGGTATGGATCTGACCACGGCCGCCGCGCTGCCCGAGGTGACCTCGACGGTGTGGTCGAACGTCTTCATGATCGCCCACCTCCGACCGGGTGAGACCGTGCTGGTCCACGGCGGCGCGAGCGGTATCGGCACCATGGCGATCCAGCTGGCCAAGGCCGTCGGCGCGCGGGTCGCGGTGACCGCCGGTGGCCCCGGCAAGCTGGATCGCTGCGCGGAGCTCGGCGCGGACATCCTGATCGACTACCGCGAGCAGGACTTCGTCGAGGAGATCCGCAAGGCCACGGACGGGGCGGGCGCGGACGTCATCCTCGACATCGTCGGCGCGAAGTATCTGGACCGGAACGTGCAGGCGCTCGCCATCAGCGGCCGCCTCGCTGTGATCGGCCTCCAGGGCGGTATCAAGGGGCAGCTGAATCTCGCGAACCTGCTGACCAAGCGAGCGGCCATCACGGCGACATCGCTGCGGGCGCGCCCGCTCGGCGAGAAGGCGGCAATCGTCGCGGCCGTGCGCGAGCACGTCTGGCCCCTGATCGCTGCGGGCCGGGTCCGCGCGGTCGTGGACCACGCTGTGCCGATGCAGGACGCGGCAGAAGCCCACCGGGCCTTGGAGTCAGGCACACACGTCGGCAAGATCCTGCTCATCGCGCCCGGAGCCTGAGCGCAGCCGCACACCACAGAACAGCCGCACACCACAGAGAAGATACGAGGGACCGGCCCACCCCGCGATGGGCCGGGCCCTCGCCGTCTCCGCAGAGCGCCTACAGATACGGGCCGGAACGGATCGCTCCGTGCTGCCCGCCGTCCTCGTCGTCATGTGGCGCACCGGGCGGGAGCGCACGGCGCATCTGTTCCAACTGCGCGCGGGCGGCCATCTGCTGGGCGAACAGCGCCGTCTGGATCCCGTGGAACAAGCCCTCCAGCCAGCCCACCAACTGTGCCTGGGCAATGCGCAGTTCCGCTTCGGACGGAATCGCCTCGTCGGTGAAGGGGAGGGAGAGACGCTCGAGTTCCTCGACAAGCTCAGGGGCGAGGCCGTCCTCCAGCTCCTTCACCGAGCTGTGGTGGATCTCCTTGAGCCGGACCCGGCTCGCCTCGTCCAGAGGTGCTGCCCTGACTTCTTCCAGCAGCTGCTTGATCATGCTGCCGATGCGCATGACCTTCGCAGGCTGTTCGACCATTTCCGTCACCGGGACCTCGCGCGACTCGTCGTCACCGTCACCGCCGCTGAGCGCCATTCCGTCCTGTCCAACGATGAGGACGTGGGGGCTCTCCTGCGACCGTTCATTCCTCGGCATCTCCATGCCGCCATTCTCTCGCACATGTACATCACCACACGGTGTGCCCCCGGAAGAGAGTGATCCACCCTCCCCCAGGGGCACAAATCAGCCGGAATGCTCGGCTGGGCCGGTCAGGTCGCCTCGCGGCGGGCCAGAGCGCCTCGGGAGCGCGTGACCAGCGCCGCCAGCAGCGCTGCACCCAAAGGCACGGCGACCAGCAGTGCGGCCAGCGTCGCCCAGGGCACGATGATCGGCACATAAGGCGCCTCGCCCATCCCGCCCCAGCCCTCGTCCATCGCCCTCTGGTACCAGGACATCTCCTGGCGCTGTTCGGTCAGCCGCAGCCCGATCGCCGGCAGCACGCCGGCCGCCGACCCGAGCACCACGCCCATTGCGGCCACCACGCCGCACTGGAACCCGCTCAGAGTCCTGCGGACCCTGGGCGGCGCACCGACCGCCGCGAGCGTCTTCAGATCCGCCTCGGCGTCGGCCTGGGCGAGCCCGGTGGCGATACCGGCCGCACCGATGGTGACGAGTCCCGCGAAGACGGTCAGCGCCAGCAGGATGATGTTGTTCTCGCTGGTGTAACCCTCCTCGATGTGGAGATCGACGGAGGAGCCGACCTTGTCGAGCTCGCCGTCCAGCTTCTGTCGCTGCTCACTTGTCGGCATCTTCGAGGTGGAGAAGTACGAGCCGATCGGAACCGTGGTGAAAGCCGACGCCTTGGCCGTGGCGGCCGGCATGATCATTTCCACGCCGTACGAGTTCGGTGACCCGGCGACCTGGTGCGCGGCCAGGCGCTTGACCTCGCCCGGCGTCTCCTTGCCCTCTTCGGCGGCCCTGTCGGCCGCCTCGACGTCCGTGACCACACGGATGCCGATCTTGCCCGAACCGTCGACGTTGCGCTTGTCGAACGAGAGGACCTGCCCGTCGGCCAGCGCCTTCGCGGCGGCCGGGTCCTCGATTCCGAGCACGGTGAGCAGCTTTGCGTCGCCGATCACCACACCGCCGTCGGTGATGGAGCCGACCTGGCTCTCCTGGCACCGCCAGTCCTCGGCGAGTTTGCGGCGCTCGGCCTTCGTGAACTTCTCCGCCGGGTCCGCGTCCGGGTTCGCCGGGTCCACCGCCCACAGGGGACATTCGTTCGCCTTGGGTACGACCACCTCGTAGCGGCCACAGCCCTCGCTCGGGTCGTAGATCGCGCAGCTGGTCTTCCCGACAGTGATGCGGTCCACGTCCGCGCGCACATCCACGGGCAGCAGCTTCTGCACGGTGCCGCGTACCGAGGGAGCGTCCCGTCCGCCGGCCTCCTCGACCATCACCGATACCGCCCCGTGCGGCAGTGAGGCCCGGTAGTCGGCCTCCCCCTGGGCGTCCCGGCTCGCTGCATAGGTGGCCACGGCCACCGTGCCGGCGACGGCGGCCAGCACCGCGGCCACGGCAGGAGCCGTACGCCCCCGGTTGCGCACGGCGTCGCGCAGCGCGAGCCGCGGGGAGAGCGGCAGGATGCGGCCGGCCCGGCCGAACAGGCCCACCAATGCGGGTGTCAGGGCGACGATGCCCAGCTCGGCGATGGCGCTGCCGCCTGCGACGATGGCGAACTGCTCGGTCATCGTCGAACCGTAGAGCGCGATCCCCGCCCCCAGGAGCACGGCGATCAGACCGATCACCGGCAGCACCCTGCTGCTTCTGCGGATACCGCGGCGCCCGGTGAGCGATGCCAGCACCGTCTGCCGGGACGAGGTGACGGCAGGCACGATTGCCGCGAGAAGGCCGGTGAGCACTGCGAGCAGCGCGATGCCGAGCAGTTCGAGGGGCCGCACGTCGAAGCTGCCGAAACGCTGGCCCATGTAGTCCTCGAGCAGCGGCCGCAACGCGAAGGTGAGGACGATGCCGAGGATCGTGCCGACCACCGCCGCCGCGACGCCGATCACCAGACCGCCGGCGAGGACGATGGCGCGGATATGGCGGCGGTCACCGCCGTTGGCGCCGACGAGACCCAGCTGACGGCGCGAGCGCCGGGCGCCGACCGCGAACGCCGGACCGGCCAGCAGACAGATCTCCAGCATCGCGAGGCCGACAACAGTCGCAACCGCGGCAAGCGCGGCCGCCGTCGCCGCGGTGCTGTCCTCGAACGAGCCCCAGCCCTCCTCCTGGTACAGGGGAACGTCCGAGTCGGCGGGCGGATTCAGCGCCACCGCACGCGAGCTGACCGTCACGCCCTTGGCGTTGATGTCCTTGACCATGTTCCACGTGAAACCGCCGGAAACGGTCGCCAGATACGTCGTGCTCGGGTCCACGCCGGGCAGTCCGTCGGCCTTCAGCGCCTTGTCGAGCGGAGCGATCAGCGCGCCGGGCAGGGCATTGACCTGGTCCGTCTTCAGCGAGTCGGGGAGTTCGTACGAGCCGACGATCTTGTATGCGCCGTCGAAGCCGCGGGCGGTGACGGTGGAGCCCACCTTCAGGCCACTGCTCTCGAGGAAGTGCGTGGTGGCGGCGACCTCGTCGGACTTCTGCGGGAAGCGGCCGCTCTTGAGGGCCAGCATGCCCTGGGCGATCGGATCCGAGGCCTTCAGCTCGCGGATCTCGGTCTGCAGCAGTCCGTGCGTCGTACGCAGCCTGGCCTGGCCTGTGGAGTCCGTCAGGGACTTGGATCCCGCCGGCAGCGTCTTGGCGACGTCGGTGGAGCCCTCGGGATAGGGCTTGTCGTCGAAGTCGCCGACCGGCGTATAGCTCTGGCCGTCGGGTGTCTGATGGACGGGAGCGCCGCCCATGCCGGGGTCGGACAGCCGTGCGTCGGCGGCGCCCAGGTCCCGCTCGAGGCGCTGTTCGGTGGAGAGTTCGGCGCTGCGCAGCGTCAGGTCCGCAGCACTCACACCGAGGATGGGCAGGGCGATCATCGCCAGGACGAGAAAGCTGCGTCCCTTGGAGCGCCAGGCGTCGCGGCGCGCGATCCGGATCGCGGCGCGCCAGGAGTGGTACCAGGTCGTCACAGCTCGGCCGCCTGGCTGGTGAGCAGCGAGTCGGCCTGGCTGCGGACGGTCTGGTCGACGACGGCTCCGTCGCGCAGGAAGACCACGCGGTCGGCCCATGCCGCGAAGCGGGGCTCGTGGGTGACGAGGATGCCGGCCGCTCCGGCGTCACAGCGGGCGCGCAGCAGGGCGAGGACGGACTCGCCGGTCTCGGAGTCCAGCGCGCCGGTCGGCTCGTCCGCGAGGACCAGGCGGCGGTCGCCGACGAGCGCGCGGGCGATGGCGACCCGCTGCTGCTGACCGCCCGACATCTCGTCGGGGAAGCGGTCGGCCAGGTGGCCGAGCTCCATCTCCTCGAGTGCGGCAACGGCCTCGCCTCGGGCCTTGCGGGCGGAGATGCCGTCGAGTTCGCGGGGAAGGGCGACATTCTCGGCGGCCGTGAGCGCCGGGATGAGGTTGTAGTCCTGGAAGACATAGCCGATGCTGCGGCGGCGCAGGGCGGCCAGCGTCTTACGGTCGGCGGTCGTGATGTCGGTGTTCTCGACGATCACCCGCCCCGAGGTGGGGGTGTCCAGACCGCCCGCGATGGTGAGCAGCGTCGACTTGCCCGAGCCGGAGGGGCCCATGACAGCGACGAGTTCACCGGGGAAGACATCGAGGTTGACCCCGCGCAGGGCATGCACCTCGGTGGCGCCGCTGCCGTGCACACGGGCCAGTTCCTGGAGTTGCAACACGGGATGCCGTGACTGCTGTGGCTGCTGTGACTTTCGATCGGACATGAGCGGGTCCCCCTTGGGCGGATGCGTACATGCGAGCGGAGCGGATGTACGGACAGGTGTGGTCGGCCGTTCGGCCGGTTCGGCTCGATGAGCCGGTGGACCGTATGGGCCGGTTGGCCGAGTACATCGGTCGGCCGGGTGCGGCGGAGCGGCCTGGGCGGCCGCCGTTGCCGCGGCGGCCGTGGCGTTACGTGACCTCAAGACCGTGGGCCTTGCGGTCACAGGACCCTGAGACCGTCAGGTCGTCGGTCGCCGAGGTCCCAGGACCGGTGCGGCGGCGATGCCGCGTGGTCCCTCGTACGTCTTGGTTCGGACTCGTACAGGTGCCGGACGGGTGCCGGACGACTGCGGAACACGTGCCGGACGGGTCGGTGCGCGTCGCCGGGCGGTGGCTACGGCGACCATGGGTGCGCCGACGGGGATGCCGAGTGCGACGTGGCCGGGGGTGGGGCGGGAGGTGCGCTCGGCGGAGTCTGCGGCGGAGCCGCCGGCGCGGATGCGGCCGTCGGATGCCCGGCTCCCCGACCGGTCGCAGCAGAGAGCCTGATGAGCCGCACTTCACAGTGGTCGAGCCAGCGTGCCTCGGCCTCGGTCTGGAAGATCAGCTGCTCCAGCACGAGCAGCCATGCCACGTCGTCGCGTTCCTGCGACCCCCCGTTCTCGATGGCCGCGAGCGCCTGGGCCTTCAGCCGCGTGTAGTCCTGCATCGCCTTCACCGTGTGGTGGCGCTGCGACTGGATGACTGCACGGATGTCTACCCCGCATGCGCCGACCGCCATGGCGAGCTTGATGGCCAGCTCGTCACGCGGCGGACTGCTGCGGTCCACGGGCGTCTCGAACCAGGTCTTCAGCTCGGTGCGCCCGGCCTCGGTGATGACGTACAGCGCATGGCCCGCCTCGTCCTCGCCGTTCAGGGCGACCATGCCGTCGCGTTCCAGGCGGTTGAGGGTCGTGTAGACCTGGCCGACGTTGAGCGGCCACGTCGCACCGGTGCGCGATTCGAACTCCGAACGGAGCTGTGAGCCGTATCGAGGGCCGTGCTCCAGAAGGGCCAGTAGCCCGTGACGGATGGACATACTCAGTATGTATACCGAGTATGTCGACGGCCCTCAACCGCCGCCAGACGGACTCACGGCCTCCGTCCTGAGGAGGAGGGGAGGGTCAGCGTCGCCGCAGCCTCAGCCCCAGGAAGCCGATTCCGAGCCCCATGAGTGCCATTCCGGCACCGAGCGAGAGCGGGGAGATCTGCTGTCCGACGGGGGCGGTGGTGCCCTGGGGGGCCTGGTGGCGGGCTGCGGCGGGCGAGGTGGAAGTCGGCGCCGGCACCCACGTGCCCGCCACTTCGCCGGGGTCCTCCCGCTCACGTCCCGCATCCTCCTCAGGACGGGTGTCCTCGGGGGCGAGCGATTCCGGCGGCGAGGGCGTGGGTGGGATCTCGCGCCCGGGCCGCTGTCGCCCCTCCGCGGCCTGACGCCCGGCGAGGGACGTCGACGGGGCCGGCTTCGCCGTCGGGGCGGCGGCAGGGGCGGGGCCCGCACGCTCGTCGCAGTGGGCGACCGGGGCGGTGATCAGGAAGAGCGAGACAGCAGTGATCGCGCACCGAGCGCGGAGCTTTGGAGTCACCGGGTGGCCCCCTCCCAAGCTGAGTCGCCGTCACCGAGATGGTGAAGTCAGCGTCACACGAGGGAACATTTCCGGCATCTCGGGCGTGGCAACGGCGACGGCCCGGCACGCGCGCGTAAGGCGCGTGTGCCGGGCCGCCGCCGTCGGACGGGCTCGGGCTACTCCGGGTAGCCCGTGGAGACCTCAAGGGTGAAGGACGCTTCGTCCTCGGAGACCTCTGTGTCGGCCAGCGGGAATTGCGAGACGACGATGTCCTTGCCCCACTGGGCGTGCGGGACTTCCTTGATGTCGAGTTTCCATCCCCGGGTGGCCGCGCACTCCTTCACCGACAGGACGTCCTTGTAGACGAAGTCGGGGGCCTGGACCTTGGACGGGTCGTTGTACCCCTCCCGGGCCTCCGAGCACTTCGTCGACTCGATCTTCCGATTGCGCTCAGGACCCTTGTAGCCGGCCTGCTGCGAAGCCGAGTTCGTCGGGTCGCCGCCCGTCGGACCCTCCGGATCGTCCTTGTTCAGCGCGATCGCGGTGATCACGCCGCCGATCGCCAGCACGGCTACCGCGATCGCGCCGACGATCACCGGCATGTTCCGCCTGCCGCCACCACCGCCGGTGCCGGCCGGTGCGGCGTGCGGCGCCATCGTGTACGGAGGCGGGGTGGAGGCCGCCGGAGCGGGTGTCTGGTACGCAGGCGCCGCCTGGTACGCCGGGGCCTGCGGGGGCCCCGGGTAGCCGTAGTGCGGCGTGGGGGCCGGCGTCGGCGGGCCGTAGGGGCCGGGCTGGTAGGGCGTCTGCACGCTCTGCGGCGCCGGGGTCGACTGGTCCAGCGGAGGGAAGACCGCCGAGCCCACGCCCGCGCCACTGCTCGTCGGCGCACCGCCGATGATCACCGGCGCGCCGGTCTGCCCGGCCGCCGCGACCCGCGCGCACTCGTCGCGCATCGCAGCGGCGCTCGGAAAACGCTCGTTCGGGTTCTTCTTCAGGGCCCGGGCGACCAGGGCGTCCATCGCGGGGGTGACGGAGCGGTTGATCGTGGACGGGGCGACCGGCTCCTCCTGCACGTGCGCGTACGCGATCGCCAGCGGCGAGTCCGCCTCGAACGGCAGCCGGCCGGTCAGCAGCTGGAAGAGCATGATGCCGACCGAGTACAGGTCGGACCGGGCGTCCACGCCGCGCCCCAGCGCCTGCTCCGGCGAGAGGTACTGCGGGGTGCCGACCACCATGCCGGTCTGCGTCATGGACGTCACACCGGACTGCATGGCACGTGCGATGCCGAAGTCCATCACCTTGACGATGCCGCGCTTGGTCATCATCACGTTGCCGGGCTTGATGTCCCGGTGGACCAGGCCCATTTCATGGCTGGTCTCCAGTGCGGCCAGCACGTCGGCCGTCACCTTGAGCGCCTTGTCGGCCGGCATCGCGCCGTACTGCTGGATGTCCGCGGCCAGCACCGACCCGAGGGGCTGCCCTTCCACGTACTCCATGACGATGTACGGCATCAGAGCGCCGTCCAACTCGTCCTCACCGGTGTCGAAGACCGACACGATGTTGGTGTGCGAGAGCTTGGCGACCGCCTGTGCCTCACGCCGGAACCGCTCGCGGAAGGACTGCTCGCGCCCGAGTTCGGTGTGGAGCGTCTTGATGGCGACCTGGCGGTCCAGGGCGGAGTCATAGGCCAGGTAAACGGAGGCCATACCGCCCTCGCCGAGCAGGTCGCGAAGCTGGTACCGGCCGCCCGCGACCGAACCACCCGCGTAGCGGCCCTGTGCGCCGTCCTGGCTCATGACTGTGCATCCCCCTCGGCGCGAAGGCCCGACGGCCGTCGACGGTTCGCGTTGTTTCTGGTGTCCGTGCGTCCGTGATCCGCGTGTTCGTGAACCGCGTGCTCGTGATCCACGTATTCGTGATCGACGGCGCATGATCCGCGATACACGACCGTGATCCCGTATTACAAGGGGCAAGTCTGCCCCAGGGGTCCGGCACGTCAAGCGGGGTGCCCGTTCCGTGACCGTACGCACAAGAAGCGTCTCGGAAGCGTTACAGGACCCGCATGGAATTTGCGCAGGTCGCTGGACAGCGGGTTTGATGGCCGGTCTCTCTCGGGACAGGCCCGCCACGCGAAGGCTGTAGCGTGACGTGGCACAGGGCCCGGTGACATGGCGGACCCCGCAGGCACAGCACGCACGCGGACAGAAACGACGGCGAGGACTGATGGCACCCGAACCCGAGGCAAACGGCGGCGGCGTGCCGGATTCGGCGGACGCCTTTGGCATCGGCGGACTGGTCGGCGACGGCCGTTACCGCCTGACGCATCGCCTCGGCCGGGGCGGCATGGCCGAGGTGTTCGCGGCGGAGGACGTACGTCTGGGTCGTACCGTCGCCGTCAAGCTGCTGCGCGCGGACCTGGCCGAGGACCCGGTGTCCAAGGCCCGTTTCACCCGCGAGGCCCAGTCGGTCGCCGGCCTCAACCACCATGCGGTGGTGGCGGTCTACGACTCCGGCGAGGACGTGGTCGGCAACCAGACCGTCCCCTACATCGTGATGGAGCTCGTCGAGGGCCGCACCATCCGCGATCTGCTCGTCAATGCCGAAGCCCCGCCGCCCGAGCAGGCGTTGATCATCGTATCCGGTGTGCTCGAGGCACTTGCCTACTCCCACCAGCACGGCATCGTGCACCGTGACATCAAGCCCGCCAACGTCATCATCACCAACTCCGGTGCGGTGAAGGTGATGGACTTCGGCATCGCCCGCGCCCTGCACGGCGCCCAGTCGACGATGACCCAGACCGGCATGGTCATGGGAACGCCGCAGTACCTCTCCCCCGAACAGGCGCTGGGCAAGGCCGTCGACCACCGCTCCGACCTGTACGCGACCGGCTGTCTGCTCTACGAACTCCTCGCCCTGCGGCCCCCGTTCACCGGTGAGACCCCGCTCTCCGTCGTCTACCAGCACGTCCAGGACATCCCTGTCCCGCCGTCCGAGGTCTCGGACGTCGTGCCGCCGGAGCTCGACGGACTGGTGATGCGCTCGCTCGCCAAGGACCCGGACGACCGGTTCCAGAGCGCGGAGGAGATGCGCGGACTGGTGCAGTACGCGCTGCAGATGCTGCAGCAGCAGGGCAGCCACACCGGTGCCTGGAACACCGGCCCGGTCGAGATGTACGACGGTGGCCCCACCCCCGCGATGGGCATGACGGGGGCGACCGCCGCGATGCACCCCGTGCACGGCGAGACCTCGAAGGGCCCGCTCCTGCCTCCGGTGAACCCCGACGACGGTGGGTACGACGGCGGCTATCACGGGGGTGGGGGCAACAGGGGCGGCGGCCGCAGCAAGGTGTGGCTGTTCGCGGCGCTCGCGGTGGTCGCGATCGCCGCGGGCATCGCGTTCGCGCTGGACCGGGCGAGCGACACCGGCGGAACCACGGACGACACGACGATCTCCCAGACGCCGACGCAGACGGACGAGGAACCCACGCCGACCGACGAGCCGACCGACGAGCCGACCGAGCCGGACGACTCGACCGGCGGTACCGAGCTGCCGTCGTGGACGCCGACGCCCACGCCGTCCTACACCGAGAGCACGCCGCCGACACCGACGGACGACCCGACGACCACCGACCCGACGGAGCCGACGGACGAGCCGACCGACCCGCCGACCGACGAGCCGACCGACGAGCCGACGGACGAGCCGACGGAGCCCGGCACCTCGGAGGGGAACACGGGCGCCCCCGGCGGGGAAGGCTGACCGTCCCCGCGGGCCGTCCCGCCCGGCGAACGCCTCCTCACCCGGCGAACGCCTCGCGCACCGCCTCGTACTCCTTCGTCCACCAGACCGCCAGGGCCGACACCGCCGGAAACTGCGGGTCGGCCCTTCGGTCGTCGAGCTGATAGCGCCAGCGCAGTATCCAGAAGTCGTTGAGCCGCTCCCACCACACCCGGTGGACCGCCGCCGCCAGCTCCCGCGCGTCCGCGCCCGCCGCGCGGCGGTACGCCCGCGCGTAGGCGCGTACCTTCGTCAGCTCCAGTTCGCCGGCCGGCTGTACGAAGAAGATCGCCGCGGCCCGTACCGCCTCCTCCGCACGCGGCTGGACCCCCAGCCGGTCCCAGTCGACGATCGCGGCCGGCTCGGCACCCCGGTACAGCAGGTTCAGCGGGTGGAAGTCCCCGTGCACCCAGCCACCGCCGCCGCCCGGCGGCGGTCTGCGGTCGGCGTACCGCGCCAGCAGAGCGCGGCGCTGGAGCAGCCGGTGCTCGGCGAGAGTGTCGAAGGAGTCCCGCGGGCGCACGGTGCGGGAGTGCACCAGCAGCTCCTCGATGAGCGCGAAGGTCTCCTGTGGGTCGGCGCTCTCGTACGCGGCCTGCGCTCCCTGGCCCGGTTCCATGACGCGGGCCAGGCAGGTGTGCACCAGGCCGAGGAGGGAACCCAGGCGCCGGCACTGGGCGGTGCTGAGCTGGGCGCCGTTGCGGTGGCGGCCGTCGATCCAGGGGTGCAGGGCGTAGCAGCGGCCGCCGATGACCGCGACCGTGGTGCCGTCGGCGTCCTCGACGGGCGGTGCTACAGGCACACCGAGTGCCTGAAGGCGCTTCGTCGCGTCGTGCTGACGCGAGATGGCCTCGTGGTCGCCGTCAAGATGGTGCTTGAGGAAGTACGCCCCGCGGGTGGTGGCGAGGCGGTAGCCGCGGTTGAGGAGTCCCTGGGTGACGGGCTTGCAGGAGAGCGGCTCGCCGGGGAGGCGGTAGTGGCGCAACAGCGCGCCGACGGGTGGGGCAGGAGCAGATGAGCGCGGCACCCGCCAGATGTTAGATCACGCAGCGTGTCGAAACGGATGCGCTGGACTTTCGTCCAGGTGGTCCAGTACATGCACGGTCACTGACTGCGGCTCGATGCACAGGAAGGCCGGATCGAGTTCCACCTACTCGGCGCGCCGGTGAACTGCACGTTCCACGGCACCACGGCACCCGAGCCGTCCAGGCTGCTCCGAGCGGCCCGCCCTCGAACGAGTGACATGCGCCAGGCAGCCGTACGTCGATCGGTGACGTCAGCGGTGCTGCCGCTCCGGCTCTGCGGTCGGCTCTGCATCCGGGCCACACACGCCGCCTGCGACCGCCGCTCCAGCACAAGGGGTCGCCACCGGGCGAGGAGCGACGTGCCGGCCGCAACGTCGCGTACGGCGGTCAGCAGCTCATTCCCGCGGATCGCCTTGAGCGCATGACCCGAGGCCCCGGCCATGATCGCGTCGAAGGGTGCCTCGGCGTCCGCGTACGGGGCGGGCATGATCCATTTGATGTTTCCGTTGAGCGAACGGACCTCGCGACATACCTCGACGCCGCTGCCGCCCGGCAGCCGCACATCGAGTACTGCGGCGTCGGGGCGGGTCGCAGGGACCTGACCAGCGCATCTTCGGCCGTCCCGGCCTCGCCGACGACCTCGGAGCCACCCTCGGCGGAGTGCGGTTCGTACCTGCCAGGCCGGACAACCTCATGATCGCCCTGGAGGAAAGCACTGATATTTCTACTTACGAGTATGAAAGCAGTCTCACAGATTGACTCTTCCCGTGTCCGGGGTGACCGGGATAACGTGCCCGTGTTCCGGCGGCCCGTGCGGCCGACCAGTGCCCTGACCAGCAGGTGTTCCCACATTTCTCGATTTACTTGGAAATCCAAGCAAAATCGCAGGTCAAATGGGGTTTCGCAGTAATGCGAATCACTGGGTAACGTGCCTGTGACAGGGCACTCGCCGGAGCACCTGTCACGCCTGATTCCGGCCGAGTCGCACCCACCCCGTGCACGGGGCTGGATCCAGGCGGGAGCCTCCCCTTGCCTTGGGCGGGGGCGACACCAGGCCACACCGGCGAACCCGGGGGCCGGACCGACGGAGGAGCACGCACGTGACCGTGGAGAGCACTGCCGCGCGCAAGCCGCGACGCAGCAGCAAGCGCGTGAGCGCGGCCAAGACACAGAGTTCCGAGCCCCAGCTCGTACAGCTGCTGACGCCCGAGGGTGAGCGCGTCCAGCACCCCGAGTACGACATCGATCTGACCCCCGACGAGCTGCGCGGCCTGTACCGGGACATGGTCCTCACGCGCCGCTTCGACGCGGAGGCGACCGCCCTGCAGCGCCAGGGCGAGCTGGGACTGTGGGCTTCACTGCTGGGTCAGGAGGCCGCCCAGATCGGCTCGGGACGCGCCCTGCGCGACGACGACTACGTCTTCCCGACCTACCGGGAGCACGGCGTCGCCTGGTGCCGCGGTGTCGACCCGACCAATCTGCTCGGCATGTTCCGCGGAGTGAATCACGGCGGCTGGGACCCGAACAGCAACAACTTCCACCTGTACACGATCGTCATCGGCTCGCAGACGCTGCATGCGACGGGCTACGCGATGGGCGTGGCCAAGGACGGCGCCGACTCGGCCGTGATCGCGTACTTCGGCGACGGCGCGTCCAGCCAGGGCGACGTCGCCGAGTCGTTCACGTTCGCCGCGGTCTACAACGCCCCGGTGGTGTTCTTCTGCCAGAACAACCAGTGGGCGATCTCCGAGCCGACCGAGAGGCAGACCCGCGTCCCGCTGTACCAGCGCGCGCAGGGCTTCGGCTTCCCCGGCGTCCGCGTCGACGGCAATGACGTGCTCGCCTGCCTGGCCGTGACCCGGTCCGCGCTGGAGCGGGCCCGCCGTGGCGAGGGGCCGACGCTGGTCGAGGCGTTCACGTACCGCATGGGTGCGCACACCACCTCGGACGACCCCACGAAGTACCGTCACGACGACGAGCGGGTGGCGTGGGAGGCGAAGGACCCGATCCTGCGGCTCCGTACGTATCTGGAGAACGAGGGGCACGCCGACGAGGCGTACTTCACCGCGCTGGACGAGGAGAGCGACGCGCTCGCCAAGCGGGTGCGCGAGGCGGTGCGGGCCATGCCCGACCCGGATCCCATGGCCATCTTCGACAATGTCTACGCCGACGGGCACTCCCTCGTCGACGAGGAGCGCGCCCAGTTCGCCGCCTACCAGGCGTCGTTCGCCGAGGAGGGCAACTAGTCATGGCTGTACAGAAGCTCCCTCTCGCGAAGGCGCTCAACGAGTCGCTGCGCAAGGCCCTCGAGACCGACCCCAAGGTTCTGATCATGGGCGAGGACGTCGGCAAGCTCGGCGGCGTCTTCCGGATCACCGACGGACTGCAGAAGGACTTCGGCGAGGACCGGGTCATCGACACCCCGCTCGCCGAGTCCGGCATCGTCGGCACCGCGATCGGTCTCGCGCTGCGCGGCTACCGTCCGGTGGTGGAGATCCAGTTCGACGGGTTCGTCTTCCCTGCCTACGACCAGATCGTCACGCAGCTCGCAAAGATGCACGCGCGTGCTCTCGGCAAGATCAAGCTGCCTGTCGTCGTCCGGATCCCCTACGGCGGCGGAATCGGTGCGGTCGAGCACCACAGCGAGTCCCCCGAGGCGCTCTTCGCACATGTCCCGGGCCTCAAGGTGGTCTCGCCCTCGAACTCCTCCGACGCGTACTGGATGCTCCAGCAAGCCATCCAGAGCGACGACCCGGTGATCTTCTTCGAGCCGAAGCGCCGCTACTGGGACAAGGGTGAGGTCGATGTAGACGCGATCCCCGGCCCGCTGCACAAGGCCCGCGTCGCCCGTGAGGGCGCCGACCTCACCCTCGCCGCCTACGGCCCGATGGTGAAGGTCTGCGTGGAGGCGGCCGCCGCGGCGGCCGAGGAGGGCAAGTCGGTGGAGGTCCTCGACCTGCGCTCGATGTCCCCGATCGACTTCGACACCATCCAGGCCTCGGTCGAGAAGACCGGCAGGCTGGTCGTCGTCCACGAGGCGCCGGTCTTCTACGGCTCCGGTGCGGAGATCGCCGCTCGTATCACCGAGCGGTGCTTCTACCACCTGGAGGCCCCGGTTCTGCGTGTCGGCGGCTTCCATGCCCCGTATCCGCCGGCCCGGGTCGAGGAGGAGTACCTTCCGGGTCTGGACCGGGTACTCGACGCCGTCGACCGCTCGCTCGCGTACTGAGGAGTGCCGTGACCATGACTGCAGACACTTCACTCCGCTTCCGCGAGTTCAAGATGCCCGACGTGGGCGAGGGGCTCACCGAGGCCGAGATCCTCAAGTGGTACGTCCAGCCCGGCGACGCCGTCACCGACGGCCAGGTCGTGTGCGAGGTCGAGACGGCGAAGGCGGCCGTCGAGCTGCCGATTCCGTACGACGGTGTGGTGCACGAGCTGCGCTTCGAGGAGGGCACGACCGTCGACGTCGGCACGTCGATCATCACGATCGACGTGGCGCCGGGGTCGGGTCCCGTCGAGGAGCCGCCGCCGGCGGCCACCGAGCCCTCGCTCGCGGCCGCCGAGCCGGAGGAGAAGGCTCAGCCGCAGGGCCGCCAGCCCGTGCTCGTCGGCTACGGCGTCGCGGAGAGCTCCACCAAGCGCCGCCCCCGCAAGGCTGCGGCCGGCGTCCCGGAGCAGGCCGCTGCCGCCGCCATCCAGGCGGAGATGAACGGCCACGGGACCACCGCCCCGGCAGGTCCGCGCCCGCTGGCGAAGCCGCCGGTGCGCAAGCTCGCCAAGGACCTCGGTGTCGATCTGGCGCAGATCACCCCGACCGGCCCGGACGGCGTCATCACCCGCGAGGACGTGCACGCGGCGGCCGCACCCGCTCCGGCCGCGGCGCCGGTCGTCGCGCCCGTGGCCATGCCCGCGCCGGAGCCGGCTCTGGCAGGGGCGGAGGCGGCCGGGGCACCCGTCGCCGGTCTGCGCGAGACCCGTGTCCCGATCAAGGGCGTACGGAAGGTGACTGCCGCCGCGATGGTCGGCAGCGCCTTCACCGCGCCGCATGTCACGGAGTTCATCACGCTCGACGTGACCCGGACGATGAAGCTTGTCGAGGAGCTCAAGGCCGACAAGGACATGGCGGGGCTGCGGGTCAATCCGCTGCTGCTGATCGCCAAGGCACTGCTGGTCGCGATCAAGCGGAACCCCGGGGTCAACGCCTCCTGGGACGAGGCCAACCAGGAGATCGTGCAGAAGCACTACGTCAACCTGGGCATCGCGGCGGCCACGCCGCGCGGTCTGATCGTGCCGAACATCAAGGACGCGCACGAGAAGACCCTGCCCGAACTGGCGCAGTCGCTGGGCGAACTGGTCGCCACGGCCCGCGAGGGCAAGACCACCCCGGCGGCGATGCAGGGCGGCACGGTGACCATCACCAACGTCGGCGTCTTCGGTGTCGACACCGGTACGCCGATCCTCAACCCCGGTGAATCCGCGATCCTCGCGGTCGGTGCGATCAAGCTCCAGCCCTGGGTCCACAAGGGCAAGGTCAAGCCCCGTCAGGTCACCACACTGGCGCTCTCCTTCGACCATCGTCTGGTCGACGGCGAGCTGGGCTCCAAGGTCCTTGCGGATGTCGCGGCGATCCTGGAGCAGCCGAAGCGGCTCATCACCTGGGCCTGATGTCCTGTTTCACGTGAAACGCCCGGCCGGGTTCTTCCGGCCGGGCGTTCGCGTTCCTGCCTGCCTGCCTGCCTGCCTGCCTGCCTGCCAGTCAGCAGCCGGCCGTACCGCCCTCGCGCCGCCCGTCTCTCAGGCAGGCGGGACCGGGCAGGAAGCGCACCTCAGTAACTGGTGCAGTGCGGCGACCGCGCACAGCTGTGTGCGGCTGATGTCCCCCAGTTTCGCGCGCATATTGGCGACATGGAATTTAACGGTCCGCTCTTTGACCTTCAATTCCGCTGCGGCAGTCGCATCGTCAACCGCGTCCCGGAGAGCGACGAGTACGTCGTGCTCACGAGCGGACAGTCGTGGAAGCCGCTGGATTGCGCCCATGACGGCACCCTGGATTGCTGTCATTCAGCCCCCCCGTCCCCTGAAGTGCCCTGTCAATTTAGGCAGTTGAACGCTTCGGTGCCAGCGGATAGCCTCGAGAGTCGCCAAGATCACTACGGGGGGTAATCATGCGCAAACAGCTCACTGCCATGGCCGCGACGGCCCTGATGGCGGCGGCGACGGTGGTCGGCGGTGCCGGTCAGGCATCGGCCGCGAGCGAGGGCGACGGATACTGCGATGCGGGCGAGGTCTGCTTCTTCTCGCACTCGGGCAGCACGAACCTGTCGACGTACAACGGTTGGCACCGCGACACCTTCTACACCCGTCCGCAGTGGACGGACCTGCTCTACGTCTGGAAGAACAGCCCGACCGAAAAGTACCCGCTGTACAACGGCACGGACGGATCGGTCATGAATGCAACGGGCGCCTGGAACCGGGACACCGGCAAGGTGGTGCGCGTCTACTACAACTCGGGCTGGGGTGGCCGTCACTACACCGTCCCCAAGGGCGGCAAGGTGAATGTCTTCGGCAACAGCCTTGACAACAGGGCCAATTCGCACGCCTTTATCTGATCCTTTTGACGGTCGAGGTCGTATCCGCGTGAACAGACGCACCATCGCGCTCCTGGGCGCCCTGCTCCTCGCCACCGGCTGCTCCGCCACGGGCGGCCCGGAATCCAAGGGGCAGGGCGGCAAGGAGCCGCCGCTCGACACCGCACTGACCGTGCGGACGGGCAGCGACATCAAGTTGCCGCTCGACGAGTTCCACAACGCGTCCATCTCGGACCGGGACGTGCTGCGCGCGGAGGACGTGCTCATGCGGTCCTGCGCCAAGCGTTTCGGCTACACGATCCCACCGGCGAAGATCACCGACGAGCCGTCGAAGTTCAACGCCAACGGGCGGCGTTACGGCCTGATCAGCGCGGACGACGCGCGGATCTACGGATACCACCCGTCCCCGAACCACATGCCGGACAGGATGCCGGGCAGCGACGGTTCGGCGGACGAAAGCCGGCGTCCGAAGGGGATCTCCGACGAGCAGTACAGCCTGCTGCTGTTCGGCGAATCGGGAGACATCGGTGGCGGCGCCAAGCGGACGGCGCAGCCGAAGGCGGGCGGCATACCCGAAGGCGGCTGCTTCGGCGAGGCGCGCCGAAAGCTCGGTCAAGGGGCGTCGAAGAAGCCCGTGATCGACGTCAACGTGCTGGACGAAGAGGCGTTCAAGCGCACGGAGAACGACAGTCGGGTGCGCAAGGTGTCCCATGCCTGGGTGTCGTGCATGAAGAAGGCCGGTTACGCCTACAAGGGCATCTGGGAGGTCCATGAGGACGCCCGCTGGAAGGGCCCGGCGCCCACCGCCCAGGAACGGACCACGGCAGAGGCCGACGTGCGGTGCAAGCAGGAGACCCGGCTGGCCACCGTCTGGTTCCAGGTGGAGAGCGCCTACCAGAACGAGGTGCTGGAGAAGCACGGGGAGGCGGTCCAGGCGACACGCGAGCAGTACCGCAACGAGTCGCGCAACGCCGCCAAGGTGCTGGCCGATGAGAACTGACGCCACCAGGGCCCTGGTCGGGGCCGCACTCGTACTGGCCCTGGCCGGCTGCTCGACCGACGGGGCAGGCGGGACCGGCGGGTCGGGCAAGGACGCGGCTAAGGGCTCCCCGGCCCCGTCCGCGAGCCCGAAGCCGTCGAAGCCGGTGACCGACCCGCGCGGGACCGGCGAGGACCGCTTCGTACGGCCGTCGGACCACACCGACCTGCCGGCGCAGCCGCCACCCGTGAAGCTCAGCGGCAAGCGGGTCGAGGTGCAGGGGCTCGTCGTCACCGTCCCCGAGGGCTGGCGCGCCTCCGCAGGCCCGAACCGTACGCTCTGCCTCACCCGTACCACTGCGAAGCAGGCGGGCTGCGCCGCACCCGAACTGCTGCGGATCTATGTCATGCACCCGCAGTCCTACGACATGTACGACGCACGGCAGCTCACCGATACGACGGCCTGGCAGGACGCGGCCACCCCCACCTGCGAGCCGGCCACCGCCCCGCGGCACCAGGACCTCACCAGCAGGGCCGACGAAGTGCTCACCGCGCGGACGTGGCGGCTGGACTGCCCGGACCCGGGCGCCGTGACGGTGGCTCGCTGGGTTCACTCCGGGATGTACCTCGGGGCGGTCCTGCACACCACCGACCACGCCCTGGTCTCCGACGCCGACAAGATCGTCGGGGCGATCGACCACAGGGGATACCAGGCCGCCCACTGAGCAGAGCTGGTGAGGGACCGATGAGCGAGAGCGGCACGAGCAGCGACAGCAACAGGAGCGAGGGACACCGAAGGCGCCGGCGGCTGCTTCTCGGCGTGGCCGGCGCTGCCGTGCTGCTCACTGCTGCCGCAGTGCTCGCCTCCACCGGCATCAAGTCACCGGCCCAGGCCGCGGCGGACGCGGGCCCGCCGCCGGCCGACGTGCTCACCGCGCCGGTCGAGCGCCGGGTGCTCACGGACTCCCTGGTGGTACGCGGCACGGTCGTGGCCGGCCAGACCCTGACCGTGGCGCCCGTCGTCGGCGGCGGGGGCGAGGGCGGGGCCGCGAAACCCGTCGTCACCAAGCTGCCCCTCAAGGCCGGGAAGACGTTCAAGGGCGGCCAGTTGCTCGTGGAGATCTCCGGGCGGCCGGTCTTCGCGCTGAAGGGCAGGATCCCGGCGTACCGCGACCTGAAACCCGGAGCGGAAGGCGACGACGTCGTCCAGCTGCAGCGGGCGCTGTCCGCACTCGGCCACGGCACCGGCACGGACGCGCCCGGCCGCTATGGCACGGGGACCAAGGCGGCGCTCAACGCGCTCTACCGGGCACTCGGTTACGAACCGCAGCCCGCCCAGCCCGACGCCGAGGAGAGCACCAAGGCCGCGCAGGCCACCGTGACCGCGGCCCGGCGTGCCTGGCAGGACGCCGAGCCAGGCATCGCCAGGACCCGGGCGTCCGAGGACTACGCGGCGGCACGGGCGGAGTTGGCGGCCATCGAGGCCCGGAGCGGACCGATGCTCCCCGTCGGCGAGGTCGTCTATCTGGAGAGCTTCCCGGCGCGGGTGGACAGCCTGGGGGTACGGCTCGGCGGCGAGGCGGGCGCCGAGGTGATGACTGTCTCCGCCGGGCGGCTCGTTGTCGAGGGGAACCTCGCCCCGCACGAGAAGGGCCTGGTCCGAGCCGGTCTGAAGGTGCTGATTCACTCCGAGCTCACCGGCACGGAGGCGGTGGGCAGGGTCGGCCCGGTCACCGAAGGCATCGCGGCTCCGGCCGCTCCGGGCGCCTCGGGCGCCTCGGGCGCCGAGCAGGAGGGGCAGACACAGCCGGAGAACGGCGGGCTGCCCGGTTTCACCATGCATGTGACCCCGGACAAGCCGCTGCCGCCCGAACTCGCAGGCCAGGACGTACGGCTGACGGTCCAGGCCGCGTCCTCCGACGGCAAGGTGCTGGTGGTCCCGGTGTCCGCGGTCTTCGCGGGCGCGGACTCCCGTACGACGGTGATGGTCGCTGGACCCGGGAAGAACGGCGACACCCGCCGCCGGGTCGAGGTACGCGTGGGGATCTCGGGCGACGGCTTCGTGGAGGTGCAGCCGGTGCGCGGCGGACGTCTGTCCGAGGGCGACCGGGTCGTGGTGGGCGAGACGAAGGCCGGCGCGCCGTGACCGGGCCGGACCCGTCGGACGCTCGTCCGGCCGGTCCCACCGGGACCGTGTCCGCCCCGGCGGGGCACGGCGGTGTGACCGGTCCGCACGATGCGTCGCCGGGCGGAAGCGGGGTCGCGCGGGGCCAGGCTGATGGGCCGTTGGCCGGCGCGGTGGGCGGTGCGGTGGGCGGGCGTCCGGCCGGAGTGGTGTCCGGCGATGCGGGTGATGCCCGTGGGGGCGGTGCCGGTGCGGTGGGCGGGCGTCCGGCCGGAGTGGTGTCCGGCGATGCGGGTGATGCCCGTGGGGGCGGTGCCGGCCCGGCCGGGACCCCCTCCGCCCCGGCGGAATGTCTTCCCGGGAACGGCGCCACGGACGCTGAACGGGCCGGGGCGCCGGACGGGTCCGTCCCGGCGCAGGCCTTCCCCGCTGCGGACGCGCCCGTCATAGAGCTCCGCGGCGTCGCCCTCACCTACCCCGGGCCGCCGCCCGTCCACGCACTGAGGGCGGCCGAGCTGACGATCGGAGCCGGTGAGTACGTGACCGTCGTCGGGCCCTCCGGCTCCGGGAAGTCCACGTTCCTCAACATCGCGGGACTGCTGGACAAGCCCACCGCCGGTACGTACCTCCTGGACGGCATCGACACCGGCGCGCTCAAGGAGGGGCCCCGAACCGCCCTGCGCGGCAGCCGGATCGGGTTCGTGTTCCAGTCGTTCCACCTGCTGCCGCTGCGCTCGGCGCTGGACAACGTCCTGCTCGCGATGGTCTACAACAACACCGTGCCGCGCGCCGAGCGCCGGAAGCGGGCCACCACCGTGCTGGAACGGGTAGGACTCGGCCACCGCGTCCACTCCCTGCCCACCCGGCTGTCCGGCGGCGAGCGCCAGCGCGTCGCCATCGCCCGGGCCCTGGTCTCCCGGCCCTCCTTGCTGCTGTGCGACGAGCCGACCGGAAACCTCGACACCGCCACCGCCGCCTCGATCCTGGAGTTGCTCGACGAGCTGCATGCGGACGGGATGACGATCGTCGTCATCACCCACGATCCGGCGGTCGCCTCCCGGGGAGCCCGCACCGTACGCATCCGCGACGGCGTGCTCAGCGAGGACCTCGGCCGCAGCGCCGTGGCGGGAGCCCGGTGAACGTCCGCGATCTGCTCCAGGAAGCCGCCGCCGGCATGCTCCAGCGCCCGGCGCGCTCGGCACTCACCGCGCTCGGCACCGTCCTCGGAGTGGGCACGTTCGTCGCCGTGCTCGGGCTCACGGCGACCACCTCGTCCCAGATCGACGCCCGCTTCAACGCGCTGACCGCGACCGAGGTGGCCGTCGAGGACACCGGCGGTGCACGGCCCGACCTGGTTCCCCTCTCCTTCCCCGACGACGCCGACGCCCGCATCGAAGCGCTGGACGGCGCCCGGCACGCCGGGGTCTACTGGACGGTCCCCCTCCCCGGGGACGAGACCGTGCGGGCCGCGCCCGTCGGCGACACCGGAGCCGGGGAGAACGTCAAGGTCGTCGCCGCGTCGCCCGGCGTTCTCGCCGCCGCCGGGCCGACGCTCGGCCAGGGCCGTACCTTCGACCGCTTCCACGACGACCGCCGGGAGCAGGTCGCCGTCATCGGCAGCGCCATGGCCGCACGACTGGGTGTCACCAGCCTGGAGACACAGCCCGCGGTGTTCATCGGCGGGCAGCCGTTCACCGTCATCGGCATCGTCTCCGACGTCGACCGCAAGCCCGATCTGCTGCTCTCCGTGATCATCCCGGCCAAGGCCGCCAAGGCGATCTGGGGTCCGCCGGGCGAGGAGCGCGCCCGCATGATCGTCTCCACCGAGCTCGGCGCCGCCCGGCAGATCGCCCGCGAGGCACCGCTCGCCCTGGACCCCGCCCATGCGGACCGGTTCAAGGCCGTGCCGCCGCCCGACCCGAAGCAGCTGCGCTCCAGCGTCTCCTCCGACCTCGACCAGCTCTTCCTGCTGCTCGCCGGAATCTGTCTCGTCATCGGCGCGGTCGGTATCGCCAACACCACGCTCGTGGCCGTCCTGGAACGCACCGGCGAGATCGGCCTGCGCCGTTCCCTCGGTGCCCGGGGCCGTCACATCACCGCCCAGTTCCTCGCGGAGTCTGGTGCGCTCGGCCTGCTCGGCGGCCTGGTCGGCACCTCGCTCGGCACGATCACGGTGGTCGCCGTGTCCTTCGTACGGGAGTGGACGCCTGTCGTCCATCCGGCAACCGTGGCGGCCGCCCCGGCGATCGGTCTGCTCACGGGCGTGATGGCCGGGCTCTACCCGGCGTGGCGCGCCTCCCGTATCGAGCCGGTGGAGGCGCTGCGGCGCTGAGCCCCCGAGGCCGCCGGTCACCTGGGCGCAGTGGCGGGAAAGGCGAGGGCCCGTCGCACCGTGCGACGGGCCCTCTTCGTCCGGACTCGGGGGCCGGCCCCGAGGCGTACGCCTCGAAGGACTACTTCGCGAAGCCGTAGTCCATGAGCTTCTTCGCGTCCGTGGCGCGCTGGGTCGCGGACGTGGAGGCGAGGACGGTGCCGATGACCGTCTTGCTGTTGCGGGTCGCGGCGAAGACCAGGCAGTACTTGGCCTCGGGGCCGGAGCCGGTCTTCACGCCGATCGCGCCGCTGTAGGTGCCCAGCAGCGTGTTCGTGTTGGTCCACGTCCCCATGGTGCGGGTGCCGCCGGTCTTCGTGACGGTCTTGGCCGTGTACGACTTCGTCTTCACGATCGTGCGGAACGTGGAGTTCTTCATCGCGCTGCTGGCGATCTTCGTCAGGTCGCGCGGCGTCGAGTAGTTCGCACCGTTCCCTATTCCGTCGAACGAGTCGAAGTGCGTGTTCTGCAGGCCGAGGTCGGCGGCGGCCTTGTTCATCTTGCCGATGAACGACTTCACCCGGGCGGCGCGCGTGGTGCCGGTGCCGAACTTGTCGGCGAGCGCGTACGCGGCGTCGCAGCCGGACGGCAGCATCAGGCCGTAGAGCAGCTGGCGGACGGTGACCTTGTCGCCGACGATCAGACGGGCCGACGAGGCGTTCTTGGAGACGATGTAGTCGCTGTAGGCCATTTGGATCGTGACCTTGGCGTCCAGGTTGAGGTTCGGCTGCGCCAGAACCACCTTCGCGGTCATGATCTTGGTGGTGGACCCGGTGGAGCGGCGGGTGTCGGCGGCCTTCTTGAAGAGGGTCGTCCCGGTGCCGTTGTTCATCACGTACCCGCCCTGGGCGGCGATCGTGGGGGTCGGCGGCGTGACGGCCTGTGCCTGGCCGGCGAACGCGCCGCCCGCGAGGAGCGCGCCGGCGGTGAGGGTCACGGTGACCGTGCGACGCATGCCCTTGATGCCTGTTTTCAAGTTGAATGCTCCGATAAGCCGAAAGTCCTGAATTGCCCCTGTTTTGCGGACACATGAGAGCGCCGCTCGGTAAAGAGACTCATGAGACCGCCCAAGGGATGTACGCGTTTCGCGATTCGGACGGAACTTCTGTTGCACCTGTGTTGTATCTAAGCTGTGCGCATGCCTGCCGCGATGGAGTCCGCGTCCGTGAAACAGCCCCCAGCCGCCGACCGCGTCTACATGCACATCAAGCAGGCCGTACTCGACCGGCGCTACCAGGGCGGCACTCTCCTCACCGAAGGCGAACTCGCCGACGCAGTGGGCGTGTCCCGTACTCCCGTGCGCGAAGCCCTCCTCAAGCTCGAGGTCGAAGGGCTGATCAAGCTCTACCCCAAGAAGGGCGCCCTCGTCCTCGCCGTCTCCGCCCAGGAGATCGCGGATGTCGTCGAAACCCGCCTGCTGGTCGAGGAGTTTGCCGTACGCAAGGCCGTGCCCGCTCCCGCCGCGCTGCTCACCCGGCTCGAGGAGCTGCTCGAGGAGCAGAAGCGGCACGCCGTCGCCGGAGATCTGGCCACCGTCGCCGTGACCGACCGCTGCTTCCACGCCGAGATCGTCCGGTACGCCGGCAACGAGATCCTCTCCAGGCTCTACGACCAACTGCGTGACCGCCAGCTGCGGATGGGCGTCGCGGTCATGCAGTCGCAGCCCGACCGGATCGCCAAGAACATCACCGAGCACGCCGAGATCCTGGAACGGCTCAAGGCGGGCGACGCCGAAGGCGCGGCTGCCTGTGTGCACCGCCATCTGAGCTGGGTCAACGTGCTGGTCCGGGGTGAGGCACGGTGAGCGCGGCAGCCGCGGAGACCGCCCTGCCCGGCGATCCGCCCGGGGGCCGCCGCGCCGCCGCCGTCTGGGGCATCGGCGTCGCCGTCTACTTCGTCGCCGTCATCTTCCGTACGTCCCTGGGCGTCGCGGGCCTCGACGCCGCCGACCGCTTCGACGTCAACGCCTCCGCGCTGTCCACGTTCTCCATCCTCCAGCTGCTCGTCTACGCGGGAATGCAGATACCCGTCGGCCTGATGGTCGACCGGCTGGGCACCAAGAAGGTCCTCACCATCGGCGTGGTGCTGTTCACCGCCGGCCAGCTGGGCTTCGCGCTCTCCCCCTCGTACGGCACGGCACTCGCCGCGCGTGCCCTGCTCGGCTGCGGCGACGCGATGACGTTCATCAGCGTGCTGCGGCTCGGCTCGCGATGGTTCCCCGCCCGCCGCGGGCCGCTCATCGCCCAGGTCGCCGCGCTCTTCGGCATGGCGGGAAACCTGGTCTCCACCCTCGTCATCGCGCGGATGCTGCACGGCATGGGCTGGACCGCCACCTTCGCGGGCAGCGCGGCGGCCGGTGTGCTCGTCCTCGTCCTGCTCCTGCTGTTCCTCAAGGACCACCCCGAGGGCCATGAGCCCCCGCCCGCGCACCATGCCGCATCCGGGTTCGTACGCAGGCAGATCGCCCGGTCCTGGCGGGAGCCGGGCACCCGGCTCGGCATGTGGGTGCACTTCACCACACAGTTCCCCGGCATGGTGTTCCTGCTGCTGTGGGGAATGCCGTTCCTCGTCGAGGCACAGCGGCTCTCGCGGGAGACCGCGGGCCTGCTGCTGACGCTGGTGGTGGCCTCCAACATGGTGGTCGGCCTGGTGTACGGGCAGGTCATCGCCCGCCACCACGCCGCCCGCGCCCCGCTCGCGCTCGGTACGGTCGCGGCGACGGCGGTCCTGTGGGCGGCCACGCTCGTCCATCCCGGCGACCGGGCGCCGATGTGGCTGCTCATCACGCTCTGCACGGTGCTCGGGGCCTGCGGGCCGGCATCCATGATCGGTTTCGACTTCGCCCGTCCGGCCAATCCGCCGGAACGTCAGGGCACGGCCTCCGGGATCGTCAACATGGGTGGCTTCGTCGCCTCGATGACCACGCTGCTCGCCGTGGGCGTGCTGCTGGACGCCACCGGCGGCAGCTACCGGATCGCGTTCTCGTGCGTGTTCGTGCTCCAGGCGCTCGGGACCGCCCAGATCCTGCGGCTGCGGGCACGCTCGGCCCGTCGCGAGAGGGAACGCCTGGTGGCGAGCCGCGTCGAGGCGGTACACGTCCCGGTGTGACCCGACGGCGCCGGGCGGCCCGGCGCCGGAGCGTGCGACCGTCCTACGGCGTCACCGTGAACTCGCGCAGGATCGCCGCGGCGACCTCCTGGTCACCGTCCACCTTGATCCGGTCCGCCACCGCGGCGGCCCGTACCCGACCGCACGCCAGCCGGACGTAGGTCTCCCAGTCCAGACTCAGGGTCACCAGCGGGCCCAGCGAGGGCGCACCGTCGATCGTGCCTCGTCCGTCGGCGTCCACCCGTACGGTCCGCAGGAACTCCACCGGCCCGTGCACATCGAAGACGACGGCCGACTGCGCGGGCGCGCCCGCGTCCTTGGCCACCACCTTCGGCAGGGCCTCCAGCAGGCAGTCACGGGTGATGTACGCACCGGGGGAGTCGAGGTTGCCCGGCTGCCCCAGCGCGGCACGAAGATCCTGCTCGTGCACCCAGGTGTCGAACGCCCGCATCCGCATGGCGACTTCCAGGGTCTGCTCGGCTCCGAGCGGAGCGCGCACCTTGGCGTCGGGGGCGCGGTTCTCGTTGCGCAGCTGGCGGGCCCGGCGGATCATCGTGTACTCGAGCTCGGAGGTCATCTCGGGCGCGGTGTGGTGCCGGCGCACATCGACCTGCATCTCCATGTACCGGGCGAACTCGCTCTGCACGTGGTAAAGATCGCGGGGCAGCGTGTGGATCGGCCGCGGGTCGCCGAGCATCTCGCACTCCATGCCGATGACGTGCGACACGATGTCGCGCACCGACCAGCCCGGGCACGGCGTGGCACGATTCCACTCACCCTCGACGAGTGGGTGTACCAACTCGGCTATCGACTCGACTGCGTGGGTCCATGCGTCGGCGTAGGTCTGGAGGCTGGGATGGACGGTCACGGGACCCCTCGGCGGTCGTACGCGGGCATTACTGGACGGTGGGTGGGCACCCAGGGCGCTGTGGGGGTCCGGGGGTGGCCCCCGGATGTGCACAGTACGCTGCCAGATGGCACCCCGGCAGTGCTTTCGTGTGACGATCGTAGGCCTGTGTTGACCGCTCGAATGCCAGGACGGTGGTAGTGTGCGCGCCTCACTCATCCAGATCGCAGTAGACGCGGACGAATCGGTCGAATCGCGAAGGCGGCGCGCGGCGGCACTGGTACGGGCGCAGCAAGACGCCGAACTGGTGATCCTGCCCGAGCTGTGGCCCGTCGGAGCGTTCGCCTACCAGCAGTTCGCCGAGGAGGCGGAGGAGCCCGGCGGGCCGACGTACGAAGCGATGGCGAAGGCCGCGAGCGACGCCGCCGTCTGGCTGCACGCGGGCTCCATCGTCGAACGGGCCCCGGACGGCACCCTCTACAACACCGCTCTCGTCATCTCCCCCACCGGCGAACCGGCGGGCACCTACCGCAAGATCCACCGCTTCGGCTTCGACAAGGGCGAAGCCGTGATGATGGGCGCCGGCGAGGAACTGGTGACCGTACAGGTGCCCGGCCTCACCCTCGGCCTCGCCACCTGCTACGACCTGCGCTTCCCCGAGCTGTTCCGGGGCCTGGTGGGTGCGGGCGCCACGGCCTTCGTCGTCCCGGCCGGCTGGCCCGCCCGCCGACGCGAGCACTGGACCCTGCTGGCCCGCGCCCGCGCCGTCGAGAATCAGGCGTACGTCCTTGCCTGCGGCACCGCGGGCACCCATGCCGGCGTCGAACAGGCAGGCCACAGCGTCGTCGTCGACCCATGGGGCGAGATCCTGGCCGAGGCGGGTCCGGACGAGGAGGTGCTGACGGTGGACCTCGACGTGTCGAGGCCCGCCACCGCCCGGCGGCTGTTCCCGGCCCTGGAGGACCGCCGCCTGGGCCTGCCGGCCCCGGACATCCTGCGCTGAGTCCGTCCCCCGGACGTATCCGTCCCGGCGCAGCTGTCGGCACTGTCCCTGGACACCACCGCGCCCCGGCGCGGCAGGTACCGCCTGCTCACTCCTGCGCCCGCTCCCTCTCCGCCATCCGGATCACGCACACCGCGACCGCGATCAGCAGCGCCGCGTCCGCGTCCTCCCGTACGACATCCACGCCGTACGTCTCCCGCACCCGCAGCCATCGGCGCGAGATGTGCGCGAGCAGTTCGCCGTCGTACTCGACGGCGAACTCCCGGTCCAGGATCTTCCCGCTGACATCGAGCTCGGTGCCCTCGGCGAGGGTCACCCGGTAGTGGTTGCGCAGCAGTGACAGCCGCTTGCGGCGGACGGTGGCGAGCGGCGAGCCGTCCCGCTCGATCGTCATCGCGCCGCGCAGGCCGAGCAGCTTCTGGCGCAGGGTGATCAGCACGTACCCGGACGGATCCTTGAGCTCCAGGGTGTCGCGCAGACGCAGCGCTTTGCCGTCGACGAGGAAGGCGTGACGGCCGTGCTCGTCCTCGATCCAGTAGTCGTCGCCGAGGGCGAGGAGCTTGTCGCGCACCAGATATCTCATGGCGGAATGTGTGCCCCCGCCGGTGCGGTCGGACGGGGGTACGGCTGCACGTGCACGCGTTCGGGCGCCCCGAGCTGATCTGCGAGGGAGGCCGACTGCACACCGGTGACCGGCAGTACGCCCTCGCTGACCTGCGAGGAAGCATCGTGGGGCCTGACCTGAACACCACGGCGAACGCCCCCGTAGCGGGGTTCAGTCGCCGACCTGGTGTTCCACGCGGTGGCGGATGTACTCGTCCGGATGGGACCGGGCGATCGCCACCGCCGTGTCCACCAGGTCGTGCAGCTCCGGCGGGTAGGACGGCTTATGGAGCGACAGTCCGGGAAGGATGCAGCGCCGGACGTCCAGGTCCTCGTTGCTCACGAACTCGCGCAGAGCGGCCTCGCGCCACTCGGTCACCACGGCCGAGCCGTCATCGGGCTCCGCCCGGTCGGCGGCACCGGGGTTCTCCGCCCGAACGAGGGGCATCCGCAGGGGCATGGCCGACCAGTACCAGGCCCGTGCTGCGCCCGCACGCTCACGGTCCGTGCCCGTCCGCAGGTACCCGAGCAGCGCGGATTGCACGCGGTTGTGCCCGAACGCGTTCAGGGACGGCTCGACGAACTGACGGTTGAAGCTCGGATCGGGATCGTGGACGGCCGCCTTGACCAGCACGTCGAAGGACTCCTCGGAAAGGTTCAGTCCTTGGCGGCAGGCGTCGCGCAGTGCCGCCCGGGCGAGGTGCTCCCAGGTTCGCCGATCGCCGGGATCCGGCTCCGGAGCGACTTCGAGCCCGAGGACCCGGACGACGTCCGCCAGGCACCTGTAGAGCGCCTCCCGGCGGTCCTCCGGACGCTCAGGCAGCGCCATGAACCCCTGCACCGGCAGCGCCGTCTCACCGGCAGTCGTCTCGCTCCCGTCCCCGGCCAACCGTCGCTCCCCTGTCGTAGGCCTTGCCGTACGTGCGTGATCCGTCGTTCATACCCGGATGGCAAGCTTGAAGCATGAACGATGCCGCCTCGGCGCCCACCCCCGCGCCCGCCCCCCGCCGTGCCCGTGTCCGTGCCCCCGAGCTGATCGGCAAGGGCGGTTGGCTCAACACCGGCGGCAAAGAGCTCACCCTGACCGACCTGCGAGGTAAGTGCGTTGTCATCGATTTCTGGACATTCTGCTGTGTGAATTGTCTGCATGTCCTGGACGAGCTCCGTGAGCTCGAGGAGAAGCATCGCGACACCGTGGTGATCATCGGGGTCCACTCGCCCAAGTTCGTGCACGAGGCCGACCACCAGGCCGTCGTCGACGCGGTCGAGCGCTACCAGGTGCACCATCCCGTGCTCGACGACCCCGAGCTCGCCACCTGGAAGCAGTACGCCGTCCGGGCGTGGCCCACGCTCGTCGTGATCGACCCCGAGGGGTACGTCGTCGCGCAGCACGCGGGCGAAGGGCATGCGCACGCCATCGAGAAACTCGTGGAGGAGCTCGAGGCCGAGCACGCCGCCAAGGGGACGCTGCGGCGCGGGGACGGACCGTATGTGGCGCCCGAGCCTGTCGCCACCGATCTTCGGTTCCCCGGGAAGGCGCTCGTGCTGCCCTCCGGGAACTTCCTCGTCTCCGACTCGACCCGGCATCAGCTCGTGGAGCTCGCGGCCGACGGGGAGAGCGTGGTGCGGCGGATCGGAGACGGGGAGTTCAACGAGCCTCAGGGCCTCGCGCTCCTGCCCGACGGGCGCGTCGCCGTCGCCGACACCGTCAACCACGCGATCCGGGCGTACGACCCGGAATCCGGCGCGATCGAGCTGCTGGCCGGGACCGGGAAGCAGTGGTGGCAGGGATCGCCGACGTCCGGGCCCGCGCTGGAGGTGGCGCTGTCGTCGCCGTGGGACGTGGCCTGGTGGGGCGGCAAGCTGTGGATCGCCATGGCGGGGGTGCACCAGCTGTGGACGTACGACCCGCAGGACGGGACCGTGCAGGTCGCGGCCGGGACGACGAACGAGGGACTGGTCGACGGGCCCGCCGCCGAGGCGTGGTTCGCGCAGCCTTCCGGGCTCGCGGCCGACGGGGAGCGGCTGTGGATCGCCGACTCGGAGACCTCGGCGGTGCGCTGGATCGACCGTGACCTCGTGGTGCACACGGCCGTCGGGACCGGGTTGTTCGACTTCGGGCACCGGGACGGCGAGGCCCACCAGGCCCTGCTCCAGCATCCGTTGGGAGTGACCGCGCTGCCCGACGGATCGGTCGCCGTCAGCGACACGTACAACCACGCGCTGCGCCGCTTCGACCCGTCGACGGGTGAGGTGACCACGCTCGCCACCGACCTGCGGGAGCCCAGCGGGGCCGTCCTGGTCGGGGACGACATCGTGGTCGTGGAGTCGGCGCGGCACCGGCTGACCCGCCTGCGGCTGCCCGAGGAGGCGGTGCGTGTCGAGGCCGTCGCCCACCGCACCCAGCGGGCGGCGACGGATGTCGCCCCGGGCGCGCTCCGGCTCGATGTGGTCTTCCAGGCGCCCGCGGGGCAGAAGCTGGACACCCGCTACGGCCCCTCCACCCGGCTGCTGGTCTCCTCGACGCCGCCCGAGCTGTTGCGCGGCGGCGACGGTGCGGGCACCGATCTGAGCCGTGAACTGGAGATCGACCCGGCCGTCGGCGAGGGCGTGCTGCATGTCTCGGCGATGGCGGCGTCCTGCGACGACCCCGCTGGGGGCACCTCCCAGGCCGGAGGCTCTGGGGGAGAGTACCCGGCCTGTCATGTGCACCAGCAGGACTGGGGTGTTCCGGTCCGGGTGACCGCCAAGGGCGCCTCGCGGCTGCCGCTCGTTCTGGCCGGGATGGACGAGGGCTAGCGGCCCGAGGTCAGTGGAAAAGGCCCTGGCGTGCCGGCGGCCGGGCCGAGGCGCCGTCCAGGCAGCCGGTCACCCACAGTGCGGGGTCGTACGTGGCCTTCACGCCGCCCAGGCCCTTGGACACCATCCGCGCGCACCCGCCGGCCAGCAGGTCCTCGACCTGCCCGCCGGTCGGGTCGGTCTTCCGGATGCGGGTGCCCTGGACGAAGCCGGCCTCGTAGGCGATGTCCTCGGCCCACGGCGGGCGTTCGCTGTACTGCTGGACGAGGTACCAGGTGCCGCTGAGCAGCAGCGTTCCCGCCGTGAGGAGAACCAGGGCAAGGGTGCGGCGCGACGGGCCGCGGTGGTGCGTGGTGACCGTGGGTTGATCGAGCAGAGCCATGGGCCCCACCGTGCCCGGTGGGGCCTTTCGCGGATGTTTCGCAACGTCCGTCGCACACAAGGGGGTTCGGTCCCGGCGTCACGGTGCGGCAGGGGCGTGGCGGGACAGCGGATCTCAGGCCGTGAGGAACGCCGTCAGCGCGTTGGCCAGCAGGAACGGGTCGTCCGCGCCGCACAGTTCGCGTGCGCTGTGCATCGACAGGATCGCCACACCGATGTCGACGGTCTGGATGCCGTGCCGGGCCGCGGTGATCGGGCCGATGGTCGTTCCGCAGGGCATCGCGTTGTTGGAGACGAACGTCTGCCACGGCACCCCGGCCCGCTCGCACGCCGCGGCGAACACGGCGCGGCCGCTGCCGTCGGTGGCGTAGCGCTGGTTGACGTTGACCTTGAGGATGGGCCCGCCGTTGGCGCGCGGGTGGTGCGTGGGGTCGTGCCGCTCGCCGTAGTTGGGGTGCACGGCGTGGCCGGTGTCGGAGGACAGACAGATCGTGCCGGCGAAGGCGCGCGCCCGGTCCTCGAGGTTGCCGCCACGGGCGAACACGGAGCGTTCCAGAACCGATCCGAGCAGCGGACCCTCCGCTCCGGTGTCGGACTGGGAGCCGTTCTCCTCGTGGTCGAAGGCGGCGAGCACGGGGATGTACGGGAGGCCGGCGGAGGCGGCGGCGGCCGTGAGCGCCGCGGTCGCGGCGTGCACGGACACCAGGTTGTCCATCCGGGGTCCGGCCAGCAGCTCGCGGTCGCGGCCGAGGTAGGCGGGCGGCTCGATGGCGTGCGGCATCAGGTCCCAGCCGGTGATCTCGCCTTCGGCGAGCGAGCATTCCTGCTCCAGGAACCGGATGAGGTCGCCCTCCTCCACGTCGCCGAGGCCCCAGATCGGCTGCATGTGCTTCTGCCGGTCCAGCTTCAGCCCGTCGGTGTTGACCGAGCGGTCGAGGTGTACGGCGAGCTGCGGTACGCGCAGCAGCGGGCGGTCGATGTCGATCAGCAGATGGCTGCCGTCCCGCAGGGTGAGCCGCCCGGCGAGGCCCAGGTCACGGTCGAGCCAGGTGTTGAGCAGGGTGCCGCCGTAGATCTCGACGGCGATCTGCCGCCAGCCGTACGAGCCGGTGTCCGGCAGCGGCTTCACGCGCAGGTTGGGGGAGTCGGTGTGCGCACCGGCGATCCGGAAGGGAGTGTGCGGGGTCGCGCCCTCCGGTACGTACCACGCGATGATCGCCCCGCCGCGTGTGACGTACTTGCCGCCGGTCGTCCCGTCCCATGCGTCGGTCTCCAGGACCTGCCGGAACCCTGCCTTCTCCAGCCGCTCGGCGGCGGCGGCCACCGCGTGGTACGGCGTGGGGGCCGCCATCAGGAAGGACATGAGGTCGTCGGTGTGGCCGCGGTCGAAGCGGGTCGGTGCGCTGCTGCTCATGAGTTCACCTTAACGAGGGGGGTGCGTAGCCTGATTGTCGTTCCGGGGCGGGTGTGGTCGGCGGCGCGCCGGCCCTCCCCCTGGGCCTGCCACGGGATGCCACCGGCCGCTCGGGGTCAGCCGGCGAAGTGTGCCGAGGGCGCCCGGCCTCGCTCCGCCTGCTGCGCGCGCTCGGCGAGCAGTGTGGCGAGTGCCTTGAGGCGGTCGTCGGTGACGGTCGTGGGGGTGTCTGCGGCGGTGCTGCTCATCGCGGAGCCGGTCTTTGCGGTGTCGTTGTTTGCAGTGGTGCTCTTCGCAGTGTCGCCTGCCGTGGTGCTGAGCCACAGGAGGGTGGCGCCGACCCTGATCTGCGCGACGGTCACGGGGCCGCTGCGGCCGTCGGGGGAACCGCGCCGGGCCGTGCGTTCCTGGCCCACGGCGCCGATGCTCACCTTGTCCGGCTGGACCCCGACGCCGCGGCCGAACCAGTCCCAGAGGATGTCGTAACCGTTCTCGGCGGATCTCTCGTCGTCGTACGCGATCAGCCAGAAGTCGACTTCGGTCCCGGTGGCGGGGTCGGTGAAGGCCGCCGTACCGCGGAACCGGGCGCCGTCGCAGCCTTTTCTGTGCGTCTTGGGGCAGATGTCCTGGCCGGCGTCGCCGTCCATGGGGACGATCGCCGGTTCGACACGGGGCTCGTGGCCGGGCATGGCGGCGGCGTCGGGGAGCACCGCGCGGGCCTGCTTCCCGGTGAGGGGCTCGGCGGATCCGGCGGCGGCTCCCACAGTGGCCGGGCCGTCACTGTCACTGTCCGGGCCGCCGCAGCCGGTGAGCAGCACCGCTGCCGCGAGCGTGGTGGTGACGGCGGTCCTGGCCACTGCCGACCGCCCCATTGCGGTTCGCTGAGTCATGTCGTAGCCCCCTTCGGCCCGGCCGAATCATAGAGGCGGCCCGCCCTCCGGAGGAGAGCGGGCCGCTTCACGGACGGGAAGGGTGGCTAGAAAGCAGCCTCGTCCAGGTCCATCAGGGAGGCGTCGACGGTCTCGGCGAGCGCGCGCTCGACGGAGACGCCCGGCAGGACGTTGGCGGCGAAGAACTTCGCGGCCGCGATCTTGCCCTGGTAGAACGGCACGTCCTTGGCGGAGGCGGTCTCCAGCTTCTCCGCCGCCACGGCCGCGCCGCGCAGCAGCAGGTAGGCGACGACCACGTCACCGGAGGCCATCAGCAGGCGGGTGGTGTTGAGACCGACCTTGTAGATGTTCTTGACGTCGTCGCCGGTGGCGATGAGGTCGTTCGTCATCGTGCCGACGATCGCCTCCAGGTCGACCGCCGCCTTGGCGAGCGCGTCGCGGGCGCCGGCCAGCTCCTCGCCGCCGGTGCCGACCGCCAGGAACTTCTTGATCTCCTCGGAGAGGGTGTTCAGCGCCTGGCCCTGGTCACGGACGATCTTCCGGAAGAAGTAGTCCTGGCCCTGGATGGCGGTGGTGCCCTCGTAGAGGGTGTCGATCTTCGCGTCCCGGATGTACTGCTCGACCGGGTACTCCTGCAGGTAGCCGGAGCCGCCGAAGGTCTGCAGCGACTGGGCCAGCTGCTCGTACGACTTCTCGGAGCCGTAGCCCTTCACGATCGGCAGCAGCAGGTCGTTCAGCGCGACGAGGGACTTGGCGTCCTCGCCGGCGGCCTCCTTGACGGCGATCTCGTCCTGGACGGACGCGGTGTAGAGCACCAGGGCGCGCATGCCCTCGGCGTACGCCTTCTGCGTCATCAGGGAGCGGCGGACGTCCGGGTGGTGCGTGATGGTGACCTTGGGCGCGCTCTTGTCCGCGAAGTTCACCAGGTCCTGGCCCTGGACACGCTCCTTGGCGTACTCCAGCGCGTTCAGGTAGCCGGTGGAGAGGGTGGCGATGGCCTTCGTGCCGACCATCATCCGGGCGAATTCGATGATCATGAACATCTGGCGGATGCCGTCGTGCTTGTCGCCGATCAGCCACCCCTTGGCGGGGTGCTGGTCGCCGAACGTCATCTCGCAGGTGTTGGAGGCCTTGAGGCCCATCTTGTGCTCGACGTTCGTGGCGTACACGCCGTTGCGCTCGCCCAGCTCGCCGGTCTCCCAGTCGAAGTGGAACTTCGGGACGAGGAAGAGCGACAGGCCCTTGGTGCCGGGACCGGCGCCCTCGGGGCGGGCCAGCACGTAGTGAAGGATGTTCTCCTCCATGTCGTGCTCACCGGAGGTGATGAAGCGCTTCACGCCCTCGATGTGCCAGGAGCCGTCCTCCTGCTGGACGGCCTTGGTGCGGCCGGCGCCGACGTCCGAGCCGGCGTCCGGCTCGGTGAGGACCATGGTGGAGCCCCAGCGCTTGTCGACCGCGATCTGGGCGACCTTCTTCTGGGCCTCGTTGCCCTCCGTGAAGAGGATGCCGGCGAACGCCGGGCCGGAGGAGTACATCCAGATGGCCGGGTTCGAGCCGAGCAGCAGCTCCGCGTAGGACCACACGAGGGAGCGCGGCGAGGTGGTGCCGCCGATCTCCTCCGGCAGGCCCAGACGCCAGTACTCGGAGTCCATGAAGGCCTTGTAGCTCTTCTTGAAGCTCTCCGGGACGGGCGCCGTGTTGGTGGCGGGGTCGAACACCGGAGGGTTGCGGTCGGCGTCCGCGAAGGACTCGGCCAGCTCGTTCTCGGCGAGGCGGGCTATCTCCTCGAGGATCGACTTGGCGGTCTCGACGTCCATCTCCCCGAACGGGCCGGTGCCGTACAGCTTGTCGCGCCCGAGGACCTCGAAGAGGTTGAACTCGATGTCGCGGAGATTCGACTTGTAGTGCCCCATGGCGACGGCTCCGTAAGGATCGGAAACGGATTTCTCATCCACGTACCAGTAAGTAGCTCTGATGATGCTACCCGCCGGTAATAAGACGCAACCCCTGTAGGGGGATCTGTGACACGGCTCGCTGCCGGGCTCGTTACCCTTGCGGACATGTACGGCTACGACCAGACCCCGGGCGCGCAGCAGCAGTACGTGCCCCAGCAGCCCTCCTACGGGGAGCAGCCGCTGTATCCCGAGCCGTCGCCGCCGTCCCTGGCAGACGCGGTGCGGGCCTTCACCACCGGGTCGCTGTCCGCGGAGGACTTCCAGCAGATCTTCGCCACCTCGAAGGTCTACTGCCCGCGTGGCGACAATCCCGGATTCCTGGCGCTGCACAACACACAACAGCCGGTCATCCCGATGTTCACGACGCTCAAGGAACTACGCCGGTACGCCGGCAAGGAGTCCAAGTACTTCGTGATCACCGGCGCCGAGGTGATCGACCTCCTGCCGACAGGGTATGGCTTCGTCCTCGACATGGAGGGTGACCACCGGATGGTGTTCGACGCGAAGGCCGTGGAGCAGATGGTCGACTTCGCGATGCGGCGGATGTACGGCTAGATCCGTTGCTTCACCGACGGTCGAGCATCACTGCTCGCAGGCGGCCTGATCGTCGCCGCCTGCGGGGTGTGCGCCCGGGAGGAATACCTCCCGGGCGTTTCTGCGTTCCGGTGGCCAGAAGTTCAGTTTTCAACTAAACTGGCCGTACAAGGAGGCCCCGTCATGCCTGCAGTGACTGTCGAGAACCCGCTCACCCTGCCGCGCGTCGCCGCGCCCGCCGATGCGGTCCAGCGGCCCGTGCTTGCCGTCACCACGGCGCCCAGTGGATTCGAGGGGGAGGGATTCCCCGTGCGGCGCGCGTTCGCGGGGATCAACTACCAGTACCTCGACCCGTTCATCATGATGGACCAGATGGGCGAGGTGGACTACGCGCCGGGTGAGCCGAAAGGGACGCCCTGGCACCCGCACCGTGGCTTCGAGACCGTCACGTACCTGATCGACGGAACGTTCGTTCATCAGGACAGCAACGGCGGCGGCGGAACCATCCAGAACGGCGACACCCAGTGGATGACCGCAGGAAGCGGTCTGCTGCACATCGAGGCGCCGCCGGAGGAGCTCGTCGTCTCGGGCGGGCTCTTCCACGGACTCCAGCTGTGGGTGAACCTGCCCGCGAGCGACAAGATGATGGACCCCCGGTACCAGGACATCCGCGGCGGCCAGGTCCAGCTGCTGACCTCGCCGGACGGCGGTGCGCTGCTGCGCGTCATCGCCGGTGAGCTCGACGGGCACCAGGGCCCCGGCATCACCCACACCCCGATCACGATGATCCACGCGACGCTGCGTCCGGGGGCGCAGATCTCCCTGCCCTGGCGTGAGGACTTCAACGGTCTGGCGTACGTGCTCGCCGGCCGCGGCGCGGTCGGCGACGAGCGGCGGCCCGTCCACATGGGTCAGACCGCGGTGTTCGGCGGCGGCGGCGCGCTGACGGTGTGGGCGGACAGCGCCCAGAACGGTTCGCACACCGGTGATCTGGAGGTCGTCCTGCTGGGTGGACTGCCGATCCGGGAGCCGATGGCCCACTACGGCCCGTTCGTGATGAACAGCCACGCCGAGCTGAAGCAGGCCTTCGAGGACTTCCAGGCGGGACGGCTCGGGACCGTCCCGGTCTCCCGGGCCTGAGGGCGTACCGCCCCCGCTTCTGACGGACCGTCACCCGAGTGCGGCCCTGGGCGGGACACGGCGGGTACGGCGTGGTCACGTAGGGGCGTGGAGTCCTCCAAGCCCCTCCTGCCCGAGCCCGCGCGGCGCGTGGGCGCATGGTGCGCCCTCGCGCTGCTCGTAGCCGGGGTGATCACGGTCGGGGTCTGGCTGGTCGTCAGGTTCGAGTCGGTCGTGACACCCGTGCTGCTCGCGATTCTCGGGACCGCGCTGCTCGGGCCGTTGTACCGGCGGCTGGTGAGGATGAAGGTCAATCGCTCCCTGGCCGCGGGGCTGACCTGTGTCGCGGTGCTCGCGGTCGTCGGCGGGGCGACGTACATCGTCGTCGCCGCGCTGATCGAGAGCGGCGACGAGATCGTCACCGCGCTGCGGCAGGCTGCCAAGGGGATCGGTGAACACTTCGGCGCCGCCGGAAGCTCGCTGGACGATCTCGCCGCCAACTCGAAGAACCTGCTGGAGAAGTTCGGCGCCACCGCCGCCAGCGGCGTGCTCACCGGGCTGAGCGTGGTGGGGCAGATGATCGCCTCCGCCGTCCTGGCGCTGCTGCTGATCTTCTTCTTCCTGCGGGACTCGCACCGGGTCTCCGGCGCGCTGCGCTCGCTCGCCCCGCGCAGCACCGGGGACGCCCTGGAGGCCATGGGGCGCCGGGCCTTCGAAGCGGTCGAGGGTTTCATGCGCGGGACGACGTTCATCGCCCTCATCGACGCCGTGTGCATCACCGTCGGGCTGCTGATCCTGCGGGTGCCCGGTGCGGTGGGGCTCGGGGCTCTGGTCTTCGTCGGCGCCTACATCCCGTATCTCGGTGCGTTCCTGTCCGGCGCGGTCGCGATCCTGGTCGCCCTCGCCGAGCGCGGCTGGGTGATCGCGCTGTGGGCGCTGGGGGTGGTGCTGGCCGTGCAGGTGCTGGAGGGACACGTGCTGCAGCCGATGATCCAGAGCCGTACGGTCCAGATGCACCCTGCAGTAGTGATGCTGGCGATCACCGCGGGAGCATCGGTGGCCGGGATTCTCGGGATGCTGCTGGCGGTGCCGGTCACGGCGGCCGCGTTCGGTGTGCTGGGTGAGCTGCGGGCCCGCTACGGCTCCGGGGACGCGGGCCCGTCCGGCTCCGTCCCCTCCGGCGTGAAGGGCTCGTAGAGCTCGAACCAGATCGACTTGCCCTCGCCCCGCGGATCCACGCCCCACGCGTCCGCGAGCATCTCCATCAGCAGCAGCCCGCGCCCCGACGAAGCCATCTCGCCGGGCCGCCGCCGGTGCGGCAGATCGTCGCTCGCGTCGGCGACCTCCACGCGCAGCCGCCGCGTGTGATCCGATGAGGTCACCTCTGCGACCAGCAGGGCATTGCCGTCGGTGTGGACGAGCACATTGGTGAGCATCTCGGAGACCATCAGCACCGCGGCGTCGATCTGCTCCTCGTCCGACCAGTCGTGCAGCAGCTCCCGCAGCTGCCGGCGGACGCCGGAGATCCGTTCCGGCTGGGCCTGGGCGACGCTCATCGCGGTGCGCCGCGGGGCCCTCGGCGACGGCGTGCCATGCCGGGTGAGCAGCAGCAGCGCGATGTCGTCCTCGCGCCGGTCCGCCAGCGGCCCGGTCGTGTGGTGCGAGGTCGGCCCGTGCACGGCCTGGACGAGGGTGTCGGCGAGCTCCTCCAGGGGACGGCCGGCGTTCTGGTGGAGGACATCGCGGACCCTTGCCCAGCCGGTGTCGAGGTCGTGCCCGCCGGTTTCGAGAAGACCGTCCGTACAGACCATCAGCGTCTCGCCGGGCTCGAGCACCAGCCGGGTCGTCGGATAGTCGGTGTCCCGGTCGATGCCGAGCGGCAGTCCACCCTCGGTGGGGCGTATCAGGACGGTGCCGTCGGCGGTGATGACGGCCGGTTCGGGGTGGCCGGCGCGGGCCGTCTCGACGAGGCCGGTGACCGGGTCGACCTCCAGGTACAGACAGGTCGCGAAACGGGAGCCGGTCCGGTCGTCGGTTGCGTGGGCGTCCGTGATGCCGTGCAGGAAGCGGGAGGCGCGGGAGAGAACGGCGTCGGGCCGGTGGCCTTCGGACGCGTAGGCGCGCAGCGCGACGCGCAGCTGGCCCATGAGCCCGGCGGCGCGTACGTCGTGGCCCTGGACATCGCCGATGACCAGGGCGAAGTGCCCGGACGGCAGCGGGATCACGTCGTACCAGTCGCCCCCGACCTGGAGCCCGCCGCCGGTCGGTACATACCGTGCGGCCAGCGCCATGCCGGCGATCTCCGGGCCGGTCGTCGGCATCATGGCGCGCTGCAGGCCGAGCGAGAGCTCCCGTTCGGACTCGGCGACACCCGCGCGGGCCAGGGCCTGGGCGAGCATCCTGGCGACGGTGGTGAGCACGGAGCGCTCGTCGGCGGAGAAGGCGACGGGGTGCCGGAAGGCCGCCATCCAGGCGCCGATGGTGCGCCCGGCGACGATCAGCGGCAGAAAGGCCCAGGACTGGCGGCCGAAGCGCTGGGCGAGCGGCCAGGCGACGGGGTAGCGGCGGCGGTACTCGTCCGGCGTGGGCAGATAGATCGCCTGGCCGGTACGGACCACGTCGACGGCCGGGTACTCGGTGTCCAGCGTCATCTGGGAGAAGGGGGAATCGTCTCCCACGTTGTGCCCGTGGTGGCCGATGATCGTCAGCCGTTCGCCGGCCACGCCGAAGACGGCGAGGCCGTCCGGGGAGAACCCGGGCATGGACAGGGACGCGGCCACGCGCAGCACCTCGGAGGTGGAGCGGGCCTCGGCGAGCGCCCGCCCGGCGTCCAGCAGGAATGCCTCGCGGGAACGCCGCCAGTCGCCGGTGACGGGTGCCTGGGCCGCGCCCGCGCTGGGTTGCGGTTCGCTGATCTCCTGGAAGGTGCCGAACAGCGAGAGGGTCTCACCGTCGAGGACGGGTTTGCAGCGGCTGCGGACGGTGCGCAGCACGCGGCCGCCCTCGTCCACGACCCGAAGCCGGGCCTCCGCGAGGGTGCCTTCGGCGAGTGCGAGCGTGATGACGCCGTTGATCTCGCTCCAGTCGAGGGGGTGGAACCGCGAGCGCACGGCGGACGTCGGGTACGTGGCGGGCTCGTCGGGCAGCTCGAGCAGCCGAGCGGCCTCGGCGTCGAGGGTGACCGTCCCGGACTCGTTGTCCCAGCGCCACATGCCGGTCGCGATCGCGGCCAGAACGTCCTCGGTGCGCATTGCCTCACTTTATTCCGATCTTCTTTGTTTTGACCTGCCGGAATGGTGGCGTGTATATGGCAAAGAAGCGGACGGGAGCCGGGCGGTAACCTTGACGGGCCCGGCCACTCCCGAATCCCCAAGACTGGATGAACGACGATGCATCGGTACAGGTCCCACACCTGCGGCGAGCTCCGCGCCTCTGACGTCTCCGCCGACGTCCGGCTGAGCGGCTGGCTGCACAATCGCCGAGACCTGGGCGGCATCCTCTTCATCGATCTGCGTGACCACTACGGCATCACGCAGCTCGTCGCCCGCCCCGGCACCGCCGCCTACGAGGCACTCGACAAGCTGAACAAGGAGTCGGTCGTCCGCATCGACGGCCAGGTCGTCTCGCGCGGCGCCGAGAACATCAACCCCGACCTGCCCACCGGCGAGGTCGAGGTCGAGGTCGCGGCGGTCGAGGTGCTGGGCGCGTCGCAGCAGCTGCCGTTCCAGATCAACACCGACGACGGTGTGGGTGAGGAGCGCCGCCTCGAGTACCGCTTCCTCGACCTGCGCCGCGAGCGCATGCACCGCAACATCATGCTGCGCACGGCGATCATCCGCTTCATCCGCGAAGAGATGACGTCCCTCGGCTTCAACGAACTGGCGACCCCGATCCTGACCGCGACGTCCCCCGAGGGCGCGCGCGACTTCGTGGTGCCCTCCCGGCTGAACCCCGGCAAGTTCTACGCGCTGCCGCAGGCCCCGCAGCAGTTCAAGCAGCTGCTGATGATCTCGGGCTTCGACCGCTACTTCCAGATCGCGCCCTGCTTCCGCGACGAGGACGCCCGCGCCGACCGTTCGCCGGGCGAGTTCTACCAGCTCGACGTCGAGATGAGCTTCGTCGAGCAGGAGGACGTCTTCCAGCCGATCGAGAAGCTGATGACCGACCTCTTCGAGGAGTTCGGCAACGGCCGGCACGTCACCTCGCCGTTCCCGCGCATCCCCTTCCGCGAGTCGATGCTCAAGTACGGAAACGACAAGCCGGACCTGCGCGCCCAGCTGGAGCTCGTCGACATCACGGACGTCTTCGAGGGCTCGGAGTTCAAGGCCTTCGCGGGCAAGCACGTGCGCGCGCTGCCGGTGCCGGACACCGCCTCGCAGCCGCGGAAGTTCTTCGACGGCCTCGGCGACTTCGCCGTCGAGCACGGCGCGAAGGGCCTTGCCTGGGTGCGCGTCGGCGAGGACGGTTCGCTGACCGGCCCGATCGCCAAGTTCCTCACCGAGGAGAACGTCAAGGTCCTCACCGAGCGTCTCTCGCTCGCGCCCGGCCACGCGATCTTCTTCGGCGCCGGCGACTTCGACGAAGTCTCCAAGATCATGGGCGCCGTCCGGGTCGAGGCCGCCAAGCGCGCCGGTCACTTCGAGGAGAACGTCTTCCGGTTCTGCTGGATCGTCGACTTCCCGATGTACGAGAAGGACGAGGAGAGCGGGAAGATCGACTTCTCGCACAACCCGTTCTCGATGCCGCAGGGCGGCCTGGAGGCCCTGCAGACCCAGGACCCGCTGGACATCCTGGGCTGGCAGTACGACATCGTCTGCAACGGCGTCGAGCTGTCCTCCGGTGCCATCCGGAACCACGAGCCCGAGATCATGTTCAAGGCGTTCGAGATCGCGGGCTACACCAAGGAGACCGTCGAGCGCGAGTTCGCGGGCATGCTGCGCGCGTTCCAGTTCGGCGCCCCGCCGCACGGCGGCATCGCCCCGGGCGTGGACCGTATCGTGATGCTGCTGGCCGACGAGCCGAACATCCGCGAGACGATCGCCTTCCCGCTCAACGGCAACGCGCAGGACCTGATGATGGGCGCGCCGACCGAGCTGGAGGAGGCGCGGCTGCGCGAGCTGAACATCGCGCTGCGCAAGCCGGTCGCGGACAAGTAGCAGTGAACGCCGAGGGCCCCCGGACCGGAAGGTCGGGGGCCCTCGGCGTTCCCGGGAAGTCACAGGCGCGGGCCGGTTGCGGGGTCCTTCTTCTGCGGCTCCCGGCGTCCTGGGAGACGCTGGGGATGCCGGCAGGAGACAGACCCCGCACCGGTGGTACCGGACCGGGCACGGCCCCGCGTACACCGGGCATCCGAGGCGGGAGAGGGGACGAGGGCCTGATCGGCGGCCCCCGGGAGCGGGACGCGGCCGTCCTCACCCGCCGCGGCACCGCCAAGGATGCCGGGCCCGCCGGTCGCCGGCGCCCGGCGCGTGCTCGAGCGAACGGGGCCGCCGCGGACGCCGTCCCCCGCGTACACCGAAGCAGCAGACGAGTCCCCGCGGCTCCGGGACGGAAAGGCCGCCTTCCCGATGTTTCTCCGCAGCAGGACCGTCCCGGCCGCCGCACTGCTGTGTGCCGGGGCGTTCCTCGCCGGCTGTGCGGGGCCGGAACCTCAGGACCGGACACCGGCGGCGCCGGGCACGACCACGCATGGCGATGCCAAGACCCGCACCGATGCGCCCCTGCCCGAGCCGCAGCTCGCGCGGGCGAAGGAGATCCCCGCCGTCGGCGCCGGGACCCGCTCCGAGATCCCCGCCGGCACGCGCCAGGCCCTGGTGGTCCGAGGTGATACGGCCGACGCCAACCGGGCCACCGCCGTGCTCTACGAACGCGACCCCCGGCGCGGCTGGGAGCCCGTGTCCGCTCCCTGGCCCGCGCGCAACGCGCTGCGCGGCTGGACCGACGACCACCGGGAGGGCGATCTGCGCTCGCCGGTCGGGGTGTTCGGTCTCACCGACGCGGGCGGCCGGCTGCCCGACCCGGGCACCCGGCTCCCGTACGACCGCGGGCCCGGGTTCAAGCTCTCCGGCACGGGCTTCGAGGGCGAGTCGCTCGCGGGCTCCTTCGACCATGTCGTGGCCGTCAACTACAACCGCAGACCGGGAACCACCCCGCTGGACCGGACCCGGCCGCTCGGGGCGGGCAAGGGCGGCGGAATCTGGATCCATGTGGACCACGGCGGCCCCACACAAGGCTGCATCTCGCTGCCGCGCGACCGGATGAAGGAACTGCTGCGCAGACTGGACCCGGCGCTGGAGCCCGTGGTGGTGATGGGGGACAGCGCGGCGCTGGGCCGCTGAGCCCGACCGGGCCTGACTCAGACGAGGCGGGACAGCGTGGTGGCGCCGAGCCGGCGGGCCCCCGACACGAGATCCTCGAGGTCCGGTTCCGGGAGATCCACCCAGGCGATGCGCTCGTTCTCGACGGTCGTGATGACGAGTTTCCCGCCGAGCACGGCCTCGCAGCCGATGGTCCGGTGGGCGAGGAGGGCGAAGCAGGCGACGCCGGAGCCGGTGGTCAGATCGAGTGGTACGGCCATCCACGGGTCACCGCGGCGCCGGCCGCCTCCCGCCGCATCGTGGTCGGTCCGCGCGGCCTGCCGCATCCCGGCGAAGAGACGGTTCGCCTCCGGGTCGCTGATCTCGAAGTCGGCGTACAGGTCGATCACTGCCGAGGCGCCGATCCTCCCGAGGTGCCGGGCCACCGCACCGAGAAAGATCTCCATGTCGGCGTCGGTCTGTGAGGTGAACTTCACGCGGTTTCCTTGGAGAGTTGCCCCGCGAGAGCGCGAGGGCCCGCGACCGTGTGGTCCCGGGCCCTCTCAGCTGCGTACGGGCGCAGTGGTCACTGCTCCTTCTTCGGCTCCTCCAGACGCGGGAACAGCACCGCGCCCTTCGTCACCGTCGTGCCGGCCGGGAGCCTGCCCCACTCGCCCGCCTCCTGGACCCTCTGGTCCACGAGCGCGCCCAGCGAGGCCTCGGCTCCCAGGGAGTCCCAGAGCTTCTGGGAGGTCTCCGGCATGATCGCGTTCAGCAGGACCGCGACGGCCCGCAGCGACTCCGCGGCGGTGTACAGGATCGTCGCGAGACGGGCCTGGCCCTCGGCGGAATCGTCCTTGGCGACCTTCCACGGCTCCTGCTCCGTGATGTAGCCGTTGACCTGCTTCACGTACTCGAAGACCGCCAGGATGCCGCCCTGGAAGTCCAGCTCCTCGCCGATCTTCCGGTCGGCTTCGGCGACCGCCTTGGCCAGTCCCTCGTGGACCGCCTTCTCGGCCTCGCCGTCGGCCGCGGAGGCCGGCAGCGCACCGTCGAAGTACTTGCCGACCATCGCCGCGACACGTGAGGCGAGGTTGCCGTAGTCGTTGGCCAGCTCGGAGGTGTACCGGGCGGTGAAGTCCTCCCAGGAGAACGAACCGTCCTGGCCGAACGCGATCGCGCGCAGGAAGTACCAGCGGTAGGCGTCCACACCGAAGTGCGAGGTCAGGTCCTGCGGCTTGATGCCGGTCAGGTTCGACTTCGACATCTTCTCGCCGCCGACCATCAGCCAGCCGTTGCACGCGACCCTGCCGGGCACCGGCAGGTCGTTCGCCATCAGCATCGCGGGCCAGATGATCGCGTGGAAGCGCAGGATGTCCTTGCCGATCAGGTGCACGTTCGCCGGGAACGTCTCCTGGAACTTCTCCGGGTTCTCGTTGTAGCCGACGGCCGTCGCGTAGTTCAGGAGGGCGTCGATCCACACGTAGATGACGTGCTTGGGGTCCCACGGGACCGGGACGCCCCAGTCGAAGGTCGAGCGCGAGATCGACAGGTCCTGCAGCCCCTGCTTGACGAAGTTCAGTACCTCGTTGCGGGCCGACTCGGGCTGGATGAAGCCGGGGTTGGCCTGGTAGAACTCCAGCAGCTTCGGGCCGTACTCGCTCAGCTTGAAGAAGTAGTTCTCCTCCTTGAGGATCTCCACCGGCTTCTTGTGGATCGGGCACAGCTTGGTGCCGTCCTCGGCCTCGATGAGGTCGCCGGGGAGCTTGTACTCCTCACAGCCCACGCAGTACGGGCCTTCGTACCCGCCCTTGTAGATCTCGCCCTTGTCGTACAGGTCCTGCACGAACTCCTGCACACGGTCGGTGTGCCGCTTCTCCGTCGTACGGATGAAGTCGTCGTTCGCGATGTTCAGGTGCTCCCAGAGGGGCTTCCATGCCTCCTCCACGAGCTTGTCGCACCACTCCTGGGGCGTGACGCTGTTCGCCTCGGCAGTGCGCATGATCTTCTGACCGTGCTCGTCCGTGCCGGTGAGGTACCACACCTTCTCGCCACGCTGACGGTGCCAGCGTGTGAGCACGTCGCCTGCGACGGTCGTGTAGGCGTGGCCCAGGTGAGGAGCGTCGTTGACGTAGTAAATGGGGGTCGAGACGTAGTACGCCTTCGCCCCCTGCTTCTCGGATCCAGTGGCCGCCATGGTCGAAATCCTATCGGCCCTCGGAAGATCTACTCACACGCATAAATCGCGGGCGGGCGGAAGGGCGGACGCGCGGACGGTGGAGACGTCCGCGAAACATCCCCTCGGGTAGAAACACGCATCCTGGGAGGGAGCAGGGCGGGGTGCGGGCGAGGGAGGGGACGACGGGATGCGGGTACTGGTCGCCGAGGACGAGGAGGTCCTGGCCGAGCTGGTCGCCACCGGGCTGCGGCGGGCCGGATTCGCCGTCGACACGGTCTACGGCGGGGACGCGGCCCTCGCGTATCTGGGGCTGTACGACTACGACGTCGTCGTCCTCGACCGCGATCTGCCGCGCGTCCACGGTGACGAGGTGGCGCGGCGCCTCGTCGCGCAAGGCTGCCGCACCCGGATCCTGATGCTCACGGCCGCATCCGCCATGGAAGACCGGGTGGCGGGGCTCGACCTGGGCGCCGACGACTACCTGGGCAAGCCGTTCGACTTCCCCGAGCTGGTCTCGCGGGTGCGGGCGCTGCGGCGGCGCAGCGCCCGGCCCGTACCTCCGCTGCTGGAACGGCACGGGGTGCGGCTCGACACCGTACGCAGGTCGGCCGAGCGGGACGGCCGGGAGCTGGACCTGTCGCCGAAGGAGTTCGCCGTGCTGCAGATCCTGCTGGAGGCGGACGGGGCCACCGTCTCGGCGGAGGAACTGCTGGAACGCGCCTGGGACGCGCACGCGGACCCGTTCACCGGCGCGGTCCGGGTCTGTATGAGCAAGCTGCGGGCCAAGCTCGGGGCGCCTGCGCTGATCCGGACCGTGCAAGGTGTGGGGTACGGGCTGTGATCGGCCCGGGCTCGACGATCCGGACCCGGATCGCCCTTGTCTACGGCGGGGTGTTCCTGGTCCTCGGAACATGTCTGCTCGGCATCGTGAACCTGCTCTCCAGAGCCGGTACCGAGGCCGGGGTCGCGGAGATCAGGGCGCGGGCCGTCCCGGCCGTCGCCGACGTGCGCGGAGCCACCCTCGTGCAGCTGACCGACGACGTCCAGGACGTGGCGGGACAGCAGATGCTGATCTGGTCGGCGTTCGCGCTGCTCGGTACGGCCCTGTGCGCGGTCGTGGTCGGGTGGTGGACGGCAGGACGCGTGCTGCGGCCGGTGCACACGATGACGGCACAGGCGCGGCGGCTTTCGGAGGGGGATCTGACCGGCCTCCCTCAGGACGGAGTCTGGGGGAGGATCGCGGCGAGCGGCCCCGACGACGAGCTGAAGCAGCTGGGGGACACGTTCGACGCGCTGCTCGCGCGGCTGGAGGCGGCCTTCGACAGCCAGCGCCGCTTCATCGCGAACGCGTCGCACGAGCTGCGCACGCCGCTGGCGACGCAGCGCACGGCGATCCAGGTGGGGCTGGACGAGGCGGCTTCGGCCGAGGAGCTCGTCGCGGTCAGGCAGGTGCTGCTGGACAGCAACCGGCGCAGTGAGCGGCTCATCGACGGGCTGCTGATGCTGGCGCGCGGCGAACGGGGGCCGGCGGAGCGGGAGGACGTCGACCTGGGTGAGGTCGTGGCCGAGGAATGCGCCCGGCGGGACGTGGATGTCTCGGTGTCGTCGGCCGGTGTCGTACGCGGCGACCGGGTGCTGCTCGCCCAGCTGACGGGGAACCTGCTGGCGAACGCGCTCGCCTACAACGTGCCGGGCGGGACGGTGGACGTGGCCGTGGCGAGCGGGGTCCTGACGATCCGCAACACGGGGCCGGTCGTCGACGCGGCGGACATCCCCGGCCTGTTCGAACCCTTCCGGCGGGGGGAGGGCCGGGACCGGACGGGGCGCGGGGCAGGGCTCGGCCTGTCGATCGTCCGGTCGGTCGCGCAGGCCCACGGCGGGACGGTGACGGCCGAGCCGGGCCCGGAGGGCGGCTTGACCGTCACCGTTGTACTGCCGGTGATCTAACGCCGCCAGGCCGCCAGGAGACCCTCGAACAGCTCGGCGTCCGGGAGCTCGCGGGGCGCGGGGCCGGCGTGGAAGAACGCGGCGTTGCCGGCCTGGAGCTTGCGCAGGTAGTCGAAGGCCTTGGCGTCGTGCTCGCCGAACGCCACGAACTGCCAGAAGACGGGCTTGTCCGCGGCCCCGGCGAGCGCGGCGGTGGCCGCGGTCTTGGACTCGGGCGCGCCGTCGGTCTGGAAGATCACGAACGCGGGGGCGTCAGTGTCCGCCTTGGCGTGCAGGGCCAGCACCTCCTCGACGGCGAGGTGGTAGTTGGTCCGCCCCATGCGGCCGAGACCGGCGTGCAGCTCGTCGATACGGCCGTCGAAGGCGTCCAGGGTCAGCTCGCCGGTGCCGTCGATCTCGGTCGAGAAGAAGACGACGTCGACACGGGCGTCCTCACCGAGGTGCGCGGCGAGCGCGAGAGCCTGCTCACCGAGGTGCTGGGCGCTGCCGTCCTTGAAGAACGGCCGCATGGACCCGGACCGGTCCAGTACGAGGTACACACGGGCCCGGACCCCGCTGAGGCCCTGCTTCTCGAGGGCGGTCCCGGCGGCCGTGAAGGCACCGACGAGCCGGGGCGCCCGGTCCTTGACGTTCGCGGCGGGGAGCGCGGGCTTCCCCTCGGCGGCGTCGTCCGTGGCGGGGGTGCCGGACTCCGGCTGTGCGGCGGGGGCGGCCGCGGCCGGGACGAGCTCGGCGTCGTCGGCCGCCGCGACGGGCCGGTCCTCCGGCTCGGAGGCCGTGTCCGCCTCGGGCTCGGCCTCGTCGGCGACGACGTCAGCGGTGGCCGGCCGGGTCTCGGTCGCGTCGCCCGCGGCGTCCGTGGCATCCGCGGGCTCCGTCACAGGGGTGACTTCGCCGGCGACGGGCTCGGAGGCGGTGACCTCCGGCTCCGGCTGCGCGGCCGTGTCCGAGTCCGCCTCGGCGACAACGGCTGCGACGGGCTCGGCCACAGCGGCTTCGTCCTGCGCGGTCGTCTCCGCGGTGCCGGTTTCCTCGGCCTGGACGGCCTCGGCAGGCGCTTGGTCCTGCGTGGTCGCCTCCGCCTCGAGCGGCTCGCTCGCGACGACCTCGGCGGTCGCCGGGCTCTCGGCCTCCGGCTCGGTCGCCGAGGACTCCTCGGGCGTCTCCACGACGCCCTCGGCGGTACCGGCCTCGTCAGCAGTCGCCTCAACCGGCTCGACAGCAGCTTCTGCCTCGTCGGCGTCGGCAGAAACCTCGGCTGTACCGGCCCCGGCCTTCTCCTCGTCGGCCTTGTCGGCCTCGGCCTCAGCGATGCCGGTCTCGGCAACGGCCTCCGGCTCGGCGGCCGCGGTCTCGGCCTTGTCGGCCTCCGGCTCGGCGGCCACCGCGTCAGCGGCCACCGGCTCGATGGCCTTGTCGCCCTCAACGGTGTCGGCCTCAGCGGTCTCAACGGCCTGCGGCTCGTCGGCAACGACCTGGGCCTCGGCCTCAGCGATATCGGCCTCGGCAACGGCCTGCGGCTCGGCGGCCTCGGTCTCGGCCTTGTCGGCCTCTGGCTCGGCGGCCTCCGCCTCAGCGGCCACCGGCTCGATGGCCTTGTCGCCCTCGGCGGTGTCGGCCTCAGCGGTCTCAACGGCCTGCGGCTCGGCGGCCTCGGTCTCGGCCTTGTCGGCCTCTGGCTCGGCGGCCACCGCGTCAACGGCCTGCGGCTCGACGGCCTCGGCAGCCTCCGCCTCAGCGGTCTCCGCCTCGGCCGGCTTCGGTGATGCCGTCGACTGTGACGGGACCGATGCCGGGCGCAAGCGCGGGGTCGGGTTGTCGAACGCGGCGGAGACCAGGTCCGCGGCCCGGTCCTCCGTCCGGTCCTCCGCCGTCGACGGTGCGGTCGACTGCGACGGCACGGTAGGCGTGGCCGGTTCTGAGCGTTCGGTCTGGGGCGGAACGGAGGTTGCCGCCGACCCGTTGCTCTCACGGTCGCGACCGAACACCTTGCGCAGCAAACTCCGGATACCCATGGGCGAGGCCTTTCGCATGACGTGGGTGCGGTGATTGTCCGCCCCTGCGCCGGCAACTGTGGCCAGGGCGGACACGTAAGGTTAGCCGCCGCCCCGCGCGGGTTCCGGGAGGGGCGCCCTGCTGTCACACGGGCGCCACGCCCTTGCGTCGTCGCCACACCCCGACCACGCCCCAACCGCGCCTCGTCCGCGCCGCATTCATCCCGCGTTCACTTCATGGCTGCCGCTGGGCAGACGTATGCAAATAGCGTCTCGGCCGGAAACATTCCGGCACCATGTCGGCGCAGGTGCGCCGAAGGAGGACGAAGTGCGCAAACTGCTGCCGCTGTTGAACACGAATCCGCACGGAGGCGGACGTTCCGCCCTCACCTGCCGCTACCGGTGCGGTGACGCCTGCTTCCACGAGGTGCCCAACACGAGTGACAACGAGTACGTCGGCGACGTCATAGCGAGCGCGCTGTCCCGGCGTTCGATGATGCGTGCCGCTGCGGTCGTGACCGTCGCCGCCGCGGCCGGTGGCGCCGTCGTCGCCCAGGGTGCGGCCCCCGCCGCGGCCACCCCCGGCCACGGCCAGGGCCACGGGACGACCTCCGACGGCGCCCGCGGCCTGCGCTTCGCGCCCGTCGCGCCGAACAAGGACGACAAGGTCACCGTCCCCGCGGGCTACGAGCAGAGCGTCGTCATCCGCTGGGGTGAACCGATCCTCCGGGGCGCGCCCGCCTTCGACCCGGACAACCAGACCGCGCGTGCGCAGGCCGGCCAGTTCGGGTACAACAACGACTTCCTGAGCCTGCTGCCCCTCCGCGGCGAGCACGGCCGGCAGGTCCTCGTGGCGAACCACGAGTACACCGACGAGATTCTGATGTTCAAGGGGTACGACCCCGCCAACCCGACCCGCGAGCAGGTCGAGATCGCCTGGGCCGCACACGGTCTGTCCGTCGTCGTGGTGCAGGAGCACCACCGCAGCGGCAAGCTCACGCCCGTCACCCGTCACCCGCTCAACCGCCGTCTGACGGCGACCAGCGAGTTCAAGCTCACCGGCCCGGCCGCGGGCAGCGACCTGGTGAAGACGTCGGCCGACCCGACCGGCACCAGGGTGCTCGGCACGCTGAACAACTGCGCGGGCGGCACCACCCCGTGGGGCACCACGCTGCACGGCGAGGAGAACTTCAACCAGTACTTCGCCAACGGCTCCAGCGCGACCGACAAGCGCTACGGCATCGGCAGCGCCGCCACCGAGCGCAAGTGGGAGCGTTTCGACAAGCGCTTCGACGTCGCCCAGGAGCCCAACGAGCCGCACCGCCACGGCTGGGTCGTCGAGCTCGACCCGTACGACCCGCAGTCCACGCCCCGCAAGCGCACCGCGCTGGGCCGCTTCAAGCACGAGGCCGCGCAGCCCCGCCTCACCGACGACGGCCGTCCGGTCGTCTACATGGGCGACGACGAGCGCTTCGACTACTTCTACAAGTTCGTCTCGTCGAAGCGGATGAAGAAGGGCAGCAGCCGCGCCGCCCGCGAGCACAACCTCACGCTGCTCGACGAGGGCACGCTGTACGTCGCCAAGCTGACCGGCGACAGCCCGCAGGACATCGACGGCACGGGCAAGCTCCCGAACGACGGCGAGTTCGACGGCAGCGGCCAGTGGATCCCGCTCGCCACCGGCAATGTCTCGCATGTCCCCGGCATGACCGCCGAGGAGGTGTACGTCTTCACCCGCCTCGCCGGTGACAAGGTCGGCGCCACCAAGATGGACCGCCCCGAGGACGTCGAGCCGTCCCCGCGCAGCGGCCGGGTGTACGTGGCACTCACCAACAACACCGACCGCGGCAAGCCCGGCAAGGCGGGCGCGGACGAGGCCAACCCGCGCAACCTGAACAAGCACGGCCAGATCCTGGAGCTCGCCGAACACTGGGACGACCCGGCGGGCGACGGCTTCGCCTGGCGGCTGTTCCTGGTCGCGGGCGACCCGGAAGACCCCGCCACCTACTTCGCGGGCTACCCCAAGGAGAAGGTCAGCCCGATCTCCTGCCCGGACAACGTCGCCTTCGACCCGCACGGCAACCTGTGGATCTCGACGGACGGCAGCCAGCTCGGCTCGCACGACGGCCTGTTCGGCGTGGCGACCCGTGGCGAGCGGCGCGGAGAGCTCAAGCAGTTCCTGACCGTGCCGGCCGGCGCCGAGACCTGCGGTCCGATCATCCAGGACCGCCGGGTGATCGTCGCCGTGCAGCACCCGGGCGAGATCGACGGCGCGTCCGTCGAGAAGCCCGCGAGCGTGTGGCCCGACGGCCCGGGCAAGATCGTCCGCCCGTCGGTCGTCGCCGTCTGGCGCAAGGACGGCTGCGACATCGGCGTCTGATCCTGAGGCGGATCCGGTTTCACGAGGTGGCGCCCACCTGTGCGCGCCACCTCGTGAACTGTTCCGCGGGATCGCCCGTGTACGACCAGGGGACCAGCGCCGCCCGTGGTCCCAGCAACTGGAACAGGCCGCGTGCCTCCGTCGTCAGTCCCGCGTAACAGGCGGCGTGCACCAGATAGTTGAGCTGACCGACCTCCTCGGGTTCTACCGGGGCGTCCGGGCGCCCGAGCACCCAGCGCTGCCAGGTGCGCCGTATCTCCACGATCGCGAGTTCGTGCTTCCAGTGCTGGTCGAAACCGCGCACCGGACGGCCCTGTGCTGAAGCGGCGATATGGCGGTACTCCTCCACCCGGGCGATCTGCACCAGCACCGGCAGCGGTGACCCGGGCGGTGATGCGCCCGCCGCGTCCCGCGCGAAGTCGTACATCCTGCCGTGGGTGCCGTGCCAGCGCGCCGAGTGATAGCGCAGCAACTGCACATGGCCCTCGAGGTTGTCCGGGTCACGCCGGCGCATCTCGTCCCACCAGCGCCGCAGTTCGCGCCGTGGCACCCCGTCCTCGTACAGCCGGGCCACCGTCAGCAGCGACACCCAGGGCATGGGGTCAGCGGGGTGGGCGGTGGTCGCGGCGAGGCAGGCCCGTACGGTGGCGTCGAGGCGCGCACGCTCCACACCGCCGGCCTGACCGGCTCCCGCGGAGATCGCCCGGTGGAAGACCCGTACGACCTCCGTGGCCGCGCGCAGCACCGCCGCGTCGGGGCTCGCGGGCTCGGCGGCCTGCCAGCTCTCCGCCGTCGACGATCCCGCAGCGGCGTGGGCGAGCAGCCGCACCCGGTGGGTGCGCAGCGCCCAGTCGCTTCCGGTGTCGCCCAGCAGGTCGCGGATGCCCTGCCACCGGCCGATAACGATGTCATGCAGGGTGTCGGACAGGGGCCGGTCGCCGTGGGCAGGGTCGAAATCGGGTGTGAAGCGGCGGCGTGCGGCCATCTGCGGCTCTTCTTTCGGTGTGCTCGGCGTTTTCCTCGGTGGTCCGGCCGGAGGGTCGGTCCGGTCGGAAGGTCGGTCCGGTCAGGAGGTCGGTAAGTCAGAAGTCCGTGGCCAGGGCCCGGTCCGCGTAGTCCTGCCCGGGGGGCGGCGGGCTCCCGCCGAGGCTCTGCCAGGTGACGGCATGGGTCGCGTCCAGCCGGCCGGCCGGCCGGTAGTACCGACTGCCCTGCCGCCGGTACCTGATCAGCGGCACCAGCCCTGCGGCGAGTCCGCCGACCCCGATCACGATGGACGCCGCGCTCAGTTCGCCCAGCGACTCGAAGAGGATCCACAGCATGAACAGCGCACCGAGCAGGGGCCAGGCCCCGCCGAGCACGAAGTCGCGTACGGACGTCAGCAGCGTCCTGCGGTACGCCACGACCGCGGCGATCCCGGCCAGCCCGTAGTAGAACGCGATCTGCAGGCCGATGGCGGCGACCGCTGCGGCCAGCACATCGCCGACCGATCCGAGGGCCATGGACGCCGCGAACATCACGACCGCCACCACGCCGACGACGGCGACGGCGGCCCAGGGGGTGTTCCAGCGACGGTGCACCCGGCCGAGCACGGCGGGCATCGTACGGTCGCGCCCCATCGCGAACAGGGAGCGCGTCACCTGGATCAAGGTGGTCTCCAGGGTGGCGACAGTCGACAGCAGTACCGCTATGACCAGCAGTTTTCCGCCGATTCCGGGCCAGATGGCCTCGCCCAGCGCACCCAGGACGTTCGATCCCGCCGCCTTGATCTGCGCGGTGGAGAGGGTCATGTTCACGGCGACCGTGAACGCCTCGAAGAGGAGAAAGACGACGCCGACGCCGATGAGCGAGGCGAGTCCGGCGGTGCGGCGGCTGTTGCGGGTCTCCTCGCTGAGGTTGCCGGTCACGTCCCAACCCCAGTAGTAGAACGTGGCGATCAGCGCGCCGGAGGCGAACCCGGCCGTCCCTTCGAAGTGGGAGAAGCCGAACCAGGACCAGTCGAAGGCCAGTTGACCGCCGCCCACCAGCAGCGCGGCGCCGATGAACAGCAACAGGATCGACAACTCGAAGCCGGTCAGCAGCAGTTGGGCCCGCACTGTGAGGCGTGTGCCGCCCAGGACGATCAGCAGCATCGTCAGGAACCAGCCGGCGCCGGCCAGCGTGGCCAGGGTGGGGTTCTCGGCGAGGGACGCGTCGAAGAGGGAGAGCGTGAGCGCACCGGCCGGGAGCGAGCCCGCCACCATGAAGATCGTCGTCGACACGACCAGGGCCCAGCCGGAGAGGAAGCCGAGGAAGGGGTGGAGGGTCCGGCCCACCCAGGAGTAGCCGGCGCCGGCGTTGACATCGAGCCGGCCGAGTCTGCCGTAGGCGAGGACGATGCCGAGCATGGGTATCGCGCAGTACAGCAGTGCGGCCGGACCTGCGAGACCGACGGTGGCGAGAAGTACGGAGGTGGTGGCCGCGATCGAGTAGGCAGGGGCGCTGCCCGCGACCGCCATGACGGTGGTGTCGAACGTCCCGAGGACATTGGGCCGAAGCCCTCTGCCGGAGCTGCTGTGCATGGAAATCTCCGAATGCCCTTGTACTGCGCGATGTGTGACGGCACATCAGAAGCGAACGCCCGGGTACGGAGAAATGCGCCCCTCCGTAAAGGGAGATCGTGCGCATCGTAGTCGGATGTGTGCGCTGTGGTGAGGGGGGTTGCGCCTGACCGGCGGCCTGAGGCGGACAGGCCGCCGGGCGCGGGAAAACCCTGAGGCCCAGCGGACCGGGGAGTCGTAGAGTCGGGTCATGGCTTCAGAAGGATCGCCCTTGTCGGACGAGGGGTCCGTACGGGTCGACGCATGGATCTGGTCCGTACGGCTCACCAAGACACGCTCGCAGGCCGCAGCCGCCTGCCGCGCGGGCCATGTGCGCATCAACGGCGAGCGGGTCAAGCCCGCGCAGTCCGTGCGGGCCGGCGACCAGGTGCGGGTGTTCCACGCGGGGCGTGAGCGGCTGGTCGTCGTCTCGAAGATCGTGCGCAAGCGCGTGGGCCCGCCGGTCGCCGTGCAGTGCTACGTGGACAACAGCCCGCCGCCCCCGCCGAAGGAGTTCACGGCACCGGCTGCGGTACGGGACCGGGGCGCGGGCCGCCCGACCAAGCGGGACCGGCGTGAGCTGGAGCGCCTGTACGGTCTGGGCCGGCCCAAGCCGTAGTCCTGCGGGCGGCCGCGCCGACCGAGGCGAAGAACGCCGCCGGTTCGTGCGGCCGTGCATCGGCGCCGGGCACGTCGCCCCCGTCGGCCGTGGCCCTGTTCCATCCCGCCCGCTCGGCCTCGCTCATGCGGCCGGGTTGCGCCGGGGCGCCCTGACCACGGGCTCCGGCGCCCTGGCCTCGCAGGTCACGACCGCGGCTCGGGAGAGGCGATCGCCCGGGCCGCCCGTACCTCCTGGCGCAGGGGCTCCAGTACCCCCTCCTCGTCGCCCGGAAGTTCCGCCCTGACCTCGACCAGCACCTCGGACTCCCGCAGGCCCTCCGCCAGCTCGCGCACCTGCCGCTCGATCCCGGCGACCTCCGAGGCGGCCGGCGGCTTCGCCCCGTGGTCGACACGGACCCGGGCCGCCGTCGTCGCGTCCACGATCCGCTCGGTGGCCACGACCAGCGGCCACCATGCGGCGGCCCGTGCGCCGGTCGGCGGCGGCTCGGTCAGGGCGCGCTGGAACTCCGACCGTACGGACGACAGATCCCGGTACAGGCGTCTGCGCCTGCGTACCCGCTCCGCCTGGTCATGGGCGTGGCCGTCGCCGCTCCCGGGGGTCCCGAACGCGCACAGCACATAGCTCGCGGTGTCCTCCACGGCCGCCGCCAGCCGGTCGCCGATCCGGGTGTGCCAGCTCTCCGGCCACAGCAGATAGCCCGCCACCAGCGCGATCGCACAGCCGACGAGACTGTCCGCGAGCCGCGGCAGCACGAGATGGAAACCCTGCTGGTTGAGGATGTCGGACAGCATAAGGATCACCGGGGTGATCGCTGCGGTCTGGAAGGCGTACCCCTTCGCCGAGAACGCCGGGATCAGCGCCGCCAGCACCATCATCACCGGTACGTCCCAGCCCCCGCGCGGCACCAGCGCCAGCACGGCCGCGGCGACGAGCAGCCCGGCCGCGGTCCCCAGCGCACGCAGCACCGCGCGGGAGAACACCGAGCCGAAGTCCGGTTTGAGTACGAAGGTGACGGTGAGCGCGACCCAGTACGAACGGGGCACCACCACCAGCGACACCAGCGCCTGCGCGAGCCCGATGCACAGCGCGAGACGCAGCCCGTAGCGCCAGGACGGCTCGCAGAACAGGACGTCGCGGAACGCACGCCGGGCCCTGATGCGCAGCGACGCCGGCCGGCCGAGCCGGTCGTCCACGTTCGTCAGGTCGTGGTCGGTCTGGTGCACGACCACGGACGCATGGCGCACCGCCGAGTCCACCGCGCGGTCGGCCGGCCCTTCGGGAGGGGGCAGTACCAGCGGGGGAGCCGTACGCCGCCCTTGGGCGACGGAGTCCGCCAGCTCCCTTACCGCCGCGGCGATCTCGGGCCGTCGTGAGGCCCGTCCGTAGCGGTGCGCCGCGGCAGCCGCCTCGACCAGGGGGATGACCACATTGAGCTGGGCGAGCAGTTCCACGAGCGGGCCGCGCCGTCCGTGCTCGCGGGCCCGCCGGGCGAGGATCAGGTCGTAGGCGGTGTCGAGGGACTGGGTGACCTCCTGACGCCGCTCGTCGTACGCCACCGTGCCCGCCGCCGCCAGCAGGCCGGCGACGCTGCGGTAGGTCTCGGCGACCGCCGCCTGTTCCGGCGCGCGCCCGCGCCACGGCCAGGCCAGCAAGCTCAGGAAGAGCACGAACAGCCCGCCCAGACCGAGCAGCACCGGCGGCCGCCACCACGGGCCCGGCATGGGCAGACCGGCCCCCACCACGGCGTTCAGCAGAAGCAGCAGCCCGGACACGGACGCGACCGCGCCGATTGACGAGATCATCCCGGAGATCAGAGCGACCACGGTCAGCACGCCGACGGCGGCCCAGCCCTCCCCGTACACCAGCGTGCCGACGGTGACGCCGGCCATGCCGAAGAGCTGGGGGACCGCGATGGTGAGTATCCGCATCCGGTAGGCGACGGCGGTGTCGCTGATCACCCCGGACAGGGCGCCCATCGACACCAGCGCCCCGTACTCGGGCCGGCCGACGGCGAGTCCGACGGCGAGCGGGGCGGCGAGTGCGACCGCCGCCCGGCCGGCGGCCGCCTTCGGGACGGGCGTGGGCTGCGGGCGCAGGCTGCGCAGCAGCCACTCGGGCGGCGCGAAGCGCGCCGTGCCGCCCTCGCGTTCTCCCATGGTCATCAGCAGATCTCGGACAGGCCGTGCGGCGCAACCCGGCCGACGGCATCGGAACCGCGCCCGGAGGCCCGGAGGGGTTCAGAGAGCGAAGACGGTCTTGCCGCGCGCTCCGCCGGCCCGGTTCCGGGCGAGGGCCTCCGGGGCCTTCTCCAGCGGCAGTTCGGCGTCGACCGGTGTCTGCAGCTCGCCGTCGGCCGCCGCGGCGGCGAGCGCCTCCAGCAGCGTGGCAGAGGCGTGCAACTGGAAGCCGGCCGCTTCGACATCGCCCTCGAGCGCCACCGAACCGGCCGCGAACCGGGTCCCGACGGCCAGTCCCCCGGGCCGCGCGAGCTTCGCGTGCGCGGCGAAGGAGGCGGGATCGGCCGAGGCCATGTCGGCCACAGCGTCCACCCCGCCGGGACACGCCCGGAGTACCGCCGCGGTCAGGTCCTCGGAGGTGGGGTCGACGGTGACGGCCGCCCCGAGCCTGCGCATCCGCAGCTCCTCGTCGCCCCGCACCACCGCCACCACCCGGACCCCGCGGGCCGCGGCGAGCTGGGTGAGGCAGCAGCCGACGCCGCCCGCGGCACCGACGACCAGCAGGCTCTGCCCGCTGCTCACGCCCGCGACGGCGAGCAGCTGGGCCGCGGTCATCCCGGCGGTGGGCAGCATCGCCGCCGTACGCATATCGACCCCTTCGGGTACGTACGTGATGGGCCCGTCCTGCGGCACCGCGACGTACTCGGCGTAGGTGCCCGCGCCGACCGGCGGGCGCGCGGCCTGACCGAAGACCGCGTCGCCGACCCGGAAGCGGTTGTCGCCGGGGCCGACGACATCCACCCTTCCCGCATAGTCGACGCCCATGACCAGCGGGAACACATGCGGGGCGCGGCCGTCGAGAGCTCCGTCGGCCAACTGCCAGTCGACGGGGTTGAGCGCCGCGTACTCGACCTTCACCACGACCTCGCCCTCGCCGGGCTCGGGCTTGGGGACCTGGATCAGTTCGGGCTCGGCCCGGAACTCCTTGACCGCGACAGCGCGCATCGGGAAACGCCTCCTCACTGACCGCCGGCCACACACGACCCGGGGCCCGGGCAATGAGGTCCCGCGCCCCGTCCCCACTGTGACCCGGCCGGGCCCTCAGCGCACGTCGTGCAGTGCGAGCCGGACCAGGACCGAGCGGTGGTCGGTGTCCGGCAGATCCAGGAAGCGCGCGTCGCGCACCGAGAAGTCCTCGCTGACGAGCACATGGTCGATCTGCGTGCCGAGTGGCCGGCGCACCGACGCCGGCCAGGTGGGGGTGTGGGCCGCGCCCGCGAGGGTCGCGCTGTCGCGCAGAGCGCCCGCGTCCAGTAGGCGGCGGAAGGCGGCATGGTCCTGGGTGGCGTTGAAGTCACCGGCGAGAACGGTCGGGGTGCCCTCGGCCGCTGCGGCGAAGCTCCGCAGTCGGCCCAGCTCGCGGTGCCACAGTGACATGCCTCCGGGAACGGGGGGCAACGGGTGGGCCAGCTGGACATTGACGTCCCGGCCGGCGATGACGGCCACCGAGCCGGGCATCGCGAGCGTGGACGGGACGCCGCGCGCGGGGCGCAGCGGATGTTTGCTGAGGATCGCCGAGCCTGTTGCGCCGCCGCCCTCGACGACATTGCGGTAGGGGTAGTCGGTGCGGGAGATCTCCGCCTCGAGCGCCTCGGAGCACCGGTACTCGCATTCCTGCACGAACACGAGGTCGGGCTGCTCCCGGCGGATCGCCGCCACGAGCGCCTCCGTCGCCCCGCCGAACTCGACGTTCGACGTCAGCACTTCGAGCTGCGCGACGACCGGACCGGGCGGGTCGTCCGTCAGCCCGGTGTCGTACGGCCGGACGAACCAGCCGGTGAGGGCGAGTACCGCGGCCGCCCAGCCCATGAGGATGCGCCGGCGGGCGAGCAGGCCGAACAGCAGGGCGGCTCCGGCGGGCACCAGCATCCAGGGCAGGAAGGCGAGCAGCTGCGGTACGGGAGTGACGGCGTCGGTGTCCGCGAGGCGGCAGGCGATCACCACGGTCGGGACGAGCAGCAGCAGGGCGGCGAACCGGACGGTCGTGCGGCCCCCGGTGGAGGGCGGAGGGGGGCCGTCGCCGTACGGGGCGGGAGGCGGGCCCGCGTCCGCCGGCGCGCCGTTCGTTGCTGCCGTGTCCACACACGCCTCCGAGCCGCAGGACGTTTCTGGCGACGGATGTCTCTTGCGACGTCCGTCTGTCGTGAGGACGCCGGTTCCGGGCACTTCGTTGCGGCGATCCGCGGCTGCCGGGGGACGGCGGCTCCCTGACTTGCCCGCGGCCGTCCGCGGGTGTGCTCTGAAGGAGGACGGACGAGGACGAGCGGAAGGAGCTCTCCGACATGGCCACACACGCAGCGGTGCCCGCACGGCACCACGTTCACGCGAGCTGGGCGGTGCCCGCCACTCTGGGCGTGAGCTTCGGTATCTACGCCATGGTTCTCAAGCGCTTCGAGGAAGGCGGGTTCTTCAACGGCGCCCAGCTCCTCCTCGGAGTGGTCTGCGCGGTGGTCATGGGCGGGCTGACCTACGGTCTCGGCCGGATCCAGGGCGGACTGCGGCGAGAGGTGAGGGCCGTGGCCTACGGGGCGCTGACCGCGGTGGCGGTCGGCTTTCTGACCAGCCTGTCCGACGGCAGCGTGCTCAGGTCGGCGTGCATCGGCGTGGCGGTCGGGGTGGGAGCCGGCCTCGTGACCTTCTACGCCCTCTACGTGCACCAGACATGAACGTGCACCGGACATGAAGAAGTGACGGGCAGACGTCTGTCTCGGGCAGACGTCTCCCTCCGACGCGGCCGCCGGATCGGATCTGGCGGCCGCGCGCTGCGGTCTCGCGCCTGCTGGGTGAGGGCCGAAGACCGGTGGAGGGAGGCGCCCCGTGCAGGACCAGGACCAGGAGTTGCCGCCGCTGCGTGTCGCAGTGATCATCGGGAGCACGCGAGAGGGGCGGGCCGGAGAGCAGATCGGACACTGGTTCCTGGAGCGCGCCGAGCGCCGCGCCGACCTGGAGACCGCGGTGCTCGATCTCGTCGACTTCCACTTCCCGGCCCGCTACCCGCACCGCCCGACGGAGCAGATGCGGGACTTCAGCGCGCAGGTGGCCCACGCCGACGCGTTCGTCGTCGTGACGCCGGAGTACAACCGCTCGTTCCCCGCCTCTCTCAAACAGGCCATCGACTGTGCGTACGACGAGTGGCACACCAAGCCCGTCGCCTTCGTCAGCTACGGCCATGGGTCGGGCGGTCTGTACGCGGTCGAGCAGCTGCGCTCGGTGTTCACCGAGCTCCACACCGTGACCCTGCGCAACGGGGTCAGCGTGGATCTGCTCGAGGGCAGGCTCGAGGACCGGGACGGCGCGGCGGCGCTGATGCTCGACCAACTGCACTGGTGGGGGCTGGCCCTGCGCGAGGCCCGTGCCGCCCGGCCCTATGTCAGCTGAAGCTCAGCTCGCCGAGGCATGCCCGTGTCGCCGATTACTTCCGCCGGCCGCACCGGTCAACTCCGTAGCACCGAGCGAAGACCGCAGAACCACCGAAGACCTGAAGACCTGAAGACCGCCCGAAGACCTTCCGAAGGAACTGACGATGAGTACAGATCTGGCAATCGAGACCACCGGCCTGGTGAAGGTCTTCGGTGACAACCGGGCTGTCGACGGCGTCGATCTGCGCGTACCCGCCGGCACGGTCTACGGCCTGCTCGGTCCGAACGGCGCGGGCAAGACGACCACCGTGCGGATGCTGGCGACGCTGCTGCGCCCGGACGGCGGCGAGGCCCTGGTCTTCGGCAAGGACGTGCAGAAGGATGCCGACGCGGTCCGCAGCCGGGTCAGCCTCACCGGCCAGTACGCCTCGGTCGACGAGGACCTCACCGGCACGGAGAACCTCGTGCTGCTGGGGCGGTTGCTCGGGCACGCCAAGGCGGCGGCGCGGGAGCGTGCCGCGCAGCTGCTGGAAGCGTTCGGGCTGCGGGAGGCGGCCGACAAGCAGGTGAAGAACTACTCGGGCGGTATGCGGCGCCGTATCGACATCGCCGCCTCCATCCTGAACACCCCGGATCTGCTGTTTCTGGACGAGCCCACCACCGGGCTCGATCCCCGCAGCCGCAACCAGGTCTGGGACATCGTGCGGGCGGTCGTCGCCCAGGGGACGACCGTGCTGCTGACGACGCAGTATCTGGACGAGGCCGACCAACTGGCCTCCCGAATCGCCGTGATCGACCACGGCAGGGTGATCGCCGAGGGCACCAAGGGCGAGCTGAAGGCGTCGGTCGGGTCCGGCGCCGTGCATCTGCGGCTGCGGGACGCCGCACAGCGGCCGGCCGCCGAGCAGGTGCTGGCGGCGGCACTCGGCGCGGAAGTGCTGCTGGACGCCGACCCGGTCGCGCTGACCGCCCGGGTGAACGGGCACGGCACCGACCGGGGCGCGGCGGAGCAGGCCGCGCACGCACTGGCCGAACTGGCCCGCACCGGAATCACCGTGGACAACTTCGCGCTGGGCCAGCCCAGCCTGGACGAGGTCTTCCTCGCCCTGACCGACAAGAAGGGGGAGGCGGCATGAGCACCGCGACCACCACCAAGGACCTGAGCGAACTCGAACTCGAGGCCCCGAGGGCCGAGGAGCTGGCCGCACTGCTGGTCGGCGGGGAGCGACCACCGAGGCCGAGCGCGCTGTCGGCGTCGCTGACGTTCGGATGGCGGGCCATGCTCAAGATCAAGCATGTGCCGGAGCAGCTCTTCGACGTGACCGCGTTCCCGATCATGATGGTGCTGATGTACACGTACCTCTTCGGAGGGGCGCTGGCCGGCTCGGTCGACGCGTACATCCAGTTCCTGCTGCCGGGCATCCTGGTGATGAGCGTCGTGATGATCACGATGTACACGGGCGTCGCGGTCAACACCGACATCACGAAGGGCGTGTTCGACCGCTTCCGCACGCTGCCGATCTGGCGGCCCGCGCCGATGGTCGGCTATCTCCTCGGCGACGTCGTGCGCTACTTCATCGCCTCCGTCGTGATGCTGACGGTCGGTGTGGTCATCGGCTACCGCCCGGACGGCGGCCTGGTGGGCATCGCGCTCGGGGTGGTGCTGCTGATGCTCTTCTCGTTCTCCTTCTCCTGGATCTGGACGATGTTCGGCCTGCTGCTGCGCACCGAGAAGTCGGTGATGGGCGTCAGCATGATGGTGATCTTCCCGCTGACCTTCCTGAGCAATGTCTTCGTCGACCCGAAGACGATGCCGGGCTGGCTGCAGGCCTTCGTCAACAACAGCCCGGTGACCCATCTGTCCACGGCGGTCCGCGACTTGATGGCGGGCGACTGGCCGGCGGCGGACATCGCCTGGACGCTGGGCTGGTCGGCGGTGCTGGTGGTGGTCTTCGGCTCGGTGACGATGCGGCTCTACAACCGCAAGTGAGAGCAAGGACGGCCGGCTTTTCGCGACGGCCAGGACGGCCGGCTCTTCGTGACGGGCGCCCCGAGGGACCGGGGCGCCCGTTCGCCGACTACCTCCCGCAGATGCGCGGCCAGTTCGGGGTGGAGGGCGTCCAGTTTGCGCAGGGTGTCGCGGATGCGGGCGGTGACCGTCTTACGGGCCCGCTCCGCCTCGTCGCCCAGGCGTCGCGTGCGGCCGCCGAGTCCCGCGGCCGTACGCAACTCCTCCAGCAGTGCGCTCCGTTCGCGGTCGTACGCGGCGGCCCGGTCGTCGTCGCCCCGGGCGCCCGCCCGGTCTATCTCGTCGTCCAGCTGCGCCAGCCGCCGGCGGTAGCGGCTCTTGGCCTCCTCGTCGAGGACGGGGTCGCCGCCGAACCGGCGCGCGGCGACCGCGGCCTCACCGCCCTCGGGGTCGAGCAGCACGACGGCGGGCAGATCGTCGCCGGGGTGGGCGAGCAGCGTGTGCAGATCCCGCAGCCCCTTGGCGTCCGGCATGTGCACGGCCCGGCCGCCGAAGGCGAGAGCCCACACGGCGCCGTTGCGCCGGAACTCCGCCCGGGTGGGGCTCTCCTTGGCTGCGGCGGGTGCGGGCTCGCCGGCTCCGGCGTCCGGCAGCAGATGCGTCAGGCCGAGCTCCTGCGCCTCCTTCGCCGTCCGCGCCACCAGCTCCGCGTCCGCGTCCGGCCCCAGTACCCCGATCAGCGCGGCCCTGGCGCGGACCGACCAGGGCCGCGCCCGCAGCCGGTCGGCCGATTGGTACGCCGCCGTCAGCGCCGCGACCGCGTCCCCGGTACGTCCCTGGGCCGCGTCCAGCAGACCCAGCCACAGGTCGACGGGACCACTGATGTCGCACCCGAACAGCGAGACGACCCACTGCCCCGCGTACGGCGAGAGCTCCGCGCGGGCCGCATCGATGCGGCCCTCGTCGCGCAGTGCCGCCGCGGCCTGCGCCCGCAGTCGCATCCACAGCGGGACGAAGTACTTGGGGAACGGCTCGGCCGCGGCCTCGAGGTCCTCGACCAGCCGCAGTGCCCGTGCCGCGTCGCCCTGCTCGGCCGCCGTGATCCCTTCCAGCAGCCGCGGATAGGGATGGCCCATCTCCTCGAGCCCGTCGACCACCGCGGCCGCCTCGCCGATCCGGCCCCTGAGCAGCTTCAGTGCCCAGTCCATGTGCGCGATCATGAAGGTGAACGCGGGATGCGCGTGGCTGTACTCCTGGACGTCGGCCAGGAGCCGGCCGGCCTCCTCGAAGCGGCCGCCCAGCGCCGCGATCAGGGACTGGTCGACGCTCCTGCCCAGTTCGAACCGGCGCAGGGCCGACCGCTCGGCCAGCGCCACGAAGGTGCGCAGCTGGTTCAGATAGAGCGGGTCGCCGAGCTCCAGCAGGGACACCCAGCGCATCGCTGTGGCGAGCAGCTCCATGTCCCGGTTGCCCGTGCGGCGGGCCACCTCGGCCATCTCGTCGGTGAGCGCGAGCCGCTCCGCCGAGGTGCCGAGGCCCCAGATGGAGTCGTGCCGCGCCCACAGCGCGAAGGACAGCGCCTCGTCGTCCTCCGCGTCGCGCGCCAGCGCCGTGCAGCGCACCGCCAGATCCTGGGCGATCCGGTCGGCCGACACCCCTTCCAGATCGGCCGGGCCGCCGCCGATGAGCGCCAGATACGCCGTGTGCAGCAGCTCCCGGGGCCGGTGCCGCCGGTCCTGTACGTCCTGGTGCTGGTGCAGGGTGATCGCCACACGGGCCAGCAGCTCGGGAGCGCCCAGCTCCTCGGCCAGGTCCGCCGCCTGTTCGAAGGCGCGGCGGCTCTCGCCGTCCTCGCCGCCGTGACGCAGTTCGCCGCCCAGGTCGAGGGCGACAAGCGCGGCACGGCGCGCATCGGGTGCCGCGACCTCCAGGGCGCGCCGGTAGTGGCCGACCGCCTCCTCGGTGGCCAGCCTGCCCGAGGCGTCGCGGGCCGCGGCGAGCAGCAGATCCACTCGGCGGTCGCGAGCCAGCTCCTCGCCCGCCAGGTGCGCGTGCCGGGCGAGATCGGCGGGAAGGACCTTCTCCCGCACGGCGGGCGAGCTGTCCAGGGCCTGTACGACGCCCGCGTGCCGGCTGCGTGCCTCCTGCTCCTCCAGCACTTCGTAGAGCGTTTCCCGTACGAGATCGTGGGCGAAGGCGAACCGGCCCCCGGAGCGCCCGGCCACCAGGCGGGCCGCGACCGCCCGTTCCAGCAGCCGGTCCGCATGGGGCACGGGCGCGCCGGCCACCGTCGCGAGCACCTGCCGGTGGAACTCCCGGCCCAGCACGGCGGCTGTCACCAGCAGCTCGTTCACCGCCTCGGGCAGCATCGCGAGCCGCCGCCGCACCGCCTCGCGCACGCCCGGCGCGACCGTGGTGACAGGACTGCCGCTGCGCCAGATCCGGGCGGTCTGCTCGACGAAGAAGGGATTGCCGCCGGTGCGGCGGTGCACCTCGTCGACGAGGTCCGGCTCCGGTGCGGCCCCGGCCGTCAGCTCGATCAGGGCCCCGACCTCGTCGCGCTCGAGCCCCGTCAGCGTCACGGTCGTCGTGGCCCGTGCGGCGAGCGGCAGGATCAGCCCCTGCAGCGGGTGGTCGGCCGACTCCACCTCCGCGTCCCGGTAGGTACCGATGAGCAGCAGCCGCTCGAACCAGGCGTGCTGCGCGGCGAATTCGAGGAGCCGGAGCGAGGCCGGGTCCGCCCAGTGCAGGTCGTCCAGCACCACCACCAGCGGCCGCTGCTGCGAGACGGTGACCAGCGCGGTCGTCACCGCGTCGTACACCGGGAAGGCCTCGCCGCCGCTCTCCACCTCGCCGGGGGCCTCCCCGAGCAGCACCGCGAGCCGCCCGGCCGCCGCCCGCTCGGCCTCGGCCCATGCCTCGGCGCCCGCCCCGCGCCGCAGTCCGCGCACCACCTGCACCCACGGCCAGTACCCGGGCGCGCTCTCGGAGTCCCAGCAGGTCCCGCCGAGCACCAGCGCACCCCGCTGCCGTGCGTCGTCGGCCGCGTCGGTGACGAGGGTCGTCTTGCCGATGCCGGCTTCGCCGGTGACCAGCACCAGGCCCCCGTGGCTGTCCGTCGCCCGGCCGATCTCCGCCCGGAGGACGCCTGCGGGGTGATCACGCCCGATGAGTGCACGGCTCATGCCGAAACCATAGGAGGCGCCACTGACATCGGTCATCGGCATTACCCGGGAGCCCCGGGCCCCCGGGCCGCCCCGGCGGGTCAGTCCGCGGCCCTGCCCCGCACCACGACGACCGGGCACGGCGCGTGCTGGGTGACGTGGAGCCCGACGGACCCGAGCAGCGTCGCCTTGAAGCCGCTGTAGCCGCGGTCGCCCACGACCAGCAGCGACGCCCCTTCCGCCCGGTCCATCAGGGCCTGCGCCGCATTGCCGATCATGACCGTCTGGGTGACGGCGGCGGCCGCCTCGGCGCCGAGCTCCTGGGTCAGGGTGTCGTCGAGGATCTTGGCGGACAGGGCTTCGGGGTCGAAGTCGGCCGGGATGGAGGGGACCATCGAGGCCCAGCCCGCCGCCGGGTACTCCCAGCTGATGACGGCTTCGACGGAGTCGCCGGTCAGTCCGGCCTGCCGTACGGCCCAGTGCAGCGCCCGCACGGACGGCGGCGATCCGTCCACGCCGACGACGATCCTGCCTGCGGCTGCCATACCTGCCACCTCCGTAGCCCCACGCGACCCGTGACCCCCTGTTGTTGCAAGCCTACGTAAAACTACGCAAACAAGGCAGCGGTGTCCGTGCCGCGCGCCCGGTCGGCCGGGCGCGCCGCCATCAGCAGGGCCAGTTCGCGCCCCGCCCGCGTGATCCGGTCGGGAAGCGTCTCGGTCAGCGCGTCGCCCGTGCCGCCCCAGTCCTCCGATGCCGCGTACACGGCCGTCGGGGCGATCTGTGCCCGCAGATACGCGAAGAGGGGACGCAGCGCGTGGTCCAGGACCAGCGAATGCCGGGCGGTCCCGCCGGTCGCGGCGATGAGCACGGGCTTCCCGCTGAGCGCGCCGGGCTCGATCAGGTCGAAGAAGGACTTGAACAGCCCGCTGTAGGAGGCGGTGAAGACGGGTGTGACCGCGATGAGCCCATCGGCGCCGGTCACCGCCTCGATCGCCTCGGCCAGGGCGGGCGCGGGGAAGCCGGTGACGAAGTTGTTGGCGATCATCACGGCCAGATCGCGCAGTTCGACGACGCGTACCTGGACCGCCAGGTCGGTGCCGGCCAGCTCGCGCCGTACGGACTCGGTGATCCGGTCGCCCAGCAGCCGGGTCGACGAGGGCACGCCCAGCCCGGCGGAGACCACGACCAGGTTCAGCGGTTCGGTGGTGTGCTGCATCCGTTACGACTCCTTCGTCTCTTCGGCCCTCGCGGCCAGTACGGCGGGGTGCAGCGGCGCGGTCTGCGGAACCCCGGCCGGCCGCAGGTTCGCGAACTCCTTGCGCAGGACGGGCACGACCTCTTCGCCCAGCAGGTCGAGCTGTTCCAGCACCGTCTTGAGCGGCAGCCCCGCGTGGTCCATCAGGAACAACTGGCGCTGGTAGTCACCGAAGGTCTCGCGGAAGGTCAGCGTCTTGTCGATGACCTGCTGCGGGGAGCCGACGGTCAGCGGCGTCTGCTCGGTGAAGTCCTCCAGGGACGGCCCGTGTCCGTAGACCGGGGCGTTGTCGAAGTAGGGGCGGAACTCCCGTACCGCGTCCTGCGAGTTCCGGCGCATGAAGACCTGACCGCCGAGGCCGACGATCGCCTGCTCCGGCGTGCCGTGCCCGTGGTGGGCGTAGCGCTCGCGGTAGAGCCTGATCAGCTTCTGGAAGTGCTCCTTGGGCCAGAAGATGTTGTTCGCGAAGAAGCCGTCGCCGTAGTACGCGGCCTGCTCGGCGATCTCCGGGGAGCGGATCGAGCCGTGCCAGACGAACGGGGGGACGCCGTCCAGCGGGCGCGGCGTGGAGGTGAAGCCCTGCAGCGGCGTGCGGAACCGGCCTTCCCAGTCGACCACGTCCTGCCTCCACAGCCTGTGGAGCAGCGCGTAGTTCTCGATGGCGAGCGGGATGCCCTGGCGGATGTCCTGGCCGAACCACGGATAGACCGGTCCGGTGTTGCCCCGGCCCATCATCAGATCGACCCGGCCGTCGGCCAGGTGCTGGAGGTACGCGTAGTCCTCGGCGATCTTCACCGGGTCGTTGGTGGTGATCAGCGTGGTGGAGGTGGACAGGACGATGCGGTCCGTCCGGGCCGCGATGTGCCCGAGAAGGGTGGTCGGCGACGAGGGTACGAACGGCGGGTTGTGGTGCTCGCCCGTCGCGAAGACGTCCAGGCCGACCTCCTCCGCCTTGCGTGCGATGGCGACCGTCGCCTTGATCCGCTCGTGCTCGCTCGGCGTACGGCCGGTGGTCGGGTCGGTGGTGACGTCGCCGACCGTGAAGATGCCGAACTGCATGGAGCTCACCTCTCGGGTTAGTGGTTGAAGATTGAACTATATCCCCCAACCGTGACCCCGGGACCGTTATTCCGCCGGCCCGACGGGCGGGCGGAGTGTGCTGTACGCCGCACCGAAATGCTTTTGCACTTTGTTGCACAATCGCGAGGGCGCCGCTAGAACTGAAAGGGACGACACCTGCGTGAGGAGACGCCCGATGAGCGACCTTGGTACGCCGTACCCGCATCTGCTGAGCCCGCTCGACCTCGGGTTCACGACCCTGCCCAACCGGGTCCTGATGGGGTCCATGCACATCGGCCTGGAAGAGGCCGAGCGCGGCTTCGAGCGCATGGCGGCGTTCTACGCCGAGCGCGCCCGCGGCGGCGTGGCCCTCATCGTCACCGGCGGCATCTCCCCGAACGACCGCGGCCGGCCCTACGAGGGCGGGGCCAAGCTCACCACCGAGGAAGAGGCCGCGCAGCACCGGGTCGTCACCGACGCCGTGCACGCCGAGGGCGGCCGGATCGCCATGCAGATCCTGCACTTCGGGCGGTACGCGTACCACGCCGACCTGGTCGCCCCGAGCGCGATCCAGGCCCCCATCAGCCCGTTCGTTCCGCACGCCCTGACCGACGACGAGATCGAGGAGACCATCGGCGACTTCGTCCGCGCGGCGCGCCTCGCCAAGTCCGCGGGCTACGACGGTGTCGAGGTGATGGGCTCGGAGGGCTACTTCATCAACGAGTTCATCGCGAGCGCCACCAACCACCGCACCGACCGCTGGGGCGGCTCGTACGAGAACCGCATCCGGCTTCCGCTGGAGATCATCCGCCGTATCCGGGCCGAGGTCGGCGAGGAGTTCATCCTCATCTACCGCCTCTCCATGCTGGACCTGGTACCCGGTGGCTCCTCGCTCGACGAGGTGATCATCCTCGCCAAGGAGATCGAGGCGGCCGGAGCGACGATCATCAACACCGGCATCGGCTGGCACGAGGCCCGTATCCCCACCATCGCCACCTCCGTGCCGCGCGGCGCCTTCAGCTGGGTGACCAAGAAGCTGATGGGCGCGGTGTCCGTCCCGCTGATCACCAGCAACCGCATCAACACCCCCGAGGTCGCCGAGCAGCTGCTCGCAGACGGACGCGCCGACATGGTGTCGCTGGCCCGGCCCTTCCTCGCCGACCCTCAGTTCGTCGCCAAGGCCGGGGCCGGCCGCGCCGACACCATCAACACCTGCATCGGCTGCAACCAGGCCTGCCTCGACCACACCTTCAGCGGCAAGCTGACCTCCTGCCTGGTCAACCCGCGTGCCTGCCACGAGACCGAACTCGTCCTCTCCCCGACCAGGCTCCGCAAGCGCATCGCCGTCGTCGGCGCCGGACCGGCCGGGCTCGCCTGCGCCGTCTCCGCGGCCGAGCGCGGCCACGACGTGACCCTGTTCGACGCCGCGGACGAGATCGGCGGACAGCTCAACATCGCCAAGCGGATCCCGGGCAAGGAGGAGTTCAACGAGACGCTGCGCTACTTCCGCACCCAGCTCGACCTGCACGGCGTCCAGCTGCGGCTCGGCACCCGGATCGAGGCCGGCGACCTGTCCGCGGCGGACTACGACGAGGTGGTCGTCGCCACCGGCGTCAGCCCCCGGACCCCCGAGATCGAGGGCGTCGACCACAGCAGCGTGCTCAGCTACCTCGATGTGCTGCGCGACGGGGCACCGGTCGGCGAGCGCGTCGCCGTCATCGGCGCGGGCGGCATCGGCTTCGACGTGGCCGAGTTCCTCACCGACGCGGGCGAGGGCGCGAGCCTGGACCCCGAGACGTACTTCCGCCAGTGGGGCGTCGACACCGAGTACGCCGCCCCCGGCGGACTGACCCGGCCGGAGCGCTCCGCCCCGCCGCGGTCCGTGCACCTGCTGCAGCGCAAGACCAGCAAGGTCGGCGCGGGCCTCGGCAAGACCACGGGCTGGATCCACCGCACCGAGCTCAAGCACCGCGGCGTCACCATGACCGCGGGAGCGACGTACGAGCGGATCGACGACGAGGGCCTGCACGTGACCGTCGACGGCACCACCTCCGTGCTCCCCGTCGACACGGTGGTCCTGTGCACCGGCCAGGAGCCGCAGCGCTCGCTGTACGAGGAGCTGTCCGCGGCCGGCCGCTCGGTGCACCTGATCGGCGGCGCCGACGTGGCTGCCGAGCTGGACGCCAAGCGGGCCATCGACCAGGGCACGCGGCTGGCCGCGGCACTGTGACCCCGCGTCCGGGCATGAGCCCTCGTCCATAGGATGCGGGCCATGTCCCTCCCGCACGCGATCCTCACGGCCCTGCTCGAAAAGCCCTCGTCGGGCCTGGAGCTGACCCGCCGTTTCGACAGGTCGATCGGCTACTTCTGGTCGGCCACCCATCAGCAGATCTACCGGGAGCTGGGCAAACTCGAGCAGGCAGGGCACATCCGTGCCCTGCCCTCCGCTCAGCCGACCCGCGGGCAGAAGAAGGAGTACGAGGTGCTGCCCGCGGGCCGCGCGGAGCTGGCCGCGTGGGTGGGGCGGCCGGAGGACCCGAAGCCGGGCCGCGATCCGCTGCTGCTGCGTCTGCGCGCGGCGGCGGTGGCGGGCGGCGTGGGTCTGGAGGAGGAACTCGTACGCCATCTGGAGCTGCACAGCGCCCAGTTGGCCGAGTACGAGGCGATCGAGAAGCGCGACTTCCCGCCCGAGCGCCGGGTGACCAGACAGGACCGGCTGCGGCATGTGGTGCTGCGGGGCGGGATCGAACTGGAGACGTTCTGGACGAAGTGGCTGACGGACACGCTGAAGGAGCTGTCCGTGTCCCCGGACAGGCCCCACCGGGATGCGGCACCTGACGCCCCGTGAGACGGTCACGACGTGAACGACATCGCGACGGACACCCTGATCGCGGCCTGCTGCGCCGCAGCGCTCACCCTGCTGGTCCGGTCCGCCCTCGGCTTCGTCAGGGCGGGCGGCACCGACCCGTCCATCGAGGCCCGCTCCGTGGAACTCGGCCTCTACGGCGGCATGGTCGCCCTGCTGACCCTCGGCCTGTTCATCGGCCTGACCTGACCGGGCAGAAGGGAGTTCAGAGCCAGCCGTTGCGGCGGAAGCTGCGGTGGATGAGCAGACAGGCGGTCGCCATCACACCGAGGACGAGGGGATAGCCGTACGTCCAGCGCAGCTCGGGCATGTGCTCGAAGTTCATGCCGTAGACCCCGCACACCATCGTCGGTACGGCGACGATGGCCGCCCACGCGGTGATCTTGCGCATGTCCTCGTTCTGGGTGACGGTCACCTGGGCGAGATGGGCCTGCAGGATCGAGTCCAGCAGCCCGTCGAACGCGGCGATCTGCTCGTTGATCCGGGCCAGATGGTCGACGACGTCGCGGAAGTACGGCTGTATGTCCGGGCCGACCGGCGGCAGGGGGGTGGTCGCCAGCGTCCGCAGGGGCCGCTCCAGGGGGGCCACGGCCCGCTTGAGCTCCAGCAGTTCGCGCTTGAGCTGGTAGATCCGCCCGGCGTCGCCCCGGCCGGCCTGTTCGCTGAAGACGGCGGTCTCCACCGCGTCGATGTCGTGCTGCACCGCGTCCGTGACCGCCAGGTGCTCGTCGACGACATGGTCGGCTATCGCATGCAGGACGGCGGCCGGTCCCTTGGCCAGCTGCTCGGGCGCGGACTCCAGCGCCTCGCGCAGCGGGCCGAGCGAACCGTGCCTGCCGTGCCGGACGGTGATCACGAAGTCGGATCCGGTGAAGACCATCAGCTCGCCGGTGTCCACCACCTCGCTGGCGGCGGTGAATTCCTCGTGCTCGACATAGCGGCAGGTCTTGAACACGGCGAACAGGGTGCCCGCGCCGCGCGTGTCGTCGTAGCGCTGCACCTTGGGGCGCTGATGCGGCTGCACGGCGTCCTCGACGGCGAGCGGATGCAGCTCGAACAGCTCGGCGATACCGGCGAATTCGGCCTCGGTGGGCTCGTGCAGCCCGATCCACACGAAGCCGCGGCCCGCCTTGCGCACAAGACGCAGCGCCTCGTCCACGGCGTACGGGCCGGGACGGCGCACCCCGTCCTCGTACATCACGCAGTTCACCACCGCGCTGCCCAGCGGCGACCTGGCCGGGTGGCTCAGGTCCACGGTGCGGCGGTAGGCACGGCGGACCACGCGGCGCAGGCTGCGGATCATCGGCACGGCGGGCTCCTTTCAACAGCGACGGGCGCACAGTGTGCCACCCGCCGCTGCCGGGGAGTGTCGCGGTGCCGTGCAGGTCACACACGGGTCAGGTGCAGACGAGCTCAGGCGCCGCCCAGTCGGCGTGATCGTGGTCGATGCCGTCACCGGCGTCGGTGACGACCAGCCGGAGTTCGAGGCCGCCGGTCAGGTCGGCGGTCAGGGGTTCGGCTCCCTCCGCGCCGGTGATCCGGCCGCTGTCGGCGACCAGGGTGCCGTCGCGGTAGACGCGGAAGACGACGGAGCCGCCTGTGCCGTCGGCCTCGTCGTCCACACCGACGTTCACGGTGAGGCGGGAGCAGGCGGCGCCGAGGTAGTAGCTGATGTCGCTCGCGGCGTGGGTGCCGAGGCCTTTGGCGTAGGTGGTGCCGCCGATGGTGAGCGTGCGGCCGTCTCCGGCGGCCTGCTCGCCGTTGCTGCGGTCGCGCTCGACCGGTCCCCAGCCGCCCGCGGCCCAGGCCCAGGTGAGGTCGCTGAGCGCGTGCGTACCGGCCGGGGGGCCGTTGCCGCAGGCCAGCCTGGCGTCGGCCCAGTCGGCGTGGTCGTGGTCGATGCCGTCACCGGCGTCGGTGACGACGAGCCGCAGCTTCTGGCCGCCGGTCAGGTCGGCGGACAGGCGGACCGGCGGATCGCTCGCTGTGCGCCTCGGGCCTGCCGCCTGTGCGGGTCACTCCGTGCACAGGAGGCGTCACCCGAACGGCCGTTACCGGATGCCCCGGGCGGCGGCGCGGCGGACGCTGGGACGGCATGGCGACCGGATCGAGGCCTCGAAGAGCGACGACACGGTGCGGCAGGTGACGCATGGAGATGCTCGGCGAACGACGCGCGGGGCGCACGGCCGCCGCCCTGATGCCCGAAGTGCGGGCCGGCCTGGCCCGCGGGTGCGCGACGGCGCACGGTGCCCGGGCCCGCTGTCCCGTCCCCGCCGCCGGTCCCACCGCGCCGGTCCCGCCGCCCTGATCCCAGCCGGACCGTTTCCCACCGGACACCGCGCTCCGGCCGAGACATCGAGTCCGGCCGGAGCGCGGTCATGCCACGGGTGTCGCACCGCTTCTTCGGTGCTGCCTAGCGCCGTGCCGGGGGCTCAGTACCGCAGGGCCCTGCCGACCTTCGCCGTGATCGCCCCCGACATCTTGCGTGTGCTGCGCGCGGTGCCCTGCCCCGTCTTGCCCGCGGCCACGTCGTTGAGCGTGACCACGACCGTGTCCAGGAGCTTGCCGTTGCTGTCCTGGAAGTCGACCTGGACGGTGAAGGACCGGGCAGAGGTGTCGGTGTTCCGGGCCGAGACCTGGACGGTGGCGTGTCCCTCACTGCCCGTCGAGGGCTTGCCGAGCGTCACTTCGTCCTTGGCGTCGATACCGTCCTTGATCGCGTCGAGCTGCTTGCGGGCCTCGGCGGTGGCGGAGGCGAGCACCTCCGGTGCTTGAGAGGCGGCCGACGCGATCGCCGAACCCGCGGACTCCGCCGCGGACGCGGCCGATTCCAGTGCCGAGGCCGCCTTCGACGCGGTGCCGGACGGGCTGCCGTCGTCCGTGCAGCCCGCAGTGCCTGTGGCGACGAGCGCCGCCAGTACGGCTCCTGGTACGCCGCGTATCCACCCGCTTGCCATTACGCCTCCCGTAGTCGACTTCCGCCTCAGTCAACGTGCGGCGCGGTCCGCGTGCCCGTCCGGCTACGGCATCCGGGTGGCCGGCCCCGCCGGCGGTCGTCGGCGAGTTCATGACGTGCACATGTCGGCATTGCCCGGTGGACGCCCGGCCGTCATCCCGGGGTCCGAGGCTACGCGCGACAATTGTCATGTCCCGACATGAGGAGCTTCCTCGTGACTGCTCGCACAGCCGCACTGGCCACGGCACTGACGGCGATGGTCGCCATCGCCCCGGCATCGGCCTCCGCCTCCACCTCCGCGCCCGTCTCCGCTTCCGGGGCGCGCGAGCTGCCCGCGGTCACCGCCCGGGCGGAGACGCCCCCGCTCCACGACGACGAGGCGGGTGGCAACGCCGACGCCGACGACCCGGCGATCTGGCGCAACGCGGCGGACCCCGGCCGCTCGCTGGTGATCGCCACGGCGAAGGAAGGCGGGCTGCGCGTCTACGATCTCGACGCCCGCCCGGTCCAGTCGATCCCGGCACCGCCGCCCGCGGCGCCGGACGACGCCCCCGGCCGGTTCAACAACGTCGACCTGGTCAACGGCCTGCGCCTGCCGTCCGGACGGGCCGATCTCGCCGTGACCAGCGACCGCGGCCACGACCGGCTTCGCGTGTACCGCATCGAGCGCTCCCGGTCCGGTGGCCCGCTCACCGACATCACCGACCCCGCGGCTCCGGCGGTGTTCTCCGCGAACCAGGACGAGATCAACGACCAGCGCACCGCGTACGGCCTGGCCACCTGGACCGACCGGGCGACGGGCCGCTCGTACGCCCTGGTCAGCCGTCGCGAGCGGACGAGCGTCGCGCTGCTGGAACTGAGCGCCACCACCGGCGGCAAGGTCACCTACCGGAAGATCCGCACCCTGGACCTGCCGGACTCCTTCCGGCTCCCGAACGGCACCTCCTGGACCCCGTGTGCCGAGCCCGGTGCGCTTCCCCAGGTCGAGGGCATGGTGGTGGACCCCGCGAGCGGCATGCTCTACGCGGGCCAGGAGGATGTCGGCATCTGGCGGATGCGTGCCGACCTGACCGGCGCCCCGAAGCTCGTCGACACGGTGCGCGAGTACGGCATTCCCGCCACGTACGACGAGCCGAGCGACGAGTGCGTCCCCGGCGCCGACCCCGGCTTCGGCGGCACCCGCCTCGCCTCGGACGTCGAAGGTCTGACGCTGCTCACCGAGCCGGACGGCGACGGGTACGTCCTCGCCTCCAGCCAGGGCGACAACACCTTCGCCGCGTTCGACCGCGAGCTCGCGGACCACAACGAGTACGAGGCCGGCTTCCGCGTCACCGCGTCCTCCGTGTCCCTGGACGGCTCCGAGGAGTGCGACGGCGCGGCGGTGCTCAACGCCCCGCTGGGCCGGAAGTATCCGAACGGTCTCCTGGTCGTCCAGGACGGCCACGACACCCCTGCGGACACCGGCCGTGACGCCACCGGCTTCAAGTTCGTGGACCTCGGACACGTCATGAGCGCGATCGACGACTGAGGCCCACCCGTCGCCCCCTGGCCCCTGCTGCGTCGCCGCCCCGCGTTGTCGGACCCACCCCGTAACGTCGTGAATCCGAGTCGCTACGGGGGAAGGGCCGGCGATGGGGTTCAGTTCGGCGTGGGCGATCACGGCGCACACGGACGAGGTCATGGCGGAGCTGCTGCCGCGGGTCCGGCCGCTGATCACGCGGCAGCAGCTGCAGGAGGACACCCGGCGCGAATGGCGGGCCTGGTGCGCGGATCCGCTCCCGGACCACCGGCAGTGGGACCCGCTGTGGCGTGACCCCGAGAGGGGCAGAGCCCTCATGGGGTTCCTGCGGCTGACGTCCGCGGCGCCCCTGGACGAGCTGCACAGCGGTGACTGCACCTTCGATCTGTACGACGTGTGGGAGCAGGCGGCGGACGAGGTCCGTCCGTGGTTCGGCATCCACTGCAAGGAGTACGCCGTGAGCGCGCTGTTCCATGCGATCGGCCTGCGCCGCGCCGCCCTGCTGCCCGGCTGGTGCGGCGACTTCGCACTCGACGCGCAGGATGTGCGAGGGAGCCTGCCGGCCGTCGAGCGGGCGCTCACCTTCACGCCGCGGGAGCGGGCCGCGGCCGAGGTGCGGATATGGCTCGACGAGGGTCCGGAGGACGAGTCGGTCCTGGACGGTCCGCTGCGCTGCTGGCAGCAGGCGGCGGAGGCGGGGCTCGGGCTGCTCGGCGCCAGTGTTCACCTCTGCTGAGTCGGGGCCGGTCCGCTGGGTCCGGGCCGGTCCTCCCTCACTCGCCGATGCGCACCACCGCGAGCGTGATGTTGTCCGGGCCCCCGGCCTCGATCGCGGCCCTCCACAGCTCGAAGGCGGCCTTGCCGTCGTCGTGCACCCGCAGCAGGCCTTCCAGTTCCTCGTCCGGCACCGGGTCGGTCAGTCCGTCGGTGCAGACCAGATAGCGGTCACCCACGGACAGCGGGACGGTCGACACGTGCGGTGTGACGGCGGCGAACGCATGGGTGCCGCCGAGCGTCTGGGTGACGGCCGATGTGGTGCGGTGACCTGGTTCCGGCGGGGGACTGTCGTCCACGCTCACCTGCCGGAGCCCGTCGCGAGCCGCCTCGTACACCTTGCTGTCGCCGATGTTGAAGACCATCACCGACTCCGGCAGCAGGACGGTCCCGGCGACGGTGGTCCCCATGGTGACCAGCTGTGGATCGTCACCGGCGGCCGCGTACACCGAGTGGTTGCACAGCTTCAGCACGTCATGGACGGCTTGCTCGCCTTCCAGGGACGGGCCGAGGGCGGAGAGCTGGCGCACCACCAGCGAGCTGGCCACCTCGCCGGCCGGCTGCCCGCCGAGCCCGTCGGCGACGGCAACGACGAGCGGTGAGCCCAGGGGGAACAGCAGCGTCTGCGGACTCTCGGTCACGGTGCCGCACAGCGTCCACGGTCCGACGACAAGACTGTCCTCGTTGTGCTCGCGCACCAGGCCGATATGGCTCAGGGCGGTCACGGCTGCGTACGGCATGCGTTCGTCCCGCCTCTCCACGGCGACAGGCGTGCCCCACACCCCATTGTTACGCCCCGCGAGCGCCACCGCCGTGCGATCGCCGGAAGGAAGCGAGGGGTTCCACCCGGCGGGGGCCTTCGGTGCCGCCGCGCGTCCCGCAACCCGCGGGCGGCGGAGCCGTCGCAGCGGCAGGCAGGGACGGCCTCCTCGTCGAGCTGCGCACCGGAAACCTCAAGTCGTTGCCTCCGTCGTAGATATGACACTCCGTCAGCTGTCGGACCGGCGCCGGAGTCTGCCGGGGCGCCATCGAACTCGACTTCCATCAGGGCCCGTTTCGCGGCGTTTCATAACGTTCCGTACCGGATTCCGTGAAGTGAACTTTCTCTCGCGGCAGGAGCGTGATCCACAGCCGCGCGGGCTGTCTGCCCTGCGCTTGAAGGGTTTCTTATGGCTTCTTGAAGAAACGGCCGGGAATGCCTGCACCGCCCCGTCCCGGCATAGGCTTCCGTTACCCCCACGTGATCCCGGTGGGCGCTTCGCGCGCCCCCCGGGATCGCCCGCTTCTGTCTCTCCCGAGGTGCCGTACGCATGAGTTCCCACCGAGCCGCCCGCAGAACGTCCCGCTCGCACGCCCGCCGCAAGGGCGGGCTGCGGCTGCGCAACGTCGTACTGGGAGCCGGAGCGCTCTCGGTGGTCGCGGGTCTCGGGTTCACCCTCGCCGTCGACGGCGATGACGCGGACGGCCGTGGGGACCGGGTGGAGACGAATGCCGCCGACGTCCCGGCGGTCGAGCTCCCCGACGCGGGGGCGAGCAGCGATTCCCCCTCACCCTCCGCCTCGGCGAGCCCCAGCGCGAGTGCCAAGCCGAGCAAGTCCGCCTCCAGGCCCGCCAAGCCGACGCGGACGGCGAGTGCGACCCCCTCCCAGAAGGTGCAGCAGAAGGCCGGTACCGGCACGAGGCCGGCGTCCGGCGGCGGTTCCGACAAGCCGGCTTCCGGCGGGGGCTCGGGCAGCGGATCCGGGGGCGCCTCGGACAGCGAGACCGCCGAGGTGATCACGCTGGTCAACAAGGAGCGCGCGGCGGCCGGATGCTCGCCGCTGACCGCGAACGCGAGGCTCACCCGGGCCGCCGAGGACTACAGCGATGTCATGGCCCGCAGCGGCGTGATGTCCCACACCGGTCCGGACGGTTCCACCATGACCACCCGGGTGGAGGCGGCCGGCTACGCCTGGTCCACGCTCGGCGAGAACATCGCCCGGGGCCAGTCCGACGCGGCTGCCGTGATGGACGCGTGGATGAACAGCCCCGGCCACCGGGCGAACATACTCAACTGCTCCTTCAAGGAGATAGGCGTCGGCCTGCACTCCGGGGACGGCGGCCCGTGGTGGACCCAGAACTTCGGGGCCTCCCGCTGAGAGTTCAGCGGGAGTTGAGCTCCTCGACGATGGACCGCGGGGTGTGACCGCTGCCGTCGGACCGCTGGTGGAAGTCGACGGCCACGACGTTCGGATTCCGCCCGCCCGCCGCCGGCCGGCACTGCTGGGCGATCCGGTCGCGCAGCTTGGAGCCGTTGTCCGTCGCCGCGGTCAGGATCGTCGGCACATTGCGGAAGTGGCTCATCACGAACAGCCTGTTGAAGCCCGGTTCCTTGCGGTCGAGCGGGATGTCGCCCCATCTGCTGGTGCAGGCCACGTCGTTGCCGAGGTCGCCGAGGCTCCAGTAGTTCGACACCGTCCAGTCCCGTTCGTTCATCACGCCGAAGCTCTCCCGGCCAAAGTCGCCGGAGAAGAGCAGCAGTCGCTTGTTCGCCGTCACCATGTCGGCGACCTTCGGCCAGCCGTGCTCGCGGACGCCCGCGACGTCGGGCCGGAAGAGCAGTTCCTGCAGACCGCGGACCTTGTTCAGTGACTGCCCGAGCTGTCCGGCGGTCGTGTAGTCCTCGAGGAAGATCGTCACCACTTCCTGCGGATGGGCGTTCAGGAAGTCCACGACCGTCTGCATCGTCCGGTGGAACGACTGGCGCGGCAGGGCGTATGTGATCCCGGCGAAGGTCTTGCATCCGCCGTGGCACAGATACACGTCACTCGGATAGCAGTCGCTGCCGAAGCTGATGACGCACAGCCAGGTGCTGCGCTCGTACCAGTGCGTGTCCAGCATCAGGCCGCGTACGCCGCGGTCGAGCTGGCCTTGCACCGACTCGGCCTGGCTGACCGACGACCACCGTGCGTCCTCGTAGTTGGTGAACGCGTTGTGCGTGGCCAGCATGGTCACCTCGTCGAGCCGCTTGTCGCCCCAGCGCGCCTGCGCGGCCGTCCGGGCCGTGTGCGAGCCGGAGTTGTCCGCGGCGGCGACCGTCAGCGGGGTGCAGGCCAGAAGGAGGCAGAGCGCCAGAAGCAGCCATCGTGCGCGGGGCAGGGTGATGCGGGGGCCCACGCAGGCTCTGTCAGACGTGTCCATGCCAGGAAGCTACACCGGACGGCCCGCTTCCGCCCCGACGCCGTCCACAGAACTCCGCCCGCGGGGCTGCGTCGGCGTGACCGACTCAGCGGGATTCAGTGGGGTTGCGTCAGCGGGACCGGATCAGCGGGACTCGGTCAGCGCGAGAGCGACCCGTACCCGTGCGCCTCCCATGGGCGCGCGGCCGATCTCCAGATGTCCGTCGGCGGTACGGGCGGCCCGCGCCACGATGTCCAGGCCGAGCCCGGTGGAGCCGACGACACCGGCCTTGCGGGCGGGCGCGCTCTCGGGATCGGCGATCCCCGGGCCCGCGTCGTCCACCGTCAGCAGCACATGCCGGTCGGTGCGCTCCACCCGTACGGCGAAGGCCGTGCCCTGCGGGGTGTGCCGGAAGACGTTGCCTATCAGGGCGTCGATGACGGCGGCCAGCTCGTCCTCGGGGAACCGCACCGGCGTCGGCCTCGGCGTGAAGGACCGCTCGTACGGCCGCTCCTGCTGGGCGGCGAGCACCGACCAGAAGTCCAGCCGCAGCGCCACCACCTCAGCCACCTCGCAGGACCCCGTCCCGGCGGCACCGGCGGCCGGGCCCGCGGCCAGCGGGGTCCGGGCAGCGGTGATGATCGAGTCCAGCTCGGTCTCCAGCTGCACCACGGCGTCGTTGATCCGCCGTGCACCGGGCGAGGTGCCCATGAGCTCCGCCTCCAGGTGCAGCGCGGTCAGCGGGGTCCGCAGCCGGTGGGACAGGTCGGCCACCATCTCCCGTTCGATCGCGAGCAGCTGCACCACCCGGTCGGCCATCGTGTTGAACGCGGCGCCCGCCTCTTTCAGTTCCGGCGGGCCGGCCGGCTCCACCCGTACCTCGAGGTCCCCCGTGCCCAGCGCCAGCGACGCCCGCGACAGACTGCGGGAGGACCGCACGACCCGGGCCCCCAGCCGGTCGGCGACCAGCACCGACCCGCCCACCAGCCCCAGCGCCAGCAGCGACATGACGCCCCAGGAGACCCACACTCCGCGGGTCAGGTCCGCGCCGGGCACGTACGCCTCGACGACCGCGACCCGGTCCTGGGCGAGGACGACGGGCTGGAGGTACACCCAGCCCCCGGCCGTGTCCATGGCCAGCGTCTCCCGCTTGCGCACCGCGCGCTGCAGCGCGTCGGACGGCGCGTGCAGCGACCCGATCAGCCGGCCGTCCGGCAGCCGTACGGCCAGCTGATCGGCCGAGTCGAGGCCTGCCACCGCCTGTTGCACATCGGCCGGCCGGGTGGTGAGCGCGAGGACCGGCGAGAGGGCCGCCGCGCGCTGCACGGCGGCGGTGGTGGCCCGGTCGCGGGCCTGGTCGCGCACGAGCAGGGCGAGAGGGATGAGAAAGGACAGCGCGACCATCGTCGTCACGGCGAGCGCGATCCCCGCGAGTGCGCGTCTCATACCGAGGAGACCAGTTTGATCCCGATGCCCCGCACGGTGTGGAGATAGCGGGGCCGCGCCGCCCGTTCGCCGAGCTTGCGGCGCAGCGCCGACAGATGGACGTCGACCGTCTGGTCCTCCAGGTACGGCTGCTGCCACACGTCGGCGAGTATGCGCCGCCGTGAGACGACCTGGTCGGCGTTGGCCGCGAGATAGGCGAGCAGGTCGAACTCCCGCCGGGTGAGCGTCAGTTCGCGCCCGGCGAGCTGGGCGGTACGGGCCAGCGGATCGATGCGCAGGTCGCCGACGTGCACCACCGGCTGCCGGGCCCGCTCGTCCGCCGGGCCCGCCCGCCGCAGCACCGCCTGGAGCCGGGCGTCGAGCTGACCGCCCGAGAACGGCTTGACCATGTAGTCGTCCGCACCGGCGTTGAGCAGCTTGATGATCTCCGTGTCGTCGTCGCGTGCCGTGGCGACCAGCACCGGGACCCGTGAGATGCCCCGGATCATCCGCAGCACGTCGAGCCCGTCGAGATCGGGCAGCCCGAGGTCGAGCACGACGACATCGGGCGGGCACTGGGTGATTTCGCGCAGTGCCTCGAAACCCTGGGAAGCGGTACGCACCCCGTAGCCGTGCGCGGTGAGTATCTCTATCAGCGCGCCTCGGATCACGGGGTCGTCTTCGACGACGAGGACGGAGGCCATGGGCAGGCACGTTAGCCGGTCCGCCACTATGGTGTCGTGCCCCGCCTCCTGCGCTACTTGCTCATATGGCTGTCGTGTACGACGACCAGCGTCACGGCCGTGATGGTCTCGGTCCATTTCGTGGTGGGTTCGACCAGGCCGACGCCGACGGTCGCGCAGTCGGCGCCGACGGTCTTCCTCTCCTCCTCGCCGTCGCCGGCCGCCGGCCGCTCCCCGAAGGCCAAGCCCTCCCCGAGCGGCTCGGCCGAGCGCACGACCACGCCGAAGCCCACGCGGAAGCCGGTGAAGGAGCGCACCTCGGCCCCGCCCCCCGCACCCCGGCCGACCCCGTCCACCGGACCGCAGCCGGCCTCCGGCCCCCAGCCGGGCGAGGGCTGCGACGAGGGCGGCTCCGGAGTGCACACCATCCCGTCGACGGGCGGCAAGGCCACCGTGCGCTACGGAAGTGACGCGGTGTGCCTGGTCTCGGCCATCCCGAACCGCGGCTTCACCGTCAGCACGACGCAGACCGACGCCCGGACGCTGACGGTGACCTTCAGCGCGGACCGCCACCGCTCGGAGATCACGGCGACGACGGACCCGGTGGACCGGGCGAGCGTGCGCGAGACGTCCTGGTGATGCCCGGGTGCCCCGGGGCGTCCACGATCCCGGGGTGTCCGCACAGGGCCTGACGGACAGCGCCGTGGTCTCAGGCTTCGTCGTCCGCCACGCGCTCACCCTCGGCCTGGGACGGAGTGGTCCTCATGGTGTCGGGGTGCACTTCCTCGGTCGACTCGGGATCTTCGCCCTCGGCCTGCGAGGGGGTGGTGTACTCGGCGTACTCGCTCATTGGCATTCCCTCACCTTCGGTACGTGTCCGCGTACGGAGCGTAACGCGCCTGGGGCTGCCCCGCCGCCCGTCCGGGCAGCGCGGTACGGAGCAGGCTCGGGGCCGCGGACCCATGTGAGGGAGCCGGGCCTCTACTGCCAGAGTGCACCCGCGGGGACCGCTTCGGCCCGCCGCGCACAAGAAATCGCGGCGGACGGGATCAGGCGGTGCGCACGGCTGCGCCGGACACCGCCGGGGGTGCCTGTTCGGCCCAGATGGTCTTGCCCTCTGCCGTGTATCGCGTTCCCCACGCATGGGCGAGCTGGGCGACGATGAACAGGCCGCGCCCGCCCTCGTCGACCGTGCGGGCATGGCGCAGGCGCGGCATGGCCGGGCTGGTGTCACGGACCTCGCAGGTCAGCCCCCGGTCGTTGATCAGGCGGAGTTCCAGCGGCGGGCTCCCGTACCGGATGGCGTTGGTGACCAGTTCGCTGACCATGAGTTCGGTGTTGAAGGCCGTCTCCTCGTCCACGTCCCAGGCAGTGAGCTGAGCGCAGACATGGTGCCGGGCGACGGCGACGGCTGCGGGGTCGGCTTCGAGCGGCCATGAGGCGACGCGGTCGGCCGGGAACGGGTGGGTGCGGGCGAGAAGGAGCGCGGTGGCATGCGAGCCCATGCCGTTCGGCAGCGAGTAGAGGATGTCGTCGCACACGTCCTGAAGGGGACGGCCGTCGCTTGCGGACGCGCCGCGGAGAAGAGCGGAGCGGCCCGCCAGGTACTGGGTGAGGACCGGGGAGCTGGAGAAGGCCAGGACGCTGCCGTCCGGGATCTCGAACAGGGTCGTGGCGAACGGACTTCCCCCGACATTGCCCAGTGGCGGCCCGGTCGGCACGTCGGGGATCGTGGTGCTGCCGTCGGGATGCACGACGACGGGCGCCAGGTGGCCGGCGCTGGCGACCGTGCAGGTGCGGGTCAGCGGGTCGTAGACGGCGTACACGCAACTGGCGGTCAGTGCCTCGCGGTGCAGGGGGTCGCCGGGCGGCAGGGACGCGCGTTCGGCCGCGAGCTGCGCCGCGGTGTCGTTCAGGCGCGCGAGAAGTTCGTCGGACTCGAGGTCGAAACCGGCGAGCGAGCGGATCACGGTGCGCAGCTGCCCCATGGCCGCGGTGGCGTGGATCCCCTGGCCCGCGACCTCCCCGACGACCAGCGCGGTACGGGCGCTGGACAGGGAGATGGTGTCGTACCACGCGCCCGCGCCGTCGGAGGGCGTGGAGATGTACGCGGTTTCCAGAGCGGTGTGCGCAGCGGGGCGACGGGGAAGCAGCTGGCGTTGCACCGTCGAGGCGACGGTGTGCTCCCGGGTGTAGCGGCGCGCGTTGTCGATGCACAGCGCTGTGTGGTCGGCCAGCTGCAGCGCGAAGTCGAGATCGCCGTCGTCGTACGGCTCGGCCTGCCCGGTGCGGTAGAGGCTGACCAGGCCCAGCACGGTGCCGCGCAGCGTCAGCGGGGCGATGAGGAGTGACCGGGCTCCGGACGCCCGGATCGCCTCGGCGCGATCCGGGTCGGCCGCGAGCCAGGGCAGGTCGGGGTGCACGGTGAGCACACGGGGGCGCAGGTCGGACAGGGCCTGCGTGAACGGGGTGGGGGCGGGGAGGCTGCGGACGTCCCCGACCGGGTGTGACTGGGGCAGGTGAGGGTCGGCGGTGCGGAATCCGGCGCGGCGCAGCGGTGTGCCCCGGGGGAGGGGGGACAGCGGCGGGTCGTCGCCCCGTACCACCGCGTCCACGACTTCCACGATCGCGACATCGGCGAACGCGGGGACGAGGGCCGCCACGAGATCCTCGCACGCCACCACCACATCGAGCGTCCGGCCCACCCGCTCGCGCACCACCCCGAGCACACGCATACGGGCACGCGCCTTCACCTGTTCGGTGACGTCGATCACCGCCAGCGCGACACCGAGAATCGTTTCGCGGGAGTCCTGGAGCCGGAAGACGGAGACCGCGTAGAAGTGCTCCACCCGAGTGCCCGGGCGGTGGGCCCGCACGATGTGCTCCCGTACGGGATTTCCGGTGGCCAGCACCTCGCGGAGGAGGGCTTCGTTCTCCTCCGGTTCGGCGAGGCCGTAGGCATCGGCGAAGTGCCGCCCGATCAGATCCTCCGTGCGCACGCCTTGCATGCCTTGCGTGGCGGTGTTGATCCGTACCACCCGGAGGTCGGTGTCGAGCACGTGCAGGCCTACGGGCGACTGGGTGAAAAGGGCATCGAGCAGCGCTGCCTCCGCCTTGTCCGCCGGCACTGCGGAACCGCCTTGCGCCACCGAAAACCACCTCCGTCGGCAGACCCGCGCCGCGAAGCTCCCGGGCGGTCCCTCCAGGGGCCTCCCTTCAGGTGTAGTGCGAAGCGGTCGACCTAGCGAGCCGAGCAGGCGGGGAGCGGGCGGCCTCGGAGGTGTTTCACCAGGAGAGCCGGCCCGGTGCGGGAGCCGAGGCGCAGGGTCACAGGAGGCCGCGCGCGGCTGGACCGCGTTCTTCGCCGCTTCGGCTTCCCCGCGGCGTCCGCCGGCCGGGCAGGGCGATCACCGCCACCAGGCAGGCGCCGGGCATGACCGTGCTTCCCGGCTTCCCGCTCGGGACGAGGTGTCCCCCGCCGATGACCGGGACCGCGCCCGCGGCCGGCACCAGGGCAGGCGCGGTGCACGTCGGACGGTCAACGGCCGACGACGCATGACACAGGACGTACGGACAGCCGGCATCGGCGGTGTCCCGGCGTCCGAGGAGGGCTGCGGCGGTCAGCGGCAGCCGGGCACCGGCCACACGCCGCAGCCTTCCGTGAAACGAGCGCGGTCCCTCGGCACCGACGGTTCCCACGGTCCCCGGACGCGCTCCGGAACGACCTGCGGGTGCATGCCGCTGCCGGGGCGGCCTGTGTCCTGCCCGGGACCCGGACCGGGGAGAGCGGCGGAGCCGTGGCGCACGCCCGTCCCCGTCCCCGGGCTCAGGACCTGTCGGCCATGCGGTCCAGGTGGGGAAGGAGGTGGCCGAACCGCTCCCGCTTGGTCTGCAGATAGAAGATGTTCTCCTCGCGCGGCTGCGTCAGCAGCGGAACCTGCTCGCTCACCTTGATGCCGTGCTGGAGGAGGGACTCACGCTTGCGCGGGTTGTTCGACAACAGCCGTACGGAGCGCACACCGAGGTCGTGGAGCATGTCCGCCGCCACCCGGAAGTCGCGGGCGTCGGCCGGGAGTCCGAGTGCGAGGTTGGCCTCGACGGTGTCCATCCCTTCCGCCTGCAGCTGCATCGCCTGAAGTTTCGCCAACAGGCCGATTCCCCGCCCCTCGTGACCCTTGAGGTAGAGCAGGACGCCGCGTCCCTCGTCGACGATGGCACGCAAGGACGCGGACAGCTGGTCCCCGCATTCACAGTGCCTGGACCCGAAGGCGTCTCCGGTCAGGCACTCCGAATGAACGCGCGTAAGGGCTCCTTCTCCCTCGATGTCCCCGTATACCAACGCTATTTGCTCGTCCCCGCGAACGCGGTCCAGATAGCCGACCGCGAGAAAAACACCGTGCTCGGTGGAAAGCCGGACATGTGCCACGCGCTGGACGCCCGCAGCACGAACATTGTCGCGGTATGCGTCATCGGGTTCTATCATGGCAAGATCCTATCGGGTAGCCTTCGGTTTGGGTTCGAAATCGACGAGCGGGTCAACCGGCCTGCTGGTACGCGATATTCGACAATTTCGGCGATCTGGCCGCCCGGCGGCCGTATCTCGTGGAACGAAGAGAGAAAGGGTCGGGAACATGAGTGGCCCGCATGTGCGACCGCCGGTGCTCGGTCTGCTGCCGCTGGACACGACGACCGACGATGTGAGGGCCCGTCAGGCCGCTGTCGCCGTCCTTCCCATCGGCAGTTTCGAGCAACATGGCCCGTTTCTCCCGCTGATGACCGACACGGTCATAGCCTGCGCCATAGCCCGGGAGGTCGCGTCCGCCCACCCGGTGCACTGCCTGCCGCCGCTGACCATCTCCTGCTCGCACGAACACGCCGCCTGGCCGGGGACCGTCAGCATTTCCGCCGCGACCCTCCATTCGGTCGTGCAGGACATAGCCGAATCCCTCCGCCGGTCGGGTATCACCAACCTGGTACTGATCAACGGTCACGGCGGAAACTACGTACTGCGCAACGTGGTTCAGGAGTCCGCCGGAACCGGCACTCGCATGGCGCTCTTTCCCGGACCGGCCGACTGGAATGCGGCGCGGGAACGGGCCGGTGTGCGTACGCCGTCGGCCAGCGATATGCACGCGGGCGAGGTCGAGACGTCCATCCTGCTGCACGACCATCCTGAATTGGTCCGGCCCGGTTATGAGACCTCTGATTTTCTCGCCGATGACCGGGAACATATGCTCACTCTCGGGCTGCGGGCCTACACGGAGTCCGGTGTGGTCGGCCGTCCGTCACTGGCGTCGGCCGAGAAGGGTAAGGAATTGCTGGCAGGTCTCGTCGAATGCTTCGCGGCGTACATCTCCCTCCTGACTCCGGCGGAGTCCCTGTGACCGGCCCCACCGCCGCCCACCGGGGCGGCACGCTCGACGCGTCGGGAGCCTGGGAGCTGCTGCTCGGCATCCGGACCGAGGCGGACGCCGAAGCCGCCGGGCTGTTCCCGGGCGCGGACGGCCGGCGCCGGTGGCGAAACGCTTCGCCCGAGGCGGATGTCCTCGCCGACCGCTATCTGTCGCTGTGTCTGGCCGGACCGCGCTTCACCTTCGCGCAGCTGGGGCAGAGCCTTGACGGTTTCATCGCGACCCGGACCGGCGATGCCGACTACGTCACCGGCGAGGAGGACCGCGAGCATCTGCACCGGCTGCGCGCGCTCGCCGACGCGGTGGTCGTCGGGGCCGGTACCGCCGTCGCGGACGACCCCCGGCTGACGGTCCGCGCCTGCCCGGGTGCCCACCCGGTGCGCGTCGTCCTCGATCCGCACGGCCGAGTACCGCTGCACAGCCAGGTGTTCAGCGACGGAGCTGCCCCGACCCTGTGGGTGGTGGGCGCCGGCCGTGAGTGCGAACAGGCCGCTGCGGACCTCAAGGGCGTCGATGTGCTGACCCTGCCCGACAGCGCGGCGTTCACCCCCGGGCGCCTGGTGCGGGAGCTCGCGCGACGCGGCCTGGGCCGCGTACTCGTCGAGGGCGGCGGCGTGACCGTGTCGCGCTTTCTCCACGAGGGCGCGCTGCACCGGCTCTACGTCACCGTGGCGCCGGTTTTGATCGGCGACGGCGTCCCGGGGCTCCGCTTCCCCGGTCCTGAGCTGATGCGGGACGCCCTGCGGCCGCCGGTGCGGCGCGCGGCCCTCGGCGAGGACACCCTCTTCGAGCTCGACCTGCCGACGCCGGATCCCGGCGAACCAGTGGACGACGAGCACGCCGACACCGGGCAGGCTCGCGGCGAAGGACAGTAGTCCGTACACCACGGCAACGGTCAGCCCCTGGCCCGCGCCCATTCCCGCGGCTCCGAAGGCCCAGGCGGTGACTCCTTCCCTGGGCCCCCAGCCGCCGACGTTGAGCGGCAGCGCCATGGCGAGCAGGGCCAGGACCATCAGAGGCAGCAACTCGGCGGCAGGCGCCGTTGATCCGGCGGCCCGGGCGGCGAGCAGGAACATGCCGAGATACCCCGCCAGCACGGCGAGGGACGAGAGCAGCACGCCCGGCCAGCTGGCGCGGGCGAGCAGCCCGAGCCGCGCCTCGGCGAACGTGGCGCGCACCGTGCGGCGCCAGCGCGATGTGTCCGGCTTCCCGGGGTGTGAGGTGTCCGGCTTCCGGCGGCGCCGGACTGCGGCGACCGTCGCAAGAGCGCACACCACGGCGAGGACCGCCACGGCGCCCGGCGACGTGGCGTGGTGGCGGGCGGCACGGCCGGCCTCCGCCAGGGCCGGGGAAGGCTGCGCGACCAGGAGCGCCACGCCGACCGCGATCAGGACCACCTGGCCCGCGACCCGTTCGAGGACGACCGCGCGGACGCCCCGGCCGACGTCACCGGAGCTCTGCCCGTGCCGTACCGCGCGGTGCACGTCGCCGAGGACGCCGCCGGGCAGCGCGGCGTTCAGGAACAGGGCGCGGTAGTAGTCGGCGACGGCCCGGCCCAGCGGCAGCTCGATGCTCAGACCGCGGGCCACCAGGCGCCAGCGCCACGCGCTGAGCACGGTGGTGAACAGGCCGAGGCCCAGAGCGGCCAGGAGGGTGGGGCCGTCGATCCCCCGCAGGCCGTCGAGGAAGGCGCCGGTGCCCTGCCACCACAGCATCGCCGCCAGGACGGCCGCTCCCACGAGCATGCCCAGCCGGGCCCGGAGCGCCTGCGGGATCACGAGGTACCGCCGGCCGGCCTGGGCACGGCCAGCACATCGCTGTGATGCACCACCACCCGCAACTCACCTGCCTCGCACGCCGCCAGGCGGCTCTGCAGATACGTGTCGGCGCGCGGCGCGAGATCCGGCTGCTGCTCACAGGCGGCGCTCACCCAGCCCCGCAGCCACTCCGCCGCCAGCGCGGACCCGTCGGAGCCCGCGCCCGGCTGCGCGGAGGCCGCCGGGAGCCGGGAGCCAGGACCGAGCTGCCACTGGCTGGGCTGCGCCCGTACGGTCAGACCGTGGTGCGCGAAGGCCACGGAGGCCGCCGCCACGGCGTCGGGCCCGAGGAGCCGGCGGCCGTCATCGACGCGGCGCTGATGGGCGTTGAACGCGTCGGTGATCGCGGCGTCCAGCGGGTCGGCCGGGGTGAGGTCGACCCGCCCCACCACGGACAGCGCCAGCAGGGCCGGGCAGCGGGCCCCGGCGCAGGCCGCGGCGAGTGCGTCCAGTTCGTCGCGGGTGAGCAGGTCCAGCAGTGCGGAGGCCGTCACCAGCGAGGTGCCGGCGAGGCGTTCGGCGGTCAGGCGCGCGATGTCGCCGGGTTCCGTCGTGACCGTGACGGGGCTGCCGTCGGCGGCGGTACGGGGCATCTGCGCGGCGGCCAGTTCGAGCAGCTCCGGGTCGTGGTCGTGCAGGATCCAGTGCTGCGGACCGTTCAGCCGGGGGGCGAGCCAGCGCCCCATGGAACCGGTGCCGCAGCCGAGGTCGCGTACCACCAGTCCCGCGGCCCCTCGCTCGGCGTTCTCCAGGTGCTGCCGCAGCGGGCCGAGGAGTTCGGGTGCGCGGGCGGCGGCGTCGGCGCCCTCCCGCAGTGCCAGCCACTCCGGCGCGTAACGAGGTCGGTCGGTCCCGTTCATATGTTCCTCCGAGGCTCCAGCCGGAGCTGCTCAAGCGCCTTGGCAAGGCTTCGCGAGGTCGTCTCCCAGCCCGCCAGCGCCGTGCGCCGGCCTCGCGCGGCCACCTTCGAACGATGGCGCTCGCCGGGCTCGCTGAGCCAGTGGCGCAACGCCGCAGTGAGTGCCGCCGGATCCGCCGGCGGCACGAGGACGCCCGGCACGCCGCCGCCGGGCGCGTGCCCGACCGCTTCCGGGACTCCGCCGACGGCCGTCGCCAGTACGGGAACGCCCCGCGCGAGAGCCTCGGTCACGGCCATGCCGTACGTCTCGGCACGGGAGGCGAGCACCAGAAGGTCGGCGGCGGCGTAACTCGCGTTCAGCCCGGCGCCGGTCCGGGGGCCGACGAGGTGCACCCTCTCGTCGAGGCCGTACCGACCGATCAGTTTCCTGAGCCGGGCGACGTAGCCGGGGTCGTGGGCCAGTCCGCCGACGAAGGTGCAGCTCCACGGCAGACCGGCGACGGCTCCGAGGGCCTCCACCAGCTCGAGTTGCCCCTTGCGCGGGGTCACCGAGGCGACGCACAGCAGGCGCGGCGCGCTGTCGGTGCCGGATGCGGTGCCGGCAGCCAACGGAGCTATGTCGGCCCCGGGGGCGGCGACATGGACCCGGCCGGCCTCGAGCCCGTGGTGCTCCACGAGCCGGTCGGCCGCCCAGTCACTGGTCGCCACGACCGCTGCCACGGCCCGCAGCGTCCTGCGCTCCGCGGCGTCCAGAGCCGCCGCCGTCTCCGGGGCGAGTCCCGTCTCGTCGCCCAGCGGCAGATGCACCAGCACCGCCAGACGCAGCCGCTCGGCCTCGGGCACGATGACGTCGGGGACGCCGCAGGCGACGATTCCGTCGAGGAGGACGACGGTGCCGTCCGCCGACTCCCGCAGGATCCGGGCCAGTTCCGCACGCGCGGTGGCCCCGGGCTGCGGCCATGCGCCGGCGACGAGGTGCTCGTGGACCTGCCAGCCGACCTGGGGCAGGTCCCGGCACACCCGGCGGTCGTAGATGTTGCCGCCGCTCGGCGCCGCCGGATCGTCGACGCCCCCGGGCATCACGACCCGCACGGAGCGCTCGGGGAGGGCGGCGGCTGCGTGGTTCACAGAGACCGCTCGTAACTCGCCCACGCGATGTGCGACTCGTGCAGGGTGACCGTGATGCCGGTCAGGCCGCGGGCGCCCTCGCCCAGCGCGCCGGCCTGCACCCGGTCGGCCAGCCGGTCGGCGATCACCTTGGCCAGGAACTCCGTTGAGGTGTTGATGCCCTCGAACTGGGCCTCGTCGTCGAGATTGCGGTAGTTGAACTCACCCACCACCGAACCCAGTTCACTGGTGGCCAGGCCGATGTCGACGACGATGTTGTCGGCGTCCAACTCGGGACGGCGGAAGGTGGCGTCCACAAGGAACGTCGCTCCGTGCAGACGCTGTGCGGGTCCGAAGACCTCTCCGCGGAAGCTGTGAGCGATCATGAGGTGCTCGCGGACGGTGACGCTGAACAACGGCTGTGACCTCCCGGTCGGAAGCATGCGGCCGCTGACGGCCCCTGCCTTTCAGTACGGCCGGAGCGTACTGCGTGTTCAAACGCCCAGGTCGTTCGGAGATCCGGACCGGAGATTCAGGCCGAAGCCGGTGGTGCGGCCGTGTCGTACACGACGCGGTGGCAGAGCCCGGGAAGTTCGCCGGCGGCGATCCGGGACATGACCGACGGCAACTCCTCGAACGCGCACTCTCCCGTGACAAGTGCGTCGAAGGCGGGGTCGGCGAGCAGTTCGAGCGAGAGCGCGAGCCGGTCGGCGAAGGTCCGGCGGGAGCGCCGTGCCTCGGACACCCGACCGACCTGGCTGCCGCGCAGGACCAGCCGGCCGGAGTGGAAGGCCTCCCCCAGCGGCACGCTGATCCGGCGGTCGCCGTACCAGCTCAGCTCCAGCACCGTTCCCTCCGGGGCGAGGAGCTCCAGTGAGCGAGCCAGTCCGGCCTCGGTGGCGCTGGCGTGGACGGCGAGGTCGCAGGCGCCCAGTGCGTCCTCGGGGAGGGCGAAGTCGACGCCCAGCGCCTCGGCCACGGCGGCTCGGGCAGGGTCGGAATCGATCAGCTGGACGCGGACGCCGGGATACCGGGCGGCAAGAGCGGCCACGGAGCAGCCGATCATGCCGGCTCCCACGACGGCGATCCGGTCGCCGACCATCGGCGCGGCGTCCCACAGGGCGTTCACCGCGGTCTCCACGGTCCCGGCCAGCACCGCCCGCCCGGCGGGCACGGTGTCCGGTACGAGGGTCACGGCACTCGCCGGGACGACGTACCGGCTCTGGTGCGGATAGAGGCAGAAGACCGTGCGTCCGACGAGGTGGTGCGGCCCTTCCTCGACGAGGCCGACATTGAGGTAGCCGTACTTGACCGGCCCGGGGAACTCGCCGTCCTGGAACGGCGCCCGCATCGCGGTGTGCTGGCTTCGGGGCACGCCGCCGCGGAAGACGAGGCTCTCCGTGCCACGGCTCACCCCGGAACACAGCGTGCGCACCACGACGTCGTCGCCGCCCGGCTCGGGCAGGGAGACATCCCGTATCTCGCCCTGGCCGGGGGAGCGGAGCCAGAAGGCGCGTGCGGCGCGCTCCATCGACGTCCTCCTGCTGAACGCTCGGGTAACGGATTCCGTTCTGGTAATCATGAGGCGGCGCACACGGTACGCGGCACTCATCGACTCTGTCACACAGCCGGAGGGTGGTGCGCGTTGGCTCTGAGCCACACATATGACACAAGGGTGCTGTGCCCGGCGGCGGCCGCCGGTGCGGCCGTGCAGTCGGTCCTGCTGGGCCTTCTCGGCGCGGTGATCGGACTGGGGCCCGCGGGATGGCTGACGGGTCTGGCCTTCACGGTCGGCACCTGGGCCCTGCTCACGCGAGCCCTGCGCCGGTCGTGGCACAGGCCGTTCGGACCGGCCAACGGTGTCACCCTGGCCCGGACGATGCTCGTCGGAGGGGTGACCGCGCTGGTCGCGGACTCCTTCGCGAGCCCCCCGCCGGTCGCGGTGCTGGTCGTCCTCACCGCGGTGGCGCTGGCGCTGGACGCGGTCGACGGCCAGGTCGCGCGGCGCACAGGGACGGAGTCCCCTTTGGGGGCGCGCTTCGACATGGAGGTCGACGCCTTCCTCATCCTGGTGCTCAGCGTCTACGTCGCCATGTCGCTGGGCGCATGGGTGCTGTTGATCGGCGTCATGCGCTACGTCTTCGTCGCGGCCGCCCGGGCACTTCCGTGGCTGAACGGGCCGCTGCCGCCGAGCATGGCCCGTAAGACGGTGGCCGCGATGCAGGGGATCGTCCTGCTCGTCGCCGCCGCAGGCGTCCTGCCGCTCCTGGCCGCCCACACGGCGGTCCTGGTGGCACTGGCGCTGCTCGTCTGGTCCTTCGGGCGGGACATCAGGTGGCTGTGGCGCGTCAGGGTCCGTGAGTGCGCTCCGGTGGTCCCGGACGCGGTGCACGAGAGGGTCTGAGCGGCTCCCGCCTCGCGCGGGACATGGCCCGCCGAGAGGCAGGAAGGTCCGGTCGGCACCGCCGACCGGACCTTCCTGTGTACCGGGCCGGCGCGTTCGCCGGCTCCTGGTCGTTGCTCCCCGCTACGGAGACGGGACCTTGCCGGGCTGCGGGCCGTAGGCGTTCAGGAAGCGGTCGCGGAAGGTGTCCATCCGCCAGACCGGAGCCTCAAGCCCGGGCTTCAGACCCTCCTGCCAGTCCCAGCCGGAGATCCGGTCCATCACGGCAGGGTCGCGCGCGACGATCGCGATCGGTACGTCCCGGCCGAGGTTGCCTTCGGTGACCGTCCGGACGGGCTGGTGATCGCCGAGGAAGACGAGCACGGTGTCGTCGTCGCCGTACTTCTCCACGTAGGAGATGAGGCTGTTCAGCGAGTACTCGATGGCACGCCGGTACTCGGTGCGCACCTGGTCGGGATCCTTCCACACGTCCTTGGGGTCTTTGCCCGCCTTCTTGATGGCGTGGTAGACCGAGCCGTCACCGACCTCGTCCCAGCCGATCATCTCGGGTATGGGCGCCCAGGGATTGTGGCTGGACGCGAGAATGATCTCCGTCATCATCGGCTTGTGGCCCGCCTTGCCGTGTTCCAGGCGTTCGAAGGCCGACAGGCTGTACTGGTCGGGTACCGGTGTCCAGCTGAACTTCGGCCCCTTGTAACCGAGTTGCCGGGAGTCGTAGACGTGGTCGAGACCGTAGAACTTCCCCTCGGGCCAGGACCGGGTGACGCCCGGCATGATGCCGACCGTCCGCCAGGCGCCCGCGCGCTGGAAGGCGCGGGTGAGGGTGAAGCGGTCGCTCGAGGTCAGGGTGCGGTAGCGCTGCTGGTTCTTGATCCACAGGCCTGACATGAACGTGGAGTGGGCCAGCCAGCTGCCCGCGCCCGTCGTCGGCGAGGTGAGAAAGGCGCTGCGGGTGGAGAAACCGGCCGCACGCAGCCTGTTCGTCCCGTCCGCGAGTACCGCACCGACCTGGGGAGCCATCTCCGGGTCCTGGATCGCGCTGCGGCCGTAGCTCTCGATGAAGGCGAAGATGACGTTCTTGCCGCGCAGTCCGGTCAGCAGTTGGTCGGGCGGGGTGTCGCGGTAGGCGTCCACGGCGGACTCCTTGGCGAACGTCTCCCTGTCCTTCAGGCCGGCCCGCACCTGCTCCGCACGGTTTTCGACGAACCCGGCCGTGGTCCTGGATGCGACCGGGACGCCGGCTATCTGCAGGCCGAGCGCCGTGCAGAGGGTCCAGACGGTCCCGGCGACCAGAAGGCTGCGGGTCGCCACGGCGCTGTGCCGGGCCACGACATGGCTCAGCCGGACGACGGCCAGGGCCATGAGAACGAGCAGGGCGAGGACGACGACCACGACCCCGATCACGGCACCGACCGCGCCTGCCCGGCCGACGGTGTCCGTGAGGAAGGACTGCGCGTCGTCGAGCAGGATCCAGTCGAGGACCAGGTCGAACGGCCGGTCGAGAACCGAGTAGAAGCCCATGTCGAGGAACTTCAGGATGGTGAGCAGGCCCAGGATCGCCCCGGCCAGCAGCGCTCCCGTCCGCCTCGCCTTCGGCGGCAGGACGAGCAGTACCGCGGCGCCGAAGATCCCCTCCACCGGGATGCGCGCGAACGTGCCGGGTGTGATGCGGCCGAGTTCGTTCGGCACGAGGAGGGCGAAGAGCACGAGTACGGCGGCGAGTGCAGTGATCACTCGCGCCACGACCGGGTGCTTGCTCCGCCCGCTCTCGGCGACGGCCTCACCCGGTTCGGCCCCGTCGGCGCCGGCTTCGGCGGTGCCCTCAGGGGATCCGGACCCGGCCGGTGCGGGGCCGTCCTCCGTTGTTGCGTTGTCCGTATGGAGCAGTTGACGAGAGCGCGTCCAAAGCGACACCCGAAGGTCCTTCCGTGCGAGGCGCGGTGAGGCAGGGCGGACCACTCGAAAGAATGGGGCCGCCGTTATGTGTACGGCATGCCGGCGGCTTCAGTTCAAGCAGCATGCGACTGCGCGGCGACGGCGGCTCGGCTGCGGACGCTGCACGGGCCGCCGGTCGGGCCGACGTCGGCAGGGCAGGCGGGCCGAGCCCCGCGGCGGCAACCGTGGCCGGATCCGGGCGGGGCGAGTGGGGGCAGCCGGAGCCGGCTGTTTCCGTACCGGGTCAGCAGCGTCGGTATATATGGCGACGTATGTTCGACAATGGGGTCCGGTAAATGCCGGCATCACGCGGTCCCGCCCCCGGGCCGGAAATTCCGTCCCGGGGGTCGTGCACCGGGAACGGCACAGCCGGGGCCGCGAAGATACGGAATACTCTCGGTGCGGCAGGGAGTATTCCGGCGCGGCACGGGAGCCCGACAATCGATGGCCGGGTTCACGGCCGGCACACGCGAGGGCCCGTACCCCCTCCGAGGGGATACGGGCCCTGCTGTGCGGTGCGTGCCGGCGTCAGGCCGGGACGATGTTCTCGGCCTGCGGGCCCTTCGGGCCCTGCGTGACGTCGAAGTTCACCTTCTGGCCTTCCTGCAGCTCACGGAAGCCCTGGGTGGCGATGTTCGAGTAGTGGGCGAAGACGTCGGCGCCGCCGCCGTCCTGCGCGATGAAGCCGAAGCCCTTTTCGGCGTTGAACCACTTCACAGTGCCAGTAGCCATGGAGATCTCCTCAAATAGGGGCAGTTCTGGAAATCCGCCGTGTGCGAATTTCCCGTCGCCGCAATGACCCACCCGGAGAGACCGGAAAAACAAAAACACACCTGAACGTCTCGTCAGGTGCACACAAGTTCATGGGTACCAAAACTGCAACTGCAAACCAAGGTAGCACGGACTCGTTCGCGGTGTCGGATTTCCAGGGTGAATTCCCGGGAGAACATGGCCGACGCCGGTCATCGCGGTTTATTCGTTTGATCCCACCGCGCGCCGCGGCCGGTGGCGGCCCGGCCCGGCACCGGGCGTTTCATCGGACCGGCCGGGTCAGTCGCCCGCCCCGTCCTCGGCCTGGACGACTCCCTTGTGCGTCAGCGCGATCAGGCTCGGCGTCGCGGCGGTGCCGAAGGTGTCGGCCTCGAGGAGGGCCAGGCCTTCCCCTGCCAGGTACTCGCAAGCGGCGGCCATTTCGTGATCGCTCACACCGAGATCCACCTGCAGAACCTTGGCATCGATCAGAGCCGACGTCCCGCCGGACCGATCGTAGATCTCACGGAGGATCTGTCTGCGCAGGGACTTCCGCTCGCTCAGGCTGGCCATGGTGCCACCTCTTGCCGCTCTTTCCTTGTGGGCGTACTCCCACGGTAGTGCCGATGCGGGCCGCGTGTGCGCGCTGATGCACGCGTCCCCGGACGGCGCACCTGTTCGGGGCGCTGCGCCGCACTCTCCCGGCAGGGCCGTCTCAGACGAGACGCCACTTCCAGCACCACGGCGACCAGCGGCCGGCGGGACGCTCCGTGTACCCGGCCGCGCGTTCGATGACCACCTGCCGGCCCTGGAGAAGGACATGGTCGCCCGGGACGAGGAGCAAGGGCGGTCGAGCTCGTGGACCGCGTCCGGATCGAACCGGAGCTCGTTCAGCAGCAACGCCCTGTCCACCACTGCTGGTTCACCGTGCCACCACATGTCCTCATGATGGATCACCCGGTGAGGGTGTGATCAGGCCGCGCTGCTGCCTTGGCGGCCGGCCTGACCCGGTCGGTGCCTACCCGGGGAGTTCCGTGCGCTCCCACCATTCGTAGACGGGCAATGCGCCCTCGCCGGTTTCCTGTTGACGCGCCGTGGCCCTGAAGTGCTCGTACCCGCCACGGAACGGGATCTTGAGGTCCTCCCCGGGCGTCGTGACGGGAACGATCCGCTCAGGAAGCTCGTCGGGGCCGCCCTCCAGGACTGCCTTCGCTGCGTTGGTCATGGCGAAAGTCTCCCCGGCGGGCGGACCGGCTCGTCCATGACGCGCCGAGGCCGGCTGCTCGCTCCTCCCGTCGCGGTCGAGCGGAAGGGGCAGTGCGCAGCCGGCGGGCGCACCTCTCCGGGTCCGTGGGTCATCCAGCGGCCGCGGTGGGCAAGGGCCACGCCGCTCCGGTTCCCTTGCCCGGGCGGCGGCAGGCCGGGGCCCCCGGGCCCGGGAGGCGGGGCCGGAGGACTACGCCTGCGCGGGGAAGACGAAGAAGCCGTCCTCCGTGCTGAAGTAGCCGTAACCCGACGGCTGGGAGAACAGCGGGACGTTCTCCTCGGGCAGACTCTTGGTGAGCACCTTCTTCGTGCGGCCGTCGACTGCGAGCACGGTCTCCCCGTCCCCGTCTCCCTCCGCGGTGCCGTACAGCACGCCGCTCGGCGAGAAGCGCAGCGGCGTCATCAGGTTCTCGCCGTCCTGCTGCGCCCAGACCGCCTTGCCGTCGGCGAGCTGCCACACGGCGGTGCCGGTCTCGGTGGCGGCCGCCGCCAGCCGGTGGTCGGGGGAGAGGACGGATGAACCCTCCGTGTTGACCGTGTCGCCGGGGTTGTCGGCGTAGGCGTACGTGGTGGAGCCGCCGATCTGCTTGCCGCTGCCGACGTCGTACGTCGCCGTGACCCAGGTGTCCGGGGAGAGGGCACCGGCACCCCACGCGGTGAGGATCCGGCCGTCGCGGACGTCGAGCACGCGGACGGCACCGGAGGTCCGCTCCTTGTCCTCGTTCAGCTCCACGCCCGCGGGCGGGATGACGTCCGCGGTGCTCCACACCTTCTTGCCGGTGGTGAGGTCGGACATGACGAGCTGCTCCGGCTCGTCCTCGTACGTGGACGCGTTCTCCACGTGGAAGGCGTACGTGCCGGTGATCAGCGGGGCGTGCGCCTGACCGCCGTCGATGTCCTTGTTGCGCGGATCGAAGGAGCAGTGCGCCAGTTGGCCGGTGCAGGTGACCTTGCGGGGCTTCCCGCCGTCGAGGGGGGTGAGCTGCAGGCTCGCGTCGCCGGCCTGCTCGACGATGTGGCCTTCGTGGACGTGGAAGGTGCCCTCGGCGTGCTCGGCCTTCCCCAGCTGCGCGCCGTCGCCTCCGTAGACGGTGACCGTGACGGTGGTCTTCTCCGCGCTCAGTCCGTCGGACTCCGCGGTGCTGCTGGTGCGCACCTCGAGCGCCGGAACACCGTCGTGCCAGGTGGTGGCGGCGACACGGTCGGCCGTCACCTTCAGGCTCTTGCGTACGGTGCCGGTCTTCACATCGCGGAACTCCAGGGTGAGGGGCTCCGGTTCGTCGCCGGCGTGGAGGGTTCCCGTCGTGCCGTCGATGGGCTCGTTCTCGTACAGCCCTCCGGTGCTGTAGTCGCCGTTCGTGCCCTTGACGAACAGGAAGGTGTCACCGAGGTCGATGGCTTCGGAGGACGGCAGGCTCCATGCCTGCTTCTCGGCGAGGCCGGGTATCGCCGGGCCGTCGTAGACCGGCCCGGTGGGCTTGGCGCCACCCCCGGAAGCTTGTGAACTGCCGGCCTTGTCCTGTCCGTCGGTGTCCGCGCCGCCGGAGGAGTCGCAGCCTGCGACCAGTCCGAGCGACAGAACGAGGCCCGCGGCCATCACTGTGTACTTGTTCATGTCCCCGTTGTTCCGCCCTGTCGGGCATCGCTGCGTCATGTTCCGCAAGGTGATCTTGTAATCTCGCGGCAGCATAGGCGCTGGCCGGAACACGCGGCCGAGGACCCCTGGAACCTTTACCTCCTCGCCACACCCGTTCGTCACAGGTTCAGGCGGTAGGGGAGGATGCAGACGATCACGTCGGTACGTGCCCTCAGCGCCGCGGCCAGCAGGAGGCCGCGCTGGTTCTGCAGGATCTGGTAACGGCGGTGGCGCGGCTCGACCTCGGGGATGAGAACGGCGATCTGCCGCCCCGTCGCCGCCTCGCGCCGGACATAGGCGACGATGGGCTCCACGAGCGAGCGGTGCGGGCTGTCGATGATGTCGAGACGGATTCCCGGATCCCAGCTGTCCCAACTCTCCTGAAGACTCCGGGCCTTGGCGGGGTCGTCGTGCACGGCGACCGCCACGACCTCACGGCCGAGGGAGCCGGCGGCCGTCAGCGCGTGCTGGGCGAGCTTGCTGATCTCGCCGACCGGCACGATGACCAGGGAATCGGTACGCCGCACCGGCGGCGGGACCCGGCCGAGTCCCAGTTCCCGGCCGACCGCCGTGTAGTAACGCGCGATGCGGGCGAACAGCAGCATCAGCAGCGGCACCGCGACGACCACCACCCAGGCGCCCTCGAGGAACTTGGTCGTCAGCAGCACCAGCCCCGCCACCAGGGTCAGCACCGCGCCGAAGCCGTTGAGCACCGCGCGCGGCAGCCAGCCGGGCGGCCGCTGTCCCGCCCAGTGCCGTACGAGCCCGATCTGGCTGATGGTGAAGCCGATGAACACGCCGATCGCGAACAGCGGGATCATCCGGTGCGTGTCGGCGTTCACCGCGATGAGCAGCAGCGCCGCGAGCAGCGCAAGGGCCACCACACCCCAGCGGTACACGGGACGTTCCGTGCGCAGACCGAAGAGATGGGGCAGCCGGTGGTCCTTGGCGAGCAGGCTCATCAGGACGGGCAGCCCGCCGAAGCTGGTGTTGGCGGCGAACAGGAGAGCCAGGGTGACGATGAGGTTGGTCGCGTAGTACGGCCAGCCCGTCCCGTACGAGCCGGCGATCAGCTGCGCGAGCACGGTCACCCCCTCCCGCGGAATCACATGGTCACGGTGGATCAGCACGGCGAGGCCGATCAGCATCAGTCCCAGCAGCGCGCCCAGCATCAACTCGGTGCGCTGTGCCCGCTTCACGCGCGGCGGGCGGAACGCGGGTACGCCGTTGGAGATGGCCTCCACCCCGGTGAGCGCGGAGCAGCCCGAGGAGAACGCCTTCAGGAGCAGCAGCAGTCCCAATGTCTCCGTGACATGGACGGGTTGGGCGCTGCCGACGACGGCCACCGGGTGAGCGCGCAGCAGTCCCAGAACGATGATGCCGACCATGCTCGCCACGAACAGCAGGGTGGGCAGCATCAGCACCCGGGCGCTCTCCGCCACCCCCCGCAGGTTCACGGCGGTGAGCAGGGCCAGCCCGATGAGACAGACCTCGAGCAGGTGCTCGCCGAGCCAGGGGAAGGCGGAGGCGAGACTCGCGGCGCCGGCGGCCAGACTGACGGTCACGGTCAGCACGTAGTCGACGACGAGGCTCGCCGCCGCCAGCAGACTCGTCCGGGGGCCGAGCTCCTTCTTCGCCACCGCGTAGGCGCCACCGCCCTCCGGGTGTACGGCGATCACCTGGCCGTACGAGACCACCAGCACCGCAAGCAGCAGGGCGATGGCGAGCGTCACCGGCAGCGTGGCAGCCACCGCCGCGGTGCCGGCGGTGACCAGGACGAGCACGATCGCCTCTGGTCCGTACGCGACCGAGCTCAGCGCGTCCAGCGACAGGGCGGCGAGCCCCTCGAGGCTGGTCAGGTGGTGCTTGTCGCCTTCCCCGTGCTGGAGCGGGACCTTCGGCCGCAGTTCGCGGCGGGCCAGACCGTACGCCATGGGGAACCTCGCGGTGCAGGGTGCGGGGGCTGTCCGGGGACAGTGTGTCCGCACGGGTGCGGTGCGAGTCGTCAAGGACGCGCCAGGGCCCGGCGCAAGTCGCTCAGAGTGCCGTCTGCCGGCCGGAGCCGGCGCCCCGGGGCGTCCTCACCAACCCGCTGCTCCTGCTCCGTCCCGACGCCGGAGCGGCGCGGGCCCCTCGGATCGCGGCACCTGTGTGCTCACAGCCAGTGCTTGCGGTGGAAGGCCCAGTAGACAACCGCGCAGACCGCCGCGGTGACCAGGAGCGCGATCGGGTAGCCGAGCGGCCGGACCAGCTCGGGCATGTGGTCGAAGTTCATCCCGTACACGCCGAAGATCATGATGGGGACGGCGATGATCGCGGCGATGGCGCTGATGCGCCGCACGTCGTGGCTCTGCCGGACGCTCGTCTGGGCGAGCGTGAGAGTCAGTGAGGTGTCCACCAGTTCCATCAGGGTCGCGATGCGCTCGCAGGCCTGGCCCAGATGGTCGTGGACATCGCGCAGATAGGTGGCGATGTCGGTGTCGATGCCCGGCAGCCGGCCCTCGCAGAGCCGGTACAGGGGCTGGGAGAGCGGGGCCACGGCGCGGCGCAGTTCGAGCAGTTCGCGCTTGAGCTGGTAGATGCGGCCCACATCGTGCGTCGGCTCCGGTGAGAAGGCCTGTGCCTCCACCTCCTCCACATCCGTTTCGACGGCCTGCACGACCTCGAGGTACTGGTCGACCACGGCGTCGGTGACGGCGTGAAGGACGGCGGCGGGTCCATGGACGAGCAGCTCCGGATGGACTTCCAGGCGGGCGCGCACCCCCGTGAGCCGCCGGGAGGGCCCATGGCGGACCACGACGACGAAGTTCGCGCCCATGAAGGCCATGATCTCGCCGGTGTCGACGACCTCGCTGGTCGGGGTGAGCCGGTCGTGCTCGACGTAGACGGTCGTCTTCAGGACCAGGAAGAGCGTCTCGTCGTACATCTCGAGCTTGGGGCGCTGATGGGCCTTCACCGCGTCCTCGACGGCCAGCGGGTGCAGGCCGAAGGCGTCGGCGACCACCTGGAGCTGATCGACGGACGGCTCGTGAAGCCCGATCCACACGAAGCTGCCGGGCTTGGCCCGGGCGGCTTCCATGGCTTGTGAGAGAGGCAGCAGGCCGGGACGGCGCCGCCCGTCCTCGTACAGGGCGCAGTCCACCACCGAACCCGGATGCTCGGTCGTGCTGTGATCCGCCATGGGCTCTCCTCGGCGCACAGGTGCGGGCACGGCGTGGCGCGCGGACTACCCCTTACGACAGTTGCACGGAAGTGCGGCCCCCGTCGCGGCGGGACGGTGCACGACCCGGCTCAGAGCCAGTTCCGGCGCTTGAAGACCACGTACAGCGAGAGGCACACGACAGCCATGAGCGCGAGTGCGAAGGGGTACCCGAAGAGCCAGCGGAGCTCGGGCATGTGGTCGAAGTTCATGCCGTAGATGGTGCCGACCAGCGTCGGGGCGAACAGAATGGCGGCCCAGGACGAGATCTTCTTGATCTCCTCGTTCTGCGCGTGGCTGCCCTGGGCCAGCTGCTTCATCTCCTCGTTCTGCTGCTGACTGACCAGGGTGGCGTTGACGGTGAGGATGTCCTGCAGCGCCATGCGGAAGCCGTCGACCCGTTCGGTGACATGCGTGGCGTGGTCGGCCACGTCACGCAGGTACCGCCGCAGTTCCTCGTCGATCCCGTACTTCTCGAATCCGGCGGACAGGCCGTCCAGGATCCTGTTCAGGGGACGGGTCGCACGCTGGAACTCCACCACTTCCCGGGAGAGCTCGTAGATACGGCGGGACACCTTCGGGTCGCCGCCGAAGACCTCTGTCTCGATCTCGTCGACATCGTTCTCCACGCCGGCCACCACGGGCGCGTAGCCGTCGACGACCGTGTCGAGGATCGCGTACAGCACCGCCTCGGGGCCGCGCTTGAGCAGATCGGGGGAGCTCTCCATCCGGCGCCGGACGGCGACCAGGTCGGGGGCCGCCCCGTGGCGGACGGTGATGACGAAATCGGGTCCGACGAAGATGTGCAGCTCGGCGAAATCGACCTCTTCGGTGTCGTCCATGTAGCGGGCGGCGCGCAGCACCACGAAGAGGGTGTCGCCGTAGCGTTCCAGCTTGGGCCGCTGGTGCGCCTCCATCGCGTCCTCGACGGAGAGCTTGTGCAGGTCGAACTCTTCGGCAACGGACAGCAGCTCGGCCTCGGTCGGCCGGTGCATGCCGATCCATGCCATGCTGCCGGGCGCCTCGCGGAGCTTCACGAAGGTCTCGGCGAGCGAGTCATGGGTGCTGATCCGGTGCCCGTCCTGGTACAGCGCGGCGGTGATCATGCTGGGCCGGCGGACCGGCGGCTGCTCGGCCGGTGCGGCCGTGCCGGGCTGCTCATCGGTGGGGCGGGGCGCGGCGGGGGGCCTGGCCGCCTTCTTGAACGGGCGCAGGGCACGCAGACGACGCTCGGACATGACGGAGTCCTTCCGCAGGCAGGAAGAGAAGGCGGCCGAGGACAAGGACACGCCGCGGACGCCGCCTTCGGATCCGGCTAGGGTCCGGTCGGCCCGGCGTCCAGCGGCGCGCGACTGGGAGGTTCACCACGCATCGCGGTCTCACCTGCCTTCGCACGCACGGGGCTGGTCCACAGTGCAGGGTAACCCTCGGGGGCGAACGCCGGACGACGGCATGGGCATCGGGGCGGCTGCGCCACGTCCGCCGGGTCAGACCGCGGCATGGTGGGCCAGAGCCGCGTGCGGGTCCGCCTCGCCGCTGCCGGCGGCCGGATCGGCGTGGACGAGGGCGGCGGTGAGACGGGGCACGGCGTGCAGCAGCGCGTGCTCGGCGTCGACGGCGACCCGGTGGGCCTCGCGGAGGTTCAGGTGGCCGTCCACGACGATGGCGACCTCGGCCCGCAGCTGGTGCCCGATCCACCGCATCCGCAGCTCGCCCACCTCTTCCACGCCCGGCACGTTCCGCAGGGCGGCCTCGGCGGAGTCGACCAGGGCGGGATCGACGGCGTCCATGAGGCGGCGGAAGACCTCCCGGGCGGCGTCCTTGAGGACGAGGGCGATGGCCACGGTGATGAGCAGGCCGACGATCGGGTCCGCCAGTCTCCAGCCGAGCGCGGCACCGCCTGCGCCGAACAGGACGGCCAGGGAGGTGAAGGCGTCCGTGCGGGCGTGCAGCCCGTCGGCGACCAGTGCGGCGGAGCCGATCCTGCGGCCGGTACGGATGCGGTAGCGGGCCACCCACTCGTTGCCGGCGAAGCCGACCGCCGCGGCGGCGGCGACGGCCGGGAGGTGGGTGATCTCCCGCGGGTCGAGCAGTCGGCCGACGGCGGTGTACGCGGCCAGGGCGCAGGAGGCGGCGATGGTGGCGACGATGGCGATGCCGGCCAGGTCCTCGGCGCGGCCGAAGCCGTAGGTGAACCGACGGCTGGCCGCCCTGCGGCCGAGGACGAAGGCGATGCCCAGCGGCAGGGCGGTGAGCGCGTCGGCGGCGTTGTGGACGGTGTCGCCCAGCAGAGCCACCGACCCGGAGAGCACCACGACAACGGCCTGCAGCGCGGCGGTGGCTGCCAGGATCCCGAGCGAGATCCACAGGGTGCGCATGCCGTCGGCGGAGGTCTCCATGGCGGAGTCGACCTTGTCGGCGGCCTCGTGCGAGTGTGGGGTGACCAGGTGCGCGATCCGGTGCCTGATCCGTGCCCACCGGCCGGGCGGGCTGCTGTGCGCGTGGCCGTCGTGGCCGTCGGGCGCCTGTCCGGGGGGCGCGTGCCCGTGATGGCCCGCGCCGTGGTCGTGGCGGTGCGGCCGGTGGGGTGCGCTCTTCTCGCTCACGGCAGCTCGGTCCTTCCGGGTCGCGGGTGGGCAGGGCGGGCCGTTGCACACCGGCCACGCACGCCCTCAGTATGTGCGTATGAACGCACGCTTGCACCTGTCAGGTGCGCACGATGCGCAGGAGCCGGACGACGGCACACGACTGGCGGTGGCGGTGGAGGTGCTGGGTCTGCTCGCCGACCGAACCCGCCTGGCCCTGCTGCAACGGCTCGGCGAGGGCGAGGCGGATGTGACCACCCTGACCCGGGCGTGCGGGGCGGCGCGGCCCGCGGTCAGCCAGCACCTGAGCAGACTCCGGCTGGCCGGTCTTGTCACCGCACGCAAGGAGGGCCGACGCGTCATCTACGCCCTGCGCCACGGGCACTTGCGCCGCTTGGTGGAGGAGGCCCTCAGCGTCGCCGACCACCAGCTCGGCCAACTCCCGCCCCACGACTGACCACTTCCCCGCAGGCCGCATGACGGCCGCACGGTCGGGCTCCGCAGACCGGTTCCCCCTGGTCGAACCCGATCGCGACCTGACCAGACACCTGAAGAGCCCTACTGGCTCGGCGAGGGCCCGTCCTCCTCGTTCGGCACCGGGCGGCCCGTGAACGCGTCCAGCAGGAGACGGTCGCCGACCGGGCGGTCCAGCGTCACCGTCACCTCCTCGCCGAGCAGCTGGCTGGTGCAGGGACCGTCGTTCGTCCCGACGACGGATGCGGACAGCACCACGCTGCCGGCCGTCTCCAGCACGTCCACGGCAGGGCCGTCGTCACAGGCTCCGTGGGTGGCCATCACGGTGACGGACCGGCCGTCCGCGGCCACCTCGACCAGCCGGCCGAGCGGCGCCAGCTCGTCGGTGGGCACCTCCCCGACCGGCTTGACCGGCGCCTGGGGGAGCTTCGACGGGCCGAGGGCGACCCGCTTGAGCGGGGTGTCGTAGCCCTCCAGGGTGAACAGCCAGGCCGGGACCGTCGCCGGGCCACGGCTGGTGGCCAGCGTCATCTCGCCCAGCTTCGCCCCGGTCACGGTGAGGTGCGGGCCGTCGTTGCTGCCGCGGGCCACGGTCTCGTACGCCTTCCGCGCCCCCATCAGCGGCAGCGTGAGCGAGCCTCCGCTCTCCCATTTCACCTTGCCGTCCTTCTGCGGGGTGGCGGGAAGTTCGCCGCGAAGGACGAAGTTCCGGGTCCCGTAGGCGCGTTTGTCGGCTCCGTTGCGGAAGGCGTTCTCGGGCAGCTGGACCGTCTCCCCCACCGGGTAGTAGCCCTTGCGCCATGTCTCGGCGGCCTTGGAGCCGTCCCAGGCGTCGGCGACCCGGCGGGCGCGGGCCTCCGACTCCGGCGCCGGGTCGTCGTCGCCGACCCGCGCGCCATGGCCGCCGGCCTTCTCGCTGCCGCAGCCGGCGACGGCACCGGTTGCGGCGGTGAGCAGGGCGAGTACGACGAGCAGATCGACGGCGCGTGCGGCGTTCGTGCGCATGGGTCCCCCCGGGGACTGATGGCGGCGAGTGGAGGCTGTGCGGTGAGGGGGTGGCGGCCGTACCGCCCCTGTGACGCGGTGACACAGGGCCTGGTTCCGCCGGAGCGGGTGACGGGAGGCGAACCCGCTGTCCTGGATGTGGAATCACCCGCTGACCAGTGAAAACGGGTCCCGGTGGGACGCCGGGGAAGCCGTCGGCGTCACACGAACGGCCGGTCCCGCCACGAGCAGAACCGGCCGTCGACCGCATGGAACGAACCCACCTGGTCAGTGGGTGAAGGGACCACCGAGCCAGGTGTACGACAGCTTGAGCGAGATCACGGTGTACGACTTCGAGCCGGTGCCGGTGGTCCCGGACGCCGAGCCCTTCAGCAGGTGGACGAGGCCATGCCGCGTGTTGTCCAGCCACTCGTTGGTGTCCACCGCCAGGTCGGCGCGGCCGTCCCGGGTGTAGTCGGTGAGCTTGAGGCTCATTCCGACATGGTCGTCGTTCTCGACGGCGCCCGTGATGCCGGAGGTGTTCTGGTCGTACGCCTTGGCCCCGGTGCCGGACAGGCCGCCGGCGCGGCCGAGCAGCACCGTGACCATGCCGGCGTCGCGCTTGCCCGCCAGGTCCTCGCCGGGAGAGCCGATGGCGAGGTCCGCGTACCCGTCACCGTTGACATCGCCGGCGGCGACGGCGGCACCGAAGTGGTCCTCGTTCTCCGACGACCCCGGCACGCCAGCCGTGTCCTGAGTGAACTTCACCGGCTTGCGGGCGGTGTTCGGCCCGGAGGCGCCGCCGTACTGGACCGTGACGTAACCCCGTTCCCCGTCCGGCTGCTCGAAGCCGCGGCCGATGGCCAGGTCGCCGTAACCGTCCTTGTCGAAGTCTCCGATGACGGTGATGGGACCGCTGCCCATCTGGTGGCCTGCGTCGTCGGGCACGCGTACCTCGCCGGCGAGGCGGGTGAAGTCGCTGCCGCCGCGGTGGAAGAAGGCCCGCAGGTCCACGTCGTCGTCGGTGAGATCGCGGCCGAGGATGTAAAGGTCGGTGGCGGTGTCGGCGGTCACCCGGCCGGCCGCCAGCTGCGAGGCGTCCAGATAGCCGTGACCGCCGCCGAGCGACTCCCAGCCGCCGTGTCCGCCGGCGCGGGTGAAGGGGCCCTTGAGCAGGACGACGCCGGACTGGCTCGCGCTGATCGCGGCGAGGTCCTGGTCACCGTCGCCGTCGAAGTCCCCGGCCGTGACGTCGAGCCCGAACTGGTCGCCCGAGCCCTCGTACTCCGGCGCGACGGGCGAGTGGAGGACGGTGCCGGAGCCAAGGCCTTTGGCGCTGCCCCAGACGACGGTCAGCCCACCGCGCATGGCGATGTCGCCGACCTTCTCGCCCGGTGAGGCCACGACCAGGTCGGCGTAGCCGTCACGGTCGAGGTCGGCGGTGGCGGCGGCGAATCCCCACGAGTCGCCCTCCTCGACCGCGCCAGGTATGCCGGGCGAGTCCTGATGGATGGTCTGGACGCGCGTGCCGGGGCCGGTCGACGTGCCGTAGACGACGGTGACCCTGTTGTCCTTGCCGTGCGAGCCGCCGAGCATGACGAAGTCGCGGTAGCCGTCACCGTTGAAGTCGTCGGCCGCCTTGGCGGTGGCCGCCGCCACGGAGGGGGCGGCGAGGAACGGGGCGGATACAGCCGCCGCGAACACTGCGGCGGCGAGGGCGGTATCCGTGGTGCGCATGGAACTCCGTTGTCTGAAAGCGGGCAGTGAGCTGCGTGAGCTGTGCTCTACGACCCGCAGGGATGCCCAATGGTTGTACGTCGACGGCAGGCTGCGGCCGAGGCCTCACCCGACGCCGGATCCCGCTTGCCTCGGCTTGGCTGCGCGCCTGGCGGGGCTGCCGGTGCGGGTGGTGGAGCCTCGGGGCTCACACGGCAGCCGCCGGGACCGGAGGCGGACCATGGCCTGCCCTCAGACGAGGGGGATTCGCGCGGCAACACCGCCATCCACAACGTGGCCAACCCGGACAAACCCCGGGCCCTCGCCGAGGGCACCGCCCACAGCATCGGAACGAGGTGAGCCCTCTGGGTGCCTTGCCCTTCGGCCGACGACCACTGGTGGCCGCACCCGTTTCCCGGACCGGCCCGGACCTGTGTGATCGGCCGACGGCGGCGAACTGTCGCAAATCCGGGCGACGGCAACCGATCCGGCCGGCACGCTGACGCGCATGACCACGCCACTGACCGCGAGACAACGACTTGCCGCGCTCCACGGCAGGGCGGCTGTCAACGGTGAGGACTTCACCGGCCAGAACCTGGCTTCCGCTCGCACGTCACAGCTGCGGTTCACCCGTTGCTCGTTCACCGGGGCCGATCTGCGCCACGCCACCCTGGACGGGTGTTCGTTCAAGTTCTGTGACTTCAGCGGCGCAGATCTGCGCGGGGCCTCACTGCGTGAGGTCAGCCTGGCCGGATGCGATCTACGGGGTGCTGACCTGCGCGACACCGATCTGACCGACGCCAGGCTCTCAAGCGTGAACACCGGCATGCCCCCGTTCGGTCTGACCGACGTCACCGGTGCCCGGTTCGACGGAGCGTCCCTGCGCAATGTTCAGGCGGAAGGCGTCAGCGGGTGGCCACCAGGGCCGGGCGGGAACGACCGGCGCCTGCCTGGCGGCCCGGTTCCCCAAGTTCTGGGTGGGCCACCGGTCTGACGCGGCGTGGACGGCGATCAGGTCGGCAGGCTGTCGAAGGTTCTCAGGGAACGTGGTGAGCGTTGGCGAGTCCACCGCCGCCCGTCGCGATGCCGCCGGTCGGCTTGGCCGGGGCGAAGGTCGGGGTGTCCTGTCGGCAGGAGGCCCCGACAGGCGGCAGGGCGCCGGTGGTGAAGTAGTCGAAACGCTCACGCAGCCCGGTCGGGAAGCAGCGCTCGTACCAGGCCGGCAGAGCAGCCGTGCCGGCACCGCCCGGGCGGGGTTGAAGAACAGCGAACCGATCCTGCGGGTCGGGTCGGTGGCGCTGCGCCGGATCACGGCGAGATGGACGGCGTCACCCGCCGGCCGGTCGTAGTCGAGCGGGACGTCGAGCGAAGGCGTCTGAGCCTTCTCGTCAGTGCTCCGGCCGGCCGGAGCGCCCAGCGTCCTGGGCCGTCCGCGGGCGCCCAGAAGCCACCGGCGACGGCCAGGTACGCAGCGGTCTCAGAGCGCGGGTTCGGTTTCCCGTCACCTGCTCCAAGGGAAAGCTCCAGGCCGGAGCTCCTCGTCCGATGGACGTGCCGGGAGCCGCCCGTCAGGGCGGCTCCCTCCGCACTCGCTCGGGTACGCGCTCCGGCCTGTCAGAGCTTTCCGCCGATCTCGCACGCCTGGCACGGCGGCCGTCCGCAGGTGCACTGCATGATCGCCTCGAGGACCTCGCGGTCGTGGTAGAGGCACTCGTCCTTGCAGGTGTGGCGCGGAATGAAACCCGCCGGGATCTCGCCGGGCCACGGCTCGTGACCGTCACGGCAGCGGACGAACCGCTCGGGATCGGCGGAGTGCAGGTCGTGCATGCTCGACCGCGCCTCGTCCTCCAGCTCCCGCACGCGCTCCACCAGGCTCTTGAGCTCGGCGGAGATGCTGGAGTACCGGTCCGCGCCGGTCCTTACATGTGCGGCCCGCAGTGCCATCACTGCGTTGCCCAGAAACCTGCCGGCATCCTGAAGATCGGTCACGTGATGCATCTGAATGCCGTTCACGCCCCGCACCCACACGGCGTCCATGCTGCTCACTGATCCACCTTCCCGGTGTTCACCTTGGTTTTCTTGCGAAACAGTATGCGTGGCGCCAGTGCCTTCGCATAAGGAAAAAATCCATCTATTTACGCACGCTAAGGCTCTCGGCCGCACTCCGCCAGCGGATTCGGAGTGAGTCGGCTCACAGCACGCAAGGTCTCGGAGCAGGCATGACACGCCAGAATGCCGATTGCCTATTCATGTGGTGGATCTTCTGCTGATTTCTTGTCCACCGGTTGTTATTCGATTTCAGGCAACCGTGTAGGAGCGCGCTCCGGTCCCGGCAAGCCCACCACCGTCGACGATCAGGTACTCCGGACGGATGGGGCGCTCGTCGAACCAGCACTCCAGGATCTCCCGGGTACCGGCCGCGTAGCGGGCCTGCGCCGAGAGGGTCGTACCGGACACGTGCGGCGTCATCGCCTCGTACGGCATGGTGCGCCAGGGGTGGTCGGGCGGCGGCGGCTGCGGGTACCAGACGTCGCCGGCGTAACCGGCCAGCTGGCCGCTGTTGAGGGCTCGCACCACGGCATCCCGGTCGACGATGAGCGCGCGTGCGGTGTTGACGATGTACGAACCGCGCTTCATGACCCCGATCAGTTCGTCGTCGAAGAGGTTCTGTGTCTGCGGATGCAGCGGAGTGTGGATGGACAGCACGTCGACCGAGGAGGCCAGCGAACGCGCGTCGGGATGCCAGGTCAGCCCCAGCTCCTCCTCGACGTCCCCGGGCAGCCGGTGCACGTCGTGGTAGTGCAGCTTGACGTCGAACGGCTTGAGGCGGCGCAGTACCGCCTGGCCGATACGGCCCGACCCGAGGACGCCGACGTCCATTCCTTCGATGTCGTAGGCGCGCGAGACGCTGTCCGCGATGTTCCAGCCCGCCTTGGCGGTCACCCACTCGTGGGCGGGCATGTAGTTGTGCACCAGCGTGAGGATCTGCATGACGGCGTGCTCGGACACGCTGATGCTGTTGCTGTAGGTCACCTCCGCCACCGTCATGCCGTGGGCGATGGCGCTCGGCAGGTCGACGTGGTCCGACCCGATCCCCGCGGTGATCGCGAGTTTGAGACGGGGAGCCGCGGCGATCCGCTCAGGGGTCAGATAGGCGGGCCAGAAGGGCTGTGAGATCAGCACGTCGGCGTCGGGCAGTTCGCGGTCCAGGGTGGAGCCAGGCCCTTCCTTGTCGCTGGTGACGGCATAGGTGTGGCCTCGCTCCTCCAGGAACCGGCGTAGCCCCAGTTCTCCCGAGACACTGCCGAGGAGCTGCCCGGGGGTGAAATCTATGGCGTGCGGGGTGGGGGCGGTCTGACCGCCCGGATAGCCGGTGATGACCGGAATCTCGTCACGTGCGTAGTCGGGGGGATACCCCCCTACGGGGTCCGGATAGAGCACCGCAAGGATCTTTGCCATGGCCGTCCTCCATCGGTCAGGCCATTGCGCCGGTAAACCGGTCAGGGGCCGATGATCTTGAATTTTAGTCGAGCATGCGTCGGCGCTGCAAACCCCGGCAATAATGGGGGAGGTGGGTTATCGGATAGGGATGCGGTCAGTTCGATGATCCATGCGGCAGGAGTCCGACGATCAGTGCGTACGGAGGCTTCTGATGCGGGCCGACGAATCCGGGCCCGACAGGGAATCCCGAGAACCCGCGTACAACTCCGGTGCCGGGCCCGAACCGTCGAGCGAGCCGTTTCGCGCGCGTCTGCGCCGGGGTGCCCTGGCCGCGATCGCGCTCGGCGGCCTCCTGGGCGGATCGGCCCGCTACGCACTGGGGCTGGCCTTTCCCACGCCCGACGCGACGTTTCCGTGGACGACGTTCGCCGTCAACGTGTCCGGTTCGTTCCTGCTCGCGCTGCTGCTCGTGTACGTGTTCGACATCTGGCCGCCGACCCGGTACGTGCAACCCTTCGCCGCCGTCGGGTTTCTCGGCTCCTTCACCACCTTCTCGACCTGGATGCTCGACACCGACCGCCTTCTGGGTCACGGCCACTATGCGGCCGCGGTGTTCAACGTCTTCGGCAGTCTCCTGGCCGGACTGGCCGCCACCACGCTCGGCCTGGCCGTCGGCAGGCGGGCGGCGGCGCGGCGGGCACGGCTCGCCACGCGACGCGGCCACGCCCGCCGGTACGGCTGGTGGGTCCGGTGATCACCCTGCTCGCCGTCGGTGCGGCGGCCGCGGTCGGGGCAGTTGCGCGCTACGTGCTCGCCCAGTACGTGCAGTACCGAAGCCCCGGCAGCTTCCCGCGCGGCACGTGGCTGATCAATATCACCGGCTCGTTCGTGCTCGGGCTTCTCGTGGGCCTCGGCGCGCGGCACGGGCTGCCGGAACAGGTCGTGACCATTGCCGGCGTCGGTTTCTGCGGCGCCTACACCACATTTTCCACGTTCAGTTACGAGTTGACCCTCCTGGGCCAGAAAGGCCAGACCGGAAAAGTCGTGCTGTACGCCGCGTCGAGCCTCGCGGTCGGTCTGGCGGCGGCAGCGGCGGGGCTCGCCGTCGGGTCGCTGGGATAAGGGCCCCGCGAGAGCATCGGCAACGGCTCCGACAGGGGCCGGATCGGACCGTCCGGCACTTGACACGTGGATGTACGAGACGTCTCCTTGAGAGAGGAAATGCACTGTGGATTGCGCCGATCGGCGCGTCGCACATTCTCGGGTTTGCCAGCGTCCACCGGAATCCGGAGTCTGCTGAATGGCAACCTACGAATATCTATGCAGTCGTTGTGGACCTTTCGACGTGAAGTTGGCCATCGGAACAGCGCCCACCGTTCACGGCTGCCCTGTTTGCGCAGGTACTGCGAGACGTGTGTACACCTCGCCCGGGTTCACGCTGACCTCGCACACGGTCGCTGCCCTCCATGAACAGGAGGAGCAGTCCCGTGATGCCCCGGCGGTGGTTTCCGAAGTGCCGCCACGCAGCGCGGTGCCACCGCGCCCGCACCCCGCGCTCTCGCGTTTGCCACGACCCTGAGGGCGGTGGTCGACAAGGCTGAACGTCTCAGGCGGTTACGACGATTTCGTCCCCCACGCGGGCTGAGGAGGTGCGTCCCGTGGGCAACGTGGGACTGCTCTTTGTCGGTGCGGTGCTCTTCATCAACGGAATGCTGCTGCTCGGGAAGGTCGACGCCAAGGCGGCGGCGGTGTTCAACCTTTTCGTGGGCGCACTGCAGGTGCTGACGCCGACTTACCTCATCTTTGCCGCCGTCGGCGATCCCGGAGCGATCCTGGCGGCATCCGGCATCTATCTGTTCGGCTTCACCTACTTGTATGTAGGCGTGGGCCTGCTCGCCGGTCTCGACAGCACCGGCGTCGGCTACTACTCGCTGTTCGTGGCGGTTGCGGCCCTTGGATACTCGTTCGTCAATTTCCGGCTCTTCCGGGACAACGCGTTCGGGGTCATCTGGCTCTACTGGGCATTCCTGTGGTTCCTGTTCTTCCTCCTGCTCGGTCTCAAGCTGGACCGCCTCAGGATCTATACGGGCTGGGTCACGGCGATCCAGGGCTGGGTCACCGGCGTGATTCCCGCGGCGCTGCTGCTCTCCGGTTACTGGGTGAACCCCAACGCAACCGCCATCGCGCTGGCGGTGTTCGGCGTGGTGGTCTTCGCAGCGTTGTGGCCGCTCACCCGGAATTCGCGGCAGCCGGCACCAGCGGCACCGCCGGCCGGAAGTGTGGGCGCACCCACGTGACCTGATCCGAAAATGAGGAGCTGTTATGCCCGAAGAAATCTTCCATGTGGACCACAGCAAGTCGATGCGTGACCAGGACGTTCCCGGACACAACAGGTGGCACCCGGACGTCCCCACCGTCGCCATGGTGAAGCCGGGAGCGGAGTTCCGTATGGAATGCCGCGACTGGACCGACTGCCAGGTCGGCAACAACGACACCGCCGACGACGTACGCGACATCGACCTGACCATCCCTCACATGCTCAGCGGTCCGATAGGCGTGGAGGGCGCCGAACCCGGCGACCTGCTCGTCGTCGACATACTCGACCTCGGCCCCGTGCCGCAGCAGACCGGCGACTTTGCGGGCCAGGGCTGGGGCTACACCGGCATCTTCGCCAAGGCCAACGGCGGCGGCTTCCTGACCGACTATTTCCCGGACGCCTACAAGGCGATATGGGACTTCCACGGACAGCAGGCTGTCTCCCGCCACCTTCCGGGGATCCGCTTCACCGGGATCACCCACCCGGGGCTGTTCGGAACAGCCCCGTCCGCCGAAATGCTCGCCCGCTGGAACACCCGCGAGCAGGCGCTGATCGACACCGACCCGAACCGGGTCCCGCCACTCGCCGTACCGCCGAACCCCGACAATGCACTTGCCGGCACGGCCACCGGAGACCTCGCCACGCGTATCGCCGCGGAAGGCGCACGCACGGTGCCGGCCCGCGAGAACGGAGGCAACCACGACATCAAGAACTTCACGCGCGGTTCGCGGGTCTTCTACCCCGTACACGTCAAGGACGCCAAGCTCTCCGGAGGCGACCTGCACTTCAGCCAGGGCGACGGAGAGATCACCTTCTGTGGCGCCATCGAGATGGGCGGCTTCATCGACTTCCACGTCGACCTGATCAAGGGCGGCATGGAGACGTACGGAATCTCCACCAACCCGGTGTTCATTCCGGGCAACGTCGAGCCGAGGTACACGGAGTTCATGACCTTCATCGGGATCTCCGTCGACCACGACACGGACACGAATTACTACCTCGACGCCACGCTGGCCTACCGCCGGGCCTGCCTCAACGCCGTCGAGTACTTCAAGAAGTTCGGCTACAGCGGAGAGCAGGCCTACCTGCTGCTCGGCTCCTCGCCCATAGAGGGACGTATCAGCGGCATCGTCGACATCCCCAACGCCTGCTGCTCGCTGTACGTACCCACCGCCATGTTCGACTTCGACGTCCGGCCCACCGCCGCCGGCCCGATGAAGGCCGACCGCGGCAAGTGCGCGACGGCCTCCGGCACCCTGGTCTGACCGGACAACGAGGGCCCCGCAGCGGGCACTCGGGGCCGAACACTCAAGGGTCAGGACAACACAAGGGCCCGGGGCAGGGGTCATGACCTTGGCCCGGGCCTTCATCTTCGGAGCGGGTGACGGGAATCGCTTCCCGAGGTTCGTCCTGCCGTTCGGAGCAGGTCGGCGGTGCCCTGGGGCCGGCTCACTCCAGGACGGCGAGGTGGTCGGCGGCGCCCCCGCGCCACTCGATCAGGAAGAGGGTCGCGTCGTCACTGGTGCTCCCGCCCCGTTCCTGCTTGAGGGTGTGGGAGAGCGAGCGCACCACCGCCCGCACTCCCTCCTCTGTCTGCTCGATGCGGTTGACCCAGTGGATGAGCTGATCCTCGCCGAACTCCTCTTCGCCGGCTTCGTGCTCCTCGATCAGGCCGTCGGTGAAGCACAGCACCCGGTCGCCGCGCTGGAGCATCAGCTTGCTGACCTGGGGCTTCTCACCTCCGAAGCCGACCGGCAAGGTGGTGGGACCGTCCAGCCGCCGCAGGACCTGGTGGTTGCGGATCAGCAGTGGTGCGGGGTGGCCCGCGTTGACCCACTGCAGATGGCCCGTCGCGAGGTTCAGGCGCATCATCTGCGCGGTGACGAAGTGTTCGGGCCCGAACTGCTCGGCGATGGCCCGGTCCATGAACGCGTAGATCTCGGACAGGCCGATACCGGCACGTCTGGAATGCCGGTAGGCGCCGACGGCGACGGTGGCCATCGTCGCGGCGTTCAAGCCGTGACCCATCGCATCAACCACGGCCACATGCAGGATGTCGTCGTTGAGTGCGTAGTCGAAGCTGTCGCCGGCGACGTTGTAGGCCGGTTCCAGGATTCCGGCCACCGCGACCTGCGGGACGGACATCGCCAGCGGCGGTAGCAGGGACCACTGGATCTCCGCGGCCACGCTCATGGGTTCACGGCGCCGGGCGAGGAAGAACTGGTCGGTGTAGCTGTGCTTGGTGACCAGCATGTCGGCGATCAGTCCGGCGAGCCTGCGCAGCAGGCGCCGGTCGTCATCATCGACGGTCCCCAGGCTGAGGGCCAACACTCCCACCTGGTCGCTGCCGTCCAGCAACGGCAGATACATCCGGACACCGTCGGCCTGCGGTACCTCGACAGTGGTCGCGTACAGGAAGGCCGCGCCGGCGTGGGAGTCACCGATCGGCTCGGGGGCACCGACGGTCAGCCCCCTGCCCGGCAGCGGCACGAGCAGGAGCTGTGCGTAGTCCTGCAGGAGAACCGAGATGTCCCGGCCGCCGACCCTGGCCACCTCTTCCGCGATCAGCGGGGCGATCAGCTGCGGCGGCATCTCGTGTGCCCGGTCCAGCAGCACCCCCAGCAGCCGCTCACCGAACCCTTCCGAACGGTCCACCGTGCCCTTACCGGACTGCTGATCACCCTCCGCCATAGCCGTGCCCTTTCACCCCACCAGCCTGGTTTCACCCTCACCTGCTGAGCCGGCTGTCCCCAACCGGTTACCGCGCAGCCTGGTGAAGGCTTCGGTGGCTTGCTCGGCCGCTGTACGCACCGGGATCCGCTCTTTGCCGTCGCACCGACAGTGCGCAACGGCCCCGGTGTATACACACCGAGGCCGCCCTTCCGGGTCGGTTGCACGTGAGAGTGCACCGGCCCACTCACCATGCTATGCCTGTGCGGCTTTTCCGGCAGAAGGGATTCCGTGGGTGTTGCGGTCCTGGTCGGAACGGGCTCAGTGCCGCGTCAGCCGCGTTCCTCCTCTTCGGCCTCCATGAGCCGGATTCCCTGATGTGTCAGTGTGACCATCGCGGGTGTGTTCCCCTGTGCCCAGTCGACGGTGATGAGTCCCTCGCCGACCAGATAGGCGCAAGCGGCGGCCAGATCCTGCTCGGGGACCTGGAGGTCGTCGTGCAGCTTCGCCCCGGTGACGCCGAGGAGGCGATTGCCTTCCGTGGTCTCGTACAGGGCTTTCATGATTGCTTCGCGGTAGTGCTTACGCTCGTGGAGTGTTGCCATGATGACCGCCGACTCGTGGGGGCGTCGTCGAGGGCCCTCGCCTCAGACCTCGTCCGTCTGTGTGAGGTCCTGCTCGGAGGACTCACTGGCTTCCAGCCAGGACCGCGCCGGCTCTGCCGTCTGCGTGGTGTCCACAGTGAGGTGGAGGCGGGTTCCGCCGTCGCTGCCGGCGGGGTAGCTGCGCTGTTCCGTGGCGGCGAAGCAACGGCGGAGCACCGCTGCGACCCGACGGGCGGCCTCGGGGGACGCGGCGACGATGCGTACCTCGGTACGCCCGCCCAAGGGTGGTTCCGGTGGCTTCATGGTGACCTCGTTCTTCGGTGCGATGTGCCGGTGGGCACGCGCCGTAGCGCCGCACCCACCGCGCAGGTCAGGAGAAGGTCACGCCTCATCTGCGGCCCCGTCGCGGTGCTCGCGTGGCTGCTGGGCGGTGACGACGGGCGATCCGGCATGCTCTGCCGGCCGTCGGCCCTTCCGGCTCCGTCGTCTGACTCCCGGCATGACATCGCCGTAGCGGAACGCGGCGATCCGTTCGTCGTGCTGCCCATTGAGCAGATGGATCCACAGCACTCCAATGATGATCATGGCGATGATCACGGACACGGTGATGGCGATCTCCACGTCCTTACCTCCCTCGGGCGGAACTCAGGCACCCGGCCGGGTCCAAGTTCCCGGCCGCCGCTGAAGCGTGCCCGCCTTCGGTCTCCCACTCCTCTTCCCGGTTCAGCGTCTCCCTCGCGTCACGGGTGATGTCCTCGCGCGCCAGCAGTGCGCTGGCGCTGAGGAGGCTGCCGGGGGTGGCTGCGGCGGACATCAGCCGGGCGGCGGCAGCTGCGCCGGTCTCCGGCGGGATCACCAGCAGGTCCCAGCGGCCTGCGGTGTAGGAGAGGAGGATCAGTTTGTGCGGGTCCTGCTCGTCGGCGAACCAGCCCACGTGCACCATGCGGCCGGCCACGGGCACCTTGTGCGGGATCACGGGCCAGTGGGCCGGGTTCACCGTGACACGCGTGATCCGGCCCCAGCGTGCGTCCAGCACGTCCAGCAGGGCGGGGAGTTCACGGGAAAGATCGCGGGAGCGAGGCCACCAAGCGCCGTCCAGCAGACCTGGGACCGACCCCGCCAGGGTCAGGGACAGGCGGGCCGGCGGTGAGGCCACGCGCTCATTGAAAAGCGTACGGTCGATGGTCGCGTTCATGGCGCGGACCTGTCCCCGGGGGCTTGTCTTCGACGTCCCGGTGTTGTTGCTCGCCGAGAACGACACCGGCGTGGGAGCCGGTGCGCGAAGTACTCCCGGTGGTTTCACTGTACTCCGGGGACGGTCCGCTGAACCCGCGCGTGACCAGCCATTTCATCGGGAACCCGGATCTGGTCGGCGGCGCGTGGGCCTGGGAATCGCCTCACGGGTGGCGTTGAAACCGGCGGGAACATCGGCGACACCATCCGGAACCGCCCTGCCGGTTCACCCCCGCCCAGGGCGGTCACGGGGCCTCAGTGGGGCGGTGCATGCGCTCGACGGAGCTCGCCGACGGTCCACTCGGGCACGGTGTGTTCGAAGGGCTGGAGACCGTCAGGGTTCGTCACGGCCGGGAGTATCGGCGAGAGTCGCGACGCGGTGATTCCCGGTCGCTGCTGTGCCGCTACCCGTCTTGCGGAGTCCGGCCGGGCACACGGGCGGCGCGCCGCTGCCGCACGACGAAGACCCGTACCACGACCGACGGCACCAGGAAGAACAGGGCTGCCGCGCCCGACATCACCGACGTTCTCCGTGCTGCTGCGACGCAGGAGCTTGACGATCAGGACAACCCCGATTGCAGCCATGACTCCGAACGTGATGCCGAGCTCGATCACAGAAACCCCCGCTGTGGCTGCTCAGCCTCACGACAGCGGCCGACCTGGCGGCGGCCTAGATGACGGCCCACGTGGTCGGTGCAGCGGCTTTGGGCGGGAGTTGTCATGGGGCGAGGCTTGCCGATGAGCGGACCGAGATCCGACGTGGTGAATGGCAGGACCCGGACGCCCGGCGGTCAACTTCGCTGCGTCCGCGGCCCCTCGCGACGCGTTCCGGGCCACACTGAAGGACACGATGGTGCGCGCGGGGCAGTCTTCCGAGCGGGCGGCGCTGATCTGTCAGCACTCGGACCTGGAGCGGCAGCGGGAGGTGGCTGCCGGCCCGGACCAGCCCATGCAGGCACGGCGTGATGGACCGAGTTCGTCTACCGGGCTCAGGCCACGGGCCACGGCGGCGCAGCCGCGAGCGGCCGCCGGGCACGCCGTCCGGTCGCGTACCCCGCGATTCCCAGGCCGATCCCGACCAGGGTCAGCACGATCCCGAGGACCCCGAGCGCCACCAGCACCGCCGGCACAGTGAAACCCTTCTGCACTTGCCCGAGCACCCCGGAGGCCGCGACGCTGCCCGACTGCTCGTCGAGGAAGAACCGCGAGTCGTTCGAATTCCCCCGGTGGTCGCCCAACAGGAACAACCGCCCGTCCGGCACCCGCACGTCGTACGGTCCGGTTGCCGGGTTCACTTCGCCGCGCATCACATACGGTTCGTCGACCGGCTTCCCGTTCACCGTGATCCGATTTCCGTCGCACACCACGTGATCGCCGCCCATCCCGATGACCCGCTGCAGGACCGGTCCGCCCTGATAGCGATCGGGCACATTGACGAGTACGACATCACCCCGGCGTATCTCGCCCGCGTCGATGCGCTCGATGACCAGCCGCTCGCCCGGGCGATACGTGGGCTCCATCGCCTCGCTCATGACGGTGACCCCCTGGTACTTCGTGAGGAAGTACCCGATGCCCCCCAGCACCAGGACCAGCCCGAGTGGCACCAGTACCCAGGCCGCGACCCTCAGCCCGCTGCCCGCTCCCCGCCGCTGCATGAACACCCCTCCTTGAACCGCCCGAGGCCAGGCGGACCGGTAGAGGCTAGGCGGTCTCGGGGCGGGAACGCACCTCACCCCCGAGGCCGCATTGGTCGGTGGAGTCTTTGGCCCGGTCAAGTGCCGGCGCAGGGGCCCTGAAGCACCGGTCCGAAAGATCCCGTATTCGGTCATGCCTGACCAGGCGGGACGCTGACCTGCGTCTCAAGGACACGATGGTCCGCGCCGGGCAGTCGTCCGAGAAGGCAGCACTGATCTGTCAACACTCGGACCACGAGCGTCAGAGAGAGGTCGCCAGAGGGTTGGACGCGATGGTGAGAACCGCGCGCCAGAAGAGCTCTGACCATCCCGGAGAGGGCTCAAGTGAACACAAAGGCCCTGGTCGGGGATCATTTCCCTGGCCTGGGCCTTCATCTTTGGAGCGGGTGACGGGAATCGAACCCGCGCTCTGAGCTTGGGAATCCAGAGAATGATGTGGCATCTCAGCGGCCTGGCCTGGGCAGGTCCGCTTCACCGACGGCTGACTCTCGCGCTCGAGTCACCGCAGTTGACCGTGACTGTCCGCCCCGAGTGGTGCGAAGTGGTGCGCGACTCGACACGGAAGTCGCCTGCGGCGCCTGCGACCCATTGGGGTCGGCTTCGCCGACGGGCTGCAACACCCACGAATGTTGCAGCCGTCTGTGACCGGACACCCGGGACAACCTCTGTTCCGAGTATCCGGGCGGTTCTCGCAGGTCGGGGCTCTGTCCGGACAGCCGGACAGTCCGGACCCCTCTGGTGCCCTGGCGTCCGCGGCCTCTACGGCAAGCAGCGGATCCGAGCGCGGTGGAACCCGCCCTACTTACTTCATCAAGGCGGCTCGCTTCCGCTCGCCGCGCGCGGCCCCGGTTCCAGCATCGGCCTCGACGTTCCTGTTTCCGCGCCGCTCCGGATGTCTGAGTCACCTGGCGGGACAGCATCTGGCGGAATGCGGGGGGTGTCGCGCGGTTGAGCGTGGTTGCTGCTGTTCGCCGGGGTTAGCGTCGGCACGGTTCGCCGATGCCTCGTGTGGGTGAGCTGTGCCGTTCGGTTGCGGATTGTTGTGTCGTTTCCTGTCGGGTCGGGTCGAGTATTGCGTTGCGGTGTGCTGAGGAGGTCTTGATGTCGGGTGTTGCCGTCGCTGAGGTGCCGCGGGAGTCGGCCGCGGTTCCGCGCCGCAGGCGTGAGGGTTTGTGGTGGGTGCGGGTACGGGCCCGCGTTGCTGCGGTGGCCGTGGTGCTGGCCGGCCTGGCCCTCCCGGTCGCGGCGGCCACGCCCGCAGCAGCCGATCCCGGCACCTTCGCCTACGTCGCCAACGCCAATTCGGACAATGTGTCGGTGATCGACACGGGCACGAACACGGTCACCGCCACCGTCCCCGTGGGCTCCGTCCCCTTCGGGGTGGCGGTGAATCCGGCCGGCACCTTCGCCTACGTCGCCAACCGCAATTCGAACGATGTGTCGGTGATCGACACGGCAACGAACACGGTCACCGCCACCGTCCCCGTCGGCACCGCCCCCTTCGGGGTGGCGGTGAACCCGGCCGGCACCTTCGCCTACGTCACCAACCGCAGTTCGAACACTGTGTCGGTGATCGACACGGCGACGAACACGGTCGCCGCCACCGTCCCCGCCGGCACCCTCCCCACCGGTGTGGCGGTGAACCCGGCCGGCACCTTCGCCTACGTCACCAACCCAGGCGCGAACACTGTGTCGGTGATCGACACGGGCACGAACACGGTCACCGCCACCGTCCCCGTCGGCCTCGTGCCCGTCGGTGTGGCGGTGAATCCGGCCGGCACCTTCGCCTACGTCACCAACCAAGGCGGGAACGATGTGTCGGTGATCGACACGGCGACGAACACGGTCGCCGCCACCGTCCCCGTCGGCACCAACCCCCAGGGGGTGGCGGTGAACCCGGCCGGCACCTTTGCCTACGTCACCAACTTCGGTTCGGGCAGTGTGTCGGTGATCGACACGGGCACGAACACGGTCACCGCCACCGTCCCCGTCGGCACCAACCCCCAGGGGGTGGCGGTGAACCCGGCCGGCACCTTTGCCTACGTCACCAACTTCGGTTCGGGCAGTGTGTCGGTGATCGACACGGGCACGAACACGGTCGCCGCCACCGTCCCCGTCGGCACCGGCCCCTTCGGGGTGGCTGTCGCAGTAGTCCCCGCTTCGACGGCTGCCTGCCCCGCCGGAAGCGTCATCACCGGCGGCGGATTCGAACTCACCGGCCCCGCACCCAGCAACCTCACCAGCAAACCGGTCAACGACACCTGGCAAGTCTCCCTCACCAACCCCACCACACAGGACATCACCGCCACCCCCTACGCCGTCTGCGCCGACAACACCCCATAAGAACAACGCACCTGGGCATGTCCGGAGGACCGTGCAAGACCGTGAACTCATCACGCCGACGGTGCCCGGGTGGCCCCGCCAGGCCGGAGAAGCGAGATCGCATGACGGACACTCAGATTGGAGGTCGGCTTCGTCGACGGGCTGCAACATCCGGGGATGTTGCAGCCGTCTGTGACCGGACACCCCGGACAGCCTCTGTTCCGAGGGTCTAAGTGGTTCTCGCAGGTCGGAGCTCTATCCGGACAGTCCGGACACCCCTGGTGCCCTGGCGTCCGCAGCCTCCACGGCAAGCAGCTGATCCGAGCGCGGTAGATCCTGCCCTGCTTCATCGAGGCGGCTCGCTTCCGCTCGCCGCGCGCGGCCCCGCCCTCCGGCGTCGGGCCTCGACGGTCCTGTCTCCGCCCCGCTTCGGATGTCTGATCACCTGGCGGGGCACCATCCGGCGGAATGCGGGGGGCTTCCGTGCCTGGCGGCCTCGACGACCCGGATTCCCCGGTGGCCGGTTCACGCAGGGCGTGCACGGTCGGGTCCCGGCTGCTACCAGGCATTTTCCGGCCCGCGGTGGTGAAGGGAGCCGTCTGGCGACAGACCAGCCCGAGGTCGCTGACCTGGGGCTTCGTCATGGAGCGGAGGACGGCAACCGAGGCGGGGCTCTGCCGCCGTGAGGTGTCGCTGTGCCGTCCAGTGCCGCCGGCCTGAAGGGCCGATGTGCGCGTCCCGCGCACATCGGCCGATGATGGGAGTACGGCCGAACACGCGGAGCTGATCATGACGGGTTGGCGTGTCAGGGACTACGCCCAGGACGATCTCGAAGCGGTGGTCCGCGTCGATGCGGAGAGCGGCACGGCCGAAGAGTCACCTCTCTTTCCGCTCTCGGACGCCGTGGCGGCCCTCCAGACCCTCCACCCGGCGGTGGTGGCGACGGCGGACGAGGTGGTGGTCGGCGCCGCGGTGAGCAGGGTGGAGGGTGACCGGGCGTGGATCCTGCGTATCTGCATGGCGCCTGCCTGGCGGCACCAGGGGCTGGGCAGCGACCTGATCACGGCCCTGGAGCACCGGCTGTTCGCCGGTGGCGTCCGAACGGTGCACGCGGTCCTGCCCGACGGCGCGACCGGTGCCACGGCCCTGCACAACTGCGGCTTCGGTGCCCGTCCGGGCCTGGTCTTCTTCGAGAAGCGCGGGCGAGTGACCCCTCAGGCGGTCAGCATGCTCTCCTCGCTCGGAGCGGAGCTGCCGCCCGGGGGACTGTGGCAGAAGGTCGCGGGCATGCAGAGGGAGAAGGAGCTCATCGAGCGGCGCCTGGTCCTGCCACTGGCCCATCCCGAAATGGCCGCCCAGCACGGAGTGGAGCTGCCGCGGGCGGTGATGCTGTTCGGGCCGCCCGGGACGGGGAAGAGTACGTTCGCGCACGCGATCGCCAGCCGTCTGGGATGGCCGTTCCTCGAACTGTTCCCCGCCCGACTGGCCGCCGAGTACGGGCTGGCCAGCGGGCTGAACCGGCGCTTCGACGAGATCGCCCGGCTCGACCATGTCCTGGTCTTCATCGACGAGGTCGAGGAGATCGCGGGGACACGCAGCGGTGCGGACGCGACCGCGGTCGGCGTTGTCAACGAACTGCTCAAGGCGATCGTCCGGTTCCGGGGCCAGGACGGGCGGCTGCTCGTCTGCGCCACGAATGACGTGACCACGCTCGACTCCGCGTTCCTGCGGCACGGCCGCTTCGACTACGTGCTGCCGATCGGCCCGCCCGACGAGCGCGCGAGAACCGCGCTGTGGGAGAGCTACCTGGCCCGAGCGGGCGCGGAGGCCGACAGCGGGGTGCTGGCGACCGCCAGCGAGGGATTCACCCCTGCCGACATCGCCCATGTGGCGCGCACCGTCTCCCAGGTCCAGTTTGAGCGCACCTTCGACACCGGAACCCGGGCCCGCCCCACCACCGAGGACTACCTGGGCACCATCGGCGACACCAGGCCCACGGTCAGCGCGGCCATGGCCGAGGAGTTCGCCCACCAGACCGAGAAGTTCGCCCGCATCTAGGGCGTGCCTTTCGGATCAGGCCGGGCCCGTGGCCGTCCCCCACCCCTACGACTCGCCGGAGGTCATCCTTCGCGTTCCAGTCGCGCGCCGACCGGGGTGAGGCCGAGCGTGGCCCACGTGTGGCGCACGGCCTCGGGCGCTCCACTATCGAAGGCCCCGGCCCGCGGGCCGTCGCCTCGCAGATGTAGTCCGCACGCTGCGGCCTACGAAGCGGATGATTCGGCGGCGCGGCGGTATTCGGCGTTGATGCGCTGGGCTTCTTCGAGCTGGTCTTCGAGGACGATGATGCGGCAGGCGGCCTCGATGGGGGTGCCCTGGTCAACGAGTTCCCGGGCGCGCGAGGCGATGCGCAGTTGGTAGCGCGAGTAGCGGCGGTGGCCGCCCTCGGAGCGCAGTGGGGTGATGAGGCGGGCTTCGCCGAGGGCGCGGAGGAAGGCTTGGGTGGTGCCGAGCATTTCTGCGGCCCGGCCCATGGTGTAGGCGGGGTAGTCCTCGTCGTCGAGACGGCCGTCGAACGAGTCGTGTGCGGTCATTGCACCTCTCTGTGGCAACGCGTGGAGGGGCCCTGGTGCCGTACGGCACCAGGGCCCCGAAGGAACTACTACACCATCTGCCGGCCCTGATCCTGCGCCGGCCTTCTGTTTCCGCAGACCCGACCTGAGCTCTGTCGGGGGTGCGGGGATCGCGGTTGCTTGACCGGAGACCACCTCACTATCGATGTCCTGCGGTACCCGGGCTCAACACTCCACCCGGGCGATCCTGATGGCGCTCGGCTCCTCCGTTCTTCCCTCGGTGATCAACTGCTTACCCAACGGGGGACTGCGTACTGCTGATAACGCGATACTGCTGGTGGCCTCGGTAAGCGCCACTCTTCGGCAGCCAGCCCCGTCGCCCGTCCTGCGTCTGCTCTGGCTTAGAACCCCACTGCCGAACTTCCCGGTGCGCGCGCCCGCAGCCGACGCCTTCACCGAGGTGCTGCTCACTGACTTCACTGCTGGGTACTGCGCACTGCACTTACGGGTACTGCCACTGCGTTAACCGCGGTACTTCTCACGGCGGCCCCTGATCACTGCGGGCCGCCCGGTCCGGTCATCAGTCACGTCGCCGTCCTGCACCAACCCTGGCTTCGCAACTCCACCACCGCACCGTCCTGCGAATTGCAACTTACCTGTACTGCTGCCCGGCAGTTCGTCTCTGCCAGGCCCTGTGTCTCTCTGGGCTACGAGAGAAACCATAACCACGCCACCACCCAATGTCTACTCCAGCGAAGATAGATTTTCGCGTGTTCGGCAGTGAGGTAATCGACCTCGAACGGCAACGGGGCAGGGATTTCATGCACTGCGAACGCGCAGGTCACGGGCTTGGCCAGACTGGCTGACCGGTCGAAAGCAGGCTCGGCGTCTTCTTGGCCTCCGTCACGCAAGACGCGTTATCCGCACTGGTCAGCGGCTTGTGGGGGGATTCTGGGGGCAGTCCCGCGTAACGGCTTCACGGACTCTCTCGCCGGCGGGCGCGGAAAGCGGCCTGCCCACAGGACTCCTGGTCGTAGATCCTGTCCTGCCCGGAGCGGCGGGCGGGCAGGCTGGTGTGGCCGGGCTTTGCGGGGGCAGGCTGGGAAGTGCAGCGGATCGGGTGCACCGCCGTGCCGAGGGAGGCCGGGGATGATCCAGATCGCGCCCGCTTCGTCGCGCTCTCCACCGCACCGGACGCCACCACCGGAGCGGTCAGATCACCCCGCATCACAGCCGTGGTCCTGGTGTGGCCGAGGCCGTGGCCCCGTCGTCGCCGAGCGACACGTACGCGAAGCCGATGCCCCCGGCCAGCAGCACGGCCAGCGTGCCGTTGGCCAGGAGAGCCCGGCCTCTCATCGCAGATCCGTCGCAAGGCTGGCCCGCGCACCTGTGGCCTCAATAGTGGTTACATGTGAATCTGCCATGAGACACGTGCTGTGCATCCCTGCCGTGTCACTGCCTCAATGGGGCATGTCCGATATCCTCGCCGATATCGCAGCCATCATCCGGTTCTACGCGGCTTTCTTCGTCGTCATGGCGCTCGCCGGGAAGGCCGTCGCCCGGCTGTTCCAGCTCGATGCCTTCGCCGGACGGGCGATCCGTTCACCGGCGGGACCCGGAATTCCCTGGTCGTTCTGCCCCTCGCGCTCGCCCTGCCCGACGCACTGTCGGTGGCCGCAGTGGTGGTGGTCACCCAGACCCTCGTCGAAGTCCGTGGCATGGTCGCTTACGTCCGCCTCGTCCCCCGGCGCGTGCCCGCCGACCAGACCCCTGCCCTGGTCTGAACCTCGAAGGGCAACTGCCGCGTTGCGGACGGGAATTCGCATCAGCTGTAGGGGGATCGTGGCGCAGGTCACATGGGTGCGTCTCGCGATGCGGGGCGACCTCGGGCCCGTGTGGTGCAAGTGGTGCGCGAAGGGCCCTCCGAGCAGGGTGTTCCTGCGAGTTGGGGCACGCGGAGGGCACGGGAGGGTCTGACAGGGCTAGGCAACGAAGAAGGCCCAGGTCGCTGGCCTGGGCCTTCTTTCAAGAGCGGGTGACGGGAATCGAACCCGCGCTCTGAGCTTGGGAAGCTCATGTTCTACCATTAAACTACACCCGCGCAGCGGACCGGTGATCGATCCTGCAGCGCCGCATACTCTACCTCATTGCGCGCCCCACGGTGGTATTCGCCGCGGGGCTTTAGTGCTCTTGAGGGGCTCGATGTGGCTGCGAGGAGCGGGAGTTGGGGCGTACCGTGGTCGTGCGGAGTGCCGCGTGGAGTGGTGTCCGTGGCATCCCCTAATGTGTGCTTTCGTCCACATTCGCAGGGGAAGGGGCCCGATGGACCTGATGGAGCGCACCGTCGTCCGCTGTGCCGAAGGGCATGTGTTCAGTACCGCTTCGTTTCCGATGCAGCAGCTGGGTGCCGACCGGCTCGGACCCGGGCGGCTCATCCGGTGCCCACGCTGTGCGCGGCTGAGGCATGCCGTGCCCGTGGAGGCGCAGGACAAGCGGTAACGGAGACGGTCCGGGCGCGCGGTCCCGTCCGATGAAGGCGGGCCCGCGCGCTCTGCGTATCCTCGGGGGGTGCTTCTCTCAGACCAGGACATCCGAACCGAGATCGACGCCGGGCGTGTACGCATCGACCCGTTCGACGATTCGATGGTGCAGCCCTCGAGCATCGATGTGCGGCTGGACCGCTACTTCAGGGTGTTCGAGAACCACCGCTATCCCCACATCGACCCCGCCGTCGAGCAGGCCGATCTGACCCGGTTGGTCGAGCCGGAGGGTGACGAGGCATTCATCCTGCACCCCGGTGAGTTCGTGCTCGCATCGACGTACGAGGTCATCTCGCTGCCGGACGACCTCGCCTCCCGTCTGGAGGGCAAGAGCTCTCTCGGACGGCTCGGGCTGGTCACGCACTCGACGGCCGGCTTCATCGACCCCGGATTCTCCGGGCACGTCACGCTGGAGCTGTCGAATCTGGCCACCCTGCCGATCAAGCTGTGGCCGGGAATGAAGATCGGGCAGCTGTGCATGTTCCGGCTGAGCTCGCCGGCGGAGCATCCGTACGGCTCCGAGAAGTACGGCTCCCGTTACCAGGGGCAGCGCGGACCCACCGCCTCCCGGTCCTTCGTGAACTTCCACCGGACGCAGGTGTAGGGAACGGCAATGAGTGACGTACGGGAGAACCTGACGTACGAGAGGTTCGGCGACGCCGTCCAGGAACTCGCGCAGACCATCGCCGACGACGGGTACGAGCCCGACATCGTGCTCTCCATCGCGCGCGGCGGCGTCTTCGTGGCAGGCGGTCTCGCGTACGCGCTGGACTGCAAGAACATCCACCTGGTGAATGTGGAGTTCTACACCGGCGTGGGGACGACGCTCGAGATGCCCGTGATGCTGGCGCCGGTCCCCAACGCGATCGACTTCTCGGACAAGAAGGTCCTCATCGCCGACGACGTCGCCGACACCGGCAGGACGCTCAAGCTCGTGCACGACTTCTGCGTCGACCATGTCGCCGAGGTCCGCAGTGCCGTCATCTACGAGAAGTCCCACTCGCTCGTGAAGTGCGAGTACGTCTGGAAGCGCACCGACCAGTGGATCAACTTCCCGTGGAGCGTCTTGCCTCCGGTACGTAAGCCGGGCGAGCCCAGCACGCCCTCCAGGGAGGCGCTCTGACTGCCGAGGCGGCGGTCGGCTCCTCATGACGGCCGCCAGGTCGCCGGTCGTACGGCGGACGAAGCGGCCTGGCCGGAGGTCCCGTCCGCCGGGTGCGGCCCACGCCACCAGGCACATCAGGCCGACCGCGACGGCGAGCGCCGATGCCAGGACGGCGTACCGCGCGGGATCACCCGCGGCGAGCGGCCCCACCACCGTGGCGGTCATCAGCGCGGTCGTCGATTCGGGGCCGACCGACAGCAGCCGTGACGAGCCGAGGAAGGCGTAGAGCACGATGGCCGGCAGGATCGCCCACAGCCCCACCACCGGCGGCCCGGGCAGGGCAGAGCGACGGCTCACCCTGTGCCCCTCGACCGGCGGGCGAGGCGGTGGGACTCACCACTTCGACAGCGGTCATCTGGTTCATCGTCAGGGTGCCGGTCTTGTCCGAGTTGATCGCCGACTAGCTTGCGCTGAGCGCGGTCAGCGGGCGTCGAGCTCCGCGATCAGCTTCTTCGTGGCGATGGTGCGGTAGCTCTCCTCGACCCAGTCGCAGATCACCTCCGCCGGTGGTGCGCCCTTCTGCGCGAGGGGGATCTGCACCCAACCGGCCTTCCCCAGCCCGTAGCCGGACGGCTCGGCGCCGGGGCAGGACAGGGCGTGGGCGTGCATCGCTTCGTCCTTGAGTTTGACGCCGATCCCCAGCGGATAGCTGTCGTCGTCCACGCCCAGAAAGACGAAGATCTTCTTGTTGACCTTGACGACGGTCTCGCCCCAGGGGAATTCCTCGCCTGCGCCGGGCAGGGTCAGGGCGAAGGACCGTACCTTCTCCCATTTCGCCGGCGCCTGCTTCGGTGGTGCCGCCATCCCGTCCTCCCGTACGCCGTCTCTCGTCTCACGCTGGCCCCGCCCGACTCCTTCGGCCGGACACGGCCGGGCCGCCGAGCACGCAGAGAGGCCCCCGCCATGTGCCATGCCATGCGACGGGGGCCTTTTGTGAGGACGGCTCAGATCGTGCCGAGCTTGATCAGCGACAGCAGCGCGATCAGCTGGATCGCCGACGCTCCCACAGCCTTCGGCCACGGCAGGTCGTGCGACTTGCTCACCATCGAGGTGAACAGCGCGCCCGCCGCCAGCCAGGTCGCCCAGCCGATCACCTGGACGAGGGAGTTCTCGCCGCCAAGGAAGATGGCGAAGAGCAGGCGCGGGGCGTCCGTGATGGACATGATCAGCATGGAGAGGCCGACCGTCGGCTGCCAGGCGCCGTCGCCGCCCAGCTGGCGGGCGAGGGTGTGGGTGACTGCGCCCAGGATCAGAGCGCCGATGACGAACGCCACCGCAGTGGTGAGCACCGACGGGATCGCGGTGGAGAGCGTCGCGTTGATCGTCTCCTCGCGCGCCTCGTCCAGGCCGAAGAGCGCGAGCAGACCGTAGAGGAACGTGACGATCAGTGCCGGGCCCCACACCGGGTAGTCCCGCATCTGCCAGAACGTCGCTCCCGGGCGCAGCACGATGCCGCTCAGCAGCTGCTTCCAGTGCAGCCGCGGGCCCGCGGGTGCGGCCGGGGGCCCGCCCGCCTGGTAGGTGGAGCCGGCGCCGTACGGGTCGTCGTGCACGCTGAACGCCTGGGTGTGACCAGGGTTGTTGGCCGCGTACGGGTCGTGGCCCGCGGGCTGCTGGTACGGGTCGCCGAAGTACTCCGGCTCGCCGTACGGGCCCTGGGGGTGCTGCTGATACTGCTGTCTGCCTCCGGCCGTCTGCGGCCACTGCGGCGGCTGCTGCCCGTGCGGAGGTGCCGCATGGCCACCGCCCTGATAGGGGGGCGGAGCCTGCTGCGGTTGCTGCTGCTGCGGGGGGCGATTGGCCCGGCCGCGTCCGATCCTGAATCCAGCCACGTAATCGAACGTACCCGGTCCGCGCACTTGGGGTGGGGTCGGTCCCGGGATCAGAAGGCCTTTGCTGCCGACCTGTGACATCCCCTAGGGGAACCCTGGGGGGCCTGCCCGATTGCGCATCAGGCCAGGTCAGGGACCAGGGCCGGATGGTGTCAGGGCAGGAAGAGGGACGTGCTGAACGTGATCAGCGGGGGCGTACGGGGGGACGCGGGACGGGCCGGGTGGACGGCGACGATGTCCGCCCGCTCGCCCTGGTGGGTCCGCGTCACCATGTCCGGGCGCTTGTCGCCGTCGAAGTCCGCGTACGCGAGCACGTCCGTGACGGGCTTCTTCTCGCCTCCGCCGATTCCGAGCGCCGGGGCCGGCGGGACCTTGACGGCGGCGTACGCGTAGCCGCCGCCCGGCCGGCCCGGTCCCGTGGGTCCGCCCAGCAGAAGCTTGCCCTTGGCGGCCGTCCCGGGCGTATGCGTACGGGGCAGCGCGACCAGGTCGTCGGCGCCGTCGCCGTTGGTGTCCGCGGCGGCCTCGGGCGCGGCCAGCGCAGGGCCGCCGCCGGGAAGCGGGGCGGTGGCGGCGCGCGGGGCGCCGGCCCGGGTGAAGGGGCCGCGCAGGAAGCTGACGCGGCCGGCGGACGCGGTGAGGGCGAGGTCGGGCGAGCCGTCGCCGTCGAAGTCGCCGCAGACCGGATGGTCGGGCCAGTCGTTGCCGTAACGGGCCTGGCCGGGGATGCGCAGCACGACCGCCTTGCCGGTGAGTCCGGCGGGGGAGCCGAAGAGCAGCTGCAGGGGGACGGGCGGGCGGCCGATGCCGTCGTACGGCGGGTCGGTGGTCACGACGAGGTCGGCGAAACCGTCCTGGTCGAGGTCGCAGGAGGCCTCGGCGTCGAACGCGGCGGGCAGGACGCCCTCGACCTCGGTGGCGTGCGTACGGGGGGTGAGGAGCTGCCGTACCGCCGGATCCAGGGTGCGCGGGCCCGCGGTGCCGTAGACGATGCCGATGCCCGCGTCGTCGCCGAGACTGTCGCCGGGGGCCTTGACCAGGTCGTTCAGGACGAGATCGCGGTTGCCGTCGCCGTTGAAGTCGAAGGGGAGGCGGCTGCCCTTGCCGTGCGGTACGGGCATGCTCTGCTTTCCCGCTGCGCCTGCCCGGCCGGTGAGCGGGGCCGCGTCGCCGTTCTTGGGGGCCGACCGGGGTTCCGGCTCGGCCGCGGTGCTGCACGCGGTCAGCAGCGCCGCGGCGACGCAGAGAGCGCCCACGGCAGCCGTTCGTATCCGCACGTCCCACCCTGCCCGTCGGTCTCGTCTGTGCGCGGTCGCCCCATGATGCTGGTCCGGATGCCCCTGCCACGCAATGGTTTGCACGCAATCGCAGGCCAATGGTTATCCGATGCGATGCCGCGCCGTCTCCCCGTGCGGTGCCGTGCGCCGGGATCGCAGGCCGAGCGGGGGGCCGGCCGGCGGCGGTGACAGCAGCGCCGCCGGACCCGCCCCGAGGCGGGTCCGGCCGCTGATGACGAGCGACAGGGACTCAGCCCGCGAGCTCCGAGCCGAAGGCCGAGTACGCGGTGGAGAGGCCGAGTGCTCCCGGTCCGAAGCTGGTCGAGCCGGTCGTCGAGTAGAGGGTCCCGGCCGCGCCCGGCAGATGCCACAGGCCGCCCGCATCGTCGTTCTCCTGGGAGGCGACGGCGCTGAGGTCGGCCCGGCCGTCACGGTTGACGTCGGAGGCGAACAGCTGGGAGCCGAAGCCGTCGATGCTCTCCGCGCTGCCGGGGACACCCGGGCTGTCCTGGCTGAGCAGCAGCGCGCCGCTCGTGCTGAGTCCGGTGGCGGAGCCGCGCAGCACGGTGATCGTGCCGGCGCCGTAGATCCCGTCGGGCTCGCCGCCGATCGTCTCGCCGGGGACGCCGACGGACAGGTCGGCGCGGCCGTCCTTGTCCAGGTCGCCGATCGCGAGCGCCTGGCCGAACGCGTCGCCGTGCTCGCTCCCGCCGGGGACGCCGGCGGAGTTCTGGGTCAGAGTCGTGCGACGCGTGGCGCTGGGGCCGGTGCTCGTGCCGTGGACGATGCTGAGCTCGCCGCCGGTGGAGCCGGACGGCTCGTGCTCCGGCTCCTCGGCGTTGCCGAGCGCGATGTCGCCGTATCCGTCGCCGTCCAGGTCACCGATGGCCGCGACGGAGCCGGGGCGGAGTGTGGCGCCCTTGCTGAGGCCGCTGCTGGAACCCTGGTAGTAGACGGCCGGGCCGAGGTCGTCGCTCTCCGGCTTGTTGCCGGTGACGACCAGGTCGGCCTTGCCGTCGCCGTTGACCCTTCCGGCGGTGAGGCCGGGCCACTCGAGCGGTGACGCGTACGAGGTCACGGAGCCGGTCGTGCCGGACTTCGCGAACGGGCCGCGGATCAGACGGATCTTGAAGGGCGGGTTGCCGGAGTCGCCCTGGGCGCCGATGACCAGGTCCGGCTTGCCGTCGCCGGTGAAGTCGCCGGCCGCAAGACTCAGCCCGAAGTAACTGCCGTGCAGCGCCAGCGGGTTCTTGATGGTGGTGCCGCCGCTGAGGCCGGAAGCACTGCCCCAGACGACGACCACGGTGCCGGCGTCGTCGCCCTGCTCGGTGTCCTCCTTGGAGGCGGTGACGATCAGGTCCGAGTAGCCGTCACGGTTGAGGTCCGCCGCGGCCACCTTGTGGCCGAACTGGTCGTCGGTCTCGGCCGAGCCGGGGACACCGGGGCTGTTCTGGCTGATGACGGTGCGCTTTGCGGGGTTGAGGCCGGTCGCGGCGCCGTACACGACGGCGACATGGCCCGCCCACTCCTTGCCGCCGACGGTCGCGGCCGGGGCGGAGATCGCGAGGTCGCGGTAGCCGTCGCCGTTGAAGTCGCCGGCGAGCCCGGAGGGGGCGGCCGAAGCGGTCCCGGCGGCAGCGGTGAGCAGGCCGCCGGTCAGTGCGGCCGCGGTTGCCGCACACAGGAGGGCGCGGCGGAAGCGGGGATGGCGGGGCATGAGCGTTCTCCTGGTCAGGGATGGTTCGGTGCGTCGGTCAGGTTGAGCAACGGGGCATGGCCATATGCCGGTCGGAGCGCCCGACGGCTGGTTCCGCGCCGGGTGCGCGGAACCGGCCATCGGTGGGCGGGAGTTGGCGTCAGCCGGTGATGAGCCAGCCGAGGATCGGGGTGCCGACGGCCGAGATGCCCGTGGCGCCCAGCCCGATGCTCCGGCCCGCCGGGTCGATCTGCGTGCCGTTGGAGCGGAAGGCCACGATCTGGCCGTCCCGTGCGTTCTCCCACGGGACGCCGACGGTCAGGTCGGCCTTGCCGTCGTTGTTCGTGTCGGAGAGGAAGACCTCGCCGCCGAAGGCGTCCTCCGCCTCGCCGGCGCCGGGCACGCCCGGGACGTCCTGGTCCAGGCCCTGGTTGCCGGTCTCGGCGAAGCCCGTCTCCGTGGCGTACAGGACGGTGACCATGCCGGCGTTCGCGACGCCGTTCACGTCCTCGTTGGGGGAGCCGATGGCCAGGTCGGACCTGCCGTCGCCGTTGATGTCGCCGAAGCTCACCTCGTAGCCGAAGTTGTCCTTCGACTCTGCCGTGCCGGGGACACCGAGGGTGTCCTGGTGAACGGTGATCTCGCCGCCGTTCGGACCGCTGGAGGTGCCGTAGACGACCTTGATGGCGCCGCCCTTGGCCACACCGGCGCTGTCCGCGCCGCTGTCCCAGCTGTTGCCGATGACGATGTCGCCGTAACCGTCGCCGTTGGCGTCGCCGATGTCGGAGATGACACCCGCGGGCAGCTTCACCTTGCCGGTGGTGGTGAGGCCGGAGGCCGAGCCCGGCAGGTAGTAGTTGGCGTTGTACGAGTACTCGTTCGGGCTGTCGCCCTCGTAGCCGTCGACGACCAGGTCGGTGCGGCCGTCCTTGTTCACGTCGCCCGGGGCGAGGTAGAAGATGTCGAATCCGGGCACTGCCAGGACCGGGGCGGTGAGCGAGTAACGGCCGCCGGTACCACCGGACTTGGTGAAGCCGCCGCGGTAGATGTCGATCTTCTGGTTGTCGGCGCTGATGGCGAGGTCGGCCTTGCCGTCGCCGTTGTAGTCGCCTGCCGCGACGACAGCGCCGAACTGGTCGTGGCTGGAGGGGGACGGGTCGGCGACCCCCGTACCGCCAACGAGCCCGGTCGCGGAGCCCCACACGATGGTGACCGCGCCGCCGTCCGTGTCCGAGCCGACGTCCTCCCGCTGGGAGCCCACGGCGAGATCGGCGTATCCGTCGCCGTTGTAGTCGCCTGCCGCGAGATGGCCGCCGAAGGCGTCGCCCGTCTCGGCGGTGCCGGGGACGCCGGCGCTGTTCTGGGTGAGGGTCTGGATCTTCTCGGCGCCCGCGCCGCCGGCCGAGCCGTACAGAACGGTGACGGCGCCCGCGTTCTTGTAGCCGTTCACGGTGGCGCTCGCAGCCGACACGGCCACGTCGCGGTATCCGTCGCCGTTGAAGTCGCCCTGCAGCCCCGAAGGGGCGGCGGAGGCGGTGCCGGAGGTCGCGGCCAGCAGGCCGCCGGTGAGGGCGGCCGCGGCGGCCGTCGCCAGGGTGATGCGGAGGTTCATCTTCACGCTGCGTTCTCCTGCACAGAGCTGAGGGAGGGTGTCAGTGGGCGAGTTCGTCGCCGAAGTACGCGAGGCCGGAGGGCCCGCCGAGCGAGGTGGAGCCGAACGTCGTCGAGCCGGTCGCCGTGATGCCGCTCGTGCCGGTCTTGAAGAGCCAGAGCGAACCGGCGCCCGCGTTCTCCGCGTAGGCGCCCGCGGCGAGCTCCGCGCGGCCGTCCGCGTTGCTGTCGACGAGCCGTACCGAGGCGCCGAAGTGGTCACGCGCCTCGGCGCTGCCGGGCACGCCTGCCGTGTCCTGCGAGAAGGACTTGGCGCCGGATCCGGTGAGGCCCGAGGCGGAGCCGCGCAGTACATGGAAGGAGCCCGCGCCCGTCTTGCTGCCGAGGGCCTCGCCCATGGAGCCGACGGCGATGTCCGCGTATCCGTCGCCGTTGGTGTCACCGGCGGACAGGCTCCAGCCGAAGCTGTCGCCCTTCTCCGCCGTACCGGGCACACCGGTGGTGTCCTGGTTGATACGGACCGGGGTACGGGTGCTGAGACCGGTGGCGCTGCCGTACGTCACGGTGATGGCACCGCCGAGGCCGCCATGGGGCTCCGTGGTGGACTTCTCCATGAAGTTGCCGGTGACGATGTCCCCGTAGCCGTCCTTGTTCACATCGCCGATGGCGCCCGCGTAGCCGCCCGCTACCTTGCCCGCAGGCGTGAGCCCGCTCGCCCCGCCCTTGTAGAGGACGCTGCGGGTGCGGTAGTTGTCGCCGCTCAACTCCTGGCCCATGACCAGCAGATCGGTGGCGGCGTCGCCGTTGACGTCGCCCGCGACGAGCTTGTCGGAGTTGATGCCGGTCTCCTCCATGGTGTCGATGCCCACCAGGGCAGCGGCCTTGCCGGTCCTGGAGACGGGGCCCTTGAAGATGTTCAGCTCGGGCGAGGAGATGTTGACGGCGGCCAGGTCGGTGCTGCCGTCGCCGTCGAAATCGCCGGCGGCGACGTCCCAGCCCAGCTCGTTGCGGGACTGGGGCAGCGGCGAGGTGATGTCGGTGGCGGTCTTCAGGCCGTCAGCGCCGCCCCACACGACGGTGAGCACGCCGAATTCGTCGGTGCTGCCGATCCGCTCGCCGTGCACGCCGACGACCAGGTCGGTGTATCCGTCGCCGTCGAGGTCCCCTGCGGTGAGCCGGTCGCCGAAGTAGTCGCCGGTCTCGGGGACACCCGGGATACCGGCGGTGTCCTGGCTGATGAGCGTCCGCTTCGTCTTGTCGAGGCCGCTCTTGGTGCCGTAGACGACGACCACGTACCCGGCGCCGGACTTGCCGGCGACCTTGGCGATGGGCGCGGCTATCGCCAGGTCCCGGTAGCCGTCGCCGTTGAAGTCGCCCTGCAGCCCGGAGGGCGCGGCCGACGCGGTGGCGGCGGTCGCGGCGAGCAGAGAGCCGGTGAGGACGGCGGCGGCCGCGGCGGCCAGGGTGATGCGGAGGTGCTTGCGCACGCTGGTCTCTCCTGAATCGACTGAATGAGCAGGTCAGTTGGCGAGTACGTCGCCGAAGTGCGTGAGGCCGGACGGGCCGCCGAGCGTGGTGGAACCGAACGACGTCGAGCCGGTCGCGGTGATGCCGCTCGCGCCGGCCTTGAGGAGCCAGACGGAACCGGCGTAGCTGTTCTCCGTGGGGGCGCCGACGGCGAGTTCGGCGCGGCGGTCCTTGTTGCTGTCCAGGAGCCGCACCGAGGAGCCGAAGTGGTCGAAGGGCTCGGCGGTGCCGGGCACACCCGCGGTGTCCTGGGTGAAGGCCTTGGCGCCGGTGCCGGTCAGTCCTGTGGCGGAGCCGCGCAGGACGACGACCTGTCCGGCCTGGGGCGTGCTGCCGAGGGCTTCGTCCCTGACGCCGACGGCGATGTCCGCGTAGCCGTCGCCGTCGGTGTCGCCGGAGGACAGGCTCGTGCCGAACCCGTCGTGGCTCTCGCCGGTGCCGGGTACGCCGGCGGTGTCCTGCGTGATGTGGACCGGGGCACGGCCGCTGAGGCCAAAGGCGCTGCCGTAGGCCACCGTGACAGCGCCGCCGAGGCCGCCGTCCGGGTTGTAGGCGGACTTCTCCGCGGGGTTGCCGGTGACGATGTCGCCGAAGCCGTCCTTGTCGACGTCGGCGATGACCGCCGCCGGGCCGCCCGCGACCGCGCCGGACATCGTGAGGCCCGTCTTCCCGCCCCGGTAGAGGACGCTGCGGCCGGTGAGACCGTCGATGGCCTCGTCCCTGCCCAGGACGAGCAGGTCGCTCGCCCCGTCACCGTCGACGTTCCCCGCGACGACCCTGTCGACGCCGATGCCTGCATCGGAGAGGTTGACGTCGGTGCGCGCGGTGGCCTTGCCGGTCCTGGTGAAAGGGCCTTCGAAGATGTGCAGTCCTCCGATGTCGCCGCTGTTGACGGTGGCCAGGTCGGTGCTGCCGTCGCCGTCGAAGTCGCCGACGGCGAGGGACCGGCCCAGCTCGGGACGCGGGGCGGGCAGCGGTGTCGCCAACTCGGTGGCGGAGGTGAGCCCCTTCGGGCCGCCCCAGGCGACGGTGATCACGCCGTATGTGGAGGTGCTGCCGATCCGCTCGCCGGGCACGCCGACGACGAGGTCGGTGTAGCCGTCGCCGTCGAGGTCGCCGGTGGTGAGCGCGGAGCCGAAGTGGTCGTTGACCTCGGGGACGCCCGGGATGCCGGCCGTGGCCTGGCTGATGAGGGTCCGCTTGGACTTGTCGAGGCCGTTCGGGCCGCCGTGGACGACGGCCACGAGTCCGGCGCCCGGATGGCCGCCGATGTTGGTGATGGGGGCGCCGATTGCCAGATCGCGGTAGCCGTCGCCGTTGAAGTCGTCCTGCAGCCCGGAGGGGGCGGCCGGGGCGGTGCCGGCCGTGACGGTGAGCAGGCCTGCGGCAAGGGCGGTGGTCACGAGAGTGGTCACGAGAAGCGCACGCGTACGCATGGGACTCCGCAGGTGTCCAGGCCGCGGTGCCGTACGACGGGGCGTACGGCACCGGTCGGCCGATCGGATGGGGCCGGGTGTCAGTTGGCGAAGTCGGCGCCGGAAAGGGGGGCGCCGGTCGTCGGGACGCCCGAGGTGCTGGGCGAGATGGTGCGGAGGCCGGCCCTCGCGGCGGGCAGGCCGGCCGTGAGCGTCGCCGCGGTGGCCGTGGCCGGGGCGATGCGGAAGTGCTTCTGCATGCGGGGTTCTCCTGCAGCATGCGGAATGCCGGACGGGCATCCGCAGACAATGGGGGGCGTTCCTCCCCGTTCACCGGAAGTTGTTCACGATGCAACGAGTCGGTCGGCGAACAGGAGACCTGCGACGTGGCCCAAGGGTTGTATGGGGCAGCAAGAAATTTCCGGGACCGGTGTGGCACCCACATGACCCACGCAAGAACGGCCGGTCCTGCCCCCGAGGCAGGTCCGGCCGTTCTTTTGGTCGCGTACGAAGACGGTTACTTCGCCGGCTCCGGTTCCGGAGCGCCCTCCGGCTCCTCCGACGGCGCCGGGTCGGCAGGCGGCGTCTTGACGGAGTCGAGGAGGAGTTGGGCGACGTCGACGACCTGGACGGTTTCCTTGGCCTGGCCGTCGTTCTTCTTGCCGTTGACGGAGTCGGTGAGCATGACGAGGCAGAAGGGGCAGGCGGTGGAGACGATGTCGGGGTTGAGGGAGAGGGCTTCGTCGACGCGTTCGTTGTTGATGCGCTTGCCGATCCGCTCCTCCATCCACATGCGGGCGCCGCCGGCGCCGCAGCAGAAGCCGCGTTCCTTGTGGCGGTGCATCTCCTGCTGGCGCAGGCCCGGGACGGCGGACATGATCTCGCGCGGGGGTGTGTAGACCTTGTTGTGGCGGCCCAGGTAGCAGGGGTCGTGGTAGGTGATCAGGCCGTCGACGGGGGTGACGGGGACGAGTTTGCCCTCGTCGATGAGGTGCTGCAGCAGCTGGGTGTGGTGGATGACCTCGAACTCGCCGCCCAGCTGGGGGTACTCGTTCGCGATCGTGTTGAAGCAGTGCGGGCAGGTCGCGACGATCTTCTTGGCCGACTTCGGCTTCTTCGTCGCGGGGTCCTCGTCGTCCTCGCCGAAGGCCATGTTGAGCATGGCGACGTTCTCCTGGCCGAGCTGCTGGAACAGCGGTTCGTTGCCCAGGCGGCGCGGGGAGTCACCGGTGCACTTCTCCTCGCCGCCCATGATGGCGAACTTCACGCCCGCCATGTGCAGCAGTTCCGCGAAGGCCTTGGTGGTCTTCTTCGCGCGGTCCTCCAGGGCGCCGGCGCAGCCGACCCAGTAGAGGTAGTCGACCTCGGTGAGGTCCTCGACGTCCTTGCCGACGATCGGGACCTCGAAGTCGACCTCCTTGGTCCACTCCACGCGCTGCTTCTTGGCCAGGCCCCAGGGGTTGCCCTTCTTCTCCAGGTTCTTGAGCATCGTGCCCGCCTCCGACGGGAACGAGGACTCGATCATCACCTGGTAGCGGCGCATGTCGACGATGTGGTCGATGTGCTCGATGTCGACCGGGCACTGCTCCACGCAGGCACCGCAGGTGGTGCAGGACCACAGCACGTCCGGGTCGATGACGCCGTTCTCCTCGGCGGTGCCGATCAGCGGGCGTTCGGCCTGGGCCAGCGCGGCGGCGGGGACGTCCTTCAGCTGCTCCGGGGAGGCCTTCTCCTCGCCCTCCATGGTCTTGCCGCCGCCGGCCAGCAGGTAGGGGGCCTTGGCGTGGGCGTGGTCGCGCAGCGACATGATCAGGAGTTTGGGGGACAGCGGCTTGCCGGTGTTCCAGGCGGGGCACTGCGACTGGCAGCGGCCGCACTCGGTGCAGGTGGAGAAGTCGAGGATGCCCTTCCAGGAGAACTGCTCGACCTGGGAGACGCCGTAGACGTCGTCCTCGCCCGGGTCCTCGAAGTCGATCAGCTTGCCGCCGGTCGTCATCGGCTGCAGCGCGCCGAGCGCGGTCGCGCCGTCCGCGTTGCGCTTGAACCAGATGTTCGGGAAGCCGAGGAAGCGGTGCCAGGCCACACCCATGTTCGTGTTCAGCGAGACCGTGATCATCCAGATCAGCGACGTACCGATCTTGATCATCGCGGTGAAGTAGATGAGGTTCTGGAGCGTGGAGACGCTCAGTCCCTTGAAGGCCAATACCAGCGGGTACGAGACGAAGTACGCCGGCTCGTAGTGATCCACGTGGTGGATAGCGCCCTCGAGGCCCCGCAGCGCCAGGATCGCGAGACCGATGGTGAGGATGACGTACTCGACGAAGTACGCCTGCCAGGCCTTCGAGCCCGCGAAGCGCGACTTGCGGCCCGCACGGGACGGCAGGTTCAGCAGCCGGATCGCGATCAGGATGGCAATACCGACAACGGTCATCAGACCGATGAACTCGATGTACATCTCGAACGGCAGGAAGCCGCCCAGGACGGGCAGGGTCCAGTCCGCCTGGAAGAGCTGGCCGTATGCCTGGGCCAGCGTCGGGGGCAGCGTCAGGAAGCCGATCGCGACGAACCAGTGGGCGAAGCCGACGATGCCCCAGCGGTTCATTCGGGTATGGCCGAGGAATTCCTTGACCAGAGTGACCGTGCGGGCCTTGGGGTCGTCGGTGCGGCTGCCCGCAGGCACGGGCTGACCGAGCTTGACGAACCGGTAGATCTGCGCGACGGCTCGGGCGATGAGCGCAACGCCGACCACGGTCAGGACCAGCGACACGATGATCGCGGCGAGCTGCATTTGGGGGCTCCTCGGGCCTGCGAGGTGGGAAAACCGCATCTACTAAGCGGTAACTTATTCAGTCCGTTGCTGAGACTACCCACTTGTCGTGCCGCACTGCAGATGGGCGGGCGGTGATCTGTGTCGCTCAGGCAACCCTCACCGCGGGGCGTCCGGCGACCGCGGCGGGGACTGTCCGCGCCAGGATCCACAAGTCGAGTCCCAGCCAATGTTGCTCAACATAATGCAGGTCGAGCACGCTCATTTCCTCCCAGGGCAGCTCGGAGCGCCCGCTGATCTGCCACAGGCCGGTGATCCCGGGGCGCAGTGCCTGTCGGGCCCGGTCGGCCCCGAAGGCGGATGCCGCGCCGCCGGGGGCGGCCGGCGGCAGTGGCGGCGGGCCGACGAGGGACATCTCGCCGCGCACCACATTGATCAGCTGGGGGAGCGTGTCCAGGAGACGGCGGCGCAGCAGCCGTCCGACCGGGGTGAGGGACTCGGCGCGGGTCGTGCGGAAGGTGAGCATCGTGAACGTCCGGCCGCCGAGGCCGGTGCGCTCCCGGCGGGTCAGGACCGGGCCCGGCGAGGTCAGTGCGACGGCCGCGGCGACGGCCAGCAGGACGGGGGACAGGAGCAGCAGGAGGAACAGGCTGCCCGTCAGATCGACGGCTCGCTTTGCCGACATGGGCGCGCCCTTCGTTAAGAATGACACTTCTTGACCGAATTATTCCCCTATGACTCTCGCAGATGTATGCCACACGCACCGCACCACCACGCATGCGGAGCGCAGCATGCCTGTAAGGGCCGGATAAAAGTTGAGTGGCCTCGACTCAGGTCTGTTGACGAGGTCGGCGCCGTCGTGCATCCTTGAGCCAGTTCCACTCAAGTCAGCTGGAGGAATCGAAATGGCACGTGCGGTCGGCATCGACCTGGGCACGACTAACTCCGTCGTCAGCGTTCTGGAGGGCGGCGAGCCCACCGTCATCACCAACGCCGAGGGTGCCAGGACCACGCCGTCCGTCGTCGCCTTCGCGAAGAACGGTGAGGTGCTGGTCGGCGAGGTCGCGAAGCGCCAGGCGGTCACCAACGTCGACAGGACCATCCGGTCGGTCAAGCGTCACATGGGCACCGACTGGAAGATCGAGCTCGACGGGAAGCACTTCAACCCGCAGCAGATGAGCGCGTTCATCCTGCAGAAGCTCAAGCGCGACGCGGAGTCGTACCTGGGCGAGAAGGTCACCGACGCGGTGATCACCGTCCCCGCGTACTTCAACGACTCCGAGCGTCAGGCGACCAAGGAAGCCGGTGAGATCGCGGGCCTCAACGTCCTGCGTATCGTCAACGAGCCCACCGCCGCCGCCCTGGCCTACGGCCTGGACAAGGACGACCAGACCATCCTCGTCTTCGACCTCGGTGGCGGCACCTTCGACGTGTCGCTGCTGGAGATCGGTGACGGCGTCGTCGAGGTCAAGGCCACCAACGGTGACAACCACCTCGGTGGTGACGACTGGGACCAGCGTGTCGTCGACTACCTGGTGAAGCAGTTCGCGGGCGGGCACGGCGTCGACCTGTCCAAGGACAAGATGGCTCTCCAGCGTCTTCGCGAGGCCGCGGAGAAGGCGAAGATCGAGCTGTCGTCCTCGACCGAGACGACGATCAACCTGCCGTACATCACGGCCTCCGCCGAGGGCCCGCTGCACCTGGACGAGAAGCTCACTCGCGCCCAGTTCCAGCAGCTGACCGCGGACCTGCTCGAGCGCTGCAAGCACCCGTTCCACAACGTCATCAAGGACGCCGGCATCGCGCTGTCCGAGATCGACCACGTGGTGCTGGTCGGTGGCTCCACCCGTATGCCCGCCGTCGCCGAGCTCGTCAAGGAGCTGACCGGCGGCAAGGACGCCAACAAGGGTGTGAACCCGGACGAGGTCGTCGCCATCGGCGCCGCGCTGCAGGCGGGTGTCCTCAAGGGTGAGGTCAAGGACGTCCTGCTCCTCGACGTGACCCCGCTGTCCCTGGGTATCGAGACCAAGGGCGGCATCATGACCAAGCTCATCGAGCGCAACACCACGATCCCGACCAAGCGGTCTGAGATCTTCACGACGGCCGAGGACAACCAGCCGTCCGTGCAGATCCAGGTCTACCAGGGCGAGCGTGAGATCGCGGCGTACAACAAGAAGCTCGGGATGTTCGAGCTGACCGGTCTGCCGCCGGCCCCGCGCGGGGTCCCGCAGATCGAGGTCGCCTTCGACATCGACGCCAACGGCATCATGCACGTGACCGCGAAGGACCTGGGCACGGGCAAGGAGCAGAAGATGACCGTCACCGGCGGCTCCTCGCTGCCGAAGGACGAGGTCGACCGGATGCGCCAGGAGGCCGAGCAGTACGCGGACGAGGACCACCGCCGCCGCGAGGCCGCCGAGACCCGCAACCAGGGCGAGCAGCTCGTCTACCAGACCGAGAAGTTCCTCAAGGACAACGAGGACAAGGTCCCGGGCGATGTGAAGACCGAGGTCGAGACCGCCGTCGGCGAGCTGAAGGAGAAGCTCAAGGGCGAGGACACGGCCGAGATCCGCACCGCCACCGAGAAGGTCGCCGCGGTCAGCCAGAAGCTCGGCCAGGCGCTGTACGCGAACGCCGCGCCCGAGGGCGCAGCCGCGGGCGCGGGTGCCGGTGCCGGCGAGCAGGCCAAGGCGGACGACGACGTCGTCGACGCCGAGATCGTGGACGACGAGAAGGACGCAAAGGGTGGTGCCGCGTGACGGAGGAGACCCCGGGCTTCGACGAGAATCCCGACGTCCCCTCCGGCGCCACCTCTGACGACGCCGCCGAGTCCGCCGAGTCCTCCCAGAAGGAGGGCCCGGCGGCCCCGGCAGGGGACGCAGCAAAGATCGCCGGTCTGACGGCTCAGCTGGACCAGGTCCGCACCGCGCTCAACGAGCGCACGGCCGACCTCCAGCGGCTCCAGGCCGAGTACCAGAACTACCGCCGGCGCGTGGAGCGCGACAGGATCACGGTCAAGGAGATCGCCACGGCGACGCTCCTGACCGAGCTGCTGCCCGTGCTCGACGACATCGGCCGTGCCCGGGACCACGGGGAGCTGGTGGGCGGCTTCAAGTCGGTGGCAGAGTCTCTCGAGACGGCCGCCGCCAAGATGGGCCTGCAGCAGTTCGGCAAGGAGGGCGAGCCCTTCGACCCGACCATCCACGAGGCCCTGATGCACTCGTATGCGCCGGACGTCGCCGAGACGACGTGCGTCGCGGTGCTTCAGCCGGGGTACCGCATCGGCGAGCGCACGATCCGCCCCGCGCGGGTCGCGGTGGCCGAGCCCCAGCCGGGCGCGGCGCCCAAGGAGGAGAAGGCGAACGACGAGGAGAGCGGTGGCCCGGACGAGGGCTGAGCTTGAGTTCTCCGAGGCAGTGACCGTCGGGAAGGAGGGACGTCGATGAGCACGAAGGACTTCGTCGAGAAGGACTACTACAAGGTTCTCGGCGTCCCCAAGGACGCCACCGAGGCCGAGATCAAGAAGGCGTACCGGAAACTCGCCCGCGAGAACCATCCGGACGCCAACAAGGGCGACGTCAAGGCGGAGGAGCGCTTCAAGGAGATCTCCGAGGCCAACGACATCCTCGGCGACCCCAAGCGGCGCAAGGAGTACGACGACGCCCGTGCCCTGTTCGGCAACGGCGGCTTCCGGCCCGGTCCCGGCGCCGCCGGCGGCACCTTCAACTTCGACCTGGGCGACCTCTTCGGAGGCGCCCAGGGCGGGGCGCAGGGTGGCGCGGGCGGCTTCGGCGGCGGTCTCGGGGACGTGTTCGGCGGCCTGTTCAACCGGGGCGCCGGTCCGGGTACGCGGACGCAGCCGCGCCGCGGGCAGGACATCGAGTCCGAGGTGACGCTCAGCTTCACCGAGGCGGTCGACGGGGCCACGGTCCCGCTGCGGATGTCCAGCCAGGCGCCCTGCAAGGCCTGTTCGGGCACCGGCGACAAGAACGGCACACCCAGGGTGTGCCCGACCTGTGTCGGCACCGGTCAGGTCTCGCGCGGTGGCAGCGGGTCCTTCTCGCTGACCGATCCGTGCGTGGACTGCAAGGGCCGCGGGCTGATCGCCCAGGATCCCTGCGAGGTCTGCAAGGGCAGCGGGCGCGCCCGCTCCTCGCGCACCATGCAGGTGCGCATCCCGGCGGGGGTCTCCGACGGGCAGCGCATCCGGCTGCGCGGCAAGGGGACTCCGGGCGAGCGCGGCGGACCGGCCGGCGACCTGTATGTCGTCGTCCATGTCGACGCCCACCCGGTCTTCGGCCGCAAGGGCGACAATCTCACCGTCACCGTGCCCGTCACCTATGTGGAGGCGACACTCGGCGGCGAGGTGAAGGTTCCCACCCTCGGCGGGCCGCCGGTCACGCTGAAGCTGCCGGCCGGCACGCCCAACGGGCGCACGATGCGCGCCCGCGGCAAGGGTGCGGTGCGCAAGGACGGCACCCGCGGCGACCTGCTGGTCACGGTCGAGGTGACGGTGCCGACCGAGCTCAGCGACAAGGCGAAGGAAGCACTGCAGGCCTTCCGCGACGCCACCGCGGACGAGGACCCGCGTGCCGAGCTGTTCCAGGCAGCGAAGGGAGCTTGAGATGGATGGCAGATCCGGACGCGGTCGCAACCCTTACGAGCTGACGGACGAGTCGCCGGTGTACGTCATCTCGGTGGCGGCACAGCTGTCGGGACTCCATCCGCAGACCCTGCGCCAGTACGACCGGCTGGGTCTGGTCTCCCCGGACCGCACGGCCGGCCGGGGCCGGCGCTACTCGGCCCGCGACATCGAACTACTGCGCACGGTGCAGCAGTTGTCGCAGGACGAGGGCATCAACCTCGCCGGGATCAAGCGCATCATCGAACTGGAGAACCAGGTCGCGGCGCTCCAGCAGCGCGTCGCCGAACTGTCGGCGGCCGTGGACGGCGCGGCGGTGGCGATGCAGCAGCGCGAGGCGCAGGTGCACGCCTCGTACCGGCGCGATCTGGTGCCGTACCAGGACGTGCAGCAGACCAGCGCGCTGGTGGTGTGGCGGCCGAAGCGCCCCGAATGAGCAGTGAGTTGTACGGCGACGGGCCGGGAGAGCGGATGCTCTCCCGGCCCGTCGCCGTAGCGTCCTCCCCGCACTCGGGGGAGAACCCGTCGTCGGTGTACGCCCGAATCGTTCCCCGCGGCACTGCCAGGACCGCGGGGAACGACCCGCGGGTGTATGAGCGCCGTTCGCGATCTTGGGGAAGACGCCGTCGGCCGCGTCCTGGCCACGCGGCCGGCGTACCCGCGAGCGGCAGCCGGATCAGGGCGCCGCGGGCCCCGGCGCCGTCAGTGCGCCGTGGTCCGCCGGATGCGTCCCTGAGGAAGACTCTTGCGCACTCTTCGCGGCTTGGGCACCGTCAGCTTGTGGAACCGCAACTTGCTGAGGGGGCCCGGCCCGCGGCGCCGTTTTCCCTCTGCGGGATGTGCCACGTCCTCTATGATCGCGGCAGCCTTCGCCCCCGTTCAGGACCCCGTCGGCCCAACGCCCTTTCCGGTGGGGACGTTTGAGGACACATCGAGGAGTGGGAGCGATGACCTACGCGCCCGAGGCGCATCCGCACGGGGCCGAGCGGCTCTGCGACGACGGGGACCGGGTGTACGCCCACGCCCTGCAGAAGGGCCGCATCACGCGCCAGGAGGCCGAAGAGGCGTGGTGCCTGGTCGAGTTGGCGCTGCTCCATCCCGACCCGGTGGACATGCAGTGGCTGATGCCGACCCCTCCGCGTGTGGCCATGTCCCGGTTGCTGCACGGCATCCAGGAGGACTTCGCCGCGACGCACGACCGCGTGACGGCACTGGCCGCGACGTTCGAGCGCTTCGCGGGTCTCGATGTGCGGACCGGGGTGAGCGACGAGGGGCTGCGGGTGCTGGACGGCCGCACCCGTATCGAGGCGGCCATCGACCAGGCGACCGCCGCGTGCGGAACGCGGATGTGGGCTGTGCAGCCCGACGGGATCCGGCGCGAGAAGATCCTGCTCAAGGCATTGCCCCTGGCACAGGAAATGGCCCGGAAGCAGGTGCAGATGCGCACGCTGTACACCCATGTCGCCCGGCACGGCCCGGCCCTGGCCGCCTACCTGGACAAGCTGGGAGGTGCCGTGGAGGTGCGCACGCTCGACGAATGCATCGAGCGGCTGCTCCTGTTCGACGACGCCGTCGCGTTCATCCCGGTCACCGCGGACCGCTCCGTCGCGCTGGAGGTGCGGCATCCGGCGCTGATCAACTATCTCGCCATCGTCTTCGACCGCCTGTGGCGGCTGGCCGTTCCCTTCGCCGAGCCCGTCCCGGCGCTCGGCGGCGGCGAGGGCATCACCCACCGGGAACGCGTCATCGCCGCCCTGCTGGCCGAAGGGCACACGGACGCGGTCATCGCGCAGCGGCTCGGTCTGAATGTGCGTACGTGCCGCTATCACATCGCCAAGCTGGCCGCGGCCCTCGGCAGCAGCAGCCGCGCCCAGCTGGGCGTGCGCATAGCCCAGGCCGGGATGCTCGACTTCCCGGAACCGCTGCGGGCCGACGGCGAGAGTCGGCCATGATCAATTGCCGTCGGTGTCCGTCACGAGCCCGGGGTCCTGCCGCAGGATCCCGGACTGGGCGATGAGATAGCCGAGTTGGGCGCGGCTGCCGCTGCCGAGCGCCGCCGCCAGCTTGGCGATGTGGGCACGGCAGGTCCGTACGTTCATGCCGAGCCTGCGCGCTATGGCCTCGTCCACGTACCCCTCGATCAGGAGCTTGGCGATCGAGCGCTGGACGCCCGAAATGCCGTCGGGAGTCGGGTCGTAGGGGACTTCCTCGGTCAGCGGTACGGCGCGGCGCCACAGCTGCTCGAAGACCTTGATGAGGTATTCCACCAGGCCCGGGTGGCGGAGCTCCAGGGCCACGCGCCGGTCGTCGCGGGCGGGGATGAACGCCACCGTGCGGTCGAAGACGATCAATCGCTCGATCAGCTCCTCGAGGGTGCGTATCTCCACCTTGCCGGCGGATATCCGCTCGACGTACGCGAGGGTTCCCTGGCTGTGCCTGACCGTGTGCTGGTACAGCGTGCGTATGCTCACGCCCCGGTCGATCAGCGGGCGGTCCCGCTCCAGGGCCTGCGTGAGCACATGGGCGCTGCGGCCACCGCCGGGCTGGATCGTCAGCATCTCCGTCTGGCACTCCGCCGTGGCGAGGTTGAGCGCCGCGTTGATCCGGTCGAAGCCCTCCAGCACCGTGATCGCATGGGTGCTCGCCGGGTTCTGGGCACTGATGGCCATGAACGGCTCGAAAGCATCGGTCAGTTCGATGGACACACGCCTACGGTCCAGGATCTCGCGCTCAATGGGGTGCAGTCTTTGCGCCAGGGCGACGGACGGCGGAACCGGGCGAAGCCAGTTGGCATCGTCCGGATCCGGGTGCAACAGCGCGAACTCGAGGAGACAGGGCGCGGCTTCCGCATCAATCCGGGCGATCCGCCCGGTGCTCAGTGCGCTGACATAGAGTCGCGATCCTTCGGGACACAGCTCGGTGACCGCATGGGGATGTGTCAGTTTCGTGTCGACATGCGGCAATTCTCCACCCCCCAGGGTCTTGTACGTGCAGGAACATGATGCATCGTCCCTGTGGCATTGACATGCCTGAATGAGCCATCGTCTGTGGTGCGGGGGAGAAGAAACCATCAAGTGAGGACGAAGCCGACTATGCGCGTGAGAATGCTTCGCTCGGTGCTTGCCACTGTCTTCTCTGCGACCGTGGCGTTCGGCGCCCTGAGCGGTATGGGCCTCGGACTGGCCGACTTCCCACCGGACAGTGGCTGGGACAGCGTGCAGGCGATGGCTCCGCCGGCAGACAGTGGGTGGGACACCGCTCCTGCGAGGGCGACATCGTGACCGTTCCCCCGGACGACCGGGTCTTCCGGCGTGAGATGGCGACGGCCTACCGATCGGGGTGGCATTTCATCGACCTCGTCACGGCAATCCCCCACCGTGGCGACTCGTTGATGGTCACCTTGTTCGGAGAGCCCATCGTCGTGGCGCGCGAGGAGGACGAGGATGTCCGCGCCTATCGATGCCTTCGTCGCCCGCGAGGTGCTCCGCAGCCCGTCCGCTGCGCCATCCGGTACGGAATGATTTTTGTCAATCTCGACCAGCGCGACCATCAGCTGGCCGAGCCCGACACCACCGCCACCCCCCGCAGTGCCTGAGCGGTTCCCCCGTCGTTTCAAATCGCTCAGGTGCTTCCCCCACACAACGGCGCCATCGTGGACCTGAAACACGATGGCGCCGTTGTGCTGCCCGCGTCCGTCAGGCGCGGCCCATCGCCCGGGTCAGGGCGATCTCGATGACCACCCGGTCCGGGTTGGGTGCCGGCGTGCGCCCGTAGCGCTCCGCGTAGCGGCTCACCGCGTCCGCGACGACCTCCGTCTCGGTGCGGATCCGCGCCACGCCCTCCAGCGTCGCCCAGCGGCCCTTGTCCACCTGGCAGAGGGCGACGCGTGCCCCCTCGGGTCCGGCGGCCAGGATGTTGGCGACCTTGCGGCTGTGCTTGTTGGTGATCACCCGGGCCATCCCGTTCGTACCCCCTTCCGGGTCGTACGTCACGCCCACCGCGACCACGTGGGGACTGCCGTCCGCGCGCGGGGTCGTCAGAGTGGACATGTGGTACTCGCGCCAGAAGGCGAGATAGGACGCGTCGGGATTGCGCGGATCGATGGCCATGGGCGGAACCTACCTTCGGGTTCTGCCCGTCAACACCATGAGTGGAATAGACTCAACTTTATGCACGCTGAATGAGTCAGTGTTGAGGGAAGAGTCCCACCCGCAAGGAGGAGAGAGCACACGTGGACGCCGAGCTGACCAACAAGAGCCGTGATGCGATCAACGCCGCCACCAGCCGGGCCGTGTCGGACGGCCACGCCGACCTGACCCCGGCGCATCTGCTGCTCGCGCTGCTCGAGGGCCGGGACAACGAGAACATCACCGACCTGCTGGCCGCCGTCGACGCCGACCAGGCCGCCGTACGGTCGGGGGCCGAGCGGCTGCTCGGCGCGCTGCCCAGCGTCACGGGGTCCACCGTCGCCCCGCCCCAGCCGAACCGTGACATGCTCGCCGTCATCGCCGATGCCGACCGGCGCGCCAAGGAGCTGGGTGACGACTACCTCTCCACCGAGCACCTGCTGATCTCCGTCGCGGCCAAGGGCGGACCGGCCGGTGAGGTGCTGGGCGGGCAGGGTGCCACGGCGAAGAAGCTGCTGGACGCGTTCGAGAAGGCAAGGGGAGGACGCCGGGTGACCACACCCGACCCCGAGGGTCAGTACAAGGCGCTGGAGAAGTTCGGCACGGATTTCACGGCCGCGGCCCGTGAGGGCAGGCTCGACCCGGTCATCGGCCGGGACCACGAGATCCGCCGGGTCGTCCAGGTGCTGTCGAGGCGTACGAAGAACAACCCGGTGCTCATCGGCGAGCCCGGCGTCGGCAAGACCGCCGTCGTCGAGGGGCTTGCCCAGCGGATCGTGAAGGGCGACGTGCCCGAGTCGCTGCGCAACAAGCGCCTCGTCTCGCTCGACCTCGGCGCCATGGTGGCCGGAGCCAAGTACCGCGGTGAGTTCGAGGAGCGCCTCAAGACCGTCCTGTCCGAGATCAAGGAGAGCGACGGCCAGATCATCACCTTCATCGACGAGCTGCACACCGTCGTCGGCGCGGGCGCGGGCGGCGACTCGGCGATGGACGCAGGCAACATGCTCAAGCCGATGCTCGCCCGCGGTGAGCTGAGGATGGTCGGCGCGACCACCCTCGACGAGTACCGCGAGCGGATCGAGAAGGACGCCGCCCTGGAGCGGCGCTTCCAGCAGGTGCTGGTCGCCGAGCCGACGGTCGAGGACACCATCGCGATCCTGCGCGGGCTCAAGGGCCGCTACGAGGCCCACCACAAGGTGCAGATCAACGACTCGGCGCTGGTCGCCGCCGCGACCCTGTCCGACCGGTACATCACCTCGCGCTTCCTGCCCGACAAGGCCATCGACCTGGTCGACGAGGCCGCGTCCCGGCTCCGGATGGAGATCGACTCGTCCCCCGTGGAGATCGACGAGCTCCAGCGTGCCGTCGACCGCCTGCGGATGGAGGAGCTGGCGCTCAACAACGAGTCCGATCCCGCCTCCCGGCAGCGCCTGGAGAAGCTGCGCCGCGACCTCGCCGACCGGGAGGAGGAGCTGCGGGGCCTCACCGCCCGCTGGGAGAAGGAGAAGCAGTCCCTCAACCGCGTCGGTGAGCTCAAGGAACAGCTCGACGAGCTGCGCGGCCGGGCCGAGCGCGCCCAGCGCGACGGCGACTTCGACACCGCCTCCAAGCTGCTGTACGGGGAGATCCCGGGCCTGGAGCGCGAGCTGGAGGCGGCCGCCGAGGCCGAGGCCGAGCACGAGGCCGCGAAGGACACCATGGTCAAGGAGGAGGTCGGCCCCGACGACATCGCGGACGTGGTCGGCTCCTGGACCGGCATCCCCGCCGGGCGCCTGCTGGAGGGCGAGACACAGAAGCTGCTGCGCATGGAGCAGGAGCTGGGCAAGCGCCTGATCGGCCAGAGCGAGGCCGTGCAGGCGGTGTCGGACGCGGTCCGCAGGACGCGGGCCGGGATCTCCGACCCGGACCGGCCGACCGGCTCGTTCCTCTTCCTCGGCCCGACCGGCGTCGGCAAGACCGAGCTGGCGAAGGCGCTCGCCGACTTCCTCTTCGACGACGAGCGGGCGATGGTCCGTATCGACATGAGCGAGTACAGCGAGAAGCACTCCGTCGCCCGGCTGGTCGGCGCGCCGCCCGGCTACGTCGGTTACGAAGAGGGCGGCCAGCTCACCGAGGCCGTGCGCCGGCGCCCGTACAGCGTCGTCCTCCTCGACGAGGTGGAGAAGGCGCACCCCGAGGTGTTCGACATCCTGCTGCAGGTGCTGGACGACGGAAGGCTCACCGACGGACAGGGCCGGACGGTGGACTTCCGCAACACCATCCTGATCCTGACCTCGAACCTGGGCAGCCAGTTCCTGAGTGGCCCGGTGGCCCCCGCGACCAGCGACGAGGAGAAGAAGCGGCAGGTCCTGGAGGTGGTCCGGGCGTCCTTCAAGCCAGAGTTCCTCAACCGCCTCGACGACCTGGTGGTCTTCTCGGCCCTCACGCGCGAGGAGCTGGCGCACATCGCCCGGCTCCAGATCGACCGGCTCGCGCAGCGCCTGGCCGAACGCAGGCTCACCCTGGACGTCACCCCGGCTGCGCTGGAGTGGCTGGCCGACGAGGGCAACGACCCCGCCTACGGCGCGCGGCCGCTGCGCCGTCTGATCCAGACGGCGATCGGCGACCGGCTCGCGAAGGAGATCCTGGCCGGCGAGATCACCGACGGTGACACGGTGCGGGTGGACCGCTTCGAGGACGGCCTGATCGTCGGCCCCCCGACGGCGCCGGCCGGCAAGACCCTGTGAACCGCGGGTGACCCGGAGTAAGCCGAGAGCGGACCTGCCGAGTGGGGGTTGCCAGCCCCCGCCCGGCATGGGGGAGGATGTTGGAAACCGCTCGAAGGGAAATACACGGTGAGCATCGACCCGTCCTCGATTCCGAATTTCGGGGGCAAGCCCCAGCCTCAGGCCGCAGGACCGGCGGGCCCCGTCGTTCCCGACCAGGATCTTGTCAAGCAGCTTCTCGAGCAGATGGAGCTGAAGTACGTCGTCGACGACGAGGGTGACCTCGCGGCGCCGTGGGAGGACTTCCGCACGTACTTCATGTTCCGCGGTGAGGACGAGCAGCAGGTCTTCTCGGTGCGCACGTTCTACGACCGTCCGCACCCGATCGAGGAGCGGCCGAAGGTTCTCGACGCGATCGACGACTGGAACCGCCGCACTCTGTGGCCCAAGGTCTACACCCACACCCACGAGGAGGAGGGCACCCCGGCCAGCCTGCGCCTCATCGGCGAGGCCCAGATGCTGATCGGCACCGGCGTCAGCCTGGAGCACTTCGTGTCGTCGACGGTCAGCTGGGTGCGCGCGGCGATCGAGTTCGACCGCTGGCTCGTGGAGCAGCTCGGCCTGGAGCCTGCCGAGGCCACGTCCGACGACGAGAAGCCGGCCGACGACGCCTGACGCGTCTGCCGCACAGCGCCCGGCGGGGGCGGTGGTCCATGGTGGCCACCGCCCCCGCCCATGTCGTCAGGGGGCCAGGGACTTCAGGCGGGTGACCGCGTCCTGGAGCACCTCGACGCGCTTGCAGAACGCGAACCGTACGAAGGGCGCGCCCTGCTCACGGTGGTCGTAGAAGACCGCGTTCGGGATCGCGACGACGCCGCACCGTTCGGGCAGCGCCCTGCAGAAGGCGAAGCCGTCGTCCTCGCCCAGCGGGCGGATGTCGGTGGTGACGAAGTACGTGCCCGCCGTGCGGTGCACGCCGAAGCCCGCCGCCGACAGCCCCTCGCTGAGCAGATCCCGCTTGGTCCGCAGATCGTCCCGGAGCGCGTCGAAGTACTCCTTGGGCAGTGCCAGCGCCTCGGCGACCGCGTACTGGAAGGGCCCCGCCGAGACATACGTCAGGAACTGCTTGGCCGAGCGGACCGCCGAGGCGAGCTCCGGCGCCGCGGTCACCCAGCCGACCTTCCAGCCGGTGAACGAGAACGTCTTGCCGGCCGACGAGATGGTGACCGTGCGCTCGCGCATCCCCGGGAACGAGGCGAGCGGCACATGCTCGCCGTCGAAGACGAGATGCTCGTACACCTCGTCCGTGACCACCAGCAGATCGCGCTCGACGGCCAGCTCGGCGATCGCGGCGAGCTCCGCCGGGGTCAGGACGGTGCCGGTCGGGTTGTGCGGCGTGTTGAGCAGGATCAGCCGCGTCCGGTCGCTGACCGCGTCCCGCAGCTCGTCGAGGTCCAGGCGGAAGTGCCGGTCCGCGGCTGTGCCGCGGGACTCTTCCCCAGGCCGCAGCGTCACCGGCACGCGTACGCCGCCCGCCATCGCGATGCACGCCGCGTACGAGTCGTAGTACGGCTCCAGGGCGATCACCTCGTCGCCCGGCTCGACCAGGGCGAGCAGCGCGGCCGCGATCGCCTCGGTCGCACCGGCGGTGACCAGGACCTCGGTGTCGGGGTCGTACGCCAGGCCGTAGCGGCTGTGCTGGTGGGCGGCGACAGCGGTGCGCAGCTCGGGGACGCCGGGGCCGGGCGGGTACTGGTTGCCCCGGCCGTCGCGCAGGGCCCGCACCGCCGCCTCCCTGACCGCTTCGGGGCCGTCCGTGTCGGGGAAGCCCTGGCCCAGATTGATCGACCCGGTCCGTACGGCGAGCGCCGACATCTCGGCGAAGATCGTCGTGCCGAATTCCGCGAGCCTGCGGTTGAGCAGCGGTCGAGATGCCGAAGCGCGTCCTGTCATGGGCGTCATCCTGGGCCGAACCTCTGGAGTTCCTCAAGTCTGCTTTGGGCCGACGGGGCCGAGGGCATCCCCCTCTCACGCAAGAAGCGCACACGCAGGAAGCCCGCAGGAACAGGCAAGAAGCGCACACGCAGGAAGCCCGCAGGAACAGGCAAGAAGCGGTCACGCGACGTCGCGGGGGGCTCGCTTCGGGGGAACGAGAAGGACGGTGGGAGTGATGTCGGTCTTCATCAGCATTGTGGTCGTCGGTCTGGTGCTCGTCGTGGCCGTCTCGGTGGCCGCTGCGCGGAGCGGCGGCCGCAGGAAGGTCAGCACGAGCAAGCGCCGCCGCAGCGCCGCCGCGGGCGGCGGCAGCTGGTGGGTGGGGGACGGGGGGTCCGGCGCCGGGTCGTCCTGCAGCAGTTCCTCCTCGTCCTGCGGGGGCGGTTCGTCCTCCTGCGGCGGCGGAGGCGGCTGTGGCGGAGGCAGCTGACACGGGGCAGCTGGTCCGCGGCAAGTGAAGGTGCCCGGTGGGTGAACTCCCGCCGGGCACCTTTCTGTTGGCGTCTTCCTGATTGTCGCGTCGCTGCGTAACCCGTTCTCCGTTGAACAGTTGAACCTTTGGGACCCTGAGGGGATGGAAACCATGCCAGATTGGGTAAAAACGCTGTGGGCGCCGCGCACTTCATGATTCCCTACGCTGTCGGAACCTGTTGGATCCATCCCGCCCTCGGACCTCATGTGGACCCGAGCAGGCCACCCCCCCACCTTCTGCGCTCTGTTTCTGGAGTGCCCTGGTCCACGTGCCCACCTGCCGAAGTGTGTTTTGCGGAGCCGACCCATGCTCACGACCCTGAAGACCGCCTACACAGACACCCGAGCCGAAGACCTCGCCTGGGCACTGGGGCGGGAGCCGTTGCCCGCCCTGGCCGTTCTCGATCTTGAACTCGCCGGAGCCAAAGTGCAGTTGAGACTTCTCGGCGCTTCCCACCAGGTGCTGCTCGAGGAGGATCGGGGGACCTGTTCGGAGACCGTCGCCTGTATCCCCGGCAGCAGCACTCCGCTGCCTCTCGGTGTCGCCGAGCGACTCGGCGACTGGGAGTACGAGTTCGCCGCGCGCGTCGAGACCCTCTCGCGAGGGTCGTTCGCCGGGCGCGCGCAGGAGCTGCTGGCCCTGGTCACCGACCATCCGAACGGCCTCGCGGGCACGTTCCCCGGCTCGCCGCACGCGTTCACCGCGATGCTCGCCCAGCGCTGCGAGGGCCAGGTGCGGTGGCGCACATGGCATGCGTATCCGCAGGAGGGCCGGCTGGTGGTGACCCGTACCTGCGTAGGCGCGCCGGTGCACGGTGCGCGCCCGGAGCACCGCCCACGGCCTGCCGCGCTGTAGTTACCTCGTGTGGGTGACGATCGGCATGCGAAGCGTGACGTAGCGTTACGCGGATGATCGAACGGCAGCGGACGTCGCAGCGGACGTCCTCGCGGGTGGTGTCGCGAACACCGACGCGGGCGCCGTCGCGGGCAGTAGTGCCGCCCCAGGGCGGGGCGGTACTGCCCGTGCGCCCCGACGCCGGACGCTGTCTGGTGCTCGCGGCCGTGTTCGTCTGTGCCGCCTGCGGTCTGGTGTACGAACTCGAACTGGTCGCACTCGCCTCGTACTTGATCGGCGACTCGGTCACCCAGGCGTCCGTCGTGCTCTCGGTGATGGTCTTCGCGATGGGCATCGGCTCACTCCTCGCCAAACGGCTGCGCTGCCGGGCCGCCGTCGGCTTCGGTGTGCTCGAGGCGGCGCTCGCGCTGATCGGCGGCTGTTCGGCGATGGTGCTGTACGCGGCCTTCGCCTGGCTGGGCGAGTCCCGCTCGGTGCTGGTGGGGTTCTCGCTGGCCATCGGGGTGCTGATCGGTGCGGAGATACCGCTGCTGATGTCGCTGATCCAGCGCATCTCGCGCCGGGACGCGGAGGGCACGGTCGCCGATCTGTTCGCCGCCGACTATGTGGGCGCGCTCGTCGGCGGGCTCGCGTTCCCGTTCCTGCTGCTGCCCTGGCTCGGCCAGCTCACCGGCGCGCTGCTGACCGGGGCGGTCAACGCGGTGGCGGGCGGCGCGGTCGTGCTGTGGCTGTTCCGCCGCGATCTGACCGTGCGCGCCAGGGCGTTGCTGCTGGCCGCCAATGTCGCGGTGCTCGCGGTGCTGGCGCTGGCGACCGTGCTGTGCGGCGACTTCGAGCAGGCGGCGCGCCGGGCGATGTACGGCGACCAGGTGCGCGCGGCGGTGCACACCGATGTGCAGGAGATCGTTCTCGCGGGCGGCAGACCGGGGCCGCCGGATCTGTATCTGAACGGGCGGCTCAAGGTCAGTGGCCGCGACGAGCACCGCTACCACGAGGCGCTCGTCCATCCCGCGATGCGGGGGCCGCACACACGGGTGCTGATCCTGGGTGGGGGCGACGGCCTCGCCGCGCGCGAGGCGCTGCGCCATCCGGGCGTCCGGTCGGTGACCGTGGTCGAACTGGATCCGGGCGTCGCCCGCCTCGCCCGTACGGATCCGGGGCTCGCCGGGCTCAACGCCCATGCCCTGGACGACCCGCGGGTACGGGTGGTCCATGCGGATGCCTTCAGCTGGCTGCGCGGCGCGGACTTCGGGGCGTACGACGTGATCGTCTCCGATCTGCCCGCCCCGGCCTTCACCGCCAGTTCCAAGCTGTACTCGCTGGAGTTCTACGGGCTCACCCGGGGCGCACTCGCGGACGGCGGACGGCTGGTGGTGCATACCGGGCCGGTCCTGACCCGGGCGCACACGTACTGGACGGTCGAAGCGACCCTCCGTGCGGCGGGGCTGCACCCACGCGGCTACCGAGCCGAGGCGGGTGCGGGGCCGGCGCGGTTGCGGCGAGCCGGAGCGGCGGCGCCGCGTGACTGGGGCTTTCTGATCGCCGCCGAGGGCCGTGCCCCACGGCTCGGTCTCGACGCCGGCGGGCCCCGGCTGCGGGCGCTCACCACCGATGCGCTGGCCGAGGGCGCGCGGGAGACGGAGGCCACCAGGCCGCCGGGTGCGCTGCCGCCGTCGACGCTGGTCCACCCGCGATACGGACACTGAGCCGCACCCGAAAGGCAGACGTGGCGCGCCGGGCTGAGTAGGCTCGGCCCATGGAGCATGAGGTGTTCGTTCCGGTTCCGGCAGAGACACTCCGACAGCTGCTGCGGGACCCCGCGCGGGTCGCCCGCTGCGTCCCGGGGCTCCAGCAGGACGCGGACGCGTCCGCGGGCCCGCTCTCGGGCCGGCTCAAGGTACGCGCCGGCGGGCACACCATCACCTACCGCGGCGCGCTGCACGTCACGGAGCAGGACGGGGTCTTCGCGGTCGAGGGCGAGGGCACGGAGGTGCGTGGCGGCGGCTCGGTGAAGGTGACGCTGGCGATCCGTCCGGAGCCGTCCGACGGCGGGACGGCCCTGGGCTTCACGGGAACGTCCCACGCGGAGGGCCGCCTGGCCGATCTGTCCCCGGACGCGGCGGCATCGGCGGCACACCGTCTGCTGGACCGTTTCGCCGCGGCCATGGCCGCGGCGGTGGCGACCACGGACACGGGAACGGCCGGGGCCGGGCAGGCCGGACCCGAGGCTGCCGCGCACGACGCCGCGGATGCGGGGGCCGTCTCCGAGGCGGGCGCTGCGGATACGACGTCCGGTGGCGACTCCGACGCTGACACATCGTCCGGTGGCGCACCGGACGAGGCCGTCGCCGCCGACTCGGCTGTCACCGGGCCGGGCAATGACACCGACGCCTCCGTCTTCGACACGCCTGTCCCGCCGCCTTCGCTCGGGCCGGATGCCGAGGACGAGTTCGACGACGTAGACGACCTCGACGAGGTGGCTGACGTCGACGAGTTGACGGCTGCCGACGTGCCCGATGAGCCGGCCGCCGAGGCTGCCCATGCCCGGCGGACCATGATCGGGCGCAGTGCGGAAGAGGTCGACCACGCCCCGCCCCGCGGGCGTTACGCGCCGGCCCCCGCGCCCGAGGCCGGTACGGCCGGTGTGACGCTGCGCTGGCTCGCACCCGCCGCCGCGCTGGCGGTCGCGTCCGCCGTCGTCATCGGCCGGGTGCTGCGCCGACGGCAGTAGCCGTCCGCGGTTACTGTCATGGTGTGAGTAGCAGCGATGAAAGCGTCCGGCTGGCCGCCGGAGACGTCGAGTTGACCGTGCGTCCGGAGAACGGCTGCCGTATCGCCGGCCTTGAGATCGGCGGCACCGAGGTGCTGCGTCAGGGGGCGAAGTACGGCTCGTTCCCGATGGTCCCCTGGTGCGGACGAGTGCGGGACGGGCTGTTCTACAACGGGGCGGTGCGCCATCACCTGCCGCTCAACTCCCCGCCGCACGCCATCCACGGGACCGGCCGCGACTCCGTCTGGCGTACCGCCGTGGCGGGCAAGAGCGAGGCGGCCTTCGTCTACGACCTCGCCGACCCCTGGCCGTACTCGGGACGGGTCACGCACACCTTCGCGCTCACCGAGGAGTCGCTGACGCTCGCCATGGGCATCGAGACGTACGAGACGTCCTTCCCCGCGCAGGCGGGCTGGCACCCGTGGTTCCGGCGCAACCTCGGTGGCGGGCGCGACGAGGACGTGCGGATCGACTTCACGCCCGAGTGGCAGGAGGAGCGCGGTGCGGACCATCTGCCCACCGGACAGCGCATCGCGCCGCTCCCCGGCCCCTGGGACGACTGCTTCGGCATGCCCGGCGGCGTCAAGGTCACCCTCACCTGGCCCGGCCGGCTGGAGCTGACCGTCACGAGTGCGGCCGAGTGGGTCGTGGTCTACGACGAGCAGGACGAGGCGGTCTGTGTGGAGCCCCAGTCCGGTCCGCCGGACGGACTCAACACGCACCCGCGGCTGGTCACGCCCATCGACCCCCTGGAGATGACGACAACCTGGACCTGGCGGCGCATCTAAGCTGGCGACCATGACTGACGTACGCGCTGAGCTGCTCGAGCAGATCAAGGACAAGGCCGTGGTGCACGGCAAGGTGACCCTCTCCTCGGGTCTTGAGGCCGACTGGTACATCGACCTGCGCCGGATCACGCTGGACGGCCAGGCCGCGCCGATGGTCGGCCAGGTGATGCTCGATGCCACCGCGGAGCTGGACTACGACTGCGTGGGCGGTCTGACGCTGGGCGCCGACCCGGTCGCGACGTCGATGCTGCACGCGTCGGCGGCCCGCGGGAAGCGGCTCGACGCGTTCGTCGTCCGCAAGGCCGGCAAGGCGCACGGGATGCAGCGCCGTATCGAGGGCACGGATGTGAAGGGCCGCCGCTGCCTGGTCGTCGAGGACGTCTCGACGACGGGAGGTTCCCCGCTGACCGCCGTCGAGGCGGTCCGGGAAGCCGGCGGCGAGGTCGTCGCGGTCGCCGTGATCGTGGAGCGGGGTGCCGCCCCCAGGATCGCGGAGGCGGGCCTGCCGTACGTCAACGCGTACTCGCTGGACGAGCTCGGCCTCGCCTGAGTGACGTGGATCTACTGATCCGGAATCAGTGATTCCAGGTCTGACCTGCGGTGATGTCGAGGGGCGCACTGTTTCACGTGAAACGGGACGCCCCTCGCGCATAATCGCAAGACGGGCATGGTGGACCCTGGCCAGGAGTCTGGAAAGATAGGCCGCGACGATGACGTCGCCCCCAGGTCAGGGCCAGCACCACATACCCGCACATCACAAGGAGCGGACACATGCCCATCGCGACTCCCGAGGTCTACAACGAGATGCTCGACCGGGCGAAGGCAGGCAAGTTCGCCTACCCGGCCATCAACGTGACCTCGTCCCAGACCCTGCACGCTGCACTGCGTGGCTTCGCGGAGGCCGAGAGCGACGGCATCATCCAGATTTCCACCGGCGGCGCCGAATTCCTGGGTGGCCAGTACAGCAAGGACATGGTCACCGGCGCTGTCGCCCTGGCCGAGTTCGCGCACATCGTCGCTGCGAAGTACGACATCACCGTCGCACTGCACACGGACCACTGCCCGAAGGACAAGCTGGACGGCTATGTGCGTCCGCTGCTCGCCGTCTCCGCAGAGCGCGTGGCCAAGGGCCAGGACCCGCTGTTCCAGTCCCACATGTGGGACGGCTCGGCCGAGACCCTCGCCGACAACCTGGCCATCGGCCAGGAACTGCTGGCGCAGGCCGCCGCCGCCAAGATCATCCTCGAGGTCGAGATCACCCCGACCGGTGGCGAGGAGGACGGTGTGACGCACGAGATCAACGACGAGCTGTACACCACCGTCGAGGACGCGCTGCGCACCGCCGAGGCGCTCGGCCTGGGTGAGAAGGGCCGCTACCTGCTGGCCGCCTCCTTCGGCAACGTCCACGGCGTCTACAAGCCGGGCAACGTCGTGCTGCGCCCCGAGCTGCTGAAGGACCTGCAGGCCGGTGTCGCCGCCAAGTACGGCAAGGCCGAGCCGTTCGACTTCGTCTTCCACGGCGGCTCCGGCTCGACGGCCGAGGAGATCGCCACCGCGCTGGAGAACGGCGTCGTGAAGATGAACCTCGACACCGACACCCAGTACGCCTTCACCCGCCCCGTCGCGGACCACATGTTCAAGAACTACGACGGTGTTCTGAAGGTCGACGGCGAGGTCGGCTCCAAGAAGACCTACGACCCGCGCAGCTGGGGCAAGCTGGCCGAGGCCGGCATGGCCACGCGCGTGACCGAGGCCTGTGCCGCCCTCCGTTCCACCGGCACCAAGATCAAGTAAGCGGCCGCTGTATCAAGCAGTTGCTGTACCCGGGCCCGGCACCCCTTCGCGGGGGCGCCGGGCCCGCGGTATGCCCGGACCCGGGGAGGACTCGACGTGAGCGGTGGCGGCATGAGCGGTGACGGCATGAGTGGTGGCGATGTGAGCGGTGACGGCATGAGCTATGACTTCGACGCCGTCGTCGACCGGCGCGGTACGTGGTGCATCCAGTGGGACGGGGTGGCCGACCGCTTCGGTGTCGACGGGCTGCTGCCGTTCACCATCTCCGACATGGACTTCACCTCCCCGCCCGAGGTGCTCGACGCCCTTCAGCGCCGGGTCGCGCACGGGGTCTTCGGCTATACCGACTGGCAGCACGAGGACTTCCTCTCCGCGATCCGTCACTGGTTCGCGACCCGGTACGGCACCGAGATGGACACCGATCTGGTCGTGTACGGGCCCTCCGTGCTCAACCAGCTCTCCCAGCTGCTGCAGATGTGGTCCGCGCCCGGCGACGGCGTGGTCGTCCACACCCCTACGTACGACGGCTTCATCAAGGCGATAGGCGGCCTGGGCCGAGAGCTGCGCGGGGTGCCGGCCGGCGACATGGCGGAGCTCGAGCGACAACTCGCCCGCCCCGACAGCAAGGTCCTGGTCCTGTGCTCGCCCCACAACCCCACCGGCAGGGTGTGGACCCACGCGGAACTGACGTCGATGGCCGAGCTGGCCGCGCGCCATGAGGTCGCGGTGGTCAGCGACGAGATCCACGCCGACTTCACGCACGGCGGGCGGCCGCATCTGCCGTGGACCCGGTACGGCAGCGGGCGCTGGGCGCTGATCACCTCGGCCACCAAGTCCTTCAACTTCCCCGCGCTCAGCGGCTCGTACGGCGTGGTCGGCGACCGCGACGACCACGCCGAGTTCCTGCGGCGGATGCGGACCGGGGAGGGACTCGCCTCACCGGCCGTGCTGTCGCTGACCGCGCACATCGCCGCGTACCGGCAGGGCGGGGCCTGGCTGGACCAGCTCAACGCCTATGTGGCGGGCAATCTGGGAATGCTCGCCGACCGGCTCGCCGCGGCGTTCCCCCAGCTCGGCTGGCAGCCGCCGCAGGCCGGGTATCTCGCCTGGATCGATCTGCGGCCGCTCGGCATCGAGGACACGGCGCTCCAGCGGGAGCTGATCGAACGTGAGAAGGTCGCGATCATGCCGGGCACGACCTACGGCAGCCCGGGATGCGTCCGCCTCAATGTCGGCTGTCCGCGCAGCAAGGCCGAGCGCGGTGCGGACGCCCTGATCCGGGCCCTCGGCCGACTCGTGTGAGCCGCGCGCTGCTGGGATGATCCCGGTATGGACACCAGCCCGGACCGCGTGGGAGGCATCCGGCTCCCGACGGCAACCGGCCGCTGGGTGGTCCTGACGACGGTGCTCGGATCGAGCATGGCGATGCTGGACTCGACCGTCGTCAATGTCGCCCTGCCGCGTATCGGCGAGGACCTGGACACCGACATGGCGGGCCTCCAGTGGACCGTCAACGCCTACATGCTCACGCTGGCCTCGCTGATCCTGCTCGGCGGGGCGCTAGGCGACCGCTACGGGCGGCGGAAGATCTTCGTGCTGGGCGTCATCTGGTTCGCGGTCGGATCGCTGCTGTGCGGACTGGCGCCGAACGCCTGGATCCTGGTGGTCGCCCGCGCCGTCCAGGGCGTCGGCGGCGCGCTGCTCACCCCCGGGTCGCTGGCGCTGATCCAGGCGAGCTTCCACCCCGATGACCGGGCCCGTGCGGTCGGTCTGTGGTCGGGGTTCGGCGGCGTCGGCGCGGCGGTCGGCCCCTTCCTGGGGGGCTGGCTGGTCGACGGACCCGGCTGGCGCTGGATCTTCCTGCTCAATGTGCCGCTGGCCGCGCTCTGCGTGCCGGTCGCGATGCGGCACGTTCCGGAGTCGCGCGACCCCGAGGCCACCGGCCGCTTCGACGTGCTGGGTGCGGTGCTCGGCGCGGCCGCGCTGGGCCTGGTGACATACGCGCTGATTGCGGCGGCGTGGTGGGCGGGGGCCGCGGGCGTCCTCGTGGGGGCCGCGTTCGTCGCGGTCGAGCGGCGGCGGCCGGAAGCGATGCTGCCGCTGTCGATGTTCGCGTCACGCACGTTCACCGCGGTGAACGTGGTGACGCTGTGCGTGTACGCCGCCTTCGCCGGGTTCTTCTTCCTGGCCGCCCTGCAGCTCCAGGTGGTCTCGGGCTACTCCGCGCTCGGCGCGGGCGTCGCGCTGCTGCCGGTCACCGTGCTGATGCTGCTGCTGTCGGCGAAGTCCGGGGAACTGGGGGAGCGGATCGGCCCGCGTATCCCGCTCACGGTCGGTCCGCTGCTGTGCGCGGCCGGGATGCTGCTGATGCTGCGGGTCGGCGAGAACGCGTCGTTCCTGACGGAGGTGCTGCCCGCACTGCTGGTCCTGGGACTGGGCATGGTGACCCTGGTCGCCCCGCTGACCGCGACCGTGCTGGCGTCGGTGGACGTCGGGCGGGCGGGGATCGCGAGCGGTATCAACAACGCGGCTGCCCGTGCGGCCGGTCTGCTCGCCGTGGCGGCGCTGCCCCTGCTGGCGGGGATGGGCCCGGAGGCGTACCGCTCGGCGGAGGAGTTCGGGGCGACGTTCCGGCGGGCCATGCCGATGTGCGCGGGGATCCTGGTGCTGGGGGCGCTGATCGCCGTGCTGACGGTGCGCACCCCGAAGGACAAGGCGGCGCACTGCCACCCGCAGTGCAAGGTCAACTGCGGTCTCGTGTCCCCGCCCCTGGAGGCCTCGGGCGGCGACCAGGCCCGTGCCTGAGGGAGTGCGGCCGTCCGCTGCCGCGCCTCCGTGTGCGGGCGGTCGCCGGCCTCTGCCACGGGCGTGCGGCGTCGTACGCCGGGACCCGACCGCGCCGGTGGCCGCGGACACCGCTGCAGCCACCGGCGCCGGGTCGCAGCCCGCTAACGCATCAGTTCGTTGTACGCCTCGTCGCTGCTGTCCTTCAGGAACTGGCTGCAGCGCTCCGCCTCGTCCGTTTCCTTGATCGCCTCCGCTGCGCGGGCCAGGGCCGCCAGGCAGCGCAGGAAGCCGCGGTTGGGCTGGTGGCTCCAGGGGACGGGGCCGTGGCCCTTCCAGCCGGCGCGCCGGAGCTGGTCGAGGCCCCGGTGGTAACCGGTGCGCGCGTACGCGTACGACTCGACCACGCGACCCGCCTCGAAGGCATCGTCGGCGAGCATCGCCCAGGCGAGCGAGAAGGTGGGGAAGTCGGCGACGACCTGCGCCGGGTCCGCCGACTGCTCTCCCAGCCGCCGGTACGGCTCCTCCTGGTCCGGCAGATAGGTCGGATCGGGGCCGCCCAACAGGTTCTTTTGAGTGCTCATACGTGCAGTCTGCCACTCCTCGGCGATCACGCTCCGGCGCACGAACAGGCCCGGTACGATCGCACGTACTGACGAATTCACGGGGGAGAGACCTGTCTTGGGCAAGCGAGCCGCACCCCGCCGCGGCGGCAGCCGGAGCCGTGCACGCCGCGGTTCGTCCCGCCGCCGCCGTTCCGTCGGCCCGCTACTGACCCTCGGCGCGTGCCTGGCCGCCCTGTCCGTCGGCGGCGGCGCCGCCCTCGCGCACTGGCACGGCGAACGGTCCGCCGCCGTCGAGGCGAAGCCGGCCGAGCCCGTCGAGGAGCCCGCCGCCTCGCAGCCGAGGACGCCCGATGCCTCGCCCGAGGCCCCTGCCGAGCCGGCCCCGCCCCGTCCCTCCGCTCCCTCCCGTGTGAGGCCGCCCGCCGTCTCCCCGTCCGCCGAGCAGTCCGCGTCCCCGTCGTCGTCCCCGTCGCCGAGTGCGTCGTCCGCGAGCGTGCCTGTCTCCGGCGCCGGGACCTTCGCCGTCGCGCGGTCCTCCGGTGCGCCGGCCGGCTCGGGCCTGCCGCGCCGCTACCAGGTGGAGGTCGAGGACGGCACGGGCGTCAAGGCGGAGCAGGCGGCCGCGGAGATCGAGAAGATACTCGCCCACCCGCGCGGCTGGGCGGCCCACGGCCACGGCCGTTTCCAGCTGGTGTCGGAGAACGCCGACTTCGTGATCAGGATCGCCACGCCCACCACCGCGGACAAGCTCTGTCTCGAGCAGGGATTCGACACGGGCGGTGAGCTGAACTGTGAGACCGCCGACGGCGTCGTGGTCAATCTGCGGCGCTGGATGCTGGGCTCGCCGACGTTCGACGGGGCGCCCGCCGAGTACCGGCACCTGATCATCAACCATGAGGTCGGGCACGAGATCGGCAACCGGCAGCACATGGGCTGCCCCGGTGACGGGAAGCCCGCGCCGGTGATGATGCAGCAGATCAAGGGCCTGGACGGCTGTGTTTCCAATGCCTGGCCGTACGACGAGAAGGGGACCTATCTCACCGGACCGCCGGTGTGAGTCTCTGCTTATGATGCCGGTGGGGACCGGGGCCCACACCGGACAGGAAGGGGCGGACCGCTACCCGGATGTCGAGGAGACAGCAATGTCACATGACTCCGCCCCGAATCTGGATTTCGCGGGCACCACGCCGTACGAGGACTACGTCCAGGCGGACGTGCTCACCCACCTCCAGCATCCGCGCTCGGACGACCCGGGCGAGATGGTCTTCCTGGTCACCACCCAGGTCATGGAGCTGTGGTTCACCGTCATCGTCCACGAGTGGGAGACCGCTGCCGCGGCGCTGCGCGAGGACCGGCTGCCGGTCGCCATGGAGGCGCTGAAGCGGTCGGGATGGGAGCTCGAGGCGCTGAACGCCTCCTGGAAGCCCCTCGCCCAGCTGACCCCCGCGCAGTTCAACGCCTACCGCGCCGCACTCGGCGAGGGATCGGGCTTCCAGTCGGCGATGTACCGCCGTATGGAGTTCCTGCTCGGCGAGAAGTCGGCGTCGATGCTGGTGCCGCACCGCGGCGCGCCGCGGGTGTACGCGGAGCTGGAGAAGGCGCTGCACGAGCCGAGCCTGTACGACGAGGTGCTGCGGCTGCTGGCACGCCGCGGTCTGGCCGTGCCGGACGAGGTGCTGCGGCGCGACCTGTCGCAGAAGTACGAGCCGTCGGAAGAGATCGAGAAGGTCTGGGCCGAGGTGTACGGCGGCGCGGACCAGGACACCGACCTGGTGCGGCTCGGTGAGGCACTGACGGACGTCGGCGAGCTGGTGTGGCGCTGGCGCAACGACCACCTGGTGGCGACCCGGCGGGCGATGGGCTCGAAGGTCGGCACGGGTGGCTCCGCCGGGGTCTCCTGGCTGGAGAAGCGTGCCGCCAAGAACGTGTTCCCCGAGCTGTGGACGGCGCGCAGCCATGTCTGAGCACCTGGCCCAGCGGGCCGCGGCGCTGGACGCCGCAGACGAACTGGCCGGTGCGCGCAAGCTGTTCGCGCTCGATGACGCCGTCTACCTCGACGGCAACTCCCTCGGCGCGCTGCCCGCGCATGTCCCGGACCGGGTCGCCGACGTGGTGAGGCGCCAGTGGGGCGAGCTGCGGATCCGCTCGTGGGACGAGAGCGGCTGGTGGACGGCGCCCGAGCGGATCGGCGACCGGATCGCCTCTCTCGTGGGGGCGGCGCCGGGGCAGATCGTGGTCGGCGACTCCACGAGCGTCAACGTCTTCAAGGCGGTTGTGGGCGCGGTGCGGCTGCAGGACGACCCGGCGCGTACGGATGTCCTGGTGGACGCCACCACCTTCCCGACCGACGGATACATAGCCGAGTCGGCGGCCCGGATGACCGGCAGGCGGATCGTCCCGGTGGACCCGGCGGACCTGGTGTCGGTGATCGGACCGAGCACCGCGGCGGTGCTGCTCAACCACGTGGACTACCGCTCCGGCCGGCTGCACGACCTGCCGGCCCTGACGGCCGCGATCCACGACGCGGGCGCGCTCGCGGTCTGGGACCTGTGCCACAGCGCGGGCGCGCTGCCGGTGGGCCTGGACGAGCACGGCGTGGACCTGGCGGTCGGCTGTACGTACAAGTACCTGAACGGCGGCCCGGGTTCGCCGGCGTACATCTATGTGGCCGAGCGCCATCAGGCCGCGTTCGACTCGCCGCTGCCGGGGTGGAACTCGCACACGGACCCGTTCGCGATGACCCCCGGCTTCGAACCGGCGGACGGCGCGGTCCGGGGCCGGGTCGGCACCCCCGACATCCTCTCGATGCTGGCGCTCGAAGCGTCGCTGGACGTCTGGGACGGGGTCTCGGTCGACGCCGTGCGGGCCAAGAGCCTGGCGCTGACGGACTTCTTCCTGGAGTGCGTCGAGACGTATGTCCCGCAGGGCCGGGTGACCTGCCTGACGCCGGGCAAGCACGCGGAGCGCGGCAGCCAGATCGCGCTGCGCTGCGAGGACGCGCCGCGGGTGATGCGGGAGTTGATCACCCGCGGCGTGATCGGTGACCTGCGCCGCCCCGATGTCCTGCGCTTCGGCTTCACGCCGCTGTACGTGGGCTTCGCGGACGTGGAGCGCGCGGCGCGCGTCCTGTCGGAGGTCCTGGCCGAGGCGTAGCGCCCATGGGACGGGTGGCCCGCTGCCTGCGCGCGGCATGCATGTGCTCGCGGCACAGCGGGTCCACCCGCCGTACGGCGGTGCGTCGGCGCGGTGCGCCAGAGGTGCATGTCCATGCCCCGTCGACAGCGGGGAGTCGCCGCCTGTGCCCAGTGACGGGTGCCGGGGCGCCGGGCCGCAGGGGGCGGGTCGCCGGGGTCGGCCACCGGTCTTGCGTGAGGCTGTCACCGGCCGAGCGGCAGTGTGCCGCCGGCCGGCGTGGTTCCGCGTTGGCCCGTCCTGCCGGAGGTCTTGGCCGAGGCGTGTCGCCCATGGGACGGGCAGCTCGCCGCCTGCGCGCGACGCATGTGCTTGCGGCAGTCAGCGGGTCCACCCGCCGTACGGCGGTGCGCTCACGCGCCGGTGGGCAGTACGCCCCCGGTGCCGGGCGCTGGTAGCTTCCCGCTGATCACGTCGTACATCCACACCGCGGGAAGTTGGAGCAGCCCATGCCGGACCCCGTCGCCCGTGACGCCGCCGAGGAAGAGTCGGCCTTCTCGCATCCCGCCGTCGCGCCGGACGTGTCCGTCGCGTACGGGGAGCACCCGGATCACGTCGTCGACTTCTACGCGCCCCGGGGCGGGGAGGACGGTGTCCCGCTGGTCGTCGTGTTGCACGGCGGGGCGTGGCGGGCGCCGTACGACCGGCAGCATGTCACTCCCTTCGCGGACTACCTGGCCCGTCGCGGGCTCGCCGTCGCCAGTGTCGAGTACCGGCGCGGGCGGGAGATCCCGCAGCAGGGCGGGGCCGGTCCGGTCGCCGGGCGGTGGCCCGACACGTTCGACGACGTCGCCGCGGCCATGGACGCGCTGCCGGACCTGGCGCGCGAGGCGCTGCCGCAGGCCGATCCGCGGCGGATCGTCGTCACCGGGCACTCGGCCGGCGGGCACCTCGCGCTGTGGGCCGCCGCCCGTCATGTGCTGCCGGCGGGCTCCCGGTGGCGGCTGCCCGCGCCGCCCGCCCTGCGCGGCGTGGTCGCGCTGGCGCCGATCGCCGACTTCGCGCGGGCCGTCGAGCTCGATGTGTGCGGCGGCGCCGTATCCCAACTCCTCGGCGGCGAGGACGAGTTCGAGGCGCGCAGCGCGTACGCCGACCCGGCCGCCCTGCTGCCCACCGGAATCGCGACGGTCATCGTCCAGGGCCGGGAGGACATCGTGGTGCCGGCGGCCGTGGCCGAGGCGTTCGTCGACGCGGCGGCGAAGGCCGGCGAGACAGTCGGGCTGACCCTTCTCGAAGAGGTCGGGCACTTCCCGCTGATCGACCCGGCGGCCGACGCGTGTGCCGTCGTGGCGGAGGAGATCGCCCAACTCGCCTGGTGAGCAAGGGAAAAAGCTGGGGCTTGCGGACAGAAGCTGACCGCAAGCCCTTCTACCTTCTTCCCATGACGAATCTCGTGACCGGAGCAACCGGAACCGTTGGCCGCCAGGTAGTCGCGGAGCTGCTCCGCCGTGGACACGCTGTCCGTGCCCTGACCCGTGACCCCGCGAAGGCGGACTTCCCCGCCGGGGTCGAGGTCGTCCAGGGCGACCTCACCGAACCCGGGACGCTCGCCGCCGCGCTCGAGGGCGTCACCGGGCTGCATCTGATCACCTTCGGCGGGCCGTACTTCGCCCCGCTGGAGACCGGCCCGCGCATCCTGGAGCTGGCCCGTGAGGCCGGCGTACGCCGGATCACCGTGCTGCACGGCGGCGGCCCGAGCCTGCTGGAGGACGCGGTCCGGGCGAGCGCTGTGGCCTGGACCGTCCTCATGCCCGTCGAGTTCATGGCCAACGCCCTTGAGTGGGCCGAGGACATCCGCGACACGGGCGAGGTGCGCGAACCGTTCGTCGACCGGCTCAGCGCCATGGTCCACGAGGCGGACATCGGCGCGGTCGCGGCGGTGGCCCTCACCGAGGACGGGCACGCGGGCCAGGAGTACGTGATCACCGGTCCGCAGGTGCTGACGCTGAAGGACAAGACCGAGGCGCTCGCGGCCGCCCGGGGCGGTGAGATCCGGCTCGTCGAGCTCAGCGAGGAGCAGGCGGTCGGGAAGTGGCGGGCGGCGGGCATGCAGGAGGACGTGATCGGCTTCCTGCTGGAGGCGTACGGCAACACTCCGCTCGTCGGCCGTACCGTCGCCGCCACCGTCGAGAAGGTCACCGGACGGCCGGCGCGGACCTTCGCCGAGTGGGCCCGGGCGCATGCGGGCGCCTTCCGCGCCTGAGGCCGGGTCCGCGGGGGAGTGACCGGGCGTGAGACACCCCGGCACTCCCCGCACGACCTGCAGGTACGCGCGGTAGTACTCAGGACGGATGCCGCAGGATCCGTATCGCTGATGACGACCGGACCCGCGGTCGCCGCTTACCTTTCTCTACGTGACCGAGAAGACCCGCAGCCCTGAGTACCGCCTGGCCCAGGGAGCGCTCAGCGGCCTCCGCCAGGACCTCTTCCACAACGCCTTCGCCTACCGGCCGCTGCCGCCCCTGCGGCCTGACGGGCCGCTGGTCCGCCGGCTGCCCGGCAAACGGATACGCCGGGCCGCGGTGTGGCTCCCGCACGCCGTGGTCCTGTTCCTGGCCTTCATCACGCTGCTGCTCGCCTCCGCATCCACAAGCCCCGGGCTGGACTTTCTGGTCGTAGGCCTCGCCCCGGCGGCGGCCGTCGTCATGACGCTGGTCAGGCCCGTCGGAGCCTGGTGGGTGTCGATGGTGAGCACGCCGTTCGTGTCGGTGCTGGGAAACTGGGGCGACTGGCCCTGGTCGCCCGCCGGCTTCCTGGGGCACCTCACCGTGATGACCGTGGTCGCGCTGCGGACCCGGCCGCGCACGGCGGCCTGGATGTGGGCGATCACCGCCGCGTACTCGGTGTTCGCCGATACGGCGCTCTCCCGCGGATACGGCACCAACGCCCCGGGGATGCTCTTCACCTCCGCCTTCGTCCTGCTGATCGTGAGCATGTTCCTCACCCGCCGCGAGGCGCGGCAGGAGGTCGCGGCCGAGAAGACCGTCACAGCCGTCGAGCGCGACCGCCGCACGCTGCTGGAGGAGCGCACCACCATCGCTCGTGAGCTGCACGACGTGGTCGCGCACCACATGTCGGTCGTCGCGATCCAGGCCGAAGCCGCCCCGTACCGGGTGGAGAACCCCCCGGAGGAACTGGAGAAGGCGTTCGCCACGATCCGCGAGAACGCGGTGGCCGCGCTGACCGAGCTGCGCCGCATCCTCGGTGTCGTACGGGCGGAGGACTACGAGGCGCCGGACGCCCCGCAGCCGGTGCTCGCCGATCTCGACAACCTGCTGGGCAACGTCCGGGAGGCGGGCCTGGAGACGGAGAAGACGATCACGGGCGCGGTGCGCCCGCTGCCGCAGGGCGTCGAGCTGTCGGCGTACCGGATCATCCAGGAGGCGCTGAGCAACGCGCTGCGGCACGCACCCGGCGCGACGGCGAAGGTCGAGATCTCGTACGTGCTCGGCGGTCTGGGCCTGCGGATCGTGAACACCGAGCCGCAGGGCCTGGTCAAGCCCTCCCCGGGGGCCGGCCACGGCATCACGGGCATGCGGGAGCGGGTGTCCATGCTGAGCGGCGAGATGACCGCCGAGCCCACCGAGGAGGGCGGTTACGAGGTCACCGCCTTCATCCCCGTCGCCCAGGCCGTCGCCGAGGAGGCGTCATGACCATCCGTGTCCTTATCGTCGACGACCAGATGATGGTCCGCGAGGGCTTCTCCGTCCTGCTGAACGCGATGCCCGACATCGAGGTCATCGGCGAGGCGGTGAACGGACGCGAGGCGGTCACCAAGGCCGCGGAGCTCGCGCCGGACGTGGTGCTGATGGACATCCGGATGCCGGAGCTGAACGGCATCGAGGCCACCCGGGAGATCATCGCCGCGCCCGGCGAATCGAAGGTGCTGGTGCTCACCACCTTCGACCTCGACGAGTACGTGTACCAGGCGCTGCGCGCCGGGGCGTCCGGCTTCCTGCTGAAGGACGCATCCGCCCGGCAGCTCGCGGACGGGGTGCGGGTGGTGGCGGCGGGCGAGGCACTGCTCGCCCCGACGGTCACGCGCCGGCTGATCACCGAGTTCTCGAAGCTCTCCGAGACCCCGCGCCCGGCGGCCCTGACCCAGGTCGGCGATCTGACCGAGCGTGAGACGGAGGTCCTGGTCCTGATCGCCCAGGGTCTGTCGAACGCGGAGATCGCCTCGCATCTGGTGGTCGCCGAGTCGACGATCAAGACGCATGTGAGCCGGGTCCTGGTGAAACTGGGCCTGCGGGACAGGACGCAGGCGGCTGTGTTCGCGTACGAGGCGAGGCTGGTCACGCCGGGCTGACGTGCGGCGGCCCCGACGCGCTAGCGTCGGGGCATGGCAGAGACGTTCGATCCCTGGTCGCCCTCCTTCGTCGCCGACCCCTACCCCGCCTACGCCGAGCTGCGCGCCCGCGGCCGGGTGCACTGGTTCGAACCGACGCGGCAGTGGCTGGTTCCGCGCCACGCGGACGTCTCCGCGCTGCTGCGGGACCGGCGGCTCGGCCGCACGTATCTGCACCGCTTCACGCACGAGGAGTTCGGGCGTACGCCGCCGCCCGCGGCGCACGAGCCGTTCCACACGCTCAACGACCACGGGATGCTGGACCTGGAGCCGCCGGACCACACCCGTATCCGGCGCCTGGTCTCGAAGGCGTTCACGCCGCGCACCGTCGAGCGGCTGCGCCCTTATGTCCACTCGCTCGCCTCCGAGCTGGTGAGCGCGCTGGTCGCGGAGGGCGGCGGCGACCTGCTGACCGCGGTCGCCGAGCCGCTGCCGGTCGCCGTCATCGCGGAGATGCTCGGCATCCCGGAGTCCGACCGCGGGCAGCTGCGGCCCTGGTCGGCGGACATCTGCGGAATGTACGAGCTGAACCCCTCGCAGGAGACGGCGTCCGCGGCCGTCCGGGCGTCCGTCGAATTCTCCTCCTACCTGCGGGAGTTGATAGCGGCCCGCCGCAAGGATCCGGGTGAGGACCTGATCTCGGGTCTGATCGCCGCGTATGACGCGGGCGACCGGCTCAGCGAGCAGGAGATGATCTCGACCTGTGTCCTCCTCCTGAACGCGGGCCACGAGGCGACGGTGAACACCACGGTCAACGGCTGGTGGGCGCTCTTCCGCCACCCAGACCAGCTCGCGGCCCTGCGCGCCGACCGCTCGCTGTTGTCCACAGCTGTGGAGGAGCTGATGCGCTACGACACCCCGCTCCAGCTCTTCGAGCGCTGGGTCCTCGACGACGTGGAGATCGACGGCACCACGATCCCGCGCGGCTCCGAGGTCGCCCTCCTCTTCGGTTCGGCCAATCGTGACGCGGACGTCTTCGCCCATCCCGACACCCTCGACCTGTCCCGCGAGGACAACCCGCACATCTCCTTCAGCGCGGGCATCCACTACTGCATCGGCGCTCCCCTCGCCCGCATCGAACTCGCAACGTCCCTGGCGGCGCTGCTGGACCAGGCCCCGGCGCTGCGCCTCGCGGTGGAGCCCGAGCGCAGTGCGAACTTCGTGATCCGCGGTCTGAAGGAGCTGCTCGTCGAGGTCTGAGCCCGGCGGGATCCGGCCTGATCCTCAAGACAGGGCCGTGGTCCACACCGCGGCGCAGGCCGCGGGTCCGCGCAGGCGGGCAACGGCCCATGGCGGCGCCCGGTGATGGCCCAGGTTCCGTGGGAAGCGCAACCCCGGACCGGGCTCGGCGACGGCCGCGGGAAGCACGCCCCAAGGCCGTGCGGGACGATGCTTCCGGGGTGCCCCGCGCCCTCACGACGTCAGTCCTTGACACCGTCGGCCCGGGCGCCCCACGCCCTCACGCCGCCGGCAGCGTCAGCCCCCACGCCCCCTGCCGCATCGTCCAGGTCCGGGTCCGGACCGGACCCGTGATCAGGGCGTCCGCGCGGTAGCGGAAGTCCGCGCCGGAGACCGTGACCGTCAGGGCCCGGGCGCGCAGTGGTACGGACCCGGCGTCGTGCTGCACGGTCACCTCGGCCCGGCCGCCGTCCGTCCGGACCGTCACGCCCTCCACCGGCTGGTCCAGATCGGTCAGCAGCACCCCGTCGGCCTCCACGCGCAGCCGGTGCCGGCAGGGAGGGGGCGCGGGCGGGGCGGGCCGGACCAGGGTGCGGACCAGTGAGCGGCAGGCGGTCCACACCGACGCGCCGTGCCCCTCGGCGTCGTCCCGCGCCGGATCCCGCACCGCGGGGATGGCGAGATCGCCCAGCACCACGCCGTCGCTCTCGTCGACCAGCAGATCCAGCCGCCGTACGGCCCCGTCCAGCACCGCCCTCGCCGCCGCGACAGGCCCGGCGGGCACGCCCAGCGAGTGCGCGAGCTGCACGGACGCGCCCACCGGCACCAGTGCCAGCGCGTCGTCGCCGAGGCGGCGGTCCCGGTGAAGCAGGGTCACGGCCCGCAGCAGCGCCCGGTCGTCACCCACCACGACGGGCCGTCGCGGCCCCCTGCGGGCGAGTGCCCGGGCGAACTCTTCGTGGCTCGCGGGGAGGCAAATTTTCGCCTCCGACCCGCCGCACAGCACATCCTTCGCAATTCGCACGGACTCGCCGTCAATTCGGCGGGCGACCGGGTCGATGACCACCAGCAGCTGGTCGTGATCCGACACCTCGGTCCTTCCTCGGGTAGCATCTTTGTGCAAGAGCCCCTTGCGCTATTGCGCCAGGGGCTTCGTCTATTCCGGGGCAACCGGTCCGAAGACTCAGGCACGGCTCAGGCCCCCTGACCTTGGTCTTGCCCCGCCCGGAAGGGGTGTACGCCTGTGCCCGCACTTGTGCTGCTCGGTGCTCAGTGGGGTGACGAAGGCAAGGGAAAGGCCACCGATCTCCTTGGTGGGTCCGTTGATTATGTGGTGCGCTATCAGGGTGGCAACAACGCCGGCCACACGGTTGTCGTAGGTGACCAGAAGTATGCGCTGCATCTCCTCCCTTCCGGAATCCTCTCGCCGGGGTGCACCCCGGTCATCGGCAACGGTGTCGTGGTGGATCCGGCGGTTCTGCTCTCCGAGCTGAGCGGGCTGAACGACCGCGGTGTCGACACGTCCAAGCTCCTGATCAGCGGAAACGCCCATTTGATCACGCCGTACAACGTCACCCTCGACAAGGTGACGGAGCGGTTCCTTGGTAAGCGCAAGATCGGCACGACCGGCCGCGGCATCGGACCGACCTACGCGGACAAGATCAACCGCGTCGGCATCCGCGTCCAGGACCTGTACGACGAGTCGATCCTGACCCAGAAGGTCGAGGCGGCGCTGGAGGCGAAGAACCAGCTCCTCGCCAAGGTCTTCAACCGCCGGGCGATCGAGGCGGACAAGATCGTCGAGGAGATGCTCCAGTACGCGGAGCAGATCAAGCCGTACGTCGCCGACACCACGCTGATCCTGAACAACGCCATCGACGAGGGCAAGGTCGTCCTCTTCGAGGGTGGTCAGGGCACGCTGCTCGACGTCGACCACGGCACGTATCCCTTCGTCACCTCCTCCAACCCGACCGCGGGCGGCGCCTGCACGGGCGCGGGTGTGGGCCCGACGAAGATCAGCCGGGTCATCGGCATCCTCAAGGCGTACACGACCCGCGTCGGCGCGGGCCCGTTCCCGACCGAGCTGTTCGACGAGGACGGCGAGGCGCTGCGCCGCATCGGTCACGAGCGCGGTGTCACCACCGGCCGCGACCGCCGCTGCGGCTGGTTCGACGCGGTCATCGCGCGCTACGCGACCCGGGTCAACGGTCTGACCGACTTCTTCCTCACCAAGCTGGACGTGCTGACCGGCTGGGAGCAGATCCCGGTCTGCGTCGCCTACGAGATCGACGGCAAGCGGGTCGAGGAACTTCCGTACTCCCAGACCGACTTCCACCACGCGAAGCCGATCTACGAGTACCTGCCGGGCTGGTCCGAGGACATCACCAAGGCGAAGACCTTCGACGACCTGCCGAAGAACGCGCAGGACTATGTGAAGGCGCTGGAGGAGATGTCGGGCGCCCCGATCTCGGCGATCGGCGTCGGCCCCGGCCGGACCGAGACGATCGAGATCAACTCGTTCCTGTAGTACCGCTGGTACGGCTCACCGGCAGGGGCGTCCCGCATGGTGCGGGGCGCCCCTGCCGTCTGCCCTCGAGCGAGGCGGGTGCCGCGGCCGGTCTGTCCGGATCCTGCCCGGCGGGGCCGTTCAGGGGTGCTCGAAGGCCTGCAGTACGCCGCCGACGGCGAAGCACAGCGCTCCGGTGAGCGTCCCCCAGTCGGCCACGGTCGCGCTCACCAGGTTGCCGGTGCCCGGCACGGTGAAGTCCGCCAGCGCCGCCACCATGAAGAGCGCGGATCCCAGCTGGTTGACCGCGACGATCCACCAGCCGAGGTCGTGCACGCGCAGGCTCGCCCGCCCGTGGCTCACCTCGGCCAGGGCCAGCTGCCCCGAGATCAGGAACAGCACGCAGCCGATGACGTCGGGTGCCCAGACCAGCCGGTTCGTCTGCCGGGAGGTGAGTCCTTCCAGGAACGAGTCGAGCAGGTTGACGGCGAACACGAGCGTCCCGGCGAACAGCAGGAACGTGCCGAGCCAGTCGATCCGCATCGGTTCGTAGCTCCACCACCGCCACGGGACGGGCTCCAGTGTGTCGGAACCGCTGCGCCGGCGAGGAGCGTTGACGGCCTGGAGCAGGGAGGCGTAGCCGCCGGTGTTGAAGAACAGCCCTCCCGCGAAGTAGATCGACACGCCTGCCGTCGGGCTGCTCGACGTGAGTGCGTACGCGGCGCCGAGCGCGAACAGCGAGCCGCCGATCGTGAACGCCACGGCGGCGATGGTGTTGAGCCTGCCCAGTCGTTTCAGGGACCGAGTGTCCGCCGGATGCCGTACGGCTTTCGCGTCCTCGGCGGCCCGTACGGTGAGCGCACCGAGTTTGCGCACCGCGCGCGACTCCCAGACCGCGATGTCACCCTCGGCGTTGCGCCAGGTCAGCTTGGTGGTGAACGGCCCTGCGCCTTCGGCGAGCTCCTCGGTGCGACCCACGCGCGCCAGCGTAGAGCGCTCCGGGCGGGAGGCGATGGAGGACCTGCTCGGGGCCGTGTCACCGGCGCCTCGTAGGCTCCCGCCCATGAGCGACGGGGAATCCGGCAGACGGGTCATCGACGGGCGCTTCGAGCTGGAGGCGCGGCTCGGTGGCGGCGGTATGGGCATGGTGTGGCGAGCACGCGATCTGGTGCTGGACCGGGCCGTGGCCCTCAAGGAGGTGCGGCCGCCCGATCCCGGGCTCGCCGAGTACGACCCGGAGGCCGCGGCGATGCTGCGGGCCCGCGTGCTGCGGGAGGCGCGGGCGCTCGCCCGGGTCGACCATCCCAACGTCGTGACCATCCACCACGTGGTGGACGGCGGCGAGTACACCTACCCGTGGCTCGTCATGGAGCTGGTGACCGGCGGATCGCTCCAGGACCGGCTGGACAAGGGGCCGATGGCGCCCGCGGAGGCCGCCAGGGTCGGGCGGGACGTGCTGGCCGCGCTGCGGGCCGCGCACGACGTCGGCATCCAGCACCGTGACGTGAAGCCCGCCAACGTCCTGATGCGCCCCGACGGGCGCCCCGTCCTCACCGACTTCGGCATCGCCGCCATCCGGGAGTCGACCGCGCTGACCGCGACCGGGTCCATCATCGGCACGCCCGACTACATGGCCCCCGAGCGCATCTCCGGCCAGGACGGGGGGCCTGACGCGGACCTGTGGTCGCTGGCGATGATGCTGTACGTCGCGGTCGAAGGGCATCATCCGCTGCGCAGGGGGACGACCCTGGCGACCCTGGCCGCCGTCCTCAGTGAGGAGCTTCCGCCGCCCCGCCAGGCGGGTCCCCTCGCCGGGGTCCTGGCCGCCGTGCTCACCAAGGACCCGGCCGCGCGGCCGGACCCGGAGACGGTCGACCGGATGCTCGCGGATGCGGCACAGGGCAGGGACAGCGCCCCGGGCGCCGCCGGCGCCACCACGTCGTACCGGCTGACGCCCCCGCCCGGACCGGCGACCGCGCCGTCCGCACCGGCCGGGTTCGGCCCGCCGACGGGCTTCGGTCCGCCCATGGGCTTCGGTCCGGCGGCTCCGCACGATGCCGTGCCGGGCCCCATGGGGTCGCCGACCCCCTACCCGGCAGGCCCCACGCGGCAGACGCCGCCGCCCGGACCTGCGCGGCGCCGCATCACGATCGCGTCGTCGGTGGTCGGGACCGTGCTCGCCGGCGTCCTGGTGTGGACCCTGCTGCCGGACGGCGGTGAGAAGGACCGCGACACCGCGTCGAGCCCGCCGGGCTCGTCGTCGACCGGGACGAAGACCCCGACGCAGGAGGCGCCCACGGCCACCCGGTCGGCGTCGGCACCGGCGTCGCAGGCCGACGCGAAGACCGATCTGCTGACCCCGGACGGCATCCGGACGGCGGTGAAGGAGATCAAAGCCGCGACGGGCACGAACCGCGCGTGCGCCTTCAACGTCTACGAGGACCACGTGTCCGCGGAGATCATGGTCAAGGGCAGCGACAAGAAGTACGACAGCTACACCTACCGCCCGGGCAAGGGCGTGGAGAAGGGCATCATCAGCAGCTCGATCATCGGCGGCGATCGCCCGTTCAGCCTGGACGACTTCGACTGGGATGTCGTCCCCGCCCTGCTGAAGCGGGCCGAGAAGGACCTGAACGTGAAGAAGCCGACCATGCGTTACATCTTGGTCAATCCCGCCGACGACACCTTCGGTGATCCGCTGAACCTGGCCGTCTATCACACCGACGACTACGTCTCCGGCTACCTGGAGGCCGACCTCAAGGGCAAGGTGACCCGGGTCATGCCGGCCGAGAACTGACCGGCCCGTCGGCTACGCCTGGGCGGCGTGGCCGACGAAGACCGCCCAGGCCTCGGGGGCCACGGTGAAGACCGGGCCCTCGGGGACCTTGGAGTCGCGGATGTGGACGGTGTGGGGGCAGGCGGCGACTTCGATGCAGCTCCCGCCGCTGTCGTCGCTGTACGAGGACTTGTGCCAGCCGATGGCGACCTCGATGCACTCGCCGCCGCTACTGTCGCTGTAGCTGGACTTGAACCAGCGCAGGGTGCTGCTCATCTCTGCTCTCCCGCCAACTGCTCGATGAGGCCCAGTGATTCACGCCGATCCAGGGCCTGTGCCCGGATCCTCGCATACCGCTGCGTCAACGCACTCACCTTTGCGGGGTCCTTGATCAGCAGGCTCTCGCCCTGCATCTCCAGGTAGACCAAGCGGTCGTGCTCCGGGGTCTCCACCAGTTCCATCCCACCTCGAGCGCCCGCATACTCGCCGCTCAAGCCCGCATCCAGCGGCAGCACCTGCAACGTCACGTTACGCTGCCGCGCACACCCCGCAAGGTGCCGCATCTGGCCACGCATGATCTCCTCGCTCCCGATCGTCCGCCGCAGCACCGACTCCTCCAGTACCACCTCGATCAGCGCCACCGGCTCCCGCTCGAACAGCGCCCGGCGGGCCATCCGTGCCTCCACCAGCTCCTCCACCCGGTGCTCGGGCAGCGGCGGGTAGCCACCGCCGATCAGCGCCCGCGCGTACTCCTCCGTCTGGAAGAGTCCGTGCACGACCAGCGTGGCGTACAAGTGCAGACCCAGCGCCTTCTGTTCCAGCAGCGCGTAGTTCTTGAACTGGGCCGGGTACTTGTCCAGCCGTACGTACTCCCGCGCCTGCTCGAACAGGCCCAGCCCGTCCCCGAGGGCCGCCTCCAGCTGCACCAGCATCGCGTCGCTCGCCGGCTGCGCACACGTCTCCATCGCGCTCACCGCCGACGCCGTGAAGCCGATCCGGTCGCCCAACTGCTCCTGTGTCCAGCCCTTTCTGGCCCGCATCCTGCGTGCCATGCCGGCAACCAGCCGCGTCGTCGGACCCGCCGATTCCTTGTTCTCCGAACGCGCCATTTCCGATCACCTCCCGACTCGACCGGACTCAACCGGTCACAACCCGTCCCTGCCGAACTCGACCCGGAACTACTGGCGTTGCCGCAGGTCAACCTCTGTGTGACGGCATGCCGTGCGCCATGGAAAACGCTAAGGGGAGATCGCCAGACTGGACGGGTGGATACACAAAGTCGCGAGGCGAACCTCGACTGGATTCCCGATTCCGGATTCCGACTCCGAAAGGCCGGAGTGCAATTCGACGCCGTCCGGGTCACGGGTGACGACGGCCACCGACTCGTCGACCTGATGGACCACATGACCGGCGGCGAGCCCGGCCCGGTCGTCGTCGATGTGAGCGGCCGCCGCTGTGCGTACTTCCTGCTCCCGCCGGGCAGCACCACCCGCCGCTCCTGGCCGCGCGGCGCGCTCTGCTACAACTCGGCCAACGGGTACGAGAGTTACGTTCCGGTCCCAGCCCTGCGCGGGCGCACCTGGCCGCTGCTGTGGCGCTTCCCACCCGTCATGGCCGACCGCTTCGTCCATCCCGTCCTGCTGCGCAGCGCCGTGATCACGCTGCTCGGCTGAGTCCCCCGGACGCGGTGGTCACTGGCGGTAGTACTCCCCGGGTTCGCCGTCCGCGCTCATCCCGTACACGAGCAGCCGCTCCTTGCCCTCGAAGCGGTCGACGCGCAGATACTGCGATGTCGGACTCTCCACGCACTCGGAGTCCGACGCCGCCTCGTCCAAGGTGGAGGGCCCCGCGACGAGGTAGGTGCCGACGCCCGCCAGGACGGCCGTGCCCGCGCAGTGGAACGAGCCGCCGGTCGGTTCTCCGGTCTCCTCGTCCGTCCGCGGGTTCGTGTTGTCGAACCGTACGAGCGGCGCGCCGACAGGGCCCTGCGTGATCGTCACACGGCGGTCGAACAGCTCGGCCTGCCCGGGTCCCCATTCGGGACCCGACTCGTCCTCCTGCCACACGCCGACGAACGTCGCCGGCACGATGTCGGGACCGCTCTTCGACTTGCGGAAGGTCGACGTCACCGTTCCGGACCGCCACTCCAGCACGTCGGGGGAGCGGACCGTGAGCGTCTGGTGCGCGGCCGGGGTGCACTGCTTCTCGGGCACGCTCACCGTCACATCGCTCTCGCCGAAGACGATCCGGTCGCTGTCCGCGGAGACGAGCACGGACCGGCCCATGCACAGGCGTTCGCCGGTGACCATCACGTACACCGCGGCCTTCTCACCGGACTTGCCCTGCGTGATCTCGATGCGTCCGGTCGCGTACGGCGCCTGGGCGGTGCCGTCGAGCACCCCTTCCCACGCGCCGAGGAACACCGCGGGCACGTTCCCGGCCTTGGACTTGGTGGTACTGCCGCCGGAGGACGACGGGGTACGCGCCGCGTTGTTGCTGCCGTCGTCGCGCTTGGCGCCCTCCGGCCAGAACACGGCCGCGGCAACGCCTCCCGCGGCGAGTACGGCCGTCGCCACGGCCGAGGCCACCACCGCCGTACGCCGCCGGCGGCGCGGAGCCGGTGCGCCGGGTTCGTCGGCCGGCGTGGCGTCGTCCCGGCCCGGTACGGGCGTGTCCGCGTCCAGCAGCTGTGCCGCGCTGCGCCCGAGCCCGGCCAGCACCCCCGCGGGCAGCCAGGTGTCCCCGGCCCCCGGGTCCGTCGCGGCGAGCACGGAGGCGGACGGGCGGCGCTGCGGGTCCTTGTCGAGGCAGGCCCGGACGAGCGGGCCGAGCTCGGGCGGCAGGCCGGTGAGGTTCGGCTCGTCGTGCGCGATACGGAACATCATGGCGTGCGCGCCGCTGTCCGCGGACCCGAACGGCGCCGTCCCGGTCGCCGCGTACGCCAGCACCGCACCCAGGCAGAAGATGTCCGACGCGGGCGTCACCCTCTCGCCCCGCACCTGCTCGGGCGACATGAAACCGGGCGATCCGACGACCGCGCCCGTGCCGGTCAGCCCGCCGTCGGTGACGGTGTCCACGGCGCGTGCGATGCCGAAGTCGATGATCCGCGGCCCGTCCACGGTGAGCAGGATGTTGGAGGGTTTGAGGTCCCGGTGGACCAGGCCCGCGGCGTGGATGTGCGCGAGTGCGTCGGAGAGCCGGTGCGCGAGCGCCTGCACGGTGACGGGCGGCAGCGGCCCGAACTCCTCGCCGACCACGGTCCGCAGCGACGGCCCCGGCACGTAGGTGATGGCCACCCAGGGCGCATCGGCCGAGGTGTCGGACGCGATCACGGGAGCGGTCCCGGCCCCGCCGACCCGCTCCAGCGAGGCCACCTCGCGCGCGAACCGGCGCCGGAACTCGTCCTGTTCGGCGAGCTGTGCGTGCACGAGTTTCACGGCGACGGTACGCCCGCCCTCGGACCGTGCGAGATACACCCGTCCCATGCCGCCTGAGCCGAGCCGGCCGATGAGGCGGAACGGGCCGATGCGGGAAGGGTCTTCGGGAGTAAGCGCATCCACTCGGTGATCCTCGCACGATCCCGTTGTCGTGTGCGCGACGTTGCGGGCCGGGGCCGTGATCGTGTCCGGGCCCTCCGGTGAGCCCGGTGGGAGCGGACTCCGGACCCTCGCTCGGGATCCTCGCTCGGATCCTTGCTTCCGGGTGAACACGGCGGCCCGGCGGCACGTATAGACGTAGGACCAGTCGGACGACCTTGGGGCCGCAGATGAGGCACGCACGGCGCAACCTCCAGCGGCTCGCGCGGCTGGCGGCCATCGGCGGACTCGTCTCGGGCGGGCTGATGGTCTCCAGTGCCGTGGCGAGTGAACCGTCCCCGGGGGCGGGCGCCACGGCCGAGGCGGCGCAGGTCGTCTCGCGGCTCGGGACGTCGCGCACCGCGGGCAACTGGATCGGGGCCGACGGCCGGCCGGTCGTCGCGGTGACCGACGAGGACGCTGCGGCGGAGGTGCGGGAGGCCGGTGCGAAGCCCAAGGTCGTGCGCTACAGCATGGACCGGCTCCGCTCGGCGACCGAGGCCCTCGGCGAGGCGCCGAAGGTCACCGGGACCGCCTGGCATGTGGACTACGCGACCAACCGGGTCGTGGTGCAGGCCGACAGCACCGTCTCCGCCGCGGACTGGTCGAGCCTGACCGGCCTTGCCGAACGGATCGGCGGCTCCGTCCAGATGGAGCGGACCGCGGGCACCTTCACCACCAGGGTGAACGGGGCCTCCCCGATCTTCGCGGGCAACAGCCGCTGCTCGGCGGGGTTCAATGTGACCGACGGACAGCAGTCGTTCATCCTGACGGCCGGACACTGCGGCCCCGTCGGCACCACGTGGTTCGTGGACCGCCAGGGCGACGCCGGACCGCTCGGCACGACCACCGTCTCCAGCTTCCCGGGCAACGACTTCTCCCTCGTACGGTACGAGGGCGGCGAGCCCTTCGGCGGAGCCCAGCCGGACGTCGTGGAGATCGGCGAGGGCCGGGGCGTACGGATCACCGCCGCCGCCGATCCCGTGGTCGGGCAGCGGGTCTTCCGCAGCGGCAGCACGTCGGGCTTCCGCTCCGGGGAGGTGACCGCGCTGAATGCGACGGTCAACTACCCCGAGGGCACGGTCACCGGCCTGATCCAGACCACGGTCTGTGCCGAGCCCGGGGACAGCGGGGGCCCGCTCTTCGCCCAGGGCCTGGCGCTGGGCGTGACCTCCGGGGGCAACGGGGACTGCACGAGCGGGGGTGTCACCTACTTCGAGCCGGCGACCAAGGCGCTGGCCGACCTCGGGGTGAGCCTGGCGGGCAGTGCATCGGCCGCTCAGGACGGCGCCGGTGCGGGTGCGCAGGCGCAGGTGCCGCCGCCGGCCGCCGCCGAAGCCGGTGCGCCGGGAGCGGCCGGTACGCCCGCGTCGCCGGGCGGGGAGAGCGGATCGGTCACCGTGGACTCGATCGCCGCCGGTCTCGGGCCCTTGGGCGCCCTCGGTCCAGGGATCGGGGTCATGGTCGCGAGCCTGATCCTCCTGGTGGCCAGCCGCTGGATCCAGTCTGCGCAAGGACGCAGGAACTACCGCGACCACTACTCCCAGTTGTGGGCCTGAGGCAGGATCATCCGGTCTTCCTGTAGGTGAGCGGTTCGCCGCCCGAGCCGACCAGCTCACGGACGATCGTCGTGCCGTCGGGCATCGCCAGACGGCTCCACTGGCCCGGCGAACAGCTCACCGGATCCCCGAACGTGACCTGGGTCGGACCCAGTTCGAGGGGCGGGCCCGAGGCGCGGAGCGTGGCGGACCAGCGGCACTCGTAATTGGGGCCGGAGCCGCTCAAGGTCATCACCTGCTCGCCCGTCGAGCCCTGCGTGATCGTCATGCTGCGGGTGTTGGTGCCGTCGGCCGTGTCGAACGTGGCCTCCCAGCTGCCGAGGTACTCGGCCGGCACCGTGCCCGAGGCTGCGGAGGGGGACGACGAGGGCGAGGGGCCGTCCGTGGCCGGGGTTCCGGACGGGGTCGCGCTCTTGGCGGTGGCGGTCGGCTCGGGGCCGGCCTTGGTGCCGTGGTCGTCCTTGGACATGAACGCGTACACCGCGGTGCCCGCGCCGACCGCGACCACCAGGGCGACGGCTATCAGCGCGAGCGTGCCGCCGCGCGAACTGCCGGGCTGCGGCGGGGGAGCGGGGGCCGGGAGAGGAGTGAAGGCGGGTGTCGCGTACTGCGGGTACGGCTGTTGCGGGTAGCCGTACGCGGGCTGCGGCGCCGGGGCAGGCAGGGGCGGCGGCGGAGGTGACGGCATCGGCGTCGGGGGTGTCGAGGGCGCCGTGATCGTCGGCTGGTGCGGAGGCGCGGGTGCGGGTGCCGGGGCGGGCAGTGGTGTCCGTGGCTGCTCGAACTCCAGCAACTGCACCGCATGACGGCCCAGTTGGGCTGTCAGCGCCCCCGGCAGCCACGGCTCGGTGTCCGCGCCGTCCGTCGTACGCTCCAGGATCTGCGGCAGCGCCGGCCGGGCCCCGGGATCCTTGTGGAGACAGTCCCGCACCAGCTCGCGCAGGCCCTCGGGAAGCCCGTCCAGGTCCGGTTCCTCCTGCGCGATACGGAACAGCTGCGCATGCACACCGCTGTCCGCCGCGCCGAACGGCAGCCGCCCGGTCGCCGCGTACGCGAGGACCGACCCGAGGCAGAAGATGTCGCAGGCGGGGGTGACCCGGTCGCCGCGCACCTGCTCCGGGGACATGAAGCCGGGGGAGCCGACGAGTGCGCCGGTGCGGGTGAGGCCGCCGTCGGTGACCGTCTCCAGGGCGCGGGCTATGCCGAAGTCGATGACGCGCGGACCGTCGATGGTGACCAGGACGTTGGACGGCTTGAGGTCGCGGTGGATGAGCCCGGCCGCATGGATGTCGGTGAGCGCGTACGCGAGGCCCGAGGCCAGGAAGCGGACCGAGCGTTCGGGCAGCGGGCCGTGCGGTCCGCAGACGACGGTGTGCAGCGCGGGCCCCGCGACATAGCCCGTGGCGACCCAGGGGACGCGCGCCTCGGTGTCCGCGTCCAGCACGGGCGCGGTCCACTCCCCGCCGACGCGCAGGGCGGAGCGCACCTCGAGGCGGAAGCGGCTGCGGAACTCCTCCTGCTGGGCCAGTTCCTGCCGTACGAGCTTCACGGCGACGGTCCGGCCGCGGTCCGAGCGGGCGAGATACACCTGTCCCATGCCGCCCGCGCCGAGCCGGGCCAGGAGCCGGTAGTCGCCGATGTGCTGCGGATCCCCAGCTGACAGCTGCTCCATCGCCGTGCGGTCCTCCCCCGTACCCGATGTTCGACGGACCGAGGATAGTGCCACCCGCAGGGGCCATTCAGGTCAGAATCCGACCTGTTCGCCGCCTACGGTCGGTCTCATAAACGCGACCGGATCCGCGCCGACCCTTTCCGGGTGGCCTCCGCCCGGCCGGATCCCGCGCGGTGGCGCGGATGCTGCCCGACCGGAGCCGATCCTTTCCGGGTGGCCTCCGCCCGGCCGGATCCCGCGCGGTGGCACGGATGCTGCCCGACCGGGCACGTCCCGCAGGGGATGCCGCCCGGTCGGCCGGGCACGTCCCGCAGGCCCCGATGCCGCCAGGCCGGCGCGCCCTGCCCGGTGGACGGCCGCCCGGCCCGGTCAGGCGGTGTCGGTCTCCGTGGGCCCGCCGACCCCTTCCGCCTCGATCGCCGCCATCGCCTGCGAGAGCTGCTCCAGTGCGTGTGCCGTCTCGGCGAACTCCTCGGGGCCGAGGGCCTCCAGCAGCCGGTGCGCCAGCCGTGCATGCCCCGGGTCGATCTTCTGGATCGCTTCCCGGCCGAGTTCGGTGGCGTGCAGCAGCTTGGCGCGGCGGTGGGCCGGGTTGGGGCGGTACTCGGCCAGTCCCTGCTCGGCCAGCACATCGGCGACGCGCTGCACGCTCTGGCGGGTGATCCCCATCGTGCGGGCGATCCCGGCGACGGACTGCGGCTCGCGCACCACCGCTCCGAGCACCTGCCAGCGCGCCGCCGTCAGTCCGGCCTCACGGGCCAGGCCGTCCGAGACGGTGAGGAACTGGCCGTTCAGGCGGAAGACGCCGAGCGCCGTGCGCGTCAGCAGCTCCTGGGGATCATGCGGGTCTCGCGTGCTCATGACGACAGGATCTCGTACGCCGACGCGTCCGAGTCGCGGAACAGCCGGTACCAGGCGTCCAGCTTCTCGCCCTCGTACACGCCGAGCCTGGCGAAGACCTCGCGGGCGAACGCGACGGGTTCGGTCGGGCCGGCGGTGATCAGATCGCCGTCGGTGACGGCGTCCGCGTCGCGGTAGTGCTCACCGCCCTTGTAGCCGGTGGCGTCGAGGTAGAACGGGACGGCGCTGGTGTGGGCGCGGTCGTCGAGCAGCCCCTCACGGGCGATCCCGGCCGTCGCACCGCAGATCGCGGCGACCGGCACGGCCGCGTCGAGGAAGGCGCGCGCCTTGGCCGCGAAGGGCGCGAGGTCGTCCCCGGTGTCCCACAGGTGCGCGCCGGCGAGGATCAGCATCCGGCTGTCGGCAGGGTCGAGCTCGTCGAGTGCCAGATCGGGCTGGATACGCAGGCCCCCCATGGTGGTCACCGGCTCGGTGGTGGGGCCGACGGTCCGCACGGTGAAGCCGTTCTGGGTGAGGTGGGCGGTGATGTGGCCCGTCTCCCAGTCGGCGAAGGTGTCGTACACGGCGAGATGAACGGTGGTGCTGGTCATGGAGCCCTCCGGACGGGTGCGGTGTTCCGATGACAGAAGACTGTCATGACGACAGTATGCTGTCAAGTGGTGGGATGGGTGTCTCCGCCCGCACGACACATCGCCGATGAAAGAGGCAGAGGGCATACAAAGTGGCCATGTCGGTCTCCATCCGCGCGTCCTTACCCTGGCGCGCATGACCCCTCAGCCCCTCACCTCCCCCGATCCGCAGGCCGGCGCCGCCGTCAAGGCCGCCGACCGCGCGCATGTCTTCCACTCGTGGTCCGCCCAGGGCCTGATCGACCCGCTCGCCGTCGCCGGTGCCGAGGGGGCGTACTTCTGGGACTACGACGGGAACCGCTACCTCGACTTCACCAGCGGACTCGTCTACACGAACATCGGCTACCAGCACCCGAAGGTCGTCGCCGCGATCCAGGAGCAGGCCGGAAAGCTCGCCACCTTCGCGCCCGCGTTCGCCGTCGAGTCGCGCTCCGAGGCCGCACGCCTCATCGCCGAGCGCACCCCCGGCGACCTGGACAAGATCTTCTTCACCAACGGCGGCGCCGAGGCGATCGAGAACGCCGTCCGGATGGCCCGGCTGCACACGGGCCGCCCCAAGGTGCTCTCGGCCTACCGCTCGTACCACGGCGGCACCGCCACCGCGATCAACGTCACCGGCGACCCGCGCCGCTGGGCCAACGACAACGGCACCGCTGGTGTCGTGCACTTCTGGGCGCCGTTCCTGTACCGCTCACCGTTCTACTCCGAGACCGAGGAGCAGGAGTGCGCCCGCGCGCTGACGCACCTCGAGGACACCATCGCCTTCGAGGGGCCGCAGACCATCGCGGCGATCGTCCTGGAGACGATCCCGGGCACGGCCGGCATCATGACGCCGCCGCCCGGCTATCTCGCGGGGGTCCGCGAGATCTGTGACCGGTACGGCATCGTCTTCGTGCTCGACGAGGTCATGTCGGGCTTCGGCCGTACGGGCAAGTGGTTCGCCGCCGAGCACTTCGACGTCACCCCGGACCTGATGACCTTCGCCAAGGGCGTCAACTCCGGTTATGTGCCGCTCGGTGGTGTCGCGATCTCCGCCGAGATCGCCGAGACCTTCGACAAGCGCCCCTACCCGGGCGGACTGACCTACTCCGGCCACCCGCTGGCCTGCGCGGCCGCGGTCGCCACCATCCAGGTGATGGAGGAGGAGAAGGTCGTCGAGAACGCGGCCCATCTGGGCGAGACGGTGCTCGGCCCGGGCCTGCGTGAACTCGCGGAGCGCCACCCGTCGGTGGGCGAGGTGCGCGGCACGGGTGTGTTCTGGGCGCTGGACCTGGTCCGCGACCGCGAGACGCGCGAGCCGCTGGTGCCGTACAACGCGTCGGGTGAGGCGGCGGCGCCGATGGCCGCCTTCGCGGCGGCCTGCAAGAAGAACGGCCTGTGGCCGTTCGTGAACATGAACCGCACGCATGCGGTCCCGGCGTGCAACGTGACGGAGGCGGAGGCCAAGGAGGGCCTGGCGGTCCTCGACGCGGCGCTCTCGGTCGCGGACACGTACGTGGCGTAGCCGGGGGCGCTGCGCTCAGGACGCTCGCGCCCCGGTCGCCGACGGGCCGGTCTTCCGCTCACGAGCGGAAGACCGGCCCGTCCGGCGTTCTGCGACGCTCCCCCACGCCCCGCGGGTGTGGGAGGCACCTCGCCTCGGAGTCGTCCGGGGTACGGGGCGGGCCGACTCGGCCCGCCGGTGACGGAGGCGCCGCAGAGCGGCGGCGCCGACGCACGTGTGCCGTGCCCGGACGGACCGGGCACGGCACACGGCCGCGCATCGGACGCTTCAGCGACCGCTCATCGGACGCCTCAGCGACCGCTCGCCGGCGGCCGGATCGGCAGCACTACTTGCTGAGGATGTTCCTCGGCGCGCCGGTGAGGGCCTTCTCGCTCTTGAACCGGGTTACCGCGAGCTCCGACGGTTCGGTGAGCTCGACCCAGTCCTCGTCCCAGACGAACTGCTGCCCCTCGACGTCACCGTGCGTCTCCCACACCTCGCCGTCGGTGGTGAGCACCTTGGCGAAGGCCGAGTTGCCCTGGGAGGTGATGGACGCGGCACACGGGTTCTCGGGGAAGTTGTCGTTGGGCGGTCCGTCGCTGATGTTCTCCCAGACGTACGGTCCCTCGGCCTCGAAGTCGAGGCCGTCGCCGTCCTCATCGAGGTCCGGGGCCCCGTTGCCGTTCCAGTCCATGGCGCCCTCGTGGAGCCGCTGGCCGACGAAGTACTGCCCGCCGGTGAGCACCACGCTGAACTCTTCGGCGTTGCTGGGAGCGTAGCTGTCGATGTCGGAGCACGGTCCGGCGTCGCCTGTCGCACCGGTGGGTCCGGTGGGCCCGGTCGGGCCCGTCGGTCCGGTGTCGCCGGGGCCGCCGCCGGGTCCGGTGGGTCCGGTCGGTCCGGTGTCGCCGGTGTCACCGGTGGGTCCGGTCGGTCCGGTCGGTCCGGTGGGGCCCTTCTTGGCGGGCTTTTCGGGCTTGCACTTGTCTCCGCTCTCCACCACCAGGTGGCCCTGGCGGTCGTACCACCTGTCACACCTGTCGTCCTTCGACGTGGGTGCCACGGTCACCGCGGCCGCCGTCCGCTGGGCCGGCGCTGCCGCCGTCGCAGGGGTGCTGAGGCCCACCATCACGAGGGCCAGCGACGCGAGCGCGCCGCCGGTGAGCACTTTGCCCCGCTGGGGGAGCGGACCGAGGCCGGACCCGTTCCTTCTGTCAGGACTCATGGTGTGTCCTACTTTCTTTGTGTGTGCTGTGCGAACTGGTCACTCGAGGTAGATCCAGGGCCGAGGCCGTTCCGGGCCTACCTCCGGCATGATCCGTTCGCGTTCGCAAGCAGTACGGGAGGCGCGCACGGTGATCAACACAACGGCCGAGCGCGGTCGGTCCGATGGGGCTAAGCAGCGGCGCGCCGCCCGGCATGACGATGTCTTGCCTGTCGGCGCGCTCGGGTGCGGTTCGACCGACCGTGAACAGCGGTCGGCGTTCAGGCCTGTTCGAGGCAGCCGACTATCGGACTGTGTGACCGCGTGAACCTTTCCCGGCCTTGCGGGCACCAGGGGTTTACACATTCCCCGCCTCACCGGAGCTGATGTGACGCGACCATCGGCCGGCCGGCCTCACACCCCCCGTTCCACCTCCAGGAACCGCCTCTTGCGCGGCCCCCGGTACAGCAGTGCCTCCCACCCCAGCCGCCCCAACGCCTCGGCGCACGCCGTCAGTTCTGCGTCCTCCGAGTGGGCTGCCCCGCTGCCCGCCGGTCCCAGCCAGTCCACGTACACCGTGTGGGGGCGCTCGCCTGCCCGGACCCGGTAGCCCGTCGCCGTACGGCGCCCGTCCGCATCCATGCCCGAGGGCGCAAAGCCCGACGCCTCCAGCGCCAGGGCCACCGCGCGGACCGTCCGGTGCAGTTCCCAGGCGGCCGGGACGGCGGCCGGGTCCGCCGCGTCCGTGTTGGTCAGGCGGCGGATCTGCAGCATGCCCTCGAACGCCGTCCGCACCTCCGCGGCCCGGCCCGTCCCGGCGAGCGCCGGTCCGTCACCGGTGGCCGGCTCGAACCCGTCCGTCATTCCGGCCTCAGCTCCTCGTGCCGCCGCTGGTGAACGTATGCCCCGCACCCCGTGGCGCGGCCCTGGCCTATCGTGTCCGGGACCCGGAAAAAGGAGAAGGCCACCATGCCCGGCAACGGCGGCAGTACCTCTGTCACCCGCAGCACACTGCGACAGCAGATCGCGGACGCGCTGCGGGACGAGGTGCTGGCGGGGCGGCTGAAGCCCGGGCAGGCCTTCACCGTCAAGCAGATCGCCGACCAGTACGGCGTCTCGGCGACCCCGGTCCGTGAGGCGCTCGTCGACCTCTCCGCTCAGGGACTGCTCGATTCCGACCAGCACCGGGGCTTCAAGGTGCACCAGTTCTCGGTCGCCGACTACCGCAGCATGGTCGAGGCCCGCGCGCTGGTCGTCGACGGAGCCTTCCGCAGAGCCTCCGGGCGGGGCACCCTCATGGACGCGCAGGCCATGCTGTCGGTGCGCCGCCGGGCCGAGGAGGCCGCCAGGGCGGCGCGCGCCGGGGATCTGGACATCCTCATCGGCTACGACATCCGCTTCTGGCGCGAACTCAGTCAGATCGTGGAAAATCCGTACATCATCGACTTTCTGCACAAACTGTGCGTTCAGGCCTGGGTGTTCGCCGTGCCGTATCTGCGCGCCGACCCGCGGCTGCGGGACTGGCTGTGGGCCGGACACGAGGACGTCGTGCACGCGGTCGCCCGGGGTGACGAGAAATCCGTTCGCGCGGAGATCCGCGCGTACAACGACCATGCGCTCGCGTGGGCGGACCGGCTGGAACGGTGAGCTGAGGGCATGAGTATCGACGGGGGCACGAGCGCGGCGGTGAGCGCGGGCTTCGGCGTGGACGTACGTACGGACCTGGGCGCAAGCGTGGATCTGAGCGTCGTCGTACCGGCGTACAACGAAGAGGGGCGGCTGCGGCCGACCCTGGAGGCGATCTGTGCCTATCTGCGCGCCGATCCGGAGCGCTGGGGCAGCTGGGAGCTGATCGTCGTCGACGACGGCTCGACCGACTCCACCGCGAAGATCGCCCAGGAGGCGGCCGCCGACGAACCGCGTATCCAGCTGATCACCGGCGGGACCAACCGCGGCAAGGGCCATGCGCTGCGCCGCGGCGTGCTCGCCTCCTACGGCCGCCGTGTGCTGTTCACCGACGCCGATCTCGCGACGCCCATCGACGAACTCGCCCGCCTCGACGAGCGGCTCGCGGCGAGTGCCGGCGACGCGGCGATCGGCTCGCGCGCCCACCCGGAGTCGCGGATCGAGGTGCACCAGCGCCGTACCCGCGAATGGCTCGGCAGGATGGGCAACCGCCTGATACGGGCCGTCGCGGTGTCCGGCATCCAGGACACCCAGTGCGGCTTCAAGCTCTTCGACGGCGACAAGGCGCGGGCCGCGTTCGCCGACTCACGGCTCGACGGGTGGGGAATCGACGTCGAGATCCTCCGCTTCTTCCGGCGAGCGGGCTGGCAGGTCACCGAGGTCCCGGTCCGCTGGTCGCACGTGTCCGGCTCCAAGGTCCGGCCCGCGGACTACGGCAAGGTGCTGCTGGAACTGCTGCGGCTGCGCTCCCGGGCCGTGCGCCGCGTGGACGTCGCCGTCGCCGCGCTCTTCCTGCTCGCGTCCGTCGTGCTCTACAAGGACCTGTGGGCGGACCTCGGCGACGCCTACCTGCGTGACGCCGGCCAGGACCAGAACCAGTGGGAGTGGTTCTTCGCGGTCACCGCCGACAATGTCGTCCACCTGCGCAACCCGCTGTTCACCACGCTGCAGAACAACCCCGACGGCGTGAACCTGATGGCGAACACCGTCATGCTCGGCCTGTCCGTGCCGCTCACGCCCGTCACCCTGCTGCTCGGGCCGGCGGTCACCTGGGCACTCGTGCTCACCCTCGGCCTGACCGCGACCGCCGTCTCCTGGTACCGGCTGATCGCCCGGCGACTGGTGGCGAACCGGTGGGCGGCCGCGCTCGGCGGGGCGTTCGCGGCCTTCGCGCCGCCGATGGTCTCGCACGGCAACGCGCACCCCAACTTTCTCGTCCTGTTCATGATCCCGTTGATCGTCGACCGGACGCTGCGGCTGTGCGAGGGCCGCAACGTCGTACGCGACGGCGTGCTGCTCGGCCTGTTCGCGACGTACCAGATCTTCCTCGGCGAGGAGCCGCTGCTGCTGGCCGCCGTGGGCATGCTGCTGTTCGCGCTGTCGTACGCGCTGGCGCGGCGCGATGTGGCCCGGGCCTCCTGGCGGCCGCTGCTGCGCGGCATCGGCATCGCGCTGCTGGTGTGTGTGCCGCTGGTGGCGTTCCCGCTGGGCTGGCAGTTCTTCGGGCCGCAGAGCTACAAGAGCGTGCTGCACGGTGACAACGCCGGCAACAGCCCGCTCGCCTTCCTGCAGCTCTCGGGGCGCGCGCTGATGGGCTCGGACGCCGGGGCCGACCCGCTCGCCATGAACCGCACCGAGCAGAACGCCTTCTACGGCTGGCCCCTGATCGCGCTCGCGACGGCGATCGTGATCCGCCTGTGGCGGCTCGCGCTCGTCAAGGCGCTGGCGTTCACGGCGGTCGCGGCCGCGCTGCTGTCGCTCGGGCCGAAGTTCCGCATCCCGTACACGGACATCGTCCTGACCGGGCCCTGGCGGGGACTCGCCCATCAGCCGCTGTTCGAGTCGGTCATCGAGTCGCGGGTGGCGATGATCTGCGCGCCGGTGCTCGGTGTCCTGCTGGCGCTGGCGGCCGACCGCCTCGCGGCGCCGCGGGAGCGGCTGATGCGGGCGGCCGGGTTCGCGGTGCTGGCGGCGGCGCTGATACCGGTGGTGCCGACGCCGTACCCGGTACGGGAGCGGATCGAAATACCGGCCTTCATCGAGCACGGCGCCTACCGCCGGTACCTCGCCGCCGGCGAGTCCCTGGTCGCCGTGCCGCTGCCGAGCCCGGGCAGCGCGGAGGCATTGCACTGGCAGTCGTCCACGGGTCTGGACTTCAAGGTCGCGGGCGGGTACTTCAACGGGCCGTGGGGCCCGGACCGTATCGGCATCTACGGGGCGACCCCGCGCCACACCTCCAACCTCCTGGGCGAGGTACGCAACACCGGCCGGGTGCCGGAGATCGGCCCCAACTGGCAGGCGCAGGCCCGGGCGGACCTGGCGGCGTGGAAGGCGGGCGTGGTGGTGCTGGCGCCGCAGTACAACGACGGGCCGCTCTACGACGCCGTGTCGAAGCTGATCGGGCGGCCCGGTGAGCGAGTGGCAGGCGTGTGGGTATGGGACGTGGGTGCACCGAACCCGCCACGCGGCTGAGCTGGGCCGACCGGCGCTCTTCGCGGAATGTACCTGGCGCACTACGCTGTCCCGACCATCGCACGCTGTACCCCGTACCTGTTGGAGAGCGAGCCTGTCTTGGCCTGTGACCTTTGGTTGGTCCCCCTCGTCGATGTGCTGTGCCACAGCCCCGACAACCCCTTCGCCGAAGAGATCGCTTCCTACGACCAGGCGCTGACCGCTGCGGGTCTGCCGACGGTCCCCGTCTTCGCCTATATGCCGGGTCTGTCGGGTGATGTCGCCCCGGTGGCCGGGTTCGACTACGACGCGCTGCACTTCCTGCGGCGTGCCTATCTGCTCCAGCTGTGCGGTCTTGCGGTCACTCCGGTCGACGAACTGGGCGGCGACTACGAGCAGTTGCTGGAAATGTTCGAGACGACCGCCCAGCAGTCGCACCTGGTGTGGCACTACGACCATGCGGGCGCGTACGTCCCCGTGGACTTCGCGAACCCCCTGTTCAACGACGAACTGCTCGCGGGCGGCGGCCCGCTCGGCTCCACCCAGGGCCTGCTGCGCGAGCTGGAGTTCGTCGCCCCCTCGATCGGCATCGACCCGGTCAACCCCCCGGCCGCACCCGAACCGCCGACCCGGCCGACCTCGCTCGAGGAGCCGGCCGGCCCGATCCCGTACGACGAGAGCCCGTTCGCGCGGGAACGGCATGTGTGGCTCGGGCTGCACGCGGCGGCGACGCGGAGCCTGGGACAGGGCTCCATGATCATTTTCAGCTGATCGCGCCCGCGTCAACGGGCCGGCCGTATGCGGCGGGGGATGCGCCACCGGCCGGAAAGGGCGCCGGTAAAGGCGCCGCGGCTCCGGTTCCTTGCCTCGTTGTCGCCGTCTCTTCACCTCCGTCTGGTAGCACATGACGTATGTCACAGACGAACACCCCCACCGCGGGGGAGACCGCGGACGAACTTCCCAGGCCGGAGCGTTTCGCGGACGTCAAGGGCTGGTTCTGGTCCGTCGACCAGCTGCTCTTCGACTGGTTCCTGACCCGTCAGCGTGAGACGGACCAGAAGGGCGATCTGCTCGAACTCGGTGCGTACCTGGGCAAGAGCGCGATCTTTGTCGGCAGTTATCTGAGGGAGGGAGAGGAGTTCACGGTCTGCGACCTGTGGGACTCGCCGGCACCGGACGACTCCAACAGCGCGGAGATGGACCGCTCGTACGCGACGCTGACGCGGCGCGCCTTCGAGGCGAACTACCTTTCCTTCCACGACGAGCTGCCGCTCCTGGTGCAGGCCCCGACCTCGGTGATCACCTCCAGGGTCCGCGCGGGCAGCTGCCGCTTCGTGCACGTCGACGCCTCGCATCTGTACGAGCACGTCCACGGCGACATCGCGGCCGCGCGCGAGCTGCTGGTGCCCGACGGCATCGTGGCCTTCGACGACTTCCGGGCCGAGCACTGCCCGGGTGTCGCCGCGGCGGTGTGGGGCGCGGTCGCCACCGACGGCCTCAAGCCGATCGTGATCTCGGGCACCAAGCTGTACGGGACATGGGGCGACCCGACCGCGGCCCGTGAGGAACTGCTCGCGTGGCTGGAGACGCGGACGGACATGTGGCACGGGGTGGAGGAGGTGGCCGGTCTGCCGCTCATCCGTATCAAGGGCCCGAAGGCCCAGCCTCCGACCCCGCCCGTCTCGCGCCACGAACCGCTCGCGAAGCGGGCGTCGAAGAAGCCCGGACCGAAGGCGGAGCCGGCGGCCGCCACTGTCCCGCGGCCGGCCCCGCGCCCCCGCCCCTCGGCGGCCCGCCGCCTGGCGAAGGACCTGCTCCCCCCGATCCTGACCCGCGCGCTGACGTCGTCACGCCGTAGCTGAAGGCCGCGCAGGCCCCAGGACCTGCCCGGTCCGGGTGGGGCGGGCGGGGAGGCTCCCCACTCGCCCCACCAGAACCACGGACCTCCCGCCGGCCCTGTCCGTGGCATGACCTACTCTGCGATCAGGTGCCCAGCGACTTGCTGCTCGGCGACTCCATGTCGGTGCGCGTGACGGTCAGCGGGGTGCCGGCCCTGACCGTCGCGGCCCCCGCGTGCCCGGATCCGCGCGTCCTACGTCAACGGCAGCTCCGGCGACACGGTGAACTCCACCACCCACGGCGCCTGGAAGTACATCTACTTCTCCAACTGACCCGCCTCGACCGGACCGGCCCCGGAGTTGCGCTCAGCGCGGCTCCGGAGGCCGCCTGTTGGGAGGCGGTCCGTGGCCGGTGCTCAGCGCGGCGGCTCCGGGGGCCGCTGCCTCGGCATGTTCGGGCGCGTGCCCGGCGGCAGCGGGAAGCGGCCCTGGATGACGCCAGGCGTCGGCGCCGCCGCGTCCGGGCGGGACGGCCCGCCCAGGGAATGCATCACCCGTGGCGCCGGGCCCGCGCGGAAGTCGACCATCCAGTCCACCGTCTCCGAGCGCACCAGCTCCGAGACGTCCTCCGAGAAGCGCCGCAGCACGCCCAGGCAGCGCTCCGCCGCCTCGCTCGCCGTGCCCTCCGTGGGGCCCAGCACCTCGCGCACGCTCTCCGACGCCCAGTCGAACTGCAGCTGCTGCAGCCGCCGCTGCACCGCCTGCGCCGTCGCGACGCTGCGCATCCAGCCCGAGGTGAGCCCGAAGTACCGGTCGCAGCCCAGGCACGCGGCGCCGACCAGCAGCGACAGATAGCCCCAGCCCACGGCCCCGTCGACGGCCCCTGCCAGATCCAGCAGCGGCAGTGCCGCACCCGCGATCGCGCCCAGTGCCGTGCCGAGACGCAGCAACCGCGCGTGGCGCCGCTTGCGGGTCCGGTCCGCGAGATACCAGTCCGCCGTGCGCAGCGCGTCCGCCTCGACCCACCGGTACAGCTCGTCCAGCCGCTCCGCCGGCTCGCCCCAGTCGCCGAGTGGGAACGCGCGCCCGGTCAGGTCACCCAGCGGCGCTTCGCCGCCCTCCTCCCGGGCAGACCCCCCGGGCTGCATCTCCGGCTGGCTCACCGGTGCACTCCTCTGCGCTCTGGTACGGACACGTCCTCAAAAGATGGTGACGTTACACCCTGTGACGTACGGTGCGCTCGTGCGTTCTGGTGTGCATGCCCTTCCTACCGCCGAATGGTGGGCTGTGGGCCGGAAAACCGGGTATTTCCGCCCGCATGAGGGTCTTGATCAGGTAGAGGAGCCCAGCGCCACTCACTCGAAAGAGTTGGTCGCCGTCGGGTGGGGCAGGTGCCCCGGCGACCACGTAGGCTCGGCTTACCGAACATTCGTCGTCGACATGCCAGGAGTGACCGTGATTCCCGGTGGTGGCCAGCCCAATATGCAGCAGTTGCTCCAGCAGGCCCAGAAGATGCAGCAGGACCTCGCCCGCGCCCAGGAGGAGCTCGCGCAGACCGAGGTCGAGGGCCAGGCGGGCGGCGGCCTGGTGAAGGCCACCGTCACCGGCTCCGGCGAGCTGCGCGGCCTCGTGATCGACCCCAAGGCCGTCGACCCGGAGGACACCGAGACGCTGGCGGACCTCGTCGTCGCCGCCGTACAGGCCGCGAACGAGAACGCGCAGCAGCTTCAGCAGACCAAGCTCGGCCCGCTCGCACAGGGACTCGGCGGCATGCCGGGACTCGGTTTCTAGCAGCAGCTCCCGCGGCTGCTCTTCTAAGCCTCACATCCACCAACTACCGTTAGCACCAAGCACTCTCGGGAGAGGCGTTCCGTTGTACGAAGGCGTGGTTCAGGACCTCATCGACGAACTGGGCAGGCTGCCCGGCGTCGGTCCCAAGAGCGCGCAGCGGATCGCCTTCCATGTCCTGCAGGCCGAGCCCACCGATGTGCGCCGTCTCGCGCACGCGCTGCTCGAGGTCAAGGACAAAGTGCGCTTCTGTGCGGTGTGCGGCAATGTCGCCCAGCAGGAGCAGTGCACCATCTGCCGTGACCCGCGCCGCGACCTGTCGGTCATCTGTGTCGTGGAGGAGCCGAAGGACGTCGTCGCGATCGAGCGGACCCGCGAGTTCCGGGGCCGCTACCACATCCTCGGCGGCGCGATCAGCCCGATCGAGGGCGTCGGCCCCGATGACCTGCGCATCCGTGAGCTGCTGGCCCGCCTCGCGGACGGTGCGGTCACGGAGCTGATCCTGGCCACGGACCCGAATCTGGAGGGCGAGGCGACCGCCACGTACCTCGCACGCATGGTGAAGCCGATGGGACTCAAGGTCACGCGGCTGGCCAGCGGTCTGCCCGTGGGGGGAGACTTGGAATACGCCGACGAGGTCACGCTCGGGCGTGCCTTCGAGGGGAGACGACTGCTCGATGTCTGACGCCATGCTGCACGCCGTAGGCCAGGACCCGGACGACTTCGCGGTCCAGATCGCCGATTCGATCGAGTCGTTCATCGTTGCGACCACCGAAGTGGCGAAGGGCGACGAGCCCGACAGTGCGGTGCCGTTCCTGCTGCTGGAAGTCTCCCAACTCCTGTTGACCGGCGGCCGACTTGGCGCGCACGAGGACATCGTTCCGGACGAGCGGTACGAGCCGGACGCCGGGCCGGATGTGGACGTCGACGACCTGCGCGAGCGGTTCGCCGTCCTGCTCGATCCGGTGGACGTCTTCTCCGAGGTCTTCGACCCGTACGAGCCGCGCAAGGCGCCGGTCCCCAGCCGGATCTCCGACAGCCTCGCGGACATCGTCACCGACCTGCGGCACGGCCTGGCCCACTACCGGGCGGGCCGCACCACCGAGGCGCTGTGGTGGTGGCAGTTCTCGTACTTCTCCAACTGGGGACCGACCGCGTCCGCGACCTTGCGCGCCCTGCTGTCCCTGGTCGCCCATGTCCGCCTCGACCAGCCGCTTCAGGAGCTGGACGGCCTGGACACGGACGAGGACCTCCCCGAGGACGCGCTGGCGGAGGAGGCCGGCAAGGTCATGGTGGAGGAGATCGCGGCCCCGCTGGGCCTGCGTACGGCACGCTGATCCGGTCGTCACGCTGATCCGGTCGTAGCGGCAGGTCGTAGCGGAACAGAGACCGTCCGAACCGTCCCGCCTCTGTCGGCACGCTGATACTTTTCGGCCACCGTCGAGGTACGAGCCGGGGAGCGGACGCAGTGGCACAGGGGTGGGCGGGTGCGCGCCTGCGGGCAGGCGTGGCGGCGGGCGCGGTGGTGCTGACGGCCGGGCTGGTGGGCGGATGCTCCCCGGACGGCAAGAATGCGGCGGCGCAGTCCCCGGCCCCAGGTTCCACGTCCTCGACGGTTTCCGCCTCACCCTCCGGCTCGCCCTCGGCATCCGCGTCGCCGTCCCCTGCCGGCTCGCCCTCGGCGACCCCTGCGACGCCCGTGCGGACGTCCGCCGTGCCCACCCGGCCCGCGCGGCCGGTCCCGGCGACGTTCCTGTCGATGTACGCCACGACCGCCGGCGGCCGGCTCCAGGTGCCCCGCGGCGGGGCCGCCCAGGAGTTCACGATCACGGTCCGCAACGGCAACGCCCGGACGTACGGAGCACTGGTCGTCGCGTTCCAGATGGAGATCGCCATCAGCTCCGAGGGCCCCGCGGCGCCGCAGAACGGCATGGTGCTCGAGCGTCGCGATCCGGCCACCGGTGCCTGGCGCGCGGTCGAGCTGCGGGTGGCCAACGACGCGCTGCCGCCCTCGCTGCACAAGGGCGGCGCCCCGCTCGCCAAGGACGCCGTCCGTACCGAGCGCTACCGCATCAGGGCCACGAAGGGCGGCCCGGCCGTGTCCATGCCCTTGATGATCACGGCGGTCGACACGACGGCCGGGCAGGGGACGTCCTATGACCGTGCGTTTGCGGCCCGCACGTCGCTGACGGTCTCCACGCGTCAGGGCTGACACCCGGGGCTCCTGTCGTGTGAGCCGGGCCACACCTTCGCGTACCCCGTGCCGGTGGGGGCAGGAGTCGGTCCGAGCGGCCGTGAGCGACGCTTCTGGATCACAAAGTGAGCGGGACATCTCAGGATGTGACATCACAGAGGCGAAGCGCGGCCGCTCGTTAGACTGAGCCGACCGCAGTGAAGACTGCACAAGAAACCGAGCGAGGAGCGCACGTGGGCCTTGTCGTGCAGAAGTACGGAGGCTCCTCCGTTGCCGATGCCGAAGGCATCAAGCGTGTCGCCAAGCGAATCGTCGATGCCAAGAAGAACGGCCATCAAGTGGTCGTCGTGGTTTCGGCGATGGGCGACACGACGGACGAGCTGATCGATCTCGCCGAGCAGGTATCTCCCATGCCTGCCGGTCGCGAATTCGACATGCTGCTGACCGCCGGAGAGCGGATCTCCATGGCGCTGCTGGCCATGGCGATCAAAAACCTGGGCCACGAGGCCCAGTCGTTCACCGGCAGCCAGGCAGGCGTCATCACCGACTCGGTCCACAACAAAGCGCGCATCATCGATGTCACGCCGGGCCGGATCCGTACCGCGCTGGACCAGGGCAACATCGCCATCGTCGCCGGTTTCCAGGGGGTGTCCGCGGACAGCAAGGACATCACCACCCTCGGCCGCGGCGGCTCGGACACGACCGCCGTCGCCCTCGCCGCGGCGCTGGATGCCGAGGTCTGTGAGATCTACACCGACGTCGACGGCGTCTTCACCGCCGACCCGCGCGTCGTGAAGAAGGCGAAGAAGATCGACTGGATCTCCTTCGAGGACATGCTGGAGCTCGCCGCCTCCGGCTCCAAGGTGCTGCTGCACCGCTGCGTCGAGTACGCACGCCGATACAACATCCCGATCCACGTGCGCTCGTCCTTCTCCGGGCTGCGCGGCACCTGGGTCAGCAACGAGCCGCAGGGAGACCAGCAGGTGGAGCACGCCATCATCTCCGGAGTCGCCCACGACGTCTCCGAGGCCAAGATCACGGTCGTCGGGGTGCCGGACAAGCCGGGCGAGGCCGCGGCCATCTTCCGGACGATCGCCGACGCCGAGATCAACATCGACATGGTCGTCCAGAACGTCTCGGCGGCCACCACGGCGCTGACGGACATCTCCTTCACCCTGCCCAAGACGGACGGGGCCAAGGCCATCGACGCCCTGGAGAAGGCGAAGAGCGCGATCGGCTTCGACTCGCTGCGCTACGACGACCAGATCGGCAAGATCTCCCTGGTCGGCGCGGGCATGAAGACCAACCCCGGCGTCACCGCCTCGTTCTTCGAAGCGCTGTCGGACGCGGGCGTGAACATCGAGCTGATCTCCACCTCGGAGATCCGTATCTCGGTGGTCACCCGCGGCGACGACGTCAACGAGGCCGTGCGCGCCGTGCACACCGCCTTCGGTCTCGACAGCGACTCCGACGAGGCTGTCGTCTACGGCGGCACCGGGCGATGATCCACAAGCCGACGCTCGCGGTCGTCGGAGCGACCGGAGCAGTCGGTGCGGTGATGCTCCAGATCCTGTCGCAGCACGCCGACATCTGGGGCGAGATACGACTCGTCGCCTCGCCGCGCTCGGCCGGCCGCAAGCTGGCCGTGCGCGGCGAGGAGTGCGAGGTCGTGGCGCTGGGCGAGGACGCCTTCGATGGCGTCGACGTGGCGCTCTTCCTGGTGCCCGGCGAGGTGTCCGGGCAGTGGGCACCGGTCGCCGTGGCCAAGGGCGCGGTCGTCGTCGACAGCTCGCCCGCCTTCCGGCTGGACCCGGACGTTCCGCTGGTCGTTCCGGAGGTCAATCCGCATGCCGTACGGGTCAGGCCGCGCGGCATCGTCGCGAGCCCCCACGACACCACGCTCACCCTGCTCCCGGCGCTGGGGGCGCTGCACGCGGAGTTCGGGCTGCGTGAGCTCGTCGTCTCCTCCTACCAGGCCGCCAGCGGCGCGGGGCGCGACGCCGTGGCCGCGCTGCGCACGCAGCTGTCCATGGTCGCCGGGACCGAGCTGGGCGCGGGCCCCGGCGACGTACGCCGCGCTCTGAGCGACGAGGACCTCGGGCCGCTGCCCGCGCCGCTCGCGCTCAACGTGGTGCCGTGGTCCGGCACGCCCGAGGAGGGCGGCTGGTCCTCCGAGGAGCTGGGACTGCGGGCCGAGACCCGCAAGATCCTCGGCCTGTCCGGGCTGCGGGTGACGGCGACATGTGTCCGCGTCCCCGTGATCACGACACACTCGCTGTCGGTGCATGCCCGCTTCGAGCACGAGGTCACCGTGGAAAGGGCGCACGAGATCCTGGCGACCTCGCCCGGCGTGGTGCTCTACGACGACCCCGGCGCGGGCGACTTCCCGACACCGGCCGATGTGGTGGGGACCGATCCCACCTGGGTGGGGCGGGTACGGCGGTCGCCGGACGACCCCTGTGCCCTGGAGCTGTTCGTGTGCGGTGACAACCTGCGCAAGGGGGCCGCGCTGAACTCGGTGCAGATCGCAGAAGCGGTGGCCGCGGAGCGGGCCGCGGCCGGCTGACAGACGTGCGGCGTGACCTGACGGCCGGGCTTTGTAGGATCTGAGGGCACCCTGTGATCCAAGGTCCAAGGTCTGTACCACTTGAACTGGAGCGTCAGGATGTTCGATTATCGCATTCCCCCTTGCTGCAACCGGTAGTCGGGCGGGAAGCGTCTATGCGGTTGCCTCGATGCGGTGCCGCGACACATGGGGCATTTGGGGCATCGGGGAAGAACGAGTGCGCATGAGGGCAGACGGTGCACCGCCAAAAGCGGTGGCGTACGCGTACAACCCTGGCGGGGGGAAGCGTGTCCAACAGGCGTGGCAGAGGTACTCGACATTGCAAGGGTGGTCCCGGTCCGCGGCGCTTCGATGCGTCCGGCCCGCAGGACCCGCCCGCCCGGCGGCCTGCCGGTGATCGCACCCATGCCCGCTCCGCGGACCACCCGCGTCCCGACACCGCGGCAGGGCGCTGACGACGCCATGACTGCCGGTACCACGGTCGATCACCTCACCGAGACCTACCGCGCCCACTACCGGTCGCTGCTGGGTCTCGCCGCCCTGCTCCTGGACGACACGGCCTCCTGCGAGGACGTGGTGCAGGAAGCCTTCATCCGCGTGCATTCCGCGCGCAAGCGCGTGCGCGATCCGGAGAAGACCCTTGCCTATCTGCGGCAGACCGTGGTCAACCTCTCCCGCTCCGCGCTGCGCCGCCGCATCCTCGGCCTGAAGCTGCTCTCCAAGCCGATGCCGGACATGGCGAGCGCGGAGGAGGGTGCGTACGACCAGCTGGAGCGGGACGCATTGATCAAGGCGATGCGCGGGCTGCAGCGGCGACAGCGTGAGGTGCTGGTGCTGCGGTACTTCGCCGACATGACCGAGGCGCAGGTCGCCGAGACCCTGGGAATCTCGCTGGGTTCGGTGAAGGCGTACGGCTCACGAGGCATCGCGGCGCTGCGCGTCGCCATGGAGGCCACGGCATGAGCGGGCACAGGCGCAGCTTTGAGCGGTACGGGCCGGACGGGCCGTTTGACGACCGGACTGGGAACGAGATTGTGAACAACGGGCCGGATACAGAGCCGGGCAACGGCCTCGGCGGAGATCGAAGCGGCGGTTCGGGCGCGGGGCGGGGCGGCTCGGGAGCGGGCTTCGGCGGCCCGGGCGACCTGGGAGACCCGGGCGATGGCCTGGGCGGTGAGGAAGCCGCTCTGCGGCGTCTGCTGCACGGCGTGGTCGAGGACATCGAGCCGTCCGACGGAGCCCTCGACCATCTGCGCCGGGCGGTCCCCGCACGGCGCGCCCGCAAGCGGCAGGCGCTCGTCGGCATGGCGGCCGCGGCGCTGCTGGTCGGCACCGCGGTACCCGCCTTCGTCCATGTGGCGGGCTCCGGTGCCGGTGACAGCGCCAACCCCGTCAACGCCGGGCACGGCGAGCAGGCCCACGGCGGCACCGGCGACGATCCGGACGCAGGCGACGCCGGCAAGGGGACCGAGGGTCCCTCCGCCGGCGGCGAGGGCAACGAACAGGGCGAGGGCAACGGCACGACCGAGCCGGGCGAGCAGCCCAGCGGTGCCGGAGACGGAGCATCGGGCGCGGCCCAGTCGCCGGGCGCCGGCGCCGGGAGCGCCCCGGTCTGCGACTCCACCCACCTCGTGGTCATCTCGGCGCAGACGAACGCACCGGACGGCGAGGGCAAGGTGTACGGCACCTTCCGCGTCGCGAACAACTCGCAGAGCGAGTGCGCGGTCAGCACCAGCGATGTCACCTTCTCGGTGTCCGGTGCCGCCGACCCGACCAAGATCACGATGGCTCGCCATGTCACCGGCGATGCGGCAGGCGCACTGCCCGACCCCTCCCAGGAACTGCCGACAGTGGTGCTGAAGCCGTCCGCGGCCTACGAGGTGAAGTTCGGGTGGGTGCCGTCCGACAGCTGCCCCACCACCGACCCCTCGCCCGACCCCTCGCCCTCGGACGGCACACCGGGTGACAGCAGCGGCACGGGCACGTCGGACCAGACCACGACGCAGCTGTTCGCGGACGGCGGCGTGCAGGACGGAAGTGTCACGGTGTCGCATCCCGCCCAGGGCGGTGCGGCAACTGCCACGACCACGGTCACGAACGCCTGCGCAGGCACGATCTACCACACCGGACTGCTGCCGGGGCAGTGACGAGGCACCACGGGTGAGGGGGCGGGACCGCGACCGCGGTCCCGCCCCCTCACGGCTGTCCGGCACGGGCGGGTGTGCACACGGACGGGTCGGACGGCCGGTGGACAGCCGCCGGTGTGCAGACGCCGGTGTCAGGCGGTCTCCGGCTCCAGGCCGAGCTCCCGGTCCCTGGCCGCCTCCGCCTCGCGCCGCGCCAGCCGGAACCACATGAAGAGCACGAAGCCGGCGAACGCGAACCACTCGCCGGTGTACCCGAGGTTCTGGAACGCCTTCAGATCCAGCCCGCTGTTCTGCGGCGCGGCCGCCGGGACGGCCGTCAGGCCCCGGTCCGCCTCGGTGAGCGTGATCCATGCGTCGTACACGTCGTCCGGCACCATGTTCACCAGCGAGGCCGCGCTGATCATGCCCAGCTGGCCGCTCGGCAGCCCGCCCGTCGCGCGCACCCCGTCGGTCCCCACGGTCTCGGACGCCTGCAGCGCGCCGGTGACCGTGACCCGGCCCGTGGGCGCGGCCGGAGCCTTGCCGCCCTCGGCGAGCCAGCCGCGCACCACGGGCAGCGTCCGGCCGCTGTCGGTCCTGAGCAACGTCAGCACGTACGAGCCGCGCCGGCCGTCCAACTGCCGCTCAGGCACGAGGAACTGCTTCCCGTACGTCCCGCCGGCCGTCGCCGGCCGGCCCGACGTCTCCTTGTCGACGGGCAAGAGCTCCTCGATGGGCGCGGCCCGCTCCTCTTGCACCGCACCGGTCTGCTGCTCGGCCGCTCGGTGGCTGTCGACGCGGTCCTCGAACCTGCCGAGCTGCCATGACCCCATGAAGATGCAGAAGGGGATCGCCAGCACGACGAAGACATTGATCCCCCACCAGCGAGGGGTCAGCAGGAAGCGGTACACCCCTCCACGGTACGGAACCCGCCCGTCCCGGCCGGGTGCGGGGTCCGCGAGGAGCCGGTCGGCCGTCCGTCCGCCGCCTGCCCGGCCCGTCCGGAACGCGGTCGATGTCCTGTCTGCTGCCGACCGGGGCCGGGGCCCGGCCGAGCGGCACCCGGGCTCTTGCCTCAGCCCAGATGCCGCTCGGCGAACTCGATCTCCAGCCGCACCTGCTTGATGCGCTCCTCCACCACCAGCGAGCCGTGTCCCGCGTCGTACCGATACACCTCGTGGACCGCGCCGCGCGCAGCGAGGCGGTCCACATAGTTCTCGACCTGACGGATCGGACAGCGCGGGTCGTTCACCCCCGCCGAGATGTAGACCGGTGCGCGGACCGCGTCGACATACGTCAGCGGGGACGAGGCCGTCCACCGCTCGGGAACCTCCTCCGGAGTGCCGCCGAGGAGCGTACGGTCCATGGACTTCAGCGCCTCCATCTCGTCGTGGTACGCCGTGACATAGTCCGCGACCGGGACCGCGGCCAGACCCAGCGCCCAGGCATCGGGCTGGGTGCCGAGCCCGAGCAGCGTCAGATACCCGCCCCAGGAGCCGCCCGCCAGGATCAGCCGGGCCGGATCCGCGAGACCGGACGCCACCGCCCACTCGCGGACCGCCGCGATGTCCTCCAGCTCGATCAGCCCGACCCGGTGCTTGAGGGCGTCCGTCCACTCCCTGCCGTAACCGGTCGAGCCGCGGTAGTTGACCCGTACCACCGCGTACCCGTGGTCGATCCAGGCCGCCGGGCCGGCGGCGAAGGTGTCGCTGTCGTGCCAGGTCGGGCCGCCGTGGATCTCGAAGACCGTCGGCAGCGGACCGGTCGCCCCCGCCGGTTTCTGCACCAGTGCGTGGATACGGCCCCCCGGCCCCTCCACCCAGGCGTCCTCGACGGGGACCGACTCGGGAGCCGTCATGCCCGGAGGGTCGAGGACGACACCGCCCGCGGTCGAGCGCACCTGCGGCGGCAGGGCCGCCGACGACCACAGGTACTCCACCGAACCGTCGGGGCGGGCGGTCGCGCCCGAGACCGAACCTGCCGGCGTCCCGATACGCGTCAGCTCGTGCGCCGCCAGGTCGTAACGCCACAGCTCGCCGCGCGCCTCGACGCTGTGCGCCACCAGCAGCCCGGAGCCGTCCGGATACCACTCGGCGTTCACGTCACCGGGCAGATCGATCGCCAGGTCGCTCTCCTCACCCGAGGCGATGTCCCAGATCATCGGCTCCCAGCGGCCCCTGCGCTGATGCCCGACGAGCAGCCGGGTGTCCCCGTCGACCGGTGCGAAGCCGAGGACCTCGAGCCCGAGCTCCACCGTGCCGTTCTTGGTGTCGTCGAGCTCGGCGACCGTCGTCCCGTCCAGCCGCAGCACACGCAGGGCGGAGTGCATCGCGTCCCCGTGCTCGGTGTGCTCGATCGCGAGGAGCGTGCTGTCGTGCGACAGATCTCCGACCCCGGCCGACTCCCGGTGCCGGTAGATCTCGGCCGGTGCCTCGCCCGCCCGTACGACATGGATGGTGCTGCCGTCCTCGTCGGTGGAGCGGCCGATCACCGAGGTGATGCCGTCCCGGCCGATGGCCAGACCTCCGGGATAGGAAGGTTCGAGGCCGGGGGCCGCCGGCTCGTCGTCCCCGCCGCCGAAGGGCTGGCGCATCCAGATGCCGAACTCGTCCCCGTCGGTGTCCGCGAACCACCAGATCGCCTTGCCGTCGGGGGTGAGCACGCCGTCCGTCGTGCCGTTCGGCCGGTCGGTCACCTGGCGCCGGCTGCCACTGGCCCGGTCCCATGCGTACAACTCGTACGTCCCGGTGGCGTTGGAGACGAAAAGGGCGCGGTCGGGCGCGTCCTCGGCCCAGTCGGGCAGTGAGACGCGCGGTGCCCGGAAGCGCCTCTCCCAGTCGGGTACCGCGGCCTCGGCGGTCAGGTCGGACGGGTGGGGCGTAGTGATGGCTGCGTCGCTCATGCCCCCAATGAAACCGGAAAATGTCCAGGCCAGCCGCAGCCTGTGGACAACTTCGTCGGCACACGCTCCGGGCCGATTGTCGGTGGCCGGGTGCACACTCGCCGTATGACCGTACTGCGCAAGACAGTTGAGACGTATTGGTCGGCCGCGGAGTCCCGGGACTGGGCGGCCTTCGCGGCGACCCTCTCGGAGGGTGTGGTGTACGAGCTGCCGCAGACGCGTGAGCGGATCCGCGGCCGGGAGCGGTATGTCCGGTTCAACCAGGAGTATCCGGGTGACTGGCACATCAGGACCGAGCGCGTGGTCGCCGACGGGGACCAGGTCGTCACCTGGGTCCATGTGACGGTGGGCCTGGAGGAGATGTATGCGATCGTGTTCTTCACCGGTGACGACGAGGGCCGGATCACCTCGGTCACCGACTTCTGGCCCGAGCCGTACGAGCCGCCGGCGGGCCGCGAGCATCTGGCCGAGCGTTACTGACCGGCCTTGGCCGCCGAGGGTGAGGGCGACGGCGATACGGCAGGATCACCGACCCAGGGGAGGCTCATGAACACCGCACAGCCCCAGCCGCCGGCGTCCACGCCCGGCTGGACATCCGTCACGGCGTACGAGAACGTGCCGGGCTGTCTCCACCCCCTGGCCGCCCTGCGCGCTTGACTGCGTGACCGCGGCATCGACTGGATGCCCTTCGCGGCCGACGACATCCGGTGGGGCCTCGCCTGCGGGCCGGGCCCCGACGGTCGCTGGCGGGGCTGGTTCACTGTGAGTGTCCGCGACGACGCCCTGCGGGCCCTCGGACTCCACCCGGATCAGCCGACCGCGCAGGTCATCGGAGCCCCGCCGCCGGGCTGGTGGCATGCGACCGCCGAACGGGCCGCGTCCGGGCGGTGGTTCATGTGACCGGACGGGCGGCGGTGCAGGAGACCGAGCGCCGGCTAACGGGGTGCGTCCTCGTCGGCGCGGCACACGGCGACCGCCGCCGAGTAGCCGGCGTCGGTCGGCAGATCGGCGATCAACCAGCCCTCGTGCGAGGCGGGTTGCGGTCCCGCGCCCACGTAGTTCAGCGACAGGTCCTCGTTCAGGCCGACGCCCATGGCCTTCAGCAGGGCCTCCTTGCGGGTCCAGCACCGGTTGAAGGCCTCGGCGTGCCCGGCGGCGGGCACCGCGGCCAGCTCGGCGCGCTCCTGGGGGTGCAGCTGCTGAGCCACATCTGCGGCCGTGGCCGCTTCCGGAACCGCCTCGACATCTATCCCCACAGGCACCGACGCGAGAGCGATCATCACCATGCCCGTGGTGTGCGACAGCGAGAAGTGCACAGCCCTGTCCGGCACATGGGGCCGCCCGTGCGGTCCGCCGCAGTGCGCGCACGGTTCACGGAGCAGGGTGACCGCCTCCGGGGCCAGCCCGAGCCGCTGTCCGAGCAGCCGGCGCAGGGTCACATGGGCGACCGCGTACGCATCCCGGTCGCCGGGCCGGCGGAACCCGGCCAGCCGTGCGGACTCCTCGGCATCCAGGAGCCGGCGGTGCGCGGCGGCGTCCCGGGCGTGGTCGGGCACCCGGCCGGACCACAGCAGCTCCAGCCCCGGGAGCAACCGTGAAGCGTCACCGATGGGCATGTCGAGCGGCATCTCGTCCTCCGGCGGCGTCGGCCTGGGCAATATGCATCGACCGTACTCCACCGGAGCGGGGCCGGCCCGGAGCGGGCCGGGCCCCAACCAGCCGGTACGGCTCAGATGTTGACCCCGAAGTCCTGCGCGATGCCGCGCAGGCCCGAGGCGTAGCCCTGGCCGACTGCGCGGAACTTCCACTCCGCGCCGCTGCGGTACAGCTCGCCGAAGACCATCGCGGTCTCGGTCGAGGCGTCCTCGCTCAGGTCGTAGCGGGCGAGCTCGGAGCCGCCTGCCTGGTTCACCACGCGGATGAACGCGTTGCGTACCTGGCCGAAGGACTGCTGACGGGTCTCACCGTCATAGATGGAGACCGGGAAGACGATCTTGTCGACGTCGGCCGGGACGGCGGCCAGGTTGACCTTGATCTGCTCGTCGTCCCCCTCGCCCTCACCCGTGATGTTGTCGCCGGTGTGCTCGACCGAGCCGTCCGGGCTCTTGAGGTTGTTGAAGAAGACGAAGTTGCCGTCGCCGGCGACCTTGCCCTCGGCGTTGGTCAGCAGGGCGCTGGCGTCGAGGTCGAAGTCGGTGCCGGTGGTGGTCCGGACGTCCCAACCCAGGCCCACGGTGACCGCGGTCAGGCCCGGGGCCTCCTTGCTGAGTGAAACATTGCCGCCCTTGGACAGGCTGACACCCATGGAAATCCCCTGCGCAATCCGGCGCGGGCCGCGCCATTTGACGATTCCTTTGCCCAACGGGGCAACGATCGACCTGCCACCGTGGTTCCCCGTCCGGCGTCAGGAACGCCCGTTCCGCCCAGCCCGCTCACTGAGCCGGGCGCGCATCTGCTGCGCAAGCGCGGTGGCGGCGGCCGTGAGGAAGACGAAGGAGTAGAGGATCTGCATCATCGTCACCACGCGTGAGATCTGGCCCGACGGCGTGATGTCGCCGTAGCCGACGGTCGCCAGCGTGACGATGGTGAAGTACAGCCCGTCGGTGCGCGTGTACAGCCCGTTGAACTGGCCGGGATGCGAGGCCAGGGCGTAGTACGTACTCGCGAACACCATCACGGTGAGACACATCAGCAGCGGAATGACCATGCCCGGACGGGTGTCGGGGCGTTCGAGCAGTACGTCGCTGACCTCCTTGAGCAGCAGGGCCGCGATGGTCACGAGCGCCAGGACGAAGAGCGTCCAGCTGAGGACGGGCCGGTCCGGTCCGAGCCTGTCGATGGGGAGCAGGTAGTACGCCGTGGTCATGGCGGCCATGAGGCCGAGGCCGAGCACCCAGCGTCCTGTTGTCCCGATCCGCAGCACCCAGCGCCCCACCGTCCCCGGGTCGGATCTGCGGTCCGCCACCTGTGCCTCCCGCCGGAGTACCGCGCTCTGCCGCCGCTGCTGTGGCCCTCCTACGATCGACCCACCCGGCCGCCGGCCGCCACCAGGCGGCGTCCGAACGGCTCACTCGTGGCCGATGGGCGGCTGCGATGCGGCCTCCGGACGTGTCGCCAGCTCTCTGACGATCAACGCCACCACGACACCGAGGACGATCAGCGGCATCTGGCTGTGGGCGTCGGAGCCCATCAGCAGCACCGTCAGGACGGCGCTGCTCACCGGCAGCCCGGTGACCGCTGCCGTCGCCGTCGCCGTGCCGATGGTGAAGCCGGCGGTGGTACCGAGTCCCGGGAGCCCCGAACAGGCGATGCCGACCGCGCTGCCGAGCATGAGGGCCGGGAAGATCGGGCCGCCGCGCAGGGCCCCCAGGCTGATCCCCCAGGCCAGGCCCTTGCATGCGACCAGGGCGACGAGCGCTCCGACGGACCAGGCGTGCGGATGCGCGGCGAGATCGGCGATGGTGGCCTGCCCGGACAGCGCCGCTTCCTCGGGGGAACGGCCGGTGATCAGGGCGTACGCGGCGATGCACACGCCGACCGCGAACGCGCACAGGACGGTGCGTACGGCGGTCTGCCGACCGGTCCATCCGGCGGTGAGACGCCCGAGCCGCCGGCCCATCGTGATGATCAGCGCGATCAGCACCGCCATGGGGATCCCCCACAGGAAGTCCCCCGCGTCCGGATTGGCGTCCGGCGGTACCTCGGGCAGCCTGAGGGCGCCGATCGACAGGCCCGTCCAGCTGCCGAAGCCGGTGAACACCAGCCCACCGACCCCGGAGGCGATCAGGCACGGCAGCACGAGGGCGACCAGTTGCGGCCCGCCCAGGCCGGCGGCCTCGATCACCAGCAGGACGGCGACGACCGGGCCGCCCAGGATCGTCGAAATGGCCGTGGTCGACCCGGCGGTCGCGAGGATCAGCGCGCTCTGAGGCTCCGCCGTCCGTTTCGCCGACCGCACGGCGAGCAGCGCGAGTCCGCTGCCCAAGGCCATCAGCGGCGCCTCGGGGCCGAGGACGACTCCCAGCGGAAGCGTCGCGAGCGCCGCCAGCGCGACGCCCGGCAGCGCGCTCGGACCGAGAGGCGGGCCGCCGATCCCCAGCACCGGCAGGTGCCCGCCCCCGCCCGGCAGCCGGGTGATGACGGGCGCGAGGATCAGCCCCGCCAGCAGCAGCGCGGGCAGCGGCCACCACCAGGGTGCCCGGCCGTACCCGAGATCCTCCGGGAGGGTGTGCCAGACCCAGTGCTGCAGCACGTGCTGCAGGCTCACGAAGAAGAAGGCGGCCAGCGCGACGGGCACGCCCACCAGGACGCACAGCACGAGCAGCCGTACGTAGCTGGAGGTGAGCAGCAGCCCCCGCAGGGTCGGTGGTCCGGCCTTGTCCGCCCCAGCCCCTGGTGCCTGGGCGGATGTGCCGGACATCGGGTCTCCTCTCATCTGACCGCCGTCAGTCAACGGCCCGCCGGGCTGCTCGCCGGCCGGACGCCGCCGGTCTCCGGCCTCTCGTCACCCGAACGGCCTACGTCACCTGGTGGGGGGCGGACCGCGGCCGGAGTCTCGGAACCAGGCAGTGCCGAGCGCCGGCCCTACGGCCGGCGGAGGAGAGGTGGCCGGACATGAGCAGCCAGGAATCGCAGAAGGCCATGGGCAACCCGTTGGCGGGCGGTCCCACCGGACAGACCAGCGGCCCCACGGGGACCACACGCCGAGCAGCACCTGACGGCAACAGCGGCTGGGTGAGCGGTGGCGTGGTGTTCGCCGGAGTCCTGATGCTCTGCAGCGGTGTGTTGGCCGCGATCCAGGGCATCGCGGCGATCGCCGAGGACGACGTGTACGCCCGCATCGGCGACTACGTGTTCAAGATGAACCTCACCGGGTGGGGCTGGCTCCATCTGATTCTCGGGATCATCGTCGCCGTGGTCGGCGGAGGGCTGCTGAGCAACCAGCCCTGGGCGCGGGTGGTCGGCATCGTCGTGGCGTCGCTGAGCCTCATCGCCCAGTTCCTGTTCCTGCCGTACCTGCCGATCTGGTCGGTGGTCGTGATGGCGATCGACGTGTTCATCATCTGGGCACTCGCGTCCTACCACGCCGGCAACCGCGCGGCCACGGCCTGAGCCCCGAGGGGCATTGCTCAAGAGGCCTCGACGGCAGCCTTGATGCGCCGCCCGAAGGCATCGGCGTCCTTGCGGGCGGCGCTCAGGGCGAGCCCGACGATGAGCTTGCCGATCCCGTGGCCCTCGAGAACGTTGTGGATACGGACCCGGGTCCTGCCGTCGGGCAGGGCCTCGAGGTCGTAGCCGCCTTCTCGCGCGGTCACGCTGTTCTTCGAGATCTCGTTCCAGCGGATCAGCCGCGGCGGCTCGAACGCGCTGATGCGGAACTCGCGCTTGGTCGTCATCCCGGCGTCCTTGACCGTGCTACGGAAGACGGTGCCCACCGTGGTCGGGCCGTCCGGTGTCCGGGTGATCTCCAGGACCCGGGGACTGAACTTCGGGTCGTTGCGGCCGTCGGCGAGAAAGGCGAACACCTCCTCGACGGGCCTGTCGATGTCGACCGTTGCCTCGAACTGTCCGGCCATGTCTGTGTCCGCTTCTCCGTCGGGGCGCCGCAGCGGCTGGGGTGCGTGCATCGTGTCAGAAAGGCGGACGGGGATCGGGCAAACCCGCCGCTGTCCGTCCTGGCGGGACGATGCTCCCGTCAGACGACCGGCCCTGACGCCTGCGGCCCCGATGCCTGCGGCCCTGCCGCATGCAGGTCGGGCCGCCTGCGGATACGTGCCGCGAGCACGGCGACGTCGTCCTCGGCGTGACGGACGTCGAGGTGCGTGAGCACCTCGCCGAGTATCTGCTCCGCCCCGGCCCCGGGAGGCACCCGGAGCCCGGCGAGCCGGGCCAGGGAGACATCGATGTCCTCATCACGCCGCTCGACCAGGCCGTCGGTGAACAGCAGCAGCGTCTCGTCGGGCGTGACGGTGCGGGTGGACAGCTCGTAGCCGCCGAGTCCCGTGCCCAGCGGGGGCCCCACCGGCACATCCAGGATCTCGGCGGTGCCGTCCGCCGAGAAGATCGCGGGGGGCAGATGGCCGGCGCTCGCGAAGGCCGCGACCTCGCGAGCCGGATCGACCCGTACGAGCAGACAGGTCGCGGGTCGCCGCTCTGCCTCCTCGGACACGGTGGTGTCCAGCTGGCGCAGGACCCGGTGGGGCTGCAGATCGGTGGAGGCGACATAGCGCAGCGCGGTGCGGTAGGCGTTCATGTCGACCGCGGCGTCCAGACCGTGGCCCATGACATCACCCATGACGAGCAGGGTGCGTCCGAAGTGCAGCCGGACCGTCTCGAACCAGTCGCCGCCGACCACGATGCTGCTGCTGCCGGAGGGCAGGTAGCGCGTGGCGATCTCCAGATTCGGGTGGGGCCGCCCGGGCTCGGCGAGCAGTGCACGCTGCAGCCGCAGCGCGGTGCGCCGGACCGTGGCATGGCGCCGGGCGTGTCCGATGTGCACGGAGGCCAGCTGCGCGGCGTGACGGACGACGGCCGCCTCGTGATCGCTGAAGCCGCTGCCGGCCCGGACCACGACGAGCACCCCGTACACACGGTCGCCGGTCAGCAGGGGTACCGATACGGCACCCAGCAGATGCTGCCCCGCCACCACCGACGTGCTGGTGACCGGCCCTCTCCGGTCCGGGGCCCGTACGGAACCGGATCCGGCGCTGCCCGAGCTCCGCGGCCGGGCATCCTCGGCGAACAGTGCCTCCAGGAGCTCGCGCCTGCCCGCCGTCGCAGCGCGGGTGAGGGCCGCCGGGGAGAAGGCGTCCACGGAAACCGCTTCCTCGCCGAGCAGATCCACGGCTGCGGCGTCACACAGGTCCGGGTGGAGAAATCCGACCAGCTGCTCGCAGGTGGTGCGCTCGTCGAGCGTGGTGCCGATCAGCTGTGATGCCCGCTCCATCGCCCGCAGCCGGGTGGCCAGGGCCTGCCCGACAGCGCTGTCCAGGTCTTCCTGCTCGCGCTGCACACCATCCATCACACGTCGCACCCCCACCCGCAGGCAACCCAAGTGAGACGCTCCGCCATGCGGGACCGCGGTCCGGTCGGGGCAAGGGCAGTGATCGCCCAGCCGGCCGTGGTCTCGACCTGGCAGGGGCATGAACCGTGGTGATGCCGCACGGCCCGGGTGGCCCGCGGCGGTCTCCGCAGGCCACCCGGGCACTCTCGGGGCCGGGACCCTCCGGTCCTCGGCTCGCAGGCGTTCCGGCCCAGGGGTCAGGCCTTGATGTTGACGACCTTCATGTTGTACGGGTAGCCGGAGGAGCCGCAGTTGAGCGTCGCCGCCTTCTCCATGCCACGCGTGCGGTAGCCGGGGGTGCCCTTGTAGGGGCCCCTGGCGCCGCCCGGCCCGCCGCACCAGGCCTCGATGTTCCAGGTGCCGTTGCCCGAGCGGCACATACCAACGGCCTGGTGGTCGTTGGTGTGCGACACCCATGCGGTGCAGCCGGTCGGGCCGACGGCGGCCTGCGCCGACGGCGCGATACCGAACGTCATGCCCGCGGCCAGCAGGCCTATCGCCGACGCGCTCGTGCCGAACTTCTTCAGTGTGCTGGTCATGCACGCTCCCCGTATCGAACGGATCTTTCAATACGCGAAGGTAGTCAGGAGCGATCATGGAGCGCGTCCTACCCAAAGACGAGCGGGATCGGACGTCAAGGAGTATTGACATTTCCCAACTTCCCGTCTAGTCCGGGTAGTTGTGAACCAGTGCGCGATTCTCGCCGTTCCGGTGTCGTCCGGCAGGAAGCTGTGGGCGATGTGTTCAGTCGGTGCCGAATTCCATCGCGGCGCGGTCGAGCATCTCCTCGTCGCCGGAGACCTCGCCGCGCGAGGCAATGGCCTCGGCACCGCCCTGCGGCATCGCGCCGATCAGTCCGGTCGAGGCCGCCTGGGCGGCACCGACGAGCGCGGCCTGGCCGGTGCCGACCATGCCGAGGCCCGCGTACTGCTCGAGCCTGGCGCGTGAGTCGGCGATGTCGAGGTTGCGCATGGTGAGCTGGCCGATCCGGTCCACAGGGCCGAACGCCGAGTCCTCGGTGCGCTCCATCGACAGCTTGTCCGGGTGGTAGCTGAAGGCCGGGCCGGTGGTGTCGAGGATCGAGTAGTCCTCACCGCGCCGCAGCCGCAGCGTGACCTCGCCGGTGACCGCTGAGCCGACCCAGCGCTGCAGCGACTCGCGCACCATCAGCGCCTGCGGGTCGAGCCAGCGGCCCTCGTACATCAGCCGGCCGAGGCGCCGTCCCTCGTTGTGGTACTGGGCGAGGGTGTCCTCGTTGTGGATCGCGTTGACGAGGCGTTCGTACGCCGCGTGAAGCAGTGCCATGCCGGGCGCCTCGTAGATGCCGCGGCTCTTCGCCTCGATGATCCGGTTCTCGATCTGGTCCGACATGCCCATGCCGTGGCGGCCGCCGATCGCGTTCGCCCCCATCACCAGGTCGACCGGGGAGGCGAACTCGTCGCCGTTGATCGTCACCGGGCGGCCCTGGTCGAAGCCGATCGTCACGTCCTCGGCGGGAATCTCCACCTCGGGGTCCCAGAACCGCACACCCATGATCGGGTCCACGGTCTCGACACCCGTGTCCAGGTGCTCCAGGGTCTTGGCCTCGTGGGTGGCGCCCCAGATGTTGGCGTCGGTCGAGTACGCCTTCTCGGTGCTGTCGCGGTAGGGCAGCCCGTGGGCGAGCAGCCACTCCGACATCTCCTTGCGGCCGCCGAGTTCGGAGACGAAGTCCGCGTCCAGCCAAGGCTTGTAGATGCGCAGGTGGGGGTTGGCGAGCAGGCCGTAGCGGTAGAACCGCTCGATGTCATTGCCCTTGAACGTCGAGCCGTCGCCCCAGATCTGTACGTCGTCCTCGAGCATCGCCCGAACCAGCAGGGTGCCGGTGACGGCACGGCCGAGCGGCGTGGTGTTGAAGTAGGCGCGCCCGCCCGAGCGGACGTGGAAGGCGCCGCAGGCGAGTGCGGCGAGGCCCTCCTCGACCAGGGCCGCCCGGCAGTCGACCAGGCGCGCGATCTCGGCGCCGTAGGTCTTTGCGCGGCCGGGCACCGAAGCGATGTCGGGCTCGTCGTACTGGCCGATGTCGGCGGTGTAGGTGCACGGGACGGCACCCTTGTCGCGCATCCATGCGACGGCGACCGAGGTGTCGAGGCCGCCGGAGAAGGCGATGCCGACGCGCTCGCCGGTGGGCAGTGAAGTGAGAACCTTGGACATAGAAAGAGTATGCATAACAATGCATGGCCATGCAACGCCTGAGCTCCTCCGTCCACCGGCCCGCGCGGGAGCCGGCGCAGACGCCTCGCGCCTCGGCCGCCCGGGGTGAACCGGCGTGGTGATCAGCACGCCGCCGGCGAGCGTGCCGATCGACAAGGCTCCCGCGGTGAGTGCCGAGACCGCGCGCCCCGCAGCTCATCGGCTGTGATGACCGGCTGGTGAGCGGTCATGGCCACGGTGCGTTGCTCCGGACGTGAGGTCCGTCTCCGTCCTGTGCATCGGGCAGGCGAACGGCTCAGACCTCGGCCGTCCGCTCGCGGATCTCTTCGGGCGTGAGCCGGCCAACTGCCGTGGACGCTGCTGACGTTCGTTCAACTCCGACTGAGGGCTTGCAGTGGAACACCGGGGTTGGATGCCTCGAGTGGAGTTCTGTGGACGCCGGTGAGCTCGTCGCCCTCGACGCGGATGCCGGTCTCTTCCCGAACCTCGAGGGCTGCATCTTCGTGCGGGCTTCAACGAGTTCGAGGACTCCGCCCGGCGCTCCCAGGTCCCGTTGCCCGCTCGGCGGATCGCCAGAGCCTCGGGTGACCTGGGCCGCGCAGGGCTACCTCCACGAGGGAGAGGGCAGAGTCGCCTGGAGCAGGTCACACCAATCGCTCCTCGAGTAAGGGCCGTTCGCTCGTAATCGGGTCGAGGATGCGCGCCCGCCCTGGCACGCTGGCGGGATGCTGCTCAAGCTGACGGGGTCCAGTTGTTCGGGTAAGACGACGCTTGCCTATGCGGCGGCCGACCGGCTTCGTCAGGTGGCTGTGCACGACTTCGATGAACTCGGGGTGCCGGCGGACGCCGATCTGCGCTGGCGCCATCGCATGACCGAGATGTGGGTGCGGCGCGCACTGGAGTATCAGGATCGTGGAATCGACCTCCTGCTCACCGGGCAGTCCCCGTTGGGCGAAGTCCTGGCCGCGCCTTCCGCGCCGCTGCTGGACGGCATCGCCGTGTGCCTGGTCGACGTGGCCGACGAGGCCCGGCGGGACCGGCTCACCCGACGGGATCCCGGCCGGTGGGACGCTCAGGCGGTGGACGCCTTCCTCGGCTGGGCCGCATGGCACCGCAAGCACGCCCTCGACCCCCGTCATCGGCCCGACGTCATCATGGAGGACAGCTGGCCAGACATGGTCTGGCAGCGCTGGAGCGGGTGGAATGCCGAGGCCCCCTGTTGGCGCACGCAACTGCTCGACACCACGGATCAGCCGGTCGCGGACTCCGTGGACCGGATCGAGCAGTGGATCGATGAGCAACGTTACGCGCACCGGTCCGGACGGCTTGCCCTGAGCCGCGGGTGGGCCGGCTGACTGGTCCGGCTGCGGGCGGAGAGCGTACGCCGAAACCCACTGGCGCCGGCTGTGCGGCCGGGGGGATCATCCGCGGTCATGGGTGTCGTGCTGGTTCTTGGGGTGTCCGGTTCGGGGAAGTCGACGCTCGCGGTCGAGCTCGGCAGGCGAGACACGGACTTGCACCATCCTCCGCACGCCCAGGTGCCGGTGTTGTTATGGGGTGTTGTCGGCGCAGACGGCGTAGGGGGTGGCGGTGATGTCTTGTGTGGTGGGGTTGGTGAGGGAGACTTGCCAGGTGTCGTTGACCGGTTTGCTGGTGAGGTTGCTGGGTGCGGGGCCGGTGAGTTCGAATCCGCCGCCGGTGATGACGCTGCCGACGGGGCAGGCAGCTGTCGAAGCGGGGACTACTGCGACAGCCACCCCGAAGGGCTGGGTCCCGACGGGGACGGTGGCGGTGACCGTGTTCGTGCCCGTGTCGATCACCGACACACTGCTCGCGCTTTGGTTGGTGACGTAGGCGAAGGTGCCGGGAGCGGCTGCTGCGGGCGTGGCCGCCGCGACCGGGAGGGCCAGGCCGGCCAGCACCACAGCCACCGCGGCAACGCGGGCCCGTACCCGTACCCACCACAAACCCTCACGCCTACGGCGCGGGACCGCAGCCGACTCCCGCGGCACCTCAGCGACGGCAACACCCGACATCAAAACCTCCTCAGCACACCGCACCGCACTACTCGATCCGACCCCGACCGGAATCCCTGACAGGAAAACGACACGACAATCCGCAACCGAACGGCACAGCTCGCCCACACCGCGGCATCGGCGAACCGTGCCGACGCTAACCCCGGCGAACAGCAGCGGGGCTGCGCGGGGATCATGCTGCGGCCCCGCTGTCGACGGGCATCTCGGCCAGTCGCCACTCCAGCATCCCGTCGGTCAGCCGGACCGCCTTGCGGCCGTGGGCGTGCAGCAGGCGCACGGCGTCGTGGGCCAGGACGCAGTAGGCCCCGCGGCAGTAGGCGACCACCTCGGCGCCGTCCGGCAACTCCGCGATCCGCTCGGCCAGTTCATCGAGCGGGATGGACAGGGCTCCGGGGATGTGCCCGGCGTCGTACTCCTCGGCCGGGCGGACGTCGAGGACGACGACTTCCCCCGCCTCGGCGCGGGCCAGCAGTTCTTCGCGGTCGACCTCCTCCGCGTCGTCGGTGCCGAGGTAGGCGGCACGGGCGGGCTCGACACCGGCCTGATGGGTCTGGGCGACCTGGCGCAGCAGGGCGTAAAGGGTGGCGACGTCGTCCCCGGCAAGGCGGTAGTGGATGCGTACGCCGTCGCGGCGGGTGGCCACGAGCCCGGCCTGCTTGAGGGTCTGCAGGTGGGCCGAGACGGTGGTCAGGTTCAGTCCGGCCGCCTTGGCGAGCGCGTCGACGGGACGCTCGCCCTGCGCCAGCAGATCGAGCAGCTCCAGGCGCTTTCCACTGCTCAACGCCTTGCCGGTCCGGGCGAAGGCGTCGTACAGCGCGGCTTTGCGCGCAGGATCTCCCATGGCATCCTCCATCATTCCATGGAATATTGTAGCTAAGGGTGGGCGCTGGAGCGACCTGCACCTTCCGTGACACCTGGAGGACCTGATGGGCTTCGCCGACGATCACCTGATGCCGCTGGTCGATGAGGGGCTGGGCAACAGCGCCTACCTCGTCGACCTCGGCGACGGACGGGCCCTGGCCGTGGACGCGAGCCGCGACCTGCGCGCCCTGCGGGCGGCCGCCGACCGGCGCGGCCTCACGGTCGCGTACGCCGCCGACACCCATCTGCACGCCGACTTCCTCTCCGGGGCCGTGCAGCTCGCGCACGACGACGGCGCCGCCGTGCTTGCCTCCGCCGCCGGCAACCGCGCCTTCGCACACACCGCGTTCGCCGATGGCGACGAGACCGACCTGGGCGGCCTCACCTTGCGGGCGCTGGCCACCCCCGGCCACACCGACGAGCACCTGTCCTTCCTCCTCCTGGACGGCTCCCGCGAGCTTGGAGTCTTCACCGGTGGTTCCCTGATCGTCGGCTCCGCCGCCCGCACCGACCTCCTCGGCGCCGACCGCGCCGAGGAGTTGGCCCGCGCCCAGTACCGCTCGCTGCGGCGTTTGGCCGATCTGCCGGACGCGACAGCCGTGTGGCCGACGCACGGCGCCGGGTCCTTCTGCTCCGCCCCGCCTGGTGCCGAGCGCACCACCACCATCGCCGCGCAGAAACGGGCCAACCCCCTGCTCGCCGCACCGGACGAAGACACCTTCGTACGGCAGCTGCTCGACAGCCTCGGCTCCTACCCCGCCTACTTCGACCGCCTGGGTGAGGCGAACCGTCTCGGCCCCGCCCTCCTTCGCTCGGCCCCCACTCTTGCCGCGCTCTCCCCAGACCAGGTGCGCCACCTGATCGGCGAGGGCGCCCAGATCATCGACGTCCGCCCCGTCGCAGAGTTCGCCGCCGGCCACATCCCCGGTGCCGTCTCCATCCCTTTGCGGGACCAGTTCGCCACCTGGCTGGGCTGGCTGCTGCCCGACGAAACCCCGCTCGTCTTCGTCACCCGCCCCGGCCAGGACCTGTCCGAACTCACCTGGCAGGCCCTGAAGATCGGCTACGAACGGCTGGCAGGACACCTCGATGGCGGCATGGCCGCCTGGACCGCAGGCAACAGGGCGCAGGAGCGCATCGAGCTGCTCACCGCCGACAAGATCGTTGAGCGCCCCGTGCTCGACATCCGCCAGCGGGCCGAGCACATCGCCGGACACATCCCCGGCGCGGTGCACATCGAACTCGGCGACCTCACCGAACGCAGCGCCGAGGCACCCCGGCGCCCCGTCGTGGCGTGCGGCCACGGTGAACGTGCCATGACGGCTGCAAGCCTCCTGCAGCGCGCCGGCCACAAGGATCTCGCTGTCCTCGACGGCGGGCCGGCCGACTGGTCCAAGGCCACCGGCCGTCTTCTGGAGGAGACCGCGTGACCGCCCACGCCACCGGCGAGCCCCGTCCCGCAATACGCCTCGGACTGCGGGCCAACCTGGCTCAGTTCACCCTGCTCGTCCTGATCAACGCCCTGGTCGGCGGTATGCTCGGCCAGGAACGCACCGTCCTGCCGCTGCTGGCCGACGACGTCTTCCACCTCTCCGCATACACCTCCGCCCTCACCTACATCGTGGCGTTCGGCGCGACGAAGGCCGTCACCAACTTCTTCGCCGGCACCTGGTCGGACCGCTTCGGCCGCAAACCGGTCCTGATCGCCGGATGGCTGATCGCCCTGCCCGTACCGGCGATGCTCGCCTGGGGCCCAACCTGGGGCTGGATCATCGCCGCCAACGTCCTGCTCGGCATCAACCAAGGCTTGACCTGGTCGACCACCGTCATCATGAAGATCGACCTGGTCGGCCCCGAACGGCGCGGTCTGGCCATGGGCTTCAACGAAGCCGCCGGCTACGTGGCCGTCGCCGCCACCGCCATGGCCACCGGCGCCATCGCCGACCATGCGGGACTTCGCCCCGAGCCCTTCCTCCTGGGAGCCGCCTACGTCGTCCTGGCCTTGGGCCTGTCCACTCTCGCCGTACGCGAGACCCGCGACCACGCCCGCTTCGAAGCCGCCCGCCACACCACCCCGGCGGGCAGCGCCCACGACGGTGACCTGACCACCGGCCAGATCGCACGGCTCACCAGCCTGCGCGACAAGGCCCTGTCCGCCGCCAGCCAGGCCGGCATGGTCAACAACCTCAACGACGCCCTCGCCTGGGGCATCTTCCCCCTCCTCTTCGCCACCCATGGCCTGTCCATCGCGCAGATCGGCATCCTCGCCGCCCTCTACCCCGCCGTCTGGGGCGCCGGCCAAATGCTCACCGGCTGGTGGTCCGACCACATCGGCCGCAAACACCTCATCACCGCCGGGATGCTGCTCCAAGCCGCCGCCATTGCCCTCGTCGCCGCCGGCACCACGTTCAGCGTATGGGCCACCGCCCAAGTCCTCCTCGGCATCGGCACCGCGCTCGTCTATCCCACCCTCCTCGCCGTCATCGGCGACGTCGCCCACCCCGCCTGGCGCGCCCGGGCCGTCGGCGTCTACCGGCTGTGGCGAGACGGCGGCTTCGCCGTCGGAGCCCTCCTCGCCGGCGTCCTCGCCGACGTCTACGGACTGACCACCGCGATCTGGGCCATCGCCGCCCTCACCGCCGCCTCCGGCCTGCTGGTGGCGGTCCGCATGTACGAGACACACCCCCGAGGAGGGCCCGGCCGAGGTGCCGATGCTCTCTAGTCCCGAACCTGCGAAGTCCGGGTCTAGTCGCGGCGCCGCTGTGGACGGCTACCGGTACCGCGCAAGGTGACGCCCTCTTTGAGCAGAGCGAGACGAATGGTGGCCGGACTGACCCCTTCTCGATTCGCGATGGTCTGAAGGGACAGCTGCTCGGTCTCGTACCAGAGGCGCCATCGATTGACCCGGGCAGCAGTGCCCTGCGTCTTCTGGAAGCGCGGAGGCCCCGAGGAACGGGTCAGGACCGGTTTCCCGTGAAGGAAAACCGGCCCTGACCTGGTGTTTCAGCTGTCGGGGTGGCGGGATTTGAACCCACGACCTCTTCGTCCCGAACGAAGCGCGCTGCCAAGCTGCGCTACACCCCGATGCCCCCGCTGTCGCGGCGACATCGATTACTTTAGCCCACCCGCGGCCGGAGACGAAATCCGGTTTTGCGAGGCCCAGCGGCCGGTCACGGCCGCTCAGTCGCGGGGGGTCAGCGTCAGCAGGGTTGCCTCCGGTGGGCAGGCGAAACGCACCGGCGTGTAGCGGTTCGTGCCGCAGCCCGCCGAGACGTGGAGGTACGACACGTTGCCGGCGGCCCAGTGGGTGGACAGGCCCTTCACACGTTCCGTGTCCAGGTCGCAGTTGGTGACCAGGGCGCCGTAGAAGGGGATGCAGAGCTGGCCGCCGTGGGTGTGGCCCGCCAGGATCAGCGGGTAGCCGTCCGCGGTGAAGGCGTCGAGCGTGCGCAGATACGGGGCGTGGACCACGGCCAGCGACAGGTCGGCGTCCTGTTCGGGGCCGCCCGCGACCTGCTCGTAGCGGTCGCGCCTGATGTGCGGGTCGTCGAGGCCGGTGAAGGCGATCTCGTAGCCGTCCAGCTTCAGCCGGCCGCGTGTGTTCGTCAGGTCGGTCCAGCCCGCCGCGTCGAACGCGTCACGCATCCCCTCCCACGGGTTGTGCACCACACCGACCGCCGGTGCGTTGCCGTTGAGGCCGTGGCGGCCCTGGGCCTTCTCGAGGAGATAGCGGGCCGGGTTGCGCAGCTTGGGGCCGTAGTAGTCGTTCGACCCGAAGACGTAGACGCCGGGGTACTCCATCAGCGGACCGAGCGCGTCCAGCACCTCCGGCACACCCTCCGGGTCGGAGAGGTTGTCGCCGGTGTTGACGACGAAGTCCGGGCGCAGACCCGCCAGCGACTGGAGCCATGCGCGCTTCTTGCGCTGGCCGCAGACCATGTGGATGTCGGAGACCTGCAGTACGCGCAGCGGTCGCATGCCCTGCGGCAGGACGGGGACGGTGATGCGCCGCAGGCGGAACGACCGGGCCTCGATCCCGGCGGCGTAGGCGATGCCGGCCGCGCCGACTGCCGTGATTCCTGCGGTGATTTTCAGGGGGAGCCCGTAGCGTGCGCGCATACGCCCATCGTTGCAGACCTGTCAGGGGCTGTGGACCGGTGGGACGTCGTCGGCTGCGGACGCGGGCGAGGGCAGCACCGGCAGAGTGAGCAGCAGGCCGAGCGAGATCCATACGTATGTGTTGCCGCCCACAAAACCCTCGATGCCGGACGAGTCCTTGCTCCACAGCCACACCACACTGCTGCACAGCACCACATAGAGGGTGACGCTCCACCGCAGCAGCCGGCGGCGGGCCGGGGAGCCGGCCGCCGAGCGCAGGCCCGCGTCGACGAGGATGGCGAGGGCCGGGACCAGCCAGACCAGGTGGTGCACCCAGGTGACCGGGCTGATCAGGCATGCGGTGATGCCTGTCAGCGCGAACCCGGCCGCGTCGTTGCCTGCCGCCACCGCCCCGCGGGCCCGCCACGCCCAGGCGCACAGCAGCACGATCACGCCGATCGCCCACACCGCACGGCTCGGGGCGGCGGGCTCGGTGATGCGGGCCAGGACGCCCTGCCAGGACTGGTTGGAGACATAGGCGAGCGACCCGACGCGGTCGGTGTTCCACATCGCCTCGGTCCAGTAGATACGGGAGGCGTCCGGCGCCGCCCACAGGGCGAACAGTGTGGCGGCGACCGCGGTGACCGTGGCGGTGACGGCGGCGCGGGTGCGGCGGGTGAGAAGCAGATAGCCGATGAAGATCGCCGGGGTGAGTTTGATCGCGGCGGCAAGGCCGATACCGATGCCCGCATACCGGGTGTACCGGGCGAATCGTGCGTGGCTGGTCGAGAGCAGCCTGGCGTCCGCGAGTACGAGCACCAGCAGCAGCAGATTCACCTGGCCGAAGCTGATGGTGTCGCGGACCGGTTCGAGCAGGGCGAGCAGACAGCCCGCGACGGCGAACGCGAACCACCTGTGCCTGCTGTGCCTGCGCAGCGTCGCCCCCGCCGACCAGTGCAGAATCGCCGCCGCCGCACCTGCGTTGAGCAGCACACTGATCGCGACCGCGCTGGGCCAGTCGACCAGCGTCATCGGAAGCATGGCCACAGCGGCGAACGGCGGATACGTGAAGCCGTAGTGCGTGCCGGGCACGAGGTAGTCGTAGATACGGCCGGTCCGGCTCCAGTGGTCGACCGTCCCGTAGTAGACGCCCAGGTCGAACCAGTCCCGGTGCAGCGGCACCGTCGCGAGGAACACGCCGACCACCGTCGCCAGCCCCGCCACCGTGAGCACGCGCCCGCGCGTGGTCGTCGGTCCTCGCCGGGCGAGCTGGGCGAGGGGCCGCAGCGTCGTCGGGGGTGGCTGGGTCATGCGGTACTCCCAAGGGGGCGGCGTGAGGAGCGTCGGACGATCCGGTGGGCGCACCACAGCGCTGCCACGGCGAGCAGCCCGCCCGATACGGCCTGCGTCAACTGCGCCCCGTCCGGGGCGAATCCACTGGGCAGCACGGCGAGGGCGAGTACGCCGCTGGCCGCGGCGGCAGAGCGGCGTACGGAACGGACCGGTCCTGCTGCGGCTATCAGGAACAGCCCCCACAGCACGTACCAGGGACGGATCGCGGGTCCGAGGAGCGCCACCGCCGTCAGGCTCAGGCCGAGCGCGTACACGGGGCGCAGCGCGTGGTGCCTGCGCCACGCGAGCAGGGTCGCGAGCGCGGTGGCGGCGAGACCGAGCAGATGCCAGGTGGGCGCGGCCAGGGGAGCAAGTGCGCTGCCCGCGTCCTTCAGGAGGGTGGTGGTCATCCGGCCGAGGGTGCTGGTGAGGGACCAGTTCCCGGGCGATACGGGGGTGTCGAGGGCGGACAGCCAGCCGTATCCCGTGCCGGTGAGGGCGGTCGTGGCCGTGGTGGTGGCGGCGCACACGCCGAGGACGGCGAGGCCGGCCGTCAGCCGAGGGAAGCGGGCCCGCAGCGTCAGCAGGGTCCGGGGCGTTCGCAGAGTCGTCGGCGCCGGCGGCATCCGCGAGGCCCGAACGGGCCGCAGCGGTGCAAGCCGTAGAAGTAGAAGTCGCAGAAGCCGCAGCAGGCGCCGGGCCGACAGCGTGCGCAGCGGCGGGCCGCTCAGCGCGCTACGCCGGTCTCGCGCAGATCCCGGCGTTGTGCGCGGCCAGGATGCGGGTACGCCCGCGGTGCCGATGCTCCGGGCCCAGATCAGCGCCACCGCCACCAGCCCCAGCGCCGCCGGCGCCTTCACCAGCGCCGCGAGGGTGACCAGCACGGTGGCGGGCACCGGCCGCCCGCCCAGTGCGGCCACCAGGCCGGTGCCCAGCAACCCGAGCATGACCGCGTCGTTGTGCGCGCCGGCCACCAGATGCAGCAGTACGAGCGGATTCAGCGCCCCGAGCCACAGTGCCGCCGCCGGGTCGGCCCCGCAGTGCCGGGCCAGCCGGGGCAGTGCGGCGGCCATCAGACCCAGTCCGAGCAGTGCGACAAGCCGCATGCCGAACACGCCCGTGGACATCTGCGCCCTGGTGACACCCGCAACGGCGGACGCGCAGGCGAGAAAGACCGGGCCGTACGGCGTCGGGGTGTCCCGCCACAGCGGCGCGACCTCGGCGGTGAGCGGGCCGCCGAGACGGGAGGGCCCGTACGCGTACACATCGAGCTGGGCGTCGACCATGGCGCCCTGCGCGACATAGCTGTACACGTCCCGGCTGAACAGCGGCGGGGCCACCACGAGCGGGGCCGCCCACAGGGCGAGGGTCAGCAGCAGGGTGCGGGGGGACGGGGGGCGCGGGCCGCGCACCGCCCGGCCCAGCATCCACCAGGCCGCTATCAGGAGTACGAGTCCGAAGTACACGCCGACCAGGCCCAGCGCCGCGCGCCCCGAGCCCGGGTCGAGCACCTCCCGCACCGGCAGCGCTCCGGCGCTCGCGCCGCCCGCGGCGAGTGCCGCGGAGCCCACCAGTCCCACCAGTTGGCAGTGGCGGGGCTCGACCGGCAGACGGAGGCGGATGGACGGCATCTGCGCAGGCTGTCAACGGGCGATGACCGGGAGGCGACGCGGCCGTCGCCGTACGGCGGCCGATGTATGTCCGCCGCCTTACCAAATGCGGATCCGGCAGAGCCGTACGTGGTCAGGGCGTTGTCCGTACGCCGTTCATCACACCCCCGCGCACCCGGAAACACGCGGGCGCGCTGCCTGCCGCACCTGACTCGCTGGGCCGCACGACCGTCCTCGTCGCCGCCGTGCTTCTCGCGACGATCACCCACAGGAGGCGCTGGTCTTCACGGAAGTGACGTTGTGTCTGCCCGGAGCACCCCGGCGGTCCTGTCGCGGGCGGCAGCCCTACGGAAGTTCGCAGGCATCCGGGGTCTGGCGCGCGCCGCGGGAGCAGTGCGGGGCACCAGGCGGCCGCGCTGTCCGCGCCATGGACGCGCGAGTCGGTGCAGGAGTTCCGTCATGACCGCCCCGGCGGCGCGGGTATCTGTTGCGCACATCGTCGAGTTCGGTGACTCATTCGGCCGAAGGCCGCCCGGATTGCCAGGACCGGTCATGGCAGTTGCGGGCCGGAAAGGCGCGGGCGGTGCCGCGGACGCGCACGCCGACCTCGTCGCCGACGGCGGGCGGGACCGTGGCCGGGTCGAAGATCCGGGCGGCCACCGGGGTGCCGTCGCCGAGCCGCATGCCGAGCATCGCGTCGTGGCCGTAGAAGTCGCGTTGTACGACCGTCGCGGTGACCGTGCCGGGAACCCCAGGCGGGGCGAGAGTGATCTGCTCGGGGCGCAGCAGTACGCGCATCGGGCCGACGGCCGGACCGCCGGCGACCAACGTCACCGGTACCGTGCCCAGCGGGGTGCGGGCCCGGGATCCGTCCACCGTGGCGGGCAGCCACACAGCCTCACCGACAAAGCCGGCCACCCACGGGTCCACCGGTGAGCCGTAGACGAGCTCCGGTGGTCCGCTCTGGACGATCCGGCCGTCCCGCATGACAGCGACCTCGTCGGCCATCGACAAGGCTTCCGCCTGGTCATGCGTGACCAGGACCGCTGTGGCGCCGTCGGCGCGCAGCGCCTGCCACACGTCCTGGCGCAGTTCGGCCCGGAGCCCGGCGTCGAGCGCGTTGAACGGCTCGTCGAGCAGCACGACCCGTGGCCGTGGCGCGAGTGCGCGGGCGACGGCGACGCGCTGCTGCTGACCGCCGGAGAGGCGGTGCGGCATCCGGTCCTGGAGGCCGGCCAGGCCCACGAGGTTCAGCACGGCGTCGGCCCGCCCGGCGCGCCGGGCGGCCCGGTCGAGTCCGTAGGCCACGTTGTCGCGGACGGACAGATGCGGGAAGAGGGCACCCTCCTGGGGGACCACCGCGATCCGCCGCCGCTCGGGCGGAGTCGCAGCGTCCGGGGCGGCGACACGGTGGCCTCCGACGTGGATCTCGCCCACGTCCAATGTCTCGAAGCCGGCGATGCAGCGCAGCAGGGTCGTCTTGCCCGAGCCGGAGGGGCCGAGCACGGCGATCAGCATTCCGGAGCGCACGGTGAGGTTCACACCGGTCAGCGCGTGGACGCGTCCATAGGCTTTGCGGACGTCGACCATACGCAGCTCCGCCATGTCAGCTGCCTCCTCCCCGGGTGAGGACGCCGGTGCGCGCCGACAACCACCAGGCGGGTACGGCGGAGACGAGCACCAGCAGGGCCGCGTAGGGCGCGGCTGCGGCGTACGCGGCGACCGACGTCCGGGTCCACAGCTCGGTGGCGAGTGTGTCCATTCCGGTCGGGCGCAGCAGCAGCGTGGCGGGCAGCTCCTTCATGCAGGTGAGGAAGACCAGGACCAGCCCGGCGCCGATGCCCGGTGCGGCCAGCGGCATGGTCACCGTGCGCAGTACGTACAACCGGCGGCGGCCGAGCGAGCGGGCCACCTCCTCCAGGGCGGGCGGTGCCTGCACTGCGGCACTGCCGACCGCGGCGACCGCGAGCGGCAGGAAGAGTGCCGCGTACGCCAGCGCGAGGAGCCACACGCTCTGGTAGAGCGGGTACACCACGTTGATCCCGAAGAAGACGAGCGAAAGCCCGATGACGACGCCCGGCAGTGCGTGCGACACATAGGCCAGACGGTCCAGGGCGACGGCGACCAGCCCGGGCGCGCGGGCGGTCAGCAGCCCCAGTGGCAGCGCCAGCAGCATGGTCAGGCCCGCGCCGGCCAGGGCGAACCACAGCGAGTTGCCCGCCGCTGCGGCGATCCCGCCCGTCGATCCGGGCCGCGAGACGCCCTCACCGGACCACCGCAGCAGGCTTGCCGCCGGGACCCCCAGCGCCAGTGCCGCCACGCCGGTGAGCCCCAGCACGGCAGTCCAACGCAACCGCCCCAGCCGCAGCTGCACGGGGGGCCGTCCCCCTCCGCCGCCGAGCCGCGCATAGCGGGCCCCGTGGCGCCGGGTCAGCTGCTCGCCCATCAGGATGAGCGCGGTGAGCGCACACAGAGCGGTGGCGAGGACCAGCGCGCCGGTGCGGTCGTATCCCAGGGTGATCGAGGCGAAGACGGCCCGCGTGAGGACGTCCACCCGTACCAGGGATACGGCACCGAAGTCGGAGAGCACGTAGAGAGCGACGAGCAGCGCACCCGCCGTGATCGCCGGCCGCACCTGACGCATGGTCACGCCGGTGAACGTGCGCCACGGCCCGCGCCCGAGCGACCGCGCGACCTCTTCCTGCGCCGGGTCCGCGCCCGACAGCGCGGCCGCGACGGGCAGGTAGACGTACGGGTACGAGCACAGCGTCAGTACCAGCGCGGCCGGCCAGAAACCCTCGAATCCACTGACCGTGGAGACCCAGGCGAACCCGGCGACATAGGTGGGCACGGCGAGTGGCAGGGTGGCGAGCACCCCGAAGAGCCGTCGCCCGGGCAGGTCGGTCCGGGTGACGAGGAACGCCGAGGCCACGCCGACCACCGTGCATCCTGCGGTGACCACGGCCGCCAGCGCCATGCTCCGGGCGGCGAGTTCCGCCGTGCGTGCCGTGAACAGTTCGTCGGCGATCCGGTCCCAGCCCGCTTGGCCGACTCGAGCGCCCAGGTAGGCCAGGGGGATGAGGGCGACGCCTGCCGCGAGGGACGCAGCGACTGCCAGCGCCGGGCGCGGCACGAGCCGCCGCACCCCACGGAGGGCGAGGGTCGGCGTGGTACTCAGGCCAGCCCCGAATCCTTGATCATTTTGATCGTGGTCTCCAGATCGGCGAGATCGTCGAGGTCGATGTCCGGCGCCGCGAGGGAGGACAGTTCGGGCAGGCCGGGTGCGGTGTCGACGCCGGCCACCAGCGGATACTCGTAGGTCTCTTCCGCGAAGTAGGTCTGCGCCCCGGTGCCCAGCAGGTAGTCGACGAATTCCCGCGCGTCGGGGTCGTCGCCGGCCTTCTTCAGCACGCCGACCCCGGAGACATTGACCAGGGAGCCGATGTCTTTGTCGGGGAAGAAGTGGTTCTGCGCCTTGAGGTCATCGACGCTGGTGCCCTTTTCCTTGGCCAGCTCGTACACGTAGTAGTGGTTGACCAGCCCGGCGGCGAGCGTGCCCTTGTCGACATCGGCGACGATCGGCGCGTTTCCTTCCCTGATCTGCGCGTCGTTGGCCTTCAGTCCGTCGAGGAAGTCCTGTGTCCTCTCGTCGCCGTACTTCACTCGCATCGCGGTGATGAAGGCCTGGAACGAGCCGTTGGTCGGCGCGATGCCGACCTTGCCCTTCCATTCGGGCTCGGTCACCTCGAACACCGACTTCGGCAGGTCGGCCCGGGGAACCTCGTCCACGTTGTAGACCATCACGCGCGCGCGGCCGGTCACCCCGACCCACTGCCCGCCCTCGGCCCGGTAGGCCGATGGCACCTTGTCCAGGACCTGGTCGGGCAGCGTCGCGAACAGCCCGTGCTCGGTCACGGCTCCCAGTGCCCCGGCGTCCTGCGCCAGAAAGACGTCCGCCGGGCTCCGGCCGCCCTCTTCCTGCAGTTGGGCGGCCATTTGCGCGGTCTCGCCGTACCGCACGTCGACAGTGATACCGCTGGCCTTCTCGAAGTCCTCGATCACCGGCTTGACGAGTTCCTCGCTCCGCCCGCTGTACACGGTGATCTTCTTGTCGGCGCGCGGGGTGGCCGTCGGCTGCTCGCTCCCGTCGGCTTCCTCGCCGCATCCCGCGGTGCCCAGGGCCAGCAGACCGACGCTCGCCGACGCCAGCACGAGCCTCACCCTCATACCGGGCGTACGTACCATCCCCACTCCTCCGTTGCCGGCGGGCCGGTCTTCAGGCGGGCGACCCGACCGATGTTAGGTCAGGCTAACCTCGCTTAAGTCAGGCTAACCTAAGACAAAGGGGATGTGCGAGATTTGCCGGTTGACCGGGTGGTGTCACCGCTGGTCCGACCCGAGCGGCAAGGGCGCGCAGAGCTACGGGGTCTTGGAGGGCGCACCTGCGACATGGCACCGAGACGTGCGGCCGGCACTCGCGAGTGGACGTACCCGGGCTGCCCTGCGCAGGTCGGGGGCGCGGCGAGTCAGCCCTCCGGCTGCTCGATCAACTGGGCGAGGTAGAGCGGCTCGCCCAGTTTCTCGATCAGGTCCAGCTGGGTGTCGAGGTAGTCGATGTGGTCTTCCTCGTCGGCGAGAATCGACTCGAAGAGGTTCGCCGAGGTGATGTCACCCTTGGCCCGCATGACCTCGACGCCGCGCTTGAGGCGGTCGATCGCTTCGACCTCGACCTCGCGGTCCGCCTGGAGCATCTCGGTCACTGCCTGGCCCACCCGCACATGGAAGAGCCGCTGGTAGTTCGGCAGGCCGTCCAGCAGGAGAATCCGGTCGGTCAGGATCTCGGCGTGCTTCATCTCGTCGAACGACTCGTGCCGGGTGTGCGCTGCAAGCCTGGTCCAGCCGAAGCTCTCCTGCATCTTGGCGTGCAGGAAGTACTGATTGATCGCGGTCAGCTCGGCGGTCAGCTGCTCGTTGAGGAACTCCAAGATTTCGGGGTCGCCCTGCATGGTTCGCCTCCCACGTTCCTGGCCGGGTGGCACAGAGAGGCGCCGCACCGGCGGCTGCATACCTATAGGCATGGTTTCACCAGACGCGCCCCTCATCCAGGAAGGTCATGCTTACCTGTCTTTCATCCGATATGTGCAGCAGTCCTCTTTTGAGGCAGCGCGCCTCGATGATGTCCACCCGCCCGAAGCCGAAGTACCTGCCCTTCGTGCCCGGTTCGTCGATGATCACGGCGTTGAGCAGGAACCGCAGGACGGCGTTCATGCGAGTGCGGTGGGTTCCTCGCGCCGATCGAGGTCCACGGCTATGGCTGTGGTCGTCTCGCCGTCGAGGTGCCGGGAGAAAATCTCGCGCACGATCTCGGCCTCTGCGGCAATGATGGCTGTGCCGCTCCTGTCGTAGCCGTACCGCCGCTTGCGGGTGTGCGGCTTGCCGTCCTGGGCGCGGTCGGTCAGTGCGTCTTTGAGTCGTCGGGAGGTGTCGTCGCTGGACCTGCAAGCGTGCGCATCCTCGATGCGCAGAAAGAACCGGTCGTCGGGGTCGGCAAGATCCCGTTGGTTCGCCTGGCCGTGCAGGGTGGCGGATGTCTTCGGACCGCGCGGCATCGAGCAGGGCGTTGCACCCCTTCCGCTGCCTGTTGCGCTGCCACGCCGACCGGTCTTGTCCACGAAGACCAGGCGCTGATCGACCGTCACACCGAGCCGCTGCGCGATGTCAGTGCAGATACGCTCTTGTCGGCCGACACCGGTTTGATCGTCGTCGTTCACGTGCGACATCCGGCAGTAGATCGCCGCCGCGGTTCCCCTGTCCAGTCGGTACGACTGCGCTTGTCTCGCTGAGACCCGGCAATCCGGGCCGGCCTGCGGAGCCGTTCCGAGTAATTGTTGACCTGCGAATACTCGTTGACCGGGTCCATGAGAAAAGGCTATGAAGAAGTCATGACAACGCTCAAGTCCAAGCTGCAGGAAGACCTCACCGAGGCGATCAGGGCGCGCGACGAACTGCGCTCCTCCACGCTCCGGCTGACCCTCGCCGCGATCACGAAGGAGGAGGTCTCGGGCAAGACCGCCCGCGAGCTCTCCGACGACGAGGTGCAGAAGGTGATCGCCAAGGAGGCGAAGAAGCGCCGCGAGGCCGCCGATGCGTTCGCCCAGGGCGGTCGGACCGAGCAGGCCGAGCGGGAGAAGGCGGAGGGCGTCATCCTCGACACCTACCTGCCGCAGCAGCTGACGGACGACGAGCTCCACCAGATCGTGGCCCAGGCCGTCGAGGAGGCCAAGGCGGCCGGCGCCGAGGGGCCGCGGGCCATGGGCGCCGTCATGAAGATCGTGAACCCGAAGGTGGCGGGCCGCGCCGAGGGCGGCCGGGTCGCCGCCGTGGTGAAGCAGCTGCTCGCGGGCTGAGGCCCGAAGACGGCTCACGCGGAGACTGCTCACGCGGAGACTGATACGGAGCGGGCCCGGTCCGAGATCTCGGACCGGGCCCGCTCCGTCGTTCCCGCACCCGCGCTGCGGCGCGCACTACCTCACCGTCACGGCCAAGGGGTGGCCGTCGCGCCGCCGTTCGCCGGGCCGCCGTTCGTCTGGCCGCGGTTGTTCCCGCCGCCGATCAGGTCCGGAGGGATCGAGACACCGGGCCAGGGCGTCTGCCCGCCGGGACCGGGATCGCCGGGCTTCTCCCTGTCGTCCCGGTCTCTGTCCCTGTCCCTGTCTTCCTTGTCTTCCTTCTCCTCGCCACGGGGCACCGAGACCGGGTTGAAGCTCGGGGTCTCGGAGGCGTCGAGCGCCCCCGACATCGCGATCTTCCAGATCGGGCCGGGCAGGCAGCCGCCGCAGACCTTGTCGTAGTACTGGCCACCGATGGTGATCCGGAACATCGAGGTCTTCTCGCCGATGTCGTCACCCACCCACACGGCGGTGGAGAGGTTGGGCGTGTACCCGACGAACCAGGCGTCCTTGCGGTCGTTCGTGGTGCCGGTCTTGCCCGCGTTGTCGCGGTCACTCAGACCGGCCGCCGTGCCGGTGCCGTCCTCGACCACGCCCTTGAGCATCTGGTTGATGGTGTCCGCGGTCTGCTCGCTCATCGCCTGCGAGCACGAGGTCTTCGGCACCGGCAGGCTCTTGCCGTTCGGGTCCGCGATGGACTCGATGGCGACGGGCGAGCAGTAGGTGCCGCGGTTGGCGAACGTGGCGTAGGTGGCGGCCATGGAGAGCGGCGTGCTCTCCTCGGCGCCCAGGGTGATCGACGGGTCCTCGCCGATCTTCTTGCCGTCGCCCGTCTTGTAGCCCATCTTCTTCGCCATCTCGACCGTCTCGCACAGCCCGGCCATCTGCTCCAGTGATGCGAAGTAGGTGTTGATGGACTTCCCGAGCGCGCTGGTCATGTCCCAGCTGCCGGCCTCCGACTGCAGCTCGTTCTGCACGGGCCAGGTGCCGCTACCGGCGGGGGACCCCGAGCAGTTGGTGAACGAGTTCATCGGCAGGGTGATCTTCCAGGGCGTGGCGAAGGTCTGGGCCGGGCTGAGGCCCTTCTCCAGCGCCGCTGCGGCGGTGATCGGCTTGAACGTCGAGCCGACCTGGAAGCCGTAGGTGGTGCCGCCCATCTTGTTGTCGACGGCCAGATTCAGCACGGTCTCGTGCCGCTTCTGGTCCAGGCCGTACGGGCGGGACTGGCCCATCGACAGGATCTTGCCGCTGCCGGGCTGAACCTGCACCACGGACGCCGCGACCTTGTCGTCCTTGTTGACCTTGGAGGTGGCTGCCTCGTTGGCGGCCTTCTGCGCCCGCGGGTCGAGCGTGGTCCTGATGGTCAGACCGCCGAGGTTCCACAGTTTCTGGCGCTCCTCCTCCGTCTTCCCGAAGGCGGGGTCGGAGAGGATCGTCTTGCGCACGTAGTCGCAGAAGAAGCCGGCACCGCTGACGGCGGTGATGCAGCCGTTCTTCGGCTTGCTGACCTTCAGCTTGATCGGGGCTTCCTTGGCCCGGTCCGCCTCCTCCTGGGAGACGTCACGGGTGTCGGCCATGCGCTGAAGCACCGTGTTGCGGCGCTTGACGGCCTCTTCCGTGTCGTTGACCGGGTCGTAGCGGCTCGGCGACTGGACGATGCCGGCCAGCAGGGCGGCCTCCTCCAGCTTGAGGTCCTTGGCCGACTTGGAGAAGTAGCGGTGGGACGCCGCCTCGATGCCGTAGGCCTGCTGGCCGAAGAAGGTGATGTTGAGGTAGTTCTCCAGGATCTTCTTCTTGCCCAGCTCCTCCTCGACCTGGATCGCGTACTTGAGCTCGCGGATCTTGCGGCCGATGGTCTGCTGGGTGGCCTGGGCGACCTTGTCCGGGTCGTCTCCGGCCTCCTCGACGAAGACGTTCTTCACGTACTGCTGGGTGAGCGTGGAGGCGCCCTCGGTCACGCCGCCCGTCTGCGCGTTCTTGTTGACCGCGCGCAGCACACCCTTGAGGTCGACCGCTCCGTGCTCGTAGAAGCGGGAGTCCTCGATGGCGACGATCGCCTTCTGCATGTACGGCGAGATGTCCTTGAGCGGCACGACCGTACGGTCGCGGGAGTAGACCGTGGCGATCTGCCCGCCCTGGGAGTCGAGGATGGTGGTGCGCTGACTCAGCGGCGGAGTCTTGAGGTTGGCGGGGATCTCGTCGAATCCCTCGACCGTTCCCTTGGCCGCGAGTCCCAGCGCGCCGATGGCGGGCAGCGCGATGCCGGCCAGCACCGCTCCTGAGAGCACACTGACACCGAGGAACTTGGCGGCCTGCTGGGTCCCGGTCAGACCTCCGCCCGCGCGCTTGTTTGCCATGAGGGCAGCCTACGTTCTCATTCGCCGGACACGCGTATATGCCTTGGCCTAAGCTGCTCCCAACTGTCACAGCAGTGCGGTTTCGCATCAAGTACCTGAGACAACTTCCGCTGTACCCGAATCCGGTGGAGTTGTGTCCGAATCCGCCGTTTGTGTCATTCGGCGTCCGATGTGACCCAACTGAAGTATCCCGATTTGCCGGGATTGCTACGTATGCCCTCAGGTCACTCCCCTGGGTGATCTGCCGCGTACGCATAGTCCGTTCGGGCCATTCAAGATTGGGCCCCACGGGGGTGTTGCGCCGTCCCCACCTTCCGTAACGTCCTCAACTGGCAGCGGTGAATATGCCGCTGCCGCCGTGGGGGAGCCTCGATTCGGGAGAGGACGGCGCCGGCATGGGCTGGGTAACCGACTGGAGTGCGCAGGCAGCCTGCCGCACTACCGATCCGGATGAACTGTTCGTACAAGGGGCTGCACAGAACAGGGCCAAGGCGGTGTGCACCGGGTGTCCGGTGCGGACCGAGTGCCTGGCCGATGCGCTCGACAATCGCGTCGAGTTCGGAGTCTGGGGAGGCATGACCGAGCGGGAACGGCGCGCACTGCTGCGCAGGCGCCCCACGGTCACCTCCTGGCGCAGACTGCTCGAAACCGCGCGGACCGAGTACGAACGCAGCGCGGGCATTCTGCCGGTGGGTCTCGACGACGACGAGACCTACGAGACGTACGCCGCGGTCGGATAGCCCCGGGCGGCTCCCCGGGTCGCTTCAGGCCCGAGCCGCCAGGTGGATCGCCGTCCGGTGTGACCCCGCGGGGCCGGCCCCGCGGGGCAGAATCCATGCCCACGCAGCTCCGGTCGCCCGCGCTGCCGACGCCGTTCCGAGCCGCCTCTACACGGCTCCGACCGGTGTACGCCCCCCGGTCGCGAGCCGGTCGCCGATGGCCCGGAGCCCCGCAAGATCATGAACATCGCCGGGCAGAGCGGCCACTTCGGCGACGGCCACCTCGGGGTGGAGGGCGGTGAAGCGGTCACGCGTGCGCTGCTCGCGCGCGAGCACCTGCATCCTTTCGGCATGCAGACGCAACAGGCCCGCGGTCAGTTGCTGCGAGGTCTGCTGGTCGTGCGTCATCTGCTGATCGTCCGTCAACTGCGCTTCAGGGTCTGCTTCGGCGTGCGATTCGGGGGCTGGGTCAGTGCCGGGGGTGTGATGCGCGGCCGGGGATCCGGGAGAGGGAGAGGCGGCCGTGGCGTCACGAACACCAGTCTTCCCGGACGTTTGATCCACAATGCCGGCCTCGTCAAGATTTTCCGCGGCGGCAAGTGCCCGCTCGGCGGAGAGCTTTGAGGCTCCGCTGCCGTGCACCCGGTTGAGCACCAGACCGGCGAGCGGCATGTTCTCCGCCGCGAGCCGCTGCACGAAGTACGCCGCCTCTCGCAGCGCATCCCGCTCCGGGGCCGCGACCACCACGAACGCGGTGCCGGGCGCCTGCAGCAGCCGGTACGTGGCGTCCGCGCGGGTACGGAACCCGCCGAACATGGTGTCCATGGCTGCCACGAACGTCTGCACATCACGCAGGAGCTGACCGCCGAGCAGCTTGCCGAGCGTCCCGGTCATCATCGACATGCCGACGTTGAGGAACTTCATCCCCGCCCGGCCGCCCATCTTCGCCGGGGCCATCAGCAGCTTGATGAACTTCCCGTCCAGGAAGGACCCGAGGCGCTTCGGCGCGTCCAGGAAGTCCAGTGCCGAGCGGGACGGCGGGGTGTCGACGATGATCAGGTCCCACTCGTCCCTGGCGCGCAGCTGCCCCAGCTTCTCCATCGCCATGTACTCCTGCGTGCCCGCGAAACCGGCCGACAGGGACTGGTAGAAGGGGTTCCCCAGAATCGCGCGGGCCCGCTCCGGGTCCGCGTGCGCCTCGACGATCTCGTCGAAGGTGCGTTTCATGTCGAGCATCATGGCGTGCAGTTCTCCCGTCCGCTGCCCACCGCCCTCGCTCGATTCGCCGGGAGATGCCCCTGCCCTGTCCTCGATGCCCTTGACCCTGCGCGGGGTGTTGTCGAGCGAATCGATGCCCATGGACTGCGCGAGCCGGCGGGCCGGGTCGATGGTGAGCACGACCACCTTGCGGCCGCGCTCCGCCGCCCGTACCCCGAGGGCCGCCGCGGTCGTCGTCTTGCCGACACCTCCGGCACCGCAGCACACGATGATGCGGGTGGCCGGATCGTCGATGAGCGGATCGACCTCGAGCGGGGCCGATGCGTCCAGGGTCATGAGCCGGCACCTTGCTTTCGCAGTTCCTTCGCCAGTCCGTACAGGCCCGCCAGATCGATTCCCTCGCTGAGCAGGGGGAGTTCGTACGCCGGCAGATCCAGTGCGTTCAGCGTCCTGCGCTGTTCGCGTTCGAGCTCGACGCGCTGGGCGTGCTCGGCCGCCTGCTCCAGGAGCGGGGTGACCAGCTTCGCGGCGCCGCCGATGCCTGCCGCCGTGAGCGCCTTGGTGATGGACTCGCGCCGGCCGTTCGACGCGTCGCGTACCGTCTCCTCGTCGAGGAGGTGGGGCCGCACCATGTTCACGATCACATTGCCGACGGGGAGGGCGGCGCCGCGCAGTTCGGCGACACCGTCGGCGGTCTCCTGGACCGGCATCTCCTCGAGCAGGGTGACCAGATGCACCGCGGTCTCGGCGGACTTGAGGACGCGCATCACCGCCTGGGCCTGATTGTGTATCGGGCCGATCCTGGCCAGGCCGGCGACTTCGTCGTTGACGTTCAGGAAACGGGTGATGCGGCCGGTCGGCGGCGCGTCCATCACCACGTAGTCGTAGACGTAACGACCCTGCCTGTCCCGGCGGCGTACGGCCTCGCAGGCCTTGCCCGTCAGCAGCACGTCGCGCACGCCCGGCGCGATGGTCGTCGCGAAGTCGATCGCGCCGAGCTTCTTGAGCGCGCGGCCCGCGCCGCCGAGCTTGTAGAACATCTGGAGGTAGTCGAGAAGCGCACGCTCGGCGTCGATGGCCAGCGCGTACACCTCGCCGCCGCCCGAGGCGACGGCGATCTTTCGTTCCTCGTACGGAAGGGCTTCCGTCTCGAAGAGTTGGGCGATGCCCTGCCTTCCCTCGACCTCCACGAGGAGGGTGCGCTTTCCCTCGGTCGCGAGGGCGAGCGCGAGGGCCGCGGCCACCGTGGTCTTACCGGTACCGCCCTTGCCGCTGACGACCTGGAGCCTGCTCACGTATTCGAGCCTAACCAGTCGCCCGGCGTCCTACGCACGAGGCTGCCTGCGGGCTGCGTCACGGGACGGCACACGGGTGCGGCTACAGTCGGCTCCATGACCAAGTGGGAATACGCGACCGTGCCCCTTCTCGTGCACGCGACCAAGCAGATTCTGGACACCTGGGGCGAGGACGGCTGGGAGCTCGTCCAGGTCGTTCCCGGGCCGAACAACCCCGAGCAGCTGGTGGCCTATCTGAAGCGGGAGAAGACCTCGTGAGCGGCGTCATCGACCGCAAGCTCGCCGAGCTCGGGCTGACGCTGCCGGAGGTCGTGCCGCCGCTGGCCGCCTACCAGCCGGCCGTGGTGTCGGGTGCGTACGTCTACACCGCGGGCCAGCTCCCGATGGTGGAGGGCAAGCTTCCGGTCACCGGCAAGGTGGGCGCCGAGGTCACCGCGGACGAGGCCAAGCAACTGGCCCGTACCTGCGCGCTGAACGCGCTGGCCGCCGTGAAGTCGGTCGTCGGCGACCTGGACCGGATCGCCCGGGTCGTGAAGGTGGTCGGATTCGTCGCGTCCGCCCCGGACTTCATCGGCCAGCCCGGTGTCATCAACGGCGCGAGCGAACTGCTGGGCGAAGTGCTCGGCGACAAGGGCGTGCACGCCCGCAGCGCGGTGGGCGTCGCGGTGCTGCCGCTGGACGCGCCGGTCGAGATCGAGATCCAGGTGGAGCTCGTCCAGGACTGAGCCCCTGGGTGAGTCCTGGACCGAACCACCGGTCAGTCCGTACGGCCCCGTGGCCTGCCGCTCGCGGTGGGTGCGGGGCCTTGTGCGTGCCGCCGGGAACCCCCGCAGGGCGGTTTGATGTGATCACGCTCATCGGGGCTCTGTCCGGTCGGGCACAAGACGCATGTCCAGGGGGCGCGGGCGCATCCGTCTCCGGTGGGTCCGGGCCTGCCGGCACGCCAGGTCGCGTGGATCCGGGCGGCCGGTGACCTGGCCACCCCTCGAACATCGGCGCGAGAGCGCATAGGCTCCCGCCATGTCCAATGGTCAGTGGTACCCGCCGGAATGGCCCGACCGGATCCGTGCCCTCGCCGACGGCACGCTCGCCGTCGTCGCCCCCAAGCGGGCCGCGACCGTGATGCTGCTGCGCGACACAGCGGACGGTGCCGTCGTCCACATGCTGCGCCGCCGTACCTCCATGGCCTTCGCCGGAGGTGCGTACGCCTATCCCGGTGGCGGCGTGGACCCGCGGGACGACCGGCCGGTGCGCTGGGCGGGCCCCTCGCTCGAGAGCTGGGCGGACCGCCTGGGCACCGACCGCGCATCGGCACAGGCCATCGTGTGCGCGGCGGTACGGGAGACGTACGAGGAGGCGGGGGTCCTGCTCGCCGGCAGCACCGAGGACACGGTCGTCGGCGACACGACGGGCGACGACTGGGAGGCGGACCGGCAGGCGCTGGTGGACCGGGAGCTGTCCTTCGCGGACTTCCTGGACCGGCGCGGCCTGGTGCTGCGCTCGGACCTGCTCGGCGCCTGGGCGCGGTGGATCACGCCGGAGTTCGAGCCGCGGCGCTACGACACCTGGTTCTTCGTGGCCGCCCTGCCCGAGGGGCAGCGGACCCGCAACGCGTCGACGGAGGCGGACCGTATGGTCTGGATCCGCCCGGCCGAGGCGGCCGCGGGCTACGACAAGGGCGATCTGCTGATGATGCCGCCGACGATCGCGACCCTGCGGACGCTTCAGCCGTACGGGACAGCCGCTGCGGCCCTCGCGGCGGCTGCTGCCCGTGACCTCACGCCCGTGCTGGCCGAGGCGCGGCTGGAGGGCGGCGAGCTGATCCTCAGCTGGCCGGGCCACGATGAATTCACCAAGCACATCCCGACGGGAGACCCGCGATGACGCACGCGCCTGCGGGGCCGGTCCGGCCGGCCGGACCGGCGGCCACGTCTGCCGAGGTGCGCGCCGGCCTGCCCGCCGTACCTGCCGGAGGTTCCCGATGAGCGACGCTCAGAGCCTGCCCGGGCAGCCCCGTGGGGGCGTGCTCTCCGGGCCTGCCACCACGCGCGCCGTCAACGTCCTCGCGCCGAACCCGTCCGCCATGACGCTCGACGGCACCAACACATGGATCGTCTCGGAGCCCGGCTCGGACCTTGCGGTGGTCATCGACCCCGGGCCGCTGGACGACACTCATCTCCGGGCCGTCATCGACACCGCCGAGAAGGCGGGCAAGCGGGTGGCCCTGACCCTTCTCACGCACGGCCACCCCGACCACGCCGAGGGCGCGGCGCGCTTCGCCGAGCTGACCCGCACCCATGTCCGCGCCCTCGACCCCGCGCTGCGGCTCGGTGACGAGGGGCTCGCCGCCGGTGACGTGATCCGGGTCGGCGGGCTGGAGATGCGCGTGGTGCCCACACCGGGCCACACCGCCGACTCGCTCTGCTTCCATCTGCCCGCCGACCGGGCCGTTCTGACCGGCGACACGATCCTCGGGCGCGGCACGACGGTCGTCGCGCACCCCGACGGGCGCCTCGGCGACTATCTGGACTCCCTGCGGCGGCTGCGCTCGCTCACGGTCGACGACGGCGTGCACACGGTGCTGCCGGGCCACGGGCCGGTGCTGGACGACGCCCAGGGGGCGGTCGAGTTCTATCTGGCGCACCGCGCCAACCGGCTCGCCCAGGTGGAGACGGCCGTCGAGAACGGCTACGGCACTGCGGCCGAGGTGGTGGCCCATGTGTACGCGGACGTGGACCGGTCCCTGTGGCCCGCCGCGGAGCTGTCGGTCCTGGCGCAGCTCGAGTATCTGGCCGATCACGGTCTGATCGGGGGGAACTAGCCAGGCACCCCCGAGCGTCCTGGGGTCGCGGACGATGCTTTACGCTCCGCTTACTTTGCGACGTCGGTCCCTGGGGGGAAGCCGTGTTTGTCCTGTTCATCGTGCTCGCCATAGCCGCCGCGGTGATGTTCTTCGTCGCCCGCGGCAATGACAACAGAGGTCTCAAGCTCGGCGCGCTCGGCGCACTCATAGCCGGCCTGTTCGCCGGGATCGCCAGCTGTGTGCATGTCGTCAGCGCTTACGAGGTCGGGGTCCCCGTGACCTTCGGCAAGGTCGGCGTACCCATGAACTCCGGCGTGAACCTCACCTCGCCGTTCACCAACGTCACCACCTTCTCCACCCGCCCTGTGGACCTCAATCTGTCCGACGACGACATCGTGGAGGTGCGCTCCTCGCAGGGTGGCGTGATGTACGCGGAGGCCACCGTGAAGTGGGCGGTGACCCCTGCCAAGGCCGTGGAGCTCTACAAGCTCGCAGGCACCGAGGACGCGATCCAGCAGCGGCTGGTCTACCCGGACAGCAGGGAGATCATCCGGAACGTCTTCGCCCGGCACACCAGCGAAGAGGGCTACGCATCGGCCCGCGAGAAGATCAACAGCGAGATCAGTACGCTGATCAAGGAGCGGCTCGCACCGCGCGGCATCGACGTCACCACGGTCAACCTGCGCAATGTGAAGCCGTCGGACCGGCTGCAGGACCAGATCGACCGCAAGATCCAGCAGCAGCAGGCGACCGAACGGGCGACCGAGGCGGCCCGTACCGCGAAGGCGGAGGCCGAGCGCCGCCGGATCGAGGCGGAGGGCATCGCCCGCGCCAACAAGATCCTCAGCGACTCGCTGAGCGACAAGGTGCTCGCCAACCAGTGCATCGACGCCTTCAAGGAGGCGGCCGCGAAGAACCCGGTCTATGCGGTGCCCTGCGGATCCGGCACCGGCAATCCGCTGATCGTGGACGGCACGAAGAACTGACGCGAGGGACCGGGCCCGGCATCACGTCCGTCCGGGGCCGGCGTCCCGTACGCAACGTGGAGGGGCCGCCCGCAGAGTGTGCGGGCGGCCCCTTGCGTATGCGTGCCGGGCGGTGCCTAGCGCGAGCGCTTGGCGAGACGCTCCACGTCCAGCAGGATCACGGCCCGGGCCTCCAGCCGCAGCCAGCCGCGCTGCGCGAAGTCGGCGAGTGCCTTGTTCACGGTCTCGCGGGAGGCGCCGACCAGCTGGGCGAGCTCTTCCTGGGTCAGGTCGTGGACGACATGGATGCCCTCCTCCGACTGCACGCCGAAGCGGCGCGACAGGTCGAGGAGCGCCCGCGCCACACGGCCCGGTACGTCGGAGAAGACCAGGTCGGACATCTGGTCGTTGGTCTTGCGCAGCCTGCGTGCGACCGCGCGCAGCAGCGCGGTGGCCACCTCCGGACGGGCGTTCAGCCAGGGCTGAAGGTCGCCGTGGCCGAGGCCGAGGAGCTTGACCTCGGTCAGCGCCGTGGCGGTGGCGGTCCGCGGGCCGGGGTCGAAGAGGGAAAGCTCGCCGATCAGCTCGCCCGGGCCGAGGACGGCGAGCATGTTCTCGCGGCCGTCGGGGGACGTGCGGTGGAGCTTGACCTTGCCCTCGGTCACCACGTACAGGCGGTCGCCCGGGTCGCCCTCGTGGAAGAGCGCGTCGCCACGGGCGAGCGTCACTTCACTCATCGAGGCGCGGAGCTCCGCGGCCTGCTCGTCATCGAGCGCCGCGAAGAGCGGGGCGCGCCGCAGAACGTCGTCCACGAATCTCTCCTTGTCGACCTGCTCAGGGGACGTTGTCCCCATGATGCCGGACCGGGCTGTGGTGTTCCGGGACACTGTGCACCGCGGCGGCAGCCCCGGGGAACGGACCCCGGTAGTAAACAATCGTGCGATCAATCACAACAAGTTTGACGCACTAACGCGCCAGTCCCTACGGCAGGGGCCCGATCGGGTCGCGATATCCGGTGGCTGGGGCGGATGTCGGTGCCGCCCTTTAGGCTGGCCGGGTGTCCAATTCGCCGGTGAGAGCGCAGGCAGAGGGGGCTGACGGCATGTCCGGAAAGCAAGATTCCGCTGTGGGCGAACAACTGTCCCCCAGTCCGGGCAAGAGGAAGAAATCGGATGAACCGGAATCGCGTCTGGCGATGGTCCGCCGGGCTCGCCGCATCAACCGCGAGCTCGCCGAGGTCTTCCCGTACGCCCATCCGGAGCTGGACTTCAGGAACCCCTTCGAGCTGCTGATCGCGACGGTCCTGTCCGCGCAGACGACCGATCTGCGGGTGAACCAGACGACTCCGGCGCTCTTCGCCAAGTACCCCACGCCCGAGGATCTGGCCGCCGCGGTGCCCGAGGACGTCGAGGAGCTGATCCGCCCCACCGGCTTCTTCCGGGCCAAGACCAAGTCGATCATGGGCCTCTCCGCTGCCATCAGGGACGACTTCGGGGGCGAGGTCCCCGGCCGGCTGAAGGACCTGGTCACCCTGCCGGGCGTCGGCCGCAAGACCGCCTTCGTCGTCCTCGGCAACGCGTTCGGGGTGCCCGGTATCACCGTGGACACCCATTTCCAGCGGCTCGTCCGCCGCTGGAAATGGACCGACCAGGAAGACCCGGTGAAGATCGAGGCCGAGATCGCCGCGATCTTCCCCAAGAGCGAATGGACCATGCTCTCGCACCGGGTGATCTTCCACGGCCGCCGTATCTGCCACGCCCGCAAGCCCGCCTGTGGCGCCTGCCCGATCACACACCTGTGCCCCTCGTACGGAGAGGGCGAGACGGACCCGGAGAAGGCCAGGAAGCTGCTCAAGTACGAGATGGGCGGCTACCCCGGCCAGCGCCTGAGCCCGCCCCCGGACTACCCGGGCAAACCGGCCCCCGCCCTGGGCCCGACCGGGTGAGCCGTCCGCGTACGGAACGATCCATGCGCCCGGGGGCGTTGTGAACGAGGGGGTACCCATGACGCGCACTGGAGAAGAGACGTACGTGAACAGAGGCGTGAGCGACGGCGAGGTGACGGTCACCACGGAGGGCCTCCCCTCCTGGCTCGACCCCGTTGTGCGCGCCGCGGACACCGTCCAGCCGGAGCAGCTCAGCCGCTTCCTGCCGCCGGAGAGCGGCCACGGCCGCCAGTCCGCCGTCCTCGTCCTGTTCGGCGAGGGCACCCAGGGCCCGGAGCTGCTGCTCATGGAGCGGGCGGGGAGCCTGCGCTCCCACGCAGGGCAGCCCTCGTTCCCCGGTGGCGCCCTCGACCCGGAGGACGGCGACCCGGCCACCACCGGACCGCTGCGGGCCGCGCTGCGGGAGGCCGAGGAGGAGACCGGCCTGGACCCGGCCGGAGTCCAGACCTTCGGCGTGCTGCCCAAGCTCTACATCCCGGTGAGCAGTTTCGTTGTCACACCCGTACTGGCTTGGTGGCGTACCCCGAGCCCGGTCGGAGCGGTCGATCCCGCCGAGACCGCACGTGTCTTCACCGTGCCCGTGGCGGATCTCACGGATCCGGCCAACCGCGCGACGGCCATCCACCCGAGTGGTCACCGCGGGCCCGCATTCATGGTCGAAGGCGCTCTGGTCTGGGGTTTCACGGCCGGCGTGATCGACAGGCTCCTTCATTTCGCCGGCTGGGAACGATCATGGGACCGCACGAAGCAGGTCCCACTGGACTGGCGCTCATGACAGGCTGGCGGTCGGGCCCTGTGCCCGGGACCCACCGGCCGGACGGAGCACCCGGCGATGAAACTGCGAGGCTTTAGACGGTGAACGTGCTGGACATCCTGTTGCTGGTCGCCGCCGTCTGGTTTGCGATCGTCGGCTATCGCCAGGGCTTCGTCGTCGGCATCCTGTCGGTGATCGGCTTTCTCGGGGGCGGACTCGTCGCCGTCTATCTGCTCCCGGTGATCTGGGACGCGGCGACGGACGGCTCCGAGGTGTCCACCACGGCCGCGATAGTCGCCATTGTCATCGTGATCGTCTGCGCCTCGATCGGCCAGGCCTTCACCACCCACCTCGGCAGCAGACTGCGCCGCCACATCACCTGGTCACCGGCGCGTGCGCTGGACGCCACCGGCGGCGCGCTGGTCAACGTCGTCGCCATGCTGCTGGTCGCCTGGCTGATCGGCTCCGCCCTCGCCGGGACCTCCTTGCCCACACTGGGCAAGGAGGTGCGCAACTCCAAGGTGCTGCTCGGAGTCTCCCGGGTGATGCCCGATCAGGCCAACACCTGGTTCACGGACTTCTCCTCCGTACTGGCGCAGAACGGCTTCCCGCAGGTCTTCAGCCCGTTCGCCAACGAGCCCATCACCGAGGTCCGAGCGCCGGATCCGGCGCTCGTCGGCAGCCCCGTCGCCGCCCGCGCCAAGCAGTCGATCGTCAAGGTCGTCGGTACCGCCCCGAGTTGCGGCAAGGTGCTCGAAGGCACCGGCTTCGTGTTCGACAAGCGCCGCGTGATGACCAACGCGCATGTCGTCGGCGGTGTCGACGAACCGACCGTCCAGATAGGCGGCGAGGGGAAGCTGTACGACGCCAAGGTCGTGCTCTACGACTGGGAGCGCGACATCGCGGTGCTGGACGTCCCCGATCTCAAGGCGCGCCCGCTCCAGTTCACCGAATCCGATGCCCGCACCGGTGACAGCGCGATCGTCGCGGGGTTCCCCGAGAACGGCTCGTACGACGTCCGCTCCGCCCGCGTCCGCGGCCGTATCAACGCCAACGGCCCGGACATCTACCGCCGGGGCACCGTCCGCCGCGACGTCTACTCGCTGTACGCGACCGTCCGCCAGGGCAACTCCGGCGGACCGCTGCTCACCACGGACGGCAAGGTCTACGGAGTCATCTTCGCCAGGTCGCTGGACGACGCCGACACCGGGTACGCCCTGACGGTCGACGAGATCCGCAAGGACATCGCCCAAGGCCGTGCCGCCAACCAGCAGGTGGACAGCCAGGGCTGCGCGCTGTGACGGGTTGCGCCATCCGCAGGAACGGTTGTCCTACGAACAGCCAAATGCCTGGCGCATAGGCCAATTGGCCGCCCCCGGCACGGTTACGGACCATGGGGGCCGGGCACACGTCGGGGTATGGGCTGGACGCACGACTACGGTGACGCAGCACGCAACCGCCGCTCGGCCAATGGGCCGATCACCCACGAGAGGGGTGGCCCTCAGGGGGAGGGCCATGAGCATCCGGGGCAGGGGATCGGTATTCCTCGGATCCTCCGCCGCCGGGCACGCTGGGTATCAGCGCGCCTGCGGCATCCCCGGGGCTGACGACCGAGGCTGAGGTCCCCGTACCCGGCGGGCAGTCCACCGCAGGTGTGTCCACCCACCCGGTCTCGCTGCCCGGTGGGTGTTCTCCACCGGTGTTCTCTACCGGTCGGGCTCGGGGTCCTTCAGCCAGTTGATCAGCTCGGTGGAGAACGCCACCGGGTCCTCCTCGTGAGGGAAGTGCCCGAGTCCGTCGAACAGCCGCCAGCGGTAGGGCGCTTCGACGTACTCCCCGGATCCCGCCGCGCTGCGCGTGCGCATCGCCGGGTCCAGGGAGCCGTGCAGATGCAGTGTCGGCACGCGCACCGGACGCTTCATACGCCGGTTGAACTGGATGCCGTCCGGCCGGGCCAGTGAGCGGACCATCCAGCGGTACGGCTCGATGGAGCAGTGCGCCGTGGACGGAATGCACATCGCCCGCCGGTAGACGTCCACGGCCTCGTCCTCGAGCGGACGCGGACCGGTCCACTCCTGGAGCAGGTCGCCCACCAGCGCCGCGTCGTCCGCGACCAACTGACGCTCCGGCAGCCACGGGCGCTGGAAGCCCCAGATGTGCGAACCGGCGCGGCTCTGGGCGAAGTCGGAGAGCATGGCCGAGCGCCACCGGCGCGGATGCGGCATCGAGGAGACGGCAAGCCGGCGCACCAGCTTGGGCCGCATCACGGCCGCCGTCCACGCCAGATAGCCGCCGAGGTCGTGCCCGACCAGCGCAGCGTCCGGCTCGCCGAGCGAGCGCACCACACCGGTGATGTCGAGCGCGAGGTTCGCGGGGTCGTAGCCGCGCGGCGTACGGTCGCTGCCGCCCACGCCGCGTAGATCCATGGCGACCGCACGGAACCCGGCGTCGGCGAGCGCGGTGAGCTGATGCCGCCAGGTCCACCAGAACTGCGGGAAGCCATGGAGCAGCATCACCAGTGGCCCGTCGCCCATCTCCGCGATATGGAAGCGGGCGCCATTGGCTGCCACGTCGCGGTGGGTCCAGGGACCATCGAGGCGTACGGGGCTGCCCGAACTGCTGAAGCCACCGGTGATGTCGTCGGTCATGCCGAGACCTTGACCTCGGCCTTGTCGAGCGCCGGCCGGGAGGCGGGCCGCGGGTGCGGCTTGACGTTCTGCAGCATCGCGGCCGTCTCCTTGGCCGACGCGATGGACTTCTCCGGCGGCTTGACCTTCTTGAACTTGGCGACGGCAAGCAGCGCGAGCAGCCCCGCGAGCAGCAGGAACGCGACGCCGACGATCAGGAACGACCAGGCCAGGCCCAGACCCAGGTTGTGGATCCCGTATGCCGCGGCGAAACTCAGGACCGGCAGCGAGAAGAGCGCGAGCACTCCCGCGATGGACATGGCCGCGCCGCCGACCGCACTGCGCTTGACGTCCTGTCGCAGCTCCGCCTTGGCGAGCGCGATCTCGTCGTGCACCAGGGCGGACATCTCGGCGGTCGCCGCGGCGACCAGCTGGCCGAGACTGCGGTCGGCGCCGACAGCGTTCGCTGTGGTGTTGCCGGGGTCGCTCATCGCTGACTCCCTCTCGTCTTGTCAGGCTCTACAGCTCTACAGCTCTACAGCTCTACGGTGCTACGTCTGCGGGCCTCACGGATTCTGCGGGCTCCACAGGTCTTCTGCGCGTCCGATGTCAGATCATGCCGGACTGCCGCCTCCATCGCGCGACGCCCCCGCCACTTGTGCCCTTCTGCGGTGTTCTGCGGCCTTCGCCTCGTAGATCGCGGCCATCCTCAGGTGGTACTCGGGATTGTCCTGTTCGTACACATCGGGGATGCCGTCCAGATCCTCGTCGCGCTCCTCCTCCGCGAACAGCGCCAGGTAGGTGCGGTCCCGGAGCTTCAGCAGGATGCAGGCGAGTACGGCGGCGATCAGCGAGCCCATCAGGACCGATGCCTTGATCTCTTCCGTCAGCGTCGCGTCGCCCTCGAAGGCGAGCTCGCCGATGAGCAGTGAGACGGTGAAGCCGATCCCGGCGAGAGAGGCGAGGGCGAGCACATCGGGCCAGGCCAGGTCGGGGTTGAGCTCCGCCTTGGTGAAGCGGGCGGCGAGCCAGGTGCCACCGAAGATGCCGATCGTCTTGCCGACCACGAGGCCGAGTACGACGCCGAGCGTTTCGGGCCGGGTGAAGACCTGGCCGAGCGCGTCGCCGCCGATCGAGACCCCGGCAGAGAACAGCGCGAAGAGCGGCACGGCAAGGCCGGCCGAGAGAGGGCGTACGAGGTGCTCGATGTGCTCGCCGGGGGAGTGCTGCTCCCCTTCCCGCCGGGTGCAGCGCAGCATCAGGCCCATCGCGACGCCGGCGATGGTCGCGTGGACGCCGCTGTTGTACATCAGCCCCCAGACGACGAGGGCGAGGGGCACATAGATGTACCAGCCGCGCACTTCCTTGCGCAGCAGCAGCCAGAAGAGGGCGAGTCCGGCGAACGCGCCGCCGAGGGCGGCGAAGTTCAGGTCGGCGGTGAAGAAGACCGCGATGATCAGGATGGCGAAGAGGTCGTCGACGACGGCGAGGGTGAGCAGGAACGCGCGCAGCGCGGACGGCAGTGAAGTGCCGATCACGGCCAGGACGGCGAGTGCGAAGGCGATGTCGGTGGCGGTCGGTACGGCCCAGCCCTTGGTGGAGCCGCCGCCGACGGCGGTGACCAGGAGGTAGACCATCGCGGGCATGGCCATCCCGCAGACGGCGGCGATGACGGGCAGCGCGGCGGTGCGCCGGTCCCGCAGTTCACCGGCGACGAGCTCACGCTTGAGCTCGATCCCGGCGACGAAGAAGAACACAGCCAGCAGTCCGTCGGCGGCCCAGTGCTCGACGGACAGGTTCAGCCCGAGGGAGGCGGGTCCTATGTGGAAGTCGCTGACGGCTGTGTAGCTGCTGCTGAGAGGTGTGTTGGCCCAGATCAGCGCGGTGATGGCGGCGACAAGGAGCAGAACGCCACCGACGGTCTCGGTGCGGAGGGCGTCCGCGAGGTAGTTGCGCTCGGGGAGGGAGAGCCGTCCGAGAAAGGTGCGCCGTTCGGGAGCGGGGGCGGCCACGTGAAAGAACCTCCGGTCGGTGGGCAGGGCTCAGCACATGCCGACCAGACTTCCCGGCGCACCCGGTGTTCTTTGTCGCACTATTGATGCGGCCTTTACTCTACCCGAGTGCACAGAGGGTGTATCCGGCATTGCTCACTTTAGGCATATGGGGGATATGAGGCGCGCGGCGGAACCCCAAAGGGGTGGGTCCGGCCGCTGTGCGGCCGGACCCACCCCTTTGGGGAGACTTCTCAGTCCTCGCTGGGCGCGCTCGGCAGGCGTGACTGGATCAGGTCCATCACGGAAGAGTCCGTGAGTGTCGTGACATCGCCGAGCTGACGGTTCTCCGCGACATCCCGCAGCAGTCGGCGCATGATCTTGCCGGAGCGGGTCTTCGGCAGCTCGGCAACCGGGAGGACCCGCTTGGGCTTGGCGATCGGGCCGAGTGTCGCGCCCACGTGGTTGCGCAGCTCCGCGACGAGGCCCTCGTCCTCGCTTGCCGTGCCCCGCAGGATCACGAACGCCACGATGGCCTGGCCGGTCGTCTCGTCCGTCGCGCCCACGACCGCGGCCTCGGCGACCGAGGGGTGCGACACGAGCGCGGACTCGACCTCGGTGGTGGAGATGTTGTGTCCGGACACCAGCATCACGTCATCGACGCGTCCCAGCAGCCAGATGTCGCCGTCGTCGTCCCTCTTCGCGCCGTCACCCGCGAAGTACTTGCCTTCGAAGCGCGACCAGTACGTGTCGATGTAGCGCTGGTCGTCACCCCAGATGGTGCGGAGCATCGACGGCCACGGCTCGGTGAGGACGAGGTAGCCACCGCCGCCGTTGGGCACCTCGTTGGCCTCGTCGTCCACGACCGTGGCCGAGATGCCGGGCAGCGGCCGCTGCGCCGAGCCGGGCTTGGTCTCGGTGACCCCCGGCAGCGGCGAGATCATCATCGCGCCGGTCTCGGTCTGCCACCAGGTGTCCACGATGGGGGTCTTGCCGGCGCCGATGTGCTCCCGGTACCAGATCCACGCCTCGGGGTTGATGGGCTCGCCGACCGACCCGAGGACCCGCAGACTGCTCAGGTCGAACTTGGCGGGGATGTCGTCGCCCCACTTCATGAACGTCCGGATCGCGGTGGGCGCCGTGTAGAGGATCGTGACGCCGTACTTCTGCACGATCTCCCAGAACCGGCCCTGGTGCGGGGTGTCGGGCGTGCCCTCGTACATGACCTGGGTCGCGCCGTTGGCCAGCGGACCGTAGACGATGTACGAGTGGCCGGTCACCCAGCCGATGTCGGCGGTGCACCAGTAGACGTCCGTCTCGGGCTTCAGGTCGAAGACGGCGTGGTGGGTGTAGGCCGCCTGGGTGAGGTATCCGCCCGAGGTGTGCAGGATGCCCTTCGGCTTACCCGTCGTGCCGGAGGTGTAGAGGATGAAGAGCGGGTGCTCCGCCTCGAACGCCTCGGGGGTGTGCTCGGCGGACTGGCGGCCCACGATGTCGTGCCACCACACGTCGCGGCCCTCGGTGAAGGCGGTGTCCTGGCCCGTGCGCCGTACGACGAGGACATGCTCGACCTGCGGGCACCGGGAGACGGCGTCGTCGATGGCCGGCTTGAGGGCGCTGGGCTTGCCGCGGCGGTAGCCGCCGTCCGCTGTGATGACCAGCTTGGCGTCGGCGTCCTGGATCCGGGAGGCGACGGCGTCGGCGGAGAAGCCGCCGAACACCACGGAGTGCGCGGCACCGATCCGGGCGCACGCCAGCATCGCGACCGCGGCCTCGGGGATCATCGGCATGTATACGGCGACCCGGTCGCCCTTGCGTACACCCAGCTCGGTCAGGGCATTGGCTGCCTTGGCGACCTCGTCCTTCAGCTCGGCGTAGGTGACGGCGCGGCTGTCGCCGGGCTCGCCCTCGAAGAGGATGGCGACCCGGTCGCCGTTGCCCGCCTCGACATGGCGGTCCACGCAGTTGTACGCGACGTTCAGCGTGCCGTCGGCGAACCACTTCGCGAAGGGCGGGGTGGTCCAGTCGAGGGTCTCGGTCGGCTCGGTGGCCCAGCTGAGCCGTCGCGCCTGCTCGGCCCAGAAGCCAAGCCTGTCCGCCGCGGCCTGCTCGTACGCCTCAGCGGTCACATTGGCGTGCGCGGCCAGCTCGGCCGGCGGCGCGAACCGCCGCTCTTCCTTCAAGAGGTTGGCCAGGCTTTCGTTGCTCACGACATCTCCCTTTCCCAGGGCGTCTTCTGTGCGTATGTGTCCCAGGCCATAGCTCATCAGCCGGAGGGCCGGGTGACAAGAGCCTTCCGGATATTGGTTTAGACCTCTGGGTGGCCCCTCCTTCCCGAGCGGAGGGAAGGAGGGGCCACACGCTTTCACGGACGCCGCACGCCGGAGGTTCAGCCACGCGGTCCCGCCCCCGGCCCACGGGAGGCCGGCGAGCCGGGGCCAGGGGCCTCAGGCGCGGGACTTGTGCAGCGAGGAGGGGGCGGGACGCACCCGGTCGAACACCTCGTCGATCTCGTGCTCGTCGCTGCTCGCCAGGAGATACGCCTGGGCCTCGCCCACATGGAAGTACATGCCGTGCAGCTGCAGCGTCCCCTCGGCGAGCCGCCGCGCAACCGATTCGTGGTGCCGCAGATGCTCCAGCTGCTGGACGACATTGGTCAGACACAGCTGCTCGACCGCGTCGGTGGGCAGCCGGCCGGAGATCCTGGCCCATGGACGGTGCTTGCTCCGCATCCGCTCCAGGCTCGGCTGCCCATGGCGCAGCCAGCGTCCCAAGGGCGTACGGGCGCCGCCGGCCGGTCCGCTGAGCAGGGCCTGCATCGCCCCGCAGCCGGAGTGCCCGCAGATGGTGATCGAGTCCACCCCGAGCACGTCGACCGCGTACTCGATCGCTGCCGCCACCGAGTCGTCGCCGGACTCCTTGCCGGGCGCGGGAACCAGATTGCCGACGTTGCGCACGGTGAACAGATCACCGGGCCCGCTCGCCGTGATCATGCTGGTGACCAGCCGGGAGTCGGCGCAGGTGAGGAAGAGCTGCGACGGCCGCTGCCCCTCCCGCGCCAGTCGCGCCAGCTCGTCGCGCACCAGGGGGGCCGTGTTGCGCTGGAACGAGCTGAGGCCGCTGGCCAAGTGATGCGTCTCGGGCTGCTGCGGCCGGTCCTCGCAGTGGTGATTGCGCCAGGGCGTCCATGGCCGGCAGCAGCCGTGCGTCTCGGATGCCGGCTCGCTGATCCTGGCCCCCGCCCGCCCGGTGAATTCCACGCTCCCGCCCTGTGCGGCATGCGCGGTCTGCCAGTCGTGGAGCGCTTCGTACGCCGCGTGGTCCATAAAGGAACCGTCCAGCTCCACGACGCACTGCGCGTCGTGGGGCACCTGTCCCAGCATCCGGCTCAGCCTCGGCACCGCGAGAAATGTCAGCTGACCGCGCACCCGCACCCGGTGGACACCTTCGTGGAACTCCAGGGTGATCCGGGTCCGGGTCAGTCGGTGCAGCGCGACGATGACCGCCACCGCGATCCCGATCACCACACCTTCCAGCACGCCGGTCACCACGACCGCGCCCAACGTCGCCGCGTACACCAGCATTTCGCGATTGCGCCTGACGGTGCGCATATGCGTGATGCTCACCATCTGGATGCCGACCACCATCACCAGGGCCGCCAGCGCGGCGAGCGGAATGAGATCGAGCACGGACACCAGCAGCAGCGCGGCGACGGCGACCCACAGCCCGTGCAGCATCGCCGAGTGGCGGCTCACCGCGCCGGCGGCGACGTTGGCGGCGCTGCGGACCGCCACCCCGGTGATGGGCAGCCCGCCGAGTGCGCCGGAGACGACGTTCGCCGCCCCCTGACCGGCCAGCTCCCGGTCGAGCCGGGCCCGCGGAATGCGGACGTCCGGCGTCTTGCGCGCGGCCACCAGCTTGTCCACGGCGACCGCGGACAGAAGCGACTCCACGCTGCCCACCAAGGTGATGGTGAGCACGGCGGCCAGGAGCCCGAGCGTCGGGCCCTCCGGCAGCGCGGGCAGGGCATGGCTGCTCCAGGAGGGCAGATCCACTCGCGGCAGGCTCAGCCCGGCGAGAACGGTCAGCGCGGTCGCGAAGGCCACCGCGGCCAGTGCGGCCGGTACCTTCCGGATGATCTTCCCGGGGCGCCCGGGGATCCGAGGCCACAGCAGCAGCACGGCGACGGTCAGGGCGCTGGCGTACAGCGCGGACGGATGCACGTCGTCCAACTGGGCGGGCAGACCCCGGATGTTGTCGACCGCCGAGCTCTGCGGGGTGCCGCCCAGGACGATGTGGAGTTGGGCGAGGGCGATGGTGGCACCGATGCCTGCCAGCATGCCGTGCACGATCGCAGGGCTGACGGCGAGCGCGGAACGGGCCACCCGCAGGGCGGCCAGGCCCATTTGGCACAGCCCGGCGAGGACCGTGATGGCGCACGTGGTGCGCCAGCCGTAGTGCTGGATCAGCTCGGCGGTGACGACCGTCAGCCCGGCCGCCGGGCCGCTGACCTGGAGGGGGGATCCGCCCAGCCGGCCGACGACGATACCGCCCACCGCGGCGGCCACGAGTCCGGCCTGGAGCGGTGCGCCGGTGGCCAGTGCGATGCCGAGGGAGAGCGGCAGCGCGATCAGGAACACGGAGATGGAGGCGGACAGGTCGGCGCCCGCGATCCGGAAGCGGCGGCCTCCGCCGGGCGGTGGGTGGTGCGGCTCCCGTGAGCGGGACGCGGTGTCGGGTCGTCCTGGGCCGGACGGCCCTTCTTCGGGTGTGCGGGTGGGGACGCAGGCAGACATGGTTCCCGTCTCCTCCGGGGCAGCGCGGTCGCGGAATGTGGGGACGCGGCCGTGGGTCACGGCGTGCAGTGGCGGGATTCTCAACACTCGGTAAATGGATCGTAATGCAGAGTAAAGACTCAGGCATGATTTTCAGGGCAAATGGGGTGATCATTCACCCGATTCAGCGATTAATCATTTGATAACGCCGCGCCGCTCTCGCTTGTCGCGCCCGCGATGCGACTTTGTCGGCTCCACAACCAACCGGAGTCAGACAGTCGTATGGGCATAAGGAAGAGGGTGGACGAATGCTGGCCGCCACAAAGAGGATCACCGTCGGGGCCGTGGCCGCGACGACGTTGATCGCAGGGTTCGCCGGGTGTTCCGGCTCGGGCGGCCAGCAGGGGTCGGGCGCCCCCGGAGCGAAGAAGGAAGGGGCCGCAGCCCTCAAGGGTGCTGTGCGTCTCATCGGTGACGGCTCCACCGCCTTCACCGGCGTGCAGTCCAATCTGCTCCGGCCCAAGCGCCTGAAGCCCGGTCAGCAGCCTCCGCAGTTCGTGGTGTTCTCCTGGGACGGCGCCGGGGAGGACAGCCAGAAGCTCTTCTCGCACTTCCGCGAGGTCGGCAAGAAGTACGGGGCGACCATGACGTACTTCCTCAGCGGTCTCTATCTGCTGCCCGAGGGCAAGGCCACCCTCTACGACCCGCCCCAGCACGCCCCCGGCAGCTCGGACATCGGCTTCAACGACCTCGAGGGGATCAAGGACACCGTCCGGGAACTGCGCGGTGCCTGGCTGGACGGCAACGAGGTGGGCACCCACTTCAACGGGCACTTCTGCGGCAACGACGGCGGAGTGGGCACCTGGTCGGTGGAGGAGTGGAAGAGTGAGATCAGCCAGGCCAAGTCCTTTGTCAGGAACTGGAAGACCAACTCGGGCCTCACCGCCCTGGAGCCGCTGCCGTTCGACTACGAAAGGGAGCTCATCGGCGCGCGAACCCCGTGCCTCGAGGGCCGCGAGAACTTCCTGCGCGCCGCGAGGGACCTCGGCTTCCGCTATGACACCAGCGGCATCAGCAGCCAGGTCTGGCCCACGAAGGAGAGGGGCCTGTGGAATTTTTCGCTCCAGATGGTCCCGGTGCCTGGCCGTGCCTTCGAGACGCTGGCGATGGACTACAACTTCATGGTCAACCAGTCCGGCGCGTCGACCCAGGGCGACCCCGCCAAGCACGACTACTGGGGCAACCAGATGAGGGACGGACTGATCCAGGCCTTCGGCCGCGCCTACGGGGGCAACCGCGCTCCGCTGATCATCGGCAACCACTTCGAGTCCTGGAACGGCGGCGCCTATATGCGAGCCGTCGAGCAGACGATCGCGACGGTGTGTGTGATGCGGGACGTCAAGTGCGTGTCGTTCCGTCAGCTCGCCGACTGGCTGGATGCCCAGGACCCGAAGGTTCTGGGCAAGCTGCGCCGGCTCGGTGTCGGCGAGGCCCCGGGCGGCGGCTGGGGCGGTTATCTGACCGTTCTGTCGGCAGTGCCTGCCGGTGCCCCCGCTGTGGAGCGGCCGCGCGAAGAGGCCGGCCGGGACTGACCCCGGCCCCGCACGGCTTCCGGCGGTGCGGCAGTGGAACGAGCCCGGCCTGTGCGCACAGGCCGGGCCCGGCCGGAAGGCCGGCCGTCAGCTGGGCTGGGACACCGGCGCGTGGTCGCCCAGTACGAACCCGGGATCCACCTGCGCGGCCAGGTCGGCGCCCGTCTTCGCGTTTCCCCAGCTCTCCGCGTTCCGCAGATGGAAGTGGACCATCTGACGCATGTAGCGCTCCGGATCGCGGTCCGTGTACGAGTCCTCCGCGGCGCTCTGCAGTTTCTGCAGCGCCATGCGGTTGACGGCCTCCAGCAGTTCGAAGTGGGGCGGCCTCCCCTTCTCCATCGCGCGCACCCAGTCGGAGTGCCCGAAGGTGACGAGGAGGTCATCACCGACCTCGTCGTGCAGGAAGTCCACGTCGTCCTGCCCCTGCACCTTGTTGCCGACAACCTTCAGGCCGATTCCGTAGTCCCGCGCGTAGTCCTTGTACTGGCGGTAGACGGAGACTCCCTTGCGGGTCGGCTCGGCCACCAGGAACGTCATGTCGAAGCGGGTGAACATGCCGGACGCGAAGGAGTCCGAGCCCGCCGTCATGTCGACGACCACGTACTCGTCGTCGCCGTCCACCAAGTGGTTGAGGCAGAGTTCGACCGCGCCGACCTTGGAGTGGTAGCAGGAAACCCCGAGATCGGACTCGGTGAAGGAACCGGTCGCCATCAGCCGGATGTCGCCGTCGTCGAGTCGGACGGTGCGGGCACACGCCTCGTACACCGGGTTGTCCTCGACGATCCGAAGCAGCCGCGAGCCTCTCCCGGGCGGGGTTGTCTTGATCATCGTGTCGATGGAGGCGATCCGCGGATTCGTGCCGCGCAAGTAGTCCTTGATCAGCGGCAGCTGCGCCCCCATCGCGGGCAGCGCCGCCGCCTGCGCCTCGTCGAGGCCGAGCGCGGCCCCCAGGTGTTGGTTGATGTCGGCGTCCACCGCGACGACAGGAGCTTCATTGGCGGCCAGGTGGCGGATGAAGAGCGAGGACAGCGTCGTCTTTCCGCTGCCGCCCTTCCCTACGAAAGCGATCTTCATGTTCACCTAGCGTAGTGCGGTCACTGCACGTTGTGCTCGTCGTGCGTGAGGAATACCACTCCAACGTGGGGGGCGCGCCGAGGGCGCGTTAGCCTCGCTACCTATGAGTACGAATGCCTCGCCGGCCGACCCTCTCGCCGCTCTGGGCGCCCTGCCGGGCGTCGGCGACTCCGTGGACTCCGTACGCAAGGCCGTCGACCGGGTCTACGGGCACCGGGTCATGCGACGCCGCAGCAACGAGATCACCGCGGAGGCGGCGCTGCGCGGGGCCCGCGCCTCAGCCGCTCTGTCCGGGGCGGACTGGGCGCTGGAGGAAGTGCGCCGCCGCACCGACTTCAGCGCGGACCCCGAGACACGCACGGTCGGCGCGGCGCTGCGGCTGACTTCGGAGGCGGGCCAGCTGCTGTCCATCTGGCGGCAGTCACCGCTGCGCGTACTGGCGAGGCTGCATCTGGTCGCTGCGAGCGGTTCGCGGGACGACGAGACGGTGGGCCGTCCGCGGCTGGCCGGTGAAACGGTCGACGAGCCCCTGATCGAGGCGCCGTTGCCCGACGCGAACGAGGTGGCGGGCCGTCTGGAGGGCCTGTCGGATCTGATCATCGCGGGCAGCAGCGCTCCGGCGCTGGTGACGGCGGCCGTGGTGCACGGTGAGCTGCTGGCGCTCCGTCCGTTCGGCTCCTGCAACGGACTGGTCGCACGGACGGCCCAGCGGATCGTGCTGATCGGAAGCGGGCTCGACCCGAAGTCGATCTGTCCGGCGGAGGTCGGCCATGCGGAGCAGGGGCGTGCGGCGTATCTCGCGGCCTTCGAGGGCTACTTGTCGGGGACGCCGGACGGCATGGCCGCCTGGATCTCCCACTGCGGACGCGCCGTGGAACTCGGTGTCAGGGAGTCGACGGCCGTGTGTGAGGCCCTGCAGCGCGGCGCGGCCTGAGGCCGCGCGCCGCGGGCCCGGCCGGACCCGTCCCCTGCGCGAAAGTACCCGGAAAGGGTTGCGGCGGTACCAATGGTGGTACCGCCGCTGGCATGTCCGCCGAGTTACCATGCGTCCTCGAAATGTTGCCCATCAGGTCGGGGAACTTTGCCCGTCACCTGGTGCGGCTGGCCCGTAATCGACGGGTCGACGTCGCGTGGGTGCTCCGTTTCCATGCTTCGGTCCGTGGGGCCATGATGCGTTCTAAGGTGATCCTTTCGGATGTCCTTGGTCTCGCGGGCCGTTGACTCCTTTGTACTCCAGCACGGGGTGAAGCGGAAGTGCTGGCCCTACTTCTTTACTTTTAGGTTCAAATACGGGCGGACTAGGCAATTGCGCGTGCAGCGGCAGCCGCACTGCGCCGGCGGCTGGCGTACCAGACCAGCCCGGCCGTTGCCGCCGCCGCTCCCACCGCCGCCACGGCGACCAGCGCGGGACGCGCCGGAACGGAGAACGCGGGCAGTCGCTGCTTGAGCCGAACGGGACGGTTGAAGGCGAGAATCGGCCAGCCTCGCGAGATCGCCTCGCGGCGCAGCGCCCGGTCCGGATTGACGGCGTGCGGATGGCCGACCGACGACAGCATCGGCACGTCGGTGACCGAGTCGCTGTACGCGTAGCAGCGGGAGAGGTCGTACCCCTCGGACGCGGCGAGCTGTCTGACGGCCTCCGCCTTCGTCGGTCCGTACGCGTAGTACTCCACCTCGCCGGTGAAGCAGCCGTCGTCTCCCACCACCATGCGGGTGGCCACGACCCGGTCGGCACCGAGCAGCTCCCCGATCGGCTCGACCACCTCGGCGCCGGACGTGGAGACGATGACCACGTCCCGGCCCGCGGTGTGATGCTCCTCGATGAGCGAGGCCGCCTCGTCGTAGATGATCGGGTCGATGAGGTCGTGCAGTGTCTCGGCGACGATCTCCTTGACGTGCTGGACGTTCCAGCCCTTGCAGAGCGCGGAGAGGTACTTGCGCATCCGCTCCATCTGGTCGTGGTCTGCACCGCCCGCGAGAAAGACGAACTGGGTATAGGCGGTGCGCAGTACGGCGCGCCGGTTGATCAGCCCGCCTTGGTAGAAGGACTTGCTGAAGGTCAGAGTCGATGACTTCGCAATGACCGTCTTGTCCAGGTCGAAGAAGGCTGCTGTGCGCGGCAAGGAGTGGTTTTCCACGAGCCTGAGCATAGGTGCCCGCCATTCGGCGTACGCTGTGGCGCGTGGGTTTGCCTGAGAAGGCTCTCGGGTACACCATGGAAGTCACGGATCGTTCGCGACCGTGCTAACCCGGTCCGGCTCCTCCCCCCCCGAGTCGGCCGGAGAGACGACCCCCGCTCTCCCCCCCGGCGGGGGTCGTCGCATGTCCGGGTGGGTTTTTGCCGTGTCGTCGGCTCCGCTTCCGGTCTCTCGCCGCTTTTGTCGGCCTCGAACGCACCGGACGCCCGCATCCCGATTTCGTCACCCTGTGTAGTCATTCAGCTGCTCTCCGGGAGACTTCGAGACGGCCCGGATCGCGTGCCGGGCAGGCCTTGGGAGCCAGGCAAGGGCGGGCTTGTCGGTCACCGGTATGGGTGGCCGGGATATTCACATGTGGCTAGTTGTCCACAGTTTTTCAGCAAGATCCACATGATTTTTCAGGGCGCTGCACGCTCATTCCCGCCGCGTAGTTCGCGGACCGAAGGAATCACGGATCTCGTCGGAGTGCGGGACCGCAGTGGGAAGGGGATGGAGAACGTGGCTGGATCCCTCACATCGAGCCGTACGCCGGTCGCCGAAGGGCGGCGGGACAGGCCCTTGATCGTGACCGGGGACACGGAGCTGCTCGATGATCTGCTGCGGCTGTGCGCGGCGGCCGGAGCCGAGCCCGAAGTGCACCACTGCCTGCCGGAGCGCAGGGGCAGTTGGGAGGGCGCACCGCTGATTCTCGTCGGCGACGACGCGGCCGCGCGCTGTCGGGGAGCCACCCGCAGACGCGGCGTGCTTCTGGTCGGCCATGACCAGGACGACCCCGGCGTATGGCGTCGGGCGGTCGAGATCGGCGCCGACTGCGTGCTGCGGCTGCCTGAAGCGGAGAGCTGGCTCGTCGACCGGATCGCCGATGTCGTCGAGGGAGTGGGGCGGCAGGCGCTGACCGTCGGCGTGATCGGCGGGCGAGGCGGCGCCGGGGCGTCGACGCTGGCCTGTGCGCTTGCCGTGACCGCCGCACGCAGCGGCCGGCGCACCATGCTGGTCGACGGCGATCCGCTCGGTGGCGGGCTCGATGTGCTGCTCGGCGGCGAGCAGGCCGAGGGCAGACGGTGGCCCGACTTCGCCACCTCCAAGGGGAGGGTCGCGGGCGGGGCGCTGGAGGAGTCGCTCCCCGAGCTTCATTCCCTGCGCGTGCTCAGCTGGGACCGCGGCGACTCGGTCGTCGTCCCGCCAGAGGCGATGCGGTCTGTGCTTGCGGCCGCGCGTCGGCGAGGCGGGGTGGTGGTCGTGGACCTCCCGCGCCGGGTCGACGAGGGAGTGGCGGAGGCGCTGGCCCAGCTGGATCTGGGGCTGCTGGTGGTGCCGGGCGAGCTCCGTGCGGTCGCCGCGGCGAACCGGGTGGCGTCGATGGTGGGCATGGTGCTCCCGGACCTGCGCGCGGTGGTTCGCGGGCCGTACGCCGCGGGACTGGACGAGCAGTGGGTGGCGGGTGCCCTCGGGCTGCCGCTCGCCGGTGAGCTGCCCTTGGAGGCGGGGCTGCCGGCCGCTCAGGACGGTGGAGCCCCGCCGGGTCACGGGCGCGGTCCGCTCGCCAGGTTCTGCACGGCCTTCTGGGAGCGGGCGCTGGCCGGCGGCGGTGTCTCATGAGCGCGGGACTGCTCGACGCCGTACGGCAGCGGCTCGCGGAGAGCGGGGCGGAGCCGACCCCGGCTCGGGTGGCGGCCGCGCTGCGGGCGCAGGGGCGGCTCTTGAGCGACACCGAAGTGCTGGGCGGCACCGAGAAGTTGCGGTGCGAGCTGGTGGGCACGGGCCCGTTGGAGCCATTGCTGGCCGACCCGTCCGTGACCGATGTGCTGGTGTCCGCGCCCGACCGGGTGTGGGTGGACCGGGGCCGGGGCCTTGAGCTCACCGGGGTGACATTCACGGACGCCGCGTCGGTACGGCGGCTGGCGCAACGGCTCGCGGCCGTGGCCGGGCGGCGCCTCGACGACGCCCGGCCGTGGGTGGACGCCCGGCTGCCGGACGGGACGCGCATGCACGCGGTGATCCCGCCGGTGGCCGTCGGCTCGACATGTCTGTCGCTGCGGGTTGTGCGGCCCAGGGCGTTCACGGTGGGCGAGCTCGTCGCGGCCGGGACGGTGCCGCCGGGCGGTGACCGGGTGCTGCGGGCGCTGATGGAGGCCCGGTTGTCGTTCCTGATCAGCGGCGGTACGGGCTCGGGCAAGACGACGCTGCTGTCCAGCCTGCTGGGGCTGGTCGGGGAGCGGGAGCGCATCGTGCTGGCCGAGGACTCGGCGGAGCTCAGGCCTGACCATCCCCATGTGGTGAGGCTGGAGTCGCGCACAGCCAACCAGGAGGGCGCCGGGAGGGTGACCTTGCAGGACCTGGTGCGCCAGGCGCTGCGCATGCGGCCCGACCGGCTTGTCGTCGGGGAGGTGCGCGGGGCGGAGGTCACCGAGCTGCTTGCCGCGCTCAACACCGGCCACGAGGGCGGCTGTGGCACCGTGCACGCCAATGCGGCGGCCGATGTGCCGGCCCGGCTGGAGGCGCTGGGGACGGCGGCCGGGCTCGACCGGGCAGCGCTGCACAGCCAGTTGGCGGCGGCCCTCTCGGTGGTGATCCATCTCGGTCGGGACGGCGGAGGGCGTCGCCGGATCGACGAGATCCGTGTACTGGAGCGGGATGCGGCGGGTCTCGTGGTCACGGTGCCCGCGCTGCGGTGGGGCGCGGAGGGGTTCGGCTTCGGGCGGGGCTGGGAACAGCTGCGCCTGCTGGTCGGGGATGCACTGTGAGGGGCATCGGCGCGGCGGGTGTCGAGGAGATGTGCGCGGCGGCGGTGTGCGCAGGGGCGGCAGTCTGGCTCGTGACCGGCCAGGACCAGGGGTTGCGGCGGGCGCGGCTGCTGTTCGCGGGCGGCGCAGGGGTACCGGCGCCCTCCCGGTTGTCATGGGAGCGGCTGCTGGTCGGAGTGAGGCAGCGCCGGGAGTGGCTGTGTGTGCCTGCCGCACTGGTGCTCGCCGTCCTGGCCGGGTCCGTACTTCCACTGATCGCCGGAGTGTCGGCCGTGCCCCTGGTGCGGCGCCGATTGCGGGCCGGGGCGCGCAGGAAGGAGGCGGAGCGGCGCGCAGCAGGGGTCATCGCACTGTGCGCGGCGGTGGTGGGCGAGCTGCGGGCCGGGCTGCAGCCGGGCCAGGCGCTGCTGCCCGCAGTCCGGTCGACACCGGTGCTGGGCGGTGCGGAGTCCGCCGTCCTGGCGGCGGCCCGGTTCGGAGGAGATGTGCCGCAGGCGTTGCGTGAGGCGGCGCGGCAGCCGGGGGCGGACGGGTTGGCGGGAGTCGCGGCCTGCTGGCGGGTGGCGGTGGACGGTGGCGCGGGGCTGGCAGCCGGGCTCGACCGGCTGGAGGCGGCCCTGCGGGCTGAGCAGGATCAACGGGAGGACCTGCGTGCCCAGTTGGCCGGAGCCTGGTCGACCATCGTGCTTCTGGCGCTGCTCCCGGTGGCCGGCCTGGCGATGGGGGCGGCGCTCGGCGCCGATCCCTTGAAGGTGCTCTTCCACACTCCGGCCGGCATCGCGTGCCTGGTGATCGGCGGACTGCTGGAGGCGGCGGGGCTGTGCTGGGCAGCGCGGATCGTACGAGCCGGGGAGGAGGTGTGACCGGGGAAGTCGTGCACAGGCTGGGGATCGCGGTGTCGGTGCTGTCAGCGGCGATCTGCCTTGCCTCCGTGATGGCGGCGCAGCGACGCGAACGCCGGTTGCGCAAGAGGGTGGAGGCACTGCTGTCGACGCAGTGCGCGAACCGGCGTGGATGGCGGCCGCAGTACAGGAAGTGGGCCAGGTGCTGGGCAGGACCCGCAGGCGCCGCGATCACAGGGTTCGTTCTGGTCGGCGGGGTGATCGGCGCATCGGTGGGGGTCGCCGGGGCCTACGGGGTGTGGCAATGGCAGCGGCGCCGCGAGCGGACCGCCGGTGCAGCGGCCGGTACGGGGACGGACGCAGGTGCGCGGGATGCGGGAGCCTCACGTCAACTGCCGCTCGCCGCAGATCTGCTGGCCGCCTGCATCTCGGCCGGAGCCGGTCCGCGCGAGGCGGCGGAGGCTGTCGGGGAGTCGCTGGGCGGCCCGGTGGGCGAGAGGCTGGAGCGGGCGGCTGCGGAGCTGCGCCTCGGTGGCGAACCGGCCCAGGCCTGGGGGTGGTTCGGCCGGATACCGGGTGCCGGGCCCTTGGCCCGCTGTCTGGAGCGGGCCGACTCCACGGGCGCACCCGCGGCGGAACCCGTGGCACGGCTGGCGGAGCGCTTCCGGGCGGACCGGGCCCGGGCGGTGGCCGCCCGTGGCCGAAAGGCCCAGGTGCTGATCACCGCGCCCGTGGGGCTGTGCTTCCTGCCCGCCTTCCTGGCGGTCGGAGTGGCGCCGGTGGTGATCGGCCTGGCGGGCGGGCTGCTGCAGGGCAACTGAGCAACTGACCAATGGACATTCAACAGTTGGAGGACCGGCATGTGGAACGCAATGCGAATGCACCTGCACCGACTCACGCGCAGGATGCGTACGGACAGGGGGATGACGACTTCCGAGTACGCCATGGGGACGATCGCGGCCTGCGCCTTCGCGGCCGTCCTGTACAAGATCGTCACCAGTGAGACTGTCTCGGGCGCGCTCGAGTCGGTGATCGGCAAGGCGCTCAATGCGCAGTTCTGACCCCCGCGACAAAGGGTCGGTGACGGCGGAGGCGGCGGTGGCGGTGCCGGCCCTGGTGCTGTTCGCGATGGCGCTGATCTGGGCGCTGACGGCCGTGTGTGCACAGATCCAGTGCGTGGACGCGGCGCGGGCCGGAGCTCGTGCGGCCGCACGGTCCGAGCCGGAGGCGGCGGCCGTCGCCGCCGCCCGGTCCGCGGCCCCGAGCGGGGCGAGGGTCAGTCTGGCGAGGGCCGAGGACCTGTGGCGGGTGCGTGTCGAGGCGGACACTCCGGGGCCGGGCGCGCTGGACATGACGCTCAGCGCCGAGGCGGTTGCGCCGGCCGAGGACGCCGTACCCGAGGACGCCGGGGCTCGGAACGCCGTCGCCGAGGGCACCTCGCGGCGGGGGTCCGTGGGGGCGGCGCCGTGAACCGGGACCGGGGCTCGGCCACGGTGTGGGTGGCCATGGCGACAACGACCTTGTGCGTGGTTTTCGCAGTCGTGCTGGCCATGGGGCAGGCGGTGGTCGCCCGGCACCGCGCGGGAGCCGCCGCGGACTTGGCGGCGCTTGCCGCGGCCGACCACGCGCTGCACGGCGCGGCGATGGCGTGCGGGAAGGCAGCGGCACTGGCCAGGGCCCAGGGCGCGGAGGTGGTGCGGTGCGCCGTGGCGGGCGAGATCGCCGATGTGACGGCGCGGGCCCGCTTCGGCCCGTACGCACCGGCGGTCAGGTCTCGGGCGGGCCCGCCGGCCCTGGCCGACCAGGGCGGGAGCGACGGCGCCGCCGGCACGCCGTCCCGCCGCCCGCCCGGGAGTGCTGCCGCTAGGGAGTCCGGTCCGGCGGGAGATCCGCCGGCCTGGTCGCGGGCGCAGGGGTCGCGGAGCCGTCAGGGGCTGCCGGGTCCGTGGGCGCTTCAGGCTTCCGCTCCGGGGCTCCCCGGAGCAGTTCCGTGAGCAGCCGGACCGCGCCTCGTTTGTGCAGGGGGTCATTGCCGTTGCCGCACTTGGGGGACTGCACACAGGACGGGCAGCCCGCCTCGCACTCGCAGGACGCAATCGCCTCGCGGGTGGCGGCCAGCCATTCGCGAGCCGTATGGAAGGCGCGTTCCGAGAAGCCCGCGCCACCCGGATGGCCGTCGTAGACGAAGACCGTCGGCAGCAGTGTGTCGGGATGCAGCGGGACCGAGACCCCGCCGATGTCCCAGCGGTCGCAGGTGGCGAACAGCGGCAGCATGCCGATCGAGGCGTGCTCGGCAGCGTGCAGGGCGCCGCCCAGCTGCTCCGGATTGATCCGGGCGGCGTCCAACTGGTCCTCGGTGACCGTCCACCACACGGCCCGGGTGCGCAGCGTGCGCGGCGGCAGGTCGAGCTTGGACTCGCCGAGCACCTCGCCGGTGATGAGCTTGCGGCGCAGGAAAGAGACGACCTGGTTGGTGACTTCCACGGAGCCGTAGCAAAGGCGCCCGTCGCCCCATGGGATCTCGATGTCGGTCTCGAGCACGGAGATGGAGGTGGTGTCGCGGGCGGTGGTGGAGTACGGCGGACTGGCCTCCTCGACCAAGGCGGCCGAATCCTCCAGGTCCAGGCGGATCACCAGGTACGTACGGCCCTGGTGGAGGTGGACGGCGCCGTCGTGGACGGCGGTGTGGGCGGCCGACTCGTCGACCGTACCGAGGAGCCTTCCGGTGGCGGCCTCGACGATCTGGACCGGGCGCCCGCCGGCGCCACGGATGTCGGTCAGATCGGCGGCCCGTTCCCGGCGGGTCCAGTGCCAGCCGGAGGCGCGCCGGCGCAGCAGCTTCGCGGCTTCGAGCTGGGGCATCAGGCCGGCGGCGGCAGGGCCGAAGAGCTCCAGGTCGGGCTCCGTGAGCGGGAGTTCGGCGGCCGCGGCGCACAGATGGGGGGCAAGGACGTAGGGATTGTCCGGGTCGAGCACGGTGGACTCCACCGGCTGCTGGAACAGCGCCTCGGGGTGGTGGACGAGGAAGGTGTCCAGCGGGTCGTCACGGGCCACCAGGACGGCCAGGGCGCCCTGGCCCGAGCGTCCTGCCCGGCCTGCCTGCTGCCACAGCGAGGCCCGGGTTCCGGGGTAGCCGGCGATGACGACGGCATCCAGACCGGACACGTCCACGCCGAGTTCGAGTGCAGTGGTGGCGGCCAGGCCGAGAAGCTCGCCGGAGTGCAGAGCCCTTTCCAGGGCGCGGCGCTCCTCGGGCAAGTAGCCGCCGCGGTAGGCGGCGACGCGCTGGGGCAGGGAGCGGTCGACCTCTGCCAGCCGCTCCTTGGTGATCACGGAGATGAGCTCGGCGCCGCGCCGGGAGCGTACGAACGCGACGGTGCGTACCCCCTGCACGGTCAGGTCGGTGAGCAGGTCGGCGGTCTCGGCCGTCGCGGTACGGCGGACCGGTGCGCCCTTCTCACCGTGCAGTTCGGTGAGCGGCGGCTCCCAGAGGGCGAAGACGAGTTCGCCGCGGGGTGAAGCGTCGTCGGCGACCTCCTGGACGGGCAGACCGGTGAGCCTGCCCGCCGCCCGCGAGGGTTCCGCGGCGGTGGCGGAGGCGAGCAGGAAGACGGGGCTCGCGCCGTAGCGGGCACATACGCGGCGCAGGCGGCGCAGCACTTGGGCGACATGGGAGCCGAAGACGCCCCGGTAGGTGTGGCACTCGTCGATGACGACATAGCGCAGGGAGCGCAGGAAGGAGGACCAGCGGGGGTGGGAAGGGAGTATCCCGCGGTGCAGCATGTCCGGGTTGGTGAGGACGTAGGTAGCGTACTGGCGCACCCATTCGCGTTCCTCGACCGGCGTGTCGCCGTCGTAGACGGCGGGGCGGACGCGGTTGCCGAGGGGGGCGGCCAGCTCCTTGACGGCGCGGCACTGATCGGCGGCGAGGGCCTTGGTCGGAGCGAGATACAGGGCGGTGGCGCCCCGGCCGTTGGCTGCCTCGGACCCGTCGAGGAGGGTGCTGAGGACAGGGGCGAGATAGGCCAGGGACTTGCCGGACGCGGTGCCGGTGGCGATCACGACCGACTCGCCGTCCAGGGCGTGCTCGGCTGCGGTGGCCTGGTGGGCCCACGGGTGCTCGACGCCGGCCTGCTGGATGGCGCTGATCACTTCGGAGCGGATGCGGTCGGGCCAGACGGCATGCCTGCCCGGTCGCGGGGGCAAGTGCTCCGTATGAGTGATGCGCGCAGCCCGGTTCGCTCCCGCGGCGAGCCGGTCGAGGACCGTACTGGGGGAGGGGCGTGTCGTCCCGCTCTCGGGAGGCCGACTGGGACGGTGATTCTTGGCCATCGGCACCGAGTGTGTCACTGGCGTGACGGACAATGGTCCCAAGGCGTCGTGCATGGCTGCTGGTAAGTGATTGAATGCCATTGCGGCTGGCGATCGTCCTCCGGCTCCGTCGGGGAGACCTGAAGGGCGGCCGCCCGATAGCAAGGTGCTGGAGGATCCGTGGACCTGTCCCTGTCGACTCGCAATGTGTCCGGCCCTGGTGGCGACCGTACGGTTGTCGAGGTTGGTGGCGAGATTGATGTGTATACCGCGCCCAAGCTGCGCGAGCAGTTGGTCGAGTTGGTGAACGACGGCAGCTACCACCTGGTTGTCGATATGGAGGGCGTGGATTTCCTCGACTCCACCGGTCTCGGCGTGCTTGTGGGTGGCCTCAAGCGCGTCCGCGCGCACGAAGGCTCGCTGCGCCTGGTCTGCAACCAGGAGCGCATTCTCAAGATCTTCCGGATCACGGGCCTGACCAAGGTGTTCCCCATCCACACCACGGTCGACGAAGCCGTCGCCGCGACCGACTGACGTCGGCCGGAGGCTGCCGGAAGCAGGAAGGGGGACCGGGCATCCAGCCCGGGCCCCAGATGTGCACGCTCGTACGTCCGAGGGGGATCTTGCATGGCCACCGTTGAGCTCCGCTTCAGCGCCCAGCCTGAGCATGTCAGGACGGCCCGTCTTGTGGCCGCTGCTGTGGCTCGCCGGGCCGGGGTCGACGAGGCGGTGCTGGACGAGGTCCGGCTCGCGGTGGGCGAGGCATGCAGCCGCGCGGTGGGGCTGCATCGCAGTCATGGCATCACCGCCCCCGTCCGGGTCGTGCTGTCCGAAGAGGAGAAGGTTTTCTCCATCGAGGTCGGCGACGAGGTCCCGAGCGCGGTGGGCGGCGCCGCTGACGTCCCTGGCGTGCGGGCCACCGCGGTGGAGGAGGACTCGGACGAGGGCGAGGATCACATGGGCCTCGCTGTCATCAGCGGCCTCGTCGACGACGTGGAGGTCTCGTCGTCCGACGACGGCGGAGTGATCCGGATGAGCTGGCCCGCGACACCGGGTGCCGCGATGTCCTGACGGTGGCCGTCCGTGCCCGGGTGGCGACGCGCTGGACACGACTGACCCGCGCCTGGGTCGGGCCTGCTGACCCCCTGACGCCCCCTCCGGGCCCCAAGCCCGGACGGAGCCTGCCCCTTGTCCGCGGCTGCTGTGATGTGGCTGTGTGGCCCTCCGTGCCCCTGCCTCGCGCTCTGCGCCGCCCTGTCCGGGGCCGTGGCGCTTGATGGGCCCGACTTCTGACGGACCTGACCTCTCCGGCTGACGCCCCCGATGGGCGGGCCCCCGTCCCCCTGCGCCGCGTGGGCGTCGTGCATCAGGTTGATCCTCGCCCTGCCACGGCGAGGTGCCGCATCGCCCGCATCGCACTGCCGGCCCACCCCTGCTCGGCGGGCCGGACTGGTCGGGCATCGGCATGCCCCCACGTGCGCCGTGTCGCGCGTGCCGTCCGTCCGCGGTGTCCCGGTGGCACCGACGGTCCCTGCGCCGCTACGAATCCGCGGCGACCGTCCTGACCCTGCCCTGAGGCGGCCGGACCCGCCCCGTGCCACGACACGCCGGAGCGGGCCGGCCCGTCCCCGGCCCCGAGACGCCCTCGCCACCGCCTCCACGGCCCACGACGACCGGCGTCCTTCGGACGTTCGGCCGTGGCCTCACCCGTCCGGCCGATCGGGGGCCCGGCGTTCCGTTGTCGCCCGACCGGCCTATTGATCTTCTGATTCTTCAGTCATTCCGCAGCGGGCGGGGCGCCGCTGAGCAGGACCCCTGTCGCATTTCCTAGATCGTCGATCAAGCGTCAATGCTTTTGCCCCATTACCGCTTTCGGGGGGAGTTTCGAGGCGCGATCATTTGCTGAGTAGCAAGTCAAGGTCAATTACATTTACCGCGCCCTGTTTTGATCAGGTTCCGCTCCCTACAATCCGTCCACATCTTGAGCTCTGAACGTCAAGGAGGACGAATGGCGGGGCTCTTCAACCCAGAGCTGATCGATCACCCAACTTCTCTCGCTGCCGCGGTACTCACGGACGACAACCGTTTGATCGTGTTTGTCATCGCGGCCGTCGCGCTGGCGGCGCTGGTCGTCGCCCAGCTGCTGGTGCGCCAGGTGCTGGCCGCCGGCGAGGGCACGGATTCCATGAAGAAGATCGCGGCCGCGGTCCAGGAAGGCGCGAATGCCTATCTGGCACGGCAGTTGCGCACGCTCGGCGTCTTCGCCGTCGTGGTGTTCTTCCTGCTGTTGCTGCTTCCGGCCGACAACTGGTCGCAGCGGGCAGGGCGTTCGGTGTTCTTCCTGGTGGGCGCCCTCTTCTCGGCGGCCACCGGATACATCGGCATGCGTCTTGCCGTAAGAAGCAATGTGCGTGTGGCCGCGGCCGCGCGTGAAGCGACACCCGCGGAGGGAGAGCCGGAAAAGGATCTGACGGCCGTCGCACACAAGGCCATGAAGATCGCTTTCCGTACGGGAGGCGTGGTCGGCATGTTCACGGTGGGCCTCGGCCTGCTCGGTGCCTCCTGTGTGGTTCTTGTCTACGCGGCCGACGCCCCCAAGGTGCTCGAGGGCTTCGGCCTCGGCGCCGCGCTTATTGCCATGTTCATGCGTGTCGGCGGCGGCATCTTCACCAAGGCGGCCGACGTCGGCGCCGACCTCGTCGGAAAGGTGGAACAGGGCATCCCCGAGGACGACCCGCGCAACGCCGCGACCATCGCCGACAACGTGGGCGACAACGTGGGCGACTGCGCGGGCATGGCCGCCGACCTCTTCGAGTCGTACGCCGTGACCCTGGTCGCGGCGCTCATCCTCGGCACGGCGGCCTTCGGTGATGCCGGACTCGCCTTCCCGCTGATCGTCCCGGCGATCGGCGTGGTCACCGCGATGATCGGTATCTTCGCGGTCGCCCCGCGGCGCGCCGACCGCAGCGGAATGACGGCCATCAACCGCGGATTCTTCATCTCCGCGGCGATCTCGCTCGCCCTGGTCGCGCTCGCGGCGTTTATCTATCTGCCGTCCTCGTACGCCGAGTTGGACGGTGTCTCCGATGCCGCGGTCCGGGCGCACGACGGAGACCCGCGCATTTTCGCGCTTGTCGCCGTCGCCATCGGCATCGTGCTGGCCGCGCTGATCCAGCAGCTGACCGGGTACTTCACCGAGACCAACCGGCGTCCTGTCCGCGACATCGGCAAGTCCTCGCTCACCGGACCCGCGACCGTCGTGCTCGCCGGTATCTCCATCGGCCTCGAATCCGCCGTCTATACCGCGCTGTTGATCGGCCTCGGCGTCTACGGCGCGTTCCTGCTCGGTGGTACGTCGATCATTCTGGCGCTCTTCGCGGTGGCGCTGGCCGGTACCGGCCTGCTCACCACCGTCGGCGTCATCGTCGCCATGGACACCTTCGGCCCGGTCTCCGACAACGCCCAGGGCATCGCCGAGATGTCCGGCGACGTCACGGGTGCCGGCGCCCAGGTCCTCACCGACCTGGACGCGGTCGGCAACACCACCAAGGCCATCACCAAGGGCATCGCCATCGCCACCGCCGTTCTCGCGGCAGCGGCACTCTTCGGCTCGTACCGCGACGCCATCGCGACCGCGGCCCGGGAAGTCGGCGAGAAGGTCGGCGACGGCGCACCGATGAACCTGGTGATGGACATCTCCCAGCCCAACAACCTGGTGGGACTGATCCTCGGCGCCGCGGTCGTCTTCCTCTTCTCCGGGCTCGCCATCAACGCGGTGTCCCGCTCCGCGGGCGCGGTGGTCTACGAGGTGCGGCGGCAGTTCCGCGAGCACCCCGGGATCATGGACTACTCCGAGAAGCCGGAGTACGGGCGCGTCGTCGACATCTGCACCAAGGATGCCCTGCGCGAACTGACCACACCCGGCCTGCTCGCCGTACTGACCCCGATCGCGATCGGCTTCTCGCTCGGAGTCGGGGCGCTCGGCTCGTTCCTCGCCGGCGCGATCGGCACCGGCACACTCATGGCTGTCTTCCTCGCCAACTCCGGTGGCGCGTGGGACAACGCCAAGAAGCTGGTCGAGGACGGTCACCACGGCGGCAAGGGAAGCGAGGCGCACGCCGCGACGGTCATCGGTGACACGGTGGGTGACCCGTTCAAGGACACCGCGGGTCCTGCCATCAACCCCCTGCTGAAGGTGATGAACCTCGTGGCGCTGCTGATCGCCCCCGCGGTCGTCCAGTTCAGCTACGGGGACGACGCCAGCGCGGGCGTACGGGCGGTGGTCGCGGTTGTTGCGATCCTGATCATCGTCGGCTCCGTGTACGTCTCCAAGCGGCGCGGTATCGCAGTGGGTGACGAAGGCAACTCCGCGGAGCGGAACGCCAAGTCGCCCGATCCTGCGGTGGTTTCCTGACGTCGGCTCAAAGGGCGGGCGGGCAGCGCGGATCGACGCGTCTGCCCGCCCGTTCGCCCGTCCGGGTGAGCCTTGTCTCCCTTGGTGCAAATGGCTTCAATAGCCCATGCACCGGACGTACTGCATGCGGCTGTCGCCCGCTTGGCGTGTATCTTCCGGGGCCGAGAGCCTTGGAAGGGACCGATCCGGTGAACAAGAAGCTTGCAGCCGCACTGTCCGGCGGTGCGGTACTGGTACTGGCGCTGTCGGGCTGCACGGGCGACGGCGACGACAAGGTGGATGCCTGGGCCAAGACGTTCTGCGACCAGGCCCAGCCGCAGTTCCAGAAGAGGGCCGCGGCCCAGCAGTCCATCGCCGCGACGGCCGCCGACGGCAAGCCGGCCGACATCCAGGCCGCCGACTCCAAGGCATTCCAGGACTTCGCCCAAGTGGGCAAGGCGCTCGCGGCGGCGGCCAGGGACGCAGGCGCGCCTCCGATCGAGAACGGTGAGCAGCTCCAGCAGGACGTGGCCAAGGAGTTCGACGCGGCGGCCAAGGCGTATCTCGAGCTGAAGAAGAAGGTCGACGCCCTCGACGCCAAGGACCAGCAGAAGTTCGCCGACGGTCTGGCGGAGGTCGCGGACGGTCTGAAGAGGATCGGCCGCATGGACACCGCCGCGCTGGACAAGCTGACGAAGAGCGAGGTCGGCCAGGCAGTGGCACAGCAGCCGGGCTGCAAGAGCGTCAAGACGTCCAGCCCCGCAGCGGGCGCCTCCTCCGCCCCGTCGCCGGGCAAGACCGAGGCCGCCCCGTCCCCCTCGGCATCCCGGTCCGGGAAGGCTTCCGCGAAGGAGTCACCCAAGGCGTCCGCCAAGTCGTAACCAGCGCACCGGCAGGCGCACACCACGAGCAGACCACACGGCCCGGGCCCGGGCCTGAGTACCGGGCCCGGGCCGTGCGGCGCTTGTCAGTGGCTACGGCCACAATGGGCGGGTGAGTACGACCAGACTTCCCGCGCCCGACCACTCGCCCCAACTCCGCGAAGCTCTGCTCGCCGCCGCATTCACCGCCGACGGGCTGCTCGATCTGCTCGGCGCTCCCGCCTATGCCGCGCTGGCCCGCAGCGAGACCGTGCCCGCCCTGCGCGCCACCCGCGGCGACAGCGCCCTGGAGACGCTCGTACGGCTGTTTCTCCTCCAGCGCCCCGTGCCGTACGAGCGCGCGCGGGCGGCGCTGCCGCTGGAGGTGTGTCTCGCCGACGGCTGGACGGTGCGGGACGGTGACGAGATCCGGGCCACCGTGGACGTCCGGCCGTACGGCGGCCCGGAAGGCCAGGACTGGTTCATCGTGTCCGACCTCGGCTGCGCGGTCGGCGGCGCGGGCGGCGCGAGCGGTCAGGGAGAAGGCGTCGTCCTCGGGGTCGGCGGTGCCTCCACCACGCTCGCCGGCATCACCGTGCGTACGCCCGTGACAGCCGCGCTCGACCTGGGCACCGGTTCCGGCATCCAGGCGCTCCATGCCACCCAGCATGCGACGCGGGTGACGGCCACCGATCTCAACCCGCGCGCGCTGGACTTCACCCGGCTCACGCTCGCGCTCTCCGGCGCGCAGCCGGCCGATCTGCGCGAGGGCTCGCTCTTCGAGCCTGTCGGGGACGACATGTACGACCTGATCGTGTCGAACCCGCCCTTCGTGATCTCTCCCGGTGCCCGGCTGACCTACCGGGACGGCGGGATGGGCGGGGACGATCTGTGCCGCACGCTCGTTCAGCAGGCAGGCGCGAGGCTGAACGACGGTGGGTATGCGCAGTTCCTCGCCAACTGGCAGCACATGGCGGGGGAGGACTGGCAGGAGCGGCTGCGCTCGTGGGTGCCGCGCGGCTGTGACGCATGGATCGTGCAGCGCGAGGTGCAGGACGTGACGCAGTACGCCGAACTGTGGCTGCGCGACAGCGGGGACCACCGCGCCGACCCTGCGCAGTACGCGGCGCGGTACGACGCATGGCTGGACGACTTCGAGCGGCGCAAGACCAAGGCGGTCGGCTTCGGGTGGATCACGCTGCGCAAGTCCGGCTCCGATCAGCCGTCGATCGTCGCCGAGGAGTGGCCGCATCCCGTCGAGCAGCCGCTCGGGCCGAGCGTGCGCGCGCACTTCGACCGGCAGGACTATCTGCGCACGCATGATGACGCGGACCTGCTCGCCGGGCGCTTCCGGCTGGCCCCGGAGGTCGTTCAGGAGCAGGTCGGGCTGCCGGGCGCGGAGGACCCCGAGCATGTGGTCCTGCGGCAGAACCGCGGTATGCGCCGCGCCACCAAGGTCGACACGGTCGCGGCCGGGTTCGCGGGGGTGTGCGACGGGACGCTGACCGCCGGGCGGATTCTCGACGCGATCGCCCAGTTGATCGACGAGGACCCGGTGCTGCTGCGTGACCGTACGCCGCAGGCGCTACGACTGTTGGTGGAGGAGGGGTTCCTGGAACCGGCCGCTCCATGAGGGGATTCCGGCCAATGTTCGGTTTCTGGCCGCTTCGCCCGTCTGCTTCCCGGTGACTGGACGCCCGGTAGTGGTCACCGCCTGCGACCGGGCGGGTGAACCCACAGGGCGTTCACCCCGAATTCGCGCCGATGACGCGCGGAGGTGCCAGCCTCGCTCCGGGCGGACCGTCGGCACCAGGGAAGGACCGGTACGGGCATGGAGAGCGGGCCAGCGATCTTCGCCGGGACGGCATTCACGCTGTTCGGAGCCGGGCTGCTGCTGTGGACGGGTGCACGCCTGAAGCACCGTGCGCCGGTCGCGCACGGAGTGAGTCCTGCCACCGCCGTCGCCTTCGCCGCTCTGTTCGGAACGCTCTTCCTTTCTCTCGGGGTGTGGTGCTTCGGCCGCCTGTGACGTGGGCGCCAGGGAGGCGACGTGCCGGTCCGGGCGGCAGGAATGGCTTGACTCGGGTTACCGTTCGAGTGGCCGTTGCGGGCTTTTGCCGTTTGACACGGGGGCGGGTTGTACCGTCACACTCCGCAGCGACAGCAGCGCCACAGCAGCGCCGTACGCCGTGCCGTACTGCCGTGAGTGCCCACCAGCGTCGACACGGAGAGAAGAGCGAAGTTGTCCCCGACCAGCGAGACCGCACAGGGCGGCCGCCGACTCGTGATCGTCGAGTCGCCTGCCAAGGCGAAGACGATCAAGGGCTATCTCGGCCCCGGCTATGTCGTCGAGGCGAGCGTCGGGCACATCCGCGACCTGCCGAACGGCGCCGCCGAGGTGCCGGATAAGTACACCGGTGAGGTGCGCCGCCTCGGCGTCGACGTCGAGCGCGACTTCCAGCCCATCTATGTCGTCAACGCCGACAAGAAGGCGCAGGTCAGGAAGCTCAAGGAGCAGCTCGCCGAATCCGACGAGCTCTACCTCGCCACCGATGAGGACCGCGAGGGCGAGGCCATCGCGTGGCACCTCCTCGAGGTCCTCAAGCCCAAGGTGCCCGTCCACCGCATGGTCTTCCACGAGATCACCAAGGACGCGATCCGCGAGGCTGTCGCCAACCCGCGCGAGCTCAACCAGCGCATGGTGGACGCCCAGGAGACCCGCCGGATCCTCGACCGTCTCTACGGCTACGAGGTCTCGCCCGTCCTGTGGAAGAAGGTCATGCCGCGGCTGTCCGCCGGGCGTGTCCAGTCCGTGGCGACCCGGCTCGTCGTCGAGCGCGAGCGCGAGCGCATCGCCTTCCGCTCCGCCGAGTACTGGGACCTGACCGGCACCTTCGCGACCGGCCGGGCCGGCGACGTGTCCGACCCCTCCACGCTCACCGCCCGCCTGAACACGGTCGACGGGCAGCGCGTCGCCCAGGGCCGCGACTTCGGCCCGGACGGCCGGCTCAAGTCCGGCCAGGTGCTCCACCTCGACGAGGCGAGCGCCCGCTCCCTGGCCGCCGCGCTCGCCGACACGTCGTTCGCCGTGCGCTCGGTCGAGTCCAAGCCGTACCGCCGCTCTCCGTACGCCCCATTCCGTACGACGACGCTGCAGCAGGAGGCCTCCCGGAAGCTCGGCTTCGGGGCCAAGGCCACCATGCAGGTCGCGCAGAAGCTGTACGAGAACGGCTTCATCACCTATATGCGTACGGACTCCACGACGCTCTCCGACACCGCCGTCTCGGCGGCGCGGGCGCAGGTGACCCAGCTGTACGGAGCCGACTACCTGCCCGAGAAGCCCCGTGTCTACGCCGGCAAGGTCAAGAACGCGCAGGAGGCGCACGAGGCGATCCGCCCCTCGGGTGATCGTTTCCGCACGCCCGCCGAGACCGGCCTGACCGGCGACCAGTTCAGGCTGTACGAGCTGATCTGGAAGCGGACCGTCGCCTCCCAGATGAAGGACGCCGTCGGCAACAGCGTCACCGTCCGCATCGGCGGCCGGGCGACCGACGGCCGCGACGCCGAGTTCACCGCGTCCGGCAAGACGATCACCTTCCACGGCTTCATGAAGGCCTACGTCGAAGGCGCCGACGACCCCAACGCCGAACTCGACGACCGCGAGCGGCGTCTGCCGCAGGTCACCGAGGGCGACGCGCTGTCCGCCGAGGAGATCTCCGCCGACGGGCACGCCACCAAGCCGCCCGCCCGCTACACCGAGGCCTCGCTGGTCAAGGAGCTCGAAGAGCGCGAGATCGGCCGCCCGTCGACCTACGCCTCGATCATCGGCACCATCCTCGACCGCGGCTATGTCTTCAAGAAGGGCACGGCACTCGTCCCGTCCTTCCTGTCCTTCGCCGTGGTCAATCTGCTGGAGAAGCACTTCGGCCGGCTGGTCGACTACAGCTTCACCGCCAAGATGGAGGACGACCTCGACCGCATCGCCCGCGGTGAGGCGCAGGCCGTGCCGTGGCTGAAGCGCTTCTACTTCGGCGAGGGAGACGCGGCCGGTGCCGCCTCCGAGGCGGGCAACGGTGACGGCGACCACCTCGGCGGCCTCAAGGAGCTGGTGACCGACCTCGGCGCGATCGACGCCCGGGAGATCTCCAGCTTCCCCGTGGGCAGCGGGATCGTGCTGCGTGTCGGCCGCTACGGCCCGTACATCGAGCGCGGTGAGAAGGACGCGGAAGGCCACCAGCGGGCAGACGTCCCCGCCGACCTGGCGCCGGACGAGCTCACCGTGGAGTTCGCGGAGGAGCTGCTGGCCAAGCCGAGCGGCGACTTCGAGCTGGGCACCGACCCGGTCAGCGGCAATCAGATCGTCGCGAAGGACGGGCGCTACGGCCCGTACGTCACGGAGATCCTGCCCGAGGGCACCCCGAAGACCGGCAAGAACGCGGTCAAGCCGCGCACCGCCTCGCTCTTCAAGAACATGACGCCGGACACGGTCACGCTCGAGGACGCGCTGAAGCTGATGTCCCTGCCGCGGGTGGTCGGCACCGACGCGGAAGGCGTCGAGATCACCGCGCAGAACGGCCGCTACGGCCCGTATCTGAAGAAGGGCACGGACTCGCGCTCGCTGGAGACCGAGGACCAGCTCTTCACCATCACGCTGGACGAGGCCCTGGCGATCTACGCGCAGCCGAAGCAGCGCGGCCGGGCAGCCGCCAAGCCGCCGCTGAAGGAGCTGGGCACCGACCCGGTCAGCGAGCGCCCTGTGGTCGTCAAGGACGGCCGCTTCGGCCCGTACGTCACCGACGGCGAGACGAACGCGACGCTGCGGACCGGCGACAGCGTCGAGGACATCACGCCGGAGCGCGGATACGAACTGCTGGCTGAGAAGCGCGCCAAGGGGCCCGCCAAGAAGACGGCGAAGAAGGCTCCGGCGAAGAAGACGGCGGCCAAGAAGACCGCTGCGAAGAAGACCACCACGGCGAAGAAGACGGCTGCGAAGAAGACGACCACGGCCAAGACGGCGTCCGCGAAGACCACGGCCGCCGCTGCCAAGAAGACGGCCGCTTCCGCGAAGGCGTCGACGGAGGAATAGGGCACGCTGGTCTGCCCGCGATGCCCGGGGGAGGGGATGTTTCCCGCTCTTTGCCCAAAGCGCCCGCGGGCAGCGCCCGTATGTTCGGACAGGCCTCCGGGGAGCGAGTGGCTCCGGATAGGCTGGGCGGATGACGCGAGCCGAGCAGCCAGCCGAGCAGCAGGCGGTCATGGGTACCGCTTCAGAGACTGCTTCAGACTCCGATGCCCTTGCCGCAGACTCACGTGAACGTGCCGTTCGCGCCCTGCTGCGCCACCCGCCGCTGAGGCGGCTGTGGAACGCCCAGGTGGTCGGCGGTGTCGGCGACGCACTCGCCGTACTTGTGCTCCTGCTGCTGTCGCTCCAGGCGGCGGTGGCGGCGGGCTCGTTCGGCGACGGATACCGCGGGGCGGCGTTCGCCGTGGCGGCGGTCTTCGGCGCACGGGTGCTGGCGACGCTGTTGTTCGGAGCCGTACTGCTCGGCCCGATGACCACGCTGACGGCGCCGAACGGGCCGCTCGACCGGCGCTGGACCATGATCGGCGCGGACGGTGTGCGGCTGGTCCTTCTCGTCGTCGCGCCTCTGTGGATCGACTGGATGCCCGACAAGGCGCTGGCGATGCTGCTGGTCACCGTCTTCGTCACGGGCGTCGCCGAGCGTTTTTGGACCGTGGCCCGCGAAGGCGCGGCCCCGGCGCTGCTGCCCGCGCCGCCGCCGGAGGGCGCTGCGGTAAGGCCGCTCCCGGACCACCTCGGCGCGCTGCGCCGGCTGTGGCTGCGCACCAGCTTCGCCGTGATCCCGGTCGCCGCCGTGGCGCTGCTGGTCGCCACTCTGGTCGGCGAAGCGCTCGGCTCGGGCATCGAGTGGTTCTCGGTGCATCAGGCGGCCCTCGGGTCGTATCTCGCGGCCGGTCTGTTCGCCGCGTCCGTGTCGACGCTGTACTTCCTGGAGCTGCCGGGCGGGCAGACGCCCCGGCCGCGTTCGCCGCTCGAAGGGCTGCGCCGGCCCGCCACCGGGAACGGCCTGGACAAGGGGCGCACCGGCGCCATACCTCTGTTCGTCATCGCCTGCGCCGCCGTCACGGGCGCAATCGCGTCCGCCGCGGCTGTCGCGGTTCTCCACGTCGTGGACCTCGGCGCCGGCCCCGCGGCCTTCGCCCTGCTGATCCTCGCGCTGATCGGCGGCACCGGGCTCGGTATCCGCAGCGGCAGGTCCGTGCTGCCGGCGCTCTCCCGGCGCCGGCTGCTCCCTCTCGCCGTTGCCGTCACCGGCATCGCGCTGCTGGCGATGGGGCTCGTGCCGGACACCGCCACCGTGCTGTTCCTCGCGGCGCTCGCGGGTCTCAGCGCCGGGGTCGCCGCGAACACCGGGCACATCCTCATCGACCAGGAGACCGAGGACTTCCGGCGGGCCCGGATCACCGACCACCTCCAGGCGGTCGTACGCGTGGCCATCGCGCTCGCCGCCCTCGCCGCCCCGCTGCTGTCCGCGGCGATCGGACCGCACCGGCTGGCCTCCGGAGACTTCGTCTTCGCCCACGGCGGCGCCGCGTTCACGCTGATGCTCGTCGGCGCGCTGCTGCTGCCCGTCGCGGTGATCGTCCTCGCGAAGACGGACGACCGGGCGGGTGTGCCGCTGCGCCGCGACCTCGGCGACGCCCTGCGGCGCGGCGCGGACCCCGAGCAGGCGCCCGCGACGAACGGTTTCTTCATCGCCCTCGAAGGCGGCGACGGCGCCGGCAAGTCCACCCAGGTCGAACTGCTCGCCGAGTGGATCCGCGCCAAGGGCCACGAGGTGGTCGTCACCCGCGAGCCGGGCGCGACGCCGGTCGGCAAGCGGCTGCGCTCGATCCTGCTCGACGTCTCGTCCGCCGGACTGTCCAACCGCGCCGAGGCGCTGCTGTACGCCGCCGACCGCGCCGAGCACGTCGACTCGCTGGTCCGCCCGGCCCTCGAGCGCGGCGCGATCGTCATCTCCGACCGTTACATCGACTCCTCGGTCGCCTACCAGGGGGCGGGCCGTGATCTGTCGCCGACCGAGATCGCCCGTATCTCGCGGTGGGCGACGGACGGACTCGTACCGAACCTGACCGTGCTGCTCGACGTCTCCCCCGAGACTGCGCGCGAGCGCTTCACCGAGGCGCCGGACCGGCTCGAGTCCGAGCCTGTGGAGTTCCACCAGCGGGTACGCGCCGGGTTCCTGACGCTGGCCGCGGGTGACCCCGGCCGCTATCTGGTGGTCGACGCCGGCCAGGAGCCGGAGGCGGTCGCCACCGTCGTACGGCACCGGCTCGACCAGCTGCTGCCCCTGTCCGAGGCCGAGATCACGGCCCGGGAAGAGGCGCGCAAGGCTGCCGAGGAGGCAGCCCGCCGCAAGGCCGAGGAAGAGGCCGCGCGCAAGGCGGAGGAGGAGCGCCTGGAGCGCGAGCGCCAGGAGCAACTGGCCAGGCTGCGTGCCGAGGAGGAGGAGCGCAAGCGCCGCGAGCTGGAGGAGGCCCGGCAGCGCGAGGCCGAACGGCAGGCGGAGGAGGCCAGGCGGCGGGCGGAGGAGGCGCGCCTGCGCGCCGACGAGGAACGCCGCCGGCGCGAGGCCGAGGAGAAGGCCCGCCGTGAGGAAGAAGACCGCCGCCGCAGGCAGGCGGAGGAGGAGGCCCGGCTGCGGGCCGAGGCGGAGGAGCGCCGCCTGGAGAAGCAGCGCAAGGCGGAGGAGGCGCTGCTGAGGGCGGAGGAGGCGCGCAGGGCCGCCGAGGCGGCGTCTGCGGCGACCCCGGCGTCCGCGACAGAGATCACGGTTCCGACGCCGGTCGTCACGCCGGACGAGGTGACCCAGGAGGTGCCGGCGCCGAGCGTCGCCGAGACGACGGTGCTCCCCAAGGTCCCGGACGAGGCCGAGACGACCGTGCTCCCGCCGGTCCGGGACTCCGGTGCACCCGCCGCGGCCGACGAGACCGCGGTCCTGCCCCCGGTCCGGGACGGCGCCGCGCCCGGCGACAACCCTGCGGACCGGGTTCCGCCGGGGATCTTCCGGGACGAGCCCCCGAACGACAGCACCCGTGAACTCCCCCAGGTCGCCCCGGACACCGGCCGCCCCCGCCGCCGCTCGGACTGGGCGGAGGAAACCCCCCTGGACGACCTCCCCACCCTGGCGGACGAACTCCTCGGACCGCGCACGGAAGGCGACGAGGACGACCGTGGGGGCCGCCGCCGCTGACGTCCCTGCGGGGCGCTGCTGAACGCGGTCGCTGTTCCCCGGCCCCGCCCTGCCGTCAGGGCGGGGCCGCTGGTGCCTTGCCGCCCGGGGGCGGCCGGACGTCCTGACCGGGGCCAGGCCGTCGACTTTCGGAGGCACGGTTGCGTCGGTGCACGGCCGGCGGCACGCCCGGGAACTCCTCCCGCGCCGCGAAGCCGGCGTATCGCGGGGTGCGGGGCCGCCCCTCCCCGCCAGATGAGTCCCGGGGCGGGGGAGAAGGCCCGAACCCACCCGCCCCGCACATGACTGTCGGTCCCCTCCCCCACAATGGGAGACCGCGGTACGGAAGGGCGGTGACGGCACATGGCCGTATGGGACGACATGGTCGGCCAGGAGCGTGTCCAGGAGCAGCTCTCCGCCGCAGCGCGCGATGCCGATACCCGCGTCACGGCGGAGTCCCGCCAGGACGGCACCTCGAAGCCCGCCCCCACCGCGTCGAAGATGACGCACGCCTGGCTGTTCACCGGGCCACCCGGCTCCGGCCGCGCCACCGCCGCTCGTGCGTTCGCCGCCGCGCTGCAGTGCACCAGCCCCGACCGGGCCCTCGGCGGCGTCCCCGGCTGCGGGTTCTGCGACGGCTGCCACACCACGCTCGTCGGCACCCACGCCGACGTCCAGGTGATCCGTACGGACCTGCTCTCCATCGGCGTCGGACAGACCCGTGACCTCGTGCGCCGGGCACAGCTCTCGCCGGCCGGCGGCCGCTGGCAGGTGATCATCATGGAGGACGCGGACCGTCTCACCGAGGGCGCGGGCAACGTCCTGCTGAAGGCGGTGGAGGAGCCCGCGCCCCGCACGGTCTGGCTCCTGTGCGCGCCGTCCCTGGAGGACGTGCTGCCCACCATCCGTTCCCGCTGCCGCCACCTCACCCTGCGTACGCCCTCGGTCGCCGCCGTGGCCGACGTGCTGATGCGGCGCGACGGCATCGAGCCCGACGTCGCCGCCTCCGCGGCCCGTGCCACCCAGGGGCACATCGGCCGTGCCCGTCGGCTTGCGACCGACGAGCGGGCCCGCGCCCGCCGTGCCGCAGTCCTGAAGCTGCCGCTGCGCGTCGACGACATCGGCGGCTGCCTCAAGGCCGCCCAGGAGCTGATCGACGCCGCGGCCGAGGACGCCAACCAGGTCGCGGAGGAGATCGACGCCAAGGAGACCGACGACCTCAAGGCGGCGCTCGGCGCGTCGGCCGGCGGGCGGATGCCGCGCGGGACGGCCGGCGCGATGAAGGAACTGGAGGACAAGCAGAAGCGCCGCAAGACGCGTACGCAGCGGGACAGCCTCGATCTTGCCCTCAGCGACCTGACCGGGTTCTACCGCGACGTGCTGGCCCTCCAGCTGGGCTCCAGCGTCGAGCTCGCCAACAGTGACGTACGGGACTCCCTCGACCGCATCGCCCGCGCCTCCACCCCGGAGAGCACGCTGCGCCGGATAGAAGCCGTGGTCGAGTGCCGCCAGGCTCTGGAGAGCAATGTGGCGCAACTGCTCGCGGTCGAGGCCATGACGATGGCGCTGCGCGCCGGCTGACGGCGTGCGCCGGCGGCACTCGGGCGAATTACGGGATCACCCGTACGATGACAAATGGGCATTGGCGCCCCGTTGCCGTTACGCTCCGGGAGATGGACACCAGGCGCCTGTTGCGCACCACTGCCATCGCGCTGGCCACGGTCGGCCTGCTCGCCTCCGGCTGCACGGGCGAAAGCTCGTCGCCCCGGGTCTCCGGAGGAGACTCCGGGGCGTCCGCTTCTCCCGCCGGCGCGTCCCCCGCGCTCGAGCCGTACTACACGCAGAAGCTGAAGTGGCGGGCGTGCGGTGTCCCCGGCTTCGAGTGCGCCACGATGAAGGCTCCGCTGGACTACGCCGAGTCGGCGGGCGAGACCATCGATCTGGCGGTGGCCCGCAAGAAGGCCACGGGACCCGGCAAGCGCCTCGGCTCGCTCCTCGTCAACCCGGGCGGCCCCGGCGGTTCCGCCATCGGCTATCTCCAGGCGTACGCGGGCATCGGCTACCCCGCCCCGGTCCGCGCCCAGTACGACATGGTGGCCATCGACCCGCGCGGTGTCGCCCGCAGCGAACCGGTGGAATGCCTCACCGGCAAGGAGATGGACACCTATACGCAGACCGACCAGACCCCTGACGACACCACCGAGCAGAAGCGTCTGGCAGAGGCGTACAAGAAGTTCGCCGCGGGCTGCAAGAAGCGTTCCGGCAAGGTCCTGCCCCATGTCTCGACCATCGAGGCCGCCCGTGACATGGACGTCCTGCGTGGCGTGCTGGGTGACGAGAAGCTGTCGTACGTGGGGGCCTCGTACGGCACCTTCCTCGGCGCTACCTACGCCGAGCTGTTCCCGGACCGGGCAGGCCGCCTCGTCCTCGACGGCGCGATGGACCCGGCCCTCGCGGCGCGCGAGGTGAACCGTGACCAGACCGCCGGTTTCGAGACCGCGTTCCGCTCCTTCGCCGCCGACTGCATCGAGCAGCCGGACTGCCCGCTGGGCAACAAGTCGGTCGACGACGCCTCCACCCGCCTCAAGGACTTCTTCAAGAAGCTTGACGAGAAGCCCGTTCCGGCGGGCGGAGGCCGCATGCTCGGGGAGGCGCTGGCCACCACGGGGGTGTTCACGGCGATGTACGACGAGTCACTGTGGCCGCAGCTGCGCGAGGCCCTGAACAGTGCCCAGGCGGGGGACGGTGCGCCGCTGCTCGCGATGGCCGACACCTACTACGAACGTGAATCCGACGGCTCGTACGCGAACCTGATGTCCGCCAATGCGGCCGTGAACTGCCTGGACCTTCCGCCGGCCTTCACCGCACCCGACGGTGTGCAGTCCGCCGTGAAGGAGTTCGAGAAGGCTTCCCCGGTGTTCGGCCAGAGCTTCGCCTGGGCCTCCCTGAACTGCGGCTACTGGCCCGTCCCGGCCACCGGCAAGCCCCACCGCATCGAGGCGAAGGGCGCCGCGCCGATTGTGGTCGTCGGCACCACCCGGGACCCGGCCACGCCGTACAAGTGGGCGCAGAGCCTGGCGGAGCAACTGTCGTCAGGGACGCTGCTGACGTACGACGGCGACGGCCACACGGCGTACGGCCGTGGCAGCGACTGCATCGACACGGCGATCAACACCTTCCTCCTGGAGGGCAAGCCCCCGGCGGACGGCAAGCGCTGCTGACAGCCTGATCGGGTGCCCCCGGGAGGTGGTGCGGGGCACCCGGAAGAACCCTGTAGACTTGGCGCCGCTGCTGGTGAGAACGTCCTCGCGAGGACGTTCTGTCTGTAGCATGCCGCCTTAGCTCAGTTGGCCAGAGCAACGCACTCGTAATGCGTAGGTCTCGGGTTCGAATCCCGAAGGCGGCTCGTAAAAGCCCAGGTCAGAGGCTCCAAGGCCCTTCGCGAGAGATCGCGGAGGGCCTTTTGTGTGCCTGATGGGAACACTCTGGGAACATTGGATGCGATGTCTATTCGTTTATGTGCCGTTTCGCTCCGAGTGGCACGTTTGCGCTGGCCGATGATCTGGGTTTCGCGAGGCCGAAGCCGACGCAGCGCAGCGGTGAAGGCGCCGTTAAGCCCGGTGGCATCGGCGAGATCTGGCAGCAACGGCCGCCCGGCGCGCACAACGGGCAGTCGGGACTCGAGGGCCTCACCTCACCCGGGAGGCGACCATGTACTTCACAGACCGAACCGACGCGGGCCGGCGACTCGCCGCCCGGCTGAACCACCTCAAGGGCCAAGACCTGGTGGTCGTGGGACTTCCCCGCGGCGGCGTCCCGGTCGCTGCGCAGATCGCAGAGGCCCTGGGCGCTCCGCTCGACGTCTGCCTCGTACGCAAGCTGGGGGTGCCCTTCCAGCCGGAGCTGGCCATGGGCGCCATCGGCGAGGAAGGCGTGCGCGTCGTCAATGAACCGGTGGTGCGGGGCATGGGTGTGACGGACCGTGATCTGGCGGCGGTGGAGGAACACGAGCGCGGCGTCCTGGAGCAGCGCGCCCGCCGCTATCGGGGCGAGCGGCAGCCGGCCCGGTACGAGGGACGGACGGTTCTGGTGGTGGACGACGGTCTGGCGACCGGCTCCACGGCACTGGCGGCCTGCCGGATTGCGCGCGCCCGCGGCGCGTCGCGGATCGTGCTGGCGGTTCCCGTGGCGCCGCACGACTGGTCGGCCCGCCTCGGAGGCGAGGCGGACGAAGGCGTCTGTCTGCACACCCCCCGGCAGTTCCACGCGATCGGTGAGTTCTACGCGGACTTCGGGCATACGAGCGACGAGGAGGTCATCGCCTGCCTGGAGCACAACCGCGTGGCGCACGCCACGTCCGACGCGCCGCCGGCCGCGGGCAGCGCCTCTTCGGAGCACGATTCCCTGCCCTATGACAGGTCGGTCCGGATACCGGCCGGACGCGCTGCGCTCGACGGGCGGCTCACGGTGCCCCGCGGTGCCCCCGGGGTCGTCCTCTTCGCCCACGGCAGCGGCAGCAGCAGGAAGAGCCCGCGCAACCGCTTCGTCGCCACCGGGCTGAACCGCGCCGGTCTGGGCACCCTTCTGTTCGATCTGCTCACCGAGGCCGAGGCGGTGAACCGGGACAACGTGTTCGACACGGCGCTGCTAGCCCGCCGCCTGACCCAGGCGACCGAATGGCTGCGTGAGCAGCCCGACACCCAGGGCATGGAGTTCGGCTACTTCGGTGCCAGCACAGGCGCCGCCGCCGCGCTGTGGGCCGCGGCGGAGCCCGCAGCGGACGTCACGGCAGTCGTCTCCCGCGGAGGCAGGCCGGACCTGGCCGGCCCCAGGCTGCCGGAGGTGACGGCTCCGACGCTGCTCATCGTCGGGGGCCGCGACCACCTGGTGCTGGACCTCAACCGGCAGGCCGCGGCGCGCCTGAGCTGCGAGCGTCAGCTGGCCATCGTCCCCGGTGCCACTCATCTCTTCGAGGAACCCGGCACCCTGGAATCGGTCACCGAGCTGGCCACGGACTGGTTCAGCAGGCACCTGGCCTAGTGCTTCGTTTCCTCTGCCGATCTTGCCTGGTCGGGGGCATGGTGGTCGGTATGAAGCTCGGGTAGGTGGAACGGCTCCGGGGTGAGTTATCGGAGTTCGTTGCGGATGTGTTTGCTGGCGACGGTGGCCCTCTTCGGCGGCGCCGTGCTGGGCGGCTGCTGGGACGTGTTCGCTCTGGTGCCCGGCCCCTGTGCGATGGGCCTCGAGGTTTCCTTCGTACGCGACACCTTGCTGCGCATCGTCGTGGCCGGTACCGCGAGCGCCGTCGTGGGCGCCGGGGCGGCCGGTTCTGGTGGGCGCGGCGCCGAATCCCCGGGACGCCGCCGGTGTCCGTGCCCGTTTCCCGTCGGCAGCGCGCTGTGCTCGGGCTGGCCGCTCTTCTGGCCGTCACTGTGGTGACTACGGGACTGGCGGTCCCTACGACCCACGGCCCAACCCCCCTCCGCCGTCCCGCCGACGGGCGCCGGTGGCGCCGCTGCCCCTGCCTGCAAGACGGTTGACGAGGTCATGGGCGCCGGGGACTCCATCAGCAGCGCGGACAAAACGCCAACCTCTTTGAGGCCGTACGACTCGCCGCCGAGGGGACGCGAGGAACCAGGCGCAGTACCTCCAGGAGGCCGCCCAACTGGAGATGCTGCCCAGGCTCTGGGAGTTCGGTGTCCAGCTCACCGAGGACGAGTACAAGGATGCGGTGCGAGTGCGGTCGTGGATGACCCACGAGCAGGAAATCGCCAGGCACAGGGCTTTGTGCCGTTACCCGGCGCCGGCGAACTGGAGCCCGAACCCCGACATCAGGTACTTCTGGTCCCAGGATGGCCCGGGGCCCACCAGGCCGTAGTAGCCGGTCTTGCCCCGGGGGATCACGGTGAAGCCCGCGGGCACGGGGTGGACGGTGAGCCAGTCCTGCCCGCACCCGCAGTGGGTCGCGTGGTAGCGGCCCCACTTGCTCTCCAGCGGCTCGTACACGAGACGGTCGCCGTAGTCCTTCGTATCCCTCGTGAATCCCGACACCGCCGCAGTTTCCCGCCGCGCCCGGTCCCGGAACAGTGGCCGTCACCCCTGCGGAGTGGATGGGAACATCGGAACGAAATCCGGCGCTACAGGCAGCCGTCACGGCTGTCGGTACAGCGGTCATCGGTGAGATTGACCTTGGGGAGGCCACAGATCACCCCGGTCGGCGCCGGCGCCTTGGCGCTATCGGGCGAGGAGGGCACTTACGGTCTTGCCGCCGGATGGCCGCCGGATGGCCGCCGGATGGCCGCCGGATGGCCGGCGGGTCACCGCGGTGGCGCGGGCGAGGCGGTTGACCATGGGCCAGCCGAAGCCTCCGGTGCCGCCGTTCAGGTCGGGGTGCGCGTGCGTGGCGCCTGCGGACTGCGGTCATGCACGGCCACCTCGATGCTGTCCGGGTGCGCGGTCAGGTCCAGGGTGCAGGTGCCGCCGCCATGGCGCAGGGCGTTGGTGACGAGCTCCGAGACGACCAGGACCACGGTGTCGGCAGCCTCGGCGGCGATCGGATGTACGAGACCTTCGGGGAAATCCCGGGCGCTCTCGCGTGCGCCGGCGACGGATGTCGCGGAGCGGACGGTTGCGACGTTGACGCTCATCGTGTCCATCAGGTCACCCTGGTCTCTGTCGTCAATGCCCGGTCCTGTCTGCCCGGGCTTGTGCCCCGGCCTGCGGCCCGTTAGCCCGTCGGCAGTGACGGCCTTGCGCCTGCCCTCGTCGCTGTTCGAGGTCGATTACCTCACCGTCGAACACGCGGAAATCTGTGTCGGCCGGAGTAGACATTGGGTGGTGGTGTGGTTATGGTTTCTCTCGTAGCCCAGAGAGACACAGGGCCTGGCAGAGACGAACTGCCGGGCAGCAGTAACCGCAGTTGTAGTTCGCAGGACGGTGCGGTGGTGGAGTTCCGAAGCCAGGGTTGTTGCAGGGCGGCGACGGGACTGACGACCGGACCGGGTGGCCCGCAGTGATCAGGGGCCGCCGTGAGCAGTACCGCAGTTCACGCAGTAGCAGTCCAGTAAGTGCAGTTCGCAGTACCCAGCAGTGCAGTCAGTGAGCAGCACCTCGGTAAAGGCGTCGGCTGCGGGCGCGCGTACCGGGAAGTTCGGCAGTGGGGTTCTAAGCCAGAGCAGACGCAGGACGGGCGACGGGGCTGGCTGCCGAAGAGTGGCGCTGTCGCAGGCCACTGGGTAGTTCGCATCACCAGCAGTTCGCAGTAGAGCAGTACCAGCAGTACGCAGTCCCCCGCTTGGTAAGCAGTTGATCACCGAGGGAAGAACGGAGGAGCCCCGCGCCATCAGGATCGCCCGGGCGGAAGTCTTGAGCCCGGGTACCGCAGGACATCGATAGTGAGGTGGTCTTCGGTCAAGCAACCGCGATCCCCGCATTCCCCGCCCTCTCCCGGGTGGACGTGCGGACACAGAAGGCCGGCGCAGTACCAGGGCCGGCAGATGGTGTAGCAGTTCCTTCGGGGCCCTGGTGCCATACGGCACCAGGGCCCCTCCACGCGTTCCACAGAGAGGTGCAATGACAGCAGACGACTCGTTCGGCCGTCTCGATGACGACGACTACCCCGCCTACACGATGGGCCGGGCCGCCGAGATGCTCGGCACCACCCAGGGCTTCCTCCGCGCCGTCGGCGAAGCCCGCCTGATCACCCCGCTGCGCTCCGAGGGCGGCCACCGCCGCTACTCCCGCTACCAACTGCGCATCGCCGCCCGCGCCCGCGAACTCGTCGACCAGGGCACCCCCATCGAGGCCGCCTGCCGCATCGTCATCCTCGAAGACCAGCTCGAAGAAGCCCAGCGCATCAACGCCGAATACCGCCGCACCGCCGAATCAGCGAAACCGCCCGTGGCTTGAGGCAGCGCGCCCGCCTTCGCCAACGTCTACGGCGTGGGCGTTCTGCTGTGCCGTGCCACAGGAACCAAGGCGATCACCTCTGCCTCCCGCACGTTGCGGGAGGCGTACATCGGCTGGCAGGCATGAGACATGGCTACGGGAACGGTGAAGTGGTTCAACGAGGACAAGAGCTTCAGCTTCATCGCGCAGGACGGCGGAACAGACGTTCAGACACTCGTCCAGGCTTCGAGGAAGGCTTTCCGTCCAGCGGGATCGTCCGACCTGCCGTCGGCGTGCAGGACGCGCCAGGCGGTGAGTTCGAGATCTCGGAGCCATAGTTCTCCGATGACCTGTGTCTTGAGGTCGGGAAGATGATCGGACTCGGCGAGGGCTTGACCGATCACCTCCCCGGCCGCGACGCGTTGGGGCGGGGTCATCTCATCGACAGCCGAGAGGATCTGTCGGGCCAGGGCGGTTCCTTCGCCTGCCAGGGATTGCAGCACCTCAGCCTTCATGTTGGCAGGTAGCAGGTAGGCGGTGCCCGAGGACCTCCACAGTTCCAACCAGAAGCGCTCACCTGCCGCGGTGGGGGCAGGGAGCGCGGCCAGCAGCCCGAGGAGATGGCCGATGGCCGCGTAGCCACCGGAGTGAGCAGCTGCGACGACTGCGATGCCGGCTACGCGCTCCACATCGAGATGGCTGGCTTCGAGGTCTGGAGCCAGACCCAACTGGTGTTCCAACTGGTCTGTGAGGGGGGCGGATACGTGGGGGCGGACTTCAGGAAGCATCGGCGATCCTTGCGGGTAGGCGAGCAGTGGTGCCCGTTCGGAAGCCCTGATCTTTCCCACGATCGGCCGGTCTACTCGGCCTCGGGGGCCCATCGGCGGGACCAAGGGGACCGGAGTCCGCACGGCGGAGAGACAGTCCAGGCCCGGCGACTTGGGCCTGGATTTCAGGCCGGCCTCTCGAAAGGGCTGTCCTGTGAGGTCTCTTAGCATGAGCGCATGATTGCCAGTGACGCCGAGGAGTCCGGGGGAGAACGCGAAGCCATGTGCCGTGACGCCGCTGAGGTCGAATGTGGCCACGTCGCCTCAGAGTGTGGAGAACACCGCGAAGTCGGGCTGGCCCCCGGGCCACGATGTGACGATGCAGGAGAAAAGGGTCACTCGGTTGCCGCTCTGGTGGAGCAGGCGGCCGACCTGGCAGAACCGATCAAGCCGAGGTTGCGTGGCTGGCTCCATGCCGGAATGGTCCCCACCGCGCTGATCGCAGGCATCGTACTCATCTGCCTGGCCGGCACCCCGCAGGCGACTTGGGCCTGCGCCGTGTACGCGGTCACCGCCTGGCTGCTGTTCGCAACGAGCGCCATCTACCACCGCGGCACCTGGGGACCGCTCGGAGAGGCTCTTCTGCGACGTCTGGACCACGCCAACATTTCCCTGATCATCGCCGGCACCTGCACCCCCCTGGCTGTGCTTCTCCTGCCGCCGGACCAGAGGTCCATGCTGCTGTGGATCGTATGGACGGGCGCATTGGCCGGCATCGCGTTCCGGGTCCTGTGGGTCGGAGCTCCGCGCTGGTTGTACACCCCGTGCTACCTGGCCCTGGGGTGGGCACCGGTGCGCTACCTGCCCGACTTCCTGCATACCGGCGGAGCGGCCGTACTCACCCTGATCGTGGCCGGCGGTCTCCTCTACAGCGCGGGCGCAGTCGTCTACGCCCTCCAGCGCCCCGACCCCTCACCCCGCTGGTTCGGCTTTCACGAGGTGTTCCACGCGCTGACCGTGGCAGCCTTCACCGCGCACTACATCGCCATCTTCCTGAGCATCTCCTGACCGCGCCCCCGATCTGTGTCGAGACCGGCTACAGGCCGACGCCGGGCGAGATGGTGCCACCGGAACGGTTGTGCCCTCCGAGCCGTGAGCAGCGCCCGCCTTTCCTGAAAACGCTACGGTCCGGGTGGGGCAATATCTATGACCGCGAGATGAGGGTTTAACGCGCAGTGCGGGGAGTTTTTTTATGGCAACCAACGGAGTGGAGTTATTTACCGTACATGGGCCGCTACCTCATGCTACTGTCGATCTCAGTTGCAGTTGTGGTTCCCAAAAACTTTCGAGCTCCTTCGCCGGAATTTCCCGGCAATCTGGAGCTTTTTGTATTGCCGGTCTTTTTCCGGACGGGGCATCATCGCGGCGACCCGGTATCCGCACATCGCGGGTCCCGGCGTACTGCCCCAAAGGAGATATGGCATGGCGTCAGGCACAGTGAAGTGGTTCAACGCGGCCAAGGGTTTCGGCTTCATCGAGCAGGACGGTGGGGGCGCCGACGTGTTCGCCCACTTCTCGAACATCGCCGCCCAAGGCTTCCGCGAGCTGCTCGAAGGCCAGAAGGTCACCTTCGACATCGCGACGGGCCAGAAGGGCCCGACGGCCGAGAACATCGTTCCCGCCTGACGCTGACGCGGACTTCGTAGCTGGGGCCCGCATCCCTCGGGGTGCGGGCCCCAGCTACGGACGTTTCCGACAGCGGTGTCACCTGGGGGACGACACTGCCCGCAGCCCCATCCTCAGGGATACGCGCCTTTCCGTGTACCGGTCGACGTCCGGGATTTCACGTCCACATGACGTCACCTATTTCATAGCTTGCATCCCGCACCGGATTCACTGCAAGCCACATTCCTCTTTCGCATTTCCATTCGGTTCGTTCTTGTGATTCCCCGCGCTGCTCTTTCGCTGCGGGAATTCCTTGATACGCGCCGTATCAAGGAAGGTTCTCGATGAACCCCACACGTACGAACGGCCGTTCCTCCCGCCCCCGCCGGACCGAGGACCCCGCTTTCGGGTCCCGCGCCGGTTCGAGGCGGGGCGCCCGCTTCGGCTCGCCCGCCCCGACCCGTTCCGGCGCTCCGGTCCGCTCGGGCGGCCACGGCCGGCGGCCCGCCGCGGTTCAGGGCGAGTTCGCCCTGCCGAAGACGATCACTCCGGCGCTGCCCGCGGTCGAGGCGTTCGCCGACCTCGACATGCCCGCCCAACTGCTGGCCACACTGACCGCGCAAGGCGTGAGCGTCCCCTTCCCGATCCAGGGTGCGACCCTGCCCAACACCCTCGCGGGCCGCGACGCCCTGGGACGCGGGCGCACCGGCTCCGGCAAGACCCTCGCCTTCGGCCTGGCCCTGCTGGCCCGCACCGCCGGGCAGCGCGCCGAGCCCCGCCAGCCGCTGGCCCTGGTCCTCGTGCCGACGCGTGAGCTTGCCCAGCAGGTGACCGACGCACTCACCCCCTACGCCCGCTCGGTGAAGCTGCGGCTTGCCACCGTCGTCGGCGGAATGTCGATCGGCAGGCAGGCCAATGTGCTGCGGGGCGGCGCCGAGGTCGTCGTCGCGACGCCGGGCCGGCTCAAGGACCTCATCGACCGCGGCGACTGCCGACTCAATCAGGTCGCGATCACCGTCCTGGACGAGGCCGACCAGATGGCCGACATGGGCTTCATGCCCCAGGTCACCGCACTCCTGGACCAGGTACGCCCCGAGGGCCAGCGGATGCTGTTCTCCGCCACCCTCGACCGCAACGTCGACCGCCTGGTCCGCCGTTACCTCACCGACCCCGTCGTCCACTCCGTCGACCCGTCCGCGGGCGCGGTCACCACGATGGAGCACCACGTGCTGCACGTCCACGGCGCCGACAAGCACCGGACGACCACCGAGATCGCGGCCCGCGACGGCAGGGTGATCATGTTCCTGGACACCAAGCACGCCGTCGACCGGCTGACACAAGACCTGCTGAACAGCGGGGTGCGGGCCGCCGCCCTGCACGGCGGCAAGTCGCAGCCCCAACGCACCCGGACCCTGGCCCAGTTCAAGACCGGACACGTCACCGTGCTCGTGGCCACGAACGTCGCCGCCCGCGGCATCCACGTCGACGACCTCGACCTCGTCGTCAATATCGACCCGCCGACCGACCACAAGGACTACCTCCACCGCGGCGGCCGTACCGCGCGGGCCGGGGAGTCCGGCAGCGTCGTCACCCTGGTCACCCCCAACCAGCGCCGGGACATGACCCGCCTCATGACAGCGGCCGGCATCGTGCCCCAGACCACCCAGGTCCGCTCCGGCGGAGAGGCACTCAGCCAGATCACCGGCGCCCAGACCCCCTCCGGCATCCCCGTGACGATCACCGCGCCGGTAGTCGAGCGGCGTCAGCGCAGCGCGTTCTCACGCGGCCGACGCAGCCCCGCTTCGGCGGCCCGGCGCATGACAGCGCGGCAGACCTCCTTCGACGCGGCGGCCTAGAACCTTCGTGATCAGGAAACTCGCCCACCACTGCAGGAGGCACCTTTTGACGCTGGTTCAGATGCAGCCCTACTCGATGAGTGCCACCCCCGTGCACAGGACGGCGGCCGACGCCATGGACACCGGCGGACCGCAGGTCTGCGACGACATGACTGTCGAGGTCGCCCTGTCCGTCATGGCCAGCGCCCGCACCGGACACCTCATCGTCTGCGACAACGACGGCCTGTGCACCGGACTTCTCACCCAGGCCCAGCTCACCGCGGCCCGTGACAGCTCCGCGTACACGGACCGGATCCAGCTGCGCGACATCCTCGGTGACCGAGGGCCGTTCCCCCCTCCCCTGACCACCCTGGCCGAAGCCGAGCACGCGATGCGTTACAGCCGGCTCAATGCCCTGCCTGTGGTCGACGAACACGGCAGCACTCTGGGCGTCCTCGCCCTTGCTCGCTGAACCGCCTCAACCGCGGCAGAACCATCCCCCTTCGGTCCACTCCTGTGAGGCATCATGCGCTGTGTCATCGCCCGCTTCCCATTCGACCTCACCAAGAGCGGCGTCCTGGAGTCGATGAAGGGCGTCAAGCCCGAGCAGGCTTCCGGCGAGTCCGTGATCATCGGCCGCCGCACCTACCCCGTCAAGCAGGTCGGCCAGGTCGTCACACGCCAGGACCGCCGCGACTTCAGCGCCGGCGAAGTCCTCCGAGCCATGACCCAGCTCGGCTTCACCTGCCGCGGCCTTCCCTCGGCCGCCGCGCCCACGCGCGTTCTCAACCCGTTGCAAGAGGCTTCCGCGATGCTCGGCGCCCCTGCGGCAGCCTGACCGACGGGCAGGCGCGAGCCGCCACCAAAGCAGCGATGAGGGTCCGACCGGAACACGCCGGTCGGACCCTCACCGCGTACCGAATCATTCTCGGCGCGACAGTTGGTCAGTGGTCGGAGTAGCTGAAGTCGCCGATGGTCCAGGCACTGACGCCCTCGATCGGCACGCGGTACATCCCGCCCGTCTCCGGGATCCCACCGCGCCCTCGCGGGCAGCCGTCCCCTTCCGAGGCACATTGACGTCGCCGCTCCGAACGTGGCTCCTGTGGCACCCGCCACAACTCTCGTATGCGCACGCTAAGCTACCGGTGCGCGGCTGCCCTGCGAAACGGTCACTGACTCAACCTCGGGCGTAGGGGAAGCGAGCCCGCGTTCATCTCGATGCCGGTGCGAAGCTCCCCGGATTGGCTCACCGCTCCAACCAGCAACACTGCCGTTCATCACGGTCTTGGGGCCGCAGCACGGGAACGGATGGGAGCCTGGTGGGAACGGAAGGATCAGGAACGATGCAGCAAGACCGAGCGGGAGCAGGTACCTGCACCCTTCCTGACCTGCATCTTTCCCGAGGATTAAGCCATGTTGATCAAGAGCGGGATGATCACGTGCTGACTCGTAATGCGTAGGTCTCGGGTTCGAATCCCGAAGGCGGCTCTTTTTCAACCCCAGGTCACACCTATGACCTGGGGTTTCTTGCGGTTCGTGCTGTCTGGTCCGGGCGCGAGTAGGGCTGTTGACCTGCGCGGCCGTGATGCGTAGGTCAGGGTTTGATTGCGAGGGCGTTCCCTGAGGTCGAGCAAATAGATGACCCTGACCTGCTGTTTCGTGGTTTAGGTGATACCTGTTCTAGTTGTGGCTGTCGACGGGTGCGCGAGGGGAGCGCATTGGTGCACAGGTAGTGCACCTGTCGTGGAACGGCTGACCGCCCCGGACGAGGCCGAGCGACGGTGGGCGGGAGCGTTCGCCGCACACCAGGGCGAGGACAGCGTCGAGCCTCTGCACGAGGCGGCCCGGTTCCTCGCCACGGCGGGCTGCTTGCGGGCCATTGCGGGCGAGGGCCCTACGGGCGACAGCAGTTCGGGCAAGGGCCGTCTGCAGCCGACCGCGCTGGGCCGGCTGACCAGCCGCTTCATGGTCGACGCCGCCCTCGCCGACGAACTGACCGCAGCTGTGCGCGAGGCCGCCGTACCCGAAAACGCCTTCGCTGCAGAGCAGTTGCTCGCGGCCCTGCTCGGTACACGTCTTCCGACGCTCGAACAGGCCCCGTTCACCGACCGGGCACGTGCGGCGCTGCGGCGCGTACTGCGCGATGCGGAGTACGAGGCTGGGGAGACCGGTGCGTACGAGGAGTCCGGTGCGCGTGCGGAAACGGGTGCGCCTATGGAGGCCGGCGCACCCGACGACGAACCGAAGCCCGAGGTCGGTGACCTCGCTCGCGCGGTCCTGCTGCTGGTCGCGGGCCGCCCGCGCCTCTTCCGTGGCCGACCCGGCTATGTCCTCGGCATCCCCGTCGACTCCATGACCCGCATCCTGAGGAGGCCCGGCGCTATCTGGCCCGGCTCGGCGCTCAGGGACCCATCGCTACGGCCCACCCGTGGGTGGCGGTGGTCGCCGGGGACCTCGCGCTTCGTATCCGCTGGCGCACACTCGGGCCCCACCGGGGCTCCGGTCGACTGGCCACCGCGCCGCACGCGCCCCGCCTCGTCCCGCGCATGTGGCACGCGGCCCGTGCCCGCGGCATCGACGCCCCCGACTGGCCTGGCACCACCCTACCGGGCGACTGCGCCCTGACCCCGGACCGCTACCACGCCCTGCTCGCGGAGCGCGCGACCGGCGTCCGCCTGGACCTTCGGGAAGACCAGGAGGACAGGGTCGGGGTGGCGGCTCCACCGGGCTCGGTGATCCGGCTGTGGAACGGTGCGACCACCACCCTTCACATCGGCGACGGCGAGGAAACCACCCTGCTCATGCCGCCCGACGACCCGTCCGACATCTCGGCGGGCAACAGCGGGGCGGCTGTCTCCACCAGGGGCGGCGACGGGCTGGTTGGGGGTGTACGCGGCGATGCGTTCCTGACCCCGGCGCCGGGGAGGCCCGGATGAAGGCCACCACGCGCTCGCCGGGCCTGCTGGTACCAACGGCAGTCGCTTCGGCCGTACTGGGCGCCCCATGGGCGACGGGCAGGTGTGTCCCCTGCGGCGACGGGAGCGATCCACCAGTCGTCGGCCTCCGTCGGCGGGGCACGGGTTTCCCTCACCCGACGGTGAATCTCACGGCCTCGCGAAGTCTGGGACGGTTCGTAGGAGGCCGCCAGTCCCCACTTCCCGCACCTGCGGCCAGGTGCCGTCGGTGAGCAGCCTGGTCAAGGACTCCCTCATGGGGTCGATCGCCCGCGGTGGGAGTGATGGGTGCGGCGTGGCTCTCGGAGAGCTATCCTTAGTCCAGTACTTAGTCCACCCGGTGATCGTATCGTGAGGCAGTCATGGAAGCAGCCCGTCAGTACAACGTCCATGAAGCCAAGACGCACTTCTCGCGGATCCTGGAGCAGGTCGCGACCGGTGAGGAGATCGTGATCAGCAAGGCGGGGGAGCCGGTGGCCAAGGTGGTGCCGCTGCGCCCCAAGGTGAAGCGGACCGGCCGGGGCTCGCTCCGGGGGCAGATCCACATCCCCGACGACTTCGATGAACTGCCCGACGACATCGCCGACGCTTTCGGGATGCGCTGATGCGACTGTTGCTCGACACCCACGTGGTCCTTTGGTGGCTGGACGACTCGCCTGAGCTGTCCGGTGAGACCAAGGATCTGCTCGACACCGAACCCGCGGTGTACGTCAGTGCCGTGTCACCGTGGGAGATCGCCATCAAACAGTCCCTCGGGAAACTGGAAGGCCCGGAAGACCTGGCCGAGCGGGTTCGCGACAGCCAGTTCACCGGCCTGCCCATCACCGCCGGGCATGGGGTACGGGCAGGCCGGCTTCCGGCGCATCACCGGGACCCCTTCGACCGGATACTGGTCGCTCAAGCACAGATCGAAGGGATGACCCTGATGACGAGGGACAAGTGGATCCCGCAGTACGACGTGCAGGTCATGCCCGTGTGAGGGGCAGTCCGCTCCCCTTTCGTGTCACTCGTCGGCCGCCGGATCACTCGGGGGCAGATGTCCGGCCGCTATGGACCACTGGGACCGGGTGCCAGGCGCGCCAATGTCGTCCCCGTTACGGCGGCCGGTGACCGATCCAGGGATCGGGAGCCCGCCCACCGCGCCCCGCGGGGCGCGAGAAGCGCGCAAAGTAGCACAGGGCGTGCGGGCCGGAGAGCGGGTTACCCGCACTGGTGCGACTGCGGCAGACTGGTGCGGAACCCCGGCTGTCCGGCCGGGCGAACACGTGTCCAGCCGCACCAAGGAAGCCGCCAGATCCGTGAGTGACGAGCCCGACCCCACGGGGGCCGACGCCCCGGACCCCGTCGACGAGGGCGCGTTCGGCATCGACGCGTTCTCCCTCGACGACCGGCTGCGGCTGTTTCACTTCGCCGCCGCCGAGAAGCGCCACGAATACCTGTGGCTGCTGCGTGCCTTCGACCGCGGGCGCGCCAACTACCAGGTGCTGCTGCACGCTTCGGACGCGGTGGGGCTGCTGGAGCGGCTCGCCGCCGATCATTCCGCCGCGGGCGCCGTCGGCGGGACGGCCGGCCCGAATGGGACGGCTCCGACGGGGTCATCCTCGTCCGGCGGCCGGCCTCCCATATGTAGATCAGCAGACCGGAGGCCATGATCGCGGCGCCCGCCTGCAGCACCTTCCGGCCGAAGCGCGGGACCAGCATCTGAACGGACATCCCGGCCGCCGCGGAGACCGCTATCGAGAACGGCACCCCGGTCAGACCCGCGCACTGCCCGTCGCCGCCTTCGCCCAGAAGATCTCCTCCCACCGCCGTGACCAGGCCGAGCTGCTCTCCGAGTCCGAGCAGCGGATCCTGGAGGATGCCCTGCTCACCCGGCTCGCCCAGCAGATCCACGACCGCACCGTCGACGCCCGTGACCTGATCCGGCGGATGAACACCGACATGCGCAAGCGGAAGATGTCCTCGGGGACGACAGTCGGTGTGAGCTGGCTGCTCGCCGACCATCTCGACGACGAGCAGCGCGCCATCTGCGCCCTCCTCGACGCCGACGCCGCCCGCCTCGGCCCCGACGGTCTCGCCCGGGTGCGTGTCCACTTCGCCGCGCAGATCAAGACCGCTCGCGCCCGCCACCGCGACCAGCCCTACCGGGAGTTGCTCGCCGAGGTCCTCGACTACCGGCGCTGGCGGCATTTCGCGTTCCAGCTGGTACGGCCCGGCGAGTCGGGAAAGACGGAGGAGCGGCTCACCCGCGCCCGGCACAGCCGCCTGTCGGGAGGTGAGCAGTCCGTGTCGCTGCACCTGCCTCTGTTCGCCGCCGCGCACGCCATGCTCAACTCCGCCGATCCGCACGCCCCGCGCCTGCTCGCCCTCGACGAGGCCTTCGCGGGTGTGGACGACACCGGGCGCGGCGAACTCATGTCGCTGGCGGCCCAGTTCGACCTCGACCTGTTCATGACCGGGTACGACCTGTGGGCCGCCCACGCATCCGTGTCCGCCGCGGCCCACTACGACCTCGCGCACACCGCCGTCGACCACACCGTCTCCGCGCTGCTGCTCGTCTGGGACGGCGACCGGCTCCTCGCCGACGGCACCGGCGACCTCACCGCCGCCCTCGGCTCGCCGGGCACCCGGCGCGTCCCGACGCCCGAGGAGGCCGCGGTTGTCAGCTGAGCCGCGTGAGCACCGGCAGTACGACGAGTTGCGGGGCGAGGGATGGACACGGCTGCTCGCCGCCGCCCGCCGCAGGCTGGAGCGCACCGGCGGCGCGCTCGACGGTGACATCGGGCTCGCGGCGCCCAGCGAGGCCGAACGCCGCACCGTCATCGGCATCACCGGCCGCTACCGGCCCGAGACCGCCAAGCGTCTCGCCGTACCCCTGCGCGAGCTGGACGGGTATCTGTACGACCGTTTCGGCACCGGCCTCCTGACGACCCTCGGCCGACTGCACGGCCCGCTGCGTGACCGGCCGGCCGAGCGGGCGGACGAGGAAGCGCGCCGCGAACAGGCCCTGAAGTCCGCCCACTCCAGCCGGCTCGCCGGGCAGGGATGGTTCGAGGCCTGGCTGGAGCGGATCGCCGCCGACGGCACCCTCACCCGTCTCGTACGCCGTGGGGACGCACCCCTTCTCGACGCGGCGGTACGTGTCCTGGAAAGGCTCCCCGGCGACCGGGACCGCTTCCCCGGCCCCGGCTCCCAGGACCGGCTCCCCGCGCACCCGGGCACCCGTGACGGCCTGCCGCTTCCGGCCCTCGCCGAGTGGGCCACCGGCGACACCAAGGCCCTCGTTCCCGGCGCCCCGCTCGAACAGCTCGTCCTGCGCGCCCTCGCCCAGCGCACCGGCGACAGTCCGGTCGTACCGCGCGAGCGGGCCGGGCGGCGCGCCCTGTGGGAGAGCGCCGGAGCCATCGCCGACGACCTCGCCAGCCAGGTGCTCGTCCTCAACATCGGCGCGGAGGGCGACACGGTGGTCTGCGACTGGTTGCGCGACGCCGCCGACTTCGGCATCCCCTTCCGGCTCACCCTCCACCAGCTCGCCACCGCCCCCGTCGTCCCCGCCGCCCGCACCATCTTCGTCTGCGAGAACCCGGCCGTACTGCGCGCCGCGGCCGGCGAACTCGAAGGCACTGGTGCGGCCCTCGTCTGCACCGAGGGCGTCCCGTCCGCCGCCTGCCACAAACTGCTCGGCGACGCCGTCCGCGCGGGAGCCCGGCTGTACTGGCGCGCCGACTCCGACTGGGCCGGCCTGCGCATCACCGCGGACGCCGTGGCCCGTCACGGTGCCCGCCCCTGGCGGATGAGTGCCGCGGACTACACGGCGGCACTCGGCAAGGGCGAGTCCACAACGCTCGCGGGACCGCCCACGGCCAGCCCCTGGGACCCCGAACTGGCCCGTGCCATGCAGGAGTCGGGCAGCACGGTCATGGAGGAACGCCTGCTCCCGGCGCTCCTGTCCGACCTCACCCGCATCTGACCGGCGAGCCCTGAGCACGTCTCGCCTGAGCAGGCTCGACAAACCGCGTCGGTATGGTGCTCGCAAGGGGCTGTCCGGGCAGGCGTACTGCTTCGACAACGCCGGGGAGCGCAAGGGGAGCGCGGACGCCTTTGGACGGTGCAACACGGGATGCGATCAGTGGGACCGTGACATGTGCTCTGATCTGGGAAAACGGGATCTGGTACGACCGCGCAGCACAACCCGGCACGACCCCCTGTCGGGCTCGTAATGCGTAGGTCTCGGGTCCGAATCCCGAAGGCGGCTCCAGCGCCTCCCTAAGTCGTGAACATCTACTGCCCGTTCTCATGGACGTAGCCACTCTGTGCAAGCGGCTGCGCCTGCGCCGGGGCGCCCGCCGCGTGAGAGCCGGGACCTCCCCAACAGGCGGGAGCGGCCTGGTCGTTCGCCGACAGCAGTCGGTGTCCTACGGGTGGCGGCCGTGGGCAGCCCGCTCCTCCGCCTCGTCGAACTCCTGACGCGCCTGCTGGACCTTGTCCAGATGGGCGGAGGACCACTCGGCGAGCGTCGCGAACAGCGGCGCCAGGCTGCGGCCGAGTTCGCTGATCTCGTACTCCACCCTGGGGGGAACCTCGGGGTGGTAGGTGCGCAGCACCAGGCCGTCCCGTTCCATCTGCCGCAGCCGCTGGGTCAGCACCTTCGCCGTGATCGTGCCGATCCGGCGCTGCAGTTGAACGAAGCGCTGTGTGCCGTACTCGTGGAGCGTCCACAGGATCGGTGTCGTCCAGCGGCTGAAGACGATGTCGACCACCGGCCCGATCGGGCAGGCCTGCAGTGACGGGAGCGGCGCCGCAGTCGTACCGGTAGCAGTGCCCATGCTGCCCTTGTCGCCCATAAGAACTCCTCCAGGGAAGTCACTTTCCTCTAGGTACCTACTATCCAGGAGATGTTACGTTCGCGGAACCCGGCAACCAGCGGTGCCCGGTCTTGGACTCGTCAACGCCATGTTCAGCGCCGGGAGTTAACACCATGAATGCTCACGACCAGTTAGGGGAGAACTCATGATCGTCGTCACCGGAGCAACCGGAAACGTCGGCCGGCCGCTCGTGCAGGCGCTGGCCGCAGCGGGCGAGCAGGTCACGGCCGTCTCCCGGCGCCCCGCAGCGGGCGAAGCGCCGCAGGGCGTGCACTACAGGCAGGCCGACCTGGCCGACTCCGACAGCCTGCGCCCCGTACTCGAGGGAGCCGACGCACTGTTCATCCTGATCGCGGGTGAACTCCTCATGGGCGGAGAGAGCCCGGCCGGCATCCTGGACGCGGCGAAGGCCGGCGGTGTACGCCGCGTGGTCCTGCTCTCCTCCCAGGCCGCCGGGACGCGTCCCGGCGGCCTCTCTCACGCCCGACTGCGCGCCTTCGAGGAAGCCGTGAAGGAGTCGGGCCTGGAGTGGACGATTCTGCGGCCGGGCGGCTTCGCCACCAACGCGTACGCCTACGCCGAGGCGGTCCGCGGCACCCGCACCGTGGCCGCGCCGTTCGGCGATGTCGCCCTGCCGGTCGTCGACCCCGCCGACATCGCCGAGGTGGCGGCCGTGACATTGCGCGAGGACGGTCACACCGGCCGGACGTACGAGCTCACCGGCCCCGCGGCCCTCTCCCCGCGCCGGCAGGCGAAGGCGCTCGGCGACGTACTGGGGGCGGAGGTGCTCTTCGTCGAACTGACCCGCGAGGACGCCCGGACACACATGCTGCAGTTCATGCCCGAGCCCGTCGTGGACGGCACCCTCGACATCCTGGGCGAGCCGACCCCCGCCGAACAGCGGGTGAGCCCCGACGTCGAGCGGATCCTGGGCCGCGCCCCCCACAGCTTCGCGGACTGGGCGGCCCGCAACATCGCGGCCTTCACGTAGCCCTCTCCCCGCGCCCGAAGCACCCCGAAGCCCTTGCACCCCTACGGACCGCCACCGTAGGGGTGCAAGGACATGGCCCGCTCACCGGTTTTTGCCGGACCCCGGATCAGCCGTCGGCGGCCTCGTCGATGCGCCGGCGCAGGCTCCGCATGCCGCGGAGCCAGCGGTCGGTGTCGGTGGCCCGGAACGCGTAGTGGTCCCGTACTTCCGGGTGGGGAAGGATGAGGAACCGTCCGTCCGCGAGGCCTTCCATGACCTCGTCCGCCACCTGCCCGGGTTCGAGGACCGCGCCGCCGAGCACCGCCTTGGCGGCTGCGTCGGTCCGCTCGTACATTTCGGTGCGCACGCCCATCGGGCACAGGACCTGGACCGTCACACCCTGGTTCCCGTGGGTGGCGGACAGCCACTCGGCGAAGGCCAGGGCGCCGTGCTTGGAGACCGAGTACGACGCCGATTCGAGGTGGGTGAGCAGGCCGGCCGCGGAGACGGTGGCCAGGAAGTGGCCGCGTCCCCGCTCCAGCCAGGGCCCGATCAGATGACGGGCCGCACGCACATGACCCATGACGTTCACCTGCCAGACCTGGTCCCACACCTCCTCCGGGGTGTGCTCCCCGCCGCCGGGCTCGATGCCCGCATTCGCGCAGAACAGGTCGATCTCTCCGAGGTGGGCACGTGCCGCCGCCACCAGGGCGGCCACGCTCTCCTCGGCGCCGGCGTCGCCCGGCACCGCGAGCCCGCCCACCTCGTCCGCCACCCGGGCGGCCGCCGCGCCGTCCAGGTCGTTGACCACGAGCCGGGCACCCGCGGCGGCGAACCGGCGGGCGAGCGCTGCGCCGATGCCCGATCCGGCCCCGGTGACGACCACACCCGCGCCCTTGAGTTCCATGGCTGCCATCGCTCTACTCGTCCGCGACCTTGAGGACCAGCTTTCCGAGGTTCTCACCGCGGAACAGCCGCAGCAGGGTCTCGGGGAATGCCGCGACGCCGCCGGACACCACGTCCTCCAGCGACCGCAGCCGGCCCGTGGCCCGCCACTCGGCCAGCTCGGCGACGGCCTCGTGGTACCGGTCCGCGTAGTCGAAGACCACCATGCCCGTCATGGAGGCGCGGTTGACGAGCAGCGACATGTAGTTGCTCGGTCCCTTGACCGGCTCGGTGTTGTTGTACTGGGAGATCGCGCCGCAGATGACGATGCGGGCGCCGCGCGCCAGCCTGGTCAGGACCGCGTCCAGGATGTCGCCGCCGACGTTGTCGAAGTAGACGTCCACACCGTCCGGGGCGTGCTCGCGCAGGGCCTTGCGCACATCCTCGGTCTGGTAGTCGATCGCGGCGTCGAATCCCAGATCCTCCACCACGGAGCGGCACTTGAGCTCTCCGCCGGCGATGCCGATGACCCGGCAGCCGAGGATCTTGGCGATCTGGCCGACCACACTGCCGACCGCACCCGCCGCTCCGGAGACCACGACGGTCTGCCCGGGCTGCGGACGTCCGATGTCGAGCAGGCCGAAGTAGGCCGTCATGCCCGACATGCCAAGAGTGCCGAGATGCACGGGCAGCGGTGCCAGGTCCGGGTCGACCTTGGTGACGCCGCGCCCGTCCGTCAGGCAGTACTCCTGGACACCGAACGAGCCCGAGACATGGTCCCCCACCGAGAACCCGGGGTGCCGGGAGGCGATGACCCGGCCGACCGCACCGGCGCGCATCACCTCGCCGATCTCGACCGGCCGGATGTACGACTTGCCCGCGTTCATCCAGCCGCGCATGGCAGGGTCGATGGACAGGTAGAGCACCTGCACCAGCAGTTCGCCGTCGCCGGGCTCGCCGGCCGGCTCCTCGACGTGCTCCCAGTCGGTGGAGCGGGGCTGTCCCACGGGACGTGCGGCCAGGCGCAATTGACGGTTGGTGCGGCTCATCTCCGCGACTCCTCGGCTGTGGTGGGCGAATCCGGCGCGCGGCGCGAGCAGCCGGGAAGCCGGTCGCTTGCTGGATGCCGGCGTGCCACGCCATACCTACTGGTCGGTACGTATTCGTGAGGCTAGGCGCTGCCGCGCCACGAGGCAAGAGGCCCACCGCCGGCCGGGAGTGGTGCACATCACATCACCGGGCCGGGCAGGCCGGCGCGGGTCGAAGCCGGGTCCGGGTCCGGAGTCCGGGCCCCTACCGCACCGGTCGCGTGCCTACCGCAGCGTGGCCCCGAAGCTCCGGCCGTGGGCATGGTGTGTCGTGACGTCGATACGGGTGCCGCCAGGGACCCGGTGGGTGCGGACACCGGCGTCCGACGAAAGGGTCCTCATGGGCCGGCCGTGGACGGTCACCGAGACCGACCTGCGGGCCATCGTCGGGTCGGACACGGCGATCGAGGTGGTGCCGTCGGGTGCCCTCCGGAGAATCACCGACGCCGGGCCGTCGGTCGACACACGCTCGGCCCGGTGCCTGCCCGGTGCGAAGACGTTGACGGCGACCAGGCCCAGCCGTGCGTGCTTGACGGCCTGGACGCGGACGGTGTTGGCCAGGACGGACACGGGGCCGTGGGCGTACGACGCCAACTGCCGTTCGGAGGCGTTCGGTACGAGCAGGTGCGCCATGGAGGTGAGCGGCGCGGCGGGCGGCTGTTCGACGGCCACGGTGAAGACCTGCTTGCTCACCGGCGAGTCCGGGTTGGACAGGCGGACGACGCGGCGGCTGCGGGTGACGGTCTCGAGTGCGACCGTCGGCCCGGGGCCGGCCAGAAAGACATATCCGACCGCGGCGTTCTCGTCGGCGTTGGCATAGCGCAGCCAGGCGAGCGGGGCCGTGCCGGTGCCGGACCAGGGCGTGCCGTTGCGCAGCCGTCCGGTGAGCGTGACGGTGTCCGCCGGCCCGGCGATCCGGCTGTCGACCGTCGTCGCGACCGCGCGGCCCTCCGGGTCGCCCACTCCGGCGGCGAGCACGACGATCTCGTCGTCGAGCATGAACCACGACTTCGTGGCGCGGGCGCCCCGGTGGACGACGAAGTCGTCGGGAAGCGTGCCGTTCTGCTTCGCGGCGTACGCGACGTCGTCCGCCAGCACGTGGCCTGCCGCGCCGTATGCGCCGAGACGGGTGCCGCCGGAGTACGTGTTGGTGCCACGGGGGAAGTAGACGTAGGTGTTCTGCGGCTCGGACGACGGGGTGAAGCCGCGTTCCGGGTTGTCGTACCACAGCGTGCCGTAGAGCTCAGGGACGGTGCGGCGCATCTCCACGGGGGCGGTGACGCCGGACAGGCGGTGGGGCGGGACGGCGGTGTAGTGGTCGACGCCGTAGGACCGGGTCTGGTCCTGGCCGGAGAGGTAGAGGTGGTGGGCGCCGTCGCCCTGGAACCAGGGCATGAGGTTCTCGCCGCTCATGTACTCGTACTTGCTGATCCGTGCGGAGCTGCGGGCCAGGGCGAAGGCGTAGCCGGGCCGTCGGTGGACGGTCCTGTCCATCGCGTTGAACGCGATGTGGCAATGGGCGGGCGTGAGGTCCTTCGCGGGGGCCCCGGAAGCGAGGATGTCGGTGTAGCGGGCGATGCTGGCCGGGGAGACGAAAACTGTCGGGTCCAGGGCTGCCTTCGAGGACTGCCGCACATACGTGACGTAGCCCTTGAGCGCCTCGGCGTCGGCGCCTGTCGCATACGTGGAGAGGTCGACGACGGCCTCGACGACGGCCGCGACATCGGTGTAGCCGGTGGTCGTCCGGGAGACCCCCCGGCCCTTCACGATCTCCATCATCCAGCCCTCGAAGATCAGCGGGGCGAAGCCGTCGACCACCCATCGCCGGACGGCACCGATGAGATCCCCGGCGGGGACGTACCCCGTGCCGTCGAGGATCTTGACCGTCTGCACGACACGGCTGAGCAGGCCCTTGCCGTAGGAGCCCGTGTAGGCGACAGAGGCGTGCTGGATGAAGGAACCGTCCGCGTAGAAGCCGTCGGTGACGCCGTGTCGGAGCTCGTACGGGTCGATCGTCGCGAAGACGGTCAGCTGGTCGGCGACGGCCTTCCTGATGCGGGCGTCGTCGCCGAGGGCGGCGCCCTGGAGGATCCGGTTCGTCGTGATGTCGGCCAGGTTCGCGCCGGTGTGGAAGCGGGAGTCGAGGTCCACGTCGCCGTCCGTGCCGTTGCGCAGGTACGCGTCCATGGAGGCCGCGTAGGCGGCGGCGAGATCGGGCCGGTACGCCGTCAGCTCGTCCTTGAGGAGGACAAGGATCTTGCTCACGTGGGCGGAGATGCCGATCTCCCAGGTGAACCAGTTGCCGTAGTAGCCCTTCGACTGGTCGCCGTAGTAGGTCTCGTGGAGGTGGCGCAGGCCGTCGATCACCCGTCGCTGGACCGCGGGGTTGTCGCGCAGCTCCGAGGGGGCGGGGCCGGGTGTGCGGGTGGCGAGAGCGATCTCGTACAGGTACTGGAACGACCTGTTCAGATTCGGGTCGCTCGTGCCGAGCGGGATGCCGGCGAAGAGCTCGTTCCGTCCCGCGCCGTCCATCGCGGTGAGCCGGGCGCGTGCCGTCGATTCGATCGACGCTGTCTTCGGAGCGACATCCGGCCGGGCGTTGGACTCGGCGGTGCCGGCGAATACGGCGACCGTGTTGCGGATCAGGGCGGCATGGTCGGAGGGAGTGCCCTCGGCGTCGGTGTCGGCTCTCGGCTGCGGCGCGGCATGTGCCGACGGCTGAGCGGCGGCTGCCACGGTGGCCGCGGGGAACATGGACAGCAGGGTGCGACGCGAGATGTGCACCTGACGCTCCAATGCCGGGGGAAGCGCTTGCTGCAAGCAAAGCAACGGTCACTGGCCGTGTCAACGGAGCGCGGGCCGGGCCTCCCGACGGCGATCCGGGCACGGCACACGCGGGGTGGCCCTCGTCACGGCAGCCGGTTGCCGGGCCGTATCCGGTCCATCAGCCCGGCCCCGTCCTCGCTGACCTGGGCACTTCCGTTCGGTGTGCCGCTGCGCGCCCGAGGGGTGCACGCTGGGGGTATGGCCGGGAGCCAGCCGATCGTCGTGCACCGGATCTCCCCGTCGGGCGGCCGACGGGTGACCGTACGGGGACGGATCATGGGGCTGGCGCACTCGGACGGAGATGTGGTCGAGTTCCTGCGGCAGGCGGGGCTGCCTGACGAGGGGGAGCTGCTGGAGGACCCGACGTGGACGGAGTGGGTCGGGGACCGGCCGCATCAGTACGACCCGCTGGAACTGATGCCGTAGGACGGCTCGGTCCGGACGCGGCGTGCTGCCGTGGACGCGGCGCCCGGACTGTCTCGAGCCGTCCGCCTCACCGCACGGGCGGCGTCGGCGTGGTCGTCAGACCTCCGTCGCCCGGGCGGCCTTCCAGGAAGCGGCGTTGCTCTCGTCGAGGCGGTAGAACGCCTCGGCCTCGAAGTCGGAGTCAGGGTCCGTGCCCCACACGAACTGCATCGGCCAGTTCCCGCGGTCGTAGTGCGCGTGCACATGACGCGTGAACGCGGACAGGGCTCCCTTGAGCCGGCTGCGGTCGCAGTCCAGGCGGGCGACGACGGCCGTGGTGCTGAAGGACCGGCCCGGGTCGGCCGCGAGGAGGTCGAGCAGCGCCGCAACCCGCTGCACCGACGGGAGTTTCGTGGCGATCAGGGCCTTGAAGTCCTCCACCGTCCACTCCCGCTTCGGCCACTTGCCGCCCGGGTCGGCTCCCTGTGTGCCCCCGGGGAGCGGGCTGTCCGGCTTCGACGGGTGGTCCAGTCCGGCAAGAAGTGCGTAGACATGGGTGACGTGCTGAGCCGGTACGGGCACGGAGAGAAGGCGGCGACGTATGTCCTGGACGAGCCCACGACCGGACTGCACCTGGCCGACGTGGACCAGCTGCTGGCGCTGCTCGACCGGCTCGTCGACGCGGGCAACACGGTGATCGTCATCGAGCACCACCAGGCCGTGATGGCCCACGCCGACTGGCTCGTCGACCTCGGCCCGGGCGCCGGACACGACGGCGGCCGGGTGGTTTTCACCGGCACACCCGCCGATCTGGTGGCACACGGGGACACGCTCACGGCGGAGCATCTGCGGGAGTACGTCGGGGCGTGAACAGATGCGTGGCGAGGCGCACGAACAGCCGCCTGACAGCCGCCTGAAAAGACGTCTGAAACATTTCGCGGGCGTCGGCGCGTCAATGAGGTGAAGGGGTCGCCGACGTACGACGGGGAGAGTGGAAACGAGTATGGGAGCGTCCCGCGCCGAGCAGTACAGGGAGTTCGCGGCCGGCCGCGCCGCCCATCTGTACCGCTCCGCCTGCCTCCTCACCAGCGGTGACACCCATCTCGCCGAGGACCTGGTGCAGGAGACGCTGGGCCGGATGTACGTGCTGTGGGGCCGCGTCTCCCGGATCGAGAACCCGGCGGGCTACGCGCAGACCGTTCTCGTGCGTGTCTTCCTCACGCACAAGCGACGGCGCTCGGCCACCGAGCGCCCGGTCGGCGAACTTCCCGACACCGCCCCGGAGTCCGGCGAGGACCCGGCGCTGCGCATCGCGCTGCTGGGCGCGCTCGGCCAACTGGCGCCCAAGGACCGGGCGGTGGTGGTGCTGCGGTACTGGGAGGACCGCAGCATCGAGGAGACCGCCGACGCCCTGAACGTCAGCTCGGCCGCCGTACGCACCAGAGCGGTGCGCGCGCTCGCGAGGCTGCGCGAGCAACTCGGCGGCAGCCTGGTGGAGTTCGCGGCGCACTGACGCGCACGTCCACGTGCCCCCGCGCGGCGGGAGCGGGGGCCCGGCCTTCCCCCCGGGCCCCCGAGGGGTCTTGTTACGTCCGTATCTGATCAGGGAGCGTGGTTCCCCATGCCTTTCGAAGACGAGCTCGGCCAGGCACTGCACCGCACCGGTGAGACTCTCCGGCCCACGGACCGGCCCTCGCTGGTCGAAGGAGGGCTGACGCGCGGCCGCCGACGGCTCGCCCGGCGCCGCGCGGCGGCCGTGACCGGCAGCGTGCTGGCGCTGGCCGTGGTGGGTGTGACCGGTGCGTACACAGGCGGCGCCTTCGACGGGGGCGGCGAGGACGGCGCCGTCGAGATCGCCTCCCCGTCGGATCCGGCCGGGAAGGACAAGAAGGACGGATCCGCGGGCGCCGTCACCGAGGAGCGGATGCTCGGCACGCTCAAGAGCCTCCTGCCCGAGGGGAGGATCCGCCAGGAGAACGGGCGCGGACTGGAAGCGGGGCCCGGGGGCAGGTCCATGCCGCCGTACGCCTCCGTCGTGTTCGACGACGGCAGAGGTGCCGCGGCCGTCGTGCTGTCCCTGAACACCGTCGTCCCGGCCAGCGAGGAAGCCGAGGAATGGGTGACCTGCCCTTCCAAGGCGCTGGTCCCGCACGACAACTGCACGTCCGAGACCCTCGCCGACGGCTCCAAGTACATGCTGTTCCAGGGGTACGTGTACCCCGACAAGCGCGTGGCGACCAAGAACTGGCGCGCCACCCTGGTCACGCCGGCCGGTGTGCTGTTCGACGCCACTGAGTACAACGCGCCCGGCGAGAAGGGCACAGCCGTCTCCCGGCCCAACCCGCCGCTGACCCCGTCCCAGATGAAGGCCCTGGTCACGGCCGGGGCATGGAAGCCGATCGCCGAGGACTACGCGAAGACGGCGGCCGAACCGGCCGGGAAGCCCGCCGGCCAGGGCGGCGGGACGAGCGCCGACGCGGCGCACAAGACCCTCGCCTCGATGCTCCCCGAGGGTATGAAGGTCACCGACAAGGGCGGTGACAGCGGCTACGGCTTCGTGGTCGTCGACGACGGCAAGGGCAAGAGCTTCATCCAGGTCAACGTCCAGTCCGGCATGTCGGACGTACCGGGACACTGGACCGGGTCGGTCACGACGGAGCCGGACGGCACCCGGGTCATGGAGGAGCAGCAGGCGGACCCCGACCAGAAGGGCGGCGGGGGTACGGTCGGCTGGACCGTCGACACGGTGCGCACGGACGGCTTCCGCGTGGTGGTCATGGCGTTCAACGCGCCCGGCCAGGGTCAGGACGCCAGCCGCCCCGAGCCCGCGCTGACCATGGCGCAGCTCAAGAAGATCGCGCTCGACAAGAGCTGGCTCACGTACAAGTAGCCCCATCGCGTGCCTACTTCGCGTCGGAGTAGCGCTCCACCACCGCCGTGGTGAACGGAAACCGCACCGGCGTCTCCCCGAAGGCGATCCGCCCGGCCAGCTCACCGGCCGCGCGGATCGCCTTCGTCACGTGATCCGCCTCCTCGGCCGGGCAGTGCACGATCACCTCGTCGTGCTGGAAGAACACCAGCTCCGCGCGCATGCCGGCCAGTGCCTGGCGCAGGGCGGCCAGCATCAGCAGCGCCCAGTCGGCGGCGCTGCCCTGCACCACGAAGTTCCGGGTGAAACGGCCCCGCGCACGGGCGTTCGTCGATGCGTAGCCGGGCGTGAACTCGCCGTCAGCCGACGGGCCGGGGTCCTCGCCCTCCTGCGGGATGCCGGCCTCTTCGTCTTCGCCCGCGCCGGCCGCGCGCGGACTGGTGCGCCCCAGCCAGGTGCGTACCAGCCGGCCTTCCTCGCCCGCCCTGGCCGCATCGTCCACATAGGCCACGGCCTGCGGGAATCTGCGGCGCAGCGCGGCCAGGTTCTTCAGACCGTCCCCCGAGGTCTGGCCGTAGATCGCGCCCAGCAGAGCGATCTTGGCATGGTCGCGGTCGCCGGAGAAGGCCCGGTCGGACAGGACGGAGTACAGATCGCCCTCGTGCCCGGCCACCTCCATCAGGCCCGGGTCACGGGAGATCGCGGCGAGCACCCGCGGCTCCATCTGGTCGGCGTCGGCGACCACGAGCTTCCAGCCGTCGTCCGCGACCACCGCGCGCCGGATGACCTTCGGGATCTGAAGCGCTCCGCCCCCGTTGGTCGTCCAGCGGCCGGAGACCGTGCCCCCGGGCAGGTACTCGGGCCGGAACCGGCCGTCGCGCACCCAGTCCTGGAGCCAGCTCCAGCCGTGCGCGGTCCAGATGCGGTACAGCTTCTTGTACCGGATCAGCGGCTCCACCGCCGGATGGCCGAGGCCCTCGAGCTCCCAGCGCCGGGTCGACTTCACGCGGATCCCGGCCTGCGCGAAGGCCTTCACCACATCCGCGGGAAGGTCGGGACGCACCCGGCGCCCGAAGGCCGCCGACACCTCGTCGGCCAGCTCCGCGAGCCGGCGCGGCTCGCCCCCGCCCGCGTACCGCTCGCCGAGCAGCTCGTGCAGCACCTCGCGGTGCACGTCCGCCCGCCACGGCAGCCCCGAGCGGTTCATCTCTGCGGCCACCAGCATTCCCGCGGACTCGGCAGCGGTCAGCAGCCGCATCCGTGCCGGGTGCTCGGCGGCGTCGTTCCGTCGCTGCTGGTCGGCGTAGACATCGAGCAGTGCCGCCAGCGGCACGGCGACCGGCTGCGGCTCGAACAGCGACGACTGCGAGCCGGGCTCGGCCGCCCTCTGCGGCGGATCGGGCGGTACGGGGGCGTGGTGCAGACGGGCGAAGGCGGCGGCAGCCGAGCGGGGCTCGCCCAGCCGCCCTTCGTGGCCGAGCAGGAGCTGTTCCGCGTCCTCGATGTCGTAACACCGCTCGACCCGGACGCCGGCGGCCAGCAGCCGCGGATAGATCTCGGCCGTGGACCGCCACACCCAGCGCCCCACCTGCGGCCGGGACCGGACCGCCTCGGCGAGATCGGGCTCCGCGACGACCGGTCCCGCGGGCAGGCCGTCGGGGCCGAGGGGGACGAGCAGCGCTCCGTCCCCTTCCGCGGCCACAGCCCATCGTTCGCTCACGAGCGCGAGTCTGACAGGCGGGTCCGACAGCCGAGGGGCACGCCACCGAGCCCTACGCCACCGCGTGGAACATGGCCGACGCCTCGCCGCGGGTGGCGACCCCCAGCTTGGTGAGGATGTTCGCGACATGGAACTTCACCGTCGACTCGCTGATGTGCAGCTCCTGCGCGATCACGCGGTTGCGGTGGCCGCGCGCCAGATGCGTGAGCACTTCCAGCTCCCGTGCGCCCAGTGGCGCCAGCGGGTCCTCGGGCGCGGCCTGCGGCGTGCCCAGCGGGAAGGTCGCCGTCGCCGTCGTTCCCCAGCCCGGCACCGCGTCAACGTCCAGCCGGCCGCCCAGCGCCTCCAGCCGCTCGCCGACCCGCTGCGGTCCGAGGCTGCACGCCGACAGGGCACCGGGGCCGTCGTCCCGTACGGTCGCCCGCAGTTCCGTGTCGGCCAGCGACCAGCCGACATGGACGCGGCTCACCGCGTCCTGATCCAGGCAGGTGAGCAGCATGGCCCGTACGACCGCCCGCGCCGCATGTGCCACGTCCGCGGCCAGCGGGCGGGCCGACTCGGGTGCGCCGAACTCCAGCCTGACCGGGCTGTGGCGCACCAGCGGCCGCAGGGAGTCGGTGAGCCGGGCGAAGGCGTCGGTGGCCGGCTCCTCGGCGACGGCCCGGTCCCGTTCGGTCTCCGCGCGCAGGTCCACCAGGGCGGTGACGGCCAGGTCGACGGCGGTGGCGCGGGCCGCCGCGTCGTCCAGGTTCCGGCTGCGCAGCACGCTCAGCAGGCCGGACAGCGCGGTCGCGTGGTTCTCGCTCAGCTCGGCGATCACCCGGGCCCGCTCGCCGGCCGAGGCCCGCGACCGGGCGAGCGTGCCGGGCAGCGCCTCGGTGACCAGCCGGTCGAAGTGGCTGGTCACCAGGTCCCACAAGGCCTGGACGACGGCGGTGTCCGACGCGGCGAGCGGACCGTCGTCGGCACGTACGAGCACCAGCAGCGCGCCGCGGTCGGTCGCCTCGCTGGCCACGGCGAGTACCGGGCGGTCCGCCCCGCCGATGTGGGCCGTGCCCTGCCAGGGGCTGCCCGCGGACACGGAGGCGACGAGCGGGTCCAGCTCGGCGGAGGTGATCCGCCCGACCGCGCCGTCCGGGACGCCTGCTGCGGTGTGAGACTTGAACGGGGAGTGCGCGCAGTGCGTGGATCGTTCGGCCACCGCCAGATGCGGGACGAGCGGGGCCACGGTGGCCGACAGCCGGGGCAGCACCTGGCCCAGCGGCTGCCGGATCACGTCCTGGGCGGCGGCCAGCGCGGACGCCGCCGGCGCGGACGGGGTGAGTCCGGAGTGCTCCATGCCTGTCAGCGTACGGGGGCGGCTCCCCTCGGCGGCCGTTCCTTCGGACAGGTGCAACTGTCCGAAAGGCGGGCCTGATCTGTGTCCTCACCACCCGAAGGTTGACTGCGGCGGAAGGAGCCAGACATGGAAGCGATCGTCTTCGAAGAGTTCGGCGGACCCGAGGTGCTGCGATTCACCGAGGCGGAGGAGCCGCACGCAGGACCGGGTCAGGTACGGGTCAGAGTCATGGCGGCCGGGGTCAACGCGCTCGATCACAAGATCCGCAACGGCTGGATGGAGGAGCAGTTCCCGACCCCGCTGCCCAGCACGCCCGGCCTGGAGTTCGCCGGGATCGTCGACGAGGTCGGCGAGGGCGTGACCGGTACGGCGGTCGGCGACGAGGTCCTGGGCTGGACCGCCACGGGTGCCTATGCCCAGTACGCGCTGAGCGAGTCGTACGCCCCCAAGCCCGCCGGCCTGGACTGGGCCGACGCGGCGGCGCTGCCGGTGGCGACCGAGACCGCCGCGCGTGTGCTGGACCTCCTCGGGGTGCGGGACGGCGAGACCCTTCTTCTGCACGGCGCCGCCGGGGTGGTCGGATCGGCGGCGGTGCAGCTCGCGACCGCGGCCGGCGTACGCGTGATCGGCACATCGTCGCCGGGGAACCACGACTACCTCAGGGAGCTCGGTGCCGTCCCGGTCACATACGGGGAGGGTCTGGTCGAGCGGGTCCGCGCGCTGGCTCCCGACGGTGTCGACGCCGTCCTCGACGCGGCGGGCCGGGGCGCGCTCGCGGACTCCGTCGTCCTGCGCGGCGGCACGACGGACCGGATCGTCACCATCGCCGACCCCGACGCGGCCAAGCACGGGGTGACGTTCTCCTCGGGCGGCAGCAAGGCTCCGGAGCGCGCACTGGCCGGGCATGCCCGGCTGGCGGCGGACGGCAGGCTGCGGATCCGGATCGACAGCTCCCACCCGTTGCGGGACGCGGCGAAGGCCCAGACGCTGAGCGAGGCGGGTCGTGCCCGGGGGAAGCTGGTGCTCACTCCGTGACGGGAGCGCAGCCTCCGCCGGCGGACGTGCCGGGGGAGAGCGTGCGGATCACGCGGGCCGGGTTGCCGACGGCGAGCGCCCCGGCCGGCAGGTCCTTGGTGACCACCGCCCCTGCTCCGACCACGGTGTTCTCGCCGATGGTGACGCCTGGGCAGACGATCACCCCGCCGCCCAGCCACACGTTGTCGCCGATCGTGATGGGGACTGCCCTCTCCCAGCCGGCCCGGCGGCGCTCGGTGTCCAGCTCATGGGTAGGGGTGAGGAGTTGGACGTTCGGCCCGATCTGGACGTCGGCCCCGATCGTGATGGGCGCGGCGTCGAGGAGGACCGCGCCGAAGTTGATGAACGTACGGTCGCCGATGCTGATGTACCGGCCGTAGTCGCACTGGAACGGCGGCCGGATGCGGACGTCCTTGCCCAGCGAGCCGAGCAGTTCGGTGAGGATCCGCTCCCGCCCGGCGGCCCCCGCGCCGCCGGTGTTGTACGCGGCGCAGAGTTCGACGCGCCGCTCGTTGTCCGCGGCCAGTTCGGGGTCGTCGGGGAGGTACCACTCGCCCGCGAGCATCCGGTCCTTGTTCACACCCATCCCGGGTCCTTTCCCGATATCTCCAGGCTGGAACGGCCTCTTCGGAACGGCCTCTCTAGGATGGCCCGGCGCGGCATATGACCGGCGCACGCGACTCGGCATGAGCGTGACATTCACAGGGTGGGGATCCATGGTGCGCAGTGCGGTACGAGGTCTGATGTCAGGTGTGGGCCTCGCAGTTGTTCCGGCGGCGCTGCTGCTCGGGTCGGTGACCGGCTGTACGGCCGAGCCGGAAGCAGGCCGGCCGGCGAACGGGGCATCGAGCGCCAAGGGCGGCAAGGACGCCGATGGGGACAGCGGCAGGGCGGGCGGCAAGGGCGACGGCGGCGCGAAGGCCGCCGAGAAGGGCGGCTCGGTCGGCGGTGCGGGTTCGCCGTGTGCCCTGCCCGTCACCTTCGACCTTGCCAAGTCCTGGAAGCCGGAGGCCGTTCAGGCCGGATTCAGCCAGGGCGCGGTCTCGCTCGCCTGCGAGATCGACGCGAAGCCGGCGGGAAGCGTCGGCTACATCCGGGTGTGGACCGGAGGCAAGCAGGGCGACGATCTGCGCAAGGCTCTGGAGGGGTTCGTCGCGGAGGAGTCGAAGGACCGCGAGGACGAGAAGTACACCGAGACGAAGGCCGGTGCGTTCGACGCGGTCGAGATCTCGTACCTCAGCAACAGCGAGTTCCAGGACGGGCCGAAGAAGGAGCGGGCGTTCGCCGTCGCGGCCCCGAAGGGTGTGGTGGTCGTGCACCTGGGCGGACTGGACTCGCAGGAGCACGAATCGATGCTTCCGGCCTACGAGCTGGCCAAGAAGACGCTGCGGGGCGTCTGAACGAGCCTGAGGACGCGTCCCACCCGCCGCGGGTGGGACGCGCCGCCGTTTCGGGAACGGCTTTCACGGCACGGGACTTCGTCGTCGGGGACGGAACCTCAGCGGCGTACCCGCGGGCAGCTGAGCAGCGCCGTCACGGGTGCGATCACCGCGCACGCACCGAGCGCGAGACCCGCCGTCCCCCACGGCACCGCAATCGTCACGGGTGCCGAGAGCGACGCCAGCGCCGCGCCGAGCCCCGCGAGGTTGACGGCCGTGACCGCCGCGCCCAGTACCCCGCCGACGGCCACGGCGAGCAGCGCCTCGCCCGCCACGACGCGCAGGACCTGGGCGCGGGTGGCGCCGGCCAGCCGCAGGGACTTCAGTTCACCGGTGCGCGCCGCGGTGGCCATCAGCAGCGTGCCCGCGAGGGCGATCGCCGTGTAGACGAGGGCGATACCGAGGACGACGAGCAGCCCGAGACGGGTCTGCGGACCGGTGCGGGGGTGGGTGTCGGCGACCCACTCGGCCACCGGGCGCACCGTTCCGCCGGTGGCGGCGCGCAGTCGGGCGGCCACCCGCGGACCCGCTCCCGCCCCGATCCGTACGTCGATCCGGTCGACCGGAGCGGTCGGTGCGTTGGCGGCGGTGATGTACGCGCCGTTGCTGCCCGTCCCGGTGGCCAGCACTGCCGCGATCCGCAGCGTGACCGCGCGGCCGTCGCCGAGCCAGACGTCGACACGCTCGCCGACCGTGTGCCGCTCCCACTCCTCGTTGACGACGATCGACCCGTCGTCGAGGTCCCGCAGGTCACCGGCTGCGACAGGGAGCCGGGCCAGGTCCGCGAACGCCGCCGGGTCGGCGACCGCCCGAGCCTCGGACCTGATGAGGGCCGTGCCTTCCTCCCGTACGTGGACGGCGGTCGACGCGGACGCGGAGAGCGTCGCGCCCGGCACGCCGGCCTGCTTCAGGTCGTCACCCGTGACGATGAGCTGGGCGGAGGTCTGCTCCCGTGCCTCGGCCGCCTTCGACGCCGTCACGCTCCGGGCCGAACCGAGCAGCGATCCGGCCAGGGCGACGGTGACCAGCACGGGCGCGGCGACCGCGGCGGTACGGCGCAGAGAGGTGGCGGTGTTCTCCCGTACGAGCATCCCGGTGGCCCCGGGCAGCGGCAGCAGCCGGACCGTACGGCGTACGAGCAGCGGGGCGAGCAGCGCCACCGCGGTGATCAGGACCATCGGCCGGGTGGTGTAGGTCTTGCGCTTCAGCAGGTCGGCGGGATCGGTGGCGAGCCCCCAGACCAGCAGCCCGATGCCCGCTCCCGCCAGGGCGATCCCGGCCAGCAGTCTCCCGAGCGGCATCGTGCCGCTGTCCACGTCCGCCTCGCGCAGCGCCTCGGCTGGGCCGATGCGGCCGGCCCGGCGCGATGCGGCCCACACGCCGGTGAGGGCCACGGCCAGACCCGTCCAGAAGGCGGCATGGAACGGCCAGTTCACGTCCGCGCGGATCGTGAACCACTGTGGGGCGATCTCCCCGGCGACCAGGAGCCGTGCGAGCCGCGGTGCGCCCCAGGCGCCGAGCGCACAGCCGGCTGCGGAGGCGATCGTGCCGATGACGAGGGCCTCGGTCAGCAGCAGCCGGCGGATCTGGCCGGGCGTCGCGCCCGCCGTCCGCAGCAGCCCGAACTCCCTTCTGCGCAGGGCCACCGCGAAGGCGAACGTCGACGCGACGACGAAGACGGAGACGAATGCGGACACACCACCGGCGGTGCCGAGCAGCGAGTTCACCGAGATCAGCGCCTGCGCGTCCCGCTCCTGTCCGGGGTCGGCACGGCGGCGCTCGTCCCCGGTGAGCACCTGGGCGCGGTCGCCGACGACCGCGCGCACGGTCGCGGCCGGGGCGTCCACCCCGACCGCGTCGGGTCCGCCTTGGCGCACGAGGGGGCCGAGGCCACGCAGCTCGCCCAGGAGGTCCGGGTCCACAGGGTGTGGATGGGCGAGCCTGTGGGTGACACGGGCGGTTCCGGGTCCCCGCCGCACGTCCACCGAGAGGGTGTCCTGTCCCATGACCACGACGGGAGATGCGGCGAACCGCTGTGGTGCGCGTTCAGGAGCGTCGAGAGTGGAGGCGAGGCCGAGCCCCATCGCGGCGATCAGCCCGACGCCGAGCGCCAGCGCGACGGAACTCGCGACAAACGTGGTCCAGCGGGCACGCAGGGCGGAGAGGGCGACGATCAGCACGAGATGTCCTCCGGTCTCAGGGGTCCGCCGCCCGACGGGCGGACGTCGGCGGCTCGGGGTGAGGGGACGGCCGGGGCGGGCACGGGAGCGCCCGGGCGCACGGCCTGACGGGTCGCGGCCGGACGTGAGGCGGCCGGACGTGGTGCGGGCGACGGCGTCAGCACCGCGCGGTCTCCGGATCCGGGCACCGCGCCGTCTCGGGACCCGAGCTCCGCGCCGTCTCCAGACCCGCCAGGTGCGACGCGACCTGCCCGGCCGTGGGCGTGGTGAGCTCGCCGGCGATCCGGCCGTCGACCAGCAGCACGACCCGGTCCGCGAACGCCGTCGCCACCGGGTCGTGGGTGACCATCACGACGGTCTGACCCTCCCGGTCCACCATCGCCCTGAGCAGCGTCAGCACCTCGCGGCTCGTGACCGTGTCCAGCGCTCCCGTCGGCTCGTCGCCGAAGAGCACGGCCGGCCGGGTGATCAGCGCCCGCGCCAGGGCCACACGCTGCTGCTGGCCGCCGGACAGCTGCCCCGGGCGGTGCCCCGCGCGTCCCTCCAGACCCACCTGCGTCAAGGCCTCCCGCACCGCCGCACGGGACGGCCGCCTGCCGGCCAGCCGCAGCGGCAGGGCGACGTTCTGCGCGGCCGTCAGCGACGGCAGCAGATTGAACGACTGGAACACGAACCCGATCCGGTCCCGCCGCAGCAGTGTCAGGCGGCGCTCGCTCAGCCCGCCGAGGTCGGTGCCGTCGATCTCCACCCGCCCGGAGGTGGGCCGGTCGAGTCCGGCGGCGCACTGCAGCAGCGTCGACTTGCCGGAGCCGGAAGGCCCCATGACGGCGGTGAAGGAGCCGCTGGGGAGGTCGAGGTCGACACCGTCGAGCGCCGTGACGTCGCGGTGGACGCGTCGGAGTGCGGTGAGCCGTACGGCAGTTGAGGTCATGCCTCAAGGCTTGCGTCCCGCGGCACGCGGATCACGACCACTGGGGGGCGTCCGGCAGGTAGGGCCTGCCCTACCCCGTGGGACCATCTGAGGTGTGAGTGAGGTCGGCACGGTCGGGAAGGCACTGGCCGCAGCGTTGTACGCGGACGGCGACGAGGGGCTCGACACGGGCGCGTCGCTGCTGGCCGCGGATCCGGCCGCCGACGACGAGCTGCGGCGGCGCGGCGAGGAGTACGTCCGCGGCGCCTGGGAGCGCGGCTGGCAGCCGGCCGATGTCGTACGCCTCGTACGCCGTGACCTCGACGAGCCGCATGAGCGGCTGGCGGCTGAGCTGATCACGGGAGAGTCGACGCGGTACGGCACTCGGCTCGCGCCGCGCTGGCAGGCGCAGCTCGCCGAACTGTCGGGCGTCGCCCCCTACCGGGCGGACCGTTTCTCCCGCGCGACGGCCGTGCTCGAGCTGTTCCGGCTGCTGGTCCGCCTCCCGCGGATCGAGCCGGTCGCGCCGCCCCCGGGCACGGCCGCCCTGCTCTCCGTACCGTCGCCGCACGAACCGCGCATGCTCTCCCGTGTCCGCGCGCTGCTCGCGAAGGCCGAGGCGACGGGCTACCCGGAGGAGGCGGAGGCGCTCACGGCGAAGGCGCAGGAGCTGATGGCGCGCCACAGCATCGACGACGCGCTGCTGGCTGCGCGCACGCACAGCCCCGAGACCCCCTCCGCCTGCCGGATCGGCGTGGACGCGCCGTACGAGACGGCCAAGGCGATCCTTCTCGATGCCGTGGCCTCGGCGAACCGCTGCCGCGCGGTGTGGAACAGCGCCTTCGGCTTCTCGACGGTCGTCGGCTTCGAAGGGGACCTGGAGTCGGTCGAGCTGCTCCACACCTCGCTCCTCGTCCAGGGCACGACGGCCATGACCCGTGCCGAGGCGGCGCAGCGCGCGGGCGGCCGCAAGCGCACGAAGACCTTCCGCCAGTCCTTCCTGATGGCGTACGCGACCCGGCTCGGCGAGCATCTGTCGGCGGTGGCCGACGAGGTGGTCACCCAGGACCTGCTGCCGGTCCTGGCCTCGCGGGACGTGGCGGTGGCGGACCGCGCGGACCGGATGTTCCCCGAGACCACGACCACACGGGTCCGCGGCGTCACCGACCTCGGCGGCTGGCAGGACGGCACGGCTGCGGCGGACCGGGCCGAGGTCGCGGGAGGCCGGCGCCGGCTGGGCGGGACGCGTGCCGGCGACGACCGGCGGTGACGCGACCGGCCCGACGTGCAGGCATCCTGGCCGGCCCGGCCACGCCCTCCCCACCAGCGGCGGAGCCCGTCAGGCCGCGCCGTACCGCTGCTTGCCGGACTGCCGGCGCCGCACCCACCCGGTGAAGCCGGCCGGTGCGGTGGTGCGTCCGGACACCCCGCACCGGCAACCCGCGGGCAGGCAAAGGGCCGCGGACCCGTGCGGATTCCGCGGCCCGGGGCGCAGCGCTCCTGCGCGATGCCGGTGGCGGGCCCGTCAGCCGGTCGGGAGGTCCGTGGGCAGATCGGTGGGGAGTTCCGGCAGCTTGCCGGGGTCCGCCTTCTCCAGCGTGTCCTTCTTCCCGGCGTCCCAGGAGATGACCAGGGTCTTGCCGTCGTTGGACTCGATCGCGCCCATCGTGCGGTCGGTGTTCCCGTCCGCGCACTTCAGCGACAGCATCGGCTCGCCGCCCATGTCCTTCACCTGGCCGGTGCAGGCGTGACCGTCCGCGACGATCGATGCGGCCGTGCCCGAGACGGACAGCGCGACGGGCCCACCGTCGGCCATGCCCGTCCAGGCGCCCTCGAGGCTCGCGCTCTCGCCGCCGCCACTGCCGTTGTCGCCCGACTCGCCCGGCGAAGCCGAAGCCTTGGGCGTGCCGTTGTCGCCGCCATCGTCGCTGCCGCATCCGGTCAGCGCGAGCGCGGCGAGAAGACCGGCCGCGGCCGCCGATGTACGTACGAGCTTGCGCATGTCTCATTTCCCCCTGGTCGGTTGCAGGACCGCGCCAAGCTACCAGGAGGACTTCCGGCAGATCTGACCGAGGATCACGACGCAGTGAGCCGAACGGGCTTCCCGTGCGTCTGTCTCTACGAGGGGACTCACCGACGCCCGGAGCGCCCCCGCCTGTAACCAGGGGAACACCCCACGTGCACGTGCATCTGCCCGTGCAGCCGCTCATGCATCGGCATATGAACACAGCTATGATCCGGGATAGTTGACACCTGCACCTTGCATCCCGGGAGCGACTTGTGCACCACGTGTACAACGGCATGGCGGCCACGGAGCTTCAGGGGGTCGTCTGGCAGAAGAGCAGGCACAGCAACTCGCAAGGCTCCTGTGTGGAGTTCGCCAAGCTGCCCGGCGGTGACGTGGCGATGCGCAACTCGCGGCACCCCGACGGCCCCGCACTCGTCTATACGCCGGCGGAGATAGAAGCGTTGCTTCTGGGCGTCAAGGACGGGGAGTTCGACCATCTGATCGCGGGAGCCTGACGGCCGGGGACGGTCACCGGCCGCGGCTCACGCGGGCTTGCCCACGCGGAACAGTGCCCAGACCACTTTGCCGTGCAGCGAACCGGCGAGCGGGTGCCAGCCCCAGCCGTCGCTGAAGGAATCGACCAGGAAGAGCCCGCGGCCCGACTCCGCGGAGAAGTCCTCGTCGGTCTCGCGGGTCGCCGGGCCGTCCTGGCTGGGGTCGCGGACCGCACACACCAGGCGGCTCGTCCAGCGCATCAGATGCAGCCGTACCGCAGGTTCCTGGGCCGGCTCGCGCGCGGCGTCGGGGGCGGGCACGGCGTGCCGCAGTGCGTTGGTGACGAGTTCGGACACGACCAGCGCGACATCGTCGAAGCGGTCGTCGAGTTCCCACTTGCCGAGCGTCGTCCTCGTGAACCGGCGGGCTCCGCGGACCGCTTCGTAGCGGGCGGGAAGGGCGCACGAGGCGGAGCTGGAGACGGCCGCGGGATCGATCGGCGGAAGCCCCTGCCGTAACGGCTCGAGCATGGTCGATCCATTCGTCCCCATGCGAGGCACTCCCGGAAATCGCGGCTGTGGCGCTACAACACGAACGAGCACGCAGGTGCGCGAGGACCATGGTTGCGAATGCGTAGGGCAGATGCAAGGGCAGATGCACGTGCACGCGCCTGACCTGTCCATGCCCGTGCCGGTTCTTGCTCATTTCTTCCGCGATCCTCTTCCGGGGTCCTGCCCGGCCGCTTCCCGTTTCCGTAATCGCATGTGTACGGGCTGAAGCGTTTGGTGGCAGAATCCGGCTCTTGGGATTCGGGGGGATCTCGCGAAAGAGTCGAGCCGGCATCGAGGACCGGGCTTCGGGCCGGGCACATCACGCACATCGAGCACATCGGGTCACTACGAAGAGGCAGCGATGGGGAGGGTTGTAGCCGTGACGGCAGGCGAGTCGTGGGGTTACCCCCGAGGCGACGGCCCGGGCGGAGGTTCTGTGGTGCGACGCATCCTGTTGGGCTCGCAGCTGAGGCGGCTGCGGGAATCCAAAGGCATCACCCGTGAGGCCGCCGGATATTCCATCCGCGCGTCCGAATCCAAGATCAGCCGCATGGAGCTGGGCCGGGTGAGCTTCAAGGCACGGGACATCGAGGACCTGCTCACCCTCTACGGGGTGGCGGACGACATCGAGCGGGAGTCCCTGCTCGGCCTCGCCAAGGAGGCCAATGTCACCGGCTGGTGGCACAGCTTCGGCGATGTGCTGCCGGGCTGGTTCCAGACGTACATCGGCCTCGAAGGCGCCGCCTCGCTCATCCGTATCTACGAAGTGCAGTTCGTGCACGGTCTGCTGCAGACCGAGGCGTACGCGCACGCCGTCGTCACGCGCGGAATTCCGGACGCGCCCGTGGCCGAGATCGATCGCCGGGTCGCGCTGCGTCTCGAGCGCCAGAAGACGCTGGTGTCCGAGCGGGGCCCCCACTTCCATGCCGTGCTCGACGAGGCCGCGCTGCGCCGCCCGTACGGCGACCGGGCCGTGATGCAGGGGCAGTTGAGGCATCTGATCGAGATCTCCGAGCAGCCGAACATCACCCTGCAGGTGATGCCGTTCAGCTTCGGCGGGCACGCGGGCGAGAGCGGCGCGTTCACGATGCTGCGCTTCCCTGAGTCGGACCTCTCCGACATCGTCTATCTCGAGCAGCTGACCAGCGCCCTCTACCTCGACAAGCGCGAGGAGGTGGCCCAGTACGAGCGGGTCATGAAGAGGCTCCAGGAGGACAGTCCGGATCCGGCCGAGAGCCGGGACCTGCTTCGCGGACTCCTTCAACTCACGTGAAACACAAGTACGATGACGCAACATCAGAAAGATCAGACGTCCGTGCTTCCGTCTCCGGAGTAAGGGATCACATGTCCTTCTTCACCGACCTGGCCCACCAGTACATAGACGGCGAATGGAGGCCCGGCAGCGGGTCCTGGGACATCATCGACTTCAACCCGTACGACGGGGAGAAGCTGGCCTCGATCCCCGTGGCGACCGCGGACGAGGTGGACCAGGCCTACCGGGCGGCGGAGCGCGCGCAGCGCCAGTGGGCGCAGACGAACCCGTACGCGCGCCGTCTGGTCTTCGAGCGCGCCCTGAGGATCATCGAGGACCGCGAGGCGGAGATCGCCGAGACGATCATCGCGGAGCTCGGCGGCACGCATCTGAAGGCGGGCTTCGAACTGCACCTCGCCAAGGAGTTCCTGCGCGAGGCGGTCCAGCTGGCGCTGCGGCCCGAAGGCAGGATCCTGCCCTCGCCGGTCGACGGCAAGGAGAACCGGGTCTACCGCGTTCCCGTCGGCGTGGTCGGCGTCATCAGCCCGTTCAACTTCCCCTTCCTGCTGTCGATCAAGTCGGTCGCTCCTGCGCTGGCGCTCGGCAACGCCGTGGTGCTCAAGCCCCACCAGAACACGCCGATCTGCGGCGGCTCCCTGGTGGCCAAGGTCTTCGAGGACGCGGGCCTGCCCGCGGGTCTCCTCAATGTCGTGATCACCGACATCGCCGAGATAGGCGACGCGCTCATCGCGCACCCGGTCCCGAAGGCGATCTCGTTCACCGGCTCCGACAAGGTGGGCCGCCATGTCGCCACCGTCTGTGCCGCGAACTTCAAGCACGCGATCCTCGAACTCGGCGGCAACAGCGCGCTGATCGTGCTCGACGACGCCGACATCGACTATGCGGTCGACGCGGCGGTCTTCAGCCGGTACGTGCACCAGGGCCAGGTGTGCATGGCCGCCAACCGCATTCTGGTGGACCGCTCGGTGGAGCAGGAGTTCACCGAGAAGTTCGTCGCCAAGGTCAAGACGCTCAAGGTCGGTGACCCGGCCGACCCGCAGACCCACATCGGGCCGCTCATCAACTCCTCGCAGGCCGATGCGGTCACCGCCGTCGTCGACCAGACCATCGAGGCCGGCGCGACGGCCCTGCTGCGCGGGAGCACCGACGGCAATCTGGTGGCGCCCTCCGTGCTGACCGGGGTGCCGGCGAATTCGCCCGTCCTGTCGCAGGAGATCTTCGGCCCGGTGGCGCTGATCATTCCCTTCGACGGCGAGGACGAGGCGGTCCGGATCGCCAACGACACGCCGTACGGCCTGAGCGGCGCGGTGCACACGGGTGACGTGGAGCGAGGTGTGCGGCTCGCCAAGCTGATCGACACCGGCATGATCCACATCAACGACGGCACGGTCCACGACGAGCCGATCGTCCCGTTCGGCGGCGAGAAGCACTCGGGCATCGGCCGCCTGAACGGCGACTCGATGGTCGACGCGTTCACCACCCAGAAGTGGATCTCGGTGCAGCACGGGCGCTCGCAGTTCCCGTTCTGATCCTGGAGGCACCCAGGAACCCGGGCCCTTGCGGACAGTACCTGTCCGCAAGGGCCCGTAGCGTTGGTCGTGTCGGAAGGAGGGGCGGACGGGCCTCTCCGATGGATCTCGAAGGGCGGACATCATGGTCACTCACGTTCCCGCGGAGGCTCAGGGCGACGAGCGCGGCGCGCTGCTGAACTTCGTCGAGGCGCAGCGCGGGGCGATCCGCCGCTCGGTCCTCGGGCTGACCGAGGAGCAGGCCGCGAGCCGCCCGAGCGCCAGTGAGCTGTCGTTGTCCGGACTGCTCAAGCATGTGGCCGAGACCGAGCTCAACTGGCTGCGGATGGCGCAGGAGCGGCCGAACGAAAAGGCCCGCACCGAGGAGACCTGGGGCGACAGCTTCCGTCTGGTCGACGGTGAGACGATCCCGGACATGCTGGCCTTCTGGGACACGGTCGCCAAGGAGACCGAGGCCTTCATCCGCTCGGTGCCGAGTCTGGACGACACCTTTCCGCTGCCCGAGGCGCCGTGGTTCCCCAAGGAGGGCCGGGTGTCCATGCGCTGGCTGATGATCCACCTGGTGGAGGAGATCGGCCGGCACGCCGGCCACGCCGACATCATCCGCGAGTCCTTGGACGGTAAGGGCGCGTTCGACCTGGTCGCCGAGGAGGGCGCGCGGAGCAGGGCGTAGGACCTGCCGTCAGGGCGCGGCCCAAGGCCGCAGCTCCTCCAGTCTGGCCAGGCTGTCGTGCACCGACTCCCTTTCCTCATCGGTGAGCGGGAGCGCGGCGGCCCGGTCGAGGAACCTGCGCGCCGGCTCGTCGTCGCCGAGCCGCTGTGCGATGTCGCCGCGCAGGACGAGGAGCCGCAGATGCTGGACGGCGGTCGGCCGTGCGTCCGGGATCAGGTCCAGTGCGCGGTCGATGATCTTCGCCGCTCCCGGCAGGTCCTGCTTGGAGTCGGTGAAGAGATCCGCCATGTGCAGGGCCCGGTCGAAGGGCTCCTTGGGGACCGGCCGAAGGCTCTGGTCCTTGCTGGTCGCCTGCCCGACCCGGATGGAGTTGCCGCCCGGGTCGGTCATCAGGAACTGCCGCATCCCGTACGACATGTCCTTGAGCGGCCCGATGCGCGGCAGGCCGCGGAGCGGGATCTTCCCGTACGCCGCCTTGAGGCCGGCGCGGAACGTCGCGTGGAGCGTGTCGACGTCGTCGGTGACGATGTAGCAGCCCGCGTAGGACTCGGCGGGGTCGTACTGCTTCATGCCGAAGAACTGGAGCTGCACGGGTCCGCGCTCGACGGCCGCGTACGGGTACGGACTCTTCTGCAGGAATGTCGTCTCGAAACCCAGGGCGGTGTAGAAATCGACCACCGGCTGGATCGTCCGGCACGGAAGGAGCGGGATGGTCTTCTCGGTCATGCCGAGTAGTCTAGTCAAACTTGAATAGAAGGGAATCCCGGCTGATGTCAGCGATCCGTCTGCTGGTCCTGGGAGCCGTACGCCAGCACGGGCGGGCGCACGGCTACCAGGTCCGCAACGACCTGGAGTACTGGGGCGCGCACGAGTGGTCCAACGCCAAGCCCGGTTCGATCTATCACGCGCTGAAGCAGATGGCGAAGCAGGGACTGCTGCACGCTCATGAGACCGCCCCGTCGACGGCCGGCGGCCCGCCGCGCACCGAGTACGAGCTCACCGGGCAGGGCACCGAGGAGTACTTCACACTGCTCCGGGAGTCCCTGACCGCCTACGACGAGAAGCTGGACGTCCTGTCCGCGGGGGTCGGCTTCATCGTCGACCTGCCGCGGGAGGAGGCCGTGGCGCTGCTGAAGGAACGCATCCGGGGGATGCAGGAGTGGCGGTCGTCGGTGACCGAGTACTACACCCCCGAGGAGGGGCCCGAGTCGCTCGGGCACATCGGCGAGATCATGAACCTCTGGGTCTCCTCGGCGGATTCCGGAGCGGAGTGGACCCGGGGCCTGATCCGGCGGATCGAGGCCGGGGCGTACACCTTCGCGGGCGAGGGCGAGCCGTTCGTCGGAGTACTGGCGGAGGGCGAGGAGAACCCGTACGCGACAGGTGAGCCGCACGAGGGCGACAGCCGCTGAAGCGGCCGTGTGCCGGATCAGTGGTGGAAGGCGGTCACCGCCGCCGCGTCCTTGCTCATGGGTTCTTGCTGGCGCCGCAGCTCCGGCAGCACCTGGAGCAGGTCGTCCATCAGCAGGTCGGCCAGATCTGCGGAGAAGCCGTTACGGCAGACCATGCGCAGGACGGAGAGGTCCTCACGGTTCTTCGGAAAGGTGTACGCGGGTACGAGCCAGCCCTGCTCGCGCAGCCGCCGGGAGACGTCGAACACGTCGAAGGACGTCACATCGGGCGCTGTGGTGAAGGTGAAGACGGGCAACTCGTCGCCACGGGTGAGGAGTTGGAAGTCGCCCAGCGCCTCGATTCGTTCCGCGAGGCCCCGGGCGATGTCCCGGGCGGTCTGCTGGACGGCCCGGTAGCCCGCCCGCCCGAGCCGGACGAAGGTGTAGTACTGCGCCGCCACCTGTGCGCCCGGCCGGGAGAAGTTGAGGGCGAAGGTCGGCATGTCGCCGCCGAGATAGTTCACCCGGAACACCAGCTCCTCGGGCAGATCGGCGGGCGAGCGCCATAGCGCCCAGCCGACGCCGGGATAGACGAGGCCGTACTTGTGCCCCGAGGTGTTGATCGAGGCGACCCGCGGCAGCCGGAAGTCCCAGACCAGGTCCTCGTCGATGAAGGGCGCCACCATCGCCCCCGAAGCCCCGTCCACATGGACGGGAATGTCGAGGCCGGTGCGCTCCTGGAGGGCGTCCAAGGCCGCACACAGGTCGGCGACCGGTTCGTAGGACCCGTCGAACGTCGACCCGAGCACGGCCACCACGCCGATGGTGTTCTCGTCGCAGAGGTCGGCGGCCGCCTGCGGGTCGAGATGGAAGCGGTCGCCCTCCATGGGAACCAGCCGCGCCTCCACCTCCCAGAAGTTGCAGAACTTCTCCCAGCAGACCTGCACATTGATGCCCATGACCAGATTGGGCCGGGCGGACCGGGGGTAACGGTCGCCATTGCGTTTGGCCCAGCGGCGTTTGAGGGCCATCCCGGCGAGCATGCACGCCTCGCTGGAGCCCGTGGTGGAGCAGCCGACCGTGGAGGTCGGGTCCGGGGCATGCCACAGATCGGCGAGCATCGCCACGCACCGGCGCTCCAGTTCGGCCGTGCGCGGGTACTCGTCCTTGTCGATCATGTTCTTGTCGCGGCACTCGGACATCAGCACGCCGGCCTGCGGCTCCATCCAGGTGGTGACGAAGGTGGCGAGGTTCAGCCGGGAGTTGCCGTCGAGCATCAGCTCGTCATGGACCAGTTGGTAGGCGGTGGAGGGAGGCAGCGGTCCGTCGGGCAGCCGGTGCGTGGGAGGGGCGGAGGTCATCCCGCTGACCGGGTTGGCCTCCCCGTAGAAGGGGTTGAGGGAGAGTCTGCGCCGCTCCTTCTCGTTCTCCTGCTCGCTGTCGTCGGTCGCGCCCTTGTGGAGTGCCATCGCCTCGGTGCCTTCCTCCCTGGCCCCGCCTGGGCCACCTCAAGCGGGACGATACGTACATAACAGACTCTTTTCCTGTCGGGCTTGCACCTCACGCGGCGTGAGGACCCAGGCTGAGGCGCGTACCGAGAAACGAAGGAGCGGAAAGCGATGAGCTACGCCGTGGGACAGGTCGCGGCCTTCGCCGGGGTCACGGTGCGCACGCTGCACCACTACGACGAGATCGGGCTGCTCCGACCGGGTGGCCGCAGCCACGCGGGACACCGGCGCTACGACGACGCCGACCTCGACCGGCTGCAGCAGATCCTGTTCTACCGGGAGCTCGGCTTCCCGCTCGAGGAGGTCGCGGCGCTGCTGGACGACCCGGACACGGACCCGCAGGCGCATCTGCGCCGGCAGCACGAACTGCTGTCCGCCCGGATCACCAAGCTGCAGGAGATGGCCGAGGCCGTCGAACGAGCCATGGAGGCGAAGAAGATGGGCATCAACCTCACGCCCGAGGAGAAGTTCGAAGTCTTCGGGGACAACGACCCCGAGCAGTACGCGCAGGAGGTCGAGCAGCGCTGGGGCGGCACGCAGGCGTACGCCGAGTCCCAGCGGCGGGTCTCGCGCTACGGCAAGGACGACTGGAAACGGATGCAGGACGAGAGCGCCGACTGGGGCACGCGCTACGACGCCCTGATGGAAGCCGGTGAGGAGCCGGCGGGCGAGCGCGCCATGGACCTGGCCGAGGAGCACCGCCGCCACATCTGCACGTGGTTCTACGACTGCACCTACGAGATCCACACCTGCCTCGGCGAGATGTATGTCTCGGACGAGCGCTTCACGGCGTACTACGACGCCATCCGGCCCGGCATGGCCGTGCACCTGCGCGACGCGATCCTCGCCAACGCGGTGCGCAACAGCTGACCGGGACAGCTGACCGGGACGGCCTCCGGGGCGCCGCCGCCCCGGAGGCCGTCCCGGTCCCCGGGCCGGATGCCGGGCCCGGCGTGCGCGGCTGCGTCAGCCCGGTGCCCGGCTGCGTCAGGTGCGGGCGATCACCACCGCCGTGCCGTAGGCACAGACCTCGGTGCCGACGTCCGCCGCCTCCGTCACGTCGAAGCGGAACATGAGCACCGCGTTCGCGCCGCGGGAGCGGGCCTGCTCGATCAAGCGCTCCATGGCCTGGTTCCGGGTCTCCACCAGGGTCTTGGTCAGGCCCTTCAGCTCCCCGCCGATCATTGACTTCAGCCCTGCCCCGATCTGACTTCCCAGATGGCGCGAGCGCACCGTCAGACCGAAGACCTCGCCGATCACCTGCTGCACCTGGAAGCCGGGTACGTCGTTGGTGGTGACCACCAGCACGTCCGAGCCCTTGCCCTGTCCGCCGCCGTAGTCCTCGATGCCCATCAATGTCCGCCTTCCGTGCAGCTGTCGCCCCTCCCCTCGAGGCACAGCTTTGTCCCAGGTGCCGCACAGTGCATCCTGGGCAGGCCGGTGGAACGTGGAGCGGCCATCCCGCGTTGATACCTTGGGGCGGCCGTTCACGCCGATTCGCCGATCGACCGACTGAAGACTCAGGAGCCCGGACCTCGTGACTACCCTTGCGCTCGGACCGAGCTGGCTGGACCCGGACTATCTGATCGGGACGTTCGGACTCATCGGTGTACTCGTCATCGTCTTCGCCGAGTCGGGCCTGCTCATCGGTTTCTTCCTGCCGGGCGACTCGCTGCTGTTCACCACCGGCCTGCTGGTCACCTCCGGCAAGCTGGACTTCCCTCTGTGGGTGGTGTGCACGCTCGTCGTGCTGGCCGCGATCATCGGTGACCAGGTGGGCTATCTCTTCGGCCGCAAGGTCGGCCCTGCCCTCTTCAGGCGCCCGGACTCCAGGCTCTTCAAGCAGGAGAACGTCGAGAAGGCGCACGAGTTCTTCGAGAAGTACGGCCCCAAGTCGCTGGTGCTGGCCCGCTTCGTGCCCATCGTGCGCACGTTCACGCCGATCATCGCCGGTGTGAGCCGGATGAACTACCGCTCCTTCGTCACGTTCAACGTCATCGGCGGCGTGCTGTGGGGCGCCGGGGTCACCCTGCTCGGTGCGGCGCTCGGCAAGGTCGAGTTCGTCCACAAGAACATCGAGGCGATCCTGATCCTGATCGTGCTGATCTCGGTGCTCCCGATTGCGATCGAGTTCCTGCGGGCCCGTTCGAAGGGCAGGAAGCAGGCCGCAGTGGCGGACCCCGGTCCGGCCGGCGAGATGCCCCCGGGCCAGCGGGGCCGGCACGCCAAGCGCTGACCCCGCCGTACGCGGACGCCGCCGCCCGGCGGTACCCGCTCCTGTCCCGTTCGCCTCGCCTCAGAAGCCGCGCGTCCGCTTGGCCGCGCGGCGTTCGGCGCCCGGCGCCCGCAGCACCAGCCGGGAGATCTCGGCGCCCAGGTTCACCCCGATCGCGATGGCGAGCGCGAGGGCGGCCGCCTTGCTCAGTGAGGCGAGGCCCGTGTTCAGGTCGTTTCTGGCGATCGACAACAGCCCGAAGTACGTGGCGCTGCCCGGCAGCAGCGGCCCGATCGCGGCGGTGACATACGGCAGCGCGGAGGCGTACCGGTAGCGCGACAGCAGCTGCCCGAACAGGCCCACCAGACCGGCGGCGATCGCCGTCGCGGCGACCGGAGAGACATTCGCCGTGTCTGCGAGGGCCGCGTAGATCACCCACGCGACGCCGCCGTTGAGAGCGGCGAGGGGCAGGGTGTTGCGCTCCTGCTGGAGCATCACGGCGAAGAACAGGGACAGCGCCATCGCGGCGAGCGTCTGTGCCACCGGCCGTTCGACGATGTGAATGGCGGTTTCCGGGTTGAGGCCCGCGTCCAGCGCGAACCCCAGGTACAGCACCGACAGCACACCGATGACGAGGGCGACCACCAGATAGCCGACCTCGAGGAGGCGGGCGGCCGCGGTGATGTAGAAGCCGGTCAGTCCGTCCTGCACCCCGGCGACCAGCGCCCGTCCCGGGATCAGCGCGAACAGGCCGCCGGTGATCACCGCGGAGGCGCGCACGTCCAGTGGCGACAGTGTCAGGGCCACTCCCATCGCGGCCGAGGGCATGGCGGCAGCGGCGAACTGGTAGAACTCCGGCAGTCCCCGCCCGGCGCACAGCCACGCCAGCCGGTCGCCGAGCATCGCGCTGATCGCCGCCGCGATGAACACCAGCACATCGCCACCCACCAGGACGGAGGCCGCGCCCGCCAGCAGCCCGCCGGCCAGGGTGAGCGCCCAGCCCGGATAGGGATGCCGGTTGCGCCGGATCTCCGCGAGGCGCCGGTAGGCCTCCTCCAGGGTGATCTCCGACTCCTCCGCGCTGATGTCGTGCACCAGGCGGAAGACCGCGGCGAGCCGGGTGTAGTCGGTGCCACGCCGCCGTACGGTGCGATTGGCCGTCACGGGGTCGTCGACCAGGGACGGCTGATAGGTGATCGACAGCAGCGTGAAGGTGACGGTGGGCTCGCAGCGGTCCAGCCCGTAGGCACGGCAGATGGCGAACATGGCCGCCTCGACGTCCTCCGCGCCCTCGCCGCCCGCGAGCAGCAGCTCGCCGATACGCAGCGTCAGGTCCAGTACGCGGGGAACGGCGGGCCCTGCCTCGTCGTGCCGGTGCGCCGCCTCCGGTACCGGCCGCTCGTGGACCGGCATCCGCAGCATCGCGCGCATCCGGTCCTGCCAGGGCGCGCCCTTGGTGAGCTGTACGACCGGCATGCCGTGCGCCGGAGTGAACGCGGGCGGCGAGCGCCGGGCGCTGTAGACGCTCGGTGTCGCGAACGCGGAATGCTCCGGCTCGGCGGGAGGTTCGGGGGCGAAGCCCTTGGGAATCGCGAACTCCGATGACGGGTGGTCCTCTTCGGGCGCCTCCGGCTGCCCCATGCCGGCGGGCGGGGTGAAAGCGCTGTGCGCCTCGTCGGACTGAGGCTTCCGGTCTTCCGGACCCTCGGGCTCCGCCACCACGTCTGTCCTCGCTCCCTCTTGTCCGGCCGTCTGCCTGGCGCGTCTGCCCAGTATGGCCACGGACATGGGCGGCGGTACGCGACGCGGGCGGGACCCCCTCCAGGGTGTCCCGCCCGCGTCGGGCCGCTTCATGCGGCCGGTTGCTCAGTGGAGTGCGCTCAGTGCGCGCCGCCCTGCGCCTCGAGGCGCTTGTAGGAGGCCTCGATCTCGGCCTCGGCCTCGGTGCGGCCGACCCAGTTGGCGCCCTCGACGGACTTGCCGGGCTCCAGGTCCTTGTAGACCTCGAAGAAGTGCTGGATCTCCAGGCGGTCGAACTCGGACACGTGGTGGATGTCACGCAGGTGCTCCACGCGCGGGTCGGAGGCCGGAACGCACAGCAGCTTGTCGTCGCCGCCGGCCTCGTCCGTCATCCGGAACATGCCGATGGCGCGGCACTTGATCAGGCAGCCGGGGAACGTCGGCTCGTCAAGGATGACCAGGGCGTCCAGCGGGTCGCCGTCCTCGCCGAGGGTGTTCTCGACGAAGCCGTAGTCGGCCGGGTAGCTGGTCGAGGTGAAGAGTCGACGGTCCAGGCGGATCCGACCGGTCTCGTGGTCCACCTCGTACTTGTTCCGCGAACCCTTCGGGATCTCGATGGTGACGTCGAACTCCACGGGTGGCTCCTCCATGATCAACACTCAGGTCTTCTGTGGTTCTGTGCCCTCCCGGGGGATGCCCCCCGGACCCCCGGCACAGGGCCTATCGGGGTGCCATGTTCGCGGCAAGACGCAGTTCTGGTGGTTAAGTGTCCCTCACGCACGTGTGTGATCGCGAAAGGGGCTGGTGCGGGGTGCCAGAGGTCAGGACGTGGCAGCTCACTGCGGGCGCCGCCGTGGTCGGCCTCGCCCTCGCCGCCGGAGCGGTGGCTGCGGCGGGTCCCTGGGACTCGGGCCAGCGTAAGGCCGAGAGGCAGCGGGCGGCCGCTCCCGCCCGCGTGGGTGAGGCACATCACGAACCGGCCGCGCCCCGGCCCCCCGCCCCCGCGCCGAGCGCCCCCGTCGTCCTCGCCGCGCTCGGCACCCCGCGGGCCGAACCCGCCAATGCGCCGGCGAGCGGCCCGGCCGACCTGTCCAAGACCCTCGCGCCACTGCTCTCGGACCCGGCCCTCGGCACGGCCCGTACGGCCTGCGTCATCGATGTGGCCACCGGCGCACGGCTGTACGGGAAGGGTGCCGAGACCCCGATGACACCGGCGTCCACCATCAAGATCGCCACGGCTGTCGCGGCCCTGACCGCGCTCGGCCCGGACCACCGCATCCCGACGACCGTCGTCGCGGCCCCGGACGCCGAGGGGATCACCCTGGTCGGCGGCGGCGACGCCACCCTGGAGCGGGCCGGACTCGCCCGGCTGGCCGACCGGACCGCACGCGCCCTGCGCGACCGCGGGATCACCAAGGTCCGGCTCGCGTACGACACCTCGCTGTACCAGGGCCCCGCGCTGCACCCCATCGGCCGCAACGGCAACCTCGCCCCCATCAGCGCCCTGATGGTCGACCAGGGAAGGCGCGCCCCCAAGAGCACCGGCAGCGCGACCCGCTCGACCGACCCCGCCCGGGACGCGGCCCGGCTGTTCACCGAGCTGCTTGCCGGCAAAGGCGTCCGCGCGTCGGCGCACCCTGCCCCGGGCCGTCCCGCGAAGAACGCCGTCCCGCTCGCCCAGGTGCTGTCGGGGCCCCTGTCCGCAATGGTCGAACGGATGCTGACCACCAGCGACAACGACATCGCGGAGTCCCTCGCCCGCCAGACCGCCGTCGCGACCGGCCGACCGGCCCACGCCGTCGGCGCCGGCCGGGCCGTGGCCGCGCAGCTCCGCCGCCTGGAGCTGCCGGTCGAGGGCGCCAGGTTCGCCGACGGCAGTGGTCTCGACCGCAACGACAAGGTTTCCGGCGCCCTGCTCACCGCGCTGCTTGCCACGGCCGCCGACCCCGACCACCCCGAACTGCGCCCGGTCCTCACCGGGCTGCCCGTGGCGGGCTTTTCCGGCACTCTGGAGGAGCGCTACGCGAACGGCTCGGCGGGCACCGGCCTGGTGCGGGCCAAGACCGGCACCCTGTCCGGCGTCGACACGCTCGCGGGCACGGTCGTGACGGCCGACGGCCGGCTGCTGGCCTTCGCGTTCCTCGCGGGAGGCACGGAGTCCCGGGACACCGCACGGCCGGCCCTGGACCGGCTCGCCGCCGCACTGGTGCCCTGAGAGCCGGCCGCCTTCGGACGAAGCGTCGGAGCCCAACACCTCACCGCAGCCCGAGCGGAGAACGTACGGTTGACGCATGACGAGCATCGGTGGTGCCGAGATGGTCGACTGGAACCTCGCCGTCGCGACCGCGACCCGCTTCGTGCGGCCCGGTCCCGAAGTGAGCAGGGACGAGGCGCGTGCCGTCGTCGCCGAGCTGCGACGGCACGCCAAGGCCTCCGAGGAGCATGTCCGGGCATTCACCCGGCTGATCCCCGAAGGCTCCGAACCACTGGACACCCCGGTCCTGGTCGTGGACCGGGCCGGCTGGGTCCGGGCGAACGTCGCGGGCTTCCGCGAGCTGCTGCGGCCGCTGCTGGACAAGATGCAGGAACGCCGCTCGGGCACCCCGGGAGGGGCGATGCTCGGCGCGGTGGGTGGCAAGGTCACCGGCGTCGAACTGGGCATGCTGCTGTCGTTCCTGGCCTCCCGGGTGCTGGGACAGTACGAGACCTTCGCCCCCGCCCCCCGCGACCTGCCCGCCGGTGAAAGCGCCGGCTTGAGTGGCAGCGGACGGCTGCTGCTGGTCGCGCCGAACATCGTCCACGTCGAGCGCGAACTGGACGTGGACCCCCACGACTTCCGGCTCTGGGTCTGTCTGCACGAGGAGACCCACCGCACCCAGTTCACCGGCGTGCCCTGGCTGCGTGACCACCTCGAGGGCGAGATCCAGTCGTTCCTCGGGCAGACCGAGGTGGACCCGATGACCGTGCTGGAGCGGTTCCGGGAGGCCGCGCAGTCGCTCGCGGGGGCCCGTCCCGAAGGCGAGGAGGACGACACCGGCCACTCCATCGTCGAACTGGTGCAGACTCCGGCCCAGCGGGAGATCCTGAGCCGGCTGACCGCCGTGATGTCGCTGCTGGAGGGGCACGCCGACTTCGTGATGGACGGCGTCGGTCCCGATGTGGTGCCCTCGGTCGGGGAGATCAGGGAGAAGTTCCAGCAGCGCAGGGCACGCGGGGCGAGCCGGCTCGATCTCGCGCTGCGCAAGCTGCTGGGGCTCGACGCCAAGCTGCGTCAGTACCGCGACGGCGAACGCTTCGTACGGGCCGTGGTGCAGGAGGTGGGCATGGACGGCTTCAACCGGGTGTGGACGTCGCCGAACACGCTTCCGACGAAGGCGGAGATCGCCAAACCGGCGGACTGGGTCGCGAGGGTGCACCGCAAGGCCGAGGGCGCACCGTAAGGCCGAGGGCGCACCGTGGAGCAGAGTGGTGAAGCGCGGGGTGCCGACGGCAGACGGACGCCCCGCCAATCACCCATCCGAGGGACCGTGGGCGCTTGGTAGGCGTGCGATGCTCGGGGTATCGGCTCGGTTCTGTCACCATCGACGCACTCTGAGTGACCGATCGTTCGTCCTCCACCCGACGATTTCGACCGAGGCACCCCTCCCGACACTTTCACGAAGGGCACCGGACATGGGTCCCCATCCTGCGGTCGCGGCGATACGCCTGGCGGTCCGCCGCGTACTCCACGACGTGCTCACCGAGCACTCCGACAACACAGCACACTCCGTGACCCCGCAGCCGCCCCTCGTGCTGGTGGCCTGCTCGGGCGGCGCCGACTCGATGGCGCTCGCCTCCGCCCTCGCCTTCGAGGCCCGCAAGCTCTCCATCCGCGCCGGCGGCATCACCGTCGACCACGGCCTTCAGGACGGCTCCGCCCTCCGCGCCGCCGAAGTCGCCGCCCGTCTCACCGCGATGCAGCTCGACCCGGTCGAGGCCGTCACCGTGCGGGTCGGCCGCGAAGGTGGCCCCGAGGCTGCGGCCCGCTACGCCCGCTACGCCGCGCTGGACGAGGCCGCGGAGCGCCTCGGCGCCGCCGCCGTCCTGCTCGGCCACACCCGCGACGATCAGGCAGAAACCGTCCTGCTCGGCCTCGCCCGCGGCTCCGGGATCCGCTCGCTGTCGGGAATGGCCGCCGTCTCGGGGGCGGTCGGCCGTTACCGCCGCCCCTTCCTCGAGATCGACCGGCAGACCGCCCGCAAGGCATGCATGGTCCAGTCGCTGCCCGTGTGGGACGACCCGCACAACGCCGACCCCGCCTACACCCGCTCCCGGCTGCGCCACGAGGGCCTGCCCGCTCTGGAGAAGGCGCTCGGCAAGGGCGTCGTCGAGGCCCTGGCACGCACCGCCCAGCTCTCCCGCGACGATGCCGACGCCCTGGACGCCTGGGCCGCCGACGCGGAGGCCACCGTGCGGGACGACGCGGGCCGGCTGGAGTGCGCCAAGCTGTTCGCGCTGCCCCCCGCCGTACGCCGCCGGGTGCTGCGCCGGGCCGTCATCGAGGCCGGTTCGCCCGCCGGTTCGCTCTTCGCGCGGCACATCGAGGAAGTGGACCGCCTCATCACCGGCTGGCGGGGTCAGCGGGCCATCAATCTGCCCGGCCGCGTCGAGGCGCACCGGCAGGGTGGCAGACTTGTCATTCGGCAAGGCTGACCCGGCCGCAGAAATGCGCCGGCCGAGTCATTCCGGGCTCGACCCCCGGAACCCCCGGCAACAGAAAGCGACGCGGGTGAACGAGAAGGACATGAGCACCGATCTCCAGTCGGTGCTCATCACCAAGGAAGAGATCGACGCGAAGCTGGCCGAGTTGGCGGCGAAGATCGATGCGGAGTACGCGGGCAAGGATCTGCTCATCGTCGGTGTCCTCAAGGGCGCCGTGATGGTGATGGCGGACCTGGCGCGTGCACTGTCCACCCCGGTCACCATGGACTGGATGGCGGTGTCGTCCTACGGCGCGGGCACCCAGTCGTCGGGCGTGGTCCGGATCCTCAAGGACCTGGACACCGACATCAAGGGCAAGCACGTCCTGATCGTCGAGGACATCATCGACTCCGGCCTGACGCTGTCCTGGCTGCTGTCGAACCTCGGCTCGCGCGAGCCGGCCTCCCTGGAGGTGTGCACCCTGCTGCGTAAGCCGGATGCCGCAAAGGTCTCCATCGACGTGAAGTGGATCGGATTCGACATCCCGAACGAGTTCGTCGTCGGTTACGGCCTGGACTATGCGGAGAAGTACCGCAACCTCCCGTTCGTCGGGACGCTCGCCCCGCACGTCTACGGCGGCTGAACCGGCCGGAACGGGACGCCGAACCAGACGGGAACCAGAGCCCCCCTCCGGCCGTTGAAGCTTGGGAGGACGGGTTTGTCAGCCGTACCGCGCGGACGCGGCTCGCTCGCTGGGGTACCGTCCGAAGAACAGTTGTCTTTAACCAAGAGCAGTCACAGCAGCATTTACTACGGGCAGGAGGGACGGGGCGTTCTCGCCCCGTATGGATGGACGTGAAGCGATACTTCCGTGGGCCGGTCATGTGGATCGTGCTGGCCGTCCTCGCCGTGGTCGTGCTGATGCAGGTCGTCGGCTCTTCCGGCGGCTACAAGACGGTGGACACCGGCGATGTGGTCCAGGCGATCAGCAAGAACCAGGTCGACCAGGTCAAACTGACCACCGGCGACGAACAGATCATCAAGGCTGACCTCAAGGAAGGCCAGAAGGTCAAGGGCAGCGACAAGATCCAGGCCAGCTACATCGGCACCCAGGGTGCCGACCTGGCCAACACGCTGCAGGAGAAGTTCGAGGCAGGCGAGATCAAGGAGGGCTACACGGTCTCGCCCTCGAAGCAGAGCCCGTTCGTCTCGGTGCTGCTCTCCCTGCTGCCCTTCGTCCTGATCGTCGTGGTCTTCCTCTTCCTGATGAACCAGATGCAGGGCGGCGGCTCCCGTGTCATGAACTTCGGGAAGTCCAAGGCCAAGCTGATCACCAAGGACACCCCCAAGACGACCTTCTCCGATGTGGCCGGGTCCGACGAGGCCGTCGAGGAGCTCCACGAGATCAAGGAGTTCCTGCAGGAGCCGGCCAAGTTCCAGGCCGTCGGCGCCAAGATCCCCAAGGGCGTGCTGCTGTACGGCCCGCCCGGTACGGGCAAGACGCTGCTCGCCCGCGCCGTCGCGGGTGAGGCGGGCGTCCCGTTCTACTCGATCTCCGGCTCCGACTTCGTCGAGATGTTCGTCGGTGTCGGTGCCTCCCGGGTCCGCGACCTGTTCGAGCAGGCCAAGGCGAACGCCCCGGCGATCGTCTTCGTCGACGAGATCGACGCCGTCGGCCGGCACCGCGGTGCGGGTCTCGGCGGCGGCCACGACGAGCGCGAGCAGACCCTCAACCAGCTGCTCGTCGAGATGGACGGCTTCGACGTCAAGGGCGGCGTGATCCTGATCGCCGCCACCAACCGGCCTGACATCCTCGACCCGGCGCTGCTGCGCCCGGGCCGTTTCGACCGGCAGATCGCCGTCGACCGCCCCGACATGCAGGGCCGTCTGGAGATCCTCAAGGTCCACCAGAAGGGCAAGCCGGTCGCCCCGGACGTCGACCTGGGTGCGGTTGCCCGGCGTACGCCCGGCTTCACCGGCGCCGACCTGTCGAACGTGCTGAACGAAGCCGCGCTCCTCACGGCGCGCAGCGACAAGAAGCTGATCGACAACCACTCCCTGGACGAGGCGATCGACCGTGTGGTCGCGGGCCCGCAGAAGCGGACCCGGATCATGTCGGACAAGGAGAAGAAGATCACCGCGTACCACGAGGGTGGTCACGCCCTGGTCGCGGCGGCTTCGCCGAACTCCGACCCGGTCCACAAGATCACGATCCTGTCCCGCGGCCGGGCCCTCGGTTACACGATGGTGCTCCCGGAGGAGGACAAGTACTCGACCACGCGCAACGAGATGCTCGACCAGCTGGCGTACATGCTGGGCGGCCGCGCGGCGGAGGAACTGGTCTTCCACGACCCGACCACCGGTGCGGCCAACGACATCGAGAAGGCCACCGCCACGGCCCGTGCGATGGTCACGCAGTACGGCATGACCGAGCGGCTCGGCGCGATCAAGTTCGGCGGCGACAACACCGAGCCCTTCCTGGGCCGGGAGATGGCGCACCAGCGCGACTACTCGGAAGAGGTCGCGGCGCTGGTCGACGAAGAGGTCAAGAAGCTCATCGAGACCGCGCACAACGAGGCCTGGGAGATCCTGGTCGAGAACCGCGACGTCCTGGACAACCTGGTCCTGCAGCTGCTGGAGAGGGAGACGCTCGGCAAGGAGGAGATCGCCGAGATCTTCGCGCCGATCGTGAAGCGCCCGGCCCGCCCGGCGTGGACCGGCTCCGCGCGGCGTACGCCCTCCACGCGTCCGCCGGTGCTCTCGCCGAAGGAACTGGCGCTGACCAACGGCGCGGCGAACGGCACGGGTCCGACGGTGACCGATGTCACCAAGGCCCCCTCCGAGGCGGTCCCGGAGGAGCGTCCCGAGGCATGACCAGCAGGTCTTCCGCCTGGAGGGCCCCTGAACAGGAATGAACGCCGTATCTCCCAGGTTCTAGCCTGGGAGATACGGCGTTTTCACGCCACGTCGGAGTACAGGAACGAGGCACAGATGACCGACCCGGTGACGCTGGACGGCGAGGGCACCATCGGCGTGTTCGACGAGAAGCGGGCCGAGAACGCAATTCGCGAACTCCTCATCGCGGTCGGCGAGGACCCTGACCGTGAGGGTCTGCGGGAGACACCCGCGCGGGTGGCGCGGGCGTACAGGGAAATATTCGGCGGTCTGTGGCAGCAGCCCGAGGACGTACTGACGACGACGTTCGACCTGGGCCACGACGAGATGGTCCTGGTGAAGGACATCGAGGTGACCAGCTGCTGCGAGCACCACCTGGTGCCGTTCCGGGGCGTGGCGCACGTCGGCTACATCCCGTCGACCTCGGGCAAGATCACGGGTCTGTCCAAGCTGGCGCGCCTCGTGGACGTCTTCGCCCGCCGGCCGCAGGTGCAGGAGCGGCTGACCACGCAGATCGCGGACTCCCTCATGGAGATCCTGGAGCCGCGCGGCGTGATCGTGGTCATCGAGTGCGAGCACATGTGCATGTCGATGCGGGGCATCCGCAAGCCCGGTGCCAAGACGATCACGTCGGCGGTACGCGGTCAGCTGCGGGACGTGGCGACGCGCAACGAGGCGATGAGCCTGATCATGGCTCGCTGAGCCGGGCGACGGCCCGGTCCTCCTACGAGGTCCGGGCCGTCGTCGTGTTGTCGTCGTCGTCCTCGGGGAGCTTGCAGACACGTTCCAGAAAGAGTGCCGCCGCGATCACGCCGATGCCCGCCAGCACCGAGAATGCCGCGTAGATCGCCTGGTCCCGGCGGGGCGGGATGTCGAGGGAGCCGAGCAGGAACACACCCGTGCCGCCGTACATGCCGCTCACCAGGGCCGCCACGAGCGCGCTTGCCTGCCCGAACACCACCGCGCGGGCCGCCATCAACGGCTCGACCCCCTTGGCACCCGGGCGCCGCTCGCGCTGGGCCCGCAGCCGGGCGCGCAGGGAGAGCGCGGTCGCGGTGAGGACGACGGCGATCGCCGCCAGCACGATCGGCGCGGCCAGCGGCACGCTGGGCAGGGTGCCGAAGGAGTCCCACAGGCGCGCGGCCCCCCAGGACAGCACTCCTGCCGCGGCGAAGAGACCGGCCAGCACACCGAGCCGTAGTTGCTTCACCGAGAAAGCCGCCCTTCACCTGTCCAGCCGCACGAAGTCGTGGCGGGTACGTCGCGTACTCCGCGTACGAGCCTAACGACTACTCGGGCAGCCGCAGTTCCAGGTCGGCGCGGGGCTGCACACCACCGTGCCCCATGACCGCCAGCAGCTCGGCCACGGCGCCACGGCCGGGGAGCTGCGCCTCCGGCTCCACGTCGTGCCACGGCGCGAGCACGAAGGCGCGCTCATGGGCACGCGGGTGCGGCAGGGTCAGCACCGGGTCGTCGGAGACGACGTCGGCGTACGACACGATGTCGACGTCGATGGTCCGCGGCCCCCAGCGCTCCTCACGGACCCGCTCGAAGGCCTCTTCGATGGCCTGGCCGCGCTCCAGCAGCGAGGACGGGGGCAGCGTGGTCTTGATCACCACCACCGCGTTGAAGTACGACGGCTGACTGCCCGGCTCGACGCCCCACGGCTCCGTCTCGTACACGGGTGAGACGGCCTTGACCCGCAGCCCCGGGGTGTCCTCCAGGGCGTCGATGGCGCCCTGGAGCGTCTCCAGGCGGTTGCCCAGGTTGGAGCCGAGCGAGATGACGGCCCGTTTGGGATTGGACAGAGTGACATCGGCGGCGTCCACCTGCTCCATGACGGAGGACGGCACCGGCTGCACGGTCGGGTCGCTCGCTGCCTGGTTCATACTCGGCTCCGGGTGATCGTGATCGTGACGTCGTCGAAGGGCACCGTGATGGGGGCGTCCGGCTTGTGCACGACCACCTCGACCTCCGCCACGCCGTCGTGCTTCAGACACTTCTGGGCGATGCGCTCGGCGAGCGTCTCGATCAGGTCGACGGGCTCGCCCTCGACGATGGCGACGACCTCCTCCGCCACCACGCCGTAGTGCACGGTCTTCGCCAGGTCGTCGTCGGCCGCCGCGGGGCGGGTGTCGAGGCCGAGGGCCAGGTCGACGATGAAGGTCTGGCCTTCCTCGCGCTCCCGGGGGAAGACGCCATGGTGCCCACGGGCCTTGAGGCCGCGCAGCGCGACACGATCCACGCGAATCACTCCTGCTGTCGTAGTTCTTGCGGGCACCGAACCGCGTGCGGGCGACGGTGACCACGTTCGAATCTACCCGCGAGCACCGACAGCACCCGCCCATGGGGCCATGGACACAGCGGCACGAGGCTGGTAGCCGCGTATACCCCGAGGACGCCGCGCTGAATCCCTCGCCGCCCCGGTTACCCCGCGTCCGCGGGAGTGTTGCCCCTATGCGGGCGTCTCGTCGTCTTCCTCGTCGTCGCTCTCGGTCAGCACCGGCGAGCCGTGGTGGGACCAGATCTTCCAGCCGTCGGATGTGCGGCGGAACACATTGGTGGCGACCACCAGCTGCCCGACGAGCGGCCCGAGCTCGCCGCCGTCCTCAGCGGGGCCGCCGCTGAGAATGTTCTCCGTGCAGGTGACCAGAGCGGTGTCACCGGCCACATTCACTTTGACGTCGGTGAGGAAGAACTGGATGTACTCCGTGTTCGCCATGATCAGCGCGTACGAGCGGAGGACCTCCCCACGGCCGGAGAGCACCGGCCAGCCCGGGTGGATGCAGGAGATGTCGTCGTCGAGCCAGAGTGTGGAGAGCTTCTCGAAGTCGCCGCGCTCCATGGTCTCGTAGAAGGCGGTGTTGGCCTCCTCGACCCGTTCGAGATCGGTACGGCTCACCGGGCGCCCTCGACGGCCCGCGCGACGCGGACCGCATCCGCGGTGGCCCGCACCTCGTGGACCCGTACCGCCCACGCACCTTCGTGCGCCGCGATGGCGGACACCGCGGCGGTCGCGGCGTCGCGCTCGCGGGCCGGCGGGGCAGCGCCCTCCTTGGCCAGGACATGCCCCAGGAACCGCTTGCGGGAGGCGGCCACCAGCACCGGGCGGCCCAGGGCGCGCAGCTCCGCGAGGTGGGCGACCAGGGCGAGGTCGTGCTCGGCATGCTTGGCGAAGCCGAGTCCGGGATCGATGACGATCCGCTCGGGCGCGATGCCGCCGTCGATGACCGCCTCCATGCGCCGGCGCAGCTCCGTGACGACCTCGGCGACCACGTCGCCGTACACCGCACGGCTGTTCATGTCCTCGCTGAACCCGCGCCAGTGCATCACGACGAACGGGGTGTCCAGGGCGGCCACCGCCGGAACCATCCGGGGGTCGGCGAGCCCGCCGCTGACGTCGTTGACCAGCGCCGCACCGGCCGCGACTGCCTGCTCGGCGACGCCGGCGCGCATTGTGTCGACCGACACGGTCACGCCCTCGGACGCGAGGCCCCGGACGACCGGGACGACCCTGCGCAGCTCCTCGTCCTCGTCGACGCGGGTGGCGCCGGGCCGGGTCGACTCGCCGCCGACGTCGACGAGGTCGGCGCCCTGGGCGACCAGGTCGAGACCGCGCTTGACGGCGGCCGTGGTGTCGAACCAGCGGCCCCCGTCGGAGAAGGAGTCGGGCGTCACATTGACGACTCCCATGACCGCACAGCGATCCCACTCGGGCATGCCGTCTGCCGTGCCACGTCCGCGCAACGTACTCATGTGCCCAGCCTAGGGGGTGCCTTTCGGATCCGGCCGGGTCACGCCGCGCGGACCTCGGGCTGCTCGTGATGGCGGGCGGGATGCGCGCAGGGACGGGGCAGCCGGTCAGGGCGGTGGCGGGTGAAGGGGCGCGGGAGCGAGACGTTCACGAAGCCCTCCGCCTGCATGGCGGCGAAGCCGATCCGCGGCAGGTCCCTGGTGTTGCGGAAGACCACGAAACGCGGTTCCCAGCGCGGCCGGAACTTGGCGTTGAACTTGTACAGCGACTCGATCTGGAACCAGCGCGAGAGGAAGACGAGCAGCCCGCGCCACAGCCGCAGCACCGGACCCGCGCCGATCTTCTCGCCGCGCGCCAGCGCCGAGCGGAACATCGCGAAGTTGAGGGAGACGCGCTCGACCTTCAGTGCGGGCGCGGCCTGCAGGGAGGCGACGATGAGGAGTTCGTTCATGCCGGGGTCGGCGGAGCGGTCGCGGCGCATCAGCTCCAGGGACATGCCGTCCACGCCCCACGGAACGAAATGGATGATCGCCTTCAGGTCGCCGTAGGGAGAGTCGGCATCGTTCGGCCCGGCCTTGTGGGCCGTGGCGATCACTGCCTCGCCGTCGGCCGGATCGCCTATGCGGCCCAGCGCCATGGAGAACCCGCGCTCGGTGTCGGTGCCGCGCCAGTCGGCCGCTGCCCGCCGGATGCGCTCCAGTTCGTCGTCGGTGAGGTCACGGACGCGCCGTACGCGGGTTTCGTAACCACCCCGCTCGATCCGCTTCACCATCTGGCGTACGTTTCGCATCGCGCGCCCGGCCAGGGAGAAATCCGCGACGTCCACCACCGCCTCGTCGCCGAGTTCCAGGGCGTCCAGGCCCGTCTCGCGGGTCCACACCTCGGCGCCGGTCTCCGAGCAGCCCATCACCGCCGGGGTCCAGGAGTGTGCCTTGGCCTCGTCCATGAACCGTTCGATGGCGCCGGGCCAGGCCTCGACGTCGCCGATCGGGTCACCGCTGGCGAGCATCACCGAGGAGACGACGCGGTAGCAGACGGCCGCCTTGCCGCTGGGGGAGAAGACGACGCCCTTGTCGCGGCGGAGAGCGAAGTGGCCGAGCGAGTCGCGGCCGCCGTGCACGGCCAGCAGGTCGCGCAGCCTGCGCTCGTCGTCCTCGGTGAGGCGCGCTGCGGGGTGTTCGGGCCGGAAGGCGAGATAGACGGTGGTGACCGCGGTCAGCAGACCGAGCGCGCCGAGCGAGTAGCCGACGGTCCAGGAGACGCGGTCCGCGTAGTCGACGGGGCCCTCGAAGCCGAAGAGCCCGTAGATGACGTGCTCGAGGCGGTCGGTCAGACCGGGGCTGCCGACGACCTTGCCGGGGTGGGCGCTGACGACGACCAGCCCCAGAGCGAGGGAACCGGCGCTCATCAGAACGAAGTTGGCGAGCGCGCGCCAGCGGCTGCGCGGGTCGGGCAGCGCGGCGAACTGGCCCCGGTGACGCAGCAGCAGGGCCAGCAGCGCGAGTGAGAGCAGCACACCGACGACGGAGTGCCGGTAGACGAACTGGGCAGCGGCTCCGGCCGGCAGCAGGATGACGGCGGCCCGCCAGGCGCGGCGCTTGTGGCGCTTGAGCCCGTGGGCGAGGAGCAGCAGCAGGACGCCGGCGCTGAGCGAGAGCGCCGCGGCGAACGGGCCGGTGGCACCGGGCAGCACCTCGGCGAACGCGTGCATGCGGCTGTGCCGGAACCGCGGGAAGACCCCGGCCGCCACGTCGACCAGGCCGACGAACGCGCAGGCTGTGCCCACCAGCGACGGCACCGCGTCGGGCCGGGGGCCGCGCAGCGCGCGACGCACCCGCGGAACCAATCCTGATTTGTCCCCATCTACCGTTGCAGACATCGCTTCCCGTGACTCCGCGAGAGATCCTGCGTCCAAGGCCTCAGATCGGTCGGCCCGGACGACGTGCGCTCTCTAGGACGGGAGTTCCACGGGGCGGGTTCATTCGTCCCCGGAATTTGTCGACGCAGAAGGCACACGCCACTCATGGGTCTGACCAGCAACAAAGTACTGGCCTTGGCCGTCCTGGCAGCGCTGCTGCTGTTCGTCGCCACGATCTGGTGGTGGCCGCGGCTCGCGCGCGGCGGGGTTCGAGCGGTCGCCGGCCGCGTCGGACTGCTGCTCGCCACGCAGCTGGCCCTGTTCGCGGTGATCGCCCTGACGGCCAACCGGGCCTTCCTCTTCTACGGTTCCTGGGCCGATCTCTTCGGCCAGAAACAGGAGCTCGGCGTGGTCGTGGACCATTCCGCCGACCGCTCGCACGTCAGGCTCGTCGCGAAGCAGCAGCCTGGGGTGCCCGGCGGTTCGCGGCCCGCGAAGGCGGGTCAGATCCACAAGGTCGTCATAGCGGGGAAGCAGTCGCGGATAGACAGCCCTGCCTACGTGTATCTGCCGCCGGAGTACTTCCAGGCGGAGCACCGCAAGAGCACCTTTCCGGCGGTCGTGGTCCTGACCGGCTATCCGGGAACCGCGGAGAACCTCCTCAAGGGGCTCAGATACCCGAAGACCGCGTTCGAGCTCGCCGCGGCCGGCCGGATGAGGCCGACGATTCTGGTGATGCTGCGTCCGACCGTGGCGCCGCCCCGGGACACCGAGTGCGTCGACGTCCCCGGCGGGCCGCAGACCGAGACGTTCTTCGCGAAGGATGTCCCGCAGGCCGTCTCCGGGACCTATCGGGTCGGCACCGCGGCGCGGAACTGGGGCTTCATCGGCAACTCCACCGGCGGTTACTGCGCCCTGAAGATCGCGCTGCACCATCCGGAGCGGTTCGCGGGGGGCGCCGGGCTCTCCGCGCACTACAAGGCGGCCGAGGACCCGACGACCGGTGATCTCTTCCAGGGCGACGACCAGGAGCGCAAGCGGGCGGACCTGCTGTGGAGCCTGGACCATGTGCCGCAGGGAAAGACGTCCTTCCTGGTCACCAGCTCACGGCAGGGCGAGCACAACCTCGGGGAGACCCTGGAGTTCATCAAGCGGGTGAAGGCGCCCGCGCGCGTCTCGTCGATCATGCTGGACAGCGGCGGGCACAACTACAACACCTGGCGCCGGGAGATCCCGCCGGCCCTGGAGTGGCTCAGCGGGAGGCTCCGCCCCTAAGCACCTGATGTGCGGACCGGGCCCTGGCCGATCGTCTCCAGCTCCACCTCGGTGCGGGGGATGTCGTGGGCGTCCGCGTCGATGGAGCGGCGCAGCGCCTCGTGCAGCCGGGCGGGCGTCAGGACACCGAGGAAGCGCCCCGTCTGCTCGCGGTCGATGACCGCGATCCAGCCCGCGTCGTGCTGCAGCATCGTCGAGAAGGCCTGCTTGAGCGAGGCGCCGACGGGCAGCCAGGCCTCCATGCGCCGCGCGTGTTCGCGTACCGACCCCTTGCCGGACGCGGCCTGATCGGCGGACAACCAGCCGTGCAGGGAGTCCTCGGCGTCCAGTACGACCGCCCATCGCGCGCCGCCGAGGTCGCGGGGCAGCGGGTCGTCGAGATGGACGACCGGCGGCTGCTCCAGATCGCCCTCCTCGATGGGGGTGACCGACAGGCGCTTCAGTCCGCGGTCCGCGCCGACGAAGTCGGCCACGTACTCGGTGGCCGGGGCGCCCAGCACGGCGGCCGGCGCGTCGAACTGCTCGATCCGCCCCTGGCCGTAGACAGCGATACGGTCCCCCAGCCGCACGGCCTCCTCGATGTCATGGGTGACGAAGAGGACCGTCTTGCGCACCTGTGCCTGGAGCCTCAGGAACTCGTTCTGCAGGTGCTCGCGCACCACCGGGTCGACCGCGCCGAACGGCTCGTCCATCAGCAGCACGGGCGGATCGGCCGCCAGTGCCCGGGCGACGCCCACACGCTGGCGCTGGCCGCCGGAGAGCTGCTCGGGGTAGCGGTCGCCGTAGACGGACGGGTCGAGGCCCACCAGGTCCAGGAGTTCGGCGGCACGCTCACGGCGCCGCGAGCGCTTCACGCCGAGGAGATGGGGGACGGTCGCCGTGTTCTCCAGGACCGTCTTGTGCGGGAAGAGGCCGACCTGCTGGATCACATAGCCGATACGGCGGCGCAGCTGGACCGGGTCGAGTGTGGAGATGTCCGCGCCGTCCACGAATATCCGCCCGCTGCTCGGTTCGATGAGACGGTTGACCATCTTCATCGTGGTCGTCTTGCCGCAGCCGGACGGTCCGACGAGCGTGACCAGTTCACCCGCGGCGACCTCGAACGAGAGGTCGTCGACGGCCGTGGTGCCGTCCGGGTAGCGCTTGGTGACATGCTCGAAACGGATCATGGCTCCCATTGTGGCGGTTGGTGGCGGGCCATGTGTGAAGGGCGTGTTGCCGGACTGCGAAGCTCCTCGGCGGTTGTCAGTGGCGGGGGTTAGGGTCGGTTTCGGTCGAACAGATCGCACGCGGCACATGCATCGAGCACACCGAGCACACTGAGCTCGTCGTTCCGGATCGGGGGGTGGGAACAGTGGCCGGACGGAACTGCCTGGTGGCGAACGACTGGATCTGCGGTGAGTACCTCCGCTCCCGCAGCGGGGAACTGATCGACGCGACGGTCCAGCATGTCTGGATCACGTCGGCATCGGTTCTGATCGGGCTGGTCGTGGCCTTCCCGCTCGCGTTGCTGGCGCGCAGCCGTCCACGGTTCGCCGGCCCCGTTCTGGGGCTGACGACCGTGCTCTACACGATTCCGTCGCTGGCGATGTTCTCGCTGCTGCTGCCCGTCTTCGGACTGTCCGCCGCGCTGGTGATCACGGGGCTTGTGCTGTATTCGCTGACGATCCTCGTGCGGAACATACTGGCGGGTCTTGAGGGGGTCCCGGACGAGGCACGTGAAGCCGCCCGCGGCATGGGGTACGGGCCGGGCAGGCTGCTGTGGGAGGTCGAGCTTCCGCTGGCCCTGCCGGCGCTGATGGCCGGCCTGCGGATCGCCACGGTCTCGACGGTCGCGCTCACCACGGTCGGTTCGATCGTCGGCCGCGGAGGCCTCGGCAATCTCATCGATGACGCGCTGCCGAGCTTCTTCAAGGCGCAGGTGCTGACCGCTTCGGTGCTCTGTGTGCTGCTGGCGGTCGCGGCCGATCTGCTGCTGCTCGGTGTGCAGCGTCTGCTCACGCCCTGGACCCGGATACGGGGGGCCCGCTGATGGGTGTACTGGCGCAGGCATGGACCTGGCTGACCACGGCCGCCAACTGGTCGGGGGAGAGCGGCGTCTGGCACCGCCTCGGCGAGCACCTGTACGTCAGCGGGGTCGCGCTCGCCCTGGCCTCGGCGATCGCCCTGCCTCTCGCGCTGTATCTGGGGCACATCGGCCGCGGCGGCGCCCTCGCCGTCAACATCTCGAACGTGGGACGGGCGATCCCCGTCTTCGCGGTGCTCGCCCTGTTCATGGTGTCGCCCCTGCGCAGCGCCGGGTACGTACCGACGATCATCGCGCTGGTGCTGTTCGCCGTGCCACCGCTGCTGACCAACGCGTATGTGGGGATGCGGGAGGTGGACCGCTCGGTGGTGGAGGCCGCGCGCGGCATGGGAATGGCGGGCGGGCAGCTCTTCGCCCGGGTCGAACTTCCCCTCGCCTACCCGATGGTGATGACCGGACTGCGGTCGGCCGCGGTCCAGGTCGTGGCGACCGCGACGATCGCGGCGATGGTCGGACAGGGTGGCCTCGGCCGGATCATCACCGCCGGCTTCAACACGTACAACACTCCGCAAGTGGTCGCGGGCGCCCTGCTCGTGGCCGTGCTCGCCCTCCTGGTGGAGGCCGTGCTGGTGGGGGTGGACCGCTTGTGCAGTCCCCTCCGGAAAACCGTGTGACGACTCACTCCCTTGGATGGTGAACCTGATGAGCAAGACCTCGCGCATCGCGGGTGCGGTTCTGGGCGTACTGGCCCTCACGGGCTCGCTCGCCGCATGCGGTGGCGACAGCCTGGAGAAGGAGAAGAGCGGCGGCTCGGCCTCCGCCGGCGGATCCGGGAAGAAGGGCACGCTCGTGGTGGGCGCCGCCGCCTTCACCGAGTCCAAGGTGCTGGCCGAGCTGTATGCGCAGCTGCTGGCCGACGCCGGCTACAGGACGTCGATCACCACGGTGAAGAACCGCGAGCTGTACGAGCCCTCCCTGGAGAAGGGCGAGATAGACGTCGTACCGGAATATGCCGCCACCGTCGCCGAATTTCTCAACGCGAAGGTGAACGGACCGAAGGCGCCGGAGGAGAAGCCGGTCGCCTCCAGCGATGTCACCGCCACCGTCGCGGGGCTGACCCAGCTTGCCGAGCCGCTCGGTCTCAAGGTGCTGCCCGCCGGTGAAGCGGTCGACCAGAACGCCTTCGCGGTCTCCAAGGAATTCGCCGGGAAGAACAAGCTCAAGACCCTCTCCGATCTCGGTGCCTCGAAGCTGAAGGTGAAGATCGCGGCAGGCGACGAGTGCGAGGTGCGCCCCTTCTGCGCGCCCGGCCTGAAGAAGACCTACGGCATCGACGTGTCGGGAATCGACCCCAAGGGTGTCGGAACGCCGCAGGCCAAGCAGGCGGTCAAGGACGGCGTGGACCAGCTGGTGCTGACCACCACCACCGACGCGACGCTGGAGAGTTTCGGTCTGGTGCTGCTGGAGGACGACAAGAAGCTCCAGAATGCGGACAACGTCCTTCCGCTTGTCAATGCCAGGGACGCCGGGGACAAGGAGATTGCCGACGTACTCGGCAAGCTCACCCAGGTGCTGACCACCGAGGACCTTGCCGAGCTGAACCGCAAGGTGGACGCGGAGCGCGCCAAGCCCGAGGACGCGGCGAAGGCATATCTGGAGTCGAAGGGGCTTCTCAAGAAGTAGGGCAGAGGCGGCCCGGCGTTCTCGACCAGAGATTTGCCGGGCCGACACCCCATTCGGCTTCTACGCACTGTAAATTTCTGGCCATGCCACGTGGACGCCACCGCCATTCCCCGCCCCTGCACAAGCTGCTGCCGCCCACCGCAGTCGCCGGAGCGTCGGTCCTGTGTGCCGCCGGCTCGTGGTTCATCGGCAACACCGTCGTCCTACGGACGCTGGTCGTCGCCGCCGCCGCGGCGGCCGTGACCGGCGCCGTTCTCATGCGCAGTTGGGACCGCAGCGCGGGCCGCCGCGTCGCCGAGCTCGAGCGCGGCCGCATCGCCGACGCCTGGCAGACCGAGGAGCGCATCGCCGAGCTCGAGGCGGACATCGAGGAGTCCCGCGAGCTGCGCACCAAACTCGACGCGAAGCTGCGCGCCAAGCGGGTCGAGCTCGCCGGGCTGCGTGGCGAACATGCCGCGCTGCTGCGCCGGTACGCGAACGCCGAGACCGAGCGGGCCAGCGCCCTCGAGGGCCGCAGGCAGCTCGCACTGGAGGCGGCCGCCCCGGCCAAGGAGCTGCCGCCCGCCGGCACCACACCGACGCCCTCCACCTATCTGCGCGCGGCCAAGGCCCTCGACGACCTGTCGCGCAACGCCGCGGCCCAGGAGGCCAGACGGACCGTCGAGGAGGCCAGGCGGCGCGATCTTGAGGAACGGGCCCGGGAGGCGGACGAGCCGCAGGGGAAGCACGCGGCGGGCGCCGGGGGCGGGCAGCTGCCTGCCCGCACGTCGTCCGCCCTCCCCGCCAGGCGTACCGTCCCGGCCGCCGCCGCGATCGTGCCGTACGGTCCGCAGCGCTCGCGCGTCAAGCGCCCCGAGGGCGGCTTCGACTTCTTCGGTACGGGCGCCGAGGCCCATGCCCAGAAGGCCATCGAGGCCGTGCAGAACGAGGATCTCGCCGATGTCGTCGGTGAGGAGGCGCTCGCGGCGGCGAATCCGCTGCCGAGCGGCCCCCGGGCGGTCGGCAAGGTCATCGACCTGACCGCGCACGACGAGACCGAGCAGATGGACGTCGCCGACCTGCGCAACGCGGTCAGCTCCTGAAGAGACAGCCGTACGAGCAAAGATCTACGGGCAAAGGTCCCGGGCAACCGCCCGGGACCTTTGCCCGTACCTGTGTCGCCAGGCGTCGATCACTTGTCGATGTCGCCGACGACGAAGAACAACGACCCCAGGATCGCCACCATGTCGGCGACCAGCGTCCCGGGCAGCAGCTCGGTGAGCGCCTGGATGTTGTTGTACGAGGCCGAGCGCAGCTTCAGGCGGTACGGGGTCTTCTCCCCCTTGGAGACCAGGTAGTAGCCGTTGATGCCGAGCGGGTTCTCGGTCCAGGCGTAGGTGTGGCCCTCGGGAGCCTTCAGGACCTTCGGCAGCCGCTGGTTGATGGGCCCCGGCGGCAGCTCCGCCAGTCGCTCGACGCAGGCGTCCGCGAGATCCAGCGCGTTGTGCGTCTGCTCCAGCAGGACCTCGAAGCGGGCCAGGCAGTCGCCGGCCGTGCGCGTGACGACCTTGAGGGTGTCCTGCAGCTCCCCGTACGCCAGATACGGCTCGTCGCGCCGCAGATCGAAGTCGACACCGGAGGCGCGGGCGATCGGGCCGCTGACGCCGTACGCGTGCACCGCCTCGGCCGACAGCACACCCACACCACGGGTCCGGCCGCGGAAGATCTCGTTCCCCAGCACCAGGCGGTCGTACACGTCCATCCGCGAGCGGACATCGGCCACAGCGTGCCGGGCGCGGCCGAGCCAGCCGGCCGGCAGGTCCTCCTTGAGCCCGCCGACCCGGTTGAACATGTAGTGCATCCGGCCGCCGGAGATCTCCTCCATGACGTGCTGGAGCTCTTCGCGCTCACGGAAGGCGTGGAACACCGGGGTGATTCCGCCCAGTTCGAGGGGGTACGACCCCAGGAACATCAGGTGGTTGAGGACCCGGTTCAGCTCGGCCAGCAGCGTACGGGTCCACACCGCGCGCTCAGGGACCTCCATGCCGAGCATCCGCTCGACGGCCATGACGACACCGAGCTCGTTCGAGAACGCGGACAGCCAGTCGTGCCGGTTGGCCAGCATCACGATCTGCCGGTAGTCGCGCGCCTCGAAGAGCTTCTCCGCGCCGCGGTGCATGTATCCGATGACCGGCTCGGCATGCTGGATACGCTCGCCGTCCAGGACGAGACGCAGCCGCAGCACACCGTGGGTGGAGGGGTGCTGGGGGCCGATGTTGAGCACCATGTCGGTGGTCTCCGCCGCGCCGCCGATGCCGACCGTCGTCTCCGTCATGCCCACCAGTCTGTCAGAGCCGCCCCTCCACCCCTCCTTCAGGCGGACGCCCTGGGCCCCTGGCGGACGAACTCCGGCAGGCCGGCGTGGAAGGCCTCCTCGAAGTCGCCGGTGTGGTCCCGGCGCCCGCCTCAGACCTGCTGCATCAGCCAGGTGAAGTCGCCGAGGCCGCCCCTCGCCGTCAGTTCCGCCGCCTCGCCCGCCGCCGCGAGGGCCCGCAGGTAAGCGGCCGGGTCGGACGACGCCAGCGCGAGCGCCGGCCGCCCGGCTGTCACGCCCAGGCCGCGCAGCGCCGTGCGCTGGTCCACCAGTTCCGCGCCCGGCAGTGCGCACGCGTCCAGCGCCACATGAGCGGTGATGTCGCAGCTGCCGTCAGGGACGGGGAGCACCTCCCGGCCGTCCCGGAAGCCGGTCAGCGTGCCGAACGGGGGCCGGCCGTCCTTGGTGTGCGCGTAGTCGACGGCGACCGCGAGCCCCGAGTCCAGCGTGGACACGGCCGCCGCCCACGCCGCATCGCGCGTCCGGCCGATCTCCGCGCGGGTGCCCGGTTCGGTCAGCGGCCACCAGCGCTCCAGCCACTCGGCGTCCGCGCCCGTGACCGGCTCGCCGAGCCGCTCCTCACCCGCGCGGTCCACCAGGACCCGGCGCACCACCCCGTCCGTGTCGGCCTCGGCGACGTCCACCGGCACGTTGTCCAGCCACTCGTTCGCGAACAGCAGCCCGTGCACCCCCGCCGGCGGTGCGTCCGTCCACTCGATGCGCGGGTCGAGCCCCGCGGGGCGGGCCGCCCGTTCGACCGCGTACGCACGCACCGCGAAGCCCGGCGGCAGGGCGGCCAGCACCCCCGTCACCAGTTCGCCGCGGCCCGCTCCGACGTCCACGAAGGCGGGCTCGTCGAGCGAGAGCGACTCGGCCGTGGTGACCAGCAGCCGGGCGACCGCCGCGGCGAACAGAGGGGAAGCGTGCACGGACGTACGGAAGTGGCCGGCAGGTCCCTCGGGCCGCAGATAGAAGCCCCCTGGCCCGTACAGCGCGGCCTGGGCCGCCTCCCGCCACCCGGCCGGCTGATCCGTGTCATCCATCACGTGCCCAAGTCTCCACCTTGCGGAGTACGCCCCCACGGCCCGGATCGCCCCTCCGGTTGACCCGAGCACCTATCTCCTTTCCCTACTCTGGGTTACGTGCAGCGCCTCTACGACTTCATCCGCAGACACCCGACGGGCGTCGACACCTTCTGGGCTGTCATGCTCTTCGGGTTCGGCATGCTGTGGGTACTGGAGGACCTGGAACGGGCCTGGAACCAGACAGCCGCGTCCGTCATCGTCCTGCTGCTGGGTCTGGTCGTGGCCCTGCGCCGCCTGATGCCGCAGAAGATGCTGGTCCTCGCGGCCGTCCTGGGGATCGCCCAGCTCGTGCTGGACGTCGGGGTCAATCCCGGCGACTTCGCGATGCTGGTGATCATCTATACGGTCGCGGCCCACGACGGACCACGCTGGGCCTCGCGGCTGGCACTGATCGGCGGGCTGTCCGCCGCATCCCTGGCCCAGATCCGCTGGCCCACCCACGGTGCCGAAACCGGCGAACGGGTGTTCCTCACCGTCATCATGAGCCTGCCGTTCGCGCTCGCCTGGGTGCTCGGCGACTCGATACGCACCCGGCGTGCGTACTTCGCCCAGCTCGAGGAGCGGGCCGGCCGGATGGAGGAGGAGCGCGCGGCCCAGGCGAAGGTCGCCGTGGCCGCCGAGCGAGCCCGTATCGCCCGCGAGCTCCACGACGTCGTCGCCCACAACGTCTCGGTGATGGTCGTCCAGGCCGACGGCGCCGCCTACGTCCTGGACGCCGCCCCCGACCAGGCCAAGCAGGCGCTGGAGACCATCTCGAGCACCGGCCGCCAGGCGCTCGCGGAGATGCGCAGGCTGCTCGGTGTGCTGCGCACCGGCGATGCCCCGGAGAGCGGCGAGTACGTACCCCAGCCCGATGTGCAGCAGATCGAGGATCTCGTCGAGCAGGTGCGCAGTGCGGGCCTGACCGTCGACTTCAAGATCGAGGGGACGCCGCGGCCTCTGCCCAGCGGCGTCGAACTCACCGCGTACCGCATCGTGCAGGAGGCGCTGACCAACACCCGCAAGCACGGCGGTCCGGAGGTCGGCGCGAGTGTGCGTCTGGTCTACTTCGACGACGGGCTCGGGCTGCTGGTCGAGGACGACGGCCGCGGATCGTCCCACGAGCTGTACGAGGACGGGGGCGCGGACGGCCGCGGCCACGGCCTGATCGGTATGCGGGAGCGCGTCGGCATGGTCGGCGGCACGCTGGACGCGGGGCCCCGGCCCGGTGGCGGCTTCCGGATCAGTGCCCTGCTCCCGCTCAAGCCGACCCACTAGAGATCGAGGACCCCACTGACATGTCCATCCGCGTGATGCTCGTCGACGACCAGGTGCTGCTGCGCACCGGATTCCGCATGGTGCTCGCCGCCCAGCCGGACATGGAGGTCGTCGCCGAGGCGGGCGACGGCGCGGAGGCGATCGAGAACCTGCGCTCCACGGCCGTGGACGTCGTGCTGATGGATGTCCGCATGCCTCGGCTGGACGGCGTGGAGGCGACCCGTCGCATCTGTGCGCAGCCGGACGCGCCGAAGGTGCTCATCCTCACCACCTTCGACCTGGACGAGTACGCCTTCTCCGGGCTGAAGGCCGGTGCCAGTGGGTTCCTGCTCAAGGATGTCCCGCCGGGCGAACTGCTGGGCGCCATCCGTTCGGTGCACAGCGGCGACGCGGTCGTCGCGCCGTCCACCACCCGCCGGCTGCTGGACCGCTTCTCACCGATGCTCCCCGCCTCCTCGAACGAACCGCGGCACAAGGAGCTGGAGAAGCTCACCGACCGCGAGCGCGAGGTGATGATGCTGGTCGCGCAGGGCCTGTCGAACGGCGAGATCGCGGCGCGACTGGTGCTCTCGGAGGCCACGGTCAAGACCCATGTGGGCCGCATCCTCACCAAGCTGAGCCTGCGGGACCGGGTCCAGGTGGTGGTGCTGGCGTACGAGACCGGGTTGGTACGGGCGGGCGGAGGGGCGGGCTGACCCGCAGCGCTAGCGGAGCACCGTTTCGAGGAAGTCGCTGCCGAGCCGCGCAACAGCGGCCACATCCAGCTGGTGCAGGACATAACGCCCGCGCCGCCGGGTGGAGATCAGTCCTGCCTTCTTCAGCACCCCCAGATGGCGCGAGACCTCGGGCGCCGTGATCCCGTACGCGTCCGCCAGCTCGCCCGTCGTGTGCGGGGCGCGGGCGAGATTACGGCACAGCCGCATGCGCATCGGGTGGGCGAGCGCCTCCATCCGCAGCTTCAGCAGCTCGACGGGGGCCGGGCCCGGCAACTCCGGCGAGCCGACCGGGTAGTGGATCACCGGCCGCCAGCCCGGCGCGTACACCACCATGAGATGCGGCCAGCCGAGGCTGGAGGGTATGAGCGTGAGCCCGGCGCCGACCGCCGGGTCGACGGCGGTCGTCCGGCCCTCCACCAGCTTGTCGACGCTGATCCTGGTCCGTGCCTCGTCCACCGTCAGCGCGGGGGAGACCGCGTGCAGCGCCTCGGCGAGGCCCTTGCGGCGCAACAGGTCCGTCTTGTGACGGGCGTCGGCGGCGAGCTGGGGGGCCACGCGGCGCCAGGTGTCGGCGAAGAAGGCATCGTCGCAGTCCTCGAACAGCCGCCGCAGCCAGGCGCGTACGGAAACCGGGTCGTCCAGCAGCTGCCGGGTGAAGTCCAGTTGGCGCGGGCCACGGGTGGCCGCGAGCTCGAGGACGCGCTCGCGGCGGGACGGATCGCCGAGGGCGGAGGGGCCGCCGGGCCCGTACGTCATCGCGCAGGTGAACTCCAGGGCGGCCGAGACGAACCGCTCGTCGTCCAGCAGGTCGAGCTGATCCAGCTCCTCGGCGAGCGTCGCGCCCGTGCGGCCGCCCCCGGCGGGCAGCCCCGCGAACGGCATGAACACGTCCGAGAAGGTGGACCGCCACAGGAAGTCGGCCTCGTGCAGCCGGTCGGCAAGATCCGGCTTGAGCGCGGCGGACGTCACGGTGGCCCAGCAGTGCAGCCCCGGATGATGCCCGGGCTCGGCGAGCGCGTGGAGCGCCACACCCAGCTCGGCGAGGGGCGAGATGTCGAAGACGATGCGCTCGGGGGGCAGCCCCGCGATGTCGATGCTTGCGCTCACGCCTCCATGATGCGGCCACTTCCGCGATGGCCCGCGCCCGTTTGACGGCCCTCGTCAATCGACACGACGGGGCGCGCGGCCTCGGCGCAGCGTGGCGTCATGAACGCCATGCACCAGCACCTGCTCGACAGCTACCGCGCCTCCCGTGCAGGCGTGCCGGCCCCACCGCTTCCGGGCCGTCACGACCGGGAGGCGATACGGGAGCTGTCGGCCGCCCTGAGGCGCCTTCTGCGCCCCGGGTGTAGGGCGGACCGGCGATGAGTCCTGGGGGCACACGCCTCCCACCAACCCGGCTCCGACCGGCCCGGCCGTCAGCCCAGCCGTGCCACGAACCCCGCCACCGCCTCGCGTACCTCCTCCGCCGACCACTGAAGCCCGTGCCCGTCCACCGTCATCTCCGTGACCGAGACGCCCGGCGGGCAGCCCTGCGAGTACCAGCGGCGGAACAGCGTCACGCCCGTCTCCTCCGCCTGCCTCAGCCCGGCCTCGTTCAGCACATCCGTGCCGTACGGCAGCCACACCTGGAACTGGTGGGTCTGCGGGACCGACGGATTGACGCGGAACCAGGCGGTGCCCGCCGCGCGGAAGGCCTCGTCGAGCGCACCCGCGACCATCTTCGCGTGGGCCACGTACAACGGCAGCCGCGGCAGCTCGCGTTCCAGACCGGCCAGCGCCGACAGCGCCGCCGGGTACTGCTGGAAGAGCTGCCCGCCGTACCGGTGACGCCACGCGCGCGCCTCCTCCGCCAGTGATGCGGGCCCCGCCAGTACCGCGCCCGACAGCCCGCCGAGGGACTTGTAGAAGGACACGTACACGCTGTCCGCGAGCGCGGCGATCTCGTGCAGGGGGCGGTCGAAGTGGGTGGCGCACTCCCACAGGCGGGCGCCGTCGAAGTGGACCACCGCGTCCCGTTCGCGCGCCGCCTCCACCACCGCCACCAGTTCGTCCCACGACGGCAGAACGAAACCGGCGTCCCGCAGCGGCAGTTCGAGCATCAGCGCGCCGAACGGCTCGTCGCACTCGAGCACCTCGTCGGCCGTCGGCAGGCGCGGCTCGCTCGTCGGGTGGATGGTGCGCAGCCCGCTCAGTACCGAGAACGCCGCCCGCTCGTGCACCTCGGGATGGGCCTGCGGGTGCACGGCGACCGTGGGGTTGCCGGTACGGGCCGCCCAGCAGCGCAGCGCCACCTGCTGTGCCATCGTCCCGGTGGGGAAGAACACCGCCGCCGGGAACCCGAGCAGCGCGGCCGTCCGCCGCTCCAGCTCGGCCACCACCCCGTCGCCGTAGGTGTCGACGGCCTCGTCGAGGTCGTATACGTCCGCGGCATCTGCCGTCAGTGCCGCGAGCCGTTCCCCGACGGAGCACTCGGCGGAGCTTCTCCACAGCACCCGCTGCGATGCCCGCCACGCGGCGAGCCTGCGGCGCCGTTCACTTTGTTCACTCTGCTCGGTCGTATCCGTCACGGTCCGATCATCACCCACAGCCTGTGGACAACTGCGGGGGGCCCGGAAACGCTGGCGTAGCATCGTGCACGAGAAATCGTCCGGTACCCCTGCGGACTGGAACGGAAGGCCCCGCCGCGTGAATGCCACAGCACCACAGGAACCGCTCGACCCGCGGGACCGCCCCGCCAGGCTGTCCGTGGGCGTGGTCGGAGCGGGCCGGGTCGGCCCGGCGCTGGCCGCCTCGCTGCAGCTCGCCGGGCACCGTCCGGTCGCCGTCTCGGGCGTCTCGAACGCGTCCGTGCGCAGGGCAGCCGCGCTGCTGCCCGACGTGCCGCTCGTGCCGCCCGCCGAAGTGCTCGCCCGCGCCGAGCTGGTGCTGCTGACCGTCCCCGACGACGCGCTGCCTGGTCTGGTGGAAGGACTCGTCGAGACCGGTGCCGTGCGGCCCGGCCAGCTGCTGGTGCACACCTCCGGCAGGTTCGGTGCCAAGGTGCTCGACCCGGCGACACGGGCCGGCGCGCTGCCGCTCGCACTGCACCCCGCGATGACGTTCACCGGGACCGCCGTGGACGTGCAGCGGCTGGCGGGCTGCTCCTTCGGGGTGACCGCGCCCGAGGAGCTGCGGCTGGCCGCCGAGGCCCTGGTCATCGAGATGGGCGGCGAGCCCGAGTGGATCGAGGAGGAGAGCCGTCCGCTCTACCACGCGGCGCTCGCCCTCGGCGCGAACCACCTCGTCACCCTGGTGGCCCAGTCGATGGAGCTGCTGCGTACGGCCGGGGTCACCGCCCCGGACCGGATGCTCGGCCCCCTCCTCGGTGCGGCGCTCGACAACGCCCTGCGTTCCGGGGACGCCGCCCTGACCGGACCGGTGGCCCGCGGCGACGCAGGCACGGTCGCGGTCCACGTCGCCGAGCTGCGCAAGCACGCCCCCGCTGCGGTCGCCGGCTATCTGGCGATGGCCCGCTCGACCGCCGACCGTGCGCTCGCGCACGGCATGCTCAAACCGGAGCTTGCCGAGGATCTGCTGGGCGTCCTCGCGGAGGGGGACCTGTGATGAGTGACAGGACGAGCGGCACGCCGGGCCGCAGGGACTTCGAACTGGTGCCGACCCGCGACGACCTGCACCGCGTCCTCGACCGCCACGCCGTCCCCGGCCGCACCGCCGTCGTCATGACCATGGGCGCCCTGCACGACGGCCACGCCACCTTGATCCGTACCGCCCGCGAACATGTGGGGGACAAGGGCTTCGTCGTCGTCACGGTGTTCGTCAACCCGCTCCAGTTCGGGGCAGGTGAAGACCTCGACCGCTACCCCCGCACTCTGGACGCCGACCTGAAGACGGCCGAACAGGCGGGCGCGGACGTGGTGTTCGCCCCCGCCGTGGACGAGGTGTACGAGGGCGGCGCGCCGCAGGTCCGGATCACCGCAGGCCCCATGGGCGAGCGGCTCGAAGGCGCCTGTCGCCCCGGCCATTTCGACGGCATGCTCACCGTCGTCGCCAAGCTGCTGCACCTGGCCCGCCCCGACGTCGCGCTGTTCGGGCAGAAGGACGCCCAGCAGCTCGCGCTGATCCGCCGGATGGTCCGCGACCTGAACTTCCCCGTGGAGATCGTCGGAGTGCCGACCGTCCGCGAGAGTGACGGTCTCGCGCTCTCCAGCCGCAACCGCTATCTCGCGCCGGCCGAGCGGGACACCGCGCTCGCTCTCTCCCGGGCCCTGTTCGCGGCCCGTGACCGGCTCGCCGCACAGGAGGCGCTGCACGCACGGGCCGAGTCCCTGCCCGCGTCCCAGTCCCGTGCCGCCGCGCTCTCCGCGCTCGGCGAGGCCCGCGCCGCGGCCGATGCGCACGCGGTCGCGCACGCTGTTCCGGCCGGCGGCGCCGACGCCGTACGGGCCGCCGCGCGCACCGTTCTCGACGAGGCCGCGAAGTCGCAGCCGCCGCTCGTGCTGGACTATCTGGCGCTCGTCGAACCGGCCACCTTCGCCGAGGTCCCCGACGGCCACACCGGGGAGGCGATCCTCGCCGTCGCCGCGAAAGTCGGCGCGACCCGCCTGATCGACAACATCCCCCTCACCTTCGGAGCCCACAAGTGACCGGAATACGGCTGAACGCCCCTGCCCCGGGGTGGGCCATCGAGGCCGACGTCGTCGTGGTCGGCTCGGGCGTCGCCGGCCTCACCGCCGCGCTGCGCTGCGCCGCCGCCGGGCTCAGCACGGTCGTGGTCACCAAGGCCCGTCTGGACGACGGCTCCACCCGCTGGGCGCAGGGGGGCATCGCCGCCGCGCTCGGCGAGGGCGACACCCCGGAGCAGCACCTGGACGACACCCTGGTCGCGGGCGCGGGACTGTGCGACGAGGAGGCCGTGCGCACGCTGGTCACCGAGGGGCCCGACGCCGTACGCCGCCTGATCGCCACCGGGGCGCTGTTCGACACCGACCCGGACTCCGGCGAGATAGAGCTGACGCGCGAGGGCGGCCACCACCGCCGCCGTATCGCGCACGCGGGCGGTGACGCGACGGGCGCGGAGATCTCCCGCGCACTGGTCGAGGCCGTACGCGACGCGGGTCTGCGCACGATCGAGAACGCCCTGGTCCTGGACCTGCTCATGGACGCCGACGGCCGTACGGCCGGCATCACGCTCCATGTCATGGGCGAGGGCCAGCACGACGGCGTCGGCGCGGTCCATGCCCCGACGGTGGTGCTTGCCACGGGCGGCATGGGGCAGGTCTTCTCGGCGACGACCAACCCCGCGGTGTCCACCGGGGACGGTGTGGCGCTCGCGCTGCGCGCCGGTGCGGAGGTCTCCGACCTCGAGTTCGTGCAGTTCCACCCGACGGTGCTGTTCCTCGGCACCGACAGCGAGGGCCAGCAGCCGCTGGTCTCCGAGGCGGTACGCGGCGAGGGCGCCCACCTCGTGGACGCCTCCGGCACCCGCTTCATGCTCGGGCAGCACGAGCTTGCCGAGCTGGCCCCCCGCGACATCGTCGCCAAGGGCATCATGCGCCGCATGCAGGAGCAGGGCGCCGACCACATGTATCTCGACGCCCGCCACTTCGGCGCCGAGATGTGGGAGCAGCGTTTCCCGACGATCCTCGCGGCCTGCCGGGCCCATGGCATCGACCCGGTGACCGACCCCGTCCCGGTCGCTCCCGCCGCGCACTACGCCTCCGGCGGCGTACGCACGGATCTGCACGGCCGCACCACCGTGCCCGGCCTGTACGCGTGCGGCGAGGTCGCCTGCACCGGCGTGCACGGGGCGAACCGGCTGGCCTCCAACTCGCTGCTCGAAGGTCTCGTCTTCGCCGAGCGGATCGCCGAGGACATCGCCGGGGCACCGCGTGAGGCGGGCCGCCCCGTGCTGCCCGAGACGCCGTCGCCGCTCCCGCTGATCGCGCCCGAGGCGCGGGCCGAGATCCAGCGGATCATGTCCCACGGAGCCGGTGTGCTGCGCTCCGCGGAGAGCCTCGCCGCCGCGTCCGCCGCGCTCGAAACCGTGCATCTGAACGCCGTACGGGCCACCAGGGAAGGGTCCGGCAAGACCGCCGAGCCGGGCGTCGAGTCCTGGGAGACCGCGAACCTGCTGTGCGTCGCCCGGGTGCTGACCGCCGCCGCCCTGCGCCGCGAGGAGACCCGAGGCTGCCACTGGCGCGAGGACCGCCCGCAGCGTGACGACGCGTCGTGGCGGCACCATCTGGTCGTCACGCTGACGCCGGAGCGCCGGCTGGTCGTCCGGCAGACCGAGGGCACCGCCTTCCCCCCGACATCGCGATCCACCGTCCCCGAGACCATCCCCCCGACCGTCCTCGACGCCCCCAGGGAGCCGTAACCGTGAGCACGCCCGATGAACGTCCGCGCCCCGTGGACGTACCGCTGATCCAGATCGGCGCCCCGGCCGGCGGCGGCTGCGGGGACGACTGCGGCTGCGCCGCCGGTGAGGAGGCGTACGAGTGCGGACTCGACCCCGCCCTCGCCGGGCTCCTCGCCGAGGCCGGTCTCGATCCCGTCCAGGTCGAGGACATCGCCCATCTCGCCATCGAGGAGGACCTCGACGGCGGTGTGGACGTCACCACGGTGGCCACCGTCCCGCAGGAAGCGGTCGCGACCGGCGACTTCACCGCCCGCGAGGCCGGTACGGTCGCGGGCCTGCACGTCGCCGAGGCGATCCTGTCGATCGTCTGCACCACCGAGTTCGAGGTGGAGCGGCACGTCGAGGACGGCGCGCGGGTCGAGGCCGGCCAGAAGCTGCTCTCCGTCACCGCGAACACCCGCGACCTCCTCACCGGCGAGCGCAGCGCGCTCAACATCCTGTGCCGGCTCTCCGGCATCGCCACCGCGACCCGCGCCTGGGCCGATGTGCTGGAGGGCACGGGCGCGAAGGTCCGGGACACCCGCAAGACCACGCCCGGCCTGCGCGCCCTGGAGAAGTACGCGGTGCGCTGCGGCGGCGGCGTCAACCACCGGATGTCGCTGTCCGACGCGGCACTGGTGAAGGACAACCACGTGGTGGCCGCGGGCGGCGTCGCCGAGGCCTTCAAGGCCGTACGGGACCGCTTCCCCGAACTGCCGATCGAGGTCGAGGTGGACACCCTGGACCAGGTCCGCGAGGTCCTGGACGCCGGCGCCGACCTGATCCTGCTGGACAACTTCACGCCTGCCGAGACCGCGGAGGCCGTCACGCTCGTCGCGGGCCGCGCCCTCCTTGAGTCCTCCGGCCGGCTCGGTCTCGACACCGCCCGCGCGTACGCGGAGACCGGCGTCGACTACCTCGCGGTGGGTGCCCTCACGCACTCCTCCCCGATCCTGGACATCGGCCTCGACCTGCGAGAGGTCCGGGCCTGATGCTGCTCACCATCGACGTCGGCAACACCCACACGGTGCTGGGGCTCTTCGACGGCGAGGAGATCGTCGAGCACTGGCGCATCTCCACCGACGCCCGGCGCACCGCCGACGAGCTGGCGGTCCTGCTGCAGGGCCTGATGGGCATGCACCCGCTGCTCGGGGTCGAACTGGGCGACGGTATCGACGGCATCGCCATCTGCTCCACGGTCCCCTCCGTGCTGCACGAGCTGCGCGAGGTCACCCGCCGTTACTACGGCGACGTTCCCGCCGTCCTGGTCGAGCCCGGCATCAAGACCGGCGTGCCGATCCTCATGGACAACCCCAAGGAGGTCGGCGCGGACCGCATCATCAACGCGGTTGCCGCGGTCGATCTGTACGGGGGCCCGGCGATCGTCGTCGACTTCGGCACCGCGACGACGTTCGACGCGGTGAGCGCGCGCGGGGAGTACGCGGGCGGGGTGATCGCGCCCGGCATCGAGATCTCCGTCGAGGCACTCGGTGTCAAGGGCGCCCAGCTGCGCAAGATCGAGCTGGCCCGGCCGCGCAGCGTGATCGGCAAGAACACGGTCGAGGCGATGCAGTCAGGCATCGTGTACGGGTTCGCGGGCCAGGTGGACGGGGTCGTCCAGCGGATGAAGCGCGAGCTGGCGGAGGACCCGGACGAGGTGACGGTGATCGCGACGGGAGGCCTGGCGCCGATGGTGCTGGGCGAGTCGTCGATGATCGACGAGCACGAGCCGTGGCTGACGCTGATCGGCCTGCGTCTGGTCTACGAACGCAACGTCTCCCGCCTCTGACCCTCCGGGGGACGCCTGCCTCTCGGGCGTGGCCCGGACGGTGCGCGCCGCGCGGCCGGGGCGGACCGCGTCTGTAGGGCTGATCCCGGCCCGTACGCGTGGCCGCTCCGGTGCGGGGCCTCGAGCGGGCGGTGCGGGACCGGGGGTACTCGCCGGGTCCGTGTGCGTGGCGCCCTCCGGGGCGCGCGGCCTCCCGGGCCGGGCCCGACCGTCCCGTGACCGGCGCGGCCTCTCCGGGGCACGTGTCCGGGACTGCTTTCCCGGGACTTGCTCCGCTCAGGGCCTACGACGCCGCCCGGAGACGACCCCTGCGCGTCCGAGTCCGGCCGTGCCCGTCACGCACCTGACCCGCAGGGGAAGCCCCTGGCACGGCCACCGGCCCGTGCCCTCCGTCCCCGGACCCGCGCCCGTGCAGGGTCACCCGGGGAAGTCATGCCCCGGCAAGGGCCACGCGTCGGCCCGGCGCGCCGGAGAAATGGGCGTTAAGCCGATTTTGTCCATGTAGCACGTATGGTCGGCACATGCCCACGCCATTCGGACCCCGTGGCGGCATGGCGTTCGGCGCAGAGGAGCTGCGTGTGCTCCGACGCGCCCTCGCAGCCGCCCTCCATCCCGTTCCTCTGGCCGACGAGGAGGTCAGGCAGTGTCTGCGCCTGGCCGACTCCGTCGACGAGGCTGCCCGTGAGGCCGGTCGCCTGCGTACGTTCCTCTTCGCGGACCTGGCCCGCTACCGCGCCGCGCTGCCCGGAGCGGCCGCCGGATACCTGGAGCTGCTCCAGGACGCCCTCGCCGCCGGCTACGACCCCCGTCCCGAGGATCTGGCGGCGCTGCGCACCCTGCGCGGCACACCGGCCGGCGCAGCCGTGCTGCGCCGGTGCCAGAGCCTCGCGGAGGAGTCCGTGCGGGCGCGGCTCGCGAGCCGGACACGTGAGGCCCCGGTTCCCGCTCCGGCCCGTGTACGCCTCCACGCGCTCCCCGGCGGCCGCGCCGCCGACGAGCAGAAGCCCAAGCCCGCACCGGCCCCCAAGCCCGCGCAGGATCCGCAGCCCAAACCGCCGCCGGTGCCCAAGCCGTCGGAGGTCTTTCCGCCCCGCCGTAAGCCCGTGCCCCCGCCGGAGCAGCTCGCCGCGGGATAGCTACTCTGGGAGCCATGGACTACGTATCCGCGCTCGTGCCCCCGGTGGTGATGGCCGCCTTCTTCATCGGCCTCGTCGTGACGATCGTCAAGAGCCAGGGCGGCCCGAACAAGGCCAAGGAGGACGCCGTCGTGGACGCGGCCCTCGCGGGCGCGGAGGCCGCCCGGCAGCCCCGTCGGGACACCTGACGCAACCACCCGTCCGAGGACGTACGGCATGCCCTTGCCGTACGTCCTTTTTGTTACGTCAATAGTCAGTCGTTACGAGATCTCCCACTATGGTGGCGATGTGCCCCGCCAATTGGGAGAGCTCGAAGACGCCGTCATGACACGCGTCTGGCAATGGAACCGGCCGGTCACGGTCCGGGAAGTCCTGGAAGACCTTCAGCAGGAACGGTCCATCGCCTACACCACCGTCATGACGGTAATGGACAATCTCCATCAGAAGGGCTGGGTGCGCAGGGAAGTCGAGGGCCGCGCCTATCGATATACCGCGGTCTCCACCCGCGCCGCCTACTCGGCAGCACTGATGAACGAAGCCTGGTCGCAGAGCGACAACCCCGCGGCCGCGCTTGTCGCCTTCTTCGGCATGATGTCCCCGGAACAGCGAGAGGCCCTGCAAGCCGCCGTCCGCATGGTCGAGGGCGACATCGGCGCCGACCCGGATGCCGCCGAGTCCGGCGGCACCGGGCAGGAGCAGGCCGACGAGGGCGGGGCGGACGCGGAGCGATAGCGTCCTTCCATGTCTTATGACGCGGCAAATGCCCTCACCGTCCGGCGGGCCAGGACCAGCGATGTGCCGGAGGTCCGCCGGCTCGTCGACCCGTACGTGAGTGAAGGCATCCTGCTCGACAAAGCGACGGTCACGCTTTACGAAGCCATCCAGGAGTTCTGGGTCGCGGAACGCGACGAGGACGCCCGTGTTGTCGGCTGCGGCGCTCTGCATGTCATGTGGGAAGACCTTGCCGAAGTGCGCACCCTTGCCGTGGATCCGGCCTTCAAGGGGACCGGCATCGGTCATCAGGTGCTGGACAAACTGCTGCGTACCGCCCGCTGGATCGGAGTCCGCAGGGTTTTCTGCCTCACCTTCGAAGTCGACTTCTTCGGCAAGCACGGCTTCGTCGAGATCGGGGAGGCGCCGGTCGAGTCGGATGTCTACAGCGAGCTGCTGCGTTCCTATGACGAGGGTGTCGCCGAGTTCCTCGGGCTCGAACGAGTGAAGCCGAACACCTTGGGCAACAGCCGGATGCTTCTGCACCTGTGATCACCCCGAGATGACGGAACCCTATGTCCGAATCGCGCACGTTTCCCGTCCTCTCGGGGTTCTGAACCTCTGCCAAGGGTTTGTGTTTTCCAGGGAAAAGCGGTTTCCTTTCCGCGTACTGCATTTTCGATGAAAGGAAATCCGGTGGCGCAGAAGGTTCAGGTCCTTCTTGTCGACGACCTCGACGGCGGCGAGGCGGACGAGACGGTGACGTTCGCTCTGGACGGCAAGACCTACGAGATCGACCTCACCACCGCCAATGCGGACAAGCTTCGTGGCCTGCTCGAGCCCTACGCCAAGAACGGCCGGCGTACCGGCGGCCGCGCTGCTGCCGGCCGCGGCAAGGGCCGCGCGGCTGCGGGCGGCAACAAGGACACTGCCGAAATCCGCGCGTGGGCCAAGGCGAACGGTTACAGCGTGAACGACCGCGGTCGCGTTCCCGCGGAGATCCGCGAGGCTTACGAGAAGGCCAACGGCTGAGTTTTCGTCCGTCGCGCATTCGTGCGCTGCGCACGCAGCAACCGGACCCGGTGGCACTCCGTCGCCGCCGCGTCCACCAGCCCTACGAGACCGGGGGCGCCCCCAATGCCCCCGAGTCCGGCGAAAGCCGGAAGCTGTGCCTCCCGTCCTGGTACGGGGGGCCGCAGCCATGCGGCGGCCTCGTAGGGGCAGGCATGTCCGGGCGGCGGCGGGGCGGTGATCCGCCCGCCGGTTCCGACGGCGGTGAGATCGAGTTCGACACCGCCCCACTCCAGCCAGTCGAGCAGGCCGGGCAGTTCCTCCGCGCTCCCCGCGGCCACCAGGAGCCACATGCGGGCCCCTCGGAGAGCGACGGGGCCTGACACCTCCGGACGGCCCAGCAGGGCGGCTCCGGCCTCGGCAGGCAGCTCCAGGGCGTCGAATCGCACCCCGGTCAGCAGCTGTACGGGGGTGCCCTCCGTCGTCGGCCAGCCGAGCTCACTCTCGTACCACTGCGCCGTGCCGAGCTCGCTGCGGCTCGCGCCGATGCCGTCGAGGGGCTTACGGGGAACCGGGACGGAGATGGTCATGCCTCCGGGAACTCGTCGGACACCTCCGGGGTTACGCAGAGTGGGCCAATGTGTGCGCAGCGTGTCCGGGGCGGGGGCCTTCCGGCGCATTCGAGGGCGCAAGGTTGTTCGCCCGTAGCGGAGGGAACCGGTGCGCGCCGCATGGACTGTCCGTGCTTACGGGTAAGACATTCCTAGTGGGGAGGGGCGACACGCTCGCAGGGCTGTCTCACGTTCGCCATCGGCGTACTCATGGCGAGGGTAACTGCCTGGCCTGCGGGAACATCGTCTCGCACCATCGGGTTGGAGCAGTTGTCGGCGTTCGGGGGTCAGGAGGCCACAGACGGGTGTCGGCAGTTGGAATGAGCGGTCCCCGCTTGCGGGACTAAGCTGCGGAAGGACAGGGAGGGGACCGACCCCTTACTGCCTGACCGCTCTGAGGAGCGATTAACGATGTTCGAGAGGTTCACCGACCGCGCGCGGCGGGTTGTCGTCCTGGCTCAGGAAGAAGCCCGGATGCTCAACCACAACTACATCGGCACCGAGCACATCCTCCTGGGCCTTATCCATGAGGGTGAGGGTGTCGCCGCTAAGGCCCTGGAGAGCCTCGGGATTTCGCTCGAGGCGGTCCGCCAGCAGGTGGAGGAGATCATCGGCCAGGGCCAGCAGGCCCCGTCCGGTCACATTCCCTTCACGCCCCGTGCCAAGAAGGTCCTGGAGCTGTCGCTCCGAGAGGCTCTTCAGCTGGGCCACAACTACATCGGCACCGAGCACATCCTGCTCGGCCTGATCCGCGAGGGTGAGGGCGTCGCCGCCCAGGTCCTCGTGAAGCTGGGCGCCGATCTCAACCGGGTGCGGCAGCAGGTCATCCAGCTGCTCTCCGGATACCAGGGCAAGGAAGCCGCCACGGCAGGCGGCCCGGCCGAGGGCACGCCCTCGACCTCGCTCGTCCTGGACCAGTTCGGCCGGAATCTCACCCAGGCCGCTCGTGAGTCCAAGCTCGACCCGGTCATCGGGCGCGAGAAGGAGATCGAGCGGGTCATGCAGGTGCTGTCCCGCCGTACGAAGAACAACCCCGTACTCATCGGCGAGCCGGGCGTCGGTAAGACGGCGGTCGTCGAAGGCCTGGCGCAGGCCATCGTCAAGGGCGAGGTGCCCGAGACCCTCAAGGACAAGCACCTCTACACCCTGGACCTCGGTGCGCTGGTCGCCGGCTCCCGCTACCGGGGTGACTTCGAGGAGCGCCTGAAGAAGGTCCTCAAGGAGATCCGCACCCGCGGCGACATCATCCTGTTCATCGACGAGCTCCACACCCTGGTGGGTGCGGGTGCCGCCGAGGGCGCGATCGACGCGGCCTCGATCCTCAAGCCGATGCTGGCGCGAGGCGAGCTGCAGACCATCGGCGCCACCACGCTGGACGAGTACCGCAAGCACCTGGAGAAGGACGCCGCGCTCGAGCGCCGCTTCCAGCCCATCCAGGTCGCGGAGCCGTCGCTGCCGCACACCATCGAGATCCTCAAGGGTCTGCGCGACCGCTACGAGGCCCACCATCGTGTCTCCATCACGGACGAGGCGCTGGTCCAGGCCGCGACCCTGGCCGACCGGTACATCTCGGACCGCTTCCTGCCGGACAAGGCGATCGACCTGATCGACGAGGCCGGCTCCCGGATGCGTATCCGCCGGATGACCGCGCCGCCGGACCTGCGCGAGTTCGACGAGAAGATCGCCGGTGTCCGCCGTGACAAGGAGTCCGCGATCGACTCGCAGGACTTCGAGAAGGCAGCTTCGCTCCGTGACAAGGAGAAGCAGCTGCTGGCCGCGAAGACCAAGCGCGAGAAGGAATGGAAGGCCGGCGACATGGACGTCGTCGCCGAGGTCGACGGCGAGCTGATCGCCGAGGTCCTGGCGACCGCCACCGGCATTCCGGTCTTCAAGCTGACCGAGGAGGAGTCCTCGCGTCTGCTGCGCATGGAGGACGAGCTCCACAAGCGCGTCATCGGGCAGAAGGACGCCATCAAGGCCCTTTCGCAGGCGATCCGCCGTACGCGAGCCGGCCTGAAGGACCCGAAGCGCCCCGGTGGCTCGTTCATCTTCGCCGGTCCGTCCGGTGTCGGTAAGACCGAGCTCTCCAAGACGCTCGCCGAATTCCTCTTCGGCGACGAGGACGCGCTGATCTCCCTCGACATGTCGGAGTTCAGCGAGAAGCACACGGTTTCCCGTCTCTTCGGTTCGCCCCCCGGATACGTGGGTTACGAAGAGGGCGGTCAGCTCACAGAGAAGGTGCGCCGCAAGCCGTTCTCCGTCGTCCTCTTCGACGAGGTGGAGAAGGCCCACCCCGATATCTTCAATTCCCTTCTGCAGATCCTGGAGGACGGTCGCCTGACCGACTCCCAGGGCCGCGTCGTGGACTTCAAGAACACGGTCATCATCATGACGACCAACCTCGGGACCCGGGACATCTCCAAGGGCTTCAACCTGGGCTTCGCCGCCCAGGGCGACGTCAAGACCGGATACGAGCGGATGAAGGCGAAGGTCAACGAAGAGCTCAAGCAGCACTTCCGGCCGGAGTTCCTCAACCGTGTCGACGACACGGTCGTCTTCCACCAGCTCACCGAGGAAGACATCATCCAGATCGTCGACCTGATGATCGCCAAGGTGGACGAGCGGCTCAAGGACCGCGACATGGGCATCGAGCTCAGCGCGGACGCCAAGTCGCTGCTCGCCAAGAAGGGCTACGACCCGGTCATGGGTGCCCGGCCGCTGCGCCGGACGATCCAGCGCGAGATCGAGGACATGCTGTCGGAGAAGATCCTCTTCGGCGAGCTGCGCCCCGGTCACATCGTGGTCGTGGACACCGAGGGCGAGGGTGAGGAGAAGAAGTTCACCTTCCGCGGCGAGGAGAAGTCGGCGCTGCCCGACGTCCCGCCGATCGAGCAGGCGGCCGGTGGTACCGGTCCGAACCTGTCGAAGGACGCGTAAGCGCCCGAAGGTCAACAGGGGCTGCCCCGGACCCGTACGGAAACGTACGGGCCGGGGCAGCCCCTTTCGGGTTCCCTGGCTTCTTCGGCCGCCGGTTCCTGGCTACCGCGACTGCGGCGGTGCGGCCTGCTGCCCGGTCAGCAGGGCACCGGCTTCTGCCAGGCGCATTCGAGATCCGCGGCGGGGGCAGGGGTGCGCGCGGTGCGCGGGGGAGCGGTGGTGATCGTGTTCTGGGCCGTCCGTGACGAGGCCAGAGTGACCACGATCGCGTCCTCGATGCTCTTCACCGAGGAGGCGATGTGGTTGTTGAGCACGATGCTGTAGACGAGCTCGCGGCCGGCGGCATCGGTGACAAAGCCCGACAGGGCCGAGGCACCGGTCAGTGAACCGGTCTTGGCGCGGGCGTTGAGGGCGGCCGGGGTGTTGCACATCCGGGACCGCAGTGTGCCTCCGACGGCGCGGTCGGGGTGACAGGCCACCGGGAGGGACGCGTACCAGTCGGCGAACCAGGGCGCGTCCCGGACGGAGAGCAGCAGGGCGGCCAGCTGCTCGGCCGGGAAGAGGTTCATCCGGGACAGACCGGAGCCGTCGACCTGGCGGAGTGTGCCGGTGGCGATGCCCTCCTTCCGCAGCCAGCTGTCGACGGCCGCGAGGCCCGCCGCCCACGTGCCGCGCCCCGAGGTCCTGTGGCCGATGGTCTTGGTCAGCGCCTCGGCGTGCATGTTGTTGGACAGCTTCATGAACGGCAGCATCAGCTCCTTGAGCGGCATGGAGCGGTGTGCGGCGAGCGACCTGGCCCCGGGCGGGGTGGGCAGTCCCAGGCGCGGACCGCCGAAGATCCGTACGCCGTGGGCGGCGAGGGCGTCCGAGAACACGGCGGCCGCGTAGCCGGTCGGCTCCCAGACGGCGATCCACTCCTTGGTGGCGTCCCCGCCGACGGGGACGTTCCCGCTGATGGTGATCGTGTTCGTGCCGTGCTGCCGTTCGACCGTGAGGGTGTCGGCCTGGCCTGCGGGGACGGTGGTGCCGCGGATGTCGAGGCGTACGTGGTCGGTGGGCGGGGTGAGCTTGACGGAGGGCCGTTCGCCCGGCCGCTCACCGGGTGTCGCCTCGACCACCACGGTTCCGGCGTCGTAGTCGGTGTCGGGCGCGACGGTGAGCGCCGAGATCTGGGCGGAGTAGTACGCGGACTCGTCGTCGGCGGCCCAGGAGCGGCCCAGCCGCTGGGTGTCGAAGAGGGTGTCGTCGGCGACGAGGCGGCCGGTGACGCGTGTGATGCCGGACGAGGCGAGGTCGGCCGCGAGTCGGTCGTAGTCCGCCGCGAGCATGGTCGGGTCGCCGCTGCCGCGCAGGTAGAGGTCGCCGACGAGTGTGGAGCCGTGGCGGCGGCCGGTGGTCAGGACGTCGGTGGTGTAGCGGTGCTCGGGGCCGAGCAGCGCCATGGCGGCGGCGGACGTCGCCAGTTTGGTGTTGGAGGCGGGCATCAGGCGGTCGGCCCCGTTCCGCTGGTAGAGGCGCTCCCCGGTGGTGGCGTCGGCGACGACGACGCCACTGGCCGCGCCGTCCATCCGGGGGTCGGCCAGGATCTTGTCGATCGCGCCCTTGAGGCCGCTGTCGGAGGGGCCGGCCCCGGCGGGTGAGCTCCAGGTGAGCGTGCAGGCGAGCGCGACGGCCAGGGGCCAGATCCAACCGCGGCGCCGAGAACGGTGGTTCGGACGAATCACGGGTCTCCTCATGGCTCAGGAGCATCCCGGACGGGTGGGCGCGCGGGAAGAACGTGCGCACGCCGTGTCCGGCCGGGCACGGAGAGCGGCACGGGCGCCGGAAGCCGGGCAGGCCGCGTGACCTGGAGCACAGGCCTTTCGCCGCCTCATGCCTGCGAGTTGGGTGACCTGGGGCACAAGAGCGGGCCGGTGGACAGTGACCTGCTGCACAACCGGACCGGCCCGCCCGTGACAAGGCGCACAGGGGTTTCAGGGCCTACTAATCGGGATAGTGCCTGCTCGGCGCCCTTGGCCGGGACCTTCGTGGCGCCCCGCGCCGGGACCTTCGACCCCCTGCCCTCCGACCCCGGTCGAGCCCGGGCGGCCAGCTCCTCTGTACTGGTCGGATGTGAGGCTAAACCACCCCGAGTGTCCGTATTTCAGCCTCTTTCTGAATCGGAGCAAAAGGGGCAAATGGGGTGTCAAGGGTCGGATTCCCGCAAGTCTCACTACGACGAGATGTCGTAGATGGGGGGTTTGAGTCGGGTTGGGAGTGCGGGTTACCAATGTGTGGCCAGCCCGGTGAGAGCGCCGGGTCCACGAATGCCCGGAGGTTCTCCCGTATGTCGAAGCGCACCGTGATCAACCGTCTCCGCCCGTCCGTCTTCCGTACCCGTGGCGCCGTCGTCGCCACCGGCATGGGCGCCGTGATGGTCGTCGGAGCGGGCGCGGGTGTCGCCTCCGCAAATGCGGGTACGGCGGCCACCATGACCCCCGCCGCTGCTGTCGCCGCCCAGGCCCAGGCTCAGGCCAAGGCCGCTGCCGCCAAGCAGGCCGCCGTGAAGAAGGCTGCGGTGGCGAAGGCCGCCGTCCAGGCCAAGAAGGGCAAGACCGCCAAGAAGTCGGCGGCCTGGGTGAAGCCGGTCAGCAAGTACACCCTGACCGCGAGCTACAACCAGGGTGGCGCCATGTGGTCCCACAAGCACTCCGGCCAGGACTTCGCCGTTCCGGTCGGCACCCCGGTCAAGGCCGCCGGTTCCGGCACCGTCGTCAAGGCCGGCCCGAACGGTGGCGGCGACGGCCCCGCGTACGGCAACGCCATCGTGATCAAGCACGGCAACGGCAAGTACTCGCAGTACGCCCACCTGTCGGCGGTCAACGTCGGTGTGGGTGCTCAGGTGAAGGCCGGCCAGCTCATAGCCAAGTCCGGCAACACCGGCAACTCGTCCGGCCCGCACCTGCACTTCGAGATCCGTACCACCCCGAACTACGGCTCGGCCCTGAACCCGATGGCCTTCCTGCGCTCCGCCGGCGTCCAGATCTGACGTACGGGCTCAGCTCCGGCATGCACACACGGGATGGCGTCGCACACAGCGTGCGACGCCATCTGACGTTCGCCCGGGCGGTCAGGCGTGATGGGCCTGGGTGATCAGGTCCAGGGCGACTTCGAGAACGGCTTCGCGCTTCTCCTCGGGGTCGCCCTCGACGTCTTTCAGGGCGAACATGGCCGCGTGCAGCGTGAAGAGCCCCGTGATGCAGCGGACCTGGTCGATCAGTTCCGCGTCCGGGTCCCTCAGCAGAGCGAGCATCGCGATCATGCGGTCCTTGAAGGACTCGCCGATGCTCAGCTCCCGCACCGTCGCCTGGTTCTCCTGCATGAAGCGGAAGAGCGGGGCGGCGTCGTTCAGCGCCGCGTTGTAGCGGCGCAGCACGTCCTTCTTGGTCTCCAGGGTGTGCGGCTGGGTCCGCCCCCACTCGATCAGTTCGTCGATCGGCCTGGTCAGGTCCTGGAAGAGGCTGATCAGGATGTCTTCCTTGGTCTTGAAGTGGTAGTACAGCGCCGCCTTGGTGACATCGAGGGCCGCGGCGATCTCGCGCAGCGACGTCTTCTCGTAACCCTGCTCGGCGAAAAGCTCCAGTGCGACGTCCTGGATGCGCTGGCGCGTGTCGCCCCGTCGTGGCTGCGGTGTGCTGGTCATGCTGCTCCCACTCCCCGGTCCCGCGAAACTTACTTGACGCCCGGCTAGTGACCGGTCTACCGTCCCCGAGTCTAGTCAACTAGCCGGGCGGCAAGTAAGTGTCGGGGAGTGGGGACGGCGATGGGTATAGCAAGAGGCCGGAAAGGGTCCAGCGTGGCGGCGGACGCCGTCCCGGACGGGGACACGCAGTCGCAGCCGGTGGCCGGGAGCCTGCCGGAGCCGCGCAGCGTGCGCGTCGTCGTCCTGGCGCTCATGATCGCGATGCTGCTCGCCATGCTCGACAACATGATCGTCGGCACCGCGATGCCGACCATCGTCGGCGAGCTCGGCGGCCTCGAGCATCTGTCCTGGGTGGTCACCGCCTACACCCTGGCCACCGCCGCCTCCACGCCGATCTGGGGCAAGCTCGGCGACATGTACGGCCGCAAGGGCATCTTCCTCATCTCGATCGTCATCTTCCTGATCGGTTCGGCGCTCAGCGGCATGGCCCAGGACATGGGGCAGCTGATCGGCTTCCGCGCCGTGCAGGGCCTCGGCGCCGGCGGCCTGATGGTCGGCGTGATGGCGATCATCGGTGACCTGGTGCCGCCGCGTGAACGGGGCAGGTACCAGGGCATGATGGCGGCCGTCATGGCCGTCGCCATGATCGGCGGACCGCTGGTCGGCGGCAGCATCACCGACCACTGGGGCTGGCGCTGGAGCTTCTACATCAACCTGCCGCTCGGCGCGGTCGCGCTTGCCATGATCACGACCGTCCTGCACCTGCCCAGGAAGGAGAAGGCGACCAGGCACGTCGACTACCTCGGCGCCGCGCTGCTGACCGTGGGCATCACCGCGATCGTGCTGGTCACCACCTGGGGCGGAACGGAGTACGCCTGGGACTCCGCCGTGATCATGGAGCTGACCGCCATCGGCGTGGCGTCGCTCACCGGCTTCCTCTTCGTCGAGCGCCGGGCGGCCGAGCCCCTGATGCCGCTGCACATCTTCCGCAGCCGCAACTTCTCGCTCATGTCCGTGATCGGCTTCCTCGCCGGCTTCGTGATGTTCGGTGCCGTGCTCTTCCTGCCGCTGTTCCAGCAGTCCGTGCAGGGCGCGTCGGCCACCAACTCCGGACTGCTCCTGCTGCCCATGCTGATGTCGATGCTGGTCGTGTCGATGTACGCGGGCCGGGTCACCACCAGCACCGGCAGGTACCGGATCTTCCCCATCGTGGGCGCCGGTCTGATCGTGGCCGGACTCTTCCTGCTCGCCCAGATGGACACCGGGACCTCGCGGCTGACCTCCGGGATCTACATGGCTGTGCTCGGCGCGGGCATGGGCTTCCTGATGCAGGTCACCATGCTCGTCGCACAGAACAGCGTCGAGCTGAAGGACATGGGCGTCGCCTCGTCGTCGGCCACCCTCTTCCGTACGCTCGGCAGCTCCTTCGGCGTCGCCATCATGGGCGCCCTGTTCACCGGCCGGGTCCAGGACGAGATGGCAGCGCGCGGCGGGGGACAGGCGACCGCGGGCTCCGCGCAGCTGGACGCCGCGAGCCTGGCGAAGCTGCCCGAGCCGGTCCGGGAGGCGTACGAGTTCGCCGTCGCGTCCGGTACGCACGCCGCCTTCCTGCTCGGCGCCGCCGTCGCGGTGATCGGCTTCATCGCCGCCTTCTTCGTCAAGGAGGTGCCGCTGCGCGGGACGGGCCCCTCACCCGCCGCGGACGAGCCGACCGAGGACAAGGCCGCCGCGAGCGTCTGACCGGGGAGCCTCCCGCCGGAACTCCCCGCCGTGCAGCGGCCGAGCGGTGGCCGGGCCCCCGACCCGGCCGCCGCTCGCCTTTGCCTTGCGCCGGCCGGTCCCTGTACGTCAGTCGGCCGGCATCATCGGGAAGCTGCCGGAGTTGGTGGGCGCATGCTCGGGCAGCCACAGCACGGCGATCGCGCCGCCGGACGCTCCCAGCGGCGTCGCCCCCGTGGGTGCGGCATTGCGGAACGTCAGCCGGGCCCCGAGCACCCGCGCCTGCCCCGCCGCGATCGTCAGCCCGAGCCCGTGCCCCGTACCGGCCCGGTCACTGGCCCCCGTACGGAACCGGCTGGGCCCCTCGCGCAGCAGGGCCTCCGGGAACCCCGGCCCGTGGTCCCGCACCCGCACCACGCGCCCCTCGACGGTGACCTCCACCGGCGCCCTGCCGTACTTGGCGGCGTTGGTCAGCAGATTCAGCAGTATCCGCTCGAGACGCCGGGGGTCGGTGTTGACCCAGGACTCGTGCACGACCTGGACCGACACCGCGGCGTCGAGTCTGGCGATCCGGCGCCGGACGAAGTCCCCCAGCTGGATCTCCTGCAGCTCCGCCCGCTCCGACGCACCGTCGAGCCGGGCCACCTCCAGCACGTCCTCGACCAGCGTGCGCATCGCCTGCGCCCGGTCCCGCACCAGCTCGGTGGGACGCCCCGGCGGCAGCAGCTCCGCCGCCGTGAGCAGCCCGGTCACAGGAGTGCGCAACTCGTGCGCGATGTCCGCGGTGACCCGGCGCTCCGCTTCGATGCGCTCGTTGAGCGCGTCGGTCAGCCGGTCGACCGCGCGGGCCAGATCGTCGGTCTCGTCGCGTACGACGCCGCCGATGGCGTCCCTGACCCGTACCTCGGTGTTGCCCTGGGCGACCTTGCCGGCCGCCGCCGCGGCCTTGCGCAGCCGCCGCGAGAGCTGGCCGCCGATCAGCACGCCGAGCGCGGAGCCGCCGAGCACCACCGAGAGTGAGCCGATGATCAGCGCCCGGTCGAGGTCCTTCATGACAGTGGCGCTGTTGCCGCCGAACTGACTGTGCAGCGAGAGCACATCGCCGTTGGCCAGCGGCACGGCCGCCCAGATCTCGGGGCTCCGGTCTCGGCCCTCGTCCACGTAGGTGCCGCGCCGGTTCTCCAGCATCAGCCGCTGGAGTTCCTCGGGTACCGCGGGATCGTTGATCTTGCTGTTGAAGCGCGGGTCCTTGTTCTTGGACGTCTCGTACCAGCGCTCGGCGAGCAGGACCCGGTCCATCTGCACATCGCGGGCGTTGTCCAGCATCGAGACACGGGCCGCGTTGTGCACGACCAGGCTCAGCGTCATGGCGATCAGCGCGCCGACGGCCGCGATCGCCACACTGATCTTCCAGCGGACGCCGGTGCGCAGAGCCATGCGTCTCATCGGCGGCGCCTCATGCCTTGAATTTGTAGCCGAAACCGCGGACCGTCTCGATCCGGTCCTGGCCGATCTTGATGCGCAGGCGCTGGACATGAACGTCCACGACCCGGGTGTCGCCGCCCCAGCCGTAGTCCCAGACGCGTTCCAGCAGCTTGTCGCGGGAGAGCACCGTGCCGGGCGCGGACGAGAACTCCAGCAGCAGCCGCATCTCCGTCGGCGTCAGCGCCACCGGCTCACCCGCCTTGCGCACCTCCATGCCCTCGGTGTCGATCTCCAGATCGCCGAAGGCCAGCGTGCCCTGCTGGTCCGCCTCGGCACGCGCTGCTTCGCCCGGGGCCGGCCCGCCCGCGTGCCCGAAGCGGCGCAGTACGGCGCGGATCCTGGCCACGAGCACCGCACCGTCGAACGGCTTGGTGACATAGTCGTCGGCCCCCGCCTCCAGGCCGAGGACGACATCGATCGAGTCGGCGCGCGCGGACAGCATGATCACGGGCACGGTCGACTCGTCCCGGATCCGGCGGCACAGGCTCACCCCGTCCAGGCCGGGCACCATCACATCGAGCAGCGCGATGTCCGGCCGGTCGGTCCGGAACGCCTCCAGGCCCTGGAGCCCGTCGGGCATGGCGGTCACCACGAAGCCGTCGCGCTCCAGCGCCAGCTGGGTGGCCTCGCGGATGACGTCGTCGTCCTCGACGAACAGGACATGGGTCTCGGCCACGCGGCTGCTCTCAGTTCTCACTCGGTAGGGGAAGGTCGGTGGGGAGTTCCTCTCCCTCACCGACCGATCTGCTGAATTCGTTGCGCACCCAGAACTGCCGGGTGAACTTGCCCGCCGACCAGCGGTAGGTGGTCACTTCCTCGGCGGACGGGTCGGCGACCGGGTCGCCCTTGTCGTACACCTGCCGGGTCACCACCAGGTCGCCGCGGTCGATCACCGCGTAGACGGACGGCTCCTCGAGGATGAAGACGTTCTCGTACGTCTTGCCGGTGCCGCGATAGACGTAGGTCCCCATGCCGACGGCATCGCCGCAGGTCATGACGTTGATGACGACATCGGGCGCGGTGCCTGCGGTGATCACCCCGTACGACGTGTCCACGGGGAACTGGTCCCCTGCGCACCGCTGCAGATCGGCCTTGACGCGGGCGCTGACCTTCGGGTCGTTCTTGAGCAACTGCACCGCGTCGACGGCCCCGGTGAACTCGTCCTTACCGCCGGGAGGCCCGAGCGGGGACGGGGTGGCCTTCGCGGCGGCCGAGGAGGGCACCACCCCTTCGTCCTGCACACCGGTGCCCCCGGTGGAACAGCCGGCCGCGAACAGGGCCGCGGCGACGAGCCCGGCCGTCGCCGCACCGCTTGTCGCCAGGGTCCTCCCGCCGCTTCCGGCTCCGTCAGTCAGGCCGCGCAACGCTCCTGCCCCCATCGCTCATCAATCCGCCGCAGCTCCCCGCGCTCCTGTGCACGCGCCTGAAGATCCCGGCTCTCCAGCTCCTGGCGGAGCCGGGCCAGGGCCCGGTGCAGCGTGCTCTTCACCGTACCGGCCGACATCCCCAGTGCGGCGGCGGTCTCCTCGGTGCTCATCTGCTCCCAGTGTCGCAGGACCACCACACTGCGCTGCTTGGGTGCCAGCACCTTCAGCACATCCATCAGCAGGGCACGGTCGGCCCGCTGCTCGCTGCCGTCCTCGACGCTCGCGTCGGGCAGCTGCTCGGTCGGGACCTCGTCGAGCTTGCGGGCACGCCACCACTCGGTGCGCGTATTGATCATCACGCGCCGAAGGTACGCGTCCGCAAGCGACTTGTCCGCTATTCCGTCCCAGCGGTGGTAGGTGCGCACCAGCGCGGTCTGGAGCAGGTCCTGCGCGTCGATCGGATCGGGGACCAGACGCCGGGCGCAGCGCAACAGCGCCTCCTGCCGTGTGCGTACGTACTCCTCGAACGCGAGCACCTCGCCGTGCGCCATTCCAACCGCCTCCGCCCCGTGACCAACACCGCAAACTCCTTGCGTCACAAGAAGCTACGGAGGCGTTGTCACCGAACTGTGCGAAGCAGCCGTCGGACGGCGCACGGCTATCCATCGGTTGTGTAACAGGACAGGTTTCGGGTGGGGTTGGTCAGGGGTAGAGATGAACGCTCAACTGTGCGGGAGCCGGTACAGACCACCTTCCAAGGGCTCGACCAGCCCGTCGGCGACCAGTCCGTCCAGGGCGCGCGCCCGCTGCACCGGCTCGTGCCACACCGTGTCCAGTGCGGACTGAGGCACCGGCACCACCGCCTCGCGGAGCACCGCCAGCAGCTTGCCGCGCACCTGGCGGTCCGTTCCCGCGTATGTCTGGCCGCGGCGCGCCGGACCCTCGTGCGCGGGCTTCCCGGCCAGCCGCCACGCACAGCGCGCGGAGATGGGACAGCGCGCGCAGTCCTCGTTCTTCGCGGTGCACACCAGAGCCCCGAGCTCCATCGACGCCGCCGCCCACCGTGCCGCGGTCGCCTCGTCCTCGGGGAGCAGCTCGCGGGCCAGCCTGCGCTCGGCGGCCGTCGTCGCGTTCGGCGGGTACTGGATGCCGCTCGCGGCACGGGCGAAGACCCGCCGGACGTTGGTGTCCAGGACCGCGTGCCGCTGTCCGTACGCGAAGGAGGCCACCGCCGCCGCGGTGTACTCGCCGATGCCCGGCAGCGCCAGCAGCTGCGCATGGTCGCTGGGTACGTCGCCGCCGTGCCGCTCCGTTATCGCCTGTGCGGCCCCGTGCAGCCGCAGGGCTCGCCGTGGATAGCCGAGCCGGCCCCAGGCGCGGACCGCCTCGCCGGGCGCCTCCGCAGCGAGGTCGGCGGGGCGCGGCCAGCGGGCGAGCCACTGTTCGTACACGGGGAGCACGCGGCTGACCGGGGTCTGCTGCAGCATGAACTCGCTGACCATCACGCCCCAGGCGCCGGCCTCGGGGCGACGCCAGGGCAGGTCGCGGGCGTGCTGGTCGAACCACGCGATGACAGGCGTGTGCAGGGAGGCCGGTGCGAGGGCGTCGGACGTCTGTGATGTGTGAGTGGCAGTCATGGCACATCGATCCTGGCACGTCCGGGCGACGGGGTGGTGCATACGCTCCGTGAGCGGGGCGGCCCCGGCTGTTCGGACATCGGACGCGGCCGGGTCCGGCGGTGACGCAGCGTGCCATTCGCGGCCCGTCGGTCACCCGTAGCGACCGGTCGGCGGCGACCGTGAAGAGAGCGGCGGGGATGTGCCACGGGTCGGCATCGACCGCCGGTGATCGACTGGGATGATGATCGGCAGAACTTGTCGACGAGGGCGGCGGGTGGGGCCGGAGTTGGCCCGGTTCTCTCGTAGAGTTCGCTCCGTGGGATCTCTGCGCAATCCGATCGGGCCGCTCCCCTCCTCCATCTACTGGCGACGGAGGGCTGTCGCGCTGTCGTTGACGGCACTGCTCGTTGTGCTGATCGTATGGGCCTTCAATTCCGGGGGAGACACCGGGAACACGAGCGGCAAGTCGGGCGACCGCGACCCGCGGCCCGCGCCCACCATCACGCCCGGGCCCGACCAGTCCGGACCCGCGATCAGTGAACAGCCGGGCGGCCGCGACGAGTCGGGGGATTCGGACGGATCGAACGGTGACGGCACAGGCGACGCCTCCAGCGGTACCGACGGCGGTACGGACGGCACGAACGGCGGCAACGGCACCGCTGGTGCGGGCGGCGGCGGTTCGGGCGGCCAGCAGGTCCCGGCCGGCTCCAGCCTGCCCGACTGCGCCCCGAGCGCGCTGAAGTTGACGCTGCGCAGCGTCGAGGTCTCGTACGCCCCCGATGAGAAGCCTGTCTTCCAGCTCGTCGTGACCAACTCGTCGGCCACGGCGTGCAAGGCGGACTTCGGGCCGAAGGCGGCGGTCTTCAAGGTCACCGGCAGCGACGACGAGGACGTCTGGGCCTCCGGAGACTGCCCGCGTACCTCTTCCGGCCGACTGCTGCGGGTTCCCCCGAAGGGGACGATCACGCACACCGTGGAGTGGGACCGCAAGCGGAGCGAGCCGCAGTGCGCGACCCCGTCCCCCGGGTCGGCAGGGCCGGGCACCTACCTGGTCGAGGTGACGTTCCCGGGCGTGAAGGTGCTGCCGGCATCGTTCCGTCTGGAGAAGGACTGAGCCGACCACCATGCGCGAGGGGGCTTCAGGACCGGGTCCTGAAGCCCCCTCGCGCATACGGTGTCAGACGTAGCGCTCCAGGATCGACGACTCGGCGAGCCGCGACAGCCCCTCCCGTACGCTGCGGGCCCGAGCCTCGCCGACGCCGTCCACGGCCTGCAGATCGTCCACGCTTGCCGCGAGCAGCTTCTGCAGTCCGCCGAAGTGCTCCACCAGCCGCTCGATGATGGCGCCGGGCAGCCGGGGCACCTTGGCCAGCAGCCGGTGGCCACGCGGCGAGACCGCGGAGTCGAGCGTCTCAGGAGAGCCGCTGTAGCCCAGCGCCCTGGCCACGACGGGCAGTTCGAGCAGTTCGGTGTGGGTCAGCGCGTCCAGCTCGGCGAGCGCCTCGTCGACCGTGCGCGAGCGCTGGGGGCCCCTCCCGGGCACAGCCCTGGGGGAGGTCGGCTCCGGCACGTAGTCGCGCACCACCAGATCGCGCTCCGGCTCCACACCCGCGATCAACTCGTCCAGCTGGAGCGAGAGAAGGCGGCCGTCGGTGCCCAGCTCCACCACGTACTCGGCGATCTCGGTGGCGATACGGCGCACCATCTCCAGGCGCTGCGCCACGGCCCCGACGTCCCGGACGGTGACCAGGTCCTCGATCTCCAGGGCCGAGAGGGTGCCGGCCACCTCGTCCAGACGGAGCTTGTAGCGCTCCAGGGTCGCCAGTGCCTGGTTGGCGCGGGACAGGATCGCGGCCGACTCCTCCAGCACCCGGCGCTCGCCGTCCACGTACAGCGCGATCAGCCGCATCGACTGCGACACCGACACCACGGGGAACCCGCACTGACGCGAGACCCGGTCCGCGGTGCGGTGGCGGGTGCCGGTCTCCTCGGTAGGGATGGACGCGTCCGGGACCAGCTGCACACCGGCCCGGTGGATCTTGGAGATGTCCTTGTCGAGGATGAGCGCTCCGTCCAGCTTGCACAGCTCGCGCAGCCGGGTCGCGGTGAACTCCACGTCCAGCACGAAGCCGCCGGTACACATCGACTCGACCGACTTGTCCATGCCGAGAACGATCAGACCTCCGGTGTTTCCCCGGAGGATGCGTTCCAGGCCGTCGCGCAGTGCGGTGCCCGGGGCGACCGCGCTCAGAGCGGCGCGGATCAGCGCTTCGTTGCCCGTGCCTGAGCCGGACTTCCCGGGTGCTGTTGCCCCGTCCTTGGCTGCCACTGCACTCCTCCGGCTCGTACGGGTGGGCGGAGACCAGGGCAAAGTCTACCGGCGCGCCTCGTCCTCCCGTGGGGCCTCTGCCCGCTCTCTGCGTCCGGCCCCGCCCGAGCCCTGCTGCCGCCCCCGCGGGAGCACCCGCAGCGCGTCCCCCATGTCCGCTACTTCCGTGACCTTCATACCGGACGGAACCTTGCCCGGATCGGACGGGACCAGCGCGTGGGTGAAGCCGAGCCGGTGTGCCTCGGCGAGCCGGCGCTGGACGCCCGTGACCCGTCTGACCTCGCCCGCAAGGCCCACCTCGCCGATCGCGACGAGGTTCTTCGGCAGTGGGGTGTCGCTGGCGGCCGACGCCAGGGCGAGCGCGATGGCGAGGTCGGCCGCGGGCTCGGAGAGCTTCACTCCGCCGACCGTCGCGCTGTAGATGTCTCGCTTGCCGAGCGCGCTGATCCGCCCGCGCTGCTCGAGCACGGCGAGCATCATCGACACGCGCGAGGTCTCCAGGCCGGAGGTGGTGCGCCGGGGCGAGGGGATCTGGGAGTCCACGGTCAGTGCCTGCACCTCGGCCACGAGCGGGCGGCGGCCTTCGAGCGTGACCGTCAGGCAGGTGCCGGGGACGGGCTCGTCGCGGCGGGTGAGGAAGAGCCCGGACGGGTCGGCGAGGCCGGTGATCCCCTCGTCGTGCAGCTCGAAGCAGCCGACCTCGTCGGTCGCCCCGTAGCGGTTCTTGACGCCGCGGACCAGCCGCAGCCGGGCGTGCCGGTCGCCCTCGAAGGAGAGCACCACATCGACCAGGTGCTCCAGCAGCCGCGGCCCGGCGATCGCACCGTCCTTGGTGACATGACCGACCAGCAGCGTGGACATGCCGCGCTCCTTGGAAGCACGGATCAGGGCTCCGGCGACCTCGCGGACCTGGGCCATGCCGCCCGGGGCGCCGTCGATCTCGGGGGACGCGACCGTCTGCACGGAGTCGAGGACGAGCAGGGACGGCTTGACCGCGTCCAAGTGGCCGAGCACCGCGGACAGATCGGTCTCGGCGGCGAGATACAGGTGGTCGTGCAGGGCCTTGATCCGGTCGGCGCGCAGCCGGACCTGGCTCGCTGACTCCTCGCCCGTCACATACAGCGTGCGGTGGGCCTCGCTCGCAGCCTTGGCCGCGACATCGAGCAGCAGCGTGGACTTGCCGACACCGGGCTCGCCCGCGAGCAGCACGACGGCGCCCGGCACCAGTCCGCCGCCGAGCACGCGGTCGAGCTCGTCCACACCGGTGGAGCGCGCGGTCGCCTGGCGGCCGTCGACCTGGCCGATGGGCAGCGCGGCGGTGGAGACGCGCCCCGCGGCAGTGGTGCGCACGGCGGGTGCGCCGTACTCCTCGACCGTCCCCCAGGCCTGGCACTCGGGGCAGCGGCCGAGCCACTTGGCGGTCGTCCAGCCGCATTCGGTGCAGCGGTAGGACGGCCGGTCCTTCGCGGATTTCGTACGGGCAGCCATGCGCAAACCGTAGCGGTGCCCACGGACAGCGCAGCCGCCCGGCCGCCGGAGCGGGCTTCAGCGCAGGACCACGAAGCGCAGATGTGTGACGTCCGCGGACTGGACCGACCAGGTCCGGCGCAGTTCCACCGGCCCGTCGACGCCGTCGAACAGCCGCTTTCCGGAGCCGAGCAGGACCGGCACCAAGGTGGTGTGGATCTCGTCGAGGAGGCCCGCGTTCAGCGCCTGCCGGGCGACGCTCGCGCCGTGCACACCGACGTCCAGAGCCCCGGCGGCTGCCTTCGCCTGCCGGACGGCTGCCTCGATACCGTCCGCGACGAAGGTGAACACGTCCGGGGCGGCCACGTCCCCGGGATCCGGCGGACGGTGGGTGAGGACGAAGCACGGCACCTTGCCGACCGGCCCGCCGTCGCCCCAGCCCCCCTCGCCCTCGCACACGTCGTACGAGTGCCGGCCCATGACGACGGCCCCGACATTGCGCACCATGTCGCCGAGTACCTGCTCGTCCGACTCCGTCATGTCGCACAGCCACCGGTGCAGCCGCTCGCCGCCCAGGCCCAGCGGGTTCGCACGGGTGTCCCCAGGCCCGGTGACGAACCCGTCCAGGGACATCGACATCCCCGAGATGACATTGCTCATGAAGAGTTGACCCCTTGGTGCCGCGGAACTCATCGGTCCCGCGCCCGGGAGACCGTCGGCAGCGAGCTCGGCCCCGTCACCCCGCGGCGGCGGAATTCCGCGTTCCTGCCCCGCACCGGAGGAAACGTTCACCCGTAGGGATTAAAAGTGTTCAAGGGGTGCGAACGGGATACGGCCCTGCGCCTACGGTCGCCGGGTGACGAGCAGCAGGCTGGAACCCCCGACGCACTCCACCGGCGCACACCGGGCGCACCGGCGCACGTCCCGTACCGCTTCCGGACGCCCGCCCGCCCGTTACGAGCCGTACCTGGACGGCCTGTTCACCTACTGCCTGTCCGTACTGTGCGACCACGACGCGGCCACCTCCGTCCTCGGCGATGTGCTCGCCGTCGCCGAGCGCCAGCACAGCCGCTGCCCCCGGGGCGAGGCCGAGCGGAAGGCATGGCTGTACGCGCTCGCCCGCTGGGCCTGCCGCCGCCGGATGGCCGAACAGCGGCGCAAGCGGCAGGGCGCGCACAGCGGCCGTCCTGCTGCCCCCGACCCGGCGACCACCGCGCCCGGCGTCCCGCCGCACACCGCCGAGCGCCGTCGCACCGAACTCGCGCTGCTGGCCTGGCCGGAAGCCGCCGGCACCACCCCCGAACAGCGCGAGGCACTCGAACTGGCCGTCCGCCACGGCCTCGCCGCCCGCGAGGTCGCGTCCGTCCTCGGCATGGACGTGGAATCGGCACGCGACCTGCTCGCCGGCGCGGCCTGCGAGGTGGAGCGCACCCGGGCCGCCCTGGCCGTCGTGGAGACCGGCGACTGCCCGTCCGTGGCGGGGCTCACCGGCGACCATCAGGTGCTGCTGTCCGCGACCCTGCGCCGGGAACTCGTACGCCACGTCGACGACTGCCCGCGTTGCCGCCGTGCAGCCGAGCGCGCGGGCGCGGTCGGGCCGTGGCCCGGCTCGGCCGCCGCCCCGGCCACGCTGCCCCTGGTCGAGGCGGGCCGGACCGCCGCGTACATGGCGATGCTGCATGTACCGCGGGGCCGTTCGGGCGGGCCGCGCTTCGGGCCCGGCGGCTTCCCGCTCGACCCCAAGGACCATGCGGCGCGGCGGGACCGGCTGCGGGCGCGTGCGGTGACCACGACCGTCGTGGCCGCGGTCGTGGCGGCACCGGTGCTGGCGCTCTGGGCCGCCTACCGGGGCGCGCCGCTGACCGGCGAGGCACATGAAGGGCCCGTCATCAGCGCCGGCGACCCGGACGCGGCGGGCGGCATGGAGAGCGATCCGTACGACCACTACGAGTACGCGGGGAACGCCAGCGCCGAGCCCGACCCGCGGTTCTCGGCCGGCCGCAGGTCACCGGACGTCTCGGTCGAGGTGATCAGCGCCGGGACGCCCCCGCCGCCGACCTCTCCCGGGCAGCCGGCCCCCGGCAGGCTGTCCGTCGAGGCACGGCCGGCCGGTGACAGCACCCGCATCACACTGACCGCGTCCGGCGGCTCCCCGGTCAGCTGGTCGGTCTGGACGGACGCGTCGTGGCTCTACGCGAGCCGTTCCTACGGCACGCTCCACCCTGGCGAAACGATCACGCTGTACGTCGTCGTCGACCACGACCGCGAGCCCTCGGGCCGCTGGCTCGCGCACATCGGCGTCGACCCGTCCGGCGCGGTGGTCGCCGTTCGCGGCCAAGGAGCCACGAACCCGCCGCCCACCCCGCCCGGCCCCGACCCGACGCCCCCGTCCAGCCCTCCGCCGGCCTCACAGGAGCCGGAGCCGACGCCGAGCGAGCCGTCGGGCCCGCCACCGTCCTCGCCCGCCCCCGACCCGTCGGACCCGGACCCGAGCCCGCCGACGGAGCCCGGGACGCCGGACCAGGGACCGCCGCCCGCGAACTGACGGGACCGTGGCCCGCGAACCGAACCGTCAGCGGTCCGCCGGATCCGCCGGGTGCGGCGCCACCAGCGGCAGCGAGGAGGCCAGGCGCGCCTCGCACAGCTCCACCAGCACGTCGTACGCGTCCTTGCCCATCAGCTCCGTCAGCTCCGGGCGGTAGGTCACGTACACCGGCTCCCCGGCGCCGTGCGCCGAGGTCGCCGACGTGCACCACCAGTGCAGGTCGTGACCACCCGGGCCCCAGCCCCGGCGGTCGTACTCCCCGATCGACACCTGGAGCACCCGTGTGTCGTCGGGCCGGTCGATCCAGTCGTACGTACGCCGCACCGGAAGCTGCCAGCACACGTCCGGCTTGGTCTCCAGCGGCTCACGGCCTTCCTGGAGCGCCAGGATGTGCAGCGCACAGCCGGCGCCCGCCGCGAAGCCCGGACGGTTCTGGAAGATGCACGAGCCCTCCCAGCGGCGGGTCTGCCGCTCGCCGTCGTCGTCCTTCTGCACCCAGCCGGTCCGCGTCCCCACGTCGTGGAACTCCCACAGCTCGGGAGTGAGCCGTGCGACGTTCTCGGCGACCCGTTTCTCGTCCTCCTCGTCGGAGAAGTGCGCCCCGAGCGTGCAGCAGCCGTCGTCCGCGCGCCCGGCCTGGATTCCCTGGCAGCCGCTGCCGAAGATGCATGTCCAGCGCGAGGTGAGCCACGTCAGATCGCAGCGGAAGACCTGTTCGTCGTCCGCAGGGTCAGGGAACTCCACCCACGCACGGGGGAAGTCGAGGCCCTTCTCGTCCTGCTCGGGGCCCTTCTCAGGGTGCTGGTTCTTCTTCGGGGCCGTGGCTTTGCCCGGCTTCGCCTTTTTCGTCTTTGGCACGCCACCAGCGTATGCGCGCCACCGCAGTAGCGTTCCGTCCATGAGACTCGGAGTCCTCGACATCGGTTCGAACACAGTTCACCTGCTGGTGGTGGACGCGCACCCCGGCGCCCGCCCGCAGCCCGCCCACTCGCACAAGGCCGATCTGCGCCTCGCCGAACTTCTCGACGAGAGCGGCGCCATCGGTCCGCACGGTGTCGACAGGCTGGTCAGCACCGTCCTCGACGCGTTGCAGGCCGCTGAGGACAAGGGCTGCGAGGAGGTGCTGCCCTTCGCGACCTCCGCGGTGCGCGAGGCCACCAACGCGGATGCGGTGCTCTCCCGGGTGAAGGCGGAGACCGGAGTCGATCTGACCGTGCTCACCGGTGAGGAGGAGGCTCGGCTCACGTTTCTCGCGGCCCGCCGATGGTTCGGCTGGTCGGCCGGAAAGCTGCTGGTCATCGACATCGGCGGCGGTTCGCTGGAGATCGCCTACGGCATCGACGAGGAACCCGACGCCGCCGTCTCGCTGCCGCTCGGAGCCGGCCGGCTGACCGCGTCGCTGCTTCCCGGGGATCCGCCCGACCCGCTGGACGTGAAGTCCCTGCGCCGCCATGTGCGCACCGAGATCGCCAGGACGGTCGGTGAATTCAGCCGCTTCGGCAGGCCGGACCACATCGTCGCCACCTCCAAGACCTTCAAGCAGCTGGCCCGGATCGCGGGCGCGGCGCGCTCCGCGGAGGGGCTCTACATCCAGCGCGTACTGAGTCGTGCGTCACTTGTGGACTGGGTGCCCAAGCTCTCCGCCATGACGGCCGAGCAGCGGGCGGGCCTGCCGGGCGTGTCCCCGGGCCGCGCCCGGCAGCTGCTGGCAGGAGCCCTTGTCGCCGAGGGCGCGATGGACCTCTTCGGGGCCGAGGAGCTGGAGATCTGCCCCTGGGCGCTGCGCGAAGGCGTCATCCTGCGGTGGCTCGACCATCTGCCGACGTCGTAGTCCCGGCCCTTAGGCTGTCTCCCGTGGCAGAACCAGTGGTGCGCATCCCGGATGCGAAGGTTGTCCTGTCGACGGCTTCTGTCTATCCGGAGTCGACGGCGACAGCCTTCGAGATCGCCGCGCGCCTCGGTTACGACGGCGTCGAGGTCATGGTGTGGACCGACCCCGTGAGTCAGGACATCGAGGCGCTGCGCCGGCTCTCCGACTATCACGAGGTGCCGATCCACGCCGTCCACGCGCCGTGCCTGCTGATCACCCAGCGGGTCTGGTCCACGGACCCCTGGGTGAAGCTGCAGCGGGCACAGGTGGCGGCACAGAAGCTGGGGGCGTCGACCGTCGTCGTGCATCCCCCGTTCCGCTGGCAGCGCCAGTACGCCCGCGACTTCGTGAGCGGCATCTGGCGGATGGCGAACGAGACGGACGTCCGGTTCGCCGTGGAGAACATGTATCCATGGCGCTACCGGGACCGCGAGATGCTCGCCTACGCCCCCGACTGGGACGTCACCAAAGAGGACTACCGGCACTTCACGATCGACCTGTCGCACACGGCCACGTCCCGTACGGACACCCTGGCCATGGTCGACCGGATGGGCGACCGGCTCGGGCACGTCCACCTCGCGGACGGCAAGGGCTCCGCGAAGGACGAGCACCTCGTGCCCGGCCGGGGCGACCAGCCGTGCGCCGAACTGCTGGAGAGGCTGGCCCGTACCGGATTCGACGGGCATGTCGTCATCGAGGTCAACACCCGGCGGGCCATGTCCGCCGCCGAACGCGAGGCCGACCTCGCCGAGGCGCTGGCCTTCACCCGGCTGCACCTGGCGTCGGCGAGTTCGTCGCACGTTCCCGGCTCATGACCGCACACGTGGTGCCGAAGGGTGGCGGGTCCCGGTGAACGACACGGCTCCGCGCCGGCGCGGCCGGCCCGCTCGTACCCAGGCGGCAGGGCCCGGCGCGCAGGAGCGGATTCTCGACGCGGCCCGCACCGAGTTCGCCGAGCGTGGCTACGACAAGACGACCATGCGTGGTATCGCCAAGGCCGCCGGGGTCGACGCGGCTCTCGTCCACCACTACTTCGGTACGAAGGACGACGTCTTCGCGGCCGCCATCGAGGTCTCCTTCGAGCCGACGCTGGTCGTCCCGCAGATCCTGGGTCAGGGCAAGGAGGGCATCGGCGAGCGGCTGGCCCGCTTCTTCATCGGTGTCTGGGAGAACCCGGCGACCAGGGCGCCGCTGCTCGCCATCATCCGCTCGGCCCTCACCCACGAGGCGGCGGCGAAGGTGCTGCGCGGCTTTGTGCTGCGGCGGCTGCTGGAGCGGGTGGCGGCGGAGCTGGACGTACCGGATCCGCAGTTCAGGGCGGAGCTGGCCGCGTCGCACATGGTGGGGATCGCGATCCTGCGCTATCTGATCGAGGTGGAGCCGCTGGCGTCGGCGGATCCCGAGGAGATCGTGGCGATGGTGGCCCCGACGCTCCAGCGGTATCTGACCGAACCCTGATCAAGCCCGATCCTGATCAAGCTTGGACCGGATCCCCGGGCCGGACCCGCGGTCCGGTCCGGGGCGAAGGGCGCCGGTCGGGCCAGGGTCCTGACCGGACCGCGCGCCGCACTGACCGAAAGCTGAGCGGCCCGTCCCGCAATTCGGACGCGCTGTCCAGATCTTGGAGCCGCGGCGTACGCTCGACACAGACCCATCTGTCTAAGGAGCGAGCGACGATGCCCGAGCTGAGGTCCCGCACTGTCACCCACGGCCGCAACATGGCGGGCGCCCGTGCCCTTATGCGGGCTTCGGGCGTAGCCAGCGCGGACATCGGCAAGCCGATCGTCGCGGTCGCCAACTCCTTCACCGAGTTCGTGCCGGGCCACACCCACCTGGCGCCGGTCGGCCGGATCGTCTCCGAGGCGATCCACGCGGCGGGCGCGGTGCCGCGCGAGTTCAACACCATCGCGGTCGACGACGGCATCGCGATGGGCCACGGCGGCATGCTGTACTCGCTGCCTTCGCGCGACCTGATCGCCGACTCGGTCGAGTACATGGTCGAGGCGCACTGCGCGGACGCGCTGATCTGCATCTCCAACTGCGACAAGATCACCCCTGGCATGCTGATGGCCGCGATGCGCCTGAACATCCCGACGGTCTTCGTCTCAGGTGGCCCCATGGAGGCGGGCAAGGCCACCCTGGTCGACGGCACCGTCCGCAAGCTCGACCTGATCAACGCCATCGCCGACGCGGTCAACGAGAACGTGTCGGACGAGGACATTCTCCGTATCGAGGAGAACGCCTGCCCGACGTGCGGCTCCTGTTCCGGCATGTTCACCGCCAACTCGATGAACTGCCTGACCGAGGCGATCGGCCTGTCCCTGCCGGGCAACGGCTCGGTGCTGGCCACCCACACCGCCCGCCGCGCCCTCTACGAGAACGCCGCCCGCACGGTCGTGGACATCACCAAGCGCTACTACGAGGGCGACGACGAGTCCGTCCTGCCGCGCTCCATCGCGACCCGCGCCGCGTTCGAGAACGCGATGGCCCTCGACATCGCCATGGGCGGCTCCACCAACACGATCCTGCACCTGCTCGCCGCCGCCCAGGAGGCCGAGCTGGACTACGACCTGAAGGACATCGACGAGGTCTCGCGCCGCGTCCCGTGCCTGGCCAAGGTCGCCCCGAACGTCGCTCCCGGCGGTACGTACTACATGGAGGACGTGCACCGCGCCGGCGGCATCCCCGCCATCCTCGGCGAGCTCTACCGGGCGGGCCTGCTCAACGAGGACGTCCACACCGTCCACTCGCCCGGCATCAAGGAATGGCTCGGCACGTGGGACGTGCGCGGCGGCTCCCCGTCCGAGGAGGCCGTGGAGCTGTGGCACGCGGCACCCGGCTGCAAGCGGTCGGCCGAGGCGTTCTCGCAGTCCGAGCGCTGGGAGACCCTCGACCTGGACGCGGCCGGCGGCTGCATCCGCGACTTCGAGCACGCGTACTCCAAGGACGGCGGCCTCGCCGTGCTGAGGGGCAACCTCGCAGAGGACGGCTGCGTCGTGAAGACCGCGGGCGTCGACGAGTCGATCTGGACCTTCGAAGGCCCCGCCGTCGTCTGCGAGTCGCAGGACGAGGCCGTAGACAAGATCCTCCGCAAGGAGATCAAGGAGGGCGACGTCGTCGTCATCCGGTACGAAGGTCCGCGCGGCGGCCCCGGTATGCAGGAGATGCTCTACCCGACGTCCTTCCTCAAGGGCCGCGGCCTCGGCAAGGCCTGCGCCCTGGTGACGGACGGCCGTTTCTCCGGCGGTACGTCGGGCCTGTCGATCGGCCACGCCTCCCCGGAGGCCGCGTCCGGCGGCACCATCGCGCTCGTCGAGGACGGCGACCGGATCCGCATCGACATCCCCGGCCGCTCGATCGAACTGCTCGTCGACGACGCCACGCTGGCGGCCCGCCGAGACGCCCTGGGCGGCGTGTACGCGCCGAAGAACCGCGAGCGCAAGGTCTCGGCCGCGCTGCGCGCGTACGCGGCGATGGCGACCAGCGCCGACAAGGGAGCCGTCCGGGACGTCTCCAGGCTGGGCTGACAACCCTGAGCCCCTGAGCGACGACGATGCCCGCCGGCCCCGAAGGGCGGCGGGCATCGTCGGCTCCGCAGGTCTCAGTGGCTCACCAGCGGGCGGGGTCCGCAGTGCGGACCGCGAAGACGGAGCCGTCCGGAGCGGTGGCGTAGACCCACGCGGCGGTGACCACCGGTGCGGCCAGCGTGGAGGCGAAGGTGTGCCGCCCGTCGTCCATCCGGGGCCTGGTCTGCCCCACGAGGCTGCCGCGCCTCGCGTCCACGGCGAGCAGCCGCCCGTCCCCGGCCGACACGAACACGCTGCCGCCGCCCGCGGTCGGAGGCGACAGATAGGTGACCCCGGTCTCCAGCCGCCAGAGCTGGGCATTCTTGGTCCGCGTGGTGTCCAGGGCGAGGAGCGAGCCCCCGAACCCGCTGATGTGGACGATGTCCCCTGCCACCGTCGCCTGCGCCTGGTCGACCGGCGCGGACAGCGGGATGCGGCGTACAGCCCGCTCCCCGCCGCCCGTCTCGAGCCGTACGACGGCATTGGTGAAGCCGTTCTTGTCGGAGACGAGCAGTGTCAGCGTTCCGTCCGTGAGCCCCACCGGGGTCAGCACCCCGGGCAGCCGCTTCTGCCACTGCTCGCCGCCGCGCACCGGGTCCACCGCCCGCACCAGCGTGGAGGTGCCGTCCCGTGACAGCGTGACGGCCACGACCGGCCCTTTCGCATCGCCGGGAGCCGAGAACCACTGGGCGCCCGGGCCGCCGTGCCGACGGCTCCAGCGCTCCTTGCCCGTGCCCGCGTCGACGGCGCGCACCAGCCCGCCGTCCGTCACCAGCAGGATGACGTCGCCCGCGTGCCGGACCGTCGCGTACGCGGAGACGTCGAGGTCCCAGAGCACCTTGCCGGACTCCGTGTCGAGCGCCTCCAGCAGACCGCCGCCGGAGGTGACGTACAGGAGACCGTCGTCGTGGACGGGCGGTGTGCCCTGGGCGGGCCCCGCGGGTTCGGCGGGCTCGGACCAGAGCGTCCGGCCGTCGGCCGGACGCAGGCGGGCCGCCTTGATTCCCGGTGCGGTGCAGAACAGCGCGGGTCCGCCCGCGGTGCAGAACGGTGTCCGGTTCTCGTCGTCGGAGCCCCGCATGGCAACGCTCCACGGCCGGAACTTCTGCACCGTGAGCCGGCCGGCAGGCCCGTTGCCGGGCGGGCGGTCGCCGGGATCGGCGCCCAGGACGACGATCCCGGCGGTGACCAGCACAGCCAGGGCAGCGCCGACAGCCGCCCACCGGAGCCGTCTGCGCCGCGACTTCCCCGATTCCGCCGGCTTCGCCTGCTCACGTACCTCGGGCGGCTCCGATCGGCCCGGTGCCGGGCCGGCGGGCTCCGCCCCGGCCACGCTCTCGCGCGGATCCGGCATCCGCGGTACGGGTATGTAGGCCTGGGTGTCGTACGACGTCGAGGGCGAGGACGCCCGCAGGGCCACCATCACCTCGTCGGGCGTCGGCCGGTCCGCCGGGTCCTTCGCCAGGCAGCGCCGCAGCAGCGGTTCGAGATCGGCGGGGACGCCCGCGAGATGGGGCTCGTTGTGGACGACCTGGTAGGCCACGATGTACGGGCTGTCCGAGCCGAACGGGCCGCGCCCTGTCGCCGCATGCACCAGCACCGCGCCCAGCGCGAACACATCGGCCGCGGGTCCGACTTCGCGCGGCCGCTGGAACTGCTCGGGCGCCATGAACGGCGGCGTACCGATCAGCTTGCCCGTCTCCGTGCGCAGATCGCTGTCGGAAGGGCGGGAGATGCCGAAGTCGATGACCTTGGGGCCGTCGGGCGCCAACAGCACATTGCTGGGTTTGAGATCGCGGTGCACCACACCGGCGCGATGGATGTCGCGCAGCGCCTCGGCGAGCCCCGCACCCGCCCGCCGCAACTCCTGCGCATCCAGCGGTCCGTTCCGCTTCACCCGCTCGGCGAGGGTCGGACCGTCGATGAACAGCGTGGCCATCCAGGGCCGTTCGGCTTCGGGGTCGGCGTCGACGACCGGTGCCGTGAACGCGCCGCTGACACGGCGGGCCGCCGCGACCTCCTGCCGGAAACGTGCCCTGAACTCCGTGTCCGAGGCATGCTCGGCATGAATGACCTTGACTGCGAGCCGCAACCCGGAGGCGGAGGTGGCCAGATGGACGATGCCCATGCCCCCGGTGCCCAGTACCGCCTCGAGGCGGTACTGCCCGGCATATTCCGGATGCTCCGCTTCCGGGAATGGCCCGGTGCTGCGCAGCGGCGGCATCTCCCCACCCCCGTCTGATGGTGCGCACGCGCGACGCTCGGAGCCTAGTCGATGATGCGTGCGGTTCAGCCATGGCTTGCTAGCCTGCGCGGCGAACGCCACACACTCATCGCAACGGGGGAGAGTCCGATGGCTGTTGACGAGGTACAGAACGCTGCCGACGGTGCCGGGACCCATGCCGCGGGCACGGCCGAGTCGCTGGGATCCAAGCGCTACCCGGTCGCGCCGGGCGTCCGGCTGAACGTGCGCACCGGCCCGGGCACCAACTACCAGCTGATCAGGGTGCTGCCGATCGGCGCCAGCGTCCCGATCAACTGCCAGAAGCCGGGCGAGTCCGTCACCGGGCCGTACGGCACCACCAACATCTGGGACTGCATCGGCAACGGCCAGTTCGTCTCGGACGCCTTCGTCCAGACGGGCAGTGACGGCTACGTCACGATCCGCTGCTCCTGAGCAAAGGGTGCCGCCCCGGGGATAATCGACCCCGTGAGCGAGCACAGCAGTCCTGACAACCGGCACGGCGGCGGCCCGGAGCCCGAGCCCATCCGATTCTTCGGCACGACCTGGGTCGGCCACGACGGGGGCTACGGCCTGCGCCGGGCCGGCGTCGCCGTCGGCTCACTGGCCGCGGCGTTCGGTGGCGCCTTCGTGCTGCGCTTCGCGTACGAGGGCCTCGCGGTCGCCAAGGTCGGCAGCTTCGTGAACGTGCTCGTCGTCGTCATGTTCGCGGTCTGCAGCGCCATCGCCTTCCGCAAGACCTGGGAGAGCTTCACCCGCCGCCCCTTGGGCTCCGCCGCCGAGGACTCGCTGCGCGGCCTCAAGGCGATCGGCTTCATCGGATCCCTGATCGCGTACTTCCTGCGCTCGCTCTCCGAGGCGCCCGGCGAGAAGCTGCGTCGCGAGGAGTACGAGACGGCTTGCGCACAGTACGCGAAGAAGCGCCGGGGCACCCGCTCGGGCAATCCCGCGGCCCGTCGGCCGAAGAACGGAAAGTCCGGGCGCAATTAGCCCGCTCCCCGTGAAGATGGGGCGATGACGGAGCCCGACACCGCCTCCCGCGAGGCCCGTGCGCTGCGTGCGCTCTCCTTCGACACGGCCGCGGCCCAGTACGACGCGGCCCGCCCCGGCTATCCGCCCGCCCTCTTCGATGCGATCGAGGAGATCACGGGCCACCCGCTCAAGGGCTGCCGTGCCGTGGACGTCGGCGCGGGCACCGGAATCGCCACCCGGCTGCTGCGCGACCGCGGCGCCGATGTCACCGCCGTGGAGCCCGGCCCCGGTATGGCGTCCCAGCTGCTCCGCTCGCTGCCCGGCGTCGCGCTGGTCCTGGGCAGCGGCGACGCCCTGCCTCTCGCCGATGCGAGCGCCGATCTGATCACCTACGCCCAGGCCTTTCACTGGACCGACCCGGAGCGTTCGGTGCCGGAGGCCATGCGGGTGCTGCGCCCCGGCGGCGCGCTGGCACTGTGGTGGAACGTCGCCGACCCGGACGTCCCTTGGATCGCCGCCCAGGACGAGCGGCTGCGCCGCCGCCTGAGCGGTGGGGCGCACGGCCGCCCGGGGCGCGCCAGGGAACTGCCGGACGGCATGGAGCGTCTGGATCGCCGGGTGCACTGGACCCGGCAGGTCGATGTCGAAACCCATCTCGCCAACCTCGGCAGCCACTCCGCATTCCTGGTGCTGGGCGAGCAGGCGGCAGCCGCCTTCCTGGAGCAGGAGCGTGCCGAACTGCTCAAAGTCTTCCCGGACGGGGTCGTCGAGGAGGCGTACGCCGTGGACCTCACTGTCACACTCCGGGCGCCCGATCCGTCCACGGTGCAGGAGCCGTCGTCCACGGTCTAGGGGCCCGGGACGACCACGGAGACACGCGCGCAGGGAGAAGGGGGTTCGAGCATGGCCGAGCCGGCCGTATTCGAGAAGCAGCGCAGCCGGCTGTGGGGCATCGCCTACCGCATCACCGGTTCCGTCGCGGACGCGGAGGACGCGGTGCAGGAGACCTGGCTGCGCTGGCAGTCGCTGCCCGACGGCGAGGCGGACGACCCCCGCGCGTATCTGACGGCCGTCGTGAGCCGTATCTGCTACGACCGGTTGGGCTCCGCCAGGGCGCGGCGCGAGTCGTACATCGGTACCTGGCTGCCCGAGCCTGTGGTCACGGACGCGGCGGGCGGCGGCGCGGCGCAAGGGCCACATGACCAAGAGGGCCGAGTCGCGCTGGACGACTCCGTGGGCGTTGCCCTGCTCACCGTGCTGGAACGGCTCACACCGGCCGAGCGCACCGCCTTCATCCTCCACGACGTCTTCGCCGTGCCGTTCCCCGAGATCGCCGACGTGGTGGGGCGCACACCCGACTCCGTACGGCAGCTGGCCTCGCACGCCCGCCGTCGCGTCCGGGCCGAGACCCCACGCCGTTCGGCCGACCGCGACGAACACCGCCGGACGGTCGAGGCGTTCCTCGCGGCCGTGACGGGCCGGGACTTCGAGGGGCTGCTCGAGCTCCTCGACCCCGAGGTCGTATGGCGCTCGGACGGCGGGGGCAAGGTCACGGCGGCCCGGCTGCCGATCCTCGGCGACGAGAAGGTCGCGAGGTTCACCCAGCGGATCACCCGCGAGTTCGAGCCGGAGACGATGCGTGTGCTCGTACGGGACGTCAACGGCGCCCCCGGCCTGGTCTTCGTCGATCCGGCGAGCGCGCAGGCCGTCGTCTTCGCCTTCACCGTGCACGAGGGACGCGTCACGGAGATCGACGCGGTCGTCAATCCGGACAAGCTGCGCCACCTGGACCTGGAGAGTCTGTGAGGCGACAGGCCGGGTGCGACGGGTAACCACCGTCGCACCCGGCCCCCGCGCGTCGTCCTCGGCGGCCTGCGGACGCGCGGGGGCGTGCCGAGAAGGGGCGCCCGGCCGAGAGCGCCGATGCCGTCGACGCGGGCGCCGTCGCCCGGGTGCCTCCATGGCGCCGAACACCGCACTCGCGGCGGATGCCGGCCTGTCGCCCGCCTCCGGGCACGGGCCGTATCGAGGGCGACGCCGGTCTGCGCTCCGTCCCCCCGCCCTGGGGCGTACGTGGCGGGCGATGCGGCCGTGGCCCACTCGCGCCTCGGCGATCCCCGTGACCCCGGGCCTGGGCCGACCTGTCTCCGGCCGCGTGCCGTACCGGGCAGGACATGCGCATCGTCTGGATCTGCGCACCCCGCATCCTTGACGCCCCCGTCGGCCCGGGAGCATTATTCATCGCATGATGAATTCCTCTGGCGTCGCCGTCCTGGCCCGCGGCCTCACCGTCGTACGAGGAGACCGCACAGTCCTGCGCGACCTCGACTTCACCGTCCACCCCGGCCGGATCACCGGCCTCCTCGGCCCTTCGGGCTGCGGCAAATCGACGCTGATGCGCTCGATCGTCGGCACCCAGGCCAAGGTCACCGGGACTCTGGAGGTCCTCGGCCGCCCCGCGGGCGACCCCGCACTGCGCAACCGCATCGGCTATGTCACCCAGGCGCCGTCCGTCTACGACGACCTCACCGTCCGCCAGAATCTCGACTACTTCGCCTCCGTCCTCCTGCCCGGCCGCAGCAACCGCGACATCCGCCACGACCACGTCACCCGCGCCATCGCCGACGTCGACCTCGTCTCCCACACCGACGTACTCGCCGGCCGGCTCTCCGGCGGCCAGCGCAGCCGCGTCTCCCTCGCCGTCGCCCTGCTCGGCACCCCCGAAGTACTCGTCCTCGACGAACCGACCGTCGGCCTCGACCCCGTGCTGCGCCGCGACCTGTGGAATCTCTTCCACCGGCTCGCCGACGAACACGGCACGACGCTTCTCGTCTCCTCCCACGTCATGGACGAGGCCGAACGCTGCCACCGGCTGATGCTCATGCGCGACGGCGAGATCCTCGCCGAGGACAGCCCGGACGACCTGCGCACACGCACCCGCTCCGAGACCGTCGAAGCGGCCTTCCTCCACCTGGTCGACGAGGCCAACGCCCTTCAGGAGAACGTCCGATGAGTTCCGCCCGCACCCTCGCCACCGCCGCCCGCGTGCTGCGCCAGCTGCGCCACGACCCGCGCTCCATCGCGCTGATGGTCTTCGTGCCGAGCTTGATGCTCTTCCTGCTGCGCTACGTCTTCGACGGCAGCCCGCAGACCTTCGACTCCATCGGTGCCTCGCTCCTCGGCATCTTCCCGCTCATCACGATGTTCCTGGTGGCCTCCATCGCCACCCTGCGCGAGCGCACCTCCGGCACCCTGGAGCGACTGCTCGCCATGCCGCTCGGCAAGGGCGACCTCATCGCCGGCTACGCCCTGGCCTTCGGTCTCGTCGCCATCGTCCAGTCCCTCCTCGCCACCGGCCTCGCGCTGTGGGCCCTGGGTCTCGACGTCATCGGCTCGACCTGGCTGCTCCTGCTCGTCGCACTCCTCGATGCGCTGCTCGGCACGGCCCTCGGCCTGTTCGTCTCCGCCTTCGCCGCCTCGGAGTTCCAGGCGGTCCAGTTCATGCCGGCCGTGATCTTCCCGCAGCTGCTGCTCTGCGGCCTGTTCATCGCCCGCGAGAACATGCAGCCGGTACTCGAGGCGATTTCGAACGTCCTGCCCATGTCGTACGCCGTCGACGCCATGAACGAGGTCCTCCACCACGCCGACGCGACCGCCGACTTCTTCCGCGACATCATGGTCGTCGCGGGATGTGCCGTCCTCGTCCTCGCTCTCGGCGCAGCCACCCTGCGCCGCCGCACCGCCTGAACGGACCTCGGTGCTCGCCTCCTCCCTCTCCTTCGCACCGACCGTGTCACCGATCGTCAACTGGTCGTAGAGCCAGGCCGCATCAGGCGACTGCACCCGGATGCGCACGATCCACCTGCGCCTCGGCCGTACCGCCCCTCGGACGCCACCGGCACGACCCCGCCCCCGGTGCGAGGATGTGAACGCACGCATCCCCACCGGCGAGGTGAACAGAGCCATGACCCAGACAGTCGCAGTCCTTGGTACGGGCAAGATCGGTGAAGCCCTGCTCAGCGGCATGATCCGCGCAGGCTGGCGCCCCGCCGACCTGCTGGTCACCACTCGCCGGACCGACCGGGCCGAAGAGCTCCGCACGCGCTACGGGGTCGAGCCCGTCTCCAACGCCGAGGCCGCCAAGCGCGCCGACACCCTGATTCTGGCGGTGAAGCCGCAGGACATGGGCAAGCTCCTCGACGAACTCGCCCCGCACCTCACCTCGGACCGGCTCGTCATCAGTGCCGCGGCCGGTATCACCTCCTCCTTCATCGAGGAGCGCCTCGCCGCCGGCACCCCCGTTGTCCGCGTCATGCCCAACACCCCCGTCCTCGTCGACGAGGGCATGTCCGTCATCTCCGCCGGCAGCCACGCCACCCATGAGCACGTCGAGCACACCGAGGAGATCTTCGGCGGCGTCGGCAAGACCCTCCGGGTTCCCGAGTCCCAGCAGGACGCGGCCACCGCCCTGTCCGGGTCGGGCCCGGCCTATTTCTACTTCCTCGTCGAGGCGATGACGGACGCCGGCATCCTCCTGGGCCTGCCGCGCGCGCAAGCCCATGACCTGATCGTCCAGGCCGCCATCGGCGCCGCCGTCATGCTCCGCGACAGCGGCGAGCACCCCGTGAAACTCCGTGAAGCAGTCACCTCCCCTGCAGGCACCACCATCAGCGCCATCCGCGAACTCGAGAACCACGGCGTACGGGCCGCACTGATCGCCGCGCTCGAAGCGGCCCGCGACCGCAGCCGCGAGCTGGCCTCCGGCAACGGCTGAGCCCACGAGCCGGAAAGAGCGGGGACGGTCCGCCGCCGTGACGCCCCGGCGGCGGGACAGCCCCTCTCTCCATCCGTGCGGCTCAGGCCGGCAGCAGACCGATCGCCCGATAGGCGGCGTCGACCGTCGGCCGGGCCATTTCCCTGGCCCGCTCGGCTCCCTTCCTCAGCACACTGTCGATGTGTCCCGGATCTGCGGCGAGCTCGGCGTGCCGCTCCCTGATCGGCCTCAGCAGCTCCACCACCGCCTCGGCCGTGTCCTTCTTCAGCGCTCCGTACGACTCATATACACCGGCCAGGTCCTTCGGGTTCCCTCCTTCACAGGCCGCCAGAATCTCCAGCAGATTCGCGATTCCGGGCCTCGTCACCCGGTCGTACTCGACCTCGCGGCCGCTGTCCGTGACCGCGCGCATGATCTTCTTGCGGACCACGTCGGCCTCGTCGAGAAGGTGGACGGTCCCGGGGCCCGACTCGTCCGACTTCCCCATCTTCGAGGTGGGGTCCTGCAGATTCATGACCCGCGCCGCCACCGGCGGATGCGTCGCCCGCGGCACGGTGAACGTGTGCCCGTACCGCTGGTTGAACCGCACGGCCAGATCCCGCGTCAGCTCCACATGCTGTGTCTGATCGTCACCGACGGGCACCTCGTCGGTCCGGTAGGCGAGAATGTCCGCCGCCATCAGCACCGGATACGTCAACAGCGACAGTCGCACGCTCTGCCCGGCCGCGCGCGCCCGCGTGCCCTTCTCCTTGTACTGGATCATGCGCCGCAGCTCGCCGTCCGTGGCCGTGCACTCCAGCAGGTAGGACAGACGCGCGTGCTCGTCCACATGACTCTGGACGAAGACGGTGCACAGCTGCGGGTCCAGCCCCGCCGCCAGCATGAGCGTCGCCGACTGCCGGCTGAGTCTGCGCACGCGCGCCGGATCGTGCTCGACGGTCAGCGCATGCAGATCGACGATGCTGAACAGCGCGTCGGACTGATGCTGGTCGACCCCGACCCACCGGCGCAGCGCGCCGAGGTAGTTGCCCAGGGTCAGATGCCCCGTCGGCTTGATCCCACTGAAGATCCGCGTCATCCCGCTCTCCGTCTTCTGGTCGAGCCGCCGCCGCAGCGGCCGGACTCCCGGAGGGGAGAAACGCGAACGGCCGCCGGGGCGGCGGCCGTTGAGTGCATGCGTAGGTGCCGGCCGCCGTCAGGCGGCCCACCACTGAAGGAAGCACGTACGCGTAGTCATGGGACCCAGGCTACTGCCAGGGAGCCCCGGGTTGACATCGGATACCGCCATCCGTAGTGTTCTCCGAGTTGTCCGACGTGAGCACCTGCTACGGCGGGTCCCCGGACAGCCATTCCGCAAGGCCCACTTCAAGCGAGCAACAGGCTCTTTTACGTCTGTCGCGCGTCTTTTCGTGCGCTCTTGCGAAATGAGGAATCCGCGTTCGAAGGAACGCACCTCGATTAGGTCGGGGGCATGGATTCCGCTAAAGTCTCACTCGTCGGAACGGCCCAACAGCCGGAAAGACAGCTCCCGCTGACTGGGAATCAGGCCCGAAAGGATCTGATAGAGTCGGACTCGCCGGAAAGGGAAACGCGAAAGCGTGGAACTGGAAAGCGCCCCGCCGGCCGGGAATCGGACACGAAAGAGTCTGATAGAGTCGGAAACGCAAGACCGAAGGGAAGCGCCCGGAGGAAAGCCCGAGAGGGTGAGTACAAAGGAAGCGTCCGTTCCTTGAGAACTCAACAGCGTGCCAAAAATCAACGCCAGATATGTTGATACCCCGTCCATCTTCGGATGGCAGGGTTCCTTTGTAGAAACACAGCGAGGACGCTGTGTGCGACGGGGACTATTCCTCCCTGTCGCACCGCTCTCGTGGTGTCGACCCGATTACGGGTAAACATTCATGGAGAGTTTGATCCTGGCTCAGGACGAACGCTGGCGGCGTGCTTAACACATGCAAGTCGAACGATGAAGCCCTTCGGGGTGGATTAGTGGCGAACGGGTGAGTAACACGTGGGCAATCTGCCCTTCACTCTGGGACAAGCCCTGGAAACGGGGTCTAATACCGGATAACACTGCGGGCCGCATGGTCTGCGGTTGAAAGCTCCGGCGGTGAAGGATGAGCCCGCGGCCTATCAGCTTGTTGGTGGGGTGATGGCCCACCAAGGCGACGACGGGTAGCCGGCCTGAGAGGGCGACCGGCCACACTGGGACTGAGACACGGCCCAGACTCCTACGGGAGGCAGCAGTGGGGAATATTGCACAATGGGCGAAAGCCTGATGCAGCGACGCCGCGTGAGGGATGACGGCCTTCGGGTTGTAAACCTCTTTCAGCAGGGAAGAAGCGAAAGTGACGGTACCTGCAGAAGAAGCGCCGGCTAACTACGTGCCAGCAGCCGCGGTAATACGTAGGGCGCAAGCGTTGTCCGGAATTATTGGGCGTAAAGAGCTCGTAGGCGGCTTGTCACGTCGGATGTGAAAGCCCGGGGCTTAACCCCGGGTCTGCATTCGATACGGGCAGGCTAGAGTGTGGTAGGGGAGATCGGAATTCCTGGTGTAGCGGTGAAATGCGCAGATATCAGGAGGAACACCGGTGGCGAAGGCGGATCTCTGGGCCATTACTGACGCTGAGGAGCGAAAGCGTGGGGAGCGAACAGGATTAGATACCCTGGTAGTCCACGCCGTAAACGTTGGGAACTAGGTGTTGGCGACATTCCACGTCGTCGGTGCCGCAGCTAACGCATTAAGTTCCCCGCCTGGGGAGTACGGCCGCAAGGCTAAAACTCAAAGGAATTGACGGGGGCCCGCACAAGCAGCGGAGCATGTGGCTTAATTCGACGCAACGCGAAGAACCTTACCAAGGCTTGACATATACCGGAAAGCATTAGAGATAGTGCCCCCCTTGTGGTCGGTATACAGGTGGTGCATGGCTGTCGTCAGCTCGTGTCGTGAGATGTTGGGTTAAGTCCCGCAACGAGCGCAACCCTTGTTCTGTGTTGCCAGCATGCCCTTCGGGGTGATGGGGACTCACAGGAGACCGCCGGGGTCAACTCGGAGGAAGGTGGGGACGACGTCAAGTCATCATGCCCCTTATGTCTTGGGCTGCACACGTGCTACAATGGCCGGTACAATGAGCTGCGATGCCGCGAGGCGGAGCGAATCTCAAAAAGCCGGTCTCAGTTCGGATTGGGGTCTGCAACTCGACCCCATGAAGTCGGAGTTGCTAGTAATCGCAGATCAGCATTGCTGCGGTGAATACGTTCCCGGGCCTTGTACACACCGCCCGTCACGTCACGAAAGTCGGTAACACCCGAAGCCGGTGGCCCAACCCCTTGTGGGAGGGAGCTGTCGAAGGTGGGACTGGCGATTGGGACGAAGTCGTAACAAGGTAGCCGTACCGGAAGGTGCGGCTGGATCACCTCCTTTCTAAGGAGCACTTCTTACCGGCCCTCGGGTCGGTCAGAGGCCAGGACATCGGCGAACGTCCGATGCTGGTTGCTCATGGGTGGAACGTTGATTATTCGGCACGATCGGTTTGATGGGTCATCAGTACTGCTCTTCGGGGCGTGGAACGTGGTCTGCATCAACGGGTCGTGCCTGGCGCGCTGTTGGGTGTCTGAGGGTACGGACTGCGGTCCCTATCTTCGCGATGCCGGCCCCGGTGAACTCGTCCTTTGTGGGCGGGGTGGCGGGTGGCTGGTCGTTGCTTGAGAACTGCACAGTGGACGCGAGCATCTGTGGCCAAGTTTTTAAGGGCGCACGGTGGATGCCTTGGCACCAGGAACCGATGAAGGACGTGGGAGGCCACGATAGTCCCCGGGGAGCCGTCAACCAGGCTTTGATCCGGGGGTTTCCGAATGGGGAAACCCGGCAGTCGTCATGGGCTGTCACCCGCTGCTGAACACATAGGCAGTGTGGAGGGAACGAGGGGAAGTGAAACATCTCAGTACCCTCAGGAAGAGAAAACAACCGTGATTCCGGGAGTAGTGGCGAGCGAAACCGGATGAGGCCAAACCTACGACGTGTGAGACCCGGCAGGGGTTGCGTCGTGGGGGTTGTGGGATCTCTCTTTTACGGTCTGCCGGCCGTGAGACGAGTCAGAAACCGTATGGATAGGCGAAGGACATGCGAAAGGTCCGGCGTAGAGGGTAAGACCCCCGTAGCTGAAATTCATGCGGCTCGTTTGAGAGACACCCAAGTAGCACGGGGCCCGAGAAATCCCGTGTGAATCTGGCGGGACCACCCGCTAAGCCTAAATATTCCCTGGTGACCGATAGCGGATAGTACCGTGAGGGAATGGTGAAAAGTACCGCGGGAGCGGAGTGAAATAGTACCTGAAACCGTGTGCCTACAAGCCGTGGGAGCGTCGGACACTTTTCGGAGTGTCTCGTGACTGCGTGCCTTTTGAAGAATGAGCCTGCGAGTTTGCGGTGTGTTGCGAGGTTAACCCGTGTGGGGAAGCCGTAGCGAAAGCGAGTCCGAACAGGGCGATTCAGTAGCGCGCTCAAGACCCGAAGCGGAGTGATCTAGCCATGGGCAGGTTGAAGCGGAGGTAAGACTTCGTGGAGGACCGAACCCACCAGGGTTGAAAACCTGGGGGATGACCTGTGGTTAGGGGTGAAAGGCCAATCAAACTCCGTGATAGCTGGTTCTCCCCGAAATGCATTTAGGTGCAGCGTCGTGTGTTTCTTGCCGGAGGTAGAGCACTGGATAGGCGATGGGCCCTACCGGGTTACTGACCTTAGCCAAACTCCGAATGCCGGTAAGTGAGAGCGCGGCAGTGAGACTGTGGGGGATAAGCTCCATGGTCGAGAGGGAAACAGCCCAGAGCATCGACTAAGGCCCCTAAGCGTACGCTAAGTGGGAAAGGATGTGGAGTCGCAGAGACAACCAGGAGGTTGGCTTAGAAGCAGCCACCCTTGAAAGAGTGCGTAATAGCTCACTGGTCAAGTGATTCCGCGCCGACAATGTAGCGGGGCTCAAGCGTACCGCCGAAGTCGTGTCATTGCAGTATGTACCCCCAACGGGGACTGTGATGGGTAGGGGAGCGTCGTGTGCCGGGTGAAGCAGCCGCGGAAGCGAGTTGTGGACGGTTCACGAGTGAGAATGCAGGCATGAGTAGCGATACACACGTGAGAAACGTGTGCGCCGATTGACTAAGGGTTCCTGGGTCAAGCTGATCTGCCCAGGGTAAGTCGGGACCTAAGGCGAGGCCGACAGGCGTAGTCGATGGACAACCGGTTGATATTCCGGTACCCGCTTTGAAACGCCCAATATCGAATCAGACGATGCTAAGGCCGTGAAGCCGCCCCTGATCTCTTCGGAGTGAGGGGGAGTGGTGGAGCCGCCGGCCCAGATCTGTAGTAGGTAAGCGATGGGGTGACGCAGGAAGGTAGTCCAGCCCGGGCGGTGGTTGTCCCGGGGTAAGGGTGTAGGGCGTTGTGTAGGCAAATCCGCACAACATGAGCCTGAGACCTGATGCCGAGCCGATTGTGGTGAAGTGGATGATCCTATGCTGTCGAGAAAAGCCTCTAGCGAGTTTCATGGCGGCCCGTACCCTAAACCGACTCAGGTGGTCAGGTAGAGAATACCGAGGCGTTCGGGTGAACTATGGTTAAGGAACTCGGCAAAATGCCCCCGTAACTTCGGGAGAAGGGGGGCCATCACCGGTGATGAGTCTTGCACTCTGAGCTGGGGGTGGCCGCAGAGACCAGCGAGAAGCGACTGTTTACTAAAAACACAGGTCCGTGCGAAGCCGTAAGGCGATGTATACGGACTGACGCCTGCCCGGTGCTGGAACGTTAAGGGGACCGGTTAGCTCTGTTTCGACAGGGCGAAGCTGAGAACTTAAGCGCCAGTAAACGGCGGTGGTAACTATAACCATCCTAAGGTAGCGAAATTCCTTGTCGGGTAAGTTCCGACCTGCACGAATGGCGTAACGACTTCTCGACTGTCTCAACCATAGGCCCGGTGAAATTGCACTACGAGTAAAGATGCTCGTTTCGCGCAGCAGGACGGAAAGACCCCGGGACCTTTACTACAGTTTGATATTGGTGTTCGGTTCGGCTTGTGTAGGATAGGTGGGAGACTTTGAAGCCTGGACGCCAGTTCAGGTGGAGTCGCCGTTGAAATACCACTCTGGTCGTGCTGGATGTCTAACCTGGGTCCGTGATCCGGATCAGGGACAGTGTCTGATGGGTAGTTTAACTGGGGCGGTTGCCTCCCAAAGGGTAACGGAGGCGCCCAAAGGTTCCCTCAGCCTGGTTGGCAATCAGGTGTTGAGTGTAAGTGCACAAGGGAGCTTGACTGTGAGACCGACGGGTCGAGCAGGGACGAAAGTCGGGACTAGTGATCCGGCGGTGGCTTGTGGAAGCGCCGTCGCTCAACGGATAAAAGGTACCCCGGGGATAACAGGCTGATCTTCCCCAAGAGTCCATATCGACGGGATGGTTTGGCACCTCGATGTCGGCTCGTCGCATCCTGGGGCTGGAGTCGGTCCCAAGGGTTGGGCTGTTCGCCCATTAAAGCGGTACGCGAGCTGGGTTTAGAACGTCGTGAGACAGTTCGGTCCCTATCCGCTGTGCGCGTAGGAGTCTTGAGAAGGGCTGTCCCTAGTACGAGAGGACCGGGACGGACGAACCTCTGGTGTGCCAGTTGTCCTGCCAAGGGCATGGCTGGTTGGCTACGTTCGGAAAGGATAACCGCTGAAAGCATCTAAGCGGGAAGCCTGCTTCGAGATGAGGACTCCCACCTCCTTGAGAGGGTAAGGCTCCCAGTAGACGACTGGGTTGATAGGCCGGATATGGAAGCCCAGTAATGGGTGGAGTTGACCGGTACTAATAGGCCGAGGGCTTGTCCTCAGTTGCTCGCGTCCACTGTGTCAGTTCTGAAGTAACGAACTCGCCAGACCCCCGTTTTACGGGTGTCGGCCGGCTGGAGTTCGACATCTTCATAGAGTTTCGGTGGTCATAGCGTCAGGGAAACGCCCGGTTACATTCCGAACCCGGAAGCTAAGCCTTTCAGCGCCGATGGTACTGCAGGGGGGACCCTGTGGGAGAGTAGGACGCCGCCGAACAATCTTTAGCCTCAACCCCCGGACCCTGTCCGGGGGTTGAGGCATTTTTGCGTTTAGGGTCAGGGGTATGCGCTATGACCTTGTCATCTTCGACAACGACGGTGTGCTCGTCGACAGCGAGCCCCTTGCCAACACCATCCTGGCCGGCTATCTCACCGAGCTCGGGCACCCCACGACGTACGAGGACTCCCTGCGGGACTACATGGGGTCCGCCGTGCACCGGGTGCATGACCTCGTGCGCGAGCGGACCGGGAAGGCTCTGCCCGACGACTTCGACGAGACGCTGCACGCTCGCGTCTTCGCCGCCTTCGAGCGGGAGTTGGTCGCCGTCGACGGGGTGACCGACGTCCTGGAGAAGCTGACCGCGGACGGGGTGCCGTACTGCGTGGCCTCGTCCGGGAGTCATGAGCGGATCCGCGTAGGGCACCGCAAGACCGGGCTTCACCGGTGGTTCGCCGAGGGCACCGTGTTCAGCGCGCAGGACGTGGGGCGGGGCAAGCCGGACCCCGACCTCTTCGTCCACGCCGCCGAGCGGATGGGCGTGGCACCGCAGCGATGCGTGGTCGTGGAGGACAGCCCCCTCGGTGTGCAGGCCGCGAGGGCGGCGGGGATGGATGTGTACGGGTTCACGGCCATGATGTCGGCGGACAAGCTGGAGGGGGCCTCGGGCTACTTCACCGCGATGACCGAGCTGCCGGCCCTGCTCGCTTGATCCACCCCCTGCAGCCATCTACCCACGGGTAGGGGCCGGGCCTACGCTGTGCGGCCATGACAGATGCGCGGTTGCGGCACGGGCGTGCCTCGTTGGCGTTGAGCTTCTTCGCGCAGGGGGTGGCCTTCGCTCTCCTTGTCACCCGTATCCCCGCCGTGCAGGACCGTTACGGCATATCCGACGGCCTGCTGCCGGTCTTCCTCGCGGCCGTGCCGATCCTCGCCGGGGTGTCGAGTGTCGTGACCGAGCGGCTGGTGCGGCGCCTCGCGCCCAGTGTGGTGCTGCGGTGGGCGCAGCCTGTGGTCATCCTTGGGCTGCTCGCGGTCGGAGCGGGCAGCGAGATGTGGGAGGTGGCCGTCGCCCTGGGCGTGTTCGGGCTGTCGGTCGGGGCCCTGGACGCGTCGATGAACATGCTCGGGGTCAGCCTTCAACGGGCGCACGGGCGCAGCATCATGCTCGGTTTTCATGCTGCGTACAGCCTCGGCGGGATCGCCGGAGCCTCTCTGGCCTGGGTGGGGGCGCACTGGGACCTGGCGCTGGTGATCTCGTATCTGCCGGTGATCGTGGTGCTGTTGCCGGTGGTGCTGGTGGGGAGCCGGTGGTACGTCGACGGGGAGGGGACAGAAGAACAGAGGCACGCGCGGGGTCAGGCGCCGGGGCGGTCCGACGCCGCCGCGAAGGCGGGTCCGGGCCGCGCGGACGGTGTCGCCTTCAAGCTGCTGCTGCCGCTCTGTCTGGTGATGACGTTCGCGTACATCGGGGACTCGACCGTTTCCAACTGGAGCGCGAAGTATCTGCAGGACGTCCTCGGGAGCTCGGAGGAACTGGCGACCGTTCCGTACAACGCCTACATGGTGACGACGCTGGTGGGCCGGGCCGTCGGGGACTTCGGGGTGCGGCGTTTCGGGGCGGTGGCGGTCGTCAGGTGTGGGGCGGTGCTGGCCGCGGCCGGGTTCGCGGTGGTGGCCGGCGCGTCCGGTGCCTGGGTGGGGATGCTCGGTTTCACGCTGCTGGGGTTCGGGCTGTGTGTGATCGTGCCGCAGACGTTCGCGGCGGCCGGCCGGCTGTTCCCGGGGGCGAGCGACGCGGCGGTGGCGCGGCTGAACGTATTCAATTACGTAGGGTTCCTGATCGGGTCTCCGTTGGTCGGGGCGCTCGGTGACACGTGGAGCTACCGCGGGGCGATGCTGGTGCCGATGGTGTTGGTGCTGGCGACGCTCGTGTACGCCCGCTCGTTCGCGGACGCGGGCGCCCGATACGGTGGCGGGCATGAGCGGCCGCGGGTTGTTGATGTGGGACGAGGCGGTAACGAAGTATGACTTCGGTAGCAGCCATCCGATGGATCCGGTGCGGCTTGCGCTGACCATGGGGTTGGTGCGGTCCTACGGGCTGGATCGCGCCATGACCGTGGTGGCGGCCAAGGCGGCCGGGGACTCGACGCTCCGGCTCGTGCATCGCGAGGACTATGTGGCGGCGGTGCGGGCGGCGTCGGCGGACCCGAGGTCGGCGGACCAGTCGTACGGACTCGGGACGCTCGACGATCCGGCGTTCGCGGGGATGCACGAGGCATCAGCGCTCATCGCCGGGCAGTCGGTAGGGGCCGCGGAAGCGGTGTGGCGTGGCGACGCGGCGCATGCGGTGAACTTCGCGGGCGGGCTGCACCACGCGATGCCCGGGTCGGCGGCGGGGTTCTGCATCTACAACGACGCGTCGCTGGCGATCGCGCGGCTGCTGGAGCTGGGTGCCGAGCGCGTCGCGTACGTGGATGTGGACGTGCATCACGGGGACGGCGTGCAGGCTGCCTTCTGGGACGATCCGCGGGTGCTGACGATCTCGCTGCACGAGCATCCGCGCATGCTGTTCCCAGGCACCGGCTGGCCCGAGGAGACCGGAGGGACCGGTGCGGCAGAGGGCAGCGCGGTCAATGTGGCGCTGCCGGCGGGAACGGGGGACGCGGGGTGGCTGCGGGCGTTCCACGCGGTGGTGCCCGAGCTGCTGGCGGACTTCCGTCCCCAGGTACTGGTGACGCAGCACGGGGCGGACACGCACTTCGAGGACCCGCTGGCCCATCTGGCGGTCTCACTGGATGCGCAGCGTGCGGTGCAGGAGGCGTGTCATGCCCTGGCGCACGAGCACGCGGACGGCGGGCGCTGGGTGGCGCTGGGCGGTGGCGGATACGCGGTGGTGGACGTGGTGCCGCGCTCGTGGACGCACCTGGTGGGAATCGCGGCGCATGAGCCGGTGGACCCGGAGTCGGTGATCCCGTCGTCATGGCGGGACGAGGTGTACGCGCGGACACGCCAGTTGGCGCCGGCTCGTATGACGGACGGGCGGGCTTCGGTGACGTGGCGGCCGTGGGAGGAGGGCTACGACCCGGCGGACCGTCTGGACCAGGCGGTGCTGGCGACGAGGCGGGCGGTGTTCCCGCTGAGAGGGTTGCTGGCGTAAACGTTCATCCGCCTGTCTCCCTTGCCAGACGGGTGATCCTCTGTGCGACGGGAGATCCCCCCGGGCCCCGGGCTCCATCCGGGTGATTCAGCCATGTGGGTGGTGGGGTGGCTCCGCGCCACACCGCGGACCCGGCGTCGCGCACCGGCATCGCCCCGAGCATTACGCCAACAGTGCGGCGTCTCCCGGCTTTTGCCGCGCGGGGTGAGGCGGTGCGCCAGCATCGGGAGCGTGGTGAGCAGGGGAGCGCTGAGGGCGCATCTGGTGGGCTTCGGGCTGGCGGGGGTCGTGGGTACGTCGCGCGAGACCAGTCTGCGCAGCTATCGCGCGTTCGCCGCCAGGGATCCGCGGGTCACCCTCGGGCTCGTTCCCGAATCGTCATGGGGAGAGCGGGAGTTGATCGCCCTCATGGCCGCCAGGTGCGGGGTGTCGGGAGATCCCGCGGATCGTGCCGGGGCCGACGTCATCGATCCCGAGCTGACGTTGTGTGCGCTCGACGCGTTCGCTGAGCGGCTGGCCGAGGTGGCCGGAGCGGGGGCGCCCGTCATGTTCGGGACCGGGCATCCGCATAGGCTGCTCGGGTTCTACGCCGGGCTGGCAGACGCTTTGTCGGCGGCGGGGTGTCCTGTACTCACTCCCGCGCAGGGGCGATGTGTCGACATAACGACCCGGTTCGGCGTACGTAAGTACAACCTGGAGTACGTAAGAGGTGTCGCGCTGCTGTGCGAGCCCGGGGGGAGGGAGAGCGGGCGCGAACTCGGGGCGCACAGCCATTCCCCGCTGCCGGTCAGGGTCGCCCTCCAGGCGGCCGCGGAGGACGGCGGGCCGTTTCCCGAGCTGCTCGTCGGGGATCACGGCTGGGTCTGCGGGGCAGGTCAGCTGGGGATCGGGGCGATCGGGCTGGCGGACACCGATGATCCCGCCCTCTTCGTGGGCGAGGCCGAGGGTCGGATTTCGGTCGTCGTTCCGGTTGATGACGCCGTACGGTCCGCTTACTACCGCCCGCTGACGCGCTATGTACTCAATCGAGCGTGTCTGTCACAGTAGGCCGCCGATCGCTGCTCCTCTTCCCCACTCGCATCACCCGCCCCTAGTCTGGGGAGTGAGCGCACAGCGACGTTGAGTCACCGGAGGGGAAGCCGGTGCGCGTCGGGTGCGGAAGGTACAGGTGGGTCATGGCTGCTGGCAGCGAGAGGCCTCTCAACGAGGTCAAGTTTCTTACGGTGGCAGAGGTTGCCTCTGTCATGCGAGTGTCGAAGATGACGGTGTACCGCTTGGTGCACAGCGGTCATCTGCCGGCGATCCGGGTGGGGAGGTCGTTCCGGGTGCCGGAGCAAGCGGTTCATGAGTATCTCCGCGAATCCTTCGTGGGGGTGGAATCCGCGTAATGAGGGGCCGACGATTCCCCTCGGATTACGTCCCTCACTCGGCGGCAGGTAGGCTAGGCCGACGTAGGTCGTGTGGGCCCAGACGCCCCGCACCGAGTGAAGAGAAGTGAGCGAGGGTAGTCGTGGGCTCTGTTATCAAGAAGCGGCGTAAGCGGATGGCCAAGAAGAAGCACCGCAAGCTGCTCAAGCGCACCCGCGTTCAGCGTCGCAACAAGAAGTAAGCGGCAGCTGTACGTGTTCTCGGCCCTTCCACCACCTGGTGGAAGGGCCGAGGTGCGTTTACGGCAAAAGTGCGCCCGGCGGTCATCACAGCGCAACACCGAAGCGCTACGGTGACGCACAGGACCTAGGGGAAGGCGCTGATCTTGGGAAAGGTCGTGCTCGTCACCGGGGTGGCCCGGCAGCTCGGGGGCCGTCTGGTGCGGCGTATCCAGCGGGATCCCGAGGTCGACCGGGTGATCGGGGTCGACGCGGTGGCGCCCGCGCACCACTTGGGCGGGGCCGAGTTCATTCGCGCGGACATCCGCCAGCCCGCGATAGGGCGTGTTCTGGCCGAGCACGTCGTCGACACGGTCGTGCACATGGATGTCACGGGTACGCCGCTCGGCGCAGGCGGTCGTACCACGGTCAAGGAGACCAATGTCATCGGCACCATGCAGCTGCTCGGTGCCTGCCAGAAGTCGCCCACCGTCAAGCGGCTCGTGATCAAGTCCAGTACGAGCGTGTACGGCTCCGCCCCGCGCGATCCGGCCGTCTTCACCGAGACCACGCCGCCCAAGTCGCTGCCGAGCGGCGGATTCGCCAAGGACGCGGTGGAGGTCGAGGGATATGTGCGCGGCTTCGCCCGGCGCCGCCCGGATGTCGCCGTGTGCGTACTGCGCTTCGCGAACATCCTGGGGCCGTGCGCGGACTCCCCGCTCGCCGAGTTCTTCGCTCTTCCGGTCATGCCGACCGTCTTCGGCTATGACCCGCGTCTGCAGTTCGTCCACGAGGACGATGTGATCGACGTGCTGCGGATCGCCCTGCACGAGCCGCGGCGCGGCACGCTGAACAGCGGCACGTTCAACGTCGCCGGGGAAGGGGTGCTGACGCTCTCGCAGTGCTCGCGCCGGCTGGGGCGGCCGACGCTGCCGGTGCTGCTGCCGGCGGTGACCTGGGTCGGCTCGGCGCTGCGTACGGTCGGCGTCACCGACTTCTCGCCCGAGCAGATCCGGCTGCTCACCCACGGCCGGGTGGTCAGTACGGTCCAGATGCGCGAGACACTCGGTTTCGTCCCGAAGTTCTCGACCGCGGAAACGTTTGCGGACTTCGCCCGCAGCCGGGCTCCGGGACTGCTCCCGCCCGAAGCGGTCTCCAGCGCCGTGGACCGGCTCGCAGCCGCGCTGCCGGGCGCGGACAGCGGTGGGCCTGCGGCCGTACAGACGACTCACAGCGCCGGACAAGCCAGGTAAGGAGCGCAGCCAACGATGGCGGACGCCAAGGTCATTCCGTTCGACGACGACCGTTCGCGCGGCGGGGCCCCCCGCCCGGCGCGGCGGCGCCCGGCGGGGGGCGGTCGCAGGAAGGCCGAACCCGCGGCCGTGGTGCGTGAGGCGCCGGTGAGCCCGCTGCCCGGGCAGTCGGGCGGCGGAGCGCCCTCCGGGACGCAGACGGACACTGAGGCCGGCAGGACCGCTGAGGAAGCCGCAGGGGGCGCCCCGGGTGCCGCAGCCCGGCAGGCCGCGCCGCGGTCGGCGGGCGCTGCCGGGTGGGACCGGCGGATCGCGGGCGGCCTGGCGTTCCTGCGCCGCCGGCTGACCGGTGACTACGAGGTCGACGAGTTCGGCTTCGACGAGGAGCTGACCGACCAGGTCCTGATGTCGCTGCTGCGGCCGGTGTACGAGAAATACTTCCGTGTCGAGGTGAAGGGCATCGAGAACATCCCGTCCGACGGCGGGGCACTGGTGGTGGCCAATCACTCGGGGACGCTGCCGCTGGACGGGCTGATGATGCAGGTGGCCGTCCACGACACCCATCCGGCGGGCCGTCATCTCCGGTTGCTCGCCGCGGATCTGGTGTTCATGCTGCCGGTGGTCAACGAGCTGGCCCGCAAGGCGGGACACACCCTGGCGTGTGCGGAGGACGCCGAGCGGCTGCTGCAGCGGGGTGAGGTCGTCGGGGTGATGCCGGAAGGCTTCAAGGGCATCGGGAAGCCGTTCAGCGAGCGCTACAAGCTTCAGCGCTTCGGGCGCGGCGGTTTCGTGTCGACCGCGCTGCGCGCGGGTGTGCCGATCGTGCCGTGCTCGATCGTCGGGGCGGAGGAGATCTACCCGATGCTCGGGAACGCGAAGACGCTGGCGCGGCTACTGGGGTTCCCGTACTTCCCGCTCACGCCGACGTTTCCGTGGCTGGGGCCACTCGGGGCGGTGCCGCTGCCGACGAAGTGGACGATCCAGTTCGGGGAGCCGATCGCGACGGACGGGTATCCGCCGGAGGCGGCGGAGGACCCGATGCTGATGTTCAATCTGACCGACCAGGTCCGGGAGCAGATTCAGCACACGCTGTACAAGCTGCTGGTGCAGCGCCGGTCCGTCTTCTTCTGAGCACATGTCCTTCTGAGCACATGCGTGTGGGTGGGCCCCGGCCGGGGCCCACCCACACGCATGTCCACGGACGCCTTGCGTCGCTACCCGTCGTCGTCGCCGTTGAGGCCGAGGCCCGGCAGGATGCCGGGCAGCAGCGGCGGGATGGTGATGTCCGGACCCGGCGCGGTGGACTGCCTGCCGGACGGGGACGGGCCGGTGCCCTGCGCCGGGGGATCGAGCAGATCGCCCGTGCCACCGCCGAGCAGTCCGTCACCCGAGGCCGAACTGGAGCCGGACGGCTGCGGCTTGCTGTCCTCGCCCGTGCGGCCGGCGGTGCTGTCCGGTGAGGACGGCGCCGTGCGGCTGCCGGGGCCCGCTGTGTGCCCGGAGCCCTGCGTGGTCCCGGGGCTCCGGGAGCCGCGGCCGCTGTCCGGCATGCGGGGCAGCAGCGACTCGAGCGGGCCGACCTGTTGGTCTATGGCGTCGAAGGCGTCGTTCACCTGTTTGCCGACATCGGTCAGCTGGGCGGGCAGGCGGTCGCGTAGTCCGTTCCACGTCTCCCGGTGCGAGCGGGAGAACGAATTGAGCGTGGCGATCGGGCCGAGCGAGCCGTCCCGTTCGTACGCCGCGGACAGCAGGCGGTGGCCCTCGCTGACGTCGTGGCCCATGCCGCCCAGCGTGCGGCGGACCTCGCCGAGGGATTCGTGGTCCATGTCGCCGGCGCGGGCACGCTCCATCAGCCGGCGGGCCTCGCTGAGACGGGTCGATGCCTGGTCGAGGTAGAGCTCGCCCCGGTCGGAGTCACCGTCCGCCAGGTTGAGTTTGAAGTCCTCCATGCCACGCTTCAGCCCGTACAGCGAGTCACCGGGAAGGGCGTCGGAACTGGCGGCGGCCACTCCCCCGAAGGCGCCCGCGGCGACACCGACGGTCAGTCCACCGGCCGCAAGTCCCTTCGACCACCGGGAGCGTGGTCGGAGCTTCCGGAGCGGGGCGGCCCGATGGGCGCCGCGGCCGTGGGCCCGCTGCTCGGGCACCGGAGGGCCCGAGGTTGTACCTCCCGCGGCGAACATCGCTTCCATGGCGGCCACGAGCTGGGCTCGCTGCACCACTTTGACCTCGGGGTCCAGCTCCGGCTTCGGCAGCTCGCCGAGGCCGTTCGCCAGGGCCAACAGCCGTCCGTGCTCGGTCGGTTCGACCGACTCGTCCGGCTGCTCAGGATCCTGATCTTCCAAGGCCTGGGCGAAGGCGTTCGCCCGCCGGTGCGCCGAAACGTTCGCGATCACTGGCGGCACCTCCTCTCGTCATGACGTTCGACTCCCCTGGGCGTCTGGAGGGTTGCACGCCTTGAGCGGATCCACACGAACGAGTGAGTGGAAGCGGACATGGCGTGTCCACAGGGAGCCTGCATCCCGCACAACGAGCGGCGCGGCACTTGGGTTACGCGCGAAAGATGATCGGACCAGTGAGTCATCGGGGCGTCACCGAATGTGAGTCGGGTAAGGGTCGACGGTGTGGGGGGCGACATACGGGGGTCGGGACAGGAGGGGAGGTGTCTCAGCGGGCGTCTTCGGGGAGGAGGCGGGCCAGTGTCCTGACGGCCCGGTACTGGAGGGTCTTGATCGCGCCCTCGTTCTTCCCCATCACCCTGGCCGTCTCGGCGACCGAGAGGCCCTGCAGGAAGCGCAGTGTCACGCACTCCTGCTGCTGGGGGTTGAGCTTGCGGACCGCTTCGAGCAGTGCGGCGTTGGAGAGCGATTCGAGGACGGAGTCCTCGGGGCTGCGCTCCACCTCGTTGGCGTCGAGCATCTCGCCGGTGGTCACTTCGAGCCGGAAACGGCTCGACTTGAAGTGGTCGGCGACCAGATTGCGGGCGATCGTCACCAGCCAGGCGCCGAAGTCGCGGCCCTGCCAGGTGAAGGTGGAGATGCGGCGCAGGGCACGCAGGAAGGTCTCGCTGGTGAGGTCCTCCGCCGTCGCCTTGCCGCCCACGCGGTAGTAGATGTAGCGGTAGACGGTGTCGCTGTACTGGTCGTAGAGCCGGCCGAAGGCCTCTGCCTCGCCCGCTTGCGCGCGCTCGACGAGGTCCATCATGCGGGCGCTGTCGCTGTCGGCGGTGGGCCTGCGGGCGGTGGTCGAGGCGCCCGAGGTGCTGCGGCTCCCGCGTCTGCCCACTGCGGCGCGACCGTCGGCCAGGGCGTAGCAGGGGGCGGCCGGGCCGTTGACGGCGAGGCCGGACGTGGCGATTGCAGGGACGGCGTACGCGGTGGGGACGAAGCCGCGCAAGTGGTCGAGGACCGCTGCGCGCAGCGTAGCCAGGCCCGAGGCGTCAACCCCGACGTGTGGGTACACGGGACTCCCAGAGGCAGAGCTTCCATCACGTGCAGTGCGGGACCGTTCACCCGTCGTGGGGACCGGTGGGGTCCGTCATGCGTCTGAGGAGAATAACGCTTCGTACAGGCAGTGCTACACCCAGTTGCTCAAATCGCCGTTTCCGTCGCTTCTGTTACGCCTGGATGACAGATCAAGTCGCACATTGTGAGCAGTTGTTGATCGAATTGGTTCGTGATCTGTCTTTTCGGGTGGTGGGTTGTGGCCGGGCGCCCGTAACAGGACTGGCCGGGGGCAGTCGTGGGCACCACCGGGGGATTGGCCGCCGACACGCGCGGGGAACAGGGGCGCCGGCCCGCAGTGGGCACAGGTGAAGGGGTACGCCGAACGGCGTCGCCCTGCCGGGTACGCCGGGGACGGGGGCGTCAGCGGCGGCGGCGGTGCAGGGCGACCGCGGCCGCGGTGCCACCGGCCAGCGCTCCCACACCTGCCGCGGCCGGGATGCCGACCTTGGCCGCCTTGCGGCCGGTCCGGTAGTCGCGCAGCCGCCAGTCCAGGGCCCGCGCGTGCTTGCGCAGCTTGGTGTCCGGGTTGATCGCGTACGGGTGCCCGACCAGCGAGAGCATCGGGATGTCGTTGTGGGAGTCGCTGTAGGCGGCGCACCGGCCGAGGTCCAGGCCCTCGGCGGTGGCCAGGGCGCGTACGGCCTCGGCCTTGGCGGGTCCATGCAGCGGCTCGCCCACCAGCTTGCCGGTGTAGACGCCGTCGACGGACTCGGCGACCGTGCCGAGCGCGCCGGTCAGCCCGAGGCGGCGGGCGATGATCGTGGCGGTCTCGACCGGTGCCGCGGTCACCAGCCAGACCTTCTGGCCCGCGTCGAGATGGGCCTGGGCGAGGGCGCGGGTGCCGGGCCAGATGCGGTCGGCCATGTACTCGTCGTAGATCTCCTCGCCGATGCTCATCAGCTCGGAGACGCGGTGGCCCTTGACGATGGACAGCGCGGACTCGCGCACGTCCTGCATGTGCTCCGGGTCCTCGACGCCGGCGAGCCGGAACCACGTCTGCTGCCAGGCGAAGCGGGCCAGTTCGCGGCGCTGGAAGAACTTCCGCTTGTACAGGCCGCGGCCGAAGTGGAAGATCGCGGCGCCCTGCATGACCGTGTTGTCGAGGTCGAAGAAGGCGGCGGCGCGGTCGTCCCCGGCGACGGGGAAGTCCGGTTCCGCGGCGGGCGCCATGCCGTCCTTCGCTGCGTCGAGAACCTCGTACGCCTGCGAGGACTTGCGGGCTGCCTCGGCTGCGGCTTCGCCTGCGAGCACGCTGCGTGCGGTGGCGGAGCTCCTACGGGGGGTGAGCCATCCCAGTGCGGCCATGACGTGAGCATAGCCAGTCACCCCCACACTTCCCGACGTGCCGGAAAGCGATGGCGTGAACAGTGCGCGACCTCCCTGTTAAACGGGCCGCCGGGGCAGGAACCGGAGTCGGCGCGGACGGGCGGAGAATGGGCGTATGAGTCCCCTGTTGCGGCGTACGAAGAAGAAGGCCGGTGAGCGCGTGGTCACGCTGATCGGGAAGCCCGGGTGTCACCTCTGTGACGACGCGCGGGTGGTGATCGAGGCGGTGTGCGCGCAGACGGGTGCTTCGTGGGAGGAGAAGGACATCACACAGGACGAGGAACTGCACCGCGCGTACTGGGAGCAGATCCCGGTGGTGCTGGTGGACGGCGAGCAGCACACCTTCTGGAAGGTGGACGCCGAGCGGCTGCGTCGCGCGCTGGGGGCGTAGCGCCGGCGGCGGTTAACATCATGGTCGTTTTGCTGGGTTTGCTCCGCCGGTCGCCGGGCTCTATCGGGACACGATGAGGACAGGGCACAGTAGGCGGATCCAGCGGTCTCGGGGGCGTCATCGTGAGGAGTGTGTACGGCTTTGCCCCCATCGGCTCTGCAACGGATCGGGGTGGCCCACGGTTCCGGAATCCGGTGTTCGGATTGCGTGACCCCGGTCACTTTGCTCGGACAAATGGGACACCATCTTTGTGCACGCGTTCACAAAGACATAGCCTGCATTCGACGGGGCGGTCTCGGAACATCTGGCCGCCTGCAGCCTCGCTCATCCCGCAGGAGCACCGTGGCAACTGGCCGAAATCACCGACCGGCGACCCGTAGCCGAGGAATCCCCGAGGCCACCGTCGCCCGGCTTCCGCTGTATCTGCGCGCACTCACCGCGCTGTCCGAGCGGTCCGTACCCACGGTCTCCTCCGAGGAGCTCGCGGCTGCCGCAGGCGTCAACTCCGCGAAGCTGCGCAAGGACTTCTCGTACCTCGGCTCCTACGGGACCCGTGGTGTCGGCTACGACGTCGAGTATCTCGTCTACCAGATCTCGCGTGAACTGGGGCTGACCCAGGACTGGCCGGTTGTGATCGTCGGTATCGGTAACCTCGGCGCCGCGCTGGCCAACTACGGTGGCTTCGCCTCGCGTGGATTCCGCGTCGCGGCGCTGATCGACGCCGACCCGGCAATGGCCGGAAAGCCCGTCGCGGGCATGCCCGTGCAACACAGCGACGACCTCGAGAAGATCATCAGTGACAACGGCGTGTCCATCGGCGTCATCGCGACGCCCGCGGGCGCGGCCCAGCAGGTGTGCGAGCGCCTGGTCGCCGCCGGAGTCACCTCCATCCTGAACTTCGCGCCGACCGTCCTGTCGGTGCCGGACGGCGTCGACGTGCGCAAGGTCGACCTCTCCATCGAGCTGCAGATCCTCGCCTTCCACGAGCAGCGGAAGGCCGGCGAGGAGGCCGAGGCCGCAGGCCGGAAGGGACCCGACGGGGACGTGCCCGCCGTGATGCCGGCATGAGTCTCCTGGTCGTCGGGCTGAGCCATCGCAGTGCGCCGGTGAGCGTGCTGGAGCGGGCCTCCCTGCCCTCGGACGCGCAGATCAAGCTGCTTCAGGACACCCTGGCCGCGGAGCCCGCCGCCGAGGCGGCGGTACTGGCCACCTGCAACCGCATCGAGCTGTACGCCGACGTGGACAAGTTCCACGCCGGTGTCGCCGAGCTGTCCACGCTGCTGGCCCAGCACAGCGGGGTGGGCCTCGAGGAGCTCACTCCGTATCTGTACGTGCACTACGAGGACCGGGCCGTCCACCATCTGTTCTCGGTGGCCTGCGGGCTCGACTCCATGGTGGTCGGCGAGGGACAGATCCTCGGGCAGATCAAGGACGCCCTGGCCCTCGGGCAGGAACTGCACACCGCCGGACGGCTGATCAACGACCTGTTCCAGCAGGCCCTGCGGGTCGGCAAGCGCGCGCACAGCGAGACCGGGATCGACCGTGCCGGGCAGTCGCTCGTCACCTTCGGTCTCGAGCAGCTCGCTGCGGGCGCGCCCGTCGAGACGTGGGCGGCCGGCAAGCGGGCGCTGGTCATCGGCGCGGGCTCGATGTCCTCGCTCGCCGCGACGACGCTTGCCCGCCTCGGCGTGTCGGAACTGGTCATCGCGAACCGGACCCAGGATCGCGCCGAGCGGCTGGCGGCTGCGCTGAGCGCGCCGGGCGGCGTGCGCGCCCATGCCGTGTCCATGGCGGACGTGGCCGAAGAGCTGACACGTGCCGATGTGGCCGTCTCGTGCACCGGTGCGACCGGGCTGGTCCTGACGGCACAGTCCGTCGCGACGGCGCTCGCGCAGCACGTCGTGCCGGGGGCGTCTTCCGGCGCCGACCTGAGGGCACCCGAAGGCAGCGTTGTCGCCCGGCTGGCCGCGGCCGCTGCGCGGGACGGGCGGGTCGCGGAGGTGCCGGGACGGGCAGAGGACACGGCCGGCTTCCCGGCCACGTCTGGTGAGGATGCTGCGGCCGGTGAAGGCGATGCCGCCGCCCGGCCGGGCGATGCCGAGGCGTGCCCTGTCGGACTGGACGACGGCGCCCTGGCACAGCACGGCGCCTGGGTCGACAACGCTTCCCGGGCCCCGCGGACCGACAGGAACCCGGTCACGGTGCACACCACCGGGCCCGTGCGGCTCGCGCTGCTCGACCTGGCCATGCCCCGCGACATCGATGCCGCCGTCCACCGTCTGGCCGGAGTGCGGCTCGTCGACATCGAGTCGCTGGCCGAGGCCTCCGCCGACGCGCCGATGGCCGCCGACGTGGACCAGGTGCGGAGCATCGTCGCCACCGAGGTGGCAGCCTTCGGCGCCGCACAGCGGGCCGCGCACATCACCCCGACCGTGGTCGCCCTGCGCACCATGGCCGCGGATGTCGTGGCCGGTGAGGTCGCGCGGCTCGAGGGCCGGCTGCCCGACCTGGACGACAAGCAGCGTGCCGAGATCACCCAGACCGTGCGCCGTGTCGTGGACAAGCTCCTGCACGCGCCGACCGTGCGGATCAAGCAGCTGGCCGGCGAACCCGGCGGTGCCGGCTACGCGGACGCGCTGCGGACACTCTTCGACCTCGACCCGGAGACGGTCGCTTCCGTCAGCCGGGCCGACCTGAATGACGCCGACGTCAAGAACCGAGGGCGAGTATGACCGAGAGGGCACTGAGGCTCGGGACCAGACGCAGCAAGCTGGCCATGGCCCAGTCCGGCCACGTGGCGGACGCGGTGCGCCGGGCGACCGGCCGGGCCGTCGAGCTCGTCGAGATCACCACGTACGGCGATGTCTCCCGCGAGCACCTCGCGCAGATCGGCGGCACCGGAGTGTTCGTCGTCGCGCTGCGCGAAGCGCTGCTGCGCGGCGAGGTCGACTTCGCCGTGCACTCGCTGAAGGACCTGCCGACCACGCAGCACGACGACCTCGTGCTGGCCGCGATCCCGAAGCGCGAGGACCCGCGCGACGTGCTGGTCGCGCGCGACGGTCTGACGCTGGACCGGCTGCCGCACGGCGCCCGCGTCGGCACCGGCTCGCCGCGCCGGATGGCACAGCTGAACGCGTACGCGCGTTCGCACGGGCTCGAGATCGAGACCGTGCCGATCCGCGGCAACATAGACACCCGCGTCGGCTATGTCCGAAACGGTGAGCTGGACGCGGTGGTTCTCGCCGCGGCCGGGCTCAGCCGGATCGGACGCACCGACGAGGTGACCGACTTCCTGTCGGTCGACTCCGTCCTGCCCGCCCCCGGCCAGGGGGCACTGGCAGTCGAGTGCACCGCAGCGAATGCGGACCTCGCCGCCGCGCTCGCCGAGCTCGACGACCCGCACACCCGGGTCGCCGTGACCGCCGAGCGTTCCCTGCTCGCCGCCCTGGAGGCCGGCTGCTCCGCACCTGTGGGTGCGCTGGCCGACCTTCTGGACGACGGCCAGGCTGTCACCGAAATGCGCCTGCGCGGCGTCGTCGGCACGACCGACGGCACGACGCTGGTGCAGCTGTCCACCACCGGTCCCGTACCCGCGTCGCACGACGAGGCCATAGCAGTCGGTCGCGAACTCGCGTCCGAGATGCTCGCCAAGGGTGCAGCCGGTCTTATGGGGGAGCGAGCACATTGAGCCCCACCGCCTCGAACCATCCAGCCCTTCCCGCACGCGGTCACGGGCATGTCACCTTCCTGGGGGCCGGTCCCGGCGACCCCGGTCTGCTGACCTTGCGCGCCGTGGAGGCGCTCGCATGCGCCGACGTGCTGATCGCCGAGCCTGATGTGCTCGACGTCGTACGCGGTCATGCGCGGGCGGGCGTAAGCACGCCTGAGCTGACGGTTGTTGACAGGTCGTCAACAACCGTCGGGATCCCGGTCCTCAGGGATGCGGCCAATCTTGTCATGGAGGCCGCGCGCTCCGGCAAGCGGGTCGTGCGTGCGGTGACCGGTGACCCGGGGCTGGACACCGACGCAGGTCAGGAGATGCTCGCCTGCGCCTCGGAGGGGATTCCCTTCGAGGTGGTGCCGGGTGTCGCCAACGCGGTCGGTGTGCCCGCGTACGCCGGTGTCCCGCTGCGCGACGCGCAGGGCGCGGACGTCCGGTTCGTCGATGCGCGCACGGCGAGCGACCGGTGCTGGACCGAGGTCGGTGCCAGCGACGGCACGGTCGTCGTGTCCACCACCCTGGACACGGTCGCCGCGGCGGCGGGTGAGCTGGTGACGGCCGGCCGCAAGCCCGACACCCCGATGACCGTCACGGTCGCCGGTACGACGACGCGGCAGCGCACGTGGACGGCGACGCTCGGCACGATCGCGCAGACGCTGAAGCAGGCGAAGGTGCTGCCGTCCCCGGACGGCCACCAGCCCGTCATAGCCGTGGTCGGTGAGCGCAGCGCCGCTGCTCAGCGCGACCAGCTCGCGTGGTTCGAGTCCAAGCCGCTGTTCGGCTGGAAGGTGCTCGTGCCGCGCACCAAGGAGCAGGCGGCGTCGCTCTCCGACCAACTCCGTTCCTACGGTGCCGTGCCGCACGAGGTGCCGACCATCGCGGTCGAGCCCCCGCGCACGCCGCAGCAGATGGAGCGTGCGGTCAAGGGGCTGGTGACCGGGCGTTACGAGTGGATCGCCTTCACCTCGGTCAACGCGGTCAAGGCGGTGCGCGAGAAGTTCGAGGAGTACGGGCTCGACGCCCGCGCCTTCGCCGGGATCAAGGTCGCGGCGGTGGGCGATCAGACCGCGGCGGCGCTGGTGGACTTCGGGGTCAAGCCGGACCTGGTGCCCAGCGGTGAGCAGTCCGCGGCGGGCCTGCTCGAGGACTGGCCGCCGTACGACCCCGTCTTCGACCCGATCGACCGGGTCTTCCTGCCGCGTGCGGACATCGCGACCGAGACGCTGGTGGCCGGGCTCATCGACCTGGGCTGGGAGGTCGACGACGTGACCGCGTACCGGACCGTGCGCGCGTCGCCGCCGCCGGCGGACACGCGTGAGGCGATCAAGGGCGGTGGCTTCGACGCCGTGCTCTTCACGTCGTCGTCGACCGTGCGGAACCTGGTGGGTATCGCCGGGAAGCCGCACAACGTGACGGTGATCGCCTGTATCGGCCCGGCGACCGCGAAGACGGCGGAGGAGCACGGTCTGCGGGTGGACGTGCTCTCGCCGGAGCCTTCGGTGCACAGGCTCGCGGAGGCGCTCGCGGAGTTCGGTGCGCGCAGGCGTGCGGCGGCCGTGGAGGCCGGGGAGCATGTGACGCGGCCGAGCGAGCGGCGGCCGGGTGGGCGGCGTCGCCGGACGACGTAGGTTGCGGGGCGCGTGAGCGCTGAAGGGGCGGGTGGGGGTCTTTTCCCCTACCCGCCCCTTCCCGTTACCGGGGCTCCGCCCCGGACCCCGCGCCTCAATCGCCGGCGGGGCTCCAAAGGAGCCCGTCCGGGGTCCGGGGGCTTGCCCCCGGTTACGGGATGGGGGCACCTCCCACGGCCGCCAGGCCGTAGGGGGAGGGCGGATGGGGAATCGCCCGCCGCAGGCGTTCCCCGCCGCATACGCCCCGACGCCCTGTCGGTAATTGCCCCCTCCGGACCGGCGTAGCGTGACACGTATGACTGCGTATGGATCCTTTCCCGGTGCGCGGCCCCGGCGGCTGCGGACCACTCCCGCCATGCGGCGCATGGTCGCCGAGACCCGGCTGCATCCGGCCGACCTGATCCTTCCCGCGTTCGTACGGGAAGGGATCAGCGAGCCGGTTCCCATCTCCGCGATGCCCGGCGTCGTGCAGCACACGCGCGACACCCTGCGCAAGGCGGCCGTCGAGGCCCGTGAGGCGGGTGTCGCCGGGATCATGCTCTTCGGGGTGCCGGACGACGCGAACAAGGACGCCCTCGGTACGGCGGGCACCGACCCGGACGGGATCCTCCAGGTCGCGATCCGCGACGTGAAGGCCGAGGTCGGCGACGAGCTCGTCATCATGTCCGACCTGTGTCTGGACGAGTACACGGATCACGGGCACTGCGGCGTTCTCGACGCGGACGGGCGGGTCGACAACGACGCGACCCTGGAGCGGTACGCCGAGATGGCCCAGGTCCAGGCGGACGCGGGCGTCCATGTGGTGGGTCCGAGCGGGATGATGGACGGCCAGGTCGGCGTCATCCGCGATGCGCTGGACACCATCGGCAAGGAGGACGTGGCGATCCTGGCCTACACGGCGAAGTACTCGTCCGCCTTCTACGGGCCCTTCCGCGAGGCCGTCGGTTCGTCCCTGCGCGGCGACCGCAAGACGTACCAGCAGGACCCGGCGAACCTCCGTGAGTCGATGCGGGAGCTGGCGCTGGACCTCGAAGAGGGCGCCGACATGGTGATGGTGAAGCCGGCCGGCCCCTATCTGGACGTCCTGGCGAAGGTCGCGGAGTCGGTGGACGTGCCGGTCGCGGCGTACCAGATCAGCGGCGAGTACGCGATGGTCGAGGCGGCGGCGGAGAAAGGCTGGATCGACCGGGACAAGGCGATCGCGGAGACGCTGCTCGGCATCAAGCGCGCCGGTGCGGACATGATCCTGACCTACTGGGCGACGGAGGTCGCGCGCGGGCTGTGAGGGCCGACATGAAAAGGCGGGCCACCCCGGTGGCCCGCTTTTCATGTCTCCTCTGTGCCGCGGCGGCCTGCGTGACCGTCGGAGCGGCCCGCGAGTGCGCTCCTGGATGCGCCCGCGGCGGTCCAGGCGGCAGGCGGGGGACGGCGTCGGGGCCCGCTGGTGGATCGTCGCCGCGCTCGTCCTGCCCAGGCGGGCGCCCGGTGCGCCCGTAGCACTCGCCGCAACGCGCTTCGCCCGCGAGGCGCCGGCCGACACACAGGGCATCGGCCGGCGCGACCCGGCGGGGGCTGGGGCGCTGCCCAGCTGCCGTGAGGCTCAGTGCCCTACGGCGCGTCGAGCACCGTGCCGGTCAGCGCCGGGCCGTGCGGCTCGCCTTCGTCGTCGGTGGGCTGGAGGCCCACGTACTCCTTCGGCTCGGCCACCTGGTCCCGGACCGTGGGGACGGTCACCTCCGCGCTGGTCTTCCCGGCCGGTATCGACACCCACAGGGAGGCGTGCTCCAGCTGTGACAGTGGGACCTCACCCTCGGGTACGTTGCCGATCATGTCGAGCAGCCACTGCCGGTCGACGTCCTTGGTGGACAGCTCGGGGCGGCCCGGGACGGGCACGAACCGCAGTGTCCTCGTCATCTCGACGTCGGCGGGTGCGGACAGGGAGACCCGCCATTTCAGCGGCTGCCCTTCGGTCACCTCGCCGGCGACCGGCTTCACGGTGATCTTGGGCATCGGGTCGTCGTTCTCGGCGGTGACGCCGCCGGAGTGCGAGCCGACGACGGTCCCTCGGACCGCCTTCACGAGCACATCGTGGGACTCGTCCCAGGCGTAGCGCTTGTTGCCCTTCACCTTCACCGTCACCTCGACGGTGCTGCTGCCGGGCCGTACCGTCACCAGCCGGTCCTTGCCCTTGCCCGTGCCCGGGTCCAGGACGTAGACCCGCACCGTGCCGCTGCCCTTGCCGGACACGCGTGCGGGCACCCGGTACGTGCGTTCGCCCGAGTTGCCCTCCTTGACCTTCAGACGGCCGAGGTCGACGCGGGTCAGCGGGGCCGCCTGTACGGCGGGGGTGCCCGGGTTCCAGGCCCAGGCGTCCATCAGCCAGGCCCGCCCGGAGCGGTTGCGCGGGGTCAGCTCCAGGGAGGCGACCCGGCGCAGGTCGAGGCCGGCGCGGGTGGCGGCGGTGAGCGGTACGCGCACCTCGCGCGCCCAGTAGGAGGCGGTGCGGTCGCTGCCGGGCAGGCCGTCCACCTTGACGCGGCCGAGGTTCGCCCGCTTGCCGGAGGCGTCGGTGACGGAGACGTCCAGCTGTGTTCCGGTGGAGTTCGGCGGCACGAACACGCGCAGCGCGAGGCTCTTGGCGCCCTTGGCGGAGAGCGGCTTCCCGGGGCGCACCTTCACCGCCGAGCCCGGCGCGGACCAGCGCAGTGCCACGGCGCGGCGGCCGGTCTCGCGTTGGGGCTGCCACTGCGCGAAGTGCGGCGAGGAGCCGCCGGCCTCCGCGTCAAGGCATGCGGTGCGCGGGTCGGGGTCGACCGCGGAGCACAGCCGTGCGCCGGTCACCTTCACCGAGCCGTCCGGCAGGAAGCCGGCGCCGCGGTTCGCGCCGACCGCGTGGGTCAGCACCCGCGCGGGGTCGGCGGAGGGGGCCCGGCGGCCCGAACCGTCGAGCAGCTCGCGCACCCGGTCGTCCCCGGCGACGAACAGCCGGGCCGCGGCGGCGATGTAGGTGGCGCCGGCCCGGTGCTGCTGGTCGGCGGTCAGCCGGGTCGCGGTGCCCGGCGAGCACACCGGGTCCGGCTGCTCGGGGTCGTGCCAGAAGTCGTCGTCGGCGGGCGCCTGGGCCTGGCCCGGCGTCCACTCGCTGTTGAAGTAGTTGTGGTTGGCGCCGACCATGTAGACCGCGCTGTGCAGGGCCTTGCCCCGGCTGACACCGCGGGTGCCGTCGGCGTACACCTGGCCCTGGAGGTCGGAGACATCGCCGTCGCAGCCCGGCAGGATCGTCAGCGACGGCACGTCCGGCACCGGGTTCTGGCCGAAGATCGTCGGTCCGATGAGCACGGTCCCGCGGATGTGCCAGCGCACCTTTCCGCGGTAGCCGTCCCGGTCGGCCGGGGGCGGGTAGAGGCTGTCCATGGAGGCGCGGTTGACGCCCTCGCCGCCGCGCGAGTGGCCGACGAGCAGGACGCGGGACAGGTCTGCCTTCGGCGCCTTGCGTACGGCAGCGGGTGCCGCGGCCGGCTTCGCGGACCAGTCGGCCCAGCGGGCCAGGTGCGTCCGCACCAGCGAGGAACGCGCCTGCGCGCCGCCGTCCTCGGCGTTCCCGTCCTGGCCGTTGATGCCGTTGGCGGAGATCGACACGGTCACGTAGCCCTGGGAGGCCAGCAGCTCCTGGTCGCGCAGATAGCCCCGGTGGCTCGGGATGGGCTTGGCGCCCTTGGCGCAGGGCCAGTCGATGTTCGGCTCATCGCTGCCCGGGACATAGCAGGTCGCGTGCCGGCCGTGCAGGAACAGCGCGATCGGACGCTTGCCGGTGGCGCCCTTCGGCGCCACGACGACGCCGCGCATCTCGACGGGTGCCGAGAAGCCGGGCAGGCGGACCGGGTCGAGCGTGTACTCGCCGCTGACCGTGCCGTAGGTGCCGGGCTTGCCCGGGTCGACGGAGCCCGCCGGGAGCTGGGCGGGCGGCTTGGCGGCGGGTGGCGCGGAACCCCTGTCCCGGGCGTCGGGGCCTTCCCGGTCCAGTCGCCGCCCGGCCGCCATCACCTCAAGGTTGGCCAGGTCGGCCGTTCGTGCCTCGTCGAGGGGCAGCCGGAAGGTGCGGCCGTCCTCGTCCGGCTCGGGTGCGCCGACCAGCTTGCCGTCGGCATGGAACTCCACGCGCGCGTCGCCTGCCGGCACCGGCTTCGGGGAGCGCCATTCCAGCGCGCTCTCGCCGTCGGTGTTCGTGATCCGCCAGCCGGGTGGCAGATCACCGTCGTTGTCCGCCGCGGCGGCGGGCCGGATGCCGGGTGGCTGCGTCTGGGCCTGTGCCACCGCCGGCGACACCCCCGCCACTGTGAGCACCGCTATCGCGGTGGCCCATATCCTCCGGGCACGTATCAACGGTCCCCTCCTCAACCCCGTGGTCCAGGCGCCCGGTTGGCCCGAATGCCCTCGACCCCGGAGGACGGGGAGAAGATCCCGCGGGTTGCCTGTGGATCTCGCCAACATGGTGCGGCCGCGGGCCCGGGGGAACGCCCCGGGGCCGCGGCCCGTTCATGAGCCCGCCGGGGCGTCAGCAGTAGAGGTTCCCGCCCGGGGCGACGCCCAGGATCTGCGTGAACTGCTGGTACTTGGAGACCCGGCTCTGGACCTGCGCCGGGTTCTTGCCGTCGCACTCCAGGGAGCCGTTGATCGAGCGGATGGTCTGTCCGAATCCGGCCTGGTTGACCATCGCGTTGTGCGGGGTCATCGTGCCGGGGCCGTTCTGGGTGTTCCAGTACCAGAGGCCGGTCTTCCAGGCCACGGCCGATTCGCGCTCCACCCGCCAGGGGTTGTTGAGAAGGTCGATGCCGAGGGCGTCGCCCGCCGCCTTGTAGTTGAAGTTCCAGCTGAGCTGGATCGGCCCGCGGCCGTAGTACGCGGCCTGGCCGGCCGGGCAGCCGTAGGACTGGCTCCAGTCGCAGTAGTGCGGGTAGTTGGCGGTGTTCTGCTCCACGACGTGGACCAGACCGCCGGTCTCGTGGCTGACGTTCGCGAGGAAGGCCGCGGCCTCCTGCTTCTTGACGGTGTCGCTGCCGGTGTTGGCGAAGCCCGGGTAGGCGCTCAGGGCCGCCGTGAGGCCGCTGTACGTGTAGAACGAATTCCGGCTCGGGAACATCTGGTTGAACTGTGCCTCGCTGACCACGAACCCGGAGGGGGACGGGTTCCCGCCGCCGCTACAGGTGTACGGGTCCCAGTACCAGGTGCTGATCGTCGGGTCGTAACCCGGGTTGTCGTGCTCGGCTATGTAGTACGAGCCGTTGTACCTGACAACGTTGCCAGTCGTGTACCAGGCGCCCTGCTGCCAGTTGGGGGCGGTGTCGCAGACGCCGGCGGCGGACGCGGCCGAGGCGGAAGGCATCAGTACGGCGGCCAGACCGGTGGCGACGAGGACCGCGACCAGCAGCGCCATGAGGCGGTTTCTCATGACTTCGTTCACTCCTTTGCACGACAACGGCCTTACCCGGAGCCATAGTTGGCTCCGGGCCGACCGCGGTGGGGGCTGTGTCCACACTCAAGCGTGCTGTCATGATCCAGTCAAGGTATAGACCAATGTGAGTCTTGGTCAGCCGAGAAGTTCCTTCCAGAACGGGTACTTGTGTCCACCCTCGAAGTCCGTCGGCCGCGACCCGGCGGACGACAGCGACCGCACATTCGGCGCTGCGGGGGTGTACGGCTTCCAGGCCGTCCGGCCGGTGCGGGCGAAGTCCGACCAGGTGTCGATCAATGAGGCGGACAGGGCCTGTTGGGCCGTGTTCAAGGGCTCGGCCCACCCCAGGTCGAACAGGTACGGCAGCTCGGCGAGATGCGGCGCTCCGACCGGGAAGCTCCCCCGGGGCAGATCCTTGAACCAGGGGTTCCCGGCCTCGGCGAACTCGTACGCGTACGTCTGCGTACGCGCCCCCAGCGCGCGGTTCGTGTCGACCGCCGTACGGCCCCAGAGCGCGTCGGTCATCGCTGCCGCCAGCGCCCGCCCGTGGGGCGGCGTACGGGACCCCCTGGAACACGCGCGCCGTCCCGGTGAGCGTGCCGCGGAGCGCCCCCTTGTCGGTGTGGGCGACAGGGGAGGCGGTCCGGTCAGGGGTGGACATGGCCGGGGCGGCCGCGGCGGCCGTGGCGGTGGTCACGGAGAGGGCGGCGATCGTGAGGACGAGTGTCGCTTTCGTCTTCAACATGCCCATGACGCTAGGGAGTTGAAGATCGCGCGGGCGGCCGGTCATCCCCCGATCCGGTGGTGGTGTCAGGTGCACCGTCGCCGATTGCTCAGTCCCACCAGAACGACCGGGCCCGGTTGCCCGGACGGCCATGCCGGGATCAGCAACTGCTCCGGCGGCCAAAGCTCTTGGTGTCAGGCGAGCGTGGCCGTGAAGTCGGACCAGGTGGCGGGGGCGAGGGTGAGCATGGGGCCGTCGGGGTTCTTGGAGTCCCGGACGTGGACGGCGGCGGGGTGGGCGGCGACCTCGACGCACGCGCCGCCCTCGTCGCTGCTGTAGCTCGACTTCCGCCAGGCATAAGCGACTTCGATGCACTCGCCACCCTCGCTGCCGCTGTAGCTGGACTTGAACCACTCAAGTGCAGTGCTCATTGCTCTCCTAGCAGCCGGTCCAACAGGCCCTTCGTTTCCTCGGGATTGAGGGCCTGCGTTCGCAGCATCGCATATTTCTGCGCCAGGATGCTGACCTCATTCGGGTCGGTGATGAGCTGGCTGCCGCGTTGCGTCTCGGTGTAGGCGAGGTGCTGGTGGTCCGGCGTTTCCATGAGGATGAATGGGCCTGCGAGCGCCGCGTGTGTATGTCGGCCGAGCGGCATGACCTGGAGTGTGATCCCGCGCAGGTCGGTGCAGGCGCGAAGATGCCGAAGGGTCTCCGCATAAATCTCATTGCCGCCGAGGCGGTCAAGGACGATCGCCTCGGAGATGATGAAGCAACTGGTCGGCGGCACCGCGCGGTGCAGGATGTCCTGCCGCTCGAGCCTGGTCGCCACTTGAACGTTGATCTCGTCCTCACTCAGGATGCGGACGTTGCTGCGGTAGACCGCCCGCGCGTACCTCTCTGTCTGCAACAGCCCCGGCAGCACCTGGTTCTCGAACCATGACAGAGCGATCGCCTCGCGCTCCAGGTCCATGTACTGCTCCGCCCACGCCGGGATCAGATCGATCTCCGGCATGTTCGCCACCGCCGTCCCCAGCGCCCCCTTCGTCTCCAGTACCCCGTCCAGCAGCTCCGCCAGATCCGGTTTCAGCGGGCGGCGGCCCTGTTCGATCGAGGCGACCGTCTCCGGGTGGACGCAGATCCGGTCGGCCAGTTCCCGCTGCGTGAGGGCGGCCGTCTCGCGGAACCGGGCCACCAGCGCGCCTACGAGCCTCATCGCCGACGCGTTCTTCCGCTGCCGCTTCCTGGGGTGCATGCCCGTTCAACTCCCCACCCTCGGACGTACGTCACGCCTGCCGCGCCCGTACGGAAATCCCGTACGGGTGCGCGCACTGCATCACGGTAGTCACCGTAAGTGACGCTCGTCTCATGGATGACGTGATGCAACAGCCGCTTCTCCGCGAGCGGCTCTACCGGCGTGAGCGCCGATCCGTGCCCGCTGCCCGGGAGTTCGTACGCGCGACGGCCGTCGACTGGGGCGTGGACGCCCGTCTGGACGACCTGCTCCTGTGTACGAGCGAGCTCGCGACCAATGCCCTCGTCCACGGGGTGCCGCCCGGACGCGGATACCGGGTGCGCATGTGGCTGCACGGGGACGGGACCCTCCGCCTGGAAGTGCACGACAGCGGTGACGGGCGGCCCGCCGTTCGCGAGCCCGACGAGGAGTCGGGGCGTGGGCTGCTGCTCGTCACCGCGCTCGCCGACAAGTGGGGTGTCGGCGGGCGCGCTCCCGGCAAGGTCGTGTGGTGCGAGTTCGGTGTCACGTCCTGAGCCGGACGGAGACGGCAAGGACCCAGTACATCTGGAGACTCGCGATCACCGCCGTCGTCCCCCAGCCGACCGCGCTGTAGAAGTCCGCCGGGTCGGTCCCGAAGAAGAGGGAGGGGACGAACGCGAGGTTGACGGCCGCGATGACGTACGCGGAGATGCCTGCCCAGCGCGGGAGTGCGGCGGTCCGCAGGATCAGGTGGCCCACCGCCGCGAGGAACAGCGCCGTGAGCACCCGGCCGACCGAGCCGTACAGCAGCGTCGCGGCATCGGCGAGCGGGCCCTCGGTGGTCGGGTCGACCGGCGTGCCGTCCGCGCCGAAGACCACGCCCGCCTGGAGAGCATGGGCGACGAGCGTGACGCCGACATACAGGAACGCCGCGGCGAAGGCGAGGGTGACCAGCCACTCGTACGCCGGACCCGAGGCCTGGCGCAGCAGCTGACGCAGACCGGAGAGGAAGACCAGGAGCGAGGCGCACACGAACAGGCTGAGCAGGATCCGGGCCAGGACGTTCGAGGCCGGCGGAGCCCCGGAGTGCAGGAAGTAGAGCGGCACCTCGACGAGCGTGAGCACCGCCGCCACCAGTCCGAACAGGCAGGTGGCGCGGCGCACTTGTGGCTGATTCATGCCGTCGACGGTAGGCAGCCGGGGTGGGGGCGCGGCAGCCGTTCAGGTACCGGGGTGCGGGTGTACCTGGGTGCACCCATGGGCGCCCCGGCCCGCCAGTGGTGATCTGTGCTCCGGCGGAGCACCCTGGAGAGGTACCGCTGGAGGTGATCCGCCATGCAGACACTCGTCGGATGGCACATCGAGATGGAGTTCCGGGAGGACGGCGACCGGACCAGGGCGGCCGCCATGGTGAGGCTGGGCGACGGCACGGAATACCGTGGCCACGGCAACGCGAATCGTCATCACTCCGACCAGCCCCAGCTGCTGGTCGGCGAGGAGATCGCAGGCGCACGCGCCTTGATGGACCTCGCCTCCCAGCTGCTGGAGAGGGCTCACGGGCAGATCGACTCGGCCTCGGGGAGGACGTCGCACCCGCTCGGGTGAGCCGTCCGGTCGCTAGAGGCGCTCCGGTGTCCTGATGCCGAGCAGTGCCATGCCCTGGTGGAGCGTGCGCGCCGTGAGGTCGACGAGGAACAGACGGTTCTCCCCGACGGCCTGCGGCGGCTCCGGCTTCACCACCGGGCACTGGTCGTAGAACGTCGTGAGAATCGACGCCAGCTGGTAGAGATAGGCCGCCAGCTTGTGCGGCTCGTAGGAGTCGGCGACCTCGGCCAGCATCTCCCCGAACTGGTCCAGGTGGAGGCTGAGCGCGCGCTCCGCCGGGGCCAGTTCGAGTTCCGGGTGGGCGGCCGGCTTGCGGTCGCCCGCTTTGCGCTTGATCGACTGGATACGGGCGTACGCGTACTGGAGGTACACGGACGTGTCGCCGTTGAGCGACACCATCTGGTCCAGGTCGAACTTGTAGTCGCGCACCGCTGACGTGGACAGGTCGGCGTACTTGACCGCGCCGATGCCCACGTGCCGCCCGTTCTCGACGACCTCCTGATCGCTGAGGCCCGCCTTCTCCTTCTTCTCGGCGACGACGGCCGTCGCCCGGTCGATGGCCTCGTCCAGCAGGTCCACCAGCCGCACCGTCTCGCCCTCACGGGTCTTGAACGGCTTCCCGTCCTTGCCCAGCACCGTGCCGAAGGCCAGCTGGACCGCCTTGACCTTGTCGTTCAGCCAGCCGGCCCGGCGTGCGGTCTCGAAGACCATCTTGAAGTGCAGCGACTGGCGGGCGTCCACCACGTACAGCAGGGTGTCGGCGCCGAGGTTCTGCACCCGGTCGCGGATCGCGGACAGGTCGGTGGCCGCGTAGCCGTAGCCGCCGTTGGACTTCTTGACGATCAGCGGAACGGGGTTGCCGTCCGGGCCCTTCACGTCGTCGAAGAACACGCACAGCGCGCCTTCGGAGCGCACGGCGACGCCGGTCTCCTCGAGGATGCGGCAGGTCTCGTCGAGCATGTCGTTGTACCCGGACTCGCCGACGACGTCGGCGTCGCGGATCTCCATGTCGAGCTTGTTGAAGACCGAGTAGAAGTAGATCTTCGACTCGTCCACGAACTTCTGCCACAGCGCCAGCGTCTCGGCGTCGCCGGACTGGAGGTCGACGACCCTGCGCCGCGCCCGCTCCTTGAACTCCTCGTCCGAGTCGAAGAACGCCCGCGAGGCCTTGTAGAGGCGGTTGAGGTTGGACATGGCCTCCTCGCCGGAGACCTCGCCCTCGCCCTTGTGGTCCAGCTCGTGAGGGTGCTCGATCAGGTACTGGATGAGCATGCCGAACTGGGTGCCCCAGTCGCCGATGTGGTGGCGCCGGACCACCTTCTCGCCGACGAACTCCAGGATCCGCACCATCGCGTCACCGATCACCGCGGAGCGGAGGTGGCCGACGTGCATCTCCTTCGCCACGTTCGGCTGGGCGTAGTCGATCACCGTCGTGCCGGCGTCCGGCGTGTACGGGACACCGAGGCGGTCGTCCGCGGCGCGGGCAGCGAGCGTCTCGACGATCGCCTGGTCGGTGATCGTGATGTTCAGGAAGCCGGGGCCCGAGACCTCGATGTCCTTCAGGACGTCGTTCGGTCCGATGGCATCGACGACCTTGGCCGCGAGCTCCCTGGGGTTGCCCTTGAGCTTCTTCGCCAGCGCGAGGATGCCGTTGGCCTGGAAGTCGGCCCGGTCGCTACGTCGCAGCAGCGGGTCGGCGGAGCCGGCCTCCGGCAGGGCTGCCGAAAGGGCGTCCGCGAGGCGCTGCTGCACGGTCGAAGCGAGGGAAGGGACCGAGGCCATGAGCTTCCGTTCCTGTCAGGGTTCGGTGAGCCGGTGCGTCACCGGGTCTATTTCGGTTGTCAAGTGTCCCATGGGCGAGCAACCTCTTTCTCCCCGCTTTCTGTCTGGGAGAATGGCTTACGCCAGCTTCGACAGAATCAAGATCAAGCATCCAAGGACGTGCCGACCGTGGCTCAGAGCAGCACCGAGACCGACTGGGTCTCCCGTTTCGCGGACGAGGTCATCGCCGAGTCGGAGCGACGTGCGTCTGGCAAACCGGTCGTCGTCGCCTCCGGACTCTCTCCGTCCGGCCCCATCCACCTGGGCAACCTCCGCGAGGTCATGACCCCGCATCTGGTCGCCGACGAGGTCCGGCGGCGTGGGTACGAGGTCCGGCACCTGATCTCGTGGGACGACTACGACCGCTACCGCAAGGTGCCGGAAGGGGTCGAGGGCGTCGACAAGTCCTGGGCCGAGCACATCGGCAAGCCGCTGACCGCGGTGCCCGCGCCGGCCGGTTCGGCGTATCCGAACTGGGCCGAGCACTTCAAGGCCGCGATGACCGCGTCACTGGCCGAACTGGGTGTCGAGTACGACGGCATCAGCCAGACCGAGCAGTACACGGCGGGTGCGTACCGCGAGCAGATCCTGCACGCGATGAAGCACCGGTCGAAGATCGACGCGATCCTCGATCAGTACCGCACGAAGCAGAAGCCCGGTGCGAAGAAGCAGCAGAAGCCGGCCGACGAGGCCGAGCTGGAGGCCGCGGAGGGCTCCGGCGCGGCGAGCGAGGACGACGGCAGCGGCGGCTCCGCCGGGTACTTTCCGTACAAGCCGTACTGCGGACAGTGCGAGAAGGACCTGACCACGGTCGTCTCGTACGACGACGAGACCACCGAGCTCGTCTACACCTGCACGGCGTGCGGCTTCGGCGAGACGGTACGGCTGAGCGAGTTCAATCGCGGCAAGCTGGTCTGGAAGGTCGACTGGCCGATGCGCTGGGCGTACGAAGGCGTGATCTTCGAGCCGAGCGGTGTCGACCACTCGTCGCCCGGTTCGTCCTTCGTGGTCGGCGGTCAGATCGTGCGTGAGGTGTTCGACGGCGTGCAGCCGATCGGCCCGATGTACGCGTTCGTGGGCATCAGCGGCATGGCCAAGATGTCGTCGTCGCGCGGCGGGGTGCCGACGCCGGCCGACGCGCTGAAGATCATGGAGGCGCCGCTGCTGCGCTGGCTGTACGCGCGCCGCAAGCCGAACCAGTCCTTCAAGATCGCCTTCGACCAGGAGATCCAGCGGCTGTACGACGAGTGGGACAAGCTCGAGTCCAAGGTTCAGGAAGGGTCCGCACTGCCCGCCGACGCCGCCGCGTACTCCCGCGCGGTGGGCACCGCCGCCGGTGAGCTCGCGCGCACGCCGCGCCCGCTGCCGTACCGCACGCTCGCGTCGGTCGTCGACATCACGGCAGGGCACGACGAGCAGACGATCCGGATTCTGAGCGACCTGGACCCGGAGAACCCGCTGACCTCACTGGACGAGGCCAGGCCGCGGCTCGGCTGCGCGGAGAACTGGATCACCACGCAGGTTCCCGCGGACCAGCGCACCCTGGTGCGCGAGGAGCCCGACACCGAGCTGCTCGCCTCGCTGGACGACGAGGGACGCGAGTCGCTGCGGCTCCTGCTGGAGGGACTGGACACGCACTGGTCCCTGGACGGTCTGACGACCCTGGTCTACGGCGTGCCGAAGGTGATGGCGGGTCTGGAGCCGGACGCCAAGCCGACACCGGAGCTGAAGGTGGCCCAGCGGTCCTTCTTCGCCCTGCTGTACCGGCTGCTGGTGAGCCGGGAGACCGGTCCGAGGCTGCCGACGCTGCTGCTGGCGGTGGGGGCGGACCGGGTGCGCAAGCTGCTGGCCGCGTGACCGGGCTGGGCTCCTGATCGTGGTGCGGCGTGTCGTGCCGTGTCGGCTGACGGAGTCCGGCGCAGCCGGTCGATGCCCGTGAGGCCCCCTGGGGCCGATCGGTGCGAGGGCGGCGTTGGGAAGGGGCCGGGTCCGAGGCTGCCGACGCTGCTGCCGGCGGTGGGGGCGGACCGGGTGCGCAAGCTGCTGGTTGTGCAGTTCCGCGGAACGGAGGGCTCTCACCCCGCTCGGGGTGAGAGCCCTCCGTCCGTTCCGGTCTGCTGTCAGTCGGGCGTCCGGCCGGTCACCTCCCGGTAGGCCGCCCCGAGTGCGGCGGTGCTCGCCTTGAGGCCCGGGCAGCCCACGGTGGCGTAGCTGACGACCAGCGCGGGTGGCCTTGTGCGGTCGTCCAGGGTGTAGAAGGTCCCTCCGCGGACCAGGACGGAGCGGGCGCGGGCGGACTGGACCAGAGCGGTCTCGTCGACGCCCGGCGGCAGCTCCACGTAGGCCTGCAGCCCGCTGTCTCCGCCGAGGACCCGGGCACCGGGCAAGTGGTGCGGGAGGAGTTCCCGGACGAGCTCGCGGCGTTTGCGGAACTCGACGCGCAGCTTGCGCTGATGACGATCATGGGCGCCTTCGGTGATGAAGCGGGCGAAGGCCAGCTGCTCGATGCCGGAGCAGCCGATGTCCCAGCCGACCCGCGCGCTCTCGACCGAGGCCATCAGCTCGGAAGGCGCGGCCATCCAGCCGAGGCGCAGGGCGGGGGCGAGGACCTTGCTCGCGCTGCCCGCGTAGACCACCCGGTCCGGGGCCAGGCTCTGCAGCGCGGGGATGCGTTCGGAACGGTTCAGATAGGCACTGTCGAAGTCGTCCTCGACCACATAGCCGTCCACGGCGCGGGCCCAGGAGATGAGGCGCTCACGGCGTTCCTGACTGAGCGGGACACCTGTCGGGAACTGGTTGGCGGGGGTCGTCAGCACGGCGCGGACGCCGCTCTCCTCCAGCCGGTCCACGCGCAGACCGTCCGCGTCCACCGGTATGCCCACCGGCCGTAAGCCCGCGCTGGTGATGAACTCCCGCTCGCCCGGGTGCCCGGGGTCCTCGACCCCCAGGGCATCGTGGCCCCGGTCGCGCAGCACCTTGCAGAGCAGCGCGAGTCCCTGGGCGAACCCTGCGGTGATCATGAGGTTCTGGGGCTGGGTGCGTACGCCCCGGACCCTTCCGAGATAGCCGACCAGTACATGACGGGTCAGCAGTACCCCGCTCGGCGGACCGTAGCCGAGCTCGGTGCGGCCCGCGTCGGTGAGTGCCGCGGCCACCGAGCGGATCCACTCCTGGCGGGGGAAGGTGGACACGTCCGAGCTGCCGGTACGTAAGTCCCATGTGGCGTCCGTGGGTTCCGGCTGTGGACTGGTCAGGACGGAACCGGCGCCCGGGTGGTCGCGGACGTTCTCCGCGACCACGGTGCCGGATCCGCGCCGGGCGACCAGGTACCCCTCGGCGGAAAGCTGTTCGTACGCCTCCACCACCACGCTTCGGGAGATCTCCAGATCGGCGGCGAGCTGGCGGCTCGAGGGAAGGCGGGAGCCGGAGGACAGGGTGCCGTCCTCGATCAGCCGGCGAAGGGATCCCTGCACCTGGGCACCGAGGGGGAGTTGTGCGTTGCGGTCGACGGTGAGGGAGAGGTGCCAGGGCAAGTGGTCTCCTTTCGCAGCCCGGAAGTGGTCTGGACCGGGAAGGTTTGCATTTGATGAGCTCGTTCCAGGCAGAGATTTCGCCAGCCTGTTCGTATGTGTGGCTCCGGCAAGGGGCCGGCTGTCTTCAGGCGAACGGTGCCTCCGGGGACGCCGCAACGGAGCGGTGGGGGGCATGGCGGGTCTGTGCAGCGGGTGCGGTGCACCCGCCAACGGGGTGGGGGATCCGGCGTCTTTGCCGGTTGTGCGGAGCTGTGTCCTGAGCACGGGGCACGCCGCAGCGTGCTCGTCCACCTGCCGTGCAAGTGGTCCAGGTGGACCGGAAAGGCTGTGTCGTCGTGTCCTTGCTGTCAGCACCGAGTATGCCCGCACCGCCGCCAGTGGACCTGGCGGCCGATCAGAACAAGTCCCCGCGGACCGGAGCCGTCCGGGTCCGTGTGACGGCCACCGAGCTCCCGCCGAGCGACCCGGTCCAGGTCTACGAAGCACTGGCCCAGGACCGGGCGCAGGGTGATGTGTATCTCTTCGAGAGCCTGGACGGTCCCGTCCAGGACCGGCACTCCGCCGTCGTCGGCTGGGGACGTCTCGCCGAACTCCGTCTCTACGCGGACCGGGTGGAGCTCACGGCGCCCGGCGAGCTGGGAACCGCCCTGGCCGATGTGATCTCCGCCGCGGGCGGCGAGCCGCCCCGGCCGCGGGGCGATGTGAGGGTGTGGGCGGCGCACGACTTCACGGCCGCATGGCCGCTGCTGCGCGCGGTCCAGAGCGCCTTCGCGCTCGACACCGAGGTGCCCGAGTCGACCTTCGCGTTCGGGTTCCTCACCACGCTGGCCTACGAGGCCGCCTGGGGCATGGAGGAACTGCCCCAGACGCAGCAGGAGTCGGATCTGCCGCGCTGCACCCTCACGCTCTTCTCGAACACCGTCTGGTACGACCTGCGCACCGGGGACGTGCGCCATCTCGTCGCGTCCGGTGCCCACTTGCCTGCGCCGGGCGGGTCTGTGCCGGACGTCCTGACCGCGGGCACAGGTGACGCCGGCACCCCGGTACCGCCCGAGGCGCCGACGCCCCGGTCGGTACGGGACAACGTGGACGAGCGGACCTTCACCGAGCGCGTCGAGCGCTGTCTGCGGCACATCGGAGTGGGCGACAGCTACCAGATCCAGATCGGCCACCGCATCGATGTGGAAACGGAACTGACGCCCTTCCAGGTCTATCAGCGGCTGCGGCACCGCAACCCGTCCCCGTACATGTATCTCGTGCCCTGGGCCGACCGGACCGTGATCGGGGCGAGCCCCGAACTCTTCATCCGGATCGAGAACGACCGGATCTCCATGCGCCCGATCGCCGGGACGGCTCCCCGGGCCGCGGACGAGGCCGAGGACGCTCGCCGGGTCACCGAGCTGCGCTCCAGCGCCAAGGAACAGGCCGAGCACATCATGCTCGTGGACCTGTGCCGAAACGACATCGGCCGGGTGTGCGTGCCCGGCACGCTCGCGGTGGACTCCATGATGGAGGTCGAGCCGTTCGCCTATGTCCACCATCTGGTCTCGACCGTGTCGGGGCAGGTCACCGACACCACGGACGTCTGGTCGGCGATCTGCGCCACGTTCCCTGCCGGGACCATGACCGGGGCGCCGAAAGTGCGCGCCATGGAGATCATCAACGACATCGAGGACGATCCGCGCGGCATCTACGCGGGCGCGCTCGGTCTGGTGGACGTACGCGGCTTCGCGATGCTCACGCTGTGCATCCGCACCACCGTCCACGACGGCGAGCGCTACACGACCCAGGCGTCGGCGGGTGTCGTCGCCGACTCCGTGCCCGCCGCCGAGTGGCGGGAGACGCTGGCCAAGATGAGCGCCACCTACTGGGCCCTGACCGGTGAGGAGCTGCTGCCGTGAGTGCCGCACAGTCCACGAACGACGCCACGTCCGAGAGCCCGCTGAACGTGCTGCTCGTCGACGCCTACGACAGTTTCAGTCACATCATCGACCAGTACCTGCGCACTCTCGGCGCCAGGACCGAGGTGGTGCGCTCCCGTACCCGTACCCCCGGCGAACTGCTGGACCTGCGTCCGGACGCGGTGGTGCTCGGCCCGGGGCCCGGTCACCCGGCCGACTCCGGCCATGTCGAGCTGGTGCACACCTTCGCGGGGCGCGTGCCGCTCCTCGGAGTCTGTCTCGGGCACCAGGCGATCGGCCTGGCCTACGGAGCCCGGATCGACGTCGCCGGAAACCTGATGCACGGCAAGACCAGCCTCGTGCAGCACGACGGCCGCGGCCTGTTCGACGGCGTCGCGCAGCCGCTGACCGTCACCCGCTACCACTCACTGATCGTCGACGAGGCCGTGGCGCCCGAGCTCGACGTCACCGCGGCGTCGCTCGACGACGGCTATGTGATGGGCGTGCGCCACCGCACCCTCGCCGTGGAGGGGGTGCAGTTCCACCCGGAGAGCGTGATGACCGAGCACGGGCTGCGGCTCTTCGGCAACTTCCTGGAGTCCGCGCGGCATCCACGCGTGCCTGCCGGCCTGCCCCGCCTGTAGGGGCGTCGTCACCGGTCCGGCCCCGTGCGGATCCACCGCGGCCGGACCGGCCGTCGCGCACGCCATGACGTTGCGCCGGACCTCGCCGACGGCATGCACCGGGAGCCACCGCCCCGGGACGCTCCGCGCGATCCCATCCGTACCGACCCGACCTCCGCGCTGCCCGACGCGTCCCGTCCGGCGTCCGGTCCGCGGCGCGCTCCATCACTCGAGAGGACCACCGTCACATGTGGCTGCCCACACACGGCCCCGCGGCCGAGTTCGCCGCGAGGTATCTCGACATCCACCGAGCCTTCTACGACCGCACGCTCACCCAGGACAGGCTCGACGGCTGGCGCGAGCGCCAGCTGCGCACCGTGCTCGACCAGGTCGCCGACGGTTCGCCCTTCTACGCACGGCACTTGAAGGACGTCGATCTGACGGCGGTGACGCACAACGATCTGACGTCGCTGCCCTTCACGACGAAGGCCGATCTCCGCAGTCAGATGCTCGACGTCCTCAGCCGTCCGCTGGCCGACGCCGTCTTCTTCTACGAGACCACCGGCACGACCGGGCCCGCGACCCCCTGCCCGCGCGACGAGCGCGAAGCCATCGCGAGCAACGCCCATGTCACCGAGTCCTGGGCGTCCATCTTCCGCCACCACTTCGGTGAGCACGCACCGCGCATCGGACTGATGGGCCCGACGGAGGTGCACTCCTTCGGTGACACCCTCGGCGACATCGCCCGCAACGTCGGCTCGATGAACGCCAAGATCTGGCCGTACTCACCGGTGATCGGGTTCGCCAAGGCCCTTCAGCTGATGCGGGACCTGGAGCTGGAGGTGATCTGCTGTACGCCCGGCGTCGCCCTCACCCTCGCCAAGGCGGCCGAGCACCACGGCTACGACCTGCGTCGCGACTTCTCCGTGAAACTGCTGCTGGTGACGGGGGAGATGTGCACGCCCGCCCTGGCACACAATCTGGAGAGTGTCTGGGGTGCCGAGGTCTACAACATCCTCTACGGCTCGCAGGAAGCTTTCGTCATCGCCACCGCCTGCCGCAACAAGCGCATGCACCTGTCGCAGACCAACTACCTGATCGAGGTGGTGGACCCGGACACCGGAGCGTCCCACGGGCCCCGCGGCAGCGGTGAGCTGACCGTGACGATGCTGGTGGACGGCGTGAAACCGCTCATCCGCTACCGCACAGGCGACGCCGTGACCATCGAGGAGTCCGACTGCGGATGCGAGATGCCGGGCGATCTCGTCCGGCTCGTCGGCCGCACCCTGGACCGGCTGCACCTCGGCGGGGAGCAGTTCACCGCCGGCCAGATCGAGACGGCCGTCATGACGGACGTCACCGGATCGGCCGGCTACCAGGTGGTCATCGAGAGCGACGCCGACGGGCGGGACCGGCTCACGGTCCGTCTCGAACTGCTGGGCGCTCTCGTCGAGAATCCGGACGTGATCGCCCAAGGCGTACGCGACCGGGCCGCCGCTGCCCTCGGCGTACCGGTCACGGTCGAACTCAGCGACGGACTCGACCCCATCGTGAGCACGGGCGCCTTCGTCAGCTGGAAGGCCGCCCGCATCGTCGACCGGCGCACCGAACCCGACCACGAGACCCAGGTCGCGCAGAAGATGGCGGTGAACCGTGGCTACGGGCGCTGACACCGCGACCCTGCCCTCGCAGTTCGCCGAGGCGTACAGCGCCCGCTGGAGCGAGCTGATCGATCGCTGGACCGAACAGCCGGGGGTCCTGCTCGGAACGCTCGGTCCGGCCGGCACATCGAGCCATCTGGCCGCCGAGTTCCTGGCCGGGCGGTACGGACTGACCATCGAGCTCTTCCCCACGTTCGACGACGTGCTGTCCGCGCTCATCGCCGAGAAGGTCGAGTTCGCCCTGGTGCCGAGCGCCTACCGGGGGCTGACCCGCTTCCACTGGCACCAGGACCTGCGGCTGCAGGCGTTCTTCCCGCAGGCCACGCCGCAATACGGCATCGCCGCGAGGAAGCAGGGCGAACTGCCCGCCGGTACCGGCCCGGTCACCGTCGCGGCGATGTGGGAGGTGCGCTGGATCTACGCCGAGATCGTGCCTCCCGCTCTCAGGGAGCGGGAAGTGCGCTGGGCCGACGCGGCCTCCACCCAGCATGCCGCCGAGATCCTGGCGGACGGCGGTGCCGACCTCGCGCTCACCAACGCACCCGGAATCGACCGCCATGGACTGCGCTGGGTGGCCGACCGTCCCGGCGCCGAGATCATCTGGACGCTCTTCGGCCACGCCCGTGATGCCGCCGCCGGCACCTGAACCTGCCCTCGCACAGCCGAGTAATGGAGATCGCTCTCGTGTTACGCAAGACCCTGCTGCACAACGCCACCGTCCAGGAGGGGCTGGGCACGGCCTCGTTGCCGCGCCGCAGCGTCCTGATCGACGGTGACCGGATCGCGGCCGTACTCCCCGCCGATCTGGCCCCGCTGCACTCGCCCGAGGTGGATGTCCTCGACCTGGACGGGCGCACCGTGATGCCCGGCATGACGCTCGGGCACACCCACATCGCCTATCTGAACATCCTCGACGGACGGGAGATGCTCTTCAAATACTCCGTCCCGGAGGTCACTCTGGCCGCTGCGGAGAACACCACGAGGCTGCTCGAGCTCGGTTACACCGCCTTCGTGGGGGCGGGCTCGGTCGCCGGGATCGACATGGCGCTGCGCCGGGCCGTCGACGCGGGGCGGCTGAAAGGTCCCCGGATCACGCCGTGCAGCCGTGACCTGATGGTGTCGGGACCGCCCGACCGCCGCAATCCCGAAGTCGGCAAGCGCATCCCGTCCGACCTGATGCGGCTGGCCGACACTCCGCAGGAGATGGCCGAGTACGTCGCCGGTGAGATCGCCCAGGGTGCGGAGATCGTCAAGGTCTTCTCCTCCGGGGACGACACGTTCCCCAACGGGCGCTCCCACGAACTGCTCTTCACCGCGGAGGAGCTGGTGATCGCCGCCCGGACGGCACATGAGCACGGGGCCCGGATCAGGGCCCACTCGCGCGGCCTCGACGGTATCCGCAACGCCATCGCCGCCGGGGTGGACGTCATCGACCACGCCACCTACGCGGACGACGCGGCCCTCGAGGCCATCGCGGAACGCGGCATCTTCGTCGTGCCCAGCCTCTATCAGCCGCACATGCTGCTGACCACCGGCACCGAGCACGGCAAGACACCGGAGTACCTGGAGACGCTGGAGTTCGAGGCCGAGATCGAGAACACCCTGCGGATCCTGCCGATCATGGCCGAGATGGGGGTGCCGATCGTGGCGGGCGACGACTTCGGCTTCGCCTGGACTCCCCATGGCAGCTACGCCAAGGAGCTCGAGTTGTACGTCACGATGGCCGGCATTCCGGCGCCGACCGTGCTGACCTGGGCCACCGCCAACGGCGCCCGGCTGGCCGGGCGGGGCGACGAGGCAGGAACCGTACAGTCCGGGCGCCTCGCCGATCTGGTGGTCACCGAGGGGGACCCCGCCGAGGACATCTCCGTGCTGAGCCGTCCCGACACGATCGAGATGGTGCTGCTCGGCGGGCGGACCGTCGCGGGCAGCGCGGACGCGTTCCGTGTGCGCACCCCGGCCGGAGCCGTGTGATGGCGGGCACGGACACGGGCGTGACGCCCGGCTCCAGGACACCCGTGCTGCCGGTGCTGGCCGTCGGCGCCTTCGCCATCGGCACCGACACCTTCGTGGTGGCGGGCGTGCTGCCGGAGGTGGCCAGTGACCTGCACGCGTCACTCGCCGACACCGGATGGGTGAGCACGGTCTTCGCCCTCACCTACGCCGTGCTCGCGCCGGTGCTGGGCGCGCTCACCGGCCGCCTCGAGCGGCGTGCCGTGCTGCTGATCTCGCTGACCGGCTTCGTGCTCGGCAATGCGGCCTCCGCGCTCGCCCCCACTCTGGGGCTGCTGCTGGCGGCCAGGATCGCCACCGCCGCGAGCGCCGCCCTCTACATTCCGGCCGCCTCCGCGACCGCGGGGTTCCTGGCCGCGCCGGAACGGCGCGGCCGGGCCCTGGCCGTGGTGCTCGGCGGGCTGTCCGCGGCCACCGTCGCGGGGGTGCCGTTCGGCACCTGGCTCGCCGCCGACGTGGACTGGCGGGCGACGTTCTGGATGCTCGCCGGTCTCGGTGCGGCATGCGCCGTGGCGGTGGCGCTCTGTCTGCCACAGGTACGCCTGCCGGGCGCACCGGGGCTCGCCGCACGGCTGGCTCCGGCACGCAACCTCCAGGTGCTGCTCACCGTGGTGACCACGCTGCTGTTCATGACGGGCGGCTATCTCGCCCTCACCTACATCGGCGCGGTGCTGGCCCCGGCGACCGGAGGGGACGGTACGACGCTGGCGCTGCTGCTCCTGGTCTTCGGCGTCACCGCGACGGCGGGCACCGTGCTGGGCGGCCGGGCCACCGACCGCTGGGGGGCGACACCTGTGCTCACCGTGGCGCTCGTCGGGCTCGCCGTGGTTCTGGGGACCCTGCCCTACAGCCGGGACGGTCAAGGCGGGGCGGTGATCGCCATGGCCCTGTGGGGACTTGCCGCGATGGCCACCCAACCCCCGCAGCAGCACAGGCTGTTCACGATCTCACCGGGCTCGGGCCCCTTGCTGCTCTCCTTGAACTCCTCGGCCACGTTCGCCGGGATCTCACTGGGCGGCTTTCTGGGCGGACAGCTGATCGCCCACGGTGGCGCGGACGGACTCGACACGCTCGGCCCGGCCGGAGCGGGGCTCGTCGTGCTGGCCGTGCTTCTGGCGCCGGCGGTGGCCCGTACGGCGAGAGGCGGCGCCGGCGCGGCAGGAAAGGGCGCAGCGGATGCGTCCCGGACCACGGCGGACCGGACCTGAACCGACCGACCGGACCCGACCTGACCGGCTGTCCCCTGGGGCGTAGCCGCCGGGGGCGCCGGGAGGATCCGGTGGCTCAAGTGGCCTTCCAAGATCGCTTGGAATTGGCCACAACCGGCGTCGTTCTCCTGCCTACTGTCGAACCGTCACAACCCGTCCTAGACCAGGCACTGGAAGGCGAATTCATGGAGCGGTCCACCCCCTTGGAGGGCAGTCTGACGGTCACGGTCGCCGAACGGCTGCTGGAGCGTGTGCCCGGCTACGTCCTGGGGCTGATCGCCGTCCCGGACATCGAGGTGGTGGCGGCCGCCCCCGCGGTGTCCGCCCTGCTCACCGAGGCCGAGGACAGCGTTCACAAGGAGACGCTCAGCAAGGCGGACGTCTCCGCGCTGCCGACGGTCGCCGCCTGGCGAGAGGCCTACCGGGTCTTCGACGTCAACCCCAACCGGTTCCCCTGCGCGGCCGAGTCGCTGCTGCGCCGGGTGGCCAAGGGCGACCGGCTGCCACGTATCAACTCCCTGGTGGATCTGTGCAACGCCGTCTCGCTGGCGGCCCGGCTGCCGGTGGCCTCGTGCGACGTGGGCGACATCGAGGGCGAGCTGTCCGTACGGCCCGCCGACGGCGACGAGATCTATCTGCCGCTCGGCGCGCCCGAGGCCCCCGAGCACCCGGAGCCGGGCGAGGTCGTCTACGCCGACGCCCGGGGCCGGGCGCACTCGCGCCGGTGGAACTGGCGGCAGAGCGACGTGATCAAGACGGATCGCGGACGGCGCCGGCTGCTGATCACCGTGGAAGCGGTGCACGACGGCGGCAGGACGGCGGTCGAGGCGGCCCTCGGACGGATCGCGGACGTGCTGGACGGGCTGACGCAGGGCCGGCAGGAGCCGGTCGTGCTGGACCGCGCCACGCCGTCCGGCGTCCTGTTCAGCCCATCGGTGACCCCGACGGCCCGCTGAGCAGCATCCATCCGCTGAAGGAGATCCCGATGAACAGCTCGATCCTCGTCGTCTACCGGCCCGAGGCAGGCCGCTACGCGGCACAGTTCCACAGCGTGGTCGCCGCCGCCACCGATCTCGGAGTGCAGACGGTGGTGCTGCTGCCGACGGGCTGGGAGGCGCCCGAGGCCGAAGACCTGCCCACGTACCAGGCGGACCTGGAGGACACCGCGTCCGTGCGCGCCGCCGTGGACCGCATCGTCACCGAGCACCGCATCGAGCGGATCTTCCCGCTCTTCGAAGGTGATGTCCTGGCGGCCAGCCGCTGCCGCCGCGACCATGGCATCCCCGGACTGACCCCGGACGAGGCGCTCAACTTCCGCGACAAGAACGTGATGCACCGCAGGGCCGAGGAGCTCGGCATCCGGGTGGCCCGCTCGGTGCGCCCCGACACCGTCGGCGCGGTGGCGGAGTTCGCCGAAGAGGTCGGCTACCCCGTCGTGATCAAGCCGTACGCGGGCTGGGCCTGCGGCAGCACCTACCGGGTGGACGGCCGCGAGGACCTGGACCGGGTCTGGCAGGAGATGGGCGACGACCGGCACGAGTACCGGGTCGAGGAGTTCGTCAGCGGAACCGAGTTCCATGTGGACTCGCTGCTGCAGAACGGCGAGGTCGTGTTCGAGCAGCTCTCCCAGTACACCTACTCCGTTCTCGAGTACCTCGACGAGCCGGGCGGGACGATCTCCCGCAAGCACAACCTCTCGCCCCGCGAGCAGCGGATTCTCGACCTCAACGGCGAGGTGCTGCGTGGCTTCGGGATGCGTACGGGGGTCTCGCATGCGGAGTTCTTCCTCCTGGACGACGGCGATGTGGTCTTCGGCGAGGCAGGTGCACGCGCCGGCGGCGGTTCGATCGTTCCCGCGATCGAGGCAGGCCGGGGCATCAATCTGGCCGGTGAGTGGTGCCGGCTGGAACTCGACGAGAACCACCGGCCGGCCGCCAGGACCGGTCCCGAGGTGGGCACCGAGTACCTGAGCTCCGCCAAGTACGGGCGGATCACGGACATCAGCACGCCCGAGGACCTCACGGCCCTGGAATCGGTGCTGGACGCCGATGTCTGGAAGAGCGTCGGTGACGTACTGGCCCCGCCCACCAGGTCCAACGACGTCCTGGGCTGGTACGTCTGCGAGGGCGCCGACTTCGAGGACGTACGGGCGCGCTTCAAGACGGTCCGGGACGCCTTCCACGTCGAAACCGTGCAGAACTGATGGCAACCGACGGGCCGGTAGGTGGGGGACCGACGTGGCTGACCCGGTTCAGAGCGCTGCCGCTCGCGCTGCGCGTGCTGTTCCTGGCCGCCTTCGTCAACCGGGCGGGAATGTTCGTCTTCCCGCTGCTCGCCGTGTATCTGGTGCGGGGCAAGGGGCTCAGCACCGCCGAGGCCGGGCTGCTGATCTCCGTCGGCAGCACCGGGCTGCTGGTGGGCAGCCTGCTCAGCGGGCCCTTCTGCGATCTGCGAGGCCGACGCCCGGCACTGGTCTGCGCGCTGCTGCTGAACGCGGCCGGCTATCTGGGACTCGCCACACTGGACGGTCCGCCGTGGACGTACGCGGTCCTGCTCTTCGCGGCCCTGGTCGGGATGGGCATGTTCGGCCCCGCGTCCAACACGCTGATCGCCGATCTGACCACGCCCGAGCAGCGGCCCTTCGCGTACACCGTCAGCTACATCGGCAACAACATGGGCATGGGCATCGGCCCGCTGCTCGGTGGTGTGGCGGCGGCCTACTCGTACCACGTCATGTTCGCCGGGAACATCGTCGCCGGGCTCCTGTGCGCTGCGCTCATCGTGGCGTGGGTCCCGCGCGACAGCAGGCGCGGTGCGCGGCGCACGGACGGTGACGCCGACGGGGCCGCCAGGACCGAAGGCAAGAGGGCCCGTTACAGCGCGCTCGGGCACGGGCATGTGCTCCTGCTCGTGCTGGTGTCCTTCTTCTACGTCGCGCCGCTGATCGGCCTCGAATACGCGCTGCCGCTGGCGGTGACCACCGTGCTGGACGAGTCGGCGGGCCTGGTCGGCGTCGTCTACACGATCAACAGCGTCATCGTCGTCTGCTTCGGCCTGATGGTCGAGAAGCGGATCCAGCAGTACAGCACCAAGGCGCTGCTGATCGTGGCCGGTCTGCTGTGGGCGCTGGGCCTCGCGGTGCTGTACTTCGCCTTCTCGCTGCCCGCGGTGCTGCTGTCCACCGTGGTGTGGACCCTCGGCGAGATCATCGCCTCCGTCGTCGTGCCCACCTATATCGCCGACCACGTCGACGAGCGCCGCGTCGGCAGCTTCATGGCGCTCAACGGATTCGTCCTGGGCGTGGCACGGCTGGTCGTACCGGTCGGACTGGGCGTCATCTGGCAGTCCCATGGCGACCGTCCGGTCTTCCTCACCCTGCTGATCACCCCCGTCGTGGGCATGGCCGCCTTTGCACTGCTGCGCGTGCGGAACGCGGCCGCCGCCCTCGACACCACGATCCAGACCTCCCCCACCGCACCATCTGCACCATCCGCATCACCTACAGGGAAGTGACATGACGCACACGAAGTTTCTGCTCCCCGAGGACAGCATCCCCACGACCTGGTACAACGTGGTTCCCGATCTGCCGGGCGGGCTTCCTCCGATGCTTCACCCCGGCACCAAGGAGCCCCTCACCGAGGCCGACCTCGAGCCGCTGTTCCCCGCCGAGCTGATAGCGCAGGAGTTCACCACCGCGCGCGAGGTGGACATCCCCGGCGCGGTTCTGGATGTCTACCGGCAGTGGCGGCCCGCCCCGCTGATCAGGGCCCGCCGGCTGGAGAAGGCGCTGGACACCCCGGCCCGTATCTACTTCAAGTACGAGGGTGTCAGCCCGGCCGGCAGCCACAAGCCCAATACGGCGGTGCCGCAGGCCTATTACAACAAGCAGGCCGGGGTGGAACGACTCACCACCGAGACCGGCGCCGGGCAGTGGGGCAGCTCCCTCGCACTCGCCTGTTCCTACTTCGGCCTCGCCTGCGAGGTCTACATGGTGAAGGTGAGCTATCAGCAGAAGCCGTACCGGCGCGGCCTGATGGAGACCTTCGGCGCGAGTGTCACCGCCAGCCCCAGCGAGCTCACCGAAGCCGGCCGCGCGGCGCTCGCCGCCGACCCCGATTCCACGGGCAGCCTGGGCCTGGCCATCTCCGAGGCGGTGGAGGCCGCACTGAACAGCGGCGGAAAGGCCAAGTACGCGCTGGGTTCGGTGCTCAACCATGTGCTGATGCACCAGACGATCATCGGCCAGGAGGCCCGGCTCCAGATGGAGCTGGCCGAGGACTACCCGGACATCGTCATCGGCGCCGCGGGTGGCGGCTCCAACTTCGGCGGACTGGCCCTGCCCTTCCTGCGCGAGCAGCTCGGCGGCGGCCGTTCGGTGCGCGCCATCGCCGTCGAACCGTCGTCCTGCCCCACGATGACCCAGGGCAGCTACGACTACGACTTCGGCGACACGGCGGGGCTCACCCCGCTGACCAAGATGCACACCCTCGGCCACGAGTTCGTGCCGCCGGGCATCCACGCCGGAGGTCTGCGCTACCACGGCATGGCGCCGATCATCAGCGCGCTCAAGGAAGCAGACCTGCTCGAGGCGCGCGCGGTCCCGCAGACCGCCTGCTTCGAGGCGGGTGTGACGTTTGCGCGCAACGAGGGCATCGTGCCGGCGCCCGAGTCCACGCATGCCGTACGGGTCGCCATCGACGAGGCGCTGCGGGCGAAGGAGGAAGGGGCCGAGCGGAGCATCCTGTTCACCCTCTCCGGGCACGGCCACTTCGACATGCAGGCCTACATCGACTACTTCGCAGGAAAGCTGCAGGACTGACCTTCAGGACCGACCGACCTGCAGTCAGCGGCGGGCCCTTCGGCGGCCCGCCTGTCGTGAACCGTGTACGGGGAGCGGGGGACAACAATGCAAGGAAATCGACCTTTCATACTGGGGATATCCGGTTCCGAACGGGCCGGGGGCAACACCGATCTGGCACTGGACCACGCGGGGGAGCTGGTGCGGTCGCGGGGTGCCGTGTTCCAGGCCATCCATCTGCGTGACCACCGGATCTCGCCGTGCAGCCCGTGCGGCGACTGCAACAGCCGGGCCGTCCCCTGCGAGCTGCGGGACGACATGCCGGGCATCGTCGAGCAGATGAAGCAGGCCGACGGGATCATCTACGCCGTGCCCGTGCACGGCTTCGGGCTGGCTCATCTGATGCAGATCTTCATCGAGCGCGCGGGCGTCGGCTATCTGCGCTTCGAGCGGCCACTGGCCAACAAGGTCGCGGGGATCATCGTGACCGGCCGGCGCTACAGCGACTCGTCCGTGCACAACCAGCTCGTGGACAACGTGCTGCTGAACCGCATGATCCTGGTGGGCAGCGGGTTCCCGGCCCTGCTGCGCAACACCTCGAGGGAGCCGGGCCTCAACGACGCCGAAGGTCTGGACGCCCTGGAGCGCATGGTCCACCGGATGATCGACATGGCCGAGCTGCTCAAGCGCCAGGCAGCGGTGACCGGCGAGCCGGTGTTGCCGCTGACCGACCGCAACGAACGCGTGGAACGCCGGCTCAACAGCGGCTCCTTGGGACCTGGGCTGTACGAGGCGTCGTGAGCGGGATGCCGCCGCGCGCCGTACCCGGTGATCCGCTTCTTGTGATCCGTACTCCGTGACACCCCTGGAGGGGAAACCGAGCATGACGACAGAGACGAATCGAACAACTCAGGCGGCCGAGGCCGCGATGCCCACCCTCGTCGGCATCGACTTCGACACGATCCCCTGGGAGAAATGGCACAAGCCCGGTGCCGACGGCCGGGTGAAGATCGCCTATACCCAGGGGCTGCGGATCCGGCTGATGGAACTGCCGGCGGGCTTCGACGAGAAGGAGTGGTGCACCCGCGGCCACCAGGGCTACGTGCTGCGGGGCGAGTTCACCATCCACTTCGACGACCGCTCCGTGCCGTGCCGGCCCGGCATGGGCTTCATCATCCCCGGAGAGGAGCGGCACCGCTCGCAGGGGTCCGACGCCGAGCCCACCGTCGTCTACGTGATCGATCAGGTGCCGGCGTCATGACCACCGTGGACAGCCCGATCGGTGAACTGCGGCTCACCATCGATGCCTTGGACCGGCAGATCGTGTCCTTGCTGGCGGAGCGGACCACCGTGGTACGCACCCTCACCGAGTACAAGCAGGACGAGGAGACCGTGCGCTCCCCGGGCCGGGTGGAGGAGGTCGTCGCCAAGGTGCGGGGGCTCGCCGAGGAGTTCGGAATGCCTCCAGGCATCGCCGAGGCGACCTACCGCACCCTCATCGGCGAACTGACCAGGCTTCAGCTGGACCGGCTCGCCGAGCGGCAGCAGAGCGCCCGGGAAGAGGCCCGCCCGTGACCCACCGCATCGCGGATCTGCGCACCACGCTCGCCGGGCTCGACTCGCTGCCCGGCGAGCTGGTGCGGGTGCGGGAGGAGGTCCCCGCCCGGTTCGGGGTCTCCGCCCGGTACGCCCAGTGGGCCGGGGCCCCCGCCCCGCCGCCCACCGGACCGGGCCCGGCCGTCCTGTTCGAGCGGGTCACCCCCGAGTCCGGCGCGGCGAGCGCCGTACTCATGGGGCTGTACGGGACGCGCCGCAGAGCCGCCGCCCTGCTGGGGCTCACCCCGGCGGCGCTGCCCTTCCGGCTGCTCGACGCGGTGGCCTCGCCGGTACCGGCGGTGCACGTCAACGGCGAGGCACGCTGGGCCAGGACCTCGTACGCTCCGGATCTGGCGAGCCTGCCCGTGCCGGTGCTCACCGACGAGGACGCCGGCCCCTATCTGACGCTCGGAGCGGTGCTGGCCACCGATCCGGAGACCGGCGTGCGGAATCTGTCGGTCCACCGCATGTGTGTCCAGGGGCCAGATCTGCTGACCATCTGGATGCTGCCCGGCCGCCATCTCGAGCGGGCGTACCTGGCGTCGCTGCGCCTCGGGAAGCCGCTGCCCGTCGCGATCCATCTCGGCCTCGCCCCCGCCATACTGCTCTCCTCCTGCTGCCCCACCTCGCTGGTCCCCGAGGAACTGGACGAACTGGCCGTGGCAGGCGCGCTCGGCGGTGCGCCGGTCGAGCTGATGCCCTGCCGCACGGTCGACGCCGACTGCATCGCGCACGCCGAGTACGTCCTGGAGGGCGAGCTGCTGGCGGACACACTGCCGGAGAACCCCTCGGGTACGGCGGCCATGCCGGAGTTCCTCGGTTACCGGGGCAGCGCCCACCCCGCGCTGCCGGTCATCCGGGTCACCGGCATCACGGCACGCCAGGGGGCCATACTCCAGTCCGTGTCGGGCCCTGGACACGAGCAGTCGATCCTGCTCGGCTTCGGGATGGAGGCCGCGGTGCTGGACCGGCTGCTGCGCCGCGGCGCCCCGGTCGTCGCGGTGCACTGCCACACCGCGGGCGGCGGCCAGCTGATGCTGGTCGTGCAGTGGCGGCACAAGCGCTCCGCCGAGGACGACGCACGGGTCCGCGAGGCGTGTCAGGCGATCCTGGCGGAGTTCCGGATGATCAAGCTCGTCGTCGCCGTGGACGAGGACGTGGATCTGGAGTCCGACCAGGACCTGTGGTGGGCGATGACCACCCGGCTCCAGGCGGACCGGGACGTGGTCGTACTGCCGGACCAGGAAGGCTTCCGTCTCGACCCCACCCAGGCCACGTCGTACTCCCCGACGCTCTCGGACGACGGCCGCACGGCGAAGGCCGTGTTCGACTGCACGGTGCCGTACGCCCACCGTGAGCGGTTCCGCCGGGTGGCGTTCACGCCGGCCGAGGAGCAGCCGTCTCCCGCACAGCGGCTGCCAGCAGGGCTACGCCTTCCGTGATGTGCGCGGTGGGCAGTGCCGCGTAGCCCATCAGGAACGTGGGCTCGGACGGCGGGTCCTGCACGTAGTACCCGGACGCCGGGTAGATGCGCACCCCGAGGCCGGCCGCCCGGTCGGCGATCCGGGCCTCGTCCCCGGCGGGCAGGCCGGGCAGGGTGACCATGACGTGCAGGCCCGCTGCCTCGCCGGAGATCCGCACCCCGGCGCCGAAATGCTCGTAGAGCGCTTCCAGGAGGCGGCGCCTGCGCTGCCGGTACAGCCTGGTCATCTTGCCGATGTGCCGGGCATAGGCACCGCAGGAGATGAAGTCGGCGAGTGCTTCCTGCTCCACGGTCGCCGTGAGCCGGTCGGTGATCCACTTGATGCCGAGAAAAGGCTGCACGAGGTGTCGCGGAAGGATCGCGTAACCGATGCGGAGGGAGGGGAACAGCGTCTTGCTGAAGCTGCCCACATACACGACGACGCCCCCGTGCCGGTCGGCGGCGAGAGCGGGCAGCCGGCTGTCGGAGAACGTGTACTCGTTGTGGTAGTCGTCCTCCAGGACGGTCGCCCCCCGCTCGTGCGCCCACTCCACGAGAGCACGCCGCCGCGACTCGGACATGACGCAGCCGGTCGGGAACTGGTGCGACGGCGTCACATAGACCAGCCGCACCCGGTCCGGGTCATGGCCGTGCGCCCGCACCTGGGCATCGATGTCACCGACCCGCAGCCCCTCCTCGTCCACCGGCACCGGCACCACCGCCGCCTGTGAGGAACCGAAGATCTGCCGCAGCACGGTGTGGCTGGGGTCCTCGATCACCACGACATCGTTCGGGGCGACCAGGGCCCGCACCAGGATGTCCATCGCCTGGGTCGCGCCGTTGGTGACCACGATGCTCTCGGGGGAGGCGGTCAGAGCGCGGCTCTGCCGCACCAGCGTGGCGATCTCCGTGCGCAGCGCGGGCGAGCCCTCCGCGAGCCCGTAACCGAGCGAGGTCGCGTCCGCCCTGCTCAGGGCGTCGGACAGGGACTGCCGCCAGCGGGCGACAGGGAAGCTGGCCAGCGCCGGTGTGCCGTGCCGGAAGTCGAGCGAGCCGCCGGAGCGGTGCATGGGCGGCGGCTCCCAGGGCTGCCACAGCGCGTGCCCCGTGTCGGTGGGCCTCGGCGGCTGCGGGGCGAGGGGGGCTCGGGAGAGGGGCCGCTCGGCCGGGACGGGTAACTCCTCCCGGGCCGCCACCTGGGTGCCGGAGCCGCGGCGCGCGGTGAGGACGCCGTTGGCGCGCAGCAGCTCGTAGGCCCTGAGCACGACGGTCCGTGACACGCCGAGCTGATGGGCGAGCTCGCGGGAGGGGGGCACGCTGTCCCCCGGGCGGAGCCGGCCGGAGCGCACCAGCGCAACGAACTGGTCGCACACCTGCTGTTGGAGGGGCAGGGCACTGTCCCGGTCCAGAACGATCAGCAGCTCGGTCGATCCCAACGCGGGTCCTTCCGGTTACGCGATGTGTTCGGACTCGAGGTCAGCCTGGTGGCGGGCCTTGAACTCCGGGTACAGGCGGCGCAGCAGTGAGGAGCTCCGGGGGTGGCGTATGCCGTGCCCGTCGGCGAGGTGTATCTCGAACTGTTCGACCTTGGGGTAGTCGCCGTACTGGTCGACGTACGTCCTGAAATGGGGGTACGCCAGCTCGGAGAACTCCTTGTCCTCGGAGGTGAAGGCCGGGGCCGGGGCCGGGACGGGATCGGGCTGCGGCTGCTGCACCGGTTCCGTGTACTGCGCGACGTACTCGTCGGCGTACTGCTCCTGGTACGGCTCCTGTTCCGTACGGGGGCCGGGGACCACACCGGCGCCGAGCGGGCGTGTGCGGCCCGGACCGGCCGGCACGGGGACCGGGACAAAACCCTGTTCCTCGACGTACATCGGGTCGTAGCCGCTCTCGTACGCGTCCTGGGGAGCATGGGCGGCGGCGAACCAGGGGCTCTCGTGGGAGCCCACGCCCGCGTGCTGCTCGGCCTGATCGTCGAACTGGGCCTCGGGGAGGGCCAGTGCCGGGTCCGCCCCGCGCTGATGCTGCGGCTGCTGATGGGCGGCGCGCGGCAGCTCCGGCTGCTGCTCGACGACCGGGGAGGGCGGGAGCAGCATGGGCTCGACGCCGGCGGCCGCCAGGCCTGCCGCGGCCGTGTCCGCCAGGGGGACGCCGTACTTCGCCAGTCGCAGGGGCATCAGCGCCTCCACCGGGGCCTTGCGCCGCCAGGCCCGGCCGAAGCGCGCCTGGAGACGCGCCTGGTAGATCAGCCGGTCCTGCTCGAGCTTGATCACCTGCTCATAGCTGCGCAGCTCCCACAGCTTCATCCGGCGCCACAGCCTGAAGGTGGGGATCGGCGACAGCAGCCAGCGGGTGAGGCGCACACCCTCCATGTGCTTGTCGGCCGTGATGTCGGCTATTCGGCCGACCGCATGCCGGGCCGCCTCGACGGCGACGACGAACAGCACCGGGATCACTGCGTGCATGCCGACGCCCAGCGGGTCGGGCCAGGCCGCTGCGCCGTTGAACGCGATGGTCGCGAAGGTCAGCAGCCAGGCCGTCTGGCGCAGCAGCGGGAACGGGATCCGCATCCACGTCAGCAGCAGGTCCAGCGCCAGCAGCACACAGATGCCCGCGTCGATGCCGATCGGGAAGACGAGGGAGAACGAGCCGAAGCCCTTCTTCTCCGCAAGCTCGCGCACGGCGGCGTACGAGCCGGCGAAGCCGATCCCGGCGATGACCAAGGCTCCGGCGACGACGACACCGATCAGTACGCGGTGCGTGCGTGTCAGCTGCATCGCGGCCATCCGCGACCCCCTTCCGTGCTCGAATCCAGCGGGCAAAGCCTGGCACATGCCTGCGGAGCGCGTCCCTCCGGGCTCCAGGGTGTTCGGGGGAGGGGCGGCGCGGGCTGTGCCGAGGGGCCGGGGCCGGGCCGGCCCCGGCCGCCGACGGCGGTGTGCTTCCTATTTGTTGGCGGTGGTGACCGAGGTCACCGCTTCCTTCGCCGCCTTGAGCGCGTCCTTCGTCAGGTCGGCGGTCGAGGGGTTCTTCGCGCCGGCGTAACCGGTGCCGTTGTAGGTGAGCACGACGACGCCGTTCGCGGTGCGGGCCACGACCGTCGCGTAGCTGAAGTCCTCGCCCGTCTTCCTCAGCTTGTAGTTGACCGTGGTCGCCTCGTCGCCGATACCGGGCGCCACAGCCGTCTTCACTTCCTTGGCCCCCTCGGTCGCCTTCGCCCTGGATATCTCCTTGCCGTACTGCTCCGTGGCGCGCTGCTCGCCGCTGAGGGCGATGGAGGCGTCGGAGTCGTAGCGGTAGAAGGAGACGTCCAGCCAGCGGTACTGGGAGCCCTTGACGCCGTTGTCGTCCAGGCCGTTCCACGAGCAGTTGCCGCGGCTCGAGACGTCCGAGGACTTGCCGGCCGTGCCCGACTTGGACTTCGTGCCCGGAACCAGGTCAGTGATCGTCTTCGTGGCGATCGAGGAGCAGGGGTTCGGCAGCTTGGCGAACTTGGCGGGCGCGACCGTCGGCGACTTCTTCGCCGACGGGGAGGAGCCGGAGGAGGACGAGTCCGAGCCCCCCTTGCTGTCGGAGTCCGACGAGCAGCCGGCGACGACGAGCATCACCGGGACGGCTGCGCAGGCGAGTATGCGGGTGAGTCGCGTGGCTGAACGGTGCATGGTTCCTTCAGTCGATCTGGGGCTGGGTTCGTCCGGTCGGCGAGGCCACCGTACGCGCAGACGGGCCATCGGCGGGCGGCCTGTGGACAACCGGTCCGGCGGAACGGGCCGGCGGTGTGCGGCTCAGTCGTTGAACTGCTCAGCCAGCCCGCGGGCCAGACTCTGCGCCTTTTCCTGCAGTTCCTTGCTGTCCGGCACCTCGGTCGTACGGGCCGGCTGCTCGACGTAGACGATGGTGACGATCACATTCGATGTGCGGAAGACCACGCTCACGCTGCGGCGCTGGGCGGTGGATCCGGCCCGGCCGAGCACATCGTCGAGGAAGGCGGCGTTGCCGAGTCCCTCGAGCATGCGCGGCTCCAGACCCGTGGCGCTCCCGGCGCTCCCGGACGGAGTGGCGGTCGGGGTGCCGTCCGGGTCGCCGGAGCCCGGCGTCCGCGATGCCGTGGCCTCGGACGGGGTGCCCACGGGGCCGTCCCCCTTCGCGTCGTCGCTCGCGGGCGGAGCGGCGGCCCCGGCCGTGGCGGACGGGGTCTGCTCCCCTTCCCCCGGTGCGGCGGCGAGGGGCACGGAGGTCGCTGCCTGCTTCTTCGCGAAGACCTCGAGGGCGCGGTCGTCGTCGCTGACCGCCGGGTCGTAGGAGACCACACGCTCGAAGTCCACCCGGAGCTGGTGCGAGGCATCCGGCGCCTCGCCCTTCCAGCTGCACGCGACCCGGCGGTCGGTGTCATAGGTGACGGCCGCGGTTCCGCGCAGCACCGCCTGCTGCTGCTCCTCGGGGAGCGTGACGACTCCGGGCAGCAGGTTCTTGAGAGTCGACGCCTCGACGGAACGGCAGGGCTCGGGGAGCGTGCGGTACTTGCCGGGCGGCGCCGCGGGGGAGGCGGTGCTGCCCTGCTTGGCCGCCGCGTCGGAGCCGTCGCTGCCGGTGCCGGCGGTGCAGCCGGTGACGAGCGCCGCGAGCAGCGCCGCCGCCAGGCCGGGTACGTACGCCTTTCGTTGCACGTCACAGGCTCCCTTCTGTTGCGTGTGCGCCGCGTGTCGGCGCGGGCCGCGGGGGAAAAACGGTTGCCGCCCGAAGGCGGCCGGTGGACACAATGTGTATCGCACGCACCGCTGTGGATGCCGGGCCGCCGAGGCTTTCGCGGATATCAGGCAGGGCTTTTGCGTTATCTGTGTTTTCGGGGGAATCGGGGAGTTATGTCGTATGTAGAGGTACCGGGAGCCAAGGTCCCGATCCGGATGTGGACAGATCCGGCGACGGTCGAGGATGTGGCGATGCAGCAGCTGCAGAACGTCGCCACGCTGCCCTGGATCAAGGGCCTCGCCGTCATGCCGGACGTCCACTACGGCAAGGGCGCGACGGTCGGCTCGGTGATCGCGATGCACGGGGCGGTCTGCCCGGCGGCGGTCGGTGTGGACATCGGCTGCGGCATGTCGGCGGTGAAGACGTCGCTGACGGCGAACGATCTCCCTGGCGACCTCTCCAGGCTCCGTTCCAAGATCGAGCGGGCGATCCCGGTGGGCCGCGGCATGCACGACGACATGGTGGATCCGGGCCGGATCTACGGATTCGCGCACGCGGGCTGGGGTGACCTGTGGGAGCGGTTCGACGGGGTGGCCGACGCGGTCAAGTTCCGCCGGGAGCGGGCGACCAAGCAGATGGGAACGCTCGGAGCCGGAAACCACTTCATCGAGTTCTGCCTCGACGAGTCGGGGTCGGTCTGGCTGATGCTGCACTCCGGGTCGCGGAACATCGGCAAGGAGCTCGCCGACCACCACATCGGCGAGGCCCAGAAGCTGCCGCACAACCAGGGTCTGGTCGACCGTGACCTTGCCGTCTTCATCGCGGACACTCCGCAGATGGCGGCGTACCGCAACGACCTGTTCTGGGCCCAGGAGTACGCGAAGTACAACCGCGCGGTGATGATGGGGCTCTTCCAGGAAGTGGTCCGCAAGGAGTTCCGGAAGGCGAAGGTGACCTTCGATCCGGTCATCTCCTGCCATCACAACTATGTGAGTGAAGAGCGCTACGAGGGGATGGATCTGCTGGTCACCCGGAAGGGAGCCATCAGCGCAGGCTCGGGGGAGTGGGGGATCATCCCCGGCTCCATGGGTACGGAGTCGTACATCGTCCGTGGTCTGGGCAACCCCAAGTCGTTCAACTCTGCCTCGCACGGTGCCGGTCGGAGGATGAGCCGGAACGCTGCGAAGCGGAAATTCTCCACGAAGGACCTGGAGGACCAGACACGGGGCGTGGAGTGCCGCAAGGACTCCGGAGTCGTGGACGAGATCCCGGCCGCGTACAAGCCGATCAGCCAGGTGATCGACCAGCAGAAGGACCTCGTACAGGTCGTCGCCAAGATCAAGCAGGTCATCTGTGTGAAGGGCTGACGTCCAGCACTCCACGTGATCGACAGGCCCCGGACTCTGCGTCCGGGGCTTTGCGGTCCAACGCGTCGTCTCGATTGGCTCAGCTGAACCCCGAAATGCGGCTGCCAGGGGACTGGGCCGTGCCTGCAACAGGTGACGCCCAGATGCAGACAGTCCTGAGCGCTCTCTGGTCCGCAGCAGATGTACAGGGATGCTCTGGGTACAGCGACCGTGAGCCTCGGGAGCAGGATCCTGTGCCGTGCACGGTTGCCTCCCTGTCCGAGCACGGTCGCCTTCACGGTCAGGTCCGGCTGCCGACGGGCCGGCTGGCCGTGTGTGGTTGCCTGGCGATCCGCGGCGGGGATGAACGCAGCGACTGGCTCGACTTCGACGTGCCCGTAGGAGCACTGGTGAAGGCGGGCAGATATCGCTTCCTGAAAACGGCCACCCGGCACTCAAGGGTGACCCCAGTCCTGCTCACTGAACGTCCCCAGGTACAGGCGAGCTGACCGGCGCTCGGACGCCACAGCGGAGGGGGCAGCCGATAGCCGGCCACGTCCAGGGGGCGGGTCGAGCAGCGCGGCCTTGGGAACACAACCTTCCAGCCGCCCGGCCGGTCTGGGTACGTTGAGCCGATCTTCGGATCTTCGCTCCTCGCCCCTGTCAGGCCGACCCCAGGACTCCCGTGAGACACACCGTCGCCGAATCCCTGCGCGCCGCGTCGCTCGGCTGCGCCACCGTCGCCGTCGTCCTCTGCTTGGTCTACAACCGGGCCGACGGCGCCCGCTGGGACGTCCTGGCCGCGCTCGCCGCGGGGGCGTTCTGCATCGGCGCGTGGTCCCTGATGACCCGTCAGGCCCCGCCGCCCGGCCCGCCGGTGCCCGCCCCCGAGCCGATGGAGGCGCTGCCGTCCGTACTGTCCCGCAACCCGGTCGACTGGTACCTGCTGGCGGGCATGCTGCTGGTCGCGGTCGCTCCCTGGGCCGTGTTCCGCCACGCCGCCTACCGCGAGGTCGACATCGCCGTCGTGATCCTTCTCGCGCTGCCGCTGTGCGCCTGGATCGCGATGGTCTCCTTGCTGACGGTGAAGCATCTGATCGTCCGGAGACTCCCCGAGCCGCACCGGCTGCTGGCCCAGGACGCGAAGGCGGGCCGGGTGGTGGCCGTCCGCTTCGAGTCCGCGGGCAGCGTGTGGATGCGGATCGTGCCCGAGGACAGCACCAAACTCGTCGATCCGCCGCTGGAGCACGCTCAGCACCTGAAGGTCCGGGACGCCAAGGGCAAGTGGTACGGCGTTCACGGGCTGCTTCACCAGGGCTTGACCGGCCCGGACCACGCCCGCAAGCAGCTCGCCGTGTTCGGTCCCCGGTTCGAGGGGCGTCACGTCTGGATCCTCTGGCCGGAGCGGTGGGAGCCCGTCCTGGCGGTGGCCCGGCGGCGCGGCCACCCGGCCTACCCGGTGGCTGTGATCGCCGACACCGGTGAGATGGTCTGGGGCTACGCGGCGCTCGACTACACCGATCGCTATCTGACCGACCCGGCTAACCTGCGCGCTACCACCCCCGGTCTGCGGGCCCGGCCGGTACGCCCACGCCCGTACTTCCGCGCGGCTGTGCACGGCCGGATGCTGCTGCGGCTCGCCGTCGCGGCGGCCACGCTGGTCCCCGTGCTGCTGGGCGCCGTGTCGGGCGGCGTCAGCGCGCTGCTCGGCCTGGTCGCCGCGGTCGCGGTGATGGACGCGCCGGGCGCCGCCCTGCGCGGCAACACCACGGTGCCGGACCCGTCGCGGTGGGACGTCCCGCCGGTGGAGGACTTCCGTACCCGGGCCGCCTCATAGGACGTGAGGCCACGAGCGGCCCTGGCCGATACTGCAGCATGCGATGCGTTCGAGCGGCGCACAGGCGGGGACGTGGGCGACTTCTACGAGGTGTGGGACCGGTACCGGGCCTCGCGTCGCAGCCAAGAGTCCCCGGCCGATATGGGGGGACTTCGATGGGCCTCGCGGCTGGCCAACCCGAAGATCGGCTGGGGTTCGGCTGGCTGACCTTCTGCGCGTTCGACCTCGGGCGTTTCGAGCTGCCGGTCGCGATCTGCGCGCTGGTGTGGACGCTCGTCGCGCTGTTTGTGCTGGTGGCACCCCGGGAGGCGCTCGTCTCCGTCGTGATCGTGGTCGGTCTGCTCCTCGTGGGCGGGCTGTTCTTCCTCGTCATGCTGAAATTCGACCGCCAGGCGCTGGAGACCGAGCCCGGGGAAGCGCGTGCCTTCGACGAGAGGTGACCGTGTCGTTGCTGCATCCGGTGGCGGTCGTGACGATGCGGAAGCAGGTCATTGGTGTGAAGGGATGACCAGGCCGCGTGGATTGTTGTGGATGATTCGTCGCAAGAACCGATAAAATTGCACGAAAATCACCCATCCAGCGCAATGTTGTCACCTGGATGCCGCACACCAGGGCTAACACCGGAGTCGTTGTTGGAGAGTGACGAAAACACAATCCCCACCCGCGGTTTCACCATGGCGCGTGGCCGGCACCCGCGCGGCCTGGTCGGGAAATTGGACTTTGTCCCCCGCCTCCCCTGAGTGTGCAGCGGAAGGCAACGCAACGCTCCACTACGAGGACCAGCGAATCGAGCTGAGGTACTCCTCCTCGGTGCTGGCGGACTTTCTGGCGGTGATCGGTCAGATCGAGGCGGAGTTCCATCGGCGGTCGGGCGCAACGCGGCCCTGGTACGCCACGAACAGCGACGATTGGGCGGGGCAAAGCGTCCATGTATGACGAGTACGGCTATGGTTCAGCGGCTGCTCACCCCGATGTGATCGGCCGGGCAGGGTGGGCGGACCCCTATCTCACGTCCAACGAGGTCTCGCTGGGCGGCTATCAGACGATGACTCCCCTTACCCCGGAGATCCTTGACGAGCCGTGGGATCCGGCGGTCGAACTTGAACAAATGCTGCAGACCAACGCGTGGCAGGAGTTCGGCACAGTTCCTCCGGCACCGGACGGCGACCCGCTCGCACGGCCGAACGAGATCACCACCGAACTGCCCTTCGCGCGGCTCTCCTCCCGCGGTCACCGGCGGCGGGCCCCCGCGCGGAAGTCCAGGTTCACGCTGGTCCAGACGGCGAGCTTCTGCCTTGCCACGCTGGGTGCGGTCGTCGTCTCCATGGTGAGCGTCTTCGGGGGCATGGTCGCCCTGGATCCGCTGCGCCACATCGCCGCGCCGCGCATGGCCGAGGGGCTGGCCGGCTGGTGGCCGCTGCTGGTCTACGGGCCCTGGCTGGTTGCTTCGCTCTCCATCCTGCGTGCCTCGCTCCACCAGCGCCGTGTCGTGCACTCGTGGTCGGTCGTGCTGTTCTTCTCCACGCTCACCACCGTGCTGTGCGTGGCGCATGCTCCGCGGACGCTCACCGACGCGGCAGCGGCTGCGCTGCCTCCCCTCGCGGCTCTGGCCTGCTTCCAGCAGTTGGTCAGGCAGATCACCTTGACCCGGCCGCCTCGCCAGGCTGCCGCGCGCCATCGCACTGCCGCGTCCTCTTCCGCTCGGCCCTCGTCCCACGAGCAGGGCAGCAACTCGTCCCACGAGCAGGGAAGCAAAGGGACGTGGACGCAGAGCTCGATGTTCCCGTTCGGCGGCGCCGCACGTGGCGAACAAGGACCTGTGAGAAATGTGTTTCCCCCGCAGTAGCGGACTTCGCCGCTTCTCGGCCCCGGCCAAGGGCATGGAGGAGCAGACGCGAGGCGCGGCGTGGAGCGCACAGGGAAGGCCCCGGACCGGGGCCTTCCGGCTGTGGTGATCGGGCCGGGTGGCGAACAGATCGATCTTGGTCTTGGTGTGGACCCTTGGTGGCCGACCCCTTCCTTCTCCGCGGCGGATCCCGCATCATACTCAAGAAAGTGACTAGTCTTTTTCTTGAGTATCAGAGAGGGGTCCGTCATGACGACGACCGCTGACCGCTTTCGCGCCGCCGTGGAGAAGGGCGACCTGGGCGCTCTGGACGACCTGTTCACCGAGGACATCCGCTTCTACAGCCCGGTGAAGTTCACCCCCTTCGAGGGCAAGGCCATGGTGCTGGGACTCTTCGGGGTGCTGCTGCGCACCTTCGAGGACTTCCGGTACATCGGGGAGTTCGACGGCACCGCCGGGACCAGCGCCGACGGCGCCGAGGCGCCGTCGGCCGTCCTGCTGTTCCGCACCACTGTGAACGGCAAGCAGATCCACGGCATCGATCTTCTGCACTTTGCGGGCGACGAAACGGGCCGGATCAAGGAGTTCACGGTGATGGTCCGCCCGCTGTCCGCCGTGCAGGCTCTGAGCGACGCGGTGCTGGCGGGGCTGGTCGCCGACGGGCTCATCGCCGGCTGATCGAGTCCAGTTCGGCAAGGTCCTCGGCGTGGAGGCGGAGGGTGCCCGCCGCCACGTTCTCCTCGAGGTGTGCCGGTGAGGAAGTGCCGGGAATGAGCAGCACGGTCGGGGACAGGGACAGGAGCCCCGCGAGCATGACCTGGACAGGTGTCGCCCCGTGCCGGTCGGCGATGCCCTGGAGCCGCCTGGTCTCCGCGATGCCCAGGCCGCCGAGCGGGAAGTAGGGCACGAAGGCGATGCCCTTGTCGGCGCAGATGCCGACCATGGCGGCGCCGGGACGGGTCACCAGGTTGAACTGGTTCTGCACCGCGACCACGGGTGCGATCTGCTCCGCCTCGGCGAGGTGATCGGGGCGGACGTTGCTGAGACCGAGATGCCGGATGAGGCCCTGCTCGCGCAGCGCCGCGAGGGCGCCGAACTGCTCGGAGAGCGATTCGACGCTCGGCAGACGGCGCAGATAGACAAGGTCGAGGTGGTCCCGTCCGAGTTCGCGCAGATTCCGGTGGACGGCGGCTTTCAGCTCGGTCGGGCTGGCGGGCGACATCCATTCGCCTTCGGGGGTGCGGCCGGGGCCGACCTTGGTGGCGATCACCAGGTCGTCGGCGTAGGGGTGCAGAGCGGTGCGGATCAGCGCGTTGGCCGAGAGGTGCTTGTAGAAGTAGAAAGCCGCGGTGTCGATGTGGTTCACACCCAGCTCGACCGCCCGGCGCAGGACGGCGACGGCCCGGTCGGGGTCGCCGGCCGGGCCGTCCCAGTCCGGTGCCGGCAACCGCATCGCGCCGAAGCCCATCCTGGCGACCTTCAAGTCGTCGCCGAGGTGCCAGAGTCCGGCGTGGGCGGCGTGAGTCCCGGAGATGCCGGCGGTGGTTGTCGTGGTGGTCGCATCAGTCATGTCGTTCGTGGCCATGCCGAGATCCTGCGGGCAGTCGGCACGATCGGCGGAGGACTGGCACCTTGCTGCCAGTTGACCGAGACTGGACGGACGATGACCACTGATCAGATCGTGACCCTGCGGGGTGAGGGGGAACTGGTTCGCCGGGCAGGGCATCTGTTCGGCGCTGCCCGTCAGGAGTTCCTGTGCGCGGCAGCCGACCTGGTGACCTGGTCGGCCGGGGTGAACGCCGCTTTTGCCGAGGGCTACCGGCCCTCGCTGGTCATGGGTCTGTCGATGCGCAAGATCTACACCCCACGGGCGCTGGCCGACGACGACTCCGAGCGCCGGCTGGTCAGGATCGCCGGCTCCGGAGCCCAGGTGCGGATCTCCACCGCACCCCTCGCCCGCGAGGCGATCATCATCGACCGGCGGATCGCGATCCTCGCCGGGGCAGAGGCCGGTGGGGTGCGGACGTACTCGGTGGTGCGGTCCCCCGATGTCGTCCACGGTGTCCGGGCGCTGTTCGGTGTGGCCTGGGAGACCGCGACGGATCTGGCCGAGTACCGGCGTCTGCGGGCCTCGCCCCCGCCCGAACTGAACGAGCAGGCCCGGGACATCCTGCGGATGCTCAGCGCCGGGCACACCGACGAGACCGCGTCACGTCATCTGGGTATGTCTCTGCGGACCTACCGCAGACGGGTCGCCGAGTTGATGACGCTGCTCGGCGCCACGTCACGGTTCCAGGCGGGGCTGCGGGCACGGGAGTTCGACGCCGGGAGCCGGTGAAGTCAGTGAAGGTGCCGGCCGGGTGGAGGCGATCCGGCCGTCCGTCACGGTGCGCGGTGCACCTTGGAGTTGGAGGCCTGGGCGCGAGGCCGCACCACGAGAAGGTCGATGTTGACGTGGGAGGGGCGGGTGATCGCCCAGGTGATGACGTCGGCCACGTCGTCGGCGGTCAGCGGATCGGCCACGCCCTCGTAGACCTTGGCGGCCTTCTCGGTGTCGCCGCGGAAGCGGGTGGTGGCGAACTCCTCGGTCTTGACCATGCCGGGAGCGATCTCGATCACCCGGACCGGGCTGCCGACGATCTCCAGGCGCAGGGTCTCGGCAAGCACGTGGGCGCCGTGCTTCGCGGCGACGTAGCCGGCGCCGCCCTCGTAGGTGGAGAGCCCGGCGGTGGAGGAGAGGACCACGACCGTGCCGTCTCCGCTCGCGGTGAGCGCGGGGAGCAGGGCCTGGGTGAGGTTGAGCGTGCCGATGACGTTGGTCTCGTACATCTGCCGCCAGTCGGCCGGGTCGCCGGTGGCGACGGGGTCGGCGCCGATGGCGCCGCCCGCGTTGTTCACCAGGGCGTCGACGCGGTCCAACGATGCGGCGAAAGCGTCGACCGCGGGCCGGTCGGTGACATCGAGCGCATGCGCGGTGGCCTGACGGCCCGCTGCGGTGAGCTCGGCGGCGAGGGCCTCGACACGGTCCTTGCGGCGAGCGGTGAGTACGACGTGGAAACCGGCACCGGCGAGCTGTCGGGCGGTGGCCGCACCGATGCCGCTGCTGGCTCCGGTGATGACCGCGACGGGGGTCCCAGCGGCTGTCATGTCGCAACTCCTCGAGCGTGTGATCGATCCACGCCCAGGATAGGCCGGACCGCGGACCGGATGCCGCGGTGTCCATGAGTGGATCAGCGTCCGCGAGGGGCGTACATGATCACTGCCATGCCCGCGAGGCAGATCAGCGCGCCGATGACGTCCCAGCGGTCGGGCCGGTAGCCGTCCGCGACCATGCCCCAGGCGATCGAGCCCGCCACGAAGACTCCGCCGTACGCGGCGAGGATGCGGCCGAACTCGCCTTCCGGCTGGAGCGTGGCCACGAAGCCGTAGAGGCCGAGGGCGATCACGCCCGCGCCGATCCAGATCCAGCCGCGTCCGCCGCCGTCGCTGCCCCGCACGCCCTGCCAGACGAGCCATGCGCCGCCGATCTCGAACAGCGCGGCCAGGACGAACAGGGCGACAGAGCGGGCGATGAGCATGGGTACACCCTGGCACGCAGGCTGCGGGGAACTCGCCGGGGCTGACACCCGGTCAGTCGCACCGGGACCGGGGCGACCGCCAGGTGACCGGTCAGCGGCCGTCCGGGCGGACGGGACCTGACCGACCGCTCAGCCGGCCGTCCGCCCAGGCGATGTAGCCGTCGGGACGGATCAGGAGCGCGGTGCGCCTGTCCGTGGCCCAGTGCGCCCGTATGACAGGGCCGGGCGCGGGCGGGGCGGCAGGGTCTTCGCCGGGCGCGGCCACCAGCACGAAACCCCCCTTGCGCAGCAGCTCGTACAGCCTGCCCTCGACGAGTTGGAGGTCGGGGGCGCGCCGGCCTGTGAGGGGGTGGGAGCCGCGCGGAGCGGCGTACGAGATGCCGATGCCGGTGATCATGCCCATGGCCTTCGTGGCGGCCGGGCGGATCAGGTTCAGGAAGTGCGAGGCCAGGGCGCGGACGGCGCGCTGGAGCGGGGTGTGAGCCATCGCGAGACGCACGATCGCGCCACTGCTGCGGAGCACCGTCGCGCCGACCGGATGGCGCTCCGCCTGGTAGGTGTCCAGCAGGGCGTCGGGGTCGGGGGCGTGGCCCTGGATCGCGCAGGACAGCTTCCAGGACAGGTTCGCCGCGTCCTGCAGGCCGGTGTTCATCCCCTGGCCGCCGGCCGGGGAGTGCACATGCGCGGCGTCTCCCGCGAGGAAGACCCGGCCGGTGCGGTACGAGGGAACCTGGCGCTCGTCACTGTGGAAGCGGGAGATCCAGCGTGCGTCGTGCATGCCGTGGTCGGTGCCGAGGGCGAGGCGGGCGATGTCGCGCATTTCGTCGAGATCGACGGGCTCGCTGTCGGGGACCTGGCGCTTGCGGTTCCACCCCATGACCCGGTACCAGCCGTCGCCGAAGGGGGCGATGAACGCGAACGCGTCCCCCGTGCCGTTGACCGCCAGCACGTCGTCGGGCTCGTCCGTGAGCCGGACGTCGGCGAGCACGATGGAGCGGATCACCGACTCCCCGGGGAAGGGCAGGCCGAGGGCCGTGCGCACAGAGCTGCGCACGCCGTCCGCGCCGACGACATAGCGGGCCCGCACCGTGGACCGCACGCCCTGCGCGTCCTGGACGTGGACCGCGACCGTGCCGGGGTCGGAGGTCTGGTCGAGGCCGGTCAGCTCCGTGCCGTAACGGAAATGGACGCCGGCGTCGACCGCGCGGCGCTCGAGCAGTCGCTCCACCTCGTACTGCGGGGTGATCAGGAGGAAGGGGAAGCGGGTCGGCAGACGGGACAGATCCAGGGAGAGCCGCCGGAACAGTCGCAGGCGGGTGATGGAGGTGCCGCGCTGCACGAGCTCGTCTGCGAGTCCGCGGGCGTCGAGCAGCTCCAGCGTGCGGGCGTGCACGCCGAAGGCGCGCGTGATGTTGCTGGTCTCGCGTGGGCGGCGCTCCAGCACGGTGACCGGGACGCCCGCCGCCGCGAGGTCGCCGGCGAGCAGCATTCCGGTCGGGCCCGCGCCCACGACGACGACGTCCGCAGCCATGGTGCCGGTGCGGTCCGTGCCGTCCCCGCCATCGCTGGTGCCGGGCGTGCCGTCCATGTCTGCCTCCCGAAGTCAACGCTCGTTGGTCAACGCTTGTAGGCAAATGTAGGCCGGGGGTGGCTGGCATGTCAACGGGCGTTGGCCTACAGTTGTTGGCATGACGATGGAAGCCTCAGGCGGACCGCGCCGCTCCGATACGACCAAGGCCGCGATCCTCGAAGCCGCCCGCGAGCGTTTCGCCGCCGACGGATACGAGCGCGCGACCATCCGCGCCATCGCCCGCGACGCGGGCATCGATCCCTCGATGGTCATGCGCTACTACGGGAACAAGGAGGGGCTGTTCGCCGCCGCCTCCGAATTCGACCTCCGGCTGCCGGAGTTGCGTGCGCTGCCCGCGAAGCACATAGGTGCGGTGCTCGTCTCCCACTTCCTGGACCGGTGGGAGCAGGACGAGGTGCTGACGGCGTTGCTGCGGGCGAGTGTCACCAATGCGGCAGCTGCCGAGCGGGCCCACGAGATATTCAGGGAGCAGCTGGGCCCGGTCGCCGCGGGCGTGTGTCCGGACCCCGCGCAGGCCCCGCGCCGGGCCGCGCTCGCTGCCTCGCAGATCCTCGGCATGGCGCTGGCCCGTTATGTCCTGCGCTTTCCGCCCGCCGTGGAGATGTCACGCGAGGAAGTGGTCCGCTGGCTCGCCCCCACGGTGCAGCGCTATCTGACCGAGGTGCAGCCCTAGAGACAGGTCCGACAGGGCAGGTCGTGGCGCGGCCGTGCCAGGCCGACGGGGTCGCGGCCGCGCCGGTGCAACAGGCTCTGCGCCGTACACTCTCTGCATGACGCAGGAGAGTTCGGCGCCGCGTGACAGGCTGATGAACGAGATGTTCGCCGCCTCGCGGCGGTACATGGCCTCGTACGCCCTTTTCAACCAGGCCCTCGCCGACCATCTGCAGCTGCACCCCACCGATCTGCAGTGCCTGAACCTGCTGGGGCTGGAAGACCGGCCCGTCACCACCGGGCGTATTGCCGAGTTGACCGGGCTCACCACCGGTTCGGCCACGCGGCTCGTCGACCGGCTCGAGCGCGCCGGGTACGTCACGCGCGAGCGGGACGCCCATGACCGCCGGCGGGTGCTGGTGTCGCTGGTGCCCGAGCGGATGGCGGAGTTCGGCGCGCTGTGGGAGCGGGTCGGCGGCCCGTGGGCCGCCATGTTCGATGCGTACAGCGACGACGAGATCGCCCTGCTCACCGCGCACATGCGGCGCACCGTAGAGGTGAGTGCGGGCCAGGTCGAGCGGCTGCGCGGCGGCGGGTTCGACGCGTAGCCGCAAGCTGCGCGGGTGGTGCGCACGGGCGGCAGGGACGGGCCTCAGGGGCCGGCGGTGCGCAGCGCGTCCGCGACGATCGCCTCCAGGCGGGCGTGGTGTGCCCCGCGCCAGTACACGCGCTCGCATGCGGTGCACTGGGCGAACACGTCGTACGACCGCTGGGTGCCCTGCTGGAGCTGCTCCTGCACCGAGTCCTTGTCGGCCTCCGTCAGCTTCCCGTTGCACGCGGTGCAGCGGGTCCATGGCGCGAGTGCGGGCGCGAACCGCTCGAGCACGTCCCGCAGTTGGTCGTCCGGCCGGTCGCTGTAGATGTACGCGCCCGCCCAGATCTCGCGGCGGCGCAGCAGCCCCCGGTCACGTGAGAGCAGCACCCGCCGCTCCTTCGCCGAGAGCGCGGCCAGTGCGGGATCGCCGATGTCCTCGTTCTCGTACGCCGCATCGACGCCGAGCAGCCGCAGACGGCGGGCCAGCGTGCCGAGATGGACGTCGAGGAGAAAGCGGAGCGGTGCGCCGGGGACCTGCTGTGGCCGCTCGACACCGCACACCTCGACATGCTCGCCCGCGCGCGGGATGTGGGAGACGGGGACATGGCGGCCGTCGACCAGCAGCCGGCCCGCCTCGGTGAGCGGGACGCCGAGCGATTCGACGACATGGCCGAGCGTCGAGGAGCCGTCGGTGACCACGGCCGTACGCCCCTGACGGCGCTCCGAGGTGACGAAAAGGCGCAGCTCGGGTGCGACGCTGAGGGAGATCTCCGGTCCGTTCACAGAGTAAGCATGTCATCGTGCGGTGGCTGTCAGCCAGGTGTTTCCGGCGGCTGCGGGCGAGCCCCCGATGCGGCTTTGGGGCCCGTGCGGCGCCATGGGCGGCGTCAGGCGCGGAAGGCTTCCGCGTGTTCCTCCGCCCATGCCGTGAAGCTGCGGGGCGGGCGGCCCGTCAACTGCTCGAGAGTGCCGGTCAGGTGCGCGGGCGAACCGTCCGTCGAAGCCCAGTAGTCGAGCAGCGCCTCGGCGAACTCGTTCGGCAGATAGGCGGATACGGAGGCCCGCCAGGCGTCGCGGCTCACCGCGCGGACGGCGATGCCGCGGCCCGCGACGCGCTCCAGGATCGCGATCTGCTCGGCGAAGGTGAGCGACTGTGGACCTGTCAGGTGGTAGGTCCCGCCGCGCAGCTCCGGCCTGGTCAGGACAGCGACGGCGGCCTCCGCGAGATCACGCTCATGGACAGGGTCGCCGTAACTGCCCGGATAGGGCAGCTCGATGACGCCGGCGGACCGCAGTGCCCGCGCCCACTGCCGGGCGTTGCCCGCGAATGCTCCGGGCCGCAGGACGGTCGTCGTGACGGGTGCGGCCGCCAGCGCCTGCTCGACCGCGAGATGGGACGCGGCGATCGGGCTGTCCGCGGCGTCGGGGTCCAGAACCGAACTGGAGGAGAGCAGCACGATGTGCTCGACGCCCGCCGAGGCCGCCTGTTCGGCGAAGGCCCCGATGTGCGAGGGCTCGGCATAGAGGAAGACCGAGGTGACGGAGTCGAGGGCGGCCGCGAAGGTCGAGGGCTCGTCGAGAGCGCACCGCACGGACTCGACGCCCGGGGGCACGGTGAGCTTGTCGGGGCTGCGGGACCCGGCCCGGACGCTCAGGCCCTGCTCGTGCAGGAGCGTGAGGAGGGTGGAGCCGACGGTGCCGCGGCTTCCGGTGACGAGGATCGGCATGGCGGAATCCTTGGGCTGGAGGAAAAGTATGACGTGACACAGAAGCTGCGTGACGCAGATAAATATCCGTGAAAATGGGCCCGCTCGTCAAGCGGGCCCCATGCGACGCTCAGAACGGCCCGAGGTCGATGCGCCAGTCGTGGGACCGGAGCGGCTGCCCGGGCGGGTACTCGAAGTCGCACTCGCCGACCAGCGTGAAGCCCGCCTTCCGGCACACCGCGTTGGACGGGCCGTTGTCCACGGACGGGAAAGCGTGCAGGAAGCGGTGCTTGCGCGCCGCCCTGGCCTGCTCGACCGCAGCGAGCGTGCCGGCGGTCGCGATGCCCCGCCCCTGGAAGCCGGGCAGCACGCTCCAGCCCGTCTCGTAGACCTGCCGGCCGTTCCAGGTGTTCTCCCAGAAACCGACTGTCCCGGCCGCCCGCCCGTCGGCCTCGCAGACGATGCGGAACATCCGGCCCCGGCCGGTGCGGTCCGCGCTCAGGTCCACGTACCGCCGATGCCGTAGGACCAGCTGCTCATCGGTCTCCGGGCCGCCCAGGTGGTCCATCAACTCAGATGCGTTCGCCGCGCGGAGAAGGTCGAAGTCGTCCTCGGACCACGGCTCGATGTGGATCGTCGATGCGTTCTTGCCCATGCGTCGCACTGTAGGCCGGGCTCTGACAGCGCACGCGGACTACGCGGCGCCCGCCCGGGCGTACGCGGTCGGCGGCACGCCCACCGTCGCCGTGAAGTCCCGTACGAGATGGGCCTGATCGCTGTACCCGAGTTCGGCCGCCAGCGCTGCCCAGTCGAGTCCGCAGCCGCCGTTGTCGCCGTACTCCGCGCGGTCCAGCGCCTCATGGATGCGGTAGCGCAGGATCACCCACTTCGGGCCCACGCCGACGTACGTCGCGAACAGACGCTGCAGCGAGCGGGCCGACACCCCTTCCGCGGCGGCGAGTTCGGCGACGCGCCGCACCGAGCGGTCGGAGCGGACCTCTTCCACCAGCTCCATGGCGTGCAATGCGTGCGGGTCGGGCTGCGGAGCCAGACCCAGCAGGAACGCGTCCAGGGCCGCCACTCGGGCGTCCTGCTGATCCGGCAGTACGACCGCGTCCACGGCGCTCTGCCCGGCGCCGGTCACGACGTCCGCGAGCGGCACCCGCCGGCCTGTCCACTCGGACACCGGCCACTTCGGGGCGAACGGCCGGAAGCCGCCGGGCCGGAACATGACTCCGCACACCCGGCCGAGCCCAGTCAGCTTCTGGGTGAACAGCTCCAGCCCGATCCCCGCGACCTCGGCCCAGGCAGGCTCGTCGCCGAAGCGCTGGAACACCATGTTCACGCAGGGGTGGGGCACGACATGCGAGGCGTAGGGCTCGGTCAGATCCCAGTCGATGAGCCAGTAGTGCTCGAGATACGGACGCAGCTCGGGGGCGGGCTCGCAGCGGCGGAAGTCGACGCGCGCGAAGAGCTCGCGGGCTTCGACTATGCCTTGGGTGTCAGTGCGCGGCCCCGCCATGCCGGGGATCCTACGTCGCGTTTCTTCAAGACGCACAGGGGTGCGCCGCCCTACGGTCGGCGCATGACGAACAGCATCAGTGACCTGCTCCGATCGGCGGCCGATCAGGCCGTTCCGATCGTGCGGGGTATTACCGACGACCACCTCGCCGACCCGACGCCGTGCGCCGAGTACGACGTGCGCCAGCTGACCGATCACCTCATGCAGGTTGTGATCAACTTCCAGGCGCTCGCGGCGAAACAGCATCCGGACTTCGGCGTGGAGCCGCACTTCGTCGAGGGCGGCGGCGACTGGCGGGCCCGGTTCGCTGCGGAGACCGCCGCCCTCGTCTCGGCGTGGGCGGCGCCCGGGGCCGAGGAAGGCTCGTCGGGAAAGATGGGTCTGCCCGCGCGGACGGTCGGCAAGATGGTGCTGGGCGATCTGACCGTGCATGCGTGGGATCTGGCCCGTGCCACCGGTCAGGAGTTCACACCGGACCCGGTCGTCGTCGCCGAGGTCTGGCCGGCGCTCGCCGAGCTGGCGCCGAAGGCCCGCGAGGGCGGGGTGTTCGCCGAACCGGTGACCGTGGGCACGGAGGTGTCCGACTTCGACCGTGTGCTGGCGCTGACCGGCCGCGACCCGCAGTGGAGGGCTTCCTAGAGGATGCGTGCAGGCCCGTGGCTCGGGGGCCGGTCCGGAGCTCGGGGCGGTCGCGGTGGGTACGTACGTGTGGCGGAGCCCGGATGTCACACAGCCGTGGGCTGTGTCGTCCTGAAGGTATGAGGATCGCCATCGCTGGAGGAACGGGAACGCTCGGCCGGGAGACCGCGGAGGAGCTGCGCGGACGCGGGCACGACGTACGGGTGCTCAGCCGGCACGCACCGGAGTACCGGGTCGATCTGACCACCGGGGACGGGCTGGCCGAGGCGCTCGAGGGCTGCGACGCCGTCGTCGACGCGAGCAACAGCCGGTCGCCCAAGCAAGCCGAACAGATCCTGGTGGAAGGCTCGCGGCGGCTGCTCGCGGCCGAGGAGTCCGCGGGGGTGGGCCATCACGTCTGTGTGTCCATCGTGGGCTGTGACCAGTTGCCGCTCGGCTACTACCGGTCCAAGGCGGAGCAGGAACGTGTGGTGGAAAGCGCACGGGTGCCGTGGACGGTGGTGCGCGCCACGCAGTTCCATGAGCTGCTGGCCATGGGCTTCGCCGCGGTCGGCAGGACGCGGGTGCTGCCGGTGCCCCGGGCGCGGCTGCAGACGGTGGCGTGCGCGGAGGTGGCGCGCGTGGTCGCCGACGTCGTCGAGAGCGGGCCGCGGCGCGGACGTGTGGAGGTGACCGGCCCCGAGACGGCCGACCTGCGCGTACTCGCCCGCCGCTGGCGCGCGATCACGGGGCGCAAGGCGCTGGTCGTTCCGCTGGCCCTGCCGGGGGCTCTGGGGCGCGCGCTACGGTCGGGTGTGGCGACGTCCGACCGTGCGGATGTCCGCGGCACGGTGCGCTTCGACGACTGGCTCCGCGCGCAGACCACGACGGGCAAGGCGAACGGACAATGAGCGGCCGACCCTGGGACGAGAGCGCCTGTGACGACCGCGTCCGCGACGAGGGGACCAGCGACGAGCGGCCCGTCGGAGAGCGCGTCCGCGACGACCCTGCGCGCGGCGAGCGGTCCGGCGAGGAGGCCGTCCGCGAGGACCGGGTGCGTGACGAGGAGGCCGATGAGGAGGCCGCCCGTGACCACCGTGCCCTTGCCGAGGCGTTCGAGCGGGAGCGGGCGCGCCTGGTGCGCGTGGCGTACGCCACCACGGGGTCCGTCGCCGAGGCCGAGGACTGCGTACAGGAGGCCTGGCTCCGGCTGCGCGGGCTCGACGACCCCGGTGCGATCCGGGATCTGCGGGCCTGGCTGACCACCACCGTGGGGCGCTTGGCTCTTGACACGCTCGGGAGTGCGCGCGTGCGGCGCGAGCGGTATGTCGGGACCTGGCTGCCCGAGCCGCTCGTCGAGGCCGCCCCCGCCGACGACCCCGCCGAGCGCGTCACGCTCGACGAGTCCGTCAGCATGGCGCTGCTCGTCGTGCTGGAGCAGCTGTCGCCCGCTCAGCGCACCGCGTTTCTGCTCCACGATGTTTTCGGGGTGCCCTTCGACGAGGTCGCCGACGTCGTCGGGCGTACCCCCGCCGCCGTACGCCAACTCGCTGCCCGCGCACGGCGGGACGTCGAGCTCGGGCGGCCCCGATTCCCGCCCACCATCGGCCAACAGCGTGAAATCGCCGAGGCGTTCGCCGACGCCTGTCAGGGCGGTGACCTGGAAGGACTTGTCGCCCTGCTTGATCCCGACGTCCGGCTGCGGGGTGACGGCGGTGGCAAGGTGAGTGCGGTGCGCCACATCGAGCGCGGCGCCGGGCATGTCGCCAGGCTGCTGATCGGCTTCACCAGGCGCCCGCTGCGGCAGCTGCGGATCGCCCAGGTCAACGGCGCGCCGGGGCTCGTCGTCAGCGGTGCGGACGGCAATCTGTCGGTGGTCGCCTTCACGGTGGACGCCGGCCGGATCACCGACATCGACGTCGTACGCAACCCTGACAAGCTCACTGCCGTACATCTGCTGGACGAATCCCGTTAAGCTCCCGGGTCACGGATCGCCGGGGAACCGGCGGCCGAGCAGTCGACCGATGGAGATGTGGACGTGACCCGATCCCGCGTGGGTGTGGCCGTGCTGACGATGGGCACGCGCCCCGCCGAACTGCGTGCCCTGCTCGACTCCGTGGCTGCGCAGGATCATCCCGCGACCCGGGTCGTCGTCGTCTCCAACGGTGCCCCACTGCCCGAACTCCCCTCGCACGTCACGGGAGTCGAACTGCCGGAGAACCTCGGTGTGTCCGGCGGCCGCAATGTGGCGATGGAGCGGCTGAGGGAGTTCGGCGACGTCGACATCCTCGTCGACCTGGACGACGACGGCCTGCTCATCGCCCCCGACGTCTTCAGCCGGCTCGCCGACATGTACGCCGCGGACCCCGCGCTCGGCATCGTCAGCTTCCGGATCGCGGACGAGACCGGATTCACCCAGCGGCGCCACATCCCGCGCATCGGCTCCGGCGACCCGATGCGCGGCGGCCATGTGACGACCTTCCTCGGCGGCGGGCACGCTCTGTCGATGTCCATGCTCGAGCGGGTCGGCGGCTGGCCGGAGGACTTCTTCTTCACGCACGAGGAGACCGATCTCGCCTGGCGTGCGCTGGACGACGGATGGAAGATCCTTTACGCACCCGAGCTGGTGCTGCAGCATCCGCGCACCGCGCCGACCCGGCACGGCGTCTACTACCGGATGACCGCACGCAACCGTGTCTGGCTGGCGAAGCGGAATCTTCCCGCCCCTCTCGTCCCGGTGTACCTCGGTGCCTGGACCGCGCTCACGCTGGCGCGTACCCGGTCGGCGCCGGGGCTGCGTGCCTGGTTCAGCGGCTTCGCGGAAGGGGTGCGTACGCCGTGCGGTCAGCGTCGGCCGATGCGCTGGAGCACCGTGTGGCTGATGGCCCGTCTGGGCCGCCCCCCGGTGGTCTGAGCACGCCGACGGCGTCGAACGTCGCCGGACACGGCCGCCGTGCCCGAGAACGCGCCCGCCCGGGGACCGGGCGGGCGCGCAGCGGTCGGTCCGTCAGAACGCTCTGAGGTAGTACATGGTGCGGAACCCGCCGCTGGTCGAGCAGGACAGGGTGTTCTGCGTGCTGGTGTACGTGAAGCCCGGCGGGACCGTGCACGCCCACAGGCCCGTCCGGGGCGCGCGCAGGTAGTACATGGTGCGGAACCCGCCGCTGGTCGAGCAGCTCAGCGTGTTCTGGGTGTTGCTGTAGGTGTAGCCGGGCATCGTGGTGCATGCCCACAGGCCGTCCGCGGGCGGCTGCACGTAGTACATGGTGCGGAACCCGCCGCTGGTCGAGCAGGACAGGGTGTTCTGGGTGCTGGTGTACGTGTAGCCGGGCGGGATCGTGCAGGACCAGAAGCCGGCGGCGGCGGACTCCTCGGCCGGGGCCGCCGCCGGGGCGTTGTCCGCCGCACGGGGCAGCGGGGCCGCGGGCGCGGCCGACGCGGTGGCCGGGGCGAGGGCCGTGCCCAGCATGACGGCCGCGGTGCCGGCGCCGAGCAGTAAGGACCGGAGTTTCGATCGCAGCATGGGAAAGCACTCCTGAGTTGGTCGTCCGAAGGGCAGAACCAACGGGTGGGGGGCCAACCGGGGTCTGTCCCGTGCCCCGGCCGCCGTAGAGCGCGCGCTGGGATGCTCGCAGGAGCACCGCCCACCGGCAAGGGCGCCCCTCGGCGCCGCCGTCGAGGACCGGCCGTTCAGCGAGGGGGCATTGACCTGCGGTGTTGTCCCGGGCACGGCCGCGTTGCGGCACAGGGCCCTGTAGGGCAAGTCGGCTCATGTCCGAAAGGCGCGCCGGAGAGCGACAGTCCGGATGCGACGGCGACGAGAGCGGGGGCGTGCCAGGTGGCCGGAAGGGGCAAGGTGCCGGCCTCGGGAGCTCCTTGCCGAGGTCGGCGTCGAGAGCCGGCGGCGACCGGGTGAGGGATCCCACAAGAGGGTCGATCGGTGGCGCGCGGACGCCAGGAGGGTTATCTTCGAGAGGTAGAACGACCGGTCTTCCTGCCTCTGGAAGGATGGCGTATCGGCCTTCCCGGCTGGGCCGCCTCCAGGCGGAGAGCTGCCATAGGTCGCCGGTGTACATCGAAGAGAGATCAAAGGGTTCCATGAAGCCAATCCGCGCCCCGGCCCGGCCGGGCCCCCGCGCAGAGCCGCCGCTTCACGCGGTCCCGACGGGGTCAGCCTCCCGATCGGATCAGCCGGGCCGCGTCCAGCAGGGTCTTGTGGGCGGCCGTCGAGTCGTCCAGGTAGCCGGCTGCCATCGCGCCGTCGTACAGCATCAGCAGTGCACCGGCGGCCGACTCCGGGTCGGTGTGGCCGAGCCGGGTGAGCAGTTCCTGGAAGAGGCTGCGGATCCAGTCCCGATGGGACGTCACCAGGCCGCGGACCGGGTGGTCGGCGTCCGGGTACTCGGCGGCCGCGTTCATGAACGGCGATCCGCGAAATCCGCGCTCGCGGGCGTGTTCGGAGATCGCCTCGAAGATCAGGTCGATCGCCTTCGCGGGCGGGTGCGCGGCGGCCAGCGGTTCGGCCACTTCCTTGTAATAGGCGTCCTTGGTCAGCAGATAGGCCACGACCAGGTCGTCCTTGGAGGCGAAGTGCCGGTAGAAGGTCGCTTTCGTCACCCCGGCCTCGGCGATCAGCCGCTCCACGCCGATCGCGCGTACGCCCTCGTAATAGAACAAACGTGACGCGGCCCGGACCAGGCGTTCGCGGGGCGGCAGCTCACCGTCCTCCTTGGTCCCTCGACGCGTCGTGTCGGTGGTCTTCTGCCCGCTGATGCTCACTTCCCCATTGTGCCTTTGGCCCGGTCCTGAGCGGCCTGCGCCCCCATACGGCTCCCACCAAGAGGGCCATCTCCCCATATCCAGTACGGCCCGAGCAACGTGGCCGTTTCTCATCGAAAGGCTTGAACCATGACTCGTCTTGAAGGAACCGTCGCCCTGGTCACCGGGGCTTCCAGCGGTATCGGCCACGCCACAGCTCTTGAGCTTGCTCGCGAAGGCGCCTCCGTGGCCCTGGTCGGCCGGCGCGAGGACCGGCTCACCGACCTGGCCGCGGAGATATCCAAGGCCGGCGGGAAGGCCCTCGTCGTGCCCGCCGACATAACCGATGCCCAGATGGCCGCGGAAGCGGTCGAGCGGACCGTCGAGGGCTTGGGCCGCCTGGACACTTTGGTCAACAACGCCGGCCTCATGCTGCTCGGGCCTGCCCCCGGCACGGACCTGAACGACTGGCGGCGCATGATCGACATCAACCTCATGGGCCTGATGTACACCACTCACGCGGCCGTACCCCACCTGGTCAAGGCAGCCGCCGAGGAGCCGCGGCAGGTCGCCGACATCGGCTCGCTCGCCGGCCGCAACGCCTACGCCATGTCCGCCGTGTACAGCGCCACCAAGTTCGGCGTCGGTGCCTTCAGCGAGTCGCTGCGGCAGGAACTGGCACGCCAGCACGTCCGCGTGTCCGTCATTGAGCCGGGCAGCGTCGACACCGAACTGCGCACGCACAATCCGGCCGTCGTCCAGCAGTACATCGCCGCCTCCCTGGGCGACATCGAGCGGCTGCAGGGCCAGGACATCGCCGACACCGTCGGCTACATCGTCACCCGCCCCCGGCACGTGGCCGTCGCCGAGCTGCTCGTACGCCCCACCGAGCAGGTTTGAGCACCATCCCTGTGGCCAACTCCTGGCCCAGGGCGTTCCGGCGGGCGTTCTGCCGCACCTGGTCCCGAATGTGTCGTTGGCCCGCAAAGGAGACGTGGGAGAAATGAGACGGAAAAAGATTCTGGCAGTGGTGACCAATCAGGCCACCTACGGGGCGAGCAAGCACCGGACCGGCCTGTGGCTGGGCGAACTCGTCCATTTCTACGACAAGGCTGTGAAGGACGGCCACACCGTGGATGTGGTCAGCCCGGCGGGCGGCGAGGTGCCACTCGACCCTCGAAGCCTCGGCCGCTTGTTCGCCGACCGGACGGTTCGCAGCTATCTCGCCGACCCGGCCTTCATGGCCGCCCTGAAAGCCACGGCGTCTGTTGCCGACGCAGATCCGGACGACTACTCCACGATCTTCTTCACAGGTGGGCACGGCACTATGTGGGACTTTCCCGACAGCGCTGAACTGCACCGAAAAACCCAGGCCATCTACGCCGGCGGCGGCATCGTCTCATCGGTCTGCCATGGTGCCTGCGCCCTCATCAACCTGCAGGACGCCGAAGGGAATCCGCTCGTTCGGAACCGCACCGTGACAGGCTTCGCGACGGTCGAGGAAAGACTGGCCGGCGTGAAGAGCAGGGTGCCGTTCCTCCTGGAGGACGAGTTGCGCGCGAAGGGAGCCAAGTATGTGCGCTCCACTGTCCCGATGACGCCGCATGCCGTGCGTGACGGCCGCCTGATCACGGGCCAGAACCCGGTGTCCACCAAGGCCGTCAGCGACTTGATTCTCGGCGCCTTGGCTGAGTTCGAGTAACCAGTACGGAACCTGGGGCGCCCGCATCTGCGGGGGCGCACAAGAAGCTGTCCTGACCCACGAATCCAGACCGGTGTCCACGAGGTCCACGGCTGCGCTGGACGCCACCAGGCCATGGACCGGGTGGTCGGCGTCCGGGTACTCGGCGGCCGCGTTCATGAACGGCGACGGGTAGAAGATGCCGCGCCCTCCACGGCCGGCGTCGCACTTCCAGCCCTTCCGCCCTCAGCAGTGCCGGCCCTTGCGCCGTCAACGGGACCCCACCGCACATTGCCCCTGCACGCCGACACGGTCGACCACCCGCACACCCCGACAAGGGCATCCGACATGACCACCAGCACCGCGCACCGCACAGCCCGGCATTGCCGTCTCTGCAAGCCCCCACAGGAGCAGAACGACTACACCCTGTTCCTGCGGCAGTGGGTCCGAGCACCGGCCCGTATGGGGGCCATCGCTCCCAGCTCGCGGCACCTGGCCGAGGCGGTCTGCGCCCCGGTGCCCGAGCGCGGCGAGCCCGTCGTGGTGGAGCTGGGTGCCGGCACCGGACCGTTCACCGCCGAGATCCAGCGCCGGCTCGGCGGCCGCGGCCGCCACCTGGCCGTCGAGATCGATCCACTCCTCGCTCAGCGCCTGCGCCACCGCCACCCGGGGGCGGAGGTGATCCAGCGTGACGCCGTGCACCTGCGTCACCTGCTGGACGAGCGCAGCATCGAGAGAGCCGATGTGGTGGTCAGCGGCCTGCCCTGGGCACTCTTTCCCTACGCCGCCCAACACCAGCTGATGGACGCGACAGCCGCGGTGCTCGCCCCGGCGGGTGCCTTCACCGCGTTCACCTACCTCCACGCCGTTCCCCTCACCCCCGCCCGTCGGTTCCGGGAGCTGCTGGCCGACCGGTTCGAAGAAGTCGTCCCCAGCCGCGCCGTATGGCGCAACACACCCCCGGCCTTCGTCCTCCACGCCCGCAGACCCCGCCCGTAACCCCCTCTTCCGTCGTGGTCGGCGCTCTCCGGAGAGGCCGAGGCCGAGGCCGGGCGATCAAGGGTGGGTGCGTCGCTGGTCGGGGTCGGGTGCCCTCAGCTGGACCGATGTGCCCCGGCCGCCTGACGGCTCGTTCCGGCACATGACGAGGGCGGGGCCCGAAAACCCCGCCCGAAACCAGCGAAACCCCAGCTCAGGGCCACACCAGGCAATAAGGCTGATGCCCCGCCTCATGCAGACGATGGCTGAAATCCTGCCATTCGTGCAGCAGCTGATAGACGTTGAACGCGTCCCGCGGCCCGCCCCGGTCCGGGACCGTCGACCAGATGAAGGCAGCCGCGCCCACCGACTCCTCGCCGATGCCGCGTAGCGGGTCGACGACCGTCATGGGCAGCTTGACCACCGCGTAGTCGGGGTGCAGGACCACCAGCTCCAGCGGCGGAACCTTGTGCAGCGGCATGCCCTGAATGCCGGTGAGCACCATCGCGGCTATGGTCTCCGGCTTGATCTTGGTGAACATTCCGCCCATGCCGAGCTCGTCGCCGCCGAGCTCCTCGGGGCGCATGGAGATCGGCACCCTGGCGGCTGTGGCTCCGTCGGGCGCGCCGAAGTATTTGTAGGTCACCCCCACACGGCCGCTCCTGATCTCCGCGGGCCCATCCGCGTCGCCGCGCCGGTGCTTCCCCCGCCGGGCAGGCTCAGGACCCAGGTCGTCAGTCCCCTCGCCCACTCCGCCACCGCGATGCATATCTCCACCCGACCATTCGCAGCCCCCGCCGCGCAACCCGATCATCGTGACAGTGACCTCCCCCACGCCCGAGTGGTGAAACACCCGACCGCGAGATCGTCCGGGGCTCTGACACCATGGATTCCGTGAGCTTTCCCTATGACGCCCCAGTTTCGCAGACGCTTTTCGACCGCGCGTCCCTTGTGACGCCCGGCGGCGTGAACTCTCCCGTCCGTGCTTTCCGCGCCGTGGGCGGTACGCCCCGGTTCATGGTGTCGGGCACTGGTCCGTACCTCACCGACGCCGACGGGCGCGAGTATGTCGATCTCGTCTGCTCGTGGGGGCCCATGATCCTCGGGCACGCGCACCCGGCCGTCATCGAGGCGGTCCAGGCGGCGGTCGCCCGCGGCACGTCCTTCGGTACGCCCGGTGAGGGCGAGGTCGCCCTGGCCGAGGAGATCGTGGCCCGGATCGAACCGGTCGAGCAGGTTCGGCTGGTTTCGAGCGGCACCGAAGCGACGATGTCCGCGATCAGACTGGCTCGTGGCTTCACCGGCCGGGCCAAGGTCGTGAAGTTCGCCGGCTGCTACCACGGGCATGTCGATGCCCTGCTCGCCGCCGCGGGCTCGGGGGTGGCCACCTTCGCGCTCCCGGACACCCCCGGGGTCACGGGCGCCCAGGCCGGCGACACCATCGTGCTGCCGTACAACGACCTGGAGGCCGTGCACGCCGCCTTCGCGGCGCACCCCGGCGAGATCGCCTGTGTGATCACCGAGGCGTCGCCCGGCAACATGGGCGTGGTCCCGCCGCTGCCCGGTTTCAACGAAGGGCTCAGGGCCGCCTGTGAGAAGAACGGCGCGCTGTACATCTCCGACGAGGTGATGACCGGTTTCCGTACCTCCAGGGCCGGCTGGTACGGGATCGACGGCGTGAAGCCCGACCTGATGACCTTCGGCAAGGTCATGGGCGGGGGCTTCCCGGCCGCCGCGTTCGGTGGCCGCAGGGACGTCATGGCGCATCTCGCCCCGGCCGGTCCCGTCTACCAGGCGGGCACGCTGTCCGGTAACCCGGTGGCCACCGCCGCGGGCCTCGCGCAGCTACGCCTGCTCGACGACGCCGCGTACGAGAAGGTCGACAAGGTCTCGCAGGAGATCCAGGGCCTGGTGACGGACGCGCTCACCGAGGAGGGCGTGGCGCACCGGCTGCAGACGGCGAGCAACATGTTCTCGGTGTTCTTCACGGGTGAGGAGGTGCGCACCTACGAGGACGCCAAGAAGCAGGAGGCCTTCCGGTTCAACGCGTTCTTCCACTCGATGCTCTCCGACGGCGTGTACCTGCCGCCGTCCGCCTTCGAGTCGTGGTTCGTCTCCACGGCCCACGACGAGCGTGCGATCGAGCGGATCGCAGCGGCGCTGCCTGCCGCCGCCCGTGCCGCCGCCGGGGCGAGCGAGGTGTCCGCATGAGCGAGATCACCGTCGTCCACCTGGTGCGCCACGGCGAGGTGGAGAACCCCGACGGCGTGCTCTACGGCCGCCGCGCCGGCTATCACCTCTCGGAGCTCGGGCGGCAGATGGCCGACCGGGTCGCCGAGCATCTTGCGGGCCGTGACATCGCGCACGTCGTAGCCTCCCCGCTGGAGCGCGCCCAGGAGACGGCCACGCCGGTCGCCAAGGCGCACGGGCTGACCCTCGACACGGACGAGCGGCTGATCGAGGCGGGCAACGTCTTCGAGGGCAAGACCTTCGGCGTCGGCGACGGCGCACTGCGCAGGCCGGCCAACTGGAAGCATCTGACCAACCCGTTCCGCCCGTCGTGGGGCGAGCCGTACGTGGAGCAGGTCGTGCGGATGATGGGGGCGCTGGCCGCGGCCCGGGACGCCGCCCGCGGGCATGAGGCGGTGTGCGTCAGCCACCAGCTCCCGATCTGGATCGTGCGCAGCTTCGTGGAGCGCCGCCGCCTGTGGCACGACCCGCGCCGCAGGCAGTGCACACTCGCCTCGCTCACGACCTTCACGTACCAGGGCGACAGGATCGTCTCCGTCGGTTACTCGGAGCCGGCGCGCGATCTTGTTCCGGCGCATCTTCTCGCAGGTGCCAAACCCGTGAAGGGTAAGGCCAAGGCATTCGGCGCCTAGTTGTTCATGGTCGGTTAAGAGCTGATCAGAAAAATACGCATCCGCTCCAGGAACCTTTGTGTTCCTATCCTCATCTCAACCGGTGTCGGACATACTCCGGCACCGGCTTTGAGGGCTCTCCCGGACCAGAAGAGAGCACGGGGGTGGGGGCGGCGAGATGCGCGAGATCAGTCGAAGGGGTCTGCTCGGGGCGGGGCTCGGGGCCGCGGCCGCCATCGGGGCGGCCGGCTGCGGTTACGTCGGTGCCGAGCCGGGACAGAGCGGGCCGGCGGGCGGCGGCGACCCGGGCAAGGACGGCAAGCCGTCCCCCTCCAAGAGCGAAGGCCGGCTGATCGGGGACGGTTCCACCTCCGACACCGGAAAGCAGCCGCACCAGCCGAAGCGGCCCGAACCGCTCGAACCGGGCCAGACGCCCCCGCAATTCGTCATCTTTTCCTGGGACGGCGCAGGCGAAGTCGGCAACGGTCTCTTCCCGCGATTCCTCGAACTGGCCAAGAACCACGACGCGGCGATGACGTTCTTCCTCTCCGGCATCTATCTCCTGCCCGAGTCGAAGAAGACGCTCTACAAGCCGCCGAACAACGGCATCGGCGCGTCCGACATCGGCTATCTCACCGACGACCACATCAAGGACACGCTGAAGTACATACGCCAGGCATGGCTGGACGGCCATGAGATAGGTACCCACTTCAACGGGCATTTCTGTGCCGGTTCCGGATCGGTCGGCAACTGGTCGTCCGCGGACTGGCGCAACGAGACGGAACAGGCTGTGTCGTTCGTCACCCAGTGGCGTACCAACAGCGGCTGGCGCGACATCGATCCGCTGCCCTTCGACTACCGCAAGGAACTCGTCGGCGCGCGCACTCCCTGTCTGCTCGGCCAGGACAAGCTGCTGCCCATGGCCAAGCAGCTCGGCTGGCGCTACGACGCGAGTTCGCCCGGCGGCCGCCAGGTGTGGCCCGACAAGAAGATGGAGATCTGGGACCTGCCGCTGCAGCAGATCCCGTTCCCCGGGCATTCCTTCGAGGTTCTCTCGATGGACTACAACATCCTCGCCAACCAGTCGCGCAATTCGACCAACGGCGTACCCGCGAACTATCCGCGCTGGAAGAAGCAGGCCACCGAGGCCTATCTCAACGGGTTCCAGCGGGCCTACGACACCAATCGCGCGCCCCTGTTCATAGGCAACCACTTCGAGCAGTGGAACGGCGGTATCTACATGGATGCCGTGGAGGAAGCGATCAAGAGCATGGCCGGCAAGCCGGACGTACGGCTGGTGTCCTTCCGGCAGTTCTGCGACTGGCTCGATGTCCAGGACCCGCAGGTGCTCGCCAAGCTCCGCACACTCGAGGTCGGCCAGGCCCCGGCGGGCGGCTGGAACACCTTCTTCAACGCTGCCTGACACGCAGCGGTCTTGTGGTGGACCTGTCCCGGAGGCGTGGTGGGTTGCCCTCCGCGCCGGGTTTCCTCAGCATCTGCGGGCATCGAGGGGGGTGCGGAAGATCCCCGGCAGGGCCATGCGAAACTTTTCACATGAGCCTAAGCCGTGCCCCTCGCGCCGCCCTGCTGACCACCCTGGTCGCCGTCGGCGCGCTCACGTTGTCGGCCTGTGGCGACGGCGGGAAGTCGGGCGGCGGCGGTGACACGAACTTCGTCACCAACACCGGCGGCATCGACACCGTCGCCAAGGGGAAGCGCGTGGCGCCGAACAAGCTCGCCGGGGAGACCCTGGACGGCAAGCAGCTCGACGTCGCCGACTTCAAGGGCAAGGTCGTCGTACTGAACGTCTGGGGATCGTGGTGCGGGCCCTGCCGTGCCGAAGCGGCGTATTTCGCCAAGGTCGCCAAGGAGACCAAGGACAAGGGCGTCCAATTCGTCGGGATCAACACACGGGACACCGAGAAGGGCCCGGCGATCGCCTTCGAGAAGGATTACGGTGTCGGCTATCCGAGTCTGTACGACCCGATCGGAAAGCTCCTCGTCAACGGCTTCCCCAGGGGCAGCCTCAATCCTCAGTCCGTTCCGACCACGATCGTCCTCGACCGCGAGGGAAAGATGGCGGCGCGGTCGCTGAAGGAGCTCGACGACGAGGGACTCCGCAAGATGCTCGACCCGCTGATCGCGGAGAAGTGATCCTGTGGAAGTTCTCGCCGCGGCGCCCGGCGTGACCGAGACGGTGCGCGACGGGGCACTGGTGCTCGCGCTGCCCATCGCTTTGCTCGGCGGCCTCGTCTCGTTCTTCTCGCCCTGCGTACTGCCGCTGGTGCCCGGCTACCTCTCCTACGTCACCGGGGTCAGCGGGACCGACCTGGCGGACGCCCGGCGCGGCCGGATGGTCAGCGGCGCGTCCCTCTTCGTTCTCGGCTTCACGGTCGTGTTCGTCTCCGGCGGCGCCCTGTTCGGCTACTTCGGCAACACCCTCCTCGGACACCGGGAGATCATCTCCAGAGTCCTCGGTGTGCTGATGATCCTGCTGGGCGTGTTCTTCATGGGCCTGATGCCCTGGCTCACCCAGCGCGAATTCCGCTTCCACATGCGGCCCGCGACCGGACTGGTCGGTGCCCCGCTGCTGGGTGCCCTGTTCGGCGTCGGCTGGGTGCCGTGCGTCGGACCCACCCTCGCGGCAGTGAACGGGCTGGCTCTCAGCGAGGCGAGCGCGGGCCGCGGGGCCGTACTCTCGGTCGCGTACTGCCTGGGGCTCGGCCTCCCGTTCATCGCCGCCGCGGTGGCCTTCCGCAAGGCGCTCGGCGCGTTCGGCTGGGTCAAGCGGCATTACGTCTGGGTGATCCGGATCGGCGGCGGCATGATGATCGCGACCGGTCTGCTGCTGCTCACAGGTGCGTGGGACAGCCTTGTGCAGGAGATGCAGGGCTGGGCACAAGGCTTCCAGGTGGGGATCTGAGTTCGATGAGCAAGACCGAAGCGGCAGAGCAGCAGGACCTCGGCGCGGCCGGGGCCCAGTTGTCCACCGCGCCCGGCGAGGACAAGGACGGCATCGGAGGTCCGGCCCTCGGAGTCATCGGCTGGGCACGGTGGTTCTGGCGCCAGCTGACGTCCATGCGGGTCGCGCTGATCCTGCTGTTCCTGCTCTCCCTGGGCGCGATCCCGGGTTCTCTCATCCCGCAGAACAGCGTGGACGAGCTGAAGGTACAGGCGTTCAAGGAGCGGCACGACGTCCTCGCGCCGGTCTACGAGAAACTCCAGTTCTTCGACGTCTACAGCTCGGTGTGGTTCTCGGCGATCTACATCCTGCTGTTCGTCTCCCTCATCGGCTGCATCGTCCCGCGCAGCTGGCAGTTCGTCGGGCAGCTGCGCGGCCGGCCGCCGGGCGCGCCCAAGCGGCTGACCCGGCTGCCCGCGTACACCACCTGGCGCACCCAGGCCGAGCCCGAGCAGGTCCGCGAGGCGGCGCTCGTGATGCTGAAGAAGCGCCGCTTCCGCGCGGATGCGGCCGGTGACGCGGTTGCCGCCGAAAAGGGCTATCTGCGCGAAGCGGGCAATCTGGTCTTCCATGTCGCCCTGATCGTGATGCTGGTGGCGTTCGCCAGTGGCCAGCTGTTCAAGTCCGAAGGCGGCAAACTCGTCGTCGAGGGCGACGGTTTCTCCAACGTGCTTCCGATGTACGACGACTTCAAGTCCGGCTCCCTGTTCACGCCGGACGAACTGGTGCCGTTCAGTTTCAAGCTCGACAGCTTCACCGGTACGTACGCCAAGAGCAGGCCGCAGCGCGGCACCCCGCGCACCTTCGAGGCCGCCGTCACCTGGTCGAAGGGCACCGGCCCCGACCGCAGGTCCGTCATCGAGGTCAACAAGCCGCTGGTCGTCGACGGCACCAAGGTCTATCTGCTGTCGCACGGCTACGCCCCGGTCGTCACGGTCCGGGACGGCAAGGGCAAGGTCGTCTTCAGCGGCGCGGTGCCGCTGCTTCCGATCGACAACAACGTCACGTCGACCGGTGCCATCAAGGTGATGGACGGCTACCGCGACAAGAACGGCACGAGGGACCAGCTCGGCTTCCAGGCCTTCTTCGTGCCGACCTTCGCCGGCGCGGGCAACGGCAACATGTTCTCGCAGTTCCCGGGCCTGGAGTATCCGGTGCTCGCGCTCACCGGCTACCACGGCAGCCTCGGCGTCGACGCGGGACTTCCACAGAACGTGTACCAGCTCGACACCCGCAAGATGAAGCAGTTCAAGGACCCCAGCGGGGAGATCCTCAAGGCGCGCCTGCTGCCCGGCGAGACCATGAAGCTCCCGGACGGCGCCGGCTCCATCACCTTCGAGAACGAGGTGAAGGAGTGGGCGAGCTTCCAGATCTCGCAGCAGCCGGGCAACGGCTGGGCGCTGGCCGGCGCGATCGCCGCCATCGCCGGACTCGTCGGCTCGCTGTTCATCCAGCGCCGCCGGATCTGGGTGCGGGCGGTGCGCGGCGAGGACGGGGTCACCGTCGTGGAGATGGCGGGCCTCGGCCGGAGCGAGTCGGCGAAGCTTCCCGAAGAGCTGGCCGACCTGGCCGCCACCCTGCACGCGCAGGCGCCGACCGCGCCTGAACCAGTCGATGTACCCGCCGATGTTCCTGCCGAAGGGGCTGAGAAGTGACTCTCGCCGCCGCAACCAACGAGAATCTGGCGCAGATCAGCAATTACCTGATCTATTCGTCGATGGCCGTCTACACGCTGGCCTTTCTCGCGCACATCGCCGAGTGGATCTTCGGCAGCCGCAGCAAGGTGGCTCGTACCGCGGCCGCGCTGACCGCACCCGCGGGCGCGGCACAGCCCGCCGCCCCCGCGGTCCAGGTGAGGAGCGCGGGCGGTACCACCGTTCTGGACAAGCCGAAGGTGATCACGCGCGCCGTGAGCGGCACCCGTGACGTGCCCGACGGCCCCGGCGCGCACGGCGGCACCGAGAAGGGCGATCTGTACGGCCGGATCGCGGTGTCCCTGACCGTGCTCGCCTTCCTGCTGGAGGCGGGCGGCGTGCTCACCCGCGCCCTGTCGGTGCAGCGCGCGCCCTGGGGCAACATGTACGAGTTCTCCACGACCTTCTCGACGGTCGCGGTCGGTGTGTACCTGGCGCTGCTGCTGGCCAGGAAGAACGTCCGCTGGGCCGGACTGCCGCTGATCACCACCGTGCTGCTGGACCTCGGCTTCGCCGTCACCTACCTGTACACGGAGAGCGACCAGCTCGTTCCCGCCCTCGACTCGTACTGGCTGTGGATCCACGTCTCCACCGCGATCTTCTGCGGCGCGGTCTTCTACCTGGGCGCGGTCGGCGCCGCGCTCTACCTGTTCCGTGACTCCTACGAGCGCAAGCTGACGCTCGGCGGCAAGCCCGGCCGCTTCGCCACCTCGGTCATGGAGCGGCTGCCGGCGGCTGCCTCGCTCGACAAGTTCTCCTACCGCGTCAATGCGGCCGTCTTCCCGCTGTGGACGTTCACGATCATCGCGGGCGCGATCTGGGCGGGCGACGCCTGGGGCCGCTACTGGGGCTGGGACGCCAAGGAGGTCTGGTCGTTCATCACCTGGGTCGCGTACGCCGCGTATCTGCACGCCCGCGCGACCGCCGGCTGGAAGGGCCGCAAGGCCGCGTACATCGCGCTGGTCGCGTTCCTCTGCTTCCTGTGGAACTACTACGGCGTGAACATGTTCGTGAACAGCCTGCACTCGTACGCGGGCGTCGAGTGAGGTAGCGCTCACGCCTCGGGGGGGCGACGCTTGAGTCATGAGTCAGGCGATCCCCCAGGGAACCAGTGAGACCCGGGAAGACGGCACTCACCTCATGCGGTTCGAGCTGCGGCTGCCGCATCCGGTGATACGGGTATGGGCCGCCGTCGCCACCCCCGAAGGCCTGCCGACCTGGCTCTGCGCCGCCGACCCGCTCGAACCGAGAATCGGCGGCGCGGTTGTCCTGCGCTGGCTGAACGCCGACGCGGACGGCCGCCACACCGTCGCCGAAGGAACCGTCACCGCCTGGGACATGGAACGGGTGGCCGAGTACACGGTCACCGTGCACGGCCGGATCCGCTTCCACCTCGAACCGCAGGGCGAGGACGGCACCGTACTGCGCTTCACCAACGAGCTCGGGTGCACAAAGGACGTGCTTCTCGACTGTCTGGCCGGCTGGCACAACCACTTCGAACTGCTCGCCGACGCGCTCGGCGGGAAGCCGACCACGGACTGGTCGACCTGGACGCCCGAGCGCTGGGAGCAGCTGCGGGAGTCCTACGCCAAAGGGGCCTAGGAACCGCCCCGCGGCACCGAGATCGAATCCAGCTTGGCCCGCAGATACGCGTGCGAGTCCACCGGAGCGTAGGCGACCTGCCCCTTGGGCGCCGGAAGCGGCCTGACCACCGTGCCCGGATCGCACTCGTAGAAGTAGACCAGCGACATCAGCTCCTCGGACGGCTCGTCCGCGGGCGGCGGCAGCACCCGGTGGCGGCCGGACCGCCAGCGGTCGCCCGTCCAGCGCGCCATCAGATCCCCGATGTTGACGGTGAGGGCAGCCGGGTCGTACGGCGCGTCCTGCCAGCCGTCGTCGTCCGTGAACACCTGCAGCCCGCCGCGGCCGGCCTCGCGGTCCAGGACCGTGACGGTGCCGAAGTCGGTGTGCGGGCCGATCCGGAACTGGCCCGGCTGCGGCGTGCCCAGCGCGTGTCTGCTCGGGTACCAGTTGATGTTGAAACCCCAGGTCGAGTGGCCGGTGTGCCGGGTGAAGAAGGACTCCGGCTCGCCGAGTGCGGCGCCGAGCAGTTCGAGCAGCCGGTCCGACAGCACCCGCATCTGCGCGACGTACTCCGTGACGGCGGCCCTGAGCGCGGGTACCTCGTCCGGCCATGTGTTGGGCAGGAACCACTCCGCGTCGACCGCCGGGTCACCGGTCGGCTCGTCGGCCGCGAAGGACAGCGACTCCTTGAGGTCCGGCGGGGTCTCGACGCCTTCCGCGTAGGCGTTGGCCTCCGCGCCGGGGCCCAGCCAGCCGCGCTCGCCGACCCGTACCTCGTACCGCTCCTTCACGGCGGCCGGCAGCCCGAAGAACTCACGCGCGGCCGAACGGATCCGCCGGCGCAGGGCATCGTCGACGCCGTGCCCGGTGACCAGCAGGAACCCGGCCGACTGGAGGGCCAGGTCGACGACCTGGGCGGTCCGGGCGCGGGCCGCGGGGTCCGCGGTGAACCAAGGGCGCAGATCGATGGTGGGGATGGTCACCCCTCAACTCTCCAGCGCCCGGATCTGTCGGGCAAGGAACCCCGCGCCGGACGCCGCTTCGGGGCCCGGTCGGCGGTCCGTCCCGGAGGTGATCGGTCCTCTCCGGGACCGCAGGACGGTCGCCGGTGACCGTCACGCCGCCGCGCCGCCCCGGCCAGGTCACGGGACGTCCAGGAGGCTGACGGCAGGTCAGCCGTCCTCGCCGATGTCCTCGTTCCAGAGCTCGGGCCGGGCCGCGATGAAGTCGCGCATCATCGCCGTGCACTCGGGGTCGTCCAGCACCACGGTCTCCACGCCGTGTCCGGCCAGCCAGTCGATGCCGCCGTGGAATGTCGCGGCCTCGCCGACCACCACCCGGGAGATGCCGAACTGCCGCACCAGACCGCTGCAGTACCAGCACGGTGAGAGGGTGGTCACCATGGTCGTACCCCGGTACGACCGCTGCCGGCCGGCGGCGCGGAAGGCCGAGGTCTCCGCGTGCATGGACGGATCGCCGTCCTGGACGCGGCGGTTGCGGCCGCGTCCCAGGAGCGTGCCGTCCGCGCCGTACAGAGCGGCGCCGATCGGGATGCCGCCTTGGGCGAGCCCCGCCCTGGCCTCCTCGACGGCTGTCGCCAGCCATTGCTCGTACGTGCTGTGCGCCATGGGTTCGCTCCGTCCGGTGCATGCCGTCGGCAGGGCGTCCCACTGCCTCGTGGACCGCTCGCGTGCTCCGCCCGTAGCGTCGCAGGCGCGGCGTCCGGCACGGGGCAGCGACTTCACGTGGCGCCGCGCGTGGCGCCGTCCGGGGCGGGACCTGTCTGCCGGGACCGTTCCCGGCCCTCCGGAAGGCGGCCGGTCAGGACTTTTCGGAGTCGTCGCCCTGCTCGCGCTTCTTGAGCTCTTCCTCGCGGCGGCGCAGATCGGCCTCCCAGTCCTTGAGGAGGGACTCGTCCTTCTTGTTCTCCTCCTTGAGCGACTTCAGGAAGTCGGGGTTGTCGTCCGGTGCGACCCACTCCATGCGGTGGTTGCGGTGCCACTCGGAGGGCGTGCGGCCACCGGCCGGGGCGCGCCGCATCTTGCCGGCGGCGAACCAGACGATGGGCCCGACGATCCAGAAAAGCAGGATGATGATGACCCAGACCACCTTGGGAAGGTGCTTGGCCTCATCCTCGGGGGTGTTGAGGCAGTCGATGAACGCGTAGATCGTCAACGCCAGCGGCAGGATGTACAGCAATGCCCTGAACATGTGCGACAGCCCCCTGGAAGCAACGTGCAGGCCGTGTTCCACGGCCCCGGTGACGGCCCCAGGGTAACGGGTGACAGATACTTGGCCCTATGGCTTACGACGATCTTCGCTCCCTGCTCCGGGCATTGGAGCGCGACGGCGACCTGAAGCGCATCAAGGCCGAAGTGGACCCCTTTCTGGAGGTCGGGGAGATCGTCGACCGGGTGAACAAGGCGGGTGGCCCGGCCCTGTTGTTCGAGAACGTCAAGGGCTCCGCGATGCCGCTGGCGATGAACGTCTTCGGCACCGACCGGCGGCTGCTGAAGGCGCTCGGCCTGACGTCGTACGCGGAGATCAGCGACAAGATCGGCGGGCTGCTCAAGCCGGAGCTGCCGCACGGGTTCGTCGGGGTGCGCGAGGCGTTCGGCAAGCTCGGCTCGATGGTGCACGTGCCGCCGAAGAAGGTGAAGGACGCGCCCGTGCAGGAGGTGGTCCTGCACGGCGACGACGTCGATCTGGACCGGCTGCCCGCGCTGTTCACCTGGCCCGAGGACGGCGGATCCTTCTTCAACCTGGGTCTCACCCACACCAAGCACCCGGAGACGGGGGTCAGGAACCTCGGCCTCTACCGGCTCCAGCGTCATGACAAACGCACCATCGGTATGCACTGGCAGATCCACAAGGACAGCCGCAACCACTATGCCGTCGCCGCCAAGAAGGGGGAGCGGCTGCCGGTCGCGATCGCCTTCGGCTGCCCGCCGGCCGTCACCTACGCCTCGACCGCGCCGCTGCCGGGCGACATCGACGAGTATCTGTTCGCCGGGTTCGTCGCGGGCAAGCGGATCGAGATGGTCGACTGCAAGACGGTCCCGCTGCAGGTCCCGGCGAATGCCGAGGTGGTGCTGGAGGGCTGGCTGGAGCCGGGCGAGATGCTGCCGGAGGGCCCGTTCGGCGACCACACCGGCTTCTACACGCCACAGGAGCCGTTCCCGGCGCTGACGATCGACTGCGTCACGATGCGGCGGCGCCCGCTGCTCCAGTCGATCGTGGTGGGCCGCCCGCCGACCGAGGACGGTCCGCTGGGCCGGGCCACGGAGCGCTTCTTCCTGCCCCTGCTCAAGATCATCGTTCCGGACATCGTGGACTACCACCTGCCGGAGTCGGGCGGCTTCCACAACTGCGCGATCGTCTCGATCGACAAGAAGTACCCGAAGCACGCGCAGAAGGTCATGCACGCGATCTGGGGTGCGCACATGATGTCGCTGACCAAGCTGATCGTGGTCGTGGACGCGGACTGCGACGTCCACGATCTGCACGAAGTCTCCTGGCGCGCGCTGGGCAACACGGACTACGCCCGAGACCTGACGGTTGTGGAGGGCCCGGTGGACCATCTCGACCACGCCTCGTACCAGCAGTTCTGGGGCGGCAAGGCGGGCATCGACGCCACGAAGAAGCTCCCCGAGGAGGGGTACACCCGGGACGGCGGCTGGCCGGACATGGTCGAGTCGGACCCACAGACGGCGGCGAAGGTGGACCGTCGCTGGAAGGAGTACGGGCTGTGACCTCCACCGCCGCGGCCGTACCGCAGCCCGGACGCACCAAGGCCTTCCTGCGCCTGGTGATGATCGAGCACTCGGTCTTCGCGCTGCCCTTCGCGTACATCGCCGCCCTGACCGCGATGTTCCAGGCCGACCGGAGCGTGCGCTGGTGGACGCTGCTCCTCGTCACCGTCTGCATGGTGGGCCTGCGGACCTTCGCCATGGCCGCCAACCGGATCATCGACCGGGAGATCGACGCCCGTAACCCGCGCACGGCCGGACGCGAACTGGTCACCGGTGCCGTCTCCGTCAAGTCCGCCTGGACCGGGGCCGGGATCGCGCTGGCGATCTTTCTCGGCGCGGCGGCGCTGCTGAACCCGCTGTGCCTGGCACTGGCCCCTGTCGCGGTGATCCCGATGGTGGTCTACCCGTACGGCAAGCGGTTCACGGACTACCCGCACGCCATCCTCGGTCTGGCCCAGGCCATGGGTCCGGTCGGCGCGTGGATCGCGGTCACCGGGGAGTGGTCGTGGGACGCGGTGATCCTTGGACTTGCGGTCGGCGTCTGGATCGGCGGTTTCGACCTGATCTTCGCCTGCCAGGACGTCCAGGCGGACCGTGCCCACGGCGTGAAGTCGGTGCCGGCCCGCTTCGGCATCCCGGCGGCGCTGTACGGGGCCCGGGCCGCTCACGCCGTGACGATGGCGCTGCTGGTCTGGTACGCGCTCGCCACGGACGCGGGCCTGTTCCTGTGGCTGGGCCTGGCGATCGTTTCGGTGGCCTTCCTCTACGAGCACACGATCGTGAAGCCGCACGACCTGTCCCGCCTGAACAGGGCGTTCTTCACGGTCAACGGGTTCATCGGCATCGCGCTCTTCGTGTGCGCTCTGCTCGATCTGCTGGTGCGCGGTCTGACCGTCTAGGTCCTGTCCCGGTGTCAGCCCGCCGGCGAGGGGCAGGTGCGCCGCCGGAAGGCGAATGCCGCCCCTACTCCACCCAGCAGGCCGAAGAGGTGGGCCTGCCAGCTGATGCCCGCGTCGGTGGGCAGCACGCCCCACAGGATCGAGCCGTAGAGCGCCGCGATCACCAGGCCGACCACCACGTCCACGGCGTCGCGGTCCACGAAGCCGCGGACCACCACATAGCCGAAGAGGCCGAAGACGACGCCCGACGCGCCCAGTGAGACGGTGTCGCCGGGGGAGGTCAGCCAGACTCCCAGACCGGCGGCCAGGATGATCATGGCGACAACACCGGCGAAGCGGCGTATGCCGCGCAGCGCCGCGAGGAAGCCGAGTACGAGCAACGGGACCGTGTTGGCGGCGACATGGCCGAAACCGTCGTGGAGGAAGGCGGAAGGCACGATGTCCCGCAGCTCGCTCAGGTCGCGAGGAGTGACCCCGTACGGATCGAGGGCATGGCCGGTCGCGATGTCGATGGCCTCCAACGCCCAGAGCAGCGCCACCCAGGCCACCATCACCATGCCGGCCGTCTTGGCCCGCTCGGTCCCGCTCCGTTCGAGCTGCGTGTCTGCCATGACGGTCCCCCTGAGGTGATGCGCTTTCCCTCCCCCTCAACGTCCGGGGCACCTTACTCGGTTCCGGCCATCGGAGGCCGGATAGGCTCACCGTGTGGAGCCGCAGGAAGAGAACAGTCGCCGGCCGTGGGTCGTGGGAGTCTCCGGTGCTTCCGGCACCCCGTACGCCGCCGCCGTGCTGCGCGGGCTGATCGCCGCCGGTGAGAGCGTGGACCTTGTCGTCAGCCGGGCCTCCCGGCTCACTCTCCTGGACGAGACCGGCATCGCGTTCCGTGACGCCCACTGGCGCGACGACCTGCGGAACTGGCTGGCGCGGGGCGCCGACGGGAAGCCCGACACGTTCGCCGTTGATGTCGACGGCGTACGGCACTGGGCCGCGGGGGATCTCGCCGCCGGGCCGTCATCGGGGTCGTACCCCGTCAAGGGGATGCTGATCGTGCCCGCGTCCACCGCCTGTGTGGCGGGTGTGGCGCTGGGGCTCTCCAAGGATCTGTTGCAGCGGGCCGCCGGAGTGACCCTCAAGGAGCGGCGGAAGCTGGTCGTCGCCGTGCGGGAGACCCCGCTGAACGGGCAGACGCTGAAGCATCTGGTGACACTGGACGAGGCGGGCGCCGTGGTGCTGCCCGCCTCGCCGGCGTTCTACGCGGGGGCGACACACATCCAGGACCTGGTGGACTTCGTCGCGGGGCGGGTGCTCGATGCGGCAGGGGTCCCGCACCGGCTGTACCGCCGTTGGGAAGGAGAGCTGCGGGGGAACCTCCCGGCGGAGCGAGGGGGAGGTTCCGGAGGCGATTAGCGCTTCTTGGCGAGACGCGGCCGGCGCGTCCTGTCGACCCGGCGGGCGGCTTCCGGGTGGTGAGCACGCGAGCGGTTGGCCAGCTCCTGCAGCTGTCGCATGTGGGCGTAGGCCATCTCGATCGTGTACACGATGAGTGTCATCTCCTGTATTGATCTGTATGGATCGTCTGATCGTTTGAATGATTCGCAGGGTGTCGACCCTGCATGCCTTAGATTCTACACGTAAACTTGCGGTATCGCTGAATAATGGAAGGCTCAGGCATATGGACGCCGTGGATAGGCAGCTCATCCAGGCCCTGCGTGAGAACGGCAGGGCTTCCTACGCCGAACTCGGCCGGCTCGTCGGGCTCTCCGGCCCCTCCGTCACCGACCGCATCAACCGCCTCGAGGCCGCAGGCGTCATCACCGGCTACCGCGCCACCGTCGACGCCGCGTCGCTGGGCCTCGGCGTCACGGCCCTGATCGGTATCTCGCTCTCCGACGCCGCCGACCACGAGGACGTGGCGCGACGGCTGCGCGACCTCGCCGAGATCGAGGACTGCTGGTTCATCGCGGGCGACGACTCGTACATGCTCAAGGTTCGGGCGAACGACGTCGACGGGCTCGAGAAGACGATCCGCCGGCTCTCGGGGACCCGCGGGGTGTCCCGTACGCGGACGACGATCGTGCTCTCCACCAAGTGGGAGAACCGGGTCGGCGAACTGCCTGAGGAGAGCTAGGGATACGGTGGGCGGAGCCTGTTACGAGACACATGGGAGGCGGCCGATGACTGCATCTGTCCAGGATGTGGGCCTCAAGCGCGAGCTGGAGGAGAAGGTCCGGGCCGGTGAGCGGCTGACCCGCGAGGACGGCATCGCCCTCTACGAGTCGGACGACCTGGCGTGGCTGGGAGGTCTCGCCCACGAGGTGCGCACCCGTAAGAACGGCGACGTCGTGCACTTCAACGTCAACCGTCACCTCAACATGACGAACGTGTGCACCGCTTCGTGCGCGTACTGCTCCTTCCAGCGCAAGCCGGGCGAGAAGGACGCGTACACGATGCGTATCGAGGAGGCCGTCCGCCTCGCCAAGACGATGGAGAACGAGAACCTCACCGAGCTGCACATCGTCAACGGGCTCCACCCCAACCTGCCCTGGCGCTATTACCCGCGCTCGCTGTCCGAGCTCAAGAAGGCCCTCCCGAACGTCTCTCTGAAGGCCTTCACCGCCACCGAGATCCACCACTTCGAGACCATCTCCGGGCTCTCGGCCTCCGAGATCCTCGACGAGCTGATCGAGGCCGGTCTCGAGTCGCTGACCGGCGGCGGCGCGGAGATCTTCGACTGGGAGGTGCGGCAGCACATCGTCGACCACCGCACCCACTGGGAGGACTGGTCGCGCATCCACCGCCTCGCGCACGAGAAGGGCCTCAAGACCCCGTGCACGATGCTCTACGGGCACATCGAGGAGCCCCGCCACCGCGTCGACCACGTACTGCGGCTGCGTGAACTGCAGGACGAGACCGGCGGCTTCCAGGTCTTCATCCCGCTGCGCTACCAGCACGACTTCGTCGACATGCAGGACGGCAAGGTCCGCAACCGGCTCCAGGCGCGCACCAGCATGGCGACCGGGGCCGAGGCGCTCAAGACCTTCGCCGTCTCGCGGCTGCTGTTCGACAACGTCCAGCACGTCAAGGTCTTCTGGGTGATGCACGGCGTCCAGACCGCACAGCTGGCGCTGCAGCACGGCGCGGACGACATGGACGGGTCGGTCGTGGAGTACAAGATCACGCACGACGCGGACAACTACGGCACGCCGAACAAGCTCACCCGCGACGATCTGCTCGACCTGATCCGCGACGCCGGCTTCCGCCCGGTGGAGCGCAACACCCGGTACGAGATCATCCGCGAGTACCCCGGCCCCGACGCCGACCGGCGCGAGTCGCCGCAGCCCATGCGTATCTGAGGCGGCGCGGCGATGCGCCGTCTCGACCGGCGGAACCCCGGTGCATGCCGGGGTTTCCGTTTCCTACGATCGGCGCCATGGCCCTCACCTTCGAACTGGACCCCCGCGGCGGGCCCGCGCTCGGCCGCGGCGTCCTCGCCCTGTGGACCGATGTCTCCAACGCGGGCGGCGCCGTCGGCTTCGTGCCGCCGGTCACCGCGGACGACATCAGGCCTCAGTGGCGGCAGCATCTGACGGCCATGGCCGAGGGCCGCATGCGGCTGCTCGTCGGTTACGACGAGCACGGCGAGGTGGCCGCCACCGCGTTCCTCGCGCTCAACGCGCACCGGCTGATGACCCACTGGGTCTGGCTCTACACGGTGATGGTCCACCCGCGGCACCAGGGCAAGGGGTACGGGCGCGATCTGATGGCCGCGGCGGCCGACGCGGCGCGCGGTCTCGACGGCATCGAAGCGATACGGCTCACCTGTCGCGGCGGTACCGGCACCGACCGGTTCTACGCCTCCTGCGGCTACAAGGAGGTCGGGCGGGTGCCCGGCGCGATCCGCGTCGCCGAGGGCGACGACCGGGACGACATCATGATGCTGCTGCCCCTGAACTGATCCACCTGAGTTGATCCATTGGCGGCATGCTTCACTGGACGGGCACGTCTGTCGTTTGCAGAGAGAAGGCCCGCCGTGTCCGCTGGAAAGACGAGCGCCGCACTCAAGTACACCGCCATGCGGCTCGCGATCTTCGTCGGCTGCTTCGTCGTCGTGGCCGGCCTGGTGCAGTACGGCATCCTGCCCAAGGGGCTCGGCGAGTCGAACTTCGTCTGGGTCCTCCTGCTCGCCCTCGTCCTGTCCGCGCCGCTCAGCTTCGTGCTGCTGCGCAAGCAGCGTGACGCCATGTCCGAGCAGATCGTGACCAAGGTCGACAAGGCCAAGGCCCGGCTGGAGGCCAACCGCACCCAGGAGGACGCCGCCTCCCAGTAAGGGGGACGGGCCGGGGCCGACAGCCCCAAAGGGTGGCTTTGAGGTTCTCAAAGTTCAAGTGTTAACGTGTCGGCGTGAAGACAGCAGCGCGCCCTGACGACGCCGCGAGCATCCCGCTCGTGGCGCGCCTGCATGTCGATCTGTGCCGCTGTATGTCCGCGGTCTGTTGCCGCTAGGGCTTGTCCCTGGGTTCGACCCGGCATCACACAGCGGCGCCACGCGGTCTCGCGCACCGGACGCCGCACCCCCATCCCCCTTCAGTGCCCTTTCACGCCCTTCTGGAGTGCGTCCGTGTCCGCGAACACCGCGTCCGCCCCTGCCGGAAAGCCGTCCGGCTCCGGCTCCCGCATACCGAGGTTCCCCATACCGAGGATCCCCTTCTGGGCCCAGATCGTCGCCGGTCTGGCGCTCGGCGTCCTGCTCGGCTGGCTCGCCCGCGGCCAGGACATCGCCTGGCTGAAGGACACCCTCGACCAGGTCGGCTCGATCTTCGTCCAGCTGCTGAAGCTGGCCGTCGCGCCACTCGTCTTCTTCGCGATCCTGGTGTCGATCACCAATCTGCGTAAGGTCAACAACGCAGCGAGGCTGGCCGGCCGCACCCTCCTCTGGTTCATGATCACATCGCTGATCGCGGTCGCCATCGGCCTGGTCATCGGCCTGGTCACCGACCCCGGCGCGGGCACCGGCCTCACGCCGAAGGACGGCAAGCTGCCGGAGGGCTCCGGCTCCTGGATCGACTTCCTCACCGGCATCGTCCCGACGGACGTCATCACGCCCTTCACCGAGCTGAACGTCCTTCAGATCGTCTTCATGGCCGTCGTCGCCGGTATCGCCGCCCTGGGGCTCGGCGACCGGGCCAAGCCGATCCTCGCCCTGAGCGAGTCCGTCCTGGAACTGCTGCAGAGGGCCCTGTGGTGGGTCATCCGCCTGGCGCCGCTGGGCACCGTCGGCCTCATCGGCTTCGCCATCGCGGACTACGGCTGGAACCTGATCGGCAAGTACGCGACCTTCACCGCCGACGTCTACATCGGCTGCGCCCTGGTGCTGTTCGGCGTCTACCCGCTGCTGCTCGCGACCGTCGCCAAGGTCAACCCGCTGCAGTTCTTCAAGGGGGCCTGGCCCGCCATCCAGCTGGCCTTCGTCTCCCGCTCGTCGGTCGGCACGATGCCGGTCACGGTCAAGGTCACCGAGCGCCTCGGCGTTCCGAAGAACTACACGAGCTTCGCCGTGCCGTTCGGGGCCACCACCAAGATGGACGGCTGTGCCGCGATCTACCCGGCGCTCGCCGCGATCTTCATCGCGCAGATCTTCGATGTGCAGCTGGGCGTCCAGGACTACCTGCTGATCGCCTTTGTCTCGGTCGTCGGCTCCGCCGCCACCGCGGGCCTGACCGGTGCGACGGTCATGCTGACGCTGACCCTCTCCACCCTGGGCCTGCCGCTGGAGGGCGTCGGTCTGCTGATGGCGATCGACCCCGTCCTGGACATGATCCGGACCGCGACGAACGTGGCCGGCCAGGCTCTGGTGCCCGTGCTCGTCGCGGCCCGCGAGGAGATCCTCGACCGTGATGCGTACAACGCCGCCACCTCCTCGCCGATCGACGGCGCGGATGCGTACGAGGCGGTGGCCGACGCGAAGCCGGCCGTAGCGGTCGCCGCATAGGGCGGAGTGACGGCGCAGGCCGGCCGGTCGTGGGTCTCTCCCGTCAGCGGGGGAGACCCACGACCGTTTCGGTCCTCGGGGCGGCAGGCCCCAGCCGCTGCACCGCGTATCCACGGTTGATCCGCGTCTGCTTCCGGTACTCCTCCGGCAGGTCGGGCATCGCCAGCAGGCGGTCGCAGGCCTGAAGTGAGGTCTCGTACTCGCCCACCCAGTACGCCGTGATCGAGAACTCGAACAGCATGCCCCAGCGGTACACCCAGGGCTGGATGAACAGCAGGTCGTCCGGCTGCCGGCGGTGCAGGCCCGCGGCGGCGAAGGCGTGCGCGGAGCGATGGCGGCCCATGCGGCGCAGGCGGGACGCGAGTTCGTAGCAGGCTTCGAGGCGGTCCGGGCGGAATTCCCAGGCGCGGGACAAAGAGTCCATGGCGGCGGGCCAGTCGTCGGACTCGGCCTGGAGGATGCCGACCTGGAGGAGCGAGTAGTAGACCTCCTCGGCCCAGCCGCCCATGCCCGCCCGGCGTTCGTAGAGGTCGATCGCCTCCGCGGTGCTGCCCATGTCGCGCAGGGTCTGGGCGAGGTAGAACACCGTGCGGGTGTTGGACGGGTCGCGTTCGAGCTCGGCGCTCAGCAGGCGCTGGTCGCGTTCGAACTTGTCGTGGCGGGAGCCGCCGTCATGGTGGTCCTCGATGACGAGCGCGTCGAGGTTCTCCTGGGTCTCGCGCCGGTCGGCCGTGAGGTACTCGTGCGTGACGCCCTCGTATCGCCAGGGGAGCGATCCGCGGACCAGGCGCCGGATGCGGTACTCGGTCGCACCCTCGTGGCGCAGCATGTACGCGTCAGCCCTGAGGCGGGGCAGTGGGGCGTCCTGGCGGAGCACCAGGTCGGCGTCGAGGAGCAGCAGGTAGTCGGCCTTGCCGCGGGCGTGGCGGAGATTCAGGCTCCGGTTGTGGCCGAAGTTGACCCACGGCTCCTCGTGCAGCTCGCCCGGGATGCCCTTGAGCGCGTTGCGGATCAGCTCCTGGGTTCCGTCGGTCGAGCCGGTGTCGGAGATCACCCAGGTGTCCACCAGGGGTAGTGCGGACGCGAGGCATCGCTCGATGACTTTCGATTCGTTCTTGACGATCATGCACAGGCACACAGACGGTTTCACGGCATCACCAATCCGGCGGGTCGGTCCGGCGGTGACCCTATGCAGCGGACCTACCGGCCCGGGGACGGCACGCCGACGGCCTTTTCACGTTCGCTGCCGTGTACGCACCCATTGGTGTTTGCCTCATAGTCCATTGCGTTGATAACTCCGCAAGTTTCTCAAGCCGTTGCGTCTGCGAACCGATGATGCCGAGGGAAGCTCGAACTCGCTTCCGGAGAGTCACTCGAACTGGTTCAAGAAGGAGCAGTGTATGAGTCCTGAATACAGGACCAAGTCCCCTCTGGGCCCGCTTCCAGGGCGACGCGCTTGGCTGACCGGCGGAACGATCGCGTCGCTCGCGCTCGTGCTCACAGGGATTGCCAGCCCCACGATCGCCGCTGCGCAGGGCGCCCCGGCGGCCGCCGACGTTGCCGTGACCAGCCCGTCGGACAGGGACAAGGACAAGTGCGTCGTCGCCAGGCCGGGGCCCAGGGCGGCGGAGGCCTTGCCGCAGGACAGGGACAAGGACAAGGGCGAGAAGTGCAAGGTGGGCCCCACAGGTCCCACCGGTCCGACGGGTCCGCAGGGTGACACCGGCGACACCGGCGACACCGGCGACACCGGCGACACGGGTCCGACCGGGCCTACGGGTCCGCAGGGTGACCAGGGTGACACCGGTGACACGGGCCCGACCGGGCCGCAGGGTGACCCGGGTGACACGGGTCCGACCGGTCCGACGGGTCCGACGGGTCCGACGGGTGCGACGGGTGAAACGGGTCCGACGGGTCCGACGGGTCCGACGGGTGCGACGGGTGAAACGGGTCCGACGGGTCCGACGGGTGCGACGGGTGAAACGGGTCCGACGGGTCCGACGGGGCCGACCGGTCCGACGGGTCCGACGGGTGACACGGGTCCGACCGGCCCGACGGGTGAAACGGGTCCGACCGGTCCGACGGGTCCGACGGGTCCGACGGGTGACACGGGTCCGACCGGACCGACGGGTGAAACGGGTCCGACCGGCCCGACGGGTGACACGGGTCCGACCGGCCCGACGGGTGAAACGGGTCCGACCGGTCCGACGGGTCCGACGGGTCCGACGGGTGACACGGGTCCGACCGGACCGACGGGTGAAACGGGTGTGACGGGTGCGACCGGTCCGACGGGTCCGACGGGTCCGACGGGTCCGACGGGTCCGACGGGTCCGACGGGTCCGACGGGTCCGACGGGTCCGACGGGTCCGACCGGGCACTGCCACGACACCGACTCGTTCACCTTCGTCACCGGCCGTGAGCACGTCGCCGTGGTCAACGACGACGGGGCGTTCATCAAGGACGAGGCCGATGGCCCGGTGTGGGAGGACCTCGACGACGCCAACAACCCGCTCTTCCCCGCGGACTCCTGCAGCGTCGACATCTCGGTGGACGGGCTTGACGCGTGGGTCAGAGTGGTCGCCCCGGACGGAAGTCTGTGGGAGACACACGGAGACGTTGTCGTTGACGACATCACCTGGGACGAACCCTGGGTTGCGGTTCCGCCGGCAGGAGGACCGCCGCTCGCCTTCGGTGCGAGCGAGTTCAGCGGTGCTCTGGGCGCGCTGAATTCCCTCCCGAGGAGCATGAAGCGTTCCTGACCCGGTCGGGATCGTGACGACGCGTGCTGTGCCCGTTCCGCGGGTGCAGCACGCGTCTTCGTGTTCGGCGGTCCCGGGGCGCCCGCTGCGCAGGGCCAGGTTCCCGAGGCTCTGCCAGGTCGTGGGCGGCGCCGGCGCCTGCCGCCGCCCCCTGTGCACCGAGGCGGTGCTCGCTGCGGCCGCTCACCGCACCGCGCTACGGTCGCCGTGAAGGGGGACCGTAGGCTTACCGCCGAGTAAGGGTGTGGGGGAGGATCTCTGACATGGATGCTGTGAAGGGCGCGAAGGCCAAGCGCATGCCGCGCGCCGTGCGTGAGCAGCAGATGATGGACGCCGCAGTGCAGACCTTCGGGCAACGGGGCTACCGGGCGGCGTCGATGGACGAGATCGCCGAGCTGGCCGGGGTGTCCAAGCCGCTGGTCTATCTGTACCTGAACTCCAAGGAAGAGCTCTTCACCGCCTGCATCCGGCGCGAGGCGAAGGCGCTCACGGAGGCCGTGCAGGCGGCCATCCAGCCGGAGCTGCCGGCCGACGAGCAGATGTGGGCGGGGCTGGAGGCGTTCTTCCGGCACACCGCCGAGAATCCGGACGGCTGGTCCGTGCTGCACCGCCAGGCCCGTACCCACGGCGAGCCGTTCGCCGCCGAGGTCACCAGGATGCGGGAGGAGATCGCCGACTTCGTGACCGGTCTCATCGGTGCCGCCGCCCGCCAGGGCGTGCCCCGGGCCTCGCGCCGGGGAGCCGATTTGGCCGACCGCGACATGGCCGGCCTCGCCCAGGCGCTGGTGGGCGCCGCCGAGTCGCTCGCCGGGTGGGCGAACGAGACCGGCGGGGTCTCGGCCAAGGAGGCCGCGGGCATGATGATGAACTTCGCCTGGACGGGTCTGGGCGGCCTCATGCGCGGTGAGCGCTGGTCCCACCGCTGACACCACCGGCGGGATGGATGCGGCCGCCGGCGCCGCGCAGCCGGAAGACCGTGCCGGTCGCGGTTCTGCGGGCCGCGTAGGCGATGTCGGCCGGGGACAGTTCGGGCGCCTTGCACTCCGCCTCGGCGGCTGCCGCCGGTCCGCCTGCCCGCTCCGCATCCGCCAGGGGCGATCCATGGGCGCGCCCGGGTCACGAAGCCCCGCCGGCCGCCGGTCAGCCGCAGCCGACAGTTCCCGTCCGACACCACGGGTGGAGACGTGGGAGCGGGGCGTCGCACTCCGGCGCTTCCGTCACGCCCCGCGGTGCTGTGGCAGCACAACGAGTCCGCGTGTGGCGGACCTGGCTGTCGTCCAGGGCGCGCCACAGCGGCATCGGTGGCGGTCACTCGGGTGAGCCTCCGGGGAAAGGCAGGAGCCCCGTTCCGTACGAAACCGTACGGAACGGGGCTCCTTGGGTACTGCTAAGTCGTGCGCGATCGCCGACCCAGGCAACTTAGGCCGGGGTGACGTTCTCCGCCTGCGGGCCCTTCGGACCCTGAGTGACGTCGAAGTTCACGACCTGGTTCTCCTCGAGGGAGCGGAACCCGGACGCGTTGATCGCGGAGTAGTGGACGAAGACATCCGGGCCGCCGCCGTCCTGGGCGATGAAGCCGAAGCCCTTTTCAGCGTTGAACCACTTGACGGTTCCGGTAGCCATAAGCCCTCCTTGGGCCAAAGGGTTGCCCTGCTCCAGAACCTGCAAGAAGTCTGAAAACTACAAAAGCCTGCGGGTTACATGCTCCGCAGGCTCTGTACTGCAAGGGAAACCAAACTGCAACTTGCGTCGAGCCTAGCACGCAGCGTGTGCGAAGCGGTAGAGGGAAAGATCACGTCACCCGGATGTTTGACTCGATCTTGATGTGTTGACAGTCCGCGGCGAGGAACCGCAGCTCGGACGGGGGGCGCGGGCGGATCGCCGAGCCCCGGCGGCGTCGTCGGTATGTCGCAGGTCTAGCCTCGCGCTGTGGACAGCCTTGGAGAAAGCACAGCAACCGCAACCGATCACCGTCGCAGTCGGCCACGTGTGGGACACATCCAGTTCCTGAACTGTTTGCCTCTTTACTGGGGGCTGGCCAGAACCGGAACTCTTCTCGATCTCGAGCTCACCAAGGACACCCCGGAGAAGCTCAGCGAGCAGCTCGTGAACGGCGAACTCGACATCGCGCCGATCACCCTTGTGGAATTCCTGCGCAATGCGGATCGGCTGGTCGCTTTTCCCGACCTGGCCGTCGGCTGCGACGGTCCGGTGATGTCCTGTGTGATCGTCTCGCAGCTGCCGCTGGAACGGCTCGACGGTGCCCGGGTGGCGCTCGGTTCGACCTCCCGTACCTCCGTACGGCTCGCCCAGCTGCTGCTCGCTGAGCAGTACAAGGTGGAGCCCGACTACTACACCTGCCCGCCCGACCTCGGGCTGATGATGCAGGAGGCGGAAGCGGCCGTCCTGATCGGCGACGCCGCGCTGCGTGCCTCGCTGCACGACGCGCCGCGCCTCGGCCTCCATGTCCATGACCTCGGGCAGATGTGGAAGCAGTGGACCGGGCTGCCGTTCGTGTTCGCGGTGTGGGCGGCGCGCAAGGACTACCTGGCGCGGGAGCCCCTCGTCGTACGCAAGGTGCACGAGGCGTTTCTCGCCTCCCGGGACCTGTCCCTCGAGGAGGTCACCAAGGTCGCCGAACAGGCCGCGCGCTGGGAGGCGTTCGACGCCGAGCTGCTGGAGCGCTACTTCACGACACTGGACTTCCGGTTCGGTGCGCAGCAGCTCGCCGGTGTGCGGGAATTCGCGCGGCGGACCGGGCCGACGACCGGATTCCCTGCCGATGTCGTGGTGCATCTGCTCGACGGCTGAGTTCCTGGTGTGCTGCCGGCTGTGTCCTTCGCCCGCTGTCGACCGTGTCCTTCGCGTGCTGCGCACCGGGCCGGGCCGCCCCTAGGCTGAGCTCTCGTAATCGGCAGCGCGACCGGGGGAGTTCGAATGCAGCCGCTGGATCCGGGTGAGCCGAGGAGTATCGGTGCCTACCGGCTGCTCGGCAGGCTGGGCGCGGGCGGCATGGGCCGCGTCTACCTCGGCCGCAGCACCGGCGGCCGTACCGTCGCGGTGAAGGTCGTCCACCCTCACTACGCGCTCGACGAGGAGTTCCGGGCCCGGTTCCGGCGCGAGGTGGCCGCGGCGCGGCGCGTCGGCGGCGAATGGACCGCGCCGGTGCTGGACGCCGATCCGGACGCCGCCACGCCCTGGGTGGTCACCGGGTACGTCGCCGGACCGTCGCTGTCCCAGGCGGTCGCCGAGCACGGCGCGCTTCCTGATGCGGTGGTACGGGCGCTGGGCGCCGGACTTGCGCAGGCCCTCGTGGCGGTCCATGCCCTGGACCTGGTGCACCGGGACGTGAAGCCGTCCAATGTACTGCTGACCCTGGAGGGCCCGAGGCTGATCGACTTCGGGATCGCCCGGGCCACGGACAGCACGGCCTCGCTCACCTCGACCGGTGTCTCGGTGGGTTCTCCCGGCTACATGTCCCCGGAGCAGATCCTCGGCAAGGGCATCACCGGTGCGGCGGACGTCTTCTCGCTGGGCGCCGTCCTGGCGTACGCGGCAACGGGCGAAGCCCCCTTCCCGGGTGACTCGTCGGCCGCGCTGCTCTACCAGGTGGTGCACGGAGAGCCGGAACTGGGCGCGCTGGAAGGCGGGTTGCGGGAGCTCGTGGCGGCGTGCCTCGCCAAGGACCCGGCGGCGCGCCCGACGCCCGACGAGATCGTGACCCGGCTGGCTCCGGACGGGACGGTGGCGCTGATCACTGCGGGCCGGCTGCCGGGGCCGCTGGTCGAGCAGATCAGCCGGGCGGCCGTGGAACTGCTGAACCTGGAGGCGCGGCCGGTACCCGACCCGGTGGTGTCCGGGCCGGTGGCGTTCAGCAGCCCGGCGATCGGCGTCTTCGGGCCGCCGGTCGAGCCGCAACCGGGGCCGCACGTGGCGCAGCCGGCACCGCGGCCGTCCGCACCGCGGCCGTCGGCCGGCCCGGAGGTGCCGCCGGCACGCACACCGCAGACCGGTACCGGCTCCGGGCGGGGCACCGGGTTCTCCGTATCGGCGAGCGCCGCCCCGGACCCGGGCACGGGCGGAGCCCGCCGGAGCCGGCGCATCAGCTGCACGGTGGCGCTGACCGTCGCGGGCGCACTCGCCGCGGTGACGCTCGGCACCGGAATGCTGCGCGATCTGTGGCGCGGAGGTGACGCGGACAGAGGCAGCGACGTGGCGGTGGAGCCGCCCGGGTCGACCGGGCCTGCCCCCACCCGCAGCGGCTCTTCGTCCACCGCGCCCAGGCTGGTCGACGCGGTTCCCGCGGCGTTCGTCGGCACCTGGCAGGGGGAGATCACCCAGGACAACGGTCTCTCAGGAGGCCTGCTCACCGCAGTGATCACCAAGGGCAAGAAGGGTGAGAACGTCGTCCGCACCTCCGTGACACTCGGCCCGCTCGAATGCAACGGTGTGGGGGAGCTCGCCTCCGGGACGGAACGGGAGCTGCGTGTCACGGAGAGGACGGATCCGGACCGACCGCCGTCGCCGCTGTGCACAAGCGGCACCACGACGGTGACGTACACACTCGCCAAGGGCGGGACCCTGCGCTACCGGTCCCAGGAGGACGCCGCGGGCAACCCGTACGCGACGCTGGTGAAGAAGCCGACGGGCTGAGGCAGTTGCCGTGGTGCGGGTGGCCCCCGGCGATGACCGTTCTCACCCCGCGGCTGCGAGGCGTCGGACGTCACTGAGGGCTGTGTGGCCCGTGCCGCGCAGGGGCTCCGCAGCATCGGCGAACGATACCCAGCGGCCCCCGTGACCCCCTGCACCTCTACTGTGGGCCGAAGTCACAGGAATTCGGAAGCGCAAACGCTCGGGGGATGCGGACATGGAACCGCTGCAGTCGGACGATCCACAGGAGTTGGGCACCTACCGGCTGCTGGCGCGGCTCGGTGCGGGTGGCATGGGGCGCGTGTACCTCGCCCGCTCGCCCGGGGGACGTACGGTCGCGGTGAAGGTGGTCCGTCCCGACCTGGCGGCGGATCAGAGTTTCCGGCAGCGTTTCCGGCACGAGGTCGACATCGCGAAGGCGGTCTCCGGACGCCACACCGCCCCGGTCGTCGATGCTGACCCGGAGGCCCCGTTGCCGTGGCTCGCCACGTCGTACGTCCTGGGCCCCGATCTCACCGATGTCGTCTCCGTGCACGGTGCGTTGCCCGAGCACACGGTGCGTGCGCTCGGTGCCGGGCTCGCCGCCGCTCTGCAGGAGATTCATGCGGCCGGTCTGATCCACCGCGACCTCAAGCCGTCGAACGTACTGCTCGCCCCCGACGGGCCCCGCGTCATCGATTTCGGCATCGCGCGGGCCGTGGACGGAAGCCGTATGACACAGACGGGAGTTGTGGTCGGTTCGCCCGGCTACATGCCTCCGGAGCAGGCGCTGGGGCAGGATCTCGGCCCGGCGGGCGATGTCTTCTCGCTCGGCGCGGTGCTGGCCTTCGCCGCCACGGGGCGCAATGTGTTCGGCGAGCTGGCACCGGCGGCCATGCTCTACCAGGTGGTCCACGCGGAGCCCGATCTCGCCGGGGTTCCGCAGCAGCTGACCGGCCTGATACGGGCGTGCCTCGCCAAGGACCCGGCTGCCCGGCCGGCCCCGGCGGAGATCCTGCGGTCCCTGGCTCCGGAGGGTACGGGCCGCATTCTGGCGGACTGGCTTCCCTCAGCGGTCTCGTCGACGATCGCGACCCATGCCGCCGGCATCCTGGACCTGGAGACTCCGGCCCACGGGAGCACGCCGGCAACACCGCCCGCCGCTGCGCCGTCCCAGGCAGGTCCCGGCCGTACCCCGACGACGCTGGACACCCCGGGCCCGGGCGCAACGGCAGGTGCTTCACGGACCGCGGGCTCATCGCTCGTCGGCACGGTGCGGATCGGTGACCCGACGACTGCCGTGCCGTCCCGCCGCCGATTCCTCGGCCTGGCAGCGGGTGGCGCCGCAGGCGTGGCACTGGCGGGCGGGGGTGCGGCCTGGTGGCTGGCCGGGGACCGTGACCGGTCCGCGGCAAAGAACACCACGGACAAGGACGGCCGCAAGAGCCGGGAGCCGGAGCCGGAGGTCTTCACCACCCCGCCGAACGGTGTTGCCCCGCAGCCCCTCTGGCACAAGCAGGCGCCAGGTCTCTCCCGCCACTACGACGTTCCGCCACAGGCGTTCGGTGACCTCTTCCTGGTGCTCGGGGGGACCACGTCCGCGTACGACGTCAGGACGGGCAGGCAGAAGTGGTCCCGGAAGGAGATCTCCGGCCCCGCGGACACCATGACCGTGTCCGGCAACACCCTCTTCCTGCCCGGCGGGGACTACGACGGGACGATCGTCGGCTACGACATCCGCACGGGCAAGGAGCACTGGCGTGCCCAGCTCGGCGGAAAGATGACCACGGGCGTCCAGGTCGCGGCCGTCGACGGCAGACGGATCTATGTGATCGCCGATCTCGACCACAGCGACCCGGCCAGGAGCCTCAACGCCATCGCGGCGGTCGACATCGCAAGCCGCAAGGTGGTCTGGCGGGAGCAGCGCGACGAGGGGACCCAGGACAAGGTGGCGCTCACCGTGGGAGGGGGCTACCTGGTCTACGCACACGGCTCGATCGCCGACGAGCGGTACAACCTCACCGTGCGCAGCGCCGCCACCGGCAGGCAGGTGTGGAACCGCAGGATCGCCGACGACGAGGTGCAGCCCACCCTCTTCGGCGGGAAGGTGTACCTCGGGGGCGACGAGCGGCTGCTGGCCGTGGACCTGAAGTCCGGCCGGGACAGCTGGTCCCTGTCCGCCGATGGGCGGCGGGGCTTCCAGCGGCCCTCGATTCTCGACGGCGTGCTGTACGCCATGGATTACGAGAGCGGTGTCTGGGCCGTCGACCCCACGTCCGGCAGGAGGATCTGGCGGAACGAGGACATGGGCCGCCGTCCCTTCGGCGACCGGATCGTGCGCGCCGCCGACTCCCTCTACATCGGTTCGTTCTTCGAACACGGCGGTGTCTACGCTTTCGACGCGAAGACCGGCACCCTGCGGTGGACGTACAACGACGGGGTCGAGGCCGACAGCGAATGGCAGATCGCCCGTGCCGGCAACCGGATCCTGGTGGCCCACGAGGACCATCTGTACGCGCTGCCGGCCGTCTAGGAATCGGCGACCGCGCAGGAATCGGCGGCCGCACGGCCGTCCGCCACGCTCACCAAGGGTGCTGACTGAACTGTGGACATGACCCAGAACAAACCGGCGGCGGGCCAGGAGCTGCCGCCGCCTCCGACCCGGGCGCAGATCCGGAGGAACTCACTGATGTGGGCGCTCCTCGTCCCCGGGCTGCTCACCCTCGCAAGCCTCGCCGCCCAGTACCCGTTCGGGACAGCGGTCGGTGTGGTCCTCGGGCTCGGAACCCTGGCGGTGACCCCCGTGCTGCTCGGCGGCCGCTGGCACCGGTCGGGTGCCGCGACGCTCGCCTGCGTGTGCGGCTTCGCGCTGATGTTCTTCGCGGGCCCGGGGCTCTACGAGCTGTACATGAAGCGGCTCGGCGAACCCGTCCCCGCGATGGTCTCCGCGACAGAGGAGAAGGAGGAGGTGCTGCACTGCCGGGTGGTCGAGATCGAGAGCCGGACCGTGCACGACGTGTCGCAGCAGCAGAACTGCTTCGGACACATCCGGATGCTCCAGCGTGTGACGCTGCACGTCGACCCGCTGGGCCTGCTGGAGCCGCGGCTTCCGGACGGTCCGGACCAGGAAGGAACCACGCGGCTGACGCTGCTGATCGGCGCCGGTCTGTTCGGCGCGACGAGCGGTGCGGTCCTCTGTGCCGGACTGCGCAGGCGTTCCTCGGCGACGGCGAGCCAGGCGGGTGCGGGAGGCGCAGCCGAGTCGCCCGGGGCCGTGGCGTAGCCTGGATCGGTCCGTAGATCCACAGCAGAACCGCCGAAGGGTGACGCCCGGTGACCGAGAAGGCCGACCTTACGACCGTTGATGTCGCAGCCGTCCTGGACCGTGCCGCCGCAGGCGGACGGATCACGCCCGAGGAGGCGCTCGAGCTGTACCGGTCCGCGCCCCTGCACGCCCTGGGCGCGGCCGCGGACACCGTGCGGCGCCGGCGGTACGCGGGTACGGAGCACATCGCGACGTACATCATCGAGCGCAACATCAACTACACCAACGTGTGTGTCACGGCGTGCAAGTTCTGCGCCTTCTACGCCCCGCCGAAGGACACAGCCAAGGGCTGGACGCGCGACCTGGACGACATCCTGCGCCGGTGCGCCGAGACCGTCGAGCTCGGCGGGACGCAGATCATGTTCCAGGGCGGCCATCACCCGGACTTCGGCGTCGAGTACTACGAGAAGCACTTCGCCGCCATCAAGAAGGACTTCCCGCAGCTGGTGATCCACTCGCTTGGTGCCTCCGAGGTCGAGCACATGGCCCGGATCTCCAAGGTCTCCGTCGAGGAGGCCATCACCCGGATCCACCGGGCCGGTCTCGACTCCTTCGCGGGCGCCGGCGCCGAGCTGCTGCCCGAGCGGCCGCGCAAGGCGATCGCCCCGCTCAAGGAGTCGGGTGAGCGGTGGCTGGAGATCATGGAGATCGCGCACGGCCTGGGTGTCGAGTCCACCTCCACGATGCTGATGGGCACGGGCGAGACCAACGCCGAGCGCATCGAGCATCTGCGGATGATCCGTGAGGTGCAGGACCGTACGGGCGGCTTCCGCGCGTTCATCCCGTACACGTACCAGCCCGAGAACAACCACCTCAAGGGCCGTACGCAGGCGACGATGTTCGAGTACCTGCGGATGATCGCGATCGCGCGGCTCTTCCTGGACAACGTCGCCCACATCCAGGGCTCGTGGCTGACCACGGGCAAGGAGATCGGTCAGCTGTCGCTGCACTACGGCGCGGACGACCTCGGCTCGATCATGCTGGAGGAGAACGTGGTCTCCTCGGCGGGGGCCAAGCACCGCTCCAACCTCCTCGAGATCATCGACATGATCCGCAAGGCCGACCGGGTCCCGGCGCAGCGCACGACGACGTACGAGCACCTCGTCGTGCACGACGACCCGGCGAACGACCCGGTCGACGAGCGGGTCGCCTCGCACATCTCGTCCACGGCGATCGCGGGCGGCACGGCGCATCCCGAACTGAAGCTGCTCGCCTCCAACTGAGGTCGTTTTGCTGACGATTCACGTCGCGGACCGGGTCTTCTGCGGACGCGACGAGGCAGAGGCCGTCGCCGTGGACGCCGGGCTGATCATCGCCGTGGGCACGTACGAGGCGATGGTCGCGGCGCGCCCACAGGCGCGGGTACGGCGCTGGCCCGGGCTGCTGATGCCCGGTCTGCGGCACCCGCAGGCCGTGGCCCTGCTGGAGGCGGCCTACCACCCCGATCCGCGCGAGGCCGACGAGCTCGGCACCGAACCCCTCACGGGCGGCGCTCTGGCGGCGCTGGCGATGGACGACGCGCGCTGGGGTGCGAGCGCCCGGCGCGGGCTGCAGCGGCTGCTCGGGCACGGAGTGACCGCGGTCGACGGGCCGTTCGTACGGCCGGCGGTACGGACGGCGGTCGCCCGGTCGGGGCTGCGGGTGCGCGCACCACGAAATCCTGGGCCGCGCGAGACGTTGTCGCTCGATCCCTTCGTGGGCTTCCCGCTCCGTGTGCTGATCGACGGATACCTCACCGCCGGCAGGCCTGCGGACTTCGCCGTCTTCGACGTTCCGGTGGACGAACTCCCGGCCCGTGCGCTGCGGCTGAGCGGTGCGGGCAGTTGCGTCGCGACGGTGCTCGGCGGCCGGCTGGTCTTCCGGCGGCGGTGAACGGGGCCGCTCCACTTGCCTGTTGACGGTCCGCCTGGCGGGGAAGAGTGCCGACGACTGTCGCCGACAGGTGCACCACTAGGGTTGACGACCACATGACGGGAGGGTCTGATGTGGCGTACGTGATACGAGTGGCGGGTGCTGCTCTCGGTCTGCTGACGGCGGCCGCGGCCTCCGGCCTCACCGGGACGGCCGGTGCCGCGCACGCCGCCGAACGTCCGCCCACACGTGCCGACATCGCCGCCGAGGCGCTGCGCAAGGACTCCGTCTACATCAGCCCGCACATCGACCCGAGCGCGCTGGGTCCGAAGGACATCGAGCGCATCCGGGCGGCGGCCGGAAAGGTGGAGGCCGACGGTACGCCCGTCTACGTATCCGTCAGCCCGGTGTGGGACGGCGACGGCAGCGGAGAGTTCGGCGTCGCGTATCTCGCGCTGCTGCACGACCGGCTCGGCAAGGACGGCGTCTATCTCCATGTCGCCCAGGACGGCGATGCGCGCCTGCGCGAGTACGGCGCCCCGGCGTCCGGTGGCCGTGACTCGGACATCGAGAGCAAGGTCCAGGACTGGAGTGACGACGAGAGCGCCTCGCTCGCCGACATCGCCGTCGTCGCGCTCGACGGGCTGCGCACCGGCCAAGTGCCGCGCAACAGGAACCGGATCGCGGAGGAGCGGGCCCACCGGGGCCCCGAGTACCGGGCGGAGAAGGCGGCTTTGTGGGTCGGGTCGGCCGGTGCGGCCGCAGTGGCCGCGCTCATGCTGCTGCACCGCTTCACGGACGTGCCGCTGTGGCCGAGGCGCAGGCGCACGCCGCAGCCGCTGCCCGATGTCGACTGGAGTTCCGCCCCGGCTCTTCCGGACCACTCGTACGACACGCTCCACGACCTGGCCAAGCGTCGCACGGACGCCCTGAAGGACGCGGTGGTGGCGGCGGAGTCTGCCGGGCTGAAGACGGCGGGCTCGCTCGCCGACGAGGCCTGGGACCTCGCCGACGACCTGGTGATCTCCTCGCTGCCGCTGACGCTCGAACCCGACCCGGAGATCGTCGCCGAGAAGGGTCTGGCCTTCTGGGAGGAGCGGCTGGCGCTGGTGCAGGGCATCGATCTGCCCGACCTTCTCGCCGCGATCGAGGTGAGCAGGACCGGCATGCTGGCGCTCGCCGCCCAGCGCGACGGGGTGCCGCTGACCGTCGAACCGCCCTGCTGTCACAACCCGTTGCACGAGCGCGGGACCGCCCGCACCCCGTGGACCCGCGACGACGGCGAGGTCACGGAGATCGCCGTCTGCCCCGCGTGCGCCGAGCACGGACCCGATCCGCTGCTGGTGGCGACGGAGGAGGGGATGGTGCCGTACTACGAGTCCGAGTACACGAACGCGATGTGGTCGGTGACCAGGTACGGAGCCACATCGCCCGACTGGTCTCCGGAGGACCTGATCGAGTTCCTGGGGAGGTGGGCCGAGGAGTTCGACGACGACGAGCCGGACGAGGAGCCGGACGACGCCCGGGATCAGGGCCCCGCCCCAACCGCCGCACCAGGCACCGACCACCAAGGGGAGGCCCGCTCATGAGAAGGACGGCAGGGCTTGTGCTGGCCGCCGCCGCACTGCTCGGCGTCGGCGCATCCGCCCCCTACGACCCGGTCGAGCGGGCTGCCGCCGCGCTGCGCGAACGGCCCGTGTACGTCGATCCCGACCTCGGCTACCTCCTCACGCCCGAGGACCGGACGAAGGTCGAGGACGGGCTGAGGAAACTCGATGCCCCCGTGTTCCTCGCGGTGCTGCCCGGCGTGCCCCAGGGCTACATCAACGCACCCCGCAACCGCCTGCTCGCCGAGCGGACGGGCCGGGACGGCGCGTACATCCTGGTCACCGACCGCGGCTGCTTCGGCGTCAACACCCAGACGCTGCCCAAGAAGGACCCTTTGGAGATCCCGCAGCAGTGCGAGGCCACCAGCGCCGCGATCCGCGATCTCACGCTCGACTACGCGCGGGCCGCCGACCGGCTCGCCGATGCCCCGCCGGGCAAGCTGAGCGGCCCGACCACCTGGAACGAGCCGGCCTCCGACGACGGCACCGACGAGAGCGCGAGCGAGCACCCCGACGACCGGCTGTCCCTCGGCGACTGGGCCAGGATCTCGGCCGTGCTGATTCCGGGCGCGCTTGTCGGAGCGTATGTGCTGAGGCCCCTGGTGCTGCTGGTGGTCCGGCTCGTACGCCGCCGTCCCCAGCCCACCCGTAAGGCCCGGCGGGCCATGGCCGAACTCGACGCCCGGCTGGAGGGAGTCCGATGACCGCCGTACGCCGTGTCTCTGTGCTGGTACCGCTGCTGCTGATCGCCGCCTTGGCGGGCGCGGCGCCCGCAGGTGCCGCCGATCGGCCCGACCGGGCCCGGATGATCGCCGAGCGGCTCGCCGAGGACCCCGTCTACGTCGACGCGGAGAGTGCGGGGCAGCTCGCCGCGTCGGTGCAGCAGCGCATGCGCAGGCAGATCCGCGGTTCCAAGGTACCTGTCTTCGTCGTCGTCGCCCGCAGCAACTTCGACTCGCGGGACCCGTACGAAGGCGATCCCGAGATCCTGCTGTCCTTCGTCCACGACCGGCTGCGTCGCGACGGCGTCTATGTCGCGGCGAGCGAGGACGGTGACCAGCCGGTCTCCCAGGAGTACGGCGTCGACCGCGACGCTGCCACCGCCGAACTGCTGGGCGAGTACGACGAGCCGCTCGACGTCTCGCTGCCGCGCTTCGTGGACGCGGTCGTCTCGGGGACGGCCGAGGAGCAGTACGACGAGGAGAACGGCTGGACCGACGACGAGGCCGAGGACAAGAACACGATGTCCGGGCGGACCGCACTCGGCATCGTCGTCACGATCGTCGTCGTGTTCGGCGGCCTGGCCGTGTACCGCCTGCGCAAGGGGCCCGGATTCCGCGCGTAGCGGCGTCCAGGTCCCGCAGCGCCGCCAGCAGGCACAACTGGAGCCGGGACACGTCTCCCAGCTTCCTGCGCATGTTGGCGACATGGAACTTCACGGTGCGCACGGAGATGTGCAGTGATGCCGCGAGTTCCTCGTTCGACGGAGCGGTGTGCAGCCGGGCGAACAGCATGACTTCCTGGCCGGTGAAGTCGGCGATCCGCTCCGCCGCGCTCCGTAAAGCGTGCGCGTCGTCCCGTCCCGCTATGTACGCGGTCCATGTGTGCGTATCCGGCATCCGCCCCCCAGCCCTGGATTGGATCAGTCGCGCCGCGTAATCATACGATCACCATGACGTACGGGCTGGACGGTTTTCGGGCAAACAACGGGACGGCGAATTCCGGCTGTTGGGCTGTCCGCCTGCTTTCCGTTTTCGTGTGCGCGGCCTGTTCGCCTGTGCGGCCTATTCGCCGACGAGCGACGCGGCGAGTCGGAGCCGTTCCTCGCCCTGTTTACGGACGAGTTCGAGTGTCTCCGCGTGCTCGTCGACGAGCTGACGCTGGTACGCGGATTCCACCGCGTATGTGACGCCGACAAGATTCACTCGCTGCTTGCAGGCGACATCGGCCTTTGCCGCGGTGACAGCCCGTGGACTCGACAATTCCGCCTCGTCGAGCCCAAGTTGTTCCGGTACCTCGGCCGGATTGCTCACCGAGAATCCGCTCTCCTTCATGCACGCCGCCCATGTGCCGAATGCGGCCCGCACCCGCGAATCCTCACGGGAGCGCGTCTCGGCCTCGGCGGTGAGCTCGAAGACGAAGAGCAGATCGACGCTGTCCGGCGTCGGCGCGTACAGCTTGAGATACGACTCGCGCAGACAGCCGCCGATCGGGATCGCCCTGCCGTTGACCTTGACGTCGCCGGGGCGGCGGTCGGCCTCCTGCTGGCTCTTGGGAACGTCCTCGGGCCGCAGGTCCGCCGCCCCGTGCAGGGCCAGCATGCCGCTCTCGCTCAGCTCCGGCTGCGACGGCGGCCGCCTGGTGGCCCCGGGGCGGGGCGGCGGCGCATAGCCGTAGCGTGCGGCGGTCTGTGCGTCCGAGATCCCGTAGCGGCGGGCTCCTGCCTGACCGTGCGGTGCGCCGCCGAGGCCGGACGGTGCGCGGAAGGTGAAGCCGTAGCGCGCCATGCAGCGGCTGATCAGCATCTGCTGGGCCAGGCCGAGCTGCTCCTGGTCGGCCTCGCTGCGGTCGTAGGCGCTCAGCGGGAAACGGAGGTCCTGGGTGCGCAGCACGGTGGGCGTCGAGGTCACGACCGGCTCGCGGTGCGTGGCGCCGCCCCCGCCGCCGCAGCCGCCGAGTGGCACGGTGAGCAGCATGAGCACGGCGGGGGCGAGACGGCGGAGGGCGGACACGGGCATCGGCGGATCAGCTGCCGCACCGGCCCCAGTGATGGGACGAGATCTTGTTCTTGAACGTGCTGGAGGCATTGCCGATGTGACCTGCGGGGAGCGCGCCGTACGAGCCGCCCCAGTCGGTGTTCGTGTACACACACCACTGGAGCAGGGAGCGGTTCCAGTACGACTCGGTGTTGTCCTCGACCTCGTCGCCCGTACCGGTGCAGCTTCCCTTGAACTCGTTGTTGTCGAGCGTCCTGTCATCGGTGAACGAGTCATGGACGCAGCCCGTGCGGCCGGCCGAGTAGTACAGACCGAACTCGTTCGCCTCCAGTCTTCCGTCCTGGTTGGCGGCCAGCGCCGTGCCTCCCGTGGCGAAGGCCAGTCCGCCGGCCGCCGAGAACGCTGCGGCGAGGGTGGTCAGACGGCGTCCGAGCGACGGCTTGCTCATGCTCCACATCCTTGCGTCGGTTTGTTGCTCGACGGTCAACGGCAGAGCAGTGAAACAAGCCGTCCGGCGGTGCGTCTACTGTCCTCGGGGGCAGTAGACGCACCTGTGTTCGAGGTCTTAACTTCGCCTGGAGTTCCCTCAGTTGCTCTCGGGAGTACCTTGATGCCCCTCGCCTCACCGCGGCACTGCGCCGCGGCTGTCCTGCTGCTGACCGCTCTCACCGGGTGCGGGGGTCCGGGCGAACCCGACGCGGAGAAGTCGCCGCCGCAGAGCAGGGAGGACGCGGCCCGCTACCGGTGCCTGGAAGAGAACGGCATCGCTCTGACGAGGTCCGAGGCGGGCCATTTGCGGGTTGACAAGGACAAGATGAAGGAGCCCGACCTGCTGAAGGCCCAGGACGCCTGCAAGCACCTGCTGTCCGGGGAGGACCGGCAGGTCGACGAGGAGACGCTGGCGTCGGCCCGGAAGACCAGCGAGTGCATCCGCAAGAACGGCTTCCCCGGCTACCCGGACCCCGACCCGACCACCGGTGAGCTCGAGATGACCCCCGAGCTCACCAAGGCCGTGAAGAACCACGACCCGAAGCTGATCGCCGCGCACGACACCTGCGTCGGCCCCCGTGTCACCGAGGGCGGCCCGGTGGCCGGCGGATGACCACCCGCGAGGACTCCGCAGTGCCTCGCCGTGGCCGCGTCCGCGCGCCCCCTGTGCCGTACGGCCGCCGGCCGCCCTTGACAGGGCCGGCACATCGGCACTGCGGTGGGCCGGCAGATCGCGCAGTCTGCGGCGTCGCTCGGCCAGAAAGGTCCGGGTCAGCACGGTCCTCGCGTACGCGTCGGGACGGTCGGCGGCGACCCGGCGCCAGTGCTGGAACAGGTTGGCAAGGGTGGTCCGAGTGAGATCGCTCGCCGTATCGGCGTTGCCGCACAACAGGTACGCCGTCCGGTACGGCTTGCGCCGGCTCGACCGGGCGAATGCCTCGAAGCCGTGCTCGCTGCGGGGTGGCATCGGCCCTCCCCTCCGATCGTGCTGATCGCGGCAGTCATGAGCGCCCGCGCGCGGAAAAGGTTGCATCCGGATCCGGCGGCGGGGCCGGGCTCCGCGCGCCGACCGGCCCTGGTCGGCTGCCGAGACCGGCCGGGCTGCACAATGGGGGGCGTGACCCGAGCAACCCTGGACAAGCAGCCGCACGAAGTCGCCTCGATGTTCGACGACGTGGCGGCGAACTACGACCTCACCAACGACGTGCTCTCGCTCGGCCAGGACCGGCGGTGGCGCAAGGAGGTCGCCAAGGCGGTGGACGCCCGCCCGGCGCAGAAGATCCTCGATCTGGCCGCCGGCACCGGTACCTCGTCACTGCCGTTCACCAGGACCGGTGCATATGTCGTGCCGTGCGACTTTTCGCTCGGCATGCTGCGTGAGGGCAAGAAGCGCAACCCGTGGCTGCCGCTCACCGCGGGCGATGCGACGAGGCTGCCGTTCCGCGACGGCGTCTTCGACGCCGTGACCATCTCCTTCGGGCTGCGCAACGTGCAGGACACGGACGCGGCGCTGCGCGAGCTGTTCCGGGTGACCAGGCCGGGCGGGCGCGTCGTCATCTGCGAGTTCTCGCACCCGACGTGGAATCCGTTCCGGGTCGTGTACGAGGAGTACCTGATGCGGGCCCTGCCGCCGGTGGCCCGGGCCGTGTCGTCCAACCCGGACGCGTACGTCTATCTCGCCGAGTCCATCCAGTCGTGGCCCGAGCAGGCGGAACTCGCCGGGCTGCTGCAGAAGGCGGGCTGGACCCAGGTCGCCTGGCGCAATCTGACCGGCGGCGTGGTCGCGCTGCACCGCGGCACCAAGCCCCTCTAGGCAGACCGCGGTGGAGAGCTCGGCGGCACTCGCCGTGGACTACCAGGCGCTCCTGGAGCAGATCGCCGCCGACGTGGCACCGCTGGCCGGCAGCGGGACGCCCGCGGAGTACATCCCCGCCCTCGCCGCCGTCGATCCCCGCCGCTTCGGCATGGCCGTCGCGGATCTGAACGGAACGGTGTACGGGGTCGGGGACTGGCGGCACCCCTTCTCCACCCAGTCGATCACCAAGGTGTTCACCCTCGCCCTGGCTCTCGCCAGCGGCGGCGACAGTCTCTGGGAGCGCGTCGGCCGCGAACCGTCGGGCAACCCGTTCAACTCCCTGGTGCAGCTGGAGTACGAGAACGGCATCCCGCGCAATCCGTTCATCAACGCGGGCGCACTCGTCGTCACGGACGCCCTGCAGAGCCTGACCGGCGACGCGAGCAGCGAGCTCCTCGACTTCCTGCGGCAGGAGAGCGGCAACCCCGACCTGGCGTTCGACCCGAAGGTCGCCGAGTCCGAGTCCGCCTACGGCGACCGCAACGCCGCTCTGGCCCACTTCATGGCCTCGTACGGCAACATCGCCAACCCGGTGCCCACCCTCCTCGACCACTACTTCTGGCAGTGCTCGATCGAGATGAGCTGTGCGGATCTGACGCTCGCGGCCCGGTTCCTGGCCCGGCACGGGCTGCGCGCCGACGGCTCCCGGCTGCTGACCCGCAGCGAGGCCAAGCAGATCAACGCCGTGATGCTCACCTGCGGTACGTACGACGCGGCCGGCGACTTCGCCTACCGGGTCGGGCTGCCGGGCAAGAGCGGCGTGGGCGGCGGCATCGTGGCGGTGGTGCCGGGGCGCTGCACCCTGTGTGTGTGGAGCCCCGGCCTCGACGCACGGGGCAACTCGGTGGCGGGGGTGGCGGCGCTGGACCGCTTCACGACGCTGACCGGCCTGTCGGTGTTCTGACCTGCGACCCATCTCCCGTGCCGGAAAGGCAAGTTGACGGGAACCGGTGGACGGGGAAGATGAGTCAGTTGTTTACGGCTTCCTTATCTCGCTGCCCCCGCCTGCCACTTCGGAGTCCACCTATGGCGTCGTACTGCCCGCACTGCGGCAACCCGTCCCCGGACGAGGCACGCTTCTGCATGAAGTGCGGTCGCGAGCGACTGCCGGAGCCCGCGGCGCCACCGCCGGTTCCCCCGTCCGCGCCCGCCGTCCCGTCCGCGCCGCCCCCGTCGTACGCCGCACCGCCCGCGTATGCGCCGGGGCCGGTGCAGCCTTCCCCGGTCGGGGAGTTCATCGGCCGGGTCCTCCGCGGTGACTGGCTGAGCGCGGCCAAGGCGACGATCTGGCCGGCCGGGCTGCTGCTCGTGCTCGCGGCCGTGCTCGCCCTTCCCACGTACGGGCAGGACGACGACGTCGTCGTCGGCTGGAGCGACCGGATGAGGATCGCCCTCGCGATGCTGCTGCAGGGCGTCGGCGGAGGCATCGAGCTGGCGGCGGCGGATACTTCGCCGTACGGCCCGGGCGGCTACCCGGGCGGCGGCTACTCAGGCTCCGACTACTCCGGCTCCGGCACGGAGTCGATCGGCCAGGGCGTGGTGTCCTTCTCCCTGGTGCCGATGACGGTGACCGTGCTGTTCGTGGCGGCACTGTTCGTGGGCGCCAGGATGCTGCGCGGACGCGGCGAGGGCCTGGAAGCTGCCGTACGGATGTCGCTGCTGGTCACCGGCGAGGTACTCGTCCTCGGCCTGTTCGCCCAGCCCGAGGTCCAGGGTGTCGCGATCTCCTCGGCGCCGTTGCTCGCCGCGCTCGGGGCGCTCGCCATCTCCCTTGCGGTGAGCACGGGTGCGCTGCAGCGCGATCGGCTCGCCGCGTGGACGGGACAGCGGCCGGGAGCCCGGTCGGCGGTGCGCGCACTGGGCACGGCGGTGCGCGCGCTCGGTGTGGTGCTGGCGCTGTGTTCGCTGACCGGGTTCGTCCTGTACGCCAATGCCGATGACGTCGACGGTCAGGCGCTGCTGATCGCCCTGCCGATCCTGCCCAACATCGGCTTCGCGGTGCTCGGCCTGAGCTGGGGCGCGCCCGTCGACTACGCCATCGACGGGCAGCACTTCAGCGTGCTCGGGTCCGGTGCGGGGCACGGCAGCTTCGGACCCGGCGAGATCTCCGACGTGTGGGGCGGCGGCGCGGTGGCCGGGGCGCTGGCCCTCGGCACGGTGTGTGCACTGGTCATCGGCGTCCTCGCGGCCCGCCGCTCGGCCGACCGGCGGGAGCAGGTGCTGGCCGGGGCGTTCGCTCTGGGACTGATCCTGCTGGGCGCGGGCCTCGGCGGGCTCTCCGTCGAACTCGGGGGCGGTGTCCGGGACTTCGGGTCGCCCGGCAGCTCCGAGCTCGCGCCGAGCGTCCCGGACGTGCTGTTGTTCGGTCTGCTGTGGGTGGGCGGGGCGACGCTGCTGGGCCCGTACGCGCTGCGGCTGACGGGCGGCCACCCCGCTCCGCCGGTACACGGCCCCGGCCAGGCATGGTCGCCGGGAGTGCCGACGCCGCCGTTCGCGTCGCCGGCCGGTCCCGCTGCATCGGGGCTCCCCACGCCTGCGGGCGCGGCCGAAGCGCAGGCCCCGGCGGTGGCTCCGGACTCCGTACCCATGGCGCCTGCCGGGCCCGGGGCGGCCGCGACTCCCGCCGTGCCCGAGGCACAGGCCGGGTCGCCCGCGCTGCCCGGGGCAGGCGTCCCGGCACCTGCTGGAACGCCGACCGGACCGGCTGCACCTGGGATGCCGGCCGCGCCCGCGGGCCCGGCGACGGCGTCAGACCCCGGGATCCTTCCGGGTGCGGCCGAACCCGGTCCCACGGCGCAGCCGTACGGCGCGCATCCCCAGGTCGAGGCCCAGCCGCCCGGTACGCCGTACGCGGCTCCCGACCCGTACGCCGTCGCCGCCGCGCAGACCGCCACCGCGCACGTCGCCCCGGCCCCGGACGCCGAGGCCGGCAACGGCCGGCGTCGGAAGGTCCTCGTCTGGACGGCAACCCTCGTCGCAGCGTTCGTCGTCGGCGGCGGTGCCACGGCCGGTCTGCTGCTGTTCCAGGACAAGAAGGACGACACCACCGTGTCCCAGCCGTCCCAGGAGGCCGACAACAAGGCCCGGGCGACCCGGTCCCCCTCGCCTTCCCCTTCCGGATCCGCTTCCGCCTCCCCGTCCCCGTCCCCGTCCGCATCTGCGTCCCCTTCCGCGACCCAGGCGGACGACGGCCCGCTGCCCGCCGGAATGGTGCTCAAGCAGGACCCGGCGGGCTTCACGGTTGCGGTGATGGACGGCTGGACGCGCCGGCAGGCCGGCAGCCAGGTCTTCTACGAGGCGCCGACCGGCGGCGACTACCTCCAGATCGGCGTCATCAAGGACACCCCCATGACGTCGTACGAGAACCTCGTGGGCCTGGAGAAGAAGCACCTGGAGACCCCGGAGACCCGGTACGAGCGCAAGCAGCTGACCGAGAACACCTATCAGGACCGGCCGGGTGCGCTCTGGGAGTTCGTCCACGTCCCTGAGCCGGAGGAGGGCGCGCTCCAGCGGCACGTCATCGACCAGGCGTTCGTCGCCCCCGACGGCACGGAGTACGCGATCCTCGCCGCCGGCCGCGCCGACCGCTGGGACGCCGACAAGGACGTGGTGTTCTCCACCGCCCTCAGGACGTTCAGGATCGACTGAGGTCCAGCCGGAAGCAGTACCCCTTCCGCCCGGAATCAGGCGTCGCGAAGGTCTCGACGACCTCCATGCCGAGCCGCCGGGTCACGGCGATGGACCGCTCGTTGCGAGCGTCGATCATCGAGAACACCCGCTCCACCCCCGCCGCCCGTACCCGCTCCAGCGTGGCACGGGCGGCGGCCGTCGCGTATCCCTTGCCCCACGCCGCCCGGGCGAGCCGCCAGCCGATCTCGATCTCGCCGTACGGCCCGAAGCCCTCGTGCGGCCACGGCTGCGCGCCGGTGAAGCCGATGACCTCTCCGTCCTCGTCCAGCAGGGTCCACAGGCAGAAACCACGCTCCGCGTCGTGCCGCCGCTGGCGCGCCGTCAGCTCCTCGTACACGGACAGTTCCGCCGTGGCGCCGCCATGGAACTCCATGACGTCGGGGTCGTCGAAGACCCGGTGCCACGCCAGGGCGTCCTCATCGGTGGGCACACGCAGCTGTACGACGGGGAGCGGCCTGCTGCTCATAGACGGAGCCCTTCAGTCGGCTGATCAGTACGCCCCCATAGACTGCACACGTCCTGTGCCGTTCGGTACGCAATATCGAATCGAATCCTCGGGAGAACCCGCCGTGACCGAAGCCCTCTCCGAGCACACTGCCGATGTGATCGTCGTCGGGGCAGGCCCGGCCGGCTCCACCACCGCGTACTACCTGGCCAAGGCAGGCCTCGACGTCCTGCTCCTCGAGAAGACCGCGTTCCCGCGCGAGAAGGTCTGCGGCGACGGGCTCACCCCGCGCGCCACCAAGCAGCTCGTCGCCATGGGCATCGACATCTCGGAGGAGGCCGGCTGGCTCCGCAACAAGGGTCTGCGGATCATCGGCGGCGGTGTCCGGCTCCAGCTGGACTGGCCGGATCTCGCCTCGTACCCGGACTACGGACTGGTCCGCAAGCGGGACGACTTCGACGAGCAGCTGGCCCGGCAGGCACAGAAGGCGGGTGCGCGGCTGTACGAGCGCTGCAACGTCGGCGCGCCGATCGTCGACGACCGCACCGGGCACATCACGGGTGTCGAGGCGAAGCTCGGCGAGGACAAGACCCCGGTCACCTTCCACGCCCCACTGGTCGTCGCGGCCGACGGCAACTCCTCGCGCATCTCACTGGCGATGGGCCTGCACCGCCGCGAGGACCGCCCCATGGGCGTCGCCGTCCGCACCTACTTCACCTCTCCCCGCCACGACGACGACTACCTGGAGTCCTGGCTGGAGCTGTGGGACCGCCGCGGTCCGGGCGAGGACCGGCTGCTGCCCGGCTACGGCTGGGTCTTCGGCATGGGCGACGGCACGTCGAACGTCGGCCTCGGCGTGCTGAACACCTCCTCGTCCTTCAAGGAGCTGGACTGGCGCGAGATCCTCAAGGCCTGGTGCGCCTCGATGCCCGAGGACTGGGGGTACACGCCGGAGAACATGACCGGCCCGATCCGCGGCGCCGCCCTTCCGATGGCGTTCAACCGGCAGCCCCACTACACCCGGGGCCTGCTTCTGGTCGGTGACGCGGGCGGCCTGGTCAACCCGTTCAACGGCGAGGGCATCGCGTACGCGATGGAGTCCGGCCAGATCGTCGCGGACGTCATCGTCCAGGCGCACGCCCGCGCGACGGAGGCCCAGCGCGAACTGGCCCTGCACCGCTACCCGAAGATCCTCAAGGACACGTACGGCGGCTACTACACGCTCGGCCGCGCCTTCGTGAAGATCATCGGCAGCCCGAAGGTCATGAAGATCGCGACGCAGCGCGGTCTGACGCACCCGACGCTGATGAAGTTCACGCTGAAGATGCTGGCCAATCTGACGGACCCGACGGGCGGCGACGCGATGGACCGCATCATCAACGGCTTGTCGAAGGTGGCCCCCAAGGCGTGATGGCCGGCCCACGTCGCACGGGGCCTCGGGTCACGAGGATCCGGGCGCGGGGCCGGCCCCGGCGGCGAGGAGTTCACGGGCTCCGGCCCTGATCACGTCCCAGTCCGTGTCGCACTCGCGCGCCCGCGCCTGCTGCAGCCTCCCCGCTCGCTCTTGCTGTTCACGGCGGAGATGCCGCAGGTCCAGGCCGACACCGGGAGGCGGGCCCGCGGCCTCCAGTGCGGTGATGCGTTCGTCCATCGCGGCGAGCAGCGCGCGGTCGAACTCGGCCACGGCGGCGACGAACGACCTCGTCGGCACGGTGGCGGTGCCTTCCGGAGGCCCCGCGAACTCGATCTCGGAGTCAGAGCGGTGTTGCCAGGAGACGGTGACGGCATCGTCGCCGTCGATGATCGTCCGCCACCACCGGATGTGCGGCGCGTTCCGCAGGGGACCCATGTACATCGAGCGGTCGGAATGCCACAGCCCTGCCGCCTCCGCCTCCGGTGTGTTCTCGCGGGACGGCCAGTCGCCAAGATCCGCGGCCACGAAGCCGACGAGATCTTCCGGTACCGGCTCCAGCACCTCCGGGAGCATCTCGATCACGTCCTCCCAGAGCCGGACGACGTAGTACGCGGCATAGGGGGACGTCGCCGTCCCACCGCCCTCCTCGCCGGCCCACCTGTGCAGCGTGCGCTCCGAGTAGCGCAGCAGCTCGTGACCGCCCGCCTCGATCCAGTACCACCCCTCCGTCAGCGCGAACCAGTGGAGGGAAGGGTCATCGCCGCCCCACGGCTGGATGCCGGCGACCGGGCGGAGGTCGAATCGGAAACGGATCATCAGGGCAGTGTGGCAGGCGGATGCGCGAAAGGCCGTCGCTCCCCTCGGGGAGCGACGGCCTTCGGCACAGTTGCGTGGTGCGGTGTCAGAGGACCCGGACCGCGCCCGTCGCCGGGTAGCCCGAGAGGTCCTGGATCACGACACCCTTGCCCGGGTTCGCGGCGTCCAGGTACTGGCCGTTACCGATGTAGACACCCGTGTGGTACGCGGAACCCGCGCTGCCCCAGTACAGGATGTCGCCGACCTGGAGGTTGGAGGTGCCCACCTGGGTGCCCGCGACCGACTGGTCCTGCGAGACGCGCGGCAGGTCGACACCGACGGTGCGGAACGCGGCCTGGACCAGGGAGGAGCAGTCCCAGGCGTTCGGGCCGGTGGCGCCCATGATGTACGCGTCGCCGAGCTGCGCCTTGAGGAAGGCCACGACGGTGGCTGCCGAGCCGCTCGCGGGCGCGGAGCTGCCGGAGCTCGGCGCGGAGAGCGTCGTGCGCTCCGCGGTGCGGGAGGCACGCTCCTCCGCCGCTTCTGCCGCGCGCGCCTTGGCCTCTGCCTTCTCCTTGGCCTCCGCCTTGCGGTCCGCCTCGGCCTTGGCCTTCTTGGCGGCCTTCGCGGCCTTGGCCGCGGCGGCGTCCTCGTGGGCCTGCAGCTGGAGGTCGAGCGCGACCTGCTGCGTGGCCTCCGCGGACTTCTCCACCGCGGCGGAGATCTCGGAGGTGAGAACGGGGATCTCGATGGTCTCGGTCACCGGGTCGGCGTTCGCCGGCCCGGCAGCACCGGCCACCGCGATGGTGCCGAGGAAGCCACCGGCAACTCCGGCGCGGATCGCCATCGTCGAGGCGCTCCGGCGGGGTTTCCGGTGGCTGGGTATGTGAGCGGTACGGGACATGAGGACAACCGCTATCAGGGGTTGGCGGTTCCCTTCAAGAAACGTGTGTTGCGCCACAGTTACGGGCGGAACCTCTGAATCCGCCTTCCAGCGGCCCTTATTGACGCCGTAACGGACAAAACCGGCACACGCGATCAGGGCCGTGATCATGTGCTTTAAATAAAAGGTCCGGATTGCCCCGCACTTACCACCGCTTCGCACCGTTGGCCAAGCCCGCTTTTATCGCGATCCGATAACGGGTGACGCAGGTCACAGAATGGTCAACGTGCGGGGGGTGCGAGGACTTCGTGAACGTGTGCACGCGCCATCCCTCTGTCCACCCCTGTCCAAGGCGTCCCACTGTCGAGTGAACGAGCGTCCACTATCACCCGATGCGGTCCATCGCCAATTTGCCCGAGCGTGCCGCCCCTTGATAGTGCGCAACCCCTCCGACCAGCGGTAACGCCTCCAGATGTCACATCTGGTGACCGCCCGGGCGCTTCGCGTATGTAGATCACCGCTCATCCGACTTCATGATCGTTCGTGGGGTGGTGGAGATCACAAACGAGATGCCTGACCCCGTGTCGCAGATCACAGACCGGCAGGCATAGGATGCGGAGCAGTCGGGCTTGTGAACTGCCTCACATAGGAGCGATCTTCGCGGGGCGGCGAGGCGCATGCCCGGTGCGGTCCAACGGTCAAGGACGACTGGAAGGAGCGGGGAGGGTGAATGCTTACGCGCCCATCCTTGTGCTCGGCGCCCTCGGGGCAGGGTTTGCGATCTTCTCCGTGGTCATGGCCACGCTTATCGGCCCAAAGCGGTACAACAGGGCGAAACTTGAAGCGTACGAGTGCGGCATCGAGCCCACCCCTACGCCGGCCGGAGGTGGCCGCTTCCCCATCAAGTACTACCTGACGGCGATGCTCTTCATCGTCTTCGACATCGAGATCGTCTTCCTCTATCCCTGGGCCGTCACCTTCGACGCCCTGGGGATCTTCGGGCTCGTGGAGATGCTGCTCTTCGTGCTCACCGTCTTCGTCGCCTACGCGTATGTATGGCGGCGCGGCGGCCTGGAATGGGACTGAGGGGCTGAGGGGCACCAATGGGAATCGAAGAGAAGCTGCCGAGCGGCTTCCTGCTGACCACCGTCGAACAGGCCTCGGGCTGGGTGCGCAAGTCATCCGTCTTCCCGGCCACCTTCGGCCTCGCCTGCTGCGCCATCGAGATGATGACGACCGGCGCCGGACGGTACGACCTGGCCCGCTTCGGTATGGAGGTCTTCCGCGGCTCGCCGCGCCAGGCCGACCTGATGATCGTGGCCGGCCGGGTGAGCCAGAAGATGGCGCCCGTCCTGCGCCAGGTCTACGACCAGATGCCCAATCCCAAGTGGGTGATCTCCATGGGCGTTTGCGCATCTTCGGGTGGAATGTTCAACAATTACGCGATTGTGCAGGGTGTCGATCACATTGTGCCCGTCGACATCTATTTGCCGGGCTGCCCGCCGCGCCCGGAGATGCTGATGGACGCGATTCTCAAGCTCCACCAGAAGATCCAGAACTCCAAGCTCGGTGTGAACGCGGAGGAAGCGGCCCGAGAGGCGGAGGAAGCGGCGCTCAAGGCGCTCCCGACGATCGAGATGAAGGGGCTGCTCCGGTGAGCGGCGCACGCGCGGCCGCCGGGCCGCAGACGATGACGAAAGCCGCACCTCTGAGCCGCGCGGGCGGAGGGGGCGCCTCCCAGGCGCCGGCCCTGGGGGAGAACAGGGGGATTCAGCGATGACGGATCAGCCGAATCCGGAGAAGGAGCTCTCCGAGCAGAACCTCCCGGGGCAGCGTGGCGAGCACGGCGAGGAGATCCGCGTCCAGCGCGGCATGTTCGGTGCCGGCAACGGAGGGGATACGTCCGGCTACGGCGGGCTCGTGCGCTCCGTACGCCTGCCGGGCCCCGCGAGCCGCCCCTACGGCGGTTGGTTCGACGAGGTCGCCGACGAACTCGAGGGTGCCCTGGAAGAGCAGGGCCTCGTTCCCGAGAACGCGATCGAGAAGACCGTCGTCGACCGCGGCGAGCTCACCTTCCACATCGAGCGCGAGCACCTGCTCCAGGTCGCGCGGACCCTGCGCGACGACCCGGCGCTCCGCTTCGAGCTCTGCACCGGCGTCAGCGGCGTCCACTACCTGCAGGACAAGGGCCGCGAGCTGCACGCCGTCTACCATCTGCGCTCGCTCACGCACGGCCGGCTGATCCGGCTCGAGGTCTCGGCCCCGGACAGCGACCCGCACATCCCGTCCCTGGTGTCCGTCTATCCGACCAACGACTGGCACGAGCGCGAGACGTACGACTTCTTCGGACTCGTCTTCGACGGCCACCCCGCCCTCACCCGGATCATGATGCCGGACGACTGGCAGGGCTTCCCGCAGCGCAAGGACTACCCCCTCGGCGGCATCGCCGTCGAGTACAAGGGCGCCCAGATCCCGGCTCCGGACCAGCGGAGGTCGTACTCGTGAGCACATCACCGGCATCGCCCCGCGAGACCACCGAGGGGACCGTATATACGGTCACCGGTGGCGACTGGGACGAGATCGTCCAGTCCGCGGCCAAGGCCGACGACGAGCGGATCGTCGTCAACATGGGTCCGCAGCACCCCTCCACCCACGGAGTGCTCCGCCTGATCCTGGAGATCGACGGTGAGACGGTCACCGAGGCCCGCTGCGGCATCGGCTATCTGCACACCGGCATCGAGAAGAACCTCGAGTACCGGACCTGGACCCAGGGCACCACGTTCGTCACGCGCATGGACTACCTGACACCGTTCTTCAACGAGGCGGCGTACTGCCTGGGCGTGGAGAAGCTGCTCGGCATCGAGGACCAGATCCCGGACCGGGCGACGATCATCCGGGTCCTGCTGATGGAGCTCAACCGGCTCTCCTCGCACCTGGTGTGCATCGCCACCGGCGGTATGGAGCTGGGCGCCACCACGATCATGATCTACGGATTCCGGGACCGCGAAATGATCCTGGACATCTACGAGCTGATCACCGGTCTGCGGATGAACCACGCGTTCATCAGGCCGGGCGGACTCGCCCAGGACCTGCCGCCGGGCGCTGTCGACCAGCTCCGCGAGTTCGTGAAGACGATGAAGAAGAACATGCCGGAGTACGACAAGCTCGCCACCGGCAACCCGATCTTCAAGGCCCGCATGCAGGACATCGGGTACCTGGACCTGACCGGCTGCATGGCGCTCGGCGCGACCGGACCGATCCTGCGTTCCGCGGGCCTCGCCCACGATCTGCGCAAGACCGACCCGTACTGCGGCTACGAGACATACGACTTCGACGTCCCTACCGCCGACACCTGTGACGCGTACGGCCGCTTCCTGGTCCGCCTGGAGGAGATGCGGCAGTCGCTGCGGATCGTCGAGCAGTGCCTGGACCGGCTCGCGCCGGGCCCGGTGATGGTCGCCGACAAGAAGATCGCCTGGCCTGCCCAGCTCGCGCTCGGTCCCGACGGCCTCGGCAACTCCCTCGACCACATCAAGAAGATCATGGGCACCTCCATGGAGGCCCTGATCCACCACTTCAAGCTGGTGACCGAGGGCTTCCGGGTCCCGGCCGGGCAGACGTACACGGCGGTCGAGTCGCCCAAGGGCGAGCTGGGTGTCCATGTCGTCTCCGACGGCGGCACCCGCCCCTACCGGGTCCACTTCCGGGACCCGTCGTTCACCAATCTGCAGGCCATGGCGGCCATGTGCGAAGGCGGCCAGGTCGCCGACGTGATCGTCGCGGTCGCGTCCATCGACCCCGTGATGGGAGGCGTCGACCGATGACGGACGTATCGCTGGGCATGCCGCAGCTTCCTGCCCCCGACTTCCCGGCAGAGGTACGCGCCAGGCTCGAGGCGGACGCGAAGGAAGTGATCGGCCGCTACCCCGACAGCCGGTCCGCGCTGCTGCCGCTGCTGCACCTCGTGCAGTCCGAGGAGGGCTACGTCTCGCGCACGGGCATCCGCTTCTGCGCCGAGATGCTGGACCTGACCACCGCCGAGGTCACCGCGGTCGTCACCTTCTACACGATGTACCGGCGCAAGCCGTCGGGCGAGTACCAGGTGGGGGTCTGCACCAACACGCTGTGCGCGGTGATGGGCGGCGACGCCATCTTCGACGAGCTCAAGGAGCACCTCGGCGTCGGCAACAACGGGACGACCGAGGACGGCAAGATCACGCTCGAGCACATCGAGTGCAACGCGGCCTGCGACTTCGCGCCGGTGGTGATGGTCAACTGGGAGTTCTTCGACAACCAGACGCCCGATTCCGCCAAGCGGCTCGTGGACGACCTGCGGACCGGTGAGCAGGTCACCCCCACCCGCGGCGCGCCCCTGTGCACGTACAAGGAGACCGCCCGCATCCTGGCCGGCTTCCCCGACGAGCGCCCCGGCGCCGTCGAGTCGACCGGCGGAGCGGGACCCGCGTCGCTGATCGGACTGCGCCTGGCCAAGGGCGAGCTGTCGGCCGCCCGGGTCGTCGCCCAGCGCAGCGAGGTCCGCCACGAGACGCCGCCGCACGATCCGTCGCCGGCCGAGCACCTCAGCTCCCACGACGCGCCGCAGCAGACATCCGCGTCCGACCCGGAGCACCCGGCCGGACCCGCAGCAGAGGAGGGGGAGTGATGACCTTGTCGACCGAGTACGGTGGCACCTCCCAGCCCGAGGCCGGGGGAGAGAGCAGCCCGGAGAAGCTCCTCGCGCCGGTCCTCTCCGCCTTCTGGGACGCCCCGGAGAGCTGGACCCTTCAGACGTACGAGCGGCACGAAGGCTACAAGGGCCTGCGCAAGGCGCTCGGGATGACGCCCGACGACCTGATCGCCTACGTCAAGGACTCGGGGCTCCGCGGCCGCGGCGGCGCCGGCTTCCCCACCGGAATGAAGTGGCAGTTCATTCCGCAGGGCGACGGCAAGCCGCACTACCTCGTCGTCAACGCCGACGAGTCGGAGCCGGGGACCTGCAAGGACATCCCCCTCCTGTTCGCCAATCCGCACTCCCTCATCGAGGGAATCGTGATCGCCTGCTACGCGATCCGCTCCAGCCACGCCTTCATCTATCTGCGCGGTGAGGTCGTCCCCGTACTGCGGCGGCTGCACGAGGCCGTGCGCGAGGCATACGAGGCGGGCTACCTCGGGAAGAACATCCTGGGCAGCGGACTCGACCTCGAGCTCACCGTGCACGCGGGTGCGGGCGCGTACATCTGCGGTGAGGAGACGGCGCTGCTGGACTCCCTGGAAGGCCGCCGCGGCCAGCCCCGGCTGCGACCCCCCTTCCCCGCGGTCGCCGGTCTGTACGCGTGCCCCACTGTGGTGAACAACGTCGAGTCCATCGCGTCCGTTCCCGCGATCCTCAACAAGGGCAAGGACTGGTTCAAGTCGATGGGCAGCGAGAAGTCCCCGGGCTTCACGCTCTACTCGCTCAGCGGTCATGTCGCGGGCCCCGGCCAGTACGAGGCCCCGCTCGGCATCACCCTGCGCCAGCTGCTCGACATGAGCGGCGGGATGCGCCCCGGCCACCGGCTGAAGTTCTGGACGCCGGGCGGCTCGTCGACCCCGATGTTCACCGACGAGCACCTCGATGTCCCGCTGGACTACGAGGGCGTGGGCGCGGCCGGTTCGATGCTCGGCACCAAGGCGCTGCAGTGCTTCGACGAGACGACCTGCGTGGTGCGGGCCGTCACCCGGTGGACCGAGTTCTACGCCCACGAGTCCTGCGGCAAGTGCACCCCCTGCCGCGAAGGCACGTACTGGCTCGTGCAGTTGCTGCGCGACATCGAGGCGGGCAAGGGCGTCATGTCCGACCTCGACAAGCTGAACGACATCGCCGACAACATCAACGGCAAGTCCTTCTGCGCACTCGGCGACGGCGCGGCCTCGCCGATCTTCTCCTCGCTCAAGTACTTCCGTGAGGAGTACGAGCGGCACATCACGGGGCGGGGATGCCCCTTCGACCCCGCGAAGTCCACGGTGTGGGCCGACCGGCCCGCCACCACCACGGAGGTGAACGCATGACAGTCACCACGAGCGCTCCCTCCGGGGGCGGCGAGGCCGCGGTTCCGCCCGAGGACCTGGTCTCCCTCACGATCGACGGCATCGAGATCTCCGTCCCCAAGGGGACGCTGGTCATCCGGGCCGCCGAGCAGCTCGGCATCGAGATCCCACGGTTCTGCGACCACCCCCTCCTCGACCCGGCCGGCGCCTGCCGCCAGTGCATCGTCGAGGTGGAGGGCCAGCGCAAGCCGATGGCGTCCTGCACCATCACCTGCACCGACGGCATGGTCGTCAGGTCGCAGCTCACCTCGCCCGCCGCCGAGAAGGCGCAGAAGGGCGTGATGGAGCTGCTGCTGATCAACCATCCGCTGGACTGCCCGGTGTGCGACAAGGGCGGCGAGTGCCCGCTGCAGAACCAGGCCGTCTCGCACGGCCAGGCCGAGTCCCGCTTCGAGGGAAAGAAGCGGACGTACGAGAAGCCGGTCAACATCTCCACCCAGGTGCTGCTGGACCGGGAGCGGTGTGTGCTGTGCGCGCGCTGCACCCGGTTCTCCAACCAGGTGGCGGGCGACCCGATGATCGAACTGATCGAGCGGGGCGCGCTGCAGCAGGTCGGCACCGGCGAGGGCGACCCGTTCCAGTCGTACTTCTCCGGGAACACCATCCAGATCTGCCCGGTCGGCGCGCTGACTTCGGCCGCGTACCGGTTCCGCTCCCGCCCCTTCGACCTGGTCTCCTCGCCGAGCGTGTGCGAGCACTGCGCCGGCGGCTGTGCGACCCGTACCGACCACCGGCGCGGAAAGGTCATGCGGCGCCTCGCGGCCGAGGACCCGGAGGTCAACGAGGAGTGGCTGTGCGACAAGGGCCGTTTCGGCTTCCGCTACGCGCAGAAGCCGGACCGGCTGACCACTCCGCTCGTGCGCAACAACGGGACCGGTGAGCTGGAGCCGGCGAGCTGGCCCGAGGCGCTCGAGGCGGCGGCCCGCGGGCTCGGTGCCGCCCGCGGCCGGGCCGGAGTGCTCACCGGCGGCCGGCTGACCGTCGAGGACTCCTACGCCTACGCCAAGTTCGCGCGGGTCGCCCTCGACACCAACGACATCGACTTCCGCGCGCGTGTGCACAGCAGCGAGGAGGCAGACTTCCTGGCCGCCAGGGTCGCCGGCCGCGGCCTCGACCTGGACCGCAGCGGGGTCACGTACAGCGTCCTGGAGAAGGCCCCGGCGGTGCTGCTCGCCGGGTTCGAGTCCGAGGAGGAGGCTCCCGGCGTGTTCCTGCGGCTGCGCAAGGCGCACCGCAAGCACGGCCAGCGCACCTTCTCCCTCGCCACGCACGCGACGCGCGGTCTGCTCAAGGCCGGTGGCACGCTGCTGCCCGCAGCCCCCGGCACCGAGACCGAGTGGCTGGACGCGCTTGCCTCCGGTGTCGGACTCGACGAGGACGGCGCCAGGGCGGCCGAGGCGCTGCGCGGCGACGGCGCGGTGATCGTGGTCGGTGAGCGGCTCGCGGCCGTTCCCGGCGGACTCACCGCCGCCGTACGGATCGCGAGCGCCACCGGCGCCCGGCTGGTGTGGATCCCGCGGCGGGCCGGTGAGCGCGGGGCCGTCGAGGCGGGCGCGCTGCCGTCGCTGCTGCCCGGCGGCCGGCCGGCCACCGACCCGCGGGCCCGCGAGGAGACGGCCGAGGCCTGGCGGGTACGCGAACTCCCTCACCGCTACGGCCGCGACACCGGCCAGATCGTCGAGGCCGCGGCCACCGGCGAGCTGGCGGCGCTGCTGGTCGCCGGCGTCGAGATCGCCGATCTGCCCGACCCGGCGCGCGCCCGCGAGGCGCTCGACGCGGTGGGCTTCCTGGTCTCGCTGGAGCTGCGGCCGAGCGAGGTCACCGAGCGGGCGGACGTCGTCTTCCCGGTGGCGGCCGTCGCCGAGAAGCCGGGCACCTTCCTCAACTGGGAAGGCAGGGCGCGGCTGTTCGAGGCGGCGCTCAAGCCCGAGCAGATGACACGGCGCCTCGCGCCGGCGGACGCGCGGGTGCTGCACATGCTCGCCGACGCGCTCGATGTCGCCTTCGGGCTGCCGGACCTCAAGGCCGTGCGAACGGAGATGGACCGGCTCGGCCGGTGGGACGGCCCGCGGGCCACCGATCCGATGGAGTCCGCCCGACCGCTGCCCCGCCCGGGCGAGGGGGAGGCGGTGCTCGCCGGTCACCGGATGCTGCTCGACCAGGGCCTGCTGCAGCAGGGCGACGAGGCGCTGGCCGGCACCCGGCACGCCGCCGTGGCCCGGCTGTCCGCGAGCACCGCGGCCGCCACGGGCGTCAAGGACGGCGATGTGCTGGAGGTTTCGGGTCCGGCCGGCGTGGTCCGGCTGCCGCTCCAGGTGAGCGAGATGCCCGATCAGGTGGTGTGGCTGCCGCTGAACTCCACCGGTGGCGGCGTGGCCGCCGACACCGGGGCGATGCCGGGCCAACTGGTCCGTATCGGTCCGGCCGCGGAGCCGGAGGCCGTCGAGGCGGCACCGGAGGTGGCGTCGTGACCGTCCGAGTCTCCCGTCGACCGGGGCCCGTGCCCAGGCCTGGAACCACCTCGCCGAGCGGGCTCCCGGCCCGCGCCGTTCTGCCGGGCGCTGCACCGGCCGCCCCCGTATCGGAGGTGTGCGCATGATCGCGCCGGCTCATGTCGCCGAAGTCCAGAGCAGTGTTCTCGCACTCGAGGACCTGTCGATGTTCGGGCGCGACCCGTGGTGGCTGGTCGCCGTCAAGGCCGTGTTCTGCTTCGCCTTCCTGATGGTCACCGTGCTGTTCTCCATCGTGTGGGAGCGCAAGGTGGTGGCCTGGATGCAGCTGCGCATCGGTCCCAACCGGCACGGCCCCTGGGGCATGCTCCAGTCGCTGGCCGACGGCATCAAGCTGATGCTCAAGGAAGACGTGATCGTCAAGCGGGCGGACAAGGTCGTCTATGTCCTCGCCCCGATCATCGCCGCCATCCCGGCGTTCATGGCGATCGCCGTGATCCCGTTCGGACCGGCCGGCGACGAGGTCTCGATCTTCGGGCAGCGCACCACGATGCAGCTCACCGACCTGCCGATCGCGATGCTCTACATCCTGGCGGTCGCCTCGGTCGGCATCTACGGCATCGTGCTGGCGGGCTGGTCGTCGGGCTCGACGTATCCGCTGCTCGGCGGATTGCGCAGCTGTGCGCAGATGATCTCCTACGAGATCGCGATGGGCGCGGCGTTCGCCTCGGTCTTCCTCTACTCCGGGTCGATGTCGACGTCGGCGATCGTGGAGGCGCAGGCGGACCGCTGGTACATCGTGCTGCTGCCGGTCTCCTTCATCATCTACGTCGTCACCATGGTCGGCGAGACCAACCGGGCTCCGTTCGACATGCCGGAGTCCGAGGGCGACCTGGTCGGCGGCTTCAACACCGAGTACAGCTCCATCAAGTTCGCGATGTTCATGCTGGCCGAGTACGTCAACATGGTCACCGTCTCCGCCGTCTCGGTCACCCTGTTCCTGGGCGGCTGGCGGGCCCCGTACCCGATCTCCACCTTCTGGGAGGGCGCGAACCACGGCTGGTGGCCGATGCTCTGGTTCGTCATCAAGGTCCAGCTGCTGCTCTTCTTCTTCATCTGGCTGCGCGGCACCCTGCCCCGGGTCCGTTACGACCAGCTGATGAAGCTCGGCTGGAAGGTCCTGATCCCGGTCTCGGTGGTCTGGCTGATGCTGGTGGCGACCGTGCGGGCGCTGCGCAACGAGAACTACGACTTCCAGCAGATCGTGCTGTACGTCGGAGGCGCCGTGATCGCGGTCCTGTTGCTCTCCTTCGTCGCGGACATGTTCCGAGGCAAGAAGGAGAAGGCCGCCGAGGCCGCGAAGCCGGAGCCCGCCGCGTTCGACCCGATGGCGGGCGGCTTCCCCGTACCGCCGTTGCCCGGGCAGGAGTTGCCGCCGGTGCCGCGCAGGCGTCCGCGCGGTGAGCGCGAGCTGATTGTCAGTGGCGGACCCAATACTGACAGTGATGGTCCTCGTGATGGAAAGGAGGCTGACGGTGTCTGAGGAATCCGAGAGCACGTTCCAGAATCCGGTTGCCGGCTTCGGCGTGACCTTCAAGGCCATGTTCAAGAAGCGGCTGACCGAGCAGTACCCGGAGCAGCAGAAGGTGACGGCGCCGCGCTTCCACGGCCGGCACCAGCTGAACCGTCATCCCGACGGACTGGAGAAGTGCATCGGCTGCGAGCTGTGCGCCTGGGCCTGTCCGGCGGACGCGATCTATGTGGAGGGCGCGGACAACACCGACGAGGAGCGCTACTCCCCGGGCGAGCGGTACGGCCGCGTCTACCAGATCAACTACGCCCGCTGCATTCTGTGCGGACTGTGCATCGAGGCCTGCCCGACGCGCGCGCTGACGATGACGAACGACTTCGAGCTCGCCGACAGCAGCCGCGAGAACCTCATCTACACCAAGGAGCAGCTGCTCGCCGGTCTGGACGAGGGCATGGTCGACTCGCCGCACGCGATCTACCCCGGCACGGACGAGCAGGACTACTACCGGGGGCTGGTCACCGAAGCCGCGCCCGGCACGGTCCAGCAGGTCGCCGTCTCCAAGGGTGAGAAGGGCGAGGAGGTGGACGCATGAACGCCCTTGCCGCATCGGCCACTTCGACGGGCGAGGCCGTCCAGTTCTGGGTGCTGGGGGTGGTCGCCGTCCTGGGAGCGCTGGGCACGATCCTCATGAAGCGGGCCGTGCACAGTGCGCTGTGCCTGGCCGGGACCATGATCATTCTGGCGGTGTTCTACCTCGCCAACGGGGCGTACTTCCTCGGGGTCGTCCAGATCATCGTCTACACCGGCGCGATCATGATGCTGTTCCTCTTCGTCGTCATGCTGGTCGGCGTCACCGCCGCCGACTCGCTCAAGGAGACGCTGAAGGGCCAGCGCTGGCTGGCCGCGCTCTGCGGGCTGGGCTTCGGTGTGCTGCTCATCGCCGGTATCGCCAACGCCTCCCTGAAGACCTTCAACGGCCTGGGCGTCGCCAACAGCGCGAGCGGGGGCAATGTCGAGGGCCTGGCCCGGCTCATCTTCACCAAGTACGTCTTCGCCTTCGAGATCACCGGCGCGCTGCTGATCACCGCGGCCGTCGGCGCCATGGTGCTCACCCACCGGGAGCGCACCGAGCGGGCCAAGACCCAGCGCGAGCTGTCCGAGCAGCGCGTACGGGAAGGCAAGCACCTGCCGCCGCTGCCCGCCCCCGGCGTCTACGCCCGGCACAACGCGGTGGACATCGCCGGTCTGCTGCCGGACGGCACCCCGTCCCAGCTCACCGTGAGCAAGACGCTGCGCGAGCGCGGCCAGATCCGTGATGTGTCGACCGATGCGCTCAACGACCTCAAGGCGCTGGAACAGCGCTCCGAGGAGCGGCTCGGACGGGACCGGGACGAAGAGGAGGCCAAGCGGTGAATCCGGTCAACTACCTCTATCTCGCCGCCCTGCTGTTCACCATCGGCGCGGCGGGAGTTCTGATCCGGCGGAACGCGATCGTGGTGTTCATGTGTGTCGAGCTGATGCTCAACGCGTGCAACCTCGCGTTCGTCGCCTTCTCCCGGATGCACGGCAATCTCGACGGCCAGATCATCGCGTTCTTCACGATGGTGGTCGCCGCCGCGGAGGTCGTGGTCGGGCTCGCGATCATCGTGCTGCTGTTCCGGTCCCGCCATTCGGCCTCGGTCGACGACGCCAGCCTGATGAAGCTGTAAGGGGTCGGGAGAATCGTGGAGAACCTCATTGCGCTGCTCGTCGCGGCGCCTCTGCTCGGAGCGGTGGTCCTGCTGTGCGGCGGACGCCGGCTCGACCGCGCCGGCCACTGGCTCGGCACCCTGTTCGCCGCCGTGTCGTTCGTCATCGCCGTCGTGCTCTTCGCCGACATGCTCGGCAGGCCCGGCGACGACCGGACCCTGACCCAGCAGCTGTACAGCTGGATCCCGGTCGAGGGCTTCCAGGCGGACGTCGCCTTCCAGCTCGACCAGCTGTCGATGACCTTCGCCCTGCTGATCACCGGTGTCGGCTCGCTCATCCATCTGTACTCGGTCGGGTACATGGAGCACGACGAGCGCCGCCGCCGCTTCTTCGGTTATCTGAACCTGTTCCTCGCGGCGATGCTGCTGCTGGTCCTCGCCGACAACTACCTGCTGCTGTACGTCGGCTGGGAAGGCGTGGGCCTCGCCTCGTACCTGCTCATCGGCTTCTGGCAGCACAAGCCCAGCGCGGCCACCGCGGCGAAGAAGGCCTTCCTGGTCAACCGCGTCGGCGACATGGGGCTGTCGATCGCCATCATGCTGATGTTCACCACGTTCGGGACCTTCGCCTTCGGGCCGGTCCTCGGGGCCGTGGGGGAGACCGGCGAGGGCACGCTGACGGCCATCGCCCTGATGCTGCTGCTGGCCGCCTGCGGCAAGTCCGCCCAGGTGCCGCTGCAGTCCTGGCTCGGCGACGCGATGGAGGGCCCGACCCCGGTCTCGGCCCTCATCCACGCCGCGACCATGGTGACCGCCGGTGTCTATCTGATCGTCCGCTCCGGCGCGATCTTCAACGCGTCACCCGACGCACAGCTCGTCGTCACCGTCGTCGGCGCGGTCACGCTCCTCTTCGGTGCGATCGTCGGTTGCGCGAAGGACGACATCAAGAAGGCGCTCGCCGGTTCGACGATGTCGCAGATCGGCTACATGATCCTGGCCGCGGGCCTCGGCCCCATCGGATACGCCTTCGCGATCATGCACCTGGTGACGCACGGCTTCTTCAAGGCCGGTCTCTTCCTCGGCGCCGGTTCGGTCATGCACGGCATGAACGACGAGGTCGACATGAGGAAGTACGGCGGCCTGAGGAAGTACATGCCGATCACCTTCGTCACCTTCGGGCTCGGCTATCTGGCGATCATCGGCTTCCCGGGTCTGTCCGGCTTCTTCTCCAAGGACAAGATCATCGAGGCGGCGTTCGCCAAGGGGGGCACCGAGGGCTGGATCCTCGGCGCGGTCACCCTGCTCGGTGCCGCGATCACCGCGTACTACATGACGCGCGTGATGCTGATGACCTTCTTCGGTGAGCAGCGCTGGCAGGCCGACGAAAAGGGCGACATGCCGCATCCGCACGAGTCACCGAGGACGATGACGGTGCCGATGATCGTGCTGGCCTTCGGATCGGTCTTCGCGGGCGGGCTGTTCTCCTTCCACGAGTCGTTCGTGAAGTGGCTGGAGCCGGTGACGAGCTTCGATCACGGGCACCCGCCGATCGGCGCGGGTGCGATCACCACCGCGACCGTCGCGGTGATGGTCGTCGGCGTCGCTCTCGCCTACGCGCAGTACGGACGCCGGCCGGTGCCGGTCATCGCCCCGCGCGGCTCGTGGCCCACCCGGGCCGCCCGCCGCGACCTGTACCAGGACGACTTCAACCATGTGGTCCTGGTCCGCGGCGGCGAGCACCTCACCCGCTCCCTTGTCTATGTCGACCACACCCTGGTCGACGGAGTCGTCAACGGCACGGCCGCCACGGTCGGCGGGCTCTCGGGCCGGCTGCGCAAGCTGCAGAACGGCTACGCCCGCAGTTACGCGGTCTCGATGTTCGGCGGTACGGCGATCCTGATCGCCGCGACCCTGCTGATGAGGGCGGTCTGATATGTCGTTCCCGATTCTGACGGCCACAGCGCTGCTGCCCGCGGTCGGTGCGATCGCCACGGCGGCCGTGCCCGCCGCGCGGCGGGCGGCCGCCAAGTGGCTGGCGCTGCTGGTCTCGCTCGCCACCCTGGTGCTCGCCGCCATCGTGTTCGTACGGTTCGAGCCCGGCGGCGAGCGCTATCAGCTCACCGAATCGCATGCCTGGATCAAGGACTTCGGGGTCCGCTACGAGCTGGGTGTGGATGGCATCGGGGTGGCGCTGATCGCGCTGACCGCGCTGCTCATCCCGTTCATCATCCTGGCCGGCTGGCACGACGCCGACCCTCTGGAGACGAAGTCGTCGCGCTGGCGGCCGACCCAGGGCTTCTTCGCCCTGATCCTGATGGTCGAGGCGATGGTGATCCTCTCCTTCGAGGCCACCGACGTCTTCCTCTTCTACATTCTGTTCGAAGCCATGCTCATCCCGATGTACTTCCTCATCGGCGGCTTCGGCGACCGGGCGCACGCGGGCACCGACGAGAACGCGGCGGCCCAGCGGTCCTACGCCGCCGTGAAGTTCCTGCTGTACAACCTGGTCGGCGGGCTGATCATGCTGGCCGCCGTCATCGGGCTCTATGTCGTCGCGGGGAGCTTCTCGCTCACCGAGATCGCCGAGGCCCGGGCGTCCGGCTCGCTGGAGATGGCGACCACCACCGAGCGGCTGCTCTTCCTCGGCTTCTTCTTCGCCTTCGCGATCAAGGCGCCGCTGTGGCCACTGCACACCTGGCTGCCCAACGCCATGGGCGAGGCGACCGCGCCGGTCGCCGTGCTGATCACGGCCGTCGTCGACAAGGTCGGCACGTTCGCGATGCTGCGCTTCTGTCTCCAGCTCTTCCCGGAGGCGTCGACGTGGGCCACGCCGGTCATCGTGGTGCTGGCGCTGATCAGCATCGTCTACGGCGCACTGCTCGCGGTCGGCCAGCGCGACATCAAGCGCCTGGTCGCGTATGCCTCGATCTCGCACTTCGGCTTCATCGTGCTCGGCATCTTCGCGATGACCAGCCAGGGCCAGTCCGGGGCGACGCTGTACATGGTCAACCACGGGATCTCGACCGCCGCGCTGATGCTGGTGGCCGGCTTCCTGATCTCGCGGCGCGGCTCCCGGCTCATCGCCGACTACGGCGGTGTGCAGAAGGTCGCCCCGGTGCTCGCGGGCACGTTCCTGATCGGCGGTCTGGCCACTCTCTCGCTGCCGGGCCTCGCGCCCTTCGTCAGTGAATTCCTGGTCCTGGTCGGCACGTTCGCGCGTTATCCGGTCGCCGGCATCATCGCCACCTCCGGCATTGTGCTCGCCGCGCTCTACACCCTCGTCCTGTACCAGCGGACGATGACGGGCCCGGTGAAGCCCGAGGTGAGCAAGATGCCGGACCTCAGGCCCCGTGAACTGGTGGTGGTCGCTCCGCTGATCGCGCTGCTGCTCTTCCTTGGTGTGTTCCCGAAGCCGCTGACGGAGATCGTCAACCCGGCGGTGGAGTACACGATGTCCGACGTCCAGAAGAAGGACCCCCAGCCCGAGGTGGAGGCGGCCAAGTGAGCGCTACAGCTGTCCACAGCCTGTGGACGACGGCGGCGGTCGAGCCGATCGGCAAGATCCCCGCGCCCCACATCGAGTACGCCCAATTGGCACCCGCGCTGATCGTGGTCGGTGCCGCCATCCTGGGCGTGCTCGTGGAAGCCTTTGTCCCGCGCAAGGCGCGGTACTGGACCCAGGTGTTCCTGACCGTCGTCTCCCTCGCCGCCGCGTTCGCCGCTGTCGTGGCTCTCGCGGCCGGCGGATACGCCACGACCAAGGCCGGCATCGCGGCGATGGGCGCGATCGCGGTCGACGGGCCGGCCCTGTTCCTGCAGGGCACGATCCTGCTGGCCTCGCTGGTCGCGGTCTTCACCTTCGCCGAGCGCCGGCTCGATCCGGTGGCCCACGGCAAGCACGTCGACTCGTTCGCCGCGCAGGCCGCGTCGGTACCCGGCAGCGACGGTGAAAAGGCCGCGGTCAAGGCCGGGTTCACCACCACCGAGGTGTTCCCGCTGGCACTGTTCGCGATCACCGGCATGCTGGTCCTCCCGGCGGCCAACGATCTGCTGACGCTCTTCATCGCGCTGGAGGTCTTCTCGCTCCCGCTCTACCTCCTGTGCGCGCTGGCCCGCCGCAAGCGGCTGATGTCGCAGGAGGCCGCGGTGAAGTACTTCCTGCTGGGCGCCTTCTCCTCCGCGTTCCTGCTCTTCGGCATCGCGCTGATGTACGGCTACGCGGGTTCGGTGTCGTACGCGCAGATCGCCGATGTCGTCGACGGCAGCGTCCGCACCATCGACCCGGCGCTCGCCGACACCATGGGCAACGACGTGCTGCTGTTGATCGGCGGCGCGATGATCCTCACGGGTCTGCTGTTCAAGGTCGGTGCGGTGCCGTTCCACATGTGGACGCCGGACGTCTACCAGGGGGCGCCGACCCCGGTCACCGGCTTCATGGCCGCGGCCACCAAGGTCGCCGCGTTCGGTGCGCTGCTGCGGCTGCTGTATGTGGTGCTGCCGGGCCTGAGCTGGGACTGGCGCCCGGTCATGTGGGCCGTCGCCATCGTCACGATGCTGGGCGGTTCGATCGTCGCCATCACCCAGACCGACATCAAGCGGCTGCTCGCCTACTCCTCGATCGCGCACGCCGGCTTCATCCTCGCCGGCGTCATCGCGACCACGCCCGAGGGCATCTCGTCCGTCCTGTTCTATCTGCTCGCCTACTCGTTCGTGACGATCGGCGCCTTCGCCGTCGTCACCCTGGTCCGCGACGCGGGCGGCGAGGCGACGCACCTGTCCAAGTGGGCCGGGCTCGGGCGTCGGTCACCGCTGGTGGCCGCTGTGTTCGCGGTGTTCCTGCTCGCCTTCGCCGGCATTCCGCTGACCTCCGGTTTCACCGGAAAGTTCGCGGTCTTCACGGCGGCGGCGGAGGGCGGCGCGGGCGCGCTGGTCGTGGTCGGTGTGATCTCGTCCGCGATCGCCGCGTTCTTCTACATCCGGGTCATCGTGCTGATGTTCTTCAGCGAGCCCAAGCCGGAGGGCCCCACGGTCGCAGTCCCGTCGCCGCTGACGATGACGACGATCGGCGTCGGCGTCGCGGTGACGCTGGTGCTGGGTGTGGCGCCGCAGTACTTCCTGGACCTGGCGAGCCAGGCGGGAGTGTTCGTGCGATAGCGGTGCATGTCCGCACCGAAGGTCCGGCGCCTCCTCGGGGGAGGGGCCGGACCTTCGGTGTGCCCGGGCGTTACTGCTCGGGGGCCTTGCGACTGCGCTTCGCCGTGATCGCGGTGAGGTCGAGGTCGACCGGGAAGGGAGCGTCCGCCTTCAGACGGTCGTGGAAGATGCCGGTGGGCGTGTACGTGCCGGTGTTCGGCTCCAGTTCGAAGACGTACACGACGGCCTTGCCCTCGCGGTTCTCCACCCGCCAGTAGTGCGGAATCTTGGCCCGGGCGTACTTCACGGGCTTGGTCTCCCGGTCCCGGGTCAGCGACTCGGGTGAGACGACCTCGATCGCCAGCAGTACCGCCTGCGCCGGGAACCGTGTCTGCTCCGGGTCCTGGATCACGTGCTCGGGCACGACGATCACATCCGGCTCGGGGCGGTTCTGCCGGTCCACGTCGATGGTGAACTCGCGCACGACCTCGAAGTCCTCGGGCGCCACGGACTGCAGCTGCCACTTGAAGAAGTCCACGGTGCGCTCGTGGAAAAGGGTCTGCGGACTCACGAAGACGAGGCTCCCGTCGATCAGCTCCGTGTGCGGAGGCAGGTCCGGAAGCCTGTCCAGGTCGTCAGCGGTCCAGCCGCCCAAGGGCGGGACAGGCCAGCGCGGTCCCTGATCCTGCTCCTGGGTCTCGGGGTCGACGCTCATCAGTGCTCCCATGCGACGGAGTCTCGCGGGCCCGTCCAGCGTATCGGGCGCAAAGGGATCAACACCCCACGTACGTGTGTACGCATCACCTGGTGTTGACCCGGCCCGCGTACGCCCGGACATCCGCGTCCGGGTCGTGGACCGCCGAGGCCAGGGCGGCCCGGGCGTCCTCGGAGGAGGTGTGCCGGAGCAGGGCCAGCACCGCAGCCTTGCGCACATCGGCGTTGGCGTCGCCGAGCGCCTTGGCCAGGGCGGGAACCGCCAGGCCGGCGGTCGCGCCGAGGGCGGTGGCCGCCCCGGCACGGACCTGCCAGGCCGCGTCCCCCAGTGCTGTCACTGCCGCCTCCGCGAGCTCCGGGGGGCACCCCGTGGTGCCGAGAGCCTCGAAGGCGGCCGCGCGCACAAGGACGTCGTCGTCGCGGACCAAGAGCGTGAGCGGTGCGAGCACGCGCGGGTCGGTCACCGCCGCCAGGCCCTTCGCCGTCGCGACGCGGACCTCGCGGGCGGGGTCGGCCACGGCCGCCTCCAGCGCCTCGACGGCGTCGACCGAGACCAGGGCACGGACCGCCGCGATCCGCACGCCGATGTCCGGGTCGCCGAGGACGGGCGAGTATGCGGCGGGACCGGCCAGCTTCAGGGCGCGCAGGACATCCAGTGCGGCCGTACGGACCGCCGGGTCACCGGACGACAGGGCTGCGACGAGCGGCTCCCGCAGTGCCGGCTCCGGCGGCAGCGTCTCCACCAGCTCGCGCAGCGATTCCCCTGCCGCTGCCCGCACCCCCATGTCCGGGTCCGCCAGCGCGGCGGCCAGTGCGGGTCCGGTGCCGTCCGGGGTGGTCTCCGTGAGCGTGGCGACCGCCGCCCGGCGGACCGCCGGGTCAGGGTCCGCCAAATAGGGGGCGAGCACGGCGAGTTCAGGCTGCTCGTCGGCGAGGGACACCAGCTCCAGGATGCGCGGGGAGGCGGTCGCGGCCTGCGCCTCGGCACGTACGGGCGCGGCGATACGGGATCCGGTCGGCGCGACCTCACGCGGGCCTGCCGTCGCGACCTGCTCGAGCCGGACCTCGCCGAGATGCCGGGACGGGCCGCCCACCGGCGTGAACTCGTCGACCGGGACGAGGTAGGGGGCCACCGGGCGGGCGGTGAACTCCATCGCGCCGGAGGGGGACTTGTGCAGATCGAGGTGGTGCAGCCAGCCCTCGTCGTCACGCTGCGGATGGTCCGTGCGCTCGTGGTACAGGCCCCAGCGCGACTCCGTCCGCGCCAGCGACGAACGCGCCGCCATCTCGGCGCAGTCCCGGATGAAGCTCACCTCCGCGCAGCGCATCAGCTCGTGCGCGGTTGTGGCACCCATCTCCGCGATCTCGGTGCGCATCCGCTCGAAGTGCTCCACTGCGAGGGACAGCCGGGATCCCGACTTGGGGGGTGCCACATAGTCGTTCACGAAGCGGCGGAGCTTGTACTCGACCTGGGGCTGCGGCGGTCCGTCCGGGTGGCGCAGCGGCCGGTAGACCAGCTCGTGGGCCTCGCGCAGCTGGCCGGGCGGCAACTCGCCCTCGTACGGGCGGTACCGGGCCGCGTCCTCGCCCGCGAGATCGCCGAAGACGAAGGCCCCGATCATGTAGTTGTGCGGTACGCAGGCCAGGTCCCCCGCGGCGTACAGGCGGGGCACGGTGGTGCGGGCATGGTCGTCGACCCGGACGCCCGACGCCGAATGGCCCCCGCACAGGCCGATCTCCGAGATGTGCATCTCGATGTCATGGGTGCGGTAGTCGTGCCCGCGGCCCGCATGGAACGTGCCGCGCGTGGGCCGTTCCGTGGTGTGCAGAATCCCCTCCAGCGAAGCGACCGACTCCTCCGGCAGATGGCTCAGCTTCAGATAGACCGGGCCGCGCTCCGAAGCCAGCTCCTCGGCGAACTCGGCCATCATCTGGCCGGACCAGTAGTCCGAGTCGACGAAGCGTTCACCGTGCCGGTTGACCTGGTACGCGCCGAAGGGGTTGGCGACATAGGCGCACGCCGGGCCGTTGTAGTCCTTGATCAGCGGGTTGATCTGGAAGCACTCGATACCGGTGAGCTCGGCACCCGCGTGGTACGCCATGGCGTAGCCGTCGCCGGCGTTGGTGGGGTTCTCGTAGGTGCCGTAGAGATAGCCGGACGCGGGCAGGCCGAGCCGTCCGGCAGCGCCCGTCGCGAGGATCACGGCACCCGCCCGGACGGTCACGAACTGCCCGGTGCGGGTGTTGAACCCGGCCGCGCCCACCGCCCTGCCGTCCGCCGTGAGCACACGCACCGGCATCACCCGGTTCTCGATCCGGATGCGCTCGCGCATCTCACGGCGGCGCAGCTGCCGGTAGAGGACCTTCTTGACGTCCTTGCCCTCGGGCATGGGCAGCACGTACGAGCCCGAGCGGTGCACCTGGCGGACCGCGTACTCGCCGTGCTCGTCCTTCTCGAACTTCACTCCGTACGACTCCAGGCGCCGCACCATCGCGAAGCCGCGGGTCGCGGTCTGGCGGACCGTGGACTGGTCGACGATGCCGTCGTTGGCGCGGGTGATCTCGGCGACGTAGTCGTCCGGTTCGGCCCGGCCCGGGATGACGGCGTTGTTGACGCCGTCCATGCCCATGGCGAGCGCGCCGGAGTGCCGTACGTGCGCCTTCTCCAGCAGGAGGACGTTCGCGCCGTGTTCGGCTGCGGTCAAGGCGGCCATGGTCCCGGCCGTACCGCCACCGATGACGAGGACGTCGCAGGAGAGCTCGTCCGCGTCCGCGAGGGAGGGGATGTCCATGGGTTTGCTGCCTCTCAGGTACCGAGGGATTCGAGGACGGTGCGGCGCACGGCGACCGTGGCGGGGTCGCCATGGGCCTCGCGGTCGCGCGGGCGGGGTACGTCGAGGACACGGCCGGTGCCGAGGAGCGCGATGCGATCGGCGAGGAAGAGCGCCTCGTCCACGTCGTGCGTGACAAAGACGACGGTGGCGCCGGTACCGCGCAACACATCGACCAGCAACTGCTGCATGCCGGCCCGGGTCTGGGCGTCCAGCGCCCCGAACGGCTCGTCCATCAGCACGGCCCGCGGCTCACCCGCGAGGGCGCGGGCGAGCTGGACGCGCTGGCGCTGGCCGCCGGAGATCTTGTGCGGGAACTTCGTCCCGTGCCCGGCGAGGCCGACCCGCTCCAGCCACTTCTCGGCGACGGCCCGCCGCGTGGGGCGTGCGACGCCCCTGATGGCGAGGGGCAGTTCGACGTTGGCGCGCACGGTGCGCCACGGCAGAAGAGCATCGTCCTGGAAGACGAGCGCGCGGTCGGCACGGGGGGCGGTGATGGGCTCACCGTCCTGCGCGACCTCGCCCCCGAGGGGCGGGAGCAGCCCGGCGAGGGTGCGGAGCAGGGTGGACTTGCCGCATCCGGACGGTCCGACGACGGTGAGGATCTCACCCGGTACGACATCGAGATCGACCCCGTCGAGAACGTGGGCGCCGGGCCGCCCGAGCCGTGCTCCGCGCAGGGTGAGCCGGGTGCCGCGGGGTGGGGCGGGGGTGGGGGCGAGTGTGGTTTCGGGGGGTGTGGTCATGGTTACGCCTCCTTGGGGGAGTGTCCTCAATCGCCGGACGGGCTGCTTTTGCCGGATGCGCCGACAAAATGCAGCCCCGCCGGCGTTTGAGGCGCGAGGTCTGGGGCGGAGCCCCAGTTCGGGATGGGTACCTCCCACGGCCGCCAGGCTGTAGGGGGAGAGCGGGTAGGGAACACGCCCGCCGCAGGCGCTACGCACCTGCCCGCACCCGCTTGCGCGCCGCCGACGCCTCGCGACGTGGCGCAACCCGCGCCCCCGACCGGACCGGTCGTGTCGCCGGGGCCGACTCCGTACGCGGCAGCCATCGCGTCAGCCGACGGCCCAGCAGCTCCACCGCCGTCGACGTCAGCCACCCCAGCAGGCCGATCGTCGCCATCCCGACGAACACGCCGGGGTAGTCCACGACCGTGTAGTCCTGCCAGGTCCGGTAACCCACCCCGTACTCGCCGGAGATCATCTCCGCCGAGATCACGCAGATCCACGAGACGCCGATGCCCACCGACAGCCCGCCGAAGATGCCCGGCAGTGCCCCCGGCAGCACCACCGAACCGAGGACGCGCCACCGGCCGCCGCCGAGGGTGCGGACCGCTTCCTCCCAGACCGGGGTCAGCGCGCGCACCGCGTGCCGCGTGGAGACCATGACCGGGAAGAACGCCGCGGTGAAGGTGATGAAGACGATGCCCTGCTCGTTGCTCGGGAAGAGCAGGATCGCCACCGGCACCAGCGCGATCGCGGGGATGGGCCGCAGCACTTCGAGCACCGGGCCCACCAGGTCCGCCGCGAGCCGCGACCGGGCGATCGCCGTGCCGACGGCCACACCCGCGACCGACGCCAGCGTGAAGCCGGTGACGATACGGGTGAGGCTGTCGGTGAGGTCCTGCCAGTACGTGTCGCTGCCGGCGCGCTGACCGAAGGTGCGGGCGATGTCCGTGACCGTCGGGAACTGCTCGAAGCGCAGCCACAGATTGACGTCCAGCGCGGTCAGCAGCTGCCACAGCCCGAGCGCGCCCGCCAGGGACAGGACCCGCAGCGCGTGCCGGGCGGTCATGACGCCCGCTCGAGCGCTTCGGTGTACGGGACGGTCCGCGCGCCCGTGTGCCCTGAGAGGTACTCGGCCGCCGCGGCCGGGGTCACGAAGGGCAGCAGCTTCTTACCGTCGAGGACCCACACCGCCTTGTCCGCGAACCACAGCGTGCCCGTCGTGGTGTCCGGGACGTACGCGGCACGCACCTTGTCGGGTCCGGCGGCGATGCGGCCGAGCAGCGCGGCGGGGGAGTCGAAGGACGTGGTGGTCCCGTCCTTGAGCCAGATCTCGGCGCGGGCCGCGGCCGGCCTGGTGGCAAGGGCCTTGTCGTAGCCGGAGCCGTACGCCCGCTTGATGTACTGGTCGTCGACGAAGCCGTCCACGTCCACCGCGCCCACCAGCTTCGCCGACTTCAGCACCGGCACGTCCTGCTTCAGCGCCGACACCAGCTTCTGCTTGACCGACGGGTCGAAGGTGGAGATGCCGTTCGCGCCGTTGTAGAGGTAGACCACCTCGGCCGGCAGGCCGGTCGCCTTCGCCACCGACTCGGCGGCCGCCACCGGCTTCTCGTGCAGATAGTCCGTGGCCCTGATCTGTGCGCGCAGGAAGTCCTCCAGCACCGCCGGGCGCTTCTCGGCGAAGTCCTCGCGCACGGTGACTCCGTGGAACGTCGGCAGGTTCAGCGCGGCCCCGTCGTACAGGGCCTTGGCCCGGCCCTGGAAGGCGAGCAGACCCGGCCAGGCCACGAACTGCGAGAGCGCGTCGGCGCTGCCGGACTGGAGCGCCGACGCCCCCACCGCGGGCTGCTGGTTGAGCTTGCGGATGTCCTTCTGCGGATCGATGCCGGCCCGTTGCAGGGCTCGTACGAGCGTGCCGTCGGCCGCCGAGCCGACGCTTGTCGAGACCTTCTTGCCGCGCAGGTCCTTCAGCTCGGCCAGCTTCGAATCGGGGGGCGTGACAATGGTGTTGAGGCCGCCGCGCAGGTTGTAGCCGGTCACGGCGACCAGCCGCGTCGGCCGGTTCAGCTGCTTGCCGCGGGCGGCGTTGAGCAGCAGCGGGAAGTCGCCCATCGAGCCGATGTCGATCTTTCCGGCGGTCATCTGCGCGGTGATCGGCGCGCCCGTGGCGTAGTCCTGCCACTCGACCTTGTACGTGGTGCCGTCCTTGGCGCCGCGCTTCTTGAGCTCCTCCTCGAAGTAGCCGAGGGAGCGCAGCAGCGTGCCCGCCGTGACGGTGTTGATGGTCTTGGACTGGTAGCCGACGGTCACCGTGACCGTGCGGGAGCCGTCGGCGTCCGCGTCGCCGCCGCAGCCGGTCACGGGGAGCAGCGCCGCGGCGGTGACGAGCAGGGCAATGGTCTTGCGTGACATGGGAGCGGGGCCTCTCAGCGGAGCAGATAGGGCATGTTGACCGTGACCGCGCCGGTGGGACAGCGGGCGGCGCACGGGCCGCAGTACCAGCACTCGTCGACGTGCATGTAGGCCTTGCCGTTGTCCTGGTTGATGGCCAGGGAGTCGAGCGGGCACATGTCGACGCACAGCGTGCAGCCGTCGATGCACTTCGACTCGTCGATGGTCACGGGCACGTCGGCCCGCTGGGGCGCCAAAGGCATGGCTGTCTCCAGTAAGGGGGGTACGCAGGGAGGTCGGGGTCGTCGGGAGGGGTCAGCAGGACCGGTGCAGCAGGCCGCTCATCGTGATGCGGTCGCCGCGGAAGCGGATGAACTCAAGGTCGACCGGCCGGCCGTCGGCGAGATGAGTGAGCCGTTCCAGCATCAGCACGGCAGCGCCGCGCGGCGCCTGGAGCACGGCGGCGGAGTGCGCGTCGGCGTTGACGGCCTCCAGTGTGATCTCCGCGGTGCCGAGCGGCTGTCCGGTCAGGGTTTCGAGGAGCCGGAAGACATCGGTGTTCTCCAGGTCGCAGCCGATCAGGTCGGCGCCGATGTCCATGGGGACGTAGGTGAGGTCGAGGGAGAGCGGCAGTCCGCCCAGCAGGCGCAGCCGTTCGATGCAGAGCACGTCGGCGTGGACCGGGAGTCGCAGACGCCGGGCCACGGGTGCGGGCGCGGTGACGGGGCCGACGGTACGGACTTCGTTGGTGACGTCGCCGTGTTCGTGCAGGGTCTCGGCGAGGCCCTGCAGCCGGTTGAGGCCGTGCGGATACTTCTCGGACACCACGACCGTGCCGACCCCCGGCTGCCGTTCGATCAGTCCTTCCGTGCGCAGCAGGTCGAGCGCCTGCCTGACGGTGTTGCGCGAGACCCGGTACTCCTCGCCGATCGCGCCCTCCAGCGGCAGGACGCCGCCGGGGAACCCGCCCGTGCGCACCTGGTGGCGCAGCAGGTCGGCGAGCTGCCGCGCCTGGTCCGCGCGCAGCCGTCGCCGGCGGGCGGCGGCGAGGGGCACGGTGTGCTCGCGGAGGCGTTCGGCTGGCATGCGGTGGACCATACCGATGCTTTCCGCACAATGGTGTTGCCGCAGTATTGCGCCACCTGAGGCCCCGACAGTGAGGGCCTGACCTGCGTGTTTGTCGATCGGCGGCGAAGATCTGCCACTCAGTTGCGGCCCGGGGCCCCGCTCGTGCCACGGCTCGTGTCCGCGCCGGGGTACGGCGACGGCGGCAGGCCGCGCGCGCCGTCCTGGCAGCCGTTCATCCAGTCCGCCGTGGGCGGGAAGGGCTCCACCCCGTCGGTCTCCGCGTGCTCGCCGCACTCCGCGTCCGCTCCGGCCAGGTCGTCCTGGGAGGACGGGGTGCCCACGTGGCCGTCCGGGATCTCGTCGCGGCCGTAGCGATAGCCGTCCTCGTACTGCTCCGCCGGGCTCGGTGCGGCCGAGCAGCCGGCGAGGAGCAGCACGAGTGACGCGGCGGCGACGAGATCCCGGACGCCGCGGGTCATGCCGAGGGGGCGATCCGGCCGGTCACCTCGCCGAGGCCGACGCGGACACCGTCCGGGCCGGGTGCCCAGGCGGTCATGGTCACCACGTCGCCGTCCTCGAGGAACGTGCGCTTGCCGTCGGGGAGTTCGAGGGCGTCGCGGCCGTTCCAGGTGAGTTCGAGCAGCGAGCCGCGCTGGTGGACCTCCGGGCCGCTCACGGTGCCGGAGCCGAACACGTCGCCGGTGCGCAGCGAGGCGCCGTTGACCGTCATATGGGCGAGCTGCTGGGCAGCCGTCCAGTACATGGTGGCGAACGGCGGCTCGGCGACCACCTGGCCGTTGATCGACACCGTGATGCGCACGTCGAAGCCGCCCGGCTCCTCGTCGGCCGAGTCGTCGAGATACGGCAGCAGATCGACGTCGCGTGCGGGCGGGGCGGTGCGGGCGGCGTCCAGGGCCTCCAGCGGGGTCACCCACGCGGAGACGGACGTGGCGAAGGACTTGCCGAGGAAGGGGCCGAGCGGCACGTACTCCCAGGCCTGGATGTCGCGCGCCGACCAGTCGTTGAGCAGGAACAGCCCGAAGACGTGGTCGCGGAAGTCCCCGAGAGCGACCGGCCGGCCCCGCTCGGAGGGGGTTCCGACGACGAAGCCGACCTCCGCCTCGATGTCGAGCTTCACGGACGGGCCGAAGAGGGGAGCGGCGTCGGCCGGGGTCTTGCGCTGCCCGGCGGGGCGCGCCACGTCCGTGCCGGAGACGACGATCGTGCCGGACCTGCCGTGGTAACCGATCGGCAGATGCTTCCAGTTGGGGGTGAGCGCGTCGCCGTCCGGGCGGAAGATCCGGCCGACATTGGTCGCGTGGTGCTCGCTCGCGTAGAAGTCGACGTAGTCGGCGACCTCGTACGGGAGGTGCAGGGTCACCGCGTCCAGCGGGTGCAGCAGCGGCTCGATGTCGGGCCGGTGCGCGGGGACGCTGACCCAGGCGGTCAGCGCGCGCCGCACATCGCGCCAGGCGGTGCGGCCCGCCGCCAGCAGCGGGTTGAGGGACGGCTGCGCCAGCAGCGCGGCGTAGGGGGAGCCGAGAGCGTGGGCGGCCGCCCCGGCGTCCAGTACATGACTGCCGATGCGGACGCCGAGCCTGCGGCGCTCCGGCTCGTCGGCCGTGGTGAAGACGCCGTACGGCAGGTTGTGCGGGCCGAAGGGATCGCCCTCGGCCAGATCGAGCGGGCTCTGCTCGGGCATCGGTGCTTGCCTCGCTTTCCACGGGTGTGGGTGACACGTTACGGGGACGCCGCCCCGCCGCGGCACCGTGCCTGCCCGCTGCCCGACGGCGTGGTCATCCCCCGAGGCGGGGGATGCGCTTCTCCCAGGTGCGGTGGAAGACGATCTCCGTGCCGTGCCGGCACACCACCTCGTCGCTGGTACGGAAGGAGACGGCGTCGCAGCTCATCTCGGAGCGGATCTCGATCCGTACGTCCCACGACAGCTCGGGCCGGTGCAGCCGGACCGTCCACCGGGTCCTGGCACGGGCGGACAGCGGGTCGTCCTCGTGGATCGTGTAGGTCTCCAGGGCCTGTTCGGTGAGCTCCAGACCGTCCGGGAACACCTGCGTGCCGCGCGGGCACGGATCGCACTCCATGCGCCATTCGCCTTCGGCGACGTCCCGGGTCACCAGCAGCGGGGGCGGCTGCGCGTCGAGGGTGGCCGGGACGCTCACCCCGAGAGGTTCGGCGTGCTCGGGTTCGTCGAAGGTGATCGTGTCCGCGGTCGGCTCGCGTACGGGCAGTTCGAGGCGGGAGCCGTCCGGGTCGAGGGTGAAGCCCGCCGCACCGGCGCGTGGCCAGATCCAGGGCCAGTACGCCGAGGAGACGGCAAGCCGGATGCGGTGTCCGGGCGGGAACCCGTGACCCATGGCGCCCAGTTCGAAGCTCACCTCCTCGGTCGATCCCGGCGGCCATTTCACGGCCCGGTCCCGGCCGTGGCGGGCGGCGAGATCGAGGACGCCACGGCTGACGAGGGTGGCGGCTCCGTCGGGGGCGATGTCGCAGATCCGGGCGACGGCCTGGCCGTACGGCACGTCCAGGCGCAGCCGCAGCGTGACCCGCGGGCGGCCCAGCACCTCGATCGCCTCGTCGCCGACCGGGAACTCGAAACACGCCGACCGGGCGTCCTCGGAGCGCTGGTCCGGCGGCAGATCGGCGTCCTGCCCGAGCGGGCGGAACCGGCCCGCGTCCATGCCGGTGTGCTGCGGCGAGTCGACGACGACGGGCGGGCCGCCGAGCGCGTAGGGAACGACGGCGGTGCGGGGTGACGGCCAGGCGTCGTCGCTCACCCAGCGGCCCGTCGGCGGCTCGGTGTAGGCGGTCGCGGGCGGATGCGCTCCCCCGATCCACGAGCGCAGCAGCGGCTCGGCCGGCCCACCGGTGCCCCCCGCGGCGGCGGAGCCGTCGGAATCACCCTTCAGCCAGCGGTCCCACCAGCGCAGCGTCTCCTGCAGGAACCCGATCGCCGGCCCCGGCGGCAGGCCGCTGTCCGGGTACTCGTGCGGCCAGGGGCCGATCAGCCCGCGTACGCGCTCCGGCGGCAGTTGCCCGACGAGCCGCAGCACGGTGTCGCGGTACGGATCGTGCCAGCCGCCCACCGCCAGTACCGCCGCCTCGACGGCCCCGTGGTCCCCGCCCCCCGAGGCGTGCTGCCAGTGCTGGTCGCGGAGCTGATGGCTCAGCCAGGTGTGTACAGGAGGGGAGAGGGCCTCCAGCCGCTGGAGCCACTGCGTGCGCCATGCGTCCCCGGCGAACCGCGGGTCCGGCGGGCGGGCCGCGTCGGCGAGCAGAGCGGCGTTCCCGGCGTGCAGTCCGGCGGCGGTCACCGCGCCGCCCAGGAAGATCCCGTCGTTGTCGTACGGGTCGTCCGTCGCGCAGACCGTGACGACGGCCCGCAGCGCCTTCGGCGTCAGCGCGGCGATGCGCAGTGCGCTGCGGCCGCCGCGGCCGATCCCGAACATGCCGACCCGGCCGTTGCACCAGGGCTGCCGGGCCAGCCACCCGACCACCTCGGCCCCGTCGACGATCTCCGTCGCGTCGCGCGCGTCGCCGGGCAGGCCCTCGCTGTTTCCGTGTCCGCGCACATCGACCCTGATGGAGGCGTAGCCGTGGCCCGCGTACCAGGGGTGGCGCTGGGCGTCGCGGGCGGCGCTGGTGTCGGACAGCCGGTCCGGGGCGTATTCGAGCAGAGCGGGCACCGGCTCGTCGGTGACGGGGCGCCACAAGCGGGCGTACAGCTCGATGCCGTCCGGAAGGGGGATGCGGAGATCCGTGTGGACCGTCTCGTAGGGGAACTCGGTGCGGATGCGCATGGCGACCTCGGCGGCAGTGCTGACCGGTGTCCGGACCACGGGTCAGGACAGATGAGCCAGTCCTGGCCATATAGCCAGATCACGAACATACCGGGGGAGGCGGGAAGGCGCTCATGGTGATCGAAAGGCGACCGGATACGCTGACTTGAGTGATGACAGCGACACATCGACAATCCGTGTGATCGTCAGCAGACAGGAGTACCCCTCGTGACCGTCGTCGGGCCGTTCGGGCTGAGCGTGCGGGACCAGGCTCTTGAGGCCGATGTCCAGACCGGGTTGTCTGCTGTCGAGGCGGGACTGCTCGATGCCACCAAGAGCGAGGTGCCGTTCATCACGGATGCCGCGCAGCACCTGGTGAAGGCCGGGGGCAAGCGGTTCCGTCCGCTGCTGGTGATGCTGGCCGCCCGGTTCGGGGACCCGTACGCGCCGGGCGTGGTGCCCTCGGCGGTCGTCGTCGAGCTCACCCACCTCGCCACGCTGTACCACGACGACGTCATGGACGAGGCGGATGTGCGCCGCGGTGTGCCCAGCGCCAACGCCCGCTGGGGCAACTCGGTCGCGGTCCTGACCGGCGACTTCCTGTTCGCCCGGGCCTCGCACATCCTGGCCGACCTGGGCCCGGAGGCCGTACGCATCCAGGCGGTGGCGTTCGAGCGCCTGGTCACCGGACAGATCCTGGAGACCGCGGGGCCGCGTGACGGCCGTGCTCCGGTGGAGCACTACCTCGACGTCATGGCCGGCAAGACCGGCTCCCTGGTCGCTGTTTCGTGCCGTTTCGGCGCGATGATGTCGGGTGCCGACGAGCGGGTCGTGGGGGTGCTCACCCAGTACGGCGAACGGCTCGGTGTCGCCTTCCAGCTCGCCGACGACGTGCTCGACATCGCGTCCGACTCGCACGAGTCCGGCAAGACGCCGGGCACGGATCTGCGCGAGGGCATTCCGACGCTGCCGGTGCTGCTGGTGCGCGCGCAGGCCGAGGAGCACGGGCTGCCCGAGGACCTGGAGCTCGTCGAACTGCTCGACGGGGATCTGACGGACGATGCCCGGCACGCCGAGGCGCTGGCCAGGCTGCGGGTGCACCCGGCGCTCGAGCAGGCGAGGCGGGACACCGTGCGGTACGCGGAGGAGGCGCGGGCGCTGCTCGCACCGCTGCCCGACTGCGCCGCGAAGGCCGCGCTGGAGGAGCTCTGCGACGCGGTCGTCCACCGCGCGGGCTGACGTACTCGCGGTAACTCCATCACTGGTTCACCTGCTGTACACCTTGCGGCGGAGCTTCGCATTCCCTTTCTGAATCTGTGACGCAGGTCACAAAGTTGGATTGAGTCCAATCTGAGATCCGCTCCGTACTCATGCCCAGAAGCTGACGCAGAGGGCGTCAGCATCGGTACGGGGAGATTTACTGATGAAGCGCACCAAGACCATCCTTGTCGGTACAACCGCTGTCGCCGCCGCCGCCGGCGTGGCCCTCGCCGTGCTGCCGGCCTTCGCGGCCGACGGCAAGGACTCCGCCCGGCAGGCCGCCCACGGGGACCGCGGCTCTGGCGTGACCGTCCAGAGCGGCGCCGGCGCGGGTGCGTCCGGCAAGGACGCGGCGTTCTTCGTGGCGAGCCTGAACGGCGCCAACGAGGTTCCGGTGCAGCAGGGCCCCGCCGTCGGTGACCGCGACGGCGCGGCGCTCGAGTTCGTGAAGGTGCAGGGGGACAAGGTGTCGGTCGCGGTGAAGTTCCGCGGCACCGGCAAGCCGACCGCTCTCCACATCCACCAGGGTGCGAAGGGCACGAACGGAGGCATCAAGATCGACTTCACCGAGCTGCTCGCCAAGGGCAGCACCAAGGCCAAGGGCTGGTCGGGCGCCGTGCGCGGCACCGTCAGGGTCAAGGACAGGGCCGTGCTCGCCGCGTTCACGGGCGACCCGAACGGCTTCTACGCCAATCTGCACACCGCCGAGTTCCCGGGCGGCGCCGTCCGCGGCCAGTTCCACAAGGTCACGAGCTCCATCCGGTTCGACAAGGCTCTCGGCTTCCAGGCATCCGTCGTCAAGGGCAAGCAGATCTACGAGTGCAAGAAGGGCGCGGACGGCACGTACTCCTTCCAGCAGCGCGATGTCCGCGCCGTGCTCGGCGGGAACATCGCCCACTCCTTCGTCGCACCCAACTCCGGTACGCCGCAGTGGATCGCCCCTGACCACAGCGCCGTCACCGGTGCCGTGATCAGCAAGACGCCGAACGGCGCCACGAACATCCCCGAGCTGGACCTGAAGGCCACCCAGTCCGGCAAGAAGCGGGGGCTGTTCGCCCACACCCAGGAGATCCTCCGGCTGAACACGGTGGGCGGCGTCGCCCCGGCCGGCAGCTGTGCCAAGGGCACGATCGCCGGCGTCCCGTACGGCGCCGACTACGTCTTCGTCCAGAAGTAGCAGCCGCCGTCCGGCGCGTCATGGGCGCGGCGCATCCCCTACTGGTCGGGGGAGGCGCCGCGCCTTTTCGTCATACCGGAGCAGTACGCCAAGTTGCGCCCGCGGTCTGACGCTTCCGCCCTCCCGATTTGGTCAGATGAATACACGACGCCTGACCAACCACGGAGGCAGGGCACACCATGGCACCGAACGACAGCGCACAGACCACCGAAGAGGCCAAGGACCTCGGAGCGGGACGCCGCAGGGCCGCCCGCTACTTCGTCCCGGTCGCGGTGGCCGGAGTGGCGGCGGCGACCATCGGGCTGGTCCCGGCGCTCGCTGCCTCCGGTGACCCCGATCTGCCGGACATCACCGCGCAGGAACTCATCGAGAAGATCGCCGCGTCGGACACCCAGCAGCTCTCCGGCACGGTGAAGATCACCACGGACCTCGGTCTGCCCTCCCTGGCCGGCCTCGCGGGCCTGGACGCCGGCTCGTTCGCCCCCGAGGGCGGCAAGGGCGAGGGGGACGGGTCGGCCGCGTCCCCCGAGGCCAAGCTGACGCAGCTCGCGTCCGGCACCCACACGCTGCGGATCGCGGCCGACGGACCGGACCGGCAGAAGCTCTCCATCCTGGAGGACTCGGCCGAGTACAGCCTGATCCACAACGGGGACGACGTGTGGGGCTACGACAGCGCCACGAACGAGGTCTTCCACGCCGAGGACGACGGCCGGGGCGAGCGGCACGGCAAGAAGGAGGCCCCGGCGGGGGACCTGCCCACCACGCCCAAGGAGTTCGCCGACGAGGCGCTGAAGGCCGCGGGCGACACCACCTCCGTGACCGTCGGCGGTACGGCGCAGGTGGCCGGCCGCGACGCCTACAAGCTGGTCATCAAGCCCAAGCAGCAAGGCTCGACGGTCGGCGCGGTCACCGTCGCGGTCGACGCCGAGACCGGCACCCCGCTGAAGTTCACGCTCTCGCCGAGCAGCGGCGGCAAGGCCGTGATCGACGCCGGCTTCACCAAGGTCGACTTCTCCCGGCCGGCCGCGTCCACCTTCGACTTCACCCCGCCCAAGGGGGCGAAGGTGACCGAGGCGGAGGAGCTCGAGGAGATCGAGGGTGACAAGGGGCAGGCAACCCCCGACGCGTTCAAGGGCCTTGAGAACCTTGCCGGGCCGAACGTCATCGGCGAGGGCTGGACCTCGATCGCCAAGATCGAGGCGCCGGGAGCCGAGGACTTCGAGGGCGACCGGAAGGGCGGCGCGAAGGACGGCGATGTGCCGCCGGAGGCACAGCAGTTCCTGGACTCGCTGGGCGACAAGGTCACCGGTAAGTTCGGCTCGGGCACGGTCTTCTCGACCCGCCTCGTCAACGCCCTGATGACCGAGGACGGCACGATGTACGTCGGTGCCGTCACCAAGGACGCGCTCGTGAAGGCCGCGAACGAAGACAAGTAGCAGCAGAGTCAAGGGCTTTCGCCCCGCCGTACGCTCGGGGTACGGCGGGGCGGAAGGCTGACCGGGCAAGGGAGCGCAATGACGGCCGTCATCGAGACGCACGGGCTGACCAAGCGGTACGGGGGCGGGCAGTTGGCCGTCGACCGCCTCGATCTGCGCGTGCCCGGCGGCAGCGTCTTCGGCTTCCTCGGCCCCAACGGCTCCGGCAAGACCACCACCATCCGGATGCTGATGGGCCTCATCGAACCGACCGCGGGCCGCGCCGAGGTCCTGGGCAGCCCGGTGCCGCGCTCGGTGCGGAAAGTACTTCCACAGGTGGGCGCCCTGATCGAAGGTCCGGCGCTGTACGGGTTCCTGAGCGGCCGGGACAACCTGGTGCGCTACGACTGTGCCGACCCGACCGCCGATCCCCGCACCCGCCGGACGCGGGTGGCGGCCGCGCTGGACCGGGTGGGTCTGTCCGCCGCGGCCGGCAAGAAGGCGAAGGCGTACTCGCTGGGGATGAAACAGCGCCTGGGGCTCGCCGCCGCGCTGCTGCAGCCCAGGAAGCTGCTGGTCCTGGACGAGCCGACCAACGGACTCGATCCGCAGGGCATGCGGGAGATCCGTTCCCTCGTGCGGGAGCTCGCCGCCGACGGCACCACCGTGTTCCTCTCCTCGCATCTGCTCGACGAGATCGAGCAGGTGTGCACGCACGCCGCGGTGATGGCCCAGGGGCGGCTGATCACCCAGGGCCCGGTGGCCGAACTCGCGGCAGGGGCGCGGGGCCGGCTGGCGGTCCTCACGCCCGACCCCGCGGACGCCGCGAGAGTGCTCAAGGAGCAGGGCGTGACCGAGGTGCGCGTGGACGGGGAGAACGTGACCGGCGAGCTGCCCGACCAGGACACGGAAACGGCCGCGATCAATGCCGCGCTGGTGCGGGACGGTGTACGGGTGCGGGGGTTCGGCCTCGAGCGCGCCTCGCTCGAGGACGCGTTCGTCGCGCTGACCGGAGAGGGATTCGATGTCGCAGGCTGAAGCGGCCGCCGTCAGCCCGTTGTGGACGCTCGGGCTGCTGCGTTCCGAGCTGTCCCTGACCTTCCGCCGGTGGCGCACGCTCGCGCTGCTGGGTGTGCTGGCCGCCGTACCCGTGCTGATCGGTATCGCCGTGAAGATCGAGACAGGCGACGGCGGGTCGGCCGGCGGTGGCGGTGGCGGCGGTCCGGCGTTCATCAGCCAGATCACCAACAACGGCCTGTTCCTGGTCTTCGCCGCCCTCGCCGCGACCCTGCCGCTCTTTCTGCCCATGGCGGTCGGCGTCGTCGCGGGCGACGCGATCGCGGGCGAGGCGAACGCCGGCACCCTGCGCTATCTGCTGGTCGCCCCGGCCGGACGTACTCGGCTGCTGCTCGCCAAGTACACCGCCGTCTGCGCCTTCTGCCTGGTGGCGACCCTGGTGGTGGCGGGGTCCGCGCTCACCGTCGGGGCGCTGCTCTTCCCGCTCGGCGAGGTCACCACGATCTCCGGCACCACGATCTCTTTCGGCGAGGGCCTGGCCCGTGCCGTCGCGATCGCGGTCGTCGTGGCCGCCTCGCTGATCGGCTTCGCGGCGCTCGGTCTGTTCGTCTCCACCCTCACCGGCAGCGGTATCGCGGCGATGGCCACGACGGTGGGGCTGCTGATCACCGTGCAGATCCTCAACACGATCCCGCAGCTGCACGCGATCCAGCCGTACCTCTTCCCGCACTACTGGCTGTCCTTCGCGGACCTGATGCGGGAGCCGCTGTACGGGGAAGAGGTGCTGAGGAACCTCGGTCTCCAGGGGCTGTACGCGGCGGTGTTCGGGTCGGCGGCGTGGGCGCGCTTCACCGCCAAGGACATCACCGCGTGACGGTCACCGACCGGAAGAACTCCTTGGCCTCGGTCAGGGCCTGCTCGTCGTGGTGGATGTCCCCAGGGCGGGTGCCGTTGCCGAGCAGCACTCCGCCCCACTGCATCTTCAGGTACGCGGCGGTGTTGCGCAGCGTACCGACCAGCGGATCGGCCACCGACCGGTCGGCGTCGGCCAGCGTGCTGACGCCCCACAGGGTGCGTCCGGCCATACGCGGCTTGAAGTCCACGCCGGGGACCCGCATCCAGCCCGACCAGTGGTCGAGATACCGCTTGGTGGAGGTGGAGACGGAGTACCAGTACAGCGGCGAGGCGATGACCAGGTCGGTCGCGTCCAGGGTGGCGTCCAGCAGGGTCGCTGCATGCCCGGTGGGCGCGGGGTAGCCGCTGTCGTCGTCATGGCGCCGGTCCACGAAGTCGGGCAGCGGATGGGCGGTCAGGTCCAGCCAGCGCTGGTCGGCACCGGCGGGCAGCTGCTCGGCGGCCAGCCTGGCCAGCGCCTCGGTGTTGCCGTCGGCACGGCTGCTGCCGAGCAGGAACAGGAACCTGCGGTTCATGGAGATCTCCCCCCTCGTCGTACGTGACTGCATGCGTGTGCAGTATATGCACACGCATGCAGTCGATGGGGGGTGGCAGTCCTCGCCCGTCCGGGAGACCTGGACGGTGTGCCTCTAGAAGGTGAGCTTCCAGCTGTCGATGTAGCCCGTGTCGTACTGGGCCACGTCCTGGACGCGCAGCTTCCAGTCGCCGTTGGCCACCTCGCTCGAGGCGTTCACCGTGTAGGTGGCGATGACGTTGTCGGCGGAGTCGCTGCCGCTGGAGTTCTTCAGCCGGTACGCGGTGCCGTCGGGCGCGACCAGGTCGACGACCAGGTCACCACGCCAGGTGTGCTTGATGTCGACGCCGACCTTGAGGGTGGCCGGGGCGTTGCCCGTGCGGCCGGTGACGGCCGCGGTGGAGGTGACGGCCGTGCCGTTGTCCGGGATGCTCACGTCGGCCGTGTTCTCGTACACGTCACCCGGCGGGACCGTCGTTCCGGCCGACAGGGTCCAGATCGCGTGGGCGACCGCGTCGCTGTTGCGGTCAAGGGCGGTGTCGTTGATGTTCGACGTGCTGTCGCAGGACGAGTGGTAGCAGCGGTCGAAGGCCTGCCCGGCCGTACCGCCCCACTTCTGGGCCTGGGCGCTGGACTTCGTGCGGCTCGCACCGGTGAACAGTCCGCCGACGGGTATGCCCACGTTCTTGAAGGACGCGTGGTCGGAGCGCCCGTCGCCCTCGGTCTCGATCTCGGTGGAGACGCCGATGCCGGCGAAGTAGTCCTTGAAGGTCTGCTCGATCGTCGGGTCGTCGTCGTAGACGAAGTAGCCCGGGTTCGGTGAGCCGATCATGTCGAAGTTCAGATAGCCCGAGATCTTCGAACGCTCGGCGGACGGCAGGTTGTTGACGTAGTACTTCGAGCCGATCAGTCCGAGCTCCTCCGCGCCCCACCAGCCGAAGCGCAGATGCTTCGTCGGCTGCAGCTGGGCGCGGGAGACGGCGAGCGCGGTCTCCAGTACGGCGGCGGACCCCGACCCGTTGTCGTTGATGCCCGCACCGGAGGTGACGGAGTCGAGGTGCGCTCCGGCCATCAGCGTCTGGTTGACGTCACCGCCGGGCCAGTCGGCGATCAGGTTGTACCCGGTGGCGCCGCTGGAGGTGAACTGCTGGACGGTGGTGGTGAATCCGGCCGCGTCCAGCTTGGCCTTCACATGGTCCAGCGATGCCTTGTACCCGGTCCGGCCGTGCGCCCGGTTGCCGCCGTTGGCGGTGGCGATCGACTGGAGCTGGGTGAGATGCGCCTTGACGTTGGCGAGCGGTATGTCGGGTGCGGCGAGCGCGTCCGCGGGTGCGGCCGGCTGGGCCGGTGCGGCGCCGGCGGCCGGCGCGACGGACGCGAGCAGCCCGGCCAGGGCGAATGCTGCGGCAGCGACGGCGCGTCTTGGAACGGAGAGGTTCATGTGGGGGCTCCGGATTCCGTACGGGGATGGGACGGAACGTGCAGGACGCCCCGGGGTGGCGGATCCCGGGGCGCTGGAGCTGTGATGCGCTGTGCGTGCTGAATGGTGAGCGAGATGCTGACGCACCGTCAAGAGCGTAAATCGGTCAGTGGCGTTCGATACGCGAACGCCACTGACCGGTCGTTGTGGGCCGTCGGGCCGCTCGCCCGCCCCGGCGAAAGCCCTACTGCACGCAGAACTCGTTGCCCTCGGGGTCCGCCATGACCACCCACTCGCCGCCCGGCTCCTTCACCTCCCGCAGGGCCGTGGCCCCGAGGGTCTCCAGGCGGGCCGTCTCCGCCGGCCGGCTGCCCGGGGCCGAGTGCAGGTCGATATGGAGGCGGTTCTTCACGGTCTTCGGTTCCGGGACGCGCTGGAACAGGATGCGGCGGCCCAGGCCCATACCGCTCTGCGGGTCGTAGGGGTCGTCCGGATGGCGGACGGCGACCAGATCGCGCCAGGCACGGCGGCCGTGCGATTCCACCGTGGCCTCGGGCGGTGCCGCCCCGTCCGCGAGGAGCTGGTCGATCAGGGCGCTGTTGTCCTCGACGAGATAGCCGAGGGCCCCGGCCCAGAAGTCGGCCTGGGCGTGCGGTTCCGCCGCGTCGATCACGAGCTTCCAGTGCAATGTCATGGAAACCATTTATAGTGGTTACAGTAGGAGGTCGCATTGGACACGCCCGGAATGGTCCTGCACACGCCGGAGGGCCGCCCGCACCACTTCGACCCCGGAGCCCTGTGCCTGGAGCTGCTGACGACCGGGGGGCCCGGGGCGTTCGCACGGTACGAAGTGCTGGGGGAGCCGGCCGGCCTGTACGACTGGGTGGCGGCCAGCCGGCTGCCGGGCGGGCTGGACCTGACCGTCGCGGAGGCGGACCTGGCGGCCGTACGCGAGGTGCGCAACGCGCTGTTCCGGATGACCGCGGACCGGGCCCACGCCCGCGACCTCGACCCGGCCGATCTGGCAGCCGTCAACGAGGCGGCGGCGAAGGCCCCGCTCGTGGCACGTGTCGCCGCGGACGGTTCCTGGCAGTGGGCCCCCGGCGCGACCGTGGAGCAGTTGCTGTCGACCGTCGCGCGCGACGCGGTCGACCTCTTCACCGGCCCGTATGCGCGCCGCATCCGCGAATGCGGCGCGCACGACTGCTTTCTGCTGTTCGTCGATACGTCGCGCCCCGGCCGCCGCCGCTGGTGCGCGATGGAACGGTGCGGCAACCGCAGCAAGGTGCGGACCCACCGCGCACGCCGGGCCGACAGCGACAGCGACACCGGAACCGGCACCGAATTCGGGGAACGGAGAAGCCCCATGAACAGCAAGCCTGTCGGGCTGACCCAGGACGCCGGCTGGGAGATCGGTGTGTCCCGTACCCTCCCGCTGCCGCCGTCCGCCGTATGGGACTTCATCGCGAGTCCCGAGGGCGTCGCGCTCTGGCTCGGCGAGGGTGTCGAGCTGCCGACGGCGACGGGGGAGTCCTACAGGACGGCCGACGGTGTCTCGGGCGAGATCCGCAGCTACCGCCCCGGTGACCGGATCCGGCTGACGTACGGCACGACCGTCGTCCAGGTCGCGGTCTCCGCCGGGCGCTCCGCGTCCGGGGAGCGGGCCGTGCTCCGCTTCCACCAGGAGCATCTCGCGAACGCGGACGAGCGCGAGCGCCGCAGGGCCCACTGGCAGGCGGTGGCGGCCGAGGTCAAGGAAGCGCTCGGGGTCGTCTGAAGCGGGCGGCGGACGTCATTCCCGGGTGCCGGTCGGCCCCGTCCGCCGGCCCGTCCGCGAGGGCGGCCCGATCGGCGCCGGTCCCCGGCCTCCGGCCCGCGCTCACATGGGATCGCGGCCGTCCCCCAGAACCGGGGGCTCTTCGTCGCCCCGTCCCTCCTCGCCCCCGGTGCCGGGCTCCCGGTCCGCCGCCCGAGGCGGGCGTTCGCGATCGTACGGCGGCTGCCGCGCCGCCGGTCCGGCGCGGCCTCGTTCGTAGGGTGGCCCGGTGACCCGGCCACGGCCCGCCTCCGACTCGGCGATCGCCAGCCACCGCTCCCAGCGGTGCCGCATCGGCTGGATCAGCCCGCCGCCCACCCCCACGATCACCACGCCCGCGATCGTGGCGAGCACCGCGATGAGTACCGGGCCGGTGACGGAGGTCGCGATCTCGGCCTGACCGAGCGCCGCGATCACCCCGAGGCCCACGACGAAGGCCCAGGCCGCGGTCCCCAGGGTCCTGGCGTACGAGGCGTTGCCCAGCGCTCCGGTGACGATGTCGCGCACGGCCCGGGCGATGGCCATGGCCACGACGACGATGACGCAGGCGACGATCGCCTTGGGCAGCCAGGCGACGATCGCGTCGATCATGTCGCTGACCGGGTTGGGCCCGAAGACCCCGAAGCCGAGCTGCAGAGCCATGAGCAGGATCGCGTAACGGACGATCCTGACGATGATCCCGGTCGCGTCGTACCGGGATCCTTCGAGTGTCCGGGCGACACCACTGCGTTCGGAGAGCTTCTCGAAGCCGACGCGGCGCAGCAGCCGGTCCGCGACCTTGGAGATCATCTTGGCCACGAACCAGCCGATGAGCAGGATGAGCAGGAACGCGATGAACTTCGGAATGAACCGGGCCACCGCGGACCACGCCTCGGTGATCCCCTGGCCGAAGTCGATCGACAGTGCGAGGGGTTGCGACATGGCGCCGGCGCTCCACTCCACGGCGGCCTCGGTCCGGGTGACCGGGGCCTGCTCCTCCGGTCGTAGCACCGGTATCGGGGCCCGGCCTGCGTGCGCGGGGGGCACTGAGCCGTTGGGGTGGTGAATGGGGCCCGAGGGGAGCGCCGGAAGGAACCCGGTGCCCGAGCCGGCGCAACCGGCCCCACCGGGAGGCCGAGCGGCCCTCAGCCCGTGGTCTCGGCCTGCGGCTCCGGGCGCGTCACCGCACCGGTCGTGGAAGCAACTGCCGCGCCGGCGACCGCACCGGGCCCGTCCGCACTCGCCCCGGCCGCCTCCGCCTGCGCGGCCAGCCGCAGGGCCTTCGCCTTCGTACGCCGCGCCGTGCGCAGCGCGTCCCAGGTCAGACAGGTCAGCGCCAGCCACACCAGCGCGAACCCGGCCCACCGCTCCGGCGGCATCGCCTCACGGAAGTACACGACGCCCAGCAGGAACTGGAAGACCGGCGCCAGATACTGCAGCAGCCCCAGCGTGGACAGCGGCACCCGGATCGCCGCCGCACCGAAGCAGACCAGCGGCACGGCCGTCACCACACCCGTCGCGACGAGCAGCGCGGCATGGCCCGTGCCGTGGAGGCCGAAGGTGGCCGAGCCGTCCGCGGTCAGCCAGACCAGGAAGGCGAGTGCCGGTAGGAACTGGATCGCGGTCTCGGCGGCCAGTGACTCGAGTCCGCCGATGTTGACCTTCTTCTTGACCAGACCGTACGTGGCGAAGGAGAAGGCGAGCGTGAGCGAGATCCACGGCAGCCGGCCGTAGCCGATCGCCAGCACCAGCACGGCCGCGCAGCCGATGCCGACCGCCGCCCACTGCACCGGGCGCAGGCGTTCCCCCAGCAGCAGGACGCCCATGGCGATGGTGACCAGCGGGTTGATGAAGTAGCCGAGTGACGCCTCGACGACCTGGCCCGCATTGACGGCCCAGATGTAGACGCCCCAGTTGACGGTGATCACGGCCGCGGCGACGGCGATGAGCCCGAGCTTGCGCGGCCGGCGCAGCAGGTCGCGGATCCAGCCCCACCGCTTGAGGGCCAGCAGCGTGATGCCGACGACCACCAGTGACCACACCATCCGGTGGGCGAGGATCTCCACCGCGCCGGAAGGCTTCAGCAGGGGCCAGAAGAGCGGGACCAGACCCCACATGCCGTAGGCGCCGATCCCGTACAACAGCCCTGTTCGCTGCTCGTTCTGCGGCTTCACTGACCCTCCTACCGTGCGCGCGTCACCTCGAAGAAGGTACGCCGCACACAGGGCCGATGTCATGCCCGTATCGCCATACGGTCATGACGGATCTTGTCGGGGCGTGCGAGTGACGCCGTCGCGGGCGCGGCGGCCGGTACGCGGGTGAGCGCGACGGTCCGGCCCGTGGCCGGGCTCGGCAAGGAGGCCGCCGAGCAGGTGTGGGGGCCGGCGGCCGGACGGAACAGCGCATGGAGGGAACAGTGCATGGAGGGAACAGTGCATGGAGGGAACAGTGCATGGAGGGAACAGTGCATGGAGGGAACAGTGCATGGAGGGAACAGCGCATGGAGGGAACAGCGCAACGAGGGATAGCGCGTGGGCGCGGTTCAGGCCGCGCGCACCGCCTGAGACGAGACGAAGGCCAGGAACGCCGACCGTTCCTGACCTTCGGGCGGAATCACGCGGCGTCAGCCGACGACGGTCCAGGTGTCGTTGCCCGCGAGAAGCGCGGCCAGGTCGCCCTTGCCGTTCTGCTCGATGGCCAGGTCGAGCTGGTCGGCCATCAGGGTGTCGTAGACCGGCCGCTCGACGCTGCGGAAGACGCCGATGGGCGTCTGGTGCAGGGTGTCAGGGTCGGCCAGGCGGGAGAGTGCGAACGCCGTCGTCGGGGAGGCGCTGTGGGCGTCGTGGACCAGGATCCGCGACTCGTTCTCGGGCGTCACCTGCACCACCTTGAGGTCGCCGGTCCGTTCGTCGCGCAGGACGCCCTTGCCGCCCTCGGAGCCGAAACGGATCGGCTGTCCATGCTCCAGGCGGACCACGGCGTTCTCGGCCTGCTCCTTGTCCTTGAGGATCTCGAAGGCGCCGTCGTTGAAGATGTTGCAGTTCTGGTAGATCTCCACCAGCGCGGTGCCCTGGTGGTCGGCTGCCTGGCGCAGCACCTCGGTGAGGTGCTTGCGGTCGGAGTCGACGGTCCGGGCCACGAACGACGCCTCGGCGCCGAGAGCGAGCGAGACCGGGTTGAAGGGAGCGTCGAGCGAACCCATGGGCGTCGACTTGGTGATCTTGCCGAGCTCGGACGTGGGGCTGTACTGGCCCTTGGTGAGGCCGTAGATCCGGTTGTTGAACAGCAGGATCTTCAGGTTCACATTGCGGCGCAGGGCGTGGATGAGGTGGTTGCCGCCGATGGAGAGCGCGTCGCCGTCGCCGGTGACGACCCAGACGGACAGGTCGCGGCGCGAGGAGGCGAGGCCGGTCGCGATGGCGGGGGCGCGGCCGTGGATGGAGTGCATCCCGTACGTGTTCATGTAGTACGGGAAGCGGGAGGAGCAGCCGATGCCTGAGACGAAGACGATGTTCTCCTTCGCCAGGCCGAGCTCGGGCATGAACCCCTGCACGGCGGCGAGGATCGCGTAGTCACCGCAGCCGGGGCACCAGCGCACTTCCTGGTCGGACTTGAAGTCCTTCATGGACTGCTTGGCCTCGGCCTTGGGCACCAGCGAGAGCGCCTCAGTCATTGATGGCCTCCTTGAGGGCCGAGGCGAGCTGCTCGGCCTTGAACGGCATGCCGTTGACCTGGTTGTACGAGTGAGCGTCGACCAGATACCTCGCCCGGATCAGGGTGGCGAGCTGGCCGAGGTTCATCTCGGGCACTACTACCTTCTCGTAACGCCCCAGAACGTCTCCGAGATTCCTCGGGAACGGGTTGAGGTGGCGTAGATGGGCCTGGGCGATGGGGATGCCGGCCTGGCGCAGCCGGCGCACGGCGGCCGTGATCGGCCCGTACGTCGAACCCCATCCGAGGACCAGGGTCGTGGCGCCCGCCGGATCGTCGACCTCCAGGTCCGGGACCTGGATGCCGTCGATCTTGGCCTGCCGGGTACGGACCATCAGGTCGTGGTTGGCCGGGTCGTAGGAGATGTTCCCCGAGCCGTCCTGCTTCTCGATGCCGCCGATACGGTGCTCCAGCCCCGGTGTGCCGGGCACCGCCCAGGGGCGGGCACGGGTCTGGGGATCGCGCTTGTACGGCCAGAACACCTCGGTGCCGTCGGCCAGTGTGTGGTTGGGGCCGGTCGCGAACTGCACCCGCAGATCAGGTAGTTCGTCGATGTCCGGGATCCGCCACGGCTCGGAGCCGTTGGCGAGGTAGCCGTCGGAGAGCAGGAAGACCGGGGTGCGGTAGGCCAGTGCGATCCGGGCCGCGTCCAGTGCCGCGTCGAAGCAGTCGGCCGGGGTACGCGGCGCCACGACCGGCACCGGGGCCTCGCCGTTGCGCCCGTACATGGCCTGCAGCAGATCCGCCTGCTCGGTCTTGGTCGGCAGGCCGGTCGACGGGCCGCCGCGCTGGATGTCCACGACCAGCAGCGGAAGCTCCAGGGACACCGCGAGGCCGATCGTCTCGGACTTGAGCGCCACACCGGGGCCGGAGGTGGTGGTGACGGCGAGCGAGCCGCCGAAGGCCGCGCCCAGCGCCGCGCCGATACCGGCGATCTCGTCCTCGGCCTGGAAGGTCCGCACACCGAAGTTCTTGTGCTTGGACAGCTCGTGCAGGATGTCGGAGGCGGGGGTGATGGGGTACGAGCCCAGGTAGAGCGGCAGGTCGGCCTGCTTGCTCGCGGCGATCAGGCCGTACGACAGCGCCAGATTCCCGGAGATGTTGCGGTACGTGCCCGCGGGGAAGGCCTGACTGGCCGGGGCGACCTCGTACGAGACCGCGAAGTCCTCGGTCGTCTCGCCGAAGTTCCACCCCGCGCGGAACGCCGCGATGTTCGCCTCGGCGATGCTCGGCTTCTTCGCGAACTTGGTACGCAGGAACTTCTCGGTGCCCTCGGTGGGGCGGTGGTACATCCAGCTCAGCAGTCCGAGCGCGAACATGTTCTTCGAACGCTCGGCCTCCTTGCGGGAGAGCCCGAAGTCCTTGAGCGCCTCGACCGTCAGTGTCGTCAGCGGCACCGGGTGGATGTGGTACCCGTCCAGCGAGCCGTCCTCCAGGGGCGAGGTCTCGTAGCCCACCTTCGCCATCGCCCGCTTGGCGAATTCGTCGGTGTTGACGATGATCTCGCCGCCGCGCGGCACATCGGCGATGTTCGCCTTCAGCGCAGCCGGGTTCATCGCCACCAGCACGTTCGGTGCGTCACCCGGAGTGAGGATGTCGTGGTCGGCGAAGTGCAGCTGGAAGCTGGACACCCCCGGCAGCGTTCCGGCGGGGGCCCGGATCTCGGCCGGGAAGTTCGGCAGCGTCGACAGGTCGTTTCCGAACGCCGCCGTCTCGGAGGTGAACCTGTCACCTGTGAGCTGCATACCGTCACCGGAGTCACCCGCGAAGCGGATGATCACCCGGTCGAGTCGGCGGACTTCCTTCTCGCCCGCGGGCTTGCGCTGCCCGCCGACGAGTGCCTCATTGGCCTCATCGGCCTGCTCGGCAGAGGTGCTGACCTGGCTCGTCACTGAACTTGACCTCCCTTGAGGCGGCTGCTCGGGCCCGGCCGGCCCACCGGCCGTCCCCAGTGCCACCCTACGTCCGCGAGTGTCGCTGTAAGGGTGGCCTTGCTCGGACCGCTCATATGCCGGACATCCTTCCGAGAAGTTCCGGCGCCCTGGTTTGCCATGTCGTGCTCGCCCCCCGGGGTTCCCTTGATGAAGACGCTCTCCACTCATTCTTCGGTTCTGACGCTGCCGCTTCGCTCGACAGCTGACACATTGTCAGTCGATTACGAGTTCAGGTAGGTCAGGACCGCCAGTACACGCCGATGATCCCCCTCACTCGGGGACAATCCCAGCTTCAGGAAGATGTTGCTGACATGCTTCTCGACGGCGCCGTCGCTGACCACGAGCTGCTTGGCGACGGCCGAGTTCGTCCGGCCTTCCGCCATCAGGCCGAGCACCTCGCGCTCCCGCGGTGTGAGACCCGCCAGCACGTCCTGCTTACGGCTGCGGCCCAGCAGCTGGGCGACGACCTCGGGGTCCAGCGCGGTACCGCCGCGGGCCACCCGCACCACAGCGTCCACGAATTCGCGGACCTCGGCCACCCGGTCCTTGAGCAGATAGCCCACGCCGCGGCTGCTGTCGGCGAGCAGTTCGGTGGCGTACCGCTCCTCGACGTACTGGGACAGGACCAGCACGCCGATCCCGGGGTGCTCGCGGCGCAGCTGTACGGCGGCCCGCACACCTTCGTCCGTATGGGTGGGCGGCATGCGGACGTCGGCGACGACGACGTCCGGCAGTGCGTCCTGTGCGGCCAGCTCGCCGATCGTCCTGATCAGCGCCTCCGCGTCCCCCACGCCGGCCACGACGTCGTGGCCGCGGTCGGTCAGCAGCCGGGTCAGTCCCTCCCGAAGCAGTACCGAGTCCTCGGCGATGACCACCCGCACCCTGTCCTCCACTGCGCTCGCGCCCCCTGTCGATATGTGTCCCCCGCGTGCCCGGTGGGCCCGTGCGCCCAGCATTCCAGCTCGGGCCGGCGCCCGGGCCGAGGTCCGGGCCATGCGCGGGGCGGACGGTGTCTTTACGGGGGACGCGGGATCAGGGCCGGAGGTTGATCCGCGGTGTCCGGGGGCCGGGGCGGCTGTGCCCGGGGGCGCGGGGGATCAGCCGCGCCAGGGGAGCTCGGCGGTCACCGTTGTCGGGCCGCCGGCCGGGGAGTCCACGGCCAGGACGCCGTCCACCGCGTCCAGGCGTCCGGTGAGCCCGGCCAGGCCGCTGCCCGCCGTGACGTCCGCGCCGCCGCGTCCGTCGTCCACGACCTGGAGCATCAGCCGGTTGTCGGAGCGCCATACGTCCACGGAGGCCCTGGTCGCCCGGGCGTGCTTGCTGACGTTCTGCAGCAGCTCGGACACGGTGAAGTACGCGATGCCCTCGATCGCCGCCGCCGGACGCGTCCGAAGATCGACGGTCACCGTCACCGGCGCCGTACAGCGGGAGGCGACGGCGGAGAGTGCGGCGTCGAGGCCCCGGTCGGTGAGGACGGCGGGGTGGATGCCGCGGGCGAGGTCGCGCAGCTCCTGGAGCGCCACCTTCACCTCGCCGTGCGCCTCGTCCACCATCCGGGCAGCCGCCTGCGGATCCTGTGTCATTTTGTCCTTGGCCAGACCCAGATCCATGGCGAGGGCGACCAGGCGGGCCTGGGCCCCGTCGTGCAGATCGCGTTCGATACGGCGCAGGTCCGCGGCGGCCGTGTCGACGACCACGCCCCGGTCCGACTCCAGCTCCACGACGCGGGTGGCGAGCCGTGACGGCCCCAGCAGGCCGGCCACCAGCAGACGGTCCACGCTCGTCATCCCGCGCATGATCCACGGCGTGATCAGGGTGAATATCAGCCCGATGACGCTGGTCGCGGCGATCTCGAAGGGGGAGTCGAGGTAGAAGGCGTGGGTGCGGTCGCCGTACAGCTGGATGCCGTCCTGGCCGGCGTACACCGGGAGGACCCACTGCCACAGCGGGTAGAGCAGACATCCCCAGGCCGATACCCACAGCGTCAAGGACACGCAGAAGGCGAACACGGCCCAGGGGAAGTGGACGACGGAGTAGACCAGATGCCGCCAGGACACCCCGCTCCTCAGAACGCCGCCGATCCAGCCCATCATGCTCGGCCTGCCGCCCCGGCCACGGGCACTCACCGGCGCCGGGTCGGCCACCTCCAGGCCGAGCAGGGCGCGGGCGCGGGCACGCTCCAGGGCGCCGTAGCCGCGCAGGGCGGCCAGGCCGGCGGCGAGGACCGGGATGCCGAGGAAGGTGATGAGCAGTCCGGCGCCGAGTGAGGTCACGGTGACGGCGAAACTGAAGGCGGCGACGCTGATGGGGAGGCTGAGCATCAGATAGCCGAACTCGCGCCAGGTGCGGCCCTCGACGGGTGCGCGCAGGAGGGGCGGGAGGCGGCGGGTCCGGGGCTCCGGTGCGTATCCGCTTCCGTGTCCGTACCCGTGGTTCATGGCCATTGACGTCGTCCGTTCCGGTGTATGCGGGCTGTCATGTCCCAAGACTCCCGTGGCCGGCCCGCCGCGCACCATGAGGTCGGTATCCGTCTTGGGCGGGGGTTTTCCCTACCCGGCGGGGGGTGGTGCTCGCCCTGCCCAGCGGGTTGTCTCCCCGCGAAGGGGGGCGCCGGGGCACGGGAAGCGTGCGGGTCCGGCTCCCGGAGACGCGCGGCGCGGGACGGCGGGCGCGCGCGCAACCGAACGGCGTGTCGCGTGCCGGTGCGGTCGGCGGGCGGCGCGTGGCGCCGGACTGCGGGCGGGGACTGCAGGCGGGCGGCGGTGAGCGGGCGGCGGTGGGCGGCGGGCAAGGCCGGCGACCGACCGCCGAGCCGGTCAGCCGGTGGCGCGCTCCCGCCACGGCAGCTCCGCCGTGACCGTCGTCGGGCCGCCCACCGGTGAGTGCAGCGCGAAGAGTCCGTCCACCGCGTCCAGCCGGTCCGCGAGCCCGGACATGCCGGTGCCGCCGTCCAACCCGGCGCCGCCGCGGCCGTCGTCCACGACCTGGAGCATCAGCCGGTTGTCGGAGCGCCATACGTCCACGGAGGCCCTGGTCGCCCGGGCGTGCTTGCTGACGTTCTGCAGCAGCTCGGACACGGTGAAGTACGCGATGCCCTCGATCGCCGCCGCCGGACGCGTCCGAAGATCGACGGTCACCGTCACCGGCGCCGTACAGCGGGAGGCGACGGCGGAGAGTGCGGCGTCGAGGCCCCGGTCGGTGAGGACGGCGGGGTGGATGCCGCGGGCGAGGTCACGCAGCTCCTGGAGCGCGAGCTTCACTTCGCCGTGCGCCTCGTCGACCATCGCCGCCGCGGCGTCCGGGTCCTCGAGCAGCTTCTCCTTGGCCAGGCCCAGACCCATCGCGAGGGCGACCAGGCGGGCCTGGGCCCCGTCGTGCAGATCGCGTTCGATACGGCGCAGGTCCGCGGCGGCCGTGTCGACGACCACGCCCCGGTCCGACTCCAGTTCGGCGATCCGCCGCTCCAGGTCGTCGGACGGGCACAGCAGGCCGCGCACCATGGCCCGGTCGGCGTTGGCCAGGCCGCGCGCGATGAAGGGGAGCACCGGCCACAGGACGAACAGGCCCACGAATGTGACGGTGAAGGTGAGAACGCCCCACGGCAGGCGGATGAACGAGTACAGCACCGTGCGCCAGGCCACCGGGTCCTTGAGCTGCGACCACAGCCGGTGGAGCAGGCCGTCGGCGCCGCCGCGGCCGTGCAGCGGGCTGGGCTCGTCCACCCGTACCCCCAGCAGGGCACGGGCCCGCGCCCGCTCCGCCCGGCCGATCGCCCGGGCACCGACCAGTCCGCCGGCGAGCACGGGCAGACCGACCACGGTGACCGACAGCCCGGCGCCCGCGAAGATCACGACGGTCACGTAGACGAAGCCGACCAGCGACGCCGGCAGGTTGGCCAGCAGATGCGCGATCTCTTTCCAGGTCGACCGGTCGAAGGCGAGGCGCGCGGGCGGCGGCCGGTCGGGTACGTCGTGGCTGTCGGGGGCGGTGTCGCTCGCGGTCATGGGGTCAGCCTGCCGGGCCGGACGTCCGCACGCCATGGGGTCCATTGGTGGTAAGTGGTAGGGATAACCCCACCCGTTGCGCGGTCGGCGACCGGTCGAGGAGGGGTCGGCGCCCGCTCGATGGCCGTCCGATGTGTGACACGGCTCTTACACCCTCTTTAGCAGGGCCTAGACTCCCGTGCGTACAGATCGTCGAACAGACGACAGGGCGAACGAGGTCAGGGAGCGAGGGGCGGACGTGCCGGAAACGACCGTGGTCGTGCTCGCGGCGGACTACTTCCAGAGTTACTCGGTCGTCGGACTGCTCGCGGTCATCGGCGTGCTCTTCGTCGCCGTGGCCTTCGGAGCCGGCCGGCTGCTGCGCCCCGTGGTGCCGACGCCGGAGAAGCTCCTGACATACGAGTGCGGAGTGGACCCCGTGGGCGAGGGCTGGGCGCACACCCAGGTCCGCTACTACATCTACTCCTTCCTCTACGTGATCTTCGCGGTCGACTCGATCTTCCTCTTCCCGTGGGCGACGATCTTTGCCGCGCCCGGGTACGGGGCGACGACGCTCGTGGAGATGTTCCTCTTCCTCGGCTTCCTGGCCGTGGGCCTGCTCTACGCATGGAAGAAGGGCGTCCTGACATGGACGTGACCCCCGAGCCCCAGCTGCTGCCCGAGCCGAAGAGGCTCGGCGCGCTGGCCAGGCTCGCACCTGAGCCCATGAAGGTGGTCCTCAACTGGGGCCGCCGCTACAGCCTGTGGGTCTTCAACTTCGGACTCGCCTGCTGCGCCATCGAGTTCATCGCGGCGTCGATGGCCCGCCACGACTTCATCCGGCTCGGTGTGATCCCCTTCGCGCCCGGCCCGCGTCAGGCGGACCTGATGATCGTCTCGGGCACCGTGACGGACAAGATGGCGCCGGCGGTGAAGCGCCTGTACGAACAGATGCCCGAGCCGAAGTACGTGATCTCCTTCGGCGCCTGTTCCAACTGCGGCGGCCCGTACTGGGACTCGTACTCCGTGACCAAGGGCGTCGACCAGATCATCCCGGTCGATGTCTACGTCCCCGGTTGCCCACCCCGGCCCGAGGCGCTGCTCCAGGGCATTCTCAAGCTGCAGGAGAAGATCGCGCGCGAGTCGCTGGGTGAGCGTTACGGACATGGCGGCGCCCGTCCGTCCGCGGCCGCGCTCCAGAGCGGCCTGGTCACCCCGCCGCCCGCGCCCGGCGCAGGGGAGGGCGGACAGTGACCGCTCAGCATGAGCCCTCTCGGCACGAGACCTCTCAGTACGACCGGCTTCCGGACGCCGTCACCGAGATCTTCGGCGAGGAGGCCACGGCCGAGCACGCCTACGACCTCCTCACGGTCGACGTCCCCTCCGGCAGCTGGATCGCGGCCCTGGAGATCGCCCGCGACAAGCTGGGCTGCACCTATTTCGACTGGCTCAGCGCGGTCGACGAGCCGGGCACCGGGTTCCGGATCTGCGCCCATGTCGTCGCCCTGGAGGGCCGTACGGTCCGCCGGCTGCTGCTGCGCACCACGGTTGCGCACGAAGCCGCCTCGCTGCCGTCGGCTGTCGCTGTCTACGCGGGCGCGAGCTGGCACGAGCGCGAGACCTACGAGATGTTCGGCGTCACCTTCACCGACCACCCGCATCTGGTGCCCCTTCTGCTGCCCGAGGGCTTCGAGGGACATCCGCTGCGCAAGGACTTCGTGCTCGCCGCACGGGTCGCGAAGGCCTGGCCGGGCGCGAAGGAGCCGGGGGAGTCCGAGCACGGTGGGCCCAAGCGCCGCCAGATGCTGCCTCCCGGCGTGCCGGATCCGAACGAATGGGGACCGCTCAAGGGCCAGCTCCCGCCGGCTCCCGCCCGCCCCGCCCGCACCCCGCGGGCAGCCGCTGCCGGTGCCGGTGCCGGTGCCGGTGCCGGTGCAGCCGGGGAGCGCCCACCGCGCCGCGCCCGGAGCGTCTCGGAAGGCTCGGCCTCCCAGGCCGCTGCCCAGACGGCCGCTACGGCGGAACCCCGCCCGCGTCGCGCCCGGAGCGTGAGCGAGGGCTCGGCGTCCCAGACGACCCCGGAAGCCCCGTCGGCACCCGAAGCCCCGTCATCGCCGGAACCGTCGGCATCCGCCGGCCCGCGCCGTACCCGCAGCGCCGGCGAGGGCTCGGCGAGCGTGCGCCGGACGGATGAGCCACAGCCGGTCGCTGACCAGGAAGCCGCACCGCCCTCGCCGTCGCGCCCGCGCAGCTCCGACGCCCCCTGGCACCACGCCCGCCCGGCATTCGACGACGGGCAGACCGCGCCGGAGCCGGCTGAGCCGCAGGCAGCGCCCGGTCCGGAGCGGGAGCCCGCCCCCGAGGGCGGCGCGCCGGAAGCCGTACCTGCGCCGGCACCCGAGCCGGGCCCGGCCCCCGAGCCCGCCCCTGCACGGGAGACCGCGCCCGAGCCGGACGCAGCCTCCGAGCCGGATGCCGCGTCCGCGCCGGAGCCCGGAGCCCCCCGGCCGCCACAGGCCGGGTCCACGGACGGATCCGGCGACCCGGGATCCGACACCGACGAGCCGAACCGACCCGATGGAGGCGACCCCGCGTGAACGACGCTCTCGACGTCGCCTTCCGGCTTCTCGTCGTCTTTGCCGTGTTCATGGTCTTCCCCCTGGTCATCGGGCAGACCGAGCACAAGGTGATGGCCCATATGCAGGGCCGCCTCGGCCCCATGTACGCGGGCGGCTTCCACGGCTGGGCCCAGCTCGTCGCCGACGGCGTGAAGTTCGCGCAGAAGGAGGACGTGGTTCCGGCCGCCGCCGACCGCCGCATCTTCCAACTCGCGCCTGCCGTCGCCCTTCTTCCGTACCTCCTCGTACTGGTCGCGATCCCGATCGGCCCGAGCGAGGGCGCGGTCGGTCAGGTGGTCGACGCCGGCATCTTCTTCGTGCTCGCGGTCATGGGCGTCGGGGTGCTCGGCTCGCTGATGGCGGGCTGGGCCTCGGCCAACAAGTTCTCCCTTCTCGGCGGGCTGCGCACCGCCGCCCAGCTGCTGGCGTACGAGCTGCCCATGCTGCTCACCGCCGCCTCGGTCGCGATGGCGGCCGGCACGGTCTCGCTCCCCGGCATCCTCAACGCCTTCGAGTGGTGGTGGCTGCCCTGGCAGATCGTGGGCGCCATCGTCTTCTTCGTGGCCGGCCTCGCCGAACTGCAGCGCCCGCCCTTCGACATGCCGGTCGCCGACTCCGAGATCATCTTCGGCGCGTACACCGAGTACACCGGCCTGCGCTTCGCGCTGTTCCTGCTCGCCGAGTACGCGGGCATCGTCGTCCTGTGCGGTCTGACCACCGTGCTCTTCCTGGGCGGCTGGCACGGCCCGTTCGGGGCCGAGGGCCTCGGCTGGGTGTGGACCCTGCTCAAGTCGGCCGTACTCGCCTTCATCGTCATCTGGCTGCGCGTCACCTATCCCCGGATGCGCGAGGACCAGCTGCAGAAGCTGGCCTGGACGACGCTCGTCCCGCTCGCCCTCGCCCAGATCGCCCTCACCGGCGTCGTCAAGGTGGTGATATAGACATGGCTCCGATCCCCGGATCCGGCCTGGCCAAGGGCCTGGCCGTCACCCTGCGGACGATGACGAAGAAGACCGTCACCCAGCAGTACCCGGACGTCCTGCCCGAACTTCCGCCCCGCACCCGCGGCGTGATCGGCCTGTTCGAGGAGAACTGCACGGTCTGCATGCTCTGCGCCCGTGAGTGCCCGGACTGGTGCATCTACATCGACTCCCACAAGGAGACGATGCCCGCTGCCGCCCCCGGTGGCCGGGAGCGCAGCCGCAACGTCCTCGACCGCTTCGCCATCGACTTCTCGCTGTGCATGTACTGCGGTATCTGTATCGAGGTCTGTCCTTTCGACGCGCTGTTCTGGTCCCCGGAGTTCGAGTACGCGGAGACGGACATCCACGAACTCACCCACGAGCGCGACAAGCTCCGTGAGTGGATGTGGACGGTCCCGGCCCCGCCCGCGCTCGACCCCGGCGCCGAGGAGCCGAAGGAGATCGCCGCGGCCCGCAAGGCGGCCGAGAAGCTCGCCGCCGAGCAACTCGCCGCCGAGGAGCCGGCTGGTGAAGCGACCCCGCCCGCCCCTGGAGCCACGCCGCCTGCAGGCGGCAGCGGCCCCGCGTCGGGCGAGGGGGGCTCGGCATGACGCTCGCCGCAGCCGTGTCGCACGGCTTCCTCTCCCCGACCGGCGTCGAGATCGCCTTCCTGCTCGTCGGCATCGCCACCCTCGGCGCGGCGGTCATCACCGTCACGACCAAACAGCTGGTGCATGCCGCCCTCTGGCTGGTCGTGGCGCTCGGCGGGATCGCCGTCGAGTACCTCCTGCTCACGGCGGAGTTCATCGCCTGGGTGCAGGTCCTGATCTACGTCGGCTCCGTGGTCGTCCTCCTTCTCTTCGGGCTGATGCTCACCAAGGCCCCCATCGGCCGCTCCCCGGACGCCGATTCCGGCAACCGCTGGGTCGCCCTGGGGGTGGCCCTCACGGCCGCGGCCGCACTGGTCTGGGTCGTCGTCGACGCGTTCCGTACGACCTGGATCGACCTGGACGGAGCACCCCTGGGCTCCACCAAGGTGTCCGGCGAGATCCTGTTCCGGCACTGGGTCCTGCCGTTCGAGGCGCTCTCCGTCCTGCTGCTCGCCGCGCTCGTCGGCGCGATCGTCCTGTCCCGCAAGGACCCTGAGGGGTCCGGTACGGGACGAGAGGGGGAGAGCTGATGCACCTCGCCTATCCCGCTGTGCTCGCCGTCCTGCTGTTCAGCGTCGGGCTGTACGGGGTGCTCGCCCGGCGCAACGCGATCCTCGTCCTGATGTCCGTCGAGCTGATGCTCAACGCCGTCAACCTCAACCTGGTCGCCTTCGACGTCTGGCTGCGCGACACCGTGCACGCCGGCCAGGCGCTCACCCTTTTCACCATCGCCATCGCCGCCGCGGAGATCGGCATCGGTCTGGCGATCGTCCTGATGGTCTACCGCAACCGCGGCACCTCGGACGTCGACCGGCTCCGTGACACCGCGGAGACGGCGGACGGCGACACACCCGCAGACCGCGAGGAGAAGGCCGAGGCCACCGCGTGACCACCACGACCCTCGCCGTCCTCGTTCCCCTCCTTCCGTTTCTCGGCGCTGTCGACGGACTGCTGCTCGGCCGCACCGCCCCCGGGTTCGTACGCCCCCTCGCAGTGCTGCCCGCGCTGACCGCGGCCGCGCTCGCGATCGTCGTCGCGGTACGCCAGGGGGGCGGCCGCGCCATCGACGCCTCGACCGAACTCACCCCCACCGGCTCGGTCCCGATCGACCTGGCCCTGTACATCGACGGCTTCGCCGCCCTCACCGCAGTCCTCGTCGGCATCGTCGCGTCCTGCGTGCAGATCTACTCGACGGCCTACCTGCGCGACGACCCGCGCTACCCCTCCTACGCGGCACTGGTCTCCCTGTTCACCTCCGCGATGCTGCTCGTCGTCTACTCCGGCGACCTGATGGTGCTGCTGGTCGGCTGGGAGATCATGGGCATCTGCTCGTACTTCCTTGTCGGCCACTACTGGGAGACGCCCGAGGCGCGCGCCGCCTCCCTCAAGGCGTTCCTGGTCACCAAGCTCGGTGATGTCCCCTTCCTGATCGGCCTGTTCGCGCTCGCGGCCGACGCCGGCACGTTCAACATCCGCGGGATCCTCGGCGCGGTCGCGGCCGACAGCATCGAGCACCCCACCCTGATCGCGCTCCTGCTCCTCGCAGGTGTGGCGGGCAAGTCGGCGCAGTTCCCGCTGCACACCTGGCTGCCCGACGCGATGGCGGGTCCCACCCCCGTCTCCGCGCTGATCCACGCCGCGACGATGGTCGCGGCCGGTATCTACTTCGTGGCCCGGCTCCTTCCCGTCTTCGCCGCCTCCGCGGCGGCCCTGATCGTCCTCGCGGTGATGGCCGCGATCACGATGGTCGGCTCGGCGCTCGCCGCCCTCGCCCAGGACGACATCAAGCGCGTCCTCGCCTACTCGACCATCGGCCAGCTCGGCTACATGTCCGGTGCTCTCGCCGTCGGCGACCGCGGCGCGGCCCTCTTCCACCTCCTGTCCCACGGCGCCTTCAAGGCATTGCTCTTCCTCGCCGCGGGCGTGATCATCCACGCCGCCGGCACCAACTCGCTCGCCGCCATGTCCCGCATGAGCGGCCTCGCCCGGCGCATCCCCGACGCGTACTGGACGATGACGATCGCCCTGCTCGCGCTCGCTGCCATCCCTCCCTTCGCCGGCTTCTTCTCCAAGGAAGCAGTTCTGGTGGCCGCCGAACACACCGCTCTCGGCGACTCCGACATCGCACCCGCGGCAGCCGGCTGGGCGGTGCTCGTCTCCGGCCTGCTCACGGCGCTGCTCACGGCCGCTTATGCGATGCGGCTGTGGCTGCTCACCTTCCGGGGCCGTGGCGCCGAGGCCCCCGACCACGGTCGCCAGCCCCTTGCCATGACCACCGTGCTCTGGGTGCTCGCCGTACCGTCGCTCGCCTTCGGCCTGACCATCGGCCGCCTGCCCCGCTGGTTCGACGGCAACGACCTCGCCCCCACACTCACCACCGCCGTGCTCGGCACCGGCGTCGCCCTCGTCGGCGGGCTGATCACCTACGCCACCTGGCAGCACATGACAGCCCTCGCCGCACGCGCTCGGACCGGTCCGGCCGTCGCCCCCGTCGTCGTGGCCCACCCCGACGCCGAGCCGGCGCTGGTCGAGGCGGAGGCGCTCCACCTGCCGCACCCTGCGGCGGCCCCGTACGACCCCGCCCGGCTGCTGCTCGGCCCGCTCCACCGCCACGCCGCCGCCGGGTTCCATGTGGACGCCCTCTACTCCGCCCTGTTCGTGCGCCCCGTGCGCGCGGCCGCCGAGCTCGTCCGCTTCCTCGACCGCGAGGTCGTCGACACGTATGTACGCGGCTCGGGCACCGGGGCCCGCTGGCTGGGTGCCGCCGTGCGCCGCGCCCAGACCGGCAATGTGCAGACCTACCTGAGCGTGCTGCTCGCGGGCACGGTCGTGCTGGCCATCGCCGCCGTCGTCCTGTCCAACGTCAACGCGGGGTCGTGAGCCGTGATCGATATCAGCGAGTCCGTGATGCAGTTCCTTCTCGCGTTCATCGTCGTCGGCCCGCTCATCGGCGCCGCCGCCGCACTGCTGCCCGCCCCGCCCGGGCTGCGCGGCAGCAGCCCCGAGCAGGCCGTGCTGCGCCACGGCGTGACGGTCACCGGCGCGATTCTGGTCGCCGCGGTCGTGCTGGCCCTCGGCTTCGACCATGACAGCCCGTCGAAGATGCAGGCCACGACCGACATCAGCTGGATCCCCGCACTCGATGTGCGCATCCACTTCGGTGTCGACGGCATTTCGCTCCCTCTTGTGGTCCTGACGGCGTTGCTGACCTTCCTCTGCGCGCTCTACAGCTACTTCAAGATGCCCTCCGGCCCGTCCCCGAAGGCATTCGTCGCTCTGCTGCTCGTCCTGGAGTCCGGCACCCTCGCGACCTTCGCCGTCCTCGATCTGCTGCTGTTCTTCCTGGCCTTCGAGGTGGTGCTCATCCCGATGTACTTCCTCATCGCCCGCTGGGGCGGCGAGGAGAGGCAGCCCGCCGCCTGGAAGTTCATCCTCTACACACTGCTCGGCTCGGTCGTCATGCTGCTCGGCCTGCTGCTGATCGGGCTGAAGACCGGCACCTTCGACATGGTGGCACTCGCCACTGACAACGGCCGCGATCTGACCACATCCGTGCAGGTCATCGCCGTTCTGGCGATCGGGATCGGCCTCGCGGTCAAGACCCCGATGTGGCCGCTGCACACGTGGCTGCCCGACGCCCACACCGCCGCACCGACGGTCGGCTCGGTGCTCCTCGCCGGCGTTCTGCTGAAGATGGGTACGTACGGTTTCGTCCGTATCGTCATTCCGATCGCACCCGACGGCATGCAGATCTTCGCCCCGTATCTCGCCGCGTTCGCCGTCGTCGGCATCATCTACGGATCTCTGGCCTGCCTCGCTCTCGCCAAGCAGGGCGCCGGCGGCGACCTCAAGCGTCTGATCGCGTACTCCTCGGTCGGCCACATGGGCTTCGTCCTGCTCGGCATCGCGACGATGACCCCGACCGGCGTCAACGGCGCGCTGTTCGCCAACATCGCCCACGGCCTGATCACCGGCCTGCTTTTCTTCCTGGTCGGAGCGGTCAAGGACCGTTACGGCAGCTCCGATCTGGACACCCTCGCCGGGGCCACCGGAGCCGCCCTGTACGGCCGCGCCCCGCGCCTGGGCGCCCTGCTCGCATTCGCCGCCGTCGCCTCGCTCGGACTGCCCGGTCTCGCCGGCTTCTGGGGTGAGATGCTCGCGCTGTTCGGCGCGTTCGACCCTGCCGAGGGTCTGAGCCGCCCGGCGTTCCTCACCTTCATGACGATCGGCGCCTTCGGCACCCTGCTCACCGCCGCGTATCTGCTCGTCGTCGTGCGCCGCGTCTGCATGGGCGCACTGCCCGCGGCCCGGGCGGCGCACGCAATCGAAGCGGCGGACGAGAAGGGGACGGCCGCCGCCCCGAAGGTCGCCGATGTCCAGGCCTACGAATTCGCCGCCTGGAGCCCGCTGGTGGCACTCACCGTTCTCGCCGGACTGTGGCCCGCGGTTCTCCTCGGCCTCACGAACCCGGCCGTGCAGAAGCTCCTCGCAGGAGGCAAGTCGTGACCGTGGCAGCCGACAGCGTCGCCAGCCTCGTCCAGTCCGTCGACTGGCTCGCCATCGCGCCGCCCACCATCACCGCGGTGGTCGCGCTCGTGATCCTGGTCGCCGACCTCTTCGTCGCCGAGGAGCGCAAACCGCTGCTGGGCGCCGTCGCGCTCGCCGGTCTCGCCGCCGCACTCGTCTCCCTCGTACCCCTGCGCAAGGGCGACCGGGAGACGTTCTGTCTGACGACCGCCCCCGATGCCTGCAGCTACACCGCCGACCACTTCACGCTGGTCATCCAGTTCCTGGTGCTCGGCGGAGCGCTGCTGACCGCCCTGCTCTCCCTCACCGACACCCGCAGGAAGCTTCCGGCAGGAGAGTTCTGGTTCCTGCTGTTGTCGTCCGCCGCCGGGGCGGCCCTGCTGCCCGCCTCCCGCGACCTCGCCACCCTCGTCGTCGCGCTCGAAGTCGCCTCCCTGCCCGCCTTCGCGCTGGTGGGCCTGCGGCGCGGCGACCGGCTCTCCAGCGAAGCCGCCCTGAAGTTCTTCCTCTCCTCCGTCACCGCGACCGCCGTGACGCTGCTCGGCGTCAGCTTCGTGTACGCCGCGACGGGCACGTTGCACCTCACACAGATCGCCGCGGAGCTGCAGGACGTACCCGGTCAGCTCGACACGCTCGTCAAGGCGGGCGTGGTGCTCACCCTCGTAGGCTTCGCGTTCAAGACGGCAGCAGTCCCCTTCCACTTCTGGGTGCCGGACACCTATGTGGGCGCGCCGCTGCCGATCGCCGGCTATCTCTCCGTCGTCGGGAAAGCGGTCGGCTTCACCGGCCTCATCCTGGTGACTGTCGTCGCGTTCCCCGCCTACGCCGACATCTGGGGCCCGGCGATGGCCGTGCTTGCCGCCGCCACCATGACGGCCGGCAATGTCGCGGCGCTGCGCCAGTCGGCCACCCGGGAGTGGAGCGCGGTCCGGCTGCTGGCCTGGTCCTCCGTGGGGCAGGCCGGATACCTCCTGGTGCCGATCGCTGCCGCCGCGTACACCAGCGACGACCAGATCGGCGCGACGGTCGCGTACGCCCTCATGTACGGCGTCGTGAACCTGGGCGCCTTCGCGGTGGCGGCGCTCGTCGCCCGTACACACCCGCTGAACCGGATCGCCGACTACCGCGGCCTGTACGCCACCCGCCCGCTGACCGCCCTGGCCATGGGCTTCTTCCTGCTCAGCCTGGCGGGTCTGCCGCCAGGCATCATCGGTCTGTTCGCGAAGGTCACCGTCTTCTCGTCGGCGGTGGAAGCGGGACTCGGCTGGCTCGCCGTGATCATGGGCGTCAATGTCGTGATCGCTCTGTACTACTACCTGAAGTGGACGGCGATCCTCTTCCGCGCCCCGCAGCCCGCCGGGGCGGAACAGGACGCGGAACCGCAGCCGCCCGCCCGACGGCGTGCGCCCGCCCCGGTCACCGTCGCCATCGCCCTGACGGCCGCGGCCGGTGTCGTCCTGTCCGGCTATCCCCAGCTGGTACTGCGTTTCGCGGCGAACAGCCTGTTCTGAGTCCTCGCGGCCCGCTCACCCGAACGGCCCAGTCCAGGGTCGGGCGGGCAAGGGAACCAGCGTCCTTCGCCTGGCGTTGACCAGTACAGAAGGGTCCACTGGAAAGTGGAGCACCACGCAAAGGGTTCCCCTGCCGCACCATTTGGAGGGCGTACCGTGCACCGCCGGCACAACGGGCTGAGGACCGCCGTACTCCTCGGCGGACTGTCCGCACTCATCCTCCTCATCGGCAGCTTCTTCGGCCGTACGGGGCTGATCGTCGCGCTTGTCGTGGCACTCGGTACGAACGCGTACGCCTACTGGAACAGCGACAAGCTGGCCCTGCGGGCCATGCGCGCACGTCCCGTCAGCGAGTTCGAGGCGCCGGCGCTCTACCGCATCGTCCGCGAGCTCTCCACCGACGCCCGCCAGCCCATGCCCCGGCTGTACATCTCGCCGACCCAGGCGCCCAACGCCTTCGCCACCGGCCGCAATCCGCGCAACGCGGCGGTGTGCTGCACCGAGGGCATCATGCGGATCCTGGACGAGCGCGAGCTGCGCGGAGTCATCGGTCACGAGCTCAGCCATGTCTACAACCGCGACATCCTCATCTCCTCGGTCGCAGGAGCCCTCGCCTCGGTGATCATGTTCCTGGTGAACTTCGCCTGGCTGATTCCCATCGGCCGTTCGGACGACGACGACGGACCGGGCCTGCTCGGCATGTTGCTGATCATGATTCTGGGCCCGCTGGCGGCGTCCCTGATCCAGCTCGCCGTCAGCCGCTCGCGGGAGTACGAGGCCGATGCTTCGGGCGCCCAGCTCACCGGCGACCCGCTCGCACTCGCGAGCGCGCTGCGCAAGTTGGACGCGGGCACCAAGCAGTTGCCGCTGCCTCCCGAGCCGCGCCTGGAGACGGCAAGCCATATGATGATCGCCAACCCGTTCGGACCGGGTCGTGGTCTCTCCAAGATGTTCTCCACCCACCCGCCCATGGCGGAACGTATCGCCCGCCTTGAACAGATGGCAGGTCATCGCCCGTGAAGACAATTCTGAACGTCATCTGGCTCATCCTGAGCGGCTTCTGGCTCTTCCTCGGCTACATGCTGGCCGGCCTGATCCTGTGCATCACGATCATCGGCATCCCGTTCGGCCTGGCCGCGTTCCGGATCGGTGTCTATGCCCTGTGGCCCTTCGGCTACACCACTGTGGAGCGCCGCGACGCGGGGGCACCCTCGTGCGTGGGCAACGTGCTGTGGCTGGTCCTCGCCGGCTGGTGGCTCGCGCTGGGCCACATCGTCACGGGGATCGCGCTGTGCATCACGATCATCGGTATCCCGTTCGGCGTCGCCAACTTCAAGATGATTCCGATCTCGTTGATGCCCCTGGGCCGGGAAATCGTCCCGACGGACCGCCCGTTCGCCTGACGCCGGACCATGGAGGGCGCCGCCGCCCGACGTGCTGTGACCCTGTTGAATCCGTGCACGGTACGGCGTCAGCCGACAGCAGCTCTTCTCCGTCGCAGGGCGTACAGTGCGGCGCCCCCCGCGATCACCCCCGCTCCCGCCACCACCGAGGACGGCGGCAGCGCGAAGGCCAGCACCAGGCAGCCCACCAGCCCGCAGCCGGCAACCACTCGCACGCGGCGGGAACTCAGCGTCCAGGCCGAGACGTTGGCAATGGCGTAGTACAACAGCACTCCGAACGACGAGAAGCCGATCGCCCCGCGTACGTCCGCCGTCGCCGCCACCACCGCGACGACGGCTCCCACAGCCAGTTCGGCGCGGTGCGGCACCTGGAACCGCGGATGCACGGCGGCCAGTGCACCCGGCAGATGGCCGTCCCGGGCCATCGCCAGCGTCGTGCGGGAGACGCCGAGAATCAGCGCGAGCAAAGAACCGAGCGCCGCGACCGCGGCGCCGGCCCGCACCACCGGCACCAGCCAGGACGCGCCCGCAGCCCGGGCGGCATCGGCGAGCGGTGCCGTCGCGCGGCCCAACTCGACAGGGCCCAGCACGGAAAGGACAGCGACAGCCACACACGCATAGACCAGCAGCGCGAGACCGAGCGCCACGGGCACAGCCCGCGGGATCGTACGGGCCGGGTCCCGTACCTCCTCGCCCAGCGTGGCGATCCGCGCGTACCCGGCAAAGGCGAAGAACAACAGCCCCGACGCCTGGAGCACCCCACCCACCGAGACGTCTCCGCCCGGCGCGAGCCGTCCCGCGTCGGCGGCATCCGACCCGAGTGAGACCACCACGACCGCCGCCAGAACCGCCAGTACCACCGCCACGATCGCCCGCGTCAGCCACGCCGACTTCTGGACTCCTCCGTAGTTCACGGCAGTCAGCGCGACCACCGCTGCGACCGCGACCACGTGTGCCTGTTCCGGCCATGCGTACGCCCCGACCGTCAGGGCCATCGCGGCGCACGACGCGGTCTTGCCGACGATGAACGCCCAGCCGGCCAAGTAGCCCCAGAACGGGCCCAGTCGCTCTCGGCCGTACACATACGTGCCCCCGGACGCCGGGTAGAGAGCGGCGAGCCGGGCCGACGACATGGCGTTGCAGTACGCGACGGCCGCGGCCGTCGCCAGGCCGAGGAGCAGCCCGGACCCGGCCGACCGGGCCGCCGGGCCCAGCGCCACGAAGATTCCCGCCCCGACCATCGAACCCAGACCGATCACGACCGCGTCGAAGACTCCGAGTGATCGCCGCAGCTCCCGCGTCATGGGATGCACCCTACTGATCTCCGCAACCGCGTCCGGCCCGCCCGTCGTCCTGAAGGACAACACTGTTCGAAAGGCAGGTTCACGGCATGACCTTCATCGGTTGGATCGTTCTCGGGCTGGTGGCCGGAGCCATAGCCAAGATCCTGCTGCCCGGACGCGACCCGGGCGGGCTCATCGGAACCACGGTCATTGGCGTGATCGGCGCGTCCGTCGGCGGCTGGATATCAGCGCGCTGGCTGGACCGGCCGATCACCAACGACTTCTACGACGGGGCCACGTGGGCCGCGGCCATCGGTGGCTCACTCGTGCTGCTGATCGCGTACCGGCTTCTGTTCGGACACTCGCGCTCGCGCTGAGCCAGGCACGGTGCCGGGACCTACAGTCCGGTCTCCCGCAGGGTGATGTTCAGCCGCCCGCTGCTCATCCCCGCATCGGGATCGGCCGTCCCCGGCACCACCTTGGGCACGCCGTGAAAGGCGAAACGGGCGGGCCCGCCGAAGACGAACAGGTCCCCGGACGCCAGCTCCACCTCCGTGTACGGCCGTCCCCGCGTCTCGGTGTTCCCGAACCGGAAGACGCAGCTGTCGCCGATGCTCAGCGACACCACGGGCGCAGCAGACCGCTCCTCCTTGTCCTGATGCATCCCCATCCGCGCCGCGCCGTCGTAGAAGTTGATCAGCGCGGTGTCGGGGGTGTACTCCTGACGGCCCTGCTCCTCCCCGTATGCCGCGACCAGCGCTTCCCGCCCCAACTCCACCAGCCAGTCCGGGAATGCGGCCACCCGCGCGCCGTTCACATCGTCCGCCGTGCGGGAGTACCGGTACGGCCGCCAGTGCCAGCCGACGCACACCGTCTGCACGGACATCACGCCGCCGCCCGGCAGCACCGTGCGGCGGATCGGTACGGGCCCCCGCGCCCAGGCCCGGCATGCCTTGACGAGCTCCCGCCGGCGCTCGACCGGCAGCCAGCCGGGCACATGCACGGCGCCCGGTACGACGACCACGCGCTCCCTGGGAAACAGAGCCCCGCTCATGACCGGGTCACGAGGCCTGCGTGCCCTCGAGCTCCAGGAGCCGTTCCTTGCGCTCCAGCCCTCCCGCGTATCCGCGCAGCGCACCGTCCGCACCGATCACGCGATGGCACGGCCGGACGACCAGGAGCGGATTGCGGCCGATCGCGGTCCCCACGGCCCGGACGCCGGCCCCCGGCGTGCCGACGCGTTCGGCGATCTTCCCGTAGGTCGTCGTCTGCCCGTACGGAATCTCTTCCAGTGCCTGCCACACTCGCCGCTGGAACGGGGTTCCGCCGTCGACGTACTCGATGTCGAACAGGGTCAGCCGCCCTTCGAAGTACGCCGTCAGCTGCCTGCCGATCTCCGTGAAGGCCGCCGGATCGTCGCGCCAGCCGCCTTGGACGGCGACCCCGCCCTTCTGCCCGGGCACGGAGAGCGAGGCGAGCGCGGTACCGCCGTTCGCGGTGGCGGAATTCTCGCCCACCAGCAGCAGTGCGCCCAGCGGGCTGTCGACGACCGCGTACACAGTGGTCATGGCTCCGTTCCCCTCCTTGGGGTGCTCCGTGTGTCCTGACGTCCTGTACGTCTTCTCCGTCTTCCTACGTGTCCGAGTCTGCGGCGACCGGCCGACGTAAGCTGGCGGATTTCCGACATGACGTCCAACAGGGCGGGGGCGGAGCGATCGATCCGCTCCGCCCCCGGCCGCCCCGGCGCGCCCGCCGAGATCAGCGGTAGTTCACGAACTGCAGGGCGAAGTCGAAGTCCTGCCCCTTCAGCAGCGCCTGCACGGCCTGCAGGTCGTCCCGGCTCTTCGAGCTGACCCGCAGCTCGTCGCCCTGGACCTGCGCCTTGACGCCCTTGGGGCCCTCGTCGCGGATGATCTTCGCCACCTTCTTGGCGTTCTCCTGCGAGATGCCCTCCTCGATCGAGGCGAAGATCTTGTACTCCTTGCCTGAGAGCTGCGGCTCTCCCGCGTCCAGAGACTTCAGCGAGATCCCGCGCTTGACCAGCTTCGTCTGGAAGACGTCCAGGATCGCGTTGACGCGGTCCTCGGAGTTCGCCTGCATCAGGATCTTCTCGCCGGACCAGGCGATCGACGCCCCGACGTTCTTGAAGTCGTAGCGCTGCGAGATCTCCTTCGCGGCCTGGTTGAGGGCGTTGTCGACCTCCTGCCGCTCGACCTTCGAGACGATGTCGAAACTGGAGTCGGCCATGTCCTGTGGCTCCTTGTATCGGGTGCGTGAAGGCGCGGCCGGTCTGACCGGACCGCTCGGCCAAGCCTAGCCATCCCCGCCCGCCCAAAGTGCTGATCAATCCGGTGGCGGAGCACCCCCGGGCATCAGGTATCGTTTACGTCGTTGCCACGGAGCACCGCCCACAGCGGATCCGCTTCCGGCAACATCCCATGGCGGTGTGCCCGAGTGGCCAATGGGAGCGGACTGTAAATCCGTCGGCTTAGCCTACCCAGGTTCGAATCCTGGCGCCGCCACGCTTGAGGAACCCCCCTCTGAACTGCGGAAACGCAGCTTCGAGGGGGGTTCTGCGTTGGCTGGCACGCTCAGGAGGCCGATGGGAGGAAAGTGGCGGTTTGTCTCACCTCGATCCGGCTATGTACCGCCTCTGATCAGCCCGTGTCCCCCAGGTGTCCCCCGGGGGAGGGCTCGGGTGTGTGCCACTCCCTGAGTGCTTCGTCGATCCTGCGGTTCGCGCGCTCCTGGGTATGTGCGAGGACCTTCGCATAGACGCGGAAGAGAACAGCGATCGTGTGGCCGGCACGCCGAGCGCACTCCATGGGGTCCACGCCCGAGCTGAGCCAGAACGACACCCCCGCATGACGGAGGTCATACGGCCTTCGAGCGAGGAGCGAGGCGCTTTCCACCTCCGTGAGAACCGCTGCCCGCGCCTTCGCCCAGACATCGCCGTACCCGGACTCCTGGAGGAGCCCTCCACGAGCCGTGCGGAACAGGAGACCGTCCGGAGCCGTGCCGTGCAGCTCGAGGTGCTGCCGCAGCACAGCCACGAAGTGCGGCGGGATCGGGACGGGCCGCGAATCCTTCGGCGCCCGAGCCTTCAGGTGCCGGGATTGGTGCGCGAGGCTCCGGTTGGAGCGGGTGACTTTGCAAGTCGCCCAGCCCCACCGGAGCCTTGATGTGCCGTCAGTCTGCCACCGTCTGTCTGGTCAAGTCGCCCACTCGCCGTGACCGCGCCATCGCTGGCCTGCCGGAACGGCCGGCGACCTTGGCGGATCCCCGGGACCGGCGCGGGAGACGTCACTCGTTCGCGAGCGTGCTGCTGGTCGCCTGCTCGGCAGTGCTGGCCGGGGCCCGGTCGCCGGCGGCGATCGGCCAGTGGGCGAGGGCCACTCCACAGGATGCCCTGGCCCGGCTCGGCGCCCGCACCGCGACGGTGTTCAGGGTGCGCGTTGCGCCGAGCACCTCGACCATCCGTCGCGTGCTGAAAGACACGTGCCCGGGCGGGCTGGCCGACCTGCTGGGATGTGACTTGGCCGGTACGGACACCCTGGCCGTGGACGGCAAGACCGCCCGCGGCTCCCGATCCGGCGACACCCCGGCCGCGCACCTGCTCGCCGCGATGACTGGCACTGGCCAGACCGTGACCCAGTTACGGGTGCAGGACAAGACCAACGAAATCACCTGCTTCGCCGCCCTGTTGGAGACCTACGACCTGACCGGCATCGTCGTCACCGCGGACGCGCTGCACACCCAGCGTGAACACGCCCGGTTCCTCGTCGAGAAGAAGGAGGCGCACTACGCCTTCACCGTCAAGAAGAACCAGCCCGGCCTGTACGAGCAGCTCAGGACCTTGCCCTGGGACCGGTCACGGGCGAAGTTCTACGACCGAAACCAAGGCCACGGCCGTGTAGAGACCCGGGTCGTGAAGGCCCTGACCATCACCGATCTCGGTGTCGATTTTCCGCACGCCGCGCACGCCGCGCACGCCGCGCAGGTCGCGCAGATCACCCGGCACCGCACCAACACCAGAACCGGCAAACGCACCCGTGAGACGGTCTACGTCATCACGGACCTGACCAGCCGACAAGCCTCCCCGCAACGGCTCGCGCGCATCGTCCGCTCGCAGTGGACCATCGAGAACCGGCTCCACTTCGTCCGCGACACCACGTTCGCCGAGGACGCCTCCCCGGTCCGCACCGGACACGGCCCGGCGAACATGGCCACCCTCCGCAGCCTGGCGATCAACCGGCTCCGCGCGGCTGGCCACGCCAACATCGCTGCAGCCCTCCGCGAGATCTCCTACCAGCCCTTCACCCGCCCCCCTGGACCTCCTCGACATTCCCACCCTGACCGGCACAGTTACATGATCACCAGGACTTTGAATCAGCCCTGCCACCCGCACCGAGGCTCGGCTGAAGATCGCCACGTGGATCGCGGACTTCCAACACGCGCCGCAGACACAGCGCCGCCGGCGGACTGGCTCCGGTGGAATTCGAACGAACCGTCACCGACGCCAGGACACGAGCGCATCAGGAGGAGCGAGCAGCATAAGGAAGTCCTTCACGCTTTCTGGGGATTGACAGCAGAGCTGTCTACAGCTGCCGTGATTGGTCTGAATGGGTGGGGGTGTGTCGTGGTGGTGTCCTTCGTGTGGTGGTATCGGGAATGTCCGAGGCTGGTGGGGTGCGCGTGCTTTCTAGCGTCTGAGGTGGCGGCCATCGGTGCCGCGGCGGTCTGAAGAGGTATCAGAGGGCTTCGGACGCTGCCTTTCTCCGGATTCGAGCACACCCTGGTGTGCGTGCAGGAGGTTTCATGTCGGGTATCGCGGTGTTGCGGCTGCCGCAGCGGGCAACCGGGGCGGAAGAGGGCGACGGCCGGCGTCCGTTGTGGTTGTGGCTGCGGGCGTGGGTGGCTGGTCTGGCGGTGGTGGCTGGTTTGGCGGCCCCTCTTGCGCTGGCCACCCCGGCGGCAGCGGTGACCGGGACCTTCGCCTACGTCGCCAACCGAAACTCGGGCAATGTGTCGGTGATCGACACTGCCTCCAACACGGTCGCCGCGACCGTCCCCGTCGGGGCCGCCCCCGCCGGTGTGGCGGTCACCCCGGACGGCGCCTTCGTCTACGTCACCAACGCAGGCTCGGACGATGTGTCGGTGATCGACACTGCCTCCAACACGGTCGCCGCGACCGTCCCCGTCGGGGACACCCCCGACGGTGTGGCGGTCACCCCGGACGGCGCCTTCGTCTACGTCACCAACTCAGGCTCGGACGATGTGTCGGTGATCGACACTGCCTCCAACACGGTCGCCGCGACCGTCCCCGTCGGGGACGCCCCCATCGGTGTGGCGGTCACCCCGGACGGCGCCTTCGTCTACGTCGCCAACCGAAACTCGGGCAATGTGTCGGTGATCGACACTGCCTCCAACACGGTCGCCGCCACCGTCCCCGTCGGCAGCCTCCCCGTCGGTGTGGCGGTCACCCCGGACGGCGCCTTCGTCTACGTCACCAACCGAAACTCGGGCAATGTGTCGGTGATCGACACTGCCTCCAACACGGTCACCGTCACCGTCCCCGTCGGGAACGGCCCCAACGGTGTGGCGGTCACCCCGGACGGCGCCTTCGTCTACGTCGCCAACACAGGCTCGGGCGATGTGTCGGTGATCGACACCGCCTCCAACACGGTCACCGTCACCGTCCCCGTCGGGGCCGCCCCCTTCGGTGTGGCGGTCACCCCGGACGGCGCCTTCGTCTACGTCGCCAACGCAGGCTCGGGCGATGTGTCGGTGATCGACACCGCCTCCAACACGGTCGCCGCCACCGTCCCCGTCGGCAGCTTCCCCGTCGGTGTGGCGATCGGCATTGTGCGGGCGACGGCGACGGCCGAGTGCCCTGCGGGCAGTGTCATCGCCGGCGGCGGTTTCGAACTTACCGGTCCCCCCGCGAGCGACCTCGTCAGCAAGCCGGTCGACGACACCTGGGAGGTCGGCCTCGTCAACGACACCGATGAGACGATCACCGCCACCCCCTACGCCGTGTGCGCCGACAACACACCATGAAACAAGGGCCGCAACCAGCGACGCCCGCGCTCGCGCCGTGAACGCCCTCAACAATCAGGAGAAAAGCATGCCCTTGGACCGCACCCCGCCCCCGCGGTCACCGCTGGGACCACTGCCCCGACGGGTCAACTGGCACGCCGGCGGCGCCCTCGCCTCCCTCGCCCTCGTCCTTGCAGGCATCACCGCCCCACAAGTCGCTGTCGCCGCACAACGAGCGGACACCTCCACCCTCCTCAGCACCACAACACACGCAGGCAGCAAAGACAAGTGCCGCCAGCCCTGGACAACCGACCTCACCAGGACTGAGGCCAGGGCGATTGCAAAGTCCCAGTGACCTTGTGAGTGTGCAGGTCACGGCAGTGTGACGATGCTGGATGGGCACGCGACCAGACGCAACGAAGCTCCGTTGCGGAGGCGACCTTGACAAGTCCCTTTCGTGCAACGGAGCTTCGATGTGCCGCCAGTCTGCCACCGTCTGCCTGGTCAAGTCGCCCACCCGTCAGCACTGCGCGACGGGTCCGCTGGCCGAGCGGCTGGCCACGCTGGCCGATCCGCGGTGCCGACGAGGGAAGCGTCACCCCTTCGTGGCCGTACTGCTGATCGCCTGCTCCGCCGTGGTGAGCGGGGCGAGGAGTTTCGCGGCGATCGACGAGTGGGCCGCCGACGCGCCGCAGCACGTCCTGGCCCGGCTCGGTGCCCGCACCGCAACCGCCCTGGCCGTACGCGTCCCGCCCAGCGGCGCGACGATCCGCCGGGTCATCAAGGACACCTGCCCCGGCGGTCTGGCCGACCTCCTGGGCCACGACCCGGCCGGCACCGACACCCTCGCCGTGGACGGCAAGAGCGCCCGCGGCTCGCGCCACGGCGCCACCCCGGCCGCGCACCTGCTGGCCGCGATGACCGGCACCGGGATGACCGTCACCCAACTGAGGGTCCCTGAGAAGACGAACGAAATCACGTGCTTCGCCAACACGGCGTTCTCGGCCTCGTCGACGGCGTGAGGTATCTTCGGCCGGCACTCGTCCCCCATGTGTCCCCCGCGCGGGACCTTTCAGTGGAAATTGCCAGGTCAGGGCAGGTGAAGGCGGCCCGCTGTAAATCCGTCGGCTTAGCCTACCCAGGTTCGAATCCTGGCGCCGCCACGCTTGGAGGACCCCCTTGGACCTGCGGAAACGTAGCTCCGAGGGGGTTCTGCGTTGTACACCGCACGGTCCCCGCTCAGGGCCCCGGGGACGGTTCCGGCGTGTGTCACTCCCTCAGCGATGCATCGATCCGTGAGATGACGCTGGGTTCGAGCCGTTGTCCTGCCTGACAGCGTTGCCGGGATCCGCAACCCATGGGATGCCTGGCACGGAGTGGGTTGCCGGCAGGTGGGGCAGGTGCCGTCCGGTCCTACTGAGCCTTGCGGGCCTTGCGTCGCAGCCGGGTGAAGCGGACGGCGGAGACGAACGCGTGGGTGAGGAACGTCGTCGGGCCGGCATCGGGCGAGGGCATCGCGCCGAGCTGGACCAGCACCTCGATGTTGTCGGCCTCCTGGTGCAGGGAGACCAGCCGGCTGTGGCCGTCCCACCGCAGCAGGGTCATCTCCTCCCGGTCCACCTTGAGGCCGGTGGGCGGGACGTCGTGCAGGTCACCGGTCTGGGTGCCGAGGAGCCGTGCCCGGCAGGCGACCTCGTTCCCGTCGGTGATCACGTCAAGGAGCTCGACCCGCAGGTCCGGCATCGCCTGCCAGAGGTGCCGGAGGTGCTCCAGGAACTCCCGGTTCCCCATCACCGGGAAGTCCGGCACGTGGTACGCACAGTGCGGGACGGCCATATCGACGAGGACGTCGGCGTCCTTGAGCTGCCAGGCGCGCTCGAAGAACTCGTACGTGGCGCTGCGCGCGTCGCGGTGCGTTGCCTGTGTGGTCATGCGGTGGTCCTCTCCTTGCTGCGGGCCGCCTTGATCTGGAGTACCGCGAAACGGCCCATCAGCTTGAAGGTGTGCGCGATCCGGCCGAGTTGACTCGCCCCCTGCGGCGGGACGACCCCGAGCTGTCGCATGACGCCGAGATAGTCGATCTGCTGCCACAGCTCGACGACCTTGCCCCGCTCGAACCGGTAGATGAAGGTCTGGTTCATCCGGATCGGCGTCCCGGTCGGCGGCAGGTCCATCATCTCGCCGAGATGGGTGCCGGTGAGGATGGATCGGATGAAGACCCGGTCGCCCTCGCCCAGAACGCTCTGCACCTGCTCGCGGAGGTCGGGCAGCCCCGCCCGCAAATCACGGGAGAGCTGCTTGAACTCCTCGGGCCCGTGCACATCCGGGATCACCGGCATGTGGCCGTGGAAGTCCGGCGCGAAGAACTCGTCCACCACGTCGAGCCGGGCGTGGTTCCACACCTCGTCCGACAGGTCCGCCGCGAGTGCCTTGAGGTCGCGGCCGTCGGGGACTTGGGTGCCGTAGGGGCCGTGGTTCACGTCCCTTGTGCCGTCCGCGGGGCTCCTGTGGTTTCCGTGGTTCGCGTGGAGACTTTGCTCCGCCATCGGGGACTCCTTCCTGCGGCTGCGCGTTCGGGGATGGACGGCCCGGGTTGCCGGAGGTCCTGTACGGAGCCGCCGGGGGACAGGGACGGGGTGAACTCCCGCTCGTGCACGGTCGGTTCGGACGCAGCTGGTGCCGTACGTCGCACCAAGGACATGGGACGGGCGGACTGGCGACGGGAGTCAGCCCTCCCCCTAGATCCGTCCGCCCCGCCCCCGGATACACCTGAGACACGGCGAGCTCGACGGTGCCGGCCCGGGGCGGTAGCCGTTGCGTCGGTTCAGGCGCTCCGAACTTATGTGCCGGTATTCGGCGTTGCCGGCCATAGGTGCGGTGGAGGGCCTGTGCGGTGGCCAGTCCGAGGCGGCGGGAGCGGGAGGCGGCTTCGTAGGGGGCCGAAGGCCATCAGCTCCCGGGCGCGGGCGATCCGCTCCCCGGAATCCTGGTGACTGGATCGACCTCAAGCTCGTTCCCGGGGCTCCGGAGTGCACGGAGGGCCTCGCCGTCTCCGTTACCGAGGATCACCCTGCTGGCCGGCGATGGGGTGATCCACCGGGCCCGGTGCGCGGTCTCGTCCGGAACGCCCGCGACCTCGGCGAACATCGCGACGGCGTGTGCGCCGGGTTCACGCCCATTCCGGGCACGCCCGTCGGACAGCTCGCTGAGGTTCGGCTCCGGCAGATGCGGACGGCCGAAGGGGACAGAGATGCAGTAGGGGCCGGTCGCCCGCAGGCGACCGGCCCCGTCGCATGTCTCGCCCCGGTGATGGCGAGCGGGCTCAGCGAGCCGCTGCCCGCGCCTCGACCGTGGACGCACACCGGCACTCACCAGCGCCCCCCACGAGAGCGGGACACTCCAAAGCACTCCCGAGCAGGTCGGACAGCACACGGACCGGTCACCGGTCGTCCGGCCACTCACCCGGACATGAGGATGTCCGATCCGGCGTATGGCATCAGAATTGGCGCTGTCTACTGTTTCTGTCAGATCGGAGACAGCCCATGAGGGACCTCAAGTTTGAGCAGAAGCGTTCGCTGTCACGCCTTGAGGCGGCGGATCAGCTGACGGCGCTCGCGGCCGCGCTGAGGCAAGGTGGGGATGCCGAACTGGACCTCGGCCCCGCGAGGCTGAGCCTTCGGATTCCCGATGACCTCCGCAGTGAGGTGGAGATCGAGGTCGGTGACGGGGAGATCGAGCTGGAGATCGAGTTCAAGTGGCCGACCGCACCCACACGGACAGCGCCGTCGCAAGCGGTGGCAGGCACAGAAAAAGCCCCGAGGAGGCGGAAGAGTGTGCCCGCCAAGCCCGGGCGGAGCAGCACCGGCACCGCCAGGAGCAAAACCGCGAAGCGGGCCGCCACAAAAACGCCCTGAGCCGCGCCAAGGCCCTTGGGCCCAGCCGCCACGGCCCAGCGCCAGGCCCGCGCTCAGGGCGATGAGCTCGGCGGCCGAGGCGGACCGCATCGCCCGGCGTCCTCAGGTCACGGCCGCAGTCGACCACCTTGCCGGCGAGCCCGCGAGCCCGCGAGTGGCTCGAGCGCAGAGCGCCTGCGCCGTGCCGGACCTCGTGACACGGATCGGCGGCCGCACCATGCGCGCTGACCTGGCCCAGCGCCGCAGGCTTTCCCATGCCTTCTACGGGCGGCTTGCCTCACCTGCCGACGCCTGTGCAGGGGCCCATGGCGTTCGAGTGCGAGTGGGCCCCGAACTGGCGCGGTTGCCCCGCCGCCTGCTCGGACGCGGGCTGCCGCTCACCCGGCTCTCACTGACGGCCGGACACCGAGCTCGGGCTGCTGTGACCGGCGATCTGACGGAGGCTGGTGTCATGGCTGGATTGCCCGTGATCATTTACCCGCCATCGCCGATGGGCGGCCGCCAGGTGCGCGTGAACGGCGAGATCCTCGGCCTGGCGCACAACCTCGCGGACGTGGCGGAGTTTCTGCGCCGAGCGGGGATGGTGGGACTCGACGCCGATGATGTGGCCCGGTCCGATCTGATCGATTGGCAGGGTGGCGGCCCGCTGGTGTGGGCCGAGTCGCCGCCGTGACGCGACACCACCGTGAGGCGACGCCGTAGCACTCCGAGAGGCCGTACGGGAGGCACCGTCGCCGGGCGGCGGGTGTGGAGAAAGGCCACTGCCGGGGCCATGGGACGGCCGGGCCGGCGGACGTCCACATGGTCGCCCTGAGCCCAGGCCTGCATGATGCCCGAACGCGAGCTTTCAGGCTTGCCAGGCGCCGGCCGGCGGTGCCGCGCCCTGTGGAATGGGCGAGCGACAATGTCGCCGCGCGCACCCCCGTTCCGATGCGGTCCGGCGACAGACCGTAGGCTCTGCCGCATGGTGGGTACACAGCCGCGCGGGGCGGAGCGGGGGCCGGGGCGGCCGCGGGAGGAGCGGGTCACCGGGGCGGTGCTGAACGCTGTCGTCGACATGGTCACCGAACAGGGGATCGGGGCCGTCACGATGGATGCCGTCGCCGCACGGGCCGGGGTGAGCAAGCCCGCCATCTACCGGCGATGGCCCACCAAGCAGGATCTGATCATCGCTGCTGCCGAGACCCGGATCGGTCCCCTGTCGGTGCCGGATCTGGGCGACTTCCGTGCGGAGATCCGTTTCGTGCTCGCCTCTCGTATGGAGGCGTATCGGCTGCCGGGATCGGACCGGCTGATCGCCGGTCTGATCGGCGCGGCGGCCGAGACGGGCGCGAAGCGGGGCCAGTACGCGGAGTACACCGAGCGGATCACGAGCGAGACCAGGCGCATCCTCGAGCGCGCCATCGCCCGTGGTGAGGTGCGGCCCGACACCGATGTCCGGGCCGCGGCGACCCTGGTGGCCGCGCCGCTGCTCTTCCGGCTGATCGTCGAGCAGGAGCTGCCCGACGCCGCGCTGGTGGACACGCTGGTGGACCTCGTCGCCCGCTCTGTCGGCTCGGCTTCCTGACGGCTCCGGCCGCGGATTCCGGCTCCAAATTTTCATGCTGCCAGGCTCTTGCCCTGCCACACCTCAATAACGATACTTCCGGTAACGATTTTCCGGCCCCCGTTATGGGAGGACTCATGGACGGCGTCGCCACCACCCCCGCCCCCACGCTCGACAAGCCCCTGATGCACTACGGGAAGCGCACGCTCGAGCGCATCGCGCCGGGCATGACCCAGCCCGACTACCGGGTCCTGGACATCTGCCCGCTCACCCCGCACATCGGCGCCGAGGTCGAAGGCGTCGACCTCTCGCTCCCGATCGGCGAGGACCTCGCGGACGAGATCAGGCAGGCCCTGCTGGAGTGGAAGGTGCTCTTCTTCCGCGACCAGCACGCCTTCGACGCGCAGTCCCAATTGGCGTTCGCCGGCCTGTGGGGCGCCCCGGAGCCCAACCCGTTCTTCCCCAAGGGCGACACCGTCGGCGTTTCCCGTCTGGCCAAGGACGCCATGGCCATCGGCAACGAGAACATCTGGCACAGCGACCACTCGTTCATGGCCGCGCCGGCACTCGGCTCCGTACTGCGCGCCGTCGAGGTCCCGTCCGCGGGCGGCGACACCATGTGGGCGGACATGTCGGCCGCGTACGACAACCTCTCCGAGTCCATGAAGACCCGCATCGAGAACCTCACCGCAGTGCACGACTGGGTGCCGAGCTGGGGCTGTCTGATGACCGAGAGCCAGGTCGCCGCGCACCGTGAGAACCTGCCGGCCGTCGAGCATCCCGTGGTCGTCCGCCACCCGCGCACCGGCCGCAAGCTGCTCTACGTCAACGAGCCCTTCACCACCCGGATCGTCGGCCTGTCGGACCCCGAAAGCCGTGAACTGCTCGACGAGCTCGTCCTCCAGGCCCGCGTCCCCGAGTACCAGGTGCGCTTCCGCTGGCAGCCGGGTTCCGTCGCGATCTGGGACAACATCGCCACCCAGCACTACGCGATCAGCGACTACTTCCCGCAGCGCCGTGTCATGGAGCGCATCGCGATCGCCGGCGTCCCGCTCTCCTGAACCGGCACCGGCCCTTCCTCTCCCCATCCAGTCTCCGCGGAGTCCCTGTGACCGACACCGATGTCGCACCTGCTGTGCCCGCCGGCCTCCCGAAGGCGACGAGCGGATCGAGGCGCCGCGCGTGGATCGTCACCGCGCTGCTCGTCGTCTTCATGATGATCAATTTCGCCGACAAGTCCGTGCTCGGCCTCGCGGCCGAGCAGATCCGTGAGGACCTCGGCCTGTCCGCGTCCGCCTTCGGACTCGCCAGCAGCGCGTTCTTCCTGCTGTTCTCGATCTGCGGTGCCACGGTGGGGCTGCTCGCCGACCGCATACGGCCCAAGTGGCTGCTGCTGGCCATGGCCCTTCTGTGGTCCGTCGCCCAGGCCCCGCTGGCCGTGGGCGGAGGGCTCGCGGTGCTCATCGCCTCACGTGTCCTCCTCGGCGCCGCCGAGGGGCCCGCCTTCCCCGTCGCCCAGCAGGCCACCCTGTCCTGGTTCCCCAACCACCGACGCAACCTGCCCGGGGCGCTGATCGTGCTGGGGATCACCCTGGGAGTCCTGGTCGCCGCCCCCGTACTGACCTGGGTGATCCACCACAGCGGCTGGCGCTCGGCCGTCGCCGTGGTGGCCCTTGCCGGTGTGGTGTGGGCACTGCTGTGGATCCCGCTCGGCGGCGAGGGACCGTACGCGGACACGTCGGACACCGGCTCCGCCGACGGTACGGGCAAGGAGACGGTGGCCGGTACCGGGACGGACCCGGCCCAGCGCAAGACGCCCTACCGCCGGGTCCTCGCGACCCGCACCTGGATCGGTGCCACGGCCGCCTACTTCGGCACCTACTGGGTCATCGCCTTCGCCCTGGTCTGGCTCCCCTCCTACCTCCAGGACGGGCTGGGCTACTCCTCGGCCGCGTCCACCCGGCTGCTGATGCTGTTCTGGGGTCTGAGCGGTGTCGTGGTGCTCGGGCAGGCGGGCCTGACCGGACTGCTGCTGCGCCGCGGGATCGCGAGCCGGTGGGCCCGCGGCGGGGTCGGCGGCATCTGTCTGCTCATCGGCGCCGCGGCGTGCCTGGCCCTGCAGTCGGCACCGGCCGGTGCCGCGACCGCAGTGCTCCTGGTCGCCGGATTCGGGCTCGCCGGAGTGATGGGCAGCATCGCTGTCACCACCGTCATGGAACTGGTCCCGGCCGATCGCCGCGGCGGCGCCCTGGGCATCATGAACGCCGTGGTGACCACCGCCGGTCTGATCGCCCCGACGTTGATCGGGCGTCTCGTGGACACCCATGGAAACGGGGGCTACCAACACGCGATCCTGATCACCGGTGGCCTGCTCCTGCTGGGCGGGATCGCCGCCGTCACCCTGATCGACCCGGCCCGCGACGCGCGCCTGCTGTCCGCGTGACGATGCGCCCTCCTCCGGTCCTTTTTGGCCCCGGGGCGTGCTCCCCGCGCAGCGCGGAGCACGCCCCCGCCCGCCCGACACCCGACCTTCCGCAAGGGATGACGTGAACACCAGCGCCCTCGACACCTCCTTCCTCGACCGGACCGTGAACGAAGTTCGCCGCAAGGCCGAGTCCTGGTCCGCCACCCCGCCCACCGAGCGCATCGCCCTCCTGGAGCGGCTGCTGCCCCGCGTGGTCTCCAGCGCTCCCGAGCTGGCCGCAGCCGGCGCCCGCGCGAAGGGCTACGCGCCCGAGTCCCCGTGGGCCGCCGAGGACTGGATCGGCGGTCCGTGGGCCCTGGCGCAGAACGCCGCAGCGTATCTGCACGTCCTGCGGCGGATCGCCGCGGGCAAGGATCCTGTCGACGCCAAGGCCGTCCACGAGGAGAGAGGCCGCACCTGGGTCGACGTCTTCCCCGCCACCGGCTGGGACAGACTCCTTCTCAACGGCTTCACGGCGCAGGTGTGGATGCGCCCCGGCACCTCCGCGGAGCAGGCACGCAGCCGTGCCGCGGGCGAATACCGGGGCCGGCCGGGGCGTCCGGCCGTTGCGCTGGTGCTCGGCGCCGGCAACGTCGCCGCCATCACCGCGCTGGACATCCTGCACAAGCTCTTCGCCGAGGGCCAGGTCGTCATCGCCAAGATGAACCCGGTCAACGCCTATCTGCGCCCCCACTTCGAGTACATCTTCGCCGAGTTCGTCGAACGCGGCTGGGTGCGCTTCGTCGACGGCGGTGCGGCCGAGGGCGGTCATCTCGCCGCCCACGAAGACGTGGACGCCATCCATGTCACCGGCAGCGACCGCACCCACGACGCCATCGTCTGGGGCACCGACGAGGACGCCGAGCAGCGCCGCCGCGACGACCGGCCGCTACTGGACAAGCCCTTCAGCAGCGAGCTGGGCGGCGTCAGCCCGTGCATCGTGGCGCCGGGGCCGTGGAGCGACGCCGACTTCCGCTTCCAGGCCGAACACATCGTCACCAGCAAGATGAACAACTCCGGCCACAACTGCATCGCCAGCCAGATCCTGGTGCTGCCCCGCGACTGGGACGGCACCGAGCGGCTGCTGGACGAGATCCGGCGGGTGCTGCGCGAACTGCCTCCGCGTACCGACTACTACCCGGGCGCCGCCGGGCGCCTCGCCTCCGTCCTCGCGGCCCACCCGGAGGCGGAGGCCCACGGAGACGGCTGCCGGCTGCTCGTCCCCGACATCACCGACCACGACGACGTTCTCGTCACCGACGAGGTCTTCGGCAGTGTGCTGGGCGTCGTACGCCTGCCCGGACAGGCTCCGGCCGAATTCCTGCGCCACGCCGTCGACTTCGCGAACAACACCCTCCCCGGCACCCTGGGCGCCACTCTGGTCGTCCACCCCAGGACCGAGAAGGCCCACCGGGACGCGGTGCGGACCGCCATCGCCGATCTGCGCTACGGAACCCTGGGCGTCAACTGCTGGTCGGGAGTCGGCTTCCTGCTCGGCTTCACGCCCTGGGGCGCCTACCCGGGGCACACCCGCCAGGACATCGGCAGCGGCATCGGCTTCGTGCACAACGCCTTCATGCTCAAGGACATCGAGAAGACCGTGCTGCGCGCGCCGTTCACGCCCGCACCGCGCGGCCTGGTCACCGGCGACCCGTCACTGTCCCCCCGCCCGCCGTACTTCGTCACCAATCGCACCGCACTGACCACGGTGGAACGCGTCACCCGTTTCACCGCCGCACCGAGTCCGACGAAACTGCCGGCCCTCTTCGCCTCCGCGCTGCGAGGCTGAACCCCGTCCGCGCGAGGCGCACGCGCGGACGCACCACCGCGCAGCGAAACTCCCAGGCCCGCCCCACCGCACAGTCGTGATGCTGCCGTTCCACGGCTGCGCGCTCCGGCGGCCACGCCCTGCGATCCGTTGCTCCCACCGACACACCTACGGAGATCCCATGCTCAACCTCGCCGTCATGCTGGAGACCGGTGCCCGTGCCGTGCCCGACCGCGTCGCGGTCGTCCTGGGCGACCAGGAGCTGACCTACGCGGAGCTGGACGCCGCCGCGTGCCGCGTGGCCGGCCTGCTCCGCTCACGCGGTATCGAGCCCGGCGACAAGGTCGCGGTGTCCTGCCCGAACCTCCCCTGGTTCCCGATCGTCTACTACGGCATCCTCAAGGCCGGCGCGGTGGTCGTCCCGCTCAACGTTCTGCTCAAGGGCCGGGAGATCGCCTACCACCTGGCCGACTCGGAGGCCAAGGCCTACTTCTGCTTCGAGGGCAGCGCCGAGCTCCCGCTCGGGCAGGAGGGCTGGTCCGGCTTCGGCGAGACGCCCGGCTGCGAGAACTTCTTCCTGATGACCGCCGCTCCCACCGAGGACTCCCCGATCACGGGTGCCGAGACCCTGACGGCGGCACTGGCCGGTCGGAGCGCCGACTTCGAGACGGTCACCACCGAGGCCGACGACACCGCTGTCATCCTCTACACCTCTGGGACCACGGGCCGGCCCAAGGGCGCCGAGCTGACCCACTCCAACGTGACGCTCAACGTGCTGACCTGCCACAAGCTGTTCGGCGAGATCGAGCACGACGTGCATCTGATCACCCTGCCGCTGTTCCACTCCTTCGGCCAGATCGTCCAGATGAACGCCGGCCTCGCCTCACGGGCGACGCTGGTGCTGCTGCCGCGCTTCGACGCCCGTTCGGCCCTGGCCCTGATGCAACGCCGTGCCGTGACCTTCTTCGCGGGCGTCCCCACGATGTACTGGGCGCTGCTCGAAGCGGATGCGCCCGATGTGGACCTGCCGCAGATCGCCAAGAATCTGCGGATGGCGGGCTCGGGGGGCTCGGCACTCCCGGTCGAGATCCACCGCCGGTTCGCCGAGCGGTTCGGCGTCACGATTCTCGAGGGGTACGGCCTCTCGGAGACCAGCCCGGTGGCCACCTTCTCGCCGCGTGGCGAGGAGGTGCGGCCGGGCTCCATCGGACGTCCGGTCTGGGGCGTGGAGGTGGACCTGGTCGCCAAGGACTGGACACCGGTCCAGGGTGCCGACGCGATCGGCGAGATCGTCATCCGCGGGCACAACGTGATGAAGGGCTACTACCGGCGGCCCGAGGCGACGGCCGAGGTGGTGCGCAACGGCTGGTTCCGCACCGGCGACCTGGCCCGCAGGGACGCCGACGGCTGGTTCTACATCGTCGACCGGGCCAAGGACATGATCATCCGCGGTGGTTTCAACGTGTACCCGCGGGAGATCGAGGAGGTGCTTCTCACCCATCCTGCCGTGAGCATGGCGGCCGTCATCGGCGTGCCGCACGAGCGCCACGGCGAGGAGATCAAGGCCTGCGTGGTCCTCGCCCCGGGAGCAGCTCTCGCCGAGGACGAGCTGGTCGCCTGGTGCAAGGACGAGATGGCGGGCTACAAGTACCCCCGTCTGGTCGAGTTCCTCAAGACCCTGCCCACCAACGCCACCGGGAAGATCCTCAAGCGCGAGCTGCGGGACGCTGGTACCGCGGACGCCGGCGCGATCGAGGGGGCCCGATGAGCACCTCGCCCGACAGCGTCGACTACGTCGTTGTCGGAGCCGGCTCGGCCGGCGCCGCGCTCGCCGGCCGGCTGACCGAGAAGGGCACGGCCTCGGTCGCCCTCCTGGAGGCCGGCGGCCCGGACAAGAAGGCGGCCGTCCACATCCCCGCCGCCTTCTCCCAGCTCTTCAAGACCGAGCTCGACTGGGACTACACGACGGTCCCGCAGACCGGACTTTCCGGGCGCCCCGTCTACTGGCCCAGGGGCCGCATGCTCGGCGGCTCCTCCTCGATCAACGCCATGATGTGGGTGCGCGGGTTCGCCGCCGACTACGACGAGTGGGGCGACCTCTGCGGCTCCGACTGGTCATGGAAGGGACTTCTTCCCTACTTCCGCCGCACGGAAAGAATCACGGGGGCCACCGACGCGGACCACGGACGCGCCGGCACGATGACTATCGAGCCGCAGCGCGACCCGAACCCGCACACGGCCGCCTTCCTCGACGCCGTCAGGGAGCTCGGTCACGTCGTCGAGCCTGCCAACACCGCGACGCCCACGGGGTTTTCGCAGACCATGGTCAGCCAGCGGCGCGGCGCGCGGTTCAGCACCGCGGACGGTTACCTCAAGCCCGCCCGCAGCCGCTCGAACCTGCACGTCATCACGGACGCGCAGGCCACCCGCGTGCTTTTCGAGGGACGCCGGGCAGTGGGCGTCGAGTACCGCACCGGGGGCGTCACTCGCAGGGTGCTGGCGCGCCGCGAGGTCGTCCTCAGCGGTGGCGCGGTCAACACCCCCCAACTGCTCATGCTCTCCGGCATCGGAGACGCCGCCCACCTGCGTGACAGGGGAATCGACGTCCTCGTGGACGCCCCAGAGGTCGGCGCCAACCTCACCGACCACCTCATCAGCGGCCTCACCGTCGACGCCCCGGACCGGACCCTGTTCGCCGCCGAGCGTCCCCTCGAGCTTCTGAAGTACCTCGCCCGCCGCCGAGGGATGCTGACGTCGAACGTCGGCGAGGCGTACGGATTCGTCCGCAGCCGGCCGGAGCTCGAACTCCCCGACATAGAAATCATCTTCGCCCCCGTGCCCTTCATCGGGGAGGGTCTCGTCAAGCCGTCCGGACACGGTGTGACGGTGGGTGCGATCCTGCTCCGGCCGCAGAGCACCGGATCGATCACCCTCGCCTCACCGGACCCCCTCGACAAGCCGGTCATCGACCCCCGCTACCTCACGGACCCGGACGGGACCGACCGTGCGGCCCTGCTGGCAGGGCTCGACGTCTGCGAGCAGATCATCGGCCGGCTCACGGCCCGCGGACTGTCCTCGGGCCGCTTCCTCATGCCCTCCGGGGCCGAGCTCCTGTCCCGGGACCGGCGTGTCGCGCGCGCACTGGCCGATCATTCCCACACCCTCTACCACCCCGTCGGAACGGCACGGATGGGCCGCGACGACGCCTCCGTCGTGGACCCGCAGCTCCGGGTACGGGGAGTGGAAGGCCTGCGGGTCGCGGACGCGTCGGTCATGCCGACGATCATCCGCGGCCACACCAACGCCCCCGCCATCGTCATCGGAGAGAGGGCGGCAGATCTGCTCGGAACGAGCTGAGGCCGCCGGACGCGTCGGGGTGCCGGCACTCCACCCGGCACCCCGGCAGGCGGACATCGTTCCGGCGAAGGGCGGGGCGACGTGCCGACGTCCGAGCACACGACGACGTGCGGCGGCCGGCGGAGAGGGCTCGGCCGCCCGGGGAAGGCTTCGGCACGGTGATCCGTGGACCTGCGTGACGACCGAACGCCCCGTACCGAAGTCGCCGGGAACGTTGCACCGGGCGACCATGGAGGGGCAAAGCGCGGCACGCGAGGAAATCCTGCTGGAGATGCCAGTGGTGCACACCGATGTACTGATCGTGGGCGCCGGCCCGGTCGGGCTGACCGCGGCCGCGGAACTCAGGCGACGCGGCGTCGACTGCCGCATCATCGACAGGCTCCCCGCCCGGATGCCGTACGCGAAGGCCGTGGGAATCCAGCCCAGGACCCTGGAGATCTGGGACCGGATGGGCATGGTGCGCACCGCCCTCGAGGCCGCCGTGCCGATGCGCGGGCAGCTGCTGTACGTCAACGGCGCCCAACAGGCGCGTATCGACCTCAAGCTTCCGCCCGACGTCCCCTACGGCTTCGCCGCCCTGCCCCAGTACGAGACCGAGCGCATCGCCGAGGAGCACCTCGCCGTCTTCGGCACCCGGATCGAACGCGGCACCGAACTGGTGTCGTTCGCCCAGGACGGCGACGGGGTCACAAGCCGGCTCACCACGGCTGCCGGCGGTGAGCAGGAGCTCCGGTCCCGCTTCCTCATCGGCGCTGACGGAGCGCACAGCATCGTCCGCAAGACGCTAGGGCTCACCTTCGAAGGCGGCGCCTTCCCCGACGAGTACATGCTCGCGGACGTGGAGGTGGACTGGGACCTGCCGCAGGGCTACGGCGTACGCGCCATGCACCGGAGCGACGGAACCGTCGACGACCTGCTCGTGTGCATTCCGCTGCCCGGCCGCTCCCGCTACCGCATGTCCATGCTCGTCCCGCCCGAGCTCTCCGCCGGGCGAGGGCAGGGCGAGCGGGACGATGTCGCCCATGGACTGGAAGGCAGCCGCAAACCCGGAATCGAACACATCCAGGCGGTTCTCGACCGGCTCTCCCCGCAGTCGACCACCGCTTCGGCCATGCGCTGGTCCTCCGTCTTCCGCATCAGCCACCGACTCGTGGACCGCTACGCCGACGGGCGGGTCTTCGTCGCCGGAGACGCCGCGCACATCCACCCGCCGACCGGTGCGCAGGGCATGAACACCGGTATCCAGGACGCCTACAACCTGGCCTGGAAGCTCGCTCTCGCCCTGGCGGGCACCGCGCACCCCCGACTGCTCGGCAGCTACGACGCCGAACGGCGGCCCGTCGGCGAGGAAGTCGTCGGCCGCACCGTCCGGCACGCGACCGAGGGCGTCCAGGCCGACCCGGACGACCCCGAGACGATCATGATGCGTGAGGCCCAACTCCTCGTCGCCTACCGCGACAGCCCCATTGTGGGACCGGGCACCCCGGGGCAGGGCGGCCCCGACGCCGGCGACCGGGCGCCCGACTGCGGTGGCCTCACCGGCACCATCGCCACCTTCCCCATGCGCCTGTACGACGTGCTCCGCGACCGCGGCCATCTGCTGCTGCTCTACGCGGACACGGACGGGCCGGTGGCTGAGTTCGACGAACTTGCCGCGACGGCCCGGAACATGGGCCATGGCCAGGTGGACGTGTGTGCCGTACTCGCGGCCGATGTGGATGCCGGCCGTGTGCAACTGCCGGTCCTGCGTGACAGCCGGGGAGAGTTCCGGCGCGGTTACCGTGCCGAGGGTCCGACGGCGTATCTGATCCGCCCCGACGGCTACCTGGGTGCCCGCATCACCCCTGCGGCCGGTCCCGGACTGTCCACCCATCTCGCGCGGGTCTTCCGCACCTGAGCGGCTCGGGTGCCGGTCAGACCGGGCGATCTTCGAGGATCAGCCTGCGGCGTCGGATGCATGGGGCCTCCCCAGGCCCACCAGGGCCGAGGCATGGGGTTTCCCCAGGCCCGCCAGGGCCGAGGCATGGGGTTTCCCCAGGCCCGCCAGGGCCGAGGCATGGGGCCTCCCCAGGCCCACCAGGGCCGAGGCATGGGGCCTCCCCAGGCCCGCCAGGGCCGAGGCATGGGGCCTCCCCAGGCCCGCCAGGGCCGAGGCATGGGGTCTCCCCAGGCCCGCCAGGGCCGAGGCATGGGGTCTCCCCAGGCCCGCCAGGGCCGAGGCATGGGGTCTCCCCAGGCCCGCCAGGGCCGAGGGGACGTATCGCAAGGCGGTGGGGGTACCGCCCGGCCGGAGGCCGGAGGAGATCGCCCTCGTACCGGACGCACTTGGGCGACTCCGACAACACAGCGAGGTGCCGTAGCCGGGGGTACCTCCTGGGGGTCCCCCGGACGGAGTCCTGGGGGAGAAGCTCTGGGGGAGCGTCGCAGGCCCGACAAGATCGCCCGGACAGGGCCTAGTCCGCCAGCCGGAACGCCAGCTCCATCTCCCACTTCGACATGTCCGGCTCCTCCCGCGGGTCGGTCAGATACGACTCGATCCGTCCGGCCCAGTGCTCGACACCGTCGACGACGGTCATGTCCCATTCCAGGCCCTTGCGTTCCACCCAGGCGTGCATCGCGGTGATCACGTCGAACAGCTGGTCCGGGTGGCCGACGTGCAGGACCGTCACATAGCGCCCGGCGGGCAGCACCGCGATACCGATGTCTCCCTCGGGTTCCGGCGCCGAGACGACGGGTACGCCCGCCTCGATCACCGACTCCCCTTCCATGTCGATGGTGTTGTAGCGGAAGAACGGGGGTCCTGCGAACTCCGCCCCGCGCGTGGTGAGCCAGCCGACCAGCTCGGGGAGCCGGTCGGCGATCGTGGCGAAGGAATCCATCCGCACGGAGCCGCGGACGTAGGCGTACAGCTGCTCCCCGCGTTCGACGATCGCGGGCTGGATCTCCTGCATGGCATCCCTCATGACATCAAGGACCGTACGGCCGCCGGGAATTCATCGGTCACAACGGTGGAGGAACCGGGACGGTGGAAGAACTGCGGGTGCATGGGCGCCGGCACGGCAACTGGCCGGAGTAGGAGGCCGGTTCAGTTGCCGGCGACGTCCTTCACGGCGACCACGACCGGGACCGAGCCGCTGATCAGTTCCAGTGTCAGCCCCACGGCGCCCGGCGACTCCACCATCTCAGCCAGGACGGCAGCGACATCGTCACGCGGCACGGTTCCGGGACCCGTGGACGCCGCCAGCCGTACGAGTCCGGTGCCCGCGTCGTCGATGAGCCTGCCCGGGCGCAGGATCGTCCAGTCGAGGTTCGTGCGGGAGCGCACGTAGTCGTCCGCGGCGCCTTTGGCGCGCAGATAGGCGTCGAACACCTCGTCGCCCTCGTGACCGGCGTCGGCACCCATCGACGACACCACGATGTGGCGCCGTACGCCCGCCCGTTCCGCCGCGTCGGCGAAGAGCACCGCGGCGCCCCGGTCCACCGTGTCCTTGCGTTCCGCACCGCTGCCCGGGCCCGCGCCCGCCGCGAAGACGGCCGCGCCCGCGCCCTGCAGTACCGCGGCGACCTGCTCCACCGATGCCGACTCCATGTCCATGTAGACGGGTTCGGCGCCCGCCTCCCGCAGATCGTCGCCCTGGTCCGGGCTTCGGATGATGCCCACGGCCTCGTGTCCGCCCGCCGAGAGCAGCCGCTCGAGACGGCGCGCGATCTGTCCGTGTCCTCCAGCGATGACAATGCGCATGCATACGACGGTACGTCCGAACCGCATGCCGCGCTCAGGGGCCGCGCCGTGCTCGGACACCGTGCTCCGGCACCACTCCCGCCACTGCCGGGCACCCCTGTCGGACACGGCGCCGCGACACCTTGCCGCTGGACCGCGTCCGGGGACGTTGCTCAGGGCCCGAAGTCCGGCCGTCCCTGCCGCGGCAGTTCGAGCGCGACGGCCGCCGCCGAGTCGCAGTACTCGCGCACCGCGCTGGTACGCGCCACCACCCGCCCCCGGTGGATGACGATCCGGCTGTACGCGAGCGAGAGCACGCTCCCGATCCGCTCCCCGCGCACCGCGAGCAGCTCCGCGGGGAATCCCGCCTCGACCCGCACCTCCGGCAGCCCCATCACCTCCCGGGCTCCGCCGGCCACCACCCCGTACGCGTCGGGCGGCCGCATCCCGCTCTGTGAGGAGAGCAGGTACGCGGCCTCCAGCGGGTCTCCGCGGCCCACCGGGTTGGTGATGTCCCGCAGGGCACCGCTGCCCGCCGCGACCCGTACGCCCGCGGCACGCAGCAGCCTGACCGGCGCGTTGCCGCGCTGTTCCACACCCGCGCAGCCGCCCTGAGGCAGCGAGACGACCGTGACCCCTGCCGCGGCGAGCTGGTCGGCGGCCCGGGAGGCCACCTCGCGCGGCAGCCGGGCGAGGCCCGCGCACGGGCCGATCGTCACCCCTGGCCGCAGCCCGCCGGCCATCGCGGCCAGCCGTGCGACACGGGCGGGATCGTCGCCGTGCGTGTGCAGGTCGACGGGGCAGCCGTGCTCCGCCGCGACCTCCAGGACGGCTTCGACGTAACCGGTCGGATCCGGGTCGGCGTCCGGGCAGCCGCCGACCACGCCGGCACCCATCTTCACCGCGTCCCTCAGCATCGCCAGCGCGTCGGCCCCGGCGATGCCGGTCAGCAGCCGGGGCACGGCGACAGCGGTCAGATCGGCGAGCCCGCGCAGCGAACGCCGTGCCTGGAGCACCGCCTCCAGGGAGTCGAGGCCCTGCACGTCCCCGATGCGCACGTGCGAGCGCAGGGCGGTCGCGCCGTGTCCGAGCTGCAGCAGCGCGGCCTCGGTGGCGCGGCGCTGGACGTCCTCGACGGCGTACGAGACGGGGCCCGCGGTGTCCGCGGTGAGTGCCGTGTCGCTGTGGGCATGCGGTTCGGCGGGGGCGGGGAGCAGCAGGAATCCCGTGAGGTCCAGGCGGGAGGAGTGCGGGGGGAGGCTGCCTGCCGTACCGACCGCCTCGATGCGCCCGCTGCCGAGCCGTACGTCGACGGTGCGGCCGTCTGCCAGCCGGGCGCCGCAGAGCAGCAGCGCTGTGGTGTCCGCGGTCGCGCCGTCGGGGGGCTGCGGCTGGCTGTCGGGCATCGCGCTCCTGAGTGGGGCGGGGGCTCGTGTGCCGCTCGCGCGGCGCTCGGACGGCGTGAGGGCCGGAAAGGATCACGCAGCGTGAGTCGAGCCTAGGGGCGCGCGGAGTGCGCTTCGCGGAGGAGCGCAATAGTCGTACCGGTGTGGTCACGTGGGCGTACGGGGCGGACGGGGCGTTGCCGGAGATACGGGGTCAACGCGCCTGTGACGGCGTGGTGACGGCGGAGTGACGGGGGCGGTGAGTGCCCCGGACAGGGCGGCGGACGGGGGCCGGAAAACGGATTTGGGCGATCGGCGGCCGACCGTGTAATGTCTTCATCGCTCGCCCCAATAGCTCAGTCGGCAGAGCGTCTCCATGGTAAGGAGAAGGTCTACGGTTCGATTCCGTATTGGGGCTCTGATGTTGGTGATCCTCGCCTTCGGGCGAGGGGATCCGGCATCGCAGCGGTGTAGCTCAGTCGGTAGAGCAAGCGGCTCATAATCGCTGTGTCACCGGTTCAAGTCCGGTCACCGCTACACACAGTAGCCGATTGTGGGGTCGGTCCTCCGGTCGGCTACTCTTTATGCGTTCATCCGTCCATCCGTCCGTCCAAGGAGCACTCACGTGGCTGCCACAGACGTCCGCCCGAAGATCACGCTGGCCTGCGTGGAGTGCAAGGAGCGGAACTACATCACCAAGAAGAACCGGCGTAACAACCCGGACCGTCTTGAGATGAAGAAGCACTGCCCGCGCTGCAACTCGCACACGGCGCACCGCGAAACGCGCTGATTTCAGGCTCGTATACGAGGCCGTCCCCACTGGGGGCGGCCTCGTGTCGTTTGGTTTGTGGTCAAGTCATCAGGAGGGAGCCAGTCCATGGCGCTCGACCAGTCGTTCGTGGGGCGGACCTATCCGCCCACCGCGCCCTATGAGGTGGGCCGGGAAAAGATCCGTGAGTTCGCCGAGGCCGTGGGCGACACAAATCCCGCGTACAGCGATCCCGATGCTGCCAAGGAGCTCGGCCACTGTGATGTGATCGCTCCGCCCACCTTCGCCTTCGCGATCACTTTCAAGGCCGCCGAGCAGGTTGTCCAGGATCCGCAGTTGGGGCTGGACTACAGCCGGGTGGTGCACGGCGACCAGAAGTTCGCTTACGCGCGTCCGGTACGGGCGGGGGACCGGCTGTCGGTCACCTCGACCATCGAGTCCATCAAGTCCCTTGCGGGCAACGACATCCTCGACATCCGCGGCGAGGTGCACGACGAGTCCGGCGAACTCGTGGTGACGGCCTGGACGAAGCTGGTGGCGCGCGCCGCCGAGGAGGCGTGATGGCAGCGAAGATCTCTTACGCGGATGTCGAGGTCGGCACCGAGCTGCCGGCGCAGAGTTTTCCCGTGACCCGCGCCACGCTGGTGCGGTACGCGGGTGCGTCGGGCGACTTCAACCCGATCCACTGGAACGAGAAGTTCGCCGTCGAGGTCGGACTTCCGGATGTGATCGCGCACGGCATGTTCACGATGGCCGAGGCGGCGCGTGTGGTGACCGACTGGGCCGGCGACCCGGGTGCGGTCGTGGAGTACGGCGTGCGCTTCACCAGGCCCGTGGTCGTGCCGAACGACGACGAGGGTGCGCTGATCGAGGTCAGCGGCAAGGTCGCGGCCAAGCTGGACGACAACCGGGTCCGTGTCGACCTGACGGCGACGAGCGCCGGGCAGAAGGTGCTGGGCATGTCCCGCGCCGTGGTCCGGCTCGCCTGACAGGCCCGGACGCGGGCCACGTCGTCAGCGGGCCTATGTGTAAGGGGCGCTCTCCCACGGGAGGGGCGCCCCTTACGTGGCCTCCGGTGCGGGCTGTCCGGCGGATCGCGCTTGCTCAATTAGTGATTGACCACTAACTTTGTCTCCATGGCCAGGATGAGCGCAGAGGAGCGGCGCGAGAGTGTCATCCGTGCCGCGATCACCGAGTTCGCGCGCGGTGGCTACAACGGCACGTCCACCGAGGCGATCGCCAAACGCGTCGGTGTCTCGCAGCCGTATCTCTTCCGGCTCTTCAAGAACAAGCGGGAGCTGTTCCTGGCGGCGGCGATGCGCTGCCTGGAGGAGACTCCCAAGGCCTTTGCCGACGCGCTGGAGGTCCGCCCGGACAGCTCGCCGCTGGAGGCGATGGCGGCCGCGTACATGACGCTCATCGACGATCGCGACAAGCTGCTGATGCAGATGCAGATGTATGTCGCCGTGGCGTCCGCCGAGGCGGCGGGCGATCGCGAGTTCGGTGAGCGGATCAGGGCCGGCTGGGCCCGGATCTGGGACCAGGCGAACATCGCCTTCGCCGGGGACGGCAAGGAGACGGCCGACTTCCTCGGCTGCGGCATGCTCATCAATGTCCTCGTGGCGCTGGGATTCCCCGAGGATCACCGGGTCTGGTCCGGGCTCGACATGTCGGAGCTCAAGGTCGCGAAGGGCTCGCAGGTCTCGGAGGCTTCTGGGGGGTAGGTCGCACCGCCCCCTCGAGGGGCATTCTTCTGTCCATCAAAGTTAGTCATCAATAACTAACCTCGCGTCCGCATTCTCTGGGGGAGCAATGAATCAGCCGAATCAGCAGACAGCCCACCGGCCCGGCGCAGCGGTCTGGGCCCTGGTCATCACCAGCGTCGCCGGTTTCATGGCGGCTCTCGACAATCTCGTCGTCACCACCGCCCTGCCCTCCATCCGCAAGGACCTGGGCGGGGCGCTCGAAGAGCTGGAGTGGACGGTGAGCGCGTACACGCTCACCTTCGCCGTTCTGCTGATGCTGGGTGCGGCACTCGGTGACCGGTTCGGGCGGCGCAGGCTCTTCATGGCCGGTCTGACGATCTTCACCGGGGCCTCCGCGGCAGCCGCCCTGGCGCCCGGCATCGACGGGCTCATCGCCGCCCGCGCCGTCCAGGGCGTCGGCGCCGCGATCATGATGCCGCTCACCCTGACCCTGCTCACCGCGGCCGTTCCGCCCGCCCGCCGCGGTGCGGCCCTCGGCATATTCAGCGCCGTCGGCGGCATCGCCGTGGCCAGCGGCCCGCTCATCGGCGGCAGCCTCACCGAGCACATCTCCTGGCAGTGGATCTTCTGGCTGAACGTCCCGATCGGCCTCGTCCTGCTGCCGCTGGCCCGGCTGCGGCTGAACGAGTCGTACGCACCGAACGCCCGACTCGACGTCCCCGGCACCCTGCTCGTCAGCGCCGGCCTGTTCGGCGTCGTGTACGCGCTGGTCAACGGCCAGGCGGACGGCTGGACGAGCGCACCGATCCTGGGCGGCCTGGTCCTCGGCGGGCTGCTGCTCATCGCCTTCGTCCTGCATCAGACACGGGCCAAGAACCCGATGCTGCCCATGCGGCTCTTCCGCAACCGCGCGTTCTTCGGGATCAATGTGGCGAGCCTGCTGATGTTCCTCGGCATGTTCGGCTCGATCTTCCTGCTCAGCCAGTTCCTCCAAAATGTGGCCGGCTACTCGCCCACCGAGGCGGGCCTGCGGATGCTCCCCTGGACCGGAATGCCGCTGATCGTCGCGCCCATCGCCGGCTATCTCTCCGACCGGATCGGCGGCCGTCCGGTCGTCGCCACGGGCCTCGCGCTCCAGGCGGTCGGCCTCGGGCTGTTCGCCCTGGTCCTCGAACCGGGTGTGTCGTACGCGACACAGCTCCCGGCCCTGATCCTCAGCGGCATCGGCATGGCCCTCTATTTCGCCCCCGCGGCCAGCGTGGTCATGTCCAGCGTCCGGACCGCCGAGCAGGGCATAGCCTCCGGCGCGAACAACGCGCTGCGCGAGGTCGGCGGCGCTCTCGGCATCGCCGTGCTCGGAGCGGTCTTCGCCGCGCAGGGCGGTTACACGTCGGCCGACGCGTTCACCGACGGCACCGTGCCGGCCCTCTGGATCGGCGCCGGGGCCGTGGCCCTCGCCGCCCTGACCGCGCTGCTGATTCCGGGCCGCCGCAAGGCGCCCGCGGGTCCGGACACCGTGGTCGACAGCGGCTCGGCCGCGGGGGAGCGCGAGCGGGTCGCCGCCTGAGGCCGCCGAGCCGGGCCGTACGCATACGGTCCGTGGCCCCGTCCGAGCGGCGGGCCGCGGACCGTACCCTTGTCCCCGTGCAGGAACTCCACGACGCCCCCCTCGCCCCCCTGACCACCTTCCGGCTCGGCGGACCGGCGACGCGCCTCGTCACGGCCACCACCGACGACGAGGTGATCGCCGCCGTACGCGAGGCGGACGACGCCGGTACCCCGCTGCTGATCATCGGCGGCGGCAGCAACCTGGTCATCGGCGACAAGGGCTTCGACGGCACCGCCCTGCGCATCGCGACCCGCGGCTTCGCACTGGACGGGACACATCTCGAACTGGCCGCCGGGGAGACCTGGACGGACGCGGTCGCCCGCACCGTCGAGGCGGGGCTGGCGGGCATCGAGTGCCTGGCGGGCATCCCCGGCTCGGCCGGCGCGACCCCGATCCAGAACGTGGGTGCGTACGGCCAGGAGGTCTCCAGCACCATCACCGAGGTGGTCGCCTACGACCGCTCGACGGGGGAGAAGGTCACCCTCTCGGGCGCCGAGTGTGCCTTCTCCTATCGCCACAGCCGTTTCAAACAGCACCCGGAGCGCTTCGTCGTCCTGCGCGCCCGCTTCGCGCTGGAGGACGCGGACGGTCTGTCCGCCCCTGTGAAGTACGCCGAGACGGCACGCGCCCTCGGCGTCGAGGTCGGCGACCGCGTCCCGGCCGCCCAGGCACGCGAGACGGTGCTGAAACTCCGTGCGGGCAAGGGCATGGTGCTCGACCCCCAGGACCACGACACCTGGTCCGCCGGGTCCTTCTTCACCAACCCGATACTCACCGCTGCCGAGTACGAGGCCTTCCTCGGGCGCGTACGCGAGCGTCTCGGCGACGGCATCGCGCCGCCCGCGTACCCGGCGGGCGACGGCCACACCAAGACGTCCGCCGCCTGGCTGATCGACAAGGCCGGCTTCACCAAGGGCTACGGCTCAGGCCCGGCGCGTATCTCCACCAAGCACACGCTCGCCCTCACCAACCGCGGGGAAGCCACCACCGAGGACCTGCTGGCGCTGGCCCGCGAGGTCGTCGCCGGGGTGCGGAAGGCGTTCGGGGTGACCCTGGTCAACGAGCCGGTGACGGTCGGCGTCAGCCTCTGACCCCTCCTGCGCCACGCGCCGCCTTCACGACGCGCCGGCGTGGACGCGCCCGTGCCCGCGACGCTGCGCGGAATCTCCGTTGCGGACCGCGCCGCCGCGCCGCCACGCTGCTGTCATGCACACACCTCGCAGCAAGAGACGGGCCGCCCCGTGCGGCTGAGGACCACCGAGTTCCGGCCGCGCCTCGACGGCCGCGAATACCGTGTCGTCCGGCCGCGCACCTCACTGCGCCGCACGACCTACACAGACTGGCGCGACCTGACCGGCGACCACGAAGGACTGTCACAGCTCGCCGGGTACTTCTCCTTCGCCGCGAACTCCCCGCACACGCTGGTGCACCTCCCGCTCGGCGAGCTCGACCTTGTCCTCGGCCACCGCAGGTCACCCGGGCTGCGCGTCAGCTCCTGGCCGCAGCTGCGGCGGCGGCTCGTCCGGGGCAGGCCGCTCACCGTCACCACCGACGAGCGGCGGACCGCCGCCGACGCCGCTGCCTGGGCGGAGCAGCACGACCGTGCCAAGGACCGCGACCGGCTCTTCCCGGCGCGCCACGCGCGGACGCTGTTCCTGACCGGCAGCCGTGAGGTACTCGCATCGGCCGCGATGCGGTTCGCCCACGCCGCAGGTTTCGGCTCGCACACGAAGCCCCTCGTCATCGCGGGGCACCGGATGCCGATCAGCTCGCTCGTGAGCGAGATGCAGCTGCACTGGGACGTGGACCGCACCGAGGTGGCCATCCACTTCCAGGGGCGGCCGGAGCGCTCACGCCCGGCCGTCGACGCCCCCGGTGCGGGCCGGGCGGCTCAGCCGTTCAGGAAGCCAGCCAGTCGTCGATCCCCGACAGCAGCTTGACCCGCTCCGCCTCCGGCGCCGCCGACGCCCGCACCGACTGGCGGGCCAGTTCCGCCAGTTCCGCGTCGGTGAAGGCGTGGTGCCTGCGCGCGAACTCGTACTGGGCGGCGAGGCGCGAGCCGAACAGCAGCGGGTCGTCGGCACCGAGCGCCATCGGGACGCCGGCGTCGTACAGCGTCCGCAGAGGTACGTCCGCCGGCTTCTCGTACACCCCGAGGGCCACATTCGACGACGGGCACACCTCGCAGGTCACACCCCTGTCGGCGAGCTTGCGCAGCAGCCGCGGGTCCTCGGCCGCCCGGACGCCGTGGCCGATGCGCGAGGCGTGCAGATCGTCCAGACAGTCCCGTACGGACGCGGGGCCGGTCAGCTCGCCGCCGTGCGGCGCCGCGAGCAGGCCGCCGTCGCGTGCGATGGCGAAGGCGCGGTCGAAGTCGCGCGCCATGCCCCGGCGCTCGTCGTTGGAGAGCCCGAAGCCGACGACGCCCCGGTCCGCGTAGCGCACCGCGAGCCTGGCCAGGGTGCGGGCGTCCAGCGGATGCTTCATCCGGTTGGCCGCCACCAGCACCCGCATCCCGAGCCCGGTCTCCCGCCCGGCGCGCTCCACCGCGTCCAGGATGATCTCCAGGGCCGGGATCAGCCCGCCCAGCATCGGCGCGTACGAGGTCGGGTCGACCTGGATCTCCAGCCATCCCGAGCCGTCCCGGACGTCCTCCTCGGCGGCCTCGCGCACCAGCCGCTGGATGTCCTCCGGGCTGCGCAGACAGGAGCGCGCGATGTCGTAGAGCCGCTGGAAGCGGAACCAGCCGCGCTCGTCGGTGGCCCGCAGCTTCGGGGGCTCGCCGCCCGTCAGCGCCTCGGGCAGATGGACGCCGTACCTGTCGGCGAGCTCGAGGAGGGTGGCGGGTCGCATGGACCCCGTGAAGTGCAGATGGAGATGGGCCTTGGGCAGCAGCTTTACGTCTCGGAGGTGCTCCATTCCAGGATCCTGCCGCACCGGATCGCCGAACGGCAGCCTCTTTCCCCGATCGGGTTCTTGCCCGAACGAAGAAACGGGAACGGGCCCCGGCGGCTGCCGGGGCCCGTTCCGTGCGCAGGAGGGTCAGTCGCGGGCCTCGGCCAGCAGCTTCTGCAGCCGGGAGATGCCCTCGACCAGGTCCTCGTCGCCCAGTGCGTACGACAGCCGCAGATAACCCGGCGTGCCGAACGCCTCGCCCGGGACGACCGCGACCTCGGCCTCGTCCAGGATCAGGGCCGCCAGCTCCACCGAGGTCTGCGGGCGCTTGCCGCGGATCTCCTTGCCGAGCAGCGCCTTCACCGACGGGTACGCGTAGAACGCGCCCTCGGGCTCGGGGCAGAACACGCCGTCGATCTCGTTCAGCATCCGCACGATGGTCTGGCGGCGGCGGTCGAAGGCGGTGCGCATCTCGGCGACCGCGTCCAGGTTGCCGGAGACCGCGGCCAGCGCCGCGATCTGCGCGACGTTCGAGACGTTCGACGTGGCGTGGGACTGGAGGTTGGTCGCGGCCTTGACGACGTCCTTGGGGCCGACGATCCACCCGACGCGCCAGCCGGTCATCGCATAGGTCTTGGCGACACCGTTGACCACGATGCACTTGTCGCGCAGTTCGGGCACGAGCGTCGGCAGCGAGGAGAACGTCGCGTCGCCGTAGACGAGGTGCTCGTAGATCTCGTCCGTCAGCACCCACAGCCCGTGCTCGAGGGCCCAGCGGCCGATCGCCTCCGTGTCGGCCTCGCTGTACACCGCGCCGGTGGGGTTGGACGGGGAGACGAAGAGGACCACCTTGGTCTTCTCCGTGCGCGCGGCCTCCAGCTGTTCCACGGAGACCTGGTAGCCGGTGGTCTCGTCGGCGACGACCTCGACCGGGACACCGCCCGCCAGACGGATCGACTCGGGGTAGGTCGTCCAGTACGGCGCGGGGACGATCACCTCGTCGCCCGGATCCAGAATCGCCGCGAAGGCCTCGTAGATGGCCTGCTTACCGCCGTTGGTCACCAGGACCTGGGCGGGGTCGACCTCGTAACCGGAGTCCCGCAGGGTCTTGTCCGCGATGGCCTTCTTCAGCTCGGGCAGACCGCCGGCCGGCGTGTAGCGGTGGTACTTCGGGTTGCGGCAGGCCTCGATGGCGGCCTCGACGATGTAGTCGGGTGTCGGGAAGTCCGGCTCACCCGCGCCGAAGCCGATCACCGGGCGTCCGGCGGCCTTGAGGGCCTTGGCCTTGGCGTCGACGGCGAGGGTCGCGGACTCGGAGATCGCGCCGATGCGCGCGGAGACCCGGCGCTCGGTGGGAGGGGTTGCAGCGCTCATACGGCCATGCTCCCAGACAGGAAACGGAGGCGGCACACAGGTTTCGAGGAGCGGACATTACCGGTCACGGGTGGTCGGCCGACCGACCGTGTTCGACGCCGGGCCTGGGAACACGTACACTCACTCGTCGTTGGTCCTCACCAGCAACAGACGCCCTGCGCACTCCGTGCAGCCGGGCGGATGCGGTAGGTTGGGGGAAACAAAGGGTCGTAGCTCAATTGGTAGAGCACTGGTCTCCAAAACCAGCGGTTGGGGGTTCAAGTCCCTCCGGCCCTGCTACACACACCTCGCCAGGCTGTGTGCGCATGTACGTACATCACTGCATTCGCCGTGCGGCTCCACCGGGCGCGGCACGGCCACGACCCGGGAATCAGGTGAAACATCGTGACGGACGCCGTAGGCTCCATCGACATGCCTGATGCCGAGGACGACACGCAGGAGAAGAAGCCCCGCAAGGGCGGTAAGCGCGGCAAGAAGGGCCCGCTCGGCCGACTCGGGCTTTTCTACCGGCAGATCATCGCTGAACTGCGCAAGGTTGTCTGGCCGACCCGGCATCAGCTGACGACGTACACCACAGTGGTGATTATCTTCGTTGTCATCATGATCGGCCTTGTGACCGTGATTGACTATGGCTTCCAGGAAGCAGTCAAGTACGTCTTCGGCTGATCCGCGGAGGGCGCCGTGATGCGGCGCCCCTTTCGCATGTTCCACCCATCTGTATCCAGGAAGAAGCAGCCACCGTGTCTGACCCGAACCTGAACGACGCCGCCGAGGCCGGCGAGAGCTTCGAGTCCGTTGAGGACGAGCTCGACATCGTCGAGGCGGCGGACGCTGTGGAGCCGGACCAGGCTGAAGCTGCCGACGCCGAGGCCGGCGAGCCGGCCGAGGTCGCCGCCGTGCACGTCGAGGACGAGGCCACCGCGCTCGCCGAGGTCGACGAGGACGAGGACGAGGCCGCCCTGGCCGCCGTCGAGGAGGCCGAAGCGGCCGCCGAGGCCGGCGAGGGAGAGCCCGAGGCTCCGGCCGACCCGGTCGCCGCGCTCCGCGACGAGCTGCGCGGTCTGCCCGGCGAGTGGTACGTGATCCACACCTACGCGGGCTACGAGAAGCGCGTGAAGGCGAATCTCGAGCAGCGCGCCGTCTCGCTGAACGTCGAGGACTTCATCTACCAGGCCGAGGTGCCCGAGGAAGAGATCGTCCAGATCAAGAACGGCGAGCGCAAGAACGTCCGGCAGAACAAACTCCCCGGCTATGTGCTGGTGCGCATGGACCTGACGAACGAGTCCTGGGGCGTCGTGCGCAACACCCCTGGCGTCACCGGCTTCGTGGGCAACGCATACGACCCGTACCCGCTGACGCTGGACGAGATCGTGAAGATGCTCGCCCCGGAGGCCGAGGAGAAGGCCGCCCGCGAAGCCGCCGAGGCCGAGGGCAAGCCGGTTCCGGCCCGCAAGGTCGAGGTCCAGGTGCTGGACTTCGAGGTCGGCGACTCGGTCACCGTCACCGACGGTCCGTTCGCCACCCTGCAGGCCACGATCAACGAGATCAACGCCGACTCGAAGAAGGTCAAGGGCCTCGTCGAGATCTTCGGCCGCGAGACCCCGGTCGAGCTGAGCTTCGACCAGATCCAGAAGAACTAGCCTCCGGCACCTTCTGGAACATACGCCTCCGAACAGGTCAGACCGGCTCTCGCAGCCGCTCTGACCTGCTCGGTTTTTGGCCGCGCAGCTATACCCGTTATCGTTGTGCGGTATGCCTCCATCCGGATGATCGGGTGGCAGGCGGAAAACTCTCACTAGGACCCGGAGAGAGCAATGCCTCCCAAGAAGAAGAAGGTCACGGGGCTTATCAAGCTCCAGATCCAGGCCGGTGCGGCCAACCCGGCTCCGCCGGTCGGCCCCGCGCTCGGTCAGCACGGCGTCAACATCATGGAGTTCTGCAAGGCCTACAACGCCGCGACCGAGTCGCAGCGTGGCATGGTCGTGCCGGTGGAGATCACGGTCTACGAGGACCGTTCCTTCACCTTCGTCACGAAGACTCCGCCGGCCGCCAAGCTGATCCTCAAGGCCGCGGGCGTGGACAAGGGCTCCGGCGAGCCGCACAAGACCAAGGTCGCCAAGCTGACGCGCGACCAGGTCCGTGACATCGCCACGACCAAGATGCCCGACCTGAACGCCAACGACCTTGACGCCGCCGAGAAGATCATCGCCGGCACCGCCCGTTCCATGGGCATCACGGTCGAGGGCTGATCAGCTCACCGCCACGCGGCGTCAGCCGCATCTGGGCACAGCCCCAGTGGTAGGGCCAGGCGCTGGCCCGGACCACGACTCCACACCTGAACCAACAGGAGAAGAAGTGAAGCGCAGCAAGGCTCTCCGCAACGCGGACGAGAAGATCGACCGGGAGCGCAACTACGCCCCGCTCGAGGCCGTCCGTCTTGCGAAGGACACCGCCTCCACCAAGTTCGACGGCACCGTCGAGGTCGCCTTCCGCCTGGGCGTTGACCCGCGCAAGGCCGACCAGATGGTCCGTGGCACCGTGAACCTTCCGCACGGCACCGGTAAGACCGCCCGGGTCCTGGTCTTCGCGACCGGTGACCGTGCTGCGGCCGCGGAAGCCGCGGGCGCCGACATCGTCGGCTCCGACGAACTGATCGACGAGGTTGCGAAGGGCCGTCTGGACTTCGACGCCGTCGTCGCCACGCCGGACCTCATGGGCAAGGTCGGCCGCCTCGGCCGTGTGCTCGGTCCGCGTGGTCTGATGCCGAACCCGAAGACCGGCACCGTGACCATGGATGTCGTCAAGGCTGTCAACGACATCAAGGGCGGCAAGATCGAGTTCCGCGTCGACAAGCACTCGAACCTCCACTTCATCATCGGCAAGGTTTCCTTCGACGAGACGAAGCTGGTCGAGAACTACGCCGCGGCGCTGGAGGAGATCCTCCGTCTGAAGCCGTCCGCCGCGAAGGGCCGCTACATCAAGAAGGCGACCCTGACCACCACGATGGGCCCCGGCATCCCGCTGGACTCCAACCGCACCCGCAACCTCCTCGTCGAGGAGGACCCGGCCGCCGTCTGAATCTGACGGCAGTCGCGGGTCTCGCGTACTGAACCGGCCCCCTCGGCTCTCCGGAGCCGAGGGGGCCGGCCCGTTTTTCGGTACGTGTTGTCCGCGGCGAAAGGTAGGGTCACGAATGACTGATCGAGAATAGAGCAAGATCCCGTGGGGGGAACGTGAATTCGATGTACCGGAAGATGGCCGGAGTCGCGCTGGCCGGCGCGTTGCTGTGCGGCACGGCAGCATGCACGGGTAAGGACGACAAGGCGTCACCCGGGGGCAAGACCTCGTCGTCCGCGCCGAAGCCCGTGGAGGTCACTCCGGCCGCCGCGATCAAGCGCGCCGCGGAGAAGAACGAGAAGATCACGTCGCTCACCTACTCGATGAGCGGCAAGGTTCCGGGGGACGGCTCGATGAAGGCCCAGGCCTCCATGAGCATGAAGCCGCTCGCGCTGCAGATGAAGATGGAGGGCGGCACGGGGGCCGACTCCGGTGAGGTCGAGATCCGCGTCGTCGGCGGAGCGATGTACATGAACGGCGGGGAGCCGCTCGAGCCCGGCAAGAACTGGATGAAGTTCGACCTCGCCGCACTCAAGGAGGCCGGCGGGGAGGACCCCATGGCGGGCCTGTCCCGCCAGGCGGAGCAGAACCCGGCCAAGGACTCCGCGGCGCTCACGGCCTCCAAGGACCTCAAGAAGGTCGGCGAGGAGACCATCGACGGCGTGAAGACCACGCACTACTCCGGCACGCTCACCCTCGACGCCATGCGGGACAGCCTCAAGGGCGAGGACGCGGCGACCAGGAAGAGCCGGGAGCAGAGCCTCAAGGACTACGAGAAGCTCGGCGCCAAGTCGCTCACGATGGACATGTGGATCGACGAGAACGACCAGACCAAGCAGTTCCGTACCCGCAGCACCACCGACAAGGGTCCGCTGGACGTGGTCATCAAGTTCCTGGCCGTCAACAAGCCGGTCACCGTGAAGGCGCCGTCCCCCGGTGAGACCGTCGACCTCGCCGAGATGATGAAGGACGCCGAGGGCGCGTGACGCAATCGGGCGGATTTGCCTGAGCGCGATCCGTTCCCGTACTCTTCCACAGAAGCCAAAGACCGCTGGTCGTTGCCGTGCTCTCGTTCTCGAGGGTTCGGCGGCCGAAGGTTCCGCTGAGACGCGGACGTCCTGCGCAGGTGACTGTGGAAAGTTCCCGGACTTCGCTCTTCAAAGGGCACAGCCGGTCGAGCTACGCCCCGTGCGCCTGCGCCGGGGCGTTTCGTTTTGTTCAGCCCCTTCTGAGCGGTCCTCATCACCCGGAAGGAGGCCGACGCTCTATGGCAAGGCCCGACAAGGCTGCCGCGGTAGCCGAGCTCGCGGACCAGTTCCGCAGCTCGAACGCCGCCGTGCTGACCGAGTACCGGGGTCTCACCGTGGCTCAGCTCAAGCAGCTGCGCCGTTCTCTCGGTGAGAACGCCCAGTACGCCGTGGTGAAGAACACGCTGACCAAGATTGCGGCCAACGAGGCCGGGATCACTTCGCTCGACGACCAGTTCAACGGTCCGACGGCGGTTGCCTTCATCACCGGTGACCCGGTGGAGTCGGCGAAGGGTCTTCGTGACTTCGCCAAGGAGAACCCGAACCTGATCATCAAGGGCGGTGTCCTTGATGGCAAGGCGCTGTCCGCCGATGAGATCAAGAAGCTTGCGGACCTCGAGTCCCGCGAGGTTCTGCTCAGCAAGCTGGCCGGTGCGTTCAAGGGCAAGCAGTCCCAGGCTGCCTCGCTCTTCCAGGCGCTCCCCTCGAAGCTCGTCCGCACCGTGGACGCGCTCCGTGCCAAGCAGGCCGAGCAGGGCGGTGCCGAGTAATTCGGCTCGCGCATTGATCGGCGCCGCCTGAGGCGCTGGTCGTAGCGGGCCGCACGCCCGCCGACATGTACATCTCGGCACCAGCCGAATTAGTTGGAAGGATCGCCCATCATGGCGAAGCTCAGCCAGGAAGACCTGCTCGCGCAGTTCGAGGAGATGACCCTCATCGAGCTCTCCGAGTTCGTGAAGGCGTTCGAGGACAAGTTCGACGTCACCGCCGCCGCCGCGGTCGCCGTGGCCGGTCCGGCCGGTCCGGCCGCCACCGCCGAGGCCGTCGAGGAGCAGGACGAGTTCGACGTCATCCTCACCGGTGCCGGCGAGAAGAAGATCCAGGTCATCAAGGTCGTGCGTGAGCTGACCTCCCTGGGCCTGAAGGAGGCCAAGGACCTCGTCGACGGCACCCCGAAGCCGGTCCTCGAGAAGGTCGCCAAGGAGGCCGCCGAGAAGGCTGCCGAGTCCCTCAAGGCCGCCGGCGCGTCCGTCGAGGTCAAGTAAGTCCCGACCGGTGCCTGCGGGCACACGGTCCGAGTCTGACGACTCTCGCGCCGCTGGGCGCACGCGAAGGGCGATCATCCATACGGGTGGTCGCCCTTCGGCGTACCCGCGACGGCCGCCCACCGGCCGCTGCGGAGAGTATGGTGATCTTCGCCGTGCGTTCCCCACGCTGGTCAGTGACGATCCCCGCAGCAGGAATGGGCTGGGGGGCCTTGACGAACCGCACGCAGCGCGCAATTCTCAGGACGCGTCGTCACAACGATCCGTATCCGAGGCATGGATCGACGACCGAACGGGCAGTATCGATGTGCGCCACAAGGCGCAGGGGTCGCGGAGTTGAGAACAACGAGGGTTTCAAAAACCCGCACTGGACATCAGTGTGCCAAGTGGCTACACTGACCCTTTGCGCTGCCTGTTAGCTGCCTCCTGCCCGTCACCAGGGGCATGCCCATATTTGAGCATCGGCTGATTGATCGTCCTGACCTGGGCTTTCCTTCTCCGTGCACAGCATGGGACCGGTACGCGCGTAGTGAGTCCGAGCCCTCGGAAGGACCCCCTCTTGGCCGCCTCGCGCAACGCCTCGACCGCGAATACGAACAACGGCGCCAGCACTGCCCCGCTGCGCATCTCCTTTGCAAAGATCAAGGAGCCCCTCGAGGTTCCGAACCTTCTTGCGTTGCAGACCGAGAGCTTTGACTGGCTGCTCGGCAATGCCGCATGGAAGGCTCGAGTCGAGGCGGCTCTCGAGAACGGACAGGACGTCCCCACCAAGTCCGGTCTGGAGGAGATCTTCGAGGAGATCTCGCCGATCGAGGATTTCTCCGGGTCGATGTCGCTGACCTTCCGCGACCACCGCTTCGAGCCTCCGAAGAACTCCATCGACGAGTGCAAGGAGCGCGACTTCACGTACGCCGCCCCGCTCTTCGTCACTGCCGAGTTCACCAACAACGAGACCGGTGAGATCAAGTCCCAGACGGTCTTCATGGGCGACTTCCCGCTCATGACGAACAAGGGCACCTTCGTCATCAACGGCACCGAGCGTGTCGTGGTGTCGCAGCTGGTCCGCTCACCGGGTGTCTACTTCGACTCCTCCATCGACAAGACGTCCGACAAGGACATCTTCACGGCCAAGATCATCCCGTCCCGGGGTGCCTGGCTGGAGATGGAGATCGACAAGCGCGACATGGTCGGTGTCCGTATCGACCGCAAGCGCAAGCAGTCCGTCACCGTCCTGCTCAAGGCGCTCGGCTGGACCACCGAGCAGATCCTCGAGGAGTTCGGCGAGTACGAGTCGATGCGCGCCACCCTGGAGAAGGACCACACCCAGGGCCAGGACGACGCGCTGCTCGACATCTACCGCAAGCTGCGCCCGGGCGAGCCGCCGACCCGTGAGGCCGCTCAGACGCTGCTCGAGAACCTCTACTTCAACCCCAAGCGCTACGACCTCGCCAAGGTCGGCCGCTACAAGGTGAACAAGAAGCTCGGCGCGGACGAGCCGCTGGACGCCGGCGTCCTCACCACCGACGACGTCATCGCCACCATCAAGTACCTGGTCAAGCTGCACGCCGGCGAGACCGAGACGGTCGGCGAGTCGGGCACCCAGATCGTCGTCGAGACCGACGACATCGACCACTTCGGCAACCGCCGTCTGCGCAACGTCGGCGAGCTCATCCAGAACCAGGTCCGTACGGGTCTGGCTCGTATGGAGCGCGTCGTGCGTGAGCGCATGACCACGCAGGACGTCGAGGCGATCACGCCGCAGACCCTGATCAACATCCGGCCGGTCGTCGCCTCCATCAAGGAGTTCTTCGGCACCAGCCAGCTGTCGCAGTTCATGGACCAGAACAACCCGCTGTCGGGTCTCACCCACAAGCGCCGTCTGTCGGCTCTTGGCCCGGGTGGTCTCTCCCGTGAGCGGGCCGGCTTCGAGGTCCGTGACGTGCACCCGTCGCACTACGGCCGCATGTGCCCGATCGAGACGCCCGAAGGCCCGAACATCGGTCTGATCGGCTCGCTCGCCTCGTACGGCCGGGTCAACGCGTTCGGCTTCGTCGAGACCCCGTACCGCAAGGTCGTCGACGACCAGGTGACCGACGAGGTCGACTACCTGACCGCCGACGAGGAGGACCGCTTCGTCATCGCGCAGGCCAACGCCGCGCTGACCGATGACATGCGCTTCGCAGAGGCGCGTGTCCTGGTCCGCCGCCGTGGCGGCGAGGTCGACTACGTCCCGGGTTCCGACGTGGACTACATGGACGTCTCGCCGCGCCAGATGGTGTCGGTCGCGACCGCCATGATCCCGTTCCTCGAGCACGACGACGCCAACCGTGCCCTCATGGGCGCGAACATGATGCGCCAGGCCGTTCCGCTCATCAAGGCGGAGGCCCCGCTCGTCGGCACCGGCATGGAGTACCGCTGTGCCACCGACGCCGGCGACGTCATCAAGGCGGAGAAGGACGGTGTGATCCAGGAGGTTTCGGCCGACTACATCACCGTCGCCAACGACGACGGCACGTACACCACGTACCGCGTCGCGAAGTTCTCGCGCTCCAACCAGGGCACCTCGGTCAACCAGAAGGTCATCGTCGCCGAGGGCGACCGGGTCATCGAGGGCCAGGTCCTCGCCGACGGTCCGGCCACCGAGAACGGTGAGATGGCGCTCGGCAAGAACCTGCTGGTCGCGTTCATGCCGTGGGAGGGTCACAACTACGAGGACGCGATCATCCTGTCGCAGCGCCTCGTGCAGGACGACGTCCTCTCCTCGATCCACATCGAGGAGCACGAGGTCGACGCCCGTGACACCAAGCTCGGCCCCGAGGAGATCACCCGGGACATCCCGAACGTCTCCGAGGAGGTCCTCGCCGACCTCGACGAGCGCGGCATCATCCGTATCGGTGCCGAGGTCGTCGCCGGCGACATCCTGGTCGGCAAGGTCACGCCCAAGGGTGAGACCGAGCTGACCCCGGAGGAGCGTCTGCTCCGCGCGATCTTCGGCGAGAAGGCCCGTGAGGTCCGTGACACCTCGCTGAAGGTGCCGCACGGCGAGACCGGCAAGGTCATCGGCGTCCGCGTCTTCGACCGCGAGGAGGGCGACGAGCTGCCCCCGGGCGTGAACCAGCTGGTTCGCGTGTACGTCGCGCAGAAGCGCAAGATCACCGACGGTGACAAGCTTGCCGGCCGTCACGGCAACAAGGGCGTCATCTCCAAGATCCTGCCGATCGAGGACATGCCGTTCCTGGAGGACGGCACCCCGGTCGACATCATCCTCAACCCGCTGGGTGTCCCGTCCCGAATGAACCCGGGACAGGTCCTGGAGATCCACCTCGGCTGGCTCGCCAGCCGTGGCTGGGACGTCTCCGGGCTCGCGGACGACTGGGCTCAGCGCCTGCAGGCCATCGGCGCCGACCAGGTCGCCCCCGGCACCAACGTCGCGACCCCGGTCTTCGACGGTGCGCGCGAGGACGAGATCGCCGGTCTCTTCGAGGCCACGATCCCGAACCGCGACGGCAACCGGCTGGTCCAGGCGTCCGGCAAGGCCAACCTGTTCGACGGCCGCTCCGGCGAGCCGTTCCCGGACCCGATCTCGATCGGGTACATGTACATCCTCAAGCTCCACCACCTGGTCGACGACAAGCTGCACGCTCGGTCGACCGGTCCGTACTCGATGATCACCCAGCAGCCGCTGGGTGGTAAGGCCCAGTTCGGTGGCCAGCGATTCGGCGAGATGGAGGTGTGGGCGCTGGAGGCATACGGCGCCGCTTACGCCCTCCAGGAGCTGCTGACCATCAAGTCCGACGACGTCACCGGTCGCGTGAAGGTCTACGAGGCCATCGTCAAGGGCGAGAACATCCCCGAGCCCGGCATCCCTGAGTCCTTCAAGGTGCTCATCAAGGAGATGCAGTCCCTGTGCCTCAACGTGGAGGTGCTGTCCTCGGACGGCATGTCCATCGAGATGCGCGACACCGACGAGGACGTCTTCCGCGCTGCGGAAGAGCTCGGAATCGACCTGTCCCGGCGCGAGCCGAGCAGCGTCGAAGAGGTCTGACGGGCCTGACGGGGGCTCTGCAAGAGCCCCCGTCGTCCCCGGACCCGTACAGACCATTGATTGAGACTCGACCCCGAAAGAGGGATTGACGACAAGTGCTCGACGTCAACTTCTTCGACGAGCTGCGGATCGGCCTGGCCACCGCGGACGACATCCGGACCTGGTCGCACGGCGAAGTCAAGAAGCCGGAGACCATCAACTACCGCACGCTCAAGCCCGAGAAGGACGGACTCTTCTGCGAGAAGATCTTCGGTCCGACCCGGGACTGGGAGTGCTACTGCGGCAAGTACAAGCGTGTGCGCTTCAAGGGCATCATCTGTGAGCGCTGTGGCGTCGAGGTCACCCGCGCCAAGGTGCGCCGTGAGCGGATGGGCCACATCGAGCTGGCCGCTCCCGTCACGCACATCTGGTACTTCAAGGGCGTTCCGTCGCGTCTGGGCTACCTGCTGGACCTGGCGCCGAAGGACCTCGAGAAGGTCATCTACTTCGCCGCGTACATGATCACGTTCGTGGACGACGAGCGCCGTACCCGCGACCTGCCGTCGCTGGAGGCGCACGTCTCCGTCGAGCGTCAGCAGATCGAGAACCGCCGCGACGCCGACCTCGAGGCCCGCGCCAAGAAGCTCGAGACCGACCTGGCCGAGCTCGAGGCCGAGGGTGCCAAGGCCGACGTGCGCCGCAAGGTGCGCGAGGGCGCCGAGCGTGAGATGAAGCAGCTGCGCGACCGTGCGCAGCGCGAGATCGACCGTCTCGACGAGGTGTGGAACCGCTTCAAGAACCTCAAGGTCCAGGACCTGGAGGGCGACGAGCTGCTCTACCGCGAGCTGCGTGACCGCTTCGGCACGTACTTCGACGGCTCGATGGGTGCCGCGGCGCTGCAGAAGCGCCTGGAGTCCTTCGACCTCGAGGAGGAGGCCGAGCGTCTCCGCGAGATCATCCGTACCGGCAAGGGCCAGAAGAAGACCCGTGCGCTCAAGCGCCTCAAGGTCGTCTCCGCCTTCCTGCAGACCAGCAACAGCCCCAAGGGCATGGTGCTGGACTGCGTCCCGGTGATCCCGCCGGACCTGCGTCCGATGGTGCAGCTGGACGGTGGCCGCTTCGCGACCTCCGACCTGAACGACCTGTACCGCCGGGTCATCAACCGCAACAACCGTCTGAAGCGTCTGCTCGACCTCGGTGCTCCCGAGATCATCGTGAACAACGAGAAGCGGATGCTCCAGGAGGCCGTCGACGCGCTGTTCGACAACGGTCGTCGTGGCCGCCCGGTCACCGGTCCCGGTAACCGCCCGCTGAAGTCCCTGAGTGACATGCTCAAGGGCAAGCAGGGCCGCTTCCGTCAGAACCTGCTCGGTAAGCGAGTCGACTACTCGGCGCGTTCCGTCATCGTCGTCGGCCCGCAGCTGAAGCTGCACCAGTGCGGTCTGCCCAAGGCCATGGCGCTGGAGCTCTTCAAGCCGTTCGTGATGAAGCGTCTGGTCGACCTGAACCACGCGCAGAACATCAAGTCGGCCAAGCGCATGGTCGAGCGTGGCCGCACCGTCGTGTACGACGTCCTCGAAGAGGTCATCGCCGAGCACCCGGTGCTGCTGAACCGTGCGCCCACGCTGCACCGCCTCGGCATCCAGGCCTTCGAGCCGCAGCTGGTCGAGGGCAAGGCCATCCAGATCCACCCGCTCGTCTGCACCGCGTTCAACGCGGACTTCGACGGTGACCAGATGGCCGTGCACCTGCCGCTGTCCGCGGAGGCGCAGGCCGAGGCCCGCATCCTGATGCTGTCCTCGAACAACATCCTCAAGCCGGCCGACGGCCGTCCCGTCACCATGCCGACCCAGGACATGGTGCTGGGCCTCTTCTTCCTCACCACGGACGAGGAGGAGCGCAAGGTCATCGGCGAGGGCCGGTCCTTCGGTTCCACGGCCGAGGCGATCATGGCGTTCGACGCCCGCGAGCTCTCGCTCCAGGCGAAGGTCGACATCCGCTTCCCCGTCGGCACCATCCCGCCGCGCGGCTGGGTCCCCCCGGTCGCCGAGGAGGGTGCCGGCTCCGACAGCGACTCCGGCGCGGGCGAGTGGCAGCAGGGTGACAGCTTCCGGCTGCGCACGACCCTGGGCCGCGCGCTCTTCAACGAGCTGCTGCCCGAGGACTACCCGTTCGTCGACTACTCGGTGGGCAAGAAGCAGCTCTCCGAGATCGTCAACGACCTGGCCGAGCGCTACCCCAAGGTCATCGTGGCGGCGACGCTCGACAACCTGAAGGCGGCCGGTTTCTTCTGGGCCACCCGCTCCGGTGTCACCGTCGCCATCTCCGATGTCGTCGTGCCCGAGGCGAAGAAGGCGATCGTCGCGTCGTACGAGGCTCAGGACGAGAAGGTCCAGAAGCAGTACGAGCGCGGTCTGATCACCAAGGAAGAGCGCACCAACGAGCTCATCGGCATCTGGACGCGTGCGACCAACGAGGTCGCCGACGCGATGAACGCGAACTTCCCGAAGACCAACCCCATCTTCATGATGGTCAACTCGGGTGCTCGCGGAAACATGATGCAGATGCGTCAGATCGCCGGTATGCGTGGTCTGGTGTCCAACGCCAAGAACGAGACCATCCCGCGTCCGATCAAGGCGTCCTTCCGCGAGGGCCTGTCCGTGCTGGAGTACTTCATCTCCACGCACGGTGCCCGTAAGGGTCTGGCGGACACCGCCCTGCGTACCGCCGACTCGGGTTACCTGACCCGTCGTCTGGTGGACGTCTCGCAGGACGTCATCATCCGCGAAGAGGACTGTGGCACCGACCGCGGCCTCAAGCTGCGGATCGCCGAGAAGAGCGCCGACGGCGTGCTGCGCAAGGCGGAGGACGTCGAGACCTCCGTGTACGCACGCATGCTCGCCGAGGACGTCGTCGTCGACGGCAAGGTCATCGCGCCGGCCAACGTCGACCTCGGTGACGTGCTCATCGACGCGCTGGTCGCCGCGGGCGTCGAGGAGGTCAAGACCCGCTCGGTCCTGACCTGTGAGTCCGCGGTCGGCACCTGTGCGTACTGCTACGGCCGTTCGCTCGCCACCGGCAAGCTGGTCGACATCGGTGAGGCGGTCGGCATCATCGCCGCCCAGTCCATCGGTGAGCCCGGTACCCAGCTGACGATGCGTACCTTCCACACCGGTGGTGTGGCCGGTGACGACATCACCCAGGGTCTGCCGCGTGTCGTCGAGCTCTTCGAGGCCCGTACCCCGAAGGGTGTCGCCCCGATCTCCGAGGCCGCCGGCCGCGTGCGGATCGAGGAGACCGAGAAGACCAAGAAGATCGTCGTCACTCCGGACGACGGCAGCGACGAGACGGCGTTCCCGATCTCGAAGCGTGCGCGTGTGGAGGTCGCGGAGGGCGACCACGTCGAGGTGGGCCAGAAGCTCACCGCGGGTGCCACCAACCCGCACGACGTGCTGCGCATCCTCGGCCAGCGGGCCGTTCAGGTCCACCTGGTCGGCGAGGTCCAGAAGGTCTACAACTCGCAGGGTGTGTCGATCCACGACAAGCACATCGAGATCATCATCCGGCAGATGCTGCGCCGCGTGACGATCATCGAGTCCGGCGACGCCGAGCTGCTGCCGGGCGAGCTCGTGGAGCGCTCGAAGTTCGAGACCGAGAACCGTCGGGTGGTCACCGAGGGCGGTCACCCCGCCTCCGGCCGTCCGCAGCTGATGGGTATCACCAAGGCCTCGCTGGCGACCGAGTCGTGGCTGTCGGCGGCGTCCTTCCAGGAGACGACCAGGGTCCTGACCGATGCGGCGATCAACGCCAAGTCGGACTCCCTGATCGGCCTCAAGGAGAACGTCATCATCGGTAAGCTCATCCCGGCCGGTACGGGCCTGTCCCGCTACCGCAACATCCGGGTCGAGCCGACCGAGGAGGCCAAGGCCGCGATGTACTCGGCCGTCGGCTACGACGACATCGACTACTCGCCGTTCGGCACCGGCTCCGGCCAGGCCGTTCCGCTGGAGGACTACGACTACGGTCCGTACAACCAGTAAGGCGCATGTCTGACGAAGGGCGGTCACCCCGTGCGGGGTGACCGCCCTTCGGCGTGCCCGGGGAGGAAGAGCAGCAGATTCCCCGGAGAGGCGGCGTCAGCGCCGCGAGCTGGTGGGCCGCGGTGCGGACGCGCCGTTGACCGGCCCCGGGCGGGGGGCGGGGTGTGCTGCGGGGGAGGGCTGCAGGGGCCCGTACGGGCAGGACCGGCGCCCAGCGGGCGTCCGCTGCCGACGCGGGGCGCCGGGGGCGTGAGGGGCAGCACCAGCGCCGCGGGTGTCCAACGGGGGCCGGACCGGCACCCGCAAGGCGCGTGCGCGGCGCGTCCCGCGCGCGTCGGCACGGGTTGTGCGGTCGGCTGCGTCAATCGCACCGGCCGACAGGGGCCCGGGTGGCCGGCAGCCTCGGACAGCGGCGTGGCGGAGCCGAGGCCCTGTCGGCGGACGACGTCGCTGACCACGCGCAGCGCGTACTTCGCCGAACCGGCCTTGTGGTGGTCCTCCAGGCCGGTCCCCGCCGATCAGCTCCAGCCGGCGCCGGACGAGCACCGTCTGATCCCGTCCGCTTGCAGGTACTCTCCGGACGGTAGGCCCGAGCACGGCGGCTGCGCGGGTGTGCTGGAGCCGCGGCCAGCGGACGTGGACCCTGTCGGTACGTCGTCGGCGCACGGTCCCCCGTTGTCACGGCGAGTGATCCATTTACTGAAGACAGGTGTCCGAAAACCCGGACGACCGGGGCAGGCTCGCGAACGGAAGGTTCCGGCGGCGAATCGCCGTAGGAAGTCCGGCGTGTCGCCGCTGCCTGCATTTGTTTTGACCGAACTCGGTGAGGTAGGTACGCTCAGACCTTGTGCCTGGGGTGTGCCTGGGCTCGTGTGCGTGTCCTCAACCGCATGACGGGTTCAACACCGGCCACCGTAATCTGCGCCTTTTCCGTTTTGCGGCGGGGGTCAGCAGCATTCGACACACCCGACCGCGTGGGTCGGCGACGTTCCAGGTTAGCTTCACTGACGGCACACAGAAACCGGAGAAGTAGTGCCTACGATCCAGCAGCTGGTCCGTAAGGGCCGGCAGGACAAGGTCGAGAAGAACAAGACGCCCGCACTCGAGGGTTCCCCTCAGCGTCGCGGCGTCTGCACGCGTGTGTTCACGACCACCCCGAAGAAGCCGAACTCGGCCCTGCGTAAGGTCGCGCGTGTGCGTCTGACCTCCGGCATCGAGGTCACGGCCTACATTCCGGGTGAGGGACACAACCTGCAGGAGCACTCCATCGTGCTCGTGCGTGGTGGCCGTGTGAAGGACCTGCCGGGTGTTCGCTACAAGATCATCCGCGGTTCCCTGGACACCCAGGGTGTCAAGAACCGCAAGCAGGCCCGCAGCCGCTACGGCGCCAAGAAGGAGAAGTAAGAATGCCTCGTAAGGGCCCCGCCCCGAAGCGCCCGGTCATCATCGACCCGGTTTACGGTTCTCCTCTGGTGACCTCGCTGATCAACAAGATCCTGCTCAACGGCAAGCGTTCCACCGCTGAGCGCATCGTCTACGGCGCCATGGAAGGCCTCCGTGAGAAGACCGGCGCTGACCCGGTCATCACGCTGAAGCGCGCCCTCGAGAACGTCAAGCCGTCTCTCGAGGTCAAGTCCCGCCGTGTCGGTGGTGCCACCTACCAGGTCCCGATCGAGGTCAAGCCCGGTCGCGCCTCCACCCTCGCGCTGCGCTGGGTCGTGGGTTACTCCCGCGCCCGCCGCGAGAAGACCATGACCGAGCGCCTCATGAACGAGCTGCTGGACGCCTCCAACGGCCTCGGCGCTTCGGTCAAGAAGCGCGAGGACACGCACAAGATGGCCGAGTCCAACAAGGCCTTCGCGCACTACCGCTGGTAGTCGCAACCCACATCGAGACCGAGAGAAGACTGAAGCCTTATGGCTACCACTTCACTTGACCTGGCCAAGGTCCGAAACATCGGGATCATGGCCCACATCGACGCGGGCAAGACGACGACCACCGAGCGGATCCTGTTCTACACCGGTGTCTCCTACAAGATCGGTGAGGTCCACGACGGCGCTGCCACGATGGACTGGATGGAGCAGGAGCAGGAGCGCGGCATCACCATCACGTCCGCCGCGACGACCTGTCACTGGCCGCTCGAGGACGTCGACCACACCATCAACATCATCGACACCCCGGGTCACGTCGACTTCACCGTCGAGGTGGAGCGTTCGCTCCGCGTCCTCGACGGCGCTGTGACCGTGTTCGACGGTGTCGCCGGTGTGGAGCCCCAGTCCGAGACCGTCTGGCGTCAGGCGGACCGCTACGGCGTTCCGCGTATCTGCTTCGTCAACAAGCTCGACCGTACGGGCGCCGAGTTCCACCGCTGTGTCGACATGATCAAGGACCGCCTCGGCGCGACCCCGATCGTGATGCAGCTGCCGATCGGTGCCGAGGCCGACTTCAAGGGCGTCATCGACCTGGTTCGTATGAAGGCCCTGGTCTGGTCCGCCGAGGCGGCCAAGGGCGAGATGTACGACGTCGTCGACATCCCGGCCACGCACGCCGAGGCTGCCGAGGAGTACCGCGGCAAGCTCGTCGAGACGGTCGCCGAGAACGACGAAGAGATCATGGAGCTGTACCTCGAGGGCCAGGAGCCTTCCGAGGAGCAGCTGTATGCCGCGATCCGTCGTATCACCATCGCGTCCGGCAAGTCGAAGGACATCACGGTCACCCCCGTGTTCTGTGGCACCGCGTTCAAGAACAAGGGCGTTCAGCCCCTGCTCGACGCGGTCATCCGCTACCTGCCCTCCCCCCTGGACGTCGAGGCCATCGAGGGCCACGACGTCAAGGACGCGGACGTCGTCGTCAAGCGCAAGCCGTCCGACGACGAGCCGCTGTCGGCGCTGGCGTTCAAGATCATGAGCGACCCGCACCTCGGCAAGCTCACCTTCGTCCGGGTCTACTCGGGCCGCCTGGAGTCCGGCACCGCGGTGCTGAACTCCGTCAAGGGCAAGAAGGAGCGCATCGGCAAGATCTACCGCATGCACGCGAACAAGCGTGAGGAGATCGAGTCGGTGGGCGCCGGCGACATCGTCGCCGTCATGGGCCTGAAGCAGACCACCACGGGTGAGACGCTCAGCGACGACAAGAACCCGGTGATCCTGGAGTCCATGGACTTCCCGGCGCCGGTCATCCAGGTCGCGATCGAGCCCAAGTCCAAGGGTGACCAGGAGAAGCTGGGTGTTGCCATCCAGCGTCTCGCGGAGGAGGACCCCTCCTTCCAGGTCCACTCGGACGAGGAGACCGGCCAGACCATCATCGGTGGCATGGGCGAGCTGCACCTCGAGGTGCTGGTCGACCGTATGCGCCGTGAGTTCAAGGTCGAGGCGAACGTCGGCAAGCCGCAGGTCGCGTACCGCGAGACGATCCGCAAGGGCGTCGAGCGTCACGACTACACGCACAAGAAGCAGACCGGTGGTACCGGTCAGTTCGCCAAGGTGCAGATCGCGATCGAGCCGATCGAGGGCGGCGACGCCTCGTACGAGTTCGTGAACAAGGTCACCGGTGGCCGTATCCCGAAGGAGTACATCCCTTCGGTGGACGCCGGTGCGCAGGAGGCCATGCAGTTCGGCATCCTGGCCGGCTACGAGATGACGGGCGTCCGCGTCATTCTTCTCGACGGTGGCTACCACGAGGTCGACTCCTCCGAGCTCGCGTTCAAGATCGCCGGTTCGCAGGCCTTCAAGGAGGCCGCGCGAAAGGCTTCGCCCGTGCTCCTCGAGCCGATGATGGCCGTTGAGGTCACCACGCCCGAGGACTACATGGGTGAGGTCATCGGCGACATCAACTCCCGCCGTGGTCAGATTCAGGCCATGGAGGAGCGCATGGGCGCCCGGATCGTCAAGGGTCTGGTGCCGCTCTCGGAGATGTTCGGCTACGTCGGAGACCTCCGCAGCAAGACCTCGGGTCGCGCAAGCTACTCGATGCAGTTCGACTCCTACGCCGAGGTTCCCCGGAACGTCGCCGAGGAGATCATCGCGAAGGCCAAGGGCGAGTAACTCTCCCGAGTACACGCTTTAGGCTTGTCACCGGAGCCTGCTGGGGCATTCCATCCGTTTCCCGGATGGAATGCCCCGGGCCCCGGCATCCCAGCAAAGATCACCTGGCGCCGATGAGTAAGGCGTACAGAACCACTCCACAGGAGGACCCCAGTGGCGAAGGCGAAGTTCGAGCGGACTAAGCCGCACGTCAACATCGGCACCATCGGTCACATCGACCACGGTAAGACGACCCTCACGGCCGCCATTACCAAGGTGCTGCATGACGCGTTCCCGGACCTGAACGAGGCCTCGGCCTTCGACCAGATCGACAAGGCGCCCGAAGAGCGTCAGCGTGGTATCACCATCTCCATCGCGCACGTCGAGTACCAGACCGAGTCGCGTCACTACGCCCACGTCGACTGCCCCGGTCACGCGGACTACATCAAGAACATGATCACCGGTGCTGCCCAGATGGACGGCGCCATCCTCGTGGTCGCCGCCACCGACGGCCCGATGCCGCAGACCAAGGAGCACGTGCTCCTGGCCCGCCAGGTCGGCGTTCCGTACATCGTCGTCGCCCTGAACAAGGCCGACATGGTGGACGACGAGGAGATCCTGGAGCTCGTCGAGCTCGAGGTGCGTGAGCTCCTCTCCGAGTACGAGTTCCCGGGCGACGACCTGCCGGTCGTCAAGGTCTCGGCGCTCAAGGCGCTCGAGGGCGACAAGGAGTGGGGCCAGTCGGTCCTGAACCTGATGGCCGCCGTCGACGAGGCGATCCCGCAGCCCGAGCGTGACGTCGACAAGCCGTTCCTGATGCCGATCGAGGACGTCTTCACGATCACCGGTCGTGGCACCGTCGTCACCGGCCGTATCGAGCGTGGTGTCCTCAAGGTCAACGAGACCGTCGACATCGTCGGTATCAAGCCGGAGAAGACCACCACCACGGTCACCGGCATCGAGATGTTCCGCAAGCTGCTCGATGAGGGCCAGGCCGGTGAGAACGTCGGTCTGCTCCTCCGTGGCATCAAGCGCGAGGACGTCGAGCGCGGCCAGGTCATCATCAAGCCCGGTTCGGTCACGCCGCACACCGAGTTCGAGGCCCAGGCCTACATCCTGTCGAAGGACGAGGGTGGCCGTCACACCCCCTTCTTCAACAACTACCGCCCGCAGTTCTACTTCCGTACCACGGACGTGACCGGCGTGGTGACCCTCCCCGAGGGCACCGAGATGGTCATGCCGGGCGACAACACCTCCATGACCGTCGCGCTGATCCAGCCGGTCGCCATGGAGGAGGGCCTGAAGTTCGCCATCCGTGAGGGTGGCCGGACCGTCGGCGCCGGCCAGGTCGTCAAGATCACCAAGTAATTGCTGATCGTTTGACCTGGCAGCTCGCTGAGCTGCAAGAAGGGCCCCGCACCGAGAGGTGCGGGGCCCTTCGTCGTGTCGCCGTACCTGCTCAGCCGGCGGCGCCGGTCCGCGGCGCCCAGGTCCACGGGTGCGCGTCCGGGCCGAGTCCGACGAGGGTCGCCCCCTCGGTCGTGACCCGCAGGGCCGGCACGTCCAGCGCCAGGGGCCCGTTCGTACGCGTCAACAGCTTCCCCGCGTGGTGCAGTTGGATCCGGCCGCGCAGATCCCGGCCGAGCAGCAGGGATCCTTCCCGGCTGCCGGCCGCGACGACCGGCCCGTATCCGTCGAAGCGCACGGCCGGCAACTGCTCGCCGTCGGCGCTGATCGCGGTCAGCTCGGGTGAGGCCGTGCCGCGGCCGTCATCAGGGAACTCCGGCTGCCACGTCCGCTCCGAACGGTAGAACAGCCGGACCGAACCGTCCGGGGCCGGCAGCGCGGCGGGGGCCTCGACGGCGAGCGGCAGCCCGCTGTCCCGGCGGTGCGTCAGGGGACCACCGGGGTGGTTCTGCGTCCAGTGGTGGACGCCGGTGCGGCCCGCGCCGAAGACATGGACACGACCCTCGGTGTCCACCGTGGTCGTCAGGGCGTCCTGGGTCTCGCCGCCGCCGAGGTCCTGCCAGCCGCTCCAGCTGCCGTCGGCCTCCCGGACCCGTGTGCTGACGCCCTTGTCCGCGTTGCGCACGAACAGGTGCACGCGGCCGTCGGGAGCGGTTGCCGCCACGGGGACGCCGATCCGCCGCCCCCGGTCATCGACCCGCTCCGGGTTGCCGAGCCCTCTCCACGCGAGGAACGGGCCGCCCGCCGAACGCTGTTCCAGCAGCACGATCTCGCGGGAGTTGGGCCCGCCGTGCCCGCTGATCGCCTCGAACCGCAGCCCGAACAGCAGTTGGCGGCCGTCCTCCAGCACGGCCGTGCCGAGGGTCGGGGCGAGCGGTCCGCCGCCGAGGTCGTCGGGAGCGCCCCAGCGCCCGGTGCCGCGCCCGGTCTCGCGCCAGCGCACGGCGCGCAGCCCGAGCACGCCGTACGCGGCGAGCCTGCCGTCCGGCTCGGCGGACACGGCGGTGCGGGTGCCCGGGTAGCGGTGGTGGGTGGAGCGGACCCAGCCCTTCTTGTTCAGGAGCGGACGTTTGCCGCCGACGCCGTAGTCACCGCAGCCGCCCGCGTTGCCGCAGTCCCAGCCGGCGTCACCGCCGTACGGCACGAGGTTCGCGGCCTTCCGGTCGAGCACGGCCGGCGGGAGGTTCTTCGGCCAGTGGCGGTTGTAGTAGCCGCGGAAGGCGGTGGCGGCGAAGCCGGGCACCTCGCCGCCGTCCTGCGTGGACTCGGCGACCCAGTGCACCAGGGCGGCCCAGCTGAAGCAGGCCACGGCGGTGTGGTCGGGGTGGTCGGAGTAGCCGGGCTGCTCGCTGTCCCTCTTGCGGGTCGCCTCGTCGCTGTGCTGGATGTCCGGGTCGGGGTCGAGTGTCTGCACGACGGTGGGCCGGTAGCGGTCCAGCAGCCCGACGAGGACGTCGATGAGCTGGTCGTAGTCGTACGAGCCGGCTTTCCGTGCCGGGGAGTCGTCGGCGACGACGGTCGGCAGCTGCAGCCCCCGGTCCCGCCACAGGCTCGGGATTCCGAGGCGGCGGCCGTCGGGCGTGTGCATGGCGAGATTGAGGAAGATCAGCTCGACGCTGCGGCCACCGTTGGCGAGCGTGTTGATCTCGGCGCGCTGGTCGCCGCGGAGTGCGACGACGCCCTTGTGCCAGTCGGTGAACTTGTCCAGGCCGAGCAGCGTGGCATAGGCCTGGCGCAGGCCCTGGTGCCGGGCCGACGAGTACGCGTTCTTGTCGGGGGCCGGCTTCGGCTGCCCCGGGGGCCGGTTGATGCCGTTGGCCTCGCCCGCGGTGACGTACACACAGACCAGCGGCACCCCGGAGTCCAGCATCTGCTGGGCGTCCGGGTTCATGAAGTACAGGTCGTCGTCCGGGTGCGCCAGGAACTGCATCAGCTGTGCGCGCCGCGATCCGGCTATGGGAATGCCGGGCGCGGGATCGGCCACGGGTCCGCCGCGGCGCGGGGCGGGCACGGTGCAGGAGGTGACGGCGCCGGCGGCGCCGGTCGCCAGGAGGGCGGTGAGCGCGGCGACGACACTGCGGCGCCGGGGGGCTCTTGGGCGGGGTGCCGCCCCGGACTGCTGCCCGCCGCCGGACGTCTGCCCCTGAGTCGCTCTCACGTTTCCGGGCAGCGCAAGGCCGGCTTCGTCGTTCATGGGTGCTCCGTCCGCTTCCCCCGCAGCGGGCGGGCCGTGTCATGCCCCCGTCTGCGTACCGTGATGTGTCCAGGCGACGGACAGGCTGGTCGGAGCCGTTCCGCGCTCAGTCAGACGGAAAGCGGGCAGGCGGGGTTGCCTCCGGGTGTGTGATGTCCGAAGGGGAGCGGGCCTTGCCGCCGAAGGGGGCTGTCGGTCCGTCAATTCCGCTGCGGAGCGGCGATAGTTGAGGAGGGCGACCCCGTTGCCGAAGGTCCGGGTCCCGGTGAGCCGGAGATCGAGCCGGGTGCCTGATGCCGGGATTCGCATCGCGGTCCTCGGCGGACAGCAGGGTGCGGGGCGGTCGCGGTTGCGACGATACGCCGCCGGGACCGCGGCGGTCGGTGTCCGGCGTCCGGCGTGCGGCAGGCCCGCGCAGCGCACCGCTGTGCAGAGCATGCACCGGCCGTGCCGGTCCCGGGTCCGGCTCGTCCGGCTCGTCCGGCTGGACGCTCCGTGGCCCCGCCGGGCTGCGGAGCCCGGCGGGCCCGACCGGGTGCGGTGGCGCCGTGCCGGCCGGTCATCGCAGGGTCGGGACCTCGCCTCCCGCCACGGCGGTGAGGGTGGCGCCGCGCAGTCCCCGCAGCCAGAGTCCGGCGATCTCGGCGATACGGGTGCCGTCCGCCGGGGTGGCGCCGAGGCCGATGGCGTACCGGACGGGGTCGGTGGTGAAGGGGCGCGGCCAGGCGTGGGCGTCCGGGACACCGGCCTCCTCCAAGGCGGTGAGCAGCGCGCGCATCCGGCCCCGTACGCGGCCCTCGTCGGGGCCCGGGAGCACGGTGGCGACCGCCCAGGCCGCGTGGCGGCGGTGCAGGGGCGGCGGGGAGAGCAGCTCGGGCCACGGGTCCGCGGCCGACTCCAGGACCTCCCATGCCCGGAACAGCTCCTGGGTGAGCAGGTCCCGGCCGCCCGCCGTCACCTGGTCCGTGCAGGACCGGACCGGCCGGGTCGGCGTCATGACGGTGACCGGCAGCGGGGATGCCGGGCCGCCGACCGGCTCGCGCCAGTCCCAGGCCGCCCATGTCGCGAAGAACTGCCGCAGCAGGCCGGCCGGCGGCAGACCAGGGGCCGCACGGACGGTGTGCGCCGCGAGCACGGCCCAGGCGAGGCCCGGCAGCCCTCCGAAGGGAGCCGAGTCCAGGCCACGGGCCTTCGCCCAGGCCTTGACCTCCCGGGCCAGCCGGGTGAAGGCGGTCCGATGGCCGGCGGCCAGGCCGAGCACGGCGTCCGCGTCGCTGACCGAGCTCAGCGCGGTGGCGGCCGCCCCGCCCAACTCGGTGCGGCGGTCGACCGCTTGAGCCGGGTCCATCGCCCCGGTGGCCACGACGACCAGGTCCACGCCCAGGCCGTCGACCTCGAGCCGCAGACCGGGGACTCTCGCCCCGACCACCTCACGCAGCCCGGTCGCCCCCGGCAGCGCCGCCGCGACCCGGGCCCGTACCCCGGCGAGACCGGCCTCGCCCGGCAGCGCAACCACGAGGTCCAGGTCCGCGCCGGGCAGGGCGCATCCCATGCGCCGGGAGCCGACGACGTGGACGATCCCGTCGCCGAGCGCCTCCGAGACACACCGCGTGATCGATTCGGCGTGGGCCTCGCCCGCGGGTGCCCCGGCACCCGGGCCGTTCCCGGGTGCGTGGTCCGCGGTCGGCACATGTGCCAATCCGGTGGCCGGGCTCGGGAGGCCCGCGGACCTACGGCCCGAGGCCGTCCGGACATCGGTTGTGCCCGTGCCCGTGCCGCCGCTGCCGCGTGTGCGAGCCGCGCGGCTGCTCGTGTGGCCCGCGGCCTGCGCGTCGGCCGTGCCGGTGGGCGCGCCCCCGCCCGGTGCGGGGGAGCCGGCCCCCGCCGTCCCGGTGTCCGAAGCCTGCCGCGGGGTGGCTTCCCCGTCCGCTGCCCGGCCCCAGCCCCGGGTGCCGAAGACGGCGTCGGCGCGCGCGTCAGTCAGCCCGCCGTCCGCGGCACCGCGGTCGCCGGTCGCGGCGGCCGGAGGGTCCGCGAGCCAGCGCACCTCGCCCGTTCCCAGTGCGACCGTCGCCCGTACGCACATCGGCTCGTCGCCACGGCGGGACAGCAGCACCAGCTTCCCGACCTGGGCCGTCATGCCGTCGAGCAGGGCGGCGCAGTGGGCGGCGAGCCGGTGAGGATCCCGGGTCCTGCCCAAGGAGAGGTGCGGGGTGAAGCCCTCGGCGCGTCCCCCGCAGCGCGGGAACCGCTGCTCCAGCGCGTGGTGCAGCCGGGCCCAGGGCTCCTCGCCGTCCGCCGCCGGGTCGAGCCAGACGGTGGAGTCCTCCCGGTGCCTGAACCAGTCCACCCCCTCGAGCTTGGCAGTGAACGCCGGTGTCTCGGCCGCTGCCGCGGCGAGCAGCGGGGCCGCCCGTTCGAAGTCGGACTCCGGTACGAAGCCGAAGAGCACGTTGACATGCGGCGGCCAGCGGCGGATCTGGCGATCGTGTTCCCTGCGGATGTGCTGGATGGGCGGCCACAGCTCCTGCGGGGGAATCCAGGCCACGGCCGTACGGGCCGTCGGTCGTACGGCGAGGACGCCGCCCGGCTCGTAGCCGTCCAGGCTCAGATACGCCTCGACGCCGTAGTGGTCGGAGACGTACAGCCCGTCCGCCTCCGGTGTGTCCCCCCGCAGCAGCGCCTCGTCGGTCCGCAGCCTCTGCGCGCGCAGCAGCACCCGGTCCAGCCGTGAGGCCCGCCCCGACAGGGAGGACACCGCGGCCAGCGGGTTGACGCCCGGGTCGAAGGTCGGCGTACGGTCGCCGACCCCATGAACGTCGCTCCACGCGTCCCGCATCCCGAGCGTCGCCTCCGGGGCGTCGCCGCCGTCGTTGAAGTCGCCCATCAGCACCAGGTCGCCCTCGACACCCGCCAACCCCTCGGCGAGCCGGGTCAGTTCTGCGGTGCGCCGGGCCGGGCCGTTCTCGGAGTGGTCACTGCTCAGATGCGTCGCGGCGATCGTGAGGGGACCCGCGGCCGTGTCGACGACGAGCGCGGCGACCGCCTTGTGCGGACCGAGGACATGCAGGCCCGCCTCCCGTACGGGAAGCCTGCTGAGCAGCAGCACCCCGCTGTCGTCGACGTCCTTCCCGGCCGGATCGGTGGAGAGCGTGCAGCCGCCCTGTACCCAGGGCTCCCGCAGCAGCAGGGTGAGCAGCTGAGGCTCGACCTCCTGCAGTGCGATGACGTCGGCGTCGGCGTCGCGCAGGGCGGCCAGGAGCAGGGGGCGGCGCCGGGCGGTGTCGATGCGGTCGCTGTCGTACCGGTCCCACAGCGTGTTCCAGGTCAGTACGCGCAGACCCGCCGAGGCCGGTACCCCTCGGGGCGCCCGCGCGGGGACCCACTCGCCCCGTACGAAGGCGTACGGCGTCCTGGCCGCGAAGAAGGGCGCGCGCAGCAGCCTCGGGTCCCGTACCCGCCCCGCGTCCGTCGCGTCGATACGGTCCACACCGGCGGTGCGGTCCCAGACCACCTCGCCGTCCGCCTCGAAGAACAGCACCCGGTGCCACGGGATCTCGCCGCCGGGTACGAACGCGGGCAGCGGCATCCGCTTGGGCTCGGCCCCGCGCTGGTTGATGCCCAGCACGAACCGGGCCGGGTCGAAACGGGAGTCCCAGCGGACCCGGTGGTAGATCTCCTCGCTGGTACGCACCGTTATGCCTCCTCCTCGACGGTTCCGCTCGCGCCGATGTACCAGGTGCGGTGCGCCTGGCCGGGGTACGGCGGGACGAACCTGTGCAGCTGCGCGCCGAGCACCTCCGGCGGCACCGGGTGCGCCCGGCCCGCGTTGCGCCGGGTCAGCTCGTCCGCGTCGGCCAGCGCCACCGCATGCGTGGTCAGCGCGTCACGGCGGTGCGCGATCGCGTGCACCAGGGAACGCTGGTGCGGGTTGAGGGAAGTGGCGTCCCACACCACGGTCCCACCTTCGGCCAGTGCGGTGTCGAGCCGGTCGAGGCCGGCGCGCAGGACATCCGTGTTGGCCTTCTGGTCGGCGCGCGAGCCGCGGGTCTCGCGCAGGTCGTCCAGCGACACATGGGCATCGACGCCGGGGAGCGCGCGGGCGAAGCTGCTCTTCCCGCTGCCCGACGGCCCGACCATGTGGATCAGCTTCGGGAACCGGCCGGACCGCCACCGCCAGGTGGCCGCGACGGCCTCCTCGACGGTCGTGATCCGGCCCTGCGCGTATGCCTCGCGCGCCTCGGCCCGGCACCGGTCGGCCGCGTCGGCGTCCACGGCCGCGAACGCGTCCCGCAGCCCCTCCAGCGGCCCGGCCTCCTCCGCGTGCAGCGCGGACCAGTCGACCTGCTCGCGTGCCTCGGCGTCGGGTGCGAGCGCTCCCGCCAGGGCGTGCAGCACTCCGAGATCCACGGCCCAGGACATCCGTACGAGACCGGTCCTGCGCTGTTCGTCGGGGTAGGGGCGGTGCAGCCGGGTATGCAGCCCGACCAGGTCGGCGACGCGTCGGGCCGCCGGCATACCCAGCGGGGCGGCCAGCCGGGCCGCGAGCGAACCCCTCCGGCTCCGGTGCAGCAGCGCGGCGAGCACTCCCGTGAGCCGCTCGTCCCCGGACCGCCCCAGTACGCCGAGCGCCGCGGCCACCTCGGCCGCGGCCGCCGCGTTCCCGTCGGTCACGCCCACGGCGTCCATCAGCGCGGCGGCATCGGGCACGGACCCGGACCGTACGGCCCACAGCGCGGCGGCGGGGCCGAGCCCGTTCTCCACCACGGCGGCATGCATCCAGTGCGTGTCGGTCTGTACGTGTCCCGGCCGTACCCACTTGGCGACCCGCAGCCCGAAGTCCGCCGCCCCGAAGCCCTCGACGGTCCGCACGACGTATCCCTCCTGCCGCGAGGTGTCGAGCTTCAGCGCCCGCAGGGCCCGCTCGGCCTGCCGGTCGAAGACCCCGCGCCACAGCACGGCGGGCACGGGAATCCCCACGCCGCGCAGGAACGCCACGGTCCGGTCCCAATCCAGACAGCGGCCCGCACGGTCCCAGACCGAGAATCCGTAGAACAGGCTGTCCAGGTCCTCGTACGCGATCGAATGCCGGGCGTACATGTTCTCCCCGCACACCCGCCAGCCGTCCGGAATGCCGTGTCCGATACGCCCCTGCAGGGCTTTGACCCAGGCGCGGGAGGGATGGTGCCCGGAGTCCGGCGACCGGGCGTGCAGCCCGTCGGCGTAGAGCGTCGTGTTCTCGCCGTCGAGCTTCTCGGTGACGACGACCTCGCGGCCGTGGAACCCGGACAGGTCCACCACGCGCACGTCGTCCGACGCGGCACCGGGCGACCACGGCAGGTGCGGTGTGCGCGGATAGTGCGTGCGCATGACGGATCGGCCCCCCGTGACGTTGACGTGCCCGGTCACTGTAGGAGCGCGGGGGAGGGGGGATCGACCCAATATTGCCGCCGGTCATGCATAACGTGATCACCAAGGCATGGAGGCGGACCCTTGCCCTCCTTTGATTTCATTTGTGGAATGTTCACGACAGAACAACAGGGGGCGCAGGCTGTGGGCACGAGCGAGCCGGAGAAGCGGCACGGCGACGGGCCGGAGATCTCCGACGAGGAGTGGGCGCGGTTCGTCCGTGAGGCGGAAGCGGGGGGTGGCGCGCCGAAGGAGCCGTCCGCCCGCGCCCGGATGGTCACCGAGCGGCTGCGCGCGCAGGACCAGGCGGCCGCCCGGCGCGAGCGCCGCCGCTGGGGGCGGAAGGCGATGCCCGCCGGGCAGCCGGAGGGCCGGCGGACCGGGCCGGCCTGGCAGGAGACGAACGGGACGGCGGGGAAGCGCCGAAGCCTCTCTGGCCGTCGTGCTCGCCCTGGTCGGAGTCGCCGTGGTCGCGGTCCGGCCCGAGCTGGTCACCGACAATCTGCCGGACGGCGGCGAGAGCGACGTGGCGCCGCTCGCGCAGGAGACGGCGCGCCCGACGGCCGCGCCGTCCGGGGACGCGTTCCCGGACCGGCCGACGCTCAAGGACCCCTTCCGGGGGTCTCCCGCCGTCCGCTGGGCGGACGGCGCCGCCGGGATCGTGCCGCCCGAGGCGAAGGCCGTGGGAGGGATGAGCAAGGAGCAGGTCGCGCACGCGCTCCGCAGCACCAAGGAGGTGCTCGTTGCCGCCAACCTCGACCCGGCGACGCTCCGGGGGGAGCGGCCGGAAGAGGCGCTGGAGCTGCTGGACCCGCTGCAGGAGAGCGGGCGCGGCCGGCTGGAGAAGGCGCTGCGCGAGCCGGGTGAGCGCCAGGACCCGCTGGTCATGTTCAGCCGCTTCGACCCGGGCCATGTGCGGCTCGTAGGGGATGTGGTCAAGACCCGCGGCCGGATGACCTTCGGCAAGGGGGACCGCAGCGGTGAGGTGCGGGTGCACGCCGACTACACCTTCGTCTATCCGCTGGTGAAGGCGGAGCCGGGCTCGACGGACGTGGCGCGGAGCGTGGTCCGCCGGCACCTGACGTTCGTCCTGTACGACCCGGCGAAGGTGGTGAGCACCCAGGGCAAGCTGAACGTGCTCAAGTGGGAATCGAGCGTCGGGAACTCCGCCTGCGGCAGGGACGCCGGCTTCTACCGGCCGCAGTTCACGGCGGACCTCGTCGGGGAGCCCGCCCCGACGGGACCGGCTGTCGACCCGTACGACCGCAGCAGGGACCTCGCGGAGATGCCGCAGGAGTGCGGAACGGTCACCAGGACCTGACCGTGCGGTGGCAGGCGGCCCCTCGGGACACGCACGAGCCGGTCGGCGGAAGCCGTCGGACGCCGAAGAGAGGTTCCGGCGGCCCGGAACGCAGGCCAACGGTGGCCTGTTGACGAGCCGGGTTCGCGAGCCGCAGTTTGACACGCTACCGGGGAGGGGTAGCCTCTTCCGCTCGATTGGCCAGGGCTACGCCCCGTGTGGCAGACTGTCCGGGTTGCTCGGTTGAGTGCCGATGCTGCGCGCCTCCCGCCGGGAGGACCGGAAGCGAGTCCCACAGTACTCGTCGACCCCACGCGGGTCGGACGTACGGGAATCTTCCGGGAAGTGTCAGCGGGGTACCGGCCAGGCACTCGGTGGGTGTTCTTCCCCCGATGCGCGGCCCAGGCCCGCACCCCCTTGGTTGGGAAATCCTTCGGGAGATCTTCGTAGAGGGAGTGCGACACGCCCGACCGCGTGGGTCGGAGAAGATCGAAGGACCCGCCGGGTTCCAGAGCGTTTCACTAGACAAAGGACTACTGAGTAGCCATGGCGGGACAGAAGATCCGCATCCGGCTCAAGGCCTACGACCACGAGGTCATCGACTCTTCGGCGAAGAAGATCGTCGAGACGGTGACCCGCACTGGTGCGTCGGTCGCAGGCCCGGTGCCGCTGCCCACTGAGAAGAACGTGTACTGCGTCATCAAGTCGCCGCACAAGTACAAGGACTCGCGCGAGCACTTCGAGATGCGCACGCACAAGCGCCTGATCGACATCCTCGACCCCACGCCCAAGACCGTTGACTCGCTGATGCGCCTGGACCTTCCGGCCGGCGTCGACATCGAGATCAAGCTCTGAGAGGCGCGGAAGAGATGGCAAAGCAGATCAAGGGTGTCCTGGGCGAGAAGCTCGGCATGACCCAGGTCTGGGACGAGAACAACCGTGTCGTCCCGGTGACCGTCGTCAAGGCCGGGCCCTGCGTCGTTACCCAGGTCCGTACGAATGACACCGATGGCTACGAGTCGGTCCAGATCGCCTTCGGCGAGATCGACCCGCGCAAGGTGAACAAGCCCCTCAAGGGCCACTTCGCCAAGGCCGACGTGACCCCCCGCCGCCACCTGGTGGAGCTCCGCACCCCTGACGCCAGCGAGTACACGCTGGGCCAGGAGATCACTGCCGAGGTGTTCGAGTCCGGCGTCAAGGTTGACGTCACGGGCAAGAGCAAGGGCAAGGGCTTCGCCGGTGTCATGAAGCGTCACAACTTCAAGGGCCTCGGCGCCGGTCACGGCACCCAGCGCAAGCACCGCTCTCCCGGTTCCATCGGTGGCTGCGCCACCCCGGGCCGTGTGTTCAAGGGCCTCCGCATGGCGGGCCGCATGGGCAACGAGCGGGTCACCACCCAGAACCTGACCGTTCACGCCGTTGACGCGGAGAAGGGCCTGCTGCTCATCAAGGGCGCGGTTCCTGGTCCGAACGGCGGCCTCGTCCTGGTCCGTACCGCGGCCAAGGGGGCCTGAGGTAACCGATGAGCACCATTGACATCCTTTCGCCGGCAGGCGACAAGGCCGGGACCGTCGAGCTCCCCGCGGAGATCTTCGACGCCAAGGTCAGCATCCCGCTGATCCACCAGGTCGTTGTCGCACAGCTGGCCGCTGCCCGCCAGGGCACGCACAAGACCAAGACCCGCGGCGAAGTCCGTGGTGGCGGCAAGAAGCCGTACCGCCAGAAGGGCACCGGCCGCGCCCGCCAGGGTTCGACCCGTGCGCCGCAGTTCGCCGGCGGTGGCGTCGTCCACGGCCCGCAGCCGCGTGACTACTCGCAGCGGACCCCGAAGAAGATGAAGGCCGCCGCCCTGCGCGGTGCCCTCACCGACCGGGCCCGCAACGCCCGTATCCACGTCGTCACCGGCGTGGTCGAGGGTGACATCTCCACCAAGGCCGCCAAGACGCTGTTCGGCAAGATCTCGGAGCGCAAGAACCTGCTCCTGATCGTCGAGCGCTCCGACGAGGCCGCGTGGCTGTCCGCCCGCAACCTGCCCCAGGTGCACATCCTGGAGCCGGGCCAGCTGAACACGTACGACGTGATGCGATCCGACGACGTGGTCTTCACCCAGGCCGCCCTCGAGTCCTTCGTGTCTGGCCCCAAGGCCGTTGAGACCGAAGGGAGCGAGGCCTGATGTCCGAGGCCACGATCACGAGCAAGACCTTCTCGGACCCGCGTGACGTTCTCGTCAAGCCGGTTGTCTCGGAGAAGAGCTACGCCCTGCTCGACGAGAACAAGTACACGTTCATCGTCGCGCCCGGCTCCAACAAGACCCAGATCAAGCAGGCCGTCGAGGCGGTCTTCTCGGTCAAGGTCACCGGGGTCAACACGATCAACCGCCAGGGCAAGCGCAAGCGCACCAAGGCTGGTTTCGGCAAGCGCAAGGACACCAAGCGCGCCATCGTGACCCTCGCTGAGGGCGACCGTATCGACATCTTCGGCGGTCCGACCGCCTAAGGGCGGTCTGGATCGTCCGGAATCGGACGAGGACTGAGAAATGGGTATCCGCAAGTACAAGCCGACGACCCCGGGCCGTCGTGGCTCCAGCGTCGCCGACTTTGTCGAGATCACGCGGTCCACGCCGGAGAAGTCGCTGGTCCGCCCCCTGCACAGCAAGGGCGGCCGTAACAACACCGGTCGTGTGACCGTCCGTCACCAGGGCGGTGGCCACAAGCGCGCCTACCGCGTGATCGACTTCCGTCGTCACGACAAGGACGGCGTGCCGGCCAAGGTCGCTCACATCGAGTACGACCCCAACCGCACCGCGCGCATCGCGCTCCTGCACTACGCGGACGGCGAGAAGCGCTACATCATCGCCCCGCGTGGCCTGAACCAGGGCGACCGGATTGAGAACGGCCCCGGTGCCGACATCAAGCCCGGCAACAACCTGGCGCTGCGCAACATCCCGGTCGGTACGACCATCCACGCCATCGAGCTGCGGCCCGGCGGCGGCGCGAAGTTCGCCCGCTCCGCGGGTGCCTCCGTGCAGCTGCTGGCGAAGGAGGGCGCCATGGCGCACCTCCGTATGCCGTCCGGCGAGATCCGCCTGGTCGACGTGCGCTGCCGCGCCACCGTCGGCGAGGTCGGCAACGCCGAGCAGTCGAACATCAACTGGGGCAAGGCCGGCCGTCTGCGCTGGAAGGGCGTTCGCCCGACCGTCCGCGGTGTGGCCATGAACCCGGTCGACCACCCGCACGGTGGTGGTGAGGGCAAGACCTCCGGTGGTCGCCACCCGGTCAGCCCGTGGGGTCAGAAGGAAGGTCGTACGCGTTCTCGCAAGAAGGCGAGTGACAAGTACATCGTCCGCCGCCGCAAGACGAACAAGAAGCGCTAGGAGCGGGTTTAGATGCCGCGCAGTCTCAAGAAGGGGCCCTTCGTCGACGACCACCTCATCAAGAAGGTGGACGTACAGAACGAGGCAGGCACCAAGAACGTCATCAAGACCTGGTCCCGTCGCTCGATGATCGTCCCGGCAATGCTGGGTCACACCATCGCGGTGCACAACGGCAAGATTCACGTCCCGGTGTTCGTCACCGAGTCGATGGTCGGCCACAAGCTCGGCGAGTTCTCGCCGACTCGCACCTTCCGCGGCCACGTCAAGGACGACCGGAAGTCGAAGCGCCGCTAAGGCGGGGTGACTGACTATGACTTACACCGAAGGGACAACCATGGAAGCCAGGGCCCAGGCGCGGTACATCCGCGTCACGCCCATGAAGGCCCGCCGCGTGGTGGACCTCATCCGTGGCATGGATGCCACGGAGGCTCAGGCGGTCCTGCGTTTCGCCCCGCAGGCCGCGAGCGTGCCGGTCGGCAAGGTGCTGGACAGCGCCATTGCCAACGCCGCGCACAACTACGACCACACGGACGCCTCTTCGCTGTTCATCAGCGAGGCGTACGTGGACGAGGGCCCGACCCTGAAGCGGTTCCGACCGCGTGCTCAGGGCCGTGCCTACCGGATCCGTAAGCGGACCAGCCACATCACCGTGGTCGTCAGCAGCAAGGAAGGAACCCGGTAATGGGCCAGAAGGTAAACCCGCACGGGTTCCGGCTCGGCATCACCACGGACTTCAAGTCCCGGTGGTACGCCGACAAGCTGTACAAGGACTACGTCAAGGAAGACGTCGCCATCCGTCGGATGATGACGTCCGGCATGGAGCGCGCCGGCATCTCGAAGGTTGAGATCGAGCGCACCCGTGACCGCGTGCGGGTGGACATCCACACCGCGCGTCCCGGCATCGTCATCGGCCGCCGTGGCGCCGAGGCCGACCGCATCCGCGGCGACCTCGAGAAGCTCACGGGCAAGCAGGTCCAGCTGAACATCCTCGAGGTCAAGAACCCCGAGGTCGACGCTCAGCTCGTGGCCCAGGCCGTTGCCGAGCAGCTGTCCTCCCGCGTCTCCTTCCGCCGCGCCATGCGTAAGAGCATGCAGTCGGCCATGAAGGCGGGCGCCAAGGGCATCAAGATCCAGTGTGGCGGCCGTCTCGGCGGCGCCGAGATGTCCCGCTCGGAGTTCTACCGCGAGGGTCGTGTGCCGCTGCACACGCTGCGCGCGAACGTCGAGTACGGCTTCTTCGAGGCCAAGACCACCTTCGGCCGTATCGGTGTGAAGGTCTGGATCTACAAGGGCGACGTCAAGAACATCGCCGAGGTCCGCGCCGAGAACGCCGCTGCCCGCGCCGGCAACCGTCCGGCCCGTGGCGGTGCTGACCGCCCGGCCGGCCGTGGTGGCCGTGGTGGCGAGCGTGGCGGTCGCGGTCGCAAGCCGCAGCAGGCTCCGGCTGCCGAGGCCCCCAAGGCCGACGCTCCCGCCGCCGCTCCGGCTGCTGAGAGCACCGGAACGGAGGCCTGACCGACATGCTGATCCCCCGTAGGGTCAAGCACCGCAAGCAGCACCACCCCAAGCGCCGCGGTATGGCCAAGGGTGGTACGACGGTTGCGTTCGGCGAGTACGGCATTCAGGCCATGACTCCGGCGTACGTGACCAACCGCCAGATCGAGGCGGCTCGTATCGCGATGACCCGCCACATCAAGCGTGGCGGCAAGGTCTGGATCAACATCTACCCGGACCGCCCGCTGACCAAGAAGCCTGCCGAGACCCGCATGGGTTCCGGTAAGGGTTCCCCGGAGTGGTGGGTCGCGAACGTGCACCCGGGCCGGGTCATGTTCGAGCTGTCCTACCCGAACGAGAAGATTGCACGTGAGGCTCTGACTCGCGCGGCGCACAAGCTGCCGATGAAGTGCCGGATCGTCAAGCGCGAGGCAGGTGAAGCGTGATGTCGGCCGGTACCAAGGCGTCCGAGCTGCGCGAACTGGGCAACGAGGAGCTTGTTGCCAAGCTCCGCGAGGCCAAGGAAGAGCTGTTCAACCTCCGCTTCCAGGCGGCGACGGGTCAGCTCGAGAACCACGGTCGGCTGAAGGCCGTCCGGAAGGACATCGCGCGGATCTACACCCTGATGCGTGAGCGCGAGCTGGGCATCGAGACGGTGGAGAGCGCCTGATGAGCGAGAGCAACGTGACCGAGAACAAGGAAGCACGCGGATTCCGCAAGACCCGTGAGGGTCTGGTCGTCAGCGACAAGATGGACAAGACCGTCGTCGTCGCCGTCGAGGACCGTGTGAAGCACGCGCTGTACGGCAAGGTCATCCGCCGTACGAACAAGCTCAAGGCGCACGACGAGCAGAACGCTGCCGGCGTCGGCGACCGCGTCCTCATCATGGAGACGCGTCCGCTGTCGGCGACGAAGCGCTGGCGCATCGTCGAGATCCTCGAGAAGGCCAAGTAATTACTTGAAGGGGTAACCCTTCGAGTCAGTTCCGCCAGGCTCGGTCGGGGCTGTCCAGTACAGCCCCGGCCGGGAACCGGCAGACAAACAGGAGATAGACGTGATCCAGCAGGAGTCGCGACTTCGCGTCGCCGACAACACTGGTGCCAAGGAGATCCTTTGCATCCGTGTTCTCGGTGGCTCGGGTCGCCGCTACGCGGGCATCGGTGACGTCATCGTCGCCACCGTCAAGGACGCGATCCCCGGTGGCAACGTGAAGAAGGGTGACGTCGTCAAGGCGGTCATCGTTCGCACCGTCAAGGAGCGCCGCCGCCAGGACGGCTCGTACATCCGCTTCGACGAGAACGCCGCTGTCATTCTCAAGAACGACGGCGACCCTCGTGGCACCCGTATCTTCGGCCCGGTCGGCCGTGAGCTGCGCGAGAAGAAGTTCATGAAGATCATCTCGCTCGCGCCGGAGGTGCTGTAAGCATGAAGATCAAGAAGGGCGACCTGGTTCAGGTCATCACCGGCAAGGACAAGGGCAAGCAGGGCAAGGTCATCGCGGCCTTCCCCCGCGAGGACCGCGTCCTGGTCGAGGGTGTCAACCGGGTCAAGAAGCACACCAAGGCCGGTCAGACCGCTCGCGGTTCGCAGACCGGTGGCATCGTCACGACCGAGGCCCCGATCCACGTGAGCAACGTTCAGCTCGTCGTGGAGAAGGACGGCAACAAGGTCGTCACGCGCGTCGGTTACCGCTTCGACGACGAAGGCAACAAGATCCGCGTTGCCAAGCGGACGGGTGAGGACATCTGATGGCTACCACCACGACTCCGCGTCTGAAGACGAAGTACCGCGAGGAGATCACGGGCAAGCTGCGTGAGGAGTTCTCGTACGAGAACGTCATGCAGATTCCCGGCCTCGTCAAGATCGTGGTCAACATGGGTGTGGGCGACGCCGCCCGCGACTCCAAGCTGATCGAGGGCGCCATCAAGGACCTCACCACGATCACCGGCCAGAAGCCGGCCGTCACCAAGGCCCGTAAGTCCATCGCGCAGTTCAAGCTGCGTGAGGGCCAGCCGATCGGTGCCCACGTCACGCTCCGTGGCGACCGCATGTGGGAGTTCCTGGACCGCACCCTGTCGCTCGCGCTGCCGCGCATCCGCGACTTCCGCGGCCTGTCCCCCAAGCAGTTCGACGGCCGTGGCAACTACACCTTCGGTCTCACGGAGCAGGTCATGTTCCACGAGATCGACCAGGACAAGATCGACCGCGTCCGGGGTATGGACATCACCGTGGTGACCACGGCGACCAACGACGCTGAGGGCCGTGCGCTTCTCCGTCACCTCGGCTTCCCGTTCAAGGAGGCGTAAGCGAGATGGCGAAGAAGGCTCTGATTGCCAAGGCTGCTCGTAAGCCCAAGTTCGGTGTGCGTGCGTACACCCGCTGCCAGCGCTGCGGCCGTCCGCACTCCGTCTACCGCAAGTTCGGCCTGTGCCGCGTGTGCCTTCGTGAGATGGCTCACCGTGGCGAGCTGCCGGGCGTGACCAAGAGCTCCTGGTAATTCCCTACTTGGGAATGACCGGAGTCTCTCGGTAAGCACTGGGTCGGCGGAGCGCCCCTTCCCCATGCCGTAGGCTTGTGGGGTTGGGCGTCCGCCGCCCTACCGACTTACTACGCCGTAGGTCCCCGCGCCGCACCCGTCCCGCCCCTGTGTGGGGAGAGGGATGGCGCATACAGGAAACCCCGGCGAGAGAGGCCGAAGGCCAATTCATGACCATGACTGATCCCATCGCAGACATGCTTACGCGTCTGCGAAACGCGAACTCGGCGTACCACGACACCGTGGCGATGCCGCACAGCAAGATCAAGTCTCACATCGCGGAGATCCTCCAGCAGGAGGGCTTCATCACGGGCTGGAAGGTCGAGGACGCCGAGGTCGGCAAGAACCTCGTTCTCGAGCTGAAGTTCGGCCCGAACCGTGAGCGCTCCATCGCGGGCATCAAGCGGATCTCCAAGCCCGGTCTGCGGGTTTACGCGAAGTCCACCAACCTGCCCAAGGTCCTCGGCGGCCTCGGCGTGGCGATCATCTCCACGTCGCACGGTCTCCTGACCGGTCAGCAGGCAGGCAAGAAGGGCGTAGGTGGGGAAGTCCTCGCCTACGTCTGGTAGTCGGGAACGGAGGAATAGCTCATGTCGCGTATTGGCAAGCTGCCCATCCAGGTTCCCGCCGGTGTGGACGTCACCATCGACGGCCGCACGGTCACTGTGAAGGGTTCCAAGGGCACCCTCATGCACACCGTTGCCGCGCCGATCGAGATTGTTAAGGGCGAGGAGGGCGTGCTGAACGTCACCCGTCCCAACGACGAGCGTCAGAACAAGGCCCTGCACGGCCTGTCCCGCACGCTGGTGGCGAACATGATCACCGGTGTGACCCAGGGATACACGAAGGCGCTCGAGATCAGCGGTGTCGGTTACCGCGTCGCCGCGAAGGGCTCCAACCTGGAGTTCCAGCTCGGTTACAGCCACCCGATCCTGGTGGAGGCCCCCGAGGGGATCTCCTTCAAGGTCGAGTCGCCGACCAAGTTCTCGGTCGAGGGCATCGACAAGCAGAAGGTCGGCGAGGTCGCCGCGAACATCCGCAAGCTGCGCAAGCCCGACCCGTACAAGGCCAAGGGCGTGAAGTACGCGGGCGAGGTCATCCGCCGCAAGGTCGGAAAGGCTGGTAAGTAAGCCATGGCATACGGCGTGAAGATTGCCAAGGGCAAGGCCTACAAGGGCGCTTCCCTGAAGCGTCGCCACATCCGCATCCGCAAGAAGGTCTCGGGTACCCCGGTGCGTCCGCGCCTGGTCGTCACCCGGTCCAACCGCGGCATCACGGCTCAGGTCATCGACGACCTCGCGGGGCACACCCTCGCGTCGGCGTCCACCCTGGACTCGTCCATCCGCGGCGGCGAAGGCGACAAGTCGGCGAAGGCGAAGCAGGTCGGCCAGCTCGTGGCCGAGCGTGCCAAGGCCGCCGGAGTCGAGGCTGTCGTGTTCGACCGTGGCGGCAACCAGTACGCCGGGCGCATCGCCGCCCTGGCGGACGCCGCCCGCGAAGCCGGCCTGAAGTTCTGAGCCGGTTCCGTAGCTCAGCGGAAAACGAAGAGAGGTAATTCCAATGGCTGGACCCCAGCGCCGCGGAAGCGGTGCCGGTGGCGGCGAGCGGCGGGACCGGAAGGGCCGTGACGGCGGCGCAGCTGCCGCCGAGAAGACCGCTTACGTTGAGCGCGTTGTCGCGATCAACCGTGTCGCCAAGGTTGTGAAGGGTGGTCGTCGCTTCAGCTTCACCGCGCTGGTCGTGGTGGGCGACGGTGACGGCACCGTGGGTGTCGGTTACGGCAAGGCCAAGGAGGTGCCGGCCGCCATCGCCAAGGGTGTTGAGGAGGCCAAGAAGCACTTCTTCAAGGTCCCCCGTATCCAGGGCACCATCCCGCACCCGATCCAGGGTGAGAAGGCTGCGGGCGTCGTCCTGCTCAAGCCGGCTTCCCCCGGTACCGGCGTTATCGCCGGTGGCCCGGTGCGTGCCGTGCTCGAGTGCGCCGGCGTTCACGACATCCTGTCGAAGTCCCTGGGCTCCGACAACGCGATCAACATCGTGCACGCGACCGTGGCGGCCCTGAAGGGCCTGCAGCGTCCCGAGGAGATCGCGGCTCGCCGTGGTCTGCCGCTCGAGGACGTCGCCCCCGCGGCTCTGCTGCGTGCGCGTGCGGGAGCGGGTGCGTAATGGCTCGCCTCAAGATCACGCAGACGAAGTCGTACATCGGCAGCAAGCAGAACCACCGCGACACCCTGCGTTCGCTCGGGCTCAAGCGCCTGAACGACGTGGTCGTCAAGGAGGACCGTCCCGAGTTCCGCGGCATGGTGCACACCGTCCGCCACCTCGTGACGGTCGAGGAGGTCGACTGACATGGCGGAGCAGAACCCGCTGAAGGTCCACAACCTCCGTCCCGCCCCCGGTGCCAAGACCGCCAAGACCCGTGTCGGTCGTGGTGAGGCGTCGAAGGGTAAGACGGCCGGTCGTGGTACCAAGGGCACCAAGGCCCGTTACCAGGTTCCGGAGCGCTTCGAGGGTGGGCAGATGCCCCTCCACATGCGCCTCCCGAAGCTCAAGGGCTTCAAGAACCCGTTCCGCACCGAGTACCAGGTCGTGAACCTGGACAAGCTGGCCGCCCTGTACCCGCAGGGTGGTGAGGTCACCGTTGCCGACCTGGTCGACAAGGGTGCCGTGCGCAAGAACAGCCTCGTCAAGGTCCTGGGCCAGGGCGAGATCTCCGTGGCACTGCAGGTGACGGTCGACGCCGTCTCCGGCTCCGCCAAGGAGAAGATTGCCGCCGCCGGCGGCACCGTCACCGAGCTCGTCTGAGACGACTCGATGGCCTGAACATCCAGCCGGGGATGCCTCTCAAATGGGGCATCCCCGGTTGGTCGTTCCAAGGGGGGCAGGGTCGCCGGTAAGGTGGCGTGCACTGTTGCTGTTATTCACCCGGGGGCCCGCCCCCGGGACCCCGGCCGCGCGGCGTGTCCGCAGGGGTGCACCGTGCGGTCGATTGCCTGATTCGTATTCGTCGATCCTCAAGACCGTCACCTCTGACGCAGAAGCGCGGGGGTCGCAGGAGGCACCGTGCTCACCGCGTTCGCCCGGGCGTTCAAGACGCCCGACCTGCGCAAGAAGCTGCTGTTCACGCTCGCCATCATCGTTCTGTACCGCCTCGGGTCCCACATCCCGGTTCCGGGCGTGAGTTATCAGAACGTACAGATCTGTGTGGAAGCGGCCCAGAAGGGCAACAACAGCCTGTTCGGGCTGGTGAACATGTTCAGTGGCGGCGCGCTGCTGCAGATCACCATCTTCGCGCTCGGCATCATGCCGTACATCACGGCGAGCATCATCCTGCAGCTGCTCACGGTGGTCATTCCACGGCTGGAGGCCCTCAAGAAGGAGGGTTCGTCCGGCACCGCGAAGATCACCCAGTACACGCGTTACCTCACGGTGGCTCTCGCCGTGCTGCAGGGCACCGGCCTGGTGGCCACTGCCCGCAGCGGTGCGCTCTTCAGCGGCTGCCGGGTCGCTCAGGAGATCGTCCCGAACCGCTCGATCTTCACGACCGTCGTCATGGTCATCACCATGACCGCGGGCACCGCCGCCGTCATGTGGCTCGGTGAGCTGATCACCGACCGCGGTATCGGCAACGGCATGTCGATCCTGATGTTCATCTCGATCGCCGCCGGCTTCCCCGGTGCCCTGTGGGCCATCAAGGAGAGCGGCAAGCTCGCCAAGGGCTGGATCGAGTTCAGCACGGTCATCCTGATCGGCTTCGTGATGGTGGCCCTCGTCGTCTTCGTCGAGCAGGCCCAGCGCCGCATCCCCGTGCAGTACGCGAAGCGCATGATCGGCCGCAGGTCCTACGGCGGTACGTCCACTTACATCCCGCTCAAGGTGAACCAGGCGGGTGTGATTCCCGTCATCTTCGCCTCGTCGCTGCTCTACATCCCGGCGCTCGTCGCACAGTTCTCCAGCTCGAACGCAGGCTGGAAGACCTGGATCGAAGCCCACTTCGTCAAGGGTGACCACCCCTACTACATCGCTACGTACTTCCTTCTGATCGTGTTCTTCGCCTTCTTCTATGTGGCGATCTCGTTCAACCCCGAGGAAGTCGCGGACAACATGAAGAAGTATGGTGGCTTCATCCCGGGTATCCGGGCTGGTCGACCTACTGCCGAGTATCTGAGCTACGTGCTCAACAGGATCACTTGGCCGGGCTCGCTGTACCTGGGTCTGATTGCTCTTGTCCCGACGATGGCGTTGGCAGGCTTCGGAGGCGCGAACCAGAACTTCCCGTTCGGCGGGACGAGCATCCTCATCATCGTGGGTGTGGGTCTGGAGACCGTGAAGCAGATCGAGAGCCAGCTCCAGCAGCGCAATTACGAAGGGTTCCTCCGCTGATGCGAATCGTCCTCGTCGGACCGCCCGGTGCCGGGAAGGGAACGCAGGCTGCGTACCTTGCCAAGAACCTGTCGATCCCGCACATCTCCACGGGCGACCTGTTCCGCGCCAACATCTCGCAGGGCACGGAGCTGGGCAAGCAGGCAAAGGCGTTCATGGACGCCGGCAACCTTGTCCCCGACGAGGTGACGATCGGGATGGCCAAGGACCGGATGGCACAGCCCGACGCCGAGCACGGTTTTCTGCTCGACGGTTTCCCGCGCAACGTGAGGCAGGCCGAGGCGCTCGACGTGATGCTGAAGGGCGAGGGCCTCAAGCTGGACGCCGTCCTCGACCTGGAGGTCCCCGAGGACGAGGTCGTCAAGCGGATCGCCGGACGGCGGGTGTGCCGCAACAACAGCGCGCACGTCTTCCACGTGTCGTACACGCCGCCGAAGACCGAGGGCGTCTGCGACGAGTGCGGCGGCGAGCTGTACCAGCGCGACGACGACTCCGAGGAGACCGTGCGCAAGCGGCTCGAGGTCTACCACACGCAGACCGAGCCGGTCATCGACTACTACAAGGCCCAGGGCCTGGTGGTCACCATCTCCGCGCTGGGCAAGGTCACCGATGTGACCGCCCGGGCCATGGAGGCGCTGCAGGTGGACAAGGCCGCCCAGGCCTGAGCCGCCGGCAGCAGCACAGACGCAGAGAGTACGGCCGCGGTGTCCGAAGGACGCCGCGGCCGTATTGTTGATAGGCCCCTCCCGCGACCCAGAAAGGCGTCCACCGCAATGGTGCAGATCAAGACCCCCGAGCAGATCGCGAAGATGCGCGAGGCGGGACTTGTCGTCGCCGCCATCCACGCGGCCACCCGTGAGGCCGCGGTGCCGGGCGCCACCACACGTGACCTGGACGAGGTCGCGCGGAAGGTGATCTCCGACCACGGTGCGAAGTCCAACTTCCTGGGGTACGGCGGGTTCCCCGCGACGATCTGCACCTCCGTCAACGAGGTGGTCGTCCACGGCATCCCGGACGACAGGACCGTTCTCAAGGACGGCGACATCATCTCCATCGACGCCGGCGCGATCATCGACGGCTGGCACGGGGACGCTGCGTACACGGCGTTCGTGGGCAGCGGCCATGCCCCGGAGCTCATCGAACTCTCCCGGGTCACCGAGGAGTCGATGTGGGCCGGTATCGCCGCGATGAAGAACGGCAGCCGGCTCGTCGACATCTCCCGCGCCATCGAGACCTACATCCGCCGCCAGCCGAAGCCGGGCGGTGGCCGGTACGGGATCATCGAGGAGTACGGCGGCCACGGCATCGGCACCGAGATGCACATGGACCCGCACCTGCTGAACTACGTCTCCAAGAAGCGCGGCCGCGGCCCGAAGCTGGTCCCCGGCTTCTGCCTGGCGATCGAGCCGATGGTCTCCCTCGGCACGCCGCACACCGAGGTCCTGAAGGACGACTGGACCGTCATCACGACGGACGGGACCTGGTCCTCGCACTGGGAGCACTCGGTGGCGCTGACGGAGGAGGGCCCGCTGGTGCTGACCTCGCCGGACTGCGGCCGGGCGAAGCTGGCCGAACTGGGCGTGACCGCGGCCCCGGATCCTCTGGCGTAATGATCTCCACGCATGGGCAGACTTGCCGGATTCGTCATTTCGAGGGCCCTGACGTAGACTGATGCGTCGGCTCTCGTGCGCCCGTGTGTCCGCACCCGGGGAGAGTCGATCAAGGTAGCCGATTCGAAAGGCGAAGCGTGGCCAAGAAGCAAGGTGCCATCGAAATCGAGGGCACCGTGATCGAGTCCCTCCCGAACGCCATGTTCAAGGTGGAACTCCAGAACGGTCACAAGGTCCTCGCGCACATCTCCGGCAAGATGCGGATGCACTACATCCGAATCCTTCCGGACGACCGGGTCGTGGTGGAGCTGTCTCCGTACGACCTGACGCGTGGCCGGATCGTCTACCGGTACAAGTAGATCTTGTCGCGCCCCGCGAGCGGGGTGGCGGCACTGACCCGGAGAACCTCACATCCCATGAAGGTCAAGCCGAGCGTCAAGAAGATCTGCGACAAGTGCAAGGTGATCCGCCGTCACGGCCGGGTCATGGTCATCTGCGACAACCTGCGCCACAAGCAGCGCCAGGGCTGACGCACGCCGACCTGCACCTCGCAGTTCTTCGCGCGACGTAAGTAAATTCGTACATACGCAGTGCCCGTCCAAGCCACGGCTGACGACACCTCCGGCGGGGGCCGGGGACCCGGGCGTACCACCTCTCTCCCAGGCGGGGAGCGGTCGGCGGTCGGGAGCGGTACTGCGGAAGACCCCCGAACACACAGGAGCCATTGAATGGCACGCGTTTCCGGTGTTGACATCCCGCGCGACAAGCGTGTGGAGGTCGCACTCACCTACGTCTTCGGTATCGGCCGCACCCAGTCGAAGGCGACTCTCGCCGCGACCGGTGTGAACCCGAACACCCGCGTTCGTGACCTGGCCGAAGAGGACCTGGTCAAGATCCGCGAGTACGTGGACGCCAACCTCAAGACCGAGGGTGACCTCCGTCGCGAGATTCAGGCCGACATCCGCCGCAAGGTCGAGATCGGCTGCTACCAGGGTCTGCGTCACCGCCGCGGTCTTCCGGTCCACGGTCAGCGCACCAGCACGAACGCTCGTACCCGCAAGGGTCCGCGTCGCGCCATCGCCGGCAAGAAGAAGCCGGGCAAGAAGTAGTCCGCAGCAGGACGCTGCGGGATTCGGGGGGCGACCCCCGAGCCCCCGCACAGCCAGCGGTCTTCGCTGTAGGACCGACCACCTCCGTAGGAGTTAAGACATGCCCCCCAAGGGACGTCAGGGCGCTGCCAAGAAGGTGCGCCGCAAGGAAAAGAAGAACGTCGCTCACGGCCACGCGCACATCAAGAGCACGTTCAACAACACGATCGTTTCGATCACGGACCCGAGCGGCAACGTGATCTCCTGGGCCTCCGCCGGCCACGTCGGCTTCAAGGGCTCGCGCAAGTCCACCCCCTTCGCCGCGCAGATGGCCGCCGAGTCGGCCGCCCGCCGCGCGCAGGAGCACGGCATGCGCAAGGTCGACGTCTTCGTCAAGGGTCCCGGCTCCGGCCGTGAGACCGCGATCCGCTCCCTCCAGGCCACGGGCCTCGAGGTCGGCTCGATCCAGGACGTCACCCCCACGCCGCACAACGGCTGCCGTCCCCCCAAGCGGAGGCGCGTCTGACCTCAGATGCGTGAGCATCTGTGGCTGATGTGGGATTCGGGCGGTACGCCCCTTCGGGGTCGTATCGCCCGTACCCTTGCAGTAGTGCAGTAGTTTTGAATACCGGGTCATCGCCCGGTGGGTCGGGCGTCAAATAGTGGGCGCCCCCGACTGAAGGAATCACACCATGCTTATCGCTCAGCGCCCCTCGCTGACCGAAGAGGTTGTTGACGAGTACCGCTCGCGGTTCGTCATCGAGCCCCTGGAGCCGGGCTTCGGCTACACGCTCGGCAACTCTCTGCGCCGTACGCTCCTCTCCTCGATCCCGGGTGCGGCGGTCACGTCCATCCGCATCGACGGTGTCCTGCACGAGTTCACCACCGTGCCGGGCGTCAAGGAGGACGTCACCGACCTCATCCTGAACATCAAGCAGCTGGTCGTCTCCTCGGAGCACGACGAGCCGGTCGTGATGTACCTGCGCAAGCAGGGTCCGGGTCTGGTCACCGCCGCCGACATCGCCCCGCCGGCCGGTGTCGAGGTGCACAACCCCGACCTGGTCCTCGCGACGCTCAACGGCAAGGGCAAGCTGGAGATGGAGCTGACCGTCGAGCGCGGTCGCGGTTACGTCTCCGCCGTGCAGAACAAGCAGGTGGGCCAGGAGATCGGCCGTATCCCGGTCGACTCCATCTACTCCCCGGTGCTCAAGGTCACGTACAAGGTCGAGGCGACCCGTGTCGAGCAGCGGACCGACTTCGACAAGCTGATCGTCGACGTCGAGACCAAGCAGGCCATGCGCCCGCGCGACGCCATGGCGTCCGCCGGCAAGACCCTGGTCGAGCTGTTCGGTCTGGCCCGCGAGCTCAACATCGACGCCGAGGGCATCGACATGGGCCCGTCCCCGACGGACGCCGCCCTGGCCGCCGATCTGGCGCTGCCGATCGAGGAGCTCGAGCTCACCGTTCGGTCGTACAACTGCCTCAAGCGCGAGGGCATCCACTCCGTGGGTGAGCTCGTCGCCCGCTCCGAGGCCGACCTGCTCGACATCCGCAACTTCGGTGCGAAGTCGATCGACGAGGTCAAGGCGAAGCTGGCCGGCATGGGCCTGGCCCTCAAGGACAGCCCGCCCGGATTCGACCCGACCGCTGCCGCCGACGCCTTCGGCGCCGACGACGACGCGGACGCGGGCTTCGTGGAGACCGAGCAGTACTGAGCCGTGCGCCACGGCTGAGGCACCGACCTCAATGCCGGACGGGTTTGATCTTCAAGCCCGTCCGGCGGCGTGAACGCTTCCGGCGGGCGGCCGTCCGTCGGTAACTGACACCGGTACCTGATACGGCCGGTGCAGATCACAAGGAGAAACACCATGCCGCGTCCCACCAAGGGAGCCCGTTTCGGCGGCAGCGCCGCGCACGAGCGTCTGCTTCTCGCGAACCTCGCGAAGTCGCTGTTCGAGCACGGCCGCATCACCACGACCGAGGCCAAGGCCCGCCGCCTGCGTCCGGTCGCCGAGCGCCTGATCACCAAGGCGAAGAAGGGCGACATCCACAACCGTCGCCTGGTGCTGCAGACGATCACGGACAAGGGCATCGTCCACACGCTCTTCACCGAGATCGCGCCGCGTTACGCCGAGCGCCCGGGCGGCTACACCCGCATCACCAAGATCGGCAACCGCCGTGGCGACAACGCCCCGATGGCTGTGATCGAGCTGGTCGAGGGTGAGATCGCGAAGAAGGCGACCGTCGCCGAGGCCGAGGCCGCCACCAAGCGTGCGGTCAAGGAAGACGCCCTCAAGAAGGACGACGCCGTCGAGGCGAAGGCCGACGAGGCTGCCGAGGCTCCGGCCGAGGAGTCCAAGGACGCCTGAACCGCGTTCTGAAGGCTGACGGGCGGGCCCGTATCCCCTCGGGGGTACGGGCCCGTTCCGCTTGTGTGCGAGGTTGAGAGGATGGATCGCGTGAGCGACGAGGCGGAGCCCGGCTTCGTACGGGTGCGGCTGGATCTTTCGTACGACGGCAAGGATTTCTCCGGCTGGGCCAAGCAGGCCCGCGGGCAGCGGACCGTGCAGGGCGAGATCGAGGACGCGCTGCGTACGGTGACCCGTTCGTCCCGGACGTACGAGCTGACGGTCGCCGGGCGTACGGACGCCGGTGTGCATGCCCGCGGCCAGGTCGCCCACGTCGATCTGCCCGAGGACGTATGGGCCGAGCACCAGGAGAAGCTGCTGCGCCGGCTCGCCGGACGGCTCCCGCACGATGTGCGGGTCTGGAAGGTCGAGGAGGCTCCGGCCGGGTTCAACGCGCGCTTCTCGGCGGTCTGGCGGCGGTACGCCTACCGGGTGACCGATGATCCGGGCGGGGTGGATCCGCTGCTGCGCGGTCATGTCCTGTGGCACGACTGGGCGTTGGACGTCGAGGCCATGAACGCCGCCGCCGCGCAGCTGGTGGGGGAGCACGACTTCGCGGCGTACTGCCGCAAGCGCGAAGGTGCGACGACCATCCGCACGCTGCAGCAGCTGTCCTGGGAGCGGGACGCGTCCGGAGTTCTCACGGCGACCGTGCGGGCGGACGCCTTCTGCCACAACATGGTGCGTTCGCTGGTCGGCGCGCTGCTGTTCGTGGGCGACGGGCACCGGCCGGTGGACTGGCCGGCGAAGGTTCTGGCCGCGGGGGTACGGGACTCGGCCGTCCATGTGGTGCGTCCGCACGGGCTCACACTGGAGGAAGTCGGCTACCCCGCCGACGAGTTGCTGGCCGCCCGCAGCCGGGAGGCCCGCAACAAACGGTCGCTGCCCGGCTCAGCCGGCGGGTGCGGAGGCTGCGGCTGAGGCCTGTGCCTCGCCGCGGCGCCTGATCTGACGGAACGTGAACTCCGCCAGGTCGTCGCCCGTCTGGAAGGCCTTGGAGTCCCCCTTCGTGACGGACTTGGCCTTCGTGTAGCCGGTGATGGTGAAGTAGGCGTACCGGCCGTAGGAGTTGGACACCCGGCGGCACACCGTACCGGTCTTGCAGAAGGCGGGGACGCCCTTGCCGGCCAGCGGAGCGATGCTCCCGGACGCCTGCTGCACCGCCTTCTTGGCCTTCGCCTCGTTCTCGAAGGTGGCTACGCCGACGGTGACGGCAATGCCACTCGCGCTGTAGGTGGCGCGGAAGACCTGGTCGCAGCCGTTGTTCTCGAGGACCGGGCCGAGCGCATCCTTGGTGGCGGACGCGCAGTCGCCGGTGCGGGACGTGGCGCCCTTGGCGTAGACGCGGTCGCCCATCGTCAGCTTCTTGCCGGGGAAGAGGCTGTCGACGCTCAGCGGCGCCGTGTCCTTCTTCCGGTCGGAGATGAACTCCTTGGGACTCGGCGGGGGCAGGGGGTCCACGGACGCGAACGACGGCTCGGCCTGCGTGGTGTCCTGCGGCAGCTCGGGCGGGCCGGGCAGCGTGCTGGTGACGCTGCCCGTGGCGCTGTTGCCGCTGTCCTTGTTGGACGAGACGATCGCGGTCGCGACCGCGCCGGCTATGACTGCGGTCGCGAGAGCGCCGCCGCCGACCATCATCAGGCGTTTACGGCGGGCACGGGCGGCGGAGGCGTCGGCGAGCGCGGCCCAGTCGGGCGTGTTCGCGTCGTCGTTGGCGCGCCGCGTACCGAACGGATCGAACGTGTCCGCGCCCGAGTTGTACGCGTTACGGCTCCCGTAAGGGCGCTGACCTCCGTACGGGTCCTGCGTTCCGTACGGATCCTGATTCTGTCCACCGGGGCCCCACTGAGGTCCCCCTTGCCCAAAGCTCATGCCGCGCATCCTAAACCTGTTGGGCGAAGGCGTCCCCGGCGGTGAGACTGGGCCTCATGGGACATGTAGAAGCGGCGCATCTGGAGTACTGCCTACCGGACGGGCGGGTGCTCCTCGGTGATGTGTCGTTCCGGGTGGGCGAGGGCGCGGTCGCGGCCCTGGTGGGAGCCAATGGCGCGGGGAAGACCACGCTGCTGCGGCTGATCGCCGGAGAGCTGCGGCCGCACGGCGGATCGGTGGGTGTCAGCGGCGGGCTGGGTGTGATGCGACAGTTCGTCGGATCGGTACGCGACGAGCGCACCGTCCGGGATCTGCTCGTGTCGGTCGCACAGCCGCGGATCCGTGCGGCGGCGGCCGCGGTCGACGCCGCGGAGCACGCGATCATGACCGTCGACGACGAGTCCGCGCAGATGGCGTACGCCCAGGCGCTGAGCGACTGGGCCGAGGCGCGGGGGTACGAGGCCGAGACCGTCTGGGACATGTGCACGATGGCCGCGCTGGGGACGCCGTACGACAAGGCGCAGTGGCGGCAGGTGCGGACCCTCTCCGGCGGTGAGCAGAAGAGGCTCGTGCTGGAGGCGCTGCTGCGGGGGCCCGACCAGGTCCTGTTGCTGGACGAGCCGGACAACTACCTGGACGTGCCCGGCAAGCGGTGGCTCGAGGAACAGCTGAAGGAGACCCGCAAGACGGTCCTGTTCGTCTCCCACGACCGCGAGCTGCTGGCACGGGCGGCGGAGCGGATCGTCGCCGTGGAGCCGGGGCCTGCCGGGTCGGACGTCTGGGTCCACGGCGCGGGCTTCGCGACCTTCCACGAAGCGAGACGGGAACGGTTCGCGCGCTTCGAGGAGCTCAAGCGGCGCTGGGACGAGGAGCACGCCCGGCTGAAGGCGCTGGTGCACCGGCTCCGGCAGCAGGCGGCGATCAGCCCCGACATGGCGTCGCGGTACCGGGCGATGCAGACGCGTTTCAAGAAGTTCGAGGAGGCGGGCCCGCCTCCGGAGCCGCCGCGCGAGCAGGACATCAGGATGCGGCTGAAAGGCGGCCGGACCGGTGTGCGGGCGTTGACCTGCACGGGTCTTGAGCTCTCGGGCCTGATGAAGCCGTTCTCCCTGGAGGTCTTCTACGGGGAACGGGTGGCGGTGCTCGGCTCGAACGGCTCCGGCAAGTCGCACTTCCTGCGGCTGCTGGCGGGCGAGCAGGTGGCCCACGCGGGCGAGTGGAAGCTGGGCGCGCGCGTGGTGCCGGGCCACTTCGCCCAGACCCATGCGCACCCCGAGCTGCTCGGGCGGACGCTCGTCGACATCCTGTGGACGGAGCACGCGAAGGACCGGGGCGGGGCGATGTCGGCCCTGCGGCGGTACGAACTGGAGCGCCAGGGCGACCAGCCCTTCGAGAAGCTGTCGGGCGGCCAGCAGGCGCGCTTCCAGATCCTGCTGCTGGAGCTGTCGGGCACGACGGCGCTGCTGCTGGACGAGCCGACGGACAACCTGGACCTGGAGTCGGCAGAGGCGCTCCAGGCGGGCCTGGAGGCGTACGAGGGCACGGTGCTGGCCGTCACCCACGACCGCTGGTTCGCCCGCTCCTTCGACCGGTACCTGGTGTTCGGCTCGGACGGGATGGTCCGGGAGACGGCGGAGCCGGTGTGGGACGAGCGAAGGGTGCAGCGGGCGCGGTGACCTCGGGCGGTCGGCGGGTGTGGGGCACGGCGGCCCCGGCCTCCGCGGCGATCGGGGAGCGGCGCGATCCGGTGAGGGGGCACGGCACCGTCCGGGAACCTCGGCCCTTCCGGCGTTCGCGCAGCGAGGCCCGAGGCGGCGCCCCAGCGGGTGCGTCCCGGGTCCGGGGCCTGACGGGTGGACCGTCGGCTCCGCCGGGCCGGCAGAGCCGCTCTGCGCTGTCGGCAGGCGTGGCCCGGGAGGCCCGGCCCCTCCGGCTTGGAAGGGCGGGTCCAGCGCGGTGCCCCGGGTGCAGCCCGGGCCCCGCGTGGGTAGGGGTGAGCCGTCGGGCAGCGATGTGATCCCCGGGGGGCGGACATGCAGGTCGACGGTGTGGCGGACGCGGTCCGCCCGGGCCGCAGATTCGGGGCGTTCACGGTGCTGGACGAGCTCGCCGGCGGCGGTATGGGGCGCATCTATCTCGCCCGCTCCCCGGGCGGCCGTGTCGTCGCGGTGAAGACGCTGATCACCGACAGCCAGGAGGACCGCCGCCGCTTCGCCCGTGAGGTCGTGCTCGCCCAGCGCGTCCAGGGCGTGTTCACCGCGAGCGTGGTGGCGGCCGACGCGGAGGCCGCGGTGCCGTGGATGGCCACCGAGTACGTCCCCGCTCCGTCCCTGCGCGAACTGGTGGAGGGCTGCGGGACGCTCGGCGCGAGCGCGCTGTACTGGGTGGCGGCCGGGATGGCGGAGGCGCTGGTCTCCATCCATGCCGCCGGTCTCGTGCACCGGGACGTGAAGCCGTCGAACGTCCTGCTGCCCGTCGAGGGCCCGCGGGTGATCGACTTCGGGATCTCGCAGGCCCATGACGTGACCCGGACCCGGACCGCGCTCGGCACGGTCGCCTACGCCTCGCCCGAGCAGGCCCGTGGCGAGGAGACCACCGCCGCGTCGGACGTCTACTCGCTCGGGGCGACGCTCTTCTGTCTGGCCGTCGGCCGGGCCCCCTACCGCGACGGCGGCGCGGGACCGGCCATGGAACAGCTCGTCCGCACGGCGAGGGGCGACCTGGACGTCTCCGGGCTGCCCGCCGAGCTGGAGGGGCTGGTCCTGCCGTGTCTGGAGCTGGACCCGGCGGACCGGCCCGCTCCGGCGGAGATCCTCGCGTACTGCGCGGTCCGGCTCGGCGAGCGCCCGGACGCCCGCGGAGTCGAGGACTGGCTGAGCGGGGCGTGGGTCGAGGCGATCGAGCGGCACCGGGATCAGCGCGTCCGGGCGGTGGAGGACGCCCGCCGGCGTGTCGACCCGGACGCGGCGACGGCCGGGGTTCCGCTGCCCCGCCCGACCGGTCGCCTGGACGCGCCGACCGCGACTTCGGCGCCACGGGTGCGGCGGACCCGGCTCACGTGGACTGCCGGAGCAGGAGCCGTGGTGCTCGCGGTGCTCCTGGCCGTACGCCCCTGGGAGGGCGGCGGGAAGGCGGCCGCGGGCCTGCCGGACGAGCCCGTACGCATCCTGGAGGTGGAGAGCGAGTCTCCCGGGGTGTGCCCCACGGACTCGCCGGACCTGCCCTTGACGCAGACGCCCGCGCCCGACGGCCGGTCCTTCACCTCGGACAAGCGCCAGAACTGCGTCATCGCCTCGACGGCCCCCGGGATGACCGTCAACCGGTTCAAAGAGGTCAGCGCCTACGAGGAGAAGCCGCCAGGGCGTGAGGGCTGGTCCGTCCGCGTCACGTTGGAGGACGCCGACCGCGCGAAGTTCGCCGAGCTGACCGGGAAGATCGCGGGCCGCAGCCTGCCGGTGGACGATCCGGCGGGCAAGCTGGCGTTCGTCCAGGGTGACGACCGGCTGCTGGTCAGCGTTTCGATCCGGGATCCGCTGACTGCCGGGACCGCCGTCATCGCCGTGGGGCTCAAGGAGAACGAGGCCCGGTTCCTTGCCCAGGCACTCGGCGCGCCCTGATCCCCGGCCCGCCGGGCACCAGCCGTTTTGACCCGTGCAGGGCCACGCGGGTATTCTTCTGGTTCGTTATGCGTATTGGCTTGCTCTATCTCACGTGAGGGGCCCTTACGCCGGTCCACCGGGCCGATGACCAGCGGCTGGCACTCGGGTTGCGTCCCCGTAGCGCCGCCAAGGCTGTCGTGATCGTCCGGGTGGCCTTGTCAGGACCTGTTCTCCTGCCCTCACGGGCCGGGAGATACCCACTCACTGAAGAAGCGAAGGCTACGACCGTGCGTACGTACAGCCCCAAGCCCGGCGATGTGACGCGCCAGTGGCACATCATCGACGCGCAGGACATCGTCCTGGGCCGTCTGGCGACCACCGCCGCAACCCTTCTCCGGGGCAAGCACAAGCCGATCTACGCGCCGCACGTTGACGCTGGTGACTTCGTCATCATCATCAACGCGGACAAGGTGCACCTTTCCGGCAACAAGCGGACCCAGAAGATGGCGTACCGCCACTCCGGTTACCCGGGTGGTCTGCGTTCCGTCCGCTATGACGAGCTGCTCGCGAAGAACCCCGAGAAGGCCGTCGAGAAGGCCGTCAAGGGCATGCTCCCCAAGAACACCCTGGGCCGTCAGATGCTCTCGAAGCTGAAGGTCTACGCGGGCGAGAACCACCCGCACGCTGCTCAGCAGCCGGTCCCGTTCGAGATCACCCAGGTCGCGCAGTAGTTCCGGCCACCCCCTAAGACGAAAAGAAATCTGAGGAGCATCGTGGCCGAGACCACCGCCGAGACCCCGCTCGAGGGCGAAGAGACCTACGCCGAGGTCACCACCTTCGAGTCCGACGCCCCCGTCGAGGGCGAGTACACCTCCGAGTCCATGGCGTCCCGCTTCGGCGACCCGCAGCCGGCTGCCGGCCTGGGCCGTCGCAAGAACGCCATTGCCCGCGTCCGGATCGTCCCGGGCACCGGCAAGTGGAAGATCAACGGTCGCACCCTTGAGGACTACTTCCCCAACAAGGTGCACCAGCAGGAAGTCAACGAGCCCTTCAAGGTGCTCGAGCTCGACAACCGCTACGACGTCATCGCCCGCATCTCGGGTGGCGGCGTCTCCGGTCAGGCCGGCGCCCTGCGCCTCGGCGTGGCCCGCGCGCTGAACGAGGCGGACGTGGACAACAACCGCGGCCCCCTGAAGAAGGCCGGCTTCCTTTCCCGCGACGACCGTGCGGTCGAGCGCAAGAAGGCCGGTCTCAAGAAGGCCCGCAAGGCCCCGCAGTACAGCAAGCGCTAAATCGCACGCTGGCCTGTACAGCTTGTACGGCTATTCGTTCGCCCCGGCGGCACTCCGTGCTGCCGGGGCGTTCGTTTATCGACTCGACAGCCTCGGGCGTATAACGGTTCGAGCATTCACCATTCTCGGAGGACAACAGTGGGACGACTCTTCGGAACGGACGGTGTACGCGGTGTCGCCAATGCCGATCTGACGGCAGAGCTCGCGCTCGGCCTGTCGGTCGCTGCGGCACATGTGCTGGCCGAGGCGGGCACCTTCGCCGGCCATCGGCCGACCGCGGTGGTCGGGCGCGATCCCCGTGCCTCCGGAGAGTTCCTGGAGGCCGCCGTCGTGGCCGGCCTCGCGAGCGCGGGTGTCGACGTGCTGCGCGTCGGTGTGCTGCCCACCCCCGCGGTGGCGCATCTGACGGGCTCGCTGGGCGCGGATGTCGGCGTGATGCTGTCCGCCAGCCACAACGCCATGCCGGACAACGGCATCAAGTTCTTCGCCCGCGGCGGCCACAAGCTCGCGGACGAGCTCGAGGACCGTATCGAGCAGGTCTATCAGCAGCACCGGACCGGAGAGCCGTGGGAGCGGCCGACAGGCGCCGGAGTGGGCCGTGTGACGGACTACGACGAGGGCTTCGACACATACGTCGCCCACCTCATCGCCGTCCTCCCCAACCGCCTCGACGGGCTGAAGGTCGTCCTCGACGAGGCGCACGGCGCGGCGTCCCGGGTCTCTCCGGAGGCCTTCGCCCGGGCCGGTGCGCAGGTCGTCACGATCGGCGCGGAGCCCGACGGTCTCAACATCAACGACGGCTGCGGCTCGACCCACCTGGGCCTGCTGAAGGCCGCGGTCGTCGAGCACCGCGCCGACTTCGGCATCGCTCACGACGGCGACGCGGACCGGTGCCTGGCCGTGGACGCCGACGGCAACGAGGTCGACGGCGACCAGATCCTGGCGGTGCTGGCGCTCGCCATGCGCGAGGCCGGGACGCTGCGCGGGGACACCGTCGTCGGCACCGTCATGTCCAACCTCGGCTTCAAGCTGGCCATGGAGCGCGAGGGCGTGAAGCTCGTCCAGACTGCGGTCGGTGACCGTTACGTCCTGGAGGCGATGAAGGCCGAGGGCTTCGCGCTCGGCGGCGAGCAGTCCGGGCACGTCATCGCCCTCGATCACGCCACGACCGGCGACGGCACCCTCACCGGCCTGATGCTGGCGGCCCGTGTCGCGGCGACCGGCCGCTCGCTGGCCGAACTGGCCGGCGTGATGGAGCGGCTGCCGCAGGTGCTGGTCAACGTCCCGGATGTGGACAGGTCGCGGGTGGACACCTCTCCGGAGCTGGCCCAGGCCGTCGCCGAGGCGGAGCGGGAGCTGGGCGTGACGGGCCGCGTACTGCTGCGTCCGTCCGGCACCGAGCCGTTGGTCCGGGTGATGGTCGAGGCGGCGGACATCGACCAGGCGCGCAGCGTGGCGGGCCGGCTGGCCGATGTGGTGAAGTCCGCGCTGGGCTGACCTCCGTGTGGCCGGGTGTACGCAGGGGCCGGCCCCCGCGTACACCCCGCCGGGGTCTCTTTCCGGCGGGACCCGGGCAGCGCCGTTCGAGGTAACGACGGGTGTCGCGGAGCGGGGCCCGCGGGCGTGGGTCCTACGTTCGGCTGGCATGACGTACGTATCGAGTGATCACGCATCAGGCCCCACGCGTCGCACGGCGCTCGCCGGGCTCGTCGCAGGCGCCGGAGCCGCGCTGTCCGCGGGGTGCAGTTCCTCGGGTGCCGCGCCGGCGAATGCGCCCACTCCCAGCCGTACGGCGTCGGCCTCTGCTCCCGCGGGCGGTCCCACGCCCGGGGCGATGACCCTGTTCAAGGACCCTGCGTACAACTTCAACGGGCTCCTCGCCCTGGGCGGCTCCGGCTCCGGCGCCGGTGAGGTGGGCGAAGTACTCACCGCCGTCAACGCGATCAACAAGGCAGGCCTCTCCGCGCAGACGTATGTCGAGACCTTCAGGAAGCTCGGCGACCAGCTGATGGAGGCGCCCGAGGGCGGCGGCAGGCCCGGAGACCAGACCACGCGCTTCCGCGCGCTGCGGGCCGCGCAGTACTACGGCCAGGCGCTGTTCTTCGTCCTCGGCTCCGACGACCCCGGCAGTGAGGAGCAGCTGTACAAGGACGGGCGGGGCGCCTGGGACACGTTCTGCGACCGGTGCGACCCGGCGCCGGTGAAGGCCAAGGTCCCGTACGGCAGTACTCCGCTTCCGGTCTGGTTCTTCCGGCCGGACGAGTCCACCACGCGCCGCCCCACCGTGATCCTCACCAACGGCAGCGACGGACAGAACGTCGACATGTGGACCTACGGCGTCCAGGCCGCGCTGGATCGCGGCTGGAACGCCCTGGTGTACGACGGGCCCGGCCAGGGACAGCTTCTCTTCGTGGACCAGGTGGTCTTCACCCCGACGTGGGAGAAGGCCGTCAGCCCCCTCGTCGACTGGCTCACCGCCCGCCCCGACGTCGACAAGGACAAGATCGGGCTCACCGGACTGAGCATGGCGGGCGATCTGGCCCCGCGGGCCGCCGCCTTCGAGGACAGGATCGCCGCCCTCGTGGCCATGCCCGGCTGCCTCTCGCCCTGGCTGGGCTTTCCTCCGGAGCTCCGGGAGATCCTCACCCCGAGCAAGACGGAGACCAACAACATCTGGAACAAGGAGGTCGTCCCCGAGCTGCCTCCGTCCGTCGCCGCGACGCTGAAGAAGCGCTTCGAGCCGTTCTCCGTCCCGGCGATGCTCGCCGCCCGCGAGGGCAGGATGTTCACCGACTTCTACACGCCCGCAAAGCTCGTCGCATCGCTCGACATCACGTCCGTCGTGGGCCGTATCAAGATGCCCACACTGGTCCTCGACTACGACTACGAGCAGTTCTATCCCGGCCAGCCGCGCGAGATGTTCGACAAGCTGACGGCTCCCAAGGACTACGTGAAGCTCACCACGGCCGAAGGCGCCCAGCTGCACTGCTCCCCGATGGCCCCGCAACTGCACTGCGAGGTCGTCTTCGACTGGCTGCAGGAGACTCTCGGGACGGGCAGCTGAGGCGGGTGCGTCAGAGCTTCGCTGTGCGCCGGCGCTGAATCGCCCAGTGCACCTTCTGGAGCAGCAGGGTCAGCGTGCCTGCCAGCACGATGCCCAGCAGGTTCAGCAGCAGCTGCTCGGTCGAGCCCCATGCCTGCTTGTACTCGGCGTAGCTGAAGGCGACCGCGGCGTTGGCCGCCGCCGGGACCGTGGTCACCGAGATCGCGACGCCGACCAGTGCGCCGGACTTCGCCGAGGTCAGCGAGAGCATGCCGGCGGCGCCCGCGAGCAGAGCGACGATGAACGAGAACTCGTCCGGGGCGTAGATGAAGCTCGTGTTGGGACGCTCGGCATCCAGCTTCGCCCTGGAGAACAGATCCAGTGCATCCATGAAGTAGCTGAAGCCCACGGTGACCACAATGGCGGCGGCGAAGCCCACGATCAGCGCCTGGAACGAGCGCCAGGCCAGCCGCGGGGCGCGCTGGACCAGGGCCGTACACATCCCGGCCAGTGGGCCGAACTCCGGGCCGACCGCCATTGCGCCCACGATCAGGATGGCGTTGTCGAGGACCACACCGCAGGCCGCGATCATCGTCGCGAGGGTGAGAAAGGCGATGTAGGTGCCGCTGAGCGTGGACTCCTCGTGGGTGGCGTCCTCCAGGTGCTCCCACAGCACCGCGTCCGCACCTTCCCCCGGTGCCTCCTTCTCGGCCTTGTCGGCGCGTCTGGAGAGCAAGAGGCCGATGTCCTCGACGGCGATCGAGCCGCTCTCGTCGATGCCCAGGGCACGCAGCTCGCCGATCAGCGCGTCACCGGCCTCCCGTGCCACATCGCACAGCACCAGATCGCCCTGGGGGTTGCGGGCCGCGCCGGGCACCACGGCGAGATGTGCCGTGCCGACGGTCTTCTCGATGAGGGAGACCACCTCGGCCGTACGGTTGCCCGGGGTGATCAGGCGAAGGTGAAGCACGCGCAGCGACTCCTACAGCTTGCGCAGCGACAGGCGCTGCACCTTGTGGTCGGGACCCTTGCGGAGCACCAGCGTGGCCCGGCCGCGGGTCGGCGCCACATTCTCCAGCAGATTGGGCTTGTTGATGGTGCGCCACATGGTGCGCGCGTAGTCCAGAGCCTCCTCCTCGGACACCTGGGTGTACTTCCTGAAGTACGAGAAGGGGTTCTGGAACGCCGTCTCGCGCAGCTTGCGGAAGCGGTTGAGGTACCAGGTCTCGATGTCCTCCGGCCGTGCGTCGACGTACACGCTGAAGTCGAAGTAGTCGGCGAGTCCGACCCGGGTGCGCCCGTCGGAGCCGGGCAGGGCGGGCTGCAGGACGTTGAGTCCCTCGACGATGAGGATGTCCGGGCGGCGTACGGTCAGGCGCTCGTCCGGGACGATGTCGTAGATCAGGTGTGAGTAGACGGGTGCGGTGACCTCGTCCTTCCCGGCCTTGATGTCGGCGACGAACCGGGTCAGCGCCCGGCGGTCGTACGACTCGGGGAAGCCTTTGCGCGACGTCAGGCCGCGGGCCTGGAGCTCCTTCATCGGCAGCAGGAAGCCGTCGGTGGTGACGAGTTCGACGCGCGGGTGCTCGGGCCAGCGGGCCAGCAGGGCCTGCAGCAGACGCGCGACGGTGGACTTGCCGACCGCGACGGAACCGGCGACGCCTATGACGAACGGCGTGCCGCGCTGGGCGCCGTGCCCGTTGCCTGCGTCACCGAGGAACGTGTTGAGGGCGCCCCGCAGCTCGGCCGTGGCCTGCACATAGAGGTTGAGCAGCCGGGAGAGCGGCAGATAGACGTCGCGGACCTCGTCCAGGTCGATGACGTCACCGAGGCCGCGCAGCCGCTCGACCTCCTCGGCCGTGAGGGGCAGCGGCGTTCTCTCGCGCAGCGCGCTCCACTCCGCGCGGGTGAGGTCGACATACGGCGTCGACGGAGGCTCGGCCCGGCGGTGGGCGCTTCGTGGCGGCGAAGAGATCACACGGTCATTGTCGTGCGTGCGCGGCGCGTGTGGTGGGTGGGATCCATCACGCGGCAGGTCCCGGCCCCGGCCGGAGTGCCAGTGGCGCACGTCACAGTCGTGGGGGAGGCGGGCGCCGTCCGGCGTCCGCGAACCCCGGGGGACGAGGGCGTACCGGGCGAAGGTCCTGTGCCGGCCGCTCATCCGGTCCCGCTCGTCCGGTGCCATCCTTTGGCGATGGCGTTCCTGGCTGAGCTGGATGTGGACCTGTACGGCTGCCTCGACGGTGACGATGCGGGCTTCCCCGTCCCCTCTTGCGAGCACGACTGGAGCACGCCGTAACCGGCGGCCGGTGTGTCGGTCCCTTTCACGTGGGAGCCCGGCGAGGGGAAGCACAGGCCGGATGTCTACTGGTACCGCCGGATGAGGGACTGGGTCTGCAACCGGCTCGCCTTCGATGTGCTGACCCGGTGCGCCGGCCCGGACATCCGCACTCTCGCCCATGGGGTGCTGGGGGACGAGCCGCTGTTCGTCGTGCAGGCCGCGGCCGTCATCGACGATGTCGTGGACAGGGAGGCGTCGCTCATCGACACCTACGAGACGTACGAGGCGCTCCGCTTCCCTGCGTTCCGCCGGAGCATGGCCGACGCCGTCGCGTCCCGGGTGTTCCGCGTATCCGGGAGCGTCAGTGATGTGTTCGTCGGCGAGCACGTCCGGCAGGCCCTGACGGACGCCGGTGTCACGGGGCTGGGGTTCGTGCGGGCCGACCGGGCACCGTCCTGATCCGGCGGCAGCTGTCCGTGCCGAGCCGGGTTCCGGGTCGTAGGCTGCCGACATGTGCGGAATCGTGGGTTACGTCGGCGGACAGTCGGCGCTCGATGTGGTCGTCGCCGGGCTCAAGCGGCTCGAGTACCGCGGCTACGACTCGGCCGGGGTCGCGGTGCTCGCCGATGGCGGGCTGGCCGCGGCGAAGAAGGCGGGCAAGCTCGTCAATCTGGAGAAGGAGCTGACGGAGCGGCCACTGCCGAGCGGCTCCACCGGGATCGGGCACACCCGATGGGCCACCCACGGCGGACCGACCGACGCCAACGCGCATCCCCATCTGGACAACGCCGGCCGCGTGGCCGTCGTGCACAACGGGATCATCGAGAACTTCGCGGCCCTGCGCGCCGAGTTGGCCGAGCGAGGACACGACCTGGCGTCCGAGACCGACACCGAGGTCGTGGCGCATCTGCTCGCCGAGGCGTTCTCGTCGGCGGGGGATCTGGCCGAGTCGATGCGGCAGGTGTGCCGGCAGCTGGAAGGTGCCTTCACGCTGGTCGCCGTGCATGCCGACGAACCGGATGTGGTCGTGGGCGCACGACGGAACTCCCCGCTGGTGGTGGGCGTTGGAGACGGTGAGTCCTTCCTCGCGTCGGACGTGGCCGCGTTCATCGCCCACACGCGGTCCGCGATCGAGCTGGGGCAGGACCAGGTGGTGGAGCTCCGCCGGGACGGCGTGATGGTCACCGACTTCGAGGGGCGGCCCGCCCAGGTGCGGTCGTACCACGTGGACTGGGACGCTTCCGCGGCCGAAAAGGGGGGTTATGACTACTTCATGCTCAAGGAGATCGCCGAGCAGCCCAAGGCGGTCGCCGATACGCTGCTGGGCCGGATCGACGCGGCCGGCTCGCTGAGACTCGACGAGGTGCGGATCCCGGTGTCCGTGCTGCGCGAGGCCGACAAGGTCGTCATCGTCGCCTGCGGGACGGCGTTCCACGCGGGAATGATCGCCAAGTACGCCATCGAACACTGGACCCGTATCCCGTGCGAGGTGGAGCTGGCGAGCGAGTTCCGCTACCGGGACCCGATTCTGGACCAGCGCTCGCTGGTGATCGCGATCTCGCAGTCCGGCGAGACCATGGACACCCTGATGGCGGTGCGGCACGCGCGCGAGCAGGGCGCCAGGGTGCTGGCCATCTGCAACACCAACGGGTCCACGATCCCGCGGGAGTCGGACGCCGTGCTGTACACGCACGCGGGTCCCGAGGTCGCGGTCGCCTCGACCAAGGCGTTCCTGACACAGTTGGTCGCCTGCTATCTGGTCGCGCTGTATCTGGGGCAGGTCCGCGGCACCAAGTGGGGCGACGAGATCCATGTCGTCGTCCGGGACCTGGCGCACATCTCCGGCGAGGTCGAGCGGGTGCTGGAGACGATGGAGCCGGTGCGGGAGCTGGCGCGCTCGCTGGCGGACAAGAACACGGTGCTGTTCCTGGGGCGGCACGTGGGCTATCCGGTGGCGTTGGAGGGTGCGCTGAAGCTCAAGGAGCTCGCGTACATGCACGCGGAGGGGTTCGCGGCCGGTGAGCTCAAGCACGGGCCGATCGCGCTGATCGAGGAGGACCTTCCGGTGGTGGTCGTCGTGCCGTCACCGCGCGGGCGCTCGGTGCTGCACGACAAGATCGTCTCTAACATCCAGGAGATCCGGGCGCGCGGGGCGCGGACGATCGTGATCGCGGAGGAGGGGGACGAGACGGTCGTGCCGTACGCGGACCATCTGATCTGGATCCCGGCCACGCCGACGCTGCTGCAGCCCATGGTCGCGGCCGTCCCGTTGCAGGTCTTCGCCTGCGAGCTGGCGACGGCGCGCGGCAACGAGGTGGACCAGCCGAGGAATCTGGCGAAGTCGGTGACCGTGGAGTGAGCGCGTGATCATTGGGGTGGGGATCGATGTCGCGGAGATCGACCGGTTCGCCGAGTCGATGAGACGCACGCCGGCGATGGCGAAGCGGCTCTTCCTGGACCGCGAGTTGCTGCTGCCGAGCGGCGAGCGGCGGGGGTATGCCTCGCTTGCTGCCCGGTTCGCCGCGAAGGAGGCACTGGCCAAGGCTCTGGGTGCGCCGGCCGGGCTGCTGTGGACGGACGCGGAGGTGTACGTCGAGGACACCGGCCGGCCCCGGCTGCGGGTCCGCGGCACGGTCGCCGAGCGGGCGTCCGAGCTCGGTGTGCGGTCCTGGCACGTGTCGCTCAGTCACGACGCCGGCGTGGCCTCGGCCGTGGTGATCGCCGAGGGGTAGGACACCGTACGGGACAAGGTCCGGTCGCCGCTCCGGAACAGCGGGGGAGGGCCGGCCGGGCCGTTGCCGCCGGGGGGGAGTCAAACCGGCGCGGCGCGCGGTCACTTGAGTCGCGCGGCGCGCACAGCAGGCGAGTGCGGCAGACTCGGGGGCATGCGTACTGCGTACAGCGTGGAGACCGTGCGGCACGCCGAGGCCCAGCTGATGGCCCGCCTCCCGGAGGGTGCCCTCATGCAGCGGGCGGCCGCCGGACTCGCGGCGGCCGGTGCCGCACTGCTGGGCCGGGTGTACGGCGCCCGGGTGGTCCTTCTCGTCGGCAGCGGCGACAACGGCGGCGACGCCCTGTACGCAGGGTCCCGCCTCGCCCGCCGCGGCGCCGGTGTCGAAGCCGTGCTCCTCGCCCCCGACCGCGCCCATCCCGCCGCCCTCGCCGACTTCCTCCGTGCGGGCGGCCGGGTCACGGACGACCCGTTCGAGGTGCTGGCCGTCGCCGATCTCGTCCTGGACGGCATCACCGGCATCGGCGGTCACGGCGGACTGCGCCCTGATGCCGTCCCCGTGGCCCGGGCCGCCCGCGGCTCGAACGCCGTCGTCGTCGCCGTCGACCTGCCGAGCGGCGTCGAGGCGGACTCCGGCGAGGTGCACGGCGAGGCGCTGCGCGCGGACGCCACCGTCACGTTCGGCGCGCACAAGCCGGGCCTGCTGATCGACCCGGCCCGGGAGTACGCGGGCACGGTCCGCCTCGTCGACATCGGCCTCGACGACCACCTGCCGGGCCTGCCCGAGCTCGAGGCGCTGCAACACGTGGACGTGGCCCGGATGTTGCCCGTCCCGGCCGCGGAGAGCGACAAGTACCGGCGCGGGGTCGTCGGCGTCGCCGCCGGTTCGGCGCGCTATCCGGGCGCGGCGGTGCTCGCGGTCGCCGGCGCGCTGCGCGGCGGGGCGGGTGCCGTGCGGTACGTCGGCCCGGCCGCCGATGCCGTGATCGCGCGCTTCCCGGAGTGCCTCGTGCACGCCGGGCCCCCGGCCAGGGCGGGCCGGGTCCAGGCCTGGGTGGTCGGCCCGGGGCTCGGCGACGACAGCGAGCCCGTGCGGGACGTGGTGGCCTCGGACGTTCCCGTGCTCGTGGACGCCGACGGGCTGCGGCTGATGGATGCAGTGGCGGTGCGGGAGCGGGCGGCCCGGGGCGTACCCACGCTGCTGACCCCGCACGCCGGGGAGGCGGCCGCGCTGCTGGGTGTGGAGCGTGCGGAGGTGGAGGGGGCAAGGCTCGCCGCCGTGCGGGAGTTGGGGGCGCGTTTCGGGGCGACCGTGCTGCTCAAGGGGTCCACGACACTGGTCGCCGCGCCGGACGGCGGGAGATCACCGGTCCGGGTCAATCCCATGGGCACGCCGTGGCTGGCCACCGCGGGCAGCGGCGATGTGCTCTCGGGCCTGGCCGGATCGCTGCTGGCGGCCGGCCTGGATGCACGCGACGCCGGTTCCGCGGCGGCATATCTGCATGGGCTGGCCGCCCGTCACGCGGCGGCGCAGGGCGCGCCGATCACGGCGTACGAGGTGGCCTCGGCCCTCCCGTTCGCCTGGCATGACGTGCGTGAATAGGGCCGCGTAGCGGGTAGGGGACGGGGCCGTCCGAGTGACCAAGCCGACCGTCTGCCGAACGAATCCCGCCGCACGGCTCTGAGACACTGGGCGCGATGAGCCAGACACCACCGACGCAGGCAGCACCGACGCAGGCCGGACCGAAGACGTCCTTGCCGCGGACGGCGCCCCTGCGGGCCCGTGCCGAGATCGACCTCGCGGCCCTGCGCGCCAATGTGCGCGTGCTGCGCGACCGCGCGCCCCACGCTGCGCTGATGGCCGTGGTGAAGTCCGACGCGTACGGACACGGCATGGTGCCGTGCGCCCGCGCGGCGCTCCAGGCCGGCGCCACCTGGCTCGGCACCGCCACTCCGCACGAGGCGCTCACGCTGCGCGCCGCCGGTATCACGAGCCGGATCATGTGCTGGCTGTGGACGCCCGGCGACCCCTGGCGCGAGGGCATCGAAGCCGATCTGGACATGTCGGTGAGCGCCCTGTGGGCGCTGACCGAGGTCACCGCGGCGGCCCGGGACGCGGGCCGGCCCGCCCGCATCCAGCTGAAGGCCGACACCGGACTCGGCCGCAACGGCTGCCAGCCCGCCGACTGGCCCGAGCTCGTCGCGGCCGCCCGCAGCGCCGAGGACGCCGGACTGGTCCGCGTCACCGGCCTGTGGTCCCACTTCGCCTGCGCGGACGAGCCGGGGCACCCCTCGATCGCCGCTCAGCTGAACGTGTTCCGCGACATGGTGACGTACGCCGAGAAGGCGGGCATCGAACCCGAGGTCCGGCACATCGCCAACTCCCCGGCCACGCTCACGCTGCCCGACGCGCACTTCGACCTCGTGCGGACCGGCATCGCCATGTACGGCGTCTCGCCCAGCCCCGAACTGGGCACCCCCGCCGACTTCGGGCTGCGCCCGGTGATGACGCTCGCGGCGTCCGTCGCGCTGGTCAAGCGCGTCCCGGCGGGCCACGGCGTCAGCTACGGCCACCACTACGTCACCTCCGACGAGACGACGCTCGGTCTCATCCCCATCGGTTACGCGGACGGTGTTCCCCGCCATGCCTCCGGCCGCGGGCCGGTCCTGGTCGGCGGGTCCTGGCGGCGGGTGGCCGGGCGGGTGGCGATGGACCAGTTCGTCGTCGATCTCGGTGGGCAGCAGGTCCCGGAAGGCTCGGAGGCGGTGCTGTTCGGTCCCGGCGACCGGGGCGAGCCGACCGCGGAGGACTGGGCCCAGGCGGCGGACACCATCGGGTACGAGATCGTCACGCGCATCGGTACGAGGATTCCCCGCGTCTATCTGAACGAACTGAACGGACTTCGCGAGCCGGCCGGCATGCACGAGGGCTTCGGCGACTACGACGACGAGTAGGAGAGGCACGGTGAGCGAGACCAGTACGGGGGACGTGGCGGAGGCCGCTGCGGCGGTGGCCACGGGCAACTGGCGCCGGGCGGGCTTCGCCGGTGCGGCGATAGGTGTGATCGCGGCCGGTGCGGCCGCGGGTGTCGCGCTCGAACGGCTCACCGTGGGCCGCGGCATGCGCATGAAGGCACGTCTCGCCCTGGATGCGGCCGGGCCCTACGGCGCACTGCGCGGCGTGCCCGGCAAGGCGGTCGCCGACGACGGCACCGAGCTGTACTACGAGGTGGACGAGCTCGACCCGGACGCGGCAGCGCCGCGCCGCAGGCGGCTCTTCGGGCGCAAGGCACCGGCGCCGGTCACCGTGGTCTTCAGCCACGGCTACTGCCTCAACCAGGACTCCTGGCACTTCCAGCGGGCCGCGCTGCGCGGCCTGGTGCGCACGGTGCACTGGGACCAGCGCAGCCACGGCCGCTCGGCCCGGGGCGCCTCGGAGGCGGGCCACGACGGGAGCCAGGTCTCCATCGACCGGCTGGGCCGGGACCTGAAGACCGTCATCGACGCGGCCGCGCCCACCGGCCCGCTGGTGCTGGTCGGCCATTCCATGGGCGGCATGACGATGATGGCGCTGGCCGAGCACTACCCGGAGCTGGTGCGGGACCGTGTGGCCGGAGCCGCGTTCGTCGGCACCTCGTGCGGGAAGCTCGGCGAGGTCAGCTACGGCCTGCCGGTGGCCGGCGTGAACGCCGTGCGACGCGTCCTGCCGGGCGTGTTGCGGGCGCTCGGTTCTCAGGCCGAGCTGGTCGAGCGGGGCCGACGGGCCACCGCCGACCTGTTCGCGGGCCTCATCAAGCGGTACTCGTTCTCCTCGAAGGACGTGGACCCGGCGGTGGCCCGCTTCGCCGAACGGATGATCGAGTCGACCCCGATCGATGTGGTCGCCGAGTTCTACCCGGCTTTCGCCGAGCACGACAAGTCCGAGGCGCTCACCGCGTTCCTGGACCTGCCGGTGCTGGTGCTCGCCGGAGACAAGGACCTGGTCACGCCGAGTTCGCACAGCGAGGCGATCGGGGACCTGCTGCCGGAGGCGGAGCTGGTGATCGTGCCGGACGCCGGGCATCTGGTGATGCTGGAGCATCCCGAGGTGGTCACCGACCGGCTGGCGGACCTGCTCGCCCGCACCGGGGCGGTGCCCGCAACGGGTAACGTCGGCTCGTATGGAAGCACCGCACAGCCCGGTGGCTGAGACACCGGCCGCCCGTTCCACCCGCATGCTGGTCGAATCCCCAGAGCAGATGCAGGAGTTGGGGCGCAGACTCGCGAAGCTGCTGCGCCCCGGCGACCTGGTGATGCTCACGGGTGAGCTCGGCGCGGGCAAGACGACGCTGACCCGGGGCCTCGGCGAGGGCCTCGGTGTGCGCGGCGCGGTCACGTCCCCGACGTTCGTGATCGCCCGTGTGCACCCGTCGCTGACGGGGGGCCCTGCCCTGGTCCACGTGGATGCGTACCGCCTCGGCGGCGGCCTCGACGAGATGGAGGACCTGGACCTGGACGTCTCGCTGCCGGAGTCGGTGGTGGTCGTGGAATGGGGCGACGGGAAGGTCGAGGACCTGACGGACGACCGCCTGCACGTGATCATCCACCGGGTGGTGGGCAATACCGAGGACGAGCGGCGCGAGGTGACGCTGAGCGGCTACGGGCCGCGGTGGGCGTCGTTGGACCTGACGGTCGCGTAGGCCCCTGGCGGGCTGGCCCCTTTACGGGCCGATTTCTCAGCGGCACGGCGGCGATCCAGCCGTGTGGGGTTCCCCCGCACGACGGCTGGGGAGTTCGAGAACACTGCGTCCACGGCCTGCGGCGAGGTACCCCCGCCGCAGGCCGTACCGGGTTCGGGCTTGCCTGGTTCGCTGCCACAGGCTGCGAGGAACAGAACGGATCTCTCGCCGGTCATCGCTGCCTCCACCCGCTGGCTGCTGTCGGCGCTCCCGCCGTCGGCCGGCCCGCTGAACGACGCCCTGGCCGAAGCCCAGGCACGGCAGGCGGCCACCCCGCCCGCCGAACGCGGTGAGCAACAAGATCCAGCCTCGTGAGGGTCCCCCGACGCAGTCCGGGGGACTGAGGCCCGGGGTTCGGGGCGGAGCCCCGACGACAGCGTCAGACGCATGCAGCGTCGTGGAGTCCCCCGGACGGAGTCCGGTGGGGTCGAGACGCGGGGCCTGGGGGCGGAGCCCCCGGTGTGAACCGCCGCCGTGTCCTGTAGACGTTCCGACAAGACGTCGGGAAAATGTTGCGCAGGTCCCGCCATGCGTGATGACATGGTATCGAGACCTGGTTAGGTCTACCTAACCAAGCCTGCCCCCGGCAGCCCCCAGGAGGCATCCATGTCGGCATCGGAGCGCGAACCGCAGTCGCACAAGCACCAGTCGTCACATGAGCCCGCGATCCCGATGCCTGTGCGCCCGTTGCCGTCGACCCTGTCGATGCGGGATCTCCTGGCGTCCTGTGCCGCGGCGACCGCGGTCTCCACTCCGCCCCGCGAGCACGGTCCGGAACACCGCCCGGAGCACCGGGCGCCCCGTCGCGACGCCGCCTGATCCGCCGGGCACCGCCTGATTCGTACGCACGACCCCTTACGGGTGCTGCGCTACGGGACGACGACGACCTTCCAGCCGATCGCCGCGAACACCCACATCGCGTTCCCGTCCGCACGCTTCATCCGCACGCCACCCGTCTTCCTCTCCGGGTCCGGCGGCTCCATCGAGCCGTCGACCGCGGCGCTGAAGCCGATCGAGATGTCGTCGACGCTCGCGAAGCGCACCACATGCTCGATCTGAACGCCGTCCGAGCCGGCCACCCTCCCTGAGCGCGAGGTCACCTCGTACGTACCGGGCTTGGGGTGGATCGTCGAGGGCATGACCTCGAAGGTGCGCTCCAGCTTGCCCCCCTTGCCGACCAGCCACACCCGCCGTTCGCCCAGCGAGTACACGACCCGGACGCCCGTGCCCGAGTTCGCGGGCACCGTGAGCGGGTCCCTGGGCTTCTGCTTGGTGGTGCCGGAGGGCTCGGCCGAAGGGGCGACGACCGGGTTCCTCGGCTTGCCGAGGTGGTCGGGGGCACTCGCAGACGCCTGGTAGGCGAGGAATCCGACGACGGTCAGCGCCGCCGCCGTGAGCCCGGCCACGATCCCCGAGCTGCTCCGTGCCACCGTGCCCACCTTTCAAACGTACGTCTGTGGGGTGACGGTAGCAGCAGCCGTACCGTTCGACGGGGCGCCGTGCCCCCTCCGCGGGAGCCGTAGGCTGTTTGCGTGCTCTTGCTCGCCATGGATACCGCCACGCCCGCCGTCACCGCCGCCCTGCACGACGGCAGCTCCGTCGTCGCCGAGTCCAGCCGGGTGGACGCGCGCCGCCACGGGGAGCTGTTGCTGCCCGCCGTCGACGCCGTCCTCGCAGAGGCCGGTGTGAAGCTCGACGCCGTCACCGGCATCGTCGTCGGCGTCGGCCCCGGCCCGTACACGGGCCTGCGCGTAGGCCTGGTGACCGCCGCCACGTTCGGCTCGGCGCTCGGCGTGCCCGTGCACGGCGTGTGCACGCTGGACGGGCTGGCGTACGCCTCCGGCCTCGACGACGGCCCGTTCGTCGTGGCAACGGACGCGCGCCGCAAGGAGGTCTACTGGGCGCGCTACGAGCATGCCCGCAGCCGCGTCACCGATCCCTCCGTCGACCGCCCTGCCGACATCGCAGAACAGGTCGCCGGCCTGCCGGCCGTCGGTGCGGGCGCGCTCCTGTACCCCGAGACGTTCCAGGACACCCGGGGCCCCGAGCACGTCTCGGCCGCGGCCCTCGCCGCCCTCGCCGCCGAGAGACTCGCTTCCGGCGCGGACTTCCTGCCGCCGCAGCCGCTCTACCTGCGCCGCCCCGACGCCCAGGTGCCCAAGAACTACAAGGTGGTCACTCCGAAGTGAGCACCGCCGCCCTGCGTGAGATGCGCTGGTGGGACATCCAGCCGGTGCTGGAGCTCGAGCACGAGCTGTTCCCCGAGGACGCCTGGTCGGTCGGCATGTTCTGGTCCGAACTCGCGCACTCCCGCGGCCCGCAGTCCACCCGCCGCTACATCGTGGCCGAGGACGGCGAAGGCCGGATCGTCGGGTACGCGGGACTCGCGGCCGCCGGCGGGCTCGGGGACGTACAGACCATCGCCGTCGATCGCAGCCAGTGGAGCACCGGCCTCGGCTCCCGGCTGCTCACCGATCTGCTGCAGCACGCCACCGCCTTCGAGTGCGACGAGGTGCTTCTCGAAGTGCGCGTGGACAACACCCGGGCCCAGAAGCTGTACGGGCGCTTCGGCTTCGAGCCCATCGGATTCCGCCGCGGCTACTACCAGCCGGGCAATGTCGACGCCCTCGTCATGCGCCTCCACGTACAAGGAACTGAGACTCACTGATGGCTGACGAACCGCTCGTACTCGGCATCGAGACCTCCTGCGACGAGACCGGCGTCGGCATCGTCCGCGGTACGACCCTGCTCGCCGACGCGATCGCCTCCAGCGTGGACACACATGCCCGCTTCGGCGGTGTGGTGCCCGAGATCGCCTCCCGCGCGCACCTCGAGGCGATGGTGCCCACCATCGAACGCGCCCTGAAGGACGCGGGCGTCTCCGCTCGCGACCTCGACGGCATCGCGGTCACCGCCGGACCCGGCCTCGCGGGCGCGCTGCTGGTCGGCGTATCGGCGGCGAAGGCGTACGCGTACGCGCTGAACAAGCCGCTGTACGGCGTCAATCACCTCGCCTCGCACATCTGTGTCGACCAGCTGGAGCACGGCCCGCTGCCCGAGCCGACGATGGCGCTGCTGGTCTCCGGCGGTCACTCGTCGCTGCTGCTCGCGCCCGACATCACCGCCGACGTACGGCCCATGGGCGCGACGATCGACGACGCGGCGGGCGAGGCCTTCGACAAGATCGCCCGGGTGCTGGACCTGGGCTTCCCCGGCGGCCCGGTGATCGACCGGCTGGCGAAGGAGGGCGACCCGAACGCGATCGCGTTCCCGCGCGGACTGAGCGGATCGCGCGACCCGGCGTACGACTTCTCCTTCTCCGGGCTCAAGACGGCTGTGGCCCGCTGGATCGAGGCCAAGCGCGCGGCGGGCGAGGAGGTGCCGGTACGGGATGTGGCCGCGTCCTTCCAGGAGGCCGTGGTCGACGTGCTGACGCGCAAGGCGGTGCGCGCCTGCAAGGACGAGGGCGTGGACCACCTGATGATCGGCGGCGGAGTGGCGGCCAACTCCCGGCTGCGGGCGCTTGCCCAGGAGCGGTGCGAGCGGGCCGGCATCCGGCTGCGCGTGCCGCGTCCGAAGCTGTGCACGGACAACGGCGCGATGGTCGCGGCCCTGGGCGCGGAGATGGTGGCCAGGAACCGGCCGGCCTCCGACTGGGAGCTGTCGGCGGACTCGTCGCTGCCGGTGACGGAGCCGCATGTACCGGGCGCGGACCACGTCCACGACCACGATCACGTGCACGAGATCAGTAAGGACAACCTCTACTCATGACCGTGGTCGCCCTGATGTGGGAGGCGCGCGCCGTCCAGGGCCGGGGCGCGGAACTGCTGGAGTGGGCCCGCGCCCAGGACCTGGCGCGCGAGCCTCTGCGCCGCGAGACGTTCCGCGCGGCGCAGGACCGGGTGCTGGTGATCACCTGGTGGGAGGCTCCGGACGCGAGCGCCGAGCTTCCCGAACTCCCCGAACCGGCGGCGGACCTGATCACCCGGCCGGTGCACCGCTGGCGGTTCGAGTCTCTGGGCTGACGCTCCCGGGGGCGATCTGATGATGATCCCGGGTTTTGGCTCGGTGGGCTGACTGAAGGCACAGAATCCCGTCCGTGGGAGAACACATGACCGCCGGCGCATCCGAGCAGCCCCTGATTCCGCAGCCTCCGACAACCGTCGCTGCGCTGCGTCAGGCTGTCGCGCAGATCGCTCCGGCTGCCCTTCCCGCGTTCACCCGTGAACTGGATCAGGCGGCCGACCAGGCCCGGCTCGGCTCGGACCTGGCACCGCTGCAGCGCTTCACGGCGCACTGGGCTGTCCACGTGCACATCCAGCGTCAGCCGCGTCTGGCTGCCAGATTCGGTGAGCTCGAGAACGCGGCGTCGACAGCGAACGCGCACGAGGCCCGACAGGCCGCGGCTGAGATCGGCCTCATTCTTGACGACGCCAGGGCCGCGCCGGCGCAGGATCTGCGGTGAGTGACCCCTGGCGCTGGGAGTACGACCCCGATCATGCGCACGTTGCGGGAGGCGTCCCGAGCGCGGTCGTGTCGGAAGTCGAGCGCCTCGCCGGGCAGCTGGTCGAACTCGCAGAGATGGGTGTCGATGTCACGGAGCTGGGCGAAGGTCCGCGGCCGGCGAAGGCCCGCGGCCGGGGGGCCTGAGGCGCATGGATGCCGCGGGCGGCCGGTTCTACTTCCTGCCCGCTCCGCGGGCTCAGCTGATTGTCGTCGTGCGGATCATCCCGCCGTTCGACGGCCTGTGAAGAGCGTGGTTCCACGGCTTCCCCGAGAACCTCGGAAGAATCCTGGCGACGGTGTCGATCCCGCCGCCTCCCGTTCGACGCATGGGTGAGAGGCGGGGAACGGCCCCGTCTCCCGAGCCGAGGAGTCACCATGCCGCGTTTCCTGTCGATGGTCCGTGTCAACGAGAGCGAGCTCCCCACCGAGGAGTTCCCCGAGGACTTCAACGAGCGCATGGGTGCGCTGCTGGAGGAGATCACCAAGGCCGGTGTCATGCTCGACACGGCCGGGCTCACCCCGACCTCCGACGGCACCCGCGTGCACTGGTCCGACGGCAAGCTGAGCTACACCGACGGGCCCTTCACCGAGACCAAGGAAGTCGTCGGCGGCTACGCCATCATGCAGTGCAAGGACAAGGCCGAGGCCCTCGAATGGGCCAAGCGCTTCCTGGAGATCCACCCGGAGAACTGGCACGTCACCTGCGAGGTCCGGCAGATCGCCGAGGGCTGACCCGGCCGCGCTTGCCCCGTCCCGGTGCGGCTGCTCTGATGGGTGGCCGTGACGGCAGCAAGCGCGACCGAGACGATCGAAGCGGTGTTCAGGATCGAGTCCGCGCGGATCATCGCCGGTGTCGCACGCATCGTGAGGGACGTGGGCATCGCCGAGGAGCTCGCGCAGGACGCCCTGGTCGCCGCGCTGGAGCAGTGGCCGGAGTCGGGTGTCCCGGACAAGCCGGGAGCCTGGCTCATGGCCACCGCCAAGCACCGCGCCATCGACCTCGTACGCCGCAAGGAGACGTACGCCCGCAAGCTCGCCGAGGTCGGCCGCGCTCTGGAGGACGTGTCGCCGCCGCCCGAGCCTTCGGAGCCCGACGACATCGACGACGACCTGCTGCGCCTGATCTTCACCGCGTGCCATCCGGTGCTCGCCACCGGCGCCCGGATCGCGCTCACCCTGAGACTCCTCGGCGGTCTGACCACGGGGGAGATCGCCCGTGCCTTCCTCTCCTCCGAGTCCACGGTCGCCCAGCGCATCGTCCGCGCCAAGCGGGCACTGGCCAAGGCGGGCGTGCCGTTCGAGGTGCCGTACGGCTCGGACCGTGCCGCGCGACTCGACTCGGTGCTGGAGGTCATCTACCTGATCTTCAACGAGGGTTACTCGGCCACCGCCGGGGACGACCTCGTGCGCCCCGCCCTGTGCGAGGACGCCCTGCGCCTCGCCCGGGTCCTCCAGGGCCTGATGCCGGCCGACTCCGAAGTGCACGGTCTGGCCGCGCTGCTGGAGCTCCAGGCCTCGCGCATCCCGACCCGCACGGGACCGGACGGCGAGCCCGTCCTGCTCGCCGACCAGAACCGCTCCCGCTGGAACCGCCTGCTGATCCGCCGTGGCATCGAGGCCCTGCACCACGTGGGCCCCGGCCCGTACGGCCCGTACGCCCTCCAGGCGGCAATCGCTGCCTGCCACGCGCAGGCGGTGACGTACGAGGACACGCACTGGACGACGATCGCCGCCCTGTACGGGCAGCTGGTGGCGCTGATTCCGTCCCCCGTGGTGGAACTGAACCGGGCAGTGGCCGTGTCCATGGCCGAGGGACCTGAAGCCGGTCTGGAACTGGTCGACGCTCTCGTCGACGAACCTGCCCTGAAGGACTACCACTTGCTCCCGAGTGTCCGGGGTGACCTGCTGGAGAGGGTGGGGCGGAGGGAGGAGGCGCGCGCCGAGTTCGAGCGGGCGGCGTCCCTGACCCGCAACGCACGGGAGAGGGAGCTGCTCCTGGAAAGAGCCTCACGCTCCGTGTCCGGTCCCTAGCCTGGGGTGCATGACCGAGACGGCACAGCTCAAGCAGACACCGTCCGCGTGGCGGCACTGCGGGCAACAGTTACAGATGTGGCGCCAGGACGCGGGGGGTTCGTGCCAGGCGCTGGGGGAGGCGGCCGGGTACACCGAGGGCACGATCCGGGCGATGGAGGTGGGACGGCGCAGACCGACGGCGCGGCTGCTGGCGGTGGCCGACGATCTGTACGGGGCGCGGGGCAAGTTGAAGGCACTGGAGAAGTTCCTGGTGCCGGATCCGTTCCCGCCGAGGGCGGCGGAGTTCATGGAGCGGGAGGCGCATGCGATCGCGCACCAGTCGTACGAGCCCATTCGCGTCCCGGGCCTGCTCCAGACCGAGCGCTATGTGCGGGCCCTCTTTGCCACCCACTGCCCGCCGATCGACGACGAGACGGTCGAGCACCGCGTCGCCGCGCGCATCGAGCGCGGATTGATGCTGGCCCGCAGGCCGACCGCGTACTTCAGCTTCGTGATCGAGGAGAGCACGCTGAGACGGCCCGTGGGCAGTCCTGACGTGATGAGGGAGCAGTGTGAACACCTGTTGGCCGTAGGCGCGTTGCGCAATGTGGACATTCAGGTGATGCCGACGTCGCAGGGCCTGCATCCGGGCAACGACGGCCCGATTGTGCTTCTCGAATCGCCGGATCATGAGCACCATGTGTTCGAGGAGGGTCAGTCGGTCAGTCACCTGACGGGCGAGCCCGAAACGGTCAGCAAACTGACCCAGCGGCTCGGCATGATCCGTATGCAGGCTCTCGGGCCCGAGGAGTCCGCTGAGGTCATCAAGAGAGAGGCCGAGGCGTGGTGAGAACCGGTCTGGCGTGGTTCAAGTCGAGCTACAGCGACAACGAGGGCGGAAACTGCGTCGAAGTCGCCCTCGCCTGGCGCAAGTCGACGCACAGCGACAGCGAGGGCGGTAACTGCGTCGAGGTCGCCACCTGCCCCGACGCCGTCCATGTCCGGGACTCGAAGCTCACGTCGAGCCCCGAACTCGCCGTACAGGCCCGCGCATGGGCGGAATTCGTCGCGCACGTCGGGGCTTGAGCTTCGGGACGCGGGATTCGAGACGCCTTTAGAAGGATTGGGTGGGGGGATTGTTCCCGCCCACCCACCCCTAAGTGGCCCGCACACCAGGCGAGATGACTTTTTGTGATCGAGTCGCGACGTACGGCCATGGCCGTGTAGCGTGCGCAGCAAGAGCGACCCCCATGCGGTGTTACCAGCACCACACAGGGGTCTGACCTACAAGATCGTTAAGGCCCGATCTCATGGCTACTCAGCAGCTTAATCCTGCCCTGCGCCCGCCCGCCCACCCCATGGCCAATCCCGGCTACGGCAAGCGGCTCGCCCCCTCCCAAAGCCCCCGTCGCGCCGACGACTTCGCACATCTGCCCAGGCGTGAGGCGGAGGTCGCCGACTACATCGACCGGCAGGCCGAGGGCGCGGACATCTCGGTGAAGACGCTCGCGAAGCACGTTCCCGGCTACGGCCAGTGCGCGATGGGCACGATCCTCAAGAGCCTGTCCGCCGCCGGTCACTACCGCCGAATCCGTCAGTGCGTGACGAGCGAGTCCGGCACGAACCACTGGGTGTGGCGCTCCTACTGGTCCCGTACCGCCCGCGACGACGCCTGGTGGGCCCGCTTCGCGGCGGGCGAGCTCGGGGCCTCGACCATCCCGGCCTCGCTGGCGCGCTCGGCGGCGTACGACCTGCTGGCCCGCCTCGGCCGTATCGAGGCGGGCCTGACGCTCTCCGCGCCGGAATGCGCGGCGCTGGAGGCGGCGGCAGGGGTGTGGTTCGAGCGGGGCGCGAGCGAGACGCAGCTCCTGTCGGCGCTCACGGCCGGGCTCCCGGCGCACGTCTCCCACCCGTACGGCTTCGTCCGCCGCCGTCTGCTCGACAAGCTCCCACCGGAACCGCCGGCCCCGCGCATGGTCATGGAGTGCACGGAGTGCGGCGTCCCGGGCGACCCGGCATTCCTCCCCGGCGGCCTCTGCCGCGCCTGCACGGGCCCCGGTACCACCGCGCACGAACTCCTGCCTCCCGGCCGCGTCCACGACCACGTGGACCAGCTGAGGGCGGCCCTGCGGACATCGGAGAGGAACGAGACATGACCATTCAGCACGCACCGCCCGAGGCCGGGGCACCATGGAGGCAAGGAGGCGACGCCATGACCCCGATGCCCAGTGCCCGGCCCCAGATGACGGTCGAGGAGTTCGAGGTGATCGAACGCTCGGCACCCGAGACCGTCCGGCTCGAGTTCATCAATGGAAAGATCGAGGTCAAGCCCGTGCCGGACGGCAACCACGACGAGGTCATCGCCTGGCTCCAGCAGCTGTGCATGCAATCGCGGCCCGACCTGTGGCTCTACCCGGAGCGGGGTCTCAAGATCTCTGCCTACTGGCGGGGCCGCGCACGGACGGACGGTGCCCTCGCGCCGCGCAGGCACTTCACCGGGGCCGGAGAGTGGGCGGAACCCGACGGCGTCCTGATGGTTGTTGAGGTCACGTCGCACGCCGCGACGCCGACCGGCGCGACCGTGTCGAGAAGCCGGACGGCTACGCGGCGGCAGGCATCCCGGTCTACCTCCTCATCGACCGGGAGACCGACAGTGTCACCGTCTACGCCGAGCCGGAGGAGGGCCGTTACCGCGCCTCCACCACACGCCCCTTCGGTGCGGTCGTCGAACTTCCTGACCCGGTCGGCTTCGCGCTGGAGACCGACGAGCTGAAGGAGTTCGCCGCCTGAGCGGGCGATAGGGTCGCACATGTGTCCCGTCGCAACCCGCTGCCCCCACCCCCTCCGCCCGTCGAGACGAGGGCATGGCCCGACCACGAGTCGCTGCTCGCGGACCGGGCGAAAGCGATGACGGAGCTGCACCGGCGGAGCATCGACCCGAAGCGGCTGGTGCTGCTGTGGCTGACGGCGGCGGGGTTCGCGCTCGGTTGGGTCTTCTTCGCGACGATGCTGGGGGTGGTCGCCGAGGAGCTGGACCCGTTCAGCATCCTGTTCGGTGCGACCACCGGCCTTCTCGGCGTCGGGTGCATGATTCCGACCGGTCTGGTGGTCGGCCTGGGTATCGCCCGCGACACGGAGATCCGCCGACGCCTGTGGCAGTGGACCGCGTTGGACTGGGATCCGGCCCGGGACGCCCGGTTCGGCTCACCGGTGCTGAGCCTGGTGTGGTTCATCCCGTCGTTCCTGCTGTGCGCGTCCGGCCTGTTTCTCTCCTTCGCCGTGCCGGCCGACGCGAGGCCGGGCGAGGACACTCCGGCCGGTGTCGCGCTGCTGATGGGGCTGGGCTTCATCATGTGGCTGACCGGTCTGATCGGCGCCGCCAAAGCGGTGAGCCACTACCGCTGGGCGGTCCGGCTGATGGCCGCAGGCTCGGCGGTCGGGACGCGTCAGCAGTACGCGACGCCGCAGGGCGGCGCGCACCGCTGAGGGACCTACGCCGGGCGGTTCTGGAGCTGTTCACGGGGTGGACGGAGCAGGCGCGTGCACCGGAGAAGGGCCGCGAGTCCTGATGTACGTACTTGCCGCCGGGCCGGAGAGCCGTGAGGTCCTCCGGCCGGATCTGCCGCCGTGAACGCGTCCTCGGCGGAGTAGACGTTGCTGAAGGACGCACTTGTACGCGCCCCGGCCGGTCGCGATCTTCAGGTGACTCCCGCGGGTCAGCCCCGGTGGTAGCTCCTCATGTGAGCGTGGCCCCGCTCGGTGATGATCTTCAGGGTGGCGGGTGTGACGCTCTCGTCGTGCGACAGGAACGCGTCCCTGAAATGCGCGGACTCGGCGCACAGCGACAGGGCCGTCTGCGCCTGGGCCACGAAGGGGACGACCTCCTGCTCGCAGCACGGGTGCTCGCCGTCGATGCGCGCCTGGAAGGCGGCTTCGAACGAGTCGTACTCGCCGTCGTACGCCCAGGTGTCCAGGTCCCGCAGCAACGGGAACCGCGCCTCGGCCTCCCATCTGGCCAGAGGCACCACGTCGTACCCGGCGGGCCGTACCCGGTCCGCGACCCGCAGCAGCCTGGCGAGTTCGCCCATGAACACGGGCACGCTCCTGGCTCCGGCGGCGGCGAGCCAGGCCTGGCGTGCGTACTCGGGGCAGCCGGCGAAGAAGTCCTCGGAGAACGTGGTGGTCATGTAGTCGAGTTGGGAGGCGAGAGGCTGCATCGGCGCGCGCCAGGCGGCGTCCCAGTACTCGGTCCGCAGGACGCGCTTGAGCCGCATGACCTGCCACTCCAGTGGCTCGCCGCCTTGGGCGGCGAGGCCGACCAGCTGGAAGAGCGGGCCGCTGGTGAAGATGCCCTCGGGGTGCAGAGCCATCGAGTCAGGGTCCTGCTTCAGTCGAAGTCCTGGCCGTCGACAAGCCAGGACGTGCCGGTGGCGGGGTGGTCGGCGGCGAGATGGAAGTACCAGATGTCGTCACCGGGGAGCTCCCAGGTGAGGCAGTCGAGCCCGGCGACGTGCTCCGAGACGGTGTCCGCGGGGGAGTCGTCGGGCAGTCGGGCCATCCTGCGAAGCAGGCGCCACACGGCGATCCGGCCGAGGGCCATCGACTCCGAGGTGTACGCCCCCTGACCGCCCAGGGCCTTGAGCAGCCCCGGGTAGGCGGCCGCGAAGGGTACCGGGACGGCCTGGGTCAGCCGTTCGTGCCGGGGGAGGCCGGAGAGGTGCCTGGCCAGCGCCTGCGCGGCGGTGCAGTGAAGGGGGCCCGCGACCTCGGCGTAAGAGCCGCTGTTGGTGGCCCAGGACGGCAGCGGCGGGGGAGCGGTCCACGTGAGCGCGGTGGCGCCCGTGTCGGGGAGCGGCAGGCCGACACGGGCGGTCACGTCATGGACGGGAATCCCGTCGAACCCCCCGGCCGAGCCGTGACGTCCGTACGACATGGGCGAGTTCTCCACGTCCCAGAACTCCGCCTCCCACGTCTGCAGGGCGAAGGGGATGTCACCGAACAGCTCGGGTCCGAGGCTCCCGGACGCCCGGGCCAGATCCTCTCCGCGCAGCACACGGGAGTGTGCCACGAGATGCCGGAGCTCGGGATCGGACAGGTGCGGGCCCACCTGCCGCCAGGTCCAGTGCTCCGCGACGGCCTCGAAGAACAGCGACCGGCGCTGCGACCAGGCGAGCTCGACCAGGCGGGCGACGGCCTCCGCGTATTCGCCGGGAGCCTCGACGACGAATGTGTGCGTCACCAGGCCCCGGGAGTTCGCCGACTCGCGTCGTGCCTCGGCATCGGAGCTCTCGGCGATGCTGCGGTCGAACCGGTCGGCAGCCGGAGCAGTTCTTCCCACTCGCCGGCATCGGCCAACTGGTCCGAGAGACGGAACACTTCCTTGTGGTCCATGACGGTCCGCCGCCGACCGCTCACCGCTCGCGGAGCCGTATCGCCAGGTCGGCGAGCCAGCCGCTGGGGGTGTAGGGCGCGGGCGGGTCGATCTCCATGCCGAGTTCGTCCAGGGCGAGGGCGTAGTCCGGCTCGTCCAGCGGCAGGGTGAGCAGGTCGTGCAGCTCGCCGGTGAGTTGGGCGATCAGGCCGGAGTCGGTGGTGTCCAGATAGTCCTGGAGAGCGGCGTCGTGGTCCTCGAACTCGTCCGGCATGTCCTGGGAGAACCACCCGCCGAGGAACTGGGTGAGCTCGGGGAAGCGCGCCCGCCATTCCCAGCGGGTCTGCGGTGTGGCGGGCGGCGGCGCCTGGCCCGTCTCGACACTCTCCTTGAGCCGGTCGGCGAGACTCGCCAGCCACGCCTGGATCTCGGCGTCGGGCAGGCCCACGTCCGGTACGGGATAGAACTCGCCGAGGCGCTGGCGGAGCCGGCCCGGAGGGTTCTCGGCGTACGTGCGCAGCTGCTCCTCGGCGATCGGAATGGCCCAGGGCCGGGTGCGCCAGGTGTGGCGGAGGTACGCGGTCAGTGGCTCGTCGTCGTCGGCGGTACGGCCCAGGTAGGCCCGGATGACATGGTCCAGCTCGCCATACCTGCGGTCGTGTTCGCGCGGCTTCAGGGACACGGGTGCTGCCTCTAGAGGTAGATCGGGAAGGTGGCGTGGACGGTGAAGCCGTGCGGGCTCTCGGCGCTCCGCCTGAGGATCACCCGGGCGGCGCGTACGTCGACGGGTTCGCGGCCGGCGAGCATCATCGCCTGGAGCAGGACGCGCCCGACCGGCTCGGGTCGCGAAGGCCAGGCGGCCTCGACGGTGAGGCGCTGCCGGGTGGACTGGGCGAGCCACCGGTGGATCACCTGCTCGTTGGCGGTCACCACCTGCTGGGTGGCCCACTGGGCGGTCTCCCGGTCGGGATATGTGGCGGACCTGTTTCGGATGGACACCTTGCACCTTCGAAGGAGCGGAAGAATGGAGAGCGCGTATGGTGCGGAGGAGAGGCGCTATGCGTCCTCGAATCTCCAGGCCACCAGGAGATGATCGGGTGAGACCGCGACGAGGCAGACATCGTAGAGCGTGACCGCCAGCGAGTTGTAGTGGAATCCGGCCTGGAAGAAGTCCGCCGAATCACCGTTTTCGGCGTGGCCGTGGTTCGTGAAGAATTTTGCTTCCGCGCCGACGGACCGAAGAATGTCGCGGACACATTCGTCCCGGGCGCGGTCGGCCTGTTGCAGTGAGGCGTCCGGGCCGTAGTAGAAGGAGCCGTGGGCGAGGAGTTTGACGAGGTCTTCCGCCCCGTGCCGGGGAACGGGAAGCAGACTCAGGCGAATTGTTTCCGGATCGACGTCGTCGAACATCGCTTCCGGGGTGATGCCGATGTGCTGGGCGCTCTTCCGCCCCCGCAGGACGTGAACCAGGTCGTCGACCCAGTCCTCGGCCGTCCGGCGAGAGAGCTGCACGAAGTGCGAGGATCCGCCGAAGAGCTGTGCGGCGCACTCAGGGAGACTTCCGAGGCTCACGAACGTCACGCTCACTCTTGTGCTAGGGGTTGGACGGCATGGAAGTGTAGACGACGTACGGCGGGTCGATTCCGTTCTTGTATTTGAGGACCACCTTGACGCTGTGCGTATCGCTCGCCGTCGTCGAACCGGCAGGCACCGTCCGGCCGGTGGCATAGTCGAATTCCACCGGGTCCAGCGTGAGCATGGAATTGTCCTGGCGGGGTACCGAAAGCCACCTCTCGATCTTCTTGGGATTGTTCACATCGAGGTTCGGCTTGCCGGCGTTCTCCGGCTTGCTCCCGTCGGGCCCGATTTCGTCCATGGCGTCCTGGGTCGCCTTCTGGGCGATGGCCAGGTCCGGGAATGTCGATGCCGCGGTGATGGTGGGCTGGTCCCGGAGGCGGTTCAGGAGTTGCTCGTCGCTCTGCCCCACGTGCTTGTCGATCACATGGCTGTTGTGCACGCCTTCCTGGTTCGCCAGGTCGACGGGATAGAAGTGGTTGTCCTTGTCCTCACCCGGCACGGTGTAGAGCGGCTGCTGCTTGAATTCGTTGAGCGCCCTCGCCCCGAACGCCTGGGCCCGGGCGTCCTCCGCGCGGAATGTGGGCGCGGCGCGGTGTGCCTCGTTCAGCGGTTCCATCAGGGCCTTGAGCTTGGGAACCAGCCCGTTCACTCGGGTGTTGTACGCCTCGACCACGGAGTTGAGGGCCGCCTTGTCGATGTTCAGCGTGATCTCGAGGCTCAGCTCGGCGGCGCCTTTCGCCAGGCCCTTGAGGAAGCGCCCGACCGCTTTGGCGCCCTCCTTCACGTCCTCGCCGTCGACGCCGTCACTGAGGTCGATCTTGCCGAGCGCCTCGCGTACGGCCCTCATGTAGATGTCCCAGACCTTGCCGTTGAGGTCCACCGCGGCCTCGGCGAAGTCGTACAGGAGATCGCTGATCTTCATGGCCGTGTCGAACAGCACGGTCATCACGGGATGGGTGGCACCCGTGGTCGACGAGGCGCTGTCGTGCTTCCACTCGTAGCCGGCGGTGGACTTGCCCCATGCCGACGTGCCCCACAGCGAGCTGCAGAACTTCCGCATGGCCTCGTGCCATTCGCTGTTGCTCTGCTGGGTGATGCTGCTGACCTGGCCGGTCAGCGCGCTCTCGGTCATCGAGAGCGTGATCGTCATGTCCCGCCAGGCCTTGGACAGGTCGTTGAGGTAGTGCTGCTGGGGAAAGGGATAGACGTCCGCGACCTTGCCCCAGCGGAAGGCGTGCTTGAGCACCGGGCGGAACGCGTCCCGGACGACCTCGGGGATCCACTCCAGGATGCTGCGCAGCCATCCGTCGCCGCCGTCGTCGTCGCCCCACTTCAGGTTCGGGACCTGCCCGTAGTCGGGCGCCTTGTCGATGACCTGGGGCGGTGCCTGGACGACGGGCTTCTTCTGGCCGGTGGGGTCGTTGGCCGCCTCGGCCTTCGAGTAGTTGTTGGCCGTGCTGGCGAAGCCGACGGCGGCGCCGCCGATGCTGACCACGCTCTTGGCCCAGACGTCGAGGAACTTGTTGCCCGCTTCGACGTAGGCGGTGGCGAAAGCCTGTGCCGCGGTGCCGTAGCCGCCGGCGTCCGGGTGCTGCTGCAGCTTGGTGACCAGTGTCTTGGCGGCCTGGCTGTACATCGGCTGCTGGACCGCGAACCCGCCGGAGACACGGTGCAGGTCGGACGGTTTGACGTCGATGGTGCCGTTCTGCGGGGGCGGGGAAGGCGGTGTGCCCATCAGGCCGCCCCCCACCCGCGCAGCACGGCCCTGTGCGCCTCCGCGTAGTTCGCGTGCCCCGTGGTCACGACCTCATGGAGCCAGGCCTGGGCGGCCTGGAGGTCCTGCATGTCGTGGTCCCACTTGTCGAGTTCGTCGACGAAGGTGTCGCGGGCCTCGCCCTTCCAGGTCAGGACCACCTTCTCGGTCCGGTCGTAGAGCGTCTCGAGGTTCTGGTTGAGCTGACGCAGGATGTCCTCGAGCTCCAGCGCCAGATTGCGCAGGGTGGTGAAGCTGACGCCTATGTGGTCGTCGGACACGGCTGTATCCCCCAGCTGCTGTGTCGGTCGCATGTGTGTGCGCTGATGCGTTCGGAGAGGGGCCCGGGACGTACCGGACGAGAGATGTCCTGGGAGGTGGTCAGAGTCCGTCGAGGGAGCTGCGCGGCCCGGGCGGCGGAGCCGTGCCCTCCGACAGCTCGCGCGCCTCCTGCGCCACGTCGACGTCGGCCCGGACCGCTCGGATGGCCTGGAGCGTGTCCAGGTCCTGTTGGGTGAACCCGTCCCGGCCCAGGCGGACGGCCGCCTCGAAGAGCTTGAGGGTTTCCCGGATCCGTACGGCGTCCTCCGCGACGCCCCGGTGCAGCGCCCGGTACCCACGGGCGGCCTCGCCTTTCCAGCCCGCCTCGATGCCGTCGACGATCGCGTCCATCCGGCGGACCTGGCCGTCCAGATGACGCTGCATCGCGTCGAGGTCGTCGGCGAGCCGGGTCAGGTCCTCCCTGGATGTGCTGAGGTCCGCGTTGTCCGCCATGAAGTCCCCGTCTCCCCTCGCGCACGCTTTCGACACCCTAACAACTCCACCTGACAGCTTGGCTGTTGCAAAGGAGGCGGAAGGTGTGACCTCGGCTACGCCGGGTGCCCCACCAGCATCGTCGGGGCCCCCGCCACCCTCGTCAGGAACACCGTCGCCGCGTTCGGCCCCTGCGGCTTCACCTTGCGGCGCAGTTCCTCAGGCTCCACCGCGGAGCCGCGCTTCTTGACCGTCAGGTGCCCGACCTCGCGCTCCCGCAGCAGGGCCTTCAGCTTCTTCAGGTTGAAGTGGAGTCGGTCCGTGATCTCGTATGCGTTCGCATAGGGCGTCGGGCGCAGCTCGTCCGAGGTGATGTACGCGATCGTCTCGTCGATCAGCCCGCCGTCCAGCGTCTCGGCGATCTCGGCGACCAGGTGGGCGCGGATGGCTGCGCCGTCCGGCTCGTACAGGTAACGGCCCACCTCGCGGACCCCGGGATTCGGCAGGTTCCGGCCGGTCAGCGTGTGCGGGCCCGGCAGCAGTGTCGCCCGTACCGTGCCCGGAGCCGTACCGAACCAGAGCACCGCCTCCTTCACGTCGCCGCCGTCCGAGATCCACTCCGCCTCCGCCTCGTCCGGGACGGTCTCGTGCGGGATGCCGGGGGCGATCTTGAGGGCGGCGTGCGGGCGGGTGCGGGCGGCACCGATCGCCCAGGACAGGGACGGGGAGTACGCCTCCGGGTCGAAGATCCGGCCCCGGCCGCCGCGCCGGGCCGGGTCCACGAACACCGCGTCGTACGCGGCCGTGTCGATCTCCGTGACATCGGCGCAGCGCACGTCGATCAGGTCCGCGAGGCCCAGCTCCTCGGCGTTCGCGCGGGCTACGGCGGCGGTCAGCGGGTCCCGGTCGACGGCGAGTACCGAGATGCCCGCGCGGGCGAGGGCGAGCGCGTCACCGCCGATGCCGCTGCACAGGTCCGCGACGCTGCGTACCCCGGTGGCGGCGAAGCGTCCGGCGCGGTAGTCGGCGACCGAGCGTCGGGTGGACTGCTCGACGCCGTTCGGGGTGAAGAACATCCGGCGGGCGTCCTCGGCGCCGAACTTCGCCACCGCGCGCTGCCGCAGCCGGGCCTGCCCGAGCGCCGCCGAGACCAGGTCGGCCGGGTGCTCGCGGCGCAGCCGGGTGGCGACGGCCAGCTCCTGGGCGGGGTCGTAGGAGTCCAGGCCGGCCAGCAGTGCCCGGCCCTCCTCGGTGCGGAGGGCGGCGAAGGCGGCCAGATCGGCGGCGGGCGGATCAAGGTCGTTCACCGGGCCATTGTGGGCCAGGCGGGGGATGGTGCGCCCGCGGTGGCGGTGTCGGCCCGGTGCGCGGGCGTTGCGCTGACAGGATGCGACGCCATGCAGCTAGTACGACAAAAGGTAAAAGTAAAAGCATTTCGGGGTCGCGCGGTTCTGGCCGCGCTGCTTGTCGCCGCCGTCGGCTCCGGCTGTGCGGCAGAGGGCGCAGGGAAGCAGGCGGATGCCGGTGCCTCGCGGCCCGCTGCGCCCGCCGCCGGGCCCGCTGCCGGGCAGCAGGACGGACAGCGAGCGGAGAAGGGGTCCAGGGAGGGGGTACGGAAGGAGGCTGAGAAGGCGTCCCGGGAAAGGGCTGAGAAGGGGGCACGGAAGGAGGCCGGGAAGGGTGCCCGGGAGGAGGCCGCACGGCCGGGTGAACCCGGTGCGGCCGGGGCGCTCGCCTCGTATGTGCAGAAGGTCAAGCGCCAGCAGAAGGCCCGCGCCGCAGCTGCCAAGAAGTGGGGGCTGGAGCGCGCCCCGCTCGCCGCGCCGCCGCCGCCCGACGTCAAGCCCAGGATCACCACTCGCAAGGGCTTCGAGGTCGACGGTGGCATGGAAGGCCTGCCGCCCGTCTTCACCACCGTCCCCACCGAGGAGAAGGTCGTCTTCCTGACGATCGACGACGGTGCCGAGAAGGACCCCGAGCTGATCAAGATGATGACCGAACTGCAGATCCCGTACAGCGCCTTCCTCAGCGACTACGTGATCCAGGGCGACTACGGCTACTTCAAGAAGATGCAGGACGCCGGGGTCTCCCTGCAGAACCACACGCTCACCCACCCTTATCTGCCCGGGCTTTCCTACAAGAAGCAGCTGCGGGAGATCTGCGGCCAGCAGGACAAGCTCGAGGAGCGGTACGGCACGCTGCCCCGGCTGTTCCGTCCGCCGTACGGCAACTACAACGAGAACACCTTGCGCGCCGCCAAGTCCTGCGGGATCAAGGCCGTGCCGCTGTGGGCGGCGGAGGCGTTCCCCGATCACATGGAATGGCGCGAGTGGGACCGGGACCTGCACCCCGGCGACATCATCCTCACGCACTTCCGGGGCAAGGCGGAGTGGAAGGCGGCCATGCCCGACCTGATCCGGCGGGTCATGAAGACGGTGACCGCGAGGGGCTACGCGGTGGCGAAGCTCGAGGACTACGTCTGAGTCAGGGATACCGGCCGCCTGCGCCGAACGGGGGTGGCCGGTGGCGGCTCAGGGAGACCCGGCCGCGTCCGGAACCGGGGCACCTGCTGCGGCGTTGTCCGCATCGAGACCCGATCGACGCGGACGACCACATTGGCACTCCGCTTGACCGAGTGCTAACCGCGGTCATAGTCTCGGCTCTGGCACTCCCCACCGGAGAGTGCCAACACAGCGACGGGCAGGTCCGGCACCCGCGACGACGGATCGACCTGGTCGCCACCTCAGACAGTCAAACCCCGTGAGATCTCCGAAGGGGGAGGTCGGATCGTGACGACCACCAGCTCCAAGGTTGCCATCAAGCCGCTCGAGGACCGCATTGTGGTCCAGCCGCTCGACGCCGAGCAGACCACGGCCTCTGGCCTGGTCATTCCGGACACCGCCAAGGAGAAGCCCCAGGAGGGCGTCGTCCTGGCCGTGGGCCCGGGCCGTTTCGAGAACGGCGAGCGCCTGCCGCTCGACGTCAAGACCGGCGACATCGTGCTGTACAGCAAGTACGGCGGCACCGAAGTGAAGTACAGCGGCGAGGAGTACCTCGTCCTCTCGGCCCGCGACGTGCTCGCGATCGTCGAGAAGTAAGCGAGGGTCTGGGGGCATCCAGCCCCCAGAAAGCTCCGCACCCAGATCGGCTTTGAGCTGCGCCCCTGGTCACCCCGCTGATTGCCGGGCGGCGAGGGGCGCAGTTCTTTGAGAGGACTTGAGAAGCTCCCATGGCGAAGATCCTGAAATTCGACGAGGACGCCCGTCGCGCCCTCGAGCGCGGCGTCAACAAGCTTGCCGACACGGTCAAGGTGACGATCGGCCCCCGCGGCCGCAACGTCGTCATCGACAAGAAGTTCGGCGCCCCCACCATCACCAACGACGGTGTCACGATCGCCCGTGAGGTAGAGGTCGAGGACCCGTACGAGAACCTCGGCGCCCAGCTGGTGAAGGAGGTGGCGACCAAGACCAACGACATCGCGGGTGACGGTACGACCACCGCCACCGTGCTGGCCCAGGCCCTGGTCCGCGAGGGTCTGCGCAACGTCGCCGCCGGCGCCTCCCCGGCCGCCCTGAAGAAGGGCATCGACGCTGCGGTCAAGGCCGTCTCCGACGAGCTGATCGCCACCGCGCGTCCGATCGAGGAGAAGTCCGACATCGCCGCCGTCGCCGCGCTGTCCGCCCAGGACCAGCAGGTCGGCGAGCTCATCGCCGAGGCGATGGACAAGGTCGGCAAGGACGGTGTCATCACCGTCGAGGAGTCCAACACCTTCGGGCTGGAGCTGGACTTCACCGAGGGCATGGCCTTCGACAAGGGCTACCTGTCCCCGTACATGGTGACCGACCAGGAGCGTATGGAGGCGGTCCTCGACGACCCGTACATCCTGATCAACCAGGGCAAGATCTCCTCGATCCAGGACCTGCTGCCGCTGCTGGAGAAGGTCATCCAGGCCGGCAGCTCCAAGCCGCTGCTGATCATCGCCGAGGACGTCGAGGGCGAGGCGCTCTCCACCCTGGTCGTCAACAAGATCCGCGGCACCTTCAACGCGGTGGCCGTCAAGGCTCCCGGCTTCGGTGACCGCCGCAAGGCGATGCTCGGTGACATGGCCACCCTCACCGGTGCCACGGTCATCGCGGAGGAGGTCGGCCTCAAGCTCGACCAGGCCGGTCTGGACGTGCTGGGCACCGCCCGCCGCGTGACGATCACCAAGGACGACACCACCATCGTCGACGGTGGCGGCAAGTCCGAGGACGTCACGGGCCGCATCAACCAGATCAAGGCCGAGATCGAGTCCACCGACTCCGACTGGGACCGCGAGAAGCTCCAGGAGCGCCTCGCGAAGCTGGCCGGCGGCGTGTGCGTGATCAAGGTCGGCGCCGCCACCGAGGTGGAGCTGAAGGAGAAGAAGCACCGTTTGGAGGACGCCATCTCCGCGACCCGCGCCGCGGTCGAGGAGGGCATCGTCTCCGGTGGTGGCTCCGCGCTCGTCCACGCCGTGAAGGTGCTCGAGGGCAACCTCGGCAAGACCGGCGACGAGGCCACCGGTGTCGCCGTCGTCCGCCGCGCCGCCGTCGAGCCGCTGCGCTGGATCGCCGAGAACGCCGGTCTCGAGGGCTACGTCATCACCGCGAAGGTGGCGGAGCTGGAGGCCGGCCAGGGCTTCAACGCCGCGACCGGTGAGTACGGCGACCTGGTCAAGGCCGGCGTCATCGACCCGGTCAAGGTCACGCGCTCCGCGCTGGAGAACGCCGCGTCGATCGCCTCCCTGCTGCTCACGACCGAGACCCTGGTCGTCGAGAAGCCTGCCGAGGAGGAGGCCGACCACGGCCACGGCCACGGTCACAGCCACTGATGCCGTAGGGCTCGCGTGAAGGCCCCTGTTCCCCGCTGCGTGCGGGAGCAGGGGCCTTCGCCGTACGGACGACACCGCAGTGAGTCGCGCCGTCGTCGTCCGGCAGCAGCGAGTCGTGCGCGGTGGTCAGAACGCGCCGAGCTGCCGCATCAGGTGCAGGGCGTCGTAGTGCCACCAGCCTTCCTTGATCACCGCGTCCTCGAAGCGGAAGACCGTGGTACCGGTCATCGTGCACTGCTTGCCGGTGGGGGCGATGCCCTGGAAGTCACCCTTGTGCGTGCCGTGCCAGGTCCACAGAGTCACCACGTCGTCGCCTTCGGTCACCTGGCGGTCGAGGTCGAAGTGGAAATCGAAGGCGTCGCGCCAGCCCTTGATGTCCTGCTTGATGCTCTGCCTGCCGATCCCGGGCTCGTCCTTGCTGATGTCGTGGTCCCGGTAGTCGGCGGCGAAGACCTCGTCCACCCCGTCCAGGTTGCCGCCGACGATGATCTCGTGGAAGCAGCGGCGGGCGGTTGCCGCGTTCATCTGCTCGTCCCGGACCACATCGAGGTCGGTGAAGGACGGCATGCCGTCGCACAGGGCCACCATCTCCTGGAAGGCCTTCTCGGTCTCCGGGAGGTGCGAGTTCTTCATCGCTTTCTCGTACGAGTCGAACTCGACTATCTCGACGTAGTGGGACGCGTCGGAGCGGTCCCTGCCGGTGAGGGTGTGGCTGGCGGTCCGCTTGCCCTGGGTCGCCTCGGCCCACCTGTCCATGAGCGTGTTCATGTCTTCGGGCTTTGTGGTCCTGTATTCAACTAGCTGTACGAACTTCATGGCGTCTCCCCGCATTCGATGGGATACGTCCATTTTAGTGATGTTCACCCCTCCTGCCGGGTCAGGCCGAGTAACCCAGCGCGGCCGGCTGGACCGGGTCGGCGAACGGCAGGCCGGCCGCGAACCGCTCCACCTCGTCCAGCGCGTGATCGGCCAGCCGGTGCAGCTCGCCGCCCAGTGAGCCGGCGATGTGCGGGGTGAGCAGCACATTCGGCAGGCTGTACAACGGCGAGCCGGGCGGCGGCAGTTCGGGATCGGTCACATCCAGCACGGCATCCAGCCGGCCCGCGACCACCTCGCTGAGCAGCGCGTCCTCGTCGACCAGGGAGCCGCGTGCGGTGTTGATCAAGGTTGCCCCGTCCCGCATCAGCCCCAGCTGCCAGGCGCCGATCATATGGCGGGTGGCCGGCAGCTCAGGGGCATGCACGGTGACGATGTCCGCGCGGGCGCAGAGCTCGTCCAGCTCGGTGCGCAGGACGCCGAGCGCGCTGGCCTCGGCGGCACCGACATACGGGTCGTACAGCAGAACCTGCAGATCGAACGGGCGCAGCAGCTCGATCACGCGCCGCCCGACACGCGAGGCGCCGACGACCCCGACCGTACGTCCGTAGTTGCCGGCGTCCTCGAACTCCGGGTGCCAGTCGTGCCGGGCCTGCAGTTGCCCGTACCGCTGGGCCGAGTGCAGGACCCGCTTCCCGGCGAGCAGGATGGCGGCCAGCGTGTACTCCGCGACGGGCAGCGAGTTGGCCGCCGCCGCCGACGCGACGGCGATGCCCCGCTTCCAACAGGCGTCGGTCACATGGTGCTTGACGCTTCCCGCTGCGTGGACGACCGCGCGCAGTCGGGGAGCTTCGGCCAGCACCTCGGCGGTGAGGGCGGGTGCGCCCCAGCAGGTCAGCAGCACCTCGGCGTCGGCGAGGGCGGCGGCCAGGGCCGGCTCGGGAGCGGTCAGGTCGTGGGCGATCCGACGCGGGTCGGTGCGGGTGAGCGCGGTGAGACGGTCGAGGTGGCGGTCGGTGAACAGCCGTTCGGCGATGCCCGGGCCCATCGCCAGCAGCAGGGCGGGACGGTCAGCGGTTGTGTGGTCCATGACGCGGGCTCCTCTTTCTGCGAGTGATGCCGGTCGTTGCTTCGCCCGGCCCCAGGGCCGGACTCATCGGGGCCGGGGCCGTCCGCGCTGTACGAGGCGCGCATCCGCAGCCGCGGCAGCAGTGACAGATGGCAGCGCGCCTCGTCCGTGGCAGGTGGCCCCTCCGCCGGGCCGCTCGTGGAAGGGCCGGCTGCGGGCCTACTGCGGACCGTACTTGCGTCCCGCCCGGGAGCTGACCCCGCCGAGCAGCCCGCGCGGCGCCAGCTTCACCACGCCCATCAGCGCCTTGTACCGCGCGTCCGGGATCGAGAGCGTCTTTCCCCGGGCCAGGTCGGACAGTGCCGTCGCCACCAGCTTGTCGACATCCAGCCACATCCAGCCGGGGATGTTGTCCGTCCCCATCCCGGCCCGCTCATGGAATTCCGTCCGTACGAACCCCGGGCACAGCGCCATCAGCCGCACTCCCGAACCCGCCAGATCCCGTGCCGCTCCCTGGGTGAACTGCACCACCCACGACTTGGACGCGCCGTAGGTGCCGCGCGGCACGAACGCCGCCACCGACGCCACATTGACCACACCGCCCCGGCCGCGCTCCCGCATCGCCTCCGCCGCCGCCGCGGTCAGCCGCAGCACGGCCTCGCAGTGCACCTTGAGCATCGTCAGCTCATCGGCCATGGAGACCTCGAGGAAGCGTCCCTTGTTGCCGAACCCGGCGTTGTTGACCAGCAGATCGACCGGGTCCTTCCGGTCGGCCAGCCGCCGGGCGACCGCCTCGATCCCGCCCTCCTCGGACAGGTCCGCGGTCAGCACCTCCGCCTCGATGCCGTGCTTGTCGTGCAGCTCGGTGGCCTGCTCCTGCAGCCGCTTGGTGTCACGAGCCACCAGCACCAGGTTCCGTCCCTCGACGGCGAGCCGCCGTGCGAACGCAGCGCCGATGCCCGCGGTCGCTCCCGTAATCAGTGCAGTCGTCATAGGCGGCACGTTAGTGCCCCACGTGTGAGTGCGGCGTACGCACCGTGCCCGCCTTCTGGCCCTTCTCGACGACCACGAACTGGCCCATCATCCCTATGTCCTCGTGATACAGCAGGTGACAGTGGTACATGTACGGGGTGTCCGGATCGGCCGGCCCGGTGAACCGCATCGCGAGCTTCACGGTCTGACTTCCCGGCACGAACACCGTGTCCTTGGCCCCGCGCAGTTCCGGCGGCGGCTGCTTGCCGTCCACCTCCAGCACCCGGAACTGCACGTCGTGGACATGGAAGTTGTGCGGGACGCCGTCGTCGTTGCGCACCGTCCAGGTCTCGGCCGTGCCGCGGACGACGGTCTGGTCTATCCGGTCCATGGCCATCGGCCGACCGTTTATCCCTGACATCAACAGACCGAAGGACCGCTCGCGCACCGAGTCCGAGCCGTCCGGCACCTCTGGCTCGCCGAGCCTGGCGGGGATGCCGGGGGAGGGCCGCAGGGTGTCCTTGGCACGCAACTCCAGCACGTCGAAGGTGTCGTCCGCGCCGCTGAACCGGCTCTGCCAGAAGTCCCCGTAGTTGGTCTGCGGATAGCTGCGCAGTACGGTTCGCTCACCCGGCTTCATCCGTACCACTGTCTCGGCACGCTCGCCCGGCGACAGCTGGATCCGGTCGAGGGCGACCGCCTTCTCCAGGAGTCCGCCGTCGGTGCCGACCAGTGAGAACTTCCTGTTGTCGGAGAATCCGAAGTCATAGGTGCGGGCGGTCGAGGCATTGAGCAGCCGCAGCCGCACCAGCTCGTCGCCCACCTCCTTGTACGGGTCGAGGGTGCCGTTGACCATGGTCCGGTCGCCGAGGAAGCCGACGTTGCGCATCAGCTTGTGGCCGCTGTCGAACTTCGCGCCGTCGAAGCGGACGTCCTGCACGATGACCGGCAGGTCGTCCACCCCGTACCGCTTCGGCAGCGCGAGCCGTGTCGAGTTCGCGTCGTCGAGCAGGAACATCCCGGCCAATCCCCGCTGCACATGCCGCTCCGTCCTGCCGTGCGGATGCGGGTGGTACCAGAGGCTGGCGGCCGGCTGGTCCACGGTCCAGTGCGGGCTCCAGGTCGCGCCGGGCGCGATCATCTGGTGCGGGCCGCCGTCCATCTTCGCGGGCAGATGCATACCGTGCCAGTGCACGGTGGACTCCTCGCCCAGCTTGTTCTTGATCCGCACCTGGACCTTCTCGCCCCGCTCCGCGCGCAGCGTCGGCCCGAGGAAGGCCCCGTTGAATCCCCAGGTGGGCGTCTTCAGCCCCGGCCTGAACTCCTTCTGACCGGCCTGCATCGTCAGGTCGAAGACCCGGGTGCCATCTCTCTTCACCGCGGACTTCGCGAGCGGCGGTATGGCGAGCTCACGGCTGAAACCGGCGCCGACGTTGGACACCTTGGCGTCCGAGAACAGCCAGAGTGAACCGCCGCCGAGCGCCAGGCCAACGATCACGACAAGGGTCGTGAGAGTGATGAGGACGCGCTTGAAGCGAGACATGCATCCAGCGTCCCGGCCGGCACTCGCGGGCACATCGGGGACCGCCCCCAGCCGCCCCCCAGTCAATTCCGGGGCTTCTAAGGGATTTCCCCTATATGACGGAGTCGGACACCCCGCCGTGCTTGGCCACGTACGCGCGCGCGTCCCGCAGCAGCCCGGTGTGGAGCGCCTCTCCGGCCGCCAGCACCTTCGGCAGCAGTGAACGTTCCACCGTCTCGGCGCGGAAGGCCATCACGACGGTCACGTCGTGCCCGGGCCGGTGCACGATCTCGACCGGGTCGCCGGCGCGGATCTCGCCGGGCTCGATCACCCGCAGATATGCGCCGGGCGCGCAGTCCCGAGTGAAGCGCTTGACCCAGCCCTTCTCGTCCAGCCGGCTCGCGAACGTCCGGCAGGGGATGCGGCCGCTCGTCACCTCGAGCACCAGATCGTCGCCGATCCGCCAGCGCTCCCCGATCCGCGCGCCGCTCATGTCCACCCCGCTGGTGGTGAGGTTCTCGCCGAACGAGCCGTTGGGCAGCGGCCGGCCAAGCTCCTTCTCCCACCGGTCGAGATCCTCGCGCGCAAAGGCGTACACCGCCTGGTCGGTGCCGCCGTGATGGCGCAGGTCGCTGATCGCGTCCCCGGCCAGACCGCTCCCGCCCTGACCCTTGGGGCCCGGATCCGTGACGCGGACGGCTCCGTCGACCGGACGCTTGTCGATGCCTGTCGCGCCGTTGTCGGCGTAGTCGACGGTCCTGAGCTGTCCCACGTTCACGGTCAGAAGCTTCATGCCGGCCACGGTAATGGGTGCACCCTCAAACAAGCCACTCGACAATGCCGCCCTTCCCCAAGGCTCCCTTATGATCGACGGGTGATCGAAGCCCGTCATCTCCGCGTCCTGCGTGCTGTCGCCGCCACCGGTTCGTTCTCCGCAGCCGCGCGGGAACTGGGCTGCACACAACCTGCGGTCAGCCAGCAGATGAAGGCGCTGGAGACCTCCGCCGGGACTCCGCTGCTGATCCGCACGGGCCGTGAGATGCGCCTGACCCAGGCCGGCGAGGCGCTGGTACGCCATGCGGCGGGCATCCTCGCCGGGCTCACCGCGGCCGAGGAGGAGATCGCCGCCATCGCCGGTCTGCGGGCGGGAAGAGTCCGGCTGGTCTCGTTCCCCAGCGGCAGCTCGACGCTGGTGCCCACGGCACTCGCGGCGCTGCGCGCCGCCCACCCCGGCACCCGGGTCTCACTCGTCGACGCCGAACCGCCCCGCTCGGTCGAGATGCTGCGCGACGGCGACTGCGATGTGGCGCTCGCGTTCCGGTACGGCGAAGCGGCCGGCGCGGACGCGGAGTGGGCCGACCTGGTCGTCCGTCCTCTGCTCACCGACCGGCTCGTCGGTCTGGTCCCCGAGGGGCATCGGCTCGCCGAGGCGGACACTGTCGCCATCGGCGATCTCGCGGACGAGCCGTGGATCGCGGGCTGCCCGCGCTGCCGCCGCCAGCTCGTCGATGTCTGCGAGGCGGCGGGCTTCACCCCCCGGATCGACTTCGCCACCGACGACTACCCGGCGGTGGCCGGCCTGGTCGGCGCGGGCCTGGGCGTCGCGGTGCTGCCCGAGCTCGCCATCGAGTCCGTACGCCCCAGGGGCGCCCGCACGGTCACCGTCGAACCGGCCGTCGCCCGCGAGATCGTCGCCCTCACGCTTGCGGATCTGGCCCAGGTCCCTGCGGTCGCCGCGACCCTGGACGAGCTGACCCGCGCCGCCGCCCGCTGACGGACCTGCCGTGCGGCGCCCCGCCGTGACCGTTCACCGCCCGAACATGCCGCATCGACCCCCAGGTGCGCCGGGAGTCGGTGCAGGAACGTTTCTTCGGTAAGGGAGTGAGGGCGGGTGTCAGCCGTGCGCAGAACCTCCTGCGCTCGTGGCCGGGATCAGCCGATGGCGTGCGCGTCCCATGAGCTCCTCGCGCTCGTCCTCCGTCAGGCCGCCCCAGACGCCGTACGGCTCGCGCACCGCCAGCGCATGCGCCGCACACTCCGCCCGGACCGGGCACCTCATGCAGACCTCTTTCGCCGAGTTCTCACGCGCGCTTCGCGCTGCGCCCCGCTCACCCTCCGGGTGGAAGAAGAGCGAGCTGTCGACCCCGCGGCATGCCGCGAGGAGCTGCCAGTCCCACAGATCGGCGTTGGGTCCGGGAAGGCGAGAGAAATCTGCCATAGCGCATGTCCCCTTGAAACCGTGCTGAGTGGATACAGGACAGGTCGGACCGGACGGGCTCCCGGCCCCATGCCTGCCGGATCGGGCACCCGCGCCGTGCCAACGACCGTACATCTACTATGTAAGTAGATGTAAATATGACTCATTGCGAATCTAGCCATAGACACTGCGAAAAGGGAAGGAAAGCCGCTGAATGGGGCATAGCCTCTGGGTGGAGGGCAGATGATCTGCGGCACCTCGCCCCGTGCGCGCCCCTCGCGTTGTGTGCCGAAGGCGCCCGTCCGACCCGTAACTCTTTCGAGTGACCGTCGTTGAGAGTGCGGAGGCGGTTGAAACAACAAGCTCTAGGGCACATGTCCGAGAGCGTTCAACCGCACAGGTGACGAAACGTACCCAGCCTGGAGGCACAAGGTGACGCGCATCAGCTGCGGAGGGCGGCCATGACATCCGTCCTCGTCTGCGACGACTCCCCGCTTGCCCGAGAGGCGCTCCGCCGGGCGGTTGCGACCGTGCCCGGTGTCGAGCGCGTGACGACCGCGGCCAACGGCGAGGAAGTCCTCCGCCGCTGGGGCGCCGATCGTTCGGATCTGATTCTGATGGACGTACGCATGCCCGGACTGGGCGGCGTCGAGACCGTCCGCCGGCTGCTTTCCGCCGACCCCGGCGCCCGGATCATCATGCTCACCGTCGCCGAGGACCTCGACGGTGTCGCGCTCGCGGTGGCCGCCGGAGCCCGCGGGTATCTGCACAAGGACGCCTCGCGCGCCGAGCTGCGCGCGACGGTCACCCAGGCGCTGGCCGATCCCACCTGGCGGCTCGCCCCGCGGCGGCTGCGCTCGGCCGAGATGGGCGCTGCGCCCACACTCACCGCGCGTGAGATCCAGGTGCTCGAGGGCATGAGCCACGGCCGGTCGAACGCCGAGATCGGACGCGAGCTCTTCCTGTCCGAGGACACGGTCAAGACGCACGCCAGGCGCCTGTTCAAGAAGCTCGGTGCCTCGGACCGGGCGCATGCGGTGGCGCTCGGATTCCGCTGGGGCCTGGTCCGCTAGGTCCCGGAGGAGTGGGCTGCCCCTGGGGTACGGCAAACCCCGCCCGTTCGTATGCGGGCGGGGTGACGCATGCTCGAGGGCATCCGTTTCCCGCGCGATGCCGCATGCTTGAGATGTGGAGTTCCTCGGGGACGTGTCGGTCGAGCGGGAGGGGAGGGCGCACGAGATGACTTCTGGCGTGCCAACTCATAACGCTTCGGTGCACAAGTACGGACGCAGTGCGACGGACCAGCAGCCGCCAAGGCACCATGGACCGATGCGTGACGACGAGGCGGCGACCGCCCAGGGGGCCATCGGTGCGCTGGTGCACCGTGCCGTCGACGGCGACGAGCAGGCCACGCACGACCTGCTCGCGCATGTGCACCCGCTCGCGCTGCGTTTCTGCCGCTCGCGGCTCAACCGGCTGCCCGGCGACGCGCGCCACTTCGTGGAGGACCTCGCACAGGAGGTCTGCGTCGCGGTGCTGATGGCGCTGCCGCGCTACAAGGACACCGGGCGGCCGTTCGAGGCGTTCGTCTTCGCCATCGCCTCCCACAAGGTCGCCGATCTGCAGCGTGCCGCCATGCGGCATCCGGGCTCGACGGCCGTGCCGTCCGACGAGATGCCCGAGCGGCCGGACGACTCGCTCGGCCCCGAGGAGCGCGCGCTGCTCAGCGACGACGCGGAGTGGGCCAAGAAGCTCCTCGCCAATCTGCCGGAAAATCAGCGGGAGCTGCTGGTGCTGCGGGTCGCGGTGGGCCTGACCGCCGAGGAGACCGGCCAGATGCTCGGGATGTCGCCGGGCGCTGTCCGGGTGGCGCAGCACCGCGCGCTCAGCAGACTGCGGGCGCTCGCCGAGCAGTGAACCGCAGGTCGGTCGCGTCCGTAGAAATAACGTCCGTAGAAATATCCAAAGCTGCTTGCTGATCTTGATCGTGGAATGAGACGGCTGCTGAGCCCGTTAGCATGGACATCCGCACCGATCAAGGCCATTGGGGAAGGTGTCATGACCAACGTCGACGGAGTGCCCGAGAAATTCGCGACACTCGGGCTGACCTACGACGATGTGCTGCTGCTGCCGGGTGCCTCTGACATGGCGCCCGACCAGATCGACACCTCCTCGTACATCTCGAAGAACGTGCGGGTGAACATCCCGCTGCTGTCCGCCGCCATGGACAAGGTGACCGAGGCGCGTATGGCCATCTCCATGGCCCGCCAGGGCGGCGCCGGTGTGCTGCACCGCAATCTCTCGATCGCCGACCAGGCCAACCAGGTCGACCTGGTCAAGCGCTCCGAGTCCGGCATGGTCACCGACCCGATCACGGTGAACCCGGACGCGACGCTCGCCGACGCCGACCGGCTGTGCGCCAAGTTCCGTATCAGCGGTGTGCCGGTCACGGACGGCGCGGGCAAGCTGCTGGGCATCGTCACCAACCGCGACATGGCCTTCGAGTCGGACCGCGGCCGCCAGGTGCGCGAGGTCATGACCCCGATGCCGCTGGTCACCGGCAAGGTCGGGATCTCCGGTGTGGACGCCATGGAGCTGCTGCGCCGGCACAAGATCGAGAAGCTTCCGCTGGTCGACGGCGCGGGCATCCTCAAGGGCCTGATCACGGTCAAGGACTTCGTCAAGGCCGAGCAGTACCCGAACGCCGCCAAGGACAAGGAAGGCCGGCTGCTCGTCGGCGCCGCCGTCGGTGTCGCGGGAGACGCGTACGAGCGCGCCCAGGCACTGGTCGAGGCGGGCGTCGACTTCATCGTCGTCGACACCGCACACGGCCACTCCAAGCTGGTCGGCGACATGGTCGCCAAGATCAAGTCGAACTCGGCCGTCGACGTCATCGGCGGCAACATCGCCACCCGCGACGGCGCCCAGGCGCTCATCGACTCCGGCGTCGACGGCATCAAGGTCGGCGTGGGCCCGGGCTCCATCTGCACCACCCGCGTGGTCGCCGGCATCGGCGTCCCGCAGGTCACCGCGATCTACGAGGCCGCGCTCGCCGCCAAGGCGGCCGGCGTACCGGTGATCGGTGACGGCGGGCTGCAGTACTCCGGCGACATCGCGAAGGCGCTGGTCGCGGGCGCGGACACGGTCATGCTGGGCTCGCTTCTCGCAGGCTGCGAGGAGTCCCCGGGCGAGCTGATGTTCATCAACGGCAAGCAGTTCAAGTCGTACCGCGGCATGGGCTCGCTGGGCGCCATGCAGTCCCGTGGCGAGCAGCGCTCGTTCTCGAAGGACCGGTACTTCCAGGAGGGTGTCGCCTCCGACGAGAAGCTGGTGCCCGAGGGCATCGAGGGCCAGGTGCCCTACCGCGGCCCGCTCTCCGCCGTCGTCCACCAGCTGGTGGGCGGTCTGCGCCAGTCGATGTTCTACGTCGGCGGGCGCACGGTGCCGGAGCTGCAGGACCGCGGCCGGTTCGTCCGGATCACCTCGGCGGGACTCAAGGAGAGCCACCCGCACGACATCCAGATGACCGTCGAGGCACCGAACTACAGCAAGCTGTAGCGCACACGTCCGCAGGGGCGGTTCCGGCTCACCGGGACCGCCCCTGACGTGTGTGTCGGGGATACTGGTAGGCGCAGACGTAGAGGGAAAGGCCACACAACGTGACTGAGATCGAGATCGGGCGCGGCAAGCGCGGCCGCCGGGCGTACGCGTTCGATGACATCGCCGTCGTACCGAGCCGGCGCACGCGGGACCCGAAGGAGGTCTCGATCGCCTGGCAGATCGACGCCTACCGCTTCGAGCTGCCGTTCCTGGCGGCCCCGATGGACTCCGTGGTCTCCCCGCAGACCGCGATCCGCATCGGTGAGCTCGGCGGTCTGGGCGTACTGAACCTCGAGGGGCTGTGGACCCGCTACGAGGACCCGCAGCCGCTGCTCGACGAAATCGCCGACCTGCCGACGGAGACCGCCACCCGTCGTCTGCAGGAGATCTACGCCGCCCCGATCAAGGAGGAGCTGATCGGGCAGCGTCTGAAGGAGGTGCGCGACTCCGGTGTCGTCACGGCCGCCGCGCTCTCGCCGCAGCGCACCGCGCAGTTCTCGAAGACCGTCGTCGACGCGGGCGTGGACCTCTTCGTCATCCGCGGCACGACCGTCTCCGCCGAGCACGTCTCCGGTGCCGCCGAACCGCTGAACCTCAAGCAGTTCATCTACGAACTCGACGTCCCGGTCATCGTCGGCGGCTGCGCCACCTACACCGCCGCCCTGCACCTGATGCGCACCGGCGCGGCGGGCGTCCTGGTCGGCTTCGGCGGCGGCGCCGCGCACACCACGCGTAACGTACTGGGCATCCAGGTGCCGATGGCGACCGCCGTCGCCGATGTGGCCGCGGCCCGCCGCGACTACATGGACGAGTCCGGCGGCCGGTACGTCCACGTCATCGCGGACGGCGGCGTGGGCTGGTCCGGCGACCTGCCGAAGGCGATCGCGTGCGGCGCCGACGCGGTGATGATCGGATCCCCGCTGGCGCGCGCCACGGACGCGCCCGGCAAGGGGCACCACTGGGGCATGGAGGCCGTCCACGAGGATGTGCCGCGAGGCAAGCTCGTGGACCTGGGCATCGTCGGCACCACGGAGGAGATCCTGACCGGGCCCTCGCACAGCCCTGACGGGTCGATGAACTTCTTCGGGGCGCTGCGCCGGGCGATGGCGACGACGGGTTACAGCGAACTCAAGGAGTTCCAGCGTGTCGAGGTGACGGTGGCGGACTCGCAGCACAAGCGCTGACCGCTCTTCGTACGTACGCGTGGGGCCCGGCACCTTCAAGGTGCCGGGCCCCACGCGCTGTGGTGCGACGATCAGGCGTCGGCCTTCTTGGCACCGGCGAACGCGGTGATCGCGGCGATGCCGAGGAAGACATAGGTCATGCCGTCGGCCGCCTTCTTCCAGACCTCCGTCAGCAGGCTGAACTCGTCGAAGAACACCTCGCTGAAGGAGGCACCGGTGCCATCGGCGAAGATCATCGCGATGGCGATCAGCTGGCCCAGGTACACCGCACCGATGGCGAGCACCGCGCTGACGACGGGCAGTACCGGGTTACGGCCACCGGCCTTGGCGGCGGCGAAGCCGATGAGGAAGCCGACGCCGACAGCGGCGTAGCCGATTTCCTTCTCGATGGCTCCGCCGATGGCGCCGTACGCACCGGCGGCGACCAGCGCGGCGACGAACGCGACGAGCAGGCCCAGGCCGACGTTGTTGCGGACGGGCGCCGGAGGCGGAGCCGGGGCGAACTGGTCGCCTCCGGCGAACGGGTTGCCGGACGGCGGCGGAACGGGCTGGCTCATGTCGGATGTCCCCCTGGGATCAAGGCACGTCGTACGACTGTGCGACGCGGCGGACGGACATTAGCAGCCCGCAGCGACAATGGGGCACTTGGTTATCCGGTTGTGCCTTTGCGCCGGCGCGCCTTGTCGCGTTGCTGCGCCTGGTACGGCGTCAACTCGGCCGAGAGCGCTCAAAGGCGGTGCGCCGCGCCGACCGGGGTGGCCCCCCGGGTGTCCAGCAGCAACTGGGCCTTGACGGCGAGTCCTTGGAGGTCGTACGTGCGGTGGTGCTGGAGCAGGACCGTCAGGTCGGCCCCGGCCGCCGCCTCGTAGAGCGAGTCTGCCCGGGGGACCGGAAGTTCGCCCACGCGCCAGTGGGGGACGTAGGGGTCGTGGTAGCTGACTGCGGCGCCGAGATTCATCAGACGGCGGGCGATCTCGTAGGCGGGGGAGGCCTCCAGGTCGGCGAGGTCCGGCTTGTACGTGATGCCGAGGAGCAGCACGCGGGCCCCGCGCGCCGATTTGCCGTGCTCGTTGAGGAGGGTGGCGCAGCGCTGGATCACGTACTGCGGCATCCGGGTGTTGATCTCCCGGGCGAGACCGACCAAGCGCAGGGGGCGGCCGGGGGCTCCGCCGGTGTGCGGGAGGAAACCGGGGTCGAGGGGGACGTCGTGGCCGCCGACGCCCGGGCCCGGGCGAAAGGCCTGGAAACCGAACGGCTTGGTCTCGGCGCAGCGGATGACGTCCCACAGGTCCACACCGAGGTCGTGGCAGAGCACCGCCATCTCGTTGACCAGGGCGATGTTGACGTGCCGGAAGTTCGTTTCGAGGACCTTGACGGTCTCCGCCTCGCGCGGGCCACGGGCGCGGACCACCTTGTCGGTGAGGCGGCCGTAGAAGGCGGCGGCCGATTCTGTGCAGGCCGGAGTGAGACCGCCGATCACCTTGGGGGTGTTGGCGTAGCCGTGGGAACGGCTGCCGGGGTCCACCCGACTGGGGGAATACGCCAGATGGAAGTCGCGGCCGGCGCGCAGGCCCGACCCCTGCTCGAGCAGCGGGCGGAGGAAGCCCTCCGTCGTGCCCGGCTGGACGGCCGATTCGAGCAGGACGGTGGTGTGCGGGCGCAGCCGCGCCGCAAGGGTGTGGGCGGCGTCGGCGACCGCGCTGAGGTCCAGGGTCCCGTCGGCGGACAGGGGGGTGGGCGCGCAGATGACTGCCGTGCGTACGCGGCCGAGCTCGGCCGGATCGGTGGCGGTCCGGAAGCCGGCGGACAGCATCCGGCGGACGTCGGCGGGGGTGACGCCGCCCGCCGGGTCGGCAAGCCGGCGTGGATCGAGGTCGTAGCCGACGGTTTCGATGCCGGCGCCGACGGCTGCCTGGGCGAGAGGCAGACCGAGGTGGCCGAGTCCGACGACGGCGAGATCTGCGGGCATGGAAGTGGCCGTCCTTCCCTTAACCGGAGGGGGCAGTGAGCGCAAGCCCTGTGGGCAGAACGAGCAAGCGCAATGTCAGACTAGGCGTAAATATGACCGATATGCCGGATTGTGTGCTCGTGGTCGGCCGAGTGTTATCCACAGGCGGTGGCTGAAGTTGCGGAGTGCGGACAGAATCGATGGTGTGAGCCCGACCACAGCAGGGACCACACGGGGGCGACGGGAGGCAGCAGTGAGGACAGCGACACTGGGACCCGCGCAGCGCGTCGAGGCGCTCGCCGGGATGGCCGAGCGTGAACTGGACGTGCTGGTCGTGGGCGCGGGCGTCGTCGGCGCCGGGACTGCGCTGGACGCCGCGACACGCGGGCTGTCGACCGGGCTCGTCGAGGCGCGCGACTGGGCGTCCGGCACGTCGAGCAGGTCGAGCAAGCTGATCCACGGCGGGCTGCGCTATCTGGAGATGCTCGATTTCGCGCTGGTCCGGGAGGCACTGAAGGAGCGCGGTCTGCTGCTGGAGCGGCTCGCCCCGCATCTGGTGAAGCCCGTCCCCTTCCTCTACCCCCTCCAGCGCAAGGGCTGGGAGCGGCTGTACGCCGGATCGGGTGTCGCGCTGTACGACGCGATGTCGGTGTCCTCGGGCCATGGGCGAGGGCTGCCGGTCCACCGCCACCTCTCACGGAAGGCCGCGCTGCGGGTCGCGCCGGCGCTGAAGAAGGACTCCCTGGTGGGAGCGTTGCAGTACTACGACGCACAGATGGACGACGCCCGCTATGTGGCCACCCTGGTGCGCACCGCCGCGAGCTACGGGGCCCAAGTCGCCAGCCGGGCCAGGGTGATCGGCTTTCTGCGGGAGGGTGAGCGGGTCGTCGGGGCCCGGGTGCAGGACGTCGAGGCCGGCGGGGAGTACGAGATCCGGGCCCACCAGATCGTCAACGCCACGGGCGTGTGGACGGACGACACGCAAGCGCTGATCGGGGAACGGGGCCAGTTCCATGTGCGCGCCTCCAAGGGCATTCACCTGGTGGTTCCCAAGGACCGGATCCACTCCACGACCGGGCTGATCCTGCGCACCGAGAAGTCCGTGCTGTTCGTCATCCCGTGGGGGCGGCACTGGATCGTGGGCACGACGGACACGGACTGGGATCTGGACAAGGCGCATCCGGCAGCGTCCAGCGCCGACATCGACTATCTGCTGGAGCACGTCAATTCGGTGCTGGCCGTGCCGCTCACCAGGGACGATGTGGAGGGTGTGTACGCGGGACTGCGGCCGCTGCTCGCCGGCGAGTCGGACGCGACCAGCAAATTGTCGCGGGAGCACACGGTGGCGCACCCGGTGCCGGGGCTCGTGGTCGTCGCGGGCGGCAAGTACACGACGTACCGGGTGATGGCCAAGGACGCGGTGGACGCGGCCGTCCACGCGCTCGACCAGCGGGTGGCCGGGTGTGTCACCGAGGACATCCCGCTGCTCGGCGCAGAGGGCTACCGCGCCCTGTGGAACGCGCGGGCGAGGACAGCCGCGCGGACGGGGCTTCATGTGGTGCGGGTGGAGCATCTGTTGAACCGCTACGGCTCCCTCAGCGAGGAGCTGCTCGCGCTCATAGCCGAGGATCCGAGTCTGGGCGAGCCGCTGGGGGGCGCGGACGACTATCTGCGTGCCGAGATCGTCTACGCGGCCTCGCACGAAGGCGCCCGGCACCTGGACGACGTCCTGACCCGGCGTACCAGGATCTCGATCGAGACGTTCGACCGGGGGACGAGGTGCGCGCGTGAGTGCGCGGAGCTGATGGCACCGGTGCTGGGGTGGGACAAGGAGCATGTCGAGAAGGAAGTGCAGCACTACGAGAAGAGGGTGGAGGCCGAGCGGGAGTCGCAGCGCCAGCCGGACGACCTGACCGCGGACGCGGCACGCCTGGGAGCGCCGGACATCATCCCGATCTGAGCTGAGGTGCCCCTGCCCGGCCCGGGTTCCGTCGGCCCTGACCCTGATGCGACGGAATTCAGCCACATGGCAAGGGAGTTGGGGAGCTGACCGGTGCGGGGTGGCCCCTCCCGCGACCAGCGCAGGGGTGGACCGGACGTGGCCGTCACCCGGCCGCTGCCGGGCGAGTCCCGGCGGACGGCGGACCCGGGATCAATACCGGTCCCGGAGTAAGGGACAATGGGGGCTCTGCCAGGGCGGGTTACCGCATCGCGCGGGAAGCGGCGGGCGCGGGCGAAGATCAGGGATCGCAGAGGGGACGCATGTCGGAGGCTGAGCAGTCGCGGGAGCCCCAGCGGGACACGGCCGAGGAGCCGCGCGAGTCCCGGAAGTCCCAGGAGGTTGCGGGGGTGGAGCCCGTCAGGGCGTCCGGCACGACCTCCGGCGAGCCCTCGGGGGACACGTCCCAGGACCGATCCGCCGATCCGGAACAGGTCGCCGACACGGAATCCGCGGGCGCGGGCGACGCGGCGGGTGAGTGTGGTGACGCGGTGCCGGACCGGGGCGCATCGGCCGACCCCGGGTCCGCGGATGCCGGGACCGCGGATGTCGCACCGGACTCGGCAGGCACGTCCGGCTCCCGGGACGCAGGCGCGAAGGACTCGCCGGGCGGGCAGGAATTGGCCGATTCGGACTCACCCGCGCAGGCCGGGCAGGCGTCGCCCGAGGCGGGAGCCCACGGTGCGGCGGGCGTGGCCCCGAAGGCGGCCGGTGCGGCCGGTGCGGATCGTGCTGCTGTGGCCGAGGGTGCGACAGGAGTCGGCTCCGGGGCTGCCGGTGCGGATGGCGCGCCCGCAGGGCGGGGTGTGGCGCCGGCGGGTGCTGGCTCTGAGAGGGATGCGGGCAGCAGCCCGGTGGCCGATGCCGATGCCGACGGTCCAGCGGTCAAGGCCGGTGCTGATGGTGCGTCCGCAGGGCGGGGCGGCGCGTCGGGCGGGGGCGTGAAGGGTGCCAGGTCCAGCGGTTCGGCGGCGTCGGCCGAGGGCGTGAAGGACACTCGGAACGCAGCTGCCAAGGGCGCGGGCTCCGCCGCAGCCACCGGCAGTGCCGACCGAAGCGCCAAGGGCGCGGGCACCGTCGGCGGGCGGTTGCTCGCCGGACGGTACCGGCTGGGCGGGGTTCTCGGGCGCGGCGGTATGGGGACCGTCTGGCGGGCCGTGGACGAGACCCTCGGACGGACCGTCGCGGTCAAGGAGCTGCGGTTCCCCAACAGCATCGACGAGGACGAGAAGCGCCGTCTGATCACGCGTACCCTCCGCGAGGCCAAGGCGATCGCCCGGATCCGCAACAACAGCGCGGTGACGGTGTTCGACGTCGTCGACGAGGACGACCGTCCGTGGATCGTGATGGAGCTCGTCGAGGGCAAGTCCCTCGCCGAAGCCATCCGCGAGGACGGCACCCTCACCCCGCGCCGCGCCGCCGAGGTCGGTCTCGCCATCCTCGACGTGCTGCGTTCCGCGCACCGCGAGGGCATCCTGCACCGCGACGTGAAGCCGTCCAACGTCCTGATCGCCGAGGACGGCCGGGTCGTGCTGACCGACTTCGGCATCGCACAGGTCGAGGGCGATCCGTCGATCACCTCCACCGGCATGCTCGTCGGCGCTCCCTCGTACATCTCGCCCGAGCGCGCCCGCGGTCACAAGCCCGGCCCCGCCGCCGACCTGTGGTCGCTGGGCGGACTGCTGTACGCGAGCGTCGAGGGCTGCCCGCCGTACGACAAGGGATCGGCCATCGCGACGCTGACCGCCGTGATGACCGAGCCGCTCGACCCGCCGAAGAACGCGGGCCCCTTGGAGGAGGTCATCTACGGCCTGCTCGCCAAGGACCCCGACCAACGACTCGACGACGCAGGCGCACGGGCGCTGCTGACCATGGTGCTGCACGCCCCCGAGGCGCCGGAGCGGTCGGCCGACCCGGAGCCCGACGCCACCCGGGTCACCCCCCTGCCCCCGCTGCCCCCGACACCGCCGGTGGCATCCGACGCCAAGCCCAAGGACCCGGCGGCGGACCGGCTGCGGGGTGCGCTGCGTTCCGTGCGCAACGCCGCAGCGGCGGCCAAGGCGGAAGCCGCGCCGAAGCCGAAGCGTGCCCCGGAACAGCCCGCACCGCGGCCCGTTCCGGAGCGGGCACCGCTCACCGATGTCGTGCCGCGCCGCACGCTGGTGATCATCGCGGTCGTGGCCGCACTCGCCGTTCTGTCCACCGTCCTCGTCTTCGCCTTCGGCGGGGGCGACGACAAGACCGGCAAGGGCAAGCCCAAGGGTGACAAGACCACTTCGGCCGGCGCCAGTGCGGGTGGGGAGGGCAAGGACACGGGTTCCGGCACCACCAAGGGCCAGGACCAGACCAAGGACGACGGCGAGGACGGCGGAAAGGGCGACCCGGGCGCCGACACGTCCGGCAACGCGAGCGGCGGGCAGCCGTCCGGCGACGGCCAGGGCGACGAGCCGAAGGACGGGGACGCACTGCCGGACGGTTATGTGATGGTCTCCAACGACCGGTTCCACTTCACGATGGCCATGCCCAAGGACTTCAAGCTCACCGGCATCGCGGGCCAGAACTCCGGCGGCAAGTTCAGTGCGGGCGGCGGATACCCGCGCGTCCAGGTCGACTACAACGCCAGCCCCAGGGACGATGCGGCCGCCGCCTGGGCGGCAGCGGTTGCCGGGGTGAGTGCGACCAGCAACGGCTACAAGCACCTCGGTATCAACACGGTCGACTACAACGGCTATCCGACCGTCGCCGACTGGCAGTTCGAGCGCAACGAGAACGGCGAGCGCGTCAGGATCCTCAACCGCGGATTCAAGGTCGACGCCAAGCACGGCTACTCGATCATGGTCACCTGCAAGGCGAGCGAGTGGCGCAGCACCGAGTGCGAGACACTGCGCAAGACGGCGTTCGCCACGTTCAGCCCCAAGGATTGACCAAGGGCACGTATTGTGAGAGGTCGCGGACGGTACGCAGCGACAAGGGGCCGTTGAGCGACCGGAATTGACGGCTACGTGCGGTTTCCGGACGGACCGGGGGACAGCGCGCACGTGGGGAGGCGCCGTGGACGACTACGCGGGAAGGGTGCTCGCCGACCGCTACCGCCTTCCGCTGCCGCCTTCGGACGCGTTCGAACTGGTCGAGACCCGGGCCTTCGACACCTACAGCGGTCAGGAAGTCCTGGTACGGCAGGTGCCGTTGCCGGAGGTCGTGGACGCCGAAGTGATCGACATGGACGGCCCGGCCGGGACGGCCGTGGCACGACAGGCCCACGGGCGTAGCACACGCAGGCCGGCGGACCCTGCGGTGCGCCGGGCCGTGGAGGCTGCGCAGGCCGCCGCCCAGATCCCCGATCATCCGCGCCTGGACCAGGTCTTCGACGTCTTCGCCGAGGACGGTTCGCTCTGGATCGTGAGCGAGCGCGTCGCCGCCCGGCCGCTTGCCGCCCTGCTCGCCGAGAAGCCGCTGAACCCTTACCGGGCGGCGGAGGTCGCCTCCGACGTCCTCACCGCGCTGCGGGCGCTGCATGCGCACGGCTGGACCCACCGGAACATCACCGTCCGCACGGTGCTCGTCTGTGACGACGGGCGTGTGGTGCTGACCGGGCTGGCCTCGGGCGCTGCCGAGGAGGCGCTGTGCGGGTACGCCCCCGCACCGGCGCCCGACGCGGACACGGACGGCTTCGGCGAGCAGGGGCCAGGGGCAGACCCGGCCGACGACGACCCCGCGTACGACGACGACCCCGCGTACGACGATGGCCCCGAGCCCGACAACCACCACGACACCGGCCCCCAACGCGACGACGACGGGTACGGCGGACCGGTGCGCCCTGTGCTGCCCGGTCAGACGGCCCCGGACTCACGGGGCGGAGTGCCGGATGTCCGTGCCGCGCGGGCAGGCGCGATCGCCGCGTACCGCGCGGGCGCGCGGGCAGGGGCACGCGTCACCGAGGACCAGCGCCGGGGCGGCGCCCCCGGTGGCGCAGCGGACGGTCCCGTCCAGAACGGCCTCGACCCCGACTGGTGGGCCAGACGCCCCGACGAGGTGCGCCCTGAGCGGTTCCGTTACGAGGACGGAGACGAGGAGGGCGTCGTCTACGGCCCTGTCCACGACGGCGACGACGACTACGACGACTTCGGCGGGTACGACCCCGGTCCCGGCCACGCCAGGCTGGCCGGCACATGGCACGACTCCCCGTTCCCGGGCAGCGAGGGCCCTCGTGCCGTACCGGCGGGCGGCGGCGGGGGTCCGTACGGGGGAGCTCGGCCGGCGCTGCCCGGCGCGCGGTACGGGGACGATCCCTACGGCGTGCGGCAGGCGTCCGCCGAGAGCGGACGCCAACCCGCGCGCGACGGCTACGAGGCCGCGCGCCGGTCCGTCCGGGACGGCGGCCACGCTGGTCAGGGCGGCACTGAACCGCCGTACGGTGGCGGGCCCCGGGCCGACCGGAGCTCAGGCCCCGGCGGTGCGCCGAGGCCCGCCCTCGAGCGGCCTGGCGCTACGCAGCCCGGCGGTACTCCGTACGGCGGCGTCCGTCCCGCCCTGCCCGGCGCCCGCGCAGGCGAGGCCCCTGGCCCCCGCGGTACCGCGGCCGGAAGCCGGGACCGGGGCGGCAGCGGCCGGGACGCCCCGCGCGCCGACGCCGATCGCCTGCCCGCCGCTGCCCGCACCGGTGCCCTGCCCGGACGCTGGGACGAGATCGTCGCGCCGGGCGAGGCCACCGTCTACCGCGGCCCCGCCACTCCACTCGCCGCCGAACGCGCCCGCCAGGCCCGCATCGCGGTCGTCGGCGCCGTCACCGAGCGCTGGGCGCCCGAACAGGCGGGCGCGGTCCACGAGAACTGGCAGCTGGCCGCCCCCGTCGGCCCCGCCACCGACCTGTGGGCGCTCGGCGCGCTGCTCTTCCGGGCCGTTCAGGGCCATGCCCCGTACCCCGAGGAGAGCGCGGCCGAACTGGTACAGCTCGTGTGCTCCGAGCCGCCCGCCTTCGCGGAAGAGTGCGGTCCGCTGCGGCCGGTCGTCGAATCGCTGCTGCGACAGGACCCCACGGAGCGCCCGGACTTCGAGGAACTGCGCGGCTGGCTGCGCTCCCTCGTGCGGTCCGCGCCCGAGCCCGAGGCAGGCATGGACGTCGTGCCCCTGCCCGCGGGCGCCGTCGGCGGCAGCAGGCTGCCTGTCGTACGCCGCAGGGGCGAACTGGTCCGCAGGCGCCGTCCCGCAGCTCCGCAGATGCTCCACGGCCGTCACCGTCACCAGAGCTCCAAGGAACGTGCGGGGCGGGGGCCGCGCTCGCTCGGCCGCACTCTCCTGCTGTTGATCCTGCTGGCGCTGGTGGCGGCGATCGCCTATGCCGTGCTGTTCATGCCCAAGGCCGGGTCGCAGGGGAACAAGAGCGGCGCGCAGCCGTCCCCGACGAGCCCGGGCCCGGGCCGCACGGCCCAGGGGAGCCCGCAGCCGGCGCCCAGTGCGCCCGCGACCGCCACTCCCGGATCGCAGCAGCCCCAGACCTCGGCCCCGGCCGGCGACCTGCCCGACGGCTATGTGCTGCGCAAGGACGCCGAGGGTTTCCAGGTGGCGGTCGACAGGACCTGGCAGCGGCGGCCCATCAACGACGTCGGCCAAGTCCGCTACAACGGCGGTGACTTCACGCTGATCGTCGTACCAGGCCGGGACTCCGTGAAGGAGGGCGGCGACGACCCGCTCGTCTACCAGCGTGACAAGGAACGGGAGTTGCAGCCGTTCCGGGACTCGTCCTGGGCCGGGGCGACCGGGCTGCGGCGGATCGATGTGGGTCAACAGTCCATGGCAGAAGGTCAGTTCACCTGGCAGGACAGCAATGGCCGCAACGTTTATGTACGCAACCTCGCCCTGATCGTCGGGGACGCCTATCACGTGATCCAGGTGATCGGCCCCGAGGAGCAACGCGACAAAGTGACCGAGATCTACGAGCAGGCCACGGCCACGTACCGCGCCACGCGCTGAGGCCCAGGACCCGGTCCGCGGCGTCAGCTCGGGCGTCTGCTCCGGCGTCAACTCGGGTGCAGGTCACGCAGCGTGGCCGTCCGGGAGCGGTGCACGCATTACGGACAGGTCACTTGAGCGCCCTAGGGTTCGCGTTCGTACATCCCCTCCGTAACCTGGGAACCCAAGGAATGGGCGGGGGACGTGGAAGACACATACAGCACGGGCGCGGGTCTGCTGCTTGCCGGGCGGTACCGGCTGAGCGAGACCATCGGCAGCGGCGGCATGGGCAAGGTCTGGCGCGCGCACGACGAAGTGCTACACAGAGTGGTCGCCGTCAAGGAGTTGACGGCCGGACGGTATGTCTCCGAGGCCGACCGGATCGTTCTGCATGCCCGCACGCAGAAGGAGGCCCGGGCCGCGGCCCGGATCAGCCACCCTTGTGTCGTCACCGTTCATGACGTGCTCGAACACGACGACCGGCCCTGGATCGTCATGCAGTACGTCGACGGTCCTTCGCTCGCCGGCCTCGCCAAGACGTCAGGGCACATCCACGAGACGGACGCGGCCCGGATCGGCCGGTACATCCTGCGGGCACTGACCGCCGCACACGCCGCCGGGGTGCTGCACCGCGACATCAAGCCCGCCAACGTGCTGATCAACGGCGACGGCCGCGCGCTGATCACGGACTTCGGGATCGCGGCGATCGAGGGTGACTCGACGATCACCAGGACCGGCGAGATCGTCGGATCGATCGACTACCTCGCGCCGGAGCGGGTGCGCGGCCACGATCCCGGGCCCGCGTCCGACCTGTGGTCGCTGGGCGCGACGTTGTTCGCGGCGGTGCAGGGCGAGTCGCCCTTCCGCCGTTCGTCGCCGCTTGCCACGATGCAGGCCGTGGTGGACGACGAGCCGCCGTACCCGGAGCGGGCGGGGCGGCTCGCACCCGTGATCCTCGCGCTGCTGCAGAAGGATCCGGCGGCCCGGCCCTCGGCGGCGGAGGCCGAGCGGATGCTGTCCGAGGCCATGGCGGACGGAACGTCCGTCACGACCTCCACGGGCGCGCCGACCCGGCGGACGACCGAGCGGATGACGCAGCCGGGCTGGACGTACAACGCCCCGGAACACACGGCAGGGTCAGGGGCGCGTTCAGGTGCCGTGGCCGGCCCGGGTTCCGTATCGGGCTCGGGTTCCTCCGGCCCGGGTTCCGGACCTGGCTCCGGCTCCGCGGCCGGAAGAGGGCCGTCCGGTTCGCCGGCACCCGCGCCCGTGGTCACGCTCGCCCCCGCACCCCCTCAGCGGCGCCGCGGCGCCCGGCTGCGCATGGTCGCTCTCGTCGCCGTGCTCGCCGCGGTGGTCGGCGGCGGCGCAGGCCTGCTGGTCATGGAGTACGGCGGCGGCAACGGTTCAGGTGTACGCACCGAGCCGCACCCGAAGCCGACCCGGAAACCGACCTCGAAGCCGGCCAACTCCTCGGCCGTACCGGAGGGCTGGCAGCGCGTCGACGACCCGGAGGGATTCAGCCTGTGGGTCCCCGACGGCTGGACGCGTCAGGCGGACGGCAATCAGATCGACTACACACCCGACAACGGCAAGCACCGCATCCGGATCAGCATCGACCCGGCACCCGACTTCGAGAACCCGTACATGCACATGCTGGACATCCAGAAGAATCTCGAGAAGCGGCTGCCGGAGTACAAGCGCCTGCAGTTGCACGCCAACACCTTCCGCGACCAGACGCAGTCCGCGCTCTGGGAGTTCACCTGGACCGAGACCAAGGAACACCCGGGCAAGCGGCGCGCCATCGACCAGATGTACAACGAGGACGACGGCACCGAGTACGCCCTCTACATGTCCGGTCCCGCCTCGGACTGGGCCACGACGCGGCAGCAGTTCGACATCATGCTGCGCGGTTGGCGGCCGCCGGCCTGACCAGGGCGGTGGCAGTCCGTCCGGGCGGACTGTCACGGGTGTGCATCCGGTGTCCGGCGCCGGTGGCATCGGTCCCGGGCTTTGCTTGAGGATGTGAGCATGACCAACGATGGGGGACGGGTGAACGAGCCGACCAGCTATGGGCTTCAGCCGCCGAAGGCACGTGACGCACTCGGCGCTCCCGATGTGCCCCAGGCGCCCGGGTTGCCCGAGCAGCAGCGGCCTACGGCGTACCCGCCCACCGAGGCGGGCGGGCTGCCCGCCGGACTGTCCGCCTCCGCGCCCCGTACCCCCGCGGTCGGCGATGCGCCCGGCGACCCGTCCGTCGGGCGCCTGATCGGCGGCCGCTACCAACTTCTCGAGCGCCTCGGCCATGGCGGCATGGGCACGGTCTGGCGGGCCCGGGACCAGGTTGTCGACCGGGATGTCGCGGTCAAGGAGCCCCGCGTACCGGACCACTTGAGCGAACGCGAACGCGAGCGTGTCCATCTGCGGATGCAGCGCGAGGCGCGCGCCGCGGCCCGGATCGACCATCCGGCCGTCGTCACCATGCACGACGTGGTCATCGAGGACGCCAAGCCGTGGATCGTGATGGAGCTGGTGAACGGCCAGTCGCTCGCCGACCGGCTGCGGGACGGCACCCTCGATGTGCGCGAGGCGGCCAGGATCGGGCTCGCCGTGCTCGGGGCGCTGTCCGCGGCGCACGAGGCGGGCGTACTGCACCGCGATGTGAAGCCGGACAACGTCCTGCTGGGGCGCGGCGACCGGGTCGTGCTCACCGACTTCGGCATCGCACAGGTGGAGGGCGAACAGGGGCTGACCGAGACGGGGGCATTCGTCGGCTCGCCGGAATTCATCGCCCCCGAGCGCGTGCTGGGCCGGCACCCGGGGCCCGAGTCCGACCTGTGGTCACTGGGGGTCGTGCTGTACGCGGCGGTCGAGGGCATGTCCCCGTACCGCCGTTCCAGCACGCCCGCCACGCTTCAGGCAGTGCTCTCCGCCGAACCGCAGATGCCTGCCCGAGGCTCCGGCGCCTTCGGCACGCTGGTCATGCAGTTGCTGCGCAAGGACCCGGCGATGCGGCCCGACGCCACCGAGATCCGGCAGACCCTGGAATCGGTCTCTCAGCCGCCCGCGGCCGCGCTCGATGCGACGAACCTCTTCGGGGGCAGCGGCGCCGGGACGACCGGCTCAGGGGCAGGGGGTGGCAGCCGATGGGTGCCGCCGGTGCTGCACGGCAACCGCGCGGCGCAGTACGGGCTCGGCGGCGGTCTGCTGGCAGCGGCCGTGGCACTCGTCCTGATCTTCGCCGCTCCCTTCGGCGGCGACGAGATCCCGGCGGGCTGGGAGATCCGTCCCGAACGCGAGGTGGTCGCGGCGAGCATCGCCGTGCCTTCCGACTACGAACGGGTCGAGGGCGACGAGGGCACCAGCGTCACGTACGGAGACCCCAGTGGCGTCTTCCAGGTCTACATCGAGCGCGTGGAGACGGCGGCGGTGGAGGACGAACTCGCGCCGGACGCGGCGGTCTGGGCCGACTACTACGAGAAGGGCGGCAAGAACGGCACCGACATCAAGGACCAGGACGTGACGTCCACGTCGGCCACCCAGCAGGGCGCTCGTGCCTTCGACACGCGCGTCGACTACGTGCCGTACAGCGACTCGAGCGACGACCCGGTCCGGCTGCGCCGGCAGGAGCGCGTCGTCGTCACAGGCAAGGGGGCCGCGCAGGTCTACTGGCTGCTGCGTGTGTCCGGCCCGGCGGAGGGCTGGGCGGCGCCGGAGGGCGATCTGCTTTTCGATCGCGTTGTGGCACATTTGAAGATCGAGGGCTTGTAAAAGCCCCTGATCAGGCATTATCTGCCAGTGATCACTGGCGTGATGGTGTGGGGGTGGTGAAAAGCTGTTACCGGTGGGTACCCAAAGCTTCGATTGCGGCATACTCTCGCCCCCATGACGGACTCGAAGGCCCCCGCCGCCGCCCTCGGCACCAATCCGACGGCCGCCTCTCCGGCCGGTGTGCGCACCGCCGCCGATGTGGTCACCCCAGAGGTGGTCGCCCAGCTGACCCGTGATGTGGTCGGCTCCGGCCGTACCGCGAACCACACACCGTTCACCGGCGAGAAGCTGGCGGACCTGCCGGAGTCGACCCCCGAGGACGTGGCCACCGCCTTCGAGCGCGCCCGGGCCGCCCAGCCCCTCTGGGCCGCCACATCGCCGCGCGCCCGGGCGGCCGTGCTGCTGCGCTTCCACGACCTGGTCCTCGAGCGCCAGGCCGAGGTCCTCGACCTGATCCAGCTGGAGACCGGCAAGGCCCGGCTGCACGCGCACGAAGAGGTGCTGGCCGTCGCCGTCGCGGCCCGCCACTACGGCCGCAAGGCTCCCGCGTACCTGAAGCCCAAGCGGCACACCGGCGTCGTCCCCGTCCTGACCAGGACCACCGAACTGCGCCAGCCGCGTGGGGTCGTGGGCCAGATCGCCCCCTGGAACTACCCGCTCGAGCTCTCCGTCGGCGACGCGCTGCCCGCCTTCGTCTCCGGCAACGCCGTCGTGATGAAGCCCGACACCGAGACCGCGCTCACCGCCCTGTGGGCCCGCGACCTGCTGATCGAGGCGGGCCTGCCCGCCGGCGTCTTCCAGGTCGTCATAGGCGAGGGCCCGGTCGTCGGCCCCGAGGTCGTCAAGCACGCCGACTACGTCTCCTTCACCGGCTCCACCCGCACCGGCCGCGAGGTCGCCCAGGGCGCGGCGGCCCGTCTGATCGGCGTATCGCTCGAACTCGGCGGCAAGAACGCGATGCTGGTGCTGCACGACGCCGATGTCGAGAAGGCCGCCGCAGGAGCCGTCCGCGCCTGCTTCTCCTCTGCCGGCCAGCTGTGCATCTCCATCGAGCGGCTGTACGTCCACGAGTCCATCGCCGACGACTTCGTCGAGCGTTTCGCGGCGCGTACGAAGGCGATGCGGCTCGGCAACTCCCTCGCCTACGGGGCCGACATGGGTTCCCTCGTCGGCGAGCGTCAGCTGGAGACGGTCACCCGCCACGTCGAGGAGGCCGTCGCCAAGGGCGCGACCCTCGTAGCGGGCGGCACGGCGCGCCCCGACATCGGCCCGTACTTCTTCGAGCCCACCATCCTCGACGGTGTCGAGGCGCCGATGGCCGTGTGCAACGAGGAGACGTTCGGCCCGGTCGTGTCCATCTACCGCTTCACGGACGAGGACAAGGTCGTCGAGCAGGCCAACGCCACCCCCTATGGCCTCAATTCGAGCGTGTGGACCAAGGACGGCAGGCGCGGCCACGCGGTCGCCGCCAAGCTGCGCACGGGCACCGTCAACATCAACGAGGGGTACGCGCCCGCGTACGGCAGCGTCCAGTCGCCGATGGGCGGCATGAAGGACTCCGGCCTCAGCCGTCGCCACGGTTCCGAGGGCATCCTCAAGTACACCGAGGCGCAGACCGTGGCCCAGCAGCGGCTGCTGCCCCTGGCCCCGTCGTTCGGGATGGACGACGAGAAGTACGCGGCGTTCATGAGCGTCAGCCTCAAGGCGATGAAGGCCCTGCGCCTGCGTTAGCACCACCCCGCACCCGCACGTTTTCAACGAGGAGAGCCATGTCCGAGGTCCCCCCTGCCCAAAATCAGGAAGACTCCGACGATTCTGCGTACGACTACGACGTCATCGTCGTCGGCTCGGGCTTCGGCGGCTCGGTCTCGGCGCTGCGGCTGACGGAGAAGGGCTACCGCGTCGGCGTTCTGGAAGCCGGCCGCCGATTCACCCGCGAGACGCTGCCCAAGAACTCCTGGGACCTGCGCAACTATCTGTGGGCCCCGGCCCTCGGGCTCTTCGGCATCCAGCGCATCCATCTGCTCGGCAATGTGATGGTGCTGGCGGGAGCGGGCGTGGGCGGCGGCTCGCTCAACTACGCCAACACGCTGTACGTGCCGCCCGCGCCGTTCTTCAACGACCCGCAGTGGAAGGACATCACGGACTGGCACGAGGAGCTGAAGCCGTACTACGACCAGGCGCGGCGCATGCTCGGGGTGCGGCTCAACCCGACGATGACCCCGTCGGACGTGCATCTCAAGGCGACCGCCGAGGCGATGGGTGTCGGCGACACGTTCCACATGGCGCCGGTCGGCGTGTTCTTCGGCGACGGCGACGATGCCGACGGCACGGCGAAGGCGAGGCCGGGCCAGGAGATCGCCGACCCGTACTTCGGCGGCGTGGGCCCCTCGCGCAAGGCGTGCACCGAGTGCGGCGAGTGCATGACGGGCTGCCGCCACGGCGCGAAGAACACCCTCAACGAGAACTACCTCTACCTCGCCGAGCAGGCGGGTGCGGTCATCCACCCGATGACGTCCGTCGTCTCCGTCACCGAGGACGCGCAGGGCGGCTTCGCCGTCCGGACGCTGCCCAGCGACAACAAGCGCAAGGGCAAGGGCCGTACGTTCACCGCCCGCCGGGTGGTCGTCGCCGCCGGTACCTACGGCACCCAGACCCTGCTGCACCGGATGAAGGACGGCGGTCTGCTGCCGCGGATCTCCGGTCGGCTCGGCGAACTGACCCGCACCAACTCCGAGGCGATCGTCGGCGCACAGACCGACAACCGCCGCTACCGCAAGCGGCACGGCGCGGACAAGGTCGACTTCACGCGCGGCGTCGCGATCACGTCGTCCATCCACCCGGACGCCAACACCCACATCGAGCCCGTCCGTTACGGCAAGGGCTCCAACGCGATGGGCGGCATGACCGTCCTGCAGGTGCCGTTCAGCGCGAAGCACCGGGTGGCGGCCTGGGCCGGGAACATGGTCCGGCATCCCTGGCTCGCCCTCCGCGCCCTGTCCAACCGTCGCTGGTCCGAGCGGACCATCATCGGCCTCGTCATGCAGTCGCTCGACAACTCGCTGACGACGTACCGCAAGCCCAGGGGGCTCGGGAAGGGTCTGCTCACCGCCCGCCAGGGCCACGGCGCCCCGAACCCCAAGCAGATCCCGGCGGCCACGCGGTCGGCCTCGCTCCTCGCCGAGGAGATCAACGGCTTCGCCGGCTCCAACATCGGCGAACTGATGGGCACCCCGCTGACCGCCCACTTCCTGGGCGGCTGCCCGATCGGCGCCACTGAGGACGCGGGCGTGATCGACCCGTACCACCGGCTCTACGGCCACCCGGGCATCTCGGTCGTGGACGGCTCGGCGGTCTCGGCGAACCTGGGCGTGAACCCGTCCCTGACGATCACGGCCCAGGCGGAGCGGGCGATGTCGCTGTGGCCGAACAAGGGTGAGGACGACCTGCGTCCGGCGCAGGGCGAGGCGTACGAACGCCTGTCCCCGGTCACCCCGAAGTCCCCGGCGGTCCCGGCGGAGGCGTTCGGCGCGCTGAAGCTGCCGTTCCTGGGCATCCCGGCGGTCCCGCCGAAGAAGTGACCCCGCCGCCCTGCCTGTAGACACAAGAAGGCCGCTGCACCCCCCTCCGAGTGCAGCGGACTTCTTGTGGCCTCAGGGGCCGGGTATGGCGTGTGGTGCGGTGTTACGCGGCAGCGTTGCCCTTGCGGCGCTTCATGGCGAAGACGACACCGGCACCGGCGAGGATGGTGATACCGCCGATGGCGCCGATGACGGGGAGCTGCGAGTCCGAACCGGTCTCGGCGAGGTTGCCGGTGACCTTGATCTCCTTGGCGTCACCCTGCGGCTTGACGTCGCTGCCCGGCTTCTCGCCGTTCGGCTTCGAGTCGTCGATGTCACCGGGGTTGCTGCCGGCCTTGACGATCGTGAACGGGTACAACTGGCCGCTCTCGTAGCACTCGAACGTCTCGTCGTCATCGGTAGCGTTGTCGTAGCTGCCGGCGGCGATTGCAAGCCCGTCGCCTGCAGGCGCACCCTTGTCGATCTTCACGCGCAGATCGATCGTGACCTTCTTGCCGGCGTCGAGCGCGAACTCGCCGAAGAACATGCCGTTGTTGATCGGCGCGCCCTCGAAGTCGTTGATCCACTCGCCCGACTCGGGGTCCTTGTACTCGAAGTGCGCGTACTTGTCGACGAGCTTGTCCGCCGTGTCCCCCTCAAGGCTGCCCTCGTAGATGGCGGTGCTGTAGACGAGCAGGCTCTCGATGTCGGTCTTGCCGGAGTTCTTCACGTTGAACGTGAAGTTCTTCCAGCCGCTGCCTGCGACGATCTTGTTCGGGAAGCCACCGAGGGAAACCTTGACATCACCCTCCTCGCACTCGAACTCCTCGTCGGGGTCCTCGTCATCGGGCGCGGTGGTCGACGGGGACGGCGAAGGCGACGTGGTCGCGGAGTCGGACGGCGACGGCGAGGTGGTCGTGGTCGCGGTGTCCGACGGCGCGGGCGAGGCCGTGGCGATGTCGGACGGCGCGGGGGAGGTCGTGGCGGTGTCCGACGGCGCCGGGTCGGCGGTCGCCGTCGCCGACTCCGAGGTGGCCGGGCTCGGGTCCGCGTACGCAGCCGGCGCCGCCAGGAAGGTGGCGGGAGCGATGACGGCGGTCGCGGCAGCGACAGCCATGGCGCGGCGAAGCTTCATTAAGACCTCAGCGAAGTCCGGGTACCGCGGGAGGCGGTACGGAGTCTGGTTGGGCCCCTCCGCTCCGTAAATGCACGCACACGGGTGAGGCCGTTGTTACGCATGGATGACCTGCGACCCGTGTGAATGGTTGTCCCCGCACTGACAAAAAGCTTATGTGGCGTACGTCACTGGTTCGGGGTGCCCGGGGCTGTGCCCGATCCGTGGTCCGTTCACAGGCAACCCCCGGCTCCGCCCCGTCGTGTCGGGCGCCGGAGGTGGCACTGGCCCTCGCCGCGACGGCGTGCACCGCCCCCGCCGGAGCGGCCTACTCCGGAACCGGCCGCGAAGGCCACGACGAAACCGGCTGGAAGCCGGGCGATCCGGTGGAGGAGATTCCCCGGTGACGGACAGGTGGGCCGGGCGAAGCCCCGACGCGCGCCGACGCGACCTGGACCAGGCCAACGCGGTGCCCGCCGTGTGAGGGCATGCGCAAGCGCCCCGCGGAATCCCTTCCGTGGGGCGTTCGGTGGTCGGCATCGACGTCAGGGCAGGTGCGAAGAAGGGGACTTGCTCGCTTGTGCGTCGTGTTGCGCGGACCGCGGCGTACGCGGTCGGTCGGACCGGATGCGGCCGGCCCCGGGCGTCCCCGGGAGCCGACCGCCCTTGGGGTGACCGGGCTGCTGTCCCCTGCCGTCCGGTCACGCGCGCTGGGGCGAGGTCCCACGACGTACCTGCGGTACGTCACACGCTCCAGCGGAGCCACGCGTGGTTTCCTTCGAGGGCCGCCCCTGGCTGGCACGGACACTGGCATCAACGAAGCGGCGCTCGGCGCAGTCACGCGCCGTACGGGTGAGAGCGGGTCCGTACACACGTGCGCGTGGACGCGGGAGTCAGATGCGGCCCCGGCAGAGCTCCAGCATCGTCATTGCCAGCGACGTACCCGGCTTGCCGAGTGCGTCCCTGTAGTGGCCGAGCACCTCCATCTCACGCGCCAGGTTCACCCGGCGGCCGCCGGAGGAGAGCCGGGCCTCCTGGATCACCGCGGAGACGGCCATCCGCTCCTGGATCAGGCCGATGATCCGGTCGTCGAGTGCGTCGATGCGTTCGCGGGCGCCGGTGATCACTGTCGCGGCCTCGTCGGTGCGCGCGCCGGTCTTCTCGGTGGTGGTCTGCTCGGTGACGGTCATCTCGTGGGGCTCCTTGGTCTCGGGGCCCCCGGAGCGGCACGGCCCGGAGAATGCAGAACGCCCCGGGCCTTGTCGGCCCGGGGCGCCTGGGAAGTCGCTTGTCAGTGGCTCAAGCAGCACGACCATGGCAGCCGGACGGGCCGGTGCCATAGGTAAAGACGAAGGTCAGCTGCGTGTGCATGCGGACAGTATGGACCTGATGCCCGGCGGCGGCCAAAGCCGCGTTCGGATGGTGAGACGAAGAGCGACCCTCGCGCGCCGGTAGAATCGACAGATAAAGACCCCTCCCAACGCCGGAAGGCCGCCGTAGTGTCCTCAGCGTCCCCCGCTGCCGCGCCCGCATCCAACCCGGACGTAGTCCTCGTTGTCGACTTCGGCGCGCAGTATGCCCAGCTCATCGCCCGCCGCGTCCGTGAGGCCCGGGTCTACAGCGAGATCGTCCCGTCCACCATGCCGGTGGCCGAGATGCTGGCCAAGAAGCCCGCGGCGATCATCCTGTCCGGCGGCCCCTCCTCCGTGTACGCGGAGGGCGCCCCGCGCCTGGACCGTGAGATCTTCGAGGCCGGCGTCCCCGTCTTCGGCATGTGCTACGGCTTCCAGCTGATGGCGACGACCCTCGGCGGCAAGGTCGACAACACCGGTGCGCGCGAGTACGGCCGTACACCGCTGCACGTCACCAAGCCCGGTTCGACCCTCTTCGAGGGCACCCCGGCCGAGCAGTCGGTGTGGATGTCGCACGGCGACGCCTGTTCCGCTGCCCCCGAAGGCTTCACCGTCACCGCGTCCACGAACGTCGTGCCGGTCGCCGCGTTCGAGAACGACGAGAAGAAGCTCTACGGCGTGCAGCACCACCCCGAGGTGATGCACTCCACCTACGGCCAGCAGGTGCTGGAGCACTTCCTGTACCGGGGTGCCGGCATCGAGCCGAACTGGACCACCGGCAATGTCATCGAGGAGCAGATCGCGGCCATCCGCGAGCAGGTCGGCACCAAGCGTGCCATCTGCGGTCTGTCCGGCGGCGTGGACTCGGCGGTTGCCGCGGCTCTGGTCCAGAAGGCCATCGGCTCCCAGCTGACCTGCGTGTACGTCGACCACGGTCTGATGCGCAAGGGCGAGACCGAGCAGGTCGAGAAGGACTTCGTGGCGGCCACGGGTGTGCAGCTCAAGGTGGTCGAGGCCGAGGAGCGCTTCCTCGCGGCACTCGCCGGGGTCGCCGACCCCGAGGAGAAGCGGAAGATCATCGGCCGGGAGTTCATCCGCGTCTTCGAGCAGGCGCAGGCCGAGATCGTGGCCGAGGCCGAGCACGGCGAGGACGTCGCGTTCCTGGTGCAGGGCACGCTCTACCCGGACGTCGTCGAGTCCGGCGGCGGTACCGGCACCGCCAACATCAAGTCGCACCACAACGTGGGCGGACTGCCCGAAGACCTCGAGTTCGAGCTCGTCGAGCCGCTGCGCAAGCTGTTCAAGGACGAGGTCCGCATGGTCGGCCAGGAGCTCGGCCTGCCGGACGAGATCGTCCAGCGTCAGCCGTTCCCCGGCCCGGGCCTGGGCATCCGGATCGTCGGCGAGGTCACCAAGGAGCGCCTGGACCTGCTGCGCGAGGCGGACGCGATCGCCCGTGAGGAGCTCACCGCGGCCGGGCTCGACCGCGACATCTGGCAGTGCCCCGTCGTGCTGCTCGCCGATGTGCGCAGCGTCGGTGTCCAGGGCGACGGCCGCACCTACGGCCACCCGATCGTGCTGCGCCCCGTCTCGTCCGAGGACGCCATGACGGCGGACTGGACGCGTATGCCGTACGAGGTGCTGGGGAAGATCTCGACCCGGATCACCAACGAGGTCGCGGACGTCAACCGCGTGGTGATGGACGTGACGAGCAAGCCGCCGGGCACCATCGAGTGGGAGTGACCCTCCCGAAGGTCAACACCGACGCCGTCGCTCGTTCGTTTGAGCGGCGGCGTCGTCGTTCACGGTGGGTAGTCTGATCGTACGGACCAGAATCACGTCCATGGGAGCACTCATGAGCGCAGAGATCTCGCACCACTGGCCGGTGCCGCCACGCGAGGGCTACACCGTGGACGACCTTCTCACCCTGCCCGACCTCCCGCCGCACACCGAGCTGATCGACGGGAGCCTGGTCTTCGTGAGTCCGCAGCGGGATTTCCACAGCATCGCGATCGACCTGTTGGTGCATGGGCTGCGCAGTACGGTGCCGCCCGAGCTGAAGGTCCGGCGCGAGATGACCGTCGTACTCGACCAGCGCAACGGCCCCGAGCCGGATGTGTCGGTGGTCCGTGCCGCCGCCGCGCGGAGCCGCGAGCAGACCTACTTCCAGGTCAGGGACGTGCTGCTGGCGGTCGAGGTGGTCTCCCCGGACTCCGAGGCCCGCGACACCGACACCAAACCGCACAAGTACGCCGGTGCCGGCATCCCGCACTTCTGGCGGGTCGACATGGCCGGTGAGGACCAGCGGCCCGTGGTCCATGCCTTCGAGCTCGACAAGGAGTCGCGTGTCTATGTGCCCATCGGCACCTTCCGCGACCGCGTCAAGCTCTCCGTCCCCTTCACCGTCGACATCGACCTGACGGCGATCGACCACCTGTAGTGCGCGAGCCCTACGGCTCCAGCGTGAAGTCGTCGAAGTGGAAGCCCGGCGCGACGATGCAGGTCACCAGGGTCGGCTCGTCGCCCGCAGGGTCCGCGGCCTGCCAGGTGCCGGCCGGGACCAGCAGTTGGGGCTGCTCGCCCGACTCGACGGACGGGCCGAGAGTCACGGTCGTGGCGTCCGACGGCTTGTCGCCCGTGCCGCCCAGATGCAGCTGGAGCGGCCCGCCGCGGTGCCAGAGCCACAGTTCGTCGGAGCGGACCCGGTGCCAGCGCGACCTCTCGCCGGGGTGCAGCAGGAAGTAGATCCCGGTGGCGTACGCACGCGGGCCGGGGTAGCCGGGCGGGGTGGTCGTGCCCGCCGTCTGCCAGGTCTGCTTGTACCAGCCGCCCTCGACGTGCGGTTCGAGGCCGAGGAGGGCGACAAGTGGGGATGTCGGTGCGGTCATGTGCGCATTCTCGCGGAGGGCGGGTCAGTAACGCGCCGCATATGGCCAGTTGACGCGCCCGGAGGTACCTTCCGCGCCATGACGGACACGCAGGCGCAGGTGCCGGAGCCGATACCCGTGGAGCAGCTGGGTTTCGCCATGCCGCCCGTGTTCGAGTCGGTGGTCGAGGAGCGGGCGTACCGGAGCGGCTGGCCGGGGCACTGCGGCTGCTCGGGCGGTTCGGGTACGAGGACGGGGTCTCGGGGCACATCACCGCTCGGGATCCCGAGCACACCGACTGCTGTTGGGTGAACCCTTTCGGAGTGCCGTTCGCGCATGTCACCGCCGGTGATCTGGTTCTCGCCAATGAGCAGGGGCAGGTCGTGGTGGGGCGGCACCGTGTCAATCAGGCCGCGTTCGCGGTGCATGCCCAGGTGCACCGGGCCCGGCCCGATGTGGTCGCCGTCGTGCACACCCACTCGGTCCACGGGCGTGCGCTCGCCGCGCTGGGCGAGCTGATCGAGCCGATCACACAGGAGGCATGCGCCTTCTACGAGGACCACGCGCTCGTCGACTCGTACACAGGGGTGGCCGTGGACGAGGACGAGGGCCGGCGGATCGCCGAAGCGCTCGGAGCGTACAAAGCCGTCATCCTGCGCAACCACGGGCTGCTGACGGTCGGCGACTCGGTCGACGCGGCCGCCTGGTGGTTCATCTCCATGGAGCGCTGCGCCCGGATTCAGATCGCGGCGCGGGCGGCCGGCAAGCCGCTGCTGATCGGGCACCGGGACGCGGTCGCCACGCGCGATCAACTGGGCACGGATCTTGTCGCGTGGATCAGTCATCAGCCCCTGTGGCGAGAGATCAGCCGCGCCGAGCCGGAACTGCGACAGTAGCGCCTGCCCGTCGCGTCAATCCGGTAATGATGTATTTCACCCGTTCCGGCCTCGGCCATCGGGGTGGCGGCGGCTTGCGTACGGCACAATTCCCAGACATCACGCAGCGTTTCACGGCGTGCGTCGGCGAATCGGGAAGGTGGCGTTCGGGTCGTGGCGGTGCAGGAAGCAGAACAGTGCGGCACGTGTTCGCACCAGGCACGCGAAGGACACCGGCGTGCGGTGGCCGAGTTCATCGCCCGGCGAGACGAGCTGGCCGCCGGTCAGGGGCTGCCCGCTGCCGTCGCCCACTCGCCCGGCGCCTCGCGCCAGTGGGTGTCGGACGAGCTGACCGAGTCGGCCCGTACGGTCGCCGACCGGGGCCGGGCAGCGGCCACGGCGTGGCTGCACCGGGTCCGCCAGGGTTCCGTCGTCACCGTCTGGGCGGCCTTCGCCGCCCTCGCGCTGGCGCAGTTGGTGACCGCCATGGGCGCGGGCTGGACCGGCGCCCGCACCTCGGGGCTGCTTGCCGCGCTCCTGGTCGGCGCCCTGCTGACCGCGGCTGCCTGGCTGCACCGGGAACGCGGGGGGCTGCTCGCGCCGCTGATCGGTGACGACAACCGCCTGTCGACCTCGCGCGCCGTGGCCGCGTCCTGGGTCCTGGTCGCCGGCTACGCGGTCCTGTTCCTCTCCCTTCAGCAGGCCTGGGCCTCCTCGTCCGCCGAACGCGGCCGGCTGAGCGCGGGCCTCGCCCTCTCCCACGGCGCGGGCCTGCTCTGCGTCCTGGCGCTGGTGTGTGCGATCGCCGTGGTGGTGCGCCGGGTCGTCGCCCGGCGCGTCGTCGGCCTGCGGCTGCAGAAACTGCGCGCGGACCGGCCGCGGCCGGCCGATCTGCTCTGCGACGACGCCGGGCGCGGCAACTTCGCCGACGCGCAGTATCTGCTGGTCAGTACGGTCACCGTGGTGTTCGCCCTGATACGCCTGGCCCGGCGGCCCGAGCAGCTGCCCGAGCTGCCGTGGGGGCTCGTGCTGCTGGTCGCGGTCTCGGCGGCGACGTACTTCGCCGGTAAGTACGCGGAGGGCAGTCGGCCCGTCGTGCTGTCGGTGGTACGGGCCCGCGAGGCAGGTGACCTGGACGGCCCCATCCGTACCGGTGACGACATCGAGATCCGTGGCGCCGGCTTCGTCCGGCCGGGCGCCGGCACACCCGACCTGCTGGCCCGGATGGTCGTACGCATCGGAACCGTCCATGTCCATGTCCCGCTGATCCCCGTACCCGGCGGTTTCGCCAACCCGACGGACACCGTGCTCACCGTGCCGATCCCGGTGGAGGTCGAACCGGGACAGGTCGACGTCCAGGTGGTGACGGCCGCAGGGGTGGAGAGCAACCGCTGCCTGATCGATGTGACGGACTGAGCCAGTCGCCACACCTGTCACTCGGGTGTCGCAGTGTGTGCCGCATGGCTGGTGAGCGGTGCCGCTTCGGCGTACGTATGGTCATTGACGGGTCTACCGAAGGCGGGACCAGTGATGACATACACGTACGGGACGACAGCGACCTACGGAACGATCGACGTCGAGCGGGGCGGCATCAGAGCGACGGCGAGCCGGTACGCCCTGCTGCCGCTGCGTCTCTTCCTCGGCGTGACCTTCATCTACGCGGGCATCGACAAGCTCACCGACAGCCAGTTCCTGGCGGCGACGGGCACCGGATCGATCGGCGAGCTGATGCGCGGTGTGCGTGACACCTCTGCCGTGCCCGCCCTGGTCGACATGGCGCTCAGGAACCCCGAAGGCTTCGGTTACGCCATCGCCCTCGGTGAACTGGCCGTCGGCATCGGCACACTGGTCGGGCTGCTGGCCCGCCTTGCGGCGCTCGGCGGGGCGCTGATCTCGCTGAGCCTGTGGCTGACGGTGAGCTGGCAGACCGAGCCTTACTACTACGGGAACGACCTGGCCTATCTGATGGCGTGGCTGCCGCTGGTGCTGGCGGGCGCCTCCGTGTTCTCCCTCGACGCCCTCATCGCGGCCCGGCGGCGCCGGACGCCGTAGTGGATCCAGGCCACCACTCCGGCCACGAACAGTCCGCCGAAGACGACGGGGAACGCCACATACCAAGGCGTGTGCCAGGCGCCTGCGGCATCCCCGCCGTACAGCACGGCGGCGGTCAGTACGCACAGCCCGGCCAGAAGCCTGCCCGGGCGGAACTCGTGCCGCAGCCGGCGCCGCTGCTCGTGCCGGGCTCGGCGGTGCGCCTCGTGGCGCGGCCCGTGCCCGGAGTGCTGCCAGGCCGCCTGCCACGGGTCGTGCCCGGCTCCGTGCCCGGCCTCGTGCCAGGACTCATGACGCGGCACGGGTCACCTCCACCTGTCCGATGCCCACTTCCAGCTCCAGCTCCAGCGTGCCCGCCGGCTTCGCGCCTCGGGGTGCGGGCAGCGTGGTGTGCCGGTCCTGGCCGGGGGAGACGTCGATGTCGTCCGCCGCGTCGGACGGCAGACGGATGTCGCCGAGCCCCACCTCGGCGCGCACCGTCACCGCGGCGTCCTTCGGCACCACGACCCTGAGCTGCCCGAGCCCGACCTGTGCCTGTGTCGCAACCGTCTCGCCCTCGGGCACAGTGAGGGAGGACAGGTCGAGCGTCCCCTGTCCGGTGCCCAGTTCGTAGCGCGGCTGGACGGCGGTCGCAGACGCCGGCCTCCAGTTCCGTTCCCCCCACTGCGTGCTGATGTCCTTGGGAATGGCCGCGGCGCCCGCCAGCAGCCCCGCCGTCATCAGCGCCAGCAGGACGGTGCCGAAGCCCGTACGCCCCAGCAGCGAACTGACCAGCAGCCCGAGCCCGAACACGGCGAGTGCGCACACCAGCCCGATCTGCAGGCTGGTGCCCAGCGGCTGCCCGTCCCAGCTCAGCCCGGTGCCGAGCCCGCCCGCGAGCAGCGCCAGCAGAAAGACCGTGCCGCCGATGCCGCGCGGTCCGCGCGGCTGCGAGATGGCGTGGGCGGCCGCCTCGTCACGGTGCGAACGCGCCAGCGCGGCCTCCTCCACGGCGCCCTCGGGCCCCCACAGATACCCGGTCGGTATCAGCCCGGTCGTGCCGTCCTTGACGATCGGGTCCCGCCACCACGACGGGCTGTCGGGCGCGGGCGGTGCCTTCGTCTCGGGCGGGGCCTCGGCGACCGCGTGTGCCGTCGCCGGGTCCAGCAGTGCTCCGTCAGGCGTGGCGAGCCGACGGCGCTTGGACCAGACGGCAGCGCCCAGGACCGCGAGCGACAGCAGCGCGGCGAAGGCGAGCATCCCCTCGTTGCTCACCATGGTCAGGAAGCCGCCACAGCCGATCAGGGCGAGCAGTACGGCGGTGAGGGACGCGCCGTCGACCCGGCCGGACAGCAGCCGCCGGAACTCGTTCTCCTCCTCGTCCTCGAACGGGATCAGCAGCCAGGCGAAACCGTAGAAGATCAGGCCGACGCCACCGGTCACCGACAGCACCCCGATGACGATCCGGAATATCACCGGGTCTATGTCGCAGTACCGCCCGAGCCCGCCGCAGACACCGGCCACCACCTTGTGACGGGGCGAGCGGCGCAGCTGAAGCACCTCGGTCGGCACGGCGGCGCCCGGCCCGGTGGCCGGCGGCGGTGGCTGCCCGCCGGCGTGCGGTTCCCCGGGCGGGGTGGTCGGCGAAGTCATACGTCCATGGTGACGGGCCGGATGGCGTGACGGCACCCGGCTCGACCCTGGCCGATCCCTGATATCGGCCCCGGCAGTCAGGGGCGGTCTCGGGGGTGGTTTAAGGGACGACCCTGATACCGCGGCCTGTCCTTGCATGTGACGATCGGGGCATGCCAGTCGCCACGCCCCGACCCGCCGGCCCTTCCCGCGCCTCCGCGCCGGAGGAGCAGCCGCTGCGCAAGCTGTACCGCAGCGCGGACGGCCGGATGCTCGGCGGCGTCGCCCGCGGTCTGGCAGGGCATCTGGGCCTGCCTGTCGTCTGGGTGCGCCTGATATTCCTCGGCCTGTTCATGGCCGACGGCCTCGGCGCCCTGCTGTACGCGGTGTTCTGGATCGTCGTGCCGCTCGGGGTGGGCGGCCGCGCCGCCGAATCGCGCTCGGTCTTCGAGACCATGCCCGACGGCCGCCGCAGACTCCGCAAGCCCGACAAGGGACAGATGTTCGCCCTGGTCCTGCTGCTGATCGGCGCGGTGATCTTCGCGGGCAACGTCGACACCGGCGGCAGCGCCAACCGCTATCTGGGGCCGACACTGCTCATCGGTGCCGGTGTGGTGCTGGTGTGGCGGCAGGCGGACAACGCACGCCGCGCGCGCTGGACGGCGGTCGGCCGCCGGCGGCGGCTGCTTCAGCTGGTCAGGGCGCTCGCCGGTGTCGCTCTGGTCGGCATGGGCCTCACGGTCTTCATGGTGGTGCGCGGCTCCGCGGCCCAGCTGGGCAACGTACTGACCGCGTCGATCGCCGTGATCGCCGGTGTCGCCCTGCTCGCCGGACCCTGGCTGGTGCGGATGACCCAGGACCTCTCCGAGGAGCGGACCATGCGCATCCGGGCCCAGGAGCGTGCCGAGGTCGCGGCCCATGTCCATGACTCCGTCCTGCACACCCTCACCCTGATCCAGCGGAACGCGGACGACCCGGGCGAGGTGCGCCGCCTCGCCCGCGCCCAGGAGCGCGAGCTGCGCAACTGGCTGTACAACCCCGAGGGCACCGGCAAGGACGAGGACGAGGAGCCCGGCACCCTCGCCGACGCGGTCAAGAAGGCCGCCGCCGAGGTCGAGGACAAGCACGGCGTGCCACTGGAGGTCGTGGTCGTCGGTGACTGCCCGCTCGACGACAAACTGGGGGCACAGATGCAGGCCGCACGCGAGGCGATGGTGAATGCCGCCAAGTACGGTGGCGAGGGAGGCGCGGTACAGGTCTACGCGGAGGTCGAGGGCCGTACGGTGTTCGTGTCCGTCCGGGACAGGGGGCCGGGATTTGACCTGGATGCGGTGCCCGAGGACCGTATGGGCGTCAGAGAATCGATCATCGGCCGGATGCAGCGCAACGGCGGGACGGCGCGGCTGCGTTCCGTGCCGGGCGGGGGCACGGAAGTGGAGCTCGAGATGGAGAGGGCGGACCAATGACCGAGGCTGCTGAAGCCGGGGCCGGCGAGGGCGTCGCACGTCGAGTGCGGGTCGTGCTCGTCGATGATCACCGGATGTTCCGCACGGGGGTGCAGGCCGAGATCGGCAGGACCGAGACCACCGGCGTCGAGGTTGTCGGCGAGGCCGCCGACGTGGACCAGGCGGTCACTGTGATCACCGCGACCCGTCCCGAGGTCGTCCTGCTGGACGTGCATCTGCCGGGCGGTGGCGGGGTGGAGGTGCTGCGCCGCTGCGCCTCGCTGATGGCGGCGGCGGAGAGCCCGGTGCGTTTCCTCGCGCTGTCCGTGTCGGACGCCGCCGAGGATGTCATCGGGGTGATCCGGGGCGGGGCCCGGGGCTATGTCACCAAGACCATCACCGGCACGGACCTCGTCGACTCGATCTTCCGGGTGCAGGAGGGGGACGCGGTCTTCTCGCCGCGGCTCGCGGGCTTCGTGCTCGACGCGTTCGCCTCCACGGACGCGCCGCCGGTGGACGAGGACCTGGACCGGCTGACCCAGCGAGAGCGCGAGGTGCTGCGGCTGATCGCGCGGGGCTATGCGTACAAGGAGATCGCGAAGCAGCTGTTCATCTCGGTCAAGACGGTCGAGTCGCATGTCTCCGCGGTGCTGCGCAAACTCCAGCTGTCGAACAGGCATGAGCTGACGCGATGGGCGACTGCCCGACGGCTGGTGTGATCGTCGGCGGCCATCGGGGCGGCCGGTGAGCCGGCCGCGCTGCGCCGGGGCACGCCGGTCGTCCGGGATGCCCGGACACACGCAGCGGATGTCAGGAGACCCGTGTGGCGCCCGCGAAGGGCATTTCGTCGATCGGCGCGACACGGACCGGTGCCCCGGGGCGCGGGGCGTGGATCATCTGGCCGCCGCCGATGTACAGGCCGACATGTGAAATCCCCGAGTAGAAGAACACCAGGTCACCCGGGGCAAGTTGAGAACGCGCGACGCGCCGGCCGGCGTTGATCTGGGTGTACGTGGTGCGGGGCAATGACACCCCGGCCGAGCGCCACGCGGCCTGGACGAGTCCGGAGCAGTCGAAGGCGTTCGGGCCGGTCGCGCCCCAGACGTAGGGCTTGCCGAGGGCTCCGTAGGCGAACGCGATGGCCTGTGCGGCACGGCTGTTGGGGGCCTGGAGGCCTGCCCGGGGCGCCGCCGAGCGGTCCGCACGGGTGGCAGTGCTGCCGGGCCCCGCAACCGGTCCGCCGGACTCGTAGGCGGCGCGCTGCTCCTCGGTGAGGTCGGCCAGCAGCCGCTCGGCGGCCGCGAGCTTGGCCCGGACGGTCGACTTGTGCTCGGCCAGCTCGCGCCGGCGGGCCTCGAGCTGGTCCATCCGCTCGCCCGCCTGCGCCCTGAGCCGGGCGAGCTCCATCAGCTCGCGCTGGACGCCGGCGACAGCGGTCGCCTGTCGAGCCCCTGTCCGCTCGGCCAGGGCCGCCCGTTCCAGGTAGTCGTCGGGGTCCGAGGTGAGCGCGAGCTGCAGCCCGGGATCGAGGCTGCCCGAGCGGTACTGGGCGGTCGCGAAGGAACCGACGGCGTTGCGGGAGGCGTTGAGCCGCTCGGTCCTGCGGGCGGCCTCGTCGCGCAGCCTGCCGAGCGACCTGCGGGCGCTCGCGGTCTCCTCCCGGGCCCCGTTGTACTTCTCGGTGGCCGCCTCGGCCTCCTGGTAGAGCCTGTCGATCCGGGCCTTGATCTGTGCGGGGGTGAGCCGGGGTTCGGCGTGCCCGGTCCCTTCGAAGGCGGTGGTCGTCGCGGCGCCGGCGAGCGCGAGAGTGGCGGCCGTACGAGCGGCCTGGCCGCCGAACGGATGCTGCCTGGGTTTCCGGTGCGCTGCCACGGGGGGCGTCCACGTCCTTCCGTTCCCTGCGGGTCCGGCGGCGCGCCGCACAGGGGAAGCGGCCCGCCGCCGGACATCTCGGCGGTGGCGGCCGAACCGTCCGGCTGCTCAACGGCGTTGGGGAGTCGGCCACCTGACGAAGGACGCTAAACCTGGCGGTCACGGGGCCGCGGCCCAAGGACCGAAAGTGAACGAAGGTGGACAGCTCGGACCGCTTTCTGTCTGCGGGCCCCTCGCCCGGGCCCACATTCCCGCGCCGGCCTGACCGATGCTCCGGATGAGGCTCCCCTTACCGGAGGTCAGTGGTACAGGCAGGGCTAGGCTCCGCCTCATGGACGTACTCATCAATGTCTTCGTCGCCCTGCACATCATCGGCATCGCCTCCTTGCTGGGCGGCTTCCTGACCCAGATGAAGGCGATGGGCGCGGGCACGGCACGCTTCACCCCGGCGATGCTGCACGGTGCCCTGACGATGCTGATCACGGGCGTGGCGCTGGTGGGCCTGAACCAGGCGGACGACCAGCCGGTGAACAACCTCAAGATCGGCATCAAGCTCGCGGTCCTGGTGGTGATCCTGGCGCTGGTCTACGTCAAGCGCGACGAGGAGAAGGTCGACAAGGCGGTGTTCGGCGCGGTCGGCGGCCTGACCGTGGCGAACATCTTCATCGCGACCCTGTGGACGTGAGACGTCCTCAAGGACAGCGCAGCGCCCGGGCGGCTCGGCCACCCGGGCGCTGTTTTGCGCTTCGCCCCGGTCAGGCCGGGCGGACGCTGCCGTAGATCGGCATGTAGTAGATGGACTCCTCGCGGACGTTTGCGCCCGGCTTGGGGGCGTGGATCATCTTGCCGCCGCCGATGTAGATGCCGACGTGGCTGATGTCGTCGTAGAAGAAGACCAGGTCTCCGGGGACCAGGTCGCCCGTCGCGACCCGCTGGCCGACCTTCACCTGGTCCCAGGTGGTACGCGGCAGCTCGACGCCGGCGGCCTTCCATGCCGCCTGGGTCAGGCCCGAGCAGTCGTAGGAGCTGGGGCCGGTCGCGCCCCAGACGTACGGCTTGCCGATCTGGGCGCGGGCGAAGGCGAGCACCTTGTCGGCCTTGGCGGCATAGCCGCTGTCGGGCGACGTGCCGGTGCCGGTGCCGGTGCCGGTGCCCGTACCCGTCCCCGGGCTCGTGTCGTTCTGCTGTTCCTGCTGCCGGCGCTCGGCCTCCGCCTGGGCTCGGGCCTCCGCCTCCGCCTTGGCCTTCGCCTCAGCCTTGCGGCGCGCCTCCTCCTCCTTCTGGCGCTCGATCTCCGCGAGCCGGGCCTTCTCCTGCGCCGTCAGCTTCGACAGCAGTTCGCGCGCCTCGGCGAGCTTGGTCTGCACGGTCCGCTTGCTCTCGCGCAGCGCCTGCTGCGACTCGGTGAGGGACTCGAGGCTCTTCGTCGCCTCGGACCGCTGCTCGGCGGCGGCGGCCCGCTCGGTCTCGTACTCGCTGATCGTCTCGCGCTGCTGGTCCGTCATCCGGTCCATCAGCTGACTCTGGTCGAAGTACGCCTGGGGGCTGTCGGCGAACAGCAGGGCGGCGGTCGGGGTGACCGCGCCCGTGCGGTACTGCGCCGCGGCGTAGTTGCCCAGCGCCCGGCGGGACTCGTTCAGCTTCTCGGTGCGCTGGGCCGCCTCGTCGAGCAGCTTGCCGACTTCGCGGCGCTTCCCCTCCGTGGCCTCCTTGGCCTTGTTGTACCTCTGCGTCTCGGTGCCGGCCTGCCGGTACAGGTCGTCGACCTTCTTCTGCACCTCCTCGATGGAGGGCTTCGGCTCGGCGGGCGCGGCGCCTGCGCTCTGCGAGGACAGCAGGGTGACACCGGCGAGGGCGGCCGTGGTGAACCCGACGGCGGTCGAGGGTTTCGCCGTACGGCTGCGGGGCTTGCGATGCGACGCCAAGGCCGACATCTCCTTCTTCCGTGTACCGCCTACCGGGTTAGCTGTCGGGTTCGGGCGAACGGAAGATGCCCTACGGACCAGTTCGAGCCAGGTCCGATTCACCCCGGTTGTGCATAGTGGGTCCCCGGTTCCGAACTTCCTTGCGGAAAGCCCGGATTCGGCGCAGACCGCCCGATGTGACGTGGGTCGCCAGGGGGGTACGGACCGTCTGGACGAGCACGCTAGCCAACTCGTGCGGCTGCTGGGAAGGTTGATGTTCGATTTGTCCGATACATTTTCGTGACCTTGCCTCAGGCGTGGGTGAGGGGTACCAGGGGTAACCGGAACTCCGCCGTGTCCGGAGCCGGCCCTGGCCTACAGGTCAGCGCGCTGCGCGCGGGCGCGGACACCGGGCCGGGAGCAGGTCCCGCGCCCGCCGGCGTACCACTTCACGCTCCCGGGAGTGCGGGGTTTCGGGCGGCGTCCACGTCTGTCGGCGGGGCGGCCTAGACTCGTAGAGCGATGAGCAGCCTCTTTGACGACAGCTTCCTGGCAGACCTCCAGCCCCACGCGGAGGAGCACCCGCCGCCCCCAGAGGAGTCGGCTCCGGAGCAGGTTCCGGACGATCTCTTCGAGGGTGCTTTCGACGTGCCCCCGGCCAGGGACGGGTACTACCGCGACGGAGCTCCGCGCCCCGTCCTGGACCCGGCAGCCCTCCTCGAAGGGCTGAACGAACAGCAGCGCGCCGCCGTCGCGCACACCGGGTCACCGCTGCTCATCGTCGCCGGAGCGGGATCCGGCAAGACCCGGGTGCTCACCCACCGGATCGCCCACTTGCTGGCGACCCGCCATGTGCACCCCGGCCAGATACTGGCGATCACCTTCACCAACAAGGCCGCCGGTGAGATGAAGGAGCGTGTCGAGCAGCTCGTCGGGCCGCGGGCGAACGCGATGTGGGTCTCCACGTTCCACAGCGCATGCGTCCGTATCCTGCGCCGCGAGTCCAAGAAGCTGGGTTTCACCTCGTCGTTCTCGATCTACGACGCGGCCGATTCGAAGCGGCTGATGGCTCTCGTCTGCCGGGACCTGGACCTCGACCCGAAGAAGTTTCCGCCGAAGTCCTTCAGCGCCCAGATCTCGAACCTGAAGAACGAGCTGATCGACGAGGAGACCTTCGCGGACCGCGCGGCTGGGGGTACCTCCCAGGCCGGAGGCTCGGGGGGAGGTTTCGAGAAGACGCTGGCCGAGGCGTACCGCATGTACCAGTCGCGGTTGCGCGAGGCCAACGCCCTCGACTTCGACGACATCATCATGACCACCGTCCACCTGCTGCAGGCGTTCCCGGACGTCGCCGAGCACTACCGGCGACGGTTCCGGCACGTCCTGGTGGACGAGTACCAGGACACCAACCACGCTCAGTACACACTCGTGCGCGAGCTGGTGGGTACGGGATACGAGGACCTGGGGCCTGCCGAGCTGTGCGTCGTCGGTGACGCCGACCAGTCGATCTACGCCTTCCGTGGCGCCACCATCCGCAACATCCTCCAGTTCGAGGAGGACTACCCGGAGGCGACCACGATCCTGCTGGAGCAGAACTACCGCTCCACCCAGACGATCCTCTCGGCCGCCAACGCGGTCATCGAGCGCAACGAGAGCCGCCGTCCGAAGAACCTGTGGACCAACGCCGGGGCCGGCGCGCAGATCACCGGCTATGTCGCGGACACCGAGCACGACGAGGCCCAGTTCGTCGCCGACGAGATCGACCGGCTGACCGACAACGCGGAGGCGAAGGCCGGCGACGTCGCCGTCTTCTACCGGACGAACGCCCAGTCCCGTGTCTTCGAGGAGATCTTCATCCGCGTCGGACTGCCGTACAAGGTCGTCGGCGGAGTGCGCTTCTACGAGCGCAAGGAGGTCAGGGACGTACTCGCGTATCTGCGCGTCCTGGCCAACCCGGAGGACAACGTCCCGCTGCGCCGCATCCTCAACGTGCCCAAGCGCGGCATCGGCGAGCGCGCCGAGGCGATGATCGACGCGCTGGCGCTGCGCGAGAAGATCACCTTCCCGCAGGCCCTGCGGCGCGTGGACGAGGCGTACGGCATGGCGGCCCGTTCCGCCAACGCCGTCAAACGGTTCAACGTGCTGATGGAGGAACTGCGTACGGTCGTCGAGTCCGGCGCAGGGCCCGCCACCGTCCTCGAGGCCGTACTGGAGCGCACCGGCTATCTCGCCGAGCTGCAGGCATCGACCGACCCCCAGGACGAGACCCGGATCGAGAACCTCCAGGAACTGGCCGCCGTGGCTCTCGAGTTCGAGCAGGCGCGCGGCGAGGAGGAGGGCACCGGCACCCTCGCCGAGTTCCTGGAGCAGGTGGCACTCGTCGCCGACTCCGACCAGATCCCGGACGAGGACGAGGAAGGCACGGGGGTCATCACGCTGATGACGCTGCACACCGCCAAGGGCCTCGAGTTCCCCGTCGTGTTCCTCACCGGCATGGAGGACGGCGTTTTCCCGCACATGCGGTCGCTGGGCCAGACGAAGGAGCTGGAGGAGGAGCGCCGGCTGGCGTACGTCGGCATCACGCGAGCCCGCGAGCGCCTGTACCTGACGCGTTCGACCATGCGGAGCGCCTGGGGCCAGCCCTCGTACAACCCGCCGTCACGCTTCCTCGAGGAGATCCCCGGCCGGCACCTGGACTGGAAGCGCACAGGGCCGATGGCCGCACCCGCCGGGCCCACGTCGGGCATCGCGTCGTCGCTCTCGTCCGCTCGCTCGCGCGGGGGTGCCTCCGGTTTCGCCACGCGGCGCACGACCGACAAGCCGGTGATCGCGCTGTCGGTGGGCGACCGCGTCACGCACGACCAGTTCGGTCTGGGGACCGTCGTAGCGGTGATGGGGTCGGGTGCCGACGCACAGGCGACGATCGACTTCGGGGACACCAAGCCGAAGCGGCTCCTGCTGCGGTACGCGCCGGTCGATAAGCTCTGAACCGAGAGGGCCGGGGCTGTCCTCCGGGGCAGCTCCGCCGGATTTCGGGGACGGCTCGTCGGGACGGGTTTTTGCAGGCCCGGATTCGATTACGTCGGGTTCAGGCCGTTACGACGGGTTCAGGCCGTGCGAACGCAGCCACTGCAGCGGGTCTATCGCCGAGCCGCCGCCCGGGCGAACCTCGAAGTGCAGGTGCGGGCCGGTGGAGTTGCCCGAATTGCCCGAATAGGCGATCACGTCACCGGCTTTGACCGTGCCGGAGCGGATCTTGGTGGTGCTGAGGTGGCAGTACCAGGTCTCGGTGCCGTCGGCGGCGGTCACGATCGCCATGTTGCCGTAGGCGCTGTTCCACTGGGTGCGCACGGTGCCGTCGGTGGCGGCCATGACCTCGGTGCCGTACTGGACGGGGAAGTCGATACCGGTGTGCACTGACATCCAGTTGACGCCGGACTGGCCGTAGTACGCGCTGAGGCCGTCCTGCTTGACCGGAACGACGAACTTGGGGCGCAGGGCCTCGCGCCGTGCCGCCTCCTCCGCGCGCTTCTGCTTCTCCGCCGCCTGGCGCGCCTTGAGATCGAGGCGTTCCTGGGTGCGCGAGGCACGGTCACCGAAGTCGCGGGCATCGGCGCTGAGTGCGGCGAGCTGCGTGTCCATCTTGCTGTTGGCGGCGATCTGCTTGACGGACGACGGGTCGGCGGCCGCCAGGTTGGCGGTGCTGTCGTCCTTGGTGTCGCCGCCGATGTCGCTGACCGATGCGGCGGCGATTCCGGCGACGCCCATCACGCAGGCGGAAGGCACGGCAACGGTCAGCAGGGCGGAGCGCTTGGCGGGCGTACGGCGGCGGCCGCGGCTGCCGCCGGAGCGGCGGACCGGGCGGGGCGTGACGGACGCCGAGGGAACGGCGGCGGCCACGGTCCGGGTGGGGGCGTCGTGTTCGTCTTCGACGTCGAGCTCGTTCTCCGGCTCGGCGGCGGACTCTTCTGCGGTCTCGGCAGCGGCTTCGTACGCGTACTCGTGGTCTTCGTACGCGTACTCGTGGTCGTAGTCGTACGAGGCTGCCGGGTCGGTGTCCGTTTCCTGGTCCGTGTCGCCCTGGAGGTCGGCGTCCGTTCGGAAGTCGGTGTCCGTGAAGTCGCTGCTCTCGAACTCCGTGCCCTCGGGCTCCGTGCCCTGGAACTCGGCCGCGGTGTCGTAACCCGCCTCGTAACCGCTGTCGTAGCCGGTCTCCTGGCCTGCCGTCTCGTACCCGGCGGCCTCGTAGCCGGTCGTGTCATAGCCCCCGGCCGGGACGAACTCGTGCTCCGGCGTGAACTGTTGGGGTACAAACGCGTCCGTCGTGCCGGTGGCCCCGGCGGAGTTCCAGGCGGTGGCGTCGTAGGCGCCGGTGTCGTAGCCCGGTGAGGCCCAGTGGCCGGTCGCGTCATAGGCGAACGTGGCCGCGGCCGTCTCGTACTGGCCGGTGTGCGCGCCCTGGTTCCAGGCGCCGGCGTCCCACTGGCCGGTGGTGTCGTACTGCTGGTCGTACTGCGGCTGTTGGGCCTGCTGCGGCGACGCGTAGGCGTCGTAACCCGTGGACTGGTGCGATCCGGCGTCCCACTGGGTCGAGTCGTACTGGCTGCTGTGGCCCGCTTCGTAACTGCCCGGAAGGGCGCCGAAGAGCGGGTCGGAGTCGAAGCTGCCGGCGGCGTAGCCGTTGTATCCGGCGTGGGCGTGCTGGTCGTTCACCAACTTCTCTCTCGCCTCGGCAGCAGGACCAGTGTCCGGAACCACCGCAAGGCGGGGCTCCAGGGGAAAGCAGTGGCGCGACTGTACCCGGCGGTACGCGACGGCGACAATCTTCAGCGGGAACCAGGCAAGCAGGAAACGGGCATTCGGCCGCCTTTCGGCGGGGTGTGGGCAGAGCTTTGGCCCTACGTTCGAGAAATGTTCGATGTCTCGACGCCCGCTCCGAGGAGTGGATCAGGCGACGGAGACTGCGCCCGAGTCGCCCGTGGCCGACTCCTCGGCATCGAGGGTCTGGCGGATGCGGGCCGCGACGGCAGGGTGCACCGGCAGCGCGAGATGCCCGATTCCGCTGACCCGCACGTTCTCCACGATGAGATCCGGGTGGTCGATGCAGGCCGTCTCGATCGGGGCCATGATCTGGTCGAGATCGCTCCAGAAGCACACGAAGCGCGTGCGGCAGCCCGGGGCGGGACTGCGCAGCTCCTCGATCACCGGGGAATCGGGCCGCATCTGCCGCACGACCGGGTGCGCGCCGGCGAGGGGCGCCACGGTGGTGCCGGAGTGCGGGGTACCGAGAGTGACGAGCGTGCGGACGCGCTGGTCACCACCGAGGCGCTGGACGTAGTACCGCGCTATGAGGCCGCCGAGGCTGTGCCCGACGATGTCGACCTCGTGGTGCCCCGTGCGGATGCAGATCTCTTCTATGTGGCGGCCCAGCAGCTCGGCCGCGGTGCGGACGTCGCGGGTGAGGGGGGAGTAATTGAGGCACTCGACGTGGCGTCGGCCGGGGCCGACGAGGGAGCGGCGCAGCAGGACGAAGACGGAGCGGTTGTCGATGAAGCCGTGGAGGAGGACGACCGGAACCGCCGTGGCCGTGCCCAGGACCCGTGCGGCGTCGGGCCCGGGATCCGCCGCGAGCCTCCCCTTCCGGCGCACGGGGCGCTCGGGGGTGAGCCCGGAGGGGTAGAGGAGCAGATGCGCGGCAAGAATGGCCAGCTCAAGGGCGGTGGCGCGCAACAGTGCGGCCGAGACGCGAAGGTTGAAGCACGGAACGTTGAAGGGCAGAACCTTCATGGCCGACCTCCTGAACGGCACGCGGGAGACGGCTCCGTCCCCCGTGTGCCCTCATGGGGTGCTTGCGAGGTCGACGGCGGTGCCGTACCACCGTGCCGTGCGGCTGTCGGCACGGTGGTACGGCGACCTGGAGTGGACCTGTGGCGGCTCCCCTTTGCGCCGTGCCTGCGGGCGTGTGGGACGCCTGGTGCCGATACGGCGCGCTATGAAAATGTCCCAGGTGTGATTTCCCCCTCGCCGACCACCGCGAAACGGCCGGTTGCGGGATGCTGGACTTCTGGCGATAACGTTCGTTCACTCTCCGCGTCTGCCCGTGGCGGCGCAGTCGGTGTGTGGGTATGGAGGCAGTGATGGGTGTGACCGGTCCGATCCGCGTGGTGGTGGCCAAGCCGGGTCTTGACGGCCACGATCGCGGCGCCAAGGTGATCGCGCGTGCGCTGCGTGACGCCGGCATGGAAGTCATCTACACGGGGCTTCACCAGACCCCCGAGCAGATCGTGGACACCGCGATCCAGGAGGACGCCGACGCGATCGGCCTCTCGATCCTCTCCGGAGCGCACAACACGCTGTTCGCCAAGGTCATCGAGCTCCTCAAGGAGCGCGACGCCCAGGACATCAAGGTCTTCGGCGGCGGCATCATCCCCGAGGCGGACATCGCGCCGCTGAAGGAGATCGGCGTGGCGGAGATCTTCACGCCGGGGGCCACGACGGTGTCGATCGTCGACTGGGTCAACGCGAACGTCCGCGAAGCCGCTGACGCGTAGCCCTCGAGGGCGCGACAGCGGGGTGGCCCGACCCGGCCTGCCCGGTCCGTGTGCAGGGCGCCCCCGGGGCACGCGTCACCCGGGGGCGGACCGGTCCGTTTGCGTCCGTCCTTGGGGCTGCGCCCCGGGCCTGCCTGGTCCGTCCGGGTGACGTGGGCCGCTCCGGGGGCCCGGAGATTCCTCAGCCGGCCCCGTTCAGCTCCACGTGCATCGTCGCGCGGAGCGTCAGCGTCGAGACCAGGCGCTGGAATGCCTCCGACCAGTAGCCTCCGGCACCGGGCGAGGCGTCCTCCTGTTCGTCCGGGGTGGCCGTCAGGACTTCCAGGCGGCGGGCCTCGGCCGGGTCCAGGCACCGCTCCGCCAGGCCCATCACCCCGCTGAAGCTCCACGGATAGCTGCCCGCGTCGCGCGCGATGTCGAGCGCGTCGACCACCGAGCGGCCCAGCGGCTCTGCCCACGGCACCGCGCAGACGCCGAGGAGCTGGAACGCTTCCGACAGCCCGTGGGCCGCGATGAACCGCGCGACCCAGTCCGCCCGCTCGTCCGCCGGCAGTGTCGCGAGCAGCTTGGACCGTTCGGCCAGTGACGTCGTGCCGGGACCGGTCGCAGGCGGGGTCGCGGGTGGGCCGAGCAGGGCGCGGGACCAGGCCGCGTCACCCTGCCGCACCGCCGCCCGGCACCACGCCGCATGCAGCTCGTCGCCCCAGTCGTCGGCCACCGGCAGTGCGACGATCTGCTCCGCCGTGCGCCCCCCGAGCCGGCCGGGCCAGACGGACAGCGGGGCGGACTCCACCAACTGGCCCAGCCACCAGGAGCGTTCGCCCCGGCCCGAAGGCGGTGTCGCCACCACACCGTCACGCTGCATGTCCGCATCGCATTCGTGCGGGGCCTCCACCGTGATCACCGCGCCCGCGTCGTCCCCGCGGTCCAGGGAGACACAGGACGCCGCCCGCGCCGCCATCCGCCCGGCGAACGCCGAGCCCGGCAGGGCGGAGAGCAGCTCGGCCGCCGTCGCCCGGACGTTTCGGCTGCGGTCGGACAGGGCCTGTTCCAGGAAGGTCTCGTCCGCGTCGGACAGCCCCGTGCGGAGCGAGTCGAGGAACATGAGCCGGTCCTCCGCCCGCTCCGTGGCCCAGGTCGAGCCGAGCAGCGACAGCGCGCTGTGCGCGTCATGGGCCCGCAGGGCGGCCAGCAGGGCGACCCGCTCGGCGAACAGTCCCTCCTCCCACAGCCGTCCCACTGCCTCCGCGTCGTCCCGGTCGGGCAGTGCGGAGCCGGCCGATCCGCCGCGCAGGGCGAACTTCCATTCCGGGTTGAGCCGGGCGAGCCACAGCCCGCGCGCCCCGGCGAAGGCGAGGGCCTGCGGCCGCAGATCGGTACGTGCCCGGGCCGCGTCGAGCAGCGCCGGCAGGACGGAAGGCGGCGCCTGGAAGCCGCGTTCGTTGGCGGCGGCCAGCCACTGGGGGAGCAGCTCGGTCAGATCCGGAGCGGTACCCCGGCGGCCGCCGCCCGACGGCGCGGACCGGTCGGCGAGCAGCTGGGCGAGCCGCCGCCGGGCCGGCGCGGGCAGTGCAGGGCGACCGTCGTGCGGTGCGGGTTCCGGCCGGGCGGCGGCAGCCGCGGGCTGCAGACCTGCCCGTCGCCGTACGGTGTGCAGCGCGGCGGCGTCGAGCAGGCCGACCGGAGCGTCCTTGCCCGGGGGCGTCAGAGCGGCCGGCGGGGTGCGGCGGTCGGTGCCGAGAAGCGCCGCAGTGACGAGCTCCTCCCACGGTGATGCGCCGGTGGTGGCGGTCATGATGCCTCCTTCACTGGTCATGAGCCTTGTCGTCAGATGAGCGGGACCGTCTCCGAGCCGTCCTCCGGCCAGGCCGTGAGCGGCGCGAAGCCCTGGTGACCGAACTCGCCGAAGACCGTGACCGGACGGCCGCCGGAGAGCGCCACGAGCTTCCACAGCCCAGGACGGGAGAGGGCCGCAGCTGTGACGGGGAGCGCGGACTTCCCGTCCGCGTCCGCCAGTTGCCACCCGTCGCCGTCCGGGACGGGTACGACGCCGTGCAGCGTCACCGGCCAGGAGTCCAGCCAGGGGTCGTCCCGCAGGGCCTGCCCGTACACCTCGACGGCCGACACCGCCGGTCCGCCCGGCGGGGGCGCACCGAGGGGCGCCGGTCCGCCGAACTGCGTGCCCAGGTCCGCCCGCAACTGCCCCGCGCCCCCGTACGGCACGACCTCCGCGTCGATCGTCAGTCCCACCGGCAGCGCCTGTTGCGGTGAGCGGCCCGCCACCCCGAAGGACAGCAGCAGCACGGTGCGGCCGGTCTCCCGCCCGTACAGCCAGATCCGGCGGGTGGTGAGCTTGCCGTCCGACGTGTCGTACTGGGCCAGGATCAGCCAGTCGTCACGGACGGGCGGTCCGGCGGCCGGCGCGGTGAGCCCCACGCGGGTCCGCACCGTCGCAGCCAGCGCTTCGGGCAGCCGCCGGCGGCCCAGCCAGGCCGAGTTCAGCAGATGGATCAGCGCGCACTCCTCCAGCAGGCGCACCGGCCAGCCCGGGCCGGAGCCGGGTATCGCGCCCAACTCGCGGACCCGGCCCGCCAGCCCGGGCGCCTGCGCGTCGACCATGCGGGCCGCGGTCTCCTCCCAGAGCCCGTATCCGGACTGCTCGGCCGCGGCAAGTCCCCCGCGCAGCAGATCGGACAGCCGCTGCTCCAGCTCGGTGGCGCCCGCCGTGATCCGGCTCGCCCGCTGCTCGGCGCGGCGCCGGGCGGCGTCGGGATCCGCGTTCTTGGCAGGCGTCCCTGTCCCCGCACCGTTCTGTTGCCTGGCCTCATCGCGCTTTCTGCGCCCTGCCAGCCACTCCTCGGCCCAGTCCGGGACGTCGGAGTCCTGCACGGTCCGCACGGCCTGCGCGTCCGCCGCCCACAGCAGCAGCAGTCCCAGCGCGTGCTTGCACGGGAACTTCCGGCTCGGGCAACTGCATTTGTACGCGGGGCCCTTGGTGTCCACCACCGTCTGATAGGGCTTGCTGCCGCTGCCCTTGCACAGGCCCCACACGGCACCCGAGCCGGTGGTGCCCGCGCCGGACCACGGTCCGGCCGTGCCGAGTTTGTTTCCCGCTTTGCGTGATGCGTCGTCAGGAGCCAGTGCCAGCACCTGTTCCGACGTCCAGCGCAGCCCCTGCTCCGTGGGGTGCGGGGGCTCTTCCCCGTGTGATCGCAGCATGGGAACGACGCTAAGGCCCTGCACTGACAACGGTTCTGACCTGCTGTGATGTGATCGCCGAGGTCGATTGTCAGTGGCATGGTGCACCGTGGATCACACATCGGGTCGAACGATCTGGAGGGGGATCCATGACCGTGTCCGAAATCGGCGCAGCGACCGGAACCGAAGTCCTGCGACCGCACGCCGAGGACGCTTTCGCCGATGAGCTGAAGGCGCTCGCCGCGGTCGACGACCGCCCGTGTCCGGTGAACTGGCGGATGTCGCCGTGGGCGGTCGCGACCTATCTGCTCGGCGGCACGCTGTCCGACGGGACGGTGATCACACCCAAGTACGTGGGGCCGCGCCGGATCGTCGAGGTCGCCGTCACCACCCTCGCCACCGACCGGGCGCTGCTGCTGCTCGGCGTGCCCGGCACTGCCAAGACATGGGTGTCCGAGCATCTCGCCGCCGCTGTCAGCGGCGACTCGACCCTGCTGGTGCAGGGCACGGCGGGCACGCCCGAGGAGGCGATCCGCTACGGCTGGAACTATGCGCAGCTGCTGGCGCACGGACCCAGCCGTGACGCGCTCGTGCCGAGTCCGGTCATGCGCGCCATGTCCGAAGGCATGACCGCACGTGTCGAGGAGCTCACACGCATCCCCGCCGACGTGCAGGACACGCTGATCACGATCCTGTCCGAGAAGACGCTGCCCGTGCCGGAGTTGGGGCAGGAGGTGCAGGCGGTCCGCGGGTTCAATCTCATCGCCACGGCCAACGACCGCGACCGCGGGGTCAACGACCTGTCCAGCGCGCTGCGCCGCCGGTTCAACACGGTCGTGCTCCCGCTGCCCGCGACCCCGGACGCCGAGGTCGACATCGTGTCACGGCGCGTCGACCAGATAGGACGATCGCTCGATCTGCCTGCCGCGCCGGAGGGACTGGAGGAGATCCGCCGGGTGGTCACGGTCTTCCGGGAGTTGAGGGACGGCGTGTCCACCGACGGCCGTACCAAGATCAAGCCTCCTTCCGGGACGCTGTCGACGGCCGAGGCCATCTCCGTCGTCACCAACGGGCTGGCGCTGGCAGCGCACTTCGGTGACGGGATACTGCGCCCGGGTGACGTGGCGGCCGGCATCCTCGGCGCCGTCGTGCGGGACCCGGCGGCCGACCGCGTCATCTGGCAGGAGTACCTGGAGACGGTGGTGCGCGAGCGGGACGGCTGGAAGGCCTTCTACCGGGCCTGCCGCGAGGTGAGCGTATGACAGGGCCGCTGCTGCTCGGCGTCCGCCACCACGGGCCGGGCTCCGCCCGGGCGGTACGGGCCGCGCTGGACGCGGCCTCGCCCGCGGCCGTGCTGGTCGAGGGGCCGCCCGAGGGGGACGGGCTGCTCGCGCTCGCGGCCGACGAGCAGATGCGCCCGCCGGTCGCGCTGCTCGCGCATGCCGTGGACGATCCGGGCCGGGCGGCGTTCTGGCCGCTGGCGGAGTTCTCGCCGGAATGGGTCGCGATCCGCTGGGCGCTGGCGCACGAGGTTCCCGTTCGGTTCATCGACCTGCCCGCAGCGCACTCGCTCGCGCTCGCCGCGCACGAGGAAGCCCGGCGCGCGGCCCCGCCGCCCGACCGGCCGGAGGGGTCGGAGGGGCCTGACGGGACATCGGCCGGGCAGCCCGGTGCCGACCCCGGCAGCGTGGGTCCGGGCGCACCCGCGCCGGACGAGGCGGGCAGCGACGGGCTGCACATCGACCCGATCGCCGTGCTCGCCGGGGCCGCGGGGTACGACGACCCGGAGCGCTGGTGGGAGGACGTCGTCGAGCATCGGGGCACCGGGTCCCGGACCGCGCCCGCGGCCGGGACGGCGGTGACGCCTCTCCCGGCAGCCGGGAGAGGTACCCCGGCAGACGTCACGGATCCCTTCGCGCCGTTCGCCGCGCTCGGCGAGGCGATGACGGCACTGCGGGAGGGGTACGGCCACGGCGGTCGCGACCGGGATCTCGTTCGGGAGGCCCATATGCGCCTCCAACTGAGGGCGGCCCGCAAGGAGTTCGGGGACGGTGTGGCAGTCGTCTGCGGCGCCTGGCATGTGCCCGCGCTCGAGGAGAGGACCACCGTCGCCGCCGACCGCGCACTCCTCAAAGGGCTGCCGAAAGTCAGGACGGAGATGACCTGGGTGCCCTGGACGCACCGCCGGCTCGCCCGGCTCGGGTCACCCTCCGGGCGAGGCTACGGCGCGGGCATCGACTCGCCCGGCTGGTACGGGCACCTGTTCGGCGCGCCCGACCGGCCCGTCGAGCGGTGGATGACCAAGGTCGCGGGCCTGCTGCGCGACGAGGACCGGATGGTGTCGTCCGCCCATGTCATCGAGGCGGTCCGGCTCGCCGAGACACTCGCCGTCATGCGAGGGCGGCCGCTCGCCGGACTGGGCGAGACCATCGACGCCGTACGGGCCGTCATGTGCGACGGTTCCGATGTGCCGCTCGATCTCGTCCGCGACCGGCTCGTCATCGGTGATGTGCTCGGTGAAGTGCCGGACACCGCGCCCGCCGTACCCCTTCAGCGCGATCTGACCCGGCTGCAGCGCAGTCTGCGGCTCAAGCCCGAGGCCCTGGAGCGCGAGCTGGACCTGGATCTGCGCAAGGAGACGGACGCGGCCAAGAGCCGGCTGCTGCACCGGCTGCGTCTGCTCGGCGTCGGCTGGGGGGAGCCCGTCGCGGGACGGGGAAGCACGGGCACGTTCCGGGAGAGCTGGCGGCTGCGCTGGGAGCCCGAGCTGTCCGTCCAGATCGCCGAGGCCGGAGTCTGGGGCACCACCGTGCTCTCCGCCGCCACGGCGAAGGCCGAGTCGCTGGCCCTCACGGCCACCGCGCTCGGCGAGGTCACCGCACTCGCCGAGCACTGCCTGCTGGCCGGCCTGCCCGACGCGCTGCCCGTGGTGATGAAGGCGCTGGCCGACCGCGCCGCGCTGGACGCCGACGTGGGCCATCTCGCTCAGGCCCTGCCCGCCCTTGCCCGCTCCTTGCGGTACGGCGATGTGCGCGCCACCGACACGGCCGCGCTCGGAGAGGTCGCCGCCGGGATCGCCGAGCGGATCTGTGTCGGACTGCCGCCCGCCTGCACCGCGCTCGACGCGGACGGCGCGGCGGAGATGCGCGGCCACATCGACGGCGTTCACCACGCGATCGGACTGCTGCCCGGGACCGGCGAGCTGGGCGAGCGCTGGAGCTCGGTGCTGCGCAGGCTCGCCGACCGCGACACCGTCCCCGGCGTGATACGCGGCCGCGCGGCACGGCTGCTGCTGGACGACGGGCGGCTCGAGGAGGACGAGGCCGCACGGCTGATGGCCCTCGCGCTCTCGCCGGGCACGGAGCCCGCCGATGCGGCGGCATGGATCGAGGGGTTCGTCGGGGGCGCCTCGGGGGGCGGTCTGCTCCTGGTCCACGACGAACGGCTCCTCGGGCTCGTCGACGCCTGGCTCGCAGGCGTGCCCACGAACGCCTTCACCGATGTACTGCCGCTGCTGCGCCGCACGTTCTCCGCCTACGAACCGGGCGTGCGCCGCACCCTCGGGGAGCTCGTCGCACGTGGACCCGCGGCGACGGCCGGTCCTGCGCTGGACCGGTCCGCGATGCCGGGCTTCGGGCCCGGCCTGGACGAGGCGCGGGCGGACGCCATGCTGCCCGTGCTGCATCTGCTGCTCGGCATACACGAGTCGGCAGCGGGCGTGCGTGCCGGAAGCGAGACGGCCGGAAACGAGCGGGCCGGGCACGACCAGGAAGGCAACAACCTGCCCGGCGACGACCAGGCAGGCGAGTCCCTTGCTGCCACGGACCGCACCGGCACGGACCTCGCAGGCCAGGACCCGGCCGGCAGCGACCTCGACCAACCGATCCATGACAACGACCCGGCGGGGGTGGCCCGATGACACCGACCGAGCACGACGAGCGGCTGCGGCGCTGGCGGCTCGTGCTGGGCGGCGAGTCCGGAGCCGACGGCACGGGCTGCACCCTGGCCGGCCCGGACGCGGCGATGGACGACGCCCTGACCTCCCTCTACGGGACCCGACCCGGCTCCGCGGACCGTGGCGGCAGCCGCTCCGCAGGCCTCGGGGCGTCCGCGCCCTCCGTCGCGCGCTGGCTCGGCGACATCCGGACGTACTTCCCCAGTTCCGTCGTCCAGGTCATGCAGCGCGACGCGATCGACCGGCTCGGTCTGTCCACCCTCCTGCTGGAGCCGGAGATGCTGGAGGCCGTCGAGGCGGACGTCCATCTCGTCGGCACACTGCTCTCGCTCAACAAGGCGATGCCGGAGACGACCAAGGAGACGGCCAGGGCCGTGGTCCGCAAGGTCGTCGAGGAGCTGGAGAAGAAGCTGGCCACCCGCACCCGGTCCACGCTGACGGGCGCGCTCGACCGCTCGGCGAAGATCAACCGCCCGCGCCACCGGGACATCGACTGGGACCGGACGATCCGGGCCAACCTGAAGAACTATCTGCCGGAGCACCGCACCGTCGTGCCCGAGCGGCTCATCGGTTACGGACGCGCCTCCCAGTCCGTCAAGAAGGACGTGGTGCTCTGCATCGACCAGTCCGGATCGATGGCCGCATCCGTCGTCTATGCCTCCGTGTTCGGCGCGGTCCTCGCCTCGATGCGCTCCATCGCCACCCGCCTCGTCGTCTTCGACACTGCCGTCGTCGACCTCACCGACCAGCTCGACGATCCGGTCGACGTGCTGTTCGGCACCCAGCTGGGCGGCGGTACCGACATCAACAGGGCGCTCGCATACTGCCAGTCGCAGATCACCCGCCCCGCCGACACCGTCGTCGTCCTCATCAGCGACCTCTACGAAGGCGGTATCCGGGACGAAATGCTCAAGCGGGTCGCGGCGATGAAGGCCTCGGGTGTGCAGTTCGTCGCACTGCTGGCGCTCTCCGACGAAGGAACGCCCGCGTACGACCGTGAGCACGCGGCGGCCCTCGCGGCGCTCGGTGCCCCGGCGTTCGCCTGTACGCCCGATCTCTTCCCGGATGTCATGGCGGCCGCCATCGAGAAGCGGCCCCTGCCCATACCGGACATGGTGACCCATCAGTAACGCAGGACTTGCGTGCCCCCCGGAGGCTCGTGCGAGCATCGTGCCCGATCCCCGCGGAAGGCCGGCGTCCGCCGGCCGGGGCCGTCCGGGAAGGCATCCTCCACCATGACCGTCGCAGCTGCTCGTCCAGCAGCCGTCCTGTGCGCACTGCGCCGGGCGGTCGCCGGGTCGCGCGCGCTGCACGTGATGCTCTTCCTCGGTGGGCTGCTGACGATCGGTTTCCTCTTCGCCGGCCAGGCGGAGGCTGCCGAGTCCCCTGCACCGCACGTCCGGGCGCAGGCCGCAGTGGCCGCTGCGGAGGCGGAGACGTGGGCAGCGGGAGCCGGTGCGGACATCGCAGACTCCGCTCCGGTACGCGAACTGCGCGAGGTGGCCGCGGACCCCGCCACCTCGCTGGGCGAGGTGGCCCGGCCCGTCACGGCTGCCGCACGCGACATCGCCGCGCCCCTGGGCGAGGTGCTGCCTGGGCCGCAACCGCCCGGCGGTGACGTCCCGGGCCTCCCCGTCGACCCGCCCTCCGCGGGCGCCGACGCCACAAACCCGGGTGACGGCCCGGCACCGGCGACAGGCACCGTCGCCGGTTCGGCCGCTCCGTCGCGCGCCGACGCCTCCTCCGACGACAGCAGGGCGGCGGCACGCAGCGCTGCCGTGGCAGCCACGTACGTTCCCGATGCCTCCACCGCTGCCGGTCGCCACGACGGCGCGGCGCGCGGACCGCAGCCGGGTGAGGTCCGTCCGGACCCTACGCACGCACCTGAGCCGTTCGCTCCCTGCAACTCCCGGCAGGGCACCGTCCCGCACTCCGGCGAGTCCCACACCTTCCGTATGGGAGACCACCAGGCGGCCACGTTGTCGTACGGGTCGCCGGGTGTGTTCGCCGGCGACCCCCGCTGGGTGGCCGCCGAGCCGCCGACCCGCGACAGGCCGCGCGACATTCTCGAATTCCCCGGCTAGGGCAGCCCTTTCCCCGCCTTGACCTGCCACGCGGGGGTGGGACAGGTCTGCCCGCCACACCGGATATCTCCGGACAGCCGAGACAATTCGAAGGATCTGACGCAAGCATGCACAAGAACATCCGCCGTTCCATAGCCGTCGCCGCCACCGCCACCGGTATGTGGGCCCTCGGGACCGCCGCGGCCAGCGCCGACGAGCTGCCCGTCTCCGTGCCGCTCGCCACGCCCGACCAGGCCGCCGACGTGATCGACGACGTCACGGCCGGTGCCGAGGACGTCAGCACGCAGGTCGCGGACACCGCGGCCGGGGTGCGGGGCCAGATTCCCGACGACCCGCGCCTGGAGGACATCCAGCTCCCGTCCGTCGCCGACGCGCAGCTCCCGTCCGTCGCCGACGCGCAGCTCCCCTCCGCCGCGGACGTCCAGGTCCCGGTCGTCGAGGACACGCAGCAGGACGCCCGCGAGGAGATCGACTACCTCTTCGGACCGCTCTCCGCGTTCGCGCCGGAGCTGCAGCAGGCCCCGGGCTCGGCCGGCGCAGAGGCCCAGCGCCTCGTCGCCGCCTCGGGCCCGATCGCCGACGAGACCGGCCAGGCCGTTCTGCCGCCCGTCGTGGCCACCGCCGTCTCCGGTGTCGTGCCGGTCGCCGGCCAGGCGGTCGGTGACGTCGGTGTCCTCGCGCAGGACGTCGTCTCCGAGGTGACCCCCTTCGCCGGTGGTGTGGTGTCTGAGGTGCAGCCGTTCGCCGGTGGTGTGGTCTCCGAGGTGCAGCCGTTCGCCGGCGGGGTCGTCGGCGCGGTGTACCCGTTGGTCGAGACCGTCGTCGATCACGTCCAGCCGGTCACGTACGGCGTCGGCACCAGCGCCACCGGTCTCGTCCAGGGTGTGAGCGCCGATGTGCAGCCCTTCGCGGGCGGTGTCGTCTCCGAGGTGCAGCCGTTCGCCCAGGGGGTCACCGGGGGCGTCACGGGTGACGCCGCCCCGCTCACCGGCAACGCCGTCACGGGCGCGCAGGGCGTGGTGTCCGATGTGACCCCCAGCTACATGCCCTACGGCATCTGAGCACGTACAGTCAGCATCTGAGCAGTCTCCGGGTGACGCCCTCCAGGCGCTGACCGGTCACTGACCAGGCATTACTCCGGCGCGGTCGGCCGTGCCGGAGGTGTGAGGGGCGGCCTTCGAACCCCAGGAGGCCGCCTCTCCTCGCGCATGATCAGGTCGCGGTCTGTGACTGTAATCACCGCTCAGGTGTGACCTGTGATTTAGGGACCCGTGTGCTGCGGGGATAACCTGCCAGGCGGACATGCCGCGCCCACGGACACCGTGTGTGCCTCCCTTGTGACAGTGCCGTCACGTTGCCCTCAGCGGCACGCCCACGCAGACAACGAACCGCGATCAGTAGAAAAGGGACGGACGCGCGTGGACCTGTTCGAGTACCAGGCGAGGGACCTCTTCGCCAAGCACGGTGTACCGGTGCTGGCCGGTGAAGTCATCGACACGCCTGAGGCGGCGCGCGAGGCGACCGAGCGTCTGGGCGGCCGTTCGGTCGTCAAGGCCCAGGTCAAGGTCGGCGGCCGTGGCAAGGCCGGCGGCGTGAAGCTGGCCGCCACCCCGGACGAGGCCGTCGCTCGTGCGGCGGACATCCTCGGCATGGACATCAAGGGCCACACGGTCCACAAGGTGATGATCGCGGAGACCGCTCCGGAGATCGCCGAGGAGTACTACGTCTCGTACCTCCTCGACCGCACCAACCGCACCTTCCTCGCCATGGCGTCCGTCCAGGGCGGCGTGGAGATCGAGGTCGTCGCGGAGGAGAACCCCGAGGCCCTCGCGAAGGTCCCGGTCGACGCCAACGAGGGCGTCAGCAAGGAGAAGGCCGCCGAGATCGTCGCCCAGGCGAAGTTCCCGGCCGAGGTCGCCGACCAGGTCGCCGACATCCTCGTCACCCTGTGGAAGACCTTCATCGAGGAGGACGCGCTCCTCGTCGAGGTCAACCCGCTGGCCAAGGTCGCCGACGGCCGCGTCATCGCGCTCGACGGCAAGGTGTCCCTCGACGAGAACGCCGACTTCCGTCAGCCCGAGCACGCGGCTCTCGAGGACAAGGCCGCGGCCAACCCGCTCGAGGCCGCCGCCAAGGCCAAGAACCTCAACTACGTCAAGCTCGACGGCGAGGTCGGCATCATCGGCAACGGCGCGGGTCTGGTCATGTCGACCCTCGACGTCGTCGCCTACGCTGGTGAGAACCACGGTGGCGTCAAGCCGGCCAACTTCCTCGACATCGGTGGCGGCGCCTCCGCACAGGTGATGGCGAACGGCCTGGAGATCATCCTCGGCGACCCGGACGTCAAGTCCGTCTTCGTCAACGTCTTCGGTGGCATCACCGCATGCGACGAGGTCGCCAACGGCATCGTCCAGGCTCTGGCCCTGCTCGCCGACAAGGGCGAAGAGGTCACCAAGCCGCTGGTCGTCCGCCTCGACGGCAACAACGCGGAGCTGGGTCGCAGGATCCTCTCCGACGCCAACCACCCGCTCGTGCAGCGCGTGGACACCATGGACGGCGCGGCCGACAAGGCCGCCGAGCTCGCCGCTGCTGCGAAGTAAGGGAAGAGGGACTGTAGAACCATGGCTATCTTCCTCAACAAGGACAGCAAGGTCATCGTCCAGGGCATGACCGGCGCCACCGGCATGAAGCACACCAAGCTCATGCTGGCCGACGGCACCAACATCGTCGGCGGCGTGAACCCGCGCAAGGCCGGAACGTCCGTCGACTTCGACGGCACCGAGGTACCGGTCTTCGGCTCCGTCGCCGAGGCGATGGAGAAGACGGGCGCCAACGTCTCCGTCCTCTTCGTGCCGCCGGCCTTCGCCAAGGCCGCCGTCGTCGAGGCGATCGACGCCGAGATCCCGCTGGCCGTCGTGATCACCGAGGGCATCGCGGTCCACGACTCCGCCGCCTTCTGGGCGTACGCGACGTCCAAGGGCAACAAGACCCGGATCATCGGCCCGAACTGCCCCGGTCTGATCACCCCCGGTCAGTCCAACGCCGGCATCATCCCGGGCGACATCACCAAGCCCGGCCGCATCGGTCTCGTGTCCAAGTCCGGCACGCTGACCTACCAGATGATGTACGAGCTCCGTGACATCGGCTTCTCCTCCGCCGTCGGTATCGGTGGCGACCCGGTCATCGGCACCACGCACATCGACGCCCTGGCGGCCTTCGAGGCCGACCCGGACACCGACCTGATCGTCATGATCGGTGAGATCGGCGGCGACGCCGAGGAGCGTGCGGCCGACTTCATCAAGGCCAATGTCACCAAGCCGGTCGTCGGCTACGTCGCGGGCTTCACCGCGCCCGAGGGCAAGACCATGGGCCACGCCGGCGCCATCGTCTCCGGCTCCTCCGGCACCGCCCAGGCGAAGAAGGAGGCCCTCGAGGCCGCCGGTGTCAAGGTCGGCAAGACGCCGACCGAGACGGCCAAGCTGGCGCGCGCCATTCTCGGCAGCTGACCAAGCCTCGGCGGCCGGGCTTCTCGGCTGCTTCTGCACGGCATCGCGGGTGGGCCCGCTCCCGGACGACCGGGGGCGGGCCCACCCGTTTGTGTGCGGCGACGGTCAGCGGAGCTGCGGGACCAGCCGGTTGGGGCCTTTCGCCGGCTCGGCGTTCAGTCTGTCGCGCAGCGTCCTGTCCTTCTTGCTGAGCAGCTGCGGGCCGGGATGCGGCGCGGGCACGCCCTCGACCCACTGACCCGGCGGGACGGGCCGCTCGTAGTGCCGGGGAGCGGTGATCAGCGTGATCGCCGTCGCGGCCACGATCAGTGAGGTCGCCGCGACCGCGACCCGCGTCCACACCACTGCCCGTCGCTCGCAGGTCGCCCGTACTGTGTCGGCGGGCGTCATGCGCGGCACGGGCACCGCACCGGCCAGCGCCCTGAGCTGCTGCTGGAGCAGTTCGGGGTCGCCGAGTTCGGGCAGTTGCCCGGCGACGGCGTCCCGCGCGTGCAGCAGCCGGTTCGCGGCGGCCGGGGTGCTCGCCTCGGTCTCGGCCGCCGTCTCCGGCAGGTCCAGGCCCAGCCCGTCGTAGAGCAGGAGTGTGCGGCGGTACGGCGGGGGCAGCTCCTGCAGCGCGTCGAGCAGCGCGGGCCGGTTCCCGGTCTCCTGCGGGCTGTCCGGATGCCGGTGGGCGCGGCGCATACGGTGCCAGGGAGACATGGCGTACTCGTAGGCGACGGCCCGGACCCAGCCCACCGGGTCCCGGTCGACGGCGACCTCGGGCCAGCGCTGCCATGCAAGATGGAAGGCGCGCTCGACCGACTCGCGGGAGAGCTCGGTGCGGCCGGTGAGCAGGTAGGTCTGGCGTACGAGGGCGGGTGCGGCGTGCGCGTACAGGGCGTCGAAGGCCTCGCCCGGGGTCGACGCCGGGGGCAGCGAGGGCAGGGGCGCCGGCGGACGGCGCGGCGCGGGCTGAGGCTTGGGGGGCAGTACACGCGGGCGTGCGGGCGAGCGCTGCCCGGGCCGGACGTCCGGCGGGGGAGCGGGATTCGGCGATGCCGCGGACAACTCCTCATCGATGGCGGCGAGGAGCTTCGCGTACAACTCGCGTCTGCGGCCCTGAGGGCTGGTGCGGCCGGTCTCCCAGGACCTGATCGTCGTCCGTGTCACGCCGATCGCGGCCGCGACCTGCTCCTCTTTCAGACCCTTCGCCTCGCGCAGGCGCCGCCGCTCCGTTGGGGGCGGCAGGGGGACCGGGGAGTCGGTGGTGCTCCGTGTCATGAAGGGCTCCCCGCGGCGCTGCACTCGGCGAAAAAGTACATAAACGTATATTGAGCGACACAACGGGTGATCGCTTGTTACGCGGCTCCAGCGCGTGTCGTTGGCAGCATGGCTGCGTGACCCAACTGACCGATCGAAGCCCGTCGATCACGCCGGACCCGGTCGTCGTCCAGGGAGGCCGGCCGGCCTTCGCCCTGGCCGCGGCCCTCGTACGCGGTGCGACCGCGGCCGGTCTGGGGCTCGGCGCGATCGCCGTTCTCGTCATGGCGATGTGGATCAGCTCGCCGTTCCCGGACCGCGGGCCGGGCAGTGCGCTGCATGTCGTCGCAGGGCTGTGGCTGCTGGCGCACGGCACCGAACTCGTCCGCTCGGACACCCTGTCCGGCACTCCGGCACCGATGGGGCTCGTACCGCTGCTGCTGGTCGCGCTGCCCGCGCTGCTCGCACACCGAGCCGCACGCGACGTGCTGGAGCCCCACGGGGGCCGGCCGAGCCCTTCGCCGACGGGCGCGGTGTGCGCCGTGACCGTGGGGTACGTGCTGGCGGCCGCGCCGGTGGCGCTCTACGCGGCAGGCGGCACGATCGGGCCGGATCCGTCCAGCGCCGCATTCCATGTGCCGCTGGTGGCCGGAGTGGCGGCGGCGTGCGGCGCATGGACGGCGTACGACAGGCCGCTCGGGCCGCTCCCGGACCGACGGCCGGAGCGGCTGCGGAGCCTGCTCGCCCGACCCGATGTGGCCGCCACCCTGCGGTCCGCCGCGGCGGGAGCGCTGGCGCAGCTGGCCGGCGGCGCACTGCTGGTCGCCGCGTCCCTGATGTGGCACGCGCAGGCGGCACAGGACTCGTTCCTGCAGCTCGCGGGGGACTGGCCGGGCCGTCTCGCACTGTTGCTGCTCGCCCTCGCGCTGGTGCCGAACGCGGCGGCCTGGGGCGCGGCGTACGGCCTCGGCCCCGGCTTCGCCCTCGGCACGGGAGCGACCGTGACGCCGCTCGCCCTTACCGGGACACCCGCGCTGCCGGCCTTCCCGCTGCTCGCCGCGGTCCCGGCCGCGGGACCCGGGACCCCGCTGCACTGGGCGGCGGTGGCGGTACCGGTGGCCGCGGGCGCCACGGTCGCACTGTTCACGCTGCGGACCGCGGCGCCACGGCTGGGGCCGCCCGAGACGGCCTGGGGCCTGCGGAACACCGCGCTGAGCGTGCTGCTCGCGGCGGTGGGGTGCGCGGCGTTGACGGCTGTCCTGACGGCCGCCGCGGGCGGCCCGCTCGGCGCGGGCCGGCTGGCGGCGTTCGGTCCGGTGTGGTGGCAGACGGGCCTCGCATCGCTGGCCTGGACGGCAGGCATCGGCGTACCGACGGCGCTGGGCGTGCGGGCGTGGCGGCTGCGCAGCCGTACGAAGGAAGCGGGCGAGTCGGAGACGCTGCCGACCACCTCGGCGCCCGGCGCGACGGACGAGGATACGGACGAGGACATCACCGACTCGTACGACGTGCTGCCGGCGTCCCCGTGGGCCTCGGGCTTCCCCTCGAGCCGGGACACGTCCCACCCGCAGCCGTCCGGCTCCGTTCCGGCGGACGGGGGCGGGGCGCAGCTTGCGGAATCGGATGCGCCCGAGGGCGCGGGCGGCCCACGGCCAGGCGCGGAGCCGTCCGGCTCGCAGAAGGCGGACGAGGGCGGCGCCCGGCTCGCGGCCTCGGACATGTCAGGGGCGGCAGATCCGCTCCCGTCCGGGCCGGGTACCGCCTCCGACGCGGCTGCGGATGTGCCTCGGCGGCCTGCGGCCGAACCGGGTGCGCAGGTGCCCGGGGCGGCCGACGAGGGCGGGCCGGACGCGTAGCCGGCCGGTGGCCGTGCCTCCGGCTCCGGCGCGGTCGAAGGGTCCACCCGGGTCTGGGGCTGTGTCCCTCCGGCCGGTATCGCCTCCGACGCGGCTGTGGATCTGCACCGGCGGCCTGTGGCCGAACCGGGCCCAGGCGCCCGGTGTGCGGCAGCCGGAGCGGTCGCGGGTCACCCGGGGCCGGCGTTGTGTTTCCCGGGCCGGTGGCCTCCTACGCGCAGGTGGCCGCTCACCAGGGGCCCGGCGTCGTGTCCCTCCGGTGCCAGGCCGCCCGCTGAGCGGTGCTACTCCTTGACGCCGATCACGCCGCGCAGCGGCTTCGGGAGCTGGTCGTTGCATGCCAGCTGGCCCGTCTTCGTCAGGGCGTCGTCCACGCATGTGTAGAAGTCGCGGTAGACCAGCTGTGCCGTGAAAGACGCGGCCACGATCATCAGCGCGATGCCCGCCATCACCAGGCCGCTCACCGCCGCCGTGATCTGCGGTCTGTTCGGCGAGGCCGGGGCTCCGGGAGCCGGTGCAGGGGACATCACCGCGTCCGCCGCCCGACGCTGCGGCTTCGCGCGCAGCGAGCTGATGCTCCAGTACACCGCCAGCGAGCCCAGCAGCAGCGCGATCTCCGGGAAGTCGAAGAGCGCGAAGAAGAACGCCCACATGCCCGACAGCAGCGCATAGCGCGCCCTGCGCTGGGCCGGGTCCGTCGGGTCCCAGCGCATACCGGGACCGGGACCGCCGCCCTCGGGGTCGCGTCGGCCGTCCTGCTGGCCGCCGGGGCGGCCGCCGAAGCCACCGCCCGACGAGCGGCCCGGCTGGCGGCTGCTCCACTGGCCGCCCCGGCCCGACCGGTCACCGTCGGAGGACGACGAGTCGGGGGAGTCGGACGTCGAGGGCTCGTCGTTCGCAGGGCGCCGCGGCTGCCAGGGCTGGTCGGGCCTGCCCTCCGGCGGCGGCGCGAAGGGGTTGTTGTCGTCCGTGGACTGGCGCTCCCGCGGCAACAGGAGGTCCGTACGGCGGCGGCGGTCCAGCATCTGGTGAACGTCTTCCCCTCGTCATGCCCGTCGTCCGGCCCGTCCGGTGCGGGCCTGCCCACAGACGCTACCTCCCGGCCACGCCCCCGTCCCGTGGGGGCCGACCTGTGTGCCGGTATCGTTGCTGACGGTCGTCTCGTTCGTAGAGTTCCCCGTATCCGGGGACGCGATTCTTTTGTACGACCACACAAAGTCGCAGCGCAACACGGAAAGAGTCCCCTGTGGCCGCCCGTCCCGCCCGCCTCGTCGTCCTGGTCTCCGGGTCCGGTACGAACCTGCAAGCCCTCCTCGACGCCATCGCCGCCGGCAAGGACGCGTACGGCGCCGAGATCGTCGCCGTCGGCGCCGACCGGTCCGCCGTCGCGGGTCTGGAGCGCGCCGAGCGGGCCGGCCTTCCCACGTTCGTGTGCAGCGTGAAGGACTACGCCACCCGCGAGGAATGGGACGCGGCCCTCGCCGAGGCCACCGCCGCGTACGAGCCGGACCTCGTCGTCTCGGCCGGCTTCATGAAGATCGTGGGCAAGGAGTTCCTCGCCCGGTTCGGCGGGCGGTTCGTCAACACGCATCCCGCCCTGCTGCCCAGCTTTCCCGGTGCCCACGGAGTGCGCGACGCGCTCGCGTACGGCGCGAAGGTCACCGGATGCACCGTCCACTTCGTCGACGACGGCGTCGACACCGGCCCGATCATCGCGCAGGGCGTGGTCGAGGTGCGGGAGACGGACGATGAAGCCGCTCTCCATGAGCGCATCAAGGAAGTCGAGCGACAGCTGCTCGTCGACGTCGTGGGGCGCCTGGCCCGTAACGGCTACAGCATTGAGGGACGAAAGGTTCATGTCGGTGAACACGGACACCGTTAAGCCCATCCGCCGCGCGCTGGTCAGCGTCTACGACAAGACGGGGCTGGAGGAGCTGGCCCGCGGGCTGCACGAGGCGGGCGTCGAGCTCGTGTCGACCGGCTCGACCGCCACGAAGATCGCCGCCGCGGGGGTTCCGGTCACCAAGGTCGAGGAGCTGACCGGCTTCCCCGAGTGCCTGGACGGCCGGGTCAAGACGCTGCACCCGCGGGTGCACGCCGGCATCCTCGCCGACCTACGGCTCGAGGACCACCAGCGGCAGCTCGCCGAGCTGGGCGTGGAGCCGTTCCAGCTCGTCGTGGTGAACCTGTACCCGTTCAAGGAGACCGTCGCCTCCGGCGCCTCCCCCGACGAGTGCGTCGAGCAGATCGACATCGGCGGCCCGTCCATGGTCCGCGCCGCCGCCAAGAACCACCCTTCGGTCGCGGTCGTCACCAGCCCGGCCCGCTACGGCGACGTGCTCGCCGCGGCCAAGGCCGGCGGCTTCGACCTCGCCGCCCGCAAGCGCCTGGCGGCCGAGGCCTTCCAGCACACCGCCGCGTACGACGTCGCGGTCGCCTCCTGGTTCGCGTCCTCCTACGCCCCGGCCGACGAGTCGGGCTTCCCCGACTTCCTGGGCGCCACCTGGCAGCGCGAGAACGTGCTGCGCTACGGCGAGAACCCGCACCAGCCCGCGGCGCTCTACACCTCCACGGCATCCAGGAGCGGCTCCGCCGCGGGCGGCGGCCTCGCGCAGGCCGAGCAGCTGCACGGCAAGGAGATGTCCTACAACAACTACACGGACACCGACGCCGCGCGCCGGGCCGCGTACGACCACACCGAGCCGTGTGTCGCGATCATCAAGCACGCCAACCCGTGCGGCATCGCGATCGGCGCGGATGTCGCCGAGGCGCACCGCAAGGCGCACGCCTGCGACCCGCTGTCCGCCTTCGGCGGTGTGATCGCCGTCAACCGCCCGGTCTCCAAGGAGATGGCGGAGCAGGTCGCCGAGATCTTCACCGAGGTGATCGTCGCGCCCGGCTACGAGGACGGCGCGGTCGAGATCCTCGCCCGCAAGAAGAACATCCGCGTGCTGCGCGCCGAGGGCGCCCCCGCTGCCGAGGTCGAGCTCAAGCCGATCGACGGCGGCGCGCTGCTCCAGGTCGCCGACCGCCTCCAGGCGGACGGCGACGACCCGGCCAACTGGACGCTGGCCACCGGCGAAGCACTGAACGCGGCCGAGCTGGCCGAGCTGTCCTTCGCCTGGAGGGCCTGTCGCGCGGTGAAGTCGAACGCGATCCTGCTCGCCAAGGACGGCGCCTCGGTCGGCGTCGGTATGGGCCAGGTCAACCGTGTCGACTCCGCGAAGCTCGCGGTCGAGCGCGCGGGCGAGGAGCGGGCCCGGGGCTCGTACGCCGCGTCCGACGCGTTCTTCCCCTTCCCGGACGGCCTGGAGATCCTGACCGCGGCGGGCGTCAAGGCCGTGGTGCAGCCGGGCGGTTCGGTCCGCGACGAGCAGGTCGTCGAGGCCGCGCAGAAGGCGGGCGTGACGATGTACTTCACGGGTACGCGGCACTTCTTCCACTGATGAACGACGCGTGACGTGTGCGGCCCGCCGGTACGGAACCGGCGGGCCGTACGCGTTCGGTGCGGGATCAGGTGAGCCAGCTGCCCGCCCCGCAGGCGGAGGCCGTCACCCACTTGTGTGAGCCGATACGGTCGTTCACGACGCCGCCGCCGTTGGTGAAGTAGTTGTCGGTCAGGTTGTCCGCGTACAGCTCGTACGGGGACAGGCACACGTACCCGAACTGATGCAGGTGCTTTGCCGTCAGGTAGAAGGCGACGACGTCCAGGCCGCCGGTGTAGCCGCTGTTCATGACGGATGACGCCTCGTTGTAGTCGCTGCCCTGGAACGCCCCGGCGCCGTCGCTCCAGTCGGCGTCGTCGCCCGCGTCCACGCCGAGGAGGTAGCCCCGGCAGTCGTTGTGCTGCCACGCCCGGACGTTCCCGTCACGGCCGGGCCACGCCTGGTCGCAGCCCTCCGCCTGGGCGGCTGCCTGGGCGGACGTGGCAGGGGCGATGGCGCCGAGTGCCGCCAGACCGAGAACCGCGACAGCTGTGCCCAACTTACGCATGATTCACTCCTGTTTGTCTGCCTCGTCGGAGGCGTTCTGATCCGCGGCAGGTGGCCGTGGAGATTCGTGGGGAGGGTCAGGCCCGGGGCCCGACGATTCCGATGGCGCGGGTGAGCGCCTCCCGCTGCAGCCGGGCGTGCGTGTCGAGGGCCTCGCCGTATCGGCCGCGCAGCTTGTTCACGTAGTGGGTCTCGCGTTCCGTGCCGATGGACCGAAGTCGGGTTTCGCCGGCGCAGGTGGCGTCGGCGACCGCGAGCTTCCGCTCGGTTTCGAACGCCTCGGCAGGACCGGTCTCCTGTGCCTGCTGCAGAGCCGCCTGGCGGGCCGCGCCGGGATCCTTGTAGGGGTGACCGGCCCGCTCCATGCACCGGGCCCAGGCGGCCAGAGCCGCGGAGAACGTCCTGTCGGCCATCAGCTGGGGGACGTAGACCGGCTGGAGGCTCCCGGCCGTCTTCTCGGCGCGGAACCATGTCTCCGGGTCCCCGTACAAGTGCCTCTCGGCTTCGGCGACGCAGCCGCCCACCCGCTTGCGGACGGTCCCGCCGCCGGGAAGCTCGGCCGAGATCACCGGTGCGTGCACCCCCTCGTCCAGAGCCTCGTCGTACGCCTTCCGCCGCTCCCCGGGCAGGCTTTGCCGGTAAGCCGCATTGGGGTTCGCCCGCCGTGCGCGCTCCTGCTCGGCCCGGATCCGGCTGCCGTAGCCGTGCTTGCGGGCCCACGCCACGTCGTCCGACACATAGCCCTGTGTCCGGCTCGCCTCCAGGCTCAGCCGCTCGGCCTCCCAGTACCTGAAGCCCTTCCGGGACATGCATTCCTTGATCAGCCGCTGCTGGGCGTCGGAGATCCTCCACTGCTCGGCGTCGCTGAGCGGCGCGAGCCCGGCGCCGGCGCCGGCCCCGGCCGCGCGCGGCTCGGCGTCCTGTGTGCTGCCGCAGCCGGTCACGGTGACCGCCACCGCCGTCGCGGTGACCAGAGCAGCGATGGTGCGTCGCACGAGCGTCCCCCTCGGTCGTGTGCCGTCCCCCGTGGCGGCACATGACCACCATCAGGGGAGGCGGCCCTCGGCGGTACCTCGTACCTCTGAGGGCCGCCCCGGCCGCCGCCCGCCCAGGCGCGGCCGCCCCAGGTCACCCGGTCAGCATTCGCCCCGCCAGGTGACCGAGGCGACCGTTCTGCCGCCGGCGGGGAAGTTCCCGCGCCCCTCCTCCCGGCCGAAGTGCAGGCACTGCCCGCCGCCTTCACCGAAGCCGACCTGGACGTGGTCGTAACCGGGCTGCTCCGTCCCGTTGTTGAAGTACGACCTGCGCAGCCCGCAGCCGATGGCCGGCTCGTCGCGGTCCGTGCGGCAGACCGTGCCCGTCCCGTCCGGACCGGAGTAGAAGCAGACGAACCCGGACGGGCAGTCCTGCCAGCCATCGGGTGGTGTGCCGCCCCCGGCGCAGTTGTTGCTCGTCACGCTCGGCCACTCCCGGGCCGCGCCGGAGTACTCGGTCCCGTCGAACCGGACCGGAACCCGGTGGGTCTCGTCGGTGAAGTCGCCGCCGGCCGCCGAATACCGCTGCTCGTAGTGCAGATGCGACCAGGTGGAGTTGCCCGTCGTGCCGATGCGGCCGATCTGCGTGGAGGCGGTGACGGCGTCCCCCTTCCTGACGTAGGCGTCGGGCGCGTCCTTGAGGTGGTAGTACGCCGTGAACCAGCCGTTGCCGTGGTTGATCTGGATGGTGTTTCCGGAGCCTGCGTGGTTGTACGTGGCGGACACCGTGCCGGTCGCGGAGGACAGCACGGGCTTCGCGTCCGAGCCGGTGTTGCCCTCCACCACCAGGTCCAGAGCGGGGTTGTGTCCCCAGGTGTTCAGCTGCCACTTCGTCCCGCACGGGAACGGCATCTGGAACAGCGGCCGTTCGGCGGCCTGCGCCGTGGTGCCTGCCGCCGCGTCGGCGGAGGCGGCAGAGTGGACCGTTGCCCCCAGCGCCAGCGCCGTCGCACAGGCGACCACGACCGCTCGCACACGCCGCCCGAGGCGCTCGGATCGTTTCACATACCGCAGCATCGATTCCCTTTCCGGGGTGCCGAGGCCGGGCTCCGTGCCCGGCCGATGTCGGTTTGCCCCACGATGCCTACGGGGTGGCGTCCACGGTTACTCGCATCTGCGAGGGTGCCGGCGCATCGCAGCTCTCGACCCATCGGTGCGACTTCGGGCTCACTGCCCCGGTGAGGTTCGTCTTCATCCGGATCGTGATGCAACCCAGGCGCTCCTTCCAGCCGGTGCGCGCGAAGTACACGACATCGACGAGGTGCGCACCCATGTCGTTGTCGTGCCCGTTGTTGAAGACGGACTTCGGTTGCCTGGCACGTGTCCACGCGCAGCCGAGCGTCCCTGTCAGCCAGTCGTCGTCACCGTCCACCCAGCTGCACATCTCGCCCTTTCCGTCACTCTCGGCGAAGAAGCACACGGTGCCGGCGGCACACCGGTCGTACGCCTCGGGCCCGCCGGCGCCGGCGAGCCGGTCGACACCGAAGCCGAGGGCCGTCAGCGCAGCCACCGCCGCCGTGGCGGCGGCGAGTGGACGGCGCAGCGACTGCGGTGTGCGGCGCCGGCGCAGCGAGGTGCGCAGCCGCGGTCTTCGGGCCGCCGCTGTGCCCGCTGCCGCCGCCTCGACCCGGCGCAGCAGTGAGGTCGCGTCGTGCGCCGCGCGTTCGGCGTGCGTACGAGCCAGGCAGTCGGCAACGATGTCATGCCACGAACCTGGGAGTTCGGGCGACAGGCGCAGCTCGTCCGCGCCACGGGCATAGCGAACTGCCGCATCCCGGCGAGCGGTCGGCGTGCCGCCGGGAAGGGGCATCGTGCCCGTGAGTACGACATGGGCAAGCACCCCGAACGCCCAGATGTCCGCGCTCGGACGGATTCGCATACCGCGCTCGCCGATCTCGGACCAGAGCAGCTCGGGCGGGGTGTAGTCGGGCGTCGAGAAGGCGGGGCAGTAGGCGTGGGTGCCCTCCAGTTCCGCCGCCATGTTGAAGTCGCCGAGCCGGGCCGTGCCGTCGGGCATCAGCAGGACGTTCGCGGGCTTGAGGTCGCCGTGGATCCAGCCCGCCCCGTGCAGTTGGGACAGCCCCTCGCACACCTGTACGAGCAGCGGCGGCCCCCACTGCGGTCCGGGCCCGTCTGCCAGCAGCGCGTCGAGCGACCCTTCCGCCTCCTCCAGTACGAGGACGGTGGCGCCGTCCAGTTCCGGCCGCATGGGGTCGTCCACCGTCAGCGTCTCGTACATCCGGATCAGCCGCGGGGAGCGCAGTCTGCGCAGCAGGGCGACCTCGCGCTCGGCCAGCTCCTCCAGGTGGCGCAGCTGGCGCGGGGTCCGCGTTCCGGTCGGCAGGAACTTCAGCGCGGCCCGTTCCACCAGCCCGGGTGCCGCGGCGGTGCGCCGGGCGGCGTACACGCTCCCGAAGGCACCGGCCCCCAGGGGCTCGCCCACGGTCCAGGGGCCGACCCGGTAGCCCTTCGGCACCGGGACCGTGTAGGGGCTCTGCGTCGGCCCGGTCATCGCGTCTCACCGCTTCCGGCGCCGAGGGCGAGCAGATCGGACTCGCGTACGAGGTCGAACCGGAGCGCCAGGGAGACGAGCGACTCCTTCTTGCCGTTCAGACGCGGTCCGGGATCGGCCGTGTCAGGACCGGGCTTGAGGCGCAGCTTCACTGCCAGGTAGTCGATGTTCCACTGCACGGCGGCACGATTGGCCCCCGGCCACAGCGGCCGCAGCCGTTCGGCGGTCTGCTCGACGGTGGGCAGCGGAGCATGCGGCGCGCCGCGCAGCCGGGGCTCGCACAACGCCGTCAGCACCAGGAAATAGCGCTTGGAGCGGTCGAGCGCAAAGGCGGTCGCGGTCGGCTCGCCGCCCGGTGAGGGCCGGGTCTCGTCGGCGTATTCGTGGCGTGGCGCCCAGACGTCGAAGCCGAGCAGCTCCCCGCCCGCCGGCAGGACGACCCGGCTGAACTCGAACGGAATGGGTGCGCCGAGCCGGCCGGGTGCGATCTTGATGTGTTCCCCGGCGCCTTCGGGATTCTCCACGACGTAGGTCCGGTCGCTGCTGAGGTTGCTGAGCGTCCAGTGCGTCCCGGAGGCGCTCAGGGTGCCCGCCCGTCGCGACACCCCGTGGTGCGGCAGCGTGAGATGGCGGCCCCCGCCGGGTGGTGCGATACGGCCGAAGGGGAGAGTTTCCCCCGGTGCCAGGCGTAACTGGTCGGTGGAGTCCGCTGCGTGCGCGGGCACCACGATGATGCTGTACATCGTGCGATTCCTTCCCCGAGGTCTTTCGGGATCAGCGTAGGAACCGCTGCTGAACGTCCGCAGAACAATCGCGTTTAACGGCCGAAGGCCGTGACACCTGCCGGGGCGGCGGGTGTCACGGCCTTCGTGCGGAGCCGGAAGCGGTCAGGCGCGCTGGCGCTGGAACCAGGCGGCGCCGTCGGACTTGGCGACGAACACCACGATCAGGATCGCGAGCACCAGGTGCACCAGGCTCAGCGGGAACCACGGGTACAGGCTGAAGACGATCGTCAGCGAGGAGAAGACGATGATGCCGATACGGGCACCGTTGCCGCCCTTGCCGCACTGGATCGCGGCCCAGATCGAGCCGACGAGGAAGACCACGGCGAGCCCGATCAGCGCGTACAGCACACCGGACGAGAACTTGGTGATGGCGTCGAAGCCCTCTTCGCCCTTGAGCGTCGGGTCGTCCTTGATCTTCTCGACGGCGGCGACGCCGAGTCCGAGGAGGGCCAGACCGATGACCTGCAGACCGCTGATGACCCAGAGCATCACGCGGGCCGCCTTGACGCCGCCCGGCATCTCGGTCGGGCCGACCGGGTAGCCGCCGCCGTACGGAGGGGCCTGGGGGTAGCCGTAACCGGGCTGCTGGCCCTGCTGCTGGCCGTAAGGGTTGTTCGGGTCGCCGAAGCTCATGGCGGGATTCCTCCGTTGGAAATGCGGGGACGACGCGGTCCGAGCGGAGGAACTGCACGACACTCTTGATTTTGCCCCCCGGCACTGCCCGCGGCACTGCGCGGATCATCGTCGTATTGTTGTCGCTTTTTTGTCCAGTCGGTATCCGAAGGTGTTGTGCAAGTGCAACCTCGGCGCTGCGCAGATGGACAGGATTGGAACCGGGACGGGTCCATCCGCGAGGATGGGAACATGACTGCCCAGATTCTCGACGGCAAGGCCACCGCAGCCGCGATCAAGTCCGATCTGACCGCCCGCGTGGCGGCCCTCAAGGAGCGGGGTGTCACCCCAGGCCTCGGCACCCTTCTCGTCGGTGACGACCCGGGAAGCCGGTGGTACGTCGCGGGCAAGCACCGTGACTGCGCCGAGGTCGGCATCGCCTCGATCCAGCGCGAGCTGCCCGCGACCGCCACGCAGGAGGAGATCGAGGCGGTCGTACGGGAGCTCAACGACGACCCCGAGTGCACCGGATACATCGTCCAACTCCCGCTTCCCAAGGGCATCGACGCAAACCGTGTGCTCGAGCTCATGGACCCGGCGAAGGACGCCGACGGTCTGCACCCGATGAGCCTCGGCCGGCTGGTGCTCGGCATCGCCGGGCCGCTGCCCTGTACCCCGTACGGCATCATCCAGCTGCTGCGCCACCACGGCGTGGAGATCAACGGCGCGAACGTGGTGGTCGTCGGCCGCGGTGTGACCATCGGGCGGCCGATGCCGCTGGTGCTGACCCGTAAGTCCGAGAACGCGACCGTGACCCAGTGCCACACGGGTACGCGCGATCTGTCCGCGCACCTCAGGCAGGCCGACATCGTCGTCGCCGCGGCCGGGGTGCCGCACCTGATCAAGCCCGAGGACATCAAGCCGGGCGCGGCCGTGCTCGACGTCGGCGTCAGCCGGGACGAGAACGGCAAGATCGTCGGGGACGTCCACCCGGGTGTGACCGAGGTGGCCGGCTGGGTCGCCCCCAACCCGGGCGGTGTCGGCCCGATGACCCGTGCCCAGCTGCTGGTGAACGTCGTCGAGGCGGCCGAGCGAGCCGTGTCCTCCGCCACCACGGGCTGACCGGGAGAGGCTGAACCGATGGGCGTGCGCACGAACGGCGGGGCAGGACCTGAGGCGGCCGGGGCGGCCGAACCGGAGGCGACCGGTGCCGCCGAGGCCGCCGCGGGTCTTGAGCCGGAGGCCGTCGCGCCGGAAGGTCCTGCCGCCTCGACGGGGTCCGAGGGCAGCGAGGCCGGGACCGGGCCGGAGGCCGCGTCCGGCGACAGCGCCCCCGTTCCGGGCCCGGACGCCCCCGGCTCCGCCAAGAAGGCGTCACGGCGCCCGCCAGCCGTGACCCGTGACACCGCGCGGCCCGAGGGCGGCGGCAGGGCCGCCCCCGGCGACGCACCGGCGCCCGCGCGGCAGTGGCCGCTGCTCACCGTGCTCGTGCTGACCGGGCTCGGCCTGCTGATCGTCGGCATGGACGCCTTCGCGGACGCATTCCGGGTGGGCACGATCCTGATCGGCGTGGCCTTGATCACCGGAGCCGTACTGCGCCGCGTGCTGCCCTCGGTCGGCATGCTCGCGGTGCGTTCCCGCTTCACGGACATGATCACGTACGGCCTGCTGGGCACGGTGATCGTGCTGCTCGCCCTGGTGACCCAGCCCGCGCCGTGGCTGGACGTGCCGTTCCTCGAGGACGTCGTCCACTTCACCGTGCGGTAGAGCCTGATCCGAACGACGGGCCCTGGCCGCGCCTGAACGGGCTGGTTGGCCCTCCGGCGTCTCGACCGTGAGTATCTTGATGGCGAGATACGGCGAAATATCCCGATGAGTCCGAGATTGCCGGCATCGCCGACCCAGCCGTGGCGCGAGCGCGAGAGGGATGTTCCACTCATGGCCAAGATCAAGGTAGCCAACCCCGTCGTCGAGCTCGACGGCGACGAGATGACCCGCATCATCTGGCAGTTCATCAAGGACAGGTTGATCCTGCCGTACCTCGACGTCGAGCTGAAGTACTTCGATCTGGGCATCGAGCACAGGGATGCCACCAGCGACCAGGTGACCGTCGACGCCGCCAACGCCATCAAGCAGTACGGCGTCGGCGTCAAATGCGCCACGATCACGCCGGACGAGGCGCGGGTCGAGGAGTTCAAGCTCAAGGCGATGTACCGCTCGCCCAACGGCACGATCCGCAACATCCTCGGTGGCGTGATCTTCCGCGAGCCGATCATCATGGACAACGTGCCACGGCTCGTGCCCGGCTGGACCAGGCCGATCGTCGTCGGCCGTCACGCCTTCGGTGACCAGTACCGGGCCACCGACCTCAAGATCCCCGGCCCGGGCACCCTGACCATGACCTTCACCCCGAAGGACGGGTCCGAGCCGATCGAGGTCGAGGTCCACGAGTTTCCCGGCCCCGGTGTCGCACTCGGCATGTACAACCACGACGCGTCGATCCGGGACTTCGCGCGGGCCTCGTTCCGCTACGGCCTGGCCCGTGATTTCCCCGTCTATCTCTCGACCAAGAACACGATCCTGAAAAAGTACGACGGACGCTTCAAGGACCTCTTCCAGGAGGTCTACGACGCCGAGTTCAAGGCGGAGTTCGACAGGGCCGGTCTGACCTACGAGCACCGCCTGATCGACGACATGGTGGCGGCGGCGCTCAAGTGGGAGGGCGGCTACGTCTGGGCCTGCAAGAACTACGACGGCGACGTCCAGTCGGACGTCGTCGCGCAGGGCTTCGGCTCGCTCGGCCTGATGACCTCGGTCCTGATGTCCCCCGACGGCAGGACGGTGGAGGCCGAGGCCGCGCACGGCACGGTCACCCGCCACTACCGGCAGCACCAGCAGGGCAGAGCGACCTCGACCAACCCGATCGCCTCGATCTTCGCCTGGACCCGGGGCCTCGCCCACCGCGGCAAGCTGGACGGAACCCCGGAGGTGACCCGTTTCGCCGAGACGCTGGAGCAGGTCTGCGTCGAGACCGTCGAGGCGGGCCGGATGACCAAGGACCTGGCGGTGCTGATCTCCAAGGACCAGCCGTGGCTGACCACGGAGCAGTTCCTGGAGGTGCTCGACGCCAACCTGCGGAAGAGGATGGCCAGGGACTTGGCCTCCGCCTTCGCCTGACCGCCGGGTACGCCCCGACGACGGCGCCCATCCTCTCCCCCGAGTCAGGACGGGCGCCGTCGTGATTCAAGGGTCATGGACGCGCCAAGCCCGTTCAAGGTCCGACTGTGGCCTGTGGCACGGAAGTGACCGTTCCGCCACGGTGTGATCGTTGGGCAACGGATGCGAGACTGGTCCCGCATCCGGGACGCGTGCGAGCACCGGGGGGTATATAAAGCACCATCGGGGGACAAGGGGGAAGCGCGAAATGCCTCGTTGGAAGGAATTGCCTGCTGGACTGGATCCGGAGGTCCGCGAGTTCACAGGTCAGCTGCGTGGGGTCGTCGACCGCAGTGGACTGAGCATCGCCGCGATCTCCGACCGCACCGGCTTCAGCAAGACGTCCTGGGAGCGGTATCTCAACGGACGGCTGCTCGCGCCCAAGCGCGCGATCGTCGCGCTCGCCGAGGTCACGGGCATCGACACCGGCCACATCACCACCATGTGGGAGCTCGCGGAGCGCGCCTGGAGCCGCTCCGAGATGCGCCACGACATGACGATGGAAGCGATACGAATATCCCAGGCGCGCGCCGCCCTCGGTGAGTTCGGGCCCGGCGCAGAGGGCGCTGCGGCGTCCGGTTCCCGCGCCTCCCGCTCCGGTGCGGCCGGTGAGCGCGGCGGCCGGGCGGCGTTCGTGCCGCCACAGGGCGGGGCCCCTGGACATCAGGCCACGCCGACCGCGTCCGGCGGCCGGGGCGCGGCCTCCGCCCGCCGGGGCGGCAAGGGGCAGGGAAAGAGCAAGGGCTTCATGTTCGCGGCCGCTCTCGTCGGCGCGCTGCTGGTCGTTGCCGGGGCCGTGTACGTGGCCGATCTCGGCGGAGGCGGGGACGAGCCCGGCCGGCAGGCCGTCGAGTCCCCGACGCCCACCCCCGTCACCAGCGGCCCGGAGCTGCCGGCCGGGGTGAAGTGCAGCGGTGCGGACTGTGCGGGCGAGGATCCGGAACTGATGGGCTGCGGCGGCGAGTTGGCGAAGACCGTCGCCACCGCGACGGTCGGCAAGGCCGTTGTCGAGGTCCGTTACAGCAAGACGTGCGGGGCGGCCTGGGCCCGTATCACCAAGGCCGCCGTCGGCGACACGGTCCAGATCACCGTGGCAGGCAAGGGCGAGCAGAACGGGCTGGTGAACGCGGACCTGGACGCGTACACGCCGATGGCGGCAGCACCTGACCCCGCCGACGCCAAGGCATGCGCCACGCTCAAGGCGGGCACGACAGGCTGTACGACGGGGCAGTGACGCGGGCAGGCGCGCCTGCCGGTGGTGCCTGTGGGTGAGCCGCGCCACAAGGGGGCGGGGATTGCCGGGTGCCCGGGTCGGATAGCCTGACGGCTGGAATTCTCTTCACGTCAAGATTCACGCACGTGGACGAGACGTCCCGCACGAGGGGCAGTGTTGCCCACCGCCAGCTGTCTTACGGAGATCGCCATGACCCGCACTCCCGTCAACGTCACCGTGACCGGCGCGGCCGGCCAGATCGGCTACGCGCTGCTCTTCCGCATCGCCTCCGGCCACCTGCTCGGCGCGGATGTGCCGGTCAAGCTGCGCCTGCTCGAGATCCCGCAGGGCCTCAAGGCCGCCGAGGGCACCGCCATGGAGCTCGAGGACTGCGCCTTCCCGCTGCTGCGGGGCATCGACATCACCGACGACCCGAACGTCGGCTTCGCCGGCGCCAACGTGGCGCTCCTGGTCGGCGCCCGCCCCCGTACCAAGGGCATGGAGCGCGGCGACCTGCTCTCCGCGAACGGTGGCATCTTCAAGCCGCAGGGCAAGGCCATCAACGACAACGCCGCGGACGACATCAAGGTGCTCGTCGTCGGCAACCCGGCCAACACCAACGCGCTCATCGCGCAGGCCGCGGCCCCGGACGTACCGGCCGAGCGCTTCACCGCGATGACCCGCCTCGACCACAACCGCGCGATCTCGCAGCTGGCCGCCAGGACCGGCGCCGCCGTCTCCGACATCCAGCGCCTGACGATCTGGGGCAACCACTCGGCGACCCAGTACCCGGACATCTTCCACGCGACGGTGGCCGGCAAGAACGCCGCCGAGGTCGTGAACGACGAGAAGTGGCTGGCCGAGGAGTTCATCCCGACCGTCGCCAAGCGCGGTGCCGCGATCATCGAGGCCCGTGGTGCGTCCTCGGCCGCCTCGGCCGCGAACGCAGCGATCGACCACGTCCACACCTGGGTCAACGGCACGGCCGAGGGCGACTGGACCTCCATGGGTATCCCGTCGGACGGCTCCTACGGCGTCCCCGAGGGCCTGATCTCGTCCTTCCCGGTCACCTGCAAGGACGGCAAGTACGAGATCGTCCAGGGCCTGGACATCAACGAGTTCTCGCGCACGCGCATCGACGCGTCGGTCGCGGAGCTCGAGGAGGAGCGCGCGGCGGTCCGCGAGCTCGGCCTCATCTGAGCCTCCCCGGACCGAGTCCGGAACGCCCCGGCAGCACCCGCTGCCGGGGCGTTCCCGTTCGGGTCTCCTGGAGCGGTACGGTCCCGACCGGAGCGGCGAGCGTCGGCAGTTCGGGCGGGAGCCAGTTGCCGAGGTGCCAGGAGAGCAGGCGGGGCCGGAGCTCGGGCCGAGCAACTCGAGCAGGTGCGCCGGGCGTTGGCGTACCGCCTCGGAGAGCTGGGCACAGTCGGACGTTCGATGGCGCAGGATGGCCCGCATGATTCCGATCTCTGCGGATCCCGGCGCGGTTCAACTGGCGACCGACACGGGCCAGAGCTCCCTCGCCGCACCGGCGATCATTCTCTGCGGCATGCTGATGCTGATCACCCTGTGCGCGTATCTGCTCCCGGCATTCGTCCGTCGCGGCAGCCTCAGAGCCCCGACACTCGCCGCGACGCTGAGGGATGCGGCGATCGTGTGCGCGACGTCGGCGCTTGCGGTTCATGTGTACGGCCTGATGTGTTACGTCCGCCTGGAGAACGAGTTCCACACATGCGGGCCGTTGCGGCCCGCGGCGCCTGCGGACTTTCTGGGGATGGACGAGAGCCTGTTCCCCGTCAGCTCGGTCTGCCGCTGGTCGGACGGGTACACGCACGACTTCGTGCCGGCCTTCGTGAACCCGGCGATCGCCGCACTGCTGGCCCTCGCGGTGATCGCGGCCGGTGCCGCCCTCGGACATGCCGGGGCCGGAAGGGACCTGGCCCGGCGGGGGTGATGCCGAGGGAGGTCACCCGTGCGGCAGGCCCGACCGCTCGTAGCCGCGGATCCGGTCCAGCACGGCGACGGGCCGCGGTGTGGGCAGGGGGTCGGACGGATGCGTCCGCACATGCAACGTGGATCGCAGTCGCTACCGTTCCCGCTCCGTACGGTCGACCGGAGGCGTGACCCAACTCCGTTTCCGTTCAACGGACTTCCCCTTCGCGAACCTCGTTACGTAGGGTTGCTGCAAAGCGATCACCACGTATGAGGAGAGCGCATGGCCTGGGACGAGTGGGAGCAGATCAAAGCGGATGTGGCCTCGCGGCCATCCACCGGGACGAGACTCAACCAGCTCGACGGGGGCGGTGGCTCAGGAGGCGGTCCAGCGCTGTTCGGTCCGGACCTGGCCTCGACCCCGGCGCAGAAGAAGGCCGCGGCCGGCTCCATCGAGAAGCACCTGGAGCCGGGCACCGGCAAGGCCGGCAACGTGGCCGAGGACAGCACCGGCGCGGCGGTCAGGGAGTTCGGCCCCAAGGACGGTCATGGCTGGGACACCGCAGGCGCGTTGAAGAAGGCGCATCAGGCGTGGGAGAAGCAGGTCAAGGTGCTGATGGATCGTCTGACGTCGGAGAAGTTCGCTCTGCGTCGGACCAACTCCGTACTCGTGAACAACGACATCGGCATCGCCTCGCAACCGGGCCTCGTGCCCAGGGGCATACAGAACTGACCGCTGATCGACTGCTCATGGGGGACGCGTGCCGACCTACCACGAAGTGATGACGACCGACCTGTCCACCCTCACCTCGGCTGCCGAGAAATGGGAGGCGATGGCGGGCGAGTTCAAGAAACTCGAGGACCAGTACAAGAAGGACGTCCATGGCATATCCATGGGCCCGTCCTGGACCGGGCTGAGCGCCCAGGCCGCGAGCCTGCGCTTCGATGTGACGCTCAAGGAGTACCAGGCCGCCCAGAAGGAGGCGAAGGCCGTCGCCTCCCTCCTGCGGGACGCGCACACGCAGTTCGTCGAGGCACGGGGCAAGGTCAGCACCCAGCGGGACGCCGCCGTCAAGGACGGTATGCGGGTCTCCGAGCAGGGTGTCGTCCAGTTCGACACCTCGCTGCTGGACAGAGGGGAGTACACCGCCTACGTGCACGACCGCGACTACCAGGAGAGCGCCCGGCAGAAGGCCGCAGAGTGGGCTCAGCGCATCGAGCAGGCGGTGAAGGCCGCCGGTGACTGCGACGACGGCGTCAAGATCGCTCTCGACGCAGTGGTGGTCGACTCCGACCTGATGGACGGCACGGCCGGAGGCTTCAACGCGAGTGCCCAGGGCGACGTCGAGAAGTACGAAGCGCAGCACCTGAAGGACATCGCGACCCGGATCAACTCAGGCGACGCCTCGGAGGCGGACCTTCGGGAGGCCCGGCGGTCCTTCCGTGACAACTCCGGGGACAAGGCCTTCAGCCAGACCCTGCTGAGCGGCCTGGGTGCTTCAGGCACCCTCACGTTCACCAACAAGCTGAGCGACCTTGCCCACTCCGGGGACAAGGGCCGCAGGCAGGAGTACCTGGACCTGCAGAAGGGCCTGGCCACCACGCTGGCGACGGCGACCAAGGACCCGAAGTCCGCGTTCTACACGCAGTTCCGCGAGGATCTGAAGAAGGCCGGGGTCAAACAGTACGACCTCGAGGTGACGGGCGGAAAGGTCGACATCGGCCGGGGGCACGGCCAGGAGGCGCGCGGCTACCAGAGCCTGGTCACCCTCATGCAGCACGGCGACGGCTACTCCGGCCAGTTCCTCAAGGACATGGCGGACGACATCCGCACGGCCGAGGACGAGAAGCGGGGCGGTGACCCGGACATCTGGGACCTGTCCGGCGACTTCAGCGGCAAGAAGGACGGCTGGTTCGCCAACGACCCCCTCGACGGGGTGCTGGGCATCATGGCGGACGACCCGAGGACCGCGACCGAGTATCTCGACCCGGGCCCGGACAACAAGAACGACAACCTCTCGTACCTGCTGGACAGGCGCGACTGGAACGGCGTCGACACCGAGCGGACGTCCGGGAAGGTCGAGGTCGTCGCTCCGGACGCCGCCGACCAGGACAACCGCACCGGTTTCGGCGCCGCGCTCGAGGCGGCCGCGACGGGCCACGTGCCCGGTTCGACGTACGACCTCGGCGGCCATGACATGGCCCAGGCCCGCGTGATGAACGAGAGCATCGGCGTGCTGAACGCCGCGGGCGAGGCGGAGAAGCTCCCGGCGAACCTCCGCGCGCCGATGGCCCACATGCTGATGGACTACACGCCGGACACCCACCAGATCCTCGGCATGGACAACAACAAGTACAACGGCGTGGACCGCGTCTGGAACGACGACGGGCAGGCCCGTATGGCCGTCCCCAAGGAAGAGCTGGTGAAGATCATGCGGGGCGTCGCCAACGACCCGGAGGCGTTCGGGCAGGTGTACCGGGCCGAGAAGCAGTACTCCCAGGACCTTTTCGCGGCCATGCCCGACGACGCCAGGAGCCTGGCCACCCAGAACCGGATCATGGAGACCTCGGCGTCGCTCGGCGCGTACGACGGGGTCAGGGCGGATGTCGTCTTCGACAGGCGGTTCGACAACATCCAGTGGGCGAACGACTTCAACCACGCACTCACCGGAAGCTCCGGTGCGGTGCTGAACTTCACGCCCGAGAAGATGGCAGTCCCCGGAGACCTGGCGAACAGGGTCCTCGACTTCTACTCGTACGAGGCGACCAAGGACCGCATCGCCGAGGCCAGCACGGAAGCGACCGCCGAGAACTCCAAGCAGTTCAACGCCGGTCAGCGGGAGGTGGATGCCATGGTCGTCGAGTGGGCCAAGAGCAACGGCCACGCGGAGGACAGCGACTTCACCAGGAACCTCATGGGGCACGGTCAGGTCCACCACGAGAGGGGGCGGGACGGGGCGCTGCGTCATCTGCGCTCCGACTACTGACAGGCGGGACCGACCGGACCGCACAGCCCACGCACTCCCGGAGCGGACTGAAACACCTGTATGCGACTCAAAGAAAACCGCGGCCCTGTGGCGGTCGTCCTCGTCTCCTGTCTCGCGCTGCTCGCCGGCGTCCTCCATTTCACCGGGGTCCTCGGCGAGTGGCGTGACGGGATGTCCCTCGACCGTGCCTGCCGGGGGACCCTGGCACGCTCCGGCCTTGTCGAGGCCCTCGACGGTGACCGTGTGGCGTCCTCCGACCTGGAATCCGACCCGGGATCCGGCGCGCTCACGCGCTGTGCCGTCACCTCGCGGGACAGTCACGACTCGCTGCGGATCGACGTCCGCTGGGGCAGCGACGCCGACGATCAGGCGCTGTCGCTTCGGCGGGCGGACATGACGGGCGTGCTGGGCAGGGCCGCCCCGCTGGGCGGCGACTGGCCGGGGGCCTTCAGCCTGGGCGGCGATGTTCCCCAGGTGTCGGTCGTCCTGGCGTGCCGGAACCGCAAGGACGAGAGCCTCTTCGTCAGCAGCCTCCTGAGCGGCAGCGGCGGCGGCCCGGGCGACGGCGGCGCACGGCAAGCGGCCCAGGCCCGCCTCACGACCGCCACGGCGATGAAGGCGGCCGAGGAGTTCGGCTGCGAGGCGTCCGGCGGGAAGGAGACAACGGACGCACCGGACGACCCGCTCGGTGCCCCGGTTCCTCTGGACCGGGCGAACGGCACGTGCGCAGCCCTCCGGCCGTCGGCCGCCGAGGCCCGGAAGGCCGGAGTCCCCGGGGCCATGGAGTCCGTCGGGCAGAAGAACGCGTCCCTGACCGACTGCTTCCTGGCCACCCCGGGCGGCGAGCCCGGGTACCGCCTGTCGGCCGCCTACGGCCCCCTGGCCAAGGCATTCAGGGCGCTCACCCCTACGCGGCTGCGCGGCCAGGCCGGAGCCGTCGAGGGAACGAACCATGCCTGGGCGACCGCTCGGTGCCCCGGTTCCGCCGAGCGTGCCGTGTTCACGCTCTGGCGGGTCCACGACCCGCAGAAGAACAGCTTCGCGGTGAAGAAGCGTTCGGCGTCCTTCGAGGCGGCCGCGCTGAAGGCGTTCGCCGGGCAGTCGGCCAGGGCACAGGGGTGCTCGGACCTCCGGCTGCCCTGAGACCGCGTGGCGCCGGATCGTGTGATGTCACGATCCGGCGCGACGTGCCACGCCGTGGCGTGCCTGCGTCACGCGGACGCGGGCTCCCCCGAGTTGATGCTGACCGAGGCGATGCGGTCGGCGTCGTCGAAGAGGACGTCCACCGTGCCGCCGTTCGGGAGTCCGGCGCTCATCCGGTCCGTGGCCACGCGCTGGGGAAGGTCGTGGTGGCCGAAGTACCCGGCGACGACCTGCCGCGCGGAACCGCCGAGCAGGCCGGCGCCGGTGAGCAGGACGCGCGGCAGCGTGATGGCATCGGGCTCGGCGCGCGGGACCTGGGGGTCGTCGGGAACCATGTACGCACGGGCGTCGGGACTCGCCTGCACCCCGAGATAACCGGCGGCTCCGAGCACGCCCATGGCAGTGAACGCGAGGGTTTCGGCGGCGCGGCGTGGGTCGTCGTGCGCCGCGAGCTGTATGAGTTCGTGCGTGAACTCGTGCAGTCCGTGGGCCTGTCCGTACTGCCTGACCCTCTCGGCCGCGCCGGCGACGGGGGTGCCCTGGAATCCGGGGTTGGCCCAGGCCCAGAGCCACGACTGCTCGCTGGTGTCGTACGTGCCGAGGAGCGAGATCCGCAGCTCACGCCCCGCCTGCCGGTAGAGGCACTGCCCGAGATCGGCGCTCCACTCGCCCATGGGCATGAACTCGTTGAAGGCCTCCAGCTGCTCGGCGCCCCAGGCGGCGTGCTGCTCCGTGACCCGGAGGAACGGGTCGCTGAAGTGCTTGGTCATGTCCCTGACTCTATGAGGTGGATCAGCGGGCGTTGAGCTCGGCCTCGACGGCCGCGGGCGTGGTGGGCCGTACGCGGCGGACCGTTCCGACAGCCGGCCCCGGTGAAGTCGCGCAGGTGGAGGGCCATGGCCCGGCATGTGGTCGCCGGCGACGCCGGATCCGCTGATCGCCAGGAGGGGGGCGGACGGTCGCGCCGCGGTCGCGGTGCGGCGTTCCCGTGATCTTGGCCTGGAGTGACTCAGGTCACTTTCTGTCAAGCATTGCGCATGGTTCTTGCCAGGTGGGGCAGGCGGCCAGATCGCCGGGGTGGGTGACCGGCACGGTGCGTAACGGGAACGGAAGGCCAAACACGACGTGTCGGCACAAAAGACCATCCATGTGGGCGGAGAGTGGCGCGCAGCCGCCTCAGGAGCCGTGCGCGAGATCATCGACCCCGCCGATGCGGACGTTTTCGCTGTCGTCGCGGAGGGTGGGGCCGAGGACACCGACGCGGCTGTCGCCGCTGCGCGGTCCGCGTTCGACACGGGAAAGTGGCCGCGGACGCCCACGCCCGAGAGGGCCGCGCTGCTCCGCCGTGTGGCCGGACTGCTGGAGCGCGACCGGGAGAGGATCGGCGCGCTGGAGAGCCGCGACGCCGGGAAGACCCTGGAGGAAGGGCGCGTCGACGTCGACTGTGTACGCGACGCCTTCCTCTACTTCGCCGACCTCGTCATGAACGAGAGCGGCGGCCGCGTCGTCGACGCCGGGTCGGACGACATCCACAGCGTGGTCGTCCATGAGCCGGTCGGCGTCTGCGCCCTGATCACGCCGTGGAACTACCCGCTCCTTCAGGCCAGCTGGAAGATCGCCCCGGCACTGGCCGCGGGCAACACCTTCGTGATCAAGCCCAGCGAGCTCACCCCGCTCACCACCGTCGCGCTGATCGACCTGCTCACCGAGGCCGGACTGCCGCCCGGTGTCGCGAACATCGTCACCGGCGCCGGGGACCCGGTCGGAGCCAGGCTCGCCGAGCACCCCGACGTGGACCTGGTGTCCTTCACCGGCGGGCTCGTCAGCGGCACCAAGGTGATGCGCGCCGCCGCGGACACCGTCAAGAAGGTCGCACTCGAACTCGGCGGCAAGAACCCGAACGTCGTCTTCGCCGACGCGTGCTCGACCGACGAGGGCTTCGACACCGCCGTGGACCAGGCGCTGAACGCCGCCTTCATCCACAGCGGCCAGGTCTGCTCCGCCGGCTCCCGGCTCATCGTCGAGGAGCCGCTGCGCGAACGCTTCGTCGCCGAACTCGCGCGCCGCGCCGGGAAGATCCGCATCGGGCGCGGCAGCGACGAGGGCGTGGAGTGCGGACCCCTCGTGTCGCGGCAGCAGCTCGCCAGGACCGAGGAGTTCGTCGAGACGGCGCTCAAGGAGGGTGCGGTCCTGCGGGCCGGCGGTGAACGGCCGGACGGCCCCGGCTACTTCTACCGGCCCACCGTCCTCGACCAGTGCCACCGCGGCATGCGCGTCGTCCGCGAGGAGGTCTTCGGCCCCGTTCTCACCGTCGAGACGTTCCGCACGGAGGACGAGGCGATCGCTCTCGCCAACGACACGGAGTACGGGCTCGCCGGGGCAGTGTGGACCGCCGACCCCGGGCGGGCGCGGCGGGTCGCCGGGCGGATGAGGCACGGGACCGTCTGGATCAACGACTTCCACCCCTACCTGCCGCAGGCGGAATGGGGCGGCTTCGGCAAGTCCGGCATCGGCCGTGAGCTGGGCCCGGCCGGGCTCGCCGAATACCGGGAGACCAAGCACATCTACCAGAACCTCGCCCCGCGCCCCGTGCGCTGGTTCGCGGGCTGACCAGGGGAACACGCACCATGACCGAGTACGACTATGTCGTCGTCGGGGGCGGCACCGCCGGATCGGTGATCGCCTCCCGCCTCACCGAGAACCCGGACATCTCCGTCGCCGTCATCGAGGGTGGCCCCAGCGACGTCGGCCGCGACGACGTACTGACCCTGCGCCGCTGGATGGGCCTGCTCGGCGGGGAACTCGACTACGACTACCCGACCACCGAGCAGCCCCGCGGCAACTCCCACATCCGCCACAGCCGGGCCCGCGTCCTCGGCGGCTGCTCCTCGCACAACACCCTCATCGCCTTCAAGCCGCTGCCGTCCGACTGGGACGAGTGGGCGGCGGCCGGTGCGCAGGGCTGGGACGCCGCGGCCATGGACCCGTACTACGGCCGGCTGCTCAACAACATCGTCCCCGTCGACGAGGCCGACCGTAACCCGATCGCCCGCGACTTCGTCGACGCGGCGCGGACGGCGCTCGGAGTGCCGCGCGTCGAGGGATTCAACCGGCAGCCCTTCCACGAGGGCGTCGGTTTCTTCGACCTCGCCTACCACCCGGAGAACAACAAGCGTTCGTCCGCCTCGGTCGCCTACCTGCACCCCTTCCTGGACCGGCCGAACCTGCACATCGCCCTGGAGACCTGGGCGTTCCGGCTGGAGCTGGACGGCACCCGCGCGAAGGGTGTGCACGTACGCACCAAGGACGGCGAGGAGCGGCTCGTACGGGCGCGGCGCGAAGTCCTCGTCTGCGCGGGCGCTGTGGACACCCCGCGACTGCTCCTGCACTCCGGCATCGGACCGAAGCAGGACCTCGAGGCTCTCGGCATCCCGGTCGTCCACGATCTGCCGGGCGTCGGCGAGAACCTGCTCGACCACCCCGAGTCGGTGATCGTCTGGGAGACGCACGGGCCGATCCCGGAGAACTCTGCGATGGACAGTGACGCGGGTCTGTTCGTACGGCGCGACGAGGCGTCCGGCGGACCCGACCTGATGTTCCACTTCTACCAGATCCCGTTCACCGACAACCCGGAGCGGCTCGGCTACGAGCGGCCCGCGCACGGGGTGTCCATGACGCCGAACATCCCCAAGCCGCGCAGTCGCGGCCGGCTCTACCTGACCAGCGCGGATCCACAGGTCAAGCCCGCACTGGACTTCAGGTACTTCACCGACGAGGACGACTACGACGGGCGCACGCTGGTCGACGGAATCCGGCTGGCCCGGCAGATCGCGGCCCGGGAACCGCTGGCGAGCTGGCTGAAGCGCGAGGTCTGCCCGGGGCCCGCGATCACCTCGGACGAGGAGATCGGGGAGTACGCGCGCAAGGTCGCGCACACCGTGTACCACCCGGCCGGCACCTGCCGTATGGGGTCCTCGGGAGATGAACTCGCCGTAGTTGCACCGGATTTGAGGATCCGGGGGCTGGAGGGGATCCGGATCGCCGACGCGTCCGTCTTCCCGACGATGCCGGCAGTGAACCCGATGATCGGGGTCCTGATGGTCGGGGAGAAGTGCGCGGATCTGCTGAATGAGGGAGAAACCCGATGAAGCCCGTGACCACGTCCGATCCGGTGACGGAGAAGTCCGTGACCGACGCGCCCGAGAGCGACAGCCCCGGGGCGGGCGACACCGCCCCCGCCGCGGCGGACACGCCCGTCTTCCAGGTCCGTGACCTGTGGAAGGTCTTCGGACCCAAGGCCTCCCGCATCCCGCGCGACGCCGAGCTCGGCGCACTCACGCCTGCCGAACTGCGCGACCGCACCGGCTGCACCGCCGCCGTGCGCGATGTCTCCTTCGACGTCCGCAAGGGCGAGGTCTTCGTCGTGATGGGCCTGTCCGGCTCCGGCAAGTCCACGCTCGTGCGCTGCCTCACCCGGCTGATCGAGCCGACCTCCGGGTCGATCGCCATCGACGGCGAGGACGTCCTGTCCATGGACACCGCCCGGCTGCGCGAGCTGCGCCGCCACCGTGCCTCCATGGTCTTCCAGCACTTCGGGCTGCTGCCGCACCGCTCGGTGCTCGACAACGTCGCGTACGGACTGGAGATCCAGGGTCTCGGCAAGGCCGCCCGCCGGTCCCGGGCAGCCGATGTCGTCGCCAAGGTGGGCCTGGAGGGTCTGGAGCACCGCCGCCCCGGTCAGCTCTCCGGCGGCCAGCAGCAGCGCGTCGGTCTGGCGCGGGCGCTCGCCGTCGACCCCGAAGTGCTGCTGTTCGACGAGCCGTTCAGCGCGCTCGACCCGCTGATCCGCCGCGACATGCAGGAGGAGGTCATCCGGCTGCACCGCGAGGAGGGCCGCACGATGGTCTTCATCACCCACGATCTGAGCGAGGCGCTCAAGCTCGGTGACCGCATCGCGCTGATGCGCGACGGCCGGATCGTGCAGCTCGGCACACCGGAGGAGATCGTCGGGTCGCCGGCCGACGACTACGTACGGGACTTCGTCCGCGATGTGCCGCGCGAGCAGGTCATGACCGTCCGTACGGCGATGCGGCCGGCGAAGGACGCGACCGAGAGCGAGACGGGCCCGGCGCTCGCCCCCGACGCGACGGTCATCGAGGCGATCGAAGCGGTCGCCCGCACCGGTCAGAGCGCCCGTGTCGTCGAGGACGGCCGCTGTCTGGGCGTCGTCGACCACGCCGGGCTGCTGCGCGTGGTGGCGGGCGTCGGCGACGCCGAGGGGGTGGCGGCGTGACCGCCGCCGTCTCCGCCCCCGCGGCCCGCAAGGTTGCCTCCTTCCGGGATCTCGCGAGACACCGGGTAGGGAGCAAGCTGGTCGTCCTCGGCGCGCTCGCGCTCGTGCTCGTACCGCTCGGCATCGGGTTGTGGGGCAGCGGCAGCTGGCCGGCAGCGCTGACCGTCGACGTGTCCGGGCCGCTCGACGACGCCAACGCCTGGGTCGTCGACAACCGCGAGACCCACCCGCTCTTCCTCTACTTCCTGCTGCATCTGTCCAACACCGCGACCGACGCCGTCACGGCAGTCCACAACGCGCTGGACGCCATGGGCTGGACCGGTGTGCTGGCCGCCGGGGTGCTGTTCGCCTGGCGGGCCGCCGGACTGGGGCGCAAGGGGATCAAGGTCGCGGCCACCGCGCTCGGGGCGTTCGCCGTGTGCGGGCTGCTGGGGATGTGGGAAGCCACCTTGCTCACCATCGCGCTGATGATCGTCGCCGTGGTCGCCGCGGCACTGCTCGGCGTGCTCATCGGGCTCCCGGCCGGGCTGTCCGACCGGGTCGACCGCGCCCTGCGGCCCGTACTCGACACCATGCAGGTGCTGCCGGCCTTCGCCTACCTGCTGCCGTTCGTGCTGGTCTTCGGCACCGGTACGCCCGCCGCACTGTTCTGCACCGTCATCTACGCGGCCCCGCCGATGGCCCGCCTCACCGCACTCGGCCTGCGCGGCGCCGACCCTTCCGTGCTGGAGGCGTCCGCGTCGCTCGGCGCGAGCCCGTGGCAGCGGCTGAGGACGGCGCGCCTGCCGCTCGCCCGCAAGCAGATGCTCCTCGGCCTCAACCAGACGATCATGATGGCGCTCTCGATGGTCGTGATCGCCGCCCTCGTCGGCGCCGGCGGCCTCGGCGAAGAGGTCTACTCGGCGCTGTCCACCGTCGACGTCGGCAGGGCGCTCGCCGCCGGCATCCCGATCGTGCTGATCGCCGTCTGGCTGGACCGTACGACCGCGGCGGCCGGTGACCGGATCGGCGAGAGCGCCCCGGGCGGCGGCCCGCTGCACGGCCGTTCGGCGTGGGCGCTGGTCCTCGCCGCGGTCGGGGCCGCGGTCCTGCTCCGGTTCGCCGTGGGCAAGGCGTGGCCGGAGGGCTGGACGTACGACATCTCCACGCCCGTGAACAAGGCGCAGGACTGGATCACGGAGCACTTCGCCTCCGGTATCCCCGTCCTCGGCGGTACCGAGGTCTGGTCCGAGCACTTCACGCTGTGGGTCCTCAACCCGCTCCGGGACGGCCTGACCTGGCTGCCCTGGTGGTCGGTACTGCTGCTCGTCGCCGCGGTCGCGTGGCTGGTGGGCACCTGGGCGACCGCACTGACCGCCACGGCCTCGATGGCCGCGATCGGTGTGCTCGGCGTGTGGACGAAGTCCCTCGACACCCTCTCCCAGGTGCTCGCGGCGCTGGTCGTCACCCTCGTGCTGGGCGTGCTCGCGGGCGTCCTCTGCGCCCGGGCCGGGCGGCTGGAGCGCTGGCTGCGGCCGGTGCTCGACGCCATGCAGACCATGCCGCAGTTCGTCTATCTCATCCCGGTGGTCGCGCTGTTCGGCGTCACCCGGGCCTCGGCGATCATCGCTGCCGTCGTGTACGCGCTGCCCGCCGTCGTACGCATCACCACGCAGGGGCTGCGCGAGGTGGACCCGGCGGCGATGGAGGCCGCGCGCTCACTGGGCGCGTCGACCCGGCAGCAGCTCCTCCAGGTCCAGCTGCCGCTGGCCCGTCCGGCCCTGCAACTCGCCGTCAACCAGGGCGTCGTGCTGGTGCTCGCCGTGGTCGTCGTCGGAGGTCTCGTCGGCGGTGGCGCGCTCGGCTACGACGTGGTCAAGGGCCTGTCGCGGGGCGAGATGGGCATCGGCATGACGGCCGGTGTCGCGATCGTCTGCCTCGGACTCGTACTGGACCGGCTCACCCAGCCCGCGGCGGCCCGCCGCACCCGCAGCCACTGACTCATCCCCCTTCACAAGCTTGGAGCATCATGCGAAACCGAACCCGAGTTCTGCGTACCGCCACCGCCGTCGTGGGCGCCCTGGGCGTCCTGTCGCTGAGCGCCTGCGGCGCCGCCGACACCGGCAAGAGCAAGGACGTCGGCGGCGACAAGGTCGTCAGACTGACCGTTCCGTCATGGGTGGGCGCCCAGGCCAACACCGCCGTCGCCGCGTACATCCTGAAGGAGGAGCTGGGCTACACGGTCAAGAGCCAGCAGATGGGCGAGGTCCTCGCCTGGGACGCGCTCTCCAAGGGCGACATCGACGCGATCATGGAGGACTGGGGTCACCCCAAGGAGGAGAAGCAGTACGTCGAGACGAAGAAGACCGTCGTCAAGGCGGGCGATCTCGGGGTCGAGGGCCACATCGGCTGGTTCGTGCCGAAGTACTTCGCGGACGCCCACCCGGACGTCACTGACTGGAAGAACCTCAACAAGTACGCCAAGGACTTCCGGACGGCGGAGAGCGGTGACAAGGGCGAGATCCTGGAGGGTTCGCCGGACTACGTCACCAACGACGACGCGATCATCAAGAACCTCAAGCTGGACCTGAAGACCAACTACTCGGGGTCCGAGGCGGCGCAGATCACGGCGATCAAGAAGTACGCGAAGGAGAAGAAGCCCTTCCTGACGTACTGGTGGACGCCGCAGTGGCTGAACGCGCAGGTCGATCTGGTCGAGGTCAAGCTGCCCGCGTACACCGAGGGCTGTGACGCCGACCCGAAGAAGGTCGCGTGCGCGTACCCGAACACGCCGCTGCAGAAGTATCTGAACGCGGACTTCGCGAAGAACGGCGGCGACGCCGCGGAGTTCCTGAAGAACTTCAAGTGGACCACCGAGCAGCAGAACGAGGTGGCGTTGATGATCGCCGGCGAGAAGATGTCGCCGGAGGCCGCCGCGGAGAAGTGGGTCAAGGCGAACGAGTCGACGTGGAAGGCGTGGCTCCCGAAGAAGTGACGCCACGCATCTCAGGAGTTGCTCAACTCCCTTGAGGCGCACCGCGGACGAAAAGGATGATCACTGCATGCTGGGATACGGGAAGAAGCAGGAACTGCCGGTGATCGTGTTGCGCGACGCGGACGGCATCGCCGATGCCGTCCGCGCGGCGCTGGAGAACGCCCCTGAGGACGAGCGCCCCGGCCTGGAACGCGCCGCGGCGATCATCGCCGAGGCCGCCACGGCCTCGGACGACGACCTGCGGGCACGCTGGGTACGCCGGCACCTGACCGCGGCGGGCGTGGACGGCCCGGCCGACTCGGTGGCCGCGATCAAGGCCCTGCGCGCGGCGGAACCGGGCCTGACGCTGGGCTGGGCGGTACGTCTGGCGCTCGCGGCGAAGTCGGCGGAGACGGCCACGCCCGGGGAGCCGCCGCAGCAGGCGCGGGGCGCTTAGCGCACAGGACGGACCGGGCCGGCTGCTGCCCGGCTGCACCGCGCCGGGCTGTACCGCGCCGGGTCGGTTCGGGCCGAGCCGCGCCTGGTCGCGCCGCGCCGGGCCCTGTCCGGCCTGCACTCTGCCCGGTTGTACTGCGCCGGGCTGTACCGCGCCCGGCCGCATCCTGCCCGGTCGGTTCGGGGCGAGCCGCGCCTGGTCGGTCGGACGGCGCCGGGCTGCACCCTGCCCGGTCGGACTGGGCCGGAGTGGCTCAGGCCGGTCCGGCAGGACGGGGCGGGGCCGGCGTCAGCCCCTCAGCTCGCGGGCGATCGTCTGCACCGCTGTGTGCGCCCGGTGCTGGAGGCCCGGGCCGAAGGTGATGCGGGTTGCCCCGAGACGGCCCAGTTCCGCGAGGGGCGGGGCGACGGCAGGCGCGCCGACGTTGATCGGGATGCCGGTTCCGGCGCGCAGCAGCGGCAGGTGCTCCGGTGGCACGCCGATCGGGTACACGCAGTCCGCCCCGGCCGCGGCGTACAGCCTGATGCGGGCGAGTGCCTCCGCGGGGTCGGTCACGCCGCGCAGATACGTGTCCACCCGTGCGTTGACGAACAGCGCGTCGCCCGCCTCAGCCCGAACCTCGGCCAGCCGGTCGGCGTGCCGCCGCGGATCCCCGAGCGCCTTGGTCGCCGGGTCGGAGTCCTCCAGGTTGCAGCCGACCGCGCCCGTCTCAAGGATCCGGTCCACCAGCTCCTTCGGGTTCAGGCCGTAGCCCGCCTCGACATCCGCCGTCACCGGGACATCGACCGCTCGGACGATACGGGCGACAGCCGCGAACATCTCGTCCGCCGGCGTCCGGCCGTCCTCGTACCCCAGCGACGCCGAGACCCCCGCGCTCGGCGTCGCCAGGGCAGGGAAGCCCGCATCGGCGAAGGCGCGGGCGCTCGCGGCGTCCCACGGCCCCGGAAGTACGAGCGGATCCCCGGCGTCCCGGCCGTGGTGCAGGGCGCGGAACATCTGTGCACGTGTCGTCATCTGCGGGCCCCCTCTCACAGCCGCCGCGAACCGGGCGTGTAGTGGCCGGGAACCAGACGGGCGGTCACACCGAAACGGTTCCAGGCGTTGATCACCGTGATCGCCGAGACGAGATGGGCGAGTTCGGTCTCGTCGAAGTGCGCGGCGGCCTTCGCGTACACATCGTCCGGGACGAAGCCCTCGGTCAGCACGGTCACCGCTTGCGTCAGCTCGATCGCCGCGAGCTCCTTGTCGGTGTAGAAGTGCCGCGACTCCTCCCAGGCGGAGAGCTGGACGATACGCTCCACCGACTCCCCGGCCGCGAGCGCGTCCTTGGTGTGCATGTCGAGGCAGAACGCGCAGTGGTTGATCTGCGAGGCGCGGATCTTGACCAGCTCCAGCAGAGCGGGGTCGAGGTGCTGCCGGGCGGCGGAGTCGAGCTGCACCATCGCCTTGTAGACGTCCGGTGCGAGCTTGGCCCAGGTCAGGCGCGGGCTGTGCTCCGGCGCGTGGGCCTCCCGTGGAGGCGCAGCGGTGTCGGTGCCGCCGGTTGCCGTGATGCCGCTCCGCGTCGTCGTCATAGGGACGACCGTACGGGGGCCGTGGCGCACCGGTATGGTCCATTTCCATGACGGATTCCCGGGCCACTTTCGGTGCCGACCTGCATCTGGAACTGCGCGGGACGGGACTGCGTACCGGGCTCATGGACGCCCTGCGGGAAGCCGTACGCACCGGGCGGCTGGCTCCCGGCACCCGTCTGCCGTCGTCGCGTTCACTCGCCGCCGACCTGGGGATCGCCCGCAACACGGTCGCCGACGCCTACGCCGAACTGGTCGCCGAGGGCTGGCTCACCGCCCAGCAGGGATCCGGGACCCGGGTCGCCCAGCGCTCCGCACCGCGCAGACCGGCGTCGCCCGCGGGCTCGGCCACGGCCCGTCCGGTCCGGGGGCGCCCCACCTACAGCCTGATGGCCGGCACTCCCGATCTCGCGTCCTTCCCGCGCACGGAATGGCTGAAGGCGGCGCGGCGCGCCCTGACCGCGGCACCCCACGAAGCCTTCGGCTATGGCGACCCGCGCGGCCGTATCGAGCTGAGGACGGTGCTCGCCGGCTATCTGGCCAGGGCACGCGGCGTGTACGCCGACCCCGGACGCATCGTCATCTGCTCCGGTTTCGTCCACGGCCTCATGCTCATGGGAAAGGTGCTCCGGCGGCGCAGGGTGCGGGAGGTGGCCGTCGAGTCGTACGGGCTCGACGTGCACCGGAACCTGCTGACCGATGCGGGCCTGCGTACACCCGCGCTGCCCTTTGACGGGGTCGGCACCGACACGCGGGCGCTGAGCGGGCTCAAGGGGGCGGGCGCGGTGCTGATGACGCCCGCGCACCAGTTCCCGATGGGGGTACCGCTGCACCCCGACCGGCGCGCCGCGGCCGTCGACTGGGCGCGCGGCAGCGGCGGGCTGATCCTGGAGGACGACTACGACGGGGAGTTCCGGTACGACCGCCAGCCGGTCGGCGCGCTGCAGGGTCTGGATCCCGAACGGATCGTCTACCTCGGCACGGCCAGCAAGTCCCTTGCGCCGGGGCTTCGGCTGGCGTGGATGGTGCTGCCCCAGCATCTGGTGGGGGAGGTGCTGGACGCGAAGGGTAGCGTCGACTGGGTGTCCAGCGCCCTGGACCAGCTGACGCTCGCCGAGTTCCTCGCCTCCGGCGCGTACGACCGGCATGTGCGGAGCATGCGGCTGCGCTACCGGCGCCGCCGGGACCAGTTGGTGCGGCACCTGGCCGAACGGGCCCCGGGCATCCGCGTGAGCGGCATCGCCGCCGGACTCCACGCCGTCCTCGAACTCCCGCCGGGCACCGAACAGCCGGTGGTTCGCGCGGCGGCCTGGCAGGGCCTGGCCCTGGAGGGTGTCACCCGCTTCCGGCACCCGGACGCTGCGCCGGGCGACGGTGCGCCGGTCGTCCGCGATGCGCTCGTCGTCGGGTATGCGACCCCGCCGGACAGTGCGTGGACGGGGGCGCTGGACGCGCTCTGCGGGGCATTGGCGCAGGCCGGGGGCCTGCCCTCGGCAGGCTCCGCCGAGTGAGCGCCGTACCCGGCGCCCGCCGAGCACGCCGTCCCGGCACGGATGCTCGGGTTCCGCGGCCTGTGCGGACAGACGGTCTTGGACAACGTGAAGCGGGACGAGGACGACGCCGCAGTCGTGGGTCCTCGTCCCTGGGCGCCTGACCTCCCACCCGCGCCCACCGCGGGAACGAGGCGGATCCGCCTTGCGGCAAGGCGGTTCACTTTGTTGGCTCAGGCTCACCGGCCTGCTCTCCCTGGGCGGGCAGCTCGCCGAACCTCGCCAGGGCCAGCGCCCCGGCCACGGCCACCACGAAGCCCGTGATCGCCAGCCAGGCCAGCCCCTCGCGGGTACGGTCGCCCAGCCAGACGACGCCCACCACGGACGGGCCGATCGTCTCGGTGATGACCAGACCGGCGGTGGCGGTCGTCACCGAGCCGCGCTGCAGGGCGGAGGTGAGCAGCAGGAACGCCGCACCGCCGCCGACCAGCAGCGCGTACAGGGCCACGTTGGTCAGCACCTCGGGCAGGGCGAGCGTGTCGATCAGGCGGACGGAGACCTCGACGACGCCGAAGCCGATACCCGCGCCGAGCCCCAGGACCAGGGCGCGGGGCCGGTCGGGCAGCCTGCCGGCCACGGCGCCGAGGACCAGCACGCCGAGCGCCGTGCCCAGCGTGCACCAGCGCAGCGCCGTGGAACCGGCCCGGTCGCCCTCCGGTCCGGCGGCGAGCCCCAGCATTGCCATACCGGCGCAGACGACGACGACCGCCGCCCACTCGGTGCGGCTGAGGCGCACATGGAGCAGGCGGGAGGAGACCACGGCGGTGACGGCGAGGCTGGCGGCGAGCGCCGCGCCGACCACGTAGATGGGCAGGGAGCGCAGGGCGACGATCTGCAGCAGGAAGCCCAGGCCGTCGAGCGCGAGGCCTACGAGATAGCGCCACTGCCGCAGCGCGCGCAGCAGCAGCGCCGCGTCGACCCCGGAGCCGGATCCGGGCTCGGCGGCGCGCGCCGCCATCGCCTGCAGTACGGAGGCCGTGCCGAAGCAGACCGCGGAGCCGAGCGCACAGATCATCCCGAAGACCACAAAGCGACCCTAGAGGAGAGGTGTTGGCGGACCCGGTTACCGGCGCGTGAGGCGGCCATCTAGTGTGTGGCGCGGCCGAACGGCCGGTTCACAGAGGGTTCTGTGGGGCCTGAGGGACGGGAGGGGCGGCAGATGACGCGACGCAGACTGAGGTCGGGCACCGTGGTGCTCGGCGGCGTGGGGGTGCTCGCGGCGACGCTCACGTCCTGCGGTTCGGAGCCGGACGAGCGGTGTGTCGATCCGGTGACCTACGAGGTGCTGCCCGACTACGAGTGCGAGGACGACGGTCGCAGCAGCACGGGCCGCTACTACTACGGCGGCCGGGTCAGCGGTGACCGCGTCGAGGGCGGCAGCTTCGACAGGACCGCCGTCGACAGCGGCGGCTTCGGCGGCTCCAGTTCCGGCGGCGGCTGAGCACGGGCCCCCGCACGATGAAACGTCACACCATCGAACCCCGTCCCAGCTGGCAGCAGACCGTCGAGGAACAGGGCCTCATCTACCCGCTGACCCGCTACCCGGACGGCTCCCTGCGCCCTTACTGGGACGAGAGCGCGTACTACGAATTCTCTCTGCCCGAGGTCGAGGCGCTGGAGGAGGTCGTCGAAGAGTTGCACGCCATGTCGCTGGCAGCGGCCGCGCACATCGTCGAGCAGAGCCGCTTCGCCGACCTGGGGATCACCGACCGCCGGCTGGCCCGGCGGGTCGCCGAGTCCTGGCGGCGGCGCGACGAACTCCCCTCGGTCTACGGGCGGTTCGACCTGCGCTACGACGGCACCGGCCCCGCCAAGATGCTCGAGTACAACGCCGACACCCCCACCTCCCTGGTCGAGGCCGCCAGTCCGCAGTGGTTCTGGATGGAGGAACGTTTTCCTGGCGCCGACCAGTGGAACTCCCTCCACGAGCGCCTCGTCGACGCCTGGCGGCGACAGGCTCCCCTGCTGCCGCCCGGACCCCTTCACTTCGTCCACTCCGACGGGGACGAGCTGGGCGAGGACCTGATGACCGTCGCGTATCTGCGCGAGACGGCGCAGCAGGCCGGTATCGCGACCGAGGCGCTCTCCGTGGAACGGATCGGCTGGGACCGGCTCTCCGGGCGCTTCGTCGACGACCGGCTGCGCTTCCTGCGCAGCTGCTTCAAGCTCTACCCCTGGGAGTGGCTGACCACCGACCGCTTCGGGCCGCACGTCCTCGACACCCTGGACAACGGCGGCGGCACCGGCACCACCTGCTGGATCGAACCCGCCTGGAAGATGCTGCTGTCCAACAAAGCGCTGCTGGCGATCCTGTGGGAGCTGTATCCCGGGCATCCGAATCTGCTGCCCGCCTATCTCGACGGCCCGCGCGAACTCGCCGAGGAGCGCGGCTATGTGACGAAGCCGCTGCTGGGCCGCGAGGGCGCGGGCGTCACGGTCCACGAGCCCGGCAGCGCGCCCGTCGTACGGGAAGCGGCCTGCTGCTACCAGGAGTTGGCCCCGCTGCCCGAGTTCGACGGCAACCGGGTGGTGCTCGGCGCGTGGGTCGTCGAGGACGAGGCGGCGGGGCTCGGCATCCGGGAGTCGGCGGGACTGGTCACGGACGAGTACGCCCGCTTCCTGCCCCACGTCATTCTCTAGGCCCCTGATCCGGGCGACGGTCCGCGGCAAGCGGCTCAGCCGGCCAGCACGGCCCTGAGCTGGTCCAGCCCCCAGTCCAGGTCCTCCTTCCCGATGACCAGCGGCGGGGCGATCCGGATGGTGGAGCCGTGGGTGTCCTTGACCAGGACACCGCGGTCCAGCAGCTTCTCCGAGATCTCCCGGCCGGTGCCCCGGCTCGGCGCGATGTCGACGCCCGCCCACAGCCCGCGGCCGCGCACCGCCTCCACGTCGCCGGTGCCCGTCAGCAGACCCAGCTCATGGTGCAGATGCTCGCCCAGCTCGGTGGCACGCTGCTGGAACTCGCCCGTGCGCAGCATCGCGATCACCTCCAGCGCGACCGCGCACGCCAGCGGATTGCCGCCGAACGTCGAGCCGTGCTCACCGGGCCTGTAGACCCCGAGGACATCGGCGGACGAGACGACCGCCGACACCGGGACCACACCGCCGCCCAGCGCCTTGCCCAGCACGTACATGTCCGGCACGACACCTTCGTGTTCACAGGCGAACGTCTTCCCGGTCCGGCCCAGCCCCGACTGGATCTCGTCCGCGATGAAGAGCACGTTGCGCTCGTGGGTGATCCTGCGCACGCCCGTCAGATATCCGGCGGGCGGCACCAGGACGCCCGCCTCGCCCTGGATCGGCTCCAGCAGCACGGCCACCGTGTTCGCCGACATGGCCGTCTCGAGCGCGGTCAGGTCGCCGTACGGCACGATCTCGAAGCCGGGCGTGTACGGGCCGAAGTCCGCCCGTGCCTCGTGATCGGTCGAGAAGCTGATGAGCGTGATCGTACGGCCGTGGAAGTTGTTGCCCGCGACGATGATCTTCGCCTGGCCCTGCGGTACGCCCTTGACCCGGTAGCCCCACTTCCGGGCGGTCTTCACGGCGGTCTCGACCGCCTCCGCCCCGGTGTTCATCGGCAGCACCATCTCCATGCCGCACAGCGCCGCGAGCTGCGTGCAGAAGTCCGCGAACCGGTCGTGATGGAAGGCACGGGAGGTGAGGGTCACCCGGTCCAGCTGCGTCTTGGCGGCATCGATCAGCCGGCGGTTGCCATGGCCGAAGTTGAGCGCCGAGTACCCCGCCAGCATGTCGAGATAGCGGCGCCCTTCGACATCGGTCATCCACGCGCCGTCCGCCGAGGCGATGACGACCGGCAGGGGATGGTAGTTGTGCGCGCTGTGTGCCTCCGCGGAGGCGATGGCAGATGTCGTCGTGGTCGACACGGGTTCTCCGATCGTCGGGACGGCCCATCCGGCGTGGGGGCGGGGTGGTGCCCCTGTTTCTATCGTCGCGCGGACTGTGGAAAGAGAAACCTCGCGCCCGGCGCGGCCGATAGTGTGAGCCGTGCGCACGGCGACTGGCGTACGGGGAAGTGACCTCGAGGGAGCCGTGTGAGGGCAAAGACGCGAGGTGCCGCCCGCCTGGGCACCCCGGGACCACGACCGGCACCCATCGGATCGCCCCGGAGGACACCCATGACCCTTCCCCTTTCGCATCCCGCACTCACCGCGACCGACCCCGAGCTCGCCGCCCTCGTCGCCGCCGAGGAGCAGCTCCAGGCCGACACCCTGCGGCTCATTCCCAGCGAGAACTACGCCTCCCGGGCCGTGCTGGAGGCCTCCGGCACGGTGCTGCAGAACAAGTACAGCGAGGGCTACCCGGGCCGCCGCTACTACGAGGGCCAGCAGAACATCGACCAGGTCGAGCGGCTCGCCGTCGCCCGAGCCATGGCACTCTTCGGGGTCGAGCACGCCAACGTCCAGCCCTACTCAGGCTCCCCGGCCAACCTCGCCGTCTACCTGGCCTTCGCCGAGCCCGGCGAGACCGTGATGGGCATGGCGCTGCCCATGGGCGGCCACCTCACCCACGGCTGGGGCGTCTCCGCCACCGGCACGTGGTTCCGCGGTGTCCAGTACGGCGTACGCCAGGACACCGGCCTCGTCGACTTCGACGAGGTGCGCGAACTGGCCCTCAAGGAGCGCCCCAAGGTCATCTTCTGCGGCGGCACCGCGCTGCCCCGGACCATCGACTTCGCGGCCTTCGCGGAGATCGCCCGCGAGTGCGGCGCGGTCCTGGTCGCCGATGTCGCCCATATCGCCGGCCTGATCGCCGGCGGCGCCCACCCCTCGCCCGTGCCGCACGCCGACGTCATCTCCACCACCACCCACAAGACCCTGCGCGGGCCGCGCGGCGCGATGCTGATGTCCCGAGAGGAGCACGCCAAGGCCATCGACAAGGCGGTCTTCCCCGGTCTCCAGGGCGGCCCGCACAACCAGACCACCGCCGCGATCGCCGTCGCCCTCCACGAGGCGGCCCAGCCCTCCTTCCGCGACTACGCGCAGTCGGTCGTCGCCAACGCCAGAGCACTCGCGGACGAACTGCTCGCCCGCGGCTTCGACCTCGTCTCCGGCGGCACCGACAACCACCTGATCCTGATGGACCTCACCCCCAAGGAAGTGCCCGGCAAGGTGGCGGCCAAGGCCCTCGACCGGGCGGGGATCGTCGTGAACTACAACACCGTCCCCTACGACCCGAGGAAGCCGTTCGACCCCTCCGGCATCCGGATCGGCACCCCCTCCCTCACCTCCCGCGGCCTCGGCACCGAGCACATGGCCGCTGTCGCGGAGTGGATCGACCGGGGCGTGACGGCCGCAGGCGCAGGGGACGAGGAGACGCTGACCACCGTTCGCGCCGAGGTCGCCGAACTGATGGCCGCCTACCCGGCACCCGGCCTGACCATCTGATCCGGCCCGCAGCGCCCTGTCGGTCACAGGGCGCTGCGCCGCACGGCCCCGCTTCCGGTCAGCTGTCGATCAACTGCCGGCGTGGCCCGCTCTCGTGCTCACTGCCGCGCCGGCCGGGCAGCAGATGCGACAGCCGGGCGGCCGGCGCCGGGCGCAGCGCCAGACCCAGCGCCGCGCCGACCGCCAGCGCCGGTATCGCCCACCACCAGCCGGCCGCCCCCGCGCCGGCTGTGTCCTCGCGCCCGGCCGGAGCCGGCTCCTCGGCCGCGGGCTGCGCGGCGGCGCCGGCGCCCTGGGCCGGGTCGGGCTCCGGCGGGAGATTCGATCCGTCGCTGTCGTAGACGGTCCTGCCCAGCACACCCAGCTTCGCGAGCAGCTCGTACAGCACCCTCGGAGTGGCCGCCTTGTGCCAGGTGCCCTGCTGCGTCTCCGCGTCCAGCGAGGTGTGGATCCATATGGGCCGGTCCGCGTTCTTGCCCACGTACACCTGGTCCAGCCGCCAGGGCTGTATGTCGTGGACCATCCACACCACATTGAGCGCGCGCATCCCCGCCGCCTCCTCCAGCGACGGCGGGCGCTCCGAGCGGCCTGCGCCGGGCTGCCGGCCTCCATCGACGCCGAGCAGCGCCTGAAGTGATCCGTAGTCCTCGTTCGCGTAGTACAGCGCCGCTGCCTCTTCGCTCTGCGGAGAGGTGATCAGCACGCTCGTCGGCCCTCCGGCCACGGCGCTCGGCGCGAAGAACCAGGTCAGTGCGAGGACCGTCGCCAGTGCGGCAAGCCGTCGCAGCAGTCGTAGCAGTCGCATGCGTCCCCCAGCCGACGCCGGTACGGGCCCTCCGCACCGCGTCATCACTGGTACACCGCCGGACCGCTTCAGGTTCCGCCCGCGCGAGAGGATTTTTCAGGGAGTCGAAACGGCGATCTCCGTGGCCCGCTCCAGCGAGGCCACACCCTCGAGCCGCAGCGTCGTCCCGCCGTCCCGCGTCGTCCACAGCAGCGTCGGGCCTGCCGTGCGCTCGGCGTGCACCCATTCCCCGCCCCGGGCGTCCGTCATCCCGAAGCGCAGCAGATGCGGCTCGGCGAACCACAGCGCGGTCCTGTCCTCCGCCCCGCCCCTGCCTCCGGTCCCCGCCTCGCCCCCGCCGTCCAGCGTCACCGGCTCGGGCATGATCCGCGCCTGCTTGACGAAGCCCAGGTCGAGCCGCGCGCCGAACTCGTCCAGCCGTACCGTACGGCCGCCCTCGCGCCAGCACAGGCTCACCACCGCACGGCCGCCCGGCCCCTTGGTCACCGAGACCGCTTCCGGCGCACCGAGCGCGCCCGGCACCCGCGGCCTGATGCCCGTCCGCCGCTCCGCCTCCGCGAGCGGAACCGGGGCACGGCACCACGGCACCGGCGCGTCCGCCCGCGGCGGCGCCGACGGGTCGTACCGCACCTCGACCCCGCCGAAGCCGAACCAGTCCGCCACCGCCGCCCGCACCGGCGGGGTGAGCGCCAGCACTATTAGCACCCCGGACAGGCCGACGGTCAGCGCCCGCCGGCGCCTGCGTACCCAGCCCCGCAGCCGGCCGAAACGGCTCGGGGGCGGCGCCGGTGCCGGTACAGCGTCGGCAAGGAGCTGTGCCAGCACCCGCTCCGCCATCGTCTCGCCGTCCACGTCCGGGATCCTGATCCCGCGCCCCAGCCCGCGCAGCTCCTCGGCCAGTGCCTCCAGGTCCAGGTCCAGGTTCCGTTCCCGGTCCGCGCCCTGCTCCCCGGACCGCTCGTCCTCGTCATCCACGCTCCTCACCTCCCTCCTGTCCTTCCTGCGCCCCCTGAGCCCCTATGAGCCGCCCCAGCTTCGCCAGTGCGCGGTTCAGTCGTGATTTCACCGTGCCGCGCGGGCAGCCAAGCGCCTCGGCCGTTTCCGCCTCGTCCATCTCCAGCAGATAGCGGTAGGTGACCACCTGCCGCTGCTCCTCGCTCAGCTCGTCCAGTGCGGCGAGCAGCAGCCCGCGCCGCTCTCCGGCCATCGCCGCCAGCGCCGGATCCGCGGACTCCGGTATGAGCGGCTCTGAGCCGAGCATGAGCGCCTCCCGCCCGGCGAGTGCCCGCAGCCGCACCGCCGAGCGCACTGTGTTCCTCGTCTCGTTCGCGACGATCCGCAGCAGCCAGGGCCGGAAGGCGGCACCGTCCTGGAATCGCCCCAGCGCCTGGTACGCCTTGAGGAAGGCGCTCTGCACCACGTCCTCCGCATCAGCGCCGGCCCCGAAGGCCACGGCCGCCCGCAGCGCCACCGCCGTATGGGCGCGGACCAGCTCCGCGTACGCCTCCGGCTCCCCGGCGCGCACGCGGGCGATGACCGCATCCTCGTCGGCGACGATGCGACGACCCCCCTCCCGGGTCCCCTCCGGGCTCCGCTCCCGCGTCCTCACGCCTTTCATACACCGGCGGCCGGGAATCGGTTCCACACCTGAGAGAATGAGGGACATGGCCTCAGACCGACCCCGCGCGCTCTCCGGTATTCAGCCCACCGCCGGCTCGTTCCACCTCGGGAACTACCTCGGTGCCATCCGCCAGTACGTGGCGCTGCAAGAGACCCACGACGCGTTCTACATGGTGGTGGACCTGCACGCGATCACCGTGCCGCAGGATCCCGCCGAGCTGCGCGCCAACACCCGGCTCGCCGCAGCCCAGCTGCTCGCCGCCGGTCTCGACCCCGACCGCTGCACCCTCTTCATCCAGAGCCACGTCCCCGAGCACGCGCAGCTCGGCTGGGTCATGAACTGCCTCACCGGCTTCGGCGAGGCCTCCCGGATGACGCAGTTCAAGGACAAGTCCGCCAAGCAGGGCGCGGACCGGTCCACCGTCGGCCTGTTCACGTACCCGATCCTGCAGGTCGCGGACATCCTGCTGTACCAGGCGGACGCCGTGCCGGTCGGCGAGGACCAGCGCCAGCACGTCGAGCTCACCCGGGACCTCGCCGAGCGCTTCAACGGCCGCTTCGGCGAGACGTTCAACGTCCCGGCCCCGCACATCGTCAAGGAGGTCGCGAAGATCTACGACCTCCAGGACCCGGCGATCAAGATGAGCAAGTCGGCCTCGTCGCCGAAGGGCCTGATCAACCTGCTCGACGAGCCGAAGACCACTGCGAAGAAGGTCAAGAGCGCGGTCACCGACACCGACACCGTGATCCGCTACGACGCGGTGGAGAAGCCCGGCATCAGCAACCTCCTCACCATCTACTCCACCCTCACGGGTACGCCCATCGCCGATCTGGAGCAGAAGTACGAGGGCAAGGGCTACGGTGCGCTCAAGACCGACCTCGCGGACGTGATGGTGGAGTTCGTCACTCCGTTCCGGACCCGGACGCAGGAATACTTGGACGACACCGAGACGCTGGACTCGATCCTGGCCAAGGGTGCGGAGAAGGCCCGTGCGGTGGCGGCGGAAACGCTGGCCGCCGCCTACGAGAGGGTGGGCTTCCTGCCGGCCAAGCACTGATCCGGCCGGCAGACCCGGGGAGTCCGGCCCGTCAAGGGCCGGCGACCGGCCAGGTCCAAGGACCGGGTCCAAGGACTCTGGCCGAACCGGCGGTACAGCCGCCACACTGGCGGCTGTACACCTGACCACCGCTGTGCACCGAGACTGAGGAGAACGACGTGGGGACCGTAACGCTCGGCGTTTCGATCGCGGTCCCGGAGCCCTACGGCAGCCTGCTCCAGCAGCAGCGCGCGGGCTTCGGGGATCCCGCCGCGCACGGCATTCCGACCCACGTCACCCTCCTGCCGCCCACCGAGGTCGACTCCGTCCGGCTGCCCGCGATCGAGGCCCACCTGGCCGCGGTCGCCGCGGCCGGCCGGCCGTTCCCCATGCGCCTCTCCGGTACGGGCACCTTCCGTCCGATGTCGCCCGTCGTCTTCGTCCGGGTCGTCGAGGGCGCCGCGGCATGCACCTGGCTGCAGAAGCGGGTGCGGGACGCGTCCGGGCCGCTGGCACGCGAGCTGCAGTTCCCGTACCACCCGCATGTGACCGTGGCGCACGGCATCGCCGACGAGCTGATGGACCGGGCGTACGAGGAGCTGACCGATTACGCGGCGGAGTGGACCTGCTCCTCCTTCGCGCTGTACGAGCAGGGCGCGGACTCCGTCTGGCGCCAGCTTCACGAGTACACGTTCGGTGGCGGCATCCCGGGTGTCCCCGCCCAGGGCTCGCCGGTCGACGAGCCCGCCACCACCATCTGAGCCGCTCCGGCGCGTCAGCCGGACGGAACCGTGCCGTAGCGGGTACGCGTACGGAATGGACTGGCTGACCAAGCTCCCCGTCATCGGCCCGCTCATGGCCCGGCTGATGCGCACCCACGCCTGGCGTTCCTACGAGACCCTCGACCGGGTGCACTGGACGCGCCTCGCCGCCGCGATCACCTTTCTCAGTTTCCTGGCGCTGTTCCCGCTGATCGCGGTCGGTGCGGCGGTCGGCGCCGCCCTGCTCAGCAAGGAGCAGCTGGACAAGCTGCAGAACAAGCTGTCCGAGCAGGTGCCGGGCATCTCCGACCAGCTCAACCTCGACGGTCTGGTCGCCAACGCGGGCACGATCGGGTTCGTGGCCGGTGTACTGCTGCTGCTGACCGGTATCAGCTGGGTCGGCTCGATGCGGGACTGTCTGCGTGCCGTGTGGGAGCTCGACGACGTGGACGAGGGCAACCCGATCGTCCGCAAGCTCACGGACGCGGGCGTGCTGGTGGGGCTCGGCGCGGTGGGGCTCGCCTCGGTCGCTGCGTCCGCGCTGGGTTCCACGACGGTCGGCTGGACAGCGGACAGGCTCGGCATCGACAGGGACGGATGGGGCGGTGTGCTGCTCCAGATCGCGGGCCTCGCGATCGCGGTCCTCGCCGGCTTCCTGATCCTGCTCTATGTGCTGACCCTGCTGCCCGGGGTGCAGCCGCCGCGCCGCCGCCTGGTCGTGGCGGCGCTGATCGGCGCGGTCGGCTTCGAACTGCTCAAGATGCTGCTGGGCGGCTATATGAAGGGCGTGGCGGGGCGCAGCATGTACGGCGCCTTCGGTGTCCCCATCGCACTGCTGCTGTGGATCAACTTCATGGCGAAGCTGCTGCTGTACTGCGCCGCCTGGACGGCGACGCAGAGCAAGGACAACGGCGGCGACGTCAGCGACGGGGCAGGCGGCGCACCAGGTCGGGCAGCGGCCAGCGACGGTTGACCAGGAACGCCCCGCCCGCGAGCAGCACCAGCACCCCGCCCGTGACGCCCAGCGCGATCCCGATGCCGCCCGACCCGCTCTTGTCCGAGGCGGTGGGCTTGGCGGGTGCGCCCTTGCCGTTGTTGGCCGGCTCCCGGTCCCCGTCTCCCGAGGCCGATGTGTCCGCGGACTTCGGCGGTACCAGTTCACCGATCGGCTCCACGTGCCCGGCCGCCTCGAAGCCCCAGTCGAGCAGGCGGCTGGCCTCCTTGTAGACGGCCTGGCTCTCGCCGGAGTCCGGGTTCATGACGGTGACGAGGAGCACCCTGCCGTCCCGCTCGGCGACTCCGGTGAAAGTCGCCCCGGCGTGCGTGGTGTTGCCGTTCTTGACGCCGGCGATTCCCTTGTAGGGGGTGATGCCGTAGTCGCCGGTGAGCAGGCGGTTGGTGTTCTGGATCTCGAACGTCTCGCGTTTCTTGCCCTCCTTCTCCTCACCGGGGAAGTCGGCGCGCACAGTTGAGCAGTACTCGCGGAAGTCCTTCTTCTGCATGCCGCTGCGGGCGATCAGGGTCAGGTCGTACGCCGAGGAGACCTGGCCGGGCTCGTCGTAGCCGTCGGGCGAGACGACCTCGGTGTCCAGTGCCTGCAGTTCGTCCGCGTGCTCCTGCATGTCCTCGACGGTCTTGTCGATGCCGCCGTTCATCTCGGACAGCACATGGACGGCGTCGTTGCCGGACCGCAGGAAGACGCCGAGCCACAGGTCGTGGACGGTGTAGGTCTGGTCCTCCTTGACGCCGACCAGACTGCTGCCCTCGCCCACCTCGGCGAGCTCCTCCGCGGTGACCGTGTGCTCGGTCTCCTTGGGCAGCCGGGGCAGCACGGTGTCCGCGAACAGCATCTTGAGGGTCGAGGCCGGAGGCAGCCGCCAGTGCGCGTTGTGCGCGGCGAGCACATCGCCGCTCTCGGCGTCGGCGACGATCCAGGACCGGCCGCTGACGTCCTTGGGCAGGACGGGCGCGCCCGGGCCGAGGTCGACCTGGGTTCCGGGCCTGCCGAGTTGGGCACCGCCGACGGTGGACATGATCGCCGGGGGTTTGGGCTGTTTCTTGTCCGGCTTGTCGTCCAGGGTGTCCGCGAAAGCGGGCGCGGCGGTCAGTGCGGGCAGCAACGCAGTGGCGAGGACCGTCAACGCGGTCTTTTTCAAAGCAGACACGGACGAGAACGTACAGGGCGCCGAAACAAATATGGAGATCGGACCAAGGACCCGCCGGGGGCGACGCCAGGACAGCCCACCCCGAGCAACCCGATCGGACGACGGCCGCGATACTGGTCCCATGAAGCTCAGCCGCCCGGTGTCCTGGTTCCTGCTCGCGTTCGGGGTATGGAGCTGGTTCATCTGGGTCACTTTCATCAAGAACTTGTGGCAGGACGCCAGCGGGCTCGCCTTCGACGACGCGGGTGACCCGACCGGATACTTCTGGGTCCATCTGCTGCTCGCCGTCACGTCCTTTGTTCTGGGGACGATCATCGGCGCCATCGGGTTGCGTGGTCTGCGCGCCCTGCGCCGTGAGCGCGACTAGGTAAGAGGAGAGCCGCACGTGGTGGTCGTCGTCGTCCTTGTGGTGGTCCTGGTCCTCTCGGTGCTCGCCGGGGTGCACCGGTACGTGTGGTGGCGGCTGGTCCGCGACACGACGGCACGCGGCTCGGCCGCCCGCCGGTTCGGCACGGCGGGCATCTGGATCCTGCCCTTGCTCTCGGTCGGTGCCCTGGTCTCGGGCCGCGCCGGCGCGCCGTTCTGGCTCGAACGGACCCTGGCCTGGCCCGGTTACCTGTGGCTGGCGATGCTGCTGTACCTGGTGCTCGCCCTCGTCGTGGGCGAGGCGGTACGCCCGCTGCTGATCAGGGTGCTGGAGCGTCGTGCGGCCTCCGAAGCGCTCCGGGTGGCGCCGGCCGGCGTACCTGCCGCCGGGGCGAGCGGTTCCCCCGGCACTGTGCTCGACGGAGCGTCAGCTGCCGGCGGTGCGCCGGCGGCGGGCAACGCGCGCACCGACGGGCCGGATTCCGCCGCGACCACCGGCGTGTCGGCGCCGAGAAGCCCTGCCTCCGGTGAGGGCGGCCCTGCGGCCGACGCGCCGACCACGGTGGGCACGCTCACCGCGGACGAGGCCCCCACTCCGGAGGCCGTCGATGCCTCCCAGGGCGGCGTTCCCTCCGGTGGGGGCACCCGTGTTCCTGCGGACGGCTCCGCCGGTGGAGCCACGCTCGCCGAACCGCAGGGCGCGGCAGGTGCCGTCGCCGCGTCCGCCGTGTCGCGGCGGCTGTTCGTGTCGCGGATCGTCGGCGGGGCCGCGGCCGTCGCCGCGGCCGGCACCGTCGGACTCGGTACGTACGGCGTACTGCGCGGGCCCCGCGTCAAGCGCGTCACCGTGCCGCTCGCCAAGCTGCCCCGCGCCGCCCATGGCTACCGCATCGCCGTCGTCAGTGACATCCACCTCGGGCCGATCCTGGGCCGCGCACACACCCAGCGCATCGTCGACGCCATCAACGCCGCCCAGCCCGATCTTGTCGCCATCGTCGGGGACCTCGTCGACGGGTCGGTCGAGGACCTCGGGCCTGCCGCCGAGCCGCTCGCGCAGTTGCGGGCCCGGCACGGGTCGTACTTCGTGACCGGCAATCACGAGTACTTCTCCGGCGCGGACGCCTGGGTCGACCATGTGCGCGAGCTCGGACTGCGGCCTCTGCGCAACGAGCGGGTCGAGATCGGCGGCTTCGACCTCGCCGGAGTCGACGACGTCGCCGGCGAGCGAGAAGGCCAGGGCCCCGACTTCGCCAGGGCGCTCGGCGACCGGGACCGTACCCGAGCCGCCGTGCTGCTCGCGCATCAGCCCGTCGTCATCCATGAGGCGGTGGACCACGGCGTGGACCTCCAGCTTTCCGGGCACACCCACGGCGGTCAGCTCTGGCCGGGCAACTACCTGGCCGAGCTGGCCAACCCCACCGTCGCCGGTCTGGAACGGTACGGCGACACCCAGCTGTACGTGACCCGCGGCGCGGGGGCCTGGGGCCCGCCCGTACGCGTCGGGGCCGAGTCCGACATCACACTCGTCCAGCTGGCGTCACGGCAGGCCTAGGGTCTCCTGCGGGTCGGGCCGGCAGCCCCACCGTCACCGCCAGGCCCTCACCCGGCGCGGTCCGCACGGTCACCGCGCCGCCCTGCGCGGCCACCACCGCCTGGACGATCGCCATGCCGAGCCCGAGCCCGCTGCCGACGGGCCCGTCCGCCGACCCGCCGCCCGCCGCGCGGAAGAAGCGGTCGAAGATGCGCTCCGCGTCCTTGGCGGACATGCCCGGTCCGTCGGCGGCGATCTCCAGCCGTACCCACGGACCGGGGTCGGCCGTTTCCGTACGCGTCAACCATGGACCACGGAGCCTGCCCCGGGCCGGCCGGCCGGTGCGCCGGCGGCGGCCGGGACCGGCTCCTCGCTCGAGCCCGCGAGCCCGCGAGCCCGCGAGCCCGCGAGCGCGCGGACGGCGTCCGGCGGAGCTCAGGCGTCGTCGCCCGCGCCGCTCCAGCCGCTCCGGCGGGTCTCGCGGATCTTGCGGGCGGCGACACTCTCCGCCATCCCGGGCAGGAAGTCCGTGAACAGCTCGTGCACCTCGTGTACGAGCGGCCGCAGCACCCGGAAGCGCGCCAGCGCGACACCGCGGGAGGTGAGGCGGGCGCCGCGTTCGGCGAGGCGCCTGGACCGCTCGCTGTTCTCCGAGCGGTCGAAGACCCAGTACAGGACGAGTCCCATCTGGGAGAGCCACATCAACTCCGGGAGGATGTCCCGCAGTTCCTCCGCCACCTTGGACTTCGAGCCCGCCAGCACGTCCCGGTGGACGGCGATCGCCGCCTCGCGGGCGTGCGCCGACTCGGGCGAGAAAGGGCTGAGCGGGCTCTCCGGGTCGGCCGCGTTCTTGAAGAACTGTGCCGCGAACTCGTGGTAGGGGGCCGCGATGTCCAGCCACGCCGTCAGCACCCCGGCGAGCCGGGCCTCAAGATCGGTCTCCTTGTTCAGCACGGGCCGGACCGCCGCCTGGTGCTCGGCGGCGATCCGGTCGTAGAACCCCTGGACGAGATGTTCCTTGGAAGCGAAGTAGTAGTACGCGTTCCCTACCGAGACACCGGCTTCCTTGGCGATGGCCCGCATCGTCGTCTTGTCGTAGCCGCGTTCCTGGAAGAGGCGGAGCGCGGTTTCGAGGATGAGGGTGCGGGTCTGCTCGCTCTTCGGGGCCTTCGCTTCTGTCACGGTGTCCGAGCCTAACCGGGGACGGAGCACCGGTCGTCGCAGGGCCGTGCTGCTGCGGCGCCCGGCATGGTCGCCTCCCGGTATTTGGCCGCCGCGAGCATCGTGACACGTACGAAGGGTGCCCCGGCCGGGGTGGCCAGCCAGTGGGCCTTGGGCCGGTACTCGGCCAGGGCCCACAGGCAGATGATCCACGCGGCGGGGCCGATGTAGATCTGGCCCCGGTCGCCGATGACGGTGATCTCCCGCAGCGTCCGGTCGTGGTCGAGGCGCGGATACCGGCGGCGCGCCTCGACGGACCCGGCGGCGACCATCTCCAGCGGCACGAGCTGCCGTTGCCGCCTCAGCCAGTTGCGCAGATGAATGCAGAGCGAGCAGTTGGCGTCGTACAGGACGGTCAGGCCGTGGACCGGAGTACGGTGCGCCGGGCTGCCGGCGGGTGCGGTGCGTGCCGCGGTGGCCATCGCCCTCACGCCCCGGCGGGACCGGCGGCGGGCGCGGCCCACGGGTTCGATCCGGCCTGGCCCGTCCAGCCCTGCGGCGGCACCGGCGGCACGTGCTCGCGCTCCATCGCGCCCCGCCGGCGGATCTTGTTGAGCACGTAGACGTTGGCCAGGTGCATCACGCCGAGGACCAGCAGGACGACGCCGATCTTCACCGACAGGGCTTCGAAGAGCCCGCGGGCGTCGGTGACGGCGTCGGCGGCCTTGAGGTACAGGGCGACGAAGCCCAGGTTCACCAGGTAGAAGCCGACCACCAGGAGGTGGTTCACGGCGTCTGCGAGCTTCTCGTTCCCCTGCAGTACGTCGGCGAGGAAGATCCTGCCGTTCTGGCTGAGCGTGCGGGCCACCCAGACGGTGAGCGCCACGCTGATCAGCAGGTAGACGACGTACGCGACAACAGTGAGGTCCATGCCCCACCCTCCCTTGAACACGTTCAAAAGCTGTTGTCATGGACTGTAGACCTCTCTTTGAACATGTTCAAGTCACGGTGGTGCCGCAGGGGCGGGGGGACGGAACCGAGGTGCGCGGGCATCGGGACGCCACGTAACATCGCCCGGATGACGCTGTCTTACGACATGACCGGCGAAGGTCCCGCCGTCGTCCTTCTGCACTCCTCGGTGTGCGACCGGCGGATGTGGGACGCCCAGTTCGAAGCGCTCGCGGATGCGGGGCACCGCGTGGTGCGCTGCGACTTCAGGGGGTTCGGCCGGTCACCTGTCGCCGAAGGTCCCTACACCGATGCCGAGGATGTGCTGGAGCTGATGGACGCTCTCGGCATCGAGCAGGCAGCCTTGGTCGGATCGTCGTTCGGCGGCCGCGTCGCCCTGTTCACTGCCGCGCGCAGCCCGGAGCGGGTGACCGCGCTGGCCCTGCTGTGCGCCGCGCCGCTGCCGGGGCACCGGCCGAGCGCGGAACTGGTCGCCTTCGACGAGAGGGAGAGCGAGCTGTTCGAGGCCGGCGACCTGCCGGGGGCCGCGGACTTCAACGTGCGGACGTGGCTGGGCCCGGACGCCGACCGGGCGAGCCGGGATGCCGTGCACCGGATGCAGCTGCACGCCTTCGAGGTGCAGACGGCGGCGGAGGAGGCCGTGGAGCAGGAGGGCGCCCCGTTCGTGCTCTCCGGCACCAGGGTCACCGAACTGCCCGACCTCTCGGGCATCAAGGCGCCCTGCCTCGCCGTCTCCGGCGCGCACGATCTGCCGGACTTCGGGCAGGCCGCAGCCCGTATACCCGCCCTGCTGCCGCAAGCCCGCCATACGGAGCTCTCCTGGGCCGGTCATCTCCCTGGCCTGGAGCGGCCCGACGAGATCACCGCCCTGCTGACCGGCTTCCTCGCCGAGCACCGAGTGCCCTCGGGCGCGTGACACCGCTCCCGGCCAGGGGCGCCTATGCGGCGCGCCTGAGCTGGGACGTGATGGTGCGGTCGGTGATCCGGGCGTCGTCGGCCAGCAGGAACGCCTTCGACAGGATCACCGACAGCAGCCCGCCGTCCTCCTCGAACGGCAGGAAGAGACGATCCGTGTCCCCGGCCGCCGCCACCGCCCCTCGGTCGACCACGATGCACAGATACGCGTCGTCCGGTTCCATCAGGATGTTTCCCGAGCCTAGGTGGATCTTGTAGGTGCGCAACTCCCCGCGCACCCGCAGGAAACGGTCCGTGAGCTCCACCCGGTCGGCTATCCGCGTCCGCGGCAGCAGCGCTGCCAGCGACTCCCGCCGCATCCGGGCCGTCTCGGTCAGGTCGCCGAACGCCCAGCCGCGCCAGTAGTCGCCGAACGCCCGGTCCTCCCCGCGGTCCTGCCACTGCGGATCGGCCCCGATCGACGCCACCCCCACGAACAGGTCCACATCGCGCATCGCCTCGCTGAGCGTCAGTACAGGTACGTCCGCGAGATCGGTCCGCTCCCACGGTCCGCGCGCACCGCGCCGGCGTTCGAAGCGCACCTGGTCGGTGGAGCACAGGGTCGCGATGTCGCCGTCGTCGCGGGCCTCGACGAGCTCCACATGGAACCGGGCCCGCCAGAACTCGCCCTCCGTCACGGTCAGTTCACCGGCCCTCATCAGCTCGCGCACCATCTCCGCCGCGTACCCGTCGCTGTGGTATCCCAGGTGGTTGCCCGCCCAGCCGCGCTCCACCATCAGGGCCCTCGCCTGGCCGTAGCGCAGGATGTGCCCGGCGAAGCGGTTGGAGTAGTTCCGGGTGGTCTCCTCGGCCGGGGTCAGCGGATACACCTCCCGGAACGCCTGCTTGAAGGGCTGGCGCAGCTCGCGGTCCGCGAGCTCCGTGCGCCAGGCCCGGACCTCCTCGGTGTCCGCCCGCACCGGATGCCACAGCCGCAGCAGCGCGCCCTCGGTCACCGGGACCGCGGTGCCGTCCGCACCGGCCAGTGCCCAGCCGCCTGCCGCGCGCTCCGGCAGACCGGCCGTCCACCGCGCACCACCGTCCTGACTCACCTCCCAGATCAGGGTGCTCGCGAGCGCGCCGGTGACCGGGTGGTCGATGTAGTAGGACTCCCAGTCGCGCACCGGCCGGCAGGTGCCCGCCATCAGATGCTCCTCGAGCCGTGCGCGCTCGGCCGTCAGCAGCACCCGCAGCTGCTTCACCGCGCCGCGGATCTCGGCGAGGCGGTCCCCGTACGCCTCGCGCACCGGCTTCGGGGCGGACTTCAGCACCCGCCCCTGCGGCCCCCGGAACGCGAGCGTGACGGTGCCCGGCGCGGCGACCGACAGCAGCGCCGTATGGTCGCCGAGCTGCTCCTCACGCATGCCGCGGGCATCGAGGCCCACGGCCGGCACCGCGCGCTCCCGGAGTATCGACGGCGTCAGTCCGCCGCGCTCGGCCACGGCCTGGAGCGAGGTGGCGATCCCCTTCACCACCGTGCGGTTGCGGATCGTGCGACGCAGGCGGTCGAGCCGCTCGACGGCCTGCTCGCCCTGTGGCCCGCCGAACTCGCCGAGGACGGCGACGGCCGCCGTCGCCATCTTGCCGTTGCGGCACACGCCGCCCGAACCGCCCCAGCCCGTCCCGGCGTTGAGCGCCACATCGGCGACGGCCGGCACGGCCCAGCCGGCGTCGATGTCCGCCGCGGCCCAGAGCAGCCCGCGCACCAGAACCGTGTTGTGCTCCGAGGCGATGCCCGGCCATTCGCCCCCGCCCCACTGCGGCGAACGCACCGTATGCTCGGCCTGGCGAGCCATCCCCTCCAGCAGCACCCGCACCGCTTCCGGCCCGCGCACGGAGTCCGCCAGCAACGCCGCGGCCTGTTTGCGCCACCGCTTGGTGGCCCGCACCTTGTCCTGTCCGGTGCAGTGCACGAGGAACTCGTGCACGCCCGGCGATGTGAGCAGCTCCGCATGCGCCGCCCGCATCGCCGGCCCGTACGCGTCCTCGTCGTCGAGCAGCGTCGTCACGTTCATCGTGCTGGTCCCCTCCCCGGGCCGGACTCCTCCTGACGGTACGCCGCGCCACTGACAGCGGCACCGGCGACGGTCTCGCCGGAGACGTTCTTCGAACGGCCGGTCGCGCCCCCGGCCCCGTGAGGCGCCAACGGCTTCGGCGGGCGGGCATCATCGGCTGATGGACCAAGACATCACGGTACGGCCCGCCACCACCGGGAACTGGGCGGACGTCGAGCAGCTCCTCAGCGCGCGTGGCTCCGTGCACGGCTGCTGGTGCATGTTCTTCCGCCAGACACCGCAGGAACGCCGCGCGACCGAGTGGGGCGAGGGCAACAGGCAGGCGCTGAAGGCACTCGTCGACGACGGGCGCCGCCCCGGTCTTGTGGCCTACCGGGACCGCACCCCGGTCGGACGGGTGTCGGTCGCGCCCCGCGCCGAGTACACGCGACTCGACCGTTCGCCGGTCAGCAGGGCCGTGGACCAACGCCCGGTGTGGTCACTGGTCTGCCTGTACGTCGGCAAGGACCACCGCGGCACGGGAGTCGCCCGTGAACTGGTGCGCGCAGCCGCCGAGTACGCGAGGGAGCGGGGCGCGCGGACCGTCGAGGCGTACCCGGTGGACGACACGCTGGGCCCGGTGGGAGCCGACGATGCCTACCACGGGCTGGTCTCGCTGCTCGCCCGCGAGGGCTTCACGGAGGTGGCCCGCCGCACGCCCAAGCGGCCGGTGATGAGGCTTCCGCCGGAGCCTTGACGGGGCCTCGGCACGGGCGTTGTCGGTGCCGGCTTCTAATCTCCTCGGCATGGCACGGGTGACATTCGTCGACGAGACGACATCGGGCAGCCGCAGCGACGGCTGGGGGCTGGACATCGCCGAGGAAAGGCTCGCGCTGCGCGAGTTGATCCGGCGGCGGGTCTTCCAGGAGGTGGCGGAGTTCCATGCGCGCGGGGCGGGGACGGGCGGGTCGTTCCGCGCGCTGGTCCAGCCGAAGAGCGGCGGCCGCGTGGACCCTGAGACCCAGTGCGAGCTGGCGTTCGCCGCGTTCGCGCGCAACGGTTTTCTGGTGCTTGTAGGCGACCGGCAGATGGAGCAGCTGGACGAGGAGATCGACCTGCGCCTCGGCATCGAGGTCACTTTCCTCAAACTCGTTCCCCTGGTGGGTGGCTGATGGGCGGGTACGAGGCGGAGCAGCTGCGGTGCGTCCGGCAGCATGTCGAGGACGACAACATGGGCGAGCCGGCCGTCGCGCTCGTGCGGATCGGCGCCCTGAACAACACCTGGCACGGCGACGGCGCCACGATGCTCGAACTGGTCCGCGCGCTGCCGCAGGATTCCCGGCTGCGGCTGGCGAACGCCTGGGCGCCGAGACGCGCCGTGACCTGTTCACCCGCCTCGTGCCGCGCCTCGCGATCGCCGACCGGTGCGTGATGGACGGCCGGTTCCTGCACGTGCGCGGCGATCTCCACACGTACAAGATCCACCTCGGCTCGGGGAACATCCTGCGCACGCCGAACGACCAGTACGTGTGCATCGTCCCCAAGGCGGGCGACGGCCCGGACACCGGATATCTGCCCTTCGAGGGGGACGGGCTCCTGTCCGTGATCCTCAGCAAGGCGATGATGCTGGCCAGGGACGCCGAAATCACCGACCCGACGATCGTGAGCCAGCTCTGACGGACGTGGCGAGCGGGTGCCACCCGCAGCGTCACCGCGCGGTGACGCGGCACCGCTACATGCTGCTGAGCGACCGCGCGTAGTTGATCTGGCCCATCACCATCTGGAACGTCTCCGGACGGTTCGCCGGGACCATCGTCGAGTGGTGCTTGCCGCCGCTCGTCACGGTGACCTGGATGAAGCCGGTGGTCACCTTCTCCTTCATCAGCAGGAAGAGCAGGCCCACCAGGCACAGCACCGCGAAGACGATCGCGAGCACGATCCCGACGGTGGGGATCTTCTCTTCGGTGCGCGACATGTCCGTCGCGTTCCACACCGCGCCGCGCAGCGGGAGGGTGCCCGCGGGCGTCACGATCGAGTCTCCCAGGACCGTGATGTCGCCGATCGTCACCAGCGGCGCGGCGCCCATCGGCGCGGGCGGGCCGGCGGGGCCGGGGTAGGGGAGCGGAACGCCGGCCGGCATTGTCTGGGAGTACCCCGGGCCCTGGCCCGGGTAGCCGTACCCCTGTGTCGGGTCGGGGTAGCCGTAGGCAGGCGTGCTCCCCGGCGGTTGGGTGGGCCCCCACTCGTACTCGGGCTCGCCGTCCTTGTACGGATTCGGCTCGGTCATGCTCTGGTCCCCGCTTTCCCGCTGCGTCACGTCGGACGTTCCCTGATCCTGCCACCTTGCGCCGTGCGGGGTGAAGTCGGCACGGGAAAGGGCCCCGTCTCCAACCGGGAGACGAGGCCCTTCACTTCAGGACACGGCGCGAGCGTCAGAAGCGACGCGTGATCAGCGCCCGCTTCACTTCCTGGATCGCCTTGGTGACCTCGATACCGCGCGGGCAGGCGTCCGTGCAGTTGAACGTGGTGCGGCAACGCCACACGCCGTCCTTGTCGTTGAGGATCTCCAGACGCTGCTCCCCGGCCTCGTCACGCGAGTCGAAGATGAAGCGGTGGGCGTTGACGATCGCCGCCGGCCCGAAGTACTGGCCGTCGTTCCAGAACACCGGGCACGACGACGTGCACGCGGCACACAGGATGCACTTGGTGGTGTCGTCGAAACGCTCGCGGTCCTCGGCGGACTGCAGCCGCTCACGCGTCGGCTCGTTGCCCTTGGTGACCAGGAACGGCATGACGTCGCGATAGGCCTGGAAGAAGGGCTCCATGTCCACGACCAGGTCCTTGAGGACCGTCAGGCCCTTTATGGCCTCGACCGTGATGGGCTTCTCCGGGTTGATGTCCTTGATCAGCGTCTTGCAGGCGAGCCTGTTCCTGCCGTTGATCCGCATTGCGTCGGAGCCGCAGATGCCGTGCGCGCAGGAGCGCCGGAAGGTCAGCGATCCGTCGACGTCCCACTTGATCTTGTGGAGAGCGTCGAGCACACGCTCCTTCGGGTCGATCTCGATCTGGAAGTCCTGCCACTGGGCCTCGTCGGAGACCTCGGGGTTGAACCGGCGGATCCGGAAGGTGACCGTGATGTACGGGGAGGCCGCGGCCTCCGCCTGCACCTTGTCCATGGTCGGGGTAGCCATCAGTACTTACGCTCCATCGGCTGGTAGCGGGTCTGGACGACGGGCTTGTAGTCGAGACGCACGGTCTCGGAGCCGTCGTCGCCGACCTCGCGGTACGCCATGGTGTGGCGCATGAAGTTGACGTCGTCGCGGTTCGGGAAGTCCTCGCGGTAGTGACCACCGCGGGACTCCTTGCGGGCCAGCGCGGAGACGGCCATGACCTCGGCCAGGTCGAGGAGGTTGCCCAGCTCGATGGCCTCCAGCAGATCCGTGTTGAACCGCTTGCCCTTGTCCTGGATGGACACGTTCAGATAGCGCTCGCGCAGCTCGGTGATCTTCTCGACCGCCGTCTTGATCGTCTGCTCGGTGCGGAACACCATCACGTTGGCGTCCATCGTCTCCTGCAGCTCCTTGCGGAGCACGGCGACCCGCTCCGAGCCGGTGGAGTTGCGCAGCCGCTCGACCTGCTCCTCGACGAAGGAGGCAGGGTTCTCCGGCAGCTCGACGTAGTCGGCCTTCGCCGAGTACTCGGCGGCGGCGATACCGGCACGCTTGCCGAACACGTTGATGTCGAGCAGCGAGTTGGTGCCGAGACGGTTGGCACCGTGCACCGACACGCAGGCGACCTCACCGGCGGCGTACAGGCCCGGGACGACGGTGGTGTTGTCGCTGAGGACCTCACCCGCGACGTTGGTCGGGATACCGCCCATGGCGTAGTGCGCGGTCGGCTGGATCGGGATCGGGTCCGTGTAGGGCTCGATGCCGAGGTACGTACGCGCGAACTCGGTGATGTCCGGGAGCTTGGCGTCCAGCTGCTCCGGCGGCAGGTGGGTCAGGTCCAGGTAGACGTGGTCGCCCTCGGGACCGCAGCCGCGGCCCTCGCGGATCTCCGTGTAGATGGAGCGCGAGACGACGTCACGCGAGGCGAGGTCCTTCATGACCGGCGCGTACTTCTCCATGAAGCGCTCGCCGTCCTTGTTGCGGAGGATGCCGCCCTCACCACGGGCGCCCTCCGTCAGCAGGATGCCCATGCGCCAGATGCCCGTCGGGTGGAACTGGAAGAACTCCATGTCCTCCAGCGGCAGACCGCGCCGGTAGCAGGCGGCCTGGCCGTCACCGGTGAGGGTGTGCGCGTTGGAGGTCACCTTGAAGAACTTGCCGGTGCCGCCGGACGCGTAGATCACGGCCTTCGCCTGGAAGACGTGGATCTCGCCGGTGGCCAGCTCGTAGGCGACGACGCCGGCGGACTTGCGGACGCCGTCGACCTCGGTGATCAGCTGGTCGAGGACGTAGAACTCGTTGAAGAACTCCACGCCCTCCTTGACGCAGTTCTGGTACAGCGTCTGGAGGATCATGTGGCCGGTGCGGTCCGCGGCGTAGCAGGACCGGCGGACCGGGGCCTCGCCGTGGTTGCGGGAGTGACCGCCGAAGCGGCGCTGGTCGATGGTGCCGTCCGGGGTCCGGTTGAACGGCAGGCCCATCTTCTCCAGGTCGAGGACGGCGTCGATGGCCTCCTTCGCCAGGATCTCGGCGGCGTCCTGGTCGACCAGGTAGTCACCGCCCTTGACCGTGTCGAAGGTGTGCCACTCCCAGTTGTCCTCCTCCACGTTCGCCAGCGCGGCGGCCATGCCGCCCTGCGCTGCGCCCGTGTGGGAGCGGGTGGGGTAGAGCTTTGTCAGCACGGCGGTGCGGCTGCGCTTCGTCGACTCGATGGCCGCGCGCATACCGGCGCCACCGGCGCCGACGATGACGGTGTCGTACTTGTGGATCTTCATGAGTGGATTACCTCAGCCCCGTGCCTAGCGGATGTTCGGGTCGAAGGTGAAGATCACCAGCGTGCCCAGAAGGATGGTGAACACCGTGGCGGTGTACAGCAGGCCCTTGAGCCACAGGCGCGTGTTGGGACGCTCCGCGTAGTCGTTGATGACGGTACGGAGGCCGTTGGCGCCGTGCAGCATGGCAAGCCACAGCATCAGCAGATCCCAGGTCTGCCAGAACGGGGACGCCCAGCGGCCGGCCACGAAGGCGAAGCCGATCTTGGAGACGCCGCCGTCGAGCACCAGCTGGATCAGCAGGTGACCGATGACCAGGACGACGAGGACGATGCCGGACAGCCGCATGAAGAGCCACGCGGCCATCTCGAAGTTGCCACGGGTCGACTTCGGGGTCTTCTTGGTGCGCTTGCGCGGGGCCTCGATGTACGGGGCCGGATTGTCCACGTCGTAGGCGTGGTCGCCCTCGACGGGACCGATCGGGGATGTGGCGTCAGCAACTGCGTTGTTCGAAGACATGATCCGGCCTCAGCTCCCGAAGACTTCACGAGCGGCGTGGCCGAGGACCGGGTACAGCGCACCCGCCATCAGCACCACCCAGATGGCCATGACGGTCCAGAGCATCTGCTTCTGGTAGCGCGGGCCCTTGGACCAGAAGTCCACCGCGATGACCCGAAGGCCGTTGAGCGCGTGGAAGAGGACGGCGGCCACCAGGCCGTATTCGAGCAGCGCGACGAGCGGTGTCTTGTACGTGGCGACGACCTCGTCGTACGTCTCGGGGGAGACGCGGACGAGCGCGGTGTCCAGTACATGTACGAACAGGAAGAAGAAGATGAGGACGCCGGTGACTCGATGAGCCACCCAGGACCACATTCCTTCCCGGCCGCGGTACAGCGTTCCAGCCGGCACGGAAGAACCCTCCGGGAGCGGGGATTGGGGCCTGCCGGCTTGGGGTTGTCGGTCTGGCCCGGCCGGGTACGGTCCACCGGCCCTGGCCATCGTAGCGACGAGTTGTCGGTTCGTTCGCGCGGGGTCCGCTGGTGTGATCAAACAGGCAATCAAACAGCCTCGGACGGGCTATCGGGAAGCCCCGTGACGTCTGTTTCCGGATGGTTGGCCACTACATGCGCTATCCGGGAGCGGGCGAGGGCCCGCAGCTCCTCGGCCGACACGGCCCGCTCCTCGTCCGGCTCGCGGGAGAGCCGGCTGCGGATACCGGCCAGCAGCTGGTCGAGGTGCTCGTCCGGCCGGTACCGGTCGAGGCAGATCACGAACGCATGGCCGAAGCGGCTCTCGTACGCGGCGTGCGCGGCGGCCAGTGCGGTGTGCGCGGCCGACGGCGCGTCGCGGTGCAGGCCGGCGGAGGACTCGCGGGCCAGTGCTTCGTGCACATCTGCCGGGGCCAGGTCGTAGGCGGCTTCGTCACAGGCGGCGAGGAGCGACTCGAGATCGGGGTACGGGCGGTGTGCGGCCACGCGCCGCGCCCAGCGGTGGCTGCCGCAGCAGCCGAGAAGGATCGCCTCGGCCGTCATGGCCGGGACGGTGTTGAAATGCGCGAGGCCGGGCGTACCGCGACGCTGGGACGGTATGGCGGACGGGGTGAGGGTGCCCCAGTGGCCGCGGGCCGATGGTGTTCGTTTCGGCGGGCGGGCGTGGGAATCGCTGGACAGCGGGGGACTCCTCGTGAGCGCAGCGGGACGGCTGGGAAGGGAGGGGTGTGTGTGCCGCCACGCTATCGATGCACGTCGAGAGCTGTCCGACGGATACACGAATTTCACCCGGACGGGAGAGTTTGCACTCATGAGGTAGACGGCGCGTGGACCACGGAAGAAGCGCGGAATGGGTGATTTTGATGGAATTAGTTCCGCTATTGGAGGTTTTCGAATGATATGGCACTCGCGGAACGCGCAGCTCGGCGGCGTGATTGCCGCTGTTGTCGCCGTCTTCTCCATGACGCTGACGGGATGCGCGGACGACGAGCCCCAGCACAGGGGGGCCACGCCGGGTGCGGCGCGGGGAACGAACGACGCCGCGGCTCCCAGTCCGACCCCCACCCGCACGTACCCCCTGTCCAAGGCGCCTGCGACGATTCCGGCGGTTCGCAGTCATGAGGCCGCCCGCGGCCCCGGCTGGAGCCGCACGGCGAACAGCGGTGTCGTCATCGCCAAGGGCAGCGACGCGCTCGCCGACGAGGGCCGGCTGCTCGCCAAGGAGCTGAAGCTCACGTACCGCGGCGCGGCCGCGGCTCGCGCGGGGGACGTGGAGCTGGCGCTCGCCGGCGGCGGAGAGGGCGGGCCCGAGTCGTACACCCTCACGACCCGCGACGGCCGGGTGAAGATCACCGGACCGGAGGCCGGGGTCTTCTACGGGACCCGCACCCTGAAGCAGGCGGTCCGTTCCGGTGGTGTGATGCCGGAGGGTGTCGTACGGGACCGGCCCGACCGGCCCCAGCGCGGATTCATGGTCGACATCGCCCGCAAGCCCTTCACGGCCGGCTGGCTCGAGGACCGGGTGCGCGAGATGGCCGACCTCAAGCTGAACCAGCTGGGCCTGCACTTCTCCGACGACCAGGCCTTCCGCATCCAGTCGGACACGCACCCCGAGATCGTCTCGCAGCCTCATCTGACCAAGGCCGAGGTGCGCCGGATCATCGATCTGGCCAAGAAGCTGCACGTCACGGTCATTCCGGAGATCGACTCACCCGGGCACCTGGGTGCCGTCATGCGGGCGCACCCCGAGCTCCAGCTGCGCAACGTCCAGGGCGTGCCCAGGCAGGGCGCCATCGACATCTCCAAGCCCGAGTCCGCGCGGATCATCGACGAGCTGCTGCGTGAGTACTCGGCGCTCTTCCCCGGAGCGTGGTTCCACGTCGGCGCCGACGAGTACCAGGCGCTCACCGTGCCCGACCCGCAGGCCTCGTACCCGCAGCTCGCCCAGGCGGCGCGACAGAAGTACGGTCCCCAGGCCCGGGTCCAGGATCTTGCGACCGGCTGGCTGAACGACCGCGCGGCGGTGGTGCGCGGCGAGAAGAAGAAGCCCAAGGCGTGGAACGACGGCTTCTTCCGCGGCGGAGTGGTGGGCGCGGACAAGGACATCGAGGTGGAGTACTGGACGGGCAAGGAGATCGGTGCGCGTCCGCCGGAGGAGTATCTGGCCGAGGGCCGGCCGGTCGTGAACGTCAACGACGAGTACCTCTATTACGTGCTCGGCCAGCCGAACAACTTCACGTACCCCACCGGCCGCCGGATCTACGAGCAGTGGACACCGCTCGTCATCCGCGGCACTCAGGCAGTCCCCGCGCGGTACTCGGGCCAGATCCTCGGCGGCCGGTTCGCCGTGTGGAGCGACCTGGCCGCCGCGCAGACCCAGGAGCAGGTCGCCCAGGGCGTCAGGATGCCGCTGCGGGCGACGGCCCAGAAGGTGTGGGACCCGCGGCAGCCGGCGCTCACCTGGGCGGCGTTCGAGGAGCTGGCGCGGAAGCTGGGCTGAGGCTGAGCATGGCGCTCGCGACGTCGATGAACCACGGATGAGCTGCGGATTCGTGCTGGACCGGCAGCGCGCCGGAGGCGTATGTTCCGCTTACGGCCGTTCCGGGGAGGGAACGCCGTTCCTTTCTTCGAACCCGTGGGGGGTCTCTCGGCATGCTCTGTTCCAGATGCGGCACGCATGCGGCCGCGACCGGTGACGGTCTGTGCGACGGTTGTGCCGCGGCCGCGAGAAGGCCGGCCGGGCCGCCGGCCGCCCCGGCGATGCCGGGCCGGCGGTGGCTGCCGATGCTCAGATCGCCGGTGGGGCTGGGGCGCGCCGTCGTGGCGCTGCTCGGCCTCGTCATCGTCTCCGACCTCGCCGCCGTCGCCGCCTCTCTCAACGTGCGGCGGGTGGTGAACAGCTTCACGGACGGCGGATCTGCCGCGTACGCCATCGACGAGGCCGACCAGGCCGACTTGTGGATGGTGATCGCCTCCGGGTTCGAGGCGGTGGCGTTCCTGGCGACGGCTGTCGTCTTTCTCGTGTGGTTCTCACGGGTGCGCGCCAATGCGGGCGTCTTCGCGCCCGACCTGATGACCCGGAACTCCGGGTGGGCCATCGGCGGCTGGTTCGTCCCCCTCGCCAACCTGTGGATCCCGCGCAGTGTCGCCGCCGACGTGTGGAAAGCGAGCCGCCAGGACCCCTACCGGGGCAACGAGGGGCTCGTCAGCCTGTGGTGGACGGGATTCCTCGCGACCTGGCTCTTCGGCCGAGCCGCGGAGCGCCAGTACGACAAGGCCGATTCCGGGCCCGAGATCAGCACGGCAGCGGACTTTCTCGCCATCTCCTGCCTGGTGGACATCGGCGCCGCCGTGCTCGCCATCGTTTTCGTCCACAAGGTGACGCGGATGCAGCACGCCAAGGCCCTGCGCGGCCCGGAGCCGGTCGCGGTGTGAGCCCGCCCGGGGCGCGCGGACCCGCACCGCGGTCCGTCCCCTTCGCGGATGGCTCTCAACAGGGCTGCCCGCAGACCGAGTTCAGGTGCGCAGAATGTAACGGAGGTGTGCTGCAGCAGTGTGCGAAACGATCGGTCCGCCAGAAGTCTTTTGGCCAGGAAGTGACGAAAACGAGCCATCGAGCGCAGTAAGGTCAGGTACTTCGTCCGCGATGGGAGGCGTCCGATGGCGTCCAAGAACCTGACGGAACTGATCGCACAGGCGGATGAGCGGGGTCTCGCCGCCAGTGGCCTCGCCTGCCTGGACCGCTGCCTGCCCCTGCTCGGCTCCGAGGACGACACGCTGCGTCCCCTGTGGGCGGGCCTGGTGGGCGGCGAGGAGGACTGGTCGGGACGCCTGGCCGCCGCCAGACAGTCCATGGAGGACGCCGACGCGCGGGACGAATCGGCCGCGCTGGTACGGCGGATGCTGGGTGCGGCACCTTCCGAGTGGAACGCGGCGCCACTGCGTGAATGGGCCGACGACTGCTCGGTCGCGGCGCTCGAGGTCCACCGCCGCTTCGATGTCGGCAGCTGCGAGCCCGAGACGCTGGAGCGCTGCCGCAAAGGTGACGCCGAGGGGGCGGGACCGCTCGTCTCGGGCGAACTGCGACGCCAGATACAGATTCTGGAGATCCTGACGGAGCCGCAGCCCGGCACGGGCCTGCGCCAGGCGCTGGAGCTGTCGACGGAGGGCCGGCGGGTGCTGCGCGCCGCGGTCTCCCGCAGGGCACGCGTCACCGGCTGACGCGATGGGCAGGGAGCCGGCCCGGCACACAGCGAAAGGCGCACCGCCTCAGGGCGGTGCGCCTTCTCTTCTTCTCGCGTTTCTCGCAAGGACGACCGGGGCCGCCACCCCCCACAGGAGAGGCCCCGGTCGTCGTTCTTGGGAGGCGCCGTGGCGCCCCGTACTAGTCTCTGCGCCGAGCGTGCTGTTTCTGTCACACCGCGCGCTCGGTCCCAAACTTGTTGCAAGTTGTACAAGGCATGGACGTGGAGCCGTACGAGGACGTAGCGTGCTGATTCGCGCACGGTGGCGCGGCAGTGGTGACCAGCTGCACGTTCGGAAACAGGTAGAGGTAGTGCTGGGGGACGACGCGGAGCTGACCGCCGCTGTACTCGCCGCGCAGGACGGGGACGAGCATTCTTTCCGTGCTGTGTACCGCGCGGTGCATCCGCGGCTGATCGGCTATGTGCGCACTCTCGTCGGTGAGGCCGACGCGGAGGATGTTGCTTCCGAGGCCTGGCTGCAGATAGCCCGCGACCTCGACCGGTTCAGCGGTGACGCCGACCGGTTCCGGGGCTGGGCCGCCCGGATCGCCCGCAACCGTGCACTGGATCACATACGGATGCGGGGACGCCGGCCCGCCATCGGCGGTGACGAGACCGAGCTGACGGGCAAGCCCGCCGATTGCGACACCGCCGTCGAGGCCATGGAGTCGATATCCACGGACAGCACCATGGCGCTCATCGCGCAGCTGCCGCAGGACCAGGCCGAAGCGGTCGTCCTGCGGGTCGTGGTCGGCCTCGACGCGAAGAGCGCCGCCAAGACGCTGGGCAAGCGGCCCGGCGCCGTGCGTACCGCGGCCCACCGTGGACTGAAGCGGCTGGCCGAACTGCTCGGCGCGGACGCTGTGGCGGGCGCGGCCGATGCGGACGACCCCGGCCACATACCCGGGAACGCAGCCGCGGAGCCCCCGCCCGACCTCAATGGACTGCCTCCGCAGCGCCGCCACCGGCCCGCCGCCTCGGCGCCCGCCGGTGTGACGCAATCACGCCTGCGGACGCAGAAGGACATGTGATGGCCGACAAGCGGTACGAGTGGCTTGACAGGGACGCGGCGGAACGATTGTTGCGCGGTGAACCGGTCGAGGCCACCGACGAACGTGCCCGCGTTCAGGCCGCACGTCTTTCCGAGACCCTGAACAGCGCCCGGAGCGGCGCGTACTGGCACGAGGACGGAGAACTGCCCGGCGAGGCGGCGGCGATGGCCGCGTACGGCAAGGTCCGGGCCGAAGCGGCCGATGCCGCGGGCCCCGTCGGCGACAGCGTCGGCGCGGTACGCGTCGTCCGTCGTGGCAGCCCGTCCAAGGCCGCGCGCACCGCCCGCCCCGTACGGTTCGGTATCGCCGCGGCGGTCGCCGGGTGCGCTCTCGGAGGCGTGGCGGTCGCCGCGGGCGCCGGCGTGCTGCCCGCACCCTTCGGCGGACACGGCAATCCTCTGCCCGCGTCGTCGGTCTCCGCGGCCGCGACGCCCAGACCGCTCGTCTCGGAACCACCCACCGGCCAGGGGCCCGCCACCCCTGCGCAACCACCGGGCGGCATCACCACGTCGCCGGCGCCGACCCCGGCCGACGGGGGGAGCCCGGCGCCGGGCCAGGAGGCCACACGCACCCCGGACGGGCAGCCGTCCGACGAGGGGCGGGAGCAGCTCGGCAAGGACCACGACGGCACGGGCGGCGAGCTGTACCGCAGGTCCGTCAAGGCCTGCGAGGACTACCGCAGCGGCCGAATCGACTGGGAGCGCAAGCGTCGTCTGGAAGACGCCGCCAAGGGTGCCGAGCGCGTGGAGCGTTTCTGCGACAGGCTGCTCGGCGGCGACAGCGACGGCACCGACTCAGGCGACGTCACGGGCGGCGACGACCGGGACTCCGGCAGCGGCGATTCGAACGGATCGGACTCCGACGACAGGGACTCCGACCAGGCGTTTGTCGGTGGCTCTGCCGCCGACCCGCTCGCAGCGGCCGTCTCCCGGTCGTCCCGCGAGAACGCCTCCGTGGCTGTACCGAGCCTGCCGACGGCCCCGCTCGCGCCGCTGTGGCGCCTGGTCTGACCTGCGATTTTCTTCGCTGCGCCGTCAGGTGTGACGTTTTTTGAGACTACGGCGCAGTAGAGAGTGAGCCGACTGGTCATCGGCGGCGCCTGAGCCGGGGTTCCCCCCGTACCTACGGCTCGGTGCAAATGGCGCGGGCGGGACACGTTCCCCCGGTCCCGCCCGCGCCCCTGATCCTGGACCGCATTCCCGGTCCGTCACCAGCGGGTCCTTCCCATTCGGTGCGTCACCAGTAGATGACGACCCTGTCGCCCGTCCGCACCTGGTCGAAGAGCGCGGCGACCTTCCCCTTGTCCCTGACATTGACGCAGCCGTGCGACGCGCCGTTGTAGCCGCGCGCCGCGAAGTCGGACGAGTAGTGCACCGCCTGGCCACCGCTGAAGAACATCGCGTACGGCATGGGGGTGTGGTACAGCGTCGAGACATGGTCCCGGGACTTCCAGCCCACGTTGAACTGCCCCTCGCGGGTCGGCGTGTACTGCGAGCCGAAGCGCACGTCCATCGTCGAGAGCACCTTGCCGTCGACCATCCAGGACAGGGTGCGGGTGGTCTTGCTGATGCACAGCACCCGGCCCGTCATACAGCGCGGGTCCGGCTTCGCCTTCGGCTTCTCGACCGTCGTGCCGTCGAGCTCGGCACGCGTCGGCTTCGTGGTCATGCCGAGAAGCTTCTGCCAGGTCACGGTGTCCGTGGTGCCGGTGGTGGGCAGACCGCGCTTGCCCTGGAAGCCCTTGACGGCGCTGGTGGTGACCGGCCCGTAGGAACCGGTCGGCTTGTCGTCGAACCAGCCGATCTGCGCCAGCCGTGCCTGCAGCTCCTTCACCTGGTCGCCCTTCGCGCCCGGTGCCATCACGGTCTCGGGCGCCGGCGTCGATGCGGACGCGCTCGGCGACGGCGACTGCGTGCTCTCGTCCGGCTCGGACGCCGACGGCGTCGGCTTCTTCGACGTGGGCGCTGTGCTCGGTTTGTCGTCGCCGCCCGACGGGCCGGTCGCGGCCTGCGCGGAGCAGCCGGCCACCGTGGCCGTCACGGCCAGTGCGGCCGCCGCGGCGAGTGTTCTGAGCGCAACGTTCTTCCTGAGCATGGTCGTCCCCCTGAAAGGCATGTGTGCCTGATGAGACTGGTTCCCTGCGGGCCCGGTTGCGTAATCGCGCGCATCATGGGGGTAACAGTTGGGAGACGGCGCCGACACGGACCGGGCGGCAGGGACACGGCTGTGAGCAGGCTCCCAGCAAGGGGCTCTCCACTGGCCACATGCCCGTCGCTGCAGTCCGTCGCGACGTTTGTCACGGCAAGCAGCTCCAGCGGGAGGCACAGTCACATGACGCGCGAGTCCGAATCGGGACTGCCGATCGAGCCGGTCTACGGGCCCGAGACCCTGGAGGACTGGGATCCGGCCCAGAAGCTGGGCGAGCCCGGTGCGTACCCCTTCACGCGCGGTGTCTACCCGTCGATGTACACCGGCCGCCCCTGGACCATGCGGCAGTACGCGGGCTTCGGCACCGCCGTCGAGTCCAACGCCCGCTACAAGCAGCTGATCGCCAACGGCACCATGGGCCTGTCCGTCGCCTTCGACCTGCCCACCCAGATGGGACACGACTCCGACGCCCCGATCGCGCACGGCGAGGTCGGCAAGGTGGGCGTGGCGATCGACTCGATCGACGACATGCGGGTGCTGTTCGGCGGAATCCCGCTGGACAAGGTGTCCACGTCGATGACGATCAACGCCCCGGCGGCCCTGCTTCTGCTGCTCTACCAGCTGGTCGGGGAGGAGCAGGGCGTCCCGGCGGACCGGCTGACCGGCACGATCCAGAACGATGTCCTCAAGGAGTACATCGCCCGCGGTACGTACATCTTCCCGCCCAAGCCCTCGCTGCGGCTGATCGCCGACATCTTCAAGTACTGCAAGGCCGAGATCCCGAAGTGGAACACGATCTCGATCTCCGGCTACCACATGGCCGAGGCGGGCGCCTCGCCCGCGCAGGAGATCGCCTTCACCCTCGCCGACGGTGTCGAGTACGTCCGCACGGCCCTGGCGGCCGGTATGGACGTCGACGACTTCGCACCGCGACTGTCCTTCTTCTTCGTCGCCCGCACCACGATCCTCGAGGAGGTCGCCAAGTTCCGGGCCGCCCGCCGGATCTGGGCCAGGGTGATGAAGGAGGAGTTCGGCGCCAGGAACCCCAAGTCGCTGATGCTGCGCTTCCACACCCAGACGGCCGGGGTGCAGCTGACCGCACAGCAGCCCGAGGTGAACCTCGTCCGCGTCGCCGTCCAGGGCCTCGCGGCCGTCCTCGGCGGCACCCAGTCCCTGCACACCAACTCCTTCGACGAGGCGATCGCGCTGCCGACCGACAAGTCGGCCCGCCTCGCGCTGCGCACCCAGCAGGTCCTGGCGTACGAGACCGATGTGACGGCCACCGTCGACCCGTTCGCCGGTTCGTACGTCGTCGAGAAGATGACCGACGACGTCGAGGCGGCGGCGCTCGCGCTGATGGAGCGGGTCGAGGACCTCGGCGGCGCGGTCGACGCCATCGAGCGCGGCTTCCAGAAGAACGAGATCGAGCGCAGCGCGTACCGCATCGCCCAGGAGACCGACAGCGGCGAGCGGGTCGTCGTCGGCGTCAACCGCTTCACCCTGGACGCCGAGGAGCCGTACCAGCCGCTGCGGGTCGACCCCGCGATCGAGGCGCAGCAGGCCGAGCGCCTCGCCAAGCTGCGCGCGGAGCGCGACCAGGCGGCCGTCGACGCGGCGCTCGCCGCGCTGAGGAAGGCGGCCGGGGGGACGGACAACGTCCTTTATCCGATGAAGGACGCCCTCAAGGCCCGTGCCACCGTCGGCGAGGTGTGTAACGCGCTGCGCGAGGTGTGGGGGACGTACGTCCCGAGTGACGTGTTCTGATCAGGTTTCCGCCATCCGGAACGCATGGGCGGAGTGTCGTACTCGTGTGCGACACTCCGCTTCATGCTGGGTGTCACCGATCTGCCGACCTATCTCGCAGGGCTCGTTCTGATCATTCTCCTTCCGGGGCCGAACTCGCTGTACGTGCTCTCGGTCGCCGCGCGGCGGGGCGTGCGCACGGGGTACCGGGCGGCCGCAGGTGTGTGGTGCGGTGACACCGTTCTGATGGTGCTGTCCGCGGCGGGCGTCGCCTCGCTGCTGCAGGCCAACGACCTGCTCTTCGGGATCGTGAAGTTCGCCGGCGCCGGCTATCTGACCTGGCTGGCGGTCGGGATGCTGCGGGCCGCCTGGTCGATGTGGCGCACCCGCCGCGAGCTGACGGCCGAGCCGGCGGGGGCCTCCGAAACCGCGGCGGACGGCGAACGCCCGTTCCGCCGGGCCTTTGTGATCAGCCTCTTCAACCCGAAGGCGATCCTCTTCTTCATCGCCTTCTTCGTGCAGTTCGTCGACCCCGGGTACGCCTACCCGGCGCTGTCCTTCGTCGTGCTCGGTGGGCTCGCTCAGGTCGCGAGCGTGCTGTACCTGACCCTGCTGATATTCACCGGCACTCATCTCGCGGCCGCCTTCCGCCGCCGCAAGCGCCTGTCGGCGGGGGCCACATCGGCGGCCGGTGCGCTGTTCCTCGGCTTCGCCGTGAAGCTCTCGCTCAGCAGCGCGTGACGCGTCCGAGGTAGGTGACAAGGCCGGTCGCGTCCGCACCGGCCCACCCGATGCAGCCGTCGGGCCGGATCAGGAACAGGCCCTTGCCGTACGGCTCGTACGCGTCGATCCGGTGGATGTGCACCTGCGCCCCGTCCAGGGGCGGCAGTTCGGCGTCGGTGTCCACCGCGAGCAGCGTGAAGTGCGGGCCGCGCAGGAGGTCGAAGAGCCGTCCGCCGCCCGGCAGCGGCCCGTCAGGCGCGCGGTCGCCCGCCTCCAGAGCCCCAGCTCCGCCGCATGACAGCGGACCGCCGCGGTATCCGAGGCCCAACTGCCGGGTCTCCTTGCCGCGCTCCTGTTCGCCGCGGTGGATGCGGGTCGACAGGCCCAGCATCTGCTCGGCGACGGGCAGCCGCTCCTGTTCGTAGGTGTCGAGCAGGGACTCCGGAGCGCGGTGCCGCAGCACCCGGCCGAGCTTCCAGCCGAGGTTGTACGCGTCCTGGACACTGGTGTTGAGGCCCTGGCCGCCGGCGGGGGAGTGAATGTGGGCGGCGTCTCCGGCCAGGAAGACGCGCCCCTCGCGGAAGCGGCCGGCCATGGCCGCGCGCGGCCTGAAGTCCGAGGACCAGCGCACCTCGGTGACGTCCGCGGCCGCGAGATGGGTGCGGGCCGCGACCAGGCCGCGTACGCCGTCGGGCGAGGTGTCCCGGGAGCCCTCGGTGAACCGGGCGACGAGCTGGAAGTCGGCGGTGCCGGGCAGCGGGCAGATCGCGACGAAGCCCCCGCCCCGCCGCCGAAGAGGCCTGGCTCACCGCGTACAGCTACACGATCGGCTACGTCATCGAGGAGCAGGCGATGGGTCCGGACCCGGCGCAGGGCGGCCCCGGCTACGACCTGGCCGCGCGAGCGGAACGGCTGACGGACTACCCGCTGGCTGCGGAAGCGGGGTTCGAACTGTTCGCCCACCACGACGAGGGCTTCGAGACGGGACTGGCGGCGGTGGTGGCGGGCGTGGGGGCGGTGCTGGGGCCGTCGGCGTGAAGGTTCCCCGGCCGCGTGTCCGGACCAGGTCGTGTCCGCCCCGCCGGCGTGAAGGTTCCCGGGCCGCGATGTCCGGGCCGGTGCCCTTCCGAGCCCGCCGCCGTGAAGGTTCCCGGGCCGCGATGTCCGGACCGGGTGCCGTTCTGAGCCCCGCCGGCGATTGAGGCCGGGGTTCGGGGCAGAGCCCCGACGGGTGCGTGCGGCACCGGCGGAGCGCGGGGTTCGGGGCGGAGCCCGGAAACGGAAAAGGGCGGGGCGGGGAACAGACCCCGACCCCGCCCGGTGCCGGAAGCCGGAGCCCCCGGAAGCGGTCCGGCCCTCAGCCCAGCGCCGCGCGCTTCAGGCGGCGTGCCCTGCGCACCACGCGGCGGACCGCCGCATTGCGCGGGACCGGGAGGCCGCCCGGCAGGCCCAGCACCGTCAGCCGGCGGCGCTTGAAGTAGCGCCACACGCCCGAGTCCCCGCCACTGCTGAGAAAACGCTCCGCCGCAGGCCGCAGATCCGCCCGCAGCTGCGGCTGCATCGCGAAGCCCACCGCGCTGAGCAGCCCCGTGAGCCGCTCGCCCGCCTCCGCCGGTGTACCCGCGGCGCCCGCCGCCAGGTCCGGCAGCAGCGCGTCGACGATCGTCAGCGGCACCCTGTTGCTGTTCTGGTAGGGCGTGAGCCGGTCCAGCAGCGGCTCCGTGCCGATCCGGGCGACCGGAATGCCGTAGAAGGTGCTCGCTGTGAACAGCGCGGTCGAGAAGCAGCCTGCCACCAGGGCCGGACGCAGCTGCCGGTAGAGCACCTCGGCCAGCAACGGCCGGTCCAGCACGGTCAGTTCGATGTCCAGCGCCGCCGCCTCGCGCTCCAGCGTGCGCGTCCAGGAGGCCGGAGCGGTCGGGTGCGGCTTGAAGACGATCCGGCGGTGGCCGAGGGCGGCCGCGCCCTTGACCATACGGACGTGGAGCGTCTCTTCCTCCTCGGGCGTGATGATGCCGAGAGCTGCGAGGTACTGGCCGAGCAGCAGGGCCGGCCCTTCGCCGGCACCTGTGGCACCTGTGGCACCCGTGGCAGCCGCGACGGCCCCGTCCGTCGCGTCCTGCACGGCGTCGGAGAGCTCGTCGATGACCTTGACGAAGGCCTCGGCAGGGATGATCTGCGGCTGTGCCCCGAACTCCGCGAGCAGCAGCGGCTGCAGACCCGGCACCAGATCGAGATGGAACAGCCTGCGCACCCGCTCCCCGACCAGTGGGTCGATCTTGCTGCGGGTGGGGCCGTAGCTCATCAGCCCGTCCGCGTACACGTCGAGCGCCGCCTCGGGGAAGAGCTGGGCGATCGCCAGGGCGGGGTTGACCTGGATGGACTCGACCGCAAGCTCGATCCGGTCGTCGCCGAGGTCCCACAGCTGCCGCAGATACCGCTCCCACAGCGGGATGTCGTCACCGCGCGGCGCCCAACCGCCGGGGTGGAAGGGCGCGATGGTCTCGTTCCAGGAGAGCACGCCGTCGAAGCGGTCGCGCAGCGCCCGGAAACCGGGCATCTTGTCGAGGGAGAGCGTGGTCTCGGGCGTCGTCGCGTTGTTGGCGACCAGCAGCAGCCGCCGGTCCGCGGGTCCGAAGCAGCCGCTGTCGATCGCGGCGGCCAGCGTGGCCGCCCCGTAGAGCGAAGAGGCGTAGAAGATCTGGGTGGTACGCATCAGGCCGCGGCCTCCACGGAGACGGGGCGGCGGCGCACCCGGCGCAGTCTGGACGCCCGCTCGATGTCCATCGAGTCGAGTGCGTCCTTGAGGATGTCCTGCGGCATACGCTTCAGAGCGGCCGCGCTCATTGAACGCAGTTTCCTTGCCACAGCAGGCTCGAACCTCTCGATCGATCCCAGGTGGTGGGAGATGACGGCACAGTATGTACGTACGGCCTTTGGAAGCAGCCGGTCGGCATCCGCGTCTTTCGCCGTTTCTTCGAGCACCTGGTCGAATGCCTTGATGAAATCGAGCTGCCGGATGTCGCCGATCTGCGTGAGCGACGAGGCGACCCCGCGCCGGTAGAAGATGCTCAGCTGACTGATCGCGGCGAATGATTCCGCCTCGCGGTGCAGCCGCCAGATCCAGGGCCGGTCCTCGGCGGTGCGCAGCCCGTGAGTGAAGTGCAGCAGACCTCGGTCCAGCAGCCGGCGGTGGTACATCCCGGCCCAGGCGAAGGGATAGTCGACGCCGGTGGAGCGGTCGGCGGGCAGGATCGCGTCGCGCGGCCGCAGCACCTCACCGCGCCGGCCGACCGGTACCCGGTGCACCTTGCGCTCGCGGGCCGTGCACTGCACATGGTCCGTGCGCACGAAGTCGACGCCGAGATCCTCCATGGCGCCGAGCAGCTGCGCGAAGTGCCCGGGCGCGAGCCAGTCGTCGCCGTCGAGGAACGTCAGGTATTCACCGCGGGCGGCATCCAGGCCGGTGTTGCGCGCGGTGGCCAGCCCGCCGTTCTGTTCATGTCTGATCAGGACGGCACCCGGTACCTCGCGTTCCGCGCGCTCGAGGATCTCCGGTGTGCCGTCCGTCGAGAAGTCGTCGACAAGAAGGAACTCGAAGTCCTCGCGGGCGTTCGCCTGCAGGCTCTTGAGGGTGTCCGGGGCGTATGTCTGCACGTTGAAGAACGGCACGATGACGGAGAGCTTGACCACCCGCGTGAGGCTAGGTTGCCCACCCGGCATTCGCATTGACCGCTGGAAGGATGACAGGTGAACGCAGGGCGTCGACTTTGTTAACCCGCCCGTTCCCCGGCCCATTACCCCGTCCGTAGATGTTCTGTTAACCCGCTGTTGCAGTTGAGTTGGGCCGTGAAACGAAATGCCTTCCTAACGTCCTCGACGTGCCAACAAGTACCAGCGAGGCCGTACGGGTTGCCGTACTCGCCGACTCCGACACCCGGTGGAAATGGGGTGCGCTCACCGCGCGCCGTATCGCACCGAGCACCTCCATAGAGCTGAGCGGCTTTCTGCTGCGCGGCCGGGCCACTCCCACGGCCCGCCAGCTCGCGGAGGTGGGGGTAAGTGCCGACGAACTGCGCGAGGTGACGGGGAACGAGTTCCTGCGCACGATGAAGGACGAGCCGTACGACGTGGTCGTGCTCGCCCTCGTCGGCGGCGGCGTACAGGCCATGCTGCACGGACTGGCCGCCCTCGCCCTGTCCCGCCGGCCCGTGATCGTCACCGGCTATGTCGGCGTCGTGTACGAGAAGCTCGCAGACGGCCTGCTGCTGCGCCACGGCGCGGACGTCGTCCTCGCCAACTCCCGGCACGACGCTGACCGCTTCCGCGCCGTGTACGAAGGGGTCGGCGCCGACGCATCGGCGGTCACCGAGGCCGCGCTGCCGTTCCTCGGCGGTGCGCCGTACGAGCCGAAGGACGACCGCGACACCGTCGTGTTCGCCGCTCAGCCGTCCGTGCCCGCCTCCCGAGCCGACCGCGCCCATCTGCTGCGCCGGCTCGTCGAGCACGCCAGACTCCACCCGAAGCGCGAGGTGCTGCTCAAGCTCCGCTCCAAGCCGGGCGAGCACACCACCCACATCGAGGAGCTCCCCTACCAGAAGCTCGCCGAGAAGCTGCGCGGCGGACTGCCGCCGAACTTCTCCCTGGTCTACGGGCACATGAGCGACGTCCTCGACCGCACCGACCTGCTGGTGACCGTTTCCTCGACCGCCGCCCTCGAGTCCCTGCACCGGCGCATCCCCACCGCGATCCTCACCGATCTCGGTGTGCGTGAGGCGCTCGGCAACCACCACTTCCTCGGCTCGGGCCTGATGGCCTCATGGGACCAGCTCGACGGCGGACACCGGCCCGCGCCGGACGCCGAATGGCTGTCCCGGCAGGGCGTCGCCGCCGACGGCTCGTACGACGGTGCGTTCGACGAGGCCCGCAAGCGGGTCGCACGACTGCTGCTCGTGCCCGGCCTGCCGCCGCTCGCCCCGTACTACACCCCCGCCACCGCCCCCGGATATCTGCCGGGCATCCTCGCCCGCCACCACCTCGCCCCCGACGGCACACCGCTGCCGGGTACCGCGAAGTCCGAGGTCAGCGGCGTACGGCGGGTGATGCGCGACGCGGTCAGGGAGGCGGCGCGCGGGGCGTACCGCCACGGCGTGCAGCGCGTCGCACCCGTCATCCGCCGGATGGGCCAGCTGTGATCCCCGCCCCCAAGAACCCCGGCCCGGCGGCCGCCCGCACGGACGGCGCCCGAGCCCCGCACGCCCCGTACTCAGGAGCACCGATGACCGTACTCGCCGTGATCCCCGCCCGTGGCGGGTCCAAGGGCGTCCCGGCCAAGAACCTCGCCCCCGTGGGCGGTGTGCCGCTCGTGGCGCGAGCCGTCCACGCCTGCCTCGACGCGCCGCTGGTCACGCATGTCGTGGTCTCCACCGACGACGAGGACATCGCGGCAGCCGCGCGCAGCGCGGGCGCCGAAGTGGTGCTGCGCCCGGCAGCCATCGCCGGGGACACCGCCACCAGCGAGTCCGCCGTGCTGCATGCCATGGACGCCCACGAGGCGATGCACGGCGCACCCGTCGACGTGGTGCTGCTCGTGCAGTGCACCAGCCCCTTCGTGTCCCGCGAGGACGTCGACGGCGTCGCCCGCGCGGTCGTAGAGGACGGCGCGGACAGCGCGGTCACCGTCGCGCCCTTCCACGGCTTCGTCTGGCGTGAGAGCGACACCAGCGCCGCCGCGGCCGGTGAGAGCGCGCAGCGCGCGGCCGGTTCCACCGCCGTGCTCGTCGACACCGCCACCACGGCCGGCTCCGGATACGGCGTCAACCACGACTCGTCCTTCCGGCCGCGCCGCCAGGACCGCCCGCAGGACTTCCTCGAGACCGGCGCCGCCTACGCCATGGCCGCGGCCGGGTTCCGCGAGGCGGGCCACCGCTTCTTCGGCCGCACCGCGCTGGTACGGACCGACCCCGCACGTGTCCTGGAGGTCGACGACCCGCACGACCTGGCCCGTGCCCGGGCGCTCGCACCGCTGCTCGACGAGCGCGCGCTGCCCACCCGCGAGGACATCGACGCCGTCGTGCTCGACTTCGACGGCACCCAGACCGACGACCGGGTGCTCATCGACGCCGACGGCCGCGAGATCGTCTCCGTCCACCGCGGTGACGGCCTCGGCGTGGCCCATCTGCGCAAGGCCGGACTGGAACTGCTGATCCTGTCCACCGAGCAGAACCCGGTCGTCGCCGCCCGGGCGCGCAAGCTCAAGGTCCCCGTCCTGCACGGCATCGACCGCAAGGACCTCGCCCTCGCGCAGTGGTGCGAGGAGCACGGGATCGCCCCCGGGCGCGTGCTCTACGTCGGCAACGACGTCAACGACCTGCCGTGCTTCCACCTCGTCGGATGGCCCGTGGCCGTGGCGAGTGCGCACGACTCCGTAAGGGCCGCCGCGCGTGCAGTCACTGCCACGCCCGGTGGAGAGGGGGCGATCCGGGAGATCGCCGCCTGGCTCCTCGGCCCGACGCTCAACCACACCCCTGAAACCACCCCCCTGTCCTCCGAGAAGTAAGGAACCACCCCCCATGAGCAACTTCCGTCTGCGCGCCCTCGGCACCAAGACCGCCGGCCCCGGCCACCCCGTCTACGTCGTCGGCGAGATCGGCATCAACCACAACGGCGAACTGGAGAACGCGTTCAAGCTGATCGACGCCGCCGCCGAGGCCGGCTGCGACGCCGTCAAGTTCCAGAAGCGCACCCCCGAGATCTGCACCCCGCGTGACCAGTGGGACATCGAGCGCGACACCCCCTGGGGCCGGATGACGTACATCGACTACCGTCACCGCGTCGAGTTCGGCGAGGACGAGTACCGCGCCATCGACGAGCACTGCAAGGAGCGCGGCATCGACTGGTTCGCCTCCCCGTGGGACACCGAGGCCGTCGCCTTCCTGGAGAAGTTCGACGTCCCCGCCCACAAGGTGGCCTCCGCCTCCCTCACCGACGACGAGCTGCTGCGCGCCCTGCGCGCCACCGGCAAGACGGTGATCCTCTCCACCGGCATGTCGACCCCGAAGCAGATCCGCCACGCCGTCGAGGTCCTGGGCAGCGACAACATCCTGCTCTGCCACGCCACCTCCACCTACCCGGCGAAGGCCGAGGAGCTCAACCTGCGTGTGATCAACACGCTGCAGGGCGAGTACCCGAACGTCCCGATCGGCTACTCCGGCCACGAGACGGGTCTGCAGACCACGCTGGCCGCGGTCGCACTCGGCGCCACCTTCGTGGAGCGCCACATCACCCTCGACCGCGCGATGTGGGGCTCCGACCAGGCCGCCTCGGTCGAGCCGGGCGGCCTCACGCGCCTGGTCCGCGACATCCGCACCATCGAGACCGCGCTCGGTGACGGCGTCAAGAAGGTCTACGACTCCGAGCTCGCCCCGATGAAGAAGCTGCGCCGCGTCGCAGGCGTGGTCGCCGAGGCGGGCGACCGTGAGCCGGCCGCGGTCTGACGACCGGGCTGACCTGAGAAGGCCGGCCCGTGGTCGCCGCCGCACCCAGCTGCACACGCCTGCTGGTGTGGCCGGCCCGGCCCGGTCTGCACCGGCCCCGTGGAAACTGCCCAGCTGCACACGCCTGCTGGTGTGGCCGGCCCCGGACCGGTCTGCACCGACCCCGTGGAAACCCACCACGGCAGTAACCACCAACGCCCCCGGCGTGGCCGGCCCGGACCTGGTTGCGCACGCCCCCCGGCGTGGCCGGCCCGGACCGGGCTGCACGCGGGACCTGCGTCACGAGGTGAGCCCCCAGTGAACCTGGCCTTTGTCGAGAGTCCGGTCCAGCTCCTGAACGTCCTGGAGTGGGCCCACACGCAGGCAGGTACTGCACAGCCCGGTGATCACACCGGTCACGGCCGGACGAGCGATCTCACGATCGTCGTCCTGTCACCCACCGACCCCATGTCGCGGGGTCAGCTGCGCCGGATGGCGGAGCTGGCCCGCGACGAGGGGTACACGGTCCGCTGGCAGGAGGCGCGCGGCGGCGCGGGTGCGCCGCTGCGGACGGTGCGCGAGCTGGGGCCGGTGCTCCGCCGTGCCCGGCGCATCGTCATCGGGGACCCGTTCTCCCGGTACGTACAGCTGCTGCTGACCCTGGTCGGCGGCAAGGACCTGACCGTCGTCGACGACGGCACGGCGACCATGGAGTTCGTCGCCCAGGTCGCCCGCGGCGAGCGGCTGGTGCGCTGGCACCGGCGCGGCGGCCGCCGGGGGCCGCGCGAGATGGTGCTGGCGCCGGTCACCTTCCTGGCGCGGCGCAAGCTCAGCCCGACGCGGACCCGGACGGTCGAGGTGTTCACCTCGATGCCGCTCGACCCGCCGGCGGGCATCAGGGTCACGGTGAACGACTTCGCCTGGACCCGGGCACGCTTCGGCCCGCCGACGGTCACCCGGGGCGCCGACCTGGTCGGTACGTCCCTGGTGGAGACGGGCGTGGTCGATCTGGAGCAGTACCTGGCCGCCGTGGCCACGCTGGCGCGCACGCACGGCGCGACGCGCTACTTCGCGCACCGCAGGGAGAGCTCGGACAAACTCCACCGGCTCGCCGTGCAGACGGGTCTGGAGGTCGTACGCCCGGACCTGCCGCTGGAGCTGATCGCCCGGCGTGGCCCGATAGGCCGGAAGGTGCTCAGTTTCCCCTCGACCGTCGTTCACACGCTGCCCCTGGCACTGGCCGGCACCGGCATCAAGGTGGCGGTGTGCGACATCGCGCCCGAGTGGCTGAGGGACAACGCCTCGCCCCGCGCCCAGGGCTTCCTGGCCGGCGTCACGGGCACGGCCCGTGACGTGCAGCGGCTGCCGTCACCGGCTTGAAGTTGCCGGGCACGGGCGGAGGCGGAAAGATCGACTCAAGGGGAAGTTGAGTGAGCTTACCCACTTCGGCGGTCGGCCAATCGCCGCGTAGCCAGATTTCTGTCCCCTATGAGGCTGATGTTTTGTTGATCGCACGGTAGTTGGCCCGTCAGGGGGCATACCCTTCACTGGGTGAACCAGTTGATGTCCCGCGAGTCCGAAGAAGCTGAACAGCCCGGCGCAGGCGCACTGCCCGGCACGCTGTCCGAGTCCCTGCGTGCCGAACTGATCGCGTTCCGCCGGGACTTGCACATGCACCCGGAGCTGGGGAACCAGGAGTTCCGTACCACCGCGGCGATCAAGGACCGTCTGGAGAAGGCCGGCCTGAAGCCCCGCGTACTCTCCATCGGCACCGGGCTGATCTGCGACATCGGAACCGGCGGTGAGGACGGCGAGAGCGCTCCGCGCCCGCTGTTCGCGATTCGCGCCGACATCGACGCACTGCCCATCCCCGACGCGAAGACCGGGGTTCCCTATCGCTCCACGGTGCCCGACCGGGCCCACGCCTGCGGCCACGACGTGCACACCACGACGGTCCTCGGTGCAGGCCTGGTCCTCGCCGAGCTCGACCGGCAGGGCCTGCTCCCGCAGCCGGTCCGGCTGATCTTCCAGCCGGCCGAGGAAGTGCTGCCGGGCGGTGCGGCCGATGTCATCGGGGAGGGTGTGCTCGACGGCGTCAGCAAGATCATCGCGGTGCACTGCGACCCCCGGGTGGACGCGGGCTCCGTCGGACTGCGCGTGGGGCCCATCACCTCGGCCTGCGACCGGCTCGAAATCACCCTCGACGGACCCGGCGGCCACACCGCCCGCCCGCATCTGACCACCGACCTGGTGACCGCGGCGGCGAAGATCGTCACCGAGGTCCCCGCGCTGCTGTCGCGCCGCGTCGACGCCCGCTCCGGACTCGCCGTCACCTGGGGCCGTATCGAGGCAGGCCACGCCTGCAACGTCATCCCGCAGCACGCGGAGCTCTCCGGCACCGTGCGCTGCCTGGACCTGCCAGGCTGGCGGGCCGCCCCCGACATGGTGCACGCGGCCATCGACGAGATCGCCACCCTGCACCGGGCCAAGTCCCAGATCAACTACATCCGCGGCGTCCCGCCGGTGGTCAACGACCCGGTCGTCACCGAACTGCTGCGTGACGCGCAGATCGCACGCCGCGGAGTGTTCGCGATCGAGGACACCGAGCAGAGCCTGGGCGGTGAGGACTTCTCGTGGTACCTGGAGCATGTTCCGGGCGCGATGGCCCGCCTCGGTGTCCACCCGCCCGGTGACAGCGTCCGGCGTGATCTGCACCGCGGCGACTTCGACGTCGACGAGGAGGCGATCACGGTCGGTGTGGAGCTGTTCACCGCCGCGGCACTGCTCGACGCCGGGCGCACCCTCTGAATCATGCGCTCCCGGGCGGACCGCGCCCGCGGACCCGTCGGGCTCGCGGGTGCAGGCGTCACCACTCTCGCGAACAGATGCCACAAGGGGCGGTCCACCGTCCGGTGGACCGCCGCCCCTCCCATCAGCTCATCGTCACGGAGTGCTCTGCGCGGGCGCAGGCACTCATCGAACGATCTTGATCGTCGGGCTCACCGCGTAGCCGCTGGAACCGCAGTTGAGGACGGAAGCCTTCTCGGTCGCCCTCGGGGTGCCCTGCCCCTTGCGGTAACCGATGTCGCCCCCGTGCGGACCCGTCACCCCGCGGGTGCCCGCACACTTCGCGAACACCTGCCACTGGCCGGTTCCACTGCTGCACCAGCCGATGGCCTTGCCGCCGTTATCGACGTAGGCGCTGCAGCCCGTCGGGTCGCCGATCGCGGCGGACGCCGGCGCGGCGCCTGCCAGCGCCCCGCCGATGGCCAGTCCGAGAGTGGCAACGAGAGCAGCGGTCCTGGTCGTGAGACGCACTTTTCCCCCTGTGTAATTGTTGGTCGGTCAGTCCGTTCGACTCGTTGCCTGGATTTGATCTTGAAGCAATGTGAGGTGGCTCACCGCCGACAAGGCCCGGATCGCATGCCGCCGGGTTCCGCTCAGTGGTGCAACGGTCGCTGTCAGGTGAGCGAACGCCTCGATCCGATAACGACTGATGAACCTGTCTTTAACTGACATCTACGCGCGTTACGATCGGCCCGAAATCAGCGCCGGAAGTGGCGCTTTCGGCCAGTCCTGAAGGGACCTTCCTCGTGCGCCGGGTATCCAAGATCACCGCCGCGTGTGCTGTCACCGCGGCCCTTGCTCTCACCGCGACCGCCTGCGGCGAGTCCTCCACCGAGTCGACCGGCTCGAGTGAGGGCAAGCTGAAGATCGGCATGGCCTTCGACGTCGGCGGCCGTGGCGACAACTCCTTCAACGACTCTGCGGCCCGCGGGCTGGACAAGGCCAAGGCCGAGTTCGACGCTGAGACCAAGGAGCTCACCGCCAAGAACGGCGAGACCCCCGCCGACCGCGAGCAGCGTCTCGCCTCGCTCGCCGAGGGTGGCTACAACCCCGTCATCGGTGTCGGCTTCGCCTACAAGGACGCGATCGACTCTGTCGCGGCCAAGTACCCGAAGACCACGTTCGGCCTGGTCGACTCCGTCTCGGAGCAGAAGAACGTCGACTCGATCGTCTTCACCGAGGAGCAGGGTTCCTACCTCGCCGGTGTCGCCGCCGCCCTCAAGTCCAAGGACGGCAAGATCGGCTTCATCGGAGGTGTCGACCTTCCGCTGATCAAGAAGTTCGCCGCGGGCTTCGAGCAGGGTGTCAAGGAGACCGACCCGAAGGCCTCCGTGCAGATCCAGTACCTCACCACCGGTACGGACCTCTCCGGCTTCGGCGCACCCGACAAGGGCAAGGCTGCCGCGAAGGGCATGCTCGACAAGGGCATCGACGTGATCTACGCCGCCGCGGGCGGCTCCGGTGCCGGCTCCATCGAGGCCGTCGCCGCCAAGCCGGGCGCCTGGTCGATCGGCGTGGACTCGGACCAGGCCAAGGACCCGGCCCTGTCGAAGTACGCCGAGACGATCCTGACCTCCGTCGTCAAGAACGTCGACACCGGTGTCTACGACCTGGCCAAGTCCGTCAAGGACGGCAAGCCGCTGACCGGCACGCACGCCTACTCGCTCGCTGAGGACGGCGTCAGCCTCACCACCACCGGTGGCCACATCGAGGACATCCAGGCCAAGATCGACGAGGCCAAGAAGAAGATCGTGGACGGCACCATCAAGGTGAAGACCACCACCTGATCGATCGTGTGATCGGGGCCCGGCGAGAGGCTTCGGCTGTCTCTCCGGGCCCCGACGCACGCGGCCCCGTGTTCCGCCCCTGGCCGGTAATCGGGGCCGGCCCCGATTACTTGTCGACGCTACGCGCGTAGCGTCCCTGTTCACGCGGTATTTTTCGCGCCATCCACCGCCTTCGCTCCCCCGCTCCTGCCAAGGAGAGTGCGCCATCAAAGCGTCCAGCAGTCCCCATGCCGTAGAGCTCCGCGGCATCACCAAGCGATTCCCGGGAGTCGTGGCCAACCACGACATCGACATCACCGTGCGCCGCGGCACCGTCCACGCCCTCGTGGGCGAGAACGGCGCCGGCAAGTCCACTCTGATGAAGATCCTTTACGGCATGCAGAAGCCGGACGAGGGCACGATCGCGGTGGACGGCGAGCAGGTCTCGTTCCACGACCCCGGCGACGCCATCGCCCGCGGGATCGGCATGGTGCACCAGCACTTCATGCTCGCGGACTACCTCACCGTCCTCGAGAACGTCGTCCTCGGCTCCGAGAAGCTGTACGGCATCGGCGACAAGGCCCGCGCCAAGATCAAGGAGATCTCGGACGCGTACGGCCTCGGCGTCCGCCCCGACGCCTTCGTCGAGGACCTCGGTGTCGCCGACCGCCAGCGCGTCGAGATCCTCAAGGTCCTCTACCGCGGCGCCCGTACCCTCATTCTCGACGAGCCGACCGCCGTGCTCGTCCCGCAGGAGGTCGACGCACTCTTCGACAACCTGCGCGAGCTCAAGGCCGAGGGCCTGACCGTCATCTTCATCTCCCACAAGCTGGGCGAGGTCCTGACGGTCGCCGACGAGATCACCGTCATCCGGCGCGGTACGACGGTCGGCAGCGCCGACCCGAGGACCGTCACCACCAAGCAGCTCGCCGAGCTGATGGTCGGCGCCGAGCTGCCCTCGCCGGAGACCCGCGAGTCGACCGTCACCGATGTGCCCATGCTCCAGGTCGAGGACCTGCGGCTCACCGCGACCGACCCCGACGGTGTCGTCCGCGCGGTGCTCGACGGCATCACCTTCACCATCCACAAGGGTGAGGTGCTGGGTATCGCCGGTGTCGAGGGCAACGGCCAGTCCGAGCTCGTCGAGGCGATCATGGGCATGCGCCACCTGGACACAGGCACGGTGAAGCTGGACACCACCGACATCTCGCAGTCGCCGACCCGCAAGCGGCGCGAGGACGGCATGGCCGTCATCCCGGAGGACCGCCACCGGCACGGACTGCTGCTGGAAGCCCCGCTGTGGGAGAACCGCATCCTCGGTCACGTCACCGAGAAGCCCAACAGCAAGGGCGCGTTCCTCGACCTCAAGGCGGCCCGCGCCGACACCGAACGGATCGTGCGCGAGTACGACGTCCGCACCCCCGGTATCGAGGTCACCGCGGCCTCCCTCTCCGGCGGCAACCAGCAGAAGCTGATCGTCGGCCGCGAGATGAGCCACAACCCCAAGCTGCTGATCGCCGCGCACCCGACCCGGGGCGTGGACGTCGGCGCGCAGGCGCAGATCTGGGACCAGATCCGCGAGGCGCGTCACGAGGGTCTTGCGGTTCTGCTCATCTCCGCCGACCTGGACGAGCTCATCGGGCTCTCCGACACCCTGCGGGTGATGTACCGCGGCCGGCTGGTCGCGGACGCCGACCCTGCGGCGATCACCCCCGAGGAGCTGGGCTCGGCCATGACCGGCGCGGCGACCGGCCACCTCGAGCACCCTGATGACAGCGCCCCGGAGGACGAGGCCCGATGAAGAAGTTCGACAAGGAGCGAGTGCTCCTCGGGCTGGCGGCTCCGCTGCTCGCGATCGCGGCCGCGTTCCTGGTCTCGGCTCTGGTGCTGGCGGCCACCGGCAAGGAGCCGTTCAGCGCCTTCGGCATCATGTTCGACTACGGCGTGAAGTCGGACAGCCAGGTCTACATCCTCAACAAGGCGACGACGTACTACCTGGCGGGTCTCGCGGTGGCCATCGGCTTCCGGATGAACCTGTTCAACATCGGCGTCGACGGCCAGTACCGGCTCGCCGCCTTCTTCGCCGCCGCCGTCGGTGGCGCACTGGCCCTGCCCGGTGTCCTGCAGATCCCGCTGATCATCATCACCGCGATGATCGTCGGCGCCATGTGGGCGGGCATCGCCGGTGTCCTCAAGGTCACCCGGGGTGTCAGTGAGGTCGTCTCGACGATCATGCTCAACATGATCGCGACCGCCATCATCGGTTACCTGCTTCAGCCCGGCCGCCTCGGTCACCTGGACGAGGCCGGTACGAAGGTCTCGACGACGCCGCTTCCCGAGTCCTCCCACTTCTTCGACTTCCCGACGACCCCGGAGCCGATCTGGGGCTTCGTCGTCATCGCGATCGTGGCGGGCGTGGGGTACTGGTTCACGCTCTCCCGCACCCGTTTCGGCTTCGACCTGCGCACCGTCGGCCAGTCCGGCTCCGCCGCCGAGGCGAGCGGTGTGAACGTCAAGAAGATGGTCGTCACGTCCATGCTGATCTCCGGCGCCATGGCCGGCCTGATCGGTATGCCGACGCTGCTGAACGAGTCGTACGAGTACAGCGGCGACTTCCCGATCGGTATCGGCTTCACCGGTATCGCCATCGCCCTGCTCGGCCGCAACCACCCGATCGGCATCGCCCTCGGCGCGATCCTCTGGGGCTTCCTGGAGCGCGGCTCCCAGAAGCTCGAGTTCGAGGGATACGACAAGGAGATCGTCGGCGTCATGCAGGGCGTCATCGTGCTCTGTGTCGTCATCGCATACGAAGTGGTGCGCCGCTACGGCCTCAAGCGCCAGCAGCGGCAGGTCGGCGAGAAGCTCGCCGCCCAGGCCCGTAACTCCGACAACCAGGAGGTGTCGGCGTGACCGCCACGGCGACTTCCACCCCGCCGCCCGCGGCCCCCAAGGTCTCCGGCGGCAAGGGCGGCCGCACCCGCCTCTCCTTCCCGGTGATCCTGCTGATCATCGCGGGCGCGCTCGTCGCGCTGTCCGCCGTGCGCGCCATCACCGGCGCGGAGGACCTCACCTCGGCGGGCCAGATCAACGCGGCGCTCTCGATGGCCGTGCCGATCGGTCTGGCCGGTCTTGGCGGTCTGTGGGCCGAGCGGGCCGGTGTGGTCAACATCGGTCTCGAAGGAATGATGATCCTCGGCACCTTCTTCGGTGCCTGGGCCGGGTGGCAGACCAGCCCCTGGCTCGGTGTGCTCGCCGGTGTACTCGGCGGCATGGCCGGTGGTCTGCTGCACGCGGTGGCCACCGTCACCTTCGGTGTCGACCACATCATCTCCGGTATCGCGATCAACATCCTGGCCGTCGGATTCACGACGTACTTCGCCAAGCTCTGGTTCAACACCGGTGAGGCGGCTGCCGCCGGCGGCAGCCCCAAGCAGTCCCCGCCGGCCGAGGAGATCACCTCGGTGACCGTTCCGGGACTCTCCGACTGGCTCGTCTCGATCGAGAAACACGACTGGTTCTTCGTTTCGGACCTCGCGGGCATCCTCGGCGGCCTGGTCACCAACCTCTCGCTGCTCACGATCGTGGCGGTCGCGCTGTTCTTCGGCACCTTCCTGGTGCTGTGGAAGACCTCGTTCGGTCTGCGGCTGCGCTCCTGCGGCGAGAACCCGATCGCGTCGGAGTCGCTGGGCGTCAACGTCTACAAGTACAAGTACATCGCGGTGATCGTCTCCGGTGGCATGGCCGGGCTCGGTGGCGCCTTCCTGTCCCTGGTCACCTCGCACATCTACAACGAGGGCCAGACCGGCGGACGCGGCTACATCGGCCTGGCCGCGATGATCTTCGGTAACTGGCGGCCCGGTGGACTCGCGATGGGCGCAGGCCTGTTCGGCTTCTCCGATGCCCTGCAGCTGCGTGCGGGCGGTCAGTCCGTCCACGCGCTCCTGTTGCTGCTGGCCGTGGTGCTGGTCGCGCTCGGCGTGTGGAAGGTGTACCGCAAGCGGTATCCGACGGCCGCGATCAGCCTGGTCGTCGCCGCCGGCGTGTTCGCCTGGTACCTCCTTACGGACACGGTGCCCACCGAGTTCGTGAGCGCTACGCCGTACGTCGTCACCCTGCTGGTCCTCTCGCTCAGCGCGCAGCGGCTGCGGATGCCCAAGGCCGACGGCATGCGGTACCGCAAGGGCCAGGGCAAGTGACGACCGCACCGGAGGTCGACTGGGAGGCCCTGCGCGACGCGGCTCGGGACGCGATGTCCCACGCGTACGCCCCGTACTCGGGCTTCCCGGTCGGTGTCGCCGCCCTGGTGGACGACGGCCGCACCGTCGTCGGCTGCAATGTGGAGAACGCGAGTTACGGTCTCGGCCTGTGCGCCGAGTGCGGGCTCGTCTCCCACCTCCAGGCCACCGGCGGCGGCCGGCTGACCCACTTCGTCTGTGTGGACGGCGAGGGCAAGGCCCTGGTCCCGTGCGGCCGCTGCCGCCAGCTGCTGTACGAGTTCGGCGGGCCGGAACTGCTGCTGGAGACGCCGGAGGGCATCGTGCCGCTCTCGGCGATGCTCCCGCAGGCCTTCGGGCCCGGCCACCTCAGGTAGTGCACGGACGGCCCTTCCGCGGTGCGGAAGGGCCGTCGCCCTTCATCCTCTCTATGCGCGTAGAGTCGCGCACCAGTACGACGTACGTACCGCCGGAAGGAAGTCACCATGGACGTCATCTCCGTCATCCGCACCAAGCGCGACCGCGGCGAGCTGAGCCCCGAGCAGATCGACTGGGTCATCGACGCGTACACCCGCGGAGAGGTGGCCGACGAGCAGATGTCCGCCCTGGCCATGGCCATCCTGCTGAACGGCATGAACCGTACGGAGATCGCCCGCTGGACGGCCGCCATGATCGCCAGCGGTGAGCGCATGGACTTCTCGTCCCTGTCCCGCCCGACCGCCGACAAGCACTCCACCGGTGGCGTCGGCGACAAGATCACGCTGCCGCTCGCGCCCCTGGTCGCCGCCTGCGGTGCGGCTGTCCCGCAACTGTCCGGCCGCGGCCTCGGCCACACCGGCGGCACGCTCGACAAGCTCGAGTCCATCCCCGGTTGGCGGGCCCTGCTCTCCAACGAGGAGATGCTGCACGTCCTCGACACCACCGGCGCGGTCATCTGCGCGGCGGGCGACGGACTGGCCCCCGCCGACAAGAAGCTCTACGCCCTGCGCGACGTCACCGGCACGGTCGAGGCCATCCCGCTGATCGCCTCCTCGATCATGTCCAAGAAGATCGCCGAGGGCACCGGGTCGCTGGTCCTGGACGTCAAGGTCGGCACGGGCGCGTTCATGAAGAACATCGAGGACGCCCGTGAGCTTGCCTCCACCATGGTCGGTCTGGGGACCGACAGCGGCGTGAAGACCGTCGCGCTGCTCACCGACATGTCCACCCCGCTCGGACTGACCGCCGGCAACGCCCTGGAAGTCCGGGAATCCGTCGAGGTCCTGGCCGGCGGCGGCCCCCAGGACGTCATCGACCTCACCGTGGCCCTCGCCCAGGAAATGCTCGTCGCGGCCGGCATCAAGGACGCCGACCCGGCGAAGGCGCTCGCCAACGGCTCCGCCATGGACGTCTGGCGCCGCATGATCGCCGCGCAGGGCGGTGACCCGGACGCCGAGCTCCCCGTCGCCCGCGAGCAGCACGTGATCACCGCCCCGTCCTCGGGCGTGCTCACCCGCCTCGACGCGTACGACGTCGGCATCGCCGCCTGGCGCCTCGGCGCGGGCCGCGCCCGCAAGGAGGACCCGGTCCAGGCGGGCGCGGGAATCGAGATCCACGCCAAGCCCGGTGAGCCGGTGACCGAGGGCCAGCGCCTGCTGACCCTGCACACGGACACCCCGGAGAAGTTCGAGTACGCCCTCCAGTCCCTGGGCTCGGCGTACGACATCGCTCCGACGGGCGCGGAGTTCACCCCGAACCCGATCGTGCTGGACCGTATCGCCTGACGTTGCAGCTGCCTGCGCGTGAACGGGACCGGTGGTCCGCCACCGGTCCCGTCAGGCACACGTCATCCTCCGCTCCGGCAGGTCCGGTCGGGGCGCGGGAGGAGCCCAGCCGGGGTTACGGCCGAGGTGGCGCAGCAGCTGATCGGCCTCGGTTCCCGGGGCGCCGTCCGGGGCCGCCACCACCGGGGCGAAGGCGAACGCGCGCAGCTGCTCCGTCCACGGTTCCCCCGCCACCGCGAGCAGAGGCTGCGCCAGCGACGCCGGCAGCGGCAGATCCTGGCCCGTGGCCACGGCTATGTCCCAGGCGTGCACGGCCGCGTCGAGGGCGCACGCCCCCGCGCCGACCCACAGAGGCAGCGGTCCTACGGGCAGCGGCGTGGTGACGGTCTCGGCATCGGTGGGCACCGTCTGCCAGGCGGCGGAGACCCGGTCCAGGATCTCGTCCAGCTCCTTCACCGGGTCGGCCTCGAAGGCGTCGGCCGGCTGGAAGGGATCTGACTCGGGACGTCCTTCACCCGTGATGAAAGCGCCGTACGCCTGCTGGTCCAGCCGTGCGTGATTGAGCACCTGGCGCACGGTCCACTCAGTGCAGGGTGTCGGGCTTCCCCAGGCGTCGGCAGGCACCCCCCGCACCGCCGCGCGCAGATAGGCGTGTGCCTGCTGGACCAGCTGCAGACCGTCGATCTAGGACATCAGATCTCCCCTGTGTCGTCGTCCTTGTCGCGCTCGTGGTCGTGCTCATGCCCATGGCAATCTTATGGGCACGGCGTGACGGTCGATCGGGGTTGTTGCGTCGGTGATCCGTCCCTCCGGCCCGTCGCACGCGATGAGTTGCGTCCGCCGCAGCCGTCTCCCTCATGTGGATGCCATCGAGCCTGTGGTCGTGCGTATGGCCGGGAGGATCACCCCGGCCGATGGACTCCGTCTGTGCGAGGAGCTGGCAGCACAGCTGGGCCGCGCCGGCACCGGGGAAGCGGCCGCCGGGGACGTGATCTGCGACGTCGGCGGCCTCACCCAGGTGAGTCTCGCCGTCGTCGACGCCCTTGCCCGGCTCCAGCTCACCGCCCGCCGGCTCGGCGGCCGCCTCCGACTGCACGGAGCCCCGCCCGAGTTGCTCGCGCTGCTGGTGCTGGTGGGCCTGGACGAGGTGGCGTGATGCGCTGTGCTACGGCCGGGGGAGCCTCACGAACGCTGCCCGCGCGCCACCTCGAAAGCGGTCAGCCGCGCCACACCCGGGCCGAGAAAGGCCCACGAGCCCTGCCACTCCAGTACGGCGATCGCGCAGGTCGGGAACTTCTCCCTGGCGCGGGCCAGGGCATCGTCCGCGGATGTGCGGGCCACGCTCAGCACCAGCTCCTGGACGGCCGGATTGTGGCCGACCAGGAGCACGGTCTTTGTCCCGGGTGCCGTACGGCGAAGGGTCTCCAGGAGCTCACGGGCACCGGCGTGATACAGGTTCGTGTCATGGACCACGGGCGGCGGCGCGTCCAGCGCCGCCGCCGCAAGCTCCCATGTCCGGCGGGCCCTGACGGCGGTGGAGCAGAGCACGAGATCCGGCACATGTCCGCAGCCGCGCAGCCACCGGCCGGCAGCCGGGGCATCGCGGCGCCCTCGCTTCGCCAGCGGGCGGTCGTGGTCGTCCACCTCCGCCGGCCACGAGGACTTGGCATGCCGTACCACGATCAGTCGGCGCACCACCGTCACCCGACCCACCTCCATCTCATGCCCCTGGACCTGATCGTACGGTGGGCCGAGCGGCGGGGTCCGTCTCGTGGACGCTACGGCCTCCACCACGGCGCGGACGCATCACGCAGCGTGTTCGTGCCGCAGTGCACCTCGCCCGCACCGAGGTGGTAGGTGTACCAGTCGTCGAGGTACGACACCTTCATGCCCGCTCCGGAGTATGCGGCGTTCACAGCAGAGGTGAAGATGTCCTTGCCGCCGATGACCGGGCCCCATTGGCGCGGGGCCAGATAGCGGTTGTCACCGAGCACGATGCCGTTGACCGCCCCCGGGACGTACGCGCTGGTCATGACGGATTCCCGGGCCGCGGCGCCGTCGGCGTGCCGCGCGAGCTCCTTCTGCTGTCCGTACTCGCGGACCGCGTCCGGTGCCTTGCCTGCGCCCATCCGCGTCAGCCGCGGCATACGGTTGCCCTGCTCCTCGTCCCCGGTACCCCGTGTGTACAGGGCAGGCACGCGCACGACCTCGGCGTCCGTCACGCCCGTCTCGCGTTTGAGGATCTCGAGGTTCGCCTTGATCCCCTGGGCGGCCATGGTGTTGTCCTTCACCAGCCACTTCGATGCCAGCGCCTGGTCGATGGTCTCCTTGGGGGCGGGCAGGCCACGGGCTCCCGGCACCGAGAACATGCGCGTCCTGCCATGACCGGCCGCCTTCGCCTCGCGCAGCAGCCGCAGTCCTGCTTCGGGGTCGGCGATCCCGATCTTCCAGCCGCGCGGCGTGTCGGCGGGCAGGAACTGGACGAACTCGTCCACATGCCCCACGTGCAGCCACGAGGTGTCAAGAAGCAGCGGGTCCTGGAAACCCTGGGACTTCAGCAGGGTCCGCATCGCCCGTGCGGGCTTGGAGCCGTTGTCCTTGCGCTCGCCCATGATGATGCGTCCGGCCGGGAAGGACCGGCCGCCGTACGAGTGCGGAGGGATGGTCTCCAGGTTCCCCATCGAGTTGAGGGTCCACTCCTCCGAGTCACGGACCCCGGACACCTGGACGACTCCCACGCCGTTGCCGCGCAGCTTCTCGAACAGCTCCCGCCCGGCCTCGCGGTCCGCCTGCGCCGAGCGCAGCATCACGCGTATCGCCTGGCGCCGTCCGTCCGGGCCGGTCATGCTGACATAGCCGGGCTCGACGAAGTCCTGCGCCCAGATGTCCCCGTACTTGTCGAAGGTCAGCAGCGGCTTGCCGATCCCGGCCGATGCGACCTCCGCCGCAAGGCCCTTGACGAACGCCTGCTGCTGACGCGCGAATTGGTCCTTGCCCTTCACCTTGGTGACCAGCAACTGCTGTGCCTTCTGCAGATGGTGGTGCGTGAGCAGGGGTGCGACCCGCAGGGTGACGTCGTCCGAGGTGCTGTGCCCGCCGGAGGCCACGGTCAGGCGGATCACGGCGCGGCCGTCCCAGACCGTGCTGTCGCGGATCACGTCCCTGCCTTCGACGCCGAATTCCACACCGGAGCGGAGCTCTGCGGCGGTCAGCCGGGTGGTGGCAGTGACCTGGGTCCAGCCGGTGGAGCGTTTGACGAAGACCCGTGTCTTGCTTCCGCCCTTCACGACCTTCAGGGTGCCCGACGCCGTGGCGGGCAGGTTCGTCATCGGCACGGAACGCACCCGAGCCAGGTCCGCCGCGTCGGCGGAGCCGTTCACCTTGGAGTCGGCCGCGTCGTTGCAGGCCGCCAGCTTGGCATCCGACAAGGGCCGACCGTTTGCGCCCTTGACCGGACACCGCTTGGTGTCGTCATCGATGTTGGGGAGGAGGACCGCTCCCCTCCTGGCCGACCAGGTGTCCTCATCTGCCGTGTCGGTCGCGCCGGTGACGTCCACCCGCCCGTCCCGGTTCACGTCCGCCCGGAGGTCGACCCGGGGCGGATCCGCCGCGAACGCCGGTGACACGGGCGCCAGTACGGCCCCGATCACGGTGAGAGCCAGCGCGGCACGGCTCGAATGCCTCGTACCCAACATGCGTCCCTTCCTGAACTTCGGGTGTCAGGCCCGAAGAGGGAAGGGACGCGGGAACCGTTGCGTGCCGACGCCGGGATCATCCCGGAGACGTGCGAGGGCCCTACCGAGGGAGGAGAAGACGTTCACCCAGGGCAGGTTGAGGAATGAGGCATCCTGCGGTAGAGGCACGGGACGTTGCGACGTGGCCGAACTGGGCCGTCGTCACGTCCGGTCATGAGAGACATGCATGGCCCGGATCCGGTCCTACACCTACAGGTCCGCCGAGCCCGCTGGTGCGCCCTCCTTGTCCAGCCGCTGCGGCAGCTCGAACAGCGGGAACCAGCGCTTGGTGTCCAGGAAGAAGTCCATCCCGCCCACCTTGCCGTCCGAGATCTCCAGAACGATCAGCGCCCACGGCTCGTACCCGTCGCCCGATTCGCTCGGGTGGTAGTGCGCGAAGGCCGGGGCACCGTTCGCCACGGTCGGCACCAGCTTCGAGCCCCGGCACACGTCGCCGACGCCGAGCATCCAGCCCACGATGTCGTCGTGGCCGCGCAGCCACAGGTCGTACGGAGGCATGGACATCGTGGCGTCCTCGTGCAGCAGCGCCGTCAGCGCCTGCATGTCGTACCCCTCGAAGGCCGCCACATACCGGTCCAGGAGTTTCTTCTGCTCCTCGTCCAGCGGGTCGGCCGTATCACTCGCGGCCGGCGACGACTCGGCGAGCGTCGCCCTCGCCCGCTGCAGGGCACTGTTGACCGAGGCGACCGTCGTGCCCAGCAGTTCGGCGACCTCGCTCGCCTTCCAGGCCAGCACCTCGCGCAGGATCAGCACGGCCCGCTGCTTGGGCGGCAGATGCTGCAGCGCCGCGACGAACGCGAGCCGGATCGTCTCGCGCTCGACCGCTGTCTCCGCCGGGTCCACGACGGACGGCAGCACCCGCCCGTCCGGCGCCGGCTCCAGCCAGGTGACCTCCGGGCGGGCGCTGAGCCGGGCCTGGGCCACCGGTGTCGGGTCGCTCAGGTCCATCGGGCGGGCCCGGCGGTTGCCGGCGTTGAGCATGTCCAGGCAGACGTTCGTCGCGATCCGGTAGAGCCAGGAGCGCAGGGAGGAGCGGCCCTCGAACTTGTCGATGTTCCGCCAGGCGCGGACCAGCGTGTCCTGCACCGCGTCCTCCGCCTCGAAGGCGGAGCCGAGCATGCGGTAGCAGTAGCCGGTCAGCTCTCTGCGGTGCCGCTCCAGCCTGGATTCCAGATCCTGTGTCGTTGCGAGATCGCTCATCGGGTTCACCCCTGTTGCCCGTCGGCCCAGCGCTCTGACCGGCACTCCGGCCATTACTTCGGAACCTACAGGAAGGGACCGACAATGCGGGTCACGTTCCGGGCTTGCGCCCGTACACGTACACATCGTCCCCGTTCCGCAGGAGATTCCAGTACGCTTTCGCGTCCGCCGAGCGCATGTTGACGCAGCCGCCCGAGCCCGGCGGGTTCCACATCGACTTGGTCGTCGAGTGGAAGGCCTGCCCGCCGTCGAAGAACTGCGAGTACGGCATCGACACGTGGTAGATCGTCGACCAGTGGTTGATGCTGCGCCAGTAGATCTTCTTCAGGCCGGTACGGGTCTCGGTGCCGTTCTTGCCGGTCCGCACCGGCACCGGGCCGTACTTGAGCCTGCTGCCGTCCTGGACCCAGCTCAGCTGCCTGGTCAGGTCGACACAGGCGATCCGGCCCTTGTTCGTCGGGCACTTGCCGGCCGCGTTCGGATTGTTCCCGGCCGCCTTCTGCGCCAGCATCGTGTTCATCGTGCGCCAGGTGATCGGCCCCGCGTAGCCGATGGTCGGGGTGATCCCGTGCTTGGCCTGGAAGGCACGGATCGCCTGGCAGTCGGCCGCCGACTGCCGCCCGTCCACCGGGCGCCCCAGGAACTTCTCCACCTGCTTCTGGTACGGCCCCGTCGACGTGGTGCACGACGCCGCATGTGCGGTCCCGCTGCCGAGCACGACCGTCAGCGGGACCACCAGACCGGTCAGCCCGAGCACCACGCCCGCGCGTCTTTTCGATATCGCTCTCGCCCTTGTCACAGCCCCCAGCTCCCCTTCACGCACCGTGCGGGTGGTTTGCCGGTTGAGACACGCGAAGGGGAGCTTCAGTTGCACGGACCGGTGCGTATTTCGGTGCGTATTTCGGTGCGTATTCGGGGGTGGACTCCGGGGTGGATTCAGGTGTGGCTTCCCCGTACGCAGACCGGTCCCGGAACCGGCCCGGGACCGGGGACGGGGCGCGAGATCAGTGCTGCACGGCCGGCGCCATCAGCCGTTGCCGGACCCGAGCGGCATGCGACCCGTACAGCGTGATCGACACGACGCCGAGCACCGCGAGCAGCCCCAGCGCCACCGTTCCGCTCCAGCCGCCCGCGTGGAACGCGACAGCGCCGAGCGTGCCGCCCGCGCTGCTGCCCAGGTAGTACGCGGACTGGTAGAGCGCCGACGCCTGCGCGCGGCCCGTCTTCGCCGTACGGCTCACCGACGACGAGGCGACGGCGTGGCCGGCGAAGAATCCGGCGGTGATCAGCACGAGGCCCAGCAGCACCCCGGTCAGCGAATCCGTCAGCGACAGCAGCAGGCCCGCGGCGGTCGTGGTGACCGCCAGATACAGCGCGCCGCGCCGCCCGAGCCGGCCGACCAGCCTGCCCGCGGCCGCCGAGGAGACCGTACCGACGAGATAGACCAGGAAGATCGAGCCGACGACGCCCTGCGGGAGGGAGAAGGGCTCCTCGACCAGCCGGTACCCGATCACCGTGTAGACCGCGCCGAAGACGGTCATGAACAGCGCGCCGATCGCGTACAGCCGCATCAGCAGCGGGTCGGCGAGGTGACCGCGCACCGCCCTGGCGAGGGCCGTCGGGTTGAGCGAGCCGGGCGTGAAGTGCCGTGCCTTCGGCAGCATCGCGCGGAACACCAGCGCGCACGCGAGCGCCATCAGGCCGACTGCGGCGAGGGCGGCGCGCCAGCCCCACAGCTGCGCCACCCAGCCGGTGACGATCCGGCCGCTCATACCGCCGATGCTGTTGCCCGCCACGAAAAGGCCGATCGCGGCGACCAGGGCCTTGGGCCTGACCTCCTCGGCGAGATACGCCATCGCAGAGGCCGGCAGCCCGGCCAGGGCCGCACCCTGCACCGCGCGCAGGGCCACCAGCCACTCCAGGTTCGGTGCGAACGGCACCAGCAGCCCCACCACGACGGCGACCGCGAGGGACACGGTCATCACGGAGCGCCGCCCGAACCGCTCGGACACCGCGCTCAGCGGCAGTACGCACAGAGCCAGCGCGCCCGTCGCCGCGGAGACCGTCCAGCTGGCGGCGCTCGCGCTCACGCCGAAACCGGCGGAGACCGCGGGCAGCAGCGCCTGCGTGGAGTAGAGGAGGGCGAAGGTCGCCATGCCGGCGGCGAAGAGCGCGAAGCTCATCCGGCGGTAGCCGGAGGCGCCGGGAGCGAGCCGGGTGTCGGAGGAGACGGGGGACTGCGAGGCGGCGCCCACGACGGTGGGCGCCTTGGTACTTGCGGGAGGCATACATCGAAGTTAGGGCGCTCATTTTCATGCGTCCAATGCATGGAATGCCGATAATCGTTCCCATGGTGCATGAACACAGCTCAGAGCCTCGCCTGTCACCGAGTAGTTACGAAGAAGACATCGCGCTGCAGCTCGCGCCGCGGCTCGCGTACTTCGCCGGGGTCGCCCGCCACGAGCACGTGACGCGCGCCGCGCAGGAGATGGGCGTGCCCCAGTCGACGCTGTCACGGGCGATGGTCCGTCTCGAACAGGACCTGGGCGTCGCATTGTTCGCCCGCAAAGGCCGCAATGTCTCCCTCACCCCGGCCGGCCGCACCTTCCTCGCCTCCGTGGACCGGGCGCTGGCCGAGGTCGAGCGTGCGGCCGAGTCGGTCCAGGCGGACGCGGACCCACGGGCGGGCAAGGTCGCCTTCGGCTTCCTGCACACCATGGGCTCGGAGACCGTGCCGGAACTGATCCGGGCCTTTCGCGTGGACCATCCCCGGATCCGTTTCACCCTCGTCCAGAACTACGGCGAGGCGATGATCGAACGGCTCCGCTCGGGTGAGCTCGACCTGTGCCTGACCTCCCCGGTCCCTGACGCCCCCGACCTGGTCGCCCGCCGCCTGGACGAACAGCGCCTGCGCCTGGTGGTCCCCGACGACCACCGCCTTGCCACCCGCAAGCGCATCCGCCTGGCGGAGGCGGCCGACGAGACGTTCGTGACCCTGGAGCCGGGCTACGGCCTGCGCCGTATCACGGACGACCTGTGCGCGGAGGCGGGCTTCACCCCGAGGGTCGCTTTCGAGGGCGAGGAGGCGGAGACTCTGCGCGGCCTGGTCGCGGCGGGCCTGGGCGTGGCCCTGCTGCCACCGCCGGCGGTGGCGCGCCCCGGCGTGGTGGAACTGACGGTGACGGCGCCGAGGGCGGTCCGCGAGATCGGGGTGGCATGGCTGGACGGCCACCCGGACACGCCACCGGTGGCGGCGTTCAAGCGGTTCCTGCTGTCGCGTCGGGGGCAGTTGCTGCCGGACTGAGGCGCTACGGCTGCGGGTCGGCCGCCAGCCCGAGGAACCCGGCCCAGGCGAGCGGCGAGACGGTCAGCACGGGACCGGCCTTGTCCTTCTCCCAGCATCTTCCCCATGCTTGAGCTGGGCGGTGGCGAGCGCCTCGCCGAGGCCGAGCTCGGCGGCGGCGCCGGGGAGCGCGGCGAGGAACGCGGCCTGCGCCTCGTCCGCGGTCAGTCCGGTGAGCCGGGTCCGGTGGCCGTCGACCAGCCGGTAGCCGCCGGGTGTCCAGCGGCGTCGTACAGCGGGACACCGGCGGCGCCGAGCGCCTCGACGTACCGGTGGACCGTACGGACGGAGACCTCCAGTTCCTCGGCCGGTGGCTGGGCCGTCATCCGGCCCCGGTTCTGGAGCAGCAGAAGCAGGGAGACCAGTCGGCTCGCCCGCATGCCGCTCGATATCCACTGACAGTAGATGTCAGTGGAGTGCCCATAGCTTGCGGCGCATGAACGACTTCGACTTCCTGCACGGCTCCTGGGACGTGGCCAACCGCCGTCTCACCGCACCGCTCGGCTCCGGCCCCGCCACCTGGGTGGAGTTCCCCGGTAACGCGGTGGTCCGGCCGCTGTTCGGGGGTGCCGGCAACATCGACGAGATCACCTTCCCCACACTCAGCCGCCAGGGCGTGACCCTGCGGCTGTTCGACCGCGAGACGGGGCACTGGTCGATCCACTGGTCCGACAGCCGGACGGGCCGACTGGATCCGCCGGTGGTCGGCGGCTTCACCGGCGACCGCGGTGACTTCCATGGCGAGGACACCTACGACGGCCGCCCGATCCGGTTGCACTTCACCTGGTACCGCCTCGGCCCGGACACCGCCCGCTGGGAGCAGGAGTTCTCCGCCGACGACGCCCGCACCTGGGAGCTCAACTGGACCATGGACCTCACCCGCACCGGGTGTGCCGGCATATGAGCATCGTCGAACTCCGGCAGTACACCCTGCACCCCGGAGCCCGGGAGACACTGATCGAGCTGTTCGAGCGCGAGTTCGTGATCGGCCAGGAGGCGCTCGGCATCACCGTCGGCGGCCGGTTCCGCGACCTGGACGACCCGGACCGCTTCGTCTGGCTGCGCGCGTTCCCCGACATGACGCGCCGTGGGCGCTCGCTGGAGGCCTTCTACACCGGCCCGGTCTGGCGGGAGCACCGCGACGCGGCCAACGCCACCATGATCGACAGCGACGACGTCCTGCTGTTGCGCGGCCCGGGCTTCACATCGGCGCCGGGCACCCGTGAGGTGGTCGCGACCGTCTGCCATCCGTCCGACGCGGCCGCCTTCGACGCGTATGCCGCCCGGCACCTGGGCCCGGGCCACGCGCTGCACCGCACCGAGCACGCCGAGAACGACTACCCCCTCCTGCCCGTCCGCACCGGGGAGGACGTCCGGGTCTGGTTCGGCCCGGCGGAGTCACCCCCCTGGCCGACCCGGCGGCTGCGGCTCGAACCCGTGACGACTTAGCTGGTCGGCGAGCCAAGGCGAGAGGAGGGCGGAGAACTCTTGGTCAGAAATATGGACGCCTCCCCAGCCGAACCGCTCCCACGCCTGCGCCCGCTGAAGAACGGGAAGCGGAATATCAAACGCAGTACGGAATGCGGCGATGAAAGAGATGACGCCGAACGCCGAACCCAACTTGTCCCTGGAAAGCAAGGCCAGTTCCACTGCACCCTTGCCTTCCGCGTGAGCCGCCCTCAGTTCGTCCGCTGTTCTTTCCAGATCACCCATCTCGCACCCAACTTGCCGCTCTGCCCTGAGCACTGACTGTGGTGTGAGGACGGGGCTCACTTGTCGTGAGACCCGTCCTCACATACGAAAGTTCGATTATTCCTACCTTCGAGCTCGGGAGATGTCCTGGTCGGGCGTGACCGGTGTGTCGATTCGGCCGTTCGTGATGATGTGAGTACTCGGCCGTGGACCGTGGACGATGACTTGTGGGCGTTGATCGAGCCGCTGCTGCCGCCGTGGCCCGAGAAGTCGCCCGGGCCACGGCCGGTGGCGGACCGGCTCTGCCTGCAAGGCGTCCTGTACGTCCTCTACAACGACGTCGCCTGGCAACTCCTCCCGCTGGAGTTGGGGTTCGGCTCCGGGCAGACCTGCTGGCGACGCCTGGTGCGGTGGCAGCAGCCGGTGTCTTCGACCAACTGCACCGGATCGTGCTGGCCGAACTGAACGCGGCCGGCCGCCTCGACTGGTCGAGGGCCTGCGTGGACGGCGATCTGCGACGGACGTGGCACCCCGCTCAAGGTCATCACCACCGCGGCGAACGTCAACGATGTCACCCAGACGTTGGCCTTGGTCGACGGCATTCCGCCCGTCGCAGGCCGCCCCGGACGGCCACGCCGCCGACCCGAGGCTCGGCGACAAAGGCTACGACTCCAACCTCAACCGGGAAGAGCTGCGTAAACGACGGATCCTGCCCGTCATCGCCCGCAAAGGTGCCCCGAACATCAAGGGCATGGGCAACCTCCGCTATGTCGTCGAGCAGACCTTCGCCCTGCTCCACCACTTCAAAAGACTCGCCATCCGATGGGAACGCCGCACCGAACTCCACGACGCATTCATATCCCTGGCCTGCAGCCTCATCTGCTGGCGACGCCTCAACAAGCCTGAATCCTGAGGGTTCAGAAGGGCAGCGGTTCGGCGTCGAGTGACTCGGTGTATCCCAGGGCCCACTGCCCGGGGACGGTCGCACAGATCGCCTCCAGGTCAGCCCGGGTCCGGCCCCGGACGTGCAGCCAGCTGTGGACGCCCAAGCCGTCTTGGCGCAGCAGCTGCCCCGGGGCGGAGAACCAACGCACTGGAAAGTCCTCCGGACCCGTCCACATCGGGTAGTCGGGCAGTGCGACCCGCTGGAAGCGTTCGGGCACCGCACCAAGCAGGTCCGCCGACAGCTCGCACGCGTTGTACAGCCGACCTCCACCGCCGAACAGCGCCTCGCTCAGTACGAGCTCAACGCAGGCCAGGGACACCCGGTCCAAGAACTGCACCCAGCCGTGCCGCGCCTGGACGAACACCGGCGGATCGTCCTGATCAAGGTCGCGCAGGCGCACGCCCCAGAAGGCGCAGCCCTGATTCTCGCTGCGGAAAACGAGGACACCGCCGCGCGCCCAGGAGCATGTAGACCTCACGCAGCGCGGCCGGCAGGGAGCAGCCGAGCGTCGCCTCGGCCCGCGCCAATTCCGCTGCTGGCGTGCCGTCGCCCTCGGTCAGCCGCTCGCCCCAAGCAGCGGCGAAGCCGCGAATGAACGTCCACGCCCGCTCCCGGTCGGAGATTCCGCCGTCCAGAGCCTCGGCCACGTCGAACGCGCCAGTCATGCTGCGAACCGTACCGGAAGCACCCGCCGCATCACCGAGAGACGACCAGGCAGCCGAGAGCAGCCAGACCGGGCCGGTCCGAAGCTCTGGTGGATCCTCCGAGGCACGCATGAATCCGACGCACGCCATGACCCGACCACACTCGCCAAGATCGTGTTACGAGCTCTTCGTGAACCCGTGCTGGCGTTGGCTGCGTACTGGTACGCGATCTTCGCGTCACCCCAGGCTGACGCTCCACACATCTCCGTGGCCCAGCCACGAGCCGTTGCGCTCCTCGTTGTCATTGCTGACCAGGACCGACACCTTCGTCGAAACCGCGCGGTACTCCAGGAAATCACCCTGATCGACGACTGTCAGAGGCGGAAGACCCGAGGTCCTTTCGATCTCGCCGCGCAGCTCCTCCCAGGACACATGCTGAGGAAACGCGGTCTGCATCTCTTCCTGCCACCGCCGTGCCATTTCGTAGAGGGAACCAAGCCTGTGAAGCTCAATGGCACCACCCGAAATCGCCCATTCGGAATCGAGATTGAAGTAGAACTCCACGAAACCGTAGTCTCTGCGCATGGTGAGCCCGTCGTCGCCGACCACGTCGATGAACGTCGCATGGATGGCTCGGTCAACCTCGGCAAGGATCGAACCGAGCCCTACCCCGTACAGCTTTCCCGTCGCGACGAACGACGCCATCAACTGAACAGCGGTCACGGGCAGTTCTCCAACCTGTTCCCCAGAGTGCTTCGGTTCTGCAAGCCCAAGTCGCCATCTTCGTAGGTGAGTTCAATGGGGGTTCCGATGAGGTCCCCGATGATTGCGAAGAAGCGTGGGTAGACTTCTTCCTGTGAACTGTTTCGCCGGGCCGATACGCTCCGTCTGAGTGAGGGGATGCATGCCGTCCTGGTTCCAGGTGACGGTCACCGGATCGGAGAGGTTCTCCCCACGGTCGTCTGCTCGCAGAGAGTGACGCCATCCCAAGTGAACGAATCTGTTCCACCACCGTGCCGTTGTCGTCCGCCAGGCGCTGTTTGGCGATGCGGCGCCCCGGTGCGTCACTTCGATACCGCCCGCCACATCGCCCCGTTCGGTGTGATGACAGACGTGAGGCGGTCCTCCGCATCCCAGTCGTACCGCCAGGTCTCGGGCTTTCGGGACAGGCGGCTCGTCTGCCGCAGTACGATCCGCCCCCGGGCGTCGCGCTCATAGCGCACGCTGCCGACCGTGGCGCGAGCGACGGTCTGCGAAGTCCCCAGCGGCCTAATCCACCGGCAGGCTCACGACCCAGTAGTCGTATTCCTCTGCGGTGACTCCGCAGATGTGATGACCGCTGATGGAGCGAGCGACAAACTCAATCCTCTTCTGGTCGTCTGTCAAGAAGGACACATCAGTTCGCGGACTGAGTCGCACGCGAACCCAACCCGTTGGGCGGCTTTCCGTCTCGAAGGTTGCGATCAGGAACGACCCATCCGCGGCGAAGACTCCCGCACTACGTGCATGCTGCATCCAGAGTCGGGTTACCTCGCTTGCCGTTTCTTCCGAGTTCAAGGGAACGGTGGCCACCGGCTCGACCTCAAAGTTCGACATGGCGCGACCGGCTTCTTCAATGGTGACGCCAGGAACGGATCCCTGCGTTTCCAGGACTTCGAGACCGCTCTCCCTGATTCTGCTCACTGCTGCCGACTCCTCGCGCCTCATCAGTTTCCTTCGTAGAAGAAGTGATGGTCGCCGCCATCCTTGTCAAGCGCCCTGTAGCGTTCCATTCTGCCGTATCCCTCGACGGAATTATCCCAGCCGAAGTTCACAAAATTTCGGCTCCGCTCTTCCGGGGTGAAGCCCTTGGGGGCTCCAGCGTGAAAGTGTGGGCCGGCCGGGTCGTGGGTGTGCTCTACAACGACACGGGCACCGTCATCGGTCTCGAATTGACGAAAGTTGCCCCAATGGGTTGGATCCTTCGAGTAAACGTGACCCGGCATATGTTTCATGGTTTTGTCGCCCATTACAACCCATTGTGCATCCGGAGTGGTCCCATAGGGCACTCCGGCGACATCAAAAGCCGCCCTCTCGGCGTCCTGCCGATGCTTGAACGGGTTGCTCTTTTCTCCCTTGGGCGGACACTCAGGTGCTAGGCCGTACGGGTCAATCCACGTATGAGGATTGTGGACATAGGTGGCTGGATTGGGCGCGGCGGCGAGACCCAGCGGGTCAAGGGTGAGGTAACGGGCTGTTTCTGGGTCGTAGTGCCGGTGAAAGTTGTAGTGGAGGCCGGTTTCGGGGTCGAAGTACTGGCCGGGGAAACGTAGGGGTGTGTACGTCGTGCTCGTCGTTGCCCAGGTCGTTGCGCCCCAAAGTGTGCGGCGCAGGTGCCACGCCAGGTCGCCCGACTCATCGATGAGCTCGCTCGGAGCGCCGACCAGATCGGTGATGATGGAGAAGAAGCGTTCGTCGATGATGTCCCGCGGAGCATCCGCGTCGACGATGCGTTCTGTCTGGGCGAGCGGGCGTAGGCCGTCGTGGTCCCAGGTGAGGGTCACGGGGCTGGGCAGGTTCTGGACGTCGGTCGTCTGTTCGCACAGCGTCGTGCCGTCCCAGGTGAAAGTGACCTGTTCCAGCACCATCCGGTTGTCCTGGGCGAGGCGTTGCTTGGCTATGCGACGTCCGAGCGCGTCGTAGTCGTAGCGCCAGACAGTCCCATCCGGCGTGGTGACCGAGGTCAGTCGGTCTTCGGCGTCCCATTGGTACAGCCATGTGTCCGGCTTCCGAGAGAGGCGGGTTTTTTGCCGGAGCACGATCCGCCCTTGAGCGTCGTGTTCGTATCGAACGCTGCCGGCCCGCGTGATGCGCGTGCCCGCGTAGAGGCGAGTGCCAGTAGCCTCCCCACCCGGATGTGAGGAAGGCCAGGACGCCTCGCGCTGGTTGCCGGCATCGTCGTACGCATACCGCTCGGTCCAGTTGACTGCGCGAACTGACGTGACCCGTCCGACCACATCCAGCTCGAAGGTGCGGGCCCCGGAGAGCTGATCGTCAAAGCCGAGCAGGTTGCCGTCTCCTCGGTAGGAGAACCTGCGGCGTTGGATGCTGCGGCCATGACCAGTGACCTGCTGGTCAGTGAGGCGCCCCATCGAGTCGAACTCGTGTCTGAGTATGAGGTTCTCGCCGATATGACGAGCCAACTCCTGTCCTGCGGCATCGCGTTCGAAAGTCAGTGTGCGACCGGATGTCGTGAGCTCGCTGCGACGTCCCGAAGCGTCGTACACCCAAGTGCTGACCGCGCCGAACGGTGTCGTCCGGCCTATGCGACGCCCGAGGAGGTCGTATTCGAAGGAAATCGTGCGGCCGTTCACAGTTTCGGACCTGAGCCGGCCGAAACGGTCCCGCAGCCGGGTGAGGATCGCGCTTGGACTGGATGCGACGGCCAACTCGTCGAAGATGTCGTATTCGTAGGTGGTGACGACACCCTCTGAGTCTTTACGAAGCAGCTGACCGAGTTCGTTGTGCTCGAATCGGATGGTTTGACCGAGGCCGTTGGTGTAAGAGGTCAGTCTGCCGGACGCGTCATAGGCATACGTGAGTCTGCGGTCGTCGAAGTCGGTTTCGGATATGAGCCTGCCGACGGGGTCGTACTCGTAGTTCCACGTCAAACCCTGGGAGTTGGTGACCTGGGTGAGTCGAAGACTCGAGTCGTGCGTGAAGGTGTAGCGCACGCCGTCCGGGCCGGTTTGGGCAGCCAAGAGGGCGAAATCGGTGTACTCGAAAGTTGAGACCTCACCCATCGCATTGGTATGGGTGAGACAGTTGCCCTCACCGTCATAGGTCCACGACTGTTGGGTACTGTCCGCCTCGACGCGCCGGGCGAGTTTGCCCTCCACGGTCCACTCCAAGCGGGTGACCGCTCCGAGGGCGTCGAACAGGGCCACGGGGCGGCCGAAGGCATCCCGCTCGTAGCGGGTGGTCGCGCCCAGAGGGTCGGTGACGGCGACGGGTAGGCCTGCCTTGTCGCAGCGCACAGTGGACGTGTGCCCGAGAGCATCCGTCAGCGATGCCAAGTGTCCGGTGTCGTCGTACGAATAGCGCGTGGTTGCACCCGAAGCGTCCGTGACTGCCGTGCGGTTGCCTCGCTCGTCGAAGGCCTGTCGTGTCACTACACCGCCGGCTCGGACAACGGCTGTCGGGCGCCCGAGATCGTCGTATTGCGCGGTCCGGTGCCGCCCGTCCGGACGGACCACTGTTGTCAGTCGACCGTGCTCGTCGTAGGTAGAGCGGGTGAGGTGGCCGAGCGCGTCCGTGAGGGCCAGTAGTCGGTTGTGCCGGTCGTACTCGAATCGCGTCACCGCGCCAGTCGCATCGACCTCGGCGACGACCTGGGAGCGTTCGTTGATCACGAATCGCTTCGTGTGACCCAGTCCGTCGGTCATGGACGTCATGCGCAGGCCGGTGTCCGGGTCGGTGTCGTCCCACGTGAAGCGGGATTCCATGTGCCCATTGCTGCCGGTCTGGTAGACGCAACGATCTTGGTCGTCGTAGACGTAGTCGTAGTGGCTGCCGTTGGTGTCTGTCCACGAGGTGATGCGGCCGTGCTCGTCGTAGCCGAACCGAAGTGGCCTGCCCGAGGAGTTGATGACGTCGGTGAGGTGGCCGTCGGTGTAGCCGTAGCGGAGGACCTCCTGGTCACCGCCGTCGGGAGCCGCGCCCGCCAGGTGGAGGGCGGTGATCCGGCCGTCGCTGGTGGTGAGTTTGAGGTGGTAGCCGCCGTGGTGGACGATCGAGGTGGGGGCGCCGGCCTCGTCGTACTCGAAGGAGATCCAGCGGCCGTTGCGGTCGTCGATCTGGGCGAGGAGCGCCAGTTCGTCGCTGTGGTCGGCGAAGTGCCAGACCTGGCCGGTGTCGGGATCGGTGATGGTGTAACCGTCGTCCACCCGGTTTAGGGGCCAGCGCCGTCCGTGCGTGGGCATGACCGGGACACCGGGTGCGGGATGCGGGTAGGCGAGCAGGCTGCCCTCGTCGCAGCTGAAGATGACGCCTTCGGAGTCGATCACAAGGCGTTGGTCGACAGTGGATGACCATCCGGGCCCGAACCAGCCCAGGGCGCGTCGCGAGGAGTCGAAGGTGCGCTTGAACACCAACTGCAGTGAGCCCGGGAGGGCGATGTCCGTCTGGGGCAGGAGCATCCTGCCGGTTGCGACATCGATGGGGTCGCCGTCGCACCTTGTCGCGGAGCACTGCTTGCCGTTGCTGTCCGGGTTCTTGTCGTGGTCCCCCCGGGTGCCGTCGGGCTTGCCGTGTCGCATGCCTGCGCGGAGGCCGCCTCGTAGGAGTCCTGAGCCCTTGGTGCCGATGAGTTCGGGTATGAGGCGTCCGATGAATTCGGAGGGGTCGCCCTTGGCGGCGTCCCAGGCGTTCTTGAGGGCGCGGTCGGGGTTGGCGGCGGTGGAGACGAGGCCGGCGAGCGTCATGTTGACGCCCTTGTAGTACTCGGCCGGGTGGGTGAGGTTGTAGATGTCGAGCGGGTTGACCGAGCGGACGAAGTTGACCAGGCCTGCGGTGCCCTTGACGATGCCGCCCAGGAGATGCATGTTCTCCACGCCGTTGGCCACACCCCAGTCCGCGAGCTCGAGCTTGAGCTTCTCGCGGCCCTTCGGCTCTTCGGGGGCGTGGGCCAGTGCGGCCCTGACGGCGTCTTTGGCGATGTCGGCTGCTTCGTTGCGTGCCTTGCGGGCGTCGTCGAGGATCTCCTGTGCGCGGGTGCACAGGGCATCACCCGGATCCGTACCGGGCTTGGGCAGGGGTTTGTCGCTGTCGCGGGAGGCCTCGTAGGCGGCCACGTCCTTCGCGTGCGCCGCGGAGGCATGTCGGCCTTCCTTGTAGAGGGCGATGGCTTCGCGGGCCTTGCTCTGCGCGCTGGTGATGGCGTTGGAGTAGCGCTCCAGGGCGCCGGCGGCGGCTTCGAAGGCGTCGGCGGCGTGCAGCCAGTCGGTGGGCAGGGTGGAGAACTTCTTGCGGAAGGTGTCGGCCCCCTCGCCCTTCCAGTGGCTGGAGTCGAGTCTCTTCATGCCGGCGCCGACCAGGTCGAACGCCTTCTGGAAGTCACGCAGGTTCTTCACCGAGTCGGCGATCTTCGTCGGGTTGCCGTGGATCAGCTCGTTGGCCTCCTCGGTCTGGCCGAGCTGCTGCTCACCGACCTCAGCGCCCAGCGAGGAGGCCCACTTGTCGCCCGTGTCCTCGACAATTTCGGCCACCGCGGCTTGGCCGTGGTCCCGCAGGTATGCGCCGGCCTTGTCGCTGGCGTAGTCGACGCCCTCGCCGACCAGCTCCTTGCCCTTGTCGATCCCCGCGTCGACCCCGTCGACGATCTTGTCGGTCGCCTTGCCGGCAAGGTCACCGAGGACCCCCCAATCCCCCATCAGCGGCTCTCCCCCCACCGCGGCTCCTCGGCCTGCGCGACCGTCGCCTCGTCCGGATCGAACATCTCACGGAACTCCGCATCCATCTGCTCACGCAGCTCCGGATCGACCAGACCCGAGCGCTCCATCGAGTCCATCTGCGCGTCCATCACGTCGTACCCGGTGTTCTTCCAGGTCTGCTTCACCTCCCCGTGGGCTTCGACCATGGACTCGGCGCTCCAGTCCGCGTTGTCCCAGGTGTGCTGATCGCGGATGGTGTCCCAGCGCATCTTCTTGACGTCGTCCTCGCTCAGGTGAGGGTTCCCGTTGAGCGAGTTGACACCGATCTTGATCGAATCCTTCACGTACTGCTCCTGCTCGGCGTACGAACCGGCCGACAGGCCCACGCCCTGCGCGAAGGCGTTCCCCTTCAGCGTCAGGGCCCGCACGCCCCACTCCCAGCGCTCGCAGAACGTCGTGAACTGCTCCGTCAGTCCGGCGTGCCCCAACTCCATGCCGGACAGGGCGAGATCCGAGAACCCCCGCCCGGTGGTCGCCTCACCGATCATGCCGAGCTCCTTCAGCTCGGCATGCGCCAGATCGATGCCCATCGCGATGGCCAGCAAAGCCACCGGCGGCGCCTGCAGATCAGGATCCCCGCTCACACTGTCCCCCCGAGATCAACCGCCACCGCATCGGGCACAATGCCCGCAACCGGCGGAAACAACATGCCCCCGTCACTGCCCGCATCAAGCGCAACGCCCGCAGGCCCCGGCAGCATCGGCACCATCACATCCAACAGGCGCGCACCCAGAACCGTCCGGTACGTCCACTCCCGCTCCGCCTCCCCGCGCGCCCGCGCGAAGTCGGCCAAAGCCTCCTCGTCCGAGAACGCACAGATCCACCGGACCCCGCCCTGATCCGCGGTCCACAGACTCCCGTACGCATCGAACGGCACCAGCACAGCAGTACGCCGGAATTCACCCAGCAACGCGGCAAACTCACGCCTTGCCATGGTCAGTTGATCGTCCGGCGTCAGCGGTTCGGCGTCCGAAGCGGCAGCCGGATGCGCCTCTTGCGAGGGTGGTTCCGGCGGTGCGTCCGGCGGCGTATCGACCAAGTCGGCCAGTTTTGAATGCTGTTCGGGCCCCGTTGCTTCATCCCCGTGATCGGCCATGCTCAGGATGCTGCCATGGTCAGCTTCCCGACAGCAACGAGCTAAATCCGGCCATTTATTGTCATAAGTGGTGTGCCAGGTGACACAGTTCTGTACGGGGCCGGCCTTCCGGGCCGTGCTGTGCATCCGGTCGGCCACCCGGGGTCGGGCGTCAGCTGACGCTCATCCCGCGGTCGGGCCACTCTGACGTCTCGTCATACATTGCATTGATCTTCCGCGATGCCTTGAGGAACGCATAGTTGATTTCGCCGTCGACGGGGCGTGGTCTACGCGTCCTGGTGTCCATGAGGAGTCGGTGCGGCGGATCTTCCGTGTCGAAACCGTACATGTACTCCACTGAGTCGACCGACTCGGAGACCTTGCGGAAATAGACGAGCGAAGCCATTACCATTCACCTTCCAGGTCTTCCCGCTTGAACAGGGGGACCTTTTGTTCCCAATTGTAATTACTGTTCGCGTGGCGGTGCGCCTCCTGGTAGGTCGATCCCGGATTGTCGCGGAGATATCCGAGCTCGGCAATCTCGTGCTCGAGGAGAAGATGGTCTTCCGGGAGTGCGTTGCCGGACCGCAGCCGGATCCACGCATCTGCGATCTCGGCGTCCGCGTCGAACTTCCGCACCACGACCTTCCCCGTTTCCGGGTCGACGATGGGATGCTCGGTGTCGAAGACGTGCTTCTTCACCGAAGCGATCTCGTCTTCCGAGAACCCCGTCGACCCATCGCCTCGCTCCACGTGGCGGGACTGCTCGGAGATCGAGGACACATCACGAGAGTCCTTCATGAAGCTTTCGTAGGCTTCCTCCGCCCAGCGGGTCTGCGCAGGGTCGTCCAGGAGGTCTCGCGGGCGTCTTCGGGCCCCGGTCATCCACTCGTCCGGCACTCTCCCGGCCCCGCCGGCGCCGGGAAAGCGGTGTCGCATGCCTGCACGGAGGCCGCCTCGTAGGAGTCCTGAGCCTTTGGTGCCGGCGGCTTCGGGTATCAGGCGGCCCCAGAACTCGCTGGGGTCGCTTTTCAGGGTTTCCCAGGCGTTCTTGAGGGCGCGGTCGGGGTTGGCCACGGTGGAAGCGAGGCCGGCGAGCGTCATGTTGACGCCCTTGTAGTACTCGGCCGGGTGGGTGAGGTTGTAGATGTCGAGCGGGTTGACCGAGCGGACGAAGTTGACCAGGCCTGCGGTGCCCTTGACGATGCCGCCCAGGAGATGCATGTTCTCCACGCCGTTGGCCACACCCCAGTCCGCGAGCTCGAGCTTGAGCTTCTCGCGGCCCTTCGGCTCTTCGGGGGCGTGGGCCAGTGCGGCCCTGACGGCGTCTTTGGCGGTCTCGGCTGCTTCGTTGCGTGCCTTGCGGGCGTCGTCGAGGATCTCCTGTGCGCGCTCCATCTTGGTGATGCCCGGGTCGGAGAGTTCGCCGGGGTGGGGCAGGGGGCTGTCGCCGGTGCGGGCGGCCTCGTAGGCGTCGGCCTTCTTCTTGTAGTCGGCCCGGGCCTGGTCGGACTCTTTCTTGCCCTCCTTGTAGAGGACGATGGCTTCGCGGGCCTTGCTCTGCGCACTGGTGATGGCGTGGGAGTACCGGTCCAGCGCACTGGCAGCGTCGTCGAACGCGTCGGCGGCGTGCAGCCAGTCGGTGGGGAGCGTGGAGAACTTCTTGCGGAAGGTGTCGGCCCCCTCGCCTTTCCAGTGGCTGGAGTCGAGCCTTCTCATACCGGCGCCGACCAGGTCGAACGCCTTTTGGAAGTCGCGCAGGTTCTTCACCGAGTCGGCGATCTTCGTCGCGCTGCCGTGGATCAGCTCATTCGGCTCCTCGGTCTGGCCGAGCTGCTGCTCACCGACCTCCGCGCCGAGTGAGGAGGCGGTGCGGTCACCCCAGTCCGTGACGAGATCGGCGGCTGCCTTGTGGCCGCGGTCCTCGAGGTACTGGCCGGCCTTGTCGGTGGCGTAGTCGACGCCCTCGCCGACCAGCTCCTTGCCCTTGTCGATCCCCGCATCGACGCCGTCGACGATCTTGTCGGTCGCCTTACCGGCAAGGTCACCGATGATTCCGAAATCCCCCATCAGCGGCTCTCCCCCCACCCCGGCTCCTCGGCCCGCGCGACCGTCGCCGATTCGCCCAGCAACACCGCAAACCTGCGGCGATCGCCCGGCAGTTGCTCAACCCGCGTTGTCCGCCCAGCGACTACCGCGACACCCGGACGAACCCTCCCGGGCGCCCGAGCTGGTCGTACATCTGTCAAGTCGGCGTGTATTGAACGCAGTTCGGGCCTTGTTGCTTCGCCCCCGTGATCGGCCATGCCGGTCATGCTGACATGATCGGCTTCCCGACAGCAACGGACTGAAATGATCAGACGCAGTCATGAGCGGCGTGGTTCCCGCCGCGAGTTGCCCGAACTCGGCGCTGCGCGGGACGGGGAGTCCGCAGCCGGCGCCGCCCGGGAGAGCCCGATCCAGGACCGCTCACGAGTCAGGCCTCAGTGCCGCATGCTCCGCCCGAACCCCGCCGCCAGCGGCATCCGCAGCCCCAGCGGCGGCGGCGCCGCCAGCGCGTCCGCCACCGGGCGGGCGTAGGAGCGGGTGAACAGGGACCCGAGCACGAAGTCCGTGGCCAGCGCCAGGACTTCGTCCTGGTACTGGCGCAGCGCATGGCCGTCCGTGTGGACCTCGAAGCGGCAGGTGTCGCGGTTGGACTTCTTGGCGCGTGCCGCCAGTCGGTAGGACAGCTCCGGGTCCGTGCGCGTGTCGCTCGTGCCGTGGACCATCAGTACCTGTCTGCCCGCCAGCTGCCGCACCGGCTCCAGCGTCGCGGCCGTGTGGTCCTCCGGCAGCCAGGGGGCCAGCGCCAGCACGGAGCTGACGGCCGGGTGGCCCGCCGCGTGCAGGGCGGCGCGGCCGCCCATGCCGTGGCCGGCCAGGCATACGGGAACATCCCCGTACCGCCGTACGACCTCCTCCACCGCCCACGTCGCGTCCGCCGCCAGATGGGCGTCCTCGCCGTTCCAGCCGCGCACCCGGTAGTGGACCGAGTGCACCAGCAGTCCGTCCTCCCGCCCCGCGCGCGCCAGCGCACGGCCCACCGGCAGCACCCCCGCAAAGGACCGGCCGCTCGTCAGTACCGAGCCGCGACGCTCCGACTTCGGCTCGCCGTCCGGGAGGATCAGCACCACTGCGCCGACCGCCGTGTTTGCTCCGCCGCGGGTGCCCGGACGGCCGGGCACACGGCCCAACCGGGCCTGCGTCGGCGTACGGCTTGCGCGTCTTCCCCGGGCAACTGTCGTGTCGCCGCGGGTCTGAGACCCCTCGGCTGTCCCCGCCGGCCGCCACCGGAACAGGGACAGTGCGTCGTGTGCCATGGCGCAACAGTCTCAGAAGCTCGGGTGTACTCCACCCGTACGGACGGTCTCTGTTACGTATCGACATGGCGCGCTCTACGCGCGTAGGGGCTAGAGTGCGCAGATGACGAGCCAGACCCTCAATTCGCCCACCACGGACCAGATCCGCCGTGCCCCGAAGGTGCTGCTCCACGACCACCTCGACGGCGGTCTGCGGCCGGGCACGATCACCGAACTCGCCCGCGACGCGGGCTATGACCGCCTTCCCGAGACCGAGCCCGACAAACTCGGAATCTGGTTCCGCGAGGCCGCGGACTCCGGCTCGCTGGAGCGCTATCTGGAGACCTTCGCGCACACCTGCGCCGTCATGCAGACCCGCGAGGCACTGATCCGCGTGGCCGCCGAGTGCGCCCAGGACCTCGCCGAGGACGGTGTCGTCTACGCCGAGGTCCGCTACGCCCCCGAGCAGCACCTGGAGGCAGGGCTGACCCTCGAGCAGGTCGTCGAGGCGGTCAACGAGGGCTTCCGGGAAGGCGAGCGGAGGGCACGCGAGAGCGGCCACCGCATCCGGGTCGGCGCCCTGCTCACGGCCATGCGGCATGCGGCCCGCGCCCTGGAGATCGCCGAACTGGCCAACCGCTACCGCGACAGCGGCGTCGTGGGCTTCGACATCGCGGGCGCCGAAGCCGGCTTCCCGCCCACCCGGCACCTCGACGCCTTCGAGTACCTCAAGCGCGAGAACAACCACTTCACCATCCACGCCGGTGAGGCCTTCGGGCTGCCGTCGATCTGGCAGGCGCTCCAGTGGTGCGGCGCCGACCGGCTCGGCCACGGTGTGCGGATCATCGACGACATCGAGGTGGCCGACGACGGCACCGTGCAGCTGGGGCGGCTCGCTGCGTATGTGAGGGACAAGCGCATCCCCCTGGAGATGTGCCCGACCTCCAACCTGCAGACCGGCGCGGCGGCCTCGTATGCCGAGCACCCCATCGGCCTGCTGCGCAGACTGCACTTCAGGACCACGGTCAACACGGACAACCGGCTGATGAGCGGGACGAGCATGTCGCGTGAGTTCGAGCTGCTGACCGAGGCCTTCGGATACACGCTCGACGACATGCAGTGGTTCACCGTCAATGCCATGAAGTCGGCGTTCATTCCTTTCGATGAACGCCTGGCGATGATCAACGAGGTGATCAAGCCCGGCTATGCCGAGCTGAGGTCCGAATGGCTGTTCAGGCAGACCGCGACGTCCGGTAATCCCGGGGCCGACGAGAGCTGAACAACACCTGTGTGACGCCTACACCGAAGCAGCCGGACATGCAACTTCCGGCTGCTTCGCGGTGTTTGCGGCCGGTGTGCGACGCTGGCTAGCTTGCAGAGCCGCTCATGTTCCCTCTCCCGAGGACTCCTCCTGATGAAGCAGTCTGCTGCCAAGACCCTCGGTGTCGCCGCTCTCGGCGCCGCCTTCGCCGCTGCCGCCGCCGGTACCTCTTCCGCCGCCGCCCTGCCCGACCTCACTGCCGGCATCGGCGCGCTGGACACGGTCACGAACGCCGCCCCGGTCCAGGAGGCCGTCGACAAGCTCCCGGCCGGCGCCGCCACGTCCCTGGCCGGCGGCCGGATGGCGCTCGGCGCCGTCGACACCGCCCGCACTGCCGCCGCCGCCCAGCAGTCCGCGGCCAAGAAGCTGCCCGCTGCCCAGCAGTCGGCGGCCAAGAAGCTGCCCGCTGCCCAGCAGTCGGCGGCCAAGGCGCTGTCCGCCGACGGCCTGGCCCCGGTCACGGGTCTGCTCGGGGGCATGCCGATCGGCGGCGGGCTGCTGCCAGGCCTGGGCTGACACACCGGTTCGCACATACTGGCGTACCGGCACACCAGTGGTGCCGTACCGGCTTCGTACGTCAACGCGCGGGGCGCACACCCGAATCGGGTGTGCGCCCCACGGCGTGTGTGCCAGGATCGCGGCCATGCAAGTCAAGACTGCCGCACGGTCCGTCACCGTCACCGCCGCCTGTGTCCTGCTGTCGCTCACCGCCTGCACGAGCAGCGGCGGAGACAGCGACAAGAACGCGAGCACCGGCACGAGTGCGGCTGCCGGTACGGGCAGCAGTACGGCCCCGGGCGAGGCCGCCGGTGACGGCGGCAGCGGGAACGGCGGTACCGGCGGTGACCCGTCCGTACCGCTCACCGCGCCCCAGCTGGAACGGGTCGCCATCGCCACCGGCGATCTGCCGAAGTTCCAGGTGTCGTCCGAGCGCAGCCCGCTCGCGCCCACCGGGCAGCCCACCGCGGACAAGAAGAAGTGCCAGCCGCTCGCCGACGCCATGGGCGACGAGCCGAACGCGCAGGCCACCCGCACCGTCAACCGCGGCCTCGGCTCGCTGGAGAACCTCGGCCTCGCCGTGTCCGTATCGGTGAGTTCGTACCGCGAGAGCGATGCCGAGCGGCTGATGACCGGGCTCGGCTCGGCCCTCGAGGCATGCCGCGAGGGCTTCTCCGCGTCGCTGGACGACCGGGCCGCCGACTACGAGGACATCAGGACGACGCCCTTCACCGTCCGCGGCGCGGACGAGACCGTCAGCTGGACCGCGGTCGCCACCGATGAGGGCCTCAGGTCCCCCGTCCATCTGGTCGTCGTACGCAAGGGGGCCACCGTGGCGCGCTTCATGGCCTTCGACCTCGCGCGGCGTACGCCGCCGCGGGTCCCTCAGCAGGTCGCCGACAAGCAACTGGGGAAGGTCGCCCAGGCGCTGGCCGGCTGATCGCCCCGGACCGGACCTGGACCCGACACAGGGGCCCGGTCCCGCCGCGGCTGGTCACCAGGCGGCGGTGGCGGTCTTCTCCGACGGCAGCAGTGCCCACAGCGCCAGGTAGAGCAGGAACTGCGGGCCCGGCAGCAGACACGAGACCAGGAAGATCACGCGCATCGTCGTCGCGGATGTGCCGAAGCGCCGTGCCAGCGCTGAACACACTCCGCCGATCATTCGTCCGTCACGGGGGCGGGCAAGTGCGGCCATGGTGGGCTCCTTCGCGAACTGTTCGCGGGAGCCTCTCGGCTGGGCTCCCGACATCACCATGGTGGCCGGGCGACAGGGGGCAAAGCGTCGCTCTACGGGGCGATACCGACCCTGGGAATCGTCGGGGTCGGCCCCTGAGACACCTCGTCCCGCAGCAGGGACGCGGAATGGTGGTCCCCATGGGCGGACCGGGCCCCGGAACCCAGCGGCCGCCGCCGCAGCCGCGCCCGGCCCGCGGGCACGACCGCCAGATGGGCCAGCGCCACACCGGCCGCGTTCAGCAACAGCGAGTCGATGTCGACGACCTGGCCGGGCACCCCGGTCTGCAGCAGCTCGATGCCCAAGGACAGCAGCACCGCGGCCGCGACCGTACGGGTCAGTGAGGCCAGCGGCGAGACGTCCAGCCGGCCGCCCGCGACCGGCAGCAGTATGCCGAGGGGGGCCAGCAGCAGCAGGCCCTCACCGATATGGCGCGCCGCCTCGACCGGCCCGAGCGCAAGGGACGCCTTGATCCCGGCGAACGGTTCGAGATTCGCGGCGGTCACCCACAGCACGTCGAGTGGGCGCAGCGTCAGCCATGCGACCAGCAGCAGATGGGCGAGGAGGAGAACAACCCCCGCCGCGCGGAAGCGGATGGCGGCATTGCCGCCCGAACCTTGACGCTGCACGCCCCCCAAGACGCGTGTATCGCGGGGATCGGTTCCGTCCGTTCTCCGAACGGCGGCAGACCGGCTCCCGCGCGCCACGAGCGGGCGACGAGCGGGCTACGACTTCGAGGGCTCGGGCAGCGGGCCGACCGTGGGCACCGTGCCCTCCGGCCGCTCCTTCGTCCCGACCGTGCACACATACGCCCGCGGCGCGTAGTTGCCGGGCCCGGCCAGCACCACGGCATCGTCCCTCACCGCGGCACTGTTCTCCGCCAGCGTGCACACGATCTGCGCCAGCGCGGCCGACGGAAGGTCCTCCGGCTGCCGGCTCAGCCGCAGTGTCCCGGCGGGATCGCCCTTCCGCCCCGCACCGACGACCAGCGGCCCGCGCAGGAAGGTGGCCAGACCTGCCTCCTGCTCCGAGGACGACGGCTCCTCCTGGAGCTCGTCCAGCAGCGCCTGCGCGAACTCGATCCTGTCGTCGACGGCCCTCTCCTCGGTGATCCTCGCCGTACGCTCCACGGGCTCCAGTTGTGAGGCGCACACCAGATAGACGCGTACCGGGACGCCCTCCTGCTGCGCCTGCGGGGTGATGGGCCCCTCGGACACCTCGCACGGGACCCGAGAGGGCGCGGCCCCGGCGTCGACCGGCGTCGTGGTCCTGATCCCGCACCCGGAGAGGGCGAGGACACCTGCCACCGCGCCCAGCGCGGCCGCCGTCCGTGCGTTACGCCTACGGCCCTTCGCCGTCACTGCGCGCCTTCCTCTCCCCGGTCGCTGTCGCTTGTGTCGGAGTCCGTCAGCGACGAGGCGTCGCGCGGCAGCCGCAGTACGAACACCGCACCGTCGCCGTCCGGCGAGTTCGCCGCCGTGATGTCGCCGCCGTGGATATGGGCGTTCTCCACCGCGATGGACAGGCCGAGTCCACTGCCGTCGGAGCGCGGCCGCGAGGCGCTCGCCTTGTAGAACCGGTCGAAGACATGCGGCAGCACCTCCTCCGGGATACCGGGCCCGTGGTCGCGCACCTCGATCAGCAGCTCGTCGTCGAAGGGGCGTACCGACACCCGTACCGGTGAACCGCCGTGCTTGAGCGCATTGCCGATCAGATTGGCGAGGATGACGTCCAGCCGGCGGGGGTCCAGGCGCGCCATGATCCCGCGCTCGGCGTCCAGCTCGACCGCGTCCAGCCAGGCACGCGCGTCGATACAGGCGGTGACCTGGTCGGCGACGTCGACGTTGTCGAGGACCAGCCGGGCGGTGCCCGCGTCGAAGCGGGTCACCTCCATCAGGTTCTCCACCAGGTCGCCCAGCCGCCGTGTTTCGCTCACCACCAGGTTCACGGCGGGCGCGATCATCGGATCGAGGCTGTCGGCCTCCTCCTCCAGCACCTCGGTCACGGCGGTGAGCGCGGTCAGCGGGGTGCGCAGCTCGTGCGACATGTCGGCGACGAAGCGGCGGCTGGACTCCTCCCGCGCGCTCATGTCCGCGACCTTCTTCTCCAGCGACTCGGCCGTCTTGTTGAAGGTCCGTGCCAGCTCCGCGAGTTCGTCGGTGCCGGAGACCCGCAGCCGGGTGTCGAGCTTGCCCTCGCCGAGCCGCCTGGCCGCCTCGCCCAGCCGGTGCACCGGCTTCAGCACCGTGGTGGCGGCGGCCTGCGCCAGCAGCGCCGAGCCGACCAGCGCGAGCAGGGTGGCGATGCCCAGCGACCAGGCGAGCGAGTTGAGGTCCTGCCGTTCCTGGTCGAGCGACTTGAACAGGTAGCCGGTCGGCCCGCCGCCGACGATCCGGGAGCCGCCGACCAGGTAAGGCCTGCCGTCACGCTCCGTGCGCTGCCAGAACAGGTGGTACTCGGCGGAGTTGCCGGGCGTGACCTCCTGGCGTTCGTTCACCGCCTCCTGCAGCGCGTCGGGCACGTCGTCGAGCGTGAAGACATCGGGGTCGGACGCGCCGACGATCGGCTTGCCCTCGGCGCGCTCACCGATCAGCAGCATGCTGTAGCCGTCGTTGCCGTCCGCCATGTCCTCGGCGGTCGACTGCAGTTCGGTCTGCGTGGGCCGTAGCGGCAGGGTGGCGGCCCGGCTCTGCATCGCCTGCCGGAAGTCCCCCAGCGCGGCGTCCTGGGTACGGGTGAGCACCGCCTCGCGGTTGAGCCAGTACGCGATACCGGAGGCCGAGACCGCGGCGGTCAGCGCGACGAGGGCGAAGACCACCACGAGGCGCAGCCGCAGGCTGGTCCAGCGAAGCGGTGCGACGATGCCGCGCTTTGCGGTTGGCCGACCGGATTGCAGATCTGTCACTGCGGGACGTCCAGCCGGTAGCCGACACCACGCACCGTACGGATCAGGGTCGGCGATGACGGTACGTCCTCCACCTTCGCCCGCAGCCGCTGCACGCACGCGTCGACCAGGCGCGAGTCACCGAGGTAGTCGTGCTCCCACACGAGCCGCAGCAGTTGCTGGCGGGACAGCGCCTGTCCGGGCCGCCGGCTCAGCTCCAGCAGCAGCCGCAGCTCGGTCGGAGTCAGCTGCAGATCCTCTCCGTTCTTGGTGACCGTCATGGCGGAGCGGTCGATCATCAGGGAGCCGAAGGTGGCCGAGTCCGTGGACTCGCGCTCACCGCGGCGCAGTACGGCGCGGATACGGGCGTCAAGCACCCGGCCCTGCACCGGCTTGACGACGTAGTCGTCCGCCCCCGACTCAAGACCCACCACAACATCGATGTCATCGCTGCGTGCGGTCAGCAGGATGATCGGCAGCTGGTCCGTGCGCCTGATACGCCGGCACACCTCGAAGCCGTCGATCCCGGGCAGCATTACGTCCAGCACGATCAGATCCGGCCGCTGCTCGCGCAGCAGCTTCAGGCCGTCCTCGCCCGTCGCCGCGGTGGCCACACGGTGGCCCTGGCGTGACAGGGAGAGTTCGAGGGCCGTGCGGATGGCGTCGTCGTCCTCGATCAGCAACAGGAAAGGCACAGAGGTCATTCTGGCGTATGGGGGAGCCCCAGTTCGACCCGGAGGACGTCCCGGAAGAGCCGGAAGTGCTGTGACGCGCCTGTGACAGTCGGCGGACAGCGCGATGAAACTGCCGGGGCAAGCTTCTTGTCACACGGACGAAGCAGACTCCACTCGACGGGGGGCGCGAGATGAACGCACTGCACAGCAGCACATCAGGCGCAGTTGTCACGCGTCTCCACGGCACGCGGAGCGCGGAGAAGTCCGGCGCTGTGAACGGGCGGGGGTGCGTTCGCAGCGCCGGGCGTCAGCACAAGCCGTCGTACATGACGGTGGTTGACGCGGCTGCCGACGGCAGCACGGCGGCGTACGGGGAGGTAACGGGGGAGCGGTCGGCCCCGTCGGAGGCGGAGTTCACCGCCTACGTTCAGGAACGCCGCGCCTCTCTGTACGCGACCGCCTACCACCTGACCGGGGACCGGTTCGAGGCAGAGGACCTGCTGCAGAGCGCGCTGTTCTCGACGTACCGGGCCTGGGACAGGATCAGCGACAAGGCGGCGGTCGGGGGCTACCTGCGCCGCACCATGACGAATCTGCACATCAGCGCCTGGCGCCGGCGCAAGCTCAACGAGTACCCCACGGAGGAGCTGCCGGAGACGGTGGGCGACACCGACGCGATGCGGGGCACGGAGCTGCGCGCGGTGCTGTGGCAGGCGCTCGCCAGGCTTCCCGAACTCCAGCGGACGATGCTGGTCCTGCGCTACTACGAGGGCCGCACGGACCCGGAGATCGCGGAGATCCTGGACATCAGTGTCGGCACGGTGAAGTCGAGCATCTGGCGGTCGCTCCGCCGGCTGCGCGAGGACGACGTCCTCAGCTTCGGCCGTGACGAGGAAGAGTCCTTCGGCGAGCTGGTGGCCTGAAGGCAACGGGGGAAGCACGGCCCGCTGTTTCGGGGGAGACGGCGGGAGCACGGGGGAAGCACGGCCCGCTGTTTCGGGGGAGACGGCGGGAGCACGGGGGAAGCACGGCCCGCTGTTTCGGGGGAGACGGCGGGAGCACGGGGGAAGCACGGCCCGCTGTTTCGGGGGAGACGGCGGGAGCACGGGGGAAGCAGGACCCGCTGTTTCGGGGGAGACAACGGGAGCGGGGGACCCACGGGGGACAAGGGGGGCCACCGCGGGAGAAGGGAGTGGGGCCGGACAGGCCGGGGGGTTCTGTCCGGCCCCACTCCCATGTCCGCGGGCCGGTTGCCGGAGCGGGGTCGGCACGGTCTGTCCGGGCGGCCCTGTCGGCGATGCCCGCACCGGGGCCACGTGGTGACGATGCCCGGACCAGGGCCTACGCGGCGGGCTCGGGCGCCCGCGCCATGACGCAGCGTCCTGCCGCCGCGTCCGCGAGCCGGCCCAGTGCCTCCTGCTTGCCACAGGGGTGCGCGCCCAACTGTGTCTGGCGCGCCACGATGCCGCGTTCCGCCCGCATCAGCCGCCAGCCGCGGCGCAGCAGGAACGGCACCGACTTGCGGCCCTCACGCAGATCCCGCGCCAGCCTGCGGCGGAACGTCGTCGACGGCCGGCCGCGCAGACAGAGCGCGTCGGCGAGCAGGCCCAGTTCCTGGCAGCGCCGCACGATCTCGGCGGCGAAGATGCCCTCGGCCACGAACAGGGGCGTACGGGAGATGTCGAGCGTCTCCTGGTCCACCCGGGAGCTGGTGGCGATGTCGTACACGGGCACGTTCGTGCGTCCTGTACGGCACAGCTCGGCTATCGCGGCGACGGCCGCGTCGGCGTCCCAGGACCGTGGCGAGTCCCAGTCGATGTCCGTGCTGCCCGTCACCACGGGAAGCGTCGGGTCGTTGCCCTCTTTGTAGAAGTCGTCCAGGCGCAGGACCGGCAGGCCGGTACGGGCGGCGAGGGAGGACTTTCCGGATCCGGAAGGGCCCGCGAGCAGTACGACGCGGGTCGGGATGGGTTGGGAACTCACGGGAGACAAGTGTGACGCATCGACCGGCGCAGGGGACCCCCCGGAGGTGCGGTTGGTATCGAGTGTCACACCTCAACTACTGTCCGTACGCTTGTGATTACTCACCAAGGCAGGAAATCCATGGCTCGTCATGCAGCTTCCAAGAACAAGCGGCGTGCGCTGCTGCGCACAGGTCTGACCGTTGCGGCCGCGGGTGCCGCCCTCGGGGCGGGCTCGGCGGCCGCTCAGGCCGCACCGGCGCTGCCCGTCGCGCTGCCGACCGCACCGGTCGGGGCCGATTCGGTCGCAGGAGCCGGTCAGACAGGGGCGTTGACCGGTCCGGTCACGAACTCGGTGAGCGGGATCGGCCAGCTCAAGCACCTTCAGCTCGACCCGCTCGCGAACACGGGCGTCGACCCGCTCAACAACGCCGTGGGCACGCAGGTCGCCGACTTCAAGCCGGTGAGCTCGGCGATGGTGACGGACCATGTGACGAAGGGCCAGGCGATCGCGGACCTGCCGGTCGTCGGCCCCCTGGTCGGCGGACTGATGCCGGGATGAGCCGAGCGACCGCGGGCATGAGGCGCGCATGAGGAAAGCCCCCACGGCCGGACGGGACCGTGGGGGCTTTCGTACGGGGTGCGGCTCTCAGTACGCCGAGCCGGACGCGCCGAGCGAGCCGGTCGGGTGCCAGACCGTCTTCGTCTCCAGGAACGCCGTCAGGCGCTGGGTGCCCGGTGCCGCGGAGAAATCCACAGCCTGTGGACGAAGGACCCGCTTGAGATTGTCAGCGGCCGCGACCTCGAGCTCCTTGGCCAGCACGTCGTCGGCGCCGGTCAGGTCGATGCCGTTGACGTCCTGGTGGGCGGCGAGCGGCGCCGCCAGCTCGGCCGTACCGCCCGAGAGCACGTTGACCACGCCGCCGGGCAGGTCTGAGGTGGCCAGCACCTCGCCCAGCGACAGCGCCGGGAGCGGGGACTTCTCGCTGGCGATCACCACGGTCGTGTTGCCGGTCGCGATCACCGGGGCGACGACGGAGACCAGGCCCAGGAACGAGGACCCCTGCGGCGCGAGGATCGCCACGACGCCGGTGGGCTCCGGGGTGGAGAGGTTGAAGTACGGGCCCGCGACCGGGTTCGCACCGCCCACCACCTGCGCGATCTTGTCCGTCCAGCCCGCGTACCAGACCCAGCGGTCGATCGCGTCCTCCACGACCGCGGCGGCCTTGGACTTGGACAGGCCCTCCGCGTCCGCCACCTCGTGCACGAACTGGCTCTTGCGGCCCTCCAGCATCTCGGCGATGCGGTAGAGGATCTGGCCGCGGTTGTACGCCGTCGCGCCCGACCAGCCGCCGAATGCCTTGCGCGCCGCGACGACCGCGTCACGCGCGTCCTTGCGGGACGACTGGGGAGCGTTGGCCAGCCACTTGCCCTTGGAGTCCGTCACCTCGTACACCCGACCGCTCTCGGAGCGGGGGAACTTGCCCCCGACGTACAGCTTGTAGGTCTTGAGAACGCTCAGTCGCTGCTGCTCGACATTGCTCATCAGTGCTCGCCCTCCGGGCTCGACGGGGCGAGATAGGCCTCCAGGCCGTGGCGACCGCCCTCGCGGCCGAAGCCCGACTCCTTGTAACCGCCGAACGGCGAGGTCGGGTCGAACTTGTTGAACGTGTTGGCCCACACCACTCCGGCGCGGAGCTTGTTCGCGACCGCCAGGATGCGCGAGCCCTTCTCCGTCCAGATGCCGGCCGACAGGCCGTACTGGCTGTTGTTGGCCTTGGCGACCGCCTCGTCCGGCGTACGGAAGGTCAGCACGGACAGTACGGGGCCGAAGATCTCGTCGCGGGCGATGGTGTGCGCCTGAGTGACGTTCGTGAACAGCGTCGGGGCGAACCAGTAGCCGGCGGCGGGCAGCTCGCAGGCCGGGGACCAGCGCTCGGCGCCCTCGGCCTCGCCCGCCTCGACCAGCGAGGTGATCCGGGAGAGTTGCTCCTCGGAGTTGATCGCGCCGATGTCGGTGTTCTTGTCCAGCGGGTCGCCGAGGCGCAGCGTGGACAGGCGGCGCTTGAGGGAGTCCAGCAGCTCGTCCTGGACCGACTCCTGGACCAGCAGGCGCGAGCCCGCGCAGCAGACCTGGCCCTGGTTGAAGAAGATGCCGTTGACGATGCCCTCGACAGCCTGGTCGATGGGGGCGTCGTCGAAGACGATGTTGGCGCCCTTGCCGCCCAGCTCCAGCGTGACCTTCTTGTGGGTGCCGGCGATCTCGCGGGCGATCGCCTTGCCCACCGCGGTCGAGCCGGTGAAGGCGACCTTGTCGATGTCCGGGTGCGCGACGAGCGCCGCGCCGGCGTCCCCGTAGCCGGGAAGAATGTTGACGACGCCCTTCGGCAGACCGGCCTGCCGGCAGATGTCCGCGAAGAACAGCGCGGAGAGCGGGGTGGTCTCGGCGGGCTTGAGCACGACCGTGTTGCCGGTGGCGAGGGCGGGGGCGATCTTCCACGCCAGCATCAGCAGCGGGAAGTTCCACGGGATGACCTGTCCGGCCACGCCCAGCGGCTGGGGATTCCTCCCGAACCCGGCGTGGTCGAGCTTGTCGGCCCAGCCCGCGTAGTAGAAGAAGTGCGCCGCGACCAGGGGGAGGTCCGCGTCGCGGGTCTCCTTGATCGGCTTGCCGTTGTCGAGCGTCTCCAGGACGGCCAGCTCGCGCGAGCGCTCCTGGATGATCCGCGCGATACGGAACAGGTACTTCGCGCGCTCCGCGCCCGGCAGCGCCGACCACTTCCCGAACGCCTTGCGGGCGGCCTTCACGGCGCGGTCGACGTCCTCGCTGCCGGCCTGCGCGATCTCGGACAGGACCTCCTCGCTCGAGGGCGAGACGGTCTTGAACACCTTGCCGTCGGCGGCCTCGGTGAACTCGCCGTCGATGAAGAGGCCGTAGGACGGGGCGATGTCGACGACGGAGCGCGACTCGGGTGCGGGTGCGTATTCGAAAGACATGGTCATCTCTGCTCAGTCCACCGTCACGTAATCAGGACCGGAGTACCGGCCGGTCGCCAGCTTCTGGCGCTGCATCAGCAGGTCGTTCAGCAGGCTGGAGGCGCCGAAACGGAACCAGTGGTTGTCCAGCCAGTCCGCGCCGACGGTCTCGTTCACCAGCACCAGGAACTTGATCGCGTCCTTGCTGGTGCGGATGCCTCCGGCGGGCTTCACGCCCACCTGTACTCCAGTCTGCTCCCGGAAGTCGCGGACGGCTTCCAGCATCAGCAGGGTGTTCGCCGGGGTGGCGTTGACCGCGACCTTGCCGGTCGAGGTCTTGATGAAGTCGGCGCCGGCGATCATGCCGAGCCAGGACGCGCGGCGGATGTTGTCGTACGTGGAGAGCTCGCCGGTCTCGAAGATGACCTTGAGCCGGGCCGGGCCCGAGGCCTCCTTCACGGCGCGGATCTCCTCGAACACCTTCAGGTACCTGCCGGCCAGGAAGGCGCCGCGGTCGATCACCATGTCGATCTCGTCGGCCCCGGCGGCGACGGCGTCACGGGTGTCCGCGAGCTTCACATCGAGCGCCGCGCGGCCGGCCGGGAAGGCGGTGGCGACGGAGGCGACCTTGACGCCGGAACCCTTCAGGGCCTCCTTCGCGGTGGCCACCATGTCGGGGTAGACGCAGACCGCTGCGGTCGTCGGGGTCGTACGGTCGGTCGGATCGGGACGGACGGCCTTGGCGGCGAGCGCCCGGACCTTGCCCGGGGTGTCCGCGCCTTCCAGCGTCGTCAGGTCGATCATCGAGATGGCCAGGTCGATGGCGTACGCCTTCGCCGTGGTCTTGATCGAGCGGGTGCCGAGAGACGCGGCGCGCGCTTCCAGGCCGACCGGATCGACGCCGGGCAGCCCGTGCAGATAGCGGCGCAGTGTGCTGTCGGACGTGGTTACGTCGGCGAATGCAGGTGCGGTGCTGGGCATGGTCACCAGATGAGCATATCTACGCGCGTAGCGGCCTGTACAGGGGGGCTGCTCGAAAAGAGATACCAAAACGGACACAAGCCGCGGCCCGTGGCCCTGTCCACCCACGCCAGGAGCCTCAGCGGGACGTACGGCAGAATCGGACACATGACAAGCCCCCAGCCGCCCGCCGAGTCCACCACCGCCCAGCGGGTCTTCCGTTCGTCCGGCGGCATGGTGGGCGGGGCGCTGCTGCTGGTGCTCACCGCCTGGATCGTCGTCGACGCGGTCGTGCAGGGCGAGGGGCGTACGCCGTGGCTCGCGCTCGCCGCGGCGCTGCTGCTCCTGCCGCTGATCGTGATGCTCACGCTGCGGCCCGCCGTCTTCGTGGACGACGAGCGGATCCGGATCAGGAACCCGTTCCGGACGATCACCCTGCCCTGGGCGGCCGTCGCCGACGTGCGGGCCGGGTACTCGAGCGAGCTCTTCACCGAGACGGGCAAGAAGTACCAGCTCTGGGCGATCCCCGTCTCGCTGCGCCAGCGCAAGAGCGCGGCGCGGCGTCAGACTCGGGCGGCGATCGACGACCCGCACGGCACGACCTCGGTGCACGCCGACGTCGCCGACGCCAAGGCGCGGATGGCACCGGCCGACCGGACCATCGCAGACCTGCGGGAGCTGGCCGAGCGCCATGCGGCGCAGCCCGGATCACCGGGGGAGCCGCAGATCCGCTGGGCGTACGAACTGCTGGCCCCGGCCGCCGCCGGCGCCGTGCTGCTGGCGGTCCTGCTCGCGGTGTGACGCCGTCCAGGGCACGCCCGCCAGGGGAGAACCGCACGCTCGCCCCGTGCACCGGCTCCTGGCCTTGTGCGGGGCGCATACGCCCGGGCACGAGGCCAGGAGCCGGTCCCGCGGGTCAGATGCCCGCGGCCGCCGCCAGATCCCGCTTGATACCGGCCAGGACCTCGGCCGCCCGGCTCCGGGCCGAGCCCAGCTCGCTCGCGCCGGCAACCGGCACCACGACCTCCAGGTAGCACTTGAGCTTGGGCTCGGTGCCGCTCGGCCGGACGATGACACGGGCCTTGAACTCGCCGTCGAGGTAGTAGCGCAGACCGTCCGTCGGCGGCAGCTTGTCCGTGCCGAGGCTCAGATCCTCGGCGCTCGTGACGTGCAGTCCCGCGAGCAGCGCCGGCGGCTGCTCCCGCAGCGCCCGCATCGCGGCGGCGATGATGTCCAGGTCCTCGACGCGCACCGACAACTGGTCGGTGGCGTGCAGCCCGTGTGCCACGGCGAGGTCGTCGAGCAGATCGGTGAGCGTACGGCCCTGCTCCTTCAGCTCCGAGACCAGCTCCGCGACGAGCAGCGCGGCGGTGATGCCGTCCTTGTCGCGTACGCCCTCGGGGTCGACGCAGTAGCCGAGGGCCTCCTCGTAGCCGTAGCGCAGGCCCTCGACACGGGCGATCCACTTGAAGCCGGTCAGGGTCTCCTCGTACGGGAGCCTCGCCGCCTCCGCGATCCGCCCCAGCAGGGACGAGGACACGATCGACTCGGCGAACGTGCCGCGCGCGCCCTTGTGCACCAGGTGCTCCGCGAGCAGAGCGCCGACCTCGTCGCCGCGCAGCATCCGCCAGCCGCCCTCGGCGCTGTCGTCGGGTACGGCGACGGCGCAGCGGTCCGCGTCCGGGTCGTTGGCGATGACCACGTCCGGCCGGACCCGGCGGGCGGTCTCGAAGGCCAGGTCCATCGCGCCCGGCTCCTCGGGATTGGGGAACGCGACGGTCGGGAAGGCGGGGTCGGGCTCGGCCTGCTCCTGCACCAGGGTGGGGGCGGGGAACCCGGCGCGCTCGAACGCCGCGAGGACGACGTCCCGGCCGACGCCGTGCATGGCCGTGTAGACGGTACGCACGGTCCGCGGCGAACCGGCGGTCAGGACGGCGTCCGTACGCTCCAGATAGGCGTTCACGACCTCGTCGCCGAGCGTGTCCCAGCCCTCGTCGGCGCGCGGTACGTCGTCGAGGCTGAGGATCGCGCCGATCTCGGCGGCGATCTCCGCGTCGGCGGGCGGCACGATCTGCGAGCCGTCGCCCAGGTAGACCTTGTAGCCGTTGTCGCGCGGCGGGTTGTGGCTCGCTGTTACTTCGACACCGGCGACAGCGCCCAACTGCCTTATGGCGAAGGCGAGTACGGGGGTCGGCAGCGGACGGGGCAGTACGGCGGCGCGCAGCCCCGCGGCGACCATGACGGCGGCGGTGTCGCGCGCGAAGTCGGCGGACTTGTACCGGGCGTCGTAGCCGATGACGACGAGACCGTCGCCCTGGCCCTTGGCCCTGAGGTACGCGGCGAGACCCGCGGCGGCCCGGATGACCACGGCCCGGTTCATCCGCATCGGCCCGGCCCCGAGTTCCCCGCGCAGCCCGGCCGTGCCGAACTGCAGCGTCCCGCTGAACCGCGAGGCCAGTTCGTCGAGGTCCTGCGCCTCGATGAGCTTGCCCAGTTCGTCCCGGGTCTCGCTGTCCGGGTCCTCCGCCAGCCACGCGTTGGCCCGCGCGATGAGGTCCTGCTGCACGGTTGGTCCGCCTCTCGTGTGTGATTACGTCGAGTCTGCGCGGCGACGACCGCGTGCCCAACTGTTTCCGGCCCCGCGCCGCCGGGCCCGTCCACCGCGCTGTGCCTACAGCCTTCGCTGCCCTTGCGGGCCGCGCACGGGCCGGGCGGCGCGTGCGCGCCACGGCCCGGCCCGCCCGCTGGTCCGACCGACTGGTCCGGACCGGCTCAGATGTGTGCACGGCCTACGCCTGCCGCGGGCCCGCTCGCCGGGAGCCGGCGGTGTGCCGCTCCGTGCGTAGCGCCGAGGGCCGGGCACCCCGTCCCGGACACGGGTGCGCGCCGGCCGGGGCACCGGCCGGCCGTGCGAGAAGACCTGTGGCGGCCCGTTCGTGCCAGGAGCGGGGGAGCGGGCGGGCCCCGCCGGGGGCCGGGTGGCGGCCGGCCGGCAGCGGGGCCGACGACCGCGGGGGCAGCCGCGCGTCACCCCGCAGGGCGTCCCAGGGCCGGAGCCCCGGGACGCCTGCCCGTCAGAGGCGGGCCAGAACCCGGGTCAGGAGCTCACCCATACGGGCCGCGGAGTCACGGCCGGCCTGGAGGACCTCCTCGTGGTTGAGGGGCTCGCCGGACAGGCCTGCCGCCAGGTTGGTGACCAGGGAGATGCCGAGCACCTCGGCGCCGGCCTCGCGCGCGGCGATGGCCTCCAGGACCGTGGACATGCCGACGAGGTCGCCGCCCATGACACGGACCATGTTGATCTCGGCCGGGGTCTCGTAGTGCGGGCCGGGGAACTGGACGTACACACCCTCCTCGAGGGTCTCGTCCACCTCCTTGCACAGCGCGCGCAGCCGCGGCGAGTACAGGTCCGTGAGGTCCACGAAGTTCGCGCCGATGATCGGCGAGGCGGCGGTCAGGTTGATGTGGTCGCTGATCAGTACGGGCTGGCCGGGGCGCATGCCCTCGCGCAGACCGCCGCAGCCGTTCGTCAGGACGATGGTCTTGCAGCCCGCGGCCACCGCGGTGCGCACACCGTGGGCGACGGCGGAGACGCCGCGGCCCTCGTAGAAGTGCGTGCGGCCGAGGAAGACCAGGGCGCGCTTTTCGCCGACACGGTAGGAGCGGACCTTGCCGCCGTGTCCCTCGACCGCCGGCGGCGGGAAGCCGGGCAGCTCGGTGACCGGGAACTCGGCCTCGGGCGCACCGAGCGCGTCGACGGCCGGTGCCCAGCCGGAGCCCATCACAAGTGCGACGTCATGGGTCTCGGTGCCGGTCAGCTCGCGCAGACGCGCAGCTGCGGCGTCGGCCGCGGCATGGGGGTCGGCGAGAGCGCCGACGAGGTCCGGATTCACAGAAGCGTTCACGCGGACGAGGGTAACCCGTCGATCCCTACGCGCGTAGATGACGAGCCTCACGGTCTCCGGATCGTTGCCTTGTCGTTTCCCACGAATGTCCGCGGGGCGGGATGCCCGGCGGGGTGCTGCCGGGTGCACGCGGGGTGAAGGCGGCCGGCGGGACGCGCCTGGGCGAGCGGCGCCTCGATCGCGCTGGTCACGGCGGGGTCTTCGGGCGCGAGGCCCATGGCGGCGCGGCCGGTCGCGTCCGCCGGTCCCGCTGCGCGGGTGCCGGCCCGTCGTGCCCGGCCATCGGCCTCGACCTGCCCCGGCTAGCAGGGGCGCTTGCGCATTTCCATCACGTAGTCGTGCGGTGCGCCCGCCGACTCCGCCGCGTCCGCTAGCTCGCCCAGGTAACGGGCGGACGGCAGTCCGCCCTCGTATGCGTTGAGCACGTACACCCAGGCCGGCTCCTCGCCGTCCAGGGTGTCCACCCGGACCCGCATCCGCCGGTAGATGTCGAGTCCGACGCCCTCCCAGCGGTCCATGGAGTCCTCGTCCATCGGCGCGATGTCGTACAGCGCGACGAAGACCTGGGAGCGTGGCGCCTCCACGATCGTGGCCAGCGCGCCCTCCCAGCCCATCTGCTCCCCGCCGAAGGTCAGCCGCCAGCCGTTCAGCCAGCCGGTCCCGCGCAGCGGTGAGTGCGGTGCGCGGCGGGACATCAGCCGCGCGTCGAGGTTGCCGGCGTACGCGGCGTAGAGCGACATGAGATCGAGGGTACGGGAGGGGAAGGAGTCACCGCCCATGTGGCCGAGGAGCGCCTGGTTGGTCCGGCCGCGACGGCCCCGTCCCCTCGGGCGGCGGCCCCAGGGAGCCCCGGGGCGTGAACGCCGTTGCGGTGCGGGACAATGGAGTACGTACTGCATTCCCCCGGGGGTGGCCCGGGATCCCCGGTCGGGCGGGCAGGCGGGCCGGGACCGACAATGCGAGGCGGACTTTTTCGTGACCCGGATCGTGATCATCGGTGGCGGACCCGGCGGATATGAGGCCGCCCTGGTGGGCGCCCAGCTCGGTGCGGAGGTGACCGTCGTCGACTGCGACGGTCTGGGCGGGGCGTCGGTCCTGACGGACTGCGTGCCGTCGAAGACCCTGATCGCGACGGCCGAGGTGATGACCAACTTCGACTCCTCGTACGAGGAACTCGGCATCATCGTGGCCGACGACACGCCGCACATCGAGCAGGCCGCCCGCGTCGTCGGCGTGGACCTCGGCAAGGTCAACCGACGGGTGAAGCGGCTCGCCCTCGCCCAGTCCCACGACATCACCGCCTCCGTCACCCGGGCGGGCGCGCGTGTCATGCGCGGCCGTGGCCGGCTGGAGGGGCAGCAGGCGATGGACGGTTCCCGCCGGGTGGTCGTGCGCGCGGCCGACGGCACCGAGGAGACGCTCACCGCGGACGCCGTGCTGATCGCGACCGGTGGCCACCCGCGCGAGATCCCGGACGCCCAGCCCGACGGAGAGCGCATTCTCAACTGGACCCAGGTGTACGACCTGAACGAGCTCCCCGAGGAGCTCATCGTGGTCGGTTCCGGTGTCACGGGCGCGGAGTTCGCCGGCGCCTACCAGGCGCTCGGGTCGCGGGTCACCCTCGTCTCCTCGCGCGACCGCGTGCTGCCGGGCGAGGACCCGGACGCCGCCGCGGTCCTCGAGGACGTCTTCCGCCGCCGCGGCATGAACGTGATGGCCCGTTCCCGCGCCGAGTCCGCCAAGCGCGTGGGCGACCGGGTCGAGGTCACGCTCTCCGACGGCCGCGTCATCTCCGGTTCGCACTGCCTGATGGCGGTCGGCGCGATCCCGAACAGCGCGGGCATGGGCCTGGAGGAGGCCGGGGTCCGGCTGAGGGACTCGGGACACATCTGGACCGACAAGGTGTCGCGTACGACGGCCCCCGGCGTGTACGCGGCCGGTGACGTCACCGGTGTCTTCGCGCTCGCGTCGGTCGCGGCTATGCAGGGCCGGATCGCGATGTACCACTTCCTCGGCGACGCGGTCACCCCGCTGAACCTCAAGACCGTCTCGGCGAACGTCTTCACCGACCCGGAGATCGCGACGGTCGGCTACAGCCAGGCGGACGTGGACGCGGGCAAGATCGACGCCCGGGTGATGAAGCTGCCGCTGCTGCGCAACCCGCGCGCCAAGATGCAGGGCATCAGGGACGGCTTCGTCAAGATCTTCTGCCGGCCGGGCACCGGGATCGTGGTCGGCGGAGTGGTCGTCTCGCCGCGCGCTTCGGAACTGATCCACCCCATCTCGATCGCGGTCGACAACAACCTGACGGTCGAGCAGATCGCAAACGCTTTCACCGTGTACCCGTCTCTGTCGGGGTCGATCGCCGAGGTGGCGCGGCAGTTGCAGACCCGGAAGGCCACGGGCGAGGCGTAAATCCGGTGAACCCCGGGCACTTCGCCTGGCGGCCGATCAACTTCGAGCGGGCATATACCACTTGACGGGTGCCCGGATGCGCAACTTCGGTAAATCGGCGCATAGTGCTGAAAACGATCGGCCGCTGGGGTTACTGTCAGTTTCGTGTTCGCTGCAGAACGTCGCCAATTGATCCTCGAAATGGTGCGTGCCAACGGTGCCGTGTCGCTCCGTGAGCTCGCCCGCGTCGTCCAGACCTCGGAAGTGACCGTACGGCGGGACGTGCGGGCGCTCGAGGCCGAAGGACTCCTCGACCGCCGGCACGGCGGTGCGGTACTCCCGGGCGGATTCACCCGTGAGTCCGGCTTCCCGCAGAAATCCCTGGCCGCCAGCGCGGAGAAGACGGCCATCGCCGACCTCGCCGCGAGCCTCGTCGAAGAGGGCGAGGCCATTGTGGTCGGCGCGGGGACGACGACGCAGGAGCTGGCCCGCCGGCTCGCCCGCGTACCCGGACTGACCGTCGTCACCAACTCCCTGCTCGTCGCCCAGTCGCTGGCCCATGCCAACCGGGTCGAGGTCGTCATGACCGGAGGGACACTGCGTGGCTCCAACTACGCGCTGGTGGGCAGCGGGGCGGAGCAGTCCCTGCAGGGGCTGCGGGTGTCCCGGGCCTTCCTGTCCGGCAGCGGGCTGACCGCGGAGCGCGGCCTGTCCACGTCCAACATGCTCTCGGCGAGCGTGGACCGGGCGCTGGTGCAGGCAGCGGCGGAAGTCGTGGTGCTCGCGGACCACACCAAGCTCGGCACCGACACGATGTTCCAGACGGTGCCGACGGATGTGATCACGCGCCTCGTCACGGACGAGCCGCCGGTGCATGACGACCGCGCGGCCACCGAGCTGCAGGCGCTGGCCGACCAGGGCGTCCAGATCGCCGTGGCCGGCGCGGGAGCGCCGCCGGTGGAGGGCTCCCGTCCGTCACGCCACGACGTGCCCCTGCCGGTCCAGCGCCGCACCCGCACCACCCAGCTGCGCAGCACGACCGGCGCCCTGGCACCTGATCCCCTGGACCGTACGCCGCGCGTCGCCGACCTGCGGCGCCGCTGACCGGGGGGCGTGGCCGGAGGTGGCGCGGTGCCGGGCTTCGCCCGGCCCGGGCCGGTCACGCTCCGTCGGCCGGGCCGTCCGCTCTCAGCCCCCGCAGCGTCAGCGTGAGCAGCCGGTCGGCCAGCTCCTGGTCCTTCGGGTCCTGTTCCGCCGCCAGCGCGATCGCGTTCGTCAGCTGCATCAGGTCGGCGATCGACACATCCGCCCGCACCGACCCGCTCAGCTGCGCCCGTACCAGCAGCCGCTCGCCCGCCGCGTGCAGCGGCTCGCTGCACGACGAGAGTGCCGAACCCCTGTCGTGGGACGCCGACATGAGCGCCCGCGACAGGCCCCGGTACTCACCCGCATGAGTGATGATGGCGCGCAGCCACTCGACGAGCGCCGTGCACGGCTGCTCGGCGGCGGCCAGTTCGCGGGAGCGTTCCAGCAGTGCCGCGAGCGCCTCCTGGAAGACCGCGCACATCATCGACTGCCGGTTCGGGAAGTGCCGGTACAGCGTGCCGATGCCCACGCCGGAGCGGCGCGCGATCTCCTCGAGTGAACCGTCCGTGCCGTACTGCGCGAACACGGCACGCGCTTCGGTCAGCAGGCGCTCGTAGTTGCGGCGCGCATCGGCCCGCATGGGTCGTGCCGGGCCCGCTGCCGTACGGGCCGTACTGCTTGCCATCGAGCCGTCCTCCCGGAGTCCGCCCTGTCGTCCAGGATGCCATCGCTGGACCGGAAGGTGTCTCCGCGGCCCGACGGGCCGTTCGCCCCGCGCAGCCGGCGGGGTGCCGGACAGGTCGGCGGCACCCCACTCGCATGTCAGTCGCGGCTCTTGCCCGGGGTGGCAGCCGCTGCCCGCTCCACGGTCACCGACTCGATGACAACGGGCTTTCTGGGCCTTCCGTCGGTGGATTCGTCCGCGGTTCCCCTGTCGGCGATCTCGTGCAGCACGTCCATTCCGCTGATGACTTTCCCGAACGTGGTCCAGTTCGGCCCCATTCTGACCTTGGGATCAGCGTAAGTGATGAAGAACTGGCTGCCGTTCCTTCCGGGAACCGCCTTGGACATCGACACGGTGCCGGCCGTGTATTTCGATCCGCCGAGATTCTCGTCCGTGAAGAAATAACCTGGATCTGCTGTGCCCTTGCCGTCGGGGTCCCCGCATTCCAGCACGAAGATTCCCCGCGTGGTCAGGCGGTGGCACTTGCTGTCGTCGAAGTACTTCTTCCCGGCGAGGAAGGAGAACGAGGTGGTGGCGCAGGGCGCCTCCTGGGTCAGGGCCTCGAAGGTGATGTCTCCCCTGTTGGTGACCAGAGTGGCGGTGTACGGCCGCGACGCGGCCGCGGCGTCGAAGGTGGGGAGTCCGACGGACGTCCTGCCTCCGGTGGCTGTGTAGGAGCATGAGGCCGGCGGCTTCGCATCGGCGCTGTTCCCGGTCAGGGAGACCACCGTCCAGGTCAGTCCCGAACAGACCGTGCTGACGGCGAGAACCGTCATCAACGCCTTGGTCACACGCCGTCCGGTCCGTGAACCGGGATTCAGCTTTCCTCGCCAATCTCTGACGGACATTCGTTCCTCGATCTGTGGTGGGCGCAGTGGATGACGCGACACGGAAAGCGTATCCAGGCGCCTTTGTGCCGGATGGCCGACACACTCCGTTTCCCGCCAACTCGGCACGCCCGCACAGGCGGTGTGCCGATAGGCCGGACAAGTAATTGATCCGATAGAGAGAGAATCGGCGCTGAACATACGTGTGGGGCCTGCCCGTTGTCCTATGGACCGGGCAGGCCCCACACGTGGTGGACGATCCGGCGGATCAGTCCTTGATCTCGCAGATGGTCGCGCCGGACGTCAGCGACGCGCCGACCTCCGCCGACAGGCCCTTGACCGTGCCGGAGCGGTGGGCGTTGAGCGGCTGTTCCATCTTCATGGCTTCGAGGACGACGATGAGGTCGCCTTCCTGGACCTCCTGGCCCTCCTCGACGGCGACCTTCACGATGGTGCCCTGCATGGGGGAGGTGAGGGTGTCGCCGGAGGCGGCCGAGGCGGACTTCTTGGTGGCCCTGCGCTTGGGCTTGGCGCCGGCGGCGAGGCCGGTGCGGGCCAGGGTCATGCCGAGCGAGGACGGCAGGGAGACCTCGAGGCGCTTGCCGCCGACCTCGACCACGATGGTCTCGCGGCCGGCCTCCTCGTCCTCCTCCGTGTCGGCGGGGATGGCGTAGGGCTTGATGTCGTTGACGAACTCGGTCTCGATCCACCGGGTGTGGACGCGGAACGGGTCGGCGGTGAACGCCGGGTCGGACACGACCGCACGGTGGAACGGGATGGCGGTGGCCATGCCCTCGACCTGGAACTCGGCCAGCGCACGCGCTGCACGCTGCAGCGCCTGCTCACGCGTGGCACCGGTGACGATCAGCTTCGCCAGCAGCGAGTCCCACGCCGGGCCGATCACGGAGCCGGACTCCACACCCGCGTCGAGGCGGACGCCCGGGCCGCTGGGCGGGGCGAAGGTGGTGACGGTGCCGGGCGCGGGCAGGAAGCCCCGGCCGGGGTCCTCACCGTTGATGCGGAACTCGAAGGAGTGGCCGCGCACGGCCGGGTCGTCGTAACCGAGCTTCTCGCCGTCGGCGATGCGGAACATCTCGCGGACGAGGTCGATGCCGGTGACCTCTTCGGTGACCGGGTGTTCGACCTGGAGGCGGGTGTTGACCTCGAGGAAGGAGATGGTGCCGTCGGTGCCGACGAGGAACTCGACGGTGCCGGCGCCGACGTAGCCGGCTTCCTTGAGGATGGCCTTGGACGCGCGGTAGAGCTCGGCGTTCTGCTCAGCGGAGAGGAACGGCGCCGGGGCCTCCTCGACCAGCTTCTGGTGGCGGCGCTGGAGGGAGCAGTCGCGGGTGGAGACGACCACGACGTTGCCGTGGCTGTCGGCCAGGCACTGGGTCTCCACGTGGCGCGGCTTGTCGAGGTACCGCTCGACGAAGCACTCGCCGCGGCCGAACGCGGCGACGGCCTCGCGGACCGCGGACTCGTACAGCTCCGGGACCTCTTCGAGGGTGCGGGCGACCTTCAGACCGCGGCCGCCGCCGCCGAAGGCGGCCTTGATGGCGATCGGCAGCCCGTGCTGCTGGGCGAACGCGACGACCTCGTCGGCGCCGGAGACCGGGTCGGGGGTACCGGCGACCAGCGGGGCGCCGGCGCGCTGGGCGATGTGACGGGCGGCGACCTTGTCGCCGAGGTCCCGGATGGCCTGCGGGGGCGGGCCGATCCAGGTCAGGCCGGCGTCGATGACCGCCTGGGCGAACTCCGCGTTCTCCGAGAGGAAGCCGTATCCGGGATGGACGGCATCGGCTCCGGAATCGGCTGCGGCCTGGAGCACCTTGGCCATGTCCAGATAACTGGTGGCCGGGGTGTCACCGCCCAGGGCGAACGCTTCGTCGGCCGCGCGGACATGCAATGCGTCCCGGTCCGGATCGGCGTAGACGGCTACGCTCGAGATCCCGGCGTCCCGGCAGGCACGGGCAACGCGGACAGCGATTTCGCCACGGTTGGCGATGAGCACCTTGCGCACGATGGCTCCCTCCTTGAAACAAGCTGAGTTTAGGGACTGCCGACACGGCCTTTCGACCCGTCCCCAGTGGTGAGCTTGCCCACACGGAGCGTGATTCGAGGCTCGCGCAACCGCGAAATCCCTTGTCGCACCACGGTACGACGGGTTCCTCCTCCGCACAGTAACCCTCTGGTGTGGCCAAGGTCTCTGTTCGCAGGGCAAGCCGCCGAACGGGTTTCTTTGTGGGGTCCCTACGAAGGCGTCGATGATTCTTTGCCGTGAGGCCGGGCGTGCCACACCTCTTGTCCCAGGGTTTACCCGTTAGTAGCGTTCGCGCTGTCGTACGCACATCCGGTATCAGAGGGTTGGGGGCGCCGTGGCGCGCAGACCGGTGGCCGTAGTGGCTGCGCTTGTCCTGCTGGTGGAGGCCGTCGGCTTCGTGGCGCTCAACGGGATCATGGCCAGGTTCGTCGAGGCTCAGCAGATGTCGCTGGACGGCCTCGATCCTGACGCGATGGTCACCGGCACGTGGGCGCTGGGGATAGCCACCGGCCTGTTTCTGGCGTCGTGCGGCGTCGCCCTGGCGCTCGCCGCCGTGCGCGACCGTGCCCCGGGCCGGTTCGCCCGTGTCCTGCTGATCAGCTGCGCGGTCACGCACGGTGTGCTGGGCGCGCTGACGGTGGGTCTGGTCGGCTGGTACGCGTTCGGGTTCATGATGACGGTGCTCGCCCTGATCGTGGCGTCGCTGATCGCGTACGGCAAGGAGTTCGGGCGGGCAGCGCCGGAGACCGAGGACGTGCCTGGCCCCGCGGCCACGAACGGCGCGGCGCCCGCCTGAGCGGACGGAGCCGCCGCCGCGCCCGGAGCGAGCCGCCCGGGGGCTGTCCGCGGGCTGCCGCGCCGATGCCGGCAGCCCGTCCGCATCAGGCCCAGAGGCCGGTGATCGAGAAGTCCAGTTCCGCAAGGAGCGTGCGCAGCAGCGGCACCGAGAGCCCGATGACGTTCCCGTAGTCGCCCTCGATCCCGTCGATGAACGCCGCCGAGCGGCCGTCCAGCGTGAACGCGCCTGCCACATGGAGCGGTTCGCCGCTGGCGACGTACGCGGCGATCTCGGCGTCCGTCGGCTCCCCGAAGCGCACGACGGTCGACGCGGTCCTGGACACCTGCCGGCCGGTCGCCGTGTCGATCAGGCAGTGACCCGTCCGGAGCACCCCGGAGCGAGCGCGCATCGCCTTCCAGCGAGCCGTCGCCTCCACCCCGTCCGCGGGCTTGCCCAGCGCCTGCCCGTCGAAGTCGAGCACCGAGTCGCAGCCGATCACCAGGGCGCCCGCGACCTCGGGCCGGGCCGCAACCGCGGCGGTCTTGGCCTCGGCGAGCACCAGGGCCAGCTCCGCCGGGGTCGGGGCGCTCAGCGCGTCCTCGTCGACGCCGCTGACGATCACCTCGGGGGCGAGCCCTGCCTGCCGGAGCAGGCCCAGACGGGCCGGAGAAGCGGAGGCGAGGACGATGCGAGGGCGGGGGACAGAGGTCATGCGCCTCATCGTAGGCGCAGCGGCCTGCCGCCCGGGGGCCGGTCCGATGCCCCCGGACACGGCCCGCACAGCCCGAGCCCCTGGCGTCGGCTCAGCGCAGGCCGGACAGGAACATCACCACCACCATCGCCAGCGCCAGCACAACCCCGGCTCGTCGCAGCACGGCCTGCATGTCGCGCATTTCCTTGGGGGGCTCGTTCTCGGGGTCGGACCACAGCATGCCTTCGATCCTGCTGGCGCCTCCCGCGTCGCGCCTGAGTACGCGTACTCAACCCTGACCCCGCGGGGGGACCACGAGCCACTCGTCCGCAGGGCGCCGGGCCCGGCCGGCAGGGCTTCCCCGGGGGAAGGCCGCCCACGCCACCCGCACCGTGGCCGGCTGCACCGGCATCGGCACCCTCCCCGTGCAACGACGCCGGCTCCCAGGACCACAACCAGGTCTTGGGAGCCGGCGTCACGCGAAGAACCGGATCAGCCAACGGCGTCGCTGCGGGATCCGGCCCGTCCACCTTTCACTTCACTGCACAGGGTCCCGCTACAACGGCCAGTAGCTGCGGGCCCAGGACCGCGGTCCCGGCAGCGGCCTGCGTGTACGCGCGATCCGCGCCGGGTCCGACCATCCCTCGGGCGGCAGCGGGTCCCCGGCCTCGGCGTTCGCCGTCGCCGCGGCCCGCGCCTGAACCACCGCCAGTGCGGCGGCCAGTTCCTCCGGGGTCGGGTTTCCTCGTACGACCTTGATCATCCCGAAGTCCCTTTCCTAGAGGGGGATGTTGCCGTGCTTCTTCGGGGGCAGGCTCTCCCGCTTCGTCCGCAGCTGACGCAGGCCCTTGACGACCTGAGCCCGCGTCTCCGACGGCATGATCACCGCGTCGATGTAGCCGCGCTCGGCCGCCGTGTACGGGTTGAGCAGCGCGTCCTCGTACTCCTGGATCAGGCGCGCCCGGGTCGCCTCCTGGTCCTCCGCGGCCGCGATGGTGCGCCGGTGCAGGATGTTGACCGCGCCCTGCGCGCCCATCACCGCGATCTGCGAGGTGGGCCAGGCCAGGTTGAGGTCGGCGCCCAGGTGCTTGGAGCCCATGACGTCGTAGGCACCGCCGAACGCCTTGCGCGTGATCACCGTGATCAGCGGGACGGTCGCCTCCGCGTACGCGTAGATCAGCTTCGCCCCGCGCCGGATGATGCCGCTGTACTCCTGGTCGACACCCGGCAGGAAGCCCGGCACGTCCACGAACGTCAGCACCGGGACGTTGAACGCGTCGCAGGTGCGCACGAAGCGCGCGGCCTTCTCGGAGGCGTTGATGTCGAGGCAGCCGGCGAACTGCATGGGCTGGTTCGCCACGATGCCGACCGGGAAGCCCTCCACCCGGCCGAAGCCGGTGAGGATGTTCGGCGCGAACATCGCCTGGGTCTCCAGGAACTCGCCCTCGTCCAGCACATGCTCGATGACCGTGTGCATGTCGTACGGCTGGTTCGCGGAGTCCGGGATGAGGGTGTCCAGCTCGCGGTCCTCGGCGCTCACCGCCGTGTCAGCCGGCTCCGGGAAGGCGGGCGGCTCGGACAGGTTGTTGGACGGCAGGTACGACAGCAGGGACTTGACGTACTCGATCGCGTCCTTCTCGTCGCCCGACATGTGGTGCGCGACACCCGAGGTGGTGTTGTGCGTGCGGGCGCCGCCCAGCTCCTCGAAGCCGACGTCCTCGCCGGTGACCGTCTTGATGACGTCGGGGCCCGTGATGAACATGTGCGAGGTCTGGTCGACCATCACCGTGAAGTCGGTGATCGCGGGGGAGTAGACGGCGCCGCCCGCGCACGGGCCGACGATCAGGCTGATCTGCGGAATGACGCCCGACGCATGCGTGTTGCGGCGGAAGATCTCGCCGTACATGCCGAGTGCGCTGACGCCCTCCTGGATACGGGCGCCGCCGGAGTCGTTGATGCCGATGACCGGGCATCCGGTCTTCAGCGCGAAGTCCATCACCTTGATGATCTTCTGGCCGAACACCTCGCCGAGAGCACCGCCGAAGACGGTGAAGTCCTGCGAGAACACGGCTACCGGGCGGCCGTCGACGGTGCCGTATCCGGTGACCACACCGTCGCCGTAGGGACGGGTCTTGTCCAGGCCGAAGTTGGTGGAGCGGTGCCGGGCGAACTCGTCCAGCTCGACGAAGGAGTCCTCGTCGAGGAGCAGGTCGACCCGCTCCCGGGCCGTCAACTTGCCCTTGGCGTGCTGCTTTTCCACCGCGCGAGCGGAGCCGGCGTGCGTCGCCTCGTCAATACGGCGCTGCAGATCCGCGATCTTTCCCGCGGTGGTGTGGCTGCTTTGATTCAGAGAGAGGGCGATCTCTTCCGGCTCGGACATCGGGATGCGGCTCCCTGGCTGGTCACGGGGTCGGTAAAGGGGGTGCGTAACGGGTTCCGTTGCTACTGACTCGTAGCGTATCGGCGCGGATACCGTTCGGCAGTGCGGCGTTGGCCACACCTAACCTGGCTTGCATGACGCCACAGAATGCGCCCGACAGCCGCTGGTCCGACCTCGACCGGCCCCCGCTGAACGTTGCCGCACTGCGCAGGGCCCTGCTGGTGCCGGGCTCCTTGTGGACCTCTCTCGATGTGGTCACCTCCACCGGCTCCACCAACTCCGACCTGGCCGCACTGGCCACGTCCCGGCCCGAGGGCGCCGTGCTCGTCGCCGAGGAGCAGACCGCCGGGCGGGGGCGGCTGGACCGGAGCTGGACCGCTCCCGCGCGCTCGGGCCTGTTCCTGTCCGTACTCCTGCGGCCCGGCACCGACGTGCCCGTGGCGCGCTGGGGCTGGATGGCGCTGCTCACCGGAGTGGCCGCCGCGACCGGGCTCGCCAAGGCCGCCGGGGTCGACATGTCCCTCAAATGGCCTAATGACCTGATGGTTACCGTCGGTGGCGAGGAACGCAAGGCGGGCGGGATCCTGGCCGAGCGCGCCGGGGACGAGGCGGTCGTCGTCGGCATGGGGATCAATGTGTCCCTGCGGGCCGACGAGCTCCCCGTTCCGACGGCGGGGTCACTGGGACTGGCGAACGCCGTCTCCACCGACCGCGACCCGCTGCTGCGGGCCGTGCTGCGCTCGCTCGAGCGGTGGTACGGCGACTGGCGCGCGACAGGCGGCGACCCGGGCGCGAGCGGGCTCCAGGCGGCGTACGCGGCAGGCTGCTCGACCCTGGGGCGCGAGGTGCGCGCCGAGCTGCCCGGCGCGCGCTCCCTCACCGGCGAAGCGGTGGCGCTAGACGGGGACGGGCGCCTGGTGCTGCGGACGGGGGACGGCGAGCGGCACGCGGTGAGCGCGGGGGACATCGTCCATCTGCGGCCGGCGACCTGACCGCTGTCCAAGGGCCGACCGCCGGTTGCGGTTGAACCCTCATCCATCTCGAATCCGCCGAATCCACTGAATCCGTCCGGTCGCCGGGACGTGAGCCAGGGCACACCTGCCGTATCGTTGAGGCGTTCGGCGACAGATCGGCAGGGCATTGCGCAGGGAACGGGCAGGAGGCGGCTGGTGACCGTCGACGACACCACTTCCGGCGCGGGCGCACAGCCGCCGTCGGACTCCTCCTCCGGCTCCTCCGGTGCGTCCGCCCGATCGTCGTCCTCGGTGCATCCGACGCCGCACCACGAGGTCGACCACACGGCGGAACCGACGCACGACCCGCTCGCCATCCGGCTGGAGCAGCTGATCCTGGGGGCCGAGCGGCGCTACACCCCCTTCCAGGCCGCCCGCACCGCGGGCGTCTCCATGGAGCTGGCCTCCCGGTTCTGGCGGGCGATGGGCTTCGCCGACATCGGGCAGGCGAAGGCGCTCACCGAGGCGGACGTGCTGGCGCTGCGGCGGCTCGCCGGTCTGGTCGAGGCAGGCCTGCTCAGCGAGCCGATGGCGATCCAGGTCGCGCGCTCGACCGGGCAGACCACCGCCCGGCTGGCGGAATGGCAGATCGATTCCTTCCTGGAGGGCCTGACCGAGCCGCCCGAGCCGGGGATGACCCGCACCGAGGTCACCTATCCGCTGGTCGAGCTGCTGCTGCCCGAGCTCGAGGAGTTCCTGGTCTACGTGTGGCGGCGGCAGCTCGCCGCGGCCACCGGACGCGTGGTGCAGGCCGCCGACGACGAGGAGATGGTCGACCGCAGACTGGCCGTCGGCTTCGCGGACCTCGTGGGCTTCACGCGGCTGACCCGCCGCCTGGAGGAGGAAGAACTCGGCGAGCTGGTCGAGTCGTTCGAGACCACGTGCGCGGACCTGGTCGCGGCGCACGGCGGCCGGCTGATCAAGACCCTCGGCGACGAGGTGCTGTACGCGGCGGACGACGCGGGCACGGCGGCGGAGATCGCGCTGCGCCTGATCGACGCCATGACGCACGACGAGTCGATGCCGGCGCTGCGGGTCGGTATCGCCTTCGGCACGGTCACGACGCGCATGGGCGACGTGTTCGGTACGACGGTGAACCTGGCGAGCCGCCTCACCTCGATAGCGCCGAAGGACGCGGTCCTGGTCGACGGGGCGTTCGCCGAGGAGCTGATCCGCACGGGGGACGCACCGGCCTCGGAGGCGGAGGCGGCCCAGGAGGCGGCCACGGCGGAGAAGGAGGGCGCCGAGCCCCCCGCGTACCGCTTCGCCCTCCAGCCGATGTGGCAGCGGCCGGTGCGTGGCCTCGGCGTGATCGAGCCGTGGCTGCTGTCGCGGCGCCCGGCATCCTGAGCACTGCCCCGGCGTCCTGAGCACCGCTCTGGCGTCGGTGGGCAGCATCCCGCGGCCGGGCATCGCGTTCCCGCGGGGACCGCGCCTATGATCCCGGTGAATCATCGTTCCGTGTTCCTCGGGGGTTCCCCCCAAACCCCCAGGGAGGGGTCGTCACATGGCCGAGTCCGAGCAGCGGTTCGGGGAGTTCGTCGTCGTGCGCAGGCACGAGCAGGGGCATGTCGCCGAGCTCGTGCTGGACCGGCCGAAGGCCATGAACGCCGTCTCCACCGAGATGGCCCGCTCCATCGGTGACGCCTGTGCCGCGCTCGGCGCGGACCGGGACGTACGCGTGACCGTCCTGACCTCCTCGCACGAGCGGGCCTTCTGCGTCGGTGCCGACCTCAAGGAGCGGAACTCCTTCACCGACGCCGAGTTGGTGCGGCAGCGGCCCACCGCGCGGGGCGCGTACACCGGCGTGCTGGAGCTGCCGATGCCGGCCGTCGCCGCCGTGCACGGATTCGCTCTCGGCGGGGGATTCGAGCTCGCGCTGTCCTGCGATGTGATCGTCGCCGACGCCACCGCCGTCGTCGGCCTGCCCGAGGTTTCCGTCGGCGTCATCCCCGGAGGCGGCGGCACCCAGCTGCTGCCGCGCCGCGTCGGTGCGGCCCGTGCCGCCGAGCTGGTCTTCTCGGCACGGCGGGTGGAGGCCGCCGAGGCGCGGGAGTTGGGTCTGGTCGACGTCCTCGCGGACGACGCCCGCACCGAGGCCCTCGCCCTCGCGGCCAGGATCGCCGCGAACTCCCCGGTCGGGCTGCGCAACGCCAAGCGCGCGATGCGGCTCGGGCAGGGACTCGACCTGCGGGCCGGTCTGGAGGTCGAGGACGCGGCCTGGCGTGCCACCGCCTTCTCCGGGGACCGCGCCGAGGGCGTGGCGGCCTTCAACGAGAAGCGCACGCCCCAGTGGCCCGGAGAGTGACCGGCCGGCCCTCGGGGCGCGCGGTGCGACCCAACTGATCAAACTGGCCGAAACCTCCCTAAGCTGGGGTGATGGCTGAGGATCGGCGGTTGCGGGCCGTGGTGGCGCTGGCGCAGGCGATGGCGGCCGCCCACACACCGCGCGACTCCTGGCGGGCGGCGGCGCTGGGCGCCTGTGACGCGCTCGCCGGGACCTTCGCCGCGCTCTCGGTGTGGGAGCGGGAGCGCGGGCGGCTCCGGGTGCTCGTCAACGCGGGCGAACGGGCCGACGGCGAGGAGGAGTTCCCCGAGTCGGAGACGTACCCCGTCAACCACTTCCCGGAGATCGCCGAGTTCCTGCACGAGCGGTGGGCCGCCGGCGGAGAACCGGACGGCTGGGTGGAGACGGTGGACGGTCCGGCCACGCCCGAGCACGGTTACAGCCACCAGAGGATGGCCGCCCTGCGGCGCCGCAAGCGCGGCTGCTGCGTCGTCGCGCCCATCGTGCTGCACGGGCGGGCCTGGGGCGAGCTCTATGTCGCCCGCCCGCCGGCCGCCCCCGTCTTCGACCGGGACGACGCCGACTTCGCCACGGTCCTCGCCTCGGTCGTGGCCGCCGGGATCTCGCAGACCGAGCGGCTGGAGGAGGTGCGCCGGCTCGCCTTCACCGATCCGCTGACCGGGCTCGCCAACCGCCGTGCCGTCGACGCCCGTCTCGACGAGGCCATCGAGGCGCACCGCGCGGACGGGACGGTGGTCAGTCTCGTCGTATGCGATCTCAACGGCCTGAAGCAGGTGAACGACACCCACGGCCATGCGGTCGGCGACCGGCTGCTGGAGCGGTTCGGATCGGTCCTGTCGCTGTGCGGCGCGATGCTGCCGGGCGCGCTGGCCGCCCGGCTGGGCGGGGACGAGTTCTGTCTGGTCACGGTGGGTCCTCCGGCGGGCGACGTGGTCCGGGTCGCCGATGAACTGTGCGTCCGCGCCCAGGAGTTGGAGCTCGGCGAGGGAGTCGCGTGCGGGGTCGCGTCGACCGGGGACCCGATCGGCCAGGTCCGCTCGGGCCGCCGGCTGTTCCGGCTCGCGGACGCGGCCCAGTACCGGGCGAAGGCGGCGCGCTCCCCGAAGCCCGTGGTGGCGGGCCGCGACGGCACGGTGCTCCGGCTCGCCGACACCCCGCCGCGCTCGCCGCAGGACCGCCGCCGCTTCCGGGACGCGCGGCCGGAGGACGACCAGGAGCCGTGGAGCGAGCCCTGAGCGCTGTAGGGCGAGTGCAGGGAGGCCTGCCCCCTACCGGGGAGTAAGGGGCGAACTCGGCCGCCACTGGTGACAGGTTTGGATTCAGTCCGTACGCTGCTGAATATGGATATGCACACTGTCGTGGTGGGGACGTCCGGTACCACCGCCGCCGACGTCATCGCCGTGGCCCGCGGGGGCGCCCGTATCGAGCTCTCCGACGAGGCCCGCACCGCCCTCGCAGCGGCCCGCGCCGTCGTGGACGCACTGGCCGCCAAGCCCGAGCCCGTCTACGGGGTCTCCACCGGATTCGGCGCCCTCGCCTCCCGGCACATCAACCCCGACCTCCGGGCCCAGCTGCAGCGCAACATCGTGCGCTCGCACGCCGCCGGCATGGGCCCGCGCGTCGAGCGCGAGGTCGTCCGCGCCCTGATGTTCCTGCGTCTGAAGACCGTCGCCTCCGGCCACACCGGAGTACGCCCCGAGGTCGCGCAGACCATGGCCGACGTGCTGAACGCCGGCATCACGCCCGTCGTCCACGAGTACGGCTCCCTGGGCTGCTCCGGAGACCTCGCCCCGCTCTCCCACTGCGCCCTGGCCCTCATGGGCGAGGGGGACGCCGAAGGCCCCGACGGCACCGTCCGCCCGGCCGGTGAGCTCCTCGCCGAGCACGGCGTCGAGCCCGTCGTGCTGCGCGAGAAGGAGGGCCTCGCCCTCCTCAACGGCACCGACGGCATGCTCGGCATGCTGATCATGGCCCTCGCCGACCTCGAGCGGCTCTACAAGTCCGCCGACGTCACCGCGGCCCTGTCGCTGGAGGCCCTGCTCGGCACCGAGAAGGTCCTCGCCCCCGAGCTGCACGCCATCCGCCCGCACCCCGGCCAGGCCGCCTCGGCCGCCAACATGCTCGCGGTGCTCAAGGGCTCCGGGCTCACCGGCCACTTCCAGGAGGAGGAGGCGCCCCGCGTCCAGGACGCCTACTCGGTGCGCTGCGCCCCGCAGGTCGCGGGCGCCGGCCGCGACACGATGGCGCACGCCCGCCTGGTCGCCGACCGCGAACTCGCCTCCTCGGTCGACAACCCGGTGGTCCTCGCCGACGGAAGGGTCGAGTCCAACGGCAACTTCCACGGCGCACCCGTCGCGTACGTCCTGGACTTCCTCGCCATCGCCGCCGCCGACCTCGGCTCCATCGCCGAGCGCCGCACCGACCGGCTCCTCGACAAGAACCGCTCGCACGGCCTGCCGCCGTTCCTCGCCGACGACGCCGGCGTCGACTCCGGCCTGATGATCGCCCAGTACACCCAGGCCGCCCTGGTCAGCGAGATGAAGCGGCAGGCCGTCCCGGCCTCCGCCGACTCCATCCCGTCCTCCGCGATGCAGGAGGACCACGTCTCCATGGGCTGGTCGGCCGCGCGCAAGCTGCGCACCGCCATCGGCAACCTCAACCGGATCATCGCCGTCGAGCTGTACGCGGCGACCCGCGCGATCGAACTGCGGCGCCATCTGACCCCGGCCCCCGCCTCGCAGGCCGCCATCGCCGCCCTGCGCGCCGCGGGCGTCGAGGGCCCCGGCCCTGACCGGTTCCTCGCCCCCGACCTGGAGGCCGCGGACGCCTTCGTACGGGACGGGAGGCTCGTCGAGGCCGTGGAGCCGGTGACCGGCCCGCTGGCCTAGCGGAACGGCCGGGCCCGGCAGCGGCCACGTCACGCAAAACGGCCGCCCCCAGCCGGGGGCGGCCCTTCGCGCTCCGTCAGAACGCGGCCGGGGCGGATGTGCGCCTGCGCACCGAGTAGGCCACGAAACCCGCCCCGATGCCCAGGCACGCCGTCCCGGTGACGACATACGGGGTGGTGTCGACACTGCCGGTCTGCGCGAGCGTCAGCTGCTGCTTACTCTCCGTGGTCGCCTCGCCCTCGGAGACCTCCGCGGCGGAGGCGGTCGAACCGGTGCCGGAGTGCCGCGCGGTGTGTTTCTCGGCAGTGGCATTGGCCGAGGGGACGAACCACAGAGCACAGAGCAAAGTCCCTGCGGCAGTGGCGGTGAGCAGCGGTCGACGTGCGACGGACACGGACTCGATCCCCCTTGAGGCATCCTCGACTTGGGTGGGTGCGCTGATGCTAGTGAAAGCAGCGGGTCGCAGGAAAGCCGCGAGCGCGGGAGCCCTACTCTCCGTCGTGTGACTACTTCTGAGACATCACAGTATGTGCGCCTACACGTGGAATTGGTGCTGGAGATCCAGGACCCCGGCGCCCTGACCGGCGCGGCCCTGGAGCGGATCGCGGACGACGAGTTCATGCCGGACGAGGAACGCGCGCACGCCGGGGCCACGGTCCGCGAGGACGAGGCGGAGGCGCTCGCGTATCTCGTGGACCCGTTCGACCTGGTCGGCGAGGTGCCCGGGGTGGAGCTCGCGCAGGCGTCGTGGAGCAGCGAGCAGATCGAGTACGACCCGGATGCGGAGGAATGGGACCTGGACGAGGAGGATGGAGAGTACGAGGATGAGGCAGGCACCGACGACGATGCCGGCCGCTGAGCGCGCCACGGGAATCTGACAGGCTTCGGGCCCCGGATCGCCGGGCAGGCGAACCGGAGCCCGGCCGGGTCCGTGATGCTCCGTGTCGATCCGCGAACGGGCGCAACCAGCGTGGCGTCCGTCGCGTCGATCAGAATCGGTGCCGGAGTCTCGTGGGTCGAGATGGCGGTGAGTGGTGTTCCCCACATCCGTTCCGGGTGTGGAACCGGATCGCCCGGAACGCGTGTTACCAAGTGAGCGGTCAGGGGAATCGGTAGCGATGGAGAAGCGTGTGATGACGGAAAGCAAGCGGCGCCGGGGCCTGATGGTCGCCTCCGCGGTACTCGGCGGCGTGCTGGTGCTTTCGGCCTGCTCCGACGACGGGGACAAGTCGGGCGGCACCCAGGACACATCACAGGCCAAGGCCGACGAGGCGGCCGCCAAGGACACCTCCAAGGCCCGAATAGCGATCTCGCCCAAGAACGGCGCGACCAACGCCAGCATCAACAACGCGGCCAAGGTCACCGTCAGCGACGGCACCCTGACCGAGGTCACGATGACCACGGCCGACGGCGCGCCGGTGCAGGGCACCCTCGCGGCCGGCGGCAAGAGCTGGAAGCCCGACGGGCAGCTGCAGCGCTCGACCACCTACAAGATCGCCGCGGTGGCGAAGGACGCCAAGGGCCTCGAGGCCCACGAGAACGCGTCGTTCACGACCGTCTCGCCCGCCAACAGCTTCATCGGCAACTTCACGCCGGAGGACGGCTCCACCGTCGGCGTCGGCATGCCGGTCTCGATCAACTTCAACAAGGCGATCACCGACAAGAAGGCCGTCCAGTCCGGGATCACCGTGACCTCCAGCAGCGGTCAGGAGGTCGTCGGCCACTGGTTCAACCCCCAGCGCCTCGACTTCCGCCCCGACCAGTACTGGCAGGCCGGCTCGACCGTCACCCTGAAGCTCGAACTGGACGGCGTCGAGGGCGCGCCCGGTGTCGTCGGTGTCCAGCAGAAGACGGTCACCTTCAAGATCGGCCGGAACCAGGTCTCCGTCGTCGACGCCGCCGCCAAGACCCTGACGGTCACCCAGGACGGCAAGACGGTCAAGACCATTCCGATCTCCGCCGGTTCGCCCGACAACCCGACCTACAACGGTCAGATGGTGATCTCCGAGAAGTTCAAGGAGACCCGGATGAACGGTGCGACGGTCGGCTTCACCGACGACGACGGCAAGGGCGAGTACGACATCAAGGACGTCCCGCACGCGATGCGGCTGTCCACGTCGGGCACCTTCATCCACGGCAACTACTGGGGTGCCGACTCGGTCTTCGGCTCCGTCAACACCAGCCACGGCTGTGTGGGCCTGAACGACGTCAAGGGCGCGGGCGACCCGAACCAGCCCGCCGCCTGGTTCTTCGACAACTCGATCGTCGGTGACGTGGTCGTCGTCAAGAACTCCAAGGACACCACCATCAAGCCCGACAACGGCCTGAACGGCTGGAACCTGAACTGGGCGCAGTGGAAGGCCGCCTCCGCCGTCTGATCCCTCCACCCGCACACTCCCACCGGCGGCGGCACCCTGGCTCAGGGTGCCGCCGCCGGCGTCTGCTCCGCCGCGCCCCTCGCGAAATTCCCCTGCGCGGACGACGGCACGACCGTACGGTCCACAGCATGACGATCATCCGCCTTCCCTCCCCGCCGGCCGCCGCCACTGTCGACGCCTGGCACGCCGTCCTCCGGGCCGCGCATCTGCACGACCTGCCCGCCGACGTGCCCCCGCCGGGCCGGGCGCAGACCGAGGGAAAGCTCCGGCACCCCTCGGTGAACACCGAGGCCGTCCACCTCGTGGCCGTCGCCGCCGACGGCTCGTACGACGGCGTCGCGTCCCTGGTGCTGTTCCTGGACGAGAGAAACCGGCACACCGCCTTCCTCGACATGCTCGCCGTGCACCCGAGAGCAAGGAAGCGGGGCACCGGCGCGCGGCTCTGGAGCGCCGTACGCGACGAACTCGCCGCCCACAGGCGCACATCGGTCACGGTCGAAATCGAACTCGGCGGCGCGGGTGAGGCGTTCGCCGTCGGCCTCGGCTTCACCGAGGTGCTGTCGCTCGCCTGGTACGTGCAGAACATCGCCGACGCGCTCGCCGTCCACCCCCTGCCACCCCGGCTGCCCGACGGCTACACCTACGCCCACTGGACCGGTGTCGTGCCCGACGCGCTCGCCGCCGCGTTCGCCGAGGCTCACAACGCCATGGAGGACGCACCCAGCGGTGACATGGACCGGGCCACCCCCGCATGGGACGCGGACCGGGTCCGGGCCGCGGCGCAGGTGATCGAGGACCGGGGCGGCTTCATCCTCTCCTCGGCGGTGGTGCACACGGCGGGCGGCAGCGACACCGTGGCCGCGTACACCGAGCTGGTGCTGCGCGACCCGTCGGACGTGCGAGCCCTGCAGTACGACACGGTGGTCCTGCCCGCTCACCGCGGCCGCGGCCTCGGCCGGGCCGTCAAGCGCCATATGCTCACCGCGGTCGCCTCGGCCCAGCCGTCCGTACGCGAGATCGCGACCACCGTCGCCGACGAGAACCGCCCGATGCTGGCGGTCAACCAGCAGCTCGGCTACCGGCGCGAGCGGGCAGTCGGCTACTTCCAGGCCGTGCTCCCACCCGAACGTGCCGGGCGGCCGGCGCGTCAGGCGGACGGGGACGGCGACGCCGCGGACGGCGCCGACGGCGGCAGGGCGTAGACATTGTCCGGGGTCACGATGCGGGTGACGGCCTCCGCGAACAGCGTGCTGTTCTCGGAGCCCTTGTAGAGGAAGTCCGCGTTGGTGAGGATCACCAACGTCGCCTTGGCAGAGGGCAGATAGACCGTCACCGACTCGTAGCCGGGGAGCGAGCCGTTGTGCCCGATCCACCCGTTGGTGGTGAAGATGCCGAGCCCGTACGCGGTCCCCGGGTAGCCGGTGGGCAGCATCCGCAGGCGCTGCCGTTGTGTGGCGGGCTTGAGCAGGGTGCCCTTCGCGAGGATCGGCGCCCATCTCCGCAGGTCCTGCAGGTCGGAGATGATCGCGCCGGCGGCCCAGGCCCAGGACGGGTCCCAGTTCGTCGCGTTCGCGATCTCGCCGTTCGGCGTCTGCATCGTGTAGCCCTGGGCGTGCGGTTCGGGGAACTCGGTCCCCTTGGGGAAGAGCGTGTTGCGCAGGCCCGCCGGTTCGATGACCTGCTGCTCGAGGAAGTCGCCGAGTGGTTGGCCGCTCACCTCCTCGATGACCCGGCCGAGCAGGATCAGGTTGGTGTTGGAGTAGTTGAACTTCTTCCCCGGGGCGAACAGCGGCGGGTGCTTGAAGGCATAGTCGAGCAGCTGCTGCGGTGTGAACCTCCGGTCGGGGTCGGACATGAAGGCTTTGTCGAAGTCCGGGTCCTGGGTGTACGAGAAGAGTCCGCTGCGCATCTCGGCGAGCTGGCGCAGGGTGATCCGGTCCCCGCCCGGGACGTCGTCCACGTACTTCGAGATCGGGTCGTCGAGGCCGAGCCGCCCCGCGTCCACCAGCCGCAGGATCCCGGTCACCGTGAACGTCTTGGTCTCGCTGCCGATCCGCATGTGCAGGTTCTCCGACATGGCGGCACCGGTGCCCTTGTCGGCTTCACCGAACGAGCGGACGTAGGTGCCCTTGCCCGGCAGCCACAGCCCCACGGTCACCCCGGGCACGCCCGCCTGCTTCAGCGTCTGCTGGACGGCCTTGTCCAGCTGCGACGACAGAGCCGGGGTGAGTTCACGGACCGAGGTGCTGGGGGAGGGCGTCGGGGCGGCGGCCGCCGGCGGAGCGCTCGTCGTGGTGCCGCTGCACGCCGTCACTGTCAGGAGCCCGGCGGCGGCGCAGGCCGCCACGGCGAGCCTGCCCTGGGCTGTTGCCGCCGCCCACCTGCGGCGTTCGGAGCTGCGCGTCATCCCGGATGCCTCTTTCCGCCGTGCGGTCGGTGCGGCGGCACGCGGAGAAGGAAGGTCGCGAAGGGGCGCGTGCCATGCCCAACGTAAGTCCGGCGCATGTCCCCGAAGGGGTGACCGGGCCCGGCACTGACCCGTTCGCAGCAGGCCGGAACGAGGACGGCACAGCATCCTGCCGGGCCGTCCGGCCGAACGGGGAGCCGGTTACCCCGGAGGTAATCGACTGCCGCGCGTGTCCCCGGCAGGATCGAACGCATCAGGCACCGCGAGGAGATCCGAACGCACCCCGGGAGGGACACCATGAGCGCGTACGCCGTCGGCCACCTGCACCCCGCCGCCCACCTGGACGACGAGGTCTTCGACTACATGGAACGCATTCAGTCCACGCTCGACCCCTTCGGCGGCCGTTTCCTCGTCCACGGCGCATCCGTCGAGATCCGTGAGGGAGTCTGGCCGGGCGCGCTCGTCATCATCGGCTTCCCCGGCCCGGGGGAGGCCCGTGACTGGTACGAGTCGGACGCCTACCAGGAGCTGATCCCTCTGCGCACCCGTCACATGGCAGGGGACGTCGTCCTCGTCGACGGCGTCGCCCCCGGCTACGACGCCGCCCGCACCGCCGCCCTGCTGCGCGAGGCACAGTCGGTGGCATGACACCCGTCCGGCGACGGTCCGTCGAGCCCGGCGCCTACTCGGGCACGTGGCAGACCGCCTCCACGTTGTTGCCGTCCGGGTCCCTGACGAACGCTCCGTAGTACGCGGGGTGGTACACCGGCCACACCCGTGGCTCGTGCAGCACCTCCGCCCCCGCCTCGACGGCCGCCGCGTGGAAGGCCCGCACCCCCGCGCGGTCGGCCGAGGCAAAGGCGATGTGCAGTTCGTGCGCAGCTTCCACCTCATCGCTCGTCGCGGGCCCGATCCAGAACGTCGGATGCGTGGTGCCGTACCCGATCACCCCGCCGTCGTTGCGCTCGATCATCCGCTTGCCGCCGAGCGTGGCCAGCACGCGGTCGTAGAAGGCGGCACTGACCGCCGGATCCCTCACCTGCACCGAGATGTGATCAATCATGACCCGAGCGTGACACACGTCACTGACAACGCCCCCACCGCAGCACACCCGCCTCGGCCTCAGCTCGCCTCAGCCACAGTCGTCACCGGCCGAAAGCCCCCACCGGTACGCCGAGTCGAGCCGGTACTCGCCCGCCTTCGGCACCGTCAGCCGTGTCCACTCGCCCTCCTGGCGCAGGCACCCGCCCTCGGCCCGCAGCCAGGGGGAGTACGCCACCTTCACCGTCACCGAGCCTGCCTCCGGGACGCGTACGACCAGCTCGGCGTCGGTGCCGCGGACCACCGCCGCGGGGGGCGACACGAGCGGGGCCGCGTCACGGACGCGGTACACCGTCCAGTCGTCGTCGCGCCACACCCGCTCCAGCCACTCCGGCTCGCTCCGTACGATCGCCGCCTCGGCCTCGGCCGGCCCGTCCGGTCGGCCGTGGTGCAGCACCACCAGGCCCACCGCCCAGCGGTCCAGCCACCCGCGGTACGTCGCGGCGTCCAGCGAACCGTCGTAGAAGAGCCGCCCGCGCTCCACGTCCAGCTGGCGGTTCCAGCCACGGGCCATGTTGACGTACGGCGCGAGCACGGTCGCCTCACGGTGGTTGCGGGCCGGGACGACCTCGACACGCGTACGGTCGGCCCCCAGCCGCTCCAGCTCCCGCACGACACCGTCGGTGTGCGCCGCCCACGCCGGCACGTCGTTCGAGACGGCCAGATCGTCCTCCGTCTTGTCCACCAGCCAGTACGAGTTCACCGCCAGGGCGCAGGCGAGCACCGCACGCCGGAGCCGGGCGAGCCCGCAGGCGAGCACCGCGGCCAGCAGTACCGGCGGGCCCACCAGGCCCGCGAGCCGTTCGACGTTCGTGCCGATCGGGGACGCGATCAGATACGTCAGGACGACACCGGCCCCGTACACCGCGGCCCCGTACCGCACCACGCGCCATGCCGGCGGCGCCGCGATCACCAGCGCGGCCGACACCAGCAACGGCAGCCACAGCTTGCCGCCGGCCATCGGCTGCTCGCCACGGAACGGGAACAGCACCGTCACCGCCCCGACCACGACGACCGGCGGCACCACCAGCGCCGCAGCCCTGCGCCACTGCCTGTCCAGGCCGTACGCCGCACCCGCCACCAGCAGGAACAGTCCGGCGACGGGACTCGCCAGAGCCGCGAGCGCGGCGCAGAGCGCCGCGACGGCGGTCCTGCCCACGTACCGCACCGCGAGCAGCCCGATCGCAACGCCCAGCGCGAAGGTGGTGCGCCCGGAGGCGACGTTGCACCACAGCGCGAGCGCCCCCGCCAGGGCCGGCCACAGCGGCCGGCGGTCACACCGCACGAACAGGCAGGCCAGCACCCACGTCCCGGCGAGCCCCGCGGCCACCGACACCGCGCGCACACCGAAGAGGGCCATCAAGGGCGGTGTCAGCACGCTGTAGTTGGCGATGTGCATCCCGCCGTACCAGGACAGGTTGTACGCCGAGCCCGGATGCCGCTCCATGAATCCGGCCCACGCCAGCTGGGCCGCCAGATCGCCGCCGCCGGTCGCGAGGACCGCGGCCCACAGCACGTACAGCGGCACGACGACACCGGTCACGACGAGCGGGACGCGCCACCGAGGTGATGCGTCCCGCTCGTCGTCGTCCGTGCGTACGGTGCCGATGTACTCGCTGATCCCCACGGCGCACACCCTAGTGGGCCGGACTCGGCGCACCGCGTGGGCCGTTGACCGGACCCGTGAACCGCCGTCAGGGCAGGACGGACAGCTCACCGAAGCCCGGCGAGAACGTCAGAAGCAGGCTCGGAACACACAGGGCGAGCGCACTGACCGCCCAGTACGGCCGCGCCGGTACCCGCGTCAGCCGCAGGACGGCGTAGTTGGTCCCGGCGAAGACGACCACCAGCGGAACGGACACGAGCAGCCAGGACAGAGCCGCCTCCATCGGCCCGGCGACCTCCGGCGACCTCTCGAACCGGCCGACGAGCACCTGCCACAGCACCATCAGAGGAAGGTTCAGCGCGAACCCGACGGTGAGATTGAGCGCCAGCGACACGGGCCAGGCACTGCACCTCGGCGGACGGCACGACCGGATCGCGCTCACGGCATCTCCTGCCCGGAACCGTCGGCGACGGGAAGCCGGCCACCGCTCGGGCCGGGCCGTGACCGAATCACCGGAGACCGATGGATCTCCTGGGGCGAAACATATCCGTCCTGGCCGGAGCCGTCCCGACCGGGTGAGCCACCCCCATGACGGCGTGACCGGACTGCGGCGCGATCGGTCTGCAAGCGCGGCCGGACGCCGGTCACCGGGCGTTCGGGCACGAGACATCCGTGCTCCGGGGGACCTACCGTGGAACGACAGGCGCCGCCGATTCGAGGAGGTCCGCACGATGTCCGTCGAGCTGAACCACACGATCGTCGCAGCGCACGACAAGCGGGCGTCGGCCCGGTTCCTCGCCGACGTGCTGGGGCTGGAGACGGGCCGGCCGTTCGGCCCGTTCCTGCCGGTCGAGACGCACAACGGCGTCACCCTCGACTACGTCGAGGCCGACGAGGCCGACATCCCGCCCCAGCACTACGCGTTCCTGGTCTCCGAGACCGATTTCGACGCGATATTCGCCCGCATCAAGGCAGCGGGCCTCACGTACTGGGCGGACCCCTCCCACAGCCGCCCCGGCGAGATCAACCACAACGACGGCGGGCGCGGCACCTACTTCGACGACCCGAACGGCCACAACATGGAGATCCTGACGAGGCCGTACGGAAGCGGCGATCCCACGCCGTAGGCGACCGGCTCCGAGGCGCGCTCCGTGACACCACCTCCGGCGCCCTTGCGGAGCATCAAGCCCCGCCCGTAGCCCTGTTCCCCGCCGGTCTCGTCACTCGCCTCGCCAGATGTTGTCGAAGGCCGACCCCTCGATGTTTCGCCGTTGCCGTACCGCTTCCAGTTCCATCACAGCGTCGTTGACGGCAGCCAGCACGGTCACAGTGGTGTCGTCGGAGAGACGCAGGGAGTCCTCGGCCTGCTCCTGGACTCCCGTGGCTGCCGCGAGAGCGGCGAGGACGGGCTCGCCCGACGTCCAGCGGTCGGCTGCGTGGCGACGATCCGGTGAGTCGGCCAGTGCCGTTCGGTCGGTCCGGACGGGAATCCAGCGGTGGCGCTGCCGAGTGACCTGTCCTTCCGTCTCCAGGGCGGCGAGATAGGCCGAGGACAGGCCCCGGCCCCGGCGCCACAGCCACTCCTCGACGGACTCGTACGGCGCCTGCCGGATGAGCGACGACGCTGCATCGTGCAACAGACGGTCACCTACTGCCGACGGCGGGCCCGGCACGATGCGGTCGCCGTCCAGTGTGAGCTCCTGGGCGTCGATGAGGTCGACCAGCTCGGCTCCCGCGAGGGCGAGCGACAGGTCGCCCTGCTCGACGGGACGGCCGGACGCGGCGTCCAGGGTGACGATGAACAGGTCACGCGCTGTGGTCATGGCGGGCTCCATGTCGAGGGCATGGGTGGCGATACGTGGCCAGGAGGCCGGCGCCGGACACAGTGTCCACGTGTCCGGCGCTTCCTTGACGACCGGGGCCGGTCCTGCCGGGGCTGACGGCCTCTTCGGGATCAGTCCTCCGCAGGCGCGATCCCCGTCGGGCACGAGGCACCCCAGTTGGTCTCGAACGGGGTGCTCAGTGTGACCCCCGTCCCGCCGATGCCGCAGTAACCCGCCGGGTTCTTGTCGAGGTACTGCTGGTGATACGCCTCGGCCGGATAGAACGGGCGGCCCTCCGCAGGCAGCAGCTCCGTCGTGATCGTGCCGAACCCGGAGCCCGTCAGGACCTTCTGGTACGCCTCCCTCGACGCCGCCGCGGCCGCCGCCTGCGACGGTGAGTGGGTGTAGATCGCCGAGCGGTACTGCGTGCCGACGTCGTTGCCCTGGCGGAAGCCCTGCGTGGGGTTGTGGGACTCCCAGAACAGCTTGAGCAGGGTCCCGTACGACACCTTCCGCGGATCGAATACGACCCGGACCGCCTCCGTGTGGCCCGTCAGGCCCGAGCAGGTCTCTTCGTACGTGGGGTTCGGGGTGTGGCCGCCCTGGTAGCCGACCAGGGTGGTCCAGACACCGGGCGTCTGCCAGAACTTGCGCTCCGCGCCCCAGAAGCAGCCGAGGCCGAAGTCCGCGATCTCCAGGCCTTCGGGGTACGGCCCGAGCAGCGGGTTGCCGAGGACCGTGTGGCGGGAGGGGACGTCGAAGGCCGGTGTTTCGCGGCCGCGCAGGGCCTCGTCGGGGGTGGGCAGCACAGGGACGCGATGGTTCAGGAACATGCGGGCTCTCCTCGGCGAGTGGGTCCGTACGGGGTGAACGTACGGACCCGCCCCGACATTCCGTGAGGCGTCGCGGCAGTACCGTGACCCGGGCGGGGACCGCCCTCAGTGCGGCAGCGTCGCCGGACTGCCGCCGTTCGCCTCGTACCCCGCCACCGCCAGGTTCCGGTGGATCGTGTACGCCGCCGCCGGGTCGTCGCTGTGCGTCCACGGCAGTGCGCCGACATGGCCGTCGACGTGCACCACCTGGTTCATCGCCTCGGCCCAGCACTCGGAGCGGACCAGGAACAGGATCAGCAGATGGCGTACGTGCGCCAGCATCGGGTCGTCGGGGCGGGCCGAGTGCACGGCGAACAGCGAGCCCTCCACCGCCTTGGTGACCACCGCGCTCTGGTAGAAGCTCCTGACCAGGTTGACTTCGGGCAGGTGCTCGTACACCGCGAAGAGGGGCAGCGCGGCGAGCACTGAGCCGTGCGGCGCCCGCGCCGCGGCGGTCGTGGCGAAGTGGTCCGCCTCCTCGCGGGAGCCGTGCCACTTCTCGCACAGGTAGTGCAGAGCTGCCAGGTGCGCGCCCATGTGCTCCGGGGCGCGGTCGATCACCTTCGCCCACAGCTGGTCGAACTGCTCGTGGGGGTAGCCCAGTCCACGGGCGACGGCCAGCTCCACGATGTACGGGACGGGGTCGCCGGGTGCGAGCAGAGCGGCCTCGGCGCAGACGCTGCGAGCCTCTTCGAGAATGATCCGGAAGTCGTCCGTGCCGGCGGCCGACGAGCGCCAGGCCTGCTGCACGAGGAACTCCGCGTGCACCTGTGCTCCGCCCGCGTCCTTCGGGGATTCGGAGCGCCAGGCGCGCAGCCATGCCCCGCCGGTGCCGGGCTGCTGCTGCAGCTCCAGCGACGCGGCCCCGGCGAAGGCCTGGACGCGCTGCCAGCGCGTCTCGCCCTCCTTCGGGGTGCCGGCGAGCAACTGCGACGCGGCCCGCCACTCCTGGGTGCGCTGGACGACGTCGAGTACGTCGAGGAGGTCCTGGTCCGGGCCGGGCAGCCGGACGTCCAGCTCTTCCTCGCGGACGAAACCGTACGTGTCCGGGTCGGCGGCGTCGGGCGAGCCGGGCACGGCGAGGCGGATGCCGCCGCGGCGGCGCAGCATGAACGGGCCGAGGACCGCCACCAGCATGCACATCGCGAGCAGGAACCAGAGAATCTCCATGACCCCATTGTCCCGGACGCCGATCGGGACGGGCCACGCGCGTCCCCCGCACACTTCCGGTCCGCTGCTCCGGTGCCCTGTATTGGCCACTCCCCGTACCGCGGGCGGGATCGCGCGGGACTACGCTCGGACCTCATGAGCGATCCGCACAGCTTTCAGAGCTTCGAGACCCGCGCCATCCATGCGGGCAACACAGCCGATCCGCTGACCGGCGCGGTCGTACCGCCCATCTACCAGGTGTCCACCTACAAGCAGGACGGTGTGGGCGGACTGCGCGGGGGCTACGAGTACAGCCGCAGCGCCAACCCGACGCGTACGGCACTGGAGGAGAACCTCGCCGCCATCGAGGGGGGCCGGCGCGGCCTCGCCTTCGCCTCGGGCCTCGCCGCCGAGGACTGCCTGCTGCGTACGCTGCTGGTGCCCGGTGACCATGTGGTGATCCCGAACGACGCCTACGGCGGAACGTTCCGGCTCTTCGCCAAGGTCGTCTCGCGCTGGGGCGTCGAGTGGTCGGTGGCCGACACCTCCGACCCGGCGGCGGTGCGCGCCGCGGTCACCGACCGCACGAAGGTGATCTGGGTCGAGACGCCGTCCAACCCGCTGCTCGGTATCACCGACATCGCGGCGGTCGCGGACGTGGCCCGTACGGCGGGCGCGAAGCTGGTCGTCGACAACACCTTCGCCAGCCCCTATCTCCAGCAGCCGATCGCCCTCGGCGCGGATGTCGTGGTGCACTCGCTCACCAAGTACATGGGCGGGCACTCGGACGTGGTCGGCGGTGCGCTGATCGCCAACGACGACGCGCTGGGCGAGGAGTTGGCGTACCACCAGAACGCGATGGGCGCCGTCGCCGGGCCGTTCGACGCCTGGCTGGTGCTGCGCGGCATCAAGACGCTGCCCGTCCGGATGGACCGGCACAGCCAGAACGCGACACGGGTCGCCGAGATGCTCACCGAGCATCCGAAGGTCACCAAGGTGCTGTACCCGGGGCTGCCCGAGCACCCGGGTCACGAGGTCGCCGCGAAGCAGATGAAGGCGTTCGGCGGCATGGTCTCGTTCCAGGTGGAAGGCGGCGAGGCGGCGGCGGTCGAGGTCTGCAACCGCACCGGGCTGTTCACGCTGGGCGAGTCGCTGGGTGGTGTGGAGTCGCTGATCGAGCACCCGGGCCGGATGACGCACGCGTCCGTGGTGGGCTCGGCGCTGGAGGTGCCGGGCGATCTGGTCCGGCTCTCGGTCGGTATCGAGGCGGTCGACGACCTGCTGGCGGACCTCAAGCAGGCGCTGGGCTAGCAGGTCACGAACAGGTCCGTGGGGGGCACCGGTCGGCAGGTGACCCCCACGGACCCGGGCATGCCCTCCGGCTCAGGCATCCACCTTCTCGTCCTCGAGGGACTCGCGGACCATCTGCCGAAGCTCCGGTCCGTCGGTGTGGCCGTGGACGGAGATCGCGTGCTCGGCGGCCGCCCGTGCCACTTCCTCTTCCTCACCGCTGATGGTGAGAGTGCAGCCCGAGACACTCGGGTGATTGCGGCAGTCGGCGACTTTCCTGGTCATGGGTACCTCCTGGGGTCGGGAAGTATGCCGCTCACAACCAGGATAAGTCCGGACAAAGGAGGTGACGCGCCCGCTCGGGCGGCCACTGCCGGCCCTCCGGGGGCGTCCGCCCGCTACCAGCCTTCCAGGGGAGGCGTCGTCTTCGACGGCGGGACGACCCAGGGCTCGACCACCGATGCCCACGCCAGGAACGCGATCACGGCCAGGATCAGTAGCAGCCAGCCCGCCCGGCGCAGTGCGCGATGACGGCGCAGCAGCCGGTTGCCCCGCTCGGTGGCGCGCTGCAGCAGATCGGGCGGGACCGCGGTGTGCCGCACGTCCAGCATCCGCCGGATCTCGTCCTCCCTGCGGTCCGAACTGCTCATGACGCCGCCTCCACGCGCGGCAGCGGCGGCGCGCTGCGCATGATCCCGATCGCACGGGCGCAGATCGCCCGGACCCGCTCCACCGGCAGCCCTATCAGCGCGGCCGTCTGCTCCTCGGCCACCCCTTCGTACAGGCGAAGCACCAGGATGAGACGTTCCTGCGGGGTGAGGCGGCCGAGCACGCCGCCGCGTACCTTGCTCCAGCGCCAGGCGCTGCGGGCGAAGCGGGCGGCGAGCTCCTGGCGGGTGCGGTCGTACGGGTCCTCGCCGCGCAGCCGGTCCCAGTCCGCGTACGTACGGGCCAGCGCGCCGGTCAGCAGGCGCCGTGCGTGCGGGTTGGCGCCCGGCCGCTCGGCCGTCAGAAGTGTCGCGGCGTGCAGAAGCCTGCCGGCCGCGCCCGCGACGAAGGCCTCGAACTCCTGGGCGCGGCGGCGATCCATGGCTGAATGCCGCTCGCTCACATCCTCATATAGGGCCAGAAAGGATGCCCGGGTCAAGAGGTCGGCGTGGTCTCCGTCTCCGTGGCCGGCAGACCGGCCTGGCGGGCGGAGAGCGCCGTGTTGAAACGGGTGAGCAGGGTGCAGAAGGACTCGCGCTCGCTCTCGGTCCAGCCCTCCGTCACCTGAGCCATCAGCTCGCGTCGCGAGGAGCGGACCTCCTCGAGGCGCGCCTGGCCACGCGGGGAGAGCTGGAGCACGACCGCACGGCCGTCCTCCGGGTGCGAGGTGCGTTTGACCAGGCCGGTGTCGACGAGCGGTGCGACCTGGCGGGTAACGGTCGAGGAGTCGATTCCCATCCCCGCGGCAAGTGCCTTGACGCCCATCGGGCCTTCGTGGTCGAGCCGGTTGAGCAGCAGATACGCGGCTCGGTCCATCGAGTTCCGGACCTGGCCGACGCCGCCGAGTCGCGTCTGTTCGGCTCGGCGGGCGAACACGGCGACCTGGTGCTGGAGGGCATCGAGGAGGCCGGGGCCGAAATCAGTCGTCATGTCCTGAGAAGTGGGCATGGCTACGGGGGCTCTCTCGTGCGGTGGTCGGTTGGTGGGGAAAGAGTACGCGGCCGAAAGGCGCCGCGTACCGGCGCTGCACAAACCCGTGAAGAAGCCGGGATCCGGGCGGGCGGGCCCGCGGTGAGCTGCGAGACTTGGTGTCATGAGCTTCAGTACGCCTGGCTCCTTGCGGTCCGTCATTCTGGACGACGTCCGAGGTGCTCAGAAGATGCTGGCCGGAGTCGCGCGAATGACGGCGATGGAGGGCAGCAGACATCTGTCACAGCTGGTCGGCGCCCCTGTGCACCTCAAATGCGAGAACCTTCAGCGCACGGGTTCGTTCAAGTTGCGCGGTGCGTACGTACGGATCTCGGGGCTGCGGCCGGAGGAGCGGGCGGCGGGTGTCGTCGCCGCGTCCGCCGGGAACCACGCGCAGGGTGTGGCGCTGGCGTCCTCGCTTCTCGGGGTGCGCTCCACCGTCTTCATGCCGGTCGGTGCCCCGCTGCCGAAGGTGGCCGCGACCCGGGAGTACGGCGCCGATGTGCGGCTGCAGGGCCAGGGGATCGAGGAGACGCTGGCTGCGGCCGAGGACTACGCGCACGAGACGGGCGCGGTGTTCATCCATCCCTTCGACCACCCGGACATCGTCGCGGGCCAGGGCACGGTCGGCCTGGAGATCCTGGAGCAGTGCCCGGAGGTGCGGACGATCCTCGTGGGCGTCGGCGGGGGCGGTCTGCTGGCGGGGATCGCCGTCGCGGTGAAGTCGGTGCGTCCCGATGTGAAGGTGATCGGGGTGCAGGCGGAGGGCGCCGCCGCGTATCCGCCGTCGCTGGCGGCCGGGCATCCGGTCTCGATCGACGCGCCGACGACGATGGCGGACGGCATCAAGGTGGGGCGCCCGGGCGATGTGCCGTTCAAAATCATTGGCGATCTTGTCGATGGCGTCCGTACCGTCTCCGAGGACGCGCTCTCCAGCGCACTGCTGCTCTGTCTCGAGCGGGCCAAGCTCGTCGTCGAGCCGGCCGGGGCGAGCACGGTGGCAGCACTGCTGAGCGAGCCGAAGGCGTTCGCGGGTCCGGTGGTGGCCCTGCTGTCCGGTGGCAACGTGGATCCGCTGCTGATGCAGCGCATCCTCCGGCACGGGATGGCGGCCGCCGGGCGCTATCTGTCGTTGCGGCTGCGCCTGACCGACCGGCCAGGAGCTCTGGCCGCTCTGCTGGGTGCGTTGTCAGTGGCTGACGCTAACGTCCTGGACGTGAGCCATGTGCGGACCGATCCGCGACTGGGTCTCACGGAGGCGGAGGTGGAGCTGCAGCTGGAGACGAAGGGCCCTGAGCACTGCGAGGAGGTCGCGGTGGCACTGCGGGCGGCGGGTTACCGGGTCATGGACTGAACCCGCGGGGGACGTGCGCAGCGGACACCGTCATTGCGCGGTGCCGCACACCGGAGAGACGCGACACAGTCTTGTGTATCGCGATGTATCGCGTTACCGTAGGGCCCTGCCCTGCTCCTGTCCTGCGCGGGACACGAGCGGGCAAAGCCATTCCTTCGCCCACGAAGAACCCCCACCCACCCGCCACCCTGGGAGACCCTTTATGCCAGGCGCCATCTACGCCGAAGGCCTGGTGAAGACCTTCGGCGACGTAAGGGCACTGGACGGCGTCGATCTCGACGTCCCCGAAGGCACGGTCCTCGGACTTCTCGGCCCCAACGGCGCCGGCAAGACGACTGCTGTGCGCGTGCTGACCACCCTGCTGAAGCCCGACAGCGGCCGGGCCGTCGTCGCCGGCATCGATGTCCTCAAGCATCCGAACGAGGTGCGCCGGTCCATCGGCCTGTCCGGACAGTTCGCCGCGGTCGACGAGTATCTGACCGGCCGGGAGAACCTCCAGATGGTCGGCCAGCTCTACCAGATGAGCGCACGCGACGCGAAGGCCCGTGCGGGCCTGCTGCTCGAGCGCTTCAACCTCGCCGACGCCGCCGACCGCCCCGCCAAGACGTACTCCGGCGGCATGCGCCGCCGCCTCGACCTCGCGGCCGCCCTGGTCGTCTCGCCGCCCGTGATGTTCATGGACGAGCCGACGACCGGCCTCGACCCCCGCAACCGCCAGCAGTTGTGGGAAGTCATCGAGGAACTGGTCGCCGGGGGTACGACCCTGCTGCTCACCACCCAGTACCTCGAAGAGGCCGACCGGCTCGCCGACGACATCTGCGTCGTCGACCACGGCAAGGTCATCGCCCGCGGCACCGCCGACCAGCTCAAGGCCCAGACGGGCGGCGAGCGCGTCGAGGTCGTCGTCCACCAGCGCGACCAGATCGCGCCCGCCACCGAAGTGCTGCACGGCTTCGGCAAGGGCGAGGTCGCCGTCGAGGACCACACGCGCAAGCTCACCGTCCCGGTCACCGGCGGCGCCAAGCTGCTCGCCGAGGTCATCCGCGAACTCGACACCCGCGGCGTGGAGATCGACGACATCGGACTGCGCCGCCCCACCCTCGACGACGTGTTCATCTCGCTCACCGGCCATGCCGCCGAGGCGCGGGACGAGGACACCGCCGCAGAGCAGGCCGGCGCCACCGGCCCGAAGGACATGAAGAAGTCCAGGAAGGAGACCGCGCAGTGAGCACCACTACGGACGTCGCACAGGTCGCGGCCCCCAAGCCCCGTGGCGGCATCGTCCAGTCGGTCAACGACTCGCTCGTCGTCGCCAAGCGCAATCTGATCCGCATGACCCGGATCCCGGAGATGATCATCTTCGGGATGATCCAGCCCGTCATGTTCGTCGTGCTGTTCAGTTACGTCTTCGGAGGCTCGATCTCCGTCGACGGGAACGTCGACCCCGCCGTCTACCGCGAGTTCCTGATGGCGGGCATCTTCGCGCAGACGGTCACCTTCGCCACGGCAGGCGCGGGTGCGGGTATCGCCGACGACATGCACAAGGGCCTCATCGACCGGTTCCGCTCGCTGCCGATGGCGCGCGGTGCGGTGCTCACCGGCCGTACGCTCGCCGACCTCGTGCAGACCGCGCTCACCCTGGTCGTCCTTGCGGTGGTCGCCCTGATCATCGGCTGGCGCACCCACGAGGGCATGGTCAGTGTGCTCATGGGCTTCACCCTGCTGCTTCTGCTGGGGTACGCGTTCTCCTGGATCGGCGCGCTGATCGGCCTGTCCGTCCGCACTCCGGAGGCTGCCACCTCGGGCGGGCTGATCTGGCTCTTCCCGCTGACGTTCATCTCGAACGCGTTCGTGCCGTCGGACAAGATGCCGACGGTCCTGCGGACCATCGCCGAGTGGAACCCCTTCAGCGCGACCGTGCAGGCCGCCCGCGAGCTGTTCGGCAACCTGCCGCCCGGCTACAAGGCGCCCGACGCCTGGCCGATGCAGCACCCCGTGATCGCGTCCGTCCTCTGGTCGGTCCTGATCATCGTGTTCTTCCGGACGCTCGCGGTGCGCAAGTACCGCTCGGCGACCGCCTGACGGCGACCCGGACACACGGCAGGGGCCGGACCGCTTCGAGCGGTCCGGCCCCTGCCGTATGCGATGGGGGCGCGCTCAGCCCGAGTAGGGCTTCGCGGCGAGGATCTTCACCGAGGCCTTCTTGCCGTTCGGCAGCTCGTATTCCGCGTCGTCGCCGACCTTCTTGCCGTTCACACCCGATCCCAGAGGGGACTGCGGTGAGTACGTCTCGATGTCGGCGCTCGCGTACTCGCGCGACGCCATCAGAAACGTCAGGGTGTCGTCCTCGTCGCCGTCGAAGGCGATCGTCACGACCATGCCGGGCTCGACGATGCCGTCGTCCGCCGGGGCCTCGCCGACCTTGGCGTTGTCCAGGAGCTGGGTCAGCTGGCGCACACGGAGCTCCTGCTTGCCCTGCTCCTCCTTGGCCGCGTGGTACCCGCCGTTCTCCCGCAGGTCTCCCTCCTCGCGCGCTGCCTCGATCTTCTTCGCGATCTCGGTGCGCGCCGGACCAGACAGGTACTCCAGCTCGGCCTTGAGCTGGTTGTACGCCTCCTGGGTGAGCCAGGTGGCGTTGTCGCTGGTCTGGGTCACAGCTGCTCCTCGTAGGTACTGGGAATACAAAGCAACGCCCTACCCAAAAGGATGTGCCTCATTGGGCGGGCGAAACCACGAGCCTAACAATTTCGGGGCGGAAGGGGGAGGACATAAACCATCAGGATTGCGTCCATGCAGGTCAGAGACCTGACTCCTGGGTCAGGAGAGTGAAGCGTCAGCCGGCGGTGCAGGCCACCAGCTCGGCGCTGGTCGCCCGCTGCGTCGTACGGACCTTCACGACCGCGTCGATCCGGGTCTCGCCCCGCTGATCGACGCGTACGTCCAGACGCCCGACCTCGCTGCCGTCCTCGGCGAGAGAGCGGACGGTGCAGGTACCGGTGGCGTCCGCCGCCTTGCGCATCTCCAGGTGCACCTGGACCTCGCGGTCCGTCGAGACATCGAACTTGATCACTTCGGCGCTGATCTTCTGGCCCGCGATGTAGTCGTAGCCGAACCAGCCGACCACCCCGAGCAGCAGGACGCCGAGCACGGCGCCGGCGGCCTTCAGCGTGCGGTCGGCGCGCTCGTCCGCGGAGCGGCCGTAGCGCCCCTGCGGAAGGTCCTCGCGGACAGCCGCCATGATCGTTCCTCCCGGGACGGGGCAGGGAATTTTCCGTCCCCCGATTCGGTCACTATAGAAGCCGTCCACACGCCACTTCGACCGAGGATCGAGTCTTGACCGAGCAGCTGCGACTGATGGCCGTGCACGCCCACCCCGACGACGAGTCGAGCAAGGGTGCGGCGACCATGGCCAAGTATGTGTCCGAGGGGGTGGACGTGCTGGTCGTGACCTGCACGGGAGGCGAGCGCGGCTCCATCCTCAACCCCAAGCTCCAGGGTGACCCCTATATCGAGGAGCACATCCACGAGGTCCGCAAGAAAGAGATGGACGAGGCGCGCGAGATCCTCGGCGTCAAGCAGGAGTGGCTCGGCTTCGTCGACTCCGGCCTGCCGGAGGGCGACCCGCTGCCGCCGCTGCCCGAGGGCTGCTTCGCGCTGGAGGACATCGACAAGGCCGCCGGCGAGCTGGTGCGCAAGATCCGTGCGTTCCGTCCCCAGGTCATCACGACCTACGACGAGAACGGCGGCTACCCGCACCCCGACCACATCATGACCCACAAGATCACGATGGTGGCCTTCGAGGGGGCGGCCGACGCCGAGAAGTTCCCTGAGCCGGAGTTCGGCCCCGCCTACCAGCCGCAGAAGCTCTACTACAACCAGGGCTTCAACCGCCCGCGCACGGTCGCCCTGCACGAGGCACTGCTGGCGCGCGGCATGGAGTCCCCGTACGGCGAGTGGCTGGAGCGCTGGAAGGAGTTCCAGCGCGCCGAGCGGACGCTGACCACGTACGTGCCGTGCGGCGACTTCTTCGAGATCCGCGACAAGGCACTGATCGCGCACGCGACCCAGATCGATCCGGACGGCGGCTGGTTCCGGGTGCCGATGGACATCCAGAAGGAGGTCTGGCCGACGGAGGAGTACGAGCTCGCCACCTCGCTCGTCGATACCTCCCTCCCCGAGGACGACCTCTTCGCGGGCATCCGCGACAATGCCTGACATGAGCGCAAGCGCAAACCTCGCCATGACCCACGCGGCCACCCTCGCCGCGGAGCTGGACAAGAACAAGGTCACCCCGGGCGTCCTGGGCTTCCTCGTCTTCGCGGCACTGGCCGTGGGCGTCTGGCTGCTGATGAAGTCGATGAACCGCCACATGGGCCGTGTCAACTTCGAGGAGGCGCCGCAGGACCCGGCGCCCGTCGGGGACAAGGACACGACGGGCCGGGCCTCGGCCTGACAGTGTGACGCCGGCCCCAGGGCGGCCTTCGCTGCGGCGGGCCATCCTTGGGGCCGCGGCATGCCCGCCAGGTGAGCCGGGCCGTGCCGGGCCGTGTGCCTCTGCGTGAGCCCGCCGCCGGCCGTCCGGTCGACCGAGCGCCGGTCAGGGCCGTCCGTGTCCACTGCGGTATCTGCTCGAACGCCGGAAACAGGGTCGGGGGCGGAGCCCCCGACCCGGCCGGTCTACGCCTTCGCCTCGACCGGTACCCCCATCACCTCGCGAGCGTGCCGGCTCGGGACCAGGCCCAGCTGCCATGCCTGCCAGCCGTCCTCCAGGCGCACACCGCGCTCCAGCACCACCGCCAGGGCCTCCGCGCAGTCCTCGAGCTTGCCGTCCCGCGACGGATGCGCGGACGCCATCAGCTCGGCCAGCTCCTCCTGTGCCACCACCGTGCCGACCTCGGTGCCTCCCGGGGACGCATACGGAAGCAGCGTGCAGCGCAGGAAGCGCGACCAGTCCGCGCCGCGGTGGTCCTCGTACGACACGAACAGCTCCGTCGCCTCGTCGGTGAGCGCCAGCGCCTGCGCCGCCCGGTTGTTGCCGGCATCGATCAGTGCCAGCTCCAGACAGGTCCACGCCTCGCCGTGGGCCACGCCGATCCGGGCGAAGTCCGCACGCGCGTCAACCAGCAACTGGCGCGCGAAACCGGAGTTACGCAGATTGCCCGTCTGCGCGGCGCGCTGGTCGCGGGTGACGCGGCCCGAGTGGTGGCGGGCGCAGGCCAGCCCGTACACGTCCCGCATCCGCGAGAACATCGTCCGCGCCCGCTCCAGCTCGCGCACCGCCTGGTCGCGGTCGCCCAGCTCCTCCAGCGCCTGGCCCAGGTAGTACAGCGACCAGGCCTCGCCCCGCGCGTCCTCGTTCTCCCGGTGCCGCGCCGCCGCCGCCCGCAGCTCCTCGGCCGCGGCCCCGGGATCGCCGTCCACCAGCCGCGCCCGCGCCAGCTGGGTCAGCGCCCACGCCTCGCCCCGGCCGTCATGGGTGCGGCCGTACTGGTCCAGCGCCTCCCGCAGCTCCGACTCGGCACGCGGCACGTCACCCATCCGCAGACACACCTGGCCCAGCTGGAAGTGCGTCCAGGCCTCGCCGTGCAGCGACTCGCCCTCCCGGTGCAGCTCCAGCGCCTTCGCCAGCAGCTCCAGCGCTTCCGCGAGGTTGGCCCGGTCCCGTTCCACCGCGGCGAGCGCATGCAGCGACCAGGCGCGGTCCTCCGCCTGCTCGTCCGAGGACTGCAGCTCGATCGCCTCGTTCAGCTTCGCGGCCGCCTCCCGCAGATTGCCCTGGTGGTGCAGCGTGATCCCCAGCGAACACAGCGCCAGCGCCGCCCCCGCGTCGTGGTGCGCCTCCCGGTACAGGCCCACCACAGACGACAGCGTCGTCCGCGCCTTGTCCAGCTCACCGAGCTGCCGGGCGGCGATACCCGTACGCCAGCGCACCGAACGCTCCAGCAGCCCCTGGTCCACCGCCTGGGTCAACTCGCTGATCTCACCGAGCCGGTACAGGTCCCCGCGCAGCAGGCAGTAGTCGCACAGCGCACCCAGCAGTCCCAGCACCGCCTGCTGGTCCACGCCCTCCGCATGCCGCAGCGCCGACGTGATGAAGCTCGACTCGTCGTCCAGCCAGCGCAGCGCCGCATCGAGCGACGTGAATCCGTGTGCCCCGAACTGGCCCGCCCGCGTCGACATCTTCCCGTCGACCATCCGGATCACCGCGCCGGCCAGGTCCGCGTAGTTCCGGATGAGCCGTTCCTGCGCCGCCGTACGGTCGGCGGTGTCCTCCTCGTCGGCCAGCCGCGCACGGGCGAACGTACGCACCACATCGTGCAGCCGGTAGCGGCTCGCCCGCACATGGTCGATCAGCCCGGCCCGTGCCAGATCCGCCAGCAGCAGCTCGGCCTCCTGCTCCCCGGCGCCCAGCAGCGCCGCGGCGGCGGCCGTACCCAGCGACGCCCGGCCGGCCAGCGCGAGCCGGCGCAGCAGCCGCCGCGCCTGCTCGGACTGGTCGGCGTAGCGCAGCCGCAGCGCCCGCTCCACGGGGTCCACCGGACCGTACGCCCCCAGATCCGCCGCGAGCCGGTCCGCGCTGCGCTCACCGAGCGACGAGCCCGCGATCCGCAGCGCCAGCGGCAGGCCGCCGCACAACTCCCTTACCGCATCGACCGATTGAGCGTCGTACGGCTCGGTCGACGGCTGCTGCGCCGCCTGGCGCAGCAACTCCTCCGCACCCGCCCCGTCCAGTGCCTCGACCGGCAGCTGATGCACCCATGCCGGAAAGTCCTCGTCGAGCTCGATCGCCCGGCGCGCCGTCACCAGCACCAGACTGTCCGAACGCTCCGGCACCAGCATCCGCACCTGCTCCGCGTCGCTCGCGTCGTCGAGCACCACGGTCACCGGCAGACCCGTCAGATGCTGGTGGTACAGCTCGCCGAGCCGCCTTACCTGCTGCTCGGCCGAGGACCGTTCACGGAACAGAAGCTGCTCACGCGGCGCGCCCAGCCGGTTGAGCAGGTGCAGCAGCGCATCGCGCGTAGAGAGCGGCTGATCGCCGTCCCCGCGCAGATCCACCACGCACGCACCCCGGAACTGGTCCTTCAGATGGTGCGCCGCGCGCACAGCCAGCGTGGTCCGCCCCGCCCCCGGCTCGCCGTGCAGCACCACCACCGTCGGCCGGGTCTCGGTCGACGCCCGCGCCGCATGCACCCACTGCGCGATCTGCGCCAGCTGCTCACGGCGGCCCGCGAACGGACCCTCGGGCTCGGGCAGATGGGAGAACGACTGCTCCAGCACCGACCTGCGCCGCGCCGCCGCACTGCGGTCCGCCCCGCGCAGCTGCGGCGTCGCCGAGGCTCTCTTCGCCGGCCGCGCGGAGGCCGTCAGCATCCGCTGCTGGTCCAGGAACGGGCGGATGCCCCGCACCTCCAGCGCGGTCAGCCACTGCAGCCTCAGCTGCTCCGCTCCACCCGGCTGCCCCAGCGCCCCCGCCCTGCGGTGGGCCGCCGGCCAGTGCGAGGCGGTCACCTTGGCGACGGTGGTCACGGCCCCGGCGGCGGCGACGATCGCCCCGGCGCTCAGCGCCGTACCCGTCGCCGTGCCCAGCGCCACATCCGCGCCGATCGCCGCGGCTGCCGCAACGGCGGTCACCAGCAGGGGAGTCGACAGGTTCTGCCGGCTGAACCGCTGTGCCAGAGGCTGCTGCCCCTCCTCTGTCTCCGCCAGCGCCTGCTCGTACGCGGCGTACTCCTCCTGCGCATGCGCCGCCATGGTGTTCAGCGCTGCCTGCCCGCGCGCCAGCAGGATCCCCGGGTCCGACCGCCCACCGGAACGCCGCACCTCCTCCTCGACGGCACGCACCAACAGCCGCTCCGCTTCCGCCCGGTGGCCGTCCCGCATTTACGTCCCCCTCCGCCGGCTCCGGTTCCGTTCGGTACCGGGTTCCGGCCACAAGTGTCCTTCGTCCAGTGCGTCGTGGCGAGGAGAGCCTGCCCTGTGCGACGCGCCGCACACGACCCGGCGGGCGGGGTCTCGGCACGTGCGCAAGGATGGGACTCATGCCGAACCGCCTGGCCCATGAGACGTCCCCCTACCTTCTCCAGCACGCCGACACCCGGTCGACTGGTGGCCCTGGTCGGAAGAGGTCTTCGAGGAGGCCCGCAGGCGCGGGGTGCCGGTGCTGCTCAGCGTCGGCTGTTCCTCTTGTCACTGGTGCCAGTGGCTGAACACAACCAGGTGGCTCTGACGTGGATAAACGGCAATGGGTGTTGCGGCAATCGCACAGAGCGAGCAGGTGGGCGGCGAGTTCGGCGCCTGGGTCGCCGACGAGCTACGGCCGCGACGCGCTGCAACGGCTCGCGCACGCCCGGCTGTGACACGAGGACGTCATGATGACCGTTGCCGAGACGGCCTCCTCCCCGGTGAGGCGGACGACGGCTGAAAGAGCGCCGAGCGGCATCGGTCACCCGGCCGAGGCGGTGGCGCTTCGGCCGGCCGGGGCAGTGTGGTCGGGGACGTCGGCGGTGCACGCCGTACGCCACCGCCCGAACGGGGTGCGGACGCGCTGATTGCAGGCTTCAGCGGTAGTGGGGGCAGTGGTTCGAAGGCCGGTGGTTCGTCGTGCGGGCCCGTAGGACGGCGGTATCTCGGGATGGGCAGGGGGGCGCGATGACCGCGATGTATCCGGAGTATGCACAGCTCGATGAAGCTGCCAAGGCAGTCAAGCTGTTGTTCGACCAGGGCGGCTGTACATGTCGCCGGTGACCGAGGCGCACAGCGAGGCGGATGATTCGATCCGGTTGCAGCTGGCAGGGGAGTCCGGTCTCCACGTCACGCGGGACAAGGACGTACTGCCGGAGATGGACGGTCGCACGCCCGAGCCCGAAATCACCGACGGCATCGGTCATCTCCGCATCACCGAGAACGAACTGATCGCCCGAACTCTCCCGCGGCAACACCGAAACCATGTCTGAACAGCGGAAACTCAATGCTCACATCCGGAAAGACAACGGCTTCTCACTTATGCCCCGGCATTCCGCACTGCGACGGCGATTTGATCGCTGAACCACACGCAGTCTTCGAGCAGCGGGGACCGGCGAGCAGCAGCCCGGACAGGAAGTTGGCAGTCACTCTGTCGACCTCGGCATGCGGAGGACCACCGGTTTTCGGTAATCCCCAGGCTCGGGCGACGGGCAGGGCACCACGGCCGGGCAGTGGCCGTTCTGATCCTCGGTGCGGTCGGAGCCTGGGGTGCCGGAGGGCCCCGGCGGGTCGTCTCCGCCAGAGTCGTTCCCGCCAGGGCCGCTCCCGTTCCGCAGTCGTATCACCCGCTTGGACGCTCGGCGAGCGAGCGTGAGCGTCCGTTCGATGCCCCCGCTGAGAAAGATGAGATCGCAGGCCACCATGGTCAGGGCGAAGCTCGTCAATCCCATGAGCACGGCGATGGACACGTGGAACCCGATCGAGACCAGGGCCGCCCACGGGCGGAGGCGCCGCACGAGGATGCCGAGGGGGAAGTAGACCTGGAAGAGGACAGAGGAGTAGGTGGCAGCGTAGACCAGCAGATCATTGCCGTAGACATGCTCAGAGACGCCAGGCAGGGTGAACTCGGGGAGTCGCAGGATGTAGAAGAGTGCGGTGCCGTCCTGCCATACCTGCCCCTGCACCTTGTACAGCCCACTGACCATGTAGACCAGACAGATCTGCACGCAGATCGCGACGACTCCGAGGTTGTGAAGGGGCGTTGAGACTGCCCGTACCCCGCCGTGCAGGCGTCGCGTCAGACGGCGTGCTATTCCCGTCGAAAATGCCAGCCGATCGTAGCAATGAGTCAGCATAAGCATGGGGATAACGAGGTACGCGAGGTTTTCGCCGCCGTCGAGAAGCACGGTCTGCCGCTGATAGATCGACCAGAGGAACACCCAGTGGACAGCGAGTCCGCACCGTCCGCCGATACCCAGCATGACGGCCATCGCGACGAGTGCCCCAGCATGGAATACGAGGTCGGACCAGAGTGGAGCAGAACTCCAGGAGTAGATGCTGAAGGTGCCGGAGGTGCGGAGCTGGCGGATGAATTCGTCATGGGGCAGAACACCATCGGGGCCGAAAAGATAGCGGCGGTCGGTGTACTGGCTCACGTAGTACATGAAGCAGACGAAACCCAGAAGGGCCCGCGCGGCAGATACGCCCAGCACGCTCACCGGACGACTGGACCAGTCGTCGAGGGTGGAGAAAGGGGAGGAAAGCAGCTTGTCGGCCTTCATCGCAGAACGCTCGCCTCCCGCCAGGGGAAGTCGTAGACCTCTACCTTGCCCTCGTCCGTGGCTCCCTCCGGCGTATTCCTCTTGGACCACGGGGGGAGTTGGTGGATATACATCCGTACCTGGACGGCTTGCACGTCTCCGTCGCACGCCTGCGGCATCTGAGTCAGGGAGTAGCGAGACAGGTAGGTGACCGTCGCGTCCCGGGACCTCTCCTCGTGAGGCATCAGGGGCATCAGGGGCTTCTTGTCGTTCTGGGCATCGCTGCGCAGCCGGTTCAGCAGCTCGTCGCTGTTGTTGAACTCCTGGACAGGGCCGCTGACCAGCCGCGACATGCGGGATGGGAAGAACCTGCTGTCCTGCGCGTCTTTGATGTACGGGGTGGTGACGTCGTAGTACTTGGTCACCGTGTTGTCGGCGCACCTCGCACGGGCCACGATGCCCCGGTCCTCGGTGAGGGGATTCGGGGCAAACAGCATCCAGGTCTGGGCGAAGTACGGTTGCAGATAGTCGTTGACCGTCTCCTGGTAACGGATCTTCGCGGGGCTCAGCGGGGCCTGGGAGAGCGCGGTCATCGTGAAGTGCACGCCGAGAAGGGCGGCGCCTGTGAGCAGCACCGCCCTCCGGACCACGCGATACTGCTCGGTCACTTGTCGAAGACCGTGTCCGCGCTAGAGCCGGCAATCTCGGCCTCCGCCGGCGACGTTCCGACTCCCCTGGACTGGTGCTTGCCAATCCGGGTCGTCATCTTGTGAAAAGAGGTTGCGGCTTTGGCGACCTGTCGGACCCTGTTGACGGCCGTCGCTCCCTTGATCACACTGCCGATGACCTTCGGCTGGGCGTCGGGATTGTGCACAGCTCCGGAGGTAGTCGTTGTCTCGGCCACAGGCTGGGACCTGGCTGCCTGCGCTGAGCCCTGAGTGGATATCACCAGAGCCGCACCCCCGAGGGCCACCCCTATTGCGGTGGCGACTGTCTTCTTCCGCATTTCATTCTCCTCAGGTCTTCCGAACGCGAATTCCCAGGACCAGATCGTGCATCTGTGTCCTGGATGTGCTGGGCGTACGTAGAGGACGGGCCGGTCAAGCGCCGGGGCCGACCGGTCGACTCGCCTCCTCAACTATGGTGAAAGCATGAGGAACTGGCCATTGACACTTGCGGCAGTGCCGGTATCGGCATTGCCGCAATGGGCAATACCTCTGGCCCCGATCCTTCATGAGGGTCCGTCGGCTCGCTGACGGACCCTTCGGCTATGTTCACGGACTTGAGCGCGGGTCTGCCGCAGTGCGGTCAGCGTCCCGCTTCCCTCGCGCTGCCAGCGTGTCGACCAGCCGGGGCACCGTCGGATCGGAGGCCGCCGGCTCGAACACCGCCGGCTCGGCCCGCAGCATGCCCACGTCCGCCAGGCGGTCCTCACCCAGCGCGACCGCGAGCGCCACATCCAGCAGAACCGAGCTTGGTGGACCACCAGGACCTCCCGCTTCCACGCACTGATGCCCGCCGCCTGACGGTGGCGGGCATCAGTCAAGGGCCCACAATGCCCAACAGTGTCCGGGCGGCTGGGTCCCTAGACGTTTCTCCGCCTACCTTCCAGCCGACCGCGCCCTCGCCGCCCCTTCAGTTCGCCCAGCCAGCCCTACGGACTGGAGGCGAGGACCTTGGCCGCTTGCGGGACGCTCCTCTTGACCTGCTTGCCCGTGTGGGTTTTCTCCGTGGTCGCGCGGACGCCGTCGATGCGCAGTCCTTCGCTGGTCCCGGGGTCGGACTGCCGGAGCGGGGTTGGGCGGACCGGGGTCGCCCAGCGGAACACCGGACCCCCTTGTGGAGGGGGCCGTCGTCGAGGCGCTGTCCATGGGGTGGCACCAACTCGTCCCGTGCGGGCAGAAGTTGGGTGGTGTCGCGCGGGCTGCCTGGAAGGCGGCTACCGGTAGTTCGTCAATCCACATCACCGCCGGGTTCGATGAACTACCGGTAGTCGGCAATGCCTTGCTCGGTGGCGATGCCCGATCGAATAATTGGGCGGCACCGGTCGCCGATCAATGCGGCCTGGAGTGGTGACTGCACCCCCAGTTTCTGAGTGATACTTGCCAAATGGGCGCGAACTGTTCGTTCCGCTATTCCGAGTTCTCGCGCCAGTTGTCGGTTCCCCAAGCCGTCCGCCAGAAGCAGGAGCACTTCTCGTTCACGCCTAGTGAGCTGGTCAAGCCCTTGGTGTGTCAGGTCTGTCGACGCCGCGGTTCCCCTCGCGGTCGACTCTTCCGTACGCATAGCTATGCTCCGTTTTGATTGATTTACCCCGGAGTGACGTCGCTCTGGTCGTGAACTTAAGTCACATGGGGCCCCGTGTGACCGATCGTAGGCGAGCGGTGTCCCGTTGACGCGCACATTTGCCAACCGCCTTGTGACAGAGCTCAGTTCACGGTGAGGCGGTCGGCGAGCGTGAAAGCGTCGGCAATCGCGTAGACCCACTTGTTGATCTCGGCGCGGGTCACGGACAGGGGCGGCGCCATGAAGAGCATGCCAGGCGGGGCGAGGGTGGAGACGCCCTGCTCCATGAGGCGGGCCAGCATCGCCTTCATCACGGTCGGCCCCTCCTCTGTGCCGGAGGTGATGGGCTCCAGCACCCTCACGGGTGTACCGCTGCCGGAAGGTGAGCTGACCGGCCTCCGCCTCGTCCAGGGCGCGGGTGTACGCCTCGTACTCCTCCGCCGCCGTCTCGGCCATCGCGTCCAGCGCTCCGCGCGCCCGTGCGAGCAGGACCTTGCCGTCCGTACGCCCGCCCGACCGGCGCAACTCGTCCGCCCCGGCGTGAAGGGAGACCGCTCCTGGGACGACTCACGGCTTGAGCCGATGTGGCGCTGAAGCGAGACCACAGCGGGCCTCCTGTCCGGCCGTCGCGTGGGTACTGGGGCAGGATGGAGACCATGCCGAACCGACTGGCGCACGAAACGTCGCCTTACCTCCTGCAGCACGCCCACAACCCGGTCGACTGGTGGCCCTGGTCGGCGGAGGCGTTCGAGGAGGCGCGCAGGCGCGGGGTGCCGGTGCTGCTCAGCGTCGGCTATTCCTCTTGTCACTGGTGTCACGTCATGGCTCACGAGTCCTTCGAGGACGCGGCGACCGCGGCCGTGATGAACGAGCGCTTCGTCAGCATCAAGGTCGACCGCGAGGAGCGGCCCGACGTCGATGCCGTCTACATGGAAGCCGTGCAGGCCGCCACCGGGCAGGGCGGCTGGCCGATGACCGTGTTCCTGACGCCCGATGCCGAGCCCTTCTACTTCGGTACGTACTTCCCGCCCGCCCCGCGGCACGGCATGCCCTCCTTCCGGCAGGTGCTCGAGGGCGTGGACAGCGCCTGGACCGACCGCCGCGAGGAGGTCGCCGAGGTCGCCGGGAACATCGTCCGGGAGCTGGCCGGACGCTCCCTCGCGCACGGTGGGCAGGGCGTGCCCGGTGAGGCCGAGCTCGCGCAGGCGCTGCTCGGGCTGACGCGGGACTACGACGAGCGGTACGGCGGATTCGGCGGCGCTCCGAAGTTCCCGCCGTCGATGGTCGTGGAGTTCCTGCTGCGGCACCACGCCCGCACCGGCGCGGAAGGAGCGCTGCAGATGGCCGCCGACACCTGCGAGGCCATGGCGCGTGGCGGGATGTACGACCAGCTCGGCGGCGGTTTCGCGCGGTACGCGGTGGACCGCGAGTGGGTGGTGCCCCACTTCGAGAAGATGCTCTATGACAACGCCCTGCTGTGCCGTGTCTACGCCCATTTGTGGAAGTCCACCGGCTCCGAGCTCGCCAAGCGCGTCGCGCTGGAGACCGCGGACTTCATGGTGCGCGAGCTGCGCACCGCCGAGGGCGGCTTCGCGTCCGCGCTGGACGCGGACAGCGATGACGCGACGGGCAGGCATGTCGAGGGCGCGTTCTACGTCTGGACGCCGCAGCAGCTGCGTGACGTGCTCGGCGACGAGGACGGGGACCGGGCGGCCGACGTCTTCGGGGTGACCGTGGACGGCACTTTCGAGCACGGTACGTCGGTTCTCCAACTCCCGGGCGAGGAAGCCGATCCGCAGCTGCGGGCACGGCTGCTCGCGGCCCGGGAGGAGCGCCCGAGGCCGGGGCGTGACGACAAGATCGTCGCCGCCTGGAACGGCCTCGCGATCGCCGCGCTCGCCGAGGTGGGCGCGTACTTCGAGCGGCCGGATCTGATCGAGCGGGCCACGGAGGCGGCCGATCTGCTGGTGCGGCTGCACATGGACTTCTCGGCCCAGGGCGTACGGCTGGTCCGCACCTCCAAGGACGGCAGGGCCGGCGCCAACGCGGGCGTGCTGGAGGACTACGCCGATGTCGCGGAGGGCTTCCTGGCGCTCGCGTCCGTCAGCGGTGAGGGAACCTGGCTGGAGTTCGCCGGTTTTCTTCTGGATATCGTCCTGGACCAGTTCATGGCGGAGGGCGGTGCGCTGTACGACACCGCCCATGACGCCGAGCAGCTGATCCGGCGGCCGCAGGACCCGACGGACAATGCCGCTCCCTCCGGCTGGTCGGCCGCTGCCGGAGCGCTGCTCTCGTATGCAGCCCACACCGGCTCCGAGGCTCATCGCGCGGCTGCCGAGGGCGCGCTGGGCGTGGTGAAGGCGCTCGGGCCGCGTGCTCCGCGCTTCATCGGGTGGGGGCTCGCGGTGGCGGAGGCGCTGCTGGACGGGCCGCGCGAGGTGGCGGTCGTCGGGCCTCAGGGCGACCCGGCCACCGGGGAGTTGCATCGTGCGGCGCTTCTGTCGAGGGCTCCGGGAGCGGTGGTCGCCGTCGGTGAGGCGGATGGTGCGGAGTTCCCGTTGCTGCGGGAGCGTCCGCTGCTCGACGGCCGTCCGGCGGCGTATGTCTGCCGCAACTTCGTGTGTCACGCGCCCACTTCGGATGCGGATGAGCTGTCCCGTCAACTCAATGGCTGAAAAACGGCGTCCAAGTACCACACGGGCCACGTAACTTGCCCGAAATCTCATGAAGTACCCACGGACCGGCAGAATTTATCGGAGAGGCACCGGAAGGTAATCCTCCGCGTCTATTGTCCTGAACGAACAGGAGCAGGCGTGCGTACTGGGGAGTGCGCGCGCGGGGGAAGTGTGCGCCGCAGGCCAGGGGGGTCCTAGCCGCGGCGCGGGTCCAAGGGGGGACTTCAGTGCTGGTTTCGTTGTTCGTCGTTGCCATTTCGCTGGCGCTGTTCTGGATGGCGGCGTTCACGCTGTGGTGGCAGATGCATGCCTGGCGCACGCCGGAAACGCTGGCCGCGACCCGGTTCGACCGCCCCGACGGGGGGGTCGGGCTGTCGTTCTCGCTGCTGCTGCCCGCCCGGCACGAGCAGGCGGTGCTGGAGCACACCATCGAGCGGCTGCTGGAGTCCACCCACTCCAACTTCGAGATCATCGTCATCGTCGGCCATGACGATCCGGAGACCGCGGCGGTCGCCGAACGGGCAGCCGCCCGCGACCCGGTCCGGGTGCGTGTCATCACCGACACGCACGAGGTCAAGAACAAGCCGAAAGCGCTCAACACCGCGCTGCCGCACTGCCGCGGCGACGTCGTCGGTGTGTTCGACGCCGAGGACCAGGTCCACCCGGAACTCCTCGCCCATGTCGACCACGCCTTCACCTCCACCGGAGCCGATGTCGTCCAGGGCGGCGTACAGCTGATCAACTTCCACTCCAGCTGGTACAGCCTGCGCAACTGCCTGGAGTACTTCTTCTGGTTCCGCAGCCGGCTCCACCTGCACGCCCAGAAGGGCTTCATCCCGCTCGGCGGCAACACCGTCTTCGTCCGCACCCAGGTGCTGCGCGAGGCGGACGGCTGGGACCCGAACTGCCTCGCCGAGGACTGCGACCTGGGTGTGCGGCTGTCGTCCGTCGGCAAGAAGGTCGTCGTCGCGTACGACAGCGACATGGTCACCCGTGAGGAGACCCCCGGCAGCCTGATGAGCCTGCTCAAGCAGCGCACCCGCTGGAACCAGGGCTTCCTTCAGGTGTACCGGAAGAAGGACTGGCGGCAACTGCCGGGCCGCGGCCAGCGGATGCTCGCCCGCTACACGCTGATGACGCCGTTCCTGCAGGCGTTCTCCGGCGTGATCATCCCGCTCAACGTCGCCATCGCGCTGTTCCTCGACGTCCCGGTCGGGATCGCCATCGTGACCTTCCTTCCGCTGGTCACGGCCATGGTCACCTTCGTCTTCGAGATCGTCGGCCTGCACGACTTCGGGGTGCAGTACGGCCTGCGCGTCCGCCTCGTCCACTACTTCAAGCTCGTCGTCGGCGGCCCCTTCTACCAGGTCCTGCTGGCCGGCGCCGCCGTGCGCGCGGTCTGGCGGGAGCAGCGGGGCCGTAACGAGTGGGAGCTGACCAGTCATGTCGGTGCGCATCTCACCGCGACCGAGACCCGAGAGGATGCCCACCGGTGACCACGACCCTGCCTCCGGCCCCCGATACGGCCGCTGACACGGCCGCCACCACCACCGCCGACGTGGCCGGTAAGGCCAGGCGCATCCGGCGGACCGCCTGGGCGCCCGGCCGTACCCGGCCGGTCGTGAGGTTTCGCAGCTCGCGGCCCGATCTGCTGCTCTGTGTCGGCCTGCTGTGCGTGATCCTGCTCGTCCAGGGCTGGAACATCACGCACTTCCCGACCCTCAGCGACGACGAGGGCACGTATCTCGCCCAGGCGTGGGCGGTCCAGCAGGGCGACGGACTCGCCCACTACACGTACTGGTACGACCATCCGCCGCTCGGCTGGATCCAGATCGCCTTCCTGACCTGGATCCCCTCGCTGATCGCGCCCGAGGCGATGACGGTCGCCACGATGCGGTTCGCGATGCTGGCGGTCAGCGCGGCTTGCGCGGTGCTGCTGTACGTACTGGCGCGGCGGCTGTTCCTGCCGCGCTGGGCGGCCGGGCTCGCGATGCTGCTCTTCGGGCTCTCCCCGCTCTCCGTGGTGCTGCAGCGCGAGATCTTCCTCGACAACATCGCCGTGATGTGGATGCTGCTGGCGTTCTGCCTGGCCGCTTCGCCGAGCCGTCATCTGTGGCACCACTTCGCCGCCGGTCTCACCGCCGCGATCGGAGTGCTGACCAAGGAGACGATGCTGGTCGTGCTGCCGGCGCTGCTGGTGACGATGTGGCGGCACAGCCACCGTGACACCCGCAAGTTCGCGGTCACCGGGGCGATCACTGCGTGCGCGCTGATCGGCCTGTCGTATCCGCTGTTCGCGCTGCTCAACAACGAGCTGTTCCCCGGACCCGGCCATGTGTCGCTGATCGACGGCATCACGTACCAGATGAGCCGAGAGGGCTCCGGGTCCATCTTCGACACGGGCTCCGGCTCGCACGGGGTGTTCCGGTCGTGGCTCTACTACGACCGGGTGCTGCCGCTGGGCGGCCTCGCCGGTGCAGCCCTGCTGCTGCTCACCGTGCGCTGGTCGGTGACGGCACGGGCGCTCGCCGGCCCGTCGCTCGCGGTGGCGATCCTCGCGGTCGTCGCGATGCGCCCCTCCGGGTATCTGCCGGCGATGTACGTCATCCAGGCGCTGCCTTTCCTCGCCCTGGTGCTGGCGGGCGGCACCGCGAGTGTGGCGCACGCGGTGCTGCGCCGCCCGGCGCGCCGGGTGTCCGCCGCCCCCGATGCGGTGGCAGAGGCGGCGCCGGAGCGTGCGCACGCTGCGGCGGTACCGCAGCAGCCCCGGCCGGAGGACGTGCCGGACGCGCTCGCGCCCGAGGCCGCTCCCGAGGCCGGACAGCACGCGCGACGGACCCGTCTGGTGCGCGGTGCGCGCCTGACAGTGGCCGGTGCGCTCGCCCTCGCCGCCGCCGCGTATGTCGTGCCGCGGTGGTACGACGGCAACCGCGCCGCCCTCACCGTCGACGCCAACGCCCCGTATCGCGCGGCCGCCGCGTGGATGCAGAACGAGGTCGACGATCCCGCATCCACCCGTGTGCTGGTCGACGACGCCCTGTGGCTGGATCTCGTGCACGACGGTTTCGAGCCCGGGACCGGGGCGATCTGGTTCTACAAGGCGGACCTTGACCCGGCGGTGACCAAGACGATGCCGCGCGGCTGGCGCGACCTCGACTATGTGGTCTCCTCGCCGACCGTCCGGCGTGACGCCGTCGATCTGCCCAACGTCAAGTCAGCACTTGAGCATTCGACGCCGGTCGCCGTCTTCGGCGAGGGCGAGGACCGCATCGAGATCCGAAGGATCGCTGGAGGCGACCTGTGACCACCCCCCGTACCGGTGCCGAGGAACTCGGCGATCCGGAGCTGAGTGCTACCCAGATCGCCGAACCCGGCGCCGTCACCATCGTCATCCCGACCTTCAACGAGTCAGGAAACATCCGCGAGTTGCTGCGCAGGCTCACCGAGTCGGTGCCTTCCCGGCTGCCCTGCGAGGTCGTGTTCGTCGACGACTCGACCGACGACACCCCGGAGGTGATCCGCAGCGCCGCGCAGGACTGCCCCTTTCCGGTCTCCGTCATCCACCGTGACGAGCCGGCCGGCGGCCTCGGCGGCGCGGTCGTCGAGGGGATGAAGGGCGCGGGCTCCGACTGGGTCGTCGTGATGGACGCCGATCTGCAGCATCCGCCCGCCCTCGTACCGGAACTGGTGGCCGCGGGGGAGCGGTCGGGTGCGGATCTTGTCGTCGCCAGCCGCTACATACGCGGCGGCAGCCGCGAGGGACTCGCAGGCGGGTATCGCATCGCGGTCTCCCGCGGCGCGACCTGGCTCACCAAGGCGCTGTTCCCGCGCCGGCTGCGCGGTGTCAGCGACCCGATGAGCGGCTTCTTCGCCATCCGGCGCAGCATCGTGACCGCCGACGTGCTGCGGCCGCTCGGCTACAAGATCCTGCTCGAGCTCGCGGTGCGCTGCCGGCCGGAGACGGTGGCCGAGGTGCCGTTCGTCTTCCAGGACCGGTTCGCGGGCGAGTCCAAGTCGACGGCGAAGGAGGGGATGCGCTTCCTCGGGCATCTCGTCGGGCTGCGCACGGCGTCGCCGGTGGCCCGGATGCTCGTCTTCGGACTGATCGGCCTCACCGGTTTCGTACCGAACCTCGTCGGACTCCATCTGCTGACCGGTGCCGGTATGCACTATCTGCCGGCCGAGATCGTCGCGAACCAGTTCGGTGTGGTCTGGAACTTCCTTCTCATCGAGGTGCTGCTGTTCCGCGACCGCCGTCGCCACCGGCACTGGGCCGACCGGGTGGGCAGGTTCGCGCTGCTCGCCAATGCCGATCTGCTGCTGCGCATCCCGCTCATCGCGCTGTTCGTGGGACGGATGGACATGGCGGTGCTGCCCGCGACCGCGCTGGCGCTGCTGACCACGTTCGTCCTGCGGTTCGCGGCGACGGAGGCGCTGGTGTACCTGCCGCGCAAGAAGTCCGCCCCGCGGACCGGCCGGCGTGGCGCCGCTGCCCCGCAGGCGCAGGCGGTGGGCAGCGAGCCCGCGAGCCACTGACCCCCACGAGCAACCGACCCCCACGGTCACTGTCCCCACGGCAGCTGAGCCCCCCACGGCCCCCCTCCCCCGAACCACCGCATGGCCGTCGCGGAACCGGACGGCCACCGAACCACCGCAGGGAAGAGCCGCACGGAAGGGATCTGCCATGTCACCACCGATCCGGAGAAGCCGCCGCCCGGGGAGCGGGCGCAGCCGCCGCAGAACAGCGCTGCTGGCTGTGAGCGCCATGACCACGGCACTGCTGATTTCCGCACCCCAGGCGTCCGCCGGCCCGCCGAACCTGATCAACAACCCGGGCTTCGAGACGCCGGGCCCGGATGACATGCCGGCCTGCTGGAAGAAGTCGGGCTGGGGCGACAACGACTTCACCTTCGAGACCGTCTCCGACGCGCACTCCGGCACCAAGGCGATGAAGGTGTCGCTGACCCGGCGGGTCGACGGTGACCGCAAGGCGCTCATCATGGAGGACTCGGTCTGCGCTCCGAGGGTGACGCCGGACAGGCAGTACGACCTCTCGCTCTGGTACAAGTCCACGACGCCCGACACCTCCGTCACTCTCTTCCGGCACGACACGACGGCGGGCTGGCAGTACTGGACCGATCTCAAGACGCTCGAGATGAGCGCGGGCTACCAGCGCGCCGAGGTCCGTACCCCTGCCGTTCCGCAGGGCACCGACCGGATCGCCTGGGGCGTGTCGGTGTACGGCACCGGCTCGGTCACCACCGACGACTACGTCATGGAGGAGGTGGCGCTGCCCACGCCCGAGCCGCAGTGCACGGGCACCCCCGAGGAGTGCCTGAAGGGCCGCTGGGACGTCCTGCCGGTCCAGAACCCGGTGCGCTCGATGCACTCGGTGGTGCTGCACAACGGCAAGGTGCTGGTGATCGCGGGCTCCGGCAACGACGAGTCGCTGTTCGAGGCGGGCACGTTCACCTCGGCGATCTACGACCCGGCCGACGGCACGTTCCGTACGATCCCCACCCCTGTCGACATGTTCTGCGCCGGCCATGTGCAGCTCCAGGACGGCAAGGTGCTGGTCATGAGCGGCAACAAGGGCTACCCGTCCGCCGACGGCACGATCGGCTACCAGGGCCTGAAGGACTCGTTCGTCTTCGACCCGGCGACCGAGACCTACACCCGTACCAATGACATGAACGGCGGCCACTGGTACCCGTCGGCGACCATCCTCGGCAACGGCGATGTGATCTCCTTCGGCGGTCTCAAGGAGGACTCCACCGGCAATGTGACCGCCGAGCTGTTCTCCGCGGCGCAGAACAAGTGGCTGCCGCTGTCGCAGGTCAATCAGACGTGGTCGTTCTGGGGCCTGTACCCGTCGATGATCCTGATGCAGGACGGCCGGCTCTTCTACTCCGGCAGCCATGTCTTCGGGAACGGCACCCAGGGCAGCGGCGCCTCCATCTACGACTACACCGCCAACACCATCACCGATGTGCCGGGTCTGCAGAACAAGGACCAGCGCGACGAGTCGGCGAGCGTGCTGCTGCCGCCGGCCCAGGACCAGCGCGTGCTCACGGTCGGCGGCGGCAACAACGAGACCAACCCGGTCGCCAACCGGCTGACCGACATCATCGACCTGAAGCAGCCCAGCCCGGCGTACACGCCCGGGCCGTTGCTGCCGCAGGGCGAGGTCGACCAGGGCCAGGGCCGGCGGCCGCAGACCGGGGCCGAGGGCAAGATGTTCGTCTCCGCGGTGCTGCTGCCGGACGGCAAGGTCTTCGAGACCGGCGGCGGTCTGCACGACCGGGCCGATCCGGTGTACGAGGCGTCGTTCTTCGACCCGGCGACCAACACCTGGGAGTCGGGACTCGCCACCGACCCGATCCCTCGGACGTACCACTCCTCGTCGTTCCTGCTGCCCGACGGCCGGGTGATGTCCGTGGGGGACAACCCGGGCAACGGCACGTACAACCACAGTGTGTCGGTCTACACCCCGCCGTATCTCCTCAAGGGCCCCCGGCCTCAGATCACCTCGGTGATCGACGGGGAGTGGACGTACGGAGACACTCAGCGGATCACGGTCGACCGGCCGATCGCCAAGGCGGAGCTGATCCGTCCGGCGGCGGTGACGCATTCGTCGGACCCCAACCAGCGGTTCGTGGATCTGCCGATGACGGTCGACGGCAACAACATCGACCTCAATGTCACCAGCAATCCGAACATGGCGCCACCCGGCTGGTACATGCTCTTCGCGGTGGACGCGAACGGCATTCCGTCGGTGGCGAAGTGGGTGCATCTGGGTGGGCCCTCCGCGATGGCGGCGGCCGCGAAGGCCCCGTCGGCGCACGTCCACGATTTCGCGGACGAGCTGGCGAAGGCGCCGAGGAAGGCGCAGAAGAAGCGGGGTTCGGTCCCCGTCAGTCCTCAGATCGCGGGCTGCGACCGGCACTACGGCTCGGCGGGTGTCTGTGTCCCGACGGTCTTCCCGAAGAAGGTCAAGGCGACGGCGGCGGCGCGGTGCGGCTGGCTGAAGGCGCATGACTACGGGCGCCTGAAGGTGAACGGCGAGGACGACCCCCTGCGGATCGATCCGAACCGCGACGGCGTCGCCTGCGCCAAGGGGGATGTACCCCAGCGCCGGTAGCCCGGACCCGCAGCAGGTCTTCACTGCGGACGCAAGTCGAGGGCCACCAGGACGACCGTGTCGTCCTGGTGGCCCTTCGTCGTTGCTCAGGGGCTCAGGAGTGCTGGTAGGCCACCAGCGAGATCCCGACGTAGTGGACGATGAACGCCGCGAGCGTGAGGGAGTGGAACACCTCGTGGAAGCCGAACCACTTCGGTGAGGGGTTCGGCCGCTTCATCCCGTAGATCACTCCGCCGGCGCTGTACAGCAACCCGCCCACGATCACCAGGACCAGCACCGCGATCCCGCCGGCGCGCATGAAGTCGGGAAGGAAGAAGACGGCGGCCCAGCCCATCGCGATGTAGCAGGGGGTGTACAGCCAGCGGGGCGCGCCGACCCAGAAGACCCGGAACGCGATTCCCGCAACCGCTGCCGCCCAGACCGCCCACAGCAGTACCCGACCGGTGGAGTCGGGAAGGAGCAGCAGCGTCAGCGGGGTATACGTGCCCGCGATGATCAGGAAGATGTTGGCGTGGTCGAGCCGACGGAGCACGGCCGTGGCACGCGGGCCCCAGGTGCCCCGGTGGTAGAGCGCGCTCACGCCGAAGAGCAGGCAGGCTGTCAGTGCGTAGATGCCACAGGCGATCCGGCCGCGCGTCGAGTCGGCGAGTGCCGTGAGGACCACGCCCGCCACCAGGGCGGCGGGGAACATCCCGGCGTGCAGCCACCCGCGCAGCCGCGGTTTGACGGGCGTCGGGTCGATCTCGGTCACATCGGGTGCTGCTGCAGTCATGGTCGGAATGTTACCTACGCAACCGTAGGTAACACTCCCGAGTGGCGATGCTCACGTGAGAGGTCCTCTGGACATATGCGCATTAGGCACCGATGATCAGATGAGTGCGGTCGGCACCGGATGAGCGCCTACGAAGCGTCCGGGTCGCAGCCCCCACGGGGCAACAAAATTCATACCCCTCACTTAGGAGCAATCGTGGCGCGCGACAACGCGGCTCCCGGCAGCGTCCCCACCAACCACCAGGAACTGATCTCCTGGGTCGACGAGATCGCAGCAATCACGCAGCCGGACAGCGTCGTCTGGTGTGACGGTTCCGAGGCCGAGTACGACCGCCTCTGCGCGGAACTCGTGGCCAAGGGCACGTTCAAGAAGCTCGACCCGATCAAGCGCCCGAACTCGTACTACGCCGCGTCCGACCCCACCGACGTCGCCCGCGTCGAGGACCGCACCTTCATCTGCTCCGAGAAGGAGGCGGACGCGGGACCCACGAACCACTGGAAGGCCCCCGCGGAGATGAAGGACATCTTCGCCGGCGAGAAGGGCATCTTCCGCGGCTCGATGAAGGGCCGGACGATGTACGTCGTCCCGTTCTGCATGGGTCCGCTCGGCTCCCCGCTCTCCGCGATCGGCGTCGAGATCAGCGACTCCGCCTATGTCGCCGTCTCCATGCGCACCATGACCCGTATGGGTCAGCCGGTCCTGGACGAGCTCGGCTCCGACGGCTTCTTCGTCAAGGCCGTCCACACCCTCGGCGCGCCGCTCGCCGAGGGCGAGGCGGATGTCCCGTGGCCGTGCAACTCCACCAAGTACATCTCGCACTTCCCCGAGACCCGTGAGATCTGGTCGTACGGCTCCGGCTACGGCGGCAACGCCCTGCTCGGCAAGAAGTGCTACGCCCTGCGCATCGCGTCCGTCATGGCCCGCGACGAGGGCTGGCTCGCCGAGCACATGCTGATCCTCAAGCTGACCCCGCCGCAGGGCGAGTCCAAGTACGTCGCCGCCGCGTTCCCGTCCGCCTGCGGCAAGACCAACCTCGCCATGCTGGAGCCCACGATCTCCGGCTGGACGGTCGAGACGATCGGCGACGACATCGCCTGGATGCGATTCGGCGAGGACGGCCGGCTCTACGCGATCAACCCCGAGGCCGGCTTCTTCGGTGTCGCGCCCGGCACCGGCGAGCACACCAACGCCAACGCCATGAAGACCCTGTGGGGCAACGCCGTCTTCACCAATGTCGCGCTCACCGACGACAACGACATCTGGTGGGAGGGCATGACCGAGGAGGCCCCGGCCCACCTCACGGACTGGAAGGGCAACGACTGGACGCCCGCGTCCGCGACGCCGGCCGCCCACCCGAACGCCCGCTTCACCGTGCCGGCCTCGCAGTGCCCGATCGCCGCGCCCGAGTGGGAGGACCCGAAGGGTGTGCCGATCTCGGCGATCCTCTTCGGTGGCCGCCGCGCCTCGGCCGTCCCGCTGGTGACCGAGTCGTTCGACTGGCAGCACGGCGTCTTCCTCGGCGCGAACGTCGCCTCCGAGAAGACCGCCGCCGCCGAGGGCAAGGTCGGCGAGCTGCGCCGCGACCCGTTCGCGATGCTGCCGTTCTGCGGCTACAACATGGGCGACTACATGGCCCACTGGATCAAGGTCGGCAAGGACGCGGACCAGTCCAAGCTGCCGAAGATCTACTACGTCAACTGGTTCCGCAAGAACGACGCGGGCAAGTTCGTGTGGCCGGGATTCGGTGAGAACAGCCGTGTCCTGAAGTGGATCGTGGAGCGCCTGGAGGGCAAGGCCGAGGGCGTCGAGAGCCCCATCGGCATCCTGCCGACCAAGGAGGCCCTGGACACCGACGGCCTGGAGCTCGCCGAGGAGGACCTCGAGTTCCTGCTCAAGGTCGACACCGACGTGTGGCGCGAGGAGGCCGCCCTGGTCCCCGAGCACCTCAACACCTTCGGTGACCACACGCCCAAGGAGCTGTGGGACGAGTACCGCGCGCTGGTCGCCCGGCTCGGCTGATCCGCTCGCGCAGGACCAACGCGGCGGGCCTGCCCGACTTCCGCCCTGACCTGTGGGGTCAACACCGGCCCGCCGCGTCCGGCCCCCGAAGCCACCTCACCGGCTTCGGGGGCCGAACCCTTTTCGGGGCACTTTCCCGGGGCGCCGGGCGTGGGTGGGGCGTGGGACTACGAGGCGAACCCGCCACGCTCCTCCAGATAGCGGGTGTGGGTCTGCTGCCGCCGGGACTCCGTCTCGCTCAGCGCCGCGGCGAGCGCCTCCGCCTCGGCGTGCAGCACCCCGAGCTGCCGCTCCAGATGACGCTCCGGCGGCTCCGTGCCCGGAGTGAGCCGGGTCCACCAGCGGGTGCGGACGAAGGTGTCGACGGACTCCGGGATGTCCTGGCGGATCGTACGGGCCAGGGCGTGCACCCCCTCCGGGGCCTGGGCGAGCACCTGCGCCACCCAGCCGGGGTCGAGCAGCGCCGTGAGCAGGTCGGTCAGCTCGGTGAGCCGGCCGGCCGCGGCGGGCGGCAGTTCGACGGACGCCAGATAGACGCGCAGCCTCGCGAGGTCGGTGCGCACAGCGTCGAGCTGCTCGGCCGGGTCGGGGAAGTCCGGGGCCGGCGGGCGCTCAGGAGGGGCGACCAGCGCGCCCGCCCCGTACAGCCCGGCGATCACGAACGGCCAGTAGGCGCCCGCCAGTCCGGTGAAAGTGAGGGCGAGGCCCGCGATGCCGAACGCGCAACCCGTGAGGTTCTTGCGCGACTCGAGACAGCCGAGCGCCTTCCTACTGGTAGCCACGGATCTCCTCGAATGCGCCGTCCAGCGTTCCCGTCGTCGCGTCGAAGAGACGGCCGCCGGTGAGGGCGGAGATGTGCTCCAGCTCCGCGCGGTCGGAGTCACCGAAGAGGATGGGGAAGACGGGCGTGTGGCGGCGGTCGGCCGGCAGCCCCTGGTAGTACGCGTCGAAGGCCGTTGCCTCGATGCCCGTGGTGTTCTCGCCGTCCGTCATCAGAACCACGGAGGTGAACGTCTTCGTGGAGTCCGCGCTGCCCAGGTGCTCGTACGCCTCCCGCAGGCTGCTGTAGACCGCGGTGTCGCCCTCGGCGCTCAGCCGCGCCGCGTCGGCGCGGATCGCGCTCAGTGCCTCGTCGGGACCGGCGGGGTCGACCGTGTGCTTACGGACCTGCTTGACGGCCGATCCGAAGGGCATCAGCGTGACCTCCTCCCGGTCCCGGAAGTCCTCGGTCAGCTCGGTCAGCGCGTCCTTGAGCCGCTGCAGCCGGTCACCCGCCATGGAGCCGGAGGTGTCCAGGACGTACACCGTGCGCGACGGGCGGCGCAGCTTGTTCTCGTACGCGTCCAGCAGCCCGTCCGCGACGGACCGGGTGCCGGGGAAGGGCAGTTCGCGCCGGATCCCGGCGGCGAGCGGGGCGGCCGGCTTCACCCCGGCGACCACGGGCCGGCGCAGTGTCCGCTCGGTGATCGCCTGCTGGGCCTCGGTGCCGCGGAGATACTCGGTCAGGGCCCGCCCGGCGGCGCGGGCCTCGGCCGGGACGGACGCCAGCAGCGTGAAGGGGTAGTCGGCGCTCACCACTCCGTCCTTGGGCCGGATGACGGTGAGCCCGGCGCGGCTCTCGCGGTTCATGGACAGCAGGACGGACTCGTAGTTGACGAGCGCGTCGACGGTGGTGCGGCGGGTGTACGCGGCCGCCAGCCATCCCGACGAGCCCGAGGTGAGCTGCTGCCCGGCGAAGAACTCCTTGAGCTTCGGGGTCGCTTTGCGCACGTCCGCCTCGGTGAGCGCGGACTGGGCGCCGGACAGGCCGGACGCCACGGAGATCAGGGCGGAGAAACCGGAGTTGGAGCGGACGGGGTCGGTCATCCCGTAGGTGAGCCTTCCGTCGGCGACGGCGCGGTGGATCTGGGTCCAGGTGACGTCCTCGGGCCGCCACCCGAGCCGGCGTACTGCCCGGGTGCGCACGCCGATCGCGACCGGCGAGGTCATGACGGGTGTCTCGGAGCTGATCCGCGGACCGGTGCCGGGCCGCAGCCGCAGATGGTCGTTGGACGACAGCCACACGGCGTCGTACTTCCCGTCGGCCTTCCCCGACGCGATCTGCTCGACGGCGTCCAGCGTGCCGCTCCAGGTCGCCTCCACGGTGACCCCGGTCGCCTCGCGGGCCGCCTCGAGGACGGGCTTCATGTCCTCGAGCTCGCTGGAGGCGAGGACGCGCAGGGTGACCGGGCTCCGGCCGGGGACCTTCCTGTCCTTGCCGCTGCCGCTGCTGGTGCACCCGCCGGCGAGAGCGACACCGAGGAGCATGCACACCACGCCGCGTGCGCGGCGGCGCCCGGACCGCACGTCCGGAGTCAGGTGGCCGATGGCGCGGGCCGCGGCTCTGCGCAGACGTGCCACGAAGGAGCCGTTCATGCGAGGCCCTCCTCGAGCGCGTTCGCCGTGCGGGTGCGCTCCAAGTAGGCGCTCGCCGCCTGCAGTTCGCCGGTCAGGGATTCGACCGTGGCCGCCATCGCCTCGGTCGCCCGGACCTTGTACGTGTCGATCGCGTCCAGCGTCCGGTAGATCTGCTGGAAGGCCGTGCGCAGCGTCTCGGCGCCCACCGCCGGGTCCGCCGCGATGCGCTGGATCTCGCCGCTCTGGGTGGCGAGCATTTCCGCGTTGCCGCGGATCAGGTCCTCGGTCGTCGAGCGCAGGGTGTTGACCTGCTCGGTGACCTTGCCCTGGCTGTCCAGGGCGGAGGCCAGCATGACGGCGATCCGCAGTGCCGAGACCGTCGTCGTGGCGGCACGGTCGACGCCCTTGATGAGCTCGTCGTTGTTGCGGCGTACCACGTCCATCGCCAGGTAGCCCTGGGCACAGACCGCGAGCTGGGTCAGCAGGTCCTGGTGCTTCTGCCGGACCGGGAAGAGCACATCGGCCCGCAGCGCGTCCGCCTGGGCCGGGTCCGTCGCCTCGACGGACGCGATACGGTCGACGACCGCCGCGTCGAGCGCCTCGGTGAGCACCGCGTACTCCTGGAGCTTGCCCATGGTCTCCCACAGCCGGGCCCGCTCGGTGTGCAGCGCGGCGTTGTCGCGGCGCAGCTCGTCCTGGCCGCCGCGCAGCGAACCCACGATCTTGTTGAGCGTCGCCTGGGAGGAGGCGTACTTGGCCACATGGTCCCGGAGCTTGTTGCCGCCCGGCAGCCTGGCCAGCAGCCGGCGCGCCCCTCTCCCCGGGGTGTCGCGCGGGTCGAGGTCCTCCACGGTGCGGCGCAGCTCCACAAGGCAGGAGCCGACACGGGCCTGGGCGTCCTCGCCGTCGGAGGACAGCGAGCGCACGGTGCGGTCCAGCATCCGGTTGGACTGCTGGGCCGCGCCTCGGATGTCGGCCGCTCCGAGTGAGGCGATCTCGCCGATACGGGTCGCGAACTCGGGTGAGCGGGCGTCGAGTCCGGCCAGCGACGCGACGTAGTCGGCGGCGCGACGCGTCATCTCCGTGCGTACGGTGTCGTCGAGCGGGACCAGCCCGGACGCCTGCTCCGAGCGGACCGGCGCGACCGGCTCCGGTGGTGTGAGGACGAGCGCGTCCGCGCTCTGCTGTTCGGTCATTGTGAAATCCCCCTAGGACCGGGTCCGCCGCGCCATCGCGTGCAGTACCTCGGCGGTCGGCACGGGCGCCTGGCGAACCCCGGCCAGCTTCTGGTTGAGAAAGTCGGCGTGGTGGGTGGTCGCGGCGCTGAACTCGGCGGCCGCGCCCTGCGGCCGGAACCCGTGCCGTACCGCGAGTTCGCGCAACCGGGAGTCGGAGGCGAGCAGTTCGCCGAGCGCGCGCCCGTTCTCGGTGAGCGGTACGAGCGTGTGGTCGCTGGAGACGGTGGTGTCCGGGTAGAGGACGACGAGGTCTCCCACGTCCTGCTTCTGCAGCAGCAGCGAGGCCACCTGCGATTCGTACACGAGCACCAGCAGATTTCCGACGCCGCTGATGAAGTCCCGGAACGGCGCGTCGCTGCTGGTCTGCTGTGCGCCCTGAACGGTGATCAGCTTCTTCAGCAGTGGCGCGGTCCGGTCGAGTGCGGCGTCGTTGGCGGCGACCTTGCCGCCGTCGGCGACGTACGAGGCCGCGGCCAGGTAGAGCGCACCCGAGTTGGAGGCGACGGGATCGGTGCTCGTGATGAACACGGTCCCGGTCAACTCGGCATGCCCGGCAGAGCCCTTGAGCTGTTGCCAGGTCCGGTCTGCCTGCGCGGCCTTCAGATACGGCTCCATGCGCAGCGTCCCGGTCGACCTGCCGCGCAGCGTGGCGAGCCCGTTGCCGGCGAGCACCTCCGCGGCATTGCGGTGCGCGACGACGACGAGCGGCGAGTAGAAGGGGCGGATCGGACCGTCCTGGATCTTCGTCTTGCGCTGCAGCTGGTCGGCCGGCGCCTTGGACGACGGGAACGCGAAGTCCTTCCCGTCCAGGGCCTGCTGGTCCATGGCCCAGGACCCGGAGGTCTCGGTCCGCACGGTGAATCCCTTGGCAGTCAGGGCCTTCACCACCTGAGGGTCGGCGAAGAACTCGGCCTTCTCCGACCCGATCACTCCCTGCACGGTCCTCGTTGCCGTGCTCGTGTCCTGGCTCTCGCGGCCTGCGACGACGGCGACTGCCACACCGCCGATCAGCAGCACCGCCAGGACGATTCCTGCGATGCGTCTCACGAGAGCAGAGTGCTCGCGGAAACCCACATTCCGGGCGAAGGGAGGTGGACGGCGGGTGAAGTCCCTGCGGCACCGGTGCAACGGGCCGCTTGAGTGGTGATCGCCTGGGTGGGTGGCACCCGGTCCGCGCGCCTACGACGGCCCGCGGACCGGGGCCGTCAGGGGGCGCCGACCAGCCGGGAGTCGCGCAGGGCGGCGGTGTGCGCGTCCATGCGCTCAGCGGCGAGGATCGCGGCGGCGGTGTCCGCGCGGGACGCGGCGACGACGAGTGCGCGGCCCGCGAGGGCGAGCGCGCGGTTGTGCAGTGCCGCGGTATCGGCGTGGCCCAGCGCGGCGTGCCGCGCGGGCGGCGCCCCGCGCAGCCGGGCCACCTGCTCGGCTATGCGATCGCCCTGCCGGCCGAGCCCCAGCTCGTCGGTGACGGCCAGCAGAGCGGCCAGATGTCCGGCGAGCTGGATGTCCAGCTCCTCCTCGCGGGTGCGGTGGGGGTACTGCGGGGCGTCGGCCATCGAGTGGACCGACTTGGTGCGGATCGGCTCGTACATGGGGGATGGCCTCCTGCTCACGGTCAGGAGACCATCCTACATTGGATTGAGTCTAAAGTTGAGTGCTGTCGGAATCTGCCTGTCTCAGGGCTGCCCGTACCCGTCGAGGAACGCGCCGATCCTGGTCACCGCATGGGCAAGGTCCTTCGCCGCGGGCAGCGTGACGATGCGGAAGTGATCGGGCTCGGGCCAGTTGAAGCCCGTGCCCTGCACGACCATGATCTTCTCGGTGCGCAGCAGATCGAGGACCATCTGCCGGTCGTCCTTGATCTTGTAGACCTTGGGGTCGAGCCTCGGGAAGAGATACAGCGCGCCCTTGGGCTTCACGCAGGTCACGCCCGGGATCTGCGTCAGCAGGTCGTACGCGATGTCCCGCTGCTCCAGGATCCGCCCGCCGGGCAGTATCAGCTGCTCGATGGACTGCCGCCCGCCGAGCGCGGTGGCCACGGCGTGCTGGGCCGGCATGTTGGCGCACAGCCGCATGTTGGCGAGGATCGTCAGCCCCTCGATGTACGAGGCGGCATGGGCCTTCGGCCCGCAGACGGCCATCCAGCCCGAACGGTATCCGGCGACGCGGTAGTTCTTCGACAGCCCGTTGAAGGTGAGCACCATCAGGTCCGGGGCGATGGCGGCGGTCGGGGTGTGCGTGGCCCCGTCGTAGAGGATCTTGTCGTAGATCTCGTCGGAGCACACGATCAGATTGTGGCGCCGGGCGATCTCGGTCAGGCCGCGCAGCATCTCGTCGCCGTAGACCGCGCCGGTGGGGTTGTTCGGGTTGATGATCACGATCGCCTTGGTGCGGTCGGTGATCTTGCGCTCGATGTCCGCGAGATCGGGCATCCACTCGGACTGCTCGTCGCAGCGGTAGTGCACGGCCGTCCCGCCGGCCAGCGACACGGACGCGGTCCACAGCGGATAGTCGGGTGCCGGGACCAGGACCTCGTCACCGTCGTCGAGCAGTGCCTGCATCGACATCTGGATCAGCTCCGAGACGCCGTTGCCGAGGTAGATGTCCTCGACATCGAGCTCGATGCCCTTGGTCTGGTAGTGCTGCATCACGGCCCGCCGCGCGGACAGCAGCCCCTTGGCGTCGCCGTAGCCGTGTGCCGAGCCGACGTTGCGCAGGATGTCCTCGAGGATCTCCGGCGGGCACTCGAACCCGAAGGCGGCGGGGTTGCCGGTGTTCAGCTTCAGGATGCGGTGACCTGCCGCCTCCAGACGCATCGCCTCTTCGAGGACGGGCCCCCGGATTTCGTAACAGACGTTGGCGAGCTTCGTGGACTGGATCACCTGCATGTCCGTGAGCTTACGGGGGCGGCACATTGATCGCTCCGTGTTTCGGACCGCCGACCCCATGGCGCTAATGTCCGCTTTGTTTCTTTCTCGGGGTGAGGGCCCCCGGGCCCCTTCGAAAGCGCTGCGCCGCGGGGCACCTGCCTGCGATTCAAGCGTCGTCATGAGCAGGTGTTGCCCTGGTCACCCTCTTTGACGAGAGGGCCGGGACCTCGCCCCTGTCCGGGTGCCGGCCGGGCCGGCGAAATCAGGAGCCGGACTGCTCAGGGTCGGGTAATCTTCCCGCTCAGGCAGCGCCTGAGCACTGTCTGCCAACAGCACAGTTTCGAGCAGTACAGCGACGAACCCCGGAGGTGAGACCCATTACCGCAACAGCAGGCTGGGTGCCCTCATCTCTCGGCCGTGCGGTCCACCGGGCATAGGTGACCGTGAGGGTGCCCTTCGGTACCCGAAAGGCTTTCCATGCTGGTTCCCTCGCTCACCCTCACCCGCTCCGCCGTCGTCACCACCCTTCGCGGGGCCGGATGTGTCTTCGCCGAGGACGAGGCCGATCTGCTCCTGTCCGCCGCGCGCGACCCTGCCGAGCTCGCCGACATGGTCGGGCGGCGCGTCAGCGGACTGCCGCTCGAACACGTTCTCGGCTGGGCCGACTTCTGCGGTATGCGGGTGTCCGTCGATCCCGGGGTGTTCGTGCCCCGCCGCCGTACCGAGTTCCTCGTCGCACTGGCCGTCAGGCTTGCCCCGCCCGGCGATGCAGTGGTCGTGGACCTGTGCTGCGGTTCGGGGGCGGTGGGGGCGGCGGTCGTCGCGACCCTCGGGCGGGGTGAGCTGCACGCCGCAGACATCGAGCCCGCCGCGGTCCGCTGCGCCCGGCGCAATCTCGCCGCGGCCGGCGGGCGGGTGTACGAGGGGGACCTGTACGAACCCCTGCCCGCCGCGCTCACTGGGCGGATCGACGTCCTCGTCGTCAACGCCCCGTACGTACCCACCGACCAGATCGGGCTGCTGCCGTCGGAGGCCCGCGACCACGAACCGCTGGTCGCTCTGGACGGCGGGCCGGACGGGCTCGGCGTGCAGCGGCGGGTGACCGCCGGGGCCGGGCAGTGGCTGGCGCCGGGCGGCGCCCTGCTCATCGAGACGAGCGAGCGTCAGGCTCCGTTCACATCGGCCGCGTTCGCCCGTCATGGGCTCGATCCGCGGGTGGTCGTCTGTGAGGACCTCGATGCCACCGTCGTGGTCGGGACGAAGCCCCGCCAGGGCTCTGGAGCCTGCAATCCGTGACCGCCGGAGTGCAGCGGAACGGCCCCGGGAGAGAGGTTTCTCCACAGGGCCGTTCTGCGTGAAAGTCAGCCGTTCAGGCAGGCGTTGCCAACGGCCGGGTTCAGCAGGGCGAACAGGCCGAGGCTGTTGCCGCAGAGGTTCAGCGGCGCGTGGATCGGGAGCTGGAAGACGTTGCCCGACAGGAAGCCGGGCGAGCCGACGGCGGATGCCTCGGCTCCCGCGTCGGCCATGGCGGGCGCCGCGGCGCCGCCGAGCGCCAAGACGACACCTGCGACAACGGCTGCAGCCTTCATGCGGTTCATTTTGATCCTTTCGGCAATGGCGCCGTACGCAGTCACGACCGTCGTGCTGCGCAGCCGCGCACTGGCTGCGGGCATGCGCCTCTGCGGAACGAGTAACGATTTCATTCCCGCCGGGAAACCGGCCGGTCGCTGCCGCCCCGAAAAGTCACTCGTATGCCGCACGATAATTCACGCACGAGGTCCGGGATTCCCGCGGCCGGACAATTCTCGTTCTCCCGTGCCTTTTGCGTTATTCGAATGCCGGCGTGTGTGCGTCCCGAGCGCGCCCGATCCCCGGTGAGCAGCAGGGCCTGGCGGCGCGGGGATGGTCTCTCGATCACTTGTCGCTTTTCGCTGTGAGTGCCCGATCGTGGATCAGCCTGGTCAACCGCCTCCCCGCATGCCCGGTTCCGTACATTCACTCGAATGCCGCCTCGCGGTGCTTGTGTGAAATGGATTTTCCGGCCCGATCGCTGCGCCAATTGAGGCACAATAAGTGAATCCAGCACGCTATTCGAGTGGTGAAAGAAATATGACAATCACGACGACCGGACGTCTGTCCGTCGAACAGCGAGGAAGGCGGCGGGCCGCCAAGAAGGGCAGGGCGCGGGGGCCGGGCGGCGAAGCGATCGGCGGCACCCCAGGGTTCGCCTGGCTTCTCGTGATCACGGGCGCGGCGGGACTGCTCGCGGCGTGGGTGATCACGATCGACAAGTTCAAGCTGCTCGAGGACCCGTCGTTCACGCCGGGGTGCAGTCTGAACCCGGTCGTCTCCTGCGGCAACATCATGAAGAGCGAACAGGCGTCGGTCTTCGGGTTCCCCAACCCGATGCTCGGCCTGGTGGCGTACGGGGCGGTGATCGCCATCGGGTCCGGCCTGCTGGCCGGCGCGACCCACCGGCGCTGGTACTGGCTCGGGCTGAACGCGGGCACTCTCTTCGGGGTGGGTTTCTGCGGCTGGCTGCAGTACCAGTCGCTGTACGAGATCAACGCGCTGTGCCTGTGGTGCTCCCTGGCATGGGTCGCCACGATCGTGATGTTCTGCTACGTCACCCTGCACAACATCGAGCACCGCATCATCAGGGTTCCCGAGGGGCTGCGCCGGGGGCTGCTGGAGTTCCACTGGGCGCCGCCGGTGGTGTGGATCGGGATCATCGGCATGCTGATCCTGACCCGGTGGTGGGACTTCTGGACCGCCACCGGCTGAACGGCCGCCCGTTCAGGGGCACGGCGAAGGGCCCCGGCGGCCGTCCGGCTGCCGGGGCCCTTCGCGGTCTGCGACATCAGCCGGCGCCGCCGAGCGAGACACCGCCCAGCATCGGGGTGGCCGACGCCGCCGTCCTGAGAAGCTGCTCCGGAGCCTTGCCCTTGACGTTGTTCAGCCCGGTGGCCGTGGAGGCGACCGAGCCGACCGTCGATTCCGCGTCGCCCAGGCCGGGATCGGGAGCCGAGGCCAGAGCCCGGTCGAGACCACCGCTGAGACTCATGGCAGGCATGCGCGTGGTGTCGGCGGCGAAAGCGGGCGAGGCCGCCCCCATCGCCACGACGGAACCGGCGATGACGGCTGCGGCCCTCGAGTACTTCATGGTTTCGAATCCCTTTCCCCGGCGGTGCTCTCCGCCGTCGTGAGGGGTAACGAGTCGTCGTCGCAAGGGAAACGCGGGGACACCTGTCCCGCCGGGCGCGTGCCGGCCCCGGACCCCCGGCGGCCAGGGAGATCAGGCCGTGTGCCGGTCGTAGAGCCAGCCCCGGCGCGGCGGCGGGGGAACGGGTCCGGTCTCGGCCCCGTCCGCAGGGGGAGGAGGGAACAGGGTGAGCCGGGTCCACTCGGCGTCCGGCCGGCCGGGCAGGGTACGGCCTGCTGCCGCCCACTCCCGCGCCAGCTGTTCGTAGATCGGGCTGGTGCCGGGCGGTGCGGCCGCCGGGGCCGGGGCCGTTCCGGTCTGGACGCGCTGCCATCGAGCAGGCGCGGAAATCCTTGCCATACGACCGCCAACGCGCGCCCGTCGGCGAAGTCACTGCTCGGGTCGAGCGGTGGGGGACAGGCGGAACGGTCTTTCGAGCCCGTCATCCTCCCGATGAGGCACGACGGCCGAGTGAACCGTGGCCGTGCGGGAGGAAGTCGTCCCGAGGGGCTCGACGGGACGCCGGTCCGGGGCCGGACATGACTGCGGCCTCCCCCGGTGGTGAAGGGGAGGCCGCAGTGTTCCGGGGTGCTGGTACTCAGCCGCCCTGGTGCAATGACCGGACTAGGCGTTCGAGCAGACGTTGCCGAAGGTCGGGTTCAGCAGGGCGATCACGTCCACGGTGTTGCCGCAGACGTTGGCCGGCAGGTGGACCGGGACCTGGAGGGCGTTGCCCGAGGCGATACCGGGGGAGTTGGCAACGGCACCGTCCGCGCCGGCGTCGGCTGCGGCCATGCCGGCGCCGCCGGCGATCAGAGCACCAGACCCGGCGAGAACAGCGGCTGCCTTCGCGATACGCGACATCAACTTCTCCTTGCAAGACGACAGGTCGGCCGCAGGGTTTGCGGCCTTCACTCCCCGTTCAACGCGGGAAGGGAAGGCCGGTAACGGATCACACCGAAAGTCGGACCCCAACGGTCTCTTCGATGTCCTCGCGGCCGCCGTGCGCGGCGCCGCGCGCCGAATAGCTCATGTGTTCGGTTTCGGGGGTAGGCTGGAGGGCATGGCAGTGCATCTGCAGGGTTCGCTCTTCGACCAGACCGACGAGATCCTCCTCGGCCCGCTCGACGGTGTGCGGCGGACCGTACTCGGCGACGGGGCCTGGATCGACGGCCTGGCCGGCTGGCTCGAAGGGGCGGACGCGCTGTTCGACGACCTCGTGGACACCGTGCCCTGGCGGGCCGAGCGGCGCCGGATGTACGAGCGGGAGGTGGCCGTGCCCCGGCTGCTCGCCCACTACGGGGAGGACGATCGCCTGCCGCATCCGGTCCTCGGCCGGGCCCGCGCCGCCCTGTCGCGGCACTACGCCGACGAGCTCGGCGAGCCGTTCCGCACCGCCGGGCTGTGCTTCTACCGCGACGGTCACGACAGCGTTGCCTGGCACGGGGACAGGATCGGGCGTGGTGCGCGTGAGGACACCATGGTTGCGATCCTGTCCGTCGGCGCCCCGCGCGATCTGGTGCTGCGGCCGAGACACGGCGGCGGGACCACGGTGCGCCGGCCGCTCGGGCACGGCGATCTCATCGTGATGGGCGGCTCCTGCCAGCGGACCTGGGAGCACGCCGTCCCCAAGACGGCGCGCCCTGTGGGCCCGCGCATCAGCATCCAGTTCCGCCCGCGCGGGGTGAACTAGGCGCGCGGGGGCCGGGCGGCACCGCGACGAACGGAGCGGCCTGCCAGCACGTCGGTGCGCACGCCGTCCTCGATGACGAACCGGCCGTCGATCAGCACATGCGGGATGCCCACCGGCAGCGTGCGCGGTGCGTCGAACGTGGAGCCCGCAGCCACCGTGTCCGGGTCGAACAGGACCAGGTCGGCGCGGTAGCCCTCACGGACCAGACCGCGGTCGGGCAGCCGCAGCCGGGCGGCCGGGCGTCCGGTGAGATGGGCCACCGTCTCCTCCAGCGAGAGAATGCCGAGTTCCCTTGCGTACCGGCCGAGATAGTTCGGGAACGTGCCGTAGGCGCGCGGATGCGGTTTGTCGCCCTGGAGGATTCCGTCGCTGCCGCCGGTGTGCACGCGGTGGCGCATGATCAGGCGGACGTTCTCCTCGTGGCCGACGTGCTGCAGGATCGTCGGGCCGAGGCGGTCCTCGATCAGCAGTCTGCGGGCGGTGGCCCACGGGACCTCGCCGCGTACGGCCGCCGACTCGGCGACCGTACGGCCCACGTAGCCGGCGTGCCCGACCCCGCTCACGCCCGAGATCTCGATCGTGTCCCACTCGATCGGTACGCCGTGGCAGCCGTCCGAGCCGATCTCCTCCAGGTGGTGGCGGATCCTCTCGGCGGTGGCATCGTCGTGCAGCCGCGCGAGCACCGCGTCCGGGCCGCCCTCGTTCGCCCAGCTCGGCAGCATCGCGGCCAGCGTGGTGCAGCCGGGGGTGTACGGATACGTGTCGAGGGAGATGTCCGCGCCGGCGTCGAGCGCATCGTCGAGCAGCGCGAGCAGCTCGGGCGCACGGCCCTTGTTCACGCCGAAGTTCATGGTGGCGTGGGCGAGATGGAGGGCACAGCCGGCCGCACGGGTGAGGGAGACCATCTCTTCGTAGGCCTCGAGCGCGCCGGCGCCGTAGGAGCGGTGATGCGGGCAGTAGTAGCCGTCGTAGCGGGCCACCACCCGGCACAGCTCGGTCAGTTCGGCGTTGTCCGCGTACATTCCGGGCGTGTAGGTCAGGCCCGACGAGAGGCCGACCGCGCCTTGCTCCATGCCGTCGGCGACGAGCTGCTTCATCCGTGCGAGCTCGGCGTCGGTCGCCGGACGGTCGTCCCAGCCGACCGCGTACATCCGGACCGTGCCCTGAGGGATCAGGTACGCCGCGTTGACGGCGATGCCGCGGTCCAGACGGTCCAGGTACTCGCCGACGGTGCGCCAGTCGAAGTCGATGTCCGAGCCGTTGCCGTTCCAGCCGGTGATCGCCGTGCGGACCCCGGCGAGCGTGGCGTCGTCGACGGGCGCGTACGACAGCCCGTCCTGACCCAGCACTTCGAGGGTGACGCCCTGGGCAGCCTTCGCGCAATGGTCCGGGTCGCGCAGCAGGGCGAGGTCGCTGTGGGCGTGCATGTCGATGAAGCCGGGCGAGAGCGCGAGGCCGTGCGCGTCGAGGGTGCGCGCCCCAAAGAGGGCGGGTTCGCCTTCACGGCGTATCGCGGCGATGCGGCCGTCGCGGATGCGGACGTCGGCGCGGTACGACGGGCTGCCGGTGCCGTCGACGATGCGGGCGTCGCGGATGACGAGATCCATGGTGGCGCCACCTTTCGGCGGGGGCGGTCCTCCCCGGCCCTTCCCGTAACCGGGGCAGGCCCCGGAACCCCGTACGGCCTTCGGCCGTGTCCTCGGTCTCCCCCGCACGGGCTGGAGTTGTCCGGCAGCTTCAGCCTCGCTGGGGGAGCGTAAGGGGAGTTCTGGGGCGCGGGGAAAACGCACCCCGCACGGGTCAGAAGAACGTACGGATGTAGTCGACGACCGTGCCGTCCGCCTCGACCAGCGGAATCAGCTGCCACTTGTCGAACGACGTGCACGGGTGGGACAGGCCCATCCCCAGCCAGTCGCCCACCTCCAGGTCCGCCTCCGCAGTGGTGCGGACCCAGCCGTGCTGGTCGGAGAGCCCGCTCACCGAGATGCCGTCCGCCGGGCGGATCTCGCCGGTGCGGCCGTCGCGGACGACCTGTGCCTCGGGCAGATCGAGGTCGTACGCGGCGTCCCGCTTGCCCGCGTTGACGAACGCCTGGTCGGGGGTGGGGCGCGAGACGACCTGGGCCCACAGCCGGAACGCCGGGCGCAGTGCGCCCTCGTCCGGGAGGCGGTTGAAGGGGGTGAGGTGGCGGTAGTGGCCGTCGTCGTGCGAGACGTACGCGCCGGAGCGCAGCAGCTTCAGGGCGGGGCGGGACAGTTCGGGGATCTCCCCGAACACATCGGCGACCGCGTCGAACCAGGCACTCCCGCCCGCGCTGATCACGATCTCGGTGGTGCCGTCGAAGCGTCCGGCCTTGTCGAAGTCGGCGGCCAGCTCGGTCAGCCGGCGTACCCAGGCACGTACCCGGTCGCCGTCGGCCTGCGGGACCTCGCCCTCGTAACCGGCGACGCCGACCAGCCGGAGCGTCGCGGTGGCGGCGACCGCGTCCGCGACGGCCGCGCACCCGGCCTCGGTGCGCACCCCCGTGCGGGCGCCCTCGCCCGCCCCCAGTTCGATGACGACCTCGACGGGGCGGGAGGTGCCCCGCAGGGCCTCGTCCATGAGCTCGACGCCGCGCACGGAGTCGACGTAACAGATGAAGCGGAAGTCCGGATCGGCGTCCAGCTCGCCCGCCAGCCAGCGCAGGGCGGCAGCGTCCACGACCTCGTTGGCGAGGAAGATCCGCTGGATCCCGTGCGCGCGGTAGACGCGGGCCTGGTGGGGTACGGCGGCGGTGATGCCCCAAGCGCCGTACGCCAGTTGGCGCTCGAAGAGCTGCGGTGCCATGGAGGTCTTGCCGTGCGGGGCGAAGGCGAGGCCGTGGCGCTCGGACCAGGTCTCCAGGAGAGCCAGATTGTGTTCGAGGGACTCGGCGGAGAGGGCGAGGACGGGGGTGGTGAAGCCGCCGGTGAAGAGGTTGCGGCGGTCGGCGGCGAGTTCGCCGACGGTGAGCCCTTCGGCGTCGGGCGGGAGTGCCTTGAAGCGGTGGTCGACGCGTTCGCTCGCCAGCTGCGCGAGCCGCTCGACGGCGGTGTCGGCGTTGCCGGCGTGGTCGGCGGGCATGGTGGCCTCCTTCTAGCGCGTTGCGCTATGCGCAACGCCCATTGCGTATATCGCTTATGGGTGTCTAACATCCGAGCCGACACCGGGTCAATGGTGGCCGGTGCCCGACGAGCGAGGAGCCCCCGCGAACATGACCGCGACCGTGCACGGACCCGTGGACGTCGTCTGTCTCGGCGAGTCCATGGTCACGTTCCTGCCCACGCAGGGGGGACGCCTCGCCGACGTGCCGTCCTTCGTCCGCGGCATCGGCGGCGCCGAGTCCAATGTGGCGTGCGCTCTGGCCGCGGCCGGGCATCGGACCAGGTGGGTCGGCCGGGTCGGCGCGGACGGCTTCGGCGAGCACCTGGTGGCGGCGATCGCGGCGTACGGAGTCGACACCTCGGCCGTCGAGCGCGACCCGGAGCGCCCCACCGGCATCTACTTCCGTACGGCGGCCGACCGCGCGACCGGGTCGCACGAAGTCCTGTACTACCGCGCCGGGTCCGCCGCCTCCGCGATGTCCTTGTCGACCATGCCGGAAGAAGCCGTACGGTCCGGCAGGATCCTGCACCTGTCCGGGATCACCGCCGCGCTCTCCGGCGACTGTCTCGCCCTGATGCGCCACCTCACCGCACGGCGGACGGGCCGTCCGCCGGTGTCGTTCGACGTGAACCACCGGCCCGGGCTGTGGCGCACACCGTCCGGCGCCGGTGTGCTGCTGGACCTCGCGCGTGGCGCGGACATCGTGTTCGTGGGGGAGGACGAGGCGGAGGAGGCATGGGGGCTTCGGGGTGCGGCGTCGATCAGGGCCGCGTTGCCGGAGCCGGAGGTGCTGGTGGTGAAGCAGGGCGCGCGGGGAGCGACCGTGTTCGCCCGCTCCGCGTCCTCCCTCGTGCTGCCTCCGACGCCGGGGGGCCGTTCAGGAATCGCCCCCGACACCGTCACCCACGTCCCCGCCCCGCGCGTGGAGGTCGTCGCGGCAGTCGGTGCCGGTGACGCCTTCGCCGCCGGGTTCCTGTCCGCCACCCTGCGCGGACTGAGCGTGCATCACCGGCTGCGGCACGGGCATCTCATGGCCGCCGCCACCCTCACCGTCGCCGGCGACCTCGCAACGCCCCCCTCCCGCGCACACGCCGACCGGCTGGCCGACCTGGACGGCAGCGCCTGGGAGACACTTCACCTCGGCCCCGGCTGGTCGGCAGCCGCGGATGAGGAGGTACGTACCGCATGAGCCAGACCGTCGATCGCGCGCTGAGCATCCTGCCGCTGCTCGCGCAGGGGCCGGCCGACCTCGGGCAGGTGGCCGAACGTCTCGGTGTGCACAAGTCCACCGCACTGCGCCTGCTGCGCACACTCCACGAGCACGGCCTCGTCTACCGCCAGCAGGACCAGCGCTACCGCCTCGGCGCCCGCCTCTTCGCGCTGGCGCAGGAGGCCGTCGAGAACCTCGACGTACGCGAGATCGCCCATCCGCATCTCGTCGCGCTCAACGAACAGACCGGACACACGATCCACCTCGCCGTGTACGAGGAGAGCGACGTCCTCTACATCGACAAGGTCGAGAGCCGCTACCCGGTCCGGATGTACTCGCGGATCGGCAAGCCGGTCGCGATCACCGTCGCGGCCGTCGCCAAACTGCTGCTCGCCGACCTGCCCGAGCCCGAGCGGCGGGCCCTCGCCGAGAAGCTCGACTACCCCATGTACACATCCCGTTCGACCCCCGGCGCCGCGGCCTTCCTCGAGGAGCTCGCCGTCGTACGCGAACAGGGATGGGCCACCGACCTCGGCGGCCACGAGGAGTCCATCAACTGCATCGCAGCCCCCATCCGCGGTGCGGACGGCCGGGCCGTCGCCGCCATGTCGGTCTCGGCGCCGAATGTCGTCGTCACCGCCGAAGAACTCCTCGCCCTCCTCCCGCTGGTGCGCCGTACCGCCGACGCGATCAGCCGGGAGTACTCAGGATCCGTATCCCCCCAGTAGCAGCTCCAGGCAAGGACACCGCATGACCGAGAAGACCGCGATCACCCCCAGCACCCACACCGCGCCGCCCGCGAAGTTCTCCCACGGAGTGCGCAAGGGCAACATCCTCCAGGTCGCCGGGCAGGTCGGCTTCCTGCCGGCCGTCGAGGGCCGGGCGCCGACCCCGGCCGGTCCCACCCTGCGCGAGCAGACTCTCCAGACCCTCGCCAACGTCGAGTCCGTCCTCCAGGAGGGCGGCGCGAGCTGGGACGACGTGATGATGATCCGCGTCTACCTCACGGACGTCGACCACTTCGCCGGGATGAACGAGATCTACAACGACTACTTCAAGGACCTGACGGTGGCCCCCGCCGCCCGCACCACGGTCTATGTCGGCCTGCCCGCCGGCCTGCTCATCGAGATCGACGCCCTGGCAGTCCTCGGCTGACCCTGCCTTCTGCCCGGCTGATCGTTCCCCTTTCCGCCCGCCCCCACGGCACGGCGCTCGTCCCCGCAGCGCCGTGCCGCGATCCGCCACGCCCAGATTCGGAGAGCCCCCTTGTTCCTCGCCGCTGACGTGCCCCGTGAGCGCGTGCCGGCGGGCCGCACCGTCATACGCGGGAGGGCGCCCGGAAATCTCCGGGCGCCCTCTCACCGACGAGTGACCGTCAGCCTGTGCAGTACTGCGCCTCCTTGCCGATGGAGCGGTACATGCAGTCGGAGTTCTCCAGCAGCTGGAGCACCGCGTCGCGGTTGCGGCTGGTCTCGCGCTCGATCACCTCGTCGGGCGGGTAGAAGCCGCCGCCGAAGACGCTGGTCGGGAACATCTCGAAGGTGTAGCCGAAGATCTTCTGGCTGCCCCACAGCCAGTCGTCGATCGACCCGTCGGTGATGTAGAGGTCGCTCGACTGCTCGGGCGTGTACCCGTTGCTGGCGGCCATCTTCTGGCCCACGGTGGCGAAGGCGTCGCGGTCGTCCTGTGTCAGGCCGGGGGCGGTGTTGGCCGTCGTGTAGCCGAAGGGCCACAGCACCAGCTCGCTGTAGGTGTGGAAGTCGATGCCCGTCCTGATCTGCTGCTTGCCGCCGACGATCCGGCTGCGGACGAAGTCGGCGACCACCTTCACCTCGGGTGCGGACTCGGCGGCCCGGCCGCGGTAGGTCTCGGAGCTGGTGGAGCCCGAGGAGCCGCCGCAGCAGCCCCACCGGTAGTTCCAGTTGCGGTTCATGTCCGTGCCGACGTACGACGAACCGGTGTTGGGCTGCCGGTTCTTGCGCCAGCTGCGGTACGAGCCGGTGGCGATGTCGTACTCGCCGCCGTCCGGGTTGAGGTCCGGGACGATCCAGATCTCACGCCCGTTCACGGCATTGGTGATCCGCGAGTCGGTCCCGTAGTCCTCTGCGAACTCGCGCAGCAGATACAGGGCCATCTCGACCGTGAGGTGCTCGCGCGCGTGCTGGTGGTGGGTGAAGATGACCTCGGGCTCGTTCTCGTCCGTCGCCACGTTGTCGCTGACCTTGATGGCGACGATGTCCCGGCCCTGGTACGACTTGCCGATGACCCGCTTGCTCATGATGTTCGGGCGCGAGGCGATCCGCTGGTCGATCTCAGCCGTCATCTCGGCGTAGTTGTGGTACCTCGAGTCGGCCGACGGGAAGTCGAACGGCTTGACCTCCGCGGCGGTCCGCCGGTCGGGTGGAGCGGGAAGCGCCTTCAGGGTGTGGCCGAGCGCGCGCAGCCGCTTGGCCTGTGCGGCGGTGGCGCTGACGACGACCGTGTGGTCGTCGACCTCGTCGATCGACACACCGGTCGCCGCGACGGCGGTACGGGCGGCGACGGTGGACGGGCCGTGGATCTGGTACTGCCTGGTCTGCTCATCGGTCTCGGCCGCCGCGACGGGGGCGGTCGAGTCCGGCGGCGGCGAGGCACTGGCCGTGAGGGGCACGGCCACGGCGAGCGCCAGCAGGGCCGCGAGGGTGGCGGCCTTCCGTCCGCTCGCGCGAATGCGAAGTCGCATGCTGTCTCCTGGGTGGGAGGTGTGGGGGATGGCTCAGTTTGCGACATGCGTGGTGCGGGTTGTTGGCGGACATCGTCGAGCCCTGGCATGCTCCGGTCAAGGGTGCACTTCGGTCAGGCGGCCGCGGCAGGGCGCTCGGCCCTGAACGGGGCGGGCAGTTACGGCCGATGTCCGCCGCCGAACCCGCGGGAAGCGTGCCCTCCAGCTATGCACTGCCGGGTGACGAAGTGTCGGCCGATCGGGTGTCCACGGGGCGCCTACCGCCGCGCAGCCGAGTCGGCACCGGCCTGGGCACCGGCCGACCCCAGTGCCGCGCCGCCGGACGGCCGGAAGCGGACGTTTCCGCGTCCGTGCTCGCCCCCGCGCGCAGCACCGCCTGTCCGTCGTCGAAGCGTGCCCCGGGATCCGCTGCTCCCCCGTTCCTTCACGAAAACGGAGGAGAATCGGCGCGGTCGGCGTTCTTGCGCGACCACGTCAGCCCCCGCTTTGGTGGCCCAGTGACGCACGTCATGTCCCGGGACGAGTGGAAGGCGGTCGCGATGGCAGACACCACCGATCACAGCACCGACGACACCTGCAGCGCCGACGAATCCGCCTCCCCGGCCACCCGTAAAGCGAGTTGGAGACACATCGGCCCCGGGATCGTCGTCGCCGCGACCGGTGTCGGCGCGGGCGACCTGGTTGCCACTCTCATCGCGGGCAGCAAGTTCGGCTACACGCTCATGTGGGCGGCGATCGTCGGCTGCATCGTCAAGATCTCGCTCGCCGAGGCGACCGGGCGCTGGCATCTGGCCACCGGGCGCACGATGTTCGACGGCTGGCGCAGCCTGGGCGGATGGACCTCGGTCTACTTCGGGATCTATGTCGTCGTCTGGGGATTCATCTACGGCGCAACGGCGATGTCGTCCACCGCGCTGCCGCTGGTCGCGCTCTTCCCGGACACGCCGGGCGGCCTCAAGACCTTCGCGATCGCCGCAGGCCTCATCGGTCTCGCGCTCGTCTGGTTCAACCGCTACGCGCGCTTCGAGAAGCTGATGACCGTCCTGATCGGCGTCAAGTTCCTGATCGTCGTGTACGTGGCCGTCCGCGTCGCGCCCGATCTGCCCGCCGCGTTCGCAGGTCTCGCCCCCGTCCTGCCGGACGGCTCCTTCTTCTACACCCTGGGCCTCGTCGGCGGCGTCGGCGGCACGATCACCCTGGCGGCGTACGGCTACTGGATCAACTCCAAGGGCTGGACCGACGCGACCTGGATGAAGATGATGCGCCTGGACAACCGGGTCGCCTACGCGACCACCGGTGTCTTCGTCGTCGCCATGCTCATCATCGGCGCCGAGCTGCTGCACGCCTCGAACATCGCGCTGGCCTCCGGTGACAAGGGCCTGCTCGAACTCGGCGGCGTCCTGGAGGACCGGTTCGGGGTCTTCACCGCCAAGCTCTTTCTCATCGGCTTCTGCGCCACGTCCTTCTCGGCCCTCGTCGGCGTCTGGCACGGCGTGAGTCTGCTCTTCGCCGACTTCACCGAGCGCATCCAGCGCACCCGGCAGGGAATCGACGAGGATGCGGTGGCGGAGGTCGCCGAGGGCCGCCGCGAGCGGTCATGGCCGTTCCGCGCGTACATGCTGTGGCTGACCTTCCCGCCGATGGGCCTGCTCTGGCTGGACGAGCCCTTCGGCCTGGTGATCGCGTACGGAGTCCTGGGCGCGGCCTTCATGCCGTTCCTGGCGCTGACACTGATCTGGCTCCTCAACTCCGAGCGCACTCCTCGGGAATGGCGCAACGGAACGGTGAGCAACTCGATGCTGGCGCTCGCGGGCCTGCTGTTCCTGGTCCTGGCCGTCAAGCAGGTCATGGACCAGCCCTGGTCCGACATCTTCTGACGCAGGAGGGCGGGTGCCGGGCGGCGATACTGGTGGCCATGACATACGGCGGCCCCCACCACCAGCACAGCCAGGGCGCGGCGCCCCCCGGCTTCGGTCCTCCCATACCCGTGCCCGGCCACGCGTACGGGATGCCGCAGCCGCCTGCGGCACCGCCCCCGGCCGACGGCCCGGAGTTCATCGCCCACGACCGTCACAACTCCGTCATCGTCGACTCCTCGGGTGTGTCCCTGGAGATCAACGGCCGGACCCTGGAGTTCCCATGGGCGGTGATCGCCACCGTCCACTTCGCGCCGGCCCCGTCCGGAGCCGTTCTCATGGTGGCGGTCGCCCATCGTAGCGGCATGCTCTACGAGTGCCGGGTCGTCGCCCGCCGCAAGGAGATGCTGCCGCAGTGGCTCGGCGAGCTGGGCCCCGTACTCCACCACTACCTGGCGTACCGCCCACCGGCTCATGGATGAGTGTCCGGTCCGGATCCGGCCGGAGCCGCGTACACCCCAGGACGCCACCGGGCCCGCACCGCCGGGGTAGCGGCGGTACGGGCCCGGTGCCGGACGGGGTGACCGGGGGTCTTTCTTCCGGCCTGATCCGCAGGAGAGGCCCTAGGGCAGGTTGTGGACGTGCGGGCCGACCGCGTTGGACCAGGCGTTGCCGGCCGTCGCGTCCCAGTTCGTGGACCAGGTCATCGCGCCGCGCAGACCCGGATACGTCTTCGACGGCTTGAAGGAACCGCAGTTCGTGCCGCGGGTCAGGCAGTCGAGGGCGTTCTTCACGATCTGCGGGTCGACGTATCCGCTGCCCGCGCCGCGCGTGGACGCCGGGACGCCGAGGCCGACCTGGGACGGGTCGAGGCCGCCCTCCAGCTGGATGCAGGCGAGCGCCGTCAGGAAGTCCACCGAGCCCTGCGAGTAGACCCTCTGGTCGCAGCCGAGCATGGAACCGCTGTTGTAGTACTGCATGTTGACGACCGTGAGGATGTCCTTCACGGCGAGCGCAGTCTTGAAGTACTCCGTGTTCGTGCTCTGCATGTCGATGGTCTGCGGTGCCATCGTCAGAACCATGCCGGAGCCCGCCTTGGCCGACAGCTGGCGCAGGGCCTTGGTCAGATAGGTCGAGTTGATGCCGTGCTCGAGGTCGATGTCGACACCGCTGAAGCCGTACTCCTGCATCAGGGCGTAGGCGCTGTCCGCGAAGGCGGTCGCGGAGGCGTCACTGTTGATGGTGACATTGCCCTTCTCGCCACCGACCGAGATGATCACCGACTTGCCCGCCGACTTCTTCGCGGCGATGTCCGCCTTGAAGTCGGCCACCGACGCGTAGCCGACGGCCGGGTCGAGGTTGAAGACGATCTGGCCGGGGGTGGCGGTCGAGTCGGCGAACGACACGGCGATGATGTCGTACTGGGACTGCACGTCGCGCAGCTTCTGCACGGTGGCGCCGTTGTTGAAGTTCTGCCAGTAGCCGGTCAGCGCGTGCTTGGGCACCGACGGGTTGGGGTTCGGCCCGGTGGGGCTGGTCCTTCCGGTGACCGTCGCGGACTTGGCGGACTCGCCCGCCGTGTTGGTCGCGGTGACCTGGAAGCTGTACGACGTGTTCGCCGCCAGGCCGGTCACGGTGGCCGAAGTGCCGCTCGCCGACTGGACCTTGGTGCCGTCGCGGTAGACGTTGTAGCCGGTGGCGCCGCTCACGGCGGTCCAGTTCAGGCTGACGGACGACGAGGTGACGGAGCCGACGGCCAGGCCCGCGGGCGTGGCCGGGACGACCGGATCCGGGTCCGGGCCGCCGCCACCGTCCGGGCCGAAGACGGACACGTCGTCAACGAAGTACGGGGACGTGCCGTACCACCCGTGGGTGTAGACGTTGACGGACGTGGTGCTCGCGCCCGTGCGGAAGCTGGTGGTCAGCTGCTTCCAGCCGGAGCTGTCCGGCGTCCAGGTGGACACGTCGGTGGTGCCGGTGCCGGTCGCGCCGAGGTAGGCGTACCCGCCCTGCACCCAGGCGCTCAGCGTGTACGTCGAGTTGGGCTTTACGGCCACGGTCTGTGTGCATCTGGCGTTGTCCAGGCCGGCCGGTGTGGCCTTGAGCGCGCCGGCTCCACCGTGCACCGGCGAGGAGACGGCGGCGCCGCTTCCGGCGGAGCAGGACCAGTTGGCGAGCCCTGACTCGAAGCCCGAGTTCTTCGCGACGTTGACGTCGGCGGCCTGCGCGGTTCCCGCGGTGCCCATGATGGTCAGGCCGGTGCCGACGGCGAGCGCCAAGGCGCTGCCGATCCATCTCCGTACGCGTGTGGTGGGGTCCACTTGCAGCCTCCGGTGGGGGAGTTGGGGGTGTGGAGGGGTGGGGAAAGGTAGGGGAACACGGTGGCGGGGAAGTACCGGACAGGTGGCCACCGTTGGGCGTTAAGTTGGTCCAGACCAATAAGGTTGTCAAGACCTCTGGCGGCGTTCGGTATACGGGCCTTCCCGTCACCCCTGGCGGAGCCGGCCGCCGGGCGGACCGCGCCGCTCCGAATTCACCCTCGTGTAACAGCGGTCAACTCCCGACCGCTTCATCCGAATTTTCCTGTGCGGAGCGTACGCACGATGAGGCGCTCGGTTCTGAAAGGTGTTCTCTGCCTGGGAACTCGTGGTTAGAGTGCTGATGCAGGAGCACGGAGCAGAAGTAACTGCGGCCGCCGGGACCCCGGTGTCCGGAGCTGAACGGGGAGTCAGCGTGCCGACCGCAATAGCTGTCACCAGCGCCGACCTGGTGCTACCGCCGACGGATCACCAGACGCCCACCGCCGCCCTGCTCCAGCCGCCGGACGCCCAGCCGCTGGAAGCCGCGCTCGCCGAGACGACCGTGCTGCTGGAGCAGCACGGCTCCGTCATCGCCCTCTACCCCGCGTCCATCCCCGCAGCCCATGAGCGCCGGCTGCACACGATCCGCGCCGTCCTCGAGAGCGACCGGATCGCCCTGCTCAAGCTCGACCTGCCGCCGCTCGGCGTCGCCGTACTCGTGCGCCAGATGCGCCAGCTGTCGCTGTGCGACTTCAGCGCCGGAGTCGTGGCCTCCGCGGCCCGGCTGCTCGCCCACTATGTCTACGCCGGCGCCCTGCTCGGCTCGGTCGCCAGACTCGACCGGGTCCCCGTGAGCCTGAAGGCCCACGCCAAGTCATGGGTGCCGGGCTCCCAGTTCGGCGTACTCGCCTCCCCACAGCCCCAATTGATCAGAATCGGCACCGGAGAACTCACCGGGCCCGCCTTCGCCACCCAGCTGGTGCTCGCCCGCGGCCAGCTCCAGTCCGACTGGGTCACCGGCACCCTCGCGCCCGCCTGGCAGGTCCACGGCGTACACGAACACCAGCTGCCCGCCGAGTCACCCCGGTGGTGGGGCACGGCCAGGCTGATCGAGTTCGCCGCCTTCCTCCCGGACATCTCCGTTCTCCATCAACTGGTTTCGTCCGTACGGCGAGAGGTGTGCTCCTGGTGCGGCATCCAACTGATCGGTGACCGCTGCGGATTCTGCTCGGCCCCGCTCGCCACCGGTCCGAAGCACACGCACGCCCGCGGCGCCCTCCCCCGGGGCACGGCTGCGCACCAGGGGTCGTGAGAGGCCGCCCGGGCGGTCCGCGCAAGACCCTTGCGGCCGGGCCGCCGGCCTGCACCGGTCCGTTTCCCGCTTCCTGTCCGCTCCCGACCCGGTCCACGTCCTAGAACGAGGTTGTCCCGCCCATGAATGCTCGGCAGCGCCGCGGCGTACTTCTCCTTCTGCTCTCGGTACTCTGCGCCTTCGGCGCGTTCGCCGGCGTGCTCTCGGTGATCAGCGATGTGAATGCCAAGGTCGGGCCCGAGGTCGCCGCGTACCGCGTCAAGGCGGACATCGCTCCCTACACGCCGCTTTCGGCAGGACAGTTCGAGAAGGTCACCATGCCCGAGCGCTGGCTGTCGCCGAGCGCCGTGACCGACCTCGACGCGATCGAAGGAAGGATCGCCGTCACCCAGCTGCGCAGAGGTTCGCTGCTGCAGAGCGACATGATCGTCAGGAAGCCGCAGCTCGAGAGCGGCCAGCAGGAGATCGCGATCATGATCGACGCGGCGACCGGCGTGGCCGGAAAGATCAGGCCGGGCAGCCTCGTCAACATCTTCGCCACCTTCGCCGCACGCGACAACAGCGAGGTGGACCAGTCCCGGATCATCGTCGCGGGCGCCCGGGTCATCGACGTCGGCGAGCTCACCCCCCTGGACCGGAGGAACGGCGAGCGGACCAACGGGCCCAGCGAGGCCGTCCCGATCACATTCGCCCTGAACACCGCCGACGCCCAGCGCGTCGCCTACGCCGAGTCGTTCGCCGAGCATGTACGCCTTGCCCTGCTCCCCGACGGCAGCGCCACGGAACTCCGCCCCGGCGAGGGCAGTTACGACCTCTCCGAAGACAGGAACAAGTGAGGTCCGGATGACCACCCGTATCCTCCCCGCCGTCGGTGACCCCGACGCCGCCCGATCCGTCACCACCCTGCTCGGCCAGCTCCCGGACACCGAACCGGCCGCACCGGTGGGCGATTCGACCTCCCTGCTCGACACACTCGCCCGGCTGGCCGCCGAGTCGCTCGACGAACTGCCCGAAGTCGTGCTGGTCCACGAACGCATCGGCCCGGTCCCCGCCCTTGAACTCATCCGGGAGGTGGCGCTGCGCTTCCCCGCTGTCGGCGTCGTGCTCGTCACCTCCGACGCCAGTCCCGGCCTGTACTCGGCGGCGATGGACTCCGGCGCCCGCGGACTGGTCGGGCTGCCGATGTCGTACGAAGTGCTGGCGCAGCGCATCCAGTCGGCGGCCGGCTGGTCCGCCGGCGTGCGCCGCCATCTGGGCCAGGGCGCCGAGGTCCTCACCGGACCCGGCGGCACCGTCGTCACCGTCAGCGGAGCCAAGGGCGGCGTCGGCACCACGGTCACCGCGATCCAGCTCGCGCTCGCCGCCCAGGCCTCCGGGCACACGGCGGCGCTCATCGACCTGGACCTGCAGAGCGGCGACGTCGCCTCCTACCTCGACGTGCAGTTCCGGCGGTCCGTCGCCGACCTGTCCGCCATCCAGGACATCTCGCCGCGCGTCCTGCAGGACGCCCTGTTCAGCCACGAGACGGGCCTCGGACTGCTCCTCGCGCCGGCCGAGGGCGAGCGGGCCGAGGACGTCAGTGACCGCCTCGTACGCCAGATCGTCAGCGCTCTGCGCCACCGCTACGAGATCGTCGTCATCGACTGCGGTACACACATGACCACCGCCAACGCGGCCGCCATCGAGATGGCGGACACCACGCTGCTGGTCACCACCCCGGACGTGGTGACCGTACGGGCCACCAAGCGCATGGTGCGGCTGTGGGACCGGCTGCAGATCCGCAAGGCGGAGGAGACGGTGACCGTCGTCAACCGGCACACGCGCAATACGGAGATCCAGCCCTCGCTGGTCGAGAAGATCACCGCCACCAGGGTCGCGCGGGCCGCCGTCCCGGCGAACTTCAAGGAGCTGCAGGCGGTCGTCGACGCCGGCCGGCTGCAGGACCTGGAGCCCAAGTCCACCGTCAAGCAGGCGTTGTGGAGCCTCGCGGGCGAACTGGGGCTGGTGAAGAACGCCCAGGGTTCCGAGCGGCCGGGCGGGCGTTTCCGCGGCGAGCGTGCACCGTTCGGCGCGGGTGGCCGTCGGCCGGGGCGGGCGAAGTGAGCGCGGCGCGGGCGGTGGGCCGGCTGCGGGCGGCGGACGACCGGGGCCAGTCCGTCATCGAGTTCACCGGCATGGTCCCGATCATCCTGGTGACCCTCGCGGTGCTGTGGCAGTCCGCCCTCGTCGGCTACACCTTCGTACTCGCCGGGAACGCCGCGGACAAGGCGGTCCGCGCGGGGACGGTGGCCGAGGAAAACCGTGTCGCGGCATGCGAGCGAGCGGGACAGGAGGACGTACCCGGCTCGTGGACGACCCGGATCTCCTGCGCGCCGCAGGGAGACCTGCTGACCGCAGAGGCACGGCTGGACGTGCCGCTGCTGTTCCCCGGCGGGTTCGACCTCCCGATCACCGTCCGCGGCGAGGCCGCCGCCGCGCTGGAGCGTGAGTGAGCCATGCGCAGGGAGGCGGTACGCCGCGACCGGGGACAGGCCGTGATCGAGTACGGCGGCTGGCTGTTCCTGCTGCTCTTCGTCGCCATGATCGCGGTGCAGGTGGGCCTCGCGGTGTATGCGGCGCAGCAGGCCGGCACCGCCGCGCGGGCCGCGGCCCGGGTGGCGTCCCAGGACGATGCACAGCTCGACCCCGAGGCGGCCGGCCGGGCGTCGATCAGCTCCTGGCTCGGTGCCGGCTTCGAGACGGCGGTGAACGGCGACGAGGTCACGGTCACGGTCACGGTCGACATACCGCAGGTCGTCGGCATCGACTTCGGAACGGCCACCAAGAGCGCCACCATGCCGCGCGACCCGGGTCGTGACGGTGACTGACCGGCGAGTAGGAGGGAGTTGAACCATGAGCCTGCAGGCGCGCATCAAGCGTATGGACGGCCCCGAGCCCACGGGCGGGCAGAGCGAGGAGAGCCGGCTCGTCGGCGTCTACCGCACCAAACTTCTCGAGGAGATCGACCTCGCCGAGATGTCCGCGCTCTCCGCGGCCGACCGCAGAGCCCGGCTGGAGCGGGTACTGGGCCACATCATCAGCCGCGAGGGCCCCGTCCTGTCCACCGCCGAGCGCACCCAGCTCATCCGCAGAGTGGTCGACGAGGCCCTGGGACTCGGCATCCTCGAACCGCTCCTCGAAGACGCCTCCATCAGCGAGATCATGGTCAACGGCCCCGATCAGGTCTTCGTCGAGCGCAGCGGCCGCCTCGAACAGCTCCCCATGCGCTTCTCCTCCGAGGAACAGCTGATGCAGACGATCGAGCGCATCGTCTCCACCGTCAACCGGCGCGTCGACGAGGCGAATCCGATGGTCGACGCCCGCCTCCCCAGTGGAGAGCGCGTGAACGTCATCATTCCGCCGCTGTCCCTGACCGGCCCGATCCTCACCATCCGGCGCTTCCCGCGGGCCTTCACCCTTCAGGAGATGATCGACCTCGGCTCCCTGGACGAGCACATCCTGATGCTGCTCGCGTCGCTGGTGCGCGCCAAGTTCAACGTGATCGTCTCCGGGGCCACCGGCACCGGGAAGACCACCCTGCTCAATGCGCTGTCCGGGCTGATCCCGGAGGGCGAGCGCATCGTCACCATCGAGGACTCCGCCGAACTCCAGCTCCAGCAGTCGCACGTCATCACCCTGGAGAGCCGGCCGGCCAATGTCGAGGGCAAGGGCCGCATCACCATCCGCGACCTGGTGCGCAACTCCCTGCGGATGCGCCCCGACCGCATCATCGTCGGTGAGGTCCGCGGCGGCGAGACGCTCGACATGCTCCAGGCGATGTCGACCGGCCACGACGGCTCGCTGGCCACGGTGCACGCCAACAGCGCAGAGGACGCGCTGATGCGACTGCAGACCCTGAGCTCCATGTCGGAGGTCGAGCTGCCGTTCGTGGCCATCCACGACCAGATCAACAGCGCGGTCGACATCGTCGTCCAGCTCACCCGGCACGCCGACGGCACACGCAGGATCACCGAGATCGCCGTCGTCGACTCGTACGGGCGCGAGGACTACCGCTTCGTCACCGTCTGCCGCTTCGAGGCGCGGCCCATGACCGCGGACGGGCGCGTGCACGGCCGGTTCGCCTACTTTCCGCTCCCGCGGCGGGTCGCAGGCCGGCTCTATATGGCCGGTGAGGCGATTCCCCCGGCCTTCGGCGTCGCGGCGTCGGAGGGACAGCTCGCTCTGCGCACCTCGACCGCTTGATCGCCCGACTGCGCTACCGGCTCGACTGCCCTACCGGCCCGACCGCTTGACCGCTTGACCGCCCGACCGTCACCCGTCCCCGTCCGCCCGCCGACCCGAGAAGGCCATCCCCTCCCATGGACAACCTCCCGCTCCTCACGCTCGGCGTCACCCTGATCGGCTGTGTGCTCGCCGTACTCGGTACGGTCACCTACGCCGCGGGCCGGGCGCAGCGGCAGGCCCTGGTGGAACGCATGTCCCAGACCGGGCCGTCGGCAGTCGAGAGCGGCCGCCGCCGCTTCAGCGGCATCGACCGGCGGCTGCGCAGGACGCGGCTCGGCAAGAGGATCGAGCGCAGCATCTCGGCAACCGGCCTGGAGCTGACCCCCGGCGAGTACGTCGTCTACGTCGTCGCCGCCCTGCTGGCGCTGTACGCCGTCATGGCCTCCGTCTTCGCCCCGTTCTTCGGTCTGATCGCAGCCGTCATCGGCCTCTGGGGCGCCAACGGCTTTCTCACCTGGCAGCGCACGAAACGCACCGAGGCGTTCATCAGCCAGCTGCCCGAGCTCACCCGCGTCCTCGCCAACGCCACCCAGGCCGGGCTCGCCCTGCGCACCGCCATCGGTATGGCCGTGGACGAACTCGACGACCCCGCGCGCGAGGAACTGCGCCGAGTGGCCGACCAGCTGGCCCTCGGCCGCTCGCTGGACGAGGCGCTCGACGACCTCGTCGAACGGCTCCCGTCACGCGAACTGACCGTGCTGGTCTCGACGCTGATCCTGTCCAACCGGGCCGGCGGCACCATCGTGACGTCGCTGCGCAACCTCACCGAGACCCTGGAGGAGCGCAAGGAGACCCGTCGGGAGGTCACCACCCTGCTCTCCCAGGTCAAGGTGACCGCCGTGGCCGTTCCCGTACTCGGCATGGGCTTCCTGCTGCTCATCAACGGTATGCGAGACGGCGCACTCGACGACATGACCAGTGCGCTGGGCGGCCGGATCGCCGTGGTCGTGGCGGCGGGGCTGTACGCGCTCGGCTTCGTCCTGATCAACCGGCTCACGCGTGTCCGCATCTGATCCGCATCCGATCCGCATCGGAGCGACCTGGATCCGAACCACCCGTATCCGGACCACCGGAATCCGAACGACCTGAATCCGTAGGGAGGGAACACACCATGGGACTCGTACTCGCCGCCGTCCTCGGGCTCGCGGTCTACGGGGCCTTCCACGGCATCCGGATGTACCGGGCCGAGGCCAAACTGCCCGGCGACCTCGCTGTGGCCCTCGAGGTCGGCAGTACCCGCACCACCCTCACCGGCTCCGCCGTCGACCGCCTCGGCATGCGCTACGCGCCGCACATTCTGCGGCTCATGGGCCCCCGGCGCGTGGACGCGATACGCCGCAAGCTGGACAAGGCCGGCAACCCCGGCGGCATCACCGTGGACCGGTACGCCGCCCGCCGCGCCGTCTACGGCGTCCTCGGCACCCTCGTGGCCCTGGGCATGCTGATGAACGGCCACGTCCTCTTCGCCGTTCTCTTCCTCCTGTACGGCCTGTTCTGGACCGATGTGCTGCTGCGCGCCGCCATCAGCAGGCGCAAGGAGGACATCGAACGCACCCTGCCCGACTTTCTCGACGTCCTGGCCGTCGTCGTCTCCGCAGGACTCGGCTTCCGCCAGGCGCTGGAGCGCGTGGCGGAGAAGTACGAAGGCCCGTGGGCCGACGAACTGCACATCACCCTGCGCCAGATGGACATGGGCATGGGGCGGCGCGAGGCCTTCGAGCAGTTGCGCAGGCGCAACGAGTCCGACCAGGTGTCGATGTTCGTCTCCGCGCTGCAGCAGGGCGAAGAGCTCGGCGCGCCGATCGTGGACACCCTGATCCAGATCGCCAACGACATGCGCAGGACCGACGCGCAGAACGCCCGCCGTAAGGCGGCGAAGGCCGTCCCCAAGGCCACACTGATCGTCACGAGTTTCATGCTCCCCGGCACGATGATCCTGATCGTGGCCGGCTTCTACTACGCCTCCAACGTCAACTTCAACGACATCTTCGGAGGCTGAACCGATGAGTTCGTTGCTGTCGTCGTTGCCCGCCCCGCCCCTGCCGATCCAGGTCAACGCGCTCCAGGCGCTGTGCCGCCAGCTGTTCGGCTTCCGCCTGGCCATGGTCGCGCTCGCCGCGCCGTTCGCGCTCTCCGGTGTCGCACCGGGCCTCGGCGCCTGGCTGGCCGGTGCGGCCGTGCTCGTCACAGTGATGGTGTCGTACCTGCTGCTGCGCGACTGGGAGCGCTTCGGACCGCTCCTGCTGCGCCACCCGTCACTCCTCGCGGTGGACATGCTGTTCGGCGCGCTGCTGCTGTTCTCCGCCTCGCCCGGATCCACCCTCACCTACGTCACCCTCTGCACGCCGCTGCTCGCCGGCCTGGTGTACGGCCGGCGGGGCGCCGCGATCTTCGCACCGTTGCAGTCGCTGCTGCTCGCCGCCGCCTATGTCGTCGACCAGGAGATCGAGGCGGACGCCTCCGCGCTGCTCATCGTCGGCCTGTGCGTCCTGGCGGGCGCGGCCGGCAGCGCACTGCGCAACCTGCTGCTCGTCTTCGGCGCCGCGTCCCACGCGCTGACCGAGACCCGGGCCCGGCTGGCCGTCAGCGAGGCGGTGGAGAAGGAACGGGCCCGGCTCGCCCGGGAGATGCACGACTCGGTGGCCAAGACCCTGTACGGGCTGGCCCTCGCCGCGGACGGTCTCGCGAACACCGCGGACCGGATGGATGCGATGACCGTGAAGCACCAGGCGGAGCTGGTGGCCCGTTCGGCCCGGCGCGCCGCCAACGAGTCCCGGGAGCTGCTGTCCGACCTGCGCCGGGAGGCGGGACTGGACGACGGGACCGACATGGTGACCGAACTGGCCGCCAGGGTCGCGGACTTCGAGCGCCGATGCGGGGTACGGGCCGGGTTCCACCGGCTCGGTACGGCGGCTGTGCCGCCCGTACCGGGCGCGGTCGCCCGCCACGTCCTTACCATCGCGACCGAGGCGATGGAGAACGCGCACCGGCACGCCCGCCCCGGCCGTCTGGAGGTGTCGGCGGGCGTCGTGGGAGACGTACTGCGGATCAGCGTGTACGACGACGGGCCGGGCCTTCCCCCGGGCACCACCCTCGACTCCCTCCGGCGGACGGGCCACTTCGGACTCGTGGGGATGGTCGAGCGGGCGGCCTCGATAGGAGCACGCATCCGCATCGGCAGGGGCTGGGCGACGAGGGGCACGGAGGTGCTGCTGGAGCTGCCCGTGACGGTACTGACCCGGCCACCGGCACCGCCACCGGCACTGACACCTGGACCGGTACCTGGATCTGCACCGGCACCGGTCGGGCACGTACCGCGGCAGCCTGTGCCGCGCCCACCGCAGATGGTCGAACACCGGGTCCCGATGCTCACCTGACGCCCTCACCCCCGATCCCTTCCGAGAGAAGGCCGCAGACATGCTGAGAGTGCTCGTCGTCGACGACAACCCGGTCGTCCGTGCAGGCCTCACCGCAGTGCTCCAGGTCCGCGACGACTGCGAGGTGGTCGCGCAAGCCCTCGACGGCCGGCAGGCATACGACGCTGCTGTCCGACACCGCCCGGACGTCATCCTGTTGGACGTCCGGATGCCGGGTGTCGACGGCCTGTCCGCTCTGCCGCATCTGGTGCAACTGGCGCCGGTGCTGATGATGACGTACAGCAGTGAGCGCGAGACGGTGCAGGAAGCGCTGCGGCTGGGCGCGGGCGGCTATCTCGTGCACGGTGAGTTCACGGTCGATCAACTGCTCACCGCAGTCAGGGACATGAGGCACGGCCGTGTCCACTTCACTCACTCGGCGTCCACGGCACTGGCGGCGAAGCCACGCCAATTCGCCGAACAGTCTTCGCTTGTGCAAGCGGGTGTGGCACATTCGTCCGGTGGCCCCTCGGTAGCCGGGGGACTGCACCGAGTAATCTGCGAGCTGAGTCGACGGGAGGTCGAGGTGATGGATCTGATCGCCTCCGGCATGACCAACCAGCAGATCGCCGACTCCTGTTTCATCAGTCAGAAGACCGTCAAGAACCACATCAACCGCATCTTCGCCAAGCTGCACGCGAGCAGCCGTGGAGAGGCGATCGCCATCTGGAACACGGTGGCGCGGATGAGGGCGGTCCGCGGTGCCTAGGCGCATGCGGCCCCCTATCGTGGACAGGTCGGGGAGTTGGGCCCAAGGGCCCATGACGAGGGGGACGTCATGGACGTACGGTGCCGATGGCGCCGGCGGGTCCGGCCAGGACAAAGCCGGAAACGCGTACGAACCCGGAGGGGAACGCCATGACGGACATCGGCCTCAGGGTCGTGACGGCGGCCAGGGTCCATGTGGCTGCCTGGAGAAACTCGGTCCTGGAGGGCATGAGGGCCCGCAAGGACAAGGGGCAGGGCTCGATCGAGTATGTGGGCATCACGATTCTGGTGGTGGCCATCGTCGTGCTGTTGCTGCAGACCAAGATGGGCAACGACATCGCGAACTCGTTCCGAGAGAAGATCAATTCGGTCCTGAACGGCGGGGGCGGCGGCGGTGCGGGTGGCGGTGGAGTCGGGGGTTGATCCCTCCGGGACGCGAGGACAGGGGGCAGGCCACACCGCTGTACATGACAGCGGTGGTTGGGCTGCTCTTTCTTGTGCTCGTCTACTTCGCATTCGGGCAGGCCGACCTCATCCGTAGTGGCACCCAGACCGCAGCCGATGCCGCTGCGATTGCCGCTGCGCAGGATGCCAGGGACCAGCTGGAGGTGGCGGACTTCCTCGACGACCTGGAGGATCTGGTCGCGGGCGAAGTGCCGTCCCCACCCGGCAGTTGCGGACAGGCAGTACGCTTCGCGGCCCGGAACGACGCCACTGTGACCTGCGATGAGCTGACGGATGGCCGTTGGGGTTTCACCGTCCTGGCCACGTCCGGCAGGCCGATGGGGAGCAGCGTCATCGACGGCACTGAAGGCGAGCATGCGACGGCAAGGGCCACAGCTGTTGTCGAGCCGCGCTGCACCTTCGAGCCGTTGCCCGAGGACTCTGGGGAGCCTCCGGTGGAGGACGACGAGGACGAAGAGCCCACGCCATCCCCGGGCTCGATCGTCTGCGATTCCCAGAGCTGGGACATCGATCCCGAACGCCTGGATCTGCTTCCCGACATGGCAGACCTCTTCACCGTCCGACTGGCTGAGGACTGACCTCCAACGAGCGTAAAGGAACAGGATTGATGAGCATGCGGCCCATGACGACCATGCGCCGGACCGGGGCGGTTGCAGCGCTGTCGGCTGCCCTGACCCTTTCCCTGGTCGCCTGTGGCGGGGACGAGGAGCCGAAGTCCAGCAAGCCCGCCGCGTCGGCGCCCACTCGGGTCGGCGAGGGGGGCAAGGAATCCGCAGAACCCGGGGCGGCGCCCAGCGAGCCCATCGCCACGGTCAAGGGCGACAAGGGAATGGAGATGTCTGTTTTCTCAGCGAGGCGGGACGAAGGCGGATTCCTCACGGTGGATGGCCAGTTCAAGAACACTGGTGGCGAAGGCTTCACTGTTCCTGTCAGCTGGAATGGCCTGGAGGAGTCGGTCGCTTCTACGGGCAACTCGATGGCGGCCATGACGCTTGTCGACTCGAAGAGCAAGAAGCGCTACTACGTGCTGCGTGACACGGACAACCGCCCGCTGACCACGTATGCATACCGCAGTTTCATCAAGCCTGGTGAAACTCTGACCTTCTTCGCCCAGTTCCCTGCCCCACCCGTCACCACGACCTCGGTGGCCCTACAGTTCCCGGGCTTCCCCAGCGCTTCGATCGAGCTCTCCTGATGAGCGCCGCGACCACTCCCAGTCTCCGCGCCGCAGCGACCGTCGCCGCCGGGGCCCTCTCCTTCACCCTGATCGGTGCCGCTGACGCCCTTGGTGACGACGGGCCCTACCCCGTGCCCGTCGCCGCCGCCCCCATGAAGATCGACGCCACCGACTCCGACCTCAAACTCCCCGAGGGCGCGACGCTCGCCGACCCCAAGGTCATCGACATCAAGTCGGTCGTCGAGGACATCTCCGGTGAGGAGCGACGCGAGGAGACCAACTCCGACATCAAGTTCGCGCTCCAGGCCGAGGTGCTGTTCGGCAGGGACAGTGCGAAGCTCTCCGGCGCCGCCCAGTCCCGCATCTCCGCGATCGCCGCCGAGATCAAGGCCCAGGACGCCAAGAAGGTGCGTGTCTTCGGCTTCACCGACGACCTCGGCTCCGAGGAGCACGGCGAGGTACTGTCCAAGAAGCGTGCGGACGCGGTGCACAGCCTGCTCTCGCAGCAACTCAGCGCCGACGGGATCTCGTACGAGATCCGCGGGTACGGCGAGGACTACCCGATCGCCGGCAACACGACCGAGGAGGGCCGCCGGAAGAACCGTCGCGTGGAGGTCTCCTTCCCGAGGGAGTGACCTGGACGTTTGAACGACCGTGATCGACATCTCGAGCCCGCCGTAGGTGACCGTCATGGTCGACGACAGCTTCTGGAGTGCCGATCAGGATCAAGCGCCAGTCAGGCACGGCGGGTTCCGCCTCACCGTCGTCCACGACCCCATCCCGGAAACTCCGCGTCTCTTCCTGCGCACGATCCGGACCGGGCCCGCGAGTTCGTTGCCTTTTTCGGCACCATCGACGCCGTCATGGAAGAGCTCGACCCCATCAGCGCGACCGAGCCCGCAAACAGCGTTGGGCACCCACTGCGCCGGACAACCCGGCCCGGCCGGCCTCGCACCCGAGCCCCGAACCGGCCGGCCTCGCCCACGACATCAGCACTCGTCGATCGCGACCCGCACCCCCGGTCGCAGTCCCCATCGCGCCATCGCGCCCGCCTCGGACTCCAGGACATGGCGAGCGCGGAAGCGGATCAGGCTCAGGCGGCCGGGCCTCATGGTGCGGACCGTCAGGACGCGCAACTGTCCGTCCAGATAGGCCACATCGATCGCGAACCGCATCCGGAAGGTGTGCACCCCGCTGCACGGGGTCAGCAGGATCGCGCCTTCGATACCGTCGCGGCCCAGCAGTCCACGTGTCCGCGCCCGGTAGGACGCGGCGATCAGCAGATCGACCGGGGCGTTGCGCCCGGGGATCTTCAATACCGCACGGCCGTCACGCCATTTGCCCATGGGCCAGACCGTAGCGAACGGGCGTCTAGGGTCGAGGCGTGACTGTGGACGCCACTCTCATCGCCGTAGCCGCCACTTGGGGCGCTCTCACCGGGATGCTTCTGCCGCGTGCCGCCTACCGGTTGTCCGTCGAGCCGGACGAGCCGTGGCGCGACGCGTGTCCCTCGGGGCACCCGATCTCCGGAGTGGCCGGCGGCTGGTTCGGGTCCGCCCGGTGTGCGAGCTGCGCAGTCGCCGTGACGCCCGCGGCAACTCCTGGCGTTGCCACGACGAGTGTTCGGTACCGTCCGTCCGTCGCCGTTCCCCTCGTCACAGCCGTCGCCTGTGCCGCCCTGGCTGCGGCCACCGGGGCACGGCCCGAGCTCGTCGTGTGGGTGCTGCTCGCGCCCGTCGCCGTACTGCTCACCCTCGTCGACCGAAGGGTTCACCGCCTGCCGGATCAGCTGACCCTCCCGCTCGCCGCCGCGGCCGCCGTCCTGCTCGGGCTCGCCGGGCTGCTGCCCGGCGCCGGCGGCTCCTGGACCACCGCCCTGCTCGGCGGACTTGTCCTCGGCTCCGGCTACTTGACGCTGTTTCTGATCCATCCCGCCGGCATGGGCTTCGGTGACGTCAAGCTCGCACTCTCTCTCGGCACCGCGCTCGGCTGGTACGGCTGGCCTGTGCTGCTCGCCGGCGCCTTCGCCGGTTTCCTGCTGGGCTCGCTCTACGGACTCGGCCTCATCGCCCTGCGCCTCGCCGGCCGCAAGACCGCCATTCCTTTCGGGCCGTTCATGATCGCGGGAACGCTGGCGGGCCTCCTGCTCGGAGCGTCGTAAGGGGCGACGACGACAGCCGCACTGTCCGATGACGGCAGCGGCACGACCGCCTTCTGGATCGCCGCGGATGCCGAGTTCCACCGCAAGGTCGCAAGCGCGCGTCGCGCCTCCGCGATCAGCGAAGTGGTACTCGGCCCCGACCGCCTTGCCGAGGGCGAGGAGACATGGAGGCGGAGCGGGTGCCGTGCTGTGCCCCGCGGTCGTCGGCTGACCATGCCACCATGGGTGAGAGGTACGAGATGCAGACCAGCAGCAGGCGAGTGGCCAGGCTTCGCCACGCCCTCTCGGCGGCCGTGGGTGGCCTGATGGTGGTCTGCGTCGCTGCGGCACCGGCTCATGCCGTGACCGTCCGTGAGCGGCAGTGGCATCTCGACGAGATGCGCGCCGAGGAGATGTGGGAGACCACTACCGGGCGTGGCATCACGGTCGCCGTCATCGACTCCGGTGTCGACAAGAGGGTGGCGGACCTGCGTGGCCAGGTCCTGGACGGCATGGACTACTCAGGTCAGGGCGGGGACGAGAGTACGGACCAGGCGGGTCACGGCACCGGTATGGCTGCGTTGATCGCGGCAACCGGAGCCCGTGGAAGGGTCAGCGGATCGTACGGCCTGGCTCCTGGGGTAAAGGTTCTGCCCGTCAAGATGCCGGACGCCACCGATGGCTTTCGGACGAAGAGCTCGCGAGCGAGTTACTCGGCTGCCATGGTGAAGGCCATCCGGTTTGCGGCCGACTCCAACGCCAGGGTGATCAACGTTTCCATGGGCAGCCCGAACACCTCCGGAATGAGGAATGTCGGCACGCCGGAGTTGGATGCTGCCGTGAAGTACGCCCTCGGGAAGGGCAAGCTGATCTTTGCCGCGGCGGGGAACGACGGCGACATCACCAACGCAGCCGAGTATCCGGCCGCGACTCCGGGCGTCGTGGGTGTGGCGGCAGTGGACGACGAGGCCAAGCCCCTCGAGGATTCCCAGCGGGGCCCTCAGGTCGATCTTGCCGCACCGGGCAAGGACTTGATCAGGGCCTGTACCGGAGGGACGCAGCTCTGCGGAGGCAGCGGCACCAGCGGCGCATCCGCCCTCGCCTCCGCCTCCGCCGCCCTCATCTGGTCCCGGCACCCCGACTGGACCAACAACCAGGTCCTCCGCGTCCTGATGCGGACCGCCGGCGGCAATGACACGGGGCTCAGCCGCGACGACGTCGTCGGTTACGGCGTCGTCCGTCCGCGCATCGCCCTGACGAACCCGGGCGATCCCGGCCCCGCCGGCACGTACCCGATCCCCGGCTTCAGCTACAACGACGCCAGGTCCCGTTCCCCTGAGCCCTCCCAGCAGAAGACCGCAGGCGACCGGGCGACGACCGCGCCCACCGCATCGCGTGACGACGGCAGCGCGACCGGACGGTGGATCGCCGGGGGCACCGGCGCCGCTGTCGGGCTCGGCGCAGCCGTCGCCGTCCCGACGGTCCACAGCCGCCGCCGCAACGCCGCATCTGCACCCGGACTCCCCGTCCCGCCCCGGCGCGGAGTACACCCACACTTCTGAACACTGGGGCGCATCGGACCGACCCGGGCACGAACGAAAAGAGCGAGACATCGCCCATCACGCCCCTCAGAATCGAACTATGGATCCCATCGAGACGAAGAAGCCGGTCAACCTCACCGAAGCCCTCGCTTCCTTCGACGAGGTCTACAGCCCTCGCATCGTGGCCCGGATGAACGATTACGACGTACGGATCGCCCACACCGCAGGCGAGCATGTCTGGCACGTGCACGAGAACACCGACGAGTTCTTCCTCGTCCTCGACGGCCGCTTCGACATCGCGATCCGGGCCGCCGACGGCACCGAGTCCACGGTCGAGCTCCACAAGGGCGACACCTTCGTCATCCCGAAGGGCGTCGAGCACAAGCCGTCCTCGCCCGGCGGATCGATCCTTATGTTCGAGCCGTCCGGCACCAAGTCGACCGGCGACCGGCACGACGGCGAGATCCCCGAGCACGTCGACAGCACGACGGGGCACCTCCTGTCATGAGCACCGACCACGGACGCACCTTCGACGAACTCGTCGCCGAGGCGGACACCGTCAGCGTCGACGGCTGGGACTTCTCCTGGCTGGACGGGAGGGCGACCGAGCAGCGCCCCTCCTGGGGGTACGCCCGCTCGATGGGCGAGCGTATGGGCCGTGCCACGGCTGCGCTCGATCTCCAGACGGGCGGCGGCGAAGTCCTCGCCTCCGTACCGGTCCTGCCCCGGCCGACCGCGGCCACGGAGGCCTGGCCGCCGAACGTCGCGCGGGCGACCGCACTGCTGCGCCCCCGTGGCGTCGTGGTCGTGGCGCACGAGGAGGGGCAGCCGCTGCCGTTCGCGGGCGAGGCGTTCGACCTCGTCGTGAGCCGCCATCCGGTGAAGTCCGACTGGGAGGAGATCGCGCGGGTGCTGCGCCCCGGGGGCACGTACTTCTCCCAGGAAGTCGGTCCGGCCAGCGTCTTCGAGCTCGTCGAGCACTTCCTCGGGCCGCAGCCCGCCGAGGTCCGTGACGGGCGCGACCCGGAGCGGGCCAGGGCGGCCGCACAGTCCGCGGGCCTGGAGGTGGTGGATCTGCGGACCGAGTCGCTGCGCACGGAGTTCCACGACATCGGCGCCGTCGTCTACTTCCTCCGCAAGGTCGTCTGGATGGTGCCGGGCTTCACGGTCGAGCAGTACCGCCCCCGACTGTCCGCACTGCACGAGCGGATCGAGAAGGAAGGCGTGTTCGTCGCCACCACGACCCGGTTCCTGATCGAGGCGGTCAAACCCGGGTAGCCCCAAAGGCTCTTCAGGCGTGCGGGCCGACCGTCACCTTGCCCACCGTCAACTCGGCCTTTCCTTCGAGGATCTCGCCCACGCGCTCCATCTGCGCAGCCAGCTCGCCGCGCGCCTCCGCCGAGTCAAGGGCGGCGCCGATCGGCTCGACCGTCTCGAGCCGGAGGGCGAGGGGGAGAGCTCGGCCGCGGACAGCACCTGGGCATGTGCGCCGAGCATCGCGACGGCCATCTCGGCGGGGGAGCTCTGGGCGGGGCGGGCCAGACCCTGTCGTATCAGCCGCCGCGTGTTGGCTTCTTTCCATGTCACATGGGGCGTCGTTGCAGCGGAGGTCGTCATGGGGCCGACTCTAGGCTCCATACAGGTCAGAATCTGGCCGCATTCGGCCATCTGCGTGCACCATCGTGCACGCGGACCGATGATCTGACGGCTCCTCATGATGAGGCGTCAATGCGGCGCCGCCGGCCCGGGGTCCCCCGTGGGAGGTACACGAATGCGCCCGGAGCGTGCTCGCGCACCGCAGGAATGCCGGGGAGGGGCCGTCGTACGCCGCATTCGGAGCGTAGTTGTGGCATGGCGCGGCACCCGGCACCTCTTACGAAGGGTTATGGTGGAAACCCCCCCTCGGGCCGGTCCGTATCCCCCCCACGGACCGGCCCGTTTTTCGTTCCCTGGCCGTTCTTGCGCCGTTCCTGCGCCCTTCCCGCTCTCGCGGTCAGCCGCGCGCGGCCCAGATGTTGGTGCCCGCGGTGTCCACGGCGAAGGTGTCGATCTCCCTCAACTCCGCATCGCTCAGCGGCGGTCCGGCCAGTGCCGCGACGTTCTCCTCCAACTGCTGCACGCTGGAGGCGCCGATCAGCGCGGAGGTCATCCGCGGATCGCGCAGCACCCATGCGAGTGCCAGCTGCGCGAGCGACTGCCCGCGCTTGGCCGCGATGTCGTTCAGCCCCTTCAGCCGCCGCAGGACCTCGTCGGACAGCAGTCCCGGGTCCAGTGACTTGCCCTGGGCGGCACGCGAACCCTCCGGGATTCCGGTGAGGTACTTGCCCGTGAGCAGTCCCTGGGCGAGCGGCACGAAGGAGATGCAGCCCATGCCCGCGCTCTCCAGCGTGTCGAGCAGCCCGTCGTCCTCGATCCAGCGGTTGATCATCGAGTAGGACGGCTGGTTGATGAGGGCGGGGACGCCCATCTCCTTCAGCAGCCGGGCGGCCTCGGCACTCTGTTCCGCGTTGTACGACGAGATGCCCGCGTACAGCGCCTTGCCCTGCTGCACGGCGGAGGCCAGGGCGCCCATCGTCTCCTCGAGCGGAGTGTCCGGGTCGAAGCGGTGCGAGTAGAAGATGTCGACGTAGTCGAGGCCCATCCGGCTCAGGGAGGCGTCGAGCGACGACAGCAGGTACTTGCGCGAACCCCACTCGCCGTAGGGGCCGGGGTGCATGAGATAGCCGGCTTTGGTCGAAATGAGGATTTCGTCGCGGTACGGGGTGAAGTCCTGTGTAAAGATCTTGCCGAAATTGAGCTCGGCCGACCCCGGCGGCGGTCCGTAGTTGTTCGCCAGGTCGAAGTGGGTCACACCCATGTCGAAGGCGCGGCGCAGGATCGCCCGCTGCGATTCCAGGGTGCGGTCGTCGCCGAAGTTGTGCCAGAGGCCGAGCGAGATCGCGGGCAGTTTGAGGCCGGAGTGGCCGCTGCGGCGGTACTCCATGGACTCGTAGCGGTCCGCATCTGCCCGGTAGAGGGATGATTCAGTCACGCTTCTCTCCTTATCACGGACTTGTGACAGGCCGGGTTGGGCCGCCGCGCCGTGAGCGCAGTACTGTGGCCGCCTCGGGGACTGCCGCATGGATGGGGTGCAAGAACAGTGAACCTGCGCGACCTGGTGTACGGGCTCTACGCACGCCGGGTGGAAGGCCGCCTCGACCATGCCCAGGTGCCCAAGCACATCGGAGTCATCCTCGACGGCAACCGTCGCTGGGCGAAGGCGTCCGGCGGCACGGCGGCCCAGGGCCACCAGGCCGGGGCCGACAAGATCTCCGAGCTGCTCGGCTGGTGTGCCGAGACGGACGTCGAGGTCGTCACGCTCTGGCTGCTGTCGACGGACAACCTCGACCGCCCCGAGGAGGAGCTCACCCCGCTCCTCGGCATCATCGAGAACACCGTGCGCAACCTGGCCGCCGACGGCCGCTGGCGCGTGCACCACGTGGGTACCCTCGACCTGCTGCCCGCCCACACCCAGTCCGTACTGAAGGGGGCCGAGCAGGCGACCGCCGCCGTCGACGGAATACTCGTGAACGTCGCCGTGGGCTACGGCGGGCGCCAGGAGATCGCCGACGCCGTCCGTTCCCTGCTCCTCGAGCACGCCGAGAAGGGCACGAGCTTCGAGGAGCTCGCCGAGATCATCGACGTGGAGCACATCTCCGAGCACCTCTACACCCGCGGTCAGCCCGACCCGGACCTCGTCATCCGCACCAGCGGCGAGCAGCGGCTGTCCGGATTCATGCTCTGGCAGAGCGCCCATTCCGAGTACTACTTCTGTGAAGTCTTCTGGCCCGCCTTCCGCAAGGTCGACTTCCTGCGTGCGCTGCGTGACTACGCTGCGCGCCACCGCCGCTACGGCTCCTAGCGCCGCCCGGCGGGTCCGGCTCTGCCACCTCGCCTCTTTTGCCGCGCCCCACGGACCTTCACCTGCCCCCGGCGCAGCGCGAGTCACGTTCCGTTCATCAATGCGTTGCCGTCAGCCGTTGCATGGCCGCACTTGTTCGAGGGAATATCCCAAGCAGGTCGACGTCCGATCCACGGACGTCGTATCTCAGTGAGCGGCCGATACCGCTCACCCGGGAGGCCCTTTGCATACGAAGGACTGCACCCCTGGTGCGGACCACGCGGAGGGCCGGCGCTCGGCCCGCGCACCGTGGCCTGAGCCCGGCCCGTCGCCCGCTTCGGCGCGGCGACACATGGCCCGCGATGACGCCGTCGCACCCCGACCTCGTCCGAGGGGGTACGTCCTTCCGTGGTGAACAGCACAAAGCGCCGCATGCCCGACAGGCGCACCTATGTTCTCGACACCAGCGTCCTGCTGGCCGATCCGAACGCCCTGAGCCGCTTCGACGAGCACGAGGTCGTGCTCCCGATCGTGGTGATCACGGAACTGGAGGCCAAGAGGCACCATCCGGAGCTCGGCTACTTCGCCCGGCAGGCACTGCGCCTGCTGGACGACTTCCGTATCCGGTTCGGCCGCCTCGACGCCCCCATCCCCATGGGCGACCTCGGCGGCACGCTGCGTGTGGAGCTCAACCACTCCGATCCCGGTGTCCTTCCGGCCGGCTTCAGACTGGGGGACAACGACTCACGGATTCTGGCGGTCGCCCGCAATCTGCAGGCCGAGGGGTACGACGTCACGGTCGTCTCCAAGGACCTGCCCCTGCGCATCAAGGCGTCCTCGGTCGGTCTGCTCGCCGAGGAGTACCGCGCGGAGCTGGCCATCACCACGTCCGGATGGACCGGTATGGCCGAACTGCCCCTCTCCGCGGACCAGGTCGATCTGCTGTACGGCGAGGACACGCTGTATGTCCCGGAGGCCGCCGACCTGCCCGTCCACACCGGCCTCGTGCTGCAGTCCGAGCGAGGCAAGGCGCTGGGCCGCGTCACGCCCGAGGGCAATGTCCGGCTGGTGCGCGGTGACCGGGAGGCGTTCGGCATCCACGGCCGCAGCGCCGAGCAGCGCATCGCGCTCGACCTGCTGCTGGACCAGGAGGTCGGCATCGTCTCGCTGGGCGGCCGGGCCGGCACCGGCAAGTCGGCGCTGGCCCTGTGCGCCGGTCTCGAAGCGGTCCTGGAGCGCAGGCAGCATCAGAAGGTGATGGTCTTCCGGCCGCTGTACGCGGTCGGCGGACAGGAGCTCGGCTATCTGCCGGGCACCGAGGCCGAGAAGATGAGCCCCTGGGCACAGGCGGTCTTCGACACGCTGTCCGCTGTGGCGGGCCGTGAAGTGATCGAGGAGGTGCTGGGCCGCGGCATGCTCGAGGTGCTGCCGCTCACCCATATCCGCGGCCGCTCGCTGCACGATGCGTTTGTCATCGTCGACGAGGCCCAGTCGCTGGAGCGGAACGTCCTGCTGACCGTTCTGTCCCGTATCGGGGCCAATTCCCGTGTCGTTCTCACCCATGATGTGGCGCAGCGCGACAATCTGCGGGTCGGGAGGTACGACGGAGTCGTCGCCGTGGTCGAGAAGTTGAAGGGGCATCCGCTCTTCGCGCATGTCACCCTCACCCGCTCCGAGCGTTCACAGATCGCGGCACTGGTGACCGAAATGCTGGAAGAAGGGTAGTTCTGACCGGAATGAGCCTGGGGGCTCTTCCGGCAAACAGGACAAGTCGGTTGGCGCCGCCCGGCGAAGCGCAAGAGCGTAGCCGGGTGGCGCCGTGCTGTCCGCCGGTTTCCATAAAACCCCTGGCACAAACGGGGTGTGAGCTTTCACACGCAACGATGAATTGCCTTGCGGTGTCGCCTTCCGGCAGAGTCTTGCTTCCGTCAGGCCCCGCATGTGACACACCCGCACCTCCAGAGGTGCACCGCACCACACAACTCAAGACCCGCCGTCGCATGCCGCCCGCGAGCACCACGTGGCACTCCCGCAGGGGAGTTGCCCACCGGGCCCGTGCCTCCCGTGACCTAAGCATTGGGGAGGCCAGCGTCAGGGGCACGATCGCGCCCGCGAGGTCACCTATGCGGGCGGTGCTGGAAGGAAACCGTGTGAGCCGGATCTCGGTCCGGGGATTCGCGGTGGCGTCAGCCACTGCGGTCACCACCGTCGGCGCCGTAGTGGGCGTTGCGTCGGGCAGCACTCAGCCCGCGGGGGACAACCTCGAGGCGTCTGCCGCCGACGCGACTCTCCTGGCAGACATACCCATGGGCGAGCAGGCCCAGGTGCAGGTGGCGTCCCTGGCGCAGCAGGCCGAAACGCAGGCTGCCCTCGCGGACAACGCCGCCAAGAGGTCTGCCGAAGAAGCGGCTCGTATCCAGGCCGCCAAGACCGCCGAGGCGAAGAAGGAAGCCGCCGAGGAGAAGGCGGAGCGTGAGCGCGAGGAGGCGGAGGCACGCGCCAACCGCACTGCCGTGCGCGACGCTTCGAGCTTCGCGACGCAGAGCTCCTACACCGTCGCCCAGGTACAGGCGATGGCCCGGCAGATGGTCCCTGCCGACCAGTTCCAGTGCTTCAGCAACATCGTGAACCACGAGTCGACCTGGAACTACCGCGCGCAGAACCCGTCGTCCGGCGCGTACGGTCTCGTCCAGGCGCTGCCGGGCTCCAAGATGGCCTCGGCCGGCGCGGACTGGCAGACCAACCCGGCCACCCAGATCAAGTGGGGCCTGAACTACATGGACAGCCGCTACGGCAGCCCCTGTGGCGCGTGGTCGTTCTGGCAGGCCAACCACTGGTACTAGACGCCGCAGACGCTCAACTTCCCGGAGCCCCTCACCGTCCTACGGTGAGGGGCTCCGTGCGTGTACGGTCAGTCGGAAACTCCCGGGGGGAGTGACAGGGGGAGAGGGAGCATCATGTCGAAGGTTCCAGGCTGGCTCGGCCGAGTGGGTGCCGAGCTGACCCGGATGGGAGAACGCTGGGACGAGCGCCGCAAGGAGGCGGTCGAGGAGGGCGTGCCCGAGGTCCAGCCCCCCGCCCCGGACCGTGTGCCGCCGCCGCCCGCGTACGCCCCCGCCGTGGCGGCCCGCCCGGATCCCGTCGCCGCGATCCCGTGGGGGATCCGTGTCGCGGCCGAGGCCGGCTGGCGGCTGCTCGTCCTGGCAGGCACGCTCTGGGTGTTGATGAGGGTCATCAGCGCCGTGCAGCTCGTGGTGCTCGCCTTCGTCGCGGCCCTGCTCGTGACGGCGATGCTCCAGCCCACCGTCGCCCGGCTCCGAAGGCTGGGCCTGCCGCGCGGGCTCGCCACCGCCGTCACGGCGATCTCCGGCTTCGCCGTCATGGGACTGGTCGGCTGGTTCGTCGTCTGGCAGGTCATGGACAACCTCGACAATCTCGCCGACCGTGTCAGGGACGGCATCGAGGAGCTCAAACGCTGGCTGCTGGACAGCCCGTTCCATGTCACCGAGAGCCAGATCAACGACATCGCCCAGAACCTCAGCGACACGATCGGCACCAACACCGAGGAGATCACGACCGCGGGTCTGCAGGGCGTGACCGTGATGGTCGAGATCCTCACCGGGATACTGCTGGCCATGTTCTCCACGCTCTTCCTGCTGTACGACGGCAAGCGCGTCTGGCAGTGGGTGTTGGGGCTCGTACCGGCCCAGGCCCGGGAGGGCGTTGCCGGTGCGGGACCGCGCGCCTGGCGCACCCTGACCGCGTATGTGCGCGGCACGGTGCTCGTGGCGCTGATCGACGCGATCTTCATCGGCCTGGGGATCTACATCCTCGATGTGCCGCTGGCCGTACCGCTCGCCGTGTTCATCTTCCTGTTCGCGTTCATCCCGCTCGTCGGCGCCGTGATCTCCGGGGCGCTCGCCGTCGTTGTCGCGCTGGTCACCCAGGGCGTGTTCACCGCGCTGATGGTGCTGATCGTCGTCCTCGCCGTACAGCAGCTCGAGGGCCACGTACTGCAGCCGTTCATCCTCGGGCGCGCGGTGCGGGTGCATCCGCTGGCCGTGGTCCTCGCGGTCGCGGCGGGCGGTCTGACCGCCGGGATCGGCGGCGCGGTGGTGGCCGTACCGCTGGTGGCCGTGACCAACACGGTCGTCGGTTATCTGCGCGCCTACGGCAAGGAACAGGCGCTGCGGTACTCGCCGCAGCCGCACGGCGCGACGGCGACCGACGCCGCACCGGCAGCGGGACCGGCGCCGGGCGCCCGTCCGAAGACGGAGGAGCAGGAGTGATATCCGAACCGGAGTTGGTGGGGGAGCAGTCGTTCGGGGCCGCGGAGCTTCCCGGCCCGCGGTCCGCCCCGGCGGCGGACGGCGGCAGTACCGAGACGGTGGGGGACGACGGCGACGCACGTCCGGGCGGGGGCCCGGGCGGACGGCGGGCGCCCGGCCCGGCCTGGCTCTGGGCGCTCGGCGGTGCGGTGGTGGCGTCGGCGGTGTGGGCCGGCGGGCTGTACGCGTACGGAACGCCGGACCCGGACCTGGGCGGATACCGGGCGAGCAAGGATCTGTGCGAGGACGCGAAGCTGGCGTCCCTGACCTCGGAACTCGGCGCGATGCACTCGAAGTCGCCCGCGTCGTCGGACCACCAGAGCCTGAGCAAGGCGAGCTGCTACGCCGACCTGGGGGAGGAGGAAGTGCCGGTCGATGTCGGTGACGACGCCTACGAGGGCCAGCCGGCGAGCGTCTGGGTGGAGTACGTGCTCCACAAGAAGACCGACCCGGGGCCGGAGTTCGAAGCCGCGGTGAGGGCGGAGCACTTCTTCCCGGGATCCGACATCAAGATCGAGGACGTGCAGGGACTGGGCGAGCGTGCCCTGGTCGTCAAGGACGGGCCCGACGGAGACCCGACCATGCATGTGCTGGACGGCCAGGCGGTTTTCGCTCTCCACGCGTCTGCCGGATACGAGGGCGACCTGGACGGCGAGGGCGGCGAGGACGGCGAGGACACGGATGACCTGTCGGGGATCACGCCCTTGATGGTCAACGACATGAGGTCCCTCATGGCCGAGCTGAAGAAATGAACGAAAGGGGCCCTGCCCGCTCCGGACCGGAGTGGACAGGGCCCCTTTCGTACCTGCCCTACTCGGCCAGGAGGGCTTCCGCGTCCAGCGTCGTGCCCACGGCCTGGATCACCGAGGCGATCTTGACGGCCTCCTGGATCGTCTCGCGGTCGACACCGGCCTTGCGCAGCACCTGCTCGTGCGAGTCCAGGCACTGCCCGCAGCCGTTGATCGCGGAGACGGCCAGCGACCACAGCTCGAAGTCGACCTTCTCCACGCCCGGGTTGCCGATGACGTTCATCCGCAGACCGGCGCGCAGCGTCCCGTACTCCGGGTCCGACAGCAGGTGCCGGGTCCGGTAGAAGACGTTGTTCATCGCCATGATCGCGGCGGCGGACTTGGCGGCGGTGTACGCCTCCGGGGAGAGGTTGGCCTTGGCCTCCGGCCCCAGCTCCTTGAGCACCTTCGGCGAGCGCGACGCGATCGCGCAGGCCAGCACGGTGCCCCACAGCTGCTGCTGCGGAAGGTCGCTGTTGCCGATGACCGACCCGAGGTTCAGCTTCAGGTCCTTGGCGAAGTCCGGTACGGCGGACTTCAGTTCATCCAGAGCCATACCGGTCACTCGCCCGAGAGCAGCTTGACCGGGTCCAGGGTGTTCTCGCCCTTGGTCCAGTTGCACGGGCACAGCTCGTCGGTCTGCAGGGCGTCCAGCACCCGCAGGACCTCCTTGGGGTTACGGCCGACGGAGCCGGCGGTCACCATCGTGAACTGGATCTCGTTGTTCGGGTCGACGATGAAGACGGCGCGCTGGGCGAAGCCGTCCTCGCCCTCGATGCCAAGGTCGCGCATCAGCTCGTGCTTGGAGTCGGCCATCATCGGGAAGGGCAGGTCACGCAGGTCGGCGTGGTCCTTGCGCCAGGCGTGATGGACGAACTCGGAGTCGCCGGAGAAGCCGAGGACCTGGGCGTCACGGTCGGCGAACTCGTCGTTCAGCTTGCCGAAAGCGGCGATCTCGGTCGGGCAGACGAAGGTGAAGTCCTTGGGCCACGCGAACACGACCTTCCACTTGCCCTCGTAGGACTTGTGGTTGATCTGCTCGAACTCCTCGCCGCTCTCCAGCGACACACAGGCAGTCAGATCGAACGTGGGGAACTGGTCACCGACAGTGAGCACGCGCTCTCCTTGCAAAGTGGAAGTTTCCTTTTTGGGGACTTCCGCGGGGTTGGACAGATCGTGATCCTGGCACAGAGTGCATTGATCGAAGAAATAGCTAGACTTGGTCATCGTGATCGGAGGTGCTTATCAGTGGCGGCGATGACTGCGGGACCGCATACGGCGAACCGGGGCAAACAGCCCGGGAAGCAGCCCAGCCTGGCGCAGTTGCGTGCCTTCGCCGCCGTGGCGGAGCATCTGCACTTCCGGGACGCAGCCACCGCAATCGGGATGAGTCAGCCCGCCCTGTCCGGAGCCGTGTCGGCGCTGGAGGAGGCACTGGGTGTCCAGCTGCTGGAGCGTACGACGCGCAAGGTGCTGCTGTCGCCCGCCGGAGAGCGGCTCGCGGTCCGTGCGAAGGCCGTCCTCGACGCGGTCGGGGAGCTGCTGGAGGAGGCCGATGCGGTGCGGGCCCCGTTCACCGGCGTGCTGAGGCTGGGCGTGATCCCGACGGTCGCGCCCTATCTGCTGCCGAGCGTGCTGCGGCTGGTGCACCAGCGCTACCCGGAGCTGGACCTCCAAGTGCACGAGGAGCAGACCTCGTCGCTGCTGGAGGGACTGTCCGGCGGGCGGCTCGACCTGCTGCTGCTCGCGGTGCCGCTCGGGGTGCCGGGCGTGATCGAACTTCCCCTCTTCGACGAGGACTTCGTCCTGGTGACGGCGCAGGAGCACTGGCTCGGCGGCCGCCATGACATTCCGCGCGAGGCGCTGAAGGAGCTTCCGCTGCTGCTGCTCGACGAGGGGCACTGCCTGCGTGACCAAGCCCTCGACATCTGCCGAGAGGCGGGCCGCACGGAGGGCGCCCCGGTCACCACGACCGCGGCCGGCCTCTCGACGCTGGTCCAGCTGGTCGCGGGCGGGCTGGGCGTGACGCTTCTGCCGCGCACCGCCGTCCAGGTCGAGACGGGCCGCAACGACCACCTGGTGACCGGGTACTTCACCGATCCGGCCCCCGCGCGCCGTGTCGCCCTGGCGATGCGCGCCGGGGCGGCCCGGCAGGGCGAGTTCGAGGAGTTCGCGGACGCCCTCAGGGAGGCCCTCGCGGGACTCCCGGTGCGGATGCTGTCCGCCTCAGGTACGTGACCGTGTCCCGGGACCTGCGGTATCCGCAAGGCCGCGCTCGCTGCGGCAGACCGGGGCATCGTCCGGCGGTCGGCAGCGACCACCGGCCGCGGCACCGTGCGGCACGGTGGCTTGCGCGAGCATGGGCTGCACCGCGGTTGTACGCGCTCGGGGACACCGCCCTGTACGAGGGGATCTGATCCCTCCTCACTTCGCACCACCGTGCGGTCCCTCCCTCAGGGAAGAACCGCACCGTGGTGCGGGCGGGGACGCTACTCCGTCCGCAGACCCTCCGGCCGCATCATCCGCCACAGCGGCGGCAGGCTGAGTGCGGTCACGACGAGGACCACGGCCGCGCCGATGCCGGTCATCGCGGCCACGGAGCCCCAGTCGACGCTCACCGGGCGGTTCACCATGCGCAGCAGGACCGCGCCGAGGGCGAGCCCGGTCGTACAGGCGAGGGCGAGGCCGAGCAGGATCGGGACGGCGGTCTGCCAGAGGACCGAGGCGCCGAGGGTGCGGCGGCGGGTGCCGAAGGCGACGAGCGCCGCGAGCAGCTTCCTGCGTTCCCGCAGCTGTTCCATCTGGGAGACGAAGAGGCTGGCCCCGATCAGCAGCAGCACCGCGGTCGAGCCGATCATCAGGCCCCGCTGCACGGAGGCGAAGCGGTCGTTGACCTGGATCGCCCGCAGGGTCATCGGCACCAGCATCGGGTCGGCCTGGGCGATCGCGTTCCGGGCGTGCTCGACGGCGTCGGGCACGCTCTCGTCGAGGGTGACGTAGGTGGTGTGGCTGAGGCTGTCCCCGGCGAGCTCGGGCAGCGCGGACGGGGTGGCGATGATGCCGCCGCGCGCGTAGCCGGTGGGGTCGTGGCGAACGTCCACGGTGGGGGCGTCCGCCGGGACCGTCCAGGCGACCGCCTCGCGCTGTGCGTCGTCGTCGGTGTGCGGGTTGAGGAAGCCCTTCTGGCCGGGCTTCGCGCCGAGCCCGGCTTCGGACAGCTTCGGGTCCGGCCGGAGCAGGAACACGTCCCCCTCCTCGCACGTGCTGAGCCGGGCGATCTCCCGCAGTGAGACGCAGTCGGCGACGGTGAGCGGGACGAACGAGTCGGGGTTGCGGGCCTTGTCGCCGAGTTCCGTCGAGGCGAGGGACACGGCGTGCTTGACGCCCGTCGCGGAGGAGATGTGCTCGACGATCTCCGGCATCCGGGAGCCCGCCACCTGGGAGGGGGCGAGCACCTGGAGCTGCGCGCGTTCGAGGTCGGCGCCCGTGGGCTTGGTGTACTGGCTCTCCACACCGGTGAACAGGGACTGCAGGGCGATCGCCCCCGCCACCGCCACGGCGATGCCGTTGACCGGGCGGACGGCGATGCCATTGCCCAGCTGGAGGCGGCGGACGGCGAGCTGCCACGAGACGGAGCCGCCGCCGAGCCGGGTCACGGCGAACTCGACCAGCCAGGGCAGCAGGGCGGTGATGCCGACGAGGAGCAGGACCACGCCTCCGGTGACCTGCCACTGGTTGAACTGCTCGTCCTCGTCCTGCCCGATCATCGGGTAGAGGAGCGCCAGACCGGCCAGCGGCATCAGCAGCCGCCACCACAGCCGCCGCCGCGGGGGCCTGGAGACGCGGACCACGCCCAGCGGTTCGATGACGACGCCGCGCATCGTGAAGAGCGTGACGGCCACGGAGGCGACGGGCACGGCCACGGCGACGAGGAGGGTGAGCGTCGGGCTCGGGTTGAGGTCCGAGGGGTAGATCCCGGTCTCCAGGATGCCGAACCGGTCGACCAGTTGGCGTCCGGCGAAGAAGAGGGCGAGCCCGACGAGCAGTCCGAGCACGGCGCCGGCCAGCGCCTCGCCCGCCGCGATCCTGCGGGTCGTCGCCCCGTCCGCGCCGACCAGCCGCAGTGCGGCCAGCCTCCGGTCGCGGCGTTCGCCGCCGAAGCGGACCGCGGCGGCGATGAAGACGGCCACGGGAAGCAGCAGCACGACGAAGATGATCAGGACGAGCAGCAGGAGGACGGGGTCCCAGGGCTCCTTCGGCGGCGCGTCACCGAAGCCGTTGATCTGCTGGACGAAGTCCTCGCCCGCCTCGATGGTGCTGCTGCCGGCGTAGTACGCCAGTTCGTTGGGGCCGATAAGGCCCTCTTCCGCGATGGTGCCGACGTTCTTGTACGGCAGGCGGGGCTCCAGCAGCTTGCCCTCGGAGGAGTCGAGGAGCGCGGCGAGCGCCGGGGAGACCATCATCTCGCCGGGGCCGGGGAAGCGGCTCAGCCCGGGAGGCAGCGGGGCCTCGTCGCCCTGCGGGCGCACCAGCCGGCTCACGACGTTCCGCTCGTGGAAGGTGCTGTCGTTCTGGGTGATGAGCAGGGTGTCGTCGCCGGCCTGCTCGGCCACGGTGTAGGTGTTGCGGGTGTCGGTCCGGTCCGTACGGGCCTCGAGGGCACTGGGGATGGCGGTGGTGAAGAGCAGCAGGGCCACGCCGAGGCCGACTCCGACGGCGGTCAGCAGGGTCCGTGCCCACCCCTCCCGGCCCCCGGTCACGGAGAACTTGGCGCCCATGAGCAGGTCCCGCGGCCAGGTCCGGGCGCTCATGCGACGCGCTCCATGTCCCGGGACTTTCCGTCGCGTACGACGATCTCGCGGTCGGAGTACGCGGCGACCCGGGCCTCGTGGGTGACAAGGACGACGGCGGCACTGCTGGACCGGGCCGCCTCGGTGAGCAGCTGCATGACGCGCTCGCCGTTGAGGGAGTCGAGGGCGCCGGTCGGCTCGTCGGCGAACACCACGCGCGGTCCGGTGACGAGAGAACGGGCGACGGCGACGCGCTGCCCCTGGCCGCCGGAGACCTCGCCGGGACGCTTGGCGCCGAGGTCGTCGACCTCGAGGCGTTCCATCCAGGTGAGCGCGGTGCGCTCCGCCTCCTTGCGTTTCACGCCGTTCAGCCGCAACGGCAGCGCCACGTTCTCGACGCACGTGAGTTCGGGCACGAGCTGCCCGAACTGGAACACGAAGCCGAAGTCGCTGCGGCGCAGCGCGCTGCGCCCGGCGTCGTTCATCGCCGACAGCTCCTGGCCCGCGTAGGTGACGGAGCCCGCGTCGGGGGTGACGATCCCGGCGAGGCAGTGCAGGAGCGTCGACTTGCCGGACCCGGAGGGGCCCATGACGGCGACGACCTCGCCCGGGTGGATGGAGAACTCGGCGCCGTCCAGCGCGTTGGTGGGTCCGTAGGCCTTGCGCAGGCCGACGGCGGCGAGCAGAGAGCCGGCTGGGGTCATGGGTGGATCTCCTTGGCGAGCTGGTCGAGCCGGGCGGCGGTCAGTTCCAGCCAGCGCAGATCGGCTTCGAGATGGAACAGTGCGTGGTCGCAGATGAGCTGGTCGGCGAGGTCGCCGCGGCGCTTGCGGTCGGTGAGGATCCGCATCAGCCGCAGATGCTCGGCGCGCTGGGTGTCGAGCATCTCGGCCGCGCCGCGGCCGGTCAGCAGGGAGAGGACGACCTTGGTGTAGAGCGTCGACTGGAGATACGGCTCAGGTTTCTCCGGCTGCGCGAGCCACTGCGCGACATCGGTGATCCCGGCGTCTGTGATGGCGTACCGCTTGCGCTCGGGACCGCCGCCGGCCTCGATGCCCTCGACCTCGACGAGCCCGTTCCTCAGCAGCCGGGACATGGTCGAGTAGACCTGCCCGTAGTGGAGGGGGCGGTCGTGGCCGAACCGTTCGTCGAAGGCGCGCTTGAGGTCGTAGCCGTGGCGTGGACCGGATTCGAGGAGCCCGAGGAGTGCGTGACCGATGGACATGGGCGCCACACTACACACGAGGTATACATCGCGTGTATACCTCGTGTGAATAGCGGCCCTCGGGCCTTTCGGCGGGGCGGCGCCTGTCACGGCCGCCACGCGCCTACCCGACGAAGACGTAACACTTCCCCGCTCGTCGCAACCCTGTGCACCTCTCGTGAGTCGGTTCCATCAGACGGGGTGCTGATTGTCACGTCCGGAAAAGGATGGATCGATACCCCTTTGTCTGCGTAACCGGTGTTAACTTTCTGAGCTGATTCCGGACACCAGGCAGAGGTCCGGCGAACCACGACACACGGGCGACCGACGCAGAGACGAAGAGCGGAGCAACGAATCCGATGGGCCGAGCGGAAGCGCGACAGGCGGCCCGGCAGCGCGGTGCGCGCCGGGCGGGAAAGGCGGGGCCCACGGGCATACGCCGGTTCTTCACCTGGAGGAAGCTGCTCGGCACCTTCTTCGGGATCTGCCTGCTGGTGATGGGCGCGTTCTTCGTGATCTATCTGCTGGTCCCGGTGCCCAATCCGAACAAGCAGGCCGAGAAGCAGAGCAACATCTACAAGTTCAGCGACGGCAAGATCCTCACCCGCGACGGCGAGGTCAACCGTGAGATCGTCGGGCTCGAGAAGATTCCGGAGGAAGTCAAGTACACCTTCGTCGCGGCCGAGAACAAGGGCTTCTTCCAGGACTCCGGTGTCGACTTCAAGGGCACCGCGCGCGGCCTGATGAACACGCTCAGCGGCAAGGGCAAGCAGGGTGGCTCGACCATCACCCAGCAATACGTCAAGAACTACTACCTGAACCAGGACCAGACGGTCACCCGCAAGCTCAAGGAGCTGGTGATCTCGCTGAAGGTGGATCAGAAGAAGAGCAAGAACGAGATCCTCGCCGGGTACATCAACACCAGCTACTACGGCCGGGGTGCCTACGGCATCCAGGCCGCGGCCCAGGCGTACTACGGCGTCGACGCGGCCGACCTGAATGTCGCCCAGGGCGCGTACCTGGCAGCTGTCCTCCAGGCCCCCAGCCAGTACGACTGGGCGGTCGCCTCCGACACCGGCAGGAAGCTGGTGACGGAGCGCTGGAACTACGTCCTCGACAACATGGTCGAGGAGGAGTGGCTCGACCAGGGCAAGCGCGCGGGTCTGAAGTTCCCCGCCCCCAAGGCGCCGAAGGCCGCCCCCGGCATGGAGGGCCAGACCGGCTACCTCGTCGAGGCCGCCAACCGTGAGCTGGCCCGGCAGGGCCTGAACGAGGAGGACCTGCAGGCCGGCGGCTGGACGATCACCCTCAACATCGACTCCAAGCGCCAGAAGGCACTGGAGAAGGCAGTCGAGGGCCAGCTCGAGGACCAGCTGGACCGCAAGAACAACAAGACCGACGCCACGGTGCAGGCCGGCGCCACCTCGGTCGACCCCAAGACGGGCAAGGTCGTCGCCCTGTACGGCGGCGTGGACGCCACCAAGCACTGGCTCTCCAACGCCACCCGCTCCGACTACCAGCCCGCCTCGACGTTCAAGCCGATCGTGTTCGCCTCCGCGCTCGAGAACGAATCCTTGACGCAGGAGGGCCGGCCGATCGGCCTCAACACGGTCTACGACGGCACCAGCAAGCGCCCGGTGGTCGGCAGCGACACCCCGTTCAGCCCGGAGAACGAGGACAACCGCAGCTACGGCCCGGTCACGGTCCAGCAGGCCCTCAACAAGTCGATCAACTCGGTCTTCGCCCAGATGATCGTCGACGTCGGCCCGGCCGATGCGAAGAAGACCGCACTCGACCTCGGGATGAAGGACGGCGACGGCTTCCCCGAGCGTCCCGCCATCACCCTGGGCACGATGGGCGCCTCGACCTGGGACATGGCCGGCGTGTACGCGACGCTCGACAACCACGGCAAGAAGGTCACCCCGACGATCGTGGCCAAGGCCGAGCACAAGGACCGCCGGCTCGAGCTGGCGGACCCGATCGGCGACCGCGTGATCAGCCGTGAGGCGGCCGACACCGTGACCGCGGGGCTGACCGGCGTGGTGAAGTACGGCTCAGGCCAGGCCGCCAACACGAGCGCCTACCAGGCGGCGGGCAAGACCGGCACGTCGGAGAACAACAAGTCGGCCTGGTTCGCGGGATACACACCCGAACTGACCACGGTCGTCGCGCTGTTCGGCGAGTCACCGAAGGAGGGCGGGGGGCAGGTCACGCTGACCGGCACCGCCAACTCCGGCCGCGCCAACGGCGGTGGCTTCCCGGCCAGGATCTGGGCGGACTACACGCTCGGCGCGCTGAACGGCGGCTCCGACGCGCAGTTCGACCTGGAGGTCGCGGAGAGCGCAAGCCCCGACCCGGACCCGGACCCGGCCCAGTCCGAGACCGAGACCGAGGAGACCGAGAGCCCCGACCCGACGCAGTCGCCCGGTACGGACACGGGCGGTACGGACACGGGTGGCACCGACACCGGCGGTACGGACACGGGCGGTACCGACACGGGCGGTACGGACACCGGCGGTACGGACACCGGCGGTACGGACACCGGCGGTACGGACACCGGCGGTACGGACACCGGCGGTACCGACACGGGCGGTACCGACACCGGCGGTACGGACACCGGGGGCACCGACACCGGGGGCACCGACACCGGCGGTACGACGAGCGGCACCACGACCGGCACGACGAACGGTGGCGTCCGGCCGCCCAAACAGCCGTAGTAGGCCTGCCCGTCTCGGCCACAGGAAGGGCCCGGCGCATTCGCGCCGGGCCCTTCCTGTGCCTGGTCAGCCGCCGTTCACCTTCTTGGCGATCCGGTCGCCGATGTCCTTGTCGATGGTGCGCCAGTACTCCAGCGCCCGGTCCAGCACCGGTTTGGTGACCCCTTCGAGCAGATGCCCGCCGACGTTCGACACCAGCCGCTCACGGGCCGCGTCGTCCAGAACCTTGCGGACCATCGTGCCCGGCTGGCCCCAGTCGTCGTCCTCGGCATGCAGTTTGTACGCCTCGCGCACCAGCTCGCCGGCGGCCGCCCAGCCCGCCGGGTCGCCGAACTGCTGGAAGTCGGCCGCCGGCCCGCCGTACGAGTTCGGGGCGTAGGGCCTGGCCGCGTTCGCCGGCTCGTAGCGCATCGGGCCGTCCTTGGCGTACGAATTCACCTGCGATCGCGCCCTGTTGGGCGGCAGCTGGGCGTAGTTCGGCCCGATCCGGTACCGGTGCGTGTCCGGGTAGGAGAACAGCCGCCCGAGCAGCATCTTGTCCGGCGATGGTCCGATGCCGGGCACCATGTTCGATGGTTCGAAGGCGGCCTGCTCGATGTGGATGAAGTAGTCCTCAGGGTTCTTGTCGAGCGTCATCCGGCCCACGTCGATCAGGGGGTAGTCGCCGTGCGGCCACACCTTGGTCAGGTCGAACGGGTTGAAGCGGTAGTCGGCCGCGTCCTCGAACGGCATGATCTGGACCTTGAGGGTCCACGACGGCGCGTTCCCGGACTCGATCGACTCCCACAGATCGCGGCGGTGCTTGTCCGCGTCCGCGCCGGCCAGCTCGTCCGCCTCGGCCTGGGTGAGGAAGTCGATGCCCTGGTCGGTCTTGAAGTGGTACTTCACCCAGAACCGCTCGCCGCCGCCGTTGATCCACATATAGGTGTGGGAGCCGTAGCCGTTCATATGGCGGTAGGTCTTCGGGATGCCGCGGTCGCCCATCAGCCACGTCACCATGTGCGCGGACTCGGGGGACAGCGTCCAGAAGTCCCACTGCATGTCGTTGCTCCGCAGCCCGGTGGCCGGATGCCGCTTCTGGGACCGGATGAAGTCCTGGAACTTGATGGTGTCGCGTACGAAGAAGACCGGCGTGTTGTTGCCGACCAGGTCGTAGTTGCCGTGCTCGGTGTAGAACTTCAGCGCGAAGCCACGCGGGTCGCGCCAGGTGTCTGGGGAGCCCTGTTCACCGGCGACCGTCGAGAAGCGGGCCAGCATCTCGGTGCGCCTGCCCGGCTGGAAGAGGTCGGCCCTGGTGAACTGGCTTACATCATTGATGACTTCGAAGATGCCGTACGCACCCGCCCCCTTGGCGTGCACCACCCGCTCGGGAACCCGTTCACGGTTGAACTGGGCCATTTTCTCGATCAGATAGTGGTCCTGGAGCAGGATCGGACCGTCGGAACCCACGGTGAGCGAATGCTCGTCGCTCTCCACCGGGACGCCGGCGTTGTTCGTCGTGTACGGAGTCCTGGGGGGTGACTCGGTCACAAGCGTCCTCCCGTCGTTCTGAGGGAATTCTGGTCGCTTCGGACGTCTGCCCCAGTGAACTCCGACGATGCGACGTCGGCAACATTTGGGTGGATTCCAGAACTTTGTTACGTACGGGTAGGCAGCTCGAACCACACCACCTTGCCGGTGGACAGCCGGGTCGCCCCCCACCGCCTTGCCAGCCGGTTCACCAGGAACAGCCCGCGACCGCCCTCGTCGGTGTCCCGCGCCCGCCGCTGCCTGGGCAGCTGCGGAGAGTCGTCACCGACCTCGCAGCGCAGCACGTCCGTCCGCAGGAGCCGCAGCGTCACCGGCCGCTCGGCGTACCGAACGGCATTGGTCACCACCTCGCTGACGAGCAGCTCCACCGAGTCGCTCAGCTCCTCCATACCCCAGCGGGCCAGCGCACGACGGGCCAGCCTGCGCGCCCGGCCCGGTGCCGCGTCCTCCGGCTCCAGGAACCAGTAGGCGACATCACTCGGCGCGATCCCGTCGAAACGGGCCGCGAGCAGCGCGATGTCGTCGTCCCGGTCGCCGGGGCCGAGCATGTCCAGCACGTCGTCGCAGAGGGCCTCCAGCGGCGGCGAGTGGTCCGGGCCGGTCAGCTGGGCGGTGGCGGCGAGCCGCTCCCGCAGCTGCTCGATCCCCGTCCACACATCGCGCAGCCGTGACTCCACCAGGCCGTCCGTGTACAGCAGGAGCGTGGCTCCGGCCGGGGCGTCGAGCTCCACCGCCTCGAAGTCCACCCCGCCGACGCCGATGGGCGCGCCGGGCGGCACCCGCAGCACCTCGGCCCGTCCGCCCAGGTGCAGCAGGACCGGCGGCGGATGACCGGCGTTGGCGATGGTGATGCGGTGCGAGACCGGGTCGTAGACCGCGTACAGGCAGGTCGCCATCCGGTCGGTGCCGAGCCGCTGGGCCTGCTCGTCCAGGTGGTGCAGCACCTCCTGGGGCGGCAGATCCAGCCCGGCCAGGGTCTGCGCGGTGGTGCGCAGCTGGCCCATGATCGCCGCGGAGGTCATCGAGTGGCCCATGACATCGCCGACGACCAGTGCGACGCGGCTGCCCGGCAGCGGGATGGCGTCGTACCAGTCACCGCCGACCCGGGCGGTCTCGGCGGCCGGCAGATAGCGCGAGGCGAGCCGGACACCGGTCGGCTGGGGGAGCGAGTCGGGCAGCATGGTGCGCTGCAGCTCGTCGGCGATGTACGCCTCGCGGCCGTACAGCACGGCCTTGTCGATGCCGAGCGCGGTGTGCGTCGCCAACTGGGCGGCGACCAGCAGGTCGTTGGGCTCGAAGGCGGGCCGGTCGGGACGGCGCAGGAACACGGCGGCACCGATGACACGCCGACGCCCGCGCAGCGGGGCCAGTATGGCCCGGTGGCCCAGGGGTACGGACCGGCCGTCGCCGAGCAGCTCGGGCAGCGCCGCCCGGGCGGCGGCCGAGTCGCCGAAGACGGGACGCACCCCGCGCAGCACCTCGGACAGGGCTCCGCCGGAACGCACCTCGCACAGCTCGGCGGCCGGGGCGACCTCGTGCTGGGAATCGAGGACCGGCAGGGCGGATCCCACGGCCTGATCCGCGTCCTCACCGCTTAAACGGAGCCGGTCGGTGCGGCGCAGCCGCAGCACGAACGGTGACACGGGGCGTTCGTCGCCGACGGGCAGGGGATCGCGCAGATAGACGAGGATCGCGTCCGAGAACGTCGGCACGGTCGCCCGGCACAGCCCGAGCACGATCTCGTCCAGGTCGATCCCGCGCGCGATCCGCCGGGTGGCGGCCCCGACGAACCGCAGCCGGTCACCCTCGCGGCGCGCGGTCCCCGCGATGTCCGGCGCGGGTGCCTGTGCCTGCACCTGGGGCTGTACCTGTCCCGCACGCGGCTGCGGCGGCGGCCCCGAGGGCGTGGCCGCGGCAGCGGCAGCCGCGGCCGCGGGCGCCTGGACCCGAGGCCGGGTGCGTTCCTGGGACCGGGCAGCCAGGGGCTGCCGGCCTTCGTGGGAGGTGGGATGCTCCGTCACGCGTGGGATTCCGTCCGTCCGGGCCGGTTGGGCGATGCAACCGCCTCGTGGGGCGGTATACCCGCTCTGCGGGCAGCCACGACAGGGTGGCGGGCATCCGGCACAGCTCCACCCCCAGTTTGAGACTCGTGATCGTTCGTTGTGACTTACGGTCGGTCAGTTCCCTGCGCTCAGTGCTCCCTCGTCCGGCGCAGCCTTGCGGACGACGATCCTACGTTTGACCCCAGGGGGCGCATCAAGAGTCTCACGACGTCATATGCGCCGGAGCGTGTTCCCCAACGGGAATCAGCCACTTCACTTCCGCCGCCCGGCGCGGCGCGCCCGGCCGGACGCGGTGTGCCGCGCGGCCGGATCAGGAAGCGAGCCGGGCCGGGGTCCGGTCCCAGTCCGCCGGGAGGTGGGGGACCGGCCAGGACGGGTCCGGGCGCCAGTGCTCCCAGCCGTCGCAGAACGGGGCCGTCCAGGACCCGATGGCCGCGACGGCCGCACGGCCCGCCTCCCGTACCCGTTCGGCCTTGGCCGCGTCCAACAGGCCGACCTGCTGGGCCTGCGCGAACTCGTCCTCGTCCCGCCACAGCCAGCTGCGGTCCGGGTAGACCGAGATGTCGAGGAAGTGGTCCTCGGAGTCGATACCGCCCGCCCACCGGGTACGAGGCTCCTCGAGGTTGACGTACCAGCTCTTGAACCGCCAGCCCGGCTCCCAGAACAGCCACACCGACCACGGGTCACCCGGGCGGGCCAGCTTGAGGACGCCCGTACCGAACCAGCGGTCCCGGGTGGTCGTGCGCGGCGCCGTGTAGCGGGTGGCGAGCGGCTCCTCGTGCACCGGGGTGCCGTCGGCGAGCACCGGCTTCACGCACTCCGTCCCCGGGGCCATCCACACCGCCAGCACGTCGGCGGTGTCCTTCACGACGGTCACGGGGCGGCAGATGGTCAGGGCGCGGCCTTCCAGGTCCGGGGCATGGCCGCGGTAACGCCAGAGGATGTGGTCCCCTGCCGTCCAGCGTGCGAAGCGTTCCGTGCCTGTCATGCGCAGATCCTAGGTGTAGGGCCCCTCGACCCGCTGCGACCCACGTCACGGGATCCGTGCGGCCGAGGCTCAGGGATGCGTCATGCGCAGCACGTCCAGCGCCGCGTCCAGCTGTTCCAGGGTCAGCGCTCCACGCTCCACATAGCCGGACTCGAGGACGACCTCCCGGATCGTCTTCCGTTCCGCGAGCGACTTCTTGGCGACCTTCGCCGCCTCCTCGTAGCCGATGTACTTGTTGAGCGGGGTGACGACCGACGGCGAGGACTCCGCGTACTCACGGGCACGCTCGGCGTTGGCCGTGATGCCGTCGACGGTGCGGTCGGACAGCAGACGCGAGGCGTTCGCCAGCAGCCGGACGGACTCCAGCACATTCTTGGCGATCACCGGAAGCATCGCGTTCAGCTCGAAGTTCCCGGCCGCACCGGCCGCCGCGACCGTGGCGTCGTTGCCGGTCACCTGAGCCGTCACCATCAGGACGGCCTCGGGGATCACCGGGTTCACCTTGCCGGGCATGATCGAGGAGCCGGGCTGCAGATCGGGCAGATTGATCTCGGCGAGGCCGGTGCGCGGGCCGGACGCCATCCAGCGCAGGTCATTGGCGATCTTGGTCAGCGAGACGGCGACCGTGCGCAGCTGGCCGGACGCCTCCACCAGGCCGTCGCGTGCGCCCTGGGCCTCGAAGTGGTCCCGGGCCTCGGTCAGGGGCAGCCCGGTCGTGCGCGCCACCTCGGCGATGACCGCGGCCGCGAAACCGGGCGGGGTGTTGATGCCGGTGCCCACCGCGGTACCGCCGAGAGGGAGTTCGGCGAGCCGGGGCAGGGACGACTTCAGCCGCTCGATCCCGTACCGGACCTGGGCCGCGTAGCCGCCGAACTCCTGGCCGAGGGTGACGGGGGTGGCGTCCATCAGATGCGTACGGCCGGATTTCACGACCGCCGCGAACTGGGCCGCCTTGCGCTCCAGCGCGGCCGCCAGATGCTCCAGCGCCGGGATCAGATCGCCGGTCACGGCCGCCGTCGCCGCGATGTGGATGGAGGAGGGGAAGACGTCGTTGGACGACTGCGAGGCATTGACGTGATCGTTCGGGTGCACCTCGCGGCCGAGCCGCTCGGTGGCGAGCGTCGCGATGACCTCGTTGGCGTTCATGTTCGACGAGGTGCCGGAGCCGGTCTGGAAGACGTCCACCGGGAAGTGCTCGTCCCAGCGGCCCTCGGCCACCTCGTCGGCCGCATCGACGACGGCGTCGGCGATGTCCTTGTCGAGCACGCCCAGTTGGGCGTTGACCTTGGCGGCGGCCGCCTTGACACGGGCCAGGGCAGCGATGTGCGAACGCTCCAGGCGCTGCCCCGAGACGGGGAAGTTCTCCACGGCCCGCTGTGTCTGTGCGCGCCACTTGGCGTGGGCCGGGACCCGCACCTCGCCCATGGAGTCGTGCTCGATCCGGAACCCGTTCGCGTCGCTCATCGGTGTCGTACCTCCCAGAAAAGGTGAGCAGTTGTCTTGTTCCGTCTATTCCCATCTTCGCTACCCGCCAGTAAATACCCCGGGAAACCACATTCCGGGGAGGCGCAATGAAGGGCACCGGACACAGACTTCGAAGACTGGGCGCCACGGTCGCGGCCGCCGCGTTACTCGCCACCGTCCTCGGCGGGGCGGCGTCCGCGGCCCCTGCCGTGGCCGGGAACACCACCGCCCCCACGAACAGCGCATCCGTCCCCCTGCCGGCCGAGCTGGAGGCCCTCCGGGCCGCCGAGGCCACCGCGCTCTACGGCAGCCCTGCCGAACGCCCGTTCTCCCAGCGGAAGACCGGCCTGATCTCGCTCGGCGACAGCGAGATCTCCGGCGAGGGCGTCGGCACCTACGAGCCGGGCACCAACGGCCCCGACAACTGGTGTCACCGCTCGCCCGACGCCGCCATCCACCGCACCGGCATCGCCGCCGACGTCACCTACAACGTCGCCTGCTCCGGCGCGGACACAGGAAACATCAGGATCGGCGGCCACAAGCAGCACGCCGACGAACTCGTGCAGAGCGACAGCCTCGCCATCAAGGCCCGCAACACCCGTGTCAAGATGGTGCTGTTGGTGGCCGGCGCCAACGACGACCTGCAGTTCGGCCCGGTGATGACCGACTGCGTGGTGCGCTATCTGACCATCCAGGGCCCGTGCGCCCCGAAGTACGCGCCCGGCTGGCAGGCGCGCGTGGACGGCCTGGCCCCCAAGGTCGAGCAGACGGTCCGCGACCTGCGCACCGTGATGCGAGAGGCCGGCTACGCCGACGGTGACTACAAGCTGGTCGTCATGGGCTACCCGAGCCCCATAGGCCCCGATTTCCGCGACAACCCGCACTTCCCCGGCAAGCTGTTCTGCGGCGGGACGGGCTACGACTCCGACACCGTGTGGGGCCGCAACACCGCCGTCCCCGCCTTCGAACGCGGCATGCGCGCCGTGGCCCGGAACACCGGCGCGGTCTACCTCGACAACTCCCGCCTCTTCCACGGCCACGAGGTCTGCATGGAGGACACCTGGGCGCGCGGGCTCTATGTGGACATCACCAACCCCTTCCCGCCGGACTCCAATTCGGTCCGCCAGTCCTTCCACCCCAACATCCGGGGCCACGCCGCCTTCGCGTCGTGCCTGACCCAGATCTACAACTCGGGGCTGCGTGAGGCGAGTTGTGCCGACGTGGCGTCCGGCGGCAAGCCGGAGCTCTTCCCGCTGGCCTGGGACGACGCGTACCGTCCGCTGAAGAACCAGGCCACGGGCAGCTGCGTCGACGTCGATGCCGCGGTGAGCCGCAACGGCACCGCTGTCCTCGGCTGGGACTGCCACGGCGGCCGCAACCAGGGCTGGTGGTACGACTCCGCCCGCAGGTCACTGCACACGGAGCTGACCCAGGACCGCTGTCTGGACGTGTCCGGCGGTACGTACCGGGCGGGCGCGGGCCTGATCGTGTGGAACTGCCACGGCGGCGCGAACCAGCAGTTCGTCCGCACGGGGGACACGATCCGCCCGGCGGCGGACCAGTCCCTCTGCCTGACGCTGGCATCGGCGAAGGAAGCGGTGCGTCTGCAGGCGTGCACGGGCGCGGCGAACCAGCGCTTCGTGTAGTCACGCGGGGCGTAGCGGGTCCGGGGCCGCCGCCCCGGACCCGCTACGCCCGTCGGGCGTTGTCCTCGCTCTACGCGAGCCCGGGGCCCCGCACCGGAATCGAGGTGAACGTCGGCGCCGGGGCCGGCTCGGTGAAGAAGTCGTGCCCCTTGTCGTCGACGACGATGAACGCGGGGAAGTCCTCAACCTCGATCTTCCAGACCGCCTCCATGCCGAGCTCCTCGTACTCGACGACCTCGACCTTCTTGATGCAGTCCTGCGCGAGGCGCGCCGCCGGGCCGCCGATCGAACCCAGGTAGAAGCCGCCGTGCGTGCCGCAGGCGTCGGTGACCTGCTTCGAGCGGTTGCCCTTGGCGAGCATGATCTTGGAGCCGCCCGCCGCCTGGAACTGCTCGACGTAACTGTCCATGCGGCCGGCCGTGGTCGGACCGAAGGAGCCGGAGGCGTAGCCCTCGGGGGTCTTGGCCGGGCCGGCGTAGTAGACCGGGTGGTCCTTCAGGTACTGCGGCATCTCCTCGCCCGCGTCCAGCCGCTCCTTGATCTTGGCGTGCGCGATGTCGCGTGCCACGACCAGCGGACCGGTCAGCGAAAGGCGGGTCTTGACCGGGTACTTGCTCAGCTCGGCCAGCATCTCGTCCATGGGACGGTTCAGGTCGATCTTCACGACGTCGCCGTCCTCGGCGAGCTGCTCGTCGGTCGTGTCCGGCAGGAAGCGCGCCGGGTCGGTCTCCAGCTGCTCCAGGAAGACGCCCTCGGCGGTGATCTTGGCGACGGCCTGGCGGTCGGCCGAGCAGGAGACGGCGATCGCGACGGGGAGCGAGGCCCCGTGCCGCGGCAGACGCACCACGCGCACGTCGTGGCAGAAGTACTTGCCGCCGAACTGGGCACCGATGCCGATCCTCTGGGTGAGCTCGAAGACCTTCTTCTCCAGCTCCTCGTCGCGGAAGCCGTGCCCGAGCTCCGAGCCCTCGGCGGGCAGCTCGTCCAGGTAGTGCGCGGAGGCGTACTTCGCGGTCTTGAGCGCGAACTCGGCGCTCGTGCCGCCGACGACGATGGCCAGGTGGTACGGCGGGCAGGCGGCCGTACCCAGCGAACGGATCTTCTCCTCCAGGAACGTCATCATGCTCGCCTCGTTGAGCACGGCCTTCGTCTCCTGGTAGAGGAAGGACTTGTTGGCGGAGCCGCCGCCCTTGGCCATGAAGAGGAACTTGTAGGCGCCGCCGTCGGTGGCGTACAGCTCGATCTGCGCGGGCAGGTTCGAGCCGGTGTTCTTCTCCTCCCACATGGTCAGCGGGGCCATCTGGGAGTACCGCAGGTTGAGCTTGGTGTACGCGTCGTAGACGCCGCGGCTCAGGGCCTCCTCGTCGCGGCCCTGGGTGAGCACGTTCTGGCCGCGCTTGCCCATCACGATGGCCGTGCCGGTGTCCTGGCACATCGGGAGCACGCCGGCCGCCGCGATGTTGGCGTTCTTCAGCAGGTCGAGGGCGACGAACTTGTCGTTCGAGGACGCCTCGGGGTCGTCGATGATGCGCCGCAGCTGGGCGAGGTGCGCGGGGCGGAGGTAGTGCTGGATGTCGTGGATCGCCTCGGCGGCGAGCCGGCGCAGCGCCTCGGGGTCGACCTTGAGGAAGGTGCGTCCGTCGGCCTCGAAGGTCGAGACACCTTCGGCCGTCACCAGCCGGTACGGGGTGGTGTCCTCTCCCAGCGGGAGCAGATCCGTATACGCGAACTCCGGCATTTCGCCCATTCCTCACTTCACAGACGCGGCTGCCTCCATTGGCAGCGCCATCCAATGTAGAGCGCACGGGGGGTCCCGATCCTGTGAGGTAAGGCTCACTTGCCGGCACCTGTGTCCGCCCGGGGGCGCGCCACCGCGCGCCGCGCCCGTCCGGATGGGCCACTAGTCGCGATCTATCGCGTTTCGCTACCCTGGCTCCGTGGACCTCGACAAGCAGCCCCAGAAACCGGTCGTCCCCGCGGACACCACCGGTGCCATCCGCGCGTCCGACGCCGATCGTGACCGGATCGCGGACATCCTCCGGGAAGCCATGGCCGAGGGCAGGCTGGACGCCGACGAGCACGCCGAGCGGATCGACGCCGCCTACCGGGCCAAGACCGTGGGGGAGCTCGAGCCGCTGGTGCAGGACCTGCCGGCCGCGACCAGGCGCGCGGCCGCGCGGGTGGCGGGCGCCGACGACTCCGAGCTGCCCGCCGGCCCCGCCGAGAACCTGATCGCCGTCTTCTCCAGCTCCACCCGCAAGGGCCGCTGGCGTGTAGGCCGCAGGACCAACACCTTCGCCCTCTTCGGCAACATCGAGATCGACCTCACCGAGGCGCTGTTCGGGCAGCGGCTCACGGTGATCAACGCGACGGCCATTTTCGGCAATGTCGAGGTGCGCGTCCCGGAGAACATCTCCCTGCGCGGCAGCGGCACCGGGATCGTCGGAAACTTCGAGGTCCACACGCTGGAGGCGGCGGATCCGGAGGCGCCCGTGGTGGTCGTCAACGGGTACACGGTTTTCGGCAATGTCGAGGCCAAGCCCAAGCGGGGCCGCCGTATCTCCGATCTCCACGACCGCCTGCGCAAACACCTGCACTGACGCGGCCGGGCCTCGGAACGCTTTTGCGCCGCGGGGCGCCCGTGCGCGATTCCGGGCCTCGGAACTGCGTGCCACTCAGTGCATAGGCACGCGTACAGCGGGTAGGGACAGGTGCATCGTCTCTCGCTCGCGAAGCCGTCGTCAGGAGTAGACCGTGCTGCAACTGCCGCATCAGTCCCTGCAGGTAGCCGCCGTTCCGACCCAGCGCAGTCCGGCTCGGGAGGATCAGGACGGGCCCTGGCACGCGGAGGCGGTGTGCCGCCGGGACGAAGCCGGGCTGTTCTTCGCCCCGTCCAAGGAGCCGACGGCCGAGCGGCTGTCCCGCGAGGAGGCGGCGAAGCGGGTCTGCGCCCGCTGCCCCGTGATGGTGGAGTGCCGCGAACACGCGCTGCTCCAGCCCGAGCCCTACGGAGTGTGGGGCGGGCTCACGGCGGCCGAGCGCCGCGTGGTGCTGGCGCGGCGCCGCAGGCGCGAGATCGAGCTGAAGAAGCCCGCGTCGGCGGCCTGACCGGCCCGGCGACAGGCTTCGCCCGAGGTTTCGCAGGACTCCGCAGGACACAGGAAGGCGCCCCCGCCGCACACGGGGGCGCCTCTTGCTTGCGTGGCTCGGTCCGCCCAGGCGCTGGGGCTACTTCGCTCGGTCGAAGTCGATCGCGCTGTACGCCCGCAGCTTCGACAGCCTGTGCGTCGAGTCGATCTTGCGGATCGTGCCGGACTTGGAGCGCATCACCAGGGAGGACGTGGTGGCGGTCTCCGCGCGGTAGTGCACGCCGCGCAGGAGCTCGCCGTCGGTGATGCCGGTGGCGACGAAGAACACGTTGTCCCCGCTGACCAGGTCGTTCGTGTGGAGCACCCGGTCCAGATCGTGCCCGGCGTCGAGCGCGCGCTGCCGCTCGGCGTCGTCCTTCGGCCAGAGCTTGCCCTGGATCGTGCCGCCGAGACACTTGATCGCGCAGGCGGAGATGATGCCCTCCGGTGTGCCGCCGATGCCCATCAGCATGTCGACGCCGGTGCCCTCGCGGACGGCCATGATCGAACCGGCGACGTCTCCGTCCGAGATGAACTTGATCCGGGCGCCCGTCTCGCGGATCTCCTTGACCATTCCCTCATGACGGGGGCGGTCCAGGATGACGACCGTGATGTCCTCGGGGTTGGCGTTCTTCGCCTTGGCGACACGGCGGATGTTCACCGAGACCGGGGCGTTGATGTCGACGAAGTCGGCGGCCTCGGGGCCGGTGACCAGCTTCTCCATGTAGAAGACCGCTGACGGGTCGAACATGGTGCCGCGGTCGGCCGCGGCCAGTACGGCGATGGCGTTCGGCATGCCCTTCGCGTTGAGCGTGGTGCCGTCGATCGGGTCCACGGCGATGTCGACCTCGGCGCCGGTGCCGTCGCCGACCCGCTCGCCGTTGAACAGCATCGGGGCTTCGTCCTTCTCGCCCTCGCCGATGACGACGACGCCGTTCATCGACACGGTCGAGACGAGGGTCCGCATGGCTCTGACAGCCGCTCCGTCGGCGCCGATCTTGTCGCCGCGCCCGACCCAGCGGCCGGCGGCCATGGCGGCGGCCTCGGTGACCCGGACGAGCTCCAGGGCGAGATTGCGGTCGGGGGCCTCGGGCGAGACCTCGAGCTGGGGCGGCAAGTTGTGCTCGGTCATCGGAGCGCACCTTTCTGTACGACGACGGCCGGATGAGAGGGTGATGCGACTCTATCGGTACATCGACATATTGAGCAGAGGGGTCCACGTATGAGCGCGCCACCCTAATGCGACCATTGTGGGCGTGGCAGGTATGCGAGGCAGACAGACGGTGCGGGACATGGTGCTGTCGATGGCGGTGATCGGCGTCGTCGTCGCAGGGATCTACACCTTGGTTCCGCACGACGAGAAGGCGGATCCGATCAAGGCGATCGACTACCGCGTGGAGCTCCTGACCGCGCAGCGCGCGGCTCCGTACGGGGTGGCCGCCCCGCAGGGGCTGGCCGGGGGATGGAAGCCGACCTCCGTCTCGTACGACCGCTCCGAGGGGCACGCGTGGCATCTGGGCTTCCTCGACCCGGACGGCGAGTACGTGGCGGTCGAGCAGTCGACGTCGGCGTCCGGCAAGTACGTCCGTAAGGTCAGCCAGCAGGCGAAGGAGACCGGGAAGACCCGGCAGGTGGCCGGAAAGACCTGGCATCTGTGGGAGGGCCCGAAGTACGACGCCCTGGTCCTGAAGGCCGAAGGGGCGACGACGGTCGTCACCGGTACCGCGGGACCGGAGCGCCTCGCGCAGATGGCCGCGGCACTGGAGTCCGGGAAGCCGGCCGGCCCGGACGGAAAGCCGTCCGCGTCGCCCTCGAAGCAGCCGGGCGCGCGGACGACCCCTTCGCCGGCCGCCACGCCGTGAACGACGGAGGCCGCCGCACCCGGTCCGGGTGCGGCGGCCTCCGCCGTGCGTGGGTCGCTCAGACGGTCGTGATGACCTCGTCGTACGACAGGCGCGGGGAGCGCGGGAACGCGGCGTCCTCGCCCGGCTTGCCGATGTTCACCACCATCAGCGGGGTGTGGTCGCCGTCCAGGAACTCCTTCTGGATCCCCGCGGCGTCGTAACCGGTCATCGGGCCCGCGGCCAGGCCGGCTGCCCGGACGCCGACGATGAAGTACGCGGCCTGCAGCGCGGCGTTCAGGCCGGCGGCCGACTCACGCGCCGGTCGCTCGCTGAAGAACATGTCCTTGGCCTGGGGGAAGTGCGGCAGCAGTCGCGGAAGCTCCTCGTGGAACTCGTTGTCGGCGGCCAGGATCGCGACCAGCGGCGCGGCGGCGGTCTTGGCCTGATTGCCCTCTGCCATGTGGGCGACGAGGCGCTCGCGGGCCTCGGCGGAGCGGACCAGGACGATACGCAGCGGCGTCTGGTTGAAGGCGGTCGGGCCGAACTTGACCAGGTCGTAGATCGCCTGGACCTGCTCCTCGGTCACCGGCTCGTCGGTGAACGTGTTGGCGGTGCGGGCCTCGCGGAAGAGGAGGTCCTGGGCGGCGGAGTCGAGAACGAGAGACATGTGCTGGCGTACCTTCCGGTGCATGCAGGAGCTTTACGGCGCTTCCAACCGCACCTCAGTACATTAAATTTCAACTACATGGCGATCGTGACCCGGATCACCTCTCGCGTCGTGTTCGCCCCGCTCTCACTCCTCGGTGGAATCCGGGTCCCCGCCGTCGTCCGCGCCCGTGGAGAGAGCGGCGTCCAGACGGGCACGGGCGCCCTCCAGCCAGTGGCGGCAGACCTTCGCCAGCTCCTCACCTCGCTCCCACAGCGCCAGCGACTCCTCGAGCGTCGTCCCGCCCGCCTCGAGCCGGCGTACCACCTCGATCAGCTCGTCCCTCGCCTGCTCGTAGCCGAGCGTGCTCTCTTCCGTCCTGGCTGCCATGCCGCCCACCCTATTCGCCCCGTTCGTACTCACTCCGACACCCGTACCGCGAACTCGCCCTCGGATACCCTCGCCCGCAGCTCGTCGCCCACCGCCACCTCGTCCGGCGAACGCACCACCGCCCCGTCCGTGCGCTGCAGCACCGCATACCCCCGCTCCAGCGTCGCCGCGGGCGACAGCGACAGCACCCTGGCCCGGGTGTGCGCCAGCTCCGAGTCCGCACGGTCCAGCAGATGCCCGAGCACCCGTCGGCTGCGGGCCACCAGTGCCTCCACCTCGTGCTCCCGCTCGTCCACCATCCGGTGCGGATGCTCCATCGACGGCCGGGCCAGCGCATGGGCCAGCCCCCGTTCCTCCCGCTCCAGCAGGCCCCGCACATGACGCAGCGCGCGGTCCCGCAGCTGCTGCACCCGCTCCAGCTCCTCGCCGACGTCCGGGACGACCTTCTTCGCCGCGTCCGTCGGTGTCGACGCCCGCAGATCCGCCACCAGGTCCAGCAGCGGAGAGTCCGGCTCGTGCCCGATCGCGGACACCACGGGCGTGGCGCAGGCGGCCACCGCTCTGATCAGCTGCTCGTCCGAGAACGGCAGCAGGTCCTCCACGCTGCCGCCGCCGCGGGTCACGATGATCACATCGACGTCCGGCAGCGCGTCCAGTTCCTTGACGGCCTGGACGACCTGGGTGACGGCATGCACGCCCTGCACGGCCACATTGCGCACCTCGAAGCGCACATGGGGCCAGCGCCGCCGCGCGTTCTCCAGTACGTCGCGCTCGGCCGCCGAGGCACGCCCGCAGACCAGGCCCACCCGGTGCGGCAGGAACGGCAGCGGCTTCTTGCGTTCGACCGCGAAGAGCCCCTCGGTACCCAGCGACCGCTTCAGCTGCTCGAGCCGGGCGAGCAGCTCACCGATTCCCACCGGCCTTATCTCGGTCGCCCGCAGCGACAGCTGTCCGCGGGGCGCGTACCACTCGGGCTTGGCGAGCAGCACCACCCGGGCGCCTTCCGACACCACGTCCGCGACCGCTTCGTAGACCTGCCGGAAGCAGGTGACGCCCACCGAGATGTCGTGCGACGGATCGCGCAGCGTCATGAAGACGACCCCTGCGCCCGGGCGCCGCGACAGCTGGGTGATCTGCCCCTCGACCCAGACGAAGCCGAGCCGGTCGATCCACCCCCCGATGAGCCGCGACACCTCGCCGACGGGCAGCGGGGCGTCCGCGGACGTGTTGAGAGCCATACGGGCGAGCGTATCGGCCGGCTCCGACAACCCGGCCGACCCGAACCGGCCGCACCGGTCCCGGATCCCTTACACGGGCGTACTCAGCCGCCCCCATTGCACCGAGAGCACGATCAGACCCACCCCCAGCCACACCACCCCCACCACCTGCGCCGCGCCTGCCGCCTCCACGATCACCGCGATCGTCACCAGCGCCCCGACGAGCGGCACCATCAGATGGCGCAGCCAGTCCGGCTCCCCGTTCATGCGCCGCGCCACGAACCAGCCGATCACGCTGGCATGCAGCAGCGTGAACGCCGTGAGCGCCCCGATGTCGACCACCGACACCAGATGGTCCAGGCCGTCGTCGCGCCGGGCAGCCCAGAGCGCCGCGAGCGTCGTCACCGCCGCCGCAACCAGCAGCGCGAGGCGCGGCACGCCCGAATCCGTGCGGGCAAGGGCATGCGGCAGCCTCCGGTCGCGGGCCATCGCGAACAGCAGCCTGCCCGCCGCCGCCTGCGCGGCCAGCGCCGCGAACGCCGCGCCGATCGCCTTGCTCACCGCCACCAGGTCGTGCAGCCAGGTGCCGACCGAGGCGTCCACGGCGTCGTAGAAGGCCGCCCCCTGCAGCGCCGCTCGGCGGCCGGCCGCGCCGACGACACCGGCTCCAGCAGGGCTGCCAGATATGTCTGCGCGACGAACAGCACCCCGGCGAGCGCCAGACAGAACAGCACCGCCCGCGCCACCTTCCGGGAGCCGCCCGTCACCTCCTCCGCGAACGAGGCGATCGCGTCGAAGCCGAGATACGACAGGACCGCGACGGACACCGCGATGCGCCCCGCCCGGGCCTGCCGGACCGCTCGCACCGCCGTCCCCCCGGCTGGGGCGCGTCCCGTGCCGTCATCGCGTCCCTCCATGGGCCCATCACCCGCTCGGGTACGGCAAGTCTGGTGCCGGTGGCCGATCACGTGCCTGTTCTGCGCGGCCTTACGATGGGTCGCATGACTGCTTCGACTCCTGCCCGACGCGTCCTGCTCGCCGCGCCCCGCGGTTACTGCGCGGGCGTGGACCGTGCCGTGATCGCCGTGGAGAAGGCCCTGGAGCAGTACGGGGCACCGATCTACGTCCGCCACGAGATCGTTCACAACAAGTACGTCGTACAGACCCTGGAACGGAAGGGCGCGATCTTCGTCGACGAGACGGCGGAGGTCCCCGAGGGGTCCATCGTGATGTTCTCCGCCCACGGTGTGGCGCCGACCGTGCACGAGGAGGCCGCCGAGCGGAAGCTCGCGACCATCGACGCGACCTGTCCGCTGGTCACCAAGGTCCACAAGGAAGCGGTCCGCTTCGCGAACGAGGACTACGACATCCTCCTGATCGGCCACGAGGGCCACGAGGAGGTCATCGGCACCTCCGGCGAGGCCCCCGACCACATCACGCTGGTCGACGGCCCCGAGGACGTCGCGAACGTCGAGGTCCGTGACCCGTCCAAGGTCGTCTGGCTCTCCCAGACCACCCTCTCCGTCGACGAGACCATGGAGACGGTCGGCGCGCTGAAGGAGAAGTTCCCGCAGCTCATCTCGCCGCCGAGCGACGACATCTGCTACGCCACGCAGAACCGCCAGATCGCGGTGAAGCAGATGGGCGCCGACGCCGACCTGGTCATCGTGGTCGGCTCCAAGAACTCCTCGAACTCCGTCCGACTGGTCGAGGTCGCGCTGGGCGCCGGTGCCCGTGACGCCCACCTGGTGGACTTCGCCGAGGAGATCGACGAGGCATGGCTGGACGGCGTGACGACGGTCGGCCTCACCTCGGGCGCCTCGGTGCCGGAGGTGCTGGTCGAGGACGTGCTGGAGTGGCTGGCCAAGCGCGGCTTCGAGGACGTCGAGATCGTCAAGGCGGCGGAGGAGTCGATCACCTTCTCGCTCCCCAAGGAGCTTCGCCGCGATCTGCGGGCGGAGGCGGCCGACCTCTCCGGAAAGTAGTCCGAACCCCCGAGAATGTGTACGCGCGGGCGGTGACTGTCAGCGCCGGGCCGTAACGTTGTGTCCATGAACGTGTTCGGAGTGGACATCGGCGGGTCAGGCATCAAGGGCGCTCCCGTGGACCTGGAGCGCGGCGACCTGGCGCAGGAGCGCCACAAGGTCCTCACACCGCATCCGGCGACGCCGGATGCGGTGGCGGACGGGGTCGCCGAGGTGATCGGCCATTTCGGCTGGACGGGCCCCGTCGGCATCACCTTCCCCGGCGTCGTCACCGGCGGCGTCACGCGCACCGCCGCCAACGTCGACAAGGGCTGGATCGACAAGGACGCGGCGAAACTGCTCGGCGACCGCATCGGCGGTCTGCCCGTCACGATCCTGAACGACGCGGACGCGGCGGGGGTGGCGGAGGTGACCTTCGGGGCCGGACGCGGCCGCAAGGGCACGGTGATCCTGCTGACGCTCGGCACGGGCATCGGCAGCGCGGTCTTCATCGACGGCCGGCTCGTTCCCAACACGGAACTGGGCCATCTGGAGCTGCACGGCCATGACGCGGAGAAGCGCGCCTCGACGAAGGCAAAGGAGAGCGAGGATCTCACCTGGGAGCACTGGGCCCGGCGGGTCCAGAAATACCTGGCCCATGTGGAGATGCTGTTCTCGCCGGAGCTGTTCGTCATCGGCGGCGGCGTCAGCCGAAAGGCGGACAAGTTCCTGCCGCTGATCGAAGGCGTGCGGGCCGAGATCGTCCCTGCGGAGCTGCAGAACAACGCGGGGATCGTGGGCGCGGCCATGGCGGCGGCGGGCCGCTAGACGGCAGGCCCGACCGGCGGAAACCTCCGGCGGCACGAGTGCGTCACCACGCACCGGCCGCAGGCGGCCGAGCACCGTCCCCGACGGGGGTGGTGCAGGCGGTCGGAGCCGTACGCCTTCAGGCCCCCGGCCGGCTCAGCGGCGGCGGGCGGGGCCGCCGGCCCCGTCGGGGCGGCCGCGACGGCGGCGGCGCCCCATCATCACCCGGACCTTCCGTACGCACGTGATGACCCCGGCGATCAGCGTGCCGCCGTACAGCCAGCCCGCGTGCACCGCCAGCGCGGTGACCACGGCCATCGCCTGCCCGCCGAAGCCGCCGCTGCCGCCGGAGATGGGCACGATCCCGACGGCGAAGGAGATCGGTACGGTGATCGGGGCCGTGACCAGGTCGGCCTCCCGCACCCACAGTGCGGTCAGCGCGCTCACCGGCAGGAACAGCAGCCCGTAGACCACGGCCGAGCCGCCCAGGATCAGCTGGTTCAGGCTGCCGAGCGCCAGCATCACGGCGGCTCCGAACAGCCCGGCCCCCAGGCCGGTCAGCCGCGGGTTGGGAAGCCGCCGCAGCAACGGCACGATCGGCGGCACCTGCCGGGGCGGCCGGACCGGCACGGGAATGACGGCGGGACCCTCGGCGAGCGTGCCCTGCGGTGACAACGGGGCCTGCGGCCGCTGCCGTGGCTGGGGGCTACTTGTCCTGTGCTGCTCCACCTGACCAACGTAGGTTGCCGGGAGGCCCGAAACAGGTACCAGACACGCCCTTTGGATGACGTTGGCACTGAGTTCGACGACCGGCGCCGTCGAAGCCTGCTTCGGCCCGCCCGTAAACTGGGGGATCGGCCCACCTCCGGGCTGTACGGCCACCAGCCAGTCCTCACTCCAGGAAGTCGCCAACGTGTCGCTCACGATCGGAATCGTCGGCCTGCCGAATGTCGGCAAGTCGACCCTGTTCAACGCCCTGACCAAGAACGACGTGCTGGCGGCCAACTACCCGTTCGCCACCATCGAGCCGAATGTGGGCGTCGTCGGCGTTCCGGACGCCCGGCTGACCAAGCTGGCCGGAATCTTCGCCTCGCAGCGGATCCTTCCCGCGACGGTCGACTTCGTGGACATCGCCGGCATCGTGCGCGGTGCGAGCGAGGGCGAGGGCCTGGGCAACAAGTTCCTGGCGAACATCCGTGAATCGGACGCGATCTGCCAGGTCATCCGTGCCTTCAAGGACGAGAACGTCGTCCACGTCGACGGCAAGGTCTCGCCGAAGGACGACATCGAGACGATCAACACCGAGCTGATCCTGGCGGACCTGCAGACCATCGAGAAGGTCCTGCCGCGTCTGGCCAAGGAAGCCCGCATCAAGAAGGACGTGGCCCCCAAGGTCGCGGCCGTCGAGGCCGCCCAGGCGATCCTGGAGGAGGGCAACACGCTCTTCTCGCAGGGCATCGTCCAGGGCTCGGAGAAGGCGGAGCTCCTGCACGACCTGCACCTGCTGACCACCAAGCCGTTCCTGTACGTCTTCAACGTCGACGAGGACGAGCTGGTCGACGACGGCTTCAAGGACGAGCAGCGCGCGCTGGTCGCCCCGGCCGAGGCGATCTTCCTCAACGCCAAGCTGGAGCAGGACCTCGCCGAGCTCGACGAGGAGGACGCCATGGAGCTCCTCCAGTCGGTGGGCGCGGAGGAGCCGGGCCTGGCGACGCTGGCCCGCGTGGGCTTCGACACCCTCGGCCTGCAGACCTACCTCACGGCAGGCCCGAAGGAGTCCCGCGCCTGGACGATCAAGAAGGGCGCCACCGCCCCCGAGGCGGCCGGTGTGATCCACACCGACTTCCAGAAGGGCTTCATCAAGGCGGAGGTCATCTCCTTCGCCGACCTGGTGGAGACGGGCTCGGTCGCGGAGGCCCGTGCGAAGGGCAAGGCGCGTATGGAGGGCAAGGAGTACGTGATGCAGGACGGCGACGTGGTGGAGTTCCGCTTCAACGTGTGAGCGGATGAAATGACACAGATGGGGCCCGACTCTTCGGAGTCGGGCCCTGGCTTTTGCCTGGTGCTGGGATGGTGCTGGGAAATCTGAACCCTCGTCACCCGTCATCCCTTGCTCGCCTCTGCCGTGCCGGGTTTCAGGCAGGGCTTGGGTGCTGAGCGGCCGCAGTCCACAGTCGGCTGCTGATCAGCCGCGATGCTCGTTGCGTGTGAGCTTCGTCCGTGCGGCTGGTGGAGTCACCGCCTTCGCGCCCTCTGACAGTCACCTTCGCCGAGCGCGATGCCGGCCGCAGCCGCAATCTCGCCGTACCCGCCTCTGTGCTCGATCCACGAGGCCGCTTGAGGTGAAGTAAGATTCAATCTACGTAATAATCGATCTACGTTCCCACTTGTCGTGGAGACGGCCATCTTCACAGCGCACGGGCACTTCTTCGGCCCCGTGGAGAAGGTCCTGGTCGTCGGCCGTACCGTGGAGGCTTCCGGAGAGGCCATGGCCGACTACTTCGGGCGGCCCGGAGCCGGTGCCGAACTCGCTGCCGAACTCCTCGAAACAGTCCCCAAGGAGCTGGCCCGGGGGGCCACCGCACTTCCCGGGGCAGTGGAACTGGTGCGCGCCTGCAGGGCGGCCGTACCCATAGCCGTCGCCGGCAACAGCCCCCCGGGAACTGCTGGACACGGCACTGGAATCGGCTGGTCTCGCCGACTGCTTCACCCACTCGTTCGCCGCCGACGAGGTGGGTGCCCCCAAGCCCGCACCGGACCTCTACCTCACGGCATGCGAGGCACCGGTGTGGCGCCGAAGCGTTCCGTCGCCTTCGAGGACTCGGCCACGGGCATCGCCGCGGCGCGTGCTGCCGGACTTTACGTCGCGGTCGTACCGTCCCTTCAGGTGGCCGACCTCGACCACGACTGGCTGGGCGCCAGCCTGGCCCAACCCGAATTGCTGAACTGGGCCAGGGAACTGGGCCACGGCTCCGTCCACTGACCGATGCGGCGTGCCCTCAGAGAGCCGCTCTCGATCCGCTTGACCAGGTCTTTGCGCGGCATTGAACAGCCCGGCGTCCGCGTCCGTACTCCTTGCTGCGTGCCGTGCCAGCCGCCAGAGCTCCCGATGACATGAACGACCAGTTCTCCATGCCGAATCGGGAGGCATCATGCGTTCGAACCGACGCGCGGCCCAGTCCCATACGTCGATACAGGTCACTGCGGTGATCGTTGCGGTGTGTGCCGCTGTCGCCACCTTGCTGATCGTGCTGCCAGGCGATGAGGACGAAGCATCGGCCGGTCCGGCGGCCGTGGGGGCTCCGCGGCACGGCAGCGGTCACTCCGCCGGAGCCGGCGCATACACCGGCACCGACGAAACGGGTACGCAGACTGCACCCTCAGGTCCACAGCCGGTGACGGAGGTGGACAAGACCTTCCTCGTGAAGGTGCGGCAGGCCGGCCTGTGGGAGATACCGGCCGGCCGACTGGCGCAGACCCACGCCTCCAGCGAGACCGTCAAGCGTGCGGGGCTGCACCTGCTCGACGGGCACAGCAAGCTCGACCAGCTGGTCCGCGAGGACGCCAGGATTCTCGGCGTCGCCCTTCCGAATGAGGCCACTGACGAACAACAAGGATTCGTACGGCAGTTGGAGAACGCCCAGGGGGAGGAGTTCGACCGTCTCTTCGCCAACCTCCTGCGCGCCTCGCACGGCAAGATCTTCGCCACGATCGGTGAAGTCAGGGCGGCTACACAGCACGACCTCATCCGCCGCCACGCACGTCAGGCGAACCAGACCGTTCTGGATCACCTCGAAGTCCTCGAGGACACAGGGCTTGTCGACGGCGCGACCTTCCAGGAAGTCGAGGCCGCTGTGACCCCCAAGTAGCGAATTCCGTACGGCCGACCGGCCGGCGCGGGATGAGAGGGTCACATCCCTGGATCTCTTCTTTGCACTGTGCAATGATTCCTCGGGAGGAGGGCCCGGCCCATGGCCGGTCCTGCCCGGGAGCTCGGCACTGGCACGGTGACTCTGCTCGACACGGCACATCGGCTCATCGGTCGGAGCCTTCCTCGCCAAGGCGGTTCGGAGCCTCTCTCCGTCTCCGACGTGACCCGGCGTCGGACAGCCCCTCCACAACGTCTTCAGCAGCCTTCTGGACGAAGACCCCTGCGTCGGGGGCGCCGGTGCCCGGGGGTCAGACCGGCTGGCCGATCGGGCGGATGATCACGGTGTTGATGTCCACGCCGTGAGGCTGACCGATCGCCCACACGATCGAGTCGGCGATCTGGTCGCCCGTGAGCAGGTGGCCGTCGGGGAGGGTGCCCAGGGTGTCCCAGAAAGGGGTTTCGACGCGGCCCGGGGCGACCAGTGTGACGCCGACGCCATCGGCCGTCACCATGCGGCGCGTGTTCTCCGCGAGGCCCGTGACCGCCCACTTCGTCGCGCCGTAGAGGTTGCCCGGCGTGTTCTGGAAGCCCGCCACGCTGCCGACCAGCACGATCCGGCCCCGGCTCGCCTGCAGGTGCGGCAGGGCGGCGTGGATCAGCAGGGCCGGGCCGAGTACGTTCGTCAGGACCATCTCGCGCCAGCCCGCCGGGTCGCCGTCCGCGAGGGTGTCGTGCGTGGCGAAGCGCCGCGTTGGCGACGACCGTGTCCAGACGGCCGAACTCCTTGACCGTTGCGTCGACCGCCGACTGGACCGAAGCGTGGTCCGCCGACTGGACCGAAGCGTGGTCCGCCGACTGGACCGAAGCGTGGTCCGCCGCATCGCCGGGGAGCGTCAACAGTCCCTCGGGGGACCCTGGTTCGGAGGCAAGGCCGTTCAGCCAGTCCGCGCTCCGGCCGGTGACGGCCACCCGGTGGCCGCGGTCGAGCAGCTGACGGGCCGTCGCGGCGCCGATCCCGCTGCCGCCGCCAGTGATCAGTGTGACGGGTGAGACGTGCTCAGGCATGGATCCCCTTGTGCAACTGGTGCTTGGGCAGGGGGATTTCATCACTTCGAGCACACTCGATGTCAATGACCGCCGGTGGACGCTCCCTCTGGGCCGCCAGGTGTGTGACACCGCCGTACCCGCGGTTCACGATGGCCGCGGCCGGGTATGTGAGGCAGGGCCCGGCTCTGACCAGCGCTTCAACGGGGATCCGCGGCAGCACGAGAACCACCTCACCCCTGTGGGCCGCGGTGGGCCGGACCGTAACGACCGCCGACCGAGGCGAGGAGAGGGAGACACGTGTCGTACCCGGAGCCGAAGTACCTGTCGGACGAGGGTGAGGTCAGTGCCGTCTTCCGCCCGGCGGACACCGCGCCCGAGCTCGTGACCCGGGGCGGCACCCGCACCCACTATCTGGCCACGACCGCCTCTTCAGGGGGCGAGTTCGGCCTGTACCGCGTGGACATGCCACCCAAGGCCGGTGGCCCCAAGTCCCACTTCCACAAGGCGATTTCGGAGTCGTTCTTCATCCTCGAGGGCACCGTCCGCCTCTACGACGGCGACGCCTGGACGGACGGGAAGGCCGGCGACTTCCTCTACGTACCGCAGGGCGGACTGCACGCCTTCCGCAACGACTCAGACGAACCGGCGTCCATGCTGCTGCTGTTCACACCGGGCGCGCCGCGCGAGGAGTACTTCGAGAAGGTCGCCGAGGTGGCTGCCCAGTGGCCGCCCGAGCGGCAGGCCGAGTTCTTCCTCGAGCACGACACCTACTGGGTGTAGCAGCGCGGCGCCACCGCGCCGGGTCCGTCGTGAGGCCCGCTCCGCACAGCGAAGGAGAGCGCGGGCATCGGGAAGTCGAGCTTCGCCGAAGCGGTGTCGGTCAGCGCGACGAGTGGGGTGCGGCCTCCGCCCGGAGACGTCGTGGGTGCGGACAGCGGCATTGCCTCTTCGTAACGCCACAGTGAATTCACCGGGCTCGGCGTGGACTTGAAGGAAACCGGAGCTGTCGCGAGGCCGAGGCCGGCCCCAGTGATCGCGGCGGCGGGGGCAGCGCCAGCGGGCCGTCCCGGCGGGCAAGTGCAGTTCACGGTCGGGACCATGATGGGCCGTCCTGATTCACGAGCATGGCCGCTGTGTGGCGCGGCTGTTACGACCCCTCCCTGCCTCTTGTGTGATTCCTGTGGATCCGTCAATCTTTCGCTCGGCAGGTGGACACCGAGCGCCGCGAGCTCAGCACAGCGCAGCAGCAGTCACCCAGGGGAACTTGCGATTCTCTTTGTCATGAGCCTGCCGACAACCCCCACATGCAGGACCAATGAGGAGGACCCCTCACATGTCAGAGACGCGTCATGCGCGGCGAAGACTCGCCACGACCAGCGCCATAGCTGTCGCCGCCCTCGCCTTCGGTACGGCATCCGCCCTGCCGGCCACCGCGGTCGAGCCGGCCCCCGTAGGCACCATCCAGAACGCCGGCGCACCCGGTGCCGTCGCGGGCAGCTACATCGTCACGCTCAAGGACTCGGAAGCCGACGCGAGTTCCGCGTCGGGCAAGAAGCTTGCGAGCAAGTACGGCGCGCAGATCAAGAAGACGTACAACGCCGCGCTCAACGGCTACTCCGTACGGCTCTCCGAGGAGCAGGCGAAGCGGTTCGCCGCGGACCCCGCCGTCACGTCGGTCGTCCAGAACCGGGTCTTCAAGATCTCCGGCAGCCAGCCGAATCCGCCGTCCTGGGGCCTGGACCGGATCGACCAGAAGGCTCTGCCGCTGAACCAGAACTACACCTACCCCGACACCGCGGGCGAGGGTGTGACGGCGTACATCATCGACACCGGTGTACGTATCACCCACAGTGACTTCGGTGGCCGCGCCTCCTACGGCTACGACGCGATCGACAACGACAACACGGCGCAGGACGGCCACGGTCACGGCACTCACGTCGCCGGAACCGTCGGCGGTTCGTCCTACGGCGTCGCCAAGAAGGCCAAGATCGTCGGTGTTCGTGTGCTCGACAACTCGGGCTCCGGTACGACCGAGCAGGTCGTCGCCGGTATCGACTGGGTCACGCAGAACGCCGTCAAGCCGGCCGTTGCCAACATGAGCCTGGGCGGCGGCATCGACACCGCACTCGACACGGCGGTGCGCAACTCGATCGCATCCGGCGTCACCTACGCGGTCGCCGCGGGCAACGACAGCTCCAACGCCTCCAACTACTCGCCCGCGCGGGTTGCCGAGGCCATCACCGTCGGCTCCACCACGAGCACCGACGCCCGCTCGAGCTTCTCCAACTACGGCAGTGTGCTCGACATCTTCGCGCCGGGCTCGTCGATCACGTCGAGCTGGAACACGAGCGACTCGGCCACGAACACGATCTCCGGCACCTCGATGGCCACCCCGCATGTCGCGGGTGCGGCCGCGCTGTACCTCGCGGACAACAGGAACGCGACCCCGGCCCAGGTCTCCACGGCCCTGACCTCGGCGGCCACGACCGGCGTCGTCGGCAGCCCGGGCACCGGATCGCCGAACCGCCTCCTGTACGTCGGCGGCGGCAGCACCCAGCCGCCCGGCAAGAAGTTCGAGAACACCGGCGACTACGCGATCCGCGACAACGCCACCACGGAGTCGCCCGTCACGGTGAGCGGTGTCTCGGGCAACGCCCCGGCGGCCCTCCAGGTGCCGGTGGTCATCCAGCACACCTACATCGGTGACCTCCAGGTCCAGCTGATCGCCCCGGACGGCACCGCGTACACGCTGAAGTCCTACGGGACCGGTGGCAGCACCGACAACATCAACACCACCTACACGGTCAACGCGTCGTCGGAGGTCGCAGGCGGCACCTGGAAGCTGCGGGTGAGCGACAACGCCGCGTACGACACCGGCAAGATCGACTCCTGGGCACTGCAGTTCTGAGCGTCCGGCGGTGAACCGGTGAACTGAACGACGTGAGGGGCGGTCGCCACGGGCGGCCGCCCCTTCGCCGATTCCGCGGTCCTGCGGCGTGCTCGGCCCGAGCATCGAGCCGGTGTGGGACGAGGGGACCGGCAGCTGAGCCTTCGAGCGGGCGAATGCGACAGGGGCGGGGCCCGGCGTGTGCGCCGGACCCCGCCCCTACCCCTGTCAGAAGAGTCAGTGGCGACGGCCCAGCCCGTCGTCGACGGCGGCCGTCAGTTCACCGTCCGCGGTGTCCCCGTCCAGCGACCAGAACATCGCGCCGCCCAGACCCCGGTGACGGATGTAGGAGGTCTTGGCGCGCAGCACCTTCGGGTCGTCGTACGTCCACAGGGTGGTGCCGTCGAAGAGCCAGGCGTGACCTCCCCTGCGGTCCCGGTGGACGGTGTACGTACCGGAGTCGGCGAGTCTTCTGAGGGCCTCGTAGTCCTCGTAGCCGGCCGCCCAGGTCGCGGGCGCGGGTCCGGCCGCCGACTGGTCCAGACCGTCGCCTCCACCGGTGACGCCCGTCCAGCCCTGGCCGTAGAAGGGCATGCCCACCACGAGCTTGTGTGCGGGTGCGCCGCGCCGCAGCCAGTCCCGTACGGTCTGGTCCACGCTGAAGTCGCCGCGGGCGGCGCGCAGCGCGGACTGCTGGGCGGTGTTCTTCTCGCCGGAGACGTGGAAGTCGTAGCCCTGGAGGTTCACGAAGTCGAAGTCCCGCATGATTCGCGGCACTTCGAAGCCGGCGTCTATCTTGGCCGGAGCCGTGGGCACGAACGCCGTCAGTTCGTAGTGCCTGGGCCGCTTCAGCGACTTCCCGTACGCGTCCAGCTGGGTGCGGAACTCGTGCGTCAGCGCGGTGAAGTTCTTCTTGTCCTCCGGCCGGTGGACGGTGTCCGTGTCACCGGCCGAGCCCGGCCACTCCCAGTCGAGGTCGATGCCGTCGAACAGCCCGGCCGCGGCGCCGTCGCCGCCCCGGGCCCCGTCGAACGGCAGGTTGCCCTTGATGTACAGGTCGATGCAGGAGGCGACGAACGCCCTGCGGGAGGCGGGCGTGCGCGCCGCGTCCGAGAAGTGGGTGGACCAGCTCCAGCCGCCCAGTGAGATGAGCACCTTCAGGCCGGGGTGCTTGGCCTTGAGCTCGCGCAGCTGGTTGAAGTTGCCGGCGAGCGGCTGCTCGGAGGTGTCGGCGACACCGTCGACCGAGTTCTCCGCGTCGAGCGGGCGGACGTAGTCCGCCCAGGCGTCGGCCTCGCCGGGGATGTTGCCCGTGAAGCACTTGCCGTCGGCGCTCACGTTGCCGAAGGCGTAGTTGATGTGGGTGAGTGCGGCGGCCTGGCCGCTGGTGTCGATGTCCTTGACCTGGAAGTCCCGCCCGTAGACACCCCATTGGGTGAAGTAGCCGACGCGCTTGTACGCCGGTTTCCCGTGCCGGCCCTCCTGGCTGCCGCCCTGCGCCGATGCGGCCGGGGCGAGAGCGGCGAGGAGCGAGAGCGAGCAGGCGGCAACGGCCGTTCGGACAAAGGTGCTTCGACGCATGGGACTCATTCCTGTGCGTGCCGTGAAGGGCTTTGGTGAAGCCTCCTGGGGAGGGCTTCTCTGAACGGATCCGTGGAACGGTGTCGTGCACGCAGGAACGTATTGGTCTGGACCATTAAGGTCAAGGGTCGACGGGGAATGGTGTGGCCGCACCCGAGGTAAACCCCTGGTTGGGCGTAAATCATCACTTCGAGTGAAACGTTGGCCCATGCTTGCGGTCAACCACCCACCGTTGCCACGCTGTTGCTGTCTGTCAACCTGTTGGGAGTGGCCCGTGACCTTCGGTGAGCAGCCCGCCTATCTGCGCGTTGCGAGCGATCTCCGCGAGAAGATTGTCAACGGATCACTGCCGCCGCACACGCGGCTGCCCTCACAGGCCCGCATCCGCCAGGAGTACGGGGTCTCCGACACCGTCGCCCTCGAGGCGCGCAAGGTCCTGATGGCCGAAGGGCTGGTGGAGGGGCGGTCCGGCTCGGGGACATATGTGCGCGAGCGTCCGGTGCCCCGCAAGGTCGCCCGCTCCGGCTTCCGGCCGCCGTCCGGGGCCAATCCCTTCCGGCAGGAGCAGGCGGCCGACGGGGTTCGCGGCACCTGGGAGTCCAGCACCGAACAGGAGGGCGCGGGCCCGGAGATCGCGGACCGGCTCGGTATCCGCTGCGGCGACCGCGTGATGCGTACGCGCTATCTGTTCCGGGACGCGGGCGAGGCGATGATGCTCTCCACGTCCTGGGAGCCGCTCGAAGTCACCGGCCGTACACCGGTGATGCTTCCCGAGGAGGGGCCGCTGGGCGGTTGCGGGGTCGTCGAGCGGATGGCCGCCATCGACATCGTCGTGGACAACGTGGTGGAGGAGGTCGGCGCCCGCCCCGGCCTCGCGGAGGAACTGCTGGCGCTCGGCGGTGTGCCGGGCCATGTGGTGATGGTCCTGGAGCGGACGTACTACGCCTCGGGCCGGGCGGTCGAGACGGCGGACATCGTGGTCCCGGCCGACCGGTATCGCATCGCCTACCACCTCCCGGTGAAATGAAGCCGATGCCGCAGGTGTGCCCCGAAAGGAGCGCGCCGACCGGCGCCGTGACGCGGGCCCGTCCGATACTTCTCGGGCAGCTGAAGGGGTGTATCCGGCCGGATACACCCCCTCTTGCTATCTCTTTGTGAAAACACGTATCCGCTCAGTAAAGGTCAGGCGTACGCTCAGGCATATGCGTAGTGCGGTTTCCTGGCGAGGGTTACGGGCAATCAGGCCGACCGAGGGAGGGGCGCGATGAACGACGCCGGTGGCGCTGTGCTTCCCTGGCTCGTCATACGGCAGGACGAAAGCGGCAACCGCTATCGCGTCGGCAGGTACGCCACCCGAAGCGAGGCGCAGCAGATAGCGGACGCCCTCGGCGACCGCGGACACGAGCAGCTCTACTCGGTCGAGCACGTCGGCCAGACCGCGTCCTGACGCGGCATGTGGCCGTGACGGCGTGGCGGCGCGCCAGCATCAACGCCCGGCAAGCCTGTCGGGACGCGTCGACACAGAGCCCCGCGGTGTGGGCAAGCAGTACCTGAGCTCTCCGCGAAGGGCGTCGGCGTCGCAGTAGGCTCCCGCGCATGACTGATCGCGTCGTGGTCGTGGCCGGAGCCGTGTACGACAAGGGGCGGCTGCTCGCCGCGCGGCGCAGTGCACCCGAAGAGCTCGCGGGGCGGTGGGAGCTGCCCGGCGGGAAGCTGGAGCCGGGGGAGAGCCCCGAGCAGGCGCTCGTGCGCGAACTGCGCGAAGAGCTGGGGGTCGAGACCGAGCCGGTGGAGCGTATCCCCGGCGAGTGGCAGCTCAAACCCGGATATGTGCTCCAGGTGTGGACCGCCCGGCTGGTCTCCGGCGAGCCCCGGCCGCTGGAGGATCATGACGCGCTGCGCTGGCTCGCGCCGGACGAGACCGACGCCGTCGACTGGCTCGACCCGGACCGGCCTGCCGTGGCGGAGGCCGCCCGCCGGCTGCGGGCCGGGTATCCGGGTATGCGCGACAACGGGACCACCCCCTCATAGGGGGCGCGGGCGTCCGCGCGTACGCCGTTCGTGCCACGGTGCGCCCCTTGCCTCCCGCGCGGCGATACCGCGTGCTGATTTGGGGTATGTGCTGATTAACCGCCTTAAATAGGACATGGCTCCCGCTGGTGGTCTGGGGAAGTGAGCGGCGTGATCGGCACCGACGGCGAATGCGCCGAGTGGAATTTTCCGGCCGAGGCCGATGTGGTGCGCACCGCCCGTCACGCAGTCCGTGACACGCTCCGGGGGTGGGGGCTGGATGCCGCTGTCTGCGATGTGACGGTCCTGCTGGTCAGTGAGCTGGTGACGAATTCCCTGCGCTATGCCTCCGGTCCGATCGGGGTCCGCCTGGTCCGGCCGGACGGCGACGAACCCCCGCCGGTCCTGCTCGTGGAGGTCTCCGATCCCCTTCCGGATCCGCCCACCGAGCGTGCCGCGCGACCCGAGGACGAGACCGGCCGAGGGCTGCAGTTGGTGGCCTGTACTGCTCGTCGCTGGGGGACGCGACGCGGCAGGACCGGTAAGACCGTGTGGTTCGAGCTGGCACTCACTGGTTAGAAGTGTGGAGGGACGACGATCACGCAGGACTCGGCTCAAAACGAACGAGACCTCTCTGTGATCGTGAACGCCGTGCCCGCCGGGGCCGTAGTGCTGAATACTGCGGTCATGGCCGGTCCGGTGCGGTGAGCTGGAGGGGACGGTCGCGTGAGCGAAATACCTGAGACGGCGAGCGGTGTCGTGTGGCAGAGCAGCCCGCCTGGCTCGATCTATGACTACATCAAGGTCGCGTCATTCTCGATCGGTCCCGACGGCCTGGTCGACCAGTGGAGCCGGCGTGCCGCGGAGCTCTTCGGTATCGCGTCGGACGAGGTCAGGGGCAAGGATCCGGTCGAGGTCTTCATGCCCGCCGAGCTTCGCCCGCGCGGTCATCGCAAGGTCGCAGAGATCCTGGACGGCAAGGAGTGGACGGGGCTGGTCCCGTTCCGCATCCCGGACGGCGGCGGGGTGCACGGCGTCGCCGAGGTCTATGTGATGCCGACCGAGACGGACGGTGGCCGGCAGGCCGCGCTCTGTATCGTCGTGGACGTACGCGCACTGCGCCGCATAGAGACGGATCTGGCCGCGTCGCAGGCGATTTTCGGCCAATCTCCCTTCGGGTTTCTGCTCTTCGGTACGGATCTCACCGTGCAGCGCGCCAACCAGCGCTTCGCGACCGTCTTCGGCGGCGCCGCCGAGGACCATCGGGGCCGCACCGTCCACGACTACCTCTCCCGGCCCGAGGCCGACCGCATGAGCGCGGCCCTGCGCCGGGTGCTGGAGACCGGCGAATCCGTCACCGACCTGCAGATCATCGGCACCGTGCCGGGCAGCACCGACCGCAGGCACTGGTCGATCAACCTCTACCGGGTGCACAGCGGAGCCGGCCGGCCCGTCGGGGTCGCGGGTCTCGGCACCGATGTCACACGCCGCCAGATCGCCGCCCGCGAGGCCGCCAGCGCCCGGCGTAATCTCGCCCTCCTCAACGACGCCGGCGCCCGCATCGGCAACTCCCTCGATCTGGAGACCACCGCCCGCGAACTCCTCGACGTCGCCGTCCCCGGCTTCTGCGACCTCGCGTCCGTCGACCTCTACCAGGGCCTGCTCACCGGCGACGAGGCCCCGCCCGGACAGGGATCGCCGCACGCCGAGGGCTTCGGCGGCGGCACTGCCGAACTGCGCCGGGTGGCGTTCGCCAGCGCCGTGTCCGACGCACCGCTGATGACCACCCCGGACTGCAGTCCGAACGGCACCCCCGCCGCGGTCGGCGAGGTCCACCGCTATGCCTTCAACTCGCCCTGTGCGAGCGCCCTGCGCACCGCGCGGGTGCAGGCGATCCCCGGCGAGGAGGGCAGCCTCGTCCAGTCCACGCTCGCCGTGCCGATGGTCGCCCATGACACCGTCGTCGGACTGGCACAGTTCTCCCGTGCCAAGGGGAGCGAGCCCTTCGGGGAACGGGACCGGGCGCTCGCCGTCGAGCTCGCCGCCCGGGCGGCCGTCTGCATCGACAACGCCCGCCTGTACCGCAGGGAGCACGAGCGCGCCCTGATCCTGCAGCGCAGCCTGCTGCCGCCCGGAGACCCCGAGGCCGCCGGACTCGACATCGCCTGCCGCTATCTGCCCGGCACCACCACCACCGAGGTGGGCGGCGATTGGTTCGACGTCATCGAACTCCCCGGCCATCGAACCGCGTTGGTCGTCGGGGACGTGATGGGCCGTGGACTGCGCGCCGCGGTCGCCATGGGCGAACTGCGCACCGCCGTCAGGACGCTGGCGCTGCTGGACCTGGAGCCGGCCGAGGTGCTCTCGGCGCTCGACGAGATCGCCCGCGGACTCGGCAGTCCCGGCAGCCCCTCGAACGGCCGCACCTCGGGCGGCAGTCAGGTCCCCTCCCGTGTCGCCCACAAGTCCCGCGAGGCCGACCTCTCCGAGGTCTATCTCGCCACGTGTGTCTACGCCGTCTACGACCCGGTCACCCGCCGCTGCACCTTCGCCAATGCCGGCCATCTGCCGCCCGTCCTCGTCGAGCCCGGCGAGGAGGCACTGCTGCTGGACGTGCCGCCGGGGATGCCGCTCGGCGTGGGCGGCGAACCCTTCGAGGAGGTGGAGGTCGAACTCCCCGAAGGCTCCCTCCTCGCGCTCTACACCGACGGGCTCGTCGAGTCCCGCGACCATCCGCTCGACGAGGGACTGCGCGCCTTCCGCACCGCGCTCACCGACCCCGTACGTCCGCTGGAGGACGTCTGTGACCATGTGCTGACCACACTCGACACCCGCCACGGCGAGGACGACATCGCGCTGCTGATGGCCCGGATACAGGGGCTGCCCGCGGAGGCCGTCGGCGACTGGCGGCTGCCCCGCGAGCCCCGCTCGGTGGGCCGCGCCCGCGAACTGGCCCGCGCCCAGCTGCTCACCTGGGGCCTCGAGGCGCTCGTGGACACGGTCGAACTGCTCGTCAGCGAGCTGGTCACCAACGCTCTTCGGTACGGCGAGGGGGAGATCAGGCTGCGGCTCCTGCGCGACCGGACCCTGGTGTGCGAGGTGTGGGACGCCGGCCTGGTCCAGCCGCGCCGCCGCCGGGCCCGCGACACCGACGAGGGCGGCCGGGGACTGCAGCTGGTCGGCCTGCTGAGCGCGGGGTGGGGCTCCCGCCGGACCCCGCGCGGCAAGACCGTGTGGTTCGAACTCGCCCTGCCTGACGGGAACTCGGCCTCCGAGCCCACGGTCGAGCAGCTGCTCAGCATGTTCTGACGCGAGGGCGGTCGGCGTGGGGGACGGGGCCGCTGAGCGGGCCGTTGCGCTGCCCGTCCTTCCTCTGCCCGTCCTTCCCCTACGGCTCGGTGCCCCCGCGCCTGACGGGAGCAGGGGGAGGAGCTCCCGGGGATTGCCTACGCCGCCTTGAGCGCGGCCAGCCGTGCCTCGATCTCCGCGTTGTCGCCCAGGCTGTCCAGCTGCTCGAACTGGGCGTCCAGCGACGACGCCGCGAGCTCCTGCTTGCCCATGGCCTTCGCCTCCTCGCGCCGCACCTTGTCCTCGAAGCGGTTCAGCTCGCTCGTCGGGTCGAGCACGTCGATGTTCTTCACGGCGTCCATCATCTGGTTCTGCGCCTGCGCCGACTTGGCGCGCGCCACCAGCTCGTCCCGCTTCGACTGAAGCTCGGTCAGCTTCGACTTCATCTGGTCCAGGCCGGATTTGAGCTTGTCCACGACCTGGGTCTGCGACGCGATCGTCGGCTCGGCGGTCTTCGCCTCATTCTCCGACTGCAGTTGGCGGCCCAGCGCCACCTTCGCCAGGCCGTCGAACCGGTCCGCATCCGCGCTCCGGCCCGCCGCGCGCAGTTCGTCCGCCTTCCTGCTCGCCGCGAGCGCCTTCTGGCCCCACTCCTCGGCGGCCTCCACATCCTCCTTGTGGTCCTGCTCCATCAGCCGCAGATTGCCGATGGTGCTCGCCACCGCCTGCTCCGCCTCCGCGATGTTGTTCGTGTAGTCGCGGATCAGCTGGTCCAGCATCTTCTGCGGGTCCTCGGCCTGGTCCAGCAACGCATTGATATTGGCCTTCGCCAGCTGGGCGACCCGGCCGAGAACGGTCTGCTTGGTCATGGCACTTCTCCTTGTGCGCCGTGGAAAAACGAGCAGTCGGCTCAGAAACGGCCACCGCCCAGCCGGCCGCGGGTGCCGCCGCCGCCGAAGCTGCCGGGCCCGCCGCCGAAGCCGCCGCCCCCGAACCCCCCTGAACCGCCCCCACCGAAACCGCCGCCATGGCCCCCGCCCCTTCCCCCGCCGCCGAACAGTCCGCCGAGGATGATCCCGCCGAGCACCGCGCCCCCGAGCCCACCCCCCGCGCTTCCTGCTCCTTGTACACCGCCCGGCCCGAACGGGTTCCCGTAGCCGCGCACATCTTCCTCGGCCAGCTGCTGCGCGTGCTGTGCCAGCGCGTCCGCCTGCTGCGCCTGAGCCAGCGCACCCTGCGGATCCCCGTCGGCCTCCCCTTCCCGCTCCGTCCCGGCCATCGCCCGCGCCTGCTCCAGCCGTCGCTGTGCCTCCGCCAGCCGGGTACGCGCCTCGGCACCCACCGCCCCCCGATGTGTGGTGATGTAGTCCGCGGCCGCCCCGATGCTCGAGCGCGCGGCGAGCATCGTCCGGTCCAGCAGCGCCCGGGCCCGCCGCATGCCCTGCTCGTTCTCGCGCGCCCCCGACAGCGCCTCGTCGAGCGCCGCGTCCGCCTCCTCCACCCGCCGCAGCGCGTCGATCGGGTCGTACGGTCCCGCCTCCACCTCCCGGCGCACCTCCGCCGCCACCGTCTCCGCGCGCGCGATCCGCCCCTGCAGTCCGGCCGTCGACACGCCCTCCTGCGTACCCTCCAGCAGTCCACGCGCCTCGGCCAGGTCCGTGTCCGTCTCGGTGAGCGCGCCCGGCAGCTTCCCCGCCGCCTCCGCGAGCTCCTGTGCCCGCCGGTCGACGGCGTCGATGAGCTGCCCGGCCTGCGCGACCGCGCCCTCCGCAGCACGTACCTGCACCGCCGCCGCGCCGTGGTCGGCCTCCTCGACCGCCTGCCGGGCCGCCTGAAGACTGTTCGCCGCGAATTCCAGCCGTTCCCTGGCCTGTTGCACATTGCCCGTCACGGGTGCGGACGCGGACGGTGCGTACCGCTCGCCCATCACGCCGAGTGCCGCCTGCGCGCTGACGATGCGGCCGTCGGTCTCCCGGAAGGCCTCGTCCGCGGCGGCGAGCGCCTGCGGGGCGTTGCGCTCCAGCTCGCGCAGCCGGTCGAAGTCCTCGGACTCCGCGTCGAGACGGCGATTGGCAGCCGTGCAGCGGGCGATGATCTCGTCCAGCATCCGGCGGCGGGCGGCGTCGTCCTCCGGATAGGCGTCGTCGAGCTGCTGACGCAGCCGGAACGCGGCGGTCAGCTCGTTCTTCGCCTCCGCCACGGCCTCGGTGAACGGCTTCGCCGCCTCCTCCCCGAACTGGGCGGTGGCGAAGCCCAGTTCCTCCTGGCTGGTGCGCACCGCGTCATCCGTGTCCACCAGCGCCTGCTTGGCCCGGGCGTCGAGTTCGGGCAGCGTCGTCTGCTCCTGCGGCGTTCCCCATCCCTCCTGACCGCCCTGCGGAGTGGTGCGGGTCGCGGTCCGCCGTTTGCGCCGGGCGTACGCGTACGCGGCCAGCGCCCCGGCGCCGCCGACCACCGCGACGGGCAGCACAAGATCACCTGCTCCCGTGCCGGCGCCGGTGTCCGTGCCCGGATCCGCTGCGCCCGGTGTGATGGAGACCTGAGGCACCGGCCGGCCGGACAGCACCGCGTCGTACCCGTCGGCAGCCCCGATCGCGGCGCCGGCCCAGTCGTTCTCCCGCAGCGGGGGCTCCACGGCCTCGCCGGCGACCTCCGCGAGCTGGGCGTCGGTCAGCCGGGAGCGGGCGTCGACGTAGTAGGCGTACTGCCGGTCGTGCGTGGCGACGGCGAGGAGGACGTCGTTCGTGCCGAGTCCGTTCTTCCGCGCCGTCTCGTCCGCCCACTCCTGTGCGGAACGGCCGGAGAAGTCGCGTACGTACACCACGAAGAGCTGCAGCCGCTGATGGTCGTAGAGGCGGTCCAGAGCCTGCTCGACCTGTGGTTCGCGGTCGTCCAGCGCACCGACGCGGTCGGTGATCTGTCCCTCGCGGGAAAGGCTGACGGGGTCGTCGGCGTGTGCGCCGCCGACGGCGGGCACGACCAGCCACCACGCCGCCACCAGTACGGCAAGGACAGCCCGGGTGGCTCTTCCTGTCACATTTGGGAGGCTATGCCGGGTGCTGCGGAGTCGCGACCGCAGCCGCGCACCGGCTGTTGACGGGCGACGCCTCCGATGGCCGAGCCGGGCCGGCCACCGCGCGTGGCTAGGCTTGCGCCGCATGGGAACAGATCACGGGGTGGGGATACGGGGGCGCCTGAGGGCGCTGGGCCGGACGCGGGTCGCGCGGGTGTTCGTACGGGGATGGCGCAGCCGGCGTCTGAGATGGCCGCGACGGATCGCTCTCGCCCTGGCGCTGGTCGTCCTCGTGCCGGCCCTCGGCGCCGCGGCAGCACTGCGTGTCAACTACATGGGGGACCTCAAGGACGGCACCCGCACCCGCGGACAGGACGCGATCTGGCTCGGCCACGCCTGGGTGGACGGCCGCAAGAAGGACGCCGACCTCGACGCGTTCGCCGAGCAGATCAGGGGGACGGGCATCAAGGACCTCTATGTGCACGCGGGTCCGCTGGAGCACGACGGCACGCTGCCCGCCGACCGCTACCCGCGTGCGCGGTGGCTGATCGACTCGGTCCACCGGCGGATCCCGGGCGTCCGCGTCCAGGCCTGGCTCGGCGATGTGCTGGCCACCGAGGGACCGGACGGGCTGCGCCTGGAGAGGCCGGCGTCCAGGGCCGCGGTGGTGCGCTCCACCCGGCAGATCCTGGATGCGGGCTTCGACGGTGTCCACTTCGACCTTGAGCCACTCCACTCAGGCGACCGCGACTACCTGTCGCTCCTCGACGACCTGGGCGAGCTGACGCGGGCACGCAAGGCCCCGCTCTCCGTGGCGGCCCACCAGATCGATCCGCTGCCGGCCGCCCACAGCGTGAACGGCGCGCTCACGGGCAGCCAGAAGTGGTGGTCGCAGGAGTTCTTCGGCGAGGTGGCCCGCCGGGTCGACCAGATCGCCGTCATGTCGTACGACACCTGGATGCCGCTGGAGGGCATGTACGGCGGCTATGTGGCCCAGCAGACCTCCCTCGCCCTCGAGGTCACCCCCGAGGACACCGATCTGCTGATGGGGCTGCCGTTCTTCCACGAGGACGACCTCGGCCACCACGAGAACGCGGAGACCGTCGCCGCCGCGGTGCGCGGCACCCGGCTCGGCCTCGGCCGCACGGACCGCGACCGGAAACGTTTCGGCGTTGCGCTGTACGTCGACTTCGCTGCGGAGGAAGCGGACTGGGCGGCCTACCGGGCGGGCTGGGGCGAACGCTAGGCCGCCCGGCGGAGAGCTTCCTTCGGGTCGTCGACGTACCGGCCCGGTGCGAAGAGCCCGACGGCGGCGATGATCGACCTGCGGCGCTCGGCGTGCCGGCCGCGGGACAGCCCGTAGCCCTCCGAGTGGATCTGCACCGTCGTGGCCACCGAGTCGTGCCGGTGCAGCCGGACCCGCAGTGACGAGCTCTGGAAGTGCACGAAGCGGATGCTGTCCCACGGCACCAGCTCGCCGCGATGCCCGGTGATGCCGTGCACGTCGATGCGCAGCGAGCTGACCTGCCAGTTGTGCAGTGCGATCAGCAGGCAGGTGAAGGTGAAGACCAGTACGGGCAGGGGGAGAACCAGCTCGGGTCGTTCGCAAGCGCCGTCAGAACCACGAGCACCACGCTCAGCGCCGTCGGTACCAGGGCGACCGACAGCTGGCGCCGGACGCGCGCGCCGAGCTCCCGCGGAAGTTCGAGGCGGTACGCGGACGTCTCCGGATGCACTGGTTCCCCCTCGGTAGCGGCGGAGGGAAGGCTAGGCCCTGTCCGGGCGATCTTGTCGGGCCCGCGACGACAGCTACGGCACCTCGCTGTGTTGTCGGAGTCACCCAAGTACGTCCAGTACGAGGGCGATCCTCCGCCTTGCGATGTGTCCCCTCGGCCCTGGCGGGCCTGGGGAGGCCCCATGCCTCGGCCCTGGCGGGCCTGGGGAGGCCCCATGCCTCGGCCCTGGCGGGCCTGGGGAGGCCCCATGCCTCGGCCCTGGCGGGCCTGGGGAGACCCCATACATCTGACGCCGCAGACTGATCCTCGAAGATCGCCCGGACAGGGCCTAGCAGCGCCGCCTGATCACTCCCCCCGGCGTCTGATCTTGTTGCCCAGCCACACCAGCGGGTCGTACTTCCGGTCCACCGCGCGCTCCTTCAGCGGGATCAGCGCGTTGTCCGTGATCCGGATCTGCTCGGGACACACCTCGGTGCAGCACTTGGTGATGTTGCAGTACCCCAGTCCGTGCTCGTCCTGGGCCGACTTCTTGCGGTCCAGGCCCGCCTCGGCCGCGGCGTCCAGGGGATGCATGTCGAGTTCGGCCACCCGCATCAGGAAACGCGGGCCCGCGAACGCCTCCTTGTTCTCCTCGTGGTCGCGCACCACATGGCAGGTGTCCTGGCACAGGAAGCACTCGATGCACTTGCGGAACTCCTGCGAGCGGTCCACGTCGGTCTGCTGCATCCGGTACTCACCGGCCTTGAGCTCCGGTGGCGGTACGAAGGACGGGACCTCCCTCGCCTTCGCGTAGTTGAAGGACACGTCCGTCACCAGGTCCCGCACCACGGGGAAGGCACGCAACGGGGTGATCGTGATGGTCTCGTCCCGCGAGAAGACCGACATCCGGGTCATGCACATCAGCCGCGGTCTGCCGTTGATCTCCGCGCTGCACGAACCGCACTTGCCCGCCTTGCAGTTCCAGCGGACCGCGAGATCGGGCGTCTGGGTGGCCTGGAGCCGGTGGATGATGTCGAGGACGACCTCCCCGTCGTGCACCTCGACGTCGAAGTCCTCGAGCGCCCCACCGTCCTGGTCGCCCCGCCACACCCGGAAGGTGGCCACGTACTGACTGGCAGCTGTCGAACTCACTCGTAGAGCTCCTCTTCGGCGAGGTACTTGACCAGCTCCTCTTTTTCGAAGAGGCCGAGCAGGTCGGGACGGATGGGCTCGGTCGTCGTGCGTACCAGATCGATCTGTCTGCGCTGCGGAGCGGCGGCCGCATCGGCGCCGCCGGGGTCGGCCGGCCGGCACAGCAGATTGACCCGCCGCCAGGAGCGCTCCATGGCGGGACAGTCCTCGCGGGTGTGCCCGCCGCGGCTCTCCGTGCGCTCCAGCGCCGCCAGTGCGATGCACTCGCTGACCAGCAGCATGTTCCGCAGGTCCAGCGCGAGGTGCCAGCCGGGGTTGAACTGCCGGTGCCCCTCGACCCCGGCCCGCCGTGCCCGTGCCCGCAGCTCGCCGAGTTTCCGCAGCGCCTGCTCCATCTCCTCCGCGCGCCGGATGATGCCGACCAGGTCGTTCATCGTCTGCTGCAGCTCCTGATGGAGCGTGTACGGGTTCTCCGGCGCGGCCCCTTCGGGCAGTCCCTCCGCGCTGAACGGGCGCAGCGCCTCGGCAGCCGCCGCGTCGATCTGGGCCTCGTCCACCGCGGGCCGCTCGCCGAGCCGCTCGGCGTACTCCGCGGCGTGCAGCCCGGCCCGCCGACCGAAGACCAGCAGGTCGGAGAGGGAGTTTCCCCCGAGCCGGTTGGAGCCGTGCATACCGCCCGCGACCTCACCGGCCGCGAAGAGGCCTGGGACGCCGATGGTGGCGGCGGTGTCCGACTCGACGGCGATACCGCCCATCACGTAGTGACAGGTCGGCCCGACCTCCATCGCCTCGGCCGTGATGTCGACATCCGCCAGCTCCTTGAACTGGTGGTACATCGACGGCAGCCGGCGCCGGATGACCTCGGCCGGCATGCGGGTGGACACATCCAGGAACACCCCGCCGTGGGGTGAGCCGCGGCCCGCCTTGACCTCGGAGTTGATGGCCCGGGCCACCTCGTCGCGCGGCAGCAGTTCGGGAGGACGCCGGTTGTTGTCCGGGTCCTCGTACCAGCGGTCGCCCTCCTCCTCCGACTGCGCGTACTTCTCCTTGAAGACGTCCGGGATGTAGTCGAACATGAACCGCTTGCCCTCGGAGTTGCGCAGGACCCCGCCGTCACCCCGCACCGACTCGGTGACCAGGATCCCCTTCACCGACGGAGGCCAGACCATGCCCGTCGGATGGAACTGCACGAACTCCATGTTGAGCAGCGGCGCTCCGGCCAGCAGGGCCAGCGCGTGGCCGTCGCCTGTGTACTCCCAGGAGTTCGACGTCACCTTGAAGGACTTGCCGATGCCGCCGGTGGCGAGCACCACCGCCGGCGCCTCGAGCACGAAGAACCGGCCGGTCTCGCGCTCGTAGCAGAAGGTGCCCGAGACCCTGTCCCCGTCCTTCATGACCCGGGTGACCGTGCACTCCTGGAAGACCTTGAGCCGGGCCTCGTAATCCCCGAACTCCTCCTTGTCCTCCTGCTGCAGCGAGACGATCTTCTGCTGGAGGGTACGGATCAGTTCCAGGCCGGTCCGGTCGCCGACGTGCGCGAGCCGGGGGTACTCGTGGCCGCCGAAGTTGCGCTGGGAGATCCTGCCGTCGGAGGTGCGGTCGAAGAGCGCGCCCCAGGTCTCCAGCTCCCAGACCCGGTCGGGGGCCTCACGGGCGTGCAGTTCTGCCATCCGCCACTGGTTGAGGAACTTCCCGCCGCGCATGGTGTCGCGGAAGTGGACCTGCCAGTTGTCGTGGGCGTTCACGTTGGCCATGGCGGCGGCGATGCCGCCCTCGGCCATCACGGTATGGGCCTTGCCGAAGAGGGACTTGCAGATCACCGCTGTACGGGCGCCCCGTTCGCGCGCCTCGATGGCGGCCCGCAGGCCCGCTCCTCCCGCGCCCACCACCACGACGTCCCACTGCTGCCGTTCGAGTTGCGTCATGTCAGAAGGCCCCAGAACTAGAAGAGTCGCGGATCGTCGAAGGCGCCGGAGGCGAGGAGGTAGACGTAGAAGTCGGCGAACGCCACGCTGATCAACGACGTCCAGGCGAGCAGCATGTGACGGGCGTTCAGTTTCCCGACCCAGCCCCACAGCCGGTAGCGCACCGGGTGTTTGGAGAAGTGCCGCAGCCGGCCGCCGATGATGTGCCGGCAGGAGTGGCACGAGAGGGTGTACGCCCAGATCAGCACGATGTTGACCAGGAAGACGAGAGTGCCGAGGCCCATGTGACCCCACTCGTAGTGCTCGTCGCGGAAGGCGAGCACGGTGTCGTACGTCAGGATCGAGGCGACCGGGAGGGCGGCGTAGAAGAAGTACCGGTGGATGTTCTGCAGGATGAGCGGGAAGCGGGTCTCGCCGGTGTACTTCGCGTGCGGCTCGGCGACGGCGCAGGCCGGGGGCGAGGCCCAGAAGCCCCGGTAGTAGGCCTTGCGGTAGTAGTAGCAGGTCAGCCGGAAGCCGAGCGGGAAGATCAGGATCAGCAGCGCCGGGGACAGGCCCCACCAGCTGCCGAAGATCTCCCAGTTGGGGCCGCCCCGCATCGGGACGCAGTTCTCGGCGAGGCAGGGCGAGTAGAACGGTGAGACGTACGGGGCCGCGTAGTAGTCGGCGCCCGAGAACGCGCGCCATGTCGAGTAGACGATGAAGGCGAGCAGTCCGGCGGCGGTCAGGGCCGGGGTGAGCCACCAGCGGTCCGTCCGCAGATGGCGGGGGCCGATGGCGGCGCGCGTGGCCCCGTGTACGCCGGTATTGATTTGTGGTGGTTCGGTACCTGTGGCCAACGAAGACTCCGGGTGGAGTGGGATCGGGGTACGGGCTGGGGGCTGCCTACGGGCAGGTCAGGGTGCGTGCCGGTCGCGAGCGCCCAGTCCCTCGTCGTCCGAGTCCGTCCACAGTGAGTTGTCGTACGGCGTGTCGGGGATGGTGACCAGCTCGGGGCGGCCCTGGGGCTTCGGCGCGCTGGGGGCGGCCGGGCCGGCGCCGCGCAGCTGATCGACGGTCTGCTCCAACTGCCCGACGCGTCGGACGAGCTCGTCGATGCGGTGCTGCATCGCCGTCAGATCTTCCTGCTGGGACATGACTTGCCCTCACTTCCGCAGGGTGCGGTGGCATCGCTCATGCGCCTGCGAGTGTCGCGCGTCACATCCCTGCTTGTGAAGGGATGTGCAGGGATTCCCGGCGCATGGGACGTCAGTGCGCCCCTCATGGTCGTTGTCTCGCCCCCTATTTTGTCCCTGTCTGTGGATGTATGTGGGATTCGTGGTTGCGCTGCACGGGTGACCTTCCGGCCGCCCCTCGCCGTGTCGGCGGCGACATCCGGATCCGGTCCACTTCAGTGGTGGGAATCGGTGTGATCATCTCTAAATTAGACAAAACAGGACGAAGAGGTACAAGCCATGTCCCTGGTCGACGCGCCACGCGGGAGGACATGCTCCCGAACGCTCCGTTCCGTCGCCCTGCTCGCCGGCGGAGTGCTCGCCCTGCCCGTCCTGGCGGGCTGCAGCCACGACAACGGGAGCGACGCCAAGGCCACCGCCCAGGACATCGCCGCCACCCCCCGGGACATGGTCACCGACGGCGGCACGCTGCGCTGGGCGGTCGACACGACCCCGGCCACGTTCAACGCCTTCCAGGCCGACGCCGACGCCACCACCGGCCGTATCGCGGGCGCCGTGCTGCCGTCCCTCTACACGCTCGACGGCCAGGGCCGCCCGCAGCGCAATCCCGACTACCTCGAATCGGCCAAGATCGTTGAGCGTGAGCCTCAGCAGGTCGTGCTCTACAAGCTCAACCAGCAGGCGGTGTGGAGCGACGGCCGTGAGATCGGCGCGCCCGACTTCGTCGCGCAGTGGCGGGCGCTCAGCGGCAAGGACTCCTCGTACTGGACCGCGCGTAACGCCGGATACGAGCGCATCGAGAAGATCGAGCGGGGCACCCACGATCTCGAGGTCAAGGTCACTTTCACCAAGCCCTACGCGGACTGGCAGTCGCTGTTCACCCCGCTCTACCCCAAGGAGGTGACCGGCACCCCCTCCACCTTCAACGACGGCGCCCGCGGCAAGCTCCCGACGACGGCCGGCCCCTTCCGGGTGTCGGCGGTCGACCGCAAGGCCGGCACCACCACCCTCGTGCGCAACCCCCGCTGGTGGGGAGCGCGGGCCAAGCTGGAGCAGTTGGTGCTGACCGCCGTGCCCCGCGAGCAGCGCCTCACCGCGCTCGCGGAGGGCAAGGTCGACCTGGCCGAAATCGACAGGTCCACGGCGGAGCGTATCTCCCTGGCCCGCCAGGCCCCGGGACCGGCCGGGCAGTCACCCGCCCACGGCCCCGGATCGGACATGGCACCCGCCGACGCGCTCGCGTCCTGGGCGCAGGCGAACGGCTCCGACCGGAAGAAGGCCCGAGCGGCACAGCTGGTCCGCGCGGAGCTCGCCGAGGCGCGGGCGGCGTACGGCGAGGAACAGAAGGCGCTGCGCGACTTCGTCGTCCGCAAGTCGCTGGAGCCCGCGTACACGCAGCTCGCCATGAACGGTGAGTCCGGACCGCTGGCCGACGAGCGCGTACGCCGAGCGGTGGCCAGGGCGATCGACCGCAAGGAACTGGCCAAGATCGTGCTGGGCCCGCTGGGCCTGCCCGCCGAACCTCCCGGCAGCCATCTCGCACTGGCCGGGCAGCGCGCCTACGCCGACAACAGCGGGGCGCTGGGGCAGCAGAGCACCCAGGAGGCCCAGGCGCTGCTCGCCGACGCGGGCTGGACACCGCTGGGGGCCCCCAAGAAGCACGTACCGGCGAAGGCGGGCGGCGAGGCCGGAGCCGGGACCAAGGACGGGAGCGGCACGAAGGAGACAGGCAAGGCGACGGAGAAGGGCAGCTCCGACAAGAACAACAAGAAGGAAAGCCCGGACAGGAACAAGAAGGCGTCCGACCGCGCGTCCGACGAGGGGATGTACATCGTCGGCGACGACAAGCCCGCGGGCCTTCGGAGCGGCTCCGGCGGTACACACGTCGTCGCGCCCGCCCCCGCCGAGGCCTTCGGGAGCCTTGCCGTCCGGAGCAGGGCCACGTCCCCCGACGGAAGCTCCGTGACCGTGCCGGGCACCCGTGCCCAGGAGCAGCAGGGCGGCATGGCCGGTGCGTACGCCCCGCCCGGCAGTGCGGCGCCCAGCCACCCCACGGCCGGTGGACCGCTCGGCAGGAACGGCAAGCCGCTCTCGCTGCGCTTCGTGCTTCCTTCAGGGCCGGGCTCGGAGCCGATGCGCGCGGTCGGCAACAAGATCGCGCAGATGCTCGACCGCATCGGTGTGCACACCGAGATCACCAAGGTCGCCGACGAGAGCTACTTCAAGGACCACATCGCCGCCGGCGACTACGACCTCGCGCTGTACTCCTGGCCCGCCACCGCCTACCCGGCGACGGACGCCCGGCCGATCTACGCCAAGCCCCGGCCCGCGTCGGACGGCTCGCTGCTGGTGGAGCAGAACTACACGCGGGTCGGCACGGACTACATCGACCAGCTCTTCGACCTGGCGGCCGGCGAGCTGGACGAGGAAGACGCCCGTGACCTGGTACGCAAGGCCGACGCCCGCATCTGGGCCGCGGCCGGCTCCATCCCGCTCTACCAGCGGCCCGAGCTGGTCGCGGTGGCGCCCAGGGTGGTGAATGCCGGAGCCTTCGGCTTCGCGACCCCGCGCTACCAGGACATCGGCTTCAAGAAGGCGCAGCCGAAGGCCGGCTCCCAGCCGGGTGCCGGGGCCGGCTCCAACGCCGGACCGAACCCGGGCACCGGCGAGAAATAGCAGGTCACAACCTCAGAAGTGGCTCAAGTTCCTTGCCCGCCGGTGTCGCCGGCGGGCAAGCTCGTGCCGACCCTCCTCGACCCAGCTCAGTCCGTGTCCGGCGCGCCCCCACACGCGCGCCGGCCTGCCGCGCCACCGCTCGATCCCCGCCCTGCCTCACCCCACCCGTGCCCGGCGTGATCCGTGCCTCGTTCGTCGTGTCCACGATCACTCAGGGAGGCCTGTTTCCCGGCGGCCCCGTACCATGGGACAAAGCCGTGGCGTATCTGCCCGGCGGGGCGGAGCGTCAGACGCCTTATTCCACGATCGAGAGAAGCGCCAGCCAGCATGCCCACGCGCCATGACATCCGTAACGTAGCCATCGTCGCCCACGTCGACCACGGCAAGACCACCCTGGTCGACGCCATGCTGAAGCAGGCCGGCGCCTTCGCCGCCCACCAGCAGCTCGACGACCGCATGATGGACTCGAACGACCTGGAGCGTGAGAAGGGCATCACGATCCTCGCCAAGAACACCGCGGTGAAGTACCACCCGAAGTCCGGCGGGGATCCGATCACGATCAACATCATCGACACCCCCGGCCACGCCGACTTCGGTGGCGAGGTCGAGCGCGGTCTGTCGATGGTCGACGCGGTCGTGCTGCTCGTCGACGCCTCCGAGGGCCCGCTCCCGCAGACCCGTTTCGTGCTGCGCAAGGCCCTGCAGGCCCGGATGCCGGTCATCCTGTGCATCAACAAGACGGACCGCCCGGACTCCCGGATCGACGAGGTCGTCAACGAGACCTACGACCTGTTCCTCGACCTGGACGCCGACGAGGACCAGATCGAGTTCCCGATCGTCTACGCCTGTGCCCGTGACGGCGTCGCGTCGCTGACCAAGCCGGAGGACGGCACCGTCCCGGCCGACAGCGACAGCCTCGAGCCCTTCTTCTCCACCCTGCTCGAGCACGTCCCGGCCCCGGAGTACGACGAGACCGCGCCGCTGCAGGCCCACGTCACCAACCTGGACGCCGACAACTTCCTCGGCCGTATCGCGCTGCTCCGCGTCGAGCAGGGCGAGCTCCGCAAGGGCCAGACCGTCACCTGGATCAAGCGTGACGGCTCGATGGCGAACGTCCGCATCACCGAGCTGATGATGACCGAGGCGCTCACCCGCAAGCCGGCCGAGATGGCCGGCCCCGGTGACATCTGCGCGGTCGCGGGTATTCCCGACATCATGATCGGCGAGACGCTGGCCGACCCGGAGAACCCGGTTGCCCTCCCGCTGATCTCGGTGGACGAGCCGGCGATCTCCATGACCATCGGTACGAACACCTCCCCGCTGGTCGGCCGCGGCGGCACCGGCAAGGGCGCGGACGCCAAGTCCGCGGTCAAGGACCGCAAGGTCACCGCCCGTCAGGTCAAGGACCGCCTGGACCGCGAGCTGATCGGTAACGTCTCGCTGCGCGTGCTGGACACCGAGCGCCCCGACGCCTGGGAGGTCCAGGGCCGCGGTGAGCTCGCGCTCGCCATCCTGGTCGAGCAGATGCGCCGCGAGGGCTTCGAGCTGACCATCGGCAAGCCGCAGGTCGTCACCCAGATCGTCGACGGCAAGGTCCACGAGCCGGTCGAGCGCATGACGATCGACGTGCCCGAGGAGCACATGGGCGCGGTCACGCAGCTCATGGGCGTCCGCAAGGGCCGCATGGACAACATGTCCAACCACGGCTCCGGTTGGGTCCGCATGGAGTTCGTCGTGCCGTCCCGTGGCCTCATCGGCTTCCGCACGGAGTTCCTGACGAACACCCGCGGTACCGGTATCGCCCACTCGATCCACGAGGGCCACGAGCCGTGGTTCGGCACCCTCCAGACCCGTAACAACGGCTCCCTGGTCGCCGACCGCTCCGGTGCGGTCACCCCGTTCGCGATGATCAACCTGCAGGAGCGCGGCGTCCTGTTCACCGAGCCCGGCACCGAGGTGTACGAGGGCATGATCGTCGGCGAGAACTCGCGCTCCGACGACATGGACGTGAACATCACCAAGGAGAAGAAGCTCACCAACATGCGTGCGGCTTCCGCGGACAACACCGAGAACGTGGTGCCGCCGCGCAGGCTCTCGCTGGAGCAGTCGCTGGAGTTCTGCCGCGACGACGAGTGCGTCGAGGTGACCCCGGAGGCGGTCCGCATCCGCAAGGTCGTCCTGGACCAGAAGGAGCGCGGCCGCGCCGCCTCCCGCGCCAAGCACGGCTGACGGACCGACAGGACCGGGCGCGGCCGGCAGGGCTCGTAAAGCCTCGGAAAAGCGCTGTACAGACGGCCCGGCCCCCCGCAGACACTGTGGGGGGCCGGGCCGTTCGTCAACTCGTTTTCAGGGCCCGAGTGTCCGGATATCGACCGTCGCTCTCCGGAACGTGTGTTAACGGTCCGTTTCGCGGGTGTCTGTCTGTGCTCACTTTGTCCGGATTTCGGGCTGCAGGGTGCCTTCGATGTTGTCAAAACGAGACCCTTTAAGTGTGGTTTACAGCCCTGTCCTACTTAATAGTTGGCTCCATTGAGCTCGGGTCAATGGGTCATGCGCTGTGGGGAGCGCCGACTCACGAGCACACTCGGGGTACTTGACGAGCCCGCTGTCAGGGGTGTCAGCGCGCGTAGAACAGTGCCCTTCTTGTTGTGACAAGTGGACTCATGAGGAGGAACCCATGCGTGGTGCCAAGAGCGCCAAGTGGGTCGCGGGTGCGATCATCGTCGCGATGGCGGCCACTGCCTGTGGCAGCAGCGACGGCAAGGACAAGGGTGACAAGAACCCGTCGGGTAAGCCCGAGGGTTACGTCTCCATCGACGTCGGCGAGCCGCAGAAGCCGCTGATCCCGGCCGACACGAACGAGACCAACGGCTCGTACGTCATCCAGTCGATCTTCACCCAGCTGCTGGACTTCGACGCCAAGGGTGAGATCGTCCTCACCAACGCCGAGTCCGTGGACACCAAGGACTCGAAGACCTGGACGGTCAAGCTCAAGTCCGGCTGGAAGTTCCACAACGGCGAGGCCGTCACCGCGCAGTCCTACGTCGACGCGTGGAACTGGTACGCCAACATCAAGAACAACCAGCAGAACGCCTTCTGGTTCGCCGACATTGCCGGCTACGACGAGGTGCACCCCGAGAAGGGTGAGCCGAAGGCCGACAAGATGTCGGGTCTGAAGGTCGTGGACGACACCACCTTCACGATCGAGCTGACCGGCAAGGTCCCGTACTTCAACTACAAGCTCGGCTACGCGACGTTCGCGCCGCTCCCCAAGGTCTTCTACGACGACCCGAAGGCGTTCGGCCAGAAGCCGATCGGCAACGGCCCGTACAAGTTCGAGAAGTGGACCCACAAGAAGCTGATCCAGGTCGCCGCCAACCCTGACTACCAGGGCCCGAACAAGGCTGCGAACAAGGGCATCCAGTTCAAGAACTACGCGACTCTCGAGTCCGCGTACCAGGACGTCGTCTCCGGCAACCTGGACATCATCCGCCAGGTCGGCCCGACGGACCTGCCGAAGTACAAGGCGGACCTGGGCGACGGCGCCATCGAGCAGCCCTACGCGGCCATCCAGTCGCTGGTCCCGGCGTTCTACAGCAAGACGTTCAAGGACGTCGACCCCAAGGTCATCCAGGGTCTGTCCATGGCGATCGACCGCGAGACGATCACCAAGACCGTCCTGAACAACACCCGTACCCCCGCGACGAGCTTCACGCCGCCGCAGGTCAAGGGCAACCAGGACCTGGGCACGGACGTCTTCACGTACAACCCGACCAAGGCCAAGCAGCTGGTCAAGGACGGCGGCGGCGTCCCGGGCAACAAGGTCTTCATCCAGTACAACACCGACGGTGGCCACAAGGAGTGGGTGACCGCTGCCTGCGAGTCCATCCGCAAGGCGACCGGTGTCGACTGCGTCGGCGACCCGAAGCCCGACTTCCCGACGGACCTCGAGGCCCGTGACAACAACCAGGTGAAGTCGATGTACCGCGGTGGCTGGGTTGCCGACTACCCGGTCAACGTCAACTTCATCAAGGAGCTCTACCACACCAAGGCCGAGTCCAACAACGGTCGCTTCTCCAACAAGGAGATCGACAAGATGATGGAGAAGGCTGACAAGGCGAGCTCCCTGGACGAGGCCGTGGCGGCCTACCAGGAGGTCGAGAAGAAGCTCCTCGAGGAGATGCCCGCCATCCCGCTGTGGTACTACCGCATCAACGGTGGTCACGGCAAGGGCGTCGACAACGTCGCGGTCGACTTCCACGGTGACCTCGAGCTGACCGGCGTCACCGTCAAGTAACCGGCCTGCTGGCCTCATCCCCCACTCGGCCGTCATCCGCCGCCGTCGGCCATGCGCCGGCGGCGGTGGTGGTCCGGAGGCTGTCCGTAACAGGCAGCCTCCGTACCGCTGTTAACCCCTCACGGAGGCACCCATGGGGCGCTACGTCGCACGACGACTGCTCCAGATGATCCCGGTGTTCATCGGGTCAACCCTGCTGATCTTCGCAATGATGTACGCGCTGCCCGGTGACCCCGTGCGTGCGCTGGCAGGCGAACAGAACGTGGACCAGGCGCAGATCGACGCCATGAGACACGAACTCGGGCTCGACAAGCCGCTCTTGATGCAGTACCTGATCTATCTGGGCAACCTGTTCCAGGGTGACTTCGGAACGCAGATCGCCAGTCAGCGGCCCATCGCCGAGGTCATTGCCGAGGCGTACCCGGTCACCATCCAGCTGACGATGTTCGCGTTCACCTTCACGGTCGTGGCGGGCATCACGCTCGGTGTCATCGCGGGCCTCAAGCCCGAGTCGCTGCGGGACCGCGGACTGCTGATCCTCACGCTGCTGCTGATCTCGGTCCCGTCCTTCGTGCTGGGCCGTCTGTCCCAGTACCTCTTCTCGTTCGAGCTCGGCATCCTCGAGGCGAACGTCTCACTCGAAGAGAACTGGAACGAACTGCTGCTGCCCGCATCGGTTCTCGCCGCACTGTCCCTCGCCTATGTGGCGCGACTGACGCGCACCTCGATCGCCGAGAACCTGCGCTCCGACTACATCCGGACGGCCGTCGCCAAGGGTCTGCCGCGCCGCCGTATCGTCGGTGTGCACCTGATGCGCAACTCGATGATCCCGGTCGTCACCTTCCTCGGCACCGACCTCGGCACGCTGATGGCCGGCGCGGTCGTCACCGAGGGCATCTTCAACATCCACGGCGTCGGCAGCCTCATCTTCGAAGCGCTGAGGCGACGTGAGGGAGCCACGGTCGTCGGCATCGTCACGCTGATCGTGCTCGTCTACCTCATCTGCAGCCTGCTCGTCGACCTGCTTTACGCGGTCCTGGACCCGAGGATCCGTTATGCCTGAGAAGATCGCAGAGACCGCGCAGAGCTCCGAGAAGATCTCGACTGTCGCCGCGCCCGACACGGCCCTCGTGGCCGAGGCGGGTCCCGTGTCCGCCAAGGCGCGCAGCCTCTGGTCCGACGCGTGGCACGACCTGCGGCGCAGCCCGCTGTTCGTCGTCTCGGCGGTCCTCATCCTGATGCTGATCGTCATGGCGGTCGCGCCCTCGCTGTTCACCAGCGCCTCGCCGCGTGACGGCGACCTGGTGAACCACTACCTGCAGAAGCCGAACTGGGGTCACTTCTTCGCAGCCGACTGGTTCGGCTACGACATCCAGGGCAGGTCCATCTACGCCCGTGTCGTCCACGGCGCCCGCGCGTCCATCACCGTCGGTATCAGCGTCACCATCCTGGTCACGATCGTCGGCGGCACCCTGGGCATGCTGGCCGGCTACTACGGCGGCATCATCGACAGCCTGCTGTCCCGGCTCACGGACATCTTCTTCGGCATCCCGTTCCTGCTGGGAGCCATGGTCATCCTGACCAGCTTCGAGAAGCGAGCCGTGTGGACCGTGATCCTGGCGCTGGCCTTCCTCGGCTGGACCTCGATCGCCCGTGTCGCCCGAGGCGCGGTGATCACCGTCAAGCAGGCCGACTACGTGGTGGCGGCCCGGGCGCTCGGCGCCTCCACCTCGCGGATCATGCTGAAGCACATCATGCCGAACGCCCTCGCCCCGGTGATCGTCGTCGCGACGATCGCGCTGGGCGGCTACATCGGCGCCGAGGCCACGCTGTCCTTCCTCGGTATCGGCCTCGCCGAGCCGACGGTCTCGTGGGGTATCGACGTCTCCGACGGCTTCCAGCAGATCCGGAATGCCCCGTACGTCCTGATCGTCCCCTCGGTGATGGTCTCGATCACGGTGCTCGCGTTCCTCATGTTCGGCGATGCTGTACGCAACGCCCTCGACCCGAAGATGCGCTGAGGGAGGCGTACGTGACCATCATCGACAAAACTGCGGACGTTCCTGCTCCGCGCAACGCAGGGGACAACGAGGGTCCGCTCCTCGAAGTCCGCGACCTGCACGTGGAGTTCCACACCCGTGACGGTGTCGCCAAGGCCGTCAACGGCGTCAACTACACCGTCAGCGCCGGCGAGACGCTCGCCGTCCTCGGCGAGTCGGGCTCCGGAAAGTCCGTGACCGCGCAGGCGATCATGGGCATCCTGGACATGCCGCCCGGCCGCATCCCCCGGGGCGAGGTGCTCTTCCGCGGTCAGGACATGCTCAAGATGTCCGCCGAGGAGCGCCGTCGCATCCGTGGGTCCAAGATCGCGATGATCTTCCAGGACGCGCTGTCCTCGCTCAACCCGGTGCTCTCCGTGGGCTACCAGCTCGGTGAGATGTTCCGCGTCCACCAGGGCCTGTCCAAGAAGGAAGCCAAGGCCAAGGCCATCGAGCTGATGGACCGGGTGAAGATCCCGGCCGCCGCGGCGCGCGTGAGCGACTACCCGCACCAGTTCTCCGGCGGTATGCGTCAGCGCATCATGATCGCCATGGCGCTGGCCCTGGAGCCGGACCTGATCATCGCGGACGAGCCGACCACGGCGCTCGACGTGACGGTCCAGGCCCAGGTCATGGACCTGCTCGCCGATCTGCAGCGCGAGTACAACATGGGTCTGATCCTGATCACCCACGACCTCGGCGTGGTCGCCGACGTCGCGGACAAGATCGCCGTGATGTACGCGGGCCGGATCGTCGAGACCGCTCCCGTGCACGAGCTGTACAAGCGCCCGGCCCACCCGTACACCCGGGGTCTGCTCGACTCGATCCCGCGCCTGGACCAGAAGGGCCAGGAGCTGTACGCGATCAAGGGTCTGCCGCCCAACCTGCTGAAGGTCCCGACCGGTTGCGCCTTCAACCCGCGCTGCCCCAAGGCGGACGACATCTGCCGTACGGAGATCCCGGCACTGGTGCCGGTGACCGAGCAGGACGGCAGCGAGCTGCCGGGCCGCGGAAGCGCGTGCCACTTCTGGAAGGAGACGATCCATGGCTGAGCTGGGCAAGACGAACGAGGCCGTGGACGCGACTCCGAACGTCACCGAGGTGGAGACCGTCGAGGCGCCCACCGAGGAGGCGGCCGTCGCGGCGATCGAGGCTCCGGTCGAGCGCGGTGAGCCGATCCTGCAGGTGCGCAACCTGGTCAAGCACTTCCCGCTGACCCAGGGCATCCTGTTCAAGAAGCAGGTCGGCGCGGTCAAGGCCGTGGACGGGGTCTCCTTCGACCTCTACCAGGGCGAGACGCTCGGCATCGTCGGCGAGTCCGGCTGTGGCAAGTCCACGGTCGCCAAGCTGCTGATGACGCTGGAGAGCGCGACCGCCGGTGAGGTCTTCTACAAGGGCCAGGACATCACCAGGCTGTCGGGGCGCGCGCTCAAGGCCGTGCGCCGCAACATCCAGATGGTGTTCCAGGACCCGTACACCTCGCTCAACCCGCGTATGACGGTCGGTGACATCATCGGCGAGCCCTTCGACATCCACCCCGAGGTGGCTCCGAAGGGCGACCGCCGCCGCAAGGTGCAGGAACTGCTCGATGTCGTCGGTCTCAACCCCGAGTACATCAACCGTTACCCGCACCAGTTCTCGGGCGGCCAGCGCCAGCGCATCGGCATCGCGCGCGGTCTCGCGCTCAACCCCGAGATCATCATCTGCGACGAGCCGGTCTCGGCGCTGGACGTGTCGGTGCAGGCACAGGTCATCAACCTGATGGAGAAGCTGCAGGACGAGTTCAACCTCTCCTACCTCTTCATCGCGCACGACCTGTCGATCGTCCGGCACATCTCCGACCGGGTCGGCGTGATGTACCTGGGCAAGATGGCCGAGATCGGCACGGACGTGCAGATCTACGACCACCCGACGCACCCGTACACGCAGGCGCTGCTGTCGGCGGTCCCGGTTCCGGACCCCGCCATGCGTGAGGGCCGTGAGCGGATCATCCTCACCGGCGACGTCCCGTCGCCGGCGAACCCGCCGTCGGGCTGCCGCTTCCGCACCCGGTGCTGGAAGGCCGAGGACAAGTGCGCCACCGAGGTTCCGCTGCTCGCGGTGCCCGAGCGGTTCAAGGGTGCGGACACCCCGGCCGCGCACGAGTCGGCGTGCCACTTCGCCGAGGAGAAGGACGTCGTTCACGCGGTGTAGTCCTGTCCTGAGCATGTGAGTGAGGCCCCGTCCATCGCATCGGTGGGCGGGGCCTCGCCGCGTCCGCGTGTGCGCCGAGAACCGTGGCGAAACCTGTTGCACCAGGTCAGGCAGGAGGTGAGGCTGAGCGGATGGACTACGGGATCATGGACCGGGACGGCCGGCGCATCGCGCTGTGCCGGGTCGACGACGACAACTGGCGGGCCGTCGCCGACATCGCACCGCGCGACGACCAGCGGGCATTCGTCGCAGCGCTCGCCGCCCGCTATCTGCTGCTGTCGATGCGCGGCGGGGTGTGGCACTCGCTCGGTGTGCAGGCGGACGAGACGATGGTCGGCCATGTGATGTGGGCGTACGACGACGAGAACGGCAGCCACTGGATCGGCGGCATGGTCGTCGACGCCGCCGAACAGGGCAAGGGTGTGGGGCGGCAGACCATGGTCGCGCTCATCAGGTGGCTGTCGGAGCGTGCCGGCTGCCAGGAGATACGCCTGTCCTACCACCCGGACAACACCGGGGCAGCCAACCTCTACACGAGTCTGGGCTTCGTGCACACCGGGGAGTTCGAGGACGCGGAGCCGGTGGTCGCCCTGCGGGTCGGGGCGACGGGAGCGGCATCCGCCTGACGGGCGGAAATTGCGTTGCGCGGCCGCGGCCGCGCCCGGACAGTGTCCGCATGTCCCTCACTGTCCGGCCGGCCGTCCTCGAGGACGCGCCCGCCGTCTGCGCGCTGATGAACGCCGTCGATGTCGTCGAGATCGGCCGCCCGGAGACCGATCTGCACACGGTCGAGGCCGACATGTCCCATGGTGAGACCGACCTCGCCCGTGACTCCTGGCTGGCGTGCGACGACAACGGGCCGGTGGCGTACGGGATCGTGTGGAGCGAGTCCGAGGGCGAGGACATCGGCGCCGACCTCTACTCGCTGCCCGGCCGCGACGAGGCCGCGGCCGACGTGCTGGAGCGCATGGAGACACGTGCAGCCGGGAAAGCGGCGGCCGGCGGGGCCGCCCGGGCCGTCGTCCATCTGCATCTCAACGCCCGCCCCGCGCTCGACACCGCGCTGCTGGAGCGCCGCGGCTGGCGGACGGTACGCCGCTACCAGGTGATGACCCGCCCGCTGTCCCCAGGCGTCGACACCGTACCCGAGCCGCCCGCCGGACTGACCCTGCGTCACTGCCGCGACGAGGCCGACCGGCGTATCGCGCACGCCTTGGCGCAGGAGACGTTCGCCGAGCACTTCGACCACCACGAGCGCAGCTACGAGCAGTGGCTGGACGACATGGACGCGGCCCGCATCGACTGGTCGCTGGTGTGGATCGCCTCTGTCGCGGGCGAGGGCGACGTGGCCGTGCTGCTGAGCCGCGACGACCGTGAGGCCATGGGCTGGATCCGCACCATCGGTGTGCGCGCAGCGGCCCGCGGCCGCGGAATCGGCGGCCATCTGCTGCGCCATGCCTTCGGCACGTTCGCGGCGCGCGGCCGTGACTCCATCGGGCTGGGTGTGGACACCGAGAACGCGTCGGGGGCGCTGGGGCTTTACGAGGCGCACGGTATGACGCTGCACTACGCCGTCGATACCTGGGAGGCGGTCCTTCAGGCCGTCCTTCAGGCGGACCAGGAGTCCACTCGGGTGTCATGAAAGTGCCTTAGATCCCTTATGTGGTGACATTGGGCCCGGGGGCACCGCCCAGCGGTAGCTGGGGGAGGCACTTGGGACCAAGGAGGCACCCATGCGTGGAGCCACACATGCCAGGTGGGCCGCGTGTGCGGTCGCCGCAGCTCTGGCGGCGGCAGGCTGTGGCGGCGGAGGCGACGGCAGCGGTGCCGGTGGCGCCGAGGGCATCGTGTCGTCCTCGTGGGGCGATCCGCAGAACCCGCTGGAGCCCGCCAACACCAATGAGGTGCAGGGCGGCAAGGTTCTCGACATGATCTTCCGTGGTCTCAAGCGGTACAACCCGAAGACCGGCGCGGCCGAGGACATGCTCGCCGAGAAGATCGAGACCACGGACTCGGTAACCTTCAGGATCACCGTCAAGGACGGCTGGACCTTCAGCAACGGCGAGCAGGTCACCGCCAGTTCGTTCGTAAACGCCTGGAACTACGGCGCGAGCCTGAAGAACAACCAGAAGAACGCCTACTTCTTCGGCTACATCGAGGGATACGACCAGGTCCACCCCGAGAAGGGGCAGCAAACGGCCGAGACCCTGTCCGGACTCAAGGTCACAGGCCCGCTCACCTTCACGGTCAAGCTCACCCAGAAGTTCTCCACCTGGCCCGACACCCTCGGCTACGCCGCCTTCGCGCCGCTGCCCAAGGCGTTCTTCGACAGCCACGACAGCTGGGTCGCCAAGCCCGTCGGCAACGGCCCGTACACCGTCGACTCCTACGCCAGGGGCTCGAAGATGTCCCTGCGCACGTGGGACGGCTACCCCGGGACCGACAAGGCGAAGAACGGCGGCATCGACCTCATCGTCTACACGGACAACAACACCGCCTACACCAGCCTGATCGCCGGAAACCTCGATCTGGTCGACGACGTACCCGCCGCGCAGCTCAAGAACGTGCAGGCGGACCTCGGAGACCGGTACATCAACACGCCGGCCGGCATCATCCAGACCATCGCCTTCCCCTACTACCAAAAGGCTTGGAACACCCCCGGCGGAGCGAAGGTCCGCACCGGCCTGTCCAAGGCGATCAACCGCGAGCAGATCACCGACACGATCTTCCTGAAGACCCGCACACCCGCGAAGGACTGGACCTCACCCGTACTCGGCGAGGACGGCGGCTTCGACCCCACCCTGTGCGGCGACGCCTGCGAGTACGACCCCGCCGCGGCCAAGAAGCTGATCCAGGAGGGCGGCGGTCTGCCCGGCGGCCAGGTGAAGATCTCGTACAACGCCGACACCGGCTCCCACAAGGACTGGGTGGACGCCGTCTGCAACTCCATCAACAACGCGCTCGGCAACACCAAGGCCTGCGTCGGCAACCCCGTCGGCACCTTCGCCGACTTCCGCGACCAGATCACCCAGCTGAAGATGAGCGGCCCCTTCCGGGCCGGCTGGCAGATGGACTACCCGCTGATCCAGAACTTCCTCCAGCCGCTCTACTACACCAACGCCTCGTCCAACGACGGCAAGTGGAGCAACAAGCAATTCGACAAGCTCGTCGACCAGGCCAACGCCGAGAGCGACACGGCCAAGGCGGTGGACACCTTCAAGCAGGCAGAGAGGGTCGTACGGGACCAGATGGCGGCCATCCCGCTCTGGTACCAGAACGGCAGCGCCGGCTACTCGGAGCGGCTGTCCGACGTCGCCCTCAACCCCTTCAGCGTCCCGGTCTACAACGAGATCACGGTCAGCTGACGCCGGAAGGCAACCGGTCAGGCGCCCCGCAGCACCGGACCGTCCCCCTTCCCACGACCCCCGGAGCCCTTCATGGGACGTTATGTGATCCGGCGTCTGCTGCAGATGATCCCGGTCTTCATCGGCACCACGCTGCTGATCTTCCTCATGGTCAACGTCATGGGTGACCCCGTCGCGGGCCTGTGCGGCGACCGGCAGTGCGACCCGGCGACCGCCGCGCAGCTGCGCAAGGAGTTCGGCCTCGACAAGCCCGTGCTCCAGCAATACCTGATCTACATGGGCAACCTCTTCACCGGGGACTTCGGCACGGCGTTCAACGGGCAGCCGGTCACCGAACTGATGGCGGACGCCTTCCCCGTCACCATCCGGCTGACCCTGGTCGCGATCTTCTTCGAGATCGTCATCGGCATCACGCTGGGTGTGGTCACCGGCCTGCGGCGGGGCCGTCCGGTCGACACCGGGGTGTTGCTGGCGACCCTGGTGGTCATCTCCGTCCCGACCTTCGTCACCGGTCTGTTGCTCCAACTGCTGCTCGGCTACGAGTGGGGCATCATCGACCCCTCGGTCTCCCCCGAGGCGCCGCTCGACGAACTGATCGTGCCGGGACTGGTGCTCGCCTCGGTCTCGCTCGCCTACGTCACCCGGCTCAGCCGCACCTCGATCGCCGAGAACGCCCGCGCCGACTACGTCCGTACGGCAGTTGCCAAGGGCCTGCCCCGGCGCCGGGTGGTCGGAAGGCATCTGCTGCGCAACTCGCTGATCCCGGTGATCACCTTCATCGGCACGGACATCGGTGCGCTGATGGGCGGCGCCATCGTCACCGAGCGGATCTTCAACATCCACGGCGTCGGCTACCAGCTCTACCAGGGCATCCTGCGGCAGAACAGCCAGACCGTGGTCGGGTTCGTGACCATTCTCGTCCTGGTGTTCCTGCTGGCGAATCTGATCGTCGACCTGCTGTACGCCGTACTCGACCCGAGGATCCGCTATGCCTGACCCGCAGCAGCCCGGCCGCGACCCGGACAACGCCATCGCACCCACCGGCGAGGGCGGCACGATGGACCTCGCGATGGACGAGGGCGAAAGCCTCGAAAAGCTGCTGGACACCCCCAAGGGCGAGGAGGGACCCGCGGGCAAGCCGCGCAGCCTGTGGACCGACGCCTGGCGCGATCTGCGACGCAACCCCGTCTTCATCGTCTCCGCGCTGGTGATCCTCTTCCTGGTCGCCATCTCGATCTGGCCGTCGCTCATCGCGAGCGGGGACCCGTTGCAGTGCGACCTGGCCAAGTCGCAGGAGGGCTCCCAGCCCGGCCATCCCTTCGGGTTCAACGGCCAGGGCTGCGACGTCTACACCCGTACCGTCTACGGCGCACGCGCCTCGGTGACGGTGGGCGTGTGCGCGACACTCGGGGTCGCCCTGCTCGGCTCCGCGCTGGGCGGGCTCGCCGGGTTCTTCGGCGGCGCGGGAGACGCCGTACTCTCCCGGGTCACCGACATCTTCTTCGGCATCCCGGTGGTCCTGGGCGGTCTGGTCTTCCTGTCCATGGTGACCAGCTCCAGCGTCTGGCCGGTGATCGGCTTCATGGTCCTGCTGGGCTGGCCCCAGGTCGCCCGGATCGCCCGCGGCTCGGTCATCACGGCGAAGCACAACGACTACGTCCAGGCGGCGCGGGCGCTCGGCGCGTCCAGCTCCCGGATGCTGCTGCGGCACATCGCGCCCAATGCCGTGGCGCCGGTCATCGTCGTGGCGACCATCGCGCTCGGTACGTACATCTCGCTGGAGGCGACGCTCTCCTACCTCGGCGTCGGACTCAAACCGCCCACCGTCTCCTGGGGCATCGACATCTCGTCGGCCTCCCCGTACATCCGCAACGCCCCGCACATGGTGCTGTGGCCGGCCGGCGCGCTGGCGGTCACCGTGCTCGCCTTCATCATGCTCGGCGACGCGGTGCGCGACGCCCTCGACCCCAAGCTGCGCTGAGGAGCCCTCATGTTGCTCGAAGTGCGCGATCTGCACGTGGAGTTCCGCACGCGTGACGGCGTCGCCAAGGCCGTCAACGGCGTTCACTTCACGGTGGACGCGGGCGAGACGCTCGCCGTGCTGGGGGAGTCCGGGTCCGGCAAGTCCGTGACCGCGCAGGCGGTCATGGGAATCCTGGACATGCCCCCCGGCCGGATCACGGACGGCGAGATCCTCTTCCAGGGCCAGGACCTGCTCAGGCTCAAGGAGGACGAGCGGCGGGGGATCCGTGGGGCCGGTATGGCCATGATCTTCCAGGACGCGCTCTCCTCGCTGAACCCGGTGCTGACCGTCGGCGACCAGCTCGGCGAGATGTTCACCGTCCACCGCGGCATGTCCAGGAAGGACGCCCGGGCCAAGGCCGTCGAACTGATGGACCGGGTGCGCATCCCGGCCGCCGGGGAACGCGTCGGGCAGTACCCGCACCAGTTCTCCGGCGGTATGCGCCAGCGCATCATGATCGCGATGGCGCTCTCCCTCGAGCCCGATCTGATCATCGCCGACGAGCCGACCACCGCGCTCGACGTGACCGTCCAGGCCCAGGTCATGGATCTGCTCGCCGAGCTCCAGCGCGAACTGGACATGGGCCTGATCCTGATCACCCACGACCTCGGCGTGGTCGCGGATGTCGCGGACCGGATCGCTGTGATGTACGCGGGCCGGATCGTGGAGTCCGCCCCCGTCCACGACATCTACAAGGGCCCCGCTCACCCTTACACCAAGGGTCTGCTGGAGTCGATCCCGCGCCTGGACCAGAAGGGCCAGGAGCTGTACGCGATCAAGGGCCTGCCGCCCAATCTCCTGCACATCCCGCCCGGCTGCGCCTTCAACCCGCGCTGTCCGCTGGCCCGGCCGGTGTGCCGGTCCGACGAGCCGCCGCTGTACGAGGTGTCCGAGCACCGCAGGAGCGCCTGCCACTTCTGGGAGGAGACGCTCCATGGCTGAGCCGGTCCTGGAAGTACGCGACCTGGTCAAGCACTATCCGCTCACTCGGGGCATCCTCATCAAGAAGCAGATCGGCGCGGTCAAGGCGGTCGACGGTGTCGATCTCGACCTGGCCGGGGGCGAAACGCTGGGCATCGTGGGGGAGTCGGGCTGCGGCAAGTCCACACTCGCCAGGATGCTGGTCCACCTGGAGCGGCCCACGGCCGGGGCGATCCGCTACAAGGGCGAGGACATCACCAGGCTGTCGGGGCGTGCGCTCAAGGCCGTGCGGCGCAACATCCAGATGGTGTTCCAGGACCCGTACACCTCGCTCAACCCGCGTATGACGGTCGGTGACATCATCGGCGAGCCGTACGAGATCCACCCCGAGGTGGCTCCGAAGGGCGACCGCCGCCGCAAGGTGCAGGAACTGCTCGATGTCGTCGGTCTCAACCCCGAGTACATCAACCGCTATCCGCACCAGTTCTCGGGCGGCCAGCGCCAGCGCATCGGCATCGCGCGCGGTCTCGCGCTCAACCCCGAGATCATCATCTGCGACGAGCCGGTCTCGGCGCTGGACGTGTCGGTGCAGGCGCAGGTGATCAATCTGCTGGACCGGCTGCAGAGCGAGTTCTCGCTCAGCTATCTGTTCATCGCGCACGACCTGTCGATCGTGCGGCACATCTCCGACCGGGTCGGCGTGATGTATCTGGGCCGCATCGTGGAGATCGGCAAGGACGCCGAGATCTACGACCACCCCACCCACCCGTACACGCAGGCCCTGCTGTCGGCGGTCCCCGTCCCCGACCCGGAGGCGCGCGAGCACCGGGAGAGGATCATCCTCACCGGAGACGTACCCTCGCCCACGAACGTCCCCTCCGGCTGCCGCTTCCGCACCCGCTGCTGGAAGGCGCAGGAGCGGTGCGAGCTGGAGGTGCCGCTGCTGGCGGTGCCTGCTCATCTGCGGCCGGTGCCGGGGCCCGTCCACCACGCGTCGGCGTGCCACTTCGCCGAGGAGCGGCATGTGGTGCCGAGCGAGGGGCCCGGCAGGCCCGGTGCCCCGCGTGGCGAAATCCGATGAATGTCCGTCAAATTCTTTAACATGCAGGCAACTTGGCTGCATCGCATCCGATATACGAACGCGGCACACTGAACTTCGTACGGCCGTGCGGGTGCCGTTGACCGGCCGCAGTCCCGTTCAGGGGCTGCGGCCGGTCGTCCGCGCCGCCCGCCGTCGCCGGGTTGGCCAGTCACCCCCTTGCTCCACGCGTGCGCACCGCTGCAGGATCGCCGGTGTGACTCTTACGCGGGGGGCTCGGATCACGGGAGCGGCGCTGTGCGCCCTGCTCGCGCTGATCGTCGGAGCATGGATCGTAAGGGACCTGTCGGCCGCCGACGAGCCGCTCGACCTCTGGCGGTTCTGGACCGGCGGCGTCCGCGGACCGGACGCGGCGCCCCTCACCACCACCGTCACCGACCTGGCGCTGCTCACCGTGTACGCCGGCGCGGCCGTAGCCGCCCTGCGCTCGTCCGTCGCCGCCGCTGCCCTGACGGCCGTGGCCGTGATCACGCTCGCCCTGCGGCTGCCGTCCCTGTGGGTGCTCACCGCCTCCTGGATGGATCAGCAGGCCACCGACTCCCTGCGCACCAGGGCGCTGTACAGCACCTTCGCGGTGCTCGGCCTCGCCGTCGCGCTGATCGTCGCGGTCCTGGCCGGACGCCGCCCGACGGGCGCCGAGGCGCATGAGGACCCCCACGTGCCGCGCGCCGACCCGGGCGCGGCCCGCCGGCTGACACCGGCCCGGCCCGCCAGGGGCGCGTCCGTGCTCGCGTTCCTGCTGCTCTTCGCGGCAGCGGGGGTGACGGTGGCCTGGCAGATCCGCTGGGCGTACCTCTCGGGTGCCGACGGCTATGCCGACCTGCTCACCGGCAGCGAGCGTGCCCCGCTGAGGCTGCTGCAGACCCCGTCCGCCTGGCTGGCCTGTGCGACAGCCCTGCTCGCGCTGACCGCCGCCGTCGGAGCGCTCAACCGGGCGGTCTTCACGCGCCCGTTCGGTGCGGTGGTGGCGGCTGTCCTGATCGCGGACGGCGCGGTGGGGCTCGACTTCACGGTCCGGCGAGAGCTGTTCCGGGGTTTCGGGGAGCTGCGGATGGAGGAGCAACTGCTCGTTGCCACCTGGCTTTTCGAGCTCGTCGCCGGAGCCGTGCTGCTGGTCGTGTCGGCCCGCCGCGGTGAGAGCGGACCGGCGGACGGTGTACCGGGCGGGTACGGTGCGGCGGGCGGCACGCCGCAGCCCGGGTACTCCGGCTACGGCTGTCCGCAGCCGGGCCCGCCGGACGGCCAGGGCGGCGGCCACGGTCCGCCCCCGCCGCCGTCGTCCCCGCCGCCCGGCTGGTAGCCCGGCCCCGGATGGCCCCGGGTTGCCGATCTCAGGCGTCCATGCCCAGTGACCTCTTCAGGAATTCCACCTGGAGCAGGAGCAGATTCTCCGAGATCTGCTCCTGCGGCGTCATATGTGTCACCCCGGTCAGCGGCAGCACCTCGTGGGGGCGGCCCGCGGCCAGCAGCGCTGCGGACAGCCGCAGAGTGTGTGCCACGGCCACATTGTCGTCCGCCAGACCATGGATGATCATCAGCGGCCGGTGCGGAGTCTCCGCCACCGTCAGCCCGTCGTCGCCGACCAGCGAATTGGCCCGGTACACCTCCGGCTGCCCGAGAGGATCTCCGAGATACCGCTCGGTGTAGTGGGTGTCGTACAGCCGCAGATCGGTCACCGGTGCGCCCGCCACCGCCGCGTGGAACACGTCCGGGCGGCGCAGCACCGCCATGGCCGCCAGATAGCCGCCGTACGACCAGCCCCGGATCGCCACCCGCTCCAGGTCCAGCGGAAACTCCGCGGCCAGCGCCCGCAGCGCCTCGATCTGGTCGTCCAGTGTGAGCGGGAAGTTGTCCTTGACGGCCTTCTCCCAGGCCGGCGACCGGCCGGGCGCGCCCCGCCCGTCCGCGACGATCACGGCGAACCCCTGGTCCGCGAACCACTGCGAGGTCAGATAGGGATGGTGTGCGGCGAACACACGCTGACCGTGCGGCCCGCCGTACGGATCGAGCAGCACCGGCAGCGGACCGTCACCTTCCGCGTACCCGGCCGGCAGCAGCACCGCCGCCGGGATGCGATGCACCCCCGCCTCGACCAGCCGCGGCCGGGACGTGAGCACCGGCTCCTCCGCGTACGAGGCGACCTGCGCGATCTGCTTCCCGTCCCGCAGCACCTGCACCGTCGCGCCACTGGTGTCCGTACGGGACGACGAGAGCACCGTCACCCCGCCCGATCGCACCGCGCCGTGCACCCCGGCCCCCTGGGAGACGCGCTCCACGCCCAGCTCGTTGACCCGGTACACATGGATCTCGCCGACCTCCGGCTCCGAGGCCTCCTCGCCGGCCGCCGCCGACACCAGCACGTCGCTCTCGTCGATGTCGAGCACCGCGCGGAGCTGCAACTGCGCCCCGGTCAGCACCCGGTCCCCGACCGCGAGCACCCGCGCCCCGCCCTCGTCCGCGATCCGTACCAGCCGTCCTCCGCCGAAGTCCCGCGCGGACGACCTGCCCGGTGCCCAGGCCGGCACCCCGGGGGACAGTTCCAGCCACGCCCGGTCCTCGTCGACATGCACGGTGCGGGTCGCGCCCGACTCCGGGTCGACCGCCAGATACAGCTGGATGCGCTGGTCACGCGACTGGACCAGAAGCAGCGGAGCCCCCTCGGACGACCAGTGCACCCGGGCCAGATACGGATAGGCGGCCCGGTCCCAGACCACCTCCGTGCGCTCCGCGCCGTCCGCCAGTGCCACGAAATACAGCCGCACCTCGGCGTTGGCCGTCCCGGCCGCCGGATAGGCGATCTGCGCCGGCTCCTGGTCGGGATGCGCCGGGTCCGCGATCCACCAGCGCCGTACCTCCCGGTCGTCGACCCGGGCCACCAGCAGCCGGTCCGAGTCCGGCCCCCACCAGAAGCCGCGCGAGCGGCCCATCTCCTCCGCGGCGATGAACTCCGCCAGGCCGTAGGCCGTGTGCTCGTCCTCCGGCTCGGCCAGCGCCCGGTCGTCCTCGCCCTCGGCACCCGTCACCCGCAGCGCGCCCCGCGCCACATACGCGATGTGCCGGCCGTCCGGGGACGGCCGCGGGTCGAGGACCGGCCCCGGAGCGGGCAGTTCGCGCGCGGTGCCGGCCCGCAACTCAGCCGTGAACAGCCGCCCGGACAGCGCGAACGCCGCCAGCTCGACCGCCTGGTCCGCCGCGTAGCCCACGATCCCGGCCGACCCCTCGCGGCTGCGTTCACGCCGGGCCCGCTCCTCGGCCGACAGCTTCTCCTCCGCCCCGCCGAGCAGTTCCCGGGGATCGGCGGCCACGCGCTCCTGCGGCCGGCCGCCGTCCCCGTCCAGATCGAGCACCCACAGCAGGCCGGACCGGTCGGTGCCGGAGGAGGAACGGAGGAACACCACGCGCGAGCCGTCCGGGGACACCGTGAAGGCGCGGGGGGCGCCCAGCGTGAAGCGCTGGGTCCTGGCGTACTGACGCGGGAAGGAGAGCTGCTGCCTCGAGGTCATGCGACCGAACCTAGCGGTCGTGCGCCCCCATGTGCTGCCGTGCACCGATCGATGCGAAGGTACGGATAGTTATGATCCGTAGCGCAAGGTGGGTATGAACCCCATGACATCTGCTCCGGCACATGCAACATGACCGTCCCGACCGAATATCTATGGAGGTGAACCGCCGTGGCACTCTCGATTTCGGCGGTGGTGCTGCTGGCGATCGTCGTCTTCCTGCTGATCCGGAAAGCCGGGCTGAAGGGCGCACATGCGACGGTCTGCGTGTTGCTCGGGTTCTATCTCGCCAGTTCGTCGGTGGCTCCCACCATCACCGAACTGACCACCAACGTGGCGGGGATGATCGGGGGCATCAAGTTCTAGTCCCGCCGCACGGCCGGGCCCATCTAGGCTGTCCGGTATGAAGGAGCTTCCCGCCCGTCGTCTGCTCCTCGTGCATGCGCACCCGGACGACGAGTCGATCAACAACGGCGCGACGATGGCCAGGTACGCGGCCACGGGCGCCCAGGTCACGCTGGTGACCTGCACGCTCGGCGAGGAGGGCGAGGTCATTCCGGCCGAGCTTGCCCATCTCGCACCCGACCGGGAGGACCGGCTCGGCGCCCATCGCGTCGGCGAACTGGCCGCCGCGATGAAGGCGCTCGGCGTGAGCGATCACCGCTTCCTCGGCGGCCAGGGCCGGTTCAGGGACTCCGGGATGATGGGCGTCGAGCAGAACCACCGTGAGGGCGCCTTCTGGAAGGCCGACGTGGACGAGGCGGCCGCCTGTCTCGTCGAGATCATCAGGTCGGTGCGCCCGCAGGTGATGGTCACGTACGACCCCAACGGCGGATACGGGCATCCCGACCACATCCAGGCGCACCGGGTCGCGATGAGGGCGGCCGAGCTGGCCGCCGAGCGCGCCTTCCGCCGTGACCTGGGCGACGCCCACACCATCGCGAAGATCTACTGGAACCGCGTCCCGCGGTCGGTGGCCGAAGAGGGCTTCGCCCGTCTTCAGGCGCTCGGTGGAGCGGACTTCCCGGGCATTGCCGAGATCACGGATGTACCGGGCGTGGTGGACGATTCCGAGATCACCACGGAGATCGACGGCACCGGGTACGGGGAGCGGAAGGCGGCCGCGATGCGCGCCCATGCCACCCAAATCGCCGTGGACGGGCCCTTCTTCGCACTCTCGAACGATCTGGGGCAACCTCTCTTCGCGCACGAGTACTACCAGTTGGTGAGCGGTGTGCGGGGCGCGCCGGAAGGGGAGCGTGAGCGCGACCTCTTCGCGGGGATCCAGGGGAATGTCGGTGCCCAGGGGATGGTGACGGCATGAGCGCGCGGAAAAGGCCGGACAATTCAGGCGCTTCAGGCGCTTCAGGCGCTTCAGGCGCTTCAGGTACTTCAGGTACTTCGGGTGCTTCGGGCTCTCGCGGAGCTCGGCGTGCTTCCGGTGCGCCGGACGTTCCCGGCGGCTGGCTGACCCGGCCGCCCAGTGCGCCGCACCCCGGGCGGGTGGCCGCCTATCTGGTGCTCGTCGTCCTCGGAGCGGTCGTCGGTGTCGCGGGCACGCTGGTCCAAGGTGCCTGGTTCCCGGGCGGATTGCTGCTCGCGCTGCTCGGTTCGGCAGCCCTGTTCTACGGCGCGCTGCGGGCATGTGGCACCCAGCTCGGCGTGGCCTCGGCGGCCATCGGCTGGCTGCTGGCGGTCGTCGTGCTCAGCTTCGGACGCCCGGAGGGGGACGGTGTGTTCGCCGCCGGGATCGGGCCTCTTGTCTTCATGCTCGGGGGGATGGTACTGGCTGTGATGTGTGCCACCATGTCGCGATCGCTGCAACCGGGCGGCCGGCCGGGCGGACTTGAGGGCTAGCGGGAGGCGGGACCCCCAGGACGCAGCAGGTCCGGCCGACCCCTATGGTGGGTCGCCCCAACGGTCACCCCGAAGGGTGGGAAGCCGTTGAACTGACCGAGTCCGCACGGTCGGCACCGGGCCGCTTCCCGCAGTCCCCGGGCCTTTGCCGGCAGCGGACAGTATGGTGGTGCGCGCCGCCGAGCCGCCCGCAGCAGTAGCTGTCCAGTAAGAACGGGCGGCGACGCCAACCGGGAGAACCTGCTTTGAGTCGTGAAACTGACAGTTCGTCCTCCGGCCCCCAGGGGCGCGGTGGAACCGCGTACCCCTCTGGGACGCCGCCGTACGGAACCCGGCAGTATCCGTCGCTGCATCCGACGCAGGACGCTCCGGACGAGCCTGCCACGGCCCCTGAGGCGCAGCCGGACGAACCCAAGACCGAGACCACACTGACGACGCGCATCCGGATCAACATCCCGGGTTCGCGGCCGATCCCGCCGGTCGTCATGCGTACGCCGATGAGCGACGTGAACGCGGCCGCCGCCGCGAAGGCCGGTCCGGGAGCTGCCGCCGGCGCCGGTGCGAAGAGCGCGGGCGGTAACAGTCAGGACAGCGAGCGCACGGGCAGCACGCCGGTGCCCGAGGCCCGGCCGCAGGTGCCGGCCCCGGCCCCCGAGCCGCAGCCGGAGGAGAAGCCCGCGGGCAGCGACTGGTTCGCGCCTCGCAAGCCGGCCCCGTCGGCCCCCACGCCTGCGCCGCAGGGCGGCGCCGGTGCGAACGGCTCGGGCGGTGGCACGATCGGCGCCGGTACGGGCGGCCCCGGTACGCGGTCCAACCTGGCGGCGCTCGCCGAACAGACCGGGGCGCCCGCCGCACCCGCGGGTCCGGCGCAGGGCGGCCCCGGCCTGCCCCGCCGCCCTGCGCAGGGCGGGGCTCCCGGTACCACCCCGCCCCCCGTCGGCAACGGCTTCGCCCCCGGCCCGGGACGGAACACCCCTCCGCTCGGCGTACGCCCGCCCGGCGTCGGGCCTTCGGGCCCGACGGGTGGACCGGCCACCGGCAGCATGCCGCTTGCACCGCATCCCGGCGGTGTTCCGGGCCAGGGCACTCCAGGCGTTCCCGGCCAGGGCAGTGCCGGGGTCGGTGGTCCCGGCGCACCCCGCCCCGGCGGACCCGGCCGTCCCGGCGTTCCGGGCGGTCCCGGTGGCGCGCCCCGGATGTCCGACGACACCGCGGTACTCACCCCGCAGCAGCCCGCGCCCGAGCAGGGTGCCGGCGGTCATGTCTCCGGCGACACGCTGACCAGCGGTATCCCCGTGGTCCCGTCCGACGGACAGCACCGCTCGCCGTTCGCGCCGCCGCACACGGGCTCCGGCACGGGTCCGAACCCGATCGTGCCCCCGGTCCCCGGCCCGAGGGCCAGGGAGGCGGACTTCGCGGACTTCTCCGCGCCCGAGTTCGCGGGCGGACCCGGCGGCGCCGCCGGACCCGTCACGCCCGGCCCCTCCGCCCGGCCCGCGCCCCGGACGGCATCCGCACCCGCCAAGCAGGGCCGTTCCAAGATGGTCCTCGTCGGCGCGGGCGTACTCGGTCTCGTCGGCATCGCCTACGGCGCCGGTCTGCTGCTCAACCACTCCGACGTGCCCAAGTCCACGACGGTGCTCGGCGTCGACATCGGCGGAGGCACCCGGGACGAGGCGGTCAACAAGCTCGACGCCGCTTTCGGCAAGCGGGCGGGCGCGCCGCTCCAGCTCTCGGTGGGCGGCGAGAAGGTGCAGCTCGCCCCGGACAAGGGAGGCCTCTCCCTGGACAGCCAGGCCACCGTCCGCGGTGCCGCGGGCAGCGACTACAACCCCGTCTCGGTGATCGGCTCCCTCTTCGGCGGCGAGCGCGTCGCCGAACCGGTGATCGTCGTGGACCAGGAGAAGCTGAGCGTCGCGCTCGCCGACATCGGCAGCGCTTCGGGCACCGCGACCGAGGCCACGATCAAGTTCGTACCGGGCAAGGCCGTCCCCGTACCCGGCAAGGCGGGCCAGGCGCTGGACGTCACCCGCTCGATGATCGCGGTCAAGGACGCCTACCGCGCCCAGGTCGAGACCGGAAAGCCGAACGTCGTGCAGCTGCCGGTCGCCACCCGCCAGCCGACCGTGGGCCAGGCGGAGCTCGACCGCGCGATGAAGGAGTTCGCCCGGCCCGCGATGTCCGACCTGATCACGATCAAGGCGGGTGCCAAGCAGATCGCGTTCGGCCCGGCGAAGTCACTGCCCAAGATCCTTTCGATGAAGGCGATCGACGGCCGGCTGGTCGAGGTCTACGACAAGAAGGCGATCGAGCAGCTGCTCGACGGCGTCTTCGACGGCATCACGATCACCAAGGGCGACGGCAAGCAGCACCAGGTTTCGGCGGACGACGTCGCCCAGGCCATGGGGCCGGCGCTGCGCGGCAAGACACCGGCCGAGCGTACGGCGGTCATCGAGCTCGATCCGAGCTGATCGTTCCCCGCCTCGTAGGAGCCCCCGTCCCGGTCCGCCGGGACGGGGGCTCCTACGTCGGGTGACGGATCGGTTCGCGTCGTGCACCCGAGGCGCACCGGCGGTCCGGTCGGGCCGGACGCCGGGCACGCGGTCATGCCCCGCCCCGCATCGCGGCTCGGGCGGCCGCCGCCCCGCGTACGGCCGCCGGCACGCCTGTGGCCGCCGGTGCCGTGGCCTTGGTCTGCGCCTCCTGGGCCCGATCCTGGCGGCAGTCGGGGCACAGCCCCTCGTCCGCCACCGGCCGGAAGAGCCGCGGCTGGGTGTGCTCGCCCGCGCACTCGCGCATGAGGGCGACCCTGGGCGGCTCCGGGGGCGCCTCGACCGGAGGCACCTCGCGCAGCAGATACCGCACCAGCCCACCGGGCCGGTGGATGCTCGCGCCGGCAGAGGGCAGGCCGCGCCTGATCCCGTCCCGCACGGCATCGGGCGTATGCCCGAGCCGAAGCCACTGGGCGGCCAGCGCGGCCAGCTGGCGCAGCATGCCGCGCGGCACGCACAGCCGAGGGTCCAGTTCCCGTAGCGCGGCAACGAGTTGCCGCGCCTCGGTATCGGCGTGGTCGGGCGGGGGAGGGTTGGAGGTGTTCACCCCAGGGGTCACTTCTGGATGACGACCGACGGACGGGTCGTCCGGCTCACCGACGGTCCGTTCTCCGGCAGCCGGTTCCGGTGCGGTCGGCTCGGGCTCCACTGGTGCGGCCTCCCTCAACCGGGCGACGTCCTCGGCAGTCAGCGGGACGTTGGAGACGAGCTGCCGGGTCCGCCAGAGCCCACCGGGCCCCTGTTCCTTCCACTCGTGGAAGTAGCCCTCGTCCTTGAGCTGCTGCTTGGCCCGCTGGAAGGCCTTCGGTTTGATACCGGCGCGCTCGGCGCTGGCCGACAGCGACTCGTGCTTGTCGGCGGGGAGTGACAGCTGCCAGCTCAGCAGGCGGAAGGCGTCGGAGTTGAGCCTCGGATGGCGGATGAGGTCGTTCGGCACCTGCGAGTAGAAACGGGCAGGCGGGATAACATGACGAAACATTCCTTGTGCTCCTGTGGATTAGCACGGGGGGTGCAGGCCCTCGGCGCCGGGTGCAACCAGCGACGGGGGCCGTCTTGCGCTCACCGTACATCAACATCCGTGTACGCACGGTCACTTCGGGGGAGCGCACCGGGGGCAGGTGCACGGCGGCCACCGGAGGCCTGAACCGACCGGTGCGGCCCCGCGCTCGGGCCGGTACGTGACGGCCGGCCCCCAGCTCCGCCCGCCGTCGCGCGAGACGCGCAAAGTCATCACCACTCGCCTCCGTACCGCTCCTGCTTCTGCCGGAGCCACCTCCTGACCTGCGCCGTTTCGTCGTCGGATGCGGTGCGCAGATCGGAGGCGCGGATGGTGGCGACGAAGTACACAAACCTGACGCGCCTGTGTTCGCCGTCCACACCGATGACCTTGCCGGGCCCATAGGCGTCCGTACCCGTGTGGGCGACGAAGGTCCCTGCTGCGTGTGCCACACCCATAGTCCTGCCGACTCCTTCGCTCTCCGTGAGGAACTGCTCACAGGCTGGCGGGGGCGGCGTTACGCTCGGTAGGGGTTGGCGCGTGACAACGCAAGCGTCACAAAGAGGAGTTGCCGATGGCGATCGAGGACAACCCGCAGTCCCGCACGAGGTACGGCGAGGAACTGAAACGTCGGCGGGAGGCGGCGGACCTCACCCAGGAGGAGCTGAGCGAACGTGCGGTCATGTCCCGCACCCATATCGCCCACATCGAGGCGGGCCGCCGCCGCCCGGACGTGGCGGACGCCCGTCGCCTCGACCAGGTCCTGAGGACGGGCGGCTTCTTCGAGCGCTTCCTGCCGACGCTGGACGGCAGAGCTGTGGCGGAACACTTCGCGGAGGCGCTGGAGTTCGAGCAGCAGGCGACGGTGATCCGGGAGTACGCGCCCAAGTTGGTACCCGGCATTCTCCAGACCGAGGCGTACGCGCGCGAAGTGCTCGGCTCCGGGTCCCCGCCGAGGAGCGACGAGGAACGTGACAGGCTTCTTGTCACCCGCCTGGAGCGAGCCCACATACTCGACAACTTCGACACACCGGTGGTGTGGACGCTGCTCGACGAGTCCGTGTTGCGGCGCCCCATTGGCGGCGCGGCCGTGATGTGCGAACAGCTCCGTCACATCCTGGCGTTGGGCGAGAGCCGCCGCATCCGCGTCCATGCGCTCCCCTTTGAAGTGGGGTATCACGCCATGATGGAGGGTTTCGTCTCGCTCATGTGGTTCGACGACCTCCCGCCCATCGCCTATGTGGAAGGCTTGAAGTCGGGGAGGGTCTGGGAACTTCCGTCCGTGGTACGGGACTGTCAGGCGGCTTACGATCAGGCCCTGGGCGACGCCTTGTCGCACCGCCAGTCGCTGGCCTTGATCAGATCCGTCGCAGAGGAGTACGAGCATGAAGCGCAGTGAATCCACTCCGGCTTGGCGCAAGTCCAGCTACAGCGGCGGCAGCAGTGGCGACTGCCTCGAAGTCGACGACGCCCACCCGACGGCGGTCCCGGTCCGCGACAGCAAGCACGCCACGGGCCCTGTCGTTGTCTTTGGCCACGCGGCCTGGACTGCCTTCGCCGCCGCCGTCCGGAACAGCGACCTCAACTAGGCACGTCGTCCGCCGTGCCGATGACGGCCGGACCGCAGCCTTCCGGGAGGTTCGCAACGACCAGTGCGTACGCCTCCTCGACGGTGTCGACTTCGCCAAGGCTGCCTACTGAGCGGTCATGCACCTGGAAGCCGCCTCCGACCAGGCTGTACACAACGGGCACAAAAGACCCCGGAAGGCCGGTGCACCGGCTGAGAAACAAGGTGCCGTGGCTCACGAAGGGGAACAACTCCCGCAGTCGGGGCTGTGCGTACGCGGCACGGACCGTCGCGGAATCGATCAGGTCGTCGTCGTACGACAGGATGCTCTGCCACCGGGCGGCGACGATGTCGGCGGCCGACGTGGTGTTCTCGTCGTCGGTCACAGGTCGTCCGGGGTGCCGTCGACGGCCGGGCCGCAGCCCTCAGGGAGGCTGGCCGCGACCAAGTCGTACGCCTCCTCCACGGTTTCGACCTCGCCGAGGAATGTGTTGTCGGACTGACGACGCACTCGGTAGCCGCCGGAGGCCTGGGGGAACGCGGTGCCGACGTCATGGGTCCACGGGTACTTGGTGCAGCGACTCAAGTACAGGACCCCATGGCTGACCATGGGGAAAAGCTCCCGCAAGCGAGGGTGAGCGTACGCGGCGCGGGGCACCGCGGAGTCGATCCGGTCGCCGTAGTACGCCAGGATGCTCTGCCACTCGGCGTCCACGATGTCCGCGGCCGCGGTCACAGGTCGTCCGCCGTTCCGATGATGGCGGGGCCGCAGCCCTCGGGGAGGTTGGCCACGACCAGCGCGAACGCCTCCTCCACTGTGGCGACTTCACCAAGCGAGCCTACGGAGCGGGCATCTACCTGGAAGCCGCCACCGACCAAGCGATACACCACAGGCACGTGGGAACGCGGAAAGCCGGTGCACCGACTAAGGAACAGGGTGCCGTGGCTGACAGCGGGGTACAGCTCCCGCAGTCGCGGCTGCGTGTAGGCGGCGCGGACCATCGAGGGGTCGATCAGATCGTCGTCGTAGGCCAGGATGCTCAGCCACTCGGCAGCCACGACATCTGAAGCGTTCTGGGAGCTTTCACTGTCGGTCACAGGTCTCGCGCCGTTCCCTCGATGGCGGGCCCACAGTCCTCGGGGAGGCTGTCGACGACGAGTGCGAACGCCTCCTCAAGGGTGTCGACCCTGCCGAGGGTTCCGACGCCGTGGGGCCTCCGGACCCAGAATCGCCCGTCCTCCCCCTGGGGATACACAGCGCCACCGACGGGAGTGCCGCCTGATTGCTGTGTGAAGAACATGACGCCGTGGCTCACTCCGGGAGTCAGTCTCCGAAGCTGTGGCTGCGCGTAGGCGGCCCGGACCGTGGTCGGGTCGACCAGGTCGTGGTCCCCCTCCAGCAAGTACCGCCACTCGGCGGCCACGATGTCCACGGCCGGGGTGGTGCTCTCATCTTGGGTCACAGGTCGTCCGCCGCGCCGATGATCGCCGGGCCGCAGCCTTCGGGGAGGTTGGCAACGATCAGTTCAACCGCTGCCTCGACGCTGTCCGGCTCGCCCAGGATGACTCCGTCGGAGTGTCGGATGACCATGAAGCTTCCCCCGGCCCTTGTTCACAGAACACCTGTGCGAACAGCGTCTCATGGGCGCCGTGTGACGATCAAGGCCGGACCGATCTGGTGGACCGTCAAAATGACTGCCAACAGGGGCATTTGGTCGCCGCGAGTGCCGAGTGTCACGGGCTTTCGGCTCGAACCCGACGGGTCGTCGGAAAGGCTCCGCGCAAGTATCCGCGGCGCGGTCGAACCTGCCTTGCGGTGGTCGGAAGCCCGGACCGAATTCCCTCGATTCCCTCGCTAGGCGGTGAAGTCTGCGGCCGGGTGCTGAACCCCACTGTCGATGGTGTCCCGGCCGGCCGTGCGAGAACCGGTCGGCAGGCAGGTACCCGGCCGGGGCGTCCCTCACCGGCGCCGGTCCGACGGGCGTCACCCGCGGGGTGGGCGGCCGCGCAGGCCGTCGGCCCGCTGCCGTGTTCGCTCGAACACGCTCAGTTCAGCATGGCCCGCGCCGCCCGTGCCCGCCCCCTGATCGCCTCCGCCGTCGTCGGCTCGACCTCGGACACCACATCCGCGTACGCGTCCATTTCGTCGGCGCCTGTCAGGAACTCGCCCCGCTGGACCAGCAGTTGGGCCCGTTCATAGCGCAGCCGGGCCGGGTGGGCCGGGAGCAGGAGCGACAGGTCGATCGCCCACAGGGCCACGTCCGAGCGCTCGGGCCGCGGCGCGGCCCAGGCACGGATGTTGTTCAGGATGCGCAGCACCACCGCGAGCGGCGGGGCCGGGGTCAGCATCGACGGGGTCAGAGGCGTGCCCGTCGCGCCCGCGACCAGGAGTTCCGCATCCGGCCCGGTCAGGACGCGGCCGCCCGCGAAGGGGTCGGCCAGGACCTGCCCGTCGTGGTCGCCGAAGCCGACGACGAAGTGGCCGGGCAGCGCGACCCCGTACACGGGCGCGCCCGCGCGGCGGGCGACCTCCGTCCACAGGACCGAGAGAAGGATCGGCAGGCCGCGGCGGCGCCGCAGCACCGCATGGAGCAGCGAGGACTCCAGGCGCTGGTAGTCGGCGGGAGCGCCGTGGAAGCCCTCGCGCGCGCCCAGCAGGTCGGCCAGCGCCGTCGCCCAGGCCTCGGGGGTGCGCAGACCGAACGGGAGCATCCCGGCGAGGCGGTCCAGCTCGATCTGGGCGGCGTCCAGGCCGGCCTCGTCCAGCGCGGGGTCCGCCTCGGTGCCGATCAGCAGGCAGAGCAGCGCGAGATCGGGACGTTCGGCGCGGGCCTCTTCCGCGAAACGCGCCCGCCACGATGCGTCGTACATATGCGACTCGTACCCCGTCTAGGCCGACCGGTAGTGGTGGTAGTGGTGATGAATCGCAAAACCCATCGCTTCGTACAGGGTGCGAGCCGCACCGTTGTCCGCCTCGACCTGCAGCCATGCCGCCGACGCGCCCTCGTCCAGGGCCCGGCGCGCCAGCGCGGTCATCACGGAGGTCGCGAGGCCCTGACGGCGGTAGGCCGGGTCCACCTCCACGGCCATGAAGCCCGCCCAGCGTCCGTCGACCACACACCGGCCGATCGCTGCCGGAATCTCCCCGGTGCCGGCACCCGTGGGGCCGGGTACAGAGGCGAACCACACCGAAGGGCCGCTGCCCAGGACCTTGAGCACATGTGGTCCGGGCACAACGGACCGCTGGTAGCGCCGTAGCCACCTCTCGTCGCACGATCGCGCGAGCCGCACCCGCGACACGTCCGCGTCCAGGTCGCCCACCGGCGCCAACGCCCCGGTCTGCACCTGCGCCGACACCTCGCGCCGCCACCCGCGCGCCTCCAGCTCCGCGCACAACCGCTCCTGCGTCCCGGCGGCGCCGGTCGCCGTCTGCATGTACGCGGGCAGATCGCGCCGCGCGTACCAGGAGCGCACCCGCTCCAGCGCCTCGGTGAGCGGCACTCCGGGGTCGCCGAGCGGCAGCACCGAGTTGGCGCGCCGGGTGAAGCCGCCCGAGGCGCGCAGTTCCCATGCGCCGAGCCGCTCGCTCTCCACCGGCTGCCAGGCCCGCGCGGTGACTCTCGCGAGCTCCTCGAAACCCGCCGAGGGACCCTTTCTGCGGGCCGGAGCGGCGGGCACGACCTTGCCGGCGACCAGCGACGATTCCGCGATACGGACGCTCTCCCCGGTCCTGCGAGTGATCACCAGCACACCCTCGTTCCAGGATGTGAGAACACCAACCGTGTCGGTGAACTTCTCAGCTCCCGCTTCACCCTCGCTCAAGCGCCGTACCGACACCCGTTTGCCCACGTCAGCAGGTGTGATACGAACCTCGAGCCGTCCGCCCGCAGTGAATTCCACAGCTCTGTGTGCCCCTCCTGTTCGGATCGTCCCCAAGAACGGAGATACTAGGGGCGGGCATCGACGACGCCGCGCTCCCGCGCAAGCCAGCCCTTACCGAGGAGGAACGACAGCGTGACCTACGTCATCGCGCAGCCTTGTGTCGACGTCAAGGACAAGGCGTGCATCGAGGAGTGCCCCGTCGACTGCATCTACGAGGGCTCCCGGTCCTTGTACATCCACCCGGACGAATGCGTCGACTGTGGTGCTTGCGAGCCGGTCTGCCCGGTTGAGGCGATCTTCTACGAGGACGACACCCCGGAGGAGTGGAAGGACTACTACAAGGCGAACGTCGAGTTCTTCGACGAGCTCGGTTCGCCCGGTGGTGCCTCCAAGCTCGGCCTCATCGAGCGCGACCACCCCTTCATCGCCGCTCTGCCGCCGCAGAACGGCTGATCACATCTCCATGTCCCCGGTCCCGTACGGTTCGTCGTCCGTACGGGACCGAGGTGTTTGACGCCCCACGTACCAGAAAGTGAGCGCCCCAGTGGCCGCAGTCTCTTCGCGCCTCCCCGTCTTCCCCTGGGACAAGCTCGAGCCGTACAAGGCGACGGCAGCGGCCCACCCGGACGGCATCGTGGACCTCTCGGTCGGCACGCCCGTCGACCCGGTGCCGGAGCTGATCCAGAAGGCACTGGTGGAGGCCGCGGACTCGCCCGGCTATCCGACGGTGTGGGGTACGGCGGCGCTGCGTGACGCGCTCACCGGATGGGTCGAGCGCAGGCTCGGTGCGGTGTCGGTGGCACACACCAACGTCCTGCCGGTCGTGGGTTCCAAGGAACTGGTGGCGTGGCTGCCGACCCAGCTGGGTCTCGGTCCCGGCGACAAGGTCGCCTACCCGCGCCTCGCCTATCCCACGTACGAGGTCGGTGCGCGCCTTGCCCGCGCCGAAGCGGTCGTCTACGACACCGAGACATTTGCGGCCGACCCCGCGGGGGGAGAGCTCGACCCGGCGGGCCTCAAGCTGCTGTGGCTCAATTCGCCGTCCAACCCGACCGGCGCGGTGCTGGCCAAGGACGAGCTGGCCAGGATCGTCGCCTGGGCGCGTGAGCACGGCGTGCTGGTCTTCAGCGACGAGTGCTACCTGGAGCTGGGCTGGGAGGCGGAGCCGGTCTCGGTGCTGCACCCGGACGTCTGCGGCGGTACGTACGAGGGCGTTGTCGCCGTCCACTCGCTCTCCAAGCGCTCCAATCTGGCCGGCTACCGTGCCGCCTTCATCGCCGGTGACGCGGCCGTGCTCGGCGAGCTGCTCCAGATCCGCAAGCACGGCGGCATGATGACGTCGGCGCCGGTACAGGCCGCCACCGTCGTGGCGCTCGGCGACGACGCGCATGTCACCGAGCAGCGCGCCAGGTACGCGGCCCGGCGAACGGCGCTGCGTACGGCCCTCACGGCGCACGGCTTCCGCATCGAGCACAGCGAGGCGAGCCTGTATCTGTGGGCGACGCGCGACGAGCCGTGCTGGGACACGGTGGCGTATCTGGCCGGCCTCGGCATCCTGGTGGCGCCGGGCGACTTCTACGGGACGGCCGGCGAGCGTTTCGTGCGAGTGGCGTTCACGGCCACGGACGAGCGCGTCGAGGCCGCGGTCAAGCGCCTGGGCTAGGCGGCCCGCGACACGCGGCGGGGCCCCAGGAGCCAAGAAGGCTCCTGGGGCCCCGCCGCGTGTCGCCAGGGGTGCGATCAGCCGCCGAGGGGCATGCCGCCGAGTGAGCCGGTGGGCAGAGCGCCACCGGGAACGGCGCCGGCCGGCAGGCCGCCCTTGGCGGCGCCGCCGACCAGACCGGCGGCCTGCGCCGAGGCGTCGCCGACAGCCTTCTTGGCGACCGGGGCGGCCGTTTTTGCCGCCTTGCCGACGGTCTTGGCCGCCACGGGGGCGGCCTTCTTGGCCGTCTTGCCGCCGACCTGGCCGGCCACCTTGGTGGACTCCTTGGAGACGCCGTCGACCGTGGTGTCGACGTTGTCCGTGTCGAGGGCGGTCAGGCCGCCGAGCGCTGTCTGCGGCAGCTCAGCGGCGCCTGCGGAGCCGGCCGCACCGACCACGGGAGCTGCTCCAGCCGCGATGAGCAGCGCGGCGCGGGCGATCCGACGGGTCAGGGGGAGGGACATGGTGCTCCTTGGGACGAGAGGGACGTTCGGATGTTCGGACTGCTGGTGGTGCTGCCCGACGTTCGGACGTCCTGACAACCGCTGGGGGGCCGGGGGAAGTTGCGGTCGGCCAAGGTAAAGAGTTGGTAATGCATCGTTTTATCGGTCTCGGATAAAAACGGGCAAACATTGCATTGTGCAAGTGCCTGGCGAACCGTCACTTCCCTTTGTTCGCAAGGGATTTGGCATCGCGCGGGGGGCAGTGGCAGGGCGTGCGAACAAGGCGTTCCGGGTGAGATCGGAGCGCCGCCTTCGAGGGAGGGGACAAACTACTGAGCGATACGGATCCGGACGGTGTCGGTGCCCCGCTCGGGCGCCCCGCCCTTCTGCCAGCCCTCGTCGGACTCGTCCGCGTGCCACACCCTGCCCCGGTACGAGACCTCTGCTATCCGCAGTCCGTCCGCGCGCGCGACGGCCCAGTGCGCCAGCTCCCAGCCGCGCCTGGACGCCGGGCCGCCGGACGTCGATCCGGACGTCGCCGGCACCGGAAGCGTCACCTCGCCCGCGGCAGCTGCACCAGCGCTGCCGCTCTTGGCGCCCCCGCCCTGCACGCCGCCGGGCAGCACATCGGGCCCGAAGGCACGCACCAGCTCGGTCCGCACCTTCGCCGGGTCGCCCGCGTCGCCGCCGCCGCGCACCGCGCAGGTCAGCGTCGCCGAGGCCCGGCCGGTCAGGGCCGCAGCCAGCAGCGTGGCGTCGGGCTCGTGCTTCGCGTACGCCTGCGGGAACCCGCTGCGCTGGACCCGCTGCGCGGCCACCGTCAGCGGCAGCCGTGAGTAGCCGGGGACCTCGTCGAGGTGCTCGTAGAACTTCCTGGACGCGTAGACGGGATCCAGGATCTGCGCGGGGGTGCCCCACCCCTGCGACGGGCGCTGCTGGAACAGGCCCAGAGAGTCCCGGTCGCCGTGCTCGATGTTGCGCAGTGCGGACTCCTGCAGGGCCGTCGCCAGCGCGATCGTGACCGCCCGCTCGGGCATGCCCCGCGTGGTGCCGACCGCGGAGATCGTCGCCGCGTTCGCGGCCTGCTCGGCGGTGAGCTCGTACGAGGGGCCGTCGGCCTCGGCGCCGCGGACCGTGCAGCGCGGGGCGCCCCCGCCGGTCTCGTACTGCACGATCACATAGCCGATCACGGCCAGCAGCACGACGAACGCGGCCGCGACACGAATCGGGCGGCCGCGCCGGACGGGGGAGGCGGTCTCGGGCACGACGCCCACCGTACTGGAGTCCGAGGAAGGCTCTAAGGTCGGAGCCATGCCTGACACCGTGCTTGACCTCACTCTTGACGGCCCGGCGCTGACCGCCGCGCTGGTCGATCTCCGCTCGGTCAGCGGGGAGGAGAAGCCCCTCGCCGATGCCATCGAGCAGGCCTTGCGTGCCCTGCCGCACCTCACCGTCGACCGCCACGGCAACAACGTCCTGGCCCGCACAGGCCTGGGGCGCAGCGAGCGGGTCGTCCTGGCCGGGCACATCGACACGGTCCCGGTCGCCGGCAATCTGCCCTCGCGACTGGACGAGAACGGCATCCTGTGGGGCTGCGGCACCAGCGACATGAAGTCGGGCGTCGCCGTCCAGCTGCGTATCGCGGCCACCGTCCCCGAACCCAACCGCGACCTCACCTTCGTCTTCTACGACAACGAGGAAGTCGCCGCACACCTCAATGGGCTCGGGCATGTGGCCGAGGCCCACCCCGACTGGCTGGAGGGAGACTTCGCCGTCCTGCTCGAACCGTCCGACGCCCAGGTCGAGGGCGGCTGCCAGGGCACATTGCGTGTCCATCTCCGCCTGACGGGGGAGCGGGCACACTCCGCCCGCAGCTGGATGGGCTCCAACGCCGTTCACGCCGCCGGTCCGGTCCTGGCCCGCCTCGCCGCGTACGAGCCGCGGCGCCCGGTGATCGACGGGCTCGAGTACCGCGAGGGCCTCAATGCCGTCGGCATCGAGGGCGGTGTGGCCACCAATGTCATCCCCGACGCCTGCACCGTGGTGGTCAACTACCGCTATGCGCCCGACCGCAGCATGGCCGAGGCCGAGGCCCATGTCCGTGAGGTGTTCGCGGACTGCGGCGTGAGCGAGATCGTGGTGGACGACCACACCGGCGGGGCGCTGCCCGGCCTCTCGCACCCGGCCGCGGCCGCGTTCATGGCCGCCGTCGGCGGCAGCGCACAGCCCAAGTTCGGCTGGACGGACGTCTCACGCTTCAGCGCGCTGGGCGTGCCCGCGGTCAATTACGGGCCCGGTGACGCGCTCTTCGCCCACAAGGCGGACGAGCATGTTGCCGTTGACAAGATCACGCACTGCGAGCAACGCCTCCGCGAGTGGCTCACAGCTTGAAAACCCTGATTTCATCATTCGTAACGATCCCGGACCTACCCTGAGCCAAGGCAACAAGGTTCGGCGGAGGGAGCAGGTCATGGGCAACCCCGAGGGATTGCGGGCGCCGGAGGAGCAGCGGCAGGGACCGGTACTGCGCCGTAGGGACCAGGTGCAGGAAGGCACGACCGATCAGCGGCTGCTGGACACCGAAGGCGACTCCGAGTGGGTGCACACCGATCCGTGGCGGGTCATGCGCATCCAGTCCGAGTTCGTGGAAGGCTTCGGTGCGCTTGCCGAACTCCCCAGTGCCATCAGCGTCTTCGGGTCCGCCCGGACCGTCGCCGGGACGCCGGACTACGACGCGGGGGTGGCCATCGGCCGGGCATTGGTCGAGGCCGGCTTCGCGGTGATCACGGGTGGCGGCCCGGGCTCGATGGAGGCCGCCAACAAGGGGGCGCGTGAGGCCAGGGGGATCTCGGTCGGACTCGGTATCGAGCTTCCCTTCGAGCAGGGCCTCAACCCGCACGTCGACATCGGCGTGAACTTCCGCTACTTCTTCGTCCGCAAGACGATGTTCGTGAAGTACGCGCAGGGCTTCGTGGTGCTGCCGGGCGGTCTCGGCACGCTGGACGAGCTGTTCGAGGCGCTCACCCTCGTCCAGACCCGCAAGGTGACCCGCTTCCCGATCGTGCTCTTCGGCACGCAGTACTGGGGCGGACTGGTCGACTGGCTGCGCAACACCGTGGTGGCCCAGGGCAAGGCGTCCGAGCGTGATCTGCTGCTCTTCCATGTCACGGACTCGGTGGAGGAGGCGGTGGCACTGGTCACCAAGGAAACGGCCAGGTAGCACGCACCGGCCGGCAGGGCCCGTGGCCCCGGCACCCGGGTCCTGCCCGCAGCCCCGGACGGTCAGGACACCGGACGATCAGAGCCTGGACCCGGACGAACAGAGCCCGGACCCGGACGATCAGAGCCCGGACCCGGACGATCAGAGCCCGGACCCGGACATCAGAGCCCGGACCCGGACGATCAGGGCCCCGGACGGTCAGGCGAGTCCCCGGCGGGCGACCGCCGGGGCGCGGTGGCCCGCGATCGCCGCCACCATGTCCAGCACCTGCCTGGTCTCCGCGACCTCGTGGACGCGGTAGACCTGCGCCCCCAGCCACGCGGAGACCGCGGTGGTCGCCAGCGTGCCGATCAGACGCTCCTTGACCGGTTTGTCGATGGACTCGCCGACGAAGTCCTTGTTCGACAGGGAGACCAGCACGGGCCAGCCCGTCGCGGTCATCTCGTCCAGGCGGCGGGTCGCCTCCAGGCTGTGCCGGGTGTTCTTCCCGAAGTCATGGCCGGGATCGATCATGATCGCGTCCCGGCGGACCCCCAGCGCGACCGCCCGCTCGGCCAGCCCGAGCGTCACCCGCAGCACATCCGCCATCACATCGTCGTACGCGACCCGGTGCGGCCGCGTCCGTGGCTCGGCGCCGCCCGCGTGGGTGCACACCAGCCCTGCTCCGTATCGCGCGGCGACCTCGGCCAGCCCCGGGTCCACACCGCCCCAGGCGTCGTTCAGCACATCGGCGCCCGCCTCGCACACGGCCTCGCCCACGTCGCGCCGCCAGGTGTCGACACTGATCACGACGTCCGGGTGGCGCCTGCGGATCTCTGCCACGAAGCCGACCGTGCGCCGCGCCTCCTCCTCGGCCGTCACTTCCTCACCCGGACCGGCCTTCACACCGCCGATGTCGATGATCGCGGCGCCCTCGGCGATCGCCTGCTCGACACGGGAGAGGGCGGGCTCGTCACGGAACGTCGCGCCCTGGTCGTAGAAGGAATCCGGCGTCCGGTTCACGATCGCCATGATCACCGGTTCGTGCGCCTCGAATTCACGCCCGCCCAGCCGCAGCATCCGCTGTTTCCTCCTCAGGTCGTCCGCCTGCGACCCTAACCGTCACAGTCCCGTGGCACGATCAGCACCTGACGGATTCCGCTCGGGGTGTTCGGGGAGAGGGTCGCTCGTGTTCTTGTTCTTGCTGATCGCCATGGTCGTGGTGGTCGCCGCGGTCACCCTCGCCGTGGTCGGCGGCGGCGACAGCGCGGCCCTGCCGGAGGCGGCCCCCGAACAGCTGGTGGACCCGCTGCCGGCGGGCCGCCCGCTCGCCCGCGCCGACATCGACGCCGTACGGCTGCCCATCGGTGTGCGCGGCTACCGGATGGCGGACGTGGACGAGGTCCTCACCCGGCTGGGCGCGGAGCTCGCCGAGCGCGATGCGCGGATCGCCGAGCTCGAGTCGGCGCTGGCCGGTGCACAGGCCGGCGCCACGGGCCGCCCCGATCTGTTCACCAAGCCGGGCGAGGAGCGGGACCAGTGACCGGCGGGGCCGTGGCCGGTCCCGACGGCAGACTGCGCTGCCCCTGGGGGCTGTCGACGGACGACTATGTCGCGTACCACGACAAGGAGTGGGGCCGCCCCGTCCACGGCGACGACGCCCTGTTCGAACGGCTCTGCCTGGAGGCGTTCCAGTCCGGACTGTCCTGGATCACCATCCTGCGCCGCCGGGAGGGCTTTCGCAGTGCCTTCGCCGACTTCAAGATCGCCTCGGTGGCCGAGTTCACCGACGCCGACAAGGAGCGCCTGCTCACCGACGAGGGCATCATCCGCAACCGGGCCAAGGTCGAGGCGACCCTCGCCAACGCGCGCGTGCTCGCCGACTGGTCCGCCGGCGAGCTCGACGCCCTGATCTGGTCGTACGCCCCTGATGCCGCGAAGCGGCCGGCGCCGCGCTCCATCGCCGACGTAGCCGCGGTCACGGACGAGTCCACGGCGATGGCGAAGGCGCTCAAGAAGCGGGGCCTGCGCTTCATCGGCCCGACGACCGCCTACGCGCTCATGCAGGCCTGCGGTCTGGTCGACGACCATCTCGCCGACTGCGTCTTCCGCGGCGCCAGGGCCTGACCCCGGACGGGCTCAGCGGCCGACGTACTTCGGCGGTTCCTTGGCCAGGAACGCCTTGACCGCGATGGTGTGGTCCTCGGACGCGCCGGCCTTCGCCTGGAGCTCCTCCTCCTTGTCGAGTGCCTCGCTCAGCGAGTGGTCGGCGCCGTACGCGAGGGACTCCTTCAGCGACGCGTAGGAGACCGTCGGGCCGTCGGCCAGGGCCCGGGCGACCGCGTGGGCCTCGGCGGCCAGGTCGTCCGCCGGGACCAGCTTGTTCACGATTCCCAGCTCGTACGCCTCCTGTGCGGAGATCGAACGCGGGAACAGCATCAGATCGGCGGCGCGGCTGTGGCCGACCAGCCGGGGCAGCGTCCACGACATCCCCGAGTCGGCGGTCAGCGCCACGCCCGCGAAGGAGGTGTTGAACTTGGCGGTGTCGGCCACGACGCGGTAGTCGGCGGCGAGCGCGAAGCCGAACCCTGCGCCGGCGGCGACTCCGTTGACGCCGGCCACGACGGGCTTCGGCATCTCGGTCAGCGCCCGGACGATCGGGTTGTAGTGCTCCTTCACGGTGTTCATCACCTCGCCGGAGCCCGACTCGTGGGCCGCGATCAGCAGCCCCACATGCTCCTTGAGGTCCTGGCCCACGCAGAAGGCGCGCCCGGTCGCGGTGAGCAGTACGGCACGTACGGAAGTGTCTGCGGCGGCGGCCTGGGCTGCGTCGCGCAGAGCCACCTTGGCCTCCACGTTCATGGCGTTCATCGCCTCGGGCCGGTTGATCGTGATCGTCGCAAGTCCGTCGCTCACGTCGTACAGCACGGAGTCGGCCATGTCAGGGTCCCCTTTGTCGGCTCAACGGCGTTGTCGAGGCCAGCATGGCGGAGATCAACGGCGCCGGACATGTGAGCTGCGTCAAACATTGCGCGCCGCGCCGGACTCGGGCGGGGGCGAAGTATCGCAGGCGGATCGCCGAATTGGGTGGTTTTGAGAGAGCGCGTTGCGCAAGCGATGCCGACTGATGTTGGTCATTGGGTCCCGCCATGCGGGATAATGACCTGGAAGCAATGTGTTCGATGCCGGTGAGGTGTGCCCATCCAGGGGCCGTCGGCTGACGATGAGCTGGTTTCAGGAAGGGGAACGAGCATGGCGGCCATGAAGCCGCGGACGGGCGACGGCCCGCTCGAGGTGACCAAGGAGGGGCGGGGCATCGTCATGCGCGTTCCGCTCGAAGGCGGCGGTCGGCTTGTCGTCGAGCTGACTCCGGACGAAGCGGATGCACTCGGTGACGCCCTGAAGAAGGTTGTCGGCTGACGCGCCCTGACACTTCGCTGCCCCGGTACCGACGGTGCCGGGGCAGTGGTGTTTCCGGAGAAGTTTCCGGGACCCGCACCCGGGGCGTCAGCTGCGGCGGACCGCGCAGAGCAGGCCGTCGCCCACCGGGAGCAGCGTCGAGAGCAACTCATGGCTCTCCCGTACCGCGCGCAGCAGTTCGCGCAGCCGCAGTACCTCGACGGGCTGTGCCGCGGAGTCGACCGTACGGCCGTCGGCGAAGACGCCCTCGAAGCAGACCAGGCCGCCCGGACGCAGCAGGCGCAACGATTCAGCGAGGTAGTCGAGCGACTCCGCACGGTCACCGTCGCAGAACACGAGGTCGTAGCCGCCGTCCGCGAGCCGCGGCAGCACGTCCAGCGCACCGCCCGGGATGAAACGCGCCCGGTTCGCGGCGAAGCCGGCCGCGCGGAAGGCCTCGCGGGCGAACTGCTGCCGTTCCGGCTCCAGGTCCACCGTGGTCAGTACGCCGTCCGGGCGCATGCCCTGGAGCAGATAGATTCCCGAGACGCCGGTGCCGGTCCCGATCTCGGCCACCGCCTTGGCGTCCGTCGTGGCAGCCAGCAGTCGCAGCGCGGCGCCGGTGCCCGGTGACACCGAGGACAGCCCTGACTCCCGGGCCCGCTCGCGGGCCCAGCGCAGAGCGTCGTCCTCGGCGACAAAGGCGTCGGCGAACGCCCAGCTCGTCTGCCGGTTGGCGGTAATGACCCTCTCCTGTCCCCGTAGTTGGCGCGACGCTGACTGTATCCGCTGCGCCCGGGAACCCGCAGATGGGACCGGGCGTTGTGCAGGACAGGGGAAAGCGCTCGGGATCAAGGCCGGAGCCGGACCCAAATCGACGTAAAGATTCTTATCCGGAGCTAACGGGCGAGGTGGCTATGGTAGGGGCTCCGCTGGATACCACCAGAGCCGACAGGGGAGGTGCGGCTGCAGCTGCGGATCGGGGAGGGGTGCTCAGGCGCCTTCTCAGGTCGGCGGGTGAGCCGAAATCCGTGACCAAGACCGCTGACAGTTCTCTGCCGACCGAACCCGTAGCCACCGCGACCTTCGCATCGGACGCGGAATCGCAGGCATGGACTCCGCCCACCTGGGAGGAGATCGTCAGCACGCACAGCGCCCGGGTCTACCGCCTGGCCTACCGCCTGACCGGGAACCAGCACGACGCCGAGGACCTCACCCAGGAGGTCTTCGTCCGTGTCTTCCGCTCGCTGTCGACGTACACGCCGGGCACCTTCGAGGGCTGGCTCCACAGGATCACCACCAACCTCTTCCTGGACATGGTCCGCCGCAAGCAGCGGATCCGCTTCGACGCGCTGGGTGACGATGCCGCGGAGCGGCTGCCCAGCCGCGAGCCGTCCCCGCAGCAGGTCTTCAACGACAGCCACTTCGACGCGGATGTCCAGCAGGCGCTGGACACGCTCGCCCCCGAGTTCCGCGCCGCCGTGGTGCTCTGTGACATCGAGGGACTGTCGTACGAGGAGATCGCCGCGACCCTGGGCGTGAAGCTCGGCACCGTCCGCAGCCGTATCCACCGTGGCCGTTCCCATCTGCGCAAGGCCCTGCAGCACCGCTCGCCGGAGGCCCGTGCGGAGCAGCAGCGTTCCCTGGCGGGTGTGGTCGGCCTGGCGGGGGAGGGCGGGTCGGCGTGAGCGGCACCAGTCCCACCCCCGCGGAGCAGCATCTGGGGGACCGGCTCGCCGCCCTGGTGGACGGTGAGCTCAGTCATGACGTCCGGGACCGGGTACTGGCCCATCTGGCCACCTGTCCCAAGTGCAAGGCCGAGGCAGACGCCCAGCGCCGGCTGAAGAGCGTGTTCGCCCAGGCCGCCCCGCCGCCGCTCTCCGAGGGGCTTCTCGCGCGGCTTCAAGGGCTCCCCGCGGGCCCCGCGGGGAGCGATGACGACGACCAGGCAGGACCCTTCGGCGGACGGCGCAGCGCCGACGGAGTCTTCGGAGCGCTGAAACCGTCCGCGGGGCATACGCGCGACCCCCGCGCGGAGACGTTCGGCTACGTCCCCGGGGGCGCCCACGCGGCCGTCCTGCCCGGGGGCGGGAGCGGCTTCCGGATCCACGAGGTGGGCCGCGCGGAGGCCGAGCGTTCGCCGTGGCTCGGCCGCCGGTTCGCCTTCGCGGCGGCCAGCGCGGTCTCCTTCGCCGCGATCGCGCTGGGCGGCGCCATCCCCCTGGACGCCGTGACGGACAGCAGCGCCAGGGGACAGGGCCCTGGCAAGGTCACTCCGCTGCGTACGGCGGGACCGGCCGCTGCCACAGGCTCCCAGGGCGGGACGGCCGCCGCGCGGGGCGCCGACTCCGAGCGCCGTCGCACCGGCGGCAGCGGCGCGGTCCTGCCGCAGACCCGGACGGTCGCGGCCACCGCACCCGGGGAGCCCGCGGGCGAGCCGCCGAGCCGGCCGTTCGCGGCCTCGCTGCTGGCCCCGTCCACCGCTTCCCTGTCGCCGCTGATACGCCCGACGGGTTCGACGTTCCAGCCGGCGACGGCGCCCGGAGTCACCCCGAGCACCAGCCCGGTCCCCACGGATCTCGCGCGCCCGACGCGGCCTTCCGTGTCGCAACTGCGCTGACCAGGACCCTGCGCACGGATTCGCAAACCTGGTTGAATCCTGGGAGGTGCCCCGTGGGGGCGCTGGCACGGGCCGGCAGTTTGCGGGGAGAGCATGAACGACGGGAAGCCCACCGGAGCGAAGGCGAAGTGGTGGAGCCGCCCCAGCGCGGGCAGCGGCAGCGCCTCCGGACCGGAGGCGCCCGCCCCCGAGGAAGCACAGCACACGCAGCAGGACCCGCTGGCGGCGCCGGCGGCAGCAGACGCGCCGACGGCACACGCGGAAACCACGGCAGCGCTCACGGACACCACAGCGCATACCGACACCACCGTGCGCATGGACACCACCGTGCCGGCGGACTCCGTGCCGGCGGCCGTCACCGAGCCGGTGAGCCGCCCGCAGCCGCTGCACGCCCCTGACCCGTACAGCACTCCGCCGTACGGCGGCCCCGGGCCGTGGGCGCCCGCACCCCCCGTACAGCGGCCGGTGCCGACGCCCGCGCACGGCACGCCCGTGCCGCAGCAGTACATGGCACCGGGGGCACCCCAGCCCCAGCCGCCGCAGCCCCTGCGCCAGCCGCCTCATGTGACCCAGCCGCTGCCGCCGCAGGCTCCCCCGCCCCAGGACCGGCCGCAGCCGCTGTCGTCGGTGTGGCTCCAGTACGACCCGTGGAGCGCCCCCGGGCAGCCGCTCACCCACCACGGTGAGCCGGTGAAGAAGCGCCGGCGTGGCCCGCTGCTGATCGGCGCGGTCGTGCTGGCCCTGGCCGCGGGTGGTACGGGCGGCGCGATCGGCGCGTACATCGAGCGCAACGGCGGCATCACCCAGGTCGAACTGCCGCAGGCCGGGCACGAGAGCGGCGACCGCGCGCCCGACAGCGTGGCGGGCATCGCCGCCAGCGCCCTGCCGAGCGTGGTCACCCTCCATGTCAGCGGCGGCGAAGAGCAGGGCACCGGCACCGGCTTCGTACTCGACCGTGAGGGGCACATCCTCACCAACAACCACGTCGTCGATCCGGCGGGCTCCTCCGGCGACATCTCGGTCACGTTCAGCGGCGGCGAGACCGCCGACGCGACGCTGGTGGGCAAGGACAGCGGCTACGACCTCGCCGTCGTCAAGGTGACCGGCGTCTCCGGCCTCAAGCCGCTGCCGCTCGGCAACTCCGACAACGTCCGGGTCGGCGATCCGGTGGTCGCCATCGGAGCACCCTTCGACCTTCAGAACACCGTGACCTCCGGCATCATCAGCGCCAAGGAGCGTCCCATCACGGCGGGCGGCGAGAAGGGCGACGGCAGCGACATCAGCTATGTCGACGCGCTCCAGACCGACGCCCCGATAAACCCCGGCAACTCCGGCGGCCCGCTGGTCGACGCCAAGGCGCGGGTCATCGGGATCAACAGCGCCATCCGGGCCGCGGACAGCGGCGCCGGCGCCGACGGGGGCCAGGCCGGGTCCATCGGCCTCGGCTTCGCGATCCCCATCAACCAGGGCAAGCGCGTCGCCGAAGAGCTGATCAACACCGGCAAGGCCACGCACCCGGTGATCGGCGTCAGCCTCGACATGAAGTTCACCGGCGACGGCGCACGCGTCGGCGAGAAGGGCAAGGACGGCGCCCCGGCCGTCACGCCGGGCGGGCCCGCTGCCAAGGCGGGCATCGAACCGGGCGACGTCATCACCAAGGTCGACGGCCAGCGGGTGCACAGTGGTGAGGAGCTGATCGTCAAGATCCGCGCCCACCGCCCCGGCGACCGGCTGGAGCTGACCCTGGAGCGCGGTGACGCCGAGCGGACGATGACGCTCACCCTCGGCTCCGCCGACAGCAGCTGACCGGCGCGGCAACGGGCGGCGCAGGCCATCCGGCGGCCACCGCCCGGGCCGCCGGAAGGTACCGCGCGGACAGTTTCGACGGGTACCGTGGATCGGGCCCGGACCCCGTCCGACCTGTCGGCAGCGAAGACGAAGAGAACACGAGGAGCAGCAGGGTGTTCAACGACATAGGCGGACTGGAGCTGGCGGCGCTCGTCGTCCTCGCCGTGCTCATCTTCGGCCCCGACAAGCTGCCGAAGCTCATCCAGGACGTCACCCGCACGATCCGGAAGATCCGTGCGTTCTCGGAGAGCGCCAAGGAGGACATCCGCAGCGAGCTGGGTCCGGAGTTCAAGGACTTCGAGTTCGAGGACCTCAATCCCAAGGCGTATCTCCGCAAGCAGCTCGCGGAGAACGAGGATCTGAAGGACCTCAAGGAGCTGCGCAGCAGCTTCGATCTCAAGAAGGAGATCGAAGAAGTCGCCGACGCCGTCAACGGCACGGAGCGCGCCGACGCGCCCGGCACCTCGGTTCCCGCCGCCGTGGGAGGCTCGGCGACCGGCGCCCCCGACCTGCTCAAGAAGCGCGAAAAGCTTGATCGGGACGAGCGCCCGCCGTTCGACGCAGACGCCACCTGAACCTGTCAATCCCTTCGACCGGGTGCGGGCTGGCTATTCTCTCCATCTGTCCGGGAGTGAGGACGCCCGAGGGGGGCGGGACCGCTCCAAGCCTGGAAGACGGAGGAGGCCGAGCACATGGCGACGACGAGTCGGGTGGCGGCACAGGATACGGCTGGTGCATATCTGAGCGCGGCCTTCCCCTGGTACGGCCTGGACGAGGCCTTCGCGGGCCCGCGGCGGCTGATGAAGGTCGGCATCGCCGCCGACGGCACGGTCCAGCACGGAGCGATGGGCCACGGCGACGAGCCGTCGATACGGCCGGAGGCAGCAGGCGCCGAGAAGGAGCGCTTCGCCGTCGTCGTCACGGTCGCCGCCAGCCCCGTCAGACGCAGCCCGGACGGCACGGGCATGCTCGACGCCACGAGCGTCTCCTCCGCGGCCTGGCTGGCGGGTTCGGGGCTGCTCGCCCATACCTGGCCCCCGCAGCTGGACCACTCGCTGCGTGACGACTGGCTCGACCAGCAGACCGAGACGGCCTTCGCGCTCGCCGACGACCTGACCGGCCCGCCCTGGTCGATGCTCTCGCTGCCGGTGGACGGGGTGCCGACGCCTTTCCACTACCGGGAGTCCGAGTTCGGCTGGGTGCTGGCCGGGACGACCGGCACCGGGGGCGTGCACATCGGGGCGTACGGGCGCGGGATGAGCGCCTACGGACTCGGGTTCTCGGTGGTCGAGGATCTGTCGGTGTACGACGCGTAGGACGCGTGCACGGCGCGCCGGCGCAGGCATGACGAAGGGGGCGCTGCTCGGTGCGAGCAGCGCCCCCTTCGCCGTGGCTCAGAACTTGTTGCGCGGAGTGATGCCCAGCGACATGCCCGACAGGCCGCGCTGGCGGCCGCCCAGCTTGCCCGCGATCGCACGCAGCGCCGAACCGGCGGGCGAGTCCGGGTCGGTCAGCACGACCGGCTTGCCCTCGTCGCCGCCCTCGCGCAGCCGGACGTCGATCGGGATCGAGCCCAGAACCGGCACATTCGCGCCGGTCGTCTTCGTCAGGCCCTCGGCGACACTCTGCCCGCCGCCGGTACCGAAGACATCGACCATCTCGTCGCAGTGCGGGCACGGCAGGCCCGACATGTTCTCGACCACACCGACGATCTTCTGGTGTGTCTGCACGGCGATCGACCCGGCACGTTCGGCGACCTCCGCGGCCGCCTGCTGCGGCGTGGTGACGACCAGGATCTCCGCGTTCGGGACCAGCTGCGCGACCGAGATCGCGATGTCGCCCGTACCCGGCGGCAGGTCCAGCAGCAGGACGTCCAGGTCGCCCCAGTACACGTCCGCGAGGAACTGCTGCAGCGCCCGGTGCAGCATCGGGCCGCGCCACACGACCGGTGCGTTGCCCGGGGTGAACATCCCGATGGAGATGACCTTCACGCCGTTCGCCGACGGCGGCATGATCATGTTCTCGACCTGGGTGGGACGGCCGTCCGCGCCCAGCATGCGCGGCACGCTGTGCCCGTAGATGTCGGCGTCGACGACGCCGACCTTCAGCCCGTCGGCCGCCATGGCGGCGGCCAGGTTCACGGTCACGGAGGACTTGCCGACGCCGCCCTTGCCGGAGGCGACCGCGTACACCCTGGTCAGCGACCCGGGCTTGGCGAAGGGCACCTCGCGCTCGGCGGTCGTGCCCCGCAGTGACGCGGCGAGATCCTTGCGCTGCTCGTCGCTCATCACGTCCAGCGTGACCTCGACGCGGGTGACGCCCTCGACGCGGGCGACCGCATCGGTCACGTTCTTGGTGATCGTCTCGCGCATGGGACAGCCCGAGACGGTGAGGTACACCGTGACGGCGACCGTGCCGCCGTCCCGGATGTCGACCGACTTCACCATGCCCAGTTCGGTGATCGGTCGGTTGATCTCGGGGTCGTTCACCGTCGCCAGTGCCTCAAGCACCGCGTCTTCCGTAGCCATACGGACGATGGTACGGCGCTCACCGCCACGGCCGGAAAGCCCTCTCAGCGGTCGCCTTCATCACGTCCCCGAGAGGGGCCGTGCGGGAATAGGACGCGCTGCTCCTCGATGTCCTTGATCAGATCCTGCAGTTCGGAGCGGATCCAGTCCCGGGTCGCCACCTCGCCGAGGCCCATCCGCAGAGCTGCGATCTCCCGGGTCAGATACTCCGTGTCCGCGATCGACCGCTCGTTCTGCTTGCGGTCCTGCTCCAGATTGACCCGGTCGCGGTCGTCCTGCCGGTTCTGCGCCAGCAGGATCAGCGGGGCCGCGTAGGACGCCTGCAGGGACAGGGCGAGGGTGAGAAAGATGAACGGGTACTCGTCGAAGCGCAGGTCGCTCGGTGCGCTGATGTTCCACACGACCCAGGCGATGATCGTCAGGGTCATCCAGACGAGGAAGCGCCCCGTCCCCAGGAAGCGGGCGATCTTCTCGGAGAGCCGCCCGAAGGCTTCCGGGTCGTACTCCGGCAGCAGAGCGCGGCGCGGCGCCCGCGGCACGTCCAGGCGGGCCCGCGGTCGCGACGCCGCGGTCGCCCCGGACGGCATGCGCTCCTTCGGCTCGCCCCGCTCGAAGGGCCTCTGGTCGCCGCTACCCATCGACGGCCTCCTCGCCGGAGGAGAACGCCTCGAACTCCGTCTCGCGCCAGTCCTCCGGGAGCAGATGGTCCAGCACGTCGTCGACGGTCACGGCCCCCAGCAGTGCACCGCTCTCGTCGACGACGGGCGCCGCGACCAGGTTGTACGCCGCGAGATAACTGGTCACGGCGGGCAGCGACGTGTCCGGCGCCAGCGGCGGAAGATCGTTGTCCACGATGGAGCTGACCAGCGCGAACGGCGGATCGCGCAGCAGCCGCTGGAAGTGCACCGTGCCCAGGTACTTTCCGGTCGGCGTCTCGTCCGGCGGCCGGCACACGTACACCTGTGCGGCGAGGGCGGGGGACAGGTCCCGCTGGCGCACCCGTGCCAGGGCGTCCGCCACCGTGGCGTCCGGCCGCAGCACGATCGGCTCCGTGGTCATCAGGCCGCCCGCCGTGCGCTCCTCGTACGACAGCAGCCGCCGTACATCCGCGGCCTCGTGCGGCCGCATCAGCGCCAGCAGCTGCTCCTTGTCCTCCTCGGGCAGTTCGGACAGCAGGTCGGCGGCGTCGTCGGGGTCCATGGCCTCCAGCACGTCGGCCGCCCGCTCCTGCTTCAGCTTGCCGAGGATCTCCACCTGGTCGTCGTCCGGGAGCTCCTCGAGCACATCGGCGAGCCGGTCGTCGTCGAGGGCGGCGGCCACCTCGGCGCGTCGCTTCGGCGACAGATGGTGCAGCACATTGGCGAGGTCGGCCGCGCGCAGCTGCTCGAACGTGGCGAGCAGGCTCTCCGCGCCCTGTCCGTGCTCCTCCAGCGAGAAGCCGGTGACGGCCGACCACTCGACGGTCAGCGTCTCGCCCTTGCGGCGCAGCGCCCCGCCCTTGCCCTTGCGTACGAAGACCTTGTCGATCTCCCAATCGCGGCGGGCCGGCAGCTGCTGGATCGACACATCGAGGACGGTGGCCACCTCGCCGCTCTCCACCAGCTCCACCCGCCGGTCGAGCAGTTCGCCCAGCACCAGCCGCTCGGTCGGACGCTGCTCGAACCGGCGCATGTTCAGCACACCGGTGGTGATGACCTGGCCCGACTCGACGCCGGTCACGCGGGTCATGGGCAGAAAGATGCGGCGGCGGCTGATGACCTCGACGACCAGACCGAGCAGCCGGGGCGGCCGGCGGCCGACACGCAGCATCGCCACCAGGTCGCGCACGCGGCCCACCTGGTCGCCGTTGGGGTCGAAGACCGGGACGCCCGCGAGGTGCGAGACGAAGACACGAGGCACGCCTGCCGCCATGCTCAGCGCCTCCTCCGTGCACGCTCTTTGCCCGGTAAACCGTGCTGTTCGACTGGTTCAGGCTAGCCCGTACGGTTCGGGCGTGCCCTGGTCGGCATCCGTACGGCTCTCTGATGAACACGGAGGTCGGCACAGGTACGCTGCGGTCTGCCGTCCCCCCACCGACGAGAGGCAGTGCGCTGGTGACTCCCCTCCTTCCTGCTTCCCGGGCCCGCCGGGCCGCGCTGCGGGTGGCCGTGTGCGCCGGGCTGACCGTTCTGCTCACGGCATGCGGTGAGGATCCGGACGCGGGGACCAACGGCGTCGGCAGACTCAGCGCGGTCGAGATCGAGACCAAGGCGCGCAAGGCGGTGGACGGGGCCGATTCGGTGCGCCTGTCCGGGACGCTGGTGAGCAAGGGCGGCTCGTACAGACTGAACATGCGCCTCAAGCACGAGGGCGGCACGGGATCGGTCACCACGAAGGACAACACCTTCGAACTGCTGCGAGTGGGCGACGCCCTCTATCTGAAGGCCGATGCCGGCTTCTGGACCCACTCGGGCGCCAAGGACGGCAAGGAGCCCAGCAAGTCGGACTCCGCAGCCGCGGACAAGCTCGACGACAAGTACGTGAAGGTGCCCGAGGGGGACCCGGCGTACAAGCAGTTCCGCGGCTTCACGGACATGGACGTACTGCTGGACGGGCTGCTCGGGATGCAGGGCGAGCTCACCAAGGGCGACCGGACGAAGGTCGGCGGCGTCCGCACCATCAAGGTGACCGGCGGCAACGGCGAGGGCGGCATCCTGGACGTCTCGCTGGAGGGCGAGCCGTATCCCCTCCAGTTCGCGCGTGCCGGCGGCGCGGGGGTGCTCACGCTGGGCGACTGGGACAAGGAATTCGCCCTGGCGGAGCCGTCGAAGGAGGAGACGGTCGACTACGGACGCCAGCTCCCCAGGACCTCGGGCGACTGACGCGGGGCGTCAGCGTTCCTCGACGATCTCGAGGATCCGGGTCTTCGGCGTACCGACCAGGGCGCGGGCGGTCTCGCTGGTCGCCCAGATCTTCTCCACCAGTGCGTCACGGAAGTTCTCCGCGGCGGCGGCCGTGTCGAAGTCGAGGTCGAGGGCGATGCGGTGCGGGTCGTCGAGAGGCTGCATGACCCGGTAGGCGCGCACGCCCGCGTGCCTGCGGAAATCGGCGAACCGGTCGAACCCGGATTTCCAGGTGTCGAGGTCGGTGATCTCGTGCTCGATACGGAGCGTGGCCATGCTGCCTCCGGGGCCGGGCGGCGTGTCACCTTCCATGCTGAAAACCCCGCGGATGCCTGGCAAGCCCACGCACCCGCGACGGCCGCCGGAACAGCCCCGCCCGGAGCACCCCGGCGCCCCCGGGCCTCTCCTTCCGGATCCTGCCGGGCTCGCGTACCCCTGGATTCCCCCTGGCCCTTCGGGCACGGGGATGACCCGGCACCGGACTCGGCCGCTCGCTGATCCGGCCTGATCCGGCCTGATCCGGCCTGATCCGGAAGAAGGATGCCTAGCGCTTCCCGCGGCGCTTCAGGAGCAGGCGGGGCAGGGCCGCGGGGATCGGGCGGCGTGTCGTTGCGGGGGTCGGGAGAGGCACGGCCGCCGACGAACCGTCCGGGAAGGCCGTGCCACTGTCCTGCGGGGCAAGGCGCAGCACCCGGGACTCGCGGGCCCAGCGCTGCGTCAGCTCCTCCGCGTCGGGAGCGTTCAGGCGCTTGCCCTTGAGCTCCGCGACCACCGACTCCCACGCCTCGGAGAGCGGTGCGACCTCGCTCACCCGTGCCGTCCAGGCCACCAGCCGGCCGCCCTTGTCCTTGCTGCGTACGGTGACTTCCGCCGTGCCGCCGTCCGTGAGACCTGGCAGCGGCTGCTCGCCGGGGCCGTCGCCGACGATGTACGCCGCGCCCTCGTGCCATACATGCCACAGGGCGCGCGCCGGGCCGTCGCCCCGCACCCAGATGAGGCCCGACTTCTTGGTGGCCTCCTCGACGAGCGCCCGACCGAGCAGCTGATCTGTCATACGCGCAGCCTAACGGGAGCCGGTTGCCCTACAGCCAGCCGTTGCGCTTGAGAGTGCGGTGGATGGTGAAACAGACGGCGATGATGCCGGTGAGCACCATGGGGTAGCCGTACTTCCACTCCAGTTCCGGCATGTACTCGAAATTCATGCCGTAGACCCCGCAGACCGCCGTCGGGACGGCGATGATCGCCGCCCATGAGGTGATCTTGCGCATGTCCTCGTTCTGCGCCACCGTCGCCTGCGCCAGGTTGGCCTGGAGGATCGAGTTCAGCAGTTCGTCGAAGCCGATGACCTCCTCCTGCACCCGGGCCAGGTGGTCGGCGACGTCGCGGAAGTACTTTTGGATGTCCGGGTCGACCAGCCGCATCGGCCGCTCGCTGAGAAGCTGCATCGGGCGCAGCAGCGGGGAGACGGCCCGCTTGAACTCCAGCACCTCGCGCTTGAGCTGGTAGATCCGCCCGGCGTCGCTGCCGCGCGGGCTTCCCTTGGCAGGCGCGGAGAACACGTCGATCTCGACCTCGTCGATGTCGTCCTGCACGGCCGCGGCCACCGCGATGTAGCCGTCGACGACGTGGTCGGCGATGGCGTGCAGCACCGCCGAGGGGCCCTTCGCCAGCAGTTCGGTGTCCTTCTGCAGCCCGTGCCGCAGGGCCCGCAGGGACCCCTTGCCGCCGTGCCGCACGGTGATGACGAAGTCCCGCCCGGTGAAGCACATCACCTCGCCGGTCTCGACGACCTCGCTGGTCGCGGTCAGCTCGGCGTGCTCCACGTAGTGGATGGTCTTGAAGACGGTGAACAGCGTGTCGTCGTACCGCTCCAGCTTGGGTCGCTGGTGGGCGTGGACCGCGTCCTCCACGGCCAGCGGGTGCAGCCCGAACTCCGCCGCGATACCGGCGAACTCCTCCTCCGTCGGCTCGTGCAGCCCGATCCAGGCGAAGCCGCCGCCCTCCCGCACCCGCAGCATCGCTTCGTGCGGTGTCTGGCAGGACGCGCTCTCCAGCCGCTCCCCGTCGCGATAGACGGCGCAGTCGACGACCGCGCTGGAGGCGGACGGGTCACGCGTGGTGTCGTAGCTGTTGTACGGGGTGGCGCTCTTGCGCAGGGCGGGGCGGACCGCTGCGCGCAGGTCACGGATCATCGACATGGCTGGCTCCTTCACGGAGAGGCCGTCGGCGAGTGGTGTGGCACAGCCCGGAATGAGGACGTGATGTGAGGCATACGTCCGCAAAGCGGGCGGCACCGCAGGGTCGCGGTGACGGCGTTCGCTACAGACAGGCAAAAACGAAATGCTCTTCCGTAGTGCGAAATGCCACCGGCCTCGTGCGGAAAGGCCTCAGCACACAGATCCTCGGTTCACCGGCAGAGACGGAGCGAGAATCGGTGCGGCGTGGAAGAGCTCTTGGTACTGCACGGTCGACTTCGACTCATCGCAGCCCCACCTCCTCCGGCCGGTCCCCCGTGGGGGATGACGTGTCGCCGGGACTCGAAAGCACGCTTCTGCGTACCGTCCCGACCAGCGGCCAAGACTATCAGCCGACAGAGGGTCAATCCCGTGCTTTGCCCGTTCCATACGCGCTTTATGCTCGCCCCATGGGAGATGTTCTTGCTCTGGTCGAGGCCCGGTTGCGTACGGCCCTCGGCGAACCGGAGGCGCGCGCCGCAGTGACGTTCCTCGGTACGGACCGCATCGAGGTGCTCCGGTTCATGGACCGCGACGGGGACGGGGACATCGTGCGGTACGCCACCCTCGGCATGTCCGCCCACCCGATGACCGACCCCACCGCCACCCTCGCCGACCCGGTCAAGGGCCCGCGCGCCGAGCTGGTGCTCACCGTACGGGCGGGGCTCGCGGACACCGACAAGGTGCTGCGCCCGCTCGCCGTGCTGGCCGCGTCCCCCCAGGTCGAGGGCGTGGTCGTGGCCCCTGGCGCGTCACTGGACGTGGGTGAACCACTGTGGCCCGGGGCGGCGTTCAGCTCGGTGCTGGTCGCGGAGCCCGGCGGTCTGGTCGAGGATCTCGAACTGGACGGGCCGATGGACCCGGTGCACTTTCTGCCGCTGCTGCCGATGACCGCGAACGAGGCGGCCTGGAAGCGCGTGCACGGCGGGCAGGAGCTCCAGGAGCGGTGGCTGGCGCACGGCACGGACCTGCGCGATCCGCTGCGCAGGTCGGTCACTCTGGAGTGAGAACTGGCCCGGCGGGGCAGGCCGGTCGGCGAGGATTGATGTGGCATACATCTGAATCGGTCGAGGGGGAGGCACGCTCCGGACGGGTGATCGTCCTTGACGCGGCGTCGGCCGGGGAGGACCGTTGACCCCTATGAGGGGCGAACCCAGTTGCCCGAAGTGCGGTGGCCGGGTGAGGGCGCCCGGTCTCTTTGCCGACTCCTGGCAGTGCGATGTGCACGGCGCCGTGTACCCGCTGCAGCCGGTGATCCCGCCCAGTGTCGAAGCCCTCGGTGTCGTCGTGCACCGCGCCCATGTACCCGTGTGGATGCCCTGGCCGCTGCCTGTGGGCTGGCTCTTCACCGGTGTCGCCTACGCAGGCGACGACCGCAGCGGCGGTCGCGCCACGGCGGTCGCCTGCTCGGGTCCGGGCCCGCTCGGCGGTATGGGTGAAGTGCTGCTGATCGCCGAGGAACTGGGCGTGGGCCTCGGTGCGCGCTACGCCGGGATGGACGGCCCCGACCCCGGTCCGCACATCCGCGTCGACCAGTCACCGCAGGCCAAGGTCCTCGCCGCCGGGCGCCCGACTCCCCTGTGGCATGTGGCGGGGGCACCCGAGGACCGTGCGGTCTTCGCGGGCGAGGCGCGTGGCCTGTGGCTGTGGGCGGTCTGCTGGCCCGAGCAGTCGGCGCTGCTGATGTACGACGAGCTGGTGCTCACGGATCTGCGGGACGCGGGTGCGGAGGCCGAGCTGCTGCCGTGCGGGGCGCTGTCCCCGCGACTGCTGAGCTGAGGACATTCCGCCGGGTCGGGCCGGGCCCTGCCGTGGCCCGCGACGAGGGCCGTGGCACGTCGCGGCGGCCGGCCGGCTGCGTCGCGCGCGAGGGCGACCTGTGCGAACGGGCCGCTTGTACGTCAGGGGCGGGATGCCGGGCCGGTTATCCTTGACCGTCCCCTGTCCGACCCGAGCCCCGGAGTCAGCGTCGTGCGCATCGATCTGCACACCCACTCCACGGCGTCGGACGGCACGGACACCCCGGCCGAGCTGATGCGCAATGCCGCCGCTGCCGGGCTGGACGTCGTGGCGCTCACCGATCACGACACCACCCGTGGACACGCCGCGGCGGCCGCAGCCGTCCCCGAGGGGCTGGCCCTCGTCACAGGCGCCGAGCTCTCCTGCCGCCTGGACGGCATCGGGCTGCACATGCTGGCGTATCTCTTCGACCCCGAAGAGCCCGAACTGCTGCGTGAGCGCGAGCTGGTACGGGACGACCGGGTGCCGCGCGCCCAGGCGATGATCGGCAAGCTCCAGGAGCTGGGCGTACCCGTCGACTGGCAGCAGGTCGCCCGGATAGCCGGCGACGGCTCGGTCGGCCGGCCGCACATCGCCGAGGCGCTCGTCGAACTCGGTGTCGTACCGACCGTCTCCGACGCCTTCACGCCCGACTGGCTGGCCGACGGCGGCCGGGCGTACGTCGAGAAGCACGAGCTCGACCCCTTCACGGCGATCCGCCTGGTCAAGGCTGCCGGCGGGGTCACCGTCTTCGCGCACCCGCTCGCGGTCAAGCGGGGCCGCACGGTGCCCGAGAGCGCGATCGGCGAGCTGGCCGCGTGCGGCCTCGACGGCATCGAGGTCGACCACATGGACCACGACGAGGACGTACGCGCACGGCTGCGCGGCCTCGCCGGGGAGCTCGGGCTGCTGGCCACCGGCTCCAGCGACTACCACGGCAGCCGCAAGTCCTGCCGGCTCGGTGAATACACCACCGACCCGGAGATCTACGGCGAGATCACGCGGCGCGCCACGGGCGCTTTCCCCGTTCCGGGCACCGGGGGCACCGGCGGCGCATAGCTCCCGGGAGCTTCGCGCGTCACCTCGCCACCCGCCCTTCGTACACCCCTCTTCCGGCAAGGCTCCTCACTGTGTTCGACGTTGCCGTTTTCGGCTCCTTGTTCCTCACCCTCTTCGTCATCATGGATCCCCCCGGGATCACCCCGATCTTTCTCGCCCTCACCTCCGGACGCGCCGCCAAGGTGCAGCGGCGTATGGCGTGGCAGGCGGTGGCCGTCGCGTTCGGTGTGATCACCGTTTTCGGGCTCCTCGGCCAGCAGATCCTGGACTATCTGCATGTCTCCGTCCCCGCGCTGATGATCGCGGGTGGTCTGCTCCTGCTGCTCATCGCGCTCGATCTGCTCACCGGCAAGAACGACGAGCCCAAACAGACCAAGGACGTCAATGTCGCGCTGGTGCCGCTCGGCATGCCCCTGCTGGCCGGCCCGGGCGCGATCGTCTCGGTGATCCTTGCCGTCCAGCACGCGAGCGGCGCCGCTCAGCTGACCGCGGTGTGGGCGGCGATCGTCGCGATGCACGTCGTGCTGTGGCTGACCATGCGCTACTCGCTGGTGATCATCCGCCTGATCAAGGACGGCGGTGTGGTCCTGGTGACGAGGCTGGCGGGCATGATGCTCTCCGCGATCGCCGTCCAGCAGATCATCAACGGCGTCACCCAGGTCATCCAGGGCGCCTGAGTCCCCGGCTGAGGCCTCCGGCGCGGCGCGACGCACCGTGCCCCCGTACGGACCATCCGTACGGGGGCACGGTGCGTCGTGCAGCGTGTCAGGGCTATGAAGCCGTGGTTTCGGCGGGCCGGATGTAGATGCGCTGGCCGATCGAGGCGGCCTGCTGCACGATCCGGTTGACGGAGGCGGCGTCCACGACGGTGCTGTCCACGGCGGTGCCGTCGACGTCGTCCAGTCGCATGATCTCGAAGCGCACGGCTTCTCCCTTCGTCTGATCCTCCTGAAGGAGAACTGCTGACAGACGGAATTCTCCGTCCGTATACGTATGTCCACAACGGGATGCATCCTGCAAATATTCCGTACGCTAAGGAAAATTTTCGGATGCCTAACTACTGGCGGGTAGAGCCTCGGCCGCGGAGAATGAGGCCCGTATGAACGACGCAGAGATCCCCGAGTCCGCCGAGATCGGCGCCCGCCTGGAGCGCACCAATGAGCTCCTGCAGCGGATGCTCGCCGAGGTCGCGAAGACGCCTTCCACCCATGCCATCTTCGTCGACGCCGGTTACGTCTATGCTGCGGCCGGGTTGCTTGTGGCGGGCACGGAGGACCGGCGCTCCTTCGACCTCGACGCGGAAGGGCTGATCGAGGCCTTCATCGACAAGGCACGGATCATCTTCGCCGACAGCAGGCTGCTGCGGGTGTACTGGTACGACGGCGCCCGGCGCCGTATCCACACCCCCGAGCAGCAGTCCATAGCCGAGCTGCCCGACGTGAAGGTGCGGCTGGGCAACCTGAACGCGAACAATCAGCAGAAAGGTGTCGACTCACTCATCCGTACGGATCTGGAGTCGCTCGCCCGGCACCGTGCGATCAGCGACGCGGCGCTCGTGGGCGGCGACGAGGACCTGGTCTCGGCGGTCGAAGCGGCACAGGGGTACGGCGCCCGCGTCCATCTGTGGGGCATCGAGGCGGCCGAGGGGCGCAACCAGGCGGAGCCGCTGCTGTGGGAGGTCGACAGCCAGCGGACCTTCGACCTCGACTTCTGCCGCCCCTACATCACGCGCCGACCCGTGACGACGTACGAGAACGAGGGCGCGCCGCCGCCGTCGCGCGACGAGGTGCGGTTCGTGGGTGCGCAGATCGCCGCGACCTGGCTGGGGGAGCGGGGGCGGGCGGCCATGGCGGAACTGCTCCCCGGCCAGCCCTATCTGCCGGGCCCGGTGGACCAGGACCTGCTGATCGAGGCGGAACGGGTACTGCAGCGGTCACTACGGGGACATGCGGTGCTGCGCCGAGCGCTGCGGGACGGTTTCTGGCAGCACCTGCAGGCTCAGTTCTGATCCCAGAAGGAGATCAGCGCCGCGGCCGTCTCCAGCGGCCGGTCGGTGTTGGGTGAGTGACCGGCGCCCGCGATGACGGTCCGGCGGGCATCGAGCCGCTCGGCCATCTCATCGAGCAGCTGCACCGGCCAGGTGTCGTCCTCCTCGCCGGACACCACGTGCTTCGGCAGCGGCCGTACGGCGGCGAGCTCGTCCACCCGGTCAGGCTCGACGAGCAGCTGCCGGCCGGTGGCGGTCAGCTGAACCGGATGGTGACGCATCCAACGGCGCCGCAGATCCTCGCCGTTGCGGCCGGCTGCGGCGTCGGCCTCCGCATCCTCGGGAACCTCTGTGGCGTCGAAGGCCTGGATGGCCTCCCACACCTGGTCCATCGGCATGACGGCGAGCGCGTCGCCCAGCAGCTTGACCTTCTGCTGCTGGGCCGGGCTGATCTGGGCGGGCCCGGAGGACATCAGCGTGAACGTGAGGAACGGCGTGCGGTCCAACAGCACAGCGGCACGGGAGATCTGACCGCCCAGCGAATGCCCGACCAGGTGGACCGGCCCGCCGACGGCGGCGGCCTGCGCGAGGACGTCCTTGGCCAACTCCTCCTGCGCATAAGCCTGTTGATCCTCGGGGCCGACACTCTCGTACTGCCCGCGCCCGTCGACGGCGACGGCCCGGTAACCGGCCTCGGTCAACGGCTCGAGCATCGCGATGAAGTCCTCCTTGCTGCCGGTGTACCCGGGCAGCAGCAACGCCGTCCCGCGCACGGCACCACCGGGCCGCGCATCGAGCACGGCGAACACCCCGCGCGAGGTGGACAGCGCATGGGCACGCGCGCAGGCGGGCGGAACGAAGGTGGGCGGCCGACTCATGTGACGAGGCTAGCGGGTGGGGCTGCGATCCAGGGGGGCCGCGTGCGCCATGAGGCTCCGCTCCGTGTCGGACAGCCGCGGCGCGCGGTGGTGCGGGCGCCTGGGAGGGTCCGGGCATTGCCCGGGGCTTGGGCTGGTGTGATGGCCGTACTCATCGTGGGTGCGCCGGCACCCCAGGGTGCGCGGGGGCGGGTGAATGAGGGTTCCGCGCCTCGGCCCGCCCGACGCCGCGTCCTTGCAGACGTCGGGACCGCGTGCGGCCGCAGTCGGGGCAGGGGAACTTCATCGGCGCGGACGGCGCCCGTTCCGTCTCGGCCGACGGCAGCCGGGACCGGGAGACTTCACGCGACGTGGCATGCCGCGGTGGCCGGGCTGCGTCGCCGTGGCCCCGTCATGGACGAGGGTCCGCGCCGGGACGCCGATGGCCCGGCTCCCCGTGGGGGAGCCGGGCCATCGGACCGGTGCGTGTCAGCTCTCGGGCTGCGCAGCCGTAGTCGTGCGCGTGCGGCGGCGGCGGGGCTTCGGCTCCGCAGCGGCCGTCTCCTGCGCCTCGCCCGTCCCGGCGACCGACTTCGCGGCAGCGCGGGTGCGGCGACGCGGCGTGACCTCTGTCCCGGCGTCCGCCGTGTCGGCCGCGGCGGCACGCGTCCGGCGGGCCTTCGGCTCCGCCTCGGGTGCCGGGGCGACGGCCGTGTCGGCCGCCTCCACAGGCTTCACCGCACGCGTACGGCGCTGCGGCTTTGCAGGGGCCGTCTCGTCGACGGACCCGGCGACCTCGGCGGCCGGCTGCTCGACGCTCTCCACGACAGCCGTCGCCTCGGCCGAAGCCTGCGCGCCCACGCGGGTGCGACGGCGGCGGCGCGGGGTGCGCGGCTCCGCCGGGGCGTCCGCCGGCTGCTCCGGGGCACTCGCCACGGCTGACTCCGCCGACTCGGCCAGTTCGGCCCCGCCACGGGTGCGGCGGCGCTGGCGCGGGGTGCGGGTGCGCTCCGGGCGCTCCTCCCGTACCGCGGTCGCGGCGGACTTGCGGCCGCGGCCGCCCGTCTCGCCCAGGTCCTCGACCTCTTCCGCCGCAAGCCCGGCGCGGGTGCGCTCGGCACGCGGCAGCACACCCTTGGTGCCCGCGGGGATGCTCAGCTCTTCGAACAGGTGCGCAGACGTGGAGTACGTCTCGACCGGGTCGTTGAAGTTCAGCTCCAGCGCCTTGTTGATCAGCTGCCAGCGCGGGATGTCGTCCCAGTCGACCAGTGTCACGGCCGTGCCGGACGCGCCCGCACGGCCGGTGCGACCGATGCGGTGGAGGTAGGTCTTCTCGTCCTCCGGCGACTGGTAGTTGATGACGTGCGTGACGCCCTCGACGTCGATGCCGCGCGCGGCGACGTCGGTGCACACCAGCACATCGACCTTGCCGTTGCGGAACGCCCGCAGCGCCTGCTCACGCGCGCCCTGGCCCAGGTCGCCGTGGACAGCGCCGGACGCGAAGCCGCGCTGCGCGAGCTGGTCGGCGATGTCCGCCGCCGTCCGCTTCGTACGGCAGAAGATCATCGCGAGTCCGCGGCCGTCGGCCTGCAGGATCCGGGAGACCATCTCCGGCTTGTCCATGGAGTGCGCGCGGTAGACGCGCTGCGTGATGTTCGCGACGGTCGCGCCCTGGTCGTCCGGCGCGGTGGCGCGGATGTGCGTGGGCTGCGACATGTAGCGACGGGCCAGACCGATGACAGCACCCGGCATGGTCGCCGAGAACAGCATCGTCTGACGCTTGGGCGGCAGCAGCTGGATGATCTTCTCGACGTCGGGCAGGAAGCCCAGATCGAGCATTTCGTCGGCCTCGTCGAGCACCAGCGCGCGCACGTGCGAGAGGTTCAGCTTCTTCTGGCCGGCCAGGTCGAGCAGTCGGCCCGGAGTGCCGACAATCACATCGACGCCCTTCTTGAGGGCCTCGACCTGGGGCTCGTACGCCCGGCCGCCGTAGATCGCCAGCACGCGGACGTTACGGACCTTGCCGGCGGTCAGCAGGTCGTTGGTGACCTGGGTGCACAGCTCGCGGGTCGGGACGACCACGAGCGCCTGCGGGGCCTCGGTCAGCTGCTCGGGCTTGGCCCGGCCGGCCTCGACGTCCGCGGGGACGGTGACACGCTCCAGCAGCGGCAGGCCGAAACCGAGCGTCTTGCCGGTGCCGGTCTTGGCCTGGCCGATGACGTCGGTGCCGGAGAGCGCTACGGGGAGCGTCATCTCCTGGATGGGGAACGGGGACACGATGCCGACGGCCTCGAGGGCTTCGGCGGTCTCGGGGAGAATCCCGAGATCCCGGAAAGTCATAGGCTGCGTAGTCAGGGTGTTGCCTCTTCTGTGAGACGCGGCGCGAGGCGTACGCGGGGGTCTTAACCACACCTGAGTACTGGGCCGACCTTGGATGGCCGGACGGTGCGGGACCACTGCCGACGCTCGAGCGCTCGTGCCGCTGAGGGGGCCCCTCATCTGCCTGCGTACGCATATCGCGCACGGTCCGCGTGGAGGGCTGTCGGGTCGGAGCCGATCGGGCCACCGACCGGGCATCCTCATTCGGATGGCCCACTGGACTCGTCGACATTCATCAACGATCAGTGGGCGCATTACCACTGTACCCCGGATTCGCGCATGTGTGTTGGGCGAATTCGTAGGAACCGCACTACGAGCATGGCTGACCAGGCCCTTCCGCCTCACGACGAGCGGGCTATTGTGCGCTTCATGGAGACGCCTGACAACGCCACTGAACACACCGGCATCGCCGCCCAGGACTGGGCTGCGGCGTCCAAGGAACCCCAGTACCGTGCCGCCGTCGTGGACCTGCTCGGCGCCCTCGCCTACGGCGAGCTGGCGGCCTTCGAGCGGCTCGCCGAGGACGCCAAGCTCGCCCCGACGCTGGCGGACAAGGCCGAGCTGGCGAAGATGGCCTCCGCCGAGTTCCACCACTTCGAGCAGCTCCGTGACCGGCTCACGAAGATCGACGCCGAGCCGGCCGCCGCCATGGAGCCGTTCGCGCAGGCCCTGGACGACTTCCACCGCCAGACCGCCCCCTCGGACTGGCTCGAGGGCCTGGTCAAGGCGTATGTCGGTGACTCCATCGCCAGCGACTTCTACCGCGAGGTGGCTGCCCGGCTGGACTCCGACACCCGCGCCCTGGTGCTCGCCGTGCTCGACGACACCGGCCACGGCAACTTCGCCGTCGAGAAGGTCCGCGCCGCGATCGAGGCGGACCCGCGGGTCGGCGGCAGGCTCGCGCTGTGGGCACGGCGGCTGATGGGCGAGGCACTGTCCCAGGCCCAGCGCGTGGTCGCGGAGCGGGACGCGCTCTCCACGATGCTGGTCGGCGGCGTCGCGGGCGGCTTCGACCTCGCGGAGGTGGGACGGATGTTCTCCCGGATCACCGAGGCGCACACCAAGCGGATGGCCGCCCTGGGCCTCGCCGCCTAGGGCGGCGCCGAGCGGCCCGGCCGGTCCGGTCCGCCGGGCCCCGGCCCGGCGTCGCCGGACGTACCGCGTCCGTCGGGCTCTGCGGGGTGCTCGCCCGGTCCACCGGGCTCCTGCCCGGATCCGTCGGGCCCGGGCCGGTCAGGGTTCTCCTCCGGCCGCTCGGCGGGCGGCCGGTCGTCGGACGGGCTCAGAAAGGGAGCGCCCGGCGCAGGCGTCGGGTGGACGGGCGGATCAGCAGCGAGAGCAGTACGGCTCCGATCGCGACCGCCCCCGCCACCACCGCCGCCTCATGACCCGGACCGATCGCCACATGGGTCACATAGGCGCCGAAGAGAGTGCCGAGCGTGCCCGTGGCGAACACCACACGCCGGGCCGGGAGACGGTTGGCAAAGTGATGGGCCGCGGCCCAGGACAGGGCCAGTCCGAGCAGGACGGAACCGAGCGTTGCCCAGATCACCGATGATCACCTCGTGGACGCCGGTTGGCAGAACGGGTCGTAGCCGTAACTACCCGAAGAGTGCGGAATGCAACCCTCTCGGCTCTGCGCGAGAAACGCCCGGATCAGCACAGAAGGGCCCGGCGGACATCCGCCGGGCCCTTCTGCGTGATGCTGCTGCGCGCCGCTACAGCGCGCCGAACCCCACGCGCCGCGTCGTCGGCTCACCGATCTCGACGTACGCGATCCGGTCGGCCGGTACAAGCACCTTGCGGCCCTTGTCGTCCGAGAGGCTCAGCAGCTGCGCCTTGCCGGCCAGCGCGTCACCGACCGCGCGCTCGACCTCCTCGGCGGACTGCCCGCTCTCCAGAACGATCTCCCGGGGCGCGTGCTGCACGCCGATCTTGACCTCCACGGCTATGTCCCTCCGAACGGTCAGTGCGTTGCGCGGTCAACCGCGCCGTACGCAGCACACATTAGCCCGGAGTCAGGACGCGTCCGGTGCCCCGGGGAAACGCCAGGAGCGAACAGCCCCCGGCCGGACGGCGCCGTCGGGCGGTGCCGCTCAGTGCTGCTCGCTGCCGTGCAGCGGGAAACCGGCGATACCGCGCCAGGCGAGCGAGGTCAGCAGCTGCACCGCCTGCTCGCGAGGGATGGCCGACTCGCTGGAGAGCCAGTACCTGGCCACCACCTGGGAGACCCCGCCGAGGCCGACGGCCAGCAGCATGGACTCCTCCTTGGACAGCGCGGTGTCCTCGGCGATCACGTCGGAGATCGCCTCGGCGCACTGGAGCGAGACCCGCTCGACGCGCTCGCGGACCGCGGGCTCGTTCGTCAGGTCCGACTCGAAGACCAGGCGAAAGGCGCCGCCCTCGTCCTCGACGTACGCGAAATAGGCGTCCATCGTCGCCTCGACGCGCAGTTTGTTGTCGGTCGTCGACGCGAGCGCGGTGCGCACCGCCTGCAGCAGCGACTCGCAGTGCTGGTCCAGCAGCGCCAGGTAGAGCTCCAGTTTTCCGGGGAAGTGCTGGTAGAGCACCGGCTTGCTGACGCCGGCGCGCTCTGCGATGTCGTCCATCGCGGCCGAGTGGTATCCCTGAGCCACGAAAACTTCCTGGGCGGCGCCCAGGAGCTGATTTCTGCGGGCTCGGCGTGGCAGGCGTGTGCCCCGCGGGCGCGCCGCCTCTGTCTGCTCGATGGCTGTCACGCCGCCTCCCATGTCTTGAACAAGCACAGTCGTTCCGTGCGCGCTGTGCGCCGCGCCCGCCATCGTACTTTTGGGTAACCCGGCTGTGCGTGGTGCGGACGCAGAATTTCACGGACCGGACAGTCTCGGTAGCTTCGCGTTCGGGGGCATTTCCGGCACATTTCGGTGGGCAACGGGCGAGAGGTCACCGGTAGTCGTCTTCATCGAGCGTCACCACACGGGCCTGCTCGGCGGCGTCCGCCTCGTTCGCGGCGTCCGGGTCGGCGCGATTCACCGGTTCGTCGCGGTCCGGCCGTATGTCGGTGTGCTGCTCGGCGGCGTCCGCCTCGGGGACCTCTTCGTCGCGCGCGGCGTCGTCGTCGTTCTCTTCTACGAAGGTCTCAGGATCGGTGGGATCGACTGACATGCCGCACCGCTTTCCATGGAGAGTGCCTTTCCTACGAGCCTAGGAGGTACTGATCCGTGGCGCTACGCGGTGTCCGGCGGCGTGTGACGCCGAACACACGGGTCATCGCGTGATCGTCTCGTAACATTGCCGCATGTCTTCGACCGAGCTTCCGGGGGCCCGCGCCGTCAGCGCCGCGACGGCTCCGAAGGTTGCGGCCGTACACGTCGCCGACGGCGAGGAGTTGGGCTCCGTGGCCCTGCCCGGGCTCACGCTCACCGTCCGCTCCAGACGTCCGGCGCGCGCCGGACTGCCGCCCGCCCTGTATGTGCACGGTCTGGGCGGCTCCTCGCAGAACTGGTCGGCGCTGCTGCTCCTGCTCGAGGACGTGGTGGACGGTGAGGCGATCGACCTGCCCGGATTCGGGGACTCACCGCCGCCGGACGACTGCAACTACTCGGTCACCGGCCACGCCCGCGCGGTGATCCGCTTCCTGGACGCCCGCGGCCGCGGCCCCGTGCATCTTCTGGCGAACTCGATGGGCGGCGCCGTGTGCACGCGTGTCGCGGCGGTCCGGCCGGACCTCGTGCGTACGCTGACGCTGGTGGCGCCTGCGCTGCCGGAGCTGCGCGTGCAGCGCTCGGCCGTGCCCACCGCACTGCTCGCACTGCCGGGTGTCGCCCTGCTCTTCAGCAGGCTGACGGAGAACTGGTCGGCGGAAGCCCGCACCCGAGGAGTGATGGAGCTCTGCTACGGAGACCCCTCACGGGTGACCGAGGAAGGCCTGCGCAACGCCGTCGCCGAGATGGAGCGGAGGATGGGGCTCCCGTACTTCTGGGACGCGATGGCCCGCTCGGCCCGCGGAATCGTGGATGCCTACACGCTCGGCGGACAGCACGGACTGTGGCGGCAGGCGGAGCGGGTGCTCGCCCCGACCCTTCTGGTTTACGGGCGGCGGGACCAGCTCGTCTCGTACCGTATGGCTCGCAAGGCGGCGGCGGCGTTCCGGGACTCACGGCTGCTGACGCTCCCGGACGCCGGGCACGTTGCGATGATGGAGTACCCCGAGGCGGTCGCCCAGGCGGTCCGGGAACTGCTCGACGAGCACGGTAGGAGCTGATCCGGGGCGTGGGACGACACAGCCGCAAGGGCCCCGTACCCAGGGGTGCAGGCCCGGGGGACACGCCGGGCGCCGCCGCGGCCGCTCCCGGCGGCGGACAGCGCAGGCGGGGCGCCGCACCCGGGCCCGAGCAGCACACCTCCGGCGGCTACGGTGCCGCGCAGACCAGGGGCGGACACCCCGAGCAGCACGAGTCGGGCGGAGGCTGGGGCGACCTGCGGACAGCGCCCGGCACGTCCGGCGCGCAGCGCACGCAGACACAGACGTATCCCCCGCAGCGCGCGATGGTCGGAGGGCCACGGATACCGGGACCCCGCCGCGAGTTCGTCGAGGCCTTCGACGAGTTCCCGCGACAGGCCCCGCATCCCGATCCGTACGCCTCCGTCTCCGAATGGGACACCATGCACGGCCGGCCCGCCGAGACCGCGGCCGCCGACGACGTCGACGCGGCCGCCGGCCTCGGCGTGTCCAAAACCGGGGACGAGCGGCCCGCCAAGGGGGGCAAGGGGCGCGCCTTCACCGGGATCGCGGCTGCCGCCGTGACCACGGTGCTTGCCGTCGTGGTGGCCGGCCAGGTCGTCACGGACCCGCCGGACACATCGGCATCCCGGTCCAGCAGCCAGGAGCGGGAGGTGCAGGAGCGTCCGGACCGGTCGGACGGCCGGGGCGTGCCGCCGCAGGTCCCGCCGCCCGCTGCCGCACCGCAGGCGCCCACGTACGCCCAGCTGATGGCCAAGCGGTTCCCGATCGACCCAGGGCTCGAGGCGTCGGGCGAATTCGAGGCGGTCGCCGGCTTCGACAGAGGGCCGGGCGAGGGCCGCAAGATCCGGTACCGGGTCGATGTCGAGAAGGGGCTGGGCCTGGACGGCGCCCTGTTCGCGAAGGCGGTCCAGGAGACCCTGAACGACGACCGGAGCTGGGCGCACAAAGATGAGATGACCTTCGAGCGTGTTTCTTCCGGGGACGCCGAATTCGTCATCACGCTGGCCAGCCCGGGCACGACCGCGGAGTGGTGTGCCAAGTCCGACCTCGACACCTCCGTCGACAATGTCTCCTGCGACTCGGCATTGACCGAACGGGTGATGATCAACGCGTTCCGGTGGGCGCAGGGCGCCGAGACCTACGGGCCCGACGCGATGTTCGCCTACCGCCAGATGCTCATCAACCACGAGGTCGGACACCGGCTCGGCTATGACCACGTGAACTGCGAAACCCCAGGAGCGCCGGCGCCCGTGATGCAGCAGCAGACCAAGTCGCTGGACATCGACGGGGTCAAGTGCCGGCCCAACCCCTGGGTGTATCCCGGGAAGTGAGCCCGGCCCGGACCTGGCCGTAGCATGACGGTACGTAACGAAGAGGCGCCGTAGCGCGACAGAACGCTACCTGGGCGTGAAAGTTACGTGTATTCACCCCTTCCAGTGGCGCGACGGACAACCGTCCATCACGCCACCGACGTATCCGCTTAACGTCGTCCCCGCTGCGGGTCGCCGGATCGAACGGCGGCCACCCACAAGGGAGATCGGGGGTGCACTCGTGCGGATCGGACTGCTCACGGAGGGTGGTTACCCGTATGCGACGGGTGAGTCCAGGCTGTGGTGCGACCGGCTGGTGCGCGGCCTGGCGCAGCACGAGTTCGACGTCTACGCACTGAGCCGCAGCGCCCGTCAGGAGGAAGGCGGCTGGGTCAGCCTTCCGCCCCAGGTCCGCCAGGTGCGGACGGCCGCGCTGTGGGCGCCGGAGGACGACGGCCACACCTACGGGCGGCGTGAACGGCGGCGCTTCGTCGCCCACTTCAGACAGCTGGCCGCGGCCGTCTGCACCGAGGGCGACGCCCCCGAGTTCGCCGAGGGGCTGTACGGGCTTGCCGAACTGGCCCGTGAGTACGGCGGGCTGTACGCGGCACTGCGTTCCGAACTCGCCGTACGCGCCCTTGAGTCCGCCTGCCGTGCACCCGGCGCACGCCGGACAGTGCAGGGCGCCGCTGTCCCCGACCATCTCGCCTTCGTCGACGGACTCGAGCGTGCGCTGCGACCGCTCTCGCTCGACTGGTACGACGAGGACGCGCTCGGCGCGGTCGACCTGTCCCACGCCGCGTCCGGTGGACCGGCGGCTCTGCCCGGGCTGTTGGCCAAACGCTTCTGCGGGGTTCCGTTGCTGGTCACGGAGTACGGCGTCCAACTGCGCGCGCACTACCTCTCCACGCGCGAGGCCGGACTCGGCGCGCCCGTACGGGCCCTGCTCGCGGCCTTTCACGGCCGGCTCGCCGCCGAGGTGTACCGGCAGGCATCGGTCATCACCCCCGGCAACACGCACGCCAGACGCTGGCAGGAGAAGTGCGGGGCGGACCGCGACAAACTGCGCACGGTCTACCCGGGGATGGAGGCGGACCGTTTCGCTGCGCTCGGCGACGGGGCCGGAGGGCGGGGCGGCGATCCGCACACCCTCGTCTGGGTCGGACGCATCGAACCGGCGAAGGACCTCGTCGCGCTGCTCCACGCTTTTGCCGATATCCGCAAGGAGGAACCGCAGGCGCGCCTGCGGATCCTCGGGGCACCGGTCGCCGGCCCCGAGTCAGCCACCTATCTCGCCCACTGCCGGGCGCTGGCCGCGCAGCTGTTCCCCGACGAGGCCGCCGATGCGCACGCCGTCGGCGACAACCCGGTCTCCTTCGAGGAGATCGGCGCCCCCGAGGCGCCCGAACTGGTCGACGCCTATGCGGCGGGAGAGGTGATCGTCTTGTCCAGCGTCGTCGAAGGCTTCCCGATCAGTCTGGTCGAGGCGATGCTCTGCGGGCGCGCGACCGTGTCCACGGATGTCGGCGCCGTCGTCGAAGTCATCGGCGGCACGGGGCTGGTGGTGCCCCCGCGCAATCCCCGGGCGCTCGCCGACGCCTGTCTCGCGCTGCTGCGTGATCCCGAGCGCCGTGAGCGTCTGGGCGCGGCGGCGCGGGCGCGGGCGCTCGAACTGTTCACGGTCGAACAGAACCTGGCGGCGTTCCGCGGGATCTATCTGGAGCTGATCTCGTACTCCCCGGTCCAGCGGGAGGCGGAATCGGTGGACGCGGACGGCGAGCCCCGCCCGTTCGCCTACCCCGTCGAGTCCCACGTCCCGGGCCGGTGGCCGGCCCCGGCCACCACCCCGAACTGGGCGGACGGTACGGGCCCGGGCATGGTGCCCACGGCCGAGGAGGCAGGCCGATGACCACGTCCCGCATCAACGAGCAGGCCACGGAGGAGGACTGGGCCCTCGAGGCGCTCTCCCAGCTCCACGCCGACGCATCACCGTCCGCCACGGAGCCCTGGCACACGTGGCCGGACTCCGGCACACCGGAGTTCTGGCCGGCGCCGGAGGCCGGGCCGCAGACCCGGCCCGAGGCCGAACGCTCCGCGCCGGGCGGAGTACACGCGGATGTGCGTCCGGCCCCGGCCCGAGCTACCGGTGAGCGTGTACCGGACGGGCCGGCCGCTGCGGCGGGGGAGTCGGGCACGGAGTTCGCCGCCGGATCCCCGGCCGGTCCGGAGCTGTGGCCCCCGGCGGAGCGGGAGTCCGGGGGAGTGCCCGCGGGCGACGCGGAGCGCCCCGCTTCCGACCCCGGGCCGGGGGATGCTTCCGTCTCCGGTGGGAGCAGCCGTGGGGCCGTGGCGCGGTTCGACGGTGGGCGGTCGGAGCCCGGCACCGAGTGTCCGGAGCCCGATGCCGTGCCCCCGCGACACGCGGACGCGCCGGAGCGTGGTGGTGCCGACGGGACCAGGCCCGTTGCCGTCCGGCGCGGCCCCGTGGACCCCGTCAAGGGGCTGATGCACCGGCATCGGGAGCTCTGTGAGCAGGCCGTCGACCCGCTGGAGATCGCCGCGGGGCTGGAGGCCCACGGTGTCACGGACCGCACCGCCGCGCGGTTCCGGCATCGGGATGTGTTCTCGCTCGCCGAGGAACTGTTCGCACGCGTGCCCCGCCGGGCCGAGGGCCCCATCCGTCCGGCGCGCGCCGCCGATCCGGGCGCCGGACGGATGCTGCTCGCGCTGCTGCCGGGAGCCGTGTGCGCCCTTGCCGTACTGGGCAGGGAGGTGTCCCACGGCAGCCTCCGCCTCGCCGCCACCGCCCTCGGTGCGGTCGCCGTCACCGTCGCCCTCGGGCTCTGCCTCGGCCGCGGCCCCCTGCGCGCCCACGGCCGCACCGTCCGTGCCGTGCGGATCTGGACCGTGTGCCTGCTCGTCTTCGCGGCATACGGCCAGGGCTTCGTCGGCCAGGTCGTCACCGGCGGCCCCGACGAGCGGTGGCCCGTCGCCCACGGTCCCTTCCTCGCGCTCTGCCTGGCCGTCGCCCCCGCGGCCTGGTGCGCCCACCTTTTCTCCGTACGCGCGCGCCGGAGGCTGGACCGCAGTCGCACGCTCGACGAGTTCGCCGCCGGTGTGCGCCCCCTGCTGTTCGCCGTCGTGACCTTGTACACCGGCGCACTCGCCGTGCTTCTCGCCTTCACCGCCCTCGTACTTCCCGGCCCGGCCCTCCTTCCGACCGCCGCCCTGGGTGTCCTGTTCTTCCTGGCCCGGCTGCTCGTCGTGCACGGCTTCCCCGAAGCGGCGGCCACCGCACTGGCCACCGCCTGCGCGGCCGAAGCCGCCGCACCGGCCCTGCTGTTGTCGGGCCGGCTGCCCGGTCTCGGCTTCCTGGCCGGTCCCGTCGAGGCGCTCGTCGCCGCCTGGGGCTCGGCCGCCGTACCGACCCTGGCCTGCGGCGCCGTCGCCCTCGGCCTGCTGGTCCACGCCACCACCGCGCTGAGCAGGGCCTCGGCGCACACCCCTTGAGAAGGACAACCTCCCGCGGAGCCGACACCGCGGAGTCACCGGCATCACCAATCCGGCACCACAAAGGAGCAAGCGACATGTATCCGCAACCCCCAGCCCCGGCCCGTCGGCCCGAAGGAGCCGCGCGATGAGGGTTCTTCTGCTCGGTGCCAACGGGTTCATCGGCCGCTTCGTCGCCGACCGGCTGCTCGCCGACCCGGCCGTCCATCTCACCGCCCTCGGCCGCGGCGACGACGCCGATGTGCGCTTCGACCTCGCCGGCGGCAGCCCTGGTGCGCTCACCCGCTTCCTGGGAGCCGTCCACCCGGGGGTCGTCATCAACTGCGCAGGCGCCATCCGCGGCGGAGCCCGCGATCTGACCCGGCACAACACCGTCGCCGTCGCCACCGTCTGCGAGGCACTGCGCCGCAGCGGCTGCGGTGCCCGGCTCGTCCAGATCGGCTGCGCCTCCGAGTACGGGCCCTCCCAGCAGGGCTCGTCGACCGCGGAGGACGCCGTGCCGCGCCCCGGCGGCCCGTACGGGGTGAGCAAGCTCGCGGCCACCGAACTCGTACTCGGCGCCGGCCTCGACGCCGTCGTCCTGCGGGTCTTCTCACCTGTCGGCCCCGGCACCCCGGCGGGCTCCCCGCTCGGCCGGCTCGCCGAGGCCATGCGCCGCGCCATGCAGTCCGGCGACGGCGACCTGAAGCTCAGCGGCCTCGGCGTGCAGCGCGACTTCGTCGACGTACGGGACGTGGCCCGCGCCGTGCACGCCGCCTCGCTCTCCGCCGCGCAGGGCGTCGTCAACATCGGCACGGGACGTGCCGTACGGCTCCGGGACGCGGCGGCGACCCTGGCCCGCGTCGCCGGATACGCCGGGGCGCTGCACGAGCTGGACGCTTCGGCGGGCCGCCCCATCGGCTCCCCGCGCACCGAATCCGTCATGGAGCACCTGGCCGCCACGCCGTCCCCGTACCCCGACGGCTGCGGCAACTGGCAGCAGGCGGATGTCCGCACCGCCCGGGACCGGCTCGGCTGGCGGCCCCGGATCAACCTCGAAGAGTCACTCGCCGACATCTGGATGGAGGCGGCATGTCGCATCTGACCACGAACGAGGCCCCGCTCCCGGCGAACGGTGCCGTGGCCGCCCCTCCGGACGACATCTGGGGAAGGCTCGGCTTCGGTGTTCCCGGTTACGCACACCCGCTGATCGCCCCGGTCGAATGGGCCGAGCTGGCCCGCCCCGGCGCCCCGCTGCACTGGGTCGTCCTCAATGTGGCCAACGGCCCGGGCGACCGCCCCGACCCGCACTGCCTCGAAGCCGCGGGCCGGCTGCGCAACGCCGGTGTCCGCGTCCTGGGCCATCTCGACCTGTCCCACGGATCACGGGTCTTCGGCGATCTCATCTGTGATGCCCACCACTTCCTGGAGTGGTACCAGGTCGACGGATTCCTGCTGGACCGGTGTCCGACCGAGCGGGCCGAACTGGCCCGGGTGCGGCGTACGACGGCGACGCTGGAGGCGGTCCTGGACGGCGGCCACCTGGTACTGGGACACGGCTCGCACCCGTACCCCGGGTACGCCGAAGCCGCCGACCAGCTGGTCACCTTCTCCGGGGCCTGGACGGACTACCGCTGGTCACAGGTGGCCGAGTGGACCGCGGACTACCCGCCGGAGCTCTTCGCCCACTTCGTCCACGGTGTGCCCCGCACCCACCTGGAGGAGGCCACGCGCATCGCCCGCTGGCAGGGCGCCGGAACGATCTTCTTCACGGATCGGGGCGGCGCGGATGACGGGAAAGGACAGATCGGTCCATTCGAGACACTGCCCGGCTACTGGGACGAAATCGTCTCGCAGATCGGACCGGGTGTCTCGGAATGAGGAGGGTCGTGGCAGTGTTACGGGGGAACAACCGTACTGACTTAACGACGCAACGGAGTCCCCGTGTCGCTGCCACCCCTGGTCGAGCCAGCTGCTGAGCTCACCGTCGACGAGGTCCGCAGGTACTCCCGCCACCTGATCATCCCCGATGTCGGGATGGACGGGCAGAAGCGGCTGAAGAACGCCAAGGTGCTCTGTGTGGGCGCCGGCGGCCTGGGTTCGCCCGCCCTGATGTACCTCGCCGCAGCCGGTGTCGGCACGCTCGGCATCGTGGAGTTCGACGAGGTCGACGAGTCGAACCTGCAGCGCCAGATCATCCACAGCCAGGCCGACATCGGCCGCTCCAAGGCCGCGTCCGCGCGCGACAGCGTGCTCGGCATCAACCCGTACGTGAACGTGGTCCTGCACGAAGAGCGGCTCGAGGCCGAGAACGTGATGGACATCTTCAGCCAGTACGACCTGATCGTCGACGGCACGGACAACTTCGCGACCCGCTACCTGGTCAACGACGCCTGCGTGCTGCTGAACAAGCCGTACGTCTGGGGTTCGATCTACCGCTTCGACGGCCAGGCCTCCGTCTTCTGGTCCGAGCACGGGCCCTGCTACCGCTGCCTCTACCCGGAGCCCCCGCCGCCGGGCATGGTCCCCTCCTGCGCCGAGGGCGGCGTGCTGGGCGTGCTCTGCGCGTCCATCGGCTCCATCCAGGTGAACGAGGCCATCAAGCTGCTCGCCGGGATCGGCGAGCCGCTCGTCGGCCGGCTGATGATCTACGACGCCCTGGAGATGCAGTACCGCCAGGTCAAGGTCCGCAAGGATCCGGACTGCGCAGTCTGCGGCGAGAACCCCACCGTCACTGAGCTCATCGACTACGAGGCCTTCTGCGGCGTCGTGTCCGAGGAGGCCCAGCAGGCGGCGGCCGGTTCGACGATCACTCCCAAGCAGCTCAAGGAGTGGATCGACGACGGCGAGAGCATCGACATCATCGACGTCCGTGAGATCAACGAGTACGAGATCGTCTCGATCCCCGGCGCCCGGCTGATCCCGAAGAGCGAGTTCCTGATGGGTACCGCCCTCCAGGACCTGCCGCAGGACAAGAAGATCGTCCTGCATTGCAAGACGGGTGTCCGCAGCGCGGAGGTGCTCGCCGTGCTGAAGTCCGCCGGCTTCGCCGACGCCGTGCACGTCGGCGGCGGCGTCATCGGCTGGGTCAACCAGATCGAGCCGGAGAAGCCGATCTACTGAGCACCCGCTTCGCTGAGCTGCACAAGGCGAGGCTCACGCGTCGCTGACCAGCGCCCCTCGTGGTCGTCAGCTGTCGACATCGGTCGGCAGTGGTCCACGTTCCACGGCCCGGAGACGGCCCCGGTTGCATGCCGGGGCCGTCTCCGGTTTTTGGGAGACCCGTACGCGCAGCGCCCCTCTCCCGGGGCATCTCGGCCTGCGTGGCCCTCGCGTGTGCATCACGGGTACCTGGCAGCGTTCGCCGGGGCGTCGGCGTCCTGGATCCTGGGCGCCGTTACTCGCACACCGTCCCGTCGGCCGGCACCTTGCCGTTCAGGAGGTAGCCGTCCACGGCCCGCTTCACGCACGCGCTGCTGCCGTACGCGCCATGGCCCTGACCCCGGTACGTGATCTTGATGCCGACGCCCTTGCCGAGCTCCTCGGCCATCGCCTGCGCGCCCTTGTAGGGCGTCGCAGGGTCTCCGGTGTTGCCGATGACGAGGATGGGGGGCGCGCCGGGCGCGCTGACGTCGGGGGTGTTCCAGGCGCCTGGCACCGGCCACTTGGTGCAGCTCATCAGCCCCCAGCCGAGGTACTCGCCGAAGACCGGCGAGGTGCTGCGGAACTCCGGCAGCCGAGCCTTGGTCTGTTCGAGCGTGAAACGGGACTTGGAGTCCACGCAGCCGATGGCCGTGCCGGCCGGCTGGATGTTGCTGTACTGGCCGTTCTCGTTGCGGCCGTTCATGGCGTCGGCGAAGGCCAGCAGCAGCGCCCCGTTGCCGCCGTCGGCCTCGTCGAGGCCCTGCTCCAGCAGGCTCCAGTACTCCCGCGAGTACAGGGTCTGCGCAATGCCGGTGGTCGCCAGTGTCGACGTCAGTTTCCGGTCGCCCGAGCCCGGAATCGGTTTTCTCTCCAGCCTGTCGAGGAGAGCGATGATCCAGTCCTGGATCTCCTGCACGGTGGAGCCGGGCACCAGACAGGCGTCGCCGCGCGCCACGCAGTCCCTGGCGAAGTTGGTGAGGGCCAGCTGGAAGCCCTGGGCCTGGCCGAGCGAGCCCTGTTCGGCGTTCTCGGCCGGATCCACGACGGCGTCGAAGACCGCCCGCCCGATCCGCGTCGGGAACAGGTGCGCGTACACGCCGCCGAGTTCGGTGCCGTAGGAGATGCCGAAGTAGTGGAGCTTGTCGTCGCCGAGCACCGCCCGCATCAGATCCATGTCGCGGGCCGTCTCGGTGGTGGCGACATGGGGGAGCACGCTGCCGGAGTTCTTCTCACAGGCGTCCGCGAACGAGGCGAGCCCGTCGACGAACGTCTCCTCCTCCGCGGCGTCGTCGGGTGTCCCGTCCTCGGCCAGGTAGGCGTCCATCTGCTTGTTGTCCAGGCACTCCACCGGCGCGCTGCGGCCCACTCCGCGAGGGTCGAAGCTCACCAGGTCGTACCTGGCCTGCAGGGCGCCGTATTCCTCGGCGGCTGCGGGGAGGGTCTGCACGCCGGAGCCACCGGGTCCGCCGAAGTTGAAGATGAGCGATCCGATCCGGTTCGTGGTGTCGCGGGCCCTGGCGCGTATGAGGGCGAGTTCGATGGTCTCGCCCTCCGGGTCGTCGTAGTCCAGCGGGGCATCCATGAACGAGCATTCCCACCTGGTGCCCGCGGGCAGCGGCGACGGCGGGGTCCCGCCGCCCTCCGCCTCCGAGGGCGCCGGACAGGGGTGCCACTCGAGTGTCTGGGAGGCGAAGTCCCTCGCCTCGTCCTGGTTCCCGTCGCCGTCGGAGCAGCCTGCCGCCGCCAGGAGCGCGGCGGCGGTGGCCATGGCTATGGAGGTGCGACCACGTGCGCCACCCCGCACCCGGACGGCGGCGGAGGAGGAAGTCGGCATGCCGTCATCGTGCGCCGTCCGGCCGTCGCCCGCACGGGCGACAGGTCCATGCGGGTGGATTGGCCGGGCCGGTCGATGTGTCTAGAGCAGGCCCTTGCGCGTCAGGTGGTTGAAGGCGAACCACCCGGGCAGCACCGGCAGCCACAGCGTCAGCATCCGGTACAGCAGGACCGCGGGGGCTGCCACGTCCTTGGGCAGTCCCACCAGGAGCAGACCGCCCACCAGCGCGCCTTCGACGGCGCCCACGCCGCCCGGTGTGGGGGCGGCCGAGCCCAGCGCGTTGCCCGCCAGGAACACCACGGCGATGGCGGCGTAGCTCACCGGCTGGACACCGTCGCCGAAGGCGCGGATCGATGCGTCGAGGCACATCACGAACACACCGGTGAGCAGCAGCATGCCGCCGATGCCGGTGAGCAGCTTCACCGGCCGCTGCAGCACGTCGAGCATGCGCGGCACCACGCCCGCGAACAGCGAGCGCAGGCGCGTCGAGACGAACTTCCGCAGGAACGGGATCGCCGTGACCACCAGCACCAGCACGGCGACCGTCAGCAGACCGGCGATCACCGTCCTCGACGGGGTGAACGACGCCGTCCGCTCCGTACCCGTCAGATAGCCGAAAGACAGCAGCAGGAGGATGTGCGCGCCGAGACCGAACAGCTGTGAGGCGCCCACGCTCGCCACGGCCAGTCCGGGTCGTACACCGGAGCGCTGCAGGAAGCGTGTGTTGAGGGCGACCCCGCCGACCGCCGCCGGGGCGACGATCTTGACGAAGGACCCGGCGACCTGCGCGAGGACGGTACGCACGAAGCCGACCCGCTCGGGTACGAAGCCCAGCAGGCTCATCGCGGCGGCCAGGTAGCTGAGCGCGGAGAACGCCACCGCCGCCGCCACCCACCCCCAGTGGGCCTGCGAGAAGATCGTGCCGAAGTCGATGCCGGCGAGCTGCGAGAGCAGGAAGTACGCGGCGACCGCACCGGCGAGGAGGCTGACGAGGGTGCGCGGCTTGATCCGCTCCAGGCGGACCGGCTCGACGGGGGCCTGCGGCCTGATCAGCAGCACCTGGTGGCGGATCTGGGTCAGCAGATCCTCCTCGCGCGCGCCTTCCATGGCCACGTCCATGGCCCGTTTGTCGGCCTGCTTCTCGGCGCGCTCGGTCTTGCGAGCCGCCCTGCGGTCGTCGTCGGCCGGCTCCTCGTGCGCCCGGGCCTGCCGCGCGGACGCCGATGCCTCCAGCACCGCCTCGCGCTCGCGCTGGGACCGTTCGCGCGCGAGCCTGCGCAACGTCGCCCGGGACGAGCGGCTGAGCGCGATCGGCTGGAGCAGGGGCAGACAGTCGGCGACCGCGTCGGGGCCGAGCACGGCGACGGCACCGGCGACGGCGCGTTCGGCGCCGATCCGCAGCCCCAGGGTGGTCAGCAGTTGCGCGATGTCCATGCGCAGGACCACGTCACCTGCCGCGATCTCGCCGCCGCGCAGATCCGTGAGGATCACCCGGCCGTCCGCGTCGAGCAGGATCGAGTCCCCGGTGAGCCTGCGGTGCGCGATGCGCCGCGACTGGAGCGCCTGGACCTGGCGCCAGGTGCCGCGCACCACGTCGTCGGTGATCTCGCCGTCGTCCAGCGAGTCCAGGGTCCGCCCGCCGAGGTGCTCGTACACCAGCATCACCGCGTCCGGGCCGAGCTCGGAAGTGGCGATCAGCTTGGGGGCGTTGGCTCCGGCGGCGATCGCCGCGTACGCCAGCAGCGCCTCCTGCTCCAGGGCCTGGCGCAGCGACTGGATGGAGCGGCGGGTCGTGATCGAGCGCAGCGTCAGCCGGCGCCACACCCGGTAGAAGAAGCCCTGCGCCTGCTGCTCGCGGTCGACGACGGTGACGTCGAGCGGGGGCCCGTCCTCCAGGGTCACCAGATAGCGGCGGCCGCGGTCGCCCTGGTCGGCGGTGTCGTGCCCGCTCTCCTCGGCGCGCATGGCCGTCACCGGGCGGAAGCCGACACGGCGCAGGCCGGCGAGCAGGGTCTGCCCGGTGGGGCGCACATTGGGCGAGCCGACGGCGTACAGCGTGCCGTAGGCGACGGTCCAGCCGAGCAGCACGGTGAGGATGATCGAGAACGGGGTGGTGTACCCGGCGACCAGCATCGCGAAGGCGTCGAGCAGGAGGACCACCCAGAGCACGACGCGCCAGCGGGGTCTGCGGGCCATGCCGACGGCGGTCATGTAGGCGATGACGGGCGCGAGGTAGCCGTGCACGGGATCGGTCAGCTCGCCGCCGGTCTGGGCCTGGGTCAGCGCGTCCTGGAGGGTGTCGGGCGCGCTCCTGGCGACCCAGAGGTCGGTGGCGAGGGTGACGCCGTGGGCGAGCACCGCGGCGAGTACGCCGTCGGCGATGCGCAGGCCGTCGCGTTTGATCAGCCGCTCGATGGCGAAGGCGACCGGGACGAGCAGGACGGCGATGCTCGACACAAGACCGGCCATCTTGACCAGCAGGTCGGGGGCCTGGCCGGTGCCCTTGCTGATGTCCTGCTCGAGACCGGACGTGGTGCCGTGCGCGAAGGCGGCGACGGCGAGCACCAGGGCGATCGCGAGGACGCCGATGAGCAGCCGCATCAGGTCGGAGGGCCGGTGCACGCGGGCGGGCAGCAGCGGCTCGTCGCCGGATACCCGGTCGGCGCGGATCACCTCGGGGTCGGTGCACGGGTGGGCCCCGTGGGGCATCGCCCCGGCCGGGTGCTTCGCGTCCGGCTGCTCGGCGGTCGACTGCTTCGGGCTCGGCGACTCGTCCTTCGACCGCTCGCCGTTCGACCGCTCGCCGTTCGACCGCTCGCCCTTCGACGGATCGGCGCCGGGCCGGCCGTCGGCGGCCGGTGGAACGGGAGATTCCGGGCGCGACTCGGGCTCAGGGCTGCTTGCCGCCTTCGAAGGCTGCACGCCCTGCTCCTTCGCCGTCTCGGTCTCTTCTTGATCTCGTATCACCAGTCACCGCCCGCACGATGGTGGCACGACCGGACGACAGTGGGGGGTATCAGGGTGCATTGCGGGGGCGCGAGGTGTGCAAGACTCGGCCCTTTGTCCCGCATGGCCTGATTCGCCCCTTGTCCGGGGCCCTGTCGGTGGCGTGCGGCAGGATGGGTCGGATGGAGGAGCTGCCGCAGTACGCCGAGTATCCCGAATATGCCGAGCGGGTGCTGGAGGTTGCCGACCTGATCCCATCGGGCCGGGTGATGACATACGGGGACATCGCCGAATGGCTGGGCGAGGGCGGGCCGCGCCAGGTCGGCCGGGCGATGGCGCTGTACGGCGGGGCGGTGCCGTGGTGGCGGGTCGTCCGGGCGGACGGCACTGTGCTGCCCGGCCATGAGATCGAGGCCCTGCAGCACTACCGCGCCGAGGGAACCCCGCTGCGCGACGCCCCGCGGGGTGCCGACGACCACGTGCCGCGCATCGACATGCGACGGGCGCGGTGGGACGGAGTCCACCCGGAAACAGCGGGCGACGGCAGCGACGGAACTCACATATGACAGCTTCCGCCAAGCGGCGCGGCCGCGGGGAACCGCGGGACCGCAGGAGGTACGCGGCGGACCCGCCGTCGGCGCTCCCCGCCCTGGCGTAGCGTCGTCAGCGCGCGTCACGATGCGCATTCTCATCACCAGCACACCCACCAGGACCGGCGAACCACGTGAGCTCCTCCTCCACCACCGGGCGTACGTCGTACCCGCAGCAGGTACGGCAGGGGGTTCCCCCACGCCCGCAAGGACGCAGGGGGAGGCCCCCGGGCGCGTACCGACTGGTGCGTACCCCTCCCGGCCCGGTGGATCCCCCCCTCCTGGACGCAGCCCAGCGGGCCGTGGTTGACCATCGGGCAGGGCCGCTGCTGGTTCTCGCCGGGCCCGGCACGGGCAAGACGACCACGCTGGTGGAGGCCGTCGCCGCACACATCGCCAGGGGCGCGGATCCGGCCCGGATCCTCGTGCTCACCTTCAGCCGCAGAGCGGCCGTCGATCTGCGAGACCGGACGGCGCTGCGGCTCGGTGGCAGGCAGGGGCCGCAGGCGACCACCTTCCACTCCTTCTGCTATGCCCTGGTCCGGGCCCACCAGGACGCCGATCTGTTCTCCGAACCGCTGCGGCTGCTGTCCGGTCCCGAGCAGGACGTCGCCGTACGCGAGCTGCTCGCGGGGCACATCGGTCCGGAGCGCGCCGGTGTGCCGGGCATCCGCTGGCCAAACGAGCTGCGGGCCTGCCTCACCACGCGAGGCTTCGCGGACGAGGTGCGGGCCGTGCTCGCCCGCAGCCGCGAGCTCGGTCTCGGCCCGGACTCACTCGCCCGCTTCGCCGCTCGCACCGGCCGTCCCGACTGGGGGGCGGCCGCGGCGTTCCTCGCCGAGTATCTCGACGTCCTGGACCTGCAAGGAGTGCTCGACTACGCGGAACTGGTGCACCGTGCGGTGCTGCTGGCCGAGCGGAGCGCCGCGCCGTACGACTTCCCCTACGACGCGGTCTTCGTCGACGAGTACCAGGACACCGACCCGGCCCAGGTGCGGCTGCTCCGGGCCCTCGCGGGCGGTGGGCGGACGCTGGTGGCGTTCGGCGACCCGGACCAGTCCATCTACGCGTTCCGGGGCGCGGACGTGAACGGCATCCTCGACTTCCCGGACACCTTCCGCCACACGGACGGGACGCCGTCGCAGGTGGCGGTGCTCGGCACATCCCGGCGCAGCGGTGCGCAGCTGCTCGCCGCGACCCGGCTGCTGACCCGCCGGATGCCGCTGACCCGCCTTCCCGCGGACAAGGTCCGGGCCCACCGCGAGCTCGGGGCCGTGCGCGAGGGCGGCCGCGTCGAGGCGTACACGTACCCGACGGCCTCGACGGAACTCGACAACATCGCCGACATCCTGCGCCGTGCCCACCTGGAGGACGGTGTCCCCTGGAAGGACATGGCGGTCCTGGTGCGCGCCGGCGCGCGCTCGATCCCGGCCGTCCGCCGCGCTCTGACCTCGGCGGGTGTCCCCCTGGAGGTCGACGGCGACGATGTGGCGCTGCGCCACGAGCCCGCGGTGGCCCCGCTGCTGACGGCTCTGAGAGCGGTGGCCACGGCAGCGGTGACACCGAGGGCGGCGTCGGCCACGGCCGAAGAGGGCCAGGCCACGGCCGAAGGGGACCAGGCCACGGGCGAGGGGCGTCGGGCAGCCCGGGGCGAAGCCTCTGCGGCAGCCGGGGAGCCGTCGCCGCAGACTCCTGACGACCGCCCCGGCGCGGGGCACCGGCTCCAGGTCTCCGGTCCCGCGCACGCCTCGGCGCCGGCCCACGGCGCAGGACCGGATGTCGCAAAGGCCTCACCAGAGGCCGGACGGCTGCCCTCTGCCACGGGCGGGGACGGCTCGGCGAAGGACTCGGCCCGTGACGGCCGGCCCGGTGGCGGAGCGGAGGCACTGCCTGCCACGACGACCGCGGACCCGGCGGGCCGGGGAGCCGGCGAAGCCGCCCCCGTCGGGCTCAGCACGGCGGCGGACGGCGGTGTCGCGGTGCAGGCAGCGGATCCCGTGAGCCAGGACGGCGCGGCGTCGGGGAGCGGCCCCTGCTGGCTCGGTACCGAGACCGCCGTCGCTCTGCTCACTTCCCCCCTCGGCGGCATGGACACCGCCGACCTCCGGCGTCTCGGCCGGGCTCTGCGTGACGAGGAGCGCGCAGGCGGTAACCGCGTACCCCCGCCGTCGGACGAGCTGATCGCCCGCGCCCTCGCCGAGCCCGAGCGCCTCGTCGCTCACGACCCCGCGTACGCCCGCGGCGCGCAACGGCTCGGTGCGCTGCTGCGCAAGGCGCGGGAGCTGCTCGCCGGGGGAGGCACGGCCGAGGAAGCGCTCTGGCAGCTGTGGGACGGCACCCCCTGGCCGCAGCGCCTGGAGCGCGCAGCCCGCCGCGGGGGTGCGGCAGGACGTAACGCGGACCGGGATCTCGACGCCGTCTGCGCCCTGTTCGAGACCGCGGCGCGTGCCGAGGAGCGCACCGGCGGCCGGGGCGCGCTGAACTTCCTCGAGGAGCTCGACGCCCAGGACATCGCCGCCGACACGCTCACCAGGCGGGAGGTGCGGCCCGACTCCGTACGCCTGATGACCGCCCACCGCTCCAAGGGCCTCGAATGGAGCCTGGTCGTCGTCGCCGGCGTACAGGAGGGTCTGTGGCCCGACCTGCGCCGGCGCGGATCCCTTCTGGAGGCCGACCGCATCGGCCGTGACGGACTCGCCGAGCCCCTCACGCCCGGAGCGCTGCTCGCCGAGGAGCGGCGCCTCTTCTACGTCGCCGCCACCCGCGCCCGCCACCGGCTCGTGGTCACGGCCGTCAAGGCGCCCGCCGACGACGGTGACCAGCCCTCCCGCTTCCTCACCGAACTCGGCGTCGAGCCGCGCGACATCACCGGCCGCCCGCGCCGCCCCCTCGCCGTCGCCGCGCTCGTCGCCGAGCTGCGTGCCACCACCGTGGACCCGGCCGCGACCCCGCAGCTGCGCGATGCCGCGGCCCGTCGCCTCGCGCGCCTCGCCGCGCTCACGGACGACGAGGACCAGCCGCTGGTCCCGGCCGCGCACCCCTACAGCTGGTGGGGTCTGTACGACGCCACACACAGCGCCGTCCCGCTGCGCGACCGCGACCAGCCCGTCACCCTCTCCGGCAGCGCGCTCGACCAGCTGGCCAACACCTGTGCTCTGCAGTGGTTCCTGGGACGCGAGGTGAAGGCCGACACACCCGCCACCGCGGCCCAGGGCTTCGGCAACGTGGTGCACGTGCTCGCGGACGAGGTCGCGTCCGGGCGGACCCCCGCGGATCTCGGGGTCCTCATGGCACGCCTCGACTCCGTCTGGGACGCGCTCGTCTTCGACGCCCCCTGGAAGTCGCAGCAGGAGAAGGAGCACGCGCGCCTGGCGCTCGAGCGCTTCCTGCGCTGGCACGTCATGGACCGTGGCGGCCGGGAACCCGCCGCCACCGAGCACGACTTCGACGTGACGCTCGAAGCCGGTGAGTACGAGGTCCGTATCCGCGGCTCCATGGACCGCGTCGAGCAGGACGAGCACGGCCGCGCCTATGTCGTCGACTTCAAGACCGGCAAGGCGACCCCCACCAGGGACGAGGTCGCCCGCCATCCGCAGCTCGCCGTCTATCAGCTCGCCGTGCGCGAGGGCGCGGTCGACGAGGCCTTCGGCGGCCACCGGCCCGAGTCCGGCGGCGCGGAACTCGTCCAGCTGCGCCAGCCCGCTGCCAAGAAGGAGGGCGGCGAGGCACTGCCCAAGATCCAGGCGCAGGAGCCGCTCGCGGGGGAGTGGGTGGGAGATCTGCTCGCCACCGCGGCCGGCCGGGTCCTGGACGAACGATTCACCCCGGCGGCCGGCCAGCACTGCACGCACTGCTCGTTCCGTGCCTCGTGCAGCGCACAGCCGGAGGGCCGTCACATCGTGGAGTGAACACCCGCCGCGTGATGCATGTCACGGGCCGGGTGTGCATCCAAAAGGGGCCTCTCGGCGGTCGCATAGGGGTGCGGTCAGAAGGTTCCAGAGGAGAAGAGAGACAGATGGCGGCCAATCGGAGACTCCTGGTTTCGGCGATGGTCTGTGCGACCGCGATCGCCGGACTCTCGGCCTGCTCCAAGAGCGACAGCGGCAACGGCGGTTCAGGGGCGAAGGAGCCGACGGCGACCGCGTCGTCGAAGCCGGCGGACCCCTTCAAGGGCCTGAGCGCCGATCAGATCGCCGACAAGGGCATCGAGACCACCAAGGGCGCCACGAGTCTGAGGATGGCCGGCCGGGTCAAGACGGACGGTGACCTGATGGACGTCGACTTCGCGGTCGACGACAAGGGGACCTGCACGGGCACGATGGGCACCGACGGTGCCACCGCCGAGCTGCTGCAGACCGACGACGTGATGTACATGAAGGGCAACGAGAAGTTCTGGACCTCCATGGGCAAGGAGGAAGGATCTTCCGGCGAGGAGGCCGCCGGCATCGCCGAGATGCTCAAGGGCCGCTGGATGAAGATCCCCGCCGGTGAGGGGCCGGGCGAGATGTGCGACCTCAAGGGCATGGTCTCCGACATGGACGACGACAAGTCCGAGCGCACGGGCATGACCAAGGGACCCGACGCCGAGGTGGACGGCGTCCCCGCGGCCGTCGTGGTGAAGAAGAAGGCCGACGGCGAGACGATCGAGATGTACGTGGCCAAGGAGGGCAAGCCCTACCTCCTCAAGGTCCACGTGGTCGGCGGCGACGAGCCCGGCACGATGGTCTTCTCCGACTACGACAAGCCTGTGAAGGCCGTGGCGCCCCCCGCCGACGAGGTCGTCGACATGGAGAAGCTGCAGGGCCTGGACGACCAGGGCGCGGGCGCTGCCTGACGCGGCGCGGACGCTCCCGGCCCGTCGCCGGGACCCGGCCGCCCCCGCCTGTGGCGAGCTCGGGCAGATGCGGACGGGGCCACCGGGCTGTCGGTGGTCCCCGTTAGCCTCTCTGGGATGACCGCGCGTATCACCGACCCCGAGCAGCTCAAGGAGCTCCTCGGTATCCCCTTCACCCCGGAGCAGACGGCCTGCATCACCGCACCGCCCGCCCCGCAGGTCGTCGTGGCCGGAGCCGGGTCGGGGAAGACGACGGTCATGGCTGCCCGGGTGGTGTGGCTGGTCGGCACGGGACAGGTCGCCCCCGAGCAGGTGCTCGGTCTCACCTTCACCAACAAGGCGGCGGGCGAGCTGGCCGAGCGCGTCCGTACCGCTCTCGTACGGGCCGGTGTGACGGACCCCGAGGCCCTTGACCCGGACAATCCGCCGGGTGAGCCCCGCATCTCCACGTACCACGCGTTCGCCGGTCAGCTGCTGACCGACCACGGGCTGCGCATCGGTCTGGAGCCGACCGCGCGCCTTCTCGCCGACGCCACCCGGTACCAGCTCGCCGCACGGGTGCTGCGCGAGGCGCCAGGGCCGTATCCCGCGCTCACCCGCTCCTTCCCTTCCCTGGTCAGTGATCTGCTCGCGCTGGACGCCGAGCTCGCCGAGCATCTGGTGCGCCCCGAGCAGCTGGAGGCGTACGACGCCGCGCTGCTGCACACCCTGGAGACCGCCCGGCTCAGCAACGCGGAGCTGCGCAAGGTGCCCGAGGCCGCCGCCGCCCGGCGTGAACTGCTCGACCTGACCGTCCGTTACCGCGCGGCCAAGCGGGAGCGGGATCTTCTCGACTTCGGGGACCAGATCGCCCTGTCCGCCGAGCTCGCGCTGACGCGGCCGGAGGTCGGCCGCATCCTGCGGGACGAGTTCCGGGTCGTGCTGCTCGACGAGTACCAGGACACGTCCGTCGCCCAGCGGCTCCTGCTGTCCGGCCTGTTCGGGCAGGGCACGGGGCACGCGGTGACCGCGGTCGGCGACCCCTGCCAGGCCATCTACGGCTGGCGCGGGGCGTCCGTCGCCAATCTCGACGACTTCCCGGCCCACTTCCCCCATGCCGACGGGCGGCCCGCCACGCGCCTCTCGCTCAGCGAGAACCGGCGCAGCGGCGGCCGGCTGCTCCAGCTCGCCAACGGCCTCGCGACGCCGCTGCGCGCCCTGCACGAAGGTGTGGAGGCGCTGCGCCCGGCCCCCGGCGCCGAGCGGGACGGCATCGTCCGGTGCGCCCTGCTGCCGACACACGCGCAGGAGATCGAGTGGCTCGCCGACTCGATCGCCCACCTGGTGCGCACCGGCAAGGAGCCCGGCGAGATCGCCGTCCTGTGCCGTACGGCGGGCGACTTCCCCGAGATCCAGGGCGCGCTGGTCGCCCGTGACGTCCCGGTCGAGGTCGTCGGGCTGTCCGGGCTGCTCCACCTCCCGGAGGTCGCCGACCTGGTCGCCGTGTGCGAGGTCCTCCAGGACCCGGGTGCCAACGCCTCGCTCGTCCGTCTGCTCACCGGGCCGCGCTGGCGGATCGGTCCCCGCGACCTTGCGCTGCTCGGCCGCCGGGCGCGGCTGCTGGTGCACCGTGCCACGGCTGAGGGCGCCGATCCCGAGCAGCGCCTCGCGGCGGCCGTCGAGGGGACCGACCCGGCTGAGGTCATCTCGCTCGCCGACGCCCTGGACACCTTCCTGGAGTCGGCGGGCGGGGAGGACGACGGCCTGCCCTTCTCGGCCGAGGCCCGGGTGCGGTTCGCCCGCCTCGCCGCCGAACTGCGCGATCTGCGCCGGTCGCTGGCAGACCCCCTGATGGACGTACTGCACCGCGTGCTCGGCACCACCGGCCTCGAGGTCGAACTGTCCGCGTCCCCGCACGCCCTGGCCGCACGCCGCCGCGAGACCCTCGCCAACTTCCTGGACACAGCGGCCGGTTTCGCCGCCCTGGACGGGGAGGCGTCACTCCTGGCCTTCCTGGCCTTCCTGCGGACCGCCGCGCAGTACGAGAAGGGCCTGGACAACGCCCTCCCGGGCGGCGAGAACACGGTCAAGGTGCTGACCGCCCACAAGTCCAAGGGCCTTGAATGGGACGTCGTGGCCGTCCCCGGCCTGGTCGCCAAGCACTTCCCGAGCGACCATGCGCGCGAGGCCTGGACCGCCCGGTCCAAGGTGCTGCCGCACGCTCTGCGAGGTGACGCGGCGACGCTCCCGGACATCGCCTCCTGGGACGCGAGGGGGCTGAAGTCCTTCAAGGAGTCGATGAAGGACCACCAGCACACCGAAGAACTCCGCCTCGGATATGTGACCTTCACCCGCCCCCGCTCGCTGCTGCTGGGCTCGGGGCACTGGTGGGGCCCGAGCCAGAAGCGCAGCCGCGGCCCCTCGCAGTTCCTCCAGGCGCTGTACGACCACTGCGCGCAGGGCTACGGCGAAATCGAGGTCTGGGCGGACGAGCCGGACGAGGACGCGGAGAATCCGGCGTTGCACGGGACGGCGGCGGACCATGTCTGGCCGCTTCCCCTGGACCCGGCCTCCCTCGCCCGCCGACGTGCGGCGGCGGACACCGTGCTGGCCCACCTGGACACCCTGAGAAACCAGCCCGAGCCGGAGCCGGAGCCGGAGCCGGAGCCCGAGCCCGAGGACGCGGACGACTGGTGGCCCACCGAAGCCCCCTACGACGACGAGGCCCCACCACCCCCCTACGACGACCTCGGCATCCCCGACCCCCGCAGCCCTGCTGACGGGGGGACCACCCGCCGACCGGCTCACCCCGCATCGCCGCACCCGCACACCGATGCGGGCACCGAGTCGCACGGTGAAGCCGGCTCTCCCGCAGGTGCGGAGGAGCTTCGCCTCGCTCCCGAAGAGGTCCGCATCACCCCCGAAGGGGTCCGCCTCACCCCGGAAGAGGCCCGCACCATCGCCTCCTGGGACCGCGACCTCGACGCTCTCGCCGGCGAGCTGCGCCGTACCCGCGCCAGTGTGCGTGACGTCCTCGTACCGCCCTCGCTCTCCGCCACCCAGCTGCTGCGCCTCGCCGCCGACCCCGACGGCTTCGCCCAGGAGCTGGCCCGCCCCATGCCCCGGCCACCGCAGCCCGCAGCCCGCCGGGGCATCCGCTTCCACGCATGGGTCGAGTCGCGGTTCGAGGAGCTGCCGCTGCCCATGCTGGGCCCGGACGAGCTGCCGGGCGGGGCGGACGGCCCGGACGCGGCCGGCATCGAGGACGAGCACGATCTGGCTGCGCTCAAGGAGGCCTTCGAGCGCACCCCGTACGCACGCCGCACGCCGTACCGTGTCGAGGCGCCGTTCGAGCTCACCCTCGCGGGCCGCGTCATCCGGGGCCGTATCGACGCCGTCTACCGGACCGGAGCGGACACCTACGAGATCGTCGACTGGAAGACCGCACGCAACTCCAGCGCCGACCCCCTCCAGCTCGCCGTCTACCGCGTGGCCTGGGCCGAGGCGCACGGCGTCCCGCTGGAAGCGGTGAGCGCCACGTTCGTTTTCGTACGCACCGGAGAGATCGTCCGGCCCGACGGCCTCCCCGGTCGCGCCGGTCTCGAACGCCTCCTGATCGGAGTGAGTCCGCACAGCGGGACGGCCGACGAGTCAGCCGTCGGCGCCCGTTAGGCTCAGGAGCATGAGCGACACCCCGGACAACGCCGTCCGTACGTACACGGAGCAGCATCGCGCCGCCTTCCTCGACGCCCTCACCGAGTGGCTGCGCATCCCGTCGGTGTCCGCACAGCCCGAGCACGCCGCGGACGTACGGCGCAGCGCGGAGTGGCTCGCGACCGCACTCGCCGGGACCGGGTTCCCCGTCACCGAGATCTGGCCCACCCCGGGCGCACCCGCGGTCTTCGCCGAATGGCTCTCGGACGACCCGGGCGCACCCACGGTGCTGGTCTACGGACACCACGATGTCCAGCCCGCCGCCCGCGAGGACGGCTGGCACACCGACCCCTTCGAGCCGCAGATCGTCGACGGCCGGATGTACGGCCGCGGCGCGGCCGACGACAAGGGGCAGGTGTTCCTCCACACGCTCGGTGTGCGGGCCCACCTCGCCGCCACCGGACGCACCACGCCCGCGGTCAACCTGAAGCTGCTGATCGAGGGCGAGGAGGAGTCCGGCTCCCCGAACTTCCGCGCGCTCGTCGAAGAGCACGCCGAGCGCCTCGCCGCCGACGCCGTGATCGTCTCGGACACCGGCATGTGGTCCGAGACGACCCCGACCGTCTGTACCGGCATGCGCGGTCTCGCCGACTGCGAGATCACCCTGTACGGGCCCGACCAGGACATCCACTCCGGCTCGTTCGGCGGAGCCGTACCCAACCCGGCGACCGTCGCCGCCCGGATCGTCGCGGCGCTGCACGACGAGAACGAGCACGTCACCGTGCCCGGGTTCTACGACGGCATCGCACCGTTGACCGACGCCGAGCGCGACCTGCTCGCCGAGCTGCCCTTCGACGAGGAATCCTGGCTGCGCACCGCCAAGTCCCACGGCACCCTCGGTGAGAGCGGCTACTCCACACTTGAGCGCATCTGGGCCCGCCCGACCGCCGAGGTCAACGGCATCGGCGGCGGCTACCAGGGCCCCGGCGGCAAGACGATCGTCCCGTCGTCGGCGATGGTCAAGCTCTCCTTCCGGCTCGTCGCGGGACAGGACCCGGACAAGATCGAACGCGCGATCACGGACTGGGTCGCACTCCAGATCCCGGCCGGCATCCGCAACGAGATCGAGTTCGGCGCGGCGACCCGCCCCTGCCTGACGCCTCTGGACCACCCCGCCCTGAAGTCGGTGGTTCGGGCCATGGGCCGTGCCTTCGACGGCCACAAGATCCGCTTCACCCGCGAGGGCGGTTCGGGACCGGCCGCCGACCTGCAGGACGTGCTGGCCGCTCCCGTGCTGTTCCTCGGTATCTCCGTACCGTCCGACGGCTGGCACGCGCCCAACGAGAAGGTCGAGCTGGACCTGCTCCTCAAAGGCGTGGAGGCGGCCGCCCACCTGTGGGGCGACCTGGCCGAGGCCCTGCGCTGAACCGCAACCCATCCACCCGGGGGAGTTGGAAGAACACGTGAGCACCAACAGCTACGCCGACGGCCGTCCGATCGGTTTCACCGAGCCGGTCGGCCTCACCGCGCCGAGCGGTATCGACCGCGAGGCGCACAACCGCCTCGACGAGGCCTGGCTCGCGGCGGCGTGGAGCCACCCCACGACCCGGGTCTTCGTGGTCTCCGGCGGCCAGGCGCTGATCGACGACACCCCTGACGGCCGCACCGAACTGGTCATGACCCCGGCCTTCGAGGCCCCCGTCACCGAGACCCACCGCTACTTCCTCGGCACGGACGAGGACGGGGTGCGCTACTTCGCCCTCCAGAAGGACGCCCTGCCCGGCCGTATCGACCAGTCGGCGCGGCCGGCGGGTCTTCGCGAGGCGGGGCTGCTGCTGTCCCCCCGCGACGCGGGACTGCTGGTGCACGCCGTTGCCCTGGAGAACTGGCAGCGGCTCCACCGCTTCTGCTCGCGCTGCGGAGAACGTACGGTCATCGCCGCCGCCGGCCACATCCGCCGCTGCCAGGCCTGCGGCGCCGAGCATTACCCGCGTACCGACCCCGCGGTGATCATGCTCATCACGGACCAGGAGGACCGCGCGCTGCTGGGCCGGCAGGTGCACTGGCCCGAAGGCCGCTTCTCCACGCTTGCCGGGTTCGTGGAGCCCGGCGAGTCGATCGAGCAGTCGGTGCGCCGGGAGGCCCGCGAGGAGGCCGGAATAGAGGTCGGCGAGGTCGAGTACATCGCCAGCCAGCCCTGGCCGTTCCCGTCCAGCCTGATGCTGGGCTTCTTCGCGCGCATCGCTCCCTCCGCCTCGTCCGAGATTGTGGTGGACGGTGAGGAGATCGAGGAGGCGCGCTGGTTCTCCAGGGAGGAACTGCGGGCCGCGTTCGAGTCCGGGGAGGTGCTGCCGCCGTACGGGATCTCGATCGCCTCACGTCTCATCGAGCGCTGGTACGGCAAGCCGCTCCCCAAGCCCGGCAGCCTGGCATGACGCGCAGCAGGCCGGCACAGGGCGCAGGGCCCGGGACATGACGCGGCCCCGGGACGAGCCCGGGGCCGTATGTCCGCACGGCGACGGCAGTCGCACGCACCGTCGACAGTTGTCGTCAGGCGCTGAGAGCCTGCTTCACCTGGGCGAGGCTCGGGTTCGTCATCACGACCTCCGCGCCGCCGCCCGCGGGCAGGATCTGTACGGTCGGCACCGTCTGGTTGCCGCCGTTGGCCCGCTCGACGAAGGCCGCCGACTCCGGGTCCTGCTCGATGTTGATCTCGTTGTACGAGATGCCCTCGCGGTCCAGCTGGCTCTTCAGCCGACGGCAGTATCCGCACCAGGTGGTGCTGTACATCGTCACAGTGCCCTGCATCGTCTCCTGCGCTCCTTCGTCTCGCGGGGTGTTCCAAGAGCAGAACGCATGTGACCCGACCACCATTCCCGCATTGGCCCGCATAAGTAGGACCAATCCAGCACCCCTGTGGACAACGGCCGCATGCACCACTGCCGACCTGGCAGCATGGCGGGGTGACAGCAGCAACGCACTCCTCTCTCTTCCCGCAGGTCCCCGAGTCGGCGGACGCGGTGCTCGACGGGCTCGACCCGGAGCAGCGCGAAGTGGCGACCGCCCTGCACGGTCCGGTGTGCGTGCTGGCCGGAGCCGGCACGGGCAAGACGCGCGCGATCACGCACCGCATCGCGTACGGGGTGCGCGCCGGGATACTCCAGCCGGCCAGTGTGCTGGCCGTCACCTTCACCAACCGTGCCGCCGGGGAGATGAGAGGCCGGCTGCGCCAGCTCGGCGCGGGCGGGGTGCAGGCCCGCACCTTCCACTCCGCCGCCCTGCGCCAGCTGCAGTACTTCTGGCCCAAGGCGGTCGGCGGAGAGATGCCCCGGCTCCTCGAGCGGAAGATCCAGCTGGTGGCCGAGGCCGCCGCGCGCTGCCGTATCCGCCTCGACCGGAACGAGCTGCGGGATGTGACGAGCGAGATCGAGTGGGCCAAGGTCACCCAGACCGTGCCGGCCGACTACCCGGCCGAGGTCGCCAAGTCCCTGCGCGACGCACCGCGCGACCCGGCCGAGATCAGCCAGATCTATGCGATGTACGAGCAGCTCAAGCGCGACCGCTCGGCGATCGACTTCGAGGACGTGCTGCTGCTGACGGTCGGCGTCCTCCAGGACCGGCACGACATCGCCGACCAGGTCCGCCGCCAGTACCAGCACTTCGTCGTCGACGAGTACCAGGACGTCAGCCCGCTCCAGCAGCGGCTGCTCGATCTGTGGCTCGGTGAGCGGGACAGCCTGTGCGTGGTCGGCGACGCCAGCCAGACCATCTACTCCTTCACCGGTGCCACCCCGGACCATCTGCTGAACTTCCGCACCCGCCACCCCGGTGCGACGGTGGTCAAGCTGGTCCGCGACTATCGCTCCACCCCCCAGGTCGTTCATCTGGCCAACGGGCTGCTGGGCCAGGCCACCGGCCGGGCAGCCGAGCACCGTCTGGAGCTGATCTCCCAGCGCGATCCCGGCCCTGAGCCCGCCTATGTCGAGTACGGGGACGAGCCGGCCGAGGCCGAGGGCACCGCCCGCCGGATCCGCGACCTCATCGCCGCGGGCGTCCCGGCCGGCGAGATCGCCGTGCTCTACCGCATCAACGCCCAGTCGGAGGTCTACGAGCAGGCGCTCGCCGACGCGGGTGTCCCGTACCAGCTGCGCGGCGCCGAGCGGTTCTTCGAGCGCCAGGAGGTCCGGGAGGCCGGCATTGCCCTGCGCGGCGCGGCCCGCGCCGGAGGCAACGACTCGCTGCTCGACGATGCCGAGGATCTGCCCGCTCAGGTCCGGGCGGTGCTGTCCACCAAGGGCTGGACGACCGAGCCACCCGCCGGATCGGGAGCGGTGCGCGACCGCTGGGAGTCGCTCGCCGCGCTCGTCCGCCTCGCCGAGGACTTCGCGCGGGCCAAGCCCGGGGCGACGCTCGCCGATCTGGTCGCCGAACTGGACGAGCGCGCTGCCGCACAGCATGCGCCCACCGTCCAGGGCGTCACGCTCGCCTCTCTCCACTCGGCCAAGGGCCTGGAGTGGGACGCCGTGTTCCTGGTCGGGCTCACCGAGGGCATGATGCCCATCACCTACGCCAAGACGGACGAGCAGGTCGAGGAGGAGCGCCGGCTGCTCTATGTGGGTGTCACGCGGGCCCGGCTGCATCTCTCGCTGTCCTGGGCGCTGTCCCGCCAGCCGGGCGGCCGTGCCTCGCGCCGCCCCACCCGTTTCCTCAACGGCCTGCGGCCCGGCTCGGTGCCGCTCGGCAGCCGTGGGGCCGGCGGAGCGGGCGGGGTCGAGCGTGGCAGCGGCAAGGGTCGCAAGCGGCGCGGCCCGGTGGTGTGCCGGGTGTGCGGCAAGACCCTGACCGATGCGGGCGAGATGAAGCTGATGCGTTGCGAGGACTGCCCGTCGGACATGGACGAGGCACTGTACGAGCGCTTGCGTGCATGGCGCTCGGAGCAGGCGAAGGAGCTCGGCCAGCCCGCGTACTGCGTGTTCACCGACAAGACTCTGATGGCGATCGCGGAGGCCGTGCCGGGCAGCGAGGGCGACTTGGCGGGGATCTCCGGTGTCGGCGGCCGCAAGCTCGAGCGCTTCGGAGTCGATGTCCTGGCCATCTGTGCAGGTCAGGAGCTTGGCGAGGTTGTTGAGAGTGACTGATACAAACTCGTCGAAAAAATAGTTTGCGCGCGCCCCAGCCAGCCCCATAGGTTCTTAACCACGAGAACAGGGCTTCTTCGAAGCGCTGTCCTCGTGCTGTACTTATCCGAATAGCGAGACCGGCCCCGGCCGGTCCCCGAGACGCCGAGAGGAGGCGATTCCAGTGATCAGCATCAAGACCAGCTTCATCCGCACCGCCAAAATGACCGATCGCTCGGTCGTCTCCGCCTGCTCGCTCGGCTTCTCCGCTGCGTTCCAGGGCACCGGTATGTCCGGCATCTCCGCCGTGCTTCCCGTGTCCGGCCTGGGCGGCCTCTCCCTCCTGGAGCGCAATGAGCGACCGGCCAAGGCACTGGAAGCAGGAGTAGCAGCGGCAGAGGCTCAGGCCTATGCCTTTGCGGCGGCCAGTGCCGAAACCCAGCAGACGACGATGCACCACACGAAGTGGGCCTTCCGCGGGCTCGAACCCTGGAGTGATCCAGCCTGATCCAGCATCAGGCCGGCGCCTTCAGGGCCGCGGAACCCCACCCGGGATCCGCGGCCCTTCTGTTTTCCCCACCAGGGATCACAGAGCGAAGGGGCCTCGGGATACGCACCACCCGGTACCAGCCCCCGGCACCGTCGGGGGACCCGCAACCGGCCACCAGCCGGCACGACCAGACGAGGAACAACACACCGTGCAACTCGAAGCGCACGCCCCGTCCGTACCGCCTTCCGAGACTCTCTCCCCGCCCGCCTGCACCGAGGACTCCACCTTGACTCCCCTCACCGCGCTCACCGCGCTCGACGACGCCATCGAGAACCTCGGCGTACCCGTCCCCTGCCGCTCCTACGACCCGGAGGTCTTCTTCGCCGAGTCGCCGGCCGATGTCGAGTACGCCAAGTCCCTGTGCCGCACCTGCCCGCTGATGGAGGCCTGCCTCGCCGGCGCGAAGGAGCGGCGTGAGCCTTGGGGCGTCTGGGGCGGAGAGCTGTTCGTCCAGGGCGTGGTCGTCGCCCGCAAGCGGCCGCGTGGCCGCCCGCGCAAGAACCCGGTCGCGGCATGACCGCCATCGGAACCATCGACCGACCCGTCACGCACGATCCCCAGAAGCAGGCCCCGATGACCTCTTCCACGAGCGAGCCCAAGGGCTCCGCCGCCCCAGCCTTCACCACCATCGGCGCGAACACCTCGCGTCAGAACAGGACCCGCGAAATGCAACTCATCCCAGAAGCCCTGGCTCGCGCGCATATGAGCGAGCGCATGCGTGAAGCCAACGCGGAACGCCAGGCCCAGCGCCTGGTCGCCGCCCGGCGCATGCAGCGCCGCGCCGAGCGCGTGTCCCTGCGCGCCCGTCGCGCCCTTGCCATGGCCGTCATGCACTGACGGCTCGGCCAACCCTGCGGGGGCCGGTCCTTAACGGACCGGCCCCCGCAGTGCGTTGGGACGGCGGTGCGTTGCACCTGCGCCCGGCCCGATGCGGAGGTATCGTCACGAGGTGGACGAGCAGAAGACTCCGCGCCCTGCACAGCCGGGTGCCGAGACCATCGTGTGTTCCCGCTGCGGCACCGTCGCCGAGGGGGCCCCGCCCACCTGGACCTTCTCCATGGAGAACGGCGTTCGCCACCACTACTGCGAGGACTGCGCCCGCGCCAACCTCCGGGCGATCGAGGGACGCCTGGACTCGGACTGGTGGTAGCGCCGCCCGCCAGGTCCCAGGGGCTGGTACCGAAAACAGTCCCTAGCCTTCGACGGCCGCGCTCCCGGCTTCCGCGGCGCCCGCGTCCGCATCTTCCGTCCCTGGCCGGGCCGACTCGTGCGGGGGCAGGAACCCGGGCAGCCACGCATCCAGTTCGTCCCGAAGCCGCACGGTGGCGTTCATCTGGCACAGCACCCCGATCGTGCTCAGCGTCACCCGGTGTATCAGCAGATACGCGGGCGGCAGGTTCAGCTGCTTGCCCAACTGATAGGCGGGGGAGCGGATGTCGGCGATCCGTGCAGCTTGATGGCGCATCCATCGACGGGTGAAGGTGAACTCCTCCACCTCCGCCGGTTCGATGATCGGCAGCAGATAGCCGAGCACTGCCTCCGGGTCGAGGTCGATGGACTCCTTCACGAAACCCGCCTCGCACAGCAGTTCGTAGACTGCCTCGGCCTCGCCCTCCAGCGTCATCCGCAGGCATGCGCCGATGGTGGTCGGCAGCCCGCCGGGCAGCCGGTCCACCGTGCCGAAGTCCAGCACTCCCAGCCGCCAGCCCTCACCGTGCTCGCCGGGAAGGAGCCGGAAGTTCCCGGGATGCGGATCGGCGTGCAACAGCCCTGTGCGAGCCGGGCCGGAGAAGAGGAACCGGGCGAGCAACTGGCCTGCCCGGTCCCGCTGTTCGGACGTGCCCCCGGTGATCACCTCCGCCAGCGGTATGCCGTCGATCCACTCCGTCACCAGCACCTGGTCGCACTGGTGCACCACATCCGGAACCATCACATCGGGATCGTCCGCGAACTCCGCAGCGTGCTCCCGCTGGGCCTGCGCCTCCAGCCCGTAGTCCAACTCCTCGGACACCCGGTCACGGAGTTCCGCGATCAGCGGCTTGATGTCCATCCCGGGAATCAACGGCCCCAGCAGCCGCGCGAACCGGCTCAGCTGGGTCAGGTCCGACAGCAGTGCCTCCCCCGCGCCCGGGTACTGCACCTTCACCGCGACCTCGCGTCCGTCGTGCCACACCGCCCTGTGCACCTGGCCGATGGACGCGGCGGCCGACGGCTTGTCCTCGAAATTGAGGAACAGCTCACGCCACCCGTCGCCGAGCCGCTCGTCGAGCACGGCGTGGACCGTGCGGGTCGGCATCGGGGGTGCGGCTTCCTGCAGCTTGGTGAGCGCCGCACGGTAGGGACCGGCGACCTCCTCGGGGAGTGCCGACTCGAAGACGGACATGGCCTGTCCGAACTTCATCGCGCCGCCCTTGAGCTCACCCAGTACACGGAACAGCTGTTCCGCCGTGCGCTGTTGCAGCTCCCGCGCGACGATCTCCGCGGACTTGCCGCCGATCCGCTTGCCCAGGCCCCATGTCGCGCGTCCGGCGAAACCCAGTGGCAGTGCGGCCAGCTTGGCGGTCCGGGTGACCGCCTTCCGGGGAAGATCAGACATACGCCCCTCCAAATCCCAGACAGCCGTGCCGCATGTGCCCTGTGGCGTTACACCGTTGACGGCGATGGCTCGGCCATTGTCTCGTGTGTCGGACCGAACCCCAGGGTGCGCCCCCTCTCACTTTTCCTCTCCGCGCTGCAGGGACAGTCGAGATGGGGCGGGACGGACTCGGACCGCCAGCGCAGCAAGGGAAGTGACACTTCGCACCGGGCTCCCACGCTCGCCGGCAGCTCACCGTCCAGAAACGACAGCGCATGCGCCGCCGCCAGGCCCGCCACGGTGGTGGCCAGGGCGACATCGCAGGCCGGCGGCGCCGCCCTGCGCCGTCCCGAGCGCCACTGGGCCAGCAGCCTGGCCCGCCCCGGGTCCTGTTCCGCCCTGCCTCGTTCCAGACATTCGGCACATGCGGAGCAGCCGGGCAGCACCAGCGGGCCGACCACACCGGTCGCCTCGACAACCCCCGCATACAGATGCGGAGTCCCGGTCGCGATCCAGTCCTCAGCGCCCGCCGGGTCCGGCGCATACGCGGACAGCCCGTCCCGTGGCGCGACGACGATCAGCGACAGACCCGGCTCGCCCGTGCCCGCCGTACCCGTATCGGCGGCGCGCGGAGGGCGGTCGGGTGCGGTGCGCCGCACGAGCTGCCGGGCAGCCACCGCCCGCCGTTCACCGACGGCTGCCCCGGGCAGCCCGCCCGGAGCGACATCACCAGGCTCCGCACATCCGCCGTCCAGTACCTCGATCCGGCCCACCCCCGCCGCCGACAACGTCGCCGCGACCGTGGCACCGACACGGCCCGCGCCCCGCACCTGAACCCGTATCGCCCGCCGGGCGACAAGCCGTCCCATCCCGCCGCCCGGCTCGGGGTGGATCACGGACAGTGACGCCAGATCGGGCCGAAGCCGTTCGAGCGCGCCGGCCCGGGTGCGTAAGGCATCGGCGGCCGGCCCCCCGGCCGTCGCGTCGTCGACCAGGCCCGCTGTCGCCAATCGCGCCACCAGCGCGTCGACTTGGCCATCCGGCAGCCCTATCATCCGCGCCTGCTCACGCAGGAGCGGAAGGCCACGGGTGCCGTCCAGCAACTCGATCAGGGAGCCGGTGGCCGTGTCCACCGGGCCCACCGTCACCGCGTGCGCGGGTGTGACCCCGAACTGCACTGATTGACGATCTCGCCATGCTCGCCGCAGGGCAGGCTTCATCATCGGGTGCATATCCACTTCCCCCGTCGATCTCGGAACGTCGGACCCGCGAGGACCGGAACGCCGCCCGGCACTTCGCTCAACCGGTGTCAGAATGCCCGGCCGCTTCGGCGGGTGTGAAAAGTTGTCCACAGGCGTGGGGTATTAGTCGTTCAAATGGTGGAGCCATGGAGTGGATCACGTTCGAACCGTTCCCGAGGCGGGACTTCCGCCCCTGACAGCGGGTAACGTCGGGGCGTGCCCGTCGACCCTTCCCCTCGCCTCGCTGGGGAGACTCCGCCGCACGGCCCGGGGAGTCAGCAGCGCAGCGCGACACGCCACGCGCCACGCGGATCGGGGACGAGTGCGGTCGAGGTCCGCAGGAGCGCCCGGCGCAGCCGGACCGTCTCCGCCTACCGTGAGGGCGACCGCACCATCGTGCTGATTCCCGCCCGGATGTCGGAGGCGGAGGAGCGGCGCTGGGTCAGCGTGATGCTGGACAAGCTGGCTGCCCAGGAGAGCAAGCGGGTCCTCGGCGACGCCGAACTGACGGAGCGGGCGGAGCGGTTGTCCGCCCAGTATTTCGACGGGCGGGCCCGGCCGACGTCCGTGCGCTGGGTGACGAACCAGAACACCCGCTGGGGCTCCTGCACCCCGGCAGAGGGCAGCATCCGCCTCTCGCACCGTCTGCAGGGCATGCCGGAGTACGTCGTCGACTACGTGCTCGTCCATGAACTCGCCCATCTGCTGGTACCCGGCCACGGCCCGCGCTTCTGGCGGCTGCTGGAGGCCTACCCCCGTACCGAGAGGGCCCGGGGCTACCTGGAAGGCGTCGTCTCCGCCGACCGTCTCCCGCACCTGCCTGCAGCACGCGGAGAGTGACGGTCCACGGTCCTGTACCGAATGTGTACCGGCTTGGCTCAATGTCGGCCTCAGCCGTTAGCCTGGCGCGACGCATTCAAATTCGGGATGGGGGACGGTCGTAACGCATGGCCAGGGAATTTCAACGCGGCCACAAGGCCAAGATCAGTGATCTCACGCCGGGGACGGATCTGTACGTAGGTGTGCAGATCGCCGCTCCTGGGCTGACCTTCGACATCAGCTGCTTCGGACTCGATGCGAACGAGCAGCTCTCGGACGACCGGTACTTCATCTTCTTCAATCAGCCGAAGTCGCCGGAGGAGTCGATTCAGCTTCTGGGCGCACAGTCCGGTGACACCGAGTCGTTCCGCGTCACACTGGATCGCATCCCGGCGAACATCCACAAGCTCTCCTTCACCGCGACGATCGACGGCGCGGGACAGATGTCGCAGGTCGGCCCGGGGTACATCCGGATCGTCGCCGGCGGCGAAGAGGTCGTCCGGTACGCCTTCACCGGCTCGGAGTTCTCCACCGAGCGTGCGGTGATGCTGGGCGACTTCTATCTCAAGGACGTCTGGCGGTTCGCGGCGGTCGGCCAGGGCTTCGACGGCGGACTCGACGCACTGCTGAAGAACTTCGGCGGCGAGGTCGCCGAGGAGCAGCCGGGCGCGCAGCAACCGCAGGCCGCGGCACCCTCGTTCGCGCCGCCGCAGGCCGCCGCGCCGGCCCCGGTGTTCGGCGCACCGGCCCCTGCCCCGCAGGCGCCCCAGGCGGCGCAGCCCGCGCCCGCCTTCGGCGCCCCGGGCCCGGCGCCCGCGCAGCCGAACCCGCAGATGCACGCCGCTCCGACCGTCGCCGCGCCGCTGCCGCCGGGCACCGTGCCGCCGCCGGCGCCGTCCCCGTACGGACAGCCGCCGCAACAGCCGCAGTTCGGCCAGGTTCCGGGGCAGGTGCCCGGCCAGGTTCCGCCGGGCATGCCGTCGCCGTACGGTCAGCAGGCCCCCGCGCCCTACGGTCAGCAGCCCCCCGGCATGCCCCCGGGCGGCATGCCGCAGGGCGTTCCCCAGGGAGTCCCGCAGGCGGGTGCCGGTCTGCAGGCCGCGCTCCAGCCGTACCGCGAGACCCCGACGGGCCAGCGCTGGACACCGCAGAACCAGCAGCTGATGCGGGTCGACCTGACCATGGGCGGTACCCCCGTCCTCGCCCGTCAGGGCAGCATGGTCATGTACCAGGGCAAGGTCGATTTCAGCTACAAGGGCGCCGGTTTCGCGGGCCGTATCGTCGGCAATGCCACCGGCCAGGAGATGCAGCTGATGCGCTGCACCGGCCGTGGTCAGGTGTTCCTCGCGGAGGACGGCGCGCATCTGCACTCCATCGAGCTGCAGGGCGACGGCATCTGTGTCTCCGCCGAGAACGTCCTCGCCTTCGACGAGTCGCTGCAGCACGAGGTCCGTCGCATCGAGGGCCACGGCATCCCCGGCGGCGCCCTGTTCACGATGATGTTCCAGGGCACGGGCACGATCGTCGTCAAGACCCACGGCATCCCCGTGGTCCTGCCGGTCACGCCCACCACCTTCGCCGACTGCAACGCGGTCGTGGCGTGGTCGGCGGCATCCCAGGTCATCCTCTCCAGCCAGGTCCGGCTGCGGCGCAATGCCTACCCGGGCCACAGCGGGGAGACCGTGAACCTCCAGTTCCGGGGCGCGCCCGGCAACTTCATCGTCGTCCAGCCGTACGAGGTCTGAGGGAGCCCGACATGAACCAGCAACTCGCGGGCTTCGCCCCGACCCCGATCGCGGCCCGGATGGAGAACCACGGCCGCACCATGCTCAAGGTCGCCATGGCCACAGGCCAGGACCTGTACGCGCGTGCCGGCTCGATGGTGGCCTACGAGGGCTTCGTCCAGTACGAGCCCAACCCGCCCGCCGTCCGCCAGGTCGCCGCCCAGTGGGTGACCGGCGAAGGCGCGCCCATCATGAAGTGCTCCGGTGACGGCCTGCTCTACCTCGCCGACTACGGTGCGGACGTCGTCGTCATCAATCTCAACAACGACTCCCTCTCGGTCAACGGAACCAATCTGCTGGCCTTCGACGCCCACCTCCAGTGGGGCGTCGAAAAGGTCAAGGGCCTGGCCAAGTTCGCCGGACAGGGCCTGTGGAACGTGGAGATCGAGGGCACAGGATGGGTCGCCCTGACCTCCCGCGGCACGCCGATCGTCGTGGACTGCGGCCGCGGCGAGGACGAGACCTACGTCGACCCGGACGCCCTCGTCGCCTGGTCCCCGAACCTCAAGGTGAAGGGCAAGCGCAGCTTCAAGGCCTCGTCCCTGATCGGGCGGGGCAGTGGAGAGGCCTACCAGATGGCCTTCTCGGGCCAGGGCATCGTCGTCGTACAGCCGAGCGAGGACAGCACCGACCGCCTGCGGATCCGGGGCTGAGGGGGAGCGGGAACACACCATGCAGAGTTCGCTTTTCAGCAACACGGAGCAGCAGTCCCAGGACCGCTACGTCGTGCAGAACCCGCAGTTGCTGCGGGTCTCGCTCACCGGCCACGACGACATCCTCGCCCGCAAGGGCGCCATGGTGGCGTACCAGGGCCTGGTCGACTTCGACGGCGAGTACCAGACCAGCAGCCAGCGACGGGCTCGCGCCAACACCGGTGAGGGCCTGGACCTGATGCGCTGCTCGGGACAGGGCACCGTCTACTTCGCCAACCTCGCGCAGTACGTCCATGTCGTGGACGTGGACCAGGAGGGCATGACGGTCGACAGCGCCTATGTCCTCGCGCTCGACTCCACGCTGCACACCGAAGTCATCGCGGTGGACAGCCAGTACGGCATCTCCGGATCCGGCAAGTACCAGCTCAACATCTCCGGCCGGGGCAAGGTCGCGCTGATGACCTCCGGCCAGCCGCTGATGATGCAGGTGACACCGGACAAGTACGTCAGCGTGGACGCCGACGCGATCGTCGCCTGGTCGTCCGCACTGCGGGTGCAGATGCAGTCCCAGACCCACTCGACGGGCGTGCGCCGCCGACGCGGCAACACCGGTGAGGGCTGGGAGCTCAGCTTCCTCGGTCAGGGCTTCGCGCTCGTGCAGCCCAGCGAGGTCATGCCGCCGCAGAACGCGGACCTCGGACAGGGGCTGCGTGCGCAGTACGGCGTGGGCCAGCACGGTTCGCACTCCCAGAACCAGAACAACGCCTGGAACTAGCCGAACCTCATGAGTAAGGGGCGGCCGCTGAGAGCGGTCGCCCCTTACTCGTTCCCTTATGCCTCACGCCGCATGTCTCACAGCGCCGCGCGGGTGCGCTCCAGCAGTCTCACGACAGACGCATCGGCCACGTCCGGCACCTCGTCGTACGCGAACCAGCGCAGGTCCAGTGACTCCTCGCTGATCTCGGCGACCGCTCCGGCGGGCGCCAGCGCCGCGTACTGCACATCGAGATGCCACGTGCAGGGCGCGGGAATCGGGTGCCGGTCCAAGGTCACCGGACCGCCCGGCAACAGCGTCAGACCGCTGATGCCGGACTCCTCCGTGGCCTCGCGCAACGCGGCCAGCGCGAGCGTCTCGTCCCCCGGCTCGCAGTGGCCGCCCATCTGCAGCCACATGCCGAGCTTCCGGTGCAGTGTCAGCAGCACCCGCCCCCGGTCCGGGTCGATCACCAGGGCGCTGGCCGTGAGATGCCCGGCTCCGCAGGCCTTCCACATGGCGTCAGGGTGCGCCGCCAGGTGGTCCAGATACAGCCGCCGCAGCTCTTCCTGATGCTCGTAGCCCTTCAGTACGAGCAGGGCGTCGTCATGCAGGCTCACTTCTCGTCGTCGCCCTTTTCGCCGGTGCCGCGCTCTTCCGCGGTGCCCTTGCCGCCCTTGCCGTCCTCGTCGCCCTTGGAAGCGGCCTCACCGAGCATCTTGTCCAGCTCGGAGAAGTCGAGCTGCTCGCGGTGGACGAAGCCGTCCGGATCGTCCAGATCCGTGGCCGTGGGCAGCATGTCCGGGTGCTCCCACAGAGCGTCACGCCCGTCCATCCCGCGCGCGTCGGTGAGCGAGGCCCACAGCCGAGAGGCGTCCCGCAGCCTGCGCGGACGCAGCTGCAGACCGATCAGTGTCGCGAACGTCTGCTCGGCGGGGCCGCCCGATGCCCGGCGCCTGCGCAGCGTCTCGCGCAGCGCCGCGGCGGACGTCAGACGGCTCGACGCCGCCTCGTGCACCACGGCGTCCACCCAGCCTTCGACGAGGGCCAGCGCGGTCTCCAGCCGGGCCAGCGCGGCCTTCTGCTCCGGGGTGTCCTCCGGCTGGAACATGCCCTGCTGCAGCGCCTCCTGCAGCTGCTCGGGGTGCGTCGGGTCGAACTGGCCGACCACATCCTCCAGCTTGGTCGTGTCGACCTTGATCCCGCGCGCATAGCCCTCGACCGCACCGAACAGATGCGATCGCAGCCACGGCACATGGGCGAAGAGCCGCTGGTGGGCGGCCTCGCGCAGGGCGAGATAGAGCCGCACCTCCTCCTTCGGCACCCCGAGGTCCTTGCCGAGCGCTTCGATGTTCAGCGGAAGGAGAGCGGCCTTGCCGGCCGGGCCCAGCGGCAGCCCGATGTCGGTCGAACCGACCACCTCGCCCGCGAGCACACCGACCGCCTGTCCGATCTGCTGACCGAACATCGCTCCGCCCATGGAGCGCATCATCCCGATCAGCGGACCTGCCATGGCCTGCATCTCCTCGGGCAGCACATCACCCATGGCGAGGCCGACACGCTCGGCCACCGGGTCCACGAGCTGCTGCCACGCCGGGAGGGTCGCCTCGACCCACTCCGCGCGGCTCCATGCCACGGCCGTGCTCGCGCCCGACGGGAGCGAGGTCGCTCCGTCCAGCCACAGATCGGCCAGCCGCACGGCCTCCTCGACCGCGGTCCGGTCGACCGGACCGACGCTCACGTCCTTGGTGCCGTCCGGCGTGCCCTGGGAGACCGTCTGGCGCGCGATCTGCTTGGCCATGTCCCAGTTGACCGGGCCGCCCTCGTAGCTCAGCATCTGGCCGAGCTGCTGGAAGGCCGCGCCCAGGTCGTTCGGGTTCAGGGAGCCGAACATGGCCGCGAAGGGGTTGTCCCCGCCGCTGTCCCCGAAACCGAAACCGAACGGATCGGCCGGGGACCCACCGGAGCCCTGGCCACCTCCGGCGGGATTCTTCTTCTTGCCCTCGTCGCCGTGCTCCGGCTCCTCCGGCGGAAGGCCGAATCCGAATGGGGTGTCACTCACGGGTTTCCTCGGCTCGTAGGGCCACCGGCGTCCTGCCGGCGGCGACTGCCTGACAACACTCTCAGCGTAGACATCCGGGACGCTTATGGGCTCGGTGCTCCGCCGAGGCGTGGCCTGCGGCAGGATGGACGCCACCTGGTGCGTAGACGTCATGCGCTTACGTACTGAAGACAACCGCTGGAGACGCCTGGTGAGTTCCCCAGATCCGCAGGTTCGCGCAGCGCGAAACCACTCAGCCGCTGCCGCCGGCCGTGGCCCCGTCGTGGCGGTCACCGGTGCCGCCACGGGCGTCGGCGACCTGCTCACGAGGCGTCTTGCCGCGTCCGGAGAGGTCAAGCAGGTCATTGCGATCGACGAGCGCCGCGGTGAGGTGTCCGAGGCGCAGTGGCACATTCTCGACGTACGGGACCCGGCCATCGCGGAGAAGCTGCGCGGCGCCGATGTGGTCGTGCACCTCGCACTCGACCTCGACCTCGAGTCCGATCCCGCCGCACGGACCGCCTACAACGTGCGGGGCACCCAGACGGTCCTGACCGCGGCGGCCGCCGCCGGGGTCCACCGGGTCGTCCTGTGCACGTCGGCCATGGTCTACGGGGCGCTGCCCGACAACGACATCCCGCTCTCGGAGGACGCCGAGCTGCGTGCCACCGCGGAGGCCACCGGCGTCGGCGACCTGCTGGAGGTCGAACGCCTGGCCCGCCGCGCGCCCCGTGCGCACCCGGGTCTGAACGTCACGGTGGTAAGGCCCGCCGTGCTGGTGGGCGGCACCGACACCGCGCTCACCCGGTACTTCGAGTCGCCGCGGCTGCTCGTGGTCGCGGGATCACGTCCCACCTGGCAGTTCTGCCATGTCGAGGACCTCGTGAGCGCCCTGGAGTACGCCGCTCTGGAAAAGGTCGAGGGCGAGCTCGCGGTCGGCTGCGACGGCTGGCTGGAGCAGGAGGAGATCGAGGAGCTCAGCGGTATCCGCCGCATGGAGCTGCCGTCGGCGGTCGCCCTGGGGGCGGCGGCAAGGCTGCACCGGATCGGGCTCACCCCGTCCCCGGCCGGAGACCTCGCGTACACGATGCATCCCTGGGTGGTCAGCGTCAGCCGGCTGCACGACGCGGGCTGGCGGCCGCAGTGGACCAACGAGGAGGTACTCGCCGCGCTGCTCGAGGAGGTCGAGGGCCGGCACACGGTCGCAGGCCGCCGTCTGGGCCGCAAGGACGCCACTGCCGCGGGCGCCGCTGGGGCGACGGTCGCGCTTCTGGGCACCGCAGCGCTGGTGCGGCGTGCCCGCAAGGCACGGCGCCGCCTGTAGGACCTGCCCGCCGGACCGGCTCCTCGGACCGGTCCGGTCCCGGGGGGAGGCGCCGGGGGCGACGAGGCCGTCGGCGTGCGGGCCGGGACTGTAGAAGGCTCCAAGCCGACCGGCCCCCGACCGGTCGATGGGGCTATTTCGCGTCGTCGGGGGCGTGCGGCACGATGGCTGCATGGCACGCACCAACGATCATCCCGGTGAGCAGGCGGCGCAGGACCCCATCCGTCTGCTGGCGATCCGCGAGACCCCGCTCTCCCTCGACGAGGTGTTCGCGGCTGTCGGTGACGACGCCGCGGGCGGCACCGCGCTCTTCGTCGGCACCGTGCGCAACCACGACGGAGGTGCCGATGTCGACGCCCTCGGCTATTCGTGCCATCCGACGGCCGAGGCCGAGATGCGCCGTATTGCGGAGAAGGTTGCCGCGGAGTACCCGGTCCGGGCCCTCGCCGCTGTCCACCGTGTGGGTGACCTGAGGGTCGGTGACCTGGCCGTTGTCGTCGCCGTGTCCTGTCCGCACCGGGGGGAGGCCTTCGAGGCTTGCCGGAAGCTGATCGACGACCTCAAGCACGAGGTGCCGATCTGGAAGCATCAGAAGTTCTCGGACGGCACCGAGGAGTGGGTGGGCGCCTGCTGACACGCGCGTCCTGAGCGCAACCCGGACGGCCCTATCCGCCCCGATTTGCGTAACCACAGCCCTGCCATGAGCGTTGAATTCGCGGGTGGCTAATCTGCTGATCACTCGGGCGGGTTGCACATGAACGTAGGGAGGTCGCGATGGCAGTTCTGGCATGGTTGCTGATTCCGCTCTTCGCCGTCATAGGCGCTGCGATATGGGCGAGCTGGGCCTCGCGCAACCGCAGTGCCGGGGACGTGGCCGAGCTTGCCGGTTATGCCCGTTTCCGTGACGCGATGGAGAAGGCTGCCCCCGGCTCCGACGCACTCCATCACTGACGCCGACCGCGCGCCGACGTCACCGCCTTCCGCAGCCCCCGTACGGACCGGCCCCGACGGTGCGCCTACAGGCCCGTCCCGTACTGTCGTTCCATGCCACGCCGCACTGCGACGATGCTCGCCTCCACGCTCATCTTCATCGCGCTGCTCTGCGCAGGGGTTTTCTTCCCCGTGCCGTACTCGGAGATGTCGCCCGGGCCGACGGTGAACACCCTGGGGGCCGCGGGCGGTGAGCCGGTGCTCAAGATCTCCGGCCGCAAGACCTATCCCACCTCCGGGAACCTCAACATGACGACCGTCCGGGTCACCGGGGCGGACTACCGGATGAACCTGGTCGAAGCGGTCTACGGCTGGCTGGCACACGACAACGTGGTGGTCCCGCACGACACGCTCTACCCGAACGGCAAGACCGAAGAGCAGTCGACCCAGGAGAACGCCGAGGAATTCAGCCAGTCCCAGGAGAGCGCCAAGGTCGCGGCCCTGCGGCAGCTGAAGATCCCCGTGCAGTCGCGGGTCGTCGTCGCCTCCGTCGTCAAGGACACGCCTGCGGAGAACAAGCTGCACGCGGGCGATGTCATCCGCGCCGTGGACGGCACGGCCGTCAAGGCGCCGGAGGACGTCGCGAAGCTCGTCGTCAAGCACAAGCCCGGCGAGAACGTCGTCTTCACGGTCGTCCCCGCGGACGACGCGGCGGCAGCCGAGAAGGCGGGCAAGGAGCCCAAGGGCACCGAGAAGGTCACGATCACCACGGTGAAGGCGGGCGGCGGGAAGAGCCGGGCGATCGTCGGCATCCAGGCCGGGACCGACCACACATTCCCCTTCGGTATCGACATCAACCTGGCCGATGTCGGTGGCCCCAGCGCGGGTCTGATGTTCGCCCTCGGCATCGTCGACAAGCTCACCCCGGACCGGATGACGGGCGGCAAGTTCGTGGCCGGCACCGGCACGATCGACGAGAACGGCAAGGTCGGGCCGATCGGCGGCATCCGTATGAAGCTGGTGGGCGCGCGCAACGCCGGCGCGGAGTATTTCCTGACGCCGAAGGACAACTGCGCGGCGGCCGCATCGGACGTGCCGGACGGCCTGAAGCTGGTGAAGGTCGACACCATCGGCGATGCCGCCACGTCCCTGGCGAAGATCCGCTCGGGCGACCTCTCCGGCCTGCCCGCCTGTTCCGCAAGCTGACAGCACAGCACAGCACAGCACAGCTGCAGCGGGGCACGGCACGGCACGAGGCGCCGCTCCCGGTATCGGTCCGGAAGCTGCGCCCCGCGCCGCTGAGCTACGCCTCGAACGTCGCCGTCAGAGCCTCCGCCAGGCCCGGAACCAGATCGGCACCGGTGAGGACCTCGTTCGGGGAGTCTTTCTCCCGCAGCCGCAGCGCCGACTCACGCGCACCGTCCCGCAGCACGGCCACGGTCATCCGGACCTCCTGCCGGTCCGGATGACGGGCGACCCACTTGGCCAGGGCCGCCTCGTCGAGGCCGTCGGGAACCGAGCTCTCCGCGGACGGCGGCAGCATCAGCCGCTCGACCGTCAGGGCGCAGCCGGCCACCGCGTCGGGCCAGGCGATCGTGCCGAGAAACTCGTCCAGCGCGGTGCCGGCCGGGATCTCGTCCTGCTCGACCGGGGTGAGCGGCGCGGCCGCTTCACCCCCGTCAAGACCGAGCTGGGCGGCGAGCCCCGGCTCCTGGGTGCGCAGTTTGGCGGTGTCGACGAGCGCGAAGAGCCGTGCGGGCTGGTCCCAGCCGAGTCCGGAGGCGTACTCGTCGATCTCGAGCACGGCGCGGGTGAGCGGGCTCGCGGCCATCGGGGGGCCGGAGGAAGAAACGTTGGACATGGGCAATATCCTGCCTCCTTCCGGGCCCGGGACGGGAACTAGGTAAAGCCTCAGCAAGTTGGATGAGTGGGCTCTACGATCGCGGGGCCCGATTCACACGACAGCGAAGTTCGAGGTGCGCACGTTGGCTTTCCAGATGCCGGACCGCGGCGGAGGCCCGACCGGGCCACGGATGAGAGTAGGCCGGCCCTCCCGGCGTGTCCGCACCCTGCTCATGACGCTGGGCGTCCTGGCCGCGCTGGCCATGGTGTTCGTCATGTTCTCCGGGTTCTGGACCGACTGGCTCTGGTACCGCTCCGTCAACTACTCCTCCGTCTTCACCACCACTCTGTGGACCAAGATCGGCCTCTTCGCCGTCTTCGGTCTGCTGATGGCCGCTGCGGTGGGGGTGAACATCTGGCTGGCCCACCGGCTGCGCCCGCCGCTCAGCGCGATGTCGCTGGAGCAGCAGAGCCTCGACCGCTATCGCATGGGCGTCGCCCCGTACAAGAAGTGGGTGCTTCTCGCGATCACGGCGCTGGTGGGGCTGATCGCCGGCGCCTCCGCCACCAGCCAGTGGCGGACCTGGCTGATGTGGGTCAACGGCGTGTCCTTCGGACAGAAGGACCCGCAGTTCCAGATGGACGTGTCGTTCTTCGCCTTCGACCTGCCCTGGTACCGGTTCCTGCTCGGCTTCGGCTTCGCGGCCGCCGTGCTGTCGCTGATCGCCGCCGCACTGACCCACTATCTGTACGGCGGGCTGCGTATCACGAGCCCCGGCGCCCGTGCGACCGCCGCGGCCACCGGCCACCTGTCGGTGCTGCTGGGTGTCTTCGTCTCGCTCAAGGCCGTTGCCTACTGGCTCGACCGGTACGGGCTCGCGGTGAAGTCCAGTGACTTCAAGGCGACCAGCAACTGGACCGGTCTGCGGTACGTGGACGCGAACGCGTACCTGCCGGCGAAGACGATCCTCTTCTGCATCGCGATCATCTGCGCGGTGCTGTTCTTCGCGACGCTGTGGCGCCGCACCTGGCAGCTGCCGGTGATCGGCTTCGGCCTGATGGTGCTCTCGGCCATTCTGATCGGCGGCCTCTACCCGGCGATCGTGCAGAAGTTCCAGGTCCAGCCGAACGAGCAGGCCAAGGAAGCCGAGTACATCCGGAAGAACATCGAGGCGACCCGCAAGGCGTACGGCATCGACTCCGTCAAGCCCACCGACTACTCGGGCACGGGCGAGCTCAAGGCGAGCGAGCAGCAGCGCAAGGACGCCGCCTCGGCCGCCAGCTACCGGATAAACGACCCCAACATCGTCTCGCCCACCTTCCAGCAGCTGGAGCAGGAGCGGAAGTACTACCAGTTCCCGCAGACTCTCGACGTCGACCGCTACAAGGGCCAGGACACCGTCATCGGTCTGCGTGAGCTGAATCTCGCCGGGGTCGACAAGCGCAACTGGATCAACGACCACTTCACGTACACCCACGGCTACGGCGCGGTCGCGGCCAAGGGCACCGGCACCGCAGCGGGCACCTCCGGCGCCCCCGACTTCACCGAGTCGGGCCTGCCGTCCAAGGGCAGTCTCGGGGACTACGAACAGCGGATCTACTACGGCGAGAAGACCTCCCAGTACTCGATCGTCGGAGGGCCCCAGAAAGAGCTCGACTACGAGGAGGACGGCGGCGGTCAGGTCACCACGAGCTACAAGGGCAAGGGCGGCATCGACCTCTCCGGCCCGCTCAACCGCGCCGCGTACGCGGTCGCCCTCAGCGAGCCGCAGATCCTGTACTCGGGTGCCATCGGCGAGGGTTCGAAGATCCTCTACAACCGCACGCCCAAGGAGCGCGTCGAGGCGGTCGCCCCGTGGCTGACCATCGACGGTGACGCGTACCCGGCAGTGGTGGGCAAGCGCATCCAGTGGGTCGTCGACGCCTACACGACGACGAACGGCTATCCGTACGCCTCGCGTACGACGCTGGGATCCACCACCGCCGACTCGCTGACCGACCGGCAGCGTGCCGTGGTCGCCCAGCAGAACCAGGTCAACTACATCCGTAACTCGGTGAAGGCCACGGTCGATGCCTACGACGGCACCGTCACCCTGTACGAATGGGACGACAAGGACCCGGTCCTGAAGACCTGGAAGAAGGCGTTCCCGGGCACGGTCAAGGCCAAGAGCGAGATCCCGGCCGAACTGAAGTCCCATCTGCGCTACCCGCAGGACATGTTCAAGGTGCAGCGCGAGCTGCTCAGCCTGTACCACGTCACCCAGCCCGACCAGTTCTACAACGCGAGTGACGCCTGGCAGGTGCCGCACGACCCGACCCGGCAGACGGACAACCAGGCGGTTCCGCCGTACTACCTGTCGATGAAGCTGCCGGGCCAGAGCGCGCAGCAGTTCTCGCTGACGACGACGTTCACCCCCAGTGGACGGCCCAACCTCCGTGCCTTCATGGCGGTCGACGCCGATGCGAACAGCGCCGAGTACGGCAAGATCCGCCTGATGCGGGTGACCGACGACAAGGTGGACGGCCCCGAGCAGGTCCAGAACAGGCTCAACCAGTACCGGCCGGTGGCCAACTTCGTCCGTGACCTCAAGGGCGCCGACTCGACCATCAAGTACGGCAATCTGCTGACGGTTCCGCTGGACAAGGGATTCCTGTACGTCGAACCGATCTACGCCCAGGGCCGCGGCTCGGAGTACCCGCTGCTGAGCAAGGTGGCGGTCGTCTACGGCGAGAAGATCGGCTTCGGCGACAGCCTGAGCGACGCCCTCAGCCAGGTCTTCGGCGTGGAAGGCGCGGAACCGACGCCGCCGACCACGCCACCGGGCGACGGCACCACCAAGCCCCCGCCGGCGACAGGGGACGCTGCGCTCAAGGCAGCCATCGCGGACGCCCAGGAGGCGTACGACGCGTCCAAGGCGGCGCTGAACAAGCAGCCGGTGGACTGGGTCGCGTACGGCAAGGCACAGGCGGACCTGGAGGCGGCACTGCAGCGCGCGGCCGAAGCGCAGACGGCCGCGTCCGACTCCAAGCCGCCGGCGGAAGGGGACTGAACAGGGGCCACCCCGCGTCGTGGTACGGTTGCATCACAACGACGCGGGGTGGAGCAGCTCGGTAGCTCGCTGGGCTCATAACCCAGAGGTCGCAGGTTCAAATCCTGTCCCCGCTACTCGAAGAAGAGGGCCCGGATCCATCAGGATCCGGGCCCTCTTCGTGCTGTCTTTCGTTGCCCTTTTCGTACGGTCCGATGTCGTAGGGGTCACTTCCGTGTGGCTTGTGGGGTGAAGTGCGTGCCGGATGACGCGTGTTGAGAGCCGACGTGTTTGACTTGTCGTTCTGTGGGCATGTCGACAAAACGCTGAAGTGACCTCACTGGTCGCGGTATACCAGGTGTACGCGGGTTGCAGGTGGTGCGACGATGGAATCTATGGGGGACAGGGCAACACTGTTGGAAACAGGGCGGTTTGTACGGCCGCATACGGAGGATGCGCCGGACGCGAGCAGTGCGGCCGGACGCGTCGACAACGTTGACAGCGCGTTGGAAGGGGCCGGCGCGGCGGGCACCGATGCGGTGGAGACCGCCGGGGCCGAGGCGCGGCACCGGCGCGCAGCCGACAACGGCGACACGGCGTCGATGAGCGTGCTCGGTGCGCTGCTGCTGCGCCGCGGAGACCTTGACGGCGCCGAGCCCTATCTGCGCGGTGCCACCGCTGACGGAGACCGTGCCGCTGCGAACAACCTGGGTGTCCTCCTCCATCAGCGCGGATACGCAGACGAGGCGGCCGGATGGTGGCGCATCGCCGCCGTCGCCGGTTCCGCCGCCGCGGCGCACGCCCTGGGACGGCATTTCCGCGAGCGCGGCGACGAGCCCGGGGCCGAGTACTGGCTGCGCCAGTCGGCCGAGCAGGGCCACGCACTGGGGGCGTACGCCCTCGCCGACCTTCTGGAACACCGCAGCGACTCCGGCGCGGAGCGCTGGCTGCGTACCGCCGCCGAGCAGGGCCATCGCGAGGCCGAGTACCGCCTCGCCCGCACTCTGGAACGCCTGGCGGCGGCCCGGGCCCGGGGCGGGGAGGGCGCAGGTCGCCTGGACCTGAGCGGCCCCGCCGACCGCGCACGCCAGGCGGGCGGCGAGAGCGCCCACCCGTCCGGGCGGGCAGCGGACCGAACCGACGGCCCCAGCGGGCCGCCGGGTGCTGCGCACCGGCCCCGTGGCGGCGTGGATGCCGTCGAGCCGGACGCGGGTGGAACGGGCGCGGCCCGGCGCGTGGGGGCCTTGCGTCAGGACCGTTCTGCCGGCGCCGCCAGGCCAGGTGCCGCTGTGCCGGGTCAGAACGGCGGCGACCAGGCCCGTGCGGGCAGGGCGGCGCGATCGGGTGCGGGCGGGCGGGCGGACGCCGGGCGCGAGGCCCGCCGCGACGAAACGGGCCCGGACGCTTCCGCGCGACAGGCCGGGCGGGACGGCACCGGCCCGGACGCTTCCGCCCGGCAGGCCCGTCGGGGCGCAGAGGCCGGCGGCGCGTCCGTCCATGGGGACGGTGCGCGCGAGCGTGACTCCGGTACGCCGCCGCAGGAGCAGGCCGGTGATGAGACCGCGGGCGCAGAGCTGTCCCTGCTCGACGAGGCCGAGCAGTGGTACCGGCAGGCCGCCGCCCGTGGCCACCGCCGTGCGGCCCTGTACCTCGGGGCCATTCTCGAGAAGCGCGGCGAACTGAAGGAGGCCGGGCGCTGGTATCTCACCGCCGCCAAGGACGGCGAGGCCCGGGCCGCCTGTGCGCTCGGTTTCCTGCTGCGCGACGCGGGTGACGAGGAGAGCGCCGCCGTGTGGTGGCTTCGCGCTGCCCAGGACGGTGACGGCAACGCCGCCAACGCGCTCGGCGCGCTGCACGCCGCACGCGGTGAGCAGCAGACCGCCGAGCGCTGGTACCGCGCCGCCATGGACGCGGGAGACGTGAACGGCGCCTACAACCTCGGTTTGCTGTGTGCCGCCCAGGACCGCACGGCCCAGGCCGAGCAGTGGTACCGCCGAGCCGCCTACGCCGGGCACCGCGAGGCCGCCAACGCGCTCGCCGTACTGCTCCTGCAGGCCGGGGACGCGACCGGCGCCGAGCCCTGGTTCTCCAAGGCCGCCGAGGCCGGCAGTGTCGACGCCGCCTTCAACCTGGGCATCCTCCACGTCGGCCGCGACGACGACCGCACCGCCCTGTCGTGGTACCGGCGGGCCGCGGCCGCCGGTCACACCGAGGCCGCGCTCCAGGTCGGCATCGCCCTGCTCAGGGACGGTGACGAGCAGGGCGCCGAGCGTCATCTGCGGTGTGCGGCGGGCGGCGGCAGCGCCGAGGCGGCGTTCCGCCTCGCCACCGTGCTCGACGCCCGTCAGCCGCCGCCCGGACCGCCGGCGCTCGGCGAGTCGACGGTGGAGAAGAGCGAGTGCGAGGGGTGGTACGAGCGCGCCGCCGTGCAGGGCCACCGCCGTGCCCAGGTGCGTGTCGGGATGCTCGCTGCCGCCCGCGGCGACATGACGGAGGCCGCCCGCTGGTACCGGGAGGCCGCCGAGGCCGGCAGCCGTAACGGCGCCTTCAACCTCGGACTGCTGCTCGCCCGCGAGGGCAGTGAGCGCGAGGCGGCCCTGTGGTGGACCCGCGCCGCTCGTGCGGGTCACGGCAGGGCAGCGCTGCGCCTCGCGCTGCTCGCGGCGCGCAGAGGGGAGCTGGCCGAGGGGCAGGGATGGTGCACCAAGGCGGTCGAGCTGGGGCCCGCGGAGGTGGCGGAGCGGGCCGCCAGGCTGCGCGAGGCGCTGCGCCAGGAGCTGACCGCATAGCTTGTTGTACAGCTCACGCAAGAGTGATTTGCGCTGGTCGGCGGCGTCCCGTAATGTTGAGTTCACCGACGCGGGGTGGAGCAGCTCGGTAGCTCGCTGGGCTCATAACCCAGAGGTCGCAGGTTCAAATCCTGTCCCCGCTACTCACGGACCAAGGCCCGGATCCTCAAGGATCCGGGCCTTCGTCGTGTGCGCCCGGCTCCGGCAGTCGGGATCAGGCAAGCGCAAGGGCGCGGGGAAGCTCCTGGGACGTCGAAGCCCCCGACGCGGGGGCGTCGGGGGCTTCGGGGCTGTGCTGCTAAACGCTCGCGCAGTTCGGGCACGTGCCGCGGTAGGTCACCTCGACGTCCGAGATCGTGAAGCCGAAGCGCTCCGCGTCCGGGAGGTCGGCCAGCGGGTTGCCGGCCGGGTGCACGTCACGGATCGTGCCGCACCGGGCGCAGACAAGGTGCTGGTGGGGCCGGTGCGCGTTCGGGTCGTACCGCTTGGCACGGCGGTCCGTCGACACCTCGAGCACCTCACCGAGACTGACCAGTTCGCCCAGCGTGTTGTACACGGTCGCCCGGGAGATCTCGGGGAGTCGCTTGACGGCCCGGGCATGCACCTCGTCGGCCGTCAGATGGACATGGTCGCCGTCGAGGACCTCGGCCACGACACGCCGCTGGGCAGTCATGCGCCAGCCGCGTCCGCGGAGTCGTTCGAGAAGGTCACTCATAAGGACCAGCCTAACAGTGGCGGGACTCAGGTCCCGACCCGGTGTGACTTTGGACGTTCTATTGACTTGGACAAAGTCCATTGTAGGATCCAGTACGAAGGACGCCGAGGGGCAGGACACGCAGGAAATGACGCAGGAGGCGCACGTGACGCAGGGACCGCTCACCACGGAGGCCGGAGCGCCGGTCGCCGACAACCAGAACAGCGAGGCCGCGGGCGTCGGCGGACCGGTGCTGGTCCAGGACCAGTTGCTGCTCGAGAAGCTTGCGCACTTCAACCGCGAGCGCATTCCGGAGCGGGTCGTCCATGCCCGCGGCGCCGGTGCGTACGGCACCTTCACCCTGACCCGCGATGTGTCGCAGTGGACGCGTGCCAGGTTCCTCTCCGGGGTCGGCAAGCAGACCGAGACCTTCCTGCGGTTCTCGACCGTGGCCGGCAACCTGGGCGCCGCCGACGCGGTCCGTGACCCGCGCGGCTGGGCGCTGAAGTTCTACACCGAAGAGGGCAACTACGACCTCGTCGGCAACAACACCCCGGTGTTCTTCATCAAGGACGCCATCAAGTTCCCGGACTTCATCCACACGCAGAAGCGCGACCCGTACACGGGCAGCCAGGAAGCCGACAACGTGTGGGACTTCTGGGGCCTGAGCCCGGAGAGCACCCACCAGGTGACCTGGCTGTTCGGCGACCGCGGCATCCCCGCCTCGTACCGCCACATGAACGGCTACGGCTCGCACACCTACCAGTGGAACAACGCGGCCGGTGAAGTCTTCTGGGTCAAGTACCACTTCAAGACCGACCAGGGCATCAAGAACCTGACCTCGCCGGAGGCCGCGAAGCTCGCCGGTGAGGACCCCGACTCCCACCAGCGGGACCTGCGCGAGTCCATCGAGCGCGGTGACTTCCCGACCTGGACCGTGCAGGTGCAGATCATGCCCGCGGCCGAGGCGGCGAACTACCGCTTCAACCCGTTCGACCTGACCAAGGTCTGGCCGCACGAGGACTACCCGCCGATCGAGATCGGCAGGCTGGAGCTCAACCGCAACCCGGAGAACATCTTCGCGGAGGTCGAGCAGTCCGTCTTCAGCCCCGCGCACTTCGTGCCGGGCATCGGCCCGTCCCCGGACAAGATGCTCCAGGGCCGTCTGTTCGCGTACGGCGACGCGCACCGCTACCGCGTCGGGATCAACGCCGACCACCTCCCGGTGAACCGCCCGCACGCCACCGAGGCGCGCACCAACTCCCGTGACGGCGCCCTGTACGACGGCCGCCACAAGGGAGCGAAGAACTACGAGCCGAACAGCTTCGGCGGCCCGCACCAGACGGACCGTCCGCTGTGGCAGCCGATGCCGGTCTCCGGCGTGACCGGCGGCCACGCGGCCCCGGCGCACGCCGAGGACAACGACTTCGTCCAGGCCGGCAACCTCTACCGCCTGATGTCCGAGGACGAGAAGAGCCGTCTGACCGAGAACCTCGCCGGCTTCATCGCCAAGGTGTCGCGCGACGACATCGCCGAGCGTGCGATCGACAACTTCCGGCAGGCGGACGGCGACTTCGGCAAGCGGCTCGACGCCGCGGTCCGGGCACTGCGCGGCTGACGGTCACCTGACGCGCAGCGGAGGGCCGGATCCCTGTCGGTGATGGGCAGGGGGCCGGCCCTCGTGCGTACCCGTTTCAGCCGGCCAGTGTGGCGGACCGGCGCCGGGCCGGAGCCCAGCAGCCGATGATGTCGCGTACGGAGACGACGCCGACCGGGCCGCCGTTCTCCAGCACGATCAGATGACGGAAGCCGCCGTGCGCCATGGCCTCGGCCGCCTCTTCCAGGGTCCAGGACGGCGCGGCGAAGACGACGTCGGTGGTCGTGTGGGTGCCGGCGGTCTCGTGGTCGGGGTCCTGCCCCAAGCCCACCGAATTGAGGATGTCGCGCTCGGTCAGAATGCCGAGTCCGTTGGCGTCGGTGTCGAGGACGACCGCTGCGCCGATACGGCGCGCGGCCATCAGGCGGGCAGCCTGGCGGAGTGTGTGTGCGGGTCCGATGGTGAGGACCACCGTGCTCATGGCGTCACGGACGAGCATGGACGGAGCCACCTCCTTGGTGGATCGGGTCGTTCGCGAACCGATTCACAAGTTCACAAGTGGGGGGACTCTCAGAGTCGCAGTCATGCGGGATGCCAGCAAGAGGGCGCGCGTGACCCGATGGGGCCGCGCGCGGAAGGCGCTGGTGAGCGGGCGTGCGCTGGTCGCCGGTCTCAGTACTTCTGGTATTGAACCGTCTCTCCGGCGAGGTGCGGCGCTGGTTCGCATCCGGCTGGAGACCTGCGCGGTTGCCGTCGACGTTGGTCGTTGCTGGTCGTCGCCGGCCACCCGCAGACGGCCCACGGACGGCCCCGGCGTACGGTGTCGAAGGGCTGTCTCCCCGGTCGGCCGAGCGAGGTGCGCCACCTGGCCGGCAGCGCCATCCAGACACGCAGGCACAGCAGATCGGGCACTTCCTCACGTGAGGAAGTGCCCGATCTGCTATCTCGGCTGTGGGGCGCCGGGATTTGAACCCACGACCTCTTCGTCCCGAATTAGGCCCTGGAAGATCGCCGACCTGGGACTCATGTCAAAGCTGCTGGTCAGGCTGTCGGGGTGTGTCGGTCTCCGGTGGTGCTCGGGGGCCGCTATCTCAAGATCGTCTCCAGGATTTCTCCATGATGGCATGGCAAGGCTGCGTTGTGGGTTCCCCGCGTCTGCCATCCGCGCGCCAACCTGCGTCGTGGCTGACGGCCAGCGGGAAACCAAGACCGAGACCCACGCATTACGAGTCGCCCGTGCAGCGCGACGGCAGCGAGGCAGCCGAGATCGGCTCATCAGCCCGGCACGGTCCGTCAGTGGTCTGCCACATACACCTTCTCGCCCAGCATGAGGGGCGCTTCTGCCGGTCCCTTGATGTAGGGGCCGCGCCAAATGAGGCGGTGCTCTTGCGCGGACGGGTACCACTGCCGGACCTTGTGCATGCGCACGGGCCACCGGTGGTGATACGTCCGGATCTGCTTCTCCTCCGCTGCGTCTTTCGAGCGTTGCGCCGGGATCTGCTGGGCCAGGTGCACGACCCGGACGTCGGGATCGCGAGGGATGCCTGTCGTGCGGGGTCCGGTGGGCGGACTGCTTGTGGGCTGGGTGGTGGTGACGCCTTGAGCGACGAGTCGCCAGAACGCGAACATGTAGCGGCAGGCGAAGTCGTCGTCCGGGTCTTCCACGCGGCCGCCGGCCCACTCCCCGATGTCGGCGACCGGCTCGGCTCGCCAGGCGGACGCCTGCGTGAGCGCGGTCTGTAATTGCTTGTGCTGCTCGGTGAGCCACTCCGTGGACCCGTCGTCGGCTGCGGTGACGGCGGCGTCACCGCGCATCCCGTACATGCCGTCGGGGACAAGACGAGGCAAGGGATGGCCAGAAGCACGGGCCTGAGTAACCGCCGCACGCCACTCGTCGGGCTGGACGGGACCATCACGGTCCATGAAGGTGCTGATCCGGACGCCCTCGTACGTGGCAGTGGGCAGCATCTGGTGCTGGGTGATGAACTGCCAGCCGAAGGCGGCAGTGTCGGACAGCGATCCGGTCCGGTTCACGCACACCACGGGCTCCGGCAGAACCAGCAGGCCCTTGGGTGTCACGACGTCCCGGTCGCGGGACAGCGTGGTGATGTCGCCGGGCTCCAGCGTGGCCGCCGCTGCCATGACGGAGGCATGGGCGGAGGGCGAGATCACCATCAGCTCAGCTGACCGCAGGACATTCAGATCCTGGGCCAGTTGCCAGTCCGCGGCAGCATCGGGGCCGGCAGGCCAGGGCGGTCGCATACCGAGTTTGCCCAGAATCAGCGAGCATGCCTGCTCCCATTCGGCGCCATGGGGCGCATCGCTGTTGAGCAGCACTTGGTACATCTCGCTGAGCACATTGTTGATGTTGGAGCTGACCATTGTCCGTACCCACGGGTTGCGCGGCAGGTGCCGGAGAGTCTCCGCCCGCATGCCGGACGCCGTCACCGCAGCCCTGCCAGCTGTCCACTCCCCCATACGGTCCCGGCTGCGCTCCTTCTTCGCCCGGCTCGCCTTACCCATTCCCGCCCCTTCCGCCGATGTCCCCTGACCTACCCGCCAGCCCCCGACATCGACACCACAAGCGAGGGCCCTTTGGCCAGCGTGGCGATCCGTCGGGGCACGCTGTACGGACGCGTTCACGAGTGGCACGGGCGGCGCAGTTCGTCTGCACGGCAGGAACGTGCAGTGCCGGTTTCGCCCTTTCAGCGGTGGTTGTCAGTGGGGCGTGTCAGTATGCGGCGTGGCTGCCAACTACACAGCGTTAGGGGAGGGTTCGCGTGGGCCGGACATTCGTAGAGCTGTTTCGTGCTGCGATGGACGATGCTGATGCGAGGCCGTATCCGTACCAGGAGCGGCTTGCGGCAGAGGGTTTGCCAGAGTTGCTGCGGGTGCCTACAGGGGCGGGTAAGACAGCGGCTGGGGTGCTGCCGTGGTTGTGGCGCCGTCTGGAGCATCCTGATGCCGGCGTGCGCGCCGGCGAGGCCCGGTGGTTGGTGTTCGTTCTGCCGCTGCGGTCAGTGGTCGAGCAGACAGCGGCGGTCGTACAGGGGTGGATTGCCAAGGCCGGTCTGGCCGGGGCGGTGGGCGTCCATGTGTTTATGGGCGGCGAGGATCGCGACGATGACGCGTGGCGTATGGATCCGTCGCGGACAGCGGTCTTCGTCGGAACGCAGGACATGTTGCTGTCCCGGCTGTTGATGCGCGGGTATGGGGAGTCGCGTGCGCAATGGCCGGTGTCGTTCGGGCTGCTCCACAGCGGTGTGCAGTTCGTCTTTGACGAGACGCAGCTCATGGGGCCAGGGCTGCCTACGTCGGCGCAGTTACAAGGGCTGCGGGAGCAGTTGTGTACGGGCGCGCCGTCGAAGTCGATGTGGATGTCGGCGACGCTTGCGCCGCAAGAGGTGTGCACGCCCGACCACCGCGAGGTTCGGGGCGTGGTGGAACTGGGGGAGGACGACCGGGTCGGTGGCCTGGCCGTGCGGTTGGACGCGGTGCGGCGGGTGGAGCGGGTGGGGGTGCCCGAGTCGGCGGTGGCATACCCGGCTGGGGTGGCGCAGGTCCTGGTGGCGCGTCACGTACCGGGGACACGAACGATTGCAGTGTTCAACACGGCAGAGCGCGCCGTGGCGGTTCAGGCGGCGCTGGCCAAACTCGTTCGCCGGGGCGGGCCGGAAGTGGTGCTCTTGCATTCCCGGTTCCGGCCACCTGAGCGGGAGGGGCTGATGGATGAGCTGAGGGCTCCGTTGTCTGTGGCCGGTCAGATCGTGGTGAGCACCCAGGTTCTTGAGGCAGGTGTTGATCTCTCGTCTCGGGTGCTGTTCACCGAGGCTGCTCTCTTTTCCTCGGTGGTGCAGCGGGCCGGTCGGTGTAATCGCGCCGGTGAGTTTCCGGAGGGCGCCGACCTGCTGTGGGCTCCGCCTCCCTCTGGAAGGGGGCAGTACGCGCCATATGAGCAGGAGGATGTCGAGACGGCGGTGGAGGCACTCACCTCGTTGGAGAGAACCTGGGTGAACTCCACGACGCTCCAGGAGATGCCCGTCGTCCCCAAGCCCGTTGTCCATCCGGTCCTGCGGCGCCGCGACCTGCAGCAGTTGTTCGACACCATGCCCGACCTTAGTGGTGCGGACATCGACGTCTCCCAGTGGATCAGGGACAGCCAGGACACTACGGCCCAGGTGGCGTGGCGCGGGTTGACGGACGGCAGGCCGGGCGAGCGTGAGGCGTTTCCTGCCCGCGACGAATTGTGTGCCGCGCCGATTAGGGACCTCAAGACGATCGTGAAGGATTCTTTGGGCCCGTTGTGGGTCGTGGACGCGGCGGAGGGCACCTGGCGTCGTGCCCAGTTCGCCGACATCCGCCCCGGCACCGTGCTGCTGGCCTCCACCGCCTCGGGCTGGTACGACACGAAGCTCGGGTGGGGCCTCAAGCACCGAGGCCCGGTGCTCTCCCGCGCCCGGACTGGGCAGGTTCCGGACGGCATGGGCAAGGACGATGCGTCCTGCACGGACCGGTGGGTGGACCTGATCGAGCACCTCGAGGACGTCGAACGGGAAGTCGGCTCGCTGGCAGAGAGTTTGGCTCCATTGGACGGGCTGTCCGCCGGACACCTGGAGGCGGCTCGGCTGGCAGGTCGCTATCACGACCTGGGCAAGGCACATGTCGTGTTCGTCAACACGATCCGTCGCAGTTGTCCAGAAGGGGAGCAGCCGCCGGGCGCGGGACCCTGGGCGAAATCGCGTCACCGGATGGGTCGGCACGAGCGCAGGTACTTCCGGCACGAACTGATCAGTGCGCTGGCGCTGTTGCATCCGGACAGCACCCTTCTGGACGGTAGCGAGCACGCGGGCTTGATCGCCTACCTTGCGGCAGCGCACCACGGCAAGGTGCGGGTGTCGGTGCGTTCCATGCAGGGCGAGGCCGAACGCGTGCCGCCTCGGGTTCTGGGCGTCGAACCGGCGGAGGAGGTCGGCCCAGTCGAGCTGCCGGCCGGGCAGGTACTCCCGCGCATCGTCGTCGACCCGTCCGTGCTCTTCCTTGGCGGCGGTCCGGAGGGAGCTCCTTCCTGGACGCAGCGGACCGCCGAACTGCTCTCCGGGCTTGGGCCGTTTCGACTGGCCTTGCTGGAGGCGCTCGTGCGTGTCGCGGACTGGCGGGCCAGCCAGGCCTACCGCACACCGCAGTCCGCGCAGGACCGGGCCGTGTCGTCGGACGAGCAGCCTTCCGCCACCCCGCTCCCGATTCCCGTACAGGCAGGCGCATTCGAGCAGGAGGTGCTGTGGTGAGGAACCAGATTCCGCTGCGCGGATTACGCGCCACGACACTGGGCGGCTACCTCAGCGCGCTCGGCCTGCTGCGTACTTTGGCGACCCAGCACGACACCATCACACGGCTGCGCTGGGCAGACGACCTTCCCGTCCTGACCAGCTCATCCAGCATCGAAGAGCTCACGGCGTGGCTCGTCAGCTCTTATCAGCCAAGCCCAATCATCTCCCCGTGGAACGCCGGAGGGGGGTTCGCCGGCAACGGCAAGAGCGTGGAAGCCGAAAGGGCCCTGGCTCAGATCGAGGACAGCCACGATCCACGCCTGGCGGTACTGCGACAAGCCATCGCTGCAGGCCGAAGGGCCGTGGCCGAAGGGCGTGCACGCGGGTGGGCGGGTGAGAGCCTGTGGGTCAAACAACACAAGCAGTCAGTGATCAGCCTGTGCCGCAACACTTTCCCCGATGAGGCGCTGCCCTGGATCGACGTGGCTGCTGTCCTTAGCGGTCCGGACGTCCACTTCAATCCGGTGGCCGGCACGGGCGGCAACTTCGGCCGCCAGGAGCTGTCCGCGACCTACCTCCAGCATCTCGCTCTGGTCCTCGGCCCCGAGGCCGACCACAGCCATGCCGCCGCGTGGCTACGCGCCGCCCTGACCGGCGCTGAAGACATCCCGTACAAGCGGGGAGCCGTCGGCCAGTTCGATCCCGGCCGGGCCGGAGGAGTCCTGGCCTCCATCTGGGGTGAACCCGACAAGCAAGGTTTCATCAATCCCTGGCGCACCATCTTGACCTGCGAAGGTCTACTGATGTTCGCCAGCGCCGCGGTCCGCCGCAACGCTGCCGAGCCGGGAGCGGCGTGGCCCTTCAGCGTTCACGCCACCCCCATCGGGCACCCCACCGCCTCGGCCGGTGAGACTGCCAAGGGCGAGATCTGGGCGCCTCTGTGGGAGCGGCCCGCCAACCTCGCCGAAATGGAACAGCTCTTTGGTGAGGGCCGGGCACGATGGGCCGGCTCCCAGGCCAAGGACGGCTTGCTGTTCGCGCTGGCCATTTCCGCCCTCGGTGTCGACCGCAACCTGGCCGCCTTCCGGCGATTCGTCATCGTCGAACGCCTCGGCCAAAACCCCATCGCCATCCGAGCCACGGACGTCCCCGTCGCCCTACGCAGTGAGCACACCCTGCTTGCAGAACCGTACGTGTGGCTCGCCCGGCTGCGCCGCAAGGACAAGATTCCTGCAGGTGTGGCCGCCCTGCTGCGCCAGTGTGATCAAGCGCTGTTCGCCGCTATCACTGGCAGAGATACCACCGCCATGGCCCGATTCGTGATCTCCTTCGGCCACCTTCACGAGGCCGTCGCCCGCTCCGGACGCCTGCGCCAGGACATCGCCCCGTATCAGCCACGCCAATCCCGCATCTGGAAGCCCCCGCCCGGTATTGTCGGCCAACTTGAGCTGCAGTTGGCCTCCGCCCTGGCCTCCCTCGCCGAGACCCGCACAGAGCACGCAATGCCCGCGCTGCGTCCGCTGCTGACCCGGGTGACACGCAGCAGGGCCCGTCTGGTGTGGGCCGACAGCCCCGCCACGGGCACCGAACTCCTCGGCTCCACCCTCACGCAGGCACTCGCCCAGGCCCACCGCCTGCACCTGCAGACCCTCAAAGCCGCACCCGGTGATCCCGAACCACCCGCCGCGGAATTCGCCGTCGGGCAGACCATGGCACTCCCTGCCCTCGAATCCTTCCTGGACGGCGAGTGCGATGACGAGGTGATCGCCAACTACCTGCGCGGCCTGATGGCCCTGGGCTGGACCACCAACCAACCCACCCCGGCACACCACGGACACGCACTGAACCCGGTGCTGTCCGTGCTGGTGCCATTCTTCTCCACCGACCCGCTCCGGCTGGTCTCCACCTGGGGACCGGCCCCCCTCGCCTTCACTGCCACGCTGCGCCCGCGCCCCGACTGGATCGCCCGCCTGATCGCCGCCGGTCCCGCCAGAGTTCTCGACGACGCCCTCCTACGGCTCCAACTCGCCGGATGCAGGCCGATGGTCGGCCGCCCACCGGACCGCACGGGTGCCCTGGCCGCTCACCACACCAACGGCACACGCCTGGCCGCCGCTCTCCTGATGCGCGTCCGCACCCGCGATCGCACCAAGGCGCTGAGCGCCGTGACCGCGACCCGCCCCGACAAGGCCTCTTCCGTCACCACCTGAAGACCGTGCACGTGAAAGGACCACCGTGATCACCACCGATCTCCACCGCATCCGCTTCGAGGTCCCCCTGCGCCCGGCCTTCGGGTCGACCTTCCAGCCCACCGGCTTCCCCGACATCGGCGCCGGAACCTTCGACACCTTCGCCGACGACGGAAGCACGACCCCGTCCCTCCTGGTGGAGTCCGTGCAGTCCATGGCCAACCGCCTGGAAGCCACCGCCTGGGACCACGGCGCCCAGCAGCCCGTCGACCTCATCGCCGACCTGCCCTACATCCGTGTCCACCGCGCCAGCGCCCCCGAAGAATTCCTTACCTCCAGCCGCCTCGAGGCCCACCGGATCGCCTCCGCCTTCGTACGCGAAGCCACTCTCGACGGCACCAAAATGCTCGACCTCATCGCCAGCAGACTGGGGCTGGAAAACGACAAGCCGCTCAACTTCCCGGCCATGGCCGACGCGCTCATGGGCCTGGACCCGTTCGTGCTGCTGCACGGCACCTTCTTCAACAACAAGGCGTGGTGGGGCCAGCCGCGATTCACCCGCGCTGTCTCCGCCGTCATCGAAGCCCACGACGTTCGCCGCGCCGTCAGCGGCGGACGCAAGAGCGACAGCGTCCGGCACGCCCTCGGCGACCAGAGCGAAGGGGCCGGCGGTACCAGCGAAGGCTACGGATCCGTCCCCTTCCACCGCGTGGAATGGACCGCACGCGAAATCCGCGCGATGTTCGCCATCGACACCGCTCTACTGCGGTCCTACGGACTGGGCGAACTCCGCACCGAACTCCTCACCACGCTGGCGCTGTGGGAGATCCGCAGCTTCCTCGACGGCGGCCTGCGGCTGCGCACCGCCTGCGACCTCGAACCCGTCGCCAAGCCCACCGGTAACGCCGGAGACCTCCCCGAACGCCCCGAACTCACCGCCCGGATCACCGAACTCCTCCCGCGAGCCATCGCCGACCTTCCCACCCAAGGCGCCCTCACCGTGCTGTGGAACGGCGAAAAGCCCAAGAAGAAGACCGCAGGCGGCGCCCAGTGATCACCCTTGCTCTGCACTTCCCCTGGAAGCGGTACCACGCCACCCCCTGGGGACACTTCGTCAACGAAGGCGCCGTCGAACTGCCCCCCTCGCCCTGGCGCATCTTGCGCGCGCTCTACTCCACCTGGAAAGAACGCTGCCCCGACCTGGCTGCCGACCAAGTCCACCAAGTCCTCGCTCGGCTGTCCTCCCCGCCCGCCTACCGCATTCCGCCACACCAGCTCAGTCATAGCCGCCACTACTTCCCCGACAGCAGCCACCGCTCCGGCAGCAGCGCAGGCACCGACCTAGCCCTGGACGCCTTCGCCGTCCTTGGCGGCGACGCGACCATCTACGTTCAATGGTTCGGCGACCTCGCCAGCGACCAGGCCAAAGCCCTGGCCCAGCTCGCCGAATCCCTGCCCTACCTTGGCCGTGCGGACAGCATCGTCGAAGCCCGCTTGCTGACCAGCGCCGACGACATCCCCACCGACACCCACACCCCGGCTGTTCAGCTCAACGACGATGACCTCGCCCCCCGCGGGTGGACGAACCTCGAAGTCCTGGCCCCCACCATTCCCTTGGACCTCGACGGGCTCACCATGCGCCCCACCGACGTCCGGGCTCGCTCACTGCTGTACCCGCCCGGCAGCCGACTCCTGTCCTACGCGGCACCCATCACGCACACCCCCGCACAGCCACCAGCGCACCGGCCTAAGGTCAAGCGCAAGACGGAGAAGATCACTGCGGTCCGTCTCACAATCAACGGCCCCGCGCTCCCCCCACTCACCCAGACCCTGCCACTCACCGACACTCTCCGATCCCGCTGCATCAAGCCCCTGACCCCAGGCAACGGCCTGCAGGCCCTGCGTCACAGCAACCTCGCCGGCAAGGCCGCCGACGGCAGGCCTCTCACTGGTCACCACCACGCCCACTTTCTGCCCTGGGACAGCAACCACGACCGCCGCATCGACGAAATCATCATCTGGACACCCGGAGGACTTGACACCGAAGAACTCGACGCCATCCATCAAGCCACCACCGGGACCATCGGCGTTCCGGAAGGCGTGCCGGGCCCACGCCGCCTCCACCTCCGCGTCACCGCCTACGGAGCAGCGGCCGACGTCCTCCCCGCCGAATGGACCAAACCCGCCACTCGCCACACCAGCCTCACCCCCTTCGTCCCAGCGCGGCACCCGAAGAAGCACCAGACACTCACTGAGTTCTTCACCACCGAAGCGGCCCGCGAACTCGCCCATCGCCAACACCCAACCCCAGCCCAGAGCAAGATCCTTCAAGGCGACTGGCCCCTCTACACCCAACACCGCTGGACAAAACGCGAGACCCGTAACGACAACCGACCTAGCCGAGGACTCCACCTCACCTTCAACGAACCCATCAGCGGACCAATCACCCTCGGCCGCCACAGTCACTTCGGCTTGGGACTCCTCCTCCCCACCCCCACTTCGGAACCGCAAGCACAGCAGCGACACGCAGAACGCACCGAAACGTAATGCCTGAAAGGGGCGTATTTGCCCATGCTGGAAAGCGCGCGACTACCAGGCCAGACACAGAACCTGCCGCTCACGCGGCCTATCCGCGGCCTGCCCGGCCGCGGCCCCATCGCAGGAACCGTCCCGATGGCACGCAGGAAACGAGCGACGTCACTATCCGTGGCCTGCCCGGCCGCGGCCCCATCGCAGGGCCTGGCGCAGAGCGTCCGCGGACATCGGAACGACTCTATCCGTGGCCTGCCGCCGCGGCCCCATCGCAGCACTGGGAAGTGCAACGTCCTCGGCGAGGCGGTGATCCCTGTCCGCGGCCTTCCCGCCGTTGCCCCATCGCAGGTCCCACACGATCGTGTCCGCCGCTTGGCCGCACTCCTCTATCCGCGTCCCGCCCGGTCGCGGCCCCATCGCAGGCACCCGAACTGTCGTCCCTCCCTCCCTGCGTACCTGCTATCCGCGGCCTGTTCGGCTGTAGCTCCATCGCAGGTACGCGACGATGTTCGCAATCGCCGGGTGCACGTCCTCTCCGTGGCCTGCCGGGCCAGCGGCCCCATCGCAGGTGCATCATGGCGGTCGACCCGGACCTCGACAGTGGCCTATCCGCGGCCTACCTGGCCGCGGCCCCATCGCAGGACCGGTGGCACCACCCCGGACATCACCATCGTCACCACCATCCGCGGTCTGTCCGGCCGCGGCTCCATCCCAGGGGCAAGGTGTACGGCGGGGGAGCAGCCACCATCTCCTATCCGCGGCCTTCTTGGCCGCGGCTCTATCGCAGCTCGCCGCGCGCGAGGACCCCGTTGAAGACTCCGTCCTATCCGCGGCCTTCCCGGCCGCGGCCCCATCGCAGGTGCGCGTCCAGTTTCGCCTGCACGGCGATCGCCTGCTATCCGCGGTCTGTCCCGTCCGCGGCTCCATCGCAGGCCCGCCACCGTCGGCGGAAAACTATCCGCGCCCTCCCGGCCGCGGGCCAATCGCAGGGCCCACGGGTTCACGCCCACGCTCTCAGCAAAGCGGACTATCCGAGGTCTGTCCGGCGCGGCCTCATCGCAGGGAGGAGACGTGGCGTGGGTTGGCGTGCACCGGGCTATCCGGGGTCTGTCCGGCAGCGGCCCCATCGCAGGATCTGGTCGTACGTCACCCGAGGCAGCTCGATGCCGCTATCCGCGGTCTGTCCGGCCGCGGCTCCATCGCAGGGCGCCACGCACGTGGGCGGTCGGCGAGACCGTGACCCTATCCGCGGCCTGCCCAGCCGCGGCCCCATTGCAGCTTCCACGGCGGCCGCCACTGGCCGATCATCACCGCGTTATCCGTCCGCGGCACCATTGCAGGACTGGTGGCACCACCCCGGACATCACCATCACTACCGCTATCCGCAGTCTTCCCGTTTGCGGCCCCATCGCAGGGCATCAGGCTTGTACGCCTCCATCACTGCGAACGGACTGTCCGGCTGCGGCCCCATCGCAGGTCCGCGCCGGGCTGGAGACCGAAGTCGTCAAGCCAGTGCTGTCCGTGGCCTTTCTTGTCCGCGGCCCCATCGCAGGTTTCCGGGCACTCTCGACCTGGAGACGCGCACCTACGCTTGCCCTCGACCTGCCTGGCCGCGGCCCCATCGCAGGAAGCGACACTCGCACAAATGGGCTCGCGGCCTACCTCTATCCGCGGTCTTCCCGTCTGCGTCCCCATCGCAGGCCCGCCACCGTCGGCGGAAGACTATCCGCGGCCTCCCGGCCGCGGCCCCATCGCAGGACCTTCGACCAGTACAACTCCGTCGGCTCCACCCAGCTATCCGCGGCCTGCCTGGCCGCGCGCCCAATCGCAGGGTGTTGCCCTCGATCGTGTAGTCCTGGGTGCCGTTCCTATCCGCGGTCTATCCGTCCGCGGCTCCATCGCCGGCCGACACCGAAGCCCGCTGGGGCAGCGATCCGCTTGCTGTCCGTGGCCCGTCCGGCCGCGGCCCCATCGCGGCGAGTGGCAGACCTATGACCTGCGCAACCCGACGCAGTTATCCGCGGCATGCCGGACCCGCAGCCCCATCGCCGCTCGAAGACCCGGGCGCGTACGTGCGGTGCGGTCTTCACTATCCGCGGTTGGGCCGGCCGCGGCCCCATCGCAGGTGCTCAAACCTGAAGTCATCGATCATCACGAGTGTGCCTATCTACGGCCTGCCCGGCCGCGGCCCCATCGCAGCCATAGGTGCGCGAAGGTCTGCCGGAATTTGTGCTGCTTTCCGCCGTCTGTCCGGCCGCGGCCCCATCGCAGGACCCTGGCGACGGTGGCGAGCCGCCCATGGCGCCCCATCCGTGGCCTGTTCGGCCGCGAACTCGCGGTGTCCTATGGGCTGACCTCCTCGGTCGGTGCGGTATCACCGGGGCCGCGGCGAAGAAACCCACCAGCAAGAAGCGCGCGGGCTAGTCCAACACCCCCAGCGCGGTGTCCGGCCGGCAGTGGCAGCACGCCTCGACACCCTCGGCCAGCGCACGCACCGCCTGGTCCCGCTGCAGCGTGCGCACCCGCTTGCCCGCCATGTGGCAGCCGCCGACGTGCACCGCCACCGGCGGTGCGCCCTGGCCGATGCCGCGCTCCAGCACCCAGTCCGGCGTCACCTCGAGCCGGCTGCGGCGGTGGATGGCGGCCTGCTGCTCCAGGTAGGCGATCTTCTCGCGGACCTGGTCGAGGCTGAAGGTAAGGAACGTCTCGAGGATGCGCAGGCGCTCCCGGTCCGGCGGGAGAACGGACACGATGCCGCTCTGCCTATCGCATGTGACAGTTGCGCCAGCGGCGCCCGGTGCGGGAGATCAGGCCCCGCTCCTCGAGTCGCCCGAGCTGGTATGCGACGGACGAGGACGACGACAGGCCGACGAGCTGCCCGATCTGCCGGATGCTCGGCCCTTCCCCAGTGGCGGCGATCTCCTCGCGGATGCACCGCAGGATGCGCTCCTGCCGTTCGGTCAGGCGATCCATCACGACGATCACCCCTCTTCCCGATCGCGCTGTGTCTCACCACCGATGAAAACACATGTTCGATTTCTGGGGCGACCCTGCCACACTGAGGTCATGTCCGAACCCGAGCCGCAGCGCTACCACCTCACCCTCACCATCGACGGCCGGCCGACGATGCACGGCTGGTGGGCAGACCAGGCAGTCGCGGACCGCAAGTTCCTGAGCTGGATCGGCGACTACGGCAGCACCGCCGGGGCGCACATCACCCTCACCGGCCAGACCGACGGTCGAGAGCTGGCGACCTGGCCGTAGCCGCCTGCCAGTGGGCAGAGGGCCGGCGAGGCGATCGGCAGGGCTCGCTGCTGTCAGCCCTCGGGCTCCGTCAGCCGCGCCTTCGTCTTTACGGCCCGCTCCAGCTCGTACCGGTTCAGCCCCGCCTCCCGAGCATGAGCGGTGATCGCGGCCTGCACCGCCTCCGCAGCGTCCAGCCACAGACGCCACACCTCGGGCGAGTAGCCGCTCTCAGCCGCAGCCGCGCCCGCCGCCGCGCCCGCTGCATCCGCCGCGCGCTGCAGTTCAACCAGCTCAGCAGGGGGTTCGATCCCGGCCACGCTCGGAGTCTACGTCCGGCTAGCTGACCGACGACCGCAGGCATCAGAGCTGCGGCGCCAATTGGCGGCGTTCACCACGGTTCCCCCGACCCGGGGCGCGCGTGACGTGTGAACGGCGATGAACGCCGACGTACGGAGGTGAACTGAGACGGAAACTGAGACGGAGGGAACGGGCCGCCAGCGGCCCAGTGCTCATGCTGTCGCCCTTGTGGAGGGCCGTGGGAGTCTTGACCGCGGACGACGACGGCAGACGGAGAGGGAGAGCGAGTGTCGCAACAGACCAGCCCTCGGGGGACCTTTGTGAAGATCGCGGATGCCGTGAAGGCTGAGGTCGTGGCAGAGCCTGAGATGACGGAGCTGCCGACTCTGGCCACGCTCATGGAGCGGTACGGGGTCTCCCGTGGCGTGGTGCTCCGGGCTTTCAACGTGCTCAGGAAAGAAGGGGTGGCTGAACCGATGCCCGGCGGCCCATGGCGCGTGATCAAAGAGGGACAGAGCATCGACCGCCGGCCGCTGGCTGAGCGGCTTGCCGAGGTGATCACGACGGATGGTATCGCTGTAGGCGAGTCGTTCCCCAGTACCTCGACACTCGCCACCCGATTCGGAGTTTCCCGACCGACCGTGGCCAAGGCGCTGGACAAGCTCGAAGCCGCGGGGCTGCTCTCGGCGGCGCGGCAAGGGAAGCAGCGCACTGTGCTGGCGGTGCCGAACAAAGAGGAGGGGCCCAGGCTATGAGCGCATCAGGACTGACGGAGTGGGCGTACCCGCTCGCCGAGTCGCTGCTTGCCGAGCCGCTGCCGCGCCGGTGGAAGCACTCGCTCGGAGTGGCCGAGCGAGCGCGGACGATTGCCCTCATCCTCGGGGAGGATGCCGAGCTGCTGGAGGCTGCGGCGGTCCTCCATGACATCGGGTACGCGCCGGACCTTGCGAAGACCGGCTTTCATCCGCTGGACGGGGCCCGGTACCTGCGGGACCACACCGATGCGGACGTGCGTGTGATCCGGCTGGTGGCTCACCACTCGTGCGCATGGATGGAAGCGGAGGCGCGGGGACTGCGCGACGAGCTGGAGGGTGAGTTTCCCCGCGAGCGCCCGCACCTTGGGGACGCGCTCTGCTACTGCGACATGAACACCACGCCGGACGGGACCCCTACCAACCCGGTGGACCGCGTGAACGAGATCGCTGGGCGATACGGGCCGGACAGCCTAATCGGCACTTTCATCCGTCGCGCCGAACCGGAGATCCTGGCCAGCACCGCCCGCGTGCTGGAGCGGGTTGCAGCCGCGAAACGTCAGCCGATATAGGGGACGGTGCGCGTCCGGTCCATGGCGTGCTCGATGCGCAGGCGCATCGTCGGGTGGATGTCGAGTTCAACTAGGTCTGCTGGAGCAACCCAGCGGACCTGCGTTGTCTCGCTGCTCGTACGCACGTCACCGCCGACCGGCCGCGCCCGGAAGCAGATGCTGAACTGCTGCCGCGCCTCGCCGTCGTCGTACAGCATCACGTGTCCGGGGTCGGTGTAGATCCCGGACATGTTGACGACTTCGGCCTTGATCCCGGTCTCTTCCCAGACCTCACGCACAACCGTGTCGCTGATGGACTCCCCCACGTCGTGTCCGCCGCCGGGGAGGGCCCACCGGCCGTTGTCGGACCGCTGGATCACCAGCACCTCGCCCGCGTCGTTCTGGACGAACGCGACGACGGACGGCACGACCGAGTTGGCCGGCGGGGCGTCGGGGTCGTGCAGATAGTCGATGCGTCCCATGGTCAGGCTCCCGTCAGGTCGTGATCCGTCACCTGGCGCGCGCCTCCCCAGGTCTGTTCGATGCTATTCGCGTACGTGTCGAAGAGGCCGCCGCCCGGCAGGCGCCGGAGGTGCAGGACGGGGGCCAGGTATGCGCCGATGCCGTAGACGTGGGTGTTCACCAACATCTCGTCATCGGCCCGGAACAGCGAGTTGTAGAGCGTCGCATCATGAAGCCGGAAGCCGATGTCCGGGTGACTGGCGAACAGCGGCCGGTAGTTCATCAGGGCGTTGCGAATCTTGCCGTCCATGATCTGGTGACCCTCATCTATGCCGCGCTGTTTGACGGCTGCGCAGCCTGGGTCGCCGAGCAGGATGCGCACCTGGGTATTGCCCTGCACCTTCGACTTGAGCAGGTCAAGGAAGAGCGGGTCTTCCGAAAGCCACAGCCCGGAGTAGACGAGAACGTCTACGTGCGACTGGGCCCGCCCATAGATCTCGCGCCACAGGCCGGCGGGAACCATGTGCCGGTGCGGGTAGACCGTGACGATCTCAGCCTTGCTCAGGTCGGTGGCGCTCTCGACGGTGCGAGAGTCCTCCCACAGCGTCGTTACATCGACCTTGAGCAGCGCCGCCGTCGCGTACTGGTGCCGCCGATACGGGACTTTCCCTTGGGTGATCCAGCGTTCGACGGTCTTCGGGTTGACCTCGATCGCGTCGGCAAGGTCCTGCACGGTCATGCCCTGCGCCAAGAGGGCGGATCTTAAGCGCTCGTTGGACATCTCGACCCCCGGTGGGACGTCTAGGGACTTCCTGACGGTACTGAGATCTCCCCAAGGTGTCCACGAGCGGGGTGAACAACGCCCCCCACCTGCACCGATTCTGATGGTGCGCCAAGAAGTCCCGGCGCGAGACACGGAGAGTCCGTCAGCAAGCTTGACGGAACTCAGTGCAGTACCTGTAATAGAGGTACTGCATTGAGCTTCGGCTCGATCGCGGTTCTCAGCGTGCCCGTGCAACGGGTGCGCCGCTCAACAACTGGACAGCGTGATCCACCGCAGCACCACGGCCGTGAGGACGCCGGCCGAGGCGAGTGGAGACCAGCCGATCGAGAAACGGCCCCGTGTCACAACCGGGCCCACACCCCTAACCGGGAACGCCATCGGCTCTAAGAACCGCACGGCACACCTTGAAACTGCGATGACATCCGGGATTTCGGACCTCTCCGGGTCGAGCAGCGTCGTGTGAAACAGGAGATCCGAACCCTGTACCAGCGCTCACGGTGCCCGACATCCCATCGCCGTTTCGGCAGGCAGGGTGTCGGGTCGCCTTGGTCGCTCGTAGCCCACGACCGACCCATCCAACGGCGCGCGGCCCCGGTGTCCTACCACCGGGGCCGCTTCGAGCCGTCCACCTGCTAGGGAGACACGACTCATGAAGCGCATCGTTGCTGTTCAGGCGGTTGTTACTGCCCCTGACTTTGACCGTGAGCCGACGGCTGCGGAGCTGGGCGCGATCGAGAGCGAGATGCCCGTCATCACGGCGGAGCTGGAGCTGCTGGACGCGCAGATCGTCACCCTGGACCGTGCGCCGTCGCCGCTGGACGTGCGCCGGATCCGTCGGGCGCGCCGACGGGTGTTGGTCGCCCGCCGTGAGCTGACCAACCGGGGCATCGTCGGTGCGCCGGAGGTGGCCTGATGGCTGCCACGTTCACGGCGCAGATGTCCCGCCGTGCGGCCACGGGCCGGTGGCGGCTGTATGTGGTGCTGCTCAACACCTGGGTGGCATGGCCGGAGCGTGACTTGGGTGGCGGCACGGTGGTGCCGACTGTTCAGGAGCGTTCACGGGCGCTGAACGCGCTCGGCTACGCGCTCACGGACGGGGCGCGGTGGGAGTGGACCGAGGACAGCGAAACCCCCGATGACCCGTCGTCGGCGGTGCTGCTGATCGCGTCGGTCACGGTGCGGGAGGCGGCGGGATGAACAGTGTTCAGATCCGTTCAGCCGAGCGTGCGCTGTCGGTCGGGACGTGGATGATCGTGGCCGGGGCGATGCTCTACTCGATCCTCACCGTCACTCCGCTCGCCGCCGCGCACACCCCCGATGAGTGGGACTGGACCGCGCCGATTCTGCCGCTGGTGGTGGACGCCGCTGTCGTCATCGTGGTCCGCCTTGATGCCGTTCTCGCCCGTCTGGGCGGGCACGGCGGGCGGTGGCCGGTCGTGCTGCGGTGGATGACCGGCTGCATGACCCTGGCGCTCAATGTCGCTGACTCCGCGCTGAGGAAAGACCTGGTCGGCGTGGCCGTGCACGCGGTCGCGCCGCTGCTGCTCATCGTCACCGCAGAGACCGGGCTCGCCTACCGGCGCGCCATCACCGCCGCCCAGGCCGCGCAGGAAGCCCGCCGCAAGGCGGAACAGAGCGAGCGTGAGCAGGCAGCGGAGGCACGGCGCGCGGCGGCCGAGCAGCGGGCCCGCGCGGAACGCGAGCACGCCGCGACGTTGGCCCGTGAACAGCGCGAGCACGAAGCGCGCCTCGCCCGCGAACAGACCGAGCGGGAAGAGGCCGCACGCCGTGCCGAGCGCGCCGAGCGCGAGGAGCGGGAGCGTGCCGAGCGGGAGGCACGTGAACGCCGTGAACGCGAGCGGGAACAGCAGCAGCGCGAGCGTGAACGCTTTGAACGAGAAGCTTCCCAGCGCCGCCAGGAAGAGGAGCGGCGGCGTGAGGAATCCGCCCGCTGTGAACAGCGGGAGCGCGAGGAGCGGGCGGCTCGTGAACGCGCGGCGCTGCTGTCCGGCGGCCCGGTGAACGAGAAGCTGCCCGAGGACCAGGCGCGCGCCGTCGTGCACGCCGCCTTCGGTGAAGGGCTGCCGGTGCGGGCGGCTGCGGACCTGTGCGGCTGGTCGGTCGGCTGGGTCTCCACCCGCTACCAGGAACTGCGCGACGCCACGGTGACCGACCCGCGTGCTCTGGAAGGAGCCGCGTCGTGAGGCGCCGGCCGCGCGTGCTGGACCTGTTCTGCGGTGCGGGCGGTGCGGGGATGGGGTACTGGCGGGCCGGGTTCGAGGTCGTCGGGGTGGACATCGTGCCCCGGCCCTCGTACCCGTTCACGTTCATCGAGGGCGACGCGCTCGATGCGATGCGGGAGATGTGCCAGGGCTTCCACCTGGTGCATTCCTCGCCGCCGTGCCAGTCGCAGTGCACCTTGACCAAGGGCACGAACAAGGGCCGCCGGTACGTCGACCTGATCCCGCAGATGCGGGAGCTGGGCCAGTTGTACGGGGTGCCGTGGGTGATCGAGAACGTCAACGGCGCGGGCATCCGTAAAGACCTCACCCTGTGCGGCGAGATGTTCGGACTGGGTGTGATCCGGCACCGGCACTTCGAACTCGGCTGGTTCGACGAGGCGGAGCAGCCGCCTCATCGGCCGCATCGGGGCCCGGTCCGCGGCTGGCGGCACGGTGTGTGGCGGGACGGCCCGTACATCGCCGCCTACGGCAAAGGCGGTGGCAAGGGCAGCGTGAGCGAGATGCAGGCCGCCATGGACATCCCGTGGACGGCCGACCATCACGAGCTGACCGAGGCGATCCCGCCCGCCTACACCCGCTACATCGCTGAGCAGTTCATCGGCGGTGACTGGGGCGCCGCCTTCGAGCCCTCTGCCGCGGTCCGGCTCCGGCAACTCGCCCGCGCCGAACCTCGTACGAACGAATTCGTGGCGGCAGCCTGATGACCCGCCGCCGCGACCTGTACGACCCCACCGGCGAGCGCTACGGCATCCCCACCTACCCCTGGCGCATGGCACCCGACGGCTACGCCACCCGCCGCCAACTCCGCGCCGCAGATCTCCGGCCCGGCGGCCAGGGCGTTGCCGCGCAGATCGAGCGCCCGCGCCAGCGTCGCGGCCCGCTGGTCGCCTACCTGTACACGATCGACAAGGCCAAGCCCGTCCGGCCGATGACGCCGGCGAAATGGGCGGCCCTGGCCAAGGCGAACACCGCGCGTCGCACCTGCCCGGAGTGCGAGCGGGATGCCGGATACGTCATCCCTGCCTCACTCGGCATGTGCGTCCCCTGCGCCTACCCCGACGACGAACAGCGCGCCGCTTAAGCCCTGTTGGCAGGCCCAGCCGGACGACCTCTCACAGCCCCGGCCGGGCCCAACTCCAATGAGGAGTGCACTCAGCATGACGGAACTCAGCACTGAGCCGGTAGCCGTTCCCACGGCTCCGGTCACACCGCCCCCGCCCCCCGGCACCCCGCCCGCCACGGCCAAGGACGTGAAGGGGGTCGACCACACGCCCGGCGGCTGGCCGATCATTCCGCTCGCTCTGTCCGGGGCGAACAGCACGGTTGGCGCGGTCGCCGCCGCTTCCCTGGCTGGCGGGCCGATCGCCGCGGCCGTAGCCGCTACCGGCATGGTCGTCCTCGGTACGGTCGCCGCTGCTCGTTCCCGTAAGCCTGACGCGCGCCGTGAGGCTCGCCGGGTCGCGGCCCGCACCGCGGGCCGTGACGCGGCTCGTAAGACCGGGCACCGCAGTTCCGCTTCGGGCAGCCACGGCAGCGCCGGGAGTCGTTCGGGTGGTTCGCGTTCCGGTGGTTCGGGTGGCCGGTCGGGCAAGGTGCCCGGCCAGCACCGCCGCACCACCGCAGGCACCGCGGGCCGCCACGGCAGCACCGGCGGAAAGTCCCTCAGCAAGACCGGCAACGGTCTGTCCAAGCACGCAGGGCCCAAGCACAGCGCGGGCGCGGGCAAGGGCGCTGCGAGCCGGGTGGGGCAGGTCAAAGCGCTGCGGGCCGCACAGAAGGACGCGGCCGGCTCGCGCGGCGGGCAGCGGACGCAGACGACCGACGCCCGACGCGCGGTGGCCGACGCCCGGCGGAACGCCAAGTCCGCAGCCGGCAACAGCCGATTGGGCAAGCGCTCCGGTCCGGCGAGCCGCCTGATGGGCGGCGCCGCTCGCAAGGCACGCGCCGCGCGGGACGCGGCAATCGCCAAGCAGCGCACCAAGCGGGACGCCAAGACTCGCGGCACCGTGGCGGCGCAGCGGGCGCAGGTCCGCAAAGCGCCGGCTCGTAAGGCTGCCCGGCAGGCGTTGCGCAGGTCCGCGGCCCGCTTCCACGGCCGTCGACTGCTCGCCGCGCTGCTCGCGCTGCCGGTCGGTCTGCTGGGCTGCCTGTCCACGTGGATCGGCCGGAAGCTCAACATCCCCGCCCTGGTCCACCCCGGCCGGCGCCTGTACCGGCGGATGGTGCACACCGCGGGCGAGCAGCGCGCGGCCCGGGATGAGACAGCGCGCCAGATCCAGCGCGAGCAGGAGGCCGCCGCGGACGCGGAGGCCGCCAAGGACGGCAAGGAAGGTATCGCGGACGGCGTTGAGCGGCCCGCGGCCACGGTTCCCACCAGCACGAACACCCCTGTGAGTGAAGGAGAGCACGTGTCCGGATTCAGGTTCGAAGAGGCTGCCTCTGAGATGGAGCAGGCCGCCAATCAGTACGAGCCCGAGAACGCCATGGAGATCCTCGCCATGGTCGAAGGGCTCCCTGCCGCGCTCACCGCGGTGGCGAACGTGATGAAGATCCTCGCGGAGCGTTCCGACTCCGAGTTTCCGCTGGAGAAGGAGGTCGCGGACGGCTTCAACGACATTTTCGGCGCCCTGATGAGCGCGGTTGCGGTCGCGGAGGACATGGGGCCGCTGTTCCGGCAGGCGCACGAGCAGGACATCGCCCGGCACGAGGACCCCCGCAACGGCACCGAGGCCGAGAAGGGCTGGAACGTCTGAGATGAGCAGCACCGCCACCGCCAAGAAACAGCAGAGCAGTGGCCCGGTGCTGGACTGGAGCGCCGGTCACGGTCCCGTGACCGGCGCTCTGTCCGCCACCACCGGAGCCTTCGCCCTCGCCACCAGCGGCGCTGCGCTGTCCATGCCGCCCGGCTGGGCCCTCGCGGTCGGCTCCGCGGGCGCGCTGGGTCACACCATCGCCGGTATCCGCGTCCGTAACGCCGGCCGCACCCTTGCCACCAAGGCCGCATCCTGGCTGGTCGGCGCCGGTTGGACCACGTGGGCCATGACCCACGGCCCGCTCACCTGGGCCGCCCTCGGCTCCCTCGCCACCGTCGGTGTCGGTATCGGGGCCGCTGCCCGCTCCGTCGCCCTCTACGAGGAAGCCCGCGAGGACGAGGCCAACGCCGCTGAACAGCGGGCCGTTGCTGCGGAGCTGTCCGCGGAGCGGCGTGCGATCGCCGCGGAATGGGTCGACCGCGTCCAGCGCGTGTGCTCGATCACCGTGCGCGTGGTCGGTGTGGAGATGTGGAAGACCGGCGCCGGGTTCTCCATCGACGCCGAACTCCCGCCCGGCGGCGCCACCTGGAACAAGATCGCCGCCGAGTCACCGCGGCTGTCCGCCGATGCCAAGCTGCCGCACGGCTGCACCGCCACCGCGGGCCCCGGCATCCACCAGGGCCGCGTCATCATCGACGTGACCACCGTCAACGTGCTCGAAGAGAAGCGCGACTACCCGGCGGACTACAGCACGCTCTCGATTCACACCGGCATCCCGTGGGGCTACCGCACGAACGCCGAGGAGATCCGGGCCTACCTGCGCGAGCAGTGCGCGTTGATCGTCGGGCCGACCGGTTCGGGCAAGACGAACATGGTCCACGGCATCCTGGCCGGGTTCGCCCGCGCCGAGGACATGCTCACGTGGGTGATCGACCTGAACGCCGGATCGGCCGGCCTGCCGTGGGTGCTGCCCGCCCTGAACGGGGAGATCACGCGCGAGGACGGCAAGCCCGTTCGGCCCGGCGTCGACTGGCTCGCTGGCACCTACGACGAAGCCCTGACCATGCTCGATGCGGCCGTGCGCGTGGCCAAGCAGCGCAAGATGGGCTACCAGGACCTGCTGTCCAAGGCCAACACCGATCTGCTGCCGATCAGCGCGAAGATTCCGCAGATCATGCTCGTCATCGACGAAGGCGCGGAGATCCTGGCCAGCACCGACCGGCAGATCCGCAAGCTCGGGGAAAAGATCCTGGAAGTGATCCGGATCGCCCGCGCCATGGGCGTCCGAACCGTCATTACCGCGCTCGGGGCCACCGGCAGTGTGCTGAACAAGTTGATGATCCGCCGTGAGGCAAAGGTCCGCGTCGCCCTCACCGGCGGCGAGAAAGAGGGCATGGACCTGTCCAAGATGTTCCCCGGCAGCCGCGGCCTGCGCGTGGACCAGGCCCCGCACAAGGGTGCCGGGTTCATGAGCACGCCCGAGTCGCCGGCCGCGCTGTTCAAGGGGTGGCGGATCCGCCCGAACCAGATCCGGGAGATCACCGCCGCCACCTCCGACCGGCACCCGACGCTCGACGCGGTGTCCGCGAAAGCTGCCGGGCCCGCGTACGCGCGGCGTTGGGACGCCGACCGCACCGCATGGATGCGCGACCTGGACCTGTCGGACGACACGAGCGACTCGGCACGGGACGCGTCGGGTGGTCTGCGTCTGTCGGCACTGAGTGAGCAGCAGGAGTCTGCGGAGGACGCGTTGGCGCGCCGGTTCCGGGAGGAGATCGATGCTCAGTTCGGCACCGCACCCGAACCCCATGGCACCGAGCAGGCCGCCGGGACGGAGCGGCCCGCTGGGCTGAACCTGTCGGCACTACGGGACGAGCAGGACAGCCCCGCGCAACAAGCGGCACTCGCCGCGCTGGTCGCCGCCGGACCCGAGGGCACCGGAGCATCCGCGATCGCCCGCGCCCTCTCCGACGCGTTCGGGACGACGCGTCAGACGGTCGTCGGGTGGCTGAAAACGTGGATGCAGGACGGCACCGCCGTCCGTATCGGCGAGGGAACCAAAGCCCGCTACGTCCACCGCTCCCACACCGCCAACGGCTGATCACTTGTCGCTTGTCGCCCCCGCTGCACCACATGCCGTCTGACGGGGCCGTGGAGCCCGGAAACGGCTTGCGACCTGGGAGGCGACAAGCGACAAGACAAGCAACATGACAAGGCAGACGACAAGCCGCACGACAAGAGAGACGACAAGCCACGCGACAAGCACACCCACCCCGCCGCACGGGCCCCCGCCACCTCTGGCGCGGGCCCGCGGCACACCCCGAGGGAGCCAGAAATGCGCCAGCACACCCCGCCCGGCCAAATGGCCCCGCACATCCCCGCCGACGTCTTCCAACGCGCCCAAGCGACCGGACAGCCCGTCGTCTTCGTCGTCAACGACACCCCACCCCCGTTCCCGTGGCAGCGGCTGCTCATCCCGTTCGCGATCGCCGGGGCCGCCGCCCTCGGCACCTGGGGGATGGTCGCCGCACTCGCCTGGCTCCTGGACGTGGCCGCGCACACCGCCACCGTCATCGCAGGCGCTGCCGGACCCATCGGAGTCGGCGGCATCACGTTGAAGCTCGCCCGCGGCAAGAACACCTAGCTACGCCAAGGGCGGCCCCCACTCCGCCAAGAACCGGGGCCGCCCTTGCCAACCAGCATCCACCGACGGAACTGGAGACCTCCAGCATGACGCAATTGACCGACATTCGGGCAGAGCACCTGCCTGCCGCTCTGTCCCTGGCAGCTTCCGGCGTGCCCGTGCTGCCGTTACGAGCGGGGAAGGTGCCGTTCGGCAACTGCCGCCGCTGCGCCGACAACGCGTGCGGCGGCCGGCCGAACATGAAAACCCCCGGACCCTGCACCTGCCCGTCGCCTTGCCACGGATGGGCCGCCGCCACCACCGACCCGGACGTCATCAGCTCAGGCGTCTGGCGCCGCGCATGGGTGCGCGCGAGCGCGGTCGCCTACCACCCGGGCGGGGCGGGGCTGACGGTCGTGGACCTGGACAACGCCGACGCGGTCACGTGGGCACGCAGGACCCTGCCCGCCACGCAGACCGTGCCCACTACGCGAGGTGAGCACTGGCTCTACCTCGGGTCCATGTCGTCCGCGAACGCGGTCCGGCCCGGCGTGGACATCAAGTCCACGATGGCCTACGCCCGGTGGCTCGGGTTCGGCAGCGGCACGATGGCTTACCTGCCGGATGCCGTGCGCGCGCTCGCTGTGAGCAAGCCCGCCCGGGCTCGGTCCGCGCCGCAGGCCGTTACGGTGCCCGCACCTTCCGGGAGCGGGGAGTGCCGCCATCGCACGCCCGCCTACCTCGAGCGCGGCATCGCCATGGCAGAGCAGCGCATCACCGAGGCCTGCGAGGCGGTGCACGCCTCCGTGTACCGGACGTTCCTGGCCGTGCTGTCCACCCATGGTCGGTGCGGCTGCCTCACCGAGGCCCACGTCGCTCGGCTGTTCACCGCCGCGCAGGCCAAGGGCGAATCGCCTCGGCACTGTACCGACGCGTGGACCAACGCCCGCACCCGGTTGGGACTGTGACCATGGCCGACGACGTGAAAACCCCCGCCCGCGAGGTCATCACCGACTACGCACAGGCACACTTCCGGTACTTCCGCACCCCCGACGGCACCGTGTACGCGCAGAGGAAAGGCCACCCCGTCGCCCGCCCGATCCGCTCCCAGGGCACCACGGGAAGCCACCGCCAGGAACTCATGGTCGGCCTGTTCAAGGACGGGTTCGGCGTATTCAACGGGACTGCGCTCAAGGAGGCGTTGGACCTGATCGAGGCTCTCGCGCTGAGCGAGGACGTACAGTCCGTGCACATCCGCGTCGCGCCCGGGTTCGACGGGGCGACGTGGCTGGACCTGGGCCGCGATGACGGGCAGTCCGTGCGCATCCACCCCACCGGGTGGGAGATCGCCGTCCCGGACCCGCGTGAGGTGTGCTGGCGGCGCACGCAGCTCACGGGGGAACTGCCCCTGCCGGCCAAGGACACCGACGGCAAGGGCATCGACCTCCTGCTCAGGCTCTGTAACTTCGCCACCGCGGAAACCGAGTGCCTGGCCATCGCCTGGCTCATCGGCTGCCTCGGACCGTCCGTGCCGGTGCCCGCGCCGTTTCTCACCGGGCCGCAGGGCGCGGGCAAGTCCACCGGTGGACGGATGCTCATCAGGATCGTGGAGGGCATGAGCGGTGACCTGCGGCGGGCCCCGAAGGATGAGGAGAACCTGCTCGCGGCGGTGGCGGCCGGGTGGGTCACTGCCTTGGACAATCTCTCCCACATGCCCCCGGACTTGTCCGACGCGATGTGCTGCATCGTCACCGGCGCCGAGAACGTCAAGCGCGCCCTGTTCACCGACGGGGACGTCTTCCGCGTCAGCTACCGCCGCCCCCTGCTCCTGACCGGCATCGACGTGGGCGTCATCCGGCCCGACCTCGCCGAACGGCTCCTGCCCCTGCGTCTGGAACGCCCCAAGGTCCGGCGCACCGAAGCGGAGCTGTGGGCCGAGTACGCCGAGGTTCTGCCCCTCGTTCTCGGGTCTCTCCTGGACCTCACCGTGAAGGTCCGCGCGGTGGAGGCGGAAACCCCGACCGATCTGCGGATGGCGGACTTCGCGCACCTGTGCGCGCAACTCGACGCAGCGACTGGCCTCGGGGCGCTCACCGCTTACCGGGCCAGCCTGGACGACCTCAACGACGACGTCATCGAGGGCGACCTCCTCGCCCAGACCGTCCTCAGGCACGCCGACACGATCGCCCCGGGCACGGCGCAGCGGATGACCTCCACCGAGTGGCTGCACCTCCTCAGCGGCCTCTACAGCAGCGAGGAGCCGCGTCCCCTGCCCAAGGGCTGGCCGACCACGGGCAAAGTCCTCTCCGACCGGCTCAAGCGCCTCCAACCCACCCTTGCCGCACGGGGCGTCCTCATCGACTCGGGGCGCACCAGCACGGGCCGCTACCTCGAAATGACCCGCCTCGCCGGCCCGCCCCCACACGAGCAGAAGCGGGTGTTCTGACCCGCGATCCACGCGGTCGCTGGGACAAGAAGAAGAGCACCACCGGACAGGCGTGCTCCTCTTGCTGTTCGGCGGAACGCCGCCCGATGGTCGCGCCGCGAAGCGGCTCCTTCTTCACGCTTGAAGCGGCGCCGCACTACAACAGACACCCCCTCTTTTGTCCTAAGAAGGAAGACGCTGCGTCATCAGCGTCACGCAGGCGGAAAAACGGCCCCTGACCTGCTGCGACAGGCATGACGCAGACGGCGGTCTCTGCGTCATCCTGCGTCATCTGCGTCACCCGATGACGCAGCCCATGCCGCACGGATGACGCACCCCCTGACCACTGCGTCAAGCAAAACCCCAGGTCAGAAGCCCAAATGACGCTGATGACGCAATGACGCAGAAATCCGCACCTCGGACCCACGCGTCCCAAGACCCCGAAGCCAACGTGACTCAACTTCTGAGGACCCATGAGCCGAACCCGTTCCGCTCAACCCGACTCCCGCGCCACCCTCCGCGGCGGCCTGCCCGATCGGTACCTCACCCCCGACGACATCGCCGAGATCTTCGACGTACCCCTCGAAACCGTCTACCAGTGGCGCAAGAAGCGCACCGGCCCGCCCGGCTTCCGCATCGGCAAGCACCTCCGCTACGACCCCGCCGACGTACGCGCCTACGTCACCCAGCGCAAGGACGCCGACCAGGAAGCCGCCTGACGCGGCTGTTTTCGCACTCCCCAGGGAGGGCCACGCCGTGGCCCTCCCTGCCTCATGTCCAGAAGGGGCGACGCCTACATGGCTGGCCACATCCAAGACCGCTGGTACAAGACCGAGACCGACACCGATGGCAAGACCGTCCGCGTCAAGACCGACCGCCACGGCACCGGCATGCGCTACCGCGCCCGCTACATCGGCCCCGACGGCACCGAGAAGTCCAAGAGCTTCCCCGACGGACAGAAGCGCCTCGCGGAGAAGTGGCTGTCCGGGATCGAGGCGGACATGACGCGAGGGCAGTACATCGACCCGCGCGCCGGTCGCCTCACGGTCCGCCAGCATGCTGAACGCTGGCTGGCGTCGCTCAGCATGGACCCCGGCACCTTCGTGAGCACCGAGCAGCGCATCCGCCTGCACGTCCTGCCGCACCTGGGGAGCCGCTCGCTCGACTCGCTGAGGCCGATCCACATCCGTGAATGGCTTCGGAAGCTCGAGGACGGGGGAGTGGCCGCCGCGTATCAGCGGGTCATCTTCGCGAACCTCAACGCGTTGCTGGCGGCGGCCGTCGACGACCGCCTGATCCCGCATAACCCATGCCGTTCGTCGTCCGCGAGGGCGCCCAAGCTGGAACCTCGCCGGATCGTGCCGTGGCGACCTGAGCGCGTGCTGGCGGTGCGCGCGGCAGTGCCGGAGCGGTACCGGGCCATGGTGGACTTGGCCGGCGGATGCGGCATGCGGCAGGGCGAAGTGCTCGGCCTGGCCGTTGACGATGTGGACTTCGTCGGCGGAGTCGTTCACATCGTCCGCCAGGTCAAGCTCATCGCGGGAAAGCAGGTGTTCGCGCTCCCCAAGGGCGGCAAGACGCGCACGGTCCCGCTGCCGGAGAGCGTCGCTCGGGCGCTTGAGACTCATATCGCGCAATACCCGCCCACAGCCGTGACGCTGCCCTGGCGGTCGGTCGACGGCTCACCGGTCACGGCTTCCGTCCTCTTCCGCAACGCCGAGGGGCGCGCGGTGAACCGCGTCGTCTTCAACGAAAGGGCGTGGCGGCCCGCCCTTGATAGGGCGGGTATCCCGCGCGGCCGGGGGAACGGCATGCACGCGCTGAGGCACTTCTACGCGTCCGTTCTGCTGGACGCGGGGGAGAACATCAAGGCCCTGTCGGAGTACCTGGGACACCACGACCCGGGCTTCACGCTGCGGACGTACACGCACCTGATGCCGGGCAGCGAGAAGCGGACACGGGAGGCGGTGAACCGCGCGTTCGAGGAAGGATCGAAGACCGATGACGGCCCCACGACGGCCCAGGGGGCCTGAGCTAGGGGGAAACGCGCAGGTCACGCCCCAAGCGGCGTCAGTACTTCTGGTTGAGGTAGCCGAGCAGCTCCTCGTGGAGCCGCCCGTTCGACGCCGCGGCGTTGCCGCTGTGCGGTCCCGGCCGGCCGTCGAGACCGGTGAAGGTACCGCCCGCCTCCTGGACGACGACGGCCGTCGCCGCCATGTCCCACAGGGAGAGCTCAGGCTCCGCGCAGATGTCCACCGACCCCTCGGCGACCATCATGTACGGCCAGAAGTCGCCGTATCCGCGGGTGCGCCAGCAGGCGCGGGTCAGATCCAGGAACCCGTCCAGCCGTCCCTGCGCCTCCCACCCGCTCAGCGAGGAGTACGCGAACGAGGCGTCCTGTATGCGCTCGACCTCCGAGACCCGCAGCCGGGTCGCGGAGGAGAGGCTGCGGCCCGTGTACGCACCGGCGCCCTTGGCCGCCCACCAGCGACGGCCGAGTGCCGGGGCCGACACCACGCCGACCACCGGCTGATACCCCGGTGCGCCGTCGGCGCCCGCCTCCATCAGGGAGATCAGCGTCGCCCAGACCGGCACACCGCGCACGTAGTTCTTGGTGCCGTCGATCGGGTCGATGACCCAGCGGCGAGGGCCGGTGCCCTCGATGCCGTACTCCTCACCGAGGATCGCGTCGCGCGGCCGTGCCCGCTGGAGATGCCCGCGGATCAGCTCCTCGGCCGCCTTGTCCGCCTCGCTCACCGGCGTCATGTCCGGCTTGGTCTCGACCTTGAGGTCAAGAGCCTTGAACCGCTCCATCGTGACGGCGTCGGCGGCGTCCGCGAGCACGTGGGCGAGACGCAGATCATCGTGGTAATCGGGCATGGCCGCCACTCTAGCGGTGCACGTCGCTGCCTTCCCGGGCACCGGTGGACCGCCTGTGCGACCCGCCCCGGGGCCCTTGGCAGTCACGCCTATTGACAGTGGAAGGACACGAGTCAACTCTGTGCCCAGAGTCCGGCCCGCCCTTGCAGAAGGAGTCGCGCCGGAGCCGCTCGGCCGGGGAGGCGACGATGCCTGCAGCCCGAGAGTTACTGCTGAACGCTGCGCTCGCGGCACTCGAGGAGCTGCCCTGGTCCGGGGTGCGGATGGTCGATGTCGCCTCCGTCGCCGGCCTCTCGCGTCAGACCCTCTACAACGAGTTCGGCAGCAAGGACGGCCTCGCCCGGGCTCTTGTGCGACGGGAGGCCGACCGTTATCTGCACGGCGTGGAACGGGTGCTGGCACAGCCCACCGAACCCGCCGACCGTCTGGTGTCGGTCGCCCGGTGGACCGTCGGCGAGGCCCGGGACAGGCCGCTGCTGCGTGCCCTGATCACCGGCTGCTGGGGGGAGCGGATGCCGCAGCCCAGACCGGCGAGGCGCGGCGCCGTGCTCGCCGGGGTGCCCGCGCAGCGCCGGGCGGATGCGGGGCTGCCGGCCCCGCACGAACTGGTGGCCGCCGTGCGGGACCGGTCGCTCGCCGCCCTCGGCGCCGGGCGCCAGGACGTGCGGCCGGAGCTGGCCCAGCGCTGCGAGCTGGTGGTGCGTCTCGCGCTGTCGTATGTCGTCGCACCGGTCGGCGACGGTGTCGGCCGGCCCGTACGCACGGCCCTGGCCGGCATCGACCAGCTCGTACGCGGAGCCCTGGGGGTGCCGTCAGCGCGATGAGCCCGAGAGCTGCAGACCGACGACGCCGACGATCACCAAGGTGATGGACACGATCTTGAGAGTGGAGACCACGTCGTCGAGGAAGACCATTCCGTAGATCGCGGTGCCCGCCGCGCCGATGCCCGTCCACACCGCGTACGCGGGCCCCACGTCGAGCCGCTTGAGTGCGAGCGTGAGCAGTCCGAAGCTGCCCAGTGCGAACGCGCAGAACGCGATCGTCGGCCAGAGCCTGGTGAAGCCGTGCGACAGCTTCAGACAGACGGCGAAGCCCGTTTCCAGGAATCCGGCGACCACGACCAGCAGCCACGCCATCGTCTCTGCCTCCCGATTCGATCGGTGACTGCTTCGTCTGACTTGGTGCGATTATGCCCTTACCGGCAGGTGCGGTCCGCAAACGTGCGGCTCAGTCGCCCTCGCGTCGCTCCCGGGTGGCCAGCAGCCGCCGCAGCGAGAACAGCCGTGCCGGATCCGCGTGGCCCTCGGCCACCCACTCGTCCAGCGCGCAGTCCTTCTCGTCGTGCGAACAGGACCGCGGACACCCCTCCGTGCCGGGCACCAGATCAGGGAAGGCGTGGATGACCCGGGACGGGTCGACATGGTGCAGCCCGAAGGAGCGCACGCCCGGAGTGTCGATGACCCAGCCGCCCTGCTTGTCCGCGAGCGGGAGGGCGAGCGCCGATGTCGTGGTGTGGCGGCCCCGGCCGGTGACCGCGTTGACATGGCCGGTCGAGCGGCGCTTCTCCTGCGGCACCAGCGCGTTGACCAGAGTCGTCTTGCCGACGCCGGAGTGACCGACGAATGCGGTCGTCCGTCCCACCAGGTGCTCGCGGACCCGGTCCGCGGCCAGTCCGTCCACGAACTCCTCGCGTGTGGTGACCACATGGGGCACACCGAGCGCCCCGTACATCTCCAGCAGTTCGTCCGGCGCCGCCAGATCCGACTTCGTCAGCACCAGCAGCGGCTCGAGCCCGCCGTCGTACGCCGCCACCAGGCAGCGGTCGATCAGACGCGGGCGCGGCTCGGGATCGGCGAGCGCGGTGACGATCGCCAGCTGGTCGGCATTGGCGACGACCACACGCTCGAACGGATCGTCGTCGTCGGCGGTACGCCGCAGCACCGAACGGCGCTCCCCGATCCGCACGATGCGGGCGAGGGTGTCCTTGGCGCCGGTGAGATCGCCGACGATGTCGACCCGGTCGCCCACCACCGCGGCCTTGCGGCCCAGCTCGCGGGCCTTCATCGCCATCACGACACGATCCTCGACGAGGCAGGTCAGCCGGCCCCGGTCGACGGTGAGGACCATGCCCTCGGCCGCGTCCTCGTGCTTGGGGCGGATATTGGTGCGGGGCCGGTTGCCCTTGCGGTTGGGGCGGGACCGGATGTCGTCCTCGTCGGTGTGCTTGCCGTAACGGCGCATGTCTCAGGCCCCGAGCATTCCGGTCCACATCCGCGGGAAGTCCGGCAGCGTCTTCGCGGTGGTCGCCACGTTCTCGATCTGCACGCCGTCGACCGCCAGGCCGATGATCGAGCCTGCCGTCGCCATCCGGTGATCGTCGTAGGTGTGGAAGACACCGCCGTGCAGCGGGCGCGGGCGGATGTGGAGACCGTCCTCGGTCTCGGTGACGTCGCCGCCGAGTTCGTTGATCTCCTTGGTGAGTGCCGCCAGGCGGTCCGTCTCGTGCAGCCGCAGGTGCGCCACACCGCGCAGCGTGGACGGGGAGTCGGCGAGAGCCGCGACCGCAGCGATACCGGGCGTCAGCTCCCCGACCTCCGAGAGATCGACATCGATGCCGTGGATACGGCCGCTGCCGGTGAAGACCAGAGCCGTGCCGTCCGGGGTGGTCCTCAACTCGCAGGAGCCACCCATTTCGGTGAAGATCCGGCGCAGCGCGTCACCGGGTTGGGTGGTGCGCTCGGGCCAGTCCGGGATGGTGACCCGCCCGCCGGTGACCAGAGCCGCCGCCAGGAACGGCTGCGCGTTGGACAGATCGGGCTCGACGGTGAGGTCCCGCCCGAGCAGCGCGCTCGGGGAGACCCGCCAGACGTTCGGCTCGCCGCCGGTCTCGGGCTCGTCGACCTGGGCACCGACCGTGCGCAGCATGTCGACGGTCATCCGGATGTGCGGCATGGACGGCAGCCTGCCGCCGACATGCCGGACCTCCACGCCCTGGTTGAAGCGCGGCGCGGACAGCAGCAGCGCGGACACGAACTGAGAGGACGAGGAGGCGTCGATCTCGACCGGACCGCCGTCCAGTGCCCCGCCGCCGTGCACGGTCATGGGAAGTGCCCCGCGTCCGTCGTCGTCGATACGGGCGCCGAGCACCCGCAGGGCGTCGATCACGCCGTTGAGCGGGCGCTCGTGGGAACGGGGATCGCCGTCGAAGTGGACCGGACCGTCGGCGAGGGCGGCGACGGGAGGAAGGAAGCGCATGACGGTGCCGGCGTTGCCGACATCGACGGTCGCCGGGCCGTGCAGCCCGGTGGGGAAGATCCGCCAGGCCTCACCGGCGCCGCCGGTGGTGCTGGACGAGACGGTCTCCTCGATGCCGACGCCCAGCGTGCGCAGCGCGGAGGCCATCAGCAGGGTGTCGCGGGAACGCAGCGGGCGGCGCAGCCAGCCGGGCTCGGCGGCCAGCGCGGCCAGCACCAGGGCCCGATTGGTGACCGACTTGGAACCGGGCACGGTGACCGTCGCTGCGACGGCCCCGGTCGCGAGCGGGGCGGGCCAGAGGGCGGGTTGCACGGAGCTTTCGGTCATGGGCCTCACTTTAGTGGCTCGGCGCCGGGCCCGATCTTGATCAAATGCGCTCGAACGGGGCGAATGTGCCGCGAAGAGGCGAGGAGCGGGGCCGCGGGATCCGGTCGGGGCTCACAGTCCGAGCAGCCAGCGGCCGCCGCCTGTCAGCGATGTGATCGACACGGCGTGGAAGAGGAACAGCCACATCGCGGGCGGCACATTGGTCAGCCGGGCGAGCTGGTCGGCGTCCGAGTCCGGGGCGCCGCCGTGCCGCCGCTTGGACTGCAGCTCGAAAGCCGGACGTACACCGCCGAGCAGCAGGAACCAGACCGCCGCGTACGCGAAGGCGGACTGGACGACGGGTTCGGTCAGCCAGGACACGAGCACGAAGGCGGCGCCCGTGACGATCACCGTGAACATGCCGTAGACATTCCGGATCATGACCAGCATCGCCAGCAGCAGCGCGGTCGCCAGCCACAGCAACAGCGTGATGTGGTGCGCGGCGAGCAGCCAGGCCCCGCCGAGGCCGAGCAGCGGCGGCGCCGTGTAGCCGGCGGCCGCCGTAAGGATCATCCCCAGCCCCGTCGGCTTGCCGCGGCTGACCGTCAGGCCGCTGGTGTCCGAGTGCAGCCGGATGCTCTGCAGCCGGCGGCCGGTGACCAGCGCGATCAGGCCGTGACCGCCCTCGTGGGCGATGGTGATCGCGTTGCGCGAGACACGCCAGGCGGCCTGGGGTATGACGGCCGCCAGCGCCGCCACGCCCGTGGCGATGACGAGCCACTGGTCGGGGGCGGGCTGGCTGCCGAAGACGCGGTCCCACAGGTCGGTGAGCGAGGTCACGCCGAGGTGCACGCCGGAAGCCAGGTCGGAGATCGTGCCGGGATGAGTGGTGTTCATGTCTCGGGCGGGCTCCTCGGGATGGTGGTCGGGCGGCGTGCGCGAGTGGCAGTGTGGCACTTATGTGCGGACGGTATGCAGCGAGTCGTAGGCCCGAGGATCTCGTGGGGCTGTTCGAGGTCGAGAAGTGGGAGCCGCAGGAGACGCTGGCGCCCGACTGGAACGTGGCTCCCACCAAGGAGGTCCACGCGATTCTCGAGCGCCCTCTCAAAGACGCGGACGACCGGCGTCCGGTTCGGCAGCTGCGAACGCTGAAGTGGGGGCTCGTGCCGTCGTGGGCGAAGTCCCCCGAGGGCGGGGCGCGGATGATCAACGCGCGGGCGGAAACACTCCACGAGAAGCCGTCGTTCCGGAAGCCGTTCGTCTCCCGCCGCTGCATCCTGCCGGCGGACGGCTATTACGAGTGGGTGACGGGTGTCGAGGAGCGCGAACTCGAGGTCGAGGGCAAGAAGAAGCGGCCGCGCAAGCAGCCGTACTTCGTGACGCCGTCGGACGGGTCGGTGTTCGCGATGGCGGGCCTGTACGAGTTCTGGCGCGACCGCACTCTGCCGGAGGGGCATCCGCAGGCATGGTGGGTGACCTGCTCGGTGATCACGACCGAGGCGGAGTCGGGACCGCTGGGGGTGGCCCCGGCCGAGGGCCCGCGTTCGCTGGCGGACATCCACCCACGGATGCCGCTGATGCTCACGCCGGACCGCTGGGACGCGTGGCTGGACCCCGCCCGCACGGACCTGGAGGAGCTGCGGAACATGCTCGAGCCGCCGGAGGGCGGGCTGATGCGGGCGTACCCGGTGACGACAGCGGTGAGCAACGTCCGCAACAACGGACCGGAGCTGCTGGAGGAACTGGCGGCCCCGGAGGTGCCCACGCTGTTCTGACGTGCCCCGGCGGTGTGGAGCCACGCCGCGTGGCCCGATGCGCGAGCATGGGGGCGTGAGCCGGGCAGAGATCGTGGAGACCGAGGCCGGGGACGCGCGTGTCACCTGGTGGGCGGCGAAGAACGCGCGGGGCGTGCTCGCCCTCGGACACGGCGCAGGGGGCGGGATCGAGGCGCGCGACCTGCGTGCCCTCGCCGGCGTTCTGCCCTCCCACGGCGTCACCGTCGCGCTCGTGGAGCAGCCCTGGCGGGTCGCCGGGAAGAAGGTCGCCCCCGCGCCCAGGACACTGGACACCGGATGGCGCGGCGTATGGCCCGCCCTCGCCGGGGCGGGGCTGCCCATCGCCTCCGGCGGGCGCAGCGCCGGGGCGCGCGTCGCGTGCCGTACAGCCGCCGAACTCGGTGCCGTGGGCGTGCTCGCGCTGAGCTTCCCGCTGCATCCGCCCGGCCGCCCCGAGCGGTCGCGCGCCCAGGAACTCCTCGGCGCCGGCGCCCCCACCCTCGTCGTGCAGGGCGGCAACGACCCCTTCGGCCGCCCCGACGAGTTCCCGGACGGTGCCTACGAGCTCGTGGAGGTCCCGCACGCGGATCACGGGTTCGCCGTGCCGAAACGGGCCGGGGTCGGCGAGGCGGAGACCCTGAAGGTGATCACGGACGCCGTGACCGTCTTCACCCGGCGCCTGTGGGAATGATGTGCGTGCGGACGCTGTTGTGGCGGATGTCGGAACGTCAGCAATGAAGCATGGAGTAGGGAGTCCGCCACATGGGTACGACCTTCTGCCCGACAGCCGAGCGCGCCACCGGGCTCGAGTGGACGGTGCTTTCCGCGGGCAAGGCCGAACCGGCTCGGACGGCGGGCAGCGCTGATCGGCAAGCCCCCTCGCAGCATGGTCGACTATTCTCCGATTCGAGCGGGTCCGCACTCGGTCTCGCCACAGCGTTGGAGGAGGTGGGTCCGGTCACTGGGACCGACGCAGGGGCCGACGACGGCCAGGCGGAGCTGTCCGAGGAGACGGCCGCCGAGCGCAATGCCCGTTTTGAGCGGGATGCCCTCGGCTTCCTCGACCAGATGTACTCGGCCGCTCTGCGCATGACACGTAATCCCGCCGACGCCGAGGATCTCGTGCAGGAGACGTACGCCAAGGCGTACGGATCGTTCCACCAGTTCCGCGAGGGCACGAACCTCAAGGCGTGGCTGTACCGGATTCTCACGAACACCTTCATCAACTCCTACCGCAAGAAGCAGCGTGAGCCTCAGCGCAGTGCGGCGGAGGAGATCGAGGACTGGCAGCTCGCCCGCGCCGAGTCGCACATGTCGACCGGGCTGCGGTCCGCCGAGTCGCAGGCCCTCGACCATCTGCCGGACTCGGACGTGAAGGCGGCGCTGCAGGCGATCCCCGAGGAGTTCCGGATCGCGGTCTATCTGGCGGACGTAGAGGGCTTTGCGTACAAGGAGATCGCGGACATCATGGGGACACCCATCGGTACGGTGATGTCCCGCCTGCACCGGGGCCGCCGCCAGTTGCGCGGCATGCTCGAGGACTACGCCCGCGAGCGCGGGCTCGTCCCGGCCGGTGCGGGGGAGTCGAACGACGCGAAAGGCTCGGGCTCATGAGCTGCGGAGAGCCGCATGAGACGGACTGCTCAGAGGTCCTGGACCATCTCTACGAGTTCCTCGACCGCGAGATGCCCGACAGTGACTGCACGAAGTTCGAGGTGCACTTCGAGGAGTGCTCCCCGTGCCTGGAGAAGTACGGTCTCGAGCAGGCCGTGAAGAAGCTGGTCAAGCGCTGCTGCGGCCATGACGACGTGCCGAGCGACCTGCGGGCCAAGGTCATGGGGCGTATCGATCTGATCCGTTCGGGCGAGGCCGTTCCCGACCAGGACGTGGCGACGGCCCAGGAGTAGGACGGCCCAGGAGCAGGAGCGTCTGCGAGGAGCGCTTCCTCTTCACGCACCTGAACGCCTTGCGTGCACACAGGGTGCGCCGCGCACACCGCGGCGCGCCCTGTGTGCATGTCACTCGTACGTGCGAATGGGCGGTGAAGCGCCCCCCAACCCCCCTCAACTCGCTAGCGTTGGCGCTCCATTTGAGGAGGGTGCGGGGCAGTGACGGCCTTACCCACGGCAGCTCGCGCGTACATTCTGGGTGCCGTCCTGTGCGCCGCGGCATGCGCCGCCCCGGTCCTGCGGACGCCCGGGGCGGCGGTGCCATGGAGCGCCGTGCTGCTGCTCGCCGGGCTGTACGCCGTCTGCGAGCTCCCGGCGCGCTGCCGCGTTCTCGGCGACATGGTGCCGGTGAGCGCCGGACTGTTCTTCCCCGTGCTGCTCGCCGCCGCCTTTCTGCTGCCGCCCGCCGCGGCCGCGCTCGTACCCGTACCCGGAGCGCTGCTGGCGCGGGTCGACCGGCCCCCGGCCATGGCACGGCGGATCTGGCGGGCTGCCGAGCAGGCGCTCGCGACCTGGGCGGCCGGGCAGGCCTATACGCTGCTCGGTGGCGAGCCGACGCTGCGCGCGCCGGACTTTCCCCGGGTGCTCCTGTCGGCCGCCGCCGCAGCGCTCGCGTTCTGGCTGGTGCTGACCGTGCTCGACGGCGGGATCCGGGCCGCGGCGACCGGGGTACTCCCTCTGGCGCCGGCGGGGTCGGCCCCACCCACGTCCAAGGGGCTGTGGGGGAGGGCGCCGCTCGGCGGCGCCCGGCGCGCCCAGCTGCCCGCGTCACCGGTGCCCCACCTCGTGCACGGGCTCGTCGGGCTGATGATGGCCGTGCTGTGGAGCAGTCCGTACGGGCCGCTGTCCGCGCTGTTCGTGCTCCTGCCGATGTACATCTCCTGCTGGATCTTCGCCCAGTACCACCGTGAGCGCGCGGCCCACCAGGCGACGATCCGGGCCCTGGTGCAGGCCGTCGACATCAAGGACCGGTACACCCGTGGGCACAGCGAGCGTGTGGGACGGGCGTCGGCGCTGATCGCGCGTGAACTGAGCATGGAAGAAGACCGGCTGGAGGTGCTCAGGTTCGCCGGGATCCTGCACGACGTGGGCAAGCTCGGGGTGCCGACACGGGTGCTGCGCAAGGACGGGCCGCTCACTCCCGAAGAGCGGCGGGTGATCGAGCTGCACCCCGAGTACGGGCACGAGATGGTGCGCGGCATCGGATTCCTCGGCGAGGCACGGGCGGCGATCCTGCACCACCACGAGCGGATGGACGGCAGCGGCTACCCGTACGGGCTCGTGGGCACCCAGATCCCCGAGTTCGCGCGCGTGGTCGCGGTGGCCGACGCGTTCGACGCGATGACCTCGACGCGGTCCTACAGCAGGGCGCGGCCCGTGCCGGTGGCCCTGGCCGAACTGGAGCGGTGCGCCGGAACCCAGTTCGATCCGCGGATGGTGCGGGCACTGGTGCGGGCACTCGACCGGCACGGCTGGGAGACATCGGTCACTTCGGACGAGTCTGCAGGGCTCGTGCCGCCGCGCCCGGCGGAGACCGGCCGGCAGGACCCGGCGGCACCGCCCGGGAACGTCCCGCCGCCCCGGCAGGTGCGGGCCGGGTGAAGGCGGCGGCCGGGAGGGCGCGGTGAAGCGGGGGCATCAGCGGCACCGGAGGCGCCGGGAGAGACGCAGACCCGGAGGCCTTGTCGTCGCGGTGTACGCGGGCGCCCTCTCGCTGACCGGAGCATCGCTCGGGTGGGTGGTGTGGGCGGGCATCGAGCAGCGCGGCATCGCGCTGGCCTTCGGGTCGTTCATCGCCGTGGGGGAGCTGACGCGGTGGGGTGCCGTGCCCGGGGTCGGCGCACCTCCCGTGCTCGGAGAGTTATGGGGGAGGGAACCCGCGCCGCTCGGGTTCGCGGGCGCCCTGGCGTACGCCCTGCTCGGCGAGTGTGCGGGAAGCCCCACCACCCACGGGGCACTGCAGGCCGTCGCCGTCGTGGTCGCCGGCGGGCTCGCGGGTGCCGTGCCCCATGTCGCCCGCGGCCGAGGGCCCGCGCTCGATCATGTGGTGCGCCGGGTGCTGACCGTCGGATTCGCCGCCGTTTGCTTCCAACCGCTCTATATCTCAGGGGAGTTGGACCGACGCCTGGGTCAGGGGGCGTACTACGCCCTGTTCCTGCTGCTCGTGCTCCTGCTCACCGCGCTGTGCGACGCCGTACTCGCCGCCGCCCTGCTGCGGGCGCGCACCGGGTACCCCTTCGGGCCGCTGCTGCGCGACGAGCTCCGCGCCCTGCTCGGTATCGGCTCGGCCGTCTGCGCCACCGGCGCCGTCATGGCGCTCGCGGTGGCCGTCGCCGGGCTGTGGGCGCTGCCCGTGTTCTGTGTGCCGTTGCTCCTGACGCACCTGTCGTTCCGCAGATACGCGGCGGTGAGGACCACGTATCGCCAGACCATCACCTCGCTCGCCCGCGCGACCGAGATCGCCGGATACACCAGGCCCGGCCACGCCCGTCGCGTCGCCGCGCTCAGCACCGCCGTCGGACGTGAGATGGGCCTGTCCGGTCCTGAGCTGACCGTGCTGGAGTACGCGGCCCTGATGCACGACATCGGGCAGCTCTCGCTGGTCGACCCGGTCGCGGACGGGGCGACCGCTGCCCTCCCGGCCGCCGAGCAGCGGCGGATCGCGCTGCTCGGCGGGGCCGTGGTCCGCCAGACCGGTGCTCCCGCCGCGGTCGCCGTGGTGGTGGAGCAGCAGGCCGACCCGTACCGGGAGCAGCCGTTGCCGGCACGGATCGTCCGGGCCGTCAACGCATACGACGATCTGACCGGGGGCAGCGGAGGAAGTGCGGGCGGGGTGCTCACCGCCCTCGAGCGGCTGCGGCTCGGGACCGGGCACGACTATCAGCCGGAGGTCGTCGAATCCCTTGCCAGAGTCCTTGCCCGAGGCGGTCTGGCCCCGCTCCCACCTGGGTAACCCATGGGTAATGAGCGAGCCTGTGACCGGGCATGGTTGGATGCGAAAGAAGGCACACAAGCAGGCGCACAGGCATGCGTCCGGGGGCAGTGACCCGAGCGACCGGCAGGCGGGAATCGTGAGGATCTTCGGGAAGGTACGGCATCGGCCCTCCGCCTCGTGGCGGCAGGCCACCGACCGCGCGTTCACGCTGATCGGCGACGGCCGGTACGAGGACGCGGGTGCCCTGCTGACACGGGCCGCGGACCTCGAGCCGTGGCTGTCGGAGTCCTGGTTCAATCTCGCCCTGCTGCACAAGTTCCGGCACGACTGGGAGCAGGCCCGGGCCGCCGGGCTGCGAGCCGTCGCCCTGCTCGACAAGGAGACCGGCGCCCCGGACTGGTGGAACGTGGGCATCGCCGCCACCGCCCTGCAGGACTGGCCGCTCGCCCGCCGTGCCTGGCAGGCGTACGGGCTCAAGGTCCCCGGATCCGCCGCTCCGAACGGCGAGCCCGTCGGCATGGACCTGGGCAGCGCCGCCGTCCGCCTCTCGCCCGAGGGCGAGGCGGAGGTGGTGTGGGGCCGCAGGCTCGACCCGGCCCGGATAGAGGTGCTGTCCATCCCGCTGCCGTCCTCCGGTCGGCGCTGGGGCGAGGTGGTGCTCCACGACGGTGTGCCGAACGGCGAGCGGATCACCAGCGCGGGGCCCTCGTACCCCGTCTTCGACGAGATCGAGCTGTGGGCGCCGTCGCCCGTGCCCACGTGGGTGGTGCTGCTGGAGGCCGGGTCCGAGGCCGACCGGGACGCCCTGGAGCGGCTGGCCGCCGACGCAGGCTTCGCCGCCGAGGACTGGTCCTCGTCGGTGCGGCTGCTGTGCCGGGCCTGCTCCGAGAGCCGGATGCCGAGCGCCGAGGGCGAGGGGGAGCACCTCGACCCGCACGACCACAGTGAGCCCGGTCATCCCGGGCCGCTGGGCCACCGCACGGCAGGCGATCTGTGGTCGCCGGAGCGCGAGTGCGGGATCGCGGCGCCGGCGGGGCTCGTGCGGGGACTGCTGGACGGCTGGGTGGCGGACAGTCCCGATTCCAGGGAGTGGCGGGATCTCGAGGAAGTCTGCTGACCACTGCCCGTAGGCTGTAGGGACACAGGAGTGACCGGTCAACGGGTCGGGCAACGGGTAGTGAGAAGGGCGTACGGCTGACATGGCGTCGCAGCAGTCGCAGCAGGAGACGGACCAGCAGATCAACGATGGTTTCGTCGTGGACACGGAGAACTGCGAGGAGCGCGAGCAGGCGTACCGCGAGCGCGGCACCGCGCGACCGATCACGGTCGTCGGCAACCCCGTGCTCCACAAGGAGTGCAAGGACGTCACCGAGTTCGACGACAAGCTCGCCGCGCTGATCGACGACATGTTCGCCAGCCAGCGCGCGGCGGAGGGCGTGGGCCTGGCCGCGAACCAGATCGGCGTGGACCTGAAGGTCTTCGTCTACGACTGCCCGGACGACGAGGGCGTCCGTCACACGGGCGTGGTGTGCAACCCGGTGCTTGAGGAGCTGGCGCCGCAGGAGCGCGTGCTCGACGACTCGAACGAGGGCTGTCTGTCCGTGCCGACGGCGTACGCGTCGCTGGCCCGTCCCGACTATGCGGTGGTGCGCGGTCAGGACGCCGAGGGCAACCCGATCAAGGTGCGCGGCACCGGGTACTTCGCGCGGTGTCTGCAGCACGAGACGGACCATCTGTACGGGTACCTGTACATCGACCGGCTCTCCAAGCGCGACCGCAAGGACGCGCTGCGGCAGATGGCCGAGGGCACCCCGCGCTACCCGGTCGTCGCCAACGACTGACCTCACCGTCACGCACCAGGGCCCCGCTCGGCACGAGCGGGGCCCTGGTGCGTGCTCGGCCCTGGGTGTCGGCAGAGCGTCATTGGGCGGACAAATGACGTTGGGACAGGGGCTGTTGACGCGCGTCAACCGGCCCGCCACTCTCTGGCGTACACCGCTTTCACGGTATGGAGGCTCGATGTTCCGACGTACCGCACGACTCCTGCTGTCTGTTGTCATGCTCATGGCTGCAACATCGGCCGGGATCATGGCGACCGCCGGCACCGCCCAGGCCGACGGCTGCTACACCTGGTCGCGCACCCTCTCCCAGGGCGCATCCGGCGCCGACGTCACCCAGCTCCAGATCCGCGTCGCGGGCCACCCCGGCTCCGGCGCCGTCCTCGCTGTCGACGGAGACTACGGTCCGGCGACCACCGCCGCCGTCAGACGCTTCCAGTCCGCCTACGGCCTCGCCGCCGACGGTGTGGCCGGCCCCGCCACCTTCGACAGGATCTACGCACTCCAGGACAACGACTGCACGCCGATCCACTTCAGTTACGCCGAACTCAACGACTGCAACACCACGTGGGCGGGCGGCGCGGTGAGCGCGGCGACGGCCAAGTCCAATGCCCTGCGCACGATGTGGAAACTGGAAGCCCTGCGGCACGCACTGGGCGACCATCCCATCACCGTGACCAGCGGTTTCCGCTCGCACGCCTGCAACGACGCGGTCGGCGGCGCGACGAGCAGCCGGCATCTGTACGGTGACGCGGCCGACCTTGGAGCCGGCCCGCACTCGCTGTGCAAGCTGGCCCAGCAGGCCCGCAACCACGGCTTCAACGGCATCCTGGGCCCCGGCTACCCGGGCCACAACGACCATACGCATGTCGACCACCGGGCGAGCCGCTTCTGGTCGGCGTCCAGCTGCGGCATCTGAGCCTGCGCCGGGGGCCCACGACATCGGCCGTGACCCCCGGCACGCTCATCCGTCCGGTCAGAAGTCCTCGTCCAGATCCACTGAGCCCTCGACGGCGACCTGGTACGCCGACGGGCGGCGCTCGAAGAAGTTCGTCAGCTCCTGGACGCCCTGCAGCTCCATGAAGGAGAACGGGTTCTGCGAGCCGTATACCGAGGTGAAGCCCAGCCGGGTGAGCCGCTGGTCGGCGACGCACTGGAGGTACTCGCGCATCGATTCGGTGTTCATGCCCGGCAGGCCGTCACCGCACAGATCGCGGCCGAACTGGAGCTCCGCCTCGACGGCCTCCTTCAGCATGTCCTTGACCTGCTGCTCCAGTTCGTCGTCGAACAGCTCCGGCTCTTCCTTGCGGACGGTGTCCACGACTTCGAAGGCGAAGTTCATGTGCATCGTTTCGTCACGGAACACCCAGTTCGTTCCGGTCGCCAGACCGTGCAGCAGGCCCCGCGAGCGGAACCAGTACACGTACGCGAACGCGCCGTAGAAGAAGAGGCCCTCGATGCAGGCCGCGAAGCAGATCAGGTTCAGCAGGAAGCGGCGGCGGTCGGCCTTCGACTCCAGTCGGTCGATGCTCTCGACCGAGTCCATCCACTTGAAGCAGAACTCCGCCTTCTCCCGGATGGACGGGATGTTCTCGACCGCCGCGAAGGCCGCAGTGCGGTCGTCCGGGTCGGGGAGGTAGGTGTCGAGCAGCGTCAGATAGAACTGGACGTGCACGGCCTCCTCGAACAGCTGGCGCGACAGATACAGCCGCGCCTCCGGGGAGTTGATGTGCTTGTAGAGGGTGAGCACCAGGTTGTTCGCCACGATCGAGTCGCCCGTCGCGAAGAACGCGACCAGGCGGCCGATCATGTGCTGCTCGCCGGGGGAGAGCTTGGCGAGGTCGGCGACGTCGGAGTGGAGGTCGACCTCCTCCACGGTCCAGGTGTTCTTGATCGCGTCCCGGTACCGCTCGTAGAAGTCCGGGTAGCGCATCGGGCGGAGGGTGAGTTCGAAGCCCGGGTCGAGCAGGTTCTTCGGAGTCCGGGAGGTGTCGGCGCTCAGCGCCGTCGTTGAGGGGTGGTGGTCGGGCGACGGGTGGGGGGTCATTACTGGCAGGCCTCGCAGGACTCGGGGTTCTCAAGGGAGCAGGCGATCGCATCGGCGTCGGGGGCCGCCTGCTGGACGTGGATGGTGGCAGGGGCCGTGCCGGACGCGGCGCGCGCGATCCGGGTCGCGGGGCGTGAGCGCAGGTAGTACGTCGTCTTCAGGCCCTGCTTCCAGGCGTACGCGTACATCGAGCTGAGCTTGCCGATGGTGGGCGTCTCCAGGAACAGGTTCAGCGACTGGCTCTGGTCCAGGAACGGTGTCCGCGCCGCTGCCATGTCGATCAGGCCACGCTGCGGGATCTCCCATGCCGTGCGGTACAGGGCCCGCACCTCGGCCGGCACCCAGGTGAAGTCCTGCACCGAACCGTTGGAGTCGCGCAGGGCCTCGCGGGTCTGGGTGTCCCAGACGCCGAGCTGCTTGAGCTCCTCCACGAGGTAGGAGTTGACCTGCAGGAACTCGCCGCTGAGTGTCTCTCGCTTGAAGAGGTTGGAGACCTGCGGCTCGATGCACTCGTACACGCCCGCGATCGAGGCGATCGTCGCGGTCGGGGCGATGGCGAGCAGGAGCGAGTTGCGCATGCCGACCGTGGCGATACGCTCCCGCAGCGCGTCCCACCGCTCGGGCCAGTTGAGCTCGACACCGTAGTGGTCGGGGTGCAGTACGCCGCGTGCCGTACGGGTCTCGGACCACGCCGGCAGCAGGCCGTTGCGCTCGGCGAGGTCGCAGGAGGCCTCGTACGCCGCCAGCATGATCCGCTCGGCGATCTTCGTGGAGAGCGCCTTGGCCGCGGCCGAGTCGAACGGCAGCCGGAGCTTGAAGAAGACGTCCTGCAGGCCCATCGCGCCCAGGCCCACCGGCCGCCACCTCGCGTTGGAACGCCCGGCCTGCTCGGTCGGGTAGAAGTTGATGTCGACGACCCGGTCCAGGAAGGTCACGGCGGTGCGGACGGTCTCGTCGAGGCGCTGCCAGTCGAGGTCGCCGGACGCGAGGACGAACGCACCGAGGTTGACCGAGCCGAGGTTGCACACGGCTGTCTCGCCGTCGTCCGTGACCTCGAGGATCTCGGTGCACAGGTTCGAGGAGTGGACGACGCGGCCCGGCTCGGCGGTCTGGTTGGCGGTGCGGTTGGACGCGTCCTTGAAGGTCATCCAGCCGTTGCCGGTCTGGGCGAGGGTGCGCATCATCCGGCCGTACAGGTCGCGTGCCGCGATGGTCCTGCGGGCCAGGCCCGCTGCCTCGGCCTCGCGGTAGGCGGTGTCGAACTCCTCGCCCCACAGGTCGACCAGCCCGGGTACGTCGGCGGGCGAGAACAGCGACCAGTCGGCGTCCGCCTCGACGCGGCGCATGAACTCGTCGGGGACCCAGTGCGCGAGGTTCAGGTTGTGCGTACGCCGCGCGTCCTCACCGGTGTTGTCCCGCAGCTCGAGGAACTCCTCGATGTCCGCGTGCCAGGTCTCGAGGTAGATGGCGGCCGCGCCCTTGCGCCGGCCGCCCTGGTTCACCGCGGCGACCGAGGCGTCGAGGGTCTTCAGGAACGGCACGATGCCGTTGGAGTGCCCGTTGGTGCCGCGGATCAGGGAACCGCGGGCGCGGATACGGGAGTACGAGAGCCCGATGCCGCCGGCGTGCTTGGAGAGGCGGGCGACCTGGTGGTACCGGTCGTAGATCGAGTCGAGCTCGTCGAGCGGCGAGTCCAGCAGATAGCAGGACGACATCTGCGGGTGGCGGGTGCCGGAGTTGAAGAGCGTGGGGGAGGAGGGGAGGTAGTCGAGCCGGCTCATCAGTCCGTAGAGCGCGGCGACTTCGTCCAGGGCACGGGCCCCCCTCGCGCCGTCGGACGTGGTGTCCTCGGCGAGCCCGGCGGCCACGCGCAGCATGAAGTGCTGTGGGGTCTCGATCACCTGACGGGTGATCGGGTGGCGCAGCAGATAGCGGCTGTAGAGGGTGCGCAGCCCGAAGTAGCCGAACCGGTCGTCGGCGCCCTGGTCGATCAGGTCGTCGAGGCGGGCCATGTGCCGCGTCACGAACTCGGCCGTCCGGTCGGCGATCAGGCCTTCGCGGTGCCCCACGGCGACCGATGCGGAGAAGCACACCGCGCCCTGCCCGGCGGCCTCTTCGGCGATCGTGCGGGTCAGCAGCCGGGCGGCGAGCCGGGAGTAGGCGGGGTCCTCGGAGATCAGTCCGGCGGCGGCGTCGGTGGCGAGGGAGCGCAGTTCGGCCTCGTCGGACCCGGCGTGCCGGCCGCGCAGCGCGGCGGCGGCGACCCTGCCGGGGTCGGTGTCGGGCAGGTCGGCCGTGAGCTCGGTCAGGAGCCGCAGGAGCGCGGTCCCGGGGCCGTCGGCCGTCTGCTCGACGGTGCCTGAGGCCGGATCGGCCGGCGCGATCGTCACGTGGTGCTCCCTCGCTCGGTTCCGGACCGGCGGGGGAGGGGAAGGCCGTGCGGCGTACGTGCCGCAGCGGGCAGCACCGTGCACGGCGTCCACCGGCCCAACCGCGAGACCCGGACGTCTTGGCACCCGGGTCGGTCGAACCGGATGCACCGTCGGCAGGTCCTCGGACTTGTGGGCGCGGCAAAGTGCACCACATCACACCGTTGCGGGACAGTTCCGGATTCGCACCGGATTCCCCTGCGGCGACAGCGAGCATGAGCATACATGTGGGGGCGGCCCGTTGCGTCACCCACCACATGTTGTGTCGGTGGGTAGGTTGTTGCCCGCTTTGCTCTCGTCGTTGACGAGAGCGGGCCGCCGGTTTCCCGGCGGCCCGCTGCTCGTTGGCGGTCGGTCGGTCAGTGACCGGCGCCCGCTGTGGCCGGCGGGAGTTCGGCCTGGACGCCCGGGTCACCCGCGTCCGCCGTGTAGTCGGACGGGCTGGTCTCGTCGACGCCGTCGGGGGCCTTGGCCGCCCGCAGGACGAAGGTGAGGACCACGGTGACGACGACGTTCAGCACGAACGCGGTGAGGCCGATGTAGCCGATCTCACCGATGCCGGGGATGACATCGGACGAGCCGCCGAAGTGCTTCTGGGCCGGGGTCGCGACGCCGTACGCGGTCCAGGTGCCGTAGACCATGCCGACCGCCCAGCCGGCGATCAGCGCCCAGCGGTGGAACCAGCGGGTGAACAGACCGCCGACCAGGGCCGGGAAGGTCTGCAGGATCCATATGCCGCCCAGCAGCTGGAAGTTGATCGCGACGGTCTTGTCCATGGTCAGGACGAAGACCAGCGCGCCGACCTTCACCAGCAGCGAGACCAGCTTGGAGACCTTGGTCTCCTGCGCCGGGGTCGCATCGGGCTTGATGAAGTCCTTGTAGATGTTCCTGGTGAAAAGGTTGGCCGCGGCGATCGACATGATCGCCGCCGGTACGAGCGCGCCGATGCCGATGGCCGCGAAGGCCACACCGGCGAACCAGTCGGGGAACATGTCCTCGAACAGCTGCGGAATCGCCAGCTGGCCGTTGGCCACCTTCACACCGGCGGCGATGGCCATGAAGCCGAGCAGCGCGAGCAGGCCCAGCATCAGGGAGTACAGCGGCAGGATCGTGGTGTTGCGGCGGATCACCTCGCGGCTGCGCGAGGACAGGGTCGCGGTGATCGAGTGCGGGTACATGAAGAGCGCGAGCGCCGAGCCGAGCGCCAGCGTGGCGTAACCCCACTGGCCCAGGTCGCCCGGTACCAGTGCACCGGTCGGCTTGCCGGTCGACTCGTTGATGGTCGCGAACTTCTCGCCGGCACTGGCGAAGATCTCGTCGAAGCCGCCCAGCTTGATCGGGATGTAGATGATCGCCACCGCGATGACGATGTAGATCAGGGTGTCCTTGACGAAGGCGATGAGCGCGGGTGCACGCAGTCCGGAGGAGTACGTGTAGGCCGCGAGCACGCCGAACGCGATCAGCAGCGGCAGGTCCTTGACGAACCAGTTGGTGGTCTCGCCGCCGCCGACGCCCATGACGTCGAGCACCGCCTGGATACCGACGAGCTGCAGTGCGATGTACGGCATCGTCGCCAGAATGCCCGTGACGGCGACCGCAAGCGAGAGACCCTTCGAACCGAAGCGCCCGCGTACGAAGTCCGAGGTCGTCACATAGCCGTGCTTGTGCGACACCGACCACAGCCGCGGCAGGAAGGTGAAGATCAGCGGGTAGACGAGGATCGTGTACGGCACGGCGAAGAAGCCGGCCGCGCCGGCCGCGTAGATGGCCGCCGGGACGGCGACGAAGGTGTAGGCGGTGTACAGGTCGCCGCCGAGCAGGAACCAGGTCACCCAGGTGCCGAACGACCGGCCACCCAGGCCCCATTCGTCGAGGCTGTGCTCGTTCTCGGCCTTGCGCCAGCGCGAGGCCAGAAAGCCCATGACCGTGACGGCCACGAAGAAGAAGATGAAGACGCCGAGTGCGACGCCGTTCACGTCGTTCTTCACTGCGACGCACCTCCCTTGCGGGCGCGCTGGTCACGCTGCCACAGCTGGTACGCGACCATCGTCAGCGCGGTCGACAGCAGGACCCAGAACATCTGGTACCAGTAGAAGAACGGCATGCCGATGAACGTCGGCTCGACCTTCGCGTAGGAGCTCACCCAGAGCATGGCCACGAAGGGCGCGAGGAGGCAGAGGGCAATGACCACCCGCACCGGTGTGACGGCGGGTTGCCTTGCTTCGGGCGCTTGTGGCGGTTCGGGCGCATCGGGCGCCTCGGGCACTGCGGACATCGTTGTCTCCGTCCCCTTGCTGATCAGCTGTACCTGTAACGCGCAGGGAAATGTAGGCGAGGGTTTTGAAGCGAGTCACCCCCTGTCCGTATATCGGTACGGCAACGACTGTGTCCAGGCTCCGGGCACGGAGGGGGAAACGCGACATAGCGCCGCAACGTTTGTTGCGGCGCCATGCGGTTGACGGCGGATCAGGCAGCTGCCGGGCCGGCCGGACCCCCGGCAGGGGTGTGTGGCCGGGCCGGCGTTCAGTCCTTCGGCCGCTGCAACCTCGCCACGCTGTGCTGTTCCGGGGGGCGACCCCCGGACCCCCGGCAGGGGTGTGTGGCCGGGCCGGCGTTCAGTCCTTCGGCCGCTGCAACCTCGCCACGCTGTGCTGTTCCGGGGGGCGACCCCCGGACCCCCGGCAGGGGTGTGTGGCCGGGCCCGCGTTCAGTCCTTCGGCCGCTGCAACCTCGCCACGAACTTGTAGCGGTCGCCGCGGTAGACCGAGCGCACCCACTCCACCGGCTCGCCCTGCGCGTCCAGCGAGTGGCGCGACAGCATCAGCATCGGCAGGCCCACGTCCGTGCCGAGCAGGCCGGCTTCGCGCGGGGTGGCCAGGGAGGTCTCGATCGTCTCCTCGGCCTCGGCCAGATGGACGTCGTACACCTCCGCCAGTGCCGTGTAGAGCGAGGTGTACTTCACCAGGCTGCGGCGCAGCGCCGGGAAGCGCTTTGCCGACAGATGCGTCGTCTCGATGGCCATCGGCTCGCCGCTGGCCAGGCGCAGCCGCTCGATCCGCAGCACGCGTCCGCCGGTCGAGATGTCCAGCAGGCCGGCCAGCGTGTCGTCGGCCGTGACATATCCGATGTCCAGCAGCTGGGACGTGGGTTCCAGCCCCTGGGCGCGCATGTCCTCCGTGTACGAGGTGAGCTGCAGCGCCTGCGAGACCTTGGGCTTGGCCACGAAGGTGCCCTTGCCCTGGATACGTTCCAGCCGGCCCTCGACGACCAGTTCCTGGAGCGCTTGGCGCACCGTGGTGCGCGAGGTGTCGAACTCGGCCGCCAGCGTGCGCTCGGGCGGCACCGGCGTGCCGGGCGGCAGCGTTTCGGTCATGTCGAGCAAGTGGCGCTTGAGCCGGTAGTACTTGGGTACACGCGCGGTCCGTGTCTGGGCACCGCTCTCGTTCTCGGTGCTGCCCCCGTCCGTGGTCATGGCCCGCCTTCCCGCCTGCTGCGCTCCTGCCGTCACCGGCTCCTCCGTCTGTAGCGGCTCACATGGTGGCATGGACCGGTCGCAGGTCGTCGCCCTCCCTCAGGTGTCGGTCCGATAACGGACACGACAGCCCTTCTTATACACCCTTGACACCCCTAAAGGTCTAGGCCAAGCTCCGGGTACTGGTCTAAACCACTAAAGACCAAGTCCCAGCCCCACGAGCAGTACTCGGCGTATTTCTCCGTAGGTCTTCGCGGTGGGCGGGGAGTTGCAGAATTCCCTGAGGAGGGTGGCGTGAAGCGCAAGCTCATCGCGGCGATCGGTGTCGCGGGCATGATGGTCAGCATTGCCGCGTGTGGCTCCGACAGCGACAAGCCGGGGGACAAGGCCGGTGCCGAGGTCAAGGAGATCACGGTCTGGCTGACGGTCGACGCCCAGAACAACTGGCCCGAGCTCGTCAAGGCCGCGGATGACGCCGTGGTCAAGAAGCACCCCGGCCTCAAGGTCAAGCACGAGTACTACGGCTGGCCGGACAAGAACGCCAAGCTCGACGCCGTACTCGCCACGGACAAGGCTCCGGACGTGGTCGAGATGGGCAACACCGAGATGCTCGGCTACACGGTCAAGGGCGCCTTCGCCGAGATCGACCCCGCCAAGTTCGACCAGTCCGACGCCTGGCTGGACGGCCTCAAGGAGTCGGTCACGTACAACGGCAAGACCTACGGCGTTCCGTACTACGCCGGTGGCCGCGTGGGCAACTGGCGCAAGGACGTCGCCGCCGAGGCCGGCGTGAAGGCCACGCCGAAGACGTACGCGGAGCTGACCGCCGCCCTCGACAAGATCCAGAAGAAGAAGGGCAAGAAGTTCAGCGCCTGGTACCAGCCGTCGCCGGACTGGTACGCGGCCATGTCCTTCGTCTACGACGCGGGCGGCGCCATCGCCAAGAAGGAAGGCGACCAGTGGAAGTCGACGCTCTCGTCCCCTGAGTCCATCAAGGGCCTCAAGGAGTACAAGAACGTCCTGGACAAGTACATGAAGGCCGACAAGACCAAGGACGAGTCGGACCGCTACATCGTGTACGGCCAGGGCAACGCCGGCATGATCTTCGGCGCGGCCTGGGAAGGCGCCACCTCCGAGACCCCGGAGAACGACAAGACCGGCAAGCTCAAGGGCAACCTCGAGAACTTCGTGATGCCCGGCCCGTCCGGCAAGAACATGCCCGTCTTCCTCGGCGGCTCGGACCTGGCCATCCCGGTCAAGTCCAAGGCGCAGGGCGTCGCGGCCGAGTGGATCAACGCCTTCACCGGCGCCCAGGGCCAGAAGGGTCTGCTCGCCAAGGGCAACCTGCCCAACAACAAGACGGACCTCGCGACCCTGAAGAACGACCCGAAGACGGTCGTCCCCGCCACCGCGGCCGAGTCCAGCTGGTTCGTCCCGATGGCGCCGGGCTGGGGTCAGGTCGAGAAGGCCCAGACCCTCAAGACGATGCTCCAGGAGATCGGCACCGGCAAGAAGACGGTCGAGGAGGCCGCCAAGGCCGCGGACGCCGCGATCGACAAGGTCATCAACACCAAGTGACCGTCCCGGCAGGGCCCCGTCGGCCAACGACGGGGCCCTGCTCCCGTACAAGGAGAGGGACCGCTGAGGAGCGCCCGATGAGTGCCGCAGAGACAACCACTGCCAAGGTGCCGCCGACGCGGCGATCGACAGCCCCCAGCGCCGGCGCCGGGACCGGGGGAGCCGGCAGGCCAGGGAAACAGCGAGGCATCGGCGGCGGAGCCGCACTGCCGTGGACGCTGCTCGCGCCCTGTCTGCTCGTGCTCCTGCTGGTCCTCGGCTATCCGCTGGTCCGGCTGGTGACCCTCTCCTTCCAGAACTTCGGCCAGCCGCAGCTGTGGGGCTTCCAGGAGCCGGAGTGGGCCGGCCTCGCCAACTTCACGAAGATCCTCGGGGACGGGGAGTTCTGGGCCGTCGTGATCCGCACGGTGGTCTTCGCCGCCGGTGCGGTGATCCTCACCATGGTCCTCGGCATGCTGATAGCCCTGCTGCTGCAGCGGGTGTCCGGCTGGGTGAAGACCCTCATCAACATCGCGCTGGTGGCGAGCTGGGGCATGCCCATCATCGTTGCCACCGCGATCTTCAAGTGGCTCTTCGACACCGACTACGGGGTCCTCAACTGGCTGCTGAGCCGGCTGCCCGGGGTCGACATGAGCGGGCACAACTGGTTCGCCAGCGGTCCGCAGGGCCTCGCCGTGATCATGCTGCTGGTCGTCTGGGGCGCCGTGCCCTTCATCGTCATCACCCTCAGCGCCGGACTCACCCAGGTCCCCAAGGAGCTCGAAGAGGCCGCCCGGCTCGACGGCGCCGGTTCCTGGGGCGTGTTCCGCTACGTCACGCTGCCGGTCCTCAAGCCGATCATCGTGATGCTCACGACGCTCTCGCTGATCTGGGACATGGGCGTCTTCCCGCAGGTGTTCGTGATGCGCAACGGCCATCCCGAGGCGGAGTTCCAGCTCCTGACGACGTACTCGTACGACAAGGCCTTCGTGGTCAACGACTACGGCGGCGGCTCGGCGATCGCGCTCGTCACCGTGATCCTGCTGCTCGGGGTGGTCGCCGTCTACATGCGCCAGATGCTCAAGATCGGAGAGGTGGAGTGACCACGAACGCCGCGGCACCCGCTGCCGTACGCAGCCCCAAGGGGCCGAGGAGGAGCAGGGCGGGCTGGAATCTGCTCGGTCTGCTGGTCTTCGCCACCGCCGGTTTCCCGGTCTACTGGATGCTCAACACGGCCTTCAAGCCGGCCAGGGACGCCATCGACCCGAACCCGCACTTCTTCCCCAGGGTGTTCACCCTGGGCAACTTCTCGCGGGCCTTCGACATCGCCGACTTCTGGGGCCCGGTCTGGCGCAGCATGGTCGTCTCGCTCGCCGTGGTGGCCATCGGAATCGTGGTCGGCATGCTGGCCGCGCTCGCCATCTCGCGGTTCGCCTTCCGCGGCCGCAAGATCGTGATCGTCGGGATCCTCGCGGTGCAGATGGTCCCGCTGGTCGCCATGATCATCCCGGTCTTCCTGCTGCTGAACGACCTCGGCCAGTACGACAAGCTCACCGGCCTGATCATCACGTACCTGACCTTCATCCTCCCCTTCACGGTGTGGACGCTGCGCGGATTCATCGTCAACATCCCCAAGGAGCTGGAGGAGGCGGCGATGGTCGACGGCTGTACCCGCACCGGCGCCTTCGTCCGCGTGGTCTTCCCGCTGCTCGCCCCGGGCATGGTGGCCACCTCCGTGTACGGATTCATCCAGGCCTGGAACGAATACCTCTACGCGCTGATGCTGATGAGCCAGCAGAACCAGACCGCCACGGTGTGGCTCGGCAACTTCAGCACCAAGCACGGCACCGAGTACGCACCGATGATGGCCGGAGCCACGATGATGGCCGTCCCCATCGTGATCCTCTTCCTCCTCGTCCAGCGCAAGATGGCAGCGGGCCTGACGGCCGGCGCAGTGAAGGGATGACGCCGCCTCATGACGACTGTTCTGCGTTCTTCCGGCACCCTCACCCGTGACGCTCTGACCGTCCTGCAGCCCGGCTTCACCGGCACCACCGCGCCGGACTGGCTGCTGCGCCGGATCGGTGAAGGGCTCTCCGCCGTCGGCCTGTTCGGCCGCAACATCGTCGGCGCCGAGCAGCTCGCCGCGCTCACCGCGCAGCTGCGGGCCGAGCGGGACGACGTACTGGTCGCGATCGACGAGGAGGGCGGTGACGTCACCCGGCTCGAGGTGCGCACCGGCTCCTCCTTCCCCGGCAACTACGCGCTGGGGTGCGTCGACGATGTGGAGCTCACCCGGGCCGTGGCCCGTGAGCTCGGCCGCCGGCTCGCCGCGTGCGGGGTCGACCTCAACTGGGCGCCTTCGGCTGACATCAATTCGAATCCGGACAACCCGGTCATCGGGGTCCGTTCGTTCGGCGCCGGCACCGAACTCGCCGCCCGGCACACCGTCGCGTACATCGAGGGCCTCCAGGCCGCCGGAGTCGCCGCGTGCACCAAGCACTTCCCCGGACACGGCGACACGAACGTGGATTCGCACCACGCGATGCCCCGAATCGATGTGGATCTGGCCACGTTGCACGCCCGTGAGCTGCTGCCTTTCCGAGCGGCCATCGCAGCGGGTTCCAAAGCAGTGATGAGCGCGCATATTCTGCTACCCGCGCTCGACCCGCACCGCCCCGCGACCCTGAGCCCGCAGATCCTCACCGGTCTGCTGCGCGAAGAGCTGGGCTACGAGGGCCTGATCGTCACCGACGGCATGGAGATGCAGGCCATCTCGTCGACGTACGGCATCGAGCGCGGCTCCGTCCTCGCGATCGCAGCCGGGGCCGACGCCATCTGCGTCGGTGGCGGCCTGGCCGACGAGGAGACCGTACTGCGCCTGCGTGATGCGCTGGTCGGCGCGGTACGGGACGGCGACCTGCCCGAGGAGCGGCTGGCCGACGCTGCGGCGCGAGTGCGTGCACTCGCCGACTGGACGCGTCGGATCAGGGGGGCTTCGGCAGAGCCGGGCGCGGCGTTCGAGGAGGGGACCGCGCCCGGCTCCGACATCGGGCTGGTCGCCGCGCGCCGGGCCGTGCGGGTGACGGCCGGCGAACTGCCCTACGCCCCGGTCACCGGCGCCCCGTATGTCGCCGCGTTCACGCCCGTCGCCAACATCGCCGTCGGCGACGAGACTCCGTGGGGTGTGGCCGCCGAGCTGGCCGCGCTGCTGCCGGGCACCGGGACCGGCACCTACGGCGCTCGGACCGAGGCGTCCGACGTGGTGACAGACGTGCTGAAGGGTGCGGCGGACCGTAGGATCGTCGCTGTGGTGCGCGACGTTCACCGCCACCCCTGGATGGCGCAGGCCCTGGACGCCCTGCTCGCGGCCCGTCCCGACACGGTCGTCGTCGAAATGGGTCTGAACCGGGCCGAACCGAGGGGTGCCCCGCACATCGCCACCCACGGCGCAGCCCGCGTCTGCGGACGCGCCGCCGCCGAGGTCATCACCGGCCGGGAGGCCGGGATCTGACCGACGCGGACCGTGCTGTGCCGGGCGATGCCGGGAAGCCCCCGGCGCCCGGCACCTGGACCGCCTGGAGGCACCCAGCATGTCCGCCGCGATGCCGTCCGAGCACACGGAGCACCCGGGCCGGATCATGTCCGGCGAGATGGCGCAGCAGCCCGCGGTCCTGCGGCGCATCCTCGAGGAGGGTGCGCCCAGGATCCGTGAGGTCGCCGATGCGATCGCGGCGAGGCGCCCGCGGTTCGTGCTGCTGACCGCACGCGGTACGTCCGACCACGCAGCGCTGTACGGGAAGTACCTGCTGGAGATCCGGCTCGGGCTGCCGTGCGGGCTGACGTCCATGTCCACGACCACGGCGTACGGCGCGCGGCCCGACCTGACCGACGTGCTGGTCATCGCCGTCAGCCAGTCCGGTGGCTCGCCGGACCTCGTGGCGTCGACCAAGGCGGCCCGGCAGGCCGGGGCGGTCACGCTCGCGGTGACCAACAACCAGGATTCCCCGCTGGCGGCGGTCTCCGAGTTCCACATCGACATTCTGGCCGGGCCGGAGAAGGCGCTGCCGGCCACCAAGACGTACACCGCCTCGCTGCTGGCGCTCTATCTCTTCGTGGAGGGCCTGCGCGAGGGCGACGGCTTCGCGGCCAAGATGCTGCCGGAGCTTGCGGCACGGACTCTGGACCGCCGGGACGAGGTGCGCCGGCTGGCAGCGCGCTACCGCTTCGCCGAGCGGATGGTCATCACCTCGCGGGGCTATGGCTACCCGACGGCGAAGGAAGCCGCGCTGAAGCTCATGGAGACGAGCTACATTCCGGCCCTGGCCTACTCCGGCGCGGATCTGATGCACGGCCCGCTGGCCATGGTGGACAACATCTCCCCGGTGATCGCGGTCGTCCCGGACGGCAAGGGCGGCGAGGCCCTGCAGCCGGTCCTGGACCGCCTTCGCGGCCGCGGCGCGGATCTTGTGGTGGTGGGCCCCGCCCGCCAGGTGGAAGCGGCGCCGGAGGGCTTCGTGCTGCCGACCGAGAGCGTCCCCGAAGAGCTCCAGCCGATCCTGGAGATCCTGCCGATGCAACTGCTGGCCTACGAGGTCACCATCGCCCGCGGCCACGATCCGGACGCGCCGAGGGCCCTGGCGAAGGTCACGGAGACGCACTGACGCGGTGCCTTTCCCGGCGCGTCGACGCGCGCCCGGGCACAGAACACCCGCGGGCCGCGGCGCCGGGACGGGACCCTCGACCCGTCCGGCACCGCAGCCCGGAGTTCCCGGCCGGCGGGTGTGCGGTCCCGCAGGCCTTGTGGAGGTCCCGGCGCAGTCAGGGCAGAGAGCGCCAAGTACCTCGGTCCACCCTCCTGTGCGGGGAAGGTGGAGGCTCTATCAAGGATTGTGGACTAGACCATTCGGGGCTGTCCATCCATCTGCAGAGCATAGTTGCCTGCCCATCCTCCAGTACGGGCGGACGGATGAACAGGTTCACCCCACAGGTACGCTCGCAGATGTGCCCTCCATGAACGACCTCGTCCGCCAGCACACCGCCCTCACCGAGTCCGACCTCGAGTGGCTCCATCTGCTGGTGTCGGAGTGGCAGCTGCTCTCCGACCTCTCCTTCGCCGACCTCGTCCTGTGGGTCCCCACCCGCGACGGCGCCCGCTATGTCTCCGTCGCCCAGATGCGGCCCAACACCGGCCCGACCTCCTACCAGGACGACATGGTCGGCCATCTCGTGCCGCGCGGTCGGCGTCCACTGCTGGACGCCGCGCTCGACGAGGGCCGGATCGTGCGCGAGGGCGACCCGGAGTGGCGTGAGGAGGTCCCCGTGCGGGTCGAGTCCATCCCCGTGCGCCGCGAAGGCCGCGTCCTCGGCGTCATCGCCCGCAACACGAACCTGCTGACCGTGCGGACCCCCTCACGCCTGGAGCTCACCTACCTCCAGTCCGCCTCGGACCTTGCCCAGATGATCGCGGCCGGCTCCTTCCCGTTCCCGGGGCAGCAGGTCGACATGGACGCCTCCCCGCGCGTCGGTGACGGGCTCATCCGGCTCGACGCCGACGGCGTCGTCCAGTACGCCAGCCCCAACGGGCTCTCCGCCTACCACCGCCTGGGGCTCGCTTCCGACCTGGTCGGACAGCATCTCGGTCAGATCACCGCCGAACTCGCTCCCTCTCGCGGCCCGGTGGACGAGGCCCTGGTCAAACTCGCCAGCGGCTACGCGCCCCGCGAGACAGAGGTGGAGGCCAATGGCGGAGTGATCCAGCTGCGGGCCATCCCGCTCAAGCCGAAGGGCGTCCGGATCGGTTCCCTGATCCTGCTGCGCGACGTCACCGAACTGCGCCGCCGCGAGCGGGAGTTGATCACCAAGGACGCCACCATCCGGGAGATCCACCACCGGGTGAAGAACAACCTCCAGACGGTCGCGGCGCTGTTGCGCCTGCAGGCCCGCCGGATGGATTCCGTGCGCGGCCGCGAAGCGCTCAACGAGGCCGTTCGTCGCGTCGGATCGATCGCGATCGTTCATGAGACGCTGTCCCAGAACCTGGACGAGCGCGTCGAGTTCGACGAGATCGCCGACCGGGTGATCGCGATGGTCGCGGAGATCTCCCCGGGCAAGGTCGACTGCCGCCGCACCGGCCGCTTCGGCATCCTCGACGCCGAGATCGCCACCCCGCTGTCGATGGTGCTGACCGAGGTGCTGCAGAACGCCCTCGAACACGCCTTTGCGCAGGGGGAACACGGCTCGGTCGAGGTCGCCGCAGTCCGCAGCGGCCGGCACGTCGAGTCCGGCCGGCTGCTGATCACGGTCCAGGACGACGGCCGCGGTCTGCCCGAGAACTTCGACCCCCAGCGGGCGGGCAATCTGGGTCTGCAGATCGTAAGGACCCTGGTGGAGGGGGAGTTGGGCGGATCCTTCGACATGGTCCCGGTCCAGGGGCCCGGACGTGGCACCCGGGTCGTGCTCGACATCCCCGTACCCGGCAAGAACACGAGATAGCCGCGGCACAGCGAAGAGCCCCGGACCGTTTCACACGGTCCGGGGCTCGAAGCTCACGTTGCTCGCATGTGCGAGATGCGCATTGTGGGTACTGCGCGCTGCGGCTCGGGGGCGGTGAGTGCGTACTCGCTGTACGCGCCGCCGGCTGAGGCTCGTAGCAGGGGGCGTCAGGCGCTGGCGTTACGTGCCCGGTTGCGAGCGGCGCGGCGCTTCATTGCGCGACGCTCGTCCTCGCTGAGGCCACCCCAGACGCCGGAGTCCTGGCCGGACTCGAGCGCCCACTGCAGGCACTGCTCCATGACGGGGCAGCGACGGCAGACGGCCTTGGCTTCCTCGATCTGCAGCAGCGCAGGACCGGTGTTGCCGATGGGGAAGAAGAGCTCGGGGTCTTCCTCGCGGCAAACGGCGTTGTGACGCCAGTCCATGGCTGCTACCTCTCCTTGATATTACGTGCGGGTTGCTTGTGAATGTGAACGCTTTCACGAATCCCCCCGTAAGCGAAGGGCCGACTTCCGGTTACCCGGTGTGGTCCTGGGATTCGTGGAGGGGTTCCGGCGGTCTGTGGGGCCGATGTTGCGGGCCGTCCCGATCGCCATGTAGAGATTCGCAAACCTCGGCGGCGGATACAACCCCTTCCGGAAAGTTTTTTTTGATTCCTCGGTGTCGACTAGGTCACAGCCGTACTTCTATGGGGTGGAGGCCAGCCCATACGTTCGAGATAAAGGCCGTCCGGGCCTTCCGCTCACACAATCACACGCAGTGCACGGCGTACGCCTGTGAACGTCACGCTGGTGCGCACTCCGAGGTGGTCACCGTCCATCTGGAAGGGCAGTGGAGCCTTTGAATGCAAGGTGAAGTCGGTGAGGTCGTGCAGTGTGACCGCGTGCTTTCCGCGTGGGCCGCGCTCGGGGCTGGAGGTGAGCAGCTGGGTCGCGTACCGGGCCACGGCGGGCCCCGACATCCTCGACAGTCCGAGGACGTCCAGCCCTGTCTCGAAGGAGGCCCGGGGGGACGCGTACACCGGACGATTGCCCAGGTAGGTCCACGGCGAGGTGTTACAGACTATGGACAGCACCAGGTCGGTCACCGGGTCGGTACCGGGGCTCTCCAGCGTGATCGTTCCGTGCCGGCGGTGCGGCTCGTCGACGAACTGGCGCAGCGCCTGGCGCACGTACAGGGCGTGCGTGGAGCGCTTGCCGCGCTCACGGTGCTGTTCGACGCGGCCGACGACACCGGCGTCGAAGCCGAACCCGGCGCAGAAGGTGAACCAGCGCGGCGGCACCCCCTCGTCCTCTGTGCCCGGGGTGCCGGCGGCGAGGCCCAGCCCGACCGTCCGCTCGGTCCGGTCGCGCAGCGCGTCCAGAATGGCGCCCGTCGCCTCGACGGCGTCGTTGGGCAGTCCGAGTGCGCGGGCGAAGACATTCGTGGAGCCGCCGGGGACCACGGCGAGCCGGGGCAGGCGTTCGGGGTCGGGGCCGTCGTGCAGCAGACCGTTCACGACCTCGTTGACGGTGCCGTCGCCACCCAGGGCCACGACCAGGTCGATCTCGCCGGACTCGGCGGCCCGCCGGCCCAGGTCGCGGGCGTGGCCGCGGTACTCGGTGGTGACGGCCTCGATCTTCATCTCGCTGGCGAGCGCGTGGATCAGCACGTCCCGGGTGCGGGCACTGGTGGTGGTTGCTGCCGGATTGACCACGAGGAGTGCGCGCATGCGATGCAGAGTACCTACTGAGGGGTACCCGGCCCAGCCCCGGGCTCCGGTCCCGGGCCGCTCCCCGGCTACCCTGCTCGGGTGAGTGATGAGCAGACCCCCCGCCCCGTCCGCCTGACCGCCGCTGCCGCGGTGTGCGCCGCGGAGGGCCTGGCGCTTGTGGCCGGCGGCCTCTACATGCTCGTCATGGGTCTGCTGGGCCGTCCCGACAGCCCCACCCAGGCGGAGACCGGCGGTCTGACCCTGATCGCTCTCGGTGTGATTCCGCTCGCCGCGGCCCGCGGCCTGCTGCGCCGCCGCGGCTGGAGCAGGGGACCGGCGATCATCACGCAGCTGATCGCCCTGATCCCGGCCTGGACCCTGCTGCGCGCCTCGGGTGCGCTGATCCCGCTGGGTGTCGTCGTGGCGGCGGTCGCGCTGACCGGCCTGGTTCTGCTGGTCAACCCGACGACGGCACGGGCGCTGGGCATCGGCGGCACCGACGCGTAGCGCCCGCCCGACCCGCCGGGCCGAACGGGCGCCGAAAGGCGCGGGGGCCTACTCCTCCACCAGCAGCTTCTCGCGGAGCTGGGCCAGCGTGCGGGCCAGCAGCCGCGAGACATGCATCTGGGAGATGCCCACCTCCTGCGCGATCTGCGACTGGGTCATGTTGCCGAAGAAACGCAGCAGCAGGATCCGCTTCTCCCGCGGCGGCAGGTCCTCGAGCAGCGGCTTGAGCGACTCGCGGTACTCGACGCCCTCCAGGGCCTCGTCCTCGGCACCCAGGGTGTCCGCCACGGCCGGCGACTCGTCGTCCGTGTCCGGTACGTCCAGGGACAGCGTGGAGTACGCGTTCGCCGACTCCAGGCCCTCCAGGACCTCTTCCTCCGAGATGCCCAGGCGGTGGGCCAGCTCGTGCACCGTGGGCGAGCGGCCGTGCTGCTGGGACAGCTCCGCCGTCGCCGTCGTCAGCGCGAGCCGCAGTTCCTGCAGACGCCGCGGGACCCGGACCGCCCACCCCTTGTCGCGGAAGTGGCGCTTGATCTCGCCCACGACCGTCGGGGTCGCGTACGTCGAGAACTCCACCCCGCGGTCCGGGTCGAAGCGATCCACCGACTTGATCAGGCCGATGGTCGCGACCTGGGTCAGATCGTCGAGCGGCTCGCCGCGGTTGCGGAACCGCCGCGCCAGGTGCTCGACCAGCGGCAGATGCATCCGCACGAGCTGATTGCGCAGCTCCGCACGCTCGGGCGACCCGTCGGGCAGTTTGCGCAGCTCGAAGAACATCGCCCGCGCCCCGCTGCGATCATGGAGAGCGTGCTGTTGCGGTGGCGCCTGCAGTGGCTCCTGCGGTTGCTGTTCGTGCTGTTGCGGTGGCCCCTGCAGTGGCTCCTGCGGTTGCTGCTCGTGCTGCTCGCTCATCCGGTCTACCTGCTCCGCCGCGCTCGTCTGCCCGTCAGGTTCGTCCACCACCGGGTGCGGCCGTGCCTGCTGGTCCGGGATGCCGGTCGACGCGCTCAGCACCCGGGGGCCTCGCTCCTCGTCCTGCGCCATCGGACCGTCCCCGTTTCCCTCGCTCACGCCGGCCCGGGTCCCGCGCCGCGCTGCTTGTACAGGCTGATGGAGACCGTACGGTCGTCGGCGACCGACGAGTCGACCTTGCCGGCCAGTGCGGAAAGCACCGTCCAGGCGAACGTGTCACGCTCCGGTGCCCGGCCGTCGGTCGTCGGTGCCGAGACCGTCACCTCCAGTGAGTCGTCGACGAGCCGGAACACACAGCTCAGGACGGACCCGGGCAGAGCCTGCTGCAGCAGGATCGCGCATGCCTCGTCGACCGCGATCCGCAGATCCTCGATCTCGTCGAGGGTGAAGTCCAATCGTGCTGCGAGGCCTGCGGTGGCCGTACGCAACACGGACAGGTAGGCACCCGCAGCGGGCAGCCGGACTTCCACGAAGTCCTGGGTCCCGGGCTCGCCTGCGATCTGGGACACCCTCACCTCCAAGGTGGCACAAGCTCTTTCGGGGCCACGGGAGAAAGATCCCGGAGCCTTGCGGTACGTAGTCGATACGTAGCCGGTACTGGCCCGGCGACGCTATCGCGATCCATGGTGCCGTGTCGCCGGGACCCCTGCCGATGGCTGTCACTCATGGTAAGCCCATGAGTACGGACAGTGGCTAGAGGTCTGCGCCGCCCAAATAAGCGGATCCAGCGGATGGTTGACGTACCCAGACGTCAGACGATCGAACCGTCGACAAAGCACCACCGCCAGGTCTGTCCCGGCTCGAAACTGCGCATGACCGCATGGGCCGTCTCCTGGAAGTGCCCACTCGCATGCCGCAGCGGCGACGAGTCGCAGCATGCCACATGCCCGCAGACCAGACAGATCCGCAGCTGAACGGGGTGGCTGCCGACCGCCTCGCACTGGGTGCAGGAGCTGGACAGCGGCACGGGCTCGGGGCGCGGCAGTTCTGCTACGTGCGTGCACTCGCTCATGATTGCCAGATTACGACGCAGCTGACGGACCGGACACGAGGTCGGTGACATGGACGTTTTGCATTTGGTGGGACTGATCGCGGTGAGCGCCGCGGTCGCGGGTGCCGCACGCAGGGCACCCGTACCGGCGCCGCTGCTGCTCGTCACGGCCGGCCTGATCGCCTCGTACGTGCCCGGTGTGCCGGACTACGTCCTCGATCCGCACATCGTGCTGCCGCTGGTGCTGCCGCCACTGCTGCACACCGCGGCGCTCGACAGCTCCTATCTCGATCTGCGCGCCAACGCCCGCCCGATCGCGCTGCTGTCGGTCGGCTACACCCTTTTCGCGACAGTCACGGTCGGTTACTTCGCTTATCTGCTGGTGCCCGATCTGCCGCTGGCCGCCGCGCTGGTGCTCGGTGCCGTCGTCGCACCGCCGGACGCGGTCGCCGCGACAGCCATCGCGCGCCGGCTCGGTCTGCCCCACCGGATCACCACGATCCTGCAGGGCGAATCCCTCGTGAACGACGCCACCGCGATCACCGCGTACAAGGTGGCCCTGGCCGCCGCGGTCGGCGCGGGCGCGGGCTGGGCCGACGGTGTCCGTGAGTTCGCGCTGGCCGCGCTCGGGGGCATCGTTGTCGGGCTGGCCCTGATGGTGCCGATCCACTGGCTGCGCACGCACCTCACGGAGCCACTGCTGCAGAACACGCTCTCCCTGCTGATCCCGTTCGCCGCCTACGCCCTCGCGGAACAGGTCCATGCCTCCGGAGTCCTCGCGGTGGTCGTCGTCGCGCTGTACCTCGGCCATCACGACTGGCAGGTCGACTTCGCGACCCGGCTCCAGGAGGGAGCGGTGTGGAAGGTGGTCGCGTTCATCCTGGAGTCGTCGGTCTTCGCCCTGATCGGGCTGCAGCTCTCGTTCGTCGTGTCCGGGCTCGGCGCGTACGGGGTCGTCGAGTCCCTCACGTACGCGGTCGGGGTCTTCGCCGCTGTGGTCGTCATGCGCTTCGTGTGGGTGTTTCCGGCGACGTTCCTGCCGCGCATGCTGTCCGCGCGGATCAGGGAACGCGAACCGGACACCAACTGGACCGCGCCGCTGATCGTCGGCTGGGCCGGCATGCGGGGTGTGGTGTCCCTGGCGATCGCGTTCTCGATCCCGATGGTGACGGAGGACGGCGAGCCCTTCCCGGCCCGCAACCTTGTCCTCTTCCTCACCTTCACCACGGTGATCGGCACGCTGGTGGTCCAGGGCCTGACCCTGCCGCCGCTGATCCGCGTGCTGAAGCTGCCCGCCCGTGACGTGTACGCCGAGACGCTGGCCGAGGCGCAGGCGCAGAGCCAGGCGTCCGCGGCCGCCGAGCAACAACTCGAGCAACTGCTGGCGGACCCGGGCAACCGGCTGCCGCAGCCGCTCGCCGACCGGCTGCGCTCCGTGCTGGAGCGGCGACGCAACTCGGTGTGGGAGAGGCTCGGTTCGGTGAACGAGGAGACCGGCGAGTCGGCGGACGACACGTACCGGCGCCTGGCCCGGGAGATGATCGCCGCCGAGCGGGACGTGTTCGTGGAGCTGCGCAACCTCAGGGAGATCGACGACGAGATGATGCGTACGCTGCTGCGCCGCCTGGATCTTGAGGAGGCGGCCGCGTACCGGGAAGGGGCCTGACCCACCGGGCCGTGCCGGACACGGGTGGCCCGGCGCGTGTCATCGGGCCTCCGGCCGTCCACCGCCGTCCTCATGGCCGGTGATCACGGCCACGACCGTCGTACCGCGGGCGAACGCGCCCTCCTCGGCGAGCGTCGTCAGGCCCAGCAGCATCTTGGCGACGTAGACGCGTTCCACCGGCAGCCGGTGGCGGGACTCGAAGTCGGCCGCGAACGCGTCGAGTTCAGGGGTCGTACGGGCATAGCCGCCGCAGTGGAAGCGCTCGTCCAGCGACCAGTGGCCGGCCGGGCCGCCGAAGGCCTCGGTCTGCAGTGAGCGGACCGCCGCGGTGAGGAAGCCGCCCTTGAGTACCGGGAAGCCCAGCGCCCGCCCGCCTTCGCCCAGTCCGGCGGCCAGGCCGGCGAGGGTGCCGCCGGTGCCGCAGGCCACCCCGACGACATCCGCGAGAGAGTGCAGCTCGCGGCCGAGTTCGGCGCAGCCGCGCGCGGCGAGGGCGTTGCTGCCGCCCTCGGGGACGACGTACGCGTCACCGGCCTCCGCCCGTCGCAGGATCGCGGCGAGCACCTGGGGGTCGTCCTTGGCGCGGTATGCCGCGCGGTCGGCGAACACCAGGCGCATACCGTCGCGGGCGCACCGCGCCAGGGACGGGTTGAGCGGGCGTGCGGCCAGTTCGTCGCCGCGTACGACACCGATCGTGGGGAAGCCCAGCAGCCGGCCCGCCGCGGCCGTCGCGCGCAGATGGTTGGAGTACGCACCGCCGAACGTGACTACCGGGCGGCCCGCCGCAGCCCGCAGGTTGAGGGCCAGCTTGCGCCACTTGTTGCCGGGGAGGTCGGGGTGGATCAGATCGTCCCGTTTGAGCAGGAGCCGTACGCCGTGCCGGGCGAAGCGCTCGTCCTCGGCCGGCTGCAGCGGCGACGGCAGCCGCGGCCGCAGTACGGCGGTGAGGTCGAGCGCTTCCCTGGTCACCCGTCCATTGTCGGGTCACGTGTGCCGGGCCGCCTCAGGCACTCCGTGACGTGCAGACCGTGTGCGAGGCGGTCCGGACCTGCCCCGATGCGGCGCGTCCAGTCCCACTCATTTGTGTAATGGCGCACGCACGCTCCGCACTGGAAGGCTTGCTGTCGCAGGTCAGAACCATGATCGTGAGCGAGAGGGACACACATGACGGTTGGTTCGATCGGTTCCGCAGGCCCCGAGGTCCGCGAGCAGACGCCCCAGCAGAGTCTCGGCACCGCAGCCGCACGGAACCTCGCGACCACCACCAAGTCGGCCCCGCAGATGCAGGAGATCACCTCACGGTGGCTGCTGCGGATGCTGCCATGGGTCCAGGTGCAGGGCGGTACGTACCGGGTGAACCGCCGGCTCAGCTATTCGGTCGGCGACGGCCGGGTCACGTTCGTGCAGACCGGGGACCGGGTCGCCGTCATCCCCGCCGAGCTCGGCGAGCTGCCGGCACTGCGGGACTACGGCGACGAGGCGGTGCTCACCGAGCTGGCGCAGCGCTGCGAGCAGCGGGAGTTCGCGGCCGGAGAGGTGCTGGCCGCGGTCGGGGAGGCCGCGGACCGGATCTATCTGCTGGCCCATGGCCGCGTGGAGCAGATCGGCGAAGGGCCGTACGGCGACGAGGCGGTGCTCGGCGTCCTCGCCGACGGTGCCTACTTCGGCGAGGAGACGCTCGTGGACCGCGGCGCGGTCTGGCAGTACACCGTCCGCGCCGCGACGGCATGCACCGTGCTGGTGCTGACCAGGGACGACGTGGTCAACCTCGCCGACCGCGCGGTGTCGCTGCGCACCCATCTGGCAGGCATCGCCGCCCTGCCCGAGCAGCGCACGAACAAGTACGGCGAGGCGGAGATCGACCTGTCGGCCGGCCATGTCGGCGAGGCCGTCGTCCCGCACACGTACGTGGACTACGACGCATCGCCGCGCGAGTACGAACTGAGCGTCGCGCAGACCGTGCTGAAGGTGCACAGCCGGGTCGCCGACCTCTACAACCAGCCGATGAACCAGACCGAGCAGCAGCTGCGGCTCACGGTCGAGGCGCTGCGCGAGCGCCAGGAGCACGAGCTGATCAACAACCGGGAGTTCGGTCTGCTGCACAACTGCGACTACGGGCAGCGGCTGCAGCCGCACGACGGAGCGCCGAGCCCGGACGACATGGACGAGCTCCTGTCGCGGCGGCGCGGGTCGAAGCTGTTCCTCGCACATCCGCGGGCCATCGCGGCCTTCGGCCGCGAGTGCAACAAGCGCGGTCTGGTCCCAGAGAGCGTGGAGGTGGCCGGGCACCATGTGCCGGCCTGGCGCGGGGTGCCGATCTTCCCGTGCAACAAGATCCCGGTCTCCGACGCCCGGACCACCTCCATCATCTGCATGCGTACGGGCGAGGAGGACCAGGGCGTCGTCGGCCTCCGCCAGAGCGGCATTCCGGACGAGATCGAGCCCAGCCTGTCGGTGCGATTCATGGGCATCGACGAGCAGGCGATCATCTCGTACCTGGTCACGGCCTACTACTCGGCGGCCGTGCTGGTCCCCGACGCCCTCGGCGTCCTGGAGAACGTGGAGGTCAGCCGCTGGCGGTGACCGGCGCAGCAGGGGCGCGGCGCCCTGTCGCGCCCCGTGCCCGCCGCCCTCGCACACGACCCGGCACGCCACCCCTGCGAAAGGATCGCCCAGTTGACCATCTCGGACACCACTCAGGGCCGTGAGGCCGGCGTCCTGCTGGAGCGCACCCGAACCGCCGTCACTCCTCAACTACGATCCACCATCGAGACATTGCCCGGCGCCGTACGCCGGGTGGCGCTGTACCACTTCGGCTGGGAGCAGGCCGACGGCACACCGGGCCCCGGTTCGGCGGGCAAGGCGGTCAGACCCGCGATGGTCCTTGCCGCGTGCCGTGCGCTGGGCGGTGATCCGCAGCAGGCCGTGGCGGCGGCCGCCGCCGTGGAGCTGGCGCACAACTTCACCCTGCTGCACGACGACGTCATCGACGAGGACCCCACCCGAAGACACCGCCCCACCGCCTGGACGGTCTTCGGCATCCCGGACGCCATCGTCGCCGGGGACGCCATGTTCGCCCTCGCGCTGCGGCTGCTCGCCGAGGACTCCCACCCTGCCTCGCCCGCGGCGTCGCAGCGGCTCGCGGCCTGCGTCATCGAGCTGTGCGCGGGGCAGCAGGCCGACTGCTCCTTCGAGGAGCGGGGGCCGCACGAGGTCTCGCTGGAGGAGTGCCTCGCCATGGCGACGGCGAAGACGGGGGCGCTCCTCGGCTGCGCCTGTGCACTCGGCGCGCTGTACGCGGGAGCGGGGCCGGAGGCGGTCGCGGCCATGGACGCGTTCGGGCGGGAGGCCGGTCTCGCCTTCCAGCTCATCGACGACCTGATCGGGATCTGGGGCGACCCGGAGCGTACGGGCAAACCGGCCGGGGCGGATCTCGCGGCCCGCAAGAAGTCACTGCCCGTGGTCGCGGCCCTGGCGTCCGGTACGCCGGCCGGAGCCGAGCTTGCGGAGCTGTACCGGGGGCCGATGACCCCGTCCGCCGTGCGCCGTGCCGCGGACGCGGTCGACGCGGCGGGCGGCCGTGACTGGGCACAGCTGCATGCCGCCGAGCGCATGTCCAGGGCCGTCGACGAACTCGCCCATGCGGTGCCGGACCTCACCGCGGCAGGCGATCTGCTGGCCTTGGCGGAGTTCGTCACCCGGCGCACCCGCTGAGACGGCCAGGCCGCAGGGGTCCGCCGGTCCCCGTTCCCGATGGCCAGGACAGCCGGCGGCTCAGGCTGTCCGAGACGCCCATACCGTCTTATCCTTGACTTATGGGTAGCGAAGGACACCATGCCGACCGCCGCCCGCAGGAGGAACCTGTGTGCCAGGCCTGTGGGCAGCCTGTCAGCACGGTCATCAAGCGACACAAGATGTTCGGGGCGTTCGTCCCCGCCTGGGAGCCGGGCCCGTGCCGTAATCCCGAGTGCGTGCTCTGCACCGACAAGCAGAGGGACGAGCCAGGAGAAGAGGTCGCCGCCTCCTGAAAGTGGGAGGCCGGATGCACCGCGGAGGCAGCCGTACCGCTACAGTCCGCGCCATGTCATCGGAGTCGACTGAAGTGTGGGCGGGCTGGTACCGCGACCGGCAGGGCGCGGAAGCGTTCACCATAGCCGCGAGAGGCGGCCAACTGCACACATGTATAAGGGGTGTTGAGTACGAGGGGGCGACGTTCGCGGCGATGCACGCGGTCGGTACCGACCGCGTGCTGTCGTCGTGCGTCCTCGAATGGGACATGCCGTTGCCCGTGCACGCCGACGGCGCAGTGCAACAGGCAACGCTCAGTTGTCTGTTGACGCTGGGGGAGCCGACCGGGCCCGGTGCCCCGCTGAACCGTGCGGATCTCAATCTGACGTTGCACTACGACGGTACGGCCTATGAGTCCGGGGGAGCGGAAGGCGACTTCGAGGACGTACTGAACCGCATCCGGCAGCAGCTGCCGCCCGGAGCCGGGCTCGGCCACCGGGAGCCGGCCGGCGCCTGAGCCCCGCCGGCCTGGTCAGCGCAGCCCGTCCCAGCTCCAGCGCGGGGTGGGACCGGGTTCGCCGAGATCCGTGCCGGGCGGGTCGGCCGACACATCGCGGGCGATCTTCGTCCCCCAGTCGAAGTACTCCACCACCCGGCGGCGCAGCAGCTCGTCGTCGGGCAGCTCCTTCGCCACCGCGTCACTCATCAGCTCCATCCAGCGCAGCCGCTGCTCCTCGGTGATGTGCAGTCCGAGATGAGCGTTCAGCAGAGCCTGGTGACCGCCCAGCTCGTCGGTGAAGCGGGTGGGTCCCTCGAAGACCTCGGCCAGCCAGACGGCGACACGCTCGACATGGGTGGGGGTGAAGTCGGCGAAGACGGGGGCGAGCAGCGGGTCGGCGAGCACGGCTTCATAGAACGTGTTGCTCAGGCGGCGCAGCGCGTCCGCGCCGCCCACGGCCTCGTACAGCGTGGTGGGCTTGTCGCTCATGCTTCCCAGCATTTCCCGGATCGCTGGGACGGCCAAGCTTTTCCGCTCTGGGCGCATGGACCGGAAGGGCGAAATCCGGGCGAGTCCGGGGAAGGGCGCCCCGCTGTGTGCTGCGGGGCGCCCTCGCCTGTGACTTCCGGGTCGGGTCCCCGTCAGGAGACGCGGGCGACGGCAGCCGCGAGACCGTTGGCCCACAGCTGGTTCACGCGAGCGCGCTCCTGCGTGTTCGGTACGGCGTTCTGGCAGGACGTTCCCGGGCCGCCGCCTGACATCAGCTCGCTGCACGGCCCGGAGTAGTGGTCCGGCAGACCGAGCACATGGCCGGTCTCGTGGGCAGTGACGCGGGTGGAGTTGTACTGCTGGTTCTGCCGGTAGTCGAGGAATATGTAGCCGCGGCCGTGCCCGTCGGTGCTCGCGTACGAACCGCGCGGGTCGTTGCCCTCGTAGTACCGGAAGTCGGGGCTGCTGCCCTCCTGCAGTCGCACATTGCCGACCGAGCTGTTCCAGATCTGGGTGCTGCGTGCTATCTGGGTCCGGAAGCTCGGGGCGTTGCTCGCGCTGTAGACGACGGTGACGGCCTGGGCGCCCGGATTCGCGGCGCGCTTCCTGGACACCGACGCGACGACCGCGTCGAAGAACGCCTGGGTGGCCTTGGCGTCCTCGGCGGAGCCTTCGTAGGCTGCGTACGAGGAAGAGGCGGCGGCCGCAGGGGAGTTGGCCGTCGTGGCAGCGGTGGCGGGCACGGCGCCCAGGGTGGCGGCGAGGCCGAGACCGAGGGCGACGGCGAGTAACGATCTGGGGTGACGCATGGGGGGCTCCTGCTCGTCCGATGAAACGATTGGGTAGAGCAGAGTGTCCGGGAGTCGAACCCCCGTGCGGATGATGCCAATCGGCGATAACCCAGCCGCATCGCCTGCCTTCCGCGGGTCACCCGGCATTCCTCCGGCGGGCTGTCACGATCCGTCCCTCCCGCCCCAACTCCAGTGTCTGGTGCGGCAGTTGGGGTCGCTCTACGCTCAGGACATGGAGCTCGAGGTGAGGCACCTGCGTGCGCTGTGCGCCATAGCCGACAGCGGCAGCCTGCACAAAGCGGCCCGGCAACTGGGTGTCAGCCAGCCGTCCCTGACGACCCAGCTGCGCAGGATCGAGAACTTCCTTGGCGCGGAGCTGTTCTCGCGCGAGCGCACCGGGTGCCGGCCGACCCCGCTGGGGCGCGCCGTGCTGAGCCGCGCCCGCCCGTTGGTGGCCGAGATGGCCGCGCTGGTCGTCGAGGCGAAGGCGGAGGCCTGGGACGGCGGCCCCCGGCTGCGGATCGGCTCCACCGCCAGCCGCGCACTCGCCGGCTGGCTGCGCCGGCTGCGGAAGCGGCTGCTGGGCACCGACATCTCGCTGCACATGGACGTGTCCGCCAACGCCCTGTTGCGGATGGTCGCCGCGGGACAGCTCGATGTCGCCTTCGTGCACGAGGTGGAGGGCTCGCCGCTGCGGGTGCCGGACGGCCTCGGGGTACGCGTACTGATGGAGCGCGAACCGCAGTTCGTCTCCATGGCCCGTGACCATCCGGCCGCGGCGGCCCCTGTTGTGGAGCTTGCCGATCTCGCCGACGACCGCTGGATGGTCGATCCGACGGTGGACGGCGAATGGGACGGGCTGCGCCGGATGCTGAGCGCGGCCGGGCTCAACCCTCCGGTCCTGCACGGGGATTACCACACCGCTGCCTCACTGATCGCGGTCGGCGAAGCCGTCGCCCCCTGCCAGCCGACTTCGCTTCCGCGCGAGGACATGGCGATCCGGCCCCTGCGCGGCGACCCCCTCGCCGTCCGGCTGCTGCTGTATTTCCGGCCCGGTTCCGGCGCCGAGCTGTACGAGGCGGTGTACGCGGACCTGGTCGCGGCCTACCGCGAGGCGGCCCAGCGCGCGGGACCCTACCGCCAGTGGCTGACCCGCCAGGACAGCCCCCTGCTGCAGCCGCCCGCGTCCTGCTGCGTGTGACCGCCATGCCCACCGGGAGGCCGGGGCCTGCATGATGGCTGCTTCACGATCAGGTGAGCGGCAGCGTGCCCGCTCGGAGGGGACGGGACCCATGGGTGACATCTGGCGCGTGCTCGGCGCGGCGGGAGACGCGGTCGGCGACATCGTGATCGACGAGGCCGACTTCCCCTGGCTGCACGGCCGCTTCGTCCCGGGTCCCGGGTTCGCAACGGTCGAGCCGCTGTTCCGCCGGGAGCTCGAACTGCTCGAACGCTACGACGAGGACGAGACGGCGGGAGAGGAGTGGGAGGCCGTCCACTCGGACATCGGGCGGGCCGTGTCCCTGATGTCCCCCACGGGGCCGGTGGCCGAATTCCTACTGCACATCCAGGGCGACCGGGCTTGGTTCCGGTGGAGCGACGAGCCGTTCGGCGAATGATCGCGGGGATGTCCGGGGCGGCCTCCTGGGCCGGGCCCGAGCGGCGTCAGGCGATGACGCGTCCCCGCAGGATGATCCGGCTGGGATGACGCAGCGCGCGCGGATCCAGTGTCGGATCGGTGTCGAACGCGATGAGATCGGCGGGCGCGCCCTCGACGAGCCCCGGCAGACCGAGCCAGGACCGGGCCGTCCAGGAGGCGGCTCCCACGGCCGCCTCCGTGGGGACACCGGCGCGTGCGAGCCAGGCGGTCTCGTCGGCGATGGTCCCGCAGGGAAAGCTGTCGGTTCCGGCGAGGACGGTCACCCCGGCCTCATGAGCGGCGCGTACGTTGCCCGGCATGCCGTCCCAGCCGCGCAGCCAGGACTCGCGGGAGGGGGTCCGCTCGTCGGCGCGCATTTCCTCGGCGCCCGCACCGAACACGGCCAGGGTGGGCACCAGCGCGGTGCCCTGACGGGCCATCCGGTCGAGCAGGGCCGGATCGAGGTGCATGCCGTGTTCCAGGCTGTCGGCGCCCGCGAGGACGGCGTTGCGGCACCCTTCCGACGTCTGGCAGTGCACGGACACCTTGCCCCCGGCCGCATGCACGGCCGCGACGGCAGCGGTGAGGATGTCGAGCGGAACGGCCGGCTCGTTCCAGCGCCAATCCCCGATGATCTTCGTCCATCCGGAGGAGGCCTGCGCCTCCTCGACCGCGGCACCGCTGAGCTCGTCCTCGCGGACATCGCGTCCGACTCCCGGAAAGAAGCGGCCCGGTGTGGCCAGCCAGCGCCCGGCGGACCGTACGCGGGGAAGATCGGGGGCGTCGTCCACCCATGCGGGCATCGGCGCGGCAGTGCCCGGCGTGCGCACGAGGAGTACCCCGGCGTCGCGGTGATCGGTCAGATGCCGGCGCAGGGTCTCGTCCTCGAACGGCTTGTCGTGCGACTCACTGCCCGGATGTGTGTGCACGTCGACCAGCCCCGGCAACAGCCAGCCGCCGTCGACGACCAGTTCGGCACCGGGAACGGGCTCGGTGCGCAGCACGTCGCCGTCGATCCAGAAGGAACGCTGCTCCCTCTCGGGCAGCACCACACCGCGTACCTGGACGACCATGATGACCCCTCCTCAAGTGCCATCCCATCACGAGCACTTGATGCAGTCCGCCTTGCCCGGAACAAGCGCACCCGGTCTGATGCGTTGCCGCTGCGGTCCTTCAACTCCCGTGATCCAAGTCATAGTTGACGTCAGGGCCGGATGGCCGCAGGCATGATGACCGTGAGCATCCGAGCCCGGCGGAAGGGCATGTCGTGATCTTCTTCATACCGGTGGTGTTTCTCGCTGCTTCCGCGATGGCCGTGTTCCTCCTGCTCCGGTGCCTCGCAGTTGCCCTGCCGGGGAACCCGTCCTGGTCCGGATGGCGCCGTGCGGTCGTCGCTGCCGCCCTTGCCTGCGCAGCCACGGCCACGGCCTTCTACGGGCTGGGGGCCATCAATCTGATGTCGACCGTGGCCGTGGCGCAGGACGGCGGGGCGTCCTCGGCCCCGTTCCCCTACAACCACCCGTGCAGGGCCCAGTTGAAGGGGGCGGAGGGCGCGGTGGACTACGACGTCCAGTTCCTCACCCTGCGCACCGTGTGCGTCATGGAGGACGGAGAGCGCAGAGCAGTGGACGACGTACCGCAGGGGGTCCGTGTCCCGGCAGCGGCATCGGCGGCCTGCGCCGCTGTGCTGGCGGGGACCGTGATGGCCGCCGAAGCCCGTCGTGTGCGCCCGACAGCTGGCGAGCGCCGTCAGCGGTGCCGGCCCGACTGAGCTGTCTGCTTCAGCGCCGCGACCCTCGAAGCAGGTGCAGCGCCGGACTCGGAGTGTTCGTGGCACACCGCTTCTAAGAGGTCGCGCGGACAGGCGCGGTCGGGGACGTCGGCAACAGTACGGGCACGGGTCCCGGTGATCATGGAGTTGCGACGTTCTGTGAGCACTGGGGAGACCAGTGCCCGCGCTTCGAGGATGCGGCCGGATGGCGGGACCGCCTGTCGACCGTGGCGGCCGCCCCTGCCGACCGCGGCGATCTCTCGGCCGCGCTCATCCGCCCCGACGGCATCGTCGCCTGGGCCGCCGCCCCGGGCCTGCCCGCAGACACCGCAGCTCTGGCCGCCGCGCTGCGCACCTGGCTCGGCGAACCGCACGCACGTATGACGAACGGCCAACAAGGTGAACCTGGTCAACCTGCAGGCAGGAAAGGCACCGGACAACGCGGAGGGGAGGTCTGATTGTGTGCGATCCACTCTGACGGCCGGTTCCGCACAGATCTGCCCTGATGGCGCCGAAAGGCCGTCCCGCCTCCGCACCGGCAAAACATCCGAGGAGCAGGAACGACGATGGCACCCGATCCGACAATCGCCCAGGTGACCATGACCCTGGCTGCCCTTGCAGCGACCGGGGCCACCCCGCGTCCGTCCGGGGAAACCCCGGAGCAACAGACCGAACGAATCATCACCGGCATCGACGCGCAACTGAGCGATCCCAGCCTTGCGACGCAGGGCGCGTGGAAGCTGGTGTGGCTCGCCCTGAGCGAGGCCAACGCCAATATGGCCTACATCGCACGGAGCACCAACGGCTCGAACGAGTTCGCCGTGGTCGCTCGCGGAACGGACGCCGATCTGACCGACATCCTCGAGGACCTCGACGTCGGCACGGTCGTCCCGTTCCCCGAAAGCGGATCGCCGAAGCCCATCGCCGTTTCCAAGGGGGCCATGGATGCGTTCAAACGGGTTGTCAACGCCCGCTCGATCGCCTCACCCTCCCCGAACGTCACGCTCGCTCAGGCGCTCGCCGCCGCGCTCAAGTCGGCGCCCTCCTCGCCGCAGCCGACCGTCTATCTGACCGGTCACAGCCTGGGCGGTTGCATCGCCACCATGCTCGCGCCGTACCTGCAGGCACAGACCTGGCCGAAACAGCCGAAGTTCGCGGTGATCACCTATGCCGCTCCCACCGCCGGCGCGCAGAGCTTCGTCGACTACTTCGACTCCGTGCCGTGGGTCATCGACGAGCGCCAGAACAACGCCTACGACCTGGTACCGCACGCGTGGGCCGATCTCGACACCACCGCCGGCTGGTACCCGAGCCCGGGACCGCAGGCGACCGAAGAAGTGAAGCTGCTCATCGGGGCGATCTCCAAGCGCACCAAGGGCAACGTCTACGTCCAGCCCGGCACGCTCTGCCTGATGAACACCAGATACACGAGCCTTGCCAAGAACCTGGTCAACAAGACCACCCAGGACTTCCTCGGCCAGGTCGCCTTCCAGCACGCCAACTCCACCTACCTGGACCTGGTGGGGGCGCCTGCCGTCCCTTCCGGGCCGGTGGTGACCGACGTGACCCCCACCTTCGGCGCACCAGGCGCCACGGTGACCATCAACGGCACCGGTTTCAGTCCGGACAGCATGGTCGACTTCGGCCACTTCGCCTGCACCAAGCGCGACATCGACCCCTCCGGCATCAGGATCACCGCTCAGGTCCCCAACGGAACCGGCGTCGTCCACGTCCGCGTCACCAACACCCTCGGCACCTCCCCGGCCGTCGCGATGGGGCAGTTCGCCTATGGCGGACCCGCACCTGTGGTGGTCAGTGCGGTCAGCCCGACCAGCGGAAAGGTCGGCACCCCGGTCACCATCAGCGGCTCGGGCTTCGCCGATGGCGCCACCGTGCACTTCAAGGACAAGGCATCCGATTCGGTCAAGTTCGTCTCCACCGGAGAGATCACCGCAACCGCGCCCGGTCAGCTCGACGACCACCAGACGGTGAACATCACCGTGACGGTCGGCAAGGCCACCTCTCCCAGCAGCCCGGCCGACGAATTCACCTACACCGGACTGTAGCGTCCGCCCCGTTCCCGGGGTGGCCCTTCGAGCAGCCCCGGGCCCTTGCCGCCGACCGGTCGAACCGTGCCCGGGCGAGGGATCGCCGCAGGACCGTTCGCCCTGCGGCGAGCAGGCGACGGAGCTGTGCGGCACGGCCGAAGCAGCTGCCGGGCGACCATGTGTCCGGAACCCCCGGAGAGACCGGGGCCGGGATGAGTCGAGGCACCGATGTGCCAGAGTCCGGGTACCGCGGTGCGGCGGCGGCTCGACTACGGCCCCGGCCGCCAGATCAGGTTCTGGTCGAGCTCGGCGGAGCCGCCGTAGGGGTCGCCGCGGACGACGTTGGGCGGACCAGCACGACGTGCCCTTCGATGCGACCGTCGACCGAGCCCGCGCTGGTGACTGACCACGTCACCCGGCACGGGGCGTACGAGGTCACCTGCCTCGGTGGCATCCTCATCTGTCGTCGGTGAGGCAGCCGGCCAAGTGCCGGCGTTCACCAGCCTGGGAGCCGAGCCGCCGTCCGGGCGAAGAAGACCGCACCCGGTCCGTCATGGACGCCGTGGGAGGCGGCCTGCGGGCCGGGTGCGGACGGGTGGCGATGTGACCCGCGACAGTGCACGGCAGGCCACCCAGGCCAGGGTCAGGCCTTCTTCGTCTCCCAGAAGATCTTGTCGATCTGGGCGATGTAGTCCAGAGCCTTCTGCCCCGTGGCCGGGTCCGTCGACGCCTTGGCGGCCGACAGGGCCTTCAGTGCGTCGTTGACCAGCTGGTGCAGCTCGGGGTACTTCTCGAAGTGCGGGGGCTTGAAGTAGTCGCTCCACAGCACCGAGATGTGGTGCTTGGCGAGTTCCGCACGCTGCTCCTTGATGACCGTGGCGCGGGCCCGGAAGTGCGGGTCCTCGTTGGCCTGGTACTTCTCCTGGACGGCCTTGACCGACTCGGCCTCGATGCGGGCCTGGGCCGGGTCGTAGACACCGCAGGGGAGGTCGCAGTGCGCGCTGACCTTCACCTTGGGGGCAAACAGGCGGGAGAGCATTGAGCTGTCCTTCCTCGTGATCGTCTTCTCAGGTGGGACATTACTCCGTGAGAGACGTGTTTTCGCGGGTGCCCCCTGCGGCTTAGGTCAAAAGTCCGGGGCGGGCATGGGACCGGTGGCGGAACATACCGAGGGACTCGGAGGCGGTGTCCGATGACGGAGCAGGGGCGGGAGCCCACGGCGCTGTTCGGCGTCGCCGAGGTGACCGGGCGTTCCATGTATCCCAGGCTGCGCCACGGGGACCAGCTGCTGGTGCACTACGGCGCCGAATTGCGGGCCGGGGACGTGGCGGTGCTGCGCCACCCGCTCCAGCAGGATCTCCTGATCGTCAAGCGCCTGGTCGAGCGGCGCGACGGCGGCTGGTGGGTGCTCGGGGACAACCACGGCGACGAGGTCGTGGACAGCCGCGCCTTCGGCGCCGTCCCCGACGAGCTGATGCTGGCGCGGGTGCGGGCGCGGTACCGGCCGATGCTGCCGGGGCGACGGCGTACACCCGTCTATGTGGCGTCGTGGGCGCTCTCGGCCGTACGGCTCGTGCTCGCCGACCGTTCGGTCTCCAGACGCTTGCGGGCGCGGTAGGCGGCCACATTGGCGCGGGTGGCGCAGCGGTCGGAGCAGTAGCGGCGCGAGCGGTTGGTGGACGTGTCGAGATAGGCGTTGCGGCAGGGTGCCGCCTGGCACAGGCCGAGCCGGTCGACGCCGTACTCCGTGAGATGGAAGGCGAGGCCCATCGCGGCGGTCGCGGCAAAGCCCGCCGTCGCGTTGGAGGGGTGGTCGGCGAGGTGCATGTGCCACTTGGGGCGGCCGTCCTCGTCCCGGTGGTCGTGGCCCGAGATCTGCGGGCTGACCGGGAACTCCAGCAGCAGCGAGTTCAGCAGGTCGACCGCCTGGGTCTCCTCGCCGGAGTCGGCGGCGGCGAAGACCGCGCGCAGCCGGCTCCGTACGGACCGGAAGCGGGTGACGTCGGAGTCCGTGGCACGGCGAGCGGCCTGGGTGGACGCGCCGAAGAGCTCGCGGACGGCCTCCACCGAGGTGAGGGAGTCCTTGCCGCGGGCCGGCTCCTCGGTGTTGACCAGGCGCACGGCATAGTCCGAGTAATAGGCCAATTCCACTTGTAGTCCTTACCGTGACGTTCTACTGTCGACGTAACAGATGGGTCTGCTTCGAGGGTATTACGGTCGGGAGGGTTTCCGGTGCGGGAGACAGGGACGGACACGGGCGCGGGCGCCGACTGGCGGGCCTGGCAGGAGAGCTGGGACCGGCAGCAGGAGTGGTACATGCCCGACCGCGAGGAGCGGTTCCGGGTGATGCTCGACATGGTCGAGGCCACGGTCGGCCCCGAGCCGAGGGTGCTGGACCTTGCGTGCGGTACGGGGAGTATCACGGACAGACTGCTGCGGCGGTTCCCGAACGCCACCAGCACGGGGGTCGATCTTGATCCCGCGCTGTTGACCATCGCCCGGGGGCACTTCGCCGGCGACGAGCGCGTCACCTTGGGCACCGCCGATCTCAAGGATCCCGCGTGGCCGGCCGTGCTGCCGCATGCCTCGTACGACGCCGTGCTCACCGCCACCGCACTGCACTGGCTGCACAGCGGGCCGCTGACCACGCTGTACGGCCAGGTCGCAACGCTCGTCCGGGACGGCGGAGTGTTCATGAACGCCGACCATATGAAGGACGCGGCCACGCCCCGCATCAACGCGGCCGAACGGGCCCAGCGCCACGCCGCCATGGACCGCGCCCGCGCCGCAGGTGCGCTCGACTGGGCGGACTGGTGGGCGCTGGCCGCCGAGGACCCGGTGCTGGCCGGGCCGACCGCCGAACGGTTCCGGATCTACGGCGAACACGCCGACGGTGACACCCCTTCCGCCGAGTGGCATGCACGGACCCTGAGGGAGGCGGGCTTCGGGGAGGCGCGGACGGTGTGGGCCTCGCCGTCCGACGCGCTGGTGCTCGCCCTGAAGTAGCGGCAGCCGACAGCGGAAGGGGCGGTACGGATCCCGGATCCGTACCGCCCCTTCACGCACGTGCCGCTACAGCACCTTGGACAGGAACGCCTTCGTCCGCTCGTGCTGCGGGTTCCCCAGGACGTCGCGCGGGTGGCCGGACTCGACCACCACACCGCCGTCCATGAAGACGAGCGAGTCGCCGACCTCACGGGCGAAGCCCATCTCGTGCGTGACGACGATCATCGTCATGCCGTCCTCGGCGAGGCCGCGCATGACGTCGAGCACGTCACCCACCAGCTCCGGGTCGAGGGCCGAGGTCGGCTCGTCGAAGAGCATCAGCTTCGGCTCCATCGCCAGCGCACGGGCGATGGCGACACGCTGCTGCTGGCCGCCGGAGAGCTGGGACGGGTAGTTCTTGGCCTTGTCGCCGAGACCCACCCGGTCCAGCAGCCGCTCGGCACGCTCACGTGCCACGGCCTTCGTCTCGCCCTTGACCTGGATCGGCGCCTCCATGACATTGGCCAGCGCCGTCATGTGCGGGAACAGGTTGAAGCGCTGGAAGACCATGCCGATGTCCCGGCGCTGCGCCGCGACCTCGCTGTCCTTCAGCTCGTAGAGCTTGTCGCCCTTCTGCCGGTAGCCGACCAGGTGGCCGTCGACCGAAAGACGGCCGGCGTTGATCTGCTCCAGGTGGTTGATGCACCGCAGGAACGTCGACTTGCCCGACCCGGACGGGCCGACCAGGCAGAACACCTCACGCGGGGCGACCTCGAGGTCGATGCCCCTGAGGATGTGCGCGGCGCCGTAGGACTTGTGGACGCCCTCGGCCTTCACCATGGCGGTCATGCCGACACACCTCCTCGCGGGCTCGCGAGCCCCATCATCTTCGTCTTGACCCTCTGATACGGCGTGGGCGGCAGCTGTCGCAGCGAACCGCGTGCGTAGTACCGCTCGACGTAGTACTGGCCGATGCTGAACACACTGGTCAGTGCCAGGTACCAGACCGACGCCACGAGCAGCATCTCCATGACCGCGAACGACGTGGAGCCGATGTTCGTCGCGGAACGGAGCAGATCCGTGTACTGCACCGCGGAGACCAGCGAGGAGGTCTTGAGCAGGTTGATGAACTCGTTGCCGGTCGGCGGCACGATCACCCGCATCGCCTGCGGCAGCACGATGCGCCGCATGGTCTTGCTGTTGGGCATGCCCAGCGCGTGCGATGCCTCGGTCTGGCCCTCGTCGACCGACTGGATGCCGGCCCGGACGATCTCGGCCATGTAGGCGCCCTCGTTCAGCCCCAGTCCCAACAGGGCCACCACGAACGGGGTCATCACATCGACCATCTCGTCCTTGTAGAACCCGACGTTCAGGATGGGGAAGATCAGCGCGAGGTTGAACCACAGCAGCAGCTGCACATAGACCGGGGTCCCGCGGAAGAGCCAGATGTACAGCCAGGCCACCGCGCCGGTCACGGGGTTCTTCGAGAGCCGCATGACGGCGAACACGATTCCCAGCACCAAGCCGATGATCATCGACAGCACGCTGATGATCACGGTGTTCACGGCGCCGGCGATGATCCGGTCGTCGAAGATGAAGTCCCCGACGGTGCCCCAGTTGACGTCGCCTTGCGAGAACGAGTAGATCAGCGTGCCCAGCAACGCCACGACCACGACACCGCTGACCCAGCGACCGTAGTGCCGTACCGGGATGGCCTTGATCCGCTCGGGGTGAGCGATCGCCGCTTTGCTGATCCCCGGGTCCGCCGGCGGCTCGTCGGCGGGTGGCTTGTCGAACTTGTCAGTCACAGTGACTGCCCTTCAGTGAACGCTTGAGGCGAGGACGCCGTCTTACTTGCCGCCGTTGATGGTCGCCTCGGTCACGGCGCTGTCCGTGACGTCCCACTTCTTCAGGACCTTCTCGTACTCGCCGTTCTTGATGATGGCGTTCAGGGCCTTCTGGAGCGCGTCGCGGAGCTCCGCGTTGTCCTTGTCGACGGCGATGCCGAACGGACCGGCGTCGGTCTGGTCGCCCACGACCTCGAAGTCGTTGCCGCCGCCCGCGGTCTTCGCGATGTGCGCGGCCACCGGGTAGTCGTTGAGGTCGGCGACGGCGCCGCCGGACTTCACACGGGTCTGGGCCTCGGCGTCGGTGTCGAACGCCTCGATGGTGAGGGTGCCCTTGCCGTCCTTCTTGCACTTCTCGGCCTGCGCCTTGAAGGTGTCGTGGTAGGTCGTGCCACGCTGGACGGCGACCTTCTTGCCGCACAGGTCGTCGAGCGACGTGATCTTCTGCGGGTTGCCCTTCTTGACCAGGAGGGAGACGCCGGAGTTGAAGTAGTCGACGAAGTCGACACCCTCGCCGGTCTTCTTGCCCTTGTCGTCCAGGCCCTCCTGACGGGCCTTGGTGTCACTCATGGCGGACATGACGACGTCCTGGCGGCCGGTGTTGAGCGAGGAGATCAGGCCGTCGAAGGTGCCGCTGGTGAACACGAACTCGACGCCGAGCTCCTTGCCGAGGGCGGCGGCGATGTCGGGGTCGATACCGACGATCTTGCCGCCCTCCTCGTACTCCATCGGCGCGTAGGCGGCGTCCGTACCGACCTTGATCTTGCCGGAGTCCTGGTACTTCTTCGGGAGCGCGTCGAAGAGCGGGGCGTCGGAACCGCCGGCCTGGGTCTTCGTCGACCCCGTGCCCGAGCTGGTCTGGTCACCGCACGCGGTGAGCGTCAGGGCACCGACGACCGCGATCGCGCCGACCGCGGCGATCCGGGACCTGGCAGCGGTCGTACGACGGGTGAGGCTTGCGGTCATGATCGAGGTCCTCCGGCGGGTGAGAGGGGTGTACCCAGGGGCCGTGTACTCATCTTCGAGTGTCGCGACCTTGTGTGTTTCCGGCATCTTGCCATTCGGATTAGCCCATTCAGGGGGCCGCGCATGTCAAAATCGGGTAACGGGTCACCCCCGAACCCCAGTGGGCCGGCACATCAAGGCCGGACCTTTCACTGGAACGGCTCCTTCCGGCCGAAAGATTTGCTGTGCCTGTCGGTCTCTGTACTGCCTTGGCAGCACCTGGCGTGCTCGCCCGGGTTTGCGGCTATGAGTCGCGTCACCGCCCCGTTAACGACTCGTCGAGGCCGGTGTCGGTCGGGTAAGAAGGATCCTTACACCCCTCATCCGGGGCTCAGGGCGCGTTGTGCGGCGCGCCCGCGCGTACGTACCTCACCCCTGTCAGGCGGGCCAACCGCTGGGACGGGGAACGGACGCGGTGCCCGCCCACCCCTCCTCAATCAGGAGTGGCCACCCTCAACAGATGAAGACTTAAGGGGTCAAACCAATGGCAGCGGAGATCGTCAATCCTCGCAGCGACAGTACGGGTACGGAGAGTGCCGACGAGCCCTTCGATCCGGCCTTCGCGCTGCACCGCGGCGGCAAGATGGCCATCCAGGCCACAGTGCCCGTGCGCGACAAGGACGACCTGTCACTCGCGTACACGCCTGGCGTCGCCAAGGTGTGCACAGCCATCGCCGAGCAGCCTGAGCTCGTCCACGACTACACCTGGAAGTCGCAGGTCGTCGCCGTCGTGACGGACGGGACCGCGGTGCTCGGTCTCGGCGACATCGGCCCGGAGGCGTCGCTTCCGGTCATGGAGGGGAAGGCGATCCTCTTCAAGCAGTTCGGCGGCGTGGACGCGGTCCCGATCGCCCTCGCCACCACCGACACCGACGAGATCGTCGAGACCGTCGTGCGTCTCGCGCCGTCCTTCGGCGGAGTGAACCTCGAGGACATCTCGGCACCGCGGTGCTTCGAGATCGAGCGCAAGCTCAAGGAGCGCCTCGACATCCCCGTCTTCCACGACGACCAGCACGGTACGGCCGTGGTGACCCTCGCCGCCCTGCGGAACGCCGCGAAGCTGACCGGGCGCGGTCTCGGTGACCTGCGCGGTGTCATCTCCGGCGCCGGCGCGGCCGGTGTGGCCATCGCGAAGTTCCTGCTCGAGGCCGGTCTCGGCGATGTCGCGGTGGCCGACCGCAAGGGCATCGTCAGCCGCGACCGCGACGACCTGACTCAGGTCAAGCGCGAGCTTGCGGAGATCACCAACAAGGCCGGGCTCACCGGCTCGCTGGAGACCGCGCTGGCGGGCGCGGACGTCTTCATCGGCGTCTCCGGCGGCACCGTGCCCGAGGAGGCCGTCGCGTCGATGGCGCCAGGTGCGTTCGTCTTCGCCATGGCCAACCCGAACCCCGAGGTCCACCCCGACATCGCGCACAAGTACGCGGCGGTCGTGGCCACGGGCCGGTCGGACTACCCGAACCAGATCAACAACGTGCTGGCCTTCCCCGGCATCTTCGCGGGCGCGTTCCAGGTGCGGGCCTCCGCGATCACCGAGGGCATGAAGATCGCCGCGGCGAACGCGCTGGCGGATGTGGTCGGCGACGCGCTGGCGGCCGACTACGTGATCCCCTCGCCGTTCGACGAGCGGGTCGCCCCGGCGGTCACGGCTGCGGTCGCGGCGGCCGCGCGCGCGGAGGGCGTGGCGCGACGCTGACGTTTGTGCACGCGGCGAGCGGGCCGCGTCGTACCACCCGGCCGGGGGTACGACGCGGCCCGTTCCGCGTCTGCGTGGACTCGTGGGGCCGAGCTGCGCCGGACGGGTGAAGTACGGCGCCGAGCTCATGGCCGAGGCCCTGAGGGGCATCTTTCGCCCCGCGCACCGAAGCCGGATGCGCGGGCGGCCCCGCCCGGCAGCTGCCCGGCGGGCCCTCGTTTGACCGGCCTTCGGTCGTGATGTCGGCGCCGTCGGCTTTGGCCGCCCTGGTCGGGCCTTCTTCGGCCGGAGGCTCGACCGCCCACCGGACCGCCCCTCCTGACCGTCTCGTGGTCGCGGTGGAGACCGTGTCGGTCGGTCGGGTCGGCTGCGGTCTGCGGCGGTGGCGCCCCTTGGCTCGGCTGTGCGCCGAACGCCGACCCGGACTGTGGACCGTCTTGCGGTGACCGCGTCGGCCGATGTGCCGGCTGTTCGGGTGCGGGTGTCCACGGCCAGGGGCGGCCTTCGCGACCGGCGTGGGGGCGCGCCGTCCGGGCCCTTCCGCTTCCCGCCGCGCACGTGCCGGTCCGGTCGGCTGACCCTGCGCCGTCCGGGCCGTCCGGCCGTCCGGCCGTCCGGCCGGCCCGCGGTCACCCTGGCGGCCGCCGTTGCCGGGTGGGCACCCGGGCGCGGGCGGCCTGGCTCGTTTCATGCCACTGTTCCGGTCCGCGCCTTCCCAGGTTCACCTCGCACTGCTGTGATGCGACGCGCCAACCCCCGTTCCACAGGAGGCGCGTGTGAATCTGGTCGTCAACGGCGACGCCGAGACCGGGCCCGGCGGAAGCGCCGAACCCGTCGGTTCCGTCACCGGATGGGTCATCAAGCAAGGGGCGCCCGCGCTCGTCGGCTACGCACTCGGCGGCGGGTATCCGACCGCCGCCGACCCGGGTCCCGCCCAGCGCGGGAGCAGGTTCTTCAGCGGCGGCAACTCGCCCCGGACCGCACTCGTACAGGACATCTCCCTGCCCGCAGCCGGGGCGACCGGCCGGGCCGCCGTCGATGCCGGCCTGGTGCGTTACACCGTCGGCGCATGGCTCGGCGGTTACTCCATGCAGGAGGACGGCGTCCGGCTGTCCGTGGAGTTCCGCGACGCCAAGGGCACGCCCGTCGCCCTCTCCGTGCTCGGCCCGGTGACGGCCGCCGAGCGCGGCTCCCGCACCGGCCTGGTCGAGCGGACGGCTTCCGCGGCCGTCCCGCCCGGGGCCCGTACCGCGCGCCTCCTGCTCGTCTTCACCCGCAGCGGCGGCGGGACCTCCAACGACGGGTACGCCGACGCCATATCACTCAGCCTGACGGCCACGGGGGTACGCAAGTGACCAGGCTCAACCGACGTGATCTGCTCAAGGCCGCCGGTGCCGTGGGCGCGCTCAACCTCGCCTGGCCGCTGAGCGCCGGACTCTCGCCGGCGCAGGCGCGGGAGGCCGCGGAAGCCCTCGGTGCCGACTACGACCCCGCACCGTTCACGCTCGGTGTCGCCTCCGGGGATCCGCAGCCGACAAGTGTCCTGCTGTGGACCCGCCTCGCACCCGAACCGCTCGCCGCCGAGCAGGACCTGCCCGAAGTCGTCGAGGTCGACTGGGTCGTCGCCACCGACCCCCTGCTGCGGCGAGTCGTCACCCGTGGCACTGCCACCGCCTCGGCCACGCTCGGGCACAGCGTGCACGTACCCGTCAGCGGGCTGCGCGCGAACACCCGCTACTGGTACGGGTTCACGGCCCTCGGCCGGACGAGCCGTACCGGCCGGACGAAGACCGCGCCGGTCGGCGCCGTCGCGTCCGTCCGGTTCGCCGCCGCCAACTGCCAGGCCTTCCACGACGGCTTCTACGCCGCCCACCGGGGTATCGCACGCGAGAACGTCGACTTCGTCGTCCACCTGGGCGACTACATCTACGAGCACGGCCAGGTCGGTGGCGTCCCGGCCGACCACGTCCGCGACCACGAGGGCCCGTCGGTCTTCACCGTCGCCGACTACCGCCGCCGCCACGCGCTCTACAAGGGCGACGCATCCCTGCGCGAGGCCCACGCCGCCCACCCCTGGTTCCTCACCTGGGACGACCACGAGGTCGCCAACGACTACTCCGGCACCGGCGGTGGCGCCCCGTTCATGCAGCGCCGGGCCGCCGCGTACCAGGCCTGGTACGAGAACATGCCGCATCGCGACGACGGTGCGTCCGCCCTGCCCGACCCCGAGATCCGCCGGGTCCGCCGCTGGGGCGACCTGCTGGAGCTGACCGTCCTCGACCTGCGCTCGTACCGCTCCGCGCAGAACCTCGCCGACGGCACCATCCTCGGGGCCGAGCAGAAGTCCTGGCTCAAGCGGGGCATCGACCGCGCACCCGACTCCTGGCACGTCTGGGCCAACTCGATCATGCTCAGCCAGCTGCGCGGCCGGCCGGGCGGCTCGTACATGTTCACCGACCAGTGGGACGGCTTCCTCGCCGAGCGCAAGGAGGTACTGGGGCATGTCCACAGCAGCGGGCTGGAGGACCTCGTCGTCATCACCGGCGACTGGCACTCCGCCTTCGTGGACGACATCAGGACCGACTTCGACGACACCTCGTCGCCGGTGGTCGGTACGGAGTTCACGGCGCACTCCGTCACCTCGGGCGCGTACTCCGCGGACTGGAACCGGACCAACGGCCCTCTCATGGGCGCTGCCAACCCGCACCTGAAGTACTTCGAGGGCAATCGCTACGGCTACGACGTCTACGAGGCCACCCCGGAGCGCTTCAGCGCCCACATGCGGGTGATCGCCGACCGCCGTGACCCGGTCTCGCCCGTGACGACGCTGACCACGTTCCATGTGGACCGCGGCGGGGTCGGCTCGTACGAGGACCCGGCGACGAAGAACTCCCCGGCGCAGTACCGAAGGGACTAGGGACGCGTGTCACACCGGTGCGCGGTTCCGTCGCGCACCGGTGCCGCCCTATCGTCAAGGTCATGTTCGCCGCCTACGCCGCCCGCATCGACCGTGACCAGCCGCTCAACGGCCTCGAACTGGGCGAACGCCCCGCACCCGAGGACCGTCCCGGCTGGACGACCGTGACCGTCAAGGCTGCCTCCCTCAACCACCACGACCTGTGGTCGCTGCGTGGTGTGGGCCTCTCCGAGGACAAGCTGCCGATGATCCTCGGCTGCGACGCAGCCGGCATCGACGCGGACGGCAACGAAGTCGTCCTGCACTCGGTCATCGGCCAGAGCGGTCACGGCGTCGGCCCGGACGAGCCCCGCTCCATCCTGACCGAGCGCTACCAGGGGACCTTCGCCGAGCAGGTCTCCGTGCCCACCTGGAACGTGCTGCCGAAGCCCAAGGAGCTCACCTTCGAGCAGGCCGCGTGCCTGCCCACCGCGTGGCTGACCGCCTACCGCATGCTCTTCACCAACGCGGGTGTCCGTCCTGGCGATTCGGTCCTTGTCCAGGGCGCGGGCGGTGGTGTCGCCACCGCCGCGATCGTGCTCGGCAAGGCGGCCGGGCTGCGGGTGTACGCGACCAGCCGCGACGAGGCCAAGCGCAAGCGTGCCGTCGAGCTGGGTGCGGAGGAGGCGTACGAGCCGGGCGCCCGTCTGCCCCGGCGTGTGGACGCGGTCGTCGAGACCGTCGGCGCCGCCACCTGGTCGCACTCGGTCAAGTCGCTGCGGCCCGGCGGCACGCTGGTGATCTCGGGGGCCACGAGCGGTGACCGGCCCTCGCACGCCGAGCTCACCCGGATCTTCTTCCTGGAGCTGAAGGTCGTCGGCTCGACCATGGGCTCCAAGGACGAGCTGGAGGACCTGCTCTCGTTCTGCGCGGCCACGGGCGTGCGGCCGGTGATCGACGAGGTGCTGCCGCTGGACCGGGCACGGGAGGGCTTCGAGAAGATCGCCTCCGGCGACCTCTTCGGAAAGATTGTCCTGACGAACCCTTGATGGGTCGTCAGATCTGCTGATGGGATCTCCGGCACTGTCGCCGACCGTGCCGGAGGTTGCCCGTGTACCGCCTGCTCGCCGTCCTCGCCTGCTGCCTCGCCCTGCTGACCCCGGCCACGGCCCACGCCGACCACCGGGACGGCATACCCCCGCTCACCGACGACCGCGGCCGGGTCCTCACGCTGCGCGGCTGGAACGTCGAGGACAAGACCCACCGGGGCGATCAGGCCCTGACGGCCATCACCGAGAAGCACTTCCGCGACCTGCGTGCCCAGGGCTTCAACTTCGCGCGGCTGCTGGTCTTCTGGGACGACCTGGAGCCGGAGCGCGGGCGCTACAGCGAGGCGTATCTGCGCAAGATCGAACGCGTCCTCCGCTGGGCGGAGAAGTACGGCGTCCACGTGCTCATCGATGCCCACCAGGACGTCTTCGGGCCCGCCTTCGGACATCGCGGCATCCCCGAATGGGCCACCCGTACGGACGGCCTGCCCTTCACCCCGCACCCGGACGACTGGTTCGCCGAGTACTTCGAGCCCGCCGTGCAGCGCGCCTTCACCCACCTCTACGAGGACCCTGACCTGCGCAGCGCGCAGGCACGCATGTGGCGGGTGCTGGCCGGCAGGCTGGGGAGCCATCCGGCCGTCCTCGGCTACGACCTGATCAACGAGCCGATGGGCGAGATGCGCGAGGGGGAGGGTCTGCCGGCGGCGGCACGGCGCATCGAGCGCGAGCAGCTCACCGCGATGTACAACCGCCTGGCGGACGCGGTCCGTTCGGTCGACGACGACACATGGCTCTTCGTCGAACCGACGCCGATCGTGGGGGAGGGCGTACCGACCGGACTCGGCAGGATCGACGACCCGAAGGTCGTCTACGCCCCGCACTTCTACAACACGGCGATGGAGGCGGGTGCCGACTACGACCCCTCGGCGGGCTGGATCGAGTCCTACGAGGCGGCCGTGACCGCGTACCCCGAGGAGTACCGCGTGCCGGTCGTGGTCGGCGAGTGGGGTCCGCTCAACCACGCACTCCCCAACATGCCCCGCTTCTACCGCGATGCACTGGTGTCGCTGAACCGCTACAGCTCGGGATGGGCGGGCTATGTGTGGTGCTACGGAGGCGGGTACTGCGCCGTGGACGACGAGGGCCGATTCCGTGCGAACAAGGAGCAGACCGCCGCCCCGTACGCCCCGGCCGTGGCGGGCCGCGTCGCGGCCGATGCGTACGACTCCGGGAGCCGGACCTACCGGCTGGAGTACCGGGCGGCCCGGCGCTCCGCGGCCACGGAGATCTCGCTGCCGCCGAGCGCGGCCGGCTGGTGGATCGAGGTGGCGGGTCCCGCCTGGACGACCACGCGTACGGTCCCGCCGCAGCGCGCGGCCACGGTGCGGGTCCACGCCCGGCCCGGGGCGCAGGTCACCGTCCTGGTCAATCCTGGTACACCACGATGAAGTCACCGCACGGGCCCAGACGCCCGTCCAGGGCATCACGCAGCCGGCGCAGATGGCCGGGCGTGAGCTGGAGCGGCGGCTCGTCCGGCTGATGAGTGGTGCCGCGGGGGTAGTCCTCGTCCGGGGTGCGGGTCATCTCGATGTGACAGCCGAGGATGTGCGTCACCGGGGTCGTCCCGCAGAACGCCATCAGGCGGTCGACGGTGGCCCGGAAGGCGGCCAGGTCCCTGACGTACAGACGACCCGGGTAGAGGGAGTCGCCGGTCAGCAGCAGGCCGGTGTGCCGGTCATGGAAGACGACCGCCGCCTCCTGGTGCCCGGGGCCGGGCAGCAGATCGAGCACCCGCCCGCCGAGATCCAGCTCCGCGGCCCGCAGCGGCCACTGCTCGAACCCGAAGTACGCCGTCACGGCGTCGAGCGACGTCCCGACGACCTCGGTGTGCGGGCGGTCCGCGAACTGTCCGTCGCCCGCGATGTGGTCCCCGTGGCCATGGGTGTGGGCCACGACCAGCCCGTACCCCTTGCGCGGGTGGCGGGCGAGCCACTGCTCGACCAGCGTGTCGACGGTGGCGCGCAGCGGCAGGTGCGCGGGGTCGGGGCTGGCGCCGGTGTCCAACAGCAGCGCCCGTTCGTTCCCGAACAGCAGGAACAGGAAAGGGGCTTCGTGGTGCACGGACATGTTCTGCCGCAGGATCACGGTGTGCTCGGAGTACGCGTGGACCTGGATCTCCGGGGCGGGGTCATGCTTGGGCGAGGGCCAGCCGGCGTGCCAGTCGACGTCGAGAGAGCCGGTGACGGGGGCGCCCGTACGGAAATCGATCACATCGCACACGGTACGCCCGGGGGGATGAGCCTGCCGCGTCCCGGACGGTTGCACACCGCTGGTGCGGGGCACGACCTTTGACACTCACGTGATCGCACGTGCAGGGGAGGGGGAACAGTGTCAACGGGGGAACCGCACAGCCGGATTCCGGCCTATCCGGGCGTCGAGCGTTTCGTCGACGCCTTCGACAAACTGGTCGTCCAGCCGCGCCGCAGCCGCAGCCGCGTGCCGGTGGTGCTGCTGAGCGAGCCGGGCAGCGGTCAGGCGGGGCGCCGGATCGTAGCCGGGTTACGGTCCCGGCTGCGGGGACGCGAGAGGGGGCTCGCACCGCATGTCTGGCTGCCCGACGGGCCCGCCGACCCGGCCGAGGCGCCGCTGAACCTCTTCGAGCAGATCACCTACCAGCTCGACGCGACCATGCCGCCCGGCACCGGACGGCTGCGGCTGCCCTCCTACCGGCTGCTGCGCGCCGTCGTCACCGCACCCGCCGCCGGTGGCCTCATGGAGCGCCGCCCGGGGGAGCTGCGGGACCACTGCTACGCGGAGCACCGCGAGGTGTCGGCGCTGGCCCGCGGTCTGTGGTGGCTGGGCGGCCGGGATCAGGCCAACGGCGGCACCCTGCTCGAACTGCTGTGGAACTTCATCGCGGGCCCGCTCTTCCAGCGGCTGCCGCGGGCCCTGTACGGGCGTCGGGCGGGCCGTCGGATGCTGGGGCGCGGCCGCGGCGGCGGCCGCCGCTGGTACGCGGAGTGGGTGCGCCAGCAGCAGGGCACTCCGCCCACCGACTTCTTCCGCTCGGCCCTCGACCTGGTGGACAGTGGCTCGGACGGGGATCCCGAGCAGCTTGACCGGATCCTGGTGCACGCGCTGCTCGCGGACCTCGAAGCCGCCGCCCGCAAGCGGCTGTTCAACCCCTGGCGGCGCCGCCGGGTCAGCCGCTTCGTGCTGCTGGTGGAGGAGGCGGGCCCCGCCGAGTCGCGCGTGCAGCGGTTCCTGCGTGAACTGCGCTCCGCGATGGAGGACTTGCGGTGCACGTCGGTGGTGGCGGTGGCCGCGGGGGTGCGCACCCTCGCCAGCAGGATCCCCGACATCGAGGTCCCCGGCCTGTCCGCCGCCGGCGCGGACCTGGCCAACATCGCCCAGCGCGGCACTCCGCCCGGGCGGCCGTCCGGGATGGTGGTGCCGGTCGCCGAGGGCCCCGAGGACGACCAGGCCGCGACGTACTGGCTGGGCCGCTGGCCGACGCTCGCCCCGCCCGCCATGCGGTGGGGGCCGGGGGCCGAGGTGGTCGGGGTGCTCGGCGCGGGGGTGCTCGCCCTGGTGCTGACCGGAGGGCTGGTCGCCGGGGTGCCGTTCTCGGCGGACGGTCCCGATCCGTGTCTCGGTTCCACCTTCCTCGGCACGGACGGGCAGTGCGTCGGCGTCGCGGAGGGGGCCGCGTCGTTCGGCGCGGCCGACAGCGACCGGGCCGTGCGTGACGTACTGCAGCGCATCGAGCGGCAGAACGAGCAGGTGGAGAAGGAGCTTTCGGGCCGGCGCGACGACGATCCCCGTCCGCGTGCCCGCACGGTCGTCTACTTCGGGGCGCTCAGCGGCGGCAAGGACGCCGAGGACCCGGTGCGCGGCGGCACGCTTGCCGAGCTGCGCGGTATCGCCCTGGCCCAGGCGTATGTGAACGGGCAGGCGCTGGGCTCGGGGGAGCGGGTGCCGTTGCGGGTGCTCGCGGCGAACGCGGGGGACCGGTTCAAGGACGCCCCGGCCGTGGCACGCCGGATCGTGGAACTCGCCGACAAGGACGGCTCGATCGTCGGGGTCGTCGGATTCGGGCAGAGCCGCCGCAACACGTACGAGGCGATAGGCATCTTCGACGACGCGGGGCTGCCGATGGTAGGCACCTCGGGCACCGCCGACGAGCTGCTGCGCCAGGGCGGGCACTACTACCAGACCGCACCGACCGACACCCGGGCCGGCCAGGTGATGGCGGCGTTCGCCGAGCATGCGCCGATGGTGGACGGGAAGTCCGCGGTGCGGGTGCGGCTGATCGCCGATCCTTCCGACGCGTACAGCGCGAGCCTCGCGACGGCCTTCCGTACGGCGTACGGGGACGAGCGCACCGGCATGCTTCTGTACACGCCGACGGACGCGCCCGAGCCTTCTCCCATGCCGGGCGGTCCGGCCGGATCCTCCGTCGCGACCGTCGACGACCTGGCGCGCGAGGTGTGCCGGGCCGTGGCCGACGAGCCGCGCACGGCGGTGGTGTGGGCGGGACGGGGCAGCCAGTTCCAGTTGTTCCTGGGCGAGTTGACGCGGGATGCGCGGGACTGTCCGGAGGTGAGCGTGCTCGGTGGCGACGACGTCACCAACGCGCTGACGGAGGAGCGCAGGCCGTGGGAGGTGTTCGCCGGGCTGACGCTGTACTACGTCTCGCACGGCCGGGCCCCGGTGCTGGCGGGGGCGAGCGGTGAGGCGGCGGCCTTCCTCTCGGAGTACGACCGTACCTACGCCAAGGACCATGGCACCCGTACGGGGGCAATGCGCCAGGACGCCCATGTGGCGCTCGCCTGGGACGCGATGCGGTATCTCGCGGAGGGTGTCGATCAGGCGTGGAGGGGCACCGGCGGACATGACGAACGCCTCGACCGTGGGCTGCTGCAGGCGGTGCTCTACCAGGGCCTCGGCGGCGGGGGCTTCGACGGGGCCACGGGGCGGATCGACGCCCACGGGGCCTCGGGCGGGGGGCGGCTGACGGAGAAGAAGCTGATAGCGGTCGAGCGCGGGGGCGCGAAGGGTTCGCAGACGGTGCTGCTGTGCGGGACGGTGGCGCGCGGTGACGTGCGCGATACGTGGGGGCCGGAGAAGCATGCCTGCCCCTGACGTCAATGTAGGTTGACAGTGGTCATGATGTCAATGTAGGTTGACATCATGACCGAAGCAACGGATCTCGCCGAGCGGGCCGGGGACCGCGATCCGCGGATCGGGCTGCGCGCCGTCGCCGCACTGCGGCGGCTGCTGGAGCAGCTCGAAGCCGTTCAGGTGCGCAGCGCCCGCAATCAGGGATGGTCGTGGCAGGAGATCGCCGCCGAGCTCGGGGTGAGCAGACAGGCCGTGCACAAGAAGTACGGGAGGCAGTGATGTTCGAGCGGTTCACCGAGGACGCGCGTGCGGTGGTGACCGGGGCCGTCGCCCGGTCCGAACGGGCCGAAGCGTCCACCATCACCGAGGAGCATCTGCTGCTCGCCCTGCTGGACCTTCAGGGCGGGCGGGCGTCGTTCGCGTTCCGCGCGCTCGGAGTGAGCGACCGGCGTGAGGCCCTCGAGTCGTCGCTCGACCGGGCGCGCCGCCGCGGCGGCCTGACCAAGGCGGACGAAGGCGCCCTGGCCGGACTCGGCATCGATGTCGCCGAGATCGTCGCGCGGGTCGAGGAGGTGCATGGAGAGGGCGCGCTGGCAGGCGACCGCAGGAACCGCCGGTGGTGGTCCGGTCACCGCTCCCTCACCCGCGGTGCGAAGGACACCCTGGTGAAGGCGCTGCGGATCGCGGTGGGCCGGCGCGACCGCGTCATCGGCGCCGAGCACATCCTGCTGGCGCTCACGGCCCGCCCGGGCGTGGTGGCCGAGGCGCTGGCCGACCACGGGGCGACGTACACGGCGGTGGAACGGGCGCTGTTCGGCACCGGGGGCGGGGGAGCGGCGCTGGCGGGCTGAGCGCGCGCCGCGGGGACCGGACGGCCGTCCGGTCCCCGCGTCCGCTACTCCTTGGGGCTGCGCAGCAGGGCGACGATGTGGGCCGCCGCGGTCGACAGATGGCGGCGGGCCTCGCCCAGCTGCTGAGGCGTCACCCCGTGGTCACGAGCCGCGTCGCGCACGTCGTCGCGGAAGCGGTCCAGCAGCCGCTCGAGGTCGCGTGCCGGGTTGTCCGACGGCTCTTCCTCGGCCCACTCCGGCTCCGGCGGAGCCTCGGCACCGGCCGGTTCCACGACCACCACCGGCTCCGGCTTCGGGCCGGTCCCCGGCCTGGTGAACCGCCCGAACTCCTTGGAGATCTCGGCCAGCCCCTCCCGGAGCCCCGTCGGCCAGTCGCCCCGTGCGAAGTGGTCCTGCACCTTGTCCTGGACCTGCTTGGCGATGCGCTGCATCTGCTCCTGGGCCTGGTCCTGGGCCTCCTTGGCCTGGCGGCGCGCACGCTGGGCGTCCTCGCGGGCGCGGCGGGACTCGTCCTTGGCGCGCCGTGCCTGCTCCTTCCACTCCTGCTTGGCGCGGCGCAGCTCCTCCTTGGCGGCCCGCCAGGACTCCTTGTCGGTGAAGTCCCCGAAGTCCCCGATCGTGAAGTCCCCGACGCCGAAGTCTCCGAGGCCGGGCTCCCCGTCAGTCGTGGCGTGCCCCTTGCCGTTGCCGGTGCCCGGTGCCCGGCGCGTCTGCGAAGCCGCCGCGCGCATCTCGCTGCGCAGCTTGCCCGCCGCGCCGCGCACGTCGTCGCGGATCTCCGCGGCCAGTTCGGAGACCGACTCGCGGATCTCCAGCTCCAGGTCGGCCAGTTCGCCGCTGCGCCCGGCCAGTTCGGCGCGGCCCGCGTCGGTGATCGAGTAGACCTTGCGGCCTCCCTCGGTGGCGTGGGTGACCAGACCCTCGGCCTCCAGCTTGGCCAGCCGCGGGTAGACGGTGCCGGCGCTCGGCGCGTACAGGCCCTGGAAACGCTCCTCCAGGAGGCGGATCACCTCGTACCCGTGGCGCGGGGCCTCGTCGAGCAGCTTCAGCAGATAGAGCCGGAGCCGGCCATGGGCGAATACGGGGGGCATGTCAGAGCACCTTCCCGGTCGGGGCGTCGGCGGACACGTCCTCGTGGGGCTCTTCCTCCGCCGGTGGCCTGCGCAGCAGCGCGATGGAACCGGAGACCGTCGTCGCCTTGAGCGTGCCGGTGCCGGCGCCGAGCGTGCCGGTCATCTGCTTGGCCCCCCACTGCCCGCTCACCCGTAGATCGTCGAAGGCGGTGGAGACGGCTCCGCTCGCGGTGTTCGCCTCGACCAGGGCGTCGGCCGGGTGCGGCAGCCGGATGGCCACCTCGCCGGAGACCGTGTTCAGCCTGATGTCCGTGGGCTCGCCCGCCGGGTCGATGTCGATGACCATGTCCCCGCTGACGGAGTCGGCGCGTACCGATGCGCCGGAGCCGTCGATCACCGTCAGATCGCCGGAGACCGAGTTGTAGCGCAGCCTGCCGGTGACCGACTGGGCCTCCAGATTGCCGGAGACCGTGTCGGCGCGGACCGGCCCCGAGATGCGGACGAGTGTGGTGTCCCCGCTGACGCCGCGGACCGTCGTGGCGCCCTTGATCCCGGAGACGACCGCCCCCGCGCCCACCGCGCCGACCTCCACGGCCGCCTGGGCGGGGACGGCGAGGGAGACCACCGCGCTGCGGTGCCAGCCCTTGCGGTCGAGCCACTTGAGGAAGCCCTTCCAGGGCAGGTCCTCGTAGGCGACGGTGAGGGTGGAGCCCTGCCTGGTCACGATCAGCGGCGGGCCCTGGATCTCGGAGACCTCGAGCCGGGCAGAACCTTCGTCGGTGCCCACCACATTGACCGTTCCATTGACGATGCGCACATTGAGCACGGTGACCGGGTCGTCGAAGGCGAGCTTTGTCGGCTCAGCGACTTCCCACGTCGTCTCTGCCATGGTGCTGACCTCCCAGGCCGGGCCGCGACGCAACATATCGCGTCTGTTGACCAACACGATATATCGCGGTTCTTGGATGTCAAGCTCGACCGAGGGGTCGGCCGTGCGGCCGGGGATCCTCGCGTGGTCATTGAGGGGGCACTGGGGGCCACAAGGGGCAAATTGCCCTAGCGTGGGGTCATGAACGCGACACCCGTAGGAGCGCTGCTGCTGTGCCGGGCCGAACCCGCGCTCGTACGTCCGCCGGCCCATCTGCTGCGCGGGCGGATGCTCCTCGCCCCGGCCGGCTCCCACTGGAGCGTGATCGTCCCGGAGGACAAGCCCTGGCTCGACGGCGGCGAACCGGTCGAGGCGGTGCTCGGCGGCTGGGCCCACGCACTCGCGGTGGGGGTGAACTGGCCCGTGCTCGCCCTGTGGTGGGACGGGGAGCGCGCCGGTTTCACCCTTGCGTCCGGCTTCCGCCGGCCCGTCGGCTACATCTGGCTCGCCGACGGCACCCCCGTCGGCGAGGACGAAGCCATGCGGACGTTCGCCGCCCGCCTCGGGCTCGACCCCGTTGTGGACGTCCAGGCACTGGAAGAGCTCACTCTTCCCGACCCGGAGTCGGACGCCCGCGCCCGGCTGCTCGGTCTGACCGCCGTCCTCACCCGCACCGGCCTCACCCTGCCCGTCGGCCTCACCCCCGGCGAACCGGCCGACCGGCTGCGCTCGGTCGCGCACGAGCACGAAGCGGAGACGGTCGAGTGGTCGGGCTGGCGCGATGCGGTACGGGCCGAACTCGACGTGGTCGAGGAAGGCCCGCTCGGCCCGTGGCTGCTGGGCCGCCGGGCCCGCGTACTCGGCGCCGCCCAGCTCGTGGTGGGCGTGCCGCTGACCGCCTGGGGTGTCGCCCGCCGCAGCGGGGGCTGGGCGGCGACGGGCGGGGTGCTGATCGCAGGCGGGCTGCTGAGGCTGGGCTACGAGCGTCTGCGGCGCTGAGCCTGTCGGCTGCTTCCCGCTGCCCCCTGCCGATACCGGGGCTCGGCCCGGGATCCGTGGCGGGGGGCGGAAGGAAGCGGGGACCGGGCTGATGCCCCCTGCCCCCGGGCTTGCGGCCGTGCGCCGGCGAGTCCCGGCGTTCCCGTCGGGGCTGCTCGTCGGCTTCACGCCGCGAGGCCTGCCGGGCGTGCGCCGGGCACTCCCGTCGCAAGGCCCGGTGCGGCTACTCGTCCTCGTCCTCGTCGTCGAGGCGGGCCAGCCATGTGGCGAGACGCTCGACGGGAACCTCGAAGTCCGGATTGAGGTCGACGAAGGTCCGCAGCTGCTCGGCCAGCCACTCGAAGGTGACCTCCTCCTCGCCGCGCCGCTTCTCCAGCTCCTCGATGCCGCGATCGGTGAAGTACAACGGGCTGCTCCTGCTTCTGGTGATGCGTGCCGGTGGGCTTCCCACCAGCCTAGGCGGCCGAAAGGCCCGGGCCCGCATCGCGTGGATGCGGGCCCGGGCCCCTCGGTGCGCAGGGACAGCCGTCCGGTCAGGCCTCGAAGACCTCGTTGACCAGCTGCTCCTGCTCCTGCTCGTGGCGCTTCTTCGAGCCCACCGCCGGGGACGAGCCGTGCGGACGCGAGATGCGGCGCAGGCGCTCGCCGTGCGGGATGTCCGCACCGACGGCCAGGTCCAGGTGGTCGATCAGGTTGAGCGCGATGAACGGCCAGGCACCCTGGTTCGCCGGCTCCTCCTGGGCCCACAGGTACTTCTCGGCGTTCGGGAACTTGGCGATCTCGGCCTGGAGCTCCGCACCCGGCAGCGGGTACAGGCGCTCGAGGCGGATGATCGCGGTGTCCGTCGTACCGCGCTTCTTACGCTCCGCGTCCAGGTCGTAGTAGAACTTGCCGGACACGAAGACGACCTTCTTGATCGCGGCCGGGTCGGCCACGCCTGCGTCCACCGCGGTGTCGCTGATGACCGGGCGGAAGCCGCCGGTCGTGAACTCCTCCGTCTTCGACGCTGCGGCCTTCAGACGCAGCATCGACTTCGGCGTGAAGACGATGAGCGGCTTGTGGTGCGGGTTGTGCACCTGCCAGCGCAGCAGGTGGAAGTAGTTCGACGGCAGGGTCGGCATCGCGACCGTCATGTTGTTCTGCGCGCACAGCTGCAGGAAGCGCTCGGGACGGGCGGACGAGTGGTCCGGGCCCTGGCCCTCGTAGCCGTGCGGCAGCAGCAGCGTGACGCCGGAGTGCTGGCCCCACTTCTGCTCGGCCGAGGAGATGAACTCGTCGACGACGGTCTGCGCGCCGTTGACGAAGTCGCCGAACTGGGCCTCCCACATGACCAGCGCGTCCGGGCGGGCCAGCGAGTAGCCGTACTCGAAGCCCATCGCCGCGTACTCGCTGAGCAGCGAGTCGTAGACGTTGTAGCGGGCCTGGTCGTCCGTCAGGTAGAGCAGCGGGGTGTAGTCCTCGCCGGTCTCCTGGTCCACCAGCACCGCGTGGCGCTGGCCGAACGTGCCGCGACGGGTGTCCTGGCCGGACAGCCGGACGGGGGTGCCCTCCATCAGCAGCGCGCCGATGGCGAGGGTCTCGCCCATGCCCCAGTCGATCGTGCCGTCCTCGACCGACGCCGCGCGGCGCTGCAGCTGCGGCATGAGCCGCGGGTGCACGGTGATGTGGTCGGGGATGTTGACCTGGGACTCGGCGATCCGCTTGACGACCTCCTGGGAGATCGCGGTGGTCACGGCCACCGGGAACTCGGCCTGGGAGTCCGGGACATGTGCCGGGGCCGGGAGGCTGGTCGCCTCGCGGACCTCCGCGAACACCTTCTCCAGCTGGCCCTGGAAGTCCTGGAGCGCCTGCTCCGCCTCTTCCAGCGTGATGTCGCCGCGACCGATCAGCGACTCGGTGTACAGCTTGCGCACCGAGCGCTTCTTGTCGATCAGGTTGTACATCTGCGGGTTGGTGAACTGCGGGTTGTCGCCCTCGTTGTGACCGCGGCGGCGGTAGCAGATGAGGTCGATCACGACGTCCTTGTTGAACGCCTGGCGGAACTCGAAGGCGAGCCGCGCGACGCGGACCACGGCCTCCGGGTCGTCGCCGTTCACGTGGAAGATCGGCGCCTCGATCATGCGGGCCACATCGGTCGCGTACATCGACGAACGCGACGACTCCGGGGCGGCGGTGAAGCCGACCTGGTTGTTGATGACGATGTGGACCGTGCCGCCGGTGCGGTAGCCGCGCAGCTGCGACATGTTCAGCGTCTCGGCGACGACACCCTGGCCGGCGAAGGCCGCGTCACCGTGCAGGGCGACGGGCAGGACGGTGAAGTCCGTGCCGCCCTTGTTGATGACGTCCTGCTTGGCGCGGGCGACACCCTCGAGGACGGGGTCGACAGCCTCCAGGTGCGAGGGGTTGGCGACCAGCGAGACCTTGATCTGCTCGCCGTCGAGGCCCGTGAACGTGCCCTCGGCGCCCAGGTGGTACTTCACGTCACCGGAGCCGTGCATCGACTTCGGGTCGAGGTTGCCCTCGAACTCGCGGAAGATCTGGGCGTACGACTTGCCCACGATGTTCGCGAGGACGTTCAGGCGGCCGCGGTGGGCCATGCCGATGACGACCTCGTCCAGGCGCGACTCGGCCGCGGAGTCGATGACCGCGTCGAGCAGCGGGATGACGGACTCGCCGCCCTCGAGCGAGAAGCGCTTCTGGCCGACGTACTTGGTCTGCAGGAAGGTCTCGAAGGCCTCGGCCGCGTTCAGCCGGCGCAGGATGCGCAGCTGCTCCTCGCGCTCCGGCTTGGTGTGCGCGCGCTCCACCCGGTCCTGCAGCCACTTGCGCTGCTTCGGGTCCTGGATGTGCATGAACTCGATGCCGGTGGTACGGCAGTACGACTCACGCAGCACGCCGAGGATGTCGCGCAGCTTCATCATCGACTTGCCGGCGAAGCCGCCGACGGCGAACTCGCGCTCGAGGTCCCAGAGCGTGAGGCCGTGCTCGGTGATGTCCAGGTCGGGGTGCTTGCGCTGGCGGTACTCCAGCGGGTCGGTGTCGGCCATGACATGGCCGCGGACCCGGTAGGAGTGGATCAGCTCGAAGACGCGCGCGGCCTTGGTGACGTCGTCGTCGTGCGAGGCGTCGATGTCCTTGAGCCAGCGGACCGGCTCGTAGGGGATGCGCAGCGACTCGAAGATCTCGTCGTAGAAGTTCTCCTCGCCGAGGAGGTAGTTCGCGACGATCCGCAGGAACTCGCCGGACGCGGCGCCCTGGATGACCCGGTGGTCGTACGTCGAGGTCAGCGTCATGACCTTGGAGATGCCCAGCTTGTTCAGGGTGTCCTGGGAGGTGCCCTGGAACTCGGCGGGGTAGTCCATCGAGCCGACGCCCATGATGACCGACTGTCCGGGCATCAGACGCGGCACGGAGTGCACGGTGCCGAGGCCGCCGGGGTTGGTCAGCGAGACGGTGACGCCGGTGAAGTCGTCCATCGTCAGCTTGTTGTTGCGGGCGCGGCGGACGATGTCCTCGTAGGCCTGCCAGAACTCGAAGAAGTTCAGCGTCTCGGCCTTCTTGATGCCCGCGACGACCAGCTGGCGATCGCCGTTCGGCTTCACCAGGTCGATGGCCAGACCGAAGTTCACGTGGTCGGGCTTGACCAGGGCCGGCTTGCCGTCCTTCTCCGCGAACGACCAATTCATCGACGGCATGGCCTTGATGGCCTGCACCATCGCGTACCCGATGAGGTGGGTGAAGGAGATCTTCCCGCCCCGGGCGCGCTTGAGGTGGTTGTTGATGACGATGCGGTTGTCGAAGAGCAGCTTCACCGGGACGGCGCGCACGGACGTGGCCGTGGGCAGCTCCAGAGAGGCGTTCATGTTCTTCGCGACCGCGGCGGCGGGGCCGCGCAGCACCACGAACTCGGGGCCGTCGGGCGCCTGGGTGGCGGGCGCGGCCTTGGCCTTGGCGGCCGGAGCCGCCGGGGCGGCCTTGGGCGCGGCGGCAGCGGGCTTGGGCGCGACGGGGGGAGTCTGGGCCGGCGCGGGCTGCGCGGGCGCCGGAGCGGCGGCAGCGGGCTGTGCCGGGGCGGCGGCGGTCGGGGCGGGGGTCACCGCAGCCCCCGCGGCTGCGGTACCGGTCGCGGGCTTGTCCGCCGTGCCGGAGGCACCCGGCTTGTAGTCGGCGAAGAAGTCCCACCAGGCACGGTCGACCGAATTCGGGTCCTGGAGGTACTGCTGGTAGATCTCGTCGACGAGCCACTCATTGGGACCGAACGCGGCGGCAGGGTTCTGACCCTGCCCGCCTTGGTCGGTCGAGGTGCTCGAGTTACTGGGGGACTGAGACGACACGGCGAGAACCGCCCTCTTCCGCTTCACAAGGTGATGGACAGCGGAAATAAAGGCTACGCCTCCCTGGCCGGGAGGTGCAGGCCGGGCGGGTCATCGTCGCGCAAGTCACACCGAAAGGCGGGTTTCGGGGCCGTTAATGGCGGGAAACAAGCGTGGTTCCGCTGCCGTCCGGGTGCAACAGAAGGCGACTACAGCCTGGTGACCTGCAGCCTTTCCCATGTGCTGGGCATGAACATCCCAGTGCAAGCACGGGCTCCACTGAAGCCGCTGACGTGGAGCGAACAGCTGCTTCCGCTTCAAACCCTACGTCAACCTCGCGCCGACGGGATCCCCGGAAGGGTGACCTGGATGCGGCAGCCACGGGCGGATTCGGCCACCCCGATCCATCCCCCGTGCAGATCCACCGCCCAGCGCGCGATCGCCAGGCCCAGACCCGTGCCGCCGTCACTGCCCGGACCGTGCGGCGAGGCCACCTGACCCCGGTTGAAGCGCTCGAACACCTTGTGGCGCTCCTGCTCCGGGATGCCGGGGCCTTCGTCGAGCACTTCCAGGTCCAGCGACTCCGGAGACGGCCCGCGCCGGGCCCGTACCGTCACCCGGCCGTGCGGCGGCGAGTGCTTGACCGCGTTGTCGATGAGATTCGCGACCACCTGGTGCAGCCGCTCCGCGTCCGCGTGCGCGGTCAGCTCCGGCGGTGACACATCCAGATGCAGATGCACGTCGGTACGGGTGTGCCGCCCCGATCCCGATGTCAGCCCGGGCCGGGACGAGGCCAGATTGGCCTCCTTCAGCACCCCCGACAGATACGGCCACACCTCGAAGCGGCGGGCCCGCAGCGGCAGCACACCGTTGTCGAGCCGTGACAGGTCCAGCAGCGTCTCGACCAGCCGGCCCAGACGCTCGGTCTGCTTGAGCGCGGTGCGCATGGTCTCCGGATCGGCGGCCGAGACCCCGTCGACGACGTTCTCGAGCACGGCGCGCAGCGCGGCGATCGGCGTGCGCAGCTCGTGCGAGACATTGGCGACCAGTTCCTTGCGGTTCTGGTCCACGGCCTCCAGGTCGTCCGCCATGCGGTTGATGGTGGAGGCGAGGTCGCCGAGCTCGTCGCGGCGGTCGGCGCCGCGCACCCGGCGGGTGAAGTCGCCGTGCGATATGCCCTTGGCGACGGTGTTCATCTCGTCCAGCGGCGCGGTCAGGCCGTGGGCGACGAACTGGGTGATCAGCAGGGTCGCGATGATCGTGAAGACCGTGATGAAGCGCAGCTCGGTCTTGCTGTGGAACGCGAGCACCAGCAGGCCGGTGGTGATGAAGACCGAGACGACCACCAGCGTGCTGAGCTTGGTCTTGATCGAGATCGTGATGGAGGCGGTACTGAGCCGCTTCCGCGGTCCGCCTCCTGGCCGCCGTCTCATTGCGCCGGCGTCTCCAGCGCGTAGCCGACACCGTGGACGGTACGGATCCGCTCGGCGCCGATCTTGCGCCGCAGCGCCTTGATGTGGCTGTCGACCGTGCGGGTGCCGGAGGCGTCCGCCCAGTCCCACACCTCGGCGAGCAGCTGCTCGCGGGAGAGCACCGCGCGCGGGGTGTTCGCCAGGCAGACCAGCAGATCGAACTCGGTGGGCGTCAGGTGCACGTCCTCGGTGCGTACGCGCACCCGGCGCTGGGCGTGGTCGATCTCCAGCTCGCCCAGCCTGAGGATCCCGCTGCGCGGCGTCACCGCGGCGAGCGCGGCGCGCTCCACCCGGCGCAGCAGTACATGGACGCGGGCGGCGAGCTCACGCATCGAGAACGGCTTGGTCATGTAGTCGTCCGCGCCGACGCCCAGACCGACCAGCATGTCCGTCTCGTCGTCACGGGCGGTGAGCATCAGCACCGGAACCGGGCGCTGGGCCTGGACGCGGCGGCAGACCTCGAGACCGTCGAAGCCGGGCAGCATCACATCGAGAACCATCAGATCGGGTTGCCAGGCCTCGGCCGCATCGACGGCGGCGGGGCCGTCGAGCGCCGTCTGGACGAGGAAGCCCTCGGCCCGCAGGCGGGCGGCGATGGCATCGACGATCGTGGCGTCGTCCTCGACGACGAGCACCCGGCGCTGCGCTCCGGGGGTGGCCGCGACTCCGTTGTGCGTGGTGTGTGTCTGCTCCATCGCCCCGCCCTGTTCCGCGTTCTCGCGAGCTGCATGTGGATCCGGATCGAAGTTGATCCCGTGGTGATCCCGGTGTGTCGTCCAGCAGCGTAAGGGCACCGGAGGCGTCCCGGCTACGCAGGGCGAACCGCGAGGTGAACCACGTCCGGTACGCCTCGGGCAACCTGGATCTCTTCGGTTCTTACCCCGGTGAATCCGGCATTCCGCAACGCATCCCCGAATGTGGGGGACGGCTGCGCGGACCAGACGGCGAGGATGCCGCCGGGCTCCAACACGCCCTGACAGGCGGCGAGTCCGGCGGGTGAGTAGAGGTTCTCGTTGTCGTCGGTGACGGTCCACTCGGGCCCGTTGTCGATGTCCAGACACAGAGCGTCGTAGCGGTCCGGGGTGGCTCGCAGATGGGACACGAGATCCGTGTGCAGGATCACGGTGCGAGGGTCGGCGAGCGCCTCGCCGGAGATCGCGGCGAGCGGGCCCGAACGGTGCCAGCCGATGATCGCCTCCTCGCGCTCGACGACGGTGATACGGCCCCAGCCGTGGGCGGCCGCGGCACGGGCCAGGGAGAACCCGACGCCGAGCCCGCCGATCAGGACCGCGGGGGCGGTGCGGCCGGCGGCGAGCGCGTCGTGGGCCGCGTCGACGAGCAGCCGCTCCGAGCGGCCGTCGGAGGTGTCCATCAGAAAGCACCCGTTGGCGATGATCTCGTGAACCGCCTCCGCTCCCTCGCCGCGCCTCCTCAGTACGACTTCCCCGTAGGGGCCCTCGTGCCTCTCGAGCGTGACGGGCGGGGCGTGGACTGCGGGGAACGGCATGGCGGGAACCTCCGGGCGGCTGGCGGTGACGACACGGATCATGACCATCCTGTCCGGCGGGCGGCCGACGGGACAAACCGATTCCCGGCACCGGACGGCTGTCGGCCGCCGGGACGTCGGTTTCCGGACACCGTCGGGTCGTCACCGCGTCCGCGGGCCCGGCCGCCCCCTCGCGTCGGCCGGGACCGCGGGCCGCGGTCAGCTCTCGCGGCGTGGCCCCCGCCAGGCGTACAGGGACGCGCCCGCGACGAACAGTGCCAGCGCTGCCGCCCAGGCCCCCGGCTGGGGACCGGGCTGCATCGGCCAGGCCCAGATCTGGGCGCCCACGCCGTGGACCCGGCCCGCGCCCAGGTAGATCGCACTGATGTAGGCGAAGGCCGGCAGCCAGCTCAGCCGCGCGCCGATCACCACGGCCGCGGCGGCCGTGATGCCCATGGCGCCGAGTGCGTTGCGCGCCATGGCAGGGGCGCCGAACTCGGCCGTGTGCCCGAGCACCGCGAACGCCAGGACCGTCGCGGCGAGCGCCGAGAGGCCGAGCAGCTGGGCCAGCCGCCGGGGCCACCAGGCGCGTACGGCCGTACGGTCCAGCTCGTCCATGTACTGGTACAGGCCGGTGCCGATCACGGCGGCGGACAGCAGCGGGGCCAGCGCCACGACCGGCACCCGGCGCGACGGCTCGATATAGGCGTCCAGGCCGTGCGCGCCCCACACCGCGAGCACCGCGATCGCGGCCAGCGAGGCCACGGTGAGCGGGACGGCGCGTGAGCGGGCGAGGAGCAGGGGGCCGCTGAGCGACCGCTGGGGTGTGGGACGGGCGCTCACAGTGCGGGCACCCGCTTCGGGTCGCAGCTGTCGGCGGTGGCGAAATAGCGCGAGAGCCATGCGCGGCGCTCGTCCGTGTCCATGGACGCCAGCCGGGCGCGGGCTGCACGGTCGGCCCTGATACCGGCCTGCATCTTGTCGTCGCCGCTCTCCAGGGCAGACCGGAGGTGTTGGCGCTCGATCTCGTTCCGAATGCGGTTGGGAGCGAGCCACTCGGTGACCGCGTCGTCGACCTGGGACGCGCGCTTGTCCAGGATGCGCGCGGCGCATCGATCTCCGCTGGTCAGAGCAGATGCGGCCTCCCACGCGTACTGCTCAGGGTCCGTCAGCCTGCTGCGGACCATGGACTGGCCCGTCGGGGTCAGCATGGGCAGCTGGGCCTCGTTCGGCCTTGGTTCCCCGGCCCGGTCCTCGAACCGGACCGGCAGGTTCTCGACGCCTTCGAGACGATCGGTGAGACCGGACAGAGCAGCTCCGACCTCCGGCAGCATTGCGGGGTACAGGGCATTCACACAGATCTGGGGTCGCACAGAGGTGTCGCACACCTGCTGGTGCGCCAGGGGGTGGTCACGCCACATGCGGTCGCCGGTCTGGCCGATCAGCACCGCCGCGACGGCCGCTGCGGTGAGCGGCAGAAGCGCGATGTACTTGCGCGAGGCCGCGTACGCGAGGACCGCGGCGGCCGCCAGACCGCCCACCCACACGGACTCGGCGAGCGGCTGCCACCACACAGGGAGCACGCTGTCCGTCTCGGGTGCGGACGCCGGGCTGAGGTGGCGGAACCCGCTTGTCGCGTACGTCGGGACGCCGAGCACCAGATATCCGCACACGGCGAGCGCGGGCGCGGCCGGCCACCACGCCACCAGCCGTCCCACGACATGCCCGAGCACGGTCATGGCCACGAGGAACGCCGCGTCCGCGAGTGCGGGGGAGAGCAGCGGACGGCTCGCCGAGGCGTACGGCCAGGTCGCGGCACCCACGCCGACGGCGACGACCGCGTATGCGACGGCGATCCACGCCGCCACGGGCAGCGATGCCGTGAGGAACTGGGCGAGCGGGCCGCGCGCGGCCGATGCGCGCAGTTCGTCCGTACGGCGACGGCGCTCCCTGCCTCCGTGCCAGCAGCCCGCCGCGGCGGCGAGCGGGCCGCCCAGCAAGGCACTCACGAGATGCAGCATGGTCTGGGTCTCGCCCCAGCTTCCCTGCCACTGCGGCGCCTTGCCGGCCATCGTGATCGACAGGGTCGCGGCGACGGCGAGGCCGGCCCAGGGCGCGAAGCCGCGCCTGAGCTCGCTGCGCAGGGGATGCGGGGCCGTACGCGACCCGTCGGCGCCGGCCGGTCCCGTCGGCGGGGTCCCGTTCCGCGTCCGCGTCTTCGTCTCCAGGATGCTCAACGTGCCGCCCCCGATCCGGCCGGCACGGACTGCTCGCCGCGGTGGGCGCGCAGGGCCGCGGTGTAGCCGCGTTCGATCGGGCTGCCGTCGCTCCCGTCGCTGTCGCCCGCGGAGTCCTTGCCGAGCGCGGTCAACTCGGCCGTCGCCCCCCGGTAGGCCACCCGGCCCGACTCGAGCAGGGTCACGTGCGAGCACGCGGCTGCCACGTCCTCGACGAGGTGGGTGGAGACGATCACGGTGGAGGCGCTGCCCAGTTCCCGGAGCAGTGCTCTGAACTCGACTCTCTGCTCCGGATCGAGACCGGCCGTCGGCTCGTCGAGCAGCAGCAACTCCGGTTCGTTGACGATCGCCTGCGCGATGCCGACCCGGCGCACCATGCCGCCCGACAGCGTCCTGACCCTCGCGTCGACACGGTCGCCCAGTCCGACCCGCTCGACCGCCCTCTCCACCGCGGCCGGCACCGTCGCGGAGGGCATCTCCTTCAGCCATGCGACGTACGCGACGAACTCGCGGACCGTGAAGCCGGGGTAGTAGCCGAACTCCTGCGGCAGATAGCCGAGACGGCGCCGTATCTCCGTGCGCTCCCGGTGCGCCGACACATTGCGGCCGAGGAGTTCCACCCGGCCGCCGGAGGGCGCGGCGACGGTGGCGAGAACCCGGATCAGGGAGGTCTTGCCCGCGCCGTTCGGGCCGAGCAGACCGTGGACCCCGGTGTGGAAGGAGAGGTCGAGGGCGTCCAGGGCGACGGTCCTGCGGTGCCGGACCGTCAGCCCGGTGACCTGCACGGTGCTGTGGGTGCTCACATCTTCTCCAGGTGGTCGAACGACGAACGGCGCAGCGCGAGCAGCCCCGCGCACAGCAGGGCCGCGGCGGCCCAGCCGCTCTGCACGGCGGGCCCGTCCACATAGACCGCGAGCCGTCCTGCGATGTTCTGTGGAAGCGAGGCCAGTACGGGCCCGGCGACGAACGCCAGCCAGCCGAAGGCCAGGACGCCGGCGGCGACCTCGCAGCCGACACAGGAACCGAGCGCCAGCGCCGCGAGGGTCAGGGCCAGTCCGGGCAGCAGCCAGGCAGCGGCCCCGGGCCCGTCGGCCGTCGCGGGCAGCAGGGCGCCGGCCGCCGTCAGCAACGGGATGCTGACGGCGAGAACCGCGGCGGCCCGGGTCAGCAGCAGCCGCAGCCCGCCGGACGGGGTGGATGCGGCGATCTCGTACAGCGGATCGGCGTGCCGTCCGTACGAGAGTCCGACTCCGGCGAGCGGTACGACGGGTGCGATCAGCAGCAGGGCGGGCTGTACGCCCCCGAGCCCCGCCACATAGGCAAGCCCGAACGCCGCGGCGATCACCAGCCCGAGTGCGACGAGCCAGGCCCGGTGCAAGGACGGTCCCGCGGCCCAGACGGCCCGCGCGACCCACCCGAGCCGCCGGCCGCGCCCCGTGTCCGCGGGGCCGTGCGGGCCGCCGGCCCCCGCCGTGGGTCCGGTGAGCGGTCCGCCCGGCCGGACGGCCGCGGCGCGGGCCGCGAGTCCTCCCGAAGGGACCGGCTCCGGGGTGACACGGTCCGGGGCACCGGCCTCACGGCCGGCGTCGCCGACCGTGCGGACGGGCCTCTCGGCCTGTGCCGCGCCCCGTCCCGCAGAGTCGTGCAGATGCTCGCGCGGGCCGGTGCCCTCCGCCGGGCCGGGCACGCGCGTCCCGGGCCGTGCGGCGGCGAAGGGCGACGGACGCAGCCCCCGCAGACGTGCCCGTGCCGACCTGCGCGACGGCTGTGTCAGTGCCGCCGTGGCCAGGACCGAGGCGCGCACCTCCGCCAGCAGGTGCCCCGCTGCCCCTGTCCGGGCCGCCGTCGACACGCGAGTCGCGCACGGCGTGCAGGACTCGACGTGCTTCTCCAGGGACCAGGCGTCCGGTTCGGACGCCGAGCCGGCGGCGTACTGCGCCGCCAGCGGTTCGCTCACATGCCAGTCGCTCACGCCGTGCCTCCCAAGGCATCCGTGCCGGGCGCCAGCTGTGCCAGCGCGGCGCGCAGCTCCCGGCGGGCCCGCAGCGCGCGGGTCTTGACCGTGCCCTCGGGGATACCGAGCAGCCGCGCCGTCTCACGGGTCGTCAGGCCGTCGATCACCGTCGCGCGCAGCACCTCCCGCAGCTCCGGCGAGATCCGGTCGAGGGCCGTGCCCACATCCCCGTACTCCAGTCCGGCCAGCACCCGTTCCTCGGCGGAGGGCATCGGCCCGGCCGGTGCGTGGACCACGCGATCCGCCCTTGCCCCGGCGCGCTGGGCGTCGACCAGGCGGCGTGCGGCGATCACCCAGAGCCAGCCGCCGGCCTCGCCGCCGCGGTGCGTGCCGGCCGAGCGCCATACGGTCACAAAGGTGTCCTGGAGGACTTCCCGTACGGTCTCCGGGTCCGTGCAGCGGCGCGTCAGGCGGGTGTGCAGCCAGCCGGCGTGCCGGTCGTAGAGCGCGCCGAGCGCTTCCGTGTCCCCGCGGGCGACGGCCCGCAGCAATGCCGCGTCGTCGTCCCGCTCTCCCCCCGAGGGGCGCATGAGTCTCACGCTCTCCCTATCGCTCGCGACGCGACGAGCGGTTCACGGCACCCTCGTGAAAACTCGGACGAGTTGGTTCATGCCCCCTGCGCGCGATGAAACAGGCTGACGAGCGGCGCTTCGACCCGCCACCCGAGGGACTCGTACAGCGCCCGGCCGTCGGGCGTCCCGCCGAGGACGCCCACAGGGGCGCCCCGGTCGACCGCGGCGTTGTGGAGCGTACGCATCACCAGGCTGCCGAGTCCCCTGCGCCGGTGTGCGGCCGCCGTCTCCACCTGGTCGACGACGGCGGTCGGTCCGGTGAGCGCGATCTGGCCGCGGGCCGCGAACGAGCCGTCGGCGGCCACGACCAGCACCCGGGTGACGCCGCCGCGCTCCCAGGTCCTGAGGGTGTAGCCGTCCGGCACGGCGGCCGGTGTGCGGCGCAGCTGAGCGGTCATCAGCCAGCCGGGTTCGTCGACCTGCCAGTCGGGGCCGACCCACTCGCAGACGGACTCGGGCTCGGCGAACACCTTCAGCCAGACCGTCGGTGCGGCGAACTCGGCGGCGACCTTGCGGACCGTGGACTCGTCGTCGGAGGTCAGGACATGGCGGGTGGCGTGCGGGACCTGTCCGACATCGACGGTGAAACCCCAGGGCTGTGCCACCGGGTCGGCCGCACCGCGTGAGACGACCCAGCCGTCGACCCAGGCACGGATGGTCGCGGCGGTGCTCTCGAAGGACATCCGGAACTCCCCGTAATAGGCTCTCTGTAATGAGCCAATTACATATCGGAGGTGATGCGGGCGGCGACGGCATGCTTCCGTGATCCGCGCCACAGGGGCCGGCCGCGCGGGACCCGGCGGTCCCGCGCGGCCGGTGGTCGGTGCGGCGCGTTGGTCTATCGGTCACACGGTTCGTTGGAGCCGCCGCCGCTCAGGTAGGCGTCGTAGACCCAGCCGAGGCTGCCGCCGCCCGGTTCCCGGACCCATGTCCAGCTGTTTCCGTAGTCGTTCCAGACGTAGCAGTCGTACTCGACGGTCGTACCGGGAGCGATGTGCCCCACGACGGTGCAGGCGCCGTACGGGCCGGTGTGTGCGGCCACGCTGGTGCACTTGGTGATCGTGCCGCGGGTTCCGTCGTTGGGCTGGCGCGGCCAGTGTGCATTGCCACAGGTGGCCTCCGACTCCCCGGTGACCGTGGCCTGGGCCGCCGGTGCGGCCATCGTGCCCAGTACGAGCCCGGCCCCCGCGGCCGCTCCGGCCAGGACATTGCGCAAACGCATGCTCTCTCCTCGATCGTGATGATTGCGGTCGAAGCACGTTCGAGAGCAGCCTTGGGCACGCCGCCCCCGTCCCGGCAGGGCGAACGCCGTCCGGGACGCGTCCCGGACATGTCCCGGACGGGGCACCCGCCCGGTGATCAGGGGCGGGGCGCCTTCTTGCCGGCGCGCGATCCTCCGGGTGAGGGCGACGGCGCGGGCCGCGAGGCAAACGGGTGGCAGGCGAGAAACCGCTCAGGCAGGCTCGTCCTCATGGTCTCGGTGTTGCAGAACGTGGCGATCGACTGTGCGGATGCCTATGAACTGGCCCGGTTCTGGAGCGGGGTGACCGGCCACCCGCTGCATCCGGAGGACAAGCCGGGAGACGCGGAGACCCAGGTGATGCTGCCGACGGGGCCGCTGCTGCACTTCAATCAGGTGCCCGAACCGAAGAGGGCCAAGAACAGGATCCATCTGTGCCTGCGCCCGGAGACCTCGCGTGAGGAGGAGGTCGAACGGCTGCTGGGCCTGGGCGCCACCTTGGTCATCGACCGCCGCAACCCCGACGGCTCGGGATGGGCCGTTCTCGCGGACCCCGAAGGCAACGAGTTCTGCGTCCTGCGCAGTGAATCCGACCGGGGTGCGGTGCCGTCCTGATTCCGGGGGATCGGGCGGGTGCGGTGACAAAGCGCAGCGGGCCTGGGCCCGACCGGGCAAGGTCGCCCCGGACCTCGCAAGATCCCTCGCAAGGCTGATCTGCAACTCGCAAGCACCGATCCACCGCCAAAGGGCACTGGTCGGTGTGCGATCGCTCACGGCGAACATTGGCTGGGGAACATCCCGGGGCTCATGTGCATTGAGTCGGTACAGCTCAACTTGACTGCGCTTGACTGCCTAAGGGGAGACCATGGCTTCATCGACGTCCTCACCGCTCACCCTGCCCGTGCTGCCGCTCGACGACGAGGTCGTGCTGCCCGGAATGGTGGTTCCGCTCGACCTGTCCGATGCCGATGTACGGGCCGCGGTGGAGGCCGCCCAGGCCGCGGCCCGCTCCTCGGGCAACAAGCCGAAGGTGCTGCTCGTTCCCCGGATCGACGGCACATACGCCGCGACCGGTGTGCTCGGCACGGTCGAACAGGTCGGCAGGCTCTCCGACGGCGACCCCGGCGCGCTGATCCGCGGTCGCAGCCGTGTCCGGATCGGGGCCGGTACGAGCGGGCCCGGCGCCGCACTGTGGATCGAAGGCACGGCCGTCGTGGAGGTGGAGCCCGATCCGGTGCCCGGCGCCGTCACCGAACTGATCAAGGAGTACAAGGCGCTCGCCACCGACTGGCTGAAGAAGCGCGGTGCCTGGCAGGTCGTCGACCGCGTCCAGCAGATCGACAGCATCGCCCAGCTCGCCGACAACGCCGGCTACTCGCCGTTCCTGACCACCGCTCAGAAGGTCGAGCTGCTGGAGACGGCCGACCCGGTGGCCCGCCTCAAGCTCGCCACCGAGCAGCTGCGTGAGCACCTTGCCGAGCAGGACGTGGCCGAGTCCATCGCCAAGGACGTACAGGAAGGCGTCGACAAGCAGCAGCGCGAGTTCCTGCTGCGCCGTCAGCTGGACGCCGTGCGCAAGGAGCTGCGCGAGCTGAGCGGCCAGGACGGCGAGGACGAGTCCGACGACTACCGCGTCCGGATAGAGGCCGCGGACCTGCCCGAGAAGGTGCGCGAGGCGGCTCTCAAGGAAGTCGAGAAGCTGGAGCGCGCCAGCGACCAGTCGCCCGAGGGCGGATGGATCCGCACCTGGCTCGACACCGTCCTGGAGCTGCCGTGGAACGAGCGCACCGAGGACGCGTACGACATCCGGGGCGCCAAGGCCACCCTGGACGCCGAGCACTTCGGCCTGCAGGACGTGAAGGAACGGATCACCGAGTACCTGGCGGTGCGCAAGCGGCGCGCCGACCGGGGGCTGGGCGTGGTCGGCGGGCGGCGCGGGGGCGCGGTTCTGGCGCTCGTCGGCCCGCCCGGTGTCGGCAAGACCTCGCTGGGTGAGTCCGTCGCGCACGCGATGGGCCGGAAGTTCGTCCGGGTCGCGCTCGGCGGTGTACGCGACGAGGCCGAGATCCGAGGCCACCGGCGCACGTACGTCGGTGCCCTGCCCGGCCGGATCGTCCGCGCCGTCAAGGAGGCCGGCTCGATGAACCCGGTCGTCCTGCTCGACGAGATCGACAAGGTCGGCTCCGACTTCCGCGGCGACCCGGCCGCGGCCCTCCTCGAGGTCCTCGACCCGGCGCAGAACCACACCTTCCGCGACCACTACCTGGAGGTCGAACTCGATCTGAGCGATGTCGTCTTCCTGGCCACCGCGAATGTGCTCGACGCCATCCCGGAGGCGCTGCTCGACCGGATGGAGCTCGTCCGGCTCGACGGCTACACCGAGGACGAGAAGATCGTCATCGCCCGGGACCACCTGCTGCCGCGTCAGCTGGAGCGGGCGGGCCTCGAGCCCGGCGAGGTGACCATCGCCGAGTCCGCGCTGCGCAAGCTGGCGGGCGAGTACACCCGGGAGGCGGGCGTACGGAACCTGGAGCGTTCGGTGGCCCGGCTGCTGCGCAAGGTGGCGGCCGAGCACGAACTGGGCGACCGGGAGCTGCCGTTCACCGTCGGTGCCGAGGAGCTGCGGGCGCTGATCGGACGGCCGCACCATGTGCCCGAGTCCGCCCAGGACCCGGCCGAGCGCCGCACCGCGGTGCCCGGTGTGGCCACCGGCCTCGCGGTGACCGGCGCGGGCGGCGACGTCCTGTTCGTGGAGGCGTCGCTGGCGGACCCGGAGACCGGCGCGGCGGGCCTGACCCTGACCGGTCAGCTCGGCGACGTCATGAAGGAGTCCGCACAGATCGCGCTGAGTTTCCTGCGCTCGCACGGCGCGGAGCTGGAGCTCCCGGTCGCCGATCTCAAGGACCGGGGCGTGCACATCCACTTCCCGGCGGGTGCCGTCCCCAAGGACGGCCCGAGCGCGGGCATCACGATGACGACGGCGCTCGCCTCGCTGCTGTCGGGCCGGCAGGTGCGCACGGACGTGGCGATGACCGGTGAGGTGTCGCTGACCGGCCGGGTGCTGCCGATCGGCGGCGTCAAGCAGAAGTTGCTGGCCGCGCACCGGGCGGGCATCACCACGGTGGTGATCCCCAAGCGGAACGAGGCGGACCTGGACGACGTCCCGGCCGAGATCCTCGAGAAGCTGGAGGTGCACCCGGTGACCGACGTCCGGCAGGTGCTGGAGCTTGCGCTCTCACCGGCGCAGGTCGAGGTCGCGCAGGCGGCCTGACCCGCGGAGCACGGGCCCGGCGGTGATCCACCGCCGGGCCCGACGGCTGTCCGCCGAAGGTCCCGCACAATGGACGGATGAACCAACTGCAGGGGGACTGCTCGAACTGCTTCGGCCTCTGCTGCGTGGCGCTGCCCTTCGCCGCCTCCGCCGACTTCGCCGTGAACAAGCCGGCCGGGCGGCCGTGCGGCAATCTGCGGACCGACTTCGCCTGCGGCATCCACGACCGGCTGCGCAGCAGCGGCTTCCAGGGATGCACCGTCTACGACTGCTTCGGCGCCGGACAACAGGTCTCGCAGATCACCTTCGGCGGTACGAGCTGGCGCCAGGCCCCGGACACCGCCGAGCAGATGTTCGCCGTCTTCCCCGTCGTGCGGCAGCTGCACGAACTGCTCTGGTATCTGACCGAGGCGCTGAACCTGAGCGCAGCGCAGGAGGTGCACCCCGAGCTGCGGCGGCAGCGGGAGGGTGTCGAGGAGCTCACCCGGCTCGCCCCCGACGCCCTGCTGAAGCTCGATGTCGCGGCGCACCGCCAGGACGTCAACGTCCTGTTGCTGCGCACCAGCGAACTCGTACGCGCCGCGGTACGCGGGAAGAAGAAGGACCGCAGGGGCGCGGACCTGATGGGCGCCAGGCTGCGGGGCGCCGATCTGCGGGGCGTCAGTCTGCGCGGGACGTATCTGATCGCCGCGGATCTCAGGGGCGCCGATCTGCGCCTGGCCGACCTCATCGGGGCAGACCTCAGGGACGCCGAACTGGCCGGGGCGGATCTGACCGGGTGCATCTTCCTCACCCAGCCGCAGGTGAACGCGGCCCGCGGCGACGCGGCCACCCGTCTCCCGGACGGGCTGACCCGCCCCGCGCACTGGTCGTGACGACCGGCGTCGCGGGACGGGCCAGGGGAAGGTGATGCCGGGGCTCAGCCGATGGCGAGCGCCAGGACGCGGCTGTACGAGCCGTTGAACTTGTCGTGGTCGCCGACGATCGGCCCGGACGAGGTGTACTGCCACATCGTGTGGTAGGCCCAGCCGGCCGGCAGGGTGCCGGGTGTCGCGCTGTACCTGGCGATCCACAGCGGGTTGGTGGTGCCGAAGCCGCCGTAGTTGCCGGTGCACTGCGTCCACCAGCTGGTCGCCGTGTAGATCACCGCCGCCCGGCCCGTACGCACCTTGTAGCGGTTCAGGAAGGCGCGGATCCAGGCGACCATCTGGGACGGGGACTTGCCGTAGCAGGCGGGGCCGTACGGGTTCCACTCGATGTCCAGTACGCCCGGCAGGGTCCTGCCGTCCCTTGACCAGCCGCCGCCGTTGTTGACGAAATAGTCCGCCTGGGCCGTGCCGGTGGCGGTGTCGGGGGTCGCGAAGTGGTACGTGCCGCGGATCAGGCCCGTCTTGTACGAGCCGTTGTACTGCTGGGTGAAGTAGGTGTTCTCGTAGTACGTGCCTTCGGTCGCCTTGACGTAGGCCCATCTGACGCCGATGTTCCGTAGCGCCGGCCAGTCGACGTTGCCCTGATGGCTGGAGACGTCGACGCCCGCGGTCTGCGCCACGCGGGTGCCAGGGGGAGCGCCGCCCTGGCCGTCATGGGCGATGACGCCCATGCCCAGATAGGCAGTGCCGCGCTTTGCCTTGGCGGCCGCCGCGGGCGTGGCCGTGGCGGGGAGGGTGAGGAGGAGGGACAGGGCTGCGAGGAGAGTGCCGACTGTCGCGAGACGCGACCGGCCGGTCGTTCCGGATCTGTGCACTGGCATAGCGTGCCTCCGAAGATCCCGGTGGGCGGGATCTGACGAAGTGTCGACATGTCGTGGCGGACGCCTGTGGTGTGGACATGCCATTCGGGGTGCCGGGGTGCCGGGGTGCGCCGTGCGCGGCGGGGAAGGGGGGCGGGATGCTGCCGCTGGTCCGAGCCTGCGAAATACTGACCCGGTTGCGGCTGTGCCGGCCGCCGGAAGAAACGCATCGGAACCGGGAAGCGCGCAAGGAGTGCTGACGTGCACGAAGGCGGTACGGGGAGCGACACCGGCCTGACGGACGGGACTGGTGTGGACCGCGAATTTCTCGCACTGGAACGGGAGTTGGCCGTCTTTCTGCGCCGGGCCAGAGCGTCGTCCGGCGAGATGGCGCGGGAGGTCCACCCCGAACTCGAACCCGCCGCGTACGGGCTGCTGGTCCGGCTCGAAGAGGGCGGACCGCAGCGCGCCACCGAGCTCGCCGCCTACTTCGGCGTCGGCAAGGCGACGATGAGCCGTCAGCTCCACGCCCTCGAGGACCTCGGCCTGGTGGCCCGTGAACCGGACCCGGCGGACGGCCGGGCATCCCTCGTACGGCTCACCGACGAAGGGGTGACCCGGTTCCGCCATGTGCGCGATGCGCGCCGCGACCGCTATATGAGCAAGCTCGCCGGCTGGGACCCCCGCGAGGTCGCGGAACTGGCGAGGCTGCTGCACCAGCTGAACGCCCGCGCCGGAACCTGACCCGGCGGCCGCGCCAGGGCGGCCGGCCGTCACAGCTCCGCGAACACGGCCGTCGCATCGTCATGGAGCTTCCAGCGGATCACCTCGGTGCGTTCCTGCGCCGAGACCTCCAGTGCGCGCACCCGGCCGATCAGCGCCTCCGCCCCCTCCGCGCGCAGCAGGGCCAGACAGTCGGACCAGTCGCCCTGCGTGAACATGTCCACCCAGCGCGACGCGCCGTCCGTCAGGGCGGCGACCGAGCGCACGGCGGTGCGCGGCGTACGGCCGGTCACCGCCCGCGCCGCCACGCCCGGGTCCGCGGCTGCCGTGAAGAAGCCGCCCTCGCTGTTGCGCAGCGCATCGGCCGCAGCGTGCGTGCGCAGCGCCTCTCGCGGCAGCCGGTCCAGCCGGTCGTCCAGGACCGCCCGTACCGTCCCGTCCGGTGACTCGATGAGCAGAGTCGAGTCGCAGAGCACGAGGTGCTCGACGTCGTCCGCCGGTCCGCCCCAGCGGGCCAGGACCACCGTCGCCTGAGGAGTGCGCACGTGAGAAAGGTCACACGTGGTGCGGTGGGTGTCCGCTGTGCGCCTGATTGCCGCGGCGAGAACGTCCTGAAGTGTCAGGTCGGGACGCGAACCGGACAGTTCGACCAGAGCGCCGCCGAGCCGGGCGGTGAACCACGCCACCGAATGCACACATCCGTCGTCGCCCTCCGGAGGTGTCACCCCGTCCAGCGCCACCAGCGTTCCGCCCTGGCCGGAGGCGGGCGTGGCCACCGCCGCCCAGTCCTCGTTGGACCGTTCGGGCCCGCCGGGCGATGTTGCCAGTCCGATACGCATGATCCCAGTCTGCACGAGCCGTCCGCAGACCCCTCACAGTTGGGCATTTACGCCTGTATCAGCAGGTCAGGAGGGTTTGCCGGTCGAAGCGTCCGCCTCCCGTGAGCTGCGGGCGCGCATCCTGTCAAAGGCAGGGCGGAAGGTCCAACCCATCGCTCGCGAGGCGCTCTGCGGGCCGTACGGAAAAGTTGTTTGCCAACTACTGAGTGTTGTTCACTCGTTCGGGTGGCGGAGCGGCCGATGCGCGCCTCCCTCCCAAAAGCACTGCAATGGTCGGAAGCCGTGCCAGGGGTGGGCCTCTCGCGTGTGACCGGTCGTCATCTCTGCTTCATGGGTGGACGAGTCGAGCAAGATTGCGAGCACCGGTGCAGAAGAAGCGGCCTCGGGGCAAGGACGGCAGTCGCACGGAGACCCCGGGCGGCGTTCGGACAACGGCCCCGGCCACTGTCGCGGACCCCAGCCAGGTCCCGGCGCAGGCGGCCCGGGCGGGCTCGGACGTACAGACCCCCGGCGGCCGTCCCGTACGCGTACGCAGCCGCCTCGTCGCGGGTGTCGCCGCCGTGAGCCTCGTCGTCGTGGCCGCCGGCACCCCCGGCATCCTCGCCACCTCGGCCGAGCTGACCGAGTCCCAGCGGCTGGTCACCCTCGCCGCGCTCGACCGCCAGGCCGTCACCCTCGCGCACTCCCTCTCCGACGAACGCGACGAGGTCACCGCGTACATCGCGGCCGGCCGTGCGGCGCAGCGGGGCGACAAGAAGGACCAGCGGCGGATCTCCGACAGCCTCAGCGCCCGCGTCGACCGGCAGATCGACGAGATCCGCACCGCCGTTCCCGAGGACCACGCCGAGCTGCGCCACCATCTCGCCGGCATCCCCTCCGTACGCCGCACCGCGCTCACCGGCAAGGGCACCGCGATGGAGGCCCACCGGGCCTACGGCGACGTCATCGCCGCTCTCCACGCGCTCGCCGAAGAGCTCGCCGAGAAGACCCCGCCGCGCGCCGCCGGAGCCACCCGCGCCCCCGCCGACCTCGGCCTCGCCGTCGAGCGGGCGTCCGCAACCCGCGGTCTGCTGCTGGCCGCGCTCTCCGTGCCCAAGCCGGAGAGCGTCACGACCATCGACCCGATCACCGGGCTGCCCGTGGAGAGCGAGGGTGAGGACTCCGGGGCCGACGCCCGCACGCGGGGCGCCCTCACCGCCGCCGCCCAGCAGGCCCGGGTACGCGAACTGGCCGCTCTCGCCGACTTCGACCAGGCCGCAGACAAGACCGCCCGCGACAAGCTGTCCGCCACGGTCACCGGGCCCGAGGTCAGGACCGCCGAGGGCTATCTCGCCCGCCTCACCGACCAGCCCGAGCTCTCGGACAGCGAGCGCGACACCGACCCGGAGAAGCTGGTGGCCGCGCTCACCGCGCGCATCGAGCAGATGCGCGGGGCGGAGACCGCACTCGCCGCGGACCGGGTCGAGCGGTTCGAGCAACTGCGCGACGACGATGTCACCGCGCTCGAACTTCGGATCGCGCTGCTCGGCGGACTGGTGATCGTCGCCATCGGCGTGTCCGCGGCCGTCGCCCGTACGCTCACCCGCCCCCTCGCCGTCCTGCGCATCGGTGCCGCGCGGGTCGCCGCCGCGCCCGAGGCCGAGGATCCGGTCCGCTTCACCGGCCGCAACGACGAGTTCGCGCAGGTCGTCCGCTCCCTCAACTCCCTGCACGGCAAGCTCCGCGACCTCGGAGCGCGCGCCGAGCGGCTCGACAGCGACCGTGCCGACCTGGCAGGCGCGCGCGACGCGCTCGCCGCCGACGTCGGCGCGGCACGCGCCGAACTGCAGGAGCACACCGAAGAACTCAGCGCCGAGCTGGAGCGGCTGCGCCACACCGTCCACCACACGTTCGTCAACCTCTCGCTGCGCACGCTCGGACTCGTCGAGCGCCAGCTCGGCATCATCGAGAAGCTCGAGGCGCGTGAGCAGGACCCGGAGCGTCTCGCCACGCTCTTCAAGCTGGACCACATGGCCACCGTCATGCGCAGGCACAGCGAGAACCTGCTGGTACTCGCGGGCGCCGAGCACGGTCAGGGACATGTCGGGCCGGTACCGCTCGTCGACGTGCTGCGCGCAGCGGTCAGCGAGATCGAACGCTACGAGCGTGTGGTCATCCAGTCCCTGCCGCCGCACGCCCAGATCGCGGGGTACGCCGCCGACGATCTGAGCCATCTGGTCGCCGAACTCCTCGAGAACGCCGCGTCGTTCTCCCCGCCGGACGCCCAGGTCGAGCTGTCGGGCTGGCTGCTGGAGAGCGGCGAGGTGATGCTCTCGGTCGAGGACGCGGGCATCGGCATGACGGCCGGACGCATCGCCGAGATCAACGAGCGGCTGGAGAACCCGAAGGCGTACGAGACCCGGGCGGCCCACGAGGGCGAGGGACTCGGACTGCGGGTCGCCGGGCTGCTGGCCGCGCGCCACGGCGTACGGATCCAGCTGCGCGAGCACAAGCAGGGCGGCATCACGGCGGTCGTCGTCATCGGGCAGGCGTTGCTTCCGAGCGGCCCGCCGGCCACCGAGGCGCCGTCGGCGCAGGGGGCAGGAACGGCGCCGGTGCTGAACCTGCCCGGGGCGGTGGCCGAGGCGAACTCCAACGCACTGCCCGGACCCCGGCGACCGGACCCCGCGTCCGCCGGCGGCGACGCGGTCGCGGACGGGGCAGCGGAGCCGGAGCCTGCGGCGACTGAGGACGTGGACGCGGAGCCGGGCGCCGACGCCGTCCTGGACCCGGCCCCCGCCGCGGAGGCGGAGCGGGATGTGGACGAGGCGCCGGAAGTGGTGCCTGCTCCGGTCGATGGGCCGGTGTCTGCGGAGGATCCGTTTGTGGCTGCTGCCGAGCGGGCGATTCGTGCCGCGGGGGCGGAGCGGGATGTGGATGAGGCGCCGGAGGTGGAGCTCGCTCCGGCCGGTGAGCCGGTGTCTGCGGAGGATCCGTTTGTGGCTGCTGCCGAGCGGGCGATTCGTGCCGCGGGGGCGGAGCGGGATGTGGACGAGGCGCCGGAAGTGGTGCCTGCTCCGGTCGATGGGCCGGTGTCTGCGGAGGATCCGTTTGTGGCTGCTGCCGAGCGGGCGATTCGTGCCGCGGGGGCGGAGCGGGATGTGGACGAGGCCCCGGAGGTGGAGCTCGCTCCGGCCGGTGAGCCGGTGTCTGCGGAGGATCCGATTGTGGCTGCTGCCGAGCGGGCGATTCGTGCCGCGGAGGCGGAGCGGGACACCACCGAGCGGACGCCCGACGTCGAGTCGCGCACCGCGGGGATCGATCAGGAGACGTTCTCGATGCGGCTGCCCCAGCAGCGCGAGCAAACTCCCGAGCCCGAGCCGCAGTCCGAGGCCCCGGCCGAGGGCGTGCCCGTCGGGGACCGTGTCACCGACAAGGGGCTGCCCAAGCGCACGCCCAAGCCCGTCCAGCCCGCCGCCGGGCCCGGTGAACGCACCGGCAGCATCGACGCCCAGGAATTGCGCCGCAGACTCGGCAGCTTCCATCAGGGCGCGAAGGACGGCCGCCGCGATGTCGAGGCGGAGCTCGCCCGGAACGGCGCCGAGACCCCGCACCAGCAGGAGTCCGAAGCGGAATCGGGGGACAACGTCGAGGAGGCACGCAGTTGACTGCGACCGGCACGTACGGCCTGAGCACCGAAGCCCGCAATCTTCACTGGTTGCTGGGCAACTTCGTGGAGGAGGTGCCAGGAGTGCGCTCGGTTGCCGTCGTCTCGTCCGACGGCCTGCTGCTGCTCTCGTCGGACCCCGTCCAGAACGCAGCCCCGGTCGCAGCCGACCGCCCGCAGAGCCCCAGAGGCTCCAGCGCGGACCTCGCCACCGTCGTCTCCGGCATCGCGAGCCTGACCCACGGCGCCGCCGGGCTCATGGACGGCGGCGGCGTCAAGCAGACCATGGTCGCAATGGACGACAGCAGCGTGCTGGTGATGTCGATCAGCGACGGTTCGCTGCTCGGCGTGCACGCCACCCCGGACTGCGACATGAGCGTCGTGGCGTACCACATGGCCCTGTTCGTCGGCCGTGCCGGACACGTTCTCACCCCCGAACTCCGCAGTGAGCTGCGCACATCGTTGGAGAGCGCCCAGTGACGACCGCCGCCGAACCCTTCCCCAGCCTCCCGGTACGCGGCGCGGGCAATCGGCCCGCCCGGGTCCGTCCGTACTCGCTCACCGGCGGCCGCACCCGTTTCGGCCATGTGCTGCTCGTCGAGACGTTCGTCGCCGCGCTCGAAGCGGCCCCGGAGCGCAAGGAGCTGCCGGCCGGCTCCCTCTCACGCGTCATGCCCGAGCTGCGGGCGATCGTCGAGCTGTGCCGTCGCATGCGTACGGTCGCCGAGATCTCGGCGCTGCTGAAGATGCCCCTCGGCGTGGTCCGGGTGCTGCTCAGCGACCTGGCGGACCAGGGAAAGATCCGTGTCTTCGGGACGGGCCACGGCACCGGCCAGCCCGACCGTGCGCTCCTCGAAAGGGTGCTCGGTGGACTCCGCCGCCTCTGAGACGCTCGCCACCGACACGCTGATCGCGCAGCCGCTGTCCGATGAGGTCCCGCAGCTCGAAGAGAAGCTGCAGGCATGGCAGTTGGACACCAGCAGAGCTCCCACCGCGGCCAAGGTGATCGTCGCGGGCGGCTTCGGTGTCGGGAAGACCACCTTCGTCGGCGCCCTCTCCGAGATCACCCCGCTGCAGACCGAAGCGCTGATGACCCGGGCCGGCGAGGAGACCGACGACCTCACCGCCACCCCAGGCAAGCGCACCACCACGGTGGCGATGGACTTCGGCCGGATCACGCTCGACGACGACCTGGTGCTGTACGTCTTCGGGACCCCCGGCCAGCAGCGCTTCTGGTTCATGTGGGACGACCTGGCGCGCGGCGCCATCGGTGCGATCGTGCTTGCCGACACCCGGCGGCTGGCGGACTGCTTCCCGGCGCTCGACTACTTCGAGAGCTGCGGGCTGCCGTACATCGTCGCCGTCAACCACTTCGAGGGAACGACCGCATACGAGGCCGGGGACGTACGGGAGGCGCTGACCGTGCCGCCGCACGTACCCGTGGTGATCATGGATGCCCGTAGCCGGATCGCGGTGATCGAGGCGCTCCTCGCGCTCCTCGCCCGCGCCCTCGAAGCCACCCCCGAATAGCTGATCGACGAAAGAGCACCAGCCATGCGGAAGATTCTCGTAGTCGGCGCCGGGCAGTCCGGCCTCCAGCTCGCCCTCGGCCTGCAGTCGCAAGGCTACGAGGTCACGCTGATGTCCAACCGCACGGCGGACGAGATCCGGTCCGGCCGAGTCATGTCCACGCAGTGCATGTTCCACACCGCGCTCCAGCACGAGCGCGATCTCGGCATCAACTTCTGGGAGACCCGGGCTCCGAGGATCGAGGGCGTCGGCGTCTCCGTCGCCGCCCCCGACGCGGCGCGCGCCATCGACTGGGTCGGCAAGCTGGACGGCTACGCGCAGTCCGTGGACCAGCGCGTGAAGATGGCCGGCTGGATGGAGACCTTCGCCCAGCGCGGCGGTCAGCTCGTCATCCACGGCGCGGCCGTGTCCGACCTGGACTTCTTCTCCCGTACGTACGACCTGGTGCTGGTCTCGGCCGGCAAGGGCGAACTGGTCTCGATGTTCGGCCGGGACGCGTCCCGCTCCCCGTACTCCGAGCCGCAGCGCGCCCTTGCCGTCTCCTACGTCCACGGGCTCGGCCCGCGTCCCGAGCACCCCGAGTTCGACGCCGTGCGCTGCAATCTCGTTCCGGGTGTCGGCGAGCTGTTCGTGATGCCGACCCTCACCACGTCCGGCCGCGCGGACATCCTGTTCTGGGAGGGCATTCCGGGTGGCCCGCTCGACGTCTTCCAGGGCGTCAAGGACCCGGCCGAGCATCTCTCCCTGACGCTTGAACTCATGGAGAAGTTCACGCCGTGGGAGTACGCACGGGCCACCAGGGTCGAGCTGACCGACGCGGGCGGTACGCTCGCCGGCCGGTACGCCCCCACCGTCCGCAACCCCATCGGCCGGCTCCCCGGCGGAGGTCTGGTCCTCGGCGTCGCCGATGTCGTCGTCGCCAACGACCCGATCACCGGTCAGGGCTCCAACTCGGCGTCCAAGTGCGCTGCTTCGTATCTGGCGTCGATCGTCGAGCGGGGCGACAAGCCGTTCGACGAAACCTGGATGCAGGCCACGTTCGACCGGTACTGGGACACGGCGCAGCACGCCACCAAGTGGACCAACGCGATGCTCGGCGTCCCGCCGGAGCACGTGCTGCAGCTGATCGGCGCGGCCGGTCAGCTGCAGCCGGTCGCCGACCGGTTCGCGAACGGGTTCAACAACCCGGCGGACTTCGAGGACTTCTTCTACGACCCCGACAGGACGGGCGCGTACCTCGCGGAGGTCGCGGACGCTCCGCGCGCCTGAGGGGAATGGGTGGAGGCGTCCGCCGCGCGGACGCCTCTACTCCTTCGCTTGCCCGACCGTCTGCCCGTCCGCATCCTGCTCCTTGCGGGCCCCGGTGTCGAGGCCCTTGTCCGGGCCGGTCGTCGCGCCGTCCGGCAGCTTGGGCGGGGCGTAGGACGCGAGCGCCCGGCCGGCCGGGTCAGGGCGGACCGCACCCAGCAGCGGGTTCGCCGCGATGGGGGAGGCCTTCACACGGCCGCCGGGGCGCGGGGCGTGGATCACCGTGCCGTTGCCCAGATAGACGGCCACGTGGGTGGCCTCGGGGAAGTAGACCACCAGGTCGCCGGGGCGAAGCGACTGCAGCGGCACCTTGGGCAGCTCCGCCCACTGCTCCTGGCTGGTGCGGGGGATCTTGCGTCCGGCCCTGGCCCACGCCTGTGAGGTGAGGCCCGAGCCGTCGTACGTGTCCGGGCCCTCCGCCCCCGAGACGTACGGCTTGCCGATCTGCTGTACGGCGTACTTCATTGCCGCGCTGCCCTGCGCGGACGGCGCGTGTTCGGCGTCCAGCAGGCCGGTGGCCAGCAGCTTCTCCTGCGCCTCGGCGGTGTCGGACTCCTCCTTGGCGGACAGGGCGGCGATGTCGGCGGCGGACAGGGAGGCGAGCATCTCCTCGACCGCCTTCAGCCGGGCGGCGGCCGTTCCATAGGCCTGCCTGTGCCGGGCCGCGAGGAGCAGTTCCTTGTCGAGCGCCTTGCGCGCGGCGGTCGCGAGCATGTCCGCCCGCCGGGCGCCGGCCTGAAGCCGGGTCATGGTGGCCAGCCGGCTGTTTGCCGCCCGTTCGATGAGATGGCCCTGGTCGAGGGCGCTCTGCGGGTCACGGGCGAGGAGGAGCCGGAGGTAGGAGGACAGGTCGGAGTGCCCCCGGTACTGCTCGCGGGCGAGTTGCCCCGCGGCGCTGCGGCTGTCGTCGAAGGCGGTCCGGGCGTCGGTGAGTGCGCGGCCGAGGTGCGCCGCTTCGGCGCGCTGCTTCGTGAGGGCCTGCTCGGCGGCGTTGACTGCCTCGCCGGCCTGTTCGGCGCGGCGGTACAGGTCCTGGAGCCGGGTGAGCATGCCCGAGACGGTGGAGAGCGCGGGGGCCCCGTGGGCAGGGCCGGCGGGCGCCGCGGGCTTGGCGGGGTCGGCAGAGCTGGTGGGCTTTGCGGGCTTCACGGGCCCGGCGGCTTCCGCCGCTTCCGCCGTGACGTCCGGGGATGGCTCGTCGGACGGTTCGGCGGACGCGGGCCCGGCGGCGATCGCCGTGACCGCGACGAGCGCCGCCGTGCACACCGTACGGATCAGCCTGCCGCTCACGATGCCTGACACCTCGTCACCTCCCGTGGTGAGGTGGGCCGTCCACCCTCACGGCCAGAGCATGCGGGCGCGCCGCCGCGCGGGCGCGGCGGGTGGTCGGTTCAGCGCAACGTGGTCACTCGTCTGAGGGTTCGTCAGTCCACGGGAAGCGAGTAGAACGTCCGGCCCCGCCGTACGACGATCCGGTCCTCGCCGCCGGCCAGCGGTACATAACGGGGCGCGGCCTGCGGGTTCTCCGCGTCCCGCGTACCGGCCTCCTGGAACTTCCACAGCCGCCGGCCGTCGCGCGCCGCGAAGGCGGTGAGCGCCACGGCATCCCCGGCGAACACGGTGCGGCCGCTGAGGCTCAGCGTGGTCTGCGGGATCTCGCGCCAGGCTGGCGTCTCGGTGGACCGGCTCCACAGTGCCCGTCCCGTCGCGACGTCGACGGCGCGCACCTCCTGGTAGCGGTTGGCGGCGTACAGGGCGGGGCCGCGCACCGTGGCCGTACCGTAGGCGAACACACCCTTCTCGCCCGGCGTTTTCGCGGCGGGCACGCGCCACAGCCGCTTGCCGTTGCCGCTGTCGTACGCATGCAGCTCGCCGCCCGCGGCACCGAACAGCTTGCCGCCGGTGTCACCGGCGACGGCGGCCGTCGGGCCGACCCCGGTGAGTGTGACGGACTTGAGGGCCTTGCCGGTGGCGCGGTCGAAGCCGAGCAGGACGGACCCGCCCTTGGCTCGCTTGGACTGGGCCGGGGTGAGGGAGCGGCCGTCCTGCCGTACGAGGATGCTGTCGGCGCGTGCGGCGACCAGTTCGTAGCGGGGTCGGTGCGGGGCCTTCCCCTCCGGTACGCGGGCGCGCCACAACTGCTTGCGGGCGGCGGCGTCGTAGGCGATGACGTACGCCTCCCGGACGGTGACCTTCTTCTTGCGCTTCTTGACCTTCCGCTCGACGGTCCTGGAGACATGGCCCGTCAGCCAGACGCTGGTGCCGTCCGCACCGATCACACCCTCGACGGCCAGGCTCTCGCCGGGCTCGGCGAAGGTGCGCTCGGCGACCTTGTGGGCGACCTTCCCGTCCTGCGCGGCGATCCACAGGAGTTCGTCCCCGGCCTGGACGAGACAGAGCCGGTCGTCGACCGGCACCGCGCGGGAGCCCGAGGCAGCCTCGGGCATGGCCCAGAGCCGCCGGCCCGTGCGCAGATCCACACCCGTGGCCTGCTTGCCGTCGGTCAGCAGCAGCACCCGGTCGCGCCACACGGTGGCCCCGGCAGGCTCCTCGGGATGCTCGTACCGCCAGGCCGGCTCGGGCGCCAGCCCGGCCATCCGGGTACGCCGGTGTGCGGGCGGCTGCGGGGCGGGCGCGGCCTTGTCGTCCCCGCCGGCGACGGCGTACACGCCGCCTCCGCCGACGACGAGCCCGCTGACGCCGGCTGCCACGGCTACAAGGAGCCCACGCCGGGACGGCGGGAGGACCCCGGGGACCCCACCCGGCAGGCTCGGCGGCGCCGGCGGAACCGAGGGCGGACCCGCGGCGCGCCGCACGACGAGGGTCGCGGGGTCCGTGACGCCTCCGGCGGCGCCGCCGAAGCCGTGGCCGCCGGCAGCAGGCGCGGCCGGGAGTGCGTTCCGGCCTTGCGCCGGGAAGGGAGCCCGGGCCGCTCCGGTGGGGTGGGCCTGGCCGGGCGCGGCAGGACCGGGTGCGGTGTGTGCCGAAGCCGTGGTGTCGGTGGTCGTGGGGTGGCCGGCGCTGTTGCCGTGCGGGTGGGCGTCCTGGCCCGCTGCGCCGTACGCCGGCGCGTTGCCGCTGACCGGCCCGGCCGGAGGCGCGTCATCTGCGACGAACGGCCCCGCCGCCGTGCCGGGGCCGGGCGATGTCCGGCCCGGCGCCGGGACGAGCGAGGCCGTGGGCAGCGTGCCGCTGTTTTCGGGCCCGCCCGAGCCGAGGGGGCCGTGCTGCGTGCCACCGGTTGCGCCCGCACCGCCCGATCGCAGCGCATCCGCCTGTGCCGCCTGGGCAGCCAGCGCGGCCGACAGCGGCTGGGGCAGCCAGCCTCCGCGGGCCAGAGCCGCCGCGCCCTCCAGGGCCAGATCCGCCGCCACCGTGCCCGCCGTCGGGCGGTCCTCAGGCGACTTGGACAGGCAGCGGGCGGTCAGAGGGCGCAACTCGTCAGGAACGGCGCCGAGTTCGGGTTCGCCGTGCGCGATGCCTGCCGCATCCGCCAGCGGTGCCGTGCCCGTCGCCGCGTAGGCCAGCAGCAGGCCGAGGACGAAGATGTCCGACGCCGGGCCGGGTTCCGCTCCTGTCGCCTGCTCCGGTGTCAGATATCCGAGCTGTACGGACAGTTGTCCGCCGGGACGGGCCTGGGCGACCGCCGCCGCGCCCAGCGCGCCGTACGCGGCGAGCCGCGGCCCGTCCGCCGTCAGCAGCACCGTGTCCGGTGCGAGACCGTGCAGCACCGTGCCTGTCGCGTGCACCCGGGACAGGGTCTCGGCCAGCCCTGCGCCCAGTATCCGTACCGTCCGCTCGGGCAGCGGACCGGTGAGCGCGATCGCCTCGCGCAACGTCAGCGCCGGGACGTACGCGCTCGCGGTCCACAGCTCCTGCCCGTCCGTGGCCGTGGCCATCGCGAGCGGCTCGGGCACCCAGCCTCCGGCCAGCCGTTCCGCCGTCCTGGCCTCCGCCGCGAAACGCCGCCGGAAGGCGGGCACGGCGGCCAGCTCCGGGCGCGCGGCCGAGACGACGACAGCCGTATCACCCGAGCCGGAACGGGAGTCGGAGCCGGCAGGGGAGTCGGAGCCTGATCCGGAAGCGGCGCCGGACGCCAGGTAGTGCACGGCGCTCGCCGACTCCCGCAGTCGTGCCAGCGTGGTGTACGCCCCGATCCGGCGCGGATCGTCCTGCTGCAGCGGCTCCATGCGAAGCTCCCCCCTGGTGGCACGGTCGACCGTGATCCTAATTCGGCGCCGGACGCCACCGCGAGGCGCGGTCCCTACCCCGGTGGCTGCGACTTCGGTTTCGACCAGGGCCACTTGAGCTCGCGGCGCTCCACGCCCTCTGGCGCGTACACGTACTTCCAGCCGCGCTGCAGCCCGAGCCGCTTGGTGTAGCCGAAGGGCACGCGCTTGTACGCGTACACGACGGGCGGGGAGCCGTCGTCCTGCGGCACCGGGACCTGGTACCACTTCGGCGGGTGGCCGGTCGGGCCGGCCATCACCGGCAGCACCCGCCCGTCCAGCGGTCCGCCTTCGAAGGGGGTGTTCTCGCTCTTCACCGCTCCAGTGTCACAGCCTTCACCGGGCCGGCGTCACAGCAGCCCCGTGCTGTCGCCCAGCACTGGCCCCAGCCTCCGGGCGAGCAGGCCCACAGGACCGTCCGCGCTCTCCTGCGCCATCAGGCCCGTGATGATCCCCGCCGTCTCCTCGTCGGTCGCGGCGGTGGCCGCCAGCAGCGCGATCAGATGGTCGATGAGCCAGTCCCGCAACTCGTCGGTGGGCGGCTGCTTGCCCTCGTCCAGCCAGATCAGGGACGCCGCCTCGACGGCCGCGATCCAGGTGCGCACCATCATCCGCAGCCGGGATCCGGGGGCCGCGACGCCGAGGTGGACGAGTATCTGGTCGGCCGCGGCCCTGCGCACCTCGTCGACGATCGTGCTCGTACGGGAGGTCTCGGCGACGCTCCCGCCGCGCAGCAGCGCGCTGAACCCCGCGTCGTGCTCGTCGACGAACGCGAGATAGCGGTCCAGGACGCGCGAGAGCCGCTCGGTGGGGGGCCCGGCCGACGGCTCTGCGAACCGGCTCTCCAGCTGGTCGGCGGCGGAGCGCAGCGCCGTCTCGTACAGCTGCTGCTTGCCGCCGGGGAAATAGCGGTAGACGAGCGGCCGGGACACCCCGGCCGCCTCCGCCACATCGTCGAGGGAGACCTCCTCCGGCGGCCGGTGCGCGAAGAGCGTGAGCGCCGCAGCGAGCAGTTGCGTGCGGCGCTCCTCGACGCTGAGCCGTCGGTACGCGCGGGTCGCGGGAGCGGGACTGGTCATGCTTCGCAGCGTAACCGCGCGGGCCGGCATCCGTACTTTTCTCCGATGATGCGTCCGGCGGCCCGCCCGGAGGGCCGCGCGGTGGTCCATCCGGTGACGCGTTGCTCAGGCAAGGAGCCCGGAGCTCTTCCAGAGCTTACGGCCGGGCCCCCGCAGCACCCCGATGTCGTCCAGGAAGTCGGTCAGGCGCTTGGCCCCGGACTGCATCACCTCGCGCCGGTGCCCGCTCGCCCTGACCTGGGCGACCGCCTCGCGGCGGTCCAGGCCGATGTTGTCGTACACCTTCGGGTTGACGAAGCAGACGGAGAAGACACGCGCCGCCTCACCGCAGCTGATCCGGGTGAGCTCCTGCTCCCACCGCGGCGCGGTCACCATCTGGCGGCGCAGCTCCTCGCGGGCGTACCGCACATGGCGCGCCTCCTCCACCACGTGGATACGGGTGACGCCGCGCACCAGTGTCTGCACCCGCTCGTCCGGGAAGGTGAGGCGCTGCATCCAGTCGAGGATCTCCTCGCCGAGCAGTGTCGCCGCGAACGATCCGGGAGTGGTGGATATCGTCTTCAGGACGCGTGCGAGGTTGTGGTAGACGCGCGGCACCTGGTACGCCGGGGCGCCGCCCTTCTGGATCATCCGGGCGAACATCATCGAGTGTCGGCACTCGTCGGCGATCTCGGTGAGCGCATAGCGGACATGATTGCTGGTCAGGGGCTTGTCGTAGATGTGGCGTACCAGCAGCTGCATCAGGATGATCTCGAACCAGATGCCGAGCGAGGCGAGCGAGGCGGACTCGTGACGCGACAGCTCCAGGCGCTGCTCCTCGGACATCCTGTGCCAGAGGGGCGTGTCGTAGAGGGAGAGCAGCTCCGGCGGCCAGAACCACTTGCCCTCCTCGAGCGGGGAGTCCCAGTCGAGTTCCTTGTCGGGGTCGAAGGAGTGCTTGGCGGAGGATTCGAGCAGGCGCGCGGCGACCTGCTCACGGTCCCGGAGCGGGCCGAGTGCGTCGCGGAGCAGCTGCACGTCGCGTTCGGACACGGTTGTCATGACTGAGGGCACCTCGCGGGTGGGATTACCGGTGTCAGGGTTATGAGACTCCCTGTCAGTAACATCGTCAATCCCTGTGCGCGACTTGTTGACTATCCGTCTACCAACGTGTGAGCCTGCCAACTGTCCTTGTGTGCAAGGGATACGAGGCGAAGGAGCCGCCTGTGTCGACCCAAGATCGCTACATGCACCCGCCCGAGCGCCCCCTCTGGGAGATCCCGGCGTCCGGCTCGGCGCGTTTCAGCTGGGAGTACGAAGACGGCCGGGACCGCCTCCTCGCCCTGTACCAGAAGGGCAAGGACAAGCAGTGGGACGGCCAGAAGCGCATCGACTGGGACCTCGAGGTCGATCCGTACGACCCCCTCGGCACGCCGGACGAGGTCCTCACCCTCTACGGCACCCGGTACTGGGCCAAGCTCACCGACAAGGACAAGGGCGACCTGCGCCGGCACTACACGTCCTGGCAGTTCAGCCAGTTCCTGCACGGCGAACAGGGCGCCATGGTGTGCGCGGCGCGGATCGTCGAGTCGGTGCCGGACCTGGACGCCAAGTTCTACTCCGCCACCCAGACCATGGACGAGGCCCGGCACGCCGAGATCTACAGCCGTTTCCTGCACGAGAAGATCGGGATGCTCTACCCGATCAACGACAACCTTCAGGGACTGCTCGGCGACACCCTGCGCGACTCCCGCTGGGACATGCCGTACCTCGGCATGCAGGTGCTGATCGAGGGTCTGGCGCTGGCCGCTTTCGGCATGATCCGCGACACCACGGACAAGCCGCTGCCCAAGCAGATCCTCGCGTATGTCATGCAGGACGAGGCCCGTCATGTCGCCTTCGGGCGTATGGCCCTGCGCGACTACTACCAGCAGCTCACCGACGCCGAGCGGCGCGAGCGCGAGGAGTTCGTGATCGAGGGCTGCTATCTGATGCGCGACCGGCTGCGCGGGGTGGAGGTGCTGGAGAACTTCGGCATCCCGAAGCAGGAGGCGGCAGAGCTCTCCGAGCAGTCCGAGTACCTGCATCTGTTCCGCAAGCTGCTGTTCAGCCGGATCGTGCCCTGTGTCAAGGACATCGGCCTGTGGGGCGAGCGGCTGCAGAAGGCGTATCTCGACATGGGCGTCTTCGAGATGGGTGACTCGAACCTCGACCTGCTGATGTCCCAGGACGAGGAGATCGCCGAGCAGCTCGACCGGGAACGGTTCGCGGCCGAGGAGCAGGCGCGGGTGACGGAGGTCGAGGAGGCGATCGCGGAGGGCGCGGGCGCCTCCGGCTGACCCGCGCATAAGCGTGTGCGCCGGACGGCGGCGCCCGGAAGGATGGCGGCCATGACCACCACCGACCCCTCCGTACCGTCGCCCGCCGGTCCGGCGGCCGCGCGCCGCAGTCTCGAAGCGCTCGCTCTCGGGGACGCGTTCGGCGAGCGCTGGTTCCCGCTCTTCCGCGACCGCGAGCAGGCGTACGAGGAGATCCGCGCACGCCGCACCCCGCCCGAGCCGGACTGGCACTGGACGGATGACACGGCCATGGCGCTCGCGATCCAGCGCGTGCTGGACCTGCACGGCGAGATCGACCAGGACCGGCTCGCCGCCTGCTTCGCCCTGACATACGAGGCCGATCCGGCGCGCGGCTACGGCCACGGCATGCACATGCTGCTGCCCCAGCTCCTGGAGGACCCCGCGAGCTGGCGCACCCTCGCCCCCGGGCTGTTCGACGGGGGCAGCCTCGGCAACGGCGCGGCGATGCGGGTGGCTCCGCTCGGCGCCTGGTTCCACGAGGATCTGGAACTGGTCGGCCGACAGGCCGAGTTGTCCGCCCGGGTGACCCACGCCCACCCCGAGGGCGTGGCGGGCGCGGTGGCCGTCGCCACGGCGGCGGCGCTGTCCGCACGCGGCGAGCTGACCGTCGCCGAGGTCGCCTCCCGCACCCCGCCCGGCGCGGTCCGCGAGGGCCTGGCCCGCGCGGCGGAGCTGCCGTTGACGACGGAGCCCTGGAAGGCGTCGGACATCCTCGGCAACGGCCAGAGGATCCGCGCGGACGACACCGTGCCGTTCGCGGTCTGGACGGCGGCCCGCCACCACGACGATCTGTGGGCCGCGCTCTGGTCCACGGCGGAGGGCTTCGGGGACGTCGACACGACATGTGCGATCACGGGCGGCATCGTGGGCGCGGCGAAGGGCACCGAGGGCGTCCCACAGGAATGGCTGACCCGCCGTGAGGCGCTTCCGGGCGGCTGAGAGGGGCTGAGAGGGGCTGAGAGGGACTGAGAGCGGGCTGGTCAACCTTGGCCGTCCGTCTGTCTGCCGGTCGACGTGTTCCGCCAGAGGATGAAGACCGGTCTCCCGTCCCCGTCGGCCTCGACCTGACCGTGGTCGGCCGGTGGCGTCCCGTCAGTGGCCGACCACGCCGTCAGGACGGCGGCGGGAACGGCTTCCGCAACGTGAACGCATGCTCTGTCGGCCCGTGTTCCCGCACATGCAGCAGACGTTCCTCGGCCTCGCGCACCGTCGGACGATGGCCCGATTCCACCCACCACATCGTGGTCATGACCTCAAGCACCCGTTCGAAGAACTCGTAGCGCCGAGCCAGCAGTTCGCGGTGCATGCCCTGGTACATGAACGCCGTCAGCGCATTCGTGTCGCGCCACACCGACATGTTCACCAGCAGCCAGTCGTCGCCGAAGACCCGGAGATCCGTCGCGTTGCCGGTGTCGTTCTGGAGCCGCCAGACGAAGCCGTCCGCGGCGTCGGCGACGGCGTTCACAGGGTCGAGATTGTCCACGAAGTCCTTCAACTCCGGGGATTCCAAGGGATGTTTGAGGCGGCCTATGTTCACCTGGGCGAGTTCGTAGGTCATGGCCGCACGATATTCAGCCCACGCTCCGCCGCCACCGCCATTTCGACCAGTGAGACGTCCGCGCCGCGCACCGCCACCAGTTGCAGTCCGACCGGGCAGCCGTCGCTCGTGAAGCCTGCGGGGATGCTCGCCGCCGGATGGCCGCTCAGGTTGAACGCCCAGGTCAGCGCAGTGGAGTAGAGATCACCCGGGCCCTCGTGGCCATGCGGCCGGTTGGGCGTCGCCGGGGTCAGCAGCAGGTCCGCCCCGGCGAACAGCCCGTCGAGCCGGCGGTCGTTCTCGGCCCGCACCGCCGCGCCCGCCCCGGGCCGGCCCGCCCGCACCCGGGTCCACGCGTCCCTGGGGTCGAGCAGTGCCCAACCCGCCCCCACCGTCCGTACGACCCCCGCGGACTCCAGCCGTTCCACCGCCGCCCGCGCGACCGCCGCGACCTCCTGGTCCGTCGCCGCGAAGCCCAGGTCCGGGGACCACACCGCTCGTAGCGGAAGCACGGGAGCCACCGGCTCGTAGGCGTCCAGCACCGCGCGCAGATACCCGCGCGCCCCCTCCGCCGTGCGGGTCAGCACCCCCGCCGTGGCCAGGCCCGTCCGGTCAGGGGACGGAAACAGCCCGTGCGTCGTCTTCAGCCCGAAGACCCCGCACCAGGCCGCCGGGATCCGTACCGATCCCGCTCCGTCGCTGCCGGTCGCCAGGCCCACCATGCCCACGGCGACCGCAGCGGCGGAGCCCGCGGACGAGCCGCCCGGCGTACGGTCCGCCCGCCAGGGGTTACGGGTGGGCCCGTGCGCGCCGAGCCCCCACGTCTGCCAGTACGTGCCAGGCCCCGGCACAGCCGTCGATCCGACCGGCACCGCGCCCGCCGCGATCAGCCGCCGTGCCGCGTACGAGCGGATGCCCGACGGTCCTTTCACCGCGAACGGCAGCCCGGACAGGGGGAGTCCGGAGTCGGCGTCGCGCTCGCCGGACAGGGCGCGCTCTGCCCAGACCTCCGTGAAGGCGCTCAGCACCGGGTCGAGCCGCTCGATCATCTCCAGTGTTTCCGGCACGTTCATGCCGCCAGTGTCCAGGTCCGGGCCGTCCGACGGCGTTGTCAGTGGCGTGTGGTCGGATTGATCACGTCTCACCGAGCAGAGGCGAACGGGGGAGCGCGTGATGCCATATCCGCAGGAGGACCTGACGGGGCCACAGCGATGGATCGTGCGGCTGATGCGGGATCCGACCGGCCAGGCGGGGCCCGGCGTTCCGGCTCAGGTTGCTGAACGAGCCCTGGCGGGCAGGCGGCCGCATCAGCGGCAACCTGACCCCACCGCAGAGGCGACTGGCCGAGGAGCCGCTCGACCACGCCGCCGCCACATGGGCGGAGGGCATGGTCCGCGCAGACCTCCTCGACCCCGCCGGACTTCTCAGGACCGCCCGCCCCGCCCCTCGCGCGGTCGACGCGCTGGCGCATCTGGCCGAGCGCGACCTGCTCGGCGATGGGACACGGGCAGCGCTGCACGCCCTGGTCCAGGAGCACCTCGCGCACCGTCCGGCCGCGTGGACGGCGCTGACACAGCGGCTGCCCCACTTCACCGGCACGCTGACCGAGCTGATCACGATGGCCGGGCAGACGGCGGGTGAGCAGGCCACATATCCGGGCCCGTCGGAGGCCGGTGGCCCCGTGACGGCGCCGGCATCCGAACCCCCGTCCGTACTTCCTGAACCGCAGCCGTCACCTCCCGACGCTCCGATCGGCGCGAGGCAACGGGCCGCGCTCAGCGCCCTGGACCTCCTGCTGGCCCTCGCGCCGGGGGACGTCCCGCTGCCGGACGACCCCGGCAGCCTGCGGTATCTGGCCCGGCACGACCACGACGACGCTCCGGGGCTCGAGACCCCGGACTGGCTGATGGAGGCATGTCGCGCCCACGGCATCCGACCGGACGACGGCTGGTGCGCCGCTCCCACCCGGGAAGGGGCAAGGGCGACGCGTCCGCAGAGCTGCCGTTCGTGCGCGCACACCGTGGAGAGCGCCTACGCCCACGGCATCCTCCAGACCGACGACCTGCTGGACGTACTGCCCGCCCGCCTGCTGCTGGCCCTCCCGCACGACTGGCGGCGGCTGTCCTTCCCCACCGCATGGAGCGGGGCACTCGCCGCGCGTCTGGACCAGGAACTGGGCAGCGACACGGACGCCTGGCTGCGGCTCGCCGCCGCAGCGTGCGACGCAGCGTCCGACCGGGCACCGGAGGCTGCGCCCGGGGAGGCGTCCGAAGGGGACGTGCCCGAAGGGGAGGCGTCCGAAGGGGAGGCGTCCGGCGCACAGTGCGGCCGCGGCGGCCGGCGGGGCGGCGGAGCGACCTGGCCCGAGCTCCTCGACCGCTCCCGCACCACGGCGGCCGTCGATCCGGCGGCACTCGCCGCCTGGCGCGAGGACATCGGCATGGACGACGGCAGGCTGTTCCGGACCGCTGCCCCCACCACTCCCGACAGTGCGCTGAGGCTGCTCGAGCGCGGAAACCACCTGTGGACATGGCCGCCGGGGACACTGCTGTGCCTGGCCCCGCCCGAGGCGCTCGCCGCCGTACTGCCCAGGCTCGGGGCCGACGCGCCGTGGCGGCTCGCCGCCTATCTGCTCCGGTACGACCGGACGCCCCGCGCGGCCTTCGACCACCTTCTTCGGCTGGGCGACCCCGAGGCGCTGCGGATCCTCGCCACGCAGTCACGGTGGCTGAACGACGAACTCGAGGACCGCCTTGCCGACCTCCACGATCCGGCCGTCGACCTCGCCCTCCTGCGAAACAGCGGGCACCGTCACATCACACTCCGCGTCATCATGTCCCCCGGCCCGCTGACCGCCGGGCTCCTGACCGAGCTGCGGTCCGATCCCGTGGCCACCCCGCCAGGTGGCGTCCTGTGGCTCCGATCGGCCGAACCGGACCTCATCGAGGAGGTCTTCGCCCGGATGGGCAAGCCGCTGAGCCTTGTCCAGCAACTCGTCGGCTGCCTCAACCTCCTGCGGTACGGCGGCCCGCAGCGTCTCTCCGCGCTGGTGGACGCCGGGCATCTGGGCCAGGCCGCGGCCGGACTCTGCCAGAAGGCCCTGGCCGCGGACGACCCCCTCGCCGTCATCCAGGCCCGTGCCGAGCGCGAACTGTCCACGGAGAAGCTCGCCAAGCGCCTGCGCCGGTGCGAGAGGCACTGGCAGACGGCCGATGTGATCCGCCGGACGGCCGCCGAGCCGGACTGGAAGAGCCTGGAGGCAGAGCATCTTCGCGAGCCGATCCCGCACTGGGACCAGCTGGTCAACCTCCCCGACGCCCCGCTCGGCCTGAAGCTGCGCCATGCGGAACGGCTTCCCGAGCCGGCGTACGACAGGGTCCCGAGCAGTCCGGAGCTGACGCGCGCCCGCCTCCGGCACGGTCTCGGCGGCCGCCACAGCGAGCCGCTGGGCCGTCAGCTGGACCATCTTCTGGCGGCGGGCCATCTGTCGGGCCGGTATCTCGTTCATGAAGCCGCTCCGGCCGCTCTGGTCCTGTCCTACCTCAACGCGGCCAGGCGCCGCACCGACGCGCCGCGGCAGATACGGGCCGCCGTGGACGAGGTCGCCGCCCTCGTCCGCGGCCGGCTCGGCACCGACGCCGCGGCCTGGCGCCGGGTGACCGCCCGGCTCACCGGGCGCGACAGGGACTGGAACCCTCTCGGCCCGGTCGCCTCTCTGGTGTCACCGACGCGACCGGACGGCGGCGAGGGGTGATACGCCTGCCGTCGCCCTAGGCCCTGTCCGGGCGATCTTGTCGGGCCCGCGACGACAGCTACGGCACCTCGCTGTGTTGTCGGAGTCGCCCAAGTACGTCCAGTACGAGGGCGATCCTCCGCCTTGCGATGTACCGCATCTGACGCCGCAGGCTGATCCTCGAAGATCGCCCGGACAGGGCCTAGCTCCTGGAGGTCCGCAACGCCGCCTCCATGACCGCGCGTGCGATCGGCGCCGCGCTGCCGCCCCCGCTGATGTCCGCACGGTTCACGGAGGTGTCCTCGACGACCACCGCGACCGCGACCGCCGCCTGCGGCGCCCCGTGCGCCTGCGCCCATGAGATGAACCAGGCGTACGGCGTACCGGAGTTGCCCACGCCGTGCTGGGCCGTGCCGGTCTTGCCGCCCACCGTGGCGCCCTTGATCGCGGCGTTGCTGCCGGTGCCCTCCTCGACGACCCGCACCATCAGCCGCTGCAGCTGGTGCGCGGTCGCCGGGTACATCGCCTGCCGGTACGGCCGCCGGCCGTAGTGGGCGATCGTGTCGCCGTCCGACCTCGTCACCCGTTCCACCAGATAGGGGTACTTGAGATGCCCGCCGCCCGCGACCGCCGCGGACACCATCGCCATCTGCAGCGGCGTCGCCGTCGTGTCGAACTGCCCGATCGACGACAGCGCCAGCTGGTCGTCGCTCATGTCCGTGTCGAAGTTCGACGGGGACACCGGCGACGGAATCCTCAGGGTCCGGTCGTTGAAGCCGAACCCGCCGACCGCCTTCAGCATCCCGGCCAGCCCGATCTTCACCCCGAGATGCGCCATCACCGTGTTGCACGACCACTGGATCGCGTACGCGAGCGAGGCGTTGCGGCAGCGGTCCGCCTCGTTGGGGAGCCTGGTGCGCGTGCCGGGCAGGATGTACGGATCGGGCGCACCGGTCGGCGCGTCCACATGGTCGACGACTCCCGCGTCCAGTGCCGCGGCGGCTGTCACGATCTTGAACGTCGAGCCCGGCGGATATGTCTGCCGGATCGCCCGGTTGAGCATCGGCTGACTCATGAGCCCGTTCAGCCGCTGCCAGGCACCCGTGACCTCTTCCCCGGTGCCCGACAGCACCCCGGGGTCGTACGACGGGCTGCTGACCAGCGCCAGGATCCGGCCCGTGCCCGGCTCGATCGCCGCGACCGCGCCCCGCCGGCCGCCGAGCCCGTCGTACGCCGCCTTCTGCATGGAGGCCCTGATGGTGGTGACCACGTGGCCGGCCCCCGGCCGGAAGCGGGTCAGCTCGTGCAGCAGCGGCAGCGGTGCGAGCAGGTCGCTGGTACCGGCAAGGGTGCCGTCCTCGGCGTGTTCGACCATGCTGGTGCCATAGGTCTGGGAGGCGTACCCGGTCACCGGAGCGTACATCGGGCCGTGGACGTAGGTGCGCTCGTAGCGCAGTTGCTGCCCGCTGTCCCGAGATCCGGTGACCGGCTTGCCGTCCACCAGGATGTTGCCGCGCGGTTCGGCGTAACGGGCAATGGCGAGGCGCCGGTTGGCCGGGTTGCTGTCGAGGCGGTCGGACTGGACGACCTGCACCCGCGCGGCATTGACCAGCAGGGCGACGAGCAGCAGCAGACAGAACACCGCGGCGTGCCGGATGCAGCGGATCACCGTCCGGCCTCCATGGATTCGGCGACGACACCCGGCTCGACCGGTGCCCGCTCGGGCGTGCGGGCCGAGTCGCTGACCTTGATCAGCAGTGCGACGATGACCCAGTTGGTGACGACGGACGAACCGCCCTGGGCGAGGAACGGCATCGCCATGCCGGTGAGCGGGATCAGGCCCGTCACCCCGCCGGCGATGACGAAGACCTGAATCGCGACGATCGAGGCCAGGCCGACGGCGAGCAGCCGCCCGAACGGGTCGCGCAGGGCCAGCCCCGCCCGGTAGCCGCGCTCCACCAGCAGCGCGTACAGCAGGACGATGGCCATCAGACCCACCAGACCCAGTTCTTCACCCGCGGTGGCGAGGATGAAGTCGGACTTGGCGGCGAAGCCGATCAGGATCGAGTGCCCACGGCCCAGTCCGGTGCCGAGCATGCCGCCGGACGCGAACGAGAACAGCGACTGGGCGAGCTGGTTGGGCCCCTGGCCCGCCTCGATGGTCGCGAAGGGGTGCAGCCAGTCCTCGACCCGGCCGTGGACATGGGGCTCGAGGGAGCCGACGGCGAATGCCCCCGCCGCGGCGAGCACCAGTCCGACGGCGATCCAGCCGGTCCGGCCGGTCGCCACGTACAGCATGATGACGAACAGTCCGAAGAAGAGCAGCGACGAGCCGAGGTCCCGCTCCACCACCAGCACGCCCACGCTGACCGCCCAGACCGCCAGCACGGGACCGAGTACGCGGCCGGTGGGCAGCTGGAGCCTGCTGATGATTCTGCGGCCCGTGCAGGCGAGGGCGTTGCTGTTGGCGGCCAGATACGCGGCGAAGAAGACCGCGAGCAGGATCTTCGCGAACTCGCCCGGCTGGAAGGACAGTCCGCCGACGCGGATCCAGATCTTCGCGCCGTTCACGGCCGGGAAGAAGATCGGCATGGTCAGCAGGGCAAGGGCGGCGGTGACCGAGACATACGCGTACCGCTGCAGCACCCGGTGGTCGCTCAGGGCGATCACGGCCGCGGTGAACAGCGCGACCCCGAGCGCGGACCACACCAGCTGGGTCGGCGCGGCCCGGTAGCCGGGAGTCTCCAGGTCGAGCCGGTAGATCAGCACCAGGCCGATGCCGTTGAGCAGCACCGCGATGGGCAGCAGCAGCGGGTCGGCGTAGGGGGCGCGGAAGCGTACGGCGAGATGGGCGAGGAGTGCGAGGACTCCCAGGCCGGCACCGTAGCCCACTGCGTCGGGTGGCACGGCCCCGCTGCGTGCGAGACCGACGCCGATGTAGCCGTAGACGGAGATGAGGACGGCGCAGACCAGGAGCGAGAGTTCGACGCCCCGGCGCCTGGTGAGGCGTGGCTCCGGCGGGGGAGTGTCCGCCGTGGGTGCGGTCATGCCACGCAAACTAGCTCAATATGTCTACGAATCGGACGAATCGCAGCCCTGATTGCCGTCTGACATCTCATCGAATCCCGTGACCGTACGTACTCCGGCAGCGTGACCCGGGCGACGGCGCCGCCCTCCGGATCGTTCAGGAACCGCAGTTCCGCCCCGATGACCGCCGACTGCCCCACGGCGATGGTCAGTCCGAGATCGTGCCCCTTGCTGCCGCCGTCGGTCCGGAACCGCTGCGGCCCGTGCTCCACCAGATGGTCCGGATAGCCCGCACCATGGTCACGGACCGTCACCACCGGGCCGTCCACGACCATCTCCACCGGCCGTCGACCGTGCCGGTGCGCATTGGACACGAGATTGCCGAGCACCCGCTCCAGCCGCCGCCGGTCGGTCTCGACACTGGCCGCGCGCACCACCCGGACCTCGGTGTCCGTCCCGGAGGCCCGCACCACTCGCTCCGCCAGCTCCGGCAGCTCGTGCACCGCCAGATCGACTCTCTCGCTGCCCGCGTCCAGCCGGGAGATCTCCAGCAGATCCTCGGTCAGCGACCGCATCGTCCGCACCCGGTCGCGTACGAGCTCCGCCGGGCGCCCCTCCGGCAGCAGTTCGGCGGCCGCGCTCAGGCCGGTCAGCGGAGTGCGCAGCTCGTGCGCAACGTCGGCGGTGAACCGCTGCTCGCTCAGCAGCTTGCCCTGAAGGGTCGAGGCCATGGTGTCCAGCGCGGCGGAGACCGTGGCCACCTCGTCCTGCGGGCGTGAGGGGTCCTTGGTGCGCGGATCGTTGACACGGGCGTCCAGATCGCCGGCGCTGATCCGCCGCGCGACCGTCGAACAGCTCGGGCAGTGCCGGCAGAAGCCGGCCGCGCTTCTCGTAGATCTTGACCGGACCGGTGAGCTGGTCCGGGTGAGCGGCGGCGTCGTTCCGGACGACGGTGACGGGACCGAGCGCACGGACGTGGCCGTCCGGCACCGTGATGCCGGGGATGGACTCGGTGTCGCTCTCGCCGTAGTCGAACGGAGGCGCGGTGACCGGCGGCAGGCCGGGCCAGAGCCGCACCGGTCCGATCGCTGTCGGGGTCGCGCCCGCGCTCTTGAGCCCACCCTCGTCGCCGCAGCCGGCCAGTGCGCCGGCCGCGGCCGCCGTCAGCAGCGCCGCGCACATCAGGCGGTGCGTGGTCGAGCTCAAGGTTCTCCTTGCGGCGGGCCATGGCCCGATGGTGCGCGGGTGTCCGTCCCGCCCACCTTATTCGCGCAGGTGTCCCTCGTGCCGTGCGGTGGAAGCTGTCCGGGTCACCGCTGGTACGGCTGCTGATGCCCCGGCTGCTGCACCTGGTTGTACGACTGGCCGCCCGCGTTCTGGACCTGGAGCTGCTGCGCCTGCTCCGCGGTGATCTTCTGCTCCGCACCGCAGAAGGTGCACTGAGTCAGGTACTTCGTCGAGATCGGGAACAGCGGAACGAAGAACAGCGTGAACTTGGTGACGCGCTTCCTGAGGGTGTGCGCGGACGGATTGCCGCAGTGGCCACACACCAGCGTCAGTATCGCGAGCTGGTACAGGTAGCCCTTGGTGCCGAAGATGATCACGCCGTCGGTCCCTCTCTGTTCACCGCCTGCCGGCACAGGTCCAGCAGTGTCTCGTCGGTAAAGATGTCATGGCTGCCCGATCCGGTGTCCATCGCGTTGTGGCGCCGCACGGACAGCAGCTCGCCGACCACCAGCCGCTGCGCTCCGGCCGGCCCCTCCATTGTCAGCTCCGCGAGGCACTTCGCGGTGGCGACCCGGCTGTGCGGCAGCTCCTTCCAGGCCGAGCGCAGCACCGGCCAGGACTGCCCCGGGTCCCCGGTCACCTGCCACAGTGCCACCGCCGCCTCCACCCGGGTCACCGGCTGTTCCGACCGCAGCAGCCTGCGCAGCAGCGGCGCCGCAGAGGCACCCGCCGCGCCCAGCGATCCGGCAACTCCGGCGGCCGAGCGCCTGGCCTCCTCGTCGCCCGAGGCCAGCACCGTGCGCAGCACCGGGAGCACCTCGTCGGCCTCGCCCTGAATGGCCCACAGTGCCGCCGCGGTCCGGGCGGCGAGTGCGGGCGTGAAGATGGGCGAGAACGGCGAGAAATCGGCGTCGACACCCGGAGTGGAGCGCTGCCCCTGTCCCCGGCCGGACCCGCCGCCAGGAGGCCGCGCACCTCCGGGACGCCCGAATCCGTGCCCGGCGGCGCCGGGTCTGCTGTCCACGTTGTACGGCTCGTTCCCGGCGCCGTCGCCCCCTGCCGCGAACCCCGCTCCGATGCCCGGGCCGGATCCCGACCCCGCTCCCAAGCCGGATCCCGCCCCGAACCCGGAGCCCGGCTCGCTCCCGAACCCGGCCCCCGCCCCTGCCGCGGGGCCGAATCCCGTCCCCGGACCGAACCCCGGGTCGAACAGGGCCCCGAACCGGGAACCGGCCCCCGGCCAGGAACCGGAACCGGCGCCGAACCCGGATCCGGGGCTGACGATCCTGGAGCGGGGCCCCGGCAGATGACCCGCATGGCGCACATACCCCCGCAGTTCGGGCAGCGCCTCCGCCGCGTCCGGCCCGAACGCCGTCAGCGTCCGCAGCGCCGATTCGATGACCCGCTCCCGCCGTACGCTCGGCGCCCCTCGCAGCAGTCGCAGCACGGCTGCCACTACCTCGGGCGCAGCCGTGGGTAACGATGTGGCGGCCCGCAGCGCCGACAGCCCGTGCAGCAGCGGCTGCGCCCGCTCGAAGAGCCGGCCGTCGAGCTCCAGACGGGCGAGCCTGTCGCACAGCGCCGGCGCGAGCGCCGCGCCGGCCGCTCCCAGGTGGCCGAGCACATCCCCGAGATCCCGCGGCAGTTCGGCGCGCTCCAGGATCAGCGCCAGGACCGGCACCACGCGTGCGTCCCCGGTCCTGGCCAGCGCGGTGACCGCGCTGCCGAGGGTGGGCGGGCCGCCGGGCCACTGCCGCACCCACGCGCCCGGGTCGGCGGCCACCCGCTCCGCCAGTGCGTCGGCGGCGGGCTCCGCCAGACCGAACAGCTCCTCCAGCGCACAGGCGGCCGCACCGGCGAGCCGTGGCTCGGGGTCGGCGAGCTGCTCGCCGATCAGCGACACCAGCTCATCGAACGCGCCGCGCCAGGTCCGCAGCAGGGCGCTGCTCATCCGTACGGCGTGGAGCCGCTGGCCCCAGTCAGGGCTGCACAACTGGTCGGCCAGCAGGGCGATCCGGTCGTCCACACGGTCCCCGAGACCGCAGTGGAGCGTACGCAGCAGGTCCGCCGCCCAGGGCGCGCCGCGGCCGGCCGGCTCCGCCTCGCGGCTCCCGCGCAGCTGCCCCGTCGGCGTGGGCAGCGCGGTCGGTCCGGCGGCGGTCTCCCCGGAAGCGGGCGGCACCGGGTCCGCCCGCAGCTGGCGCAACAGTGCCGTGACCGCGCTGACGAGATTGGCCGGCAGCGCGCCCGGCGCGCACCGCGCCAGCTGGGCAAGCGCGGCGAGCCGCAGCCCGGGGCCGTACGCCGTCGCGGTGAGTCCGGTGAGCCACTGCACGACCTCGGGCGTCAGACACTTGTGCCGCAGCGCGATGCGTCCGGCGGCCTCGACGTACGCGAAGCGCACCTCGGCGTCGGGCTCGATCGTGAGCCGTTCCCGAAGCAGCCGCAGCACCCGCACCGGATCGCTGTGCAGACTGGCGAGCGCGAGCGGCGCGGCGAGGCGGGCCCCGCGCTCGTCGGCCCCGGCGACCTCGATGAACACATCCGCGCCCGCGGTCACCGCCGACGCCGCCATCGCGTAGTTCGCGGCGTTCTCGAACTCCTCGTCGTCCGGGTCGAGTTCGTCGTCACCGTCCAGATCGATGCCGCCGATGCTGGTCAGCAGCTCGATGACGGCCCCGCGGTCCTGCACCGCCGGATCGGTGACAAGTTCCAGCAGGAACGGGATGCAGGCGAGCGTGGAGTCGTACACGTCTCCCTGGTGGTGCACCGCCCCGTACATCTGGTCGAGCGCGGCCTCGCGCTCCTCGGGGTCCGCGGACGCGAGCCCGCGCAGCAGCGCCGGCACGTCGTCGGCCGGGCCGTAGGCATGTTCCAATGAGGCCCAGTCGACCTCGTCGATCCCCCCGAACACGCTCGTCCCCCTCCCAACAGCCTTGGTTTCTGGGGAGAGTGTGCACCAACGCCCCGACATCGTGTCCGGTAACGAGGGGTTACAGCCAACGGCGCTCTGCGTCCTTCGGTTCCCGGGCTGTTGCCCCCGGTGCCAGGGGCTGGTCCCATGGTCGAAGGACCGTGTGCAGGGGGTGGCGGCATGCAGGGACTGCGGGTGACTCCCGCGCGAGAGCCGGGCAGGGACCGGCTGTACGTCACCCTCCCGAGCGGCCGCACGCTCGCCTGGTACGACCCGGCGATCGGCCGCGTCAGTCTGGTCGTCGAGGGGTACGGGGACGAGGTGCCGGCGGCCCTGGCACCCTTTGTGACCGGCGACGTCACCCTCGGACCGCCGCCCGTGCCGACCACCGCCCACCTTGCGCGCCTGGCCCTCCATCCGGACGACGACCTCGCGCCCAACCGTCCCGGCGAGGCCCTGCACGCCGAGCTCGACCCGCTCCCCGAAACCGGTGCGGGCCGGCCCGGCACCCACCACCGCGGGCCGGGCGTACGGCGGCTGCGGGCGGATCCGCGACGTGCCCGACTCACCGCACAGCAACGGCTGGGCGGCGAGCTGGACCGCCTGGAGGCGATCGGCCGGCGCGTGGTGCACGCAGTGCCACTGCCGGGCGCCGACCGCATCGATCACCTGGCGGTGGGCCCCGGCGGGGTGTTCGCCGTCCACACCCTCGCGGCGTTCCGGCAACGGGTCCTGATCGCCGACCCGCAGGTCAGGACCGGTCGTGCCGTGCCGAGCCCGTGTCTGCGCCTGACCCGCCGCCGTGCCGAACGCGCCGCGCATACGCTCGCCGTGGCGGTGCTGCCGGTCCTTGCGGTGGTCGGCGCCGAGCGCCTGGAGATCCGGCCCGTGCCGCCGCAGGACGTCCGGATCCTGCGGGACGGGGAGGTGCCCGCACTCGCCGGGCTCGGCGGCGTGCTGGGGCCCGCGGACATCGACGCCCTCTACGCGACGGCCCGCGACCGCCGGACCTGGCTGCGGGTCTGAACGCGCCGGCGGTCAGCGGAGGTTGTCGCCCCAGCCGCTCTGCAGCATGGTCTGGAACGCCCACTTCCCGTCCCGCCGGATCAGGATGTCGGCGTACCGCAGGTGCTGGGTGTGTCCGTCCATGGTCATGGCCGAGTCGGTGAACACCACGGCCATGGCGGGGGACAGGAAGACCGGCGTCCGGGTCGACTCGAAGGCGATGTCGTCGCTGCCGTCGCCCATCACCTGGGTCATGGTCGCCACGAACTGCTCCCGGTCCCACTGGGCCGATGCCCCGTTGCCCGCCGAGTCGTCGCTGACCAGGTTGAGCGGGAAGACGGCCAGATCCGCCATGCGCTCGACGTCACGCTTGGCGCTGTGTGCGTCGTAGGCGGCGAACCACTCCTGGATGCTCGTCAGTTCCTCGGCGGTCGGCGTGTATCCGGTGCCGGGCAGAAAGGTCACACTGTCTCCTTGCTCATCTCGTCAAACTTGACTACTTGCTCGCCGTGAGGATACCCCGGACGGGACAGTCTAATCAAACTTGATTAATTGTCCCGCCGTCATCGGTCCCATCACCGGCGTCGTCACCGGAGTCATCGCTGCCGTCATCGCTGCCGTCGAGGTCGCCGGTCAGCCGCAGCCTGAGCACCGTGGTGACCGTGTGCCGCGTCGTGCCCAGCTCCACCTCGGCCGTCGGCCCCGGCTCCACGCACTCGTACGCCACCTCGCCCACCCCGGTCGCGATCGCCGTACCGCGCCGCCCGGTCGCCCGCCCGGTCAGCGCCGCTGCCGCCTGCGCGCGCACACCCGGCGTCAGCCCGCTCGACACCACCGGTGTGTCGTCGTCGGGCAGTACGAGCACCAGCGCGGCAGGCCGCGTCGCCCTGCCCGTGAAGCCGACGACCACCGAGTCACGTGTATGGGTGTGCCGCAGCTTCCGCCAGGCGCGTACGCCGCCGCGGTACGTCTGGTCCAGCCGTTTGACCACCAGCCCCTCGATGCCCAACGCGGGCAGCGTCTCGAACCAGGTGGCCGCCTCCGCGGCGTCCAGCGTCATCGGCACCGGCTGCAGCGGCGGCCCGAGCGCACCGGTCAGCGCGACCAGCCGATCGCGCCGCTTCTCGTACGCGAGCGCCCGCAGATCCTTCCCGGCCTCGGCCAGCAGATCGAAGGCGGCGTACGAGGCGGGCAACCGGCGTGCGAGACCCGGCGCCCGCCCGGGCGTGGCGGACGCCCGCTTCTGCACCGCCGCGAAGTCCGTACGCCCGTCCCGCCACACCACCACCTCCCCGTCGAGCACCGTGCCGTCCGGCAACTGCCGTGCGGCGTCCGCGAGATCGGGGAACGCGGCCGTGATGATCCGGCCCGAGCGCGCCTGCAACAGCACCTCCCCGCCGATCCGGAAGACCACCACACGGTGGCCGTCGAACTTCGGCTCGTACGCCAGCCCCGCTCCGCGCGGTAGCACGCTCACGGACTCGGCGAGCGCGACCTTCAGCGGCGGCAGGGGCGCACTCATGGCAGTTGCCCGGCCCGGTCGGGATCGATGAGCGGATCGAGCAGGTCCCCGTAGTCCTGGAGGCGCGGCGCGATGTCGCCCATCAGGAAGGAGAGCTCCCTGCCCGCCTCGACCTCCTGCCAGGTCACCGGCGCGGACACGGTCGGCTCGGGGCGGGCGCGCAGGGTGTAGGGGGCAGCGGTCGTCTTCGCTGCGGCGTTCTGGCTGTGGTCGACGAAGACCTTCCCCGGCCGCAGCGCCTTGGCCATCCGGTGCAGCACCAGCTTCGGCAGAGCCGCCTCGCCCTCGACCGCCAGGCCCTTCGCGTACTCCGAGACCTTCCGGGAGGGGGTGGGAGCCAGCGGCACGAGCAGATGCAGACCCTTGGAGCCCGAGGTCTTCACGTATGCCTCCAGGCCGTCGGCCGCCAGCCGCTCGCGCAGCCACAGCGCCACCTCGCAGCACTGGGCGACGCCCGCGGGCGGGCCGGGGTCGAGGTCGAAGACCATACGGTCGGCGACGGCCGGCGCGTCGGACCGCCACTGCGGCGTATGGAACTCCACCACCAGATTGGCCGCCCAGATCAGGGACGGCAGATCCTGTACGACGACCTGGTGGGCGTTCACGTCCTCCGAACGCGGCACCAGGGCCGTGTCCACCCAGTCGGGGGTTCCCGGTGGCGGGTTCTTGGTGAAGAACAGCTGCCCGTCGGGGCCGTCCGGGTACCGCAGGAACGACAGCGGGCGATGGCGCAGATGGGGGAGGATCGCCTCCGCCGCGGTGGCGTAGTAGTGCACGATCTCGCCCTTGGTGGTGCCCGTGGCGGGGTGGATCACCTTCTCCAGATTGGTGAGCGCCAGGCGCCGCCCCTCCACCTCCGTGATCGGCGTCATAGTATGAGAATCCCATGAAAAGCGGATGAAAGGGATGGAACGTGCGATCCATTTGGAACGGCGCGATCTCCTTCGGTCTGGTCAGCATCCCGATCAAGCTCGTCAACGCCACCGAGAGCCGCTCCGTCTCCTTCCGTCAGATCCACTCGGCCGACGGAGGCCGGATCCGCTACCGCAAGGTCTGCGAGCTGGAGGAGAAGGAGGTCGGTGCCGCGGAGATCGGCAAGGCCTACGAGGACGCCGACGGCACCCTGATCCCGATCACGGACGAGGACCTCGCCACACTGCCGCTGCCGACGGCGAAGACGATCGAGATCGTCGCCTTCGTCCCCGCATCGGAGATCGACCCGCTCCAGATCGAGGCTGCGTACTACCTCTCCGCCAACGGGGTCCCGGCCGCCAAGCCGTACACCCTGCTGCGGGAGGCCCTCAAGCGCAGCCAGAAGGTCGCCATCGCCAAATTCGCCCTCCGGGGGCGCGAGCGGCTCGGCATGCTGCGCGTCGTCGACAATGTGATCGCCATGCACGGCCTGCTGTGGCCGGACGAGATCCGCGAACCGGAGGGCGTGGCGCCGCAGACCGAGGTCACCGTGCGCGAGGCCGAACTCGACCTGGCCGACGCCTTGATGGCCACCCTCGGCGAGGTGGAACTCGACTCGCTGCACGACGACTACCGCGAAGCGGTCGAGGAGATGATCGCCGCGAAGGTCGAGGGCGGCGTCACGGTGCCGGAGGCTCCGCCCGAGGAAGGCCGTGGCAAGGTGATCGACCTGATGGCCGCGCTGGAGAGCAGTGTGCGCGCGGCGAAGGAGGCACGCGGCGAGGAGGGCGACGTCGCGAAGGTCACGCAGCTCAAGGGCCGGTCCGCCCCGAAGACGCCGGAAGCGAAGAAGTCGACGGCTACGAGCGCGAAGAAGACGGCGGCGAAGAAGACGGCGGCGACCAAGTCCACGGCGAAGACGGCGAAGAAGGCGGAGACGAAGAAGACGGCGGGCGCGAAGACCGCGGCCAAGTCGACCGCCAAGTCCACGACCGCCAAGTCCACGACCGCCAAGTCCACGGCGAAGAAGGCGACCCCGCGCAAGCGCCGCTCGGCATGACCGGACCGCCCCGCCGCCCTCTTACGCGTCGCGGCGCAGCAGCGTGTCCATCATCGACTCCAGATACGCGTCGCGCTCCGCCCCCGCCGGCAGCGTCTGCGGCACCGCGTGCGTGAGCTGGGTGTGCCCGAGATAGCTCGTGTACGCCAGCAGCCCCCGCTGCCGCGCCGCCTCGGGCGGGAAGCCGAGCTCCTCGAAGAGCTGGGCCACGTACCGGACCCGACGCTCCGTCACCCGCCGTAGTGTGGCAGCGACTTGAGGGTGCGCCGCGGTGGCGAGCAGGGAGACCTCGAGCGGATCCTCGGCGGCCGACGCGGTCGCCTCGTGGAAGAGCATGCGCAGCCGCGTCTCAGGGTCCGGCTCGGCGTCCAGCGCCGTGATGATCTCCTCGGTGCAGAGCTCCTCCCACCGCAGCAGCGCGGCCTCGATCAGCGCCTCCCGGTTGGCGAAATGCCAGTAGAAGCTGCCCTTGGTGGTGCCGAGCCGGGCGGCGAGGGGCTCCACGGCGACGGCGGCGAGCCCGCGCTCCGCCATGGCGGCGAGCGCCGCGTCGGCCCAGTCACCGGCGGTGAGCCGCTTGCGTTCCCGGCCCTTCTCCCGCCCTGAGTCCTTCGGTTGCACCATGTCCATACGCTACCGTACGGTTGAACATACGCCACCGTATGGAGGTGCGGAATGCGCACGGTACGCAACGTCCACGAGCGCGTCGTCGAAGCCCCCGCCGCAGTGGTGGGCGCCCTGCTCGACCGCCTCGGCTCGCAGGACGACCCGATCAGCCCGACCCCGGTCTGGCCCCCGATCCGCTTCGACCGCCCTCTCGCCGTCGGCGCGGACGGCGGGCACGGCTTCGTCCGCTACTCGGTCGGGGCCTACGAACCCGGCCGCAGCATCCGCTTCGACTTCACCCCGCCGGGCACCGGCCATCACTCCTTCGGCATCGAGCCGCTCGGTGACTCACGCTGCCGGATCCGCCATGTCCTCGAGCAGCAACAGGGCCTGAAGGACAGCCTGCTGTGGTCACTGGTGATCCGGCCCCTGCACGACACGATGGTGGAGGAACTCCTCGACAACGTCGTCCGCGCGGCGACTCCCGACCAGCCGCCGCGCCCCACCCGCTGGACCCGATGGGCGCGCCTGATGCGCCGCGCGGTCTGGGAGCGCCCGTCCGCGGTCGACTCTCCCGAGGGCGCTGTTCTCGCCCGACAAGCCTGCGGTGACCCCGACTTCACCGATTCCTGGCAACTGCCGCTGGACCCCGGGATGCCCCGCGACCCCGCGGCCTGGCGCACGGTGCTCCCCTTCCCGGTGCGGGCGACCGCCCCGCACGAGATCCTGCTCGGCGAGGACGCGTCCCATCTGGACTTCCGCGCCTCGCTCCTTGTCGACGAGGACGAGGACACGGTCACCCTGACGACGGTGGTCAGGATCCACAACCTGCGCGGCAGGCTGTACTTCGGGGTCGTACGCCTCTTCCACCCCGTGATGGCCCGCATGATGCTCAGCCGTACCCGTCGCCGACTGGCGTACGAGGCCCCGCCCGCTCCTACCCGCCTGGCGCGACGAGCGATCGCCCGGCCTGAACGTTCCAACGCCCTGCCCGGCCACTGAGTCCGGTCGCGGTGAGCGGCCGGACGTCCAGCCGCCAGAACGCGCTGTCGGGTGCGGACAGGGCGTGGACCAACGCGGCGCGTACGACGTCGGGTTCGACGACACAGAGGAGACGTCCGCCGTCGCCGTCGCGGTCGGCCGACGCGTCGAGCCAGGCACCGACGCGGATCCGCAGGTCCCGCAGCGACTCCCCGCCATGGGGTGCGGAACCGGGGTCGGTCAGCCAGGAGGTGACGGCGGCCTGATCGGCGGCCGCGACCTCGTCCAGGCGCAGTCCGCGCCAGCGTCCCATGGCGCAGCCCGCGAGCGCGGGCAGAGCTTCGGCGTCCAGCCCGAGGCCCTTTGCGGTCGCGTGGCAGCGTGCAGAGTCCGACACGTGCGCACGCCCGCTCATGCGCTCGGCCCGCTCCAGACTCGCGAACCCGGCGGGATCCAGCGGCAGGCCGTCGTCGAACCGGGCGTCCCGCAACGCCACGCTCATCGCGGGCGAGATGAGGGTGACTCGTACGGTCATCGGCGTGCTCGCATCCGGGCACCCTACTCAACAGCACACAGGGGGCGTACAGGAGGCGCACGGGGGCGAAAGCGAGTGATTCGCGCCTCAGCCCCTTGGCCAGATGTGAGCGTCGCGGTACGGTCACCGCGACAATTTCAATCATCACGACGACGGCGAGACGGAAGCCCGGTGAGAGTCCGGCACGGTCGCGCCACTGTAGTGCCGCAGCGGAAGCCCTTGCACGGGCGTGTCCGCGGCGGCGAGTCAGACCCGCGGACCGTCGTCGCGCACCACCGTATGGGACGCGTGTTCCCCAAGGAGGTTCCGCCATGGCCGAGGCTGTTGTATCCGGCGCCGTTTCCACCCCTGCCGTACCCGAACTGACCTCTCTCCCCGTGCGGGCGGTACTGCCCTGGGCGGTGTTCATCGGCCTCCTTGCCCTCGTCGCCCTGTACTTCGTGGGTGCCGAACAGGGCGCCACCTCCGTCTTCGCCGGCGCCGACGTGCACGAATGGGTGCACGACGGGCGTCACCTGCTCGGCTTCCCCTGCCACTGAGAGGCTTGAGTACGTGTACGCCTCAACTGTCAGAAATCTACTGGTCCGTGGCATGCTCGCGGGCCTGATAGCCGCGCTCTTCGCCTTCGCCGTCGCCTACAGCCTGGGTGAGCCCCAGGTGGACGCCTCGATCGCGGTCGAAGAGGCCGCGGCGGCCGAGGAAGCGGCCCACGCCGGACACGGCGGCGCCGCGGCCGAAGCCGAGGAGGAAGAGGAACTGGTCAGCCGCGCGGTGCAGTCGACCGCAGGCCTCGGCAGCGGCGTCCTCGTCTACGGCGTTGCGCTGGGCGGCATCGCGTCGCTGGCGTTCTGCTTCCTGCTCGGCCGCCTGGGCCGCTTCACCCCGCGCGCGACTGCGGCCATCACCGCGGCGGCCGCGTTCACCACGGTCTTCCTGGTGCCGTTCCTGAAGTACCCGGCCACCCCGCCGGCTGTCGGCAACCCGGACACCATCGGCAAGCGCACCACGCTGTTCTTCCTGATGATCCTGCTCAGTGTGCTGCTCGGCATCGCGGCCACCATCGCGGGCCGCCGCCTGGCGCCGCGCCTGGGCAACTGGAACGCAACTCTGGTCGCCGGCGCGGGCTTCATCGCCGCGGTGACGATCGCGTTCGTCTTCCTGCCCTCGAACGAGGACGCGGTGGCGAAGGGCTTCCCGGCGGCAGTGCTGTGGGAGTTCCGCCTGGCATCGCTCGCGGTCCAGGCGGTGCTGTGGACGGTGTTCGGCGTCGCCTTCGGCTTCCTGGCGCAACGTCTGCTCACGCCGCGCGAGACCACGGTCCCCGCGGCCGCGGAGGGTGCACCGACCCCGGCCTGAGACGCTCGACCTCCGCGCCCCTGCCGCGACTTAGGCGGTGGGGGCGCGTTCATGCCTCCAGCAACCGCGGCAGGCTGCCGACGACGGGCACATGAATCCAGCCCTCGATGCGCGCCACCTCCAGATCCGCCCCCACGGGCGGCCGCGTCAGCCCCTGGGCCACCGCACGCGCGGTCAGCGCACAGACCAGCGCGTCGAAGGCGTGCTCGCTGCTCTCGTACGCCGCCCGCGCCTCGCCGTCGCAGCGGAGCCACGGAGCGGCCTGCACCAGCTCCGCCACCGAACGCACCCTGCCCAGACCCCAGTTCTGCCGGGTCGCCCGCGGATACACCTCGCAGACGTCCCCCGTCCCGGCCCGGTCCACCGCCCGCCCCCGGACGGCGAGTTCGTCCTCGATGTGCGCCCACCGCGCGACCATGGCCCCGATCCGGTCGAAGGGAGCGGACAGTGGCGGCTGTCCCGGCTTGAGGGCATCCCACACGAGCCGGTCCGTACGCCGGAACCGCAGCGACGACAGGCGGTGCACGGTGCTGTCCAGCCCGCGCCCCGGCCACGGCTGATGCGCGGCATGCGCGGCAACGGCCTGCACGAAGCCGACGGGCCACCCGAAGGGCGTGTCCACGGCGGCACGGTCGTCCACCCCGAGTCCGGCGAGCAGACAGACGATCTCGGCATCCCGGCACCGTGTCCGGGGCGGCTCCACGACGGCATGGGCGGAGCCCCAGGTCACCACCGAGGCGGCCGTGTTGTCGGGACTGGCGGAGAGATCGATGCCGACAGTACGCATGCGGCTCATCGTGGCAGACGTCCGCCGGACTCGTCCCGGACCCGGCTGCCGACCGCCCGACAGCCCCGGACCCCTGGCCACCGAGCCGACCCGGCGTCCGTCCAGTTGCCCGGGCCCGGTCGCTGCCGTCGGCTTGTCCGGCGGGGCGGTCGATCGAGGCGACCTGTTCGTACGGGTAACCCACCACGTCGGCAAGTGCTGTTGGGCGGGGTCGGCCCTGTCCCGGAACAGCCGCACCGGTTTTCCGTCTTTCCGTAACCGAGCCGGATCGCCGGCCTGTCGTGCGTCGCCGTGGCGGACGGCACGCTGCCGGGGGAGTACGTGAGGCGCCCGTACCGGATGCGACTAGCGTCGTAGTCATGTCCCAGGCGTCGCACTCCATTCGTACCGCGCTGGTCACCGGCGGCAATCGGGGTATCGGTCTCGAGACCTGCCGGCAGCTCGGCCGGGCCGGGCTCGACATCGTCCTGGCCGCGCGCGGTCCCGCACGCGGCCGGACGGCCGCACAGGAGCTCACCCGGCAGGGGCTGCGGGTCAGGGGCGAGGAACTCGACATCACGGACGGCGGGAGTGTGCGCGCCTGCGCGCAGCGGCTCGCGGAAGCAGGCATCGAGGTCGATGTGCTGGGCAACAACGCGGGCGTCTATCCGACCGAGCCGTTCTTCTCCCTCGACGAGGAGACGATGCGGCAGTCGATCGACGTGAATCTCATGGGTGCGTTCCGCACCTGCCGGACGTTCGTGCCGGAGATGATCCGGCGCGGCTACGGACGGGTCGTGAACGTCTCCTCCGGGCTCGGCGCCATGACCGACAACGTTCCCTCCCCGGCCGCCTACGGCATCGCGAAGGCCGCCCTCAACGCCCTCACCCTGGTCGTCGCGGCCGCGAGTCCGTCATCGGTGAAGGTCAACGCGGTCTGCCCGGGCTGGGTGCGCACCGACATGGGCGGCGAGTGGGCACCCACCACCGTCGAGCGGGGCGCGGACACGGTCAGCTGGCTGGCGCTGCTGCCGGACGACGGTCCCACGGGTGGGTTCTTCCGCAATCGCAGCCGCATCCCGTGGTGAGGGAGCGTCCGGGCCGCCGCTGCGGACCGCGGCGCACCGGGACGCGACCGGCGACGCCGGCACGCGCGTACCGCCCCGCACCGCTGATGCGGACCCCGCAGCCCGCCCCTAGACTGGCGAAAAGTCCTGATTGAGGGAGATATACCCATGTCGAAGCGAGGCAACAAGCGCCGCGCCCGCAAGAAGAAGCGCGCGAACCACGGCAAGCGCCCCAACGCCTGAGCCATGGCCGCTGAGCCGGACCCGGTGAAACCCGGGTCCGGCTCGGCGTGGTCAGTGGCTGTACAGGCCCCTCGGCGCAGCCGCAATCGCGAACGTCCTTGCCGCTGTTGCCTTCATGACCTGCCGGCGCGCCCCGCCGGGCCTGGACGGTGCCGGCCCGCTCGCCCATCAAGCTCAGGATCCGGCGAGGAACGTACCGAGGAGGGGGCCGACCTCCTCCGGGGCCTCGATCTGGGGGTAGTGGCCGACGGCGGGCGGTCCGGCGAGTTCGGCCACGACTGCGTGCGGCATGCGTTCCCGGACACGGGCGAGGACATGAGCACCGCTGATCGGATCGGCAGGGCCCCATACGAAGAGGGTCGGGCCCTCGTAGCCCTCCAGGGCCGAGACCCATCGGGCCTGGTGCACGCGCCGCTCATCGATGTAGCGCAGCAACTGCGGGGCCAGCAGCCGGCCTCGGTTGAGGGCGATGCCCTCCCACATCTCGTGCAGCGCGCGGTCCGTGACCGGTCTGCCCAGGATCCGGCGCATCGAGGCGCGGAAGCCGCGTTCGCTGATCGCGTGGGCGAGCAACGGTCCCATCGGTCCGTGGAGCAGCCGCTGGATGCGGATCGGCCTGTGCAGGTCGGCGTACAGGCCCCCGTTCAGCCAGGCCGTCCGGGTGATCCGGCGGGGGGTCCGCGCGAGCAGTTCCTGGGCCACGCTCACCCCGTAGTCGTGGGCGACCAGCGCGGTGTCACCGATGCCCAGACGGCGCCAGAGGTCCTCCACCAGATCGGCCTGCTCCAGCAGCGAATAGCGGTGTCTGCGCGGCTTGTCGCTGTGGCCGAAACCGAGAAGGTCGAACGTGGTGACCCTGAATCCCAGCCTCGCCAGCCCGGGCACGAGCGGCGACCAGTCGTGGGACGAGGTGGGGAATCCGTGCACGAGCGTCACCGGGGCGCCGTCGGCCGGCCCGTCCTGCCGGACGAAGAGCGTATGGGCACCCGCACGTCCTCGAACGGCGACCCGTGTGCCGCCGGCGAACCACTGCGTGCCGGTGGGCAGGGCGGAACCAGGCACTAGCCATCCCCCTTCAAGCGGGCGATGCCGTCCAGGAGACACCGCAGGCCGAATTCGAACTCGTCGTCGCCGTCCGGTCCGCCGAGGAGGGTGGAATGGGCGGTGACCAGCGGAAACCGTCCGGCGGGAAGCGAGGCGAACAGACCGGCCATCGCCGACCGCTGCCCGGCCGTGCGCGCCGCGCCACCGCTGTCCAGGAGCACGGCCCCGACCACGAAGTGCGTGACGGTGAGGTAGATCCGCACCGCCTGCCCGGGCGGCCACCCCGCATCCGTGAGCAACCGCAGGCCGTGCTCGCGGGCGCGCAGGGCGTTCGGGCCGAGGAGCTGACCCTGGGTCATCTGGGGGACCAAGGCGTGGTGCGCACTCAGTACACGCCGGTACTCCCGGGCGCCGGCCTCGGTGCGGGCGCGCCAGTCCGGGCCGGGCCCGGGCAGGCGGACCTCGCCCAGCATGTGATCGACCAGTTCCACGAGCAGTTCGTCGCGACTGGCCACATGCCGGTACAGGGACGTGTGCCTGACGTTCATCCGGTCGGCCACCGCACGCATCGTCAGTGCGTCGAGGCCGTTGCTGTCGGCGATCGCCAACGCGACGTCCATGATCGCGCCGAGGGTCAGCCCGCCGGGCCGCGGCCGCCGGCGGACCCGGGCTGCGTAGCGCTGCTTCCACCAGGCGGCCGAGCCGATCGCGGGACCCTGGCCACCGGCCGCCGCGGGGCCCTCCGCCGGGGCGACCTCGATTCCGGCCGCCACGGGCTCGGGCTCTGCCTGCGCCCACTCCTGCGGGCCGGTCATGCGAACAGATCGGGGTCGGTGCGGACGACGTCGTCCCACAGCGGCCGGAAGGAGACCCACCCCGCGAGCGGCGACCCGGTCTGCCCCCGCGTGCAGCGGGCGGCCTCCGCGACGCTGATCAGCGCGAGATCCTCCTGCGCTGGGAGAAAGGCATGTGCGGTGTCGGTCACGTCAGGGCTCCTCCTACGTCGGCGCCTGCACAGCGGGCAGTGATGCGTCCAGCAGACGCATATTAAGCGTCCACCGGACGCATCACAACGGGCTGGTGGCGACGGAAGACGAGGTTCTCGTCGTAGTGCCGCCCGTGCCGGAGGCAGTGGCAGAGCCGGCCGAGCATGAGGTTGAAGAGGTTGCGTCGGACGGCGGCGTGCCGGTCTCGGTGGTCGTCGCGTCGCGGGCGGTAGTGGACTTGGGCGGCGGGTGAGGCGGTGATCGCGGAGAAGACCAGAGGTAGCCGGAGTGGTTGAGGCTGCCGACCGCTGCATCGAGGCCCTGATGAGCTAGTGCGACCGACCCGAGGCGCGTCGTTAGGCTGCGGCATGCGCGTTCACCCGATTTCGCCCCCGTCCGTCTACGGACGCCTCCGCGTCGAGCGGCGCAACCTCACACCCGCCCGCTGGCTGGAGCAGCGCCCGCCCGGCAATGACGGATTCGGCACGGTGGCGGGGGTGTGCGCACCCGGCTTCGACGCGTACGCGCGGATCCTCCATCCGGCCCGAATCGGTGAGGAACCGGTGCGGTGGGACCGAGTCGCCGCCGTGTACGGACGGTCCGTGTCCGCGGAGACGCGCTGGCACGAGCTGATCGGCGCCCAAGATCCCGTCCGCTACCGCAACGACGACACCCCGGCCGTCCCCGGCGTCTGGGACGAGCACCCGCAGGAGGGCCCGACCCCTGCCGACGTGGCCCGCACTCTGATCTCCGTGCTGTCCCAGCACACCCGTACCCCTGACTGCTGCTGGTACGGCCTGTGGGACGGCTACGGCGACCACGACTGGCACGACACCCCGGTCTTCCGCACCCCCGGCCGCGACGAGATCCTGCTCGCCGGACCTCTCGACGATGCCGACTCGCCCGCGCGAGACCCCCACGAGGCGTGGCTCGAGAACCCCGACCTGTGGTGGCCTCAGGATCGTGCCTGGTGCGTGGGCGGTGACGTCGACCTGGTGAGCACCTACGTCGGTGGTTCGGCGGCCTGCGTCGCGCAGCTCCTCGCGACCCCAGGCCTGGAGGCACACGCAGTCGCCGAGACCTCCACCGTCAACTGATACGGCACAACTGGTGGGTTCGCTGCAGGCGGCCGTCACGCGGCTGCCCGTTTCCCGGCGCTCAAGGGGTGGTGCGTGGACGCGCTCAGTAGTCACCGGCCTGCGGCGAACACGTCGGCCTCGACGTGGCGGCGCTGCACCCCGCACTCGCGGCGACGGCCCCGAAGAACCACCGTCCCCTCACGTCACCGTGATCGTCACCGTGTCCATCGTTCACCTCGCGAATCTTCGGGTCCTCGAGCTCGGCCAGCTCGGCCATCACCTCGGCCACCATCGTCTCGGCCACCATCGTCTCGGCCACCTAAGAGGGTGTCACACATGGCAAGTTTCGCGAGCTTCTTGTAGCAGGTCAGGGCGGCGGCCATGGCCAGGCCTCGGCTCTGCCAGTCGTTGCGGACCACGTACGGGATCTTGAGACCACAAGCAGCCCATGGCAGGCTCATGCCGCATGATCGATGAATTCGCGAAAGACAACCTGCACGGGAGACTGCGGCGGGACCGCAAGGCGCTGCTCTGGAAACTCGACGGCTTGTCCGAATACGACGCCCGCCGACCTTTGACAGCGACCGGGACCAACCTCCTCGGCCTGGTCAAACACGTGGCCACCGTCGAGGCCAGGTACTTCGGCGAGGTCTTCGACCGTCCTTCCCCGGAATCGCTGTCCCGGTGGCAGGACTCCGACGGCAGTGATCTGTGGGCGACCGAGGACGAGACCCGCGATCAGATCATCGGGTTCTACCGGCGCACGTGGGAACACTCGGACGCGACGATCAACGAGCTCCCCCTCGACGCCCCCGGCCACGTGCCGTGGTGGCCGGAGCCTTATCCCAACACGAACCTGTTCGCCATCATGGTCCATGTACTCGGCGAGTCCATCCGGCATGCCGGGCACGCCGATATCCTGCGCGAGGGCCTCGACGGCCGGACCGGGGTGCGCGCCGAAAACGAGCAGCAGATCGACGAGGAAGCCCGTGCAGCCTACTGCGCGAAGATCGAGCAGGCCGCCAGGTCGGCCGCACCGATCAAGGCTTAGAGGTTGTCAGTGACTTGATGTTCGTGCGGCATGATGCCGGTCGTGGGTGCTGATCTATCGAAGCGTCTGGTTCCTGATGAACTCTGGGAGCTGGCCGCCCCGTTGCTGCCGTCGTTCGCTGCTCGTCCGCAAGGTGGTGGGACCGCTCCGTGTGACGAGCGGGCCGTGTTCACGGCAGTGGTGTACGCGCTGACCAGCGGCTGTGCCTGGCGGCATCTGCCGCCGACGTTCGGCACGTCGCCCTCCCCCGCGCATCGCCGCTTCATGGTACGGACCGAGGCCGGCCTGTGGCGTCGGCTGCACCGGGCGGTGCTGGACGAACTCGGGGCCCGGGGCGAGGTGGACTGGACCTCGGCGATCGTCGACGCGGCCTCCGTTCGCGCCAGAAGGGGGGATCGCTGACCGGGCCGAACCCGGTCGATCGCGGCAAGAAGGGCAGCAAGCTGCACGTGCTGTCCGATGCCCAGGGCATCCCGCTCGCCGTCGCCGTGTCCGGCGCGAACATGCACGACAGCCTCGCCCTCAAGCCGCTCATCCGCGGCATACCCGCCGTCCGGTCCCGCCGGGGACCACGGCGCCGACCCGTCAAACTCCGCGCGGACAAGGCGTACTTCTCCGCCGAACACCTGGCCTGGCTGCGCGAGCGCGGGCTCGTCGCGCGCATCGCGCGGCCCGGCATCGAGTCCGGCGAACGCCTCGGTCGGCACCGCTGGAAGATCGAACGGTCGATCGCCTGGCTCTTCGGCTACCGCCGCCTCACCGTCCGGTACGAACGAATGGGCTCGCACTTCCTCGCCTTCCTCGGCCTGGCCGCCGCCTGACCTGCTACAAGAAGCTCGCGAAACTTGCCACGTGAGACACCCTCTTAGCGGTTGCCCGCCACCGCCCTGGCGATCGGTTACGGCGCTTTGTGTGCGGCTGTGCCGCTCGGTCCCTGCCGCAAGTGCCGCGGATGTTCGAGATGAAGACCGACCGCTGAGGCCGCCTCACGCGGGACAAGACCTGCCGCCGCTGCAAGGTCCACGGCACGCGGATACGCGTCGGCCGCGACCTCTACAACTTGTGGGCCGGCACCTACCGCGCAGGCACTCGCTGACCACCCGAATACTGGCCTACTCCGGACCGAGCGCGGCTGTCATGCGCTCTTTCCAGTCCTCGTCGGCGAAGCCGGTGTCCATCAGCACGTCGCGGTAGTCGATGTAAGCCAGCTCGATCAGCGCCAACAGCCTGTCCACGTCGCCCGCCGCGCCCAGCACGATCGCCGTCTGTACGCGGCCCTCGTCCCATTCCCGGCAGGCCGGGCCCCACTCCTCAAGCAGCTCGATCACCACCGCTGCGACCTCCGGGTCGGGGAAGTCCCGGCGCACCCGCGACTCCGCTCGTGCGTTCAACTGCACAGGTTCCCCCACTGCGCAACCCTCCCGTTCCGCCCCGACGGGCGGGCCCAGGGGCCCATCCCGCGTGAAGGAGATCGTTCCATGGCCTTGACCGTCTCCGGACTCCGGGGAGCGACACGGCCGCCGGGGCCTGAAGGCGCGCGAGGCAGCAACGGACCGGCCGGTCCCCATCCCGCTCGTGCTGGTCGCCATACTCTCCGCGCGCACCTGAAGGAGTTCGAGACCGCGGGGGATTGGTCGGGCCACTGGCGTGCCTGGGAGGTAGCGAGGCTGTACGCGCTGTCTCCGGACCGCGTCGAATCGCCGCTCGCCGGGCGTCCGTGCGACCTGAGGCACGCATGCATCATGCGGTGGCTGAACGCTTGGGTGCCCATCGCTGAAGCCCACTGCCCGGCGATCACAGCCGCACCCACCCGTAGATCATTTACGGGTCGACCCTAGGACTGCGGGGCGGTCTCGGAACGGATGCGTTCGTATTCGGTCGGATCCAGGATTTCCCAGACCGCCTGGCCGATCGCGAGGACACCGCGGGCCGGCAGGGCCACGTCACCGATCCGCGGATTGTCCTGCAGCCGGACGGGGAGTCCGAGGTCGACGCCGTCGAGCGTGGCTCGTGAGTCATCGATGAAGTACATCTGCTGCGGCATGAGGGTTCCGGTGTGACCGCTCGGCATCACGCCGGACATCTGAAGGTGCCCCATTCCCAGCGCGCGGGCCACTCGCTCCCGAGCCCGTACCAAAGATGCCGCTCGCCACGTGGCGAGCGGCAACGCCACGCTGATGCTGTTGAGGAAACCGAGGAGGCGGGTCGAGGAGGCGGTGAGAGTCCAGTCCAGTGAAGGAGCATCCATCGTCACCTGCAGGGAGGCCGGGCCCGTCCAGGTGAGCCCTATACGGGCGTACCCCGTGCGGTCGCAGGCCGCGCCGTAGTACCGGGGGCATGCTGTGTCCAGTCGTGCCCCGTGGACGCGGATCGACCAGCTGCCGCTCGGATCGCGATGCCACAGCGTGCGGTAAGGCCCGAAGCTGTTCTCAGGAAAGACTCGGAGCGCGAGCACGTGACCGGAGTCGAAGGGCAGCGCAAACACGCCCCAACCCTTGACGTACTCGTGATGGGGCCAAGGTGCCCGACCCCGCACAGTGGGGATGTCCGACAACCTGGATGACAAGTCGAGCATCGTCATCACCTCGGGGTGTTGACCAAGAATTTCGATGCCCCGGTTCAAGCGTAGAACGGACAGGAGACAGGAACCCGTCGAGGCCTGCCCATGTGGTCTTCGGCACGGGGAGTAAGGGCAGCGCCGAGTCGGCCGTGCATCTTCGTCGGTGTCCCGCTGCTCGTCGAGGGAGCGCAGGGCCGTGGCGCCGCGCTGCTGCAAGCGCGGCTACGTCTTCCTTGGCACCGCGACAGCGACAGCCCTCGTCATTTGGCTCCGGACGTGATCGGCCGGACAAGTCCCAGTGAGTCAAAGCCGTCACCGGGCGGCGAGCGGTCGGCAAGGGCTTCGCGCTGCCACCGCCGACTGAATGCCCATGTCTGAAAAGTGCAACCTTGCCTGGATGTGCGCGAATTGCGGCTGACAAGTCCTTGCCATGGCGAGGACTTGCCGTCATCCGGCCTTCACGTCGGCGTGAACTGGCCTATAGACCCAGGGCATGTCCTCCTCCTCTCAGTCTTCCGCCTTCCGGCGCAGGCGGTGGCGGCTCGTCTCCGCCGCCACCGCGGTGCCGCTGCTGGCGGCGGGGCTTGCAGTTCTGCAAGCGCCCGCACAAGCCGCCCCGAGCAAGCCCACCGTTCCCCTCAAGCCCTCGGCGACCCACAAGGTCACCCTGGTCACCGGCGACGTCGTCACGGTCACCACGACGGCCGACGGTAAGCAGATCGCCGACGTCGACCGGCCCGACAGCGCCGTCGGCGGCGTGAAACTCCAGGAGATCAAGGGCGACCTGTTCGTCATTCCGGACGAGGCGGCGCCGCTGCTGGGCACGGACAAGCTGGACCGGCGGCTGTTCAACGTCACCGATCTGATCGAGATGGGCTACGACGACGCGAAGTCGGCCGCGGTGCCGCTGATCGCGACGTACACCCAGCCGAAGTCCCGCGCGGCCGTCGAGCCGACGGCCCCCCGGGGCAGCAAGCTGACCCGCAAGCTCAAGGGCATCCGCGGTGCCGTGCTCAGCACCGAGAAGCGGCAGGCCCGCACCTTCTGGACCACCGTCGCGCCGCGGGGCAGAGCGACGTTGGGCGCGGGTGTGGCGAAGCTGTGGCTCGACGGCCGCGTGAAGGCCAACCTGAAGGAGAGCGTGCCGCTGATCGGCGCGCCCGAGGCCTGGGCGGCCGGCTACACCGGAAAGGGCGTCAAGGTCGCGGTGCTCGACACCGGCATCGACGTCAACCACCCCGATTTCGCCGGCCTGATCGACGGCACGGCCAGCTTCGTGCCGGGTGAGGCCGTCACCGACGTCAACGGGCACGGCACGCATGTGGCCGGCACGATCGTCGGTTCGGGCGCCGCCTCCAAAGGCGACAACAAGGGCGTCGCCCCCGGCGCCGACCTGTTCGTCGGCAAGGTGCTCGGCGGCACGGAGGGCTACGGCCAGGACTCCTGGGTCATGGCCGGCATGCAGTGGGCCGCCGAGTCCGGTGCGGACGTCGTCAACATGAGCCTCGGCGACTCCTACCCGACGGACGGCAGCGACCCGATGTCGCAGACGGTCGACGCGCTGTCCGCGCAGTACGGCACGCTGTTCGTCATAGCCGCCGGCAACGCCGGCCCGGAGAGCATCTCCGCCCCGGGCGCGGCCTCCTCGGCGCTGACCGTGGCCGCCACCGACAAGGAGGACCGGCTCGCGTCCTTCTCCAGCACCGGCCCGCTGGCCTACTCCGGCGGCATGAAGCCGGACATCGCGGCGCCCGGCGTGGACATCACCGCAGCCCGCTCGCAGGAGATGACGGACGGTGGTGAGGGCCTGTACCGCACCATCAGCGGCACCTCGATGGCCACCCCGCACGTGGTAGGCGCGGCGGCGATCCTGGCCCAGCAGCACCCGGACTGGACCGGCGCGCAGCTCAAGGAACACCTGACGAGCACCGCGAAGGAACTGGACGGCGGGTACTCGCCGTACGAGGTCGGCACCGGCCGTCTCGACGTGGCCGCCGCAGTGCGCACCACGGTCCGCGGCACCGGATCGCTCTTCTTCGGCAACTACACATGGCCGCACAAGCCGAGCGACGTCGCCGTCACGAAGGACCTGACCTTCACCAACACCGGTTCCGCCGACGTCACGCTGAACCTGGCGCTGACCAACGACGGGGGCCCCTTCACGCTCGGAGCCACCAAGGTGACCGTCCCGGCGGGCGGTACCGCCGGGGTCCCGGTGACCGGTGACCCGCAAGCCGCCTCGGCAGGCCGGCACGTCGGCTATGTGACAGCCACCGACACGGCCACCGGGCAGCCGGTGACCCGCACGTCCGTGGCGCTGCTCAAGGAGGAGGAGCGCTACGACCTGAACATCAAGCTGGTCGGCCGGGACGGCAAGCCCGCCGCCGGATGGGTCGGCATCAATCTGGCCGGCGACCCCTGGCCGTGGAATGTCTACGTCGACGGCTCGACCACGATGCGCATGGCACCCGGCCTGTACACCGTCGCGGGATACCTCGACGTGGCCGGTGAGCAGGCGGACCGCTCGGGTCTGGCCGTGCTGGTCGACCCGGAGACCGTGCTCAAGGACGGCTCCGCGGACGTGGTGCTGGACGCGAGCAAGGCACACCTGCTGCAGACCGAGGCGCCGCAGCGCACCGAGGACCGCCAGCGCAAGGTCGACTTCAACGTCCACTACAAGGGCCACGACCCGTACATGGACTACCGCAGCGCGTACGTGCTGCCGCTGACGTACGACGACGTCTACGTCGCCCCGACGGAGCCGATGAAGCAGGGCGAGTTCATGCTGACCACCCGCTGGCGCAAGGGCGAACCGCAGCTCAGCCTGAGCACGTTGGGCGGTCGGCTCCGCTTCGATGCACGGGTACAGGCGGGCAGCGCCCTGGGATCCGCCACGGACACTCTGGGCGCCGTCTACGCGGGCAACGGCTCGGCGGCCGCGTACGAGAAGGTCAGGGCCAAGGGCAAGGCCGTCGTCGTCGAGCGCAGCGACGAGGTCTCGCCGCAGGAACGCACCGAGGCCGCAGTCGCGGCCGGCGCAAAGGCGCTGATCGTGGTCAACGACGGTGTCGGTGCACTGATGGAGTACGTCGGCGAGTCGACCATCCCGGTCGCCACCGTCCACCGTGACGCGGGCGGGACCCTTGTCGCGATGGCCAAGGCCGGCATCTTCAAGCTGACCGTAAAGCAGACCGAGTACACGCCGTTCGTCTACGACCTGACCCAGGACTACCCCGGTCGGGTGCCGGACAGGGCCCTGGTCTACAAGCCGGCCAAGGGTGACCTCGCCCGGATCGACGCCCGCTACTACTCGGCCACGGACGGCGGGTTGGCGGAGGGCTACCGGTCCGACTTCACCCTCAGCCCGTCGTTCAACTTCCCCGAGGTCGAGTGGCACCCGGGCACCCGCACCGAGTGGGTGACCCCGGGCCAGGTCTGGAGGGAGTTCCACGCGCAGGGCATCGACGGGAACCTGCCGTGGGTGATGGTGTCGGGCGACAACACCTATGCCAAGGGCAGCACCACGCGTCTGGACTGGTTCGCTCCGGCGACCCGGCCCGGCCAGAGCGAGTCCTTCGGCGTGTACAACTCCCGCTGGCAGAACCACATGACCTGGAACGTGCAGGCCTGGGCCTCCGCCAGCGACACCATGCGACTGGGCGGCTACCTGCCGTGGGGTGAGACGCCGACCCACCTGCAGATCTTCCAGGGCGACACGCTGATCCACGACAACCCGAACAGCACGGACATGCAGTGGAAGGAGGTGCCGGCGGGCAACCTGCCCTACCGCGCCGTCCTCGACGCGGAGCGGCCCGGTGACGTCTTCCGGCTGTCGACGCGCACCCACACCGAGTGGACGTTCATGTCCGACACCGTCGACTCGGACTTCTCCGAGCCGTTCTCGGTGCTGAACCTGGACTACAAGCTGGAGTCGGACCTGCACGGTGACGTGAAGGCCAATGCAACCCAGAAGATCGCGCTCAAGCCGGCGTCGGTGGACCTCGGCAGCGTGCCGGGCACCGTCACCAAGGTGAGGCTGGACGTCTCGTACGACGACGGCGCCACCTGGCAGAAGGTGACCCTGGCCAAGGGCGCCGACGGCTACTGGACAGGTGCGTTCAGGACGGCCAAGAAGCCCGGCGGCTACGTCTCGGTCCGCGCGAGCGCGGAGACGGACAGTGGCTTCAGCGTCAAGAACGAGATCATCCGGGCGTACGGCCTGCGATGAACCGCACTGCCGGGCCCCGGGGAGGCGACTCCCCGGGGCCCTTCCCGTCACACCTGCTCCCACCAGGGGCTATTCAGGGTCTGCCGCCATGGCGCATACTCTCCCCGCTGCGGCAAGCGGAAGAGAGTCGGTCGCCGATGCTGGATGTTCTGGGCCTCGAACCCGATGACGAGCGCGTGTACCGGGCGCTGCTCGGACGGCCGAACTCCACCGCGATGATCCTGTCGGATCAGCTCGTCGTACCGCAGGCCCACGTCGACAAGGCCTTGTCCCGCCTGGTCGGGTGGGGACTGGTGATCAGGTCGGCGGACGAGCAGTTCACCGCCGCGCCGCCGGCCATGGCGCTCGGTGCTCTCATCAGCCAGCGCCGGGACGGGCTGCGCATGGCTGAGCAGGCACTGGTGACCTTCGCCGAGGAGCACCGGGCGGCGATGACCGGGAGCAGCATCAGCGATCTGATCGAGGTCGTCACGGGCGTCGACGCCATCCGCCATCGCTTCCTCCAGGTGCAGCAGGCAGCCCGCACGCAGGTCCGCACCTTCATCACCACACCGTTCGTCGCCGTGCCGCCCGACGAGAACACGGCCGAACCCATGGCCATCGGCCGCGGCGTGCACTTCCGGGCGGTACTGGACCGGGCCGTGCTGGCAGAGCCGGGCATCATCACCGATGCGATCGATTCACTGCGCAACGGCGTGCAGCTGCGTGTCGCCGACCAGTTGCCGATGAAACTCGTGCTGGCCGACGCCGAACTCGGCCTCGTCCCGCTCGCGACCACGCCGGCCGGAGAGCCCGGCGCCGTGCTGCTGCACCGCAGCGGACTGCTGGACGCGCTGGACGCGCTGTTCGAGACGGTATGGCGCACCGCCCACCCACTGGAGCTGTCGGGCACCGGCGGAGAAGCCGAACCCACCGTCGAGCTCGGGGAGGAGGGCCCGACCGACCTCGACCGGAGGATCCTCGCGCTCCTGCTGGCCGGCCTGACCGACCAGACAGCCGCGACACAGCTTGGTCTGTCACCGCGCACGCTGCACCGACGCCTGCGCCACCTCATGGACATAGCCGGAGTTCGGACCCGGATGCAGCTTGGCGGTCACGCCATCCGACACGGCTGGGTGGAGCCACCGGTGCCGGGGGAGACGTAACGGCGCTTCTCATGGCGCGTGGCCACCGCCCGGTGTTCCTCCGTGACCCGCAGCCGGGGGGCGAACGCAACCGGGCAAACCGAAGGACCCGCTACGGGTGCAGCACGACCTTCGTGTAGCCCTCGATCCGCTTGTCGAACTTGTCGTACGCCGACGGCGCCTGGTCCAAAGGCAGTTCATGCGAGACGACGAAGCTCGGCTTCGCCCGGCCTTCGATGATCATGTCGCGCAGGTGCCGGTTGTAGCGCTTCACGTTGCACTGCCCCGTACCCATCCGCAGGCCCTTCTCGAAGAGCTTGCCGATCGAGACGAGGAGCATGCCGTGTCTGGCCTGCTCGTCAGGGCCTCCGGGATCGGCCGGGACGTAGAGGCCGGGCACACCCAGCGCTCCAGTGGCCCGGACCGTTCCGACGAGCGAGTTCAGGACGGTCGCCGGCTCCTCGCGCTCAGTACCGCGCGCCATCGCCTGGTAGCCGACGGCGTCCACGCCCTTGTCCGTGCCGACGCCCTCGGTCTGCTCCTTGATCTGCTCCACGGGATCGCCCTCGGCGAAGTTGATCGGAATCGCGCCGATCTCCCGGGCCTTCTCCAGCCGCTCGGGAACCCGGTCCACGACGAACACCTTCTTCGCACCGCGCAGCAGGGCCGAGTAGGCGGCCATCAGCCCTACCGGCCCGCCGCCGTAAACGGCGACGCTCTCACCCGGGCGGACCTGGGCGAGTTCACAGCCGTGGTATCCGGTCGGGAAGATGTCGGCGAGCAGTATGAAGTCGGTCTCGTGCTCGTTTCCCGGCGGTAGCTTCAGGCAGTTGAAGTCGGCGTAGGGAACGCGTAGGTATTCCGCCTGGCCGCCTGGCCAGGGCCCCATGGCGACATAGCCGTAAGCGCCACCCGCGAAGCCGGGGTTGACGGTCTGACAGAATCCGGTGAATCCCTCGACACAATTGGTGCAGAACCCGCAGGCGACATTGAAGGGCATGACCACGCGGTCGCCCTCCCTGAGAGAGGTGACGCCCTGGCCGATCTCCTCGATGACTCCCATGTTCTCGTGGCCGAAGACTATGCCTGGCTCGGCCGCGGTACGGCCCTCGTACATGTGCAGGTCGGAGCCGCAGATCGCGCTTGAGGTGATCCGTACGATGACGTCGTTCGGATGCTGAGTCTTGGGCTTTTCAACATCTTCGACCGCCACGGTGAACGGTTCCTTGTACACGACGGCCTTCATGGCTGTACCTCCGCTCGGCGATGTCCAATATGCTTTTCACCCCCAGCCCGCCATTGCGCGTGACTCATCTCTCATGGTTGTCCTGCCTGCGCCAACAAACAACTCGGTAATCTCGGGGGGAATATCTTCCCTTTGGTGTAACACCCGAGAAAAGGAGAGGGAGGGCGAAAGTGGCAGCACAACGGCTCGGGACCCTGCTCGTCCCAGTACCCGGACTCTCCGGCACCACATACCCACCCGGAACGACGGTGACTGTCCGCGGTCGCGGCGCGACTGTCGATGCATTTGTCAACGGCGACTGGCTTCCGCTGTCGTGGTGGGAGTTCTCCGACGGCCTCCGCGAGGACATCGCCGACCGCTGAAGTGGCGCGCGAACACAGACGTCCAGGGTCTCCTCCCGGCGTGATCATGCGAGACGGCGTTTTCGCGGGGCTGAGGGTTGCTGCGACGCCTGGTCCCAGAATTGAGCAGGCACGCGAACACCCTGACCGAGGACACGCTGACTCGCCGACGGCGGGTGCTGGGCGAGGACCACCCCCAGACCCTGACCAGCGCCTACAACCTGGCCGTCGATCTGGGGGAGCTGGGGGAGGTCGAGGCCGCACGCATCCTGGCCGAGGACACCCTGGAACGCTGACGGCGGGTGCTGGGCGAGGACCACCCCCACACCCTGGCCAGCGCCAACCAGCTTGAAGAGCTAACCGACGGGTCTTCCTGAATCGCCATGGTTGCGGGGTGGCCGGCTGACGCGGGCTGGCGGAAGGCGCTGAGCTCCATGTGGCGGGTTCGGTGTGTCGCCGTAGGCTGGCTCTGCTCGGGGCTCGCAGTGGAGGTTCGTCATGCCCCGCCCCGTCTGGTCCGGTGCCATCAGCTTCGGTCTGGTCACCATTCCGATCAAGGTGCTGTCCGCGACCGAGGACCGCAGTATCAGCTTCCGGCAGATCCACTTGGAGGACGGCGGCCGGATCCGCTACCGGAAGATCTGCGAGCTGGAGGACAAGCAGGTCGGCGACCACGAGATCATCAAGGGGTACGAGCTCGACCGCGACACCCTCGTCCCCGTGACGGACGAGGAGCTGGCGCGCATGCCGCTGCCCACGGCAAAGGCCATCGAGATCGCCGCGTTCGTCCCGGCCTCCAGCATCGACCCCATCCATATCGGCGACTCCTACTACCTGTCCGCCGAGGGCGTCGCAGCGAAGCCGTACAAGCTGCTGCGCCAGGCCCTGGAGCGCAGCTCCAAGGTCGCCGTGGCGAAGTTCGCCTGGCACGGAAGAGAGCGCCTTGGACTGCTGCGGGTCAAGGGCGACGTGATCGTGCTGCACGCCATGCGCTGGCCCGACGAGATCCGCTCACCCGAAGAGCTCGCCCCGCCGCCGGTAGAACTCGGGGACGCGGAGATCGACGAGGCGCTCGAGCTCATGGACGCCATGACCGAGGAGCACATGCCCGACCTCACCGACCAGTACCGCAAGGCGCTCGAGGACGTCATCGAGGCGAAGGCGCACGGCGAGCAGCTGCCCAAGGCCGAGCGGGAGGAGCAGCCGGCCGGGCAGGTCGTCGACCTCATGGCCGCGCTCAACGAATCCGTCGCGAAGGCGCGCGAGGCCCGCGGCGAGGACGCCACCGTGCACGACATGCCGAAGAAGAAGGCGACGAAGAAGACCCCCGCCAAGAAGCAGACCACGAAGAAGGCAGCGGCGAAGAAGACCACCGGCAGGAAGCGCGCGGGCTAGTCCAACACCCCCAGCGCGGTGTCCGGCCGGCAGTGGCTGCACGCCTCGACACCCTCGCCCAGCGCTCGCACCGCCTGGTCCCGCTGCAGCGTGTGCACCCGCTTACCCGCCATGTGACAGCCGCCGACGTGCACCGCCACCGGTGGAGCGCCCTGACCGATGCCGCGCTCCAGCACTCAGTCAGGCGTCACCTCGAGCCGGCTGCGGCGGCGGATGGCGGCCTTCTGCTCCAGATAAGTGATCCTCTCGCGGACCCGGGCGAGGCTGAGGGCAAGGAACGTCTCGAGGATGCGCAGGCGCTCCCGGTCCGGCGGGAGAACGGACACGCTGCCGCCCTGCCGGTGCGGACGCGCTGACGATCTCAACTTCCGGCCACAGCTTGCAGGCTGTTGCGTAGGCGCGCTGCGCGAATACGAGTGATCACGCACGTAGGCCGTTAGCCCCCAGCCCACAGGCCGGGGGCTTCGTCGTCTCTCGGTCGTGTGCCATCGGTTGTTTGTCTGCGGCTTCCCGAGCTCACCGAGCGGGGAAGGCGAGCCGCAGAACGATCTCGCCGTCGTCGATCTCCCCGGTGGGCTCGAACCCGAACTTCTGGTAGAAGGGCCACGGTTCGCCGTCGCCGGGCTCGTAGCTGGTCAGCAGCTCGGTGGCGCCGTCCGCGCGAACCAGGGCGGCGATCTGCGTGAGCGCCTCTCGGCCGATTCCTCGCCTCTGGTACCGCTTGTCGATGAGGAGGCGCCAGAGGAAGTGTCGCCCTTTGTAAGGACCAGCCTGCGGTTTCCACGACAGCATCACGAAGCCAACTGGCTCATCGCCACGGTACAGGGCGCGGTACCAGGGATTGGCCTCCGGCGTCTTCGCCGCCTCCTTGAGCGACTTGGACACGGAGGCGACGAACTGCTTCTGGTCACCTCGTACGCGGAGGGCACGAACGGCATCCCGGTTGTCGTCGGTGATCTCCCGTAGGTGCACGCCTGGGGACCTCATGCCACACCCCTTCCTGCATCCGGCAGCTGCGTCATCCGGGCCGACGTGAAGAGGCCGCCACCGGGCCGCGTTTCCATGCGCGTACGCGTTATCAAGGACGCCAGGCTGGACGTCTTCGCAGCGTATTCGACACAGACGATCTGGAGCGGCACTGGCACGCCAGCCTGTGACCGCATCCGAGGCAGCTCCTGGTGAAGAGCAACTCGGCCTGACGTGGCGATGCTCATGCATGGGATGACCTGGGCAGATGCTCGAAGATCGGGTTCACAAATAGTCCACAGACCCCGTCATAGGGCCGCTCAGTGCTGCATACGCCTGCACGTACGCGAAGACCCCGGCCTCAGCGTTTCCGCTGATGACGGGGTCTTTGGGCACCTCATACAGGGTGCCCCCGGCAGGCAGGCAGGTCCGGCTCGGGGAAGGTCAGCCACAGCCACACTCCGAACGGCAGCGGCATCCGGTACACCGAGGGGGCCAGCCCGACCGGGGTCCAGGTCTCCCCTGTCTGCGGATGGGGCGTCGCCGACCGCAAGGACCGGAGGCGTACGCTCCGGATGGGCGGGGCCTCTGGAGACGTCCTGTGCGTTCACTCCGGCTGGCTACGATGCGGGGCCTTCCTTCCTGACCTCAGAGGAGTGCTACGTGTCGACTCGCAAGGTGACCGCGCTTGCCGTGGGCTCCATCGTGCTCATCGCGGGATGTTCGGATGGCGGCACCGACGCCAAAAGCGACGCGCGCACCGCCACCACGGAGTCGTCGCCGACCGTCTCCGCGCCCACGTTCAGCAAGTTCGCTGACTTCCCCGGCAAGGACTTCGTGACCGTCGAACCGGGGACGAACCTCGGCGTGCGGGTGAAGGGCGTGGACACCGTCTGGACACCCGAACTGGCCGGCAAGTCGGCCGACCCCGGAAAGCACTTCGTCGCCGTGTACGTCGCCGTGACCGGCGAGCTCGCCGACCGCGGGGTGGAGAAGGTCAAGCTCGACTACCTCAGGCTGAAGTTCACGTCGACGACGCAGAAGTGCGGCCCCAGGGGGGACAGGGACGTCTGCCACTTCGAGGCCTACCCCAGCACCCGGCTCGAGCAGGTAGCGGACGGCGAGTGGCGCAACACCAGCTGGACCGAGACCATCAGCGGCACCGATCTGGAGCGCGGCGAGACCAAGATCGGCGTGATCGGGTTCAGCCTGCCGGACACGGAGACGGCCACCTCGTTCGAACTGTGCGGCCCCACGAAGGACGCCCGCGTGGACTACGACCGGTTCCCCTGTGCTCCGATCAAGGCCCCGGACAGGACCGCGAGCTGACGGCGCCTCGTCAGCGGGGACCCGTGAAGTATGCGGCGCTCTCCGCGTCCGCGGGGTAGTACGACTCGATCGTGACCCTCGTCCAGCGGGGAGGCGGCGCTTGGCCAGCAGCTGAGGGCCTCGGGTGAGGTCACGATCTGTATGGCTGCGGCCGTGGGGACCACCAACTCATCGGCTGTAACCCCAGGGCTGCGGCGTAGTCGCGTGACGTCCCAGTCGTGATCATGTGAGTCCGAGGAGGACGAGCGGTCCAGGTGTTGTGTCACGGGCCGGTGGTGCCAGGCGTTTTCACGCCCGCCCTGGGGCACGTCATCCGCCGGCGGCGTCCTCGGCCTCCCAGCGCAGCAGGTCGCCCGGCTGGCACTTGAGCACCTCGCAGAGCGCGGCGAGCGTCGCGAAGCGTACCGCCTTGGCGCGGCCGTTCTTGAGTACCGCCAGGTTGGCGGGCGTGATCCCTACGCGGTCCGCGAGCTCGCCCACGGACATCTTCCGCCTGGCCAGCATCACGTCGATGTCGACGGCGATCGGCATCAGATCACCTCGTCCAACTCGGCCTGCATCTGCGCCGCTTCGACGTCGCGTGCGACGGCCTGGGCGAGCAGCATACGCAGCACGAGCACGATGAGCGCGACCCCCAGGATGGCCACGCCAACCCCGCCCATGATGACGGTGACGCCAGGGTCGTCCCGCTGGCCCGGCGCATTGAGGGCCGTGACCGCGAACCACACGAGGGCCGCCGCCACGATCGCGCCGATCACGCCGTCCACGTACCGGAAGGCGGCGTGGGAGAACACGGTTCCGCGTCGCACCATCGTCACCAGTCGCCATACGCAGACCAGGGCGACCTGCGCCGACACCATGCCCAGGATCGTGATCACGCGCAGCGGGGTCAGCGGGAGCGACCCGTCCTCCGGGTCGGTGGCCAACGCCCACACCATCAATGCCTGTACGAACACGGTGCCGGCGAGCACCAGCGCGAGCACGGCGCGCAGCGCACGCACTGTCAGCTTTCCCATGGCCCATCCTTCCATCGAGTTGCGATGGGAATCTATCGAATGTCGATAGGTGAAGCAAGGGCTGAGAAGGAGGGTGGGGCGGCGGGTTCGCGCCGTGGCGGGACGCCGCCGCCCCTCCCATGGCATGGCGGTGGCGCGAACCGTCTTGATCTCGTCGAAGTTGGCCTCGCTTGAGCACAAATCGGACGCCAGCCGACTACGCCGAAGCCCTGGGGGTGTATGTCGGGCAAGGCCATGAAGCCAGGCCGACCGGCCGAGGAGTACCGGGGGCACTGCTGACTGCCGTTGCCGTCCGCGTTCGCTGCCGTGTCACCTTCATTTGTGTCGACGGGCCGCCCACCGCTCGAGGCAGTATGTGACGGCTCCCGTCACTCCTTTAGATGCGCCTCTCATGCGCATTACGCGCATGGTGCCCACGATTGACCACGACGTGTTGTGTCTACTTACAGGGGTAAAGGATCATGCCCACGTTCGTTGCGCTGCTGAACTGGACCGACCAGGGGGTCCGCGGCTACAAGGACACCCCGCAACGCGCCGAGGCCTTCGCCGCAGCGGCACAAAAACTCGGGGTGAAGGTCCTGAACGAGTACTGGACCGTCGGTCCGTACGACATGGTGGTCGTCATGGAAGCGCCCGACGACGAGACCGCCACCGCAGCGCTCCTGCAGGCCGGCGGGTTGGGCAACGTCCGTAGCACGACCCTGCGAGCCTTCGGCCGGGACGAGATGGACCGCATCATCGCCAAAACCATCGGCTGAGGTTCCGCGTCGAGGATCTGTTGGTACGCGTACCACGATCAAGGCGGTACGCTCCAAGGCCCCTGGAATTCGCCCTGTCGGGGGGCCTTCGCTATTCCTGGGTGCGACCTGGGCTTACGTCCCAAGATCCTGTCCACGAATAGTCCACAGCCCCCGACATACGCCCGCTCCGAGCGGCATACGGCTGCGCAAGCAAGAAGACCCCGGCCTCAGCGTTTCCGCTGGTGACGGGGTCTTTGGACACCTCATACAGGGTGCCCCCGGCAGGATTCGAACCTGCGCACACGGCTCCGGAGGCCGTTGCTCTATCCCCTGAGCTACGGGGGCGTACGCCCCGCTGTTGCGCGGCGACGGGTAGAACCCTACCAGCTCCCACAGGGTCGTCGTGAACAGGTATTTCCAGCTTCACGGCAGGTGCCGCACGGGTCATCTCCAGGCCTTGTGCGCTGTGATTTCGGTCCAGTCGGAGTCCGAGTAGACGAGTCGCAGGGAGTCCGCCTGTCCGAGATAAGCCTCCTGGAGCACTGGCGATGCCGCGTCGGCGCGCCTACGCGCTTCACTGGTCATGGGCCGCCCTCCGCAGGCGGTCCCCTGGCTCTGGCCAGGCTGTAGGCCCCGCTTTCGCCACCCGGCCCCGCCCCTGAGCGAAACCCCCGAGCGTAGCGCGGCCTCGCACGCACCCGCCCCGACGCCCCCGGGGCGACACGCCCCCCACCCGGCGCTCCCGCCCCCGGTGGCGCGCCGCCCGGAGTCGGTGGCGCACGCCCCCACCCCGACGCCCGGTGGCACGCCCCCCCGCCCCGCCTCCCCGTCCCCCACCCGGGTCGGAAGTGGGCAAAACCCGGACGCAGCCCCGTTCGCCGACCTACTCTCGAGTTGTGTCCGGCGTGTCCCGCCGAGTTCTCGTTGTTGATGACAATCGGGTGATTCGGCAGCTGATCAGGGTCAACCTCGAGCTGGAGGGCTTCGAGGTCGTGACCGCGGCCGATGGTGCCGAGTGCCTGGACGTCGTGCATCGGGTCCGCCCCGATGTCGTCACCCTTGATGTCGTCATGCCCCGGCTCGACGGACTGCGCACCGCAGCCCGCCTTCGCGCCGATCCCCGCACCCGTCATCTGCCCGTCGCCATCATCAGCGCCTGCACCCAGTACGAGGTGGACAACGGGATCGCCGCCGGCGTCGACGCCTTTCTCGCCAAGCCCTTCGAGCCGGCCGAGCTCGTACGGCTCGTACGCCGGTTGATGCACCGGGAGGGTCCGCCGTCCGTCGACGGCAGGCATGGAGCCGGGCGGGCGGGGAGCGCTCGGGGCTGACCGCATCGCGAAACCGGTTCGCGAAGGGCCCCCCTCCCTCCCCTACGCTTGTCCCGTGACACCGGCTGAGCTCTCCCTTACCGTCCACCACGCCGTGCGGCGTGCCGTGGAGGAAGGTGTGCTCGAGGCGCCCGTGCCCGAATCCGGCAGCATCAAGCTGGAGCGGCCCCGGCCGGGTGGACACGGGGACTACGCGACCGGGATCGCGCTGCGGCTTGCCAAGGCCGCCGCTCAGGAGCCGCGGCGGGTGGCCGAGATGCTGCGGGACCGGATCGCCCGGGAGTCCGGGATCGAGCGGGTCGACATCACCGGCCCCGGGTTCCTCAACATCACCCTCGGCGGCGGCACCCAGCAGATGCTCGTCCGCACGGTGCGCGAGCGCGGCAGGACGTACGGATCCGGGGACTCGCTCGCCGGGACCTCCGTGCGGTTCCGGATCGAGGGCGACCGGCGCGCCGCTCTGTGGACCTCGGCCGTCTCACATCTGCTCAGCACCCAAGGCGCCCGCACCGACGTCATCGCCGGGGGCGAGACGGTCCTCAGGGTCGTGCCCGCGCCCGATCAGGATTTCTACGAGCGGCTCGGGCCGGACGCCGCCCGCTGGGCCGTCCTCTCCGCCGCCGCGCACGACCGGCCCAGGACCGGCGACGAGTGGCTCGTCCAGCACGAACGCAACCCCCTCTTCCGGGTGCAGTACGCATACTCCCGGACCAGGGCGCTGACTCGCGCCGCCGCACGGCTCGGTATGGCCGCCGCCCCCGAGGAGCACGTCGACGCCCCGGCGCTCACGGCCGCCGTCCGTGACTACCCCGCCGTCACCGCCGACGCCGCCCGTCTGCGCGCCCCGGACCGTATCGCCCGTCATCTGGACGTCACCTCCGATGCCTTTCTCGCGTTCCAGCACACGGTGCTGCCCGTCGGCGACGAGAAACCCTCGGCCGCCCACCGCTCCCGGCTCGCCCTTGCCGAAGCCGCCGGGACGGTGCTTGCCGGTGGCCTGTCCCTCCTCGGCATCAGCGCACCCGAACACCTGTGAGATGTGAGAGAGACAGATGAGCCGATCCGCACACCCCGCCGGGCCCCGTCATGCCGATGTTCTTCCCGAGGGCCACTACACCGCCCCGCCCACCGACCTGAACGCGCTCGACGAGAAGGTGTGGGCCCGTACGGTCAGCCGCAACGACGACGGGGTCGTCCGCGTCGGAGGGATCGAAGTCACCCGGCTCGCCGAGGAGTTCGGCACGCCCGCCTACTTCCTCGACGAGGCCGACTTCCGGGCCCGCTGCCGCGCCTGGGCGGACGCGTTCGGCAAGGACGCGGACGTGTTCTACGCCGGCAAGGCGTTCCTCAGCAGGGCCGTCGTGCGGTGGCTCACGGAGGAAGGACTCAATCTCGACGTGTGTTCCGGGGGAGAGCTGACGACCGCGCTCGACGCCGGCATGCCCGCCGAACGCATCGCCTTCCACGGCAACAACAAGTCCGAGCAGGAGATCGAGAGGGCCGTGCGCGTCGGTGTCGGGCGGATCGTCCTCGACTCCTTCCAGGAGATCGTCCGCGTCGCCCACATCGCCCAGAGCCTCGGGAAGCGGCAGCGTGTGCAGATCCGCGTCACCGTCGGCGTAGAGGCGCACACCCACGAGTTCATCGCCACCGCGCACGAGGACCAGAAGTTCGGCATCGCGCTGGCCGGCGGGCAGGCGGCGGAAGCCGTCCGCCGGGCCCTCAGGCTCGACGGTCTCGAACTCATCGGAATTCATTCGCACATCGGGTCGCAGATCTTCGACATGGCCGGCTTCGAGGTCTCCGCGCGGCGCGTCGTCCAGCTTCTCGCCCAGGTGCGCGACGAGCACGGTGTCGAGCTGCCCGAGATCGACCTCGGCGGCGGCCTCGGTATCGCCTACACCTCCGAGGACGACCCCCGAGAGCCGCACGACATCGCCAAGGCGCTCGGCGAGATCGTCACCCGTGAGTGTGAGGCCGCCGGGCTGAGGACGCCGCGGATCTCGGTCGAGCCGGGGCGCGCGATCGTCGGTCCCACCGCGTTCACGCTGTACGAGGTCGGCACCGTCAAGCCCCTCGAAGGACTGCGGACGTACGTCAGCGTCGACGGCGGCATGTCGGACAACATCCGCACCGCTCTGTACGACGCCGAGTACAGCGTCGCCCTCGTCTCGCGTATCTCCGATGCGGCCCCCATGCTCAGTCGTGTCGTCGGCAAGCACTGTGAGAGCGGCGACATCGTGGTGAAGGACGCGTTCCTGCCCGCCGACCTCGCGCCCGGCGATCTGATCGCCGTGCCGGCCACCGGCGCGTACTGCCGTTCCATGGCCAGCAACTACAACCACGCACTTCGCCCGCCCGTTGTCGCCGTCAGGGACGGTGAGGCGCGGGTGATCGTCCGGCGCGAGACGGAGGAAGATCTTCTGCGTCTCGATGTCGGCTGATGAAATAGATGTCTCGCAATCTGGACGGGGGATAGAAACTTCCGTCCGGTGCGTGAGACTGGTCCAACCGTAGAAGTAAAGGAAACGAGGTCGGATGATGCGTACGCGTCCGCTGAAGGTGGCGCTGCTGGGCTGTGGAGTGGTCGGCTCAGAGGTGGCGCGCATCATGACGACGCACGCCGACGACCTCGCCGCACGCATCGGCGCCCCGGTGGAGCTCGCCGGGGTCGCCGTGCGCCGCCCCTCCAAGGTGCGGGCCGGTATCGACGCCTCGCTGATCACCACCGATGCGACCGCGCTCGTCAAACGCGGCGACATCGACGTCGTCATCGAGGTCATCGGCGGCATCGAGCCCGCCCGGACCCTCATCACCACCGCGTTCGAGCACGGCGCGTCCGTCGTCTCCGCCAACAAGGCGCTGCTCGCCGAGGACGGCGCGACCCTCTACGCCGCGGCCGAGCAGCACGGCCGGGACCTGTACTTCGAGGCGGCCGTCGCGGGGGCGATCCCGCTGATCCGCCCGCTGCGCGAGTCGCTGGCCGGCGACAAGGTCAACCGCGTGCTCGGCATCGTCAACGGCACGACCAACTTCATCCTCGACAAGATGGACAGCTCGGGCGCCGGATACTCCGAGGCGCTCGACGAGGCCACCGCCCTCGGTTACGCCGAGGCCGACCCGACCGCCGACGTCGAGGGCTTCGACGCCGCGGCCAAGGCCGCCATCCTCGCCGGGATCGCCTTCCACACCCGCGTACGCCTCGACGACGTCTACCGCGAGGGCCTGACCGAGGTCACCGCCGCCGACATGGCCTCCGCGAGGCGTATGGGCTGCACCGTCAAACTCCTCGCGATCTGCGAGCGCGCCGCCGACGGGCGGTCCGTCACCGCCCGCGTCCACCCGGCGATGATCCCGCTCAGCCACCCGCTGGCCTCCGTGCGCGAGGCGTACAACGCCGTCTTCGTCGAGGCGGACGCCGCCGGCCAGCTGATGTTCTACGGTCCCGGCGCCGGCGGCGCCCCGACCGCATCCGCGGTGCTCGGCGACCTCGTCGCCGTCTGCCGCAACAGGCTCGCCGAGGCAACGGGGCCCGGCGAGTCCGCGTACACGCAGCTGCCCGTCAGCCCCATGGGTGACGTGGTGACGCGGTACCACATCAGCCTCGACGTGGCCGACAAGCCGGGCGTCCTCGCCCAGGTGGCGACGGTCTTCGCCGAGCACGGCGTATCCATCGATACGGTGCGCCAGCAGGGCAAGGACGGCGAGGCCTCCCTCGTCGTCGTCACCCACCGCGCGCCCGACGCGGCCCTCTCCGGGACCGTCGAGGCACTGCGCAAGCTCGACACCGTGCGTGGTGTCGCCAGCATCATGCGTGTTGAAGGGGAGTAAGGGACCCATGACCACCAACGGCACCCACCAGTGGCGCGGCATCATCGAGGAGTACCGGGACCGTCTTCCGGTCACGGACACGACGCCGGTCGTCACGCTGCGCGAGGGTGGCACGCCGCTCGTCCCGGCGCAGGTCCTCTCCGAGCTCACCGGTTGCGAGGTCCATCTCAAGGTCGAGGGAGCCAACCCCACCGGGTCCTTCAAGGACCGCGGTATGACCATGGCCATCACCAAGGCCAAGGAAGAGGGCGCGCAGGCCGTCATCTGCGCCTCCACCGGCAACACCTCCGCGTCGGCCGCCGCCTATGCCGTACGGGCCGGAATGGTCTGCGCGGTGCTGGTGCCGCAGGGCAAGATCGCGCTCGGCAAGATGGGCCAGGCCCTCGTGTACGGCTCGAAGATCCTTCAGGTCGACGGAAACTTCGACGACTGCCTGAACCTGGCCCGCGGCCTGTCGGAGAACTACCCGGTGGCGCTGGTCAATTCGGTCAATCCGTTCCGCATCGAGGGTCAGAAGACGGCGTCGTTCGAGATTGTCGACGCGCTCGGCGACGCCCCCGACATCCATGTGCTGCCCGTCGGCAACGCCGGCAACATCACGGCGTACTGGAAGGGCTACAAGGAGTACTCCGCCGACAGGATGTCCACGCGCACCCCGCGGATGTGGGGCTTCCAGGCCTCCGGTTCGGCGCCGATCGTGCGCGGCGAGGTGGTCAAGGACCCGTCCACCATCGCCACCGCGATCCGGATCGGGAACCCGGCCTCCTGGCAGCAGGCGCTCGCCGCGCGCGACGAGTCGGGCGGGCTCATCGACGAGGTGACGGACCGTGAGATCCTGCGCGCCTACCGGCTGTTGGCCTCGAAGGAAGGCGTCTTCGTCGAGCCGGCGTCGGCCGCTTCGGTCGCCGGTCTGCTCAAGGCGGCCGAGCAGGGCAAGGTCGACAGGGGCCAGCGGATCGTCTGCACGGTCACCGGAAACGGTCTGAAGGACCCCGACTGGGCGGTTGCCGGAGCGCCGCAGCCAGTCACCGTTCCGGTCGACGCCGTGGCTGCCGCGGAGCGCCTCGGCCTGGCGTGAGCGCCGTCGTGCCGGGCGGCCACAACAGCCCGCCCGGCACGGCCGATTGCCGCTGGAAGCCGCCGACTGCCTACCGGAAAGTATGGCAAGCGGGGCAAGGGCCTGCATAGAGGCACAGGAGGCCGCGCGACACGCATCGTGCGCCTCCTGTGCGCCCTATGTCGCAGGTGAACCTTCCTTCGATAGGCTGTACCGAACCCCCCGCCGCATATGCCGCGGTGCTGTTGCCCGTGAGGCCCGTGGGTGTTCGTACCTCTCGAACAAAACTCGCAGATCCCGTAGTTCCGCATCTGCGGTCCGATACGAATCCAGAACCAAGGAGTGTCCTCGAGCGATGGCCGGTCCAGCGTTCCGCGCCGCCGCCGTCCGGGTGCGCGTCCCCGCCACCAGCGCCAATCTCGGTCCGGGCTTCGATGCCTTCGGACTGTCGCTCGGCCTGTACGACGACGTCGTCGTCCGGGTCGCGGACTCCGGTCTGCACATCGACATCGCGGGTGAGGGCGCGTCGACGCTGCCCCGCGACGAGAGTCACCTCCTCGTACGCTCCCTGCGCACGGCCTTCGACCTGCTCGGCGGGCAGCCGCGCGGCCTCGAGGTCGTGTGTGCCAACCGCATCCCGCACGGGCGGGGACTCGGCTCGTCGTCCGCGGCCATCTGCGCCGGTATCGTCGCCGCCCGCGCGGTGACGATAGGGGGCGATGCCAAGCTCGACGACGCGGCGCTGCTGGAGCTCGCCACCGAGATCGAGGGGCACCCCGACAACGTGGCCGCCTGCCTGCTCGGCGGCTTCACGCTCGCCTGGACGGACGCGGGCGCGGCGCGTGCCATCAGGATGGATCCCGCAGATTCCGTCGTTCCGGTGGTTTTCGTCCCCGGCAAGCCGGTACTGACCGAGACCGCCCGCGGGCTGCTGCCGCGCACCGTCCCGCACGTGGACGCGGCAGCAAACGCCGGCCGGGCCGCGCTGCTCGTCGAGGCGCTGACCAGGCGTCCCGAGCTGCTGCTGCCGGCCACCGAGGACCGGCTCCACCAGGAGTACCGGGCTCCGGCGATGCCGCAGAGCATCGACCTTGTGAACCGTCTGCGCGCCGACGGCGTCCCTGCAGTCATCTCCGGTGCGGGCCCCACGGTTCTCGCACTGGCCGAGGACGGTGTGGCCGACAAGGTCGCCCGTCTGGCGGGCGAGGAGTGGGCGGCCAATCGGCTCACTTTCGACGCGGCGGGCGCCAGCGTTCTGCCGCTGGCACCGTAGACGCCCGCGGCGGTACACGCAGTGACACAAGATTGCCGGTGAGGGAGAGGGGGAATGTTTGTTGGAGCCGGTAGTGTTAACCTCAAGTCTGCAACCGACGTCGTTGAGGCGCGGTGCATCGCGGTCCCCGTCGGGGCCACCATCCTTCCGGGAGCCTCCCAAACTGCCTGAGCAGCCTGCCTGAGCAGTTTCGAGCACGCTCCGGAACCGGCACGACACCCCTCGCTTTTCCCAGGAGTGGGCCGAGCAGGGGGATCTCGGGCCGGGCCTTGCACGTATGCATGTATATCTCTCCGCCGTTGATTGTCGGCGGGACCACCGCTCCGGCACGGTCCGCACAGCAGGACCGCGGTCGGACAGCACAACCGGTCGCCGAGCCAGAAGGCCGACGTCCGCTCCAGGGAAGGACCCTTCGTGAGCGACACCACCGATCTGATGGGCGTGACTGCCGACAGCAGTGTCGACACCACCGCGCCCGCCGCAGGTGCTGCCTCGGGCACCACCTCACGGCGCCGCCGCTCCGGCACCGGCCTCGAGGGCATGGTCCTGGCCGAGCTGCAGCAGGTCGCGTCCGGCCTCGGCATCAGGGGCACAGCGCGGATGCGCAAGAGCCAGCTGATCGAGGTCATCAAGGAGGCGCAGGCCGGAGCCGGAGCCTCCACCCCGGCGAAGAGCGCCGAGGCAGGCACCGGCGAGGCCGCGACCAAGCCGAAGCGGCGTACCACCTCCAAGACCCGGACGGGTGACGAGTCGGCAGCGGCCGAGACGGCCGCGAAGGCCGACAAGGCCGTCGCCCAGCAGCAGATCGACATTCCCGGTCCGTCGGCAGGCGACGACCAGCCGGCCGCGGAGCGGCGCCGTCGCCGTGCCACCGCACAGGCGGGCAGCCCCGAGACCCGTACCGAGACCCGCGGCGACACCGCCGTCGAGGTCCGGACGGAGGCGCAGCCCGAGGCCAAGGCCGAGGCCGCCGTCGCAGTGTCGGCCCAGGACGGCGCCGACGGCCGCCAGGGCCGTCAGGAGCGCGGTCAGCGCGGCGAGCGCAGTGACCGCGGAGCGGAGCGTGGAGGCGAGCGCGGCGACCGCCGTGAGCGTCAGCGCGACCGTGACCGCGACCGCCGCGGCAAGGGCGACGACCAGCAGGGCGGCCAGCGCCAGCAGCGCCAGGGCGGCCAGCAGGGCCCGCAGGGCGCCGGACCGCAGGACGACTTCGACGACGAGGCCGGTGGCCGGCGCGGACGCCGCGGCCGCTACCGCGACCGCCGGGGCCGTCGTGGCCGTGAGGACTTCGCGAGCGAGCCGCAGGTCTCCGAGGACGACGTCCTGATCCCCGTCGCGGGCATCCTGGACATCCTGGACAACTACGCGTTCATCCGGACCTCCGGCTACCTGCCCGGCCCGAACGACGTGTACGTGTCCCTCGCCCAGGTGCGCAAGAACGGTCTGCGCAAGGGTGACCACGTCACCGGTGCGGTCCGCCAGCCCAAGGAAGGCGAGCGCCGCGAGAAGTTCAACGCGCTGGTCCGCCTCGACTCGGCGAACGGGATGGCTGCCGAATCCGGCCGCGGGCGCCCGGAGTTCAACAAGCTGACCCCGCTCTACCCGCAGGACCGGCTCCGCCTGGAGACCGACCCGGGTGTGCTGACCACCCGCATCATCGATCTCGTGTCGCCGATCGGTAAGGGCCAGCGCGGCCTGATCGTGGCCCCGCCGAAGACCGGCAAGACCATGATCATGCAGGCGGTCGCCAACGCGATCACCCACAACAACCCCGAGTGCCACCTGATGGTCGTCCTGGTCGACGAGCGTCCGGAAGAGGTCACCGACATGCAGCGGTCGGTCAAGGGCGAGGTCATCTCCTCGACCTTCGACCGCCCGGCCGAGGACCACACCACCGTCGCCGAGCTGGCCATCGAGCGCGCCAAGCGTCTCGTCGAGCTGGGTCACGACGTGGTCGTCCTGCTGGACTCGATCACCCGCCTGGGCCGTGCGTACAACCTCGCGGCGCCGGCCTCCGGCCGCATCCTGTCCGGTGGTGTCGACTCGACCGCGCTGTACCCGCCGAAGCGCTTCTTCGGTGCCGCGCGCAACATCGAGGACGGCGGATCTTTGACCATCCTCGCGACGGCTTTGGTGGACACAGGTTCACGTATGGACGAGGTGATCTTCGAGGAGTTCAAGGGCACCGGCAACATGGAGCTCAAGCTCGACCGCAAGCTCGCCGACAAGCGCATCTTCCCGGCGGTGGACGTGGACGCGTCCGGTACCCGTAAGGAAGAGATCCTGCTCGGCAGCGACGAGCTCGCCGTCGTCTGGAAGCTGCGCCGGGTGCTGCACGCGCTCGACCAGCAGCAGGCGATCGAGCTGCTGCTCGACAAGATGAAGCAGACCAAGTCGAACGGCGAGTTCCTGCTGCAGATCCAGAAGACGACCCCGTCCTCGGGCAACAACGACTGACCCGACCGCCGGTCGTACGTCGTTCGAAGGGCCGCCCCCGTATCCGGTACGCCGGATACGGGGGCGGCCCCATGTCGTGTCGGTGTCCCCCGATACGATCGCGCTCTCTTCGATCGTATTTTCTGATGCACAGAAACCTTCCCTGGGGGGACCTGAGTGCGCATTTCCCGTTCCGGAGGCCGTCACAGACGCCGTCTCAGCCGGATCATCCCCGCAGCGGCCGCCGCCCTGGCGCTGCTGACCGGCGGAACGCTGGCGGCGACGTCGTACGCCGGTGAGGCCGACGGCAACACGACCCCGTCCATGAAGGCGCCTGAGGGCGTCAAGGTCGTCGAGCCGGACACGGCCGACACCGAGCCGCAGGCGCAGACGCGCATCATCGGCGGCACCAGCACCTCCGGCGGCTGGATGGTGCAGCTGCTCTTCGACGTGTACGGCGACGGCAACTACTACTTCACCTGCGGCGGCACGCTGGTCGCGCCCAACAAGGTGCTGACCGCCGCCCACTGCCTGTACGACGAGAACGGCGTACGGCAGGACTGGGGCAAGCGGGGTGCGGTCCTGGCAGGCACCAGCAAGCTCCTCGGCGGGCCCGACAACGCCGAGGGCCAGTTCGTCGACGTCCAGCGCAGCTGGGTGCGCGCCGGCTACGGCAGCGACGGCAACGCCAACGACATCGCGCTGCTCACCCTCTCCAAGCCGGTGGGCCACCCCACCCTGGAGATGGCCAAGCCCACCGACACCGCGCTCTACGCCCAGGGCACCAAGGGCACGGTGTACGGCTGGGGGCTCACCGGCTCCGACGAGAACGCCAACCTGTCCTCGACGCTGCTCAAGGCGACGCTCCCCATCCAGTCGGACATCGACTGCACCGAGAACTTCAACGAGAGCCTGCCGAACGAGCCGGGCCTCTTCCAGCCCGGGAAGATGATCTGCACCGGTCCGCTCGGCACCGGCGACGACGCCACCGGCACGACCACCTGCCCCGGCGACTCCGGCGGCCCGCTGATCGTCAACAACAAGGTCGTCGGCGTGGTCTCCTGGGGCATAGGCACTCAGACCCAGGCGTGCAACGTCGAGGGCACCTTCGAGGTGTTCACCAAGGTCTCGGCGTACTCGCCGGCTGTCCGCCCCCGCGTCGACGACACCGACGTGACCCGTGACGGCCAGGCCGACCTGTTCGTCCGCTCGACCGACGGCAAGGGCTACTACAAGAAGTCCACCGGCAAGGGCTTCGAGGCCCGTACGTCGCTGACCGGCTCCTGGAGCGCGTACAACGTGGTGCTCCAGGCCGACCTGAACCGTGACGGGTACCAGGACTACGTCATCCGGCGGAAGTCCGACGGTGACGTCTTCTGGCGGCACCGCTCGGCGTCCAGTTCCACCTACACCGACACGAAGATCGCCGACGGCTGGGGCACCCGTAAGTTCATCGCCGTGCCCGGCGATGTCACCGGCGACCGGCTGCCCGACATGATCTCCGTGGACTCGGCCGGCAAGCTCTGGGTATACCCCGGCAAGGGCAACGGCACCTTCGGCGCCCGCGTCGGCGGCGTCAGCGGGTACGGCAGCTTCAACTCCCTGCGCGGCAAGGGCGACTTCACCGGTGACGGCCGCACGGACCTGATCGCGCGCGGCGCCGACGGCTCGGTCTACCTGCTCAAGGGCACCGGCAACGGCTCCGCCCCCTACGAGGCGAAGCTCAAGGTCCGTGACTGGGCGGGCTACAACGCCTTCGCGGCCCCCGGCGACGTGACCAACGACGGAAAGGCCGACTTCGTGGCCCGTACCCCGGGCGGCACGCTGTACCTCTACCCGGGCACCGGGAAGGCCTCCGGCGAGATCTTCGCCACACGCGTCTCGATCGGCGGCGGCTACCAGCAGTACAACATCTTCGGCTGACGCCGCAGGTGAGAGCGGGTTCGCCCGCACTCGGCCGACGTGCCACCAGGGCCCACCGCCATCGGCGGTGGGCCCTGCGCGTCGTGCAACGCTGCTTGCTCGTCCAGCGTCTGAACACATGACGGCTCCCGCGCCCGGAGTGCCACCAGCGGGGGACAGCGGGAGCATCGAGAACAGAGGGGACCATGACCGAGCAGAGAAGCGGCGGCGGCCGAATACGTGGCGGTCGCGGCACACGCCGTAAGCAGCCCACGCCGGCCCGACGGGCGGCGACCGTCGCCGCCTGGTCGGCTGCGGGCCTGCTGCTGGTCGGCGGCTCCGGCCTCGGCTACGTCTACGTCAAGCTCAACGGCAATCTCCAGGGCGTCGACATCAACCAGCGCCTGGGAACCGACCGCCCCAAGAACATCGACAACGGTTCGATGGACATCCTCGTCCTCGGCTCCGACTCCCGCTCCGGCGCGAACTCCGGGTACGGCACCGACGACGGCGTCGCCCGCTCCGACACCGCGATGGTCGTGCACGTCTACCAGGGGCACAAGAAGGCGAGCGTGGTCTCGATACCGCGCGACACGCTCATCGAGCGGCCCGGGTGCACCGACGACAACGGCAAGGCGGTCGCGGGCGGCCGGCGCGTCATGTTCAACACCGCATACGAGGTCGGCGGGCCGGCCTGCGCCGTGAAAACCGTCGAGAAGATGTCCGGCATCCGCATGGACCACTACATCGAGGTCGACTTCACCGGCTTCAAGAAGCTCATCGACGAGCTCGGCGGTGTCGAGATCACCACCACGCAGTCCATCGAGGACAGCAAGAGCCACCTGACCCTCGAGCCCGGCACGCACCGGCTCGACGGCGAGCAGTCGCTCGGACTCGTCCGCACCCGCAAGAGCGTCGGCGACGGCAGTGATCTGGGCCGTATCCAGCTGCAGCAGGCGTTCATGAAGGCGTTCATCGAGCAGGTCAAGGACGTCGGCGTCTTCTCCGACCCGAAGAAGATGGTCGACCTCGCCGACGCCGCCACCAAGGCGATCACCCCGGACTCGGAGCTCGACTCGGTGGGCGAGCTCATGGGCTTCGCCGAGGGGCTCGGCCGCCTCGGCGCCGACGACGTGCACATGGTCACGATGCCGGTCCGCTACGACCCCCTGGACCCCAACCGTGTCGTTCCCCTGAAGGGGGACGCACGCAAGGTGTGGAGCGCGCTCAAGCAGGACCGTCCCATCCCCGCGGCCGCGCTCGAGAAGTCGGCGGGGGACAAGGGCGAGGCCGCCGACGTCGTACGCGGCGAGCAGCCGACGAAGGCCGTGAAGCGCCCGTAGCACCCGGGACGCGGCCCAGGAATACTTCGGCGCCCACCCCCGTTTTGGGAGATACGGCCGGTCCTGGCAGACTGGTACGTCGGCCCCGGTTCACGCACCCGCAATCCGCGCGTGCGACCCGGCGCCCTCCCGAAACTAGGAGACACCCTTGAAGCGCGACATCCACCCGAAGTACGTCGAGACCCAGGTCAGCTGCACCTGCGGCGCGTCGTTCACCACCCGTAGCACCATCGAGGCCGGTTCCGTCCGCGCCGAGGTCTGCTCCGAGTGCCACCCGTTCTACACGGGCAAGCAGAAGATCCTCGACACCGGTGGCCGTGTGGCCCGCTTCGAGGCCCGCTTCGGCAAGGCTGCCGGCTCCGCCAAGAAGTAGCGAGCCATTGCGCCGGTCCTCGGCCACCCCTGTTCCGGGGGTGGCCGGGGCCGGCGCTTTGTCCGTTCTGAGCAGCCCCCTTTCGTGTACAAAAACCAGGAGCCCCCGATGTTCGAGGCGGTCGAGGAACTGATCGGCGAGCACGCCGATCTCGAGAAGAAGCTCGCCGACCCTTCGGTCCACGCGGACCAGGCGAACGCACGCAAGCTGGGCAAGCGCTACGCCGAGCTGACGCCGATCGTCGGCACGTACCGCTCCTGGAAGCAGTCCGGTGACGACATCGTGACGGCACGTGAACTGGCCCAGGACGACCCGGAGTTCGCAGCCGAGGTCAAGGAGCTGGAGAAGCAGCGCGAGGAGCTCACCGAGAAACTGCGCCTGCTGCTGGTGCCGCGCGACCCCAGCGACGACAAGGACGTCATCCTCGAGGTGAAGGCCGGCGCGGGAGGCGACGAGTCCGCCCTGTTCGCCGGCGACCTGCTGCGCATGTATCTGCGCTACGCCGAGCGCGTCGGCTGGAAGACCGAGATCATCGACGCCACCGAGTCCGAGCTGGGCGGCTACAAGGACGTCCAGGTCGCGGTGAAGACCAAGGGCGGCCAGGGCGCCACCGAGCCCGGCCAGGGGGTCTGGGCCCGGCTGAAGTACGAGGGCGGGGTGCACCGCGTCCAGCGCGTGCCGGCCACCGAGTCCCAGGGCCGTATCCACACCTCCGCGGCCGGTGTCCTCGTGACCCCCGAGGCCGAGGAGATCGACGTCGAGATCCACGCCAACGATCTGCGGGTCGACGTGTACCGCTCGTCGGGCCCCGGCGGCCAGTCCGTCAACACGACCGACTCCGCGGTGCGCATCACGCACCTGCCGACCGGCATCGTCGCCTCCTGCCAGAACGAGAAGAGCCAGCTCCAGAACAAGGAGCAGGCCATGCGTATCCTGCGCTCCAGGCTGCTCGCCGCGGCGCAGGAGGAGGCCGAGAAGGAGGCCGCGGACGCCCGCCGCAGCCAGGTCCGCACGGTCGACCGCTCGGAGAAGATCCGTACGTACAACTTCCCGGAGAACCGGATCTCGGACCACCGGGTCGGATTCAAGGCGTACAACTTGGACCAGGTGCTCGACGGCGAACTGGACGCGGTCATCCAGGCCTGCGTCGACGCCGACTCCGCCGCCAAGCTGGCAGCCGCCCAGTAACACCCCCTGAACAACCCTGCAGTGCTCGGAGGACTCGCGTGAACCTTCTGCTTGCCGAGGTGGCCCAGGCCACCCAGCGGCTGGCCGACGCCGGCGTGCCCTCACCACGCTTCGACGCCGAGGAGCTCGCCGCATATGTGCACGGCGTCAAGCGCGGGGAGCTCCACAACGTCAAGGACGCGGACTTCGACGCCCGCTACTGGGAGGCCGTCGCCCGCCGCGAGGCGCGCGAGCCGCTCCAGCACATCACCGGACGGGCCTTCTTCCGCTATCTGGAGCTGCAGGTCGGCCCGGGCGTCTTCGTGCCCCGCCCCGAGACCGAGTCGGTCGTCGGCTGGGCGATAGACGCCGTACGGGCCATGGACGTCGTCGAGCCGCTCATCGTCGATCTGTGCACGGGCTCCGGGGCGATCGCGCTGGCCATGGCACAGGAGGTGCCGCGCTCGCGGGTGCACGCCGTGGAGCTGAGCGAGGACGCTCTGCTGTGGACCCGCAAGAACGCCGAGGGCTCCAGGGTCACCGTCCACCAGGGCGATGCGCTCAGCGCGCTGCCCGAGCTCGACGGCCAGGTCGACCTTGTCATCTCCAACCCCCCTTACATTCCGCTCACCGAGTGGGAGTATGTCGCCCCCGAGGCGCGTGACCACGACCCGCAGATGGCCCTCTTCTCCGGTGAGGACGGACTCGACACCATCCGCGGTCTGGAGCGCACCGCGCACCGGCTGCTGCGGCCCGGCGGGCTCGTCGTCATCGAGCACGCGGACACGCAGGGCGGACAGGTGCCGTGGATCTTCAACGAGGAGTCCGGATGGGCGGACGCGGCCGACCACGCCGACCTCAACAAGCGGCCACGGTTCGCGACCGCACGCAAGGCCATGCCGTGACAGACGGCATCGACGTCCAGTACATGCACGAGGAGGCCCGTTAAATGGCACGGCGATACGACTGCAACGACGTGAGCGACCGTACGACCGGCCTGCGCGAAGCGGCGTCGGCGGTCCGCCGCGGCGAGCTGGTCGTGCTGCCCACCGACACCGTTTACGGGATCGGTGCGGACGCCTTCACCTCCGAGGCCGTCGCGGATCTTCTGGCGGCCAAGGGCCGCGGCCGCTCCATGCCCACCCCGGTCCTGATCGGCTCCCCGAACACCCTGCACGGCCTGGTCACCGACTTCTCCGAGCAGGCATGGGAGCTCGTCGACGCGTTCTGGCCGGGTGCGCTGACGCTGGTCGCCAAGCACCAGCCGTCGCTCCAGTGGGACCTCGGCGACACCCGTGGCACGGTCGCCATCCGTATGCCGCTGCACCCGGTCGCGATCGAACTGCTCACCGAGGTCGGCCCGATGGCCGTCTCCAGTGCCAACCTCACGGGACACCCCTCGCCCGAGGACTGCGACGCGGCCCAGGAGATGCTCGGCGACTCCGTCTCCGTCTACCTGGACGGCGGCCCGACCCCGGGCATCGTGCCGTCCTCCATCGTCGACGTCACGGGCAAGGTCCCGGTGCTGCTGCGCGAGGGTGCACTCTCGGCGGACGAGCTGCGCAAGGTGGTACCAGACCTCGAGGTGGCTCCGTGAGCGAAGCGAGCATCCGAGGACAAGCACGGTGACCGCCCCTGAGGGGCGTGGCATAGCGGAATCCAGCAGTGCGGCATCGACCTTCCGCATCCTCCACGTCAGCACCGGCAACGTCTGCCGCTCGCCGATCACCGAGCGGCTGACCCGCCATGCCCTGAGCGTGCGCCTCGGCGATCACCTCGCGGGCGGTCTGATCGTGGAGAGCGCCGGCACCTGGGGCCACGAAGGCGCTCCGATGGAGGCCAACGCCGAGATGGTCCTCGCCGACTTCGGCGCGGACGCGAGCGGGTTCGTGGGCCGCGAACTGCTCGACGAGCACGTCATCCGAGCGGACCTGGTCCTCACCGCGACCCGGGACCACCGCGCCCAGGTCATCTCCATGGGCCACTCCGCGGGCCTGCGGACCTTCACACTCAAGGAGTTCACGCGCCTCGTGCGCGCGATAGACCCCGCCACGCTTCCCGACCCGAAGGAGGAGGGCGTGGTGGAACGCGCACGCGCCCTGGTGCGTGCGGCGGCGGCTCTGCGCGGGTGGCTGCTGGCGCCCAGCCCGGACGCGGACGAGGTGTACGACCCGTACGGGGCGCCGATCACGTTCTTCCGGTCGATCGGCGACGAGATCCACCAGGCTCTGGAGCCGGTGGTGACGGCACTGACGGGCGTCCCGACCCGGTCCTGAGCAGGGCGCGCCGTGTGGCCCGCCCCGGTGCGGAACACGCCCGCGCGGGCGGAGCCGTACACCGCGCGCGGCAACGGCCCGGGTCCTACATTGGAGGTGCCGCAGCTCCCCCGAGGACCGGAGCCGTCATGTCCGTGACCCATCACGTGCCTGCTGCCGTTCATCCCACCTACGAGGGCCCGTCCTTCGACACGCTGCGCCGCCAGGACCCGCAGATCGCGGACATCCTGCTGGGCGAGGCACATCGTCAGAGCTCGACGCTCCAGCTCATCGCCGCCGAGAACTTCACCTCGCCCGCGGTCCTCGCCGCGCTCGGCTCGCCGCTCGCCAACAAGTACGCCGAGGGCTACCCCGGCGCCCGCCACCACGGCGGCTGCGAACTCGTCGACGCCGCCGAGCGGATCGCCGTCGAGCGGGCCACCGCCCTGTTCGGCGCCGAACACGCCAACGTGCAGCCCCACTCCGGGTCCTCCGCCGTGCTCGCGGCATACGCCGCGCTGCTGAAGCCGGGGGACAAGGTGCTCGCGATGGGCCTTGCGTACGGCGGCCACCTCACCCATGGCTCGCCCGCGAACTTCTCCGGCCGCTGGTTCGACTTCGTCGCCTACGGGGTCGACGCGGAGACCGGTCTCATCGACTACCACCAGGTCCGCACCCTCGCCCGGCACCACCGTCCCAAGGCGATCGTCTGCGGCTCGATCTCGTATCCCCGCCATCCCGACTACGCCGCCTTCCGCGAGATCGCGGACGAGGTCGGTGCCTATCTGATCGCCGATGCCGCGCACCCGATGGGACTGATCGCCGGCGGCGCGGCCCCCAGCCCCGTGCCCTATGCCGACGTGGTGTGCGCAACGACACACAAAGTCCTGCGCGGACCCCGCGGCGGAATGATCCTGTGCGGGTCGGAGCTGGCCGAGCGCATCGACCGGGCGGTCTTCCCGTTCACCCAGGGAGGCGCCCAGATGCACTCGGTCGCCGCCAAGGCGGTCGCCTTCGGCGAGGCGGCGACACCGGCGTACACGGCATACGCCCATCAGGTGGTGGCCAATGCCCGGGTGCTCGCCGAGGGGCTCGAGGCGGAGGGTTTCACGGTGCTGACCGGCGGCACCGACACCCATCTGATCGGCGCCGATCCCGCCGGTCTGGGCGTGGACGGCAGGACGGCCCGCGGCCGGCTCGCCGCCGCGGGCATGGTGCTGGACACCTGCGCCCTGCCGTACGGGGACGGCCGCGGCATCCGGCTGGGCACCGCCGCGGTCACCACCCAGGGGATGGGACAGCGCGAGATGGCGCGGATCGCCGTGCTGTTCACGGCGGCGCTGCGCAGCGAAGGGGAACAGGCCCGGGAACTGCCGGCTCAGGTGCGTGAGCTGGTGGGGAGATTTCCTCCGTTTGCGGGGTAGACGAGCGGCTGTGCAACCATCACAGCTCCCCGGATGTCCTCAAGCATGTGGCCACCACAGCTAGGGTGTGGGGCTGAGATGGCCAGCGATTCCTGTGGGGCAGCCCGTGCGTGATTACCTGCTGACGCTCTGTGTCACGGCCGCGGTGACGTATCTGCTGACCGGTCCGGTGCGCAAGTTCGCCATCGCGACCGGCGCGATGCCGGAGATCCGTGCCCGTGACGTGCATCGTGAACCGACGCCACGACTGGGCGGCATCGCGATGTTCTTCGGGCTGTGCGCAGGTCTGCTCGTCGCCGACCACCTGTCCAACCTGAACAGCGTCTTCGAACTGTCCAACGAACCACGCGCCCTGCTGTCCGGCGCCGCGCTGATCTGGATCATCGGCGTCCTGGACGACAAGTTCGAGATCGATGCGCTGATCAAACTCGGCGGCCAGATGATCGCCGCGGGTGTGATGGTGATGCAGGGTCTGACGATCCTGTGGATTCCCGTCCCCGGTGTCGGCACCGTCTCGCTGACCAGCTGGCAGGGCACGCTGCTGACCGTCGCCCTGGTCGTCATCACCATCAACGCGGTGAACTTCGTCGACGGTCTCGACGGCCTCGCCGCCGGCATGGTGTGCATCGCCGCCGCGGCGTTCTTCCTGTACTCGTACCGGATCTGGTTCGGGTACATGCTCGAGGCGGCCGCCCCCGCCACCCTGTTCACCGCGATCCTGATGGGCATGTGCCTGGGCTTCCTGCCCCACAACATGCACCCCGCCCGGATCTTCATGGGCGACTCCGGCTCCATGCTGATCGGTCTGGTGCTGGCGGCGGCGGCGATCTCGGTCACCGGGCAGGTCGACATGGACGCCCTCAAGCTCTTCGAGGGCGGTACGCGTGAGGCCACGCACGCGGCGCTGCCGGTCTTCATCCCGCTGCTGCTGCCGCTGACGATCATCGCGATCCCGATCGCCGACCTGGTGCTCGCGATCGTCCGCCGCACCTGGAAGGGCCAGTCACCCTTCGCGGCGGACCGCGGGCATCTGCACCACCGGCTGCTGGAGATCGGCCACTCGCACAGCCGCGCGGTGCTGATCATGTACTTCTGGTCGGCTCTGATCGCGTTCGGCGTCGTGGCGTACTCGGTGCACTCGGCGTCGATGTGGATCGTGCTGCTCATCGTGGCGCTGAGCGCGGTCGGCCTGGTGCTGTTGCTGCTGCCGCGCTTCACGCCGAGGGCCCCGAGGTGGGCGGAGGCGTTCGTCCCGCCGCGATACCGGCGCAGCCGGGTACGCCGGCAGCCGCAGGCCGCCGTGTCGGCGGCCGGGCCGGTGGAGACAGGGTTCCCGGAGATCGAGGACGAGCTGGGGGAGCACACCCCGGTCGCGGCGGGCGTTCAAGGCGTCCACGGCGTCAACGGTGCGACAGCGATCGGCCCCCGCTCACGCTTCCCGGACCGGCGCAAGGCCGGCACCCGAGGTTGACCGGCGCCGTATATGCCGCCTATTACCAGACATAGCGAACATCTTTCGTGCACACACGCGCGCAGTCGCTCTCATGTGTGAGAGTTGGCACACCGTCGGGTAAAGACCTCATCAAATAGTTTGTGATACCGTTCACGAGAACCCAGGACAGAGCCGAAGGACCGTAGTGCGACGGTCCGTTGGCCCCGAGGCACATCTCGGACCGGGATCACGCTCGTCCATGACGACACCACTGCCCCCACCAGCAAGCGGAGCTGCCGCCATGCCGTCCAATGACGCACGCACTCTTCTCCTCGCCGCCGTACCCACCGCAGCCGCCGGCGTGATCGCCGCCGTGATCAGCGGGGTGGTCGCCGGTGGAAAGGGAGCGCTCGGTGCGGTGGTCGGCACCCTGGTGGTCATCCTCTTCATGGGGATCGGGATGGTCGTGCTCCAGCGGACGGCGAAGTCGTTCCCGCACCTCTTCCAGGCGATGGGCCTGATGCTGTACACGGCCCAGCTGCTGTTGCTCCTCGTCTTCATGGCCGTCTTCAAGGACACCACCCTGTTCGACGCCAAGACCTTCGCCTTCACGCTCCTCGCGGCGACCATTGTCTGGGTCGGCGCACAGGCACGTGCTTACATGAAGGCGAAGATCCTCTACGTCGATCCCGAAGCCGCGAAGGGCCGGGCGCCCGAGAAGACGGGCTCGGCGACGTGAGAGGTAGGGCCGGGATAAGTGGCAGTTCGTTCTCCTGCTATCGTCCGGTGCCAACTGCGGCACTGCGGGCGCGGGCATCTGAGCTGACGCCTGTTCCAACGCGAGGCTCAACGCCTGACAGCCGCTCCCACATCCGAAACACCAGTCCAGTGCCGAACCGCGGCTGCGCGCCGCGCCGACACAACGAGGTTGCCGTACCTATGCGCCACGCTGAAGGAGCCCGCGGTGAGTGCTGACCCCCAGATGCTCGCCTTTGACGCAAGCTGCCAGATCTTCAGGGACTGTGGCTTCCCGGCACCAGGTCTGCATTCCTTCCTCTTCAAGCCCATCTTCACCGTCGGCAGCTTTGAGTTCAACAAGGCAATGCTGCTCGCGCTGCTCGCCTCGGTGGTTGTCGTCGGGTTCTTCTGGGCCGCGTTCAGCAAGCCGAAGCTGGTCCCCGGCAAGATGCAGATGGTCGGTGAGGCGGGTTACGACTTCGTCCGCCGCGGGATCGTCTACGAGATCATCGGCAAGAAGGACGGCGAGAAGTACGTCCCGCTGATGGTCTCCCTGTTCTTCTTCATCTGGATCATGAACATGTGGGCCGTGATCCCGCTGGCCCAGTTCCCGGTGACCTCGATCATCGCCTACCCGGCGGCCATGGCCCTGCTGGTGTACGTGATCTGGGTCGGCCTGACGTTCAAGACGCACGGCTTCGTCGGTGCCTGGAAGAACATCACCGGCTACGACAAGTCGCTTGGCTGGATCCTGCCGCTGATCGTCGTGCTGGAGTTCTTCTCCAACCTGATCATCCGGCCGTTCACGCACGCGGTCCGACTCTTTGCGAACATGTTCGCGGGTCACATGCTGCTGGTGATGTTCACGCTCGCCAGCTGGTACCTGCTGAACGGCATCGGCATCATCTACGCCGGTACGTCGTTCGTGATGGTCATCGTGATGACCGCCTTCGAGCTCTTCATCCAGGCTGTTCAGGCATATGTCTTCGTGCTCCTGGCCTGCAGCTATCTCCAGGGCGCGCTCGCCAAGAGCCACTGAGCGACCCGACCCCCTGCCCAACAGACGTCCGGTGGCCAACCCCCACCGGTCCGTGAAAGAGAAGGAAGAACTGGCATGTCCCAGACCCTTGCCGCCGTCACCGGCAACCTCGGCTCCATCGGTTACGGCCTTGCCGCGATCGGCCCCGGCGTCGGCGTCGGCATCATCTTCGGTAACGGCACCCAGGCCCTCGCCCGTCAGCCCGAGGCGGCCGGTCTGATCCGTACCAACCAGATCATGGGTTTCGCCTTCTGTGAGGCGCTCGCCCTCATCGGCATTGTCATGGGCTTCGTCTTCCGCCAGTAATCCGAAGACAGCCCAACCTCTTTACGGAAGGCACTGATGTGAACCCTCTGGTTCAGCTCGCGGCTGCGGAGGAGCAGAACCCGCTCATTCCGCACCCGGATGAGCTCGTCATCGGCCTGATCTCCTTCGCTATCGTCTTCTTCTTCCTCGCGAAGAAGCTTCTTCCGAACATCAACAAGGTTCTGGAAGAGCGTCGCGAGGCCATCGAAGGCGGCATCGAGAAGGCCGATGCGGCCAAGATCGAAGCCGAGAGCGTACTCGAGCAGTACAAGGCTCAGCTCGCCGAGGCCCGTCACGAGGCCGCGCGGCTGCGCCAGGAGGCCACCGAGCAGGGCACCGCGATCATCCAGGAGATGAAGGCGGAAGGCCAGCGGCAGCGCGAGGAGATCATCGCGGCCGGCCACGCCCAGATCGAGGCCGACCGCAAGGCCGCGGCCGCGGCGCTGCGTCAGGACGTGGGCAAGCTCGCCACCGAACTGGCCGGCAAGCTGGTCGGTGAGTCCCTCGAGGACCACGCCCGCCAGAGCCGCACCATCGACCGCTTCCTCGAGGCCCTCGAGGACGGCGCTTCGAAGGCTGAGGCCACCCGATGAACGGTGCGAGCCGCGAGGCGCTGGCCGCCGCACGCGAGTCCCTCGACGCGCTGACCGACAACACGTCGGTCGACGCGAAGAAGCTCGCGGACGAGCTGGCCGCCGTGACCGCGCTGCTCCACCGCGAGGTGTCGCTGCGTCGGGTCCTGACCGACCCGGCGCAGGCCGGCGAGGCCAAGGCCCAGCTGGCCGGGCGCCTGTTCGGCGGGCAGGTGGGCGGCGAGACCGCCGACCTGATCACCGGCATGGTGCGGTCCCGCTGGTCGCAGTCGCGTGACCTGGTCGACGCGCTCGAGGAGCTGGCGAACATCGCCGACCTCACCGCCGCGCAGCGGACCGGTGTCCTCGACGACGTCGAGGACGAGCTGTTCCGGTTCGGCCGGATCCTCGGCTCCAGCACCGAGCTGCGCTCCGCGCTGACCGACCGGTCGGCGCCGGCGTCCGCCAAGAGTGAGCTGCTGCGCAGCCTGCTCGGCGGGAAGGCCGATCCGGTCACCGAGCGGCTGGTTGTCCGTCTTGTGACCCAGCCCCGGGGACGTAGCCTGGAGGCGGGACTCGAGTCCCTGTCCACGCTCGCCGCGGCGCGCCGGGACCGGACGGTGGCCGTCGTCACCTCGGCGGTACCGCTGACCGATGCGCAGAAGCAGCGCCTCGGCGCCGGTCTGGCGCGGATGTACGGCCGCGAGATGCACCTCAACCTCGAGGTGGACCCGTCGGTCCTCGGCGGGATCCAGGTGCGGGTCGGCGACGAGGTCATCAACGGCACGATCGCGGACCGGATCGCCGAGGCGAAGCGGCGCATCGCCGGCTGACGGCACCAATTCAACAAGCATGGCAAGCGGCCCGGTTGGGCCGTGCAGAGATTGCAGAAGATTCCTGGGGGTCGGCCCCCAGACCCCCAAAGAAACTTCGGGCCCAACAAGGAGAGCAGGGAACCCAGATGGCGGAGCTCACGATCCGGCCGGAGGAGATCCGGGACGCGCTGGAGAACTTTGTCCAGTCGTACCAGCCGGACGCGGCCTCGCGCGAGGAGGTCGGTACGGTCAGCCTTGCCGGCGACGGCATCGCGAAGGTCGAGGGTCTTCCCTCGGCCATGGCAAACGAGCTGCTGAAGTTCGAGGACGGCACCCTCGGCCTCGCCCTCAACCTCGAGGAGCGCGAGATCGGTGCCATCATCCTCGGCGAGTTCAGCGGCGTCGAGGAGGGTCAGCCGGTCACCCGTACCGGCGAGGTCCTGTCCGTAGCCGTCGGCGAGGGCTACCTCGGCCGTGTTGTCGACCCGCTCGGCAACCCGATCGACGGCCTCGGCGAGATCGAGACCGACGGCCGCCGCGCGCTTGAGCTGCAGGCGCCCGGCGTCATGGTGCGTAAGTCGGTGCACGAGCCGATGGAGACGGGCTACAAGGCCGTCGACGCGATGACCCCGATCGGCCGTGGTCAGCGTCAGCTGATCATCGGTGACCGTCAGACCGGCAAGACCGCCCTGGCCGTCGACACGATCATCAACCAGCGCGACAACTGGCGCTCGGGCGACGTGAACAAGCAGGTCCGCTGCATCTACGTCGCCATCGGCCAGAAGGGCTCCACCATCGCGTCCGTGCGCGGCGCGCTGGAGGAGGCCGGTGCCCTGGAGTACACGACCATCGTCGCCGCCCCGGCGTCCGACCCGGCCGGCTTCAAGTACCTTGCGCCGTACACCGGTTCGGCCATCGGTCAGCACTGGATGTACCAGGGCAAGCACGTCCTGATCATCTTCGACGACCTGTCGAAGCAGGCCGACGCCTACCGCGCCGTGTCGCTGCTGCTGCGCCGCCCGCCGGGCCGTGAGGCCTACCCGGGTGACGTCTTCTACCTGCACTCCCGTCTGCTGGAGCGCTGCGCGAAGCTCTCCGACGAGATGGGCGCCGGTTCGATGACGGGTCTGCCGATCGTCGAGACCAAGGCGAACGACGTGTCGGCGTTCATCCCGACCAACGTCATCTCCATCACCGACGGCCAGTGCTTCCTGGAGTCCGACCTGTTCAACGCCGGTCAGCGTCCGGCCCTGAACGTCGGTATCTCGGTCTCCCGTGTCGGTGGCTCCGCCCAGCACAAGGCCATGAAGCAGGTTTCCGGCCGCCTCCGTGTGGACCTCGCCCAGTTCCGTGAGCTCGAGGCGTTCGCCGCCTTCGGTTCCGACCTGGACGCCGCCTCGAAGGCCTCGCTGGAGCGCGGTAAGCGCATGGTCGAGCTGCTGAAGCAGGCGCAGTACCAGCCGATGTCGACCGAGAACCAGGTCGTCTCCGTCTGGGCCGGCACCACCGGCAAGATGGACGACGTCCCGGTTCAGGACATCCGCCGTTTCGAGCGCGAGCTGCTGGAGTACCTGCACCGCGAGGAGGGCGGCCTGATGACGTCGATCCGCGAGGGCGGAAAGATGTCGGACGACACCCTGACCAAGGTCGCGGACTCCATTGCGACGTTCAAGAAGCAGTTCGAGACGCACGACGGCAAGCTGCTCGGCGAGGACGCTCCGGCGACCGTCAACGTCTCGAAGTGACGACGGAAGGGACCTGACTCATGGGAGCGCAGCTCCGGGTCTACAAGCGTCGCATCCGGTCCGTCACCGCGACGAAGAAGATCACCAAGGCGATGGAGATGATCGCCGCCTCGCGCATCGTCAAGGCGCAGCGCAAGGTGGCGGCCTCCACGCCGTACGCGACCGAGCTCACCCGCGCGGTCACGGCGGTGGCGACCGGATCGAACACCAAGCACCCCCTGACCACGGAGGCGGAAGCCCCGACCCGTGCCGCGGTTCTGCTCATCACGAGCGACCGCGGTCTGGCCGGCGGCTACTCCTCCAACGCCATCAAGGCGGCCGACCGGCTCACCGAGCGGCTCCGCGGCGAGGGCAAGGAGGTCGACACGTACATCGTCGGCCGCAAGGGTGTCGCCTACTACGGCTTCCGTGAGCGCAAGGTCACGGACTCGTGGACCGGGTTCACGGACAGCCCGGAGTACGCGGACGCCAAGAAGGTCGCCGGCCCGCTCATCGAGGCTGTCCAGAAGGACACCGCGGAGGGCGGCGTCGACGAGCTGCACATCGTCTTCACGGAGTTCGTGTCGATGATGACGCAGAACCCCGTCGACAACCGGATGCTGCCGCTCAGCCTTGAGAAGGCGGCGGAGGAGAGCGGTACGAAGGGCGAGATCCTTCCGCTGTTCGACTTCGAGCCGTCGGCGGAGGACGTCCTCGACGCCCTGCTTCCGCGCTACGTCGAGAGCCGTGTCTACAACGCACTGCTGCAGGCCGCCGCTTCCGAGCACGCGGCCCGCCGCCGGGCGATGAAGTCGGCGACCGACAACGCGGGCGAGCTGATCAACACGCTCTCCCGACTTGCCAACGCGGCCCGCCAGGCCGAAATCACCCAGGAAATCAGCGAGATCGTCGGTGGCTCCAGTGCCCTGGCCGACGCGACCGCGGGGAGTGACAAGTAATGACGACCACTGTTGAGACGGCCGCCGCCACGGGCCGCGTCGCCCGGGTCATCGGCCCGGTCGTCGACGTGGAGTTCCCCGTCGACGCGATGCCGGAGATCTACAACGCGCTGCACGTCGAGGTCGCCGACCCGGCCCAGGACGGCGCCAAGAAGACGCTGACGCTCGAGGTTGCCCAGCACCTCGGTGACGGCATCGTCCGCACCATCTCGATGCAGCCCACCGACGGTCTGGTCCGCCAGGCCCCGGTGACCGACACGGGCGCGGGCATCAGCGTCCCGGTCGGCGACTTCACCAAGGGCAAGGTGTTCAACACCCTCGGTGAGGTGCTGAACCACCCCGAGGAGAACGCCAACGTCGGCGAGCGCTGGCCGATCCACCGCAAGGCCCCGGCCTTCGACCAGCTCGAGTCCAAGACCGAGATGTTCGAGACCGGCCTGAAGGTCGTCGACCTTCTCACCCCGTACGTCAAGGGTGGAAAGATCGGTCTGTTCGGTGGTGCCGGTGTCGGCAAGACCGTTCTGATCCAGGAAATGATCATGCGTGTCGCCAACCTCCACGAGGGCGTTTCCGTCTTCGCGGGTGTCGGTGAGCGTACGCGTGAGGGCAACGACCTCATCGGTGAGATGGAGGAGTCCGGCGTTCTGGAGAAGACCGCGCTGGTCTTCGGCCAGATGGACGAGCCCCCGGGCACCCGTCTGCGCGTCGCCCTGGCCGGTCTGACCATGGCGGAGTACTTCCGCGATGTGCAGAAGCAGGACGTGCTCTTCTTCATCGACAACATCTTCAGGTTCACCCAGGCCGGTTCCGAGGTGTCCACCCTGCTCGGCCGTATGCCGTCCGCGGTGGGTTACCAGCCGAACCTGGCGGACGAGATGGGTCTGCTGCAGGAGCGCATCACGTCGACCCGTGGTCACTCGATCACCTCGATGCAGGCGATCTACGTCCCCGCGGACGACCTGACCGACCCGGCGCCGGCCACCACCTTCGCCCACCTCGACGCGACGACGGTTCTCTCCCGTCCGATCTCCGAGAAGGGCATCTACCCCGCGGTGGACCCGCTGGACTCCACGTCCCGCATCCTGGACCCGCGTTACATCGCGCAGGACCACTACGACGCCGCCATGCGCGTCAAGGGCATCCTGCAGAAGTACAAGGACCTCCAGGACATCATCGCGATCCTCGGTATCGACGAGCTGGGCGAGGAGGACAAGCTGGTTGTCCACCGTGCCCGTCGTGTCGAGCGCTTCCTGTCCCAGAACACCCACGCGGCGAAGCAGTTCACCGGCGTGGACGGTTCGGACGTGCCGCTGGACGAGTCGATCTCCGCGTTCAACGCGATCTGCGACGGTGAGTACGACCACTTCCCCGAGCAGGCGTTCTTCATGTGCGGTGGCATCGAGGACCTCAAGGCCAACGCCAAGGAGCTCGGCGTCTCCTGAGTCCCCTGACTCGCTGAAGGGGGCGGGTGCCCCCGCCCCCTTCAGTACGCCCCCCTCCCCTGCCTCCGGCGGGGGAGGCCCAGGCCGGAAGGCCTGGGGCGGCCCGGACGCTTCGGTATTTCCGGGCCCTACTAGACTTATGACCCAACACCCGGCACAACCGCCGGGTGGTGACCCGAGGAGCCACCCTTGGCTGCTGAGCTGCACGTCGAGCTGGTCGCCGCCGACCGGCAGGTCTGGTCCGGCGAGGCCACCCTGGTCGTCGCGCGCACCACGTCCGGCGACATCGGCGTCATGCCCGGTCACCAGCCGCTGCTCGGTGTGCTGGAGTCGGGCCCGGTGACCATCCGTACGACCTCCGATGACGGGGCGAGGACTGTCGTCGCCGCGGTGCACGGCGGTTTCATCTCGTTCGCGGACAACAAGCTGTCGCTGCTTGCGGAGATCGCCGAGCTGGCGGACGAGATCGATGTCCAGCGCGCCGAGCGTGCGCTGGAGCGTGCCAAGTCGGACGCGGACGGTGCCGCCGAGCGTCGTGCCGATGTCCGGCTGCGTGCGGTGGCGGTGCACTAGTCGCCCCGCCGGCAGTTTTGTCCCTCAGCCGCGGCCGGGTTGGATCCACTCCAGACCCTGCCGCGGCTGAGGCGATGCAGGTGCATGTGAATTTCGGCTACGGGACGATGCGAGGAGGTCGGTGGAGATGGTCCTCGCTCTGCTTGTGAGCTGCCTGGTCGTCGCACTGGTAGTGATCGGGTTGTTCGTCTTCGGGCTCCGCAGACGGCTGATCCAGCGCTCGGGCGGCACCTTCGACTGCAGCCTGCGCTGGAACGTGCCGGAGAAGACCGATCTCTCCGGCAAAGGCTGGGTCTACGGAGTCGCCCGCTACAGCGGCGACCGGATCGAGTGGTTCCGGGTCTTCTCGTACGCTCCCCGCCCGCGCCGTGGCCTCGAGCGCTCGGCGATCGAGGTGCTCGCGCGCCGCAGTCCCGAGGGTGAGGAGGAGCTGGCCCTGCTCTCCGACGCGATCGTGCTCGGCTGCCTGCACCGCGGCACCCGCCTGGAGCTGGCGATGAGCGAGGACGCGCTGACCGGCTTTCTCGCCTGGCTGGAAGCGGCACCTCCCGGCCAACGAGTCAATGTCGCCTGAATAAGCAGCCTCGTTGGTGGGGGTCCCCCCGGACGGAGTCTGGGGGAGAGTCAATGTCGCCTGAATAAGCAGCCTCGTTGGTGGGGGTCCCCCCGGACGGAGTCTGGGGGAGAGTCAATGTCGCCTGAATAAGCAGCCTCGTTGGTGGGGGTCCCCCCGGACGGAGTCTGGGGGAGGGCCAATGCTGCCTGGACGGCATCATGCCTGGTCGGGCACGGGCAGGATGACCCGGGGCGCGCGCACCGACGCCGGCCGCTCCTTCCACTCCCGCGGATAGCCCACCGACACCTCCTCGAACCGCACCCCGTCGGCCCACATCGTCCGCGGGATGTGCAGATGCCCGTAGACGACGGTGACCGCACGGAATCTGCGATGCCAGTCGGCGGTGCCGACGGTGCCGCACCACTGCGCGAACTCCGGGTAGCGCAATACCTCGGTGGGGTGTCGTGTCAGCGGGAAGTGGTTGACCAGCACGGTCGGCAGCGCCGGATCGCACTGCGCCAGCCGTGCCTCGGTGATCTCCAGCCTGGCCCGGCACCAGGCGTCCCGGCTCGGATACGGGTCCGGGTGCAGCAGGAACTCGTCGCTGCACACCACACCCGCGCGGTACGCGGCCGCCAAAGACTCCTCCTTCGTGGAGGTGCCGGGCGCGTGGAAGCTGTAGTCGTACAGCACGAAGAGCGGGGCGATCACGACCGGGCCGCCCTCGCCGTGCCACACCGGATACGGATCCTCCGGGGTGATGACGCCGAGGCGGCGGCAGATCGCCACCAGGTGCTCGTACCGCTCCTGGCCGCGTAACTGGACCGGATCGGCGCGGGGTGTCCACAGTTCGTGGTTGCCGGGCGTCCACACCACCGTGTCGTACCGCTCGGCGAGCAGGGCCAGCGTCCGTTCGATGTCGTCGATGTGTTCTCCGACGTCGCCGGCGACGAGCAGCCAGTCCGAGGGCGAGTCCGGCTGCAGACCTTCCACGATCGCGCGATTGTCCCGATAGGCCGTATGAAGGTCGCTGATCGCGAGCAGCCGGCCCGTTCCCCCGTGTGATCCAGCCATGATCCGGACGCTACCACTGGAAGTGAAGGGCCGTCAGCAGACTGGCTGCTGACGGCCCTTGGCGCCACGAGGTGCCGGGTGCGGCTATCCCAGCCCGCTGTTGATCGCGCTGACCAGCTCTCCGTTCGCCGTGTCGCCGCTGAACTCCCAGAAGAACGCGCCTCCCAGGCCCTGGCCGTTCGCCCAGCTCATCTTGGAGCCGACGGTGGCCGGGGTGTCGTAGCTCCACCAGTTGCTGCCGCACTTGGCGTACGCGGTGCCGGCGATCGTCCCGGTGGCCGGGCAGGTGTTCTTGAGGACCTTGTAGTCCTCGATGCCCTGCTCGTAGGTACCGGCGGCCGGGCCGGTCGCGGTACCGCCGGGTGCCGCCTGCGTCACGCCGGTCCAGCCGCGCCCGTAGAAGCCGATGCCCAGCAGCAGCTTCGACGAGGGCACGCCCTTCGCCTTGAACTTGGCGATCGCCTCGGCGGAGTTGAAGCCTGCCTGCGGGATGCCCGGGTACGAGGTGAGCGGGGAGTGCGGAGCCGTCGGGCCCTGCGCCGCCCAGGCGCCGAAGAAGTCGTACGTCATCACGTTGTACCAGTTGACGTACTGCGCGGCGCCCCCGTAGTCGGCGGCGTCGATCTTGCCGCCGGACGACGCGTCGGCCGTGACGGCCGCCGTGACGAGGTTGTTCGTACCGAACTTGGCGCGCATGGCCTGCATCATGTTCTTGAACGCGGCGGGGCCGCTGGCGTCGCAGGACAGACCGCAGGCGTTCGGGTACTCCCAGTCCAGGTCGATGCCGTCGAAGACATCGGCCCAGCGGGGGTCCTCGACCAGGTCGTAGCAGGACTGCGCGAAGGCGGTCGGGTTGGCGGCCGCCTGGCCGAAGCCGCCGGACCAGGTCCAGCCGCCGAACGACCAGAGGACCTTGATGTGCGGGTACTTGGCCTTCAGCTTGCGCAGCTGGTTGAAGTTGCCGCGCAGCGGCTGGTCCCAGGTGTCGGCGACGCCGTCGACGGACTGGTCGGCGGTGTACGCCTTGTCGTAGTCGGCGTAGGCGTCACCGATGGTGCAGCGGCCGCCGGAGACATTGCCAAACGCGTAGTTGATGTGCGTGATCTTCGACGCGGAGCCGGAGGTCACCAGGTTCTTCACGTGGTAGTTGCGCCCGTAGACACCCCACTCGGTGAAGTAGCCCAGCTTGACCTTGCCACCGGGGCCGGGGCCCGGGTCGGTGCCGCCGCCGGTGGTCCGCACGGCGCGCGCGCCGCTGACGGGTCCGGTCTGGTCGGCGGTGTCACGCGCCCGCACGGTGTACGAGTAGTCGGTGCCGGCGGTCAGCCCCGTGTTGGTGTACGTGAGCCCGGTGACGGTCGCGACCGTGGTGCCGTCGCGCAGGACGTCGTAGTTCTTGATGCCCTTGTCGTCGGTGGCCGCGGTCCAGCTCAGCGTCACCGCGGTGTTGGTGATGTTGCTCGCGGACGGGGTGCCGGGGGCGGAGGGCGGGTTGTCCCCGGGGACGCTGCCGCCGTCGCAGGAGCCGCCGTTGATCTTGCAGTTGCCCGGCGAGCCGGGGCCTGCGCCGTTGAAGCCGAACGAGACGGAGGCGCCGGGGGCCAGCGTGCCGTTCCAGCTCTTGTTCTTGGCCGTCCAGTGGGTGCCGGCGCTGGTGACGTCGGCGTCCCAGGCGGAGGTGACGGACGTCCCGGAGGGGAAGTCCCACTCCACGGTCCAGGAGGCGATCGAGGTGGTGCCGGTGTTCTTCACCGTCCACTTGCCCTCGAAGCCGGTGCCCCAGTCCTGGACCTTGGTGTAGGTGGCGGTCGCGGACGTGGCCGCCTGGGCCGGCGTGGCGAGGCCGACCATGGCGGCCAGGGGGAGCAGCAGGGCGGTGAGTCCCGCCGTCGCTCTGGATCGGAATCTGCGTCTGGTGCGGGGGGTACTCGTACTCAAGGGTGCTCCTCGAGATGCGTACGGACAGTAAGGGGGTTGGTCCGTGCAGGCACTCGGCGGGGCTCACCGCAGTGTGCCGTGCGGCGAGCGTAGGAAGGTCTGGACCAATCGTCAATAGGTCCAGACCAAAGTCGAACGTGGATCCGCGCCTGTTCCTCAGACCCCCAACTCCTGGGCCAGCACGGCTGCTTGGACCCGGCTGCGCAGCTCCAGCTTCCCCAGCAGACGGCTGACGTGCGTCTTCACCGTGGTCTCCGCCATCGACAGCCGGCCGGCGATCTCGGCGTTCGACAGCCCCGCGCCGAGACACGAGAGCACCTCGCGCTCCCGTCGCGTCAGCGCATCGAGAACGGCCGGGTCCGGCGCGTCCGCCGGCCGTACCGGTGCGGCCGAGGCGAACTCCGCGATCAGCCTGCGCGTCACGGCGGGCGCGATCAGCCCTTCGCCGCGCGCCACCGTGCGCACCGCATCGAGCAGATCCTTCGCTTCGGTGTTCTTCAGCAGAAAGCCGGAGGCCCCGGCCCGCAGCGCCCCGAAGACGTACTCGTCGAGATCGAACGTCGTCAGTACGAGCACGTCCGCCAGCCGCTCGGCCGTCACCTGCCGGGTCGCCGAGACCCCGTCCAGCTTCGGCATCTGCACATCCATCAGCACCAGATCGGGGCGCAGCTCACGGGCCAGCCGTACCGCCTCCTCGCCGTCCGCGGCTTCGCCGACCACCTCGATGTCCGCAGCGCTGCGCAGGATCAGGACCAGACCCGCGCGCACGGCGCTCTGGTCCTCGGCCACCAGCACGCTGATGGTGTGCGGGCCGTCCCTGCCGGGCTCGTGCGGCGGAACTGCGGGGGACGTCATGCCGAGGGCTCCTTGTCGTTCAGCGGGGGCAGCTCCGCCCGTACACACCAGACTTTCTGCGGCCCCCCGGGCGGACCGGCGGCCGGACCGGCCTCGAACGTCCCGTCCAGAAGGGCCACCCGCTCCTGCATACCGACCAGACCGGCTCCGGAGCCGGGGGCGCGCGGTCCCTGCCGTTGCCCGAACGGACTGGTCACCGTCACGACCAGCGGCTCACCCGTCGCACCGGACACGCTGATCTGCACCTCACCCGCTGCCGCATGCTTGATCGCATTGGTCAGCGACTCCTGGACGATCCGGTACGCCGCGAGCTCGACCGGAGCGGGCAGCCGCTCTCCTCTGTCCCTGCGGTCGTCGAGTGCGAAGGTCAGCCCGCTCGACCCGCCGTTGCTCCTCGCCTGCTCCACCAGCGCCTCGAGACCGTCCAGCGTGGGAGCCGCGGCCGGCTCGGCGTCGCCGCTGCTGTCCCGCAGCAGCCCGATCAGCCGGCGCATCTCCGCCAGCCCCTCGACGCTGTTCTCCCGGATCACCCCCAGCGCCTGCCGGGTGGTCGCCGCATCGTCGAGCGACAGCGCGGCCGTGGAGTGGATCGCGATGGCCGACAGATGGTTGGCCACCATGTCGTGCAGCTCACGGGCCATCCGGGCACGCTCGGCCACCACGGCCTGGGCCCGGTCCATCTCCGCGAGCAGCGCTGTCTGCTCGGCACGCAGCCGGGCCGAGTCCGCGGCGTCGCGGTGATTGCGCACGATCACACCGGTGACCGCAGGGAAGAACGACACCAGCGCCGTCACCACGCCGATGAGCAGCGCCACCGGATCCCGGAGCCAGGCCAGGAAGCCGATGGTCACCCCGATGCTGATCAGGCCGGTCGTCACCGGGACACGGCGGGCGGTGGCGGGGGTTCCGTACAGCACGGCCGCATACACGAGGTCCGCGAACATGACGACCGTCGCGATGTTGCCCGGGGTGAACTGGTCCGCGACGACCGCGACCGTACCGATGTTCAGCACGGTACGGGGCATGATCCTGCGCACCAGCTCCAGTGCGGCCATCACCGTCAGCGGCACCAGCGCCGTCCACGCGGGCAACAGGGCGGGGGCGCCCCGGCTGTGCAGCCCGAGGGACCACAGCAGCAGGCCGATGAGCAGACCGGCGACCGCGAGGAAGACATCGTCGCGGTGCGGGCGGGGGAAGGTCACCCCTCCATCAAACACGGACCGGGCCCCGGCCTGCCTCATCGCACGGACGGATGCCCCACTACATCGAAGGATGCAGTGCCACTTCGTCACTGGCGACGACGATTCGTGCCTCCGGCGCCGGGAGTCTGGACGGGAAGGAAGGGAGACTGCCGTGATCGTCACGCTGATCGTTGTCTGCGAGGTCGGATTCTGGGTGCTGCTGGCCCTCGGGCTCGCGTTGCGGTACCTGGCGAAGATGCGCAGGCTGGGCGCGGCCGTGCTGCTGATGGAGCCGCTGCTCGAGGTCGTGCTGCTGGTGGTCACCGCGATCGACCTCAAGAACGGCGCCGAACCCAGCTGGAAGCACGGTCTGGCCGCGCTCTACATCGGCTTCACCGTCGGCCACGGCCACCGCACGATCAAGTGGCTGGACGGCCACGCCGCCCACCGCTTCGGCGGTGCCCCGCGCCCGGTGGGACCGCCGAAGTACGGCATGGCCAGGGCGCGCCACGAGGGCAGGATCTGGCTCGGCACGCTGATCGCGGGGGCCGTCGCCACGGTGCTGCTGCAGCTGGCCGTCTGGTACGTGGGTGACGCGAGCCGCACCGGTTCACTGCGGGACTGGATGTACGCCTCGTGGCGCGCGGTCGGCATTCACGGTCTGATCGCGCTCAGCTATGCGCTCTGGCCGAGGAAGGCCCCGGCGCAGGGCACGGACACGGACCGCGCCGGGGAGCGCGAGCCGGTCCGGGTGGACCGTTCCTAGCGGTCCCCGCCCGGTACCCACAGGACGTCGCCGATCTCCTTGTTCGCCGTCCTCGCCAGAATGAACAGCAGGTCGGAGAGCCGGTTGAGATACGTCGCCGTCAGCGCGTTCATCGTCTCGCCGTGCACCTCCAGCGCCGCCCACGTCGAACGCTCCGCCCGCCGGACCACCGTGCAGGCCTGGTGGAGCAGCGCCGCGCCCGCAGTGCCACCCGGAAGGATGAAGGAGCGCAGCTTCTCCAGCTCCTCCAGGAAGCGGTCGCAGTCGGCCTCCAGCTTGTCGATGTACGACTGCTCCACCCGCAGCGGCGGGTACTTGGGGTCCTCGACCACCGGCGTCGACAGATCCGCGCCGACGTCGAACAGGTCGTTCTGCACCCGGACGAGGACCTTCACGACATCCTCGCCCAGATTGCCCAGTGCGATGGCCGTGCCGAGGACGGCATTGGCCTCGTTGGCGTCGGCGTACGCGGAGATCCGCAGATCGGTCTTGGCGGTGCGGCTCATGTCGCCGAGGGCGGTGGTGCCCTTGTCGCCGGTACGTGTGTAGATGCGCGTCAGATTGACCATGAGGCCAGCCTAGTTACGCACGGCGCGGGGGGCAGGGACGTGTGCCCACCGTCACCCCGGGCGCCGCCGCACGCCGCTCGGAGCCACCGGGCGCACCCTCGTCAGTGTGATGTCCGCAATACGAGACGTGACGCGCATCTCTTCCCCACCCGACAGCCCCTCACGGGCGCTAACCTCCGGCAGAGAGCCCACATGTAAACAGTTGTTAAGGAGTGCCGCAGTGGCCAGGAAGCTCGCCGTCATCGGGGCCGGACTCATGGGGTCCGGTATCGCGCAGGTCTCCGCCCAGGCGGGCTGGGACGTCGTTCTGCGGGATGTCACCGACGCGGCCCTGACCCGCGGCCTGGACGGCATCAAGGCTTCCTACGACCGGTTCGTGGCCAAGGGCAGGCTCGAAGAGGCCGACGCCGACGCGGCGTTGGCGCGTATCACCACCTCGACCGACCTGGACGCCGTCGCCGACGCGGACATCGTCGTCGAGGCCGTCTTCGAGAAGCTCGAGGTCAAGCACGAGATCTTCCGGGCTCTCGACAAGATCGTCCGGGACGACGCCGTGCTCGCCTCCAACACCTCCGCCATCCCGATCACCAAGATCGCGGCGGTGACGGAGCGTCCGGAGCGCGTCGTCGGCACCCATTTCTTCTCGCCGGTGCCGATGATGCAGCTGTGCGAGCTGGTGCGCGGCTACAAGACCAGCGACGAAACCCTCGCCACCGCACGTGAGTTCGCCGAGTCGGTCGGCAAGACCTGCATCGTCGTGAACCGCGACATCGCCGGTTTTGTCACCACCCGCCTCATCTCGGCGCTCGTCGTCGAGGCCGCGAAGCTGTACGAATCGGGCGTGGCCACCGCCGAGGACATCGACATCGCCTGCAAGCTGGGCTTCGGCCACGCCATGGGGCCCCTCGCCACCGCCGACCTGACCGGTGTGGACATCCTGGTGAACGCCACCAGCAACATCTACACCGAGTCCCAGGACGAGAAGTTCGCCCCGCCGGAGCTGATGCGCCGGATGGTGGATGCGGGTGACATCGGCCGCAAGAGCGGGCAGGGCTTCTACAAGCACTGATCCACCATCACCCTCCGGGGTGATTTCGGTATCGGTTCGCTTACAAGCAGCAACCGCCTCGGCCTTGCGGCAGTCAGTGGTTGCAAAGAAAGACGTGACGTCACAGAGCACTCTCGGGGAGCGCATATGCACATCAGGGGCGACCACACCGAGCTGGTCGTCGGGGGCCGCCTCGACGTCCGCAGCGCGGCGGACGCCCGTACGGTGCTGCACTCGGCCGTCGACGACGGAGTCGGCGACCTGGTGCTCGACCTGACACATCTCGACTCGTGGGACGCCACCGGGCTCGGGGTCATCATGGGCGCGCACCGGCGGGCCGGCCGGTGCGGCCGCCGACTGGTGCTGCGCGGCGTACCGCCGCAGATGCAGCGCCTGCTGGTGGCCACCCGGCTGCATCGCATCCTCGCCATCGAAGGCGGTATCGCGGCCGAATCGCTCCCCCGGGTCTGACCGCTACGAGCAGGGAATCCTCACGAGACGGTCACGTCCCGGGCGGGGGAGACCCCGGCGGTTTCGCGATGCCGTGCGAACGTCTAGGGTTCGATCGCCTGCCCTTTCGACGGACCCGTGAGGCAGGCACCGGACCCGAAGCGTCAGCGGGCGTGCAGACAGGCCGGGAGGGCATTCGCACGCGGCTCCGGCACCAGGATTTCCCGGTCCTGGCGGAGCAAGGCTAGAGCTAACCGCATCTGGGGGCTTTGACCATGGACAACGACAGCTTCGGCGACGGCGCGGGACCGGCTCGTCCGCCGCGTGATGCCATCACGCCGGACCGCGCACCGTCCCTGCCGGCACCCGTCCGTACGGTCCGGCTCGTCGCGGGCGACTTCCTGCTCACCGTCAACCCGGTCGACGGCAGCGAGATCGAACCCTGCCCGCCGGGGGAGCAGCCCGGACCGCCCGCCCGGCGCACCGCCGCCGAGCGCGCCGAGTTCCAGCGTGCCGCGCAGCCGCCCGTACCGCCGGGACCCGCCTCGCCGCGGCTCCCGCTGCTGGAGCGGGAGGAGGAGCGCGAGCGGCTCGTACGCCTGCTGGGCCGCGGCCGCTCCGTGCGGCTGACCGGTCCCGCCGGCTCCGGCCGCAGCGCCCTGCTCGATGCCGTCGCCGAGCGCTGCGGGGGCCTCGCGCCCGACGGCGTCGTTCGGCTCAGCGGCTTCCACCGCACCCCCGCCGAACTGCTCCAGGAGCTGTTCGCCACCGTGTACGCCGCGCCCCGGCACCGGCCGGAACCCGAGGCGTTCGCCGGTTACGTCCGTGACATCGGCGCGATCGTCCTCCTCGACGATCTCGAGTTCGGCGAGGCCACGCTCGGCGAGCTGCTGGACGCCGCTCCCGAGTGCGCCTTCCTCGTCGCGGCAACCCCCGACGTCCCCCCGCCCGCCTCTGACCCGCACCTCGAAGAGGTCGTGCTCAGCGGTCTGGGCCGGGCCGCGGCCCTGGACCTGCTGGAGCGCACGGTCGACCGGCCGCTCAGCGAGGACGAGCAGAACTGGGCCGGTGACCTCTGGTTCGAGTCCGAAGGACTGCCGCTGCGCTTCGTGCAGGCCGGTGCGCTGCTCCGGCAGTGCGACAGCCTGCGCGCCGACCCGGAGGCGTTCGAGGAGTTCGCGCCCTTCGCCGCGGCCCAGGGCAAGGACGTTCCGCTGCCGTCGCTGGGGGAGGGCGCCGCGCCCTCCTCGCTGCTCGCCTCCCGGCTCAGCGAATCCGCCCGCCAGACGCTGCGGTTCGCCGTCGCCCTCGGCGGTGAGGTCCCGCACCAGGCGCATCTGCCGGCGCTGGTGGGCGACACCCACGCCGACGCCGCACTCGGCGAACTGATGAGCTGCGGACTGCTCACTCCGGTCGGCTCCCGCTACCGGCTGGCCGCGGGAGTCCTCGCTCAGCTCACCGAGAAGGGCTACGCGGAGGACGCGGCCGCCACCGCCCACACCGCGGCCCAGCACTATGCCTGGTGGGCGGGGCATCCCTCGGTGACTCCGGAGCGTGCCGTCGCCGAGGCGGACGCGATCATGGCCGCTCTCGGCACGCTGGTGCCGGGCCGCGAGCCCGGACACCCCAGCACGGCCGTCCTGCTCGCACGCAGCGCCGCGCCCGCGTTCGCCGCGGGACAGCACTGGGGAGCATGGGAGCGTGCGCTGCGGGCCGGCTCCGAAGCCGCCCGAATATCCGGTGAGGTCGCCGAAGAGGCGTACTTCCACCACGAGTTGGGCGTTCTGGCGCTGTGCACCGGAAGTCTGGACCGGGCCAGGGCCGAACTGGAGGCATCCATCGGCATGCGCGGCGCGCTGGCCGACAAGAACGGCACGGTCGCGGGACGGCGCGCGCTGGCCCTTGTCGCGGACCGTGCGGAGGGCACGTCGCCGGTCGGCGGCACCCCGGGCGACGAGCAGCCGGCCGCCGAACGGCCGGCGGAGCCCGTCTCTCCGCCGCGCGGTGTCCCGGCCGCCCGGGCCCTCGCCGCCCTGGAGTCGGTTGCCAGGACATCGCCGCTGCGGGCTCTGCCCGCGAACGAGCCGCAGACGGTCGTGACCCGGCGCGAGACGCCCTCGGACGACGACCGGCCCACGGGCCGCCGTGCCGTGCTCTTCGGCGCCCGGCGCAACATGGTCGCGGCGGGCGCGGGCGCCCTGCTTGCCGCCGTTCTGGGCACGGTGGTCACCCTCGGCACGGTCTCCGACAAGGAGGAGACACCGAGCGACGACATCGGGACCGGCCAGTCCGTGAACGAGGACGACAGCGCGGACGGCTGGGACACCTCGGATCCGGCAGACGGTGCGCCGGCCGACGAGGACAAGGACAAGGACGACAAGGACAAGAGCGCCAAGCCCTCGGACTCGGTCTCGCCGAGCCCGAGTTCGTCGACGGGCGGCCCGTCGGCGCCGGGGGAGGGGCCGTCGTCGAGTGCGTCGACGCCGGGCACCGGGCCGTCGTCCTCGAAGCCGTCCTCGAAGCCGACGAAGTCGCCGACTCCGACGAGGACCCCGACACGGACGCCGACGCCGACCCCCACCCCGACTCCGACCCCCACGCCGACTCCGACCGCGACGCCGTCCTCGCCCGGCGGCAGCGAATCGGTGACGAGCAGCGCCTCCACGACCTCGGACTCCGAGAGTTACACCACGCCGGTGATCTGACGGGGCAACGGGCCGGGGCGCCGGTCCGCCCCTGCCCGTTCCGGCCGTGCGGGGCGTTCCGCCGGCCTGCTGCGGGGCGTGGCCCTGTCGGGACCGGCCTGTCACGGGGGTGCTGTGCGGTACCGGATCGGGCGTGGCGGTCCGCCGGTTCGGGCCCCTGAGGGACGGTCTGCCGGACGGTACGTCCGTCGTCGGCCGTGCTTACGCGGCCGCGCTGCGCGGCACGTGGTCCCGGGCGACCCGCCACCGGGGACGGGAGTCCTGTGCCCCGCCCGTGCGCCCGGCACTCCATGGCGGTCCTCGCGTCAGTCCGCCGTCGCCGCGATGCGCGCCGCCCGCGCGGCCCGGGAACAACCCGTGCCCCTCACGCAACACCGCGGCCCCGGAGCCGCTGCGCGCGCCCGGGGCCGGTCAATGTTCACTCAGCTGACGAATCTCAGAAGAGGCGCAGCTTGTCGTCCTCGATGCCCCGCAGCGCTTCGTAGTCGAGCACCACACAGCCGATGCCGCGGTCCGTCGCCAGTACCCGTGCCTGGGGCTTGATCTCCTGCGCCGCGAACACGCCCTTCACCGGCGCCAGATGCGGGTCGCGGTTCAGCAGCTCCAGATAGCGGGTGAGCTGCTCCACGCCGTCGATCTCGCCACGCCGCTTGATCTCCACCGCGATCGTCGAGCCGTCGGCGTCCCGGCAGAGGATGTCCACAGGGCCGATGGCGGTGGGGTATTCGCGCCGGATCAGGCTGTATCCCTCGCCGAGTGTCTCGATCCGGTCGGCGAGAAGCTCCTGGAGGTGCGCTTCCACGCCGTCTTTGATCAGGCCGGGGTCGACACCGAGTTCGTGCGACGAGTCATGGAGGATTTCCTCCATCGTAATGATCAGTTTCTCGCCCGCTTTGTTCACCACGGTCCACACGCTGTCGTCGCCCTCCTTCAGCGTGCACGGCGGTGACATCCAGTTCAGTGGTTTGTACGCTCGGTCGTCGGCATGGATCGAGACGCTCCCGTCGGCCTTGACCAGGATCAACCTGGGGGCGGAGGGCAGATGGGCGGTGAGCCGGCCCGCGTAGTCCACGGAGCAGCGGGCGATGACGAGACGCATGGTCGGCAACGCTACTCGACACACGGCGTTGCGCGCGATTCGCCCTGGAAGCACCCTTCGTTATTTGGCCGGTTGTGTTCCCAATCTCCTGGTGCGCTCCGGACAGCGCACTTACCGTGGAAGCGGGAGGTCGCGGCGCATGCACTCTGCGTTGTCGTGTGCCGTTGGTATGTCGGTGCACGTCCGCTTCCTCCTTCCCTGCCCGTAAGGCCCCGTTCGGCGGGGCCGCGAGAGGAGAACCCATGTCGCTCGACGTCTCACCGGCGCTGTTGGAACAGGCCGAGCGAGGCGAGGTCGACGAAGCCGCTTTCGTCGACTGCGTCCGGACCTCCCTGCCCTACGCATGGGAGATGATCAGTTCTCTGGTGGCTCAGCTGAAGGTGGACGGCGGGGACTTCGCCGACAACCAGACGCCTCCGCCGGACGAGCAGGCACGTGGTCAGCTGCTGCGCGCGCTCGCGAGTGACGCGATTCGCGGTGCGCTGCAACGGCACTTCGGGGTGCGTCTGGCATTCCAGAACTGCCACCGCGTCGCGGTGTTCCCGCTGGACTCTTCGGTCGACGAGCGGCTCGCCCGCTTCACCTCCGTACGGGGTCAGCTGCTCAATCAGTCGCCCGAACTGCGCGACTGCTGAAGTCTTTGCTGCCGCTCCCCATCGCGGGAGGTGCAACTGATGTCGGAGCGGCAGCACCTCCCGGACGACCCGGACCCGGACCTGCGGGTCGCACTGTGTCCTCAGCCGAGCAGGGGCAGTACCTCCGTGCCCAGCCGCCGTACGTTCTCCTCGGTGGCGGCGAGGTCGCCCGAGCCCTCGGCGAGCAGTGCGAAACGAGTGATCCCGGTGCGCTCGGCGGTCGCCGCGAGCCGGTCCGCCGCACGCCGGGGCGGGCCCACGGGATGCAGCGTGCAGAGCAGTTCGGTGTACGCCACCGGGTCGCGCATCGCCCGGTGCCGGCCGTCGACGGTGACATGGGCTTCCAGGCCCTGCCTGAGCCAGCCGGGCATCGCCTTCACCAGGGTTTCGGTGGCCTCACGGCTGTGGTCGCCGATCTGCACCAGACCGGCCGACACATGGCCGGCCGCAGCGACCGTCTCGGGCGCGTGGCCGGCTGCCAGCGCGTGTGTGCGCCACAGAGCGACCATGTCCGCCTTCTCCTCGTCGCCGCAGTGCATCCCGAGCAGCATCGCCAGCCCGCGCTCCGCGGCGAGACGCACGCTCTTCGGCGACGTGCATGCGACGATGACCTCGGGCCCGCCGGGCGGGCCGTCGATGAGCTCGTCGGGCCGGGGCACGACCGGCACCGGACGGAAGCCGAACCGCTCACCCTGCGCACCGACTTGGGGCTCGCGCAGCCAGCGCAGCAGCAGATCGAGGGATTCGGGGAAGCCCGTCTCGTACGCGGCGAGGCCGGCGCCGAACACCTCCAGGTCGACCCAGGGCCCACCGCGGCCCACCCCGAGCGAGAACCGTCCGTCCGAGGTGAGATGCAGCAGAGCGGCCTGCTCGCCCAGCGCCACCGGATGGGCGCTCGGCAGGACGCTCACGGCCGTGCCGACCCGGATCCGCCGCGTACGCCCGAGCAGCAGGGCCGCAAGGGTCACCGCCGACGGGCACACCCCGTACGGAACGAAATGGTGCTCGGCCAGCCACACGGAGTCCAGCCCGGACTCCTCCGCGACCTCGGCGGAGCGCACCGCGCGGTGCAGCGCCTCCCCCTGCCCCTGGCCCGGAAACTGAGCCGCCAGTACGAAAGTTCCAACGCGCATCGCCATCTGCCTCCTTGCGGCCGACGCGTCACTCCCCCACTGGCAACAACGCCTGACACGTGCCAAAGGCACGGGTAGGCGCAAAGTTGTTGCGATTGTCCGGTAACTGCGCCTGATTTGAGCCACGGTCTCATGCTGCGGGGGCGGGTACCCGTGACTTCGGCCCTTACGCTGGAAGGGAACTGTCCGGACTTGCCCCGTGAGGTGTCACGTGTCTCCGCGCCGCAACCGCCCCCGTGGCGGCGAGAAGCCGACCGATCGCTCAGGCGAGCCGGGGGAGCGGTACGGAGGCTTCGGCAGAGCCGAGTCCTGGCAGGGCGAGGAGTGGTCGGTGCGCCATGTCGCGGGCGCCGCCGCCGACGGCAAGCGGTACCGATGCCCGGGCTGCGACCAGGAGATCCCCTCGGGGGTGCCGCATGTGGTGGCCTGGCCCGAGCATGCCGGTGTCGACGACCGCCGGCACTGGCACAAGGCGTGCTGGAACGCGAAGGACCGCCGCACCACGAGGGTGCAGCGGTCCCGTAACGCGCCGAGGTACTGAGGGTCAGACGTCGCGGCTGTTGATCGTCGCGAACGCTCCGGCCATCGCGACCGCGGTCACGCCGAGAATGATCCACACCGGCTCCCAGCCGACCGGACCGGAACCGGAGCCGTCGGCGGCCTGTCCGTAGACGCCGATGAGCTGGCTCGGGATCGCGTATCGCAGCAGGAAGTCCTGCACGTCCGAGAGCGACTCCGAGAACATGAACATGGCCGCCACGAGCGGCAGCAGCATCACGCCGATCATGATCGTGATCGCGCCCGCCGAGTGCCGGATCATCGCACCGACAGCGAGGGACAGCAGTCCGAGCGTCGCGACGTAGAGCCCCACCCCCACGGTGGACTGCAGCCACTGCCCCCCGGTCGGCTCGTCCGCGTCCACCATCGACGTCTGGATCGCGGCGACGAGCGCGGCGATCACGGTCGTGAGGGTGAAGACCAGCAGGAAGAACACGAGGGACTTGGCGATCAGCACCCGGCTCCGGCTGGGGCAGGCGGTCAGAGTCGTACGGATCATGCCGGTGCCGTACTCGGACGCGATGGTGAGCACGCCGAGCGTCATCACACAGATCGAACCGAGCAGTACGCCGAAGAAGCCGAGGCCGAGCGCCGACTCGCCCTCCACCCGGACATCCTGCGACGAGACGATGGCCGCGACCCCGAGACCGATGCCGAGCATCAGCACGATCATCACGCCGAGGGTCCACATCGTGGAGCGCACCGAGCGGATCTTGGTCCACTCGGAGGCCAGGGCGTCGCCGAGGTGGGCGCTGCGCACCGGGATGGGGGAGGCGTACGAGGCGACGGGGGCGCCCTGCTGCTGGTAGGGGGTGGTCATCGGGCGTCCTCGGGCTTGTTCAGGTCGGCGGGGGCGGCGGCAGCGGCCGACGGGGCGACGGGCGGGGCGGCGGGGGCCACAGGGGGACCGGTGACCGGCGCGCCGGGCGCGTACGGGTTCTGGCCCGGCGCAGGCGGCGGCGGGGCGTAGAAGCCGTGTTGCGGCACCTCGGGGATCTGCTGCTGCGGCGGCAGGTACCCCATCGGCGGCTGCTGCATCAGCCCCGACTTCTGGTCCGCGGTCGAGCGGTAGTCGACGGCGCCCTGCGTCATGCGCATGTACGCCTCCTCCAGCGAGGCCTGGTGCGGCGACAGCTCCCACAGCCGCACATCCGCCTCGTGCGCGAGATCGCTGATCCGCGGCAGGGTCAGCCCGGTCACCCTCAGCGCGCCGTCCTGCTCGGGCAGCACCTGCCCGCCGGCCTCGGTCAGCGCGGCCGAGAGCTTCTCGCGCTGCTGCGGCTCGGTGTGCGGCGTACGCACCCGCGCGAAGTCCGCGGAGTTGTGCGAGATGAAGTCCTTGACGCTCATGTCCGCCATCAGCTGCCCGCGGCCGATCACGATCAAGTGGTCGGCGGTGAGCGCCATCTCGCTCATCAGATGCGAGGAGACGAAGACGGTACGGCCTTCGGAGGCCAGCTGCTTCATCAGATTGCGGACCCAGAGGATGCCCTCGGGGTCGAGGCCGTTGACCGGCTCGTCGAACAGCAGCACCTGCGGATCACCCAGGAGCGCGGCGGCGATGCCGAGCCGCTGCCCCATACCGAGCGAGAAGCCCTTGGAGCGCCGCTTGGCCACGTCCTGCAGACCGACGACCCCGAGTACCTCGTCGACGCGGCGCGCCGGGATGCCCGACAGCTGTGCCAGCGACAGCAGATGACTGCGCGCACTGCGTCCGCCGTGCACCGCCTTGGCGTCCAGCAGCGCACCGACCTGGCGCGGCGCGTTGGGCAGCTGCCGGAAGGGCCGGCCGCCGATGGTCACCTGCCCCTCGGTCGGCCGGTCGAGGCCGAGGATCATGCGCATGGTGGTGGACTTGCCGGCGCCGTTGGGCCCGAGGAAGCCGGTGACGGCCCCCGGCCGCACCTGGAAGGAAAGGTTGTACACGGCTGTCTTGGCGCCGTAGCGCTTTGTCAGGCCGACTGCCTCGATCATTCTGCAGCCCCATCGGCTTTCGGGTCGTCGGGGCAGCGGCATTGCTGCCGATCGCCCCCGTAAGAGTTAGGAGGATATCCGGGGTTTGACGGTTCCCCGCAAGGTATAACGCTCCGGCCACAGCGTCGGGCCGGTCCAAGGCCCCAGCGCTACATGCCAAGCGAGCCGCCGCCCAGCGGCGGCAGATCGTCGTACCGCCGCGGCTCGGCCGCCGTGTCCGCGTACGCCGCAAGGCCGGTCCGCCGCCGCACCCATCCCTCCTCGCCGAAGATCTGCGTCCCCCGCTCCCGCACCGCCCGGTCCGCCCGCGCCCTTTCCACCCACGCCGCCGGATCCGGCCCCAGCAGTGTGCGCAGCCGGGCGGAGCCGGCCAGCAGGGCTGCGAGGAGCTGCCTCTGGGCGACGCCGCCGGAGCGCGGGGTGCCGTCCGGCCCGCGCAGGACGCCGTGCGCACTGACGTATGTATAGGCGCCGCTCAGCCGCTCGCCGGACGGCATCGTCATCGCGAACGCCGCGCCGGGCAGCAGCACTCGCGCGTAGTGGAACTCCGTGCCGTCCAGGGCCGCGAGCTGGACCGGGTCCAGCCACGAGACGACCAGGACCGCTTGTGCCCCGGGGGCCGCGTACGGTGCCCCCGCCACATAGCCGGCCGTGCTGATGTGGCCCGAGCAGCCGACGCCGACGCCGCGCACCCGAACCGGGACCATCGGCACGACGGCCGGGACGCCGCAGCGGGTGAGTTTGTGGCCGACCTGCGCGGGCGATGCGTTGGAGCCGACCGCCAGCACCGGGTGGCGGCGCCCGGCGGAGGCCCGGCCGAGGCGGGCGAGCACCTCGTCCAGCGGCTGCCGCCGCTCTTTCACGTACCACTCGCCGAGCCGCCGCGGCCGTACGTCCAGCCGCAGCAGCTCGTCGCCGGTCAGCAGGGAGGGCTCGGTCACCGGCAGGCCCGGATAGGCCAGCGGGTCTTCCGCCGGAACGGCGTCCAGCCCCAGGGCCTCGAGACTGCGGTCCGTCATCGACAGTGCCCTTCGAGGATCACGCGCGTGCGGGGGCCGTGACACCTCAGGTCCACCCGTGGCGGGCAAACGGGACCCACCCGGGCAATGCGGTTGACGGGGGCGCGGACCGGGGAGAGATCTCCGAAAGTGAACTCGCGGTGGGGAGGCGGGAGTTGCACTGGATTCCCGGATTGCCGGTGCGGCGCAGGCCGCATCCCCGGTGTCGGAAGTCGGTTCGCTGGTGGGTGGCGGGGCGTTCGGTCCCCGCACTGATCCTCATGACGCTGAGCGCGCTCGCGGCCCTCGCCTCGGCCATCGCCGTGGCGTGGACGCTGAGCGAGGACTCCGACCGGGGCATCGCGGAGCGGCTGCGGGACGGGGAGGAGCTGGCCAATCTGGCGCTGGGGGCGCTGCGGGCCTGCATCGGCACGGACAGTCTCAGCCCCGAGCCGGACAGCGTGGCCCATGCACTGCTGGCCACCGTCGCCTCGATCACCGGTGCACTGGTGCCCGCGGTACTGCTCGGCATCGTGCTGATCAAGATGTTCGCCCTGCGCCCGTTCGTCTGGCGCAGGAGGGCCTCCGTCGCCCCCGCGTACACCGTGCACCAGTTCCGCGACTACGCCGCCCGGCACCGGGACAGCACGAACGCGGTGATCGGTGTGCGTTTCTACAACCACATCGACAATCTCGCCTTGGCGGATCTTCGGGTGACGGCCCAGATGCGCTATCTGGAGAGGTCGCAGGAGGGCCTCCTGGTCATCTACAAGATGAAGCTGAGGGTCCTCGACGAGAAGGGGGAGGAGTCCACCGAGCGCTACTGGCCGTCGGTGGAGCGCGGTGCGCCGTTCACCGTGTGGATCCCGGTCGACGCGCCCGTGCCCCGGCTGCCGTTCACCCGCATCCAGGGCAAGGACCTCAGCGGCTCGCAGGGTGTCAGGCTGCTGGTCCGGCTGACCGCGCGCACGGTCGGCATGGGCACCGAGATCGTCGACGAGCGCTGGTTCGACCTGGACGGGGACGACTTCGAGACCGGCCGCTTCGTGCCGCTGCAGCCCGATCTCGGCCAGGACGTGTGGACCTGGCGTGGCTGGGCCGAGTTCGACGGACTGCTGCCGGGCGAGGGCGGCCCCCCGCCCGACGGCGGCGCCCGGCCCCCGGCCGGGGACACCCCGCCCGGCCGGGCACCCGCTATGCGTCGCGCTCCTTGAGCACCACAGCGCCGCCGATCAGCGCCGCAACCACCCACAGCAGCATGATCCCGAGGCCGCCCCAGGGGCCGTACGGAGCCGCCTCGGTGTTCATCGCGTCCGGGACGACCTGCATGATCTTCGATCCGGCCTGGTCCGGGAAGTAGCGGGCCACGTCCTTCGCGCCCGGAACCGCCGAGAGGATCTGCGAGACCAGGAAGAAGAACGGCATCAGGATGCCGAGCGACAGCATCGAGCTGCGCAGCATCGCCGCGACGCCCATCGAGAAGACCGCGATCAGCCCCATGTAGAGGCCTCCGCCGATCACGGCGCGCAGTACGTTCTCCGCGCCGATGGTCGTGCGGTGTTCACCGAGCAGGGCCTGGCCGAGGAAGAAGGTCAGAAAGCTCGTGACCATGCCGACGACCAGTGCCAGCAGCCCGGCCACCGCGATCTTGCTGAACAGGAACGTGGCCCGCTGGGGCACGGCGGCGAGCGACGTACGGATCATGCCGGAGCTGTACTCCGTGCCGACCACCAGGACGCCGAAGACGACCATCGCCAGCTGCCCGAGGATCATCCCGGAGAAGCTCAGGAACGTCGGGTCGAAGGTGGCCCGCTCGACCTCCGACAGATCGTCGAACGTCGAGGCCAGCAGCGCGCAGAGCGCGGCGCTCATCGCGACCGTCACGACCAGCGCGCTGATCAGCGTCCAGACGGTCGAGGAGACCGTCCGGATCTTGGTCCACTCCGACCGGAACACGGCAGGTACGGATGCCATGGGTCAGACCCCCTTGAATTCGCCGTCGCGCGGGGCCCACTGCGGTGCGGTGCCCGTGGAATGCGCGTGGTACTCCACCGCGCCCGCCGTCATCTGCATGAACGCCTCTTCCAGCGAGGCGCGTTGGGCGCTGAGCTCGTGCAGCACGATGCGGTGCTTCGCGGCCAGCTCGCCGAGCTGCTCGGTCGTGGCGCCGTCGATCTCGAGCGTGCCGTTGCCCGACTCCACCGCGGTCAGGCCGGCCGCGTGCAGCACATCGCGCAGCCGCTCCTGCTGCGGAGAGCGCAGCCGTACATAACTGCGCGAGTTCTGGTGGATGAAATCGGCCATGGACATGTCCGCCATCAGCCGGCCCTGCCCGATGACGATCAAGTGATCGGCGGTGAGTGCCATTTCGCTCATCAGATGGGACGAGACGAAGATCGTCCGGCCTTCGCCCGCGAGGGTCTTCATCAGATTGCGGATCCAGTGAATTCCTTCGGGATCCAGTCCGTTGACCGGTTCGTCGAACATCAGGATCTCCGGGTCACCGAGCAGGGCGGAGGCGATTCCCAGCCGCTGACCCATGCCGAGTGAGAATCCTTTGGTCTTTTTCCTTGCCACGGCACTCAGGCCGACCACGTCGAGGACTTCGGCGACCCGGCTCGCCGGGATGCGGTTGGCCTGGGCGAGGCAGAGCAGATTGTTGTACGCACTGCGGCCGCCGTGCATGGACTTGGCGTCCAGCAGCGCGCCGATGTACTTGAACGGCTCCTCGAGGTTCCGGTAGTGCTTGCCGTCGATCCGGACCGTCCCGCTGGTGGGGTTGTCCAGATCGAGCATCATCCGCATCGTCGTCGACTTGCCCGCGCCGTTCGGCCCGAGGAAGCCGGTCACCACACCCGGCCGGACCGTGAAGGAGAGATGGTCGACAGCCACCTTGCTGCCGAAGTGTTTGGTGAGACCCTCGAGCTCGATCATGTGTTCACGCTACGGGCGGGGTACGGCATTCGCCACCGGGTTCGCCCAACGGGTCAGGACACTTTCGGTGGCCGGCCGCCGACGCGCGAGTGCCCGGCGCCACAAGGGCACCGGGCACTCGGTGAAGCGTGACCCGAGGGGGCGTCAGCGGGTCTGCTGCGCCGGGACGCCGCGGGAGATCGGCTCGTCGTCGGCGGGGGAACCGGCCGCGGCGACCGCCGCACCGGTCAGCGTCGCCAGCATCTCGCGGACGTTGGTCAGCTGAGCGTTGATGGAGTCGCGGCGGTTGGTGAGCGCCGCCAGCTCGCGCTCCGATTCGCTGCGGATGCGGTCGGCCTTGGCGTTCGCGTCGGCCACGATGTCCTCGGCCTGGCGCTGTGCGGTCTCCACCGTCTGACGGGCCCGGCGCTCGGCGTCCGTACGCAGCTTCTCGGCCTCCAGGCGCAGCTGCTCGGCGCGGTGCTCGATCTCCGCCAGGCGCTTCTCGGCCTTCGCCTGACGCGAAGCCAGGTCGCGCTCGGACTGCTCGCGGCGCTTGGCCAGGTTGGTCTCGAAGTCCGCGGCGGCCTGGGCGGCCTTGGCGCGGGTCTCCTCGAAGAGCGCGTCCGCCTCCTCGCGCTTGGACTGCGCGTCCTTCTGCGCCTCGGAACGCAGCGTCTGGGCGTCGCCCTTGGCCTTCTCGACGATCCGGACGCCCTCGTCCTCGGCCTTGGCCTTGCGCTCGGTGGCGAACGACTCGGCGTCGTTGCGCACCTGCTGGGCGGCGGACTCGGCGAGCTCGCGGTGCTGCTCGGCCGCGCGACGGGCCTCCTCGCGCAGGTCCTTCGCCTCCTCCTCGGCGAGGCGGAGGATCTTCTCGACACGCGCGCCGAGACCGGCGTACGACGGCTCCGCGTCGCTGACCTGGGCCTGGGCGTTCTGCGTCTCGAGGTGGAGCTCCTCGATGCGCTTTTCCAGAGAAGTGATTCGGGACAGTGCACTATCACGGTCGGCGACGAGCTTGGTAATGCGGTCATCCACCTGACCGCGGTCGTAACCACGCCGCACGAGCTCGAAGCCGAAGGGGGAGGAAGTGTCGCTCATGGGGTTCCTGTCGAATGAGACCGGTGAGGTGTTAGGGGGAATCCTAGGGGCCGAAGCGGCGTGTCATCGAGCGGATGCCCGTTTGATATGGAGAATGTCCAGTCTTTTGAGTGGCTAGCCGTCCGATGACTTGCCACTCGAACGTGTAACACCCGCCGACGCGCCCGCCTTGACTCCACCGTCCTTGCCCGCACCGGGAGTCTCGAAGGACTCCAAGGCCTCCAGCACGTCCTGGACCCGGGAAATCTCGGCCTGGATGTCCTCGCGACGGCGCACCAGCACATCGAGTTCCCGCTTGCCCTCGGCGACCGTGCGCTCGGCCTCGCCGTCGGCCTCCGCCTTGACCCGCTCCGCCTCGCGGACCAGCTCGGCCTTCTTCTGCGCGGCCTCCTTCAGCAGGGCCTCCGCCTTGCGCACGGCGGCGATCCTGACCTTGCCCGCCTCCGAATTGGCTTCGGACAGCAGTTCCTTGGCTTTCGCCTCGGCCTCGGCCTTCTGCTCATCGGCGGTCTTGACCAGCTGGTCGGCCCGCTCGCCGGCCGATCTCATCTGCTCGGCCGTCTCGCGACGGGCCCGCTCGTGCAGTTCCTCGACCTCGTTCTCCACCCGGGCCCGCAGCTCCTCGCCGCGCTCCCGGATGGCCGTGGAGTCCCGGCGCGCACCGACCAGCAGCTCGTCGGCGTCCGTCCGTGCCTTCTCCACCAGGGTGTTGCCCTCGACGATCGCCTCGGCGACCAGCCGCTCGGCCTCCTTGCGGGCCGCGCCCACCATGGCGTCCGCCTGCTCCTCGGCCTCGGTGGCCGCACGCAGCGCCTCCTCCTGGGCCTTGGAGATCAGCTGGTCGACCTGCTTGGCGGCGTCCGCACGACGCTTGGCCGCGGTCTCGCGGGCCTCGTCCACCGTGCGGTCGGCCGCGGCGCGGGCCTCGGTGCGGATCCGGTCGGCAGCTGCCTCCGCGTCCGCCTTGACCTTCTGGGCCTCCGCCCTGATGCGCTCGGCCGCCTGCTGGGCCGAGCCCACCGCGTCGGCGGCCTCGGCGCGCAGCCGCTCCGCCTCACCGCTCGCCTCGGTGATCAGCTGGTCGGCCTGCGCCGCCGCATCGGCGCGGCGCTTGTCGGCGGCCTGCCTGGCCTCGTCGAGCACCTGCTCGCGGTCGGTACGCACCGCGGTCCGCAGCCGCTCGATCTCGGCCTCGCCGTCCACCTTGATCTGCTCGGCCTCGATGAGCAGCCGGGTGGCCTCCGCGTCGGCCGACGCGCGCAGTTCGGCCGCCTCGGTCCGCAGCCGCTCCGACTCGCTCGTCGCCTCGCCGATCAGCAGATCCACCTGCGCGGCCGCCTCGGAACGGATCCGGTTGGCGTCCTCGCGGGCCTCGGCCCTGGTGCGCGACGCGTCCTGGTCGGCGGAGGCCAGCGCGTCCGAGGCTTCCGTCCGCACCCGCTGCGCGTACTCCGCGGTGTCGGAGCGCAGCCGGTCCGACTCGGTGATCGCATCGTTCATGGTCCGCTCGGCCAGCGCCTGCGCGGCCTCGGACTCCTCCTGGGCCCTGGCGCGCAGCCGGGCCGCGTCCTCGGATGCCCGCTCCCGCTCCGCGTACGCATCGGCGCGGACCCGGTCCGCCTCTTCCTGCGCCTCGGTCCTGGTGCGCTCCGCCGCGTGCTCGGCCGCACTGCGCAGCCCGGCGATCTCTTCCTCGGCCTGCTCCTGAAGACCGTTGACGGAGTCCCGCACCTGCTGTGCGGTCTGCTCGGCGGCCGAGACCATCTCGGCGGCACGCCGGTCGGCCTCCTCGACGAGCCGGTGCGCCTCCGTCTGCGCCTCCTCGACGCGCCTGCGGGCGGACGCGAGCAGCTCCTCGCTCTGCTCGCGGGCCAGCTCCCGCTCCTGGTTGGCCTCCGTACGCGCCGAGTCGAGAATCTCCTCCGCCTCCCGGCGGCGGCGGTTCGCCTCCTCCTGGGCGGCGGCGAGCGCCTCGGCGGCCTCCGCGCCCACGCGCTCCGCGGCGGCGGCGGCCTCGGCCCGTACCCGGTCGGCCGTGTCCTGGGCCTCGTTCTTGAGCCGCTCGGCCTCGGTCGCCGCATCGGTGCGCAGCCGAACCGCGACCGCCTCACCCTCGGCGCGGGAGGCCGAGGCGTCGGCGGCGGCCTCGTCGCGCAGCCGCTCCGCCTCCTGCTCGGCCTGCGCCTGCAGCGTACGCAGCCGCTCGGCGGCCTCGGCGCGCACCCGCTCGGTCTCCTCGGCCGCCTCGCGGCGGATCCGCTCGGCCTCGCCGCGCGCCTCGGAAAGGCGCTCCTCGGCGGTCGCCAGACGGGTCTCGGCCTCGGTGTGCAGCCGGGTCAGTTCATCGGCGGCCTCGCTCTGGCGGGCCGCTACGGCGCGCTCGGTCTCCTGGCGCAGCTCGGCCGCGGCGCTCTCGGCGGCCGCCCGTACACCGTCGGCCAGTTCCTCGGCCTCGCCGCGCAGGCGGTCGGCCTCCGCGCGGGTGCGCTCCAGGGTCTCCTCGGCCTGCTTGCGCAGGGTGGTGGCGCGTTCGATCGCCTCCGTACGCACCCGCTCGCTGTCGCCGCTCGCGGCGGCGCGCAGCTCGTCGGCGTCGGTGCGCGCCTTGGTCAGCAGCTCCTCGGCGGTGCTGGCCGCCTCCTCGATCTGCTGGACGGCCTCGCGGCGCGCCTCGCCACGGATGCGCTCGCCCTCGGCGACCGCCTCGGCACGCAGCTGCTCGGCCTCGCCGCGCAGCCTGCGTGCCTCCTCCTGCAGCTCGACGGTCTTGGCGCGGTACTCCTTGGTGTCGTCCTTGGCCGCGCCCTTGAGCTGGTCTGCCTGCTCGGCGGCCTCGCCGCGCAGCCGGTCCGCCTCGGCCTCGGCCTCGCGGCGGATCCGCTCGGCCTCCTCGCTCGCCTTGCGGGTGGTGTCCTTGGCGTCCTCGGAGGCCTTGTTGAGCACCTCCTCGGCGGTGCGGGCGGCCTTGGCGAGGTGGGCGGCGGAGTCCTCGGCGGCGGCGGTACGGGCCTTGTCGGCCGCGCCCGCGACCAGCTTCTCCGCCTCGGCACGGGCATCGGCGAGCGCCTGCTCCGCCTCGGCCTTCAGCGCCTCGGACTCCTTGGTGGCCTCGCTGACCAGCCGGGCGATCTCCGCCTTGGCGGTACGGGTGCGCTGCTCGTTGACCGACTCGGAGGCGGCCAGCTGCTTGGAGGCGGCCTCCTTGGCCTCGGTGACCAGCTTCTCGGCCTCGGCGCGTGCCTCGCGCAGCTTCTCCTCGGCCTGCTGGGCCCGCTGCTCGGCGGCGCGGCTGAGCTCGGCGGCCTGCTGGCGTGCCTGATCGGACTCGGCGCTGGTGGAGGAGCGCAGCTGCTCGGCGTGGCTGGTGGCCTCCTGGGCCTGGTTGGACGCGGCGGTCAGCAGCCGCTCGGCGTCCTTGCGGGCACGCAGAAGGATCGCTTCCGCTTCAGTGCGGGCGCTCTCCGCCTCCGAGGCCACCCGCCTGCGGGCCTCCTCGGCGATCCGGACGGCCTCGGCGCGGGCCGCGGCGAGCGCCTGCTCGGCCTCGGCGCGGGTCTCGTCGATCAGCCGCTGGGCCTGGGACTCGCTGCGGGCGCGCAGCTGCTCGGCCCAGGCGACGTTCTCGTTGACGTGCGACTCGACGGTCTGACGGCGCTCGGCCAGCTCCTGGTCGAGGCGCTGGCGACGCTGGTTGGCCTCGGAATGCAGCTCGGCCTGCAGCCGCGCCTGGTGCTCGGCGTGCTCCTGGAGGATGCGCTGCGTCTGGGCACGGGCCTCGCGCAGCTCGCGCTCGGCGTCCATGCGCAGCTGGTCGGCCTGGATCTGGGCGTTCCGCAGCAGCTGCTCGGCCTGATAGCCGATGTCTGCGTTGTCGTAGGCAGGACGGGAGGCGAGATTACGGCGCGCCTCATGGAGCTTTGCACGCAAAACCTCGACCTGGTAGCCCAGGTCTTCGGCGTGCTGGACGGCCTTCTCCCGCTCGGTCTTCAGCCGGTCCATCTCGGCCTCGAACCGCGAGAGGTGGTCGTCCTCAGCTCGGTGGCTCTCCTGGCGTTCGTAGCCCCGCACTGCGCGGTCCCATCCGTCCCCTGGTCGCAACTTGTCTCCGTACGAGACCGTTCGTCGGCGAACGGCCCCCCGGGGAATGGTGACAGATCAATGACGAGGACGCGGCACGGCCCCGACCCGGCCCCGGCCCGGAATCGCCCACTCTACCGGGCCGGGAATCCTCAGGTCAGTGCTCCGTTGCAGACGTGACGAGTTCGGTGAGTACGCCGTGGCAGTCCTTGGGGTGGAGGAAGGTGATACGCGAACCCATGGAGCCGATACGCGGTTCGTCGTACAGAACCCGCACGCCCTTGTCCCGGATGGACTGCGCGTCGCCGTCCACGTCCGCGGTGCCGAAGGCGATGTGGTGGACGCCCTCACCGTTCTTGGCCAGCCACTTTCCCACCGCGGAGTCCTCGCGGGTGGGCTCCAGGAGCTGGAGGTAGGAGGCGCCGCCGTCGGACGTCTCATTGATCTTGAGCATGGCTTCCCGCACGCCCTGCTCTTCATTGACCTCGGAGTGGAACACCTCGAAGCCGTACGTGGCCCGGTAGAACTCGACAGTCTTGTCGAGGTCGAAGCAGGCGATCCCGATGTGGTCGATTCGCGTCAGCATTTCTCCAGTGCAGCGCCATTGCGGGCGGTTACGCAACGTGCGCGCGATCACACCGGCAGCCCGGTGACCCGAGCCGGTACCGCTCAGTACATTTGAGGTAAACCCTCGTTCACTCCTCAGCTGCGGCTGGTAAGGGGATCGTGCACATGTCTGGAACGACCGGTAACACCTCCGTGATCGTCGCGGGCGCTCGTACGCCCATGGGCCGTCTGCTCGGCTCGCTCAAGTCCTTCTCCGGTGCCGACCTCGGCGGCTTCGCCATCAAGGCGGCGCTGGACCGGGCGGGCATCGGCGGCGATCAGGTGCAGTACGTGATCATGGGGCAGGTGCTGCAGGCAGGCGCGGGGCAGATCCCGGCCCGCCAGGCCGCGGTCAAGGGCGGCATCCCGATGAACGTCCCCGCCCTCACGATCAACAAGGTCTGTCTGTCCGGACTGGACGCCATCGCCCTGGCCGACCAGCTGATCCGCGCCGGTGAGTTCGACATCGTCGTGGCCGGCGGCCAGGAGTCGATGACCAACGCCCCGCACCTGCTGCCCAAGTCGCGCGAGGGCTACAAGTACGGCGCCGTCGAGATGCTCGACGCCATGGCGTACGACGGTCTCACCGACTCCTTCGAGAACGTCGCCATGGGCGAGTCCACCGAGAAGCACAACACCCGGCTCGGTATCGCCCGTCCGGAGCAGGACGAGATCGCGGCGCTCTCGCACCAGCGCGCCGCGGCCGCGCAGAAGAACGGCCTGTTCGAGGCCGAGATCACGCCCGTCGAGATCCCGCAGCGCAAGGGCGAGCCGGTGATCTTCAGCAAGGACGAGGGCATCCGTGGTGAGACCACGGTGGACTCGCTCGGCAAGCTGCGCCCCGCCTTCGCCAAGGACGGCACGATCACCGCCGGCACCTCCTCGCAGATCTCCGACGGCGCCGCGGCGGTCGTGGTGATGAGCAAGGCCAAGGCCGAGGAGCTGGGCCTGGAGTGGATCGCCGAGATCGGCGCCCACGGCAACGTGGCCGGCCCCGACAACTCGCTCCAGTCGCAGCCGTCCAACGCCATCAAGCACGCGGTGGGCAAGGAGGGCATCGCCGTCGAGGACCTCGACCTCATCGAGATCAACGAGGCCTTCGCGGCCGTTGCCGTGCAGTCAATGAAGGACCTCGGCGTGACCCCGGAAAAGGTGAACGTCAACGGCGGCGCCATCGCGCTGGGCCACCCGATCGGCATGTCCGGTGCCCGTGTCGTGCTGCACTTGGCGCTGGAGCTCAAGCGCCGCGGCGGCGGTGTCGGTGCGGCGGCACTGTGCGGCGGCGGCGGCCAGGGCGACGCGCTGATCCTTCGCGTCCCGGGCAAGTAACCCGGGCGCGCTTCTCGCCCCAATCCGAAGTACGCGTCCCTAACTCAAGGAACGGAGCAGTGATGGCGGACGTCCCCGAGCTGGTCGCCCAGGCGCGCGAGGGCAGGCCCCGGGCCGTGGCCCGGCTGATCTCGCTGGTCGAGGGGGCGTCGCCGCAGCTGCGCGAGGTGATGGCGGCGCTCGCGCCGCTGACCGGAGGGGCGTACGTCGTCGGTCTGACCGGTTCGCCGGGTGTCGGCAAGTCGACGTCCACGTCGGCGCTGGTGTCGGCGTACCGGCGGGCAGGCAAGCGGGTGGGAGTGCTGGCCGTCGACCCGTCCTCGCCCTTCTCGGGCGGGGCGCTGCTCGGCGACCGGGTCCGGATGTCGGACCACGCCTCCGACCCCGGCGTCTACATCCGCTCGATGGCCACCCGCGGCCATCTGGGTGGCCTGGCCTGGGCCGCACCGCAGGCGATCCGTGTCCTGGACGCGGCCGGCTGCGAGGTGATCCTGGTCGAGACGGTGGGCGTGGGCCAGTCGGAGGTGGAGATCGCCTCCCAGGCCGACACCTCCGTGGTGCTGCTGGCGCCGGGCATGGGCGACGGTATCCAGGCGGCCAAGGCGGGCATCCTCGAGATCGGCGACGTGTACGTCGTGAACAAGGCGGACCGGGACGGTGCGGATGCCACCGCCCGCGAGCTCAACCACATGCTGGGCCTGGGCGAGTCCCGCGGCCCCGGCGACTGGCGCCCGCCGATCGTGAAGACGGTCGCGGCGCGGAACGAGGGGATCGACGAGGTCGTCGAGGCGCTGGAGAAGCACCGCGCGTGGATGGAGGAGCACGGCGTTCTGACGGAGCGCCGGGCCCGCCGCGCGGCCCATGAGGTGGAGACCATCGCGGTCACCGCACTGCGCGAACGCATCGGCGATCTGCACGGCGACCGCCACCTGGACGCTCTGGCACAGCGGATCGTGGCGGGCGAACTGGACCCGTACACGGCGGCGGACGAACTGGTGGCGGGTCTGACCACGTCCTGACGCCGTCCGCGACCGGATCCTTCCTCGGTAGACACTGTCTACCCCCGCCTGGTAGACAGTGTCTATGAGTGAACAGGACTCGGGTCTGCGTGCCCGTTTGATCGACGCCGGTGTCGACCTGCTGAGGCGGGAGGGTGTCCAGGCGCTGTCCCTGCGGGAGATCGCCCGCCAGGCGGGCGTCTCGCACGGTGCCCCGCGCCGTTACTTCCCGACCCACCTGGAACTGCTGTCCGCCATCGCGCGTGAGGGCTTCGCCGATCTGGCCGGCCAGGTCGCCGAGGCGATCGGCGACAGCCAGGCAGGCCCCCGCGCCCAGCTCATGTCGCTGGGACGCGTGTATCTCGGCTTCGCGCTGGCCGACCGCGGCATGTTCGAGCTGATGTTCCGTCATGACCTGCTGGAGAGCGGCCGTCTCGGCCTGCGGGAGACCAGCCTCCCGCTCTTCGAGGTGCTGGTGGATCTCGTGGCCAGGGCACAACCACACTCCGACGCGCCACCCCGGCTCGTCGCGGGCGCGCTGTGGGCGAATCTGCACGGCATCGCGCAGCTGTGGGCATGGGGAAGTCTTCCCCTCGCTGTGGGCGGGGACGACGTCGAACCGCTGCTCCGTGCCGCGCTGGACGCGCACCTCGGGCCGGAGGCGGCCCGATGAGCTCACGGCGCCATCGGCGTCTCACCCTCGCGGGCAGCATCACCGGGGCGGCGATCGTGGCCCTGGACGGCACCGTGCTGGTCGTCGCTCAGCCCACCCTTCAGCGGGACCTGGACGCCTCGTTCGTACAGGTCCAGTGGACCAGCACCGGATATCTCATCGCCGTGGCGAGCCTGCTCGTATTCGCCGGCCGCCTCGGCGACCGGTACGGGCATCAGCGGGTCTTCGCCGCGGGGATGGTGGGGTTCGCGGCCGCTTCGGCGGGTATCGGCCTGGCGCCCGGCATCGGCTGGGTGATCGGCCTGCGCGTCGTCCAGGGGATCTTCGGAGCGCTGCTGCAACCGGCCACGCTCGGGATGCTGCGCGCGGTGTATCCCCCCGACCGGCTCGGCACGCCGATCGCCTTGCGTACCAGTGCCATCGGACTGGCAGCGGCCGCGGGGCCGGTCGTCGGCGGTGCACTGGTCGCCCACCTCGGCTGGCGAGCCGTCTTCCTCGTCAATGTCGTACCGGCGCTCGTGATGGGCCTGCTCGCGCTCGCCGTCCGGGTGCCGCAGCCCCGGAACATGGGTGCCGTCCGGCTGGACCTGCCCGGTGCCGGCCTTCTCGCCCTGGCACTGGTGTGCCTTGTGCACACGCTCGTCGAGACACCCCGGACAGGCTGGACGGGGGCGACGGCGCTGGGATGCGGGGTGTTCGCCGCCGCGAGCGCCGCGTTCGTCCGTCATGAGCGGCGTACGGCGAGTCCGCTGGTGCCCTCCGCCCTTCTGGGTACCGCGGCCGTGCCCTCGGCGCTCGCCGTCCTGCTGGCGGCGTCGGCAGCACTGTTCGGCACACTGTTCGTCGGGACCTATTTCCTTCAGGACGTCCTGGTGCTGGACCCGCTCGAGACCGGTCTGAGAGTGCTGCCCCTGGCCCTGATGATGGTGCTGAGTGCGCCCGCCTCGGCGCTGCTGCTGCACCGGCAGGGGCCCCGCCGGACGGCCGTGGCGGCGATGGCGCTGCTCGCCCTCGGCATCCTCGCGGTGTCCCGGCTCGACCAGGCGTCGACGCCGATCGCGATCGGCGGCAGCTTTCTCCTTCTGGGCGCCGGCTTCGGCCCGGTGATGGTCGCCGCGACGGCCGTCGTCGTGCGCCGGGCGTCGGTGGGCGACGCAGGGGTGGCCGGCGGACTCCAGCAGACCGCCATGAACATCGGCCCGACGCTGGGCGTCGCCGCTGCCACGATGCTGGTTTCCGTCTCCGCGCCTCGCGCCGTCGACGGCCGGTCGGGCGGCGGGCCGCACTGGAGCGGCGAGTCCTTCGCCTCCGCGATGGGCTCCGCCCTGATGGCCCTCGCGGCCGTGGCCCTGATCGGTGCGCTGCTCGCCATCGGGCTGCCCGGTCGCACGGGCGGCCGTGCGTCCGTCCTGCCGGACACGGCACGGCGCGGGGCGGCCGGTGGGGTCAGAGCTTGCTGCGCCGGCCACGCAGATGCTCGGCGACCGGAGTCAGCGAGGCCCGCAGGTCCTCCAGCGCCTCCGGCGTGAGCAGGTCGATGAAGTGCTTGCGCACGGACGCCACATGGTGCGGTGCGACCTTCTGCATGGTCGCGATCCCGTCGTCGGTCAGCACGGCGTACAGACCGCGGCGGTCCGACTCGCAGTGCTCCCGGCGCACCAGGCCGGCGTTCTCCATGCGGGTGATCTGGTGGGAGAGGCGGCTCTTGGACTGCAGCGTGGCCGCGGCGAGGTCGCTCATCCGCATCCGCCGGTCCGCCGACTCGGAGAGGTTGACCAGGATCTCGTAGTCGTTGTTGGTCAGTCCGAACGGCTGGAGGTCCTTCTCGAGCTGGTGCATCAGCAACCGGCTGACGTCCAGATGGGTGCGCCAGGTGCACTGCTCGTCATCGGTCAGCCAGCGAGTGGCCGTCTCGGTCTCCATATATGGATACTACCCTAAGAAGTTGAAAAGCGGACGAAATCTGGGAGTGTGACGTACGGCACCCGGCCCCGTACGCAACAAGGGTGCAGACGTTCGACGTCACACTCCGCAGACTACCGTTCACAGGCCGAAGCGACGCTGGAGGTCCCCCAGCTGGCCGGGAAGACGCGGTGCGGAGCCGTGTTGACCGCCGCCCGCGGGGCCGCCGTGGCCGCCCGGAACTCCTGGCTCCGACGGCACGGTGCCCGTCGCGTGCTCGGCCATCAGCACCTCGGTCGACTGCAGCAGCACCGTGCCCGCGCCGACGAACTCGAACTGGTGCTCCTCACCCGACGCCCCGCCGATTCCGGTCAGCGCGCGCACCCCGCCCATCACCCCGGACATATAGCCGTGGTCGTAGTGGTGGCAGGGTGACGGACAGTCCGCCCACCCCACGAGGGCCTGCGGATCCACCCTGATCGGCGGCTCCATGAAGACCACCGGGCCGTTCGAGGCGGCGACGAACTTCCCCGTCCCGATCAGCGTCACGAACCCCGGCACGATCGACTGCTTCAGTGCCAGCGTCGGCTGAAACGCGAGCAGATTGCCGGACCGGATCGTGAGATTGCCGTTGTCGAGGTCGAAGGAGTTGACTTCGAAGGCCCGGTCGGCGAGCAGCATCTTGCCGCCGCCCTCCGCCACCACCCAGTCGCTCGCGTGCAGCGGCGAATGGAAGGACGTACGCCTCAGCCGGTCGAGCCGGCCGTGGCCGATTCCGTTGAAGTCGATGCGCCCGTAATAGGCGATCATCTTGCCCTTCTGCAGGAACCACTGGCTCGACTTGAGCTCCACGCAGAAGGTGTACGGATTGACGTTGTCGTCGCTCGGCAGCGTCGTCGGGTCGAAAATCACCGGCGTGCTCACAGCTTCTCCTCCGACGCCTGGACGTACACCGCACCGCTGCCGCTGAGCTCGAGCTGGAACGCCTCGCCCGAGCCGCGGCCCACCATGTCGCGCCAACCCAGCGCCGTGGAGAGCTTGTTGCGTACGTCGCCGTGGTGCGCGACATACGCCTGCGGGTCCACATGGACCGCCCGCCCCGGGGTGATCGGCAGCTCGATCACTCCGCCGTGCGCCATCACCGCGACCGCGCCGTGGCCCTTGAGGGTCGTGGTGAACAGGCCCTGGCCGGTCACCTGCCCGCGCACCATGCCCATGACCCCGCCCTGCGAGCCCATGAACATCGTTCCCTGCTGCAGTGTCCCGTCGAAAGCGAGCAGCCGGTCCGCCTCGACACAGAGGGTGTCGCCGGTGAGGTTGATGACCTGGATGTGATGGCCGCCGTGGCCGAACATCACGGTCCCGCTGCCCTCGACCGTCATCAGTGGCGTCGCCTCGTTCGCCACGCGGCGCCCGATCATCGACATCAGCCCGCCCTGACCGCCGCTCATGTTCGGCGTGAACGAGACCTCGCCCTTGTACGCGAGCATGGCGCCGCGCTGGGAGTACATCTTCTGGCCCGGGACCACGGTGGCCTCGACCATCTTGGAATTGACCTCGCGGAACGGCATCAGACGTCCCCTCCGACGGTGTTCCGCTCGCTCGGCTGGACGTAGACGAGCCCGTCGCCCTCGAAGCGGATCTGGAACGCCTCGCCGCCGCCCTCACCGAGGAACGTGCGGAAGGTCACACCCGACTGGAAGTCCTGCCGCAGATTGCCCTGGTGCGCGATGTACGCGCCGGGGTCGACCGACAGCGGGTACTGCGGCGTCACGCGCAGCACCACGGCCTGACCGTCCGACATGACCGCCGCCTGGCCGGTGCCCTCCACGGTGGTGGTGAACAGCCCGTTGCCCGTCGCGCCGCCACGCAGTCCGGTGAACGTCGTGCCGGTGCGCAGTCCCGCGTCGGTGCACAGCAGGTTGCTCGACTCGACGTAGAGCTTGTCGCCATGCAGGTTCACGAGGTTGATCTCGGACGCGCGGTCGGCGAAGAAGCAGGTGCCCTGCCCCTTCACTTCCATCATGGTCATCTGCTCGCCGGTGAGCCGGCGGGTGACCATCCCGCGGATGCCCTCACCGCCACCGGACATCTTCTTGAAGGTCATCTGGCCGTCGTAGGCGACCATCGAACCGTTCTTCGCTTTGACGGCGTCGCCGGTCATGTCGACGGCGAGCACTTTGCTGCCTTGGAGTCGGAACATTGCCACGGGAGGACGTTAACCGGTGATTCCGGCCCCGAACAGGGGACTCGGGGATGATCCGGACCCTGACGAGGGACAGCACGGGCAGATGCCACAATGGTGGCCCCCGCTTGTGCATTCATTCACAAGATCACTGTCCAACCGTGTCGTGTCCGACCCCGACGTCAAAGGTGCCTTCGTGGACATCAAGACCGCCACCGCCATCCACCGGCTGCGCCTCATCTCCGTCCCGGAGGCGCTCTCCTTCCCCGCTCTGCTGATCTTCGGCTCGCTGCTGAGCCGCATTTCGGACATCGACTTCCTGATGATGCCTCTCGGGATCCTGCACGGCGTGCTCTTCGTGATCTACGCGGTGCTGCTGCTCGACGTGTGGGCGAAGACCAAGTGGCCCCTCGAGCGGGTCGGCCTCTTCTTCCTTCTCGCGCTCCTGCCGTTCGGCGGCCTGTACGGCGACAAGCTGCTGAAGCGCTACGAGCAGGACGCCGTCATCGCCACCCGCGCCCGCCGCGAGAGCAAGGTGGACGCGTGATCGTCGCCTTCTCCGTCACCCCGCTGGGCGTCGGTGAGGACGTCGGCGAGTACGTCGCCGACGCTGTGCGGGTTGTCCGCGAGTCCGGGCTGCCCAACCGTACGGACGCGATGTTCACCTCGGTCGAAGGTGACTGGGACGAGGTGATGGACGTCGTCAGGCGCGCCGTCGCCGCCGTCGAGGAACGTGTGCCGCGCGTCTCCCTCGTCCTCAAGGCCGACATCCGCCCGGGAGTGACGGACGCGCTGACCTCCAAGGTCGAGACCGTGGAACGCCATCTGGCGGGCTGACCCCGCGAGTTGTGCCGAGAGCCCCTGGCCCGACGGGCCGGGGGCTCTTCCGTGCCTGCTGTTTGAGCGAGCGCTCACAACCGTCCGATCTTGGCCGGGTCCTCTCCGCCTCCCCGCCCGGCGGAGCGGGTGGTCCGCCACCGCCTCCGCCGTACGAGCGCACGCCGCCGCGCTCGTACAGCACCTGATGGCCGTAGCGGCGCGAGGTCGGCGGACCCGCGTCCCGCAGCACCGCCAGATGCGCGGACACGGTGGAAGGAGCGAGCAAGAGCCGCTGCGGACGGCCGCCTGGGTCTCCCAGAGCGGGGACACGGCGAACCGGCACCGCAGGAGGTCCTGGTCGTCGCCGGGGCCGGAGCCGTCGGAACCCTGTGCACGATCGCTGTGATCAGGCACGTCGCGCGGTACCGGCGTCCGCCGTGCGCGTTGGGCCGAAAGACTGAAGGGACCGAAGAGCGAGACAGGGCTGACCAGCATGTGACCAGTGGGTAAGGTCGGTGCCGTGCCGAAGCCGCTCAGTCTTCCCTTCGACCCCATCGCCCGAGCCGATGAGCTCTGGCAGCAGCGATGGGGGCCGGTGCCCTCGATGGCAGCGATCACCTCGATCATGCGCGCCCACCAGATCCTGCTCGCTGAGGTCGACGCCGTGGTCAAGCCGTACGGGCTGACCTTCGCGCGGTACGAGGCGCTGGTGCTGCTCACCTTCTCCAAGGCCGGCGAGCTGCCGATGTCCAAGATCGGCGAGCGTCTGATGGTGCACCCGACCTCGGTCACGAACACCGTCGACCGGCTGGTGAGGTCCGGTCTGGTCGACAAGCGCCCGAACCCGAACGACGGCCGCGGCACCCTGGCCTCCATCACGGACAAGGGGCGCGAGGTGGTCGAGGCGGCCACCCGCGACCTGATGGCCATGGACTTCGGGCTCGGCGCGTACGACGCGGAGGAGTGCGCGGAGATCTTCGCGCTGCTGCGCCCGCTGCGGATCGCGGCGGACGACTTCGACGCGAAATAGACCGTGCCGGCAGGGCGCGACCCGGGCGAAGATCGCCCCTTGCGCCCGGTTACGCTCAGGGCCATGAAAGCGAATGTGCTGACCCGCTACCGGGCGATGGCCTACATCACCGCCGTGTGGCTGCTTGTCTTCACCGCGGCGATCGTCGCGAAGTACGCGTTCCACGTCGGCGACACCATGCTGATCTCGCAGATCCACGGTGTGCTCTTCATCGTCTACGTGATCTTCGCCTTCGATCTGGGCTCCAAGGCGAAGTGGCCGTTCGGCAAGCTGCTGTGGGTGCTGGCCGCGGGCTGCATTCCGTTCGCCTCCTTCTTCGTCGAGCCGAAGATCACCCGGGAGACCCGCCGGCACATCGCGGACGCCGTGAGCCCGGTCAAGGCCGAGGCCTGACACCTCCGAACGGCCGCGGGCACGGCCCGCGGCCACTGCGTTCATCCGCTGCTACGCAGCGTTGCCATCGACATTTACTAGGACGTCCTAGTAAATTGAAGGTATGGACGCTGACGCCATCGAGGAAGGCCGCCGACGCTGGCAGGCCCGTTACGACAAGGCCCGCAAGCGGGACGCGGACTTCACCACGCTCTCCGGCGATGCCGTCGAGCCGGTCTACGGGCCGCGGCCCGGGGACACCTACGAGGGCTTCGAGCGCATCGGATGGCCCGGTGAGTACCCCTACACCCGCGGTCTGCACGCGACCGGGTACCGGGGCCGCACCTGGACCATCCGCCAGTTCGCCGGCTTCGGCAATGCCGAGCAGACGAACGAGCGCTACAAGATGATCCTGGCCGCCGGCGGCGGCGGGCTCTCCGTCGCCTTCGACATGCCGACCCTGATGGGCCGCGACTCGGACGACCCGCGTTCCCTGGGCGAGGTCGGCCACTGCGGTGTGGCCATCGACTCCGCCGCCGACATGGAGGTCCTGTTCAAGGACATCCCGCTCGGCGATGTCACGACGTCGATGACGATCTCCGGGCCCGCCGTGCCGGTCTTCTGCATGTATCTGGTCGCCGCCGAGCGCCAGGGCGTCGACCCGGCCGTGCTGAACGGCACGCTGCAGACCGACATCTTCAAGGAGTACATCGCGCAGAAGGAGTGGCTCTTCCAGCCCGAGCCGCATCTGCGTCTGATCGGCGACCTGATGGAGCACTGCGCGCAGGGCATCCCCGCGTACAAGCCCCTGTCGGTCTCCGGTTACCACATCCGCGAGGCGGGCGCGACGGCCGCGCAGGAGCTCGCGTACACCCTCGCCGACGGCTTCGGCTATGTGGAGCTGGGCCTGTCCCGCGGTCTGGACGTCGACACGTTCGCGCCCGGCCTGTCCTTCTTCTTCGACGCGCACCTCGACTTCTTCGAGGAGATCGCCAAGTTCCGTGCCGCGCGCCGGATCTGGGCGCGGTGGATGAAGGAGGTGTACGGCGCGAAGACCGACAAGGCCCAGTGGCTGCGCTTCCACACCCAGACCGCCGGTGTCTCGCTCACCGCCCAGCAGCCGTACAACAACGTGGTGCGTACGGCCGTCGAGGCCCTGTCCGCGGTTCTCGGCGGCACCAACTCCCTGCACACCAACGCCCTCGACGAGACCCTCGCCCTCCCCAGCGAGCAGGCCGCCGAGATCGCCCTGCGCACCCAGCAGGTGCTGATGGAGGAGACCGGCGTCGCCAACGTCGCCGACCCGCTCGGCGGTTCCTGGTACGTGGAGCAGCTCACGGACCGGATCGAGGCCGACGCCGAGAAGATCTTCGACCGGATCAAGGACCGGGGGCGTCTGGCGCACCCCGACGGACAGCACCCGATCGGCCCGATGACCTCGGGCATCCTGCGCGGGATCGAGGACGGCTGGTTCACCGGAGAGATCGCCGAGTCGGCCTTCCGCTACCAGCAGTCGCTGGAGAAGGGCGACAAGCGCGTCGTGGGCGTGAATGTCCACCACGGCTCGGTCACCGGGGACCTGGAGATCCTGCGGGTCAGCCACGAGGTCGAGCGCGAGCAGGTGCGCGTGCTGGCCGACCGCAAGGCCGGGCGGGACGACGCGCTCGTGAAGTCCTCGCTGGAGGCGATGCTCGCCGCGGCGCGCGACGGATCGAACATGATCACGCCGATGATGGACGCGGTGCGGGCCGAGGCCACACTGGGCGAGATCTGCGACGCGCTGCGCGACGAGTGGGGCACCTACACGGAGCCCCCCGGCTTCTGACCCCCGGCTTGTGAGCTCAGGGCTTCTGAACCCCCGGCATCCGTGCCGGGGGTTCTGCGGCTGCTGCCGGAGCAGAGGAGCGGATCAGCCCGAGAGGGCCTTTATCCCGGACAGCAGCAGCAGGGTGAAGCGGCGAGCCCACTCCGGATCGACCGGCTCCCCGCTCACCAGCGCCCGGTGGACCACGGCGCCCGCCACCACATCGAAGATCAGGTCCGTGTTGAGATCCGCCATCGCGGGGTCGTCCTCGTACGGCAGTTCACCCCGGGCCTGGGCGCGTTCGCGGCCCTCGACCACCAGCCGCTTCTGCCGCTCGACGATGGCCTCGCGGATACGGGCGCGCAGCGCCTCGTCGCATGTCGCCTCGGCGACCACGCCCATCAGTGCCGTCTTCGTCTCCGGCTGCGCGAGCAGCGTGGCGAACTGGAGCACGACGGCCTCCACGTCCGCGGCGAGGCTGCCGAGGTCGGGCAGTTCGAGTTCGTCGAAGAGAACGGCGACGGCATCGACGACGAGTTCGTTCTTGTTCGTCCAGCGGCGGTAGAGGGTGGTCTTGGCCACCCCGGCGCGCGTGGCCACATCGCCCATCGTCAGCTTCGACCAGCCCAGCTCGACGAGCGAGGCGCGCGTGGCCTCGAGGATCGCGGCATCGGCCTCGGCGCTGCGAGGCCGTCCCGTACGTCCTGTACGCGCTGATTTGGGATGAGTGCTGCTGGGCATGCCCGTGACCATACCGGCCGGTAAGGAAAACATCGCGGGCCTGTCCGTGTGAGGCAGTTCACCGAGCGAAACTCACACGCGAACGGGCGCATCCAGTTACGCTACGACCCGTAGCGAAAGCCTGGACAGACTCCTGGACGGGCTCGAAGCGACAACCACAGGCGTCAGGGTGGGGACCCTGCGCCACATTCTGGGGAACGGAAGCCGGATCGACCGTCCGGCTTTTCACTTGGGCGCGCGGAGGGGGGAGGATGTACTCATGCAGCCTAGGAACATGTCCATGAGCGGCGTCGTCGACCTTGCCGCGGTGAAGGCGGCCGGAGAGGCCAAGGCGAAGGCGGAGCAGGCCCGGGCCGAGGCGGCCCGTCAGGGCGGCGGCGGTGCAGTGTCCCCCGCCACCCTTGTGATCGACACCGACGAGGCGGGCTTCGAGCGCGATGTCCTGCAGCGTTCCACCGAGGTCCCGGTCGTCATCGACTTCTGGGCCGAGTGGTGCGAGCCGTGCAAGCAGCTGACTCCGCTGCTGGAGCGCCTCGTCAAGGAGTACAACGGCCGCTTCGCTCTCGCCAAGATCGACGTCGATGCCAACCAGTTGCTGATGCAGCAGTTCGGGATCCAGGGCATCCCGGCGGTCTTCGCGGTGGTCGCCGGCCAGGCGCTGCCGCTCTTCCAGGGCGCGGCGCCCGAGGCACAGATCCGCGCCACGCTGGACCAGCTGATCCAGGTGGCCGAGGAGCGCTTCGGCCTGACCGGCCTGGTCGTGGACGCCGAGGCGCCGGAGGCCGACGAGGCCGCTCCGGCCGCCGTGCCGGCCGGTCCGTACGACGCCCTGCTGGAGGCGGCCGTGCAGGCGCTGGACGCGGGTGACTTCGGCGGTGCGGTCCAGGCGTACAAGAACGTGCTGGCCGACGACCCGGGCAACACCGAGGCGAAGCTGGGCCTCGCGCAGGCCGATCTGCTGGGCCGCGTAAAGGACATGGACCCGCAGCAGGTCCGCAAGGACGCGGCCGACGATCCGGCCGATGTGGCCGCGCAGATCGCCGCGGCCGATCTGGACCTGGTCGGCGGCCATGTGGAGGACGCGTTCGGCCGGCTCGTCGAGACCGTGCGGCGCACGTCCGGCGAGGACCGTGACAAGGCCCGGCTGCGGCTGCTCGAGCTCTTCGAGGTCGTCGGTGCGGATGATCCGCGGGTGACTTCGGCGCGTTCGGCGCTGGCCCGGGTGCTGTTCTGACGTACCTGTCATGAGAGCGCCGTTTCGGCGTTCCCGCGGCGGTGGTGCCTGCTCGGCACCACCGCCGTTTTGGCGACACAGTGACAAAACGCGACTCCGCTTTACCAAAACTTGGTAATCCGAGCGGTTGTTACTCCGAGTACATCAATCCGCTTGTTCTGTCCGTTTATTGGCGGCAATTTCCGACTCTGTCTCAGGGGGTCGTGGCACCCAGCGTGCTCGGGTGGCGCCAGTCGGTCGTGTCGTGGTTATCAGGCCGTTACTAGCGAGTAACGAACCCCCTTGTGCCCCGGCCGGGAATGGACCACGATCGGCCACGCTCGGTCCATTACCGCACCAGCCCGGCCCCCAGCCGTGCCGCGGGTCCTTGGGTCCCCACCGAGTCGGCCGGCGGCAGTGGCGCCGGTCGCGGACAGGGGGGTTCCTGCCGAACAGCAGGGCCTGTCCGACCGGTTGCGCGACAGCGCGACCAGTGGTTGTCGCTCGGGGGTGATCGCCAGTGTTTCGGACGCACCAAGCGCCTGAAAGTACAGGCGCTCTCCTTCCCGAGGACGTAGCACTTCTCCCATCCCAGGTCGGGCCCCGCAGGTCCGGACCGGAGATGTACGTCCGAGAAGGAGGAAAGTCATGGAGTCAATGGCTCGTGGTGGAACCAGATGGAAGCGGTTCGCCCTCGTCATGGTGCCTAGCGTTGCCGCCACGGCAGCGATAGGCGTCGGCCTGGCACAGGGTGCGCTCGCCGCGTCCTTCAGTATTTCTGGCCAGGAATTCAAGGTTGAGGCCGACAAGCTCGAAGGCACCAAGTTCGTTCAGTACGGCAGTATCGCCACGGGCAAGACGCTCGAGGGCAAGGACTTCGCGGCTCCGGTCGCCGTCTCCGGGTTCAAGACTGCCAAGATCACGAACATGTGTCAGTCGGTCGTGACGCCCAACGTGCCGTTCATCGGCAACGTGAGCCTCGAGCTGACCGCCGGCCAGGACCCGAAGAACCCGGTTCTCGCCGAGGACATCTACCTGGATGTCTCGGACCTCGAGGCCGACGCCGAGTTCCGTCAGATCGACATCGGCGTTGCCGCGGGCTCGCTGGCCAAGAAGGACGGTGACCCGGGCATCCAGCCGGGCACCAAGGCCAACCCGTACGGCTTCGGCCAGCGTGCCGACACGGCGGTTCTGACCGGTGTGAAGCAGAAGGCGTGGGCGACCACGGCCGGAACCTTCAAGCTCTCCGGTCTGAAGATGAAGCTGCACAAGGGCGTCAAGGAGTGCTTCTAGAGGCTGATGCTTCTGGACGGGCGGGGACTCCGCGAGCCCCCGCCCGCTCCGCCACCTCTCCACCCTCGTTTGAGCACGACCGCTTTCCAGGGAGCTGTTTTCCATGAGCGCCGAGTCCACTGGTTCCCGCGGATTCACCTACTGGCGACTGCGTTTCCGTGCGTGGCGTCGCAGCCGGCCGTTCTGGGCGGGTCTGTTCACCATGTTCGGCGGCGTACCGATCGCTTACCTGCCGTACGCCGACGTCCGGCTCGGCAATCTCACGATCGCCATGGCCACCACCGCCGGTGCCGGCTCGCTCATCATCGGTGTTCTGCTGGTCACGCTGGGCATGACGATGTGGTTCCACACGGTCGTCCGTGTATTCGCCGGTGTCGCTGCGATCGTGCTTGCGCTGGTTTCCCTTCCGGTGTCCAACATCGGGGGATTCCTTGTGGGCTTCCTGTTCGCCTTGTTGGGTGGCGCTCTCTCGATCTCCTGGATGCCCGGCCCGCCTCCGAGCAAGGCCGCCAAGCAGGGTGCGAACACTGCACAGGACGGCGATGACGCCGACCCGTACATGGAGGAGCCCCGTCCTGACGAGGGATCCGACCCGAACGTGACCGAAACGACTGCCCACGCCGATGGCGGGAGGAACAGTGCGGGGTGACGAAACACAACAGAGCGCCGCTGACGGCGGTGCTCCTCGGGCGAGAAGCGGGCCCCGTCACGCAGCCCCCAGGAAGTCTCTGCTGACCAAGCTTCAGATGCCCGCGGGCAAGGCGATAGCCCTGGCCGCGATGCCCACAGCCGTCTTCGTCGGTATGGGTCTCACGCCGAAGCTTGCTCTCGCCGACGACAAGGAGATCCCGTTCGCGCCGGGACCGTGCGTGACCCGATCCGACGAGCCTGCCGAGTCCGAGTCGCCGTCGCCGTCGCCGTCCGAGTCGGCAGAGTCGGCCGAGCCCTCGGAGTCCCCCTCCGCGACCGCGAACCCGGACCCTGCGCCGAGTGACACGGCCGCCGGCGAGGAGGAGGCCCCGAAGCCCGCCGAGACGCCGTCCGCCGAGTCGGTCGACAAGGCCGCAGAAGAGGCCAAGGCGCCCGCGCCGGCTCCGACGCCGAGCGAGACCAGGAACCCGCTGGACCCGCTGGGTGTGGGCGACGCGCTCAAGGACCTGTTCGACGGCCCCGACCCGGAGCCGACGGCAACTGCGACGCCTGCCCCGAGCGAGACCGAGCCGGCGGACGAGCCGTCCACGCCTGCCGAGAAGCCGGCTGAAGAGCCTGCCGAGAAGCCGGCGGACAAGCCGGCCGAGAAGCCCGCCGACACGGCGGGCGACACGGTCGACAAGACCGAGGAAGCGATCAGGGACGCCGCCGACAAGGCCGGCGCCAAGGTCGAGGAGCTGGACGAGGACGCCAAGGGTCTCGACGCCAAGCAGGACGAGGACATCCCGGACGGCGCGAAGCCCCGCTTCCCGTGCCCGACCGCGGACCCGGAGGCCCTGGCCGACGCCCAGCTCGAGCCGGGCCGGCCGCTGCTCCCGGACGACCCGTGGATCCTGGAGAGCTCGAAGCTCACCCTGACGGGCCTGGACTACAAGGGCATCGTCGAGGTGAAGACCGGCAGCGGCAAGATCAAGAAGGTGCTGAAGTTCACCGCCGAGGGCGTGGACATCAAGGACCTGCACCAGCTGGTGGTCGGCCCCAACGGCACGACCGCGCACGTCAAGGCTCGTCAGGGCTCCACCTCGACGATCCGCGGCGGCACGGTGACGATGTACACGGAGGAGCTGAAGGGCAACCTCTTCGGCATCATCCCGATCACCTTCAGCCCGAAGTCGCCGCCACCGCTGAACGTCCCGTTCGCGATGTTCACCGACGTGAAGGTCACCCAGGCCGGCCAGTTCGGCGGGAACCTGACGGTCCCCGGCCTGCACAACCACTTCACCGGCGGCAACGCCGGCTGATACCTCCGGGAGCCGCACAAAGGCTGTGGGCCGCACCTCGAACGAGGCGCGGCCCACAGTCGTTCCCGCTCGTCGGGCCGGCGCGTCCGACCGCCTTCTCTGAGATCATTTCAGGCATGGACATCAAGGATGTGCTGGCGGACTACGCGAAGGCTGGCGGGGTGGGCATCCTCAGGCCGGGAGCCGCGCTGGACGACGTCGCCGGCGTACTCGGCCCGCCCGTCGATGCCGACTACTTCCCGAACCCGGAGAAGTCCTGGCCCCGGACCTTCGCCTACGGGGACGTGCGCCTGGAGGTCTGCCGCTGCCGCAGGGTCAAGCAGGTCGCGCTCAGCACCTGGACCGACACCGTGGACGTGCCGACCGGGCAGCCGGGAGAGACGCGGACCATCGCGGCGACGACCACGTTCGCGGACCTGAAAGAGGTACTCGCGTCGGCCGGGACCGACTGGGAATTGTGGGAGCTCCCCAGGGTGAGAAGTCAGTTCACCGTCATCGTCGGCGAGTACCCGCAGGACGTCCACTTCACCTTCCACGTCCCGGACCCCGACGCACCCGACCGCGCCACGCTGCACAGCGCGATCTCGAAAGACCTCGAACACACCTGCCCCGCGGACGCGTAGAACGGACGAGGGCCGGTTCCGCGTTGGCGCGGACCGGCCCCCTTTGGCAACCACTGAGGGTCAGCCGCGGCCGGCCTTCTGCTCAGTGATGATGTTCAGCGCGTCGATCAGGCCCTTCAGCTTGGGCGCGAAGTTCGTCGCGCAGCCGAACTGCAGCGGCCGGCGCTTCTCACCCGGCTTGAGGTTCTCGTTGTACCTCTGGTTGTTGGCGTCCTGGTTGAAGATGGTCATCGCGTCTCTCGTCTTCGCGATCAGATCCTCGCGCATGGCGTCGTCGTCGATGATGGCTTGAACGGTGGCCTTGATCTCGGCCTCGGTCGGGACCTTGCCGTTACTCATACGGAGCGGGACGCCCATGATGCCACCCCGCTCGTGCGTGGTCTGGAGCCCGACCTCCGCACCGTTCAGCAGGTTGATGTGCGCGCCCCTCTTGGTGCACCAGTCCCCGCTGACGGGCGAGACGTGCTTGATACCGCAGAACTTCTTCTTCTTGCCGCCTGCGGCCTTCGCCGACAGGGCTCCCTTGGCACCGGGCGCGGCCTTCGCGCTCCGGGCACCGGGGCTCTGCGCGGCGCCCGGGTACAACTCCGCGGCGTCCAGCACACATTCGGCGATTTCCTCGCCCTTGCGGTACTTCTCGATGATCGACTTGAGGTTCTTGAGGATCTTCTTGCCCCACTGGGCCTTCTCGAAGAACTTCGCGATACCGCTCACGACCGTCACGATCGCCTTGCCGACCGCCGGGATCTTCCCCACGATGAGCGCGAGGCTCGCGACGTCCACCAGTGACCACAGGCAGCTCTCGATGTCGCCCTGCCCGAAGCAGCGCTTGACGTTGTTCACGCCGAGCACCTCGAGCAGGATCTCCCCGCCGTTCTCCGTCACCCAGTCGATGACGGACTTGTTGACTGCCGCCAGCGCTTCGCGGTAGTCGTCCACGCATCTCTGACCGCACTGGGCGCGCAGGATCGCCTCGTCGTCGGCGCTCAGGCCCGGCTCGCGCGGACCCTCGGCGCCCGTGTCACCGCTCTCCATCGCGGCCTTGCGGGCTTCTTCGAGCCGCTTGCGCTCCGCGGCCTCGGCGCGGTCGGCGCTGGTATCCGCGTCCTTGGCCGCCCCGTCGGCATTCTTCGCCGCGGTCTCGGCGGCGTCGGCGTCCTTCTCCGCCTGCGTCGCGGTGTTCCGGGCGCTCGACGCGTCCTTCTCCGCGGCGCTTGCCGCGCCGCGGGCGCTGGACGCATCCCGCTCGGCCTCCGTGGCGTCGCGGTCGGCCGCGGCAGCCTCCGCCTCCGCGTCGTTGGCCGCGAAGCCGGCGTTCATCGCGTCGACGCCCGCCTGCTGGTCGTACTTCTGGGCGCTGGCGTCGGCCTTCTTGGCCGCCGCTGCCGCCTTCGCCGCCTCGGCCGCGGACGCCTTCGCCGCCGCGACCGACTGCAGCGCCTTCGCCGCGTCCGCCGCTGCCGCCGCCGCGGCCTGCGCCGCGATCTTGGCGTCACCCGCGGCCTTGTCGGCCAGCGCCTTCGCCGCGGCCGCGGCCTTCGCGGCCTCGTCGGCCTTGGCCTTGGCCGCCGCCGCCTGCTGCTCGGCATGGGTCTTCGCGCTCTGGCCGACCAGGACCGCGAACGCGGCCGACACATCGGTCTCCTGGTACGGCGCCCCGATCGCGATCGCCTGGTCGGCCGCCTTGGTCACGGCGTTCGCCGCGTCGCGCGCGGCCGTGGCCGCCTGGGCCGCGGCAAACGCGAAACCGGCGGTCTTCGCCGCCCACGCGGCCGTCTTCGCGGCCTCCGCCTGCGCAGCCGTCGCCTCCTGGCGTGCCTTGACAGCCGCGGCCTGGGCCTTCTTCGCTTCGGCCTCGGCGTTCTTGGCGTTCTGCTTGGCCGCCGCAGCGGCATCGATGGCCTCGGCCGCGGCCGCATGCGCGGTCGCGGCGGCGGAGTGCGTCGTCATGTAGGCCGACCATGCGTTGTCCGCTGCCGCACGCGAGCGTGAGGCAGCGCCCTCGGCGCGGGTCGCCGCAGCGCGCGCGTTGACCGCGGCACTTGATGCGTCGTTGGCCGCGGTACGTGCCCGAGTGGCAGCGGACGAGGCGTCGTTGGCCGCACTGCGGGCATCGGTCGCCGCCTCGCGGGTCTCGGCTGCGGCATCGGTGCCCTTGGCCGCCGCAGCGGCAGCCTCAAGTGCCGCCGCACGCGACGCGGTTGCGTTCTTCTCGCGCTCGGCCTCAGCGGCCAGATCGCGGGCCAGGTACGCCTCGGCCTCGGCGTCCTCGGCCTCCTCGCGCTTCTGGGCGGCCAGTGCACCGGCGGTCTCGGCCGTGCCCCGGGCACGCCCCGCCGCATCGCGCTCCGACTGGGCCCGCTGCTCGGCCTCGGCCGCCTTCTCGCGCTCGCGCGCCGCGTTGGCGCGTTCGGCAGCCGCGTTCGCCTTCTCCTTCTCGGCGATCTCGCGCTGCTTCTTCGCCTCGGCGGCGCCCGCCTGCGCGGTCTTCTCCGCGGCCTCGGCCGTCGCCTGCGCGTTCTTCGCCTTGGTGGCGTTGGCGGCGGCTTCCTTGGCCTGGGCGTCGGCGGCGGCAGCGGCAGCCTTCGCCTGGGCGGCGGCCTCCTGGGCGGCGGCCCTGCGGAACTCCGTCTGCAGTGCGTGCGACTGGGTCTTCGCCAGCGCCAGCAGCGCCTGGCTGTCGGCGGCTGTGGCCTTCGCCGCGTTGGACGCGGTCAGCGTGGTCTTCGCGGCCGCCTGAGCAGCGGCGTACGAGGCCTTCGCCACCTGCACCGACTGCTGCGCGTGCATCAGACCGCGCCCGCGCGGCAGCTTGGCCGCATCGGAGATCGCCCACGCCGCGCTCTGCGACGCGGACGCCTTGTCCGAGGCGGTCTTCGCCGCGGCCACGGCCTTGTCGGCGATCGTCACCTGCGCGGCGGCGGCGTTGCGTGCGGCCGTGAGGTCCTTGGCGGCCTGGGTGAACACGGCCGGCTTGGGCTTGAGGATGCTGTCCGGCCGGGCCGCCCAGTACTTCTGGAAGAACAGGATCTGGTCGGCCTGCCAGGCCTGCCGGATGGCCTCCACCATTGCGTCGGTGGCGACCCGGAGTTGCTTGTTGACCGCGCTCTCGGCGGTGACGATCTCGCCGCGCTGCTTGCTCTGGCCGGCGTACTCCGCCTCCCACTCGGTGTGGGCCTCGACGACGACACCGGTGAGCGCACGGTAGTGGTCGACCGGGTTGCTGCTGTCACAGCCCGCCCAGGCGATCTTGAGCGACTCGACCTCGGCCCGGAACTCCGCGGTCCCGGGTTCCGGGGCCTTCTTGAGGAAGCCACCGAAGCGGAGCACCGTGGCGACATCGTTGGCCGACCCCGGCGAGCCGTTCTCGCCGTTGTGCAGGCCCACGACCTCGTCCCTGGCCAACGGCTTGTAGGCCGTGCCCCAGTCGTCGCCCTCGGTGTCGAAGGCGGCGATGACCTCCTTGGCCTTGTCGAGGGACGACTTGCCCGGCCTGGGCGTCGGGTCGTCCCCGATCTTGTGGGAGAGCTCGCGCGCCCTCCGGGCGAAGGTGATGATCTCCTCGCCGAACTCAGGGGCGTGGAAGTCCCGGCCGCCCGAGCTGTTCGTGTGCGCGTACGGCTTGTTGGTCTCGTTCAGCTTGGCCTGGCGGGCATTGAAGGCGTCGCCGTATGCACCGGCCGCCGCCTCGTCGCGCTCCCGGGCCTCACCCAGAGGTCCGGAGATCCAGTACCAGTTGTTCCACGCGGCCTTCACGTCCGCGTCCGTGCCCGAGAGGGCGGTGCTGGCCGCGGCCTTCATCTCGGGGCCGCCGTAGTGCACGACGCGCCCCACCCGGCAGCGGTCGTTGCGGGCATCGGCGCCCAGACTGATCCTCAGCGTCCGCTTCCACGGATCGGCCGGATCGTCCCCCGGTTCGTCGGCCTGGGCGGGCACCGCGTACATCAGGCCCGCCAGGATCGATGACGCGGTGAGCAGCGCCGTACCGGCGACTCCCCGTGTCCATGCCGCGTGCCGCGCACGCCCGCGTCTCGCCAGCAGTCTTCTTCGCACTTCTCAGCCTGTCTTCTCGGCAAAAGGTCGGCCAAGGAGGGAAGTACGCATGGCAGCACCAAGGCGCCCGTCAAGCATGACGGGATGTCAACTGAGTGCTGATGAAGTGGATTTCATTGGCGCGCAGGTCGAGCGCGCGTCCCCCGCCTTCCCCCCGAAGGCGGCTCGATCATCGCACGGCGATTCCGCTATCGGAAGATGCTTTTGGGGCGAGAGTTGCTGGAGTGAAGCTTTGAGGTTGTGCGCATACTGGGGACCATGAGCGACCCCGTCGAGCCGTGCACCGTGACCGCGGTGCACAAGCCGTGACGGCCGTCGTGAACGGGATCACCCGCCTCACGTCCGACACCTTCCGCCTGACCGTCGAGCGGGACGGCGTCGCGGAGCACTGCACGTTCCACCGCACAGGGGAGGGACTGCTGTCCGGTGTCCACTGGGTCGAGCCCGTCGAACTGCTCTGGGACTTCGCACCTTTGAGGGCACTGAACAAGGCAGCCCTCCGTATCGCGCAGGGGGAGGACGTTCCTCTCCCGCTGACACTGGGCTGACCCACGGGCGCCCGGCGGACACTCGTTCGCCGGGCACCAACCCGTGGTCGTGAGGATCAACCGGGAGCGTTCCGCGGTGACGGTCGAGAGGGCGGCCCCGGCATCCCTGCCGAAGGCCGCCCTCGTCATGTGCGAGCAGGCCGCGTCAGCTGTGCGTCTCCCCGCCCAGGTGGTGCACCCGCACCATGTTGGTCGTGCCGGGGACACCGGGGGGCGATCCCGCCGTGATGACCATGATGTCGCCCTCGTTGTACCGCTGGAGCTTCAGCAGTGCCGCGTCGACGTGGTCCACCATCGCGTCCGTCGTCTCCACGAACGGCGCGAGGAAGGATTCCACTCCCCAGCTCAGGGTCAGCTGGTTGCGTGTGGACTCGTCGGTCGTGAAGGCCAGGATCGGCTGCTTGGCGCGGTAACGGGACAGCCGACGGGCCGTGTCGCCGGACTGGGTGAAGGCCACCAGGGCCTTGCCGTCCAGGAAGTCGGCGATCTCGCAGGCCGCGCGGGCGACCGAGCCGCCCTGGGTGCGCGGCTTCTTGCCCGGGACCAGGGGCTGCAGGCCCTTGGCGAGCAGTTCCTCCTCCGCCGCGGTGACGATCTTCGACATCGTCTTGACCGTCTCGATCGGGTACGCGCCGACCGACGACTCCGCGGACAGCATGACCGCGTCCGCGCCGTCCAGGATCGCGTTGGCGACATCGGACGCCTCGGCACGCGTCGGGCGGGAGTTGGTGATCATCGACTCCATCATCTGGGTCGCCACGATCACCGGCTTGGCGTTGCGGCGGCACAGTTCGATGAGGCGCTTCTGCACCATCGGGACCCGCTCGAGCGGATACTCGACGGCCAGGTCGCCGCGGGCCACCATCACCGCGTCGAACGCCGCCACGACGTCGGCCATGTTCTCGACGGCCTGAGGCTTCTCGACCTTGGCGATGACCGGGACCCGGCGGCCCTCCTCGTCCATCACCTTGTGGACGTCCTTGACGTCATCGGCGTCGCGGACGAATGAGAGGGCGACCATGTCGCAGCCCATCCGCAGCGAGAACCGCAGGTCCTCGACGTCCTTCTCGGACAGGGCGGGGACGTTGACCGCCGTGCCGGGCAGGTTGATGCCCTTGTGGTCGGAGATGACACCGCCCTCGATCACGATGGTCTTGACCCGCTGGCCGTCGACCTCGGTGACCCGCAGTTCGACGTTGCCGTCGTTGATCAGGATCTGGTCGCCCTTGGAGACATCGCCGGGCAGTCCCTTGTACGTGGTGCCGCAGATGGACTTGTCCCCCGGGACGTCCTCGGTGGTGATGGTGAACTCGTCACCCCGCACCAGCTCGACGGGGCCCTCGGCGAAGGTTTCCAGACGGATCTTGGGACCCTGGAGGTCCACCAGCACGCCCACGGCGTGGCCGGTTTCCCCGGACGCCTGGCGGACGCGGTGGTACCGCTCCTCGTGCTCAGAGTGGGTCCCGTGGCTCATGTTGAAACGGGCCACGTTCATGCCGGCCTCGATGAGCGCTTTCAGCTGCTCGTAGGAGTCGACGGCGGGGCCCAGTGTGCAAACGATTTTGGAACGGCGCATAAGGCGGATCCTATCGGTTTGTTTCGTCGCGGAATATTCCGTCTGGTGGAATGTACAAATGGGCGGCCGACCGCTCAGGCGTTCAGTAATTCATTTCAGATCACATTTCAGGCTTTCACCAGCTCAAAGGTCTGCCGGGCGATCTCCAGTTCCTCGTCCGTGGGGACCACGGCCACTGCCACCCGTGCGTAATCCGCCGAGATCAGCCGCGGTTCGTCCGACCGCAGGGCGTTCCGCTCGGCGTCCAGGACCAGTCCCAGCTCCTCCAGGCCGGCGATGGCGGCCTGGCGTACCGGTGCCGCGTTCTCGCCGACCCCGGCCGTGAACACGACCGCGTCCACCCGGCCGAGCACCGCGTAGTAGGCACCGATGTACTTCTTCAGCCGGTGGATGTAGATGTCGAAGGCCAGCCGCGCCCGCTCGTCGCCCTCGTCGATCCGGCGGCGGATCTCCCGCATGTCGTTGTCACCGCACAGACCGACCAGACCGCTCTTCTTGTTCAGCAGGACGTCGATCTCGTCCGCCGACATTCCGGCCACCCGCTTGAGGTGGAAGGTGACCGCCGGATCGATGTCACCGGACCGTGTGCCCATCACCAGCCCCTCCAAGGGGGTGAGACCCATCGAGGTGTCCACGCACCGGCCGGCCGCGACCGCCGACGCCGACGCGCCGTTGCCGAGGTGCAGCACGATGACGTTCACCTCGGACGGGTCCTTGCCGAGCAGGGCGGCCGTACGGCGCGAGACATACGCGTGCGAGGTGCCGTGGAAGCCGTAGCGGCGGATGCGGTGGGCGTCGGCCGTCGCCACATCGATGGCGTAACGCGCGGCGTGCTCCGGCATCGTGGTGTGGAAGGCGGTGTCGAACACCGCGACCTGCGGCAGGTCCGGGCGCAGTGCCTGGGCCGTACGGATACCGGTGATGTTCGCCGGATTGTGCAGCGGTGCCACCGGGACCAGCCGCTCGATCTCCGCCAGCACCTCGTCCGTGATCACCGTGGGCGCGGAGAACCGCAGACCGCCGTGCACCACCCGGTGGCCGATCGCCGCGAGCTCGGGCGAGTCGAGGCCGAGCCCGTCGTGCGCCAGCTCCTCGGCGACCGCCTTCAAAGCCGCGTTGTGATCGGCGATCGGCCCGGTGCGCTCGCGTTTCTCGGCGCCGCCGCCGGCCAGCGGAGTGTGCACCAGGCGGGACGTCTCCTCACCGATCCGCTCGACGAGACCGATCGCGAGCCGGGAGTTGTCGCGCATGTCCAGCAGTTGGTACTTCACCGACGACGAGCCGGAATTGAGGACCAGGACGCGGGTGGGGGAGGCGGATGCGGAGGCGGTCATGCGGGCAGCTCCTCACCCTGGGACTGGATCGCGGTGATCGCGACCGTGTTCACGATGTCGCTGACGAGCGCGCCGCGCGACAGGTCGTTGACCGGCTTGCGCAGACCCTGCAGCACCGGGCCGACCGCGACGGCGCCCGCCGAACGCTGTACGGCCTTGTACGTGTTGTTGCCGGTGTTCAGGTCCGGGAAGATCAGCACCGTCGCCTGCCCGGCCACCTCGGACTCCGGCAGCTTGGTGGCCGCCACCGACGGATCGACGGCGGCGTCGTACTGGATCGGGCCCTCGACCCTCAGGTCCGGGCGGGCCGTGCGCACCAGCTTCGTCGCCTCGCGCACCTTGTCCACATCGGCGCCGGAGCCCGAGCTGCCGGTGGAGTACGACAGCATCGCGATGCGCGGCTCCACGCCGAAGCGGGCGGCGGTCGCCGCCGACTGGATCGCGATGTCGGCCAGCTGCTCGGCGTCCGGGTCCGGGTTGACCGCGCAGTCGCCGTACACCAGCACCCGGTCCGCCAGGCACATGAAGAAGACCGAGGAGACGATCGCCGCCTCCGGCTTCGTCTTGATGATCTCGAAGGACGGGCGGATCGTCGCGGCCGTGGAGTGCACGGCCCCGGACACCATGCCGTCGGCCAGGCCCTCCTCGACCATCAGCGTGCCGAAGTAGTTCACGTCGGCGACCACGTCGTACGCCAGCTCCTCCGTCACGCCCCGGTGCGCGCGCAGCGCCGCGTACCGCTCGGCGAAGCCCTGGCGCAGCTCGGAGGTCTGCGGGTCGATCAGCCGGGCCCCGCTCAGATCGATGCCGAGGTCGGCGGCCTTCTTGCGGATCACCTCGGTGTCGCCGAGCAGCGTCAGATCGCAGACGTCGCGGCGCACCAGCACATCGGCGGCGCGCAGCACCCGCTCCTCGGTGCCCTCGGGCAGCACCACCCGGCGGCGGTCGGCCCGCGCCTGCTCCAGGAGGTCGTGCTCGAACATCATCGGCGTGACCCGGCCGCTGCGCGCCACCGCCAGGCGGGCCAGCAGATCGGCGGTGTCCACATGGCGCTCGAACAGGCCGAGCGCGGTCTCCGCCTTGCGGGGCGTGGCCGCGTTCAACTTGCCCTCGAGGCCGAAGAGTTCGGCGGCGGTGGGAAAACTGGTGCCGGACACGAGGACCACCGGCGTGCCGGGGGCGAGACGTGCGGCGAGGGTGAGGATCTCCTGGCTCGGCCGCTCGTTCAGCGTCAGCAGCACACCCGCGATGGGCGGAGTGCCCGCGGAGTGGGCGGCGAGCGCGCCCACGACCAGGTCGGCGCGGTCGCCCGGGGTGACCACCATGCAGCCGGGGGTCAGGGCGGTCAGGAAGTTCGGCAGCATCGCACCGCCGAAGACGAAGTCGAGGGCGTCGCGGGCCAGGCCCGAGTCGTCGCCGAGCAGCACGGTGCCGTCCAGCGCGTGGGCGATCTGGGCGACGGTGGGGGCGGCGAGCGCCGGGTCGTCGGGCAGGACGTAGCAGGGCACGGGGAGGCGGGCCGCGAGCCGCTCGGCTATCTCCTCGCGTTCCTCGGGCGCGACCCGGTTGGCGACCATGGCGAGGACATTGCAGCCCAGGGCCTCGTACGCGCGGCAGGCGTTACGGGTCTCTGCGCGTACGGACTCGGCGGGCTGGTCCTTGCCGCCGACGACCGCGATCACGGACGCGCCGAACTCGTTGGCGAGCCGGGCGTTGAGCGCGAGCTCGTCGGGGAGCTGGGTGTCCAGGTAGTCGGTGCCGAGCACCAGGACCACCTCGTACTCCCTGGCCACCCGGAGAAACCGCTCGACGAGCCGGGAGACCAGTTCGTCGGTACCCTTCTCCGCCTGCAGGGCCGCGGCTTCCTGGTAGTCCATGCCGTACACGGACGCCGGGTCCTGCGAGAGGCGGTAGCGAGCGCGCAACAGGTCGAACAGGCGGTCGGGGCCGTCGTGGACCAGGGGACGGAAGACGCCGACCCGGTCCACCTGGCGGGTCAGGAGCTCCATGACCCCCAGCTCGACCACCTGCCGGCCGTCCTTGCGGTCGATCCCGGTCACGTACACGCTGCGCGCCACGCGTGCTCTCCCGTCCACTGCGTCGTCGGTGATTGAGTGTGCACTTCTGCCTCTGCGGCTGCCCGAATCCGAGCGTGCGAAATGGCCGCCCGGGGCGGCACTGCCCTCTTGACAATACCCCTGCGGGTGGCTAGAGCGCCTGTCGGGCAAAGGGGGTTGCGGGGCATGGCCGAAGGGCCCGCGAGCGGGGCCGGGGACCGTACGGCGCAGTGGCCGGGAGCGCGGCGTCCGGGCCGTCCATGGGACAATTGGATCCGGCTCACATGCACCATCGAGGAGCAGGAGACACGGCACGATGCGCATCGGAGTTCTCACCGCAGGCGGCGACTGCCCCGGGCTGAACGCAGTGATCCGGTCGGTCGTGCACCGTGCCCTGACCGGGCACGGCGACGAAGTCATCGGTTTCGAGGACGGGTTCAAGGGTCTGCTCGACGGTCACTACCGGCCACTCGATCTCAACGCGGTCAGCGGCATTCTCGCCCGCGGCGGCACGATCCTCGGCTCCGCCCGGCTGGAGCGGGGGCGCCTGCGCGAAGCCGCCGAGACTGCAGCGGAGTTGGCGAAGCAGTACGGCATCGACGCGCTCATCCCCATCGGCGGCGAGGGCACGCTCACCGCGTCCCGGATCCTGGCCGATGCCGGAATGCCCATCGTCGGTGTTCCCAAGACCATCGACAACGACATCTCCTCCACCGACCGCACCTTCGGCTTCGACACCGCCGTCATGGTGGCCACCGAGGCCATCGACCGGCTGAAGACCACCGCCGAATCCCATCAGCGGGTGATGGTCGTCGAGGTCATGGGCCGCCACGCGGGCTGGATCGCACTGGAGTCCGGTATGGCGGGCGGCGCGCACGGCATCTGCCTGCCCGAGCGGCCCTTCCAGGTCGAGGACCTGGTCAAGATGGTCGAGGAGCGCTTCGCCCGCGGCAAGAAGTTCGCCGTCATCTGCGTCGCCGAGGGCGCCCACCCCGCCGAGGGCTCGATGGAGTACGCCAAGGGCGAGATCGACCAGTTCGGCCATGAGCGCTTCGAGGGCATCGGCAACACGCTGGCCGCGGAGCTGGAGAGGCGCCTCGGCAAGGAGGCCAAGCCGGTGATTCTCGGACATGTCCAGCGCGGTGGCACACCGACCGCGTACGACCGGGTGCTCGCCACGCGCTTCGGCTGGCACGCGGTGGAGGCCGTGCACCGGGGCGAGTTCGGCATGATGACCGCGCTGCGCGGGGCAGAGGTGCAGATGGTGCCGCTGGCCGAGGCGGTCACGCAGCTCAAGACCGTGCCCGAGAACCGGGTGTTCGAGGCCGAGTCCGTCTTCTGACCCGGCCCGCCGCTCATCCGGGGACCGAACGGCCTTGACGCCCCCCGTCGACGATCAAGGCCGTTCGCCTTCCCCGTGCCCCTTGAGCGGCCCCCCTCCTGCGTCGACGGGCCGGGGCTTGGGACCGTCCGGACAGGGCCCTACCCGCGGGCCAGTTCCCAGAAGTGGTCGACGATCCGGTCCAGGAATTTCCGGCCCGCCTCCCCGGTGTCCTGCGATGCCGTGCCCCAGCTCAGCGTCGCCACCATCAGGGACTGGTAGTCGGTGTGCAACTGCTCCAGCACGTCCTCCAGTTCGCGGCGCTCCATCGGCAGCATCCTGGCCACCGGCCGGACGTATGCCTGCCAGCGTGCGGTCACCGCGTCCCGCAGCAGCTGCGCGAGCTCCCGGTCGCGGCCGGTCGCCGCCAGCAGGTCGCGCAGCGTCAGCCCGAGCACGGCGCCGAGCGCCGCGGTCTGCCGCTCGTTGCCGCGCCAGCGGCCCGTCTCCTCCATCCGCAGGTACGCCATCACCTCGACGCCGAGCCGGCGTGCCAGGTCGTCGGGTGTCATACCGCGGGCGATGCGGTGCTCCCGCAGCGTCCGGGCCGAGGCGAGCAGCTCCCCCGGCGCGCACCACAGCACCCCGGCGAGCGCGGTCAGTTCATGGGCGTCGGGGGAGGCGATCCCGCGCTCCCACGCCACGACCGTGTCCGGTGTGACGTGGAGTCCGTACTGGGCGCCCAGCCCGTACGCGACATGGCCGGGTGCCATCCCGAGGGCCTCGCGGAGCCGGCGAGCGGCGGGGGCGTTGAACGGCGGGGACGGGGTCTGCACGCGGACAAGGTACGGGTGGCGGTGGCCCGGCGACCACGGTGCGTACACCCAAAGCAACAACTCGTAGGAACGTCCGAGTTGATCACCCTTTGCTAACGTCGGGGTCGTACCGCCGACTCCAGGGGGAATGTGTGCGGACGTTACTGTCAAGTACGGGACCGCGCAAGACCGCTGTGCTCGTCCTGGCTGTGGCTCTGCTGGCCGCGACGGAGTTCCTGGTCCGCGCACAGTTGCTGCGGGACGGACAACTCGACGACAACCGGGACCGGTTGAGGTCCGCCTGCGAGGGACTCCTGCCGCACGAGGAGCTGGCGCGCCGGCTGCCCGACGACCGGGACGTCGTGCCCGACGAGTACGGCACCGTCCTCGACCCGGGACAGGAGAGCCGGGCGCTGCTGGACTGCAGGCTGCCGTGGGGCGACGGTCGTGAGGTCCGGCTGCGGGCCGAGGCGCTGCTCGCCCGGCAGCTGACCCTGCCGGGCGACAGTGACGGCCGGTTCCCCTACCGACTGTCCGCCGGGGCCGAGGGATTCGTCCACCGGTTCGAGAGGCGTGGCCGCGCCGAGGCCATCGCATCGGTGCTGGTCCACTGCCCGAGGGGGGTGCGGGCGCGCGGAGGACGGAGCACGGGCGTCCAGGTGGCCGTACAGCTGCCGGCCGAGAACCGCACCGCCGACCGGCTGCTGGCCGCCCGGACCGCGCTCTCCTTCGCCGACTGGGCCACCGGACGGCTCGGCTGCGGGGCAGCAGCACTCCGCACAACGGCCCCCGCCCCCGCCGGTTCTCCGCCGTCCGGCCACGCCATGTGCGCCTGGCTGGACCCGGAACCGGCGGATCGGGCCGCGGGCCGCTGGGCCCACTCCGGCAGCAGCCGCTTCACCACCTGGCAGAACAGCTGCAGCGGCCGCCGTGAGAAGGGGGCCCCCGCACCGCGACGACTGGAACTCGAGGGCGTCGAGACCCACAGCGCCGCCGGGGCACTGGGGCGTGAGCTGTACGAGACCGAGTTCTTCACCGGGCCCGAGGCGGGCCCGACGGAGTCAGAACCTTCCGCCACACCGAGGACGGGAGCACGTTCCACCTCTCTGCCGCCTCCGTCTGCGACGGCGGCCCCGTTCGTCACCGGGTCTCCGTGACGCCCCACATCACCTACGACGACGAGGGCATGGCACGGCTGACCGCGACGGACTGGTCCCGGATCACCGCGGACGCCCGCGCGGTGTTCGACCGGTACATGACCGCCGATGACGGCTGGCCCCGGCGGTCCCACTGCCGCGGGACCACGGTGCGGGAGGAGCTTTCGTGACCGCCCCGCCGACCGCCCGTACCCGCGCACTCGCGGCCACGGCAGGCGCGTTCCTGCTGCTGACAGCCGGCTGGCTGTACCTGAACGGCGATCTCGACCGCTGGACCGGATCACGTGCACTCGCAGGTGCCTGCGACGGCGTACTCGCGCAGGACGAGACACGCAACGTCCTCGGGGACGGGCCGCTTGCCGAGGACGCCGACCGCCGTCTCGGCGAGGACGGAAGCACCGGCGGCGAACGCTCGCTGCTGGTCCGCTGTGTCATCGAGCGCGTCACCGGGCAGCCGGCCGGGGACAGCGAGGTCGAGGTGACCGTCCACGGCGTGCCCACGCCGGAGGCCCGACGGATCCAGGACGCCCTGTACTGGGGCACGCAGTCCGTCCGGCCCGTACCGCTCGGCCACGGCTGGGACGGCTTCTACGCCTCGGACGGCGACAGAGGCACCGCCGCCGTCCTGCTCGACTGTCCCGGCGTCCCCGGCGACCTGCTGGTCACCGTGCTCGCGGACGTGGCCGGATACAACGCGGACAACCCCGCGCACCGCACTCGTGTGGCGCGGCTGGCCACCGCCACCGCCGAGCGGGCCGCCGACCGCTGGGACTGCGGCGCGCCCCGTGGCACGGCGCCGCGCACGGTTCCGCTGCCGACCGGCGACGACGAGTCCGTGGACCCCGGCCGGGCGAAAGGGACCTGCGCCGGGGTACCCGGCCGCGGCGGGACGTCCCGGGTCTGGGAGAGTCCCCGGGGTGACTCCCCACGCGAACAGTGCGCGCTGGGCGGAGTGTGGGAGCCGTCCAGTGTGCTGGACGCCTACTACGGTCCGTACGCCGAGGACATGCGCCGCCGGCTGGTGGGCGAGCAGCCCGCCCAGGCCGTGCTGTACGCAGCGACCGCGCTGTGCCCGGACACGGACGAGCCCGCGCTCTATGTGCTCCACTCCACGCATGCCACACTGTCCGCCGCCGACGCGCGCGCCACGCTCACGGCGTTCGCCCGGCGCTCCGCCACGGCGCACGGATGCGACGCACCCACGCAACCCGAGCGCCCGGATCCGCCGGAGACCGGCCGGGGCTGAAGGGGACGGTTCCCGTGAGGTGGCTCAGCGGGTGGTGCGGATCCAGCGGTACTGAAGCTCGGGGCGCCCGATCTGGCCGTACTGGGGGCTGCGCGCGGCTCGCCCGTCGGTGACCAGATGCTCCAGATAGCGGCGCGCGGTGATCCGTGAGATCCCCACCGCCGCGGCGGCCTCGGTGGCCGTCAGTCCCTCGGCGCTGTCCCGCAGCGTGCGGGTCACCGCCTCGAGGGTGGGGCCGCTGAGCCCCTTGGGCAGCGTGGCGGCCCGGGGTGCGCGCAGGGCGGCGAGAGCACGGTCGACCTCGTCCTGCCCGCTGGCCTCACCGGCCGCGGCGCGGAACTCGGCGTACCGGGTGAGACGGTCGCGCAGGGTCGCGAAGGTGAAGGGCTTCAGCACGTACTGGACCACGCCGAGGGAGACGCCCTCCCGCACGACGGCGAGATCGCGGGCGGAGGTGACGGCGATGACGTCCGCCGAGTGGCCGGCGGCGCGCAGGGACCGCACGAGCTGCAGTCCGTGCCCGTCGGGCAGATACAGATCGAGGAGGAGGAGATCGATCGGGGTCCGCTCCAGCGCGCGTACGGCCTGCCCGCGCGAATGCGCGACCCCGGCGACGGCGAAGCCGGGGACGCGGCCGACATAGAGCGCGTGCGCATCGGCGGCCACGGGGTCGTCCTCGACGACGAGGACCCGGATCGTCATGCCCACGCCTCCGCAGGTCCTGCCCCGGAGCTCCGCGCCCGTCTCATGCGCGTACCTCCTCGGTCCGCAGCGGCAGCCGTACGGTGAATTCCGCGCCGCCGTCCGCCCCTTGCGCCACGGTGACGGTACCCCGTCCCCGCTGTACGGCCTGCTGCACCAGCGCGAGCCCGATCCCACGGCCGGGCCCGTGCGTGGACCACCCGCGCCGGAAGACGTCCTGCGCGCGCTCCGGATCGACCCCGGGACCGGTGTCGGTGACGCGCAGCAGCAGCTCGCCGCCGTCGACACGAGCCGTCACCGTCACCCGCGCCCGGCCGGCCCCGGTGCCGGCGACGCCGGCGAGCGGGTCGTCCGTACCGACCGCGGTACGGACGGCCCGGCCCGCGCCGCCGTCCGGCTCCGCCGGGGCTGCGCCCGGCCGTGCTGCCTCGTCGCGTACCGGCTCCGCCGGGCCTGCAGGGGCTGCGGCGGTACGGAGTGGCTCCGGCGAGCCCGTCCCGCCGGTGGTCATGCCGGCTTCGGTGGCCGCAGATTCCAGGACGGTCGCCGGTTCCAGAGTGTGCGAGCCGTCTGCCGGCCGTGGTGGTGCCGGGATCGCCACGGCCCGCGCCGTCGGCTCCGATGCCGCGTCGACCGCGTTGTCGATCAGGTTTCCCAGGATCGTCACCAGGTCACGGGCCGGGAGCGTCCGCGGCAGTACGCCGTCGTCGATGCGGCTGTCCTGCGTGAGGACCAGTTCCACACCGCGCTCGTTCGCCTGCGCCGCCTTGCCCAGCAGCAGCGCCGCCAGCACCGGCTCGCCGACCGCGGCGACGACGCGGTCGGTCAGGGCCTGGGCCAGTTCCAGCTCCGCGGTCGCGAACTCGACCGCTTCGCCGGAGCGGCCGAGTTCGATCAGCGACACCACCGTGTGCAGACGGTTGGCGGCCTCGTGGGCCTGGGAGCGCAGCGCCTGGGTGAAGCCCCGTTCCGAGTCCAGCTCGCCGGACAGAGCCAGCAGCTCGGTGTGATCGCGCAGGGTCACCACCGTGCCCCTCTGCTCCCCGCCGACGACCGGCTGTGTGTTCACCACCACGACCCGGTCCGCGGTCAGATGGACCTCGTCGACGCGCGGCTCGGACGCCAGCAGCGCGCCCGTGAGCGGGGCAGGCAGGCCGAGTTCGGCGACCGGGCGCCCCACCGCGTCCTCGCCCAGACCCAGCAGTTCGCGTGCCCCGTCGTTGGCGAGGGCGATCCGCCGCCGCCCGTCCAGCATCACCAGACCCTCGCGCACCGCGTGCAGTGCGGCCTGGTGGTAGTCGTGCATCCGGCTCAGCTCGGCCGCGTTCATGCCGTGCATGTGCCGCCGCAGCCGCGCGTTGATCACATACGTGCCGATACCGCCGAGCACCAGTGCCGTTCCCGCGACCCCCAGCAGCGCCGTGACCTGCTTGGCCACCTGCTCGCTGATCTCCTGGATCGTGATTCCGGCGCTGACGATCGCGACGATCCGGTTGCCGTCGTACACCGGCGCGACCGTGCGGACCGAGGGGCCGAGCGTCCCCAGGTGCTTCTCGCTGTAGATCTCGCCCCGGAGCGCCGGGGCTATATGGCCGAGATACGTCCGCCCGATCTGTCCCGGCTCCGGATGGGTCCAGCGCCTCCCGTGCGTATCCATGATCACGACGAAGTCGACCCCGGCGTCCTTGCGCAGCGACTCCGCGTACGGCTGCAGCACGCTCGACGGGTCCGCCGAGCGCACCGCCTCGATGACCGAGGGCGAGTGCGCGGCGGCCGCCGCCGTCGCGGTGGACTGCAGCCGTGCTGCCTCCTCCGCCTGCGAGCGGTCGGTGATGTACGCGAACAGCGCGCAGCCCGCCACGATCGCGGCGACCAGCACGACCTGCATCGCGAACAGCTGGCCCGCGAGGCTGCGGGGACGGGGAATGCGCATGCGGCAAGTCTGCCTGGCCGCATTTGCGTGAACGAAACGAACGTAAGGGTGACCGGGGTCACAGGGTGGTGGATATTCACGGCATCCATCGGGACATGGACGCAATGAACATCGAGGAGGAACCCGTGGCCACAGGAGCCGTCAGGCGGGACCGGACCCACTATCTCTACATCGCCGTGATCATCGCGGTCGCGCTCGGCGTCACCGTCGGCCTGGCCGCTCCCGAGTTCGCCGTCGAGCTCAAGCCGATCGGCACCGGCTTTGTGAACCTGATCAAGATGATGATCTCGCCGATCATCTTCTGCACGATCGTGCTGGGCATCGGCTCGGTACGCAAGGCCGCGAAGGTGGGCGCGGTCGGCGGCATAGCGCTCGGCTACTTCCTGGCGATGTCGATGGTCGCTCTGGGCATCGGCCTGGTCGTCGGCAACATTCTCGACCCCGGTACGGGTCTGGCGCTGACCGACGCGGTCAAGGAGGCGGGCCAGGGCCAGGTCGAGGCCGAGGCCAAGGACACGACCGAATTCCTGCTCGGCATCATCCCGACCACGATCGTCTCCGCCTTCACCGGCGGAGAGGTCCTGCAGACCCTCCTCGTCGCCCTGCTCGCGGGCTTCGCGCTGCAGGCGATGGGCGCGGCCGGCCGGCCGGTGCTCCGCGGCGTGGAGCACATCCAGCGGCTCGTCTTCCGCATCCTCGCCATGGTGATGTGGGCCGCGCCGATCGGCGCCTTCGGCGCGATCGCCGCGGTGACCGGTTCGGCCGGTCTCGACGCCCTCAAGAGTCTCGCCGTGCTGATGCTCGGCTTCTACGTGACGTGCTTCCTGTTCGTCTTCATCGTGCTCGGAGCGCTGCTGCGGGTCGTGGCGGGCCTCAACATCTTCACGCTGTTCAAGTACCTGGGCCGTGAGTTCCTGCTGATCCTGTCCACCTCCTCCTCCGAGTCCGCCCTTCCGCGGCTCATCGCGAAGATGGAGCACCTGGGCGTGAGCAAGCCGGTCGTCGGCATCACCGTCCCGACCGGATACTCCTTCAACCTCGACGGCACCATGATCTACATGACCATGGCCTCGCTCTTCATCGCCGATGCCATGGGCAACCCGATGTCGATCGGGGAGCAGATCGCGCTGCTGCTGTTCCTCTTCGTCGCATCGAAGGGCGCGGCAGGCGTCACGGGTGCGGGCCTGGCGACGCTGGCGGGCGGGCTGCAGTCGCACCGGCCGGAGCTGGTCGACGGCGTCGGCCTGATCGTCGGTATCGACCGCTTCATGAGCGAGGCGCGGGCCCTGACGAACTTCGCGGGCAACGCGGTCGCGACGGTGCTGGTCGGCACCTGGACGAAGGAGATCGACAAGCAGCAGGTGACGGAGGTGCTCGCCGGACGTGTCCCGTTCGACGAGACGACGCTCCTGGACGACCACGCACCGGCGCACGCCGACGTCCCCGGCCAGCGGGACGAGGCGGAGGACGAGAGGGCGCCCGTGAAGGTCTGACCTCCGGCGCGGCAAGCAGCGGGCCCCGGCACCCTCCGGCCGGGGCCCGCCTTCGGCCCGCTCTGGTCAGGCCGGGGGGAAGGAGAACATCGAGCACGTCGTCGTCCCGTGGGCGTACAGCTTCCCGTCCTCGATCCCGACGACCCGTGCCTCCGCCGTCGCGGTGGTCCGGCCGACATGCACGGCTGTGCCGGTGACCCGCAGCGGCCGGGTGTCGGCGAACACCGGACGGCTCATGCGGCGAATCCAGGACCGGCGCCCGGCATGGGGGAGTGGCGTATCCGACCCGCTTGACAGCGATCCGGACCCCGGCGAGCAGGCGGGGCATCCGCCGCGCACGACCGGGCCCCCGGCCCCCGTGCGGCGGCTCCCGGATGGCCGGAACGCCACCTGTGCCCAAAGGTGAAACCGTCTGCCGCACCCGCGGCGCATCGGGAAACGGGAGAGGCACATGCCGAAATACCTGGTCCAGGCCAGTTACACGGCCGAGGGAACCAAGGGCCTGCTCGCCGAGGGCGGCTCGGGCCGCAAGGAGGCCGTGGAGCAGGAGGTCAGGTCCTGCGGAGGCACGCTCGAGTGGATGTACTTCGCGTTCGGCGACGACGATCTGTACTGCGTGATCGACATGCCGGACGAGGTGTCCATGGTCGCGACGTCCATGACCGTCCGTGCCACCGGAGCCGTACGGTCCAGGGCGGTCCCGCTGCTCAGCGTCGCGGACATCGACGCGGCGTCCAAGAAGTCGGTGGAGTTCCGGCCACCCGGCGCCTGACCACACCGGACGCCCCTACGCGCAGCGCGCCGGACCCCACCCCCGTGGGTCCGGCGCACGCGCAGCCATGAACCCGACCGGCCTCAACCACACCTGCGCGCGGCAGGATCGGCGGATCGGCCCATCGGGTTCTGGAGCGGTGAAGCGTACCCTGACCAGGGTGCGACGCGGTCGGGCGCCCGGCGGGCCGGGGGTCCGGCTCGCCGGGCGCCCGAGGTCACTGCTGGACCGGACGGCCGTCCGTCCCGCAGATGTAACCGGCGACGACGCAGTCGCGTACCCGGCGCTCGAGCTCCGCCTGGTTCCAGGCGTTGAAGAAATCGCCGTGGAAGGTGTAGCCGGGGGCGTTCGTGACGTTGGCTCCGTTCCTCGTGCCCGCGAGAGTCAGTCCCCCGCCGTTGACGGGCCAGGTGATCAGCAGCTCCAGTCGCGGTACGACGACCGGATGGCTCGCCGGGCAGCTCTGGCCCACGGCGTACGCCATATGGTCACGGTGGTTGGCGCTGTCCAGGTTCCTGCCGTCCCAGCAGGTCGGGAAGTCCAGGTAGTTCTCCAGCTTCGTGCCCGGCGGGCAGGTGATGAATTCCCGGCTGGACTCGGGCCGGCCCACGCACGACCAGCGGGCGGCCGGGTTCTGATCCGGCGAGGTGGCCAGGGCGTTGCCGACGACGTACCGCAGCCCGCGCGGGTGGGCCACGGCCCGGGTGTGGTCGGTGATGCCCTGGTAGTACACGGTGACCCGCTCGGGGGCCACGGGCGCTCCGTTCTGATAGAGAGTGGGCGTCCAGTACGAGGAAAGATCCACCTGGGGCGTGCAGTTGGTGGTGCCGGCCGCCAGTGAGTCCAGGGTGGACGACGCATCGGCGGTCCGGTTGCCGTAGAACTCGTGGATGTGCGAGCGGCCGGCCTGCCCCGGGAAGACGATGGGGTCATCGCCTCTGCGATGGCTGGAGAAGCACTCCGCACGGAACTCGCTGCCGCGCACCGGTGCCGCAGCCTGCGCGGCGATCGCGGCCGCCTGGGTCCTGGAGAAGGTGTACGCATGGGCCTGGTGGTCTTGCCGGTGGTGTTGTCCGGGGCCGTCGCGGCCGGTCGCCCAGCCGGCCGTGGCCAGCACCAGGACCGCGGCCGTGCCGGCGAGCAGTCTGCGGATCAGCGGTTTCACGGTCTCCTCCCGTCAGCCGAACGGGATGCGGACGAGGGACTGGTTCCCGATGCCGAGTGTGCTCGTGCCGTTGCCGATCGCGCTCCACACCTCGACCCGCACCCTGCCGTTGGTCAGGTTGCCGTGGCTTCCGGAGGCCGAATGCAGGCCTCTTGACTGTGTGTAGTGCTCGTATCCGGCGACCGGATCGGTGGCGAAGTAGTGGTAGGTCTCCGTGCGGTCCCAGGTGCCGTCCCCCGTACGGTCGTAACTCACCCTCACCTGCTGCCCGTTGGCCACCGTGGATCCGGCGTCGACGAACAGGTCGAACTGCGTGGCGCCCCCGTTGTAGGTACGGGTGATGGGGCCCGAGGTGAAGACCTGCGGGTTGTGCGGGGTGCCGTCGTGGTTGGCGCCGCCCGCCGAGGCGAGCGTGGCCGTGGCCGCGGACGCCGTCGCATCGCCCGCGCCGCCGCCCGAGCGCAGATACAGCTGGGAGGAGCCGGACGGCGGCGGGTCGGTCGGTCCTGGCGGCGGAGTGGTACCGCCGCCCCGCGTCCAGACGGCCACGTAGTCGACGAGCATCGAGTGGCCCGGCACGGTCGCCGGGGTCGGGGTCTTGCCCGCGAGAGCGTCCGGGAACGCGCCGCCGATCGCGACATTGAGGAGGATGAAGTAGCCGGCGTGCTCGGTCATGCCGGCCCAGGTGCCGGCGTCGAAGCGGCTCTGGCTGACGCTGTGGAACAGCTGTCCGTCCACGTACCAGCGCAGCTCGTTCGGTGAGACGGAACGGTCCCACTCGAAGCGGTATGTGTGGAAGGCCGACTGGCAACTGGCTCCGGGGCAGGCCCGGCTGTTCGCGATCCCACTGGTCTCGTTGCAGGGACCGCCGGGGTTGACCCCGCAGTGCAGCACGCCCCACACGGAGTTGATGCCGTTGACGTTCTCCATGATGTCGAACTCGCCGATGGACGGCCAGTTCCAGTAGTTGCCGCGGTACGGGGAACCCAGCGCCCAGAAGGCGGGCCAGTAGCCGAGCGCGGCCTGCCCGGTCACATTGGGCATCTGGATCCGGCCCTCGATGCGCAGCGTTCCGCCGGCCGGCGCCTTGAAGTCGGCGCGGCGGGTCTCGATACGGGACGAGGTCCAGTTGCCCGCGCCGTCCCTCAGCGGGGTGATGCGCAGATTGCCGCTGCCGTCGAGGCTGAGGTTGTCGGGGCTCGCGGTGTAGTTCTGGATCTCACCCGTGCCCCAGTTGCCGGGGCCGCCGGGGTAGGCGTGGCCGGTGTCGATCTGCCAGTGGGCGGACGAGGGCAGGGTGCGGTTCGGGCCGGTGAAATCGTCGCTCCACTGCAGGTTCCAGCCGGGTGCCGGCGGTACGTCGCCGCGCGCGGGTCCGGCCCCGGTGACGGCGATGAAACCGGCCAGTGCGACGGCCATCGCGATCACGACGGCGAACAGGGGGCGGGTGCGCGGGGGAGTGTGTCTGCTGCGGCTCGTGCTCAAGGAACACCTCCGGAAAGGTGGTGCCGAGGGGAGAAGTGCGGGGCGGTGTGAGAGCGCTCTCAGAACGTTTTGTAGATGGAGGCGAGGGCGTCGTCAATGGCCTCACAGCGTCAACTTCCTGAATGCGGTATGCAGTTGGTCCCGAAGGCTGCTGGATCCTCAAGGTCACGGTGACCGGCACGGTCCACCCCGAAGAGGTGCTGGAGCAGGTGTCGGTGCCCGGCCGTACGGCGACGCCGGTCGTGCCGGCTCTTCGCCGGAGTGGAAGCCGCTGCCGCGGCCGCCCGGGCTGAGCCCGCGGACGGTCCGTTGCCTTGACGTCGGCGTCAAGGAATACCGTCGGGTGCATGCGAATCGGTGAGCTGGCACAGCGGGCGGGCACCACGACCCGCACGCTGCGCTACTACGAGTCACGCGGACTGTTGCCCGCGCTGCGCGCGGGCAACGGCTACCGCACGTACGGCGAGGACGATCTGCGTCTGGTTCAGCAGATCCGGACCCTGCAGGACTTCGGGTTCGACCTGGAGGAGACCAGGCCCTTCGTGGAGTGCCTGCGCGCGGGCCATCCGGCCGGTGACGCCTGCCCGGCCTCGCTCGCCGTGTACCGCGCGAAGCTCGCCGAGCTGGACGTGCTCATCGAACAGCTCCAGTCGGTGCGCGCCCAGGTCGGAGCACAACTCCTGCGGGCCGAGGCGCAGCTGCCCGGCGGCCCGGACCCTCAATGTGAATTCGGAGACTGACGGATGACTCGGACAGCGGGTGTCGCCACGGTGACGGATGCGGACTTCGATGCCGAGGTGCTGGGCGCGGGCCGCCCGGTGCTCGTGAAATTCACGGCCGACTGGTGCGGACCGTGCCGCCAGCTCGCTCCGGTGCTGAGCGCGATGGCCGCGGAGGAGGCGGACCGCCTGAAGGTGGTCCAGCTCGACGTCGACACCAACCCGGAGATCACGGCGCGGTACGCGGTGCTGTCGACGCCGACGCTGATGCTGTTCCGCGGCGGCGAACCGGTGACGTCGATGGTGGGCGCCCGCCCCAAGCGCCGGCTGGTGCAGGAGCTGGACGACGCCCTCCAGGACCGGCCTGCGCGGTGAGGCGGAACCCCGCGCATGGTGGCTGACCGCGGGCCCTTGCTCACCACCAGGAGGCACCGGGTACGGCCGTAGAACTTTCCGAGCTGATCGGCCGGCTCAGGGTGCGGCTCGCCGAAGCCGTGCACGCCTCTCCCGACGGCGAGGTGCGCTTCGGGCTCGGTCCGGTCGAACTCGAACTGTCCGTCGCGGTGCAGCAGGACACCACGGCGGGGGCCAAGATCCGTTTCTGGGTCGTCGAACTGGGCGCCGACGCCGTGGGCTCGTCCCGGACGACCCAGCACATCAAGCTGACCCTCACGCCTCACCAGAACGGCCGTCCGGGACGGCCGTTCTGGTGGCGGGCGACGAGGTCGACGGCGCGCGCTGAACGCGCCCGCCCGCCGCACCGCCGCCGGCCGGTCTCAGACCAGGCGACGGATCTCCCCGCGCACCCGGTAGAACCCGGCCTGGGCGGGGTGCAGCGCGTCGACGACGTACCGGGCGCCCACTTCGCGTATGCCACGGGGGAACTGGACGTTCCACGACGGTTCGAAACCGTCGGACACCACATGCACGCGCATCCGGCCGCCGGTCTGGACGCACTCCACCACCACTCCACCGGCGGGCGGCGCCGATATGGTCGCCACCGCGGCCGGCGACGCGGCGGGACTGTAGGTCGGCAGCGCCGCCGCCGACTTGACGTCCCTGGCCAGGGGCACCGTGCCTTGCTGCGCGGCCGCGACCGCGGTCTCACTCGCGTCCACGCACACCAGGGATCCGTCCGTCGTGACCATGTAGAGCTTCTCGTCCCGGTACTGCATGGACAGTGCCGAGCCGCCGCCCGTGCCGAGCTTCCACAGACGGGTGCCGTCCGCCGCGAAGCAGTACACGGAGGACGACGAGTCGCCGGCGAAGACATGGCGCCCGTCAGGCGAGGTGGCGCAGGAGTACACCGCGGTGTCACACCGGTACGTCGCCTCGACGGCCCCCGTCCTCTTGGAGATGCGGTGCACGTCGTGGCGCACCGTGCCCGCGTACACGGAGTCGGCCTCCTGCCAGCCGAACAGCACACCTCCCCCGGTCGGCGCGTGCCACAACTGCCGGCCGCCGTCGGGCGCGTACGCCGTGACGCCCTTGCTGTGGCCGTGGTACACCCGCTGCTCGTCCGCCCGCACCATCCAGGCCTGGTTGCCGCTCGACCTGCGTGCCCACTGGTGCTCGTCCTCGTGGTCGATGACCGTCAGACCGCCGTCCGCGTCGGAGACGTTCAGTACGCCCTCGCGGATGTCGAGCCAGAAGATGTCGACGTCCGCCGCGATGTCATAGGCCGCGAACGGAAGCTTGGAGGACAGGTCGTACACCTTGCCGTCGTCGCAGCCGGCGTAGATCCAGAAGTCGTCCGCCACCAGGCACTTGACGCCGTCCGGCAGCGAGTAGCGGGCCAGTACCTCTCCGCCGTGACTGAGCGTGTAGACATCCCCTGCCTGGTTGCCCACCCAGCAGCGGTCCTCGTCGATATGGATGCCGAAGGCGGCCGAGCCGGTGCGGAACCGCCACAGCACCGGGGCCGTGGAGCGCGCGGTGGACGGTGCGGAGGTCACCTGACGGCGCGTCACCGGACGTGCCGCCCGTTGTCCCTGGACGGCGGGCGCATACCCCTTGCGTACCTTCTCGCCTATCTTCCTGGCCGCTGCGGCCTTCGCCTTCTCGGCCGTGGGGAAGGACGAGGTCTGCAGCTGACCGCCCGCGCCGATCCGGCCGTAGCGCACCGAGACGACCGTCCCCTCCACGGTCACCTCGTAGAACTTGTGCGCTCCGCCGCCGTCCTGCGACAGCTCCAGATACGTCGTGGTGCGTGCCATGACAGACCCCTCCCCAGGCCGGAACAGGCGGCCGTTTCCCGCCCGTTCCACTGCGGAGAACGCTACGGGCTGCCACTGACAGCCGGCCCTGGCGCCGTCAGGAGGGCGCCGGCCCCCAGGCATCCAGGGCGATGGTCAACAGCTCCGCCCCACAGCCCCACGCATACAAGATCCCGGAGCCAGAAATACCCCGGACCGAATTTGACGGCCGGGGTATTTCTCTGCATATATTGGATAGTTCCGTGCTCCCGTGAAATAGGGCACACGGCGAAGTTCAATAAAGGCACCCTAGCGCGTCAGGAGCTGAATTGTCAACCGAGGAAATGCGGCGGGAACAACAATTCGTCTCTCTCGCCCATGAGCGGCTCGACCAGCTCAGGGGGGAGGCCGAAGCTGCCGTGCGCGCCACGATGGCGCAGGTCAGCACCAGTTTGCAGGCCCGCGTCGAACGCGATATCGAGGTGGCCGAGCACTCCGCGTCACTCGGCGCGCTCGATGCCGCGGACGCCGGGCTGTGTTTCGGGCGTATCGACCGGCGTGACGGCGTGACTTATCACATCGGGCGTACCGGAATCCGTCGTGACGATGCCGACCGCACCCCTCTGCTCATCGACTGGCGGGCACCCGTCGCGCGCCCGTTTTATCTTGCGACCGGGTACGAGCCCATGGGTCTGCGCCGCAGACGCCACATCACCACCGAAGGGCGCACCGTCACGGCGCTGCACGACGAGATCATGGATCTCGCCGACACCACCCGCACCGGCTACGAGTCGCACGATGCCGACGAGGTGCTGCTCGCCGCGCTCAACAGCGCGCGCACCGGGCGGATGGCCGACATCGTGTCGACCATCCAGGCCGAGCAGGATCACATCATCCGAGCTCCCCAGCGCGGCGTGCTCGTCGTCGAGGGCGGACCGGGGACCGGGAAGACCGCGGTCGCGCTGCACCGGGCGGCCTATCTGCTCTACGCGCACCGGGAGCAGCTCGCCAAGCGGGCGGTGCTCATCGTCGGGCCCAACCCGGCCTTCCTGGGGTACATCGGCGAGGTGCTGCCCTCCCTCGGCGAGACCGGCGTGCTCCTGGCGACCGTCGGTGAGCTGTTCCCCGGCGTGCACGCCACCGGCAGCGACACGCCCGCGGCCGCCGCCGTCAAGGGCCGGGCCGAGATGGCCCACGTCCTGGCCGAGGCCGTACGCGACCGGCAGCAGGTGCCCGAGAAGGGCGCCCCACTTGTCATCAGGCACGACGACGGTGAGCTCGTCATCGACTGGGACATGGCTGTCGAGGCGCGGCACAAGGCGCGGGAGACCCAGCTGCCGCACAATCTCGCCCGCCCGCACTTCGTGTTCCGGATCATCGACGAGCTCACCGCCCAGCTCGCCGACCGCATCGGCGCCGATCCGTACGGCGGCCCCAACTTCCTCGGCCCCGACGACATCGCCCTGCTCGGCAAGGGCATCGCCGCCAGCGCCGAGGTGCATTCCGCCATCGCCACACTGTGGCCCCCGCTCACCCCGCAGGAGTTCCTCGCGGACTATCTGGCCCGGCCCACCCATCTCGGCGCGGACGAAGCGGAGTTGATCCGGCGCGCCGACGGGCCGTGGACGCCGGCCGATGTGGCACTCCTCGACGAGGCCGCCGAACTCCTCGGCGAGGACGACTCCGCGGCCCGCGCCGCCGCCGAGGCCGAGCGGGCGCGACAGATCGCCTACGCCCAGGGCGTGCTGGACGTCTCGTACGCCTCCCGCACCTACGAGTTCGAGGACAAGCACGACGAAGAGTCCGAGGTGCTCGCCGCGCACGACATCATCGATGCCGAACGGTTCGCCGAACGTCACGAGGAGGCCGACCACCGCACCGCGGCCGAGCGCGCCGCCGCGGACCGCACCTGGGCCTTCGGGCACATCATCGTCGACGAGGCGCAGGAGCTGTCCGCAATGGCGTGGCGCCTGCTGATGCGCCGCTGCCCCACCCGCTCGATGACCCTGGTCGGCGATCCGGCCCAGACCGGGGACATCGCGGGCCTCGGCTCCTGGAAGCGGATTCTCGAGCCGTACGTCGGAGACCGCTGGCAGCACACCCGGCTCGGGGTCAACTATCGTACGCCCGCCGAGATCATGGACCTGGCCGCCCGTATGCGCCGCAAGTCCTGCCCCGATTTCCGTCCGCCGCGCTCGGTGCGCTCGACGGGTGTGGTGCCGTGGACCGAGCGGGCCACGAAAGAGGATCTGGGGCGCACCGTCCTGGCCGCGGTCGCGCGGGAGACGCCCGATGAGGGCAGGCTCGCGGTCATCGCCCCGCGCGAACTCCACGGCGAACTGGCCTCACTCGGCGGCGGCCCGGTCGATCTGACCCGGACCGTCGTCCTGCTCGATCCGAGGCAGGCCAAGGGCCTCGAGTTCGACTCGGTCATCGTCGTCGAGCCGGCGCTCTTCGGTGAGAGCGACCTGTATGTGGCGCTGACCCGCGCCACGCAGCATCTCGGCCTGGTGCACGTGGAGGACCTGCCCGAGGCGCTCACCCAGAAGGGCTGATCAGCCGTGGCACCCGAGTGCGGGACGCCGCGGGGGCGGTGACGAGGGCCGGTCATGGCGCGGAACGCGCCCGTCGGCCCCCGCCCGTCATCCGGCCCTCCGCGCCGTCACGCCGGCCGCAGCCAGATCGTCGCCAGCGGCGGCAGCGTCAGCTGGACCGAGGAGGTGCGGCCGTGCCAGGGCACCTGCTCAGGCTTCAGAGGGTCCGGGTTGAGCACGTCGCTGCCGCCGTAGCGCGCCTCGTCCGTGTTCAGCACCTCCGTCCAGGCGCCTGCCGGGTTCGGGACACCGAGGCGGAACTCATGACGGACCACCGGCGAGAAGTTGCTCACCGCGAGCAACGGGCTGCCCGACCTGTCGAAACGCAGGAAGGCGAAGACGTTGTCCTCGGCGGCATGGCCGTCCACCCAGTCGAAACCCTCCGGCTCGGTGTCCCGCTGCCACAGTGCCGGCGTGTCCCCGTACACCCGGTTCAGCTCCCGGACCAGATCGCGTACGCCGCGGTGGTCGGCCTCCGCCGCGTACGACGGGTCGAGCAGCCACCAGTCGGGCCCATGGCCCTCGGACCACTCCGCCCCCTGCGCGAACTCCTGTCCCATGAAGAGCAGTTGCTTGCCCGGGTGGGCCCACATGAAGCCGAGATACGCGCGGTGGTTGGCGCGCTGCTGCCACCAGTCGCCCGGCATCTTGCTGACGAGCGAGCGCTTGCCGTGCACCACCTCGTCGTGCGAGATGGGCAGCACGTAGTTCTCGCTGTACGCGTACACCATCGAGAACGTCATCTCGTTGTGGTGGTACTTGCGGTGCACCGGCTCCTTCGAGACGTACTGCAGGGAGTCGTGCATCCAGCCCATGTTCCATTTCAGGCCGAAGCCGAGTCCCCCGAAGCCGCCCGGCCCCACATGGTGGGTCGCCCGGGTCACCCCGTCCCAGGCCGTGGACTCCTCGGCGATCGTCACGACGCCGGGGCAGCGGCGGTAGACCGTGGCGTTCATCTCCTGCAGGAACCCCACGGCGTCCAGGTTCTCCCGGCCACCGTGCTCGTTCGGGCTCCACTCGCCGTCCTCGCGGGAGTAGTCGAGGTAGAGCATCGAGGCGACGGCGTCCACGCGCAGGCCGTCGATGTGGAACTCCTCGCACCAGTAAGCCGCGTTCGCCACCAGGAAGTTGCGCACCTCCTTGCGGCCGTAGTCGAACTCGAGGGTTCCCCAGTCGGGGTGCGCCGCGCGCGCCGGGTCCGTGTGCTCGTACAGCGGACGGCCGTCGAACTCCGCCAGCGCCCAGTCGTCCCTCGGGAAGTGCGCGGGCACCCAGTCCACCAGCACGCCGATGCCCGCCCGGTGCAGGCAGTCAACGAGGTGCCGGAAGTCGTCGGGCGTGCCCATCCGGGCGGTCGGGGCGTAGAAGCCGGTGACCTGATAGCCCCAGGAACCGCCGAAGGGATGTTCGGCCGGCGGCATGAACTCCACATGTGTGAAGCCGAGCTCCTTCACATACGCGGGCAGCTGGGTGGCCAGCTGGCGGTAGGTCAGTCCCGGACGCCAGGAGGCCAGATGCACTTCGTACACCGAGAGCGGGGACTCGTGGACCGGCCGGTCGGCCCGGTGCGCCATCCACTGTTCGTCCCGCCACACATGGTGCGACTCGGTGACGATCGAGGCGTTGGCGGGCGGCACTTCGGTACGCCGGGCCATGGGGTCGGCCCGTAGCGTGTGCGAGCCGTCCGGGCGGGTGATGTCGAACTTGTAGAGGGCCCCCTCGCCGACGCCCGGCAGGAACACCTCCCACACACCCGTCGCCCCGAGCGAGCGCATCGGACAACCCGTGCTGTCCCAGTAGTTGAAGTCCCCGGCGACCCGTACACCCTGTGCATTGGGAGCCCAGACGGTGAACCGCGTCCCGGTGACGCCCTGGTGGGTCATCGGATGCGCGCCCAGCGCCTTCCACAGCTCCTCGTGCCGTCCTTCGCCGATCAGATGGAGATCGAGCTCGCCGAGCGCGGGCAGGAAGCGGTACGGGTCATGGACCTCGAAGCCGCTCTCGTTTTCGTCGTAGGTGACCAGCAGCCGGTACTCCGGGGTGGTGCGCATCGGCAGCACCCCGGCGAAGAGACCGTCGCCCTCCGAGTGCAGCTCGGTCCGCAGCCCCTTCCCGAGCACCGTCACCGTCCGCGCGAACGGGCGCAGTACGCGAATCTGGACACCGCCCCGCACCGAGTGCGCCCCGAGCAGCGCGTGCGGATCGTGATGGGCGCCGGACAGCAGCCGCTGCCGGTCCCAGTCGGTGAGCGGCTTCGCCGCCCGCACACCACGGCCGCCGCTCGCCGCACGCGGACGGGGCGCGGCCGCCGGCCCGGTCTGCGCCGTCCCTGCTGCGTCCCCTGACCCGGCGGGCTCGGACCCGGAGTCACCGGACCCGGTGGTGCCGGACCGGGTTCCCCCTGCGCCGGAGCCGCCGGACCCGGTGGCGACGGACGCGGCGCCGTGTGACCGGGCGGCGCTCGCCATGTCAGGCGCAGTCCCTGCGGAGGCACTTTCCGGGCCCGCTCCCGCTGCGCCGGTCCTTGCCCCGGTGCCTGCCCCGTTCGGGCGCACAGGGCCCGCGCCCGCCCCGGCGGCGGGCGCGCGGGTGGAGCGTGGCGTGCGGGCTGCCGGCTCCAAGGTGTTCGCCCCGGCCGAGGCAGGCTCCGCAGGGCTCGGGCCCGCGGCGGCGTTCCCCTCCGGCTGCGGCCGGCCGGTCGTGTTCCCGGAGCGCTTCGCCTCGGCGGCGGCCGGGGGCTCGGGCGTCTGCTGCGGCAGATCGGGGTCGGAAGGGCTGGGGGGCGGGGGACGGCGGGTCACGGGTTCGGCCTCCTCGGGCGACGGCGGGGTGGGGGCGGTGACATCAGGGGGCCGCGGCGAGGCGGCAGATCGCGGCCATCGGGACGGGCAGCCAGTCGGGCCGGTGCCGGGCCTCGTAGACGACCTCGTACACGGCCTTGTCCGTCTCGTACGCGCGCAGCAGTTCGGGCTCGTCGCGCGGATCGGTCCCGCAGGCCGCGGCGTAGCCCTCGCAGTACGCGTCACGGCACACCTCGGCCCACGTCGGGTTCCAGGGGCGGTGGGTGCGTGCCGCGTAGTCGAACGAGCGGAGCATGCCGGCGACATCACGGACGGCGGGCTGTGGCCGGCGGCGCTCGGTGAGCGGCCGCGCGGGCTCGCCCTCGAAGTCGATGACCGACCAGGCACCGTCGGTCGAACAGTGCAGTGCCTGCCCGAGATGCAGATCGCCGTGCACCCGCTGTGCAGTCCAGGCGCGCCCGTGCCGCCCGAGCACGGCGACCGCGTCGAAGGCCGCCCGCAGCCGGGGCACGTACGGCACCAGGGCCGGGACCGCCTTGGCCGCCGCGTCGAGTCGCTGCGTCATCGCGGCCGCCAGCTGCTCGGTCTGCGCACCGCGCAGCCTCACCGTCGGCAGCGCGTGCGCGAGCGCGGTGTGCACCTCGGCGGTGACGCGCCCCAGGGCATGCGCCTCCTTGTCGAAGGCGCGCCCGCCGGCCAGTGCTTCCAGGGCGAGCATCCAGGCGTCGCGAGAGTCGCGCAGGTACGGCTGGAGCACACCGAGGGTGAAAGGTTCCGGCGTGTGCGACTCGTACCAGGCGACGGGAACGGGAGCCCGGTCGCACCCGGCGCGCGCCAGGGCGAGCGGGAGTTCCAGATCGGGGTTCGGGCCGGGATGGATACGGCGGAAGAGCTTGAGGATGAACGTATCGCCGTAGACCAGCGAGGAGTTGGACTGCTCGGCGTCCAGCGGGCGGGGCAGCAGACCCCGTGGAATCGCGGGCGCGCGGTCGAACCGGTCGAAGCGCAGCGGGCCGAGAGTGCCCGGTGCGCGCAGCCGCTCAAGGAGCACGGCGGAGAGCCGGGGATCGTGCAGCCCCTCGTACACGGTCCGTCCGGCGAGGGGACCCTCCGCCAGATGCCCGATCAGGGAGGGGGCGAGCACAGGCGGCAGGGTTTGGCGTACACCGATGAGCAGTTGGTAGCAGTCGGCTGCCGCCTGGGGTGTGGCGAGGTCCGGCTGCCGGACCCGCACGAGCAGATGCAGCAGTCCCGGGCCGGGGCCCTGGAGCGGCAGCAGTTCGGTCGCCGAGACGAGCGAGAAGCCGGCGACGTGCGACCCCTTGCCGGCGAACCAGCGCTGTCTGGGCAGCCATTGGTGCAGCAGAGGGGCGAGTGAGGGGAGCAGTGCGACGGAAGTCCGGGTGGATGCAGCCTCCGACATGGAATCGCGTCCTTTCCCCGGGTACACCACGAATGCGCAAAGTGTCCCGGATTACAGCTGTGGCTGTCCGGCGGCGCGCGGGGATGAGGGGGAGAGTGCCCGTTGCGGGGCGGGGGAAACCGCCCCGCATCGGAGTAGAGCCCCTCGAGGACGCGTCAAGCGGGAATGGAGTCCTTTCGCAGCCGGAACCAGTAGAAACCGTGACCGGCGAGAGTCAGCAGGTAGGGCCACTGGCCGATGGCCGGGAAGCGCACACCACCGATCAGTTCCACGGGATGACGGCCGTTGAAGGCACGCAGATCGAGCTCGGTGGGCTGGGCGAAACGCGAGAAGTTGTGTACGCAGAGCACGAGATCGTCCCCGCCCTCCTCCTTCGAGGGTGCCTCGCGAAGGAAGGCGAGCACCGCAGGGTTGGAGGACGCCAGTTCGGTGTACGAGCCGAGACCGAAGGCGGGATTCTGCTTGCGGATCTCGATCATCCGCCGGGTCCAGTGCAGCAGCGACGACGGTGAGGCCATCGACGCCTCCACATTGGTGACCTGGTAGCCGTAGACCGGGTCCATGATGGTCGGCAGATACAGCCGGCCCGGATCGCACGACGAGAAGCCCGCGTTGCGGTCCGGTGTCCACTGCATCGGCGTGCGCACCGCGTCCCGGTCGCCCAGCCAGATGTTGTCGCCCATCCCGATCTCGTCCCCGTAGTAGAGGATCGGGGAGCCGGGCAGCGACAGCAGCAGCGCCGTGAACAGCTCGATCTGGTTCCGGTCGTTGTCGAGCAGCGGGGCGAGGCGGCGCCGGATACCGATGTTGGCCCGCATCCGCGGGTCCTTGGCGTACTCCGCGTACATGTAGTCGCGCTCTTCGTCCGTCACCATCTCGAGCGTGAGCTCGTCGTGGTTGCGCAGGAAGATGCCCCACTGGCAGCTCTTGGGGATGGCCGGGGTCTTGGCCAGGATTTCCGAGACCGGGTAGCGGGACTCGCGGCGCACCGCCATGAAGATCCGCGGCATCACCGGGAAATGGAAGGCCATATGGCATTCGTCGCCGCCGGCCGCGTAGTCGCCGAAGTAGTCGACGACGTCTTCCGGCCACTGATTGGCCTCGGCGAGCAGCACCGTGTCCGGGTACTGCGCGTCGATCTCCTTGCGCACCCTCTTGAGGAACGAGTGTGTGGCCGGGAGATTCTCGCAGTTGGTGCCTTCCTGCTGGTACAGGTAGGGCACGGCATCCAGCCGGAAACCGTCGATGCCGAGGTCCAGCCAGAACCGCAGTGCCGAGATGATCTCTTCCTGCACCGCGGGGTTCTCGTAGTTGAGGTCCGGCTGGTGGGAGAAGAACCGGTGCCAGTAGTACTGCTTGCGCACCGGGTCGAAGGTCCAGTTGGACGTCTCGGTGTCGACGAAGATGATCCGCGCGTCCTGGTACTGCTTGTCGTGGTCCGCCCAGACGTAGTAGTCGCCGTACGGTCCCTCCGGATCGCTGCGGGACTGCTGGAACCACGGGTGCTGGTCGCTGGTGTGGTTCATGACGAAGTCGATGATGACGCGCATCCCGCGCTGGTGCGCGGCGTCCACGAACTCCACGAAGTCGGCGAGGTCGCCGAACTCGGGCAGTACCGAGGTGTAGTCGGCGACATCGTAACCACCGTCCCGCAGGGGGGACTTGAAGAACGGCGGCAGCCAGAGGCAGTCCACCCCCAGCCACTGGAGATAGTCCAGCTTGGCGGTGATGCCCTTCAGGTCGCCGACGCCGTCGCCGTTGCTGTCCTGGAAGGAGCGGACGAGGACCTCGTAGAAGACGGCCCGCTTGAACCAGTCCGGGTCGCGGTCCCGGGCCGGGGTGTCCTCGAAGGTGTCGTGGACGGGCTCATTGACGATCATGATGTGGGTGACCCTCCGGTCTGCGGGGACGGTCGCAGGACGAAGATGTGCGCGGGCGTACGGCCCGGCTCGAGGCGCACATAGTTGGTCCTGCCCCAGTTGTAGGTCTCGCCGGTGAGCTCGTCGCGCACCGGGGCGCTCTCGTGCCAGTCGAGCCCGAGTCGCGGCATGTCCAACGAGACCGTGGCCTCCTGGGTGTGGTGGGGGTCGAGGTTGGCGACCACGATCACGGTGTCCTGACCGGACCGCTTGGAGTACGCGATCACCGCGTCGTTGTCGGCCTGGTGGAAGTGGAGGTCGCGCAGCTGCTGGAGCGCCGGGTGGCGGCGCCTGATCCGGTTGAGTTTCGTGATCAGCGGGCTGATGGTGGTACCGGCTCGCTCGGCCGACTCCCAGTCGCGCGGCTTCAGTTGGTACTTCTCCGAGTCGAGGTACTCCTCGCTGCCCTCGCGCAGAGGTTCGTTCTCGCACAGCTCGTACCCGGCGTACATGCCCCACGAGGGCGACATGGTCGCGGCGAGCACCGCCCGCACCTCGAACGCCGGCCGCCCGCCCTCCTGGAGATAGGCGTGCAGGATGTCGGGGGTGTTCACGAAGAAGTTGGGCCGCATGTACGCCGAGGCGTCGCCGGACAGCTCGGTGAGGTACTCGGTCAGCTCGTCCTTGGTATTGCGCCAGGTGAAGTACGTGTAGGACTGCTGGAAGCCGATCGCGGCCAGGGTGTGCATCATCGCCGGCCGGGTGAACGCCTCGGCGAGGAAGACGACATCGGGGTCGGTGCCGTTGATGTCGGCGATCACCTGCTCCCAGAAGACGACCGGCTTGGTGTGCGGGTTGTCGACCCGGAAGATCCTCACTCCGCGGTCCATCCAGAAGCGCAGCACCCGCAGCGTCTCGGCCACCAGCCCCGGCATGTCCCGGTCGAAGGCGATCGGATAGATGTCCTGGTACTTCTTCGGCGGGTTCTCGGCGTACGCGACGGAGCCGTCGGCCCGGTGGTGGAACCACTCCGGGTGCTCCTTCACCCAGGGATGGTCGGGGGAGCACTGCAGAGCGAAGTCAAGGGCGACCTCCATGCGCAGTGAGCGGGCGGCGGTGACGAAGTGGTCGAAGTCGGTGAGCGTGCCGAGGTCGGGGTGGAGCGCGTCGTGCCCGCCGTCCGCGGAGCCGATGGCCCAGGGCACGCCCACGTCGTGCGCGTGCGCCGACAGGGAGTTGTTCGGCCCCTTGCGGTGAGTGGTGCCGATGGGGTGCACGGGAGGCAGATAGACGACGTCGAACCCCATCGCGGCGATGGCCGGGAGCCGTTCGGCCGCGGTGCGCAGGGTGCCCGGGACGGGCTCCCTGCCCTTCTCGACCACCGCGCCCTCGGAGCGCGGGAACAGCTCGTACCAGGAGCCGAAGAGCGCCCGCTGCCTTTCGACCCAAAGGGGCAACTTCGGTGAGGCGCTGACCAGTTCACGCAGCGGATGGCGGTCGAGCGCGGCGGTCGCGTCCGGGGCGAACGCGCCGGCCAGCCGCGCGGCGGCCGACCGTGAGGTGTCGCGCAGCGCGTCCGCCGCCGCGAGGACGGCCTCCCGGCCGTCCTTCTTGGGCACGCCGGCGGCGGCGCGCTCGTACAGCTCGGCGCCCTCCTGGAGGACCAGCGCGGTGTCGATGCCGGCCGGGATCTTGATACGGGCGTGGTGGCGCCAGGTGGCCACCGGATCGCTCCAGGCCTCCACGGCGTAGGCCCAGCGGCCCTCGGTCCGGGGGGTGATGTCGCCACCCCACCGGTCGGTGCCCGGGGAGAGTTCCCGCATGGGGGTGAAGGGCCCCGGGCGGCCCTTCGGGTCGTACAGCACGACGTTGGCGGCGACCGAGTCGTGGCCCTCGCGGAACACGGTGGCGGTGACCTGGAAGGTCTCACCCGCCACTGCCTTCGCGGGCCTTCTGCCGCAGTTGACGAGGGGGCGTACATCCAGGACGGGGATGCGACCGATGAGCGAGTTCACGACATCACCTGGGGGCTGTGCGGGCCGGTCGGTTTGCGAGGGTTGTGCGCTGTTGTGTGGTGTGAGTGTTCTTTCTAACTGCTCGGTCGATGACTTCGGTGACTGGCGGGCTGCGGGCATGTCCGCTCCTGTCCGCGTTCACTCGGGTGGGCGGAAAGAATGGTGAGTGGGTGCGCCGGCTGGGTACCGGATGAGCCTTCCCCCGCCCGTCGGGTGGGCAATCCGGTGATGTGTTAACTACTAGGACGTAGGGGACTGCACAAGACGCACAAAGAGGCCGGTTCTGTCGACACGACGGAACCGGCCTCCCTGAAGAACCGTGCGCCGTGCGCGCCGGAGCGTGCACGGCGCTGTGCGCCCTTACCCGGGGCGGCCCGGCGCCCGGCGCACGCCGCTCATGAGCGCCTCAGGACATGGCTCAAACCGCGCTCCTGACGGTCCTCACGTCTGCTGCTGCGACTCCTCCGGCCACATGCGCCACGGCTGACACGCCACCCACTCGTCCGCCAGGTCCTCCTTCACCGCCGCCCGAGACGTCGAGGGGACCGGCATCGCCGGCCACGACCACCTCGGCCCGGCAACAGCTCAAGTAGCGCTGCGGCAGGCCGATCTGACGCCGTGGCAGTGTGACCGCCGCGACGAGAGACACGAGCCGTCCTCGACGACTGCGTCCGATACAGCCTCCCGTCCTGGCGTGCCCACTACGCTGCCACAGGGGCGGCACGTCCGCCGTCCCCAAGCTGTCCGCAGCCCTCAGCTGGGAGGACGCCGACCGTATCCCGCCGCCTCTGCCGTCGCCCCCGCCCGCGTGGTGCGCACCCTCAAGACCTTCCGTGCCCGCCACCTCACCATCGCGCGCAAGGCCTGCAGCGAGGAGGTACGGCTGTACGACACCGGCAGCGGCGGTCCGCCGGCCGAACTGCTGCGGGCGGTGCTCCACCTGACCCGGGACAACGAGACGCTGGTACGCCCGTCCCCCGAACGGCCGCCTGCCCCGGCCGCCCGACCGCGCGAGCAAGGAGGAGTTCCGTCCCCATGACCCACATCCTGATCGCCGGCGGTGGCATCGCCGGTCTCACCGCGGCACTGGCCCTGCACACGGCGGGCTTCGAGCGGGTCACGGTCGTCGAGACCACCCGCGAGATCCAGCCGGTCGGCGCGGGGCTGAACATCATGCCCAACGCGGTCCGCGAGCTCGACGCCCTCGGGGTGCTCGACCGTCTGGAGGCGCGCGCCCTGCGCACCCGCGAGCTGCGCTACTACCACCGCAGCGGCGGACTGATCTCCCGCGAGCCACGGGGGCTCGGCGCCGGCTACCACTGGCCCCAGCTCTCCATCCACCGCGGCGAGCTCCAGCTGGCCCTGGCCGATGCCGTGCGGGCGAGGCTCGGCTCGTCCGCGCTGGCCAGCGGCGTGCGAGTGACCGGTGTCGAAGCGCTCCCGGACGGCCGCCCCAGGGTCCAGCTGGAGCACCGCGACGGCGTCGTACGCGGCAGCGCCTCACTGGAACCCGACGTCCTCATCGGCGCCGACGGCATCCGCTCCACGGTCCGCGCGTCACTCAACCCCGGCGAGGGCGAGCCGCCGTGGAACGGTCTGCTCATCTGGCGCGGAGTCTCCCGCATGCCCGCGAGCCGCGCGGCCGGCTTCATGTTCATCGCGGGCGACGACCGGCAGAAGGCCGTGGTCTATCCCCTCACCGAACCGGTGGATGGGCAGGTACTGGTCAACTGGGCGCTGGTGAGGCCCGCCGAGCCGGGCGACGACCCCACGCGCGGAGACTGGAACCGGCCCGTCCCGGTCACCACCTTCCTCCGCCACTACGAGGGCTGGGAGTTCGGCGGGGTGAGCGTCCCGGAGGTGCTGCTCGCCGCCGACGCGGCGTTCGAGTACCCGATGGTGGACCGGGACCCGCTGCCGAGCTGGTCCTGCGGCCGTACGACGCTGATCGGCGACGCCGCCCACGCCATGTATCCGGTCGGCTCCAACGGCGCCACCCAGTCGATCATCGACGGCCGCGCCCTCGCCCATGCGATGGCCCGGCACGTCGACCCTGCCGAGGCCCTCACCGTCTACGAGACCGAGCGCAGAGGACCCATGACCGACCTTCAGGGCAGCAACCGGCAGCTGGGGCCGGAGGTCGTCATCAGCCTCGCCCATCAGCGCGCACCCGGCGGATTCACGGACGTCCACGATGTGATCCCGGCAGCCGAGCTCGCCGAGATCGCGGCCCGGTACGCCGCCGCGGGTGCCTTCGACAGGAAGACCGTGAACGAGGGGTCCCCGTACGGTCCCCCGGCACGGCGCCGGCCTCTGTGAGCCTTGCCGGGCCGGTGGCCGGCCAGGCCCTGGTCATGTCCTCGGCGACCAGAGGCTGAGCCGTTCGGCGGTTTCCGGCGGTGGTGGGTCAACCCCCGGGGCAAGCGCCGGCCCCGTGAACCACCACCGGGACGGACCGCCGACGGCCCCTGTCCTGGTGGGCCACGACCGGGCGGGACCCGGCGTGCGCCCCCGGAGGATTCGCGCGCCGTGGTTGCGGGGGGCGTGGTGGTACTACCGTCGTCGGGGACGGAAAAGGGACGCACACCGTCGTGCGTCCGCTCGGATGCGTACCTCCCCTGCAAAGGTGTGACCTGTGAAGGCCATTCGTCGATTCACCGTCCGCCCCGTCCTCCCCGAACCGCTCCGGCCGCTCAGTGACCTTGCCCGCAATCTGCGCTGGTCCTGGCACACCGAGACCCGTGAGCTCTTCCAGACCGTCGATCCCGAGGGGTGGCAGTCCTGCGGGGGCGACCCCGTGCGCCTCCTCGGTACCGTGTCCGCCGCCCGGCTGACCGAGCTGGCCGCAGACCGCCGCTTTCTGCGCAGACTGGCCACCGTGGCCGACGACCTGGACGACTATCTGCACGGCCGCAGGTGGTACCAGGCCAACAGCGGAGGTGGCCGGACCGCCGCCGACGCACCACGGTTCCCCGCGGCCGTCGCCTACTTCTCACCCGAGTTCGGCGTCACCGCGGCCCTGCCGCAGTACTCCGGAGGCCTCGGCATCCTCGCCGGTGACCACCTCAAGGCAGCCAGCGACCTCGGCGTGCCGCTGGTCGGCGTCGGGCTGCTGTACCGCCACGGGTACTTCCGCCAGTCCCTGTCCCGTGACGGCTGGCAGCAGGAGCACTATCCCGTCCTCGACCCCAACGAACTCCCGGTCAGCCTGCTCAGGGAGGACGACGGCACACCCGCCCGGGTGTCCCTCGCCCTGCCCGGCGGGCGCTCCCTGCACGCCCATATCTGGGTCGCGCGGGTCGGGCGCGTACCACTGCTGATGCTCGACTCCGACGTGGAGGAGAACGGCCCCGGCGAGCGCGATGTCACCGACCGGCTGTACGGCGGCGGCAGCGAGCACCGCCTGCTGCAGGAGATGCTGCTCGGAATCGGAGGAGTGCGGGCCGTGCGGGCGTACTGCCGGCTCACCGACCACCCCGAACCGGAGGTGTTCCACACCAACGAGGGACACGCCGGCTTCCTCGGCCTGGAGCGCATCCGCGAACTGGGTGCCTACGGGCTGGACTTCGACGCCGCCCTGGAGGCCGTACGGGCCGGGACCGTGTTCACCACGCACACCCCCGTGCCCGCCGGCATCGACCGGTTCGACCGTGAACTGGTCGCCCGCCACTTCGGCGAGCGCGCGGAACTGCCCGGCGTACCCGTGGAGAAGGTGCTCCAGCTGGGCATGGAGACCTACCCCGGCGGCGAACCCAACCTCTTCAACATGGCGGTCATGGGCCTGCGGCTCGCCCAGCGCGCCAACGGCGTGTCCAAACTGCACGGCGCCGTCAGCCGCAGCATGTTCGCGGGGCTCTGGCCGGGCTTCGACTCCGCCGAAGTGCCCATCACCTCCGTCACCAACGGGGTGCACGCCCCCACCTGGGTCGCTCCCGAGGTGCTTGGACTGGGTGCCCGGCAGATCGGCACGAGCCGTGCCGAGGACGCTCTGTCCGTCGGCGGCTCCGATCGCTGGGACGCCGTCGCCGACATCCCCGACAGCGAGATCTGGGAGCTGCGCCGGTCCCTGCGCGAACAGCTGGTGACGGAGGTACGGGCCCGGTTGCGCGCCTCCTGGCGCCAGCGCGGTGCGGGCACCGCCGAACTGGGCTGGATCGACGGCGTGCTGGACCCGGACGTGCTCACGATCGGGTTCGCGCGCCGGGTGCCCTCGTACAAACGGCTCACGCTGATGCTGCGCGACCGCGACCGGCTGATGGAGCTGCTGCTGCACCCGACGCGGCCGGTACAGATCGTGGTCGCGGGCAAGGCCCATCCGGCCGACGACAGCGGCAAGAAGCTGGTTCGGGAGCTGGTGCGCTTCGCCGACGACCCGCGGGTGCGTCACCGGATCGTCTTCCTGCCCGATTACGGCATGGGGATGGCGCAGAAGCTCTACCCGGGCTGCGACGTGTGGCTGAACAATCCGCTGCGCCCGCTGGAGGCGTGCGGCACCAGCGGGATGAAGGCCGCTCTGAACGGCGGGCTCAATCTGTCGGTGCTGGACGGCTGGTGGGACGAGTGGTTCGAGCCGGACTTCGGCTGGGCGATCCCCACGGCCGACGGCTCGGCCACCGACGAGGACCGCCGCGACGAGCTGGAGGCGGCCGCCCTCTACTCGCTGATCGAGAATCAGGTGGCCCCGCGCTTCTACGACAGCGGCAGCAGCGGACTGCCGGGGCGCTGGATCGAGATGGTCCGCCGCACCCTGACCTCGCTCGGCCCCAAGGTGCTCGCCGGCCGTATGGTCCGCGAGTACGTGGAGCGGCTGTACGCACCGGCCGCCCAGGCGCACCGGGCGCTGGACGCGGCCACCGCGCAGGAGCTGGCGGCGTGGAAGGCGCGGGTGCGCGACTGCTGGCCCCAGGTGGCCGTCGACCATGTGGAGGCACTGGACCAGGCGGCGCCCGCCGCCTTGGCGGCCACGGCGGAGCTGGGCTCCACGCTCGCCCTGCGGGTGCGGGTCGCCCTCGGCGCGCTGCAGCCGGAGGACGTGGAGGTGCAGGCGGTGGCCGGCCGGGTCGATTCCGACGACGCGATCCGCGACGCCAGGACCTTCCCGCTGAAGCCGGCCGGCGGCCCCGATCTGGAGGGCCGCTGGATGTTCGAGGGTCCGCTGGAGCTCGAGCGCACCGGGCCGTTCGGCTACACCGTACGGATCCTGCCCTCGCACCGGCTGATTCCGGCGGGTGCGGATCTCGGCCTGGTGGCCCTGCCGACGGAGGCGGCGGGTGAGGACGCGGGTGTGCTGATGCGCTGACCCCGGGCGCGGGCTTCTTTCCTGCCGTGAACATTCATCCCTGCCGAAGACCGCGCCGGGCTCGGGCCTGGCCACCCGGGACGAGATAGTCCGCTACTGGCAGGGCCAGACGACGTTCACGAACGGGCTCAGCCAGGAGACCTGCCGCGACCTCACCCACACCGGGTACGGGCTCTCGGCCCTCTCGCACATCGCGGAGACCAGCCGCATCCAGGGCCAGGACCTCTATCCCGAGGTCGCCGACCGGCTGCGGCACGCGCTCGGACTCCACGCCAGGTACCAACTGGGCGAGCCGGTCTCGGGAAATCTGTGCGGCGGCAGCCTCAAGGACAGGCTCGGCCCGGTCACCGAGGTCGGCTTCAACGCGCTCGGCAACCGCATGGGCCACGCGATGACCAACACCGGGCGGCTGACCGAGCAGCAGCGCCCGGCCGGGTCCAACAACCTGTTCGTCGCCTGGGAGACCCTCAGCACGCCCGGCAACCCCAACTAGCGGGTGTGCGGGCCCTGTCCGGTGTCGAGGCGGACAGGGCCCGCATGGCTCACTTCAGTTGTTGCCGCAGCGCGGCGATCGCTTCGCCGACGTAGCCCTCCGTGGTCGACTTGTCGATCCCGAGACCGGAGAGCGGGCCGCTGCCGTCCTCCACCTCCAGCAGGGCGAGCAGGATGTGCTCGGTGCCGACGTAGTTGTGCCCGAGCCGCAGCGCCTCGCGGAAGGTGAGCTCCAGGGCCTTGCGCGCTCGCGCGTCGTACGGGATCACCTCGGGGAGTTCGTCGGCAGCGGCGGGCAGCGTGGCCGTGACCGCCTCGCGGACGCGCTCCAGGCCGACGCCCTGCGCCACGACCGCTTTCGCGGCCAGGCCCTCGGACTCCGCGAGCAGCCCGAGCGCAAGATGCTCGGGTCCCACGAGCCCGCTGCCCGCTGCGCGGGCCTCGTTGCTCGCGGCCGCCACGACGTTGCGGGCCCGCGGGGTGAAGCGCCCGAAGCCCTGGCTCGGATCGAGATCGATCGGCCGGCCGGACTCCTTGGTGACGAACCGTTTCTGGGCGGCCTGCTTGGTGACCCCCATGCTCTTGCCGATGTCGGTCCATGAGGCGCCGGAGCGCCGGGCCTGGTCGACGAAGTGACCGATGAGATGGTCGGCGATGTCACCGAGGTGGTCGGCGGCGATGACGGCGTCGGAGAGCTGGTCGAGCGCACCGGAGTGCGCCTTCTTGATGGCCTCGATCAGATCGTCGAGACGCACGGGATGAGTCAGACGGACTGGATCTGTCATGCGACAACCTTAGGTTGACGACCCTTGGATCGTCAACCTTTGGTTGACGCTTTGTGTCGTGCCGAGATGTGACGTGTCCTGAATTGGCAGGGCGCTGCCCGGGAGCCGTACGGCGTCCCGGGCAGCGCCCCTGTTCGTGGTGAGCCTGATCGGCAGGCTCAGAAGGTGAGCTTGACGCTGTTGATGTAGCCGGTGTCGTAGCGGGCCACGTCCTGGACACGCAGCTTCCAGGCGCCGTTGGCGACCTCGCTGGAGGCGTTGACGGTGTACGTCTCGACCACGTTGTCCGCCGAGTCCGAACCGCTGGAGTTCTTCAGGCGGTACGCGGTCCCGTCCGGGGCCAGCAGGTCGATGACCAGGTCACCGCGCCAGGTGTGGACGATGTCCACGCCGACCTTGAGGGCGGCGGGGGCGTTGCCCGTGCGGCCGGTGACGTTGACCGTGGAGGTCCCGGTGCCGAGGTCGGGGATGGAGACATCCGCCGTGTTCTCGAAGACCGTCCCCGGGTCGGGGTCCGGCCCACCGGGGCGGGAGCCGACGTTGATGCCTGCCCAGGCGTCGGTGACCGCCTTCACCTCGGGGCTGGTCGCCCCGTACAGCTCCGTGGCGACCGCGATGGTGCCGGTACGGGCGCCCGCGTAGTTCGTCGTGGAGTTGAACTTGGTGGTGAGGGCCTTGAACCAGATCAGCGATGCCTTGTCGCGGCCGATTCCGGTGACCGGCAGACCGTCGGAGGTCGGCGAGTCGTAGTTCACCCCGTTGATGGTCTTGGCGCCGCTGCCCTCGGAGAGCAGGTAGTACCAGTGGTTCGCGGGTCCCGAGGAGTAGTGGACGTCAATTCCGCCGATGCCCGAGTACCAGTAGTCCTTGGACCGGGTGTCCTTGCTGGGCTTGTCCATGTACCGCAGCGGGGTGCCGTTGCCGTTGATGTCGATCTTCTCGCCGACCAGGTAGTCGCCGACGTCCGAGGTGTTGTTGCCGTAGAACTCCACGGCCGCGGCGAAGATGTCGCTGGTCGCCTCGTTGAGGCCGCCGGACTCGCCGCTGTAGACGAGCTTCGCGGTGACGGAGGTGAGGCCGTGCGTCATCTCGTGCGCGGCCACGTCGATCGACGTGAGCGGCTTGGCGTTGCCGGAGCCGTCGCCGTACGTCATGCAGAAGCAGCTGTCCTGCCAGAACGCGTTGACGTAGTTGTTGCCGTAGTGCACGCGGGAGTAGGCGCCGACGCCGTCACCGCGGATGCCGCTGCGGCCGTGCACGTTCTTGTAGTAGTCCCAGGTGAGGCCGGCGCCGTAGGCGGCGTCCGCGCCCGCGGTCTCCAGGTCGGAGGCCTGGCCGTTGCCCCAGACGTCGTCCGGTCCGGAGAACAGGGTTCCGGTGCCCGACGTACCACGGTTGAGGTTGTACGTCTTGTGGCTGCCGCGGCCGCCGTCGGTCAGGTTGTACGTCGACCCGGACTGCGTGGACCCGACGTTGACCTGGCCGCTGTACTGCGTGTTGCCGGTGCCTGTCTCGACCGCCTGCCACTCGAAGAGCTTCGCGCCGGTGGAGGCGTCGGTGACGACATGCAGTTCGTTCGGCGTGCCGTCGTGCTGCAGGCCGCCGACCACGGTCTCGTAGGCGAGCGTCGGCTTGCCCTCGGCCAGCCAGACCACCTTGCGCGGTGCGCGGTCGGCCTTCGCCTTCGCGGACCCCTCGGCCTTGGCCGCGCCCACCGCCTGCTTCTCGGCGACGGACGGTGCGACGTCGGCGCTGGTGTCCACGTTCTTGAGCGTGGCCCGGGACGCCTTGGAGACCGACTCGGTCACTCCCGCCTTCGACTCGGAGACCACGAGGTCGCCGCCGAGGACCGGCAGTCCGGCGTAGGTGCGCTCGTAGCGGGTGTGCGTGGTGCCGTCGCGGTCCTGGGTGACATCGCGGACGAGCAGCTTCTCCTGGGAGGTCAGGCCCAGTTCCTTCGCGGTGGCGGCCGTGGTGGCGGACGCCTCGCGTATGAGCTCCGCACGCTGTGCGGGCGTCAGACTCTTCGGCAGGGCGCCCGGGTCGGCCTTCCCTGCCTTCGCCGCGGCTGGAACGGCGGATGCGGTGGTCTGGGCCGCGGACGTGCCGGTCTGGAAGCCGACGGCGAGGAGGGCGGCAGTGGCGACAAGAGCTCCGGTCGCGGTGGCGCGACGGCGATGCGTGGGTCTCACGCGAACTCCTTCTGCGAGGGGGGTACCGGCGAGCTGGGTAGGCAGGCCGGGCAGAGCATGCCGAGCATGTGGATCACGTCGAGCATGTGGAGCTTTGTGGAGCGCGGATCGGGGGAAGAGTCGCACCAGTGACGCCCGTCTGTCAGGAGCGCGACAAGAAGTTGGCTGGAAATAGTTCGTTGAACGTGCAGCCGTGTTCGTTGAGCGGACGTTTCCCCGATGGCTGCGGCCCGGGGAGCGCATTCACCGAAGACCGTGTGCGGCGCCGGAAGCGAGGCCGATGCGGGACCTGGCATGTGTGAACGCAGTGTTGAGCACGTGTTGCCTCTGGTCGGGGAGATCGGGCGGAGGTGTGACTCGTTCCGCGCCCGTACGGGCGGGAGCGGTGGAGCCGGCCCGGACGGCGCGCACGGGTCGGTGCGGGCGCCACCGCCGACCGCGCGCTCGTGCCGCTGCCCGGTGCCGCCGCACCCGGCGCCGCCGCGCCGACGGCGCCGCCCGTCGGCCTGTCAGCCGACCAGGCTGTCCCGCCAGGCCCGGTGCAGGCCTGCGAACCGGCCGTCGCCGCCGGTCAGTTCGGCCGGTGTCCCGTCCTCCACGATCCTGCCGTGTTCCATCACCAGCACCCGGTCCGCGATCTCTACCGTCGACAGACGGTGGGCGATCACCACGGCCGTGCGTCCCCGCAGCACCGTGTCCATGGCCCGCTGCACCGCGCGCTCGCCCGGGATGTCCAGGGAACTGGTCGCCTCGTCCAGGATCAGCACCGCGGGATCGGCGAGCAGTGCGCGGGCGAAGGCCACCAACTGGCGCTGGCCCGCGGAGATACGCCCACCGCGCTTGCGTACGTCCGTGTCGTAGCCGTCCGGCAGGGCGCTGATGAAATCGTGTGCGCCGATGGCCTTCGCGGCGTGCTCGATCTCCTCGCGCGACGCGTCCGGACGGCCGACCGCGATGTTCTCCGCGACGGTCCCGGAGAACAGGAACGCCTCCTGCGTCACCATCACCACCCCGCGCCGCAGTTCGGGTGTGGCCAGATCGCGCAGATCGACCCCGTCGAGCAGGACCCGTCCGTCGGAGGGGTCGTAGAACCGGGCCAGCAGCTTGGCCAGGGTCGACTTGCCCGCACCGGTCGAGCCGACCATCGCCACGGTCTGCCCCGCCGGAATCGTCAGATCGAAGTGCGGCAGCACCTCACCGCCCCTGCGGTACGCGAACCGGACGCCGTCGAAGACCACCTCGCGGCCCGGCCGGTCCGTGTCCCGCGCAGGCAGCCGGCGGGGCTCGACCGCCTCGGGGACCGAGGGGACCTGAGCCAGCAGGCCCGCGATCTTCTCCAGGGAGGCGGCCGCCGACTGGTAGGAGTTGAGGAACATGCCGAGCCGGTCGATGGGGTCGTACAGCCGCCGCAGATACAACACCGCCGCCGCCAGCACTCCCAGCGCCAGCGTCCCGCCCGCCACCCGGTACGCACCCCACAGCACGATCCCGGCGACCGCGGTGTTCGCGACCAGCCGGGAGCCGACGACGAAGCGCGCCATCTCCAGCAGCGCATCGCCGTTGCTGCGCTCGTGCCGGTGGTTCAGCACCCGGAACTCGCCGTCATTGGCCCGCTCGCGGCGGAACGCCCGCACCGGCCGGATTCCGTTCATCGTCTCGGCGAACTTCACGATCACGGCAGCGATCGCGGTGGAGCGCTGCATGAAGACGGACTGGACACGCCGCTGGTAGAGCCGGACCAGCAGATACAGCGGGACGAAGGACAGTACCGCGACGGTGCCGAGTCCGAGGTCCAGCCAGAGCAGCATCGCCGAGATGAAGACGAAGGACAGAATGACGCCGATGAGCTCCTGAAGTCCCTCGCTCAACAGCTCCCGCAGCGACTCGACGTCGGTCGTGGAACGGGAGATCAGCCGGCCCGAGGTGTACCGCTCGTGGAAGTCCACGCTCAGCGCCTGCGCATGGCGGAAGATCCGGCCGCGCAGATCCAGCAGGACGTCCTGATTGACCCGGGCGGACACGCGGATGAAGCCGTACTGGAACGCGCCCGCGCCCAGCGAGCAGAGCGCGTACCCCGCGCCGACGGCGGCCAGCGGACCGTAGTCGTGCGAGCGGAACGCCGGTACGCCGCGGTCGATCGCGTACGCCACCAGCATCGGTCCGGCCTGCACCGCGGCCTGCTGGAGCAGCAGGAGCAGTGCGGCGACGGCGACCCGGGCGCGTCGTGGCGCGAGAAGGGAACGCAGCAGCATCCCGGTCGCCCCCGCGGGCGCGGGGAGGGCATCCCGGTCGAAGGGGTCGTCCCCGCCCTGTTCCGGCCGTCCGCCGCCGGTGGACCTGGTCTCGTCGGCGTCCTCGATGCCGTCCATCGCGGTCGTCGAGGTCATCGTGCGCCACTCCCTTCTGCGCCGGACATCAGCCAGGCGTACTCCGCGTTCGTACGAAGCAGTTCATGGTGGGTGCCCACCGCGGCGATCCGCCCCTCGGACAGCAGCGCCACCCGGTCGGCGAGCATCACGGTCGACGGCCGGTGCGCCACCACCAGCGCGGTCGTGTCGTCGAGCACCCTGCGCAGCGCCGCCTCCACCAGGGCCTCCGTGTGGACGTCGAGGGCGGACAGCGGGTCGTCGAGGACCAGGAAGCGTGGCCGGCCGACCACCGCGCGGGCCAGCGCGAGGCGCTGGCGCTGTCCACCGGAGAGGCTGAGGCCCTGTTCGCCGACCTGGGTGGCGATGCCCTGAGGGAGACGGTCCACGAAGCCGGCCTGGGCGATGTCGAGGGCGTGGCGCAGGGCCTCCGCCCTGTCTCCGCCGTCCGGGACCTGTGCGGTGTCCGGGACCTGTGCCGCGTCCGGGCCGTCCGGCGGGCGGGAGCCGTGTGCCGGATGCGAGCCGCCCACGCCCATCAGGACGTTCTCACCGACGCTCGTCGAGAACAGCGTCGGCTCCTCGAACGCCACCGACACCAGTTCGCGCAGCCGCTGCCGCGGCATCGCGGTGATGTCCTCGCCGTCGAGCGTGATCCGCCCGGCCGTCGCCTCGTACAGCCTTGGTACCAGCGCGGTGAGCGTGGTCTTCCCGCTGCCGGTGGCGCCGACCAGGGCCATCGTCTCCCCTGGCCGGATCCGGAGGTCGATCCCGGCGAGAACCGGCGCGGTGGCCGCGGGCGCGTCCGGGTAGCGGAACTCGACGCCCTCGAACCGCAGTCCGCCCACGTCGGCGTCCGGCGGGTTAGGGACGCCCAGATCCGCATCCCGCTCGCCCGCCTCCCGCTCGCCCGCCTCCCGCCGGTCCGCATCCCGCTGGTACGTCTCACGTTCCTCCTCGGCGTCCAGCACCTCGAAGTACCGCTCCGTCGCCGTCGCCGCCTCCTGGCTCATCGCCAGCAGAAAGCCGATCGACTCCACCGGCCAGCGAAGCGCCAGCGCCGTCGAGAGGAACGCCACCAGCGTGCCAGCCGACAGGTCTCCGTCCGCGACCTGGATCGTGCCCAGCACCAGCGCGGCGCCGATCGCCAGCTCCGGAATCGTGGTGATCAGGGCCCAGATGCCCCCCAGCAGCCGGGCCTTGCCCAGCTCCGTGCCGCGCAGTCGCTCGGCGAGCATCCGGAAGGCATCGGCCTGACTGCGGTGCCGGCCGAAGCCCTTGACGATACGGATGCCGAGCACGCTCTCCTCGACGACCGTCGTCAGGTCGCCGACCTGGTCCTGCGCCTGCCGGGCCACGATCCAGTACCGGGCCTCGAACAGCGAGCACACGAAGACCAGGGGCACGACGGGCGCCAGCAGCACCAGCCCCAGCGTCCAGTCCTGCGCGAGAAGCAGCACGAACCCCACCAGGATCGTGGCCGCGTTGACGAGCAGAAAGGTCAGCGGGAAGGCGAGGAACATCCGGATCAGCATCAGATCGGTGGTGCCGCGCGACAGCAGCTGACCTGAGGCCCAGCGGTCGTGGAAGGACACCGGCAGCCGCTGCAGATGACGGAACAGATCGGCGCGCATGGCCGCCTCCACGCCGGCGAGCGGCCGGGCGACCAGCCACCGGCGGAAGCCGAACAGGACGGCCTCGGCAGCACCCAGCAGAAGCAGGACCAGCGCCCCGAGCCAGACTCCGCCCGGGTCACTGTCCGCGACGGGACCGTCGACGATCCACTTGAGCACGAGCGGGATCACGACGCTCAGACAGGACGCCACAACGGCGACGAAAGCGGCGCTGAACAGGCGCGTCCGGACGGGCCGTACATACGGCCACAGCCGTAGCAGGGTGCGCACGGCGGACCGGTCCTTGGTGACAACGTGTGTGGTGGGCATCATGTGCGAGCCTACGGTTTGCCACTGACAGCGCTCATGTGGTTTTCCGTGGCGCCGCCTGCCCGGACGCGTCGTCGTGAAGAGGGCCGGTGGGGCACTGACCCGCCCCCGCCCGGCCCCCGCAGGCTACGCCCGGACCTTCAGCAGCAGCACCGACCGCGCCGGCACCGTCACCACCGCGCCGCCCTCGTGCACCGTTGCGGGGGCTGTGTCCTGGTCCTCCAGTGAGGTGTCGACCGCCAGTTCGTACGAGGTGGCCCAGGGCGGGCCCGGCAGACGGAAGTCCACCGGGCGGTGCCCCGCGTGCAGGATCGTCAGAAAGCTGTCGTCCGTCACCTGGGCGCCCCGCGCGTCCCGTCCCGGGATGTCCCGGCCGGAGAGGTACAGCGCGAGGGTGGCTGAGGGGGCGTACCAGTCCGCTTCGTTCATCTCCGTGCCGTGCGGGGTGAACCAGGCCAGGTCCCGCAGGCCGTCCGCCGCCTGCGGGCGGCCGGAGAAGAAGGCCCGGCGGCGCAGCACCGGATGGGTGTGGCGCAGTGCGAGCAGCCTCCTGGTCAGCGCCAGCAGCCCGGCCGGTCCCGGTTGCCCGGGCAGCGACCAGTCCAGCCAGCTGACCTCGTTGTCCTGGCAGTAGGCGTTGTTGCTGCCGCCCTGCGTACGCCCCATCTCGTCACCCGCGACCAGCATCGGCACCCCGGTCGACAGCAGCAGCGTGGTCAGCAGGTTCCGGATCTGCCGGCGGCGCAGCGCATTGACGCGTGGGTCGTCCGTCTCACCTTCCGCGCCGCAGTTCCAGGACCGGTTGTCGTTCGTCCCGTCCCGGTTGCCCTCGCCGTTGGCCTCGTTGTGCTTCTGCTCGTAGCTGACCAGGTCGCGCAGGGTGAAGCCGTCGTGGGCGGTGACGAAGTTGATGGACGCGTAGGGGCGCCGGCCGCCCCAGGCGTACAGGTCGCTGGAGCCCGACAGCCGGTAGCCGAGATCGCGTACGTCGGGCAGCGCGCCGCGCCAGAAGTCCCGTACCGCGTCCCGGTAGCGGTCGTTCCACTCCGTCCACAGCGGCGGGAACGCGCCCACCTGGTAGCCGCCGTTGCCCACGTCCCACGGCTCGGCGATCAGCTTCACCCTGCGCAGCACCGGGTCCTGGGCGATCACCGCGAGGAACGGGGAGAGCATGTCGACGTCGTGCATGGAGCGCGCCAGGGCCGCCGCCAGGTCGAAGCGGAAGCCGTCCACCCCCATCTCGGTCACCCAGTAGCGCAGCGAATCGGTGATCAGCCGCAGCACATGGGGCTGGACCACGTGCAGGGTGTTGCCGCACCCCGTGTAGTCCGTGTACCGCCGGGCGTCGGACTGCAGGCGGTAGTAGCCGCGGTTGTCGATACCGCGCAACGACAGCATCGGACCCAGCTCGCCGGCCTCCGCCGTGTGGTTGTAGACCACGTCCAGGATGACCTCGATGCCCGCGTCGTGCAGCGAGCGCACCATCCGCTTGAACTCGCCCACCTGCTGCCCGCGCGTCCCGCCCGAGGCGTATCCGGCGTGCGGGGCGAAGTAGCCGATGGAGTTGTAGCCCCAGTAGTTGCGCAGCCCGCGGCGCAGCAGATGGTCCTCGTGCGCGAACTGGTGGACGGGCAGCAGTTCGACGGCCGTCACCCCGAGGCGCACCAGGTGCTCGATCGCCGCCGGGTGCGCGAGTCCGGCGTAGGTGCCCCTGAGGTTCGGCGGGATTCCCGGATGGAGTTTGGTGAAACCGCGGACGTGCAGCTCGTAGATGACCGAGTCCGCCCAGGGCGTCTTGGGCCTGCGGTCGTCCATCCACTCGTCGTCGGCGCCCTCGTCATGGACCACGACCCCTTTGGGCACGTAGGGCGCCGAGTCACGCTCGTCGCGCACCGTGTCGGCGACATGCTGCTGCGGCCAGTCCCGCACATGCCCGTACACCTGCGCAGGCAGCGTGAAGTCGCCGTCCACCGCCCGTGCGTACGGGTCGAGCAGCAGCTTCGCGGGATTCCAGCGCGCTCCCGTCCACGGGTCCCAGCGGCCGTGCACCCGGTAGCCGTACCGCTGCCCCGGTCTCACGCCCGGTACGAAGCCGTGCCAGATCTCGTGGGTGAGCTCGGTCAGCGGCAGCCGTGTCTCGGTCGCGGCGGCGCCCGCCCCGTCGAACAGGCACAGCTCGACCGCCTCCGCGCCGCCCGCCCACAGCGCGAAGTTGGTGCCCGAGACCCCGTCCGGCCCGGCCCGGTAGCGTGCGCCGAGCGGCGTCGGCGCCCCCGGCCACACCGGTGGCCTGCCGCCGCCGCCCGAGGTGCCGGCGTGGCCGTTGACGCCGGCCACCGCCGCAGGCAGGCCGGGCAGCATGCCCCGCACCCCCTCCTGCGCTGTCTCCTGCTCGGCTGCGCTCGACACCTGCCGGCCTCCCGCGGCTCGCCTCGCGTGCACCCGGCCCGCGGCGTCCCGGCCGCGAGCACCCCACGCGCGGTCCTCCCACCAGTTCTGCCCGCACCACCCTGCTCCCAACATGGCCCGGCACTCACGTTTCCCCTCCCGTTCGCCCTCGCGTTTCCCCCCGACGTTTCCCCTGGAGGGGCGTGGTCGTTGAGCGGTACGTGACATATGTACTGAAGCGGGCGGGGCGCGCCGTCGCGCTCGCCCTGGCAGGGGCAGGGCTGATCGCGGGAATTGTCGGATGCACCGGCGACAAACCCGAGGTCGCCGACAAACCGAGGGCACCCCAGAACACGATCCGCATCACGCCCGAGGACGGCTCGAAGGGGGTCAGTCCAAAGGGGGCGATCAAGGTGAGCGTGTCGAGCGGCCGGCTGGAACGGGTCGAGGTGACCCAGGTGGAGGACGCCGATCCCGTCGAAGTCCGCGGACGCATCTCCACGGACCGCCTGCGCTGGACTCCCGCCGACGGCGTCCGGCTGCGGCTCGCGGCCAAGTACAGCATCGACGTGGTGGCGGTCGACGCCGGCGGCCGTCGTGCGGCCCGCCACACCACGTTCACGACCCAGGTCCCCGAACACCGGTTCATCGGCTACTTCAAGCCCGAGAACCGTTCGACCGTCGGCACCGGGATGATCGTTTCGTTCGACTTCAACCGGGAGATCGAGAACCGCGCGGCGGTCGAACGTGCAATCCGCGTCACCTCGGATCCTCCTGTCGAGGTCGCCGGTCACTGGTTCGGCACGGCGCGACTCGACTTCCGGCCGCGCACCTACTGGAAGCCGGGCACCCGGGTCACGGTCGATCTGCGGCTGCGCGACGTCGAGGCGGCGCCGGACGTGTACGGCATCCAGGACAAGACCATCGCCTTCACGGTCGGCCGCTCGCAGGAGTCCCTGGTGGACGCGGCGGCCCACACCATGCAGGTGCGGCGTGACGGTGAACTGCTGGCGACCGTGCCGATCACGGCGGGCGCGCCCAGGACGACCACGTACAACGGGAAGATGGTGGTCACCGAGATGTTCGAGGTGACCCGGATGAACGGTGCGACGGTCGGCTTCAAGAAGCGCAACGGCAAGGGCGAGTACGACATCAAGGACGTTCCCCACGCGATCCGGCTGACCAGATCCGGCACCTTCCTGCACGGCAACTACTGGGCCGACCCGGACGTCTTCGGCGCGGCCAACGTCAGCCACGGATGTGTCGGACTGCGGGACGAGAAGGGCGGCAGCAGCGACGCTCCGGCGGGCTGGTTCTTCGACCGGACGCTGATCGGCGACGTGGTGGAGGTCGTCAACTCCCGCGACAAGCAGGTCGCCCCCGACAACGGTCTCGGCGGCTGGAACATGGACTGGGCGAGCTGGAAGGCGGGCTCGGCGATCGAGTGATCATGTGATCGGAGTGTCCCGGCGCCGGCGCCGCGAACCGCCGGCCTGTGGGGTGCTGCCCCACAAGCCATTTGGGACGGAACGGTGACAAGGCCGTGGTCGAACATCACCCCCCCGTGTGATTATCTGTCGCCGAGCGTGCGTATGGGGCGCGCGGGGGTGCGGCCTTGGTGATCCCAGGCTGCTTGAGGGGAGATCACGACTGTGAACGGGCAGCCGATATCGGGGGCATCGGCCAGGGCCGGGCGCGGACGCGGGGGCGCCGCGCTGTCCGCACTGGTGCTGGGGGCGATGCTGGTACTCACGGCCTGCGGGGGCGGGGGCGGCGGCTCGGACAAGGGCAGCGGCGACGGGGGCAAGAAGGGCGGAGAGGTCGCGAATTCGGCGTCCCAGGCCGTGGTGACCATCGCGCCCAAGGACGGCGCCGATGCCGTCGCGACCAGCGGTGTGCTCAAGGTGACGGCCACCAAGGGCAAGCTGACGACGGTCACCGTGCAGGACGACAAGGGCACGAAGATCGAGGGCAAGATCGCCGGCGACGGGGGGAGCTGGGAGCCGCTCCAGCACCTGGCCGGCTCCACCAAGTACAAGGTGCACGCCGTCGCCAAGGACGAGGAAGGCCGTGAGTCGGCCAAGGACACCACGTTCACCACGCTCGTGCCGCAGAACACCTTCATCGGGCACTACACGCCCGAGGACGGCTCGACGGTCGGCGTCGGCATGCCCGTCTCGATCAACTTCACCCGGGGGATCACCAACCCCGAGGCCGTCGAGAACGCCATCAAGGTCACCGCGGAGCCGTCCGTCCCGGTCGAGGGTCACTGGTTCGGGAACGACCGTCTCGACTTCCGTCCGGAGAAGTACTGGGCCGCGGGCACCAAGGTGACCGTGAAGCTCAACCTGGACGGCGTCGAGGGGCGCCCCGGCGTGTACGGCAAGCAGGCCAAGTCCATCTCGTTCACCATCGGCCGCAGTCAGGTCTCCACCGTGGACGCGAGCGCACACACCATGAAGGTCGTGCGGGACGGCAAGGAGATCAAGAACATCCCGATCACCGCGGGCGCGCCGTCGACCACCACGTACAACGGCCAGATGGTCATCAGCGAGAAGTACAAGGTGACCCGGATGAACGGCGCCACCGTCGGCTTCGGCGGTGAGTACGACATCAAGGACGTGCCGAACGCGATGCGGCTGTCCACCTCGGGCACCTTCATGCACGGCAACTACTGGGCCTCGTCGGGGACCTTCGGTTCGGCCAACGTCAGCCACGGCTGCGTGGGCCTGCGGGACGTCCGCGGCGGCGGCGACAGCGGCACCCCGGCCGCCTGGATGTTCAACAACTCGATCATCGGCGACGTGGTGATCGTGAAGAACTCCAAGGACAAGCAGATCGCTCCGGAGAACGGCCTGAACGGCTGGAACATGCCCTGGTCGGAGTGGACCAAGTAGGACGTCCCGAGCGGGCCCGGTGCTGTGAGCCACAGCACCGGGCCCCTTCGCGTTAACGGGGGCTAACCTGCCCCCATGACTGTTTCCCTCGAAGTCTCCGACGGCGTCGGCACCATCCGCCTGGACCGCCCGCCGATGAACGCCCTGGACATCGCCACGCAGGACCGGCTGCGCGAGCTCGCCGAGGAGGCGACCCGGCGCGACGACGTGCGGGCCGTGATTCTGTACGGCGGCGAGAAGGTGTTCGCGGCGGGCGCGGACATCAAGGAGATGCAGGCGATGGACCACACGGCGATGGTCGTGCGTTCCCGTGGTCTGCAGGATTCCTTCACCGCCGTCGCCCGCATCCCCAAGCCCGTCGTCGCCGCCGTCACCGGCTATGCGCTCGGCGGCGGCTGCGAGCTCGCGCTGTGCGCCGACTACCGGATCGCAGCGGACAACGCCAAGCTCGGCCAGCCGGAGATCCTGCTCGGCCTGATCCCCGGCGCCGGCGGCACCCAGCGCCTGTCCCGGCTGATCGGTCCCTCCCGCGCCAAGGACCTGATCTTCACCGGCCGCATGGTGAAGGCGGACGAGGCGCTCACGCTCGGGCTGGTCGACCGCGTCGTACCGGCCGCCGAGGTGTACGAGCAGGCCCACGTCTGGGCCGCCGCCCTCGCCAAGGGGCCGGCGCTGGCACTGCGGGCCGCCAAGGAGTGCGTGGACGCGGGTCTGGAGACGGACATCGAGACGGGACTGGCCGTCGAACGGAACTGGTTCGCGGGGCTGTTCGCGACCGAGGACCGCGAGCGCGGTATGCGCAGCTTCGTCGAGGAGGGGCCGGGTAAGGCCAAGTTCCTCTGAGCGGGCACGAGTTGGCGTGCCGCTGAACCGGCGGCGCGTCAACTCGCCTGCTCGGTCCGCCCAACCTTAAGGCGGGATTAAGACGAAACGGCTCACTGTGCCGGGTGATCATTCGAGCGCAAGGCGTCAGTGCAGCTCAAGACGGGTATGAATGGCCGTATGGGGCCAGAGTCATATGCCATGCGGTACCTCCGGAACGCCTCGCCCCGGGGGCTCTATTCCCCGGGAACGGCCACGCAGAAGCCGCGGTCCGGCCATGATGGAGGCATGGCGGGCCTCGAGGGTGTGGGACAACCGCGGCAGCGCGCGCATGCGGCCGCCGCATGGCGGGCACCGGCAGTCGATGACGAACAGGCGCTCAAGGCACTGGAGTTGTTCGGCAATCCGACGGAAGCGGAAGTACGGCTGCCGTCCCTGCCCGAATCCGCCGCCACCGCACGCCGGCTGACGCAGTGTGTGGTGCAGCGCCAGTGGGTGCTGCCCGCCCAGATCTGCGAGCATGCCGTCCTGCTCGTCTCCGAGCTCGTCGGCAACGCGGTGCGCCATACGGGTGCGCGGGTGTTCGGGCTGCGCATACAGCGCCGCCGCGGCTGGGTGCGGGTCGAGGTGCGCGATCCCTCGCGCGGCCTGCCCTGTCTGATGCCGGTCCAGGAGATGGACACCAGTGGCCGCGGCCTGTTTCTCGTCGACAAGCTCTCCGACCGGTGGGGGGTGGATCTCCTGCCGCGAGGCAAGACCACATGGTTCGAGATGCGCATCGGCGATCACTGACCCGCGGGAGATCGCCGCGAACGCCACCGTCCACCGGGATGCACAGAAGCCCCCTCGCGCCTTGCGGTGCGGTGGGGCTCCTGTGTGGTGCGCCGTGGATTGGGGGGGTGTCCACGGCCGCTCAAGACGACCTGGCCCGGGTCGATGGGGGTCGTGTCTTCGACTATGACAGACAGGGGGACTGTCGCCAAGCCTCCATACTTGGACATATGACATCAAGGCCGTATTCATTGGAAGTGAATCTTAGGTGAGATCGGCCACCCGCCTGTAAATCGATGAATAACTATCGGTTCCAGCGATTGTTTCATTGATCATTTAAGGTGGAGCGCTTTCCTTGGGGGCGACTCGGTGTCGCATCGATTTCATCAATCGTTATCTTTCAGGCATCTCGCCCCTACTGTGCTTACCCGTGACCCCGACGACGACATCTCTCACCGCACGGACCGCGGCGCTGCTCGGCGGCGTCCTGCTTTCCCTTCTCGCGGGCTGCGGCTCCGGCGGCGCGGGCGATGACACCACCGAGGCGCGCGGCACCCGTACCGCCGCGGCGCCGGCGAAGACGGAGCAGGCGGCCGTCGCCGCACTGGAGGGCATGCCGCCCGTCCTCGACCCCCGGGACATCTACGCGGCGAACCGGCCGGGCATGCTCTCGCCGACGGTCAGGGGCTACCCGTCGCGGGTGTACGTCCCCAACACCAACTCCAACACCGTGACGGTCATCGACCCCGAGACGTACCGGGTGATCACGACCATCCCGGTCGGGGTCCAGCCGCAGCACGTGGTTCCGTCCTGGGACCTGAAGACGCTGTGGGTCAACAACAACCGCGGACACACGCTCACTCCGATCGACCCGGCGACCGGAGTGGCGGGCAAGCCCGTCGAGGTGCACGACCCGTACAACCTGTACTTCACACCCAACGGCAAGTACGCGATCGTCATGGCGTCGCTGGACCGTGAGCTCGTCTTCCTCGATCCGCACACCATGGAGCGGAAGGAGGCGACCCCGGTCCCGTGCTACGGCGTCAACCACGCGGACTTCTCGCCCGACGGCAGGTACTTCGTCGTCTCCTGCGAGTTCTCCGCCCAGCTGCTCAAGGTCGACACCGAGAAGATGGAGGTCATCGGCCGGCAGAAGCTGCCCCTCGAAGGCGCGATGCCGCAGGACGTGAAGCTCTCCCCGGACGGAAGGACCTTCTACATCGCCGACATGATGGCGCACGGCGTGTGGGTGCTCGACGGGGAGAGGTTCACCGAGCCCGCGCTGATGCCCACCGGCAAAGGCGCCCACGGCCTCTACGTCAACCGCGACTCCAGCGAGATGTTCATCTCCAACCGCGGCGAAGGCTCCATCTCCGTCTTCGACTTCGAGCAGAACCGGCTGACCAAGAAATGGTGGCTCCCGGACGGCGGCAGCCCGGACATGGGCGGGGTCTCGTCGGACGGCAAGGTGCTGTGGCTGTCCGGGCGGTACCACTCCGAGGTGTACGCCATCGACACACGGACCGGCGAGCAGCTGGCCCGTATCCCCGTCGGCAGCGGTCCGCACGGCCTTGCCGTCTATCCGCAGCCGGGCCGCTACTCGCTCGGCCACACGGGAGTCTTCCGCTAGGCCCTGTCCGGCGCCGTCTTCGATCAGGCTGCCGGCCCGCTCAGGCGGCCGTGAGGATCGCCTCCGATGCCACGGGCCGGAACCCCGCCGTCTGGAAGAGCCGTACGCTGCGCGCGTTGCCCGGTGACTGCTGCGACCACACCACCGAGTCCGGCACCAGCTGACGGGCCGCGCGGGCCAGCGCAAGGCCGAGGCCCCGGCCACGTGCCTCCTCGTCGACCTCGAGCGCGACCTCCCAGCGCCCCGCGAGCCCCCGGCCGAGAATCAGTACCCCGCCGTCGGCGGCCCAGACCCGCACGTCGTCGCGGTACTTCAGGGCCCGGGCGACCCGAGGGTGCTCCGGGTCCTCGATCTCACGCAGCTCGATGCCGGGCCTGCCGGGCAGCGCACCGGCGACCGTCACCAGGTCGATCGTGTTCATCGAGCGTCCGGTACGGGCCATCAGGGCACACAGGAAGCCCGGATTCATCGCGGCGGCCAGCCGGTCGGAGTCGGTGGCGGCCAGCCGGTCCCGTATCCACTGCGGATCCTCGTCGGTGAAGACCACCGAGTGGGCGGTGAACGCCACCACCCCGGCGTCACGGGCCCCCGGCTGGCGGACCACGGTGACCGCGCCGTCGCCCGGCGGGAACTCCCCCCGGGCCGCGGCGGTCAGAATCCGTCCCAGTTCCTCGCTCATCCCATGCCCTCCCTCGTCCCCGGTGCGGGACTCCCCTCCATGATCCGCGAGCGTCGGCCGATAATCTGAGCCCCGTCAGTAATGCACCAAGAAGGGGCGGAAGCAGTGGCGGACATCGAAGAGGCGCGCAAGGCGTTCGAGCGCTACGACCTGAACGGCGACGGCCTGATCACGGCGGCCGAGTACAAGAGCGTGATGGCGCAGCTGGGCGACTTCAACGTCACCGAGACCGTCGCCGAAGCGGTGATCAGGACCAAGGACGCCAACGGCGACGGTCAGCTGACGTTCGACGAGTTCTGGACCTCGCTCAACCAGGCCTGACGAGCCAGGACGGCCCCCGTCCCCGGGGTGCCGGGGACGGGGGCCGTCACGTGCGCCGTGCCGGTCAGCACTCGATGATGTTCACGGCGAGACCGCCGCGCGCGGTCTCCTTGTACTTCACCGACATGTCCGCCCCGGTCTCCTTCATGGTCTTGATGACCTTGTCGAGCGACACCTTGTGGCTGCCGTCGCCGCGCATCGCCATGCGGGCCGCGGTCACGGCCTTGACCGCCGCCATGCCGTTGCGCTCGATGCACGGGATCTGGACGAGGCCGCCGACCGGGTCGCAGGTCAGACCCAGGTTGTGCTCCATGCCGATCTCGGCGGCGTTCTCGACCTGCTCGGGGCTGCCGCCGAGCACCTCGGCCAGCGCGCCTGCTGCCATCGAGCAGGCGGAGCCGACCTCGCCCTGGCAGCCGACCTCGGCGCCGGAGATGGAGGCGTTCTCCTTGAAGAGCATGCCGATCGCGCCGGCGGCGAGCAGGAAGCGGACCACACCGTCCTCGTCCGCGCCGGGCACGAAGTTCATGTAGTAGTGCAGGACCGCCGGGATGATGCCTGCGGCGCCGTTGGTCGGGGCGGTGACGACCCGGCCGCCCGCGGCGTTCTCCTCGTTCACGGCCATCGCGTACAGAGTGATCCACTCCATCGCCAGCGCCTGCGGGTCGCCCTCGGAGCGAAGTTTGCGGGCGGTGGTGGCGGCGCGGCGGCGGACCTTGAGGCCGCCCGGCAGGATGCCCTCGCGGGACATGCCGCGGGCCACGCATGCCTGCATCACACGCCAGATCTCCAGCAGTCCCTCGCGGATCTCCTCCTCGGAGCGCCAGGCCGTCTCGTTCTCCAGCATCAGCGCGGAGATCGACAGGCCGGTCTCCTTCGTGAGCCGCAGCAGCTCGTCGCCGGTGCGGAAGGGGTACTTCAGCACGGTGTCGTCGAGCTTGATCCGGTCCTCGCCGACGGCGTCCTCGTCCACGACGAAGCCGCCGCCCACCGAGTAGTACGTCTTCTCCAGGACGGTCGCGCCCTCGGCGTCGTACGCGAAGATCGTCATGCCGTTGGCGTGGTACGGCAGGGCCTTGCGGCGGTGCAGAACCAGATGCTCGTCGAAGTCGAAGTCGATCTCGTGCATGCCGAGCAGATTGATGCGCCGGGCCGACTTGATCCGCTCGACCTGGTTGTCGGCCGTCTCGACGTCGACGGTGCGCGGAGAGTTGCCCTCGAGGCCCAGCAGGACCGCTTTCGGGGTGCCGTGGCCGTGACCGGTCGCGCCCAGGGAGCCGTAGAGCTCCGCGCGTATCGCGGTGGTGCCGGCGAGCAGGCCCTCGTTCTTGAGGCGGCGGGCGAACATGCGCGCCGCGCGCATCGGGCCGACCGTGTGGGAGCTGGACGGGCCGATGCCGATCGAGAACAGGTCGAAGACCGAGATGGCCACGGGGTACTCCTCAGGTTGGTAGACGCCGTTGTCTGCCGAGGTGGTGCAGATAACTCAGAGCGCGCGGTGCAGGGCACCGCACTCACGTCCAGTGTGCGCGGTGCCCCGTTTGTTTTGCTTCGGGCCCGAAAGAACTACTTCGTCAGCCCAGGGTAGAGCGGGTGCTTGTCGGCCAGCGCCGTGACCCGGGCACGCAGGCCCGCGGCGTCGTACGACGGCTTCAGCGCCTCGGCGATGATGTCCGCGACCTCGCGGAAGTCGTCGGCCTGGAAGCCGCGGGTGGCCAGCGCCGGGGTGCCGATCCGCAGACCCGAGGTGACCATAGGCGGCCGCGGGTCGTTCGGGACGGCGTTGCGGTTGACGGTGATGCCGACCTCGTGGAGACGGTCCTCGGCCTGCTGGCCGTCCAGCTCGGAGTTGCGCAGGTCCACCAGGACCAGGTGCACGTCCGTACCGCCGGACAGTACGGAGACACCGTGCTCGGCCACGTCGGACCGGACGAGACGCTCGGCGAGGATGCGGGCGCCGTCCAGCGTGCGCTGCTGGCGCTCCTTGAAGTCCTCGGAGGCCGCGATCTTGAAGGAGACCGCCTTCGCCGCGATGACGTGCTCGAGCGGGCCGCCCTGCTGGCCGGGGAAGACCGCGGAGTTGATCTTCTTGGCGAGCTCGGCCGTCGACAGGATCACACCGCCGCGCGGACCGCCGAGCGTCTTGTGCGTCGTGGTGGTGACCACATGGGCGTGCGGCACCGGGTTGGGGTGCAGGCCCGCGGCCACCAGACCCGCGAAGTGGGCCATGTCGACCATCAGGTACGCGCCGACCTCGTCGGCGATCCGGCGGAACGCCGCGAAGTCCAGCTGACGCGGATACGCGGACCAGCCGGCCACGATCAGCTTCGGCTTGGACTCCTTGGCGAGCTTCTCGACCTCTGCCATGTCGACCCGACCGGTCTGCTCGTCCACGTGGTAGGGGACCACGTTGTAGAGCTTGCCGGAGAAGTTGATCTTCATGCCGTGGGTCAGGTGACCGCCGTGGGCCAGGTTCAGGCCCATGATCGTGTCGCCCGGCTTCAGCAGCGCGAACATCGCGGCCGCGTTCGCCTGGGCGCCCGAGTGCGGCTGCACATTGGCGTGCTCGGCGCCGAAGAGCTCCTTGATGCGGTCGATCGCGATCTGCTCGACCACGTCGACGTGCTCACAGCCGCCGTAGTAGCGGCGGCCGGGGTAGCCCTCGGCGTACTTGTTGGTGAGGACGGAGCCCTGGGCCTCCATGACCGCCACCGGAGCGAAGTTCTCCGAGGCGATCATTTCGAGGGTGGACTGCTGACGGTGGAGCTCGGCGTCGACGGCGGCGGCGACGTCCGGGTCCAGCTCATGGAGAGGGGTGTTCAGAAGCGACATCTCTCGGTCCCTACGGGTCGTGTGTCAGCTGGCGAAGTCGGTGTACTCGTCCGCGGAGAGCAGATCCTTCGGCTCCTCGCTGACGCGCACCTTGAAGAGCCAACCGCCCTCGAACGGGGCAGAGTTCACCAGAGACGGGTCGTTGACGACGTCCTCGTTGGTCTCGGTGACCTCACCGGAGACGGGCGAGTACAGGTCGCTGACCGACTTGGTGGACTCCAGCTCTCCGCAGGTGTCACCCGCGGTGACCGTGTCGCCGACCTCGGGGAGCTGGACGTACACCACGTCGCCGAGCGCATTGGCCGCGTGCTCCGTGATGCCGACCGTCGACACGCCGTCCTCGGCGGCCGACAGCCACTCGTGCTCCTTGCTGTAGCGCAGCTGCTGGGGGTTGCTCATGACCTGAATTCTCCTGTACGCGGGGGAGTGCTGGTGAACGAAGAGAGGGTGCGGACGATCACTTCTGGCGCTTGTAGAACGGCAGCGCCACGACCTCGTACGGCTCGTGCGTGCCGCGGATGTCGACACCGACGCCCGGCGTACCGGGCTCGGCGTGGGCCGCGTCCACGTAGGCGATGGCGATCGGCTTGCCGAGGGTGGGGCTCGGGGCACCCGAGGTGACCTCGCCGACCACCGTGCCGCCGGCCACCACGGACATGCCGGCTCGGGGGACCCGGCGGCCCTCGGCGATCAGACCGACGAGCTTGCGCGGCGGGTCGGTCTCGGCGCGCTCGGCGGCGGCCTGCAGCGCCTCGCGGCCGACGAAGTCACCGCTCTTCTCGAACTTCACGACCCGGCCGAGCCCCGCGTCGAAGGGGGTCAGCGAGGTGGTCAGCTCATGCCCGTACAGCGGCATGCCCGCCTCCAGGCGCAGCGTGTCCCGGCAGGAGAGACCGCAGGGGATCAGGCCGGCCGGGGCGCCCGCCTCGGTCAGCGCCTGCCACAGCTTCTCGGCGTGCTGCGGCTCGACGAACAGCTCGAAGCCGTCCTCGCCCGTGTAGCCCGTACGGGCGATCAGTGCCGGCACACCGGCGACCGTGCCGGGCAGGCCCGCGTAGTACTTCAGGCCGTCCAGGTCGGCGTCGGTCAGCGACTTCAGGATGCCGGGGGACTCGGGACCCTGGACGGCGATCAGCGCGTACGCGTCACGGTCGTCGCGGACCTCGGCGTCGAAGCCTTCGGCGCGCTCGGTCAGGGCGTCCAGGACGATCTGCGCGTTGCCCGCGTTGGCGACGACCATGTACTCGTTGTCGCCGAGGCGGTAGACGATCAGGTCGTCGACGATCCCGCCGTTCTCCTGGCAGATCATCGTGTAGCGGGCGCGGCCGACACCGACGGAGCCGATGTTGCCGACCAGCGCGTAGTCGAGGAGGGCGGCGGCCTGCGGGCCGGTGACGGTGATCTCGCCCATGTGGGAGAGGTCGAAGAGACCGGCCCTGGTACGGACGGCGTTGTGCTCGTCGCGCTCACTGCCGTACCGCAGCGGCATGTCCCAGCCCGCGAAGTCGGTCATGGTCGCGCCCAGCGAGCGGTGCAGGGCGTCGAGAGCGGTCAGACGGGGGGCATTGCTCATGGATGAAGCTCCCAGGGCATGGCGGCGAGGACAATCCTCCCCATCTGTCATCGGAACCTGAGAGGTTCGCCCCGACCCCGCGTACGGGTAGTCGTGACTTGCACCTTGGGTGGAGCCACTCGACAGCGGCTCGCTTTTCAGATCTGCCTCATCGCGCGCGGTACGGGGCCTGAGAGATTCAAGGGAGGATCTTGCTCCTTCGGCGCCCGCCACACCAGGTGGCCGGGACTCTCCCGCGCGGATTCAAGCGGCCGGTATGCAGTTGGCGCGCACATCATTGCACGCATCGGGGAAGAGTGGGCGGTGGCCGGGAAGCGGGCTGTGAGGACGCCCGTGTCGCGCCGCCTTAAATAGGTTGAGTGGCATTACCATTTCTTTACGCTTTATGGGCAAGGGTGATGGGTGTCCCGAGATGGGGGAGGGTGATGACCTTGCAGCCGTCCGGCGCATACGCCACGTCGGCCGGAGTACCCGCTCAGCCGGCTGTCCCCGTCCGGGGCCGCGGGCAGGCGGGTGCATCCGTCCTGCGCGACCTGAGGCACCGATCGGGGCGCGGCCCGCAGAGCCTTGTCTTCGCCGCCGGTGACGTGGTGATCGTCTCCGGTCTGCCCGGCAGCGGAAAGTCCACGCTGATCGAGCGGGCCGCACGCGGTCTCGGGATCGACTCCCAGGACACCCGGGACAGGTGGGACGCCCGTATGCCCCGCCTGCTGCCGTACGCCGTGTACCGGCCGTTCGTCCGTATCGCCCACTACGCGGGCCTGCGGCGCGCACTGCGCTCGGGCCGCAGCGTGGTCGTCCACGACTGCGGCACCCAGGCGTGGGTGCGGCGCTGGATCGCCCGCGAGGTGCGCAGACGGGGGACCGGACTGCACCTCGTACTGCTCGATGTCACCCCGCGGGTGGCCCGCGAGGGCCAGCGTGAGCGTGGGCGCGGCGTCTCCGGCTACGCCTTCGCCCGCCACCGCCGGGCGGTCGCCCGTCTGCTCGCGGCCGCGGAATCGGGCCGGCTCCCGGCCGGCTGCGCCTCGGCGGTGCTGCTGGACCGCGCCGCGGCGGCGGGGCTGACGCGGCTGGGCTTCACCGAGGAGTAGCCGGACGGGCCGGGCCGGTCAGGCCGCCGTCGCCTCCGCCCGCGGCACCACGTGCCGCCGGTGCTGCACGCATCGTGCGCGGGCCCGGGTCCCGCAGGGCGGGGTGGGCTCTCAGCCGGCCACCGCGGCCCCGGTCGGTCCCTGGGAAAGCCTTGCGTGCCGCGCCGCGCCGCGACGCCTCCTCGGCCGGTGCGACCGTCCGGGGGCCTTCCGGCACCCGGACGGGTCGCCGTGGGCAGGGAGGGACCCGTTATCGTCGGGGACGCGACCCCGGAACGTGCGGGGGAGGACCGGGGGAGAAGGACACGCACATGGAGACTTCGGAGCACACCCACCAGCAGCCGTACAGCGGCTGGCCGGGCAATGAGCTGGAACAGGTGCTCGGCGCCGCGCTGGGCAACCCCGCGGCCGGAGGGCGGCTGGTCGAGGTGCTCGGCCGCAGCCATGTCTGGGTCCCGCTACCGAGCGGCGGCGGTCCCGACAGCCCGAATCTCGATCTGCCCACCGTGGAGATCGACGGTGCCCCCTACGTCCCTGTCTTCAGCTCCGAGCAGCAGTTCTTCGCCTGCGTCGGGAGTCATATGTCCTTCACCGTGGCGCCCGCCCGGGAATTCGCGCGCGGGCTGCCCCCGCAGCTCGGCATCGCCGTGAACCCCGGCGGCGCCGTCGGCGTCCCGCTGCCTCCGCCCGCCGTCGCCGAGCTGTGCCGGGCGGGACGTACCCCGCTCGAGGGGCCTGCCACCGGAGGCAGGGTGCGGCTGTTCGAGCCGGACTGGCAGGAGGAGCCGGTCGACTTCCTCTCGGCTGCCGCCGGAGAGTTCGAGGCGACCGGAATCGTCCTGACCGCCCGCCGTGCCCTCGCCTCCATCGAGGGGGACCCGCCGGTCCTGTTCATCGGCGTCCAGCTCTCCTCCTTCGAGGGCTCCGACCGCAACGCCCCGATGGACGCGCTCGGCCGTGCGCTGAGCCGGGTACAGCTCGGCTGGCCGGTCAACCTCGTCCTGCTGGACATAGCCCAGGACCCCGTCGGCGACTGGATGCTGGAGCGGGTCCGGCCCTTCTACCAGCGCCGGGACGGGTAGTCGTCAAGTCTGTGTAAGGACTGCGGATTAAGCTGGTTCCATGGCCTGACCGGAGGCCGTGAAGCAGTGCCGATGGCCGGATCGAAGAGGGACACAAGAGGGGCGGAACCAGAGTGAGCGCGTCAGGCACCGCGGCGGCCGGGCAGGTCGAGCACATGCTGCGCCAGGTGACTCCCGGACGCTATGACGCGTACGAGGCACTGCTGCGCGCCCTCGCGGACCCGGCGGGCGGCCGGATCTGGATGCTGCTGTGGCACGGTCAGCCCGGATCCCCCGACGCCCAGTACGGAAACATGGACGTCGACGGTGTGGGATACGCGCCGTGCGTCACCTCCGCCCAGGAGCTCGCCGTCTCCGGCTGGAACCGCGCGCACGAGGTGGTCAGCGGACGCGACATCGCCCGTGCGCTGTACCCGGAGCGCTGGGGCATCTGGCTCAATCCGCATGCCCCCGGTGGCGGCGTGGGCATTCCCTGGCTGGACCTGCGCCGTATCGCCACCGGACTCGACCGCATGCCGGCCGGGCCGCTGCGCCTGTCCGAACCGGCGATCGAGATCCCGCAGTTCTACGGGCTGCTGGCGCAGAACGCCCACCGCACCCCCGCGGTCCGCTCGCTCCGCCGCGCCTGGGTGCAGCCCGCGATCGGCGCCGCGTATCTCGCCATCGGCCTGGACCTCTACGACACGAGCCCGCAGTCCGTGGACGCGGTGCGCGCGATGATGCAGCAGTCGGTCGGCGCGGTCCCGGACGGCCTTCCGGTGTCCACGGTCGCGATGTCCGACGAGTACGACCCGGTGACGATGTGGCTGCGGGTCAACGCACGCCCGTTCTACGACCGTGAGGCCCATGGCGGCGCTGCCGCAGCCGGCGGCTACGGATATCCGCCGCCCGTCGGACGCTGACCACCCTTCGAGACACCCCTCGAACACACACGCCTGAACAGGCACTTATGTCAAGGGTGTTAACAAGCCCGGCAAGGATGTCCCGGAACTGCCCGGTTTGTTGAATGTCCGGGTCTCAGCTAGGTATCACCGCTATCCGGACTGTTCTCCGTGGTGTCTCCGATCTGTAGTGTTCGGCCGTCAAGACCTCACCACATGGCGAACCAGGGGTGGACCCATGCGAATATTCAAGTCCGGCGTTGTCCGGGCGATCACGGCGGCGGTGGCCGTCGGTCTGATCGCGACGGGATGCTCCAGTGAGCGCGGCAAGGACGACAAGGCCGGCGCCAAGGACACCTTCGTCTTCGCCGGTGCCGGTGACCCCGGTTCTCTGGACCCTGCGCTCGCGAGTGACGGTGAGACCTTCCGTGTCACCCGTCAGGCGTTCGAGGCGCTGCTCGAGCACGAGTCCGGCGGCAGCAAGCTCGTCGGTGGTCTCGCCGAGAAGTGGTCGAGCAACCCGGCCGGCACCGTGTGGACGTTCAATCTTCGCAAGGGCGTGAAGTTCCACGACGGTGAGGCGTTCAACGCCGCCGCGGTCTGCGCGAACTACGACCACTGGTTCAACTGGAAGGGTACCTACCAGTCCAGCGCGGTCTCGTACTACTGGCAGTCCATCATGGGCGGCTTCGCGAAGAACGAGGACAAGGAAGCGCCGAAGGCGAACTACAAGTCCTGCACCGCGAAGGACGACAGCACCGCCGTCATCGAGATCAACGAGCCCTCGGCCAACCTCCCCGGCGGCTTCTCGCTCCAGGCCCTGGCGATCCACTCGCCCAAGGCCATCAAGGAGTACGAGAAGCAGGACGCGAGCGCCAAGGGCGACGCGATCACGTACCCCAAGTACAGCCAGGAGGCCGGCACGGTCGCCGGCACCGGCCCGTACAAGATCGTGAAGTGGAACAAGGGCAACAAGGAAGTCTCCCTCGAGAGCTTCGACGACTACTGGGGCGAGAAGGCCAAGGTCAAGAACCTGATCTTCCGTACGATCGACACCGACCAGGGCCGCCGCCAGGCGCTGCAGGCCGGTGACATCGACGGATACGACCTGGTTGCGCCCGCCGACATCAAGACGCTCGAGGGCGAGGGCTTCAAGGTCCCGACCCGTGACGTCTTCAACCTCTTCTACGTGGGCATGACCCAGTCGAAGAACCCGGCGCTGAAGAAGCCCGAGGTCCGGCAGGCCATCGCGCACGCCATCGACCGCGAGAACATCGTCAAGACCCAGCTGCCCGAGGGCGGCAAGGTCGCCACGCAGTTCATGCCCGACACGGTCGCCGGCTTCTCCGAGAACGTGAAGAAGTACGAGTTCGACACGGACAAGGCCAAGCAGCTCCTCAAGGGCGCGGGCGAGGAGAAGCTCAAGATCGAGTTCTGCTACCCGACCGAGGTCACCCGCCCGTACATGCCTGCCCCGCAGGACATGTTCGAGCTGATGAAGGCCGACCTGGAGAAGGCCGGCATCACGGTCACCCCGAAGGCCATGAAGTGGGCCCCGGACTACCTGGACGCCACCGAGGCCGGCTCCTGCGCGCTGCACATGCTCGGCTGGACCGGTGACTTCAACGACGGCTTCAACTTCATCGGCACCTGGTTCGCCGGCGCCGACAAGCAGTGGGGCTTCAAGGACAAGAAGGTCTTCGACTCGGTGAACGCCGCGTCGAAGGTCACCGACCCCGCGGGCCGCGTCGAGGCCTACAAGAAGGCCAACGAGACGATCATGGAGTACCTGCCCGGCCTCCCGATCTCGTCCTCCCCGCCGGCCATCGCGTTCGCCAAGAACGTCAACCCGCCGAACGTCTCCCCGCTGACGCAGGAGAACTTCGCCGAGGTCTCCTTCAAGTAATCGCACACCAGCGGGTCCGCCCGGCCACAGATCCTCGGTGGCCGGGCGGACCCGCATCGACGCACGTGAGAAAGGGGCATGCGGGGTGCTGCGACTCGTCGTAAGAAGACTGCTACAGCTCATTCCCACCCTGCTCGGCCTGTCGGTTCTGCTCTTCCTGTGGCTGAACCGGCTGCCCGGCGGACCCGCCTCAGCGATCCTGGGCGAGCGGGCGACCGAAGCCGAAGTGGCACGAATCAACAGGGCGTTGGGGCTCGACCAGCCCGTCTACGTCCAGTACTGGCGCTTCCTCAAGCGCATCTTCGAACTGGACCTGGGCACATCCACCCAGACCGGTCAGCCGGTGTGGGACGAGTTCGCCACGCGCTTCCCGGCGACAGTTGAGCTGAGTGTCGCGGCGATCCTGATCGCCGTCGTGGTCGGCATCCCGCTCGGCTACCTCGCGGCCAAGCACCGCGGCGGCTGGCTCGACGTCGCCTCCGTCTCGGGTTCTCTGATCGGCATCTGCATTCCGGTCTTCTTCCTCGCACAGCTGCTCAAGGGTGTGGTCGCCGAGCCGCTCGGCCTGCCGACCTTCGGTCGCCTCCCGAGCGGAATCGACGCCACTGACGTCACCGGGTTCGCGGTGCTGGACGGCCTGCTGACCGGTGAGTTCGACGCCAGCTGGGCGGCGATGAGGCATCTGATCCTTCCCGCCATCGCGCTGGCCTCCATCCCGCTGGCCGTCATCGTGCGCATGACCCGGGCCAGCGTCCTGGAGGTACTCGGCGAGGACTACGTCCGTACCGCGGAGTCCAAGGGCCTTGAGAAGCGCATCGTTCGCGGCCGTCACGTTCTGCGCAACGCGATGCTGCCGGTGATCACCGCCGTCGGCCTGCTGACCGGCAGCCTGCTGTCCGGCGCTGTGCTCACCGAGTCGGTCTTCACCTTCGGAGGCATCGGCTCCTTCATCCGAACGTCGATCGATGCCCGTGACTACCCGGTGCTTGTCGGGTTCATTCTCTTCATCGCGATGGTGTACGTCCTCATCAACCTGCTGGTCGACCTCGCGTACTGCATCATCGACCCGAGAGTGCGGGTGCACTGACGTGACGACCATGACCAAGAAAGCCGACAAGATCGATCGGCTTGCCGAGTTGATGCAGAGCACCGAGGTGACGGCGGGCGCCAGTTTGTGGCGGGAAGCGATGCGACGCCTCAGGTCCAGCAAGATGGCCGTCATCGGTGCCGTGATCATCGCTTTGTTCGTGCTCCTGGCGGTCGTTGGTCCGTGGATCGCCCCGCACAGTCCCTCCGCTCAGACCTGGCGTGGCGAAGTCTTCCCGAACCAGGGCAAGTTCGTCGGTATGCGCAGTGAGAACTGGTTCGGGCTCGACCATCTCGGCCGCGACTTGTTCTCCCGGATCCTCGTGGGTGCCCGGCAGACACTCCTGGTGGGTGTCGTGTCCATGCTTATCGGGCTCGTCGTCGGTGCAGTGATCGGTGTGGCCTCCGGTGCGGCGGTCACGCTCGGCGGCAATGTCGGTCAGCGGGTCGACACCGTGATCATGCGTATCACCGACATCATGCTGTCGCTGCCGTCGCTGCTGCTGGCGGTCTCCATCGCCGCGGTGATGGGCCAGTCCCTGACCACGGTGATGATCGCCGTGGGTGTCGTCCAGATCCCCATCTTCGCCCGGATGCTGCGTGGTTCGATGCTCGCCCAAGGCGGCGCGGACTACGTGCTCGCGGCGAAGGCCCTCGGTGTACGCAAGAAGCGGATCGTCCTCACCCAGATCCTGCCGAACTCCCTGAGCCCGGTGATCGTCCAGGCAACGCTCAGCCTCGCCACCGCGATCATCGAGGCCGCGGCGCTGTCCTACCTGGGCCTCGGCAACCCCGACCCGGCCATCCCGGAGTGGGGAGTCATGCTCGCCCAGGCAGAGAGGTTCTTCGACAACGAGCCCATGATGGCGGCCTATCCGGCCATCGGCATCATCATCACCGCCCTCGGCTTCACCCTGCTCGGCGAGGCCATGCGCGAAGCCCTCGACCCGAAGCTGCGAGGCTGAAGTCCCATGGCACTGCTCTCTGTTGACGAACTCAGCGTCACCTTCACCGCCAAGGGCCGCAAGGACTCGACGGCCGTGGACGGCGTCTCATTCGACGTCGACCAGGGCCAGGTCGTCGGCCTGGTGGGCGAGTCCGGCTGCGGCAAGTCCGTGACCTCGCTCGCCCTGATGGGTCTGCTGCCCGGCAAGGGTGTGAAGATCGGCGGACGTGCCGACTTCGACGGCCAGAACCTGCTCGCCATGAGCCCGCGCAAGCTGCGGGACATGCGCGGCAGCCAGCTGGCGATGATCTTCCAGGACCCGCTGTCCTCGCTGAACCCGGTGATCCCCATCGGCGTTCAGGTCACCGAGATCCTCCAGCGCCACCGCGGCCTCAAGGGGGAGGCCGCCCGCAAGGAAGCCGCCCATCTGCTGGACCGGGTCGGCATCCCCGACCCCACGCGGCGGCTGAAGGAGTATCCGCACCAGCTGTCCGGCGGTATGCGCCAGCGTGCGCTCATCGCCATGGCGGTCGCCTGTGCGCCGCGCCTGCTGATCGCCGACGAGCCGACCACGGCGCTGGATGTGACCATCCAGGCGCAGATCCTCGAGCTCCTGAAGGAACTGGTCGACCAGGAGGGCACCGCCCTGCTGATGATCACCCATGACCTGGGTGTCGTGGCCGGCCTGTGCGACCAGGTCAATGTGCTGTACGCGGGCCGGGCGGTGGAATCGGCGGGCCGCCGCGAGCTGTTCGCGCACCCCACCCACCCGTACGCGCACGGCCTGCTCGGCTCCATCCCGCGTCTCGACGCACCGCGCGGGGAGCCGCTCAACCCGATCCGCGGATCCATCAACGACAAGATCGCCTGGGCCGACGGCTGTGCCTTCGCGCCCCGCTGCGACTTCTACACGATGGAGTGCCTGACCGGCACACCCGAACTGACCGAACCACGCGCGGCCGGACACCAGGTGCGTTGCGTCAACCCGGTCCTTCCCAAGCCCAAGGCGGAGGTCTCGGCATGAGCTTGCTCGAACTCGACGATGTGAAGGTCCACTTCCCCGTCAGGAAGGGCGTCTTCTTCGACCGCACCGTCGGCCATGTGTACGCCGTCGACGGCGTCTCGCTGAGCGTCGAGGCCGGTCAGACCTATGGCCTGGTGGGCGAGTCGGGCTGCGGCAAGACCACGCTGGGCCGGGCCGTCCTGAGGCTCGTGGACATCACCGACGGCGAGGTCGTCTTCGACGGTACGGACCTGGCCAAGCTGTCCGACGAGAAGATGCGGTCGTTCCGGCGCCGTCTCCAGATGGTGTTCCAGGACCCGCTGGGCAGTCTCAACCCACGGCAGAACATCGAGTCGATCCTGTCCGAGGGCATGGCCGCGCACGGCATCGGCGAGAACCAGAAGGACCGGCGGGAGAAGATCAAGACGATCCTCGCCAAGGTCGGCCTGCCCGACAATGCGCTGTCGCGCTATCCGCACGAGTTCTCCGGTGGTCAGCGCCAGCGCATCGGCATCGCCAGGGCGCTGGTCCTCGAGCCGGACGTGATCATCTGTGACGAGCCGGTGTCGGCGCTCGACGTGTCGATCCAGGCGCAGGTGATCAACCTCCTGGAGGAGCTCCAGGAGTCGCTGGGTCTCACCTATCTGGTCATCGCCCACGACCTCGCCGTCGTCCGGCACATCTCGGACGTCATCGGGGTCATGTACCTGGGCGGTCTGGTGGAGGAGGCGCCGAGCGACGCGCTGTACGCCGGGCCGAAGCACCCGTACACCAAGGCGCTGATGTCCGCGGTGCCGGTGCCCGACCCGGAGGTCGAGGACCGGCGCGAGCGGATCCTGCTGCACGGCGACCTGCCGTCGCCGGCCAATCCTCCGGCGGGCTGCCGTTTCCACACCCGCTGCCCGTGGGCGCAGGACACGCTGTGCGCGACGGAGCGTCCGACGCTGAAGGACGTGGGCGGCGGCCACAAGGTGGCCTGCCACTTCGCGGCGGAGATCGAGGCCGGGACGGTGGCGCGGACCCGTGCGACGGGTATCGAGGCCGTCACGGAGACGGCGGAGGTCGCGGAGCAGGCCGAGCCGGTCAAGGTCGGGGCCGTCGCCGCATCCGTCGCCGAGGTCGCCGATGCGGACGAGGACGGGGCGGACGAGAAGTCGGACGCGCAGCCGGTGGGCATCCCGGCCGCCCGGACCGCGGACGACGAGACCGAGCCGGCCGACGCGGTGGGCGAGGAAAGCGCCGCGGCGGACACGAAGGACTCGGACGCCGAGTCCGATGCGGAGCCGGACGCCGGGACCGATGTCCCCGAGGCTGCCGCCGGGCAGAGCGCCGAGGGGGCCGGGTCCGAGGAGGCGAAGGACTCCGCCGAGGCCGGCGAGGGAGCTGCCAAGGCCGGGTGAGGACACCTCGCGGCAGTCGGGAGCACCGGACGTTGTAGAACTGTCCGGTGCTCCAAGAACTCTTCACGCCCTCCGTCCAGCATGTGCTCGACCTCATGGGGATCTTCGTTTTCGCGATCTCCGGTGCGCTGCTCGCCGTACGAAAGAACTTCGACGTCTTCGGCATGGCCGTGCTCGCCGAGGTCACGGCGCTGGGCGGAGGGATGCTGCGTGACCTGATCATCGGGGCCGTACCGCCCGCTGCCTTCACCGATCTCGGGTACTTCGTCACGCCCCTGATCGCGACCGCGCTGGTCTTTTTCCTGCACCCGCAGGTCGAGCGAATCCAGGTGGGCATCAATGTCTTCGACGCGGCCGGCCTCGGCCTGTTCTGCGTCACCGGCACGACCAAGGCGTACGAGTACGGGCTCGGGCTCACCGCCTCCGCGGGGCTGGGTCTGGCCACGGCGGTCGGCGGCGGTGTGCTGCGCGATGTGCTGGCCAACGAGGTGCCGTCACTGCTGCGCTGGGACCGCGATCTCTATGCCGTGCCCGCGATGGTCGGCGCGACCATGGTCGTCCTCTGCATCCAGTTCGATGTGCTGAACGCCGCGACGAGCGGGCTCGCGGTGGTGACGGCGTTCGTGCTGCGACTGCTGGCGATGCGGTTCCACTGGCGGGCGCCGCGGGCGTGGAACAGGCGCTCGCAGGCGGTCGAGGAGACGCCCTGAGCCGGCCCTGGGTCTCCAGGAGAAAGCTACCGCTCAGTAATTTCCTGTTGTACCGTACCGCCATGGCACAGGCAGTTCAGGCACGTATCGGTGACAGCGAGTTCGACCGCGACACGGCTGTCGCTCTGCGTGAGACAGGCATCTACGACGCGGACCTCTCGGCCGGCTGGACGATCATCCACGCCGTGAACGGCGGCTATCTGCTGGCGCTGCTGGGCCGGGCGCTGGGTGACGCGCTGCCGCACCCGGACCCCTTCACGGTCTCGGCGCACTACCTCACGGCCTCCCAGCCGGGCCCCGCGGTCATCCGTACCGAGGTCGTCCGGACCGGCCGCACGCTCTCCACCGGCCAGGCCTCGCTCTTCCAGTACGCCGAGGACGGCACGGAGGTCGAGCGCATCCGCGTCCTCGCCACCTACGGCGACCTCGACGCGCTGCCCGATGAGGTGCACACCACGGCGCAGCCGCCGGCGATCCCGCCGCTCGAGCACTGCCTCGGTCCCAAGGACGGACCCGCCGCGATACCGGGCAGCTCCGCGATCACCGAGCGCCTGAGCATCAAGCTGGACCCGGCCACGGTGGGCTGGGCGGTCGGCGCTCCGTCGGGCAAGGGCGAGATGCGCGGCTGGTTCGGGCTGGCGGACGGGCGTGACGCGGACCCGCTCTCACTGCTGCTGACCGTTGACGCGCTGCCGCCGACCTCGTTCGAACTCGGCCTCAAGGGCTGGACCCCGACGGTGGAGCTGACCACGCACATACGCTGCCGCCCGGCCCCGGGGCCCTTGCGGGTCTCGATCACGACACGCAACGTCGCGGGCGGGTTCCTCGAGGAGGACGCGGAGGTGTGGGACTCGGCGGACCGCCTGGTGGCCCAGTCGCGTCAGCTGGCCAAGGCGCCGCGCACCACCTGATCCCCGGTCCGGAGCCCGATCTCCGGTCCGGGGGGTCGGCCCCGGACCGGTCTCTCCACCCCGGGCGCATCCGCGCCCGGGGTGTTCACGTATGTGCGCCGGGTGTTTCGCGTGCCGGGCGACCGGTGACGTTGCCCGCGTCGTTCCCGGCGGGTCGGGGCGCGGCTCGCGTGGGCGGGGCGCGTTCAGTCCAGCCAGTGGATGCGGCCCAGACCCACCAGGCGCAGCTGTCGCCGGGCGAGTGAGCTGATCCGCTCCTCGCCCTCCGGCCCCGCCTCCAGCAGCGCCGAGGCCGTCATCACCATGTGGTCGACGTAGACGCCCGCGAGCATCTGCAGATCGTCCTCGCTCCACCCGGCCATCTCCGGGCGCTGTGCGAACGCCGCGGCCACCTCGTCCGCGAACCGCCGCAACTGCTCGCCGATCGCCTCGCGGACCGGCGCCACACCGCCGTGGCGCTCCCTGGCGACGAAGCGGACATGGCCCGGCGAGGTGCGGACCAGCTCGGCGATCAGCGCCACCGTCCGGTCGATGCGGGCCCCGTCACCGGCTTCCCTGAGCGCCTCGCCGATCGTGAGGTGCAGGCTGCCCAGGGCCTCCTCGACGAGCGCGACACCGAGGTCGGCCATGTCCTTGAAGTGCCGGTAGAAGGCGGTCGGCGCGACGCCCACGGCCCGGGTGACCTCGCGCAGTCCGACACTGCTCAGGCTCTGCTCCTCCAGGAGCTGGAGCGCCGCGTCCAGCAGGGCCTGACGGGTCTTCTGCTTCTGGGCCTGACGGATGCCGAGGGTGTGACTCATGGCATTCAGTAAACATCCGTTCTCCAAGGAAAGGAAGGGTAGACTCCTGGGTCAGTGAACACTTGTAATCACAAGTGTTCACCGAAAGATCGCCAGAGTTCACCCCTGTTCCACTCAGCGAAAGGACGACACATGATGGCCCTCGTCGCAGCGCTCCTCCTGATGGGGATCATGCTGGGCGCCGTGGTCCAACTCCCCGCCTCCGCCACTCTGGTGGCCTCGGCAGTCATCGGCTGCTGGCTGCTCGTCTTCGCCGTGCGCGAGCGTCGCGCCCGGCGCAACTGACCCCGGACGGAGCCGAACTGTCATGCAAGACACCACACTCGTACGCGGCGACACCGGCGCCCAGGCCCGTGGGGCACGCGGCAAGGACGCCGACGGTATGGCCGTCGCCGCCTTCCTGCTCGGACTCGTCGGACTGCTCGTCATGAACATCGTGCTCGGCCCGACCGCGATCGTGCTCGCCGCACTCGCCCTGTGGCGCGGTACGGCCCGCCGCGGCCGCGCTCTGCTGGGGCTCGCCCTCGGTATCGCGGACCTCGTCGTGCTCGCCGTACTGGTGACCACGAACGGCGCGGTCGTCTGGGGCTTCGGCACCTGAACCCGGACCGACGCGGTGCGGCATCTGAGCCGCTGCCACCACCCAGGGGGCGCACGCAGGACGACCGTGCACCCCTGCGCCGCAGCCGCGGCCCGGCAGGGCTCGTAGAATCGTGGCCACCATGGCTTACCTCGACCACGCCGCGACCACTCCGATGCTTCCGGAGGCCGTCGAGGCGATGACCGCCCAGCTCGCCGTCACCGGCAACGCCTCGGCCCTGCACGCCGCCGGGCGCCGGGCCCGTCGCACCGTCGAGGAGGCCCGCGAGACGCTCGCCGACGCACTCGGCGCACGGCCCAGCGAGGTCGTCTTCACCTCCGGCGGCACCGAGGCCGACAACCTCGCCGTGAAGGGCCTGTACTGGGCCCGCCGGGACGCAGAGCCCGCCCGGACCCGTGTACTGGTCAGTCCGGTGGAGCACCACGCCGTGCTCGACGCGGTGGACTGGCTCGGTGAACACGAGGGCGCGACCGTCGAACATCTGCCGGTCGACGCGTACGGCAGAGTGCACCCCGAGGCGCTGCGCGAGGCCATCGAGCGAAACCCCGACGATGTGGCGTTCGCCACCGTGATGTGGGCCAACAACGAAATCGGCACCGTCATGCCGGTGGCCGAACTCTCCGCTGTGGCAGCTGAGTTCGACGTCCCGTTGCACGCCGACGCCGTCCAGGCCTTCGGTCAGCTCGAGGTCGACTTCGCCGCCTCCGGCCTCGCCGCCATGACCGTCTCCGGTCACAAGATCGGCGGCCCGTACGGCATCGGCGCACTGCTGCTCGGCCGGGAGTACAGCCCCGTTCCGGTACTGCACGGCGGCGGCCAGGAGCGGCACGTACGCTCGGGCACCCTCGACGCGCCCGCGATCGCCGCCTTCGCGGCGGCAGGCAGCATCGCTGCCGAGCGCCGCGGCGACTTCGCCCGCGACATCGGCGGCCTCCGCGACGAGCTGGTCCAGGTCGTGCGCGAGGCCGTGCCGGACGCGATCCTCGGCGGCGACCCGGTGGACCGGCTGCCCGCCAACGCCCACTTCACCTTCCCCGGCTGCGAGGGCGACTCTCTGCTGCTGCTGCTCGACGCCCAGGGCATCGAATGCTCGACCGGCTCCGCCTGCACGGCCGGCATCGCCCAGCCGAGCCACGTGCTGCTGGCCACCGGCACCGACCCGGACCTGGCCCGCGGCACGCTGCGGTTCAGCCTCGGCCACACCTCCACCAAGGCGGATGTGGACGCGGTGGCACAGGTGATCGGCCCCGCGGTCGAGAGGGCGCGCACGGCGGGACTCAGCTAGGGCCTGCCCCGACGGCCCGCCGGGGCGCGCCGGCAGGCAGGTCCCGGCGCCGCGACGGCGCGGGTGCACCCGCCGGTTCCGGAGCCCATCCGGCGCCTCGTGCGCCGGAGTTGTCCCCCCGCCGCCCGCGTCAGCGGGACTCCGCGGCCCGCACTGCCTCGCGTGCCGCGGGGGACGCCTCGCGTACCAGCTTCAGATACCGGTCCCAGTTCCAGTGCGGGCCCGGGTCCGTGTGATCCGTACCCGGCACCTCCACGTGCCCGATGATGTGCTCGCGGTCCACCGGTATGCCGTACCGTGCGCAGACGCCTGCCGTCAGCCGCGCCGACGAGCGGTACATCGCGTCCGTGAAACCCCGGGGCTTGTCCACGAACCCCTCGTGCTCGATGCCGATGCTGCGCTCGTTGAACGAACGGTTCCCCGCGTGGAAGGCCACGTCCAGCTCCCGGATCAGCTGGGCCACATGCCCGTCCTTGCGCACCACGTAGTGCGTCGCCGCCCCGTGGCCGGGGTCCTTGAACACCTTGAGTGCCGAGCGGTAACTGCCCTGGACCACATGGATGATCACGCGGTCGATGCCGTAGTCGTCGGGGCGGTCGGCGAGCCGCCAGTTCGCCCGGGAGGCGGCCGTCCACTCCGCGCCGAGGTGGTCGATCTCGCCCTCCTTGCGCGGCTTCGCCACCCCCGGGAGCCGCCACCAGGCCCGCCTGAGCGCGTCCTGCGCCACGACGCCCGTGCCCACCAGGACCGCACCGCTGCCGATCAGCACGGCGCGCCGGCTCACGCCGCGCCCCCCGCCCTTGCGGCCGCCCTCGCTCCTGCGGCTGCCGCGCTTGCTGTCACTCCCCATGCGTCCCACAACGCATACTCGCAAGCCATCGGTTCCCGGCGCCCCGTACTCTGGTAGCGCTATGACTCAGACTTCCCAGCGACCCCTCCGCGTGCTCGCCGCCATGTCGGGCGGCGTGGATTCCGCCGTCGCCGCCGCCCGCGCCGCCGAGGCCGGACACGATGTCACCGGTGTCCACCTGGCGCTCTCCGCCAACCCGCAGTCCTTCCGCACCGGCGCGCGGGGCTGCTGCACCATCGAGGACTCGCGCGACGCCCGCCGTGCCGCGGACGTGATCGGCATCCCGTTCTATGTGTGGGATCTCGCCGAGAGGTTCCGCGAGGACGTGGTCGAGGACTTCATCGCCGAGTACGAGGCGGGCCGTACGCCCAACCCGTGCCTGCGCTGCAACGAGAAGATCAAGTTCGCCGCGCTGCTCGACAAGGCGCTGGCGCTGGGCTTCGACGCGGTGTGCACGGGCCACTACGCGACCGTCGTCCTGAACGAGGACGGCAGCCGCGAGCTGCACCGCGCCAGCGACATGGCCAAGGATCAGTCGTACGTCCTCGGAGTGCTGGACGAGAAGCAGCTGGCGCACGCCATGTTCCCGCTCGGGGACACGCTCACCACGAAGGACGAGATCAGGGCGGAGGCGGAGCGCCGCGGTCTGGCCGTCGCGAAGAAGCCCGACAGCCACGACATCTGCTTCATCGCCGACGGTGACACCCAGGGCTTCCTCGCCTCGCGGCTGGGCACGGCCGAGGGCGACATCGTCGACGAGTCGGGCACCAGGCTCGGCAGCCACGACGGGGCCTTCGGCTTCACGATCGGCCAGCGCAAGGGTCTGCGCATCGGCCACCCGGCCCCCGACGGCAAGCCGCGCTACGTCCTCGACATCTCCCCGGTGAACAACACCGTGACAGTCGGCCCCGCCGAGGCGCTGGACGTCGTCTCGCTGACCGCGATCAAGCCGCGCTGGTGCGGCGCGGCGCCGACCGGCCCGGGCACGTACACCGCCCAGCTGCGCGCCCACGGCGGCGAGACGGAGACGACTGCGGAGCTGGTCGAGGGCGAGCTGCGTGTCACTTTCACCGAGCCGGTCCGCGCGGTCGCACCCGGCCAGGCGATCGTGCTGTACGACGGCACCCGCGTGGTCGGTTCGGCGACGATCGCGACGACGCGGCGCAGGGCGGCGTCGGTGGCGTGAGCCACATGGCGACGGTCACCTTGATCGAGGTCAGCAGACATCCGGGCGCCGTCCCGTCGCTCGTCCCTTCCGTGGGCCGCCCGCACCGGTAGCCGGTGGCCCGGTTCGCCGCACGGGGCACGGCAGACGACTGCAGCCGTGTGCGGGCCCCTGCGCGTGCCCCGCGGACTCGTCGCCGCCGGCCACGTCGGCGTCAGCCTTCCGGCCAGGGGAACCCCAGCTGCTCCGCGTACTCCCGCGAGCCGCCGCTGATCTTCGCGTATCCCTTCGGGTCCTCCTCGGCCAGTCGCCGCAGCACCGCCGCAGCCCGTGCCTCGGGGGGCGTGCCGTCGTCCGGGAGCTGCCAACTGAACTGCAGCCACGGGCCGTCCTCTTCCGGCTGGAAGAAGAACCACATCACAACCGTGTCCGGGTCCGAGGAATCCGTGCCCGCCCGGCCCCGGCTCAGCCGCCACCGGCTGACGACATCCGGCGACTCGCGGAGGCCGTTCGTGATCAGCCGGGCCGTCGTCCGGGCAGGCCACGCCCAGGAGTGGTCGGTCTCGGCCCGCGTGATCTCGGCGTCGTACGCGGCGGCGTCGAAGCGGTACTCGGGGAGCACCACGCCCTTGGAGGTGCCGCGCCAGCCGCCCCACACCACCTCGTCGCCGTCGCGGCCGACGGTGACGAACAGCGCGCCGCAGCATCCCTCGGTGCAGTACGCCTCAGCCAGTTGCACCTCCTGGCCGTCCGCCGTGGCCCGCAGCGAACCGCTGTGAAGCAGATATTCGGGGGAGTGGCCCGGCCCCCGGCCGAACGCCTCGGGGACCAGCGGGCGTTTGTCGACGAGGAACCGGGTCTCCACGATGTCGGGGTCCGCCGGGTCGCGCACGACGACCTCGATCCGCAGGGGGAACGCGTCGGGCCCGGCGGTGAACGGCTGACGGGCGGTGCGGCGCGCCCACCGGAGCCGATGGCGCTCAGCGGGATCGGCCGGTTCGCGGGCGTCCAGCACGGCGGCCCAGTCGGGCGTGGTGAGCAGCGAGTCCAGGGCGTCGAGCAGTGCCTCCCGTTGTCCGGGTCTCCAGTCCAGCAGCACGCTGGGCCCGCTGTGCAGGTCGAGCGCGAGAGCGAGCAGCGTGGCGTAGTGGTCGAGGGACGGGGTGAGGCGGGAGGCCCGGGCGATCACGGCGGCGTACACGGTGACGGCATCCCGGTAGCTGCGGATCTCCGCCTCGTAGTGCCGCGGGCTCGTCATCCGGGCCAGCAGCCGTGCCCCCTGAGCCAGGATCGCCTCGTCGGCCGGCTCGTCGCGGAGAAGGCCGGAGAGGAGAACGCTCTCGGCGATCCGTCGGGCGATTGCGGAGTCCACGGTGCGCGGATCCATGGGTACCCGGAGCAGCCCGGCCCGTGCCGCCTCGTCGTCGCGGGCGGTGAGGGCGTCGATCAACGGTCGCAGCTCACTCTCTCGCGTGTAGCAGCCGAGCCACAGCAGGGCTGCGGTCGGGACGTCGATCGCATCGAGTGCCCGGATCGCATGCCGGGTGAAACCGCGCAGCAGGCCGAGGGTCCTGAGGCAGGGCACGTCCTCCGGCTCGCCGAGGCGTGTGAGGAGGGCGATGCCGGTGCCCACGGCGTACGCCGTGGTGCCGGAGCGGGCGAGGCGCCGCCCGAGGGTCCTGGCCTGCTCCTCGTCGGGCACTGTCATCTTGTCGACTACCGAGAAGATGTGACGGGTGTTCACCCCTGCCTCGCACAGGCGGCGATCCACCTCTTCGGCGGCACGGGGCGTGTCTGCCTCGGTCAGCAGGGGTTCGAGGGCCTTACGCGCGGCTTCCTCGGACTCCCGCCAGTCGCGGCTGGGCCGGGCTCGGCGCTCTGGTGCGTCCGGTAGTGAGTAGCCGCCCATCGGCAGGCGGCCGTCGGGCTCCGCGTGCTGAAGGCGCAGGGCGTAGGCGTACAGGGAGGCCGGCTGGGGGAGCGCGGTGCGCTCTTCCGGGGCGCTCACCGGGCGGGGTGGGACTCGATTCCGTAGGTCATGCGCGGATCATGGCACGCCGATTCCGGTGGCATCAACGGATTTGCTCTCCGGCCGGCCGCGAGAGTCACGCAACGGGACGACGTGTGGCCGATGTGCGCTGGCCAGGGCCTGAAGCAGCTGCGGCAAGGGCGTGGGGCCGCGGGCCTGTTCGAGGCGGACGCCCGTGGCCGACACTGTCGCGAGCTGCGAATTCACCACGGCGACAAGGGATTTCGTCGCGTGCCGCCGCTGGACCCCCCGGGTCACTCGTCGAGGAAGTCCACCGACGCTGGCGCCGGCACATGCGGCGCCACCTCGTGCGTCTGGCCCGGCAGGGTGCGGTGGCGGCCGTGGAGGAGAGACACGGAGAGACTCCGCCGGCGGCCCGTACCGTGGGATCCATGAACATCTGCGTCTTCCTTTCCGCCGCCGACCTCGACGACCGTTACACCGTCCCCGCTCGCGAGTTCGCGAAGCTCATCGGCAAGGGCGGCCACACGCTCGTGTGGGGCGGCTCCGAGTGCGGGCTGATGAAGGTCGTCGCGGACGGTGTGCAGGAGGCGGGCGGGCGGCTGGTGGGCGTGTCCGTGGGGTTCCTGGCCGCGAACGCCCGGGCGAGCGCCGACGAGATGGTGATCGCCAAGGACCTGGCCGAGCGAAAGGCGCTGCTGCTCGCCAAGTCGGACGCGGTGGTGATCATGGTGGGCGGTGCCGGGACGCTGGACGAGGCCACCGAGATCCTGGAGCTGAAGAAGCACGGCAGGACCACCAAGCCGGTCGTCCTGCTGAACACGGCGGGCTTCTACGACGGGTTGAAGCAGCAGTTCCTGCGGATGGAGGCCGAGGGCTTCCTGCCGGTGCCCCTGACCGAGCTGGTGTTCTTCGCCGAGGACGCCGCCGGGGCGCTGGCATACCTGGAGGAGTCGGCGGGCGTGCAGTAGCGCAGTGGTGCGAGCATGGCGGACATGGCTACCCATCTGATCACCGGCGCCGGATCCGGCATCGGCGCCGCCGTCGCGCGCCGTCTGCGCGAGCGCGGCGACGACCTCGTCCTCGTGGCCCGCGACGCCGGCCGCGCCAAGGAGCTCGCCGACCGGTACACCGGCGCCCGTACGCTCGTCGCCGACCTCGCGGCCCCTGACCGCATCTCCTGGGCGCTCGGTCACCAGACGCTGCCCGACCGCATCGACTCGCTGCTGCACATCGCCGGCATCGTCGACCTCGGGAGCGTCGGCGAACTCACCCCCAGGACCTGGCACAGCCAGCTCGACGTCAACCTCGTCGCACCGGCCGAGCTGACCCGGCTCTTCCTGCCCCAACTGCGGGTCGCCCAGGGGCATGTGGTCTTCGTCAACTCCGGCGCCGGGCTCAACGCCCATGCAGAATGGGCTGCGTACGCGGCCTCCAAGCACGGTCTGAAGGCGCTCGCCGACTCGTTGCGCCACGAGGAACACGGCAACGGGGTGCGCGTGACGTCCGTCTATCCGGGGCGCACCGCGAGCCCGATGCAGGCCAAGGTGCACTCCCAGGAGGGCAAGGAGTACGACGAGTCCCGCTGGATCGACCCGGAGTCGGTGGCCACGACGATCCTGACCGCACTGGATCTGCCTCGCGACGCCGAGATCAACGATCTGACGGTCCGGCCGGGACGCTGAGGGACCGGGCCAGGACCGGTCCGGGGCAGCGCATCGGCATGATCACCCTGCCGGGAACTGCCTGGTCGCGCCGCTGACAGCCTGCCGCCCCGCCCTGCGGTGCCCTGTCCCGCGGGCGGGTTCTCCCGTCCTGTACGAAGGCAAGAGGTACGCATGACATCAGGCAGACCCGGCACCGTGGCCGCTCTCGTGGGAGCCCTGGCCCTGACGGTGCTCACCGCCCCTCCGGCGCAGGCCGCGGCCACCGGCATCACCGTGTCGGACATCGTGATCAACGGCGGCAGGCCCGTCGTGGTGGGGACCACCCAGGTGAAGGAGCCGGCCCTCTCCTTCCGTATCTCGCTGCCCGCCGGCTACAGCACCGCCGACCCGTTCCGCTACGACGCGCACCCATTCCTCTACCACGACACCACCCCCGCCAAGGGAGCCGACAACGGCGGCATCTACGTCGGGGGTTACACCTGCTACGAGCAGAGCGCCCGGACGGCACGCTGCGAGGGCAACCTGTACATCGACCCGCCCTACCGCCTCGACTCCGGCAATGACGCCACCACCTGGAAGATCGGCGTCGTCAAGCGTCTGTGGAAGGCCGACGGCGGACTCAAGGCCGAGGAGTACAACACGGCCCCCGGCGGCGTCCGCGTGCAGCGCGCGGCGAAGGTCACCGTCAACGCCTCCCCGGGGCCGGTGACGAAGGGCAGGGCGCTCACCGTGACCGGCGGCCTCACCCGTGCGGACCGGGTGAAGCACAAGTACACCGGCTACGGCAGCCAGTCGGTCGAGCTCCGGTTCCGCAAGGCGGACAGCTCGGCCTGCACCACCGTCAAGAAGGTGAAGACCAGCTCAACCGGTGCGCTGAAGACCACCGTCACGGCCTCTGCCGACGGCTACCGGCGCTTCGTCTTCGGCGGCACCACCACCACGGGCACCGCCACGGCGACCGGCGACTTCGTCGACGTCCGCTGACGGCACGCTGCTGCCGGGCCCCGTCCCGGCAGCAGCACCCGGAGCGCCCGGCGTGGCACGTACGCTTCCCGGGTGAGCGAGAAGAACGACTTCAGCTGGGGCCCCGCCACCGGCGTCGGGTCCATGCCCGGTGGGGACGCCCGGGAAAGCGCCAAGACCGTCGCCGGGTCCTTCGACGACTTCCCGTACCTGCCCGAACTGCCGGCCCGAGGGCCCGGAGCCGACATGATCGGGCGGACCATCGGACTGCTCGTCGAGATGTACGCCCATGTCGAGCCCAGCGGCTGGCGGATCAGCGACCGGCCGGGGCGTGACACGCGCAGGGCATGGTCCTGGCTCGGCGAGGACCTCGATGCGCTGGAGGAGTTCACCCAGGGCTACGAGGGCCCGCTGAAGGTGCAGGCCGTCGGGCCGTGGACGCTTGCCGCCGCGCTGGAGCTGAGGGGCGGCGAGGCGGCGCTCGGTGACCCGGGTGCCTGCCGCGATCTCGTGGGATCCCTCACCGAGGGGCTGCGCGGCCACCTCGGCGAGGTGCGCCGCCGGGTGCCGGGAGCCCGGGTCGTGCTTCAGCTCGACGAGCCCTCGCTCACCGCGGTCCTGCGCGGGCAGGTCAGGACCGCCAGCGGTTACCGCACTTACCGGGCGGTGGACCGGCAGGTGGTCGAGAGCGCCCTGCGCGACGTCATCGACGTGAGCGACGACCCCGTGATCGTGCACTCCTGTGCGCCGGACGTGCCGTTCGGGCTGCTGCGCAGGGCAGGTGTCGCTGGTGTCTCGTTCGATTTCGGGCTGCTCACCGAGCGTGAGGAAGAGTCGATCGGTGAGGCGGTGGAGGCAGGCACCAAGCTGCTCGCGGGCGTGGTGCCGTCCACCGACGCGGCATTGTCGGACCCGGCAGGTAGCGTCATGGGTGTCAGGACGCTGTGGCGCAGGCTGGGGCTGAATCCGGGGACTCTCGCCGAGTCCGTCGTCATCACCCCGTCGTGCGGGCTCGCCGGCGCGTCGCCCGCCTACGCGCGTGCGGCGCTCGCCCACTGTGTCCGGGCCGCGAGATCGCTCGCAGACAACCCTGAGTGACGGGGCGCACGGCATACGGGAGGACGAAACGGTGGCTGGCGAACAGGAGACGGCACTGCCCGCGGAGGCACGGGAGCAGCACGCCCGGCTCGCCGAGCAGGTCGAGGAGCACCGCTTCCGGTATTACGTGAAGGACAGCCCCGTCATCAGCGACGCGGACTTCGACAAGCTGCTGCGCGGCCTCGAGGCGATCGAGGAGGAGTACCCGGCGCTGCGTACCCCCGACTCGCCCACCCAGAAGGTCGCGGGGGACTACGAGACAGAGCTGACCAAGGTCGAGCACCGCGAGCGCATGCTCTCCCTCGACAACGCCTTCGACGACGCCGAGCTCGCCGCCTGGGCCGAGCGCGTCGCCCGGGACGTCGGCGGCTCCGGCTACCACTTCCTGTGCGAGCTGAAGGTCGACGGCCTCGCGGTCAGCCTCACGTACGAGAAGGGCAGACTGGTCCGCGCGGCCACCCGCGGCGACGGCCGGGTCGGCGAGGACATCACTCCGAACGTGCGCACCATCGCCGAGATCCCCGACCGCCTCCAGGGCGACCGCATCCCGGACCTCGTCGAGATCCGCGGCGAGGTCTACTTCCCGATGGAGCAGTTCCAGGAGCTCAACGCGCGGCGGGTGGCGGCCGGGGAGCAGCCGTACGCCAACCCGCGCAATTCCGCGTCCGGTTCGCTGCGCCAGAAGGACCCCAGAGTCACGGCGAAGCTGCCGCTGCACATGGTCGTGCACGGCATCGGCGCGCGCGAGGGCTTCGACATCGACCGCCTGTCGCAGGCGTACGACCTGCTGCGTGAATGGGGCCTGCCCACCGCCCGCCACAACAAGGTGGTGGAATCACTCGACGCCGTACGGGAGTTCATCGCCTACTTCGGCGAGAACCGGCACTCGGTGGAGCACGAGATCGACGGTGTGGTCGTCAAGCTGGACGAGATCCCCCTTCAGGGCCGGCTCGGCTCCACCGCACGCGCCCCGCGCTGGGCCATCGCCTGGAAGTATCCGCCGGAAGAGGTCAACACCAAGCTGGTCAACATCCGGGTGGGCGTGGGCCGTACGGGCCGGGTGACGCCGTACGCCCAGGTCGAGCCGGTCACGGTGGCGGGCTCCGAGGTCGAGTTCGCCACCTTGCACAACCAGGACGTGGTCAAGGCCAAGGGCGTGCTCATCGGCGACACGGTCGTGATCCGCAAGGCGGGTGATGTCATCCCTGAGATCCTCGGCCCGGTGGTGGACCTGCGGGACGGCTCCGAGCGGGAGTTCGTGATGCCGGCCGAGTGCCCCGAGTGCGGCACGGCGCTGCGCCCCATGAAGGAGGGCGACGTCGATCTGCGCTGCCCGAACGCCCGGTCCTGCCCTGCCCAGTTGCGCGAGCGCCTGTTCTACCTCGCGGGCCGCAAGTCGTTGGACATCGAGCACTTCGGCTATGTCGCGGCCGCCGCGCTGACCAAGCCGCTCGAGCCGTCGCAGCCGGTGCTGACCGACGAGGGGGACCTGTTCGACCTCACCGTCGGGCAACTGCTGCCCATCAAGGCGTATGTGCTCGACCAGGACAGCGGACTTCCCAAGCGCGACCCGAAGACCGGAGAGGAGAAGATCGCGACGGTCTTCGCCAACCAGCAGGGTGAGCCGAAGAAGAACGCCGCCGCGATGCTGGACAACATCGCGGCCGCCAAGACCCGCCCGCTCGCCCGGATCCTCACCGGGCTCTCCATCCGGCACGTAGGCCCGGTCGCCGCGGAGGCACTTGCCCGCGAGTTCCGTTCCATCGACCGGATCGAGCAGGCCACCGAGGCCGAGTTGGCGGCCACCGACGGCGTCGGCGAGATCATCGCGGCATCGCTCAAGCAGTGGTTCGCCGAGGACTGGCACCAGGAGATCCTGCGCAAGTGGCGGGCGGCGGGCGTCCGGATGGCGGACGAGGGCGCTGACGAGGACACCGGGCCGCGTCCCCTCGAGGGACTGACCGTCGTCGTCACCGGAACACTGCGGAACCACACCAGGGATGGCGCAAAAGAGGCGCTCCAGAGCCTTGGCGCGAAAGTGGCCGGTTCCGTGTCAAAGAAAACTGCGTTCGTGGTCGTCGGTGACAACCCCGGTTCCAAGTACGACAAGGCAGTGCAGCTGAAGGTGCCGGTGCTGGACGAGTCGGGCTTCGCCGTACTCCTCGAACAGGGCCCTGATGCGGCCCGTGAGGCTGCTGCGGCCACGGAGGTGTGACAAAGGGGGGCAGGGAGGGGCGCTCATCGGGGGCGCACGAGGCGCTCGAGTACGCCAACAGGGGCCGGATCCGGACGCGTTCCACGCCGGTGGAACAGCCGGTACAGGTCACCCGTTCAGCGCATAGCAGATGGTGAAGGGTGGCCAGGTCGCATTCGGGCAAGAGCTGTAGAGCGCTGCCCGTCCGAGCCTCCTGCGCCCTACTGTTGAGATGTGCGCCTGTCGTGCACGGCTGCGTGGTGGGATTTCAGTCGTGGTGGCACGACACAGGGAGCCAACGCGAGGCATCGGCACCGCCGGCTGTGAGAGGGACGGGAATGAAACCGACCGAGAGCGCCGACCCGGTCACACGGCCGCGTGCACTTGTGGCCCTGCTGGGCCGAACCCCCGGGCTGCCCCTGGCCGTTGTCGCCTGCGCCGTGCTCGTCCTGCTGACCGGCATCGTCCAGGCGGTCCGGGAGAGCCATGCGCTCTTCCCCTCCGGCACGGTCGGCTGGTCGCTCGCCCTGCTCACCGGGATCATCGTCGGCCATCTCGTCGCACTGGGCCGCGACCGCTGGTGGGGCGGCACCGGCTCCGGTGCCGCCCTCACCCTCGCCGCCCTCCTGCTGTTCGGCTGGCTGCCCGCCGGGCTCGTCAGCCTGGCCGTCGTCACCCTGGTCGGCGCCGCCTGCCCCACCCGCCGGCGCCAGGGGCTGCTGCACGGCGCCGTCGACATCCTGGGCATCGGCGCCGCGGCGCTCGCCCTCGCCGTGTTCGGGGTCGTTCCCACCGTCGAGGTGCCCTGGGACCCGCTCCACTGGGGGATCTCGGCCGCCCCCGAGGTGATCCTCGCGGCCACCGCGTATCTCGCCGTCACCCGGCTGCTGCTCTGGTACGTGCTGACCCCGTCGGGCGGCGGGCTGCCCACCGTCGCCCGTACGGCCCTGGTCCGGCAGGGACTTGTCGCCGTCGCCCTGCTCGGCATCGCTCCGCTGATCTGCGTGGTCGCCGTCGCGATGCCACTGCTGCTGCCGCTGTTCGCCGTGCCGCTGATCGCCCTGGACTCCACCCTCTGGATAGCCAGGGCCAGGGCCGAGGAGCAGCTGCGCGACCCGCTCACCGGCCTGCCCAACCGCCAGTGGCTGCTGGAGCGCACCTGGGCCGCGCTGGAGGACGCCGAGAGCAGCGGAGCACGGTCCGCCCTCGTACTGATCGACCTCGACCGCTTCCGGTCCGTCAACGACACCCTCGGCCACCTCGCCGGCGACCGGCTCCTGCTCCAGATCGCCGAGCGGCTGCGGCTCGCCCTGCCGCGCGGGGCCGAGGCGGCGCGGCTCGGCGGCGACGAGTTCGCCGTGCTGTTGCCCACCGCCGACTCCGCCACGAGCGCCCAGCGCGTCGCCCGCCACCTCGTCGCCGAGCTCTCCTCGCCCCTCGACCTCGACGGCCTCACCCTCGTCCTGGAGGCCAGTGCCGGGGTCGCCGTCTTCCCCGACCACGCACTCGACGCAGAGGGCCTGCTGCGCCGCGCCGACGTCGCCATGTACCAGGCGAAGCGTGACCGTACCGGCGTCGAGGTGTACGAGTCCAAGCGCGACAGCAACACGCCCGACCGGCTGGGCCTGCTGGGCGATCTGCGCCGGGCGCTCGACGCCGGCGACGTCGAGCTGCACTACCAGCCCAAGGTCCGCTTCGACGGCCAGGTCGCGGGACTCGAGGCGCTGGTCCGCTGGGTGCATCCGGAGCGGGGCCGGGTCCCCCCGGACGAGTTCATCGCCATCGCGGAATCCTCCGGCCTGATGCCGCATCTGACGGAGTACGTCCTCGACACCGCGCTCGCCCAGGTCGCCAGGTGGCGGGCCCAGGGGCTCAACGTCCCCGTAGCCGTCAATGTCTCACCGCGCGACGTCCACACCCCCGGATTCGCCGGAGCCGTCGCCGCCCGCCTCGCCCGGCACGGCGTCCCGGCCGGGGCGCTCCAGCTGGAGATCACGGAGCATGTGCTGCTGGAGGACCCGCAGCGCGCCGCCGACACGCTGGCCGGGCTCGCCGACCACGGGGTGAAGATGTCGCTGGACGACTTCGGCACCGGCTACTCCTCTCTGGTCCATCTGCGCCGCCTTCCGGTCAGTGAGCTCAAGATCGACCGGTCCTTCGTCGCCCGGCTCGCCGTCGACAACGAGGACGCGGAGATCGTCCGCTGCACGGTCGACCTCGCCCATTCGCTCGGACTGCTGGTGGTCGCCGAGGGCGTCGAGGACGACGAGACCTGGGAGCGGCTGCGCGACCTGCGGTGCGACGCGGTGCAGGGATGGCTGGTCGCCGCAGCGATGCCGCCGCAGGAGACGACGGCGTGGCTGCGGGCCAGGGGCAAGCGGGGCTGGTGCCGTCCGGCGGAACTGCCCGCCGCCGCGCCGGGGCCGGCCGAAGCGGACCGCCCTTCGGGCCATGTCGTGAACTAGGCCGGTTCGTTCGGCCACCGGGTGGACCGGAGGAAGACTCCCGCGACGGAGGGCGAGCCACGAGGCACCTGCGCCGCGGTGCGCGGGGGCGGCGACCTGGCGACGGCCCTGACCTCGTCCTGGACGGTCGCTCCCACAGCCCGGGCAGGGGAGACGCACGTCACATTCGTGCATGTCACATCGCGCCGAGCCGTTCCGTCATGGGTGTAGCCACCGACAACGGCAGAGGAGTTCACCATGGGCGCCCGTTTGAACGTCTTCGGCAACGAGACCGCAGGCAAGTTCCTGAAGCACATCGTCTCGGCAGGCAAGGTGGTCGCGGACTCGGCACTGCCGGACGCGACGCAGGAACTGGTGAAGATCCGCGCGAGTCAGATCAACGGGTGCGGTTTCTGCACCGACATGCACACCAAGGAAGCCGTCGCCGCCGGTGAATCGTCGGTGCGGCTCAACCTGGTCGCGGTGTGGCGGGAGGCCACGGTCTTCACCGAGGCCGAGCGCGCTGCGCTGGAACTGGCGGAGCAGGGCACCCGCATCGCGGATGCGGCCGGTGGGGTCACGGACGAGGCCTGGGCGAATGCCGCCAAACACTACGACGAGGAGCAGCTCGCCGCCCTGGTGTCGCTGATCGCCGTCATCAACGCCTTCAACCGGCTGAACGTCATTGTCCAGCAGCCCGCCGGCGACTACCAGCCCGGCCAGTTCGGATAAGCGGGAGTGCCTGACCCGCAGGCCGGGGCCGTTGCCTGTCGGCAGCAGCCCCTGGGCCCGGCATCCTCGCCGGGCCCAGGGGCGTTTCTGAGGCCCACCGGTGGTCCGGCGCTCATGCGCTCTTCTGAGATGAAGGGCAGCACGAACGCGTGCGCGCACCGGAGCGGAGCGCGCACACCCGGCATCGTCAGGGGGCACCCGACTCGCGGGTCACGGGCGAATCCGCCACGGCGGGCCTCGCAGAGCGGAGTCTCTCTCCACATCGACCCGGTTGCTCCCGGTAATCGCCGTTCGGTGGCACCGCCGCGCCCGTGCCACGCGGTGTGCAGCCGGCGCGTGGCAGAGGGGTGGGCGCCGGCTTTGCGCGGCCGCCCAGGGGGACCCGGCCTTCCCCCGGACCGGGGGAAGGCCGGGGTGAGGGAGCAAACCGTTTCACGGTCACCCGCCGCTGCCCCATAGGATTGGGCCAAACACCACACACTCACCCTGAGGATCGCTGCATGCCTGGCATTACGCGCGAGGAGGTTGCCCACCTCGCCCGGCTGGCGCGTCTGGAGCTTTCCGGCGACGAGCTCGAGCACTTCGCCGGACAGCTCGACGACATCATCGGCGCGGTCGCCCGCGTCTCCGAGGTCGCCGACCAAGACGTACCCCCGACCTCCCACCCGCTGCCGCTGACCAACGTCATGCGCGCGGACGAGGTTCGTCCGTCGCTCACCCCCGAGCAGGCGCTGTCCGGCGCCCCGGCCCAGGAGCAGCAGCGTTTCAAGGTGCCGCAGATCCTGGGGGAGGACTGAATCCCATGACGGACATCATCAAGCTCACCGCGGCCGAGACCGCCGAGAAGATCGCCGCGGGCGAGCTCACGGCCGTCGAGGTCACCGAGGCCCACCTGGCCCGTATCGAGGCCGTCGACGAGAAGGTGCACGCCTTCCTGCACGTCGACCGCGAGGGAGCGCTCGCCCAGGCACGCGCCGTCGACGCCAAGCGTGAGGCCGGTGAGAAGCTCGGCCCGCTGGCCGGTGTGCCGCTGGCGCTCAAGGACATCTTCACCACCGAGGGCATCCCGACCACGGTCGGATCCAAGATCCTCGAGGGCTGGATCCCGCCGTACGACGCGACGCTGACCAAGCGGCTCAAGGCTGCCGACGTGGTCATCCTCGGCAAGACCAACATGGACGAGTTCGCCATGGGGTCCTCGACCGAGAACAGCGCCTACGGCCCGACCGGCAACCCGTGGGACCTGACCCGTATCCCCGGCGGCTCCGGCGGCGGCTCCTCGGCGGCCCTCGCCTCCTTCCAGGCCCCGCTCGCCATCGGCACCGACACCGGCGGCTCCATCCGTCAGCCCGCCGCCGTCACCGCCACCGTCGGCGTCAAGCCCACCTACGGCGCGGTCTCCCGCTACGGCATGGTGGCCTTCTCCTCCTCCCTCGACCAGGGCGGCCCCTGTGCCCGTACGGTCCTGGACGCGGCGCTGCTGCACGAGGTCATCGCCGGGCACGATCCGCTGGACTCGACCTCCATCGAGGCCCCGGTCCCGCCGGTCGTCGAGGCCGCGCGCAACGGCTCGGTCGAGGGCATGCGCGTCGGCGTCGTCAAGCAGTTCCGCGGCGAGGGCTACCAGGCCGGAGTCGTGCAGCGCTTCGACGAGTCGGTGGAGCTGCTGCGTGAACTGGGCGCCGAGATCGTCGAGCTGGACTGCCCCTCCTTCGACCTCGCCCTGTCGGCGTACTACCTGATCGCGCCGTCCGAGTGCTCCTCGAACCTCGCGCGCTTCGACGCCATGCGCTACGGCCTGCGGGTCGGCGACGACGGCACGAAGTCCGCCGAGGAGGTCACCGCGCTGACCCGCGAAGCCGGTTTCGGCGACGAGGTCAAGCGGCGCATCATGCTCGGCACGTACGCGCTCAGCTCCGGCTACTACGACGCGTACTACGGCTCGGCCCAGAAGGTGCGCACGCTCATCACCCGCGACTTCGAGAAGGCGTTCGAGCAGGTCGACGTGATCGTCTCCCCGACGACGCCGACCACCGCCTTCCCGATCGGCGAGCGCGCCGACGACCCGATGGCCATGTACCTCGCCGACCTGTGCACCATTCCGACCAACCTGGCAGGCAACGCCGCGATGTCGCTGCCCTGCGGTCTTGCGCCGGAGGACGGCCTGCCGGTCGGTCTGCAGATCATCGCCCCCGCCATGAAGGACGACCGGCTGTACAAGGTCGGCGCCGCCGTCGAGGCCGCCTTCGTGGAAAGGTGGGGTCACCCGCTGCTGGAGGAGGCTCCGTCGCTGTGAGTGCAATGACCAAGAAGGCCAAGAACTTCAAGAAGTCCAAGTCCGGTCTGTACCTGTCGCTCGGCACCACTGCTTTCGGTGCCATCGGTGTCGCCAAACAGGCCAAGATGGCGCGCAAGGACAACGACGTGCTCCGGCTGATCGACGCCGGGATCTCGGCCGCTGCCATCGTCACCGGCCTGGCGATCCTCTACCGCGAGCTGAAGCGCCTCGGCGACGACGACGTCCTGCTGGGCTGAGAGGGAAAGTTTCATCGTGACCGTCACTGAACTGGTGTCGTACGAGGACGCCCTCGCGTCCTACGACCCCGTCATGGGCCTCGAGGTCCATGTCGAGCTCGGCACCAAGACCAAGATGTTCTGCGGGTGTTCGACCGAGTTGGGCGCCGCGCCCAACTCGCAGACCTGCCCGACCTGCCTCGGCATGCCCGGCTCCCTCCCGGTCGTCAACGCGATCGGCGTCGAGTCCGCCGTCAAGATCGGCCTCGCGCTGCACTGCGAGATCGCCGAGTGGTGCCGCTTCGCCCGGAAGAACTATTTCTATCCGGACATGCCGAAGAACTTCCAGACCTCGCAGTACGACGAGCCGATCGCCTTCAACGGCTATCTGGACGTCCAGCTCGAGGACGGCGAGGTCTTCCGCGTGGAGATCGAGCGCGCCCACATGGAGGAGGACACCGGCAAGTCGACGCACGTCGGCGGTGCCACCGGCCGTATCCATGGCGCTCAGCACTCGCTGCTGGACTACAACCGCGCCGGCATCCCGCTGATCGAGATCGTCACCAAGCCGATCGTCGGCGCCGGCGAGCGCGCCCCCGAGGTCGCCAAGGCGTACGTCGCCGAGCTGCGCGAGCTCATCAAGGCGCTCGGCGTCTCCGAGGCCCGTATGGAGATGGGCCAGATGCGCTGCGACGTGAACCTGTCGCTGCGCCCCCACGGCACCGAGAAGTTCGGTACCCGCTCGGAGACCAAGAACGTCAACTCGCTGCGCTCGGTGGAGCGTGCCGCCCGATTCGAGATCCAGCGCCACGCCGCGGTGCTCTCCTCCGGCGGCACGATCATCCAGGAGACCCGTCACTTCCACGAGGAGGACGGCTCCACGACGTCCGGCCGGGTCAAGGAGGAGGCGGAGGACTACCGTTACTTCCCCGAGCCCGACCTGGTGCCGGTCGCCCCGCCCCGCGAGTGGGTCGAGGAGCTGCGCGCCACGCTGCCCGAGCTGCCGCGGCTGCGCCGCAACCGGCTCCGCGAGGAGTGGGGCGTCTCCGAGCACGACATGCAGTCGATCCTCAACGCGGGTGCGATGGACCTGATCGTCGCCACGATCGACGCCGGCGCCCCGGCCGACCAGGCCCGCAAGTGGTGGATGGGCGAGCTCGCCCGTAACGCCAACGAGTCGGGCAAGGGCCTGGACGAGCTCCCGATCACCCCGGCGCAGGTCGCCCGGGTGACCGCGCTGGTCACGGAGGGTTCGCTCAACGACAAGCTGGCCCGCCAGGTCATCGAGGGCGTACTCGCCGGCGAGGGCGACCCGGACACGGTCGTCGAGAAGCGCGGTCTGAAGGTCGTCTCGGACGAGGGCGCGCTGGGCACGGCCGTCGACGAGGCGATCGCGGGCAACGCGGCCATCGCCGACAAGATCCGCGGCGGCAAGGTTGCCGCGGTCGGTGCGCTGGTGGGCGCGGTCATGAAGGCCACCCGCGGGCAGGCCGACGCGGCGCGTGTCAAGGAACTGATTCTCGAGCGGCTCGGTGTGAGCGAATGATCGGCCTCGCCGTCAGCAAGGGCTGACGGCGGCAGCGGTCACCGGCCGTTCGCGACCAGGCAGGACGTCACAGGGGTGGCGGGCACGCAGGTGCCCGCCACCCCTTGGCGTACGCCCCCGAGTTGGACACGCCCGTGACCGGAGCAGGGGCGGGGTCGTTGCTCACGGCATGACCACAGCACAGCGTGTACTCGCCGCCATTGCTCTCGCGACCGGCGCCTCGGCCCTTGCCGCCCCCGCCGCCACCGCGGCAGCCCCGGTCGAGGTGCCGTCCGTCATCGGGCAGCTCGACTCCTTCGCCGCGACCTCGGTGCCGACGGAGCACCGGGCGCAGGTGCCGACCGTCTCCGAGCAGGTCGGTGGCGGGATGAACCGACTGGGCAAGGTGAACCAGCTCACCGGCCAGGCCGCTCCTGCTCTCGCCTCCGCCCTCCGGTAGCGGATCCGGCGTGTCAGTGGCGTACGCCCAGGCCCGGGAGCCACATGTCGCCGCGGTCCTTGCAGCTCACATCCCGGGCCCGCAGTTCCTCCGGCTCCCTGGTGCCACGGGCCCGCAGTTCCGTGACCACCAGGCGGGCCAGCGCGGCGGCGTCCGCCCGGTCGGGGTCGGCGAAGTCCGTCTGCCACCAGCCGCGGTCGCAGCTCTGCCAGCCGCGCGCGAGCATCAGCTGTGCCCGCTCCTGGCCGTCCGGCGCGTCGCGGTCGTCGATCGAGGCATGCAGCCCGTCCTCGAGGCTGTACGACACCAGTAGCTGACGTCCGCGGTCCGCCGCGCTCGTGAGGCAGAAGCTCGTCCAGTCCGTCCCCACCTGCACCGCGAGCTGCTCCACCCAGGCCGCGAGCAGCAGCTCCAGCGAACTCTCGACATGATCCAGCCCGGCGGCGAGCCGGCCGCCGGGCCGGGTGGTCGGACGCTCGCCCGGCCCGCCGCGGTCCAACTGCCAGACGTACGGCAGAAAGTCGAAGTCGTGCGGCTCGCCCCCCGTCCACGCGCCGCCCCACTCGAAGGTCCGGTGTTCCTCCTCCTCCAGGACAACGGTGTCATGAACCGACAGCTGGGCCCGCTGCCGGTCACCCGAGAGGAGCACGAGACGTCCGCTGCCGCGCCACCGGACGTTCGGTCCGCCGGACGAGCCCCCGTAGAGCGTGGGTTCGCCGATGCGGGCCACCACTGCCTCGTAGACGGATCGGAAGGCCTCCCGCCGCTCCCGCAGCGACGCGCCCGGCTCGTACACGAGCACCGGGACGGGAGGCCTGCCGATGTGCGGGCCGGCGGTGTCATGGAGCTGCTGGGCGAACTCCGCTGCGTCGGCCGGCGACAGCGTGGGTTGGTCGGTCCCCGTGTGGATCCCCGTATTCTCCATGCTGGCCATCGTGCCAGCCGGCACCGACATTTCCCCCGGGTCTTGCCGACCTAGGCCGATTCCCGCCTGAGTCTTGCCTGTTGGGCGTCGTTACGGTAGAGACCGGACGGCCGGCGGGCTCGAAGGAACCGCGGTGCCCATGGGGGCGTAGCGGGCAAATTATGACATGTTCATGCTAAAAGGACAGGATTGTGGAGCGTCGGGGAACCGCCGGGCGTTCACTGCCACGCCCTTCGCGGGACCGGTTCAGGTCATCCGGTGTCACTAGCGTCCGGCTGCAGTTCTGGAGTCAGGAGGAAACCGTGTCCAAGGACCTTTCACGACGGCGTCTGTTCGCACTCGGCGGCGGCGGTGCCGTCGGAGCGGCGGCGGGATCGCTGCTGCCGCCGTCCCTGCACGCCGCGCTCGCCGCCGGGCCGCCCTCCGGCGGGCTGCGTGCCGTCAGGCATGTGGTGATCCTGATGCAGGAGAACCGGTCCTTCGACCACTACTTCGGCACGCTGCGCGGCGTACGCGGCTTCGGTGACCGCAACGCCGTCGAACTCCCCTCCGGGGAGCCGGTCTTCGAGCAGCCGGGGCCGCTCGGCACGGTGCTGCCCTTCCCCGTACGCGACGCCGCCGAGACGCAGCAGAAGGATCTCCAGTACATAGGCGATCTGGACCACTCCTGGAGCGGCGGCGCCAAGGCCTGGCGCCAGGGCTGGATGGACGGCTGGGTGTCGGCCAAGACCGCGGCGACCATGGCGTACTACGACCGGCGCGACCTGCCCCTGCACCACGAACTCGCCGACACCTTCACCATCTGCGACGCCTACCACTCCTCCACCCACACCTCGACCAGCCCGAACCGCAACCATCTGTGGAGCGGCTGGACCGGGTACGAGGCCGACGGCAGCCGGGCCGTGACGAATGCCGCGTATGCCGAGGGCACCCACCCCGGCTACCCCTGGCCGACATACGCCGAGCGCCTGGAGAAGGCCGGCCGCAGCTGGCGGACCTACCAGGAGTGGGAGAACTTCACCGACAACAACATCGAGTTCTTCACCACCTTCAAGACCGTCGCCCGCAAGGCCCTTGCGAAGGCCGGCGACTTCACGTATATGGAGGCCTTCTACGCGAAGGTCCGCGACACCGCCGACGCCGCCGAGCGGACCCGGCTGCTCGCCGCGCTGGAGGAGGGGGTGGCCACGCTCACCGAGCAGGAGCGCTCACTCTTCGAGCGCGGGCTGCGCCGTGGTGAGACCGGCACCCTTGCCGAGCAGTTCCGCGCCGACGTCGCCACGGGCCGGCTGCCCGAGGTCTCGTACCTGGTGCCGTCCGCCGTCGACTCCGAGCACCCCGGCGCCTCCTCGCCCATCGCGTCCGCGTCCCTCGTCTACAAGATCCTGGACGCGCTCGCCTCGCACCCTCAGGTGTGGCGGCACACCGTCGTGCTGATCAACTACGACGAGAACGACGGCTTCTTCGACCACGTACCCCCGCCGGTGCCGCCCGCCGACAACACCGACGAGCGCTGGCAGGGCCTGCCGACCGGGCTCGGCATCCGCGTTCCGCTGCTCGTCGTGTCGCCGTGGACCGTCGGCGGATACGTGTGCTCCGAGGTCTTCGACCACAGCTCGGTGATCCGGTTGCTCGAGAGGTGGACGGGCGTCGAAGAGCCCAACATCACCCCGTGGCGGCGGGCCGTCACCGGTGATCTGACCTCCGCGTTCGACTTCCGGCGCGGCAGGCCGCAGCCCGAGGTGGAGCAGCCGGGGCAGATCCCGCCGTTCACCGGACGCTGGCGGCCCGTGCCCCCGGCCGTACAGCGGATGCCCGTCCAGGAGCCGGGCACCCGGCCCGCCCGTCCGCTGCCGTACCAGCCCGACGCGCACGGCGGGTTGACCGGCCGGACCGTCACCGTCTCGCTCAGCAACCGGGGACGTGCGAGCGCGCACTTCGCCCTCTACCCGTACGCGGGCGAGTTCCCCGTCCCGCAGCACAAGGACGTAAGGGGCGAGGCGCAGTGGTCCGTGCCCCTTACCGGCGAGACGTACCGCTTCACGATCACGGGCCCCAACGGGTTCCGCCGCGAGTTCGCCGGCCGGGCTTCCGGCCGGGCCGGGGTCGTTTCGGCCATCGACCACCACGACCGCGACGTGCATCTCACGCTGCGCAACAGCGGCGGCACGCTCCTCACCTACACCGTCCGGCCGCTGGGCTATGTCGACGAGGCGGATCTGCACGGCTGGACCCGGCGGATCACGGTCAAGCCGGGACGCAGCCGCACCGTCGTCCACTCGGCGGCCGACGCGCACGGCTGGTACGACCTCGAGGTGACCGCGGAGGGTGACGCCGGCTTCCGCCGCCGGCTCATGGGCCACATCGAGAACGGCCGGCCCAGCGTGTCCGGCTGAGCGCGGCACGCGGACAGGTGCGCGGGAACCTCCGGGCCGCGGCCCCGGGGCGCCCGCGCATCGCTGTGCTGTGAGTAACCCCACGAAAGGGACAAAGGGGCCTGTTTGGCTGACAGAGTGGCCCTGTATAGGTCAAGTGTTCTTTGCGGGCTGTTCCCGGACAAAGATCCTCGAACCATCCAGGGAGCGGGTCCGTTGGCAGCTGTTGCCCGGTGGTGCGTCAGGCACCGCCTCGTCGTCGTTCTTCTCTGGTTCCTCGCGCTCGGCGGTGTCACGGCCGCCGCGAGCATCGCGGGAACCGCGTACTCCAACGACTACGAGGTCCCGGGCACCGAATCCGGACGCGCGGTCGACCTCCTGAAAAAGGGCTTCCACGGCCAGGGCGGCGACAGCGACACCATCGTCTGGCACACGGCCGACAGCAGCGTCCGCGCCGACCGCGTCGAGCAGCGCATGGACCAGATGCTCGACGCCGTCGCGGAGCTCGACGGGATCGCCTCGGTCACCAGCCCCTACAGCGGCCGGGGCGACGCCCAGATCAGCGCCGACAGGCACACCGCGTACGCCACCGTCACCTTCGACCGCCAGGCCGACGACATCCCCGAGGAGCAGGTCCGGGCACTCGTCGACACCGCCAAGGCCGCCGAGACCGACGCCGTACAGGTCGAGCTGGGCGGCAGCGCCATCGCGCTCACCGAGGCCCCCGGCGGCCACATGGCCGAGGTCGTCGGCGTGGCTGTCGCCGCCGTCGTCCTCCTGGTCGCCTTCGGCTCCCTGGCCGCGAGCCTGCTGCCCATCGCGACCGCACTGGTGTCCGTCGGCACCGCCTACTCGGGCATCGTGCTGCTGGGCCATGTCATGACCGTCGCCGACTTCGCGCCGATGCTCGGCATGCTGATCGGCCTGGGCGTCGGCATCGACTACGCGCTGTTCATCGTCACCAGACACCGCAAGGGGCTCAAACGCGGCCTCCCGGTGGCCGACGCGGCCCGCGAGGCCGTGACCACCACCGGCCGCGCCGTCGTCTTCGCCGGCGCCACCGTCTGCATCGCGCTGCTCGGCATGCTGATCCTCCGGCTCAACTTCCTGAACGGCGTCGCGATAGCCGCATCGCTCACCGTCGTCCTCACCGTGGCCGCCTCGGTGACGCTGCTGCCCGCCCTGCTCTCCCTCATAGGCATGCGTGCCCTCAGCCGCCGCGAGCGGCACCGGCTCGTCAGCCATGGACCGCAGCCCGAACTGCCCACCGGCTTCGCCGCCCGCTGGTCCGCCTTCGTGGAACGTCACCCCAAGCTGCTCGGTGGTCTCGCCGCGGTCGTCATGCTCGTACTCGCCCTGCCGACCTTCTCGCTCCACCTCGGCACCTCCGACCAGGGCAACGGACCCGCCACCGCCACCACCCGCCAGGCGTACGACCTGCTCGCCGACGGCTTCGGCCCCGGCGTGAACGGCCCGCTCACCTTGGTGGGCCGGCTCGACGGCGCGGACGACCAGGTGGCGATGGACCGGCTGCCGCAGGCGCTGCGCGGCACCGACGGTGTCGCCTCCGTCGGTCCGGTCACGTACAACAGCAGTCGCGACACGGCGGTGCTCACCGTCGTGCCGGAGACCTCGCCGCAATCACGGTCGACGAGCGAACTGGTCGACCGGCTGCGCTCGGACGTCCTGCCCGACACCGAGCGGGGCACCTCGCTCGAGGTGGACGTGGGCGGTGTCACGGCCGGCTACGACGACTTCGCCGAGATCATCGTGGGCAAGCTGCCGCTCTTCGTCGGCGTCGTCATCGCGCTCGGCTGTCTGCTCCTGCTCGTGGCCTTCCGGTCGGTCGGTGTCCCGTTGAAGGCCGCGGTGATGAACGTGGCCGCCGTCGCCTCCGCCTTCGGCGTCGTCGTCGCGATCTTCCAGTGGGGCTGGGGGAGCGAGTTGCTGGGTCTCGGCAGCGCGGGCCCGATCGAGCCCTTCCTGCCGGTGATCATGGTCTCGGTGCTCTTCGGGCTCTCCATGGACTACCAGGTCTTCCTGGTGAGCCGGATGTACGAGGAGTGGCTGGAGACCGGTGACAACCGGCGCGCCGTACGGGTAGGCCTTGCCGAGACCAGCCGTGTGATCAACTCCGCGGCCGTGATCATGATCTCGGTCTTCCTGGCCTTCGTCCTCAGCGGCGACCGGGTCATCGCGATGTTCGGCATCGGTCTGGCCGCAGCGGTCGCCCTGGACGCCTTCCTCCTGCGCACGCTGCTGGTACCCGCCCTGATGCACCTGCTCGGCGGCGCCAACTGGTGGCTGCCACGATGGCTCGACCGGTGGCTGCCTCGGATCAGCATCGAAAGTCCCGGGAGCCGCGAGGCCGCGCATGCGAGGATCCCGGAGCAGAGCGCAAGCCTCGACGGCGAGGACAGCAAGCTCACACCCTGACCACCGAGGAGCGGTATGTTCGCGATCAGCCTGGGCGACGACGGAGCCGAGCTGCGCCCCCTGGAACCGTGGCAGGCCGAGGAGTACTTCGCCCATATCGAGCGCGGGCGTGAGTACATAGGCCGGTACATCGCACTGGCGAGAGTCGCTTCGGACGTGGAATCGGCCCGTGCCTTTCTCCAGTCGTACGCGGACAAGGCGGCCGCCGACGCCGGCCGGATCTACGGCATCTGGCTCGACGGCACGCTCGTCGGCGGCGTGCTCTTCCGCACCCTGGACGTGGCCCTCGGCACCTGTGAGGCGGGCTGCTGGCTGGAACCCTCCGCGGCCGGCCGGGGCCTGGTCACCCGCGCAGCGACGGTGATCATCGACTGGGCCGTGGAGCAGCGCGGGATCCACCGGGTGGAGTGGCAGGTGTCGTCCGAGAACAAGGCCAGCATCAACGTGGCCAAGCGGCTCGGGATGACCTACGAGGGCGCACAGCGCGAGAGCTACCTCTACGGCGGCGTACGGCACGACATGGAGATCTGGTCGGTACTGGCCCCGGAATGGCGTGCCCGTCGCGCGGCAGCCGGCACGCACGAGGTCCTGGCGGGAACGGCAAACAACTTGGCGTGAGCCGGGTCCCGCTGCTCGAATGCCCCGGTGAACCGACGCGACACACTCTCACTCTTCGACCGCCAGATGCGCCGCCGCACCGGCTCCGGACGGTCGGCGGCCGTACGGACCGGCGACGTCGTACGCCAGGCCGGTGCCGGCGGCGACTGGTGCGGTGTCGTCTGGTCCGGACTCGAGGCGCGTACGGCGGACGCCGCCATCGCCGAGCAGGTGCGGTACTTCACCGCCCTCGGCCGCCCCTTCGAGTGGAAGCTGTACGACTACGACCGGCCCGCCGACCTCGCCACCCGCCTGCTGAACGCCGGATTCACACCCGAGCCCGCCGAGACCCTGATGGTCGCCGGGACAGCGATCTGCCCACCGCCGTCGATCTCCCCGACGGGGTGCGGCTGGAACGGGTGACCGGCCCGGCAGGCATCGACCTCGTGACCGAGGTCCATGAGCGGGCGTTCGGTACCAGCGGCGCCCGGCTGCGCGAACAACTGCTCGCCCAGCTCGCCGACGGCGGCCCGGACACCATCGAGATCACGCTCGCGCTGGCGGGCGACCTGCCGGTGAGCTCGGCGCGTCTCGAAGTGCACCCCGGCACCGACTTCGCCGGCCTCTGGGGCGGCGGCACCCACCCGCTGTGGCGCCGCCGGGGCATCTATCGGGCTCTGATCGCCCACCGCGCCCGTATCGCGGCCGACCGGGGCATCCGCTATCTGCAGGTCGACGCCTCCGCACAGAGCCGGCCGATCCTCGAGCGGCTCGGCTTCGTCGCCCTGGCGACCACCACTCCGTACGTCCATGACCCGCACTGAGCGGGGGGACTTAGGGCGCCCGGCCGACCGCGGTCGCCGGGCCTAAGGCCCCCGGTCACCGGAAGATGCGGCACTCGCCCGATGCGGCGGTACCCCCTGGGAGACGAAGGTTGAGGCATCAGCCGGGGCCGGCAGTGGCCCCCGCCCACCAGGAGGTACGAGATGTTCGAGTACGAGATCCAGAAGCTGCGCCAGAACGAACTGATCAGGGAGGCCGACGCCCGGCGCCTCGTGCGCCAGGTGCAAAGAGCACGCCGTGCCGCCAGAGCCTCCGCCAAGAACGCGGGGGAGGGCCGGGTGAATCCAGCGGGAACCAGCCACTACACCCGCGCCGCGTGACCCCGGCGTGATGATCGTCATCCCGGTGAACGGTCCCACGCCGCCGGACAGCTGTGCGATGCTCGGCAGCGTGGAGACCAGGTCCGTCAGCCCGGTGTTCGTCGGCCGCGCCGGCGAACTGGCCCTGCTGACCGATGCACTTGCCCGAGCCGCCGGCCCGGACACCCCCGGGGCCGGTGGCCCCGGGGGAGAGCCGCAGGCGCTGCTCGTCGGCGGTGAGGCAGGCGTCGGCAAGACCAGACTCGTCGAGGAGTTCATCGGCGAGGCCTGCCGCACGGACGCCGTCGTCGCCGTCGGCGGCTGCGTCGAGATCGGGGCGGACGAACTGCCGTTCGCGGCCTTCTCCACCGCTCTGCGCACCCTGCACCGGCGGCTGCCGGCCGAACTGCTCGCGGCCGCCGCCGGTCAGGAGGACGAACTGGCGCGGCTGCTGCCCGAACTGGGCACATCGGCCCCGGGCGGGCGGAGCCGGCACGACGAGGAGGGCATGGCACGGCTCTTCGAACTCACCGCACGGCTGCTGGAGCGCATCGCCGCCGAACGCACCGTCGTGCTGGTGCTGGAGGACCTGCACTGGGCCGACGCGTCCACCCGGCACCTGCTCGCCTACCTCTTCCGTACGCTGCGCCGCGGCCGGCTCGTCATCATCGCCACCTACCGCTCCGACGACGTCCACCGGCGCCATCCGCTGCGGCCCTTCCTCGCCGAACTGGACCGGATGCGCACCGTCCAGCGCATCGAACTGACCCGCTTCAACCGCGCCGAGGTACGCCGCCAGATGGCCGGCATCCTCGCCGTGGAACCCGACCCGGCCCAGGTGGACCGGGTTTTCGACCGCTCCGACGGCAACGCCTTCTTCGTCGAGGAGCTCTCCAGCTGTAGCGGCGGCGACTGCGCCGGCCTGCCCGACTCGCTCCGCGACCTCCTCCTCGTGCGGGTCGAGGCACTGCCGGACGATGCGCAGCGGCTCGCACGGATCGTCGCCGAGGGCGGCTCCACCGTCGAGCACGGCCTGCTGCACGCCGTCGCCGGGCTGAGCGAGGACGAACTCGACGAGGGCCTGAGAGCCGCTGTCGGCGCGAACATCCTGCTCGCCACACCCGACGGCGACGGCTACCGCTTCCGGCACTCCCTGGCCCGCGAAGCGGTCAGCGACGACCTGCTGCCCGGTGAGCGCTCCCGTCTCAACCGCCGCTATGCCGAGGCACTGGAGGCCGACCCCGGCCTCGTGCGCGAGGCGGAGCGCGCGATGCGACTTGCGACGTACTGGTACCGCGCGCACGACCCCGCCAAGGCGCTGCCCGCCGTGCTCGAGGCCTCCGTCGAGGCCCGGCGGCGTCATGCCTACGCCGAACAACTGCGGCTGCTGGAACGTGCGATGGAGCTGTGGGACAGCGTCCCCGACGACGTGCGCGGCGCACTGCGGCCCGTCGACCACGCCGAGATCTATCCGCCCTGCGGCTGCGACCCCGCCACCACCCCGCTGCGCTATCTCGACCTGATGGCCGAGGCGGCCGTCGCGGGCCGGCTGTCCGGCGAACGCGAACGCGCTCTGAAGATCACCAAGCGGGGGCAGCGCCTCGCCGAGGCCGAGGACGACTCGCTGCGCGCCGCCTGGTTCTCCGTCCAGCGCTCCCGGCTGATCTCGGCGCTGGGCCGCGGCGACGGCTGGGCCGAACTGGGCACCGCACAGGACCTCGTACGCGGCCTGCCGCCGTCCACCGTGCACGCCGAGGTCCTCGCGGAAGCGGCGGCCTGGGGCATGACCCACGACCCCGGCCCCGCATGTCTGGCAACGGCGGAACGCGCCGTGGACCTCGCCCGCATGGTCGGCGAGGAGGAGATCGAACTGCATGCCCGCCTCACGCTCGGCAGCCTGATGGCCGACGCCGGCGACGTCGAGGGCGGACTCGCCGAGATGTACGAGGTCAAGAACCGGGTCGTCGCACTCGGTCTGGCCGTCCATATCGGCCGCACCCATGTGAACCTCCCCTCCGTCCTGGAAGGTGTCGGCCGCTCGCGCGACGCCCTCGACATCCTCACCGAGGGCATCGGCCTCTCGCAGAAGTACAGCCTGTTGGACACCGAGGCCTGGATCCGGATGAATCTGGCCGAGTCCTGCCAGTCGCTGGGACGGTGGGACGAGGCGGTCCGGATGGGCGAACGCGCCCTGCAGATCGCACTCAGTCCCAAACCTCGCGGTCATGCCAGCACCCGCCTCGCCATCCTCGCGCTGGAGCGCGGCGACGTGACGAGGGCGGCGGAGCACTTGCAGGCCGCCTATGGACACTTCGGCGCCAACGACCCCATGCCCCAGGCGAACCTGCCGCTGATGATGATCGCGCTGCAGATCGCCGGGGCCGAGGGGCGGGTGCTCGACGCCCGCGCCGAACTTCGGCACGCCACCGAGGCCGGCTTTCCGCCCGGCACCCAGCGCTACGCCTGGCCCCTGCTGCGCGCCGCCGCCACCCTGGAGGCCGACACGCGGGGACTGCCCGCCGCCGAGCCGGGGCGCGCGGACGCACTGGTCCGGATCCGCGGGGCAGCCAGAACGCTTGTCACCGCCGCGCCGGTGTGGACGGCGCACGAGCGCTGGCTGCGCGCCGAGTTGCTGCGCGCCGGCGGGGAGGACACGCCGGTCCACTGGGCGGAGGCCGTGGACGCCTTCACCGGGCTGGACCGCCCTTACGACCTGGCGTGGGTACGGGTGCGCCTGGCCGAGTCCCAGCTGCAGGCCGCCCGTCCCGGCCCGGGGGAGACGGACCGCGCGACGGCCGCCGCACTGCTGCGTCAAGCGCTGGCCACGGCACAGCAGTTGTGCGCCCGACCCCTGGCCGAGGACATAGCCCTGCTCGCCCGGCGCGCCCGCATCAGCCTCACCGACGACTGCCCCGACCCGTCGGCCGCGGGGGAGCCACCCGGCGCCCCGACGCTCGGGCTGACCCCACGTGAACAGGACGTACTGCGCCTGGTGGCCGCCGGGCACAGCAACCGCCGGATCGCCGAGGAGCTCTACATCTCACCCAAGACCGCGAGCGTCCATGTCTCCAACATCCTTGCCAAGCTCGGCGTATCGGGCCGTGGCGAGGCGGCGGCCATGGCCCACCGGCTGCGCCTCTTCCCGGACCTGGCGAGCGAAGCGGTCTCCTGACGAAGCGGTGGAGGCCGCAGTCCGCTCACCCCGCTACTTCACCTCCAGCAGGAGGATCTTGTCGTCACCCGGCTCGGGCGTGCCCCGGGTGTCCGTCTCGCTCGTCACGAGCCAGAGCCGGCCGCCGCCCGCCGGCAGGACGGTCCGCAGGCGGCCGTGCTTCTCGGTCAGGAACGACTGGGGCTCGGCGGAGGGCTGCGCCCCGTCGAGCGGGACACGCCACAGACGCTTGCCCGCCAGCCCCGCCATCCATATCGACCCCTGTGCGTAGGCGATACCGCTCGGCGAGGCGTCCGCCGTCTTCCACTGCGCGACCGGATCGACGAAGCCGTCCTTGGCGCCCTTGCCCTCGACCTCCGGCCAGCCGTAGTTCTTGCCCGGCTCGATCATATTCAGCTCGTCCCAGGTGTCCTGGCCGAACTCTGCTGCCCACAGTCGCTTCTCGGCGTCCCACGCGAGCCCCTGCACATTGCGGTGGCCGTACGAGTAGACGACGGAATCAGCCTCCGGATTGCCGTGCACCGGCTGCCCGTCCGGAGTCATCCGCAGGATCTTGCCGCCCAGCGACTCCTTGTCCTGCGCCAGCCCCGTCTCCCCCGTCTCCCCGGTGCCCGCGTACAGCATCTTGTCCGGGCCGAAGGCGATCCGCCCGCCGTTGTGCACGAAGCCCTTGGGGATGCCTCGCAGGACTGTGTCCGGCGCGCCCAACTGCTGCCCGGCCGGCTTCTGCTCGTCGTACAGCAGCCGGGCGATGCGATTGTCCGATGCAGTGGTGAAGTACGCGTACACCTGGTGGTCGGAGGCGAACGACGGGGAGACGGCCAGCCCCAGCAGACCGCCCTCGCCGCCCGGCGCGACTCCGGGCACCGAACCGATCACGGTCTTCTTGCCGCCGTCCGCCGCGACGCGGGTGATCGTCCCCTCGTCGCGTGAGGCGACCAGCAGATCGCCGCCGGGCAGCGTGGCCACACCCCAGGGGGACTCGAGATCCTCGGTCAGCACGGACACGACCTCGACGGACCCCTTGGCGGGCGGCAGGTTCGGGTTCGCGGAGGCGCTGGAACCGGTCGCGGTCGGCGAGGCGGCCGGAGGGGAGGAAGCCGGCCCCGTCCTCCCCGCCCCGTTCTTCTCGTCGCCCGAGGAACACCCGGCCGCGAGAACAAGGACGGCGGTGGCCACGAGGGCACTCACAGCAGGACGGTGCACGGTTCTGATCCCTTCGACGGCTGCTCGAGCTGCCTTACTGCCCTTCTTACACCGCAGCCGCTCCTCAGGTTCCCGATCTTGTCAGATCGCTCGGACGGCGGAGCGCCGATCAGTCCCAGGATCCCTGCGCGGGCGGCAGTCCGGCGATCTCGGCCAGGTCGTACGCCGTGAGTTCCAGCTCCGCGGCCCGGGCGTTCTCGACGGCCCATTCCTCCCGTTTGGCGCCCGGCACCGCCACCACGTGCCGGCCACGTCTCAGTACCCATGCCAGCGCGACCGTCGCCGGCGTGGCCGCCGGCCCGTGCCGCTCCGCGATCCGCCGCAGTCCCGCCACCACCGGCTGGTTCGCGGCCATCATCTCGGCGGTGAACCGCGGATGCCGCGCCCGGACGTCGTCCGGCTCGAAGCCCTGTCCGGGCGTCAGCGTGCCCGTGAGAAAGCCGTTGCCCAGCGGCATCGCCGCCAGGAACCCCACCCCGCGCGCCTCGCACCACGGCAGCAGCCGCTCCATCGCCTCGGGCGACCACACCGACAGCTCCGCCTGGACCGCACTGACCGGGAAGACCTGCTGCACCCGCTCCAGCTGCCGGATCGTTCCTTCGTGCAGATTTGCCCCGGTCCGCGCCCCCGGCCTCCGCATCGCCCGTGCGCCCACCGCGCACATCCCCAACGCCCGTACCTTGCCGGCCCCGACAAGCTCCGCCATCGCGCCCCAGGTCTCCTCGACCGGAACCTCAGGATCGGCACGGTGCAGCTGGTACAGGTCGATCACATCGGTCTGCAGCCGGCGCAACGACGCGTCACAGGCCCGTTTCACATATCCGGGCCTGCCGTTGGCGACCACGTGCTGATCACCGGCCAGCAGCCCGACCTTCGTCGACACGAACGCGTCCGCCCGCCGTTGCTTCAGCACCCGGCCGACCAGCAGCTCATTGGTGAACGGGCCGTACATGTCAGCGGTGTCCAGCAGGGTCGAGCCGGCGTCGAGCGCTGCGTGAACGGTGCGCAGCGACCGGTCCCCGCGCTGCTGGGAGCTGCTGTAGGCCCAGCTCATCGGCATGCAGCCGAGCCCCACGGCGCCCACTTCGAGGGCTCCCGCACCGATTGTCCTGCGCTCCAACTCCCCGTACCCCTCCCTCGACGCACCCAAAGCTAGCCAATGCCACCGGGCAGGTTTCGCTTAGCCTCCGGAGCATGACTGCTGATGTGTGGCTCCCCGTCCCGGCCGACGAGATCGAAGGCCTTCCCGATCCCGCCAAGTCGGGTCTCACCTACCGACTCTGGGACGGCGGGCAGGAGTTCCCGGCCGACCCCGCCGACTGCGTCTTCTATGCCGTCCCGTACATGAAGGGCACGGAGGTCGCCGTACGCCCGCTGGCCGCCATGACCTCCGTGCAGGTCGTGCAGACCCTGTCCGCGGGAATCGACCATGTGGAGCCGGGACTCGGCGCGCTGCGGCCCGGCGTGCGCCTGTGCAACGCCAGAGGGGTCCACGAAGCCTCCACCGCCGAGCTCACCCTCGCCCTGATCCTTGCCTCCCTGCGCGGGATCCCCCGCTTTGTGCGGGGCCAGGACCAGGAGGAATGGCACTCCGGCTTCTATCCGGCGCTTGCCGACAAGTCGGTGCTCATCGTCGGGTACGGCTCCATCGGCGCGGCGATCGAGGACCGGCTCGCGCCCTTCGAATGCGCGCGGGTGGCGCGCGTCGCGCGCTCTGCCCGCGCCACGGAGCGCGGAGAAGTGCGCGCACTCGCCGATCTGCCCGTCCTGCTGCCCGACGCGGACGTCGTGATCCTCTCGACCCCGCTCACCGATCGGACGAAAGGCCTGGTCGGCGCGGACTTCCTGGCCCGGATGAAGAACGGCGCCCTGCTGGTCAACGTCGCCCGGGGTCCGGTCGTGGACACAAACGCCCTGCTCGCGGAGGTCGGGAGCGGACGCATCACCGCCGCCCTCGATGTCACCGATCCCGAGCCGCTGCCCGCCGGTCATCCCTTGTGGCACGCGCCCGGCGTGCTGATCAGTCCCCATGTCGGCGGCTCCACCTCGGCGTTCATGCCACGGGCCAAACGCCTGCTGGCACGGCAGCTCACCCGGTTCGCCGCCGACGACCCGGTGGACAACGTGGTGCTCACGACCGGCTGACGATCTCGAATCGCACCCCTTCGATCACTCTTCGAAGTCACTCGGATGCACCGCGTGCCTTGATGGCCACAGATCGTCACTGAGAGTAGAGGGGCTATGTCCCTGAGTGACGATATTGGTGTATCGTCCCGACCTGGGGGCTGCGCCGAAGCGAGGGGCGGTGCCGTGACGCGAACTGACTGGCGATCACATCAGAGGGGGGCGACGGGCGATGCACGGCCGATGGACCAACGATCCGACGCGGCGGGGCCGCCACCGGCGACCCCAGCGCGCCCCGGCGCGCCGACTCCTTCCGGCACGACGGACACCGCACCTGCCGGAGCGGCCGGAGACACGGGCTGCCGGAACGCTGAGGCGTCCCACACCGGCAGCGAGGCCGGAGGCGGCGCGATGAGCGCGCCCGGGGCGCTGGTGGCGCCGGGCGCCGCCCGGCAGGCCGTCCCGGGATGCGGCACGGGGCTGCTCGCCCGGTTCCTCCTCGTGCTGCTGTGCACCGCCTACGGCGCAGGAGCCGCCCTGGGCTGGGGGTCACGCGAACTGGCGGTGTTCATGGGCGACTTCGGCCTCAGCGCCGCCGCCCTGCTCGCGGCCGTCTCCTGCCTGATGTACGCCCGCACCGAGGCCTGCCGCTTCCGGCCCGCCTGGCTGCTGTTCGCCTTCTCGTCGCTCATGGCCTCGGCGGGGAACGCGGTCTGGGGATGGTACGAGTTCGTGCTCGACCGTGACGTACCGAGCCCGTCCGTCGCCGACCTGTTCTTCCTCTGCTTCGCGCCCCCGGCCATCGTCGGACTGCTCGTGCTCGCCAAGCGACCGGTGACCAAGGCCGGCTGGGTCTGTCTGGGACTTGACGCCTGGCTGATCGGCGGCTCCCTGCTCACCCTCGCCTGGAGCCTCGCGCTCGCCCACACCGCGCACGCACAGGGCGAGAGCGTGGCCCCGGCCGCCCTGGCGCTCGCCTACCCGCTGCTCGACATCGTGCTGGTCAGCATGGTCCTCGCACTGCACTTCCGCCGTTCGTCGAGCAACCGCTCCGCGGTCAACACCGCGATCGCGGGCCTTGCCCTGACCGTGCTGTGCGACGCCGTGTTCACCTCGCCCCTGCTTCAGGAGAGCTACAAGTCCGGCGAGCTGCTCGACGCGGGCTGGTTCGCGGGTTCGCTGCTGCTCGCCTACGCCCCCTGGGGCCCGCGCCGGGCGGCGGAGGCCGCGCCGCCGCCGCTCCGCAGCCGTCAGCCGAACCGGCCTCTCGCGAGCTCGCTCGCCGCGCTCACGCCGTATCTCGCCGCGGCGGTGTGCACGCTCGGGATTCTCTACAGCGTCGTCGAGGGGCGTCGTGTCGACCGGGTCGTCGTCCTCACCGGCTGCACCGTCGTGCTCGCACTGGTCGTGCGCCAGGGCATCATGCTGCTCGACAACATCGCCCTGACGCACGAACTGGCGCAGAAGGAGAACCACTTCCGCTCGCTGGTGCAGGGGTCGAGCGACGTCATCATGATCGCCGCCTCCACCGGCGTCCTGCGATACGTCTCGCCCGCGGCGAACGGTGTCTACGGGCGCGACGCCGAGGAGCTCGTCGGCTCCGAGCTGGCCTCGCTGATCCACCCCGAGGACCTCGGCCGCGTCGTCCATGAGGTACGCCGGTTTCTGGCCGCCTGCGCGACGCAGGAACCCACCACTCGGATCGAGTGCCGCTTCCGCTCCGGCGCCGGGGACTGGCTCAACGTGGAGTCCACGATCAGCCGCCATCAGGGCGGTCTGATCCTCAACAGCCGGGACGTCACCGAACGGGTCCGTCTGCAGGCGCAGTTGCAGCACAACGCGGAACACGACCCGCTCACCGATCTGCCCAACCGCGCCCTGTTCACCGAGCGCGTCCGGATGGCCCTCACCGGCCGTCGTACGGGCGATCCCGGCACCGCCGTGCTCTTCATCGACCTCGACGGTTTCAAGGGCGTCAACGACCGCTTGGGCCACCAGGCCGGCGACGAGCTGCTGGTCCAGGCGGCCCGCAGACTCGCGGACTCGGTGAGGGCCGGGGACACCGCCGCCCGCCTGGGCGGGGACGAGTTCGCGGCCCTCATCATCGGCGACGGCGTCCGGGACCGGTCCGCCCGCGAGCGCCAGGTCCACGAGATCGCCGACCGGCTGCGCCTGACGCTCGCCCAGCCGTACAGCATCGACGGCCGTGAGGTGCGCGTGGCCGCCTCGATCGGAGTGGCCTTCGCCGAGCCCGCCCAGGGCCCCAACGACCTCATGCGCAACGCCGACCTCGCGATGTACCGCGCCAAGGCCGGAGGCAAGGACCGGGTCGAGCTGTACGCGCCCCAGATGCAGGCCGATGTCGTCCACCGCACCGAGCTCGCCGCCCGGCTGCGCAGCGCACTGCACGACGGAGAGTTCGCCCTGCTCCATCAGCCCGTCGTGAGCCTCGGCACCGGGCGGATCTCGGCCGTCGCCGCCCAGGCCCGCTGGAGGTCCGCCCAGGGGATCCTGTTCACCCCGGCCGAGTTCCTGCGCATCGCCGATGACGGCGACCGCACCGCCGAGCTCGGCCGCTGGCTGCTCGAGGAGGCCGTCGAGCAGGCCGCCGAGCGCGCCCGGGCAGGCCTTCAGGTTCCTGTGTCGGTCCGTCTCACGGGCCGGCTGCTGCTCGACCGGTCCCTGCCGCTCGGCTCCGTGGAGGCCCTGCTGACCCGGCACGAGCTGCCGTCGGGAGCGCTGGTCGTCGAGCTGGCCGACAGCGATCCGCGGATCTCCTTCGACGAGCTGGAGCAGCGACTGGTCGCGCTGCGCAGACTCGGCGTACGGATCGCCCTGGACGGCTTCGGGAGCGGCTACGCGGCGATCAACGCGCTGCGCCGCCTCCCTTTGGACGTGCTGAAACTGGACAGGGGGCTGGTCGAGGGCGTCGTCGAATCGGCGAGGCTGCACAAGATCACAAGTGGGCTGCTCCGTATCGCCTGCGATCTCGGTATGCAGTCAGTGGCGGACGGGGTGGACGTGCCGGAGCAGGTGCTGGCCCTGCGGGCGATGGGCTGCACGCACGGGCAGGGCATGGCGTTCTCCGGGCCTCTGGACGAGTACCGGCTGCGCCGTGCGCTGGTCCGCGACGAGTACCCCGTACCCGGCACAATGGCCCTGCCGGTCCTGTCCGGCGGAGGGCTCCCGACTCCCCGTAATGGCTCAAATAATGAGACGCGCGTCCCACCCACTTGACAGTGACCGCGCCACGGGGGGAGGGTCATTGCCATGCGCACCCGAATTCTCGTACTTGAAAAGCGCGTCGGCTGAGCAGAGCCCGTCCCAGGCCCTGCAGACCCTCCCGACGCGCTCCCCTCGCTTGCCTCCTGGCACGAGGGGTTTTTTGTTGCACCGGCACTTACCAAAACCACGCAAAAACCCTCAGCTTCGAGAAGAGAATGCCGATGACCGAGCAGGCCACCGGGGCCCACCATCCGCAGCCGCGGGCCCGTAACGGCGGACAGACCTCCGCCAGCGTTGAGCACGTCACGGGCGCGCAGTCCCTCATTCGCTCTCTCGAGGAAGTAGGGGCCGACACGGTCTTCGGCATCCCGGGCGGAGCCATCCTCCCGGCGTACGACCCGATGATGGACTCGACCAAGGTCCGTCATGTCCTGGTCCGCCACGAGCAGGGTGCCGGGCACGCCGCCACCGGCTACGCCCAGGCGACCGGCAAGGTCGGCGTCTGCATGGCCACCTCCGGCCCCGGCGCGACCAACCTGGTCACCCCGATCGCCGACGCGCACATGGACTCCGTTCCCCTGGTCGCGATCACCGGTCAGGTCGCCTCCAAGGCGATCGGCACGGACGCCTTCCAGGAGGCGGACATCTGCGGCATCACCATGCCGATCACCAAGCACAACTTCCTGGTCACCAAGGCCGACGACATCCCGCGCACCATCGCCGAGGCGTTCCATATCGCCTCGACCGGCCGCCCGGGCCCCGTCCTGGTCGACATCGCCAAGGACGCCCTCCAGGCGCAGACCAGGTTCAGCTGGCCGCCGCAGACCGACCTGCCCGGCTACCGCCCGGTGACCAAGCCGCACGCCAAGCAGATCCGCGAGGCCGCCAAGCTGATCACCGCCGCCAAGCGGCCCGTCCTGTACGTCGGCGGCGGTGTCATCAAGGCCGGTGCCACGACCGAGCTGAAGGTCCTCGCCGAGCTCACCGGCGCCCCCGTCACCACCACCCTCATGGCGCTGGGCTCGTTCCCCGACAGCCACCCGCTGCACGTGGGAATGCCGGGCATGCACGGTTCGGTCACCGCCGTCACCGCGCTGCAGAAGGCCGACCTGATCGTCGCCCTCGGCGCTCGCTTCGACGACCGCGTCACCGGCAAGCTGGACAGCTTCGCCCCGTACGCCAAGATCGTCCACGCCGATATCGACCCGGCCGAGATCGGCAAGAACCGCACCGCGGACGTGCCGATCGTCGGTGACGCCCGCGAGGTCATCGCCGACCTGGTCCAGGCCGTCCAGGCCGAGCACAACGACGGAAACACCGGCGACTACAGCGCCTGGTGGAACGACCTCAACCGCTGGCGCGAGACCTACCCGCTCGGCTACGAGAAGCCCGCCGACGGCAGCCTCTCCCCGCAGCAGGTCATCCAGCGCATCGGTGAGCTCGCCCCCGAGAACACCATCTACGCCGCCGGTGTCGGCCAGCACCAGATGTGGGCAGCCCACTTCATCAACTACGAGAAGCCGGCCACCTGGCTGAACTCGGGCGGCGCCGGAACGATGGGCTACGCGGTCCCGGCCGCGATGGGCGCGAAGGCCGGAGCCCCGGACCGCACGGTCTGGGCGATCGACGGCGACGGCTGCTTCCAGATGACCAACCAGGAGCTCACCACCTGCGCCCTGAACAACATCCCGATCAAGGTCGCGATCATCAACAACGGCGCGCTCGGGATGGTCCGCCAGTGGCAGACCCTCTTCTACAACCAGCGGTACTCCAGCACCGTCCTGCACGCCGACGACACGGGCCACCACGTCGCCGGCTCCCAGGTCGGCGCGAGCACCACGGCGCGCCAGGGCACCCGCGTGCCGGACTTCGTCAAGCTGTCCGAGGCCATGGGCTGCTACGCGATCCGCTGCGAGTCCCCGGACGACCTGGACAAGGTCATCAACGAGGCCAACGCCATCAACGACCGCCCGGTCGTCATCGACTTCATCGTCCACGAGGACGCCCAGGTGTGGCCCATGGTCGCCGCCGGTACCTCCAACGACGAGGTCATGGCCGCCCGCGGCGTCCGTCCCGACTTCGGCGACAACGAAGACGACTGAGAGCCGTAGGAAGAGGAACGACGCACATGTCCAAGCACACGCTCTCCGTCCTGGTGGAGAACACCCCCGGCATCCTGGCCCGGATCGCCGCGCTGTTCTCCCGCCGCGGCTTCAACATCGACTCGCTCGCCGTCGGTGTCACCGAGCACCCCGACATCTCCCGCATCACGATCGTGGTCAACGTCGAGGACCTCCCGCTCGAGCAGGTGACCAAGCAGCTGAACAAGCTGGTCAACGTCCTGAAGATCGTCGAGCTCGAGCCCGCCGCCGCGATCCAGCGCGAACTGGTACTGGTGAAGGTCCGCGCGGACAACGAGACCCGCTCCCAGGTCATCGAGATCGTCCAGCTGTTCCGTGCCAAGACCGTGGACGTCTCGCCCGAGGCCGTCACGATCGAGGCCACCGGTTCGAGTGACAAGCTCGAGGCGATGCTCAAGATGCTGGAGCAGTTCGGCATCAAGGAGCTCGTCCAGTCCGGCACCATCGCCATAGGGCGCGGCGCCCGCTCCATCACGGACCGCTCCCTGCGGGCGCTGGACCGATCCGCCTAGCGGACCGCCGTTCCGCCTGGCGAGACCCCGAAACGTCCACATCCCTCCCCGCCGTACGGTGGGACGCAACACCAGCACTCCAAGGAGATATCCCAGTGGCCGAGCTGTTCTACGACGACGATGCCGACCTGTCCATCATCCAGAACCGCAAGGTCGCGGTCATCGGCTACGGCAGCCAGGGCCACGCCCACGCGCTGTCGCTGCGTGACTCGGGTGTCGACGTCCGGGTCGGTCTGCACGAGGGCTCCAAGTCCAAGGCCAAGGCCGAGGAGCAGGGCCTGCGCGTGGTGACGCCGGCCGAGGCCGCCGCCGAGGCCGACGTCATCATGATCCTGATCCCGGACCCGATCCAGGCCCAGGTCTACGAGGAGTCCGTCAAGGACAACCTGAAGGACGGCGACGCGCTGTTCTTCGCCCACGGTTTCAACATCCGCTTCGGCTTCATCAAGGTCCCGGCCGGTGTGGACGTCGCCCTGGTCGCTCCCAAGGGTCCGGGCCACCTGGTCCGCCGCCAGTACGAAGAGGGCCGTGGCGTCCCGGCGATCGCCGCCGTCGAGCAGGACGCCTCCGGCAACGCGTTCGCCCTGGCGCTCTCGTACGCCAAGGCCATCGGCGGCACCCGCGCCGGCGTCATCAAGACCACCTTCACCGAGGAGACCGAGACCGACCTGTTCGGTGAGCAGGCGGTCTTGTGCGGTGGTACGTCCGCGCTGGTCAAGGCGGGCTTCGAGACCCTGGTCGAGGCCGGCTACCAGCCGGAGATCGCCTACTTCGAGTGCCTCCACGAGCTGAAGCTGATCGTGGACCTCATGTACGAGGGCGGCCTCGAGAAGATGCGTTGGTCGGTCTCCGAGACCGCCGAGTGGGGCGACTACGTCACCGGCCCCCGGATCATCACCGACCAGACCAAGGCCGAGATGAAGAAGGTCCTCGCCGAGATCCAGGACGGCACGTTCGCCAAGAACTGGATGGACGAGTACCACGGCGGTCTGAAGAAGTACAACGAGTACAAGACGCAGGACGAGAACCACCTGCTGGAGACCACCGGCAAGGAGCTGCGCAAGCTCATGAGCTGGGTCGACAACGACGAGGCGTGAGCCGTGACGGTGAGGGGGCCGTCCCGGCCCCCTCACCGGTCCGCTCCGCCGGTGCGCTCCAGCAGTTCTCCGGGCGGGTCCCGTGCAATGCGACCACCGGCACGAACCACCGACGGCCCCTTGGACGACCCCGCCCCCGGTTCGCCACTCTGTCCAGCCACGGACGGGTGATCCTGCCAAGGAGGCGCAAGATGCACCCCATGGCACCACTACACTCATCAGTACATACGCGTCAGGCCCACAGTGTCGTGCGTCTTCCACGCGGCTAGCCCCTCCACCGCCTGCGGCCGTCGGGACGGCCGTCCGCACTGGACATGTGAGGACTCACGTGAGCTCGGACCCTCGTCAAAAGCCAGTAGTACTCATCGCTGAAGAGCTGTCGCCCGCCACCGTCGACGCCCTGGGACCGGACTTCGAGATCCGGCACTGCAACGGCGCCGACCGTGCCGAGTTGATCCCTGCCGTCGCCGATGTCGACGCGGTCCTCGTCCGCTCGGCCACCAAGGTCGACGCCGAGGCCATCGCCGCGGCCAAGAAGCTGCGGGTCGTCGCCCGCGCCGGTGTCGGCCTGGACAACGTGGACGTCTCCGCCGCCACCAAGGCCGGCGTCATGGTCGTCAACGCTCCGACGTCCAACATCGTCACCGCCGCCGAGCTCGCCTGCGGTCTGCTGGTCGCCACCGCGCGTAACATTCCGCAGGCCAACACCGCTCTCAAGAACGGCGAGTGGAAGCGCTCCAAGTACACCGGCGTCGAACTCAGCGAGAAGACCCTCGGTGTCGTCGGCCTCGGCCGTATCGGCGTGCTCGTCGCGCAGCGCATGTCCGCCTTCGGCATGAAGATCGTCGCGTTCGACCCCTACGTACAGCCCGCGCGGGCCGCCCAGATGGGCGTCAAGCTGCTCTCGCTCGACGAGCTGCTCGAGGTCTCCGACTTCATCACCGTCCACCTCCCCAAGACCCCCGAGACGCTCGGCCTGATCGGCGACGAGGCGCTGCACAAGGTCAAGCCGACCGTCCGCATCGTCAACGCCGCCCGCGGCGGCATCGTCGACGAGGAAGCGCTGTACTCGGCGCTCAAGGAGGGCCGCGTCGCCGGCGCCGGTCTGGACGTGTACGCGAAGGAGCCGTGCACCGACTCCCCGCTGTTCGAGCTGGACCAGGTCGTCTGCACCCCGCACCTCGGCGCGTCCACGGACGAGGCGCAGGAGAAGGCCGGTATCGCCGTCGCCCGCTCGGTGCGCCTCGCGCTCGCCGGTGAGCTGGTCCCCGACGCGGTCAACGTCCAGGGTGGTGTCATCGCCGAGGACGTGCGCCCGGGTCTGCCGCTCGCCGAGAAGCTCGGCCGCATCTTCACCGCACTCGCCGGTGAGGTCGCGGTCCGCCTCGATGTCGAGGTCTACGGCGAGATCACCCAGCACGACGTCAAGGTGCTCGAACTGTCCGCGCTCAAGGGCGTGTTCGAGGACGTCGTCGACGAGACCGTCTCGTATGTGAACGCTCCGCTCTTCGCCCAGGAGCGCGGTGTCGAGGTCCGGCTGACCACCAGCTCGGAGTCCCCGGACCACCGCAATGTCGTCACCGTGCGCGGCACGCTCTCGGGCGGCGAGGAGGTCGCGGTCTCCGGCACGCTGGCCGGCCCCAAGCACCTCCAGAAGATCGTCGCCGTCGGTGACTACGACATCGACCTGGCGCTCGCCGACCACATGGTCGTGGCGCGCTACGAGGACCGTCCCGGTGTCGTCGGCACCGTCGGCCGGATCCTCGGCGAGGCCGGGCTGAACATCGCCGGCATGCAGGTCTCCCGTCAGGAGGAGGGCGGTGAGGCGCTGGTCGTGCTGACCGTCGACGACACCGTGCCGCAGTCCGTGCTCACCGAGATCGCGGAGGAGATCGGTGCCACGTCGGCCCGTTCGGTGAACCTCAACGACTGAGTCCTCCCACCGCTGCGCACGTCGAAGGGCCCGGGAGACCGGGCCCTTCGACGTGCGCGGGACAGAGTGCCGCCCGGCTCGGCGTTCGAGGACAGGCCAGGCCCCCGTGGACCTCCACGGGGCCCTGGCGGCAGCCGGGAGTTCGCCGGGCTACGGCACCGGTGCCGTAGCCCGGGCATCCGTCGGCACGGTCGCCTGCGCGGCTGGTCCCTCCTCGGCCGGCGCCGTGCGGCCCGTGCCGCGGAGCAGCAGTGCGGCAAGGACCGCCGCGGCGGCGAGCAGCGCCGCGCCCCCCGCCGCGGCGATCTGCATTCCGTGCACAAAGGCTTCGCGTGCCACCTCCAGCACCTCCTGCCCGGCCCCGCCCGGCAGTTGCTGAGAGACCACACTCGCGCCGCCGACGGTCTCGCGGACCGTGTTCAGCGCCTCGCCCGAAAGACCGGCCGGCGCCGCGTCGGCGATGTCCCTGCGGTAGACGGCCGCGCCCACGCTGCCCAGGACCGCCATGCCCAGCGCTCCGCCGAACTCCTGCCCGGTCTCCAGCAGCGATGCGGCCGAACCCGCCTTCTCCGCCGGCGCCGCGGCCAGCGCCATGTCGGAGACCAGCGCCATCACGGTGACGATGCCGCAGCCCGCCGGTGAGGCGTCATAGCCGCGCGCCCTTGAGTGCCATGTGCAGCAGCAGCCGGTCCTCGCCCTCCGTCAGGTGCAGACCGGTGAGCTCCTCGATGCGCGACAGGCGGTAGTAGAGCGTCTGGCGGTGGATGCCCAGGGCCGCCGCGGTGCGGCTCGCCTGGCCCGCGCAGTCGAGGAACACCTCGGCGGTGCGGGCCAGTTCGGCATGGGCGGGGGAGAGCAGCTCCTGCACGGCGGGGTCGGGTCCCGTGCCTGGGGGCAGCGCCGTCAGCATGCGGTACGGGCCGAGGTCCGACCACCGGGCGACCGGGCCGAGCCGGGGTTCGGCCTGCGCCGCCCGCGCCGCCGAAGTGGCCTCGTACCAACCGGTGTCGAGCTCGGCGAGGCCGCGTCGCGGCGCGGCCACCCCCGCGGCGGCTGCCGCGCCGTGGCCCGCCCGGGCACTCGCGCCTTCGGCGCCCTGGGTGGGCCCGCCACCCGCAGCGGCGCCCGGGGGTCCGTCGGCACCCCGAGCGCCCCCGGCCGCCGTGGCTTGCTCCCCGGGCCGGCGCCCCGGGCCGGCAGCCCGCCCCGCATCCGCACCCGAGGCTTCGCGCAGCCGGGCAGCCACCGTCAGCGCGGGGGTCAGGTTGTCGGCCGAGCGCAACCGCACCAGCGCAGCAAGAGTGTGCCCGGCGGGCCCGCCCGGAGCCCCGGCCGCCGCCCGCGCCGGCAGCGGCACCGTGCACAGGGCCGACGTGCCCGGCAGCGAGCGTGGCGACGGAGCGTCCCCCGCGGACCAGGGCGTCACGCACACGACGGTGTGCAGTCCGTCGGCGTCCGGGCCGAGTGCCGTACGCAGCGCCGCCACCGCCATGTCGTACTGCCAGCCCCGCCCGGCCGAGAGCACCGCGCGGAACTCGCGGGACAGGTCTGCGCCCGCCCGCTCCTCCTCCGCGAGCAGGGTGCCGATCCGCTCGGTGACCTCCATCGCCGCGGCCAGCTGCTCGGCTGTCGGCCCCGGGTCCGCGTCGAGCAGCCATACGTATCCGAGCACCACGCCCCGGTGCCGTACGGGCAGGCAGATGCGGTCCCGGAAGACGCCGGCGTCGGGGGCGGCGGGGATGCGGACCGGGCCCGTGGCGCGGGTGATGCCGTACCCCTCGAACCAGGAGCGGACCGCGGGCGTGGACTTCCTGGTGAGGATCGAGCGGGTCCGGACCGGGTCCATCGCCGTGTCGTCCTCGCTGTCGTGGGCCCCGAAGGCGATCAGCCCGAAATCGCGGTTCTCCAGCGTCGCCGGGACGGCCAGCAGCGCCGAGATCTCGTCGACGAGTTCTTGGTAGTCGCCCTTCACGCCGACATTGTCGCACCCCCTTCAGACAAATGTCTGAGATCCTGGCCGTGGATGCGTGACAGCTGTCGATGGCCGAGGATCGGAGCGATCCTTAGGTTTCACGGTGGTTCTTCGTGCCGTTCCCGTCTCGTTCGGTTCCGGCCTCCTTCAATCTGCTTCGTGGAGGTGCCCCGTGCTGGCTCCCGTGATCCTCGCCGCGTCCCGCAGCGACAAGATGCGCCGTTTCGTCTCGGCCGCTCCGGGGACCAAGCAGGTCGTCGCCCGGTTCATCGCCGGCGAGACGGTCGACCAGGTCGTCCCGATCGTCGAGGAGACGGTCGGCAAGGGGCTCGAGGTCACGCTGGACGTGGTCGGCGAGGACATCACGACCCGCGAGCAGGCCACTGCCGCGCGCGACGCCTACCTCGAGCTGATCGAGCACCTCAAGGGCCTCGGTTTCGGCACCAAGGCCGAGATGTCCGTCAAGCTGTCGATGTTCGGCCAGTGCCTGGAGGGCGGACACGAGCTGGCGCTCGCCAATGTCCGCCCGGTCGTGGAGGCCGCCGCCGCGATCGGTACCACGGTCACCCTGGACGCCGAGGACCACACCACCCTCGACTCGATGTTCGCCATCCACGAGGAGCTGCGGAAGGACTTCCCGCAGACCGGATGCGTCATCCAGGCCTACCTGTTCCGCACCGAGGAGGACGCCCGCCGCCTCGCCGCGAACGGCAGCCGGGTCCGTATCGTCAAGGGCGCGTACAAGGAGCCCGCCTCCGTCGCGTACCAGGACAAGTCCGAGATCGACCAGGCGTACGTCCGCATCCTCAAGATCCTCATGGAGGGTGAGGGGTACCCGATGATCGGGTCCCACGACCCGCGCCTGATCGCCATCACGCAGGAGCTCGCCCGCAGTGCGGGCCGCAAGCTGGACGAGTACGAGTTCCAGATGCTGTACGGGATCCGCGGCGACGAGCACGTCCGGCTCGCCGCCGAGGGGCACCGGATGCGCGTCTACACCGCGTACGGCACCGACTGGTACGGCTACTTCATGCGGCGCCTCGCGGAGAAGCCGGCCAACCTGCTGTTCTTCGTCCGCTCGATGATCACCAAGGGCTGAGCGACGGTTGTCGTCCCCCAGGTGTTCAGGCGCATCCTGGATGACGACAGCCACCGCTCTTCGGCCGGATGAGCCGGGCCCGGTTGCGTTCCGCCGTCGGACAAGGAAATACGGAACTCGTGACTGCGCCCCCGGGCGCTTCTCACCCACCCGCCGAAGCAAGCTCGTGACGGTCAAGCCCTGACCGCTGCTCAACGTAAGCCACCACTTCAGTTCCACTCAGCTGAAGTCAGGGATTCACTCGGAAGAGGTAACTCATGGACGCTGTGACCCAGGTCCCCGCTCCCGTCAACGAGCCGGTGCACGGCTACGCCCCCGGTTCGGCGGAGCGCCTCCGCCTCGAGGCCAAGCTCAAGGAGCTGGCCGAGAACCCCATCGACCTCCCGATGACCATCAACGGTGTGAAGCGCATGGGCGGCGGCGAGCGCGTCGACGTCGTACAGCCGCACAACCACCGGGCCGTCATCGGCACCTTCGCGGGCGCCACGCAGCAGGACGCCCAGGACGCGATCGACGCCGCGCTCGCCGCCGCCCCGGCGTGGCGCGCGATGGCCTTCGACGACCGCGCCGCGATCATCCTGCGCGCCGCCGAGCTGCTGGCCGGCCCGTGGCGCGAGACGCTGGCCGCCTCCACCATGCTGGGCCAGTCGAAGACCGCGCAGCAGGCCGAGATCGACACCCCCTGTGAGCTTGTCGACTTCTGGCGCTTCAACGTCGCCTACGCCCGCCAGATCCTGGCCGAGCAGCCGCCGGCGAACTCCCCGGGCGTGTGGAACCGCCTCGACCACCGCCCGCTCGAGGGCTTCGTCTACGCGATCACCCCCTTCAACTTCACCGCCATCGCGGGCAACCTTCCCACCGCCCCCGCCCTCATGGGCAACGTGGTGGTCTGGAAGCCGTCCCCGACGCAGACCCACGCCGCCGTGCTGCTGATGCAGCTCCTCGAGGAGGCCGGCCTGCCCAAGGGCGTCATCAACCTGGTGACCGGCGACGGCATCGCGGTCTCCGAGGTGGCCCTGAACCACCGCGACCTGGCCGGTATCCACTTCACCGGATCGACCAAGACCTTCCAGCACCTCTGGAAGACGGTCGGCAACAACATCGAGAAGTACCGCTCCTACCCGCGCATCGTCGGTGAGACGGGCGGCAAGGACTTCGTCGTCGCCCACCCGAGCGCCGACCGCGCCGTCCTGAAGACCGCGCTGACCCGCGGCTCCTTCGAGTTCCAGGGTCAGAAGTGCTCCGCGTCCTCGCGTGCGTACATCCCGGCCTCGATCTGGAACTCGGGCTTCAAGGAGGAGTTCGCGGCCGAGGTCGACGGCATCAGGATGGGTGACGTCACCGACCTGACGAACTTCATCGGCGCCGTCATCGACGAGCGTGCCTTCGCCAAGAACAAGGCCGCGATCGACCGCGCGAAGGAAGATGCGACCTGCACCGTCGTCGCGGGCGGCAGCTACGACGACTCGGTCGGCTACTTCGTCCGCCCGACCGTCATCGAGTGCTCCGACGCTTCGAACGAGGTCTTCACGACCGAGTACTTCGGCCCCATCCTCGCCGTGCACGTCTACGAGGACGAGAAGTACGACGAGATGCTGGCGCAGATGGAGTCCGTGTCGGCATACGCGCTGACGGGCTCGATCATCGCCGGTGACCGTGCCGCCGCGGCCGACGCGATGGAGAAGCTCCGCTACGCCGCGGGCAACTTCTACATCAACGACAAGTCGACCGGAGCCGTCGTCGGCCAGCAGCCCTTCGGCGGCGGCCGCGCGTCCGGTACGAACGACAAGGCGGGCGCTCCGCAGAACCTGATGCGCTGGACGCTGACCCGCGCGATCAAGGAGACGCTGGTCGCTCCGACCGACTACGGCTACCCCCACATGGGCTGACGCCCGCCCGGGGCGGAGCCCCGTCCGTGATCACCGCCCCCTGCCGGTCCCCCCAGACCGGCCGGGGGCGGCTCACGTCCGGCGGGCTTACGCTGCTGGAAGGGGGGACGAGGTCAGGAGGGACGACATGCCTGGTTCCACGACTCTCGGCCCCGGCCACGGGGTCGACGTGATCGATCACCCCGACGCCCAGCGGCTCGCCTCCGTCATGCGCGAGCTGCACCGGCTGCTGGACATGGCGGGCCCGAACCGGATCACCGACGCGCAGGTCGCCGCCTTGTGCGGGGGCGAGGCGCATCACCGCGAGGAGTTCACCCGGTGGGTGGACGGAGCCGCGCGCCGGCTGGAGGAGACGACCTCGGCCTGACGGAACTCCTGCCTCTTCGTCCCACCGTGCCATACTCCCCGGGTGTTCGAACTCCTCCCGGGACCGCGCCTGTTGCTGCCGCACGGTGCGGGGACGCTGAGCTTCGGCATGGGGGAGCAGCAGGCGCAATGGGCCTTGTCCACGCTCTGTGACGTGCGCCCGGGCTGGGTCTGCGGCACGGCTTGGGCGTGCTCCGGGGAGTTCGACGGCGTCAGGGTGCTGATGTGGGGAGCGCTCGAGGAACCGCACACGGGCGGGCTCGAGTTCATCGAAGTGGCCCGGATCGAGGACCCGCCCCGAGGCCCGTGCGTGACGCCGTTCGCCTGGGACGGCATCGATCTGCTCGGGTATCCGCAGCACGAGATCGCGCCCTTCGTGCCGGACGAAGTGGAGCTGTGCGCACCCGCCGTCCCTGAGGCGTATGTGCGCGCCGTCCGGCTCGGTGCGGGCCGGCGGCGCTCGGCGCGACCCGGACGGTGAACGGCGCCAACTCCCCTTCCAGGGACGGTTTTCCGACAGTCGGTTCCTGCGCGGCCACCGGCTCGGTACCTGACGCGTGCGGTGCCTGCGAGAGTTGCGCCATGAGTGACACGCTGCGCACGGCGCACACGTACCAGCTGTCCGACGACTCACTCGCCGAGATCCGGTCCCTGCTCGACACCGCCTTCCACGGGGACTTCGGCGAGGAGGACTGGACCCACGGCCTCGGCGGCATCCACGCCTGCGTACGCGACCGGGGCGGTCTCGCCGCCCACGGCAGCGTCATCATGCGCCGGCTGCTGCACGCGGGGCGCTCGTACCGCGTCGGATACGTCGAGGCCGTCGGTGTCCGCGCCGACCGCCGTCGCCAGGGCCTGGGCGGCCGGGTGATGGCGGCGCTGGAGTCGGTGATCGACGGCGCGTACGACCTCGGCGCCCTGTCGGCCTCGGACGACGGCGCCGCGCTGTACCGCGCCCGGGGCTGGCAGCTGTGGAGCGGCCGGATCGAGGCGCTGAGCCCCGACGGGGTGGTACACCTCCCGGACGAGGAGACCTCCACCTGCCTGCGCCCGGCGGCGGACCGTCCCCTTCCGGCCCCGGCCTTCGGCGCGCTGCTGTTCGACTGGCGCGACGGCGACGTGCTCTGAGGCGGTCGGTCCCGGCACACCCCCGTCCAAGATCGCGTCTCAGATAGTAGGAAGTCCGAGTAATTGTGGAGACAGAAGCGTGTAGCTGACTTAGCTTTGTAGAAGCCGAACGTCTCGCTCGATCCAGCGAATGGCGGCTGCGAGCCCGTGCCCCATGCAGGCAACCCCTGCGGCACCGCTCCCCGCCCCTTCCGGCACCTTCGAAATCTCTCGTGATCTCCAAGGAGTCGATCACCATGCCCGCTGAGACCGTCCGCCGAGTCCGACACTCTTCCCGCAGCAACGAGTCCGACCGCAAGAACGCCGCCGCCGCCCTGCAGCGAGCCCTCGACCGCAGGGACAACGGCGGCGAGACGGGCCACTGAGCGACGGGCCGAGCCCGCCGCCCACGCGCCGTCACGCCCCTCGCTCCCTCGAAGTGGTCGATGCGCCTGCCGTTCCCGGCAGGCGCGGAGATCTTGAGCTTCGGGCTCGCGCCGGCCTCCGTCTCCATCTCGAGGAACGAGAAGCCGGCGTCGTGGCCAGGGACATTGCTCTCGAGGCTGTCCTTCACCAAGCCCGAAGCCGTAAAGATCCGCGCATGCTCATGCCGCGCACGAGCTGTGGGGGGATGCCGAGGTCCGGGGTGTCAGCAATGACGCCGAACTGGTCAGTAACTTCCGCCCCCGCTGCGGGCCGTCGGCTGGGCGACACGCCGCACGTCCACATGGTGGACGTCGGATGTCATGGGGTGGGACGCGGAGTAGGGTGCCGACATGTCTCGCAGCATCAATCTCGCAGTGATCCCCGGTGACGGCATCGGCCAGGAGGTCGTGGCTCAGGGCCTGAAGGTCCTTGCCGCCGTCCTCCCGCAGGATGTGAAGCTGGAGACCAAGGAGTACGACCTCGGCGCCCAGCGCTGGCACCGCACCGGTGAGACCCTCCCGGACGCGGAGCTCGACTCCCTCAAGAACCACGACGCGATCCTGCTCGGCGCCATCGGCGACCCGTCGGTACCGTCGGGTGTGCTGGAGCGCGGCCTGCTGCTGAAGCTCCGCTTCGCCTTCGACCACTACGTCAACCTGCGTCCGTCGAAGCTGTTCCCCAACACCGCGACCCCGCTGGCCGGCCGCCCCGACATCGACTTCGTCGTGGTGCGCGAGGGCACCGAGGGCCCGTACACGGGCAACGGCGGTTCGCTGCGCACGGGTACGGAGCACGAGGTCGCCACCGAGGTCAGCGTCAACACCGCGTTCGGCGTGGAGCGCGTCGTCCGTGACGCGTACGAGCGCGCCAACGCCCGTCCCCGCAAGAAGCTGACGCTGGTCCACAAGAACAACGTCCTCGTCTACGCCGGCCACATGTGGAAGAACATCTTCGACAGGGTCGGCCAGGAGTACCCCGAGGTCACCACCGACTACCTGCATGTCGATGCCGCGACGATCTTCTTCGTCACCCAGCCGGAGCGCTTCGACGTCATCGTCACCGACAACCTCTTCGGCGACATCCTCACCGACCTCGCCGCTGCCGTGACCGGCGGTATCGGCCTGGCCGCGTCCGGCAACATCAACCCGACGGGCACGTTCCCGTCCATGTTCGAGCCCGTCCACGGCTCCGCGCCCGACATCGCGGGCACGGGCAAGGCCGACCCGACGGCCACGATCCTCTCCGTCGCCCTCCTGCTGCGTCACCTCGGCTTCGAGGCCGAGGCCGTGCGCATCGAGGGGGCCGTCTCCGCCGACCTCGCGGAGCGCGACGGTGCCACCGTCCGTACGACGGACCAGATCGGCGACGCGCTCGCGGTACGCGTAGCGAGCTGACCCGACCGACTGCATTCCATCGGGGCTTCGCCCCTGCACCCCCAGTCGCCGCCGGGTCGCTTCAGCGCCCGGCGGCTTCTCCTGTGCGGCCTCCGGGTGCCACCATCAATCCAGGGCCGTACTCACACCGTTCCCCCCAAGGTTTTGCGCGCGCGATAATCGGACGTGGGCCGTGTCGCGCGGGAGAACTCGGACGTCCAAGCATCAGCTGCGGCGTGAGCGCGGTCCGTCACAACAACCGGTGAAGGACACTGCACTCATGACGACGCCCTCGATCGAGCTCAAGCCCTCCTCGCACCCGCTGTCCGACGCGGAGCGCGAGGCGATCCTGGCCAGCCCCGGATTCGGCCGCTACTTCACCGACCACATGGTCACGATCAAGTGGACCGAAGGGCGTGGCTGGCACGACGCCGAGCTCGTCCCGTACGCGCCGCTGTCGATCGACCCCGCCAACATGACCCTGCACTACGCGCAGGAGATCTTCGAAGGCCTCAAGGCGTACCGCCACCCCGACGGCTCGGTGGCCACGTTCCGCCCCGAGGCCAACGCCAAGCGCTTCCAGGCGTCCGCCCGGCGCCTCGCCATGCCCGAGCTGCCGGTCGAGACCTTCATCGCCGCCTGTGACGCGCTGGTCCAGCAGGACAGGGCGTGGGTTCCGGCGCACGGCGGCGAGGAGTCGCTCTACCTGCGTCCGTTCATGATCGCGACCGAGGTCGGTCTGGGCGTGCGCCCCGCCAACGAGTACCTCTTCATCGTCATCGCCTCGCCCGCCGGTGCCTACTTCCCCGGCGGGGTCAAGCCGGTCTCCATCTGGCTCTCCGAGGACCGCGTGCGCGCCGTCCCCGGCGGCATGGGCGACGCCAAGACCGGCGGCAACTACGCCGCGTCCCTGCTCGCCCAGGCAGAGGCCGCCGCGAAGGGCTGCGACCAGGTCGCCTACCTCGACGCCGTGGAGCACAAGTGGGTCGAGGAACTGGGCGGCATGAACCTGTACTTCGTGTACGGCCAGGAGGACGGGGCACAGCGGATCGTCACGCCCGAGCTCACCGGCTCCCTGCTGGCCGGCATCACCCGTGACTCGCTCCTCCAGCTCGCAGAGGACCTCGGCTACAAGTCCGAGGAGGGCCGGATCTCCATCGACCAGTGGCGCGAGGACACCGCGAACGGTTCGCTCACCGAGGTGTTCGCCTGCGGTACGGCCGCGGTCATCACACCGGTCGGCCTGGTCAAGTCCGCGAGCGGCGAGTGGAAGCAGTCGGACGGTCAGCCGGGCGAGGTCACGCTGAAGCTGCGCGAGGCGCTGCTGGACATCCAGACGGGCAAGGCGAAGGACGTCCACGGCTGGACCCACCAGCTGGGCCGGGACGTGTAGGACGGTTCAGACCCCGGGCCCCGCAGCCTGAAAGGCAGGCTGCGGGGCCTTCGCCCTGCGGGTGCCCAGGGCCACGTACACCGCACCGCCCACCACCCCCGACAGGACGAAGCTGCAGTCCAGGCCGCCCGTCAGCGGGAGCAGCGGGCCCTCGTACAGCGGGGTGGAGACGGCACTCAGACCCACCGCCGCGCCCAGCGCCCAGGACCCGGCTGCGCGCGGGTGCCAGCCCGCGCGGAACCAGTAGACGCCGCCGCGCGCCCGGCGGTTGTAGACCTGCAGGGCGTCCGCGTCGTACGTGCCGCCGCAGCGCACATGCTCGATCAGTGTGATCACCGCCCATGGTGTGCCGACCGCCGTCAGCAGCAGCACGAACGACGTCATCGCCGACTGTGCGTCCCAGACGAAGTGGCCGAGGAAGACGAACGCGGTCGCGACGACGGCGACGACGAGGGTGGCCCGGGTGCGTGTGGCACGCGGCAGGATCGCGTCCAGGTCCAGGCCCATCGAGTACAGCATCAGGCCCGCGTTGCCCACCGAGCCCGCGGCCGCGGTGATCAGCAGGGGGACCAGGTACCAGGTGGGGGAGGCGGCGACCAGCGGACCCGCGTAGTCCGGCGAGGCGCGGGCCGCGAGCGCGGTGAACGTACCGAAGAGCTGGGGGACGAGCAGGCCCGCGACCAGCCCCGCGGCGGTGGCGCGCAGCACGCGCCGCGGACTGTGGTGCTGCGGCGAGATGTAGCGCGTGTAGTCGCCGAGCAGCGTGATGAAGGCGATCGGACCGCTCAAGCCCGCGGCGACGGCGGACAGCCCCCAGGTCGGCCAGAAGGAGCCGAGCAGATACGGGGTGTCGGGCAAGGCGGCCGTGGTGAAGTCAGGGGCGTAGGCGATCACACCGAGCAGCAGCAGCCCGGTCATACCGACCGCGAGCACCTTGCTCAGGCGCAGCAGCAGCCGGTAGCCGTACACCGCGCCGACCACGGTGCAGGCGGCGAGCAGGGCGTAGACGAAGGTGTGGGCGAGGCCGCCGGTCGGCAGCCCGGCGATGCGCGCCAGCGTCCCGATCATCACGTCCCCGCCGATCCACAGCGTCAGCGCGGTGTAGCCGAGTGAGAGCAGCAGACCGACGACCGAACCGATGAGCCGGCCGCGCACGCCGAAGGCGGCGCCGCTGGACGTGGACAGATTGGTCGCCGTGCGCAGTGACACGAGGGCGAGCGGCGCGGTGACCACGACGCCCACCACTGTGCCGGCGACGACCGAGGTGAGCGAGGGCCACAGTCCCAGTCCGAAGGAGACCGGGAGCCACCCGAAGACGATCACCCCCAGACAGAGGTTCGACCCGAGCAGGATCGAGACGAGATCGCGCGGAGTGCTGGTGCGCTCCACCTCGGGGACGGTGTCGACTCCGCGCTGTTCCATCGGCATGAGGCTGCCCCTGACGCTCGACTGTTTGAGTGATGCTCTAATTGAGTGCTGTTCAATGTGGGTCAAAACTCGACCCAAGTCAATGGGTGTAATTGATGTAGCGCAAAGGCTTTCGGTCAAACTGTTGCTGTTGTTAGAGTGCTGCTCAAATCAGGAGGTGTGGTGACGTGCGACTGACCCCGACCGAACGCGACCGGTTGCTGCTGTTCGGTGCAGCCGAGCTGGCGCGGGCACGCCGGGCCCGCGGCCTGCGGCTCAACGTGCCCGAGGCGACCGCGCTGATCGCGGACACCGTCTGCGAGGCGGCCCGCGACGGACGGCGCCTCGCCGAGGCCATCGCCGCCGCCCGTGCGGTGCTCGGCCCCGACGACGTGCTCCCGGGCGTGGCCGACGTCGTCACCGAAGTGCATGTCGAGGCCGTCTTCGACGACGGGTCACGGCTCGCCGTCGTCTGCGACCCGATCGGTGGCGGCACACTCGGCGCCCACGCGCCGGGCGCGCTGCTGCCGGGGCCCGGCCACGACGAGCTCGAACCGGCACTCACGCTGAGCGTGAACAACACCGCCACCGTGCCCGTCAGCGTCACCTCGCACTTCCACTTCTTCGAGGCCAACCCGCGGCTCCGCTTCGACCGGGCCGCGGCGTACGGCATGCGGCTCGCCGTCCCGGCCGGCTCCTCGGTCCGCTTCGACCCTGGCGGTGAGGCCGAGGTCGGACTGCTGCCGATCGGCGGCGACCGTGTCGCCATCGGCTTCGCGGGCCTGGTCGACGGCCCGCTGGATGCGCCCGGCGCGCGGGAGGAGGCCCTGCGCAGGGCAGCGGCCTGCGGCTATCTCGGAGCGGAGGAGAACTGATGGACCCGTACGAATACGCATCCGTGCACGGCCCCCGCGCCGGCGACCGCGTCGTGCTCGGTGACTCGGGACTCGTCGTCCGCGTCGAGTCGGACGCGCAGAAGCCGGGCGACGAGTTCCTGGCCGGCTTCGGCAAGACCGCCCGTGACGGGCTGCACCTCAAGGCCGCGGCCGTACGCGAGACCTGCGACGTCGTCATCAGCAACGTCCTTGTCATCGACGCCGTTCAGGGCATCCGCAAGGTCTCCGTCGGCATCCGTGAAGGCCGCATCCACGCGATCGGGCGGGCCGGCAACCCGGACACCCTCGACGGCGTGGACGTCGTCGTCGGCACGGGCACGTCCATCGTCTCCGGCGAGGGACTGATCGCGACCGCGGGCGCCGTCGACACCCACGTCCATCTGCTGTCGCCCCGCATCATGGAGGCCTCGCTGGCCTCCGGCGTCACCACCGTCATCGGCCAGGAGTTCGGCCCGGTGTGGGGCGTCGGCGTCAACTCGCCCTGGGCGCTGAGGCACGCCTTCAACGCCTTCGACGCCTGGCCCGTCAACATCGGCTTCCTGGGCCGCGGTTCGTCCTCCGACCCGGCCCCGCTCGTCGAAGCGCTGGCCGAGGGAGGGGCATCCGGCTTCAAGGTCCACGAGGACATGGGCGCGCACACCCGGGCGCTGGACACGGCGCTGCGCGTCGCCGAGGACCACGACGTCCAAGTGGCGCTGCACAGCGACGGCCTGAACGAGTGTCTCTCCGTCGAGGACACCCTGCGCGTCCTCGATGGCCGTACGATCCACGCCTTCCACATCGAGGGCTGCGGCGGCGGACACGTACCGAACGTGCTGAAGATGGCGGGAGTGCCGAACGTCATCGGCTCCTCCACCAACCCCACCCTGCCCTTCGGGCGGGACGCGGTCGCCGAGCACTACGGCATGATCGTCTCCGTCCACGACCTCAAGACCGACCTGCCCGGCGACGCCGCCATGGCCCGCGACCGGATCAGGGCCGGGACGATGGGCGCGGAGGACGTCCTGCACGACCTCGGGGCGATCGGCATCACCTCGTCCGACGCCCAGGGCATGGGCCGCGCCGGCGAGACCGTACGCCGTACCTTCGCCATGGCCGGAAAGATGAAGGCCGAACGCGGCCCCATGGAAGGCGACGGAGCGCACGACGACAACGCGCGGGTCCTGCGCTACATGGCCAAGCTGACCGTCAACCCCGCCATCGCCCACGGCCTCGCGCACGAGATCGGCTCCATCGAGGTGGGCAAGATGGCCGACATCGTGCTGTGGCGGCCGGAGTTCTTCGGCGCCAAGCCGCAACTGGTGCTGAAATCGGGCTTCCCTGCGTACGGGGTCGTGGGCGACCCGAACGCCGCGACCGACACCTGCGAACCGCTGGTGCTCGGCCCGCAGTTCGGCGCGTACGGCGCCACCCCGGCCGACATCTCCGTCGCCTTCGTGGCGCAGGCCGCCGTCGATCTCGGCTCCGACCGGATGCCGACCCGGCGGCGCCGGGTGGCCGTACGCGGTACGCGGGGCATCGGACCGGGCGATCTGCTGCTCAACTCCCGCATCGGCGACGTCTCGGTGGACGGCCGCACGGGCCTGGTCACCCTCGACGGCGACCCGCTGCGCTCCGAGCCCGCCGACTCGGTCTCCCTCAACCGCCTCTACTTCTTGTAGACCGAAACAGACCCGAGGACTGATACATGTTCCGTATGCCGCCCGAGTGGTCCCCGCACGAGCGCACCTGGATGGCCTGGCCCGGCCCCAACCCCACATTCACGGACGAGGCGGAACTGGCCGAGGCCCGTCACGCGTGGGCCTGCGTCGCTCGTGCCGTACGCCGCTTCGAGCCCGTGACGATGGTCGTGGGCACCGGGCAGTCGGACTCCGCGCGCGCACTCCTCGGAGCGGACACCGACGTCGTCGAGCGGGACCTGGACGACGCGTGGATGCGCGACATCGGCCCCACCTTCGTCACCGACGGCCTGCAACTGGCCGCCGTGGACTGGGTGTTCAACGGCTGGGGGGCGGCGGACTGGGCGCGCTGGGATCACGACGAGAAGATCGCCCGCCATGTCGCCGACCTCGCCGGGGTCCCGGTCCACCCGTCACCGCTGGTCAACGAGGGCGGCGCGATCCACGTCGACGGCGAGGGCACGGTCCTGCTCACCGACACGGTCCAGCTCGGGCCCGAACGCAACCCCGGCTGGAGCCGCCAGGAGGTCGAGGCCGAGATCCACGCGCGCCTCGGCACGACAAAGGCGATCTGGCTGCCGCGCGGCCTGAGCGGCGACTACGGCATGTACGGCACCCGGGGCCATGTCGACATCGTCGCCGCCTTCGCCGGCCCGGGCGTCGTGGTCGCCCACACCCAGCCCGACCCGTCCCACCCCGACCACGAGCTCTGCAAGGCGAACGTCGAGCTCCTCGCGTCCCGGACGGACGCGAAAGGCCGCCGTCTGGAGGTGGTCGAGGTCCCGGCGCCGACGGTGCTGCGCGACGAGGACGGCGAGTGGGTCGACTACTCGTACATCAACCACTACGTCTGCAACGGTGGTGTGGTCCTGTGCGCCTTCGACGACCCTCGCGACGAGATCGCGGCGGGCATCTTCCGTCGGCTGTACCCCGGGCGGACGGTGACGCTGGTCGACGCGCGGGCGATCTTCGCAGGCGGGGGAGGCATTCACTGCATCACACAGCAGCAGCCGAGGGTGGGCGCCGTGTGACGGCAGCCGGCCCGCCCGGGTGCACCACGTGGTTCCCCTGCGGGGATGGGCACCGACAGCAGTGGCCGGCCTCGTCCCGGCCGTGGGCAGATTGTCGGCCCTCCCGTGGGGAGCCGGGAGGGTCGGCAGGCAGCGCCCGGGTTCCGGCTCCCCGGGCGAGGTGCGCACAGCATGCACCCGTTTCGGCCTGCGGGACAGAGGCCTGACCGGAAAGTCTCGGTGGAGTTCCGGCAGTCCGGGCGCGGCGGCCGACGGTCCGATGTCCCCTGGAGGGGGGCGCGGCGGGCGTTGACAGCCTTCGGCCATGCCCGGCTCCCCGAGCCCGACGTGCACCTCGTCGTCGCGGAGGTCTGCGGGATCGGGCGCCTGGAGTCGAACGTCTCCGCGAACGCGGCGCCGGCGGACCGCGACGCGTCCACGAGGCGGTACGCGCCCTGCGCAAGGAGATGTCCGAGGCAGGTTGGAGCATCACCGACGACGGCCGCCGCACATCAGGTAGAACGTACGAGTGAAACCACCGCCCCCGGAGGCCGCCGCATGACCCCCGCGGCCCGACGTCGCAATGTCGCCCCGCCCCGTGAGGCGCTGCTCGCCGCAGCCATGGACACGATCGCCGAGCGCGGGCTCGACGGGCTGACCATGGCCGGGCTCGGGCGTGAGGTCGGTATGAGCAGCGGTCATCTGCTCTACTACTTCCGCACCAAGGACGAGCTGCTGCTCCAGACACTGGAGTGGAGCGAGGGCCGCCTCGGCGCGGAGCGCAGCGCGCTGCTCTCCCGCCAGGCACCGGCGCACGAGCGGCTCGAGGCGTACGTCGGTCTGTACGTCCCCGACGGGCCGCGCGACCCGCACTGGACGCTCTGGCTCGAGGTCTGGAACCGGTCGCAGAACGCGGACGACGACGCCCGGAACCGCCAGGCCGCCATCGAGGGCGCGTGGCACCGTGACCTCGTGGCGCTGCTGGCCGAGGGCGTCTCACGCGGGGAGTTCCGGTCCGTGGACCCGGACCGCTTCGCAGCCAGGCTGCGGGCCCTGCTCGACGGATTCAGCGTTCATGTCGCGGTCGGGGTACCGGGCACGGGCCGGGCCCAGGTTCTCGCCCACGTGCGGGAGTTCATCGCGGACGGCTTGCTCCCGGGTTGACGCCCCCATCCCCCGGAAGGGGGCCCTGGCCCCGCCCCGAGGGCGACGGCCGTGCCGGGCGCATGGCGATCGCGCCCGGCCCCTGGGCCAGCCGCTTCTGCATCTTCCTGAGCCCGTCGGCCGCTTGCTCGCGGATCTTCCTCAGCGCATCCGTCTGCCCGCCGGCGCTCGCGGTGAGCACCGTCGCGTCCGCGCGCGCGGTGAGGAGGACGTAGACACGGTCCGTCCGCGTCCCGTCCTCGGCGGCGACCTGTCTGCCCTCCTCGGCGACGATCTCGTCGAAGCCGGGTACCTGTGGGGACGGCGTCGTGCGTACGTCCACCCAGCGCTCACGGTCGCGGTGCTGCGCCGGACAGCGGCGGATGCCGTCCCGCACGTCGGTCACATACGTCTGCGCCGTGTCCTCGTCGTCGAACACGCGCACCTCGGACGTCGCCGAGAGACCGGACGCGACCTCGTGGACGCTCCTCGAGACGGAGGCCACCGTGCCCGCCCGGACAGCGCGGCTGGACCACTCGCAGGTCAACAGGACCACGGACTCGGCCACCGGGGCGGTCTCGTACCGCGTGCTCCGGATGAAGCCGGGCCCCCAGTCCGCAGGGGTCAGAGCCACCCTGGAGGCCAGCCGCCGGGCTGCCGCCCCGTCGGCCGCCGAACCGGTCGGTGAAGGGGAGCGGGCGATGCTGCCGGCGGTGTCGGAGTCGTCCGGGCCGCCGACGCGCGTCAGAGCGGCCGACACGAGCCCGAGGCCGAGCACCGCCGCACCGATGATCACGGCAAGGCGTCGACGGGGCAGCCGGCGTGCGGGCTCGCGGGCGGGCGGCTGTGTCGGAGGGCCGGTCGGAGGTCCGCCGGGCGGTGGTGAGTTCACCTCGTTCCCATACCACCGGCGTCCGGGGTTCTCCTGCCCGCCGATCGGGTGCGCACCCCGGCTGCCTTCGCGGGCGGGTGTGCGGCGGCCCGCGCTGCCCGCATCCTGAGACCGATGTCCAGATGGGCGCGCACCTGTGGCAGACTGCCGATGTGCTCTCGTTCGCCATGATTATCGGCAGCAGCGCGCCGGTCCGCAGTGACCGCTGAACCGTGGACGTATCCCCTCGCGGCAGCGGCACCGTGCCCCAGACCCGCGCGCAGACCTCTCGCACCCGCGAGGGGTTTTTTCGTTTTACGGCCCGACCCAGGCCACAGGCGAACCGCGCGAAGATGGGGGCAAGTGGAGCCAGAACTTCCGGAGCCACTCATCCGACAGGAGTCAAGACAGCCATGACCACCAAGGCCACGGACACGCAGACCGGCGGCGGTTCTCGTGTCGATGACAGCTTCCATGTCTTCGACACGACGCTGCGTGACGGTGCACAGCGCGAGGGCATCAACCTCACGGTCGCGGACAAGCTGACGATCGCCCGGCACCTGGACGAGTTCGGCGTGGGCTTCATCGAGGGCGGCTGGCCGGGCGCCAACCCCAGGGACACGGAATTCTTCGCCCGCGCCCAGCAGGAGATCACCTTCCGGAACGCACAGCTCGTCGCGTTCGGCGCCACCCGTCGGCCCGGTGCCAGGGCCGCCGAGGATCCGCAGGTCAAAGCACTCCTCGACGCGGGCGCCCCGGTGATCACGCTGGTCGCCAAGTCGCACGACCGGCATGTCGAGCTCGCCCTGCGCACGACGCTGGAAGAGAACCTGGAGATGGTCCGTGACACCGTCTCCCACCTGTGCGAACAGGGCCGCCGGGTGTTCGTCGACTGCGAGCACTTCTTCGACGGCTACCGCGCCAACCCCGAATACGCCAAAGCCGTCGTCCGTGCCGCGGCCGAGGCCGGAGCCGAGGTCGTCATCCTCTGCGACACCAACGGCGGCATGCTGCCCGCCCAGGTCCAGGCCGTCGTCTCCACGGTCCTGGCCGACACCGGAGCGCGCCTGGGCATCCATGCCCAGGACGACACGGGCTGTGCCGTTGCCAACACGCTCGCGGCCGTCGACGCGGGCGCCACCCACGTCCAGTGCACCGCCAACGGCTACGGCGAGCGGGTCGGCAACGCCAACCTCTTCCCGGTCGTCGCCGCGCTCGAGCTCAAGTACGGCAGGAAGGTCCTGCCGGAGGGCTCCCTGCAGGAGATGACCCGGATCTCGCACGCGATCGCCGAGGTCGTCAACCTCACGCCCTCCACGCATCAGCCGTACGTGGGAGTTTCCGCCTTCGCCCACAAGGCCGGACTGCACGCGTCCGCGATCAAGGTCGACCCCGACCTCTATCAGCACATCGACCCCGAGCAGGTCGGCAACACCATGCGGATGCTCGTCTCCGACATGGCCGGGCGCGCGTCCATCGAGCTCAAGGGCAAGGAGCTCGGCATCGACCTGGGCGGCGATCGAGAGCTGGTCGGCCGGGTCGTCGAGCGTGTCAAGGAGCGCGAGCTCAGGGGCTACACGTACGAGGCCGCCGACGCGTCGTTCGAGCTGCTGCTGCGCGAGGAGGCCGAGGGACGGCCCCGCCGCTACTTCCGCACCGAGTCCTGGCGCGCGATCGTCGAGGACCGCCCGGACGGCACGCACGCCAACGAGGCCACGGTGAAGCTGTGGGTCAAGGGCGAGCGCATCGTCGCCACCGCGGAGGGCAACGGCCCGGTCAACGCGCTGGACCGCGCGATGCGGGTGGGCCTGGAGCGTTTCTACCCCCAGCTCGCCAAGCTGGAGCTGGTCGACTACAAGGTCCGTATCCTCGAAGGCCGCCACGGCAGCGAGTCCACGACCCGCGTCCTGATCACCACGGGCGACGGCAGTGGCGAATGGTCCACGGTCGGCGTCGCGGAGAACGTGATCGCCGCCTCCTGGCAAGCCCTCGAGGACGCGTACACCTACGGCCTGCTGCGCGCCGGCGTCGAGCCGACGGACTAGTCGAGCCGACGGACTGGTCGAGCCGACGGACTGGTCGAGCCGACGGACTGGTCGAGCCGACGGACTGGTCGAGCCGACGGACTGGTCGAGCCGACGGACGAGACGCATGGGTCCGCGGCTTGTCGACACGGCTGATCGGTAGGTCGGCCGACACGGCCGCGCAGGCCCGCCGGGCCGATCCCCCGGTCCGGAATCGAGAGGTGCATGAACATGTACTCCACCCCTTCTCGGGGTGGAGTACACAAGGCGGGCCAGGAGGCCGTCCGGCTACTGAAGGCGCCATTTCTGGTTGACCGCCCCCGTGCAGGACCAGATCTGCGCACGCGCCCCGTTCACCGACGAGTTGTCCGTGACGTCCAGGCACCTGTCCGCCGAGACGTTCACCAGGTCGCCGCTGCCCGATTCGTGCCGCCACTGCTGGGCGCCGGAGTCGTTGCAGCCGTACAACTGCACCTTGGCGCCGTTCGCGGTCGACCCCGAGGTCACGTCCAGGCACTTGCCGAGCGCCCGGACCGAGCCGTCGGAGCGGATCGTCCAGCGCTGGGCCGCGGAGCCGTTGCAGTCCCAGAGCTGGACCGCGGTGCCGTCCGCGTCGGCGCCGCCCGCGACGTCCAGGCACTTGCCTGCCAGACCCACCAGGGCGCCGGACTGCTCCGAACCGCCGCCGGACTGGGCACCGGACCAGGTGAAGGTCGCGGACGTCCTTCCGGGCAGCGCGTACGTGTACCGCCGGCCGCCCCAGTTGACCGTCATCGTCTGCGCGTCGGACGAGTCGTTGTAGGCGATCAGCGCCTTGGAGCCGTCCGGGTTGCGCCATGCCACGTTCGGGACGGCCGAGCTGCCCGTGGAGGCGATCCGGTGGGCTCCGGGCTTCACGAACTTCGTGAGGTGGCCCATCGTGTAGTACTCGATCGTGTAGTCGACCTGGCCGTGCCGTGCGTCGCCGTTGTGCACGGTGATCAGGCCGTCGCAGACCCCGCAGCCGCCGTTGTGCGGGCCGCGGTTCTGGTCGACGGCGAGGGACCACTTCGTCACCGACTTCGCCCAGTTACGGGTGTAGTCGATGATGTTCGTCATGTCCTCGCGCTGCTGGTTCGCGATCCAGGTGCCGCCCGAGTGCTCGGTCTGGAAGGCGTCCAGCTGCGGGTACCGGTTGTGCACGTCGGTCTGCTTGGAGACGTTCCCGCCGTAACCGTGCCAGGCGATGCCGCCGAAGTTCGGGTGGCTGCGCACCGCCGCGTCGTTCACCGTCTCGGCTGCGTACGCGTCGTACGTGTCCCAGTTCCAGTCGTGCGCCAGCACCTTGGTGGTCAGGCCGGCGGACTGGAGCTTCGGCAGCAGCTCGCTCCTGGTGAAATAGGCGAGCCCCGAGGCGTTCCAGCTCATGGAGGGGTAACCGCCGCAGCACGTCGGCTCGTTCTGTGCCGTGACGTAGTCGACCGGAACACCCTGGTCGCGCCACGCCTGGAGGTACTTCACGAAGTAGGAGGCGTACACGCCGTAGTTCTCGGCCTTCAGCCAGCCGCCGCCCAGCTGCCCGCTGTCCTTCATCCAGGCGGGCGCCGTCCACGGCGACGCCACGACGGTGAGCGCGGGGTTGAGCTGCTCGGCCTGCTTGGTCAGCGGCAGGACGTCCTGAAGATCGTGGGCGATCGAGAATCGTGACAGCGTCGGGTCGGTCCGGCCGGCCGGCATGTCGTCGTACGTGTAGCCGAAGCGGGCCAGGTCCGAGCCGCCCATCGGATTGCGGACGAAGGAGAGACCGATGCCGTCGGTGGGCGAGAACAGCTTCTTCATCGTCGCGTCACGGGTCGCCCGGGACAGTGCGCCGCTGCCCTTCACCAGCCAGGCGGCAGTGTCCGTGAAGGATGCGCCGCCGCCGGTGAAGGTCTGGTAGCGGGTGTTCTCGTCGACGGTGATGTTCGTGCCGCCACCTCCGTTGCCGGACTGGAAGGTGACGGGTGTCTGCTGCTGCAGACCGCGGGTGACATGGCGGCCGCCGCTGTCGTCGGTCGTGGTCAGCCAGATGTTCACCTGTTCGCCCGCGGCCTGCGCGGTGCCGGCCGACAGGCCGGTCAGTCCGGCCGCGGCCAGCGCTCCCGCGAGCAGGATGCGGAGCGTTCTCATCGGTCGTCGTGCCATGGGCTGAAGCCCTTCTCGGCAGAGGTGTGGGGGACGAAGCGTGAGTGAACTGCCGATCTGAACGTCCGTCAAGGGTTTGCGTATTCAGGATCTGAACGAACAACGCCCTTCAACGGCATGAAAATTGGGATTCGGCCGATCTCGGTGTGAAGTCTTGACGACAGGACTCGCTGCCGATTGACTCGCCGCGCACCACCGGTACCGGTTCCGGTACCGGTTCCACCTCGAGACGGAGGCCCCTTCGATGCGTGTCACGATCGCCGACGTCGCACGTGAGGCGGGGGTCAGCAAGACCACGGTCTCCCGGGTCCTCAACACCAGGGCGGATGTGGACTCCCACACCGCAGCCCGTGTTCGTGAAGTGATCGCTTCCCTCGGCTATGTGCCCAGCTCCGGCGCCGTCGGCCTGGCCCGCGGCAGCAGCCGTACGATCGGCATGCTGACGCCTCCGCTCACCTGGCCGTGGATGGGCGAGGTCCTCCAGGGCGTCGTCGACACGGTCGAGGCGGCCGGCTACGGACTGCTGCTGTTCACCTGCAACCGCGGCGCCGAGTCCGTGGACCACTTCACCAGCCAGGTCTCCGCCCGGGCCTTCGACGGACTGCTCGTCGTCGAACCGGAGAACACCCTCGACACCATCACCGCCATGCACCGCCGCGGGCTGCCCGTCGTCCTGATCGACGACCGCGGCCACCACCCCGAATTCCCGTCCGTGGCCACCACCAACCGCGAGGGCGGTGCGGCCGCCGCCCGGCACCTCCTGACGGCCGGCCGCACCCGGCCCCTCGTCATCACCGGCCGCCGTCACTTCGGCTGCGTACGCGACCGGCTGGAGGGCTTCGTCGACGTCATGCCGACGCCCGCCGGCCGGATCGCCGATGGCGACTTCACCGAGATCTCCGGTCGCCTCGCGATCGAACGCCATCTCGCCCGAGGCACGGTCTTCGACTCGGTGTTCGCGCACAACGACCTCAGCGCCGCAGGTGCCCTGCGGGCCCTGCGCGACGCCGGCCGCACCGTCCCGGACGACATCGCCGTCGTCGGTTTCGACGACATCCCCATGGCCCGGCACACCGAGCCCCCGCTGACCACCGTGCGCCAGCCCATGCGCCGGATGGGGGAGACGGCGGCAGGTCTGCTGCTCTCCCGGCTCTCCGGCGGGCCGGTCCCGGCCGAGCCGGTCGTGCTGCCGACCGAGCTCGTCGTCCGGGGCTCCGCGCCCACCCGCTGACCACCACCCAGCACTGCTCTACGGCCAGGCGTCTCGCCGCCTCGGCACACCGCCCGCTCCCGCACGCCGTCGACCACCGAAGGAGCCGTCATGCCACGAACACGACCACGATTCAGAGCCCGGTCGAGGACGGGAACGGCGGTGATGGCGGCGACGGCGGTACTCGGCAGCCTCCTGGCCGCCGCCCTGCCGAGCGCCGCCGCGGCCGACGACCCGGCGCCCGTGCCCGTCGACCGGTTCGAGGGCGAGATCCCCTTCGCGAACCCGCCGGCCGAAGGCATCTTCACCTGGGGCAGCGACGCCGACGACCAGCCGAAGCTGGAGCTCAAGGAGCGCGCCGACGCCCCCGAGGGCAGCAAGGTCCTCGAAGGCAGCTACGACATCAGCGGCTGGGGCGGACTCACCCACGACTTCGCCTTCGACAAGCCGGCCCACGACTGGACCGGCCGCAAGGGCGTCCGCTTCTGGTGGTACGGCCAGAACACCGCGCCCCTGCCGCCCGGTTCGGGCAAACGCATCCACTTCGAGATCAAGGACGGCGGCGCCAACGGCGAGGCGTCCGAGCTGTGGACGACGTCCTTCACCGACGACTGGGAGGGCTGGCACCTTGTCGAGCTCCCCTTCATGGACTTCGTCTACCGCGCCGACTACCAGCCCGTCGGCGGCATCGACCAGGTTCTCGGCCTGAACGAGACGTGGGGGTACGCCCTCACCCTGCCGACGGGCGCCCCCGGCTCGTTCGCCCTCGACGGCGTCGAGCTGTACGGCAAGGCCGACCCGGTCCTCAGCGCCAAAGTGGTCACCGACGCGGCCGTCCACCCGGTCGCCGAGGGCGGCACCGCCCAGGTGAAGATCTCCGTGGCCACCACCGGTTCCGGACCGATCGACGAGCCCGTCACCGTCGCGTACACCACCGCGGGCGGCAGCGCCGAGGCCGGTACGGACTACACGCCGGTCTCCGGCACGCTCACCTTCCCGGCCGGCACGACCTCGGGCGAGACCCGTACGGTCGCGGTCCCCACCAGGAAGGACGGCGCGGCCGAGTCCGCCGAGACGATCCCGCTCGAGCTCACCGTGACCGGCGCCAAGTCCCCTGCCGAGTCCCCGCAGGTCGTCGTGAACGCGCACGGGCTGCCGTACCTCGACGCGAAGCTCCCGGTGAAGAAGCGCGTCGCCGACCTGCTCGCGCGGATGTCCCTCGCCGAGAAGGCGGGCCAGATGACCCAGGCCGAGCGCAACGCGCTCAAATCCCAGGGGGACATCGCCTCCTACGATCTCGGCTCGCTGCTCTCCGGCGGCGGTTCGGTGCCGACGCCGAACGCGCCCGAGGCCTGGGCCAGGATGGTCGATGCCTACCAACTGCGCGCCCAGGCCACCCGGTTCCAGATCCCGCTGATCTACGGCGTGGACGCGGTGCACGGGCACAACAACGTCGTCGGGTCGACGATCATGCCGCACAACATCGGCATCGGCGCCTCCCGCGATCCGGCGGTCGCGGAGAGGGCCGGAGCGGTCACCGCCAAGGAAGTCCGGGCCACCGGCATCCCGTGGGACTTCGCGCCCTGCCTGTGTGTGACACGCGACGAGCGCTGGGGCCGCTCGTACGAGGCCTTCGGCGAGGACCCGGCGCTGGTCACCGCCATGGAGACCGTGATCAAGGGGATGCAGGGCCCGGCGTCCGGCAAGGACCTGGACCGCAACGACAAGGTGCTGACCAGCGCCAAGCACTTCGTCGGTGACGGCGGCACGGCGTTCGGCTCGTCGGCCACCGGCTCGTACACGATCGACCAGGGCGTCACCAAGGTCACGCGGGAGGAGCTGGAGGCGGTCCACCTCACGCCGTTCGCCGAGGCCGTCGAGCGCGGTGCCGGCACCGTCATGCCCTCCTACTCCTCGCTCGACATCCTCGGCGACGACCGGGGTCCGGTGAAGATGCACGCCAACGCCGAGATGATCAACGGGGTCCTGAAGGATCGCATGGGCTTCAAGGGCTTTGTCATCAGTGACTGGCAGGCCATCGACCAGATCCCCGGCGACTACCCCAGCGATGTGCGCACCTCGGTCAACGCCGGACTCGACATGATCATGGTGCCGACCAACTACCAGGACTTCACCAGGACCCTCAAGGACGAGGTGGTCGCCGGGCGGATCGGCCAGGCCCGTATCGACGACGCCGTGTCCCGCATCCTGACCCAGAAGTTCACGCTGGGCCTGTTCGAGAAGCCGTACGCCGACACCACCCACCTCGCGGAGATCGGCTCGCCCGGACACCGGGCGGTGGCCCGTGAGGCCGCGGCCAAGTCCCAGGTGCTGCTGAAGAACGACGGCGGTGTGCTGCCGCTGAAGCCGTCGCAGAAGGTGTACGTCGCGGGATCCAACGCCGACGACCTCGGCAATCAGGCCGGCGGCTGGACCATCAGCTGGCAGGGCTCCTCCGGGAGGATCACCACCGGCACCACCATCCTCGAGGGCATGAGGAAGGCAGCCCCCGACAGGGAGATCACCTACTCCAAGGACGCATCCGCGGCGACCGGCGGCCATGACGTGGGGGTGATCGTCGTCGGCGAGACACCGTACGCCGAGGGCATCGGCGATGTGGGCAACGGTCACGACCTGGAGCTCGGTGCCGCGGACAAGGCCGCCGTCGACAAGGTGTGCGCAGCGATGAAGTGCGCGGTGCTCGTCGTGTCCGGCCGCCCTCAGCTCATCGGCGACCGGCTCGGCGGCATCGACGCGCTCGTCGCCTCCTGGCTGCCGGGCACCGAGGGCGACGGGGTCGCCGACGTCCTGTACGGCAGGCGCCCGTTCACCGGACAGCTTCCGGTCACCTGGCCGAAGTCCGAGGCCCAGCTGCCGATCAACGTCGGTGACGCGTCGTACGATCCGCAGTTCCCCTACGGCTGGGGCCTGACCACGCTGCGGAAGACACCCGCCGGCGGCGAGCTCACCCTCAAGGCGATCGGCATCGCGGCGAAGGTCCTGGAGGCGACCGGCCGGGCGAGGTCCCCCGAGGCGAGGGAGCTGGTCACCCTGGCCAGGCTGATCACCCAGCAGAGGGTGGGCGGTCATCTCACCGAGGCGTCGGCGAAGCCCTTCGCCGACGCGGACCGTCTGCTGCTCGCGGGCCGTCCGGCCGGTGCGGTCGCCAAGCTGACCCAGGCCTACCGGGCGGCCTGAAACCCATACCTCGACAGACGCCCGAAATCAACCCCTTTCAGGTAGTTTCGATGATATGAAGACCAGGCTGTTCACTGCACTGTCCGGTCTGCTGCTCGCGCTCTCGGCAGCCGCCCTCGGGGCGGCGCCGGGGGCGCCCGCGGCCACCGGTCCCGAGACCGTGGCCGAGGCGCTCAAGGAGGGCCCCGTCTACGTGGACCCGGGCGCCGCGGGCCAGCTGTCCCCGGCCGAGGCCGACGCCCTGGCCCAGAAGATCAAGGACGCGGACAAGCCGGTCTTCGTCGCCGTGCTGCCCGAGACCTCCGCCTTCCCGGCGGACAGCATTCTGCGAACCGTCCGCACCGAGACCGGGATCACCGGCCTGTACGCCATCCGGCTCGGCGACGGCTTCGACGCGGGAGCGGACCGCAGCGTCATGTCACGCCAGGCCGTCGACAACCTCACCGACGCGGTGAAGGCGACCGGCCCGGTGGACGCGGCCACCCAGCTCGACAACTTCGTCGACCAGGCGCTCCCGCAGACCCGCGGCAGCGCCCCCGCCTCCTGGAACACCGGCCCGGGCGTCGACGGCGGAGTGAGCGCCGCCGGCCTGATCACCCTCGGAGCGGTCCTCGCCGCCGGGGGCACCACCGCATTCGTGGTCGTCCGCGGCAAGCGGCGCCGCAAGTCCGAGGAGGAGCGGGCCGCACTCGAGAAGCTCCGCGTGGTGGTCGACGAGGACATCACCGCCTTCGGCGAGGAACTCGACCGCCTCGACTTCCACCCCTCGGAGAAGGGCGCCGACGACACGATGCGCGCCGACTACGAGCGGGCGCTGGATTCCTACGACACGGCCAAATCGCGCATGGGCGCGGCCAAGCACCCCTCCGACGTGCGCGCGGTCACCGAGGCACTGGAGGACGGCCGCCACTCGCTGGTGGTGCTGGCCGCACGTCGCGAGGACAGGCCGGTGCCCGAGCGCCGCGCGCCCTGCTTCTTCGACCCCCGCCACGGACCCTCGGTCGCCGACGTCTCCTGGTCCCCGGCCGCCGGCACCGCCCGCGATGTCCCCGTCTGCGCGGCGGACGCGGCGCGCCTCGAGTCCGGCCAGGACCCGATGGCCCGCACCGTCGACACGGACTACGGCCGCAGGCCCTACTGGGAGGCGGGCCCGGCGTACGGCCCGTGGGCGGGCGGCTACTTCGGCGGCGGCCTCCTGCCCGGCCTGCTGGCGGGCACGGTGCTCGGCAGCATGCTCTCTACCCCGGCGTACGCCGCCGAGTACGGCGGCGGCGACTTCGGTGACTACTCGGGCGGTGACTACTCCGGCGGCGACTTCAACTCCTCCGACTTCGGCGGGGGAGGGGGCTGGGGCGGCGGCGGTGACTGGGGCGGCGGCGGTGGCTTCGACGGGGGCGGCGGGTTCTAGGCCCTGTCCGGCCCGGGGTGCACCGCCCCTGTGCCCGTCCTGCCTGTACGGCAATCGGCGGGGCAGGGAACGACTTCACTACCGAAAGTAGTTAATAGCCACGGTCGGTGATTGATCGCGATCGGCCGCGGTGCTTGCCTCGTCCCCATGCGAAAGAGAACGAGGTTCTGCGCCCTCGTGGCGGCAGCGGTCACCACCGCGGTGATGACCGCTGCCGCCACCCTCCCGGCCGCCGCCCAGTCCGACCCCGCCCCCGTCCCCCGGCTCGCCCCGCTGCACCGCTCGGCCAACGCCGTGCCCGGCCACTACATCGTGCGCCTCAGCAAGACCGTTGCCGCGGCCGAGGTGCCCGGCCGCTTCGGCGTCAAGCCCCTCTTCACCTACACGTCGGCCATGCGAGGTTTCGCGGCCGCACTCAACCCGTCCCAGTTGCAGACGGTGCGCCGGACGCCAGGCGTCATGTCCGTCGAGGAGGACGCCAAGGTGACGGCCTTCGAGACGGGCGGCGGCGTCCCCCGGGCGCGGGCCGCCTCCTGGGGCCTGGACCGCATCGACCAGCGGAGTCTGCCGCTCAGCGGCTCGTTCACCGCGAGCGGCGACGGGCAGGGCACCCTCGTGTACATCCTCGACACCGGTATCGACTACGCCCACGCCGAGTTCGGCGGGCGCGCGGTGTTCGGCTACGACTCCGTCGGTGACGGGCGGCGAGGCGCGGACTGCAACGGTCACGGCACCCATGTCGCCGGCACCGTCGGCGGCAGTACGTACGGTGTGGCCCGCAAGGCGACCCTGGTCAGCGTCCGGGTCCTCAGCTGCGAGGGCTCGGGCAGCTGGTCGGGGGTGATCGCCGGGTTCGACTGGGTGGCCGCCAACGCCCGGCAGCCGGCCGTGCTCAACGCCTCGCTCGGCGGCGGCAGGTCCTTCGCGGTGAACAGCGCGGCCACCGCCGTCGCGGACAGCGGCGTCCTGCCGGTGGTCGCCGCGGGCAACTCCTCGCAGGACGCCTGCCAGATCTCCCCGGCGTCCGCGGAGCGCGCGGTGACCGTCGGCGCGACCAATCGTTCCGACAAGGAGACGGATTTCTCCAACTACGGCGCATGCCTGTGGCTGTACGCCCCTGGTGCTTCCATCGTCTCGGCCAGGCTCGGCGGCGGTGCCCGGACTCTGAGCGGTACGTCCATGGCCTCGCCGCACGTCGCGGGTGTCGCCGCGCTCTACAAGTCGGCGCACCCGGCCGCGTCCGTGGCGGAGGTCGCCGACTGGCTGGCCGACCAGTCCACCAAGGACGTGGTGGCAGCCACCGGCGACAGCTCGCCCAACCGTCTGCTGTTCACCGACGGACTCTGAGAGACGACGCAGACCCCGTGACGCAGGCCGGCGGGGCCGGGTGGCTCCCGGCCCCGCCGTGGCGGTGCGCACGTCAGGTGGTGCGTGCGGTCGGATCAGGCGGCCTGCGGCGCGGCCTTGATCGCGGAGATGTCGAAGGTGAGCTTCACCTTGTCGCTGACCATCACGCCGCCGGCCTCCAGCGCCGCGTTCCAGGTCAGGCCCCAGTCGGAGCGCAGGATCTCGGTACCGCCCTCGAAGCCCACGCGCTCGTTGCCGTACGCGTCGGTGGCGGAGCCGTTGAAGTCCAGGTCGATGGTGAGCGGACGGGTCACGTCCTTGATCGTCAGATCGCCGGTGATCCGGTACTTGTCGCCGCCCAGCTGCTCGGCGCCGGTGGAGCGGAAGCTCATCCTCGGGAACTTCTCGGCGTCGAAGAAATCACCGCTGCGCAGGTGGCCGTCGCGGTCGGCGATGCCGGTGTCGATGCTGGCGATGTCGACGTCGATCGCGGCGGTGGAGCGGGAGGGGTCCGCGCCGTCCAGCGAAAGGGTGCCCTCGTGGGAGCCGAAGCTGCCCCGGACGTTCGTGACCATGGCATGACGGACGGTGAAACCGATGCTGCTGTGCGCGGGGTCGATGGTGTAGTCGCCGCTCAGTGCCGCCAGTGCCGGGTCCACCTCCAGGGTGGAGACGGCCTGCGAGACGGTGACGTCGGTGTTCTTGCGGTTGAAGAGACCCATGACTGCTCCCTGGGGACGGGCGCCGGAGCGCTGTTGTTTAAGCTTCAACGAAATTGACTGTAGACGCATTCCGTTCAAAGTTCAACATCTTCGGGGAAGTTTCACTCCAGGAGTCGTCGAGGCCCCCGGTCACGGGCAGGAGGCCCCGCAATGAAATGCCGCTCCGCTCTCAGTGCGCTCGCGCTCGTCTCGGATGCCTGGTCGTCCCCGGTCCCGGTGCCTCGTGAGCCGCCTGCCGGGCGGTGGTCGATCACCCGCTTGGGTCAACGGCCGCGAACTTCTGGCGGCTCGGTAAGGTGGGCCGCCCGTCGCGGCGTGCCCACGCGCCCCCTGTGAAGGTCCCCGGCTGTCGCGCAGGGCCGGTGATCAGCAAGGATGCGTCCGCCGAGGCGCTTGCCGCAGGGCGGGGTGCCTCGGCTGCACGTCCCCGGGAATCGCCGGGACGGGGCAGGCGTATGAGGTGACGCTCGGCTGAACAGTGTTGTAAGACCTCCACAACGGCAGGCCATCCCCGGATGGTGAATGACGCTCAGTGCGAAATGGTTCTGTGGGACACCGACAGCAGATCGGGCGCGAGACTGTACGGAGTGGACGGCAGGGTTTTCTTGGTCTGATCCGTAGGGTCGATGCATGACCGTTTTGGACGAGACCACCAGCGACGCAGCCGAGGTCGTCGACGCCGTCGAGGCCGTCGACGCGCGCGGCCGCGTGGCCGAGCTGCACGCCCGCCGCGAGGAGGCCCGGCGCGGACCCAGCGACCGTGCCACCGAGGCCCAGCACGCCAAGGGCAAGCTGACCGCCCGCGAGCGTATCGAGCTGCTGCTGGACGAGGGCTCGTTCCGCGAGGTCGAGCAACTGCGCAGGCACCGGGCCACCGGGTTCGGTCTCGAGGCCAAGAAGCCGTACACCGACGGTGTCATCACCGGCTGGGGCACGGTCGAGGGCCGTACGGTCTTCGTCTACGCGCACGACTTCCGGATCTTCGGCGGCGCGCTCGGCGAGGCCCACGCCACCAAGATCCACAAGATCATGGACATGGCCATCTCGGCCGGCGCGCCGCTCGTCTCCCTGAACGACGGAGCCGGCGCCCGTATTCAGGAAGGCGTCTCCGCGCTCGCCGGATACGGCGGCATCTTCCAGCGCAACACCCGGGCGTCCGGCGTCATCCCGCAGATCAGCGTGATGCTCGGCCCGTGCGCGGGCGGCGCGGCGTACTCGCCGGCGCTCACCGACTTCGTGTTCATGGTCCGCGAGACCTCGCAGATGTTCATCACCGGCCCGGACGTCGTCAAGGCGGTCACCGGTGAGGAGATCACCCAGAACGGGCTGGGTGGCGCGGATGTGCACGCCGAGACCTCGGGCGTCGCGCACTTCGCGTACGACGACGAGGAGACCTGCATCGCCGAGGTGCGCTACCTGCTCTCGATGCTGCCCTCCAACAACCGGGAGAACCCGCCGTCCGTCCAGGCGGACGACCCGTCCGAGCGTCGCTCGGACGTGCTGCTCGACCTGGTCCCGGCGGACGGCAACCGCCCGTACGACATGCACAAGGTCATCGAGGAGCTCGTCGACGACGGCGACTACCTCGAGATTCACGAGCGGTGGGCCCGCAACATCATCTGCGCGCTCGCCCGGCTCAACGGTCAGGTGGTCGGCATCGTCGCCAACCAGCCGCAGTCCCTGGCCGGTGTCCTGGACATCGAAGCCTCCGAGAAGGCAGCGCGCTTCGTGCAGATGTGCGATGCCTTCAACATCCCGATCATCACCCTGCTGGACGTGCCCGGCTTCCTGCCGGGCGTCGACCAGGAGCACGGTGGAATCATCCGGCACGGGGCGAAGCTGCTGTACGCGTACTGCAACGCCACGGTGCCGAGGATCTCGCTGATCCTGCGCAAGGCGTACGGCGGTGCGTACATCGTCATGGACTCCCAGTCCATCGGCGCGGACCTCACCTACGCCTGGCCGACCAACGAGATCGCGGTGATGGGCGCCGAGGGTGCCGCCAACGTCATCTTCCGCCGGCAGATCGCCGACGCCGACGACCCCGAGGCCATGCGCAAGCGAATGGTCAAGGAGTACAAGGCCGAGCTGATGCACCCCTACTACGCAGCGGAGCGCGGACTGGTCGACGACGTCATCGACCCGGCCGAGACCCGCGAGGTGCTCATCCGCTCGCTCGCGATGCTCCGCACCAAGCACGCAGACCTGCCGTCGCGCAAGCACGGCAACCCCCCGCAGTGACCCTGCGACGAGACTGACGAGACTGGAGCCACGAAGCTCATGAGCACTCCGACCGACTCCTCCTCCCTCCTGCGCGTCGAGAAGGGCCAGGCGGCCCCTGAGGAACTGGCGGCCATCACCGCGGTCCTCCTGGCCCGTGCAGCGTCCACCACCACTCCCCAGCCCCACCGCGGCCGCTCCACGGCCGGCTGGCGCCGGCTGGAGCGCCAGCCGGGCTTCCGCGCGGCCCACAGCTGGCAGGGCTGACACACCCGTACGGCCTCTCGAGGCCGCCGCAGGGCCCCCGCTCGCGCGACTGCGAGCGGGGGCCCTGCGCGTTCCCAGCCGTCGTCTGACGGCCCCTGGCCTCCTGCGGCACTGCGTCCCGGCTCAGGCCGCCGAAGGCCGTCCCCTGACACCGCTCGGCGTGCCGCCGGCGGTCGGCCGTCGTAGCCGGGTACGGCGGGGCGTGCCGCAGCGCGGGCCGGGACGCCGACGGTCACAAAGAGTGCCAGGGTCGTCGGTGACTCGCCCCCCCCGTGACGCCCAAGGGCGTGCACAGACACAGGCCTTGGGGAGGTCGTTCGCTCCGGGCAGGCAGGCCAGGGTGATCCGGCGGCCACGAGGAAAGGCTCCGCACTCCTTTCGGAGTGCGGAGCCTTTCCCACGGCCGGACAGGGATCCGGTGCGGACCTACCGCAGGCGCGCCATGAGGGCGTGCTCGACGAGCGTGATGAGGGCGCTCTTGGCGTCCGCGCGGTGGCGGGCGTCGGTGGTGATGATCGGGGTGTCGGGGCCGATCTGGAGTGCTTCGCGGACTTCCTCCGGGTTGTAGGGCTGGTGTCCGTCGAAGCCGTTGAGGGCGATGACGAACGGCAGGCCGCTGTTCTCGAAGTAGTCGACCGCGGGGAAGCAGTCGGCGAGCCGGCGGGTGTCGACGAGGACGACGGCGCCGATGGCGCCGCGGACCAGGTCGTCCCACATGAACCAGAAGCGGTCCTGGCCCGGGGTGCCGAAGAGGTACAGGATCAGGTCCTGGTCCAGGGTGATGCGGCCGAAGTCCATGGCCACCGTGGTGGTGGTCTTGTCGCCGGTGTGGGTGAGGTCGTCGATGCCGGCCGATGCGGACGTCATGACGGCTTCGGTACGCAGCGGGTTGATCTCCGAGACGGCGCCGACGAACGTGGTCTTGCCCACGCCGAAGCCGCCCGCCACCACGATCTTCGCGCTGGTGGTTGAGCGGGCTGCACCGCCGCTAGAGCTTGCGAAGTCCACTGAGCACCCTTTCGAGCAGTGTCACGGCTGGCTGGCCGCCGGCGGACTCGTCGCCGCCGGGCTGGTGAATGGCGACAAGTCCGGCCTCCGCCAGGTCGGCGACGAGGATCCGGGCAACGCCGAGGGGGATGGAGAGAAGGGCCGAGATCTCGGCGACCGACTTGATCTCGAAGCACAGCCGGCAGATCCGCTGGTGCTCGGGCAACTGCCCTTGCAGCCTGGACGGATCGGCCGTGGTGCTCACCAGCGCCTCGATGGCGAGCTGGTAGCGCGGCCGGGTCCGGCCGCCGGTCATGGCGTACGGGCGCACCAACGGGTTGCTGCCGCCCGATGCCGGCGACGGCTGAGGAGCCTTCCGCGGCTGCACCGGCTGGATCCGGGGGTGTCCCCCCGGGCCCATCGGCTGGTCGTACGACGGGTCGTACGGAGACTGCTGCTGCTGATAGGGCCCCTGAGCGCCCTGTCTGCTCGGCGTCGAAGGAAAGTTGAAGCGGTTCGCCGAGTGATCGCCCGAAGGCTGATGACCACCTTCATAGGGGCGTCCGCCTGGGGGTGTTGCCACGTTTCCTCCTCCGACTGCCGGTCGCCGGTCCCTGTCCCTGTGGAGCCGCGCCACCGCACCTTACGGTGCGGTGGCGTGAAACGCACTGTCTGCCTGTTAGTTGAGAAGACTTCCCTGGAGCTCCGCCCGCAGGTCCGGGGTGAGCACGCTGCCTGCACGGTCCACCAGGAGGGCCATCTCGTAGCCCACCAGGCCGATGTCGGCATCGGGGTGGGCCAGAACGGCCAGCGAGGATCCGTCGGAGATGGACATGATGAAGAGGAAGCCGCGCTCCATCTCCACAACTGTCTGGTTGACAGCGCCGCCTTCGAAGATCCGGGATGCTCCAGCGGTCAGCGAGGTCAGACCGGAGGCGACAGCCGCCAGCTGATCGGCGCGGTCGCGCGGGAAACCTTCGGACATCGCCAGCAGGAGTCCGTCGGCGGAGACCACCACGGTGTGGGACACCCCAGGGGTGTTGTCCACGAAGTTGGTGATCAACCAGTTCAGATTCTGCGCCGCCTGGCTCATCGGGCTCACACTAACGCTCCTGGTTGTAGGTACTACCCGGGCCACTCTGTCGATCGTAAGTGGCCGGTCCGTTCGTGTCCGTCCCCGCGTTGCGTCCCTTCTGGACGCCGCGACGCAGGTTGCTCAACCTGCCGCGCACGTCTTCGGGGGCGCGGGAGACCTGGGGGCCGCCCTGCGGCGTCTGCTCCGCGGTGCCCTCGACCAGGTTGGCCTTGGGCACGCGCCGGGGGAGACCGGAGGAGGTGACTCCTCCCGCCTTCGGGTCGCGAAGCTTCTCCGCCCGCTGCCAGCGCTCGTCGTTCTTCGAACGCCATTCGCCGGGGCCGGAGCCGGTGTCGGAGCCTGAGTCGGAGGAGGTACCGAAGCCGAAGCCGGTGCCGCGGCCGCCGATGGTGGGCCGCCCGCTCGGTGAAGCTTGCGGCGCCTGTTCGGCGGGCTGCTGCCACTGCTGCGACGGCTGGCTGCTGCCGCGCTTGGGAAGGCCGGAGGTCGTCCGCTCGTGGCTGTTGCTCGGAGAGGGTCCCGGACGATCAAAGCCTACGCGCTCGGGCGCGCTCGTGGGAGCGTCCGGGGCAGATTCCGATTCGGTCCGGTACTCCGGCTCGTACGCGGTCTGATAGCCGTCCTGAGCCGACCACTCCGACTGATGGGCCGGAGAGTCGTACGAGGCGTCGTACTGCGGCTGGGAGCCCTGCGGAGCCTGGTAGCCGGCTTCCGTATAGGCCTCTGCCGAGTGCTGCGCAGACTCCTGGGTCTCGGGGTAGCCGCCCGGTGCCTGGTAGTCGTCGTACGCCGTCTGCTGGTCCTGTGCGTAGTCCTGGGAGTAGCCCTGGTCGTACCCGGAGCCGTACTCCTGACCGTCCTGGGCGTATCCCTGACCGTCCTGGGCGTACCCCTGCTCGTCCTGGGCGTACCCCTGCTCGTCGCGGTAGAGCGGGCGCTCACCGCCGTGCGCCTGGGCCTCGAGGGCGGCACGCCGCTCCTCGCGGGCCAGCGAGCGGCCGACCGGGTCGAGCTGTGAGGAGTCCGCGGGCTGCTCGTAGCGGGAGTCGTCGAAGCCGAGCTCCGCCGCCGTGCGCATCGGGGGGCTGTCGTACGACTCGTACGACTCGTACGACTGCTGCAGCTGCTCCGGGATGATCGAGGAGACCGTGAAGTCGTCCTCGGGCAGTGCCTCGCCGCCGCCACCGTGGGTGATGGCGTCGGGAAGCATGACGAGAGAGGTGGTGCCGGCCTGCTCGCCCGAGGGGCGCAGCTGGACGCGGACGCCGTGCCGGTCGGCGAGTCGGCCGACCACGAACAGGCCCATGCGCTGCGAGACGGCGGCGTCCACCGTCGGCGGGTTGGCCAGCTTGTGGTTGATGTCGGCGAAGTCCTCGGCCGTCAGGCCGATGCCCTTGTCGTGGATCTCGATCATGACGCGACCGTCGGGCAGCCGGGTGGCCGTCACGCGAACCTTGGTCTGCGGGGAGGAGAACGTCGTCGCGTTCTCCAGCAGCTCGGCGAGCAGGTGCACGAGGTCGGTCACGGCCTGGCCGTGGATGTCCGTCTCCGGGACGCCCGTGAGCTCGATGCGCTCGTAGGACTCCACCTCGGAGGAGGCGGCGCGCAGCACGTCGACCAGCGGAACCGGCTGGTTCCAGCGCCGGCCGGGCTCCTCGCCCGCGAGGACGAGGAGGTTCTCGCCGTTGCGGCGCATACGGGTCGCCAGGTGGTCCAGCCTGAAGAGGTTCTCCAGCTGGTCCGGGTCGGCCTCGTTGTTCTCCAGGTCGGTGATCAGGGTCAGCTGGCCCTCGATCAGCGACTGGTTGCGGCGCGAGAGGTTGGTGAAGATCGCGTTGACGTTGCCACGGAGCATGGCCTGCTCGGCGGCGAGCCGGACGGCCTCGCGGTGGACCTGGTCGAAGGCGCGGGCGACCTCGCCGATCTCGTCCTGGGTGTCGATCGGGATCGGCTGGACCCGGGTGTCGACCCGGCCCGGCTCGGTGCGCGAGAGCTGGTCGACCAGCATCGGAAGACGCTGCTCGGCGATACCGAAGGCGGCGGTGCGCAGCTGGCGCATCGAGCGGCTCATCTGGCGGGCCATGAGACCGGCCAGGATGAAGGCGGTCAGCAGGGCGATGACGACGATGGCGCCGTTGACGATGGCGTCGCTCTTGGCGTCGTCGGAGATGGCCGCCGCTTCTTCCACGGCCCGGTCGACGAGGCTCTTCTCGATCTCGGTGTAGCCGTCGAACTTCGCGGTGGATCCGCCGAACCAGGTCTGGGGCGTGATGTCCTGCGTCTTGAGCTTGTCGGGCGACACGCCCTGGCCGATCTGGGTGGCCATGCCGGTCAGGACGGAACCGTCCTGACCCTCAGGGGGAGTCAGCCCCGCGGCCGCCAGCCGCTTCTTGCCCTCGGCGGCCTTGGTGGTCATGACCTCCTTGAGCCGGTCCACTTCGGCCTGCGTACCGCCGGAGACGTACTCGCCGATGGCGATCTGCTCGAGGTAGTTGTACGAGTTGAACGCCACGAGCTGGCGATTGAGGACGCCCTGGTCCTTGCTGGGCCGGACCAGCAGGTGCATGCCGATGGAGCGCTGCAGGGACGTGGCGGCCTTGGCCAGCTGGACGGCGTAGACGGTACGGCCGTAGCTGGTGATGTTGCCGGTGCCGAGGCCGAGCTCGTTGGAGAACTCCATCAGGTAGTGATGGACGGCGACGTAGCCCTCTTCGGTCTGCACCGGGTCGAGCGCCTTGGTGTAGGCGGCCCCGCGGAGCTTCTCGAGCGACGGCTCCGCTTTGCGGAACAGGTTCAGACGGCGCTTGAGGCCTTCCGTCTGCGGCATCTGCTCGATGACCTTGTCGAACTTGGCCTTGGCGGCATCCGTGTTCGCGTACGCGTCACGGATGACGGGACCCTTGCGGGCGTCGGCACTGGTGGCCAGCAGCAGAGGCTGGGCCGTCAGGTCACGCTCGTTCAGCAGCGCCTGGCCGTACTCGGAGGCAGCACGCACGACGAGCGCCGTCTTCTCGGCGTCCTGCGCTTCGCTCCAGGTGTCGATCGAGGTCTTGACCTGGAAGCCGCCCATCACCAGTCCGACGATGACGGGGATGAGCAGGATCGCGTTCAGGCGGGTCGGTACCCGCCAGTTGCGCGGGGACAGCCGGCTTGTGCTGCCGGCGGCCGGGGAAGCACCGGAGGTACCCGACACATCCACAGGCGACGCCGCTGTGCGCGGCGGCGGGGTGAAGTTGCCCCGCGCCTGCTGCTCTGCGGAGCTGTTCTTGCTTCGCCTCACTCGACCAACAACCTCTCGGCGTCGGCACCTAGGTTGTGCCGTTTTTTCGTTCAGAGCCGTACTACTCGGGAGTTCGAGAATTTCAGCACGTCGAAGGGTCCCGTTCCAAACACCTGGAATCTGTGATTCCGAGTGGCCTACGCCTCAGATAAATCGGGCATAAAGAACGAGCCTCGTCAAAAGGCGAGGCTCATGTGGCGCAGTGATATCAGCCGTGTGCGGCGGGTGTTCGCTGCGCGTCAATTCTCTGTCGAAATGTTATGAACATGGAGGCGGACCGTGTCAAAAGACACGGCCCGAGCCTCCACAACTACGACAACTGCCGTATAACGCTGTCTACTTGAGCCGCGCCATGAGGGCGTGCTCGACGAGCGTGATGAGGGCGCTCTTGGCGTCCGCGCGGTGGCGGGCGTCAGTGGTGATGATCGGGGTGTCAGGGCCGATCTGGAGTGCTTCGCGGACTTCCTCCGGGTTGTAGGGCTGATGCCCCTCGAAGCCGTTGAGGGCGATGACGAACGGCAGGCCGCTGTTCTCGAAGTAGTCGACCGCCGGGAAGCAGTCGGCGAGGCGTCGCGTGTCCACCAGCACGACGGCGCCGATGGCGCCGCGGACCAGATCGTCCCACATGAACCAGAAGCGGTCCTGACCGGGGGTACCGAAGAGGTACAGGATCAGGTCCTGGTCCAGGGTGATGCGGCCGAAGTCCATGGCCACCGTGGTGGTGGTCTTGCCTCCGGTGTGGGTGAGGTCGTCGATGCCGGCCGACGCGGACGTCATGACGGCTTCGGTACGCAGCGGGTTGATCTCCGAGACGGCGCCGACGAACGTGGTCTTGCCCACGCCGAAGCCGCCCGCCACCACGATCTTCGCGCTGGTGGTCGATCGGGCCGCGTCGCCGCTAGATCTTGCGAAGTCCACTGAGCACCCTTTCGAGCAGTGTCACATCCGGCGTGCCGCCGGCCTCTCCGTTGCCCGGCTGGTGGATGGCCACCATGCCCGCCTCCGCCAGGTCGGCGACGAGGATCCGGGCAACGCCGAGCGGCATCGACAGCAGAGCAGAGATCTCTGCCACCGACTTGACCTCCCGGCACAGGTGGCAGATCCGCTGGTGCTCGGGGAGCAGCCCGGCAAGGAGTGCCGGGTCGGCCGTGGTGCTGACCAGCGCCTCGATGGCGAGCTGGTAGCGCGGCCGGGTCCGGCCGCCGGTCATGGCGTACGGACGGACCAGCGGCTGATCGCCCTCATCTCCGTAGGCGTCCAGCGAGGCGCCGTACGGATCGTGAGAGGCGGGTGGCGGGGTCATGAATCCTCCGGGCGTGACAACACGTGGTCTGCGTGCCGTCTGAGTGGGCCGGTGGGGGGCCTAAAGGCAGCCTGACGGATGACTGTGCGGTGGAGTGCATTGGAGCACCTGCGTCTGTACGTGGGGGGAACAGTGACTCAGTGCAGCAGGCTTCCCTGGAGCTCGGCCCGCAGGTCCGGCGTGAGCACACTGCCGGCCCTGTCGACCAGGAGAGCCATCTCGTAGCCCACGAGGCCGATGTCGCAGTCGGGGTGCGCGAGCACGGCCAGCGAGGAGCCGTCGGAGACCGACATCAGGAACAGGAAACCGCGTTCCATTTCGACCACGGTCTGGCTGACCGGGCCGCCTTCGAAGATCCGGGACGCTCCCGCGGTCAGCGAGGTCAGCCCCGATGCGACCGCGGCAAGCTGGTCGGCACGGTCACGGGGAAAGCCTTCGGACATGGCCAGCAGAAGACCGTCGGCGGAGACCACCACTGTGTGGGACACCCCAGGGGTGTTGTCCACGAAGTTGGTGATCAACCAGTTCAGATTCTGCGCCGCCTGGCTCATCGGGCTCAACTAACGCTCCTGCTGGTGGGTGGGGCCGAGGTTGAAGCTGCCGGTCGTGCTGTTCTGCTGCCGGCCCTGCTGGATACCGCGTCGGAGGTTGGTCAGTCGGCCGCGCACGTCATCGGGCGCACGAGAGACCTGCGGACCACTTTGGTGACTCTGCTCCTGCGCGGTGCCCGGCACGAGGTTGGCGCGCGGGACCCGGCGGGGCAGACCCGAGGTGGTGACGCCGCCGGCCGCGGGCTTCCTGACCCGCTCGGCCTGGCGTACCAACTCGTCATTGGGCGACGTGCGCCACGCGGCACCGTTCGCGTTCTGCGCGTTGCCCGGGGTTGCCGGGCTCGGCGCGGGGGTGCGCTGGGGCATCGGCGGAGCGGTGCGCTCCGGCGACGCCTGCGGGACACCGGGGTTCTGCTCGGCGGACCGGCCGCCCGGCCCACCGTGGAACCAGTTCGTCTCAAGGGTGTCGTACAGCGGCGTCCGGCCGTCCCCGGGACCCGAGGCCGGCGGCAGCGCCTCCGGCTGGTACGGGGCGGGCAGCCCCGCCGCGCTTCCCTGGGAGGCGCCCCCGGCGGGGCGCTGCGGCGCGAAACTCGAGGTGTCGCGCTGCTGGGCGGGCGCCGGCTGCTGCGGAGCGGAGTTGCCGTACACGTCAGGGCGGGCGAACTGCCCCGTGGACCGGTCGCCGCGCGGCTGGGCTCCTCCATAGCCTGCGGCCTGGGGGGTGCTTCCGTATTTCGGGCGGGGGAACTCCGCCGTAGCGGCGTGGTCCTCGTGGCCGCGCGGCGCGTCGGATGCCGGACGCTGCTGCGGGACCGGCGGCTGCTCGCTGCCCCAGCTGGTGGTCTGCGGGCGCTGCTGACGCGGCGGTACGGACTCGTCGCGGCGGCCGCCGGGACCGCCGGGCAGCTCGGCACGCGGGCCGCCCGTGGGGGGCAGCTGCCGGCCGCGGTCACCCGTGCCGGGCGCGTTCTGCTGGAAACCGCTCTGCCTGGGGGCCTCGTTACGGGCCGGGGCGCCCTGCGCACCGCGATGCGCACCGAAACCGGCGCCCTGACGCGAGGCGTCCTGCTGGGCCGTGCCCTGGCCACCGCCCTGTCCGGGGCGCGGAGCCGGAGCCCCGTCACGACCCGGGAGCGCGGCGCGCGGAGCCGTACCGGCACCGACCTGGCCGCGAGGGGCACCCGCGCCGAGCCGGCCGCCCGCAGGCGTGCCGCCACCCGCGCCGCCGAGGCCCGGACGGCTGCCGCCGGCCGGAGCACCGGGACGGCCCGCCGGCGCCGGGGGAACGGCGCCCTGGCCGCCCGCACCGGGCTTGGCGGGCGCCTTCTTGCCGCCGTTGGCGACATCGACGGGGAGCATGACCAGCGCGGTGGTGCCACCGGAGTCGGAGGGGCGCAGCTGGATACGGATGCCGTGTCGCAGGGACAGGCGGCCGACCACGAACAGGCCCATTCGACGGGAGACCGAGACGTCCACGGTGGGAGGCGACGCGAGCCGCTCGTTGATCGCGGCGAGGTCCTCGGGGGAGAGGCCGATGCCGGTGTCGTGGATCTCGACGAGCACCCGGCCGTCGGGCAGGGCGTGACCGGTGACCTTGACCTTGGTCTGCGGTGAGGAGAACGACGTGGCGTTCTCGAGCAGCTCGGCGAGCAGGTGCACAAGGTCGTTGACGACGCGGCCGGCGACCTCGGTCGCGGGGACGGCGGCCAGTTCGATGCGCTCGTACTGCTCCACCTCGGAGGCGGCGGCACGGAGCACGTCGACCAGCGGGACCGGCCGGGTCCACCGGCGGCCCGGCTCCTCGCCCGCGAGGACGAGGAGGTTCTCGCCGTTCCGGCGCATACGGGTCGCGAGGTGGTCGAGCTTGAAGAGTGAGGACAGCTGGTCGGGGTCGGCCTCGCGGGACTCCAGCTCCGAGATGAGCGAGAGCTGACGCTGGATAAGACCCTGGCTGCGGCGCGAGAGGTTGGTGAACATCGCGTTGACGTTGCCCCGGAGGAGGGCCTGCTCGGCGGCGAGGCGGACCGCCTCGCGGTGCACGTCGTCGAAGGCCGCGGCCACCTTGCCGATCTCGTCCCGGGAGTGCACACCGACGGACTCGACGGAGGTGTCGACGTCCTGCGGGTCGGCCTCGGACAGCTGCTTGACGAGCTCGGGCAGGCGGTCCTGGGCGACCTTGGTCGCCGTGTCCTGCAGCCGCCGCAGCGAACGGATCATGGATCGGGCCACGACGAACGCGCCGACGAGCGAGACGCCGAGGACGACGAGGATCAGCGCACCGTTGATGATGGCCTCGCGCTGCGACTCCTCGCGCAGCTCACGGGCCTTGTTCTCCATCTGGTCGAGCAGCGTGCCCTCGATCTGCTTCATCGCGTTGATGCGGACCGAGTAGTCGTCGGTCCAGTCCAGGTGCGAGCGCTCGGGCAGCCGCTTCAGCGCGTCCTTCGTGTCCAGCACGCGGTTGGCGTACGCCTCGGAGGACGCGATGATCGGGTTGCCGTTCTCCATCGTGGCGGTGAGGTCCTCGGAGTCGCCGCCGGAGGACTCGTAGATCGACTTGAAAGCCTTGAGCTCGGTCTCGCCGTTCTCCATGGCGGCCTTGCCGTAGAGGCGGTCGTTCTCCGACAGCCCCGGGGCCTTCGCGTCGCTGCCGCCTGGCAGTGCCGCGGCGATGATCGCGCGCTGGATGGACGCGTACTCCTTGGCGGAGGAGAACGCGGCCAGGGCGCGCGTCCGCTTGATCATCTCCGGGTTGCTGGTCGCCTGCGCCATGTCCTGGGAGAGGCTCAGCAGCGACTCGATGAGCCGGCTGTAGCGCTCCACGGTCATGGAGTTGGGGACGTCCGGGGCGTAGGCCCCGTCCCGGATGTTGTTGAGGGTGTTGACCTGTACGGCGATCTGGTTCGCGTTGGCGCGGATGGACTCCAGCGCCTCGTCGTCGTCCGTGTTGGGGATGTCACGCGTGGCCTCGAGGAAGGCCTTGCGGGCACGGTCGGTCTGCGTACGCGGCCCGGAGACCTTGAAGTCGGTCTCAGGGGTGCCGTTGGCCAGCGGGCCGGCGGACAGGTCGCGCTCCGCCTGGAGCGCCTGTGCCAGCTCGGTGGCCTCCTGGGTCATCTTGGTCAGCAGCTGCATGTGGTCCAGCTGCTTCATGTCGTCCATGGACTCCTGGATACGGAGTCCACCCAGCGTGGTCGCCGCGACGACCGGCAGGGTGAGCAGTGAGACCAGACGCGTGCTGATGCGCCAGTTGCGGAGCGCTATTCGCGATCCGGTGTCGGTGGGGCTCTTGGGTGCGCGGAGGCTCTTCAGCCTCGCCGAAACCGACCCGTCGCCCGAGGGCGCCGACGCACCGGGGCGCGCGGCACGGTCACCGCTGTCGCCGGGCGCAGCCGGTCCCTGGTTGTGGGCGTGCTGGGGCGAGGAGCCGCGGTCGGTCCCGCCGCGCGGCTCCTGTTCCGCCGCAGCGCTGCCATCCCTCTTGAAACGTCCCTGCACTAGCGTCGCAACCTCTGGACCAGGCGTCCCTCCGCTTGCACGGCGGGACGGTGTCGGCGTCTTGGGGCCAAGAACTGCCCCATGGGTGGTCGTGATTGACCGGCGCTTCCTCCCCCTTCTCCCGCCGCTGCCCGGCGCTGCGTTGCGCCCTTGCGCGCCGGCATGAAACCCGCGGCGGTGCGTGGAATTCCAGCACAGCGCCGGATCTCCAACAAGAGCCTCGTACCGGCCTGTGACCTAGGTGACACGGTGTAGAGGTCTTGTCACGAATCGTGGAGAGTGTTCCGGGATGAATCGGTCTTTATCGTGCAAGTTACTTAGGGGTGGGGGGTGTCCCAGTCGCGATGATCAGGAGCGGAATGGTGCATTCAGTGGCGCAATGTCCGATTCCGCAATGGTGATCCATGGCCCGAATTGTCTGAATTCACGCGTGACTCGTGAGGAAACTCACACCTAGATCGTTGAGTCATCCGCTCATTTGAAGGGAACCGCATGTTTAGCCTGTCGCTTTACAGGGATTGCCCATCCGTCAACCGGCGCTCGCCGCAGTGCCCGTAGCCCGACAAGGTCTGAAAACAACCGATGAAGACGACGATGATGTTCCGCAACATAGCGAACCCTCGGCGCACGACTCTCGCCCACCTCGCGGACGCGGACGAGCTGCAGACGCCGGAGCAGCCGGAACACTCGCTCGATCTTCCCGCCCAGACCGCGAACCCCCGCCGGACCGTCCTGATGGTCGCCCCCGACCAGTGACGTCACCTGCGCCGTAATGCGCGCGATCGGGCCCCCTTGCCGCGTTAGCCTGGAGCGTCAGACTCCGGCCAGCGAGCAAGTAGTGAGGGGCGACAGCATCCCGTGCGCATCGCCAGGTTCTCCATCGACGGCAATGTCGCCTTCGGCGCGGTCGAGGACGGCCCCGAAGGTCTCGTCCTCGACATCATCAAGGGCATTCCGTACGCCGACTTCGAGCTCTCCGGGACCAAGGTTCCGCTGAGCAAGGTCCGGCTCCTGCCGCCCGTGCTCCCCAACAAGGTCGTGGCCATCGGCCGCAACTACGCGGAGCACGCGGCAGAGCTCGGCAACGCGGTCCCCGACGTACCCGTCGCCTTCTTCAAGCCCACCACCTCGGTGATCGGCAGCGGTGACGCGATCGAGTACCCCTCGTTCTCGAGCGAGCTGCACCACGAGGCGGAGCTCGCCGTCGTCATCGGCCGCATGTGCCGCGAAGTCCCGCGCGAGCGTGTCAAGGACGTCATCCTCGGCTACACCTGCGCCAACGACGTCACCGCGCGTGACGCCCAGCAGCGCGAGAAGCAGTGGGCCAGGGCGAAGGGCTTCGACACCTCCTGTCCGCTCGGCCCCTGGGTGGAGACCGATCTCGACCCCGGCGATCTGACCATCCAGTGCACCGTCAACGGCGAGCAGCGCCAACTGGGTCGTACGAGCGAGATGGTCCGCTCCATCGAGGACCTGATCGTCCACATCACGGAGGCCATGACGCTGCTCCCGGGCGATGTCGTCCTCACCGGCACGCCCGCCGGGGTCGGCCCCCTCAACGTCGGCGACGAGGTCGCCGTCACCATCGAAGGCATCGGCACTCTCACCAACAGGGTGATCAAGCGTGGCTAACGCGAACGTCCGCGTACGTTTCTGTCCCTCCCCGACCGGCAACCCCCATGTGGGCCTGGTCCGCACCGCTCTGTTCAACTGGGCCTACGCCCGGCACAGCGGCGGCACCATGGTCTTCCGCATCGAGGACACCGACGCGGCCCGCGACTCCGAGGAGTCGTACCTCCAGCTGCTCGACTCGCTGCGCTGGCTGGGTCTCGACTGGGACGAGGGCCCCGAGGCCGGCGGCCCGCACGCGCCGTACCGCCAGTCCCAGCGGATGGACATCTACAAGGACGTCGCCGAGAAGCTGCAGGCCGCCGGTCACGCGTACCACTGCTACTGCACCCCTCTGGAGCTCGAGGCCCGCCGCGACGCCGCCCGCGCCGCCGGCAAGCCCTCCGGCTACGACGGAAAGTGCCGCACACTGAGCGCCGAGCAGAAGGCCGCGTACGAGGCAGAAGGCCGCGAGTCGATCGTGCGCTTCAAGATGCCCGACGAGCCGATCACCTTCACGGACCTGGTCCGCGGCGAGCTCACCTTCACCCCGGACAACGTCCCGGACTACGGCATCGTCCGCGCCAACGGCGCCCCGCTGTACACCCTGGTGAACCCGGTCGACGACGCCCTGATGGAGATCACCCACGTCCTGCGCGGCGAGGACCTGCTCTCCTCCACCCCCCGCCAGATCGCCCTCTACAAGGCGCTGATCGAACTGGGCGTCGCCCAGCAGATCCCGGCCTTCGGCCACCTGCCGTACGTCATGGGCGAGGGCAACAAGAAGCTCTCCAAGCGCGACCCGCAGGCGTCGCTCAACATCTACCGTGAGCGCGGCTTCCTGCCCGAGGGCCTGCTCAACTATCTCTCGCTGCTCGGCTGGTCCTTCTCCGCCGATCAGGACGTCTTCTCGATCTCCGAGATGATCGAGAAGTTCGACGTCGCGGACGTCAACGCGAACCCGGCCCGCTTCGACCTGAAGAAGGCCGAGGCGATCAACGCGGACCACATCCGCCGCCTGGACGTGAAGGCCTTCACCGAGGCGTGCGAGCCCTGGCTGCAGGCCCCGCACGCCGATTGGGCGCCCGATGACTTCGACCGCGCCGCGTGGGAGGCCATCGCCCCGTACGCCCAGACCCGTCTGACGGTCCTGTCCGACATCACGGCCAACGTCGACTTCCTGTTCCGCAAGGAGCCGGTGGAGGATGAGGCGTCCTGGACCAAGGCGATGAAGGAGGGCTCGGACGCCCTGCTGCGCACCGCCCGCGAGAAGCTCGAGGCCGCGGACTGGACGAGCCCGGAGTCGCTGAAGGAGGCGGTCCTCGCCGCCGGCGAGGCCCACGGCCTCAAGCTCGGCAAGGCCCAGGCCCCGGTCCGCGTCGCGGTCACCGGCCGTACGGTGGGCCTGCCACTCTTCGAGTCCCTGCAGATCCTGGGCAAGGAGCGCACGCTGTCCCGCATCGACGCGGCGCTGGCGAAGCTGGCCGCGTAGTCCCGGTGCATGCCGATCCGCGCGGTCCTCTGGGACATCGACGCTGCGTTGTCCGGGGGATGACCCCCGAACCCCCGGCAGGGGGCGGTGTGCGGGGTACCGTCGGATCATGCCCATCCGCGCCGTCCTCTGGGACATCGACGACACGATCTTCGACTACACCGGTGCCGATCACGCGGGGATGCAGCAGCATCTGAGCAACGAGGGCCTGCCCGACGGATACGTGTCCGTCGGGCAGGCCCTTGGCCGTTGGCGGGAGCTCACGGATCACCACTGGGCCCGGTTCGCCGCCGGAGAGACCGACTTCCAGGGGCAGCGCCGCGACCGGGTGCGCAGTTTCCTCGGCAGGGAGCTGTCCGACGACGAGGCCGACGCCTGGTTCGGCCGCCATGTCGTGCACTACGAAGCCGCCTGGGTGCTCTTCCCGGACGCCCTGCCCGTCCTTGACATGCTCGCCCATGACTATCGTCACGGTGTCCTGTCGAACTCGAGCATCCACAACCAGGACCGCAAGCTGCGCGTCCTGGGCGTGCGCGACCGTTTCGAGGCCGTCGTCTGCGCCGTCGAACTGGGCGTCTCCAAGCCCGATCCTGCGGCCTTCCACGCCGCCTGCGAGGCCCTCGACCTGGCTCCGCAGGAGGTCGCCTACGTGGGGGACCAACCCGACATCGACGCCGGCGGGGCCGTGGCCGCGGGGCTCGTCGGTATCTGGCTGGACCGTGCCGGCCTCGGCGGGCGCCCCGAGCTGACCAGGATCACCGGTCTCGACGAGCTTCCCGGGGTGCTGCGGGCGGATACCCGTTTTGGAGCGCCGTCCACCTTCGGGTAATGTTCTTCCTGCGCCGCCCGAGCGGGCCGAAAGGCAGGCCGGGAAGCGCACAACAGAATGAGACCCCCGCAGGGGGGTTGATTTTTGATGGCCTATGGTGTAATTGGCAGCACGACTGATTCTGGTTCAGTTAGTCTAGGTTCGAGTCCTGGTAGGCCAGCTCGCAGAGCTCATCTGCAAAGCCCCCGTTGTGTAGCGGCCTAGCACGCTGCCCTCTCAAGGCAGTAGCGCCGGTTCGAATCCGGTCGGGGGTACAGATCCTTCCCGCGTGATCACCTGGGTCGCACCCGACTGATCACGATGCAGGATCGCTAGGGCCCCCGTTGTGTAGCGGCCTAGCACGCCGCCCTCTCAAGGCGGTAGCGCCGGTTCGAATCCGGTCGGGGGTACTGGTCTAAACCACCATGGGCTATGGTGTAATTGGCAACACGGATGATTCTGGTTCATTTGTTCTAGGTTCGAGTCCTGGTAGCCCAGCAGATCGAAGCAGATCTTGCCCCCGTTGTGTAGCGGCCTAGCACGCCGCCCTCTCAAGGCGGTAGCGCCGGTTCGAATCCGGTCGGGGGTACTCGAAGGAAAGCCCCTCCCCTGTCGGGGAGGGGCTTTCCTCATGTGTAGCGCCGGCGTGACTCCTCCGCCTGCGCCAGTCTGCGCAGGCTCAGCAGTACCGGCTCGTACAGCACGGTGAACGCCACCGCCGCCTCCAGCTGTTCCTCCTCCCGCTCGTACCGTTCGATCAAGTCCAGGTCTGCGACGGCCAGTTCAGAGGCGGAGCGGGCGTACGGCAGCAACTCGGCCACATCGCAGGGGTAGCCGAGCCGGTCCATCGAGGCGATCGCCTCGACCAGCATCCGGTACGACGGTGACTCGTACCCCACCTCGTGGCCGAAGCTCCAGCCGAGCCGCTCCAGCAGGGCGTCGGCGGTCCGCAGGGCGGCCTTGGTGGCCGGATCCTGCTCGTCCGGATCCGGGCCGTGCGCAATGGCCCACACGGCTGCGCCGAGGCGCATGTGGTGGTCGAGCGAGTCGTCGTCGACGGCGGCGAGCACCTCGCGGGCGGTGGCCACCGGTACCCGTCCGACCTGGATCAGGGCCCGGACCAGACGGAGGCGGCGCAGATGGCCGTCGTCGTACTCGGCCTGGGTGGCGCTGACCCGGTGCCCGGGTGGCAGCAGCCGCTCACGCAGGTAGTACTTGATCGTGGCGGTGGGTACGCCACTGCGTTCGCTGAGCTCTGCCAGTCGCATCGTCGAGCATCCTTCGCTTGCCAAAATTTTTAGAGAGTGGCACTATCCAAGTGTAGATAGATAGCTCCACTATCCAATCTTCCTCGCAAGGGGGAACCGCGATGAGCAACCAGCCGATCCCGGGGCGCATGACCGCCGAGTCACAGGACGGAGTGACTGTCTTCCTCATCGGGATGCGCATCAACAGCTTCCGCTCGGTGCGGAGTTGGTGGCCGACCTTCACCGCCATGCCGCGCATGCTGAGGGAACTGTCGAAGGAGAAGGACAGCGGACTGCTGGGGTACCAGCTGCTGTTGGGCGGACCCCGGCTGATCTACGTCGTCCAGTACTGGGAGTCGACCCAGAAGCTCCTCGCCTACGCCTCCCAGCCGGACAAGGAGCACCGTCCCGCCTGGGCCGCCTTCAACCGCCGGATGCGTGAGGGCAAGGGCAAGGTGGGTTTCTGGCACGAGACGTATGTCGTCCCGGCCGGTTCCTACGAGTCCGTCTATGTGAACATGCCCGCATTCGGTCTGGGCGCGGCGACCGGCGTCGTTCCCGTCGGCCGCCGCGGCGACCGGGCCGCCGACCGGCTGAAGCCGGCGGCCTGACAGAGGTTCGCCGGGTCACACGCTGAGCGGGACAGGGTGTATCTCGTCCGCGGGGTGGCCGGTGCGCTCGTGTATGCGCTGCACGGCCTCCGCCGACGGGCCTTCGGACAGGCAGTAGACCGTGCCCGACGCCGGGTCGGCCCAGGCCTTCTTGAAGTGCACACCCTCTTCGCCCTCGATCGCCAGGTCGGCCCGGTGTGCCTCGCGCAACTGGTCGTCGGTGATGCCCTTCATCCCGTGGTGCACGTCCATGTACTCGGTCATCGCTCTCACACCTTCGTCGTCGCCTCGGGTCCTGCCGGCCCGGCCGGGCGTACCGGCCGGTGCGTGGATCCGTCGGTACTTCCATGCTGCACCCGCCACGTGCGGCCGACCGTGCCGGAAGACGGATCTGTCGCGGGCGCCCCGTGGTGGCACAAACACGTCCGGCCGGCCCCTGCGGCGTTGAAGGGGCCGGCCGGACGTGGACGAAGGGGGGCTCAGCCTGAGCGGCGCAGGGCCTCGCTCAGTCGTGCCGCCGCGTCGATGACCGCCTGGGCGTGCATCCGGCCCGGGTGGCGGGTCAGGCGCTCGATCGGTCCGGAGACCGAGACGGCGGCGACCACGCGGTTGGACGGGCCGCGTACCGGTGCGGAGACCGAGGCCACGCCCGGCTCGCGCTCGCCGATCGACTGGGCCCAGCCCCGGCGCCGTACGCCCGAGAGCGCCGTGGCCGTGAAGCGGGCACCCTGCAGTCCGCGGTGCAGACGCTCCGGCTCCTCCCAGGCCATCAGGATCTGGGCCGACGAGCCCGCCTTCATCGTGAGTGTCGAGCCGACCGGCACGGTGTCCCGCAGTCCGGACAGCCGCTCGGCCGCAGCCACGCAGATGCGCATGTCGCCCTGCCGTCGGTAGAGCTGCGCGCTCTCGCCGGTGACATCGCGCAGGTGGGTGAGTACGGGCCCGGCCGTGGCCAGCAGCCGGTCCTCGCCCGCCGCGGCGGCGAGCTCCGCCAGCCGCGGGCCGAGGATGAACCGGCCCTGCATGTCCCTCGCCACCATCCGGTGGTGTTCCAGTGCCACGGCCAGCCGATGGGCCGTGGGTCGTGCGAGCCCTGTCGCCGCGACCAGCCCGGCGAGGGTGGCCGGACCGGACTCCAGAGCGCTCAGAACCAGAGCTGCCTTGTCGAGAACGCCGACGCCGCTAGAGTTGTCCATGCAACGATATTCACGTCTCACACTGTGAAACGCAAGTTCAAATTTCCGGGGAACTTGCGACGCTGTAGTTGCGGCCCGCGGACCAACGGGCTCTGCACAAGATCTCTAGTTGTGTCGGCGGCACAGTCGGCCGGAGGGAAATCGATGGGTAGGACACTCGCGGAGAAGGTCTGGGACGACCATGTCGTCCGGCGCGCCGAGGGCGAGCCCGACCTCCTCTTCATCGATCTGCATCTGCTGCACGAGGTGACCAGCCCCCAGGCTTTCGACGGGCTTCGGCTGGGCGGCCGCCAGGTGCGTCGTCTCGACCTCACCATCGCGACCGAGGACCACAACACCCCCACCCTGGACATCGACAAGCCGATCGCCGACCCGGTCTCGCGAGCCCAGCTGGAGACGCTGCGTAAGAACTGCGCCGAGTTCGGTGTCCGGCTGCACCCGCTGGGTGACGTCGAGCAGGGAGTCGTCCACGTGGTGGGCCCGCAGCTGGGCCTGACCCAGCCCGGCACCACCGTGGTCTGCGGTGACTCCCACACCTCCACCCACGGTGCGTTCGGCGCCCTGGCATTCGGCATCGGCACCTCCCAGGTCGAGCATGTGCTGGCCACCCAGACGCTGCCGCTGGCCCGCCCCAAGACCATGGCCATCACGGTCGAGGGCGAACTGCCCGACGGCGTCACCGCCAAGGACCTGATCCTGGCCATCATCGCCAGGATCGGCACCGGCGGCGGCCAGGGCTATGTCCTGGAGTACCGCGGCTCCGCCATCGAGAAACTGTCGATGGAAGCCCGGATGACCATCTGCAACATGTCGATCGAGGCAGGCGCCCGGGCGGGCATGATCGCTCCGGACCAGACCACGTTCGACTATCTGAAGGGCCGCGACCACGCGCCCGAGGGCGACGACTGGGACGCCGCCGTCGAGTACTGGAAGACGCTGCGCACCGATGACGACGCGGTCTTCGACGCCGAGGTGTTCATCGACGCCGCCGAACTCTCCCCGTTCGTCACCTGGGGCACCAATCCCGGTCAGGGCGCGCCCCTGTCGGCGCATGTCCCCGACCCGGCTTCGTACGAGGACGCTTCGGAGCGCCTGGCTGCCGAAAAGGCCCTGGAATACATGGGGTTGACCGCCGGGCAGGCTCTGCGTGACATCAGGGTCGACACCGTCTTCGTAGGCTCGTGCACCAACGGCCGCATCGAGGACCTGCGCAACGCCGCCTCGATCCTGCAGGGCCGCAAAGTCGCCGACGGCGTACGGATGCTGGTCGTCCCCGGCTCGGTGCGGGTCGCGCTGCAGGCGGTGGAGGAGGGCCTGGACAAGGTCTTCAAGGACGCCGGCGCCGAATGGCGGCACGCGGGCTGCTCGATGTGTCTGGGCATGAACCCCGACCAGCTGGCGCCCGGCGAGCGTTCCGCCTCCACCTCCAACCGCAACTTCGAAGGCAGGCAGGGCAAGGGCGGCCGTACCCATCTGGTCTCGCCACAGGTCGCCGCCGCCACCGCGGTGCTCGGCCACCTGGCCTCGCCCGCCGACCTGTCCGACATCCCGGCCTCAGCCGGAGTCTGAACACCGTGACTCCTCCACCCCGTAAGAACGGCGTGGCTTCTCACTTGGCCCGGGAGGGCCTCATGACGGCCAAGCCCTGACCGCTGCCCGAAGGCAGGGCAGCACCGTACTACTCCACAGGCAACGAAGGATGAACAATGGAAGCCTTCACCACGCACACCGGCCGGGCCGTCCCGCTGCGTCGCAGCAATGTCGACACCGACCAGATCATCCCGGCGCACTGGCTGAAGAAGGTCACCCGGGACGGCTTCGAGGACGGACTCTTCGAGGCCTGGCGCAAGGACTCCGAGTTCGTGCTCAACCGCCCCGAGCGGCAGGGTGCCACGGTGCTGATCGCCGGACCCGACTTCGGCACCGGTTCCTCGCGCGAACACGCCGTGTGGGCGCTGCAGAACTACGGTTTCAAGACCGTCATCTCCTCCCGGTTCGCCGACATCTTCCGCGGTAACTCGCTCAAGAACGGGCTGCTGACGGTGGTGTTGGAGCAGAAGATCGTCGACGCCCTGTGGGAGCTGACCGAGGCCGACCCGACCGTGGAGATCACGGTCGACCTCGAGACGCGTCAGGTTCTCGCCCCGGGCATCACCGCCGACTTCGAACTCGACGAGAACGCCCGCTGGCGACTGCTGAACGGTCTCGACGACATCAGCCTCACCCTTCAGAACGAAGCGGACATCGCCGCTTACGAGGCCGGCCGGCCGGCCTTCAAGCCGAGCACGATTCAGGCCTGAGCAGCGCTTTTCCCGAACTGCGCCCCCCACCGCCCGGTGGGGGGCGCAGTCGGTTGTTGAGGTCCGGCCGGGCGACAACTCGCCCCAGATGGCACAATCGGTGCATGGACCGTGACAGCCAACTCGAGCTCTACGAGGCAGTCGCGGCCCGATTGAAAGAGGCGCACACAAGAGTGCGCGAACTGCAAGTCCCGGAGGGCGTAAGGATGGCGCTGTCCCGGAAGCTGCTGGTCGTCACGGCAGCGGCGAAGCACGATCTCCCGGACGCGGCAAGGCGTCTGGACCGGTTGATGAACGACCTCGATGAGGGCCGTTTCCCCGAAGGCGACTGACACCCAGAACTCCGAGGCGGTCGACATCGTTGCGGCACTAGGGTGATTAGCCCGTTTCGTGTTTGATTTGCGGTATATATCTGCCTAACGTGCGAAAAAGCCTGGACCGATTCGTTCCGGCAATGTCTCCGAAGGGGAAGACGTGAACAAGGCGCAGCTCGTAGAAGCGATTGCCGACAAGCTCGGCGGCCGTCAGCAGGCCGCGGAGGCTGTCGACGCGGTACTTGACGCGATCGTCCGCGCAACAGTCGCCGGAGACCGGGTTTCGGTCACCGGCTTCGGCTCGTTCGAGAAGGTCGACCGCCCCGCCCGCTACGCCCGCAACCCGCAGACGGGTGAGCGCGTGCGGGTCAAGAAGACGTCCGTTCCGCGCTTCCGTGCGGGCCAGGGCTTCAAGGACCTGGTGAGCGGCACGAAGAAGCTCCCCAAGGGTGGCGAGGTCGCCGTCAAGAAGGCTCCCAAGGGCAGTCTTTCGGGCGGTATTTCCCGCACGACGGCCAAGGCCGCGGCCAAGAAGGCCACCGCCAAGAAGGCCGTCGCGAAGAAGACGACGGCGGCCAAGAAGGCCGTCGCGAAGAAGACGACGGCGGCCAAGAAGACCGCGGCGAAGAAGACGACCGCCAAGACCACGGCGGCCGCCAAGAAGACCACGGCGGCGAAGAAGACCGCTGCGGCCAAGAAGACCGCGCCCGCCAAGAAGGCCACGGCCAAGAAGGCCCCGGCCAAGCGGGCGACGTCCCGCAAGACCACCGCCAAGAAGACCACTGCCAGGAAAAAGTAAGCGGCACAAGGTCATACAGCCACTCACGCGCCGGGCCGGTTTCCCCATCGGGAGACCGGCCCGCGGCGTGTCCGGAGTGCGGCCCCGGGTGTCAGAAGGTCTGCAGCGTCACCAGCGTGATGCGGCGTGCCTCGCCCTCGCCCTCGGTCTCGATCCGTACCCGCTGCCCCGGCCGCAGCAGCCGCAGCCCGCCCGCGTCGAAGGCGGCGGCGTCGAACTCCACCGGGGTGCCGTCGTCGAGCAGCACGCTCCCGCTGCGGGTTTCGGGGTCGTATGTGTACGAGGTCGCCTGCATGCGCGGCAGCCTATCCGCCTGCCCGGCCGTCCAGAACGCGGGCGCCCGCCGCCCAGCGCCCAGCCGTGTACGGACCCGCCCCCAGCGCCAGCGCGGCCCTGAGGTCCTGGGCGGTGTCCACGTCCTGGCGCACGGAATCGACGCCGTCGAGAAGGATTTCAACGGCACCGGACATCAAATGCCGACGGCGCGAAGGGCCGCCGAATGCGGGCCTGAATTCGGCGCCCGGCGCGGCGGTGAGCAATGTCGTGCCCATTCCTGCCGCATCTGCCAGAAATGCCCGATTGAATCCCGAGGCGGCGTCAAGTACACGTGCCAATTCCGCGGGACGCAATGCGGGGAGGTCCGCGTTGAGCGCGGCGACCGGAGCGCCGGGACGCACGGCGCGCACCGCGGCGGAGCCGTGCGCGAGGGCCGCATTGAGGCCGGCCGCGGGCGTGTCCGGCACGATCCGCGCCCCCAGCGCCGCGAGTGCGACCGCAGCCGCCGGATCGTCCGTGACGACCACCACATCGCGTACGGCGGGGCAGGACAACGCGGCGGCCACGGTGTCCTGCGCGAACGCGAGCGCCAGATGCGGCCGCAGGCCCGCGTCCGCCGCGTCCGCCAGCCTGCTCTTGGCCTGGGTGAGGGGCTTGAGCGGAACGATCAGCGACCACTGTGGGGGCGGGTCGGTGTTCGCGTAGGGCTCCGGGTCGATGCGCATCGCGACCATTGTGGCTCGCTGTGGCAAGCTGCCGGGGGCCGGGCTGAGGGCCGCTCGCGAGGTCGGGGCGTACGGTGTTCTCGACAGACCAGGGGCCTGGGGCGACACTTGACCCCCAGCAGCCAGGCAGTAGCCCGGTCATAGAGGAAGGTGTCCGAGTGTCCCGCCGTAGAATCGGCTTCTGGTACCGCCTGGCGGCGGTCATCGCAAAGCCGCCGCTGGTCGTTCTGTTCAAGCGGGACTGGCGGGGAATGGAACACATTCCGGGCGACGGCGGATTCATCACCGCGGTCAACCACAACTCGTATCTGGACCCGCTGTCCTACGCGCACTTCCAGTACAACACCGGACGAGTGCCGCGCTTCCTCGCCAAGGCCGCTCTGTTCAAGGGCTCCTTCGTCGGCATGATGCTGCGCGGCACCCAGCAGATCCCCGTCTACCGCGAGACCACCAACGCGCTGGACGCATTCCGCGCCGCCGTGGACGCCATCGAGCGCGGTGAATGCGTGGCGTTCTACCCCGAGGGCACCCTCACCCGCGACCCGGACATGTGGCCGATGGCCGGCAAGACCGGCGCCGCACGGGTCGCCCTGATGACCCGCGTCCCGGTGATCCCCGTCGCCCAGTGGGGCGCCAACCTGGCGATGCCGCCGTACGCCGAGGAGAACAAGCTCCGGCTGTTCCCGCGCAAGACGCTCCGGGTGCTTGCCGGACCGCCCGTCGACCTGGACCGTTTCTACGGCCTCGAACCCACCCCCGACGTGCTGCGCGAGGCGACCGAGGTCATCATGGCCGCGATCACCGCGCTGCTGGAGGAGGTACGCGGCGAACAGGCGCCGGCCGAGCCGTACGACCACCGCACCGCCCGTGCGGAACAGCGGCGCAGGGCCGCTGAGGAGGAAGCGAAGTGACCCACCCGGTCAAGGCAGCCGTCTTCGGAACAGGCTCGTGGGGCACGGCGTTCGGCATGGTGCTCGCGGACGCGGGCTGCGAGGTCACCCTCTGGGGCCGTCGCGCCGAACTCGTCGACGCCGTCAACACCACCCGTACCAATCCCGACTACCTGCCCGGGATCGAGCTCCCGGCCGGCATGCGGGCCACCACCGACCCGGCCGAGGCGCTGCACGGCGCGGACTTCACCGTCCTTGCCGTCCCGTCCCAGACCCTGCGCGGCAATCTCGCCGCCTGGGCGCCGAAACTGCCCTCCGACACCGTCCTCGTCTCGCTGATGAAGGGCGTCGAACTCGGCACCGCCAAGCGGATGAGCGAGGTCATCGAGGAAGTGGCCCAGGTGCCCGCGGAGCGCGTCGCCGTGGTCACGGGCCCCAACCTCGCCAAGGAGATCGCCTCCCGCCGCCCGGCCGCCGCCGTGGTCGCCTCCTCCGACGAGGCCGTCGCCCGCCGCCTGCAGGCCGCCTGCCACACCTCCTACTTCCGCCCCTACACCAACACCGACGTCGTCGGCTGTGAACTGGGCGGCGCGGTGAAGAACGTGATCGGGCTCGCCGTCGGCATCGCCGACGGCATGGGCCTGGGCGACAACGCCAAGGGCTCGCTGATCACGCGCGGTCTCGCCGAGACCACCCGGCTCGGCCTCGCGATGGGCGCCGACCCGCTCACCTTCTCCGGACTCGCCGGCCTCGGCGACCTGGTGGCGACCTGCTCCTCGCCGCTGTCCCGGAACCACACCTTCGGCACCAACCTCGGCCGCGGCATGACGCTCCAGGAGACCGTCGCGGTCACCAAGCAGACCGCGGAAGGTGTCAAGTCCTGCGAATCGGTGCTGGATCTGGCGCGTCGCCACGGCGTCGACATGCCCATCACCGAAACGGTCGTCGGCATCGTCCACGAGGGGAAGCCCCCAGTGGTCGCGCTCAAGGAGCTGATGTCGCGCGCCGCCAAGCCCGAGCGGCGCTGACGCACGGCGTACCAGCAGGTACGCTCATCGCGATATGAGCACCGAGAACCTCCCCCAGAGCCCCGAGCAGCAGCTCCGTAAGCCGCGCGTGGCGGTCGTCTTCGGCGGCCGCAGCTCCGAACACGGGATCTCCGTGGTCACGGCCGGCGCGGTGCTGCGCGCGATCGACCGCACCAAGTACGACGTGCTGCCGATCGGCATCACCACCGACGGCCGGTGGGCGCTGACCGCCGACGAGCCGGAGCGGATGGCGATCACCGACCGCAGGATGCCGAGCGTCCACGACCTCGCCGAGTCCGACGAGGGGGGCGTGGTGCTCTCCGTCGACCCCGGTAGCCGCGAAGTCGTCTACAGCGAGCCCGGAGCCGTGCCCAAGGCGCTGGGTGAGGTCGACGTCGTCTTCCCGATGCTGCACGGCCCGTACGGCGAGGACGGCACCCTCCAGGGGCTCCTCGAGCTGGCGGGCGTGCCCTACGTCGGCTCCGGTGTGCTCGCCTCGGCCGTCGGCCAGGACAAGGAGTACATGAAGCGCGTCTTCCTCTCCTTCGGGCTGGCCGTCGGACCGTACGAAGTGATCCGGCCGCGTGAGTGGGAGCAGGACCGGACCTCGGCCCGCAAGAAGATCATCGACTTCGCGGGCGAGCACGGTTGGCCGCTGTTCATCAAGCCCGCGCGTGCCGGGTCCTCGATCGGTATCACCAAGGTCGACGACCTCTCCGGACTCGACGAGGCGATCGAGGAGGCGCAGCGCCACGACCCCAAGATCCTGGTCGAGGCGCTGCTGCGCGGCCGCGAGATCGAGTGCGGGGTGCTCGAGTTCGAGGACGGCCCGCGTGCCAGTGTCCCGGCCGAGATCCCTCCGGTCAGCAGCCACGACTTCTACGACTTCGAGGCGAAGTACATCGACTCGGCGTCCGGGATCGTCCCGGCGCCGCTGACCGGCGAGCAGACCGCCGAGGTACAGCGGCTCGCGGTACAGGCCTTCGACGCGGCCTCGTGCGAGGGCCTCGTGCGCGCCGACTTCTTCCTCACCGAGGACGGCGAGTTCGTCATCAACGAGATCAACACGATGCCCGGCTTCACGCCGATCTCCATGTACCCGCGTATGTGGGAAGAGAGCGGCGTCAGCTATCCGGAGCTGGTCGACCGGCTGATCCAGGCCGCGCTGCGCCGCCCGACGGGACTGCGCTGAGGCCCGGACAGGGCCCGGTTTCCGGGGATGCGGACAGCGGCCGGCACCGCCGGGCCGACGGAGCCGGCCGGCGCGGCGGGCAGGTCGTGCGGCACATGGCGTGAGCCGGCGGCTTCGGCCGGCCGTCCCCGCATCCGGCCGTCCCTGGTCATGTCCTCGGCCTCCACTCGTCTTCTCCGGCCGGGGGACCCCGCAGCGCAGTACGATCGCGGCGTCGCCCCGGCCGGCGGCCGGTCCGGACGAGGGCTCGGCTCCGGCGGGGGCCGGGAACCGTGACCTGCGCCGCCGCGTCCGTCGATGAGAAGCCCTCGGGGGGCGGCGTCACGACGGCCGACGGCGGACAGACAGAGGGACCGGCGAGGCGATGATGTCACCGGCCAGGTGCAGACGGGGGCTACAGGTGCACGACCGGGCAGGTCAGCGTACGCGTGATGCCTTCCACTTGCTGGACCTTGGCGACCACCATCCGACCGAGATCATCGACCGTGTCGGCCTGGGCACGCACAATCACGTCGTACGGGCCGGTCACGTCCTCGGCCTGGATCACACCAGGAATCCTGCCGATGGTCTCGGCGACCAGCGACGCCTTGCCCACCTCGGTCTGAATGAGGATGTACGCCTGTACCACGGAGCCTCCAGGGCGGCACGAGGATCATGTCCCCTACCGTCGGTGGGGAGATCCCAGGGAGAGGGGTCGCCACGGTATCGCGTCGCCATGGGCCACGGGGAGACCCGCGCGCCGGACGGCGCCCGCAGCGTGGCGTACGGAAAGCAGAAGTTGACGTATCTCTTGAAGGTACCTACAGCAGTGACCGCTCGCGACCGCAAGCGCACTGGGGCAGAAGGGGCACAGCGATGAAGGGCACTGTGGGCGAGCTGGGGGAGTTCGGGCTGATCAGGGAGCTCACCTCCCGGCTCACCTCCACCCCCGCGGTACGGCTCGGCCCGGGCGACGACGCGGCGGTCGTGGCCGCGCCCGACCGCAGGGTCGTGGCCAGCACGGACCTCCTGCTGGAGGGGCGGCACTTCCGCCGCGACTGGTCGACCGCGTACGACGTCGGACGCAAGGCAGCGGCACAGAATCTCGCCGATATCGCGGCGATGGGCGCGGTGCCGACCGCTCTGCTGCTCGGCCTGGTCGTACCGGCCGAACTCCCGGTCACCTGGGCAACCGAGCTGATGGACGGTATCCGGGACGAGTGCCAGGTCGCCGGGGCGGCGGTGGTCGGCGGCGATGTCGTCCGCGGGGACGTCATCACCATCGCCATCACCGCACTTGGGGATCTGCGCAACCACGAGCCGGTCACCCGGGCCGGTGCCCAGCCCGGCGATGTCGTCGCCTACACCGGCTGGTTGGGCTGGTCGGCCGCCGGGCACGCGGTGCTCTCGCGCGGCTTCCGCTCGCCGCGCGCCTTCGTGGAGGCCCACCGCAGACCCGAACCGCCGTACCACGCGGGCCCCGCGGCCGCCGGGCTCGGCGCCACGGCGATGTGCGACATCAGTGACGGCCTCGTCGCCGACCTCGGACACATCGCCGAGGCCAGCAAGGTGAGGATCGATCTGCGCTCCGGACTGATCGACATTCCCTCGCAGATGAACGACATCGGCCAGGCCGTCGGCGTCGATCCGCTGCAGTGGGTGCTGACCGGGGGAGAGGACCACGCGATCGTCGCGACGTTCCCGCCGGACGCGAAGCTGCCCGCGCGCTGGAAGGTGATCGGCGAGGTGCTCAACCCGTCCGCGCTTCCGCAGGTGACCGTGGACGGTGCGCCGTGGACCAGCAAGGGCGGCTGGGACCACTTCGGCGACATCGAGGACGGCAAGTAGATTCGGGGGCATGGACATACGCCCTCGCGCCGTACCTCCTCGTGTGCTCACCGTCGCCGGCTCCGACTCCGGCGGCGGTGCGGGCATTCAGGCCGATCTCAAGACCATGCTGGCGCACGGGGTGCACGGTATGAGCGTGCTGACCGCCGTCACCGCCCAGAACTCGCTGGGGGTGCAAGGCGCGTGGGAACTGCCCGCCGAGGCGGTAAGGGCCCAGTACCGCAGCGTCGTCGACGACATCGGCGTCCAGGCCGTGAAGACCGGCATGCTGGCGTCCGCGGAACTCGTCGAGACGGTCGCGGAACTGCTCGCGGACACGGACGCGCCGGTGGTCGTGGACCCGGTCGGCGTCTCCAAGCACGGCGATCCGCTGCTGGCGGCCTCGGCTCTGGAGTCCGTGCGGACGAAGCTGCTGCCGGCCGCCACCGTGGCCACCCCCAACCTCGACGAGGTCGCCCAGCTCACCGGTGTGGTCGTCGACGGCGAGGCCGGGATGCGCCGGGCCGCCGACGCGGTGCTGGCCTTCGGGCCGCGTTGGGCGCTGATCAAGGGCGGGCATCTCGCAGGGGACGCGGTGGACCTGCTGACCGACGGGAGCGAGGAGCACTGGCTGCGCGCCCCCCGCCACGACAACCGGCACACGCACGGCACTGGCTGCACGCTCGCATCGGCGGTCGCGGCGTCCTTGGCCCAGGGGATGGCCGTCCCGGAGGCCGTACGGGCGGCCAAGGAGTACGTGACCGGGGCCATTGCCGCAGGGTTCGCGCTCGGTGGCGGGATCGGCCCGGTGGATCACGCCTGGCGCCACCGCTGACAGGCGCGCCGGAACGGCGAAAAGCCGGTCCACCGAGGTGGACCGGCTTTCAAGGCAACCGCAGGGGCTGCGCTACGACGAAACGTCGGCGTTAGCGCGAGACCTTGCCGGCCTTGATGCACGAGGTGCAGACGTTGAGCCGCTTCGGCGTCCGACCGACCACGGCACGCACACGCTGGATGTTCGGGTTCCAGCGACGGGACGTACGGCGGTGCGAGTGCGAAATGTTGTTGCCGAAGCCCGGCCCCTTGCCGCAGACGTCGCAGTTGGCAGCCACGGGTCACTCCAAAGACTTCAGATGCACTTACAGTGAATTCCGGCGCGACCGGAATCAGTGATCTGATTGGTGGCTTTGCCGGGGGAATGGCCCGACTCTCATCGGGCAACCGGAGCAGCATACAACGGCTGCGTCCGAGATACGAAACTACCATGGCTTCCTTCGCCCCCGCCCGGCTCCCAGGTGGTGGCCGGGGTCTACGCTGCGAGGCAGCCCGCAGCCCGCAGCCAACGGCCGCACGGCCGTTCAAGGAGGATCACCAGGTGCCGCAGTCCCTCGACGCCGAAGCGGTACGCGCCTGGTGCTCACTGGCGCTGGAGGCCCTGGGCCGGGAGCGCGAGGAGATCGACGCGATCAATGTGTACCCGGTCGCGGACGGTGACACCGGAACCAATCTGTATCTGACCGTGGAGTCGGCGGCCCAGGCGGTGGACGCGGTCTTCGCCGCGCACGAGACCGGGGAGTCGGTGCCCGCCCTGGCCGATGTGGTGCGGGCGATGGCGCACGGAGCGCTGCTGGGTGCCCGCGGGAACTCGGGGACGATCCTGGCGCAGTTGCTGCGGGGCGTGGCGGAGCGGATCAGCGGTGGGCAGGACCTGGCCGGAGCGCTGCGGCGGGCTGCGCAGCTGGCGCGCGAAGCGGTCGCGCATCCCGTCGAGGGCACCATCCTGAGCGTGGCCTCGGCCGCCGCGGACGCTGCGGCGAGCTCACCGGCGGACGCGGCCCGCGCGGCGTACGCGGGCGCGCGCGCCGCGCTGGAGGAGACGCCGCGGCAGCTCGAGGTACTCGGCCGCGCGGGTGTCGTCGACGCGGGCGGACGCGGGCTGCTGATGGTGCTCGGGGCGCTGGTCGAGGCGGTCGTGGGGGAGGCTCCGGTCGCGCCCGTACTGGCCCATGCGCGGCGTGAGCCACAGACGGACGCGCTGCGGCCGTGCGCCGACGGCGGGCCGGCGTTCGAGGTGATCTATCTGCTGGAGGCGGACGACGCGGCGGTGGCCCGGTTGCGGACCCGGCTCGACGGGCTCGGCGACTCGCTCGTCGTCGTCGGCGGCGACGGCCTGTGGAACGTCCATGTGCACGTCGACGACGCGGGTGCCGCGGTCGAGGCGGGGGTCGAGGCCGGGCGGCCGTACCGGATCCGTATCACCCACTTCGACAGTGCGTCTCCCGCGTCGTCGACGCGGGAACCGGTGCAGCGGGCCGTCGTTGCGGTCGTGCCCGGAGAGGGCCTCGCCGGCCTGTGCACGGAGGCGGGCGCGACGACCGTGCCCGCGCGGCCGGGAGAACCCCCGGCCAGCGGCGAACTCGTCGAGGCAATCCGCCGGGCCCACGCCCGCGAGGTGGTCCTCCTCCCGAACGACCCGGCCCTGCGCCACACGGCCGCCGCGGCCGCGGAACAAGCCCGCACCGAGGGCATCCGTGTCGCGCTGATCCCGACCCGCTCCCCGGTCCAGGGCATCGCGGCCCTGGCCGTACATGAGCCGGACCGCCGCTTCGACGAGGACGTGGTCGCCATGACGGCGGCCGCTGGCGCGACCCGCTACGCCGAACTGGCCGTCGCGGAACGGCAGTCGTGGACATCGGCGGGGGTGTGCCAGGCCGGTGACGTCCTTGGCCTGATCGACGGCGACGTGGCGGTGATCGGCGCGGATGTGACGGCGACGGCCGTGACGGTGCTGGACCGGATGCTCTCGTCCGGCGGTGAACTGGTCACTCTCGTCCTGGGCGCCGCCGCTCCGGAAACACTGGCCCACAGCCTGGAACGCCACGTCCGCGAGGGCTATCTGGCGGTCGACACCGTGACGTACGAGGGCGGCGACGCGGGGACGCCGCTCATGATCGGCGTGGAGTAGGAGGAGCCGGCCACCGGCGGAACCGGGCTCGTGACCAGGCGAAACCCGCCGGTGCGCGACGACTGTCGGTGCGGTGGTGTGCAATGGATCGCGTGTCCGCACTGGATGAACCGCTCAAGACCCCCGGTCCGGCGACCGCGAGGGTCGTGGCCGAGCACCTCGACCTGGCTGTGTTTTCCCGGGGGGCGCCCCCCGGACCCCCCGCAGGATGCGGGGCCGGGGTGTGCCGGGAGGCGCTGTGCTGAGTGAGAGCCTCAAGAAGACTCTCGGTCCGGCGACCGCGAAGGTCATGGCCGAGAACCTCGATCTGCATACCGTCGGCGATCTGCTCCACCACTACCCCCGGCGGTACGAGGAGCGCGGGCAGCTGACGCGGCTGGACGAGCTGCCGCTCGACGAACACGTCACCGTGGTCGCCCAGGTCGCCGACTCCCGCGTGCACACCTTCAACGGCGGCCGCGGCCAGCGCCTCGAAATCACCATCACCGACGGCAGCGGCAGGCTCCAGCTGGTCTTCTTCGGGCGCGGCGTCCACAAGCCGCACAAGGATCTGCCGCCCGGCAGCCGCGCGATGTTCGCCGGCAAGGTCTCCGTGTTCAACCGCAAGCTCCAGCTCGCCCACCCCACGTACGAGAAGCTGGACGCGGACAGCGGCGACGGCGCGGTCAGTGCCTTCGCGGGAAAGCTCATCCCGATCTACCCCGCCTGCAAGGGCCTGGAGTCCTGGAAGATCGCCAAGGCGGTCGACGCGGTCCTGCCCCAGGCCCAGGAAGCGCTCGACCCGCTTCCGCCCGCCCTGCGCGACGGCCGCGGATTCGTCTCCCTCCCCGAGGCGCTGCTCAAGATCCACCGTCCGCAGTCCAAGGCGGACATCGAGGACGCCCGGCAGCGTCTGAAGTGGGACGAGGCCTTCGTCCTCCAGGTCGCCCTGGCCCGGCGGCGGTTCGCCGACACCCAGTTGCCGGCCGTCGCCCGCAGACCCGCACCGGACGGACTGCTCGACGCCTTCGACGCCAAGCTGCCCTTCACCCTCACCGAAGGCCAGCAGCAGGTCAGCAAGGAGATCTTCGACGACCTGGCGACCGAGCACCCGATGCACCGGCTTCTCCAGGGCGAGGTCGGCAGCGGCAAGACGCTGGTCGCGCTGCGCGCGATGCTCGCCGTCGTGGACGCCGGGGGCCAGGCCGCGATGCTCGCGCCCACCGAGGTCCTCGCCCAGCAGCACCACCGCTCCATCACCGAGATGATGGGCGAGCTCGCGGAGGGCGGCATGCTGGGCGGTTCCGAGCAGGGCACCAAAGTGGTGCTCCTGACCGGCTCCATGGGCGCGGCCGCGCGCCGCCAGGCGCTGCTTGACCTGGTGACCGGCGAGGCGGGCATCGTGATCGGCACCCACGCCCTGATCGAGGACAAGGTGCAGTTCCACGACCTCGGTCTGGTCGTCGTCGACGAGCAGCACCGGTTCGGCGTGGAGCAGCGTGACGCCCTGCGCTCGAAAGGCAAGCAGCCACCGCATCTGCTGGTCATGACCGCCACCCCCATCCCCCGCACGGTCGCGATGACGGTCTTCGGCGATCTGGAGACCTCCGTCCTGGACCAGTTGCCCGCCGGCCGCTCGCCCATCGCCACACATGTGGTTCCGGCGGCCGACAAGCCGCACTTTCTGGTGCGTGCCTGGGACCGGGTGCGCGAGGAGGCCGAGGGCGGACACCAGGCGTATGTGGTCTGCCCCCGGATCGGGGACGACGAGGACGAGAAGCCGAAGAAGAAGTCCGCGGAGGACGAGGCGGAGAAGCGGCCGCCGCTGGCCGTCCTGGAGGTCGCCGAGAAGCTCATGGCGGGGCCGCTCAAGGGACTGCGGGTCGAGGTGCTGCACGGCCGCATGCACCCAGACGACAAGGACGGCGTGATGCGCCGCTTCGCCGCCGGTGAGGCCGATGTGCTCGTCGCCACCACGGTCATCGAGGTCGGGGTGAACGTACCGAACGCCACCGCGATGGTGATCATGGACGCGGACCGGTTCGGCGTCTCACAGCTGCACCAGCTGCGCGGACGTGTCGGCCGCGGCTCCGCCCCCGGCCTGTGCCTGCTGGTCACCGAGATGCCGGAGGCGAGCCCGGCCCGGGCCCGGCTCGGCGCGGTCGCCGCCACCCTCGACGGCTTCGAGCTCTCCCGTATCGACCTCGAACAGCGCCGCGAGGGCGATGTGCTCGGCCAGGCCCAGTCGGGCGTGCGCTCCTCGCTGCGCGTCCTGGCCGTCATCGAGGACGAGGACGTGATCGCCGCAGCCCGGGAGGAGGCCGTCGCGATCGTCGCGGCCGACCCGGAACTGACAGGGCTGCCCGAGCTGCGGACCGCCCTGGACGCGCTGCTGGACAAGGAGCGGGAGCAGTACCTGGAGAAGGGCTGAGCGCCCCTGCCCGGACCCGGGCGCCGCTCCGTCCGGGGACCTGCCGTGCCCGAAGCCATATCGTGGGGGTGGCACCCGCCGTACCCCCACGACCCGACGAGGACACACACCCATGACCCGCGTGATCGCCGGCGCGGCCGGCGGACGCCGGCTGGCCGTACCGCCCGGCAACGGCACCCGCCCCACCTCCGACCGCGCCCGCGAAGGACTCTTCTCCAGCTGGGAGTCGCTGCTCGGCTCGTTGCGGGGCGTGCGTATCGCCGACCTCTACGCGGGCTCCGGCGCCGTCGGTCTCGAGGCGCTCTCCCGGGGCGCGGACCACGCGCTGCTCGTCGAGGCGGACAGCCGTGCCGCGCGCACCGTCCGGGAGAACGTGCGGACCCTGGGCCTGCCGGGCGCCGAGGTCCGCACCGGCAGAGCGGAACAGATCGTTGCGGGACCTGCCCCGTCGACCCCGTACGACGTGGTGTTCCTGGACCCTCCGTACGCCGTCACGGACGACGATCTTGGCGAGATTCTGCTCACACTCCGCACGCAGGGCTGGCTCGCGGACGACGCGATCGTCACCGTGGAACGCAGCACCAGAGGCGGAGAATTCAACTGGCCCAAGGGTTTCGAGCCACTGCGGGCCCGTCGCTACGGCGAGGGGACGCTTTGGTACGGTCGCGCCGCCTCTACGTGCGAAGACGCACGATGAACGGACCGGAGAGCGAGGGACTTCAGTTGCGCCGCGCAGTCTGTCCGGGGTCATTCGACCCCATCACCAATGGGCACCTCGACATCATTGCCCGCGCCTCCAAGCTGTACGACGTCGTACATGTCGCGGTGATGATCAACCAGGCCAAGAAGGGGCTGTTCACGGTCGAGGAGCGGATCGAGCTGATCCGCGAGGTCACCGGCGAGTACGGGAACGTGGTCGTCGAGTCCCACCACGGCCTGCTCGTCGACTTCTGCAAGGACCGCGACATCCCTGCCATCGTCAAGGGTCTGCGCGCGGTCAGCGACTTCGACTACGAGCTGCAGATGGCCCAGATGAACAACGGCCTCTCGGGTGTCGAGACCCTGTTCGTCCCCACCAATCCCACCTACAGCTTCCTCTCCTCCAGCCTGGTCAAGGAGGTCGCAGCCTGGGGCGGCGACGTGTCCCACCTGCTGCCCCCGGTCGTCCACCGGGCCCTGGTCGAGCGCCTGGCCGCCAAGGGCTGAACTGACAGACCGTCATCCGGTGTCGGGAGGGCGCCCGCTGCCCGTACAGTCGTCCCGTCCGTCTCCCAACAGCAGTAGAGAGTGGCGAACCACGGTGGACGTGCACAAGAAGCTGGACGAGATCGTCGAGACGGTCGGGAACGCCCGCTCCATGCCCATGTCGGCCTCGTGCGTGGTCAACCGCGCCGAGCTGCTCGCCATGCTCGAAGAGGTCCGCGAGGCGCTGCCCGGGTCGCTGGCCCATGCCCAGGAGCTCATCGGCGGCCGGGAGCAGATGGTCGAGCAGGCCCGCCAGGAGGCCGAGCGGATCATTCAGTCCGCCCACGCCGAGCGCGGCTCGCTGATCTCCGACACCCAGGTCGCCCGCCAGTCCCAGGACGAGGCGGACCGCATCCTCGCCGAGGCGCGCCGCGAGGCCGACGAGATCCGGGCCGAGGCGGACGACTACGTCGACTCGAAGCTGGCCAACTTCGAGGTCGTCCTCACCAAGACCATCGGGTCGGTCGACCGCGGCCGCGAGAAGCTGCTCGGCCGAGGCCCGTCCGCCGATCTCGCCTACGGCGAGGCCGAGGACGACGACGCCCCCGAGTACAGCGCCGACCCGGAGACCCTGAAGCAGCGCGCGGACCAGTACGTCGACGCCAAGCTGGGCGCCTTCGAGGCCGTGCTGTCCAAGACCCTCGACGCCGTGGGCCGCGGCCGGCAGAAGCTGCACGGCCGGATCGCCACGGACGACCTCGGCGCGCACATGGCCGCCCAGGACGCCGCCGGGCCGCACCAGCACACGAGCGACGCCGACTACCTGGCGGGCCTCGCAGAGCTCGCCGACCCCGAGCCGCAGGCGGTTCCCGCCGTGCCGCAGCAGGACCCGTACGGCTACCAGCCCCAGGTCCCGGCCCAGACCGGCGCCTACGGCTACCAGGACGCCTACGCGGGCTACCAGCAGCCGGACCCGTATGCCGCCGCCGGCTACGGAGGACAGCAGCAGGGCTACGACCAGCAGCAGTACGCCCAGCCGGACCCGTACGCCGCCGGGGCCGGTGCACACGCGGGTTACGGGGGGCAGCAGCCGCAGCACCAGATCCCGGTCCAGCAGGGCGCCGCCCTCGACGAGACAAGCCTTTTCGACACAAGCATGATCGACCTGGACCAGCTGCACCGGTACGAGCAGGGGCGCTGAGAGGCCCGGATTGGGTCTATGGCGGCCGTTCCAGTATCCTGGCTCTTCGGTCGCGCGTAGTTTTGCGATCCCGGCTGTCCGCTTCGCACCGCGAATCGGGACGGTCCTCCCCACGAACCGAAAGCAGGAAGAGCCCTGAGCACGCGCCTCGACCACCGCAACCCTCTCGTGTTCGACACGCACGAGCTGGGCCGGCGTCCCGGTGCGCTCCAGCGGCTGTCCCGCACGGCCGACGCTCCGAAGGACTTCGGCATCGACGGGGTCATCGGAGTGCCGGAAGGCGCTCCGATGGAGCTGGACCTCCGCCTCGAGTCGGTCATGGAAGGGGTGCTTGTCACAGGCACCGCCCGTGCAGCGGCCGAGGGGGATTGCGTAAGGTGTCTGGAGCCGCTGCGCCATGAGGTCGCCGCGGACTTCCAGGAGCTGTTCACCTACCCCGACGCCGACGACCGGGGCCGCAGCCGTGCTGCGACCCCCGACAAGGACACCGTCGACGACGAGGACGAGGACACGCTCTTTCTCGAGGACGGCCTGTTCGACCTCGAACCCGTGCTGCGTGATGCGGTGGTGCTCGCACTGCCGATGCAGCCGGTGTGCCAGGAGGACTGTGCAGGTCTGTGTTCCGACTGCGGGATCAACCTGAACGAGAACCCGGGCCACCACCACGACGCCGTCGACATCCGTTGGGCGGCACTGCAGGGACTCGCCGAGACCGTTCAGGACGGCGAGAAGGACAACATGGGCGGCGCCGAAGCGGGCGTCGACGAGAAGCAGGAGAAGTAGCCGTGGCTGTTCCGAAGCGGAAGATGTCGCGCAGCAACACGCGCCACCGCCGGTCGCAGTGGAAGGCTGCGGTCCCCACCCTGGTTTCGTGTGAGCGTTGCCAGGAGCCGAAGCAGCAGCACATCGCGTGCCCGAGCTGCGGCACCTACAACAAGCGCCAGGTTCTCGAGGTCTGAGCGGCTGGTGAGAGGCACGATGTCTGAGCTGTCCAATGCCAAGAAGCAGGCAGACGCAGTGACCACAGCCAACGCGGCCTCGTCCCACACCCTTCTGGAAGGGCGGCTCGGGTACCACCTCGAGTCCGCCCTTCTGGTGCGCGCGCTGACCCATCGTTCGTACGCGTACGAGAACGGCGGGCTGCCCACCAACGAGCGGCTGGAGTTCCTCGGGGACTCCGTGCTGGGCCTGGTGGTCACCGACACGCTGTACCGCACCCACCCCGACCTGCCCGAAGGCCAACTGGCCAAGCTGCGGGCCGCGGTGGTCAACTCTCGTGCGCTGGCGGAGGTCGGTCGCGGCCTGGAACTCGGTTCGTTCATCCGGCTCGGCCGGGGCGAAGAGGGCACGGGCGGCCGGGACAAGGCGTCCATCCTCGCCGACACACTCGAAGCAGTGATCGGCGCGGTCTATCTCGACCAGGGCCTCGAAGCGGCGTCCGAGCTGGTGCACCGGCTCTTCGACCCGCTCATCGAGAAGTCCTCGAACCTCGGAGCCGGCCTGGACTGGAAAACCAGTCTCCAGGAGCTCACGGCTGCCGAGGGGCTCGGAGTCCCGGAGTATCTCGTCACCGAGACCGGCCCGGACCACGAGAAGACCTTCACTGCTGCCGCCCGCGTCGGTGGTGTCTCGTACGGCACCGGCACCGGCCGCAGCAAGAAGGAAGCGGAGCAGCAGGCGGCGGAGTCCGCGTGGCGGGAGATCCGTTCCGCCGCGGACGAGCGTGCGGCGGCGGCCAAGGCCGCGGCCGAAGCGGGTGCCGCGCTGGACGAAGGGGCTGCCGAAAGCCCTTCGGATCCTGCACCTTCGGATCCCGCACCTGTGGACCGGGCATCCGCCTGATCCGCATGTGAGGCTGTTTTCCCCGAGGTCCCTCGCCCCTGGTGAGGGACCTCGGGGCGTTGTGGGAGCGGTACGCTGCGAGCGTCGTCCGAGACTGACACAGGAGAGCCGGTGCCCGAGCTGCCCGAGGTCGAAGTCGTACGCCGTGGCCTGCAGCGCTGGGTCAGCGGGCGGACGATCGCCGAGGTCGAGGTGCTGCACCCCCGCGCGGTGCGACGGCATCTCGCGGGCGGTGAGGACTTCGCGGCGCGGCTGAAGGGCCGCACAGCCGGCGACGCGAGCCGGCGCGGAAAGTACCTGTGGCTGCCCGTGGCGGAGACCGACATGTCCGTCCTCGCCCACCTCGGTATGTCCGGTCAGCTGCTCATACAGGCCGAGGACGCCCAGGACGAGAAGCATCTGCGGATCCGGGTCCGCTTCGACGACGTTCTCGGCACCGAGCTCCGCTTCGTCGACCAGCGCACCTTCGGCGGTCTGTCCCTGCACGAGAACGCTCCCGGCGGGCTGCCCGACGTCATCGCGCACATCGCCCGTGATCCGCTGGACCCGCTCTTCGACGACGCCGCCTTCCACACCGCGCTGCGGGCCCGGCGTACGACGATCAAGCGCGCGCTGCTCGACCAGTCACTGATCAGCGGTGTCGGCAACATCTACGCGGACGAGGCGCTGTGGCGGGCCAGACTCCACTACGAACGGCCCACCGCGACGCTGACCCGCCCCCGCTCGGCCGAACTGCTCGGCCATGTACGGGAGGTGATGACCGCCGCACTCGCCGTCGGTGGCACCAGCTTTGACAGTCTGTATGTGAACGTCAACGGCGAATCAGGTTATTTCGAGCGGTCGTTGGACGCCTATGGACGCGAGGACCAGCCCTGCCGCCGCTGCGGTACACCCATGCGCCGCCGGCCCTGGATGAACCGCTCCAGCTACTTCTGCCCACGCTGTCAGCGGGCCCCGCGCACCGTGTCCTGACTCCCTGCCGTGTCCTGACCCGCAGGGGTCTCACGCTCGGTGTCGTAGTGCTCGCGAGCGGCCAGCACTTCGGGCATCCGGCCCTCCACCAGGTGGATCAGCCCCAACAGCCGCTCGGCAACGGCCCGGCCGAGATCGGTGAGTTCGTAGTCCACCCGCGGTGGATTCGTCGGCTGGGCCTCCCGGTGCACCAGGCCGTCCCGCTCCAGCGCATGGAGCGTCTGGGAGAGCATCTTCTCGCTCACGCCGTCGACGCGTCGCCGCAGCTCGTTGAAGCGCATCGATCCCTCGTGCAGGGCCCCGATCGTCAGACTGCCCCAGCGCCCCGTCGCATGCTCCAGCGTGGTGCGCGAGGGGCACTGCCGGGAGAACACGTCGAACGCGAGGTCGTTGTCCATGGCTGCCAGGATACTCAGGCGCAGCGCTAACCAATGGGTTGCGCTAACTAGAAGTTAGTGCTTTCCTTTCTTCATCGCTGAAGACCGGCGCTGCTGATGAGGAGACCCCTGCAATGACCACACCTGTCGTCTCGATCGCCTACCACTCCGGCTTCGGGCACACCGCCGTGATCGCCGAAGCCGTCCGCGTCGGCGCTGCCGACACCGGCGCTCGGGTCCACCTGATCAAGGTGGACGAGATCAGTGACGCCGAATGGGAGCTGCTGGACGGCTCCGACGTCATCGTCTTCGGCTCGCCCACATACATGGGCACCGCGTCCGGCGCCTTCCACCAGTTCGCCGAGGAGACGTCGAAGCGCTGGTTCACCAAGTCCTGGCACAACAAGCTGGCCGCCGGATTCACCAACTCCGGCTCCAAGAGCGGCGACAAGCTGCACACGCTGCAGTTCTTCCAGACGCTCGCTTCGCAGCACAACATGATCTGGGTGCCGTTGGGCCTGGCCCCGGGCTGGAACACCACGGAGGGCTCCGAGAACGACCTCAACCGCCTCGGCTTCTTCGCCGGCGCCGCCGCCCAGACCAACGCGGACGAGGGCCCGGAGGGCGTGCACAAGGCGGACATCGCGACGGCCGAGCACCTCGGTCGCCGCGTCGCCGAGACGGCCCGGGTGTTCATCGCCGGCCGCGGCGCCGTCGCCGCGTAACGGCCGCATACACGTTCAAGGGCCCAGGTCGCCATTGCGGTGACCTGGGCCCTTGATGTGTCGAACCGACTGCTAGAAGCCGAAGTCCTGCGTCCACCACGGGCCGCCGTCGGCGATGAACACACCGACACCGAGCGTCTTGTAGTCGCAGTTGAGGATGTTCTGGCGGTGACCCTCGCTGTTCATCCAGGCGTCCATCACGGCGGCCGGGTCGGCCTGCCCACGCGCGATGTTCTCGCCGCCGAGGTTGGTCACACCCGCCTTGCCCGCACGGTCCCAGGGGGTCGCACCCTCAGGGTTGGTGTGGTCGAAGAATCCACGGTTCGCCATGTCCCGGCTGTAGGCGTCCGCCAGCTTGCCCAGAGTGGGGTCGGCCTTGACCGGGCTGCAGCCCACCTTCGCGCGCTCGTCGTTCACCAGCTTCAGCACGCCCGCCTCGGCGGAGGTCTCGGCGCTCGACGGGGTCTCGGCGACCGGGTTCGACCGCTCGGGGGCCGGGCGGCTGGGCGCGCTCGACCGCTCGGGGGCCGGGGCGGTGCTCGGCTTCTTCTTCTCGGGCGACTCGGCGGCCTTCGAGGGCGCCGCCGACGGCTTGGCGGCCCTGTTCGGCTCGGCCGGCTTGGAGGACGGGGTCTTCGAGGCGGGCTTGGACGGTGCCTTCGACGGGGCCTTGGGGTCCGCCGAGGGCTTGCGCGGGGAAATCGCGCTGCCCGAGGTGCCGGACGTGCCCGCTGTCGGCCCGTCGCTCGCGTCGCCCTGCGTCTGAAGGCGCGGGACTCCTTGCGTACGCACCTGCGACGCGGACTGGCCCGCGGGGACCGCAGTGTCCTTGTCGCCGCCCGGCAGAATGCCGGCGGTCACTGCCACCGCGCCGACCGCCATGGCTGCGGAGGCGCCGAGCAGCCCGGTGCGGACGGGCAGACCCCTCTTCCGTCGATGGCGTCCCATCTGCTGTGCCTTCCTGGTTTCGGACGCTCCCGCCATCGGCGGTCCGGTCCACGAGACTCACCCGTTCGAGTGAGGGTCATTGGATGGCGACTGTACGCGAATACGCCCAAAGGCGACGTGACCTGTGAGCTACCGGCCCGCTACCGTGCACACATGAACGATCATGCGCGGCTCACCGCATGGGTACGCGGCCGAGTACAGGGAGTGGGCTTTCGCTGGTTCACCAGGGCAAACGCTTTGGAGATCGGCGGCCTCACCGGCTTCGCCGTCAACCTCGATGACGGTCGCGTTCAGGTGGTCGCCGAGGGATCACGTGACAATTGCCACCTTTTGCTCGAATGGCTCCGTTCCGACGACACGCCCGGCCGGGTCGACGGAGTCACTGAGATCTGGGACACGCCCCGCGGCGGTTACGACGGCTTCGCCATCCGCTGAGACGGCCCCGGCGTACCCGTCGGCGGGGCGTCCCGCGCGCCCGGGTGGACGCCCGGGGTGCATGCCGTGAGCACCCTGTCGTCAGCAGAAAGAGGCTGGTGGTTGCCAAGAAGCGGCTACTCGTGCCAGGCTGCGCCCTAAGGATGATCTCCATGCCCCCAGGGCCCCGCAGGTCAGGCTCCGCCGCGGTTTCAGCGGCCGTATGCCCCCGGGTTGCCCGCCGATACGGGGTGTGATCGTGTTGACCGTCAAACTTTTTGGTGAGACTCTGGAAGCCCCGCGCACCTTAGCTGTTTGGCAGTAAGAACCGCAGCAATATCAAGCAGTAACAAGCACTGTCGAGCACCGCGGGTGCGAATCCCTCACGACCCACACCGATTCGGTCGGTCACTCAGTGTGGAGGACCATCCATCATGGCAAAGGCGCTTCTCGGTTACGTCGGCGGTTCCGATCCGCGACTCCTCGCCGAGATGCGACGGCTCCAGCAGCGCGTCCAGGACCTCGAATCCGAGCTTGTACGGATTCAGTCCGAGAACGACGCGCTGAACGCTGCCGTCGCTCAGCACCCTGGAGAGTCGCTGCTTGACGGCATCGACATCGACGTACCCCAGGCGGAGCCTGCGCTCACCTGAGCACGGCGTCCGCTGGAGTTCTTCGAAGCAAGATATGCAAGGGACGCCTAGGCGTCCCTTCTTTCTTTCCGGCTGGTGTCCCGCCCCGACCGATGCCTCGCCCCCTGCGGTGCTTTCTTTAACGTCTGATGTGCCCTGCACCTTCATGGGTGAAACCGCGAGTGAAAGGTAGAGTCCGGCGGCGTGCACCTCAAGGCCATGACCCTGCGCGGCTTCAAGTCGTTCGCCTCCGCCACCACCCTGCGCTTCGAGCCGGGTATCACCTGCGTGGTGGGCCCCAACGGATCGGGCAAGTCCAATGTGGTGGACGCGCTCTCCTGGGTCATGGGTGAACAGGGAGCCAAGTCCCTGCGCGGCGGGAAGATGGAGGACGTCATCTTCGCCGGGACGACCGGGCGGCCGCCGCTCGGTCGCGCCGAGGTCTCCCTGACCATCGACAACTCCGACGGTGCGCTGCCCATCGAGTACGCCGAGGTCACCATCACGCGGATCATGTTCCGCAACGGCGGCAGCGAGTACCAGATCAACGGCGACACCTGCCGACTGCTCGACATCCAGGAGCTGTTGTCCGACTCCGGTATCGGCCGGGAGATGCACGTCATCGTCGGACAGGGCCAGCTCGACTCCGTCCTGCACGCCGACCCGATGGGGCGCAGGGCCTTCATCGAGGAGGCGGCCGGCGTACTCAAGCACCGCAAGCGCAAGGAGAAGGCGCTGCGGAAGCTGGACGCGATGCAGGCCAACCTCGCCCGCGTACAGGACCTGACCGACGAACTGCGCCGCCAGCTCAAGCCGCTGGGACGGCAGGCGGCGGTCGCCCGGCGGGCCGCCGTCATCCAGGCCGATCTGCGGGACGCCCGGCTCCGGCTTCTCGCCGACGATCTCGTACGGATGCGGGAAGCGCTTCGTACGGAGGTCGCCGACGAAGCCGCGCTCAAGGAGCGCAAGGAAGCCGCCGAGGCCGAGCTCAAGTCGGCGCTGACGCGTGAGGCGCATCTGGAGGACGAGGTACGCAGGCTCGCGCCGAGGCTGCAGCGTGCCCAGCAGAGCTGGTACGAACTCTCGCAGCTGGCCGAGCGGGTGCGTGGTACGACCTCGCTCGCCGACGCCCGGGTCAAGAGCGCGACAGCTCAGCCGGCGGAGGAGCGGCGGGGGCGTGACCCGGAGGACATGGAGCGCGAGGCCGCCCGCATCCGAGAGCAGGAGGCGGAGCTGGAGGCCGCGATGGAGGCGGCGCAGCACGCACTGGAGGACACCGTCGCCCACCGCGCCGAACTGGAGCGCGAACTCGCGGTCGAGGAACGCAGGCTCAAGGATGTCGCCCGGGCGATCGCCGACCGGCGCGAAGGACTGGCCCGGCTCGGCGGCCAGGTCAACGCCGCCCGCTCGCGTGCGGCGTCGGCACAGGCCGAGATCGACCGGCTGGCCGCCGCGCGGGACGAGGCGCAGGAGCGGGCCCTCGCGGCGCAGGAGGAGTACGAGCAGCTGAAGGCCGAGGTCGACGGCCTCGATGCGGACGACTCGGCGCTGGCCGAGCAGCACGACGCGGCCAAGCGGGAACTGGCCGCGGCGGAGGCGGCGCTCGGCGCCGCCCGGGAGGCGCTGACCGGCGCGGAACGCAAGCGCGCCGCGGTGGCCGCCCGGCGCGAGGCGCTCGCGCTCGGCCTGCGCCGCAAGGACGGCTCCGGGACTCTGCTCGGCGCGAAGGACCGCCTCGGCGGGCTCCTCGGCCCGGCCGCCCAGCTGCTCACCGTGACCCCCGGCTTCGAGATCCCGGTGGCAGCGGCCCTGGGCGTGGCGGCGGACGCGGTGGCAGTCGCCAACCCCGGCACGGCCGCAGAAGCGATCCGCCTGCTGCGCAAGCAGGACGGGGGACGCGCGGCGATGCTGCTGGCGGGCGCGGCGGAACCTGTTCCGGCAGCCGGTGGCGCGGGGACCGTCAGCGTCGGCGTCCGCGACGGATCGCACAGCGGCGGAGGCCACGCGCCCGGCGACGCCGAGGGGATGACGGGTACTCGGCCGACGGGCGGGCCCGGGACACCGCTCGACGGGGCGTCGGCGAACGACACCCACCCGGCCGTGGCCGGCTCGGGCAACCACGGCGCCGGCGGTGGCGCGGCTCGCGCGGGCGACGGCCGTGAACCGGCCGAGCGATGGGACGACGCACGCGGCGCGGCCGCAGCCGTCACGGGCGACGACCTTCGCGCGCCGGGCCCGGACAGGTGCGGCCCGGCCGGAGTGGCACCGGCGGTCGATCGGGCCTGGGACCACGCCCCGCACGTCGCCGACCTCGTCCGCGGGCCCGATCAGCTCATGCCCGCGGTGCGGCGTCTGCTGCGCGGCATCGTCGTCGTCGGGACTCTCGAGGACGCCGAGGACCTGGTGTACGCGCACCCCGAGTGGACCGCCGTCACCGCCGAAGGCGACGTACTCGGCGCCCACTTTGCGCACGGCGGCTCCGCCGGGGCGCCCAGTCTGCTCGAAGTGCAGGCGTCCGTCGACGATGCAGCCGCCGAGCTCGAGGAGCTGGCCCTGCAGTGCGAGGAGCTGACCGCCGCACAGCAGCAGGCCGTGGCGCGCCGCGGCGCCTGCGCCGCGCTCGTGGAGGAACTGGGGGAGCGGCGCAGAGCTGCCGACCGGGAGAAGTCCGCGGTCTCCGGGCAGTTGGGACGGCTCGCCGGGCAGGCGCGCGGCGCCGCCGGTGAGGCCGAGCGGACCACCGCGGCCGCGGCCCGGGCCCAGGAAGCATTGGAACGGGCCCGCGAGGAGGCCGAGGAGCTGGCCGAACGGCTTCTTGTGGCCGAGGAGGCCCCCGTCGAGGACGAGCCCGACACCTACACACGGGACCGGCTCGCCGCCGACGGAGCCAACGCGCGCCAGACCGAGATGGAGGCCCGCCTCCAGGTGCGTACGCACGAGGAGCGCGTGAAGGGACTCGCGGGCCGGGCCGACGCGCTGGACCGGGGAGCGCGGGCCGAGCGCGAGGCCCGGGCGCGCGCCGATCAGCGCCGGGCCCGGCTGCGTCACGAGGCCGAGGTCGCCGCCGCGGTGGCCGGCGGTGCCCGCCAGCTGCTGGCGCATGTCGAGGTGTCGCTCGTACGGGCCGAGGCGGAGCGCGTCGCGGCCGAGGCCGCCAAGGCGGAGCGGGAGCAGGAGCTGACCGCCGCCCGCAACCGGGGGCGCGACCTGAAGAGCGAGCTCGACAAGCTGACCGACTCGGTCCACCGCGGCGAGGTGCTCGGCGCGGAGAAGCGGCTGAGGATCGAACAGCTGGAGACCAAGGCTTTGGAGGAGCTCGGTGTGGAGCCGGCCGGGCTGGTCTCGGAGTACGGCCCCGACCAGCTGGTGCCGCCGTCGCCGCCTGCCGAGGGCGAGGAACTGCCCGAGGACCCGGAGCATCCGCGGAACCTGCCGCGGCCCTTCGTGCGCGCGGAGCAGGAGAAGCGCCTCAAGGCCGCCGAACGGGCCTATCAGCAGCTCGGAAAGGTGAATCCGCTGGCGCTGGAGGAGTTCTCCGCGCTTGAGGAACGGCACAAGTTCCTCTCCGAGCAGCTTGAAGACCTGAAGAAGACCCGGGCCGATCTTCTGCAGGTCGTCAAGGAGGTCGACGAGCGCGTCGAGCAGGTCTTCACCGAGGCGTACCGGGACACCGCCCGGGAGTTCGAAGGGGTCTTCTCCCGGCTCTTCCCCGGCGGCGAGGGCCGGCTCATCCTGACCGATCCCGACAACATGCTCACCACAGGTGTGGATGTCGAGGCCCGGCCGCCCGGCAAGAAGGTCAAGCGGCTCTCGCTGCTCTCCGGCGGCGAGCGTTCGCTGACCGCCGTGGCCATGCTGGTGTCGATCTTCAAGGCCCGGCCGAGCCCGTTCTACGTGATGGACGAGGTCGAGGCCGCGCTCGACGACACCAATCTCCAGCGGCTGATCCGCATCATGCAGGAGCTGCAGGAGAGCTCACAGCTGATCGTGATCACGCACCAGAAGCGGACCATGGAGGTCGCGGACGCCCTGTACGGCGTGTCCATGCAGGGAGACGGCGTCTCCAAGGTGATCAGCCAGCGCCTGCGATAGCGCCCCTCCGGGCTCGAGGCTTCGACACGTGAAGACATGGCCGCTGCGGCATTGCTTGTGTCTTCAAGTGGTGGGCCGCCTGAAGTTGTGCGCCACTGGAAGGGCTCACCCCCCACGCCCGGCGTCGCCGCCGGGCGGCCCCAGGAGTGCATGTGACAGGTACAGCGCAGGCGCCCGAAGGCCGTAAGGCCAGGCCGGAGCATCTCAGCCGGGTCGTCTTCCTCGCGGCAGCGGCCGCGATGGGTGGCTTCCTCTTCGGCTACGACAGTGCGGTGATCAACGGCGCCGTCGTCGCGATCCGCGATCGCTTCGATGTCGGTTCCGAGCTCCTGGCCCAGGTCATCGCCGCCGCGCTGATCGGCTGCGCCATCGGCGCGGCGACCGCCGGCCGGATCGCCGACCGCATCGGCCGGATCCGCGTCATGCAGATCGCCTCCGTGCTGTTCATCGCCAGCGCGCTCGGCTCCGCGCTGCCGACCGCCCTGTGGGATCTCGCTCTGTGGCGTGTGATCGGCGGCGTCGCCATCGGCATGGCCTCGGTCATCGCCCCGGCCTACATCGCCGAGGTGTCCCCGTCGGCGTACCGCGGCCGCCTCGCCTCGTTCCAGCAGGCTGCCATCGTCATCGGCATCGCCGTCTCACAGCTGGTCAACTTCGGCGTCCTCAACCTCGCGGACGGTGAGCAGCGCGGTGAGATCGGCGGGTTCGAGGCCTGGCAGTGGATGCTCGGCATCATGGTTGTACCGGCTCTGATCTACGGACTGCTCTCCTTCTTCATCCCGGAGTCGCCCCGCTACCTGGTCTCCATCGGCCGCACACAGGAGGCCCGCAAGGTGCTCCGCGAGGTCGAGGGCAAGACGGTGAACCTGGACATCAGGGTCGCCGAGATCGAGCAGAACATGCGGCACGAGCGGAAGCCCTCGTTCAAGGACCTGCTCGGCGGAAAGTTCCTCTTCCTGCCGATCGTCTGGATCGGCATCGGCCTCTCCGTCTTCCAGCAACTCGTCGGCATCAACGTGATCTTCTACTACAGCTCCTCGCTGTGGCAGTCGGTCGGTATCGATCCGGAGAGCTCGTTCCTCTACTCCTTCGAGACGTCCATCGTGAACATCGTCGGTACGGTGATCGCGATGCTGCTCGTCGACCGGCTCGGCCGCAAGCCGCTCGCGCTGATCGGTTCCGTCGGCATGACGATCTCGCTCGGCCTGGCGGCCTGGGCGTTCTCGTACAAGACCGGCACCGGCGAGGACATCTCACTGCCTGACCTTCAGGGCACGGTGGCTCTCTTCGCCGCCAACTTCTTCGTGCTCTTCTTCGCCCTCTCCTGGGGCGTGGTGGTGTGGGTGCTGCTCGGCGAGATGTTCCCGGGCAAGATCCGCGCCGCCGCGCTGGGTGTCGCCGCCTCGGCCCAGTGGATCGCCAACTGGCTGATCACTGTGACGTTCCCGACCCTGTCCGACTGGAACCTGTCGGGCGCGTACGTGATCTACGCAGCCTTCGCGCTGCTCTCGATTCCCTTCATCCTGAAGTGGGTGCCGGAGACGAAGGGCAAGGCGCTGGAGGAGATGGGCTGATCCCCGCTGCCTCGCCATGGTCGCTGCCATGGCTCAGCGCGTGAGCCGGGGCAGCACCGTCTCGCACAGCAGCTCCAGGCTGCGCCGGCCCTCGTCCACCGGCATCCCGCCGCACAAGGGGTGCAGGACCAGACTCCCGCCCCGTGCCCCGAGCTCCTCACACTCGTCCGGGGTGACGATCCTGTACACACCCTCGCGGCGCAGCTCCTCGACCGTGCTCGCCTTGGAGCGCACGGCGGACCGGATGTCCTTGGACTGCCAGGAGGCATACGTCCGCGCCTCGTGCAGGAAATGCTCGCCGTACAGCGCCCAGGCCCGGTCCGGGTCCTCGGCGACATGCAGCAGCGGGGTCCGCTCGGCGGGCATCATGCAAAAGCCCTCGGTTCCGTACGAGGCGCGCTGCTCGTTGTAGTACGCCTCCAGCTCCGGCAGATGCGCGCTCGGGAAGAACGGCAGCCCGAACCGGGCAGCGCGGCGGGCGGCGGCCCGGGAGGAGCCGCCGACCAGCAGCATCGGATGCGGCTGCGTGTACGGGCGGGGAGTGACGCGCACGGTGCGCCCGCGGTACGTGAACGGGTCACCGGTCCAGGCCGCCAGCAGCGTGTGGAGCAGCTCGTCCTGGAGCGCGCCGCGCCGCCCCCATTCCACGCCCAGCTGTTCGTACTCCTCCGGCCGGTAGCCGATACCTGCGACGGTGACCAGCCGGCCCTTGCCGATCAGATCGAGTACGGCGATGTCCTCGGCCAGCCGCAGCGGATCGTAGAGCGGCCCGATGATCGCCGAGACGGTCACCGCGATACGGCGCGTCGCGCCGAGCACGGCCCCCGCGAAGACGAAGGGGGAGGGGAGCCAGTTGTCGGCGGCTCCGTGGTGCTCCTCGGTCTGGACGGTGTCGACGCCGTGTTCGTCGGCGTACGCGGCCATCTCCAACGCCGACCGATAGCGAGCCGCCAGCGTCTCGGCTGTGGCGCCGGGGTCGACGAGGTTGAAGCGGACAACGGTGAATGCCATGGGAACGTCCCCCTCCGCCGGGTGTGGACATGGCAAGGAGGGACAGTAGCTGACGTAGCGTCAGATCGGCAGGGTTCCGAGCCCGGAACCGTGGCGTCGCGCGTCCCGCCTCGGGGAACCGGGCGTGCGGCGAGGGGTCACGCATACTGGACGCGTTATGGAAATCGTCATCCTTGCTGTAGTCATCGCCCTGGTCGCGGTCGGCGCCATCAGCGGGCTCGTGGTCAGCAGCCGCAAGAAGAAGCAGCTGCCGCCCCGGCCGCCGTCGAGCACGCCGACCATCACTGCTCCGCCCGCCGAACCGCACGTCGGTGACGAGGCGGAGACACCGCGCGACGAACCCCGCCGCACCATCGAAGAGGTCGACCTCCCGACCGCCGAAGAGGCGGTCGAAGCCCCGGTCGCCCTCGAGGACCCGGTCGTCGCAGAGCCCCTCGCCCCCGCGATCGAGATCCCGGAGCCGACCGCCGGACGGCTGGTCCGGCTGCGTGCCCGGCTCGCCCGCTCGCAGAGCTCGCTCGGCAAGGGGCTGCTCACGCTCCTGTCCCGCGAGCACCTCGACGAGGAGACGTGGGAGGAGATCGAGGACACGCTGCTCACCGCCGACGTCGGCGTCGCGCCGACCCAGGAGCTCGTCGAGCGGCTGCGCGAGCGCGTGAAGGTCCTCGGCACCCGTACCCCGGTGGAGCTGCGCACCCTGCTGCGCGAAGAGCTGCTCACGCTGCTCGGCACCGACTTCGACCGCTCCGTCAGGACCGAGAGCGGAGTCGACACTCCTGGCGTGGTCATGGTCGTCGGCGTGAACGGCACCGGCAAGACCACCACGACCGGCAAGCTGGCCCGCGTCCTGGTCGCGGACGGCCGCTCCGTGGTGCTCGGCGCTGCCGACACCTTCCGAGCCGCCGCCGCCGACCAGCTCCAGACCTGGGGTGAGCGGGTGGGCGCCCGCACCGTACGCGGACCCGAGGGCGGCGACCCTGCCTCCATCGCGTTCGACGCGGTCAAGGAAGGCATCGCCGAGGGCGCCGATGTCGTGCTCATCGACACCGCCGGCCGGCTGCACACCAAGACGGGCCTGATGGACGAGCTCGGCAAGGTCAAGCGCGTCGTGGAGAAGCACGGCCCGCTGGACGAGATCCTGCTGGTCCTGGACGCCACGACCGGTCAGAACGGTCTGGTGCAGGCCCGGGTGTTCGCCGAGGTCGTGGACATCACCGGCATCGTGCTGACCAAACTGGACGGCACCGCCAAGGGCGGCATCGTCATCGCGGTCCAGCGGGAGCTGGGCGTTCCGGTGAAGCTCGTCGGACTCGGCGAGGGCCCGGACGACCTGGCGCCCTTCGAGGCGGAGGCCTTCGTCGACGCGCTGATCGGCGACTGACACACCGCTCTGAACGCCATTGCCCGGCCGCGTCACCGACGCGGCCGGGCAATTCTGCTGTCCGGGCCCGTCCCGGCCGTGCCCCGCTCCCGGTCAGGGGTGGGAGCGGTGGCAGACGTAGGCCAGCGTGCCCAGCAGCAGCCGGGCCTGCGGCGGGGCGGCCGCCGTGTCCAGCGACGGGGCGCGCAGCCACTGCACCGGGCCGAGGCCCGCGCGGTCCGACGGCGGGGCCGTGACATGGTCGCCCGGGCCCAGGCAGTGCAGATCCAGATCCGCGTCGTCCCAGCCCATCCGGTAGAGCAGCTGGGGCAGCTCCGCAGCCGCTCCCGGCGCCACGAAGAACTGGCAGCGGCCGTCCGGGGTGAGCGACACCGGGCCGATCGGCAGCCCCATGCGCTCCATCCGCACCAGTGCACGGCGGCCCGCGAAAGCCGCCACGTCGAGGACGTCGAAGCTGCGTCCCACGGGCAGGAGCAGCGAGGCGCCGGGCACCTCCGCCCACGCCTTGCTCGCCTCGTCGAGGGTGGCGCCCGCCGGGACCTCGAGCGCGAAGTCGAGGGGGTGTGCGCCCGGGGCCGTGCATCCCTCGTCGCCGCAGGAGCACCGGCCCGCCGCGGCGCGTGCGCCAGGAACCACCGGCCAGCCCCACAGGCCGGTGTACTCGGCCACCGCAGTGGCCTCCGTCGTGCGCCCGCGGCGCCGGGAGCCGGACCGGATCTGACTGATCCCCCGGGTGCCGCCGATCGTGAAGCCCATGCCCCCTCCAACGGGTCCAACGCGCCGGTGGTTACGACTCGGAGTTCTGCTGTGACGCTTCGTCGTCCCCGATCCGGGTGACGGCGGCGCGCGACGGCCGGCGGGGGAGCGCGAAGGATGGCGTGCGCCTGTAAGTGCATCGCTTCACCGCCTCCCGAATCGTCCAGTGTCAAGTGAATCGCGCCTGACGGCAGGCGAGTTCATTCGAAGGGGTGGCGAATGGTGGCGTTTCTGCAATCTCCCTCGCCGGAGCGGTGATCGTAGGATTACTTTCGGTGCACGGACCCTGGGAATCTGTGCGCCTTTGGGTATGCCAACGGCAACCAGGTTTCCTGTTCGAGTGGGTGCAAGGTCCCCACCGGCAGTCGCAATTCACGGCATTCTGGTAGGGGTTCGAAGCAACGAGGCTTCGGCGGATGGAGGCGTTCCAGTGGGCGGCAGCGGCGCAGACGGTACGACCACCGGCAAGCGCCCGAACGAGCAGCTGAGCTCATGGTTCGTGCGCAGTGGCTGGTCCAAGGGCGAGCTTGCGCGCCAAGTGAACCGCAGGGCGCGCCAGATGGGCGCCCACCACATCAGCACGGACACCTCGCGCGTGCGCCGCTGGCTGGACGGCGAGCAGCCGCGCGAGCCGATTCCGCGCATCCTCTCCGAGCTCTTCTCCGAGCGGTTCGGCAGCGTCGTCGCCATCGAGGACCTCGGACTGCGGTCGGTGCACCAGTCGCCCTCCGTGTCCGGCGTCGACCTGCCCTGGGCGGGCCCGCAGACCGTCACCCTGCTCAGCGAGTTCTCGCGCAGCGATCTGATGCTGGCCCGGCGCGGCTTCCTCGGAACATCGCTGGCGCTCGCTGCCGGACCCGCCCTCGTCGAGCCGATGCAGCGCTGGCTCGTGCCCAGCCCGGCCGCCGAGCCGGGGCCCCAGGAAGCACCCCCTGCCCAGCGCCGCTCGTCAAGGCTGTCCAAGCCCGAGCTGGACCTGCTCGAGTCCACCACCGCCATGTTCCGCCAGTGGGACGCCCAGTGCGGCGGGGGACTGCGCCGCAAGGCCGTGGTCGGCCAGCTGCACGAGGTCACCGACCTGCTCCAGGAGCCGCAGCCCGCCGCCACCGAGAAGCGGCTGTTCAAATGCGCCGCCGAGCTCGCCGAACTGGCCGGCTGGATGAGCTACGACGTCGGCCTGCAGCCCACGGCGCAGAAGTACTTCGTCCTCGCCCTGCACGCCTCCAAGGAGGCGGGCGACAAGCCGCTCGGCTCGTACATCCTGTCCTCGATGAGCCGCCAGATGATCCACCTCGGCCGCCCCGAGGACGCCCTGGAGCTCATCCATCTGGCCCAGTACGGCGGCCGTGACTGCGCCACCGCGCGCACCCAGGCCATGCTGTATGCGATGGAGGCCCGCGCGTACGCCAACATGGGCCAGCCCAGCAAGTGCCGGCGAGCCGTCCGGATGGCCGAGGACACCTTCGCCGACGCCGGTCTCGACGGTGAGCCCGAGCCCGACTGGATCCGGTTCTTCTCCGAGGCCGAGCTCAACGGCGAGAACGCCCACTCCTACCGTGACCTGGCCTATGTCGCGGGCCGCAGCCCCACCTACGCCTCGCTCTCCGAGCCGGTGATGGAGCGGGCCGTGGACCTGTTCCGCGAGGACGACGTGCACCAGCGGTCGTACGCACTCAACCTCATCGGCATGGCCACGGTGCACCTGCTGAAGAGGGAGCCCGAGCAGTCCACCGTGCTGGCCGGCGAGGCACTCGCCGTCGCCAAGCGGGTGCGCTCCGAGCGCGTCAACACCCGGCTGCGCAAGACCGTCGACACGGCCGCGCGGGACTTCGGCGACGTCCCCGAGGTCGCCCAGTTCACCGACCTGCTCACAGCTCAGCTGCCTGAGGCCGCAGAAGCGGTCTGAGCGCGGCACCTTCAAGGCCCCGGCCGCGACGCTCACCCTGAACAGCCCGACTCGGCTCCCCCGCCAGGTCATCCGGGTGAGTGCCGCGGCCGGTCTGTGTCCGGGGAGGGTACGCCCGCCCCTTTCGGACGATCATTCCGTTCATGGTGACGTAACACGCCGGACCTCTTCGTCACGGCCGCGAAACATCGTGCGGCATCCGCCGAAACCGCGCTGCGTCAACCTCATGGCGCATAACCGGCCCGCCCATCCGCTCAGGCTCCGCCCGCACGCGGCCGCACGACGACGAGGAGACGCCGATGCCCCCAGGCATCTCGACCCTTGCCGCAGACACGCCGACGCTGTCTGCCGCCAACACCGGCTTCATGCTCATCTGCTCCGCCCTGGTGATGCTCATGACTCCGGGCCTGGCCTTCTTCTACGGAGGCATGGTCCGCGTCAAGAGCACCCTGAACATGCTGATGATGAGCTTCATCAGCCTTGGGATCGTCACCATCCTCTGGGTGCTCTACGGCTTCAGTCTCGCCTTCGGCGCCGACGTCGGCTCGGTCATCGGCTGGAGCTCCGACTATGTCGGCCTCAGCGGTATCGGTCTCAACGAGCTCTGGGACGGCTACACCATCCCGATCTACGTCTTCGCCGTGTTCCAGCTGATGTTCGCGGTCATCACGCCCGCCCTGATCAGCGGTGCGCTCGCGGACCGCGTGAAGTTCACCGCCTGGGCGATCTTCGTCGCCCTGTGGGTCACCGTCGTCTACTTCCCGGTCGCGCACTGGGTCTGGGGCGCCGGCGGCTGGCTCTTCGAGCTGGGCGTCATCGACTTCGCCGGTGGTACCGCCGTCCACATCAACGCCGGTGCCGCGGCCCTCGGCGTGATCCTCGTCATCGGCAAGCGCATCGGCTTCAAGAGGGACCCGATGCGGCCGCACAGCCTGCCGCTGGTCATGCTCGGCGCCGGTCTGCTGTGGTTCGGCTGGTTCGGCTTCAACGCCGGCTCGTGGCTCGGCAACGACGACGGCGTCGGCGCGGTGATGTTCGTCAACACCCAGGTCGCCACCGCCGCCGCCATGCTCGCCTGGCTGCTGTACGAGAAGATCCGCCACGGCGCCTTCACCACCCTCGGCGCGGCCTCCGGCGCGGTCGCCGGTCTGGTCGCCATCACCCCCTCCGGCGGTGCGGTCTCCCCGCTCGGCGCGATCGCCGTCGGCGCCATCGCCGGTGTGCTCTGCGCCATGGCCGTCGGCCTCAAGTTCAAGTTCGGCTACGACGACTCCCTCGACGTCGTCGGCGTCCACCTCGTCGGCGGTGTGGCCGGCTCCCTGCTGGTCGGCTTCTTCGCCACCGGCGGTGTCCAGAGCGATGTCAAGGGCCTCTTCTACGGCGGCGGCGTCGACCAGCTCACCAAGCAGGCCATCGGTGTCTTCTCGGTCCTGGCCTACTCTCTGGTGGTCTCCGCGATCCTCGCCTTCCTCCTCGACAAGACGATCGGCATGAGGGTCGACGAGGACGTCGAGGTCTCCGGCATCGACCAGGTCGAGCACGCCGAGACCGCGTACGACTTCAGCGGTGCGGGCGGAGGAGCCGGCTCCCGCAAGGCCGCATCCGCGCCGAGTGACACCGTGGCAGCCGCAGAATCCAAGAAGGTGGACGCATGAAGCTCATCACCGCAGTCGTGAAGCCGCACCGTCTGGACGAGATCAAGGAGGCCCTGCAGGCCTTCGGTGTCCAGGGCCTCACGGTCACGGAGGCCAGCGGCTACGGCCGGCAGCGCGGCCACACCGAGGTCTACCGGGGCGCCGAGTACACGGTCGACCTGGTCCCCAAGATCCGTATCGAGGTACTGGTCGAGGACGACGACGCCGAGCAGCTCGTCGATGTGATCGTCAAGGCAGCCCGCACCGGCAAGATCGGTGACGGCAAGGTCTGGAGCGTTCCGGTCGAGACCGCGGTACGGGTCAGGACCGGCGAGCGCGGCCCGGACGCGCTCTGAGCGCAGGGCAGAACAGGAGCTGTTGGGTGACGAGCCCGGAAGTGACCACCGAAGCGGAAGACTCGGGACCCAGCGGCTACGCGGCGGCCCGGCTGCGCCTTCTCACCGAGAAGGCGCAGTCCGGGCCGCCGCGCCGTGCTGCGCTGGCCGAGCTCACGGACGAATGGCTGTCCGCACTCCTCGCCGCCGCCGTGCAAGCGGCGGACGTACGCGGTGTCGCCCTTGTCGCCGTCGGCGGCTACGGCCGCGGCGAGCTGTCGCCACGCAGCGACCTCGACCTCCTGCTGCTCCACGACGGCACCGCGGACTCCGGCGCGATCGCCACCCTCGCCGACCGGATCTGGTACCCCGTCTGGGACCTGGGACTCGCCCTGGACCACTCCGTGCGCACCCCTGCCGAAGCCCGCAGGACAGCGGGCGAGGACCTCAAGGTGCAGCTCGGACTGCTCGACGCCCGGCCCGTCGCCGGAGATCTGGGACTGGTCGCCGCCCTGCGCACCACCGTGCTCGCCGACTGGCGCAACCAGGCCCCCAAGCGGCTGCCCGAGCTCGACGAGCTCTGCCGGGAGCGCGCCGAACGCCAGGGGGAGCTGCAGTTCCTGCTCGAACCCGACCTCAAGGAGGCCCGGGGCGGACTGCGGGACACCACCGCACTGCGCGCCGTGGCCGCCTCCTGGCTCGCCGACGCACCCCGCGAAGGACTCGGCGAAGCCCGCCGCACCCTCCTCGACGTACGCGACGCCCTCCATCTGACCACCGGACGGGCCACCGACCGGCTCGCTCTCCAGGAACAGGACCAGGTCGCCGCCGAACTCGGCCTGCTCGACGCCGACACCCTGCTGCGCCAGGTCTACGAAGCCGCCCGCACCGTCTCCTACGCCGCCGACGTCACCTGGCGCGAGGTGAACCGGGTGCTCAAGGCGCGGTCCGTACGGCCCAGACTGCGGGCCATGTTCAGCGGCGGCCGCCCGCCACAGCCCGAACGTGTCCCCCTCGCCGAAGGCGTCGTGGAACAGGACGGCGAAGTCGTGCTCGCCCGCACCGCGCGCCCCGAACGCGACCCCGTACTCCCGTTGCGCGCCGCTGCCGCCGCCGCCCAGTCCGGGCTGCCCCTCTCCCTCCACGCCGTACGCCGTCTCGCCGCCACCGCCCGACCGCTGCCGGTGCCCTGGCCCGCCGAAGCCCGCGAGGAACTGGTCACCCTGCTCGGCGCGGGCGAGCCCGCTGTGGCCGTCTGGGAAGCGCTCGAGGCCGAAGGCCTGATCACCCGGGTCCTTCCCGACTGGGAGCGGGTTCGGTGCCGGCCGCAGCGCAACGCCGTGCACACCTGGACCGTCGACCGGCACCTCGTCGAAACGGCCGTCAAGGCGTCCGCGCTCACCCGCCGCGTCGGCCGCCCCGACCTGCTGCTGGTTGCCGCACTGCTCCACGACATCGGCAAAGGCTGGCCCGGCGACCACTCGGTGGCCGGCGAGACCATCGCCCGCGACGTCGCCACCCGGATCGGCTTCGACCGCAGCGACGTGGCCGTCATCGCCACCCTCGTACGCCAGCACCTGCTGCTCATCGAGACGGCCACCCGGCGCGACCTGGACGACCCCGCCACCGTCGCCTCCGTCGCGGCGGCCGTCGGGTCGGTGGGCACCCTGGAGCTGCTCCACGCCCTGACGGAGGCCGACGCCCTCGCGACCGGTCCCGCGGCCTGGTCCTCGTGGCGCGGTTCACTCGTCACCGAGCTCGTGAAGCGTGCCGCGGCCGTCCTCGCCGGCGACGCCCCGGCCGAACCGGAACCTGCCGCTCCCAGCGCCGAACAGGAACGGCTCGCGATCGAGGCGCTGCGCACGGGCGAGCCGGTGCTCGCGCTCCACACCCAGACCGGGACCCCGCAGCCGGACGGCGAACCGGAACCCGTCGGTGTCGAGCTGCTGATCGCCGTGCCCGACCAGCCGGGTGTGCTCCCCGCGGCCGCAGGCGTACTCGCCCTGCACCGGCTGACCGTCCGCGCCGCCGACCTGCGCGCGGTCGAGCTCCCGAGCGAGATCGGGACCGGCCAGGTGCTCGTACTGAACTGGCGCGTCGCGGCCGAGTACGGCTCCCTGCCTCAGGCGGCCCGGCTCCGCGCCGACCTCGTCCGCGCTCTGGAGGGCTCGCTGAACATCCCGGCCAGACTCGCCGAACGCGAGGCGGCGTATCCGCGCAGGCGCGGGGTCACGGCCCCGCCACCCCGTGTCACCGTCGCCCCGACCGCCTCGAACCTGGCCACGGTGCTGGAGGTCCGCGCCCAGGACGCACCGGGCCTGCTGCACCGGATCGGGCGGGCGCTGGAGGGAGCGAAGGTCCGGGTGAGAAGTGCACATGTCTCGACCCTGGGCTCGAACGCGGTGGACGCCTTCTATGTGACATGCGTCAACGGACAGCCCTTGTCGGCGCAGGCTGCCGTGGACGTCGTACGGGCGGTGGACGAAGGCCTGCGCCGGCCGGCGGAGTGATGCCCGGCCGGGAGGGGCGCTGAGCAGGACGTGCATCCCGCACACGCGGGGATCGGCCGGCCTGCTCAGCAGTTCAAGAAGATCGTCAAATCTTGCTCCCCGCCGCTGCGGGGATTCGGCCCCCGCCCGCCGTACAACGGGCGGGGGCATATATGTTCCGGCGCCCGATACCCTTGGGTCGTCCACCTTGCCCCGACCCGAGGATTCGCGACCACCGTGTTCGATACGCTTTCCGACCGCCTCAGCGCGACTTTCAAGAACCTCAGGGGCAAAGGGCGCCTCTCCGAGGCCGACATCGATGGCGCAGCCCGGGAAATCCGTATCGCCCTGCTCGAGGCGGATGTGGCCCTTCCCGTCGTCCGCGAGTTCATCAAGCAGGTCAAGACCAGGGCGCTCGGTGCCGAGGTCTCCAAGGCGCTGAATCCGAGCCAGCAGGTCATCAAGATCGTCAACGAAGAGCTGGTCACGATCCTGGGCGGTGAGACCCGCCGTCTGCGGTTCGCCAAGACCGCGCCGACCGTGATCATGCTCGCCGGTCTCCAGGGTGCCGGTAAGACCACCCTCGCCGGAAAGCTCGGTCTCTGGCTCAAGGCCCAGGGACACTCCCCGCTGCTCGTCGCCTGTGACCTCCAGCGCCCCAACGCCGTCAACCAGCTCGCCGTCGTCGCCGAGCGCGCCGGTGTCGCTGTCTACGCCCCCCAGCCGGGCAACGGCGTCGGCGACCCCGTCCAGGTCGCCAAGGACTCCATCGAGCACGCGCGGACCAAGGTCCACGACATCGTCATCGTCGACACCGCCGGCCGCCTCGGCATCGACCAGGAGATGATGCAGCAGGCCGCGGACATCCGCGACGCGGTCAGCCCCGACGAGATCCTCTTCGTCGTCGACGCCATGATCGGTCAGGACGCGGTCAACACCGCGGAGGCCTTCCGCGACGGCGTCGGCTTCGACGGCGTGGTGCTCTCCAAGCTGGACGGCGACGCCCGCGGTGGTGCCGCGCTCTCCGTCGCGCACGTCACCGGTAAGCAGATCATGTTCGCCTCCAACGGCGAGAAGCTGGACGACTTCGACGCGTTCCACCCGGACCGCATGGCGTCGCGCATCCTCGGCATGGGCGACATGCTCTCCCTGATCGAGAAGGCCGAGCAGACCTTCAGCCAGGAAGAGGCCGCCAAGATGGCCTCCAAGTTGGCGAGCAGCAAGGGCAAGGACTTCACGCTCGACGACTTCCTGGCCCAGATGGAGCAGGTCCGCAAGATGGGCTCGATCTCCAAGCTGCTCGGCATGCTGCCCGGCATGGCCCAGATGAAGGAGCAGATCAACAACATCGACGAGCGCGACGTGGACCGCACGGCCGCGATCATCAAGTCGATGACCCCGGCCGAGCGCCAGGAGCCGACGATCATCAACGGCTCGCGTCGTGCCCGCATCGCCAAGGGCTCCGGAGTCGAGGTCAGCGCGGTCAAGAGCCTGGTGGAGCGGTTCTTCGAGGCCCGCAAGATGATGTCGCGGATGGCGCAGGGCGGCGGGATGCCCGGCATGCCCGGCATCCCGGGCATGGGCGGCGGTCCCGGCCGGCAGAAGAAGCAGATCAAGCAGGCCAAGGGCAAGCGCAAGAGCGGCAACCCGATGAAGCGCAAGGCCGAGGAGCAGGCCGCCGCGGCGCGTCGCGAGGCGGCGGCGCAGGGCAACGCCTTCGGCCTGCCGGCCGGCGAGCCGGGCAACGAGTTCGAACTGCCGGACGAGTTCAAGAAGTTCATGGGCTGATCTCCCCGGGACGGATGTGGGCACTCGCTGAGCGGGTGCCCACGTTGTTTTTCTGGCTTAACGTCCCGGTATGACCAACTCCGTGCCGCCGCGTCAGACGCCGGAGAAGCCATGGCGCTCGGAGGGTGCACCGTCCCCGGCGCCGCGCCGCAGGATGCCGGGCGGCTGGGTCGGGCTGGCCATCACGGCGTTGGTCGTCTTCCTGAGCGCCCTCCTCGTACTGTCCTACGTCAACAACGGCGACGAGCCGACGGTCTCGTACACGGAGTTCAGCAAGCAGGTCGCGGACGGCAACGTCTCGAAGATCTACTCCAAGGGCGATGCCATCCAGGGCCGGCTGAAGAAGAAGGCCCCCCTCCCGGACGGCAAGGGCGACTACACGACGTTCACGACCCAGCGGCCCGCCTTCGCGGACGACAACCTGTGGGCGGAGCTGACCGAGCAGAAGGTCACCGTCACGGCCGTACCCGTCGTCGTGCAGCGCAGCTTCCTGTCGAACCTGCTGATCTCCCTCGCGCCGATGGTGCTGCTGGTGCTCCTGTGGGTGTTCATCGCCCGGCGCATGCGCGGGGGCGCGGGTGCCGGGGCGCTGGGCCGCAAGGCTCCGCCCAAGCCGGTCGAGCTGGAGGTGGGCAGGCGCACCACGTTCGACGACGTGGCGGGCATCGACGAGGTCGAGGGCGAGCTGAACGACGTCGTCGACTTTCTGAAGAATCCGCAGGCCTATCGGGCGATGGGCGCGCGGATGCCGGGCGGCGTGCTGCTGGCCGGTCCGCCCGGCACCGGCAAGACGCTGCTGGCGCGGGCGGTGGCGGGCGAGGCCGGCGTGCCGTTCTTCTCGGCGTCGGCCTCGGAGTTCATCGAGATGATCGTCGGCGTGGGTGCGAGCCGGGTGCGGGAACTGTTCGCCGAGGCGCGCAAGGTGGCGCCGGCGATCGTGTTCATCGACGAGATCGACACCATCGGCCGGGCGCGCGGTGGTGGTGCGGGGGTGGGCGGGCACGACGAACGGGAGCAGACGCTCAACCAGATTCTCACCGAGATGGACGGTTTCAGCGGCTCGGAGGGCGTGATCGTGCTGGCGGCCACCAATCGGGCGGATGTGCTCGACCCGGCGCTGACCAGGCCGGGCCGGTTCGACCGCATCGTGCAGGTGTCGCCGCCGGACCGCGGCGGCCGGGAGGCGATCCTCAGGATCCACACCCGGGAGATCCCGCTGGCCGCGGACGTCGATCTGGTCCAAGTGGCGCGTACGACGCCGGGGATGACCGGCGCTGAGCTCGCCAACCTCACCAACGAGGCCGCGCTCCTGGCGGTCAAGCGCGGGCGCAGTGCTGTCACGCGCGGCGATCTGTCCGACGCCCTGGAGAAGGTCCAGCTCGGCGCGGAGCGCCCGCTGGTCATGCCCGAGCCGGAGCGCAGGCGCACGGCCTACCACGAGAGCGGGCACGCCCTGCTGGGCATGCTCCAGCCGGGCGCCGACCCGGTCCGCAAGATCACCATCGTGCCGCGCGGCCGGGCGCTGGGCGTGACGCTGTCGACGCCGGACGCGGACCGGTACGCGTACACCGAGGAGTATCTGCGCGGGCGGATCATCGGGGCCCTGGGCGGGATGGCGGCCGAGCACGTCGTCTTCGACGTGGTCACGACCGGGTCGGAGAGCGACCTGGAGCAGGTCACCGGTCTGGTGCGGGGCATGGTCGGCCGCTGGGGCATGAGCGCGCGGGTGGGCCGGCTGACCGCGATCCCGGGCGACGTGCAGCAGGCGTACGGCCTGTCCGCGGCACCGGCGACGCTGGACACCGTGGAGCACGAGATGCGGCGCATCGTCGACGAGTGCTACGAGAGCGCGTGCCGCCAGTTGCGTGACGAGCGCGGGAAACTGGACGCACTGGCGGCGGCGCTCCTGGAGCACGAGACGCTGGAGGAGGAGGCGGCCTACCGGGCCGCCGGCATCACCCGGCTCGCCAAGGACGCAGACGTCTGACGCCGGTCCGGCGCCCCGGCCCTCACGGTGTCCGGGCGATCAGGTACCGGAAGACGTTGGGCATCCACACGGTGCCGTCGCGCCTGCGGTGGGGGTGGAGGGCTTCGGCGATCTCCTTCTCGACCTGTTCCCGGTCCGTCTCCTGCACCGCCTCGTCGTACAGGCCGGTCGACAGCAGCCCGCGCACCGCGCTGTCCAGGTCCGCGTACCCGAAGGGGCAGGCCACCCGACCCGAGCCGTCCGGCCTGAGTCCGGCCCCGGCCGCGACGTTCTCCAGGTCGTCGCGCAGCGCGGGACGCCAGCGGCTGGAGCTGCGCAGCCTTTCGGTGAGCCGTCCCGCGACGCGCAGCACACCCGAGGTGGCGCACCGCTCGGGCGGGCCCCAGCCGGTGAGCACCACGGCGCTCCCGCGTTCCGAGTGCGCGACCGCGGCCGCGAGCGCCGCCTTGAGCCCCTCCGCGTCGCCCGCGCTGCATCCGATCGGCTGGAACGCCGTGATGAGGTTGTACGGCCCGGGGCCGGGCTCACCGGGCGCCGGGAGGTCTCCGTCGTAGAGCTGGGGCGCGGTGGTTGCGGCCCCGTCCGGTGCCATCCGTTCCAGTGCCAGTTCCAGGCGCGTGCGGTCGGTGTCGAATCCGGTCACGTGCGCGCCGCGGTTCGCGGCGATGACGAGGGCGAGCCCGGAACCGCAGCCGAGGCCCAGCAGCCGGGTTCCGGCGCCCACCTCCAGGCGCTCGTACACCGCCTCGTAGAGCGGTACCAGCATGCGTTCCTGGATCTCGGCCCAGTCACGGGCCCGTGCGCACGCCTCCGCCGAGGACTCGGCTGCCGACGCCGTACGGGGTCGGTGCCGGACGAGCGTAGGTGTCATCGAAAGCGCCCCAATCCGCCGAGAGGTCGGTTGTGCCCTGAAGGACCGCCCCCCGTGCGCGTACGCTTCGCGCTCCCCCGTATGCCAGAGAACTGCGCATGTGTCCCCGCGTCCAGGGGTCGTGCGCCACTGGCTTGTGTACCAGGGGCGTACGCCCCCGGCAGCCTGGACGATTCACATATAGGTCCCGTGTCGCCGTACCATGCGCGCCATGGCTAAGGCACCCGTTCTCACGCCCCAGGCGGAAGACTTCCCACGCTGGTACCAGGACCTGATCAACAAGGCCGAACTGGCGGACAACGGCCCGGTGCGCGGCACCATGGTCATCCGACCGTACGGCTACGGCCTGTGGGAGCGGATGCAGCAGGAGATGGACGCCCGCATCAAGGACGCGGGCGCTCAGAACGCCTACTTCCCGCTCTTCATCCCCCAGTCTTACCTGACCCGGGAAGCTGAGCATGTCGAGGGCTTCGCGCCCGAGCTCGCGGTGGTCACGCACGGTGGCGGCAAGGAGCTCGAGGAGCCGGTCGTGGTGCGGCCGACCTCCGAGACGATCATCAACGACTACTTCTCGAAGTGGGTGCAGAGCTATCGCGACCTGCCGCTGCTGATCAACCAGTGGGCGAACGTGGTCCGTTGGGAGATGCGGCCGCGTGTCTTCCTGCGGACGACGGAATTCCTCTGGCAGGAGGGCCACACGGCGCACGCCACGTACGAGGACGCCCGCGACTATGCCGCGTACATCCACAAGGAGGTGTACGCGGACTTCATGGTCAACGTGCTGGGCATCGATGTGGTGCTCGGCCGCAAGACGCCCAAGGAGCGCTTCGCCGGGGCGATCAACACCCTCACGCTGGAAGGCATGATGGGCGACGGCAAGGCCCTTCAGCTGGGGACGAGTCACGAGCTCGGCACCAACTTCGCCAAGGCGTTCAACACCTCGTACCTCTCCAAGGAGGGGCACCAGGAGCTGGTCTGGCAGACCTCCTGGGGTGTGTCGACGCGCATGGTCGGCGGTCTGATCATGTCCCACGGCGACGACAACGGCCTGCGCGTCCCGCCGCGGCTGGCAGCCGTACAGGTCGTCGTGATGGCCATCAAGGGCGACGAGGCGGTCGCCAAGGTCCGGGAGCTCGGCGAGGCGCTGAAGGCGGCGGGTCTGCGGGTGCACGTCGACGACCGCGTCGACACCCCGTTCGGCCGCCGGGCGGTCGACTGGGAGCTCAAGGGCGTTCCGGTACGCATCGAGATCGGCCCGCGGGATCTGGAGGCGGGCACCGCGATGCTGGCCCGCCGTATCCCCGGGGGCAAGGAGCCGGTGAGCATCGAGTCGCTCGTCGCGCTGCTGCCGAAGGTCCTCGAGGACGACCAGGCGCTGCTGCTCGAGCAGTCCCGGGCCCGCCGCGAGGCCCGTACCAGCGACGTCACGACGATCGAGGAGGCCGCCGAGGCCGCGGTCGCCGGCGGCTGGGCCCGTATGCCGTGGGCCGCACTGGGTGAGGACGGGGAGGCCAGGCTCGCGGAGCAGGCCGTGTCCGTGCGGTGTCTGGTGGCCGAGGACGGGTCGGTGCCCGACGCCGACGACGCGCCGGGTACCGTCGCTCTGGTGGCCCGCGCCTACTGACGTTCCGCCTGCCGGGCGGGTGTCGCGGAGGAGCGGCGGCCGCCCGGTGGCACGCGGGAGCACGCGCCGGGGCGTACGTGCGGGATCGCACCACCTTGATGTGAGAAGCGCTGCTTCTCCCGAGATCGGCGCAGATCAGCGCACTCGCCCTCGTCGGTCCCCATCAAGGCAACTGACGGGTACGTGCAAATTATTTGGGATGGCCCGGAATGGAACCCGGGGGCACTTCGGCTCGTTATCACGACGTGAGCACGACACCACCTGTTCTCGCCGCAGAGCTGGCACAGGCGTGGGCCGACATTCAGCGGCACCACCCTGAGCTGCCGGATCTTGCCGCGCCCGAGTCCCTGATCGGAGAGTCGTCGTCCGCCTGTGGCGCCGAGCTCTCCTTCGAGCGACTGCTTCACGAAGCAGTCCACGGCATTGCCGCCGCAAGGGGTGTCCGCGACACCTCGCGCGCCGGCCGCTACCACAACCGCCGATTCCTTGCGATCGCCGAGGAGATGGGCCTGGACCATTCGGACGAGCCGCACCCCAGCAGCGGCTTCTCCCTGGTCACGCTCAATCCCGACGCGAAGCGGCGGTACCGCCCCACGATCGAGCGGCTGCAGCGTGCCCTGAAGGCACACACCGTTGCCACGGCATCGGACACCAAGCGCACCTTCCGCGGACCGGCCGCCCGGCACGGCTCCTCGGGCGGCGGTGTGCGGGTCAAGGCGGTCTGCGACTGCGGCCGCAATGTCAGAGTTGTTCCTTCGGTCCTCGCCCAGGCGCCGATCGTCTGCGGCGGATGCGGCAAACCCTTCCGCATCCCGGAAGTGGTGGGCGCGGCGAGCTGATCGCCCGCACCGGTGCGACCGAGCCGGAGGAAGCGCGCCAACAGCATCCACATCCGCATCCGGGCCTCCCCTCCCCTTCGGCGGGGCCCCACAGGGGCGTCCGGCCCCGGCCCGGTAAGGATGTGTCCTGGGCGTATGGCACAATGGCTAGCTGTACTCGACAGCCGCACAGGAACCCTCTCGCCTCCGGCTGACGCGTCCATCGGGCACCCCGAGTACCGCAACCCCACGTGGCATCTCGTTGTGCCCAACCACGTCAAGACCAGGAGACACCACTCCCGTGGCAGTCAAGATCAAGCTGAAGCGTCTCGGCAAGATTCGCCAGCCCCACTACCGCATCGTCGTCGCCGACTCCCGTACCCGCCGTGACGGCCGGGCCATCGAGGAGATCGGTCTGTACCACCCGACGTACAACCCGTCGCGCATCGAGGTCGACTCGGAGCGTGCGCAGTACTGGCTGTCCGTCGGCGCCCAGCCGACCGAGCCGGTCATGGCCATCCTGAAGCTCACCGGCGACTGGCAGAAGCACAAGGGCCTGCCGGCCCCGGCGCCGCTGCTGCAGCCGGCGACGAAGGAGGACAAGCGCGCTTCCTTCGACGCCTTCGCCAAGGCTCTCGAGGGTGACGACGCCAAGGGTGAGGCCATCACCCCGAAGGCGAAGAAGGCCGACAAGAAGGCGGACGAGGCCGAGGCCGCTCCCGCCGAGTCGACCGAGGCCTGAGCATGCTCGAGGAGGCTCTCGAGCACCTCGTGAAGGGCATCGTCGACAACCCGGACGATGTGCAGGTGGCTTCGCGCAATCTGCGCCGCGGCCGCGTGCTGGAGGTCCGGGTGCACCCCGACGATCTCGGTAAGGTGATCGGCCGCAACGGCCGCACCGCTCGCGCCCTGCGTACCGTCGTGGGCGCAATCGGCGGCCGTGGCATCCGCGTCGACCTCGTCGACGTGGACCAGGTTCGCTGACAGATCGAACACCGGCTCGGGCCGGGGAGGGCCTACGGGCCCGCCCCGGCCCGTAGTCGTATCGAAGGAGAAACAAGCGTGCAGCTGGTAGTCGCGCGGATCGGCCGCGCCCACGGCATCAAGGGCGAGGTCATCGTCGAGGTGCGCACGGACGAGCCGGAGCTGAGGCTCGGACCCGGCGCCGTGCTGGCCACGGACCCGGCCGGGGCCGGACCGCTGACCATCGAGACCGGCCGGGTGCACAGCGGGCGGCTGCTGCTGCGCTTCGAGGGTGTGAGGGACCGCAACGCGGCCGAGGCGCTGCGGAACACCCTGCTGATCGCCGAGGTCGACCCCGAGGAGCTCCCCGCGGAGCCTGACGAGTACTACGACCACCAGCTGATGGACCTCGACGTGGTCCTCGCCGACGGCACCGAGATCGGGCGGATCACCGAGATCAGCCATCTGCCCTCGCAGGACCTGTTCATCGTGGAGCGGCCCGACGGCAGCGAGGTGATGATCCCCTTCGTCGAGGAGATCGTCACGGAGATCGACCTCACCGAGCAGAAGGCCGTCATCGCCCCGCCGCCCGGCCTGATCGACGAGAGTGAGGCCGAGGTCGCTTCATCGCGGGACGAGCCGTCGAGGGACGAGAACTGATGCGGCTCGACGTCATCACGATCTTCCCCGAGTACCTGGAGCCGCTGAACGTCTCCCTCGTCGGCAAGGCCCGCGCGCGCGGCCGGCTCGACGTCCGGGTGCACGATCTGCGGACCTGGACGTACGACCGCCACAACACGGTCGACGACACCCCCTACGGCGGCGGCCCCGGCATGGTCATGAAGACCGAGCCCTGGGGCGACTCCCTCGACGACATCCTGGCCGACGGTTACGAGTCGGGCGCGCGGCAGCCGGTCCTGGTGGTGCCCACGCCCAGCGGGCGCCCCTTCACGCAGGAACTCGCCGTCGGGCTCTCCGCGTGCCCCTGGCTGATCTTCACCCCCGCCCGCTACGAAGGCATCGACCGCCGGGTCGTCGACGAGTACGCGACCCGGATGCCGGTCCACGAGGTGTCGATCGGGGACTATGTGCTGGCCGGCGGCGAGGCGGCCGTACTGGTGATCACCGAGGCCGTGGCCCGGCTGCTGCCCGGAGTCCTGGGCAACGCCGAATCCCACCGGGACGACTCGTTCGCCCCCGGTGCGATGGCCGATCTGCTGGAGGGGCCCGTCTACACCAAGCCCCCGACCTGGCGCGGCCGCACGATCCCCGACGTCCTCGTCAGCGGCCACCATGGCAAGATCGCGCGCTGGCGGCGGGACGAGGCATTCCGCCGGACCGCGCTCAACCGGCCTGATCTGATCGAGCGTTGCGACGCCGCCGACTTCGACAAGAAGGACCGGGAGATCCTGTCGATGCTGGGCTGGGCGCCTGAGCCGGGCGGCCGATTTTGGCGCAGGCCCGAGGCCATGGAAGAATGAGCCGCTGCTGTGCGTCCGGCCGGCGCCCCTGCCACAGGGGGAACGACGCCCGCCCGACGTGGACAGCGCACCGACATCTCATCCCGATCATTCCGCTGATGACCTGTGGCATCGGCGAGGAAGCAGACCACCATGGCTCACCTGCTCGACAACGTCAACGCCGCTTCGCTGCGCACCGACGTCCCGGCCTTCCGTCCCGGCGACACCGTGAACGTCCACGTGCGAGTCATCGAGGGCAACCGCTCCCGTATCCAGCAGTTCAAGGGCGTTGTCATCCGCCGTCAGGGCGCGGGCGTGAGCGAGACCTTCACGGTCCGCAAGGTCAGCTTCTCCGTCGGCGTCGAGCGCACCTTCCCGGTGCACAGCCCGATCTTCGAGAAGATCGAGCTCGTCACTCGCGGTGACGTCCGTCGCGCCAAGCTGTACTACCTGCGCGAGCTGCGCGGCAAGGCCGCGAAGATCAAGGAGAAGCGCGACAACTGAGCTGCGGCTCATGCGCACGCGCACGCTTCTGATGTAACCCACATAGGGTGGCCGGATAGGCTTCCCCCTTGATGGACACCGAAGCAAAGCACACGGAGCGCGACCGCACCTCCACCCCCGAAGCCGGGGATGAGGAGGTGCGGTCGCGCTCCGCGCGTTTTCCGGGCCGCTCCAGGTCCCGGATGTCCCTGCGCACGGCCGGGCTGATCGGAGTCGCCTGCACCGTTTTCGTCCTGCTGCTCAGCAATTTCGTGATGCAGCCGTTCCAGATCCCCAGCAGCTCGATGGAGCCCACCCTCGCGGTCGGTGACCGGGTGCTGGTGAACAAACTGGCCTACGGATCCGGTTCCGGACCCGAGCGCGGGGACGTGATCGTCTTCGACGGTACGGGCTCCTTCGTGCAGGAGGGCGTGGCCGAGAACCCGGTCAGCGCGACCGCACGCGAAGGGCTTGCGGCGCTCGGTCTCGCCGAGCCCGCGGAGACCGACTTCATCAAGCGTGTGATCGGCGTGGGCGGGGACCGGGTTGTCTGCTGCGACAAGGGGGGCAGGGTCGAGGTGAACGGCGTACCGGTCGAAGAGAGATATCTGCACCCCGACGGCACCGCCTCGGCGGTGCCCTTCGACATCGTGGTGCCCGAGGGCACCCTCTGGGTCATGGGCGACCACCGCACCGCCTCGCGCGACTCCCGTGACCACCTCGGGGAGCCGGGCGGCGGCATGGTGCCCGTCGACAAGGTGATCGGGCGGGCGGACTGGATCGCCTGGCCCGTGGGCCGCTGGACCTCTCTCGACTCCGGCGCCGCCTTCGCGGACGTACCCCAGGTGCCACGAACGCCGGGCGGCGGCCATGGGTAACCGCGGGCGCCATGGCAGCCACCGGTCCGACACCCGGCTGCCGACCGGGACACGGCCGACGAACGGCGCACGGCCGCTGCCGGGCCGCGCCGAGCGACGCCGGCTGGCCCAGAAGGTCAAGCGCAAGCGCCGCCGCTCGGCGGTCAAGGAGGTCCCCCTCCTGATCTCCGTGGCGCTGCTGATAGCCCTGGTGCTGAAGTCCTTCCTGGTGCAGGCCTTCGTGATCCCCTCGGGCTCGATGGAGCAGACCATACAGATCCAGGACCGCGTGCTGGTGGACAAGCTCACCCCGTGGTTCGGCTCGAAGCCGCAGCGCGGCGATGTGGTCGTCTTCAAGGACCCGGGCGGCTGGCTGCCGCCGGACGAGGCCAAGAAGGCGGAGGACCCGGTCGTCGTCAAACAGGTCAAGCAGGGGCTGACCTTCATCGGACTGCTGCCCTCGGACAACGAGAAGGACCTCATCAAGCGTGTCATCGCCGTCGGCGGGGACCGGGTGGTCTGCTGTGACAGCGGCGGGCGGGTCAGCGTCAACGGCGTACCGCTCAATGAGCCGTATCTGCACCCTGGAAACGTTCCTTCGACGCTGAAGTTCGATGTGCAGGTCCCGGCCGGGCGGCTGTTCGTGATGGGTGACCACCGGTCCGACTCGGCGGACTCCCGCTTCCACCTCGACGAGGTGGGCCAGGGAACCGTCTCAGAGGAGCAGGTGGTGGGCCGTGCGGTCGTCATCGCCTGGCCGCTGAACCACTGGCGCAAGCTGGAGGAGAACGACACCTACGCATCCGTGCCCGACGCGCGAGGCGGGGCGACGGCGGCGCTGTCCTCGTCGCATAGTGTGTCCACTCAGGATCACCATCGAATGATCCTGCTCCCGAGCCCTGCGGAACTCCCGCTCGTTATGGGAGTGGTGGGTCTGCTCCTTCTCGCGGGCAGGCGGTTCGCACGGAGTAGTGAGGAGTGGATGTGGGGGATGTGGCGGTCGACGCGCGTTCCGGACACGATGAACCCGATGAGAGGCCTGGGCGACACCCGGGGGCGACGTCGGCAGTGACGGACGACTCGGAGCACACCACCGGGGGCGACGACGGATCCTCGGAGGGCAGCGGTACGGGACAGAAGAAGCAGCGATCCTTCTGGAAGGAACTGCCGCTCCTGATCGGTATCGCGCTGCTGCTGGCGCTCCTGATCAAGACCTTCCTGGTGCAGGCCTTCTCGATTCCCTCGGCCTCGATGCAGAACACCCTCCAGCGGGGCGACCGTGTGCTGGTGGACAAGCTCACCCCGTGGTTCGGCTCCGAACCGCAGCGGGGCGAGGTAGTGGTCTTCCACGACCCGGGCGGCTGGCTCGAGGGTGAACCCACCCCGACCCCGAACGTCCTGCAGAAGTTCCTGAGCTTCATCGGCCTCATGCCCTCCTCCGAGGAGAAGGACCTGATCAAGCGGACCATCGCGGTCGCCGGTGACACCGTGGAGTGCAAGAAGGGCGGCCCGGTCAAGGTCAACGGCAAGGCACTCGACGAGCCGTACATCTACCCCGGCAACACGCCCTGCGACGACCAGTCGTTCGGGCCGTTCAAGGTGCCCGAGGACCGGATCTGGGTCATGGGCGACCACCGGCAGAACTCGCAGGACTCCCGGTACCACATGGAGGACAAGAACGGCGGCTTCGTCCCGGTCGACAAGGTCGTCGGACGTGCTGTCGTGGTTGCCTGGCCGCTGAGCCGCTGGTCCACCCTGCCGGTGCCCGAGACCTTCGATCAGCCCGGCATCAACAAGGCCGCTGCTGCCGCCACGACGGCCGCGCCCGCGGCGATGGGCCTCGTCGGCGCGCTGCCGATCGTGCTGTGGCGGAGGAGGCTGACCAGCGGGCGTACCGCCGGGTAGGGTGCCGTCCCAGAACGCCGATCCCGGGGGGCGACCCACGGGATCGGACCTCCGAGGAGAGGAGCGCTGGGATGAGCGGAACCGGACGTGACGACGACGGCCACGGCCGTCTCGGCAGTGTGCTGTCGGGGCTGGCCGTGGCCGTCGGCTGTGTGCTCTTCCTCGGCGGCTTCGTCTGGGGAGCGCTCGTGTACCAGCCGTACACCGTGCCCACCGACTCGATGTCCCCCACCGTGCAGGTGGGGGAACGGGTGCTGGCGGAGCGGATAGACGGCGCCGAGGTCCGGCGCGGGGACATCGTCGTGTTCCGCGACAAGCAGTGGGGCGACATGCCCATGGTCAAGCGGGTGGTCGGTGTCGGCGGTGACACGGTCGCCTGCTGCGGCGACGGCGGCCGGCTGACCGTGAACGGCAAGGAGATCGACGAGCCGTACCTCCACGACTCCGGGCCCGCCGCGCAGAAGTTCAACGCCGATGTGCCCGAGGGGCAGCTGTTCATGCTCGGCGACGAGCGCAGGGGCTCGATCGATTCCCGGGAGCATCTGCAGGACCCCGGTCAGGGTTCCGTCCCGCGCTCGGCCGTGGATGCCAGGCTGGACGCCGTGGCCTGGCCGCTGAACCGCGGCATGCTCGACCGGCCCGAGGGCTTCGCTGTGCTGGAGGGCGGGATCTCGCAGCCGGGGCCGGTGAAACTGATGGTCGGCGCGGTGGTGACGGGAGCCGTGCTGATCGTGGGTGGCGCCGCTTACGGGCCGCTGGCCGGCAGGTTCGGCGGACGGCGGCGCGAGAAGGCCCTCGCCGGTGTCGGCTGAGAATGCGCGGGCCGAAGGCGGGGCCGAGGGCTCCGGGGCCGGCCTGAGGAAGGTGTCGAGGGTCGTACTGCTCGACCCGCACGACCGCATTCTGCTGCTGCACGGGCACGAGCCCGCCGATCCGGACGACAGCTGGTGGTTCACTCCCGGCGGTGGTCTGGAGGGCGACGAGACCCGAGAAGAGGCCGCCCTGCGCGAGCTGGCGGAGGAGACCGGCATCACAGAGGTGGAGCTGGGGCCCGTGCTGTGGCGCCGGCACTGCTCGTTCCCCTTCGACGGCCGTCGCTGGGACCAGGACGAGTGGTACTTCCTGGGACGTACCGCGCAGACGGTGACCGCGCCCGGCGGACTGACCGAACTGGAGCAGCGCAGTGTTGCCGGGCTGAGGTGGTGGACCTCCGCCGAACTGTCGGCGGCGCGTGAGACGGTGTATCCGACCAGGCTCGCCGAACTGCTGCGTACGCTGCTCGACGAGGGTCCTCCGAGTACGCCGGTGATCCTGGCTCCCGAAATCGTCTAGGGGTGCCGCGGGGCTGGAGCACAATAGGGGGACGCAAGGCTGAAGGGGAACATGCCATGAGCGCCGAGGACCTCGAGAAGTACGAGACCGAGATGGAGCTGAAGCTCTACCGGGAGTACCGCGACGTCGTCGGGCTGTTCAAATACGTGATCGAGACCGAGCGTCGTTTTTACCTCACCAATGACTACGAGATGCAGGTGCACTCGGTGCAGGGCGAGGTCTTCTTCGAAGTCTCCATGGCGGACGCCTGGGTCTGGGACATGTACCGACCGGCCAGATTCGTCAAACAGGTCCGTGTGCTGACCTTCAAGGACGTGAACATCGAGGAGCTCAACAAGAGCGACCTCGAGCTGCCGAGCAGCTGATTCCCTGCTGCTGCCGGCCCGTCCGGCGCCCGGCCCGTGTCTCTCGGCGGCCGGCCTGAGAGCTGCCGTCTCCCGCGCCCGGCCCCTTGATCCCTCTTACGGGTGACGGGGTTGTCCACAGCGGGAGGGTTGTCCACCAAGATCCACAACTGAGGGTCGGACGCGTCACAGTCGGTGCCGGAGGTGGTGCCGAAATGAACGCGACGGGGGCACTGGGACGGTACGGCGAGGACCTGGCGGCACGGCTGCTGATCAGGACCGGTATGACACTGCTCGCGCGGAACTGGCGCTGCGGGCGGGTCGGCGAGATCGACATCGTGGCCCGGGACGGCGACACGGTGGTCGTCTGCGAGGTCAAGACCCGCCGGGCGGGATCGTTCCAGCATCCGATGGCCGCGATCACACCGGCCAAGGCACAACGGCTCAGACAGCTCGCCGCATGCTGGCTGGAGCGGCACGGGGGACCGCCGGACGGCGGAGTGCGCGTCGACCTGGTGGGAGTGGTGCTGCCCAGGCGCGGCGCGGCCCTCGTGGAGCATGCCAAGGGGGTGGCCTGATGGGGTTCGCACGCGCATGCTCCGTTGCCCTGATGGGTGTCGAGGGCGTGGTGGTCGAGGTCCAGGCGGACCTGGAACCAGGAGTGGCGGCGTTCACGCTCGTGGGGCTGCCGGACAAGAGCCTGGTGGAGAGCCGTGACCGGGTGCGGGCGGCGGTGGTGAACTCCGGCGCGGAGTGGCCGCAGAAGAAGCTCACGGTGGGGCTCAGCCCGGCGTCCGTGCCCAAGGGCGGCAGCGGTTTCGACCTGGCCGTGGCCTGTGCAGTGCTGGGTGCGGCCGAGCGCATCGACCCCAGCCGGATCGCGGATCTGGTGCTGATCGGGGAGCTGGGACTCGACGGACGGGTCAGACCGGTGCGCGGGGTGCTCCCCGCAGTACTCGCGGCGGCCGAAGCCGGGTACCGGCAGGTGGTCGTCCCCGAGCGGACAGCGGGGGAGGCGTCCCTCGTGCCGGGGATCTCGGTCCTGGGCGTTCGGAGCCTGCGTCAGCTCATCGCCGTGCTGGCCGACGAACCGGTGCCGGACGAGGAGCCGGTGGAGGAGGGCCGGCCCGACGCGATGCTCGCGGGGCTGCTGATGCCGGGAGCGGGCCTCGGCACGGGGCCGGCCGCGGAACAGGCGGACGCCCCCGATCTGGCGGACGTGGCCGGACAGCACCGGGCGCGCACCGGGCTGGAGGTCGCCGCGGCGGGCGGACACCATCTGCTGCTGTCCGGTCCGCCCGGTGCGGGCAAGACGATGCTCGCCGAGCGGATGCCGGCCGTGCTGCCGCCACTCAGCCGGCGGCAATCCCTTGAGGTCACGGCAGTGCACTCGGTGGCGGGCATCCTTCCGCCGGGGGAACCGCTGGTGCGCAGAGCGCCGTACTGCGCGCCCCATCACTCGGCGACCATGCAGGCCCTGGTGGGTGGAGGCAACGGGCTGCCGAGACCCGGGGCGGTCTCGCTCGCCCATCGGGGGGTGCTCTTTCTGGACGAGGCGCCGGAGTTCTCCGGCAAGGCGCTCGATGCGCTGCGCCAGCCGCTCGAGTCGGGCCATGTCGTGATCGCCAGGAGCGCGGGCGTGGTGCGGCTGCCGGCGAGATTCCTGATGGTGCTGGCCGCCAATCCCTGTCCGTGCGGACGGCACACCCTGCACGGGGCGGGCTGTGAATGCCCGGCCGCGGTGATCCGGCGCTACCAGGCCAGGCTGTCCGGGCCGCTGCTCGACCGGGTCGATCTGCGGATCGAGGTCGAGCCGGTGAGCCGGTCCGATCTGCTGGGCGGTGCGGGCGGTGACAGCCGCGGGGAGTCGACGGCGGTGGTCGCCGCCCGCGTGCAGGAGGCCAGGGCAAGAGCGGCCACCCGCCTGGAGGGCACGCCGTGGACGGTCAACAGCGAGGTGCCGGGCCATGAGCTGCGTACCCGCTGGGGGCCTGCCCCCGGCGCGCTGGGCGCGGCCGAGCGGGACGTGGAACGGGGCCTGCTGACCGCTCGAGGTCTGGACCGGGTGCTGCGGGTCGCCTGGACGGTCGCCGACCTGGCCGGGCGTGACCGCCCCGAGGCCCAGGATGTGGCGCTCGCCCTGGAGCTGCGTACCGGCATCGCCCGGGGCATCCCCGCACAGATCGGGGCCGCGCTGTGAGCGGAGGGCAGAGGCACACGGGGGTGGATCGTGTCCGGTGAGGTGAGTGAGGGGGAGCGGGCGGCGCGGGCCGCGCTGACGCGGGTGCTGGAGCCGGGGGACGAGCGCGGCGGACGGTGGCTGCGGGAGTTCGGCGCGGAGGGCGTGCTGGCGCTGCTGACATCGCAGGACTGCCGGGAAGGCGCACTGCCCGGGGTCACGGAGACACGGCTGCGCGGGCTGCGGGCGCGGGCCGCGGGGGTGATACCGGCGCGGGATCTGGACGCGGTGCGTTCAATCGGTGGACGGTTCATCGTCCCCGGCGACGCCGAGTGGCCGAGCCAGCTCGACGACCTGGGAGATGCCCGGCCCCTCGGACTGTGGCTGCGAGGCCGACCCGACCTGCGGATATGGGCGTTGAGTTCGGTAGCCGTGGTCGGCGCCAGGGCTTGTACACCGTACGGGTCGCATATGGCCGCGGCCCTCGGCACAGGGCTCGCAGAGCGCGGCTGGGTGGTCGTGTCGGGTGGTGCCTACGGGGTCGACGGCGCCGCGCACCGTGGCGCACTCGGCGCGGGCGGGGCCACGGTCGCCGTGCTCGCCTGCGGAGTTGACGTCGTCTATCCGCGCGGTCACGCCGAATTGATCGGACGCATCGCCGAACAGGGCCTGGTCGTCGGCGAGTTGCCGCCGGGCGACCATCCCACGCCGAGCAGGTTCATCCTCCGCAACCGCGTGATCGCCGCGCTGACCCGGGGCACCGTCGTCGTCGAGGCCGAGTACCGCAGCGGCTCGCTGGTCGCCGCGCGCAGCGCTCAGCAGCTGGGGCGCTTCACCATGGGCGTTCCGGGACCGGTGACCAGCGGGCTGTCGGCAGGCGTGCACGAGCTGCTGCGCGGGGAGGGGGTGCTGGTCACCGACGCGGCCGAAGTGATCGAACTGGTAGGCGGTATGGGTGAGCTGGCACCCGCACGCCGGGGGCCCGTACTGCCCAGGGATCTGCTGGAACTCCGCAGCAGGCGGATCCTTGAAGCAATGCCGGCCCGGGGCGCCATGGCCGTGCCGGAGGTGGCGCGGAGTGCGGGCACGACGGCCGACGAGACGCTCGGCAGGCTGTACGAACTGCACTCACTGGGGTTCGTCGAACGGCTGCATGAGGGATGGCGGTTGACACCCCGGACGAGTCGCGGTTCGAACGCGCGGCGAGGCGGTACTTGACCCGGAGCATTCGGGTGAAAAAGTGAGGCCGATGACCTTCGGAGTCCAGTCTGCGACGCCAGAAGGGCCGGCGCGCGAGGCGTCGGCCCTCGTTCGAAGGTGTGGACGAGGGCGGATACCACCACTGGTTCGTTCCCGCGTTCTTCGGCCACCGCGGCGTCGCACTCACGCTACGCTCACCGGGTTCCGGCCCGAACGGCCCAACCCGCACCCGTCACCCGCTCACAGCAGAACGGCTCAAGGCAACGCATGCCCCAGCACACCTCCGGGTCTGACCGCGCGGCAGCGCCCCCCGCTGCCCGTGGCACCGTGCGGCCCCCAGCTCCCTCGTCGCTCGAGGAGCTGTGGCGGTCGTACAAGGCCACGGGTGACGAGCGGCTGCGGGAGCAGTTGATCCTGCACTACTCACCGCTGGTGAAGTACGTCGCGGGCCGGGTCAGCGTCGGGCTGCCGGCCAACGTCGAGCAGGCCGACTTCGTTTCCTCGGGAGTCTTCGGGCTGATCGATGCCATCGAGAAGTTCGACATCGAGCGCTCGATCAAGTTCGAGACCTACGCCATCACCCGCATCCGTGGCGCGATGATCGACGAACTGCGTGCCCTGGACTGGATTCCGCGCTCCGTACGGCAGAAGGCCCGGGCCGTGGAGCGCGCGTACGCCACGCTCGAGGCGCAGCTCAGACGGACTCCGTCGGAGTGCGAGGTTGCCGCGGAGATGGGTATCACCGTCGACGAACTGCACTCGGTTTTCAGCCAGTTGTCGCTTGCGAACGTCGTGGCGCTCGAGGAGCTGCTGCATGTCGGCGGCGAGGGCGGTGACCGGCTCAGCCTGATGGACACACTCGAGGACACCGCGGCGGACAATCCCGTCGAGGTCGCCGAGGACCGGGAGCTGCGCAGGCTGCTGGCCCGCGCCATCAACACACTCCCCGAACGGGAGAAGACGGTTGTCACGCTCTACTACTACGAGGGCCTCACCCTCGCCGAGATCGGCCATGTGCTGGGAGTGACCGAGAGCCGGGTCAGCCAGATCCACACCAAGTCGGTGCTGCAGCTGCGGGCGAAGCTGGCCGACGTAGGACGTTGACGCTGAATCGTCCCGGCCTCATCCGTACAGTGGAGGCGTGCCCAGGATTCGAGCGGCCTCCGTGGCCGAGCACCGGACGATGCAGCGAACCGCCCTGCTGGATGCTGCGCGCTCCCTTCTGTCCGAAGGCGGTACGGAGGCGCTGACCTTCCCCGCTCTTGCCGAGCGCACCGGCCTCGCGAGGTCGTCCGTCTACGAGTACTTCCGTTCGCGCGCAGCGGTTGTCGAAGAGCTCTGCGCAGTGGACTTCCCCGTATGGGCGGCCGAGGTCGAAGCCGCCATGGCCAGTGCGGACACGGCAGAGGGCAAGGTCGAGGCGTATGTACGCCGGCAGCTGGAGCTGGTCGGGGACCGCAGGCACCGGGCCGTCGTCGCCATCTCCGCGAGCGAGCTGGACGACCGGGCCCGCGAGAAGATCCGCGCCGCGCACGGCGGGCTGATCGCCATGATCGTCGAGGCCCTGGGGGAGCTGGGCCACGAACAGCCGAGGCTCGCGGCGATGCTCCTGCAGGGCGTCGTGGACGCGGCCGTCCGCCGGATCGAGCTCGGCGCCGCCGAAGATCCGGCTACCGTCGCCGACGCCGCGGTCGCCATGGCGCTGCGGGGCGTACGAGGCTGAGGCCACGCCCGATCCGGCGCTGGGCGCGATGCGCCACGAACGCGACGGCCGTCAGCAGCGCAAGATGCAGCACTCCTGCCATGCCGGCGACGGCACGCCCTGCCGGCGCCGGCAGGGCGCCGGCAGGCACTGCGGCCGCCGGCGGCACGGGTACACCGAAGACGGGGAGCAGCCGGGACGGCGCGCGGCGCAGCATCCAGGGCGGCAGCAGCGACAGCGGGTCCAGATACTCCGTGCCGCGCCGCAGCCCCCAGTGCAGACAGCCCGTGGTGCAGTGGGAGGACCGGGCAACCGCAGCCACGACCTGGCCCGCGGTGACCTCCGTGCCCTCCTCGACCAGCGGCTCGACGGGTTCGTACGTCGTGCGCAACGGCGGGTCACCCGTACCGGTGAGGCTGATGGTGAGCACTCCACGGGCCGCGACCCGGCCCGCGAAGGACACCCGTCCGGACGCCGCGGCCCGCACCGGCGCGCCTGCCGCCGACGCCAGGTCCACACCGCGGTGGCCCCTGCCGTAGGGAGAGGCCGGAGGATCCCACCCGCGGACGACCTCCGGACGCGGAGGCCCCAGAGGCCAGCTGCGAGCCCCGCCGGGGGCCGGACCGGGTTCCCCGGCCCCGCCACGAGGCCCGGCCGAGGCGCGGACCGGAGCCGCCCCGGCAGCCACCGCCGCGACCAGCAGCACGACAAGCACCCGCACACCCAAGGAAACGGAAAGTCTGCAGTTCATGGCATCCACGGTCCCGTGCGCGCCCGATCCGCGCCGATCATGGTCCGGAACTGTGGACAACCGGCCGGTTGTGGACAGCGCCGTCACCCGGCACCGCCCGGGTCCCGTACACTTCTTCTGGCGATCCGGGTCACCGGGTCGACTTCGCACGCCCCGCCACCGAACCCTTTACGGTCACGGTGGCCGCGCTCCTCGGTCCCTTGCGGCACGGCGCGTCGGGGCGTCAGGACATAACCGAGAAACCCAAGGAGATACGGCCATGGCCGTCGTCACGATGCGGGAGCTGCTGGAGAGCGGCGTCCACTTCGGTCACCAGACCCGTCGCTGGAACCCGAAGATGAAGCGCTTCATCTTCACCGAGCGCAACGGCATCTACATCATCGACCTGCTCCAGTCGCTGTCGTACATCGACCGCGCCTACGAGTTCGTCAAGGAGACCGTCGCCCACGGCGGCTCCATCATGTTCGTCGGCACCAAGAAGCAGGCCCAGGAGGCCATCGCCGAGCAGGCGACGCGCGTTGGTATGCCGTACGTCAACCAGCGTTGGCTGGGCGGCATGCTCACCAACTTCTCCACCGTCTACAAGCGTCTGCAGCGCCTCAAGGAGCTCGAGCAGATCGACTTCGAGGATGTGGCCGCCTCCGGTCTCACCAAGAAGGAGCTCCTGGTCCTCTCGCGCGAGAAGGCCAAGCTGGAGAAGACCCTCGGTGGTATCCGCGAGATGCAGAAGGTGCCGAGCGCCGTCTGGATCGTCGACACCAAGAAGGAGCACATCGCCGTCGGTGAGGCGCGCAAGCTCCACATCCCGGTCGTCGCGATCCTCGACACCAACTGCGACCCCGACGAGGTCGACTACAAGATCCCGGGCAACGACGACGCGATCCGCTCCGTCACCCTGCTCACCCGCGTGATCGCCGACGCCGTCGCCGAGGGCCTCATCGCCCGTTCCGGCGCCGCCACCGGCGACTCGAAGCCGGGCGAGAAGGCTGCCGCTGAGCCGCTCGCCGAGTGGGAGCGCGACCTGCTCGAGGGCGAGAAGAAGGCTGACGAGGCCGAGAAGCCGGCCGAGGCTCCGGCCGCCGAGGCCCCGGCCGCTGAGGCTCCGGCCGCTGAGGCTCCGGCCGCCGAGGCCGAGCAGCCGGCCGCGGACGCCGAGCAGGCCTGACCGCACAGTTCGGTAGTTGACGGCGGGGGGCGGTGCCACAAGCACCGGCCCCCGCCGCTCACCCGTAGATCTTCGACTTTCGATTCCGAGAGAGATTCAAGGACATGGCGAACTACACCGCCGCTGACGTCAAGAAGCTCCGTGAGCTCACCGGCGCCGGCATGATGGACTGCAAGAAGGCCCTGGACGAGGCCGACGGCAACGTGGACAAGGCCGTCGAGGCGCTGCGCATCAAGGGCCAGAAGGGCGTCGCCAAGCGCGAGGGCCGTTCCGCCGAGAACGGTGCCGTCGTCTCCCTCATCTCCGAGGACAAGACCTCCGGCGTTCTGCTCGAGCTGAAGTGCGAGACGGACTTCGTCGCCAAGGGTGACAGGTTCCAGTCCGTCGCCGGCGCGCTCGCCGCCCACGTCGCGGCCACCGACCCGGCGGACCTCGAGGCCCTGCTCGCCTCCGAGATCGAGTCCGGCAAGACCGTCCAGGCGTACGTCGACGAGGCCAACGCCAACCTCGGCGAGAAGATCGTCCTGGACCGCTTCGCGCAGTTCACCGGTGGCTACGTTGCCGCGTACATGCACCGCACCATGCCCGACCTCCCGCCGCAGATCGGTGTCCTGGTCGAGCTGGACAAGGAGAACGCCGAGATCGCCAAGGGCGTCGCGCAGCACATCGCCGCCTTCGCCCCGAAGTACCTCTCCCGCGAGGACGTCCCGGCCGAGGTCGTCGAGGCCGAGCGCCGCGTCGCCGAGGAGACCACGCGCCAGGAGGGCAAGCCCGAGGCTGCCCTTCCGAAGATCGTCGAGGGTCGCGTCAACGGCTTCTTCAAGGAGGCAACCCTCCTGGGCCAGCCGTACGCCCTCGACAACAAGAAGTCCGTCCAGCAGATCCTGGACGAGGCCGGTGTCACCCTGAAGCGCTTCACCCGCATCAAGGTCGGCATCTGAGCCGGAACGCGATCGACGTGGGAGCCCGCCAGGGTTGCCAGCAGTCGCCGGTCGCATGCGCCGGACGACCGCAGATCTGACGAGGAGGCCATTGCCGACAGGGAACCAGCACCCACCGGCAATGGCCTTCTTCGTATGTGCACGAGGAGATCTCCATGAACAAGGGCGCGGACGCCAATCAGTCTGCCGACGCCAAGCGCGACCACACCGGGCAGAGGGCCGGCCGCTTCATGCTGAAGCTGTCCGGTGAAGCCTTCTCCGGTGGCACCGGTCTGGGCGTCGACCCCGACGTCGTACACGCCATCGCCCGTGAGATCGCTGCGGTCGTGCGCGATGGCGCAGAGATCGCGGTCGTCATCGGCGGCGGCAACTTCTTCCGTGGTGCCGAGCTCCAGCAGCGCGGCATGGACCGTGCCCGCTCCGACTACATGGGCATGCTCGGCACCGTCATGAACTGCCTCGCCCTCCAGGACTTCCTGGAGAAGGAAGGCATCGACTCCCGCGTTCAGACCGCCATCACCATGGGCCAGGTCGCGGAGCCGTACATCCCGCTGCGCGCCGTGCGGCATCTGGAGAAGGGCCGCGTGGTCATCTTCGGTGCCGGTATGGGTATGCCGTACTTCTCCACCGACACCACCGCTGCCCAGCGCGCCCTGGAGATCGACGCCGAGGCTCTGCTGATGGGCAAGAACGGGGTGGACGGGGTCTACGACTCCGACCCCAAGACCAACCCCGACGCGGTGAAGTTCGATGCTCTCGAGTACAGCGAGGTGCTGTCCCGCAACCTGAAGGTCGCGGACGCCACCGCGATCACCCTCTGCCGTGACAACGCTCTTCCGATCCTCGTCTTCGAACTCCTCACCGAAGGCAATATCGCTCGGGCGGTCAAGGGTGAGAAGATCGGCACGCTCGTGAGCGACCGGGACACCCGGGCCTGACCCGGGGGCTTCCCTCCAGGGATGGACAAAGTCCTGCCGGTCGGACACCGTGCAGGGAAGACGCGACACAGGTTCCGCCGGCCCAGATTGTGCGCCGGGCCTTATTCCACAACACGCAGGAGCAAGTGGTGATCGAAGAGACCCTCCTCGAAGCCGAGGAGAAGATGGAGAAGGCCGTCCTGGTCGCCAAGGATGACTTCGCCGCGATCCGCACCGGGCGTGCGCACCCGGCGATGTTCAACAAGATCGTGGCGGACTACTACGGCGCCCTGACGCCGATCAACCAGCTGGCGTCGTTCTCGGTGCCCGAGCCGCGTATGGCCGTGGTGACCCCGTTCGACAAGAGCGCGCTGCGCAACATCGAGCAGGCGATCCGCGACTCCGACCTGGGCGTCAACCCGAGCAACGACGGCAACATCATCCGGGTGGTGTTCCCCGAGCTGACCGAGGAGCGCCGCCGCGAGTACATCAAGGTCGCCAAGGGCAAGGCCGAGGACTCGAAGATCTCGATCCGTTCCGTGCGCCGCAAGGCCAAGGAAGCCATCGACAAGCTGATCAAGGACGGCGAGGTCGGTGAGGACGAGGGCCGCCGCGCGGAGAAGGAGCTCGACGACACCACCGCGAAGTACGTCACGCAGGTGGACGAGCTGCTCAAGCACAAGGAAGCCGAGCTGCTCGAGGTCTGATGAACGACTCTTCCTGGGGGGCGGGGGCCCCGCACAGCACCGGATATGCCGGGGCGTGGCCACCGCCCGACCAGGCGCAGGCGTCCATACCGGCGGGTCCCGCATACGGCGGGCATGACGCACAGCAGACTCGGCCCATGCCCATCGTGCCGGACTTTCCCGACGCTGGCAGAGACGCCGAGGACCATGACGGCGGCGACGCCCGCGACGACCGCGACCGGGGGGCCGCTCGGCTGAGCGGGCCTTTGTTCCGTGACGAAAAGCCGCAGGAGCCCATGCACACCCCGCCCCCGGCCTCCGCGCCCCAGCCGCCGCAGAAGAAGCGCGCCGGGCGCGATCTGCGGGCGGCCATAGGGGTCGGCGTCGGGCTGGGAGCGGTGATCGTTGCCTCGCTCTTCTTCGTCAAGGCCGTGTTCGTCGGCGTGATAGCGGTCGCCGTGGTCGTCGGACTCTGGGAGCTGACCTCACGGCTCGAGGAGCGCAAGCAGATCAAGGCGCCGCTGGTGCCGCTCGCGGTCGGCGGCGCGGCCATGGTCGTGGCCGGCTATGTGCGCGGCGCGGAAGGCGCCTGGGTCGCCATGGCGCTCACCGCGCTCGCGGTCCTGGTCTGGCGCATGACCGAGCCGCCCGAGGGTTACCTGAAGGACGTCACGGCCGGTGTCTTCGCCGCGTTCTACGTGCCCTTCCTGGCGACGTTCGTGGCGATGATGCTCACCGCGGACGACGGGCCCGAGCGCGTGCTGACGTTCCTGCTGCTCACCGTGGTCAGCGACACCGGTGCGTATGCCGTCGGGTGGCGCTTCGGCAAGCACAAGCTCGCGCCGCGCATCAGCCCCGGGAAGACCCGCGAAGGCCTGCTGGGCGCTGTGGCGTTCGCGATGGTGGCCGGAGCGCTGTGCATGCAGTTCCTCATCGACGGCGGCACCTGGTGGCAGGGCCTGCTCATGGGTCTGGCCGTCGCGGTCAGTGCCACGCTGGGTGACCTGGGCGAGTCGATGATCAAGCGGGACCTCGGCATCAAGGACATGGGCACGCTGCTGCCGGGCCACGGCGGCATCATGGACCGGCTGGACTCGCTGCTGCCGACCGCGCCGGTGGTGTGGCTGCTGCTCGTGGTGTTCGTCGGCTCCGGCTGACATCGTGCGGTCGTACGGCGAGGGGCTCACCGGTCGGTGGGCCCCTCGCCGTTTCCCTCGTTCCTCGGCCGGGTCACTGGACCGGGCGCTTGCCGGATTCCTTGTCGGCGTTGCCTGACAGCGCCTTGGTCGCGAGGATGCCCACGACGATCAGCCCGATCCCGAACCAGGTGGCCGCGTCCTCGAAGATCAGGACGGCGATGCCCACGGGGACGAGCATCCCGGCCAGGGGAAGCAGCAGCCCGTTGACCGACGGGATCTGCTCGCTGCCGCGCGCCTTCGCCCGCGCGTAGTCGGGGTACCACTCGGTGAAGCTGAGAGCCGCGATGATCGCCAGGATCTGGATGATCCATTCGGTCCAGATGTTGTTCGGGTTGTGCAGGACGAGATCGCCGTAGCCGCCCACGACGGCGGCCACCAGGAAGGCACCCGCCCAGACCCCGGTGATCACGTAGTTGACCCGTTTGAAGAGGGGGGAGTCCCAGTAGGCGGGATCGACACGCTCCCGGGCGTACTGCACCGTGAAGGGCATCCGTACGGCCATGGAGCCGAGCGCGATGACCACCAGAGCGATGTTCGCGACCTCGTCCGCGTACAGCTCCAGCCAGTGGTGGGTGCCCTCGTCGGCGAACGCCCCGACGACCGCCAGAACCGCGAAGAAGAACACGTCCGCCACTTCGAGGATCTTCAGCGACTCGCCGGGACGCAGGATCCGCCCCAGGACGACCAGCACGATCGAGACCGCGAGCGCAAGCCCCACCGCGAAGCCGAAGCGCCCGGGACCGGCAAGGACCGAGAAGATGATCCAGGGAGACATCCCCACGACGGGGTTGTCGAGCGCACCGGCCAGCCACCGGCCCCCTGCGGTATCGGCCACGGCTTTCATAGACGAACCCTTCCCGACGACCGGAGTCCCCGTTTTCAGCGTGACCGCTGACGTCGGGATGCGCGACGCGACCCCACGTCACGCCGACCGGCCTGGCGTGCGCGGTCGCGGAATCGTGTGACGGCGGTGCCGGAACGGATCGGGGCGAGAGGTGCGCATCGGCCGCCGAGGGCTGACGATGGATCGAGAGGGGCCGGCCGGTCGTGCGGCTCCCCGAAGCATCTGCAGGGCGAACACCCCGCCGGCGTGCGGCAAGCGCGCAGAGGGGAGCACGCATGGACCCGTCCGCCGACTCCGGCCCCGAGGGCCACCGGCACGAGATGCCGAGCGGACCCTTGAACGATGCCGAACGGGCGGAATACGACCGCCTGCGCCGTGCTGCGGGCATGCGGCACCGCCGCCTGCGGCTCTTCGGGACGTCCGTGCTCCTGGTGCTGGCCGTCCTGCTCGCGCCGCTCAGCGTGGTCGCCACCTGGGTGGACTCCGAGATCTCCGACACTGCCCGGTACGAGCAGACCGTCGCGCCTCTCGCCAGGGATGCCGCTGTGCAGAATCTGGTGATCGACCGCGTCACCGACCGGGTCGTCGCCGAGATCGATGTGCGCAAGGTCAGCGACGAGGTCGCCGACATCCTGGCCGACCGTGACGCGCCCGCCTTCGTCGTCGACGCGGCCAGGAAGCTGGACGGCCCGCTGAAGAGCGGGGTGACCACGGCGGTGAGCTACGTGGTGCGGAAGGTGGTCACCAGCGAGCAGTTCGCCACGGCATGGGACGACGTGAACCGGCGTGCCCACACCGCCGTCTCGAGCGTCCTCACCGGTGAGGGCGGGGGAGCCGTCGAGGCCAAGGGCGACACCATCGTCCTGAACGTTGCCGTCGTGATCGACGAGATGCAGGAAGAGCTGATCGGTTCGAAGATCGTCTCTGCGAAGAGCATCCCCGGGGTCGACCAGTCGGTCGTGCTGGCGCGCAGCGACAAACTGAGCGAGGCCCAGGACGCCGCCCGTCTGCTGGGCATCCTCGGCGCCTGGCTGCCGTTGACGGTGGTCGTCCTCGCCGGCCTGGGCGTGTGGATGGCCCCGTCGCCCCGGGTGGCGCTGATCGCCGCGAGCACGGCCATCGGCGTCATGATGTGCCTGTTGCTCGTCTCGCTCGCCGTCATGCGCGTGTTCGCTCTGGATGCCGTACCCCCGGACGCCGAGACGCAGAACGCCGCGGCCACCGTCTACGACACCCTGGTGAGATTCCTCCAGCAGGCCGCGGTCACAGTGCTCGTCGCCATGCTGATCATCGCGGTCGCGGGGTATCTGTACGGACCCGGCCGCGGTGCCCGCGCGGTGCGCTCCGCCGTGGCCCAGAGCACCGGAGCTGCCGGCCACGCTCTCGCCCGGAAGGGGCTGCGCACCGGCGGCGTCGGCCGCTGGCTGCACACCCACCGCCCCCTGACCACCGGCATCGTGGTCGCAGCCGGAGCGCTCGTTCTGTTCCTGTGGCCGTATCCCACGCCTGGCTCCGTGGCCCTCGTGCTCGTGCTCGTCGTGGTCGTCCTGGTGGCGCTCGGTGTTCTCGGCGCCGCGGACGCGGCGGACTCCGAGGACGGGCCGCCCACCGCCGCGTCCGGCTCGGTGGCCGAGTAGCGCTGCGCCGCCCCTCCGAGGAATCGGTGCACTTTTCAGCCCTGTCGTCTTGAACCTCAGATGCAGCGCGATATCCAGCGAAGAGGGTCCATTCGGAGGACTCACTTTTCACCCTAGGCCTATTGGCTGGCCCGGCAGGCCCCGCCCATCCCCGGCTTGTAATGTCGGACCGCAAGTGCTGGATTGCGCCGAAACGCCGGAAAGACACCTACCGAACCCCGCTTCGTATGAAATCGGGGCCGGGTCTGTTGCGGTGTCCGTACGGGTGGCTCCGGAAAACGGAAAGGGTTCGAATTGAAGCTCAGCAAGACGACCTCGAGGGTGACTTTAGGGACGGTTTTCGTCGCGGCCTACGTTGTCGTTGCAACCTCTTCCTGGACCGTCGAACCTGCCCCCGCGGAACCCATAGCCCATGAGGCGGGGGAAATGGAAAGCACATCGCAGCGGCTCAAGGGCGGGCTGATTGAATGTGCGTCCCCGAACCCCGAACTGGCACATGAACTGGCCCGAGACATAGCAAGGTCGCTGGCGAATCGCGCCAGTCGAGCCTCGATGGTGCTGTATGACCGAACCACTGATACCTCCTGCGCCTACGGCGCGGACAAGCACTACGATTCCGCGAGCATAGTCAAGCCGATCATATTGGGCGCTCTGCTCCTGGCCAGAAGCGACCACTTGTCCGAGGACGAGCAGGAACTGGCCAGGGAAATGATCGTGAGTTCGGACAACGATGCGACGTACACCCTGTGGGACAGCGTGGGGACCGAAAACATCCAGGAATTCCTGGACAAGGCCGGAATGGAGGACACCATCCTCGACGAAGCAGGTCTCATGGGTCTGACTCAGGTCACTGCGAGGGATCAGGCCACATTGCTCGAGCTGCTCACCGGTGAGGACAACTCGGTCCTGAATGCCGAAGAGCGCGCCTACATCCTGGGCCTCATGCGCAACGTGCAGGAGGATCAACGGTGGGGAGCGCCTGCCGGTGCCCCCTCGGGCGCTGCCGTCCAGGTCAAGAACGGATGGCTTCAGCGTTCCGAGAGGGTCAAGGACCCCTGGGACAGCGGGGACTGGAAGGTCAACAGCATGGGTGCGTTCACCGGGCGCGCCTACGACTACGGTCTGGTGGTCCTCACCGAGAACAACAGGGTTCCTGAAGGCGAGTCACCAGGTGTGGGGTGGGACTACGGCATGGAGACGATCGAGCGAGTGGCGAAGGCCGTCCACCGTGACCTGTACCCGGACCGTACTCCCGCAGCTGCCGGCAGCCCCGGCCGCCGATGAAATGCCGCCTGTGAACCCTGTGAACATGGAGCGGGAGGCGGCTCCATCCGGGTGACGGATCCCGTGACGGGGGCCGGGCGCGACCGGCAACGACCGGCGACGCCCGCCCCCGGCGTCACGGCCGCCAGGCCACCTCGCGAAGCGGCCCAACGTGCCGATCGCGTCGTCTTTCCGGACGGCGGCCGGATCGTGGAGGAAGGAAGCCATGACGAGCTGCTGCGCCGCGGTGGGCGCTACGCCCATTTCTGGAATCCCCGACGCCGGCAGCGAGTGAGTGAGCCGGCATGCTGGTCGATCTCTCTTGCGGGACAGCCGCGCCGGCACCCCCGTTGCGATCTTCGCAGCCCCCCAACGGGCCTACCGGTCTTCGGAGTCGGCAGGACCACCGCCGCTTGTCGAGTGCATGGGCCGGGCTTCTCCGAAGATTCGGCGGTAGGCCCCCGGGGTGGTCCCGAACGCGGCTCGGAAGCGGCGCCGGAGGTTGACCGCGGAGGAGAGCCCGACCCGGGTCGCGATCGCCTCCACCGGAAGGCCGGTCTGTTCCAGCAGGGTTCGTGCCGCGTCGAGGCGCTGGTTGAGCAGCCACTGCCCGGGACTGGTGCCGAGCTGCCGGTTGAATCGGCGGGCGAAGGTGCGGTCCGAGAGGCCGGCGCGTTCGGCGAGCCGGCTGACGGTCAGCTCTGCGTCCAGCCGGGAGAGCACCCATTGCAGGACCGGAGCCAGCGACTCGTCCGTGCCGGCGGGGGCGGCCTGTGCGACGTACTGGAGCTGGCTGCCCTCCCGGTGCGGCGGCAGCACCATGCTCCGGGCGATCTGAGCGGCGTATGCCGCGCCGTGGTCGGAGCGTACGAGATGCAGGCACAGATCGATGCCGGCGCCGGTACCGGCACTGGTGGCCACATCACCGTGATCGATGTAGAGCACGTCGGCATCGACCTGTACCTGAGGGAAGGCAGCGGCGAGTTGGGCGGTCCGGCGCCAGTGGGTGGTGGCCCGGCGGCCGTCGAGCAGTCCCGCTTGGGCGAGGACGAACGCGCCCGTGCAGATGGACACGATCCGCGATCCGCGCCGGTGCGCGGCCCGCAGGGCGTCGAGGACGGCCGGCGGGACAGGTGCCCCGGGCGGCTGCCAGCCGGGGACCATCACCGTGTCTGCGCTCCGCAGGGCCTCCAGACCGGCGTCGACGAGCATCGAGTACCCGGCGGTGGTCCGCAGCGGTCCTGGCTGCTGGGCGCACACCCGGAAGTCGTAATGGACCGGTAGATCCGGCGGGATGTTGCCGAAGACCTCGGTGGCGCAGGCGAGTTCGAAAGGCGACTGCGGCTCATTGAGCAGCGCCACCACCTTATGACGGGCCTTATGACGGGGCATGGCAGAAAAGTACCTGCAGATGTCATTCCAGACACTCGTTCGGATTCCCGCTGCGAGCCAGAGTGGCTGCATGAGCGAGCACACCGACATGAACGCACTGATGACTGTCGTCCACGTTGACGAGGTCGCGCCGCACGAGGTGGTTCCCGGGATCGTGCGGCGCAGGCTGCCGGCAACCGACCACGCCCGCGGCTGGCTGATCGACTTCGCCGCGGGCACCGAGTGGCCGGAGGTCGACGTGCACACCGGAGAGGAGTGGTACTACGTGCTGAGCGGAGAAGTGATCGAGGGGGAGGAGCGCTACGGGCCGGGTACGTATGTGGTGTTCGCCGCGGGCAGCCGGCATCGGCCCCGTACCGAGACGGGCGCGCGGATGCTCGGCATCTCCCTGCCGGCCGGCTGACGGGCGCCACATCTGCTGCCTGCGGCTGACTGTGGTCCGGTGGGCGGTCCGTAGCGGCCTCCTGCGAGCCGTTCCGCGAGGCACCGCGGCCGGCAGGCCGTTCCGGCCCGTCGGCGTCTCAGCCCGCGGCGTCGTATTCGTGCGACCTGCCGCCCTGCCACTTCACCCAGCGTGGATCGTCCAGCAGATCCCAGGCGTCCGGCAGGCCCGCCCGTCGCAGGAACTCGACCAGATCGGCGTCGCTGCGGGCCAGGCCGGCGATCTGGGTGCGGATCGTCACGCGGCGGCCGCCGGGGCCCACCGCGCGATGAACGACGATCGGCGCAGTGCTCAGGTCTTCAGGCTGTGATGGTCCGCGGTTCACGGCGCACCGAGTTCGGTGTCCGGTCGGTGGTACGGGCGGGCTGCGGTGCCGTCCCCGGCGATTGCGCGGCGAGCCTGCTCTCGTGGCGTGCGCGCGGCGCGGACGGCGGCCACCTCCTGCCGTTCCAGCTCCGCGATGGTCCCGTCCGGACGGCGCAGCTGCCGGACCGGCCATTCGCGGACGCTGCGCAGGCGCTCCGGACGAGACATTTTTTCGGACACAAGTTCGATTCTAGATCGGGGTCCGGCCCTGGTGACGACCGGGGGTCGTCAAGACGGACTCCAGCCTTGTCGGCCCTGATGCCGCCGAGCGCGCGCAACGGTGGCGGCCGGCAGCGGCCACAGCCGCCCCACTCGCAACCGAGACCCCTGCGCACGCGTCGCACAGCACATGGAACGTGAATGGCTCTTCTCGCTCATCCCGCTGGCGATCGGCGTGGTCTTCCTCAGCTTCGGCGTGTACGGGCTCCGCCGTGCCGCTGCGCTGCGCCGCACCGGTGTCACCGCAGAGGCTCGGATCGTCCGCCACGATGTCAGTCGAGGCAGCGAAGGCGCCACGTTCCACCACCCGGTCGCAGCCTGGACGACCCGGGACGGCCGCGAGTGCGAGTACTCGTCCAGGTTCGGCCGCGGTTCCGTCGGAGGCGTCTTCGGTGTGGGGGCCTTTGTCACGGTCCGATACGATCCGGAAGATCCCCGACGGTTTGAGATCCAGGGCTGGGACGTAGCGACGGTCGACCGGCTGTTCACCGTGCTGGGGTCGGTGTTCACGGCGGGCACCTTGGTGGTGCTGCTCGTCCGGGTAGTCACTCTCTGACCGCACCCGAGTCTCGTCTTCTACGGCCGCAGCATGTCCCGCGCCGAGTGATCCGGGGCGCCACCGTTGTGGCTCCGTGCGGCGGGGCCGTCCTACTGGCCGGGGCGAGGCATCCGGACGACCGCAGTTCCTCCGTCGAGATCCACTGTCGTCCTGTTCGGCGGCGCCCCGTCATCCTCGTTGTCCGGCATGACCAGTGCCGACTGCCGCTCCTTCGGTTCGTTCTGCTTGCCCGGCGAGAGACTCGCGTGAAGCTGCTCGAATCCGGTCGCTGATATCTGGCCCTGACGTGCACTGTTCCGCCACGGCAGCGCTCCGGCCCGACCCGCGCGCAGCAGCAACTGGTCGACGAAGGCCAGCAGGGTCAGCGCGATGACCAGCCCGGGCAGGGTCATCAAGAAGACGGTTTGCACACCCCCAGTATCCGGAGGCGGCCTGCCGGTCGTCTGTGGGCTGTCGAGGTGTTCTCGGGCGTGCCTCTCGCGACATAAATTCGAACAGGCGTATGGTTTCGGGTATGGCTGAGAACGCGTTCCCAGACGATCTTCGTGTGGCACAGGTCCGGCTCCATCAGGCGTCGTCGGAGCTGGCGGCGCTGTGCCGGACCCTGTCGTGGTCCGTCGATCCGATGCCCGGCTGGGAGGGGGAGGCGCATCCCCACACCGGTGTCGTGACTGGTGGCCGTCAGGACAGCCCCGGCTGGACCGGGGAGCAGCGTGAGGCGGTGGAGCGGCTGCGCGCGGAGTGCGTCGCGCTGTCCCTCACCGTCACCACACATCCGTACTGGGCGGGAGTGGAGCGGGAGAAGGTCGTCGACGAGCGGATGCGGCTGAAGGCGGACACCGAGCCGGCCGCCATACCCGCCCTGAATGTCGACGTGGCCGCGTAGCCCTGCAAGCGAGGGACGTCCCGCCATGTCCGGCCAGGTCCCTGGGCCGTCTGTGGACCGTCCGAGGAGCCCCACAGCAACCAGTGGCGACGGACGACGACCACCGCGAGCATCAAGGCCCGCAGGTCACCGGATTCCGTCTGCGACACTGGTAGCACCATGCCCAAGCCCGGAGAACTCACTTTCGTCGCCCCCCGCGGAGCCAAGAAGCCCCCGCGGCACCTTGCGGACCTCACGCCCGCCGAGCGCAAGGAGGCCGTGGCCTCGATCGGCGAGAAGCCGTTCCGCGCCAAGCAGCTCTCGCAGCACTACTTCGCGCGGTACGCCCATGACCCTTCCCAGTGGACCGACATCCCCGCCGCTGCGCGCGAGAAGCTCGCCACCGAGCTGCTGCCCGACCTGATGGCGGTCGTACGGCACATCTCGTGCGACGACGACACCACCCGCAAGACCCTGTGGCGGCTCCACGACGGCACGCTCGTCGAGTCCGTGCTGATGCGGTACCCCGACCGGGTCACCATGTGCATCTCCTCGCAGGCCGGCTGCGGGATGAACTGCCCGTTCTGCGCGACCGGGCAGGCGGGCCTCGACCGCAACCTGTCGACGGCCGAGATCGTGCACCAGATCGTCGACGGCATGCGCGCCCTGCGCGACGGCGAGGTGCCCGGTGGCCCGGCGCGGCTGTCGAACATCGTCTTCATGGGCATGGGCGAGCCGCTCGCCAACTACAAGCGGGTCGTGGGCGCCATCCGCCGTCTCACCGACCCCGAGCCGGACGGTCTCGGCCTGTCGCAGCGTGGTGTCACCGTCTCCACCGTCGGGCTGGTGCCGGCCATGCACCGCTTCGCCGACGAGGGCTTCAAGTGCAGGCTCGCCGTGTCGCTGCACGCTCCGGACGACGAGCTGCGCGACACCCTGGTCCCGGTCAACACCCGGTGGAAGGTCCGCGAGGTCCTCGACGCCGCCTGGGAGTACGCGGAGAAGTCCGGCCGCCGGATCTCGATCGAGTACGCGCTGATCCGCGACATCAACGACCAGGCCTGGCGCGGCGATCTGCTCGGCCGCCTCCTCAAGGGCAAGCGCGTCCATGTGAACCTGATCCCGCTCAACCCCACCCCGGGATCGAAGTGGACGGCCTCGCGCCCCGAGGACGAGAAGGCGTTCGTGGAGGCCATCGCCGCCCACGGTGTGCCGGTCACCGTCCGGGACACGCGTGGCCAGGAGATCGACGGAGCCTGCGGACAGCTCGCGGCGACCGAGCGCTGAGGCAGGGCCTGCCGGCCATGGCTGATACTGTGCCCGTGCTTTCGCACAAATGAACAATGAACATTCCGACAGGGGAGCGCAGACAGCGCTGAGAGTGCGGCCAGGCCGCAGACCCTCGGACCTGATCCGGGTCATACCGGCGTAGGGAGTCAGCACCATCATGAACAGCCAGCTTCGCCGTGCCGTCAGCACCGCATTCGTCGGTGCCCTCGGCATTGCCGCACTCGCCGCCTGCGGCGAGCAGTCCAAGGACTCCTCGGACGGCGGCTCGGGCAAATCCAGGACCGTCACACTCGTGAGCCATGACTCGTTCGCGGCGTCCCCGGCGGTACTGAAGGAGTTCACCGAGCAGACCGGCTACAAGGTCAAGGTCCTCAAGAGCGGGGACGCGGGCGCGGCGCTCAACAAGGAGATCCTCACCAAGGGCTCCCCCCAGGGCGACGTCTTCTTCGGCGTGGACAACACCCTGCTCTCGCGCGCCCTCCAGAACGACCTGTTCATTCCGTACGAGGCCAAGGGCCTCGACCAGGTCGCGGACGAAGTGCAGCTGGACAAGGACAAGCACCGCGTCACCCCTGTCGACACCGGCGACATCTGCGTCAACTACGACAAGAAGTACTTCGCCGACAAGAAGCTCGCGCCGCCGCAGACCTTCGACGACCTTGCCGAGCCGGCGTACAAGAACCTCCTGGTCGTCGAGAACGCGGCCACCTCCTCGCCCGGCCTCGGCTTCCTGCTCGGCACGGTCGCCGAGTACGGCGACGAGGGCTGGCAGGACTACTGGAAGAAGCTCGACGCCAACGGCGTCAAGGTCGTCGACGGCTGGGAGCAGGCGTACAACGAGGAGTTCTCCGGTTCCGCCGGCGGCAAGAAGGCCAAGGCCGACCGTCCGCTCGTCGTCTCCTACGCCTCCAGCCCGCCCGTCGAGGTGCTCTACTCCGACCCGCAGCCTGCCGAGGCCCCGACCGGCGTCGCGACCGGCACCTGCTTCCGCCAGATCGAGTTCGCGGGTCTGCTGGACGGCGCGAAGAACGAGGCGGGCGGCAAGGCCCTGCTGGACTTCCTGATCACCAAGAAGTTCCAGGAGGACATGCCGCTGAACATGTTCGTGAACCCGGTGGTCAAGGACGCGAAGCTGCCCGAGCTCTTCACCGAGCACGGCGCGGTCGTCGACAAGCCGGAGACCGTCGCTCCCGAGACGATCACCAAGAACCGTGAGCAGTGGGTCCAGTCGTGGTCCTCGCTCGTCCTGAAGTAAGAAGTACCCTCCGCGGGAACGCGGCGCGGCTGGCTCTGATCGCCGTGCCCGTCGCGTTCTTCGCGCTCTTCTTCGCCTACCCCGTCACCGCGATCGTCGGGCGCGGTCTGAACGTCGACGGGGTATGGCAGCTGGGACGGATCGGCGAGGTACTCGGGCGGCCCGAACTGCTGCGGGTGCTGTGGTTCACCACATGGCAGGCGCTGGCATCCACCGCGCTCACCTTGCTGATCGCGCTGCCCGGCGCGTATGTCTTCGCCCGTTTCGACTTCCCCGGCAAGCGGCTGCTGCGGGCGGTGGTCACCGTTCCCTTCGTGCTGCCCACCGTCGTCGTCGGCACCGCGTTCCTCGCGCTGCTGGGACGCGGCGGACTCCTCGACGACCTGTGGGGCGTACGTCTCGACACCACCGTGTGGGCGATCCTGCTCGCGCACGTCTTCTTCAACTACGCCGTCGTCGTGCGGACGGTGGGCGGACTCTGGTCCCAGCTCGACCCGCGCCAGGAGGAGGCCGCGCGCGTGCTCGGCGCCGGACGATTCGCCGCCTGGCGGAGCGTCACCTTGCCGGCGCTGGGCCCCGTCGTGGCAGCGGCCACGCTGATGATCTTCCTTTTCACCTTCACCTCCTTCGGTGTGGTGCAGATCCTCGGCGGACCCACCTTCGCCACCCTCGAGGTCGAGATCTACCGGCAGACGGCACACCTGCTGGACCTGTCCACGGCAGCCGTGCTCACCCTGGTGCAGCTCGCGGCCGTCGGGACGGTCCTCGCCGTGCACGCCTGGACCGTACGAAGGCGGGAGAGCGCCCTGCGCCTGGTCGATCCGGCGCTGACCGCACGCCGGCCGCGCGGCGCCGGCCAGTGGGCGCTGCTCTGCGCGGTCCTCGCCACGGTCGCCCTGCTGCTCCTCGCGCCCCTCGCGGTGCTCGTCGAGCGGTCCTTCGACACCCCGCAGGGATACGGCTTCGCGTACTACCGCGAGCTCGGCACGGTGGACCCGACGGGCGGGGCGTTCCTGGTGCCGCCCGTCGAAGCGGTCTGGAACTCCCTCCAGTACGCCCTGGTGGCCACCGCCATCGCCGTTGCCGTCGGCGGGCTCGCGGCCGCCGCGCTGACCCGGAGGGCCGGGCGGTTCGTGCGCGGCTTCGACGCGCTGCTGATGCTGCCGCTCGGTGTCTCGGCCGTCACCGTCGGCTTCGGCTTCCTGATCACACTCGACGAGCCGCCACTGGATCTGCGGGCCTCCTGGATCCTGGTGCCGCTCGCCCAGGCACTGGTCGGCGTACCCTTCGTCGTCCGCACCATGCTGCCGGTCCTGCGCGCGGTGGACCAACGGCTGCGGGAGGCCGCGGCCGTGCTCGGCGCATCGCCGCTGCGGGCCTGGCGGGAGGTCGATCTGCCGCTGGTACGGCGGGCGTTGCTGATCGCCGCCGGATTCGCCTTCGCCGTCTCGCTCGGCGAGTTCGGCGCGACGGTCTTCATCGCACGCCCCGACCGGCCGACGCTGCCGGTGGCTGTGGCCCGGCTGCTGGGGCGTCCCGGAGAGCTCAACTACGGGCAGGCGATGGCGCTGAGCACGATCCTGATGGCCGTCTGCGCGGTCGCCCTGCTGCTCCTCGAACGCATCCGTACGGGAGTCCGCTCCGACAACACCACGGAGGAGTTCTGATGGCGATGCTGCGGCTGTCGGACGTGAGCGTACGGTTCGGAGCGCGCGCGGCGCTCGACTCGGTGGACCTGGAGGTCACCGAGCACGAGACCGTATGCGTTCTCGGACCGAGCGGCAGCGGCAAGTCCACCCTGCTGAGGGCAGTCGCCGGACTGCAGGACATCGACCACGGACGGGTCCTGCTCGGCGGCGCGGACCAGAGGGGCGTGCCGGCACACCGGCGCGGAGTGGGCCTGATGTTCCAGGACCACCAGTTGTTCCCGCAGCGCGATGTCGGGGGCAACGTCGCCTTCGGGCTGCGGATGCACGGAGTCCGCCGCGCCGAACAGGCCCGCCGGGTGGCCGAGTTGCTGGAGCTGGTCGGGCTGCCGGGTGCCGCTGGGCGGGCGGTGTCGTCGCTGTCCGGGGGTGAGCAGCAGCGGGTCGCGCTCGCCCGGGCGCTGGCACCGGAGCCGAGGCTGCTGATGCTCGACGAACCCCTGGGCCAGCTGGACCGGGGGCTGCGGGAGCGGCTCGTCGTCGAACTGCGCGGCCTCTTCGGCCGGTTGGGCACAACGGTGCTCGCCGTCACCCACGACCAGAGCGAGGCCTTCGCGCTCGCCGACCGTGTGGTCGTCATGCGCGACGGACGGATCGCCCAGACGGGCACGCCGCTGGAGGTGTGGCGCCACCCTGCGTCGGAGTTCGTCGCGCGCTTCCTCGGCTTCGACAATGTCGTCCCCGCGACCGTGCACGGCGCGGCGGCGGACACGGTGTGGGGCAGGGTTCCGGTGCCGAAGGGCTCGCCGCAGGGCCCGTGCCGCCTGCTGATCCGCCCGTCCGGAGTGCGGGTGCTGCCTTCGCCCGACGGCCTGCGGTGTGCGGTGACGTCCCGTGTCTTCCGGGGCACGCATGTCGCGCTGCGGCTGGAGCCCGAGAACGCCCCGCCGCTGGAGGCGGAGTGCGGACTGAGGGACGCCCCTGAGCAGGGTGCTCAGGCGGGAGTGGCGTTCGACCCGGCCGAGGTGGTCGTGCTCCCGCCCGAGTGACGCGACTTTGTTCAGGAGGGGGAGGCTTCCGCCGGCCCTTCCACGGTGCCGGCGGGCTCCTTACCCGGCCAGCCGCGCGAGTGCCTCAGGGGCCTCTTCGACCGAGTCGACCAGCGCGATGCGCGTCTGCATCGACCGGCCGCGGGCCAGCGACTGGAGCAGCGGCCAGGTGGGAAGCAGCTCGGTCCAGTGGGCACGGTTCACGAGCACCATGGGGGTGGGTTCGCCCCGGGACTCGTAGTAGTTCGGGGTCGCGTTGTCGAAGATCTCCTGGACGGTGCCGGCCGCGCCCGGCAGGAAGATCACGCCCGCGGAGGAGCGGGACAGCAGACCGTCCTCGCGGGTGGCGTTGGCGAAGTACTTGGCGATGTGCCCGGCGAACGCGTTCGGCGGCTCGTGGCCGTAGAACCAGGTGGGGATGCCCACCGAGTCGCCGCCCTGCGGCCAGCGGTGCCGCACTTCGAAGGCCGCGAGCGCCCACTCGGAGACGGACGGGACGAAGGACGGTGCCTTGGCGAGGAGTTGGAGGGCGTCGTGAAGCATCTCGTCGGGCTGTGGAGCGGCGTAGGCGCCCAGGTTGGCGGCCTCCATCGCACCGGGCCCGCCGCCGGTCGCCACCGTGAACCCGTCCCGGGCCAGTGCCCGGCCGAGCCGGGCGGCCCCGGCGTACGCGTCGGTGCCACGGGCCATCGCATGCCCGCCCATCACACCCACGACCCGTGCGCCGACAAGGAGTTCGTCCAGGGCGTCGGAGATCGCGTCGTCGTGGATCGAGCGGAGCATCGAGGCGTAGATGTCGCCGTCGGCCTTGGTGGACTGGAACCACTGGTAGGCGCCGGCGTCGGGCGTGGCGTCGTAGCCGCGGTCGGCAAGGCCGGTGAAGAGCTCTTCGGGGGAGTACAGCCGCCCCCGGTACGGATCGAAGGGCAGTCCCGGCACGGGCGGGAACACGAGCGCGCCGTCGCCGCGGACCTTGGCGTCGGCGTCGGCGTTCATACGGCAGCCGAGGAACACGGCGTCCGCGCAGTCGCAGCTGAGCAGGGCGAACGTACGGTGCGACAGATCGACGGACTGCACCCGGTACCCGACGAGCGAGCCTCCCGCGGCAATCTCGTCGAACGCCTCGATGGACTCGATCTCGCGGTGATGTCCGCGCTCCTGCGGGTTCGCCATGCGGCCACGATAGGCCCCTGCCGGGGACGGTGGGGGAGCGGGGTGGCGCGGTGCGGACGGGCGCGGTCGCCCTTGCGCCGAGTGCAGTTGCCGCTCCTGGGGGACGGTGTGCGGCGCGTCGGTGGCGGCTCTGTGCGCATGTCTGGAACGCCGGCGTCTCGCGGCGGCTTCCGGCGGAGGCGGCCCGGCGACGGGGTGTGCATGAGCAGGGAGGCCGGTCCTGCCTCGGGCCGGGCAGGCGGGCGGCGCGGCCGTCGGTCCGGGAGAGTTCGGCCTCGGGGGTCGGGAGCCGCTGCGGAGGCGGATCCCGGGACGGGGGCGGCCGCTGATGGGGGGCAGTGGGTCAACGGGACAGCGGTCAGGGGGACAGCGGGGCCGCGGCCAGAGTGGCCACCGCCCAGGTCAGGGGGACGAAGGCCACCAGCAGCGCCACCGCGCGCAGCGCCGTCGCCTGATGGAGGGCCGCGAGAGAGGTGCCCAGGCGCAGGAGGTTCGTCCTGGTCTGTGCCCGGGCCTGACGGGCCTCCAGCACCGCCGTCAGCAGCGTCGCCGTCGTGCAGGCCATCACCAGGATCGCGCCGAGGGCCGTCACCGGCCCGAAGACGTCCGAGGACGTGCCGTACACCGTCGAGGCCGCGATCGCTCCCGAGGCCACCGCGCACACCACGCCCAGGGGGCGGCCGATGCGCTGGGCCTCCTCCATCAGGACGCGGCCGGCCAGCAGGCGCGTCGCGCCGGGACGGGCGGTCTGCAGGAGACGGCCGCACAGATGGGTGATGCCCGGGCCCGCGAGGGCGAGCCCCACGGCGGTCAGGGCCCAGCCCGCCAGGACCCCTGCCGGGCCGTCGGCGACCTGCCCCGGCAGGGGGAGCGCAGACTGGGCCGCGCCTCGGCTCGCGTAGGTCTCGACGGCGAGGCCGGCGGCGGCCAGGGCGACCCCCCAGGGCAGCCCGGGTGGTGCCGCCATCGGGGCGGCGGGCTGGTCCGGGTCCGTCTCCTCGCCCGGCTTCGCCCGACGCGGCCGCAGTGCGAGCGCCGCCGCGACGGTGGCCAGCACCGGTACCAGCGAGAGCAGCGTCAGCACCGCCCCCAGCGGCAACGGCTGCTCCGCGGCCAGCAGTTCGGCCGCGTCCGCGTCGAATGGCAGCCCTGTCAGATCTCCGCGCAGATGCAGGAAGAACAGCAGCGCCAGCATGCTGCCCAGCGTGCAGGCGACAGCCGTGGACACCGCGGCGAGCGCGGCCAGCCGGGCCGGGCCCAGCCCCACCGCGGACAGCCCGGACCGCAGGCGCGTGCCCGGATCCGTACGCGCCACGGCCACCGCGAAGTGCACCGTCGCGGCGAGCGGCGCCAGGCACCACAGCAGCCGTACCACCGATGCGCCCGAATCGTCGGGGTGGGCCAGCGCATAGGTCAGCGTGCACAGCAGCAGAAAGCCGACACCCGCCGATGCCGCCGCCACCATCAGCCGGCGCAGCAGAACCAGGGGATGTGTGCCGCGGGCTAGACGGAGAGCGAGCACGCGGCCCGCCCTTCCGCGTCGGCGGAGCCGAAGGAGTTGGCCCGTCGGCCGTCGACGATCGTGATCGCCCGGTCCGCGAGCCCCGCCACGTCCGCGTCGTGCGTGGCCAGCACCACGGTGATCCGGTGCGAGCGCGCCGCGGCCGTCACCGTACGCAGCACGTGTGCCGCGTCGGCGCGGTGCAGCGTCGCCGTCGGCTCGTCGGCGAACAGCACCACAGGCACGGTGACCAGGGCCCGTACGACACAGACGCGCTGCTGCTCCGACCGCAGCAGGGCGTGGGGGCGCTTGTCCGCGCAGCCGCCGATGTCCAGGCGCTCCATCCACTCCAGTGCGGTGGACTTCGCCTTGCGGTGCGAGACGCCGCGCAGCAGCAGCGGCAGCGCCGCGTTCTCCCACGCCTTGAGCTCCGCCACCAGCGTCGGCTCGGGGTCGATCCAGCCGAACCGGTCGCGCCGCAGCCGTTCCCGGTGCACCGGAGGCATCGTGTGCACGGGCGAGCTGTTGAACCACACCTCGCCCTGCTGCGGCACGAGTTGGCCGGACAGACACCGTAGCAGCGTGGTCTTGCCGCCTCCCCGCGGGCCGCACACGGCGAGGATCTCGCTCTCCCGCACGCCCAGTGACACACCGACGAGCGCGGGCGAGCCGCGGTGGGAGTAATGGAGGGAACGTGCCCAGAGCACATCGTTGTCCGGTGGGGCCACCATGGCGCACTCCTCGGTTCTGATCAGATTTCCGGCCCCCCGTACGGGGGAACGAAGACAGGGCCGATCGGTCACTGGGCACGCTAAGGAGTCCGCGGCGAGGCGCCGGAAGGCACGCGGCCCGGGTACCGCCCATCTCACTCGGATGGGGGTACCCGGGCCGGTCACAGGCAGGGCGCGGAGCCTTTTGCCTAGAGCTTGGTCCAGGCCTCCGTCAGGACGCCGCGGAGGATCTGCTCGATCTCGTCGAACGTCGACTGGTCGGCGATCAGCGGCGGCGCCAGCTGCACGACCGGGTCGCCGCGGTCGTCGGCCCGGCAGTACAGACCGTTCTCGAACAGCGCCTTGGAGAGGAAGCCGTACAGGACGCGCTCGGTCTCCTCGTCGTTGAAGGACTCCTTCGTCGCCTTGTCCTTCACCAGCTCGATGCCGTAGAAGAAGCCGTTGCCGCGGACGTCGCCGACGATCGGCAGGTCGTGCAGCTTCTGCAGCGTGGTCAGGAAGGCGCCCTCGTTGTCCAGCACGTGCTGGTTGAGCTTCTCCTTCTCGAAGATGTCGAGGTTGGCGAGGCCCACGGCCGCCGAGACCGGGTGACCGCCGAAGGTGTAGCCATGCAGGAAGGTGTTGTCGCCCCGGTAGAAGGGCTCGGCGAGACGGTCGGAGACGATGCATGCGCCGATCGGGGAGTAGCCCGACGTCATGCCCTTGGCACAGGTGATCATGTCCGGCACGTAGCCGAACTTGTCGCAGGCGAAGGTCGTGCCGAGGCGGCCGAAGGCACAGATGACTTCGTCGGACACGAGCAGTACGTCGTACTGGTCGCAGATCTCGCGGACCCGCCGGAAGTAACCCGGCGGCGGCGGGAAGCAGCCGCCGGCGTTCTGCACCGGCTCGAGGAACACGGCCGCGACGGTGTCGGCGCCCTCGAAGAGGATCTGCTGCTCGATCTGGTCGGCGGCCCAGCGGCCGAAGGCCTCGGGGTCGTCGCCGTGGATCGGGGCGCGGTAGATGTTGGTGTTCGGCACCTTGTGCGCGCCGGGCACCAGCGGCTCGAAGGGGGCCTTCAGGCCGGGCAGACCGGTGATGGACAGAGCACCCTGCGGAGTGCCGTGGTAGGCGACCGCACGGGAGATGACCTTGTACTTGGTGGGCTTACCGATGAGCTTGAAGTACTGCTTCGCGAGCTTCCAGGCGGTCTCGACGGCCTCGCCGCCACCGGTGGTGAAGAAGACCTTGTTGAGGTCGCCCGGAGCGTGCTGCGCCAGACGCTCGGCGAGCTCCACGGCCTTCGGGTGCGCGTAGGACCACACGGGGAAGAACGCGAGCTCCTGCGCCTGCTTGAAGGCCGCCTCGGCGAGCTCGCGCCTCCCGTGGCCCGCGTTGACCACGAACAGGCCGGCGAGGCCGTCCAGGTAGCGCTTGCCCTTGTCGTCGTAGATGTAGGTGCCCTCGCCACGCACAATGGTGGGCACGGGTGCGTTCTCGTACGACGCCATGCGGGTGAAGTGCATCCACAGGTGGTCGTAGGCGGTCTTGGAGAGGTCCTTGCTCACGGCTATCGGGTTCCCCACATATAGGTCTGCTTCTTGAGCTTTAGGTAAACGAAGCTCTCGGTGGAGCGCACCCCGGGGAGGGCGCGAATCCGCTTGTTGATCACTTCGAGCAGGTGGTCGTCGTCCTCGCAGACGATCTCCACCATCAGGTCGAACGAGCCCGCGGTCATCACCACGTACTCGCACTCGGCCATTGCGGTGAGCGCGTCGGCCACCGGGTCGAGATCGCCCTCGACCTTGATGCCGACCATTGCCTGGCGGCGCAGGCCCACGGTGAGCGGGTCGGTGACGGCGACGATCTGCATCACGCCCTGATCGAGCAGCTTCTGGACGCGCTGTCGCACCGCCGCCTCGGAAAGGCCCACGGCCTTGCCGATCGCGGCATAGGGGCGGCGCCCGTCCTGCTGGAGCTGTTCGACGATCGCGAGGGAGACGGAGTCGATCGTCGGAGTCGACGATCCGCTTCCCGTCCCGGTCCTGGAGTCTGCGCTACGGCTGGCCACGAGCTCACTCTGCACTGCGACTCGTCTGTCTGGCAACCCTGGAGCGATGAAATTCGTTGTTGGCGGGGCGTTATTTCACTGAATCCGAAGTTGGGGAGCGTCGGGCCTATGGAAAACGTCTGCCGAGAGATTAGGGTGGATGTCTCAGGGATCGGACACCGACAGGACTGGAGGGGTGGCAACAGTGACCACCGAGCTGCGTCGTCTGCGCAACTACATCAACGGGGAGTTCCGGGACGCCGCCGACGGCCGGACCATCGACGTGGTCAACCCGGCCACGGGCGAGGTCTACGCCACGTCGCCGCTGTCCGGCCAGGCCGATGTCGACGCCGCCATGGACGCTGCCGCGGCCGCTTTCCCCGCCTGGCGCGACACCACCCCGGCCGAGCGTCAGAAGGTTCTGCTGAAGATCGCGGACGCCTTCGAGGAGCGGGCCGAGGATCTTGTCGCGGCCGAGTCGGAGAACACGGGCAAGCCGCTCGAGCTCACGCGCACCGAAGAGATTCCGCCGATGGTGGACCAGATCCGCTTCTTCGCGGGCGCGGCGCGCATGCTCGAAGGCCGCTCCGCCGGCGAGTACATGGAGGGCATGACCTCGATCGTCCGGCGTGAGCCGGTGGGCGTCTGTGCCCAGGTCGCGCCGTGGAACTACCCGATGATGATGGCGGTGTGGAAGTTCGCGCCGGCCCTGGCGGCGGGCAACACCGTCGTCATCAAGCCGTCCGACACCACGCCCGCGTCGACGGTGCTGATCGCCGAGATCATCGGCGCGATCGCCCCCAAGGGCGTCTTCAACGTCATCTGCGGCGACCGTGACACCGGCCGCCTGATGGTCGAGCACGAGACCCCGGCGATGGCGTCCATCACCGGTTCCGTACGCGCCGGCATTCAGGTCGCCGCCTCCGCGGCCAAGGACGTCAAGCGTGTCCACCTCGAGCTCGGCGGCAAGGCGCCCGTCGTGGTCTTCGAGGACACCGACATCCCCAAGGCGGTCGAGGACATCTCGGTCGCGGGCTTCTTCAACGCCGGACAGGACTGCACCGCCGCGACCCGTGTGCTCGTGCACGAATCCATCCATGACGAGTTCGTGCAGGCGCTCGCCAAGGCGGCCGCCGACACCAAGACAGGTGCGCCGGACGACGAGGACGTGCTGTTCGGCCCGCTCAACAACGCCAACCAGCTGGCGCAGGTCTCCGGCTTCATCGACCGTCTGCCGGCGCACGCCAAGGTCGAGTCGGGCGGCCACCGGGTCGGCGACAAGGGCTACTTCTACGCCCCGACCGTCGTCTCCGGCCTGAAGCAGGACGACGAGATCATCCAGAACGAGGTCTTCGGGCCGGTCATCACGGTCCAGTCCTTCGCCGACGAGGCGCAGGCGCTGGAGTGGGCGAACGGTGTGGAGTTCGCGCTGGCGTCGTCGGTGTGGACGAAGGACCACGCGCGGGCGATGCGGATGTCGAAGGCGCTGGACTTCGGCTGCGTGTGGATCAACACCCACATTCCGCTGGTGGCGGAGATGCCGCACGGCGGCTTCAAGAAGTCCGGGTACGGCAAGGACCTGTCGGCGTACGGGTTCGACGACTACACGCGGATCAAGCACGTGATGACGTCGCTCGACGGCTGACGGCTGACGGCTGACGGCTGACGGCGCGGTGGCGGGGCGGGGTGGGGGTGCGTTCCCCCGCCCCGCCCCTTTCCGCGACCGGAGAGCCGTGACCACCGGGGAAGTGGTGGCGTCCGGGGCTATTCCAGCGGGGTGGTGTGAAGCGCCAGCAGCAGGCGCCAGGTCTGGGAGGACATCCGGTCCGGGGGCGCCGTGATCGTGCCGTGGAGCCAGTCCGCCAGCAGGCCCGCGAACGTCGAAGCCACCGCCGTGGCGATCAGGGCGGGGGCGGGGCCGCCCGCCAACTCGCGTTCGCTGCGGCTGCGTTCGCGCAGTTCACGGTGGAGCAGGTCCCCCAGCGGGCCGCTGCCGCCCTCGCGCAGCAACGTCCGGTACAGGGAGGCGTTCGCGGCCGCCCTGGTGAAGAACTCCGCCAGGGCCGGCGGCGGTGCTGCCGGGTCCGGTACACCCCGCCACGCGTGCAGCGCGTCCACCGCATCCCGTACGACCTCGGCGCAGGCGTCGACCGCCAGCGCCTCGAGGTCGGGGTAGTGCACATAGAACGTGGCCCGGCCGACACCCGCCCGGCGCACCACGGCTGCCACGCTGACCTCCTCGAGCGGGCGCTCGGCGCACTCCCGCAGCAGTGCCTCGCGCAGTCTGGACCGGGTCCGCTCCGCCCTGGGATCGCTCATCCGGCCAACAGTACGGCGCTCAGCGCGAGTGCACCGGGAAGGGCCTGAGCCACCAGGATGCGGCGGTTCGCGGTGAAGCCCCCGTACAGGCCCGCCACCACCACGCAGCCGAGGAAGAAGAGCTGCACCTGCCGGCCCGTGGGGTGTGCGGCGATCAGGCCCCAGATCAGGCCCGCGGCCAGGAACCCGTTGTACAGGCCCTGGTTGGCGGCGAGCGGCGCGGTCGCGCGGGCCGTCTCCGCGTCGAAGCCGGAGAGTTTCCGGCCGGGCTTGCGCTGCCACAGGAACATCTCCAGAACCAGGATGTAGACGTGCAGCGCGGCCACCAGGCCGACCAGTACTTGGGCTGTTGCGTTCATGCGCGACTCGATTCGATCCAGTTCATGGACAGATGTTCAGGAAGTATAGACATGCGTCCATGATCGACAGGGTGTCGGGCGACGTGTCCATGGATCGACGCGGCGTCCATTGCCGCGCGCACCCGCCGCCCGGCATCCTTCGCATGTGTCGGCGATCCGGATGAATCCCATGTCACGTCGGTCCCTGCTGCGCGCCCTCGGTGGCGGTGCGGCCGGACTCGCACTCGCCGGCTGCGGGGTTCCTGCGGCCTTCGTCGCGCCCGGTGACCGCGCGCGCCGCGACCTCTCGGCCCGCGAGCGGCGCGTCGACTTCGCCAACTGGCCGCTGTACATCGACACGGACGACGAGGACACCTCGAAGCGGCCCACCCTCGACGCCTTCACCGAACGCACCGGGATCGCCGTCCGGTACACGGAGGAGATCAACGACAACGACGAGTTCTTCGGCAAGATCAGCCCCGCCCTCATGAACGGTCAGGAGACGGACCGGGACCTGATCGTCATCAGCGACTGGATGGCGGCCCGGTTCGTACGGCTGGGCTGGGTGCAGGAGATGGACCGGGCGAGCCAGCCCAACGTCTCCAAGTACCTCGACCCGCAGCTGCGTTCACCCGCCTTCGACAACGGCCGGCGCCACAGCGTGCCCTGGCAGTGCGGGATCACCGGCATCGCGTACAACCGCGCACGGCTCGGCCGGGAGGTCCGCAGCACCGCCGACCTGTGGGCGGGCGACCTGCGCGGCAAGGTCACGCTGCTGTCCGGGCTCGACGAGGCCTTCGCTCTGCTGATGCAGGGAAACGGCGTCGACGTCACCCGCTGGCGCGCCGACGACTTCCACCTCGTGTGCGATCAGGTGGAAAAGCGTGTACGGCAAGGACATGTCCGGCGGTTCACCGGCAACGACTACATCAAGGACCTCTCCACCGGCGATGTGCTCGCCTGCCAGGCGTACTCGGGCGATGTCATCCAGCTCCAGGCCGACAACCCGGACATCGAGTTCGTGGTCCCCGAGGAGGGGGCGGAGCTGTGGGCCGAGAGTCTGATGATCCCCAACCTCGCCCGGCACAAGCGCAACGCCGAGGCGCTGATCGAGCACTACTACGACCCCGAGGTGGCTGCCGAGCTGGCGAGCTGGGTCAACTACGTCTGCCCCGTGCCGGCCGCCCGTGAGGTGCTGGCCTCCGCCAAGGACGAGGAGACGGCGGCGCTGGCGGAGGACCCGCTGATCTTTCCCGACGACGCGATGCGGGCCCGGCTCGCCATTGCGCGTGACATCACGTCAACAGAGCGGCAGGAGCTCGCCGGACGCTGGAACGCCCTCGTGGGTCTGTGATTTTTGAACGCGTTCATTCTCGCTGTACGCTGCTGTGCATGAGCGAGAGCGCGGCCCTCGTACGGGGCATACGTGTGTGGCTGGTCATCTTCATCGTCTGTCTCGTCCTCAGCGGTCTGACCGCCTTTCCGCTGGTGACGGAACTGCACTGGCTGGAGGACGCGCTGAAGTCCTCCGCCTCCCCGGTGCCCGAGCACCTCCCCGGCCTGACGGAGTGGATCGAACGGGTCCGCGAGGGCCTGGACGCCACCGACGAGCGGTACCCGTTCGTGCTGTACGGCACGGACTGGCTGGCCTTCGCCCACCTCGTGATCGCGGTCGCCTTCTACGGCCCGTACCGCGACCCGGTGCGCAACATCTGGGTCGTCGAATTCGGGATGATCGCCTGCGCCGGCATCATTCCGCTCGCCCTGATCTGCGGACCGATCCGCGGCATCCCCTTCTGGTGGTCGGTCATCGACATGTCGTTCGGCGTCTTCGGCGTGATCCCGCTCCACCTCGTGCGCCGCAGGATCAAGCGGCTGGAGGCGCTCACGGCCCGGCCGGTCCCCACCGCTGCCGTCGCCACCGGGACCTGAGCGCCGCGTGGACGACGACCTCCGCGAGCGGGTTCAACCCTCTGCCACGTCCCGTCCCTCGGCGCGGTCCTGGGCCTCGAGCACCTCGTCCCCGTACCGGAAGCCCCATGCGCCGAGTGCCTCGATGGGACCGATCAGCGTGCGGCCGAGCGCGGTGAGCCCGTGGTCGACCCTCGGCGGCGCCTCGGCGTACGCGCGGCTCCCCACCAGGCCGTTGTACTCGAGACACCGCAGGGTCCCGGTGAGCACCTTCGAGTTGATGCCGCCGATCGTTTCGCGCAACTCGCCATGGCGGCACGGTCCGTCGCGCAGAGCCCAGAGGGTCACCGCGTTCCAGGTGTTGGCCGGCAGGTCGAAGGTGGGGCGCGCACGGCAGTCCGCGAGAAAGCCGTCCGGAGCCCCGTGGCCGTGGGACATGGGTGCACCTCCTGTGCCCAGCGGACCCCTGCCACGAAAGCGTCTGGCGTATCGCGCCGCTCGAATTCGGCGGCCGGCCGCTCGCCGTGCCTCTCCGCGGCGATGACCCGGAGGCGCTCGCGACGTACGCGTCCTTGTGCGGGACCTCGGCGCGGAGCCCGTCGCGGCAGGCGCTCTCACCAGGGCACGCCTGCTCGAGGCCACGGCCGCCCTGCCGATCGGGGTGTGGGTGGGGAGGGCGTCGATGCGCAGGCGATCGCCCCGATCAGGCCCGTGAGCGGCGCACCACACTGCGCAGGGTGTCCACGCGGTTGGTCGTGATCGCATCGACCCCGCAGCCGATCAGCCGGCGCATGGTGCGCCGGGTGTCGGCCGTCCACGCGGAGATCAGCATCCCGTCCCGGTGGACCCTGTCCGCCAACTCCCGTCCGACCAGCCCGAATCGGTAGTTCAGCCAGCGGGGTCCCAGCGCGTCGAGCAGCACCCGGCGCGGCGGGGCGAGGGAGGTCCAGGTCAGGGCGATCTCGGCCGACGGGTCGGCCGCGCGTACCGCGAGCATCGTCGTCGCGCCGGCGCAGTAGTAGACGCGGTCGCCCGCACCGCACTCGCGGACCGTGCCCACGACCGTGCGCACCGACTCCTCACAGGCGCCCGGCAGGTCGATCATCACGCGGTGCGCCCCGGTCCCGATAAGCGCCTCGCGCAGGGTCGGCACCCCGCCCGCGGTCAACCCGCTCACCTCGGCGTGGGTGAGCCGGGCGAGCGGGCGATCGTGGCCCCACAGCCGCTCCAGCGAGTCGTCGTGCAGCAGCACGGGCACGCCGTCGCGGGTGAGCCGTACATCGATCTCGACCGCGTCCGCGCCGCGCTCGACGGCCGAACGCAGCGAGGGCAGGGTGTTCTCGCGGACGCGGTAGGGGTCGCCGCGGTGGGCCACGACCGTGACATCGCTCATGGGACCAGTGTGGTCGCCGGTCAGCGGGCCAGCCAGGCGGTGGTGTACGCGTCGATCTCCGCGTTGATCCTGGCCTTGCCCGCGGGGTCGAGGAACGATGCTTCCACAGCGTTCTTCGCGAGGCCCGCGAGTCCCCGCTCGTCCAGGTCCAGCAGCCGCGCCGCGACCGCGTACTCGTGGTTCAGGTCGGTCCCGAACATCGGCGGGTCGTCGCTGTTGATCGTCACCAGCACGCCGGCCGCGACCATCTCCTTCACCGGGTGCTGGTCGAGGTCGGTGACGGCACGCGTCGCGATGTTGGAGGTGGGGCAGACCTCCAGCGCGATCCGGTGCTCCGCGAGGTGCGCGAGCAGCTTCGGGTCCTGCGTGGCGCTGGTGCCGTGCCCGATGCGCTCGGCGCGCAGTTCGGTGAGCGCGTCCCAGATAGTCCGGGGCCCGGTCGTCTCGCCGGCGTGCGGCACCGAGTGCAGCCCGGCGTCGATCGCGCGGTCGAAGTACGGCTTGAACTGCGGTCGCGGTACGCCGATCTCCGGGCCGCCGAGGCCGAAGGAGACCAGGCCTTCCGGCCGCAGGTCCACAGCGAGCCGCGCGGTCTCTTCGGCGGCCGAGAGACCGGCCTCGCCGGGGATGTCGAAGCACCAGCGCAGCACGACCCCGAGCTCGGTCTCCGCCGCCCGGCGGGCGTCCTCGATCGCCTCCATGAAGGCCTTCTCGTCGATGCCGCGGCGGGTCGAGCTGAAGGGTGTGACGGTCAGCTCGGCGTAGCGGATGCTCTGCCGGGCCATGTCCCGGGCCACCTCGAACGTGAGCAGCCGTACGTCCTCGGGGGTCCGGATCAGATCGACGACGGAGAGGTAGACCTCGATGAAGTGCGCGAAGTCGGTGAAGGTGAAGTACTCGGCGAGCGCTTCCGGATCGGTCGGAACCTTCGAGTCCGGGTGGTTGGCGGCCAGCTCGGCCACGATGCGCGGTGAGGCCGAACCGATGTGGTGCACATGCAGTTCGGCCTTGGGCAGTCCCGCGATGAAGGGGTGCAGATCGGTCATCGGGTGCCTCCGGGTGCGCTCGGCCGCTGGTCGTCAGGGATCATCGTAGGCGGCCGGGTCCGGCTCAGGGACCGGGCCGTAGCATGGCCGCACCACGAGTGGGGGAGAAGAATGTCCGACAATCAGGCCCAGCCGCCCGGCGGGCCGCAGCCGCGAGACCCGTGGGCCCCGCCGGAGAGCAGCGCCGCACCGAGCACCCCGCAGGACAGGGTGCCGCTGGACAAGCCCGCCGCGCGGCCGGTGCACGACCAGCCGACGGTCACGTCGATGCCGGCCGTCGACGGCGGCGCCGTGCCGCCGCCGCCGACCGCTCCCGGTGGGCCCGGCCTGCCGGCAGCCGGTGCGTACGGCTACCCCGCGGCCTCGCCCGGCACGGCCACCGGCTCCTTCGGCCCGGTCGCGAACGACCCGTACGGTGCCGGGTACCCGGGCTACCCCGGCTACCCGGGATACAGCCAGCCCGGCTGGCAGCAGAGCCCGGCGAACGGCATGGGCATAGCCGCGATGGTGCTCGGCATCCTCGCCGTGTGCCTTTTCTGCGTCTACGGTGTCCTCTCGGTCATCCTCGGCGTCCTCGCGCTGATCTTCGGCATCCTCGGCCGCAAGAAGGTCGAGCGGGGCGAGGCCACCAACGGCGGCATGGCCCTGGCCGGCGTCATCCTCGGCTCCATCGGCATCGTCATCGGCGCTGTCGTCATCGGTCTGCTCGCCTGGGGCATCACCAAGGCCATCAACGAGGAACGCAGCAACGACTACGACAACGACTACGACTCGTACTCCAACGTCCTGGTGGTCGACGTCAGCCGGTAGCCCACCGCACCCGCAGTTCCTCGCGCGCCTCCATCAGCGCGAAACCCAGCAGATTGAGCCCGCGCCAGCGCGTGGGATCCTCTGCCCGCTCGTCGTCGGCGGCCAGTCCGATACCCCAGATCAGGTCCACCGGGCTGGCCTCGACGAGCACCCGGTCGCCCGTGCCCAGCAGAAACTCCCGCAGGCCGGCGTCCTGCCCGAACTTGTGCACACTGCCCGCGCGCACGATCTCGAAGCGCTCCCGCTTCCATGCCTTCTCGTCGAAGCCCCGCACCAGCCGCCCCGCCTTCTTCGCCGCGGCCGGGCTCGCCGCCTCCAGCGCCGCGCGTTCCGCCTCCTCGTCCCCGAACAGCCGGGCCTTGGCGGCCATCATCCAGTGCTCCGCGGTGGCGTAGCGCACGCCGTCCACCACGAAGGGCGACGGCCACCACTGGCTCAGACAGCCCGCCCCGAGAGTGCCGTCCCGGCGGGGCGCATGGCCCCAGAAGTGCAGGTACTTGACCCTCGTGCCGCCTGCGGCTTGCTTGATCAGCTCATCCATCCCCATGCATGCGAGTCTGGCAGTGACCACGGACAATCCGTTCACGGTTTGTCCGGTCGACGCGACACTTGGTCGACCGATTCCGTCGCGTAATCAAAAGGCAACAACGGAATCCCTTGTTGGGTGCATCACCCTCTGCCAGGATCGGCACTCAAATCGGGCTGGGACAACGGAGAGCGTCATGGGCAACCGATTCCAGATCAAGGACCGCTTCGCTGCCGGCGCGCAGTACATCGGCGGACAGCTGCGCCCCGGCACGTCGGGGCGCACTCAGGACATCGTGAACCCGGCGACCGGCGAGACGGTCCACACGTACGAGCTGGCCGGCTCGGCCGATGTGGACGCCGCCGTCGCCGCGGCCCGGGAGGCCTTCCCCGGCTGGGCCGGCGCCACCCCCGGCGAGCGCTCCGACACGCTGCACCGCTTCGCCTCCGTGCTCGCCGAGCGGTCCGCGGAGCTCGCGGACGCCGAGACGCTCCAGTGCGGCAAGCCGATCAAGCTCAGCACCGAGTTCGACGTACCGGGCACGGTCGACAACACCGCCTTCTTCGCCGGCGCCGCCCGCCATCTCCAGGGCCAGTCCGCGGGCGAGTACAGCGGCGACCACACCTCGTACGTGCGCCGCGAGCCGATCGGCGCGATCGGCTCCATCGCCCCCTGGAACTATCCGCTCCAGATGGCGGCCTGGAAGATTCTCCCGGCCATAGCTTCGGGGAATACCATCGTGCTGAAACCCGCCGAGATCACCCCGCTCACCTCGCTGATGTTCGCCGAGGCGGCCGCGGAGGCGGGCGTCCCCGACGGTGTCGTCAACATCATCAGCGGCGCGGGCAAGGACGCGGGCGAGCATCTGGTCGGCCACCAGGACATCGCCATGACCTCATTCACCGGCTCCACCGCGATCGGCAAGCGCGTTGCGGAGATCGCCACCGCCTCGGTCAAGCGCCTCCACCTCGAGCTGGGCGGCAAGGCCCCGTTCGTGGTGTTCGACGATGCCGATGTCGACGCCGCGGCCCATGGCGCGGTGGCCGGCTCGCTGATCAACTCCGGCCAGGACTGCACCGCGGCCACCCGCGCCTATGTCCAGCGGCCCCTGTACGACGCCTTCGTCGGCGCGGTCGCCGACCTCATGGCCGGTGTGCGGCTCGGTGACCCCTTCGACCCGTCCACCGATCTCGGCCCGCTCGTCTCGCACCTCCAGCGCGACCGGGTGGCGGGCTTCGTCGAACGGGCCCGCGGGTACGCCACCGTCGTCACCGGCGGCCAGGCGCCCGGCGGGGACCTGAAGGACGGCGCGTACTACCTGCCCACGCTCGTCACCGGTGCCGCCCAGGACAGCGAGATCGTCCAGTCGGAGATCTTCGGCCCGGTCCTGGTCGTGCTGCCCTTCGACACCGACGACGAAGGCATCGCCCTCGCCAACGACACCCCGTACGGACTCGCCGCCTCCGCCTGGAGCCGCGACGTCTACCGCGCGGGCCGCGCCACCCGCGAGATCAAGGCGGGCTGCGTCTGGGTCAACGACCACATCCCGATCATCAGCGAGATGCCCCACGGCGGCTACAAGGCGTCCGGCTTCGGCAAGGACATGTCGTCGTACTCGTTCGATGAATACACCCAGGTAAAGCATGTGATGTTCGACAACACTGCGGTCGTCAGGAAGGACTGGCACCGCACGATCTTCGGGGACCGACCGTAACGGCACACGCCCCCGTGTGACCGAGCCGCGCGACCAGCGGCATCATCCCGAAAGGGCACAGAGCATGGATCACAACCAGCCCGACGGCCTGTCCCAGGCACAGCTTGCCGCGATGCGTCGCAGTCTCACGAACGGCAGGGGCGCGCTCAGCCGCCGCTCGATGCTGCGCGCGACCGGCATCGGGGCGCTCACCGCCGGAGGTCTGGCGGCCCTCACCTCGTGCGGAATCCCGCCCGCCAAGCGTGAGGAGGGATCGTCGGACGCGGACGACCGCTCGGACCAGGAGAAGCAGCTCGCCTTCTCCAACTGGACCGAGTACATGGACACCAGTGAGGACGGGAAGACCCGGCCGACCCTGAACGAGTTCACCCGGCGGACCGGGATCAAGGTCAAGTACACCGAGGACATCAACGACAACGTCGAGTTCTTCGGGAAGATCCAGCCGCAGCTGGCGGCCGGCCAGGACACCGGGCGTGACCTGATCAACGTCACCGACTGGCTGGCCGCCCGGATGATCCGGCTCGGATACGCCCAGAAGCTCGACGCCTCGCTGCTCCCGCACGCGTACGCGAACCTCTCGCCCCAGTTCCGCAGCCCGGACTGGGACCCCGGACGCGCCTACTCGTACCCCTGGACCGGTATCCCGGCCGTCATCGCCTACAACATCAAGGCGACCCGGGGCCGCAAGGTCGACTCGGTCACCCAGCTGCTGGACGACCCCACTCTCAAGGGCCGGGTCAGCTTCCTCACCGAGATGCGCGACACGGTCGGACTGACCCTGCTCGACATGGGCAAGGACCCCGCCAAGGTCAACGACGCCGACTACGACGCGGCCATCGGCCGGCTCCAGAAGGGCGTCGACAAGAAGCAGATCCGCCGGTTCACCGGCAACGACTACACGTCCGACCTCGACAAGGGCGACATCGCCGCCTGTGTCGCCTGGGCCGGTGACCTCATCCAGCTCCAGGTCGACAACCCGGACATCAGGTACGCGATCCCGGCCGCCGGCTACATGACCGCCACCGACAACCTGATGGTCCCCGCACATGCCCGGCACAAGAAGAACGCCACCCGGCTGATCGACTACTACTACGAACTCCCCGTCGCAGCCCAGCTCGCCGCGTACATCAACTACGTGACCCCGGTCGCCGGGGTGGGCACGGAGCTGGCGAAGATCGACCCGGCCCTGGCCAAGAACCCGCTGATCATCCCGGACGAGGCCATGGCGGCCAAGTCCCACTCGTTCCGTTCGCTCTCCTCCGAAGAAGAGACGGCGTACGAAGAGAAGTTCACCAAGCTCATCGGCGCCTGACCTGCCCTGCCTCCTTCGATTTCCGACACACCTGGGACTGCGACCCATGACTGACAAGACAGCGGGCGGCGATGTCCGCCTTTCCGGGATCAGCAAGACGTACGGCTCCTTCACCGCCGTACAGCCGCTGGACCTGACCATTCCGCAGGGCTCGTTCTTCGCGCTGCTCGGCGCGTCCGGCTGCGGCAAGACCACCACGCTGCGGATGATCGCCGGGCTCGAGGAACCCACCACCGGCACGGTTTCGCTCGGTGGAAAGGACGTCACCGACCTCCCGCCGCACAGGCGGCCGGTCAACACCGTCTTCCAGAGCTACGCGCTCTTCCCGCATCTGAACATCTACGAGAACGTCGCGTTCGGCCTGCGCCGGCGCGGCATCAAGTCGGTGAAGAAGCAGGTCGACGACATGCTGGAGCTGGTCCAGCTCGGCGACTTCGCGCACCGCAAGCCGCACCAGCTCTCCGGCGGCCAGCAGCAGCGTGTCGCAGTCGCCCGCGCGCTGATCAACCATCCCGAGGTGCTGCTGCTCGACGAGCCGCTCGGTGCCCTCGACCTGAAGCTGCGCCGCCAGATGCAGCTCGAGCTGAAGAGGATCCAGACCGAGGTCGGCATCACCTTCGTCCATGTCACCCACGACCAGGAGGAGGCCATGACCATGGCCGACACGGTCGCGGTGATGAACAAGGGCCGCGTCGAGCAGCTGGGCGCCCCCGCCGACCTGTACGAGAACCCGCAGACCACCTTCGTCGCCAACTTCCTCGGCACCTCCAACCTCATCGAGGCCCAGGTCGTGGAGAGCAGCGACGGAGAGGTCGTCGTCACCGCGGCCGACGCCAAGCTGCGGCTGTCCGCGGACCGTTGTGCCACCCGGCCGAGCCCCGGAGGAAAGCTCCTGGTCGGTGTGCGTCCGGAGAAGATCTCGCTGGCACACGCGGACGACGAGGGCGACATCGCCGGCGGCCGCAACCGGTTCACCGGCACGATCGCCGACTCCAGCTTCATCGGCGTCTCGACGCAGTACGTCATCGACAGCCCGGTCTGTCCCGAGCTCGAGGTGTACGCGCAGAACGTCGAGCGCGATCCGCGGCTGGTTCCCGGTGCCCGGGTGGTCCTGCACTGGAACCCGGAGCACACCTTCGGTCTCGATGCCGCACAGGACATCGACGCGGGTGTGGAGACGGTCGAGGAGAAGACGCCGTGACCGTAACCGAGGCGCCGCCGGCTCCCCCAGGGCCGGTCGTGCACAAGACGTCCGTGCGCCGCAAGCTCGTCCCGTACTGGCTGCTGCTGCCCGGCATCCTGTGGCTGCTCGTCTTCTTCGCGCTGCCGCTGGTCTACCAGGCCTCCACCTCCGTGCAGACGGGCTCGCTGGAGCAGGGCTTCCAGGTCACCTGGCACTTCCAGACCTACTGGGACGCGCTGACCGAGTACTACCCGCAGTTCCTGCGCTCGCTGCTGTACGCGGGCACAGCCACGGTCCTGTGCCTGCTGCTCGGCTACCCGCTCGCCTATCTCATCGCCTTCAGGGCGGGCCGCTGGCGCAATCTGTTGCTGGTGCTGGTCATCGCGCCGTTCTTCACGAGCTTCCTGATCCGTACGCTCGCCTGGAAGACGATCCTCGCGGACGGCGGACCCGTGGTGGAGTTCCTCAACGTCATCGGCTTCCTGGACGTCACCAGCTGGCTCGGGCTGACCGCGGGCGACCGGGTGCTCGCCACCCCCCTCGCCGTCGTGACCGGTCTGACCTACAACTTCCTGCCGTTCATGATCCTTCCCCTGTACACCTCGCTGGAGCGGATCGACCCGCGCCTGCACGAGGCGGCCGGGGATCTGTACGCCAAGCCCGCCACGGTCTTCCGCAAGGTGACGTTCCCGCTGTCCATGCCCGGTGTCGTCTCCGGAACCCTGCTGACCTTCATCCCGGCGAGCGGCGACTACGTCAACGCCGAGCTGCTGGGCTCCACCGACACCCGCATGATCGGCAACGTGATCCAGTCGCAGTTCCTGCGCGTGCTCGACTATCCGACGGCCGCCGCGCTGTCGTTCATCCTGATGGCGATCGTGCTGGTCATGGTCACCGTCTACATCCGACGGGCCGGGACGGAGGATCTCGTCTGATGAGCTGGATTCGGCGCAACTTCGTGGTCATCGCGGGCATCATCACGCTCGCGTACCTGATCATTCCGAACATCGTCGTGATGGTGTTCTCGTTCAACAAGCCCGCCGGGCGCTTCAACTACTCCTGGCAGGAGTTCTCCCTCGACGCCTGGAAGGACCCGTGCGGCGTCGCCGACATGTGCGGCTCGCTCACCCTGTCGCTGCAGATCGCCCTCTGGGCGACGCTCGGCGCGACCGTGCTCGGCACGATGATCGCCTTCGCGCTGGTCCGTTACCGCTTCCGAGCCCGCGGCACCATCAACTCGCTGATCTTCATGCCGATGGCGATGCCCGAGGTGGTCATGGCGGCCTCACTCCTCACGCTCTTCCTCAACCTGGGCGCGGAGCTGGGCTTCTGGACGATCCTCATCGCCCACACCATGTTCTGCCTCAGTTTCGTGGTGGTCGCCGTCAAGGCGCGCGTCATGTCGATGGACCCACGTCTGGAGGAAGCCGCGCGCGACCTCTACGCGGGGCCCGTGCAGACCTTCCTGCGGGTCACGCTGCCGATCGCGGCACCCGGCATCGCGGCAGGCGCGATGCTCGCCTTCGCCCTGTCGTTCGACGACTTCATCATCACCAACTTCAACTCGGGCAGCACCGTCACCTTCCCGATGTTCGTGTGGGGCTCGGCCCAGCGCGGTACGCCCGTCCAGATCAATGTCATCGGTACGGCCATGTTCATCATCGCCGTGCTGATCGTGGTCGCCGGCCAGGTCATCAGCAGCCGGCGGAAGAAGACCGCCCTGCCCAAGTAGGACCCCGAAGGAGTGGAAACCATGGCCCCAGCTGCCATGACATTTGCCCAATCGCTCTCGGACGCCCAGCCCGTCCCCTTCTGGCTGGAAGACCCCGGCAAGCCCGGCGCACTGCCCGCCCTCACCGGTGACGAGCGGACCGATCTGCTCGTCGTCGGCGGCGGCTACAGCGGACTGTGGACCGCGCTGCTGGCCAAGGAACGCGACCCGGGACGGGATGTCGTGCTGATCGAGGGGCGCGAGGTGGGCTGGGCCGCCTCGGGCCGCAACGGCGGCTTCTGCGCCGCCTCCCTCACCCACGGGCTGGGCAACGGACTCGCCCGCTGGCCCGAGGAGTTGGCGCAGCTGGAGGAGCTCGGAGCCCGCAACCTCGACGCCATCGAGGACACGGTCGCCCGCTACGGGATCGACTGCGACTTCGAGCGCACCGGCGAGATCGACGTGGCCACCGAGCCGCACCAGCTCGACGACCTGCGCGAGATGCACGAGGAGGCTTCCCGGCACGGCTTCACCGGACTCGAACTGCTGGACGCGGACGCCGTGCGCGCGGAGGTGGACTCACCGACGTTCCTCGGCGGGCTGTGGGACCGGCGCGGTGTCGCCATGCTGCACCCCGCCAAGCTCGCCTGGGGACTGAAGCAGGCGTGCACGGACCTCGGTGTGCGCATCTACGAGAACACCCGCGGCCTCGAACTGAGCGCGTCCGGTGCAGGGATGGCCGTCCGCACGCCCTACGGCCGGGTCTTCGCCCGCCGGGTCGCGCTCGGCACCAACGTCTTCCCGTCGCTGGTCCGGCGGGTGCGCGCGTACACCGTTCCGGTCTACGACTACGCCCTGATGACGGAGCCGCTCAGCCCTGCGCAGCTCGCGTCGGTCGGCTGGAAGCGACGCCAGGGGCTGGGCGACAGCGCCAATCAGTTCCACTACTTCCGGATCACCGCCGACCAGCGCATTCTGTGGGGCGGGTACGACGCGATCTATCCGTACGGCGGCAAGGTCAGCGCCGAGTTGGACCACAGGCCGGAGACGTATCTCAAGCTAGCCTCGCACTTCTTCCACTGCTTCCCGCAGCTCGAAGGGCTCCGCTTCAGCCATGCCTGGGGCGGTGCGATCGACACCTGCTCGCGCTTCTCGGCCTTCTACGGCAGCGCGCACGGCGGGAAGGTCGCGTACGCCGCCGGTTTCACGGGTCTGGGTGTCGGCGCGACCCGCTTCGGCGCCGATGTGATGCTCGACCTGCTGGCGGGTGAGGAGAGTGAGCGCACCCGGCTGAAGATGGTGCGCACCAAGCCGCTGCCCTTCCCGCCGGAGCCGGTGGCCTGGGCGGGCATCGGCCTCACCAAGTGGGCGCTGGCCAGGGCGGATGCACGCGGCGGCCGGCGCAATCTGTGGCTGAAGGCGATGGACCGGCTCGGTCTCGGCTTCGACAGCTAGGCCCTGTCCGGGTGCCCCTGTGTGTGCCCGTCGCACGCCTTCGATCATTGGTGTGACCCAGCTCACCATCGCTGGGTGCCGAACCCGCGTCATGACCGGAATCCGATCGGCTCTCCCCGTGTGAACGCACCTTTGGTGCACGTGGACGGAAGGCCGGATTCATGGGTGGCTCGGGGGTGCAGGCGGCGGTGGAGTGGCTGGCGGCGGTGGCGCCGGACCCGGACGCCTGCCGGCGGGAATGGGAGCGCGATCCTCTCGGGTTCGCGCTCCTTCCCGCCGGCAGGCTCTGGGACGTACTGGTCCTGCCGGGCGGACTCGGCTGCCGCACCCTTGATGTGATCACCCGCCTGGTGAGCCGGCCCGGGCCCGTCCTCGCCGGCTTCGGTGACGCGCGGACGGGATTCTTCGTACCTCCGGGCACGGCAGAGCACTGGCTCGGCACCGGGGTGCGCACCGTGGGCGGCGGTACCTGGATCGTCGTGCCCTGTCCTGGCCGGACGAGCGGAGCGGTGCACTGGCTGGTCGCGCCGGACGGCGCGGGCACGCTCACGGACGCGTCGCTGCTGGAGCTCGCCCTGCACGAGGCGGCGGCCGCACCGGCCGGCGACGTCGGCAGGTGAACGCCGCGGGAATGTCAGAGGTCTTGACAACCGTATTGGTCTGGACCATGTTGTGCCCGCCAGCGCCACCTCTCCAAAACCCCCATGCCCGGAGGAAGTTGTGCACCGCACCAGACTTACGGCTGCCCTGGCGGCGGCCGTCCTCGCCGCCGGAGGACTCGTCGCCACAGCAACGACCGCCGAAGCGGCCGACGCCGAACTCGCCCGCAACGGAGGCTTCGAGGCCGGGCTGACCGGCTGGAGTTGTACGGCCGGCAGCGGCGTCGTCGTCGGCTCACCCGCCCGCAGCGGCAGCTCGGCCCTCAAGGCCACCCCGGCAGGCAGCGACAACGCCAAGTGCTCCCAGACCGTCACCGTCCTGCCCAACTCCACCTACACGCTGAGTGGTTGGGTGCAGGGCAGCTACGTCTACCTCGGCGCGTCCGGCACCGGCACCACCGATGTCTCCACCTGGACGCCGTCCGCGACGAGCTGGCAGCGGCTCTCGACGACGTTCAGCACCGGAGCGTCGACGACGTCGGTGACCATCTACACGCACGGCTGGTACGGCACTCCCGCCTACCATGCCGACGACATCTCCCTGTTCGGTCCGGGCGGCGGCCCCGTACAGACACCGGCCGCCCCCACCGGACTCAAGGCGGGCATCCCCGGCTCGACCTCTGTGCCGCTGAGCTGGAACGCGTCGTCGGGCGCCACCGGCTACCACGTCTACCGGGGCACCGCACGGGTCGCGACGGTGAGCGGCACATCGGCGACGGTCACCGGACTCACCCCGTCCACGGCCTACAGCTTCCAGGTCTCCGCAGCCAACGAAGCCGGAGAGTCCCCGAAGTCGGCAGCCGTGACCGCGACGACGACGGCGGGCGGCGGCCCCGGCGGCGGCCTGCCTGCGCACGCCCTCGTCGGCTATCTGCACGCCAGCTTCGCCAACGGCTCCGGCTACACACGCATGGCCGACGTCCCCGACTCCTGGGACGTCATCAACCTCGCCTTCGGCGAGCCCACTTCGGTCACCTCCGGCGACATCCGGTTCAGGCTCTGCCCCGTCGCCGAGTGCCCGAACGTCGAGTCCGAGGCCGACTTCAAGGCCGCCGTCAAGGCCAAGCAGGCCGCGGGCAAGAAGGTCCTGATCTCCATCGGCGGCGCCAACGGCCAGGTGCAGCTGTCGACCACAGCGGCGCGCGACGCCTTCGTCACCTCCGTGTCGAACATCATCGACGACTACGGACTCGACGGCCTGGACATCGACTTCGAAGGCCACTCGCTGTCCCTGAACACCGGCGACACGGACTTCCGCAACCCGACGACGCCGGTGGTCGTCAATCTGATCTCGGCACTGAAGACCCTCAAGGCCAAGTACGGCAGCGGCTTCGTGCTCACCATGGCCCCCGAGACGTTCTTCGTACAGCTCGGCTACCAGTACTACGGCTCCGGTCCCTTCGGCGGACAGGACCCGCGAGCCGGCTCGTACCTCCCGGTCATCCACGCGATGCGGGACGACCTCACCCTGCTGCACGTCCAGGACTACAACTCGGGCCCGATCATGGGGCTCGACAACCAGTACCACACCATGGGCGGCGCGGACTTCCACATCGCCATGACCGACATGCTGCTCACCGGCTTCCCCGTCGCGGGCGACCAGTCCAGGTTCTTCCCGGCCCTGCGCCCCGACCAGGTCGCGATCGGACTGCCCGCCTCGACCAACGCGGGCAACGGCCACACCTCGCCCGCCGAGGTGAACAAGGCTCTGGACTGTCTGACCAGGAAGGCCAACTGCGGCTCGTACCAGACCCACGGCACCTGGCCCGCGCTGCGCGGCCTGATGACCTGGTCGATCAACTGGGACCGCTACAGCCAGTGGGAGTTCATGAAGAACTTCGACGCCTACAACTGGAGCTGAGCGGGACGAGCAGCAGCACACAGAGCAGAACGCTGCCGAGGACGTCCAGCGGCCAGTGGTGGCCGCGCAGCACCAGACCGATGCCCGTCGCCGTGGTCAGTACCGCGGCGGCGGGCATCGTCCATCGGCGGCGCAGCCGCGGGGCGAGAAGCAGTGCCGCACCGCAGTAGGCGACCATCGCGGTGGCGGTGTGGCCGGAGGGGTACCAGCCGGTGCCGGGCTCGAGGGGTCCGGTGCGGGCGATCCACATCTTGAGCGGAACGACGGCCGCGGGTACGGCGGCCATGGTCAGGGCGGCGACGAGCCCGGGCAGCCACTGCCGGGTGCGCCAGATCGTGTAGGCGACGGCCGCGGCCAGGACCGGCAGCGCGACGGCCGGGGAGCCGAGATCGGCGAGCGGTTCGGTCAGGGAGCGGGGGGCGTCGCCGAACAGGGCCCGTCCGAGGCGTTCGTCCGCCCGGCGCAGCGGGCCGTGGGCGGTGATCTGCCAGGTGACCAGGGCGAAGAGTGCGGCGCACAGCACCGGTGCGAGGGCCCGGGAAAGCCGAGAGGCCGGTCGCCTCGCAACAGGGGGGGTAGTTGCGAGGCGACCGGTCGGATCGGTTTGCCGCACGCCCCGGGGGGTTTGGGGCGAGCGGCCATCCGATCGGTGAGGAGATTCGGAGCTCGAGGCTCCAGTGGTGTGCGCCAGGGCACGACCAGAACGGGGCTGGGGAGGCTCCGCCCTGGGGTCGTCCGCAGTCTCCTGCGGACGGGGTGTTTCTCTCATCTGCTGAAACCGTACGGCAGTGGCCGGGGGACCGACAGGCGGATCTCCAACCCGCCATCGGCCCCGCACACCTTCTTCACAGGACGTGTCAGACCTGGGCGAAAGCGCTCTCGATGATGTCAAGACCCTCGTTCAACAGGTCTTCGCCGATGACCAGCGGCGGCAGGAAGCGCAGCACGTTCCCGTACGTGCCGCAGGTGAGCACCACGAGCCCCTCGGCGTGGCAGGCCTTGGCGAGTGCGCCCGCCGCCTCCGGGGCGGGCTCCTTGGTCACCAGGTCCTTCACCAGCTCGATGGCGATCATGGCGCCGCGGCCGCGGATGTCGCCGATGACGAATCGATCGTTGTGGGCGAACTTCTCCTGCATCGCGGCGAGGCGGCCCTTCATGATCTCCTCGATGCGCTTGGCCTTGCCGTTGAGGTCCTGCTCGCGCATGGTCTCGATGGAGCCCAGCGCACCGGCGCAGGCCACCGGGTTGCCGCCGTAGGTGCCGCCGAGGCCGCCCGCGTGCGGGGCGTCCATGATCTCGGCGCGGCCCGTGACGGCGGCGAGCGGCAGGCCGCCCGCGATGCCCTTGGCCGTGGTGATCAGGTCCGGGACGATGCCCTCGTCCTCGCAGGCGAACCACTGGCCGGTGCGGCAGAAGCCGGACTGGATCTCGTCGGCGACGAAGACGATGCCGTTGTCGTTGGCGAACTTCACGATCGCCGGCATGAAGCCCTTGGCCGGCTCGATGAAGCCGCCCTCGCCCAGGACCGGCTCGATGATGATCGCGGCCACGTTCTCGGGGCCGACCTGCTTGGTGATCTGGTCGATGGCCTGGGCGGCGGCCTCGGGACCGCAGTTCTCCGGGCCCGTCGGCCAGCGGTAGCCGTACGCCACCGGCACCCGGTAGATCTCGGGCGCGAACGGCCCGAAGCCGTGCTTGTACGGCATGTTCTTGGCGGTCAGCGCCATCGTGAGGTTCGTACGGCCGTGGTAGCCGTGGTCGAAGACGACGACGGCCTGGCGCTTGGTGTACGCACGGGCGATCTTGACGGCGTTCTCGACGGCCTCGGCGCCGGAGTTGAACAGCGCGGACTTCTTGGGGTGGTCGCCCGGGGTCAGCTCGGCAAGCGCCTCACACACCTCGACGTAGCCCTCGTAGGGCGTGACCATGAAACAGGTGTGCGTGAAGTCGGCGAGCTGTGCGGAGGCGCGGCGTACGACGGCCTCGGCGGAGGCGCCGACCGAGGTCACGGCGATACCGGAGCCGAAGTCGATCAGGCGGTTGCCGTCGATGTCCTCGATGATCCCGCCACCCGCGCGAACCGTGAACACGGGCAGCACGGACCCCACCCCGCCGGCCACCGTGGCCGTGCGGCGGGCCTGCAGCTCCTGCGACTTCGGGCCGGGAATGGCGGTGACGACGCGGCGCTCCTGCGGGATTTCGGTCATGAGGGGCTCCTGGGGGTGTTCCGGACGCTTCTTGTTCTTTCCCCGCAGGCTAGGGCGGGTCCAGGGGGTCCGGCATGCTCCGATCGGGAGTGGTGGGCGCGTGTCGTTGTCCTTCACGGACATAGGCGTACGCGAGGATCCCCGCCGGAGCCTTCTAGCCTGCGTCGACGACCGGGACGCCGGGGGCGAAGTGGTCCACCGCCGCGGCCAGGCGGGCCCGGTCCAGACGCCAGCCGTTCACCGCGCGCGACGCCATGGCCACATCGACCGGGACGTTCGGCACGAGGAACCGCATGGCGGCGCGGGCACGCGGACCCTGGCCGGGGCCGGGCAGCGGCGCCGTCCCGTCGTGGCGGGCCACGCCCACCCAAGGCATCGTGGAGTTCTGCACCGCCTGCTGCCAGAGCACGACCGCCGTGATGTCCGCCCAGGGAACGTGCGCGGTGGTCGACCGGTATCGCAGTGGAGCACCGCCGAGGAGTACGCCCGTGCCGTCGACCCGCAGTGCCACCTTGCGGGTCAGCGAGTTGAGCGTCATGACCAGCCCGCCTCCGGCGAACAGCGGTATGCCGAGGAACTGCGCGAGCAGTGGAGTGCCGGGCAGCAGAAGGGCCGCTGTGAAGACGACCGAGATGGTCAGGGCGCCCACCGTCCTGCGGTCCCGGCCGAACCGTGCCTCGTACACCGGTGACTTTGCGTCAGTCATGGGCTGATCATGACAACGCCGGGCGGCCGGGGGGAAGCCCCGGATGTTCCGGTCCTGTCCGTCACCACACGGCCGGAGTCGGTGAACTCCCCACGCGGGGGCACTAGATTGACCCTGCACAGAGCGGGCCTGGCTGGTCAGGGGGCAGCGGTTCATGGAATCCGAAGGCACATTCGACGCGCGCGGCACACGAGCCGATCCCGTGCCGCGGCCCGCCGCGCCGCCGCAGGGTGTGCCGGCAGTGCCGGGCGTGCCTCCCGGAATGCCCGCGCTGCCCGCTCATGCGCCGGTCACCCGCCCTGCCGTCGCGCAGTGGCTGCGCACCCCGAGGCCTCCGGCCGCACCGGGCGTCTGGCGGCTCGGCCACCGTGAGCGGCCGCGGGAAGAGCCGGAACCGGTCCCCGCCCGCCAGCTGTTCAGCGGCGCCTTCATCGCGTACCTCTGTGGCTGGCTGGTCTGGTCGCTGCTGTGGCACGGCTATCTCGAGGGGTGGTGGATCTTCGTCGACGAGTGGTGGCTGCTGCCGATGCTGTGGCTGGTGCCCGACGAATGGAGGTCGGCATCCAGCCCCCACGTGGAGTGGTACGTGGCGGCGACGTATCTCTACGACGCCCTCGTCCTGGGCCTGCTCGCCGTCGGATTCGGCCGCGTCGGCAACTGGCGCGAGATCTGGCAGCGGTACGGCGTACCGCTCTGGCCGCTGTTCGTGCTGCTGCCGGGTGTGTGGCGCGAGATGCCGCGGACCGTTGCATGGCTCACCTGGGTGTCGAACATCTACTACGTACTGCTCGTGGCGGCGCTCGTCGCGGCTGTCGGGCGCATCGGCACATGGCCGCTCGTGCGCCGGCGCATGGGCGAGGCCGCCGCTCCGCCGCCCCCCGCGCCCGGCTCCGACCCCGCCGACTGGCCCGAACTGCGCGCCGCCGGGATGGCCGAGGCGGCAGCACGGCTCGCCGAGGCGACCCGTGCCGGACAGCTCGGCGACGTGGACTACGCCCGGATCCGACGGGCCTGGCAGACGGTGCACGCCAGGCCCGAGCGGCTGCCGGCCTTCGCGGACACCGTGCGCAAGCACGGCGCCGCCGCGTGCGCGCACCCCTCGGGCGTACGGGACCTGCCGGTGCGCACCGCCACGCACGATCTGGCGACCGCCCAGGTCAAGATCGGCACGGCCGTGGACGACACCCGCAACCCCTATGCCCGCCGTACCACGGGTGTCGCGCTCGAACCCGCGCTGCTCGGCACCTCGTTGCTCGCCGTCGGACCCTCCGGCTCGGGCAAGACCGTGCGCCTGGTGCGCCCTGTCGTCGAGTCGCTGTGCCTGCAGGCGCTCGCCAACCGCGCCGCCGTGGTCGCCGTCACCGCCCGGGGCACCACACTGACCCCGGACGACTCCTTCGACCTGGTCATCGCGCCGGGCCGGCCCGACTCCACCCATGACCTCGATCTGTACGGCGGGGCCGACGACGCCGACGAGGCCGCACGCATCCTCGCCGAGGCGCTCGTGGGTGACCTGGTCGCCGACAGCAGGCGTGCGGCCACCGCGCTCGCGCAGCTGATCGGCCCCTACCACCGTGTCCACGGTCATTTCCCGGGCGTACCGGAGCTGCGGGATCTCGTCGGCGGGGCACCCGGCCCGCTGGGGGAGCTGCGCGCCGCGCTCGATGCCGCCGGCGAGGCGTCGCAGCTGCGCGAACTCGACGCCCGCGCACGGCAGTCGGAACGCGCCGACGACATCGGCGTGCTGCTCGCCGAGCGGATCGCCTTCCTCGACCGGCCCGCCTTCGCGGACTTCTTCCGCACCGACGGCGCCGGCCGGCAGTTCTCGCTGAGGGCCATCGAGCACCCTCTGCGCGTCCGCGTCGACCTGCCCGAGCGCGGCCACGCCGAGGCATCCCGGATCATCGCCCGGCTCGTCCTCGCCCAGTTCACCGAGGCCGCCCTCGCGCGTTCGGACCGTTCGCTGTTCGCCTGTCTGGTCCTCGACGACGCGACCTACACCGTCACGGCCGACTCCGTACGGGCCGTCCAGCGTCTGCGTTCCGCTCACGCCGGCGTGGTACTCGCGCTGCGCACCCTGGAGGACGTACCGGAGGCGCTGCGCGATCCGCTGCTCGGCGCGGTCGGCTGCCGCATGGCGTTCGCGGGCCTCGCCCCCTGGGACGGCGGCCGGTTCGCCGAGATGTGGGGCACCGAATGGGTGCAGACCCGCGACGTCACCAACCGGCAGATCGTGTCGGACGAACCTCTGACCAAGGCGCTGCACATGCTGCGCCGCCTGGTCACCGGCAAGGCGACCACCGCCGAGGCGGTCACCGTCCGCGAGGTCGAACGCGCCCGCTGGTCGGCGTCCGACCTGGCCCACGGGCTGCCCGCCGGGCATGCGGTGCTCTCGCTCACGACCGTACGGGGCGAGTACGCACCACCGCTGCTCGTGGATCTGCGGACCTGACCTCCCGACGGCCCCCCGGACTGCTACGCCCTGGCAGAATCGAGGTATGCCGTTCATACGGGACGGCGAAATGCTCCGCACCTCCCGCTCGAAGGGCCCACGGTCCCCATGCCGCCCACGCTCGCCTCGCTCGTCCAGCACTCGGCGCTCAAACTCACCGTGCGCGCCGGCGAGGACCGGCTCGAGGTGCCCGTGCGCTGGGCCCATGTCAGCGAGCTCGCCGACCCCGTGCCCTACATGGAGGGCGGCGAACTGCTGCTCGTCACCGCCATGACCCTGGACGCCGAGGACCCCGAGGCGATGCGCCGCTATGTGCGCAGGCTCGTCGGAGCGGGTGTGGTGGGCCTCGGATTCGCGGTCGGGGTCTACTACGAGGACATCCCGGACGCGCTGGTCGAGGCGGCCAAGGAGGAGGGCCTGCCGCTGCTCGCCGTGCCGCGGCGCACGCCGTTCCTCGCGATCAGCAAGGCCGTCTCGGCCGCGATCGCCGCCGACCAGTACCGGGCCGTGACCGCCGGGTTCGAGGCCCAGCGCGAGCTGACCCGGGCAGCGCTCGCCGAGGGGCCCGACGCTGTGATCGCCCGGCTCGCGGCCCATGTCGACGGCTGGGCCGCGCTGTACGACGCGTCCGGCGCCGTCGTCGCCGCCGCACCGGAGTGGGCCGCACGCCGCGCTGCCCGGCTGACCCACGACGTGGAAAGGCTGCGCGAGCGCGCCGCACCCGCGAGTGCCGTGGTCGGCGACTCGGACGACGACCGGGTCGAGCTCCAGACCCTGGGCACCGGACGCCGGGTGCGCGGCGCGCTCGCGGTCGGTACGGGCGCTCCGCTGGGCACCGCGGAGCGCTATGCCGTGCACTCCGCGGTCGCGCTGCTGACCCTGTCCACCGCGCGCTCCCGCTCGCTCCAGGCGGCCGAGCAGCGCCTCGGTGCCGCGGTGCTGCGGATGCTGCTCTCCGGCCAGCCGGACCACGCGCGGGCGGTCGCCGGTGATCTGTACGGCGGCCTGCTGGACGCCCCCTTCCGGCTGCTCATCGCCGAACCGGCCGGCGAGGTGGACCCCACGGCCGGTCCCCTCCCGGTGCTCACCGAGTCGCTGGAATCGGCTGCCGCGCGGGCCGGTGAGGCACTGCTGGCAGTCCCGGACACCGACGACCGGCTCGTGGTGCTGGCCGCGGACGGCGGCGCCGTGGTCGCGGCGTGCGTGGACGCGTACGGCGACAAGGAGGCCGCGGAAACCGAGATGTACATAGGGTTCTCCGCGCCGACCGGCCCGATCGCGGCGGCCGGGGCGTACAAGCAGGCCGAGCAGGCGCTCTCCGTGGGCCGGCGTCGCGGGCGCGCCCTGGTCGAGCACGAGGAGCTGGCGACAGGCTCGATCCTCCCGCTGCTCGCCGACGACGCCGTACGCGCGTTCGCGGACGGCATGCTCCGCGCTCTCTACGAACACGATGCGACGGGCCGCGGTGACCTGGTCGCCTCGCTGCGCGCCTGGCTCTCCCGGCACGGCCAGTGGGACGCCGCAGCCGCGGACCTCGGCGTGCACCGCCACACGCTGCGCTACCGGATGCGCCGCGTGGAGGAGATCCTGGGCCGCTCGCTGGACGACCCGGATGTCCGTATGGAGCTGTGGCTGGCCCTGAAGACGACGGCCGTTCCGGCCATGGACACGGCCGGCTCGGTGTCCGCCTCGGCGACAACGGAGCCGTCCACGACCCAGTGATCCGGGGCCCCGCGACCCGGAGCGGAAATATTTCCCCTTCCTGTGCCCGGAAGCGGGCATAAATCTGGCAGTTGATTGCTGAAGTATTTAATGTCATGCCCTGTGGTCACCAACTCCAGCACCCCTGAAGCCGGCGCCTCCGCGCCCGGCCGCACCCCGGGCATCACCGCGCCCGCCGCTTCCGGATCCGCCGCCCCCGGCCGCCGGATATCCGGAGCCGTCTGGGCCGCCCTCGCCATCGTCTATGTCGTCTGGGGCTCCACGTACCTCGGCATCCGCATCGTCGTCGAGACCATGCCGCCCTTCCTCTCGGCGGCCGGCCGGTTCGTCGTCGCCGGTCTGCTCCTGGCCGCGCTGGTCGCCTGGAAGCAGGGCGTTTCCGCGCTCAGGGTGACCCGTGCCCAGCTCACCTCCGCCGCGATCGTCGGCCTCCTGCTGCTCCTCGGCGGCAACGGACTCGTCGTCCTCGCCGAGACGACCGTGCCCTCAGGGCTCGCCGCGCTGCTGATCGCCGTCGTGCCCGCGTGGGTGGTCCTCCTGCGCACCGGCTTCGGCGAGCGCCCGGGCCTCGCCGCCTACCTCGGCGTCGCACTGGGGCTCGCGGGACTCGCCGTCCTGACCCTGCCGGGCCTCAGCGGCCAGGTGCGCATCACAGGCGTGCTCACCGTGATCGCCGCCACCGCCATGTGGTCGATCGGCTCCTTCTCCTCGTCGCGCATCCCCATGCCCGCCAATCCGTTCGCGGCCAGCGCGTACGAGATGGTCGCGGGAGGCATCGGCTGCCTGCTGGTCGCCCTCGGCCGGGGCGAGCACCGGGGCTTCGTGCTCGCCGATGTCTCCGGCCGCTCCTGGCTGGCCCTCGCCTACCTCGTCGTCTTCGGCTCGCTGATCGCGTTCACGGCGTACGCCTGGCTGCTGCACTCCGCCCCGCTCTCCTTGGTCGCCACCTACGCCTACGTGAACCCGGTCGTCGCCGTGCTGCTCGGCGCGCTGATCCTCGGCGAGCAGCTGAGCTGGCCGATCGCCGTCGGCGGCACGGTCGTCGTGGCCGGAGTGTTCCTGATCGTGAGTACGGAACGGCGCCGCTGACCTGCGCTTTCGCCAAAGCGTAAGAGAGCGCCCGGTCACTGCTCCACGCCGGACAAACGCGTTGGCGCCGTCCCGGTCCTACCGTGGGGCACAGACACACCCCCACTACTTCGGAAGGGCCGGGACCCGGACAATGACTTCCACCCACGCCTTCTGGCTCGCCGGCCGCCAGGCCACCGGCGAGACCGCCTTCGACGTCACCTCGCCCTGGGACAACCGTCTCGTCGGCAGGGTCTCCGTCCCCACCGAAGCCCAGGTGGAGGAGGCGGTCGCCGCCGCTCACGCCGTCGTGGACGAGTTCGCGGCCACGCCGGCCCACGTACGCGCCGCAGCGCTCGACCATGTGTCCAGGCGCCTCGTCGAGCGCACCGAGGAGATCGCCCAGCTGATCTCCGCCGAGAACGGCAAGCCGATCAAGTGGGCGCGTGGCGAGGTCGGCCGCGCCGTCTCCGTCTTCCGGTTCGCCGCCGAGGAGGCCCGTCGCTTCAACGGCGGCGAGGCCCAGCGCCTCGACACCGACGCCGGCGGCCAGGGCCGCCTCGCGCTCACCCGCCGCTTCCCCAAGGGTGTCGTCCTCGGCATCGCGCCGTTCAACTTCCCTCTGAACCTGTGCGCCCACAAGATCGCCCCGGCCATCGCCGTCGGCGCGCCGATCATCCTCAAGCCCGCCCCGGCGACGCCGCTGTCCGGCCTGATCCTCGGTGAACTGCTCGCCGAGACCGAGCTGCCCGCCGGTTCCTGGTCCGTGCTCCCGGTCCCGAACGATCAGATGCCCGCCCTCGTCCAGGACGAGCGCCTGCCGGTCATCTCCTTCACCGGCTCCGACAAGGTCGGCTACGCGATCATGGACTCCGTCCCGCGCAAGCACTGCACCCTGGAGCTCGGCGGCAACGGCGCGGCCGTGGTCCTCGCCGACTGGTCCTCCGAGGCGGACCTGGACTGGGCGGCGACCCGTATCGCCACCTTCTCGAACTACCAGGGCGGCCAGTCCTGCATCTCCGTGCAGCGCGTGATCGCCGACGCGACCGTGTACGACCGGCTGCTGCCGAAGATCGTCGCGGCGGTCGAGGCCCAGGTCACCGGCGACCCGTCCGACTCCGCCACCGATGTCGGCCCGCTCGTCAGCGAGGACGCCGCCCTGCGGGTGGAGTCCTGGGTCGACGAGGCCGTGCGCGGCGGCGCCAAGCTGCTGGCGGGCGGCAAGCGTGACGGTGCCTCGTACGCGCCCACCGTTCTCACCGAGGTCCCGGGCGATGTCACCCTGGCCTGCGAGGAGGTCTTCGGACCAGTGCTCACGGTGACCAAGGCGGACGGCGAGGCGGAGGCCTTCGCGGCCGTCAACGACTCCAAGTACGGCCTGCAGGCAGGCGTGTTCACGCACGACGTGCAGACCGCCTTCCGCGCCCACCGTGCCCTCGAGGTCGGCGGCGTGATCGTCGGAGACGTTCCGTCCTACCGTGCCGACCAGATGCCGTACGGCGGAGCCAAGCAGTCCGGCGTCGGCCGCGAGGGTGTGCGCTTCGCGATGGACGACTACACGTACGAGCGGGTGCTGGTCCTGACGGGCCTCGCCCTCTAGGACACGACGGACCGACGGCCGGAGCCCACTGTGCGGGGGCTCCGGCCGTTGCCGTCCCCCGGACGGGCTCCCCGACCGGTTCGAGGGCCAGGATTCCCCCCAGGTTCCCTCCACTGCGGTACACCCACTGGTGGGGCGGGAAGGAATCGGGTACTACGGACGAGTAGCACCGGCCGGTACCGGCGCGCCCCGGCCGACGCCCGGCACGACCCCGACTCGCGGCGAGGTGAGCCTCATGTCCGCACCACCCGACAAGCCCGTCGACACGTCACTCCAGACACCGATCGACCAACCCCACACCCCGAAGGTCAGCGAGCGCGAAGCGCGACAGGTCGCCGAAGCCGCGCGCGAACAGGCCTGGCGCAAGCCGAGCTTCGCCAAGGAACTGTTCCTGGGCCGCTTCCGGCTCGACCTGATCCACCCGCACCCGATGCCCTCCGGTGAGGCCACCAGGCGGGGCGAGGAATTCCTCTCGAAACTGCGCGACTTCTGTGAGACGAAGATCGACGGCGCGCTCATCGAGCGCGAGGCGCGGATCCCGGACGAGGTCATCAACGGGCTCAAGGAGCTCGGTGCCCTCGGCATGAAGACGGACCCCAAGTACGGCGGCCTCGGTCTCACGCAGGTGTACTACAACAAGGCCCTCGCCCTGGTCGGTTCGGCGAACCCGGCGATCGGCGCGCTGCTGTCGGCGCACCAGTCGATCGGTGTGCCCCAGCCGCTGAAGCAGTTCGGCACCCAGGAGCAGAAGGACAAGTTCCTGCCGCGACTGGCCACCAGCGCCATCTCGGCCTTCCTGCTCACCGAGCCGGACGTCGGCTCCGACCCCGCCCGCCTGGCCACCACGGCCGTCCCGGACGGCGACTCGTACATCCTCGACGGCGTCAAGCTGTGGACCACCAACGGGGTCGTCGCCGACCTCCTCGTGGTCATGGCCCGGGTGCCGAAGTCCGAGGGTCACAAGGGCGGTATCACGGCCTTCGTCGTCGAAGCGGCGAGCGAGGGCATCACCGTCGAGAACCGCAACGCCTTCATGGGACTGCGCGGCCTGGAGAACGGCGTCACCCGCTTCCACCGGGTGCGGGTCCCCGCCGAGAACCGCATCGGGGCCGAAGGTGCGGGCCTCAAGATCGCCCTGACCACCCTCAACACCGGTCGGCTCTCGCTGCCCGCGATGTGCGTCGGCTCCGGCAAGTGGTGCCTGAAGATCGCCCGGGAGTGGTCGGCGGCCCGCGAGCAGTGGGGCAGGCCCGTCGCCAAGCACGAAGCGGTCGGCGCCAAGATCTCCTTCATCGCGGCGACCACGTTCGCGCTGGAGGCGGTCGTCGATCTCTCGTCCCAGATGGCCGACGAGGACCGCAACGACATCCGCATCGAGGCGGCGCTGGCCAAGCTCTACGGCTCCGAGATGGGCTGGCTCATGGCCGACGAGCTGGTCCAGATCCGCGGCGGCCGCGGCTTCGAGACCGCCGAATCGCTCGCGGCGCGCGGCGAACGGGCCGTCCCCGCCGAGCAGATGCTGCGTGACATGCGCATCAACCGCATCTTCGAGGGCTCGACCGAGATCATGCATCTGCTGATCGCCCGTGAGGCGGTCGACGCCCATCTCGCGGTCGCCGGCGACATCATCGACCCCGACAAGCCGTTCTCGGCCAAGGCCAAGGCGGGGGCGAACGCGGCGGCCTTCTACGCCCGCTGGCTGCCCAAACTGGTCACCGGGCCCGGTCATCTGCCCCGTACCTACGCGGAGTTCCACCCGGCCGGGCATCCCGACCTCGCCGCGCATCTGCGCTACGTCGAGCGGAACGCCCGCAAGCTGGCCCGGTCCACCTTCTACGCGATGTCGCGCTGGCAGGGCCGCATGGAGACCAAACAGGGCTTCCTTGGCCGGATCGTCGACATCGGCGCCGAGCTGTTCGCGATGAGCGCGGCCTGCGTACGCGCCGAGCACATGCGCCTGGCCGGCGAGCACGGCCGCGAGGCGTACCAACTGGCCGACGTCTTCTGCCACCAGTCCCGTATCCGCGTCGAGGAACTGTTCACGCGTCTGTGGTCCAACACCGACGACCTGGACCGCAAGGTCGTGAACGGCGTCCTGTCGGGTACGTACACCTGGCTGGAGGAGGGCGTCATCGACCCCAGTGGCGAAGGCCCCTGGATCGCGGACGCAACCCCGGGCCCCGCGACCCGAGCGAACGTCCACCGCCCGATCCACTGAGCCGGACCCGGGGCGGGCGGGGTGCGTCCACACGCTGGACGTACCCCGCCCGCCCGTGGCTTTCGCGGGCAGCACGAGTGCCCGTGACCGTCGTCGAGCCTTGACGCGGCCGCTGGTACAGGACGGACCGAGGGCTTCGCCGAAGGACTGACCCGTCCCGGGTACGCGGTGGAGCGCGGCCCCGACACCTGGTGCGTCGAGGGCCGCCCGGCCGGCCCCGCGGTCGCCGAGGCCGACGCCTGCGGCTGGACGGCGCCACCTCCGCCCGCTTCCTGCCGACGCCGGCGCCTACCGCTCCGACGTCTGCGCGCAGATGCTCCGCCGGCCGCTCGGCCCGCTCACCGGCGCCCCTTTGTACCCCGGCATCACCTACGACGCCCCCGGCTGTGTCCGTAAAGACCCTCCCCGGTTTCCACACCGCATCCGCGGCGCTGCGGCAGGCCCGGAACGACCGGCGCCCACCGGCCGCGGCGGCCCGGGGCAGGACGCACAAGGGACGCACTGTCAGTGCCGACAGCGACAGCGGCCACAATGGGGGGATGAGCGACAGCCCATCCCCCCTGGCCGACCCGCACATCGTCTACGCCCCCGATGAGGGCGCAGGCCGCCGGGACATCGTGGTCCTCGGCTCCACCGGGTCCATCGGCACCCAGGCCATCGACCTCGTCCTGCGCAACCCCGACCGCTTCCGCGTCACCGCGCTGTCCGCCGCCGGCGGCCGGGTCGCGCTGCTCGCCGAGCAGGCGCGGCAGCTGGGGGTGGAGAAGGTCGCGGTGGCCCGAGAGGACGCGGTGCCCGCCCTGCGCGAGGCGCTGGCCGAGCAGTACGGTGCCGAGCCGCTGCCCGAGATCCTGGCCGGCCCGGACGCCGCGACCGAGCTCGCCGCCTCTCCCTGCCACACCGTGCTCAACGGCATCACCGGTTCCATCGGTCTCGCTCCCACCCTTGCCGCGCTGGAAGCAGGCCGAACGCTCGCGCTGGCCAACAAGGAGTCGCTCATCGTCGGCGGGCCGCTGGTCAAGGCGCTCGCCAAGCCCGGCCAGATCATCCCGGTCGACTCCGAGCACGCCGCCCTGTTCCAGGCGCTGGCCTGCGGGACCCGGGCGGATGTACGCAAGCTGGTGGTGACGGCCTCCGGCGGCCCGTTCCGGGGCCGCACGAAGGCGGACCTGTCGAACGTCACCCCCGAGGACGCCCTGGCCCACCCGACCTGGGCCATGGGCCCGGTGATCACGGTCAACAGCGCCACGCTGGTCAACAAGGGCCTCGAGGTCATCGAGGCCCATCTGCTCTACGACATCCCCTTCGACCGCATCGAGGTCGTCGTCCACCCCCAGTCGTACGTCCACTCCATGGTGGAGTTCACCGACGGCTCGACGCTGGCCCAGGCCACCCCTCCCGACATGCGCGGCCCCATCGCCATCGGTATCGGCTGGCCCGAGCGGGTCCCGGACGCGGCCCCCGCGTTCGACTGGTCCACGGCTTCGACGTGGGAGTTCTTCCCGCTCGACAACGAGGCGTTCCCCTCCGTCGGACTCGCCCGGCATGTGGGCGAGCTGGGCGGAACGGCTCCGGCGGTGTTCAATGCCGCGAACGAGGAGTGTGTGGACGCATTTCTCGCAGGGCGGCTGCCGTTCAACGGCATCATGGATACGGTCACTCAGGTCGTCACCGAACACGGAGTGCCCGCACCGGGAACTTCCCTGACGGTGGCGGACGTCCTGGAAGCGGAGACCTGGGCCCGGGCCCGGGCCCGTGAACTCGCCGCAGAGCACTCGGAGGCGCACGCATGATCTGGATGACGATCCTCGGCATACTGGTCTTCGCCGTAGGTCTGCTCGTCTCGATCGCCTGGCACGAGCTGGGGCATCTGTCCACCGCCAAGCTCTTCGGCATCCGCGTACCGCAGTACATGGTCGGCTTCGGCCCGACCATCTGGTCACGCAACAAGGGCGAGACGGAGTACGGGCTCAAGGCGATTCCGCTCGGCGGCTACATCCGCATGATCGGCATGTTCCCGCCCGGTGAGGACGGCAGGGTCGAGGCCCGCTCCACCTCCCCGTGGCGCAGCATGATCGAGGACGCCCGCTCGGCCGCGTACGAGGAACTGCAGCCGGGCGACGAGAAGCGGCTCTTCTACACGCGCAAGCCGTGGAAGCGCGTGATCGTCATGTTCGCCGGCCCGTTCATGAACCTGATCCTGGCCTTCGTACTGCTCCTCGGCGTATTCATGGTCGTGGGCGTGACGCAGCAGACCACGACGGTCGACTCGGTCCAGCCCTGCGTCATCCAGCTGAGCGAGAAGCGCACCGACTGCCGCAAGAGCGACCCGGTCGCCCCGGCCAAGGCCGCAGGCCTCGAGTCAGGTGACAAGATCGTCGCGTTCGACGGAAAGCCGGTGGCGGACTGGCCGACCCTGTCCGAGCGCATCCGTGAGTCCAGGGGGGCTGTCACCGTCACCGTCGAGCGTGACGGGCAGCAGAAGGTGCTGAACGCCACCCTCATCGAGAACACGGTCAGCAAGAGGGACGAGAACGGCAACCCCGTCCCGGGCACCCAGAAGGCCGGCTACCTCGGCTTCACCGCGCAGCAGATCGACGAGCCCCTCGCCTTCGGGCAGTCCATCGACCGCATGGGGATCATGATGGAGGACGGCGTCCAGGCGCTCGTCGCCATGCCGTCCAAGATCCCCGACCTGTGGGACGCGGCCTTCAACGGTGCCGAACGCAAGGCGGACTCCCCGGTCGGCATCGTGGGCGCGGCTCGCATCAGCGGTGAGATCTTCGGTTTGGAACTGCCGGTGGAGAACACGCTGGGCATGGCTGTGTTCCTCATCGCCGGCTTCAACCTCTCGCTGTTCCTGTTCAACATGCTGCCGCTGCTGCCTCTTGACGGTGGCCATATCGCGGGCGCGCTGTGGGAGTCCCTGCGCCGTAAGCTCGCGCGCCTGTTCAAGAGGCCCGACCCGGGCCCGTTCGACGTCGCCAAGCTGATGCCGCTCGCCTACGTCGTCGCGGGTGTCTTCGTCTGCTTCACGCTGCTCGTGCTCGTCGCGGACGTCGTCAACCCGGTGCGTATCTCCTGAACGACGGGCCCGGACACCTCGGGTGTCCGGGCCCGTACCAATGGGTGGACACAGCCACGCGATGTGCTGCGCGCAAGGTGCGTGCCGTAATCTCGGAGGCCGGAGCCCGCCCATCCGGGACCTTGATCCACACCTTGGGGTTGCACAGCAGATGACCGCGATTTCTCTGGGAATGCCGTCCGTTCCGACGAAGCTCGCCGAGCGCCGGGCCAGCCGCAAGATCCAGGTCGGATCGGTGGCCGTCGGCGGTGACGCACCCGTGTCCGTGCAGTCGATGACGACGACGCGCACCTCGGACATCGGTGCCACGCTGCAGCAGATCGCGGAGCTGACCGCGTCCGGCTGCCAGATCGTGCGGGTCGCCTGCCCCACTCAGGACGATGCCGACGCACTCGCGACCATCGCCAAGAAGTCGCAGATCCCGGTCATCGCGGACATCCACTTCCAGCCGAAGTACGTCTTCGCCGCGATCGACGCCGGCTGCGCCGCGGTCCGGGTGAACCCGGGCAACATCAAGCAGTTCGACGACAAGGTCAAGGAGATCGCCAAGGCGGCCGGTGACGCGGGCACCCCGATCCGCATCGGGGTCAACGCCGGATCGCTCGACGCGCGACTGCTGAAGAAGTACGGCAAGGCCACCCCCGAGGCGCTCGTCGAGTCGGCGCTGTGGGAGGCGTCCCTCTTCGAGGAGCACGGCTTCCGCGACATCAAGATCTCCGTCAAGCACAACGACCCGGTCGTCATGGTCAACGCCTACCGGCAGCTGGCCGCGCAGTGCGACTACCCGCTGCACCTGGGCGTCACCGAGGCCGGCCCCGCCTTCCAGGGCACCATCAAGTCCGCGGTCGCCTTCGGGGCACTGCTCAGCGAGGGCATCGGCGACACGATCCGGGTGTCCCTGTCCGCCCCGCCCGCCGAAGAGGTCAAGGTCGGCATCCAGATCCTCGAATCGCTGAACCTCCGCCAGCGCCGCCTGGAGATCGTCTCCTGCCCGTCCTGCGGCCGCGCCCAGGTAGATGTCTACAAGCTCGCCGACCAGGTCAGCGCCGGTCTGGAGGGCATGGAGGTCCCGCTGCGCGTCGCCGTCATGGGCTGCGTCGTCAACGGCCCGGGCGAGGCCCGCGAGGCCGACCTCGGTGTGGCGTCGGGCAACGGCAAGGGCCAGATCTTCGTCAAGGGCGAGGTCATCAAGACCGTGCCCGAGTCGAAGATCGTCGAGACCCTCATCGAAGAGGCACTGAAGATCGCCGAGCAGATGGAGAAGGACGGCGTCGCCTCCGGCACTCCCGATGTGGTCGCCGTCGGTGAGCCCGCGGCGGCCCTCGGCTGACCCGTCCGCTCCCGCGACAACGATCAAGCCCCGGTGCAGACCCTGCGCCGGGGCTTCGTCGTGGGCGAGCCATCCGGGGGACACGCCAGGTACAGTGCGGAAATCAGCAGACCGCATGGTGAGGCCCCCTACGTGTTGACGCAGACCACCACCCGGGTGCTCGAACCGAGCGACCTCGGCGCAGCGCTCGCCATCCTCGAGAGCGAGCCCGTGACGAATGCTTTCGTCACCTCCCGCGTCCAGGTTGCCGGGCTGGACCCCTGGCGTCTGGGCGGCGAGATGTGGGGCTGGTACGCGGACGGGCAACTGCGCTCGCTGTGCTACTCCGGTGCCAACCTCGTCCCGATCTGTGCCACTCCCGACGCCGTACGCGCTTTCGCCGACCGCGCGCGCAGGTCCGGACGACGCTGCTCCTCCATCGTCGGTCCCTGCCAGCCGACCGCCCAGCTGTGGCGGCTGCTCGAACCGAGCTGGGGTCCGGCACGGGACGTACGCGCCCATCAGCCCCTGATGGTCACCGAACGGCTCCCGGACGACATCGAGCCCGATCCGCAGGTCCGCCGGATCCGCAAGAACGAGATGGAACTGATCATGCCGGCGTGCGTGGCGATGTTCACCGAAGAGGTGGGCATTTCCCCGATGGCGGGCGACGGCGGTCTGCTCTACCAGGCCCGGGTCGCGGAACTCGTCGGGGCCGGACGTTCCTTCGCCCGCATCGAGGACGGAAAGGTCGTCTTCAAGGCCGAGATCGGCGCCGCGACCCCGCAGGCCTGCCAGATCCAGGGGGTGTGGGTGGCTCCCGAGTTCCGGGGTCGCGGGCTGTCCGAGACCGGTATGGCGGCGGTGCTGCGCTACGCGCTCGCCGATGTCTCTCCGGTCGTCAGCCTCTATGTGAACGACTACAACACCGCGGCCCGGGCGGCGTACCGGCGGGTCGGCTTCAGTGAGGTCGGCGCCTTCATGAGCGTGCTGTTCTGAATCAGGAACGTACGGTTCAGAGGGCGGACAGCTGCAAGTAGGGTTCGGGCCATGGCAGCACTGTCTGGGGACCCGTCCCAGGAACCCGATGTCGTGGTCGGACCGCTCGAACTCTCCGCGCGGGTGGACGATGCCCTTGCCGTACAGGCGATCGCGTTCGGGCTCAGCGACGAAGAGATCGACATCCGCCGCTACATCGTGCTGCGGCATCTGCTCAACCGCGGCGCCCGCGCATTCGGCGCCACCACCGCGACCGGCCGGCTCGTCGGATTCGTCTACGGCATGCCCAACGAGCGCACCCACTGGTGGTCCACCATCGTCGAGCCGTATCTGCACAGCACGGGCAACGCAGGCTGGCTGAACGACGCCTTCGTGATCACCGAACTCCATGTGCACCCCAGATTCCAGGGGCGCGGCATCGGCCGGGAGCTGATCACAACGATCACCGACACAGCGGACGAGCCCCGCTCGATCCTGTCAGCGATCGACACCGAGAGCCCGGCCCGTGCCCTGTACCGCAGCCTCGGCTACCAGGACCTGGCCAGGCAGGTCATGTTCCCGAGCGCGCCGAGTCCGTACGCGGTGATGGGGGCTGCGCTGCCGCTGCAGCGGGGGAACTGATTTCCGCCTGAACGTGCGGCCCGGCTAACCTCCTGCACATCACACGTTCCGAGCAGGAGTTCACCATGGCCCAGGTCCAGCGCATGTCCCGTCTGATGATCAAGACACTGCGCGACGACCCGGCCGACGCCGAGACGCTCAGCCACAAGCTGCTCGTCCGTGCCGGTTATGTCCGCCGCAACGCCGCCGGAATCTGGTCCTGGCTGCCGCTCGGGAAGCGGGTCCTGGAGAACGTCACCCGCGTCGTACGCGAGGAGATGGACGCGATCGGCGCGCAGGAGGTTCTGCTGCCGGCCGTGCTGCCCAAGGAGCCGTACGAGGCCACGGGCCGCTGGGAGGAGTACGGCGCGGAGCTGTTCCGTCTCAAGGACCGCAAGGGCGCCGACTACCTGCTCGGCCCGACCCACGAAGAGATCTTCACCCAGCTGGTCAAGGACCAGTGCACGTCCTACAAGGACCTGCCGGTGATCCTCTACCAGATCCAGACCAAGTACCGCGACGAGGCGCGTCCGCGCTCCGGCATCCTGCGCGGCCGTGAGTTCCAGATGAAGGACTCGTACTCCTTCGACACCACGGACGAGGGCCTCGCCGAGTCGTACGCCCTGCACCGCGAGGCATACGTCAAGATCTTCGAGCGCCTCGGCCTCGACCACAAGATCGTCTCCGCGGTCTCCGGCGCCATGGGCGGCTCGGCGTCCGAGGAATTCCTCGCCCCGGCCGCGGCCGGCGAGGACACCTTCGTGTACTGCCCCTCGTGCGACTACGCGGCCAACACCGAGGCCGTCACCTTCGCGCTCGCCCCCGTCGACGGTGCCGCGCACGGTCCGGTCGAGGAGCTGGACACTCCCGACACCCCGACCATCGAGACGCTCGCCGACCACCTCGGCGTCCCGGCCTCCGCGACCCTGAAGAACCTGCTGGTCAAGGTTGACGGTGAGATCGTCGCCGTGGGCGTGCCGGGCGACCGCGAGGTCGACCTGGGCAAGCTGGGCGACCATCTGGCACCGGCGACCGTCGAGCTGGTCACCGCCGACGACTTCACCGACCGCCCCGACCTGGTCCGCGGATACGTCGGCCCGCAGGGTCTGGAGAAGGTCCGCTACATCGCCGACCCGCGCATCGCGCCCGGCACGGCGTGGATCACCGGTGCCAACAAGCCGGACACGCACGCGAAGAACGTCGTGGCGGGCCGTGACTTCGAGGTCGACGAGTACCTGGACGTCGTCGTGGTCGAGGACGGCGACCCGTGCCCCGCGTGCGCGACCGGCCTGAAGCTGGACCGCGCCATCGAGATCGGTCACATCTTCCAGCTCGGCCGCAAGTACGCCGACGCGTTCCAGCTCGACGTGCTCGGTCAGAACGGCAAGCCGGTTCGCGTCACCATGGGCTCGTACGGCATCGGCGTCTCACGCGCGGTGGCGGCACTGGCCGAGCAGACCGCCGACGAGCAGGGCCTGTGCTGGCCCCGCGAGATCGCCCCGGCCGACGTCCACGTGGTCGCCGCGGGCAAGGCGCTGCAGACGGAGCTGGCGCTCGACGTCGCCCAGCAGCTCGGCGCCGCGGGCCTGCGGGTGCTGGTGGACGACCGGGCGGGTGTCTCACCGGGCGTGAAGTTCACCGACGCGGAGCTGATCGGCGTCCCGAAGATCCTGGTGGCCGGGCGCCGCTCGGGCGAGGGAGTGCTGGAGCTGAAGGACCGGCGTACGGGGGAGCGCGAGGAGCTTTCGGTGGCGGAGGCGATCGCCCGCTTGCGCGCGTAGGTAGCGGGGGCGTTGCCCCCCATCCATCCTCCTACGCCTTGCGGCGTGGGGGGACCTCCACTTCCCGTGACCGGGGCAAGCCCCGGGCCCCGTACAGCCCTTCGGGCGGTCCCCCTGGACTGCGTCCGGGGCCCCCAGACGAGCTGACGCAGCCCGGCAGCGTCAGCCTCGCCGGCGCTTGAGGCGCGGGGTCCGGGGGCGAGCCCCCGGACACGGGAAGGGGCGGGACAGTGGGGTAGGGGAACCCGCCCCCGGGCAGCGGACTCGCCCGGGCTACAGCCAGCCCGCGAACTCCAGCGCCAGTTCCCCCTCCTGGAGCCGCCCCGCGGCAATCGCCCGTGTGCCCGACTCCACCGCCCGGAACAGCGTCCAGCCCCGCAGCCGGTCGCGGTCCACCTCCAGGGAGTCCGCGAGCTTGTTCACACGGCGGCGGGCCGCCGACGCGCCCGCAGAGGCCGCGATCAGGTCCTCGACCCGGTCGCGGACCAACCGAGCCAGGTCGTAGGCGCGTTCGCCCACCAAGGGCTCCGGGCCGACCGCGAGCCATGGCGTCCGGTCACCCGAAAGCACCTTGCCCTGGCGGAAGTTGCCGTGCAGCAGCTCCTCTTCGGGTGCGAACGCGGCGAGTTCGTCGCGCGCGTCCAGCGCCGCCGAGACCAGCTCCGCCACCCCCGGGTCGTCGAACTCCCGCATCGCCACGGCCTGTCGGGACGTACGCTGCGCGACTGTCTCGAAGGCGTGGTCCGCCGGCGGCTCGACCCACAGTCGCCGTACGGTGCCCGCCGCCTCCAGCAGCGCCTTCGCCTCCGGCAGGGAGCGCAGCGAGACATCGGGCTGCAGGCGCTCCAGCAACAGCGCGTCGTCGGCAGCGCCCAGCAGCCGTACCGCACCCCAGCCGTTCCAGTGCTCGAGCGCCGCCCGTTCCAGCTCGGGGGAGGCCGACGGTGGGGCGACCTTCAGTGCGGCGGGGGTGCCGTCGGGCTGTCGCACCAGAAGGACCAGACTGCTCCTGCCGCCCGGGGCCATGACGCGTTCGACTTCCAGACCGCTCCGGTCCACCGCCTCCTGGGCGAGGCCCGGCAGTTGCCCGAGCCAGTCGTCGCCCTCACCGAGTGCCCGGACCAGCCGCTGCGGCGGTTCGAAAGCCATACGCTCGTTGTTCCCTTTCCGCTTCAGCGGTTGTTGCCCACAGCACGCTCGGTGAGCCCAGGAAAGGCTACGCCGCTGCCGCGCCAGCGCACCGCGCGGACCGCCGCCTCCTGCAGCGCGCCCGCGGCCTCCAGGCGCAGCGCGCCTTCCGCCGCCCGGACGAGGTCGGAGTAGACGCCCGCGATCCGGTCCTCCAGCTCCGCGGCGAGCCGTACGGCCGCTGCCGCATCCGGTACCGGGAACGGCAGTGCGTACGCCGCGGCCGCCGCCACGGGTTCGCCCTTCAGGTCGCGCACGGTGCGCGTCAGCGCGTCGCGCCGAGCCCGGTGGGCGGCGTATGCCGCCTCCGCCTCGGCCTCGCGGTGGTCGCCGACCCGGCCGCCGACCACCCCGTACCCGTACACCGCCGCATGCTCGGCGGCGAGTGCGGCCTGGGCGGCGTCCAGCGTGGCCTTCGCGGAGGAGTCCAGTCCGGTCATCGCGCTTCCCCCTTCGTCAGCAGGTACGCATGCGCGGCACCGGCAGCCGCGACGGAGGCCAGCAGCCGGGCCAGTTCCGGTGCGGCTTCGGCCAGGGACGCCGTGTGCGCCTGCGAGGTACGGCGCTCGGCCGCGGCCAGCGCCTTGAGCGCGGCACCCGGCTCGGCGGCGACCGAAGCCGACGGGGACGGGGCGGGGGACGAGGAGGGGGATGCGGAGGGCGACGCAAGGACGCCGGGAGCGGGGGCCAGAGCCGTCACGTGCTCGTCGACCGCCGCCCGTAGCGGTGCCAACCGCCCCGTCAGCACGGGATGTTGGGCGATCACGAGGTCGTACTCGTCCCGCAGCGCCCGGCTGGCCGCAGCGAGCCTGCGGCGCAGCGCCGCCTCGGCGCGTGCGGGGTCGGAAGGGGAACCCGAGGTACGCCGGCCGGCGGGCGCGTCCGTCGAACAACCCGTCAACAGGCCCGCCGCGGCAGCCCCCGTCACCACGAGCGCGCGCCTGCGTGTCGTCCCCGTGCGCCCCACGCCTGTCTCCCTCGGGCCTCGTCATGGCTTGCGATGATCATCGCCGCAGGCGAGCGTACCTGCGGGTCCGGCGCCGGTGGACGGCAACACCCTCCGCGACCGGATACCCTTTGATCTGACACGCGACGATCCCACAACAGCACACGCGGCCGAGGAGTCACCCGGATGAGCACCACCCAGAGCGAGAGGCTGCGCGGGCTGCTGGAACCGCTCGTCAGCGCCGCCGACCTGGATCTGGAGGAGATCGAGGTCTCCCGGGCGGGCAGGCGCCGCATGCTGAGGATCACCGTCGACTCCGACGAGGGCGTGGAACTGGACGCATGTGCCGAGCTGAGCCGCGTCATCTCCGACAAGCTCGACGAGACGGACGCCATGGGTGAGGGCGAGTACGTCCTGGAGGTCAGCTCGCCCGGCGCCGACCGGCCCCTGAACGAACACCGCCACTACGTGCGCGCGACCGGCCGGCTGGTCAGGCTGCAGCTGCACGAGGGCGGCGAGCTGGTGGCCCGCATCCTCACCGTGGACGACACCGGACTCGATCTCGAAGTGCCCGGCGTGAAGGGACGCAAGCCCACCGCCCGGCGGGTCGAATTCCCCGAGATCGCCAAGGCGCGCGTGGAGATCGAGTTCAATCGCAAGGACAAAGACGAGAAGGAAGAGGAGGCGTAGCCGTGGACATCGACGTGAAGCTTCTCAAGGGCCTCGCGCAGGAGAAGGAAATTCCCTTCGAACTGCTGGTCGAGGCGATCGAATCGGCCCTCCTCATCGCGTACCACCGCACCGAGGGCAGCCGCCGCCACGCGCGCGTGGTGCTCAGCCGGGACACCGGCCATGTGACCGTGTGGGCCAAGGAGGACCCGGCGGATCTGGAGGAGGGCCAGGAGCCCAAGGAGTTCGACGACACCCCGTCGGACTTCGGCCGGATCGCCGCCACGACCGCCCGCCAGGTCATCCAGCAGCGTCTGCGGGACGCCGAGAACGATGTGACCTTCGGCGAGTACGCGCGCCGTGAGGGCGATGTCGTCGCAGGTCAGGTGCAGCAGGGCAAGGACCCGAAGAACGTCCTGGTCAAGTTGGACGACAAGCTCGAGGCAATCCTTCCGGTGCAGGAGCAGGTGCCGGGCGAGGAGTACACGCACGGCCTGCGGCTGCGCACCTATGTGGTCCGCGTGGCCAAGGGTGTGCGCGGCCCGTCCGTGACGTTGTCGCGCACCCACCCGAACCTGGTCAAGAAGCTTTTCGCGCTGGAGGTCCCGGAGATCGCGGACGGCAGCGTCGAGATCGCGGCGATCGCCCGTGAGGCCGGTCACCGCACCAAGATCGCGGTCCGCTCCACCCGTTCGGGCCTGAACGCCAAGGGCGCCTGTATCGGCCCGATGGGCGGCCGGGTGCGCAATGTGATGGCCGAACTGCACGGCGAGAAGATCGACATCGTCGACTGGTCGGACGACCCGGCGGAGATGGTCGCCAACGCCCTGTCGCCGGCCCGCGTCAGCAAGGTCGAGGTGGTCGATCTCGGCGCGCGCTCCGCACGGGTGACCGTTCCCGACTACCAGCTGTCACTGGCGATCGGCAAGGAGGGGCAGAACGCCCGCCTCGCCGCCCGCCTGACCGGCTGGCGCATCGACATCCGCCCGGACACGGAGCAGGGATCCGACCAGGGCTGAGGAATGTATCGGTGGGAGATCCCGTTGGGCTTGACGGCGGGGTGTCGCGCAGATCTGGACAACAACCGTTCGATTTTTGCCCCAAAGGGGTGAGGTCGGTGCGGGGAGGTAGACTTAACCGTGTCTGGCCGGACGCATGCCCGCGTGTGCCCTGAGCGAACCTGTGTGGGATGCCGGGAGCGAGCGGCCAAGAGCGATCTGCTGCGCATCGTGGTGATCGGGGACGCATGCGTCCCCGATGATCGCGGTACGCTGCCCGGCCGGGGTGCGTATGTACACCCCGCCTTGGTCTGTCTCGACCTGGCGGTCCGCCGCCGGGCGTTCCCGAGGGCCTTCAGGGTCCAGGGTCCGCTTGAGACCGCTGATGTACGGCGGCATGTTGAGCAGGCAGCACTGTAAGAAGAAAGACGTACGGCACGGAACACCGTGCGGTCAGGTACCTCGCGAGTTGGAAGTAGGTCGAGATTGCGATGAGCACTCGATGAGTACGCGATGAGTACGCCCATGAAGTAGCGACGGTCCGGCGGTAACCCGGACCTAAAAGGAGCGAAGTGGCTAAGGTCCGGGTATACGAACTCGCCAAGGAGTTCGGCGTGGAGAGCAAGGTCGTCATGGCCAAGCTCCAAGAACTCGGTGAATTCGTCCGTTCGGCGTCCTCGACGATCGAGGCGCCGGTTGTACGCAAATTGACTGACGCTTTGCAGGGTCCCGGCGGTGGCGCCGGCAAGACTGCTGCCAAGCCTGGCGCGCCCCGCAAGGCGACGCCCTCCCCCGCAGCGGGCAACCGCGCGGGCGGCCCCTCTGCACCCGCTGCGCCGTCTCCGGCCGGCGCGGCACGTCCTGCTGCCCCGAAGCCCGGCGCCCCGGCCCCCAAGCCGGCCGCCGCGCCCGTGAGCAGCACCCCCTCCGCGGCCCCGGCTCCGGGCCCGCGTCCGACTCCGGGTCCCAAGCCCGCACCGGCCAAGCCCGCTCCGGCGGCTCCGGTGCCCGCCGCCGAGTTCTCGGCTCCGGCCCCGGCCCAGCCCGCCGCACCGCAGTCCCCGCGTCCCGCGGGTACTCCCGGTCCTCGCCCCGCCCGTCCGGCTCCGGCCGGCGGTCAGCGTGACGGCGGCCGCGGCGGCGAGCGTCCGGCACGTCCCGCCGGCGGTCAGGGCGCTCCGCGTCCCGGTGGCCGTCCGGCCGGTCCTCGTCCGGGCAACAACCCCTTCACCTCCGGTGGCTCCACCGGCATGGCGCGCCCGCAGGCGCCCCGTCCGGGTGGTGCACGTCCCGGCCCCGGTGGACCTGGCGGCGCCGCTTCCGGTGCCCCGCGTCCGCAGGGTGGCCCCGGCGGTGCTCCGCGCCCGCAGGGCCAGGGCGGTCCCCGTCCGACCCCGGGCGGCATGCCTCGTCCGCAGGCTCCCCGTTCCGCGGGCCCTGGCGGCGGTCCCGGTGGTAATCGCCCGAACCCGGGCATGATGCCGCAGCGTCCTGCTGCCGGTCCCCGTCCTGGTGGCGGCCCCGGTGGCGGCGGTCGCGGTCCCGGTGGCGGCGCCGGTCGTCCCGGCGGTGCCGGTCGTCCGGCCGGCGGCGGCTTCGCCGGCCGTCCCGGTGGCGGCGGCGGTGCCGGTCGTCCCGGTGGCGGCGGCGGCTTCGCCGGCCGTCCCGGTGGCGGTGGCCCCGGTGGCGGTGGCGGCGGCTTCGGCGGCGGTCGTCCCGGCTTCGGCGGACGTCCGGGTGGTCCCGGCGGCCGTGGTGGCACGCAGGGTGCGTTCGGCCGTCCCGGCGGTCCGGCGCGTCGTGGCCGTAAGTCGAAGCGGCAGAGGCGCCAGGAGTACGAGGCCATGCAGGCCCCGTCGGTCGGCGGTGTGATGCTGCCTCGCGGCAACGGCGAGACCGTTCGCCTGTCGCGCGGTGCCTCCCTCACCGACTTCGCGGAGAAGATCAACGCCAACCCGGCGTCGCTCGTCGCCGTGATGATGAACCTCGGTGAGATGGTCACGGCCACGCAGTCCGTCTCCGACGAGACGCTGCAGCTTCTCGCCGACGAGATGAACTACACCGTTCAGATCGTCAGCCCGGAGGAGGAGGACCGCGAGCTTCTCGAGTCCTTCGACATCGAGTTCGGCGAGGACGAGGGCGGCGAGGAAATGCTCGTCTCCCGTCCGCCGGTCGTGACCGTCATGGGTCACGTCGACCACGGTAAGACCCGACTGCTCGACGCCATCCGCAAGACGAACGTCGTTGCGGGCGAGGCCGGCGGCATCACGCAGCACATCGGTGCGTACCAGGTCGGCACCGAGGTCAACGGTGAAGAGCGCAAGATCACCTTCATCGACACCCCGGGTCACGAAGCGTTCACCGCCATGCGTGCCCGTGGTGCCAAGTCCACCGACATCGCGATCCTCGTGGTGGCGGCGAACGACGGTGTGATGCCCCAGACGATCGAGGCGCTGAACCACGCCAAGGCGGCCGGTGTGCCGATCGTGGTCGCGGTCAACAAGATCGACGTCGAGGGCGCGGACCCGACCAAGGTGCGCGGTCAGCTGACCGAGTTCGGTCTGGTGGCCGAGGAGTACGGCGGCGACACGATGTTCGTCGACATCTCCGCCAAGCAGGGTCTGCACATCGACTCCCTGCTGGAGGCCGTGGTCCTCACCGCGGACGCTTCGCTCGACCTCCGGGCGAACGCCGAGATGGACGCGCAGGGTATTGCGATCGAGGCCCACCTCGACCGCGGCCGCGGCGCCGTCGCGACCGTCCTGGTCCAGCGAGGCACGCTGCGCGTCGGCGACACGATGGTCGCCGGTGACGCGTACGGCCGTGTCCGGGCGATGCTCGACGACAACGGCAACAACGTGGAGGAAGCGGGTCCGTCGACCCCCGTCCTGGTCCTGGGTCTCACCAACGTCCCCGGCGCCGGCGACAACTTCCTCGTCGTCGACGAGGACCGTACGGCCCGTCAGATCGCCGAGAAGCGCGCTGCGCGTGAGCGCAACGCGGCCTTCGCCAAGCGCACCCGCCGGGTGTCCCTCGAGGACCTCGACAAGGTGCTCAAGGCCGGTCTGGTGCAGGATCTCAACATCATCATCAAGGGCGACGCGTCCGGTTCGGTGGAGGCTCTCGAGTCCTCGCTGCTCCAGCTCGACGTCGGCGAAGAGGTCGAGATCCGCGTCCTGCACCGCGGTGTGGGTGCGGTCACCGAGTCCGACATCGACCTGGCGATGGGCTCCGACGCCATCGTCATCGGCTTCAACGTCCGTGCGGCCGGCCGTGCCGCGCAGATGGCGGAGCGCGAGGGCGTCGACGTCCGCTACTACTCGGTGATCTACCAGGCCATCGAGGAGATCGAGGCGGCCCTCAAGGGCATGCTCAAGCCGGAGTACGAAGAGGTCGAGCTCGGTACGGCGGAGATCCGCGAGGTCTTCCGCTCGTCCAAGCTGGGCAACATCGCGGGTGTTCTCATCCGCTCCGGCGAGGTCAAGCGCAACACCAAGGCCCGACTCATCCGTGACGGCAAGGTCATCGCGGAGAGCCTCAACATCGAGGGCCTGCGCCGCTTCAAGGACGACGTCACCGAGATCCGCGAAGGCTTCGAGGGTGGTATCAACCTCGGAAACTTCAACGACATCAAGATCGACGACGTCATCGCGACGTACGAGATGCGCGAGAAGCCTCGCGGCTGACACGCAGCCTGTCCGGGGCCGGTCGACGGGACATATTTCCGTCGATCGGCCCCGGCCGTTGCGTGTACGGTGCTGATGTCCCTGCCAAGCAGCCGCGGCGGGGCCCCAGACCCCGAACCGGCGGGACATCCGGACATACATGTATGTGGGGACACTGTCCTTCGATCTGCTTCTCGGCGACGTACGGTCGCTGAAGGAGAAGCGCTCCGTGGTCCGCCCCATCGTGGCCGAGCTCCAGCGCAAATACGCGGTGAGCGCGGCGGAAGTGGGCGGCCAGGATCTCCATCGCCGGGCCGAGATCGGCCTGGCCATGGTGTCCGGGGAGACCGGGCACCTCACAGACGTACTGGACCGGTGCGAGCGCATGGTCGCCGCCCGGCCCGAGGTGGAACTGCTGTCCGTTAGACGCAGACTCCACAGCGACGAAGACTGAACCTGTGCAAGGCACAGCACGAAGAGCAGGAAAAGGGAGAAGGACCAGTGGCCGACAACGCGCGGGCGAAGAAGCTGGCGGACCTCATCCGGGAGGTGGTCGCCGAGAAGCTGCAGCGCGGCATCAAGGACCCCCGGCTGGGCACGCATGTGACCATCACGGACACCCGGGTCACCGGTGATCTGCGGGAGGCGACGGTCTTCTACACGGTCTACGGCGACGACGAGGACCGCGCCACTGCGGCGGCGGGCCTGGAGAGCGCCAAGGGCATCCTGCGCTCCGCGGTCGGTGCGGCGGCCGGCACGAAGTTCACGCCGACGCTCACCTTCGTCGCCGACGCCCTCCCCGAGACCGCCAAGACGATCGAGGACCTCCTCGACAAGGCGCGCGCCTCCGACGCCAAGGTGCGCGAGGCGTCCTCGGGCGCCGCGTACGCCGGCGAGGCCGACCCGTACCGCAAGCCCGAGACCGACGAGGACGAAGCGTCGGAATGACGGACAACAGGACGCCGGACGGCCTTGTCATCGTCGACAAGCCGTCCGGCTTCACCTCGCACGACGTCGTCGCCAAGATGCGCGGGATCGCGAAGACCCGCCGTGTCGGACACGCGGGGACGCTGGACCCCATGGCCACCGGGGTGCTTGTCCTCGGGGTCGAGAGGGCCACCAAACTGCTCGGTCATCTCGCGCTGACCGAGAAGGAGTACCTCGGCACCATCCGGCTGGGGCAGAACACCGTCACCGACGACGCGGAGGGCGAGATCACGTCCTCGTCCGACGCCTCCGGGGTCACCCGGGAGGCCATCGACGCGGGAGTCGCCAAGCTGACCGGCGCCATCATGCAGGTGCCGTCCAAGGTCAGCGCCATCAAGATCGACGGCAAGCGGTCGTACGCACGGGTGCGCGGCGGCGAGGAGTTCGACATCCCCGCCCGGCCGGTGACCGTGTCGTCCTTCCGCGTCTACGACGTGCGCGACGGGGTGACCGAGGACGGGCTGCGCGTCCTGGACCTGGTGGTCTCCGTGGTCTGCTCCTCCGGGACGTACATCCGGGCGCTGGCCCGTGACCTCGGCGCCGATCTGGGCGTCGGCGGGCATCTGACGGCACTGCGGCGCACACGCGTGGGCCCGTACGGACTGGACGCGGCGAAGACGCTCGACCAGTTGCAGCAGGAGCTGACGGTCATGCCGATCGCCGAAGCCGCCGCCGCCGCGTTCCCGCGCTGGGACGTGGACGGCAGGCAGGCGAAGCTGCTCACCAACGGAGTGCGGCTGGAGATGCCGGCACAGGGGGCCTCGCCGGTGGCGGTCTTCGGGCCGGACGGGCGTTTCGTGGCTCTGGTCGAGGAGCACAAGGGCAAGGCCAAGAGCCTCGCCGTCTTCGGCTGACCCGGCCGCGGGACTCACCGGATTCCTCTGATTCCTCGTGGAACGGGCAGCGCCGCTGCCCGTTCCACGATCCCCCTCGCTTCCCCCAGGCAGAGGTCTATCCCTTCCGGACCGCGTAATCACCTGATCGGGCAGGCGCACGGAGTGAACCGCGGGAGCACTGGGGGGCGCGTTCACTCACAGCCTTCTCTTGTTGATCACTGGCGACCTACCGTCGACGGTATGGGAAGCGGGGACCTGGCAGCGCTGGTGCGCATCTGCGATCCGGCCGGGCGGCCGCGCGGCACCGGCTTCGTCGCCGACCGCCTCGGCACGGTGGTGACCAGCCATGAGGCAGTCGACGGGCAGGCGCGGGTGATGCTGTACGCCTCCGGCGGGCGAGTCTGCTCCGCCGAGGGCGACGCCGTCACGGCACTGCCGCACCACGGACTCGCGCTGCTGCGTGCCGACGGGCTGGGCGTACCGCCCCTGCCGATCGGCACGCGCGACGGGACCGAGTCGGGGAGGTACGTACGGCTCGCGGCCCACGGCTGGCGCGAGGCACGCGTACTGGGCACGACCCGGGCCACGTACGGCGCCGCCGGCTCCCGTCATGCCATCGACGACGCGCTGGAACTGGCGATCGGTACGGACGGCAGCGACGCGCTGCGCCTCGGCGGCGCGGCGGCCGGGGGCCCGGTGCTCGACGCCCGTACCGGAGCGGTGCTCGGAATCCTCGGTACCGCGCTGCGCTGCGGCCATGCCACGGCGGCATGCGCCGTACCGCTGCGCGCCGCCGGCCGGGCGCCAGACGGGCCGCTGGCCGCCCTGCTGCGGCGCAATGGGACAACAGTGCCCGCGTACGGTGACGATCTGAACCTGGCGGCGGTGCTGGAACTCACCGCGGCGCGCGATGCGCACGGTCCCAGGATCGAAAGGCCGGGTGTCGCACGGCAGTTGGACGACTTCGCCGACGGTGCCACGGCCCTGGTGGCCGCGCTCGTCGGCGCACCCGGCACGGGCCGCACCACCGAGCTCACCGCGCTCGCCTCCCGCCGTACGCCCGCGCCCACGCTCCGGATCCGAGGCGCCGACCTGCGCGCCGACGACACGTCGATCGCCGACGCGGCCGCACGGTTCCTCGCCGCGTCGGGGCCGGCCGCCATGACCGCGGGCATCACCCCGGACCGCGTGGCGGGCCTGGCCCGGGAGGCCGGACACACGCTGCTCATCGTTCTGGACGGACCCGAGGAAGCCCCGCCGCTGCCGCCGGAGGCCACGTCCCGGTGGACGGCGAACACGGTGGCATGGCTGACGGCGACGGACACCCGGCTGATCATCGGGTGCCGCCCGGAGCACTGGGAGGCGGCGGGGACGCTGTACCCGCCGGGCGTGCTGTACGGATCGGGCGCGGGCGCCGCACGAGTCCGTGTGCCGGAGCGCAGGGCGGTGCTGCGAGCTTCCGGCACGGTGCATGTGCGGCCTCGCACGGCATTGCCGGATGCGGCGCTGTGTCCGGCGGGCGTGCACCGAGTCGGGGTGGGGGCGGACGACGGCGCGGGAGCGGTCGAGGCAGTGCGGGCGGGCGGCGCGGCGGGGGAGACGGACGGCGACGACCGGCTGCGCCTGCCGGCGCTGCGATCCGGCGGGCGCACGGGCTCGTCGGGGGCACCGGGTCAGTGGATCGATACGGCCCGGGGAAGGGCCGGTCGACCGGAGGCGGGACCGGGGGAGGACCCGCCGGCCGTGCCCATCGGGGAGTTCACACCGGACGAGGCGCGGCGGATGCGGGAGCTGTGCCGGGTGCCCGACGCCATGCTCGCCGGAGCCGACGCCCTGCATCCGCTGGCGCTGAGGATCTACGGCGAGGTGCGGGACGCCCCCGGCGCGGACATGCCTGCGCGCCCGGTACGCGCGGATCTGTTCGGCGCGTATCTGGATCTGGTCTGTCTGCGTATCGCCGCAGGGGCCGCCGGTGACGCGCCCGGCAGCGCCGTGCGCCGGCTCGCGGCATCCCTCGCGGGGCACGTCCACGAGATGGCCCGGCGGTGTCTGGCGACGGGGCAGGGGGATCTGGACCGCGCCTCGTTCGAGGAACTGTTCTCCGGGTGGGAATCCGCCGTGTTAGCCGAGGGGCTGATCGTGGCGGCGGGGCCCGGGTACCGCTTCGCGCACGAGGAGGTCGCCGAGTGGATCCTGGGCGCCCACCTGGATGTCGACGCCACGCTGGACCGCCTCGTCCACCGCCCGCAGCCGGGTGCCGGACAGCCGGTCCCGCGGCATCGCCTCGGCATCGTCGTCCACGCTCTGCTCCGGCTGGACCCGCTGCACGGACCGGCCGCGCTGGAGCGGCGGCTGACCGGACTGGCCCGCGCTCTGGAGCAGCCCCGGGCAGTATCGGGCGACGCCCGCTGGTGGGCGCGCCGGCTGCTCGGCGAGGTGCTGCGGCGGGTGCCGGACGCGGAGCCGTACGCCGACGTGCTGCTGCGGCTCGTCCGCCTGCGCGACCCGGACGCGTTCGGACCCGGCTTCTGGGAGCGGCTGCCCCTTTGCGAGGCCACCCGTCTCGATCTGCTGCGGCGGCTCGTCCCCGACGACCCGCCGCACGGCGACCGGTCCGGCCGGGGCGGCGGGCGGCGCTACCTGGACGTCGCGGCGGCCCGGCTCGCCGCCGACCCGGGAGCCGTACAGCCGCTGCTGTGCCGCTGGTTCGCCGACACCACGCCGCTGCCCGCCGGGCCCGACGCGACCGTTCGCCCCACCGTCGCCATGGCGGCTCAAGCCCTGCTCTACGCCCGGCGCGGCCTTGCCGTCGACGATCTCACCGAGGCACTGGTCGACACCGCCCACCCCCGTGCCGCGGAACTGCTCGCCGCACTCGCCGAGGACGAGCCCTCCGCGCTGTGCCGGGCCGTGGCACGCTGGGCCCGCGACCCGCGTCCGCGGCGCCGTGGCGCTGCCGCCGCACACGCGCCCGCCACCGCGGCCGCGGCGACCCGTCCGGCCGATCACGAACTGCTGCGCCAGGCAGCGCTCGCGCTGCTCGACGGACCCCCGGACCCCGCCGTGCGCGCCCCCGCGCTCATGCTCCTCGTCCGGGATCCGGTCAGCCGCCCCCACCACCTGGACGCAGCGCTGGCGGCGTACACGGCCGGTGCGCCCGGGCTGTCCGCTCGGGCGCTCGCGCCCGCACTCGCCGACCACCCCGGGCCCGTGCTCGCCGCCTTCCGGGCCAGGCTGCTGGCGCCGCCCGGCGACCGGCGCGCGGACGATGCCGACGAGGGCGGCGAGATCCTCGGCGTCCTCGCCGGCATCACCGCTCCGGCCCCGGCCCGCCGCGCCGCCGCGCTCGTCTGCGAGTACGTCGACCACCGACCGCAGGCCGCACGGCAGGCAGCCGTATACGTCGGACGTCTCCTCGAACGGGGACCGGGTGCGCGCGACCTCCTCTTCCCCCTCGTCGCACGCCTGCTGCGCGGCCGCCCGCCCCAGGTGCGCGCTGCCCTCGCCCCGGTGCTGGCCGCCCCGGGCGGCGCGACGTCCCGGCCGCTGCGCGCCGAGCTGCTCGACGTACTGCTGGAGTACGAGCAGTACGAGGCACGGGATCTGGCCGTGCTGGAGGCCGTGCTGAGCGCGGCGGCGCTGGGCTGCACGGTCCGTACCGAGCCCCGGACCAGGGAGCTGGTGCACCGCACGGGGCTGCTGCTCGCGCGCAGTCCGGGCGGTGCGGCCCGTCTCGACCGCCGGCTCGTGGAGCTGGCACACGAGCTGCCCGGCTTCGCCGCGTCGCTGACCGGATGGCTGGCTACGGCGCCGCAGGAGTGGGCGGCGGTGGTCGGTCCGGGCACCCGCCGGGCCCTTGTGCCGATTGCCTGTCCGGTGCCGATGCCGACCGCACGCCGCGGGCATGGCAGTCTTAGACCTGCGCAAGAGGCAATCATGGACACAGGTTCGGGCGAGGAGCGGTCACAGTGCAGCGCTGGCGTGGCTTGGAGGACATCCCCGAGGACTGGGGACGCAGCGTCGTCACCATCGGCTCCTACGACGGGGTGCACCGCGGGCACCAGCTGATCATCGGCCGCGCGGTGGAGCGGGCCCGCGACCTGGGCGTGCCCTCGGTCGTGGTGACGTTCGACCCGCATCCGAGCGAGGTCGTCCGCCCGGGCAGCCACCCGCCGCTGCTCGCCCCGCACCACCGGCGCGCGGAGCTCATGGCCGAGCTGGGCGTGGACGCTGTGCTGATCCTGCCCTTCACCGCCGAGTTCTCGAAGCTGTCGCCCGCCGACTTCATCGTGAAGGTGCTGGTCGACAAGCTGCACGCACGCGCGGTCATCGAGGGCCCGAACTTCCGCTTCGGCCACCGCGCCGCGGGCAACGTCGCCTTCCTGTCCGAACTGGGCGCCACGTACGACTACGAGGTCGAGGTCGTCGACCTGTACGTGAGCGGCGCGGCGGGCGGCGGCGAGCCGTTCTCGTCGACGCTGACCCGGCGGCTCGTCGCCGAGGGCGATGTCGAGGGCGCGGCGGAGATCCTGGGCCGGCCGCACCGCGTCGAGGGCGTGGTCGTGCGTGGCGCACAGCGGGGGCGTGAGCTCGGCTACCCCACGGCGAACGTGGAGACCCTGCCGCACACCGCGATCCCGGCGGACGGGGTGTACGCGGGCTGGCTGACCGCCGACGGCGAGCGGATGCCCGCCGCGATCTCGGTCGGCACGAATCCGCAGTTCGACGGCACGGAGCGGACCGTCGAGGCGTATGCGATCGACCGTGTGGGGCTCGACCTGTACGGACTGCACGTGATGGTGGACTTCCTGGCGTACGTGCGCGGCCAGGAGAAGTTCGACTCGATCGAGTCACTGCTGGACGCGATCGGCGAGGACGTCAAGAAGTGCCGTGAGCTGAGCGGCGCGTACGACGCCCGGGGCTGACCCCGACCGGGCGGGCGCGGCCCGGCCACTGCGTGGTCACTCGTCGGTCGCGCTGTGGGCATGCGTTCCGCGGAACGGGGGCACGGCACGACGCAACGGGCCGTTTCGCGTGCCGGGTGCGTGTCGCCACGCCGGCGTCGTCCCGTCGTCCCGTCGGCCGTCGCCGGATCCCGGGACCGGCCCGGTCCGTGTGCGTGACGTCTGACCGTTCCAGGGTTCGTGTCCGGGCAGCGCCGCATCCGATGTGCGACTCCGCCGCCCGGTCACCGCGCTCCGCGCGAGCTGCGCCGCGTCAGGTCCCGGAACCGACCCCGGCGTACCTCATCCCGTGAGGGCGGACGCGACCCGTCATCGCGGCCGCGTCGCCCAGTGGCATGCCACGTGCGCCTCCGCCGCGCTCGGCAGTATCGGCAGGTCCTGGGTGCGGCACAGGTCGGACACCCCCGCCCGCGTCGCCTCGCCCGACGACAGCACCTGGCAGCGGACATGGAAGCGGCAGCCTTCTGGGATGCGCGAAGGGTCCGGGGGCTCGCCGCTCAGGACGACGGGCGGCAGGCCGGATTCCGGCAGGACCGACAACAGGGCCTTCGTGTAGGGATGCCGAGGGCTTGTCAGGACGTCCTCCACCGGCCCGGTCTCCACGATACGGCCGAGGTACATGACAGCGACCCGGTCCGCGATGTTCCAGGCCAGACCGAGGTCGTGCGTCACCACCAGCGCGGACAGGCCCAGTTCGTCGCGCAGCCGCAGGAGCAGCGCGAGGATCTCGCCCCGTACGGAGGCGTCCAGTGAGGCCACCGGCTCGTCGGCGACGATCAGTTCGGGCTCCAGCACGAGGGCGCCCGCAATGACCACGCGCTGACGCTGGCCGCCCGAGAGCTCGTGCGGGTAGCGCAGGAAGAAGCGCTCGGGCGGACGCAGACCCGCGCGCGAGAGCGCCTCGGCGACGGCCTCGCGCTCGTCCCCGGCGTATCCGTGGATCCGCAGCCCCTCGGCGACCGCGTCGTACACCGTGTGCCGCGGATTGAGCGATCCGCTCGGATCCTGGAGCACCAGCTGCACGCGCTTGCGGTACGCCTTGAGCGCCCGGGATCCGTAGGCGAGAGGGGCGCCGCCGAAGGTGACCCGGCCCGAGGTGGGCGGCACCAGGCCGAGCAGGGAACGCGCCAGCGTGGTCTTGCCGCAGCCGGACTCACCGACCAGGGCGACGATCTCACCGGTGCCGATGTCCAGATCGACCCCGTCGACGGCACGTGCCGTCCGCCCGCCGCGTCGCCCGGGAAAGGCGACATGCAGACCGTCGGCCGACAGCAGGGGAGTGGTGGTCATGACTGGCTCCTGACAACGGCTTCGGGGGCGGTGCCCACATGCACGCACGCCGCACGGTGGTCCTCACCGGCCACCGCCAGCAGTTGGTCCTCCTCGGCGCACGCCTCCACCGCGACCGGGCAGCGCGGATGGAACGTGCACCCGCCCGGCAGCGCCGCCGGATCGGGCGGGTCACCGGGCAGGCCACGCGGGGCGCGGCGCGAGGCCGGGTCGCCGATACGGGGGAAGGCGGCGGACAGAGCCCGCCCGTACGGATGCTCCGCCGCCGCGTACACCGCCCGGGCCGGGCCCTCCTCGACGACCCGGCCCGCGTACATCACCGCGAGGCGGTCGCAGGTGTCGGCCAGCACTCCCAGATCGTGGCTGATCATCAGCAGACTGATGCTCTGCTCGGCGACCAGCTGCTCGATCAGCCGGAGGATCTGCGCCTGGATCATCACATCGAGCGCCGTCGTCGGCTCGTCCGCGACGATCAGCTGCGGATCGCAGGCGAGCGCCATCGCGATCATCACCCGCTGCCGCTGGCCGCCGGACAGCTCGTGCGGATAGGCGTCCGCGCGTGAGGTGGGCAGCCCCACATGCTCGAGCAGCTCGCCGACGCGCGTGGCAGCCTCTGCCTCGGTCGTGGACCTGCGGTGCAGCAGGATCGGCTCGGCGATCTGGTCGCCGATGCGGTGCACCGCGTTCAGGGAGTGCATGGCACCCTGGAAGACGATCGACGCCCCCGCCCACCGCACGGCCCTCAGCCGCCCCCACTTCATGGTGAGGACGTCCTCGCCGTCCAGCAGGATCTCGCCGGTCAGCCTGGCCGACGCGGGCAGCAGCCGCAGCAGCGCCAGTGCGATGGTCGACTTGCCGCAGCCGGACTCGCCCGCGATGCCGAGCTTGCGGCCCGCGGCCAGGGACAGGTCGACGCCGCGCACCGCGGGCACGGCCCGCGCTCCGGAGCCGTACGTCACATGGAGGTTCCTGACCTCGAGCAGGCTCAACGAGCCACCCCCAGCTTCGGGTTCAGCACGGACTCGATCGCCCGCCCGCACAGCGTGAAAGCGAGTGCCACGACCGCGATGGCGATACCGGGCGGTGCCAGGTACCACCAGTGGCCCGAGGAGACTGCGCCGGCCTCGCGCGCGTCCTGCAGCATGCCGCCCCAGGAGACGACCGTCGGATCACCGAGGCCGAGGAAGGCCAGCGTCGCCTCCGTGAGGATGGCGCTGGAGATACCGAGTGTGGTCTGCGCGAGCACCAGCGGCATCACATTGGGCAGGACATGACGGTTCATGATGTGGCCGTGGCCGCCGCCGAGCGCCTTGGCACGCTCGATGTAGGGACGGGACTCGACCGCGATGGTCTGGGCGCGTACCAGCCGGGCCGTCGTCGGCCAGCTGGTGACGCCGATCGCGACGATCACGGTCCACACGCTGCGCGACATCACGGTGGCCAGCACGATCGCCAGCACCAGTGTCGGCATCACCAGGAACCAGTCCGTGATCCGCATCAGCACCGTGGAGAACCAGCCGCCGTAGTGACCGGCGATGATGCCGATCAGCGTGCCGATGGCCACCGACAGCGCGGCAGCCAGCAGGCCGACGGTGAGCGAGATCCTCGCTCCCCACAGCAGCAGACCCAGCAGCGAGCGGCCGAACTGGTCCGTCCCGAGCGGGAATTCACCGCTCGGCTTCTCCAGCGCCGAGCCCGGCGCGTTCGTCACGCTCTGCACGTCAGCGCCCACCAGCCAGGGCGCGGCCACCGCCACCAAGGCGATGAGCGTCAGCGCGGCGAGACCGTAGAGCCCCGCGCGACGGGAGCGGTACGCCTTCCAGAACCGGGCCACCGAGTGGCGGCGGCGTGCCCAGGCCAGGGAGGCCGCGGTCCGCCCGGCCTGCTCGGTCTTCGCTACCGGTGTCGTCGTCATCGGCCCACCCGTGGATCGAGCAGCGGATACAGCAGATCGGCAAGCAGGTTCATCAGGATCATCGCGCCGGCGAAGACCACGAAGAGGCCCTGCACGAGCGGCAGATCGGGCACGCTGAGCGCCTGGTAGAAGAGTCCGCCGAGGCCCGGCCAGGAGAAGACCGTCTCCACGAGGATCGAGCCGGCCGCCACATGCCCCAGATTGATGAACACCATGGTGACCGTGGGAAGCAGCGCATTGGGAACGGCATGCCTGCGGCGCACCGAGTCGTCCCGCAGCCCCTTGGCCCGCGCCGTCGTCAGATAGTCGCTGCCCATCTCGTCCAGCAGCGAGGAACGCATCACCAGCAGCGTCTGCGCATAGCCGACGGCGACCAGTGTGATCACCGGCAGCACCATGTGGTGCGCCACGTCGAGGACGTACGCGAAGCCGCTCTCGGTGCCAGACTCCATACCGCCGGTCGGGAACAGGCCGGGGATCGGCCCGATCCCCACCGAGAAGGTGATGATCAGCAGAAGGCCGAGCCAGAACGACGGGACCGACCACAGGGTCAGCGCCACTCCCGTGTTGAGCTTGTCGCCGAGACTGCCGTGGCGCCACGCCGAGCGCGTACCCAGCCACAGCCCGATCGCCGAGTAGATCACCACCGCCACACCGGTGAGGAGCAGCGTCGCCGGCAGCTTCAGCCAGATCAGCTCCCCGACGGGGGCATGGAACTGGTACGACATCCCCAGATCACCGCTGAGCGCTTTGGCGCAGTAGTCGGTGAACTGCTGCCACATCGGCTGGTCGAGCCCGAACTGGCGGCGCAGGGTGGCCATCTGCTCCGCAGATGTCGGCATGCCGTGCGTCATGGCCTTGACCGGGTCGCCCGGGATGATCCGGAACAGGAAGAAGCTCGTGACGAGCACGGCGAGCAGCGAGACCGCCGCCCCCGCGAGTTTGCCGCCCACATAGAACAGATAGGCGCGGGCATCGGCGCTCGTGGCGCGGGCCTTGGGGGCCCGCGCCACGGCGGTGGTGCCGGTGGTGCCGGTCGTGCTTGTGGTGCTCATCGACTATTCACGGTCTTCCGCGGTGGAACGGCGACGCATCGCGACGAAGAACCCGAGGGCCGCGGCGAGGACGACGGCCGCGCCGATGCCGATCACCACACCCGTCGACGAGCCGCTGTCGGAGCTGCTGCCGTCAGCGGCGACCGGCTCGGCCGACCACCAGCTCCAGTAGCCGTCCTGGCCGTAGATGTTGCCCGCGGCCTCGGGCATCGTCGTGATGGACTTGATCTGGTCGGTACGGTACGCCTCGACGGCGTTCGGATACGCGAGGACATTCATGTAGCCCGTGTCGTACAGCCGCGATTCCATCTGCTTGACCAGCTCGGCACGCTTGGCCGGGTCGTACTCGGCCGCCTGCTTAGCGTACAGCTCGTCGTACTGCTTGTCGCAGATGAAGTTGTCGGTCGCGCCGGTGTCCTTCGGAGTGGCGGGCAGCGCCGCGCAGGTGTGGATGGACAGCACGAAGTCCGGGTCCGGGTTGACGGACCATCCGTCGAAGGCCAGGTCGTAGTCGCCCGCGAGCCAGGGGTCGGAGACGTTGTCGAGGCATTCGACCTTCAGGCCGATACCGAGCTCGCCCCACCACTCCTGCAGATACTTGCCGATCGCCTTGTCGTTCGGGTCGGTGGCGTGGCAGAGGATACGGAAGTTCAGCGCCTTGCCGTCCTTGCCGGCGCGCTTGCCGCTGCCGTTCTTCTTGTAGCCGGCCTCGTCGAGGAGCCTGGCCGCCTTCGCCGGGTCGTAGTCGGTCCTCTGGCCCGCCTCCGGCTTCCAGAAGTACGCCGCGAAGCGCGGCGGGATGTAGCCCTCGCCCTCGACCGCATGCCCCTGATAGACCTTCTCGACGATGGTCCTGCGGTCGGTGGCGTGGAAGAGCGCCTTGCGTACGGCCGGGTCGAGCAGGGCCTTGTGGCCGCTGCCGAACTTCTTGCCGTCCTTGGACCGCGCGCCGGGGTTGGTGGCGAGGGCGAAGAAACGGCGGCCGGGGGCGTCGTTGACCGCGATGTTCTTGGCGTTCTTGAGGGCGGCCGCCTGGGCCGGGGTCAGGCCCTGGACGAAGGAGACCTCGCCCTTCTGCAGCGCGGCGACCGCCGCGTCACCGTCCTTGTAGTACTTGAAGACCAGCTCGTCGAACTTGGGCGCGCCACGCCAGAAGTCCTTGTTCGGCTTGAGCTTCACATACTGGTCGACCTTGAAGTCGGTGATGACGAACGGGCCGTTGCCGACGATCGGGAACTGCTTGTCGTTGTTGAACTTCGAGAAGTCGCCGACCTTCTCCCACACGTGCCTGGGCACGATCGGCACGTCCAGTGCCGTCATCGTGGCCTGCGGCTGCTTCAGCTCTATCACCAGGGTGCGGGCGTCGGTCGCGGTGACCTTCTTGAAGTTGGCGGTGAAGCTGCCGTTGGCGGTGGCGGCGTTCTCGTCCGACATCATCTTATTGAACGTCCAGGCGGCATCCTCGGCGGTGGCCTGCTTGCCGTCGGACCACGTGGAGTCGTCGCGGATCGTGAACGTCCAGGTGAGCTTGTCCGGGGACACCTCCCACTTGGTGGCGAGGCCCGGGATCGTACGGCCGTCCTTGGCGTCGTAATTCGTCAGGTAGTCGTAGGCCAGACGGTGGACCGAGGTGCTGATCAACCGGGACGCGAGGAACGGACTCAGGGAGTCCACGCTCTGCGACACGGCGACCGTGAGGACCTTCTTGCCGCCCTTGTCGTCCTTTGCGGCGGCCGCCCGGGCCTGGGTCTGCGACGGGGCGAGGGCGCGCTCCTGGGGCTGGGCCTGCGCCTGGGGGACGATCGCCCCGGTCATCGCAAGCGCGGAGGCCGCTGTGCCCGCGGCGAGAACCAGTCGGAAGCGGGGGCGCTGCCGGGAGCTGTGTGGTGAAGCTGTAGTGACCATGGACGGTGACCTCGCGTCATTACTCACTCGGAGAAGGCGGGTTGGTGATCTCTGGTTCGCCAGCTGGTGAAGCGAGGTTTATCAGCGGTGGTGAAGCCGCGTCAACGGGTCCTCAAACCGCGTGTGGGCTGCGGGAATGCGATGAGGGCCCGCACCGTGGAGACGGTGCGGGCCCTCATTGGTCGAGACCTCTGAAGCGCTACTGCTGAGGGGCTGGCGGTGCCTGCGGCGGCTGCTGCTGCGGCCATCCGGCCGGCGGTACAGGGCCTTGCAACTCGGGTTGCCCCGGACCGGCCTGAGTACCCGGCGGGAGCGCCTGACCCGGGGCGGCGGGGGCTCCCGCCGGCAGCGCCTGACCAGGACCGCCCGCCTGTGCGGGCGGTACGGCGGCCGGGTTCGCGGGCGACGGGGTCTGCGAGGGCGACTGCTGCCAGCCCTGGGGCGGGTAGCCCTGCTGAGGGCCGCCGTACGGCTGCTGGGGCTGCTGCGGGTGCGGCTGCTGGGGGTACTGCGGCGGGTACGGGTGCCCCGGCACCGGCGGTTGCCCGTGCATCGGCGGCTGTCCCTGTCCCTGCCACTGCGGCTGCGGCTGTCCCTGACCCGGCATCGGCGGGGCCGCCTGCGGCGGCGGGTTGCCATCAGCCGTCCACAGCCCCTGCTGCTGCTGGGCGCGCACGAAGTCCTCGGCGATCAGGGCCGAGAGGTTGAAGTACGCCTCACGGGTCTTCGGCCGCATCATGTCGAGATCCACCTCGGCACCGGCCGCCAGGTGCTCGTCGAACGGCACGACGACGACGTCGCGGCAGCGCGTCTTGAAGTGCGCCACGATGTCGTCCACCTTGATCATCTTGCCGGTCTCGCGGACCCCGGAGATGACCGTGATGGACCGCTGCACCAGCTCGGCGTACCCGTGCGCGGACAGCCAGTCGAGCGTGGTCGAAGCGCTGCTCGCACCGTCGACGGACGGCGTCGAGATGATGATCAGCTGGTCGGCCAGATCCAGCACTCCGCGCATGGCGCTGTAGAGCAGACCTGTGCCGGAGTCCGTGAGGATGATCGGGTACTGCCTGCCCAGCACGTCGATCGCGCGCCGGTAGTCCTCGTCGTTGAACGTCGTCGACACGGCCGGGTCCACGTCGTTGGCGATGATCTCCAGACCGGAGGGCGCCTGCGAGGTGAACCGGCGGATGTCCATGTACGAGTTGAGGTACGGGATGGCCTGCACCAGGTCACGGATGGTGGCCCCGGTCTCGCGGCGCACCCGGCGGCCGAGCGTGCCCGCGTCCGGGTTGGCGTCGATCGCGAGGATCTTGTCCTGACGCTCGCTGGCCAGCGTCGAGCCCAGCGCGGTGGTCGTCGTGGTCTTGCCGACGCCGCCCTTGAGGCTGATGACGGCGATCCGGTAGCAGGACAGCACCGGCGTACGGATCAGCTCGAGCTTGCGCTGCCGCTCGGCCTCCTCCTTCTTGCCGCCGATCTTGAACCGTGCGGCACTGGAGGGGTTACGGCTCGACTTGGCCTTCTGCTTGTTGTTGCGCAGCAGACGGTCCGAGGAGAGCTCGACCGCGGCCGTGTAACCGAGCGGCGCACCCGGCACGGACCGCTCGCGCTGGTCGTGCGTGACCGGCGTGGGCCAGGCGGCACCGGTGCGCGGGTCGACGGGACCGGCGGGCTGCGGCCCGCCCTGCTGCGCGGGCAGGTTCGGCGCGTGCGGTGCCTGAGGCTGCGCCAGCGGCTGTGCCTGCGAGGGGATCGGTGCGGGCGCGGGGGTGCCGGGCTGCTGGCCGGGTGCGGTCTGTTGGGGGAAGCCGTAGCCGCCTTGCGGCGTGGGGGTGTTGGGTACCTGCGCGGCGGCCGGTGGTGGGACCGGTGTGCCTGGTGCGGGCTGTCCGGGTGCGGCCTGCTGGGGGAATCCGTAGCCGCCCTGCTGTCCGGGTGCGGGGGCGCCGGGCTGACCGGGCTGGCCCGGGTGCGGGAAGCCATAGCCGGCCTGCGGCGTGGGGGTGCCGGGCTGCTGACCCTGATGACCGGGCTGGCCCGGGTACGGGAAGCCATAGCCGGCCTGCGGCGCGGGGGTGCCGGGCTGCTGTCCGGGTGCGGTCTGCTGGGGGAATCCGTAGCCGCCCTGGGGCGTGGGGGTGCCGGGCTGCTGACCCTGATGACCGGGCTGGCCCGGGTACGGGAAGCCATAGCCGGCCTGCGGCGTGGGGGTGCCGGGCTGCTGGCCGGGTGCGGTCTGTTGCGGGAATCCGGAGCCGCCTTGCGGCGTGGGGGTGTTGGGTACCTGCGCGGCGGCCGGGGGTGGGACCGGTGTGCCTGGGGCGGGCTGTCCGGGCGGGGCCTGCTGCGGGAATCCGTAGCCGCCCTGCTGTCCGGGTGCGGGCGGCTGGCCCGGCCACCTCGGCTGGGCCTGCGGCGGCGCGGACTGGTCGGCGTTCGGAGCCGCCGCGGGCCACTGCGGCGCTGCGGCCGGCGCGGCCGGCTGATAGGCGGGCGGCAGCGGCGGCAGTCCGGCGCTCGGCGCGGCCGGCGCCTGCGACCAGGGCTGTGCCCCGGCCGGCGGTGTGTCCTGCGGTTCGACGACGGCAGGCGCGGCGTCCTCGTGCGCGACCGCGTCAGGAACCGCGTCGGCGGGGACGGCGTCGGAGGGCGCGTCGGCGGGGACGGCGTCGGACAGCGCGTCGGTGGGGACAGCGTCGGACGGCACGTCAGCCGCGCTCTCGGCGGCCTCGGCGCCCTCCGCAGCTTCGTTCGCCTCCGCCGACGGCTCTTCGGAGCTCGCCTGAACCTGGACGTCATGGCCTTCGGACGTGCCCGTACCGGCGTCCGTACCAGGGCCGGCCTCCGCGGCGGATTCCTCGGAAGCCTCCGCCTCGGCGGCGGCCTCCTCCTCGGAAGCGGCCGCCGTCGACTCGTCAGCCGTGTCCGAACCATCGGCGGTGGCAGCGGGTTCGCCGGCCGCCGGTACGGCCGCCTCGCCGGATGCGGCCCCCTGTTCCGTCTCCGTGGCAGCGGCCCGCTCCGCCATCTCACGCTTGAGAGCGGCGGCGGAGAAGCGCATGGTCGCCCCGCTCTCCAGGTCGCCGCCGCCGAAGGAAGGCGAGGCGTCGGCGGCCGGTGCGGCAACGGCAGGCGGGGTCGGTGTCGTAGGCGCCGGCGCCTGCGGGGGCGCGGCCTGGGCCGGCTCCGTCGCAGCCGGTGACACGGACGCGACCGGGGCAGCGGCTGGCGGAACCGGAGCGGCAGGCGCGGAGGCTATGGGTGCAGGCGCCTGCGCCGGCGGCGGAGCCGGCGCCCAGTTCGGCTCGAAGCCGCTCCCTGCGGGCAGCCCCGGCACAGCGACCGGCGCACCGCCCGGCGGCGGCGGAGGAGGCGTCTGCTGAGCAGGGCCCCCGCCCGAGGTGTCGCCCGAAGCGTTCTGCGTGTACCAGGCCGGCGGGGTGTAGTCGATGGTGAACTCACCCGTCAGCTCGGCGGGCTCCGCGTCGGACTCGTCGACGGGAATGTTCCAGCCCCCGTGGATGTCGTCCCGATCGCCGTTCACTATTGCCTCCTGGTGTGCCTGGTGTGGTCGAGCACCCTTGTGCCGTGTTGGATGGTGCTTGGGGGCCACCGTGGAAACCGATCGGCCCGGCTCTCCCCCTGGGACGCGGCGAACACGCCCGCAGGTTCTTGTGCCGCGCCTCCACCCACCCTAATCGTCAACGATGCCGCACCGGCAGGGCGGACCCGTGGCCGACTGCTGTCCCGTTCGTCACGCCCTGCCCCCACGTGATGCGGGCGCGGCAGAGCGTGAGGGATCGCATGGCAAACCGGGACAACTGCTCATGGAATTCATGGAGACCGGCCGGTCCGACCCGTCGGCACGCCCCGGCCGGCCCGTCAGGCGCAGGCCGCCCGCACGGCAGCGGTGACGGCGCCGGCTGCCAGGAACCGGCACCACCCGCACACCCGGCGGCTTACTGCAGGTCGAACTCACCGTCGCGTGCCCCGAGTACGAAGGCCCGCCATTCGGCTTCGGTGTATCGCAGCACGGTCTCCGGATCCAGGGACGACCGCATGGCCACGGCGCCGCCCGGAAGATGAGCGATCTCGACCCGCTCCTCGTCCGGACTCGTGCCGGGGGCGCCCTGCCACTCGACGTTCGAGATGTCGAGTGCGTACAGCTCGTCCTTCTCTTGTGCGCTCCCCATCAGCGTGGCTTCCTTTCGATCACAGCCGAGATGAACGTGCCCACATGCACAGTGATGCCGCGTATGTCACTGTCGCTCTGCGTCACTTCGGGCATCCTAGGTCAGCCGTGCCCCGGGACGCGGGCCAGTTCGGGGACCGTTCACGGCAAAGAGACTCCACGCGGCCCCGCACCCTTTGCGTGGCGGTGTGTGCCGTTGCGTGCCAGGGAGGTGTCACCCGGCGCACGCCCTGCGCGCACGATCGGCCTGTTCGCCGCGTCGTCCGTGAAGGCGGGGTGAGATCTGCGATCAGTCCATCCGGCGGGCCACGCCCAGCAGGCCGGACTCCGCATCCGTGGCCGTCGTCATCACCCAGTGACGCTCGCGCCCCGCGCACCAGAGGGTGACCCCGTCCGCGAGAGTCGGCAGTGCGTCCGTCTCCATCCGGGACAGCCCCAGGATCCGGCCGATCTGCTCCGCTTCCTGCGGCGAGACCCGTTGGACACCCACCAACGTCGCGGTCCGCAACAACCGCGGTGCCACCGGGCTCAGATACGGCAGCAGCGTCATCACGGACTGCCATGGCGACGACACCACGCGCCCGCGCGGCGGCCGCATGCCGCAGTCACGCACCACCACGACCGGGCTGCCCACGCTCGCGCCCATCGGGGGGACGCGCCCCACATCGTGCAGCGTGATGCACTCCAGTCCGGCCCCCGCCGCCTGTGCCAGGAGGCTCCAGTCCTGGGCCCGCCCGGTCTCTACCGCCACGCGCGCGCCGGTGCCCGCCGCGCGAAGTGCCAGCACCTGCGCCGTCCACAGTCCGCCGATCAGCACCACTTCGTACGGTGTCGAGCGGTGGAACCCGATCATCTGCGGGCGCCCCTCGCCGTCGTCGCCGATCACCACACCGTCGTCGCCGACGGGCAGGGACAGCGCGCCCAGATGGTCGGCAGCCATGGTGTGTCCCGCGTGACGCGGCCCGAGGAGCCCTCGAAGCCCACGTGCAGATCCCGTACGGCTCATTACCGTGCACCCCCCAGCGGCAGCGTCGCCAGTGCTCCCGGCAACTGCTCGCGATCCAGTCGTAGCAGGCCGACCTTCGCCGTACGGGCGGCCTGCTCCAACACGCGCCGCACGCCGACCAGTTCGGTGTCGGAACCACCGGTGATACGTACGTTTCCGGCCACGGTCATCGCCCCCTGCCGTGAGTCACGCCGCAACGTGAGGCTGAAGGTGGTCGCGTAGGCCGGGGCGGCCGTGAGCAGGGAGACCAGCTTGGGAAGCGGAGACGCCCCGCGACCCAACTCCGGCCAGCGGCCCACCGCGTACGTCGTGTGCCAGCGGTCGTCGCAACGCCAGACCCGAGAGGTCTCGGCGGTCCGCCGCTGCGGTGCGGTGTCCGGCCGCCCGGCCCGGGCCGTCAGCCGCGGACTTGCGCACGCCGCGGTCGCCACAGTGGAGTTCAGCTCCTCCTGGTCCAGCACGACGGCCTGGAAGCCGGCGCCGGTGATACGGCTTGCCACATGGTCCGCCGCACGGACCAAACAGCGTTGGGCACCTTCGATGCCGCCGCCGCGCGCCTCGACGGCCTCCCGGCACCGTTCCGGATCCAGCTTCACGGCCACCCAGGTCAGCCGCAGCGCAGGTGCGCCGGTCCGCTCCTGGAGCGGGGCGTACGAGAGCCGTGCCACCGACTGCTGGGGCAGATGCGGTGCCGGGGCGGAACGCACCTGCTGCACCAACTGCACCGATTCCAGGACGATGTCGTCCACTTCGAGGGCACCGCCCAGGAGGGACAGCGGGAGTGCACGGGCCCCGAAGGCGGGGCGCAGCGCGGACCCGCTCGCCTCGACCCTCACCACGGCGGTCAGGAACGAGCCGTCGCCGAGCATCCCCACGGTGCGGCGCTTCCGGTCGACATAGGCGAACGGGCCGAAGCCCGGCACGCTCTCCGCGACCGGGGCCAGGGACGGATCCACATCCGCCGCCGCAGGCGCGGCCTGACGCCTGCGGGAGCGAAGGGCGAGGGCGGTCGACAACCAGTCCTGCAGGGCCTGGCCCCGACGGCGTATCACGGAGAGGAGCACGAGGACGCCCGCGATGACACAGGCGGGCACCAGCCACAGGCCGCCCAGCGCGACACCCACCGCGGCCAGCGCGAGAGCCGCCTCCACGAGCACCAACTGGCGCAGCTGGAAGGGGCCGAGACGGCTGGTGCGGGACAGGGGCCGCAGCGTCGTCGTCGCGGGGACGCCTTGCGCGGACGAGCCACCCCCTGCATTGCTGCGTTGCCGTTGGGAAGATTCGGAGGCTCGTTGGGAAGCCCGCCCGTTCCGCACGCGCGTTGCCGTACCCATCGCCGCGTTGCCCCCTCGTGTCCGTAATTACCAAATTCCCATGGGCGTTGACCGGGCGATCACCCTACCTGAGCAGTGGGACGCGGGCGCCAGCAGGCATAGTAGGGGGCGGTACGACGGCAGCCCATCTCGATGAGTGTGGGAACCTGGTCGCCCAGCGGGGAGAGGGACAGCGGACAGATGGCATCACGACGGGACGAACTCAACGCCTACACCTTCGCGAAGCGAAGGCTGATCGCGCAGTTCCTCCAGCCGAACGCGACCGGTTCGGAAGAAGGTGCACCCCGCCCCCTGCGTGCGGTGCTTCCCGGGGCCATCGTCGGGGTGGTGGTACTCGCGGTCTTCGGAGCCTGGGGGATGTTCAAGCCGGTCGCCCCCAAGGACTGGAACACGCCGGACGAGAACGTGATCATTGCGAGCAAGTCCACCACCCGCTATGTGGTCTTGAGAACCAACGGAAAGGTGCAGCTCCACCCGGTGCTCAACATGGCGTCGGCGAAGCTGCTGCTCCTTCCCGACAAGGGCAAGGTCATCAACGTCGACGAGTCCGTGCTCGACAGCGGGAAGATTCCGCACGGCGCCACGCTCGGCATCCCCTACGCTCCTGACCGGCTGCCCGATCCCAAGGAGGCCGGGGCGGTCAAGCGCTGGGCGGTCTGCGAGCGTCCCGGGCAGGGCGGTCGCTCCATCCAGAAGGCCGCGTTCGTCTTCGCCGAACGGGAGCAGAAGCAGACCGAGGGTGCCAACCGGCTGCGGGGCGGAGAGCTCCTCTACGTCGAGAGCGGGCCCGACGAGGCCCGCTACGTCGTCGACGCCGGCGGCAAGGCCTACCCCGTCGCGAAGGACGACCTCCTGCTGAGCCAGGTCGTCGGGCGGAACCAGGTGCCCCAGCGCGTGTCCGAAGCCTGGCTCAAGACCCTCCACAAGGGCGACACGATCGCTTTCCCGACCGTCCCCGGACGGATCGGCGACCCCGCGAACGCGCCGGGCGAACTGGACCCCGCGGACAACAGGATCGGCATGGTCCTGTCCGCGACCGACGGCACGAGGAACCAGCAGTACGTCGTCCTTCAGGGCCGGGTCGCGCCGATCTCGGACTTCACGGCGAAGCTCCTGCTGGGCAGCAAGCAGCTGATCAGCCTCGGCCAGCCCGGCAAGGCGAAGGCGGTCAGCCCCGGAGTCCTCGAGCCGGGAGCCCCGTTCAACCAGGACAAGGACTGGCCGGCGGCCAGGCCGGTACCCGTCAACGACGCCGGTACCGCCGAGGACAGCCGTAACACCGTCTGCAACGTGCTGCGTGAGGTCGACGGCGACAACGGGGAGACCACGCTGAGCACATGGGCGGGTACGGACTTCCCCGCCCCGCTGCCGACCGGCTCCACCAGCGCCTATGTCACCCCTGGATCCGGCCAGCTCTTCCGCCAGTTCAAGGGCTCCAACACCAAGAGCGGATTCCTCTTCCTGGTCACCGACACCGGACTCCGCTACGCGATGCAGTCCAACGGCGACACCGCCACCGACGACTCCGGCATCGGTTCCTCCGGCTCGGAGGAGGAGAAGCGGCAGCGGGCGCAGGAGGCGCAGCAGGCCCAGAACCGGCTCGGCTACAAGGACGTCGACCCTCTGCCCATCCCGGCCGAATGGTCGACGTTCCTGCCCACCGGACCCCGGCTGTCCACCGGGGCCGCGCGTCAGCCGCAGGGCTCCTGAGGACTGGGGCGAGATGACGAACCACACCCGGCGCCTGCTCACGACGGCGGCCGTCACCGCTCTCACTCTCGTCGGCCTGCCGCTGCCGACCGCGGTGGCGGACGACACGCAGTGCACCTTCCCGGGAAAGAAGTACGAAGGCCGCCCCTGGTCCCTGCAGCGGGTCCTGCTCGACGAACTGTGGAAGCAGTCCACCGGCAAAGGTGTGCGGGTGGCGGTCATCGACACCGGCGTCGACGTCAAGAACAAACAGCTGACGCGCGCGGTGGACGTCAAGAGCGGCCGCAATCTGCTTCCCAAGAACCTCAAGGACGAGAACGGCAACAAGATCGAGCGTGGCAAGGAGGACGGGACCACGGACACCGTGGGCCACGGCACCAAGGTCGCCGGCATCATCGCAGCCCGCCCCGACAAGGGCACGGGCTTCGTCGGCCTCGCTCCCGACGCCACGATCATCCCGATCGAGCAGAACGACGCCGACGGCCACGGCACTGCCAAGACCCTTGCCAACGCCATCAACTACGCGGTCACCGCACGCGCCGACGTGATCAACATCTCCCAGGACACGGCCAACGCCGTGGAGCCGGCCCCGGCGCTGAAGCAGGCCGTGGACGCCGCCCTCGCGAGGGACATCGTGATCGTTGCGTCGGCGGGCAACGACGGCCTGGGCGGCAACGTCAAGCGGACGTACCCGGCTTCGTACCCCGGGGTCCTGGCGGTGGCGTCCTCGGACCGCAACAACGAGCGTGCGGCCTTCTCCCAGTCCGGCGACTTCGTCGGCGTCGCGGCCCCCGGCGTGGACATGATCTCCACCGTCCCCGGCGGCGGCCACTGCGCCGACAACGGCACCAGCTTCTCCGCACCGTACGTCGCCGGTCTCGCGGCCCTGGTCAAGGCGAAGCACAAGGACTGGACACAGGAACAGATCGTCGCTCAGATCCAGCAGACGGCCGAGCGCTCGGTCGCGGGCCACGACCGCCTGGTCGGCTGGGGAGTGGTCGACCCGGTCCGCGCCCTCACCGAGGACGACAAGCCCATCGAGAAGCCGGTCGCCAACGAGGGCATGCCCAAGGCCGAGGCACCGACCCCGGCGAAGCTCCATCTCGGCGAGACACCGGAACAGCGCAACACCCGCCTCGCGACGTATGTGGTGGTGGGCGGCGGAGTCCTGGTCGCAACGATCGCGGGCGGCGCGGTGGCACTGCGCGACTCCCGACGGCGGGCCGGACGGGCTGCCGGATAACGGGTGGGTGAACTGTGCGCGGGAGCGGTGAAGCCTTGCGGGTGAACCGTGAAGCGTTGCAGGTGGCAAGGTGCCGACCGTTGCAACCGCACAGGGCCTGCGTGACGTCCTGACAGTTAAGTCGCGTGACGGATAAGACACTTGGGGCTGTCACTGGCAGTGGCTAGAGTGGGTTAGGTGCAATCGGTGGATGGCGAGTCACCACGATCGCAATGCGTGACAGCTGAAGCAAACGGGGAGGAATGGCATCGTGCTCGAGGTAGTTGGTGACGGGGGCAGCTATGGCGAGTGACCTCGAGCGCGGCGTCGAAGCGCTGAAGAAGTTCCGGTCAAGCGTGGACGGCGTGCTGAAGGACCTGGAAGGCGGCGACGGCGGCAGGACCAAGGTCGCCGCCGAGCGGGTGACCCGCGGGTCGTTCGGCGTCGGGCTGGACTTCGCGGAGGCCGAGGGTTTCTACAAGGAGTACAACCGCGTCCACAAGGCACTGGTCTCGCTGTCGAAGTCGCTCGGCGACCAGATCGAACTGCTCATCATCGGTGTGCACGCGGCCGACGTCGGCTATGACGACGTGGAGGAGGGGATGCGCGCCCGCTTCCACGAGATCAGGTCCCGTCTGGACAAGGAACGGGACGAGGCGATCGAGCGCGCGGAGGCGCAGGAGAAGCCCGCACAGCCCGAGGCGCCTCGCAACGATTCCAAGACCGTCGGCAAGGATCTGGGGTGATGAGTGATGAGTGACGAGAAGCAGCAGAAACCCGATACCAAGCTGCCCGAGACACCGCAGGAGCACCAGCAGGATCAGGCGAAGGACCAGTCCGACATCGAAGGGGGCTTCGCCGCCACCGACATGGTGGAGCGGATGAGGGACGCCTTCGATGTCTTCGGCCTCGGCTCCACCGGAAGCGTCTTCGGCTCGACTGCCTTCGACGGCCGCAAGCTCAACGAGATGCTGGCCTTCCTGGAGAGCGCCAACCCCGCGGACCTGGAAGACGCCGGCGATGCCCTGGAGAAGGCGAACGTCGCCATCAACAAGGCAGCCACTGAACTCGACGATTTCGTCAAGAAGACCGATTGGAAGGGCGAGGGCGCCACGGCGTTCCAGGAGTATGGCGCCGGGGTCGTGAGCTACGCCTGGTCCATCGGCAAGATGGCCAACGCGGCCGGCGCCCAGATGAAGGTCGCCAGCACAGGCCTGGCCTCGGTCCGCAACGCGAGGCCGCCGGGGGACGACCGCACGATCCGGAAGGAACCCAAGGACTTCGAACTCCCGGAGCAGACGGCGGACAACCCGGAGTACCAGAAGGCCCTGCAGGTCGAGAAGGACCGGCAGGAGGCCATCAACCAGATGAACCGTCTGGCTTCGTTCTACGCGGTCTCCCAAGGCATGCTGGCCAAACAGAAGGAGCCACTGCCACCGGCCGCGTACAAAGCGGCGGTGCCGGCGCCGACCGGATGGTTCGAGCCCGGCACCGACTCCGGAACCGGAGAAGCGCGCGACAGTCTGTCCCGGGGAACTTCCGGACATGCCAGCAGCGTAGGCGAGGCTGGCGTTACCGAGACCGCACCTCGCACCGAGGCACTCGGCAAGACCGGCTCCATTGCCGACTTCACGTCGATGGAGATCGACAGCGTGACCACGGCCCCGCCGCCCACGACTACCGCTCCGAACACGACGCCGCCGACCCCCGTCAGCAACCCGAACCAGGGAGGCGGTCCCGTCTCTCCTCCGCCCACCAACTTCGGCTTGCCGGGACGTGCTGCACCAGTTCCCCGGACCGGCGATCCGAGGACGGCCGGCGGACCGCCGAGCAAGGCCGTGGGCCGTGCGGGCACGCCGGGCGGCTCGCAGCCGTTGGGACGACCCGCCACGTCGACGGGGCGACCCCCAGGGACACCCAGCGGTACGTCGACCGGCCGCTCACCCATGGTCGGCCGTCCGAGTGCCACGGGGATCCCCGGCGGAGGCGGCACAGGACGTTCCGTAACGGGCGCAGGCCGTGGCCAGGCACCCATCGTGGGTCGGCCCGGTGGTACGGGCCAGCCTGTCTCGGGACGAAGCGGTGGCCAGGCGCCCATCGTGGGTCGGCCCGGTGGTACGGGCCAGCCTGTCTCGGGACGAAGCGGTGGCCAGGCGCCAATCGTGGGTCGGCCCGGTGGTACGGGCCAGCCTGTCGCCGGACGCAGCGGTGGCCCCAACGGACCTCGTGGCGGCCGGGGGGACGGAATCGTCGGCGGCACACCTCAGCGTTCCACCAGTGGAAGCACGGGATCGCGCATCCCCCGGGGCACGATCATCGGTGGAGACGGTCCGGCTGCGGGTCGATCCTCCGCGGCGCGGCCGAGCCAGGCGGGCGTCGTTGGGGCCAATCCCGGCAACACCGCCGCCCGGCCTGTCGGTCGCGGCACTCCCAGTGTGAACGGAGTCGTCGGCACCCCGCGCGCTCCCGGCTCCCGCCCCGGTACCGGAGCTGCGGCAGGTGGCGGACTCGCCGGTGGCCGCGCCAACCAGCGCCGGCCGGGAGAGGACGAGCAGGACCGTGAGGGCACTGCCCGCCCGGACTACTTGACGGAAGACGAAGAGACTTGGGCGAATCGCCGACGCGGTGCTGTGCCGCCGGTGATCGACTAACCACTGGGAAGGCTCGAAGCCAGAATGACGGCACGAACGATCGAGGGTCGCAGGTTTCGACGAGGCCTCGGCACCGTGGCTGCACTGACAGCGCTGACGAGCGGATTCGTCAGCGCTGCCCCGGCGGCGCTCGCTGCTGATGCACAGTCAAAGCAGTGGTACCTGGATGCCATGAACGCCGAGGAGATCTGGAAGACCTCGACCGGCAAGGGCATCACCGTTGCTGTCATCGACAGTGGTGTGAATTCCTCCGTTCCTTCCCTTCAAGGCAAGGTTCTGAAGGGAATGGACGTCGCGGAGGCCAAGGGGGACGAGACCGACGATTTCAACGGTCACGGGACCACGATGGCTGAGCTCATTGCGGGTTCGGGGGCGGGTGGAGGTCTCAAAGGGCTGGCGCCCGACGCCAAGATCATTCCCTTTCGGATCAGCGACACCGAACTCCAGAACAAAGAGAAAGTGAACGCGTTCGACGCAGAAGAAGCGATCAGGGCTGCCGCGGACAGCGATGCCAAGATCATCAATGCGTCGTTCGGCAACACGTACTACAGCTCTGGAGTCCGTGAGGCGGTCAAATACGCTCAGGCCAAGGGCAAGCTGTTCTTCGCCGGTGCGGGAAATGATGCGCAGAAGGGCAACCCCGAGAGCTATCCGGCGAGTTACCCCGAGGCCATTGCCGTGGCGGCAACTGACAGGGAGGGCGAGGTCGCCAACTACTCCCAACATGGCGACTTCGTGGATCTTGCTGCACCGGGCAGCGACATTCCCAAGTGGTGTGACGAGACGTTTACCCGTTACTGCGACGGGGACGGTGGCACAAGTGCCGCCACCGCCATCGCCTCCGCCTCTGCCGCCCTCATCTGGTCCGCCCACCCCGACTGGACGGCGAACCAGGTCCTCCGCGTCATGTTCGAGTCCGCCGCACGCGGCGAGGACTGGAAAGAGGGCACGGTGAGCAACTACCTCGGCCATGGGATCGTACGCCCCGGTGCCCACATCAACCGAGGCCTGGGCAAGCCCGGTGACCCGGGCACCAGCCCTCTCACCAACACCAAGGTCGGTGGTGGTGCCTCCGGTGCCGGCTCCTCCGCCTCGCCCGACCCCTCTGCACCAGCTTCGTCACAGGACCCAAAGCCCAAGCCCGGATCGAACGCCGCCGTGGCAGGCTCCAGTTCGGAGTCCTCGGAAGGCAGCGGTCAGCTGGGACTGGTGCTCGGCGCCATCGCCGCCGCAGTGGTGATCGGAGGCGGAGCATTCGCCGTCGTGCGCAAGCGCCGCAGCGCGTGACCGTCACCGGCCTCTGGTGACCTCAAGCCACCGCCACCCCGAAACCTCTGCCTATCACCACCCGGTGAAGCGCAGGCCGGCAAGTTCCAACGACGTATCAGAAGGGAAACCCAGCCATGTCACAGGGCCAGCGCCTATCAGATGAGCAAGTGGCCAAGCTTCAGGAGCACATTCTCCTGAAGTTCACCTCGATCAAGGGACAGCTCCACCAGATTCAGGGCACGATCGACAGCCTCGAAGGCCAGTGGAAGGGCATCGGCGCCGGGGCCTTCGACAAGAAGCAGTATGAGATCAACAACGCGATGGTGCGCATCGGCAACCTCCTTGCCGAGCACGTTGAGTCGATGACTCTGACGCGCAAGATCAAGGACGGCACGGAGGACGAAATCCGTGCGGCAGTGCAGTCCATCGACGTCAACGACGGCGCCCCGCAGTCGAGCATCCGCGGCCTGTAGCCCAATGAGGGCCCGCTCGACCTCAGCAAGTAATCACTGAAACGCAACCATCAAGGAGTTGGGGGAATCATGGCTTTGGGTTCACCGGATGAGCTCGTCGTCAAGTATGGCGCGCTCGACGCGACAGCCACAGTGCTCGGCAACCAGGCCAAGAAGCTCGAAGAGGACCTCGCCGAGATCAAGAAGGCCGTGGCCACCGTGGCCGCCGGGTGGGAGGGCGACGCGCACGAGGCCTACACCCGGAAGGCGGCGCAGTGGGACAAGGAGGCCGACATCATCCACAAGGCTCTCCAGGCCATCACCCAGGTCGTAGCCCGCGCCGGCGGCGACTACATGGGTGGCGACAAGAAGGCTGCAAGCTACTTCCAGTAAGGCGGGGGCTGTTCACAGCCGTCCGGGGTGGGCACGCGCGAGGGGTGCCCACCCCTTCCCATGCCCGAAGGCTCGGCGTCCGGTGACCTGGGACCGCCCGTGCCGCGTTACTCTGACCGGGCCTTTCGGTCGCTATGGCCAGGACCATCCTCCTCTGCCCTTCTACTGATTCAGGGCTTGCCCACTCAACTGGCGGCCCGCTAGTGCTGCGCGGATATGGATCGTGGACCTGCCAGGTGCTCGTAGCGCCGCTGGCGGAGTACGGGGGCCTGGCCGATCCGCTCATGGAACCGGCGTTCACCACGGCGGTTAGGTGCGCTGCGGTGAGCGGAGCCGGCCCGGCGGTGCTCAGTGATCTGGCGGTCACCGAGGAACTGTCGTCGCGCCGCCTCGTCGAGGTCCCCGGGGAGGGCGTCCACCTCCACCGCGCCCTCCGGCGCCGTCTGGCCCACGGGGACCCCTCCCCACCGGCCCGGCCCGCAACCCGCTCTCCCTGGCGGGCGGCTCCTCGGCCCGACCGTTCGCCCGCAAGGGAGAGTCGAGCAGGGAGCCGGGCTGCCCGGTCGTCCGTTCCAATTGCTTGTGTAGGGTCGACCTTTGACGTGTCCGGGACGTCTTGCGGACTTCCCGAGTGGAATGTCGATCTCTTGCTTGTCCGTACGGGGGAAGGAGTCCACCAGATGGCGTGGGATGAATGGGAGCAACTGAAAGCCGACGCCGGCAGTAGAAGCTCCTCGCAAATGCAACTGAACGAGGTGCCGAGCGACAGGAGCGGCGGGCAGCAGGGCGACCTCAAGGCCGACCAGGACGACCTGGCCGCGGTCGGCGACAGCGCGTTCAAGCTGTTCACGGAACTCCCCGCTACGGCCGTGACGCCTGGTCCAGCAGTCAGACCGCCGCCAAGGACCTCAAGACGCAGGAGTTCGAGCTCGGGGGCGCCCTGGACACGGTCCAGGAGCGCTGGGAGAAGTCGCTGACCACCCTGCTCGACGCCTGTGCCCACATCTCCAACCACATGGACTTCACGAACAAGGCCCACGCGGGCGACGAGTACCACATCGTGTCGACCGTCAGCAGCATCGCCACCCTCGACGAGGGTTTTGACGAGGGGACGAAGCGCTGATGGACCTCGAAGCCCTCCGACATGCCAACTTCTCGCTGCTGAACATCGCTATCGGCGACTGGGGCACGGTCGTCAAGAGCCTGACGCGCCTGGACAAGCGGGCGCGCGACGACATGAAGGCCAAGGCCGACAGGGCCAATTGGGCCGGCGTCAATGCCACTGTCTCGCGCGAGTTCATTTCCAAGACGGCCGGTGAGTTCTCGGACGCCCTAACCCAGGCGACCTCCCTCCACAACATCCTCAAGGATACGTACGACGAGCTCGTCGGGTACCGGGACAAGCTCAAGCAGGTCCTGGACGACGGCTTCGAGAAGGACAAGCTCTCGGTCTACGGCGAGAAGGGCGGCGGCTTCCGCGTCGTCCCGGCCGTCCACCCCGAACCTCCTGGCACCAAGGCGAAGGCCGAGGCCCTCAGGGACAGGATCCAGGATCTCCTCGGCCAGGCCACGACGAGCGACTCCACCGCCGCCCGTGCCCTGCGGGCGATAGCCGAACAGGCCGACTACGGCTTCTCCGGCGCCAAGCACGCAGACCGCGACTCCGCCGCCGACGCGCTGAAGAAGGCCGACGACATGGCAAAGCTGGCGAAGGACGCCAAGAAGATGTCGCCCGAGGAGCTCGCCGAATTCCAGCGGACCATGGCCAAGTACAAGGACGACGAGCTGTTCGCCGCCCAGTTCGCCTCCGAGCTGGGGGGCAAGGAGACCCTGCAGTTCTGGAACGACCTCGCCGAGATCCACGCGGGCGCGAGGGGCGAGGAGCTCAAGCAGCTCCAGAGCATCCAGAGGGACCTGAGCATGACGCTCGCCACAGCCACGCTGTCCGACGCGGACGGCATGACGGAGTGGAAGAAGAAGGTCCTCGACGAGGCGACCACGGCCTTCCGGACCAACCACTCGGACCCGCTGCGGCCGAACGGCGCCATGGGCTACCAGGTCATGAGCAGCCTGATGCACCACGGCAAGTACGACGCCGAGTTCCTCGACGCCTACGGCAAGCAGCTCCTGAAGATGGACATGGCGCCGGCCAGCAGCGCCGGCATGGGCACCAACGACCTGTGGAAGGCCGCGACCATGACGGACCTCGTCTTCGGCGACGACGACGGCCGTGACCCGATGATCGGCTTCATGAAGGCCCTGTCGCACAACCCCGAGGCCGCGCTGGAGACCTTCGACGACAAGAAGGTCTTCGAGCACGTCGTCGAGAGCATCCGGTACACGGACCGCGACGGTGCGGTGGCGCACGCCCTCGAAGCGGCGGTCACCGGCTACGGGGACGGCGAGAAGGCGACCGACATCAGGCCGCACAGCAAGGCCCAGGTCGCGCTGATGCAGGAGGTCATGCACGCGGTCGCACAGCCGGAGACCGGCAAATTGCTGGTCAACAAGGCCACGGGCGAGAGCTTCGGCGACATGGCGGCCGCCTACATGCCGGAGATCAACCGGGCGATCGCCGGCAATGGATCCGATTCGATCTTCATGAGCAACAGTCAGGACCCGGACGGCCTGAATAAGACCGACACGATGCGCTTCCTGTACGACGTGTCCAACGACCCCATGGGCCGGGCGGCGATCATCGTCGGCGAGAACATCTACACCGCGAGCTCGATGGAGGCGCACATCGCGAATCCGGACCTCTTCAACGGCAAGTCCGAGTTCCCGATCAACGCCATCGCGAGAAACACCGGAATCATCGAGGGAATCGTCGGGCACGCGGTCGCCGACGCCAAGATCGCCGGCGACCTGGGAGCCGAGAAGGACGCGAACGACGCCCTCAAGTCGAAGGGAGACGTGGTCAAGGCCTTCCTCGCCGCCGGCGTGAACGTGGGCAGCGTCGCCCTGGTGCCCGTGGGCGCGGGCGCCGCCATGACGGGCGCTGCGGCCAGCGGTTTCTTCGGCGGAGTCGCCGGTATCGCCGTGGACACCCTCCTGAAGGGCCAGGAGCAGCAGGGAGCGCTGGACAGGGCCCTCTACGCCTCCGGTGGGACGCTGAACGACACCATGGAGTCGGCCAAGGCGCAGACCCAGAGCAGTATCGCCGAGGCCATCAGCTCGCACGGTTCCAAGGAACTGACGGACGACGAGGCGAACGAGCTGGTCCGGGTGGCCCTCGAACAGGGCTGGACCGACGCCGACTCCATGATGGAAGAAATCCGCGCCCGCCCGGCCGCGTGATTCTCGAGTAGATGTGAGCAGACATATGCAGGCACGTCGGAAGAAACGCCTCGCGACCGCGGGAATAGGCTTCCTGGTGGCGGTCGGCACGGTCTTCGGGTACCTGGAGATCTTCACCAAGGGCGTCGACCGGCTGTCGGCCCGGCCGTGCGACGGTGCGGTGGACCGGGAGACGGCGGCGCGTGCCCTGCCCTCGGCGCGTTCGGCCGAGGAGCGAGGGAAGCTCCGGCAGAACCGGTCGGACGGCAACTTCTTCTTCGCCTGCTACGTACGCACCAGCGGTGGCTCCGTCATCTCGGGAGAGGTGGAGTCCCGTGACTCGGCTCCCGGCCCGTGGCGTGACTACTACGCGAAGGAGCCGTACGTCGTGGACCCTGTGGATGTGTCGTCCGGCGACATCAGAGCCGTGGTGCACCCGGACCACGCGTACGTGTACGTCCCCTGCACCCCGCCCGGCAAGAAGCCAGGCGAGGCGCGGGAGGCCTACGCGCTGACCGTCGACGCCCGCACCATCGGCAAGACCCGCGTCCAGGGGGACGAGTTGCGGCAGGTCCTCGTCGACTTCGCCTACCAGCTGGCTCGTCACACGTACAAGGCTGTCGAGTGCAAGGAGTCGCGGACCTTCCCGAAGGAACTGCCCAGGCTTCCGGCGGCCTGAGGAACACCAGAGGCCCGGCCCGCGTCCGCGCGGTCCGGGCCTCGGCGTACACCGGCACCCGTCACGACGCCGCCGCGACCAGCCCCTCCATCACTCGCAGGTCGTCGCCCATCTCCGGGCGCCACCGCACGCTGTCATGATCGCGCTGGCGGTGAGTACGCGGGACCGGTCGACGCCCTGGATGATGACTCCGAACCGGTGGTCTTCGCTCTGAGTGTCGAGCGGATCGACGGCTGGAGTCCCGCGTGCAACGTCTTGCGCCGAAGTGTCCTCTTCCCAGCGTTCGATGCCGGCAGAGAGAACTGACGCGCCGTCGAAGTGCAGGCGGCAGCGGTGTGGGCGGTGTCTCGGACAACGCGCCGCACGTGGGAATCTCCGTCTCGAGGTCGTCCGCCATGCGTCGGCCTGCGGTGGAAGCGTCGTTGAAGCCGTCCGCAGTGCCCATACGTGCCCATTCCTCGACCTTGCCGACATAGGGGTAGCGGTGCGCTGCTGCAGCATTCCTCGCGGCCGCAGCGCTCAAGGAATTATTCTTCTCCTTCGCCGTTTGCGCTGCGCGCGACGAACCGGAGTTTCGGCGCGAGCGGGACGCCGGGGCCGGTCGGGTCGAGCCGGGTGATCAGCTGGTACGGGCCTATGTGGCGCGGGCCGTTACCGGAGGGCCGTTCCGTGCGCCCTCGTTCCATCTGCGAATCCCCTCTGCCCGTGCCGTCAACCGGGAGAGCCTATCGAGGCCCCCGAAGCCCTTCTACGCGTGGTCGTACGTGGGCGTGCCCCGGCTGCTTGAACGCTGCCCGCAGCCCGCACCCACTCACGCCTCGTCGGGCTCCTCGGGGGAGGGAGCCGACGTCTCGTCGGTGGGAGTGACGTATGAGCCCTTGCCGGGGGCGGTGAAGATCAGGCCGTGCTCCCGGAGTTCACGCATCGCGCGCCGCGCGATCACCGCGGATGATTTCTCAAGGCCGGTGACGTGTGCGGCTGAGCTCGCCCGTTGCCGTCACCGCGGGGGTGTCGGGAACGTTCCGCCGATGCGTCACTTCAGCCTGTCGCTGCATGCTCCTGATGTCGGGACAGCGTCGGCGTAGGCCGCGATGAGCTTGTGCATCTCGGCCTCCGTGGCGTCGTCGTGCGTCACCCTGACCGTCGCCCAGAGCAATTGGTCCGAGCTGTTCGCGTCGGGGCACTCGACGCGTCCCACGGCCCCCTTCTTCGAGTACAGGAAGCGGCGGTCCTTGCTCGGGGTGTCCGCCGGATCGACGTCGAGTGCCACCCGCGCGACGTCCTGTGCCGTAGCGTCCTTCTCCCAGGGCTCGATGCTGGCGGACAGCGCCGACTCGTCGTCGACGTGAAGCCGGCAGCGCTTGTTGCCGCCGACATCCGACGGGTGCAGGCTGACCTTCTCCCCAGGGGGCAGGACGGGCTCCAGCGCCGAAGCCGCGACCTTCACACCGCACAGATCGGTGGGAACCGCGTACTCGCGGGTCGGCGAGGAGCACGATGCCGTGAGCATGAGCATCGCCGTCAGGCCCGCACAGGCCGCCAGCGTTCGCGCCGTGTGACTCGGTGCGCTCAGGATCACTTTCACGGTCCTTCCGGATGAGAAATTCGGTCGGGGCGTCACAGGGCGGAGCGGCTCGGGTCTGTGACGCCGTTGATACGCGTCAGATGTCCGTCTGGAGCTCAGGTGCCACACGGCCCGAGAAGTCACCGCCGTGCTGGTAACCGTCCCGTGCGCCCGTGCGTGCCCACTCGGCGATGTCGCCCTCGTCGGGCAGCTTGTGGGCCTTGGCGGCCTCGGCCGCGGCGTTCTGGGTGTACTTGATGTTGGCGTCCAGGCCGCTCTCCCAGTCCTCGCCCATCTTCGCGCCCGCCGCGTCCTTCGCGTTGCCCTCGGCGTCCTGGAACAGCTCTTCCAGGATCAGGCTGCTCACCGTGCTGGCGCCACCACCGACCGCGGCACCGACCACCGGACTCGCGATGAACGAGACTCCTACACCGATGCCGGTGCCGATGCCGCCCGACACGGCGTTCTTCCACTGAGCCACGGACTGTTCGTACTTCTTGTCCGCTTCCTCTGCGGGGCCGGCGACTGCCTCCTGACGGCCGACGTTGAGCGTTCCCGAGACCTCACCGGAGGCATGGGCGATCTCGCTGACGAGCAGCTGCTTGTTGCCGCTGTAGCGCTGGTCCGCCGGGAGGTCCGGGTTGAGGTGGTAGTCCATCAGGTTGGCCATGTATGCCTTCTGGCCGACCTCGACCGCGGCGTACCCCTCGGGGTCCTGACCGATCGTGAGCAGGAACCGTGAGACGTCCCGGTGATGCATGACGGCTTCGCTGCCGGCCACGGGGAACAGCTTCTCGACCCGGTCGCGAGCTTCCTTCTCCGTCTGCGTGGCGTCGGCGCTCGGGTTGGTGTCCGTGGTCGCCCGGTTGATGTCGGGCAGGTATTCGGAAGCGATCTGGCCGATGCTGTCCGACATGTACGAGTGATCCGTGAGGCGCTTGTTGTCCTCGGAGATCGATGCCACGAGGTTCTCCATGAGCCGCGCCTGCTCCGGGCTGTGCGGCGGAGTGTCCTCGGTCGGCAGTTCGCCCGCGGGGTGACCGGTCGTCGCGGCCTCGAGCGCCTGGGCCAGGTTGTTGCGGCCCTCGATGCTGTCCTCGCCCTTGTCGTCCCTCTCCTGGGGCCAGTCCCGCTCCTCGAAGAGGTAGTCGAAGTTGCTCAGCTCCCGCTTCTCGTTCTTGCCGTTGCCGTCGGAATCCTCTTCGAACTCGTGGTCCTCGTCCTTGGTGACGAAGTCCGCGTTGAAGAAGTCGGTGGCCGCGTCCGGGCTGTTCGCCAGAGCCTTGAGGAAGCCGGTCATGGGGTCGGATCCTGAGTCGGAGCCCGTGCGGTTGAGGAGCGGGTCCATTCCCATGTGCTGCCAGGCCATCGGCACGTGACGACCGTTGTCGGTCATCTTCTTCTCGGTCTCGATCAGTTTGGTGCCGTAGTCCGTCAGGAACCGGTCGTCGTAGTCGCCCCAGCGCATGAGGTTGCTCATGACCTGGAAGCCCATGGTGGTGCTGTTCTTGGAGATGGGCTGGTCGCCGAGGTTGACCATGTCGACCTTCCAGCGGGACATCTCGGGCGTGTCCGCCTGAGAGGCTGTGGCGAGGGTCAGGCTCAGGTACTTCTGGAGGTCGTCGTACTGGTCCACGCGATCGCGGCCGACCTTGTACGCGGCACGAGGGTCGTTGATGCCCGCCCAGAAGTTGAGTGTCCCCTGCGGGCCGAGCGTCGTCGCGAAGTGCTCGGCGAAGATCTCGTCACCGGAGTACTTCTCCAGGCCCGACTTCAGCGCGTCGAAGTCCGCCGGCGTCATGTCCTCCGGCTTCTTCTTCGCCAGGGCCGCGAGTCGCTCGGCCTCCTTGACGGCGGCGGCGGCAGTGTCGCGGTCCTTGTACTTGGCGTCCGAGAAGCCGTGGTCCGTGAGGTCCACCAGCGCCTTGAGTGACGTGGCGGCGGTGCTGTCGATCTCGGTCGCCTTGTTCAGGATCCCCTGGAGTTCATCGCGCAGGGCGTCGAGGTCCGACTGACCGCCCGGTGCTTTCTTGTCAGGGTTCTCCCGTACGGTGAAACCGCCGCCGTTCGCGGTCACCGTGAGGTTCTTGCGCCGGCCGCGCTCGATGGCCTCCTCAAGTAGACGCTGCTGCGTCTTCAGCTCGTCGCGTGTGTCGCGCATGATGTCGCGGATGGACGTCGCCTGGGTGACGGCATCGCCGAACTCTCCGGCGGTCTTGCCTATGAACTCACGTGAGACGGTGGCGTTGTAGCCAGTCCAGTTGGCCTTGTTGGCCTGACCGTGCAGTCCCTCCTGGGCGTCCTTCTTCAGCGTTTCCAGTTTGGTCAGCATGCTCGTCCAGTCGGTGACCGTGTCGTCGAGCAGCTTGAAGTTGGCCGAGTGCAGAGCGTCGAAATCCATCAGGCCCTCAGTCCTCGTCCTTCTTCTTGTCCTTCTCCCCGTACACCGGGTTCTTCTCGCCCTGCTTGGCCCAGTCCTCGTCGAACCCGGCGTCGAGCGTGTAGATGCTGCTCACATGCCGTTCGATGAAGACTTCGTCGCCGGCGTGCGCGTTCTTGGTGAAGTCCATGTGGTTCGAGATCAGCGCGCACGCGTCCATCACGGACCCGAGCTGCTTGTCCCACCGGGTCGACACGTGCTGCAGCGCCTTGCCGAGCGCGAAGCCCTGCGAGTCCAGGTCGGTTCCGGCCCCGTCCGTGCTCGTGACGCGTGCTTCTTTCCACAGCCGGTTGTACAGCGTGAAGGCGTGGTCACCGATCTTCGCCAGATCCTTCTGGTGCACCGTGAGGTCGCCCTGCGGGCTTCCGGCATTGGGTCTGTCCTCGGGCGGCAGCCCGTTGAGCTGCATCTGCGCCGACTCGTTCTCGGCTGCCGATGCCTTCAATTGCTCCCACTCGTCCCAAGCCATTCGCAGGGCTCCTTATCCCGTACCACGATGGACGCTTCAATTCCGTATCGACATCAACCTAAAGCTTGCGGGGGTCGACGAACCGGCCGAAGTCGACGAACGCCACCGCGAACACGCCCGCGAAGACCGCGGCCCCGATCATCAGGACTGCTCGCCCGGCATGAGCCCTGTCTGCACCAGCGGATTCCCCCTCTGCCGTGAGACGAAGACGCCCCGGCCCGCCGGCATCGGCCGCATCCTGACGCCGCCGAGCACGTCGCCTTCCTGCGGGTCGCCGGAGAGCAGCACACCCTGTGCGCCGAGCTCCATCATCCGCTGCATGAAGGGTTCGTACGAGGACCGGCTCGCTCCCGCCCCGCTGCGGGCGATGATGAAACGCACGCCCACATCGCGCGCGAACGGCAGGTGTTCCGTGAGCTTGGCCAGCGGATTGCCGCTCGACGTGGACACCAGGTCGTAGTCGTCGACCACGACGTACACGGAGGGGCCACGCCACCAGCTGCGGTCCCGCAGCTGCTGGGCCGTGACATCGGCCGACGGTGTACGGCGCTGCATCAGGTCGGCCAGCGCGTCCACGTGGTGGTCCATGTTGTTGGACATGGGAACGTACTCCGCCAGGTGCGTGGCCGGGGTGACGTCAAGCAGCGCGCGCCGGTTGTCGATCACGAAGAACTTGGCCGAGTCGCCGTCGTACCTCTCCGTCACCTGCTTGATGAGTAGCCGCAGAAGGTTGGACTTGCCGGACTCGCTCTCACCGAACACCAGGAAGAACGGGTCGCGGTCGAAGTTGACGAAGACCGGTTCCAGGCTGTTCTCGTCGATGGCGAAGGCCACACCCCGCTTCGGCTCCGCGAAGCCCGCCGGAAGGTCCCGCACCGGCAGTTCGCGCGGCAGCAGCCGCACCGACGGGGCGCCCGGCGCGGTCCAGTGCCGTGAGACCTCCTGCGCCATCGCGGCCGTGGCCTCGGACAGGTCGCTGTCGGAGTTGATGCCGTCGATGCGCGGCACGGCGCCCATGAAGTGGAGCTTCTCCGGCGTGATACCGCGTCCCGGCACACCCGTCGGGACGTTGACGGCGACCTTGCGGTCCACCTCCGAGTCCATGGTGTCGCCCAGACGCAGCTCGAGCCGGTTCATCAGGTGGTCCTTGAGGTTGGAGCGGACCTCCATCGAACGCGACGCCGTGAGGATCACGTGGATGCCGTAGCCCAGTCCGCGCGCCGCGATGTCCACGACGGCAGGCTCCAGGCCTTCGTAGTCGGTGCGGAAGTTGCCCCAGCCGTCGATGACCAGGAAGACGTCACCCCACGGCTGCTCCGTGGCGGAGATCTCTCCGCGCGCCCGCAGCCTGCGGTACGTGGCGATCGAATCGACGCCCGAGCTGCGGAAGAACTCCTCGCGCCGCGCCAGGATGCCGTACACCTCGGCCACCGTGCGCCGCACCTTCTCCGGGTCGAGGCGCGATGCGACGCCACCCACGTGCGGCAGGCCCGCGACGGACGACAAGCCGCCACCGCCGAAGTCGAGGCCGTAGAACTGCACTTCCTGCGGAGTGTGAGTCAGCGCGAAGGCCGAGACGATCGTCCTCAGCAGGGTCGACTTGCCCGACTGCGGACCGCCCACGATCTGCATGTGGCCGGCCGCGCCGGAGAAGTCCCGGTAGAGGGTGTCGCGGCGCTGCTCGTACGGCTTGTCGACGACGCCCAGCGGTACGACGAGCCGGCCGGCGCCCTCGTACCCGGGCTGCGTCAGACCGCGGCCCTCCACATCGGCAAGGCCGGGCAGGAGGGCGTCCAGCGGCGGCGGGTTGTCCAGCGGCGGCAGCCACACCTGATGCGCCTCCGCGCCCCGGCCCTCGAGCCGCCGCACGATCACATCGAGTACGGAGTCCGCGAGCGCGTCGTCCTCGGCCGTCCGTGCGTCCGGCACCCGTGTCTGGGAGGTGGGTTCGATGTAGCGGACCGGGACGGGGGCCGCGGTGAACGGCACCGGCCTGCGGTCCACCGGAAGGGGACCACCGGCGACAGCCGTGTGCTGGTTGTCGCGGTACACCCCGGAGACGTACGCCGCCTTGAAGCGCACCATCTCGTCCGTACCGAACTTCAGGTACCCGGAACCAGGCACATTGGGCAGCTGGTAGGCGTCGGGCACGCCGATCGCCGCACGCGACTCGGCCGCGGAGAAGGTGCGCAGACCGATCCGGTACGACAGGTACGTCTCGAGTCCCCGCAGACGGCCCTCCTCCAGCCGCTGGGACGCCAGCAGCAGATGGACGCCCAGCGAACGTCCGATACGTCCGATCTGCACGAACATCTCGATGAAGTCCGGCATGGCGGTGAGGAGTTCGCTGAACTCGTCGATGACGAGAACGAGCGACGGGATGGGCTGCAGCGGGGCGCCGGCGGCGCGCGCCTTCTCGTAGTCGTGGATGTTGGCGTAGTTGCCGGCGTCACGCAGCATCTCCTGGCGGCGGTTCAGCTCACCGCGGATGGAGTCGCCCATGCGGTCCACCAGGGTCAGATCGTCCGCCAGGTTGGTGATCACCGCCGCGACGTGGGGCATCTGGGACATACCGGCGAAGGTGGCGCCACCCTTGAAGTCCGCGAGGACGAAGTTGAGCGTCTCCGAGGAGTGTGTGACGGCAAGGCCCAGCACGAGCGTGCGCAGCAGCTCGGACTTGCCGGAACCGGTGGCACCCACGCACAGGCCGTGCGGGCCCATGCCCTCCTGAGCCGCTTCCTTGAGATCGAGCATCACGGGCGCGCCGTCCTCGCCCACGCCGATCGGTACGCGCAGCCGCTCCGACTGGGAACGGGGGCGCCAGGTACGGCTCACATCGACGGACGCCGCGTCACCGAGGTTCAGAAGGTCGGTGAAGTCGAGGTTGGCGAGCAGGGGTTCGTCGTCGTCCGAGCCCGAGGCGACCCGAAGGGGCGCGAGTTGGCGGGCGAGCGCCTCGGCGGCTTCGAGACTCAGCCGGTCGGGTGCTCCGTCGTACACCAGGCCGTGTCCCGACTCCAGCTGCAGCGAATCACGGTGCACGACCACCGACAACCCGCCGCGAGCGCCGGTCATTTCGCCCGGCACGACCTCGATGATGGTCACACCCTGCAGACCCTCAGCCGCCGCGAGCGCCGACATGGCGGGAATCGACTGTCCGTCGAGCACGACGACGATGTGCGGCTGGTCCAGGAGCGGGTGATTGCCGCCCTGGAAGCGCGGGCGTCCGTCGAGACGCCCGGCGAGCATGTCCTGCAGGTCCCGTGCATCGGTGGTGATCATCCGCCGGCTGCCCGCGCCGTCGCCGGCACCCGGGGCCTGGACGTGCGGGAGCCACTTCGCCCACTCCCACTGCGCAGCCGCTTCCGACCCGGCGGCGATGGCGATGACCAGGTCCTCGGGGGAATGCAGGGAGGCGAGCGACCCGACCATCGCGCGGGCCGCCGACCGGACGGACTCCGGCTCACCGCTCACCGTCAAGTGGTAGAAGGCGCGCAGCGATACGGCCATGGGCAGGCCGTCAAGGGTGCCGTGCGCGGTGAGGAACTGCTGCATCGCTCCGGCCGTGAGCGGCTCGAGGTCATCGACGGGGGCGGTGTCGGGGGCGATGAGGGGGGTGGCCAGCTGCTGGCTTCCCAGGCCGATGCGTACCTGTGCGAAGTCGGGATCGCCGACACGGCGTTCCCACACCCGGCTGCCTTCGGCGACCAGCGCCCACAACTGCTCGGGGGAGGGGTGGAGATAGAACTGTGCATCCCGCTGAAGACTCGCGGTGCGCAGCACGCTGCGCCTGGTCTGCGTCAGGTACTTCAGGTAGTCGCGCCGCAGATCTGCCAGCTGCCCCTGGGTGCCGCGCCGGTAGCGCACGAGCATGGCGATGGCCATGCCGACCGTGGACGCGATCATGATCATGCCCATGATCCGCATGATGGGATTCGGCGTCATGAAGAAGAAGACGACCGAACCGCCCATACCCAGCATCGGCAGCAACTGCATGAGTGCGCCCTCCTGCTGCCCTCTGGGCAGTTCGGGCGGGGGTTGCACCTGCACCTGCTCGCTGGGTACTTCGGACGGCAGGGCCCGTGGTGGGCGCTTGACGACGATCTGACTCACAGCTCACCAATTCCCTTGCCGGATGGAAATGTTCCTATCGGCGCCCCCGTGGCGACGGGTTCCATCCGCGGTGAGGGATCCTACTGGCGTACGAGGTAACGGGTGGGCGGTAGGGTGGCGCGACGTGTTTGCGCACCCATGAACTACCGCAAAAAAAGGGTCATTCGGAGCGCAACGCCAGTCCAACGATCCGAGAGATTCACGAGGGGAAGCAGCAGGTGAGTATGACGGCCCCAGCCGCGCCCACCGGAGCCGGCCAGCCGGCTCCCGCGACTCCGTCCAGCGGCGGCACCGGCTTCTGCCGGGTCACGGTCGTCGCGCCGGACGGGCGCGTCGACGTGGCACTGCCCGAGGACATCCCCGTCGCGGACCTCTACCCGGAGCTCCTGCGCCTGTCCGGACAGAGCCCGGCACCGGGCGCTCCCGTCGGCTACCACCTGGTGCGCCGCGACGGCACCGTGCTCGACGGCTCCCGTTCGCTCGCCGCCCAGCGGATCCTCGACGGCGAACTGCTCTCCCTGCGGCCCTTCGCCGAGTCGCTGCCGCCGGCCGTCTTCGACGATGTCTCCGATGCCGTCGCCTCCGCGGTCGCCCGCGACCGCACGCTGTGGACCGACAGCCTGATGCGCGGCGCCGGGCTCTTCGGCGGTTCGGTCCTGCTGGTGCTGGTCGCCTTCGTCCTGTGGAGCGCCGACCCGCGGCACGACATGCACGGCCTGCCGGGCATCCTGGCGGCCGTCACCGGCGTCCTGCTGCTCGCCCTGGCCGGCGTGCGCGCCCGGGTGTACGACGACCGCGGCTCGGCCGTCGCTCTGGGTATCGGTGCCATGGCCAATGCCGCTGTGGCCGGCGCCGGTCTTCTTGCGCCGGCGGAGGGGCAGGGCATCGGCAGGCTGCAGTTCCTGCTCGCCTGCGCCGCCGTCCTCGTCGTGGCCGTGATCCTCATGATCGTCGCGCCGGCCGGGGACGGCCCCTTCGTGGCGTTCGTCTTCGCTGCCGGCATCGGCCTGCTGGTGACCTTCGTCGCCATCCTGACCAAGCTGGAGCCGACCGAGACCGCCGCGGCGTGCTCGCCGCTCGCCGTGGGCGCCCTCGCCTTTTTGCCCGGCCTCTCCACACGCTTCGCCCGCCTTCCTATCGGCTTCGAGCCGCCCCGGACCTCCGTCGGTGACTACGGGTCCGACCCCGAGCCCCAGGGGCCCGTCGACGGCGAGCGCATCGCCGCCCAGGCACGGCGCGGCCACGAGCTGCTGGTGGGCCTCGTCGGCGGCTGCGCCCTCGTCGCCGTCGGATCCTCGGCGGTGCTCGGCTTCTCGGACAACGTGTGGGGCCAGCTGCTGGCTCTCGCCACCGGCGTCGCCATGCTGATGCGCGCCCACCTCTTCCGCTACACGGCCCAGGTCGGCTGCGCCCTCGCGGCGGGTCTCGGCTCCCTCGCGCTGCTCGGGCTGGGGCTGTGCCTGAACCCTCCGGCGGCACTGATGCGCGACGCCCTGAGGGGCGACAGCGCGGCTCTCGACATCCGTACGATCTGGCTGGCCGCCGCTGTCGCCGGAATCGCTGCGCTGATCATCGCCATCGGGCTGATCGTGCCGCGCAAGGGTGTCACGCCGTTCTGGGGGCGTTTCCTGGAGATCGCCGAGGCGTTCGTGCTGCTGACGCTCATCCCCCTGTGCCTCGCCGTGTTCGACGTCTACCACTCGATCCGGGCGCTGACGTCCTGAAGCGGCTGGTACGCTGTGTGACGGCCGTTTGTGTACGCGATACCCGGAGTCCCGCAGATTCCGGAGTGCAGCGCTCATCGGACCTTCGCCTCCGAGTCACGGAAGCTCCCCTGAGACAAAGACCAGGGGCACTCGTGGGCGCACGAACACCATGAGGAGTACCGAGTGTCTCTCGACGCCGCCACGAAGAAGCAGCTCATCGCCGAGTTCGGCACCAAGGAGGGCGACACCGGCTCCCCCGAGGTCCAGGTCGCGATGCTCTCCCGCCGTATCTCGGACCTGACCGAGCACCTCAAGACCCACAAGCACGACCACCACTCCCGTCGTGGTCTGCTGATCCTGGTCGGCCAGCGCCGCCGCCTGCTGCAGTACCTGGCCAAGAAGGACATCCAGCGCTTCCGTACCCTGGTCGACCGCCTCGGCATCCGCCGTGGCGCGGCCGGCGGTGCCAAGTAAGACGCCGTGAAGGGAGCGGTTCCCACTCTTAGGGGGCCGCTCCCTTTGCTGTACGTGCGCGATGTGCCGGACGCCAATTAGTCTGGTCACACAACGCCACATCCATCGAGCGAGAAGCCGCCTCCTCGCCGCCGGTCCTCGGTAGTGGCCCCCGGACACCACAATCCGGGTGCTTCGATCGAAGACCGGCCCGCACCCCAGGCGCGCTTCTCCATCATCGTCCTCCACCACACGGGTGCATGGACGAAAAGACGAAACGTAGGAGAAACCGCTAGTGGAGAACGAGACCCACTACGCCGAGGCCGTCATTGACAACGGCACTTTCGGCACCCGCACCATCCGCTTCGAGACGGGCCGCCTGGCCAAGCAGGCCGCCGGCTCCGCCGTGGCGTACCTGGACGACGACACCATGGTGCTGTCGGCCACCACGGCTTCCAAGAAGCCGAAGGACCAGCTCGACTTCTTCCCCCTGACGGTGGACGTCGAGGAGCGGATGTACGCAGCCGGTAAGATCCCCGGCTCCTTCTTCCGTCGTGAGGGCCGGCCCTCCGAGGACGCGATCCTCACCTGCCGCCTGATCGACCGCCCGCTGCGCCCGTCCTTCAAGAAGGGCCTGCGCAATGAGATCCAGATCGTCGAGACGATCATGGCGCTCAACCCCGACCACCTGTACGACGTGGTCGCGATCAACGCCGCCTCCTGCTCCACGCAGCTGGCCGGCCTGCCCTTCTCCGGCCCGATCGGCGGCACCCGTGTCGCCCTGATCAAGGGCCAGTGGGTCGCCTTCCCGACGCACACCGAACTCGAGGACGCCGTCTTCGACATGGTGGTCGCCGGTCGCGTCCTGGAGGACGGCGACGTCGCGATCATGATGGTCGAGGCCGAGGCCACCGAGAAGACGATCGAGCTTGTCAAGGGCGGCGCCGAGGCGCCGACCGAGGAGGTCGTCGCCGCAGGTCTCGAGGCTGCCAAGCCCTTCATCAAGGTCCTGTGCAAGGCTCAGTCGGACCTCGCCGCCAAGGCTGCCAAGCCGACCGGCGACTTCCCGGTCTTCCTCGACTACCAGGACGACGTCCTGGAGGCGCTGACTGCCGCTGTCAAGGGTGAGCTCGCCCAGGCGCTGACCATTGCCGGCAAGCAGGAGCGCGAGGCCGAGCTCGACCGCATCAAGGAGATCGCCGCCGAGAAGCTGCTCCCGCAGTTCGAGGGCCGCGAGAAGGAGATCTCCGGTGCCTACCGCGCGCTGACCAAGAAGCTGGTCCGCGAACGCGTCATCAAGGAGAAGGTCCGCATCGACGGCCGTGGCGTCACGGACATCCGTACGCTCGCCGCCGAGGTCGAGGCCATCCCGCGCGTGCACGGCTCGGCTCTGTTCGAGCGTGGCGAGACCCAGATCCTGGGCGTCACCACCCTCAACATGCTCCGTATGGAGCAGCAGCTGGACACCCTCTCCCCGGTGACCCGCAAGCGCTACATGCACAACTACAACTTCCCGCCGTACTCCGTCGGTGAGACCGGCCGCGTGGGCTCGCCCAAGCGCCGCGAGATCGGCCACGGTGCGCTCGCCGAGCGCGCCATCGTGCCGGTGCTGCCGTCGCGCGAGGAGTTCCCGTACGCGATCCGCCAGGTCTCCGAGGCGCTGGGCTCCAACGGCTCGACGTCCATGGGCTCGGTCTGCGCCTCCACCATGTCGCTGCTGAACGCCGGTGTGCCGCTCAAGGCCCCCGTCGCCGGTATCGCCATGGGTCTGATCTCCCAGGAGATCGACGGCGAGACGCACTACGTCGCCCTCACCGACATCCTCGGTGCGGAGGACGCCTTCGGTGACATGGACTTCAAGGTCGCCGGTACGAAGACCTTCGTCACCGCGCTCCAGCTCGACACCAAGCTCGACGGCATCCCCGCCTCGGTCCTGGCCGCCGCGCTGAAGCAGGCCCGCGACGCCCGCCTCCACATCCTCGACGTGATGAACGAGGCCATCGACGTCCCGGACGAGATGTCCCCGAACGCCCCGCGGATCATCACGGTCAAGATCCCGGTGGACAAGATCGGTGAGGTCATCGGCCCCAAGGGCAAGATGATCAACCAGATCCAGGAGGACACCGGCGCCGACATCACGATCGAGGACGACGGCACCATCTACATCGGTGCCGCCGACGGGCCGGCCGCCGAGGCCGCCCGCGCCACGATCAACGGCATCGCCAACCCGACCATGCCGGAGGTCGGCGAGCGCTACCTGGGCACGGTCGTCAAGACGACCACCTTCGGTGCGTTCGTGTCCCTGCTCCCGGGCAAGGACGGCCTGCTGCACATCTCGCAGATCCGCAAGCTTGCCGGCGGCAAGCGCGTGGAGAACGTCGAGGACGTCGTCGCCGTGGGCTCCAAGGTCCAGGTCGAGATCGCCGAGATCGACTCCCGCGGCAAGCTCTCCCTGATCCCCGTGATCGAGGGCGAAGAGAGCTCGGACCCCGAGACGAAGGACGACGCCGCCAAGTGACGTCCCGTAGTTCCAGGACGACGGCCCGCACCTCCTCGGAGGCGCGGGCCGTCGCCCGTACCCAAACACTTCTCCCCGGCAAGGACGGCATCGGTACGGTCCGTCGCACCACGCTTCCCGGCGGACTGCGTATCGTCACCGAGTCCCTGCCCTCCGTGCGCTCCGCCACCTTCGGGATCTGGGCGAACGTCGGCTCACGCGACGAGACGCCCTCACTCGGCGGCGCCACGCACTACCTCGAGCACCTCCTGTTCAAGGGCACGCACAAGCGCTCCGCCCTCGACATCTCGTCCGCGATCGACGCGGTCGGCGGCGAGATGAACGCCTTCACGGCGAAGGAGTACACCTGCTACTACGCACGGGTGCTCGACACCGATCTGCCGCTCGCCATCGACGTGGTCTGCGACATGCTCACCGGCTCGCTGATCCTGCAGGAGGACGTCGACGCCGAGCGGGGCGTGATTCTCGAAGAGATCGCGATGACCGAGGACGACCCGGGCGACTGCGTGCACGACCTGTTCGCGCACACCATGTTCGGCGACACCCCGCTGGGCCGTCCGGTCCTCGGCACCGTCGACACGGTCAACGCACTCGGCGCGGACCGTGTCCGCCGCTTCTACAAGAAGCACTACGACCCGACCCACCTCGTCGTCGCAGCAGCGGGCAACATCGACCACCAGACGGTCGTACGACAGGTCCGCCGCGCCTTCGAGCAGGCCGGCGCCCTGTCCCGTACGGACGCGGTCCCCACCCCGCCCCGGGACGGACACCGTGCCCTGCGCACCGCGGGCCGCGTCGACCTGCAAAGCCGCAGGACCGAGCAGGCACACGTCGTGCTCGGCATGCCGGGCCTCGCCCGCACCGACGAGCGCCGCTGGGCGCTCGGCGTGCTGAACACCGCGCTCGGCGGCGGTATGTCCTCGCGGCTGTTCCAGGAGGTCCGGGAGAAGCGCGGTCTCGCCTACAGCGTGTACTCGTACACCTCGGGCTTCGCCGACACCGGCCTGTTCGGCGTCTACGCGGGCTGCCGCCCGAGCCAGGTCCACGACGTCCTCAAGATCTGCCGCGACGAGCTCGACCGGGTCGCCTCCGAGGGCCTCGCGGACGACGAGATCAGCCGCGCCGTCGGCCAGCTCTCCGGTTCCACCGTGCTGGGCCTGGAGGACACGGGCGCGCTGATGAACCGCATCGGCAAGAGCGAACTGTGCTGGGGCTCGCAGATGTCGGTCGACGAGATGCTCGCCCGCATATCCGCGGTCACCCCCGACGAGGTACGCGCGGTGGCCCGCGACGTACTGGGACAGCGCCCGTCGCTGTCGGTGATCGGCCCGCTCAAGGACAAGCAGGCGGACCGCCTCCACGAAGCGGTCTCCTAACCCGTAAGGAAGAGCAATGAGCAAGCTGCGCGTGGCCGTTCTGGGTGCCCAGGGCCGAATCGGCTCCGAGGCCGTACGGGCCGTCGAGGCCGCCGACGACATGGAACTGGTCGCTGCCCTCGGCCGGGACGACAAGCTGGAGACCCTCGTGGAGTCCGGCGCCCAGGTCGTCGTCGAGCTGACCGTCCCGGCGTCGGTGATGGGCAACCTCGACTTCTGCGTACGCCACGGGATGCACGCGGTCGTCGGCACCACGGGCTGGACCGACGAACGCCTCGCGCAGCTCCGTGCCTCGCTCACCGCCTCGCCCGGGACTGGGGTGCTCATCGCACCCAACTTCTCCATCGGCGCCGTTCTCACCATGAAGTTCGCCCAGCAGGCTGCGCGCTACTTCGAGTCCGTCGAGGTCGTCGAACTGCACCACCCGAACAAGGCCGATGCCCCGAGCGGCACCGCGACCCGCACCGCCCAGCTCATCGCCGCTGCCCGTGCGGAGGCCGGCTGCGCGCCGCAGCCCGACGCCACCGTCTCCGCCCTGGACGGCGCACGCGGCGCCGACGTCGACGGCGTCCCCGTGCACGCGGTGCGGCTGCGCGGCCTCCTGGCCCATCAGGAGGTCCTGCTCGGCGGCGAGGGCGAGACCCTGACCATCAGGCACGACTCTCTGCACCACAGCAGCTTCATGCCCGGCATCCTGCTCGGCGTGCGCCGTGTGGTGTCCACTCCCGGCCTCACGTTCGGCCTGGAAAACTTCCTCGACCTGGGCTGAGCAGGACCTCGACCATGCGCGCAAAGATCTCGTACTTCGTCACGGCGGCCGTCCTGGTCGTCTACTTCGTCCTGGTCGGCAGCCGTGGTGTGATGCTGCTCCAGCAAGGCACCGCGCTGACCGTCACCTTCGGTGCCGCTGTGCTGATCCTGCCGGTGATCGGCGTCTGGTTCCTGTGGAAGAACACCGAGTTCGTCAAGAAGGCCAACGCCCTCGCCGCCGAACTGGACGCCGAGGGCGGGCTGCCGGTGGACGAGCTGGCCCGTACGCCCGGCGGGCGTATCGACCGGGACTCGGCGGACGAGGTGTTCGCCAAGCGCCGTGCCGAGACCGAGGATTCACCGGACGACTGGCGCTGCTGGTTCCGGCTGGCCGTCGCCTACCACGATGCGCGTGACACCCCACGCGCGCGCAGGGCGATGCAGCGCGCGATCGCCCTGCACGACGGCAGGCCGCTGCCGAGCTGATCCGGCCTGTCCGGACGAGAGGCCTAGCCGCGCCGATACTCGTCGCCCCAGGCCTCCACGGTGTCGGTGGCACGATCGAAGGCCTCGGGCCGGGACAGGAAGTCGGCGTTGTGGTCGGTGAGCAGCAGGAGCGGCTCGTCGTTCGGATGTACGACGACGAGTGCCTGTCCCTGCACGGTCCGCGGCAGCCCCAGCCAGCGCACCGGCTGCTGCACCGTACGCAGCGCCGAAGCGCGGTCCCACGACAGCGTGGTGGTGGAGAAGAACGCCACCCTGCGCACTCCGTTCCGGCTGACCCAGGTACCCATGCGGAGCAGCCGGAGCGCGGTGGCGATCACCATGACACCGATCAGCAGACACACCGCCGCGCCCGGCAGAGCACCGGCGAAAGCGATGATCATCGCGGCGAGCAGCACGAACGAGGCGAGCAGCAGTAGCAGCGCCGCCGTTCCGACCCGCCACGGGCCGGGACGGTAGGGCCGCCGCCACTGGTCGTGGTCGTCGAAGGGCAGTGCGACGTCGTCGGAACCGTCGGCAGCGCCGAAAGCACGGTCGGCCGTCAGAAAAGGCAGGGTCACGACTGATCCTCACTCACCAGCACACTCGATTGGGCTGTGACCGGTGAGGCTACCGAGGGGGATGTGGTGCGACCACCCCAGGGCCCGGACGGCTCAGCGGCCATCCGACGCCTCGGACTGCTGCACCTGCCCGGTCGCCTTGCCGGTCTCCAGAGCGGGGAGCCCGAACAGAAGAGAGCCGACCAGCCCCGCTACGACGGTCAGCCCGATCAGCGTACGGCCCGCGAGAGCGGACAGGGTCGGCCGTTCACGGGGCGGGGGAGTGACGTTGCTGCGGAAGCGGTCGGCCTCGGCGACGAATGCGAACGGAACGGTCTCGCGCCCGGGGGCGCGGCCCAGCGGCTGCTGGGGGAGGAACATCAGGGATTCTCCTTGCCATTCTGTGACGGGACGTTGCTACTGGTACAGACGAGCAGAACCGCCGCTTGGTGCCGGAATTCCACAGATTTACTCAGAGGGGGGCAGCGACGCCTGGAACGGGTACGTCGTTAGAGTGGGCGCCGCCGCAGCGTTCACTTGGAAGGACCCCTGGTGCTCGACACCCCCACCGAGATCAAGCCGAGCTTCCGCAGCGATGTCACCGTCGAGCTGGTGAAGCACACTGCGGGAGACTCCGACGTACTGTGGGCCGCCCGTGTGTCCACGGCAGGTGAGCAGTCGCTCGAAGAGCTCTCGAAGGACCCGGAGCGCTCCAAGGGCCTCATCAATTACCTGATGCGCGACCGCCACGGCAGCCCATTCGAGCACAACTCGATGACCTTCTTCATCAGCGCCCCGATCTTCGTCTTCCGCGAGTTCATGCGGCACCGTGCCGGCTGGTCGTACAACGAGGAGTCCGGCCGCTACCGCCGGCTGGAGCCCGTCTTCTACATCCCGGACGCCGAGCGCAAGCTCGTCCAGGAGGGCCGCCCCGGGAAGTACGTCTTCGTGGAGGGCACCCAGGCGCAGCAGGAGCTCACCGGCCGCGTCATGCAGGACTCGTACCGTCAGGCGTACGAGGCGTACCAGGAGATGCTCGACGCGGGTGTGGCCCGCGAGGTGGCCCGCTCGGTCCTCCCGGTCGGCCTCTACTCCTCCATGTACGCCACCTGCAACGCCCGCTCGCTGATGCACTTCCTCGGCCTGAGGACGCAGCACGAGGATGCCAGGGTCCCTTCCTTCCCGCAGCGCGAGATCGAGATGGTCGGCGAGAGGATGGAGCAGCAGTGGGCAAAGCTCATGCCGCTCACCTACGCCGCCTTCAACGCCAACGGTCGCGTCGCCCCGTAGGGCACAGATGTCCGATCAGCCCCGAGAAGTGTCCGTATTGCGGCGTTTCGAGAAGTTCATCTAGGCTGATCAAACGGACCCGGCACTGCTTGAACCCCCGAGCAGGCAGTGCCGGGCTCCACATACCACGTTGTACGTCACGTCCCCCGAGGGGACACCGCGGACTGAGCAGCGAGTAGCGTGTTACCCATGGCTCCGATCTCCACTCCGCAGACCCCCTTCGGGAGGGTCCTCACCGCCATGGTCACGCCTTTCACGGCGGACGGCGGACTCGACCTCGCGGGCGCCCAGCGACTGGCCGCGCATCTGGTCGACGCAGGCAACGACGGCCTGATCATCAACGGCACCACCGGTGAGTCGCCCACCACCAGCGACGTGGAGAAAGACCAGCTCGTACGGGCCGTACTCGAAGCGGTCGGAGACCGGGCCCATGTCGTCGCCGGCATCGGCACGAACGACACCCGTCACAGCATCGAGCTCGCACGCGCCGCGGAACGCGCCGGCGCACACGGCCTGCTCGCCGTGACGCCGTACTACAACAAGCCCCCGCAGGAGGGCCTGCTCCGTCACTTCTCGGCCATCGCGGACTCCACCGGGCTCCCGGTGATGCTGTACGACATCCCCGGCCGCAGCGGCGTCCCGATCGACACCGAGACGATCGTCCGCCTCGCCGACCACCCGCGGATCGTCGCCAACAAGGACGCCAAGGGCGACCTGGGCCGCGCCAGCTGGGCCATCGCCCGCAGCGGCCTCGCCTGGTACTCCGGCGACGACATGCTCAACCTCCCGCTGCTCTCCGTCGGCGCGGTCGGCTTCGTCTCGGTCGTCGGCCATGTCGTCACCCCGGAGCTGCGAGCCCTTCTCGACGCCCACCTCAACGGTGACGTCCAGAAGGCGACCGAGATCCACCAGAAGCTGCTCCCCGTCTTCACCGGGATGTTCCGCACCCAGGGGGTCATCACCACCAAGGCCGCGCTGGCCCTCCAGGGCCTGCCCGCCGGTCCGTTGCGCCTGCCTCTGGTGGAGCTCTCCCCGGAGGAAACCGCCCAGCTCAAGATCGACCTGGCGGCCGGCGGGGTACAGCTCTGAACAGACTTCATAACTGAATATCCGAGGAATGCCGACCGGCGTGGTCGGCCACAGACAACAGCAAGTGCACGAATGTCATGTACGCCACGTGCCTGAGCGGCACGTGGCGTACGTGGTGAGGAGAGTCTTTTGAGTCATCCGCATCCCGAACTCGGCGCGCCTCCCAAACTGCCCAAGGGCGGCCTGCGCGTCACCCCGCTCGGCGGCCTCGGGGAAATCGGCCGCAACATGACGGTCTTCGAATACGACGGCCGACTGCTCATCGTCGACTGCGGCGTCCTCTTCCCGGAGGAGGAGCAGCCAGGAATCGACCTGATCCTGCCTGACTTCACCACCATCCGGGACCGCCTCGACGACGTCGAGGGCATCGTGCTCACGCACGGCCACGAGGACCACATCGGCGGCGTCCCCTTCCTGCTCCGGCTGAAGCCCGACATCCCGCTCATCGGCTCCAAGCTGACCCTCGCGCTGATCGAGGCCAAGCTCCAGGAGCACCGCATCCGCCCGTACACCCTCGAGGTGAGCGAGGGGCAGCGCGAGCGCATCGGCGCCTTCGAATGCGAGTTCATCGCCGTCAACCACTCCATCCCCGACGCCCTGGCCGTCGCCATCCGCACCCCCGCGGGCATGGTCGTCCACACGGGCGACTTCAAGATGGACCAGCTCCCGATGGACGGGCGCCTCACCGACCTGCACGCGTTCGCGCGGCTCAGCGAGGAGGGCATCGACCTCCTCCTGTCCGACTCGACGAACGCCGAGGTCCCGGGCTTCGTTCCGCCCGAGAAGGACATCTCCAACGTCCTGCGGACCGTCTTCGCTAACGCCCAGAAGCGCATCATCGTGGCCAGCTTCGCGAGCCACGTCCACCGCATCCAGCAGATCCTCGACGCCGCGCACGAGTACGGCCGCCGTGTGGCCTTCGTCGGCCGCTCGATGGTCCGGAACATGGGCATCGCGCGCGACCTCGGCTATCTGAAGGTCCCGGCCGGCCTGGTCGTGGACGTCAAGACGCTGGACGACCTTCCCGATCATGAGGTCGTGCTCGTCTGCACGGGCTCGCAGGGCGAGCCCATGGCGGCTCTGTCCCGGATGGCCAACCGCGACCACCAGATCCGAATCGTCCAGGGCGACACGGTGATCCTGGCGTCGTCCCTGATCCCGGGCAACGAGAACGCGGTCTACCGCGTGATCAACGGCCTGACCCGCTGGGGCGCGAACGTCATCCACAAGGGCAACGCCAAGGTCCATGTCTCGGGCCATGCGTCGGCCGGCGAGCTGCTGTACTTCTACAACATCTGCAAGCCGAAGAACCTGATGCCGGTCCACGGCGAGTGGCGCCATCTGCGCGCCAACGCCGAGCTCGGCGCGCTGACCGGTGTTCCCAAGGACCACATCGTCATCGCCGAGGACGGAGTGGTCGTCGACCTCGTCGACGGCAAGGCCAGGATCGTGGGCAAGGTCCAGGCCGGCTATGTGTACGTCGACGGCCTCTCGGTCGGCGATGTCACCGAGGCCTCCCTCAAGGACCGCCGCATCCTCGGCGACGAGGGCATCATCTCGGTGTTCGTGGTGGTCGATTCCGCGACCGGCAAGATCGTCGGCGGGGCGAACATCCACGCACGGGGCTCCGGCATCGAGGACTCCGCGTTCGACGTGGTGATTCCGAAGATCGAGGAAGCCATCCACAAGTCCGCTGCTGACGGCGTGTCCGAGCCCCACCAGCTGCAGCAGCTGATCCGCCGATCGGTCGGCAAGTGGGTCTCCGACACCTACCGGCGACGCCCGATGATCCTCCCCGTCGTCGTCGAGGTCTGACGCTCACGACGAAGGTCGTCCTGGAGCGGAGCCCTCGATTTGCATCGGGGCGCTCCGCTCCAGTACGTTTACGTCTCCACCCGAACGGAACGCGGGCACCTGTGTGCTCGATTCACGGTCTCCGAACCGGGTGGGAATTCCGACTCAGAATCTCTGATAAAGTCGGTCCAGCCGAAAGGCAAAAGGCCCCCAACGGCCACCGGAAACGAAATCCGAACCGGAAACGGAACGGAAAAAGAATCTGGTAAGGTTGGAAACGCAAGACCGAAGGGAAGCGCCCGGAGGAAAGCCCGAGAGGGTGAGTACAAAGGAAGCGTCCGTTCCTTGAGAACTCAACAGCGTGCCAAAAATCAACGCCAGATATGTTGATACCCCGTCCATCTTCGGATGGCAGGGTTCCTTTGTAGAAACACAGCGAGGACGCTGTGTGCGACGGGGACTATTCCTCCCTGTCGCACCGCTCTCGTGGTGTCGACCCGATTACGGGTAAACATTCATGGAGAGTTTGATCCTGGCTCAGGACGAACGCTGGCGGCGTGCTTAACACATGCAAGTCGAACGATGAAGCCCTTCGGGGTGGATTAGTGGCGAACGGGTGAGTAACACGTGGGCAATCTGCCCTTCACTCTGGGACAAGCCCTGGAAACGGGGTCTAATACCGGATAACACTGCGGGCCGCATGGTCTGCGGTTGAAAGCTCCGGCGGTGAAGGATGAGCCCGCGGCCTATCAGCTTGTTGGTGGGGTGATGGCCCACCAAGGCGACGACGGGTAGCCGGCCTGAGAGGGCGACCGGCCACACTGGGACTGAGACACGGCCCAGACTCCTACGGGAGGCAGCAGTGGGGAATATTGCACAATGGGCGAAAGCCTGATGCAGCGACGCCGCGTGAGGGATGACGGCCTTCGGGTTGTAAACCTCTTTCAGCAGGGAAGAAGCGAAAGTGACGGTACCTGCAGAAGAAGCGCCGGCTAACTACGTGCCAGCAGCCGCGGTAATACGTAGGGCGCAAGCGTTGTCCGGAATTATTGGGCGTAAAGAGCTCGTAGGCGGCTTGTCACGTCGGATGTGAAAGCCCGGGGCTTAACCCCGGGTCTGCATTCGATACGGGCAGGCTAGAGTGTGGTAGGGGAGATCGGAATTCCTGGTGTAGCGGTGAAATGCGCAGATATCAGGAGGAACACCGGTGGCGAAGGCGGATCTCTGGGCCATTACTGACGCTGAGGAGCGAAAGCGTGGGGAGCGAACAGGATTAGATACCCTGGTAGTCCACGCCGTAAACGTTGGGAACTAGGTGTTGGCGACATTCCACGTCGTCGGTGCCGCAGCTAACGCATTAAGTTCCCCGCCTGGGGAGTACGGCCGCAAGGCTAAAACTCAAAGGAATTGACGGGGGCCCGCACAAGCAGCGGAGCATGTGGCTTAATTCGACGCAACGCGAAGAACCTTACCAAGGCTTGACATATACCGGAAAGCATTAGAGATAGTGCCCCCCTTGTGGTCGGTATACAGGTGGTGCATGGCTGTCGTCAGCTCGTGTCGTGAGATGTTGGGTTAAGTCCCGCAACGAGCGCAACCCTTGTTCTGTGTTGCCAGCATGCCCTTCGGGGTGATGGGGACTCACAGGAGACCGCCGGGGTCAACTCGGAGGAAGGTGGGGACGACGTCAAGTCATCATGCCCCTTATGTCTTGGGCTGCACACGTGCTACAATGGCCGGTACAATGAGCTGCGATGCCGCGAGGCGGAGCGAATCTCAAAAAGCCGGTCTCAGTTCGGATTGGGGTCTGCAACTCGACCCCATGAAGTCGGAGTTGCTAGTAATCGCAGATCAGCATTGCTGCGGTGAATACGTTCCCGGGCCTTGTACACACCGCCCGTCACGTCACGAAAGTCGGTAACACCCGAAGCCGGTGGCCCAACCCCTTGTGGGAGGGAGCTGTCGAAGGTGGGACTGGCGATTGGGACGAAGTCGTAACAAGGTAGCCGTACCGGAAGGTGCGGCTGGATCACCTCCTTTCTAAGGAGCACTTCTTACCGGCCCTCGGGTCGGTCAGAGGCCAGGACATCGGCGAACGTCCGATGCTGGTTGCTCATGGGTGGAACGTTGATTATTCGGCGCACTTGACCGTCTTTTCTTCCTAGTACTGCTCTTCGGAGCGTGGAACGGCAGGGGAGCGGCGAGGGCGCCTGGCGCGCTGTTGGGTGTCTGAGGGTGCGAGCGTTGCTCGCCCTTCGCGATGCCGGCCCCGGTGAACTCGTCCTTTGTGGGCGGGGTGGCGGGTGGCTGGTCGTTGCTTGAGAACTGCACAGTGGACGCGAGCATCTGTGGCCAAGTTTTTAAGGGCGCACGGTGGATGCCTTGGCACCAGGAACCGATGAAGGACGTGGGAGGCCACGATAGTCCCCGGGGAGCCGTCAACCAGGCTTTGATCCGGGGGTTTCCGAATGGGGAAACCCGGCAGTCGTCATGGGCTGTCACCCGCTGCTGAACACATAGGCAGTGTGGAGGGAACGAGGGGAAGTGAAACATCTCAGTACCCTCAGGAAGAGAAAACAACCGTGATTCCGGGAGTAGTGGCGAGCGAAACCGGATGAGGCCAAACCTACGACGTGTGAGACCCGGCAGGGGTTGCGTCGTGGGGGTTGTGGGATCTCTCTTTTACGGTCTGCCGGCCGTGAGACGAGTCAGAAACCGTATGGATAGGCGAAGGACATGCGAAAGGTCCGGCGTAGAGGGTAAGACCCCCGTAGCTGAAATTCATGCGGCTCGTTTGAGAGACACCCAAGTAGCACGGGGCCCGAGAAATCCCGTGTGAATCTGGCGGGACCACCCGCTAAGCCTAAATATTCCCTGGTGACCGATAGCGGATAGTACCGTGAGGGAATGGTGAAAAGTACCGCGGGAGCGGAGTGAAATAGTACCTGAAACCGTGTGCCTACAAGCCGTGGGAGCGTCGCATGCAAGCTTGCTTGCATGTCGTGACTGCGTGCCTTTTGAAGAATGAGCCTGCGAGTTTGCGGTGTGTTGCGAGGTTAACCCGTGTGGGGAAGCCGTAGCGAAAGCGAGTCCGAACAGGGCGATTCAGTAGCGCGCTCAAGACCCGAAGCGGAGTGATCTAGCCATGGGCAGGTTGAAGCGGAGGTAAGACTTCGTGGAGGACCGAACCCACCAGGGTTGAAAACCTGGGGGATGACCTGTGGTTAGGGGTGAAAGGCCAATCAAACTCCGTGATAGCTGGTTCTCCCCGAAATGCATTTAGGTGCAGCGTCGTGTGTTTCTTGCCGGAGGTAGAGCACTGGATAGGCGATGGGCCCTACCGGGTTACTGACCTTAGCCAAACTCCGAATGCCGGTAAGTGAGAGCGCGGCAGTGAGACTGTGGGGGATAAGCTCCATGGTCGAGAGGGAAACAGCCCAGAGCATCGACTAAGGCCCCTAAGCGTACGCTAAGTGGGAAAGGATGTGGAGTCGCAGAGACAACCAGGAGGTTGGCTTAGAAGCAGCCACCCTTGAAAGAGTGCGTAATAGCTCACTGGTCAAGTGATTCCGCGCCGACAATGTAGCGGGGCTCAAGCGTACCGCCGAAGTCGTGTCATTGCAGTATGTACCCCCAACGGGGACTGTGATGGGTAGGGGAGCGTCGTGTGCCGGGTGAAGCAGCCGCGGAAGCGAGTTGTGGACGGTTCACGAGTGAGAATGCAGGCATGAGTAGCGATACACACGTGAGAAACGTGTGCGCCGATTGACTAAGGGTTCCTGGGTCAAGCTGATCTGCCCAGGGTAAGTCGGGACCTAAGGCGAGGCCGACAGGCGTAGTCGATGGACAACCGGTTGATATTCCGGTACCCGCTTTGAAACGCCCAATATCGAATCAGACGATGCTAAGGCCGTGAAGCCGCCCCTGATCTCTTCGGAGTGAGGGGGAGTGGTGGAGCCGCCGGCCCAGATCTGTAGTAGGTAAGCGATGGGGTGACGCAGGAAGGTAGTCCAGCCCGGGCGGTGGTTGTCCCGGGGTAAGGGTGTAGCCCGAGAGATAGGCAAATCCGTCTCTCATGCAGGGTGAGACCTGATGCCGAGCCGATTGTGGTGAAGTGGATGATCCTATGCTGTCGAGAAAAGCCTCTAGCGAGTTTCATGGCGGCCCGTACCCTAAACCGACTCAGGTGGTCAGGTAGAGAATACCGAGGCGTTCGGGTGAACTATGGTTAAGGAACTCGGCAAAATGCCCCCGTAACTTCGGGAGAAGGGGGGCCATCACCGGTGATGAGTCTTGCACTCTGAGCTGGGGGTGGCCGCAGAGACCAGCGAGAAGCGACTGTTTACTAAAAACACAGGTCCGTGCGAAGCCGTAAGGCGATGTATACGGACTGACGCCTGCCCGGTGCTGGAACGTTAAGGGGACCGGTTAGCTCTGTTTCGACAGGGCGAAGCTGAGAACTTAAGCGCCAGTAAACGGCGGTGGTAACTATAACCATCCTAAGGTAGCGAAATTCCTTGTCGGGTAAGTTCCGACCTGCACGAATGGCGTAACGACTTCTCGACTGTCTCAACCATAGGCCCGGTGAAATTGCACTACGAGTAAAGATGCTCGTTTCGCGCAGCAGGACGGAAAGACCCCGGGACCTTTACTACAGTTTGATATTGGTGTTCGGTTCGGCTTGTGTAGGATAGGTGGGAGACTTTGAAGCCTGGACGCCAGTTCAGGTGGAGTCGCCGTTGAAATACCACTCTGGTCGTGCTGGATGTCTAACCTGGGTCCGTGATCCGGATCAGGGACAGTGTCTGATGGGTAGTTTAACTGGGGCGGTTGCCTCCCAAAGGGTAACGGAGGCGCCCAAAGGTTCCCTCAGCCTGGTTGGCAATCAGGTGTTGAGTGTAAGTGCACAAGGGAGCTTGACTGTGAGACCGACGGGTCGAGCAGGGACGAAAGTCGGGACTAGTGATCCGGCGGTGGCTTGTGGAAGCGCCGTCGCTCAACGGATAAAAGGTACCCCGGGGATAACAGGCTGATCTTCCCCAAGAGTCCATATCGACGGGATGGTTTGGCACCTCGATGTCGGCTCGTCGCATCCTGGGGCTGGAGTCGGTCCCAAGGGTTGGGCTGTTCGCCCATTAAAGCGGTACGCGAGCTGGGTTTAGAACGTCGTGAGACAGTTCGGTCCCTATCCGCTGTGCGCGTAGGAGTCTTGAGAAGGGCTGTCCCTAGTACGAGAGGACCGGGACGGACGAACCTCTGGTGTGCCAGTTGTCCTGCCAAGGGCATGGCTGGTTGGCTACGTTCGGAAAGGATAACCGCTGAAAGCATCTAAGCGGGAAGCCTGCTTCGAGATGAGGACTCCCACCTCCTTGAGAGGGTAAGGCTCCCAGTAGACGACTGGGTTGATAGGCCGGATATGGAAGCCCAGTAATGGGTGGAGTTGACCGGTACTAATAGGCCGAGGGCTTGTCCTCAGTTGCTCGCGTCCACTGTGTCAGTTCTGAAGTAACGAACTCGCCAGACCCCCGTTTTGCGGGTGTCGGTCGGCTGGAGTTCGACATCTTCATAGAGTTTCGGTGGTCATAGCGTCAGGGAAACGCCCGGTTACATTCCGAACCCGGAAGCTAAGCCTTTCAGCGCCGATGGTACTGCAGGGGGGACCCTGTGGGAGAGTAGGACGCCGCCGAACAATCTTTAGCCTCAACCCCCGGACCCTGTCCGGGGGTTGAGGCATTTTTGCGTTCAGGGCGAGATCTTCGGATGGGCGGCGAAGAACTCCCAGATCAGGTCCGTGGCGTCGATGCCGGCTTCCGACGCGCCCATCGTCGCGTCCGTGCTGCCCGGCCAGCTGTGGCCCATGTCGGGGAGGCGGTAGGTAGTGAAGTCGGAGGCGTCGCGGCACTGCGCCGATGTCCGGGTGACGTTCTTGCCCTGCACCTTCTCCGGCCTGCCTGCCGTGCAACTCAGCCGTTTGGACCAGGACGTGATGCCCAGTTCGAACTCGTCGTAGTGCTGGTCGGCTCCGCCGATGAAGGTGGCGACAGAGACCGGAGTCTTCGGCATGTACGTCGGCTTCGCCGCGTCCTGGCCGATGTAGCCGCTGCTGACCGGTGCGATCGCGGCAAAGGTGTCCGGCAGCTCGACCGCAAGCTTGAAGGACATGTCGCCACCGTTCGAGATGCCGGTCGCGTAGATCCGCCGGGGGTCGGCCTTCCAGATACCGACAAGACGCTCGGTCATCGCGCCGATGAAGCCGACATCGTCCTCGGCACCGCAGCACACCAGGGCGTTGTACGCCTTGTCCAGGCCGTCGGGATAGGCGACGAGGAAACCTTCCTTGTCCGCCTTCGCGTTGAAGCCGGTCAGCCGCGCGGCATACGCGCCGTCGGCCGGGTACGGGTGCATGGCGATGACCAGTGGCACGCGTTTTGCCGCGGTGTAACCGGGCGGTGCGTGCACGGTGTAGAAGCGTGTCTTGCCCTGCCAGGTCATGGCGACGGTCTGATCCCCCGGGCGGGGCGTCTCCTTCGGTGTGTTCTGCGTCGCCGGGGGCTTTTTTGGCTTCTTCTTTCCGGCGCCGGTGTCAGAGCCGCAGCCGGCCAGAGGCAACAGCACGGCCACGGCGGCGATCCACAAGGGGCGTATCCGCATGGGCGCATGGTGGCAGCAGGGCCACGGGCGGTCCAGAGGAATGGATGGTTCGGAGAACACATGAGTTCGGGGTATGATCTGTTGCGTTGCCGCGCGGAAGACCGCCGGAGTGCAACAGGCCCCTATAGCTCAGTCGGTAGAGCGTCTCCATGGTAAGGAGAAGGTCAACGGTTCGATTCCGTTTGGGGGCTCATTGAAGAAGGAGGCCCCCCGCCGATCGGCGGGGGGCCTCCTTCGTGTTCAGTTCCTGTGGGGCTCCGGGACGCGCATCGCCAGGATGGCCATGTCGTCCGAAGCCGGCTCGGCCGCGAATCGCTCGACCGCGCGCAGAACGCGTGCGGCGACCGCTCCGGCCGTCAGGCCCGTACACGTCGTCAGGACGTCGGCGAGGCCGTCGTCGCCCAACATGCGGGTGCCCTCGCGGCGTTCGGTGACGCCGTCCGTGACACACAGCAGGACGTCGCCAGGGTCGAGGGTGACCGTCTGCTCGTAGAGCTCCAGGTCGTCCATGACGCCGAGCAGCGGCTGCGGCTCCGCAGCAGGCACCACAGTGCCGTCCTGGCGCAGACGCAGCGGGAGCGGATGGCCGGCGCACACGACCTTGAGCATCGCGCTGCCGTCCTCCTGGGGCCACAACTCGCCGTACAGAAGCGTGAGGAAGCGGCTGCGCGCACCCTCGTCGAGGATGGCCGCGTTGAGCCGCTCCAGGACGGCCGGGCCGCCGAAGCCCTCGCGGGCGAGCAGCCGCAGAGCGTGCCGGGCCAGGCCCGTGACGGCCGCGGCCTCCGGGCCCGTACCGCAGACGTCGCCGATGGCGAACCCGTACGCGCCGTCGCGGATCGGGAAGAGGTCGTAGAAGTCCCCGCCGACCTCGTTGCCTTCGCCGGCCGCCCGGTAGATGACCTCGACCTCGACGCCTGGGATCTGGGGGAGCTCAGGCGGCAGCAGGCTGCGCTGCAGGGACTGACTGATCGCCATGCGCTCCGAGTACAGGCGGGCGTTGTCGAGAGCGAGGGCGGCCCGGCGGGACAGGTCCTCGGCCAGTTCCAGGATCTCCTGGCGGAAGTGGTCGTCCGAGGGCTTGCCGAGCGTCAGCATGCCGATGACGCGGTTACGGGCGACCAGAGGGAGGACGACCGTCTCGCCGCCGACCGCCGCGGCCGTGGCGAGCGTGACGCCGATTCCGGAGGAGACCGGCTGGGACGCACCGAGGCCCAGTTCGCGCTTGGACGCGAGCAGGGCGGCGCGCTGGGCGGCTTCACCGGGCGCGGTCCACACCCGTGCCCCGGGTGTCGGGACAGGGTCCGGAGGGTCGATCCTGGCCAGCAGCGCCTTGAGACCGTCGATACGCTCCTCGTCCTCGTGGAGCACAAAGCTGAGGTACGGCTCCGAGGCCTGGTCGGCGATCGTGTAGACGGCGCACCAGGTGGCGAGGGTGGGGACGGTCATCTGGGCCATCAGCGCCAGGGTCTGGTCCCGGTCGAGCGTGCCGGCGAGCAGGTCCGATGCCTCGACAAGGAAGGAGAGCGAGCCGCGGCGCAGCCGCTCCAGCTCGCCGAGGCGGGCCGATTCCACCGCCAGCGCGATGCGGTCCGCGGCGAACTGGAGGCGCAGGGCTTCCTCGTTGGAGTACCGGCCCGCCGTTTCGGCGGCGACGCCGAGCGAGCCGGTGAGCCGGCCCTCGACCTTGAGCGGAACGGTGACGACCGAGCGCATGCCGGTGGAGTTGAGCAGCGGAACCGCACCCGGCACCGCCGTCAGGTCCTCGTGCACCGCGGGCATCCTGGCGGAGCCGTAACGGCCGGTTCCTGCCTCCACAGGGACGCGGGCGAAGCGCTGGCGTGCCGAGGGCAGGCCGGTCGTGGCCCGGACCTCCAGCTCGGTCTCGTCGTCGGTGGCGAGCAGCAGAAAGGCGGCGTCGCCGTCGAGCATGTCGCGAGCGCGCTCGACCGTGCGCTGCAGCAGGCCGTCGAGGTCGTCCGGGGCGGGAGAGCCGATGAAGACCTCGAACGGGTCCGCGCTGCCGCTTTCGGAACCCGTTTCCGTGACGGGAGCCCGCTGCGGGGTCTGCAGCACCGCACGCTCGTCGTCGCGTACCAGCAGACAGACTGTGGACGGTTCGCCGTTCGTGTCGCGTACCCGAAGGTGTGATGCGTAAACGGGCAGTACCCGGCCGTCGATGCCGCGGATGCCGTAACTGCCCTCCCAGCGGGAGAGCCGGAGGGCTTCGGCGATACCGGTGCCGATGCCGGGCGTGTGCGGCCAGGCGGCGAAGTCCGTGAGCGGTTTGCCGATGACCTGATCGGCCGCGTAGCCGAAGAGGTGCTCGGCGTCCTCGTTCCATACGGAGATGGTGCCGGTGCGGTCGATCTGCGTGACGGCCACGCGCACCCGCTCGTCGGTGACCGGAAGCAGGGCGGTGGGCAGCACCGGGCCGGCGGAGCGGGTGCCCACCGGGCGCTGCGGCAGGTCGAGTTGGAACCACACCTGCTTGTAGGTGGGGGCGTACTCGACACCCCAGCGGGAGGCGAGTGCCGCGCACAGCAGCAGTCCCCGGCCGTTCTCCTGGTCGGGGCTGACGAAGGTGCGGCCGCCGCCCTGGATGGGAATCTCGCGCTCGGGGTAGCGGTCGGCGACCTCGACCCGTACGCCGTCCTCGGTGCGCAGACACAGGACGTCGGCCGCGGTGCCGGCGTGGATGACCGCGTTGGTGACGAGCTCGCTGGTGAGCACCACCGCGTCGTCGACGACGTCGGCGTACCCCCACCCCTGCAGGGTGTCCCGGACGAACGCCCGCGCGGACGCGACCGACCGTCCGACCGGCTCGAAACATGCGGCCGCCCGCGCGGTGATCACAGAACTCCTAGTACGCGTCTCGACGCCCGGCTCTGCCATGATCGGCTTGACCCTCCCGGTGCCCGGTGTTGGTACGTGCGCCACACTGCCCCCGCCGGGCGGACCGGGGCGGTTGGACAGCCGGATGCCAGGTTACTTACCTTCGCTGTCCGAGCGGATGCCGGACGTCACTGTTTCCGCCCACCTGGGGCGGGGACGCTATGCGAAGCTGCCGAACTGTTATGGCCTGGTTCGGCCATGGTGAAACACTGGGCAGGCTTCCGGAGACAGCCCGGGCAGTACGGTCAACCCCTGCGGGAGGGACACGGTGGAGTCTGGCGTGGCAGCGCGTGGCAATAACACGCGCCCGAAAGGCGGACGTTCCCGGAGCAATGGGACAACCGAGGTGGATACGGCGGCACTGAACCGGCTGCGGGCGGCCCTGATGTCGATGCGGGACGGCAACTTCCGCCGTCGTCTGACCGTCTCGGGCGACGGGGTGATGGCCGAAATCGCGGCCGTGTTCAACGAGGTCGCCGACCGGAACCTGCATCTCACGGGCGAGCTCGCGCGTGTACGCAGGATGGTCGGACGCGAGGGGAAGCTGACCGAGCGGCTGGAGACGGGGGCCTGCGAGGGCTCCTGGGCGGCCGCCATCGATGCCTCGAACGCGCTGGTGGACGATCTGGCGCGGCCGGTGTCCGAGGTCGGCAGGGTGCTCTCGGCGGTCGCCGAGGGTGACCTGGAGCAGCGCATGGAGCTGCGTTCCCACGAGGACGACGGCGCGGACACGTCGGTGCGGCCGCTGCGTGGTGAGTTCCTCAAGGTCGCCCGCACGGTCAACAACCTGGTCGACCAGCTGTCGGCGTTCACCGACGAAGTGACGCGGGTCGCACTGGAGGTCGGCACCGAGGGCAAGCTCGGCGGCCAGGCCCAGGTGCGCGGTATGTCCGGTTCGTGGAAGGACCTCACGGATTCGGTCAACACCATGGCGTACCGGCTGACCGCGCAGGTGCGCGACATCGCACTGGTGACGACGGCGGTGGCCAAGGGCGATCTGTCGCGGAAGGTCACTGTCCATGTGGCCGGCGAGATGCTTCAGCTGAAGAACACCGTCAACACGATGGTGGACCAGCTGTCCTCGTTCTCCTCCGAGGTCACCCGTGTGGCACGCGAGGTGGGCACGGAGGGCGAGCTCGGCGGTCAGGCGACCGTGCCGGGTGTGGCCGGCGTGTGGAAGGACCTCACCGATTCGGTGAACACGATGGCCGGCAACCTGACCTCCCAGGTGCGTGGCATCGCCGAGGTGACGACGGCGGTGGCCAACGGCGATCTGTCGCAGAAGGTCACCGTCAGCGCGCGCGGCGAGGTGGCCCAGCTCGCCGAGACCATCAACCAGATGACCGAGACACTGCGCACGTTCGCCGACGAGGTCACCCGCGTGGCCAGCGAGGTCGGCGCGGAAGGCCTGCTCGGCGGCCAGGCGCAGGTGCCGGGTGCGGCGGGTACGTGGAAGGACCTCACCGATTCGGTGAACACGGTCTTCCGGAATCTGACCACCCAGGTGCGGGACATCGCGCAGGTGACGACGGCGGTTGCCAACGGTGACCTGTCGCAGAAGGTCACGGTCGATGTCGCGGGCGAGATGCTCGAGCTGAAGAACACCGTCAACACGATGGTGGACCAGCTTCAGTCCTTCGGTTCAGAAGTGACGCGGGTGGCGCGCGAGGTCGGCGTCGAAGGCCGTCTCGGCGGTCAGGCGGAGGTGCCGGGTGCGGCGGGTACGTGGAAGGACCTCACCGACTCGGTCAACACCGCGTTCCGCAACCTCACCGGCCAGGTGCGGGACATCGCGCAGGTGACGACAGCGGTCGCCAACGGCGATCTGTCGCAGAAGGTCACGGTCGATGTCGCGGGCGAGATGCTCGAGCTGAAGAACACCGTCAACACGATGGTGTCGCAGCTCTCCTCGTTCGCCGATCAGGTCACGCGGATGGCGCGGGACGTGGGCACGGAGGGCCGTCTCGGCGGCCAGGCGCGCGTGGACGGCGTCAGCGGTACGTGGAAGGAACTGACGGACTCCGTCAACTTCATGGCGGGGAACCTGACCTCGCAGGTCCGTCAGATCGCCCAGGTGACCACGGCGGTGGCCCGTGGTGATCTGTCGCAGAAGATCGACGTGGACGCGCGCGGCGAGATCCTGGAGCTGAAGAACACCATCAACACGATGGTGGACCAGCTCTCGGCCTTCGCCGAGCAGGTGACCCGGGTGGCGCGGGACGTGGGTACGGAGGGTCGTCTCGGCGGCCAGGCCCAGGTGCCGGGCGTGGCCGGTGTGTGGCGCGATCTCACCGACTCCGTGAACGGCATGGCCGAGAACCTCACCGGCCAGGTCCGCAACATCGCACAGGTCGCGACCGCGGTGGCCCGTGGTGATCTGTCGCAGAAGATCGACGTGGACGCGCGCGGCGAGATCCTGGAGCTGAAGAACACCCTCAACACGATGGTGGACCAGCTCTCGAACTTCGCCGAGCAGGTGACCCGGGTGGCCCGCGAGGTGGGCACCGAGGGCATCCTCGGCGGCCAGGCCGAGGTCCAGGGTGTGTCCGGCACCTGGAAGGACCTCACCCAGTCCGTCAACTTCATGGCGAACAACCTGACGTCCCAGGTGCGCAACATCGCCGAGGTGACGACGGCGGTGGCCAAGGGCGACCTCTCGAAGAAGATCACCGTCGATGCCAAGGGCGAGATCCTCGAGCTGGTGACGACCGTCAACACGATGGTGGACCAGCTGCTGGACTTCGCGGACGAGGTGACCAGGGTCGCCCGCGAGGTGGGTACGGAAGGCGTACTGGGCGGCCAGGCGCGGGTGCGCGGTGTCACCGGCATCTGGAAGGACCTCAGCGACAACGTCAACCTGATGGCCAACAACCTCACCAACCAGGTGCGCAACATCGCCCGCGTCTCGGCGGCGGTCGCCAACGGCGATCTGACCAAGAAGGTGACGGTCGAGGCACGAGGCGAGGTCGCCGAACTGGCCGAGACCGTCAACACGATGGTGACGACGCTGTCGTCGTTCGCCGACGAGGTGACCCGGGTGGCCCGCGAGGTGGGCACCGAGGGCGAGCTGGGCGGCCAGGCGCATGTGCCGGGTGTCTCCGGCACCTGGAAGGACCTCACCGAGTCCGTGAACTCGATGGCGTCGAACCTGACGGGCCAGGTGCGTCAGATCGCGACGGTCACCACCGCCATCGCCAAGGGCGATCTCACCAGGAAGATCGACATCGATGCGCGCGGCGAGATCCTGGAGCTGAAGACCACCATCAACACGATGGTCGACCAGCTGTCGTCGTTCGCCGAGGAGGTCACCCGGGTGGCCCGCGAGGTGGGCACCGACGGCCAACTGGGAGGCCAGGCGCGGGTACGCGACGTCGACGGCACCTGGCGCGACCTCACCGAGTCCGTGAACGAGATGGCCGGGAACCTGACCCGTCAGGTGCGCGCGATCGCGGCCGTCGCCACGGCGGTGACCCGTGGCGACCTCAACCTCAAGATCGATGTGGACGCCGCGGGCGAGATCCAGGTGCTGCAGGACAACATCAACACGATGATCGCGAACCTGCGCGACACGACCCTGGCCAACGAGGAGCAGGACTGGCTCAAGGGCAACCTGGCGCGGATCTCCGGTCTGATGCAGGGGCGGCGCGATCTCGACGACGTTGCCTCGCTGATCATGAGCGAGCTGACCCCCGTCGTCTCGGCGCAGCACGGCGCGTTCTTCCTGGCCATGCCGACGGGGAACGGCGCGGACGTGTCGGGCTCGGCCGAGGCGTCGTACGAGCTGTGCATGCGCGGCAGTTACGGGTATTCCGCCGGTCTGATGCCCACGTCGTTCCGGCCGGGGGAGACGCTGATCGGTACGGCTGCCGAGGAGAAGCGGACCATCCAGGTCAGCGTGCCGCCGGGCTATCTCAAGATCTCCTCGGGGCTCGGCGAGGCCTCGCCGGCGTACGTGATCGTGCTGCCGGTCCTGTTCGAGGGGAAGGTCCTCGGTGTGATCGAGCTGGCGTCGTTCCAGCCCTTCACGCACATCCAGCGGGACTTCCTGAACCAGATCGCCGAGATGATCGCCACGAGCGTCAACACCATCAGCGTCAACACCAAGACCGAGGTGCTGCTCAAGCAGTCGCAGGAGCTGACCGAGCAGCTGCGTGAGCGCTCGGCGGAGCTGGAGAACCGGCAGAAGGCGCTGCAGGCCTCCAATGCGGAGCTGGAGGAGAAGGCGGAGCTGCTCGCGCAGCAGAACCGCGACATCGAGGTGAAGAACACCGAGATCGAGGAGGCCCGGCAGGTGCTGGAGGAGCGGGCCGAACAGCTCGCGGTCTCCATGCGCTACAAGTCGGAGTTCCTCGCGAACATGTCGCACGAGCTGCGTACGCCGCTGAACTCGCTGCTCATCCTCGCCAAACTGCTCGCGGACAACGCGGAGGGCAATCTCTCGCCCAAGCAGGTGGAGTTCGCCGAGACGATCCACGGCGCCGGATCGGACCTGCTGCAGCTGATCAACGACATCCTCGATCTGTCGAAGGTCGAGGCGGGCAAGATGGACGTCAGCCCGACCCGTATCGCGCTGGTGCAGCTCGTCGACTATGTGGAGGCGACGTTCCGGCCCCTCACGGCGGAGAAGGGGCTCGACTTCTCGGTGCGGGTCTCGCCGGAGCTGCCGGCGACCCTGCACACCGACGAGCAGCGGCTGTTGCAGGTGCTGCGCAACCTGCTGTCCAACGCGGTCAAGTTCACCGACAGCGGCGCTGTCGAGCTGGTGATCCGGCCGGCGGGCGCCGATGTACCGCAGTCGATCCGCGAGCAGTTGCTGGAGGCCGGGTCGCTGCGGGACGCCGACGGGGATCTGATCGCCTTCTCGGTGACCGACACCGGAATCGGGATCGCGGCGGGCAAGATGCGGGTGATCTTCGAAGCGTTCAAACAGGCCGACGGAACGACCAGCCGGAAGTATGGCGGTACGGGGCTCGGGCTGTCGATCAGCCGGGAGATCGCCCGGCTGCTGGGCGGCGAGATCCATGCGGCGAGCGAGCCGGGCCGCGGTTCGACGTTCACGCTGTACCTGCCGCTGCAGCCGAGTGAACTGCCGCCGCAGGGCTATCCGCAGCTCGCTCCCGGGGCCACGGACGGACATGACGGCGGGGACGTGGCCGAGCACGGCGCGCTGCCGCTGCAGTCGGTCTCCTCTGCGCCCTCGGGCCACTCGGGGCCCGCAGCCCTTTTCCGGCGCAGGCGCAAGGCGCTGGGGACCGTGGGGCAGCACAGCATGCTGCCCGGCCGGCCGGGCGGGCAGACCGGGGCCTCCCAGGACACATGGGCCGAGGCGGTCGCGGACGAGGAGATGCCGGAGCAGCGGCGGGTGTTCGCCTTCGACGGCGAGAAGGTGCTGATCGTCGACGACGACATCCGCAACGTCTTCGCACTCACCAGCGTGCTGGAACAGCACGGGCTGTCGGTGCTGTACGCGGAGAACGGCCGCGAGGGGATCGAAGTCCTGGAGCAGCATGATGATGTGACAGTCGTACTGATGGACATCATGATGCCCGAGATGGACGGGTACGCGACCACGACGGCGATCCGCAGGATGCCGCAGTTCGCGGGTCTGCCGATCATCGCGCTCACGGCGAAGGCGATGAAGGGCGATCGCGAGAAGGCCATCGAATCGGGCGCTTCCGACTACGTCACCAAACCGGTCGACCCTGACCACCTGCTCGCGGTGATGGAGCAGTGGATGAGCGAGGAGTGACCGGTCGGCGTTCAATTCCTTGGCAATTGCTGACTGACTGTGCCCGAAGGTGTGTGAGGGGCTTGCATTCGGGGAACCTTCTCGACTCCTGCGGCGTTTTTGGTACGTGCACAGTGACATCACGGTGACAGGGTGTGGCGACGGGCGGGGTGCGGCTACCATGACCGGCACAAGGACGGGCGACGCAAGGGAGTCGTCCCCTGGGGCGGCGCCCGGTGCGTCCCCCAGCTCTCTGAGCTGGGGAGACCCCAAGCCGGGGCGAGGAGGACGGGGCATGGTGCAGAAAGCCAAGATCCTCCTGGTCGATGACCGGCCGGAGAATCTGCTCGCGCTGGAGGCCATTCTCTCTGCGCTCGATCAGACACTGGTGCGGGCATCGTCAGGGGAGGAAGCGCTCAAGGCGCTGCTGACGGACGACTTCGCGGTCATCCTGCTGGACGTCCAGATGCCAGGAATGGACGGCTTCGAGACCGCCGCGCACATCAAGCGGCGCGAGCGCACCCGCGACATCCCGATCATCTTCCTCACCGCCATCAACCACGGCCCGCACCACACCTTCCGGGGCTACGCGGCAGGGGCCGTCGACTACATCTCCAAGCCGTTCGACCCCTGGGTGCTGCGCGCCAAGGTCTCCGTCTTCGTCGAGCTGTACATGAAGAACTGCCAGCTGCGTGAGCAGGCGGCGCTGCTGCGCCTCCAGCTGGAGGGCGGCCAGGCAGGCGGGGGAGAGGCAAGGGAGCCCGCCGGGCTCCTCGCCGAACTCTCCGCCCGGCTCGCGGCAGTTGAGGAGCAGGCCGAAGCGCTCTCCAAGCAGCTGGACGACGACTCGGCGGACGCGGCGGCAGTGGCCACGGCCGCCCATCTCGAGCGCAAGCTCACCGGACTGCGCCGTGCACTGGACGCGCTGGAGCCCGGCACCGGCGGCGGCGCGCCGACGCTCCCCTCGCAAAGCTGACCGAGGCCCGGTGCCCGACCGGCCTTTGAGGGAGCGTCAGTTCACCGCCTCGAGCAGGGCGACACGAAAGGGTGAAGCAGTAGGCACACGTGTCCACTGCCGTCGACACCGGTAACCTCAGCACCATGGCCTCACGTACGTCCGGCAAGGGTTCCCAGGGCACGGCGGGCACCGCAAAGCAGCGCGCCGGCCGCACCACGGGCGCCGCGAAGAAGGCGGCGCCCGTCAAGAAGGCCGCCGCCAAGAAGACCGCACCCGCCAAGAAAGCGCCGGCCAATAAGGCCGTTGCGAAGAAGGCGGCCGCTCCCAGGCCGGCACCGTCCCCGACCGGGGGTGTGTACCGCCTCGCGCGCGCCCTCTGGCTCGGGCTCGCGCACGCCGTCGGCGCCTTGTTCCGCGGGATAGGGCGTGGTGCCAAGGGACTCGATCCGGCCCACCGCAAGGACGGGCTCGCGCTGCTCCTGCTCGCCGTGGCCCTCATCGTCGCGGCCGGCACCTGGTCCAACCTGAACGGTCCCGTCGGCGATCTCGTCGAGATGCTGGTGACCGGCGCGTTCGGCAGGCTCGATCTGCTGGTGCCGATACTGCTGGCAGCGATCGCCGTGCGGCTGATCCTGTACCCCGAAAAGCCCGACGCCAACGGCCGCATCGTGATCGGCCTGTCCGCGCTCGTCATCGGCGTGCTCGGCCAGGTCCATATCGCCTGCGGCTCGCCGGGCCGGGGCGAGGGTACCGAGGCGATGCAGGACGCGGGCGGTCTGATCGGCTGGGCAGCGTCCAAGCCGCTGATCTTCACCATGGGCGAGGTGCTCGCCGTACCGCTGCTCGTGCTGCTCACGGTCTTCGGGCTGCTTGTCGTCACCGCCACCCCCGTCAACGCCATTCCTCAACGGCTCAGGCTGCTCGGCTCCAAGCTCGGCATCGTCGACCTGCCCGGCGCGGACGACGAAGCAGGCGAGGACGACCAGCGGTACGACGATCAGTGGCGCGAGGCGATGCCCGCCCGTCCGCGGCGCTCCTCCTCGCGCCGTGGCGAGGAAACGGACGAGTACGACCCGGAATCGGCCGAGGCGGAGGCGCTCTCCCGCCGCCGCCGGCCCCGCAGGCCCTCCGTACAGCCCGCGATGGGGCGGGAGATGGACGCCGTGGACGTGGCGGCCGCCGCGGCCGCGGCGCTGGACGGAGCCGTACTCAACGGGATGCCGCCCTCTCCGCTCGTCGCCGACCTCACCCGCGACGTCACCGCGGACCGGCAGCGCGCCGCTTCCCCGGTGCCTTCCGCGCGCCGGCCCGAGAACCCGGCGCCCGAGCCTGAGGCGTCCGTGCCGGATCTGACCAAGCAGGCACCCGACCCCGACCGGTCCCAGCCCCTGCCGCCGCGCGCCGAACAGCTCCAGCTGTCCGGGGACATCACGTACGCGCTGCCGTCGCTGGGTCTGCTGGAGCGTGGCGGTCCCGGCAAGACGCGCAGCGCCGCCAACGATGCGATCGTCGCGTCGCTGACGAACGTGTTCGCGGAGTTCAAGGTCGATGCGTCGGTCACCGGGTTCACCCGTGGCCCGACAGTCACCCGGTACGAGGTGGAGCTGGGCCCGGCCGTGAAGGTCGAGCGGATCACCGCACTGACCAAGAACATCGCGTACGCGGTCGCCAGCCCCGACGTACGGATCATCTCGCCGATCCCCGGCAAGTCGGCCGTCGGTATCGAGATCCCCAACTCCGACCGCGAGATGGTCAATCTCGGTGATGTGCTGCGCCTCGCGGACGCCGCCGGGGACGACCATCCGATGCTCGTGGCCCTGGGCAAGGACGTCGAGGGCGGCTATGTGATGGCCAACCTCGCGAAGATGCCGCACGTGCTGGTCGCCGGTGCGACCGGATCCGGCAAGTCGTCGTGCATCAACTGCCTGATCACGTCGGTGATGATCCGGGCGACCCCCGAGGACGTACGGATGGTGCTCGTCGACCCGAAGCGGGTCGAGCTCACCGCGTACGAGGGCATCCCGCATCTGATCACGCCGATCATCACCAACCCCAAGCGGGCCGCCGAGGCCCTCCAGTGGGTGGTGCGCGAGATGGACCTGCGCTACGACGACCTGGCGGCCTTCGGCTACCGGCACATCGACGACTTCAACCAGGCCGTGCGCAGTGGCAAGGCCACACCCCCGCCGGGCAGCGAGCGTGATCTGCAGCCCTACCCGTATCTGCTGGTCATCGTGGACGAGCTCGCGGATCTGATGATGGTCGCACCGCGCGACGTCGAGGATGCCATCGTCCGCATCACGCAGCTGGCGCGCGCCGCCGGCATTCATCTGGTACTGGCCACCCAGCGGCCGTCCGTGGATGTCGTCACCGGTCTGATCAAGGCGAACGTCCCCTCCCGGCTCGCGTTCGCCACCTCCTCGCTTGCCGACAGCCGGGTCATCCTGGACCAGCCGGGCGCGGAGAAGCTGATCGGCAAGGGCGACGGGCTGTTCCTCCCGATGGGCGCCAACAAGCCGACGCGGATGCAGGGGGCGTTCGTCACCGAGGCAGAAGTCGCGGCGGTCGTCCAGCACTGCAAGGATCAGATGGCCCCGGTCTTCCGCGACGACGTCGTGGTCGGCGCCAAGCAGAAGAAGGAGATCGACGAGGACATCGGCGACGATCTCGACCTGCTCTGCCAGGCGGCGGAGCTGGTCGTCTCCACCCAGTTCGGCTCCACCTCGATGCTCCAGCGCAAGCTGCGTGTGGGCTTCGCGAAGGCGGGCAGACTCATGGATCTGATGGAGTCGCGCAACATCGTGGGGCCCAGCGAGGGTTCCAAGGCGCGCGACGTCCTGGTGAAACCGGATGAACTGGACGGAGTGCTCGCCGTCATCCGCGGCGAGTCACAGTCGTAACGGTTCCGTGAGCAACCGTTTCCCTTGGTCGTACGTCAAGTTGGAGGGAGGGACACGATGATGTCCTGAGCCTCGGGATGACCGGCCATTCTGATGGCGTACATATTCCTACCGCCCGGTTGCCCCACCCTTTCGTACCACCCCTAAACTGAACCTCCAGCAGGTGGTTACACGCTCGAAAGGCGCCCCCGTGTCCATCGGCAACTCCCCCGAAGACGACCGGCCTTCAGTCGAAGACGACCGGCCTTCGATCGGTCACGCGCTCCAGCAGGCGCGTGTCGACGCAGGCCTCACCGTTGACGAGGTCAGTGCCTCCACCCGGGTGCGCGTCCCCATCGTGCACGGGATCGAGGAGGACGACTTCTCCCGCTGCGGCGGCGATGTGTACGCCCGCGGCCATATCCGTACGCTCGCCCGCGCCGTCGGGCTCGATCCCACTCCACTGATCGCGCGGTACGACGCGGCCCACGGCGGGCGGCCCGCGCCGACGCCCGCGGCGCCGCTCTTCGAGGCGGAGCGGATCCGTCCCGAGCGCCGGCGCCCCAACTGGACCGCGGCCATGGTCGCCGCGATCGTCGCCGTGGTCGGCTTCGCCGGCTTCACTCTCCTCAACGGCGGCGACGGCCAGGACACCCAGGTCGCCGAGGGTCCGGCGCCCGAGACGACCGGTCCCACCAAGGCGCCGCCGAGCAAGCCTGCCGATCCCAAGCCCGCCCCGTCGGACAGTGCCATCGCGGCCGTGCCCTCGGACAAGGTGACGGTGAAGCTGTCGGCCGTGGACGACAAGAGCTGGATCTCCGCCAAGTCGCACAACGGCAAGCTGCTCTTCGACGGCACCCTGAAGAAGGGCGAGAGCAAGACCTTCCAGGACGACGAGCGCGTCGATCTCATCCTCGGCAACGCCGGGGCGATCGAGCTGTATGTGAACGGCAAGAAGGTCGAGGCCGAGTTCGAGATGGGCGGCGTCGAGCGGCTGTCCTACACCAAGGGCGACCCCGAGGTCGGCTAGGCCTGTCAGGACGGCACGTACATCGGCCGGGGCGACGGTACGAGGGAGCGCAGAACCCTCGCGGCAAGGGCGTGGGCCAGGACAAAGTAGTCTTGAGCTCATGCCCGAACGCCGTACCGTCGCCCTTGTCACTCTCGGCTGCGCCCGTAACGAGGTGGACTCGGAGGAACTCGCAGGCCGCTTGGCAGCGGACGGCTGGGAGCTCGTCGAGGACGCCTCCGACGCCGATGTCGCCGTGGTCAACACCTGCGGATTCGTCGAGGCCGCCAAGAAGGACTCCGTCGACGCCCTGCTGGAAGCCAACGATCTCAAGGCTGCGGCTCAGGAGGGGGGCGGCAGAACCCAGGCCGTGGTCGCTGTCGGCTGTATGGCCGAGCGGTACGGCAAGGAGCTCGCCGAGGCGCTGCCCGAGGCCGACGGCGTGCTCGGCTTCGACGATTACGCCGACATCTCCGACCGGCTGCAGACCATCCTCAGTGGCGGCGTCCACGCCTCGCACACCCCGCGTGACAGGCGCAAGCTGCTGCCGCTCAGCCCCGTCGAGCGCCAGCAGGCGACCGATGTGGCGCTTCCCGGCCACGGAGACGTCTCCCCGGCGCCGGAGGACCTGCCCGAAGGCGTCGCCCCGGTGTCCGGCCCGCGCGCGCCCCTGCGCCGCCGCCTCGGCACCAGCCCTGTCGCCTCCGTGAAGCTCGCCTCCGGCTGCGACCGGCGCTGCTCCTTCTGCGCCATCCCCTCCTTCCGCGGCTCCTTCATCTCGCGCCGCCCCAGCGATGTGCTCGGCGAGACCCGCTGGCTGGCCGAGCAGGGCGTCAAGGAGGTCATGCTGGTCTCCGAGAACAACACCTCGTACGGCAAGGACCTCGGCGACATCCGGCTGCTGGAGACGCTGCTGCCGGAGCTTGCCGCCGTCGACGGCATCGAGCGGGTGCGGGTCAGCTATCTGCAGCCCGCCGAGATGCGGCCCGGACTGATCGACGTCCTGACGTCGACGCCGAAGGTCGCCCCGTACTTCGATCTGTCATTCCAGCACTCGGCGCCCGGTGTGCTGCGCGCGATGAGGCGCTTCGGGGACACCGAGCGGTTCTGGGAGCTGCTGGAGACCATCCGCGGCAAGGCCCCGCAGGCCGGCGTGCGGTCCAACTTCATCGTCGGCTTCCCCGGCGAGAGCGAGGCGGACTTCGCGGAACTGGAGCGCTTCCTCGGAGCGGCGCGTCTGGACGCGATCGGTGTCTTCGGCTACTCGGACGAGGAAGGCACCGAGGCAGTCTCGTACGACGGCAAGCTGGACGCGGACGTCATCGCGGAACGGCTCGAGCATCTGTCGCGCCTCGCCGAGGAGCTCACCGCGCAGCGCGCCGAGGAGCGGCTGGGCGAGAGCCTGGAGGTGCTCGTCGAGTCCGTGGACGGTGAGGACGGGGCCGTGGGCCGCGCCGCGCACCAGGCGCCCGAGACCGACGGCCAGGTCCTGTTCACCTCACGCGACGGCCTTGAGCCCGGTCGTATCGTCATGGCGAAGGTTGTGGGTACGGAAGGCGTCGACCTGGTGGCCGACTGTCTTGGCGAGGAGGCGGGCAGATGACCGGAGTGCCGGCATCCGCGGCGGGCGGGACCGGCAGGCCGGCGCCGGGCGGCAAGCTGGGTGCTGCGGCCGTCAATCAGGCCAGCCTGTGGAACATCGCCAACATCCTGACCATGCTGCGGCTGGTCCTGGTGCCCGCCTTCGTGGTGCTGATGCTGCAGGACGGCGGGTACGACCCGGCATGGCGGGCCTGGGCCTGGGCCGCCTTCGCGGTCGCCATGATCACGGACATCTTCGACGGGCATCTGGCACGCACGTACAACCTGGTCACCGACTTCGGGAAGATTGCTGATCCGATCGCCGACAAGGCGATCATGGCTGCGGGCCTGATCTGCCTGTCGGCCCTCGGCGATCTGCCGTGGTGGGTGACCGGTGTGATCCTCTTCCGGGAGCTCGGGATCACGCTGATGCGGTTCTGGGTGATCCGGCACGGAATCATCCCGGCCAGTCGCGGCGGCAAGATGAAGACGCTGGCGCAGGGCACCGCGGTAGGGATGTACGTGCTCGCGCTGACCGGGGCACTGGCGACCCTGCGCTTCTGGGTGATGGCGGTGGCCGTCGTGCTGACGGTCGTCACAGGTCTGGACTATGTGCGGCAGGCGATCGTGCTGAGGCGCAAGGGGCTCGCCGAGGAGCGAGCCGCGCGGGCCGGGGACCGGGCCGGGAAGGGCTCAGCCGGGTGAATACGGCGGCCCGGGTGCTGGCACTGCTTGCGGAGCGTGGTGAGACGCTGGCCGCCGCGGAGTCGCTCACGGGTGGTCTGGTGGCCGCGGAGCTGACCGCCGTGCCCGGCGCCTCCCAGACCTTCCGCGGTTCCGTCACGGCTTACGCAACCACCCTCAAGAGGGATGTTCTGCGGGTCGACGGGACTCTTCTGGAGCAGCGCGGAGCGGTGGATCCCGAGGTCGCGGGGCAGATGGCAATCGGTGTGCGCGATGTGCTGGGCGCCGCATGGGGCATCGCCACCACAGGCGTCGCGGGGCCCGAGCCCCAGGACGGGCAGCCGGTGGGGACGGTCTACGTGGCCGTCGCGGGGCCGGGTCGCGAGGCGAAAGTGGCCGCATTGCGGTTGAACGGGGACCGTGCGGAAATCCGTAGAGAGAGTGTACGGAGAGTGCTCGAGCTGCTCTCCGTAGAACTCCACGAGAATGTGCGGACACAGGATACGGAACACAACGGGGGGACTTGATGTTTGCAGCCCTGAGTGAACACGACATCGCTCCCCGCACGGCCGCGGCGCAAGGCGGTACGGTGGGGCGTGAAGGATGCGGCTACGCGGTCCGAGGAGGGAGCCACCGATGATTCTGCTCCGTCGCCTGCTGGGTGACGTGCTGCGTCGGCAGCGCCAGCGCCAGGGCCGTACTCTGCGCGAAGTCTCCTCGTCCGCCCGAGTATCGCTCGGCTATCTCTCCGAGGTGGAGCGGGGGCAGAAGGAGGCATCCTCCGAGCTGCTCTCCGCGATCTGCGACGCGCTTGACGTACGGATGTCCGAGCTCATGCGCGAAGTGAGCGACGAGTTGTCGCTGGCCGAACTGGCCGAGTCGGCAGCCGCCAGCGAGCCGGTGCCTGCGCCAGTACGCCCGATGCTCAATTCCGTCTCTGTGACGTCGGTGGCAGGTGTGCCGACGGAGCGGGTGACGATCAAGGCGCCTGCGGAGGCGGTCGACGTCGTCGCCGCCTGATCCGCGAAGGCTCTGCACGGCTTGGTTTGCAACTGGGCCCCGGTTGGTACTCGATGCCGACCGGGGCCCATTGCTATTCCCCGAATGAGCGTTTTGTGCAGCTGTGCAATGGTGGACGGTATCGGCGGAACCGAGTGGAGGCATGCATGTCTGTCGTGAAGAGCTCGTTGTCGGACGCGGACCTCAAGACTGTCGGCGGTGCCCTGCAGGGTGCGCTCGTGGATCTGGTGGATCTCGGGCTCGTGGCCAAGCAGGTCCACTGGAACGTGGTCGGCCCACGATTCAGGTCCGTCCACCTGCAGCTCGACGAGGTGGTGGACACGGCGCGTCAGCACTCGGACATCGTCGCCGAACGGGCGTCCGCGATCGGTGTGACACCCGACGGGCGGGCCGCGACCGTGGCCGCTCAGAGTGCGATCGGAGCGGTCCCTGACGGATGGATCAAGGACGGGGACGCCGTGCAGACACTTGTGGACGCGCTCGGCGCGGTCATCGGGAGGATGCGGGAGCGGGTCACGGCGACCGCGGACCCGGATCCGGTGAGCCAGGACATCCTGATCGGGCTCACGGCCGACCTCGAGAAGCACGCCTGGATGTTCCAGGCGGAGAGCGCATAGCGAGGTCGGGGCGTTCCGGCCGGCCGTGCGCGCCGGATCGGCCAACCATGCGCCCTCCCGGGGGTCGAGCGCGTCGCACTAGCGTGGACCGGAGGAGGCAGCCATGGCGATACGCGGGGCGGCCCTCGTGCCCGTCGTCGCGCTCGGGCTCGTGGTGGGCGGAGCGTGGTGGTGGGCAGTTCTGCGGCTGGTGCTGATGCCGGAACAGTCCGGGGCCATCGAGGGGGCGGTGGCGGCCGGCGGCTGGGGGCTGAGTCTGCTTCCGGTGCATGTGACGGCAGCCCGAGGGGTCACCAGGGCATCACGACGCCGCCGTTCGGACGGAGTATCTGACCCGTCATGAAGGACGAGGCGTCGCATGCCAGATGAAGCACGGTATGTGCGATGTCCTCGGGCTCGCCGACCCTGCGCAGCGGGGACATCCTGACCAGAACGGCCTCGGCCTGCTGCTGGAGACCGGCATCGTGACGGTCGGTCATCGGGGTGCGCACCCAGCCGGGGGCGACGGCATTGACGCGGATGGAGTGCGGGCCGAGTTCGGTCGCCAGGGTCTTGGTGAGCTGGACCACGGCTGCCTTGGCCACGCTGTAGCAGAGCAGACCCGCGTTGGCGGCGTCCATGGCTCCGGATGCCATGGTGATGATCGAACCGCCCGTGCCCGCGGCGATCATGGCTCGGGCCGACTCCTGGCAGGCGTAGAGAACACCCTTGAAATTGACGGCGAGAACGTGGTCGAGGTCTTCGTCCCGGGTTTCCAGGACGGGGCTGGTGTGCATGATCCCGGCGATCGCGGCCATGATGTCGAGCCGCTCCACGCTGAGCACCGCTGCGCGCAGCTGGGCGCGGTCGGTGACGTCCAGCGTGTGGGTCAGGGCGGTGCCGCCGATGCCTGTGATCAGGGCGCGGGTCCGGTCGAGGCCCTTCTCGTCCAGGTCGGCGCAGTGGACCGTGGCGCCCGCCTCGGCGAGCAGGACGGCCGTGGCGCGGCCGATACCGCCGGCCGCTCCGGTGACGAACGCGGTGCGCCCGGTGAGGTCGTACGCCGTGAGGCCCATGCCGGGACCGTACGACTGGATCTGACGGATCGTCAACTGATCGGTCCCGATTGGCAGCGCGGGCACCAGAAGGTGGGGCGCTCGCGGCTGCCGTCGCCCTGGTCGGCCTTGCGGATCAGGGTGCCGCAGCGGGGGCAGGGGCGGCCCTCGCGACCGTAGACGTACAGCCGTGGGGCCGGATGACGGGCGGCGGCGGGAGCGGGACCGGTGGTCGTGGTGCGAAGGTCGGGGCGGTCCTTGTTCGCGTCGAGGAGGCGGCGGGCGGTGGCGACGAGCCGCTCAGGAATGCCGGGCGGGAGTTCGCCGATCGGGAGCCAGGGCGTCACCCGTGCCAGGAAGGCCAGCTCGGACTTGTAGACATTGCCGATCCCCGCGAGATTGCGCTGGTCGAGGAGGGCTTCGCCGAGAGGGCGGGCCGGGTCGGCGAGCAGATTGGCCACGGCGGTCGCCGGATCCCAGTCCGGGCCCAGCAGATCGGGTCCAAGATGCCCGACGACCTGGTCCTCGTCCGTCGTCCTCAGCAGTTCCAGCACGGGCAGGCGGTAGCCGACCGCGGTGTGCGAAGCGTTGCCGAGGATGGCTCGGATCTGGTGCGCCGGCCCGCCACGCCAGCGCTCACCCGCGCCGTACACCTGCCAGGTGCCCTCCATACGCAGATGCGAGTGCAGGGTGAGACCACCCTCGATGCGGGTCAGCAGATGTTTGCCGCGCGGGGTGACGTCCAGGACACTGCGGCCGGTGAGATCGGTGGTCGCAAGGCGCGGAACCCGCAGATCCGACCGGGTCAGCGGCCGTCCGGCGAGGGCGGTGTGCAGGCGCTTCGCGGTCAGCCAGACGGTGTCTCCTTCGGGCATGTGTCCATGATGCGGGCGAGTCGCTGCGCGGGAGTGCTTTCCCGGCCCTGCCTTCCCGGCCCCTGCCGCACGGACGGCCGGTGGGCCGTCCGGCGAACGGCGGGCCCGCCACCGAGTACGGCGGGGGACAGAGCGCCGGCGGCGGGGCCGCCGCTGGGGGAGGGGCGGGTCGGGGAAGGCCTCGCTGAGGTGGTCAGGGACGCAGTCGCAGCCCCCTCGGAGTGGCGTGGAAGCCCGCCGTCTCCAGCGCGCGGCCCAGCGGAGACGTCAGGGCCGGCGTGCCGTTCACCCGCTCCACCGTGACGGAGCCGAGCGCACCCCCACGCGCCGCCGTCGCCAGGGCCTCCGTCGCCGCGTGCAGTGCCGGCGACTCCTCGTCCGTCGCCCAGGACAGCAGCGTCTTGCCGCCCCGCTCCATGTAGAGCGTCAGCTCGCCGTCGACCAGGACCACCAGCGAGCCCGCCTTGCGCCCCGGCTTGTGGCCCGCGCCCGTCGGCGGCTCCGGCCACGGCAGCGCTGCACCGTAGGCGTTGGCCGGGTCGGCGGCGGCCAGCACGATGGCGCGTGGCGCGCTCTGCCCGTCCGCGCGATCCCGGGCGGTGGCCGCCGCGCGCAGCCGGTCGACGGCGCCGTCCATGGCGAACTGGGCTGCCCCCAGCCCTTCGATGACATAGCCACGGCGAGCCTGTCCGCTGTCCTCGAAGGCGGACAGGATGCGGTACGTGGCGGAGAAGCCGCCTTCGACCCCTTCGGCTGCGACAGCGCCGCGGGTCACTACGCCATGGCGGTCCAGGAGCGTACGGGCGAGAGCGTGCGCCCGGTGGGTCGGCTCGGGTTCTGCCGCCGGCAGCAGGGACCAGCGGCCGCTCACCGTCGGCGGCCCCGTCCGCGACACGGGCCGGGCGGCGGCGGTGAGGCTGCCGTAACGCCCCCTCGGTACCGTGCGCTTCGCCCGGTGTGCCGTGGAGCCCGCCGTGCGGCCGGAGCCGAGCAGCGAACGCAGCGGGGCCAGGGTGTCGTTGGTGAGCCGACCGGACCAGGCGAGATCCCAGACGGTGTCGGCCAGTTCGGGATCGGTGGCGTCCGGGTGGGTGGTGGCGCGGACCTGGTCGGCGATCTGGCGGAAGAACAGCCCGTACCCGCCCGAGAGCGCGGTCAGGACCGATTCGTGGAGGGCGGTCAGCTCCAGCGGGTGGGGCGAGGGAAGCAACAGGGGTGCGGCGTCGGCGAGATAGAGCGAGACCCAGCCGTCCTTGCCCGGGAGCGCTCCGGCGCCTGCCCACAGAACCTCCCCCGTTGTGGTCAGTTCGTCGAGCAGGGTGGGGGCGTAGCCGGTGACCCGGGAGGGGAGGATCAGCTTCTCGAGAGCGGACGCGGGCACCGCGGCACCCTGCAACTGCTCGACGGCACGGGCCAGTCCGTCGATGCCCCGCAGGCTGTTGCTGCCCAGGTGCTGCCACTGCGGCAGGAAGGTGGCGAGCGCGGCGGGCGGAACCGGCTCCAGCTCGTGGCGCAGGGCAGCCAGCGACCGGCGGCGCAGCCGGCGCAGTACGCCCGCGTCGCACCACTCCTGGCCGATGCCGGAAGGGTGGAACTCGCCCTGAACCACGCGGCCGCTTGCCGCGAGCCGGTGCAGGGCCCCGTCCGTGACTGCCGCGCCGAGCCCGAAGCGGGCCGCTGCCTGCGCCGAGGTGAACGGTCCGTGTGTGCGCGCATACCGGGCGAGCAGGTCGCCCAATGGGTCCTTGACCGGCTCGGTGAACGCCTCCGGGACCCCGACGGGAAGCGCCGTGCCCAGTGCGTCCCGCAACCGGCCGGCATCCTCGACCGCGGCCCAGTGGTCCGCGCCCGCGATCCGCACGCGAATGGCCCGCCGCGACCCGGCCAGCTCCTGGGCCCACCCGGCCTCACTGCCGCGCTCGATCAGCTCTGCATCAGTGAGCGGACCCAGCACCCGCAGCAGATCGGCGACGCCCTCCGTGTCCTTGATCCGCCGGTCGTCCGTGAGCCACTGCAGCTCGCGTTCCAGCTCGCTGAGCACCTCCGCGTCGAGCAGTTCCCGCAGCTCGGCCTGGCCCAGCAGCTCGGCGAGCAGCCGGGAGTCCAGCGAGAGTGCCGCGGCGCGCCGCTCGGCGAGGGGCGAGTCCCCCTCGTACAGGAACTGGGCGACATAGCCGAAGAGCAGTGAACGGGCGAAGGGGGAAGGCTCCTGGGTGGTGACCTCGACCAGGCGGACCCGGCGGGACTCGATGTCACCCATCAGCTCCGTGAGTCCGGGGACGTCGAAGACGTCCTGGAGACATTCGCGGACCGCCTCGAGGACGATGGGGAAGGACCCGAACTCGCTCGCAACCTGAAGCAGTTGGGCGGCGCGCTGACGCTGCTGCCACAGGGGTGTGCGCTTTCCGGGGGTGCGCCGCGGTAGCAGCAGCGCACGGGCGGCGCACTCGCGGAAGCGCGAGGCGAACAGCGCGGAGCCGCCGACCTGGTCCGTGACGATGTGGTCGATCTCGCCCTTGTCGAAGAGTGCGTCCGCCGCGCCGATCGGTGCCTGCTCGCTGTCGAACGTCGTGTCCAGATGGACCGGATCCTGGTCGAGCAGGTCGAGGCCCATCAGATCGGCGTCCGGCAGTCGCAGCACGATGCCGTCGTCGGCGTGCATCACCTGCGCGTCCATGCCGTAGCGCTCGGCGAGCCTGGCACCCAGCGCGAGCGCCCACGGGGCGTGCACCTGAGCGCCGAACGGGGAGTGGATCACGACCCGCCAGTCACCGAGCTCGTCGCGGAACCGCTCCACCAGGATGGTGCGGTCATCGGGGACATGACCGCACGCGCGGCGCTGCTCGTCCAGATACGCCAGTACGTTGTCGGCCGCCCAGGCATCCAGACCCGCGGCGAGCAGCCGCAGCCTGCCGTCCTCGTCGGACAGGCCCCCGACCTCGCGCAGAAACGCGCCGACCGCCCGTCCCAGCTCCAGCGGTCGGCCCAGCTGGTCGCCCTTCCAGAACGGCAGCCGGCCCGGGACGCCGGGGGCGGGGGAGACCAGCACCCGGTCGCGGGTGATGTCCTCGATCCGCCAGGACGTGGTTCCCAGGGTGAAGACATCCCCCACCCGGGATTCGTAGACCATCTCCTCGTCGAGCTCACCGACCCGGCCGCCGCCCTTCTTGGGATCGGCGCCGGCGAGAAAGACTCCGAACAGGCCGCGGTCGGGGATCGTGCCCCCGGAGGTGACGGCCAGGCGCTGGGCACCGGGCCGGCCCGTGACCGTACCGGCGACGCGGTCCCACACCACACGGGGCCGCAGCTCGGCGAACGCGTCGGAGGGATAGCGTCCGGCGAGCATGTCGAGGACGGCGGTGAAGGCCGACTCCGGGAGGGACGCGAACGGGGCCGCCCGGCGGGACAGTGCGAGCAGGTCGTCGACCTGCCAGGTGTCCATGGCGACCATGGCGACCAACTGCTGGGCCAGCACGTCCAGGGGGTTGGACGGGACGCGCAGCGACTCGATCGAGCCGGTGCGCATCCGCTCGGTGACCACGGCTGCCTGCACGAGGTCGCCGCGGTACTTGGGGAAGACGACGCCCGTGGAGACGGCGCCCACCTGGTGCCCGGCGCGGCCCACCCGCTGCAGCCCTGAGGCCACGGAAGGCGGCGACTCGACCTGGACGACCAGGTCCACCGCGCCCATGTCGATACCCAGCTCGAGGCTGGAGGTGGCGACGACCGCGGGGAGCCTGCCGGCTTTCAGGTCCTCTTCGACCAGGGCACGCTGCTCCTTGGAGACCGAGCCGTGGTGCGCGCGGGCGAGCAGCGCCGGCGCTCCCTTCGCGGCGCCGGACTGCGCCATGATCTCGGCCGGCGGGGCTCCCTCGGGCATCGCCTCGCCCGTGGCCCGCTCGTACGCGATCTCGTTGAGGCGGTTGCACAACCGCTCCGCGAGCCGGCGGGAGTTGGCGAAGACGATCGTCGAGCGGTGCGCCTGGACGAGGTCGGCGATCCTCTCCTCGACGTGCGGCCAGATCGACGGCTTCTCCCCAGCGCCCTCGGACGCGTCGGTGGCGGGGGAGCCGCCCAGCTCACCCAGGTCCTCGACCGGTACGACCACGGAGAGGTCGAACTCCTTGCCCGAGGGCGGCTGGACGATCTCGACCCGGCGCTGAGGCGAGAGGAAACGCGCAACCTCGTCCACCGGCCGCACCGTCGCCGACAGCCCGATCCGGCGGGCCGGTCGCGGCAACAGCTGGTCGAGCCGCTCCAGCGACACCGCGAGATGGGCGCCGCGCTTGGTCCCGGCCACGGCGTGCACCTCGTCGAGGATCACCGTCTCGACACCCGCCAGCGCATCCCGGGCGGAGGAGGTGAGCATCAGGAACAGCGACTCGGGCGTGGTGATCAGGATGTCCGGCGGCCGGGTGGCCAGCGACCGGCGCTCGGCGGCCGGGGTGTCGCCAGAGCGGATGCCGACCCGGACGTCGGGCTCCGGCAGCCCGAGGCGCACGGACTCCTGCCGGATACCGGTCAGCGGGCTGCGGAGATTGCGCTCCACGTCCACGGCGAGCGCTTTGAGCGGCGACACGTACAGGACCCGGCAGCGTGCCTTCGCGTCCGCGGGCGGCGGCGTGGACGCGAGCCGGTCGAGGGCGGCCAGGAAGGCTGCCAGCGTCTTGCCGGATCCGGTCGGCGCCACGACCAGGACGTCCGAGCCTTCCCCGATGGCCCGCCAGGCTCCCTCCTGCGCGGCGGTGGGCGCGCTGAACGCCCCCGTGAACCAGCCTCGGGTCGCGGGGGAGAAGAGGTCGAGCGCAGTCCTGGCCATGTCCCCCATCGTGCACCCGGCCACTGACAACGGAAGCCCGCCGGCGATTCCGGCGCCGGACGACGCCTGCCCACTCTGCGTGTCCACCACCTGGACGGACTGCAGGCGGCCCGGCGGGCGGGCGCAGAATGGTCTGTATGGACACGGACGGGGCGGCGGACCGGAAGGGCGAGTGGGCGCGGCACTGGCAGTACCCGGGCGTACCCGGTCTCGATCTGCTCAGGGCCCGGTACGTGCGCCACTCATTCGCCCGTCACACCCATGAAGGGTTCGTCCTCGGCGCGGTCCGCCGCGGGATCGAGGACGTCGTCATGCCGGAGGGCACGATCCAGGCCAGACCCGGCACCGTCGTCATGATCAACCCCGAGGTGCCGCACTCGGCCCGTGCCGGGGTGCCCGAAGGCTGGGTGTACTCCACCCTCTACCCGTCGTCGGAGCTGATCGCCTCAATCGCGGCGGAGACGACCACCCTGCGCGGCACCGCGGCGTTCGCCGAGACCATCGTCGAGGACCCCGACACCGCCCGCCTCGTGCACGAGGTGCACCGCGCGGCCGAGGAGGGCAACGCGCTCGCGGCCGACAGCCTGCTGCGGATCGCCGTCGCCCGGCTGCTGCGCCGGCACGGCCGCTCGCTGCCTGCCCGTACACCCACGGAGTCCGGTGCACCAACCGCGGCGCTCGCCAGGCAGCTCCTCGAGGAACGCATGACCGAGCCGCCGTCCCTGGAGGAGCTGGCACAGGAACTGGACACCAGCCCGTTCGCCCTGCTGCGCGCTTTCAAGGCCAGCTATGGACTGCCACCGCACACCTGGCTCACCGACGCTCGGGTGCGCAGCGCGCGCCGCCTGCTGGATTCGGGCGTCGCACCGGCCGAGGCCGCGGTCGCCGTCGGCTTCACCGATCAGCCTCATCTGAACCGGCACTTCACCCGGATCGTCGGCGTCCCGCCGGGGGCGTACCGCAAGGAGCGCGCAAGAACGTACAAGACCGGCGACGGCGCTCCTGCGTAGCGTCGCGGACGTGGCAGAACAGACAGTGCAACCAGAGATACCCGCAGGGTCGCCGACGCCTGTGGCGGAGCCGGTGTCCAAGGCGGACTCGGCCGTCGTACGCGACGCACTCGGCGTCGGCATCGCCGTCGGCCTGTCGGGCTTCGCCTTCGGCGTGACGTCCGCGGGTTCCGGACTCACGCTCCTGCAGACCTGTGCGCTGAGCCTGCTGGTGTTCACCGGCGCCTCGCAGTTCGCACTGGTCGGGGCACTCGCGGCGGGAGGCAACCCGCTCACCGCCGCCGCGGGCGCGTTCTTCCTCGGCGTACGCAACTCGTTCTACGGGCTCCGTCTGTCGCAACTGCTCGCCCTGCCCCGCTTCGTACGGCCCTTCGCCGCGCACTGGGTCATCGACGAGACCACCGCGGTCGCCCTCGCGCAGCCCACCCGACGCAGCGCCCGGCTCGGCTTCACCGTCACCGGCCTCACGCTGTACGTGCTGTGGAACCTGACCACGCTGCTCGGGGCGCTCGGCGCGGAGGCGCTCGGCGACACCGACGCCTGGGGTCTGGACGCGGCCGGCCCCGCGGTCTTCCTCGCGCTGCTCGCGCCCATGCTGCGTACGGCCACGGAGCGCTCGGTGGCCGCCCTCGCGGTGCTGCTCGGGCTCGGCTTCCTGCCGGTACTGCCCGCCGGGGTACCGGTTCTGGTCGCCGCGCTGGCGGCCCCCGCGGTGCTGTGGCTCAAGGGCCGCGGGGCGGACGGCAAGGTCCGCGCGGACGAGGCGAAGGCCGGACGGACGAAGGGTGAGGGCCGATGAGCATCTGGATCGCAATCGCAGCGACTGTTGTCGGCTGCTACCTGGTGAAGCTCGTCGGCCTGCTGGTGCCGGCCGACACCCTGGAGCGTCCGCTCGTCCAGCGGCTGGCTGCCCTGCTGCCCGTCGCCCTGCTGGCCGCGCTCACCGCGCAGCAGACCTTCAGCGTGGACAACGCCCTGGTCCTCGACGCCCGGGCCGCCGGGGTCGCGGCCGCGGCGGTCGCCCTGGTGGTGCGCGCACCCTTCCTGGTGGTCGTCGGGGCGGCGGTTGCCGTCACCGCCGGCGTACGGGCGCTGGGCGGCTGATCCGAGAGGCGGTCAGCCGATGGCGCGGCCGTGCGCCCGTAGCGTGCGCAGCGCCTCGACGGTCACGATGGACCGCGCCTCCAGTGCGCTCCCGGGCGTCCATTCGCGCCAGGTGATGGGCCAGCCACCGTCCTCGTGCTGCTGCCGGGCCAGATGGTCCAGCGAACGCTCCATCTCCTCGTCCGTGAACCAGCGGCGGGCGAGCGATTCGGGCGTGCGGGCGAAGTGGTAGGCGAAGTGGTGCTCGCCCGGCGCGTAGCCGGGAGGGACGGGCTGCTCGGCGGCCCGGTCCGGGTCGAGCACCACCAGGCCCTGCTCCCGCACAAGCCGGCCGAGCCGGTCCGCCGCGGCCTGGGCGCGCACCCGGTCCGGGACGCCGTCGAGGAACGTGACTGCTGCCTCGATCTCGTACGGATGCGATTTCTCGAGCGCGTCCACCGCGGCCCAGCAGAAGTCAGTGGCGCGGAACAGCCACGCGTGCCAGACCTGATTGCGGTGGAGCAGACCGACCACCGGCCCGGTCGCGAGAAGCTCGCCGGGCGGGTCGTCCACGATGGGGATGAACGGGGCGGCAGGGTAGCCGCGCTGCGAGGGATGGATCGCCGGCAGTGCGCCGTCCGGCGTCGACACATCCGTGAGGTAGCGGCACATCCGCTCGATGCGCAGACCGTCGCAGCGGCCGATCGAGTCGAGCACGCGCAGTGCGTACGCGGTGTGCAACGGCTGGCTCACCGGGCCGCGCAGATCCGGCTCGAGGGCGTGCCCGTAGCCGCTGTCCTCGTTGAGATACGCGGTCAGGGCGCTCTCCACGGCATCCGCGCTGCCCCGGAGGAAGTGGTAGGCGAACCGCCGCTGCTCGAGCACGCGTGCTGTCAGCCAGATGAATCGTTCCGCGCGGGCGAGGGGGGACGGGTGAGAGGGCGCTGTGGTTGCTCCGGTTCCGGCCATGTTCCGACCGTAGGGCGGAAACGGCGTCCGGCAAGCAGGACGGCCAGGGCTGCACTCTCAGGGGCGGGATACTGAGTTCATGCGGTTGACGATTTTCTGGGAGCGGATGGCGGACCACTTCGGCCCGGCGTACGCCGACTCCTTCGCGCGTGACCATGTGATGTCCGAGCTCGGCGGCCGTACGGTCCACCAGGCGCTCGCCGCGGGCTGGGAGGCCAAGGACGTGTGGCGCGGGGTCTGCGCCGCCGTGGGTATCCCTGCCGACAAGCGATGAGTCACGGGGCGGACCTTTTGCCGCCACTCAGGTAGGCGACACTTGCCGGGTGGCCCAGACCGACGAGACCGCCCAGGACGCAACCGCCCCCGAGACGACGGCGCGGGACACCGCCACGGCGACCGCACCGCCCAGCGTGCCGCCGCCCCGGCACGGGAACGGGGTGGCCGGCCCCGTCCGGATGCCCCGCTGGCTGCCGCGCGCCATGGTCCTAGCCCTGGCGCTCTACGCCTGCTTCCAGCTCGGCAGCTGGGCCTTCCACCAGCTCATCGGACTGCTGATCAACGTCCTGATCGCGTTCTTCCTCGCGCTTGCCATCGAGCCTGCCGTGGGACGGATGGCGGCGCGCGGCATGCGCCGGGGACTGGCCACCTTCCTGGTCTTCTTCGCCGTGCTGATCGCGAGCGCCGGCTTCGTCGTCCTGCTCGGCTCGATGCTGGCCGGCCAGATCGTCGACATGGTCGAGGACTTCCCCAAGTACCTCGACTCGGTGATCCGCTGGATCAACGACACCTTCCACACCGAGCTCTCCCGGGTCGAGGTCCAGGACAGTCTGTTGCGGTCCGACTGGCTGCGGAAGTACGTGCAGAACAGTGCGAGCGGGGTGCTGGACGTCTCCGCCACCGTGCTCGGCGGGCTGTTCAAGCTGCTGACGATCTTCCTCTTCTCGTTCTACTTCGCGGCCGACGGGCCCAGGCTGCGCCGCGCGCTGTGCTCCGTACTGCCGCCGGCCAAGCAGACCGAGGTGCTGCGGGCCTGGGAGATCGCGGTCGACAAGACCGGTGGGTATCTGTACTCGCGCGGTCTGATGGCGCTGATCTCCGGCATCGCGCACTACATCCTGCTGGAGATCCTCGAGGTGCCCTACGCCCCCGCGCTCGCGGTCTGGGTGGGGCTCGTCTCGCAGTTCATCCCCACCATCGGCACGTATCTGGCAGGCGCGCTGCCGATGCTGATCGCCTTCACGATCGACCCCTGGTACGCGCTGTGGGTGCTCGGGTTCGTCGTGGTCTACCAGCAGTTCGAGAACTACGTGCTGCAGCCCAAGCTCACCGCCAAGACCGTCGACATCCACCCCGCCGTGGCCTTCGGGTCGGTCGTCGCGGGTACGGCGCTGCTCGGTGCGGTCGGTGCGCTGATCGCCATCCCGGCGGTCGCGACGCTGCAGGCGTTCCTGGGCGCGTACGTGAGACGGTACGACGTGACCGACGACCCGCGGGTGCAGGGCCATCACCGGCCGCGCGCGGGGCGCGCGCTCGCGCGGATGCGACGTCTGCTGCGCGACCCGGCCGCCCCGGCGGGGACGGCGGCTGTGCCGGAGACCGCCGACAGCGGTCCGAACGAAGCGCAGCAGACCTGAGGACGTCACCGGCAGGGCGGCCGTCATGCCACGTGACTCGGACGGGCAACCGTCGAGCCGGAGCCTCCGTGGTCCTCGTCGGCCGGGGTATGCCTCGGTGTCCTGTGACACTGAACCTTGAGCGTGTGTCATCGAGGTTTGAGCCGGCCACGGCGGCATGGAGCAGTCCGCCGTGGCCTTGATGTCGCCATCGGGTCGTGCTCTTCCTGCCCCCGGCTATCCCGCCAGTGCTGCGAGTTCACCCAGGACTCGGGCCGCTGGTGCCGGGTCGACCAGCCACTTCAGGTGGCTGCCGTCAAGGGTGCGGACGTCGTACGGGTTGTCCGGCCTCAGCGCGTTGCCCTCGCGGATCAGCCGGTCCTGTATGGCGAGCGGCAGGCTCGTGTCGTCGGCCAGGCGGACGTAGGTCTTCGGGATGCGGCCCCAGGTCTCGGCCTGTGCCCGATCGGTGGAGGTGCCGACGTCCAGGTTCTCGTCGGGCTGGAAGGTGTTCAGGAAGGTCAGGAACTCCTCGTCGGTGCCGTCAGCGAGGAAGGCCGCCTTGAAGGCCGCGAGGGCGTCCGGGTCCGCGGTGCGGAAGTTGACGCGGAGCAGACCGAGTTCGGCAGGGTTCCCGGCCAGCGCCAGGCCCAGGGAAGCGGCGTCGACCGTGGCCATCTCCGGCTCGGCGTAGTAGTCGTTGACGTCGAGATCGACAGGGCACCAAGCCGAGACGTAGACGATGCGGTCGATCAGGTCCGGCCGTACGTTGGCCGCCGCGGTGGCCGTGATGCCGCCGCGGCTGTGGGAGACGAGGATCACCGGCCCGTTCTGCTTGGCCCTTTCGAGGGTCCCGATCAGGTGCGCGGCATTGTCGGCGAGCGTGACGCCCTTGATCGAGCCGGGTGCCGTGGCGAGCCCTTCGAGATCTTGTGGGGTCTGGTAGGCGCGCGTGTAGGTCGCCTGGAATCCATGGCCGGGCAGGTCGACGGCGACCGAGCGGTGTCCGAGGAGGCCGAGCTCGGCCTGGAGTGGTGCGAATGAGAAGGAGTTCGAAAAGGCTCCGTGAACCAGTACGAACGTCGGTTGCATCTGTCTGCTCACTTTCTGACATCCTGCGGCATCGGCGGCACGCGCGTCGCTGGTCCCGGCCCGCAGTCACCTGCTCGAACCGGATGTCCCAGTAGGACCGGAGCGGCGTCGCACCCGGACGCCGCCTTCACAGGAGCCAAGGTCAAACGCTCCAACAGTCGGATCCGCGTACGCACCCGCGAGCTTCCCCACCGCCACCCCCGGCACGCGGGCACCCCGTGCCACTCGAACTTCGATGGCACCAACCTAATGATCATCAAGGTTCGGTGGCAATGATCAAGGTCCGATGGCACAGGACACCCGGTCGCGGCCGCAAGTGACGGTCTGCGTGGTGCGCTTGACACCAAAATCGAACATCCATTCTCATGGGGTTCCGGCCCTGGATTCCCGCGCGGTCTCCCGAGTTATCCACAGGTTGGACGGACGGCGGGGCCCATTGTCAGTGGCAGGGGTTAGCGTCTTTGACGTGAAGCGATCGACTCAAGCAAATCGGGTGGAACCCATGGCAGGAACCGACCGCGAGAAGGCGCTCGACGCCGCGCTCGCACAGATTGAACGGCAATTCGGCAAGGGTGCCGTGATGCGCCTGGGCGAGCGGCCGAACGAGCCCATCGAGGTCATCCCCACCGGGTCGACCGCGCTCGACGTCGCCCTCGGCGTCGGCGGCCTGCCGCGCGGCCGCGTGGTGGAGGTGTACGGACCGGAGTCCTCCGGTAAGACGACCCTGACGCTGCACGCCGTGGCCAACGCGCAGAAGGCCGGCGGTCAGGTCGCCTTCGTGGACGCCGAGCACGCTCTCGACCCCGAGTACGCGAAGAAGCTCGGCGTCGACATCGACAACCTGATCCTGTCCCAGCCGGACAACGGTGAGCAGGCGCTCGAGATCGTCGACATGCTCGTCCGCTCCGGCGCGCTCGACCTGATCGTCATCGACTCCGTCGCGGCCCTGGTGCCGCGCGCGGAAATCGAGGGCGAGATGGGTGACTCGCACGTGGGTCTTCAGGCCCGGCTCATGAGCCAGGCGCTCCGGAAGATCACCAGCGCGCTCAACCAGTCCAAGACCACCGCGATCTTCATCAACCAGCTCCGCGAGAAGATCGGCGTGATGTTCGGCTCGCCGGAGACCACAACCGGTGGTCGCGCGCTCAAGTTCTACGCCTCGGTGCGTCTGGACATCCGTCGCATCGAGACCCTCAAGGACGGCACGGACGCGGTGGGCAACCGCACCCGCGTCAAGGTTGTGAAGAACAAGGTCGCGCCGCCCTTCAAGCAGGCCGAGTTCGACATCCTCTACGGCCAGGGGATCAGCCGCGAGGGTGGCCTGATCGACATGGGCGTGGAGCACGGCTTCGTCCGCAAGGCCGGCGCCTGGTACACGTACGAGGGCGACCAGCTGGGCCAGGGCAAGGAGAACGCCCGCAACTTCCTCAAGGACAACCCCGATCTCGCCAACGAGATCGAGAAGAAGATCAAGGAGAAGCTGGGCGTCGGCGTCAGGCCGGAGGCCCCCGCGGCGGAGCCCGGCACGGACGCGGCAGGCGGGGCGGCCCCGTCGGACGACGCGGCGAAGTCGGTGCCCGCACCGGCCTCGAAGGCCAAGGCGTCCAAGACGGCGGCGGCCAAGGGCTAGCGCGTGGCCCGGCGAACCGAATGGCCGGGCGACAGCGCCGACTCGTCGAGGGCCGAGAAGGAGCTGTCGCCCCAGGATCCGGCCGAGCGGGCGCGGGCGATCTGCCTGCGCCTGCTCACCGGGACCCCGCGCACCCGCAAGCAGCTCGCGGACGCGCTGCACAAGCGTGAGGTCCCGCCGGAGGTGGCCGAGGAGGTCCTGTCCCGCTTCGAGGACGTGGGACTGATCAACGACGCGGCCTTCGCGGACGCCTGGGTGGAGTCACGCCATCACGGCCGTGGCCTTGCCAGGCGGGCACTCGCCAGGGAGCTGCGCACCAAAGGCGTGGACTCGACGCTGATCGACGAGGCGGTCGGGCAGCTGGACTCCGACCAGGAGGAGGAGACGGCCCGGGAGCTGGTGGCCCGCAAGCTCCGGGCCACGCGCGGTCTGGACCGCGACCGACGCCTGCGCCGCCTGGCCGGCATGCTCGCCCGCAAGGGGTACTCCGAGGGCATGGCCCTGCGGGTGGTCAAGCGTGCCCTGGAAGAAGAGGGCGAGCAGACCGACGACTTGGACGACATCGGCTTCTAGGGCCGGGAGCGAGGGCGGTCGCAGGGACCGGGTGGCGTTCTGTAGCGCGCGCCGCACACCGCACCGTCCCCCCGCCCCGCGCGCACGGAGCGACCGGGTGGCCACCGCGGGCGCAGTGACCAACCCCGCCGGCGTACCTACCGGGCGACCGGCAGCCCCGCGGCCTTCCACGCCTGGAAGCCCCCGACGAGGTCGGTCGCGCGGTGGAGTCCGAGCTGGTGCAAAGAAGCAGCTGCGAGGGAGGAGGCGTATCCCTCGTTGCACACCACCACGACATGCAGGTCATGGCTGACCGCCTCGGCGGCTCGGTGGCTCCCCTGCGGGTCCAGCCGCCACTCCAGCTCATTGCGCTCCACCACCAGAGCGCCCGGGATCAGCCCGTCCCGCTCGCGCAGCGCCTGGTAGCGGATGTCCACCAGGAGCGCCCCGGCCGCGGCGGCGTCATAGGCCTGCTGCGGTCCGATGCGCTCGTACCCTTCGCGCACCTGCTCCAGCAGTTCGTCGATGCCGATCGGCCTGCCCGTGCTCACTGCCAGTCCTCCGGACGCTCGACATGCTCCAGACGCAGGACCGCACCGGACCGGCTGAAGCGCCTGAGCAGCGGCAACGGCGGGAAGTACGCATGCACCGAGACGGCATGCTCGGTGTCCGACTCGTTCAGCACCTCGTGCACATGGTGCTTGCCGAACGCGCGGGACTGACCGACTGCCACCTGTCGTTCCCGGTCCACGCCCTCGTTCAGCTCAAGGGTCTTCCAACCGCTCGCCGGAAGCCGCACGGCGAGGGAGTGCTCCGTCAGCTCGCCCCCGGCCGTGGCGAAGGCCCCGAACGACTCGGCGTGGTCGTGCCAGCCGGTGCCGGTGCCGGGCGGCCAGCCGATCAGCCAGGCCTCGCTGCCGCCCGGCCCGTCGAGCCGCAGCCAGGTACGGCCCTCGGGGTCGAGGGGCAGGGTGGCGATCAGTTGCTCGTCCGCCGCCGCGCGGCGGACGAAGTCCACCAGTTCAGCGGCGGTCGGTGCGCTGGTCGCGGTGGAGGAGGGTGCGGGTGGAGACGCTGTCTGGGACACGTATACCGTCCTGGAAGTTCGCTGGAGCGCGCGCGGGCGCAGCAGGCCACGGCGCGTAGGAAGGCGAATTCAGCAGGAAGGTCGACACACGCAGCCCGCATAGCGGACGAGGTCCATATGGACCCTCCGCCACAGGCGCACATCGGTGTCGGTCACGCTCCGGAGTACACCATGCAGATCCTCGAGGGTCAATTGATGTCCGCAGTGCGGTCAGTGCGCACCGCCGACGGGGCACCCCCGCGCACCGCGTCCGCCGCCGCGTACAGCTCAGCGGGCCGCACCCCGCCGAAGGCCGCGACCAGGTGCCCGTCCGGACGCACCATCAGCACGGTGTGCGCCGAGGCTCCGGGATAGCTCTCCGTCACCAACAGCTCTGCCCGGACCGGCAGCGCGTCCACCGCGGCCGCGAGCCGCGGCATCACCCCCGCGCTCACCCAGTGCCGCCGGTCCCACACCCCTGTCCCGGGCGCGACCAGTACCACCAGCAGCAGTCCCCGGCCCAAGCGGTCCCGCAACTGTGCCGGGTTCCCGTCCGGAGCGGTCACGCGTACATCCTCGACCGCCGCACCCGTTTCCGTATCGACGGAGGCCTGTGAAGGGGCGTGTTCAGGTGCGAGAGGGGAGTGCCGGTAGATGGGGGGCGCGCCGAGCGGCCCCTGCCCGAGGTGACTGTCGGTGAGCATCGCATCATGTCCTCGCGCGGCACCCGGAAGGTACATACGCAGCCCACCGCCACCGCGCAGTATCGGCAGCGACTGGTCGGCGGCGCGCAGCCGTGCGGCGACCGCGCCTCGTCGCTCGGCCTGATAGCTGTCCAGCAGCGTGGCCGACGCGCCGTGGTGCCAGCACTGCGCCAGTTTCCACGCCAGGTTGTCGACGTCCCGCAGCCCTTCGTCCAGGGCCTGGGTGCCGATCGCTCCGAGCAGATGGGCGGCGTCCCCCGCGAGAAAGGCCCGGTCCACCCGCCACCGCCGGGCGAGCCTGTGATGGAGCGTGTAGACGCCGGTGTCGAGGAGTTCGTACGGGGGAGTGGTGCCGCACCAGCCGGCCAGGGTGTCCCGGACCCGCGCCACGAGGGCGTCCGGAGTCACGAGTTCGCCCCGGGGCGGCAGCAGCCAGTCCAGCCGCCACACGCCGTCCGGCAGGGGACGGGCGGTGATCTCGTCTCCGCCGGTGTGCCACGGCGGCTGATGGTGCAGCAACGCTTCGTCGGGCCAGGGAAGTTCGGTGCGCAGGGCCGCGACCGCGTGCCGTTCCACAGCAGTGCGTCCCGGGAAGCGGATCCCGAGCAGTTTGCGCACAGTGGACCTCGCGCCGTCGCAGCCGACCAGATAGCTGCCGCGCCACCAGGTGCCCGAGGGCCCGCGCGTGTGCACGGTGACGCCGCTCGGGTCCTGCTCCAGGGAGTCGAGTCGGCTGTCGGTGACGGTCCTGACCAGCCGGTGGCCGGCCAGGGCGTCGCGCAGCCCGTGGGTGAGCACATGCTGCGGAATGTGCAGCGGAGCGGCTGTGTCCCCGCTGCCCAGCGGCAATTCCGTTACGCCCTGCTTGCGCCGCATGGTGCGCCAACCGGTCCAGCGGGTGCCTTCGTCACACACCGTGGCGCAGCCGAGCCGCTCCACCAGCGCCGCCGTGTCGGGGCGCAGCACCGCGGTCCGGGCGGGTCGCGGCTCGTCCTTGCCGCCGCTCTCGTCCAGCACGACGGACGGAACCCCCTGGGCAGCTAGGGCCAAGGAGAGGGCGAGGCCGACAGGTCCCGCGCCGACGACGATCACCGGGTCCATGTCGAGACTCCTGGGGCCCGGAGGGTCGTGCGGTGAAGTGCGGCTGGAGCCCGGTGAGCGATCACAGAACGTATGCAACCCACTGCGGGTGTCCGCGTCAAGCGCCGCCGGAACTCGGCGAGGGGCGGCGGCCGCCTGGCCACCGCCCCTCGCGAGCCGAATCCGTGACGGACAATCAGCCCGACTGGCCGTCGTCGGTGTGGATCGTCGGCGGGCCGATGGTCTCCAGACCGCCGCCGGGACCGGCGTGCACCACCGCACCCGTGCTCTTCTTGCCGCGCCGCAGCTTGCGCTCCAGCCAGCTCGCGAACGAGGTGAGCGCGAAGTTCAGGGCGATGAAGATGAGGGCGACGACCGTGAAGCTGGCGATGTTGTTCGCGCCGTAGTTGGCGCTCATCGGGCGTACCGATGCCAGCAGTTCGGAGAAGGTGAGCATCGCGCCGCCGAGGGCGGTGTCCTTCACGATGACCACCAGCTGGCTGACGATCGCCGGAAGCATGGCCGTCACCGACTGCGGCAGCAGCACGTACCGCATCGTCTGGCCCTTGCGCATGCCGATGGCCTTGGCCGCGTCCGTCTGGCCCGTGGGCAAGGACTGGATACCGGCCCGGACGATCTCCGCGAGGACCGAGGCGTTGTACAGCACCAGGCCGGTGACCACCGCGTACAGCGGCCGCATATCGCTGTCGATGTCGGTGAAATCCGAGTACGCCTGGTTGGCGAACAGCATCAGGATCAGCACCGGGATGGCGCGGAAGAACTCCACGACCGTGCCGGCGATGCCTCGGACCCACCAGTGGTCGGAGAGCCGGGCGATACCGAAGAACGCTCCGAGCGGAAGCGCGATGACCAGAGCGAGGGCTGCGGCGGTCAGGGTGTTCTGCAGCCCTGGCCAGATGTAGGTCACATACGGCTGGGAGCTGGTGAAGAACGGCTCCCACTTGACCCAGTCGAGCTGGCCCTTGGAGTTGAGACCGTCGTAGACCCACCACACGACGACCGCGGAAGCGGCCAGGAACAGAGCCGTGTAGAGGAGGTTGCGCCGCTTAGCGCTCGGCCCCTGTGCGTCGTAGAGAACGGAAGTCATCGCTTCACCGCAACCTTCTTGCTCACCCAGCCGAGGATCAGTCCGGTCGGCAGTGTCAGGCAGATGAACCCGAGCGCGAAGACGCCGGCGATCAGCAGAAGCGCGGCGTATTCCTCGATCAAGCCCTTCATCAGGTACGCGGCCTCGGCGACACCGATGGCCGAGGCCACAGTGGTGTTCTTCGTCAGCGCGATCAGCACGTTGGCCATCGGATTGACGACCGAGCGGAAGGCCTGCGGGAGGACTATCAGCCGCAGCACCTGTGTGAAGCTCAGACCGAGCGCACGCGCGGCCTCCGCCTGTCCGACGGGCACCGTGTTGATGCCGGATCGCAGCGCCTCGCACACGAAGGCAGACGTATAGGCGATCAAGCCCAGTACCGCCAGCCGGAAGTTGATCACCGGGATGGTGTCGCCGCCCAGGGCGATTCCCAGGGTCGAGTAGAGGCCCAGCGACGTGAAGACGATGATCACGGTGAGCGGGATGTTACGGACCACGTTCACGTAGACCGTGCCGAAACCCCGCATGAGCGGGATCGGCCCCACCCGCATGCCGGCCAGCATTGTTCCCCATATCAGGGAGCCGAGGGCCGAGTAGACGGTGAGCTTCACCGTCACCCAGAACGCCCCCAGCAGCTCGTTCATATCAAGAAAATCGAACACGATCTCCCGCGCTTCCGCGTGTGCGTGTGGGAAGGGCCGGGCGCGCCGCCGCCGTCAGCGGCGGCGCGCCTCGTCAGCCCTGCAGTCACTTGACGATGTTGCCGATCTTCGGCGCGGGCTCGTTCTTGTAGCCGGCGGGGCCGAAGTTGGCCTCCACGGCCTTGTCCCAGGAGCCGTCCTTGACCATCTTCTCGAGCGCGGCGTTGATCTTCTTCTTGAGGTCGGCGTCGCCCTTCTTCAGGCCGATGCCGTAGTTCTCGTTGCTCATCCGGAAGCCGGCGAGCTTGAACTTGCCCTTGAACGCCTCCTGCGCGGCGTAGCCGGCGAGGATGGAGTCGTCCGTGGTCAGAGCGTCGATGACCTTGTTCTCCAGGCCGGTCAGGCACTCGGAGTAGCCGCCGTACTCCTGCAGCTGGGCCTTCGGGGCCAGCTTCTCCTTGACGTTCTTCGCCGAGGTCGAGCCGGTGACCGAGCACAGCTTCTTGCCGTTCAGGTCCTTCGGGTCCTTGATGGAGTCGTCGTCCGCGCGGACCAGGATGTCCTGGTGGGCCAGCAGGTACGGGCCGGCGAAGTCGACCTTCTGCAGACGCTCGTCGTTGATCGAGTAGGAGGCGGCGATGAACTTGACGTCACCGCGCTCGATCGCCGTCTCGCGGTCGGCGCTCTTCGTCTCCTTGAAGACGATGTCCGACTCCTTGTAGCCGAGCTCCTTGGCGACGTACGTGGCGACGTCGACGTCGAAGCCGGTGTACGAGCCGTCGGGGGTCTTCAGGCCGATGCCCGGCTGGTCGATCTTGATACCGATCGTGATCTTGCCGCCGGCCTCGGAGCCGCCGCCGGCAGCGTCGTCCTTCTTCTTGCCGGAGCCACAGGCGGTGGCGGCGAGGGCGAGCGAGAGCACGGCGGCAGAAGCGGCGGTGACCTTACGAAGCTTCATGGTGACTTCCCTAAGAGTTGACGCGATGAGGTGATCGGCTGATCCGGGACGGACTCAGTGGTGCAGGATCTTCGACAGGAAGTCCTTGGCGCGGTCGCTGCGCGGGCTGCTGAAGAAGTCCTCGGGCGAGGCCTCCTCGACGATCTTGCCGTCGGCCATGAATACCACCCGGTTCGCGGCGGAACGTGCGAAGCCCATTTCGTGGGTGACGACGACCATCGTCATTCCGTCGCGCGCCAGTTGCTGCATGACCTCGAGAACCTCGTTGATCATCTCGGGGTCGAGAGCCGACGTGGGCTCGTCGAACAGCATGACCTTGGGGTTCATGGCCAACGCCCGTGCGATCGCAACTCGTTGCTGCTGACCGCCGGAGAGCTGCGCCGGGTACTTGTCGGCCTGCGTGCCGACGCCCACCCGGTCCAGCAGGGCGCGGGCCTTGCTCTCGGCGTCCTTCTTGTCCGCCTTGCGTACCTTGACCTGGCCCAGCATCACGTTCTCCAGCACAGTCTTGTGCGCGAAGAGGTTGAACGACTGGAAGACCATGCCCACGTCGGCACGGAGCCTCGCGAGCTCCTTGCCCTCCTGGGGCAGCGGCTTTCCGTCGATCGTGATGGTGCCGGAGTCGATCGTCTCCAGGCGGTTGATGGTGCGGCACAGCGTGGACTTGCCGGACCCTGAGGGCCCGATGACGACCACGACCTCGCCACGGGCGATGGTCAGGTCGATGTCCTGGAGCACATGCAGCGCGCCGAAGTGCTTGTTGACGTTGCTCAGCACGACCAGGTCGCTCGCCGGGACAACCGCGTCCTCCGCGCCCTTGGTCACTGACACTCCGCTCATCGGCTTCTTGCTCCGTCCTCCTCGGTTGCTGAGGACCCTAGACAGGCGGTGCGACGAGCGTCATTACATCTGAGCGGAAATTGAGGATAACGATCCGGCTTCGACCGGACACCATGCGTGAACAGGACGGTGATCGGCGTACCGGGTGGGTAACGGAAACCCGGTGACAACAGGAACCCACTTGACTCCATGGGTGGGCATCGGTCTTGATGCTCTGTGCACTCCGTACAACTGACCAATGGCGGGGACACGACCAAACACGCTGGAGGGGGGCCATGAGACTACTGCTCGTCGAGGACGACGACCATGTCGCGGCCGCCCTGTCCGCCGTGCTGGCCAGGCACGGTTTCCAGGTCGTGCACGCCCGCAACGGCGAGGAGGCACTGCGCGCCGTGCTGCCCACCGCTGCCCCGGACAAGCCGCCCTTCGGGGTCGTGCTGCTGGACCTGGGCCTGCCGGACCAGGACGGCTACCAGGTGTGCGGCAAGATACGGAAGCTCACCTCGACGCCTGTGATCATGGTCACGGCGCGCGCCGACGTCCGCTCCCGGATCCACGGCCTCAACCTCGGCGCGGACGACTATGTCGTCAAGCCGTACGACACCGGTGAACTGCTCGCCCGTATCCACGCCGTGAGCCGGCGCACCGTGAGTGGTGACGAGGCCGCGGCGACCCCTGCGGACGACGCCCTGCGGCTCGGCCCGGTCACCATAGAGCTGCCCACCCGCCGGGTCAGTGTCGACGGTGTCGTCGTCCAGCTCACCCGTAAGGAGTTCGACCTGCTGGCCCTGCTCGCTCAGCGGCCCGGTGTCGTCTTCCGCCGGGAACAGATCATCAGCGAGGTGTGGCGCACCAGCTGGGAGGGCACAGGCCGCACGCTCGAGGTGCATGTGGCGTCGCTGCGTTCCAAGCTGCGGATGCCGGCGCTGATCGAGACCGTGCGCGGTGTCGGATACCGCCTCGTCCCTCCCGTCGGCTCGTAAGGTTCTCCGGCTCCGGTGCGTACCCGACTTCTCCCGCTGCTCATCGTGCTCATGGCCGGTGTGCTGCTCGCGCTGGGGTTCCCGCTGGCGGTGAGCGTCGCCGCGGCGCAGCAGCAGCGCGTCGTCGTCGACCGCATCGACGACACCGTGCGCTTCGCGGCCCTCGCGCAATTTGTCACCGACGAGAGCTCGGCGACGGACGAGCGGCGATCCACGCTCCAGGAGCAGCTCAACCGCTACCGGGACACGTACGGCATCGACGCCGGCGTCTTCTACCGCAACCGTGACTCGATGGCGAGCGCGCCCGAGTACCTGACGGTGCCGGAGGAGGGCGAAGGGCGCAACGCGTTCGAAGAGGCTCTCACCGGGCGGCGCAGCCAGGATCCGCCCCAGGTCTGGCCATGGCAGCAGGCCGGCCGGCTCGTCGTGGCGTCGCCGGTGGTACGGGACGGCGACGTCGTCGCCGTCGTACTCACCGACTCCCCCACCGACCAGCTGCGCTCGCGGGTGCTGCGCGGCTGGCTGCTGATCGCCGCCGGCGAGAGCGCGGCGATGCTGCTCGCCGTCGGCGCAGCCTTCCGCCTCACTGGCTGGGTGCTGCGCCCCGTACGCGTCCTCGATGCGGCGACCCACGACATCGCGACGGGCCGGCTGAACTCGCGCGTCGCCGCCGCCGGCGGGCCGCCGGAACTCAGACGGCTGGCCCGCTCGTTCAACGAAATGGCGGACAACGTCGAAGAGGTCCTGGAGCAGCAGCGGGCGTTCGTCGCCGATGCCTCCCATCAACTGCGCAATCCGCTCGCCGCACTGCTGCTGCGCATCGAACTCCTCGCGCTCGAACTTCCCGAGGGCAATGAGGAGATCGCGTCGGTGCGCACCGAGGGCAAGCGCTTGGCCCAGGTCCTCGACGACCTGCTGGACCTGGCACTGGCGGAGCACGCCTCCGCCGTTCTCCAGCTGACCGACATAGGAGAGCTGACGGGCGAACGGGTCGCCGCCTGGCGGCCGCTCGCCGACGAGAAGGGCGTCGTGCTGACCTCCGACATCGCCGCGATGACCGCCTGGGCCGATCCCATCGCCCTGTCCAGTGCGCTGGACGCAGTGATCGACAACGCTCTGAAGTTCACCCCGCCGGGTGAGGAGGTCAGGGTTTCGGTCGAGTCGAACGGCGATTCGTCGCGCATCGTGATCACCGACCGCGGACCCGGACTGACCGATGAGGAGCTGACCCGCATCGGCGACCGCTTCTGGCGCAGTGGACACCACCAGAACATCAAGGGGTCGGGCCTCGGACTGTCGATCAGCCGGGCGCTGCTGATGGCGGGCGGCGGCTCGATCGCGTACGCCCACCATGAGCCGAACGGCCTGCGGGTGACCGTCACCGTCCCGCGTACGTCCCCGGCCGCCTGACCAGCCCCCGCGGGCCGAAGGCTACGGCTTGGCGGAGCGGTAGTAGCGCCGGGCGCCCTCGTGCAGCGGCACAGGGTCGGTGTAGACCGCGGTGCGCAGGTCCACCAGCTGTGCCGGGTGGACCGTGTTGCCGATGTGGTCACGGCTCCTGATCACCGTGCGGGTGAAGCCCTCGGTCAGCTCCGGATCCATCCGGTCCGTGGTCACGAGCAGGTTGGGCACCGCCATCGTCGGTACCGGCACGCCGCCCTGAGCCAGCCGATAGGCATCGGCCGGCATCACGGCAGGGCGGTAGTACCCGGTCGCGTCGCCCTTCGCGTCGCCCGCCGCGTGCACCTTGTCCACGAGCCCGGGCGTCAGCGGCACCAGCCGGATCGCGAAGCGCTCGGACAGCTCCTGCACGGTGTTGGTCGGCAGGCCGCCCGACCAGAAGAACGCGTCGAGCTCGCCCTTCTCGAGCTGCGCCGGGGTCTTGTCGATACCCGCCGGGACAGGGGTGATGTCCTTCGTCGGATCGATCTTCGAAGCTCTCATTATCCGGTCGGCGACCAGCCGGATTCCGGAACCTTCCTGGCCGATGCCCACCACTTTGCCGCGGAGATCGCCGACCGAGCGGATCGAGGAGCGCTTGGGCACGATCAGCTGCACATAGTCGTCGTAGAGCCGCGCGCACCCGCGCAGCCGGTCGGCGCCCGGCAGCCCCTGCCGCTTGTACTTGGCGACCGCGTCCGCCGTGGCGATGGTGAAGTCCGCCTCGCCCGACGCGACCCGTGCCAGGTTCTGCTGGGAGCCCTCGCTGGTCTGCAGCGCTATCTCCACGTCCGGCATGTCCTGTGCCAGCGCCTCCTTCAGGAGCACCCCGTAGCGCTGGTAGACGCCGCTGTGCGAACCGGTGCTGAAGGTCAGCTTCCCGCTCGGCGACGACTGCCCGAAGGGCAGCAGCCACCACAGCAGCAGTCCGAAGACCACCAGGGCGGCCGCGGAGCCCTGCAGGGCACGGCGACGGCTGATACGGGAGGCGGGGAGCATGGCGCGATCCTGCCAGTTCGCTCCCCGTGATGGCCAGGGCCTGCATCCTCGCGGGGCAGCGGAAGGCAGAGGCGTACGGGCACGGGGACCCCGTACCCTGGTGGGCGCGATGAGTGCGAAAACTTACGAGGTGCGCACCTACGGGTGCCAGATGAACGTCCACGACTCCGAGCGGCTGTCCGGCCTGCTGGAGGACGCCGGATACGTGCGCGCGCCCGAGGGCGCCGACGGGGACGCAGATGTTGTTGTCTTCAACACCTGCGCGGTGCGGGAGAACGCCGACAACAAGCTGTACGGCAATCTCGGCAGGCTCGCCCCGATGAAGGCCGCCCGCCCCGGAATGCAGATCGCGGTCGGCGGCTGTCTGGCCCAGAAGGACCGCGACACCATCGTCACCAGGGCGCCGTGGGTCGACGTCGTCTTCGGTACGCACAACATCGGCAAGCTGCCGGTGCTGCTCGAGCGCGCCCGTATCCAGGAAGAGGCGCAGGTCGAGATCGCGGAGTCGCTGGAGGCGTTCCCCTCCACGCTGCCGACCCGCCGCGAGTCCGCGTACGCCGCCTGGGTCTCGATCTCCGTCGGCTGCAACAACACCTGCACCTTCTGCATCGTCCCTGCCCTGCGCGGCAAGGAGAAGGACCGCAGGCCCGGCGACATCCTGGCCGAGATCGAGGCACTCGTCGCCGAAGGCGTGTGCGAGATCACGCTGCTCGGCCAGAACGTCAACGCCTATGGCTCCGACATCGGCGACCGTGAGGCCTTCAGCAAGCTGCTGCGCGCCTGCGGCAGGATCGAGGGCCTGGAGCGGGTCCGCTTCACTTCGCCGCACCCGCGTGACTTCACCGACGACGTGATCGCCGCGATGGCAGAGACATCGAACGTCATGCCGCAGCTGCACATGCCGCTGCAGTCCGGCTCGGACACGGTTCTGAAGGCGATGCGCCGCTCGTACCGGCAGGAGCGTTTCCTCGGGATCATCGAGAAGGTGCGCGCGGCCATTCCGCACGCCGCCATCTCCACCGACATCATCGTGGGCTTCCCCGGCGAGACAGAAGAGGACTTCGAGCAGACCCTGCACACGGTCCGCGAGGCGCGCTTCGCGAACGCCTTCACCTTCCAGTACTCCAAGCGTCCCGGAACCCCGGCCGCCACCATGGACGGCCAGATCCCCAAGGAGGTCGTCCAGGAGCGGTACATGCGCTTGGTCGCCCTGCAGGAGGAAATCTCCTGGGAGGAGAACAAGAAGCAGGTCGGCCGCACGCTCGAGGTCATGGTCGCCGAGGGTGAGGGCCGCAAGGACGGTGCCACCCACCGCCTCTCCGGCCGCGCCCCCGACAACCGCCTCGTCCACTTCACCAAGCCGGACGCCCAGGTGCGCCCGGGAGACGTGGTCACCGTCGAGATCACCTACGCCGCGCCGCACCACCTGCTGGCCGAAGGTGTCGCGACGTCCGTGCGCCGTACCCGCGCGGGGGATGCCTGGGAGAAGCGGAACGCGGTCGAGGCGGCGAAGCCGGCCGGTGTGATGCTGGGTCTGCCGAAGATCGGCGTGCCCGAGCCGCTGCCCGCGGCTGCGGCCCCGGGCTGCGGCTGCGACTGACGCCGACGGCAGCGAGGCGGGCAGCGCGGTCCACCGGGCCGGACACGCATTAGGCTCCGATCATGCTTGTCGCCGCCGCCGTCTGTCCGTGTCCGCCGCTGCTGGTGCCCGAGGTGGCCTCGGGCGCCGCACCGGAGCTCGACACCGCCCGGGCCGCCTGTGCCGATGCCGTGGCCGTGCTCGCGGCTGCCCGGCCCGACCTGCTGCTGGTGGTCGGACCCGCCGACGAGGAGGGGCGCGGCGCGCATCACGTCGGTGCGCGCGGTTCCTTCCGCGGTTTCGGCGTGGACGTCGACGTGCGGTTGGGCGACGGCCCGGAGCAGGACCGTCCCCTGCCCCCCTCGCTGGCCGTCGCGGCCTGGCTGCTGGAGCGCACCCGCTGGGCGGCCGCGCCGCTCGAAGGCCTCGGTGTCGGGGAACGGCTCGACGTGGAGCAGTGCGCGGAGGTGGGCCGGGACCTGGCCGGCCGGGCGGAACGTGTTGCCCTGCTCGTCATGGGGGACGGCAGTGCATGCCGCACACTCAAGGCCCCCGGCTATCTCGACGCGCGCGCCGAGGACTTCGACCGGTTGGTGGCCCGGGCACTGGATGCCGCCGACGTCGATGCGATGTCGGCGCTGGACCCCTCACTGGCGTACGAACTCAAGGCGGCCGGCCGCGCTCCCTGGCAGGTGCTGGCCGGAGCCGCGCAGGGCGCCGGGCTCGCCGGGCAGCTGCTGTACGACGACGCGCCGTACGGCGTCGGTTACTTCGTCGCTGCCTGGTCCTGAGGTCACCTGCAGCCGGTAGCCCCAGCCGGAGCGCGGAGTCGCGAACGTGAGGACGGCCGTGGAGCGAAGCGCTCCACGGCCGTTCTGCGGTGAACTCACGAACGTGGACTCACGAGGCCGGCGGTGGTGTCATGCCGTCGTCCTTGTGCGCGATGCGGCCCAGGGTCTCCTTGGCCTTGCCGGTGCCGGTCTCGATCTTGCTGCTGTACTTGCCCTTGGTCGTGGTGTCGACCTTGTGTGCGGCCTTGTCGAGGCGCTGCCCGAACTTGTCCTCGTGTTCCAGGGCGAAGTGGGAGACCTTGTCCTTCGCCGGGGCGAGCTTGGCCTTCAAAGTGTCCATGAAGCCCATGGGTCACCTTCCCTCGTCGGGGGACTACTTACGGGCGCCTTCCCCGGCTTCGTTGTCCGCCGCCTCCCCGGCCGACTGCTGCTTCGGGATCTCCACGCCCTCCACTGCAGCGGGCCCGGATGGGACGCTCTCCGTCTCGTCGGCCCCGGTCTCCTCGGTGAGCCCGGCCTCTGCGCGGGCGGGCCCCTCTGTGTCCGATGCCGGACCGGACGTGGTGCCGGCCGCGGACCCGGCCGCGAGGCCCGTGGTGCCGGCCTCCTCGGTCGATGCCTCGGCCGTCACCGTGGGCTTACTGCGAAACCATGAAAAAACACCCATATCTACTCCATAGCGTACTCGTGTGGGCGAGGGCCCGCGCTGCCCGGAGCGTCCCATTGCGCCGCCCACGGGCACCGGCCCGAAACCGGCGCGCGAAACCTCGTAACAGGCAACGAAGCGCTCTCCGTGACGTCACCTCGCTCGTTCGGGGACGGTGCCGGGGTTTGCGAGACTGGGGCAGTGAGAAGTGCAGCTCCCGCACCGCGGGTCATCGCCGTCGTCGGTCCCACTGCGGCCGGAAAGTCCGACCTGGGGGTATTCCTTGCCCAGCGGCTGAACGGCGAGGTCGTCAACGCCGACTCCATGCAGCTCTACCGGGGGATGGACATCGGCACCGCCAAGCTGACGACCGAGGAACGCGGCGGCATCCCGCATCATCTCCTCGACATCTGGGACATCACCGAGACCGCGAGCGTCGCCGAGTACCAGAGGCTGGCCAGGGCCGAGATCGACCGGCTGCTCGCCGAGGGCCGCACCCCCGTCCTCGTGGGCGGCTCCGGGCTCTATGTACGCGGTGCCATCGACGCACTCGAGTTCCCCGGCACCGACCCCGATGTGCGCGCGCGGCTCGAGGAGGAACTCACGGTGCGCGGCTCCGGGGCGCTGCACGCACGGCTGGCCGCCGCCGACCCCGAGGCAGCCCTGGCGATCCTGCCGAGCAATGGTCGCCGCATCGTGCGGGCGCTGGAGGTCATCGAGATCACCGGGAGGCCGTTCACCGCCAATCTTCCTGGTCATGACGCTGTGTACGACACCGTGCAGATCGGCGTCGATGTCGCCCGGCCCGAGCTCGACGAGCGCATCGCGCGGCGGGTGGACCGGATGTGGGAGGCCGGACTGGTGGACGAGGTGCGCACTCTGGAGGCGCAGGGACTGCGTGAGGGGCGCACCGCATCCCGGGCCCTGGGTTACCAGCAGGTGCTCACGGCGCTCGCGGGGGAGTGCACCGACCAGCAGGCGCGGGAGGAAACCGTGCGCGCCACCAAACGCTTCGCGCGCCGCCAGGACTCCTGGTTCCGGCGCGACCCGCGAGTGCACTGGCTGAGCGGCGCGGCCGAGGGCCGGAGGGAACTTCCGCACCTGGCGCTGGCGTTGATCGAACGAGCGGTCACAGCCTGATCACGTGATGGCATCGGGACGCTCCGGCCGTCAATCCGGGCCCCCGGAGCGTGCCATCATCGAGCATCGATCGACAGCTGAGTCCGAGTTGGGAGGGCGCGTGGCGATGGAGGCCGGCCCTCGCGACACAGAGCGGGAACGACGGGACACCGTGGACGGCGCGCCCGGTCTGAGTCCGGACGGGCCCGACGAGCACGTCGTTGTCGCCGACGAGGTCGAGGTCGAACTGCGCCCGCAGCGACGGCTGCGGATCTGGCAGCTCGCCCCGATCGTGATGCTCGCCGCTGTCGGCTCGCTGATGTTCGCCTTCCCGCTGGCCTTCGGCACCGGTGACGGCGGCGCGGTCGTCGCCATGCTGGGACTGCTGATCAGCTGCTGCGCCGCCGGCTGGGCCATGATGGCCGCCCGCCGCGTCGGACACACCTGGCCGGGCCTGCCGGCCCGCGGCTCCGGCGAGCGCCCCGACTGGCGTGTGATCGCCCTGTACGTGGGAGTGAGCGCGGTCCTGGTCGCCCTCGCCGTGTGGCGGGTGGCCCGCCTCCGTTGAAGGCCCGTATACCGGTCGGTCCTCCTTTGGATCCTGCCGGGCTCTCGGCCCCGCAACGTCCGTCCCGGATGTCGCTGAGCTGTCCTGCCCGATCCGATGGGCGGGTCCGCGGGCCGACCGCAGCGGTGGGTGTCCCGGCCCCCCTCGTACGATGGTGGGCGTGAGCACCTCGCAGACCTCGCCGATCGCCTTCCTCAAGGGCCACGGGACCGAGAACGACTTCGTGATCGTCCCCGACCCCGACAACGTCCATGAGCTGCCCGCCGCGGCCGTCGCCAGGCTGTGCGACCGCCGGGGTGGAATCGGCGGCGACGGGCTGCTGCACGTCGTGCGGTCCGCCGCCCACCCCGAGGCGAAGCACATGGCCGACGAGGCCGAATGGTTCATGGACTACCGCAACTCCGACGGCTCCATCGCCGAGATGTGCGGCAACGGCGTACGCGTCTTCGCCCGCTACCTCCAGCGCGCGGGCCATGTCGACGCCGGTGATCTGGCCGTCGCCACCCGCGGCGGCGTCAAGAAGGTCCACCTCGCCAAGGCGGCGCCGGACGGATCCGCCGCCGGTGACATCACCGTCGCCATGGGCCGCGCGCTGCTGCCCGCCGACGGCGTCACCGTCACCATCGGGGCCCGCAGTTGGCCCGCGACGAACGTGAACATGGGCAACCCGCACGCGGTCGCCTTCGTCGAGGACCTGGGCCACGCCGGAGACCTGTACTCCGTACCGCCGTTCAGCCCGGCATCCGTCTACCCCGACGGGGTGAACATCGAATTCGTCGTCGGCCGCGGCGAGCGTCATGTCGCCATGCGCGTGCACGAGCGCGGCTCCGGCGAGACCCGCTCCTGCGGCACCGGCGCGTGTGCTGTCGCCGTCGCGGCCGCCCGCCGGGACGGAGGGGACCCCACGGTGACCGGCGTGCCCGTCACCTACACCGTCGATCTGCCCGGCGGCCGTCTGCTGATCACGGAACAGCCCGACGGCGAGATCGAGATGACCGGCCCCGCCGTGATCGTCGCTGAGGGGTACATCGATCCGGCCCTGCTCGAAACCGTGCACGTATAGAGCTTCGCTCGAATGGGTGATCCGGTTCACGCTGAGCGAGAGCGGGACTGCGCCACGTGGTGGGCTCGGTAGCATCAAGCACCGGCCCGGAGGGCACGCCTGCCTTTCCCACCGCCGGTCGAAGCAGCCGGAGGTGCCCCATGAGTGCAGAGGCCGCCAACCCTGGTGCCCACAGTCGCAGGCGCGGCCGCCCCAGGATCGACCTCCGCAGGCTGGGCCGCGCCGCGCTGCTCGGCACCACCGGCCGCGACCGGCTCCCCGACGCCATCAGCCATGTCGCCGACGTCCACCGGGCGCACCACCCGGACGCCGACCTGACCATCCTGCACAAGGCATATGTTCTGGCGGAATCCTCCCATCGCGGACAGTTCCGCAAGAGCGGCGAGCCGTACATCACCCATCCGCTCGCCGTCACCCTGATCCTCGCGGAACTGGGTGCGGAGACCACCACATTGACCGCGTCCCTGCTGCACGACACCGTCGAGGACACCGAAGTGACGCTCGATCAGGTGCGCGAGGAGTTCGGCTCGGAGGTGTGCTACCTCGTCGACGGGGTCACCAAACTCGAAAAGGTCGACTACGGAGCAGCCGCCGAACCAGAGACATTCAGAAAGATGCTCGTCGCCACCGGCAATGACGTCCGCGTGATGTCCATCAAACTCGCCGACCGGCTGCACAACATGCGCACCCTCGGCGTGATGCGTCCCGAGAAACAGGCCCGGATCGCCAAGGTCACCCGCGACGTGCTCATCCCGCTCGCCGAACGGCTCGGTGTGCAGGCGCTCAAGACCGAGCTGGAAGACCTCGTCTTCGCGATCCTGCACCCCGAGGAGTACGAACGCACCCGCGCGCTGATCGCGGAGAACTCCACGGCCTGCGACGCGCTCGCCGCCGTCGCCGACGACTTCCGGGGTGTGCTGCGCGACGCGGGCATCAGTTCCGAAGTCCTCATCAGACCAAGACACTTCGTCTCCGTGCACCGTGCCTGTCTCAAACGGACCGAACTGCGCAGCACCGACTTCGGCCGGCTGCTGGTACTCGTCGGCGAGGACGCCGACTGCTACGGGGTGCTCGGCGAACTGCACACCTGCTTCACCCCGGTGATCTCCGAGTTCAAGGACTTCATCGCCGCCCCCAAGTTCAACCTCTACCAGTCGCTGCACACGGCGGTCGCGGGCCCCGAAGGCGCCATCGTCGAAGTCCTCATCCGTACGCACCAGATGCACAAGGTCGCCGAGGCGGGAGTGATCGCGCTCGGCAACCCCTACGTACCCGTCGAAGGCGCCGAACCGCTCGACGGCGAGCGCGCCGACCCCACCCGGCCCGGCTGGCTCTCCCGCCTTCTGGAATGGCAGCAGTCCGCCCCCGACCCCGACACCTTCTGGACCTCATTGCGTGCGGATCTCGCGCAGGACCGTGAGATCACCGTCTTCCGCGCCGACGGCCGGGCGCTCGGCCTGCCCGCCGGTGCGAGCTGTGTCGACGCCGCCTACGCGCAGTACGGAGGAGAGGCGCACGCCTGCATCGGCGCCCGGGTCAACGGCCGGCTCGCGACCTTGAGCACCGTCCTGAGAGACGGTGACACGGTGCATCTGCTGCTCGCCCAGGACTCGGCGTCCGGACCGTCGCCCGACTGGCTGGACCACGCCCGCACACCCGCGGCGCGCATCGCGATCAAGGGCTGGCTGGACACCCACCCGGAAGGCGCGAGCACCCCTTCGGCCGCCCCCCGCCGCCCCGCCCCGGTCACCGCCGACCGCCCCACGGTCGCGAACGCCGTGGTCGACCTGCCCGAAGCGACTGTACGGCTCGCCGGGTGCTGCACACCCGTGCCGCCCGACGCTGTCATCGGCTTTGCCGTGAGGGGCGGCGCCGTGACCGTCCACCGTGCCCAGTGTCCCGGGGTGACCCGGATGAAGGAGACCGGCCGTGAGCCCGTGCCGGTGCGCTGGGGCGACACCGCCGAGTGCCGGGTCACGCTGATCGCCGAGTCCTTCGGACGCCCGCGACTGCTCGCGGATCTCACGGAAGCGATCGCAACCCAGGGCGCGGCGATCGTCTCGGCCACGGTCGAGCCTCCCAGCCAGCAGCGCGTACGGCACACGTACACCCTCCAACTCCCTGATTCCGCCGGGCTTCCCGCTCTGATGCGCGCCATGCGGGACGTTCCAGGGGTGTACGACGTGAGCCGCGCCCAGCATCCGGCGGCCACCGGCTGACATCGTTCGGGTGGTGCACACGCGTCTGTCGCGTGCCGTCACCGGACACGCCGGGCGCGCTGGTAGCCGTAATGCATGCCGCACTCTTCCCGGCGCCGTCTGCGTGCCGTACTGCTCGCCGCCACGTCCGTCGCTCTCGTCGCCGCGTCCGTGCCCTCGCCCGAACCCCTCGGCATCGGCGACCGGCTGTTCCCCCAGCTCGGCAACCCCGGTTACGACGTCCTCGAATACGACATCGCATTCACGTACAAGGGCAGCAACTCCAAGCCGCTGGACGCCGTCACCAGGATCGGCGCCCTGGCCACGCAGCGGCTGGAGCGCGTGAATCTCGACTTCCACCACGGCACGGTGCGCACGGTGGAGGTCAACGGCCGGACCGCCGAGTTCGCCACGGCGGGGGAGGACCTCGTCATCGAGCCGTCCTCCGTCGTCCGGCGGGGCACGATGATGCAGATCACCGTCACTCACACCAGTGACCCCCGCGGCCCCATGGACGCGGGCGGCTGGGTCCGGACCGGCGACGGGCTGGTGATGGCGAACCAGGCGGACGCCGCACATCGCGTCTTCCCCTCCAACGACCACCCGGCGGACAAGGCGTATTTCACCTTCCGGATCACCGCCCCCGCCACGTACACGGTGGTGGCCAACGGCCGTCGGCTGGCTCACGCCGTGAACGGCAGGACCGCCACCTGGGCCTATCGGACCGAGCACCCCATGGCCACCGAACTGGCCCAGGTGGCCATCGGCCGCTCGACCGTGATCGAACGGAAGGGGCCGCACGGGCTGCCCGTCCGCGACGTCGTCCCCACCGCCGACCGCACCAGGCTCGAACCCTGGCTGAAGAAGACACCCGCCCATGTGACCTGGATGGAAAAGAAGGTCGGCCGCTATCCCTTCGAGACGTACGGGCTGCTGGTCGCCGACGCCGAGACCGGATTCGAGCTGGAGACGCAGACTCTCTCGCTCTTCGAACGCGCGCTGTTCACCAACACCGCGCTCCCGGTGTGGTACGTCGACTCGGTCATGGTGCACGAGCTCGCCCACCAGTGGTTCGGCAACAGCGTCTCGCCCCGGACCTGGGCCGACCTGTGGCTGAACGAGGGACACGCCACCTGGTACGAGGCGCTGTACGCCGACGAGAAGGCGAACCAGTCGCTGGTCAAGCGCATGCGGCTGGCCTACCAGCACTCCGACGGCTGGCGTGCCGCGGGCGGACCGCCCGCCGCGCCCGAGACGCCGGCGCCCGGGAAGAAGCTCAGCATTTTCAGGCCTGTGGTGTACAACGGCAGCGCCCTGGTCCTGTACGCGCTGCGCCAGACGATCGGGACGGACGCCTTCGCCCGCCTCGAGCGCGAGTGGGTGCGCCGATACCGCGACGGCGTTGCCTCAACGCAGGACTTCACCCGGCTCGCATCGCAGATCGCGGGGCGTGACCTCACGCAGTTCTTCCAGGGCTGGCTGTACGCAAAGAGGACGCCGCCGATGCCGGGCCATCCCGACTGGCGCAGCGAGCCGCCGGTGCGCAACACCGCGCCGGACGCTCCGCACGCCGCCGCAGGGCATGGCACCCCCTGAAACCTGCGTGACGCCGCAGCGTGACCGTGCGACCATCGACAGGTCGGCGATGCGTCGCCACCTGATTCCCGTGAGGGAATCATCCGGGGCCGTCACACGTTGTCACGGTTGTACCGGGTGAGATTTCCCGGTCCGCGGCACATCCCGGCAACCAGCTGTTCCATCGACGTAAGGATCCAATGACCTCCTCTTCATCCCCTTCCCAGGACGAGCAGAGCTTCGCGCAGACGCGTACCGAGAGCCTTCGGGCCGATGCCCTGATGGAAGAGGACGTCGCCTGGAGCCACGAGATCGACACGGAGCGGGACGGCGATCAGTTCGACCGCTCGGAGCGCGCCGCGCTGCGGCGTGTGGCGGGCCTCTCCACCGAGCTCGAGGACGTCACCGAGGTCGAGTACCGACAGCTGCGCCTGGAGCGTGTGGTGCTGGTCGGCGTCTGGACCTCGGGGACCGTGCAGGACGCGGAGAACTCCCTGGCGGAGCTCGCCGCGCTGGCAGAGACCGCGGGCGCACTCGTGCTCGACGGCGTCATCCAGCGCCGTGACAAGCCGGACCCGGCCACCTACATCGGATCGGGCAAGGCGTTCGAGCTGCGCGACATCGTGCTCGAAACCGGGGCCGACACCGTCGTGTGCGACGGTGAGCTGAGCCCCGGCCAGCTGATCCACCTCGAGGACGTCGTCAAGGTCAAGGTGGTCGACCGCACTGCCCTGATCCTCGACATCTTCGCCCAGCACGCCAAGTCCCGAGAGGGCAAGGCGCAGGTGTCGCTCGCACAGATGCAGTACATGCTGCCGCGGCTGCGCGGCTGGGGTCAGTCGCTTTCCCGGCAGATGGGTGGCGGTGGCTCCGGCTCCTCGGGCGGCGGTATGGCCACCCGTGGTCCCGGTGAGACCAAGATCGAGACGGACCGTCGTCGGATCCGCGAGAAGATGGCGAAGATGCGCCGGGAAATCGCGGAGATGAAGACCGGCCGCGAGATCAAGCGACAGGAGCGCCGGCGCAACAAGGTGCCCTCGGTCGCCATCGCCGGCTACACCAACGCGGGCAAGTCGTCCCTGCTCAACCGCCTCACGGGCGCCGGTGTCCTGGTGGAGAACGCGCTGTTCGCCACCCTGGACCCGACCGTCCGCCGGGCCGAGACGCCGAGCGGCCGGCTCTACACCCTGGCCGACACCGTCGGTTTCGTACGGCATCTGCCGCACCACCTGGTGGAGGCCTTCCGTTCCACTATGGAGGAGGTCGGTGACTCCGACCTGATCCTGCACGTGGTGGACGGATCGCATCCCGCACCGGAGGAGCAGCTGGCCGCCGTGCGCGAGGTGATCCGTGATGTCGGCGCGGTGGACGTGCCCGAGATCGTGGTGATCAACAAGGCTGACGCGGCCGACCCGCTGGTGCTGCAGCGCCTGATGCGCCTGGAGCGGCATGCGATCGCCGTGTCCGCGCGGACCGGCAGGGGCATCGACCAGCTGCTGCAGCTGATCGACGCGGAACTGCCGCGGCCGCAGGTCGAGATCGAGGTTCTTCTGCCCTACACCCAGGGCGGTCTGGTCTCGCGTGTGCACGCCGACGGCGAGGTGATCTCCGAGGAGCACACCACGGAGGGCACGCTGCTCAAGGCGCGGGTGCATGAGGAGCTGGCCGCAGCGCTGGCGCCCTATGTCCCGGTGACGCACTGACGCCCACCTGTAGCGACGGACGGCGCCCGCCCCTCGTGAGCGAGGGGCGGGCGCCGTCCGTTGTGCTGCCGGGAGGCTCGATGCCTTCGGGTCCTACCGGCCCGCGAACTTCTTGCTGACCGCGCTGTAGACGCCCTCGGCCTCCTTGCCCAGGCGCGGACCGGCCAGCCAGCCGGCCGTCACCGGGCCGATCGAGGTGTTCGACACCAGGGCGGGCTTGCCGTCCTGGCCCTGGGCGACCCAGCCACCGCCGGAGGATCCACCGGTCATCGTGCAGCCGATGCGGTACATCGTCGGCTCCTCGGCCTTGAGGGAGAGCCGGCCCGGCTTGTCGCCGCACTGGAACATCTTCTGGCCGTCGAACGGCGGGGCCGCCGGGTAGCCGGTCGCCGTCATGGTGGCGATCTTCGGCACGGCGGGAGCGTTGAACTCGACCGGGAGCGCCGAACCGACCGTCTCCTCCAGCGACTTGCCCGTGCCGCCCTTCTCCGGGGTGACATGGATGACGGCGAAGTCGTACGGCGCACCCTGGCCGCCGGTGGCGGCGCCCTGGGAGATCCACTGCTCGGAGGTCTGGGCCCAGTCGCCCCACCACACACCGTACGGAGCGATCTCTTCCTTGGGAGTCTGCTCCAGGTCGGCCGTCGCCTTGGCGCCGTTGTTGTACGAGGGTACGAACGCGATGTTGCGGTACCAGCCGCCCTCCTTGCCCGCGTGCACGCAGTGGCCCGCGGTCCACACCAAGTTGGACTTGCCGGGGTTGGCCGGGTCCTTGACGACTGTCGCGGAGCACACCATCGAACCCTGCGGACCGTCGAAGAACACCTTGCCGGCCTCGGCCGCATTCGCGTGGTACGGGGCCTTCACCGCCTGCGCGTTGACCGGAGCGGGCGTCGGGTCGGTGACACCCTCGTCGCCCGATATGTCGTTGTCGACGGGCTTCTCGGGAGGAGTGTCGGCATCGCGCATCCGGTCCGGGTCCCAGAGGTCCTCGATGATCGGGTTGACGAAGTCCTTGGCCTCACGCAGCCACTTGTCCCTGTCCCAGTTCTTCCACTCGCCGTTCCTCCACTTGTCCAGGTCGATCCCGTGCTCCTTGAGCCGGTCCTTGAGATCTTCCGGAATGGTGAGGTTCGGGTCGGCAGGCTGGCTGGCCGGCACGCTCGGCTTGTCACCCGCGTTGTCCTCGCTCGGCCCGCAGGCGGTGGCAGTCAGCGCGAGCACAGCGGCGATGGAGGCCGCGGCAAGCGTCGGGCGAATGGGTCGCATGTCTTGATCCCCCTGGGACTTCATACTGCTGGTGATCTGTCAAAACCGTCGCAACTCCGGGCAATTACCGCATATGCAGCGTTGTCTCGCCCGCCCCGGTGTCATGCTTCGAGCCGAGGTGCAGCCCCCCACTATGCCGGTGCCGACTGGGACGGTGCGCAGCAGGTCCGCGGTTCCGCTCCGGCAAGGATCTCCCGGATGACCGTGATCCGCGGCTGTCGGCGTCGTTGGTACGTACGGGGGACTCAAGGGCGGTGTTCACCACAGGTGGGCGGCGTGCGAGTGCCGTACCGGGACAACTGTGACAGCGGGAGGACCAACAGCCGTGGCCGTGACCGAATCTGCACCCGCGGCGCTGTCCGCCGCGCACGAGGGCATTCTGCGCCGGCAGTCGCTCCGTGAATCCGCGGCCCGCACCTACGCCCGATCACTGCCCATCGTGCCGGTACGGGCCCGGGGCCTGACCATCGAGGGCGCCGACGGCCGGCGCTATCTCGACTGTCTGTCAGGAGCGGGCACGCTGGCGCTCGGCCACAACCACCCCGTCGTCCTCGAAGCGATCAAGAAGGTCCTCGACTCGGGCGCCCCGCTGCATGTCCTCGACCTCGCCACACCGGTCAAGGACGCCTTCATCACCGAGCTGTTCGCCACGCTGCCGAAGCAGTTTGCCGAGGGTGCCCGCATCCAGTTCTGCGGACCCGCGGGCACCGACGCCGTCGAGGCCGCGCTCAAACTCGTCCGCACCGCGACCGGCCGCACGGGTCTTCTCGCTTTCACCGGCGCGTACCACGGCATGACGGCGGGCGCGCTCGACGCTTCCGGTGGCGCTACCGACGTACGTGTGACCCGGCTGCCCTTCCCGCAGAACTACCGCTGCCCCTTCGGTGTGGGCGGCGGCCGCGGGGCCGAACTCGGCGCCCGCTGGACCGAGAACCTCCTCGACGACCCCAAGGGCGGTGTGCCGAAACCGGCCGGCATGATCCTGGAACCCGTGCAGGGCGAGGGCGGAGTCCTTCCCGCCCCCGACGACTGGCTGCGCCGGATGCGCGAGATCACCGCCGAGCGGTCCATCCCCCTGATCGCCGATGAGGTGCAGACAGGAGTAGGACGCACGGGCACCTTCTGGGCCGTCGAGCACAGCGGGATCGTGCCTGACGTGATGGTCCTCTCCAAGGCCATCGGAGGCTCCCTTCCACTTGCAGTGATCGTCTACAGGTCCGAACTCGACGCATGGGAGCCCGGCGCCCACGCCGGCACCTTCCGCGGTAACCAGCTCGCCATGGCGGCAGGCGCGGCCACCCTCGCCTTCGTACGCGAGAACCGCCTCGCCGACCGCGCCGCAACACTCGGCGCCCGGATGCTCGGCCGCCTTCAAGGCCTGGCCGCTGCCCATCCCTTCATGGGAGACGTACGCGGCCGGGGCCTGATGATCGGCGTGGAAATCGTCGATCCCGAAGCCTCCGACGCGCTGGTCCCTCCCCCTGCGCCCGACCTTGCCGCCGCGGTTCAGCAGGAATGCCTGAACCGAGGTCTCATCGTCGAACTCGGCGGCCGCCAGGCCGGTGTCGTGCGTCTCCTCCCGCCGCTCACCATCACCGACGAACAGGCCATGGCCGTCCTCGAGCGCTTCGCCGACGCCCTGGCTGCCGCAGAGCGCTCCGCAAAAGGCCGCGCCGACAGCCGGCAGCCGCACTGACCCCGGACAACGTCACAAGGAAGCCCTCCGTGAACTCCAGCCCCACCCCCGATGCGCCCGAGGCCGACTCCCGTGCCACTGCAGCCCACAGCGGGCCGGGCGGAGCACGCCGCCCCGTCACGGTCGAAGCCGCGACCGTGCCCCGCCAGCAGAGCAGGGGCATCCGCGAACAGCTCCCATCCGCCGCGGACCGGCCGGCCGCGGGAACCGCACCCGAGCCCCTCGACCACACCGACCCGAGCCGTGCGGCGGACGCGGCGGCCGTGGAGAACCTCCTCCGCTGCTGGGTGCGGGAGAACAACCTGGCCGAACCCGATGGCGACACCCTGCACATCCCGCTCGACGCCAGCGGAGTCGCCCTCATCGTCCCGGTCCGCTACTGGTCACCCGCCGGCTGGCACCGCTTCGGCCCGCCCAGCATGCAAGGGAGCCGGCCGGACGCCCCCGTCGTCGACGCGGTGACCCTGGCCGCCCTGCTCGGCCGCGAAGCCGGTCAGAGCGACGGAGCCGACCTGGTCGCCCGGGTCGCCGACTCCGTACGGCGCACCGCCGGTTTCATCGCCGACCGCCGCGAGCGGCCCGCCGCTCCGCCCGAGGCGGACCTCTTCCTCACCGCCGAGCAGTCGCTGCTGCTCGGCCACCCACTGCATCCGACACCCAAGAGCCGCGAGGGTCTGTCCGAGACCGAAATCCAGCTCTACTCACCCGAGGTGTACGGCTCCTTCCCGCTGCACTGGATGGCTGTCGACCGCTCCGTCCTCGCCACCGGCTCGGCCTGGACGGAACAAGGAAGGACCGTGCCCGCCGAGCGGCTCACCACCCGGCTGGCCGGGAATCTCGAACTCCCCGACAACGCCGTCCCCTTGCCCATGCACCCTTGGCAGGCCCGCGACGCGAAGAACCGCCCCGCCGTCGCCGCGCTTCTTGACTCCGGTCTGCTGCGTGATCTGGGGCCTCACGGTGACCCCTGGCACCCCACCTCCTCGGTCCGCACCGTGCACCGCCCTGGCTCACCGGTCATGCTCAAGCTCTCTCTCGGCGTACGCATCACCAACTCCCGTCGTGAGAACCTCCGCAAGGAACTCCATCGCGGGCTCGAGGTCCACCGCCTGCTCCGCAGCGGGCTGGCCGAGCAGTGGCAGGCCGCCCACCCCGGCTTCGACATCGTGCGCGATCCCGCCTGGCTCGCCGTCGACGCCCCGGACGGTGAGCCGCTCCCCGGACTCGACGTCGTCCTGCGCCACAACCCCTTCGGACCGGGCGATGACGCGGTCTGCATCGCGGGACTGACCGCCCCCCGTCCCTGGCCGGGCCGCCCCGCCATGTACTCCCGCCTGGCCGATGTGGTCGAGCGGCTCTCGACCCGTACCGGCCGGCCCACCGGCGCGGTCGCCGCCGAGTGGTTCCTGCGCTACCTGGACCACGTGGTGCGACCCGTGCTGTGGCTGGATGCCACAGCGGGCATCGCCCTGGAAGCCCACCAGCAGAACACGCTGGTGCTCCTTGACCCTGAGGGATGGCCCGTAGGCGGCCGATACCGCGACAACCAGGGCTACTACTTCCGAGAGTCCCACCGCGCCCAACTCGAGCACCGCCTCCCCGGCATCGGCACCGTCAGCGACACCTTCGTCTCCGACGAGGTCACCGACGAGCGCTTCGCCTACTACCTCGGCATCAACAACGTGCTGGGCCTGATCGGAGCCTTCGGCGCACAGCGCCTCGCTGACGAGCGCGTACTGATCGCAGCCTTCAGGCGGTTCCTCGCCGGCGCGGCCGATCTCGGCTCGCCCCTGCCCGCGCAGCTTCTCGACGCGTCCACGCTGCGGTCCAAGGCCAACCTCCTGACCCGGCTCCGCGGCCTCGACGAGCTCATCGGACCCGTCGACACCCAGTCCGTGTACGTCACCATCACCAACCCCCTTCGTTCCTGAGGACGTGCTCGAGGATCTCTCCAGGAGTCCCTCGACAACTGATCACTGACCGAACCGCGAGAGGAGAACGCCACCGTGCCTCCAACCGATGCGAGCACCGACACCGGAGCCGGTCCCGCACCCCAGCCCGGAGGAGGCGTGGAGGACACCCTCGATCTGCGGCTGCCCGAGGAACTCCTCGCGCTGTTCCGGAAGAACGAGATGCCTGTGGAGCCTCACCGGCCGGCCGGTGAGGAGGACTCCTCAGGCGATCTGCTCGACAACCTCGCCGACTGGGCTCCCGTAACCACGTCGGTCGGCCTCTTCCAGCTCGTGCCCGTACGCATCGACCGCGATCTCTCACTCCTCACCCGCTGGATGAACGACCCGGCCGTGGCCGCCTTCTGGGAGCTGGCGGGACCGGAATCCGTCACCGCCGCCCATCTGCGCGCCCAGCTCGACGGGGACGGCCGCAGCATTCCCTGCCTCGGGCTGCTGGACGGCACACCCATGAGTTACTTCGAGATCTACCGCGCCGACCTGGATCCGCTCGCCCGTCACTACCCCGCCCGCCCGCATGACACAGGCATCCATCTACTGATCGGCGGCGTCGCCGACCGCGGACGCGGGATCGGCTCCACGGTCCTCAAAGCCGCAGCCGACCTCGTGCTTGAGAGTCGGTCCAGATGCGCACGTGTGATCGCAGAACCCGACCTGCGCAACACCCCCTCCGTCTCGGCTTTTCTGAGTGCCGGCTTCCGCTTCTTCGCCGAAGTCGACCTTCCCGACAAGCGAGCGGCCCTCATGGTCCGTGACCGCGTCCTGCGGAACCTTTTGTGAACCGCCCGCTGCCTTACTTACACCGCTCGATCCGCATCGGTTCCACTCGAGGAGTCCCCGTGCCGAAGTCACCTGCCAGCAACGACTCCACCGACTCCGCGCACCCGGCCACCGTCCCCTTCACCCCGGCCGGACTGACCCGTGAAGCCTGGGACCGGGCAGCTGCCCGGCTCCTGGCCAAGATGCTCGGCGAGTTCGCCTACGAAGAGATCATCGAGCCGGTCCCGGTCCCGGCCACCGTTCCGGACTGCCACGACGCCGGCGAATCGGGGGGCCGCGGGGACCCCTACACCCTCCCGATCGACGACAACGGCGGCGGCCTGACCGTCCGCGCCCGGCGCGGCGCGTACGGCAGCTGGCGCGTCGATCCCAGCTCCGTCATGCTCGACGGCCGGCCCTTCCGAGACCCGCTCGCCTTCCTCGCCCGGGCCCGGGATCTGCTCGCCCTGGACGGGGCCACCCTCGGCCACCTCCTTCGCGAGCTGTCCGTCACCCTCACCGCCGACACCGCACTCGACGGCACGGCGCTGAACTGTGCCGAACTCGCCGACCTCGGCTATGCCGAACTCGAAGGACACCAGACCGGGCACCCGTGGCTCGTCCTCAACAAGGGCCGCATCGGCTTCTCCGCAACCGATACCGCCGACTGGTCACCCGAGGCCCGCCGCCCCGCCCGTCTGCCGTGGGTCGGGGTCAGCTCGGCCATCGCTGCCTACCGAGGCGTTTGCGGCCTCGCCGAGCCCGACGAGCTGTACGCCCGAGAGCTGGACCCACCCGTGCGAGAGTCGTTCGCCGCCGCGCTCCGAGCGAAAGGGCTGGACCCGGCCGGCTATCTCTTCCTGCCCGTACACCCATGGCAATGGGACGAGGTGCTGCTCCCCCTCTTCGCCCCCGCAATCGCCCGCGGGGACATCGTGCCGCTGCCGACCGACGGCGATCGCCGACTGCCCCAGCAGTCCATCCGTACCTTCGTGAACCTGGACCGCCCCGAGCGGCACACCGTGAAGCTGCCGCTGTCCATCCTCAACACCCTCGTCTGGCGCGGCCTGCCCACCGAGCGCACCCTCGCCGCCCCGGCCGTCACTCGCTGGGTGCACGCGCTGCGTGACGCGGACCCCTTTCTGCGGGACGAATGCGGCGTGATCCTGCTCGGCGAGGTCGCCTCGGTGACCGTCGAGCACCCGCTCTACGACCATCTCGCCGAGGTGCCGTACCAGTACAAGGAACTGCTCGGAGCGATCTGGCGCGAGCCGCTCCAGCCGCGCCTCGCGCCCGGAGAGCGGGCACGTACCCTCGCCTCCCTCCTCCACACCGATCCACACGGCCGCGCCTTCACGGCGGAACTGGTCGCCCGCTCAGGGCTCACTCCCACCGTGTGGCTGCAGCGGTTGTTCTCCGCGCTGCTCCCCCCTCTGCTGCACTTCCTGTACCGCTACGGAACGGTCTTCTCACCGCACGGGGAGAATGCCATCGTCGTGTTCGACGGCGACGACATCCCGGTGCGGCTGGCGATCAAGGACTTCGTCGACGATGTGAATGTCAGCGCGCAGCCGCTGCCCGAGCACGACTCGATGCCGGACGACGTCCGCCGCACTCTTCTGACGGAGGAGCCGGCCTTCCTCACCCAGTTCATCCACTCGGGACTCTTCGTCGGAGTGTTCCGGTATCTCGCGCCGCTGTGCGAGGAGCAACTGGGGGTACCGGAAGAGCAGTTCTTCTCGCTGGTACGGGCGGAGATCCTGCGGCACCAGGCACGGTTCCCGGAGCTCAAGGAGCGTTACGAGCTGTTCGACCTGCTCACCGCGCGTATCGAGCGGCTCTGTCTGAACCGCAACAGACTCCACCTCGACGGCTACCGGGACCGTCCTGAGCGACCTCACGCGGCCGTGCACGGAACCGTCGCCAACCCCCTCGGCCCGTCGTGACGGGCCGATGTCCGACCGCGCTGTCAGTGGCGCCCCGTAGGCTGGTCGGGCTATGACGAAGCCATCCCTCCCCGAGCTCCTCCACGCCGCCGTGACCGCCGTCGGCGGTGTGGAGCGGCCAGGCCAGGTCACCATGACCGAGGCCGTCGCCGAGGCCATCGACGACAATTCCCATCTGCTCGTCCAGGCAGGCACCGGCACCGGAAAGTCGCTCGGCTATCTGGTCCCGGCCCTGGCGCACGGGGAGAGGGTGGTCGTGGCCACGGCCACCCTGGCGCTCCAGCGGCAGCTCGTGGAGCGGGACCTTCCGCGGACCGTCGAGGCGCTCCATCCACTGCTGCGCCGTCGGCCCGAGTTCGCCATGCTCAAGGGGCGTTCCAACTACCTGTGTCTGCACCGGCTGCACGAGGGCGTCCCGCAGGAAGAGGAGGACGGGCTCTTCGACCAGTTCGAGGCGGCCACGCCGACGAGCAGGCTCGGTCAGGACCTGCTGTGGATGCGCGACTGGGCGGACGAGACCGAAACGGGTGACCGTGACGATCTCGCCCCTGGTGTCTCCGACCGCGCCTGGAGCCAGGTCTCGGTCTCTTCCCGGGAGTGCCTGGGCGCGTCCAAATGTGCGTACGGCGCGGAATGCTTCGCCGAGGCGGCGCGTGAGCGGGCCAAGCTCGCCGATGTCGTCGTCACCAATCACGCGCTGCTGGCGATCGACGCGATCGAGGGCGCGCCGGTGCTCCCTCAGCATGAGGTGCTGATCATCGACGAGGCCCATGAGCTGGTCTCGCGGGTCACGGGCGCCGCCACCGGCGAGCTCACTCCCGGCCAGGTCAACCGCGCGGTCCGCCGAGCGGCGAAGCTCGTCAACGAAAAGGCCGCGGACGCGCTGCAGACGGCTGCGGAGGGGTTCGAGCGGCTGATGGAGCTGGCGCTGCCCGGCCGCCTGGAGGAGATCCCCGAGGACCTCGGGTACGCGCTCATGGCTCTGCGCGACGCAGCTCGTACGGTGATCTCCGCGCTTGGCTCCACCCGCGACAAATCCGTCCAGGACGAGGACGCGGTGCGCAAACAGGCGCTGGCCTCCGTGGAGAACGTGCACGGTGTGGCCGAGCGCATCACCCAGGGCTCCGAGTACGACGTCGTCTGGTACGAGCGGCACGACCGCTTCGGGGCGTCGCTGCGCGTCGCGCCGCTGAGCGTCTCCGGGCTGCTGCGCGAGAAGCTGTTCGCCGAACGGTCGGTGGTGCTGACCTCGGCCACGCTCAAGCTGGGCGGGGACTTCAACGGCGTGGGTGCCTCGCTGGGGCTTGCTCCGGAAGGCACCGGAGGAGACGAGGTGCCGCAGTGGAAAGGCCTCGACGTCGGCTCGCCGTTCGACTACCCGAAGCAGGGCATCCTCTATGTCGCCCGTCATCTGGCGACGCCGGGCCGTGAAGGCTCACGCGGCGACATGATGGACGAGCTCGCGGAGCTCGTGGAGGCGGCGGGGGGCCGCACACTGGGACTCTTCTCGTCCATGCGGGCTGCTCAGGCGGCCGCGGAAGAGCTGCGCGGCCGGCTCGAGAAGCCGATTCTGCTGCAGGGCGAGGAGACGCTGGGTGAGCTGATCAAGTCGTTCGCCTCCGACGCCGAGACCTGCCTGTTCGGCACGCTGTCCCTGTGGCAGGGGGTTGATGTGCCCGGGCCCGGCTGTCAACTGGTGGTGATGGACCGCATCCCGTTCCCGCGTCCCGACGATCCGCTGATGAGCGCTCGCCAGAAGGCGGTCGAGGAGGCGGGTGGAAACGGGTTCATGGCGGTCGCCGCGACACATGCGGCGCTGCTGATGGCCCAGGGAGCAGGGCGGCTCGTCCGGGCCTCGGGCGACCGCGGAGTCGTCGCCGTGCTCGATCCGCGGCTGGCGAACGCCCGCTACGGCAGCTTCCTGCGGGCTTCCATGCCCGACTTCTGGTACACCACGGACCGCAATCAGGTGCGGCGTTCGCTGGCTGCCATCGACGCGGCCGCCAGGGCGGACGGCACGTAGCCGACTGCGTGAGCAGCCGGCCGTGCGTGGCCGGTCCTGAGGCAGAGCAGGACCCCGGGACCGGCGCAGTGGGTCCCGGGGTCCGGTCAGGGCGGGCGGGCCGTCAGACCCGCCGCAGGACCGCCACCACCTTGCCGAGGATCGTCGCCTCGTCACCGGGGATGGGCTGGTACGCAGCGTTGTGAGGGAGCAGCCACACATGGCCGCTCTCCCGCTTGAAACGCTTGACCGTGGCTTCGCCGTCCAGCATGGCGGCCACGATGTCGCCGTTCTCCGCGACCGGCTGGCGGCGCACGGTCACCCAGTCACCGTCGCAGATGGCGGCTTCGATCATGGAGTCGCCGACGACCTTCAGGACGAACAGCTCTCCGTCACCGACCAGCTGCCGCGGCAGCGGGAAGACGTCCTCTACCGACTCCTCGGCGAGGATCGGGCCGCCGGCCGCGATCCGGCCGACGAGGGGCACGTAGGAGGCCGCGGGCTTGCCCGTGGTGTCGGTCGGCTGGCTGCTGGGCTGGTCGGAGCCGCGGACCTCGTACGCCCTGGGGCGGTGCGGGTCCCTGCGCAGGAAGCCCTTTCGCTCCAGAGCCATGAGCTGATGCGCGACGGAGGACGTGCTGGACAGCCCGACCGCCTGGCCGATCTCGCGCATCGACGGGGGGTATCCCCGGCGCTGCACGGAGTCACGGATCACCTCGATGACACGCCGCTGCCGGTCCGTGAGGCCGGAGCTGTCCGCCCGGATCCCTGGAGGTCGGCCGGGCAGCGAGCGGGTGGGCTTGGGCCCCTCCGGGGTCGTGGCTGCGTCATTCATGGCATGCACCGGCTCGAATCGGTTCTGGGAGCGGTCCTGGGCAGTGATGGTGGCACTGTCTGCGGTGGTGGTCACGTCGGCCCCTCTCGAAATGGTCTCCCTAGCTGGACAACGGTAGTTGGTTTCGAAAGGTTGCGCCAAACACACGTTCGAGTGAAAAATCGCAGATTTCCTGACGTCCCCGCTCGGCTGGGTGTATGTGCGAACGATCGAACCGCGAGGCGGCTCGCGCCTTCACGGTACGCTTCACCGCCGGTCGCAGTGAAGCGTGCCGTCACCGCGGAAGCGCTCAAGCGGTGATGCGGGTGCAGGGGTTGCTGCGCCATGAAGTGGGCCGAGGTGGTCCCCAGTCTGGCATCCATCCGCCGCGATTCCGCGGAGCCGCGCGCCCCGCGTAGCCTCGTCGGGCGTTCGGATGCGCTGGGTGCACATGAGCGATACGGCCCGTGCACGGCCGGGCTGCCGTCCTTCCGTCAGGCGACACGCTCAACGGCGCAAAACGCGACCCACCACCAGATCTAGTGGTTGGATTGTGTGCGCCACCCAGAAGTTGTGGTCCCCCGTCCTTCAGGGGCGAGGGCATCGCCTATGCTTGTGGCTGCTTCACGGGGCTTCAACACACCTGTGAGGCCATTCAGTCGTGCTGTGAGGGAGGGTTGGGAGCCATGCACTGCCCCTTCTGCAGGCACCCAGACAGTCGTGTCGTCGACAGTCGAACCACCGACGACGGAACGTCGATCCGCCGGCGCCGTCAGTGCCCCGACTGCTCCCGCCGCTTCACGACGGTGGAGACCGCCTCGCTGATGGTGATCAAGCGCAGCGGGGTGACCGAACCCTTCAGTCGTACCAAGGTCATCTCAGGCGTGCGCAAGGCGTGCCAGGGACGGCCGGTCACCGAGGACGCCCTCGCCCAGCTCGGCCAGCGGGTCGAAGAGGCAGTGCGCGCCACGGGCAGCGCCGAGCTGACCACCCACGACGTGGGTCTGGCCATACTCGGCCCCCTGCAGGAACTCGACCTCGTCGCGTACCTGCGCTTCGCGTCCGTGTACCGGGCGTTCGATTCGCTCGAAGACTTCGAGGCCGCCATCGCGGAACTGCGGCATGAGCGGCCTCCTGCTGAGGAAGGCGGAAGCCCCGGGGACGTCGAGGTCCCCGTGCCCGCCACTGCCGCCGACTGAGCGACACCGGCCGTACAGAACGGGTCGGGGGGCCGGCCTTGCCGGTCGGCTCAAAGCGGCGAAAGACCTGTCACGGGCGCTGTGTGCGGCGCCCGGGGCAACAGACACAAACTGTGCCACGGGAAGAACTGGGCACTTCAGGGCGTTTTCGCCCGTATATGGGAGGCGGCATGACCGAGACGACGAGCGGCCCGGCACGAGGGTCCCGAGCCAAGGGATCCAAGGCGAGCAAGGGCCTGCGTATCGAGCGCATCCACACCACCCCCGGCGTGCATCCGTACGACGAGGTGGTCTGGGAACGCCGTGACGTCGTCATGACCAACTGGCGTGACGGCTCGGTGAACTTCGAGCAGCGTGGCGTCGAGTTCCCCGACTTCTGGTCGGTGAACGCGGTCAACATCGTCACCAGCAAGTACTTCCGCGGGGCCGTCGGCACCCCGCAGCGCGAGACCGGTCTCAAGCAGCTGATCGACCGGATCGTGAAGACCTACCGCAAGGCCGGCGAGGACTACAGCTACTTCGCCTCGCCCGCCGACGCCGAGATCTTCGAGCACGAGCTGGCGTACGCCCTCCTGCACCAGGTCTTCAGCTTCAACTCGCCGGTGTGGTTCAACGTCGGCACGCCTCAGCCGCAGCAGGTCTCCGCCTGCTTCATCCTGTCCGTCGACGACTCCATGGAGTCCATCCTCGACTGGTACAAGGAAGAGGGCATGATCTTCAAGGGCGGCTCCGGCGCCGGCCTGAACCTCTCCCGCATCCGCTCCTCCAAGGAGCTGCTCTCCTCCGGTGGCAACGCTTCCGGCCCGGTCTCCTTCATGCGGGGTGCCGACGCCTCCGCAGGAACGATCAAGTCGGGCGGCGCGACCCGTCGCGCGGCCAAGATGGTCATCCTCGATGTCGACCACCCCGACATCGAGGGCTTCATCGAGACCAAGGTGAAGGAAGAGGAGAAGATCCGCGCGCTGCGCGACGCGGGCTTCGACATGGACCTGGGCGGCGACGACATCACGTCCGTCCAGTACCAGAACGCCAACAACTCCGTCCGGGTGAACGACGAGTTCATGAAGGCCGTCGAGTCCGGCGGCAAATTCGGGCTGCGTGCCCGGATGACCGGCGACGTGATCGAAGAGGTCGACGCCAAGGCGCTCTTCCGCAAGATGGCCGAGGCCGCCTGGGCCTGCGCCGACCCGGGCATCCAGTACGACGACACGATCAACCACTGGCACACCTGCCCCGAGTCCGGCCGGATCAACGGCTCGAACCCGTGCAGCGAGTACATGCACCTGGACAACACCTCGTGCAACCTGGCCTCGCTGAACCTGATGAAGTTCCTCAAGGACGACGGCAAGGGCCGCCAGTCCTTCGACGCCGAGCGCTTCGCCAAGGTCGTCGAGCTGGTCATCACCGCGATGGACATCTCGATCTGCTTCGCGGACTTCCCGACGCAGAAGATCGGCGAGAACACCCGCGCCTTCCGTCAGTTGGGCATCGGCTACGCCAACCTCGGCGCCCTGCTCATGGCGACCGGCCACGCCTACGACTCGGACGGCGGCCGCGCCCTCGCCGGAGCCATCACCTCCCTGATGACCGGCACCTCGTACCGGCGTTCCGCCGAGCTCGCCGCGGTCGTCGGCCCGTACGACGGCTACGCCCGCAACGCCGAGCCGCACAAGCGCGTCATGAAGCAGCACGCCGACGCCAACAGCGCCGCCGTCCGTGTGGACGACCTGGACACGCCGATCTGGGCCGCCGCGACCGAGGCCTGGCAGGACGTCATCCGCCTCGGCGAGAAGAACGGTTTCCGTAACTCCCAGGCGTCCGTGATCGCCCCGACCGGCACCATCGGCCTCGCAATGTCCTGCGACACCACCGGCCTCGAGCCCGACCTCGCCCTGGTCAAGTTCAAGAAGCTGGTCGGCGGCGGCTCGATGCAGATCGTCAACGGCACGGTCCCGCAGGCGCTGCGCCGCCTCGGCTACCAGCCGGAGCAGATCGAGGCGATCGTCGCCCACATCGCCGATCACGGCAATGTGATCGACGCCCCGGGCCTGAAGACCGAGCACTACGAGGTCTTCGACTGCGCCATGGGCGAGCGTTCCATCTCCGCGATGGGCCACGTCCGCATGATGGCGGCCATCCAGCCGTGGATCTCGGGCGCGCTCTCCAAGACGGTCAACATGCCGGAGTCGGCGACCGTCGAAGAGGTCGAGGAGATCTACTTCGAGGCGTGGAAGATGGGCGTCAAGGCGCTCGCGATCTACCGCGACAACTGCAAGGTCGGCCAGCCCCTCTCCGCCAAGACCAAGGAGAAGGAGAAGGCCGCGGTCACGGAGAAGGCCGAGGAGACCATCCGGGCCGCGGTCGAGAAGGTGGTCGAGTACCGCCCGGTCCGCAAGCGCCTTCCGAAGGGCCGTCCCGGCATCACCACCTCCTTCACGGTCGGCGGCGCCGAGGGCTACATGACCGCCAATTCCTACCCGGACGACGGCCTCGGCGAGGTCTTCCTGAAGATGTCGAAGCAGGGCTCCACCCTCGCGGGCATGATGGACGCCTTCTCGATCGCCGTCTCGGTCGGTCTGCAGTACGGCGTTCCGCTGGAGACCTACGTCTCGAAGTTCACCAACATGCGCTTCGAGCCGGCCGGGATGACGGACGACCCGGACGTGCGGATGGCGCAGTCGATCGTCGACTACATCTTCCGCCGCCTGGCGCTGGACTTCCTGCCCTTCGAGACGCGCTCCGCGCTCGGCATCCACTCGGCGGAGGAGCGCCAGCGTCACCTGGAGACCGGTTCGTACGAGCAGTCCGTCGACGATGTCGAGGTCGATGTCGAGGGACTGGCCCAGTCCGCTCCGCGCCATCAGGACACGCTGAAGGCTGTCGTCGCTCCCAAGGCGGAGATCCCGGCCCCGAAGGAGGCGCACACCTCGGCGGAGCTGGTCGAGATGCAGCTGGGTATCAGCGCGGACGCCCCGCTCTGCTTCTCCTGCGGCACCAAGATGCAGCGGGCAGGCTCCTGCTACATCTGCGAGGGCTGCGGCTCCACGAGCGGCTGCAGCTGAACATGACGCCTTCCAGGCGTGAATGACTGATCGGAGCGGGGAGTCGCACAACGCGACTCCCCGCTCGGCTGTACCGACCACCGGGGCTTCGGCGCTTCCCTTCCGTGGTGGCCCCGTGGTCACGCCCCGGAGGAAGCGTTCAGCCGGCGCCGCCGCCCATGACCGTGATGAAGGACTGCGGATCAGCGTCGAAGCCCTGCACGGCCTCCCGGAACTCCCAGTCGCCGGCTGCGGTCCGGGTGAACTCGCAGATGACTGCGGCCCTCGACCCCGAGACCGCGGCGAAGTCGCACTTCCCCAGCTCGACATGGCCCTCCAGCACCCGCACCAGGGTGTTCGCCACATCGCCGAACACCCTCCGGCCGTCCCGCTGCTGGATGACCACGCCCACGACGACGCGTCCGTACGTCGCTGCCAGCCGGTGGAACTCGAGGGTCATCACCTCGTCGGAGCCGAAGCCCTGGCCTGTCCGGCTCTCCCTCGTCAGCGTGATCGTGCCGTCGGGCGAGCGACTGTCGAAGTGCACGACGTACGAGGGCTTGCCGTGAGGCGCGTCCGCCGGATACGTCGCAGCGACGATGTCGAGATCGATGTCGGGCTCACCCAGGGGGCTGGGGTCCCACTTGAGTGTGACCTCGGCTTTCCCGACCCCCTTGTTGAGGCTGCTCACCAGATTTCCCTTCCCCGTAACTGCCAAGAGCTATTGGTGCGTTGACCGTATCCGGTCAGTGCGGGATGCGGCGAGGCGGCCTCTGGCGCGGGACTTCCTCCCGGAATTCCGCAATCGCGCTGCTGACCTGGCGGATCAGGTGGGTGTTCTCGATCCGGTCGAGGTAAAGACAGCGGCGGGCGAGACCGTCCAGTTCGAAGGCGAAGCAGATCGACATCAGCGGATTGATGAACAGCTCACTGCCACGGGTGCGTGAGGTGAACCGCACATCGCCGAACGCCCCCTGCACCGCTGCCGCTATGGAGCCGTTCACGATGCTCGGATGGTCCGGCGTGTGCGCCTGCGCATGAGCCACCGCGTCGACGAACAAGGCGCCCTCACGCGTCGAGCGGGGCACGGAGAAGGCACCGAGGTAGGCGCCGCCGGTTTCCAGGGCGGCGATGTTCTCCAGGACGAGGCCATGGCTCACCCCGTGGTACGCGTCGACCCCGAAGCCGACCGAGACGACCAGCCGCACGGGCACATCGATGCCGTACAAGGCGGCCACGCTGGTCGTCCTCCTCGGGTGTCCCGAGCCCCGACTCGTCGCCGCGCATCAGGATGTCCGTGCCACCGTCCACGAGCACGACCGCGTCGATGTCGTACCGCTCGATCAGAGCCCGGTAGGCGTCGCGCAGCGGCTGGACACCGGTGCGGGCGAGGGCGTGCACGGTGCCGGGGTAGCCGTGCAGCGCGAGCCACTGCGCGAGGGTTCGCTCAGGGAAGTACGTCTGGTGCAGCGATGTTTCCGGGGTGATCACCGCGACATCGGGAGCGAGGAAGTCGTCCACGGACAGCCCTTCGATCGGGCTGAAGGTGAGATTCGCCAGGTGCACTTCCTTTCCCTGGTGGAGAAGGGAGAGCGCCACGGGCAGCCCGGCATAGATGTCGAAGCCGCCGCCCGCGCCAGCCACGAGGATCCGCTCGGCGGCTTCGAGACGGGCGAAGAGCGGGTTGGTGTGCAGGGCTGTCATGCAGATCATTGTGCCGAGGCGGCACAGCCGGTTCGGGTGGTCTGTGCCGGAGAGTGACCGGCGCCACGTTCCGGGCCGTACGATGGCGCGGTGCTGGTCAAGTGGATTCGCTGCACCGTGGTGGACCGTCGAGGGTTCGAGCGGGGGCAGCGGAAGTGGGCGGGGCTGCTGGGTGAGCCGGGTTTCCGTGGGCAGGGCGGAGGGTGGAGCCGAATACGGCCGGATGTGGCGCATGTGTTCGGCTTCTGGGAGAGCCGCGCCTTCTACGACTCGTTCATGGCGCGCTCCCATGACCGGCTGGCGTCGGGGCAGTCGGGGACGTACAAGGACAGTCAGGCCAAGCTGTTCGACCATCGCTTCGATGTGAAGACGGGCTTCGAACCGCGGTTCACGGACGCCGACGTGGTGCGGGTCGCCCACTGCCGGGTCCGCGAGCACCGGATCGAGCACTTCGCGCTGATGCAGGAGAAGGTGTGGAACCCGGCGATGGCCGGATCCCCGGGGATGGTGCGCGGGCTGTTCGGGGAGGCGCCAGGGAACGAGTTCCTGGTGATGTCGATGTGGCAGTCGGCGGCCGAGCACGGGAAGTACCGGACGGAGCGGGTCGAGCGGCTGCTGCTGCGCGCGCAGACCGAGGCCGATGTTTCCGCTCTCGCGGGGGATGTGGTGGAGCTGGAACCTTCCTGGACCGTGTGACTTAAGGTCGTGGCATGGCGCGACCGCGACGCATCGTCCTCGTCCGGCACGGCGAGTCGGAGGGGAACGCCGATGACACGGTGTACGAACGTGAGCCCGACCATGCGCTCCAGCTCACTGCCACCGGCTGGGCGCAGGCCGAGGAGACGGGGGCACGGCTGCGGGAACTGTTCGGACGGGAGCGCGTGAGCGTCTACGTCTCGCCGTACCGCCGCACGCACGACACCTTCCGGGCGTTCGCCCTCGACCCCGAGCTGGTGCGGGTCAGAGAGGAGCCCCGGCTGCGAGAGCAGGACTGGGGGAACTGGCAGGACCGGGAGGACGTGCGGCTGCAGAAGCAGTACCGCGATGCGTACGGGCACTTCTTCTACCGTCTGGCGCAGGGGGAGTCGGGCGCCGATGTGTACGACCGGGTGGGCGCGTTCCTGGAGAGTCTGCACCGCAGCTTCGAGTCCCCCGATCACCCCCCGAACGTGCTCATAGTCACGCACGGGCTGACGATGCGGCTGTTCTGCATGCGCTGGTTCCACTGGTCGGTCGCGGAATTCGAGTCGCTGTCCAACCCGGGCAACGGGGAGATGCGGATACTGCAGCTGGGGGAGAACGGGCGGTACACGCTTGACCGGCCGTTCGAACACTGGCGGACTCCGGAGTCGTACGGCGTCACGGGATAGAGTGGCAGGAAGATGACCGCTGACTCCTCTCGCGACCGGCGCTTCGAACGCGCCCTGGACAGCCTGCGCGGGCTGTCCGTGGGAGACGCCCTGGGCTCCCAGTTCTTTGTACCGACGAACTATCCCCTGCTGAAGCGGCGCGAGCTGCCGCCGAAGACCTGGCAGTGGACCGACGACACCGAGATGGCCTGCTCGGTCCTCGCCGTGCTCGTGGACCATGATCGCGTGGACCAGGACGCACTCGCCCGGTCCTTCGCCGAGCACCACGACTTCGACCGGGGTTACGGTCCGGCGGTCAACAGGATGCTCCGGCTGATCCGGGAGGGTGGCGACTGGCGCGAGCTGGCCGCCGAACTCTTCAAGGGCCAGGGCTCGTGGGGCAACGGGTCCGCGATGCGGATCGCCCCGCTCGGAGCCTGGTACGCGGGCGACCCGGAACAGGCCACCCATCAGGCCGAGATCTCCTCGTACACGACGCACCAGCACCGCGAGGCCGTGGTCGGCGCCATGGCCGTGGCGGCGGCAGCAGCATTGGCCGGAAACCCCGCCGGACCGCCCACGCCCGAGGAACTGCTCGACGGTGTCGTGGACCTCGTGCCGCGCAGCGCGGTCGGGGCCGGTCTGCGGCGGGCCCGGGACATGCTCGACTACAGCGACGCAGGCACCGTCGCAGCGGTGCTCGGCAGCGGCCGACGCACCAGCGCTCATGACACCGTGCCCTTCGCGCTGTGGTCCGCCGCACGTTCGCTCGGTGATTTCGAGCAGACTTTCTGGACGACGGCCCAGGTCGGCGGCGACGTCGACACCACCTGTGCAATCGCCTGTGGTGTGGTGGCGGCGGGTAAGGCCGGGCAGCCGCCCGCCGAGTGGCTGGAGCGTACGGAGGGCCTGCCCGGCTGGGTGCCCGACGGCACCAGCTGAGCAGCCCTGCCCCCTCGAGAAGGCCGGACGGTGAGCAGCCGGCAAGGTCGCATGTGAGAAGCCGCCCGGGCCTGCCGGGCGGCTCATGTGTCACGGTCCGGCTTCAGCCTCGCAGGAGAGGGGGCGGCCGGTGCCACCAGGGCTACTCTGTCCGTCACGCCGCGCTGCTGATCATGGACAGGAGCGCGCCGACGAGACACCGGGTCGTACCGCCTCAGAGCCGTGGCGGGGTGATCCGGTCGGGAGGGGGTCCCGTGCCGGACGTACATGACACACCACCGCCGAGGTCCAGTGCCGGGCCGTCCAGGCCCGCGGCAGGACCGTCCGTGCCCGGGCCCTGGGCGCCACCACCGCAGCCGCCCCGGCGCACCAGCAGAACAGGCGCGCGCAAACCGGCCGCGGCGAGCGTTGCGACACTGTGGTGCGTAGTGGCCACCGCGGTGCTCAGCGCATTTCTGCTCGGCGAAGGAGCCGGCCTCAATCTGCTGATCGTCGCGGTGCCCGCCGGACTCGGCGCGTACTTCGCCGCGAGGGCCGCCGGCCGCAGGCTGCGCCCGTGGACACTAGTGTGGGCGCTCGGCGGCATCGCGCTCCTCGCCGTACCCGTGCTGCGTGACGCCGGATGGCCGACGTTCCTCGCCGTCGTGTCGGCGCTGGCCCTCGCGTCGCTGGCGCTGAACGGCGGCCGTACCTGGCCGGGCGTGCTGCTGGGCCCGTTCGGCCTGCCGGCTTCGCTGGGTACCGGCATGGTCTGGGGATGGAACGGACTGCGCAGCCACGCTGCCGGGTCGAACGGCCGCGTGGCGCCGGTCCTGCGCACCGGCGCGGTGGCGGCGCTGCTGGTCATCGTGTTCGGAGCGCTGTTCGCGGGAGCGGACGCAGCCTTTGCCGATCTTCTCGGCAACCTGATCCCGGACGTCTCGGTCGCCGACGGCCCCTGGCGTTTCCTGCTCCTTCTGGTCGGCCTGGTCGGAGCGCTCGCCGCGGCGCACCTGGCCGCCGCCCCTCTGCGCTGGGACCGCCTTGAGATACGGCCCGGCCGGGCCCGGTCCCGCTGGGAGTGGGCGCTGCCGCTCGTGGTGCTCGACCTGCTCTTCGCCGTGTTCATAGCCGTCCAGCTCGCCGTTCTCTTCGGCGGATACGACAAGGTGCTCAGCGAGACGGGACTGACGTACTCCGCATACGCGCGCCAGGGCTTCTGGCAGCTGCTGTTCGCCACCCTGCTGACACTCGTCGTGATCGCCCTTGCGCTGCGCTGGGCACCTCGCTCCGCGGCGGGCGACCGCACTCTGGTCCGTGCCGTCCTCGGGACGCTGTGCCTGCTCACTCTGGTCGTGGTGGCGTCGGCGCTGCGCCGGATGGATCTGTACGTCGATGCCTATGGACTGACCAGGTTGCGGGTGTCCGTCGCAGCCATGGAGCTGTGGCTCGGGCTGGTGATCGTCCTGATCATGGCGGCCGGGGTGTACGGCATGAAGTGGCTGCCTCGCGCGGTAGCAGCGAGTGCCGCGGCCGCCGTGCTCGCGTTCGGTCTCGCCTCCCCGGACGGACTCGTCGCGGAACGCAACGTACAGCGCTACGAGCGCACCGGAAAGATCGACGTCGCCTATCTCCAGGAGCTGTCCGCGGATGCCGTTCCGGCCCTCGACGGGCTGCCCGAGCCGCTGCGCTCCTGTGCGCTGGACGGCATCGCACGTGCGCTGGAGGAGACGGACGACCCCTGGTACGCGACGAGTTGGGGCAAGTCCAGGGCGCGCAGCATCCTGGCCGATCGCGGCGCCCACACCGACGACACTTCGTGCGACGCGTACGACTCCGACCGCTCCGACGACTACGACGACCAGGACGACCAGGACGACCAGGACGATCGCGGCGAGTGGGAGAAGGAGGGCGAGCTCGGCCCGTACGACCAATGAGACGGCGCATCTCGCAGCAGGTCTGAGGCGCCGTGGGGTACGGGCCGTCCCCTCGCGCCGGCCCGTACCCCGGCAGCCGCGGCTACGAGGCCGGGCCGCCCGCTGTCCCGCTGAGTGCCTCCAGGTCGCTCGCGCGTACCCGCATGACGAACAGCGCGGTCAGGACGGCCAGGCCGACCAGGCCCACGCCGGCCCAGAACGCCGTGGCGATGCCCTCGGCGAGCACCTGATGGCCCCACGGCGGCGGGAGTTCATGCGTCCTGGTGAACTGCTCCTGTTGAGCCGGGGTCGACTCGGCAAGGAACGAGGGCAATTGGCGTGCGGTTTCGTCGCGGCCGGCGGTGGTGAAAACCGTCATGAGAATCGACAGTCCGAGGGAACCACCGACCATCTGTGTGGCGTTGAGCAGACTGGAGGCCGCTCCCGACTCGTGCTGCGCCACACCCGACACCGCGGTGAGTGTCGCGGTCACGAACACCAGGCCCATGCCGAAGCCGAAGAGCAGCATCGGTCCCAGCACGGCGCCCGCATACGAGCTGCCCGGATCGATCATGGTCAGCCAGGCCATCCCGCTCCCGGCGAGCAGGGCGCCCGCTGTGAGGAACGGCTTGGGGCCGAACACCGGCAGCAGCTTCGAGGAGATGCCCGCAGCGGTCACGATCATCACGGTGACCGGCAGAAATGCAAGACCGGCGTCGATGGGGCTGTAGTTCAGTACGTTCTGCACGAACAGCACGATGAAGAAGAACATGCCGAACATCGCCGCGGCGAGGCTCATCATGATCACATAGGTACCCGAACGGTTTCGGTCGGCGAACATGCGCAGCGGCGTGATCGGCTCCCGCGCCCGCCGCTCGGTGAGTACGAACGCGGTGAGAAGGACCGTCGCCGCGGCGAAGGCGCCGAGGGTCAGGCTGTCGCCCCAGCCGTCCTCGGAGGCCCGGATGAATCCGTAGACCAGGGACGCCATCCCGGCCGTCGAGGTGAGTGCGCCGGCCGCATCGAACCGGCCGGAGTGCCGCTCGGACTCGGTGATGAACACCGGCGCGAGCGCCGCGATCAGGACGCCGATCGGGAGGTTCACGTAGAACACCCAGCGCCAGTCCAGCCACTCGGTCAGCATGCCGCCGGCCAGCAGTCCGATCGCCGCGCCACTGGCGGAGACCGCGGCGAAGATGCCGAAGGCGCGGTTGCGTTCCGGGCCTTCGCGGAATGTGGTGGTGATCAGCGCGAGCGCGGTCGGCGATGCGATGGCTCCGCCCACGCCCTGGAGCGCCCGGGCCGCCAGTATCTGCCACGGTTCCTGGGCCAAGCCGCACAGCAGCGAGGCGAGGGTGAAGAGCAGGACGCCGGATATGAACACCCGGCGGCGGCCGAGGATGTCACCGGCTCTGCCGCCGAGCAGCAGCAGTCCGCCGAAGGTCAGTGTGTAGGCGTTGACCACCCAGGACAGCTGGGTCGTGGTGAACTCGAGCGCCCCTTGGATATGCGGAAGGGCGATATTCACAATCGTTGTGTCGAGGACCACCATGAGCTGCAGGGCGGCGATGACGGCAAGCGCAATGCCCGGCCGCCCCTGCCTGCGGGCCGCCCCCGGACTGCTTGGAGCTGTTAACTGAGAAGTTGTCACGATGAGTCCCCCACAAACGAGTTAGTGAACGTAGGCGTTCACTGTCCCGTCAACCGTAGAGAGTCCCTGTCTGTGAACGCAAGCGTTCACTAGATGTCTTGTCCCCAACGGAGAGATGACCATGGCCACTTCGCGCTCGACAGCGGCCGCCGGGACGCCCCCGGCCTCGCTGCGCCGCCGCGGAGCCGTACTGGAACGCGCGATCCTCGAATCCGCACTGGAGCAGCTGAGCACGGTCGGATGGAGCGGACTGACGATGGAACGCGTCGCCGCCGGCGCGCAGACGGGGAAGGCTGCCGTCTACCGCCGCTGGCCGTCGAAGCAGGATCTTGTCGCGGACGCTCTCGAGGCCGGACTGCCGGTACTCGACCAGGCGGCCGACCACGGAGGAATCCGTGAGGACCTTCTCCAGCTCTGCCTCCGAGTGCGTGACGCCATGTTCTCCCCCACCGGCATCGCGCTGCGCTCCGTCCTTCACGAATGTGACACGGCGAGCGCGCATCGCTTCCAGGGTGTGATCTTCACTCGCGTCGTGGAGCCGTCCACCCGGCTGCTCCAGGACGTGGTGCGCCGCGGGGTGATGCGCGGGGACGTGCGTCCCGATGCCGCCGGGGACCTGGTCTTCGACGTGATCCCGGGCCTGATGATGTACCGCTCCAAGGTGTGTGGCAGCGAATGGCCGGACCAGGACATCGCCGACATGATCGATCAGGTGATGGTTCCGCTGCTCAGCCCGCGCAACGGCTGATCGACGGCTGCGCCGCCCATGACCGGAATCCGGTTGTCGCTGGTGGGGTCCGGCGGCGTACGCTTGCTGGCGCCATGCCGTACGAACCACCCACCCACACAGTCGAGCGCTCGATCCGGGCCACAACCGGCGCCAAGATCGTTGCAGGCGTGGACGAGGTCGGCCGCGGGGCCTGGGCAGGGCCGGTAACGGTGTGCGCGGCGATCACCGGACTGCGCCGACCCCCGGCCGGGCTCACCGATTCCAAGCTGATCAGTCCCAAGCGCCGTACGGAACTGGCAGGACAGTTGGAGTCCTGGGTCACCGCGCACGCTCTCGGACACGCCTCACCCGAGGAGATCGACGAGCTCGGAATGACCGCGGCACTGCGGCTCGCCGCCGGCCGCGCGCTGGACGGTCTGCCGGTTCGTCCGGACGCCGTGATTCTGGACGGCAAGCACGACTACCTCGGTGCGCCATGGCTGGTCCGTACAGTGATCAAGGGCGACCAGTCGTGTGTCGCGGTGGCCGCCGCTTCGGTCATCGCCAAGGTGCGCAGGGACGCCATGATGGCGGAGCTGCTGGAGTGCGCCGACTTCGCCTTCGCGGAGAATGCCGGCTATCCCTCGCCCGTGCACAAGGCGGCACTCCGGACGCTGGGCCCCACCCCGTACCACCGGCTCTCGTGGTCCTATCTCGATGCGCTGCCCCAGTGGCGGCACCTCAAGAAGGTCCGGATCTCGCCGGAGGCGGCCGCACTGGAAAGCGGGGGCCAGCTCGGCTTCGACTTCTGAACTCACCCATGCCGGCAGCACGGTCGCGCTTATGTGCCCACCCGCCGATGCCATCCGCACCGACGTTTGATAGATATCAACCCATGCCTCTCATACCCGAGGAGCCTCAGATTCACGAGAGTGCCCAGGGTCCCCGCGTTCCGGCCGCAGGCCGTACCGCGCCGACCCCTCGTCCCGTACCCGGTCCGCGTTCCGCGGCCTCGCCGCGTCCCGGACACCCGGGCCCCGGCCCGGCCCGGCCCACGCCCCCCGCGCAGCGCACCCACGTGGCTGCCGCGAAGCCCCAGCCGTCCCGGCCGGAGAATCGTTCCGGGCCGCAGGTCCAAGTGATTCCCGCTCCCGCGGACGGCGCGCTCGACGCCGCCGGCGAGGCGGTCGACCTGCTGCTCGACACCGGCCGTGCCCCGGGCGACGTGCTGGTGCTGACGACCGGTGAACAGCACCCATGGGCAGCTCACGAGCTGTCCTTCGGTGAGACTGCCTACTGGGCCCAGCACGATGCCCGCGACGATGTCTTCTACGCGGACGCCGCCGCTCTGGGGCGCGCCTCGTCCCGGCCCGTCGTGGTCGTCGCGCTCAACGGGGGCCCGGACGACGCGGCTGCCCACGCGCTGCCGGCCGCCATGCAGAAGGCCGGAGCGCTGCTGATCGTGTGCGGTGACCCCAAGCGGATCAGCGCCGTGCTCGGCATCGGCGTCTGAGCCGTCCTGCCGGTACGGACCCGACGGTCCGGTCGTGACCCGGCTGCCCATGTCGTGGGCAGCCGGTGGATGACCTCCTTCAGCGGGCTGCCGTGCGTCGAAGGGCGTCGGCGGCACCACTTGCGGTACGCAGGGGCAGCGCATCCGCCTCTGCCATGGCGTCGGCCGGATGCCCCGGCGTCGACGTCGAGCTGGGCCGGCGGCCGCCACGGCCTTCGCCCAGCACCTGCCAGCCGTCACTCGTCAGCGTGATGTACGCGCCGCAGCGCAGCCCATGCAGGGTGCAGGCGTCCCGCAGCCCCCACATCCACGCACCGTCCTCCTCCGTCCAGCGCTCGTCGCCTTCACGGCAGTAGAGCAGCACGGCGGTCCGCACCGGTGTGCGGCGGCGCAGGTCGTGCGGGATGACGCGGCGCAGATGTGCCAGCAGCGCATTGCGCAGCTCCCAGCCGTCCGCCGGCGCGGAATGCCGGGAGAACGAGGCGCTGGCGGCGAGTCGTTCCTCGTGGTCGAGCACGGCGACGACAGCCGTCGAGGGCTTGGGGTGATGCCGCGTGTGCAGCGCACTGACCACCTCGCGCGGGTTGCGCAGGAGCGGGATACCTGCCGCAGCCCACTCGGCAGGCTCGAGCATCCTGGCGAGGCGGTTCGCGGAGTTCGCCGGTGCGGTGAACGAAGTGGCTGAGGACGGAGCGAATCCGAAGGTCACGTTCCTCCCTTCGCATACGCGCCCACGTGCGGGCAGGGTCGGGTGAGGGCGCGCCACGGCAAGGCCCTTCAGGACCCGAACGGGCCGTGCGGGGGAGCAGCCCCAATTGTTCCTGCCGCATGGGAATGCGGCAACGAGCAATTTGGCATGACCGGCAAGAATCGGCGGGTATGACGCTCATATCCCTGTCCTGCAGGCCCAACTGACCCCCGCGTCAGGTCTGAACGGCGAGGACCAGCGGAAACACCCCCTTCGCGCCCGCCCTGCGCAGCAGCCGTGCAGCGACTGCCAGCGTCCAGCCGCTGTCCGCGTAGTCGTCGACCAGCAGCACCGGGCCGTCGGCGGCGGACAGTGCGGCGGCCAGCTCCGGCGGCACAGCGAACGATTCGTGCAGTGCCCGTACGCGCTGTGCGCTGTTGGTGCGTGATGTCTGCACGTCCGAGGCCTCTGACACGTACTCGACACTGCCCAGCAGCGGCATCCGGCCGACCTCGGAGATCCGGCCGCTGAGCGACCCGATCAGGCGGGGCCTGCTGCGGGAAGCGACGGTGACGACACCGACCGGTCGCGGTGGCGCGTCGGATTCCCCGGAGGCCCAGCCGCCTGGCCCCTTCGCCCAGTCGGCGAGCACGGTCACCACCGCGCCCATCATGTCGTCAGGGACCGTCGCGTCCGGTGCGTGCGCGGCGAGCATCGGCCGCAGCCGGTTGCCCCAGCCGATGTCCGAGAGTCGCCCCAGTGCTCGCCCGGAGAACGACTGCTCGCCTTCCGGAATGCGGCCCTTGAGACCGACACCGACGGCCGCGAGCCCCGTGGGCCACATCTTGCGCGGCTCCACAACGACGCCCGGACGGCCCAACTCCCCTCGTGCGGCGTCCAGCGCGGCCGCCGACACCTTGTCGCTGAAACGCGCACCTGAGCAGTTGTCACACCGTCCGCAAGGAGCTGCCTCCTCGTCGTCCAGTTGACGCCGCAGAAACTCCATCCGGCACGAGGTGGACCGTGTGTAGTCCCGCATCGCCTGCTGCTCGGACTCGCGCTGCCGCGCCACCCACGCGTACCGCTCCGCGTCGTAGATCCATGGCTGTCCCGTGGCGGTCCAGCCGCCCTTGACCCGGCGCACCGCGCCGTCCACGTCCAGCACCTTGAGCATGGTCTCCAGACGTGTACGCCGCAGCTCGACGAGGGGCTCCAGGGCGGGCAGCGACAGCGGCCTGTCCGAACGGGCCAGCACGTCCAGGGTGCGGCGGACGAGCTCCTCGGGCGGGAAGGCGACCGAGGCGAAGTACTGCCAGATCGCCTCGTCCTCCTTGCCCGGGAGCAACAGCACTTCGGCGTGTTCCACACCGCGGCCCGCCCGGCCCACCTGCTGGTAGTACGCGATGGGGGAGGAGGGTGAGCCCATGTGCACGACAAAACCGAGGTCGGGCTTGTCGAAGCCCATCCCCAGGGCGGAGGTGGCGACCAGCGCCTTCACCCGGTTCGCGAGCAGGTCCTCTTCCGCCTGCTGCCGGTCGGCGTTCTCCGTACGGCCTGTGTACGAAGCCACCGTGTGTCCGCACTGGCGCAGATACGCGGTGACCTCCTCGGCCGCCGCGACCGTCAGTGTGTAGATGATTCCCGAGCCGGGCAGTTCGCCGAGATGGTCGGCGAGCCAGGCAAGGCGGTTCGCGGCGTCGGGAAGCCGGAGCACACCCAGGCTGAGGCTCTCCCGGTCGAGCGGACCGCGCAGCACCAGGGCGTCCGTGCCCGCTCCCGTGCCCAGCTGCTCGGCCACGTCCGCCGTGACCCGCGCATTGGCGGTGGCCGTGGTGGCAAGGACCGGGACGCCTGCGGGCAGCTCGGCCAGCATCGTGCGCAGCCTGCGGTAGTCCGGCCGGAAGTCATGACCCCAGTCGGAGATGCAGTGGGCCTCGTCCACCACCAGCAGACCCGTGGCCGCGGCCAGCTTCGGCAGCACCTGGTCACGGAAATCGGGGTTGTTCAGCCGCTCGGGACTGACGAGCAGCACATCCACCTCACCCGCGGCCACCTCGGCCTGAATGGTGTCCCACTCCTCGGCGTTGGAGGAATTGATCGTCCGGGCGTGGATCCCTGCCCGCGCCGCAGCCTCCACCTGGTTGCGCATGAGCGCGAGCAGCGGAGAGACGATCACGGTCGGTCCCGCACCTCGGGCCCTGAGCAGCGAGGTCGCGACGAAGTAGACCGCGGACTTGCCCCAGCCCGTCCGCTGCACGACCAGCGCTCGGCGCTTGTCGGCGACGAGCGCCTCGATCGCCCGCCACTGATCCTCACGCAGCCGGGCGGTGCCCGACCCGTCGGAGACGAGACGGGCGAGTACGGAGTCGGCGGATGCTCTGAGCTCTGCGCGGTCTGGGTTGGTCATGCCCCCATGCAACCTGATGGCACCGACAATGCGCGAACGCGGCCGTGAGCCTGTGGATAACGTTATCCACAGGGGTCGCGCAGCCGGGTTCCCTGCGAGACCGTCGTGCCATGAACCAGCACCACGACCCCAGCGGCCCCGCCACCGACCCGCAGATCACCCTGCGCGGCCCCGCCGAACTGGCCGATGCTCTGCCGTACATGATGGGTTTCCATCCGAACGATTCCATCGTGCTCGTCGCCCTGCACGGTAACCACGGCCGCTTCGGCGGGCGGCTGCGGCTCGGTATTCCGCGCTCGCCGCGCGAATGGCAACCCGTGGCCGGGCAACTCGCCGAGTGCCTGATCCACGGCTGCGAGCGCCGCGGCTCGCGACCCGACGGCATCGTCGTCTTTCTCTGTCAGGACCCGGCCGGCGAGGAGACTGGGCTGCAGGTCATGGAGCGGCTTCGGCCGCTCGCGCAGCGGCTGCGCACTGCGTGCGGTGCCCTCGACGTGCCCGTGTACGAGGCGCTGTGCATCTCCGACGGGCGCTGCTGGTCCTACTGCTGCCCCGATGCGCGGTGCTGCCCGCCCGAAGGTACCCCCCTGGCGCTGCCCGGCACCTCGGTGATGGCCGCCGCTGCCGCTTACGCGGGGATTCAAGTGCGCGGGAGCCTGAGGGATTTGGAGGGACGGTTCGCGCCGGCGGCCGTGTCCGTAGCCCAGGAGCAGATCCAGGCTCTGGACGACGCGGGTGCGGCGCTGGTGCCGAGGATCCTCGAAGAGCAGGGCAGGCGGCAGGTCGCGGCGGAGACGCTCGACCTTGCCCGGAAACTGGTCGAACGGATGGCTTCCACGCCGCTCGCGGGCGAAGGGGCAGCGGCCGACGTCGCGGACGACAGGCTGATCACACCCCGCGAGGCCGCTCTGGTGATCCTCGGCCTGCAGGACCGGGAGACCCGGGACCGGGCGGCGGAGTGGATGGAAGGACCCGAGGCACCCGCCGCGCTGCGCCTGTGGCGCGCCTTGTCGCGGCGATGCAGCGGTGCCTATTTCGAACACGCGGCGGCTCCCCTCACTCTTGCCGGCTGGGTCTCCTGGTCGACCGGTGACGAGCCCGGCGCACGGGTCGCACTCGGACTCGCGCTGCGCGCCGATCCCGAGTACGTGTTCGCGCGACTGCTGCACCAGGCCTGCAACGAGGGCCTGGATCCGGAGACGCTGCGCAGCTGTCTGCGCCGGACACGCGATGAGCAGCCCTGCGCCGCGGTCCCTGACGCGCCTGGTACCCCGGAGACTGCCGTCCCCGCCGGCTCCCCAGGTCCTCCCGGAGCCTTCCCGACGCTCACTCTCCCGGGCGCCACGCGCCGGCGCCCCCGGCGGGTACGCGCGTCGGCCGCAAAACGGCAACGCGTGTCGGTCCGGAATCGTCCCGGTGCCGCTGCCGCTGCCGCTCGGACGCGGGCCCGCGCCGGTATGCGTTCGGGCAGGCACGGCGGGCAGCGCGGTGGCCGGGACGGGCGGTGACGGCATGACCCGGGGGGCCTCGGCCAGGCGATGCGTGACTCGGGCAGGGGTGCCGACGTTCATCGTCGTGGCGGTGTCGACCGACCCGTGCCGCCCGTCCTGCGGCGGCTGCTCGAAGTGCACGGAAGGCGCAGATCACCCATGGCCCCCACCGCACCTCGCCGACCGCTCTCCGCTCAGATCCGACAGCCCATCCGGCCCGGACCCGGTCGTGGGGATCCGGCAGGGCCGAGGCCGCTGCCGGGACGGTCCGCCGATCCTCCGCCGGTGCACCGCACGATCATCTGCGTCGCTCTGCCCTGCATGGCGATCCTGCCGGAGGACGGCCAGCTCGACGGCCATGGGATCGCGGGTGTCTACCATTCGGGCCGGCGACTGCTCTCCCGCAGTCAGTTGCGGATCTCCGGGTGTGAACCGACCCTGGTTCAGGGAAGGTCGGTCTCGCCGGACCGTGCGACGTTCGTGGCCGTCGTGCGTACCTCGGCCGACGGCGTGCCCGATCCGGACGTATGCGTGGAGCGGGTGCGCGACGCCCTGGGAACGGAACGGATCACGCTGCGCAGCTTTGCGGCCCAGCCGCTCAAGCTGCCCGTGGAGGTGGCGCTCGGCACAGACCTCGCCGAGCTCGGTGCCGTCACCGCCGGCCGGTCCGGGCCGGAACTGGCCGCCAGCGTCCATGAATCGGGACTGCGCTGGTCGACGGACGACGGCGGCCACGCCGTCGTCACCGCCGATCCGTCGCCGCACGACGCCCTTGCCTCGGCCGGACTGCTGCGATGGGAGCTGGTGCTGCGGCCGGGCACCACCCAGACCATCGAACTGCGCGTGACGTCCGACAGGACCGAGCGTGACCGCCCCCTCAGCCGGGCCGGCTGTGCTTCCGACAGGTTCCTGCCGGAAGCACAGGCAGCGGGCGACGACCACAGACTGCCCGCACTGCTCGGCACCGCGCTGGGCGATCTGCGAGCACTGCTGATCCGCGACCCCGCCCACCCCGCCGACATCTTCCCCGGCGCAGGCGCACCGTGGCGGTGTGGATCCGCGCCGGCAGAGGCGCTGTGGGCCGTGCGGATGGCGCTGCCGCTCTCCACCCGGCTCGCCGCAACCACCCTGCGCATGCTCGCCCGTACCCAACTCTTGGTCCAGGGGCCGGATTTCGGTCGGATCCCCGGACCGTTGCGGGACGCGGGCCCGCATCTTCCGCCGAGTTGCACGGGCATGGAAGCGACCCTCGCCTTCCCCGCGGTCCTGGCTGAGGCCTGGCGCTGGGGGATGCCCGAGCAAGAGTTCACGGAGCTCGTACCGGCGGCGGAGCGTTGTCTGCAATGGCTGCGGCAGGCTGCGGGCGACGAGGGACTGCTTCCCGAACCCGGCGCGGCCGGTGTGCTGCGCTCCGACACCCAGGCGCACGCGCACCGGGCCGCGATCCTCGGTGCGGATGTGCTGGAGGCCACCGGCCGTCCCGGGGCCGAGGACTGGCGGCAGTGGGCCGGTGCGCTGAGAGACCGGTTCCAGGAGGACTTCTGGATCGACGACCGCGCCGGAGGCCGGCCTGCGGCGGCCAGGCTGCCCGGCGGCCGACCGCTGTCGCTGCTCGGAAGCAGCGCCGCTCATCTCCTCGACACAGGGCTGGTGGGCGGCGGTCGGCCGGCCGCCGGATTGCTGGACAAGGAGCGGACCGAGCAACTGGCCCGGCTGCTGGGCGGGCCGGCACTCGACAGCGGCTGGGGTCTGCGCAGCCTCGGCACCGGAGAACCCGGGCACAACCCCTTCGGGCACCGGTCCGGAGCCGTGCGGGTGCATGAGACCGCTGTCGCCGTGGCGGGGCTGGCCGCCGCCGGCCACGAGAAGGAGGCGTCGTCCCTGGTACGCGGTCTTGTCGACGCGTCCGAAGCGTTCGGTAACCGGCTGCCCGAGATGTACGCGGGCCGGCAGCGCACGGCGGACGGTGTGCCGGCGCCGCATCCCGCGGCGTGCCGGCCGGCGGCAGTGGCCGCCGCCTGTGCGCTCCATCTGCTGACCGCGCTCGCCGGGATCCGCCCGGACGCTCCCGCCCGCATGGTTGCGCTGCGGCCCATCCGCTGCGTGCCGCTCGGAGCCGTACAGATCTCCGGGCTGCGGGTGGCCGGGGAGCCGTTCGCCGTGCGGATCAGCAGGCGGGGACTCGCCATGGTGGAACAGGCGGCGGAAGGGCTGCAGCTGGGGGCGTGAGCCACTGCGGCCGCAACGCCGTGGCGCAGGGGCGCAAAAGAGTCGCCGCAGGTGGCGAAGGCTGTGTTTATCGTCAGGCAGACGACTATGATCGCGGCATGTCGCCCTACGACCCGTCGGCCTTTCCGCCCTTCGCCGTCACTGTCGATCTGGTCGTGCTCACCGTGCGCCGTCATGCGCTCTGTGCGCTCGTTGTGCGCCGGGGGGAGCCTCCGTTCCAGGGCAGGTGGGCGCTGCCGGGAGGTTTTGTCCGGGGTGACGAGGATCTGGCAGCAGCGGCGGCGCGCGAGCTTGCCGAGGAGACCGGGCTGTGTGCACACGACCCGGCATCCCCGGCACCGGGAAACGGCGCCCATCTGGAACAGCTTGCGACATACGGTGACCCCAAGCGCGACCCGCGGATGCGCGTGGTGAGCGTCGCGCATCTCGTGCTCGCCCCCGATCTGCCGGCCCCTCGCGCGGGCGGGGACGCGAACAGTGCGCGCTGGGCTCCTGTCGAGGATCTCCTCGGCCAGGAGAACGGGGTGCTGCGCGAGGACGAGCGGCACGGACCGCTCGCGTTCGATCATGCGCGGATCCTGGCGGACGGAGTGGAGCGGGCTCGTTCCAAGATCGAGTACTCGTCCCTGGCCACCGCCTTCTGCCCGCCCGAGTTCACGGTCGGCGAGCTGCGGAGGGTGTACGAGGCGGTGTGGGGCGTCGCTCTCGACCCCCGTAACTTCCATCGCAAGGTGACGGGCACTCCCGGCTTCCTCGTCCCCGCCGGAGGCACCACGACCCGCCAGGGAGGCCGTCCCGCGCAGCTGTTCCGGGCCGGAGGGGCCACGGTCCTCAACCCGCCGATGCTGCGCCCTGAGGTCTGAAGCACTCCGTCGGTAACTCGCGGCGCCGGGCCTCTGACACCCGGGCACTTGACCGCTGCGCAAAAAGTCTGAAATGTCGCGTTATCGTGCTGCGGTACCCGTGCTGCCGCTGAGCGGTCCCACCTTCCGGGAGAGAGGCGAGGGAAGCGATGATCCAGGCCGTCGGACTCACCGGCATCCCCCGCAGAGACCGGCCGCCCGCGGTTGACGACCTCTCCTTCGAAGCCCGGTCCGGTGCCGTCACGGCACTGCTGGGCGCGCCGGGCTCCGGAAAGACCACGGCGCTGCGGCTGATGCTCGGGCTCAGGTCCGGCCGGGGTGTCACCTACTTCCGCGGCCGCCCCCTGCATCACGTCGCGAATCCGGCAAGGGAGGTCGGGGTGCTGCTCGGCGATGTACCCGGCCACCCCGCCCGTTCCGTCCGCGGTCAGTTGCGCATGCTGAGCGCGGTCGCCGGCGTGCCCGCGGCCCGCGCCGACGAGCTGATCGATGTCGTCGGACTCGCAGGGCTCGGCGAGCAGCGACTGGGCCTGCTGTCCGTGGGCATGGACCGCAGACTCGGCCTCGCCGCCGCTCTGTTGGGCGATCCGCAGTCACTGCTTCTCGACGAGCCGTCCAAAGGCCTCTCGCCGGGCGACAGCAGTTGGTTGTCGGGACTGCTGCGAAGCCATGCCTCCCAGGGCGGCACCGTCCTGTGCACCACCAGCGACCCCAAGGAGGCCGCCCGGGTTGCCGACCGCGTCGTCACGATCCACGACGGTCGCCTTGTCGCGGACCAGGACGTCGCGGACTTCGCACGTACCAGGCTCCGCCCCCGTGTCGCCGTCCGGACGCCGCATGCGGCCCGTCTCTCCGCGGTCCTCAGCCGCGAGGCGCGAGTGGACCGGCGTTCGGTCGAGGTGGTCGCCGAGAGCAGCAGCCTGCTGTCCGTCTACGGCAGCAGTTGCGCCGAGATCGGCGAGACCGCGTTCCGCCACGGCGTACTGGTCCACCGGCTCACCGACGAGGTCGGCGACACGGGCCCCGCCGCCGCGGCCGCCGGCCCGGCCCGGACACGGAGCGCTGTGCCCGATGCCGATGCCGATTCCGCCTCCGTACCGGACGACCGTCGCGTGGCCTCTTCCGTGCCGGAGAACGGCAGCTTGGCCGTCTTCGTGCCGGAGAACGGCTCCGCCGCGGCCTCGGCCGTGCCATCCGCGGTCGCGTCCAAGGCGGCGGCCGAGGCCGCACCCGAGACCGCGGAGCCGTGGACCCGGCCCGCGCAGGGCGACGAGGACGTACCGGAACTGCGCCCCGTCCGGAGCCCCGTACGGCCGCTGCGCTACGAACTCCGCCGCCTCCTCGGCACCCGGACCGCCCCGCTCGCCGCGGCGGCCTCCCTCGCCGCCTCCCTCGCCCTGTGCGTGCTGCTCGCCCGCACCGGCAAGGTCCTGGAGCCGAGCGTGTACGCCGCCTGGCCCCCGTACCTGCCGCTGCCGCCCGCCGCTCTGTGCGCCGGGCTCCTCGGGGCGCTCTCCTTCGGTGAGGAGTTCCGCTACCCGGTCCTCGCCGCGACGCGCGGCACCGTGCCCCGCCGCCTCGCCCTCCTGCTGGCCAAGCTTGCCGTGAGCGCGGGCGCCGCCCTGCTGCTGGCGGCCCTCGTCGTGGTGGCCGATGCCGCGGCGCTCCGTCTGGTGTACGGGGTGGATCCGAGTCCCGTCGTGCGGAACTGGAGGGTTCTGGCCGTCGGTTGGGGCGGACTCTGCGTGGGATGCGCCTGGGCCGGGCTGCTGGCCGCCGGGATCTTCCGTGTCACGGCAGCAGGAGTCGCCGCAGTGCTCGCCGTACCGATCCTCGTCGCGCCGCTCGTCGAAAGCGCGCTCGTCGTACCGGCCGCCCGTTCGATCGCCGGACTTCCGGGCCGGCTGCGTGAACTCGCCTGGATGCAGCTTCCGAAGCAGACCGACCACTTGCCGGCGGCCGCCGCGCGGGTCGTGGCCCAACCTGTCGGAGCAGCCCTCGCCTTGTCGTTGTCCGTTCTGATCTGCGCATTTCTGCTCATCGGCCTTCGGCGCAGGGCCCGTTGGTGATCACCGCCGACCGGGTATCGGTGAACTGTTCACAACTCCCGTGAGGGTGCTCGTTTCTTTCCGATAAGGCGTCAATTGCAGGGTGGACGCCGATCACCCTTTCGTGTGCTTTTCACCAAAGACCTCAAGGGGTCCGTGGGCCGCGCCGACAAAGGATGCGTGAGTACCCTTGCGCACACCATGATGACCGCCGCCCGCTCTGCCGATTCCGGCCTCGCCGGTCCGGGCGAACTCGACCGATACCCCTACGCGGAGTCGCCCGGCGCCGACCGCGTCGGCCCGCCCTCGTGGGAGGGATCCGATGCCGAGCTCGGCCGGGTGGGCCGCCGCGCGGCGGGCAGCCGGGGCCGCGGACTGCACGGCCAACTCGTCCAGCAGCTCGGCCAGATGATCGTTTCCGGGGACCTGGGTGCCGACCGCCCGCTGGTGCCCGAGGAGATCGGCCAGCGCTTCGAGGTCTCCCGCACCGTCGTCCGCGAGTCGCTGCGTGTCCTCGAGGCCAAGGGCCTCGTGAGCGCCCGCCCCAATGTCGGCACCCGGGTCCGCCCCGTCAGCGACTGGAACCTCCTCGACCCCGACATCATCGAGTGGCGGGCCTTCGGTCCCCAGCGGGACGACCAGCGCCGGGAGCTGAGCGAGCTGCGCTGGACCATCGAGCCGCTCGCCGCCCGCCTGGCCGCCGGGCACGGCCGCGAAGACGTCCAGCAGCGCCTCGCGGACATGGTCGAGATCATGAGTCATGCCCTTGCGCAGGGTGACGGGATCACCTTCTCGCGGGCCGACGCCGAGTTCCACTCCCTGCTCATCCAGCTCGCGGGCAACCGCATGCTCGAGCACCTCTCCGGGATCGTCGCCGCGGCTCTCCAGGTCTCCGGAGGTCCGGTCACCGGCTGTGACCGCCCCACCGAGGCCTCCCTCACGCACCACGCCCGGATTGCCGACGCCCTCGCCTCCGGCGACTCGCACGCGGCAGAGTCCTCCATGCGACAGTTGCTCAACGCCCACCCCGAGGTGGAGCGGGTGGTGCCCGCCCCGCGCGAGCACTGACCCCCGGCCGTGGCCGGCCGGCACTCGCGGCCGGGGACCGAGGGGGGCGTACGCACGGCGCGTCGCCGGATTCCACGGGGATCCGGCGACACGATTGTGCGTATTTCCTGGTTTTGCCTGCCATGTCCCATATGGAGTGTGACTCGGGCCACGTGGATTGGGCGTAACACTCCTCGGAGCAGCGCGATGACCTAAGAGGTGACAGCCGAGGAGGGAATACAGCCGCCATGGGCGGCGCTGTGAAGCTCCGAGGCTCAGCCCGCGCCACCGGTTCATCCGCATCGCGGTGGTCGTCGGCTCCGGCCCGTTCATGGGTGGGGCCGGAAGCCGTTTTCCATCGTTCCGAGAGGTTGTTCGTGTCGGCCAGCACATCCCGTACGCTCCCGCCGGAGATCGCCGAGTCCGAGTCTGTGATGGCGCTCATCGAGCGGGGAAAGGCTGATGGGCAGATCGCCGGCGATGACGTGCGTCGGGCCTTCGAGGCTGACCAGATTCCGCCAACCCAGTGGAAGAATGTTCTGCGCAGCCTCAACCAGATCCTCGAGGAAGAGGGTGTGACGCTGATGGTCAGTGCAGCGGAGTCGCCGAAGCGCGCCCGCAAGAGCGTCGCAGCGAAGAGCCCGGCAAAGCGCACCGCCACCAAGACCGTCGCGGCCAAGACCGCCACGGCGCAGACTGTCGCGGCCACCGCGGCGCCGGCGGCCGAGTCCGTCGACGTCCCGGCCGACGACGAGTCCACGGCGACCGCTCCTGCCAAGAAGACGGCCGCCAAGAAGACGGTGGCCAAGAAGACGGTGGCGAAGAAGACCGCTGCCAAGAAGACCGCGGCGAAGAAGACCGCGGGCAAGAAGGACGCCGACGAGGCTGTCGAGGGCGAAGAGCTGCTCGATGAGGTCCAGCCCGGCGGCAAGGGGGACGAGGAAGAGGCCGAGGGCGAGAGCAAGGGCTTCGTCCTGTCCGACGACGACGAGGACGACGCGCCTGCCCAGCAGGTGGCCGTCGCCGGCGCCACCGCAGACCCGGTCAAGGACTACCTCAAGCAGATCGGCAAGGTTCCGCTGCTCAACGCCGAGCAGGAGGTCGAGCTCGCCAAGCGCATCGAGGCGGGTCTGTTCGCCGAGGACAAGCTGGCGAACTCCGACAAGCTCGCCCCCAAGCTCAAGCGTGAGCTGGAGATCATCGCCGAGGACGGCCGCCGCGCCAAGAACCACCTGCTGGAGGCCAACCTCCGGCTGGTGGTCTCGCTGGCCAAGCGCTACACCGGCCGCGGCATGCTGTTCCTGGACCTGATCCAGGAAGGCAACCTCGGCCTGATCCGCGCGGTCGAGAAGTTCGACTACACCAAGGGCTACAAGTTCTCCACGTACGCCACCTGGTGGATCCGGCAGGCGATCACCCGCGCCATGGCCGACCAGGCCCGCACCATCCGTATCCCGGTGCACATGGTCGAGGTCATCAACAAGCTCGCGCGTGTGCAGCGCCAGATGCTCCAGGACCTGGGCCGCGAGCCCACCCCGGAGGAGCTGGCCAAGGAGCTCGACATGACCCCGGAGAAGGTCATCGAGGTCCAGAAGTACGGCCGTGAGCCGATCTCGCTGCACACCCCGCTGGGCGAGGACGGCGACAGCGAGTTCGGTGACCTCATCGAGGACTCCGAGGCGGTCGTCCCGGCCGACGCTGTCAGCTTCACACTGCTCCAGGAACAGCTGCACTCGGTGCTCGACACCCTGTCCGAGCGTGAGGCGGGCGTGGTCTCCATGCGCTTCGGTCTCACGGACGGCCAGCCGAAGACGCTGGACGAGATCGGCAAGGTCTACGGCGTGACGCGTGAGCGGATCCGCCAGATCGAGTCCAAGACCATGTCGAAGCTGCGTCACCCGTCGCGTTCGCAGGTGCTGCGCGACTACCTCGACTAGGCCGCAGGCGCAAGCGATCACTCGGTGAAGGGCCCGGCATCCGCGAAGGATGCCGGGCCCTTCTGCGTGCCCCGCAGGTGCGCACCTGGCCCGAGTGGCTGACTCTGAGTGGACTGGATTCACGCAGAGTGCTGGAGGCTGTATGCGTCGTCGTTCCACCCTCCGAGGTCCGGCCCGGGTGTCGGCCCTGCTCGCCGCGGTGTTCGCGGCTCCATTGGTCCTGCCCCCGCCCGCCGCGGCCGACAGCATCGTCGTCGGCGGCTTTCCGGTGAAGATCGAGGAGAACCCCTGGGTCGTCGCCCTCTCCAGCCGTGACCGGTTCGGAGGAACCCGGGCCGGACAATTCTGCGGTGGGGCGGTGGTGGCGCCCGACAAGGTCATGACGGCGGCCCACTGCCTGAGCCGGACCGTCCTCGGCAAAGAAGTCAGTGACGTACGGGATCTGCGGGTGATCTCCGGGCGTTCCGAGCTGACCGGCTCGCAGGGCCGGGAGATCCTCGTGCGCAGTGCCTGGACCGCGCCTGCCTTCGACGCGGCGGCCAACAGCTCCGACATGGCCGTGCTGACCCTGGCGGAGTCGCTGCCCGCGTCCGCAGTGCTGCCGCTGGCGGGCGAGGGCGACGCGGCCTACGAGCCGGGCACACCGGCGAAGGTCTACGGCTGGGGCGACATGAAGGGCGACGGGAGCTATGCGCCCTCGCTGCGGGCGGCGCAGGTGTCGGTGCTGCCGGACGAGACGTGCGGGACCGCGTATCCGGGCGGCCCCGGCGGGCTGTACGCGAAGGCCACGATGTTGTGCGCGGGGGACTTGCGCGGCGGGCACGACGCCTGTCAGGGGGACAGCGGGGGACCGCTGGTCGCCCGCGGGCGTCTGATCGGTCTGGTCTCGTGGGGCAGCGGCTGCGGGCAGGCTGATGGGCCCGGTGTGTACACCAGGGTCGGGACGGTGGCCAGGAACGGCATCGGAGGGGGCTGAGCCCGACCGGACCCAGGGTTGGTCGGCCGCTGGGTCACGCGCCTCGGTGGTGACCGAACGAGAGCGGGCGGCTGCCCCTGGTGTTCAGGGGAAGCCGCCCGTCACCCGGTCCAGGACCGGGCCTTGGCTCGTCGTGGATGCGAGGTGTCAGCGTTCCTCTTCGCCGGTCGCTGCCGGTACGGCCGTCAGTCGGTCCGTCTCATCCTGTATCTCTGCGGCGATCTTCTTGAGTTCCGGCTCGAACTTGCGCCCGTGGTGCGCGCAGAAGAGCAGTTCACCACCGCTGATCAGGACGACGCGCAGATATGCCTGGGCGCCGCATCGGTCACAGCGGTCTGCCGCCGTCAGCGGGCTCGCGGGGGTCAGAACAGTAGTCACGTCGCCTCTTCTCTAGCTCGACGAGCTGTCGTACCAGGGTCAACATCCAACCAGGCCGGAAACGTTCCCGCTCGTGGCTTCTCCTTGAAACTTCTTCCCAAGGTGGCTGTCTGTTGCCGGTTGGCGGCGAATGAGCCGTATTGCTTCGCTCTACGGATTTCGCGTTGCTTGTCTCTTTTGGCCCTCCCGGCTGGGTTGCCGGTTGTTCATGAGGACGTGCCCGGAGCCTAAATGGTTCATGCCTCGAAGGGAACGTGATGTGCACGTCACCCCATCGAGGGATCGAACATGTATGCGAGGCTGGACTAGCATAAGAAATCACGAGGGTGGCGTTACATCGGCTCTACCAGGCCTCGGTACGCTCTGAGCGGCGACCGACGCCCAGGCCTTTACCCCACTTGGCCACATCTGAAATTCAGCGAGGAGCGAACCGCGTGACCGCCGAAACGTCCGTGCCGTCCACAGCGCTGCTGACTGCAGACCGTGACGGTTCCAACTACACCGCGCGGCACCTGCTCGTCCTGGAAGGGCTCGAGGCCGTCCGCAAGCGACCCGGCATGTATATCGGGTCGACCGACAGCCGTGGTCTGATGCACTGCCTCTGGGAGATCATCGACAACTCCGTGGACGAGGCTCTCGGAGGCCACTGCGACCACATCGAGGTCATCCTTCACGAGGACGGATCGGTCGAGGTCAAGGACAACGGCCGCGGCATCCCCGTCGATGTCGAGCCCAAGACCGGCCTGTCCGGCATCGAGGTCGTGATGACCAAGCTGCACGCCGGCGGCAAGTTCGGTGGCGGCTCGTACGCCGCCTCCGGCGGTCTGCACGGCGTGGGCGCATCTGTGGTGAACGCCCTGTCGGCCCGCCTCGACGTCGAGGTGGACCGCAATGGCTCCACCCACATGATCAGCTTCCGGCGCGGTGTGCCCGGCATCTTCACCGAGTCCGGCCCGGACGCCCCCTTCGACCCGGCCAACGGTCTGCTCAAGGGCAAGCGTGTGCCCAAGACCCGCACCGGCACCCGGGTGCGCTACTGGGCCGACCGCCAGATCTTCCTCAAGGACGCCAAGCTCTCCCTGGAGAACCTCCACCAGCGTGCCCGCCAGACGGCCTTTCTCGTGCCCGGCCTGACCATCGTCGTCCGCGACGAGCGCGGCGAGGCCGCGGAGGCCGGTGACGGCAAGAGTGTGGAGACCTTCCGCTTCGACGGCGGCATCAGCGAGTTCTGCGAGTTCCTCGCCCAGGACAAAGCCGTCTGTGACGTACTGCGTCTCACCGGGCACGGCACCTTCAAGGAGACCGTCCCGGTCCTCGACGACCGCGGTCACATGACCCCCACCGAGGTCACCCGCGAACTCGCGGTCGACATCGCCCTGCGCTGGGGCACCGGGTACGACACCACGGTCAAGTCGTTCGTCAACATCATCGCCACGCCCAAGGGCGGCACCCACGTCACCGGTTTCGAGCGCTCCGTGACCAAGACGGTGAACGAGGTGCTCCGCTCCGCCAAGCTGCTGCGCGTGGCCGAGGACGACATCGTCAAGGACGACGCCCTCGAGGGCATGACCGCGGTCGTCACGGTGCGGCTCGCCGAGCCGCAGTTCGAGGGGCAGACCAAGGAGGTTCTGGGCACCTCGGCGGCAAACAGGATCGTGGCCAATGTCGTCGCCAAGGAACTCAAGGCGTTCCTGACCTCCACCAAGCGCGATGCCAAGGCTCAGGCCCGTGCAGTGCTGGAGAAGACCGTGGCCGCCGCGCGTACGCGCATCGCGGCGCGCCAGCACAAGGAGGCACAGCGGCGGAAGACCGCCCTGGAGTCCTCCTCGCTGCCGGCCAAGCTCGCCGACTGCCGCAGCGACGACGTCGAGCGCAGCGAGCTGTTCATCGTCGAGGGAGACTCCGCGCTCGGCACCGCCAAGCTCGCGCGCAACAGCGAGTTCCAGGCGCTCCTGCCGATCCGCGGAAAAATTCTGAACGTGCAGAAGTCGTCCGTCTCGGACATGCTCAAGAACGCCGAGTGCGGTGCGATCATCCAGGTCATAGGGGCGGGCTCGGGCCGGACGTTCGACATCGACGCGGCGCGGTACGGAAAGATCGTGCTGCTCGTCGACGCCGATGTCGACGGTGCGCACATCCGGTGTCTGCTGCTCACGCTCTTCCAGCGCTATATGCGGCCCATGGTGGAGGCAGGCCGGGTGTTCGCCGCCGTGCCGCCGCTGCACCGCATCGAGCTGACCCAGCCCAAGAAGGGCCAGGACAAGTACGTGTACACGTATTCGGACAGCGAACTGCGCACCACGCTGCTGGAGTTCCAGCGCAAGGGCATCCGGTTCAAGGACAGCATCCAGCGCTACAAGGGCCTCGGTGAGATGGATGCCGACCAGCTGGCCGAGACCACGATGGACCCGCGCCACCGCACCCTGCGCCGGATCAACATCGGCGACCTGGAATCCTCCGAGCAGGTCTTCGACCTGCTCATGGGCAATGAGGTCGCACCGCGCAAGGAGTTCATCACCAGCTCGGCGGCCACCCTGGACCGTTCGCGCATCGACGCCTGACCGGGCCCTGCCCACCCAGGGGTGGAGTCGCGAACTCCACCCCTGCGCCGATCCGCCCACGGCGCCCGCTCCGTAGCATCGAAGCCGACGGAGGGGGGCCGCAGTGGCTCGTGACAGGTGGGCCGGGTGGCCGATGCGGGAGTCGCTCACGCGCGTCGGCATCCCCCGTGCCCGGACGGTGCTCGACGGCGTCCTGATGGTCTCGCTGTCGAGCTGGGCGGGCTACAGCGCCTACGCATCAGAGGCCTTCGACGGTCCGCGGGCTGTGCTTCCGCTGCTGGGCTTCCTCGGCTGCGCCGCAGCGGTCCTCGGCTACCGCGCCACCACCCTCGACAACCGGCTGCTGCCCTCGATCGGGATGCTCGCGGCCATCGCTGCCATCGGCGCGGCCGCGTACGAGGGCGGGGCGGCCGTTCCGGCGACCGTGCTGTGGGTCTGCACCGGCGTCATGGCGATGGAGCGGCTTCCGCTCGGCGCCGCGGTCGGCACCGTCGCCGTGCTGGTCCCGGGGTTCGTGCTGACCGACGACACGGAGCTCGGGCCGTTGCTCACCACGGCGGCCGTACTGCTGGCCGGCTATTCGTTGCGCCTGGACGCCGCCGCCAGGGGCACCGGCTTCCGGCTCCTCGCTCAGGAACGGGCCGCGCGCGAAGCCGAGGCCACCTCCGCGGCCCTCGCCGAAAGGGCCCGGATCGCCCGCGAGATCCACGATGTGCTGGCACACAGCCTCTCTGCCCAGCTGGTGCACCTGGAGGCGGCCAGGCTCCGGATCGAACAGGAACCGGAAAGCACATTCCGGAACCAGATCCTGGAGCGCGTGGTGGCGGCGCGCGCCATGGCCCGGGAAGGGCTCGCAGAGACCCGGCAGGCGCTCTCCGCGCTGCGCGGCGAGTTGGCGCCCGTCGAGGACTATCTGTCGGAGCTGGCCGCCGCCGATGGAGTCGTGGCAGAAGTGACGGGGGAACGGCGGCCGTTGAGCGCCGAGGCCTCGCAGGCCGTGCGACGAGTGGCGCAGGAGGCACTCACGAATGTGCGCAAGCACGCGCCCGGAGCGGTCGTACGGATGCTGCTCGCTTATCGGGAGGGGGAAATCGCCCTGGACATACGCGACTCGGGCGCCGGTGCGGAGCAGGGTGATCTCACGGCATCAGGCAGCGGGTACGGTCTTCTGGGGATGCGGGAGCGAGCAGAGCTGCTCGGCGGCTCGCTGGAGGCAGGACCGGACGGAGAGGGCTTCGTGGTGCGGCTGCGAGTGCCGGCATGACCGGGCAGATCGCCCGAGTGATCGTCGCCGATGATCAGGCGGTGGTGCGCGAGGGCATCGTGATGCTGCTGGGGCTGCTGCCCGGTATCCAGGTCGTGGGCTCGGCCAGGGACGGTGAGGAAGCGTTCGCCCTGGTCGCCGAACTCGATCCCGATGTCGTCCTGATGGACCTGCGGATGCCCCGCTGCGACGGGGTCGAGGCCACCCGCCGTATCCGCCGTGAGCATCCTGCGACCCAGGTGGTGGTGCTCACCACGTACGCGGACGACGACTCCCTCTTCCCGGCGCTGCGTGCGGGCGCACGCGGCTATCTCACCAAGGACGCCGACGGCGACGAGATCTCGCGGGCCATCCGCGATGTCGTCGCCGGACGGGCCGGGCTTTCCCCGGTGGTGCAGCAAAGACTGCTCGAGCAGGTCACGGCACCGACCGAGCCGGCCGCGCCGCGGCTGCCCGACGGCCTGACCGCCCGTGAGGGCGAGGTGCTCACCCTGATCGCGGAGGGCCTCAGCAACGCCGACATCGCCCGCAGTCTGCAGATCTCGACCGCCACCGTGAAGACCCACATCAACAACCTGTTCGCCAAGGCCGGACTCCACGACAGGGCCCAGGCAGTGCGCTACGCCTACCGCGAGGGCCTCGCGCAGCCGCCCCGGAACCGCATCACCTGATGGGGTGAAGAGCACGGAGAGAAGAGTCCGGGATCTTCCCCATCTGTCCATCCTTGGGCAAGCGGCCGAAACGGTTCGTTGGCAAGGAGAGTTGAGCGGTGGAGAAGCAGGACGGGCGGGATGCCGCAGCTGTGCGGCTCGAGGACCCTTGGTACGACGCACTGGCCTCCGGTTGGGGCGATGTGGACGGCACAGGAACTCCCGCGTCCGTACCACCGGACGCCGCGGCCGCAGGCGGCACCGGCACCGGCCGCAGCGCGGCCGACATCTATCTGGAGGTGCAGCGCAGCGCCGCGTTCCAGGAGGTACGCAGCCGCTACCGGCGCTTCGTCGTTCCGGGCGCCATCGGCTTCCTCGCTTGGTACTTGGCGTATGTCGTGGCCGCCACCACCGCGCCGGACCTGATGGCGAGACCGGTAGCCGGAGCGGTGAATGTGGCGATGGTCGCCGGGCTCGCTCAATTCCTCACCACCTTCCTGCTGACCTGGGCCTACGCCCGCCATGCCCGGCTGCGGCGGGATCGAGCCGCCCTCGAACTGCGCTGGGACACCCAGGAGATGACGCGAGGGGCCGAGCGTTGAACGGTGATCACCAGGCCCTGGCGCTGCTGCTGTTCAGCGCGTTCGTCGCGGTCACGCTCGGCATCACCACCTGGGTGAGCCGCAACAGGCACGGCTCGGCGGAGGAGTTCTACGCCGGCGGGCGGCTGTTCTCGCCCATGGAGAACGGCTTCGCCATCGCGGGTGACTACATGTCCGCGGCTTCCTTCCTCGGTATCTCCGGGCTCATCGCGCTCTTCGGCTACGACGGGATGCTCTACTCCGTCGGCTTTCTGGTCGCCTGGCTCGTCGTCCTGTTCCTCGTCGCCGAACTGGTCCGCAACTGCGGCCGGTTCACCCTGGCCGATGTCATCGTGTCCCGGATGAGGGAACGCCCCGTCCGCATCGCCACGGGAACTTCTTCGGTCACCGTGTCCGTTCTGTATCTGGTGGCGCAAATGGTCGGGGCAGGAAGCCTGGTCGCGCTGCTGCTCGGCGGGACGAGCGAGGCCGCACGCTCGTGGACCGTCGTCGGAGTGGGTGCTCTGATGGTGATCTACGTGTCGATGGGAGGGATGCGAGCCACCACCTGGATCCAGATCGTGAAGGCCGTGCTGCTGATGGCCGGCGCGGTCGCGATGACCGTGCTGGTGCTGATCCGATTCCACGGCGACTTCGACGAACTGCTCACCACCGCTGCCGAACGCAGCGGGCACGGCAAGGACTTCCTCTCACCCGGACTCCGGTACGGCGGGGACTGGACCGCGCGCCTGGACTTCATCAGCCTGGGCCTGGCGCTGGTCCTCGGTACGGCAGGGCTGCCGCACATCCTGTCGCGCTTCTACACCGTGCCGACCGCGCGGGCCGCCCGCCGCTCGGTCGTCTGGTCCATCGGTCTCATCGGCAGCTTCTATCTCATGACGATCGTGCTCGGCTTCGGCGCCGCGGCCGTGGTCGGTACGGACGAGGTACGGAAGTCGAGCGCCGCGGGAAACACGGCCGTGCCGCTGCTCGCCCTCGACCTCGGCGGGGGAGCGGGTTCGTCCGGAGGAGCCGTCCTGTTCGCGGTGGTCGCCGCCGTGGCGTTCGCGACGATCCTGGCAGTCGTCGCGGGGATCACGCTGGCATCGTCGGCCTCGGTGGCCCACGATCTGTACGCCTCGCTGCACCGCCGACGTACGCGCGGAGCCGCGTCCGGCAGACACGCGCGGGCCCAGCACAGCGAGGTCGCGGTGGCCAGGGTGGCCGCGGTGGGTATCGGTGCGGTCGCGATCGCACTCGGCCTGCTGGCGCGCGATCTCAACGTCGCCTTTCTGGTGGGGCTGGCCTTCGCGGTCGCCGCCTCCGCCAATCTGCCCGTGCTGCTGTTCTCGCTGTTCTGGCGCAATTTCACCACCCGTGGCGCGGTCTGGTCGGTGTACGGAGGTCTCGTCCCGGCCGTGCTGCTCGTGGTGCTGTCCCCGGTGGTCTCCGGCAGTCCCCAGGCGCTCTTCCCCGGCGTGGACTTCCATCTCTTCCCGCTGGAGAACCCTGGACTCGTCTCGATCCCACTGGGCTTCCTCGCCGGGTGGATCGGCACGGTCATCTCGTCCGAGCCGCCGGATGCCGCCAAGCACGCCGAGACGGAGGTACGGGCGCTCACAGGTGCCGGCGCGGTCTAGGTGTACTGCCTTGTCCGGGCGGACCAGGTGCGTTGCGCCGTCTGCCGGCTGACTCCTGCGCGTGCCGCGATGGCCGAGTGGGCCTGCGCGACAACCTGGAAGCCGGGTACCTCGGACACATACGCCGCGTTGATCTTCGCGACCCGGAAGCCGTCGCCCATGACCAGTACGTGGATCACCGGGCAGCCTCTCCCGCGGAGTCGTCCTCCACGGCTGCTCGGCCCGCGGGTGCGGCCACCCCGCCCGGGGATGCGTCCGTCGCTCCGTGTTCCGCTGCCGCCGGCGCCGGCTCCGGCTCGGTCAGCGCTTCGGGGAGTACGACGGTGAATTCGGCGCCTCCCGCCGCGGCCTCGCGTACCTGCGCGCTGCCGCCCTGGCGCTGCGCGAACCGGCGCACCAGGGCCAGGCCCAGCCCCCGCTTGCCATGGGCCGGCAGTTCCTTGGTGGACCATCCCTCGGTGAAGATCAGCTCACGGTGCCCGTCCGGGACGCCCGGCCCGCTGTCCGTGATGCGCAGCACCACCGTGCGTCCCTCGGCGCGCAGCTCCACCTCGATCCGCGGATCCTCGGAGCCCGCGGCAGCGTCCAGCGCGTTGTCCACGAGGTTGCCGACCACTGTGACCAGCCCGCGCGGATCCACCAGCCGGTCGGGCAGCAGCGTCACGGGCGAGATGCGCAGCGAGACACCGCGCTCCGCCGCCACCGTCGCCTTCCCCACCAGCAGCGCGGCCGGCAACGGGTCATGGATCTTCTCCGTGATCTGCTCCGCGGTGGCGCGGTGCACCCCGACCACCTCGGTCACGAACTCCACCGCCTCCTCGTGCATCTCCAGCTCCAGCAGCCCGAGCAGGATGTGCATCCGGTTGGCGTGCTCATGATCCTGCGCGCGCAGGGCGTCGATCAGGCCCCGCGTCGAGTCCAGCTCCCGGCCGAGCTGCTCCAGCTCGGTGCGGTCGCGCAGCGTGGCCACGGCACCGCCGTCGTCCGTCGGCATCCGGTTGGCGATCAGCACCCGGCTGCCACGTACGGTCAGCAGGTCCGTGCCGCTCACCCGGCCGGCCAGCACATCGGTCGTGCGTCCCTCGCCCAGGACTTCGTCCAGCGGTCGCCCGGTGACATCCGTGCCGAGGCCCAGCAGCCGCTGTGCTTCGTCGTTCAGCAGCCGGATCCGCCCGGAAGCATCGAGGGCCACGACGCCCTCCCGTATGCCGTGCAGCATTGCCTCGCGCTCGGCGAGCAGCGCCGCGATGTCGGAGAAGGCGAGGTCGTGGGTCTGCCGCTGCAGCCTGCGGGAGATCAGATAAGCGGCCAGTGCCCCGATGGCCAGCGCCCCGCCCGCGTAGGCGAGCAGGCCTGGAATCGCCGCCAGGAGCCGGGCGCGCACGCTGTCGTACTCGATGCCCACCGACACCGCACCCACGATGTGGCCGTCGGCGTCGCGCAGCGGCGCCTTGCCGCGGGCCGAGCGGCCGAGAGTGCCGCTGTCGATCTCCATCACCTCCCGGCCCGCCAGCGCATCGCTGGGGTCCGTGGACACGATCCGTCCGATCTCGCCGGGGGAGGTGTGGGACCACCGCACTCCGTTGTGGTCCATCACGACGATGTACTCGGCGCCTGTGGCCTGCCGGATCCGTTCGGCCTCGGCCTGCACGGGACCGGTGGCGGTCGGCCGGGTGGCGGTCAGGTCCGCGGCGAGCTCCGGTGACGCGGTGGTCTCGGCGATCGCAAGTGCGCGCCGCATGGCCTGGTCGTCGAGCTGGGCGCTGAGCGGCGCGAGGAACAGTCCGGTGGCCAGCGCGGTGACTCCGGTGGCGATGGCCAGCTGCATCAGCAGGACCTGGGAGAACACCCGCTGCGGCCAGCCGAAGCGCCGTCGCCGGGCGGGGGCGGTCGGTACGCGGCTCATGCCTAACGTTAAGGGGGGCAGTGGCCCTTACCGAAATTTCGTGTGTGCCGGACGTCGGCCCTCCAGGCGGAACGACAGAGGGCCGACCGGCGGTGCCGTGCCAGTAGACGTCCGAATGGGGACCGCGGCAGTGGCCGATGGTCCGCCCTGTGTCAGTGCTGGTCGGTCGTCCACACTGACGGGTTGGAACCGGTGCGTCGCGTTCGTTCATGGTGAGGCCGGTGCGCAGGTGCGGCAAGCACCGTACGGCAGTCGAGCCAGGCTTCAGCGCTCAGCAAGTCCTGGAGTCGGGTGAACAGGCCAAGCAGCTCAGCGCCCCACTCGTCACGGAAAGCGGGGTCGCCGTGGGCGAGGTCGAGTTCGTTGGCAGCCGACAGTTCGACGAAGTCCCGACGCAACTGGGGTCCCGGAATGTGGGAGCGTCCGGTGAACCGGTCGTGGAAGGCGGCGTCGGCCTGGCTGAGAGACGGGTAGGTGGCCTTCCGGTCGCATGAGGCGTACAGATACACGATGGCCTCGGCCTCCGCGCCGATCACCGCCGAAAGGTCAGCGCGGCGGTCCGGTGGCAGCAGGCCTGTCGGGAAGCCGTCGGTGCCGTAGAAGGCGTGGCACAGACCGGCGAGCTGGAGGGCGGGGCGGGCTCGCCACGCGGCGAGCCGGGCCTGTACGCGCCGGAGGTGGGCAAGGAGAGTACCGCCGGGATGGGCGATGCTTTCGGCGCCGGACCGGTGCATGAGCGCGACGGCTCGGTCAGCCGCGGCAGCAGGGGGAGCAGGCACAGTGTCCGTGTCCTTTCGGTGCCGGGTCGGTCGGCACCCGTACGGCGCCTTCGCCGGTCCGGATCCACGCGAAGGCACCGGACGGGTTGCCGCCTGGGCCCTGCAACGATCTTCTGGCCCCTCAGCCCCCCAGTCAATCCTGGAGATTGCTCTCCTGGTCTTAGGTATAGCTTGGGTGCCGTGACTCTGGATGACCTGCGTGTGTTCGTGGCCGTGTGCCGGGCGGGAAGCCTCAGTGCTGTGGCCCGGGATCTGTCCTGTACGCAGTCGGCGGTGAGTCAGCACGTCAAGCGCCTGGAGCGGGAGACCGGTGTGAGCCTGCTGGAGCGTCAGCCGCGCGGGGTCGTGCCGACAGCGGCCGGGCGGATCCTGCGCGACGCCGCCGCCGAGGGGATCGGCGGGCTCGATCTTGCGCTGCGCCGCCTCGGCGACCTTGTGAACGGAGAAAGCGGCTCCGTGCGGATCGCGACGGGCGGAACGACCGTCCGGCATTTCATGGCCGAAGCGATCGTCTCCTTCCGTCGGCGCTTCCCGAAGGTGAGCCTGGAGTTCCAGACCGAGACCTCCAGCCGCAGCTGCTTCGACGCCCTCCTGGCCAGCCACCTCGACCTGGCCTGGATCACCATCGGCGGCCCGGTGCGTGGCATCGAGCAGCGACCCGTTGTCAGCCTGTCCTGGGTACTCGCCGTGCGGTCCGACGATCCGCTCGCGACCCGAGTGCGCATCGACGTCTCCGACCTCATGGACATCCGCCTCGTCCGGCTGCCGCCGAATTCGACCTCCGGCGCCCATCTGGACGCCGTCTTCGCCGGAATGGGCGTCCGAGCCGGTTCGGACACGAGTGTCGCCGACTGGGACACGGCCCTGCTGCTTGCCGAACTCGGTCTGGGGCACGCCGTCGTGCCCGCCGTACCGCGTCCACCGAAGCCCGGCGACGGCGGCCCGCTTCGCCTCATCCCCATTCCCGCGCTGCCGCCACTGTCCGTCGGCTGGGCCGTACGCCGCTGGGACGCGCTCTCCCCACTTGCCCGGACTTTCGCCGATGCGGTCGCCGACAGCTGTGCGAAGACGCCATCGCTGTGCGCCGGAGAGGCAACTCTGATGCCCGGCAAAGATCAGTAGCCGGACGCGCGGCCTGGCGCAGGCCGTTTGCTTGGCTTGCGCCATTCGCACCAGGTGTACCGACCCGGCCCCCCTGCTTCGGCGACGGCCCCTGTCAGGACACCCCGCCCTCGGTCCTCGCCTTCACCCGCACGGACGGCCTGGCCTGCGTGGTCAACCTCGGTGGGAGCCCGCTTGAACTCCCGCCCCACAGCGGGGGGCCTGCTGACCAGCGGCACGCTCGACGCGGAGGGACGGCTCACCCAGGACACGGCGGTGTGGCTGAGCACCTGATCCTGCGCTGTGCGCACCCTCGGGACACGACAACGTGCCCGGCGCCTGTGGGCCCCGGGCACGTGTTGATCCCTTCGTGCCGGTCAAGCGTCGGGGATGTCCGCCTTGGCCCTGATGAGCGTCTCGCGACTGATGATCACGATCCGTTCGTAGTCCGCTCGTGCGGCGTCGGCCGGTAGCTCTTGGTCGAGCGTGGCTGTCGCCTCGGTGCCGATCACGGCGAAGCGTCCGTCGCTGAGCTCGAAAATGTCCGGGCAGGTCTGCCCGGACAAACTTCCACGCTCGCGAGGAGAGGCTCCGATCCTACGCAAGATCTTCACTGCGCCGTTCCCTGGGGTGTCGAGGGGCGGATGAGGGAAAGGGATCAGCGTACATTGGTGACGGACCGTCAGCTCGTGTTCCATGGTGAAACGGGGAGCGTTGTCGATCATTCGGCGTCGCGGTCGGCTGCGCCGTCCGCATCGGCGATCAGACGATCGAGCCTGCGCCCTAACTGGGCCTCCTGCGACTCGTACCGGAGACGGGCACGGTGCGGCCTGGTGACGGACCAGTACTCACGGAAGATCTCGTTCCTGCTGAGCGCCTCGAGATGCGCCGGAAGATCCTCCCAGCTCGTCGAGCCGATCCGGTAGGCGTGCAGGACATTGTTGTACAAGGTGTTGGCGTACAGATACTGACGCTGCTTCAGGGGTGGGATGTCGTCTTCGTAGGCGTCCAGCACTGCGGCGAGGTCCGGATCGTCGAGTGCCTTGGACAGCAGCTCGAAGTGCAGGCGGTGCTGATTGGTGATGTCGGCGCGCCGATGGTAGCTGTTGGCGGCTGCCATGTGTTCGAGCTGGGTGCTGAGGTTGGAGTTCTGGCGGCGAAGCTGGCCGTGCTGGATCACCAGGGCGACGAGGACCGCGCCGAAGGCCAGACCGGAGAAGACGGCATTCGCGGGCGAGATGTCGGTGTCCGGTGCGAGAGCCTCCATCGATGTGCTGATGGCCAGACTGAGCGCGGCGACCAGGCTCACCACGCCTATTACCGAGGCGAGGACGAGCGCGATGCCGGCCACCACCCCCCGCTGCTGCGGATTTCCCTGTGTGTTCATGTCAACCCCCGAATCACAGGCGACCGATCACCGGGCCGGGAGAAGGACGGGCGTTGCGGGACCGGTGACAGTGGTCGTTGACTGCGTGCGCCGACTCCCAGAGTGCCGAGCGGCTCTGACCGGCGGGGAGGCGGAGGAACGGCGCACGGAGGGAATGCAGTGGCGTTTTTCCGCTTGCCGTGTCGAATGTGTGCCCGTTGCGCGCTGCTAACAATCGTTCACTTGGGGGCCGGGGGTTGCTCCCTCCCGCCGTCCCGGCGGAGCGTGTGGCCTGCGAGGATCCAGTGGTGACTGAGCAACCGCCGCAGGCTCGTCGCCCACTGCCGACCGATGAGTCCCGCCCGGCCGCCATGGACGAGGGCACGGTCTTCCGAGTCGGCCCCGCGGTGACCGTTGCCCCGCGATGCGTTTTCGGACACGGCTTACCCGCGGAAACACTTTTCCCGCAGGGCTCGCTGCTCCACCATGGGCTCTTGTTTCCGGCTGGTAACTCCGACTCGTTCTCCGACGAGCAGGCGAGGCGGCTGTCGTAGTGAGCGAGGAGTCACGAGCGTGTCAGAGCTCCACCAGGTCGGTCCGGACGCCATGTACGACAAGCCGGTCGGTACCGCCCTTTCGGATGCGGAGCTCACCGAGCGCATTCGCGCCGGTGCCCCGGCCGCCCATCTCGCCTCCCAGGAGCTCAAACGCCGCCACCAGGCCGCGGTCATCTCCTACGCCCGACTCTGCGGACGTGACCAGGTCGCCGGCTACCAGCTGGCCGTCCAGGCCTTCGGCCTCGCCACCCAGGAGGCGTGCCGGGGGATCGAGCCCAGGGGTACCTGGCGTCACCATCTGCTGATGCATGTTCAGCGGATCGGCGCCACCTGGGCCGCCGGCGGCCGGCGGGACCTCCTCGCACCCGAGTTCGCCGCGTGGATCGACAGGACGGCCGAGGTGCCCGCATCCGGTCTTCCCGAGAACCTGCGCGCCGAGGCCTCGTCCGCCATGCTCACCGGCTTCTACCGGCTGCCCGAGCTGACCTGCGGCGTCCTCTGGTACGCGGTGGTGGACGACGAACCCGACGCCACGGTCGCGACCTACCTCGGCATCCGCCCGGATCTCGTTCCCGAGCTGCGGATCAAGGCGCAGGACGCCCTGCGCCAGGCCTGCATCCAGGCGTATCTGGAGCGCAGCGGGGACCGGAAGTGCCTGGGGTTCCGCCGCATCATCGAGGCGTCGGCACGGCCGGGGGACCGGCGCTACAGCGAGGATCTGACGCTCCATCTGGCCGAATGCCCCAGCTGCACAGGGCTGGTGGCCGAGCTGACGCGGATGGCGGACGACCCACGGGCGGTGTTCGCGGAGGGCCTGCTCCGGTGGGGCGGAGCGGTCTACGCGGCACGCGCCTTGCTGCGCGGGCGGCTCGACGACGTACCGCAGCCGCCCGACAGTTCGAAGCCCGCGTCCGCCCTGGCGCGGCTCACTGCCCTGGCCAAGTCGCCCCGGAGCGACGGGACGCAACCGAAGGGTGTGCGGCAGCCCCGCGCCGTTCTCCTCGTCGCTGCCGCGGTCGCCGTCGCCGTCGTCGCCGGAACGCTGCTGGCAACCGCCTCCGAGAACTCCGACCCCGCCCGCAACCGTGCGGCGGAGCCCGTGCTCCAGCCATCCTGGCCCCCGGCAGCCGTGCAGGCAGCCGTGCCGTCCACGAGCCCCACCGCAAGCCCCACCAAGAAGCCGAAGAAGCCTTCGCGCTCGCCGAGCCCCAGCGCATCGGCTTCCGCCCCCGAATCACCGGCAGCCGCTCCCACGAAGAGCGCGCCTCCCCGGGCCGTGCCGATCGCCGTCGGAGGCGGATTCATCCAGGTCGTCAACGCGGAATCCGGACTGTGCCTGGACATCGAGGACGGCGTGATGGCAAACCGCACAGATGTCGTCACGGCTCGCTGCACCGGTGCCCGGACCCAGCAGTGGAGCGTGGATCCCAACGGCCTCCTGCGCAGCAACGAGGACCCCGACTACTGCCTCGACTCGCGCGGTGACACCGACCGTGGCGTCGGTATCTGGTCCTGCGCCTCCGTCAACGGCAGGAACGGCCTGAACCTGCTCTTCAGCGTCGACGGATCAGGGGCCATACACCCGCGGATCGCACCGGACTTCGCCCTTGAGCCCGCGGGAGGCTCCGAAGGCAGTTCTCTCGAGTTCGACCCGGCCGACGGAGACAGCGACCAGCGCTGGAACGCGGGCGGCTCCTAAGGAGGCGGGGCGAGCGCATCGTGCGGTGCTCGCGCCGCGCCCTATCCTGGGGGCGGCCCGAGCAGTCCAGAACCACCGAGGTGCCGCCGTGAGCGTGACCAAGTCGCAGATCCCCGTCGTCGTCCTTGCGGGCTTCCTGGGATCCGGCAAGACCACGCTGCTCAACCACCTCCTGCGACGCAACGGCGGCAATCGCATCGGGGTCGTCGTCAACGACTTCGGCTCCATCGGGATCGACGCCATGACCGTTGCCGGACAGGTCGGCTCCACCGTCTCCCTCGGCAACGGATGCCTGTGCTGCGCCGTCGACGCGAGCGAGCTGGACGACTATCTGGACCGGCTCACCCGCCCCGGTGCCCGGATCGATGTGATCGTCATCGAGGCCAGCGGACTGGCCGAGCCTCAGGAGCTCGTGCGGATGATCCTCGCCGGCGACAATCCGCGCGTCGTGTACGGCGGGCTCGTCGAGGTCGTCGACGCAGCCGAGTTCGACCGGACACGGGCACGGCACCCCGAGATCGACCGGCATCTGGCCGTCGCGGATCTGATCGTGCTCAACAAGACCGACCGGGTCGCGCCGGCCGTACTGGACCGGCTGCATGCCACGCTCGCCGAACTCGCCGCAGGCACCCCGGTCATCGGCGCCGAGTACGGTCGCGTCGACCCAGAGCTGCTCCTCGATCCTGCGGCGGGGCACCCCGAGCAGGAGGCGGACGTACGACAGCTCTCCTTCGAGGACCTGTACGCGGAGGTCTACGACCACGAGCACGGCCACGAGGACCATCTGCACGCCGCGTACGAGAGCGTGGCCGTCACCTCTGCGCTGCCCCTGCACCCCCGTCGGCTGATGGACTTCCTCGACTCGAGGCCCGCCGGGCTGTACCGGATCAAGGGGTTCGTCGACTTCGGCGCCGCCGATCCGCGCAACCGGTACGCCGTGCACGCCGTCGGGCGGTTTCTGCGGTTCTACCCGGAGCCCTGGCCGCCCGGCGAGGAGCGAATGACACAGCTGGTGCTCATCGGTTCGGGTATCGACGCCCCGGCGCTCGGCAAGGAGCTGGACGTCTGCGCTCAGAACGGACCCGAGGACCGTCCCGACGAGCGCAGCATGTGGGGTGTCCTGCGCTTTGTGCCGAAGGAGCCGGACGGCGAACCGTCCGACCCCTTCGACGGCGACGATCAGGCCTGATCCTTGGAGACAGGCCTGATCCTCGAAGAAGGGCCCTAGCTCGCCGGGCCGGCAAGCACCGCGACCGGCGAGGTCAGCGGCGTCCCCGAACCGTCGCGGCGCGGGTCGGGCTCCGGCAGCTCGGCCGGTGAGCCGTTCTTCTGCGCCGCACGCGCCGGGGTCGCGCCCGCCCAGGCCAGAATCAGCTTGTCCTCGCCTTTCAGGAAGCGCTGGCAGCGCACACCACCGGTCGCGCGCCCCTTGCGCGGGTACTGGTCGAACGGTGTGAGCTTCGCCGTCGTCGGCGCGTCGTCCAGCGTGTCCGACGAACCGGCCACCGTGAAGACCACCGCGTCCGCGGCAGGGTCGACCGCGGTGAACGAGATCACCTCGGCCCCGTCCGTGAGCTTGATGCCGGCCATACCGCCCGCCGCGCGGCCCTGCGGCCGCACCTGCGAGGCGGGGTAGCGCAGCAGCTGGGCGTCGGAGGTGATGAAGACCAGGTCCTCCTCGCCCGTGCGCAGTTCGATGCCGCCGACGATGCGGTCCCCGTCCTTGAGGGCGAAGACCTCCAACTCGTCCTTGTTCGACGGGTAGTCGGGCACCACGCGCTTGACGACGCCCTGCAGGGTGCCCAGCGCGAGGCCGGGCGAGGACTCGTCGAGCGTGGTCAGGCACACCACGGTCTCGTCGGCCTCCAGGGACAGGAACTCGGCGACCGGGGCCCCGCCCGACAGGTTCGGCGTGGACGCGGTGTGCGGCAGCTGAGGCAGATCGATCACCGACAGCCGCAGCAGCCGCCCGGCCGAGGTCACCACGCCCACGTCGCCGCGCGCGGTCGCGGGAACGGCCGAGACGACCACATCGTGCTTACTGCGCTTTCCGCCGTCGTCGGGGAGCGGCTCCCCGGTGACCGTACGCGCCAGCAGGCCAGTCGAGGACAGCAGCACTCGGCACGGGTCGTCGGCGACCTCGAGCGCCACCGCGGACACCGGCGTGGCCGCCGACTCCAGCAGCACCGTGCGCCGCTCGGTGCCGAACTTCTTCGCCACCGCGGCGAGTTCGCCCGAGACGAGCTTGCGCAGCTCTGCGTCCGACTCCAGGATCGCGGTCAGCTCGGCGATCTCCGTGTTGAGCCGGTCGCGCTCGCTCTCCAGCTCCAGGCGGTCGAACTTCGTCAGTCGCCGCAGGGGTGTGTCCAGGATGTACTGCGTCTGGATCTCGGAGAGCGAGAAGCGCTCCATCAGGCGCTGCTTGGCCTCCGCGGAGTTCTCGCTGGACCGGATCAGCCGGATGACCTCGTCGATGTCGATCAGGGCCACCAGCAGGCCCTCGACGAGGTGCAGCCGGTCGCGCCGCTTGGTGCGGCGGAACTCGCTGCGCCGGCGCACCACGTCGAAGCGGTGGTCGAGGTAGACCTCGAGCAGCTCCTTGAGGCCGAGGGTCAGCGGCTGCCCGTCCACCAGTGCCACATTGTTGATGCCGAAGGACTCCTCCATCGGCGTCAACTTGTACAGCTGCTCGAGGACCGCCTCGGGGATGAACCCGTTCTTGATCTCGATGACCAGCCGCAGTCCGTGCCGCCGGTCGGTGAGGTCCTTGACGTCCGCGATGCCCTGGAGCTTCTTCGCCGAGACCAGATCCTTGATCTTCGCGATGACCTTCTCAGGGCCGACCGTGAAGGGCAGTTCGGTGACGACCAGGCCCTTGCGGCGCGCCGTCACGTCCTCCACGGTGACCGTGGCGCGGATCTTGAACGTGCCGCGGCCGTTCTCGTACGCGTCCTTGATGCCGCTCAGGCCCACGATGCGGCCGCCGGTCGGCAGGTCCGGTCCCGGTACGTAGCGCATGAGGGTCTCGAGGTCGGCGCCCGGGTGCCGGATCAGATGGCGGGCGGCGGCGATGACCTCGCCCAGATTGTGCGGGGGCATGTTCGTCGCCATACCGACCGCGATGCCGGACGCGCCGTTGACCAGCAGATTCGGATAGGCGGCGGGCAGTGCGACCGGCTCGCGCTCCTGGCCGTCGTAGTTCGCCTCGAAGTCGACCGTGTCCTCGTCGATCGACTCCGTCATCAGGCTCGTGGCGTCCGCCATGCGGCACTCGGTGTAGCGCATGGCGGCCGGCGGGTCGTCGTTGCCCAGCGAGCCGAAGTTGCCGTGGCCGTCGACCAGGGGCAGCCGCATGGAGAATGGCTGCGCCATGCGCACGAGCGCGTCGTAGATCGACGCGTCGCCGTGCGGGTGCAGCTTGCCCATGACCTCGCCGACGACACGGGCGCACTTCACATAGCCGCGGTCCGGCCGCAGACCCATCTCGTTCATCTGGTACACGATCCGGCGGTGCACCGGCTTCATGCCGTCACGTGCGTCCGGCAGGGCCCGGGAGTAGATCACCGAGTACGCGTACTCGAGGAAGGAGCCCTGCATTTCGTCCACCACGTCGATGTCGAGGATCCTCTCCTCGAAATCGTCCGGCGGCGGGGTCTTCGTGCTGCGGCGGGCCATCGCGGCTGCTGCTCCTTCACGTACCAGGTCTGGATCTGACGCGGACCATTGTGGACCGTCCCACTGACAACGCCGACCTCGACCCGGGAACTTCGCCAGGTGTCAGCGCGCTTGCATACAGTGGCAGGTCTGGCAGCAATTACAGTTTCGCGATCGAAGGGACGTACATGCCCATGGGTCACACGGCCACAGCGCAGGCCGACTCCGGCGGCCTGACAGCGACAGAGCACCGCCTGGCCAACGGCCTGCGCGTGGTGCTCTCCGAGGACCACCTGACCCCGGTCGCCGCGGTCTGCCTCTGGTACGACGTCGGCTCACGCCACGAGGTCGAGGGCCGCACGGGCCTCGCCCACCTCTTCGAGCACCTGATGTTCCAGGGCTCGGGCCAGGTGAAGGGGAACGGCCACTTCGAGCTCGTCCAGGGCGCCGGCGGCTCGCTGAACGGCACGACGAGCTTCGAGCGCACCAACTACTTCGAGACCATGCCGACCCACCAGCTGGAGCTGGCGCTCTGGCTCGAGGCCGACCGCATGGGGTCGCTGCTGGCCGCCCTCGACGACGAGTCGATGGAGAACCAGCGCGACGTCGTCAAGAACGAGCGCCGCCAGCGGTACGACAACGTGCCGTACGGCACGGCCTTCGAGCGGCTCACCGCCCTCGCCTACCCGGAGGGCCACCCCTACCACCACACCCCGATCGGCTCGATGGCCGACCTGGACGCGGCGACCCTCGAGGATGCCCGCGCCTTCTTCCGCACCTACTACGCGCCGAACAACGCGGTGTTGTCGGTCGTCGGCGACATCGATCCGGAGGAGACGCTCGCCTGGATCGAGAAGTACTTCGGCTCCATCCCCGGCCACGACGGCAAGCAGCCCCCGCGCGACGGCTCCCTGCCCGAGAACATCGGCGAGCAGCTGCGCGAGGAGATCGTCGAGGAGGTCCCGGCCCGCGCGCTGATGGCCGCCTATCGCCTGCCGCACGACGGCACACGCGAGTGCGACGCCGCCGACCTGGCGCTCACCGTCCTCGGCGGCGGCGAGTCCTCCCGGCTGCACAACCGCCTGGTGCGCCGTGACCAGACGGCTGTCGCGGCAGGCTTCGGCCTGCTGCGCCTCGCGGGCGCGCCGTCGCTGGGCTGGCTGGACGTCAAGACGTCCGGCGGCGTCGAGGTCCCGCAGATCGAGGCCGCGGTCGACGAGGAGCTGGCACGGTTCGCCGCCGAGGGCCCCACGCCCGAGGAGATGGAGCGAGCCCAGGCGCAGCTGGAGCGTGAGTGGCTGGACCGGCTCGGCACCGTCGCCGGCCGGGCCGACGAACTGTGCCGGTACGCCGTGCTGTTCGGCGACCCGCAGCTCGCGCTGACCGCCGTGCGGCGGGTGCTCGAGGTCACCGCCGAGGAGGTGCAGGCGGTCGCCAAGGCCCGGCTGCACCCCAGCAACAGGGCGGTCCTCGTGTACGAGCCCGCAGCCGAGGACAAGGGCGAGGAAGGCGACGAGGCCGGCTCGGCGGACACCTCCGCCGACAACGACGAGCAGGAGGGCGCGGACCAGTGAGTGACGCTGCCGTGACCATGGACTTCCACCCGCAGCCCACCCCCGGCACCGCCCGGCCCTGGGCCTTCCCCGCGCCCGAGCGCGGCACGCTGGGGAACGGTCTGACCGTGCTGCGCTGCCACCGCCCCGGCCAGCAGGTGGTGGCCGTCGAGATCTTCCTCGACGCCCCGCTGGACGCCGAGCCGGACGGTCTGGACGGCGTCGCCACGATCATGGCGCGTGCCCTGTCGGAGGGCACCGACAAGCGGAGCGCCGAGGAGTTCGCGGCCGAGCTCGAGCGCTGCGGCGCCACGCTCGACTCGCACGCCGACCACCCCGGCGTCCGGGTCTCCCTGGAGGTCCCGGCCTCCCGGCTGCCCAAGGCGCTCGGCCTGCTGGCCGAGGCACTGCGGACGCCCGCGTTCGCCGACAGCGAGGTCGATCGCCTGGTGCGCAACCGGCTGGACGAGATCCCGCACGAGACGGCGAACCCGGCCCGGCGCGCCGCCAAGCAGCTCTCCAAGGAGCTCTTCCCTGCGAGCTCGCGCATGTCGCGGCCGCGTCAGGGCACGGAGGAGACCGTGGCGCGGATCGACTCCGCGGCGGTGCGGGCCTTCTACGCCGCCCATGTGCGGCCCGCCACCGCCACTGCCGTGATCGTCGGTGACCTCACGGGAGTCGATCTGGACGCCGTGCTCGCCGACACCCTCGGCGCCTGGACCGGTGACAGGACCGAGTCACGTCCGGTACCGCCGATCACCGCGGACGACACCGGCCGGGTGGTCATCGTGGACCGTTCCGGGGCGGTGCAGACCCAGCTGCTCATCGGCCGCATCGGCCCGGACCGCCACGACCGCGTCTGGCCGGCCCAGGTGCTGGGCGCGTACTGCCTGGGCGGCACCCTCACCTCCCGCCTCGACCGCGTGCTGCGCGAGGAGAAGGGCTACACCTACGGCGTACGGGCCTTCGGCCAGGTGCTCCGGTCCGCGCCCGACGGCACCGGTGCGTCGATGCTCGCCATCAGCGGCTCGGTCGACACGCCCAACACCGGCCCGGCGCTGGACGACCTGTGGAGGGTGCTGCGCACACTGGCGGCCGAGGGCCTGACCGATGCCGAGCGCGACGTCGCCGTGCAGAACCTGGTGGGCGTCGCCCCGCTGAAGTACGAGACGGCGGCGTCCGTGGCGGGCACGCTCGCCGACCAGGTCGAGCAGCACCTCCCGGACGACTACCAGGCGGAGCTGTACAGGCGGCTGGCCGAGACGGGTACGGTCGAGGCGACCGCGGCGGCCGTCAACGCCTTCCCGGTGGACCGGCTGGTCACGGTGCTTGTCGGTGACGCGTCGCAGATCGAGGAGCCGGTGAGGGCGCTCGGTATCGGTGAAGTGACCGTCGTCAGCGGCTGATTGAGCCGCGGGACGACCGGCGCAGCAGACATACAACTCAAAACCGACAAGTGGAACCCCGGCTTCAGGTGTGATGCCGGGGTTCCGTCTTTTGTCCGTTTTCATGCGGCAGTTGGGGCTATGCCCTGTGGCGTGCGCTACAAAAGGTGCTGAATTTTTGGCGATCGGATGAAGATCGGCCTAGCGTCAATCCGGCTGTTCGCCGTAGCCCGCCGCATCCGCGGCACGGACAGTCATCGCCGAGTCCCCGTCAGGCGCGAGCCTGGGGAGCCGGGGACCCACTCAGTCCCTGGGGTGAATCGGTCGCCTTCACACCCCGTGCGGAGGTGCCCGTAGGAGACCTTCCTGCTCCGAACCCGTCAGCTAACCCGGTAGGCGAGAAGGAAGGAAAGGACCAGCCTCTTCATGGCGTTCACCCGTGCCACCGGGAAACATCGTGGTCCGAGCCGGCTGGCGCGTCGCAGCGCGGGTATGGCCACCGTCGCGACCCTCGCCACCACCGGCGTCATCGGAACCCTCGCCTCTCCGGCCCTCGCTGCCGACGCCGAAGCCCCCTCGCCCGAGGACACCGGCCTGACGCAGGTCGTGGCGGTGGACACCGTCGCCGACGAGGTCGCCGACCAGGCTGCCGCGCAGAAGGAGGAGGCCGCCAGGGCCGCCGCCCAGGCCAAGGCCGCGGCCGAGGCCAAGCGCAAGGCCGAGGCCCGCGTCAAGGCCGCCCGCGAGGCCAAGGAGCGCGCCGCCCGTGAGGCCGAGCGCCGTCGCCTCAACTCCTTCCAGCTGCCCGTCGCCGGCTCCTACGTCTCCACCGCCTACCAGGCCGGCGGTGCGCAGTGGTCCTCCGGCAGCCACACCGGCATCGACTTCCATGCCGCCTCCGGCACCTCGGTCGTGGCCGTCGGCTCCGGCACGGTCGTCGAGGCGGGCTGGGGCGGTGCGTACGGCAACAACGTCGTGATCCGGATGAACGACGGCACGTACACCCAGTACGGTCACCTCTCGTCCATCGGCGTCTCGGTCGGCCAGCGGGTCATCCCCGGCCAGCAGATCGGTCGGGCGGGCTCCACCGGCAACTCCACAGGCCCGCACCTCCACTTCGAGGCCCGGACCACCGCGGACTACGGCTCCGACATCAACCCGCTCGCGTACCTGCGCGCCCGCGGCGTCACGGTCTGAGGCCCGCGCCGCCCGCAACCGACCCCCGCACCACATCGAAGGCCCTGGCCCGCCGCCAGGGCCTTCGGCGTTACTTGTACTGGCCAAAAGATATCCATGAATTTCGGTCTGCCATCGGAAAATCACGCCGATTGCAATAGAGTCACGGCCAGGAACAGGGGTGGGAACGCACACCGTCGGCAGCGTTTCGCGCGAATTAAAGCGGAGGTTCGGTCATGCGCATTCCCGCGCACTCGGTATGCACGGCGATCCGCGACGACATCGTCTCCGGTGTGTTCGAGCGCGGCAGCAGACTGACCGAGGAACAGCTCGCCCGCCGCTACGGGGTCTCCCGGGTCCCGGTCCGCGAGGCCCTGCGCACCCTGGAGTCCGAGGGCTTCGTCGTCAGCCGCCGGCACGCCGGCGCCCATGTCGCCGAACCCACCGAGCAGGAGGCGGCCGACCTCCTGGAGATCCGGCTGCTGCTGGAGCCCCTGGGGGCGGCACGGGCGGCGCAGCGGCGCACCGAGGCACACCTCAAGGTGCTCCGCGGCCTGGTCAGGCTGGGGCAGGAGCGGGCGCGTCGCGGTGAGGGCGAGGATCTGCGTTCGCTCGGCAGCTGGTTCCACGAGACGCTCGCCCAGGCCTGCGGCAGCCCGGGGCTGACCGCCCTGCTCACCCAGCTGCGCCACAAGATCGCGTGGATGTACACCGTGGAGCAGCCCGCCAAGCCCGTCGAATCCTGGGCCGAGCACGGCGCGATCGTGGACGCCGTGGCGCGCGGGGACGTGGAGCGGGCCAGGACTCTGACCGCCCTGCACGCGGAGCGGGCCGCGGTGGCGCACCGGCTGCGCCGTCCCGAGTGGGTGAGGACTTCGCAACATGCCGTAAACACCACGAGCGTCCGTCATTAACACGAGCGCCGTATACAAAGATGTGTAATGTCGTGCAGCGGGCCTATTTATGCTGCCCGAATTCCGTGCGGCATTCAAAAGGCCGGGGGAAAGAGTGAAGCCGCGGTGTCCCTGATTCGGGATGCCGCGGCTTCGCCATGAATTCGACCGCCCGGTTGCGCGGCCGAACGCGTCAGACGGTCTCGGGGAGTTCCTCGAGGCCCTCGGCCACCAGCTTGGCCAGACGGTCCAGGGCGGCTTCGGCACCCTCGGCCTCCGAGGCGAGCACGATCTCTTCGCCGCCCTGTGCGCCGAGACCCAGGACGGCGAGCATGGACGCGGCGTTGACCGGAGTGCCGTCGGCCTTCGCGATCGTCACGGGGACGCCGGAGGCCGTGGTGGCACGGACGAAGATGGACGCGGGGCGGGCGTGAAGGCCCTCGGCCCAGCCGACAGTGACGCGGCGCTCAGCCATGGTGTTGCCCTTCAAGTCTTCGGGGTTGTCTAGACCAGTCTCTCACGGGAGGTGGCGTGCTCCTCGCGCCGGTGGGCGGGCCGGTGCGAGGCCGCCGATCGGCGCTGTCCAGCCTGCCCGTCGGCAACAGCCTCCGCGACCCGTGGGGCGGGCCGTACGCTGGCCCCATGCAGACCTCGTCGGAGCACGCTTACCCCGATCACTGGGAAGCGGACGTGGTGCTGCGCGACGGCGGCACCGCGCGCATCAGGCCCATCACCACCGAGGACGCCGACCGTCTGGTCAGCTTCTACGAGCAGGTCTCCGACGAGTCGAAGTACTACCGGTTCTTCGCGCCCTACCCCCGCCTGTCCGCCAAGGACGTCCACCGGTTCACCCACCACGACTACGTGGACCGGGTGGGGCTCGCGGTCACGGTCGGTGGCGAGTTCATCGCGACCGTCCGCTTCGACCGGATCAACGCGCAGGGCCGCCCTGCCAGTGCGCCTGCCGACGAGGCCGAGGTCGCCTTCCTGGTCCAGGACGCCCATCAGGGCCGGGGTGTGGCGTCCGCGCTGCTGGAACACATCGCGGCGGTCGCCAGGGAGCGCGGCATCAGGCGGTTCGCGGCCGAGGTGCTGCCCGCCAACAACAAGATGATCAAGGTGTTCACGGACGCCGGCTACACCCAGAAGCGCAGCTTCGAGGACGGCTCGGTCCATCTGACCCTCGACCTCGAACCGACCGCCAGGTCCCTCGCCGTCCAGCGCGGCAGGGAGCAGCGCGCCGAGGCCCGCTCGGTACAGCGCCTCCTCGCACCCGGCTCGGTCGCCGTGGTCGGAGTGGGCCGCGCGCCCGGTGGCGTGGGCCGCACCGCGCTGCGCAACCTCCTCGGCGGGGGGTACACCGGGCGTACCTACGCAGTGAACCGCGCCTTCCCCGATGACCGGACCGAGATCGACGGCGTCCCCGCAGTGCGTCGGGTCGCGGAGATCGGCGAGCCGGTCGACCTCGCGATCGTCGCCGTTCCCGCCGAACGCGTGCCGGAGGTGGTCGCCGACTGTGGAGAGCACGGTGTCCAGGGACTGGTCGTCCTGACCGCCGGGTACGCCGAGAGCGGCGCGGCCGGCCGGGAACGCCAGCGCGAGCTGGTGCGCCAGGCCCGTTCGTACGGGATGCGCATCATCGGCCCCAACTCGTTCGGGATCATCAGTACCGCGGATGCGGTACGGCTCAACGCCTCGCTCGCCCCCGAGGCACCGGTGCCCGGCCGTATCGGCCTGTTCACCCAGTCCGGGGCGATCGGCATCGCCCTGCTGTCCGGGCTGCACCGGCGCGGCGCGGGGCTGTCGGCCTTCATCTCGTCCGGCAACCGGGCGGACGTGTCCGGCAACGACTTCCTGCAGTACTGGTACGAGGACCCCGGCACGGACGTGGTCCTGATGTACCTCGAGTCCCTCGGCAACCCGCGCAAGTTCACCCGGCTCGCCCGGCGTACGGCGGCGGTGAAGCCGGTCGTCGTCGTCAAGGGAGCCCGCCACAGCGGTGCCACGCCCCCTGGGCACGCCGTGCCCGTGACCCGGATCCCCGACGCGACGGTCGGGGCGCTGCTGCGTCAGGCGGGCGTGATCCGGGTCGATACGGTCACCGAACTCGTCGACGCGGGGCTGCTGCTGGCCGGGCAGCCGCTGCCGAAGGGGCCGCGGGTGGCCATCCTCGGCAACTCCGAGTCCCTTGGACTGCTCACGTACGACGCGTGTCTGACAGAGGGCCTGCGTCCGCTCCGGCCGCTCGACCTCACAACGGCGGCGACACCCGCGGACTTCCGCGCCGCGCTCGTTCAGGCGCTGCACGACGACGCATGCGATGCCGTGGTGGTCACCGCGATCCCCTGGGTGGGTGAGAACGGGGTCACCGAATCGGGCGACGGCGAAGTCCTGGCGGAGGCCCTGCGTGCGGCGGCGGCCACGTCTCCGGCGAAGCCGGTGGCGGTGGTGCACGTGGAGCTGGGCGGCCTGGCGGAGGCGCTCTCGGCGGCGACCGGCACGAGCGGGGCCCGCCCCGGGGGGACGAGCCCGCGGCTCAAGGAGCCGGAGCAACCCCGTCCCGGCGCGGGAACCGCACCCGTCGGCCCACACCCGGTCGGCGCGGCGCGCGTCGAAGCCGGTGCGCCCGGCACGGCCTCGGCGGATGCCGCGGCCTCCGGCGGCAGCACCGGCGCGCGGATTGCGGCCTCCGGTGGCGCGGCTCCGGCGCCCGGCCGGGCCGGTGCGTCATCGCAGGGCGCCGACGCCGCGGCCCCCGGCGGCACCATCGGCTCCCGGGGCGAGGCCCCCGCAGGAGCGGCTCCGGCGTCCGGACCGGTGAGTGACGGGCAGGGCCCGCGTTTCACGGCACCGCACGGCGAAGCCGCGGACGCGTTGCGCGCCGGCAGCGGCCCGGCCGGTACGGCATCCGCTGCCGTGGGCGGGCCGCACACGGCGTCGGCGCTGCACGACCGCAGCGCCGCTCCCGGCGGCACGGGACCGTTCGGGGGAGCGGGTCCCGGGGCCGCACAGTCGCCGGCGGGTGCCGCCGCGGACGGGCCGGCTGGCGGCAACCGCATTCCCGCCTACCCGGCCGCCGAGCGCGCCGTCCGGGCTCTCGCCGAAGCGGCCCGGTACGCACAGTGGCGTCGCGACGCCGCCGAGCCCGGCAAGGTGCCCGAGTACGACGACATCGACGAGGCAGGAGCAGCCGGAGGGATCGAGCGGCTACTCGGGGGGCCCGGGGATCCCCGGGGGTTCACCCTCGACGCCACGGACGCGCACGAGCTGCTCGCCCGCTACGGCATCCACGTCCGCACCGCCCTCCCCGCGCCGGATCCCGACGCCGCCGTCCGGGCCGCCGAGCGGCTCGGCTATCCCGTCGCCCTCAAGACCACCGCGCCGCACCTGCGCCACCGTGCCGACCTCGGCGGTGTGCGGCTGGATCTGGCCGACGAGGTACAACTGCGACAGGCGTACCGCGAGTTGACCGATGCTCTCGGTAAACCCGCCGAGCTGCAGCCCGTCGTCCAGGCGATGGCTCCGCGCGGTGTGGACACCGTCGTGCGCGCCGCCATCGACCCCGGCGTCGGCGCCGTGCTCTCCTTCGGACTGGCCGGCGCGCCGTCCGAGCTGCTCGGTGACACCGCCCACCGGCTCGTCCCGGCCACCGACCGCGACGCCGCCGAGCTGATCCGGAGCATCCGTACCGCGCCCCTCCTGTTCGGCTGGCGCGGCTCCGCGCCGGCCGACACCGCCGCGCTGGAGGAGCTCCTGCTCCGTGTGTCGCGGCTGGTCGACGATCACCCTGAAGTGGTCGACATCAGCCTTGAACCGGTCGTCGTCGCGCAGCGCGGCCTCTCCGTGCTGGGCGCATCCGTACGCCTCGCACCCTCATCCGCCCGGACCGACCTGGGTCCCCGCAGGCTCCCCAGCGTCTGAGGCTACTGAGCGCTCACCGTCCCCATGGCCCCGTAGGATGGACCGCATGGCGAAGACCGGTACGACGACCCAGGGGCTGCGCGCGGCGATCGAGCGCAGCGGCTACTACCCGGCCCTCGTGGCCGATGCGGTGGAGGCCGCTGTCGGTGGCGAGCAGATCGCGTCGTACCTGGTGCACCAGGAGACCACCTTCGACGCCAACGAAGTGCGCCGCCATGTCACGGTCCTCGTCCTGACCGCCAACCGCTTCATCGTCAGCCACACAGACGAGCAGGCCGCCGACTCCAGCTCCCCGACGCCGTACGCCACCACCTCCACCGAGTCGGTCAAGCTCGGCCGGATCTCGTCCGTCGTGGTCAGCCGGGTCGTCGCCAACCCGGAGTCGTACACCCCCGGCACCCTGCCGCGCGAGGTCGTCCTCACCATCGGCTGGGGCGCCGTCTCCCGTATCGACCTCGAGCCCGCCGCCTGCGGCGACCCGAACTGCGATGCCGACCACGGCTACACGGGCAACTCCACCGCCGACGACCTCAGCCTGCGCGTCAGCGAGGCCGGCGACGGCCCGGACACCGTCCGCCAGACGCTCGCCTTCGCCCAGGCGCTCTCCGAAGCCACGGCAGCCACACGCTGATGGTCCAGCCTGCCCAGCCCGCCGTCTGGCCGGACGAACCCGTCCCACTGTCTCTCGACACCGCGCCCGTCCCCGCGTACGGCAGCGGCTCCCTCGCCGATCTGCTGCCGACGCTCGCCGCCGGACAGGGGGTGCCGGGGCTCATACAGAGCCTGCCCGAGCTCATCCCCGCCGACCGCAACTGCGTCTTCCTGATCGACGGCCTCGGCTGGGAGCAGATCAAGGCCCATCCCGACGAGGCCCCCTATCTGACCTCGCTCCTCGGCACGTCCCGCGGCGGCACCGGGCGCCCGCTCACGGCCGGCTTCCCCGCCACGACCGCCACCTCGCTGGCCTCCGTCGGCACCGGACTGCCGCCAGGCGCGCACGGCCTGCCCGGTTACACCGCGCGCAACCCCGAGACCGGCGAGCTGATGAACCAGCTGCGCTGGAAGCCGTGGACCTCGCCGCGTGCCTGGCAGCCGTACCCCACCGTCTTCCAGCTCGCCGACGCGGCAGGCGTGCACACCGCGCAGGTGACGTCCCCGACGTTCGAGCACACCCCGCTCACCAAGGTCGCACTCAGCGGCGGCACGTTCCACGGCCGGCTCTCGGGCGAGGAGCGCATGGACCTCGCCGCCGAGCAGCTGGCGGCCGGCGACCGGTCCCTCGTCTACACGTACTACAGCGACGTCGACGGCAAGGGCCATCGCTTCGGCGTGGACTCCGACGCCTGGCGCGGCCAGCTGATGTACGTGGACCGGATGGTGCAGCGCCTCGCCGAGCAGCTGCCGCCCCGCGCCGCCCTGTATGTCACCGCCGACCACGGCATGATCGACATCCCGTTCGACGAGCAGTCGCGCATCGACTTCGACGAGGACTGGGAGCTTCGTGCCGGTGTCGCCCTGCTGGGCGGCGAGGGCCGTGCCCGCCATGTCTACGCCGTCCCGGGCGCCGAGTCCGATGTGCTCACGGTGTGGCGCGAGGTGCTGGGCGAGCAGTTCTGGGTGGCGAGCCGCGACGAGGCGATCGCGGCCGGCTGGTTCGGCCCCGGTGTCGACGAGCGGGTGTACGCGCGGATCGGCGATGTCGTCGCCGCGGCCTGCGACGACGTGGTGATCACCGCCTCGGTCAACGAGCCCAACGAGTCGGCGATGGTCGGGATGCACGGTTCGATGACCCCTCTCGAGCAGCTCGTCCCGCTCCTCGAAGTACGCTCGTAGCCCGCCCACGCCGTCACGCTCCCGACCGCGCGCACAGACCCGAAAGGTCCTCAACTCTCCATGCCCGAGCTGGTGTTCTTCTCTGGAACGATGGATTGCGGGAAGTCGACCCTGGCTCTCCAGATCGAGCACAACCGCTCCACGCGCGGCCTTCAGGGCATGATCTTCACCCGCGACGACCGGGCCGGCGAGGGCAAGCTCTCCTCCCGCCTCGGTCTGGTGACCGACGCGGTCGAGGCCGCGGAGGGCTTCGACTTCTACGCGTATCTCGTCGCCCATCTCTCCAAGGGCGGCCGCTGCGACTACGTGATCGCCGATGAGGCGCAGTTCCTCGCGCCCGAGCAGATCGACCAGCTCGCCCGGGTCGTCGACGACCTGGAGCTGGACGTCTTCGCCTTCGGCATCACCACGGACTTCCGCTCCAAGCTCTTCCCCGGCTCCCAGCGGCTCGTCGAACTCGCCGACCGCGTCGAGGTACTCCAGGTCGAGGCGCTGTGCTGGTGCGGCGCCCGCGCCACGCACAACGCGCGCACCGTGGGCGGGGTGATGGTCGTCGAGGGTGCCCAGGTCGTCGTCGGGGACGTCCACCAGCCGACGGACGTGATCGGTTACGAGGTGCTGTGCCGGCGCCACCACCGCCGGCGGATGACCGCGGCCACCGCCCGTGCGGCCGCGCTCTCCCCGGACGTCCTTCCCGTCGAGGACGGCGAGATCGTCAGGAACTCTCCGACCGTACGATCGTGAACACCGCGCCCTCCGGGTCCGCCACCGTGGCGAGCCGCCCTGTGGCGCCGTCCCGGGGCTGCTCCACCACATGCCCGCCCAGGTCCAGCACCTGGTGCGCGGCCGCGTCGGTGTCCTCGACCTCGAAGTAGGTCATCCAGTGGCTGCCCCGGCTGCGGGGCAGCGCATGACCGACACCGTGCAGGGATGCGACCGGCCGTCCGGCGAGGCGCAGGGTCAGACAGTCGAAGTCGGCCGAGACGGCCGGCTCCACCTCGTAGTCGAACAGCGCCTGGTAGAACTTCCCGACGGAGGAGGTCTCCCGGGTCAGGAGCTCGTTCCACACCGGCGTGCCATGGGTGCCGTGCACCGCGGTGCCCCGGTGCGCGGCGACCTGCCAGATGCCGAACACCGCGCCTCCCGGGTCGGAGCCGATGGCCAACCGGCCCGCGTCCCCCGCGTCCAGCGGGCCCACCCCGACGGTGCCGCCGCAGCTGCGGATCACCTCGGCGGTCGCATCCGCGTCGTCCGTGGCGAGATACGGCGTCCAGGCGACCGGCAGGTGCCGGTCGGCCGGCAGTCTGCCGATGCCCGCGACCTCCTTGCCGTCGATCAGCGCGCGGACGTACGGGCCGAGCTGTGCCGGGCCGGGGGAGAACTCCCAGCCGAACAGTGACGCGTAGAACTCCTGCGTCGCGTCAAGGCCGTGCGCCATCAAGCTCACCCAACAGGGTGTGCCAGGTGTGTGCCGAGTCGCCTCGGTCATCGTCACTCTCTCCTCGGACCATCGTGGTGGCCGTGCGGGGGGACCGGCGCGTGCTGTTCCTGTAAGAACGGCCGCGCCCACGCAGATGCTTCCACCACGAGGGGTCCGGCGGGCCCCGGCCGCGCCGGTTTTGGCGGGTTCCTGCCGAAGGATGCCCGTTTTGATGTCACTCATCCGTTTCCGGGGCGTTACGGATCGGCCGATGGCTGCGCGAGGATGGTCTCCATGGATCCCATCATCTCCGCAGTCGATCTTGCGAACGAGCTCGCCGGCCCCACCCCGCCGGTCCTGCTGGACGTCCGTTACCAACTGGGCGGGCCGCACGGCCGGCCCGACTACGAGGCCGGTCACATCCCGGGCGCCGTCTTCATCGACCTCGACGCGGAGCTGGCTGGACCCCCCGGTGCCGGTGGCCGGCACCCCCTGCCCGACGTGGCGGCCTTCGGCGCGGCCATGCGCCGCGCCGGAATCTCCGCACAGACGCCCGTCGTGACGTACGACGCGGACAAGGGGTGGGGCGCGGCCCGCGCCTGGTGGCTGCTGCGCTGGACGGGGCACGAGAACGTACGTGTCCTCGACGGCGGACTCGCCGCCTGGGCGGGCCCGTTGGAGACCAAGACTCCCGAGCCCGTGGAGGGTACGTTCACCCCGCAGCCGGGCGCGCTCGGACTGCTCGACGCGGACGGAGCGGCCGGATGGGCCCGCGACGGCCTGCTGCTGGACGCACGGGCGGGGGAGCGCTACCGCGGCGAGGTGGAGCCCATCGACCGGGTCGCCGGTCATATCCCCGGCGCGGTCTCGGCCCCGACGGCGGAGAACATCGACGAGAACGGACGCTTCCTTTCACCCGAAAGGCTGACCGCGCGCTTCGTCGAACTCGGCGCGGGTCAGGACGCGAAGACGGTCGGCGTCTACTGCGGCTCGGGTGTCTCGGCCGCGCAGCAGGCGGTGGCTCTGGAACTCGCGGGCTTCGAACCGGTCCTGTACGCGGGCTCCTGGTCGGAATGGTCCGGGGACCCGGCGCGCCCGGTGGCCACGGGGCCGCAGCCGGGCTGACGGCGGACCCCGCGGTGGCGCCGATACGCCGGGACCCGACGCGGCAGATCGGGCAGGTCCGGGACCGGACCAAGGCGGTCGTGCGCAGCAGGTGCGGCCTGCGCGGAACCCCGGACGGCGCCGCAGCGCAGGCGGACACGCAGGCAGCGGCGTCCCGGCGCCACCCCGAAGCGCCGCCGCGCGTGGGCGCCCGTGAGGTCCTCGGGTCCGTTGCCCGGTGCAGGACCTGTCGCGTGCCGGGACTTCGCGCGCGGTGCCCGCCGACAGTCGGCCGGTGGTGCCTCCCGCACGCGAACGGGCCCGGCATGTCCACCGTGCCGGGCCCGTTCGGGACGTCCTGAGCCAGGGCCCTCTCGTCCGGATCTTGCCGGGCTCGCGTGCCCTGGTCACCCACAGCCTTCGGCGGGTGGTACCCCCGAGCTGCGTTGTCGTCGGTCGGTACGGCTCCGCCAAGCCTCCCTCCACCGCCTGCGATGTCCCCCGTTGCCCTTCGGGCACGGGAGATGCACCCCAAGCACCGGACCCCGCTCACTGGTCCGGCCCGATCCGGAAGAGAGAGCCCTAGTCCTGCTTCTTGCGGCGCGTGCCGAAGACGATCTCGTCCCAGCTCGGGACCGCCGCGCGGCGCCCCGGGCGGACGCCGTCCGCCTCTGCCTGGCGGTCCGTGGTGCCCGTGAGGCGCTCGCGGTGACCCGCCACCGAGCGCGGCATCAGGACATCGGCGTACGCCGAACCCGCGCCCGCCGATGCCGCCGGTGCGACCGGCTCCTCCGCCTCGTCGGGCTCCTGTGCCGGCTCGATGGCCGCCGGCTCGGGCTGTGCGGGCCGCTCCGGTACGACCATGTCTCCCCGGAAGCTCGGCACCGCTTCCAGAAGGCTGGTCAGCGAGTCCCGCTCGCCCGTGTCGTCCGTGTCGGACGAAGGCGCGGCCGTACCGGGACGCTCGATCTGGCGGTCCAGGGCGCGGTCCAGCGGACGGTCCCTGGGCAGCCGCGCGATGCGGGGCACGAAGGGGAAGCTCGGCTCCTGCGCGATCGAGTCGTCGGTCTCGCCGATCAGCGCGCGCGCCTCGTCGTCGACGGCCTGGACGAGCCGCCGCGGCGGGTCGTAGGTCCAACTCGCCGAGTGCGGTTCGCCCGCCACCCGGTAGACCAGCAGAACCTCCCAGGTGCCGTCGTCGCGGCGCCAAGAGTCCCACTGCGCGGTGTCCTTCTCGGCCCCACGCAGCAGCAGCCGCTCCTGCACAGCCTCTCCGAGCTGCGGACCCGTGTTCTCACCGGGGCGGCGTACGGGAGTCTTGCGGGCCCGCTCCGCCATGAAGGCGCGCTCCGCGAGCACAGGTCCCTCGAAACGGCGTACACGGTCGACGGGGATACCGGCGAGCTGCGCGACTTCCTCCGCGGAGGCACCGGCGCGTATACGGGCCTGGATGTCGCGGGGGCGGAGGTGGCTTTCCACCTCGATCTCGATCTGGCCGAGGCGGGCACGGTCGTTGCGTACGGCGGCACGCAGACGCTCATCGATCGGAAGCGTGTATTCCGTGCTGTCCGCAGCCTTGAGCACCAGTCGTGTGCCGTCGTTGGAGACGGCCACGACACGCAGTTCGGGCATGGGGACCTCCCGGGTGGTGCCTGCCGACGTCACCTGCGTCGCTGCTTCCGCTAGTCGAGTGTGGCCTGCCCGGGTGCAGCCTGCCACAACCTTGCCGAGTTGCCCGGCGTGTCGGGCACAGGCCCTGGATCGCCGTTATGGCACGGTTATCTATTTACGACTCAGAGTGACGGTGAAGTCACTCTCCGCAACAGACTTCCGTGCGACACCGCGGCTTCGCCGGATCGAGTGCCGCTTTCGGCCCCCTTGTCCCGGGCCCGGACGTCACGAGGGGACCGGACCCAAGGCTGGCCACAGTACTCCATTCGGGCCATCGGGGTGGGCCGCCGCGCCGCCGAACTTCTCCCGGGGCGCGGGAGTTGGGCTCCGGAGCCCCGGGAGGACGGGTGTCGCGGTTCGCGGAAACCGGAAGAAAGGGAACTATTCGCCAGGGGGAGTCAGTCGCCCAACACCCGCCGCAGATAGGCGTTCTGGAACAGCCGCTGCGGGTCCAGGCGGTCGCGCAGCGCCGTGAACTCGCCGAACCGCGGGTACGCCTCGGCGAAGTAAGCGGCGTCCCGTGTATGCACCTTGCCCCAGTGCGGCCGTCCGCCGTGCGCGGTCATGATCCTCTCCGCCGCGGTGAAGTACGACTGGTACGGCGTCCCCCGGTACATGTGCACGGCGATGTACGCACTGTCCCGGCCGGAGGCCGTGGACAGCGTGATGTCGTCCGCCGGAGCCGTACGCACCTCCACCGGGAAACTGACCCGCAGCGGCGAGCGTTCGACCATCGCCTTGAGCTCGCGCAGCGCGGTGACCAGAGCCTCGCGCGGCAGCGCGTACTCCATCTCGACGAACCGCACCCGGCGCGGCGACGTGAACACCTTGTACGGGATGTCCGTGTACGAACGGGCGGACAGTGCGCGGCTGGAGACCTTCGCGATCGCAGGGATGGCCGCGGGGAACGCCCGGCCCACGGAACAGGCCACCTGGAACACGCCGTTGGAGAGCAGCTCGTCCTCGATCCAGCCGCTGACCGCGCCGGCCGGCGCGGCGGGACCGGCGCTGCGGTTGTTGCGCTTGGTGTTGCAGTTGCCGGTGTGCGGGAACCAGTAGAACTCGAAGTGCTCGTTCTCCGCGACGAGCGCGTCGAACTCGGCCGTGACCTTGTCGAAGGACATCGGCTCCTCGCGGGCCGTCAGCAAAAAGACCGGCTCCACCGCGAGAGTGATCGCGGAGACGACACCCAGGGCACCGAGCCCGATCCGGGCCGCCGCGAAGACCTCCGGGTTCTCCTTCTCGCTGCAGTGCAGCAGCGAACCGTCCGCCGTCACCAGCTCAAGGGCCTTGATCTGCGCGGCGATCGAGGCCGAGTCGCGGCCCGTGCCGTGCGTGCCGGTCGAGGTCGCGCCCGCGACGGTCTGCTCCATGATGTCGCCCATGTTGGTGAGCGACAGGCCCTCACGGGCGAGGGCCGCGTTCAGCCGCTTGAGCGGAGTGCCGGCCTCGACCGTCACGGTCATCGACGTACGGTCGATCTCCCGGATCCCGGTCAGCAGATCGGGCCGTATCAGCACACCTTCGGTGGCCGCCAGGGCGGTGAAGGAGTGCCCCGTGCCGACGGCCTTCACCGTCAGATTGTCCTCTGCCGCGCTGCGCACGGCGTCGGCGAGCTCCTGCGGGGAGGCAGGAGTGACCTCCCGCACCGGCCGGGCCGTCACATTCCCGGCCCAGTTACGCCACGTGCTGGTCTGGCTGTTCAGACTGTTGCGCGTCCCGCTCACGCTGCCCCTCCCGCGTCGGCACCGGCCTGCGCAGCCGGCTGTACCCCAGGAACGCCACAACGGCCGCAAGCACTCCCGCGATCCCGGGCACCGCGTATCCCGCAGCGGCACCGTGCGCGTCGACCACCCAGCCGGCGGCCGAGGAGCCCAGCGCCACACCGACCGCGAGCCCGGTACCGGTCCAGGACATGCCCTCGGTCAGTTTGCTGCGCGGTACGTGCGCTTCGACGAGGGCCATGGTCGTCACCATCGTCGGTGCGATGGCAAGGCCCGCGACAAAGAGCGCCACGGCCAGGAACGGCAGGCTCCCGGCCAGTTGGAGGGGGATCATACTCACGGCCATCGCACACACACCCAGTACCCACCTGCGGGAAGGCCCACCCTTCAGATGCAGCAGGCCGAAGACCATGCCCGCCAGGCACGACCCGAGCGCGTACACGGCGAGCACCACGCTCGCCGCGGCCTTGTGGCCCTCCTCCTCGGCGAACGCCACGGTCACCACGTCCACCGCGCCGAAGATCGCGCCGGTGGCGACGAAGGCGGCCACCAGGACCTGCAGACCGGGGGAGCGCAGGGCCGAACCGCCGGTGTGCTCCCCGGCCGGGTGCGGCTCGGGCTCCGTGGCGCGCTGGGCCGTCAGCCACCAGACGCCGGCGAGCAGGAACAGCGCGGCCAGCAACGGGCCGGCTTCCGGGAACCAGATGGTCGACAGACCGATCGACACGATCGGGCCGAAGATGAAGCACACCTCGTCGATGATCGACTCCAGCGCGTAAGCGGTGTGCAGCTGCCGGGGTGATCCCCGGTAGATGGCCGCCCATCGCGCGCGGGTCATCGCGCCGACGCTCGGCACGCAGCCCATGGCCGCCGAGAACACGAACAGCGTCCAGTCGGCCAGGCCCTGCTGGGCACAGATCAGCAGACCCGCCGCCGCCGCGGCCGCGGCCAGGGTGGCCGGGCGCAGCACCCTGCGCTGACCGTGCCGGTCGACCAGCCGGGATATCTGCGGGCCGAGCACGGCGGCCGACATCGCGAGGGTTGCGCAGAGCGCGCCCGCCAGGCCGTAACGTCCCGTGAGCTGGGAGATCATGGTGACGATGCCGATGCCCATCATGGACAGCGGCATCCGGCCGACGAAGCCGGCGACGGAGAATCCGAGTGTGCCGGGGGCGGCGAAGATCGCGCGATAGGGACTGGGCACTGGTTCTCCGGTAAGGCGTAAGGGCGGCTGAGACAGCTTACGTCCGGCGCGACCTCGCACGCACGGCGATTTCCCGGGCGCAGTGGTTCCCCGGGCTCCGCGGTTTCCGGGGGGAACACGGCGGGTGGCAGGATCGGTGCCATGTCCGATCAGCGCGATCCCGCCCCTTACGACGCCCTGCTGTTGCTGTCCTTCGGAGGTCCGGAGGGCCCGGACGATGTCGTTCCGTTCCTGGAGAACGTGACGCGCGGCCGCGGTATCCCCAAGGAACGGCTCAAGGAGGTGGGGCAGCACTACTTCCTCTTCGGCGGCATCAGCCCCATCAACGACCAGAACCGCGCCCTGCTCGACGCGCTGCGCAAGGACTTCGCAGAGCACGGCCTGGATCTTCCGGTGTACTGGGGCAACCGCAACTGGTCGCCCTTTCTGACCGACACCCTGCGCGAGATGACCACGGCCGGACACCGGCGCATCGCCGTGCTCGCCACCAGTGCGTACGCCTCCTACTCCGGCTGCCGCCAGTACCGCGAGAACCTCGCCGACGCGCTCGTGACGCTGCAGGCCGAAGGGCTCGAGCCGCCCCGGGTGGACAAGCTGCGGCACTACTTCAACCACCCCGGGTTCGTGACGCCCATGATCGAGGGCGTCCTCGCCTCGCTCGCCGGCCTGCCCGAAGACGTCCGGGCCGGCGCGCATCTCGCCTTCACGACGCACTCCGTCCCGACGTCCGCGGCCGACACCTCCGGCCCCGCGTCCGGACACGGCGACGGCGGCGCGTACGTACGCCAGCACCTCGACGTCGCCCGGCTGATCGCCGAAGCCGTACGAGAGGAGACCGGTACCGAGCACCCCTGGCAGCTCGTCTACCAGTCCCGCAGCGGCGCCCCGCACATCCCGTGGCTCGAGCCCGACATCTGCGACCACCTCGAGGAACTGCACGGCGCGGGTGTGCCCGCAGTGGTCATGGTCCCGATCGGCTTCGTCTCGGACCACATGGAGGTCCTCTACGACCTCGACACCGAAGCCACCGCCAAGGCCGCCGAGCTCGGACTGCCGGTGCGCAGGTCCGCCACCGTGGGGGCCGATCCGCGGTTCGCCGCGGCGGTGCGTGAGCTGGTCCTGGAGCGGGCGGCGACCGAGCGGGGGGTGACGGTCGACCGCTGTGCGCTGGGGGCACTGGGACCCGGCCACGACCTCTGCCCGGTCGGCTGCTGCCCGGCCCGCGCACCACGGCCCGCGGCAGCGGGCGCCGACAGCCCGTACGCGTGAAGGAGATCCCTGTGACCGGCACATCGACGTCCGAACTGCTGACCCTCGCACTGGAGGCCGCCCGCCGGGCCGGCGAACTGCTGCGCGACGGCAGGCCGGACGACCTGGGCGTCGCGGCGACCAAGTCGAGCCCGATCGACGTCGTCACGGAGATGGACATCGCCGCCGAGAAGCTGATCACCGGCTTTCTGTCCGAACACCGCCCCGACGACGGCTTCCTCGGTGAGGAAGGCGCGTCCGCGCCGGGCACCAGCGGAGTGCGGTGGGTCATCGACCCGCTCGACGGCACCGTGAACTACCTCTACGGCCTGCCCACCTGGGCCGTGTCCATCGCCGCGGAACAGGACGGCGAGACTCTCGTCGGAGTCGTGGAGGCCCCGATGCGGCGCGAGACCTTCCGGGCCGTCCGCGGCGGCGGGGCGTACCTCAACGACCGGCCCGTACGGTGCCGCCCCGCGCCCCCGCTGGACCAGGCGCTGGTCTCCACCGGCTTCAACTACGTCGCCACCGTACGGACCCACCAGGCGGATGTCGCCCAACGGCTCATCCCGCAGCTGCGGGACATCCGGCGCAGCGGCTCGGCGGCCATCGACCTGAGCGATGTGGCGGCCGGCCGCCTGGACGGCTACTACGAGCGCGGCCTCAGCGAGTGGGACCTCGCGGCGGGCGACCTGATCGCCCGGGAGGCGGGGGCCCTGACGGGTGGCCGCCCGGGCGAGCGCCCGTCGGGTGACCTCACTGTCGCGGCCACGCCGGGTGTCTTCGAACCCCTGCAGGCTCTCCTGGAGGACCTGGGGGCGTGGCACGACTGAGCTCGACGCCTGTTGTCGTTGCCTGGGCGGGCACGGAAAAGGGGGCCCTGTCCGGGCCCCCTTCTCCGCCTGAGAACTACGCGGCGCGTACCTCGACGCCGTGCTCGGCAGCCAGACGGTGGAGGTCGTCCAGCTCCGCCTGCTCGACATCCGCGAGGAAGTCGTCTCCCGTTTGGCGAGCCAGCGTGAGGTCGGTTTCGGCGGCCTTGATGCGCTGCAGCAGTCCTGCGGTGAAAGCGTCCATGGTGCGCCCCCTCGGCGTAGGTCGTTGGCACGGGGGTGTGCCTGGGGTTCCCCTGCCGCACGCAGGGGTGTGGGGTGATCAACCCTGGAACAGGCCGTGGTGCGCCGCATGCAGGGCGTGATCGCGGGTGTGCAGTCGTCTTCCCCAAGGCTCCCTTGTGAGAAACCTCAACTGGCCCGGGAATCGGTTCTATTCCCCGTCACCGGTCGGGTGCGCGGTCGGCCGCGACCCGCCTTACCTCCGGTTTACGCGCGTAAAGGGCAGGATGGATGCGCACAGCCAGTGCTCAGAGGTGTCCTGTCACGGTGACGGGCTTCGAGGAAGGAAACAGCGACGTGCGCGTACTCGTCGTCGAGGACGAGCAGCTGCTCGCCGATGCGGTGGCCACCGGACTGCGCCGGGAGGCCATGGCGGTCGACGTCGTGTACGACGGCGCCGCGGCCCTTGAGCGCATCGGGGTCAACGACTACGACGTGGTGGTGCTCGACCGCGACCTCCCGCTGGTCCACGGCGACGACGTGTGCCGCAAGATCGTCGAGCTGGGTATGGCCACCCGCGTGCTGATGCTGACCGCGGCCGGCGACGTCAGCGACCGGGTCGAGGGCCTCGAGCTGGGCGCCGACGACTATCTGCCGAAGCCGTTCGCGTTCACCGAGCTCACCGCCCGGATCCGCGCCCTGGGCCGGCGCACGACCGTGCCCCTGCCGCCGGTCCTGGAGCGTGCCGGGATCAAGCTGGACCCCAACCGCCGCGAGGTGTTCCGGGACGGCAAGGAGATCCAGCTCGCCCCGAAGGAGTTCGCCGTGCTGGAGGTACTGATGCGCAGCGAGGGCGCGGTCGTCTCGGCCGAGCAGCTGCTGGAGAAGGCCTGGGACGAGAACACCGACCCGTTCACCAATGTCGTGCGCGTGACCGTGATGACCCTGCGGCGCAAGCTCGGCGAGCCGGCCGTGATCGTCACCGTGCCCGGCTCCGGCTACCGGATCTGACCCCGGTGGCCGCTGCGCCGGCGCCGCCCTCGGCGCCTCCGAAACCGACCTGGGATCCCAGGGGCCCGGTACGCCCGTTGCTGCGTCCGACCATCCGGATACGGCTCACGCTGCTGTACGGCGGGATGTTCATGATCGCCGGCATCCTGCTGCTGTCGATCATCTATCTGCTCACCGCCCAGGCACTGAACGTCAGCGTCGCCGATCTGCCCTTCGAGATCGTGAAGGGTGAGGTGCTGCCCACGACCGAGTGGTGCCGGCTGCCCCGGTCCGTCACCGGCGACCAGTTCAACCAGGCCGTCTCCGCCTGCCTCCAGCGCCAGCGCGATCTGGCCCTGGACGACCTGCTGCGCCGCTCCCTGTTCGCGCTGCTCGGCCTGAGCATCATCGCCTTCGCCTTCGGCTACGCGATGGCCGGCCGGGTCCTGTCGCCGCTGGGCCGGATCACCCGCACCGCCCGCAAGGTGGCCGGCTCCGACCTCTCGCGCCGGATCGAGCTGGACGGCCCCGACGACGAGCTCAAGGAGCTCGCCGACACCTTCGACGAGATGCTGGACCGTCTGGAGCGGGCGTTCTCCGCGCAGCAGCGGTTCGTCGCGAACGCCTCGCACGAGCTGCGTACGCCCCTTGCGATCAACCGCACGCTGCTGGAGGTCCATCTCTCCGACCCCGGGGCGCCGGCCGAGCTGCAGCAGCTCGGCAAGACGCTGCTGGCCACCAACGAGCGCAGCGAGCAGCTCGTCGAGGGCCTGCTGCTGCTGGCACGCAGCGACAACCAGATCGTCGAGCGCAAACCGGTGGATCTGGCGGAAGTCGCCTCGCGTGCCCTCGATCAGGTACGGTCCGAGGCCGACGCCAAGGGCTTGGAAATCGTCGGCGAGTGCAAGCCCGCCGTCGTACAGGGCAATGGCGTCCTGCTGGAGCGGATCGCGCTGAACCTCGTCCAGAACGCCGTGCGCTACAACGTCCCGGAGGACGGATGGGTGCAGGTGTCCACGGAGGTGCAGCAGGGACAGGCGGTCCTCGAGGTCTCGAACACAGGACCAGTGGTTCCTGCTTACGAGATCGACAACCTCTTCGAGCCGTTCAGAAGGCTGCGGCAGGAGCGTACGGGCAGCGACAAGGGCGTGGGACTGGGTCTGTCGATCGCCCGCTCCGTGGCGCGGGCCCATGGAGGCCGTATCATCGCGGAGCCTCGCGACGGCGGCGGCCTCGTGATGCGTGTCACCCTCCCGGTCTGAGAGAGTGAACGACGTTCGCTTTACGCGGAATTTTCGGGACTTGTGCCCGACGGGTCCGTGTGCGATCGATCACAGAAGCGAATTTCAGGCCATCTACTCTCCGTGATCAAGGCACCGACCGGAACGCCGGGAAAAGTCCGGGTTTCCAAGGGTCGAGATCACGGGAAGTACACGGGGTGGCGCCCGTGAACTGCACGATCGGGACCGTGTACGGTCCCCATCGCCGTCCAACCAGATCACTCTTGAGGGGTCCGGTTGGGTGTCGATTGAGTAACAGACCTTGATGTGAGGCAAAATCTCCGCCTCGGGTCGGGCACAAGTCCGGCCTCTCACGCGTTACGTGCGCTGGAGACACCGCAACCACCCAGAGGGGGAGAGCGACATGGCAACGGACTACGACACCCCACGCAAGACCGATGACGACGTCGATTCGGACAGCCTGGAAGAACTGAAGGCCCGGCGGAACGACAAGTCCACCTCGACCGTCGATGTCGACGAGTTCGAGGCCGCCGAAGGCATGGAACTGCCGGGCGCCGACCTCTCCAACGAGGAGCTGGCGGTCCGGGTCCTGCCGAAGCAGGCCGACGAGTTCACCTGCATGAGCTGCTTCCTCGTGCACCACCGCAGCCAGCTGGCGCGCGAGAAGAACGGCCAGCCGATCTGCCGCGACTGCGACTGAGAGCTGGTCGCCCCGTGGCAGGCGAGACACCGTCCAGGAAGCGGCGTTTTCGGCGTCACAAGCCGTCGCAGGCCAACCAGAGCGGCACAGGCCCGGCACCGGACGGCACGCCGTCCGCCGAGCACTCGGCCGCCCTGACGCCTCACGACGGCACGGGGGAGACGGAGCGAGGTCGGCCGGCCTCGCTCGAAGCAGCGGGCCAGGCAGGGCCCCCGACCAGGGCCTCACGCCTGGCCGCAGTCACGAAGGGCGTCCGCAAGGGCGGCGGGAGCGCCCTGGCAGGTCTCGCCAGGACCGGTCAGGGAGCCAGGTCACGGCTGGCGAGGACCGGCGTGAGCGCACAGAGCGCCATCGCCTTCCTCGCGGACCGTCTGATCGAGAACGCACCGCGTATCCCGGTGCGTGACCTGGCGACACTGCGTCGCCAGTTCCCGGGCCTGGGCCCCGAGCAGCTTGCCGACAAGCTGGTCGCGGGCGCGGCCCTGGCCACCTCCACCGTCGGTGCCGGGATCGGCGCCGCGGCGATGCTGCCCGTGCCCCCGGCGATGCTGGCGGAGCTCACCACGGAGGTCGTCGGCGTCGGGGTGATCGAGCTGAAGCTCATCGCCGAACTTCACGAGGTCTACGGAGTGCGCCCGCCCGGCTCGCTCGTCGACCGCAGCACCGCCTACCTCTCCTCCTGGTCGCAGGAGCGCGGGATCGAGGTCGCCAAACCGGCGACGGTCAACGCCGCGATGGGCGGGCAGCTCAGGCGCCAGCTGCGGCAACAGGTCACGAAACGCATGGTCCGCAACATGCCGAACCTGATCCCGTTCATGGTCGGCGCGACCGTAGGCGCCATGATGAACCGCCGTGACACCCGAAAACTCGCGGAACGGATCCGCAAGGACCTGCGCGCGCGGCAGGTTCCCTGGGAGGCGCTGCCCACGCTCCCGCCGCTGGAGCAGCCCAAGGAGCCGCTCCGGACGCGCGGTCTTCCCCCGGCGCCCGGCCACGACTGACGTCTCAGGCGGTGCGCACGTCCTCCAGCGCTGCCGCCAGCGCCTTCGGGTCCCGGGTCGACAGGTACACGTACGGCGTGGGGTCCGCCGGGTCGGTGACCTCGATCCGCAGCGCCGTCGGAATGTAACTGCGCAGCAGCATGAACGCGCGCGGATCGGCCTTGTACGAACGCCAGGCCCGCGCCTCCTGCGCGTCCAGCACCTGTGCGTCGCCGAGCGCCGACACCGGGATCCGGGCCTCGCCGGCGACCAGGGAGCCGGACACCACCCGGATACGCGCCGATCCGTAGGAGCTGACCAGCGCCCCCGCCAGCGCGCTCGCGGCGATCAGACCGCCCAGGCTCGCCAGGGTCCCCAGCGGCAGCAGCACCAGAGCGCCCGAAACGCCCACCAGAGCGGTGATGGCCCACCACGAGCGGGGCGCTGTCAGACGTTCTGCGTACTGCGGGGCGGAAGGCTGCATGAAGCCAAGCTTGGCACGGGGCGACCCGCAGGTGGCGCCGCGGGTAAGGTCTGCGCATGTGAGTATTTCGAACTCCCGGGGGGCGGCCCCCGGAACCCCCGCCGGCGCGGCCGCGCTGACGCCGCCGGCCGATGCCACGGCCCCCGTACGGCATCCCGACGCCCCTGCTCCCGGTGAGCTCCTCGGCGCGCACTACGAGCACTGCTTCGGCTGCGGCGGGGCCCAGCCCCACGGCCTGCACCTGGCGGCCCGGGCCGAGGAGGGCGTACGCGTCACCGCCGAGTTCACCGTCAGGCCCGCCCACCAGGGCGCGCCCGGCCTGGCGCACGGCGGTGTGCTCGCCACCGCCATGGACGAGACGCTCGGCTCGCTGAACTGGCTGCTGCGGGTGATCGCGGTGACCGGCAAGCTCGAGACCGACTTCGTACGGCCCGTGCCGGTGGACACCGTGCTGCACCTCGATGCCGAGGTCGTCGCGGTGGCCGGCCGCAAGATCTACTGCACCGCCGTCGGCCGGATCGGCAGCCCCGACGGCCCCGTCGCCGTCCGCGCGAACGCGCTGTTCATCGAGGTCAAGGTCGATCACTTCATCGACAACGGCCGCCCCGAGGAGATCCAGGCGGCCATGGCCGACCCGGACCAGGTCCGGCGCGCCCGCGCCTTCGAGGTGAACCCCTGATGCGCGAGCCCGTCGACGTACTGATCCGCCGCGTGCACCCGGAGGTGCCGCTGCCTGCGTACGGGCACCCCGGAGATGCCGGTGCCGACCTGGTGACCTGCGAGGCCGCCGAGCTGGCCCCGGGGGAGCGGGCCGTACTGCCCACCGGAGTGTCCATCGCGCTCCCGGACGGGTACGCCGCCTTCGTGCACCCGCGCTCCGGTCTGGCAGCGCGCTGCGGAGTGGCGCTGGTGAATGCCCCGGGGACGGTGGATGCCGGGTACCGTGGGGAGATCAAGGTGATCGTGGTCAATCTCGACCCGCGTGAGAGCGTGCGGTTCGAACGGTTCGACCGGATTGCCCAACTGGTTGTCCAGCAGGTCGAGAAGGTGCGCTTCCACGAGGTGGCGGAGCTTCCCGGCTCGGCGCGGGCCGAGGGGGGCTTCGGGTCCACCGGCGGTCATGCTGCCGTGGACGGCTCTTCGGGTGGGAATCGATACGCTTCGGTCGTATCCGACCGGGAAGGACAGTGACGTGTTCGGACGTCGCAAGAAGAGTGGTTCCGCCAGCGACATGGCGGACGCAGCGGGCGAGGCCGAGCAGGTCGTCGACGAGCTCGACACGGACGCTGAGGAGGGTGAGCCCCGCCGGGTGAACCTCCCGCCGGCGCCGCGGCCCGACGGCCCGTGGGACGTCTCCGAGGTTTCCAGGCCCGGTGACGGCCGGGTCGATCTCGGCGGTCTGTTCGTGCCCGGAATCGAGGGCATGGAACTGCGCGTCGAGGTCGCGGGCGACGCGATCGTCGCGGCAACCGTGGTGCTGCGCGACAGCGCCATCCAGCTGCAGGCCTTCGCAGCGCCCAAGAAGGAAGGCATCTGGGGCGAGGTCCGCGAGGAGATCGCCTCCGGCATCACCCAGCAGGGCGGCATCATCGACGAGGTCGAGGGCCCGCTCGGCTGGGAGCTGCGGGCCCAGGTACCGGTACAGCTGCCCGACGGCACCGGCGGTGTGCAGCTGGTGCGCTTCGTCGGCGTCGACGGGCCGCGCTGGTTCCTGCGCGGAGTGATCTCCGGGCAGGGCGCGGTGCAGCCGCAGGCCGCCGGGCTGCTCGAGCAGATCTTCCAGGACACCGTCGTCGTGCGCGGCGAAGGACCGATGGCGCCGCGCGACCCGATCGTCCTCAAGCTGCCGGACGACGCGCAGATGGTGCCCGAGGGCGTCCAGCAGGAGGAGCAGGAAGGGTCCCGCTTCTCCGGAGGCATGGGCCAGCTCCAGCGCGGACCGGAGATCACCGAGGTGCGCTGACCGTTCCTCAAGGCATGTGGGCCGTACTCCTCGCCAGGGGTACGGCCCACCCGTCTTTGTACGCACGGCCGTTGCCCGGTCGCGTGGCCTCTGCACATACTGTGCCGGACCGATCACCTGGGTACGGGGGACCTGCTGATGACCGAGGGAAACACGCACACCGGGGGCAGCACACACACCGGCACCGCCGTCGCCGACGACCCGGCCGGTGCGCCGATGGTCCGGGTCGAGAACGTGCACCGTTCGTACGGCACCGGGGCAGCGGCCGTGCACGCCCTGCGCGGGGTCTCGTTCGACATCCCGCGCGGTGAGCTGGTCGCCCTCAAGGGCCGGTCGGGCTCCGGCAAGACCACGCTGCTCAATCTGGTCGGCGGGCTGGACTCCCCGGACCGGGGCCGCATCACCATCGACGGCACCGAGCTGTCCGGCCTCGGCGAGAACGGACTCCTGGAGCTGCGCCGGGACCGGATCGGCTTCATCTTCCAGTCCTTCGGGCTGATCCCGATCCTCACGGCAGCCGAGAACGTGGGCGTGCCGATGCGGCTGCGCAAGACCGACCCCCGCGAGCGTGAGGAGCGTGTCGAGCTGCTGCTCGCCCTGGTCGGCCTCGCCGACCACGCGGCACAGCGCCCGGGCGAGCTCTCCGGCGGCCAGCAGCAGCGCGTCGCGATCGCGCGGGCGCTCGCCAACCGGCCGGCCCTGCTGATCGCGGACGAGCCGACCGGCCAGCTGGACGCCGAGACAGGCCTTGCGGTGATGGAACTGCTGCGCGCGGTGGTCCGCAGCGAGGGCGTCACCGCCCTGGTCGCCACCCACGACGCCCAGCTCCTGGACCTGGCGGACCGGGTGCTCGAGGTGAACGACGGTGAGATCACCGAGCTCTGACGGGTCCCCCGGGCGGACCGGGTCCCTGCGCGTCGGCGCCCGGCGGCCACTGCTCACGCTTCTCGGGCCGCGGACGGGCGGGCCGCGCGGATCGAGCTCGTGCAGGGCACGGGCCGGCCGGACCGCCTCCCTCGAGAGCTCGGACCGCTGCAGACCAGGCCCCACGCTGCTTGCGTACCCCTCGTTGAGAATCACGTACAGCGCATGCAGGACCGCGGCGAGCCGGGCGCGCCTGTGCCTCCTCGCGCCGCCGCGATGCCATCAGAATCGCGTCAATACGCACCCTGGAGGGCCGCACCATCCGATTTGCCCCGTCGCTCGGACGTATGGTCGACGCTGCGCGGAGCGGACGCGCACAGCAGGCGCACGGCAGGCGCGGCGCAGCGGCCGAAAGACAATGAGGACATGGGACGCGGCAAGCTTCGGATCTACCTCGGTGCAGCCCCGGGCGTCGGCAAGACGTACGCCATGCTCTCCGAGGCGCACCGGCGCGTGGAGCGCGGCACGGACTGCGTCGTGGCCTTCGTGGAGCATCACGGCAGGTCCCGCACCGAGGTGCTGCTGCACGGCCTGGAGCATGTCCCGAGGCGGGAGCTCAGCTACCGGGGCGGCACCTTCACCGAGATGGACGTGGACGCCGTCCTCGAACGGGCGCCCGCCGTCGCCCTGGTCGACGAACTCGCCCACACGAATGTCCCCGGATCCCGCAACGCCAAGCGGTGGCAGGACGTCGAGGAGCTGCTCGCGGCCGGTATCGACGTCGTGTCCACCGTCAACATCCAGCATCTGGAGTCACTCGGCGACGTCGTCGAGTCGATCACCGGTGTACGGCAGCGGGAGACGGTCCGCGACGAGGTGGTCCGCCGGGCCGACCAGCTGGAACTCGTCGACATGTCGCCTCAGGCGCTGCGCCGGCGTATGGCCCACGGCAACATCTACACGGCCGAGAAGGTCGACGCGGCCCTGTCGAACTACTTCCGGCCGGGGAACCTCACCGCGCTCCGGGAGCTGGCCCTGCTCTGGCTTGCCGACCGGGTCGACGAGTACCTCCAGCAGTACCGAGGCGAGCACAACATCGACTCCACCTGGCAGGCCCGCGAACGCATAGTCGTCGGCCTCACCGGTGGCCCCGAGGGCCGCACGCTCATCCGACGCGCAGCCCGCGTCGCCGCCAAGGGCTCCGGCAGCGAGATCCTCGCCGTCTACATCGCCCGCAGCGACGGACTGACCTCGGCGTCGCCCAAGGAACTCGCGGTCCAGCGCACCCTCGTCGAGGACCTCGGCGGCACCTTCCACCACGTCATAGGCGACGACGTGCCCTCCGCGCTGATGGAGTTCGCGCGCGGTGTCAACGCGACCCAGATCCTCCTCGGCGCCAGCCGCCGCAAGACGTGGCAGTACATCCTCGGCCCCGGCGTCAGCGCCACGGTCGCCGCCCGGTCCGGCCCGGATCTCGACGTCCACATCGTCACCCACGCCCACGCGGGCAAGGGGCGCGGACTGCCCGTCGCCCGCGGCGCCCGCCTCGGGCGCTCCCGCATCATCGCCGGCTGGCTCGTCGCCGTCGGCGGCCCTGTACTGCTGACCCTGCTGCTCGCTGGCATGGAGAACAGCCCCGGGCTCGCCAACGACGTCCTGCTCTTCCTCTTCCTCACGGTGGTCTCCGCCCTGATCGGCGGACTGCTGCCCGCCCTCGCCTCCGCCGCCGCAGGCTCGCTGCTGCTGAACTACTACTTCACGCCGCCCGTCCACACCCTGGACGTCGCCGAGCCACGGAACCTCGTGGCCATCGTGATCTTCTTCGCGGTGGCGGTCGCCGTGGCCTCCGTCGTGGACCTGGCGGCGCGCCGGACCCATCAGGCGGCCCGGCTGCGTGCCGAGTCGGAGATCCTTTCCTTCCTCGCCGGCAGCGTGCTGCGCGGGGAGACGGCACTCGACGCGCTGCTGGAACGGGTCCGCGAGACCTTCGCGATGGAGTCCGTGGCGCTGCTCGAGCGCACCAGCGAGGTCGAACCGTGGACACGCACCGCGAGCGTCGGTCCCGCCCCGGCGCTGCGGCCCGACGACGCGGATGTGGACATGCCGGTCGGCGACCGGATGGCGCTGGCCCTGTCCGGCCGCGTCCTGCCCGCCGAGGACCGCCGGGTGCTGGCCGCCTTCGCCGCCCAGGCCGCCGTCGTACTGGACCGGCAGCGGCTGGTCGATGAGGCGGAGCGGGCCCGGCGGCTCGCCGAGGGCAACCGCATACGTACCGCCCTGCTGGCCGCGGTCAGCCACGATCTGCGCACCCCGCTCGCCGCGATCAAGGCCGCCGTCACCTCCCTGCGCTCCGGAGACATCGAATGGTCCGACGAGGACCAGGCCGAGCTCCTCGAAGGGATCGAGGAGGGCGCCGACCGGCTCGACCATCTGGTCGGCAACCTCCTCGACATGTCCCGGCTGCAGACCGGCACCGTCACCCCGCTGATCCGCGAGACCGACGTCGACGAGGTGGTGCCCATGGCCCTCGTCTCCGTCCCGCCCGACAGCGTCGAACTGGACATCCCCGAAACGTTGCCCATGGTGGCGGTCGACCGCGGACTGCTCGAACGCGCCGTCGCGAACATCGTGGAGAACGCCGTCAAGTACAGCCCCGACGGCACCCCCGTCACCGTTGCCGCCAGCGCGCTCGGTGAGCGCGTCGAACTGCGCGTCGCCGACCGGGGCACCGGTGTGCCGGACGACGCCAAGGAACGGATCTTCGAGCCCTTCCAGCGCTACGGTGATGCCCCGCGCGGAGCCGGGGTCGGCCTCGGCCTCGCGGTCGCGCGTGGCTTCGTGGAAGCCATGGGCGGCACGCTCACCGCCGAGGACACCCCCGGCGGTGGGATGACCATGGTTCTTACTCTCAGAGCGGCACAGGGCCACATGGCCCCCGGTGCCGGCCTTCCCACCCAGGTCACCTCATGACCACAGCGACAGAAGAGCCCACAGGGCAGAAAGGCAGGCCGGTCATGACCCGGGTGCTCGTGGTCGACGACGAGCCGCAGATCGTACGCGCCCTCGTGATCAATCTGAAGGCGCGCAAGTACGAGGTGGATGCGGCATCCGACGGTGCCGGCGCGCTGGAGCTCGCCGCGGCCCGTCACCCCGACGTCGTCGTCCTCGACCTCGGCCTCCCGGACATGGACGGCATCGAGGTGATCAAGGGGCTGCGCGGCTGGACCCGGGTGCCGATCCTGGTGCTCTCCGCACGCCACTCCTCCGACGAGAAGGTCGAGGCGCTGGACGCCGGAGCCGACGACTACGTCACCAAGCCCTTCGGGATGGACGAGCTGCTTGCGCGGCTGCGGGCCGCCGTACGCAGGGCGGAGCCGGGCGGCAGCGAGGAGGATGTCGTCATGGTCGAGACGGACGACTTCACCGTCGACCTCGCAGCGAAGAAGGTGCAACGGGACGGGCGGGATGTCCGCCTCACCCCGACGGAGTGGCATCTGCTCGAGGTCCTGGTGCGCAACACCGGGCGGCTGGTCAGCCAGAAGCAGCTGCTCCAGGAGGTGTGGGGTCCCTCGTACGGCACCGAGACCAACTATCTGAGGGTCTACATGGCCCAGCTGCGCCGCAAGCTCGAGGCCGACCCGTCGCACCCGCGGCACTTCGTCACCGAGCCCGGCATGGGATACCGCTTCGAACGTTGATACGGCCCTGGTGGAGGCCGGTACGCTTTCTGTATGAGCGCTGTACCCCCTTCCGAGAAGGCGTCGAAGGAAACCAAGGCGGCGAAGCCGGCCGGCCGTTTCCGCCGCATGCTCGACCGGCTCTCCAGCTCCCAGCAGGACCTCGAGTCCGAGGAGCTGCAGGAGGACGCCCAGGCATCGGGGTGCACCCGCATCTCCGAATGCGGTGACCGCCAGATCGTCAGGGTCACTGGTACCTTGCGCACGGTCACCCTGCGTCCGCGGGCCGGCGTGCCCGCACTGGAGGCGGAGCTCTTCGACGGCTCGGCCCCGCTGGATGTCGTCTGGCTGGGCCGCCGCTCCATCGTGGGCATCGAGCCGGGCCGCAGAATGATCGCTTCCGGCCGGATATCCATGAGCCACGGTCGCCGGGTGCTGTTCAATCCCAAATACGAACTCCGACCACTCGGACAGGAGTAGCCGGTGACGTCAGTCGACAAGCCGACCCCCACGACGACCGACCAGCAGCACGACGCCGACGCCAAAGCCGTCACGGAGGCCGCGCTGTTCGAGGCGTTCGGCGGCGTGCGCGGCATGGTGGAGACGGTCCTGCCGGGACTGCTCTTCGTCACGATCTTCACGATCAACAAGGACCTGCACCTCTCGGCGATCTCCGCCCTGGTCCTGGCCCTGTTGCTCGTCGCCGTCCGGCTGATCCGCAAGGACACCGTCAAGCACGCCTTCAGCGGCGTCTTCGGAGTGGCCTTCGGTGTCGTGTTCGCGATGATGACCGGCAACGCCAAGGACTTCTATCTGCCGGGCATGCTGTACACGCTCGGCCTGGCGCTGGCGTACATCATCACGACGCTCGCGGGCGTACCGCTGATCGGCCTGATGCTCGGCCCGGTCTTCAAGGAGAACCTCTCCTGGCGGACCCGCAACCCCGGCCGCAAGAAGGCGTACGCCAAGGCGAGCTGGGCCTGGGGCCTGATCCTGCTGGCCAAGTGCGCGATCCTCTTCCCGCTCTACTGGTGGGCCGACACGGCCCAGCTGGGCTGGGTGCTGGTGACGCTGAAGATCCCGCCGTTCCTGCTCGCGGTGTATCTGACGTGGGTGTTCCTCGCGAAGGCCCCGCCGCCGATCGACGTCTTCGCCGAGATGGAGGCGAAGGAACGCGCGGAAGAGGCGGCCCGCAACGAGGCCGCGGCGCAGCGGCACGAAGCGTAGTTCGCAGACCGCACACGGAAGGGCCCGGAACCGGTACGGTTCCGGGCCCTTCCGTGTCCCACCTCCCGCTGCTGCGCAGCGCGCGCGGGCGTCAGCTCGTCGCCGAGTCCTCGCGGCGGACCGAGAGCAGATCCTCCAGCTGCTCCTCGCGCGCCTGCGCGGCCACGAACAGCAGCTCGTCACCCGCCTCCAGCGACTCCTCGGGGCCCGGTGTCAGGACCCGCGAGCCACGGATGATCGTCACCAGCGAGGTGTCCTCGGGCCAGGCCACATCGCCCACGCGCGTCCCCGCCAGCGCCGACTCCGGCGGCAGCGTCAGCTCGACGAGGTTCGCGTCGCCGTGGCTGAAGCGCAGCAGCCGGACCAGGTCGCCGACGCTCACCGCCTCCTCGACCAGGGCCGACATCAGGCGTGGCGTGGACACCGCCACGTCGACGCCCCACGACTCGTTGAACAGCCACTCGTTCTTCGGGTTGTTGACGCGCGCGACCACCCGCGGCACCCCGTACTCGGTCTTCGCGAGCAGCGAGACGACCAGGTTGACCTTGTCGTCGCCGGTTGCCGCGATCACCACGTTGCAGCGCTGCAGCGCCGCCTCGTCCAGCGACGTGATCTCGCAGGCGTCGGCCAGCAGCCACTCGGCCTGCGGCACCCGCTCCACCGAGATGGCGGTCGGAGCCTTGTCGATCAGGAGCACCTCGTGCCCGTTCTCCAGCAGCTCACCCGCGATGGAACGGCCCACCGCGCCGGCGCCCGCAATAGCGACCCGCATCAGTGACCGCCCTCCTCAGGACCCTCGGCGAAGGCCTCCTCGACCTTCGCGATCTCGTCGGTGCGCATCATCACGTGGACGAGATCGCCCTCCTGAAGCACGGTCTGCGACGACGGCAGTACGGCTTCGCCCAGCCGGGTGAGAAACGCGACGCGCACACCCGTCTCGTCCTGCAGCCTGCTCACCTTGTGACCGATCCAGGCCGTGGAGGTGTGCACCTCGGCCAGCTGCACCGCGCCGCTCGGATCGCGCCACAGCGGCTCCGCGCCGGAGGGCAGCAGCCGGCGCAGCATCTGGTCGGCGGTCCAGCGGACCGTGGCGACCGTCGGGATCCCCAGGCGCTGGTAGACCTCGGCGCGCCGGGGGTCGTAGATACGGGCCGCGACGTTCTCGATGCCGAACATCTCGCGCGCCACCCGGGCGGCGATGATGTTCGAGTTGTCGCCGCTGCTGACCGCGGCGAACGCGCCTGCGTCCTCGATCCCCGCCTCACGCAGGGTGTCCTGGTCGAAGCCGACTCCGGTGACCCGGCGGCCGCCGAATCCGGACCCCAAGCGACGGAAGGCCGTGGGGTCCTGGTCGACGACGGCGACCGTGTGCCCCTGCTGCTCCAGGGTCTGCGCGAGAGCGGATCCCACTCGCCCGCATCCCATGATGACGATGTGCACGACCGTCCTTCCGGCTGTCGGTGTTCACAGTGCTCTGTGGCTCGGTGTCAAGGCTCTACAGGGTCTCAGACCACGGCTGAGGCTACACACGCGCGGTCACCTCATGGACCTCCTGCCGGGCGGGCCTGGTTCCATGAAAGGGGCGATTCACCAGTGGCCGGGACCGGACGTCGCCGGAGATTTGGTGCAGGAGCGGGTGGTGGATGGGCGCCGCTCATATCGAACGCTTACGATCCTCTCCGTGTCCAAACTGACCGACCTGCCCAAACGGATCCTGATCGGCCGGGCCCTGCGGAGCGACAAGCTGGGGGAAACACTCCTCCCGAAGCGCATCGCACTCCCCGTCTTCGCCTCCGACCCGCTCTCCTCAGTGGCCTACGCGCCGGGCGAAGTGCTCCTGGTCCTGTCCATCGCGGGCGTGTCGGCCTACCACTTCAGCCCCTGGATCGCCGTCGCGGTCGTGGTCCTGATGTTCACCGTGGTCGCCTCCTACCGGCAGAACGTGCATGCCTACCCGAGCGGCGGCGGCGACTACGAGGTCGCGAACACCAACCTCGGGCCGAGGGCGGGCCTCACCGTCGCCAGCGCACTCCTCGTCGACTACGTCCTCACCGTCGCCGTGTCGATCTCCTCCGGCGTGGAGAACCTGGGCTCGGCCGTCCCCTTCGTCGTCGAGCACAAGGTGCTCAGCGCCATCGTCATCATCGTGCTGCTCACGCTGATGAACCTGCGCGGCGTGAAGGAGTCGGGCAAGCTCTTCGCCATCCCGACCTATGTCTTCGTCGTCGGCGTCTTCACGATGATCGCGTGGGGCGCGTTCAAGGGACTCGTCCTCGACGACACCATGCAGGCCCCGACCGCCGACTTCGAGATCAAGCCCGAGCAACAGGGCCTCGCCGGTTTCGCGCTGGTCTTCCTGCTGCTGCGCGCCTTCTCCTCCGGCTGTGCGGCGCTGACCGGAGTCGAGGCCATCAGCAACGGCGTCCCCGCCTTCCGCAAGCCCAAGAGCAAGAACGCGGCGACGACGCTGCTGCTCATGGGCGCGCTGGCGGTCACCATGTTCTGCGGCATCATCGGCCTGGCCATGGCCACCGACGTGAAGATGGCCGAGAACCCCGCGCACGATCTGCTGAGCAACGGCGAACCGGTCGGCTCGGGCTATGTCCAGGACCCGGTGATCTCCCAGGTCGCGGCCGCGGTCTTCGGTGACGGCACCTTCTTCTTCGTCGTGCTCGCCGCGGCCACCGCGCTCGTTCTGTTCCTCGCCGCCAACACCGCGTACAACGGATTCCCGCTGCTCGGTTCGATCCTTGCCCAGGACCGCTACCTGCCGCGCCAGCTGCACACCCGCGGTGACCGGCTCGCGTTCTCCAACGGCATCGTGCTGCTGGCCGGAGCGGCCATCCTGCTGGTCTGGATCTACGGCGCCGACTCGACCAAGCTGATCCAGCTCTACATCGTCGGCGTCTTCGTCTCCTTCACGCTCAGCCAGACCGGCATGGTCCGGCACTGGAACCGCCATCTGCGGTCCGAGCGCGACCCGGCCAAGCGGCGTCACATGATCCGCTCCCGCGCGATCAACACCTTCGGCGCCTTCTTCACCGGACTGGTGCTGGTGGTCGTCCTGGTCACCAAGTTCACGCACGGCGCCTGGGTCGCCCTGCTCGGCATGGTGATCTTCTACGGGACGATGTCCGCCATCCGCAGGCACTACGACCGCGTCGCGGAGGAGATCGCCGCCCCCGATCAGCCGACCGACGACACGGTGCGCCCCTCCCGGGTCCACTCCATCGTCCTGGTCTCCAAGGTCCACCGGCCGACCCTGCGCGCCCTCGCCTACGCGCAGCTGATGCGCTCCGACAAGCTCGAGGCCCTCAGCATCAACGTCGACCCGGCCGACACCAAGGCACTCAAGGCGGAGTGGGAACGACGCGGCATCAATGTGCCGCTCAAGATCCTCGACTCGCCCTACCGCGAGATCACCCGGCCGATCATCGAGTACGTGAAGGGGCTGCGGCGCGAGAGCCCGCGGGACGCGGTCAGCGTGATCATCCCCGAGTACGTGGTCGGCCACTGGTGGGAGCATGTGCTGCACAACCAGAGCGCCCTTCGCCTCAAGGGCCGTCTGCTGTTCACCCCGGGCATCATGGTGACCTCGGTGCCGTACCAGCTGGAGTCCTCCGAGGTCGCGAAGAAGCGGGCGAGGAAGCGCCAGGACTGGAACGCACCGGGCTCGGTGCGGCGCGGTCCCGTCGACCGGCGGGCCAAGGAGCCCAGCAACAAGAGCTGAGCCACGCGCATGGCGAACGGCCGGAGAACAGCCACGTAGACTGGTGGGCTGGCCCTCCGGCCGTTTCCGCGTTCGTCCCCCTTGACCCTCTGGAGTCACCCCGCCATGCAGAACGCCCCCGAGTCCTCGCTGGTCGGGCAGGAATACGAGGTCGAAATCGGCCCCGTCGCGCACGGCGGCCACTGCATCGCCCGCACCGACGAGGGCCAGGTGCTGTTCGTACGGCACACGCTGCCCGGCGAGAAGGTCGTCGCCCGCATCACCGAGGGCGAACAGGACTCGCGCTTCCTGCGTGCCGACGCCGTGCGGATCATCGAGGCGTCGAAGGACCGGGTCGAGGCGCCCTGCCCGTACTCCGGCCCCGGCAAGTGCGGCGGCTGCGACTGGCAGCACGCGAAGCCCGGAGCGCAGCGGCGGTTCAAGGGCGAGGTGATCGCCGAGCAGCTCCAGCGGCTCGCGGGGCTGACCCCCGAGGAGGCCGGCTGGGACGGCACCGTCATGCCCGCCCCCGGTGACAAGCTCCCGCCGGGCGAGGTGCCCGCGTGGCGTACCCGGGTCCAGTACGCGGTCGACGCGGAGGGCCGTATCGGTCTGCGCAAGCACCGCTCGCACGACGTGCAGCCGATCGACCACTGCATGATCGCCGCACCGGGCGTCACGGAGCTGGGCATCGAGAAGCAGGACTGGCCGCAGATGGAGACGGTCGAGGCCATCGCCGCGATCGGTTCCAGCGACCGCCAGGTCGTTCTCACCCCCCGGCCCGGCGGCCGGCTGCCCCTGGTCGAGCTGGACCGGCCCGTCTCGGTCCTGCGGGTCGAGGAGCGCGACGGTTCGGTGCACCGCGTGCACGGCCGCGCCTTCGTCCGCGAGCGCGCCGACGACCGCACCTACCGAGTGGGCATGGGCGGCTTCTGGCAGGTGCACCCGCAGGCCGCGGACGTCCTGGTCACCGCCGTGATGCAGGGTCTGCTGCCGCGCAAGGGCGACATGGCGCTCGATCTGTACTGCGGCGTCGGCCTCTTCGCCGGCGCGATCGCGGACCGGGTCGGTGAGCAGGGCGCGGTGCTCGGCATCGAGTCCGGCAAGCGGTCGGTCGAGGACGCGCGCCACAACCTCCAGCACTTCGAGCGCGTCCGCATCGAGCAGGGCAAGGTGGAACAGGTCCTGCCCCGGACGGGGATCAACGAGGTCGACCTGATCGTCCTCGACCCGCCGCGCGCGGGCGCGGGCAAGCAGACGGTCAAGCAGCTCGCGGCCCTGGGCGCGCGCCGTATCGCGTACGTGGCCTGCGACCCGGCGGCGCTCGCCCGGGACCTGGCGTACTTCCGCGAGGGCGGCTACAAGCCGCGCACGCTGCGGGCGTTCGACCTGTTCCCGATGACGCATCATGTGGAGTGCGTGGCGATTCTGGAGCCTGCGGCGAAGGGGCTCTGACCTGCGGGTTCTTGTAGATGACGTCCGGTTCGGCTGCCGCGGGACAGCAGTGTGAAGGGGCGGATTTTTGCATGGGACGCTGCGGCTGCGACTGGCCAAACTCACCAGACACGACCTCGACCACGTCACCGCGCTGATCAAGACCCGCCTCAAACGGATGCAGAATCCGCACGACCTTTTTGGCGGCCTCGTCGCCAAGACCGGTCTCGCCCCGAAGCCTCCGCAACCCCAGCCGCTGAAGATCTCCAGAGGCCAAGCAGGGGACGCACAAGAGTCGGCTCCGAATGATCGTTCGCAGCTATGATCTTTCCGGGGCTTGGTCAGTCGTTGTCCGGAGCACCGCCCTCTTCGAGGAGACGAGCAGCGAGGTCGTCGGCCCATTCCACAGCCCATGCGCGGAGAGCGGTGATCGTGGCGTCATCGAGGTCATAGGCAGCGAAGGCTTCGTCGTCGGTCCACTCGGCGCCTGTGAGGTTCGCCTGTAGATCCTCGCGCTCGAAGCGGCCTCGCGCGTGACGGCGGCCGAACTCTTCGAGCTCGGCATTTGTCCATCGCCGGGAGGCTGCGAACACGTCGATCAGGTCGCGGGGCGCTCCGCGGTCGGCGAGGGCGCGGACCTTGGTCCCGATCACGTCCTCCTCCGCGAGGACGGGCCCGTACGGGCTTTGGGTGACTGGCCGCCAGAAGATTTCCTTGAGGATGTCGACTTCGCATTCCTCCCCGGTGGCCGGGTCGGACACGGTGAAGCGGGCGGACAGCGGGGCGGTCTCCAGCGCGTGCACCTTCCAACCGCGGGCTTCCAGGCCGGCGCGGAGCGTGGCGGCGATGTCGGCCATGGGGGCCGGGTTCTCGGTGGCGACGTCGAGGTCCTGGCTGGGGCGGTTCACGAGGCGGTGGGCCCGCACGGCGTATCCACCGGTGAGAACCAGTGGATACGGGGAACCTAGCGCGATCACATCCGCCAGGAGCCGCGTGTGCAGCTCCGGCACGTCCGTCACGCGGCTGTCCGGGTGCGGGAGGCGAGCTGGGGGAAGGCGTCTTCCCATACGGCGCGCACGGTGCGACCGACGAGGGTGCGCAGCACAGGCCACAGCTGGAGGAGCAGGTCCCGGTTGAGGTACTGGGGCAGGTCATCACGCAGGCCCTCGTGCAGGACGGTGCGGTACAGGCCCATGCGCTGGCGAGGCTTGGTCAGGTCGTACGACGTCATCCCCGACCAGGCCATGTGCAGCGGCAGCTCCACGATCCCCTGGGCCGGGCCGGACAACTCATCCAGCGACTCCGGCAGACGACGCCGGAACTTCTCCCGGTAGAGCGCGAGGTCCTCGGCGTCTGCGCTCCGGAGACCCCTCGGCGCGGGTGCGGGGTGCTGTGAGTTGGAGGGCATGAGTCCATTATGGCGGCCGGAGGAGTGGCGCGGGTCATGATGAGCGAGCCGGTGTCTGACGTGAGAGAGGCGGAGCCTGCTGGGGAGCTGCCTGTAGCAGCTCGGTCTGCCCGAGTGGGCAGGACGGGCAATCGGTCGTGACGCTCGTTTGACGCTCTGGGCGTCCGCACGCCTCGCGATGAGTCGAGAAGGCGGCTCTGACCTGGTCTTTTCCCTCACTCGCTCAGGCCGACACCTTTCCGATGACCTCACATGTCGAATGTGTGGCCATTCTTGAACCTGCCGCAAAGGGCATCTGACCTGAGATTTTCAGATTCTCCACGCCCTGCCCGACCTGCTTCCGGGTCAACGTCACGTGGAGTGCGTCGGCATCGTCGCTCTGACGCCTGACGTCGCGAACCGTGGTTGCGGGTCGGCTCCGTCGCGTAGCGATTCCGGCCGTACTACTCCAGCGTGCCGCTGAAGAGGACCGCCGAGTTGCAGCGGTCGGGGGCCGGGCCGGAGGGCGGGCGGCCCACTGTGCGGCAGGTGAGGGTCACCGTGATCTTCTGCTTCGGGCCCGCCAGGATCGCCGATGCCCAGTGGAAGTCCTGCTCACGGAAGTTCTCCAGCGCGGGGGCGAGGAGGGTCTTGTCGCCCACCGACAGCGTGATGGTGCCCGTGTCGCCCTGAGGGTTCTCCAGGACCAGATCCGTCAGGCGCAGCACTTTGCCGTCCGGGACCGTGTACGTCGCCGAGCCTGTGTCGCGGGCTGCGGCTGAGGGAGTCAGGCGGTACGAGAACAGGGCGGCCTGCGGGAGCGGGGCCGGGCCTGTGCCCGGAGTCGCCGAGGCCGACGGGGACGGCGCCGCGCTGCCGCCCGGGCCCGGCTTGCCTCCGCCTGCACCCGCCGACGCGGCCTCCTTGGCCTCGTCCGCCGCCTCCTTCGCCTCGGCCGCCTTGGACTCCGCCGCTTCGACCGGGGCCTTCACCGCCTCCTTGGCGGCGCTGCGGACGACCGGCCGCAGCAACCCGAACCACAGACCCGCCAGCACGCCGAGGAGCACCAGCAGCGCGATCAGCAGCTTCAGCAGGCCCGCCGAGACGATCGGACGCTGCAGCAGACTGCCGTCCAGCGGCTCCGGGGCCACCTCCGGCGCCCCCTCCGGGCCGGGGGACGGGGCCGCGATCACCTGGAAGACGTGTGGCACGGGCACCCCGCGCCACACCCACCTCTTCGGCTTGACGGACAGCTTCACGAATGCCGCCCGACCCGGCTCCACCACTGTGGGCCCGGAAAGCAGCCCGAACCTCAGCAGATCACCTTGATCCGTGCCCGAAAGGGCAACGGACAGGGGATAGTTGCCACGGTTGTCCAATGCCACCTGGAATCGGGCACCGGTGCGGCCCTGGCCCAGCCGCGGGGTCAGTTCCGCAGTGAAGTCGGCGTACGGCCGGATGTGCAGGACGCCCTCGGGCACCGTGGCGTACTGCGGTTGTTCCTGTGGCAGCACCCTTACGCCATAGGTGAGTTCACCCGGCGGGACAGCGGTGTCCCGGGGCGGTCGGACCACCAGCTCCACCTGCCCGCCCGTGCCGGGGTTCAGGGACAGCGTCGCAGGTTCGACCACACTCCAGCCGGCAGCCGGACCCAGGACCTCGAAACTGTAGGCCTCGACGACGTTTCCGCCGTTGCGGATTTCGAGCGGGATCCGGGCTTCCTCGCCGGGCAGCACCGAGGCGGGGGAGGCATCCAGAAGAGCGGAAGTGGTCATGAGGGGACGGTAGGGACCCGGGCCGGAGGGCTCCGCTCCCCTACGGACACACCCGGGGGCACGTTGCGTTGCCCGTTGAGCCGGCGTGGAGCGGCTGCTGATTGCCCGGGTGTTCACTGGACGACCGGTGAGGAAGTGCCTGGTACGACAGGCGCCGCTCTCGCATGGCGTGGGGGCGGACGCGCCGAACAGGGGGATGCCGAACATGCGATACCAAGGAGAGAGCGGCGCGGAGCGTATCCGGGTGCTACTGATGGCCCAGGACCCGATTTCGCGCGCCGGGCTGGCGGGGCAGTTGAGGAACTGTCCCCAACTCGAGTTGCTGGGTGAGGAGGAGTACGACGGGCCGGCCGTGGCCGTGGTGTCCGTGGACCGGATCGGGGAAACGGAGATGCAGACGTTGCGCCGTTTCCAGCGAGGCGATGGATGCGGCACCGTGCTCGTGGCCACCGAGATCGACGACGCAGGGCTGGTTGCCGCCGCCGAATGCGGAGTGCTGGGTGTCGTCCGGCGCGCCGAGGCGTCCATGGACCGGTTGGTACAGGTCATCACGGCCGCGGCGAGCGGCGAGGGCAGCGTGCCTGCGGACCTGCTGGGACGCCTGCTGGACCAGGTGGGGCGGCTGCAGCGGCAGGTGCTGGATCCGCGCGGCCTCGCGTTCACCGGGCTGGCACCTCGGGAGGTCGACGTGCTGCGGCTGATCGCGGAGGGCAGCGACACCGCGGAGATCGCGCGGACACTCGCCTTCTCGGAGCGTACGGTCAAGAACATCCTCCATGACGTGACGACGCGGCTGCAGCTGCGCAACCGTTCGCACGCCGTGGCGTACGCGATGCGGCAGGGCTTCATCTGATCCGGCCCTGACGGGCCCGCACGAAGGTGAGCCCGGGCCCGCCGGGGGCCGGGCCGGGCGCCGGCGGGCCCGGGGCCACCGCGGCGAGGCGCGAGGCGGGCAGCCTCCGCCGGACAGTGAGCCCCGGTGCTCCTCGCCGACGGGGTCCGGTGGTCCGTGCGTGGTGAGCCCGGCAGAGCCTCGGAACGGGATCCGGTGCGCAGCCCCCGCCGCAGTTGCCGCGAGCCGCCGGACACCGGCTCGTTCGCGCGCTGAGCCCGGACGCGCTGCCTCTTAGGGCAGTCGGGTCTACCCCGACCGGTGCCCCTTCCCGGGCTGCCTGCGGGGTGCGCTTCGGGACAGGGTTGTTCTGAGGAGGGCTGTCAGGATGCTGTCGGCACCGTCCCGGGGGTGCGCCCGGGAGGCGCGGGGGAAACGTCCGGCGGATACGCGTGCTTGAAGGTGTCTTCCGCTCCGTTCGGGGGCGGCGTGGGCCAGGGCCTGTCTTCCGGATCAGGCCGGATCAGCGACCGACGACAACGCGGCAGATGCGCGTGCCAGGGCACGCGAGCCCGGCAAGAACCGGAAGGCGGGCCCTGGGTCTGCTGCTCGCCATGGTGCTCGTGAGTGCGACACCTGCCGTGGGCCCCGCGGTCACGGCTGCCGAACGCCTGCCTGCGCGGGCCGTCGACGAACTCCCGCCCGACCCGGGCCGGATCGCGTACGTCGGAGACGGCCCCCATCACAGCGTGGCCACGATCGGCCCGCGCGGCGCCCTGACGTCACTGCTGCCGCCCGGCACGGCGGGCAACGACTGCCAGGCATCGGCACGCGGCGACGACATGGTCTGGGTCAGCGACCGCAGCGGCACCGGGGAGGGGTTGTTCCGGCGCACCGGCGACGGGCCGGTGACCCCGGTCGTGCAACTGGACGGCGGGCGGCTGGCCGATCCCGTGCTGTCCCCGGACCTGCGTTGGATCGCCTTCGTGTCGTGGGAGAACGACGACGGCGAGGGCAGCCGCACGTCGGCCGACCGCTGCGACGACTCCCGCGGCCGGTTCGGCGGTGCGCAGCCCTCCGTGTGGGTCGTCCGTACGGACGGCACGGGACTGCGCGAGGCCGTCAGGAACGCGGACTGGGCCGACTGGTCCCCGGACGGCACCGAGTTCGTCTTCACGCGGGAGGAGCGGGCCTACCGTACGACCGTGGCCGCGGGCGGCGCGGAGGTCCCGGTCTCGTACGGGCAGACTCCCGCGGCCAAGCCGGTCTGGGAGCCCGCGGTCGCGGGCGGCAGGGACCGGATCGCGTACATCACCCGCACCGGCCAGGGTCAGCAGGCGCTCGCCACGGTCCCCGCGGCCGGCCGCGGCGGGACACCGGCCGACATCCTGGCCGTCGGGGAGCTCTACCAGTACGCACGCCACGGCGCCGCGTGGAACCCCGACGGCACGCAGCTGGTGTTCCTGTCCGGTGAGCCGTACCTCGTCGACGCCAGGGCAGAGGCCTGCGGCACCTGCCGGGGCACACCGCTGTTCGACCCCGACGACGTGGTGCTGTACGAGACCGAGAACGTCGGCTGGCACACCCCGGCCGGGGGCGAGCCCGTGGTCATGGTGTCCGGGAAGGACCCCGAGGACTTCAACATCGAGAGCCAACGGGCCGCCGTGCCACTGGACCGGCTCGAACTGCGGGCCGCACAGGGCGAGGAGAGCGCCCTGTCCGACCCCGCGTACGCGCCGGACGGGCGCAGGATGGCCTTCGTACGGACCAGCGGGCGGCCGGAGGCACCGGTCACCGAGCGGATCCTGGTCGGGGACGAGCTCGGGCTGGCCCGGGCGGTGCCGCTCCGGTACGAAGGGATGGGCGAGGGGGAACACCAGTCGCGGCCGGCCTGGTCCCCGGACGGCACCAAGCTGGCCTTCGCCCGGTCGGCGCCTCCCGATCCGGACGTCCCGGATCCTGCCGCGGAGATCGTGGTCGTGGACGTCTCCGGGGGACCCCAGGACGCACGGCTTCTCCACGTGGTGCCGGAGCGGACGAGGCCCGGCTATGTGTGCTACTCGGACGACCGTGACCCGACCTGGTCACCGGACGGCGGCAAGCTCGCCTTCTCGCGGTGGAGTTACTGCCGGCCGAGGATCGACGCGGTTCCGGGGGAACCGCTGAAGGGGCCGGCCCCGGATGGTGCCAGGATTGCCATCGACGACGACAGCGGCGGCGGTACGTCGGACGGCGGCGCTGTTGACGACGGCCCGTCTCCGGACGACGGCGCCGGCACCTCCGACGGTCGGGTCCGGCTCCAGGTCGACACCCGCGACCGCCACATCTGGACCGCGGAGGCAAAGCCTGGCGGCGGCGTGCAGTTCGACGTGTCGGCCGCGCAGTGCGGCAGCCCCGACTGCCGTGTGGTCGACGTACGCCCCGCCTACCGGCCCGGCACCGGCAGCATCGCCTTCGTCCGCCAGACCAGCGTGCCCAGCGAGCCAACCCTGCGTGCCGCACCCGTCTCGGGCTACGAAGGGCCGCGGATGGTGCTGGAGGTGGGCGACGACGGCACCCGCTGCCGGGCGCTCGTGCCCTTCGGCGACGCATGCCCGCTCGCCGTGCCCGCGCCCGACGGCGACGGGCCTGGCTACGACATGCCGGACAACCCCGCCTGGTCGCCCGACGGCCACCGGCTGGCCGTCGATGTGGTGGTGTCCGGCTGGGACTCGGTGACCGACCGCCGGATCCGCGTGGTCGACCCGGCCAACGGCCGGGGAGATACCCTGCCCGGCAAGCTCTACAACGGGCAGCAGCAGCCCACCTGGAAGCCGAGCTCCGACCTGCGGGTCCACCTCACCACGAACGACTCGCCGCTGATGCTGGACGACACCGGCACGGTCGTCCTCGTCGTGGAGAACCACGGCGTCGCCGACTCGCCCCGGACCAGGGTCCGCGTCAAGGTCCCGACCGGACTGGACTTCGTCGCGCCGTCCGGCCCCGAGGGGGCTTGCGCGGCCGATCCGGCCGACGCCCGGCAACTGGTGTGCGACGCCGACGTGCTGAAGTCCGGTACCAAAGTGCGGATCGAGCTGCGTGTGAAGGGCGTGGCGCCGGGTGCACAGACGATCGCGGCGACCGCGGAAGGCGGGCTGACCGACCATCAGCCGCAGGACAACACCGACGAGCTGGTGGTCCAGGTCGTGGTCCCGGACCTCGGGGTCACCGCCACGGCCACTCCGCCGGTCATCAAGATCCGCGAGCGGTCGACCGTCGAGTTCACGGTCCGCAACACCGGCACCGCGACCGCCGTGAACGCCCGGCTCACGCTGACCGTTCCGCCCGGCCTCACGCTCGTGTCCGGCACGGAATGCCCGGCCACGGGCTGCGACCTGGGCAGTATCGCTCCCGGGGCGGAGAAGAAGGTCACCCTCGTCTACACGGCCGGGAACGCCTTCTCCGGGACGATCGAGGGCAGGGCGACCGCGACCACGCGGGACATCAACCCCGACAACGACCGCGCGTCGGTCGACCTGACCGTCGTCGACCCCCGGATGCCCGACCCGGCGGTCACCGTGACCGCGACGCCCTCCCGGATACTGACCGGTGACCGCGCGACCGTCGTCTACACCGTACGGAACCTCGGCGACGCCCCCGCGAAGTCGGTGCTGCTGACGCCCGTACTGCCGAGCGGACTGACCGTCGTCACCGCCACACCCGCCTGCCCCGCCACCGGCTGCGCCCTCGGGGACCTGGCGCCAGGAGCCACGGTGACCGTGACCCGGGTGGTGACCGCGAGCAACGCCCTGCGTGGGTCCGTCGCCGGCACAATCACCACTCCCGGCCCCGACACCGACCCGGGGAACAACTCCGCCTCGGCGCCGCTGACCGTGGACGAGCGGCCGACGCCCCCTCGGCGCTCCGCGGATCCGTCCGTGTCGGTGACCGCCGGGCCGCGCACGGCGTACTCGGGCGGCCGGATCACCGCCGAGGTGACCGTCCGCAACGGCGGTCCGGTCACCGCGACCGGGCTGACACTGAAGGTCGTCGTCCCGCCCGGGCTCCGGGTCGTGTCGGTGTCCCGGCCGCCGTGCCTGACCGTGGACGGCTGCGGGCTCGGGAGTCTGGCGCCCGCTGCCGCCACCACCGTACGACTGCAGCTGGCGGCGGGCCGGGCGCTGACCGGGACGATCACGGCGACGGTCACGACAACGGGCTCGGACAGCAATCCCGCCAACAACACGGCGAGCGCGCCGCTGACCGTGCGCCGGCCCGTGCTGCAGCTCAATCCCGAGCTGGGACCGCCCGGTGCGGTCACCCAGGCCGGCGGCAGTTCCTTCCCGCCCGGGGCCACGGTCCGACTGCGCTGGAGCGAGGGCGTGACGCCGGCGTCCGCGCCGGTGGTGGTCCGGGCGGACGGGACCTTCTCGGCCCCGGTGCTCGTCCTCGTACAGGACGCGCTGGGGCCGCGGGACCTGCGGGCGACGCACGATGCAGTGCCCGCGCCGCTGTTCCGCGAAGTGAAGGCCGAGTACCTGGTGGTGCCTGGAGTGCTGCAGCCGTCCGACTTCCAGTGGCGCAGGTGACCGGACATGATCCATGAAGTGGACGAGGCACTGCGGGACCTGGTGCGGGGCGAGGCGTTGGGGGAGGGCGCGGACGTCGAGGTCGTCTTCGACGCGCCGACCAGGGAGTGGGCGGCCCGGCGCAACACCCCCACCGTGAACCTGTACCTGTACGACATCCGCGAGGACCTGCGGCGACGCTCTCGCGGACGGCAGAACATCTACGACGAGCAGGGCCGGGTCACGGCCCGGACCCTGCCGCCGCGCTACTTCAAACTCTCGTACCTGATCAGCGCGTGGACGCAGCGGCCGGAGGACGAACACCGGCTGCTGTCCTCCCTGTTGGCGTGCTTTCTGCGGCACGACGCACTGCCGGGCGGACGGCTCGGGCCCGAGCTGACGGCGACGGGGCTGCCGGTGCCGGTGTCGATCGCGCTGCCACCGCCGGAGGACCGGGCCTTCGCAGACGTGTGGTCGGCGCTGGGAGGGGAGCTGAAGCCTTCACTCGACGTGGTGGTGAGCGCGCCGGTCACCACGGCACCGGTCTACCCGGCGGGGCCACCGGTGGAGGAGGGACTGGCGGTCGACCTGTCGGACGTCCATGCGCCGACCACGCCCCCGGCGTCCGTGCCGGTCCCGGCGCCGCGTGGCCCGCGACGCACGCGCCGCCCGGGCGACCGGACGGGAGCCTGATGGAACATCTGCTGGGACGGCTCGGGATCGTCGAGGCGCGCGTACGCCGGGCCGTGCAGGCACGAAGAGCCGTGGACCCGGAGGCGGACGACCCCTTCCGGGGCCTGTACCTGTCGGAGGACGCGGTCCTTCGGATCCTGGACGAACCGGCGGCCGTGCCATGGCCGGACGACCCGGTGGACGTGCCCGACCGGGAGGCCCCGGAGCGGGCTGCCGAGTCCTCCAGGCTGTCCACGCTCCAACGGAACTTCGGCCTGACGCCGCTGGACGTGGAGCTGCTGCTGATCGCGCTGGCACCGGACCTCGACCGCCGGTTCGAGCAGTTGTACGGCTACCTCAACGACGACGTGACGCGCCGGCGCCCGACGATCGGGCTGGCCCTGGGCCTGTGCGGGGTGGCCGCGGTCTCGGCCGGGGCGCGGGCCCGGCTGGCGGCCGACGGGCCGCTGGTGGAGGGCGGCCTGCTGCTCGTGGAAGAGCCGGAACGCCCCTTCCTGGGAAGGTTGTTGCGGGTCCCGGACCGGGTCACCAGCCACCTGCTGGGTGATGACGCCATGGACCCGGCACTGGTGGACGTGATGCGCCCGGCGCGGGCCGAGGCCCTGCCCGAGGGGGTCCTGGGCGATCTGCCGGGGCGGCTCGCCGGGGCCGTACGGGACGGGATCTCCCCGGTGTATCTACGGGAGGCTGCGGGCGGCACCGCGCAGGAGCTGGCCGTCGACGCCTTGGCCGGGGCGGGGCGCACGGCGTTCGTCCTCGACCTGGCGAGGCTGGCCCGGCAGACCGGCCCCGAGGCGCTGGTCAGGGCGGCCGGCCGGGAGGCCGTGCTGGCAGGGGCGGGCCTGATCGCGGCCCCGGTGGAGGCGTTGACGGAGCGGCTGGAGCTGCTGCGGGCCCTGGCCGGGCTGCCCGTACCGGTGATGCTGGCCGGTCAGGCGGGCTGGGACCCGCAGTGGGCGGACCGTACGCCCCTGCTGGTGGAGATCGAACGGCTGGGTGCCGCGGCGCGGACGGCACTGTGGCGGAAGGTGCTGGGGGAGGGGAGTGCGGGGGACGCCGTGGCGGCCTTCGTCCTCACCCCCGAGCAGATGCGGCGCGCGGCGTCGACGGCACGACAGCAGGCGGTCCTGGCGGGAGGCCCGGCGGGCGAGGCGGAACTGCTCCACGGGGCACGGGCGGAGAACACCTCCGGCCTGGAGCGGCTGGCCCGCCGGATCCAGCCGGCGGTGGGCTGGGACGACCTCGTACTCCCGCCGGGCGTACTGCGTCAGCTGCGGGAGCTGGCGGCGCGGGCCAGGCACCGTGACCGGGTGCTGGGGGACTGGGCGATGCGGCCGGGCGGCGGGCGCGGGCGCGGGGTGATGGCGCTCTTCGCCGGGGACTCGGGCACCGGCAAGACGATGTCGGCGGAGGTCATCGCCGGGGCGCTGGGACTGGACCTGTACACGGTCGATCTGGCGACGGTCGTGGACAAGTACGTGGGGGAGACGGAGAAGAACCTGGAACGGATCTTCACGGAGGCGGCCGGCGTCAACGGGGTGCTCCTCTTCGACGAGGCGGACGCGGTCTTCGGCAAGCGCTCGGAGGTGAAGGACGCGCACGACCGCTACGCCAATGTGGAGAGCGCGTATCTGCTGCAGCGGATGGAGACCTTCGACGGGCTGGCGGTGCTGGCGACGAACCTGCGGGCGAACCTGGACGAGGCGTTCACGCGCCGCCTGGACCTGGTGGTGGACTTCCCGCTGCCGGTCGCGGAGCAGCGAGAGGCGCTGTGGGACCGCTGCCTGGGCAGGGCGCTCCCGCGAGCGGACGACATCGACCTGGTCTTCTGCGGGAGGGCGTTCGAGCTGGCGGGTGGCGACATCCGCTCGGCGGCGGTCACGGCGGCCTACCTGGCGGCGGAGGCTGAGCGTCCGGTCTCGATGGCGGATCTGGTGGCAGCGGTGGCGAGGGAGTACCGGAAGCTGGGCCGGCTGTGCCTGGAGAGCGAGTTCGGGCCGTATGTGGGCCTCGTGCGGTAGCCGTCGACCGGTGTCGCCTGCCCGAAGGGGCAGTTGGCCCTGCCCCCACGGGACACCGGAGGTCTCTACCCGAGCGGCGCCGCACGGCGGATGGTGGCAGGTGAGCAAGGCGAGCCGAGCCCTCACAGCGGCACCCGGGTCAGGGGGAGAGATGCAGGGACACGAACACGGCCACGAGCACGACGCGGAGTGCGTGGCCGGTCCGCGGCCCAAGGCCGAGCAGGAGAACGCGGGCGCCCCCGATGCCCTGCTGCTCAAGGCGGCGGCCGGCGGGCGGGCCGATGTGCTCGGCCCCGGCGGGATGCTGCGGCTGCAACGGGCCCTCGGCAACAGCGGTGTCGGGGCGGCGGTGCAGCGCTCTTCCGTCCACGACGTCGTGAACTCCGGGGGCGGCCGGCCGCTCGATGCCGAGGTCCGCGCCGACATGGAGGCCCGGCTCGGGCACGACTTCGGCGACGTACGGGTTCACACGGACTCCGCCGCGCATGAATCGGCGAAATCGGTCAACGCCCATGCGTACACGGCGGGTTCGCACGTCGTCTTTCAGCGGGACGCGTACGATCCCGGCTCCCACCAGGGCCGTACGACTCTGGCGCACGAGCTGACGCATGTCGTGCAGCAGCGGTCGGGCCCGGTGGACGGCACGGAGACCGCCGGGGGTATCAAGGTCAGCGATCCGTCCGACCGGTTCGAGCGCGAGGCCGTGGCCAATGCCGAACGGGTGATGGCCGCCCCGGCTCCCGTGGCCCCCGCCGCCCCTGTGCAGCGGGAAGCCGAAGAGGGCCAGGAGGCTGCCGTCCAGGGCATGTTCGTGCAGCGCGCGGCGGCCGAGGAGGCCGAAGAGGACGAGGCCCCGGCGGAGTAGGGGTGAAGGCCACAGCGGACCGGGCCGCCGGGGACGAGCCCGCACGGGAGACCAAGGCGCCGCTGCGCCGGGCTCCGGACGGCGGGCCGGGCGCGGCCACCCGGCCCCGGGCACTGGACCCACGAGCGGTGCAGCGGCTGCAGGCCCGTGCCGGGAACGCCGCAGTGGCCCGACTCGTGGCGAAGCCGCAGCCGGCACCCGTACAGCGGCTGGACTCCGGCTCCGCGCTGCCCGTGGCACCCACCGGCCTGACACCGGAGACGGACCCGCGCTTCCAGAAGGTCGCCGGGGGCATCCGGGCCAAGAAGAACGCCCTGGCGGCCCATCCGAGTACGTCGTCCCAGGTGAAGGCCGCCCAGGACGCGGCGAAGCCGCCCGGCGACGACAAGGAGGCGCAGGCCAAGGCCGCGCAGGCCGGCGAAATGGGCGCGGCGAAGCCGGGAACCTTCGACAAGGAGGCCTTCGTCGCGGCCGTGTCCGCCGCGATCGCGGCAAAGGCGCCCAAGTCCCTGGACGAGGCCGACAAGTTCACCCAGTCGGGCAAGACGGACGAGATCAAGTCCCAGGTCTCCGGCCAGGTGAAGGCGGGCAAGGAGGGCTCGGCCAAGGACATCACCGAGAAGACGGCCAAGGCCCCCGACGAGTCGAAGGCCGTCGAGAAGCCCGTCACCCCCCTGTCGGGACAACCCGCACCGCCCACGCTCGCGCCCCCGGACCCCAAGGCGGCCGCGGTGGCGAAGGCCCCGCCCGAGCAGACCGACCTGAGTACGGGGCCCAAGGAGACCGACGCCATGATGGCGGAGGCCAAGGTCACCCCGGAGCAACTGGCGCACTCCAACGAGCCGCAGTTCAAGGAGGCGCTGGACGCGAAGAAGGCGACCGACGCGCACGCGGCGACGGCACCCGACCAGTTCCGGGCGGCGGAGGCGGTGCGGGTGGCAGCCGAGCAAGGCGGCGCGGCCGCCGTAGGCCCGGCCGGCATCCAGGCGATGAGGGTGGCGAAAGCGGGCGCCGCACAGCAGGTCGCGGCGGGCCAGGGCGCCGCGCAGTCCAAGGAGGAGCAGGAGCGGGCGCGCGTCGCGGCGGAGATCAAGGGGGTCTTCGACACGACGAAGAAGGAGGTCGAAGGCATCCTCGGCGCCCTTGACACCGAGGTCGAGACGGCGTTCGACAACGGTCAGAAGGCGGCGAAGGCGGCCTTCGACGCCGACCACCAGACCAAGATGAAGGCCTGGAAGGACGAGCGCTACTCCGGCATCACGGGCGCGGCCCGCTGGCTCGCCGACGCGGTGCTGGACCCGCCGCCGCGCGCCAACCAGATCTTCGCCGAGGCGCGACTGGTCTACGAGCGCGAGATGCGGGCGGTCATCTCGAACATCGCGGACCTGATCGGCAAGCGCCTGGCCGACGCGTCCAACGCGATCGCGCGCGGCAAGCAGAACATCGCCGCCAAGGTCGCCGAACAGCCCAAGAATCTGCGGCAGTTCGCGCAGCAGGCGGCGAACGACATCGGCGGGGAGTTCGAGCAGCTCGAGTCGTCGGTCTCGGAGAAGTCCCAGAGCCTGGTACAGGACCTGGCGGACAAGTACGTCGCTGCGCGGGGCGAACTCGACGAGGAGATCAAGAAGCTCCAGGAGGAGAACAAGGGCCTGCTGAGCAGGGCGAAGGCCGCGATCGTGGAGACCGCCGCGACCGTCCTGAAGCTCAAGGACATGCTCCTCGGCGTCCTGGCCCGGGCCGCCGGCGCCATCGACAAGATCATCACCAATCCGATCGGTTTCCTCGGCAGTCTCGTCAACGCGGTCAAGGCAGGGGTGACGGGCTTCGCCGCGCGGATCGGTGAACACCTCAAGAACGGCCTCAAGCAGTGGCTGTTCGGCCAGCTCTCGGCGGGCGGCATCGAGATCCCGGAAACCTTCGACGCCAAGGGCATCCTCAAGCTGATCCTCTCCATCCTGGGCCTGACCTGGGCCAACATCCGCGCCCGCATCGTGGCCCGGATCGGCGAACGTGCGATGGGGGCGCTGGAGACCGGCTTCGAGATGGTCAAGGTCCTGGTGACGGAGGGCGTCGGCGGGCTCTGGAAGTGGATCGTCGAGAAGCTGTCCGACCTCAAGGACACGGTCATCGGCGCGATCAAGGACTTCGTGACCGAGAAGATCGTCACGGCGGGCATCACCTGGATCGTCTCCATGCTGAACCCGGCGTCGGCGTTCGTGCGCGCCTGCAAGGCGATCTACGACCTGGTGATGTTCTTCGTGAACCGCGCGGCGCAGATCAAGAGCTTCGTCGACTCCGTCCTCGACTCCATCGAAGGCATCGCACGGGGCGGTGGCGGAGGCGTCCCGGCCCTGATCGAGCAGAGCCTGGCGAAGGCGGTCCCGGTGGTCCTGGACCTCCTGGCCAGCTTGTTGGGGCTGGGCGGTATCTCGGCGAAGATCAAGGAGATCCTGCAGAAGGTCCAGGCGCCGGTGATGAAGGCGGTGGACTGGGTCATCGGCAAGATCGTCAGCGCGGGCAAGAAGGTCCTGAGCAAGCTCAAGTCGAAGGTCCAGGGCGGCGACGACAGTCCCGAGGGCAAACAGGCCCGGCTGGACAAGGGCGTCGCCGCGGCGGTCGCGGCTGCCAATCGGTTTGCGGGGCGACCGGTCACCAAGGCGATGCTCACACCTGTCCTGGCCGCCATCAGGACCAGGTACGGCTTGGCCCGGCTTGACTTGGTGGAGGCGGGCCCCAAGTGGGCGGTCGAGGGCGAGATCAACCCGAGGAAGCAAGCCGACACCGAGGCTGACCGGATTGCGGCTGCGAAGGACAAGGCGCTGGCGGACGAGGTGGCGCGGCTCAAGGCGGAGGTCGAGGCCGCCGTGGCGGAGAAGAACGCCGCCATGCCGCAGATCCAATCGATCAACCAGCGACTGCAGGAGCTCGGTCCGCGCATGCGGAGCCTGCCGGACGGACCCGAGCGGGCTGAGCTCAAGCGGCAGTATGACGTGCTGGTGGCCGAGCGGGCCGAGGTCATCGACGAGCTCGCCGGCCATGTTCGCAATGTCGAGGCGAAGAGCACGCGCTACGGAAACGCCGTCGAGCGGCAGGAGAAGGAGCGGATCGAGACCCTCGGCAAGCTGGTGAAGAAGTTGCGCAGCGACAAGACGTTCAAGGCGGCGAATACGGCGGCTGCCAAGAGCGGGCCCAGGGGGCAGGACGTGCTGGGCGTGATCGAACCAAGCCCGAGCTCCGGCAAATCCGAGGGTGTCACCGCCGACCATGTGTTTCCCATGAGCAAAATCGCCCGCCTGCCCGGGTTCCTGTCACTGGACCACCACGGCAAGGTCGCGGTGTCGTCGTGGGCGGAGAATCTCAAGCCGCTGCGACGCAGCGTCAACAGCCAGCGCCAGGACCGCCCATGGAGCTCGATGGGTTCGGTGCTCCAAAACCACCCCCAAGTGAAGTCCCTCCCCGGCCTGAGCGGCAAGATCAACGAACTGTCGGCCCTGGAGGAGCGCATGGAGAAGACGCTGGCGGAGGAGATCGCCGACCGCCTGCGTTCCCCTCGGACCCCTGCCCGTTGACCGTCCAGCAGGGCCGCATGGGTCTGCTGCGCGCCCGGTACGGACGTTCGACCTCGATGGGCGCAGCACCAGGCGATGCCCGAAGGGGCACCCCTCGGTTCCCTCAGGGCCGTACGACAGGTCATGACCTTGAAAGGCCACGCGGCGCACGCTTGGGACGACCGTTACGTTCCAGGGGAGGGCCAGGATGCCGTCGTACCTGTCACCAGGCGTCTACGTCGAAGAGGTCGAGGCCGGCTCGCGCCCGATCGAAGGCGTCGGGACCGCCGTGGCCGCCTTCGTCGGGCTGGCTGCCGAGGGGCCGTACAACAGGCCGACCCTGGTGACGAACTGGAGCCAGTTCGCCTCCACCTTCGGGGACTTCATGGAGGGGTCGTACCTGGCCCATGCCGTCTACGCCTATTTCCTCAACGGGGGCGGGACCTGCTACGTCGTACGGATCGGCGGTGACGGCGAGTCTGCCGCCCAGGAGCCGCGGCCCACGGCCGCCGCCGGGAAGCGGGGGAAGGCAGGGTCGCTGCCCGCGGGGCCGCGCAGTGGGCTCGGCGGGTTTCAGGTCGCCGCCCTGGAAGGTACGGGCGAGGGGATCGCTGTCGAGGTGGCGGACGCCAAGGGCGAGTCGCCGGGCGAGGACGCCTTCACGCTGAACGTGAAGCGTGGGGACCGGGTCGAGGAGACCTGGGAGGTCTCCGCCAAGCGGAGCCAGCGCAACTACGTGGTGACGGTGGTACGGGACAAGTCGCGGCTGATCACCGTGGAGGACGCCGGTCCCGCGCAGGCGCTGGGCCGGCCCGAGAACCAGACGGTGGGTCTCGCCCCGGCACCCGCGCCCGCCGTTCCGGCCGCCGTTCCGGCGGTCCTCAGCCCGTCCGACTATGTCGGCAGCGCCGACGAACGCACCGGGTTCGGCGGCCTGGAGACCATCGACGAGATCACGATGCTGGCCGTGCCGGACCTGATGAGCGCCTACCAGCAGGGCGCGCTGGACGCCGAGGGCGTCAAGGCCGTCCAGCTGGCGATGATCGCCCACTGTGAGCTGATGGGGAACCGCGTCGCGATCGTCGACCCACTGCCCGACCTCTCGCCGCAGCGGGTCAAGGACTGGCGGATGACGGGCGCCGGATACGACTCCAAGTACGCGGCCCTGTACTACCCCTGGGTGAAGGTGGCCGACCCCACGGCCCCGAAGCAGACGAAGTTCGTCCCGCCGAGCGGGGCCATGGCGGGCGTATGGGCCAGGAACGACGAGAGCCGCGGCGTGCACAAGGCCCCCGCCAACGAGGTCGTGCGGGGAGCCGTGGACCTGGCGGTCCATCTGACCAAGGCCGAACAGGATCTGCTCAATCCGATCGGTGTGAACTGCATCCGCAGCTTCCCGGGACGCGGGGTCCGGGTGTGGGGCGCGCGGACCCTGTCGTCCGACCCGGCCTGGCGCTACCTCAACGTCCGGCGGCTGTTCAACTACATCGAGGAGTCGATCCTCATCGGCACCCAGTGGGTGGTCTTCGAACCGAACGACGACGCCCTGTGGGCCCGGATCCGGCGGACCATCTCGGCCTTCCTGGTCAACGAGTGGCGCAGGGGCGCCCTGTTCGGGCTGACGCCCGACGAGGCCTTCTACGTGAAGTGCGACCGCGAGACGAACCCGGCCGAGGGGATCGACGCCGGTCAGGTGGTCTGCGAGATCGGGATCGCGCCCGTGAAGCCGGCCGAGTTCGTGATCTTCCGGCTGGCCCAGTTCTCGGGCGGCACCAGCCTCGTCAACGAGTAGAGCAGCCAAGCGGAGCATGAGCAGGTAAGGGGCGGATGGTATGGCACTGCCGGACATGGACACCTCGGTCGGTCACTCCTTCGGGCTGGAGATCGACGGGGTCGTCATCAAGCAGATCAACGAGGTGACGGGCCTGAAGATGGAGCAGGACGTCATCGAGCTGAAGCAGAACACGGCTGACGGCAAATACGTCATCAAGAAGCTGCCGGGCCGGCCGAAGGCGGGCGAGGTCACGCTGACGCGCGGTCTGACCGCGGACAACAACTTCGAGAAATGGATCAAGGACGCCCGGTTCGGGAAGATGGGCACGGCCCGCAAGGGCGGCGCGATCATCGTCTTCGACTACGAAGGCCAGGCGATCAAGCGCTACACCTTGGTGAACGCCTGGCCCAAGAGTCTGGAGATCAGCTCGCTGAAGGCGGGCGACACCAGTGTCCTGACCGAGAAGCTCGTCATCACGTACGAGCAGATGGACGTGGCGTGATCGCCTGATGCGACGGAAGATTGCGCCGACGGCGGCCGCCGGGGAGAAGGCCGAGGCGGGTGCCGAAACGGTCGAGGCGGTCGATGCGGTCCAGGCCCCGGCCGGGGGCGGAGCCGACTCGATGCGGACCGAGTTCAGCTTCGAACTGCCCCGCGGATATGTCGACGAGGCAGGGCGGCTGCACCGTAGCGGGGTGATGCGGCTCGCCACCGCGCGCGACGAACTCGTACCTCTTCGGGACGACAGGGTGCGCGAGAACCCTGCGTATCTGTCGGTGGTGCTGCTGGGGCGGGTGGTGGAGCGGATCGGCTCGGTGACGAATATCCACGCGGGTGTCATCGAAGACCTGTTCGCCTCGGACCTGGCGTTCCTGCAGGACTTCTATCGGCGGATCAACGCCGAGGGGCACACCCGGGCGCAGGTGACCTGCCCGTCGTGTGACACGGCCTTCGCGGTCGACCTCGCGGGTGGTGGGCGCCTGGGGGAATCGTGATGTACGCGACGGAGCAGCTGTACGACGAAGTCGCGTACATCGCCTACCACTTCCACTGGCCGATGGATGTGATCCTCGACCTGGAACACCTTGAGCGGCGCCGGTACGTCGAGCAGATCGCCCGCCTGAACCGGCTGGCCGGGGGGCGGTGAGCGGTGGTGTTCGACGCGCTGCGGAGCTGGTTCCGGGGAAGCGCCCCCGCGCCTTCGGCCGGCCCGGAGCCGGCCATGGCGCCGGCCGCCGTACCGCATCCTGAGGCCGATGGCGGCTGGCGTGAACTACCGGTGCAGCGGCTGACGTTCGCGGTACCAGAGCTGGTGAGCGATCCCAAGGGATTCGGCGACTCGCTGGCATCCTGGCGCAATCCGTCGCTGCAGCGCCGACTGGGGCATGCGGTGAGCGCGGATGCACCGGCGGGGGTCGTCGGTGGAGTGCTGGAGCCGCGTCCACGGCCTGTGTCCGTGCAGAGGTGGGAGCCGTCGGGGGCGGGAGAGATACCGCCGCACGGCCGGCCGGCAGGGCAGACGGCCGGCGACGAGGCGGTTGCGGCCACCCGGCAGGTCGAGTCGGACCGGCCGGTTCCGTCGGTCGACGAGGCCCATCCTGGGACCGTCACGGAGGCGGTCGCCCCCGTAACACCGGTGGCTCCTGCGGTGGTTCCTCTCGCGCCGCAGCAGTCGTTGACTGTCGCCCGGGAGGTGGAGCCGGTGCTGCGGATGCTTCCGGTCAGGCCGTTGCCGGCGGTTCCCACCCTGACGGCGTCGCGCGAGGCGGTGCCGGTACAGCGCTTGGGAGGGGAACCGCAGCCCGACCCGGGACCCGAGGCGGTGGCGGCTTCCGCGGACCCGGAGCAACCCCTGGTGGGGGAACGGCCCGTGTTCCAGGCCGGGCCCGCAGACGCCCTTGCTCCGGTCGCGCCCGTTGCGGTGCAGCGGGCGCAGGACGTGGTTCCTCCCGAGGGAGAGGAGCGGTCGTCGACGGCGGAGCATCCCGTCCTGCCGGTCATCGCCCCGGCTCCCCCGGGCGCTCCGGGGAACGGGCAGCACCGGGACGTCTCGCGTGTCCCGGAGCGGCCTTCGGTGGAGCCGGAACGGGCTCCGGCTCCTGTGCAGCATGTGCAGCGGGTGGCTGACGACCCCCTGGGTCACTCCCGGCGCGAGGAGCGGCCGAGCATGCCCTCGCCTCCCATGGATCCGCTGGATCCGCCGGATGCGAGGCCTGATCCTCAGCCGGAGCTCCAGACGGTCGAGGAGGCCGCTGCCGACCCGGTGGCGGAGACGGAGACGGTGGCGGAGACGGAGGAGCGTCCCCTGATCGGGGAGCAGCCGATGACCTCCGTGGGCGCACGGCCCCCGGCGGCCCCCGAAGCCCCGGAGCCTTCGGTACCTCCGGCGCTCGCGCCGCTGTCCCCGCACCTGCCGATGGAGCGGCACGTCCGCCACGAGGGGCCCGCGGTACAGCGCTTGAGCGAGGAGATCCAGGCCGCGGTTGCCGAACCGCCGGCTGAGCGCCCGCTGGTGGGGGAGCAGCCGCTCAGCCCTGCGGGCGCTCCGTCACCGGGGATGCCGGAGCACGCTCCGGCCCCGCGGGTCGGACTGGGGGGCCCGCTGCCGTCCGTGCCGGGAACCGCGCCCGTACAGCGACAGGAGCTGCAGCCTCCTGTCCCACCGGGCGCCGCCCCCGCGCCCCGGCGGCTGGGCCTCGGGGCTCCGCTGCCCGCCGTACCCGTACCCGTACCCGAGTCCGTACCCGTACCCGTACCCGTACCCGTACCCGTACCCGAGTCCGTACCCGTACCCGAGTCCGTATCCGCACACGCATCAGCTCTGCCTCCGGCTCTCGAGTCGGCGGTGCCCGTGTCTGCCCCGCCGGAGGCCCTGCCCTCGGCCGCGCAGGAACCGACCGCGGTACCCGTTCCCGTTCAGCGTCAAGAGGAGCCGCTGACCGTCGTACGGGCCACCCCGCTTCAGCGGGCCGCGATGCCCCTGGTCCCGGAGCCGAGGCAGGAGAGCGTGGCCGGGCTCGTGGGGGAGCGTGGACTTGAGCTGAAGTCCGCACCCGTACCCGCCCGTGTGCCCGCGCCTGACACCGAGGCCCCGAGCCCGGAACCACCGCCCGTGCCGCCGGCGGCCGTGCCGGTGACCTGGGTACCCTCGACCGCCTCTCCCGCGTCCGTGCAGCGATCCGTCCGCGGGGAGCCGACGGTTCCGAGGCACGACGAGGCGGTGGCCGCACCGCCTGTGGCCCTACCGTCCGCGGCCGTACCGTCCTGGGCACCACCGCCCTTGGCCGCACCTCCCATTCAGCGATCCGCGGCGCCCGGTTCGCCCGCGTCCGTGCCCTGGGAGCCCGTACCTGTACCCGCGTCCGCGCAGCGCGTCCCGGTGCCCGAGCCGCCACCCGAGCCGGCCGTGCCGGTGTCATGGGCGCCCGCGCCCGCTCCCGTACAGCGAGCACCCGAGCCGGCACCGCCGCCGGAACCGGCGTCGGGGTCTGAGCCGCCCCCACCGCCACAGCAACTCCCTGCCCAGGCAGGGCAACCGGCCGCCGCCCCGGCCGCCTCCGCCGCTCCCGGCGGCGGTGAGTCCACCGACGAGCTCGTCCGGCGGCTCGTCGGGCCCCTGAGCCGACTGCTCCGCGCCGAACTGCGGCTCGACCGGGAGCGAGCCGGTGTACGACTCGACCCCCGCCACTGAACGTCACCGAAAGTCCTGAAGGGAAGACATGGCTCAGAACCAGCAGCCGGACCCGGCCGTGAGCGTGTGCTTCACGGTCGAGATCGACAACATCAACCTAGGGGCGTTCAACAGCTGTGAGGGCCTCGGCTGCGAAGTGGTCATGGAGCAACGCGAGGAAGGCGGCAACAACGGATACGTCTGGCAGCTGCCGTCCCGGATCAAGTACTCCAACATCAAGCTGAGCCGGCCCGTCACCAAGGACACCGAAAAGGTCACCGCCTGGCTGTCCGGCATGATCAACGGCGCTGCCCGGAAGACCGCGCACATCAGCGCGATGACCGTCGAGGGCACGGTCGTGGCGCGCTGGAGCCTGATGGACGTGGTCCCGGTGCGCTGGACCGGGCCGTCCCTCAGCCCGGAGAACGTCAAGGTGGCCACCGAGACCCTGGAGATCGCCCACCACGGCTTTCTCCACGGGGGGAGTTGAGGCACATGGCCGGCCAACCTGTCGCGTTCATCGCCTCCGCGGCTCCGCCCGGCCCCGCCGATCCGAAGGGGAGCAGCGGCTCTCGTCCCAAGCTCGAACGGGCCTACCTGGAGTTGCGTCAGCCCCCGGCCGACGGCGGGACGACGACCCCCGGCCCGCGCATGGGTCAGATCGACTTCCAGTTCAACCCGAAGGAACTCACCCTCGCCAAGACCGCCAAGTGGGAGCGGAAGACCGCCAAGGGCGCCAAGAAGGCCGGGCCCGCGGAGTTCAAGGGCGCCGGGCCGTCCAAGCTCACCCTGGAGATGTTCTTCGACGCCACCGGCAAGCAGGACGACAGCGTGGTGTCGGCCGTCGAGTCGCTGCTGTCCTGCTGTGTGCCCACCGACCAGACCCACCAGAAGCAGCAGGGCGTGCCGCCGTGGGTGATCTTCCACTGGGGCGGGCTCACCGGTTTCGTCGGGTACGTCAGCCAAGTGCAGGCCAAGTACACCCTGTTCACACCCGGCGGCCTGCCCATCCGGGCCACCTGTCAGGTGACCCTGGAGGAGATCAGCGGGCCCGTGCCTGGCCAGAACCCCACCTCGGGTGCGCTCGCCGCCCGCCGGGTGCACCGGGTGGTCTCCGGGGACACGCTCGCGCTGCTCGCCTGGCGGGAGTACGGGGATCCGGCCGCCTGGCGCGACATCGCCGAGGCCAACGGCATCGACGACCCGATGCGCCTGGTGCCCGGGACGGAGCTGCTGCTGCCCGCCGCCGAGGAGATCGGGGCCCCGCATGGCCGGTGAGAGCTTCGCCAACACCCTCGCCGTCGAGGTGAACGGACAGCCGCTGCCCCCGCCCGTCGCCGAACTGATCGTCTCCGCCTACGTCGACGACTCCACCCAGCTGCCCGATCTGTTCGTCGTGCGTTTCCGCGACCCCCACCACCTGGTGCTGCCCAAGACGGGCATCACCATCGGCACGCCGATGAAGCTGTACGCGCGCGCCGGGGACGATCCGCAGCGCCGGCTCCTGGTGTCCGGCGAGGTCACGGCCGTCGAGATCGACCTCGACGCCACCGGCACCTTCACCGTGGTCCGCGGGCTCGACCACGCGCACCGGTTCTTCCGGGGCCGCCGCGTCGCCGGGTATCGGCAGATGACCGCCTCCGACATCGCCGTGCAGGTGGCCAAGCGGGCCGGGCTGCCCGTCGGCAAGGTCGACTCCACGACCACGGTGTACGAGCACCTGGCCCAGCCGGGCATCACCGACTGGGAGTTCCTGCACCGGCTGGCGGATCTCGCGGGTGCCGAAGTCGCCGTCGTCGACGGGAAGTTCACCTTCCGGGATCCGGCGAGGGCCGAGACGGCGCCCGCCACCTCCACCCGGCCGCAGGCCAGCCCCTACGTGCTCGAGTTCGGGCGGAACCTGCTGCGCTGCCATGCCGCGGTCACCGCCAGCGACCAGGTCCAGCAGGTCGAGGTGCGCGGCTGGGACGTGCAGGCCAAGGCCGCCGTCGTCGGCCGGGCTCCCGCCGACCGCAGCGAACGGCTCCAACTCGGGCTCGCCCCGGGCCAGGCCGCCGGTCCGTTCGGCCAGGCCGTCTTTCTGGCCACGGACACCCCGTACGGCACGCAGGCCGAGGCCGACCAGGCCGCGAAGGCGCTCGCCGCCGACCTCGCCGCCTCGTTCGCGGAGCTCGACGCGGTCGCCATGGGCATTCCGCAGTTGCGCGCCGGGACGGCGGTCACCCTCGCCAACGTCGGGGTCCCCTTCGAAGGGAAGTACACGATCTCCGGCAGTCGGCACGTCTTCGATCCGGACACCGGCTACCAGACATGGATCACGGTGGGCGGCCGCTCCAACCGCTCGCTGTACGGGCTCGCCTCGGGCGGGGGCGGCGGACTCCCCCAGGACCGCATCGGCGGGCTCGTCAACGCGACGGTGACCGACACCCGGGACCCCGAGGGCCGGGGCCGGGTGAAGCTGGCCTTCCCCTGGCTGGACGGGGAGTACGTCAGCGACTGGGCCAGGACCGCGGACCTCGGCGGCAAGGGAGGCGGAGGCATCTTCGGTCCGGAGGTCGGCGACGAAGTGCTGGTCGGCTTCGAACAGGGCCGGGTGGACCGTCCCTATGTCCTCGGCGGGCTCTACAACGGCCAGGACAAGCCGTCCGAGCACGACTGCGCGCTCGTCGACTCCACGAGCGGGGCCACCAACCGCCGTTCCCTGGTGACCCGTTCCGGCAACCGGCTGGAGCTGCTGGACGCCGCGAACGGGCCCAAGGGCGTACGCCTGGCAACCGGCGACGGCAAACTCACCCTGCACCTCGATCAGAAGACCACCTCCGTCACCGTGCACAGCGACGGCAAGGTCGAGATCACCGCCAAGGAGAAGGTCACCGTCAAGGCCGAGCAGGGCATCAGCATGGACGCCGGCACCGGAAAGCTCGAACTGTCCGGTCAATCCGTCCAGGTCAAGGCCCAGACCGGGGTCGACGTCGACGGCGGTGCGGGCGCGGTGAAGCTGCAGACCAACGGCCAGGTCGAGGTCAAGGGCACCACCGTCGGGGTCGACGGGAAGGCGAGCACCGAGATCAAGGGCGGTGCCAGCTGCTCCATCAGCGCCACCCTCGTCCGCATCAACTAGCCATGTCGACCAGCCGTGACAACCGACCGCAGCAGCCAACCGCATCAACCCAGCGCATCAACCCAGCGGATCAACCAGCCTGAGGAGTCGTACGAGATGCCGCCTGCCGCACGTGTCGGTGACCCCACCGGGCACCCGGGGGTGATCGGGCCGCCCGGGGTGCCCACCGTGCTCATCGCGGGGATGCCCGCGGCCGTCGTCTCGACCCCCCACATCTGCTCGTTCCCGCCCCCGGCCGTGCACCCGCCGTCCGTGATCGCCCCGCCCGGCTGCCCCACCGTTCTCATCGGCGGCATGCCGGCCGCGCGCGTGGGCGACCTGGCCGCGTGCGGGGCGCCGATCGTCATGGGCGCGGTCACCGTGCTGATCGGGGGCTGAGGGCGGTGGGAGAGCAGTTCATCGGTTCCGGCTGGGCCTTTCCGGTACGGACCGACGCGACCGGGGCCGTGGCCCTGGTCGGCGGGGACCGGGAGATCGAGGAGAGCATGCGGCTGATCCTCGGCACCGCACCCGGCGAGCGGCCCATGCGCCCGGAGTTCGGGTGCGCGATCCACGACCACGTCTTCGCGCCCGCCGACGCGGCCACCGCCGCCCACCTCGCGTACGAGGTGCGGCTGTCGCTGGAGCGCTGGGAGCCACGGATCGATCTGGTCGACGTCAACGTCACCTTCGACGCGCAGGACGAGGGCACCCTCTACATCGACATCCGGTACGCGCCCCGGGGCACGAACGACCCCCGGAACCTGGTGTTTCCGTTCTATGTGATCCCCGCACACGAGAACGGCTCCGCGGAGGCAGGTGACCGGTGAACCTGCCCGAACCCAATCTCGACGACCGGCGCTTCCAGGACCTCGTCGACGAGGCCAAGCGGATGGTGCAGCAGCGCTGCCCCGAGTGGAGCGACCACAACGTCTCCGACCCGGGCGTCACGTTGATCGAGGCATTCGCGCACATGACCGATCAGCTGATCTACCGGCTGAACCGGGTCCCGGACAAGAACCACCTGGCGTTCCTCGACCTGATCGGGCTCACCCTGCACCCGCCCACGGCCGCCCGCACCGACGTCACCTTCTGGCTCTCGGCGCCGCAGGACCAGACCGTGCAGGTGCGGGAGGGGACCGAAGTCGCCACGCACCGCACCGAGACCGAGGAGGCGGTGGTCTTCTCGACCGTCCGGGAACTGGTCGTCGTCCCCGTGGAGTTGACCGCCCTCGCCGTCGTCACCGGAGAACCGGACTCCGTGGCCGCCGACCAGGGGTCCGAGCTGGCCGGAGGCCACGGGGTGCCCTGTTTCTCCGCCGTGCCGCGCCCCGGCGACGCCGTGCTCTTCGGCCTCTCTCGGGCCGCGCCGTCCTGCGTGGTGGCGCTGCGGCTCGACTTCCCGGTGGCCGGCCACGGCATCGACCCCGAACACCCGCCGCTGGCCTGGGAGGCATGGACGGCCGAGGGCTGGACCCCCTGCGAGGTCGACCGCGACGGCACGGGCGGCTTCAACCGGCCGGGCGATGTACTGGTCCAGCTGCCCGCCGGGCACCTGGCCTCCGTGGAGGCCAGGCAGCGGGCAGGCTGGCTGCGGTGCGTGGTGCAGGCCCCCGTCGAGGGGCAGCGTACGTACTCGGCGACCCCGGAGCTGCTGTCCGCCGAGGCGTTCACCATCGGCGGGACAGCCCCGGCCGTGCACGCCGAACGGGCGGGCGAGGAACTCCTCGGGGTTTCCGAAAGCGTGCCCGCCCAGTCGTTCACGCTGGACCGGGCACCCGTGGTGGCGGGCGGTCCGCCGTTCGTCGTGGAGACCGCGGCCCCCGGAGGCGATTGGACGGAGTGGACCGAGGTCGAGCACTTCGGCGAATCCGGCCCCCGGGACCGGCACATTCGACTGGACCGAAGCACCGGTGAGGTGAGTTTCGGCCCGGCGGTACGGCAGGCCGACGGCACCCTCCGCCAGTACGGGGCCGTTCCCGCCAAGGGCGTCCCGGTGCGGGTCCGTTCGTATCTCGCGGGCGGCGGACGGCGCGGCAATGTGGCGCGCCGCGCGCTCGCCGTGCTGCGCAGCTCGATCCCGTACATCGCACGGGTGGAGAACCGGAGGGCGGCGAGCGGCGGGGTCGACGGCGAGGAAGTGGCGAACGCCCGGTTGCGCGGTGCATCGGCGCTGCGCACCCGGGAGCGGGCCGTGACGGCCGACGACTACGAGTACCTGACCAGGCAGATGGCCCCCGAGATTGCCCGGGTACGGTGCGTGGACGCGGGTGCGGGCGGGGTACGGGTGCTGCTGGTCCCGGCCGCCGAGGACGACGGCGAAGGACGCCTGGAGTTCGGGCAGATGGCCTGCCAGGACCAGCTCCTGGCCCGGGTCGCGGCGTATCTGGACGCGCGGCGCATGCTGGGCGCACGGCTGGTCGTCGAGCCGCCGTACTACCAGGGCGTGACGGTGGTCGCGGTGCTCCAGGCGGCGGCCGGCGTCCCGGCGGCCAGGGTGCAGCGGGCCGCGCTCGCCGCCCTGTACCGCCGTCTGAACCCGCTCACCGGCGGGCCGGACGGGGGCGGCTGGCCGTTCGGGCGGGCCGTGCACAGCGGCGAGGTCTTCGCGGTGCTCCAACAGGTCGCCGGGGTGGAGGCGGTGGAGAGCGTACGGCTGTTCCCTGCGGACCTTCAGACCCGCCGGCGCGGCGAACCGGCGGAGCGGATCACGCTGGACGCGGGCTCGCTGGTCTTCAGCTACGACCACCAGGTGCGGGTGGTGTGACACGAGTGGAGGTGACCGGTGATGACTGAGCGCCGGATCGTGCCGGGGCTGCGGACCAGCCATCCGCTGGGAGCCCGGTTGCCGGGCGTGTACGCGGACGACGACCTCGTCCACCGGCTCACGGATGCCCTCGACGAGGTCCTGGCGCCCGTGCTGGGTGTGCTCGACAGCCTTCCCGCGTACTTCGACCCGCGCCTGGCCCCCGACGACTTCCTGGCGCTGCTCGCGGCCTGGGTGGGCGCGGAGGGCGAGGTACGCGGAGCGGTTCCCGCGCACGCCACCCGGGGCACCGCGAAGGGACTCGCGGAGCAGATCTGCCAGGTGTTCGGGGTCACCCCGGAGATCGAGGAAAGCGGCGGCACGGTGTGGTCGGCCACCGCGCTGACCCCGCTCCCGGGTGCGCCGCAGCCGCACCTGACCGTGCGGCTGCGGGTCCCCGGCACGGAGTCGGTGGACGAGGCGGCCGTGTCGGCACTCGTGGCCCGCAACCGGCCGGTGCATCTGCCGTTCACCGTCCAGGTGGTCGCGGAGCCGTAGCGGGGCGTACGCCCTGCGCGCCGTCGCCCGGCCCGCGGCCGCGAATGACCACGGGCGCACGGAACACCCAGGGAGCACGCATGTTGCACGCCCAAGCCCCTATGGGGTAATCAGTTACTCCGCCGGTGCGGAGAGTGAGCACCATCCTTGACCTCCTGTCGGGGGAGGAGGCCCTTATGCACGAAACCGTGTGCGAGCGTCTGGTGCCGGGGCTCGCTCGGGGGACGGCACCGCTGACGCTGCTCGTCGCTCCAGCCGGGTACGGCAAGACCACCCTGCTCACGCGGACTGCGGAGGCCTTCCCCGGGAAGGTGCTGCACTGGCGGCCGTGCCGTGACACTCTCGGGGTGCCTTCGCTGCTCGCCAGTCTGGGAAAGCAGTTGGAGCTTCCCGACCCGGTGTCCGTGGAGATCGTCCTGCTGGCGGTCGAGCACCGCGCGGATCCGGTCCTGCTGCTCGTCGACGGGGTCCACCACGTGCACGGCAGCCCTGCCGAGGCATTACTGGAGGAACTGGCCGTGCTGGCGCCGCGGAACCTGCGGCTGATCCTGGCCGGCCGTCGGATGCCCGCGCTGAACCTCACCCGGCTGGAACTGGCCGACACCGCCGTGCTGCGCGCCCGTGAACTGCGGCTGGGCGAAAGCGAGATCGCCTCCGTCTTCCCGGACGCCCCGGAGGTCACGCGGGAGCTCGCCGAACTCACCCAGGGCTGGCCCGGTGTCCTCAGCCTCAGCAGGCAGGCGGTGCTCGCGGGCCGCGATCCGCTGGAGTCCGCCGCCCTGCGCACCTATCTGGACCGGGAAGTGCTGGAGGCGTTACCGCCCCGGCTGGTGCGTGCGATGGAACGGGGACCCGATGACCCCGGCGGCCACGACGGGGCCGACGCGCCGGAACTCGCCGAGGAGTACGGCCTGGAGACCGAAGTGCCGCTGCTGCGGGCGCATCTGGCCCGGCGCTGCGCACGGCCGGACCGGCACGCGGGCACCCTGCACCGCACCGACGGGGCTCCGTCCGCGTCGCTGTCTCTGCGCTGCTTCCAACGGTACGAGGCCACACTGGCGGGGCGCCCGCTGGACTGGAGCCGCACCCGGCCGCGAGTACGGGCGCTGGCCCGGCTGCTGTCCGTCCACGCGGGGCGGCCCGTCCACCGGGAGGAGCTGATGGCCGCCTTATGGCCGGAGAGCCCGGCACATACGGCCGGACGCGGACTGCAGGTCGCGGTCTCGGCCCTGCGGACCGTCCTGGAACCGGGCACCGGACGAGGGAGGGCCCAGGTGCTGGTGCGGTCGGGAGAGGCGTACATGCTGGTGCTGGCCCCCGGGGCCAGCTGCGACGTGCAGGCCTTCGAGGCCGCGGCCGGGGAGGGCCTGCGGGCGGCAGCGCGCGGGGATGCGGATCGGGCGGCCGGGGCGCTGGGGCGGGCCCTGCGGCTCTACACCGGGGAGTTACTGCCGGAGGACGGCCCGGCGGAGTGGGTGGTGCCGATCCGTGAGCAGTATCGCAACCAGGCGGTGCGGGCGGCCCACGCGCTGGCCGAAGTGGAACTCGGCCGGAACCGCGCGGCGGCTGCGGTGGCGGCCGCCGCGCACGCGCTGTCCCTGGACCCGTTCCAGGACGCGGTGTGGCGGTTGCTGATCGCGGCCCACCGGCAAGCCGGTGACCCGGTGGCGGCCCGGCACGCGGAGCGCCGGCACGCGCAGATGCTGCATACCCTGGGTGTCGTTTGAGACACCCGGCTCAGCGCCGTCTGAAGAATTCGACCTCGGCGAAGGCGAGATACCGGTCGGCCCGGCCCCCGTACACACCCTGGACCGTGAGCCGGACCCGGACGGCATCGCTGACGGCGAGGTGGAAGCGCTGCCCTCCCGGCACGTCGGCCAGTCGGACGGTCTTGACGGTCGTCCGGCCGTCCTTCGAGGTGACGGTTATCAGCAGACTGCTGGGCCGCGCCTGGGTGAGGAACTTCTCGGCAGTAGGCGAGCTGCCGGGATGGACGACGAGATCGAGCAGCCGGACGGGTTCGGCGAACGCGGCCTCCAGATACTCACCTTCGGCGGCTCCGGGCAGCGCGGGTGTCCAGTACTTGTCCGTGGTCCCGTCCACGGCAAGGGTGGCCGGGTGCTGCTTCCCTGCACTCGATGCCGTCACCTTCACCGCATGCATCTGCTCCGTCTTCGACGTCCGGTCCCTCACGGCCTCCAGCGCGCGGCCGGCCTCGCCGCGGAAGACGTACCCGACCGCCACGAGGACGCAAAGCACCAGCAGAGGCAGGACGAACCGCGGCCGCCGCCACTGCCGGCGCGGTGGCCGCTCCCCGGCGACGGGCTTCGGCCTGGAACGGCGTGTGAACAGCCGCCGCCACCAGGGCGGCCGGGGTACGACAGGGGCGTCCGCAAGGGAGGCACCGCAGCGTCGGCAGTAACGCCTCGTCGGCACGTTTCCGCTGCCGCACTGGCCGCAGATGAGGTCCCCGGCCTGGGGCGGCGGTTCGGCGGCATCTCCGTGCCGCGACGGCGGCGGCACCGGACGCCCGGGCTCCTCGACATGAGGCTGAACGGCGCGCAGGGGCGGGGCGGTGGGCTTCGGCGGGACGGTCGGCCCGCTCGCCTGGGCTGCGGGTTCCTCCCGAGGCACGGCGACGTCCGGCCCTGTCGGGGTCGGGACTGCGGCATCCGGCTGAGCCGCGGCTGCCGGGGTGTTCGGCCGCGACCACTCGAGGAAGGCCCCGCAGGCGCCGCAGAACTGCTCCCCGGGATCACACCGATTCCCGCACACTGCGCAGTTGACCACGGACCCCTCACCCCTTCCGCAACCCATGCTGCGCCAGGCGGTGCCTCCCGCACACGCCTGCAAGGGCAACCACCCAAGCGCCCGCCGCTGCCCTTTCGGGCGCCGTACTGCGACCTGGGCCGGGGCGAGGAGGCGGCGGGGCTACGACTCCAACCTCAACCGGGAAGAGCTGCGTAAACGACGGATCCTGCCCGTCATCTCCCGCAAGGGTGCCCCTAAGTGGGCGTTAAGTCCGATCTTCGTCAGTTGGTGATCGCTCGATCGTGGTATTTGGTCGCCATGCGGGCCATCCTTTGGGCATGTCCATGTTGAGATGCGGGGCATGGAGAGGGAGCCGTACCTCAGCGACTCATCGGATGCCCAGTGGGCGTTGATCGAGCCGATGATCACTGCCTGGAAGCAGGACCGGGTGGCGCGGTCAGCGACGGCGCGACACCCTCGGACTGGCCGCATGAACGTCAACGAACTCCTGGCAGATCTCCAGGCCCAGCACGACGAGACCACCGCCCGGGCCGGTGAACTACACGACCAGATAGAGCACTTGACCTCCGCCCTGGCCAAGACCGAAGGACGGCTTGCCGATCTGGCCACTGCCCGAAAGGTCATCGCAGAAGTCGCACTGGCAGGAACCGAATCCGAATCGCCTGAGTTGAGCACCGCCTACCAGGTCATCGTGAACGCCTTCAACACCCACCCCGACCAGGCGTTCCGGGTCCGTGAGCTGCACGAACTCCTCGGCATGCCCACCGACGACCCGGCCATGAACGTCACCCGCAGCCGCCTTGGACGCCTCACCCGTCAAGGCTTCCTCACTCAACCCGGACGCGATCTCCACCAGAAACGGGCTTAGCGCCGCTTTGCGTGGGCTGGAATCGGCACGGCCGACGGCCGCCACTCTCGCCTGATCAATCCGAACACCCACGAGTCGGACACTTCGCCGTTCACGACGCAGTCTTCCCGCAACGTCCCTTCACGCATGAATCCGATCTTCTCCAGGACCCGGGCAGATGCCACGTTGCGCGTGTCGGTCTCGGCCTGGATTCGATTCAGGTCCAGTGTGTCGAATGCCCACTGCAGCAGGGCGTGTGCCGCCTCCGTCGCGTAGCCGTGGCCCCACATCGCCTCGGCGAGGCAGTAGCCCAACGACGCGCTGCGGTAGTCCGGGTTCCATTCGGCCAGAACGCACCAGCCGACGAAGGCCCCATCAGAGGCACGGTCGATGGCCACCCGCGCCCCGGTGCCTTCGTCCGCCATCGTCCGGCACATCGCGATGAAACGCTCGGCGCGGGCCCGGTCGGTCCACGGCGGGGAGTCCCAGTAGCGCATCACGTAGGTGCTGCTGTGCAGCGCGAACAGGGGGTCCGCGTCGGCGTCGGTGAAGGGTCGCAGTCGCAGGCGAGCGGTGTGCAGTATGGGGGTGGCCAAAGTCATGCGCACCATCTTGTGTCCTCATGGGGCGGGCAGAACACCTAATATCCGATCACGGTCCGGCCCTCACGACCAAGGCACCGCCTACCAGCAGATCGTGCATGCCTTCAACCAGCATCCCCGACCAGACATTCAGGGTCTGCGAACGGCACCACTACTCGTCCTGCCCACCGACGGCCCAGACATGAACGTCACCCGCAGCCGCCTCGGACGCCAAGGGCTTCTCACCCAACCGCGCAAGGCCACTACTAGAAGCGGACTTAACGACCTCTACATCGAGGGCATGGGCAAGCTCCGCTACGTCGTCGAGCAGACCTTCGCCCTGCTCCACCACTTCAAAAGACTCGCCATCCGATGGGAACGCCGCACCGAACTCCACGACGCATTCATATCCCTGGCCTGCAGCCTCATCTGCTGGCGACGCCTCAACAAGCCTGAATCCTGAGGGTTCAGAAGGGCAGCGGTTCGGCGTCGAGTGACTCGGTGTATCCCAGGGCCCACTGCCCGGGGACGGTCGCACAGATCGCCTCCAGGTCAGCCCGGGTCCGGCCCCGGACGTGCAGCCAGCTGTGGACGCCCAAGCCGTCTTGGCGCAGCAGCTGCCCCGGGGCGGAGAACCAACGCACTGGAAAGTCCTCCGGACCCGTCCACATCGGGTAGTCGGGCAGTGCGACCCGCTGGAAGCGTTCGGGCACCGCACCAAGCAGGTCCGCCGACAGCTCGCACGCGTTGTACAGCCGACCTCCACCGCCGAACAGCGCCTCGCTCAGTACGAGCTCGACGCAGGCCAGGGACACCCGGTCCAAGAACTGCACCCAGCCGTGCCGCGCCTGGACGAACACCGGCGGATCGTCCTGATCAAGGTCGCGCAGGCGCACGCCCCAGAAGGCGCAGCCCTGATTCTCGCTGCGGAAAACGAGGACACCGCCGCACTCGTCATGCACGAACATCTCGGCGGGCGGCAGCAAGGGATCCTGGTTGCCGATCAGGTCGAACCGCGCGCCCAGGAGCGTGTAGACCTCACGCAGCGCGGCCGGCAGGGAGCAGCGGAGCGTCGCCTCGGCCCGCGCCAATTCCGCTGCTGGCGTGCCGTCGCCCTCGGTCAGCGGCTCGCCCCAAGCAGCGGCGAAGCCGCTGATGAACGCCCACGCCCGCTCCCGGTCGGAGATTCCGCCGTCCAGAGCCTCGGCCACGTCGAACGCGCCAGTCATGCTGCGGACCGTACCGGAAGCACCCGCCGCATCACCGAGAGACGACCAGGCAGCCGAGAGCAGCCAGACCGGGCCGGTCCGAAGCTCTGGTGGATCCCCCGAGGCACGCATGAATCCGACGCACGCCATGACCCGACCACACTCGCCAAGATCGTGTTACGAGCTCTCAATGCCGAGTCGGCGCGGGCGGAATCCTTCGGCGCCCGCGCCCTGACCGAATTCAAGGATCGTCCGCTCTACACAGTCCCCGGTGACGACGAAAGCAATCACAAGTATCCGATCGATCTTGCGAACCAGGAGGGCATGGTCGGATCCCATGTGGTGGACAAGCACATCGGGAAAACGGATGAACAACTGGAGCAGAGGCTGAGGGATCAGCAATTGGTCAGACCCAACGGCATCCGCCCCGAGGCTGTGTCGTCGTTCGAAACTCTTGCTGACGCACGGCGCTATACTCAAGCCGCTCTCGATGAACCATCGAATCAAAGAAAGATCGACAACTGGGTTGCGGGTAATCCGGGCCCGAACTCGTCGCGCGCACTCCTCCTGCCGACGAACGACGTCGTCGGTAGATCGTGGAACCGTGGTGACCCGGCTGCTCGCGACGTCACCAACGTCTGGGTTGTCCTCAAGCCCCACCCTGGGGGACATCCGCCTTTCGTCGTTCTCACCTCCATGCCCACTGGCAAGACCCAGCACCCGTAGTGCGGTCACTCTCGAAGAACGGGGAAGCCTGTGACTCAGGTGGACAGGGCATCTTGGAGCCGCTCCTTGCATGCCCTTTTCGGGGAAGGCATGTTCGCGGCTGTCGGTGCACGACGGCATGCGGACTGGCGGCTGGACGCGCTCGATGTCATGCAGTTGAAGGCGGAGGAGCCGCGTGGCTGGTTGAAACTGGTTATGGCGCCTGAAGGGCGCAATTACGGCACTGGTCTGGACAATCCTTTCATTGCAGTCACGCCGGCAGATTTCGGTTTCGCCTTCCCTGTGTCCAGGAAGGGGGCTGAACAGATCATGGTCACCCTCCTGGGGGAATGGTTCCAAGTGGAAGACATTCCTGATTTTGCCGTGCGGGAGGAAGAGCTGACGTCTCACGCGAGTGTCGTGCCGGATAGGTTCGGGGGGATGCTCAGTACTTCACCAATGCGGCAACAGCGCGGGAGAATCCCCATGCCGATGTGTTCGCTCGCGAAGGTGTCTACGAGGGCTTCACCGAGCACACGGCTGACTGTGGCGTAATCGCCCTCTCCGCCACAGAGGTCGGCATCTTCTGGAGCTTCACCATTGATTGAGGTCTTGCCGTGCGTACACGTTCCGCCACCTACCCTGACCGCGCGACCGCGCAGTGGTGCACTCAACAGGTCATCACCCGTAACGAGCAGGCCGTACACCGCTGGCTGGCCCAGGGCACGCGGCAGCGGCTCACCATCGAGGCTGCCTGGCCCTCGCGTGATGAACCGGTCGGGCGCGTGCTGCTGCAAGCCATGATGCTCGCAGGGCGCGAGCCCGTCGATGTCCGAGCTGACGGCGACCGTCGTGGCGGGCATGGCAGTGGGCGTGCCCGATGAACAGGACGACAGTGACGAGGGTCTGCGCACTGGAGAGCGGTGCTCGCCCACGGTGACGTGGTGCCCGGTCGCAGCCGAACCCCACGCCTCGGGTGTGTGACGCCGCTCAGCCCGAGCCCGGCGGCGGCACCTCACGGTGGGCCGTGACGTTCATTCGGCGCCCGTTCTGACGGGGCAGGTTCAGCGAGCCCTCTGCAGGCACCTGAATTTCGGTCGCTGGTGCAGGACCTCATCGAGGCGCGCATGGAGATGATGCCGGGAGGTGTGGTCCTGACGAGCAAGTACCGCACCGGCCCCGGCCACGGTGGGCGGGACGCGTCGTACACCCTGAGCACCGACGCGGACAGGACGCGGCCGTCAGGTGTATCCACGGTGCCTCCGGGCGGATCAGAGAGGGGGGAGAGCGGCTGTCACCGCGGCCGGATCCCCGCCGACCGAGAGGAAGAGTGCTGTGGAGATCAAGGAAGGAATCCCCGTGGCGAAGCTGGCAGACCTGCCGGAAGGGGAGCTGCTGAGCGTGGAATTCGACGGGGTGCAGGTCCTCCTCGCCAACTCCGGCGGCACGGTGTACGCGGTGCGCGACAAGTGCACACACGAGGAAATTCCGCTCTCGGAAGGCGAGTTGGAGGACGACGGCAGCGTCAGCTGTCCCTGGCACTTCAGCCGCTTCTGTCTGCGCACCGGTGCGGCGCTCGAATCCCCGGCGTCCGAGCCGGTCGAGACCTTCGCTGTACAGGTCGACGACGGGATAGTCCTGCTCTCCAGGAACGGTGGTACGGACCGGTGAGCGAGCTGCCGAAGGGGACCGTGCGGCGGTCCCTGAAGATGGCGTCGCTGCCGCTCGGTTTCGCGGGGCGCACCGCTTTCGGCCTGGCCCGGCGGCTCGCGGGCGGTGCCGAGGACCTGATCAGGACCGAGATCGAGGAGCGCACCGCCAAGCAGCTCTTCGCCGTCATCGGTGAACTCAAGGGTGGCGCACAGAAGTTCGCCCAGGTGCTCAGCGTGATGGAGAGCGCCCTGCCGGAGAATCTCGTACGGCCCTACCGGGCGGCGCTGACCAGCCTGCAGGAGAGCGGGCCCGCCCTGCCGGCCCGTGCGGTCCACACCGTGCTGCGCGAGCAGCTGGGGGACGACTGGCGTGAGCTGCTGCCCGAGTTCACGGACCGACCGGTGGCCACCGCCTCCATCGGCCAGGTGCACCGGGGGCGTTGGCACGACGGCAGGGATGTAGCGGTCAAGGTCCAGCACCCCGGTGCCGCCGAGGCACTCACCTCGGACTTCGGTCATCTGACCCGGATGGGCTGGATCATCGACCGGGTGACCGGCGGCGAGCTCGACGTCAAGGAGGTGGTGGCGGAGCTGCGCGAGCAGATGACCGAGGAGCTGGACTACCTCCTGGAGGCTGAGTCCCAGGCGGCGTTCGCCGAGGCGTTCGCCGACGACCCGGACTTCGTGGTGCCCCGGGTGGTCGAGGCCACCGACCGGGTCCTGGTGGCCGAGTGGCTGGACGGCACACCGGCGTCCGTGGTCATGGCCGACGGCGAGCAGGAGGACCGGGACCGGCTGGGGCTGCTGCTCGCACGGTTCCACCACGCGGGACCGAACCGCTGCGGCCTGATGCACGCCGACCCGCATCCGGGGAACTTCCGGCTCACCGACGACGGCAGGCTCGGGGTGCTCGACTTCGGCGCCGTGGCCCGGCTCCCCGACGGGCTGGTGCCATGGATGGGCCCGGTGATGCGGGCCTGCGCCGACGGCGACCCGGAGCAGATGGCGGAGGTGATGCGGGAGGCGGGACTGCTCAAGGAACGTAAGGACGAAGGGGACGAGAAGCCCGAGGACTTGGGCTGGCTGAGCAGGTCGATGGAGATGCTGGTGCAGCCGCTGAACGAAGAGGTCTTCGCCTTCGACCGCGAGTGGATGCGCGAGGCCGTGCGCAGAGCCACGCTCACCAAGGATGCGGAGATCCTCAGGAGCCGGATGGTGATGCACCCGGAGCACGCGATCGTACAGCGGGTGTGGATGGGGGAACTGGCCATGCTCAGCCAGCTGGGCGCCCGGATTCCGTACCGTGCCGAGGCGGTCGCGGGAATGCCGGGCTTCGAGCCCGATCCCCCCGCACCCGAGTCGCCCGCCCCCGACTCCTGACAGCTGTTTTCGGGGACCCCGGGGCGATCTGAAGGGGTGGATGATCTGAAGTCCTCGTGGAGGCAATGCCCCGATGAGCACAGGAGAGTGGGACGCCGTGGTCATCGGGAAGACGACGCAGGGCCTGCCCGACCGGCTAGGCCCTGTCCGGGCGATCTTGTCGGGCCTGCGACGCTCCCCCAGAGCTTCTCCCCCAGGACTCCGTCCGGGGGGACCCCCAGGAGGTACCCCCAGCTACGGCACCTCGCTGTGTTGTCGGAGTCGCCCAAGTACGTCCAGTACGAGGGCGATCCTCCGCCTTGCGATGCACCGCATCTGACGCCGCAGGCTGATCCTCGAAGATCGCCCGGACAGGGCCTAGGTGGCCAGGACCGGTGCGCGCTGACGGTCATCGGCCGGCCACAACCGGGCCGGCTTCCCCGATCCGCTGCCTCGCTGATGAAGCACCGCACGTGGACGCCGGCCAACGTCATGAGGTGTATCCGGGCGAACCCGCCCGGGCTGTGGCTCCGCGACCGGAGCGGCAGCGGCCGCCGTGCGGCGCGCGTCCCGGCATCAACCAGGTCATCCTCGAAGTGATCACCGCGGAGTCCGGCGGCGAGAGGAACATCAAGTCCGACCCGGCAACCCCTGTCTCAAGGGAGCACTCGGCCTCGTGGCAGTCGGCGCGGTGAGAGCCCAAGGACACCTACCCGCAGGCCTGCTACGCGCGGCCCACCGCCGCCGCGGTCCCCTCGGGGACCTGGTCGCCGTCGAGTACTCGATCAGCACCGCGATCTGGCACATGGTCACCGACAGCCGACCGTGCCGCGACCTCAGCCGGCACCTGCTCCACCCCGATGCATCCCCGAACGCGTCAGGGAGATGCCGAGTTTCTGTCAACTCCGGGTTGACACTTCGGAAGTGTTGGTGAAGGTCAGGTGAAGCATCCTCAAAGTGCTAAACGGAGGCTAAGTTCCGCCTCTTGACAAGGTCCGTTTACTCCTTCTCGCCAGCCCTGTCCAGGTTTTGGATTCGCAAAGGCAGCGTTGACATCACACCCCGGGGGCGCCGTATAGTTAACGGCTGTAGCGCCAGGGACGGTAGTTATCGAGACGCTATGTATTCTCATCGTGAGTGATCGGCTGTGCAGCAGCGTAAGAGCCGCCGACCGGACGAGCGCATGAGGGTGAACGGGGGAGATGTGAAGGCTCATGCTTTGCATAGGCTTGTAGATGAATGCTTAGCCGGAAACCAGGACAGCTGGAACAAGATTGTCGACAATTACACGCCGCTGATTTGGGCCATAGTCCGCGGATACCGGCTCGCCACGGCTGACTGTGAAGACGTCATCCAGACGACCTGGATGCGGGTGATCCAGCATCTGGGGCAGCTCAGGGAGCCGGAGAAGCTGGCGCACTGGCTCTCCGTGTCGGCGCGTCGTGAGAGCCTCAAGCACATTCGGAAGTCGGGGCGGAGCGTGCCCGCGGAGGAGCCCGAGGTGTTCGACCGCCCCGAGCTGTCGGCGAACCAGCCGGAGGAGGCGGCACTCAAGCAGGAGACGCGCGACGAGGTCCTCCTCGCCTACTGCTCGCTCTCGCCCAAGTGTCAGGCTCTCCTTGGCCTGTTGGTGGCCGATCCGCCCATGTCGTACGACGAGGTCAGTGCGACGCTCGGGCTGGCGCGCGGATCCATCGGCCCCCTCAGGGGCCGGTGCCTGAAGCATCTGGAGCGTGCCATGGCGGTCGAGGCGGACCGCTCCGAGCGGGCCAGGGAACTGTTCGACACCATCAAGGGAATGGGTCTGCGGGCCTTCGCTCTGGAGAGTGGTGCCGGGCTAGGGCCGGGGGCCGGGGGCGGCAGGGTGTCGGCCGGCTGATTCGGGCAGCCTGCTCTCCGGGGTGACGGGTGAATCGCCGTTCATTACGGATTCGTGCGCGATGAACGGGAAGAGGGCCTTGGCGCTCTCAAGTGCCCTGGGGGACGGCTGTCCGACCGCGTCCGCAAGCTTTTTCAGCGTCTCGCCGACAGTATCTTCCACTCTGCTCACCTCCATCATTTAGTTCGCCTCTAAACTACACGTAGGGTAGGGCAAAGTTCAGCGAATGACAATGCGGTCAGTGTGTTGCCCGTTGGGCTTTCGCATTTCGGTCTCCATCGAGTCCGAATGTTGGACACTTGGTCACTTTGTTTCGCGGTGGCGCGTCTTGTCGGTCTTGTTGACTTCAGGCCGCTGAGCAGGTCGCTGAGCAGGTCGGTGATGGCGGCGGCGGACGAGCGTCCTCGCGGGTCGCTCTTCGGGCCCAACCCGGTCTGCCGCAGGCTCCTTCTCGCGTCGCCGGGCCGCAGCTCCTGCGCGAGCTGCGGTCGGGGAGTCGGCGGACGGCCGCCTCGTACGCGCGCAGAGCTGGGCGCCGTTCCGGGCCGGTGGAGTCGGGGCGGTCGGACTTTGATGATCGTCGATCGTCAAAGTCCGTTTACTGTGTGGTTTTTCATAATTTGTCAGCAATCTATGGGGGAGAAGGAGAACATGAGCGAATCGATCACGAAGACCGGCGACTGGCTGCGGCGTTACCACCCGGCTGACGCGGCCCCGACGCGGCTGGTGTGCTTTCCGCACGCGGGCGGGTCGGCCACGTACTACTTTCCGGTGGCCCAGGCGCTGTCGCCCGCCGTCGACGTACTGGCCGTGCAGTACCCGGGACGGCAGGACCGGCGTACCGAGGCGCCGATTGACGACCTCTTCAAGCTCGCCGACATCCTGGCCGATGAGCTGCAGCCCTGGACGGACCGTCCGCTCGCGCTCTTCGGACACAGCCTCGGCGCGACCCTTGCCTATGAGGTCGCGCTGCGGCTCGAGGCGGGGGGCTTCGATCCGATGATGCTGTTCGCCTCCGGCCGGCGGGCGCCGTCCTGCCACCGTGAGAACAGCACGGTGTATCTGAGTGACGACGAAACGCTGCTCGGTACCATCAAGGCGCTCAGCGGCACCAGCCCCGAGTTGCTGGAGGACGACGAGCTGCTGCGCAGTCTGCTGCCGGCGATCCGGGCCGACTACAAGGCTGCCGAGACCTATCGCAGGCATCCCGGTACGCCGCTGCTGCGCTGCCCGGTGGTCACGCTGACGGGCGACGTCGACCCGGAGGTCACCCGCGCCGAGGCCGAGGCGTGGGAAGGCCACACGGCGGGCGACTTCACGCTGCACGAGTACGCCGGTGGCCACTTCTACCTCAACGAGCACGCGCCGTCCGTGATCGCCCGCATCCGTGAGGTGCTCGTCCGCTGATGCGTCGCCCGGCAGGGGGCGACCAGGGTTCCGGAGACTCCCGGGCCCTGGTCGCCCCCTTCGTCGTTGTTACTTCCTGCCGGGTACGCGGATCACGGAGCGGCTGAAGACCGGCTCACGCCTGGCCTCCCCGCCGCCCCCGACGACGGGGAACAGCGTGAACGCCACACCCTGCCTGGTCATCGTCCCGTCCTTCACTCGGAGAAGGCTCGCTGCACGAGCTCGGCGATGTCCATGGCGTCGATCTCCTCGTCCAACTCGTCCAGCTCGTCCATTGCCTCGGCCTCGTCGTCCTGCAGCTCCGGGGCGGGGCCGTCATCGGGGAACATCCGGTCCCGCAGGTGGACCGCCAGCGCCGCCGGGGTCGGGTAGTTGAAGATCACCGTCGCCGGGATCTCCACGCCCGTGTCCTTCCTGACGTGGTTGCGGAACTCCACCCCGCTCAGGGAGTCGAACCCGATCTCCTTGAACGACATCTCTGCGTCGATGTCTTCGGTGGACGCATAGCCCAGTACCAGGGCCGAGGTGGACAACAGCAGTGCCATCAGTTCGTCGGACCGCTCCTCGGGTGTCAGGTCCACCAGCCGCCCCACGACCGGCGGTTCGCTCGGCGCACCGCTCGCCGGCGTCTGCCCGCGCCGCGGTGTGACCATGCCGCGGAACAGGGCGGGCAGGTTCGTGTGCTGTCGCAGTGCCGCCTTGTCGAGTACGGCGGGTACGACCAGTGCCGTGTCGAGCGCGAGCGCGGTGTCGAACAGCACGGTTCCCTCCGCGGCCTCCAGGGGCACCATCCCGTTGCGCCGGAACCGCGCCAGGTCGACCTCGCTGAGCGTGCCCGCCATACCGAGCGCCCAAGGACCCCAAGCCAGGGAGACCGCGGGCAGGCCCGCCGCCCTGCGGTAGGCCGCCAGGGCGTCCAGGAAGGTGTTGGCCGCGGCGTAGTTCGCCTGTCCGGGAGTACCGACCGCACCAGCGACGGACGAGTACAGCACGAACGCCGAGAGCGGGTGGTCCTTCGTCAGTTCGTGCAGGTGCCACGCGGCGTCGGCCTTCGGCCGGAACACCCGGTCGACCTGCTCCGGTGTCATGGACTCCACACTGGCGTCATCCAGCACACCCGCCATGTGAACGACCGCGGTCAGCGGCGAGTCCGCCGGGAGCTGGGCGATCTGCTCGGCCAGCATGTCCCGGTCGGACACGTCGCAGGCGGACAGCGTGACCTCCGCGCCGAGCGCGGTCAGCTCCTCGGCCAGCTCTGCGGCGCCCGGGGCCGCCGGTCCGCGGCTGCTGAGCATCAGCAGCCGCCGTGCCCCGCGCTCGGCCACCAAGTGCCGGGCGAACAGCGCGCCGAGCCCGCCTGTCGCGCCGGTGAGCAGCACCGTGCCCTGGTCCCAGGCCGGGCCGCCGTCCGCCGGGGCCGGGGGCTGAGCCTGAGCCAGCCGTGGCACGTGAACCACGCCGCGGCGCACCGCCATCTGGGGTTCGCCGGACAGTTCCAGCGACTGCAGGGCACGCAGCGAATCCTCGTGTCCGTCGGTGTCGACGAGGACGAACCGGTCCGGGTGCTCCGCCTGGACCGATCGCACCAGGCCCCAGACCGGGGCGCAGGCGAGATCGGGGGTGTCGTCCGCGGTGACCGCGACCGCGTTGCGCGTCACGATCACCCGCCGGTTCTCGTCGGAGCTGTCGTGCAACCAGCTCTGCACCAGGGCGAGTACGTCCTGTGCGGTCGCCCGTGCCGATTCGGGTACGTCCCCGTCCCCGCTCGCGGCCACGTGCGTGAACTCCCCGTGGGCAACCGGGCGGCCGGATTCGGTCGCGCCGGGCAGCGGCGTCCACTCGACGGTGGACAGGGACTCGGCCGTCGCCTGGCGGGCCAGCTGTTCCATGGAGGCGGGCATGAACGTCAGAGACTCGACGGACAGCACCGGTGCCCCGTCCGTGCCCGTGAGCATCAGCGACACCTCGTGGGCGCTGACCCGTACTGCCCGGACGCGCAGGTCCGCTTCCCCGGTCGCGTGGATCGACACACCGGCGAAGGAGTAGGGCAGGAGCACCTGGCCGGGGTCCGCGCCGAGCAGCGACAGCACCGGGTGCAGCGCCGCGTCCAGCAGGGCCGGGTGTACGGCGAAACCCGCCGAAGCGTGCGGCACGCCGTCGGGAAGCCGGATCTCTCCGTACACCTCGTCGCCCGCGTGCCACAGGCCGCGCAGGCCCTGGAAGGCCGGGCCGTAGACGTAACCGCGGTCGACGAGGGCGGGGTAGAGGTCGGCCGGCTCGACCGGCTTCGCCCCGGGCGGCGGCCACGCCTCCGGCGTGGGCTCCGGTGCGGGCGCCGGGGTCGTGGACAGCACACCGGTGGCATGCTGGGTCCATGACCTCGCCCCTGCCGCCCGGGAGTGGAAGGCGATCTCGCTGCGGCCCCTGTCGTCGACAGCGCCGACGGTGACCTGGAACCGGACCTCGTCGTCGCCGAGGGCCAGTGGTGCCTGCAGCGTCAGTTCCTCGATACGGCGGCACGCGGCCACGTCCAGGGCCTGGAGCGCCATCTCCACGTAGGCCGCCCCCGGGAGTACGGCACCGCGGACGATGCCGTGGTCGGCCAGCCAGGGGTCGTCGGCGGGCGAGATCCGGCCGCTGAGGACCGTCTGGTCGCCGATCGCGAGGTCGGTGGCCGCGGCCAGGAACGGGTGGTCGATCATGTCGAGCCCCGAGCCCGCGAGGTCACCCTTCGGCGCTTCGGCGGGCACCCAGTAGCGCTGCCGGTCGAAGGCGTAGGTGGGCAGGTCGGCCCGCCGGCCCGCTGCACCGGCGACAGCGAGATAGGCCTCCCAGTCCACCGGCACCCCGATGACGTGCAGCCGGGCCAGCGCCTCGGTGGCCGAGCGGGACTCGGACCGCGCCTTGCGCGCCACCGGGATCGCGGGCGTGTCCGGCGCGGCCTGGGCCAGGGTCTCCTGGGCCATGGCGGACAGCACCCCGTCCGGGCCGACCTCGACGAAGACCTCGGCCCCTGCGGCCACCGCCGCCCGTACGCCGTCGGCGAACCGTACGGCCTCGCGCACATGGCTCACCCAGTACTCGGGCCGCTCGAGCCGGCCGCTCTCAGCCGGTCCACCGGTCACGTTCGAGATCACCGCGACGCGCGGCGCCGCGTACGACACCGAGCGTGCCACCTGCTCGAACTCCGCCAGCATGGGTTCCATCAGCGGCGAGTGGAAGGCGTGCGAGACGCGGAGCCGCTGTGTCTTGTACCCCGCGCCGGAGAGCATCGACCCGATGCCGAGGACCACGTCCTCCGTACCGGAGATGACGGTGGAGGTCGGACCGTTCACCGCGGCGACGGAGACGGAACCCTCCTGACCGTCCAGCACCTCGCGGATCTCGTCCTCGCCTGCTTGGACTGCCACCATGGCGCCGCCCCTGGGCAGGGCCTGCATCAGCCGGCCGCGCGCGGCGACCAGGCGCGCCGCGTCGGCGAGCGAGAACACGCCCGCCACGTGCGCGGCGGCGAGCTCCCCTATCGAGTGGCCGACCAGGACCGACGGCTCGACGCCGAACGATTCCAGCAGCCGGTACGCCGCCACCTCGAAGGCGAACAGCGCGGGCTGCGTCATGGCCGTCTCGTCGAGCAGCGCGGCCTGTTCGGAGCCGGGCTCGGCGGCCACCACGTCGTCGATCGCGTGGTCGAGCAGCGGGGCGAACGCCTCGCCGACAGCGTTCCACGCCTCGGCGAACACCGGGAAGTCCCGCACCAGTTCCCGGCTCATGCCGAGCCGCTGGCTGCCCTGCCCGGAGAACAGGACCGCGACGCTCGGCGCGGCACCCGCGGCGCCGACGGTCAGGCCCGGTGCGCGTTCACCCCTGGCCAGCGCGTCCAGTCCGGACAGCAGTTCCGTGCGCCCGGAGCCGAGCACCACCGCGCGGTGGTCGAGCGCGGCCCGGCCCTTCGCGAGGGTGCACGCCACATCGGCGGCCGTGGGCGCCGATGTGGCGGACACCGCCGCGGACAGACGTTCGGCCTGTGCGGTCAGCGCCGACGCGGTTCGCGCGGACACCAGCCACGGGACCAGGACGGTCCGCGCTTCGGTGCCGGCCGGCTCATCGGCATCGGGCACCTCGTCCGGATCGCCCTGTTCGATGACCACGTGCGCGTTGGTCCCGCTGATGCCGAACGAGGAGACACCTGCGCGGCGCGGCCGGCCGGCATCCGGCCAGGCCTGCTGCTCGGTCAGCAACTCCACGCCGCCCGCCGACCAGTCGACGTGCGCGGTCGGCTCATCGGCGTGCAGTGTCCTCGGCAGGACACCGTGGCGCATGGCCATGACCATCTTGATCACGCCCGCGACCCCCGCGGCAGCCTGCGTGTGTCCGATGTTCGACTTGAGCGACCCCAGCCACAGCGGCTCGGTCCGGTCCTCGCCGTACGTGGCCAGCAGCGCCTGTGCCTCGATCGGGTCACCGAGCTGGGTGCCCGTGCCATGGGCCTCGACCGCGTCGACGTCCGCCGCCGACAGGCCCGCTCCGGCCAGGGCCTGGCGGATCACCCGCTCCTGGGACGGGCCGTTCGGGGCGGTCAGTCCGTTGCTCTCGCCGTCCTGGTTGATTGCGCTCCCGCGCAACACCCCCAGTACGCGACGGCCATTGCGCCGGGCGTCGGACAGGCGCTCCAGCACCAGTACGCCGACGCCCTCGGACCATCCGGTGCCGTCGGCCGAGCTGGAGAACGCCTTGCACCGGCCGTCGGCGGCGAGCCCGCCCTGTCGGGAGAACTCGACGAACATGCCGGGCGTGGACATGACCGTCACACCGCCGGCGAGCGCCATCGAGCACTCACCCGAGCGCAGGGACTGCGCCGCCATGTGCAGCGCCACCAGGGACGACGAGCAGGCGGTGTCGACGGTCACCGCCGGGCCCTCGAAGCCGAGGGCGTAGGCGATCCGGCCGGACACCACGCTGGACGCGCCCCCGGTCAGGGCGTGGCCGGCCAGGTTCTCCGGCACCTCGGACAGGCGGGGCAGATAGTCCTGGCTCATAGCCCCCATGAACACCGCGGTCGGGGTCCGGCGCAGCGCCTCGGGGTCCTGGCCGGCACGCTCCAGTGCCTCCCAGGCCACTTCCAGCACCAAGCGCTGCTGCGGGTCCATCGACGTCGCCTCGCGCGGGCTGATCCGGAAGAAGCCCGCGTCGAAGTCCCCCGCGTCAGGCAGGAATCCGCCCATGCGGGCGTAGTCCCCGCCGGTCGCCGCGGGCCACCCGCGGTCCTGCGGGAACGGCGTGATCGCGTCGGTGCCGTCGGCGACCAGCCGCCACAGGTCCTCCGGCGAGGACACACCGCCGGGGTACCGGCAGCCCATGCCGACGATCGCGATCGGGTCGTCGTGGGAGAAGGCGGTGCCGCCCGTGTCCGGCCGTGCTTGCGGCAGTTCGTGTCCGGACAGCTCGCCGCGCATGTGCCGCACCACCGCCTTGGGTGTCGGGTGGTCGTACAGCAGTGAGGTCGGCATGCGCAGACCGGCCGCTTCGTTGAGGCGGTCGCGCAGTTCCACCGCGGTCACCGAGTCGAAGCCGAGTTCCTTGAACGTGCTCTCCGACTCGACGAGCGCCGCGTCGGTGTGCCCGAGCACGGCGGCCGCATGGGACCGGACCAGCCGCCACAGCTCCTGGTCGGTCAGCCGGGCGGCCGACCGGGCGGCGTCGGCCGTTACCGGCTGCTCGGCCTCAGCGGCGAGCGCCGGCGCGGCCCCGGCCGGCCTGACCGGTTCGGCGTACCCGCCGGTGACCCAGTAGCGCTCGCGCTGGAACGCGTAGGTGGGCAACTCGATCCGCTGTGCGCCGCTGCCGGCGAAGTATGCGGACCAGTTCACGTTGACGCCGGCGAGGTGGGCCTGTCCCAGGAAGGCGGCGAACGTGGTCGTCTCGGACTGCTTGGCCCGCAGTGCCGGTACGAGGACGGTGTCCTGCGTTCCGGTCTCGTCCAGCTCCTCCAGGGTTTGGCGTGCCATCGCGGTGAGTACGCCGTCGGGGCCGAGTTCGAGGAAGCGGCGTACTCCTGCTTGGTGCAGGGTGCGCACGCCGTCGGCGAACCGGACTGCCTGGCGCACATGCCGTACCCAGTACGAGGGGTCTGTGAGCTCGTCGGAGACCGGAGCGCCGGTCACGTTCGATACGACGGCGATGCGGGGGTTGGAGTACGACAGGCCTTGGGCGATCTGTTCGAAGTCGGCCAGCATGGGTTCCATGCGCGGTGAGTGGAAGGCGTGGCTGACCCGCAGCCGTGTGGTCTTGCGTCCGTGCCAGGCGGGGAGCCATTCGTCCACCGCGTCGGCGTCGCCGGAGACGACGACCGCGCGCGGTCCGTTGACCGCGGCGATCTCCAGCCGGCCCACAAAGCCCGTCAGTGACTGGGCGACTTCGGTCTCGTCGGCCTGTACGGCGACCATCGCACCACCGGCCGGCAGGGCACCCATCAGCCGTCCACGCGCCGCCACCAGGGTGCACGCGTCCGCCAGCGACATCACACCTGCCACGTGGGCGGCCGCGATCTCCCCGACCGAGTGCCCGATCAGGTAGTCCGCACGCATGCCCAGTGACTCGACCAGGCGGAACAGTGCCACCTCGACGGCGAACAACGCCGCCTGCGTGTACTGGGTCGCATCCAGCAACCCAGCCTCATCCGAACCGGACTCCGCCTCCAGCAGGTCGCGCAGCGACCGGCCCAGCAGCGGATCCAGCCCGGCACACACCTCGTCCAGAGCGGCGGCAAACACCGGGAACTCCCCGGCCAGCTCCACACCCATACGAGCCCGCTGCGAACCCTGACCCGTGAACAAGAACGCCGTCCTACCACCCACCGGACAACCCTCGACCACACCAGCCACCGGATCACCCGCAACCAGACCGGCCAACCGGGTCAGCAGTTCATCCCGACCCGCCGCAACCACCACACCCCGGTGCTTCAGCGCCGACCGGGTCGTGACGGTGGACCAGCCGACGTCCAGCGGCCGCAGGCCCGGCTCGGACTCGACCCGCTGCCGCAGTCGCTCGGCCTGGGCGCGCAGTGCCGCAGGGGAGGCGGCGGACACCAGGACGGGCACCGGGGGTGCGCTGTAGGGCGGCTCCGTCGGGGTGGGGAGGCCGGATGCCGGTGCGTCGGACGCTGGGGCGTCGGACATCGTGTGGTCGGCCACCACGAGGTGGCAGTTCGTTCCCCCGATGCCGAACGAGCTGACCCCGGCGATCCGTTCGCCGTCCGGCCACGGCACGGCGGCCGTGTTCACCCGGAGCTTCCACGCATCCATGGGTATCGCCGGGTGCGGCTGGGAGAAGTTGAGGCTCGCCGGGAGAGCGCCGTGCCTCATCGACAGCGCCACCTTGATCAGGCCGACGACCCCCGCGGCCGCGTCGAGGTGCCCGATGTTGGTCTTCACCGACCCGACGAGCAGCGGCTGCCCGGGGTCGCGGCCGTCACCGAACACCGCGCCGAGCGCGCCCGCCTCGACCGGGTCGCCCGCCCTCGTGCCGGTGCCGTGCAGCTCGACGTACCGCGCCCGCGCGGGCGCCACACCCGCTGCGGCGTACGCCTCCCGCAGGAGGGCTTGCTGCGCCTCACCGTCCGGAACGGTCAGCGCCTGGCCGGCGCCGTCGTGGTTCACCGCGCCGCCGAGCAGGACGCAGTGGATCGGGTCGCCGTCGGCGACCGCGTCCGCCAGCCGTTTGAGGACGACCACGCCCGCGCCCTCGCCCCGGACGAATCCGTTGGCGCGGGCGTCGAAGGTAAAGCTGCGGCCGTCCGGGGAGAGCGCGCCCGCGCGGGCGAAGGCAAGCGTGCCCTCCGGCACCATGTTCAGGTGGACGCCGCCGGCCAGCGCCAGCCGGGCCTGCCCCGATCGCAGGCTCTCGGCGGCCAGGTGCACGGCGACGAGGGAAGAGGACTGCGCAGTGTCCACGGCGAGGCTCGGCCCGTGAAAGCCGAACCAGTGGGAGATCCGGTTGGCGATCAGCCCACGGCTCAGCCCGGCCAGCGAGTGGTGGGACACCGCGTCCGGACCGTGCCGGTGCACCAGCGACATGTAGTCGTCGCCGGTGGCGCCGAGGAACACCGCCGTGGCGCTGCCCCGCAGACTGTCCGGCGTCGTACCGGCGTCCTCCAGCGCCACCCAACTCAGTTCGAGAGCCAGACGCTGGCGCGGATCCATCGCCTCGGCCTCACGCGGTGAGATCCCGAAGAACCCGGCGTCGAAGTCGGCGACACCGTCCACGAATCCGCCCCGCCGATAGCCGGCCAGCTCCGGCAGCTCGTACCAGCGCTCCGCCGGCGCCTCCGCGATCGCGTCGACGCCGCCCTGCAGCATCCGCCAGAAGGCGGGGATGTCGTCGGCTCCCGGGACCCGGCACGACATCCCTACCACGGCAACGGCTTGCTGATTCAATTCAGTCCTCTTCCCCGATTTGCTTGAGCTGACGCCACTTGGCGGCGAGCCGACGTCACTTGGCGGTGCAGGTCCTCCACCGGCTGCCGATCGACCGCAGCGGTGACGAGTGCAGGAGCGTGCACCGCAAGGGCACGATCCCCTTTACGCGGACCTTCCCCGTGCCGCCGTGCGGCGTTGAGCCTGCGGACCACGGTCGGTTTCCTCGAGTGACGTTCGGAGGAACGTTCATGAGGTCGCTTCCTTCGGTCATGCGATGTCCTCCTGAGCCATCCGGATCAGGGCTGCGGCGTCCATGTCGTCGATCGATGCGGGCGCGGCGTCCTCAGGCGCACCGCCGGTCAGATCCGTCGGGTCGTTGCTTGCCAGTTCCCGCAGGGTGTCGATCAGGCCGGCCTTGCGGAGACGGCCGATCGGGATCGACGCCAGCACGGCGCGGATCTCGTCGTCTTCGGACCGGGGCGCGGTGGTCGCGCCGTCCAGCGCGGCCTCCGAGAGGAGGAACCGCGCGATCGCCACGGGTGTCGGGTGGTCGAAGACCAGTGTCGCGGGCAGCCGCACACCGGTGTCCTGCGTCAGCCGGTTGCGCAGTTCGACCGCGCTCAGCGAATCGAAGCCGAGCTCCTTGAACGCCCGATTCGGGGTGATCGCCGCAGCAGACGCATGCCCCAGTACGGCGGCGACCTGCGACTGCACCAGGTCCAGCACCACCTGCTCGCGGTCGGCCTCCGCCACACCGGCGAGCCGCTGCGCCAGCGAGCCACCCGCTCCGGCGCGGCGGGCCGGCATCCGGACCAGTCCGCGCAGCAGGGCCGGCAGCAGGCCCGCCCGGGCCTGCACCCGGAGCGCGGCCGTGTCGAGCTTCATCGGCACGAGCAGCGCCGTGTCCAGGGCGAGTGCCTGGTCGAACAGCGCAAGCCCGAGCTCGGCGGATATGACGCCGATGCCCGTACGCGCCAGTCGGGTTCGGTCGGCCTCCGCCAGCTGTCCGGTCATGCCGCCGGCGTCGGACCAGAGGCCCCAGGCCAGCGAGGTCGCGGGCAGACCTTCGGCGCGGCGCTTCGCGGCGAGTGCGTCCAAAGAGGCGTTGGCCGCGGCGTAGTTGGCCTGGCCGGGGCTGCCGATCAGGGCCGCGGCGGAGGAGAAGAGGACGAACGCCGACAGGTCCATGTCCGCAGTGAGTTCGTGCAGGTGGCAGGCTGCGTCGAGCTTCGGGCGCATGACCCGCTGGACCTGTTCCGGTGTCATCGCGTCGATGACACCGTCGTCCAGGACGCCCGCCGCATGCACGACCGCCGACAGCGGCTGCTCCAACGTACCGAGCAGACGGGCCAGTTGTTCCCGGTCGGTTACGTCACACGCCTCGACGCGTGCCGTGGCGCCGAGCCCGTCCAGTTCGGCGACGAGCTCCGCGACACCCTCGGCCGCCGCACCGCGACGACTCACCAACAGCAGCTGCGTAATACCGTGACGCTCCGCCAAGTGCCTGGCGAACAGCGCACCCAGACCACTGGTACCACCAGTGATCAGCACCGTCCCGTCCAGCGCCGGCGCAGCGCTCGGCACGGCAGATGCCCGTGCCAGGCGCGGCGCGAGCAGCCGATCGCCGCGTACGGCGAGCTGCGGCTCGTCGGAGCTGAGCACCGCATTCCAATCCGGAGCGGCGTCGTCCTCGAGGTCCACGAGCCCGAACCGGTCCGGGTGTTCGGCCTGGGCACTGTGCACCAGGCCCCACACCGAGGCCTGTGCCACATCCGGCGTTCCGCCGTCGGCGGCGGCACCGTTGCGGGTGGCCACGACCAGCCGCGCCTCACTCAGCCGCTCACTCTCCAGCCACCGCTGCACCAGCGCCAAGGCGTCGGCCACGGCTGTCCGCGTTACCTCGGCCACGTCAGTGGCAACGGCCGGGGACTCAACGGTGGTGACGACGGCCTGCGGGGCCTCGGCGCCGTCGGCGAGCGCCTTCTCCAGCGCGTCCAGGTCCGCGTAGTCCTCACCGAGGACAGCCACCCGCGCCGACGCCGGCGACAAGGCCGTGACCTCGCTCCAGTCGAGCTGGAAAAGGGAGTTCCGCTTGGCGCGCTGTCCGCTCTCCAGCTGTGCCTGTTCCACCGGCCGCATGTCGAGACGCGCCATGCTGAGTACCGGCTCGCCTTGTTCGCCGGCGATGTCGACCCTCAGCGCACTGCCGTCCGCCGGGCTGATCCGCGCCCGGACTCGGGACTGCCCGAGCTTGCCGAGCTGTACGCCCGACCAGGAGAACGGCAGCACGGCGGACACGCCCTCGCCCTGCTTCAGCAGGCCGCCGTGCATGGCGGCGTCGAAGAGGGCCGGATGGATGCCGAAGCCTTCACCACCGGTGTCACCGGGCAGCGCGACCTCGGCATACACCTCGTCTCCGGAGCGCCACACCGCGCGAACGCCCTGGAACATCGGTCCGTAGTCGTAGCCGAGGTCGGTCATGCCTGCGTAGAGCGCGTCGACCGATGCCTCCTCGGCCTGTGCGGGTGGCCATTCGGTGGGCCAGTCCGCGAGGGGTTCGGCCTCGGGGGCGAGCAGGCCGCGGGCGTGGCAGGTGGTCTCTGCCTGCTCGTCGTCCTCGCCGTTCTCGGGACGGGTGTAGATCGCCACCTCACGGCGCCCGTCCTCACCCGCCCGGCCGACGGTCACCTGAACCTGCCGTGTGACGCCCTCGTCCAGGAGCAGTGGCGCCTCCAGGACGAGTTCGTCGACGACGGGAGTGTCGGCCTGGCGGCCGGCGGTGAGAGCGAGTTCGACCAGTGCGGTCCCGGGCACGATCACCGTGCCCAGTACGACGTGGTCGCGGGTCCAGGGCTGGGTGTCGGTGGACAGTCGTCCGGTCAGGACCCATTCGTCACGGTCGCCGACCTGGACCGCGGCCGACAGGATCGGGTGCCCGATCCGGCTCTGCCCGGCTGCCGCCACGTCACCGTTGCCGGTACTCGGGGCCAGCCAGTACCGCTCACGCTGGAACGCATACGTCGGAAGCTTGACCTGCTGCGCACCAGTACCCGCGAAGTACGCGGACCAGTTCACGTCGACGCCGGCGAGGTGGGCCTGTCCCAGGAAGGCGGCGAACGTGGTCGCCTCGGACTGCTTGGCCCGCAGTGCGGGCACGAGGACCGCGTCAGCGGTCTTGTCCAGCTCCTCCAGGGTCTGGCGTGCCATCGCGGTGAGTACGCCGTCGGGGCCGAGTTCGAGGAAGCGGCGTACTCCTGCTTGGTGCAGGGTGCGCACGCCGTCGGCGAACCGGACTGCCTGGCGCACATGCCGTACCCAGTACGAGGGGTCTGTGAGCTCGTCGGAGACCGGAGCGCCGGTCACGTTCGATACGACGGCGATGCGGGGGTTGGAGTACGACAGGCCTTGGGCGATCTGTTCGAAGTCGGCCAGCATGGGTTCCATGCGCGGTGAGTGGAAGGCGTGGCTGACCCGCAGCCGTGTGGTCTTGCGTCCGTGCCAGGCGGGGAGCCATTCGTCCACCGCGTCGGCGTCGCCGGAGACGACGACCGCGCGCGGTCCGTTGACCGCGGCGATCTCCAGCCGGCCCACAAAGCCCGTGAGCGACTGGGCGACTTCGGTCTCGTCGGCCTGTACGGCGACCATGGCGCCGCCTTCGGGCAGGGCACCCATCAGCCGGCCACGCGCCGCCACCAGGGTGCACGCGTCCGCGAGCGACATCACACCTGCCACGTGGGCGGCCGCGATTTCTCCGACCGAGTGCCCGATCAGGTAGTCCGCACGCATGCCCAGTGACTCGACCAGGCGGAACAGTGCCACCTCGACGGCGAACAACGCGGCCTGCGTGTACTGGGTCGCATCCAGCAACCCAGCCTCCGTCGAACCGGACTCCGCCTCCAGCAGGTCGCGCAGCGACCGGCCCAGCAGCGGATCCAGCCCGGCACACACCTCGTCCAGAGCGGCGGCAAACACCGGGAACTCCCCGGCCAGCTCCACACCCATACGAGCCCGCTGCGAACCCTGACCCGTGAACAAGAACGCCGTCCTGCCACCCACCACACGGCCCTCGACCACACCAGCCACCGGATCACCCGCAACCAGCGCACCGAGACCGGCCAGCAGCTCGTCACGGTCAGCCGCAACCACCACACCCCGGTACTCGTGCTGCGCACGCGACACCACCGACGAGAACGCCGTGTCCGCGAGTGACACCTCCGGCTCGGCGATGAGATGGGCGCGCAGGCGGTCCGCCTGCTCCCGCAGCGCCACCGCAGACTTCGCGGACACCACGACCGGCACCACCGGCAACTCGCGGCCCTCGACCGGCTCCGATTCCTCCGTCGGGGCTTCTTCGAGAATCACGTGGGCGTTGGTGCCGCTCACACCGAACGACGAGATGCCCGCGCGGCGGGGGCGGTCCGACTCAGGCCACTCCCGCGCCTCCGTCAGCAGTTCGACCGCTCCGGACTCCCAGTCCACGTGTGGGGAGGGCTCGTCCACGTGCAGGGTCCGGGGGAGCACTCCGTGCTGCATCGCCATGACCATCTTGATGACGCCGGCGACACCCGCGGCCGTGGAGCTGTGTCCGATGTTGGACTTGATCGATCCCAGCCACAGTGGATCGGCGGTCCGCTCACGGCCGTAGGTCGCCAGCAGTGCCTGGGCCTCGATCGGGTCGCCCAGCTTGGTGCCCGTGCCATGACCCTCGACCGCGTCGATCTCGGAAGGCTGCAGTCCGGCGTTGGCCAGCGCCTGACGGATGACCCGCTCCTGCGAGGGGCCGTTCGGCGCGGTCAGACCGTTGCTCGCACCGTCCTGATTCACCGCGCTGCCCCGCAGCACCGCGAGCACGTTGTGGCCCTTGCGGCGCGCGTCCGAGAGCCGCTCCACCACCACGAGGCCCAGACCGTCCGAGAAGCCGGTCCCGTCCGCCGCGCCCGCGTACGCCTTGCAACGCCCATCCGGCGCAAGCCCGCGTTGCCGGCTGAAGTCGATCAGCAGGTGAGGTCCGGTCATCACGGAGACACCGCCGACGAGTGCCATCGAGCACTCGCCCGAGCGCAGGGACTGCGCCGCCATGTGCAGCGCCACCAGCGACGACGAGCACGCCGTGTCCACCGTGACGGCCGGGCCCTCCAGGCCGAGGCTGTAGGAGACGCGACCGGACACCACGCTCGTGGTCGTGCCGGTCAGGCGGTAGCCCTCCATCTCCGGTGGCATCGAGCCGCCGTAGTCCGAGGTGACCGCGCCGCAGAAGACGCCGGTGTCACTGCCGCGCAGCGAGGTCGGGTCGATGCCCGCGTCCTCGAACGCCTCCCACGCTCCCTCCAGCAGCAGTCGCTGCTGCGGGTCCATGGACAGCGCCTCACGCGGACTGATCCCGAAGAACCCCGCGTCGAAGTCGGCGATACCGTCGACGAAGCCGCCACTGCGCGTGTACGAGGTGCCCAGGTGATCCGGGTCGGGGTCGTAGAGCCGCTCCAGGTCCCAGCCACGGTCGGTCGGCAGGCCCGATATCGCGTCCCGGCCGGACGCCACCAGCTCCCACAGCTCCTCGGGCGATGTCGCCCCGCCCGGGTAACGGCAGCTCATACCGACGATCGCCAACGGCTCGTCGGTCTCCGTCTGCTGCGCCCGCGCCGGCACCACCGGACGGGACACCTCCACGGTCCCGATCGAGGCGAGCAGCATGCGTGCGGCGGCAATCGGGGTCGGGTGGTCGAAGACCAGTGTCGCGGGCAGTCGCAGGCCGGTGGCCTGGGCCAGCCGGTTGCGCAGTTCGACCGCGCTCAGCGAGTCGAAGCCGAGCTCCTTGAACGCCCGATCGGGGTCGATCGCCGCGCCGGAGTCGTGCCCCAGAACCGACGCGACCTGCGTCTGGACCAGCTCCAGCACCACCTGTTCGCGGTCGGCCTCCGCCACACCGGCGAGCCGCTGCGTCAGCGAGCCGCCCGTCCCGGCTGCTCGGCGGGCCGGCATCCGGACCAGGCCGCGCAGCAGCGGCGGCAGCATTCCTGCACGCGCGCGGGACCGGAGCACGGCCGTGTCGAGCTTCACCGGCGCAAGCAGCGCCGCGTCGGCCGTGAGGCTCTGGTCGAACAGGTCAAGTCCCAGCTCCGCGGAGAGGGCGCTGACGCCCATCCGCTCCAGCCTTGCGACCTCGTCTTCGCCGAGCTGTCCGGTCATGCCGCCGGCGTCGGACCAGAGGCCCCAGGCCAGCGAGGTCGCGGGCAGACCTTCGGCGCGGCGCTTCGCGGCGAGTGCGTCCAAAGAGGCGTTGGCCGCGGCGTAGTTGGCCTGCCCCGGGCTGCCGATCAGGGCCGCGACCGAGGAGAAGAGGACGAACGCCGACAGGTCCATGTCCGCGGTGAGTTCGTGCAGGTGCCAGGCCGCATCGAGCTTCGGGCGCATGACGCGCTCGATCTGCTCAGGTGTCATCGCGTCGATGACACCGTCGTCCAGGACACCCGCCGCATGCACGACCGCCGACAGCGGCTGCTCCAACGTACCGAGCAGACGGGCCAGTTGTTCCCGGTCCGATACGTCACACGCCTCGACGCGTGCCGTGGCGCCGAGCCCGTCCAGTTCGGCGACGAGCTCCGCGACACCCTCGGCCGCCGCACCACGACGACTCACCAGCAACAGCTGCGTAATACCGTGACGCTCCGCCAAGTGCCTGGCGAACAGCGCACCCAGACCACTGGTACCACCAGTGATCAGCACCGTCCCGGACGGGTCGAGCGCCTGTGGAACGGTGAGTACGACCTTGCCGATGTTGCGGCCCTCGCGCAGGAACCGGAACGCCTCAGGTCCTCGGCGCACATCCCACGCACGGACCGGTGCGTGCAACAGCGCACCCTGCTCGAACAGTGCGGAGATCTCGACCAGCATCTCCTGAAGGCGGTCGATCCCCGCCCCGTCGAACATGTCGAACGACTCGTACCGCACACCGGGATGCGTACCGGCCACGGCCTGGGGCTCACGGACATCGGTCTTGCCCATCTCGATGAACCGGCCGCCACGAGGCAGCAGATCCAGGGAGGCGTCGACGAACTCGCCCGCGAGCGCGTTCAGGACCACATCCACGCCCGCGCCGCCGGTCGCCTCCAGGAACGTCTCCCGGAAGGTGAGGGCGCGCGACGAGGCGATCCGCCCGTCCGCGACACCCAGCGCCCGCACCGCATCCCACTTGTGCGCACTCGCGGTGGCGAACACCTCCGCACCCAGGTGGTGGGCCAGCTGCACCGCGGCCATGCCCACACCACCCGCCGCGGCGTGCACCAGCACCCGATCACCCGGACGCACACCCGCCAGTTCCACCAGACCGTAGTACGCCGTCAGATGCACCACCGGCACCGCCGCCGCCTGCACAAACGACCAGCCCGGCGGCATCGGCACAACCATCCGCCGGTCCGCCACCGCCATCGGCCCGAACCCCTCGGGCACGAACCCGAACACCCTGTCGCCCGGCTTCAGGTCCGTGACGGCCTCACCGACTTCCCGCACCACACCGGCGGCCTCGCTGCCGAGCGGTGCCTCGCCCGGGTACATCCCCAGCGCGATCAGCACGTCCCGGAAGTTCACGCCCGCCGCCCGGACGTCGACCCGGATCTCACCGGCACCCAGCGGACGTCCGCCGTCGGACGGGACGAGTGCCAGGCCCTCCAGCGAACCGGCCCGGCCGACCGCCAGCCGCCACGCCTCACCCGCCGGCAGCGACGCACCCGCACGGCCCAGCCGGGGCGCCAGCAGCCGGCCACCACGCACCGTCAGCTGCGGCTCGTCCAGGTCGAGGAACGAACCCCACTCCGGAGTCTCGTCGCTGTCCAAGTCGATCAGCAGGAACCGGCCAGGGTGTTCCGACTGGGCACTGCGCACCAGGCCCCATACGGGAGCCAGTGCCACATCCGGCACCTCGTCACCAACGCCTATGCCGTTACGGGTCGCCAGGACCAGCCGCGTCTCACCCAGCCACTTGCTCGCCAGCCAACGCTGCACCAGGGCCATGGCGTTCACCGCCACTGCTGACGCCGCCTCGGCCACGTCAGTGGCACCGGCCGGGGACTCGACGGTGGTGACGACGGCCTGCGGGGCCTCGGCGCCGTCGGCGAGCGCCTGCTCCAGCGCGTCGAGGTCCGCGTAGTCCTCACCGAGGACGGCCACCCGCACCGCTGCGGACGAACCGGCCACAACCTCGGCCCAGTCCACCTGGAACAACGAGTTCTTCGTGCCCTGCGCACGCTCGAGCTGCGAGGCATCCACCGGACGGAAGAAGAGCTTGTCCACGTGCAGCACGGGCTCGCCCAGCTCGCCGACCACATCGACACGGAGTGCGGAGTCGCCCGCCGGGGCGATCCGCACCCGGGCCCGGGTCGGGCCGCCCTCGCCGAGGCGGACCCCGGACCAGGAGAACGGCAGGACGACCCCGTCGTCCGACTTCTTCCCCAGCAGACCACCGTGCATGGCGGCGTCGAGCAGTCCAGGGTGCACGTCGAACCCGCCGTTGTCGGCCCCGTCGGGCAGCGCAATCTCGGCGAAGACCTCCGCGCCCCGGCGCCACGCGGCGCGGACGCACGCAAACATCGGTCCGTAGTCGTAGCCGAGGTCCGCCATGCCCGCGTAGAGAGCGTCCACCGACGCGGTCTCGGCACCCTCCGGCGGCCACACCTCACGCCACTCGGCGGGCTCGGTCTCGGGGGCGAGCCAGCCGCGCCCGTGGCAGGTCACTTCCCGCGGCTCGTCTTCGGTGAGGCCCTCGGGGCGGGTGTAGATCGCCACTTCGCGGCGGCCGTCCTCGCCTGCCTGGCCGACGGTGACCTGGACCTGGAGCGCGGCGTCGTCCTCCAGGACGAGCGGCGCCTCCAGCACCAACTCGTCCGCCACCGCGCAACCCGCCAGGCGGCCGGCGGCGATCGCCATCTCCACCACCGCAATGCCCGGCACGATCACAGTGCCCAGCACCATGTGGTCGCGGGTCCAGGGCTGGGTTTCCTGGGATATCCGACCGGCAAACACCCACTCATCCCGGTCACCGACCCGAAGCGCAGCACCCAGGACCGGGTGTTCCACCCTGGTCAGGCCGGCTGCGGTGACGTCACCTGAGCCTGTGCCCGGGGTCAGCCAGTAGCGCTCGCGCTGGAAGGCGTAGGTCGGCAGTTCGACCCGTTTGGTGGCGCTGCCTTGGAACAGGGCGGTCCAGCCGATGTGAACACCGGCCACGTGCGCCTGTGACAGCGACAGGAGGAAGCGTCGCAGGCCGCCCTCGTCGCGGCGCAGCGAACCGACGACGGACACGCGGTCCTGCGCGTCGTGGGCGCTGAGGGTTTCCTCGACGGCCATGGCCAGTACGGGGTGGGGTGACATTTCCAGGAAGCAGCCGGTGCCGTTGTCGGCGAGGGCGCGTACGGCGGGTTCGAAGCCGACGCGGCCGCGCAGGTTTCCGTACCAGTACGTGGCGTCGAGCGTCTTGGTGTCGATGAACTCGCCCAGGACGGTGGAGTAGAAGGGGACACGTCCCGATACCGGAGTGATGGGTGCCAGGACCTGTGCCAGCTCCGTCTCGATGGCCTGGACCTGGGCGGAGTGTGAGGCGTAGTCCACTGCGACGCGGCGGGCGCGGATGCCGTCGCGGTCGCAGCCGGCCACGATGTCGTCCAGGGCCTGGGGTTCGCCCGCGATCACGACCGAGGCGGGGCCGTTCACGGCGGCGACGGAGACGCGTCCGTCGAACGGGGCCAGGAGTTCCTCGACCTGCTCGACCGGCAGGGCGATCGACACCATGCCGCCCCGGCCCGCGAGACGTTCACGTACCAATCGGCTGCGCAGTGCCACGACGCGGGCGCCGTCGTCGAGTGACAGACCACCCGCAACACAAGCGGCGGCGATCTCGCCCTGGGAGTGACCCACCACCGCCGAGGGCTCCACGCCGTATGCACGCCAGAGGCCGGCGAGGGAGACCATGACCGCCCACAGCACCGGCTGGACCACGTCCACCCGCTCGAGCGACGGCGCTCCGTCGATCTCGCGCAGGACGTCGACCACGCGCCAGTCCACGAACGCGGACAGTGCCTGGTCACATGCCGCGATCTGGTCGGCGAACACCGGCGAAGAGTCCAGCAGTTCCACCGCCATCCCGGCCCACTGCGCTCCCTGGCCCGGGAACACGAACACCGCACTGCCACTGCCGGCCGCACGACCCTCGACCACATGATCAGCCGGATCACCGGCAGCCAGCGCACCGAGACCGGCCAGCAGCTCGTCACGGTCAGCCGCAACCACCGCACCCCGGTGCTCCAACTGGGCCCGCGTGGTCATCGAGGAGAACGCCGTGTCCGCGAGTGACACCTCCGGCTCGGCGATGAGATGGGCGCGCAGGCGGTCCGCCTGCTCCCGCAGCGCCACCGCAGACTTCGCGGACACCACGACCGGCACCACCGGCAACTCGCGGCCCTCGACCGGCTCCGATTCCTCCGTCGGGGCTTCTTCGAGAATCACGTGGGCGTTGGTGCCGCTCACACCGAACGACGAGATGCCTGCGCGGCGGGGGCGGTCCGACTCAGGCCACTCCCGCGCCTCCGTCAGCAGTTCGACCGCTCCGGACTCCCAGTCCACGTGTGGGGAGGGCTCGTCCACGTGCAGGGTCCGGGGGAGCACTCCGTGCTGCATCGCCATGACCATCTTGATGACGCCGGCGACACCCGCGGCCGTGGAGCTGTGTCCGATGTTGGACTTGATCGATCCCAGCCACAGTGGATCGGCGGTCCGCTCACGGCCGTAGGTCGCCAGCAGTGCCTGGGCCTCGATCGGGTCGCCCAGCTTGGTGCCCGTGCCATGACCCTCGACCGCGTCGATCTCGGAAGGCTGCAGGCCGGCGTTGGCCAGCGCCTGACGGATGACCCGCTCCTGCGAGGGGCCGTTCGGCGCGGTCAGGCCGTTGCTCGCACCGTCCTGATTGATCGCGCTGCCGCGCAGCACCGCGAGCACGTTGTGGCCCTTGCGGCGCGCGTCGGAGAGCCGCTCCACCACCACGAGGCCCAGACCGTCCGAGAAGCCGGTCCCGTCCGCCGCGCCCGCGTACGCCTTGCAACGCCCGTCCGGCGACAGCGCCCGCTGACGGCTGAACTCCACGAACAGGAACGGGCCGGACAGCACGGTGACGCCGCCGACGAGTGCCATCGAGCACTCGCCCGAGCGCAGGGACTGTGCCGCCATGTGCAGCGCGACCAGCGACGACGAGCACGCCGTGTCCACCGACACCGACGGCCCCTCCAGGCCCAGGATGTAGGAGACGCGACCGGACACCACGCTCGTCGTGGACCCGGTCAGGCGGAGCCCCTCGACCTGGGGCAGGCTGCCCGCCGGGCCGACGGCGTAGTCCGACGCGCCGACACCGCAGAAGACACCCGTGTCGCTGCCGCGCAGCGAGGTCGGGTCGATGCCCGCGTTCTCGAACGCCTCCCACGCGGCCTCCAGCAGCAGTCGCTGCTGCGGGTCCATGGACAGCGCCTCACGCGGACTGATTCCGAAGAACTCCGCGTCGAAGTCGCTGACTCCGTCTATGAAGCCACCCACGCGCGAGTAGGAAGTGCCAGGCTGGTCGGGGTCCGGGTCGTAGAGGCGCTCCAGGTCCCAACCGCGGTCGGACGGCATCGGCGACATGCCGTCGCGACCGGAGGCCACCAGTTCCCACAGTTCCTCGGGCGAGGTCACCCCGCCCGGGTAACGGCAGCTCATACCGACGATCGCCAACGGCTCGTTGGCCCGATCCTCGTACTCGCGCAGCCGGGCCTTGGCTTCGTTGAGGTCGACGGCCGTCCGCTTGAGGTACCGGAGAAGCTTCTCTTGCTCGGATTCGGTGCTGCCAGCGCTCATGTCCATAGTCCTTGTCATGCCTCGCCGAACTCGGCGTCGATCAGCTTGAAGACCTCGTCCGCGGTTGCGGCGGCCTCGATCTGCCCGCTGGTGTTCTGTCCGCTGTCGGAGATGTCGGCCAGCAGGGCGCGAAGGCGACCCGCCACGCGCTGCTTCTCGGAGTCCTCGACCCCGGCGAGCATGTCCTCGAGCTTCTTCAGTTCCACGTCGATCGGCGGTTCCGCGGCGACGCCGCCGATCTCGGAGAGGAGCAGGTGGGCGACCGCCCTCGATGTCGGGTGGTCGAAGACCAGCGTCGCGGGTAGCCGTACGCCGGCAGCCTGCGTCAGACGGTTACGGAGTCCGACCGCGCCCAGCGAGTCGAAGCCGAGCTCCTGGAACGCACGGTCCGGGTCGATCGCCGCTCCAGATGCGTAGCCGATGACCGCCGCCGCCTGTGCCCGTACGACGTCGAGTACGACCTGCTCCCGGTCGGCCTCCGCCACATCGGCGAGCCGCTGCGCCAGCGAGCCCCCCGAGGGTTCGACCGATCGCTCCGGCATCCGGACCAGGCCGCGCAGCAGCGCGGGCAGCATCCCGTCCCGTGCCTGGACCCGCAGTGCGGCCAGGTCGAGCCGCACCGGCGCCACTAGGGCTGCGTCGGCCGTGAGGCTCTGGTCGAACAGGTCAAGTCCCACCTCGGCCGACAGAGCGATGGTGCCCATCTGCTCAAGCCGCGCGATCTCGTCTTCGCCGAGCTGTCCGGTCATGCCGCCGGCGTCGGACCAGAGGCCCCAGGCCAGCGAGGTCGCGGGCAGACCTTCGGCGCGGCGCTTCGCGGCGAGTGCGTCCAAAGAGGCGTTGGCTGCGGCGTAGTTGGCCTGCCCCGGGCTGCCGATCAGGGCCGCGACCGAGGAGAAGAGGACGAACGCCGACAGGTCCATGTCCGCGGTGAGTTCGTGCAGGTGCCACGCCGCGTCGACCTTCGGGCGCATGACGCGCTCGATCTGCTCAGGTGTCATCGCGTCGATGACACCGTCGTCCAGGACACCCGCCGCATGCACGACCGCCGACAGCGGCTGCTCCAACGTACCGAGCAGACGGGCCAGTTGTTCCCGGTCCGATACGTCACACGCCTCGACGCGTGCCGTGGCGCCGAGCCCGTCCAGTTCGGCGACGAGCTCCGCGACACCCTCGGCCGCCGCACCACGACGACTCACCAGCAACAGCTGCGTAATACCGTGACGCTCCGCCAGATGCCTGGCGAACAGCGCACCCAGACCACTGGTACCACCAGTGATCAGCACCGTCCCGGACGGATCCAGCACCGTACCCTCGGCCGCCGCACCCGCGCGGCCCAGCCGCGGCGCCAGCAGCCGGCCGGCCCGCACGGCGAGCTGCGGCTCGTCGGAGCCGAGCACCTTGGCCCAGTCCGGCTGCTCACCGTCGACGTCCACGAGCACGAACCGGCCCGGATGTTCCGACTGGGCACTGCGCACCAGACCCCACACCGGAGCCAGCGCCACGTTCACCGTCTCGGCACCTACGGCGACCGCCTTACGGGTCACCAGTGCGAGGCGAGCCTCCTTCAGTGAATCGCCGGCCAGCCAACGCTGCACCAGGGCCAGCGCATCCGTCGCAGCCGTACGTGCCGCCTGGTGCGCGTCGCCCGTGGGCGGCTCCATCGTGGCGACGATCACCTCCGGCGCCTCCGCGCCGTCGGCGAGCGCCTTCTCCAGCGCGTCCAGGTCCGCGAAACGCTCTCCCGGCGCATCGACGTCGCCGAGCACCGCGACCCGAGCCGACGACGACGGGGTTGCCGGGACCGCCACCCAATCGAGCTGGTACAGCGACCGCTGCCCGCCCCGTCGCGCGGCTTCGAGCTGTGCCTGCTCGACCGGACGGACGTCAAGACGCCCCACGCCGGCGATCATCGTGCCGTCATCGGCCGCGATGTCGAGCCGCAGCGCGGCCTCACCCGCCAGGCCGACGCGTACCCGCAGGCGGGTCTGTCCGATGCGGTCCAGCCGCACGCCCGACCAGGAGAACGGCAGACCGCCCGGGTTGTCACCGCCACGGTCGAGCATGCCGAGCCCGCCGTGCAGGGCGGAGTCAAGCAGGGCCGGGTGGACCCCGAATCCCTGGGCGGAACCCGCGACCTCGGGCAGTTCGAGTTCGGTGTAGACGTCGTCACCGACTCGCCATGCCGCTCGCACGGCCCGGAATGCGGGGCCGTAGTCGAAGCCGATGTCGGTCAGGCGCGCGTGGTCGTTCACACGGGAGTAGAGGGTGTCGACGGCGATGGGTTCGGCGCCGGCGGGCGGCCACTGGAGCGGGAAGGCCCCGGCCGGTTCCGCGTCCGCGGTCAGCCAGCCGCGCCCGTGGCAAGTGGTCTCCGCCTGCTCGTCCTCACCGGTCTCCGGGCGGGTGTAGACAGCGACCTCGCGGCGGCCGTCCTCGCCTGCCTGGCCGACGGTGACCTGGACCTGGAGCGCGACGTCGTCCTCCAGGAGCAACGGCGCCTCCAGCACCAGTTCGCCGAGGACGGGGCAGCCCACCTGGCGGCCGGCGGTCAACGCCATCTCCACCAGTGCGGCGCCGGGCACCAGGACCATCCCGAAGACCATGTGGTCGCGGGTCCAGGGCTGGGTGTCCTGCGAGATCCGGCCGGTGAACACCCACTCGTCGCGGTCGCCCACCTGCACCGCCGCCGCCAGGACCGGGTGCTCCATCCGACTCTGACCAGCCGCCGCTGCGTCGCCGGCCCCTGTGCCCGGGGTCAGCCAGTAGTGCTCGCGCTGGAACGCATATGTCGGAAGGCTGACCCGCTGCGCACCACTGCCTTCGAAGAAGGCGGTCCAGTCGACGTGAACACCCGCAGCATGAGCTTCCGAAAGCGACAGCAGGAACCGCCGCAGACCACCCTCGTCACGGCGCAGCGAACCCACCACACCTACACGGTCCTGCACACCATGCGCGGCCAGAGTCCCCTCGACGGCCATGGCCAGTACGGGGTGGGGTGACATTTCCAGGAAGCAGCCGGTGCCGTTGTCGGCGAGGGCGCGTACGGCGGGTTCGAAGCCGACGCGGCCGCGCAGGTTTCCGTACCAGTACGTGGCGTCGAGCGTCTTGGTGTCGATGAACTCGCCCAGGACGGTGGAGTAGAAGGGGACACGTCCGGAGAGGGGAGTGATGGGTGCCAGGACCTGTGCCAGCTCCGTCTCGATGGCCTGGACCTGGGCGGAGTGTGAGGCGTAGTCCACTGCGACGCGGCGGGCGCGGATGCCGTCGCGGTCGCAGCCGGCCACGATGTCGTCCAGGGCCTGGGGTTCGCCCGCGATCACGACCGAGGCGGGGCCGTTCACGGCGGCGACGGAGACGCGTCCGTCGAACGGGGCCAGGAGTTCCTCGACCTGCTCGACCGGCAGGGCGATCGACACCATGCCGCCCCGGCCCGCGAGACGTTCACGTACCAATCGGCTGCGCAGTGCCACGACGCGGGCGCCGTCGTCGAGTGACAGGCCACCGGCAACACAAGCGGCGGCGATCTCGCCCTGGGAGTGACCCACCACCGCCGAGGGCTCCACGCCGTATGCACGCCAGAGGCCGGCGAGGGAGACCATGACCGCCCACAGCACCGGCTGGACCACGTCCACCCGCTCGAGCGACGGCGCACCGTCGACCTCGCGCAGGACGTCGACCACGCGCCAGTCCACGAATGCGGACAGTGCCTGGTCACATGCCGCGATCTGGTCGGCGAACACCGGCGAAGAGTCCAGCAGTTCCACCGCCATCCCGGCCCACTGCGCTCCCTGGCCCGGGAACACGAACACCGCACTGCCACTGCCGGCCGCACGACCCTCGACCACATGATCAGCCGGATCACCGGCAGCCAGCGCACCGAGACCGGCCAGCAGCTCGTCACGGTCAGCCGCAACCACCGCACCCCGGTGCTCCAACCGCGCCCGCGTCGTCACCGACGAGAACGCCGCATCTGCGAGCGACACATCCGGCTCGGCGATGAGATGGGCGCGCAGGCGGTCCGCCTGCTCCCGCAGCGCCACCGCAGACTTCGCGGACACCACGACCGGCACCACCGGCAACTCGCGGCCCTCGACCGGCTCCGATTCCTCCGTCGGGGCTTCTTCGAGAATCACGTGGGCGTTGGTGCCGCTCACACCGAACGACGACACACCGACACGCCGCGGACGCTCCGAGGAGGGCCACTCCCGCGCCTCCGTCAGCAGCTCGACCTCGCCCGCCGACCAGTCCACATGCGGGGACGGCTCGTCCACGTGCAGCGTGGCCGGCAGCACTCCGTGCCGCATCGCCATGACCATCTTGATCACACCGGCCACACCCGCCGCTGCGGAGCTGTGACCGATGTTCGACTTGACCGAGCCGAGCAGCAGCGGGCCGCTCCTCCGCTCACGGCCGTAGGTCGCCAGCAGCGCCTGCGCCTCGATCGGGTCACCCAGCTTCGTACCCGTGCCATGACCCTCGACCGCGTCGATCTCGGAAGGCTGCAGTCCGGCGTTGGCCAGCGCCTGACGGATGACCCGCTCCTGCGAGGGGCCGTTCGGCGCGGTCAGACCGTTGCTCGCACCGTCCTGATTCACCGCGCTGCCCCGCAGCACCGCGAGCACGTTGTGGCCCTTGCGGCGCGCGTCCGACAACCGCTCCACGACCAGCAGGCCGAGACCGTCGGAGAACCCGGTGCCGTCCGCCGCGCCCGCGTACGCCTTGCAACGCCCGTCCGGCGACAGCGCCCGCTGTCGGCTGAACTCCGTCAGCAGGTACGGGCCGGCCATCAGGGTCACGCCGCCCGCCAGGGCCATCGAGCACTCGCCCGACCGTACGGCCTGTGCGGCCAGGTGCAGCGCCACGGCCGACGACGAGCAGGCCGTGTCGACCGTCACGGACGGTCCCTCCAGGCCGAGCGTGTAGGAGACGCGACCGGAGAGCACGCTCGTGGTGGTGCCGGTCAGGCGATAGCCCTCCAGCTCCGAGGTCGTGGCGCCGCCGTAGTCCGAGGTGACCGCGCCGCAGAAGACGCCGGTGTCGGTGCCGCGCAGCGAGGTCGGGTCGATGCCCGCGTTCTCGAACGCCTCCCACGCGGCCTCCAGGATCAGCCGCTGCTGCGGGTCCATCGCCATGGCCTCACGCGGGCTGATCCCGAAGAACTCCGCGTCGAACTCGCCCGGCCGCTCCACGAAGCCGCCGCCACGCGTGGACACCTTGCCGGGCTGGTCCGGGTCGGGGTCGTAGAGGCGCTCCAGGTCCCAGCCACGGTCGGTGGGCAGGCCCGATATCGCGTCCCGCCGGGAAGCGATCAGCTCCCACAGCTCGTCCGGCGAGGTCACCCCACCCGGGTAGCGGCAGCTCATGCCGACGATCGCCAACGGCTCGTCCACGGATGCGCGTCGCGTCCGGGCCACGGCGCGCGGCTCGTCCGCGACTCCGCCGACCTCGGAGAGGAGCAGCCGTGCGACCGCGACCGGCGTCGGGTGGTCGAACACGAGGGTCGCCGGCAGCCGTACCCCGCCGGCCTGGGTGAGCCGGTTGCGGAGCTCGACCGCGCTGAGCGAGTCGAAACCGAGCTCCTTGAACGCCTTCGCCGGGTCGACCGCCCCGGCAGAGGCGTGACCCAGCACCGACGCGACCTGCGCCTGCACCAGTTCCAACACCACCCGCTCGCGGTCGGCCTCGGCCACACCCGCCAGCCGCTGCGCCAGCGAACCGCCCGCGCCTGCCCCACGAGCAGGCATCCGGACCAGCCCGCGGTACACGGCGGGCAGCATCCCGGCCCGCGCCTGCACCCGCAGCGCGCCCAGGTCGAGCCGCACCGGCGCCAGCAGCGCCGAGTCCACAGCGAGCGCCTGGTCGAACAGCCCGAGCCCGAGCTCCGTCGAGAGCGCAGCGATACCGGTCCGGTCCAGCCGGGCGAGGTCGGCCTCGGCCAGCTCGCCGGACATGCCGCCGGCTTCCGCCCACAGGCCCCAGGCCAGCGACGTCGCCGACAGGCCCTCGGCGCGACGCAGGTGCGCGAGGGCGTCCAACGCCGCGTTCGCAGCCGAGTAGTTGCCCTGACCCGGGCTGCCGATCAGCGCCGCGACGGACGAGAACAGCACGAACGCCTTCAGGTCCATGTCCCTGGTGAGCTCGTGCAGATGCCACGCCGCGTCCACCTTCGGACGCATGACCCGCTCGACCTGCTCCGGCGTCATCCCCTCGATCACACCGTCGTCCAGGACACCCGCCGCATGCACGACCGCCGCCAGCGGCTGCTCCAACGTACCTATCAGTGTTGCCAGTTGTTCCCGGTCCGACACGTCACACGCCTCGACGCGTGCCGTTGCGCCGGCGGACTCGAGCTCCGCCACCAGCTCCGCCACACCATCGGCGGCGGCGCCGCGACGGCTCACCAGCAGCAGGTGCTTCACCTCGTGGCGTTCAGCCAGGTGCTTCGCGAAGAGCTCGCCCAGACCACTGGTACCACCGGTGATCAGCACTGTGCCGTCCAGCGCGGGCATCGCCCGCGTCACCGCCGACACCCGCGCCAGGCGCGGAGCCAACAGCCGGCCGCCTCGTACCGCGAGCTGCGGCTCATCGGCGCCGAGGACAGTGCCCCACTCCGGCTGATCGCCTTCGTCGAGGTCCACGAGCACGAACCGGTTCGGGTGCTCGGCCTGCGCGCTGTGCACCAGACCCCACACCGCGGCCTGCGCCACATCCGGCGTCCCGCCGTCGACAGCGACGGCGCCCAGGGTGGCCACGACCAGCCGGGCCTCGCCCAGCCACTCGCTCGCCAGCCACCGCTGCACCAACGCCAAAGCGTCGGCTGTGAGTTCGCGTGCGGCCTGCGCGGGGTCACCCGCCGGGGTCTCGAACGCGGCGACGACCACCTCCGGCGCCTGCGCGCCCTCGGCCAGCGCCTGCTCCAGCGCGTTCAGATCGGCGAACTCGTCACCCAGGAGCGCGACCCGCGCCGGCCGGGTGACATCGTCGGCCGGGACGGCGGTCCAGTCCACCTGATAGAGCGGGGTCCGCTGTCCGCGCTGTGCGTCGTCCAGCCGGGCCTGCTCGACCGGGCGTACGACGATGGACCGCACCGACACGACTGCGGCGCCGGAGTCGTCGACCGCGTCGAGGCGCACCGAGGAGTCGCCGGTCGCGACGGCGCGCACGCGCAGCCGCGTGACGCCCTCTTGCTCCAGTCGGACGCCGGTCCAGCTGAAGGGCATGCGATGCCCGCTGCCGTCCCGGTCGGTCAGCATGATGACGCCGCTCTGGAGTGCAGCGTCGAAGAGGGCCGGGTGGATACCGAAGCCTTCACCGCCCGAGTCACCGGGCAGTTCCACCTCGGCGTAGGTCCGGTCGCCGTCGCGCCAGGCCGCGCGCACGCCCTGGAACGCAGGGCCGTAGTCGTAGCCGAGGTCGGCCAGGCCTGCGTAGAGAGCGTCCACGGGAAGCTGTTCGGCGTCCGCGGGTGGCCATTCGGTGGGCCAGTCCGCGAGGGGTTCGGCCTCGGGGGCGAGCAGGCCGCGGGCGTGACAGGTCGCGTCCCGCTCGTCGTCCTCGCCGTTCTCGGGACGGGTGTAGAGGGCGATGTCGCGTCGGCCGTCCTCGGCGGCCGCGCCCACGGTGACCTGCACCTGGAGCGCGACGTCGTCCTCCAGGACCAGCGGCGCCTCCAGCACCAGTTCGTCGACCACGGGAGCGCCGACCTGGCGACCGGCGGCGAGCGCCAGCTCCACCAGGCCCGTGCCCGGCACCACGATGGTTCCCAGGAGCAGGTGCTCGGCGGCCCACGGTTGGGTGTCGGTGGACAGTCGTCCGGTCAGGACCCATTCGTCACGGTCGCCGACCTGGACCGCGGCCGACAGGATCGGGTGCCCGATCCGGCTCTGCCCGGCTGCCGCCGCGTCACCGTTGCCGGTGCTCGGGGCCAGCCAGTAGCGCTCGCGCTGGAACGCATACGTCGGAAGCTTGACCTGCTGCGCACCAGTACCCGCGAAGTACGCGGACCAGTTCACGTCGACGCCGGCGAGGTGGGCCTGTCCCAGGAAGGCGGCGAACGTGGTCGCCTCCGCCTGCTTGGCCCGCAGCGCGGGCACGAGGACCGCGTCAGCGGTCTTGTCCAGCTCCTCCAGGGTCTGGCGTGCCATCGCGGTGAGTACGCCGTCGGGGCCGAGTTCGAGGAAGCGGCGAACACCCAGCTTCCACAACGACGTCACGCCGTCGGCGAACCGGACTGCCTGGCGCACATGCCGTACCCAGTACGAGGGGTCTGTGAGCTCGTCGGAGACCGGAGCGCCGGTCACGTTCGATACGACGGCGATGCGGGGGCTGGAGTACGACAGGCCTTGGGCGATCTGTTCGAAGTCGGCCAGCATGGGTTCCATGCGCGGTGAGTGGAAGGCGTGGCTGACCCGCAGCCGTGTGGTCTTGCGTCCGTGCCAGGCGGGGAGCCATTCGTCCACCGCGTCGGCGTCGCCGGAGACGACGACCGCGCGCGGTCCGTTGACCGCGGCGATCTCCAGCCGGCCCACAAAGCCCGTGAGCGACTGGGCGACTTCGGTCTCGTCGGCCTGTACGGCGACCATGGCGCCGCCTTCGGGCAGGGCACCCATCAGCCGGCCACGCGCCGCCACCAGGGCACACGCGTCCGCGAGCGACATCACACCCGCCACGTGGGCGGCCGCGATCTCTCCGACCGAGTGCCCGATCAGGTAGTCCGCACGCATGCCCAGTGACTCGACCAGGCGGAACAGTGCCACCTCGACGGCGAACAACGCGGCCTGCGTGTACTGGGTCGCATCCAGCAACCCAGCCTCATCCGAACCGGACTCCGCCTCCAGCAGGTCGCGCAGCGACCGGCCCAGCAGCGGATCCAGCCCGGCACACACCTCGTCCAGAGCGGCGGCAAACACCGGGAACTCCCCGGCCAGCTCCACACCCATACGAGCCCGCTGCGAACCCTGACCCGTGAACAGGAACGCCGTCCTGCCCCCCACCGGACAACCCTCGACCACACCAGCCCCGGGCTCACCGGCAGCCAGCGCACCGAGACCGGCCAGCAGCTCGTCACGGTCAGCCGCAACCACCGCACCCCGGTGCTCCAACTGGGCCCGCGTGGTCATCGAGGAGAACGCCGTGTCCGCGACCGACACCTCCGGCTCCGCCAGAAGGTGTGCCCGCAGACGCCCCGCCTGCTCCCGCAGCCCGGACGCGGACTTCGCCGAGACGACCACCGGCACCGCACCCAGCGGCCGGGACGGCTCATCCGACTGCTCGGCCGGCTCCTCGGCGGGGGCCTCCTCCAGAATCACGTGCGCGTTCGTCCCACTGATCCCGAACGACGACACGGCCGCGCGGCGCGGACGCTCCGAGGAGGGCCACTCCCGCGCCTCCGTCAGCAGCTCCACCGCACCCGCCGACCAGTCCACATGCGGCGACGGCTCGTCCACATGCAGCGTCCGGGGCAGCACCCCGTTCCGCATCGCCATGACCATCTTGATCACACCGGCCACACCCGCGGCAGCCGACGTGTGTCCGATGTTCGACTTGATCGAGCCCAGCAGCAGCGGGTCCCCGGCGCGCTCCTGGCCGTAGGTCGCCAGCAGCGCCTGGGCCTCGATGGGGTCGCCCAGCTTCGTACCCGTGCCATGACCCTCGACCACGTCCACTTCTGCGGCGGACAGGCCGGCGTTGGCGAGCGCCTGACGGATCACCCGCTCCTGCGACGGACCGTTCGGCGCCGTCAGACCGTTGCTCGCACCGTCCTGGTTCACCGCGCTGCCCCGCAGCACGGCAAGCACACGGTGGCCCTTGCGGCGGGCGTCCGACAGCCGCTCCACGACCAGCAGGCCGAGACCGTCGGAGAACCCGGTGCCGTCGGCGGACGCGGAGTACGCCTTGCAGCGTCCGTCGGGCGCGAGACCGCGCTGACGGCTGAACTCGACGAACAGGAACGGCCCGGCGAGCACGGTGACACCGCCGACCAGCGCCAGCGAGCACTCGCCCGAGCGCAGGGCCTGCGCCGCAGTGTGCAGCGCCACCAGCGACGACGAGCACGCCGTGTCCAGCGTGACGGCCGGTCCCTCCAGGCCGAGGCTGTAGGCGATGCGGCCGGAGACGATGCTGCCCTGCGTTCCGGTCAGGCGGAATCCCTCGAGTTCCGGCAGCATCGAGCCGCCGTAGTCCGAGGTGACCGCGCCGCAGAAGACGCCGGTGTCGGTGCCGCGCAGCGAGGTCGGGTCGATGCCCGCGTCCTCGAACGCCTCCCACGCTCCCTCCAGCACAAGCCGCTGGGCCGGGTCCATCGCGGTGGCCTCGCGCGGGCTGATCCCGAAGAACTCCGCGTCGAAGTCGCCGACGCCGTCGACGAATCCGCCCGCGGTCGTGGACAGCGTGCCGAGTCGGTCCGGGTCCGGGTCGTAGAGACGCTCCAGGTCCCAGCCACGGTCGGTGGGCAGGGCGGACATCGCGTCCCGGCCCGATGCCACCAGCTCCCACAGCCCCTCGGGCGAGATGACCCCGCCCGGGTAGCGGCAGCTCATGCCGACGATCGCCAACGGCTCGACGTCGCCCTGTTCCAGTTCGCGCAGGCGGCGGTTGGCCGTACGCAGCTCGACCGTGACCTTTCGCAGGTAGGTGCGCAGCTTCTGCTCGTCCGTGTTCCCCGTGGTCATGCGGCCCCGAGCTCCTTGTCGATCAGATCGAATATCTCGTCGTCGGACGCCACGTCGAGCTCGTCGTCCGTCCCCGTATCGGTGTCGTCGGTCCGGCTGTCGTCGTGTCCGCTGAGTACGGCGCGCATCCTGTTGCTCAGGTAGCGCAGGCGCGGCTCGATGTCGGCGAGCACGCGCTCGTCGCTCGCGACCGTGATCAGCAGCGCCTCGAGTCGCTTCAGCTCCTCGTCGAACGGCGACCCGGCTTCCTCGACGGCGCCGCCGCCTGCCTCCTTGAGGAGGATCTGGGCGACCTGGGCGGGGGTCGGGTGGTCGAACACGAGGGTGGCTGGCAGCCGCAGGCCGGTGATCCGGGTGAGCCGGTTGCGCAGTTCGACCGCGGCGAGCGAGTCGAAGCCGAGCTCCTTGAACGCCCGGTCCGGGGGGACCTCGGCGCCGGACGCGTTGCCGCGGACCGCCGCGACCTGTGCCTGCACCAGCTCCAGCACCGCCTGCTCCCGGTCGGCCTCCGAGAGGCCGGCGAGCCGCTGGGTGAGCGAACCGCCCGCCGACTCGGCGCGCCGGGCGGGCGCGCGGACCAGGCCGCGCAGCAGCGCGGGCAGCATCCCGTCCCGTGCCTGGACGCGCAGCGCGGCCAGGTCCAGCCGCACTGGCACCAGCAGCGCCGAGTCGGAGCCGATCGAGTTGTCGAAGAGCTCCAGCCCGAGTTCGGCGGGGAGCGCGCCGACACCGGTCCGCTGCATGCGTGCGAGGTCGGCCTCGTCCAGTTGTCCGGTCATGCCGGTGGCGTCGGCCCACAGGCCCCAGGCCAGCGAGGTCGCCGGCAGGCCCTCGGCGCGGCGCAGGTGCGCGAGCGCGTCCAGGGACGCGTTCGCTGCGGCGTAGTTCGCCTGTCCCGGGTTGCCCATCTGCGCCGCGGCGGAGGAGAACAGCACGAACGCCGACAGGTCCATGTCCGCGGTGAGCTCATGCAGGTTCCATGCCGCATCGATCTTCGGACCCATCACGCGTTCGATCTGCTCCGGCGTCATCGCTTCGATCACGCCGTCGTCCAGCAGCCCGGCGGCGTGCACGACGGCCGTGAGCGGGTGTGCCGACGAGGCCAGGAGTCCGGCCAGTTGCTTCCGGTCGGACACGTCGCAGGCCTCGACGCGCGCCGTGGCGCCGAGCGCCTCCAGCTCGGCGACGAGCTCCGCGACACCCTCGGCCGCCGCACCACGACGGCTCACCAGGAGCAGGTGCTTCACCCCGTGGCGTTCCGCCAGGTGCTTGGCGAAGAGTGCGCCCAGACCGCCCGTACCGCCGGTGATCAGCACCGTGCCGTCCGGGTCCAGCGCCTGCGGGACGGTGAGCACGACCTTGCCGATGTTGCGGCCCTCGCGCAGGAACCGGAACGCCTCCTGGCCCTGACGAACGTCCCACGCCCGGATCGGCGAGGGCGTGAGCACGCCCTGCTCGAAGAGGGCACTGATCTCGACCAGCATCTCCTGGATGCGCGCCGGGCCCGCCTCGAGCAGGTCGTACGAGCGGTACCGGACGCCGGGGTGCGCACCGCCGATGACCTCGGGGTCGCGGATATCGGTCTTGCCCATCTCGATGAACCGGCCGCCACGAGGCAGCAGGTCGAGCGTGACGTCGACGAACTCGCCCGCGAGGGCGTTCAGGACCACGTCCACGCCCGCGCCGCCGGTCGCTTCCAGGAACGTGTCCCGGAAGGTGAGGGCGCGCGAGGAGGCGATCCGCCCGTCCGGGACGCCCAGCGCCCGCACCGCGTCCCACTTGTGCGCGCTCGCGGTGGCGAACACCTCCGCGCCCAGGTGGTGGGCCAGCTGCACGGCGGCCATGCCCACACCACCCGCCGCGGCGTGCACCAGCGTGCGCTCACCGGCACGCAGACCCGCCAGGTCCACGAGGCCGTAGTACGCGGTCAGGTAGACCACCGGCACCGCCGCCGCCTGCGCGAACGTCAGGCAGGACGGCATCGGCACGATCGTCCGCCGGTCCGCGACGGCCACCGGCCCGAACGCGTCCGTGATCAGGCCGAACACCCGGTCGCCCGGCTTCAGGTCCGTGATCCCGGCGCCGACCTCCAGCACCACACCGGCGGCCTCGCTGCCGAGCGGTGCCTCGCCCGGGTACATCCCCAGCGCGATCAGAACATCGCGGAAGTTGAGACCCGCTGCCCGGACGTCGACCCGGACCTCGCCGACGCCCAGCGGACGTCCGCCGTCGGACGGGACGAGTGCCAGGTCCTCCAGCGAACCTGCCCGGCCGACCGCCAGCCGCCACGCCTCACCCGCCGGCAGCGACGCACCCGCGCGGCCCAGCCGGGGCGCCAGCAGCCGGCCGCCGCGCACCGCGAGCTGCGGCTCGTCCAGGTCGAGGAGCGAGCCCCACGCGGGAGCGTCGCTTTCGTCGAGGTCGACGAGCAGGAACCGGCCCGGGTGCTCGGACTGGGCACTGCGCACCAGACCCCACACGGGAGCCAGCGCCACATCGGGCACCTCGTCACCGACGGCGATGCCATTGCGGGTCGCCACGACCAGCCGTGCCTCGCCCAGCCACTCGCTGACCAGCCAACGCTGCACCAGAGCCAAGGCGTTCTCCGCGACCGTACATGCGGCCCGGGGCACGTCGCCCGTGGGCGTCTCCACCGTGGCGACGACCACCTCCGGCGCCTCGGCGCCGTCGGCGAGCGCCTGCTCCAGCGCGTCGAGGTCCGCGTAGTCCTCACCGAGGACGGCCACCCGCACCGCTGCGGACGAACCGGCCACAACCTCGGCCCAGTCCACCTGGAACAACGAGTTCTTCGTGCCCTGCGCACGGTCGAGCTGCGTGCTCTCCAGCGGGCGGAGGCCGAGGGCGTCGACGGCGAGGACGGTCGCCCCGGCCTCGTCGACCACGTCGATCCGCAGCGTGGATCCGCCCGCCGGGGCGATCCGCACCCGGGCCCGGGTCGCACCGGCCTCGCCGAGGCGGACCCCGGACCACGAGAACGGCAGGTCCACCGACGATCCGGCCTCTTTGGAGAGCATGCCGCCGTGCAGCGCGGCGTCGAAAAGGGCCGGGTGACAGCCGAAACCGGCGCTGTCGGTGTCGTCGGGGAGCGCGACCTCGGTGTAGACCTCGTCACCGGCGCGCCACGCGGCCCGCACCCCCTGGAACAGCGGCCCGTAGTCGAGGCCGATGTCGGCCAGCCGCGGGTACAGGGTGTCGACGGCGACGGGAAGGGCGCCGGCGGGCGGCCACTGGAGCGGGAAGGCCACGGCCGGTTCCGCGTCCGCGGTCAGCCAGCCGCGCCCGTGGCAGGTCACTTCCCGCGGCTCGTCTTCGGTGAGGCCCTCGGGGCGGGTGTAGATCGCCACTTCGCGGCGGCCGTCCTCGCCTGCCTGGCCGACGGTGACCTGGACCTGGAGCGCGGCGTCGTCCTCCAGGACGAGCGGCGCCTCCAGCACCAGTTCGCCGAGGACGGGGCAGTCCACCTGGCGGCCGGCGGCGATCGCCATCTTCACCAGTGCGGCGCCGGGCACCATGACCGCCCCGAAGACCATGTGGTCGCGGGTCCAGGGCTGGGTTTCCTGGGATATCCGGCCGGTGAACACCCACTCGTCGCGGTCGCCCACCTGCACGGCCGCCGCCAGGACCGGGTGTTCCACCCTGGTCAGGCCGGCTGCGGTGACGTCACCTGAGCCTGTGCCCGGGGTCAGCCAGTAGCGCTCGCGCTGGAAGGCGTAGGTCGGCAGTTCGACCCGTTTGGTGGCGCTGCCTTGGAACAGGGCGGGCCAGTCGATGTGAACACCGGCCACGTGCGCCTGTGACAGCGACAGGAGGAAGCGTCGCAGGCCGCCCTCGTCGCGGCGCAGCGAACCGACGACGGACACGCGGTCCTGCGCGTCGTGGGCGCTGAGGGTTTCCTCGACGGCCATGGCCAGTACGGGGTGGGGTGACATTTCCAGGAAGCAGCCGGTGCCGTTGTCGGCGAGGGCGCGTACGGCGGGTTCGAAGCCGACGCGGCCGCGCAGGTTTCCGTACCAGTAACCCGAATCCAGGGACGCGGTGTCGATGAACTCGCCCAGGACGGTGGAGTAGAAGGGGACACGTCCGGAGAGGGGAGTGATGGGTGCCAGGACCTGTGCCAGCTCCGTCTCGATGGCCTGGACCTGGGCGGAGTGTGAGGCGTAGTCCACTGCGACGCGGCGGGCGCGGATGCCGTCGCGGTCGCAGCCGGCCACGATGTCGTCCAGGGCCTGGGGTTCGCCCGCGATCACGACCGAGGCGGGGCCGTTCACGGCGGCGACGGAGACGCGTCCGTCGAACGGGGCCAGGAGTTCCTCGACCTGCTCGACCGGCAGGGCGATCGACACCATGCCGCCCCGGCCCGCGAGACGGTCACGTACCAATCGGCTGCGCAGTGCCACGACGCGGGCGCCGTCGTCGAGTGACAGGCCACCGGCAACACAAGCGGCGGCGATCTCGCCCTGGGAGTGACCCACCACCGCCGAGGGCTCCACGCCGTATGCACGCCAGAGGCCGGCGAGGGAGACCATGACCGCCCACAGCACCGGCTGGACCACGTCCACCCGCTCGAGCGACGGCGCACCGTCGATCTCGCGCAGGACGTCGACCACGCGCCAGTCCACGAACGCGGACAGTGCCTGGTCACATGCCGCGATCTGGTCGGCGAACACCGGCGAAGAGTCCAGCAGTTCCACCGCCATCCCGGCCCACTGCGCTCCCTGGCCCGGGAACACGAACACCGCACTGCCACTGCCGGCCGCACGACCCTCGACCACATGATCAGCCGGATCACCCGACGACAAAGCCCCCAGACCGCTCAGCAGCGCCCCCCGGTCCGTGGCCACGACCACGGCACGGTGCTCCAACCGCGCCCGCGTCGTCACCGACGAGAACGCCGCATCTGCGAGCGACACATCCGGCTCGGCGATCAGATGGGCGCGCAGGCGGTCCGCCTGCTCCCGCAGCGCCACCGCAGACTTCGCGGACACCACGACCGGCACCGCGCCCAGCGGTCGGGACGGCTCGACCGGCTCCGGCTCCTCGGCCGGCTCCTCGGCGGGGGCCTCCTCCAGGATCACGTGGGCGTTCGTGCCGCTCACACCGAACGACGAGATGCCCGCGCGGCGCGGACGCTCCGAGGAGGGCCACTCCCGCGCCTCCGTCAGCAGCTCGACCTCGCCCGCCGACCAGTCCACGTGCGGGGACGGCTCGTCCACGTGCAGGGTCCGGGGGAGCACCCCGTGACGCATCGCCATGACCATCTTGATCACACCGGCCACACCTGCCGCGGCCTGGGTGTGCCCGATGTTCGACTTGATCGACCCCAGCCACAGCGGGCCGCTCTTCCGCTCACGGCCGTAGGTCGCCAGCAGCGCCTGCGCCTCGATCGGATCGCCCAGCTTCGTACCCGTGCCGTGGCCCTCGACCGCGTCCACGTCGGCCGCGTTCACACCGGCGTTGGCCAGCGCCTGACGGATCACCCGCTCCTGCGACGGACCGTTCGGCGCCGTCAGGCCATTGCTCGCACCATCCTGGTTCACCGCACTGCCCCGCAGCAGGCCAAGGACCTGGTGGCCGTTGCGGCGCGCGTCCGACAGCCGCTCCAGCAGGATCAGGCCCACGCCCTCCGCCCAGCCCGTGCCGTTGGCGGCCGCTGCATACGCCCTGCAGCGTCCGTCCGGCGAGATTCCGCGCTGACGGCTGAACTCGACGAAGACGTTCGGCCGAGCGAGCACGGTCACGCCGCCCACCAGTGCCATCGAGCACTCGCCCGACCGCAGGGCCTTCGACGCCCCGTCCATCGCGACGAGTGAGGACGAACAGGCGGTGTCGACGGTCACGGCCGGGCCCTCGAACCCGAACGTGTAGGAGATGCGGCCGGACGCGACGCTGCCCGCTGAGGAGATCGTCAGGTAGCCCTCGATCTGGTCCCGCCGGTCGCTGGTGCCCGCGACGAACCCGTAGTCCTGGTACATCACTCCGCAGAACACGCCGGTGTCACTGCCCCGCAGCGACGTCGGGTCGATGCCCGCGTTCTCGAACGCCTCCCACGCGGCCTCCAGCAGCAGCCGCTGCTGCGGGTCCATCGCCATCGCCTCACGGGGGCTCAGCCCGAAGAACTCCGCGTCGAAGTCGCCGGCAGCGTCGACGAACCCGCCCTCCCGGGTGTACGCGGTACCCGGGTTGTCAGGGTCCGGGTCGTAGAGGCGCTCCAGGTCCCAACCGCGGTCGGCAGGGAACTCCGATGTTCCGATGCGCCCCTCCGCCACCATCGACCACAACTCGTCCGGCGAGGTCACGCCACCCGGATAACGGCAGCTCATCCCCACGATGGCCAACGGCTCGTTGGCCCGGTCCTCGTACTCGCGCAGCCGGGCCTTGGTCTCGTTGAGGTCGACTGCGACCCGCCTCAGCGATTCGACGAGCTTGGTCTGGTGGAGGGCGTTGCTGTCACCACTCATGGCCACGTTCTTTCTGAGGTAGTTCTGAAGTAATCCGGTCTCGTCCGAGCACTCGTCACACCTCGTCGAACTCGGCGTCGATCATTTGCAGGATTTCCATCGCGGAGGTGGCCGCCTCGATCTGGGCCAGGTCGTTGTCGAGCTGCTCGTTGTCGGTGAGCGTGGTCAGCAACGTGCGCAGGCGACCAGCCACGCGCTGTTTCTCACCGTCCGCGATCCCGGCGAGCATGTCCTCGAGCTTGTTCAGCTCCTGGTCGATCGGTGCTTCGGCGACGGTTCCGGCCACCTTGGTCAGCAAGAGCTTGGTGATCGCCGCCGAGCTCGGGTGATCGAAGACCATCGTCGAAGGCAGTCGCAGGCCGGTGGCCCGGGTGAGCCGGTTGCGCAGCTCGACCGCGCTCAGGGAGTCGAAGCCGAGCTCCTGGAACGCGCGTACGGGGTCGATGGCCCCGGGCGACGCGTGTCCGAGAACCCCCGCGACCTGGGCCTGGACGAGCTGGAGCACGATGCCTTCCCGGTCGGCGTCCGCCACACCGGCCAGCCGCTGCGCCAGCGATTCGTTCGTTTCCGTACGACTTGCCGACGTACGCACCAGTCCGCGCATCAACGCGGGCAGCACACCCGCCCGCGCCTGCGCCCGCAGCGCGGCCAGGTCGAGCCGCACCGGCGCCAGCAGCGCCGCATCGATCCCAAGGGCCTGGTCGAACAGCTTCAGCCCGAGGTCGGCGGGGATCGCGCCGACTCCCATGCGCTCAAGCCGCGCGATCTCGGCTTCGGCCAGTTCACCGGACATGCCGCCGGCGTCGGACCAGAGGCCCCAGGCCAGCGAGGTCGCGGGCAGACCTTCGGCGCGGCGCTTCGCGGCGAGTGCGTCCAAAGAGGCGTTGGCCGCGGCGTAGTTGGCCTGCCCCGGCGTGCCGATCAGGGCCGCGACCGAGGAGAAGAGGACGAACGCCGACAGGTCCATGTCCGCGGTCAGCTCGTGCAGGTGCCACGCCGCGTCGACCTTCGGGCGCATGACGCGCTCGATCTGCTCAGGTGTCATCGCGTCGATGACACCGTCGTCCAGCACACCCGCCGCATGCACGACCGCCGACAGCGGCTGCTCCAACGTACCGAGCAGACGGGCCAGTTGTTCCCGGTCCGATACGTCACACGCCTCGACGCGTGCCGTGGCGCCGAGCCCCTCCAGTTCGGCGACGAGCTCCGCGACACCCCCGGCCGCCGCACCACGACGACTCACCAGCATGAGGTCACGGACACCGTGGCGCTCCGCCAGATGCCGGGCGAACAGTGCACCCAGACCACTGGTACCACCAGTGATCAGCACCGTCCCGGACGGATCCAGCACCGTGCCCTCGGCCGCCGCACCCGCGCGGCCCAGCCGCGGCGCCAGCAGCCGGCCGGCCCGCACGGCGAGCTGCGGCTCGTCGGAGCCGAGCACCTTGGCCCAGTCCGGCTGCTCACCGTCGACGTCCACGAGCACGAACCGGCCCGGATGTTCCGACTGGGCACTGCGCACCAGACCCCACACCGGAGCCAGCGCCACGTTCACTGTCTCGGCACCTACGGCGACCGCCTTACGGGTCACCAGTGCGAGGCGAGCCTCACTCAGCCGCTCACTCTCCAGCCAACGCTGCACCAGAGCCAAGGTGTTCACCGCCACCGTTGACGCCGCCTCGGCCACATTGGCGGCGCCACCCGGGGACTCGACCGTGACGAGCACCATCTCGGGTGTGCCCATGCCGTCGGCCAGGGCCTTCTCCAGCGCGTCCAGGTCTTCGAACCGCTCGCCGGGCGCCACCAGGTCACCGAGTACGGCCACCCGAACCGATGCGGACGGCGCGGCCGTGACCTCTGCCCAGTTGAGCTGGAACAGGGAGTTGCGGTGGGCGCGCTGCCCGCTCTCCAGCTGCGCCTGCTCCACGGGGCGCAGGTCGAGTCGCGCCATGTGCAGTACCGGTTCGCCGTGCTCGCCTGTGATGTCGATGCGGAACGCGGACTCATTCGTCGGAGCGATCCGCACCCGCGCCCTCGAGGGGCGGGTCTGCCCGAGCCTTACGCCCGACCAGGAGAACGGCAGGTCGACCGCGGATCCCGCTTCCTTGCCGAGCAGCACACCGTGGAGTGCAGCGTCGAAGAGGGCCGGGTGGATGCCGAAGCCTTCACCACCGGTGTCACCGGGCAGTTCCACCTCGACGTAGATCTGATCGCCGTCGCGCCAGGCCGCGCGCACGCCCTGGAACATCGGTCCGTAGTCGTAGCCGAGGTCGGCCAGGCCTGCGTAGAGATCGTCCACGGGAAGCCGCTCAGCTTGTGCGGGTGGCCATTCGGTGGGCCAGTCCGCGAGGGGTTCGGCCTCGGGGGCGAGCAGGCCGCGGGCGTGGCAGGTGGTCTCTGCCTGCTCGTCGTCCTCGCCGTTCTCCTGGCGGGTGTAGATCGCCACCTCACGGCGCCCGTCCTCAGCAGCCGAACCAAGCGTGACCTGGACCTGAACCGCGACGCCCTCCTCGAGCAGCAGCGGCGCCTCCATCACCAATTCATCCAGCACCGGAGCCTCGGCCTGGCGGCCGGCGGTGAGAGCGAGTTCGACCAGTGCGGTCCCGGGCACGATCACCGTGCCCAGTACGACGTGGTCGCGTGTCCAGGGCTGGGTGTCGGTGGACAGTCGTCCGGTCAGGACCCATTCGTCACGGTCGCCGACCTGGACCGCGGCCGACAGGATCGGGTGCCCGATCCGGCTCTGCCCGGCTGCCGCCACGTCACCGTTGCCGGTGCCCGGAGTCAGCCAGTACCGCTCACGCTGGAACGCGTAGGTCGGCAGGGCGGTGTGTGCGGCTCCCGTGTCCTTGTAGTACGCCGTCCAGTCCATGTCGACGCCGGCGAGGTGGGCCTGTCCCAGGAATCCGGCAAAGGTCTGCGTCTCGGACTGCTTGGCCCGCAGTGCGGGCACGAGGACCGCGTCAGCGGTCTTGTCCAGCTCGTCGAGGGTTTGGCGTGCCATCGCGGTGAGTACGCCGTCGGGGCCGAGTTCGAGGAAGCGGCGAACACCCAGGTTCCACAACGACGTCACGCCGTCGGCGAACCGGACTGCCTGGCGCACATGCCGTACCCAGTACGAGGGGTCTGTGAGCTCGTCGGAGACCGGAGCGCCGGTCACGTTCGATACGACGGCGATGCGGGGGTTGGAGTACGACAGGCCTTGGGCGATCTGTTCGAAGTCGGCCAGCATGGGTTCCATGCGCGGTGAGTGGAAGGCGTGGCTGACCCGCAGCCGGGTGGTCTTGCGTCCGTGCCAGGCGGGGAGCCATTCGTCCACTGCGTCGGCGTCGCCGGAGACGACGACCGCGCGCGGTCCGTTGACCGCGGCGATCTCCAGCCGGCCCACAAAGCCCGTCAGTGACTGGGCGACTTCGGTCTCGTCGGCCTGTACGGCGACCATGGCGCCGCCTTCGGGCAGGGCACCCATCAGCCGGCCACGCGCCGCCACCAGGGCACACGCGTCCGCGAGCGACATCACACCCGCCACGTGGGCGGCCGCGATCTCTCCGACCGAGTGCCCGATCAGGTAGTCCGCACGGATGCCCAGTGACTCGACCAGGCGGAACAGTGCCACCTCGACGGCGAACAACGCGGCCTGCGTGTACTGGGTCGCATCCAGCAGCGCAGCCTCATCCGAACCCTCCTCGGCCTCCAGCAGGTCGCGCAGCGACCGGCCCAGCAGCGGATCCAGCCCGGCACACACCTCGTCCAGAGCGGCGGCGAACACCGGGAACTCCCCGGCCAGCTCCACACCCATACGAGCCCGCTGCGAACCCTGACCCGTGAACAGGAACGCCGTCCTACCGCCCACCACACGGCCCTCGACCACACCAGCCACCGGATCACCCGCAACCAGACCGGCCAACCGGGTCAGCAGTTCATCCCGATCCGAAGCCACCACAAGCGCCCGGTACTCGTGCTGCGCACGCGACACCACCGACGAGAACGCCGTGTCCGCGACCGACACCTCCGGCTCCGCCAGAAGGTGTGCCCGCAGACGCTCGGCCTGCTCCCGCAGCGCCGCCCCACTGCGCGCCGACAGCAGCACCGGCACCGCACCCAGCGGCCGGGACGGCTGATCCGACTGCTCGGCCGGCTCCTGGGCCGGTGCTTCCTCCAGAATCACGTGCGCGTTCGTCCCACTGATCCCGAACGACGACACGGCCGCGCGGCGCGGACGCTCCGAGGAGGGCCACTCCCGCGCCTCCGTCAGCAGCTCCACCGCACCCGCCGACCAGTCCACGTGCGGCGACGGTTCGTCCACATGCAGCGTCCGGGGCAGCACCCCGTTCCGCATCGCCATGACCATCTTGATCACACCGCCCACACCAGCCGCGGCCTGGGTGTGTCCGATGTTCGACTTGATCGAGCCCAGCCACAGCGGACCGTTCTCGCGCTCCCGGCCATACGTCGCCAGCAGCGCCTCGGCCTCGATCGGGTCACCCAACGTCGTACCCGTGCCGTGGCCCTCGACCGCGTCGATCTCGGAAGGCCGCAGGCCGGCGTTGGCCAGCGCCTGGCGGATGACCCGCTCCTGCGAGGGACCGTTCGGCGCCGTCAGGCCGTTGCTCGCACCGTCCTGGTTCACCGCGCTGCCCCGCACCAGGCCCAGAATCCTGTGCCCCTTGCGGCGCGCGTCCGACAGCCGCTCCAGCAGGAGCAGGCCCGCGCCCTCGGCCCAGCCCGTGCCGTCGGCAGCCGCCGCATACGACTTGCAGCGGCCGTCCGCCGAGATCGCGCGCTGCCGGCTGAACTCGACAAAGATGCTCGGCCGGGCAAGGACCGTGACACCACCTGCGAGCGCCAGCGAACACTCTCCCGAGCGCAGGGACTTGGCGGCCAATGCGATCGAGACAAGGGATGACGAGCATGCCGTGTCCACTGTGACGGCCGGGCCCTCGAAGCCGAACGTGTAGCTGATCCGGCCGGACGCGACACTGGCCGCGGAGGCGATCGTCAGGTAGCCCTCGATCTCGGGCCGCCGGTCGCTCGTCCCGGCGACGTACTGGTAGTCCGAGTACATCAGGCCGCAGAAGACACCAGTGTCACTGCCCCGCAGCGACGTCGGGTCGATGCCCGCGTCCTCGAACGCCTCCCACGCCCCCTCCAGCAGCAGCCGCTGCTGCGGGTCCGTCACCATGGCCTCACGAGGGCTCAGCCCGAAGAACTCCGCGTCGAACTCGTCCGCACCTTCGACGAACCCGCCCTCCCGGGTGTATGCGGTACCCGGGTTGTCGGGGTCCGGGTCGTAGAGCCGTCCAAGTTCCCAGCCGCGGCCTTCCGGGAACTGGGAAACTGCGTCCCGGCCCGATGCCACCAACTCCCACAGCTCCTCCGGCGAGGTCACCCCGCCGGGGTAGCGGCAGCTCATACCCACGATCGCCAACGGCTCGTTCGCCCGATCCATGAGCTGCTGGTTCTGTCGCCGGAGGCGTTCGGTCTCCTTGATCGACTTCCGGAGAGCCCCGACTATGTCGCTCTTGTCGGTGGACATTCCTACTCCTTCACGTCCGGGCACGAGACGACGGCCAAGTTCTGGACAGCTCTCATGACACGTTCTTCTTCCTCCTGACCGTCCGAATCAGGGATTCGGCAGGCCATGCCGCCAATCGGCACAGCAACCGCACCGTCACTGAGCCGTCCGTCAAAAAGGGTGTGCTCCACCGGGACAGCGGACCGCATCAGCGATCAGCCGCTCGACAAAAGCAGCCTTGTCAGAATGCCGCGACACGAAATAGTGCGACCCGATTCAAGACCAAATCGCTGTGCGGGCATTGAGGATTTGAGGGTGCCATTGGCGGCATGTCCACCGGCACCGATTTGCAGAGCGGCTCGGGCATCTGTCAGGCGGCTGTGTTTCTCCAAGTGCCGCATGACGCAGGTGCACGCCCGCTCTTCCCCGTTGTTCGTCTCATGCTCACGTCGCCTCGATCGCCGCCGTGGGAACCCAATCAACCACGGCGGAACAATCAGCAGCGATGGCTCCTCCGAACCACCGAACCCCCGTTCGTCCCCGTATTGGCGAGCTGGTCGCCGCTGAAAAGAGTATGTCCAACAGTCAGGCTCCAGTCAAAGATTGACCGGTCAAGTCCACCGAACACGTCGGTGAACTGTAGAACCTGCCTGCCGAGCAAGTGGAACTGACGCCGGCACACGCCAAATTCATGGCCTTGGCACTTCCCGACCCAGAACCCAGTACTGCCCGCCGCCGGCCTCGATCTCGCCAAGGCCCGTTGACGAACCGGAGGAGGAGTGGACCGCGGTACGGTCCACCTCCTCTGCAGCAACTCGCTGATCAGAAAAGGCCCTTGTCCCGAAGCTTCGTCGACACCTCGATGAAGTTGCTCAACTGCTCGTCGGTGTGCGCTGCGTTGATGATGATGCGCAGCACCGCTTGACCGCGCCGGGCCGCCGGATACAGGTACGGCGGAACCCGGATGCCCTCCTCGAGGTAGGCGTGGAAAAGCTCCACACACTTTCGCTCGTCACCGATCACGAGCGAGGAGAAACACGTCTCCGTGTCGGTGACCGGAAGTTCGGCGTCGAGGAGCATCTTGCGGAAATCGGCGACCTTCGCCAGATAGCCGTCGACGATCTCCGGCTCGTCGTACGCGAGCAGTTTGGTGATGTGGTCCGTACCGGCCGCAGCCGGCGCGGACATGCCCGCAGTGAACGATCCGGTGCCGGACAGCAGCTCGAAAGCAAGGATGGCGTCCTTGGGGCCGGCGATCAGTCCGCCCTCAAGGCCGACGGCCTTCTTCATCGACACCATGATGAAGTCGGCGCGCTGCATACCGGCGTACTCTTCGGCGAACTTGCGGTGCGGCGGGCCGTAGAGCAGGAACCCGTTGGCGTCGTCGACGAACGACACTGCACCGTAGCGCTGGCACACGTCGACCAGTTCGTGCATCGGCGCGACCGTTCCGTCGATGGAGAACACCGACTCCAGCACCACGACGACCCGCTTGCCCTGCAATCCCTTCAGAACCTCCTCGAGGCTCTCCACGGAATTGTGCTTGAACGAGAAGATCCGTTCACCGAATTTCAGGCCTTCCACCGACTTCCACAGCGACCAGTGCGCATCGCGGTCGAAGACGAAGACCACATCGCGGTTCACCATGGCCACGCCCGGCATGAACGAATGCGTCCCCGACATCGCGTTGATGAACCCGATGTTCGCGAGGGTGCCGGTCCCGAAGCTGATCGCCGCTTCCTTCTTCAGGTACGCGGCAATCGTGGCCTCCATCTCGATGTGCGCGGGAGAGACGCCCTGCACGGTACGGGACCCGCCGCTGGCCAGGCCGTACTTCTTGGTGGCGTCGAGCAGGCAGTTCATCACGTCGTCGCGGCGCTGGAGGTTCAGCATGTTCACCGACGCGAAGTTGGAGACCAACGTGTCGGTGCCGTGTATCGCGCCGGGAATGACGTCGGACACCGGCGGGCCGGTGATGCCGGCGGACCGGATGCCCTCGGAGAACTTGTCGAAATTCCAGCCAGGGAGGGTCGTCATCGTGAGCAGACCTCGCTTTCCTTCGTAAGCATGTGAATACCTGGGCCACACGTCCTGGAGCCGGACGTGGTGAATCCTCATCCGTGGACCTTCGCCCGCGGCCCCGCCGTCATGGCGGCGGGGCCGCGGGCTGCCCCGTTCGATCAGTTCAGGCCGGAGCCCGCGTACGTGGCCTCGGCGCTCGGGCCGCCGTTCGCCAGTTCGCGCAACCGGTCGAGCAGGCCCGCCTCGTGCAGGTCACCGATCGGGATCGAAGCCAGCATGGCGCGGATCTCGGCCTCCTCCGTCGGCTCGCTGCCGATCTCGGACGCCGGCTTCACCAAGGTGAGCAGGTGCTGCGTGATCGCCAGTGACGTCGGGTGGTCGAACACGAGGGTGGACGGCAGTTGCAGCGCGGTGAGCCGGGTGAGCCGGTTGCCGAGTTCGACCGCGCTGAGCGAGTCGAACCCGAGGGCCTGGAGCTCACGCTCCGGGTCGACCGTGTCCACTGCGTCGTGCCCCAACACCGCGGCGACCTGGGCGCGTACCAGATCCAGCACCACCCTTTCGCGGTCGGCCTCCGCCACACCGGCGAGCCGCTGGTCCAGCGACCGGCCGCCGTCCGGACCGCCGGCCGACGCACGCACCAGCCCACGCAGCAGTCCGGGCAGCATGCCTCCCGAGGCCTGACGGCGCAGGGCGGCGTTGTCGAGCCGTACCGGGGCCAGCAGCGCCGTATCCAGACCGAGCGCCTGGTCGAACAACTCCAGCCCGAGCGCGGCCGGGAGAGAGCGCACTCCCATCCGCTCAAGCCGTGCGATGTCGGCATCGTCCAGCTGAGCGGCCATACCTGCGTCGTTCGCCCACAGCCCCCACGCAAGCGAGGTGGCCGGGAGCCCGTCCGCGCGCCGTTGGGCGGCGAGCGCGTCGAGTGCCGCGTTGGCCGCCGCGTAGTTCGCCTGTCCCGGGCTGCCGATCAACGCCGCCACCGACGAGAACAGTACGAACGCCGACAGCCCCCGGTCCTTGGTGAGTTCGTGCAGATGCCAAGCCCCGTCGGCCTTCGGCGCCATGACCCGGTTCACCTGGTCCGGGGTCATCGACTCGACCACGCCGTCGTCCAGCAGACCAGCCGCGTGCACAACCGCGCTCACCGGCTCCTCCACCGAGTCCAGCACGCGCGCCACCTGGTCGCGGTCGGCCACATCGCATGCCTCGACCCGCACCTCGGCACCCGCGGACTCCAGCTCGGCCACCAGCTCAGCGGCGCCCTCGGCGTCCGGACCGCGCCGGCTCACCAGCACCAGTCGCCGAGCCTTGTGGCGTTCGACCAGGTGCCGGGCCAGCAGCGCACCCAGGCCACCCGTACCACCGGTGATCACAATGGTGCCGTCCAGATCCGGTGTCGTCGGGACGGTCAGCACCACCTTGCCGATGTTGCGGCCCTCGCGGAGGAAACGGAACGCCTCCTGGGCACTGCGCACATCCCAGGACCGAACCGGTCCGAGGTCGATCGCACCCTGCTCGAAGAGCGCGAGCAGTTCGCGCAGCATCTCCTGGATGCGGGCCGGTCCCGCCTCCATCAGGTCGAAGGCCCGGTACCGCACGCCCGGGTGCTCGCGCTCCACCGTGTCCGTGTCGCGGATGTCGGTCTTGCCGATCTCAAGGAACCGGCCGCCGCGCGGCAGCAGGTCCAAGGACGCGTCGACGTACTCACCGGCGAGCGAGTTCAGCACCACGTCGACGCCCTCGCCACCGGTCGCGTCCCGGAACGTCTCCCGGAACACCAGGTCGCGCGACGACGCGATCCGGTCGTCCGCGATGCCTCGGCTCAACAGGGCGTCCCACTTCGGCCGGCTCGCGGTCGTGAACACCTCGGCGCCGATGTGGCGGGCCAGTTGGACTGCCGCCGAGCCGACACCGCCGGCCGCGGCATGCACCAGCAGCCGTTCGCCGGCCTGCAGATCGGCGAGATCGAACAGACCGCGGTACGCGGTGAGGTACACGATGGGAACCGACGCCGCCTCGGCGAACGACCAGTCCGCCGGCATCGGGGCGAGCATCCGCCGGTCGGAGACCGCGACGGGCCCGAACGAGTCGGCGACCAGCCCGAACACCCGGTCACCCGGCGCCAGATCGGTGACCTCCGCACCGACTTCCAGTACGACGCCGGCAGCCTCGGTGCCCATGTCCGCCTCGCCGGGGTACATCCCGAGTGCGATCAGCACGTCACGGAAGTTCAGACCGGCGGCCCGCACCCCGATCCGCACGTCACCCGCGCCCAGCGGGCGGTCGCCGTCGGACGGGAGAATGGCCAGCCCGTCCAGCGATCCCTTGTTGGCTGCCGTCAGCCTCCACGCATCGTCCGGCAGCACTGCGGCCCTGGCCAGGCGCGGCACCGTCAACCGGCCCTCGCGCACGGCCAACTGCGGCTCGTCGTCGAGGGCGGCCACCGATCCCCACTCCGGTTCGTCACTGCCGTCGAGGTCGACGAGCACGAACCGGCCGGGGCGTTCGGACTGGGCACTGTGCACCATGCCCCACACGGCTGCCTGGGCGATGTCCGTACGTTCCGTACCGACCGCCACCGCACCACGGGTCACCACGACCAGCCGCGTATCCACCAGCCATTCGCTCACCAGCCACTGCTGAACCAACGTCAGAGCGTCCGCCGCGGCCTTGCGGGCAGCTGCGGCCGGGTCGCCGGCCGGGGTCTCGATCGAGGCCAGGACCAGCTCAGGCGCGGGCATACCCACGGCGACCTCGTCCTCCAGCGCGTACAGGTTGACGAACCGCTCTCCCGGGGCCTGAAGGTCGCCGAGTACCGCGAGGCGTACCTCTTGGGGTTCGGGGGCCGCGACCGTGGCCCAGTCGACCTGGTACAGGGACTGCTCGCTCTTGCGCGCCCGCCCGAGCTGCCCCGGCTCCACCGTGCGTACGGCGAGTTTGTCGACACTCACCACCAGCTCGCCGGTGTTGTCGATCATGACGATCCGCACCGCGGACTCACCGGCCGGGCTGACCCGCACCCGCACACTGGTCGCGCCGGTCCGGCCGAGCCGGATACCCGACCACGCGAACGGCAGCACCACCGGGTCACCGGGCCGGGTGTCGAGCATCCCGGTGTGGAGGGTGGCGTCGAACAGAGCAGGATGGATGCCGAATCCGGCACTCGGGGCGTTGTCGGGCAACGCCACCTCGGCGTATATGTCCTCGTCGGCCCGCCACACCGCACGCACATTCTGGAAGAGCGGCCCGTAGTCGAGGCCGTACTCGGTCAGCATCGGATACAGCCCGTCCACCGAGACCGCTTCGGCCCCGGCGGGGGGCCACTTGAGGTCCAGGTCCCTCTCAGGCTCCGATTCCCCGGTGAGCGCACCCCGAGCGTGGCAGATCAGCACCGAAGCGTCATCGTCGGCGGTCTCCGCACCGGACAGGACGGCGACCTCGCGGCGCCCGTCGGAGTCCGCCGGTCCGACCGTCACCTGGACCCGCCGTGCCGACCCCTCTTCCAGGATCAGCGGCGCCTGCAGGATCAGTTCCTCGAGCACCGGACTGCCGACTTGCCCACCGGCGGTCAGCGCCAGTTCGACCAGACCGGTGCCGGGGACGATGGTCACTCCGAGCACGACGTGGTCGCGTGTCCAGGGCTGGGTGTCGGTGGACAGCCGTCCGGTGAACACCCACTCGTCCCGGGTGCCGACCTGGACCGCCGCGGACAGGACCGGGTGTTCCAGCGGGGTCAGACCGAACGCCACCGCGTCGCCGGACTCACCGCCCGGAGCCTGCCAGTACCGCTCACGCTGGAACGCGTAGGTCGGCAGGGCGGTGTGTGCGGCTCCCGTGTCCTTGTAGTACGCCGTCCAGTCCATGTCGACGCCGGCGAGGTGGGCCTGTCCCAGGAAGGCGGCGAACGTGGTCGCCTCGGACTGCTTGGCCCGCAGTGCCGGTACGAGGACGGTGTCCTGCGTTCCGGTCTCGTCCAGCTCCTCCAGGGTTTGGCGTGCCATCGCGGTGAGTACGCCGTCGGGGCCGAGTTCGAGGAAGCGGCGAACACCCAGGTTCCACAACGACGTCACGCCGTCGGCGAACCGGACTGCCTGGCGCACATGCCGTACCCAGTACGAGGGGTCTGTGAGCTCGTCGGAGACCGGAGCGCCGGTCACGTTCGATACGACGGCGATGCGGGGGCTGGAGTACGAGAGTCCTTGGGCGACCTGTTCGAAGTCGGCCAGCATGGGTTCCATGCGCGGTGAGTGGAAGGCGTGGCTGACCCGCAGCCGGGTCGTCTTGCGTCCCTGCCAGGCGGGCAGCCATTCGTCCACTGCGTCGGCGTCGCCGGAGACGACGACCGCGCGCGGTCCGTTGACCGCGGCGATCTCCAGCCGGCCCACAAAGCCCGTGAGCGACTGGGCGACTTCGGTCTCGTCGGCCTGTACGGCGACCATGGCGCCGCCTTCGGGCAGGGCACCCATCAGCCGTCCACGCGCCACCACCAGGGCACACGCGTCCGCGAGCGACATCACACCTGCCACGTGGGCGGCCGCGATCTCTCCGACCGAGTGCCCGATCAGGTAGTCCGCACGGATGCCCAGTGACTCGACCAGGCGGAACAGTGCCACCTCGACGGCGAACAACGCGGCCTGCGTGTACTGGGTCGCATCCAGCAACCCAGCCTCATCCGAACCGGACTCCGCCTCCAGCAGGTCGCGCAGCGACCGGCCCAGCAGCGGATCCAGCCCGGCACACACCTCGTCCAGAGCGGCGGCAAACACCGGGAACTCCCCGGCCAGCTCCACACCCATACGAGCCCGCTGCGAACCCTGACCCGTGAACAGGAACGCCGTCCTACCGCCCACCACACGGCCCTCGACCACACCAGCCACCGGATCACCCGCAACCAGACCGGCCAACCGGGTCAGCAGTTCATCCCGATCCGAAGCCACCACAAGCGCCCGGTACTCGTGCTGCGCACGCGACACCACCGACGAGAACGCCGTGTCCGCGACCGACACCTCCGGCTCCGCCAGAAGGTGTGCCCGCAGACGCTCGGCCTGCTCCCGCAGCGCCGCCCCACTGCGCGCCGACAGCAGCACCGGCACCGCACCCAGCGGCCGGGACGGCTCATCCGACTGCTCGGCCGGCTCCTGGGCCGGTGCTTCCTCCAGAATCACGTGCGCGTTCGTCCCACTGATCCCGAACGACGACACGGCCGCGCGGCGCGGGCGGTCGGTGGCGGTCCAGTCCCGGGCCTCGGTCAGCAGCTCGACCGCACCGGACTGCCAGTCGATGTGTGGCGACGGTTCGTCCACATGCAGCGTCCGGGGCAGCACCCCGTTCCGCATCGCCATGACCATCTTGATCACACCGGCCACACCCGCGGCAGCGGACGTGTGCCCGATGTTGGACTTGATGGAGCCCAGCCACAGCGGATCGGCCGCCCGCTCCCGGCCATACGTCGCCAGCAGCGCCTGCGCTTCGATCGGGTCACCCAACGTGGTGCCGGTGCCGTGGCCCTCCACCGCGTCCACGTCCGCCGGAGTCAACCCCGCGTTTGCCAGCGCTGCCCGGATCACCCGCTCCTGCGACGGACCGTTCGGCGCCGTCAGACCGTTGCTCGCACCGTCCTGGTTCACCGCGGTGCCGCGGATCACGGCCAGCACGTTGTGACCCTTGCGCCGCGCGTCCGACAGCCGCTCCAGCACGACGAGACCGACGCCCTCGGAGAAGCCGGTACCGTCGGCGGCCGCCGCGTACGACTTGCAGCGGCCGTCGGCGGAGAGCCCGCGCTGCCGGCTGAACTCCACGAACAGGAAGGGCCCGGACAGCACGGTCGCACCGCCGACCAGGGCCATCGAGCACTCGCCGGAGCGCAGGGACTGCGCCGCCAGATGCAGTGCCACCGCCGACGAGGAGCACGCCGTGTCCACCGACACCGCCGGCCCTTCCAGGCCCAGGGCGTAGGAGATGCGGCCGGACGCCACACTCGAAGACTTGCCCGTCAGCCGGTACCCCTCCAGTTCCGGCGCCGGTCCGCTGCCGTAGTCGGAGCTGGTCACACCGCAGAAGACACCGGTGTCGCTACCGGACAGGGATGTCGGGTCGATCCCCGCGTTCTCCAGCGCCTCCCACACCACCGGCAGCATCAGGCGCTGCTGTGGATCCATCGCCAGGGCCTCGCGAGGACTCACGCCGAAGAACTCGGCGTCGAAGTCGGCCACCGAATCGAGGAAGCCGCCGCCCTGGTTGTAGAACTTCCCGGGCTGGTCCGGGTCCGGGTCGTAGAGCCGCTCCAGGTCCCAACCGCGGTCGGTCGGCAGCTCGGAGACCGCGTCACGCCCCGACGCCACCAGCTCCCACAGCTCCTCCGGGGAGGTGACTCCCCCCGGATAGCGGCAGCTCATTCCCACGATCGCCAGCGGTTCGCTCATCCGGTCCAGGATGCGGTGCTTGTCCTGGCGCAGCCGGTCGTTCTCCTTGAGCGATTTCCGGAGCGCCTCGACGAGTTCCTTCTCATCGATGGGCATGTTTCTGGGCTCCTCCAAGTCAGCGCCCCGGGGGGCGGATTGATCGTCACCCCGGGGAGGGGCGGACAGAACGCCTCAGCTGTGTGTGCCGGCCATGGCCGGCGTCTTCTCGTCGGTGGTGGTGTCCGATTCGCTGATGCCGAACCGGTCGTGGATCCGCTTCAGCGGAGCCGGGGCCCACCAGTTGGCGTTGCCCAGCAGCCGCATGAACGCGGGTACGAGCACACCGCGGACCAACGTCGCGTCGAGCAGGACCGCCAGGGGCAGGCCGATTCCCAGTCCCTTTACGTAGCTGATGCTCGAGAACGTGAGCCCGACGAATGCCAGGGCGAGCAACAGTGCCGCGTACGTCACGACCCGGCCGGTACGTTCCAGGCCGACCGCGACCGCCTCTTCGTTCCGGCCGGTCCTGCGGTACTCCTCCGTGATGCGCGACAGAATGAACACCGCGTAGTCGAGCGACAGCGCGAACGCGATCGCGATCACGACGATGGGCACGAGCCAGGTGAGCGCCCCGGTGACGACGAAGTCGCCCACGAGCCACTGCAGATGGCCCTCTTGGAGGATGTACACCAGCGCGCCGAAGGTCGCCGACAGGCTCAGCGCGCTCAGCAGGATCGCCTTTATCGGCAGCAGGATGCTTCCCGTCAGCAGGAACAGCAGGATGAAGCTGCCGATCCCCAGGATGGCCAGCGCAATCGGCAACCGGTCGCCCAGCACGTCGAAGGTGTCGACCGAGACAGCCGGCGTGCCGCCGACAATGATCTCGAACGGCGCTGAGGCGTCACGTACGGTGCGGACCAGCTGCGCGGCCTCGTCACCATAGGGGTCGACGTCGAGCACCAACGACAGATACGTGTCGCCGCTGGTGGCGAACCGCTTCGAGGTGGGATCCGGCTCCACCACCTTCCGCCCGTCGCTGTAGCCGCCGGTGAGTGCGTCCACCCTGGCGACCGCCTCGTACTGCGAGAGCCGCTTCGCGTACTCGTCGATGTCTGATGTACGAGTAGTGGGATTCCCGACCCCCGACGCCACCACCTGCAGCGTGTCCTGTTCGCGGTTGTCGAACTTGTCCCGGACGGCCGAGGCGACCTGCGCCGACTGCGCCGTGGGCGGCAGGATCTGCTCGTCGGGCAGCCGCACCTTCATGTCCAGCGCCGGAGAGGCGAGGAACGTCATGAAGGCCAGCACCGCCAGGAGGAGCGGCACCGGGCGGCGCATCACGAACATCGCGAGCTTGTGCCAGAAGCCCTCGCTGTCGGCACGGGCGGCGGTGCGCTTGCGGCCGCGACGCCCGAGGACCCGGTCCGGCCCCATCCAGACCAGCAGGGCGGGCACCAACAGCAGCGTGGCGGCGGCGGCGGTGAGACCAGTGAGTACGGAGCCGATCGCCAGCGAGTGGAAGACCGTGAACGGCAGCGCCAGCATGGAACCGAGGGCCACGGCCAGGGTGGTCGCGGAGAAGAGCACGGTACGTCCGACGGTCCGCATCGTCGTGCGGATGGCATCAGGCACCGCGGCGCCGTCGGTGAGTTCTTCTCGGTACCGGGTGATGAAGAGCAGGCTGTAGTCGATGGCCAGGCCCAGGCCGAGGAACGTGGCGACGATGGTCACCATGTCCGCCGTCTCGACGAAGAACGTGATGACGAACAGCAGTCCCGTCACCACGAGCGTCGTGGAAATCGCGACCGCCAGCGGCAGGAGCGCGGCAAGGAAGCTGCCGAATATCAGCACCAACAGCACGAGCACGACGGGAAGGAAGAAGGCCTCGGCCTTCAGCGAGTCGTCGGCCGCAGTCTCGAGGTTCTCCAGCCACATGAGGCCGGCGCCGCCGAGTTTGACCTTGAGTCCGTGTGACGTCCCCGAGTAGGTCTTCTTCAGCTCCTTGGCGCGGTCCTGCACCGTGTCGAAGTCGCCGGCGATGCGTCCGAGCACCAGCGCTTGCTTCTTGTCCTTGCCGCGCAGCGCGGAGGATTCCGTCGTCCAGTAGGAGACGACGTCGCTGACGCCCTCCTCGGCGGCGACCTGCTTGGTCAGTGCGGCACCGGCCGCGGCCACTTCGGCAGCGTCGACCCCGCGCGCATCCTCCACAAGGATCACGAGGTTCGGTGGTCCCTGCTCGAACCGGTCCTCGAGGGCCTCGGCGGCGCGCGCGGATTCGGTCGACGGGCTCTCGTAACCACCCAGGGTGAGCCGCGACGTGAGCCCTGCACCGAGAGCCGCGAAGGCGAGCGCCGCGATCAACGTGATCAGCAGGACCCGCTTGGGCCTGTTGATCGCGAGGTCGGCGATTCGGTTCAACAACTGACACTCCTCGGATCGCGGCGCGAGGAGCACTCACGCGAAACGTACGACATTCGGAACCCTGACCCTCTGTTGGTGGATGCACGGCAGCCTTCGGGCTGCCTCAGCCTCGCGAATCTCAAGTACAGAGCCCCCGGGCGCCCGACTGGATACACATCGGTTCCGAAACCGCCGGTCACCTGGGCGTGACCGCGCGCACCACATGGGGCGTCCTCGGTGTCGGTCACGACGTCGGTGGCAGTGGACGTTTTCCGGACGAGCTCGACCGCGGTGGTCGCAGCATCGACTCGGCGGCCGAAGAGTCGGTATACGATGCCGTCGAGCGAGGAGAGCCACACCGTCCGTGTGCTGTGGCGACAGAGCACAGGCAACTGCGCGCCAAGGGCCAGGCGTTGCTGGCGCTGCACCAGCACGTCGCGGATCCGGCGCGCAAGCACGGCCTCAAGCGCCGCTCGAGCAACGCCTGTTGGGCTGAGGACGAGACCCCGGGTGCTTCCAGAGTCTGGGTGATCACGTGTCGCCGGTCATGTATGCGGCGGCCGGGGCTGGTCGATCGCGACGTTGCGGCCGGCGCGGTCCTGGAGACGTCGTCGCGGAAGGTGACGTCCCGGACGAAGTGGAGCCGATCCTCGATGAGCCCCTACCAGACGCGCGGTCACAGCGCCCCTGCGCCGCGAGCCGCGGGCGTTCTGGTCATCCATCACCACGACGTCGGTACCGGCCGGGTCGCATCCCGGCGTATCGGCCAGAACGGTGGTCGCGCCGTGCTCCGTTGTCCGCGCGGCGGCCCGACAGGCCATCGTCACATTGCCGTGGCCACCACATCTATTCGGTCAGCAAAGCTCTGAAGCCGTGCTGGGCGAGGCCCTCGATCGGTTTCGCGGGTTCGCCGAAGGGTACGAATTGCTCGCCGCAGCGATCGCCTCACCCATGCGGCCCCTGTTCCCCTGAAACTGTGCGAACGCTGGACCCCCGTCTACCCACTGAACGTTATATTCGAGGGTTCAACCAACTGCACACCAACTCCTACGTCAGCGGAGAGATCAGTGAATGAGAGTGACGGCCACACGGAAGAAGCCTCCGATGAAGCAGTGCTCCGCAGGCTTGCGGATGCTATTGGGCCGTGCCCCGAGAGGGTGACGGAGAGCGTGAAGGCTTTATTTCAAGTTTTAAGCACTCAGCGAAAAGCAGATGGGCGCTCCATCGCGAAGGACCGCGGCCCTGTCTCCTTGAGCTGATCAAAGGGCGCACCGGATATTTCGGAGCGTTGGGCCTGACGCCGGCCGAGCCCGCTCCACATGCTTCAGGCGCCGCGCCCTGGCAGAGCCGACCAAGTCCGCGCGAACCCGGCGCGGCGCTGACTTCGTCGTACGGCTTCGGTTCTCCCGGCTTCCGCCAGGGCGGACCTCCATGAGCCGATGCTGCGGCGCATCGTTCAGCCGTTCCCGTTCCATGCATTCCCGAGGCTTGCGGCCGAGCGTTTCGAGTCGGCAGGAAGCTGCCGGCGCCCCTGGGCTGCCGCGAGCGACGGCTGTGGACGGAGGAGCCGACCGCAAGGAAATGACGGTCGCAGGGCCGTCGTCGACCGGGCATTGGTGCTGGACGTGACGGCTGAACAGGCAGCCGGTGCAATACCGATCTCTCCTCATTGACCGGCCCGTTGGTGCGACTTCCCAGCCGGCCGGGACTTCGGGGCTGTCCGCGTGGGGCCATTGGCCGAGCGGGCGGGTATGCGCTCCGGGCTGCCCCTCTGGGTCCTCGTGGAGGCATTCCAGGGACGTGACCCGCAGCTGCGGGGCCCTGTGGAGGGGTACGGACGGGACGCTGCCGATGGCTTCCGCACCGGCCGGCACTGCGTCGATCCCTGAACCCCGCCGGCGCGGCAGTGCACCGGGAGATCGGCTGCTCACCCGTCCACGTCTCCGCCGGCCCCCTTGGTGAATTGCATCCAAGTGACCTGTATCCCCAGCGGTGTTCGCGGGCTCTTCATGGTGTCCGGTCATCTCAGCCTCGACAGCACGAGAGTAGTTGAAAACGCGACCATGCCGCGCGTCCGGGAGGAGGGGGAGCAGGTTTGGCCAGAGAGAAGAACGGCGGCGCCGGTGTGGCACCTGGCCCCGGCCACCCGGGGCGAGGAGAAGGACGGGTCGCCCACTCCGGCTTGCTCGACCCACTGGGCGACCTGGCGCGTCACCCCCATCTGATGTCCGATCACCAGTGATCCACGAAATCCAGGGACGGAAATGAGCACTCTCAACACGACTCCCGCCGGCCGCTGCCCGATAGATCATTCTGCCAGGCGTCCTCCGATCACGATCCGAGCTGCTGATCTCCCGGCACCGAGCGCGCCGGGAGCCTTGCAGACGTACCTTTTCACGAAGTACCAGACGGATTGGCTCGAGAAGGTCCGGGACAAGCTCGGTCACCGGTTCAAGCTGCAGCTCAGGCCCGGTCCCGACATGTATGTCATTTCCGACCCGGTGGATGTCAGGGAAATGTTCCACGCGTCTCCCGACGTCCTGCACACCAGCAACGGCAACGATGTCTCCAGGAAGTTCTTCGGCAGGACCGGCCTAGCCTTCCTCGACGGGGACGAGCACAAGGTCAGGCGCAAGGAACTGCTGCCGAGCTTCAAGGGCACGGCGTATCAGCGAATCAAGGCCGCGATCGAGGAAATGGCCGAGCGGGACATCCCGAACTGGCCACAGAACAAGGTGATGCCGCTGCGGCCGGTCATCCATCGGTTCACCGTCGAGGTGATCCGCGAGGTCGTCTTCGGCAAGGTCGTTCCTTCGCGCTGGAACGAACTGATCGAAGAGATCATGGGTGTGGTGGAGCTCAACAACCACATGACGGCGGCATTCCCGCTGGAGCAGATGTCGCGCTTTTCGAACTGGGTGATCAAGTCGATACCGAGCACCGGCCTGGCCCCCTTCCTGAAGCACCGGCGCCGCGCGGACGAACTGCTCTTCGAGGCCTTCAACGAGCGTCGGGCGATCGGCCAGCTCGGCGACGACCTGCTGTCGATGATGCTCAACATCGAAGTCGACGGCCGCAAGCTGACCGATGTGGAACTGCGCGACGAAATCATGACGTTGTTCCTCGCGGGTACGGAGACGACTGTGTCGTCCGTCGCATGGGCGCTCGAGTACCTGAGCCGGTTCCCCGTCGAACTCGAGCGTCTGCGGGACGAGATCGACGCGGGCGAGACCGATGACTACCTCGAGGCGGTCTGCTACGAGGTGCTGCGCCTCCGCCCGCCGCTGCCACTGCTCATGCCCCGTGAGGTGATGGCCCCGATCCAGATCGGCGGCGTGTACTACGAGCCCGGCGACATCGTGTGGGCGAGTGCGCATCTGCTGAGCACTGATCCGCACAACTTCGAGGAGCCCAAGGCGTTTCGCCCCGAGCGGTATCTCAACGTCAAGCTGGATCTGAGCGCCTGGGCCCCGTTCGGAGGCAACATCACCCGTTGCCCCGGCGACAAGATCGCGATCGACGAGATGAAGAGCGTGCTGCGCGTCGTCCTCACTCACTTTGATCTGCACCGGCCCGACAAGACGCCGGAGCGGGTGCACCACCGGGGAATCCTCATCAAGCCTGAGCACGGTGCTCGCATGGCGCTCCGAGCCCGCACCAGGAAGGCTGTCGCTGTATGAGGATTCCGAACGACATGTATACCGCCCGGCCCTGGCGTATCCATGAGTTCACACAGGACTTCACACTCGAGGACGTGTGGGCACTGCCGACGCCGGGCGGGCCGGACGATCTGCCGCGACTGGTGAAGCAGTTCACTTCGGACGACGACTCAGAGATGTCCGCTGCCGTGCTTCGCGTCCTGTTCGCGATTCGCTGGAAGCTCGGTGCGCTGTTCCGCCTGGACCGATCCGAAGACGGCGTCGGCAAACGAGTGGCGTCGCTGCGTGACCGGTTGCCGGACGATCTGCGCGACGGGCCACGCGGACCCGACTTCGCGGTGGTCCCACTCCGTTCCATCTATCAGGCCGAGACGGAGTGGGCGGCCGAAATGGCCAACAAGACCGTGCACGTGGTGATGCACATCGGTTGGGTACCGGACGGGTCCGGCGGCTATCGCGGCGAGATGGCCGCGTTGGTGCGACCCAACGGATGGTTCGGGAAGGCCTATATGGCCGGAATCACGCCGTTCCGGCGCACATTGGTGGTTCCCTCTCTCGTTCGCGGGATCGGCCGCAACTGGTCGAAGTACGCCTGATGTCACCCGGATTCGACGGCTCGGCGACAGACAGACGTCGCCGAGTTCGTAGAGATGCTCCGGACCGTCGCCGACAGCCCGTCTTCGATGCGGCGCACACCAACGAGCAGGTGGACTCCGCGGTCTTCACCAGCCGCCGAGTCCATATGTGCTTCCGAAAGAAGGACAAGACATGCGCAACCTGGTGACCGGGGCCAGCGGATTCCTGGGAAGCCATCTCGTGGAGGGTCTTCTCGCCGCCGGCGAGAACGTGACGGCCCTGGTACGCAGGTCCAGCGACCGCAGCCACCTCGACCGCCTAGGGGTCGACGTCGTGGAGGCCGACCTCCTGGACCGCAGTTCGCTCACGCGCTGCCTCGAGGGTTTCGACCGCGTATTCCACTGTGCCGCACTGGTCAAGGACTGGGGCACCTGGGACGAGTTCCGAGCCGCCAACGTGACCAGCCTGCAGAATCTGCTGGAGGCCAGTAGTGCGGCGGGTGTGGGCCTGTTCGTGCACGTCAGCTCGACAGACGTCTACGGCCACCCCGATCGCCCCGTCGACGAGAGCGCGCCGCTGCGTCGGCGTGGATTCCTCTACGGCGACACCAAGATCGAGGCCGAGGAACTGCTGTGGCAGTTCGTCGACAAGCACGATCTGCCCACCGTCGTGGTGCGGCCGGCCAGCCTGTACGGACCGCGTTCGCGCACCTTCGTGGATGACGCGCTGGAGCTGCTGCGCCAAGGTGTCCCCATGCTCCCGGCAGACCGTTCGGCGGGGCTCACCGAGGTCACGAACGCCGTGGACGCGATTCTGCTCGTCGCGTCCGACGCGCGGAGCGTGGGCCGGGCATTCAACATCACCGATGATTCAACGGTCAGCTGGCAGACCTACTTCGAGCGCCTGGCCGAGATCGCAGGCCTGCCGCAGCCGCGCTTCGTCCGGATTCCCCGCCGTGTCGCGTACACGGCCGCATGGGCGATCGAGGCCACCTATCGCGGGCTCCGTCTTCGATCGAGTCCGCCGCTGACCAGGCTGGCGGTGGACATATTGACGACAGAGCAGGGCTTCTCCAGCGAAAGGCTCCGATCCGAGTTCGGGTACCGCCCGCGGATCGGCTTCGAAGAGGGAATGCGGAAGCTGGGCGAAGAGCTGCGAGGACGACGGACCCCGACCGGCACCGGGGGATAGCGGCGCGGCGGAACACCACCCCGACAGCGCCCGCGACCGGTTCCGTACGGCTCCGGCAGGCATTCGCTCCGGCCGCGGCCCAGCCGGGGCCGGAGGTCGCACAGTCGCTCCACGATTCCGGCGAGGCATGCCGGAATCGTGGAGCCGATGAGCAACCGGAAGCCGGTGAACCCCTACTCGGCCGCCGCACGTCGGGTGGTCGACCTCGTCATCGCACACATCGAGACCGTCATGGGAGGAACCGTCATCGACGCACCGCATGCGGCACGCGAGTCCGAGTCCGGGCTGCGCATGGAGCCGGTCCATGGACCGGACGCGCTCGCGGGGTGGGAGCCGACCGACAAGCCGGGCGAGCCCGGCACCAGCCTCTTCACGCGGGGTGCCCACCCGTCGACGCACACCGGGCGGCCGTGGACGATGCGCCAGTACGCCGGTCTCGGCACGGCCGTCGGGTCCGACGCCCGGTACAAGCAGCTGATCGCGAACGGTACGACGGGTCTGCCGGCGGCCTTCGACCTGCCGACCCGGATGGGCCACCACAGCGCCGCCCCTACTCGCAGAGCCTGCCGACCCGCGCAACTCGCACCAGACAGAGGACCAGTGAAGGACGTATGAGCCGGGGAAACCTGCTGGCCATCAGCGACCTCCATGTCAATCACGCGGAGAACCGCAAGATCGTGGAGGAGCTACGACCGATATCCGATGAGGACTGGCTGATCGTCGCAGGCGACGTGGGTGAGTTCTCCCACGACATCGCCTGGGCGCTCACTGCCTTGAGTGACAGGTTCGCCCAGGTCATCTGGGCCCCTGGCAATCACGAACTGTGGACACCCCCGGATGACCCCCTGCAACTGCGCGGGCGGCAACGGTACGAGCATCTCGTGGAACTGTGCAGAAGCCTCGGCATCCTCACTCCCGAGGACCCGTATGCCCTGTGGGACGGGCCGGGCGGGCCGGTCACAGTGGCGCCGCTGTTCGTTCTCTACGACTACACCTTCCGGGCTCCGGGCACCGACACCAAGGAAGAGTCCCTGGCCGTTGCCCACAGCCGGGGCGTCGTCTGCACCGACGAGTACCTCCTGCACCCCGACCCCTACCCCAGCCGAGAGGCCTGGTGCGATGCGAGAGTCGTGGAGACCGAGCAACGTCTGTCGGCATGCGACCCGGCGTTGCCGACCGTGCTCATCAACCACTATCCACTCGTCCGCGAGCCCACCCACGTTCTGAGACACCCCGAATTCGCGCAGTGGTGCGGCACCGTGCGCACTGCGGAATGGCACCGCCGCTTCCGGGCACACACCGTCGTCTACGGGCATCTGCACATCCCGCGCACGACCTGGCACGACGGGGTGAGGTTCGAGGAAGTCTCCGTCGGCTACCCACGTGAATGGCATCGTCCCGGCCACCCCGCCGTAGGGTTGCGCCGCATTCTCCCGCAAGAGCCCGCACCCGGGGGGCGGCACTCATGATCGAACGCATCCTCCCGAGCCATGTCGCCGTCTCGGAGGCCTTCCGCGACCCGCTGGGAACGGTCCTCTTCCCGGCGGAGCGCCGACTCATCGAGAAGTCGGTGGAATCCCGGAAGCGCGAGTTCACCACCGCCCGACGGTGCGCCCGCGAGGCCCTCGGCAAGCTCGGCCTGCCGCCCCGGCCCATCCTTCCCAACCACCACGGCGCCCCTCAGTGGCCCGAGGGAGTCGTCGGCAGCATCACCCACTGCGCCGGGTACCGCGCAGCGGCACTCGCCCGCACCACCGATGTGATGCTGCTGGGCATCGACGCCGAGCCGAACTTGCCGCTGCCGGAGGGAATCCTGGAGTCCATCGCACTGCCCGAAGAACAGCGGAGGATACGCAGAATGCGTCGTGCCGCGCCCGAAGTCCACTGGGATCGCCTGCTGTTCGGCATGAAGGAATGCGTCTACAAGAGCTGGTACCCGTACACGGGACAGCGCCTGGAGTTCGAAGACGCCGACATCTCCTTCGACGTCGGCGTCACCACGTTCACCGCGCAGCTCCGTCTGCCGCACCACCCCCCACGCAGGCCACCGACCGACCGCCTCGAAGGCAGGTGGCTGGCCCACAAGGGTCTGCTGATCACCGCTATTTCCCTCATGACAACGAGCTCGTGCAAGGTTGGCGACGGCGTGTCGAGTGCGGCGGCTCCGCCCGGTGTGCACATTCGCTGATCGGTCACGAGGCACGGTCCGTGCGTACCGCGGCGGGTCGGCGCAGCATCGAGCGGGTCACCGCGGCGAATGCGGGGTGGTCGTGCAGGCCGTCGAAGACGGTGCCGAGGAAGTCGTCGATCAGACGCTGTCGTTCGTCCTCGGAGAGCCTGGCCAGTTTGTGCATGAGATCCAACTCCTCGGGGTCGGAGCCACGTCGGGCCACCGCTGTCAGTACCGCGCGTCGCACACGCAGGGTGCGGATCTGCACCTCCAGGGCTTCGGCGTGCGCTGCGGCGAGCTGAGGGAGCGAGATCTCCCGGTCCACGACCTTCCGGATCGTGGGGAGGCCGAGACCCAGGTCGCGCAGGGTGCGCACGAGGTCCAGGCGTGCGACGGCGTCGATGCCGTAGCGGCGGTAGCCGGCCGGGCTGCGCTCGGTCGGCGGCACGATGCCGGAATCGGAGTAGAACCGGATGACCTTGACCGTCAGGCCGGTCCGCCGGGCCAGGTCACCGATCGAGTACAGCGCGTCGCCGTCGTTCATGCCCCCACCCTCGCGTCTCCTCCTACGGGAGACTCAAGCAGGTCCGCTGAGCCTGCGCGGCACGGTCGGGCACGGCGATGTGACCTTCGGGAACGCCGCCCTTGCCCGCCTCGTGCCCGCTTGCTCACAGTGTTACGCCGAGGGGACGGGGGGACCTGTCCCCAGCCGATCTGCCCGCCCGCAATGGCACGGGCACGGGCGCGGCCCTGCTGCTTCCAGTGCGGTGGAGATCGCAAACGGGCCCCGCCCCAAACGCACGGCATATGCGCAGCGTGCTGCGGCTCCACCTGACAGATGCCGAATCCTGCTGATCCTCACAGTGGCGGTCCGGCGGGTGTGTGACGAGCGTTACTGCCCATGATCGGCCGAGGTCACATCTCCGTAATGGGCGTTTCGTACTGTCGAGGGCACGTTCGATCAACAGAGAGGCCATCCGGTGCCCCCACAGGACTCGTCGACGGCCGCCTCCCAGGTGCGGACGGTCTGCTCGTACTGCGGTGTGGGCTGCGGCATGGTCCTCGACATCGCCTCCGGCCCCGACGGCCGTCGCAAGGTCCTCAAGGCATCGGGCGACAAGGCCCACCCCGCCAACTTCGGCAGGCTCTGCACCAAGGGTGCGACGACGGCCGACATGCTCGCCGCCCCGGGCCGCATGACCACCGCACTGACGCGTCCCGAGCGAGGGGCCGAGCCGGTGTCCGCCGGTGTGGACGAGGTGATCACGCGGACGGCCGGGCGGCTGCGGGCGATCATCGACGAGCACGGCCCGGACGCTGTCGCGTTCTACGTTTCCGGGCAGATGAGCCTGGAGGCCCAGTACCTGGCCAACAAGCTGGCCAAGGGCTTTGTCCGCACCAATCAGATCGAGTCCAACTCCCGTCTGTGCATGGCGAGCGCGGGCACCGGCTACAAGCTCTCCCTCGGCGCCGACGGCCCGCCCGGTTCCTACCAGGACTTCGAACACGCGGATGTCTTCTTCGTCATCGGCTCCAACATGGCGGACTGCCACCCGATCCTGTTCCTGCGGCTGATGGAACGGGTGAAGGCGGGGGCCAAGCTGATCGTCGTCGACCCGCGGCGCAGCGCCACCGCCGACAAGGCCGACCTCTTCCTGCAGATCAAGCCGGGGACCGACCTGGCTCTGCTCAACGGCCTGCTGCACCTGCTGGTGGAGAACGGCGACACGGACGCCGGCTTCATCGCGGAGCGCACCGAGGGCTGGGAGGCGATGCCGGAGTTCCTTGCGGACTACCCGCCCGCAAAGGTCGCCGAGATCACCGGCATCCCGGAGGCGGACATCCGCCGGGCGGCGCAGCTGATCGGCGCGGCGGGGGAGTGGATGAGCTGCTGGACCATGGGGCTCAACCAGTCCACCCACGGCACCTGGAACACCAATGCCCTGATCAATCTGCACCTGGCCACCGGCGCGATATGCCGCCCTGGCAGCGGTCCGTTCTCCCTCACCGGTCAGCCCAACGCCATGGGCGGCCGCGAGATGGGCTACATGGGCCCCGGACTGCCCGGTCAGCGGTCGGTGCTGGTGGACGAGGACCGCGCCTTCGTGGAGGAGTTGTGGGACCTCGAGCCCGGCACGGTGCGCAAGGACGGATCGGGCAAGGGCACCGTCGAGATGTTCCAGCGGATGGCGGACGGCGAGATCAAAGCCTGCTGGATCATCTGCACCAACCCGGTCGCCTCGGTCGCCAACCGCAGGACGGTCATCGAGGGTCTGGAAGCGGCCGAACTCGTCATCACGCAGGACGTTTTCACCGACACCGAGACCAACGCCTACGCCGACGTCATGCTGCCGGGCGCCCTGTGGACCGAGACCGAGGGCGTACTGATCAACAGCGAACGCAACCTCACCCTCGCCCAGCCGGCCGTGGACCCGCCGGGGGAGGCGCTCGCGGACTGGCGGATCATCGCGCGTATCGCCTGCGAGATGGGATACGCCGATGCCTTCTCCTACACCGGCGCCGAGGAGATCTTCGAGGAGATCAAGCGCGCCGCGAACCCGAAGACCGGCTACGACCTGCGGGGCGTGACGTACGAGCGGCTGCGCGCCACTCCCGTCCAGTGGCCCGCCGCGACCACCGATGGCCCGGACCGCAACCCGATCCGCTATCTGGGCGAGGACGGCAACGGCCCGGTGTTCCCGACGGCAGGCGGACGGGCCGTCTTCTTCGCCCGCCCGCACATCCCGGCCGCGGAAATGCCCGACGAGGACTACCCGTTCGTCCTCAACACCGGGCGGCTCCAGCACCAGTGGCACACCCTCACCAAGACCGGAAAGGTCGCCAGGCTCAACAAGCTCGACCCGGCGCCGTTCGTCGAACTGCATCCGCAGGACGCCGAAAAGCTGGGGATCGGGGAGGGCGATTCGGTCGAGATCGCATCCCGGCGCGGCCGCGCCGTGCTGCCGGCCGTTCTGACGGACCGGGTGCGGCAGGGCTGCTGCTTCGCACCGTTCCACTGGAACGACCTGTTCGGGGAGTACCTGAGCATCAACGCGGTGACCAGCGATGCAGTCGACCCGATCTCCTTCCAGCCTGAGTTGAAGGTGTGCGCGGTGACGCTGGCCAAGGTGGCCACTCCGGTGGTCGTGGCTCAGGCGCCCGTCGCCGCGTCCGGCGAGGTGCCGGCCGCGATGGTGCCGACCGCCGTCCAGCCCGGCGCGGCCTCGGTCCTCGGGCTGGAGGGCGCGCCACCGCCCGTGCTCTTTGAGCACGAGCGCCAGTACCTGGTCGGCTTCCTGGCCGGACTGGAATCAGGCGCGCCCGGCGTTCCCGTGCTGCCGGCCGGTGCGCCTTTCCGTGAGGAGCACGCGCGGTGGGTGAACGGCGTGCTCGCCGGCATGTACTCGCGTGCCCCGCAGAGCCCGGAGGAAGCGACGACGCAGGCCACTCCTCAGGGCCGTGAGGTGGTCGTCCTGTGGGCCTCGCAGACGGGCAATGCCGAGGAGTTCGCCGCGGCCACCGCCGACCGGCTCACCGCAACCGGCCACCGCGCCGAGCTCGTCGGCATGGACGACACCGACCCGCGCGCCCTCCCTCCCGCTGCCGACCTCCTGTTGATCACCAGCACGTTCGGTGACGGCGACGCACCCGACAACGGATCGGGGTTCTGGAACGCCCTGACCGCTGCGGACATCCCGCGCATGGACGGCAGGCGGTACGCGGTCCTGGCCTTCGGGGACTCCTCGTACGACGACTTCTGCGGCCATGGACGTCGCCTGGACCAGCGTCTGGACGAGCTGGGGGCCGTACGCCTGGCCCCCCGCACCGACTGCGAACCGGACTACGAGCTCCCTGCCCACGCGTGGCTCGACCACGTCCTCAGCAACCTCACCGCACTACCGACGACCGGGTCGGCCCCCGCACCGGCCGCCGCCCCTGTCCGCAGCGCCAGGCCGGCCCCCGCCGCCGCGCGGCTCACCGGCAACCGGCTCCTCAGCCTCCCCGGCGCGGGCAAGGAGGTCCGGCGGTTCACCTTCGACACCAGCGACAGCGGGACTCCGCTCGCCTACGAGGTCGGCGACGCCCTCGGCGTGCATCCCGTCAACTGCCCCGATCTCGTGACCGAATGGCTCGCCGTCACCGGTCTCGACCCGGCCGCCGCTGTCGACGTCGCCGGCGTCGGCGAGGTCCCCCTCACCGACGCCTTGCACCGGCACCTGGACATCACCAAGCTCACCCCGGCGCTGCTGGGCTTCATCACCGAGCGCACCGGCGACCGCGACCTGAAGAAGATGCTGCGCCCCGACAACAAGGGCGAACTCGCCCGGTGGTCCTGGGGCCGTCAGGCCGTGGACGTCGTCGCCGAGCACCCCGTCCGCGCCACCCCGAACGAGTGGGCCGGTGTCCTCAAGCGCCTGCAGCCCCGCCTGTACTCGATATCGTCCAGCCCGCTCACGGACCCGCACCAGGTGTCGCTGACGGTCTCCGTCGTCCGGTACGAGAATGTCCACGGCCGCCTCCGCAAGGGCGTGTGCTCGCCGTTCCTCGCCGATGCCGTCGACGGCGCCACGGTGCCGGTCCTCGTCCAGCGCTCCCCGCACTTCCGGCCCCCGGCGGACCCCGACACACCGATGGTGATGGTCGGCCCCGGGACCGGAGTGGCACCCTTCATCGGCTTCCTCGAGGAACGCCGAGCCCGTGGCCACCGAGCCCCCGGCTGGCTCTTCTTCGGCGAACAGCACCGCGCCACCGACTTCTACTACCAGGACGAGCTGACCGCCTTCCTCGCCGATGGCACCCTCACCCGCCTCGACACCGCCTTCTCCCGCGACCAGCGCGCCAAGATCTACGTTCAGGACCGGATGCGCGAACACGGTCCCCTGCTCTGGTCGTGGCTCCAGGACGGCGCACACTTCTACGTCTGCGGCGATGCCGCGCGGATGGCCAAGGACGTCGACCAGGCGCTGCGGGACATCGCAGTCGCACACGGCGGCCTCGACGAGGACGGAGCGGTTCTCTACGTCAAGCAGCTGGCCGCCGACAAGCGGTATGTCCGCGACGTCTATTGAGGCGCATCCGGTTCCAGGGCGCCCTGGTCATCGTCCGCCCGGTTCGTCCGCGGCGGCATCGGTTCAGAGGGCCACGACGGCTGCTTCGGTCGCTTTGACGCTGGTCCAGACGGGAGTTCCGTCGGCGAGGCCGAGTTCGGCGGCGGCCTGCGGGGTGATCTCGGCGACGAGGTCCGGCGCGTGCTCGGAGGTGATCAGGACACGTAGCCGGCTCCCGCTGGTGGTGATCTCCCGTACGGCGCCGGGCCACACATTGCGAGGGCTGCCGCTGGGCCTGTCGCGGTGAACGGCGACGGCTTCCGGAGCGATGATCGCGAGGGCGTCGGAGCCGACCGGGAGAGGGTCCGCGACGACGAGTGTGCCGCCGCCGGTGAGCTGGATGCCTTCGGCGGTGGCGGTGCCGGGCCAGGCGTTGCGGCCGAGCATGCGGGCGACCCACGGGGAGCGCGGGTGGCGGGTCACCTCGGTGGGCGGGGCGTCCTGAACGGCGCGTCCGTCGTCGAGTACGAGGACCCGGTCGGCGAGCGCGACGGCTTCGACGGGGTCGTGAGTGACGATCAGGCAGACGCCGCCGAAGCCGTCGAGATGACGGCGGAGGGTGTGGCGGACGTGGGCTCGGGTGGTCTGGTCGAGGGCGGCGAGCGGTTCGTCCAGGAGGAGGAGCCGGGGGCGGGCGGCCAGCGCCCGGGCGAGCGCAACACGCTGGGCCTGTCCGCCGGAGAGCTGAGCCGGTCTGCGATGGGCGAGATGGCCGACGCCGAGCCGGTCGAGCCATTCCTGGGCGCTGCGGCGGGCCTCGGCGCGGGGGACGCCGTGGGCGTGCAGTCCGTACGCGGTGTTGGCGAGGGCGCTCATGTGCGGGAAGAGGGCACCGTCCTGCGGGACCCAGGCCACGCCCCTGCGGTGCGGTGGAAGGCCGGTGACATCGTGATCGCTGAGCCGGAGTTCGGCGTGGGCGCGTGGGGTGAGGCCGAGCAGTGCGCGCAACAGGGTGGTCTTCCCTGCCCCGTTGGGGCCGACGACGGCGATGGTGGTGCGGGGTTCGGCGTCCAGGGTGAGCCGGTTGAAGCCGGTGACCTCGGCGTGCAGGGACCAGAGCTCTTGCGGTGCCGAGTGCTGGGTGGCGTCGGGCTCGGGAACGGGTGCCGGGACCGCCTCGTCCACCGGGGGCCCGGGTACATGCGCGCGGGCGGCGGGCGTGCCGGCCCAGCGGCCGCGCAGCGCGACGAGCACCAGCATCGCGATGGCGAGCAGCAGCAGAGAGACCGATGTCGCGGCCTCCGGCTCGTCCTGGAGCAGCAGATACACCTGCAGCGGCAGCGTCTGGGTGGTGCCGGGGAGGTTGCCCGCGAAGGTGATGGTGGCGCCGAACTCGCCCAGCGCCCGCGCCCAGGTCAGGGCCGCTCCCGCGATGAGGCCGGGGGCGACCATCGGCATCGTGACGGTGAAGAACACCCGCACCGGTGAGGCCCCGAGGGAGGCGGCGGTCTCCTCGTATCGTGGACGGAGCCCGCCCAGCGCGCCTTCGAGGCTGATGACGAGGAACGGCATGGCGACGAAGGCCGCAGCGAGGACCGCGCCCGAGGTGTGGAACGGCAGGGTGATGCCGAAGGTGTTCTCCAGCCAGGGCCCGAGCAGCCCGCGGCGGCCGAACGCGAGGAGCAGCGCGACACCGCCGACGGTCGGTGGCAGCACCATGGGCAGCAGGACGAGGGAGCGCACGAACGCCTTGCCGGGGAACGGGACTCGGGCCAGCAGCCACGCCAGCGGTACGCCCAGGACCAGGGACAGAGCGAGAGCCCAGAACGAGACCAGCAGCGAGAGCTTCAGCGCCTCGGTCGTTCCCGGGCCGGTCAGATGGCTGCCGAGTTCCGGCCACTGGGTCCGTACGAGGATCCCGACAAGGGGGAGCAGCAGGAAGGCGACGGCCAGCAGCGCGGGGATCGCCAGGGTGACCGGGGTGCGGGGGCCCGGTGCGCGACTGCGGATTCGTTTCATCGGGAATACCTGGGGGCTCGGGGTGACGGATGAGCGAGGGGGGCTGTCGGTTCCCCCGGAACGGACAACCCCCTCACGGCAGTCGCCGGGGCTACGGCTTCTGGAAGCCCGCGTCCTGGAGGATCTTCTGTGCCTCGGGCGTGGACAGCCACGCGACGAACGCGGCGGCGGCCTCGGCGTTCTCGGACTGCTTCAGTGTGGCGGCCGGGTATGCGGCGACGGCGTTCTGCGCGTCGGGGACCTCGACGGCGTCGACCTTGTCGGGGGCCGTTTCGGCGTCCGTCCTGTAGACGAGACCCGCGTCGGCCTCGCCGAGCTCGACCTTGCTGAGCACGGCCCGGACGTTCGGCTCCTGCGAGACGGGCTCCACCGTGATCTTCTGGGCGTCGAGGATCTTCTTGCTGTACTTGCCGGCCGGCACCTCGGGGGCGGCGAGGACGACCTTCAGCTTCGTGTCCGCGAGGTCCTTGAGTGCGTCGACCTTGTGCGGGTTGCCCTCGACGGTCGCGATGACGAGGCGGTTCTTCGCGATGACGGTCGGGGTGCCGGTGTCCGCCTTCACGCCGTCCATGCTCTTGGTGTCGGCGGTGACCAGGGCGTCGGCCGGGGCGCCCTGCTTCACCTGGGCGACCAGCTCCTGCGACCCCGCGAAGGAGAACGTGATCTTCGTCCCCGGGTTCTTCTTCTCGTACGCCGCGCCGGCGGTCTTGAACACGTCGGTCAGTGAAGAGGCTGCCAGCACAGTCAAGTTGGCCTTGGGAGTGCCTGTGGCGGACTCGGTGGCCTTCGCGCTGCCGGTGTCCTTCTCGGAGCCGTCGTTGCCGCATGCAGTGAGCGGAACGAGGAGTGCAGCGGCCAGTACAGCAGCGGCGGCGCGGTGTCTGGTGAAAGTGAGGGACATGAGCGTGGAACTCCCCGGGGGGCATGGTCGGCCGGTGCCGTCCGAGCGGATGGTGATGAGCCGCGCCGGTGACGGGCGACGCCGCTTGGTTGCGCGAGGGTCAGGTGCGATCGATGTGCACGCTGGTCGACTTCACGCGGGCGGTGGCCTGCATGCCGACCTCCAGACCCAGTTCCTCGACGGCCTCCCGGGTCAGGAGTGAGACGAGCCGGTGCGGACCTGCCTGGATCTCGACCTGCGCGGCGACGTCGCCGAGCTTCACGGCGGTGACGATGCCGGGGAAGGCGTTGCGGGCCGAGGTGCAGGAGGAGTCGTCCTCGCCACTGCCGCTCTGGGCGACCTCGATGGAGAAGGCGGCCAGATCGCGGCCGTCGATGAGACGGCGGCCGCTGTCGTCGCGATGGGTTGCGACCCGGCCGGCGTCCGCCCAGCGGCGCGCGGTGTCGGGACTGACGCCGAGCAGACGTGCCGCCTGTCCGATGGTGTAGGACTGCATGTGCGACACCGTATGGCGTTTCTCCTCACATTTGCAATTGATCAGTCGATTCTCCATGGCAGGTGCTATGGCGATTGGAGGAACGGGCAATTGCGCCGCGGAGGGCCCCCTGTCTTGCGATCGGGTACAAGCGCAGGTCTCCTCTGGTTCGCCGGCCGGGCACCGAGACGGCGTGTTGCTTGCGATGCGTCGCCGAACGGTTGCGAAGGGTGTGGGTAGAGTGCGGAAGGCGCTGCAGGATGTAACCGGCATTCCGTCCAGTAATCGAGGCGTTTCTTCATGGGCCTGAGTATTCGCAACCAGTTCCCCGGCACCGTCACATCGGTCACCTCGGGCGAGGCCATGGCGACCGTCAAGGTGCGCCTCGACGGGGGGCAGGACATCACGGCCGCCGTGACCGCCGAGGCCGTCAAGGAGCTGGGACTCGCCGAGGGGTCCGCCGTACGCGCCCTCGTCAAGGCCACCGAAGTGGCTCTGGCCACTGGCCACGTCGCAGGGCTGAGCATCCGCAATCAGATCCCCGGAACGGTGAGCGACGTGGCGGAGGGCCGCGCGATGGCGAGCGTCAAGGTCGACGTCGAGGGCGGCGGGCTCACCGCGGTGATCACCAAGGACGCCGTCGCCGACCTCGGTCTCGCCTCGGGGTCCTCGGTCGTCGCGCTGGTCAAGTCCACCGAGATCGCGCTCGCCAACGTCTGACCCCGCGGCGGAACCCCTCCGTCGCGATCATGGGATGACTCCGTGTGCGCCCTGAGCCGGGCCTTCGGCTCAGGCCGAGGACGCGGCGGTCAAGGCCACATCAACTGCCTGCCCCGGACGCCCTCGTGAAGCGTGTGGATGAGACGCAGGTCTGCCGGCTCGTGCGGAGTTCACGGGAGGTCGATGTGGACGTTCGTCGACTTGACCCGCGCCGTGACGGTGACTCCGACCTCGATGCCGAGTTCCTCGACGGACTCTCGTGTGACCAGTGAGACCAGCCGGTGAGGACCGGACTGGATCTCCACCTGGGCGGCCACATCGTCGACGCGTACGGCGGTCACGATCCCGGCGAACGAATTGCGTACGGAGGTGGCCACGCCCTCCGGTACCGGATGCATGCCCGCGGCCCGCTCCTGCGCGAACGCCGCCAGGCCCACCCCGTCGATCACGCGGTTCCCCGAGCCGTCCCGGTCCATACGCAGCCGACCGCTGTCCGCCCACCGGCGAACGGTCTCGGAACTCACACCCAGCAGCTCTGCTGCCTGCCCAATGCTGTACGACGGCACACCCGCACTCTAGGCCAGTGCCTGGCAGCGGCCGCCGAGGCGGCCTCACCCCCTACCGGCCGGCGACGGAGTGATCGGCCTGCCCAGAGCTGTGCGCGAGGCAGCTGACCCGCTTCGGTACCGCGCTGGAGCCGGGCGCCACCGGCGGCGTGGACATCGTGCGACGGCACGGCGAGGGACGGTGCTCGGGAACCTTCGGGTGCAGGCCACGCAAAGGGCCGCAGATGGCTGCGGTCACGTGCTGCCGCGGCGGACGCCGGGCCCGGACAACCCCGGGGCGAAGTGCGCCTGTTCAGTCGATGACGGCGGTGGCTTCGATCTCGACCAGGTGGTCGGGTACGTCCAGTGCCGCGACGCCCAGCAGCGTGGCGGGCGGGACCGGGGTGACCCCCAGTTTCGCGGCTGCCCGGGTGACGCCCTTCATGAGCAGGGGCATCTTGTCGGGGGTCCAGTCGACGACGTGGACGGTCAGTTTCGCCACGTCGTCGAAGGAAGCGCCGGCCGCGGCCAGGGCGGTGCCGATGTTGAGGTAGCACTGCTCGACCTGAGCGGCGAGGTCGCCTTCGCCGACCGTGACACCGTCGACGTCGCAGGCGACCTGCCCGGCGATGAAGACCAGCTTCGACCCGGTCGCGATCGACACCTGCCGGTAGGCGTCGATTTCCGGCAATCCGTTGGGGTTCACCAGGGTGATGGCCATTGCTGCCTGCCTCCATTGCTGTGAGAGTCGCTCTCTTGCAGTTACTCGGAAACCGTAGGAGAGTGACCGCTGACATGGAAGAACGCACTTTTCGGTGACTGGGGAACCTGATGGTGACCAAGCAGTTCAGCAGCTCGCCCGAGGGCGCGGACCTGAGGCGTGCGGACTCTCTGGGGCGGGAGATCTTCTCGGACATCGCCAACAAGTGGGCGCTCCTGATCATCGAGTCTCTCGGTGAACGCACCCTGCGCTTCAGCGAGTTGCGGAACGAGATCGACGGCGTCAGCCACAAGATGCTGACCCAGAACCTGCGCATGCTGGAGCGCAACGGTCTGGTCGAGCGGACGGTGCACCCCGTCGTGCCGCCGCGGGTCGAGTACACCCTCACCGAGCCGGGCCAGGCCCTGCGGGTGACGATCGACGGACTGTGCGACTGGACCCACCAGTACCTCGGTCACATCGAGGCCTCCCGCCACCGCTTCGACGCCTGACGGGCTGAGGGCTCGCTTGCCGTCCAGCCGCGAAGGAACGCACTCGCAGGGCCCCCAAGGCTCGCGGGGCGGCCCACACGCCGACCCCGAGGCCCGCGGTCGTGATGACGCCGATGGCGAGGCCCGCGGTCGTGATGACGCCGATGGCGAGGCCCGCGTCCCCCGCGATCCCGGCAGTCACGCACACGGCGACGACCACTCCGAGGCAGCCGAACACGAACCACTTGAGGCCGCGCATGAACTTCTCGCGCCGGGAAGGGATGAAGGTGCGCAGGATGACGAGGGCGGAGCCGTCGATCTCCTCGGTCCGCTCGGGCAACAGCGCGTTCACGGCGTCGGCGAAGACGGTGGCGTCGGCCTCGCTCACGTCCTCTATCCGGTGGACGGACGGCGTGGCGCCGGCCAGAGCCCTCACCTCGACGGACCGTCCCTCGGCACGGACCCGGGCGATGGCCGCGGTGGGGATCGGCAACCTGGCGAACACCCGGGACGGGCTCGACACCATCATCACCGCGCCTGCCACCACCCTGCAGACCGGCCGCCCCTGCCCCTGATGAGCGCGAGGGAACGGTGACGGACCGGCCCTCGGGACCGGCCAGGTACAGCGTCCGGACCTCGATCAGGTCCTCAGGCTCCCGCTCCTTCCGTCCCCGGCTCCATCCGGCCGTCATGACCGGACCGGCGTGACCGAGCACGGCCTCGCCTTCGATGCCCGCCGGCGTGACGACATCAGTTGCATTCCGACAGGCTCTTGTCGGCGCAGCAGCCTCGGCCACCGCCAAGGTTTGCGTACGTACCCGGGGACATGTCTCTGCGTCTCGACAATTGTGTCCATGGGTGGCCATGGCCGCCGTCGGCCATAAAGGGCCTACTCTCGATGGGCGTTATCTGACAAAGTCGTACCTGAACTGACGCGGGACCACGTCAAATGAACCGAACCGTACGACCTTGCGCAAGCGCGCTCAGAGCCAATGGATGGGGTCAAGGACAGCGCTTTCCCTGCAATTCCCATTGACTCTGCCGACCGGCGAGGCGACGTGTTTCATCGGCACCATGCCGGAACCGGTGCTGCGAGCAACGTCGAAGGGTACTTACGTCGCCCCTCTTTTTCCTGTTGAGCCTCCTTGATGCGACGGTCTCCACAGGAGGGCCCGGACCGCTCCTACACGACTTGAAAGCGAAACAGTGCCGGACATTGATATCACGCTGACAGAGCCGACTCCAGATGTGACCAAGCTGATTGATGACTGGCTGGGAAGCTACATAACCAAGCCCCATGCAGAACTGGGGCGCAGTGGTGCTGTGTGTCCGTTCGTCGAGCCATCCCGGAGAGCCGGCTGTCTCGTGCTGTACACGGCAGAATGGCGGCCGGAGTTCGGCCTCTCACACATGATGCGAATTGTCGAAAACGCAGTCGAGTCCTTCGCCACCCACGAGTGGGGATCGAAGAACCCCAACCTGCACTCCCTCGTGGTAGCGGTGCCGGATCTGCCGCGCGAGGCCTACTGGTTGATCGACAAGGCGCATGAGCTCACCAAGGACCGTGTCGTGGCCAGCGGTTGCATGCTGGGGCAGTTCCACCCGACCTGCGAAGAGCCGGCAGCACGCAACAGCGGGTTCCCCGTCAACAGGTCGCCCGTGCCGTTGTTCGCCGTACGGAACATGGCTCTGCACGACATCCTCTTCCTGCACGCCGACGATTTCTGGTTCGCAGAATACGAGCGTCGCCATGGACGGCATTACGAGAAGCCGGACCGCCTCGACCCTGATTTCGTCAAACTGTTCGAATCCGCCCGTGCCCGACTGGCGGGGGACCTCGAACCGGTGCACTGACCCGCTGAGCATCTGCCGAATCCGATGACTTCGCAAGCGTCCACCAGAGCCTGGCCTTTGGAGAAATGAAGACCAACATGGAGCAGCCGAGTTCCTGTCCAGTGCTGCAGCACGGCAGTGAGGGCGCACCCCCCTACGTCACTTACGCCCACATGGACAGACTGCACGAATTGCAGCAACCTCGATCCGATTCACCACGGGAATTGACGTTCCTGCTCATAAGCCATGTCAAGGAACTGCTGTTCCGCGCTGTGCTCGTGGAGGTTGACCAGGCTCGTGAACAGCTTCGCGAGAGCCAGGTCGACCAGGCGTGCGAGAGTCTCTCGCGTGCCGTGCGTGCCCAGCGGCTCCTGGTGAACGTATGGGACACGATGACGGCGCTGTCCCCGGATGAATTCCTTGCTTTCCGCGACATCCTCGGTGAGGCATCAGGCACTCAGTCCTTCATGTACCGGGCACTGGAATTCACGCTCGGCAACAAGGACCCTCGGACCGTGGCTCAGTGTTCCGGCTACATGGACCTCTATCCAGAACTCACGAAGGCGTTCCGCGCCCCGAGTCTCTACGACGAAGCGCTGAGCCTGCTGGTGCGCCTGGGAGCCACGATTCCGCGAGACGTCTACGAGCGTGCGCCCGGTGCGCCGTACACGCCCAGCACGGACGTGGAACAGGCATGGCTCGCCGTCTACAAGGAGCCGGGTCGCTGGCGACAGGCCCATCGGCTCGCGGAGATGCTGACCGAGGTGTCGTACCAGTTCTCCCACTGGCGCGCGACCCATCTCCTCGTGGTGGAACGCATGCTCGGCAGCAAGCCCGGAACGGGCGGCACAACGGGCCTGGACTGGCTTCGTTCGGTGAACGAGCACCGCTTCTTTCCCGAACTGTGGGCTGTCCGCACACTCCTGTGACTCCCCATCCCATCGACTCAGACTGGAGGGCTGGTCGTGACTGCCGCCCCTACCCTGACCATGCGCGGGCTGGTGCCCATCCTGTTCGGGCACGCCGCGTTTCAGCAACTCAATGCCGCATGCGAGCTCGGGCTCTTCGAATATCTGCACAGCGCGCCGGGGGCCCCGGCGGACTCCGTTGCGGCGGGTACCGGACTGAGCACGCGCTCCGCTCAGGTGCTGCTGCTGGGGACGACCTCGCTGGGCCTCACGACAAAGGGCCCTGACGGCTACCGGAACTGCGAGATCGTGGAGGAGGCGTTCCGTGAAGGCAGTTGGCAGGTGCTCAGGGACATCGTGGAGTTCCAGGCCCGGATCGCCTACCTGCCGGCCATGGACTATGCAGAGTCGCTGCGCACGGGCGAGAACATCGGTGTGCGCCACTTCCCGGGCGACACGCAGGACCTCTACACCCGTCTGGCCAACACCGAAGGTCTCGAGCAGCTGTTCTACCGGTGCATGAACTCCTGGTCCACTCTGTCGAATCCGGTGCTGCTCGACGGCGTGGACTACTCACAGGTCCGGCGGGTGCTCGATGTCGGTGGTGGGGACGCGGTCAACGCGATTGCCCTCGCATCGGCCCACGAGCATCTGCGCATCACCGTCCTCGACCGACCCGGTGCGCTTGAAGTCGCCAAGGACAAGATCGCCCGGAGCGGTCTGGCCGACCGCATCGACACCCATTCCGCGGACCTGTTCGACGATGCCTACCCGACCGGCTACGACTGCATTCTGTTCGCGCACCAGCTGGTGATCTGGACTCCGGAGCAGAACAAGGCCCTGCTCGGCAAGGCGTTCGACGCCATGGCCGACGGAGCCCGTGTGCTCATCTTCAACGCCTTCTCCGACGACGACGGCACCGGCCCGCTGTACGCCGGACTGGACAGCGTCTACTTCGCCACGCTGCCTTTCCGCGGCAGCACCCTCTACCCGTGGCAGCACTACGAGGAGTGGCTGCGGCACTGCGGGTTCTCCAAGATCAACAGGGTCACGATCAACTCCTGGACACCCCATGGAGTCATCGAGGCCTACAAGAGCTGAGGCAAGAGGCAGCGGTGCTGTGTTCGGACAAGGCCGGTCCGAGCACAGCACCGTCCGCCTCCCGTCAGGTGATCAGCGTAGGTGTCTGGAACCGGGAGTCGTGGTGTTCACCGGAGAGCACGACGTCGCGCAGCGTCGTCACCGCCTGATGGACGTCGGCATGGGAGATGTACAGCGCGTTGTAGCCGAAGCGCAGCATGTTCGGGGGCCGCACGTCCCCGATGACCCTTCTGGCGATCAGGGCCCTCATGAGTGCGTGGGCTTCCGGGTGAGCCAGTGTCACCTGGCTCCCCCGCAGGCCGGGTTCCCTCGGAGTCACCAGGTCGAAGCCCAAGGACACAAGGTGTTGGTCGACGCACTCGATGAAGAAGTCGCCGAGCGAGAGGCTCTTGGCGCGCACATCGGCCATCTCGACGCCGTCGAAAGCCTCCAAGGCCGCTTCGAGAGCGAGAAGAGACAGCACATGGGGCGTACCGATCCTGGTCCGCGAGATACCGGGCGCCGGCTCGAAGTCCCGCTCCATAAGGAAGGGACGGGCGTGGCCGTGCCAACCGGTGAGCGGCGGCTCGAAGGTTCCGTGATGAGTCCGCGCCACGTATATGAACGCGGGGGAGCCAGGGCCTCCGGACAGGTACTTGTACGTACAGCCCACGGCGATGTCGACACCCTGTTCGTCGAGCTCGACAGGCAGCGCGCCCGCGGCATGACACAGGTCCCACACCACCACCGCGCCCGCCGCGTGAGCGGCGGCGGTGACATCGGCTGCGTCCCACAACCGTCCGGTGCGGAAGTCCACCGCCCCGTAGGAGACGACGGCCACGCGCTCGCCGTGTTCCCGAAGGAAGTCGTGCACGTCCGGCACCGGTACAGCGATGACATCCAGCCCGCACAGGCCGGCCGCCGACTGCGCAAGGTAACGGTTGGTCGGAAAGTGGTCGGGATCCGTGACCAACAGCGTGCGCCCCGGTCGTAGCCGCGCAGCTCCCACCAAGGCGTTGAACGTCTGGACGGAGGTCGACTCACCCACCGTGATCTGCCCGGGCGCAGCACCGAGCAAGCGGCCGATGCGGTCGCCGATCCGCAGCGGTGCGCCCCACCAGTCGTCCTCGGTCCATGCCGCAATCAGGTGATTGCCCCACTGGTCGCGAACCGCCTTCTCCAACGTCGCCGGTACGCGGCTGGAGAGTGCACCCAGAGAGTTCCCGTCCAAATAGATGGTCCCATCCGGAAGCAGAAACTTTTCTCGCCGCGAATACAGAGGATCTGCCATGTCAAGATTCTTGGCATCCCTCATGGTGGGCATGGAGCACCTCTTTCGAGTCGAAGAATCGTCGGGAGTTTAACGCTGTAATAACGCCCTGCGGGAACGCGGGGTCTTTTTCGAAGTCTGGAGAACGAGATGCTTGTCTATGGTGAAATGACCCAGAAGGAACTCGACCGGGAGTACTCGCCGAGTTCTTGCGCACCAGAATTTACCGCACATCTTACGCGTTATGCGACGGACAGCGACCGGGCCAGGGAAATCCTGGACCACCAGCTTGACGTCCGCTACGGGCCAGGTGCGGCGGAGTTGCTGGACTTTTATCCTCCGCGACGTCCCCAGTCCCCGCTCTTCGTTTTCGTACATGGTGGTCACTGGCAAGAGATGAGCAAGGAGGACTCCGCGTTCCCTGCCAGGGACCTGGTGGAGCAGGGTGCGGGATTCATCGCCGTCGGCTACGGACTCGCACCGGAACACGGCATCGGTTCAATGGTCGCGTCGGTACGCCGGGCCCTGCGGTGGACAGGGTCCCATGCCGCAGACCTGGGGACCCGCCCCGACCTCATTTTCGCAGGCGGCAGTTCCGCGGGAGCGCACCTTGTGGCGATGGCGCTGTGTGCCGGCACGGAGGATCCGTGCGACGTCGCCGGGGCAGTGCTCCTCAGCGGCGTCTACGACCTCGAGCCGGTGCGGTTGAGCTACGTCAACGACAAGGTGCGCATGGATGGATCCGTGGCGACCGCCTACAGCCCCATCCGGCACCTCCCTCTCGCGACGCCGAAGGCCATCGTCGCGCGGGGGGCCGCTGAGACGGCCGAATACGCCAGGCAGCACGTCGACTTCGTGAACGAGTTGAGTCGCCACGGCCTGCAGCCCGTCGACCTGCGAGTGGCTGGACGTGACCACTTCGACCTGCCGTTCGACCTCGCGTGCCGCGGTACCGCGCTGGGCGATGCCGTGCTGACCCACATGGGTCTGTGAACACGTACACGGCCTCGTGACTGGCCCAAAGCGGCCATGGCCCCACCCAGTCATCCTTGCGACTTGTATCGGCTCCCCGTTTTCACCGCTCCTGCTAACGTGATTTCAGTTGATGAGCTGTTCAAAGGTGGGGTCGAACATTACCTCCTTGAGGCGCAGGGTAGTCGTGTCTTCGATTATCAAAGGATGAATGAGATGAACCTCGCCCGCGAGGTGTTCGGTATTCGCATTGCACCCTGGTCGGCAGATTCTTCAGGGAAATCGGCGACTCCGATGCCGGAGAATGTGGATATATCGTGGTACGGCGGATCGCGGATCCCTTCGGCAGATCCAGGAAGTGAAGCCGTGGTGCAGGCGCTTTCTGGGCTGATGTTCGTAAATGGCGCAGAAACCGGCCGGCCTCGCCGTTTCGGTCTGGATGTGGCGTCCGCTGCAAGCGGTCTGCTCGCGGGTCACGGTGCTTTGGCGGCCGAGATCGGCCGTTCTCGTGGAATAGGCATCGAGACGGTACGGACGTCCGTGCTTCAGGCGGCAACACTTCTCGCCGGCCAGTACATCGGTGAGGCAACGTCAGAAGAGAGCTGGGCGCCGTCGATACGCGGCAATGGTTCGCCGCCGCCGTTCGCCAGCGCGGACGGTCGGCCATTCGAAATCGATACGTTCGATCCCGAGCGGTGGGCCGGCTTCTGGCGGAGCCTGGGCGTGGACGACGCTCTTCTGGGCCGGTCGTGGACCATCTTTCAGTATCGATACGTCAAGGGGCACTGCGTACTTCCTGCCGGCCTGCACATCGCAGCGTCGTCCGCACGGTGGTCTCAAGTGCTCGCGGCAGCTGACGAGTTCCGAGTGAGTCTGTCGCCGTTGCGGACCTATGCGGAGATGTCTGCCGAACCTGGTTGGTCGGCCGGTCATCCCGTGCTGACGCCGTTGGCCGGACATGGCCGGGGCCCTTCTGCTCCGGAACATGCGAGCCGGGCAGGTGATTCAAAGCCCCTGCCACTGAGCGGTATTCGTGTCGTGGAGGCCACTACCCGCGTCCAGGGTCCGCTGGCCGGCCTCTTGCTCCGCATGCTCGGTGCCGAGGTCACCTGGATCGAACCGCCGCAGGGGGACATCGGCGGCATGGGCGCCTACTACCACCGCGGTAAGGCACGAGTGCCTGTCAACGTCGCGCGCCCGGAAGGCCGTGACCAACTACGCGACATGATCGCGGAATCCGATGTGTTCCTCCACAACTGGCGCCCCGGTAAGGCCGAGGAGTGGGGGCTCAGCGCGGAAGAACTGGCGGGCATCCGGCCGGGACTGGTTTTCGCCGAAGCGTCCGGGTGGGCCCCTCTGGCCGACCGGGACCATGTGCTCGGTACAGAGTTCATGGTCCAGGCCTACACGGGGTTGGCCGACACGAACACGCCCGTACTCGAACGGCCGCGAACGACCCGGGTGTTGCTCTGCGACATCTTCGGTGCCCTGGTGGCCTGTGAAGGAGTCCTGGCAGGCCTCCTTCAGCGAGAGCGCCGGGATCACGGTTGGAAGTCCGAGACCTCGCTGCTGTGCGGCTCGATGGCCCTGCAGTCCCAGGTCACATCCGATCACGGCTCGTCGCGGCGAACAGACGGGCGTCCGGAATGGCACCTCCTGGACGAGCCGCTGGAAACCGCCGACGGCTACCTGGCGATCACCGTCGCCGATGGTGCTGCCCGCCGGAGCCTGGGCGAAGCGCTGGGGATGCCGCTTCACGACGAGAGCGACAAGGCACTGGCGGAGCGGTTGCGTGAGGCTCCGGCAGCGCACTGGGAGAAGGCACTGGCCGAGGCCGGTGTTCCCGCTGCCGAGGTCCGCTGTGATGTGGATGCGCTGGTTCATGACGAACGTCTTGCCCCGCTGTTCGAGCCCTTCGAGGGCGGCGGGCAAGCACCGGTAGCGCCGTGGGTGTTCGAGTGACCGACGTCAGTCGGTGACTGAGTCACATCGATATCGAGGAACAACCTGTGAACGAACTGATTGCGACACTGCACGCCGCATGCAAGGAGCGGCCCGACCAGGCTGCCCTCACCTTCCGGGGACAGTCCCTGACCTACGGTGAGCTCTGGAATCGTGTCGAGCGGATGGCGGAGGCCTATCGGACGCTCGGGATCCAGGCCGAGGACCGTGTGGTCTGCCAGCTCCCCAATTCCCCGGAATACCTGATATCCATGATGGCCGCGTGGATATCGGGGATCGCGTTCGTCGGTGTCGACCACGATCTGACCGGACCCGAACTGGTGTCGCTGGTCGACCGCACCGACGCTGTCGCCCTGCTGTACCAGCCTCGGGCCGGGGCCGAGGACGCCATGGAGCCGTTGCACGCGGTGCGTGAGGCGTTTCCGAAGATTCACGCGATCGTGCACGGCACCGATGAGCCGGTGGGAACGCAATTCGACGACCTGCTGGACGGCACCGCCGCCCCGCGGGAGACGGACCGCGACTACACCCGCATCGACGATCTCGGGATCGCGCTGCTGCTGATGACTTCCGGCACGACCGGCCGGCCGAAGCTGGTGGTCGAGACCTACCGGGCACTCTGGTCCAAGACCGCGGCCTTCCTGGAGGCGATGCAGCCCGACAGCGACGACGTATGGCTGCTCTATCCGCCGATGGCCCACGGCTTCGGCTTGAAGATGACACTGATGGCACTGGCCAGTGGCGGCCGCCTGGTCGTCATGGACAGGTTCTCGCCGAGCGGCGCGTTGGATCTGGTGACGGCCGAAAAGGTCACGGTGCTTCCCGGGACCCCGGCCCATCTCCGGATGATGCTCGACCGACTGGACGGCGAGCGCCATGACGTGTCCTCGCTGGGGTGGGCGGTCTCGGCCGCATCGCCGCTGCCCGCGGCGCTGTTGGAGCAGGTGTACACCGTTCTCGGTGTCGAGATGCTGTTCATCTACGGCTGCTCGGAGGGCTTCTACACCTTCACCACCGACCGCGCGGACATCGAGGCCGGTTCGGTCGGCCGTCGGCCGATGGACGGGCCGGAGGGTACTCCGGCCGACGGACACGCTGAGATCGTCGCGCTCGACGGTACGGGAGCCGTGGCCGGCGGCGTGCTCGGCGAGATCGTGTACCGCGCGAAGGTCCCGGTGCGTTACTGGGGGCAGGAGAGTGTGGCTGTCGACGGGTGGTACCACACCGGTGACCTCGGGATCATCGATGACGAGGGCCGGCTGCACGTACGCGGCCGGACGAAGGAGCTCGTCAACCGGGGTGGTCTGAAGGTTTCGTGCGTCGAGGTCGAGACGGCGCTGGGGGCGTTGCCGGCCGTGGCCGACGCCGCGATCTTCCCGGTCCCCGACGAGGTGCTCGGTGAGGCGATCGGCGCCTGTGTGGTTCCGGCCGATCCCGACGACCCGATCGATCTGGAGGGACTGAAGTCCGGCCTGCGCCATTCACTTGCGCGGCACAAGATGCCGGACCGGCTGTGGATCGTGGACGCCGTCCCGCGGACGAAGATCGGCAAGATCGACCGGGCAGCCCTCTCCTCGGCAGTGGCGTCATGACTGTGCAAACCGATCTTTCCCCCGCACTGCGACGCGCGACCGAGCTGCTCGCCGTACGGGGGATCGACCCGGTCGTCCAGGACGGCTACCTCGACACCCTCCGGCCTCGACCCGACGGCATCGCCGGCGCGGACAGCAAAGGAATCCAGGCGCTCTGGGCCTCCAAGGCCGGCGCGGGTCTCTATCGATTCGCCCAGGCGCTGATTCGGGGGGTACTGAGGGGGTCCCGGACTCCGGCCGAGTGGCTGGTGCTGCCGTCCGAGGGCGTGATCCTCGATGTCGGGTCGGGGCTCGGGCATGTCACCCATGTCCTGGCGGAAAGAGCCGGACCGGACGTCGTCGTGCTGGGCGCGGACATCTCCGCGCCGATGCTGGCCCGTGCGGCCAAGGCATGCACCGATCCTCGGGTCGGATTCCTGCTGGCCGACGCCGGCCGGTTGCCCTTCGACGACGGCTGCGTCGACGGCGTGGCCTCGACCGCTGTGCTGCAGCTGGTCCCGGACCGCGCTGCCGCGCTCGCGGAGATGGTCCGCGTGCTGCGGCCCGGCGGCGTCCTCACCGTGATGATCCCCAGCACCAAGCACGGTCCGGCAAAGCTCATGTCGGCGCTGCCGGGCGGTGGAGCCCATTACTTCGACGACGACGAACTCCCCGGCATGTTTGCCGCGAACGGGCTCACGGACGTCGAAGTCCGTCAGAAGGGCTCGTTCCAGTGGGTTCGCGGCCGCAAGAACTGAGCGTCCGCAGGAGTACGAGCTCGCTGACGCCCTGACGGGACCCGCATCCGGTACCGGCGGCACGGCCGGCGCCGAATGGCTGGGCAGGATCACCGATCACCGTTCTCCCCGGAACTGTGGACTTCAAGAACAACGAAGCAACGGAGGCACAATGGCGCGCAATCACCGTCTGCTCTACGACGAGCTGATGGCAGCGCGGCGGGACGCGGAGCCGTGGATCGTCGATCATCAGCCGATCGCAGTGGCGGTGCAGGACGACGAGATCGCCCCGAGCGCCATTGCCGATGCGGCGGCACGGGCGGCGACGCTGCTCGAGTCCGAAGGTGTCGGCGTCGGCGACCGATGCGTGTTGTGGCTCGACTCCGTTGTGGACGTGCTGGTGCTGATCTCCGGTCTGTCCGCGGTGGGCGCGGTGCCGATCCTGATCAGCCCGACTCTGGACGCCGAGACCGTCGGGGAGATGCTGGCACCGACCACAGGCGTCGACCGGGTGATCACCACGACCGCCCGTGTCGCGCAGTATGCCGCTGTCGGGGACGGCCGGCGGGTCGACGACTGGTCGGTGCTGACCGAGCGGATGGCGACCGTGTCTCCCCGTACGACCCCTGCCGTGGAGCTGCCGGACACGGCACCGTACGTGGTCACGCACACGTCGGGAACGACCGGCGTGCCGAAGCTCGTCCAGTACACGAGAGCGGTGATCGACTACCACGGCCATCTGCGTGCGCTGGGGCACCGCGTGTTCCGTATGAAGGGCTACGCCGTCTTCGCCCTGTCGCCCTCTCACGGCGCCACGGTTGTCGCCCTGTTGTTCTCGCTGCGACGGAACTCTCCGCTGATTCTGCTGGCGGCCACGGACCCGGCGACGGTCAGCCGAATCGTCCAGCAGCGGCGCCCTACGTTTCTGGAGACGGTTCCGAACACGTACATGCTGTGGGAGGACCTGGCCGACGCGGGCGTGTTCCGATCTGTCAGATGGTTCTACGCCACGTTCGATGTGCTGCATCCGGCCACGGTCCAGCGCTTCCTGCGTGGCAGCGGCCGAAAGTTCGCTCTCTTCTTCGAGCTGTACGGCCAGTCGGAGTTGGGCGCCATATCGGCTCGCACACATCTCAAGGGGATCGGCGGGAGCAGCAAGCAGCACGAGCTCGGCCGCAGGATGAAGGGCCACCCCGTGGGCCGAGGAGTTCCCGGTGTCACGAAGATCCGGATCGTCGATGCCGACGGAGCCCAGGTACCCGCAGGTACGCCCGGGCGCATTCAGGTGCGCACCAAGGCGCTCTTCTCCACCTACATCAACCGACCTGAGGCCGCGCGTGCCGGCCGTAGCGAAGGCGGCTGGTGGGACACCGGTGACTGGGGTGAGAAGGACCGGTTCGGCCGGCTCACGCTGATCGATCGCCAAGTGGACCGTGTGAGTACGGTACCGAGCTCGATCGCCGTGGAAGACCTGTTGCTGGAACGGATGCCGTGGCTGCTCGAGGTCGTCGTGCTCGAGCAGCACGGCCGGATCGTGCCGGTAGCGGCGGTCCGGGAGGGTGGGTTCGACGCAGACGCGTGGCGGGAAGCGGTTGTGGATCTGCCGGGATTCGACTCGCCCGTAGTGGTTGATTTCGCGAGTCTGCCGAAGACAGCGACGGGGAAGATCCGTCGCTCGGTGCTTGCTGCCCGCATCGCCGAAGGTTCCGGATCTCCTGCAAGCCCGAAGTGAGTGGTGTAGTGACTGTCTCTGCCGAAACAGCGAACTCTGCCCGGCCGGCGCCGAAATGGACGGCCTATGTGCAGCTCGGAAAGCTGCGTGTCTACCATCGGTTGTACCACTGGATCGTTCTTCTGGCGCTGCTGTACTCCGATTCGGTGTCCCTGCACGGTGCGACGACTGCGCTGCTGCTGGTTCCGTTGCTGTTGCTGTCGATTCAGAGTTCGGCATGCGCCATGGACGACATCATGGGCTTCCGGGACGGTTGCGACATAGCGAACTACGGTGCGGCCGACTATCCGGACATGATTCGCAAGCCCTTGGTCGCGGGCGTGCTGTCGGTGCGGCAGGCGCTCGCGTTCGTCGTCACCGTCGTCACTGTCGCCACCATCGCCGTCGTCACCACGGCGCTGTCGTTGGGAGTCGATGTCCTGCCGGCGCTGGCGATATGGGCAGTCGTGATCGGCATTGCGCTGCAGTACTCCGGCGGGCTGAAGTTCAGTTACGTTCCCGGCGGGCTGGAGCTTTTCATCTCCGGCCTCACCGTCGTCGTCACGATCATCCCGTATCTGATGATCGCGCACACCGTGACCAGCACCGTGGTCCTGATCGGGCTGCTCACCGGCAGTTGGTTCCTGATGCCGGTCTCGTACGGCAACATGGCCGACCGCGTCGGAGACGGGGCTGCCAACCGCCGGACTCTCGCGGTGGTGTTGAGTCCGCGGAACTTCCAGGGTGCCATCTGGATCCTGTACGGCTACAGCATCGTGCTCACGGTGCTCCTGTTCACGGTGGGCGACCTGCACCCGTTGACCGCGCTGCTGCTGCTGCCGGTCGTCGTGATGCAGGCAGTGCAGCACTACCAGGGCATCGTCAAAGGCCACGTTCGGAAGGCCATGAAATTCGGTTTCCGGTGCATCGATGTCGGGATGCTCGGTTTGACCGCGGCGATTCTCCTGTCGTGAGGGGACGCGGCCGGCATCCGCAACCGGTGCCGGCCGCAGGCGCGGTAGCGGCGTGATCAGGTGCCCCTGGGATGGAGATCTGCACTGTGACGACAATCAACGAACGACAGGCCGCGCGCAGCGCTCCCACCGCGCCGGGCGGCCTGCCGTTGCTCGGCCACGCGCTGCGCCTCGCACGGCGCCCGCACCACTTCCTGTCGACGTTGTCGGCGCTCGGGCCCTTGGTGCGAATCAGGATCGGCGGGTACGTCGCGTACGTCGTGACCGAGCCCGCACTGATACGCAAGGCCTTCGTCACACACTCCGATCAGGGTGTCCTGGTCGAGCGCACCAGGGCGCTGACAGGTGACGGCGTGATCGTCCTGCAGGGACAGAAGCACCGGCAGGAACGCCGGCTGATCGCACCCGCATTCGCCAAGGCCCGCATCGCGCAGTACGCGTCGGTCATGGCACGGCACGGGGCGGAGTGCTCGCGCTCCTGGCGGGACGGCCGGCAGATCCTGCTCAACGAGGAGATGCACGAGCTGGCGGTGCGGACCATGGCGGGGACGCTGTTCCAGGGCACGCTCGGCACTGAGACCGCCCGGCACATTCACCGGTTGCTGCCGCCGGTGATGACGCTGCTCGTGCAGCGAGGCACCCGTCCTGCCTGGACCGACCGGCTGCCGCTGCCCGGCAATCGCCGGTTCGAGGTCCTGCTCGCCGAGTTGAAAGCCGTGACTCGCAAGATCATCACAAGTCGGCGAGCCGAGCTGGCCGCCGATCCCGAGCACGATCCGGGGGACCTGCTGGGTGCTCTGCTGCAGGCCCGTGACGACGAGTCAGGCGCCATGCTCAGCGACACTCAGGTCCACGACGAACTGCTGAACTTCCTCGTCGCCGGCACCCAGGCGGCGGCGGCCACTCTCGCCTGGATCTTCCATGAACTCGCCGCCAACCCGGATGTGGAGGCGGCGCTGCATGCCGAGCTCGACACGGTGCTCACCGAGGGACGACCGGCCGAGTTCGCTGATCTGGAGCGGCTCGATGTCACGAAGCGCGTGGTGTCGGAGTCCCTGCGGAAGTACTCGCCGTGGTTGACACTTCGGCAGATCACCGAGCCCACCACCATCGGTGACGTTCAGATCCCCGGTGGCGTGGTGCTTTTCGCCTGCCCCATCGCAGTGCACCGCGATCCGAAGTTCCACCCCGATCCGATGCGGTTCGACCCGGACCGGTGGCTGCCGGAGAACAGGGCACGCATGTCCAACGACACCTACATGCCCTTCGGCATGGGAGCGCGTCAGTGCCCGGGAAACGTCTTCGCGCTCACACAGGTCACGCTGCAGATCGCGACCATCGCCGCGCGCTGGCGATTCCGGGCGATGCCCGGCAGCAAGGTCGAGGAGGTTGCGATCGGCGCGTTCGTCCAGCCGACGCGCATGCCGATGCGGGTCGAGGCACGGCTCTGACGGCCGGGTGCCGTCTTCCTGAGCCGACCGATCTGCAGACAGCAGAGAATCGAAAGAGGAGACATGATTGACCGTCTGGCCGGATTCTCCATCCGTGCCCCGAAAGTCGTACTGGCGCTCGCCGGTCTGGCCTTCGTCCTGTGCGGTGTGCTCGGATCGAAGGTCTCCGACCGGCTGTTGGCCGGCGGGTTCCTGGATCCTGGTGCGGAATCCTCCCGAGCTGCGAACGTACTGGCCGACGAATTCGGTCTGTCCGGAGCACAGTTCATCCTCGCCGTCGAATCAGCGCAGGGCACGACGGATGCGCGGACCACGGCCCGGGCCAAGGCCATCGTCGCCGGGCTGCGGCAGGACGAGCGCGTGGAGACGGTCGCCTCGCCGTGGACCCCACCGCAGGGCGGTGCGCACCTGATCAGCAGCGACGGCCACGTCGGACTCGTCGTCGCCACGCTGAAGGGCGACGACAATGCCGCGCAGAAGACCGCCAAGGACCTGTCCGACCGGTACACCGGCGAAGCCGACGGGGCCACCGTCACCGCTGGCGGACAGGCCATGGCCTTCTCGGAGATAGGCACGATCTCGGCGCGTGACCTCGCCGTGGCCGAGTCGATCGCGATCGTGTTGACGTTCCTCCTGCTGGTCCGGTTCCTGCGAAGCTGGGTGGCGGCCGCGATCCCGCTCGTGGTCGGAATCACCGCCATCGTCGGTACCACCGCGGTGTTGTATCTGCTGACGCTGGTGACCGACCTGTCGGTGTTCGCGATGAACATCGCCACCGGGCTCGGCCTGGCGCTGGCGATCGACTACTCGTTGCTCGTCATCGGACGGTTCCGCGAGGAGATCGCCGAGGGCCGGGGACAGCACGAGGCGATCGCGGTCGCGCTGCGGCGCGGTGGGCGGGCGGTTGTGTACTCCGGTCTCGTCGTCGGTATCGCGTTGATCGGCATGACGTTCTTCCCCATCTACTTCCTGAAGTCGATCGGGTACGCCGGCGTGGCTGTGGTCGCCCTGTCGATCGTGCTGGCCTTGACCGTGGTTCCCGCGCTGCTGAGCCTTTTCGGCACCCGGATCAACCGGAAGCCGCTGCGTGAGGCGGGTACGGTCGAATCCTCGTGGCTCTACAGGGTGGCAGTGGCGGTGCAGCGCCGACCGGTGGTGTTCGCCCTGCCCGTGCTCGCCCTGCTGCTGGTGTCCGTGGCACCGGTCCTCGGTCTGCGGCTCGGCCTCCCCGACGACCGCGTTCTCCCGGTGAGCGCGCAGTCGCACCAGGTGGGCGACAAGATACGGAACGGATTCGACGAAAACGTCGCGGGCGCCGTACGCATCGTCGTGGAGGACATAGGCGATCCGGACGAGGTCGAGTCCTACGCCGAGGCCCTGTCGCGGGTCGAGTCCGTGAAATCCGTTGTTGCCCCGGCTGGTTCGTACATCGGCGGACAGCGGGTGGGTCCGGGCGAGCCTGCAGCGATGAAGGCGAGGGTGGCGTACCTGACGGTGCAGACTCCGCTGAACCCGTATTCCTCGGAGGCGGCACGGCAGTTGGACGCGTTGCGGACGGTTTCCGCCCCGGGGCACATCCTGTTGGACGGTCTGGGGCCGCAGACCCGCGACACCGCCGAGAGCATCGCCCGGGGTATACCCAAGGCGCTGGCCTGGATCGCCGCCACCACGTTCGTGCTCTTGCTGCTGCTCACCGGCAGTGTGGTGATGCCTTTGAAAGCCCTTGTTCTCAATACGCTTTCGCTGACCGCGAGCTTCGGGGCGATGGTCTGGATCTTCCAGGACGGTCATCTCGGCGCTCTCGGCACGACGAGTACCGGCTACACCGTCGCAACGGTTCCGGTGCTGTTGTTCTGCATCGCGTTCGGGCTCTCCATGGACTACGAGGTGTTCCTGCTCGCCCGGTTCAGCGAGGAGTGGGAGAAGTCCGGACGCACCAGAGCCGACAACGACACTGCGGTCGCAGTCGGTCTGGCACGGTCGGGCCGGGTGGTGACGGCAGCCGCGGTGATGATGGCCGTCGTATTCGCAGGCATCGCCACCAGCGGCGTCTCCCTCATGCGGATGCTCGGTCTCGGACTGACGCTGGCCGTTCTGGTGGACGCAACTCTGGTGCGTGTCGTCCTTGTGCCGGCGTTCATGCGCATCGCCGGAACGTGGAACTGGTGGTCTCCGCGTCCGGCACGTCCTGGACTCGAGCGAGTTCGTCTACGGGAGTGAAGCCGTCGGCCGGCTGTTCAGCCGCGTTGACCGGCGCGCGAACCGGTCAACTGAGGAGACCTAAACGGGTGGCGACCATGCCGGCTTCGAATCTGGTACTGACGCCGAGTCGTCGCATCAGCATCGCGGTCGTCCTTCGAAGCGTCCTGGGTGAGATCTGCAGCTCTCGTGCGATGGCGGTATCGGGTCGGCCACTCGCCCAGAGACGCAACACCGTCAGCTGGTCCTTCGGCAGCTCGGGTGTACGGGGCCGGCTCACATCGGCCTCGGGATGCCCAGAGCTGCAGATCTCCAACTGCGGTTGTGCGGTGCTGTCGCTCGCGGCGTTCCAGCAGAACTCGAAGACACGACGCAGACATCCGACAAGATTCGGATTCGTGACCAGGAGCATCTTTTCGGTCGTCCCGTCGACGTCTGTCGAGACGAATGACAGTGTGTTGTCAACTATGGTCGCCTGGAAAGGGATCAGGGGCGACGTGCGTACTTGGCAGCCCAGTGATTCGAGCTGTCGAAAGCGGGAACGGATCCGCAGACTGCTGTGCAGATGCTGCTGAATACATCGGACCGTTGTCCCGCGTTCCCGGGCGCGCTGAAGGCGTTCCATCTCGCGGTTTGTCTCGTCCGACGATCCAAATGCGGGCCTCAACAGCATGATCTCTTCTGCGGGCAGCTCGACGATGCTGTCCTGGATTTCTGCTATCCGATCGGCATCCTTCACGATCTCCAGTTCTGACGCCCGGTGCAGTGGAGGCCACATGCACGACGCCAGCGCAGCAACCTGCTTCTGGAGTGATTGTGCATGTTCCGCGCATGATGCTATAGACTGCTCCTGCAGCTCGATCAGCTGGAGCAGTTGTCTCATCGGCTCATTGATCTCAGTCGTTGCACGCAATTCGCGCTTTGCGTGAGTCATATCCCCCCCGGTATCTTCACGTGGAAGCGATTGGTTCAACAGCAATGCGGTTCAAGGCCAGTTCCGCGGCTGTTCGACTGCGGTGGCGGCCCGTCGACAGCGGATGGCTGTGATCGTCAGGCTGCCGGGTGTGGACTCCGGGACCGAGCCTCGTCATGAGAGCTGAGGCTCTTGCTCGCGGCGGAGGTGCCACGGTCGCTCTCATTGACCGCTCTGGTTGAGCAGGTGAGCTCCCGGTGCACGAAGTTGATGGCCCGCGCACCGAAGTTGCAACAGCAGCCGCCTGAGTGACAACCTGTCACACCGTCACCTCGGCTGTACATCAGGTTTCCCCGTGATCATGCTCACGCCACCGAAGCGGGCTCGGGCTCCGTCCGCTCGTTGCGTATGCAACGGAGGCTGAGGTGTAATCGGAGCCGCTGGTCGTGGATGAGGCAACCGGTTCCCAGGCGCCCGGGCAGGCGGCTTGACGGCCCGTCGATTCCGGGCGGGCTGCTCGGGCGTTCGGTGTGGTCGTGAGCATGATGCGGGCCCGGCTGTCGCGTCGGGTGGGCGCCGGGGTCCACGGCTCCGGTGGGATGGTGCTGGTCGAGCCGTCCGTGTCCGAGGGGCGTGTCCCTTGGTCAACACGTCCGTACCCATTGGCTGATTTCGACCAACTCTGGTCAAGTGCAACCAACCTGCTCGCTGCCACGCGATCGGCTCGTCACCACGCGTGGCAGCAGCGTGAGTTCGGCAGCCGTCACTTCTCGGCTGCCGTCACGCCTTTCGTTCCACGAGGAACCGCATCAGTGACAGCAGGTCATTGACTGCCCGGACATCCGCTCCCACTTGTTCGAGGCACTCCTGAGCTGCCTGGCACAGACGGGTTGACTCCGCCTCGGCCCATTCCCTCCCGCCGGCCTCCTCGATCCACTGCGTTGCATCAGTGACCTCTTCACTCGTGAGAGGTGCGGCACTGCTGTAGAGGGTGGACAAGCTGCGCGACGCATCGGTTCCTGCCTCCAGCGCGGCGACGACAGGGAGGCTCTTCTTTCGCGATGCGACATCGGCCCCGACAGGCTTACCGGTCACGCTGGGGTCTCCCCACACGCCGAGAATGTCATCGACCAACTGGAACAGCATTCCCAGATGACCACCGAATGCGCGCATGACAGCCGCGACGTCGGCACCGGCGCCGGCCGCGACCGCGCCGAGCTCACAAGCACCGGCGATCAGCGCGCCGGTCTTGCCCGTCACCATTGCCTTGGTCTCGGCGAGAGTCACCTCGGCGCGGTTCTCGAACGCGAGGTCCATCGCCTGCCCGACGCAAAGGTCAAGGACGGTCTGAGCCAGGATCCCGACCGATCGGCCTGAGGTGTCACGGCCCGAGGACGCGAGCAGCCGGTATGCGTTGGCGACGAGCAGATCGCCTGTCAGCACGGCCTTCGGGGTCCCGAACAAGGACCACGCTGTCGCCCGGTGACGGCGGACCAGGCCCTTGTCCATGACATCGTCGTGAAGGAGGGAGAAGTCATGGACCAACTCGACCGCCACAGCCGCAGGGATGGCGGACTCCACCGCGGTCTCGCCGCCTATCGCGCGAGCACAGGCGATGGCAAGGGTCGGCCTGACGTATTTTCCGGTTTCCTTGCACTGCCGGCCGTTCGCATCCCACCATCCGATGTGGTAGCCGGCTATGTGTCCGGTCTCTTGCGGCAAGGCGGCAATGGTGGATCGGTGCAGGGGAGAGATCAGCTCACGCGCCTCGGCCATCATCTCCAGCGCGTCGCGGTGTATGGAAATGCTGTTCACGTTGATCTCTCATCCCTACGTGGGTGTGAATTGCCTTGTTTGCCGAGGAGTTCAGGGGAGAATGAGGCGGTTCAGGGCTACCAGGGCGACATACTGTGCCGAACATGGCTTCCGCAGTGGGAAAATGACCCCACCTGCGAACGCGATATCCGGCCCGTCGATCCAGGGGAACCTGGACTTCGGTGCTCTCGTGATAGCCGTGCGACGGTAGGAAACGGTATCAGCGGCAATTTGCGGCGGCAAGACAACTGCTGTTCAGGCTATGGGGGATCGCTGCCGATGCGGGCCGTGGCCGCAAGAGGTCAGACATATTCCAATGCGCACTGGAAGTTGCATTGTCGTGCGGTTACTGACCTTCGAAGCGTGGTGTCGGCAGGGGCTGACTGAGACGGAGCGCTTCATCTGGCGGGTGAGCACGTCAGTTGGCGGGACTCAGTGGCTCAGCCGGTGGGCAGCCGATCCTTCTCCAACCACCGCGCAATGGCAATCGGTGTCGACATCGGGGCGGGGCTCACGGCGTCCGGTAGGTGCGATCGCACGGCGGAGGAGGCACCGGACGTGCAACCGTTCGGGATCGTCAAGAGTCTAGCGACCGAAGGGCTGTTCTCCTGGAAGACACCGTCCGTTTGCCCGCGTCCCGACAGAGGTTCTCTCCATGCCGATGCCCCCGCACAACCGTCGCGCCTCCCGTGCGGCTGTCGCCGCCCTCGGCGCTGCCGGCCTGATCGCGCTGGTCGCGGATCCCGCCGCCTTCGCCGATGAAACCGCACCCGAATTGGTCATTGGAGGCATCGAGCCGATCGACAGCGTGAAACCGGGGAGCAGCTTCGATCTGCCGGTCACTGTGGCGAACAAGGGCACCGGGGCCGCCGAGAAGGTGTGGGTCTCCTACTCCGTCACCCGGGGACTCGACTTCGCGGAGGTTCCCTCCAACTGCCTGGCACAGCAGGTCCCGTCCTACGACGAGATGCCCGAGAGGTGGATCGTGGTGTGCGCGTTCGACCAGGCGATGCAGCCGGGCGTCGTCTACACGCCCGAGAAGCCTCTCCGTGTCAAGGCACTGGACCGCGCGCTCAACGACGAGCTGCGCGTGCGGGTCGGGGACGTCGATCCTGGGGCGGACGAGAACGGCACTCCGCCGGTGGCGGGAACCGCACCGGCGGTGAAACTGGTCGAGGGACAGGCCGGGTCCGAGGGGTCCGCGCGATTTGTCGATGTGTCCGTCACCTCCGTCAACACGGCCGACTACCAGGTGACGGGTGCCGCGTTGAAGGGGAGCGTCGGTGACACGGTGACGATGAAGGTGAAGTTCACCAACGCCGGGCCCGCCTGGGTTCTGACCAAGGAGGGGGACCGGCTCGTCAGGGTCCTGATCACGCCTCCCGCCGGAACGTCGGTCGTCAAGCCCCACGGGTTCTGCGAGGCCAAGGGTGAGGCGTACGCCTGCGGCACCAGTCAGCGGTCGGTCAATGAGGGCGGCCGAGAGACCTACACCTTCGAGCTGAAGATCGACAAGCGGGTGGCGGGCGCCAAGGGCTCGGTCGCGCTGAGCACCGAAGCGCGGCCGTTCGACCCCAACAAGGCCAACGACAAGGCCGACATCACGCTGGACGTCACGGGTGGGGGGTCGACCGGCTCGACGGGCAGCTCGACCAATGGCTCGGACGGCTCGGCCGGCGGGTCGTCGTCGACCGGCGACGACGGGACGACGACGAACGGCGGCAACCTGGCAGAGACCGGCTCCTCGACGCTGCCGATCACGGGCGCGGCTGCCGCGGCGGTGGTCACGGGTGCGGGCACGCTCCTCATCGTGCGCCGCCGCCGGGCCCAGAGCCTGAGCTGACGACCGTCCGACGCGAGCTGTGGTACCCGCCCCGGGCCTCTGGTCCAGGACCTCCGCGCTGTCTTGATCGGTGGCGCCTCAGACGGTTCCGGGGTGCCGAGCCGGCTTGTTCAAGTCCGGGCACATCACCGCCAGGCGCGGTCATCGCGCACGACCTGCGGGTCGTTGTCCGGTCGGTGCAGCGCTGGCGCAAGGCCTGGTCCCAGGGCGGGCCGAGAACCTTGGTCTCCAAGGGACCGGCGTGCTTGCCGCTGCTCGGTGACGAGCTGTTCGCTGTGCTGGAGCAGGAACTGGTCAAGGGGGCCATGGCGCACGGCTGGCCGGACCAGACCCTGGACCCTGGCACGGATCAAGACCTGACGACATCACGCATTCAAGTTCAGTGGATTCCCTTGCCGATGGTCAGCGATGGTGTGGCTTGGCGCGTGGCCGACGCGCCGCATCGACGGGGCCACGGCGTCAACGATGTGCTGTCGTCTCTATAGTTCTCCATGCCACGGCAGGCAGGTCCGGTTGAGGGGCGGGTTGGTGCAGCGGGAGGTTCTCCGGGCGTTTCGGTTCGCCCTGGACCCGACCCAGGATCAGGCCGAGGCGTTCACGCGGCATGCGGGGTCGGCCCGTTGGGCGTTCAACCACGCGCTGGGGATGAAGGCGGCCGCGTATCGGCAGTGGCGGCGCGAAGTTCAAGAACTGGTCGGGCAGGGTGTGCCGGAGGCGGAAGCCCGCAAGAGGACACGGGTTCCTGTGCCGACGAAGCCGGAGATCCAGAAGCACCTGAACCGTATCAAGGGCGACTCCCGGCTCGGCGGTCTGCCCAAGGGCGTTCTGGGACCGGAGCGGCCGTGTCCGTGGTGGCACGAGGTCAGCACCTACGCGCTCCAGTCGGCGTTCGTCGATGCCGACCGGGCGTGGCAGAACTGGCTCGACTCGCTGCGCGGGGCGCGGGCCGGACGTCCGGTCGGCTTTCCGCGGTTCAAGAAGAAGGGCCGTTCGCGGGAGGCGTTCCGGCTGCATCACAACGTGAAGCAGCCGGTGATCCGGCTGGCCTCCTACAGAAGGCTGCGCATGCCGGTACTGGGGGAGGTGCGACTGCACGAGTCGGCCAAGCGCCTGGCCCGGCTGGTCGACCGGGGCCAGGCTGTGGTGCAGTCGGTGACCGTGACCCGGGGCGGGCACCGCTGGTACGCGTCGGTGCTGTGCAAGGTGACCACCGAGCTGCCCGAGCGGCCCACCCGGCGCCAGCGCGAGCAGGGCCGCGTCGGTGTCGACCTGGGCGTCGGCCACCTGGCCGTCCTCTCCCGGCCCCTCGAACCCCCCGACGCGGCTTCGGCGTTCGTGGCCAGGCCCTGTCACCTGCGGAAGGCTGAGCACCGCTTGGCCAAGGCCCAGCGGACTCTGTCGCGCACCCAGAGAGGATCGGCGCGCCGGGGGAGAGCCCGGCGCCGTGCGGCCCGGCTGCGCCACGATGTCGTGACCCGCCGCAGCACCGTGCTGCACACCATGACCAAGCAGCTCGCCACCCGCTTTGCCGAGATCGCCGTCGAGGACCTCGACATCGCCGGGAGGACCCACGCCGACCGCGAAGAGCCCGGCCACCGGATGAAGCGGAAAGCCGGCACAGTCCGGGCCGTCGTCGATGCGTCACCCGGTGAACTGCGCCGCCAACTCATGTACAAGACCACCTGGTACGGCTCCACCTTCGCGGTCCTCGATCGCGGGTGGCCTTCCAGGAGGACCTGCTCCGCCTGCGGATGGCAAGACCCACGCCTCACGCTCGCGGACAGGACGTTCCACTGCGACAACTGCACGCTGACGGTCGACCGGGACGTGAACGCCGCCCGGAACATCGCCCGGCATGCCGTCACCATCGCCGATCACCCTGTCGCTCCTGGTAGAGGAGAGACACAAAACGCCCGCAGAGCATCCCTAGGACCAACCGGCCCCCGGGCCGGACGGCAGGAGGCGACGAAGCGGGAAGACACCGGCCCCCCGGCGGGGACGGTGCCACCTCAGCGGAGTGATCCGTTGACGCTCTTCACTCCCATCCGACCCGATCACCAAGCGCCAGGCAGGTATGGACCTGCCGGTCAATAGGTGTTCGGGCGCGTGACGAGCGACCGTTACCGCTGATACGTCCCTGCGGCCCCTGGAGCACCTTCCGATCCCGCTCCAGCGCCCCCCGTCGGAACCTTCTGCGCCCTGCTCGGCCGTCGGCGACAGCGGGGCTGCTCTCTCGCCCGACGACGGGCGAGGGCGGCACGAACGCCGCAGCCACCCGCCGCACAGACCCCGCGTCCCTTCCGGCCTGTGCCCGCGCCAGGCGCCCGTACGGTGCGGCCGTAGGGGCCCTTGACTGCCGAGCAAGGACACCACCGGCGCAGTGGGCTCCGGTGCGGGCGGGAACGACGACAGCCGGTGCCCCCTGCCTTCGGGCACCGGCTGTCGTGCTTGCGGTCTACCGCTACTTCACCGGCTCGGCCTGCGGCTCCGCGACGGTCTCGCTGTCACTCTCCTCGACGGGGGTCTTGACGGAGTCGAGGAGGAGTTGGGCGACGTCGACGACCTGGACGGTTTCCTTGGCCTGGCCGTCGTTCTTCTTGCCGTTGACGGAGTCGGTGAGCATGACGAGGCAGAAGGGGCAGGCGGTGGAGACGATGTCGGGGTTGAGGGAGAGGGCTTCGTCGACGCGTTCGTTGTTGATGCGCTTGCCGATCCGCTCTTCCATCCACATGCGGGCGCCGCCGGCGCCGCAGCAGAAGCCGCGTTCCTTGTGGCGGTGCATCTCCTGCTGGCGCAGGCCCGGGACGGCGGACATGATCTCGCGCGGGGGTGTGTAGACCTTGTTGTGGCGGCCCAGGTAGCAGGGGTCGTGGTAGGTGATCAGGCCGTCGACGGGGGTGACGGGGACGAGTTTGCCCTCGTCGATGAGGTGCTGCAGCAGCTGGGTGTGGTGGATGACCTCGAACTCGCCGCCCAGCTGGGGGTACTCGTTCGCGATCGTGTTGAAGCAGTGCGGGCAGGTCGCGACGATCTTCTTGGCCGACTTCGGCTTCTTCGTCGCGGGGTCCTCGTCGTCCTCGCCGAAGGCCATGTTGAGCATGGCGACGTTCTCCTGGCCGAGCTGCTGGAACAGCGGTTCGTTGCCCAGGCGGCGCGGTGAGTCACCGGTGCACTTCTCCTCGCCGCCCATGATGGCGAACTTCACGCCCGCCATGTGCAGCAGTTCCGCGAAGGCCTTGGTGGTCTTCTTCGCGCGGTCCTCCAGGGCGCCGGCGCAGCCGACCCAGTAGAGGTAGTCGACCTCGGTGAGGTCCTCGACGTCCTTGCCGACGATCGGGACCTCGAAGTCGACCTCCTTGGTCCACTCCACGCGCTGCTTCTTGGCCAGGCCCCAGGGGTTGCCCTTCTTCTCCAGGTTCTTGAGCATCGTGCCCGCCTCCGACGGGAACGAGGACTCGATCATCACCTGGTAGCGGCGCATGTCGACGATGTGGTCGATGTGCTCGATGTCGACCGGGCACTGCTCCACGCAGGCACCGCAGGTGGTGCAGGACCACAGCACGTCCGGGTCGATGACGCCGTTCTCCTCGACGGTGCCGATCAGCGGGCGTTCGGCCTGGGCCAGCGCGGCGGCGGGGACGTCCTTCAGCTGCTCCGGGGAGGCCTTCTCCTCGCCCTCCATGGTCTTGCCGCCGCCGGCCAGCAGGTAGGGGGCCTTGGCATGGGCGTGGTCGCGCAGCGACATGATCAGGAGTTTGGGGGACAGCGGCTTGCCGGTGTTCCAGGCGGGGCACTGCGACTGGCAGCGGCCGCACTCGGTGCAGGTGGAGAAGTCGAGGATGCCCTTCCAGGAGAACTGCTCGACCTGGGAGACGCCGTAGACGTCGTCCTCGCCCGGGTCCTCGAAGTCGATCGGCTTGCCACCGGTCGTCATCGGCTGCAGCGCGCCGAGCGCGGTCGCGCCGTCCGCGTTGCGCTTGAACCAGATGTTCGGGAAGCCGAGGAAGCGGTGCCAGGCCACACCCATGTTCGTGTTCAGCGAGACCGTGATCATCCAGATGAAGGAGGCCGCGATCTTGATCAAGGCGGTGAGGTAGACCAGGTTCTGGAGCGTGGAGACGCTCAGTCCCTTGAAGGCCAGCACCAGCGGGTACGACGCGAAGTACGCGGCCTCGTAACCCTCGACGTGGTGGAGTGCGCCCTCGAGGCCTCGAAGGGTCATGATCGCGAGACCGATGGTGAGGATGACGTACTCGACGAAGTACGCCTGCCCGGCCTTCGAGCCGGCGAAGCGCGACTTGCGGCCCGCACGCGACGGCAGGTTCAGCAGCCGGATCGCGATCAGGGTGAGGATGCCCAGGGTCATCGTCGTGCCGAACCACTCGACCACCAGCTCCCACGGCAGCCAGCCGCCGATGACCGGGAGCATCCAGTCGGCCTGGAAGAGCTGCCCGAAGGCGTTGGCGAGGGTGAGGGTGAGGCTGAAGAAGGCGACGGCGACGAACCAGTGGGCGACGCCCACGATGCCCCAGCGGTTCATACGGGTGTGGCCGAGGAACTCCCTGACCACGGTGACCGTCCGCGCGACGGGATCGTTGGTCCGCCATCCGGCGGGGACCGGCTGGCCGAGCTTCACGAAGTGGTAGATCTGCGCGATGGCTCGGCCGAACAGTGCGACACCGACCACGGCCAGCACCAGCGACACAATGATCGCGGTGAGTTGCATGAGGGGCTCCTCGGGCCTGCGAGAGCGGGGATTGCGAGAGCGGGGATGGCGAGATTACCCGCGGGTAATTTAGTCACTCACATTACCTAGGATCGCAGGCTCGTTGAAGACACGTGGCCGGTGATCTGTGTCGCTGAGGCAACCCTGGCCTGGCCCCTGTCGGCCCGGCATCGCATCTTGCGGTCGCAGTACATCAGAACACGGCCCACCTTGGTGCGTGGCGGTCGTCGTACCCGCCCGCACGGGCCGCTGCCGGGTACCTGTTCGCCGTCAGAAGGGAACGCCACCCGCCGGGTTCGTCCCGTCCGCCCGGAAGGCGAAGGCGAAGGCACCGGCGTGCCTGTCCGGTACGGCCACATCGCCGAGAACCCGGCCCCGTGGTCCGGTCCGGGCAGTGGCCCCGTGCCGACATGGTCAAGACGGGGGTCACGCGAGAGGCAGGTACCGATCCCCTTGAGGTATGCCTCCTTGCGCGCCCATGCGCGGGCGAAGGCCTGCGACTTGGTGTGCTCCGACTCCAGAGACAGCTCCGCCGCTTCCGCCGGATGCAGGGAGGCCACGTGCCGTGCAACGGCCTCTGGCCGCGGCGTTCGCTCCGCAGCCCGCGAAGGCGACATTGCCGCACGGCTGTTGGGTCGCCGGGAGCTGACGCAGCAACGGGCCGGGGCGGCGCCGACCCCAGCCACCGCGGGCGTACTTGTCCCGGCCCACTCCAACGCCCGGCAGCCTGCCTGATCCGGTCGGTCGGCGACAGCTGGTCGATGCCGAGCAGCAGGTCCTCGCGGTGCAGCGGTTCCACATGGAGATTCCCCTGGTGGACCCGGTCGGATGTGGGCGAAGGACGGGAAGGACAGGCACAGGAAAGGAGGGGAGGACGTGGCCGAGGTGAGGAACGAGAGGAGGCGGGCGGCAGCGGGGGCAGGTCCGGCGGGTCGGTGACCGCCGTCGTACCGGCCCCCGCTGCCTCACCGGGAAGCGGACTGTGCCGCTCCGCTCACTCCGAGGGCTTGCGGTACGCCTTGACCACGGCGGCGTAGCTGTTCCTGGCGTGGCCCTGGTTGATGACCCGCTCCATCAATGCCTGGGAGTACTTGGGGAGTTCGGAGTCGACACCGAGCGCCTCGCTCTCGTGCACGAGGTGCTTGAGCGCCTCCAGGTGCGTCTCCAGCGTGGCGTCGTTGGCCGGGAACCTGCCGTCGCCGGCGTCGATCTGCGCCGCGTAGTCGGCCGTGAAGGTCTTGATGGCCTCCAGCCACATGTGCGCCCACGGCAGGAACTGCTGGGCGCCGACGTTGGCCGTCTCCACGATGGCGACACCGTGCAGGAAGCTGTTGAGCGTGCCCCACATCAGGCCGAGCAGCGACACGTCGTACAGCGCCGGCATGCCGTGGTCGGTGCCGAGGTACGTGGTGCCACCGCCCAGCAGCTTGAGCGTGGACTCGTACTTCTTGAAGACGCCCTCCGTGCCGGCGTAGAACACCACGGAGGTGTCGGAGCCGATGCCGGGCGGCGTGATCATGATCGCGCCGTCGAGGTACTCCGCGCCCTGTTGGTCCGCCCACACCGCGGTCTTGCGGCCCTGGTCGGACGAGCCGCTCGTCAGGTTCACGAGAACCTTGCCCCGCAGGCCCTCGCCCAGCGGGCCGATCACGTCGTGCACGGTGTCGTACGTCGACAGGCACACCACCACCAGCTCACCGGCGGCCACCGCCTCGGCGGGCGTCGCGGCGAGCACCGCCCCCTCCGAGACGAGCTGCTCGGCCTTCTGGGCCGAACGATTCCACACGGTCGTCGTGTGACCGGCCTTCAGGAACGCGGCGGCGAGCGCCCGTCCCATGAGACCGAGGCCGATGACCGTCACCGGGGTGCGGTTGTCGCCCATGAATGATCCTCCAGTGCATTTGTTCTGCGGGGGTGAAAGCGGCAAGGAGTGCCGCGGCTTCGGAGTGAGGATGGAAATGGCAGAGGAAAGGGGAATACGTGTTCAGCGGGTCGCGCATGCGGGCGCCGCGGCCTGGAGGGAGACGGTGCCCAGGGCTCCTCCTCGGTCGTGGGGCTGGTTCTGCCGAACGAGAGGACGCACTCGGCCAGCACTCTCAAGGCACCTGGAACAGTACTGAAAGCGAGGCGGAAAAGAGTAAGAGAGTGTCCACTGCGCGGTCATGGGAAATGTCGGATCCCGGGCGCCTCCAATTACCGTTCAATTACCGGAAAATGACTTTGGAGCGGGTCGTCTCCGTTGTGACAACGTCCATTCCATGACTCTTTCCTGGCCCGACCTCGTACGCGCCGCAGCCGAAGAAAGCACCGCAGTTCTCGAGAAGGGAGCCGATCAGAACTGGGCCCGCAGGGCCGGGGATCTCGACTGGAGCGGCCGCGAGACGCTGTCGTACATCGCCCTGGGTGTGGTGGGGTACGCGGGGCTGCTCATCGCCCGGCCGACCGACCGCTACATCACCCTGTTCTCCTCGATCGATTCCCACGCCCCGGTGCCCGCCGCCCTGGAGGGCATCCGGGGTCTTCCATGCGCCGTCGGCCAGGGCTCCCACTGTGTCCGAAGCCGCTTCGGGTTTGCTTCGGGCTCGCTTCGGAACCCTCTGTCACCGCTGATCGGAAGGGCTGTGACCTGCGCGAATCAGCCACTGCTCGGCGGTTGGCCCGGGTTACTGTGAGGCCATGCAATTCGGGGTGCTGGGACCGCTGGAGGTGTGGACGGCCGAGGGACGGCAGGTGCGGGTTCCCGAGCTGAAGGTCCGCACGCTCCTCGCGGACCTGCTCGTGCACCACGCGCACGTGGTCTCCACGGGGCGGCTCATCGAAGACCTGTGGGGCGGCTCCACCTTCACCGCCCGGCCGACCTCGTCGCTCCAGGCCAAGGTCTCCCAGCTGCGCCGGGCCCTGGAGAACGCAGAACCCGGTGCCCGCTCACTCGTCGTCCACCGCGCACCCGGCTACCTGCTCGACGTGCCCGCCGACGCCCTCGACGCGGGCCGGTTCCGGGCCCTGGTCGCCGAGGCGCGGTCCTGCGACATACCCCGCAGGCGCGCGTCCCTGTTCGCGGAGTCGCTGTCGCTGTGGCGCGGGCCCGCCTTCGCGGACTTCGCCGACCAGCCGTTCGCCCGCGCCGCCGCCGCGAGCCTCGAGGAGGAGCGGCTGTGCGTGGTGGAGGAGCACGCCGACGCCCGGCTCGCCCTCGGCGAGCACGGCGTACTCCTCGGTGAACTCGCCGCCCTCGTCGACCGGTTCCCGCTCCGCGAGGGGCTGCGCATCGCGCAGATGCGGGCCCTGTACCAGGCGGGCCGCCCTTCCGACGCCCTCGACAGCTACGCGGAACTGCGCCGGCGCCTCGACGAGGAACTGGGCCTGACACCGGGCCCGGCCCTTGTCGAGCTCCAGCGGGCCATCCTCCGCCACGACACCGGCCTCGCCCGGCTGGAGCCCCCCGCCCGCACCGCCACCGTCGCCCGAGCCCGCACCAACCTGTCGGCCCCGGCCGGCACCCTCGTCGGGCGCGGCGAAGCCGTGAGCCGGGTGCGTACGCTGCTGGCCCAGCGGCGCCTGGTCACGCTCACCGGCCCCGGCGGCGTCGGCAAGACCCGCATGGCGATGGCGACGGCCGACGGCCTGGAGAGCGAATTCCAGGGCGGGACCTGGCTGGTGGAGCTGGCCGGTGTCTACGACGCCGGGGGCCCGGTGGGGCCGGAGGTGCTCGCCGACCTGGTGCTCGCCGTGATCGGGGTCCGGGAGAGCGTGTACGACGACCGGGCGGACGACCCGGTCCGGCGGCTGGCCGGTGTACTCGCCCCCCAGCGCGTCCTCCTGGTCCTGGACAACTGCGAGCACGTACTCGACGCCGTGGTGCGGCTCGTGGGCCCCCTGCTCGACAGTGCACCCGGCCTGCACATACTGACGACCAGTCAGGAAACTTTACGGGTCGGCCGCGAAGCCGTCTGGCCGGTCCCGCCGCTGGCCCTGCCGCAGCCGGGCCGGGACGACCTCGAAACACTGCGCGGGTCCAGCGCCGTGCAGCTCTTCGTCGACCGGGCCGCGGCGACCGACCCGAAGTTCGTCCTCGACGCCACCACCGCACCGCTGATCGCCGAGATGTGCCGCCGCCTGGACGGCCTCCCGCTCGCACTGGAGCTCGCGGCCACCCGGGTCCGGGCCCTGGGAGTACGGGAGTTGTGCGACCGGCTCGACGACCGCTTCCGGGTACTGACCGGCGGCTACCGCGATGCGCCCCGGCGTCACCGCACCCTCCAGGCCACCATCGACTGGAGCTGGAGCCTCCTGGACGTCCGGGAACAGACCGTGCTGCGCCGGCTCACCGTGTTCGCCGAGGGGTGCGGCGTGGAGGCCGCCGAGGACGTGTGCGCGGGCGACGACGTGGCGGGGGACGACGTGCTCGACATACTCGCCGGGCTCGTGGACCGCTCGCTGGCGCTGCGGGTCGACAGCCCGGCCGGTGCCCGCTACCGCCTGCTCGAATCCGTCGCCGTGTACGGCCGGCAGAAGCTGCGAGAATCCGGCGAGGCAGGCGAGATCGCCGCCCGCCGGCTGCGCCACTTCACCGAACTGGTCGAGCGGGCCCGTCCCCATCTGTACGGGCGCGACCAGTGCCGGTGGCTGCGCCGGCTCGACGCGGAGTCCGCCAACTTCCAGCGCGTCCAGGAGGAGGCCCGCCGCACCGGAGCGGCGTACCCCGCCGTGCGGCTCGCCAACGCGCTCAGCTGGTACCGCTTCCTGCGCGGGCGGCTCGGCGAGGGGCGCAAGGCGCTGGCCGACGCGCTGAGCACCCCGGGCCAGGTCCCGCCCGCCGAACTGGCCGAGGCCCGGGCGTGGCACGCCGGCTTCGCGCTCCTGCTGGGCGAGCAGGGGCGGGACACCCACCACGCCGGGCACGACGTTCCCCGCGCGGGCCGGTACGGCGAATGCCCCGAGGAGCACCAGGGGGAGCGGACGGTGGGCAGGGCCCGCGCCGAGTGGTTCCTCGGGTTCGCCCAGTGGAGTGTGGGCGCGCTGTCCGCGGGCGAGACGAGCGTGCAGCGGGCGCTGCGCGACTTCCGTGTCCTGGGCGACGCCTGGGGCACCGCCGCCGCACTCAGCAGCCGCGCGGCGCTGGCACTGGGCCGGGGCGACCTGGAGGCGATGCATGGCAACGCGCTCGAGGCGCACGACCACTTCGTGGAACTCGGCGAGGACTGGGGGAAGCTGAAGGCGAACGAGACCCTCAGCGTCCTCGCCGAGATCAACGGCGACTACGGCCGGGCCGCCCAGCTCCATCGCGAGGGCCTTCGTATCGCCGAGAGCCTGGAGCTCTGGTCGGAGGTCTCCCGCAAGATGTCCGGACTTGGCAGGATCGCCCTCCTGACGGACCGGTACCGGGAGGCGGAGGACTTCCACACCCGCGCCCTGCGGTTCGCCGTCGAGCAGGGGAACCAGCCTGCCGAGCAGTTCGCGGCGGTCGGCCTCGCCCTCGGCAAGCGGCGCGAGGGGCGGTTCGAGGACGCGGAGAACCTGCTGCGCCCCTGGCTGGCCTGGAACCGCAGCCGCAACGACGCTCCCGGCCTTGCCCTGGTCCTGGCCGAGCTCGGCTTCATCGCCGAGCAGCGCGGCGACGGCCGACTGGCCCGGACCTTGCACCTGGACGGCCTCGCCGCGGCCCGCGCCTCCGGCGACCCGCGTTCGGTAGCCCTCGCGCTGGAGGGCCTCGCGGGGGCCTGCTCCCTCACCGGCGACCCCGCCACGGCGGCCCGCCTGCTGGGCACGGCCGTTGCCACCCGGGCCCGCTCGGGCGCTCCGCAGCCCCTCGCCGAGCGTGGTGACGTGGAGCGGATCTCCGCGCGGCTGCGGAGCTGTCTCGGAGCCGAGGCGTACGAAGAGGCGTTCGCGGACGGCGAGCGGCTGGACCACACCGACGCCGTCATCGAACCGCAGCCGCGCCCGGACGCCCCGTGAGCCTTGAGGGTCACGCGTTCCCGCCCGGCGGAGCCGTTGCCCCCGCGAGTGCAAGGGGTGTCGGTCGTGGTCGACGACATGGGCGGCTCCACGTGCACGCGCCGCGTCCCCGGCGCGTGGTGGAAGCGTCGAACCGGCCGGCAGGGCGAAGGCCCTGGCGGTCAGCCCCGTCATGATCTACGGGGTGCTCGGCCTGCTGGGCGTGTGGACCGCCCTGTACGGCAAGCGCTCGCAGGCCGAGGGCGAGCGCAGGGAGGCCGAGGCCATCGCCGCCGGGGCGGCAGCCGCCGACCCCGCGACTCGGCAGGATGAAAGCAGGTCACACGGGCCCAGGTGAGCCTCACAACTCACCCGACCCGTGCGGCCCTTCTCACGGCACAGGCCGATCACGGCCACCGCCACTCCCGAGGCCGCTACGGCAGTGCCGGCCAGACCAGCGCCTGGGCGACGATGACGTGCTCACCGTTGAAAGTGACGGCGGGGCCTTCGTGCAATTCGTAGCCGAGGTCGATCGCTTCGCTCACACGACGGCAGAACGCGGCGTCATCAGGCCCGGTCAGGACTCGGTAGACAGGCAAGCCGTCCGGTGGTGTGCTCATGAGGAAAAGAATCCCAGACCCGTCCGCCGACCGAGCCGCCGGGCCGCACGGCCGTCCCGCACTCTCTCGCTCCCGAGGCCGTCAGGACATGGCGGCCTCGAGAACTGCCGTGCGTGCAGCAGTACGTCGGCCTCGGTCGTCCAGCGGCGATCGCGCGAGCGCCCCGGCCGGCGCCTCACTGTCCGTCAGGAGAGCGATCAGCGCGAGGCGGGCGCGGGCCACGCGTGAGCGGACCGTGCCGACGGGACAGCCCATGGCCCTGGCCGCATCGGCATAGGGCAGCCCGAGGAGCTGGGTGAGGACGAACGCTTCCCGGCGTTCCGCCGGGATCGTCGCCAGGAGCTCGGCGAGGGCGATCCCGTCCTCGAAGCCCGGGACTCCGCGTGGCTGGGTCTCTTCGGCGGCTGTCTGCCAGTCGTCCCTCTCCGACAGCCTTGGCCGGGCGGCTGCGTGGCGGAGGCTGTCCACCACCGTGCGCCGTGCGATGGACAGCAGCCAGGTACGCGCGGAGGAGCGGCCCTCGAACCGGTGCAGGCTGCCGAGGGCCCGGAGAAACGTCTCCTGTGCGAGATCGTCGGCGGCTTGCGGGTCGGCGCTCAGATAGGCCACGTAACGCCAGATGTCGCGGTGCAGGGCGCGGACGAAGCGGTCCACGGCCTGCGGGTCACCGCCCCGCGCGGCGAGTGCCAGTCGGGTCACCGCTTCGTCGGCACCGTGCGTATGCCGCGACGTCTTGCGGGCAGCGGTGGAGTCGTGTGGGGGCAGGGCAGGTGTCATCGCCTGATGTCCTTCGGGGAATCGGGATCCGGCGCCGCACCGATGGGCGGGGGCCGGTGAGTCGTACGGCCTGGCGCGTGGCGCGGCCGATGCCCGAGGCGCGTGGCGGAAGTCGTCACGCGTTCGGGGAACCAGCTGTCAGACGACAGCGGTCCCCGCAGGCGGACCCCGCGAAGTGATGGCGTGAACGAGCAGGAACTGCCGCAACACGCGGGCCCGGTGGGCGCGGCGGTCGCGGATGCGTGGACGGTGGGCGGGCGCGGGCAGGCGGAGAAGCAACCGCACAGGGGCGAGAAGCCATCCCGCGAACGCGCGCAGCACCCGGAAAGCGGCCTGCTCCCCGTACGCGAGCCAGACGCCGCACAGCAATGCGGCCAGCAGGTGGGCGGCCAGCATCCCGACCGGGGACATGCCGGCCATACCGTGTCCGGCGAGCGTGGCCGTGCCGTCCGCCATCGCGGCCATGGAGTGGTGGGTGTGATCGCCCCCGCCCGGCATCAGCGTGCCCGCGCTGCCCGGCGATGCGTGGTGCAGGTGTCTGCCGAGGCCCGCGTCCGACGCGACGCGCAGGGCCTCGAAAGGTGGAAGGAGGGCGGACTTCGCTCCGCACAGCAGGTATTGGGCCCACTGCTGAGCGAAGGAGGAGCTCTCAGGCAGCGACGGGCGCACCGTCGCCTGGGCCAGCGAGAATCCGCAGTGCAGTACGGCCTGGACCGCGACCGAGGCCGATGTGACGACGAGGATTCCGCGTTCTTGGCCGGCGAGGGCCCAGGCCGTCGCGCCGGTACCGGCGAACGCCGCGGCCATCGCCCACCACGGCACAGTCGTTCCCGACATGAGGATGTGACCGAGGGCTGCGAGCAGCACGCAGGTGGCCGCGAACGTCGCAGCCCGTAACGCTCGACAACATCGGCCCGGGGTCATGGCGCTCTCATCCTCGCACCCCGCCCTCGTGGCCGGCACGGACCGGTACGGAATTTTCCGGCCGCGTCGTCGTCCGTCCCCGAGATGTGGCGCACGCCACAAGTGGCCTCCGGAACCCGGTAGTTGGCGGACCCGACTCCTGACATGGTTCTCAGGGTGCCGCGCCGCGGCGCGGAAGGGAGACACAGTGGGGGCGGTAGGCACATCGGCACCGGCAACCGGTCCGGAAAGGCAGGCAGAGCGACGGCTGACGGCTCTGCTCACCTGTGCCATGGCCTTCTCGATGCTGCAGTTGTTCCTGCTCGGCGCGCTCGGCCCGCGGCTGGTCGACGAACTGGGTATCTCTCCCACCGTGCTCGGCCTGACGACGACGATCGGCTTCGGGACCGCGGCGGTGCTCTCTCCCACCGGCGGGCGGCTGGTGGACCGGATCGGCCCGCGGCGCGCACTCGTCGTTCTGCTGATGGTCTCCGCCCTCGCACTGGCGCTGATCGGTGCCGCACCCGGTGCCCCACTGCTGCTGGCCGCGGTCGCGCTGGGCGGCCTGCCCCAGGCGCTCGCCAATCCCGCGACCAACAAGGCCATTCTGGCGTCGGTTCCGCCCGACCGGCGCGGCGCGGTGACCGGAATGAAACAGTCGGGGGTCCAGCTGGGCGCCTTCGCGGCCGGGCTGCCGCTCGCCGCGCTGGCGGGCGGGCTCGGCTGGCGCGGCGCCGTGTGGACCGCCGCCGCCTCGGCAGTGTTCACGGGGCTCTGGACGCTGCGCGCCCTTCCGTCCGACCCTCCGCCGCCCTCGGCAGGCCCGCGCACGTCGCTCGTACCGCGCGGCCTCGTGGCGTGGCTGGCGGTCTTCTCGCTGCTGCTGGGCAGCGGCATCGCCTCGGTCAACACCTATCTCGCCCTGTTCGGCGCACAGAAGCTCGGCATGGGACCCACCGCGGCCGCTGCCCTGGTGGCCGTGCTCGGCGTGGCGGGGATCGCCGGCCGGGTGGGCTGGTCGAAGGCGGCCGGACCCGGGCGCGCGGAGTGGCTGCCCGGATGGCTCGCGGCCGGATCGGTGATGGCGGCCGGTCTTCTTGCGGCCGCCCTGTACGCAGCCCCACTGGCGTGGGTCGCGGCTGTCGCCGTCGGAGTGTTCGCCGTCTCCGGCAACGCGGTTTCCATGGTGCTGGTCATGCAGCGCGCCGCACCCGGCCGCGCGGGACAGGACTCGGCACTGGTCGCCGCAGGGTTCTTCGCCGGATTCGCGGTCGGGCCGCCGCTGTTCGGGCTGCTCGCGGAGAGGGGCCGTTACGGAGCCGGCTGGCTGCTGGTGGCGGCCGAGTTCGCGGCCGCCTGCGCCGTCGCGGTGGCCTGGGCCGTACGCGACCGGCGGGAACGAACCGGAGCAGCGGCGTGACTCCGAAGGACTGGGCCGGCCGTGCCCTGGCGTCCGTACTCGACCGGGCTGCCGTGACCAGGACCGACGTCGGAACGCGCTTCCCCCTGTACGCGGACCCCGGCAGCGGCCGGTGGACCACGACCGGCCGCGGCTCGTGGACCGGGGGGTTCTGGGCCGGGCTGCTCTGGCTGCGGGCGCGGTACACCGGTGCCGAGGCCGACCGGGCGGCCGCGTCGGAGTGCACGGCGCGCCTCGCGCCGTGGGCGGATGCCGATACGGTCACGCGGGGCCTGATCCTCTGGTACGGCACCGCCCTGGCGTTCGGGGACGGTGAGGCCACCGCACTTCGCTCACGGGCGGCCCAGGCATGTCTGGGGGCCATGGATCCCGGACTCGGTCTGATTCCCTGGGGATCGGCGCTGGGTGGTCCACGGCTGCTGGCGCGTGCGGACGGCGTGCCCGGCATGGTCCCGCTGCTCGCTGCCGCAGGACCCGAAGGAGCCGCAGCGGCCGGGGCCCATCTGCAACGGCACCTCGATCTGTGCCTCGGTGACGACGGGCCCCGGCCCGCCTGGCGCTTCGACGCCGAGACGGGCTGGCACCCCTGCGAGGACCCGCCGCCGGGCTGGAGCCGGGGGAGGGCGTGGTTGCTCCTGGCCGTCGCCGACGCCTTGCACCGGACGCCCGGACCGCCGCCGCACGGGCTCGTCCGCGCGGCCGAACGGCTGCTGTCCGAGGCGACGTTGCCGTCCGACCCCCTCGTGCCGTTCGCCGACCGTTCCCGTCCCGAGGGGCCCCTCGACACCTCGGCCGCCGCGATCACGGCCGTTGCCCTGCTGAAACTCGCGCGCACACCGGGCTCCACGGCACGGGCGTGCTCCTGCCGGGCCGTTGCCGTCCTGAACCGTCTGGTCGAGGCGCATCTCTCGCCGCCCACAGCGGACGGGCCTGCCGCACACCGTCCCGCCGGCATGCTGCTCGACGGCTGTTACGACACCGCCAAGGCCACCGCGGTGCGCCACGAGCTGATCTGGGGCGACTTCTTCCTGGCCCTTGGTCTGGCCGCGCTCACCGGCCTGGTCGACATCACTCAGGTGTAGCGCTCCTCGCGTAGCCGCGCAGTACCCGTCGCGCGACGGACGTGATGTGCAGCTCGTCCGGTCCGTCGAGGATGCGGGCGGCCCGGCCGGTGCGGAACAGCGCGGGCAGCGCGGTGTCCGGCCCGAGGCCGGCGGCTCCGTGGACCTGGATCGCCGCGTCCGCGACCTGCTGCAGCATGCGGGCCGCCGCGACCTTGGCCAGGCCCACCTCGATGTGTGCGTCCCGCCCCGCGTCGATGAGCGCGACGGCTTCGTGGACGAGCGGACGGGTGGTGCGCAGGGCGAGCAGTGCGTCGAAGACATGCTGCTGGACGAGCTGGTGGGAGGCGAGCGGTCCTCGGGAGCCGCTCCGGGAGACGGCTCGCTCGCACATCAGGTCGAAGGCCCGCCGCCCTTGGCCGAGCCAGCGCAGGCAGCGCAGGGCACGGCCCCACTGCAGCCGTTCTCCGGCGATGGAGAGGGCCTGGCCGCGCTCGCCGACAAGGTGGCCGGCCGGCACGCTGACCTGGTCGAGTTCGACCTCCCACTGACCGGTCGCGCCCAGGACGGGCAGCTCGCGCACCACGCGGAAGCCGGGGGAGTCGGTGGGCACCAGGAGGAGGGACAGTCCCTCCCGGTCGCCGGCGCTCCCGTCGGTGCGGGCCAGGACGGTGATGAGGTCGGCGTTCGCGGCTCCGGAGGTGAACCACTTGCGCCCGGTGACGCTCCAGCTTCCGTCCCCCAGCTGCCTGGCATGTGTTCTTGTCAGGAACGGGTCGGTGCCGGGAACGTGGGGCTCGGTCATCGCGTAGCAGGACCGTATCTCCCCGGCCACCAGCCGCTTCAGATACCGCTCACGGACCCCCGCTCCGGCGTGCCGCGCCAGCATCGACACGTCCAGCAGGGGAGCGGAGCCCAGAGCCGCCGGCCCGTGGTCGCTTGCCCCCTCGGCCTCGGCCAGTCCGGCGTACTCGCTCAGGGTGAGCCCGTGGCCCCCCAGTTCCGCCGGCAGAGGCAGTGCCCACAGCCCCGCCGCCCTGGCCTGGCTCCGCAGTTCGTCCAATGCGGACATGGCGTCGGCCCCGCCGGCGTCCAGTACCGGTTCGCGCGGGATCACGCGGCCGCGGACGAACTCCTCGACCTGCTCCCGCAACTCCGGTCGGCTGCATCCGGGTCGGGGCTGGGACGACTCTTCGCCGACTCGACTTGTCACTGCTCTCCTTCGGTTGGCCGGGAACTCGTGGGAACGCCTGTCCGACTGACTTCTACGTGGAACTGGTCGGGTGCGAACGCTCCGGAGTTCCCACGTTCCGAACGACCCCGGGGCGACGGCCACCGCCGTGTCGCCAGGAGAGGAGAGGCATGGCGTCACCAGTCACCACGCAGACGGTTCAGCCACTCGACACACTGCGCTTCGACACATCCGGACCACCGGAGATCACGAGTGTGCTCTCCGGGCATCTGCGTCTTCTCGGGGCACAGGCGGCCGACACCGCCCCCGGCGCCAGGCCGGCCGGCCACACCGTGCTGAGCGGCGGAGACTTCGCGCCGGCCGAGGCCCGTACGACGTGGGCGAGCCGGGGGACGGGCATCGACGACGAAGCCACCGTGCAGGCGGCCACCGGCATCATGGCCGTACACGGGCGACGCGACGGTGAACCGCGTGGCCTGGCCGCCGACTTCACGGCCGCGGCCACCGCCGTCCTGACGGTGCAGGGGCTCCTCGCCGCCTTACTGGGCCAGGCGCGCGGCTGCTCCCCGGCCCAGGTCACCACCCGGGCCGACCGGGCCGGACTGCTGGCCGTGTCCCAGTACATGGCCGCTGCGGGAGCGGACGAGGGCGAGGCGGCCGAACTCGCGCCCGGCGGGCCGCCCTTCGTCTCGGCCGACGGGATTCTCTTCGAACTGGAGACCCTGGACGCGGGAGTGTGGGCCGCCTTCTGGCGTGCCCTTCAGGCACCGGCGGATGCGGTACGCGCCGGCTGGCGGCCGTTCCAGTTCCGCTACGCGACGGCCTGCGCCCCCTTCCCGCAGGCGCTCCACACCACGGCACAGGCGCACCCCCTGCACCGGATCCGGCAGGCCGCCTCCGTCTCGGGGGCCGAGGTCTGCGTCCTGCGCACGCTCGCCGAAAGAGCCGCGGAACACGACGGCGCGGCACCCTGGGCCCTGGACGTCATGGGACCCGGCCGTATGCCCCGCACGCCCGTCCCCGGCCCCGTCCTCGGACGGCCCCTTGCGGGCCTGACCGTGCTGGAGGCAGGGCGCCGTATCCAGGCCCCGCTGGCCGCGCACCTTCTGGGCCTGCTCGGCGCCGACGTGATCCGTATCGAACCGCCGGGCGGCGACCCTCTGCGCGGCATGCCGCCCGCCTGCTCGGGGATCTCCGCCCGCTGGCTCGCGCTCAACCGGGGCAAGCAGGCCGTCGAGGTCGACATCAAGGCCGAAGCGGACCGCCGCCGCCTGCGGGAGATGGCCGCGGAGGCCGATGTGTTCCTGCACAACTGGGCTCCGGGCAAAGCCGCGGAACTCGGCCTGGACGCCGACGACTTCGCCTGCGTCAACCCCGCGCTGGTGTACGCCTGCACCAGCGGCTGGGCAGGACGGCTCGCAGACGCTCCCATGGGGACCGACTTCGTGGTCCAGGCCCGCACCGGTGTCGGCGAGGCCGTGCGCCCCGAGGACGAGAAGCCGGCTCCCTCCCTGATGACCCTGCTCGATGTGTTCGGCGGCCTGCTCGGCGCAGAGGCGGTCCTGGCCGGGCTGCTCCTGCGGGAGCGCATCGGCCACGGCGTACGGGTGGACTCCTCCCTGCTCGGCGCGGCCGACGTGCTGACCGCACCCGCCCTGCGCCGGGCGGTCCGCGGTGACCACCCGAGACGCCCGGCCGGGTTCCGCCGTCCGCTGCCCACGGCGGACGGCTGGGTCGCCCCGCGCGACGACTGCGCCGCGGCCGCGGCCGCGCACGACCTGCGCGCTCTGCCCACGGACGACGCCCTGCACCTGCTGCACACCCACGGTCTGACCGCGACCCGCGTCACCACCGACCTGTCCGACCTGCATCACGACCCGCGTTTCACCGGCTCGATCAGCCGCGATGCGCACGGCGCCCCCGTCGTCCCCGACCCCTGGAGCTTCGCGTGACCGTCGAACTGCACGACCTGCTGCCCGCCGAACTCCGCCGATCCTGGGTGATCGACGGCACCTGTCCCGACCTCGACCTCTACAGCCTGTTCCGCGCCCGCCAGGTCGCGGACCTGCACCGTACGGCCGTTCTCGACGCCAAGGGCAAACTCTGTTACACGGCTCTGGACCGCAAGGTGCGAAGTCTCGCCTCCGGGCTCAGAGAGCTCGGCATACGACCGGGCGACGTGGTCGGCGTCCAGCTCCCCAACAACCGCAACGCCGTCATCGCCGATCTGGCGCTCGCCGCCCTCGGCGCGATCGCCCTGCCGTTTCCCGTCGGCCGGGGCAGCCTGGAGGCCGAGTGCCTGCTGCGCCGCGCCGAAGCCGTCGCCGCGATCGCCGCCGTCGAATACCGGGGTTCCCACCACGCCGCCGACCTGCACACCGTGTCCGCGACGCTGCCCGCCCTGCGGCACGTCATCGCGGCGGGACCGGGAACCGCTCCTGAAGGAACGGTTCCGCTCTCGCAGCTGCTGCGCTCCGACCCGAGCGGCTTCGTGCCCGCCCGGCCCGACCCCGACAGCGCCGCCCGCATCCTGGTGTCGTCGGGTTCGGAGGCCGAGCCGAAGATGGTCGCGTACTCCCACAACGCGCTCGCGGGCGGACGCGGCAACTTTCTCGCCTCCCTCCTCCCCGACAAGACCCCGCCGCGCTGTCTGTTCCTCGTACCGCTCGCCTCCGCCTTCGGTTCCAACGGCACATCGGTCACCCTCGCCCGGCACGGCGGGACACTCGTCCTGCTCGACCACTTCACGCCGGCCGCCGCCGTCGAGGCGATACGGCAGCACGAGCCCACGCACATCCTGGGCGTGCCCACCATGGTGCGGATGATGCTCGACCGGCTCGAGGACACCGGGGAGAAGCTGCCCGCCCCGACGGCGCTGGTCCTGGGCGGAGCCCCGCTCGACGAGACCACCGCGGCCGCCGCCGCGGAAGCGTTCGGCTGCCCGGTCGTCAACCTCTACGGCTCCGCCGACGGGGTCAACTGCCACACCGGACTGGACAGCACCACCCCGCCCACCGACGGCGTCGGCGTGGTCGCCGGCCGCCCCGACCCGCGGGTGGCCGAGATCCGCATCACCGGCCCGGAATCCCGGGCCGAGGTGACGGACGGCAGCATCGGCGAGATCATCGCGCGCGGACCGATGACACCCATGTGCTACGTGGGTGCCCCCGAACTCGACGGCCGCTACCGCACGTCCGACGGCTGGGTACGGACGGGCGACCTCGGCTTCCTCGACGAGGACGGCCTCCTGCACGTCGTCGGCCGGCTCAAGGACGTCGTCATCCGGGGCGGCGCCAATATCAGCCCCGCCGAGGTGGAGCGGGAGATCGGCGCACACCCGCTGGTCCGGGACGTCGTATGCGTCGGCGTACCCGACGAGCTGATGGGGGAGCGGCTGGCGGCCTGCGTGGTGCCACGCTCCGACGGCGCCCCCACCCTCGACTCGCTCCGCGAACACCTCACCCTGCGCGGACTGGAGCGCCGCAAGCACCCCGAACACCTGCTGGTCGTGGACGAACTCCCGCTGACCCCGGCGGGCAAGCCCGACCGGGCCGCTCTGTCTGAGCGCCTCACCGGGGGCGAGCCGCCACGGGACAGTGCGGCTGCACCGCTCGCCCAGGCCGACTGAGGGCCGGCGGCCCGGAGGCCCATCCTCCGGGCCGCCGGCGGTGCCTGGACGGACTGCGGGCGCGAACACTGCGTGATGCCTGAGCACCTCGGTGCAGCACGGGCTGCGGAAGAGCGGCCAGAACGGTTTTCCAGAGCGTCACACCTGCACAGCCGGCCCACGGATCCACGAATTGCAAAATTCTGCAATTCAATACATGCTGTGTTTGCTGTGTTCGCAGGTAGCCGCGGGCACAGCACCAGCCGATGCCCCGCCCGTGGGGCGATGAGGGGTCTGTGAGTCCGTGCCGGTTCCGCTGTATCAGGCCAAGGCCGAGTTCTTCCGGATGCTGGGGCATCCGGTGCGCATACGCGTCCTGGAGCTGCTGCAGAGCGGTCCGATGCCGGTACGGGATCTGCTGGCGGCGATCGAGATCGAGCCGTCGGCGCTGTCGCAGCAGCTGGCGGTCCTGCGCCGCTCCGGGATCGTGACCTCCACACGGGAAGGTTCGACCGTGGTGTACGCGCTCGCAGGCGGGGACGTGGCGGATCTGATGCGTGCCGCGCGACGGATCCTGACCGAGATGCTGGCTGGGCAGAACGAGCTGCTGGCCGAGCTGCGGGATGCCGAGGTCACAGCCAGGTGAGCATCATTCTTTCCCCGGCTTTGGGCCGGGTGCGTTCTCTGCTGCCCGCCCGCGCCGACCTGAGAGCCATGGGCCATCAGCCGCGCCGCAACCTGCTGGCGGGCCTGACCGTGGCGATCGTGGCGCTGCCGCTCGCGCTCGGTTTCGGGGTGTCCTCCGGGCTCGGAGCGGAGGCGGGGCTTGTGACCGCGGTGGTCGCCGGGGCGCTCGCTGCGCTGTTCGGCGGCTCGAACCTGCAGGTCTCCGGTCCCACCGGCGCCATGACCGTGGTGCTGGTACCCATCGTCGCCCAGTACGGACCGGGCGGGGTCCTGACCGTCGGGCTGCTGGCCGGGCTCATCCTGATCGGCCTCGCGCTGCTGAGGGCAGGCCGGTACATGCGCTATGTCCCGGCCCCGGTGGTGGAGGGCTTCACGCTCGGTATCGCCTGCGTGATCGCCCTGCAGCAGGTCCCGAACGCGCTCGGGGTCGCCAAGCCCGAGGGCGAGCGGGTCCTGGTGGTGGCCTGGCGGGCAGTCGAGGAGTTCGTCAAGGCGCCGAACTGGACCGCCGTCGCGCTCGCGGCCGCGGTCGCCGCGGTCATGCTGGCCGGTGCGCGATGGCGGCCAACGATCCCGTTCTCCATCGTCGCGGTGATCGCCGCCACGCTCGCCGCCCAGCTGTTCGCCTTCGACGACGCGGCTCCGATCGGAGACCTGCCCACCGGGCTGCCGGCCCCCTCCCTCGCCTTCCTGGACCTGGCCGCGCTCGGTTCGCTGCTCGCCCCGGCGATCGCGGTCGCGGCGCTCGCGGCGCTGGAATCGCTGTTGTCGGCCACGGTCGCGGACGGCATGACGGTCGGTCAGCAGCACGATCCGGACAAGGAGCTGTTCGGGCAGGGCATCGCGAACCTGGCCGCGCCGCTGTTCGGTGGCGTCCCGGCGACGGCCGCGATCGCCCGTACCGCGGTCAACGTCCGCACCGGTGCCTCCTCCCGCCTGGCGTCCCTGACCCATGCTGCCGTCCTGGCCGTCATCGTCTTCGCCGCCGCCCCGCTCGTGTCGAGGATTCCGCTCGCCGCGCTCGCCGGTGTCCTGCTGGCCACCGCGATCCGCATGGTCGAGGTCGGAGCCCTGCGCGCGATGGCCAGGGCCACCCGCTCGGATGCGCTCGTCCTCGTGCTCACCGCCGTGGCCACACTCGCCCTCAACCTCGTCTACGCGGTAATCATCGGCCTGGTGGTGGCCGGCGCCCTGGCCCTGCGCGCGGTGGCGCAGCAGGCCCGCATGGACCAGGTCGACTTCCGCGCCGACCTGCCCGGCGAACACAGCGACGAGGAACACGCCCTGCTGGCCGAGCACATCGTCGCCTACCGCATCGACGGCCCGCTGTTCTTCGCCGCTGCGCACCGCTTCCTGCTCGAACTGTCCGACGTCGCGGACGTCCGCGTGGTGATCCTGCGCATGTCCCGCATCACCACCGTGGATGCCACCGGCGCGCTCGTCCTCAAGGACGCGATCGACAAGCTCGGCCGGCGCGGGATCGCGGTGATGATGTCCGGCATACGGCCCGCCCAGCGCCAGGCCCTCACCTCCGTCGGCCTCCTGGAGCCGCTGCGCCGCCAGGGCCGCGAGTACGCCACCACCCCGGAGGCGATCGCCGCAGCCCGCGTCCACCTTCAGGGCAGCGGAGTCATCCCCGCCGTCCCGTCCCAGCCACGTCGTTCCGCGGTCCAGGAGGTTGCGAAATGACCGCCCCCACCTCCCACCGCCAGATGATCGAGGTCGCCGGCACCGAAGCCCTGTGGCTGCTGGAAGGCGCGCAACAGGGTCGCCTCATCCACGTCCAGCGCGGCAGCACGTTGGTGCGGCCGGCCGTCCACGTCTTCGAGTACGGCCGCCTCATCGTCCGCGCGCCCGTCCAGGCCACCGCACTGGAGGGCCGAATCGCTCTCACATACGAGACGGACGAGATCCGCACACCGAGCGGCACCGGATGGATGGTGACGGCCACCGGCCTGGCCGAGCACCTCACCGACCCCGATGAGGCCGCCCACTACCGCCGCACCCTGACCGGCTGGGGCCACGGCCCGCACGACAGCCTCATACGCATCCACCCCCAGACAGTGACCGGCTTCCGCCTCACCCACAGCACCGCCGCCCAGGCTCCCGGGCACACTCGGCAGAGGCAGGGCAAAGCGTGATGCAGCCTTCCGACCTGCCGCACCGTCACGTGCTGACCGCGCCCACCGTGCCGGCCTCCGTGCGCCCGGCCCGCCAGACCGCCGAGATGACGTTCGCCTCATGGGGCATCCACGCCGCCCACCCCACCATGGGGCCCGCGCTGCTGATCCTCAGTGAGCTGGTCACCGACAGCGTCCGGCACGCCGCCGCCCTCTCCCCGAGTCTGACCGTCACGTTGGCCGCCGGCGACGACACGCCGGCCTTCGCCGTGCACGACCGCCACCCCTACCACCCCGGCATCGTCACCGCAGCCGGCGGCAGCGGCGGACTGGCCACCATCGCCGAGGTCACGGCCGGCATCGGCGGCACCTGTGTCCTGCGGCAGGACGCCGACGGCGGCGGCAAGAGCGTGTGGACCACCCTCCCCCTGGGACGAACGAAAGAGCAGCGATGACCATCGAGTGGCGCTACACCACCCACGAGAACCTCGGCGTCCTCTCCCTCGCCGGGTTCCTCGGCGCCGACGCCGTGCACCGCTTCTCCGGCGCCGTCCACTGGGTCCTGGCGCGAGGCACCGGGCCGGTCATCCTCGACCTCACCGAACTTCGGGGCTGGTCCGTCGGCGGACAGCTCGCCGTCGCCCAGGCATCCCGTGAGCTCACCGCCGAAGGACGGAGCCTGGAACTGGCCGCCATCCCCGCCGACGGCTCCCTCGTCCCCGACACCACCCATCCGCCGATCCCCGTCCACACCGACCTGCCCACCGCACTCGCCGCCCACCGGCACGCAGGGGAACAGGTCAGGGAATGGTGCAGCGACGACTGGCCCGGCCCGCAGAACACCGCCGTTCACGGCTGCAGCTGAAAGCAACACCCGCACACAGACAGACAGGCAGGCAAGGACACAGCGATGAGCGACACCGTGGTGAAGGACAGCAACGGAACCCCGCTGCAGGACGGCGACTCCGTCACACTGACCAAGGACCTCAAGGTCAAGGGCACATCGGAAACCCTCAAGCGTGGAACGCTGGTGAAGAACATCCGGCTCACCAGCAACGCCGAAGAGGTCGAGTGCAACACGAAGAAGGTCAAGGGCCTGGTCCTCAAGACCCGGTTCCTCAAGAAAGCCTGACCTCGCGACCGGTGCTCCCGCCGGGCGGCGGCAGCACCCGGCCCGTTCAGTCGCCGAGCAGACGCAGGTCCGGGCGCATCCGCCGGCCCAGGGCCGAGGCACTGTGCTCGGGCGGGATGTTCCGCTCAGCGGCCAGTCGCAAGAGTTGCCGGGTCCGCTCGTCCAAGCGCTGCGTCAAACGCTCGTGCAGCAAGCGCGCGGGGTTCTCCTTCAGGGGCAGCCCCCGTACTGCCGCCCCGTCCAACACCCTGTCGCCCCTGTCGTCAAACCGCTGCAGCAGACGGCCGTGCAGCATCAATGCATCCAGCACGTCCTGATCGCTCAGCCGTTCCGGCGCTCCGGCACTGGACGCGACGACGGCGGTCACCAGGTCCGCCGTCCCGCATGGCACACTGTCCTCGACCCGGTCGGGGATCACGTCACCGAACCGCTCCACCAGCCGGCGCACGGCCGCCAACTGCGCTGACGCACGCGCTTCACCGCCCACGGGGCCCACAGCGTCACCTTCGCTCCCCTGCTCCCCTTCGCCCATCGCCACTCCCGCCGCGGGACGCTTCTGCTGATCAGCACACACCCTCGCGAGACGGACGTCAGGCGGATTCGCAAGGTCGGACTACCGCCGCCGATCGTCACATCCGACAGGCGACAAGAGCTGCATTGCCGTGACCAGCGGCGTGCCTCACGGACGGACCGGGCAGCTGGGCGCCGGCTGCCCGGCCCTCGGGGCTGTAGCCGACCGATGTGTCACTTCTGCGCGTGTTCGCCCACGTAGAACAGGAGCCAGACGAAACCGGCGAACAAGTGGGTGGCGAAGACGTACACGAAGACGCGCAGCATCACACCGCGCTCCTTCCACTTCTCCAGGTCCTGCTCTTCGCGCTTTGCTCTGCGCGCCACGTCATCCCTCACAGTCATCCCAGTCAAGCGGCTTCTGAAGAACACGAAGCCAGAGCATCACGAGCAGCAGCGCATGGCCTCGTCGGCCTGTGCCCCTGCTCCCTGCGGCACATGCCGGCCGGCCTTCATCAGGAGGCTTCCTTCTCCGCCAGACGCAGCTCGGCCAGAAGTTCCTGCTGGCCGGTCAGCAGCACGGACAGGATGCGGCGGGCGGCTGCGAGCAGCTCGGCAACATCCCCGCCCGCCAGTTCGTAGACGACCGTCGAACTCTCCCGGGTTGCCCGGACGATGCCCGAGCGGCGCAGCACTGCCAACTGCTGTGAAAGGCTCGAGGGCTCGATGTCGATCGCGGTCAGCAGGTCCCGTACCGGCATCGGCCCGTCCTGCAACAACTCGAGAACCCGGATGCGCACCGGGTGCCCCAGCATCCGGAAGAACTCGGCCTTCGCCTGATACAGCGGAACCGGAGCCGCAGTCATCCCTCACGCACCCCGTCCTCCAGTGCCACCCCATGCTTGCGAGCTACCCGCAACGCGTCCTCCAGCTCATCAGCCGCAAGCGACACCTCGTAGACGTCATCCGCCTCGGAAGCAGCCTGCAGCCGAGCCCGAGCCTGATGAACCCGCTCCCGAGCCGCCTCAGCGAAACCGCCCACCGCCACGCTCCATCACCTGTGGAATTGAAGAACTTTTCACATTGTAAACCCCGATCGGCCGACAGCGGCGTCCCTGACAAGAGCGGGAGAACGTCGCGTTTGAGGTCCCGCGCGGGTGCGCTCGCGCGGGCGTGGAGCATGCACGTACCAGCGCGGGGCCCGGCAGCATTCGGTGTCAGTGGCTCCGCGTACGGTCTGCGCATGGTTGATCAGAGCTCCCCCTTGCCGTCCATACACGCCTTCGCGACCTGGGCGCCCGTGCTGCGCCTCCTGCGGGCCGGCGACGCGGAGAGGCATGCCGCCCCGTCAGCCCGCGTGGCGGGGCGCATCGGCCGAGGCAGCTGGAGTCTGGCCCTGCAGCGACGGCTGCCGCCGCCCGGTCGAGCCGCCCGGACCGAGGACATGCAGGACGAGCTCGACGCGGTGAAGCGGGTACAGAGCGCGCTCACGGACGCCGGCGTCGACGACATCTCGTTCACAGCCGAGATCTCACCGACCGGGAAGACCACGCTCCACCTGCTCGGGCCCAGTCCCGCCGTGGAGCCCGGCATCGGCAACCCGCACCCTGGGGCGATCATCCTGGTCCAGGGCTCCCTTCCTGAGCCCTGGCACCGCCTCCCCGATCCGGTCCCCGGCGCGGTGCAGGCCCCTTCGTCGGATCCGGAGTTGCTGGAGCGGACGCTCCGCGCGCGGTTGCCCGGCGCCATCGGCGCGACGGAGGACGAGATCGCCGCCGCCGAAGCGCGCCTCGGCATCACGCTGCCCGACGAGCTCAAGGTTCTTTACCGGGTGACGCGGGCACGGTGGGAGGACTGGGGCGACGACTACGAGGCAGCGCAAAGTGCCTCCGCGGCGGTCGGCTGCGAGCTGTTCGCGTTGGACGGCCTGTACGTCGCCGACGCGTCGTCCCGCCACTGTCGCTGGGAGTTCGCGGCGATGGAGGCGGTCGTCACCCCGCCCGACGCCGCGGTGCAGGGCCTGGTCGGCTCCCCCGGCTGGATCGTCTTCGGGGACAACGGCGGTGGCGACCGGATCGCGGTCGACCTGACACCGGGCCCGCGCGGTCACACCGGGCAGATCATCATGCTCGACCACGAACAGAACATCGGCGCCGAACTCCTGGCCGACTCCCTCACCGACCTGGTCCTGAACCGGGTAAGGGAAGAACGTCACCGTCGCAGGGATCAGCCACCGGTCGTGGCCAGGGTGAACATCGCAAGCCTGAAGAGCGTCCAGGCCGCCGCCCACCCCGGCCTGGAAGTCCTGTCCATCGGTGTGTGGGACGGTGCGCCGCTCAGCCTGGCCCCCGTCACCGGACTGCCCCGCCTGCGCACCCTTACCGCCTACCCCGGCACGCTCGCCGATCCTCTGGAGATCGCCGGGCTCACCGGACTGGAGTTCCTGGAGCTCGGCCCGGAGGAATGGCGCGTCCTCCTCGATGCCGGAGCCGTCCCGCGCAGCCTGTCGGCCGCCGCCATCGAGGTGCACGGCAACCAGGACCCCCTGCCCATCGTCGCCATCGCCAACGAACTCCTGGCCCTCTGGGACCGTCCCCGGATCATCCAGACCGTCGTTGAAGGCAACCTCGGTCCCGTGGCGTAGCCGGCGGGGCAAACGACGGGTGCAGTTGACGGTACCGCGCCTCCTGTTTCACGAGACTTCGAACGATGGCCAAACTCGCAGCAGCGCGCTACACCCCAGCCGCCGCGACCTGACCACCGCAGACTTGTGTTCGCCCCTGGGCCGGCTCCGGCGGGGAGCGGCCCAGGGGCGCCGCGGCGCCCGCCGTGGCGTCGCACGGTCAGGAGGCGTTCATGGCCTTCTTCAGTTCGGCGGCCGCGTTGCGGTAGACCGGCAGGAGGTCGAGGTCGTCGCCCGGATAGTTGACGATCTTCACCTGCTTCGCGCCGGTGTCGGGCAGGACCGTTCCGGTCGACATGTGGGCGTTGTCCAGGACCAGGGCGGGCTTCTTCTCGGAGAGCTCCGCGAGCTGGGCGGGGGTGACCGGCTCGGGGCCGTAGGTGCCGACCGTGGTGGCGCCCGCGAGCTTCGCCGACCAGGCGGTGAAGACCTGCGCGACGACGTTCGGGCTCCTGCCGCCGGGCCATGAGGCCTTCAGCTCCTTGGACAGCGTCGCGTACTCGGCGTCGAAAGTGGTCTTCCATTTCGCCGCGGCGTCCTCGGTGCCGAACAGCTTGGCGAGCTTGGCGACCTCCGCGTTCACCTTGTCGGCGTCGTTGTCGAGGTTCACCTCGACCAGTTCGGCCTTGGAGCCGGCCGCCTCCTTGATCTTCGCGGCGTACGGCTCGAAGGGCGCGTACAGCACGAAGTCGGCCTCGGCGACGGCCGCCAGGTCGGAGGGCTTCGGGTCGTAGTCGGGGGCGTGGTGCACGGACTGGGGCACGATGACCTTGACGTCCTCGGCGCCGGCGGCCTTGGCGAAGGCGCCTTCCCAGGTGGTGGTCACGACCACCACGGGCTTCTCCTTCTTCGCATCGGAGCCGGTCTTGGCCGATGTGCCGCTGTCGTCGCCGCAGCCTGCGGTCAGCAGGAGCACCCCGCTCAGTGCGAGGAGGGAGGTGATACGGACGCGGGTGCGCGCCATGAGCTGTTTCTCCGTTCGGGTATGAGATGGACGGCGAGGACGACCGCCCCCGCCGTCAGGACGAGGACCGGGCCCGGCGGCCAGTCCAGCCAGAGCGCCATGAGGAACCCCGTCAGATTGACGACGACGCCGATGCCGACCGCCCACACGGCGATCGATTTCAGTGAAGTGCCCAGCCGGCGCGCCGCGAGTGCGGGCAGCAGGGTGAGGGCATCGACCAGCAGCGCGCCGGTCAGTTTGATCGCTCCCGCCACCGCCACCGCGACCAGGACCAGGAGGACAACGGTCAGACCGCGGACCGGTACGCCTGAGCAGTGCGCCAGCTCACGGTCGTAGAGCAGCAGCCCGACCTCCCGGCGGCGCCACCAGAACAGGCCGGGTACGACGACGGCAAGCGTCCCGAGGACGATCAGGTCCGCGGTGCCCACGGCCAGGATCGAGCCCCACAACAGGGCGAACGCGCCCGAGGCGTTGACGCCCGAGACCGCGAGGACGAGCAGGGCGGCGGCTATGGCCAGGCTCATCAGCAGGCCCATCGCGCCGGACAGCCCGTCCGGGGTGCGGGCCAGCGGGGCCACGCCCGCTCCGGACAGGGCGCAGGCCACGAGTGCGCAGAGCATGGGGTCCAGGCCGGTCAGCAGGCCGACGGCGATCCCCAGCAGAGCGACATGCATCATCGCGAAGCGCACCGGCATGATGTCGAGACCGACGATCACGACGCCGATCACCGGCAGCCCGATCGCCGCGAGCAGCAGGGCGAACCCCGCCCGCTGGACGGGCACCAGCTGCAGGAGCGCGCCCACGTCGGCGGCGGCCAGGGTCACCTGACCTCCCGCAGCCGCCCGGCGGCCATCTCCAGTACCCGGTCGCAGCGCTCGGCGAGCGTCCGGTCGTGCGTCACCACGACGAGGGTGACGGGCAGCGAGGTGAGGACATCTGCCGCTTCCTCCTGGCCGGAGAAGTCGAGTGCGGCGGTGGGCTCGTCGGCGAGCAGTACTCCGGCTCCTGCGGCGACGCAGCCGATCGCCCTTGCGAGATACATCCGCTGCAACTGCCCTCCGGACAGGGTGTGCAGCGCCCGCCGGGTCAGGTTGCCCACTCCCAGTCGTTCCGCCGCCTCGCCGGCCTCGGCCGACGCGGCGCTGCTGGCCAGCAACTCGTCGCCCAGGAGCGGGAACCTGCCCACCGCCGGTTTCTGCGGAATCCAGGCGCAGGCCCGCCGTCGCCACGCCCGGTCGCCCGCCGTGCGGGTGTCACGGCCGCCGACCAGGATGGAGCCCGTCACCTGCCGGTGCAGACCGAGGACGGCACGGAGCAGGGTGGTCTTTCCGGAGCCGTTCGTGCCGGTGAGGGCCACACGCTCACCGGCCGCGATCTCCAGATCCACGTCGGCCACGGCGTCGACCCGGCCGTGACGGCAGGCGACCCCCCGCATGCGCACATCCAGCCCACCCATCACACGCCTCTCTGCGGTCTGACCTGGTGCGGGCGCAGTGGATCACTGCCCTCCCACACGGCAGTAGTCGGGTGGCGGGCGTGCGGAGTTCCCGCGTGGCCGGCGGGATTTTCCGTACGCGCCCGTACGGCCTGTCACCTCATGCGAACGGCGTGCCGGACCGAGCTGTGCCGCGCCGTGTTCGCCGGCGTTCACCAGCGCTCACCGGCGTCCGTCACGCCGCCGCGACGACGTCGTACCCGGCCTCCACGATGGCCTCGCGAATGCGGGCGTCGTCGAGCGAAGGACCGCTGACTGTCACCGCGTTCGCGGCCACATCGACGTCGATCCTGCTCACACCGGCGACTTGACCGACCTCCTTCCTGATGTGGTCGGCGCAGTGACCGCAGGTCATGCCCGTGACGTGGTAGCGCTGTTCCGTCATGCTCTCGTCTCCTCGGTAGTGCCGTCTCTTTCATGTAGTCGTATGCGAAGCCCGTCCGGTGCCCGTGCAGACGGGTGAATCGGAGGCATCGGAAGGACACGGGCCCATGGCGTGCTTCACGGAGCGGCGCTCCCGGCGCATGCGGGCGATCTCGAACGGGCATTCCCAGGGCGTCCGGACCGTGGCAGACCGCTCCACGGGCGGACGTGCACGGAAAGGTGAGTGTGATGACCGACGTCAATTCCCTCGAACCTGTGGCGACCTTCTGCGGAAACTGCAGTTGCGGCTGCCCTCAACTGTTCGTCGACGAGAGCGCGCCGGCCGAGCGCAGGATCGTGATCACCGATGACTTCGGCCAGCAGGTGCGCATGAGCGCCGACCAGTTCGGCTCCCTTGTGGCGGAGGCAAAGGCCGGCACGCTGGACGCCATCGCCCTCGCCTGAGAACGGCCGAACGGTCTGCCCGGCCCGGCAGCGTGCTCAGCTGCCGGGCCGGACCACCACGACCGCCGTGTCGACGGCGCCGCTGTGCCGGAAACGGAGAGTGAAGGGCACGCTCTCGCCCAGCCGGCGGTGGAGCCCGCTCCTCAGCGTCACCGCCACCTCCAGGCTGTTCGAGGACATCACGAGTGTGCCGCCCGCAGGAATGCCGGCCGAGGTCACCACATTCGCCGAATCGCCACCGCCCGAGCTGACATGCCGGGTCAGCACGGCCTTGTCGGCGAGCGGGGACGTGACCGAGAGCAACTGGTCGGCAGAGCGGGCCGTTCCTCCGACCACCTGTGAACGGGGCGAGGTGGCCGCTGCCGCGCTGATCTGCTCCTGGGCAGGGATCAGCAGCAGGCGGTCACCTCTCCAGGACGAGCGCGAGGCCCTGCCCGACGCCGATGCACAGTGTGGCGAGGCCGGTGCCGGAACCGGCGGCGGCGAGCTGGTGGGCGACGGCGCCCGTGAGGCGGGCGCCGGACGCGCCGAGCGGGTGGCCGATGGCGATGGCCCCGCCGCGCGGGTTGACGACGGCCGGGTCGAGACCGGGCCACTGGCTCAGGCAGGCCAGCGCCTGCGCGGCGAAGGCCTCGTTCAGCTCGACGGTCCGCAGATCGCCGAACTCGCGGCCCGCCTTCTTCAGGGCGCGGCGGGCGGCCTCGACCGGGCCGGCCCCGAAGTACTGAGGCTCGATGCCGGTGACGGCCGAGGCGCCGATACGGGCGAGCGGTTCGCGGCCGGTGGCGCGCAGGCCGTCCTCGTCCACGAGCAGGAGCGCTGCCGCGCCGTCGTTGAGCGGGGAGGAGTTGCCCGCCGTGACGGTGCCGTCTTTGCGGAACACGGGCTTCAGCTTGGCCAGTGCCTCCACCGACGTGCTGTCGCGGATGCACTCGTCGCGGGCCAGGTCCACCCCGTCGACCGGGACGACCTCCCCGTCGTACAGGCCCTGGGCCCAGGCGCGGGCGGCGTTGTGGTGGCTGGCGAGGGCGAAGGCGTCCTGGGCCTCACGGCCGATGCCGTGACGGTCGGCGAGCAGTTCGGCACCCTCGCCGAGACCGACGGTCCACTCCTCGGGCATGCGCGGATTGACCATGCGCCAGCCGAGGGTCGTGGAGTACATCTGCTGGTGGCCCGCGGGGAAGCCGCGTTCGGGCTTCTGCACCACCCAGGGCGCCCGGCTCATCGACTCGACCCCGCCCGCGACGGCGATCGACGCGTCGCCGACGGCGACGGCGCGGGCGGCCTGGATGACGGCCTCCATGCCCGATCCGCAGAGCCGGTTCACCGTGGTGCCGGGGACGGTCACGGGCAGGCCCGCGAGCAGCACGGCCATGCGGGCCACATCGCGGTTGTCCTCGCCCGCGCCGTTGGCGTTGCCGAAGAAGACGTCGTCGATACGGGCCGGGTCGAGGTCCGGCGTACGGGAGACAAGGGCGCCCACAACTGCCGCGGCGAGATCGTCGGGCCGCACGCCGGACAGCGCGCCGCCGAACTTGCCGATGGGGGTGCGCACGGCGTCCACCACGTACACATCGCGCAGACGGTCGGTCATGGCAGCTCAGCTCCTCGTTCTCGCGTACGTCGTCGGGCGGGACGCCGGGCGCGCAGACCTGCATGGTTCCAGGATGCCGAAGCCGCCCACGGCGCGGGCCGCGTGATCCGGGGTCGAACCGGGTTCATGGACGGATCGCCCCGAGTTTGCGTGCGCCCGGCATGCATGTCAACGGCTCGCCTGCCCCCGAGGCCCGACGCCAGGGTGCTTGGGCTGTCCTTCTCCTTGCGTAGGCCGTGGAGCCGGCATCCGTCCATGAGGCAGGGGAAGGGTGAGCCCGGTTCGCTTCAGCTCGCGGAAGGGATGACATTAGTGTGTGCCGCACAGTATCGTGTCACCTGTGTCCCTAGAAGAACTGACCCTTAACCAGGCTCAGGAGCTGCGTCGCGGGACGGTCGTTCTGGCCTGCCTGGCGCTGCTCGAAAAGCCGCAGTACGGGTATGCGCTGCTTGAGACTCTCAACGACGCCGGGGTCACGGTCGACGGCAACACGCTCTATCCGTTGCTGCGCCGGCTGGAGAAGCAGGGCCTGCTCACGAGCGAATGGAACACCGACGAGTCCCGGCCACGGAAGTTCTACCGGGTCAGTCCCGACGGCTCCCGGGTGCGCACCGGCCTGGTGCGCGAGTGGCAGGACCTCGTCGCCTCGATCTCACGACTCACCAAGGAGAACGGATGAGCACGAGCACGCTCACCGAGCGCTACGTGCACGAGGTTGTCCGGCGGCTCCCGGCCGACCAGCGCGACGACATCGCCGAGGAGCTGCGCGCCACGATCGCCGACACCGTCGAAGGGCGAAACCCCGCCGACCCGAAGGCGGTGGAGCGCGAGGTGCTCAGCGAGATGGGTGACCCGGTCCGGTACGCCGCTCGCTATGCGGACCGGCCGCTCGTCCTGATCGGGCCCGACCTGTATCCGTCCTACATCCGCCTGCTGGTGACCCTGCTGGCCACCGTGCTGCCGGCGATCACCATCGGTCTGATGCTGCTGGAGGTCATGGACACCGATGACCTCGGTGCGGCCATCGGCACCGGCATCGGCACCCTGCTGACGGTCGGCTCCCAGATGATCGCCGTGGTCACCGTGCTGTTCGCCGTGGCCGAGCGGCGGCTGCGCCACAACAAGGGCTCGGCCGCCGGCCCGGCCGCCTGGACCCCCGACGACCTGCCCGAGGTCCGGCAGGCGGACAGGGGCGGCGCCACGGCGGCCGTCGCCGCGGCGGTGTGGGACGCACTGCTGATCGGGCTGATCGTCTGGCAGCACACCGCGAAGCCCTACCGGGCGGACGGCGCCCGCGGGAACGGCGGGCCGATCGAGGTGCTCGACCCGGGCCTGTGGTCGGGATGGATCTGGCCGGTCCTCGCCGGGCTCGCCGGTCTTGTGGCGGTCGAACTGGGCCGGGTGGCCGCGCGAGGCTGGACCGTACGGCTGGCCGCTTGGTACGCCCTCGCCCAGGCGACGTTCACGCTGTCGCTGGCGTGGGTCCTTCACCAGCAGATGTTCTTCAACCCGGCCTTCCTGGCGGATGTCAAGACGCTCTGGACCACACCGGGGCCGGTCTACAACGGCGCGGCGCTGATCGTGCTCGTCATGGGTGCCAGTGCGGTGGTCAAGACCTTCCGCGCGGCGCGTGGCTGAGGGCGATTCAGACAGAGGGGGCTGTCCGGCTCACCGCCGGACAGCCCCCTTCGAGTCGGTCTCCGTGGTGGTTCTCAGGCGAGCAGGGAATCCCTGATCCGGTTCCGGTCGACCTTGCCGGTGGACGTCCTGGGCAGTGGGACGTCCACCGTCTCGATCACGCCGGGAACGGCCGCGCGCACCGTGCGCTCCGCGCAGTACTGCCGCAGGGCAAGTACCCCCACGGAGCCGGCCTCGGCCAGGCGTATCCGGGCGTGCAGACGATGCCCGGCCGGCGGGTCGGGGAGCGCGACGACAGCGGCCTCGACGACTGCCGGGTGCTCCAGCAGGATGCTCTCCACGCTCTGCGTGCTGACCTGGAAGCCCCGCACCTTCACCAGGAAATCGGTGCGTCCGAGCACGCTCAGCGAACCGTCGTCGTGCCTGGTCGCGATGTCGCCGCTGCGGTAGTAGACCAGACCGGGGATGCCGTCCGGGTGCGTGCCGAACTTCTCGCCGCTCGGTACGTTCGCGTAACCCGGGGTCTGGAAAGGGGTGTTGACGAGCAGCTCGCCCTGACCGGGACCGGGCAGCGCACGCCCGTCCTCGCCGGTGATCAGCCAGCTCACGCCGGGCAGCGGCCTGCCGATCGGCAGCGGGGCGCTCACCGGCCGGGTGCGATCCACCTCGTGCAGAAAGCTGTTGTTGGTCTCCGTGCAACCGTAGTTGTTGTACCAGCGGGCCTGCGGGAAGACCGTGGACAGCCCGGCCAGCACCCGTGCGGGCATGCTGTCGCCGGCGAAGATGATGCGCTCGGGTGCCTCCAGAGGCTGACCTGCGGCGGTCGCCTCCACGAGGAGCTGGAACAGCAGCGGCACGCCCTGGATCACGGACACGCGGTGGTCGGCGACCAGGTCGTGCAGATAGCCCGGCACGGCACCCCGGTCGGGGTCGGCCAGGACGACGGTGCCGCCGTACGCCAGGGTGGTCCACACGTCCAGCAGGCACAGATCGAAGTTGAGGGGCGCGTAGTTGAGAACAGTGGTGCCCGCCGTGATCGCGAAGGTCTGCGACGCCCACCGGGCGAACCGGGTGACCGCGCCGGACGTCAGCGGAACGATCTTGGGGAGGCCGGTCGAGCCCGATGTGGTGAGCATGAAGCCGACGTCGTCGTCGTCGACGGGAACCGGCGGCGGGGGCTCCTCGCATCCCCCGGGAGCCGCGGCCGGGTCCACCGCCCGGTCGACGAGCGGGCCGTCGGTGAGACCGAGGACGACCGCACAACCCGCCTGCTGGTACAGCTCCTTCAAAGGCGTGTCGGGCAGTTCGTGGGACGGCAGCAGGAAACGGCGGCCGGCCATCAGGGTGCCCAGCACCAAGGCCACCGCCTCCGGTGACTTCCGCACGCGCAGGCCCACCGGGCGGCAGGGGTCCGCAGCGGCGGCCTCCACCTGGGCGCGGGCCCGGCAGGCCATGGCGTGGAGCTCGCCGTAGCTGACCGCCCGGTCCTCCCAGACGAGCGCGGGCGCGGACGGCCGGGCGGCCGCACACCCCGCGAACGCCGTCGCGAGCGAGCGGCTCATACGTGTCCCTCCCCGGCCGCCGCACGCGCGGCGGTGGTCGCGATGGTGCGCACCGAGCGGAAGTTCCTGCTGGTCAGCTCCCGGTCGGGCAGAGCGATGCGGTACCGCTCCTCCAGCCATGCCGCGATGTGCAGGACGGCGAGGCTGTCGATCACGGCGGTGGCCAGCAGGTCGTACTCCGCGTCGAGTTCGGCGGCGTCGACACCGGGCAGGAACCGCTCGACGACGAAGCGGGCGATGTCATCCTCACCAACGGCCGGCGCCGTCGCCGGCGCGGCGTGGGGCTCGACGGGCATGCTGCTTCCCTTCCACGGGTCCGTTCCAAAGGGTTCGTTCCACAGGTTCATGACGTGCTCACACTTCGATGAGCGTGCAGAACCAGTGCATGCCCGGTGCCGCCACACCCACGAGTGCCACGAGATCCCCCAGCGCCAGCTCGCCGCGCTCTATGTGCCGCCACAGACACACCAGCTGGTCGGCGGCGCCCATGTGCCCGAGCGTGCGGGCCAGTTCGGCGTTGGTGCGCCCGAGGGGTATGCCCATCGCGTCGGCGGCCTCGTGGATGGCCTGCCGGCTGTCGTTGAGATGGATGATGCGGGTGAGCTGGCTCCGGTTTCTTCCGGCACGTGCGAGAGCCTCGTCGACCACGTCCGCGAGCCGCCCGTTGACCTCCTTCATGAACCCCTCGAAGCGTTCGGGGTCCCGGCCGAAATGGCGGTAGACCGCGACCATCGGGTCCGTGTCCAGGTTGCTCCGGCCCGCGGGCGGTACGGGGGCGGCACGGCCGCCGAACTCGATGCGGAACAGGTCCGCGTACTCCGGGTTGGTGAAGCGTGCGGAGGAGAGCCGGCGCAGGCGTGGGTGGCCGCGCCGGAGGACGACCGCGACCGCGCCGTCACTGGCCACGGAACCGTTGAAGACCATCCGGTTGGTGTGCGTCTCGCTGAGCACATTGACCAGGGCCACCAGCACGGTGCCGGTGCCGGCCGAGAGCGCCATCGCGCCGGCCGCATGGTCGAGCGCCACCGACCAGGCGGCGCACGACTGGGTGACGAGCACCGTGGGAGTGCCGTGCGCGCCCAGTGCCCTGGCCACGGCCGCCGATGAATCCCAGCCCAGGTACTCCGGGACGTCGGAATGACCGACGATGATCAGATCCACGTCGGCGATGTCGAGGTCCGCGTTCTCCAGGGCTTCGCGGGCCGCTTCGGCAGCGAGGCCGGTCGCGGTGACGCCGTGGGCCGCACGGTGGTACGTGTCGTACCCCAGTCCGCTGACGACCTCGGGATCGGGTACGTACTCGCCGGCCGTTGCGGCCACGCCCCGTCGTTCACCGAAGGCCATGCCGGTCGTGACGATGCCCATCTCCGCCGAGGGGGCCGCGTGTTGCTGCACGGCCGGGGCGAAAGAGGCGGAGGAGGAGGGCGGAACGAGATCTTTCATGGGCTTCCTCATGTGGGCCGCGGTGTGGCCGCGGTCAGCTCACGTGGCCTTCGACGGGTGGGTGAGGAGGTCGTCGTCCGGCCGGACCGTGTCCGGCGGGCTCGCGTCCTCCGTACGGGCGGGTCCGGGAAGCTGCTGGGCGGCCGACGGCGGGGTCGGCAGTTCCTGCACCTCGGCCAGGGGGGTGTCCAGGATGCGGAGTTGCCGCCGGGCCAGGTGAAGTGCGAGGGCCAGCAGGGCCATGGCGCCGGCCAGGATCAGGACGGCCCGCTCCACCCCTGCGGCGTCCGCGAGAATGCCCGCCGCCAGCGGACCGACCCACTGCACACCCTGGAAGAGGAACTGGCCCGTTGCGGCGACCCGGCCCAGATACGCGTCCGGGACCAGCCGGACCTCGTACGACTCGGTGACGACGTTCATCGGCACCATGCTGGTCATGCCGACCATCATGACCAGACCGATCTGCCACGGCCGGGGGACCAGCGCCACGACGGCGAAGGACGCCACGAACATCCATGCGGAGAGCAGAAGAACGCGCCGTGCACCGAGCTTCTGCATCAGCCATGGTCCGGCGACGGCTCCGACGACGCCGCCGGCGACCGCGAGCGAGGACGCGACACCGACCGCTGTGGGCCCGCCGCCGCGGTGGGCCACCAGCACGATGAAGAGCAGGGTGAAACCCTGCGCCACGGTGTTGAGCAGAGCTCCCCAGACGATCGTGAACCTGAGGTAGTCGCTGCGCCTGATGATGCGCAGGCCGTCGCCCATGTCCGCGATCAGGCTGGGCCGGTGTTCGGCGTCGGTGTGCCGGTCCGGCCCGAGCGGCCGCCGGATCAGCAGCGAGCTCAGGCTGATGAAGAGGAAGGAGACCGCGTCGAAGAGGAACGGGACCCAGCGGGCCATGGAGTACAGCAGACCGCCGAGAGGGGCGCCGACCAGCTGGGCGACCATGTCGCGGCCCATGATCTGTGCCGTCGCGTTGGGGACCTGCTCCTTGGGGACGATCCGGCGCAGCACCGTCATCGACACACTGGAGCTCAGCCCGGCCGCGAGCCCGCCGGCCAGGGCCAGCGCGTCGAGTACGAGGACCGACGGATCGCCGCGGAACACCAGCAGGGCGACGACGCCCATCGACAGCGCCTCGACCAGCGGAGCGAGAAACAGGATGGCGCGGCGCGACACACGGTCCGCCAGCGCTCCACCCACCGCGAGTGTCCCGAGTTTGCCGAGCATGTGCAGGACGGTGATGGTGCCCGCCTGCGCCGCCGACCCGGTCTCGTGGAGCATCAGCAGCGGAAAGGCCAGCAGCGACACGGTGGTGCCGAGCGTGGACAGACCGTTCCCGGACCACCAGTACAGGTAGTCGCGATCGCGCCAGAGCGACGGGTGTTCCGCCGGAGCGTTCTCCGTCTCGTCGGGACGTGACTGCGCCATCGCCATCCGCCCCCTGTCCGTTCGGGATCCGCTCGTCCGGGCATGTGCCGCGGACCTGGCAAGCATGCTGGTCGATGCCTCACAGGCCGGGCCAGGCAGCGCACCGGCAACTCATGGGGGGAAAGTTGCCGCTCGCTCCGGAGCCCGGATGCGGGTGGACGGTGTTGCCACGGGGTGGGCGTCCTCGCTGCCCGGCCGTCAGATCCAGCCGCGCTTGGCGGCCTGGTATCCCGCCTCGAAGCGGCTGGTGGCCCCGAGCCTGACGCAGAGGTCCGCGACGATCCTGCGCACCGTGCGCAGCGAGACGCCGAGGCGCCTGCGGATGACGTCGTCGTTCAGGCCCCGGGCGAGGAGCCGCAGCAGTTCCTTCTCCCGCGGGCTGAGTCCGCTCTCGTCGGGCTGGGTGGCCGTGCCGAGCGGGACGGCGCTCTCCCACACGCCCTCGAAGAGGGCCGTCAGCGCTTCGAGCGCGCCGGGCGTCGAGACCTGCATGACGCTGCGCCAGGGGTCGGCCGGGTCCGCGGGCAGGAGCGCCCTCGACCGGTCGACGACGAGCATGTGGACGGGCAGTGACGGCACCGTCCGCACCGGGCTGCCCAGAGCGCCGCTCCAGGCGGCCCCGAGCGATACTCCGGCGTCGCAGCGGATGCTGTCCGTGGAGATCGTGCGGGTCGAGACGCCGCGGCTGCGGATCTTCCACTCCAGCGCCTGAACGGTCTCCAGCCAGCTGCCGGACGGGGCGCCGCCCGGGACGAAGGCGAGCCACTCGGTGTCGACCGTGTCGGCGAGTTCCCGGAGCCGACCGGCCACGGCCTCATGACCGGCCACGTACTCGCTTGTGGGCTCCCCGCCGCCGGGATGGACGTCGGCGTACCGGTCGATCAGAGCCATGACCGCGACCCGGTCCTCCTCGAACGCCCTCAGCCGGGCCTCGATCCCGCACATCTGCTGGAGCAGGAGGGCCTTGAGCCCGAGGCGCGGATCCACCAGCTCCCCGAGTCCGCTGCCGAACGGGCGGAGCAGGTCCAGCTTCTCCAGCCGCTCGAGGGCCGTGCGCACCTCGTCCTCGGACAGTCCGAGTTGTCGCGCCAGGTCGGCTTTGCTCTGGTGTGGGCCGACAACGAGCCGCTCGTACACTGCGTCAGTAAGGCTGTCGAATCCTAGCCTTTCCAACATTGAGTCACGCCCCCGGATTTCCCATTGCTCCCTTGCAACGTGTGCACCATCTTCACATGAGGCACGCTGTCGGCACAGGTGCTCTCTCACGGAGCGCACACCCACAACGGGCAGTCCACGGCGAGGAGTTCACGAGTGATCGCCGATCTGGTGCCCGACGGGGTCCATGCCTGTGAGGCGTTCGGCGACGCCGGGCCGGAGTCGGTGGTTGAGCTGTTTCCCGCCGAAGAAGCCGTGGTGGCCGGGGGGTTCGACGAGAGGCGGAGGGAGTTCACGACGGTTCGGGGCTGTGCCCGCACGGCGCTGGCCCGGTTGGGGGAGATCCCTGAGCCGCTCGTGCCCGGCCCCATGGGTGCCCCGGGGTGGCCGGCCGGGGTCGTGGGCAGCATGACCCACTGCCGGGGTTACCGCGCGGCCGCCGTCGCGCACGCCGCCGACTTCGCCGCCATCGGTATCGACGCGGAGCCCCAGGAACCGCTTCCCGGCGTCGTGGCGGCGCGTGCCGTTACGGACGCCGAACGCCGCCTGCTCCGGCAGGACTTCCCAGCGGCTGCGGAGCTGCCGCTCGACCGCCTGGTCTTCTGTGCCAAGGAAGCTTCCTACAAGGCGTTCTCCGCCTGGCTGGGAACCCGTTTCGGCTTCCGGGACTTCACGGTACGGCTGCGCGCCGACGGCACGTTCCGGTGCGTTCCCCCGAGCGTCGCGATGCCGCGTGCTCCCCGGTGCGCGGAAGGCTTCCCGGGCCGCTGGGCCGCCCGTTCCGGATTGGTGCTGACCGTGGTGGTCCTCGCGGCGCACGGTGATGCGGAATTCTGAAATGTCCTTCTACGTGAGTATCAGGTGAGTTGGCAGCAAGCGGTCATACGGCTCTTACCTGCCAAGTTCACGGCTCCCACTCGCACGTGTAGTCGAGTAGGGTCCGGTTCTGGCCACGAAGACACACTCCGGGGGAATTTCTCGTGTCGAACGAGGTGATCTGATGCCATGCGGACCTGTGTTCGTGTTTCGTCCGTGTGGGTGACTACTTCAGATCCTTGATCACATGTGAGCGGGGGGAGCCGGATGCCGTCGTGTCGGCGGTGGAGGCGGGCGGCGAGCGGGCGGGCGGCTCGGTCCGCAGTACTGACTCCTCGTCATATACCCGCAGTCGTACGGCTTTCACGCGTACGGGGCGACTCACTCGCCTGTGACCTGTGGTGGCGTGCCACGCCAAGGCGTCTTTGTCGGCTGCCCCGCAGCGGACCGGCTCGTCAAAGGGACGGTGGACGCCGATGTGCGCGCACCGTACGGGATGTGCCGGGACCGCACACGTCTCATGTCATAAAGGGGGATTCTTTCAATGGTGATGCCCAGTGAGTTTATTTCCTTCGACAGAACTGACATTCATCAGCTGCGCGACTTCCTGCTCAACCAGCGCAGAGTCTCCGGCTGGACGCAGGAGGAGCTTTCCGAGCGCTCCGGCGTCAGCGTACGGACGATCCGCAATCTGGAGACCGGCTCCAACACCAATCCCCGGCGGGCTTCCGTGGCGCTGCTGCTGACGGCCCTGGGAGCCGCGCCCGCCTCGCTCTCCGAGCCGGCGCCCTGGGAGAGCAGCGGCTGGACGGTGCTGCCCGAGCAGCGACCGGAAGCGCAGCGCAGTCGCACGGCGACCCTTTCACCCTGGCACGGTCCCCGGCCGCTCCGTGATCCACTGGTGGGCCGGCAGGCCGACATGCGCCACATCCTCAGCTCCGCGCAGCGCAGCCGGCTGATCATCCTGACCGGCCCCGGCGGTGTGGGCAAGACCCGGCTGGCCCTGGCGGCGGCCTCTCGGCTGCGGCCGTTGTTCCGGGACGGCGTCGCCGTGGTCGAGCTGCGTGACTGCCCGCCCGAACATCTCGACACCGCCCGCACGCGCGCCGAGTTGACGCGCGTCACACAGGATCTGATCGGCGAGGCGGCTCCCTCTCGCGGCGGCGCGCAGAGCGGCCGGCGACTGCTCGTCCTGGACGGCGCCGAACATGTCGCGCAGCAGACCGCCCGTATCGCGCGGCAACTGCTCGACGAGCATCCAGGGCTTCATCTGATGGTCACCTCCCGCCGCGCCCTGGCCGCCGGCGCATCCGAGACGTGGGAGGTCGAGCCGTTGTGGGTGGACGGCCAGGAAGGCCGTGACATGACGGTTCCCAGTGCGGTGGAACTCCTGCTGCGCAGGGTGCAGGCCAGTCTGCCGACCCTGGACCTCGCCCACCACCTGCCGCAGGTCACCACGTTGTGCCGGCTCCTCGACGGCGTACCGCTGGCCATCGAGATCGCCGCACAGCGGCTCAGATCGCTGCCGCTGACCTCGCTGCTCCATGAGGAGACTCTCTTCCACCTGCTCGACCAGGCCGACACGGGAGGTCTGAGCGCACACCGCACGCTGTCGGACAGCGTGCGGTGGAGCTACGACCTTCTGCCGGTGCCGCATCGCGAACTGCTGTGCGATCTCGTCGCGTTGCCGAACGGCTTCTCGCTGGACGACGTGCTGACCGCGCAGCCGAGCCGCCGCTCGGGGATGGTGCGGGTCGCCCATCTGCTGGCGGAGCTTGTGGACGCCTCGCTCGTGCAGACCAACCGGGAACGGCAGTACACGTACCGCATCCACGAGCTGGTTCGGCATGTCGTGACGCACGCCGAACGGTCCACGGACACCGGGTCCGTGCGGTCCCCGGAGTCCGACTGCCAGGGGCTCGTGGCCGCGGGCCGTGCCGGGTAGCCCGCCGCCCGTCCGGGGGCGGCGGGCTGTCCGGCTCAGCCTTCCGCCACCCCGGCGGCTGCCTTGACGGCCTGGAGCGAGAAGTACTCCGGGCCGTCAAGGCTCGACAGCATCAGCTCCTCCAGCCACGGGAACAGGCTCTCGTCCAGCTCGGCCGTGGTCTCGAGCCGCCCCAGCAGCCTCTGCAGGACGAGCACCAGCCATCCGGTGCCCCCGGCCGATGCCCGCTCCTGTTCGAAGGAGTACAGCCAGGTGTAGAGGCACGAGGCCGCCGCGTGGTGGACGCAGTGCTCGGTGGCCCGGTCCTGTCCCTCGGCCGTCGCGGCATCGAGCGAACCGGCGGCGATCGGCAGGTAGAACGCCGTACGGCGGGCGGAGAGTTCGCCGAGGACCTTGAGGAGGGCGCCGGCCACGGGGGCGGGAAGCTCACGCTCCGCGATCATGCGGGCCTGGGCCACGGCCGGTTCCCAGCCGCGGGTGATCTCGTCCTCACTGGCGTTGGTCAGCCGCAGTGCCCTGCCCGAGGGCTGCCAGACCGGGGCCTCCTCGGACCAGTCGAAGAGCTGGCGCAGAACAGCGTCCCCGCCGGGGGCCGGCCGGTCGGCCACCCGGGCCACGGCGGGCAGCTGCGAGGCGATGCTGTGGAGGTTGACGTGCGTGGTCCCCTCGAAGATGCTCGCGATCGCATGGTCGCGCTGGAGCTTCTGGAAGGCACCCGAGGCCACACCCTCGCGAAGATAGCTGCGCGCGCCCAGGACCCGTGCGGCCTCCTGGGTGACCTCCTCACCGAGCGTCGGCACGAGGTACTTGACCACGGAGGACCACAGGCTGAGCCGGGACGGGGCGACCGAGAGCGAGCGTGCCACCGGCATTGCCGTGCACTCGGCGATCAGCAGGTCGAGGTACGACCGCACCAAGTGCCGCCGGATGACGGGGATGCGGTAGATCTCCTGCCCGTACAGCACTCGCTCCTGCGCGTGGCGCAGGGCGATGCGCAGCACCGAGTCCATGGTGCCGATCGACAGTGCGCCGATCGCCGTGCGCGTGATCTGGAGCACCTGCAGGATCCCGGCCAGACCCGTGCCGGGGCGGCCGACCAGCGCACCGGCGGGCACCCTGGTTCCCCGGAAGGTGAGGCCGCTGAGGTCGTGACCGCGCAGACCCACCGTCCTGACGAAGGGATGGTTGTCCCAACTCCCCTCCTTCAGAGCTTGCTTGTCGAGCAGCAGCAGCGACGACCCGATGCCCTCGACGGCCGCGTAGACGGTCACGAAACGGCCCCGGGTGGCATTGCCGACAGGCCACTTCTCCCCGGTGAGGACGAATCCGTCCCCGTCCGGCACCGCTCTCGTCTCGTTGGTCCCCAGGTCGCTGCCGTGGTCCGGCTCGGACACCGCGAAGCACGCGAGGTCACCGTCGAGCATGCCCCGTGCGACGCGCGCCCGCTGCTCCTCGTCGCCCCACAGCCACACCGGGTTGACGCCGAGGAGCGCCGATCCGAACATCACGGAGACCGTCAGATTGCGGCGCGCGAGCGAACGGGTCAGCAGGACGAGCTGTTCCAGGTTCCGCAGCCCGCCGCCGAACGCCTCGGGCACCAGATACTGCGCGAACCCCCACGACCGGATGAGGTCGACCGCCCCCGGAGGCAGGGCGCCGCTCTCCTCGTGCTCGACCGTCTCGGACCAGCTGAACGGACCGCTGGGTGCGTCCGGGTCGCCGAGCGTCCGCTCGAGGTCGGCGGCCAGTGCGTACGAAGGGCGGTCGAATGCCTGGCGGGTCATGCCGCGGGGTCGTCGACGCCGTAGCGGGCGAAGAGCGCGGCGACGTCCTCGTCGGCGGGGAGCTGCGCCCGGCCCTCCGCCACCTCGGTGTTGACGAACCCGATCACGTCGCTGACGCGCTCCAGCTTCATGGCCTCCTCGGGGGTCAGCGACCGCAGGCCGTACAGATCCTCGAGGTTGTAACCGAGTTCGGCGAGGACGAGGGAGTGGAAGCCGAGATCGCCGACGAGGCGGTGGTCCGGATCGGCCTGGTCGACCTTGCGCGGCGAGATCAGCCGGACCATACCGCACACCACACGGGAGACGGCCTCGGCGCCGATGGCGGCAGGAGTGTGAGTCATGCCGCCGAAGCTAGGCCGGAGCCGCACACCGGTCCCAGGCAATGAGCCCGGCAAACACACGGCAACTCGGCCGCCCCAGGGTGCGCTTCCGCCCAAGCTGCCGCCGGGCTGCCTGGCAGGGGAGGGAGGCAGCGGTGAGGCTGGTGGACATGAGCGCCATCGATGCCGTCACACCGGACAGAGGCTGGATCAGCGCCCGGTTCACCGTCGGGCAGCCTCGGCTCAGGCTCCTGTGCCTGTCGCACTCCGGGGGAAGCGCGGCGGCCTTCAACGCCTGGCGGCCGTACGTGCCCGAGGGCAGAGCAGCGGCAGGGCGCTGTTGCCTCCGAGGTCCGCGGCCATGATCGTGGGTGCGCCGATCAATGCGGTGGCCGCGAGGCCCATCAGAGCTGTGGTGAGGCAGAAGGAGACGACGACGCCGATCGTATGGCGCACCGTTCGGCGCGCGGTTGCCGCGTCGGGTGCGGTGCTCAGTTGCATGGCAACGTGCGGCAGGCACGCCGCTCCCAGCACGATGGTGATCATCAGGCCGATGAAGTCGAGCGTGCCCTCCAATTCGCCGCTGTTTGCGTAGCGGAGGCCGGGACTCGTATAGCCGGTGGGCCGGCCGCTGCCTGTGCGGCGGCGTCGATCAGTACAGCGGCGTTCCAGTGGAGACGAGGGAGCAGCACCGCTGCCCGTCAGGGCCGCGCCGGCGGCGTCCGGTGCGCATGTGGGCAGCCGGCCATGCCCTGGGTCTTCCTCGCGATGTGGAAGGCGCCGGTGTCCGGCACCATGTGGATCTGCCGGCGCGGGGCGACGGCACGGTCGAGCATCGCGAGGAAGCGGACGGACGTCGCCGCGTCGATGCGGATGCGACGGCCGCACACCCGGTGGGCCTCAGGTCGCAGTCCGTCCTACGCCAACGGCCTCAACCGTTCCTAAAGACTGAGCATGAGTTGCACAGGCTCAGCCGGACGCTCCGAACGGTGTTGAGCGTCCTGGTCCCCCGCGTTCGCGCCGCATCCGGTGCCAGCAGATCGTGTACGTGGTCCGGGGAACCAACGCTGTGCGGTACTAGGCCCGTTCCGGGGTGAGGGTGACCGGCAGAGCCGACATGCCGCTCAGGAAGTTCGAGTACACGTACTGCGGTGGGCCCGCGCGCCCGGCCACGGCGACCAGGTCCCGCAGGCTCTCCAGCAAGGCCGACAGCTCGGCCCGCGCCAGGAACGCGCCGAGGCAGAAGTGCGGGCCGTGCGCGAACGACAGGTGCCGGTTGGGCGTGCGGGACAGGTCGAAGTCGTCCGGCCGGTCGAAGACCCGCTCGTCGCGGTTGCCGGACGCCAGCCAGGTGACGACGATGTCGCCGGCCTCGATGAACTGGTCACCGAAGAACACGTCCTCGGTCGCGGTCCTGCCGCTGTGCAGGGCCGGGGTGGTCCAGCGCAGAACCTCCTCGACCGCCGAAGCCGTGCTCACCCGGCCCGACTTGAGCGCCTGCCACTGGTCCTCGTGCCGCATCAGCGCGTGCAGACCGCCGACCATGGCGAAGCGGGTCGTCTCATGACCGCCCATGATGATGCTGTAGCAGTTGAAGACGATCTCCTCGTGGGTCAGCGGCCGGCCGTCGATCTCCTTGGTCACCAGGAGGCTGACCACGTCGTCGTACGGCTTGGCGCGCCGTTGCTCGGCCAGTTCCGAGAAGTAGAGCAGCAGGCCGTTCCGTGACGACCAGGTCGCCTCCTCGTCGGGGACGCCGTCCACCGAGCCCAGCGCCGACGAGGTGAGGTCGATGATGTGCTTCCGGTCCGAGGCCGGTACGCCGAGCAGGTCGCAGATCGCGGCGAGCGGGATGTGCGCGGCCACGTCGGCGGCGAAATCCACCTCTCCCCGCTCCACCGCCTCCTCGACCAGCCGGCGGGTGCCGCGCCGCACGCTCTCGACCACGACGTCGAGGGAGCGCGGCGAGAACGGCTTCAGCAGGGCGCTGCGCAGCGCCTTGTGCGGTCGGCCGTCCGTGACGGCCAGCATCTGCCCAGCCGCCGAGTCGCCACCCGTCAGCAGGGTGTCGAGCACATTGCCGCGCTCCGAGGTGAAGGTCTCGCCGTCGCCCAGCACCGAGACGATGTCGGCATGGCCGCTCACCACCCAGAACCCGGGGCCGCGCCCGGTCCCGGGCTGCCAGTGCACCGGTGCCTGGGCGCGCAGCCGGTGCCACAGCGGCCCCAGGTCGTGGCGGGCGTGCAACAGCGGATCGGCGAGATCCAGGGTGTCGAGCGGGCCCGGGGCGAGAGGTGGGCGGGTCTCCATGGTCGTTCCTCGAGCTCGGTGACGGGATACGGGGCCGGCGCGCTCAGCTCAGCGGTTCGACGGGGCCGGGGAAGAACGCGGTGGTGGCCCCTGCGGTCTCGGCCCCGTCCACCACGAACTGCTGGCCCGAGACGAACGATGCCTGCGGGGACGCCAGGAAGTGGAAGACGTCCGCGATCTCCTCGGGAAGGGCGTGCCGGCGGGCCGGGATGCGCTCGTTGACCTCGTCGAGCATCGCGTCGGTGTACTCCGCGCGCTGCATGGGTGTCAGGACGGCGCCGGGCGCGACGCAGGCGGTCCTGATCAGCGGGCTCAGCTCGACGGCGAAGGTCTGGCAGAGCGAGGCCACGCCCGCCTTGCTGGCGTTGTAGTCCGCGTAGAGCGGGTAACCGCGCGAGCCGTTGACGGACGCCGTCGCCAGCAGGACGCCCTCGCCCTGGCGCAGCATGTGCGGCGTGGCGTGGCGCCACAGGGCAAGAACGCCCATCAGGTTGACGTCCAGGGTGCGCCGCGCATCGGCCTCGGTGAGGTCGAGGATGCCGTGCCGGACGCTGATGCCGGCGTTCGCGATGACGACGTCGATACGGCCGCGCTCGGCGTGCACCCGGTCGACCGCGTCGCGGACACCGGACCAGTCGGCGACGTCCAGCCCGATCCACCGGACCTCACCCCCGCCGTCGCGCGGGCCGTCCACCGTGCCCGGCGCCGGCGGCTGGATGTCGAGGTTGACCACATGGTCGCCGCAGCGGGCGAACCGTTCGGCGGTGGCGTGGCCGATACCGCTGGACGCGCCGGACACGATGACTGTGCGCATGGGGTGGTGCTGCCTTTCTGCCGGGATGCCGCGGACGGTTCAGACGATGACGCGGTGGTGGCCGAGGGCGTAGCCGCTGATGTTGCGCCGCAGGTTGCGGCTGACGGTGAGCTTCTTGAGCCAGCGGTCGGTCCCGTCGTACCGCGGGACGAAGGGACGGCGGCCGTGCACGGCGCGGTAGTTGTCCACGACCAGCATCGAGCCGGGGCCCACCGCGATGTCCCGCTGCACGCGCTGCAGCTCGTCCATGAGCCGGTCGAGCGCCGTCTCGGCCTCGGTGTCACCGGGGCGCACATGCATGAAGGGACGGTCGATGCGCAGATACGGGTTGAACCGGTCGCCGAACAGGACGGCGGTCGGCACGGGCCGGTCCACCATGCCGTACAGCTTCGCCAGCGCGGGATGGCCGGGGGCGTGCGCCTCCAGCTGCCGGATGTGCTCGGTGTCCGGCAGGATGTGGAACCGGTCCTCGGCGAGCACCGCACGGTCCTGGTCGCTGAGGCGCACATCGCGTACGGAGGCGACGATGGTCGGCACCCGGTCGGGGTTGCGCAGGCCGAACAGCAGCAGATAGTCGCAGCGGTTGGGGTGGAAGCCGTCCTCGGTGTGGAACTCCAGCAGACTCGTGCTGCCGTAGCCGCTCTGGCGTGTCTCGTCGCCGGGGATCGGCAGGACGTTCTGGATGATGCGGCCCTCCTGGAGGGTCGCCCAGCCGAACGGGTCGCCCAGCACCGTCCCGCACATCGCAAGCCACAGCTCCTGCTCCGTGGCCGCCGTGCTGCCGATGGCATCGCGCCAGTGCTCCGGCGTGGGACCGAGCCGCTCGTCGTCCACCGGGAAGCCGTGCACCAGGCAGGCGGCTCGGCCCTCGGTCCTGCGGTAGGAGAGGAGGAAGCCGCGCAGGCCCGCGGGCAGCAGTTCGTCGGCCGCGTGGTCCCGGTCGTAGAACTCCGGCAGGCCGGGCGCCCCGTGGGTGTCGGCGAGCTTCGACGCGGCGGCCCGCAGCCCGGCGACCTCATCGGCGTCGAGGTGGTACTCGAAGGGGGTCTCGCGGCTGTCGGGCCCCCGGTCGGCCGCGCCCGGGCGGGCGGCGTCAACAGCGGGGTAGGTGCTTGTCATGTCGGGTCGTCCTCACCAGGTCGTGACCGCTCGGGTCGTCCGTCGTTCGGTCCTGTGCGGCCCGCGCACTGCTGCCGGGCCGCGTGGCGGTGCCTCACCGGACCGGCCGAGCAGGGTCCCGGCCGTACTGGTCCAGCGGTCGTGCGTTCGGTGCCAGGGGGCACCTGCCGGCGGAAGCCGGGCGCTCAGTCCCGCTCCTGCCAGTCCTCGGCGAACTCGTCGAGTTCGTGCTGAGACAGGGTGATCAGCGGCTCCTCCGGTCCGGCCGCATCGGCGTCCGGCCCCGGGGCAAGGTCCTTCACCGCGGCGGCGAGCGCCGCGACGGTCTTGTGGGTGAACACGTCACGCGGGGCCATGTCCAGGCCCTCCGCATGGGCGAGCGTGACGAGCTTGATCGAGCCGATCGAGTCGCCGCCGAGGTCGAAGAAGCTGTCGTCGATACCGACCCGCTCCGCGCCGAGGGCCTTCGCGAACAGCGCGCACAGCCGCTCCTCGCGCGGGGTGCGCGGTGCCCGGCTGTCGTGGGTGCCGGAGAAGTCCGGTGCGGGCAGGGCACCTCGGTCGAGCTTGCCGCTCGGCGTGACCGGCAGCCGGTCGAGGACGACCACGGCCGCGGGCACCATGTACTCCGGCAGGGCGTCGGCGACCCGCCGGCGCAGGATCTCCGGCTCGGGCCGGGGGCCGGCGGCCACCGCTGCGTACGCCACCAGCTGCCGCACGCCCGGCCGGCCCTCGCGGACGACCACGACCGCCTGGGCGACCGAGGGGTCGTCGGCCAGCACCGCCTCGATCTCGCCCGGCTCGATCCGGAAGCCGCGCACCTTGACCTGCTCGTCCGCGCGGCCCAGGTACTCCAGGGTGCCCTGCGGTGTGCGCCGCGCGACGTCGCCGGTGCGGTACATGCGCGCTCCGGCCGGACCGAACGGGTCCGCCACGAAGCGCTCCGCGGTGAGTCCCGCCCGGTGCAGATAGCCGCGCGCGAGGCCGTCCCCCGCCAGGTACAGCTCGCCGGACGCTCCTGCCGGTACCGGCTGCAGGGCGCCGTCCAGCAGGTACACACGGGCCCCCACGACCGGGTCACCGAGCTCAGGCACGGTCCGGCCCGACAGCGGGCGGCTCATCGTCGCCATGACGGTCGCCTCGGTCGGACCGTAGGCGTTGACCATGCGGCGTCCCGCCGACCAGCGTTCGACCAGGTCGGGCGGGCAGGCCTCGCCGCCCACGACGAGGGTGACGCCGGCGGGCAGTCCGTCCTCGGGCATCACGGCGAGCGAGGACGGCGGGAGCAACAGGGTGGTCACGCCGTGCCGTGCCACAGTGGCTGCCAGGGCCGGCCCCGGCAGCAGCTGGTCGGCGGCAGCGGTGACCGCGCTCGCCCCGGTCAGCAGAGCGGTCGCCAGCTCCCACACCGAGGCGTCGAAGCTCGGCGAGGCGAACAGCAGCACCCGCTCGTCCGTGCGCAGGGCGAGCCCGGCCCGCTGCTGGGCGATCAGGGCCGCGATGCCGAGGTGCGGCACCAGTACGCCCTTGGGACGGCCGGTCGATCCGGACGTGTAGATCACGTACGCGGTGTTCCCGGGCCTGAGCGGCGCCACCCGGTCGGCGTCGGTCAGATCCTCGCCGGACAGGGAGGCGGTCAACTCGGCTGCCTCGCGCAGCAGATGTGATGGACCGGCGCCGGCCGGGCCGGGGCCGTCCAGGCACAGGGTCCGCCCGGCGCCTGCCTCGGCCATCGGCTTCGCCGCCTCGCGGGTCGTGAGGACGAGGGCGGGCTTCGCATCGTCCATGACATGACGGAGCCGTTCCGGCGGATACCCGAGGTCCAGCGGCAGATAGGCGGCACCGGACTTGAGGACGGCCAGGACCGCGAGGACGGACCGGGCCGACCTGGGGAGCGCGACCGCGACGATGTCCTCGGCGCCGACGCCTTGCGCCGCCAATGCCCGGGCCAGCTTGTTGGCCTGGGTGTTGAGGTCGCCGTAGGTCAGGGCCAGCGTGCCGTCGTACACCGCGACGGCATCGGGCCGAGCCCGTACCTGCTCCTCGAAGAGCGCGGGGAAGGTGGTGGGTGCAACGGCGGGCGACAGGCCGCCGGCGGCGTCGAGCAGCTGCCCGCGCTCCTCGGCCGTCAGCAGGTCGATCCGGCCCAGCGGCACGGCCGGGTCCGCCACGAAGCCGTCGAGCACCTTGCGCACCCGGGTGAGCAGGGCCGCACAGGCCTCGGCGGTGAAGAGGTCGCCGCGGTAGCTGAGTTCCAGACTCAGCCGCTCGCCCGGCGCCACGACCAGGCTGAGCGGATAGTGGGAGGCACCGGGCACGGGCTCGTCGTCGACGGAGATCCGCAGGCCCGGGACCTGCTCCTGAATCGCCTCCCCGTCGACCGGCGTGTTCTCGAACCCGATGACGGTGTCGAACAGTTCGCCCAGTCCCAGGACCCGCTGCACCTCGGTGAGACCCAGATGCTGGGACGGGACCAGCTCGGCCTGCTGGACCTGGAGGCCGGCCAGAACACGGTCCAGCGGCCGCGCCGGGTCGAGCCGCACCCGCACCGGCACGGTGTTCATGAGCAGGCCGACGATCTCCTCGGAGCCCGCCAGCTCCGGCGGACGCCCGGCGGTGGTCGCGCCGAACACGATGTCGTCGCGGCCCAGCAACTGGCCCAGCGCCACCGCCCAGGCACCCTGCAGCAGGGTGTTGAGCGTCAGGCCCGCGCGGCGTGCCGCGGCGGTCAGCGCGGTGGTCTCCTCGGCGCCGAGGACCGCGGTCACCAGATGGGGCACGGTCGCCGTGGCGGCCTCGGCATCCGGAGCGACGAGGGTCGGCTCGTCGAATCCGGCCAGCGCCTCGCGCCAGACCTGCGCCGCGCGCTCGTCGTCCTGGCTGCCGAGCCAGCGCAGGAAGTCGGCGAACTGCGCCGGTTCAGGGCCCCCGTCGCTGCCGCCGCGGGCGTAGAGGGCGAACACGTCACGGAAGAACAGCGGCAGCGACCAGCCGTCCAGCAGCCCATGATGGTGCGACACGAGCAGCAGGTGGTCGTCGTCCGCGAGCCGGACCAGAGTGACCCGCAGCAGCGGCGGCTTCTCGAGGTCGAAGCGCCGCAGGCGCTCGTCGCCCGTCAGTTCCGCGAGCCGCAGCCGGCGGTCCTCATCGCCCAGTTCCGAGAGGTCGACCTCCCGCCACGGCACCCTCACTTCCTCGTGCACCACCTGGATCGGACGGCCCGAGCCCAGGAGCGTGAAGGAGACACGCAGCGCGGCATGACGGGCCACGGCACCGTCGACGGCCTTGCGCAGCACGGCAGGTGAGAGCGCGCCCTCGAGCCGCAGCGGCGCCTGGGCCGTGTAGACGTCGACGCCGTCGGCGGCCAGCATCGCGTGGAAGTGCATGCCCTGCTGCAGTGGCGTCAGTGGCAGCACATCGGCGATCCGGTGCCCGAGCGCGGCGAGTTCCGCCTGCTCGGCGTCGCTGAGGGTGATCAGCGGCCCCGCGATCACGGCCGTACCGTCCGGACCCTGCGTGTCGCCCTGCGCTGTCCTGTCCTTGGCGACGGGGGCGAGTTCGGCGATGGTCTTGTGGACGAAGATGTCTTTGGCGGTGATGGCGAGTCCGGCGCGGTGGGCGCGGGCTGCGAGTTGCATGGCGATGATGGAGTCGCCGCCGAGGTCGAAGAAGCTGTCGTCGGTGCCGATGCGTGGGTGGCCGAGTACGTCGGTGAACACCTCGTGCAGGGTTCGTTCGCGTTCGGTTGCGGGGGCGCGGTACCGGGTGGTGGTGTGGAACTGGGGGGCGGGCAGGGCGCGTCGGTCGATCTTGCCGTTGGGGGTGAGGGGGAAGGCGTCGATCACGGTGACGACGGCAGGGACCATGTACGCGGGCAGACGCCGTGCCACGAACTCGCGCAGCGCGCCGGGCTGCACCTGGGCGCCGGGTGCGGGAAGGACGTATCCGGCGATCCGCTGCACACCCGCGCTGTCGGCGGACACCGCCGCCACCGCCTGGCCCACCGAGGGATCCGCCGCAAGGGCCGCTTCGATCTCGCCGAGTTCGATGCGGTGGCCCCGTATCTTGACCTGGAAGTCCGATCGTCCGCAGTACTCCACGACACCGTCCGGCCGGCGGCGCCCCAGGTCGCCCGTGCGGTACATGCGGGCGCCCGCGGGGCCGAACACGTCGGCCACGAACCGCTCCGCCGTCAGGCCAGGGCGATCCAGATAGCCGCGGGCGACGCCGTCACCGGCGATGTACAGCTCGCCGACCGTCCCGGCCGGCACGGGCCGCAGGAACCCGTCGAGCACATACACCCGGGAGTTGTCGGCGGGGACGCCGATGGCGGGCCGGGTGGAGCCGTCGCCGTGCCAGAGCATCGCGTCCACCGTGCACTCGGCCGGGCCGTACAGGTTGTACACCGACAGGCCCGGCACGGCGTGCAGTTCGCTCCACAGGTCCTCTGCGACCTCCTCGCCGCCGAGTGCGAGAACCGTCACCCGGTGCCGCTGCCCCGACGCCTCGAACATGCCTGCCAGCAGCATCTGGCGTGCGACGGACGGCGTGGTGTCGATGACGTCGATCGCCGCGCCCACCGCGTGCTCGACGAGTGCCAGGGAGTCCTTGCGGACGGTGTCGTCGACGATGTGCAGTTCGTGCCCTGCCACCATCCACAGCAGCTGGCTCCAGGAGGCGTCGAAGCCGAGCGAGTTGGTCAGCGCCGCACGCAGCGGCCGGCCGCCCGCCCTCGCCCGCTCCGGTTCGAAGAAGTTCGCCCGGTGGCTGTGGAACATGTTGACCAGGTTCCGGTGCTCGACGGCGACCCCCTTGGGGCGGCCGGTGGAGCCGGAGGTGTAGATCACATAGGCCAGATGGGAGGGGAGCAGCGGGCCGGTGCGGTCGTCGTCGTCGAGGTCCGTCATGTCCTTGGGAAGTGAGGTCCCGGGCTCTGCGGCGTCGTCGACCAGCAGCGTCCGCACGGACCCGGGTACGGCGTGCGCGGTCGCGCCGGCGGTCAGGACGACGGCCGGCCGAGCCTCCGCGCAGACCGCCGCGATCCGCTCCACAGGGTGGTCGGTGTCGATCGGAAGGTACCCGGCACCCGACTTGAGGACCGCCAGGATCGCCACCACGGCGTCGGTGGTACGGGGCAGGGCGACGCCGACGAGACGGCCCGGGCCCGCCCCGTCGGCGACGAGCAGCCGGGCGAGCCGGTTGGCGCGGGCGTTCAGCTGCTCGAAGGTCAGACGGGTCGTGCCGTCGGTGACGGCGATCGCGTCGGGTGTCGCGCGGACCTGCGCCTCGAACACCTTGGGCAGGGCCTGGGCGGTGTGCCGCACCGCCTTGCCGCTCGACGCCCGCAGGATCTCCACGCGTTCCTCCTGTGAGCACAGCGGCAGCTGCCCCGCAGGCAGTTCGGGCCGGCCGGCGATGTCCCGGAGCAGGCCGCACAGGTGGTCCAGCACGTCGGCCGCCGCCTCGGCGGTGCAGACGTCCTCGCGGTAGTTGAGTTCGAAGCGGAGCCGGTCGCCGGGGTGGACGGCCAGGCTCAGCGGATAGTGGGTGCCTTCGAACGCCTCCTCGACGGCGTCCCGCAGGATGCCGACGGTGAGGCCGGGGACCGCCGAGCCCCGGACGGCCTGCTCGACGGGGACGTTCTCGAAGGCGACGGTGGTGTCGAAGAGTTCGCTGACACCGACGGCGCGATGGATGTCGGCGAGACCGAGATAGTCGTGCCGGGTCAGAGCCGACTGCTCGTGCTGGATGCGTGCCAGCAGCTCGGCCACCGGCTCGGCAGGGTCGACCCGGACCCGGGCGGGCACCGTGTTCATCATCAGGCCCACCATGCGGTCGCTCTCAGGGAGCTCCGGCGGGCGTCCCGCGACGGTGTTGCCGTAGACGACGTCCTGCCGTCCGGTCAGCACCGTCAGCAGCAGCGCCCACGCGCCCTGGACCATGGTGTTGGTGGTGAGTTCGCGTGAGCGGGCCGCGGCGGTCAGCTGTGCCGTGTCGGTCTCGGACAGTTCCGCGACGACCCGCTGCTGGCCGCGGTCGGACGAGCCGGTGCCCGCCGCGTCCGCCACCAGTGTCGCGCCGTCGACACCGGACAGTGCGGCCCGCCAGGCCCGCTCGGCCTCGCCGCGGTCCTGGGCCGAGAGCCAGCCGAGGTATTCCTGGAACGACGCGGCCGGTTCCAGCTGATCCGCCGTGCCGCCGTCCCGGTAGATACGGAACAGGTCGGCGAGGACCAGGGGCAGCGACCAGCCGTCCAGGAGGATGTGGTGGTTGGTGAGCACGAGCACGTGCCGGTCGGGTGCGAGCCGCACCAGCATGAACCTCAGCAGCGGCGGCCTGGCCATGTCGAAGCGCCGGGAGCGGTCCTCGGCCAGCAGCCGGGCGAGTCGCACCCGGCGTTCGTCGGCGCCGAAGCCGGAGAGGTCGATCTCCTCCCACCGCGGCTCGACCGCCCGGGCGACGGCCTGGACGGCCTCACCGGAACGGCGCCGCAGGAACCCGGCTCGCAGGCTCGCATGCCGGGCGGGCAGCGCGACGCACGAGCGGCGCAGCAGATCGGTGTCGAGCGCCCCCACAAGCTCCAGGGGCGTCTGCACGGTGTAGAAGTCGACATGCTCGCCATCGACATCTCCCTCGTCGAAGAGGGCGTGGAAGAGGATGCCCTGCTGCAACGGCGAGAGCGGCAGAACCGCTTCCAGGGATGTCTGTCTCACAGTGATGTCTCCCACTGGGCTTCCAGCTCGTCGAGTTCGTCGGCGTCGATCCGCACCAGGTCCTCAGCGCGGGGCGTTCCGGCTTCCGGGTCGATGTCTTCGGCGACGGGGGCGAGTTCGGCGATGGTCTTGTGGACGAAGATGTCTTTGGCGGTGATGGCGAGTCCGGCGCGGTGGGCGCGGGCTGCGAGTTGCATGGCGATGATGGAGTCGCCGCCGAGGTCGAAGAAGCTGTCGTCGGTGCCGATGCGTGGGTGGCCGAGTACGTCGGTGAACACCTCGTGCAGGGTTCGTTCGCGTTCGGTTGCGGGGGCGCGGTACCGGGTGGTGGTGTGGAACTGGGGGGCGGGCAGGGCGCGTCGGTCGATCTTGCCGTTGGGGGTGAGGGGGAAGGCGTCGATCACGGTGACGACGGCAGGGACCATGTACGCGGGCAGACGCCGTGCCACGAACTCGCGCAGCGCGGCCGCGTCGGGCCGGTGGGCCGGTGCCTCGCCGGTGTGCGCAGGGACGGGGACGACGTACCCGGCCAACTGCCTGTTCCCCGGCCGGTCCTCACGGACCGTCACGACGCCCGCGCCGACGCCGGGAGCCTGCGCGAGGACGTCCTCGACCTCGCCCAGCTCGATCCGGAAGCCCCGCACCTTGACCTGGCCGTCGGCACGCCCCAGGTAGACCAGCTCACCGCCCGCCGTCCACCGGGCCACGTCACCCGTCCGGTACATCCGCGCACCGGGCGCGCCGAAGGGGTCGGCGACGAACCGCTCGGCGGTGACCCCGGGGCGGCCGAGGTAGCCGCGGGCGAGCCCGTCGCCGCTCAGGTACACCTCGCCCGCCACCCCGGGCGCCACGGGCCGCAGTGCCGTGTCGAGCAGCCGGAGCCGGCTGCCGGGGACCGCGTACCCCATGGGCGGTACGGTCCGGCCGGACAGCGGTCCGGTCTGCGTGGCGACGACCGTCGCCTCGGTGGGACCGTAGGCGTTGACCATGTGCCGCCCCGGGGACCAGCGCGCGACCAGCTCCGGCGAGCAGGCCTCGGCACCGACGACCAGATTGATGCCCTCCGGCAGGCCGTCCGGCGGCATGGCCGCCAGCGCCGAGGGCGCCAGCAGCAGGCAGCTGACGCCGAGTTCGGACACCAACTCCGCGAGCGGCGGTCCGGGCATGAGCCGTTCGGCCGGGGCGACGACCGCGGCGGCGCCGGTGAGCAGCGCCGTGCACAGCTCCCACACCGATGCGTCGAAGCTCGGTGACGCGAACTGCAGCACGCGGGTGTCCGGCGTCAGGCGGAGCAGGTCCGTCTGATGCCGCAGCAGCGCGGCAAGGCCGGTGTGCGTGACGACGACCCCCTTGGGGCGGCCGGTCGAACCGGAGGTGTAGATGACGTACGCCGGATGTCCGTGCCGCAGTGGGGCGAGGCGATCGCTGTCGTCGAGGTCGGTGCCGGGCAGCCCCGGCAGGGGAGAGGCGGTGTGGCTGTCCGCGTCGTCCAGGTACAGCCGCGGGACGTCCGGTGCGGACGCCGGGTCGTCGGCCCCGCGGGTCGTGAGCAGGAGCAGGGGGCGGGTGTCGTCGAGCATGCCGGTGACCCGGGCCCGTGGGTAGTCGAGATCGACCGGCAGGTAGGCCGCGCCCGACTTCATCACCGCGATCACGGCCGTCAGCGCGGCGATGCCTCGGGGCAGGGCGACGGCCACCAGCCGTTCGGGCGCTGCGCCCCGTTCGACCAGCACCCTGGCCAGGCGGTTGGCCCGGGCGTTGAGCTCGGCGTAGTCGAGGCGCCCGGCGGGGGAGAGCACCGCGCAGGCGTGCGGCGTCCGCCGGACCTGCTCCTCGAACAGGTCGGGGAAGGTCCGCGCGGCAAGAGGCTGCCCCGGCTCCGGCATCCGGCCGGCGGCGAGCACCTGCGCACGTTCGGCCTGCGTCACCACATCCACGCGGGCGAGCGGGAGCTCCGGCGGGGCGGCGAGGAAGCGGGTGAGGAAGTCGGTGAACCTGCGCTGGTGCGTGGCCAGTTCCTCGGCGCTGTAGCGGTCGGGATTGGCTTCGAAGTCGACGCGCGCGTCCCGGCCGTCCGGGCCGGGGTGGCAGGTGATGTTGAGATCGGTCACCGGTCCGCCGGACAGGGTGGTCAGCACCGCCTGGCGTCCGGTGAACGCGGTCTCGGAGCCCGTCGGCATGATGTTCACGAGCACGCCGAACATCTGCTCGTCCGTACCGAGGAGCCGCAGGTCCCGCCGGAGCTCGTCGTACGGGTAGCGCTGGTGCGTGAGGAGTTCGCCGAGCCGGCGCGCCACCTGCCGGACCAGCTCCGTGCGGCCCGCCGCCGCGGTGACGGTCAGCCGTAGCGGGAGCGTGTTGGACAGCATGCCGGGCACGTTCCGGGACCGTGCGCCGAGGCGTGCGGTGACCGGGACGCCGATGGTCAGGTCCTCGGCCCCGGTCATCCCGTGCAGATATGCGGCGACCGCCGCCAGCATCGCCACCGTCCACGGGACGCGGGCGTCCCGTCCCGCGGTGTGCAGTGCCTGAAGTTCGCTCCGTGACAGCGTCGTTGTGGCGCGGAGCGCCGGGCCCGTGGAGCTCGTCGGCACCCCCGGAGCCAGGCTGGCGGCGTCGGGCCGGTCCGCGAAGGTCCGGGTCCAGTACGCCTGGTCCGCGGTGTAGTCCTGCGACGCGCGGTAGTCCGCCTCGTCCGCCTGGAGACCCTGGAGGGGGCCCAGCGGCTCGCCCCCCGGCTCCGTCCCCGCGGCCAGGGCCTCGTAGACCGTGGCGATCCTGCGGGAGTGCAGCACCGAGCCGAAGCCGTCGGAGAGGATGTGGTGGCTGCGCTGGTACCAGAGCCAGTGGCCGGCACCCACGCGCATCAGCACATGCGCGGACAGTTCGTCCTTCAGCAGGTCGAGCGGGGTGGCGCGGTCCTGGTCCACGAGCGCCCAGGCCGCGGCGAAGGGATCCGGCTCGCCGCTGAGGTCGATCTCCCGCCAGGTCGAGCAGCCCGGGGCGACCGGGCGCTGGAAGACGCCGTCCGGCAGCTCCACCAGCTCGACGTCGAAGCTTCCGCTCTCCCCCTCGGCCCGGCGGATCGCGCGCTGCAACAGCTCCCCGTCCACCGGACCCCGGATCTCCATGACGGCCACGGTGTTGTAGGCCGGGTTGTCGGGAGCGAGCCGCTGGGCGTGGAAGACCCCCCGCTGTGCGGCCGTCAGCGGAAGCAGGCCGTTCTCGGCGTAGCGTGATGTCGTCAAGTTCGTAACCGCTCTCGTGCACTACGACGGATCGGGAGCTGGAACCCGGTCGATGCTGCAACGCCCGCGCGACAGGTGACCAGGCAACCGACCGGCAATCGGTGTTGCTGGTCGAAATGCCGCCTGACAGGCCCGAGTTACCGGCGAGCTGCCTGGCGCCGGGCACATGCCGCCCAGAGGCTGGCACCGGGCCGGGCACTCCGGCCGCCCGTGCGCGCACCGGCCGTGCCGTGACATGCCGGAGAGGACGAGGACGTTGGCAATCCCGGACCGGGGCCTGCTCGACTGGCTGGACGAGGCGTCCGCCGAGCGTGGCCTGTACTACGCGAACCGCGACGACGGCTGGGACTTCTGGTCCTATCGTGACCTGGCCGACCTGGTGCTGAGGACGGCCGCAGCGCTGCGGACGGGCGGTGTCGGGCAGGGCGATGTGGTGGCGCTGGTGCAGCGCTCGAGCCCGGGCTTCGCCGCGGGGTTCTTCGGCGCGCTGGCCGCCGGCGCGACACCGTGCTCCATCGCCCCGCCGTTCGCCTTCCAGCGGGCCGACGAGTACGGGAAGCACGCCGGCCATCTGCTCGGGACCGTCCGCCCCCGGGCCGTCGTCTGCGACGACGAGTCCCTGGAACGGATCCGCAAGATCGCCGCCGAGGCCGGGCTCGACGAGCCGGTGACCTTCGACGAACTCATCGCAGGTGCCCGGCCGTTGGAGCGGCCGATGCCGCTGCCCGAGACCGCGCTGCTGCAGTTCACCTCGGGATCGAGCGGCTTCTCGCGCGGGGTGGAGATATCGGCCGACGCTCTGCGGACCAACCTCACCGGGATGCGCCGCTGGCTGGGCTGCAAACCCGAGCTGCCCGCCATCAGCTGGCTGCCGGTCCACCACGACATGGGTCTGGTCGGCTTCCTCCTGAACGTCGTCGTCACCGGCTTCGACGGATGGATGATGCAGCCGGACGACTTCATCCGCTCGCCGCTGAGGTATCTGCGCTGCATCAACGACCAGGGCGTCGCCATGACGGCCATGCCCAACTTCGGCCTGTCGTACATCCTGCGCCGGGTCAGGCCCGCCGACCTGGAGGGCCTGCGCTTCGACTCGGTCCGGTGCGTGATCATCGGCGCCGAGCGGGTCGACCCGCAGGTGCTGCGTGACTTCCACGCGCTGCTCGGACCGCACGGCCTCGACCGTGGTGCCCTGCTCCCCGCGTACGGCAGTGCGGAGGCGACCCTCGCGGTGACCGGGCTGCCGCCCGGCGAAGGCTGGGCGACGCGGGAGCCGGACGACGGCGACGCCGCGTCCCTCGCGGGAACGGCGGTGGTCGGCTGCGGCCGTCCGCTGGAGGGCAGGACGGTGACGATCGTGTCCGAGGACGGCGAGGTGCTGCCGGACGGTCAGGTCGGCGAGATCGTCGTCAGCGGGGTGTCGATAGCGAGCGGATACGTCGGCGACACCGGCTCCGCCTCCGGGACCAGCCTCGGCGGTCAGGGGCTGCGGACCGGTGACGCGGGGTTCCGGTGCGACGGACAGCTGTTCGTGATCGGCCGGCTCGGTGACGGACTCAAGGTGAGCGGGAAGATGGTGTTCGCCGAGAGCCTGGAGACCCTGATGCACCAACGGGGGGTTCCCGAACGCCGCGTCGCGGTGCTCCTCGGGGTCCGCGACGGCGTGCCGACGGGGGTGGCCGTCTTCGCGGGAGTCCAGCCCGGCTGGCGGGAGATCGCCCACGAGGTGCTGTCCGAGTGGCTGGGCGACGCCGAACTGCTGGCCGTCGAGGTGCCCAGGGGCGGCATCGCGGTGACCTCGAGCGGAAAGCCCAGGCGCCGGGTCATCTGGAAGGCGGTGTGCGCCGGCTGGTTCTCCGAGGCGACACGGCCGCTGACCGCGGACTGACCATCACTGAGCTGTACGACCCCTGCCCGGCGCGGACGGCGCGCCGGGCAGCGGCGCGAGCGGCGGCGTCATCCGCGGGCGGCGCACCCGTGCCGGCGGCAGCGGGTGGTGGCGTTGCGCGCGGAATCGGCCTGCGCCGGGTGGCGTGTACGTGCAGTGGCACGTCCCCCACCCACGCTGCTCGCTTCGGGCGGCATGTGCGCCGGGGAGTCGCTCGAGAGCTCATGGATGTCAGCCATGGCAACAACGCTAAGGTGAGGAGGAGTTGACCATGAACGGGGAGAGATTTCTGTGCGAGTCGGGTACCGAACTGTCATGTGCCTGACCCTCGCGGTCGTTCTGAGCGGCCTCGGAGGGTGTTCCGGCGGCTCTTCCGGGGCGGGCGGCAAGGGTCCGGTGGCAGGCCCGGAGGTCGGTGCGAAGGCGTACGATCCTCCACTGAAGTTCGGCAAAGGCGTGAAGCTGGCGCACGACGAGGACGTCAAGACCTGGGGGTTCTCACTGCTGGGTGTCAAGGCCTACGTGCGGACCGACAAGGGCCTCGATGCCTACGACACCAGGACCGGACGCAAGCTCTGGTCGTCCGCCCTCAACCGGAAGAACCGCTACACCGGTACCGCGGGAGTCCCGGAGGACAACCGGCACATCCCCCCGGTGTTCGTGCAGCAGGGCAAGCGTACGGAAGCTCTCTTCGCGTTCTCCGATTACACGGAGGGCTCGGGCACAAGCGTCGGCCGGACCGATGTCCATCTGCGCGCTGTGGACACGGACAGCGGCAAGGTGTCCTGGACGACCCGGTTGCCGGCGCCGACCGGCATGGGCATCAGCGACATGGAGCCGACCGTCGTCGGTGCGGAGAACGGAACCGCGGTCGTCGCAGTCTTTGCCTACCCGGACGACTCAAAGGACAGCGACAGCGCTGTCACCTACGCCGTTGACCTGGGCACTCATCAGGTGACGTGGAAGCAGGAGGGCTTCGCGGCCCACGCGGTCGACAGCGGCACCGTTGTCGGTGCACAGGTTCGCGACAGGGTGACGTTCGGGACCCTGGGCGGCTGGCACGCAGAGGAGGGCGACCTCGCACTCACAGGCCGATCAATCGCCGACGGGACTGTGCGCTGGAAGAATGAGGGCCACTCGTCCTTGGAGGTCAATCGCGTCGGAGGCGGCTTGTTCGCTTCGGAATCCGCGTTGCACGACGCCCGCACGGGCGAGGCCGTGGCCGGGGTCAACGGCGCCTATCTGACGTGCTACTACGACCAGCAGTCGGTGGTCGTGTGCGCCGGCGACGAGACAGTGCAGGGGGTGGACACCAGCAGCCGCAAGGTGCTGTGGACCATCTCCGAGGACGACACTTCTCGTAAGATGCCGACAATTCAGGCCGCTTGGCACGGTGCCATCTATGCCAATGCCGCCCCCGACTACGTCGTCCTCGATGCCAAGACGGGGAAGGACCGCACGACCTTCGACGGCCCGCATCTGTTTCTGGTCGACGAGTACGCCGGAATGGACCGTGACATGGTCGCCTATCCGGCCACTGGCTGAGTACCAGGGTCACGTGCGCTCACCTACGGGGCCGACCCATGCATCGTCGACACCCGGGCCTCGCTGAAGCGCAGGGTGCGTTCACCGAGGCCTCGGCAGTCAGGGCTGCGGACCGGTGACGCGGGTTCCAGCGCGGCGGCCGGCTGTTCGTGATCGGTCGGCACTCACGCGCCCTGCGTGCCGTACCAGCGCCACTCGGTGAGTTGTGGGCGATCGGGCAGGGCGGTGCGTCCGGTCGCCCACAGCAGGGTCTCCCAGACGTCACCGTCAATGGCGACATGGGGAAAGTGCCTCAGCTGGAGCATCCGCCGTTCCACGGCTGCCCGCACGGCTACGGGGCGCGGACACCACCCTCATCCCACGGACATGGTCCCCGGGCGCACCAGATTCTCCGCGAGCAGCAGTTCCTTCACCTTGTCCGACAACATGTCCAACTGCCGCAGCACATGGATCACCTGCTGGAAAAGCATCTGCCGGTAAGTGGCCATCATCGGGTTCGTGCGGGCGAAGTGCAGCCCCGTGGCCACGTCCAGTTCCATCCGCTCCCAGACCTCGCGGAGCATGAAGCGGCGTGACATCAGCCGGATCGACTCCAGCAGGAAGTCCTCGCGCTCCCGCCGCTCGGCCGAGGTCACCTGCTGGTACATGCCGGTGAGCGAGGTGACGCCGAAGGCGATGTGCCGGGCCTCGTCGCTCGCGACCATCCTGGTGATCTGCCGGATCACGGGGTCGCCGAAGCCGCTGCTCGCCAGCCTCAGCCCGGTGATCGCCAAACCCTCGACGACCACCTGCATGCCCAGGTACACGATGTCCCATCTGGACTCCGACAGCAGATCGTGCAGAAGCGTCCGGAGCCCGGGATTGATCGGGTAGACGGTGCCCAGCTTCTCGTCGACGTAGCGCGCGAAGGCCTCCACATGGCGCGCCTCGTCCGCGACCTGGGAGGCGGCGTAGGTCTTGGCCTCCATGTCGGGGACGGTCTCGACCAGTCGGGCCGTGGTCACCAGCGCGCCCTGCTCACCGTGCAGGAACTGGCTGCACATCCAGGCCTGGTACTCCCAGCGGAACTGGGTGAGCAGTTCGCGCGGCACCGGGCTGCCCTCGCCCACGACGAAGGACGCGAGCCGCGCGCCGTTCTCCTCCGACAGTTCGGCCCCGAACTGGACGTCGTGGTCCCAGTCGATGTCGGTGGTGGCGTTCCACTGCGAAGCTTTGTTCTTCTCGTAGAGGCTCCACACCCGGCTGTCACGTTTCCCGTAGTTCCAGTTCAGGCAGGCCCGGAAGATCGCGTCGACCTCCATCAGGTCGGCCGTGACGGCATCCAGGGTGAAGAACGTCGCATCGACTGCCTCGTCAGGAACAGCGGTCATCGGAAGGCGATCCCCTCGGGCGCAGAAGCAGGCATGACTTTCGGTCACCATCCTTGGCGCGCGAGGAGACCACGCTCCAGGCAGGTGCGGGGCAACTCGGCGGCAGCCCGGTTGCCGGTCCCCGTGCCTGGTCCCCTCGCCGCCTCCGATCCACGATGAGCCGCGCGGGCCACCGCCCCGGACGAACGCCGGCCGACGAAAGGAGCGGGATGCGAACCCATGCCGCCGCACGACCCTCCCCCCTCGCGAACACTCCGACGCGTGGTGTGGACAGTCCGTGGATCGTCGGCCGGGTGACCGCGCCCAGCCCTCGCCTGCGGTTGATCTGCCTGCCGCAGGCGGGCGGCAGCGCGCGGTCGTTCGCCCCCTGGCGGCTCACTCCGCCGGAGGGCATCGAACTCGCGACGGTGGAGCTGCCCGGCCGTGGTGTGCGTGGTGCGGAGCCCCTGCCGGACACCCTCGAAGAACTGGCCGATGCCGTGATCGACGGCATCGCGGACGAGTTCGACCTGCCGTACGCACTCTTCGGCCACAGCTTCGGCGCTCTCCTCGGCTACGAGATCGCTCTGCGCATCGGCCGGCGTGGCATGGCCCCGCCCCGCGCCCTGCTCGTCTCCGCCTGCCGGGCGCCGCACACCCCGGTGCGCAAGCGGATCACGGACCGGGACGACCAGGGGCTGCTCGACTGGCTGGAGGGGTTCGGCGGATTTCCCCCCGAACTGCGGCAGTATCCCGCCTACTTGCGGTACGCCGTGCGTACGGTCCGCTACGACCTCTCGCTCGCCGAGCAGTACCGCAGCCCCGGACCGGCCCCGGTCGACTGCCCTCTGCACGTCCTCGGCGGCGCCGAGGATCCGCTGGTGGACGGGGCGCAGTTGGAGTGCTGGCGCGAGTGCGCCTCGGCCGGGTTCACCCTGCAGGTCCTTCCCGGCGGGCACGACTACCTCTTCACCGGTGCTCCGGCCGCGCTCGGCGCCGTCACGGCGGCGCTTCGATGACCGGCCGGGCGGTCGCCGGAGGCGGGGCAGCGATGCCACCGGGCAGGGGCCGGAGCTGATCCGCGCACCGGCAACACGGCCCGGCCACAGCACCGCCTGAGGGCAGGGAAACTGCCGGTCGGCTGCCTGGCCCGCGTGGGCGGCCGGACGAAATCATCACTGAAGTGGCCGAAACCGGTCACCACACCTCCCAATGACCAGCCGCCGCTCCCGCGCGCCGCTGACTGCTCCCGGGGATGACCTGACAGTGAACGAAGTGACACAGTCGCCCATCGAGTCCGCGCTGCCCCTCACGCCGTTGCAGGAGGGCATGTTCTTCCACGCGCTGTACGACTCCGAGGCCGCGGACGTCTACACCATCCAGGCCGCCTTCGAGCTGTTCGGCGACGTCTCGGCACCGGCACTGCGGGCGGCCTGCGTTGCCACGCTCGCGCGTCACAGTGTCCTTCGGGCCGGCTTCCGCCAGCGCGCGAACGGACAGTCGGTGCAACTGGTCCGGCGCACCGTGAAGATGCCGTGGACGGAGCTCGACCTCTCCGCGGATCCCGAGAGCGTACGCCGGAAGAAGCTGCTGGCCTTCCTCGAGGAGGAGCGGCTGCGCCGCTTCGACATGGCGGCACCCCCGCTCATGCGCTTCGCACTGATCCGGCTTGCGGAGAGCCAGTACGCGTTCGTCCTGACCTACCATCACATCCTGCTGGACGGCTGGTCCTTGCCCCTGGTGCTGGAGGATCTGTTCACGCTGTACGGCCGCGAGGTGGGCGGGGACATCCCCGGTGCGGGCAGCGGTGTCGAACTCGCCCCGGCCGCGCACTTCTCCGACTTCCTTCGGTGGCTCTCCCGGCAGGACCGCCCCGCCGCCGAACAGGCCTGGCGGGAGGCGCTCCAGGGCTTGGAGGAGCCGACGCTCGTCGCTCCCGGAGCCCCCGCCGGCGGCGCCGGGACGATGCCCGGCATGACGTATGTGACACTCCCGCCGGACACGACCGAGGCCCTGACGGCGACCGCCCGGAAATACGGTCTCACCCTCAACACGGTGGTGCAGGGCATCTGGTCGCTGCTGCTCTCGGTGCTGACCGGACGGGAGGACGTGGTGTTCGGCCAGACGGTGCACGGCCGCCCGCCGCAGCTGCCCGGCGCCGGCTCCGTGGTCGGCCTGCTGATGAACACGGTCCCGGTGCGGGTACGGCTCGACCCTGCGGAGTCGATGGCCGCCCTGTTCGCCCGGATCCAGGACGAGCAGCTGGCGCTCAGTCCGCACCAGCACCTCGGGCTGACCGAGGTGCGTCGCCTGACCGGGCTGGACACGCTCTTCGACACCTCGACCAACTTCGGGGACGCGCCCTTCGGCTGGGAATCCGTACAGGACTGCGTGCCAGGTCTGCGGATCGCTCCGCTCACCGAGGACCCGCTGGTCATGGACACGGTCACGGACATGGACCCGGACACGGCCGGCCGGCAGGAGGCCACCGGCTCCACCCACTATCCGCTGAGCGTCGTCGCCGTTCCCGGATCCCGGCTGCGTCTCCAGCTCAGCTACCACAAGGACCTGTTCGACACCACGCGCCTGGAACTGGTCCGCATCCGCCTGCGGTTGCTGCTCGACACCTTCGTCGAGGCCCCCGCGACCCCCGTCGCGCACATCCCTCTGCTGACCGGCGAGGAGCGGGACCAGGTGCTGGAGCGGTGGGGCCGCCATCCCGGGGCGCAGGCGGACCCCGTCTCCGAACGCCCGTCGGCGACGCCGGCCCAGCGGTTCGAGTCCCAGGCACGCGAGACCCCCGACGCGCCGGCCGTGACCGATGCCGAGCGCACCCTCAGCTACCGCCGGCTCGACGAGGCCGCCAACCGGACGGCACGCCTTCTGCTGAAGCGAGGTGTGCGGCCGGGTGACTTCGTCGCCGTGGCGCTGCCGCGCAGTACCGACCTGATCGTGGCCTTGCTGGGAACTCTGAAGGCAGGGGCCGCGTATCTGCCGGTCGACCTCGGGTACCCGCCGGAACGCATCTCGTTCATGATGGCCGACGCCGCCCCGGCCGCCGTCATCTGCTCCGACACCGGCCATCCGGCGCTCGCCGGACACCCGTCGGTGGTCGCGATCGGCGATCCGGCCGTCCAGGCCGAGCTGGCAGCGCTGCCGGAGCACGCGGTGGACGACGCCGAGCGCGGTGCGCCGGTACGGCTCGCCGACGCTGCCTATGTCATCTACACCTCGGGCTCGACCGGCCGCCCCAAGGGCGTCGCGGTGGAGCACCGCACGGTCGACAACTACCTCGCCTTCGCCCGCGCGGCCTACCCGGGCCTCGCCGAACAGGCCCTGGTGCACTCCCCGCTCTCCTTCGACCTCACCGTCACCGGGATTTTCGGGCCGCTGACGTCGGGCGGTCTGGTACGCCTCGTCGACCTGGACGACTTCGACGCCCCGGCCGGGGCGGGACGCGCGCCCGCGTTCGTCAAGGCCACGCCCAGCCACCTGCCCGTACTGGTCGCGTCCGACGCGTGGTACTCGCCCACGAGCGAACTCGTCCTGGGTGGCGAGCAGTTGACCGGAGAGGCGCTGGCCGAGTGGCGGGCTCGCCATCCGGGCGTGACGGTCGTGAACGAGTACGGCCCCACAGAGGCGACCGTGGGCTGCATGGAGTACCGCCTGGAGCCCGGGCACCCCTCGCCGCAGGGCGCGGTGCCGATCGGCCGGCCCGTCCCCGGCGCCCGGGTCTATGTCCTGGACGGCTGCCTGCGCCCGGTCCCCGCAGGCGTCCCGGGCGAGCTGTACGTCGGCGGTGACGTACTCGCCCGTGGCTATGTCGGGCGGCCGGGACTCTCGGCGACCCGCTTCGTCGCCGACCCCTTCGGCACGCCGGGTGCCCGGATGTACCGCACCGGCGACATCGCCTGGTGGCAGCCCGACGGCACCATGGTCTACGGGGGCCGGGCCGACGACCAGGTCAAGGTCCGTGGGTTCCGGATCGAGCTGGGCGAGATCGAGACCGTGGTCGGGGCCGACCCCGCGGTCGCGCAGGCCGCCGCGGCGGTGCGGGCGGACCGGCGAGGAGTGCCGCGTCTGGTGGCGTACATCGTGGCGGCGGCCGGCAAGGAGGCCGAACTCGCCACCCTGGGGGAGCGCGTGGCGTCCGTGCTGCCCCCGTACATGGTCCCCTCCGGGTTCGTCACGCTGCCCACCCTGCCGCTGACCCCCAACGGCAAGGTCGACCGTGCCGCGCTCCCCGCCCTGCCCGCCACGGACCCGGCGGACCCGGCGGGCTCGGCGGAAGCGGCAGCGCGGTGGCAGGAGGAGCGCGCCGTGGACGCCGCCCGGCAGAGCGCCGGCGCGGCGGGGGGCGTGGAGGCTGTTCTCGCCGGGCTGTTCGGGCAGGTGCTGGGTGTCGAGGGTGTCGGGGCGGGAGATGACTTCTTCGCGCTGGGTGGTGATTCGATCACGGTGATCCAGTTGGTGGCGCGGGCGCGTGAGGCGGGTCTGCGGCTCACTCCGAAGCTGGTCTTCACGCATCGCACGGCCACCGCTCTCGCCTCGTCCCTCGAGCAGCGGAGCACGCCGGAAACGGCCCAGCAGCAGCGGCCGGCTCCCCCCACCGCCCGCGAGCAGGCGGTCACCTCCGGCGCGGCGGGGGGCGTGGAGGCTGTTCTCGCCGGGCTGTTCGGGCAGGTGCTGGGTGTCGAGGGTGTCGGGGCGGGAGATGACTTCTTCGCGCTGGGTGGTGATTCGATCACGGTGATCCAGTTGGTGGCGCGGGCGCGTGAGGCGGGTCTGCGGCTCACTCCGAAGCTGGTCTTCACGCATCGCACGGCCACCGCTCTCGCCTCGTCCCTCGAGCAGCGGAGCACGCCGGAAACGGCCCGGGCCGACGACTCCCGCGCCCGGGAACAGGCCTCCGTCGTCGTCCCCGCCACGCCGATCATGCAGTGGCTCCGGGAGCGCGGCGGCACGGCCGACGCGTTCCACCAGTCGACCCTGCTCCGCGTGCCGCCCGGCCTCGGCACCGATCGGCTGGCCGTCGCCGTACGGGCCGTCGTGGAGCGTCACCAGTCGCTGCACGCACGCCTCCAGGACAACGGCTCCCTCGCCGTGGACCCGGTGGACCCGGGCGCGCCGCAGGACGCGGTTCGGCGCGTCGACGTGTCCGGCCTCCCCTCCGGCTCCGTCCGCCGCACGATCTCCGCATGCGCCGGCGAGGACGCCGACGCGCTCGCGCCGCGCGACGGCGTGATGCTGCGGGTCACCTGGTTCGACGCGGGCGAGGGCGGGCAGGGGCGGCTGCTCGTCACCGTTCACCACCTGGCCGTCGACGCCGTCTCCTGGCACATCCTGCTGACCGATCTGTACTCGGCCTGGCACAGCGCCGCGCCCGGTGCCGCCCCGCTGCTGCCGGCCCCCGTACCGCTCCCGCTGCGGGAGTGGAGCGAGAGGCTGCACGCCGAGGCGAGAACCCCCGCCGTGCTGGGGGAACTCCCCTTCTGGCACCGGGTCCTGGACACGGGCGGTGTCACCGTCACCGAAGCCCGGCTCTCGCCGTCGAACGACATCTTCGCGACGGCCGGTGAACTGCGCCTCACGCTCCCCGCGGACCTGACCGCCGCGCTGCTCACCACGGTGCCGGCCACCTTCGGCACCCGCACCGACGAAGTACTGCTCACCGGCCTGGCGCTCGCCGTCGCCGCCTGGCGGCGCGCCGAGGCCGGCCGCGGCACCGCCGTGCTGATCGACGTCGAGGGGCACGGCCGCGAGCAGATCGCCGAGGACGTCGACCTGTCGGGCACCGTCGGCTGGCTCACCACGCTGTATCCGGTGCGGATCGACCCCGGGCCCGTGGACTGGGCCGCGGACGGCGATCCGGCGGACCCGCGCCTCGGCGACGCCCTGCGCCGGGTCACCGCCCAGGTCCGGAGGATCCCCCGGCGCGGTATCGGCTTCGGCCTGCTGCGCCATCTGAACCCGGACACCGCCGCAGAGCTGTCGGCCTACCCGGACCCGCAGATCGGCTTCAACTACCTCGGCAGGAACGCCGATGCGGAAGAAGGCGACTGGAGCGTGGCACCCGAGTCCGACGCGCTGCCCGTCGGGGCCGACCCGCGGATGCCGATGGCGCACGTCATCGAGCTGAACGCCGCGGTCGACGAGGGCCCGGCAGGCCCGCAGCTGGTCGCCCACTGGCATTGGGCCCGCCGCCTGTTGTCCGAGGAGGAGATCGGCGACCTGGCCGAGCTCTGGTTCGCGGCACTGCGCACACTCGTGGCCCACGGGACGAGCGCGGCGGCGCTCGTCCGGCGGCAGGCCCCCGGCCTCCAGCAGGAGGCCGGGGAGGTCGACGAGGACGAGCTCACCCGCCTCGGCGAGCGGGCAGGCACACCGGTCGCACAGGTCCTGCCGCTGACGCCGATGCAGGAGGGGCTGCTCTTCCACGCCCGGTACGACAGCCGTGACCTCGACGTCTACAACGTGCAGATCGCCCTCGAGGTGCAGGGTCAGCTCGACGCCGAGCGCTTCCGTGAGGCCTGCGACGCCCTGCTGCGGCGCCATCCGATGCTGCGCGCGGGATTTGTGCAGCGGCGGTCGGGGGAGCCCGTGCAGGTCATCCCGGAGCAGGTCCGGATGGGCTGGCACGCCCACGACCTGACCGGTCTCGACCCGCAGGAACAAGCCGCGCGGCTGGAGACACTGCTCGACGCCGACCGGCGTCGGCGCTTCGACCCGGCACGGCCGCCGCTGATGCGCTGCACCCTCATCACGCTGGCCGAGGACCGCCAGAAACTGGTGCTGAGCATGCACCACCTCATCGTGGACGGCTGGACCACCTCGCTGCTCCTGCGCGACCTGCTCGCGCTCTTCGACCAGGGCGGCGACGAGAGCGGTCTGCCGGATCCCGGTCACTACCCCGACCATCTGCGGTGGCTTGCCGCACAGGACCGCGACGAGGCGCGCCTGGCCTGGAGCGACGCTCTGGCCGGCCTGAAGGAGCCCACCCTGGTCTGCCCGGACCAGGACATCGCGCGGATACGTGCCCTTCCCGAACGCATCGTCGTCGAGCTCTCCGAACCGGACACCTCCGCGCTGCTCGATGTCTCCCGCCGGCACGGTGTCACGCTCAACACGCTGCTCCGGGTGGCATGGGCGCTGTGCCTGCACCGTCGCAGCGGGCAGCGGGACATCACCTTCGGCGCCACGGTCTCCGGCAGAGAGGCCGAACTCCCGGGCGTCGAGGAAATGGTGGGGCTGTTCATCAACACCGTGCCGGTGCGGGTGCGCTTCGAGGCGGCCGAGCCGGTGGCCGCCCTGCTCCAACGGGTGCAGGGCGAGCATGCCGCACTCCTCCCGTACCACTACCTCGCCCTGGCCGACGTCCAGCGGGCGGCGGGAGTGGGCACGCTGTTCGACAGCTGCGTCGTCGTCGAGAACTATCCGACCGCCGAGGAACTCCCGGGCGCTCCCGACGACGGCCTGCACCTGGTGGGAGTCGCCGGACACGACGCGTACCACTACCCGCTGAAGCTGATGGCCGCGCCCGGCCGGCAGCTGCACCTCGAAGTCAGCCACCGCCCCGACCTCTTCGACGCCGAGTCCGCGCAGCAGATCGCCGCGCACCTGCGGGAGTTCCTGGTGGAGCTTCCGGGGGCCCTGACGGTCCCGACCGAGCGCTTCCTGACCCGCGTACCGACACCGGCCGTGGGGGCCGCGCAGCACCGGCTGAGCGAACTGATGGCCGAGGTGCTGGGACTCGACCGTGTCGGGGCGGACGAGGACGTGTTCGGCCTCGGCTGCGACTCGCTGACGGCCCTGCGTCTGGCGGGCCGGATCGAGGCGGAACTGGGGCGGACCGTCGATGTCGCGACCGTCTTCCGCTGCCGTACCGCACGGGCCCTCGACGCCGCACTCGGCTGAACGACACCGGCCCGTGCACCGAAGCCGCACCGAACCTGCTCCGACCCGACAGCCGGCGGACACCCGGTCCCTAGACAGGAAGAGATGGAGCCATGACCAACCCCTTCGAGAACGAGGACGGCACATTCCACGTGCTCGTCAACGAGGAGCGTCAGCACTGCCTGTGGCCGGCGTTCGTCCTGGTGCCGCGCGGCTGGGACGTCATCGTGGCCGAGACCGACCGGCAGAGCTGCCTCGACTACATCGAGACGAACTGGACCGACATGCGTCCCGCAAGCCTGGCCGACTCGACCGACGCCGCATAACCCCTCATCCTCACAGACAGGTGACCCCGCACATGCAGACCAGCCCTGTGGTCGTCAATTCCTGGAACGAGTGGGACCCGCTCCAAGAGATGGTGGTCGGCTCCGCCGACAACGCCTGCTTCGAGCCGACCGAGCCGGGCAGCCGGCCCTCGATACGCAACGCCCCCGGCACGTCGTTCCCGACCGGTCCGAAGTCCAAGAAGGTCATCGATCTGGCCAACGAGGAACTCGCGGGCCTCGCGGCCCTGCTGGAGTCCCAGGGGGTCACGGTGCGCCGCCCCGAACCGCACGACTTCTCCACCCCGGTCCAAACCCCCGGCTTCGAGGTCGAGAACCAGTACTGCGCCGTCTGCCCGCGCGACGTGATGATCACCATGGGCAACGAGATCATCGAGGCCACCATGTCGCGCCGGGCCCGGTACTTCGAGTACCAGCCCTACCGCAAGCTGGTGTACGAGTACTGGAACGCCGACCCCCGCGTCGGGTGGACGACCGCGCCCAAGCCGTCGATGACCGACGGCATGTACCGCGAGGAGTTCTGGGAGTGGCCGCTGGAGCAGCGGCACGCGCAGATGCATTCCTTCGAGTTCTGCATCAACCAGGACGAAGTGATCTTCGACGCCGCCGACATGAGCCGGCTGGGCCGCGACATCCTGGTCCAGGAGTCGATGACCACCAACCGTGCGGGCATCCAGTGGCTGAAGCGGCATCTGGAACCGCGCGGATTCCGTGTCCACACGGTGCACTTCCCGCTGGACTTCTTCCCCTCGCACATCGACTGCACCTTCGTGCCGGTGCGTCCCGGCCTGATCCTCACCAACCCGGACCGCCCGCTGCGCGAAGGTGAGGAGAAGATGTTCCTCGCCAACGACTGGGAGCTGATCGACGTCCCGCAGCCCGTCCTGGGCAATGACGAGATGCCGCTGTACTGCCAGTCCTCCAAGTGGCTCTCGATGAACGTGCTGAGCATCTCGCCGACCAAGGTCATCTGCGAGGAGCAGGAGAAGCCCCTCCAGGACCTGCTCACCAAGCTCGACTTCGAGGTCTTCACCGTCCCGTTCCGCAACGTGTTCGAGTACGGGGGCTCTCTCCACTGCGCCACCTGGGACGTGCGACGCGAGGGCACGCGGGAGGACTACTTCCCGACCCTCACGTACCAGCCCGTGTTCTGACACACCTCAGCGATGCGCGCGAGGAGCGCCCCGGAGCCAGGCTCGAACCGGCACGGGGCGCTCCTGTGACGTCGGAGGTCAGACCTGGGCGGCGTACGAGACGAAGTTCGTCCAAGAAGTGGGGGAGAGTGCGAGCTGAGGGCCCCGCTCGACCTTGGAGTCCCGGACGTGGATCGTCTCGGGGGTCGTCGCCACCTCGATGCAGTCATCGCCAGAGCTGCCGCTGTAGCTGCTCTTGAACCAGGCCAGTTCTGTGGTGCTCATGCTGCTCCTCGCATCCGCCGCAACAGGCTCAGGGAGTCTTCCAAGGAGAGAGCCTGTGACCGCATCCTGGCATACCGCATTTGGAGCATGCTGACCACTTTCGGGTCGGAGATGAACTGGCCGCTCTCCTGACCTTCGCAGTAGCCGTACCACTTGTTGTCGGGCGTCTCCAACAGCCTCATGGGGCCGTCGATGCCCGCGTGGCTGCCGCGCGCATGCGGCATGACCTGCACTTCGATGTTCCTCAGTTCCGCAAGTCCGAGGAGGTGGTCCAAGAGCTCTGCCTGGGCAGCCTTCCCACCTGTCTCACGCGTGAGCACGTGCTCCTCGACGATGAAGCTGTACGCCGTGTTGGGCCGGTCCCGCAAAAGCCGCTGCCGGTCCGTCCGTGCCGCCAGCCGGGCCTCGATCTGATCGTCCCCCAGTGGCGGGAGGCGCTCGGAGAACAGCGTCCGCGCGTACGCCTCCGTCTGCAACAGCCCCGGCACCAACCGGCACTCGTACGTGTAGAGGTTGACCGCTTCCGCCTCCAGCTGTGCCCACTGCCGGAACCAGCTCGCCAGCCCCGGCCGGCGTGACAGATGCCGTGCCGCACCCCGCAGTGTGCCGAACGCGTCCAGTACCTCCTCCGCCCGGTCCACGAAGTCCGCCGGAGGAAACCTGCGCCCCTGTTCGATCGATGCGACCGTCGGCACCGAGTACCGAACCCGGGGCGCGAACTGCTCCTGCGTCAGCCGCGCCCGCTTTCTGAACGCCTTGACGACCTCCCCGAACGCCTTCAAGCTGTCCGAGCTTTCCGGTTCCGCCCCGCCGCCGCCCGTACCCTCCGCCGCGCCCATCTCGCCCGCCATCATGCCGGCCACCTCCACGTACGGTACGTAACCCACCCATCGTCACGCTTCGTTACGCGTACCGTCCACCCTTCGCACCCGTACGCTGACGCAGCGTACGGGTTTCGGTGCTGGTGAACTGGCATATTTCCAGGCCAGATTGGCCGTCATGACGACCCCCGCCACACCGACAACCTCCGACGTCGGCCAATCGCCCGTCACCGTATGTGTGTTCACCCAGCGCTTCAGCTCCACCCCGCGCGGCGCCCGCCTCGCCCGCCACCTCGCCGTCCATCAGCTCGACCGCTGGGGCGTCCCGCAGGGCAGCGACCTCTCCGGCACTGCGGCTCTGCTGGTCGCGGAGTTGGCTGCCAACGCCGTGACGCACGGCCGCGTGCCCGGCCGGGACTTCGAGCTCACGCTGACCCGCGTTCCCGGCGCGGTCCTCAGGATCGAGGTCTCCGACACCCGTGGCGAGAAGCAACCCCCCGCTCCGGGCCGTCTGTCCCCGCCCGCTCCCGGGGAGACCTCCGGTCGAGGTCTGCTCCTGGTGGAGGCACTGGCCGACCGGTGGTGTGTGCTCGACCGCGTACCCGTCGGCAAGACCGTCCGAGCCGAACTCGATCTGCCACGGCGCCCGTAGCGGGGACAACGTCGGGCTATGCGCCCGCGCCTCAAGCAATGGCGCGGCATGCAGGCCCACAGGAGACGGCCCCGTTTCGTTGCTCAAGGCCGCCAACGGGGGGCCTGGTCGTCAGGGGTGTCCGGGCCGGCGAAGTGGAAGGGGACCGAGAGATGGGTGGCCAGGGCTCTGCCCGCCCTGTCGGCGGCTGCCGCAGACGGGTGCAGCGTGCCGCGATCCTCGTCTCCGAGGTGCCGCACGGCCGCGTCCCGGTAGATGGTGGCCAGCCGGTGCTCGTCGGCGGGGTCGGCGGTGACGGCCAGCAGGTCCACGAACCAGTCGTGGACCGTGTCGCCGTCCCAGACTGCCTCGATCGCCACGACGCGGCCGGGGGCGCCGGCAGCACGGGCGGCCAAGGACTCCAGGTCGAGTGGGCAGTCGGGGGTGCGGGCGATCCTGTCGCCGTGGTGGAGGTAACGGTCGTAGACGACAAGTTGGGCGTCGATGAGCCCCAGACCGTGGGCGCGGCCGGTCTCGTAGACGATGCGGATGGCCTGCATGCGGGCGTCCTGGAGGACGTACCCGTCGACCTGTTCGCGGATACCGGCAGGCAGCAGCTCCCACCAGTCGGCCGTGGCGACGTCGGTCATCCAGAGTCTCCCCGTCTCCCGTGCGGCCCTGACGACAGAGACCGCCGAGCGCCACTGTACGCACGGCGTCCCAGCCGTCCGCAGCGCGCCTTCGCACCCGAGGGCCGGCGCGACGAGTCCTTTCCGCACGAGCGATCGCGCCGCCCGCTCCTATCCTGGTAAGGGGTCGGTGCTGATCAGGAGTGCGTGAAGGAAGTCGCGATGGCTGATCGGAGCAGCGGCGACGAACGGGCGATCGACCAGGCCCGGGCAGCCGCCGGCCGGGAGGCGTGGGCGGAGGCGTACGCACTCCTGCGCGACGTGGACGCCGATCACCTCGGCCCCGACGATCTCGCCGTGCTGGCGGACGCGGCCTGGTGGAACAGCAAGGTCGAGGAATCGGTCGAGGCGCGGACCAGGGCCTACTCCGGCTATGCGGCGGCGGGCGCCGACCGGCAGGCCGGATTCACCGCGTGGATGCTCCACTACGAGTACCAGCTGGCCGGGCGGACGGCGGCAGCCGCCGGGTGGCTCGGGCGGGCTCGGCGGCACCTCGCGGACGAGCCCGAATGCGTGGAGCAGTGCTATCTCGCCTGGGTCGAGGCGGAGGAGGCACAGCGGCGCGGTGCGTTCGGCGAGGCCATGAGCTGTGCCGGCCGGATGGCCGGCATCGCACGGCGCTGCGGCAGCGCGGATCTCGCCGCGATGAGCACCGAGGCACAGGCGAGCGTGCTGCTGGCCGAGGGCCGGGTGGCCGCCGGGCTCGCCCTGCTCGACGACGCCATGTGCTCGGCCATGGCGGGGGAGCTCAGCCCGCTCTTCACCGGCTGGCTCTACTGCCTCGGCCTCCAGCAGTGCATGGCCTGCGCAGACCTGGAACGGGCCGTCGAGTGGACCGACGCCGCCATGGCCTGGTGCGCCTCGATGCCGGCGGAGAACAACTACCGGGGTCTGTGCCGAGTCCACCAGGTCGAGGTGCTCGAGCTCTGCGGTGACTGGCCCCGGGCCGAGACCGCAGCCGCGCTGAGCGTCCCCGAGCTGCTGCCCTACGAGGCCCGGGTCGCCGCGGAGGCGATCTATCTGACCGCCGGCATCCAGCGGCGGCGCGGCGACCTGGCCGCGGCCGAGGCCTCGTACGCGCGGGCCCACGAGCTCGGCCGCGACCCGCAGCCCGGCCTTGCCCTGCTGCGCCTGGCTCAGGGCAAGGCGGAGTCCGCCGCCGCCGCGCTCCGGCTCGCGGTGGCGGGCCGGGACGGCGGCACACGGGTCGGCCGCTGCCGGCTGCTCGCCGCGCAGGTCGAGGTCTCGCTCGCGCTCGGAGAGCTCGACCAGGCCCGCACGGCCGCTGAGGAGCTGGAGTCGATCGCACGCGAGTGGCAGCAGCGGTGCGAGTCCGGGACCACGGTGCTGCACGCGACGGCCGCCGCGGCCCGTGGGGCGGTCGCCTTCGCGGAGAAGGAGCCGGAACGCGCCCTGCCTCTGCTGCACCGGGCGCTGGCGCTCTGGCTGGAGCTGGGGGTGCCGTACGAGGCCGCGCAGGTACGGATGACACTCGCCGCCGCGGACCGGGCCGCCGGGGACGCCGAAGGGGCGCGGCTGGAGCTTCAGGCGGCACGGGCGGTCTTCGAACGCCTCGGCGCGGCCCCGGACGCGCGAAGGGCCGCCGCCCTGCTCAGTGACGTGCGTCACCGTCTGCCGGGCGAGCTCACCCAGCGTGAGGCCGAGGTGCTGCGTCTTGTGGCAGCCGGCCGGACCAACCGGTCCATCGCCTCCGAGCTGGTGATCAGCGAGCACACCGTCGCCCGCCATCTGAACAACATCTTCGCGAAGCTCGACGTGCCCTCCAGGGCGGCCGCCACCGCCTACGCGTACACCCACGGCCTGGCGTGAGCGCATAGGCGGTTCTGCCCATGCGTGCCGCGGCGCAATGGGCGGTTACGGCGATGAGCGCCACCCGGCCCCGGGATTACAACGGTGCTGAGGGAAAGGCGGTGGCGGCCATGACCACCTTCACACCGGCACTCGACGACACACAGGCGCAGCAGCTCCGGGAAGCTGTACACGGCGACGTGCTCCGGCCCGGCGACGCGGGCTACGAGCAGGCCCGCAAGGTCTACAACGCGGTGCACGACAGGCGGCCGGCGATCATCGTCCGGGCCGCTGACACGGCCGACATCGTCGCCGCCGTCGACTTCGCCCGCGAGCGGGATCTGCGGCTGGCGGTGCGCGGCGGCAGCCACAGTGTCGCCGGGTACGGCACCTGCGACGACGGCCTGGTGCTCGACCTCGGGGGCATGCGCGGCATCCGGGTCGATCCCGGGGCGCGCACCGCTCGGGCCGAGGGCGGCTGCACCTGGGCGGATCTCAACCACGCCACGCACGCCTTCGGCCTGGCGACCACGGGTGGTGTCGTCTCCACCACCGGAATCGGCGGTCTGACCACCGGGGGCGGCATGGGTCATCTGGCCCGGAGATGCGGTCTGGCCTGCGACAATGTGCTCTCGGCGGATGTGGTCACGGCCGATGGATCATTCCGGACCTGTACGCCGGAGCACGAGGCGGACCTGCTGTGGGCGCTGCGGGGCGGAGGCGGCAACTTCGGGGTCGTCGCATCGTTCGAGTACCGGCTGCATCCTGTGGCCGACATCCTCGGCGGGCCGACGTTCTATCCCCTGGACGCCGACGTGATGCGGGGGTACCGCGAGCTGATCGCTGACTCCGGGGACGAGCTCGGCGCGCTGCTCGTCGTGGGACTCGGGCCGGCGCTGCCCTTCCTGCCCGAGCGGTGGCACGGGCGGCCCCTGTGCGCAGTCGTGACCTGCTGGAGCGGCCCCCGGGACCAGGACGACCGCATCCGTGCACGGCTCGCCGGTCTCGGACCGGTCGTGGGGCGGCACCTCGATCGGATGCCTTATCCGGTGATCAACACTCTCTTCGACGAGCTGCTGCCGGCGGGCCTCTTCCACTACTGGAAGGGCACCTTCAGCCACGGTCTGCCCGACGGGGCGCTCGACGCGCATGTCGAGTACGGCGCCACCACCCCCACGATCCAGAGCACGACGGTGATCTTCCCCATCGACGGTGCCTGCCACCGGGTGGGGCCCGAGGAGACCGCCTTCGCCTACCGGGACGCCGGCTTCTCGACGGCTCTCAGCCCGACCCTGCTGACGCGCGCCGACTGCGACGCCGCCACCGGCTGGGCCCGCGACTACGCCGCCGCCCTCCGGCCGTACTCCATGGCCGGCGGCTATGTGAACTTCATGGACCAGGACGACCAGGACCGGGTGCGGACCAACTACCGGCAGAACTACGACCGCCTGGTGGCACTCAAGCGGCGCTACGACCCCGGCAACCTCTTCCGCCTGAACCACAACATCGCACCCTGAGCAGCCCTCCGACGCCGCCCCTGAGGCTCTGAACTGCACCGTTCCCGATCATGAGGGAGAACGCGGCATGTGGGGTGATTAGTCCGAATTTCTATAGAGGTGTCTCTATAGCGACAAGTTACCCCGCTTGTCGCTTTCTGATGCGCCGTCACGGCGACGACTGTTCCTGTTGTTGTGAGTGATATGGGTCACGAGTGCAGAGATGTGCAGTTTTGTCCCTCGGTTCATTTCCCTTCCAGGGGTGGCAAGTTGAGCAGTACTGCCAGGAATTGATCACGCATTTCCCATGATCGGATTCATTGGGCGGATTGTGGTGTGAATTTCGGGCTTGTTCCATCCGATGGGCCTCGCCTACGGTCACCTCAATCCGGACGGACCGCCGAATCCTGCCGCTGTCCGGAACCGCACCCACTCACGGACGTAGGCAGGAGCGGGGGACCCAGGTAAGCGCCGATCCGGCATCCGGAACGGCTCGGGGTGAAGTCGCACTCCCCGTGCGACCGGGCATCTCCAGCCCGAACCCGACAGCTCACCTCGCAGGCGACGGAGAGGAATTCGTCATGCCTGCAAAGGGTAAGCACCGCCGTCCCAAGTCCAGCCCCCTCACTCGCAGTTTCGTCGCCGCGGGTACCGGCGGTGCCGCACTCGCCCTCCCGATGCTGGGAGCGACCTCCGCCGGCGCGGCGCAGCCGACGACGGCCGTGGCCGCCGAACAGGCCGTGGCACCGACCGTCGCCGTCGCCACGAAGGTGGCCGCTGAGAAGATCAGGCCCGTCACCTATTCCGTGGTGCCCGGCGACTCCCTTTACAAGATCGCGGGCCAGCATTCGCTGAGCGGCGGCTGGAAGCAGCTGTACAAGGACAACCGCGAGGCCGTCGGCGACAACCCCTCGCTCATTCACCCGGGCCTCAAGCTGACGGTCGGCGCGAAGGCAAAGACCAAGGCAAAGGCAGAGGCAAAGGCGGAGACGCCGGCCCCCGCCGAGAAGCGGCCTTCCTCGTCCGACCGTGCCGACCGTTCCGAGCGCTCCAGCGCACCGGCCGCCGAGAGCGGCGCTGCCACGCAGTCCGCGCCGGAGTCGGCCCCGCAGGCCGCCCCGGTGTACACCAACGACCTCGACGGCTGGATCAGGGAGTCGCTGGACATCATGGGCCGGGAGGGCATTCCGGGCACCTACGAGGGCATCCACCGCAACGTCATGCGCGAGTCCTCCGGCAACCCGCAGGCCATGAACAACTGGGACTCCAACGCCGCGGCCGGAACGCCCTCCAAGGGACTCCTCCAGGTCATCGACCCGACCTTCGCCGCCTACCACGTCCCGGGCACCGCGATGGACCCCTTCGACCCCGTCGCCAACATCACGGCCGCGTGCAACTACGCCGCCGACAAGTACGGTTCGATCGACAACGTGAACGGTCCCTACTGACCCGACAGCTCTGCGATGCCCGGGGTTCGGCGGAGCCCCGGGCATTGTGCTGCCCTGACAGCCGGAGTGCGGCGGGCCGACATCGGGCCGGAGCCCGACGGTGGCCGAGTCCTCCGGCCTCCCGGCGCCTTTCGGACCGACACCCTGCCACGACCTTGACGACCCGGTCCTGGCCGCCAACCACCAAGGTCGCCCGCTCTGGCCGGCCCCGGGGCCGTCAGTCATCGCCCCCATGGAAACCCCCCACTCCCAGGAACCGCCAACGGCCCCTGCCGTGACCAGCCCGGGGACCGTCGGGCCGCCAACGGCCCGGCCCTGGCCGGCCCCAGGGCCGTCAGTCATTGCCCCCATGGAAACCCCCCACTCGGAGCAACCGTCAACGGCCCCTGCCGTGACCAGCCCCGGGGCCGTGAGGGCCCGTTCTGTCCAAGTCCACTTCTGGCCTGTCCCTTTGCGGACACCGCATTACCCCGAACTGCCCCTCCGCAGCTGGCAGTATCGAGTCAATAGCAATTCACCGCGCTGCCCGGCGCGGTGTGATTGAGGGGGAGAAACACATGCCACGTCGTATTCACCGTGCCGTGGTCGCGGCATTCACGAGTGCGCTGATCGCAGGCGGTGCCGGAACGGTCTTAGCCGCCAAGTCCGCAGGTCATGACGGTAAATGGGATGCGTCTCATCCGGTTTCCGGGGGCGTTCTCAGTGACACCGGATGGGACGCCTCCGTTCCGGTTGGCGGCGCAAAGGGCGAGGACACGGGCTGGGACTGAAACACCCCACGTTTCGGCGTAATTGAGCCATCGGCCCGGGCAGGTTCCGGCCCGGGCCGTGCGACGGAAACTGTGAGAGGGGCGGGATGGCGGCGGAGTCGCTGCGGCCGGCGGGAAGTGATCAGAACCATCACGGAATGGATCCCCGGGAAACGATGCGCGTCCTCCCGGGATTCCTGCAGCATCGGCTGACATTGTTCACCGGAAAACCGATCGAGGGCCAGAACTCGCCGGGCTGGACGGCCGGTTACCACCTGATCGCCGCCACGACCGCCATGGTGACGGGCAGCGCGCTGTCCACCATCGCCTGGATTCTCGGCAGTTGGTGGCTGCTCGTCCTGCCGGCCGGATGGGCCGTCACCCTGCACGGCATGCGCAATCTGCGCATGATGATCTTTCACCAGTGTTCGCACCGCAACATGTACCGCCGCCGCACGACGGACATCGCCATCGGCCGCGCGGTCTCCTCGATCCTGGTGATCCAGAATTTCGAGCGCTACAGCCGTGAGCATGTGGCCGATCACCATGCCGCGCACCACATGACGCTCCGCGACCCCACCGTGCAGGCCTTCCTGATCAGCCTCGGCCTGCGACCGGGCATGACGCGGGAGGCGATGTGGTGGCGGGTGCTGGGCAAGCTGTTCTCGCCGCTGTTCCACCTCCAGTTCGCGCTCGCGCGGGTACGGTCGTTCTGGAGCGCCTCGGCGGTGGCCGAAAAGGCCACCGCCACCGTGCTGTACGGCGGATCGGCCGCCCTCACCCTGGTGACCGGCACCTGGCCGGTGTTCCTCGTGGTGTGGTGCGTACCGCTGATCCCGCTCTTCCAGATGAGCAACACCCTGCGGCTCTGCGTGAAGCACACCTTCCCGCCCGCCGGGACCGAAGTGCGCCGTGGCCGTGCGTACTTCGCGAGCCTGACCAATGCCATCTTCATCGGCGAGGCCGCCCCGACGGGGCAAGGTGCCGGGGCCTGGTGCCGCTGGGTCGCGCGGATGCTGTTCGTGCACGCGCCCGCCCGCTATCTGGTGCTCACCGGTGACACCGTCGTGCACGACTACCACCACCGCTATCCCTCCAGCCGGGAGTGGTACGACTACCTCTTCGCCCGGCAGCGTGATCTCGACTCGGGGCACCGCGGCTGGCCCGGCTACGAGCACGTCTGGGGCCTCGTCCCCGCCATCAACCGGGTCTTCGACTCGATCGCCGCCGCGGACCCCGAGGAGTACGACGCCGGGCGCATCGCCTCGGTGAGCAAGCGGGAACTCTTCGCCGCGTTCGACGACTGACGGGCCCGGCAGCCGCCCGCCCGGCACCAGCCATCAGGACGGATCACATGACGGAGCAGCCGTTGCGCCAGCACGACCTCGATCAGTACGGGCCGGACCACCGCCCACGGTCCGTCATCCTCGGTGTCGCGGCCAGCGACGCACATGCCGTGGCCAACCATCTCATCGCCCATGCCCTGCGCAGTCTCGGCTTCGAGGTGATCAACCTGGGGACGTGCACCCCGGTGAGCGAGTTCGCCGCCGCCTGCGCGCAGCACCCCGAGGCCGAGGCGGTGATCATCGGAAGCCTCAACGGCCATGCCCTGGAGGACCTGCGGGACCTGCCCGCGGCCAGGGAGTCCGGCGCCATCGTGTGCCCCGTCGTACTCGGCGGCAATCTGTCGGTCGGCAGCCACAAGGAGGCTGCCGCACTCGACCGGCTCTACGCCCTCGGAGTGGACCGGATCCTCGAGGACCCCTCCGAACTCCCCGCAGTCCTGGACCAGTTGCGTGACGAGCGCGCCGCCGGGGCCGCTGCCCGGTCGCGCGCCGCCGCATCATGACGGAGGGGGCCCCGCTGCCGTCGCTCGCGGATTCGGTCGGCTACATCCGTTCGCTGGGCAAACCGACGGCTGCCGATGTGCTGGCCCGGGCCCGGGCGTCGGGCCGGGTGGCCGTGCAGCCGCGCTGCGGGGTCGGCGCCCACGACGCGATGCGCGAGCTGCTCCTGGAGCTGGCCGCACAGGGCGCCCCCGATCTGCTCACGGTCACCATCGACTCGCACACCCGGCTCGGACGGTTCGAGCGGGCCCTCAGGCTCGCCCATCTCAGCCCGCGCGAACTCAACGGCTACCCGCTGGTGGCGCACGGCTGGCAGCGCGGCCGGGAGCTCAACGAGGCCGTTGCCGCCCCGCTGCAGATCCGGCACGGCTCCCCGGACGCCCGGCTGATGTTCGAGGTCGCCGTGGCGTCCGGCATCACGTCCTTCGAAGGCGGCGGGATCTCGTACAACCTGCCCTACTCCAAGGACGTGCCGCTCGCCGATTCGCTGGCCGCGTGGGATGCGGTGGACCGGCGCTGCGGCGAGCTGGCGGAGCTCGGGGTCACCGTGGACCGGGAGCTGTTCGGCACGCTCACCGCGGTGCTGGTGCCGCCCTCGGTCAGTCTCGCCGTCAGCGTGCTGGAGGCGCATTTCGCGGCCCGCGCCGGGGTGCGGTGCATCTCGGTGGCGTATCCCCAGGGCGGGCATCTCGCCCAGGACGTCGCCGCGCTGCGGGCGATCCCCCTGCTGGCGCGCCGCTATCTGCCGTCCGGGACCGAAGTGCACGCCGTGCTGCACGAGTTCATGGGCGTCTTCCCCAAGGAGAGGGGCAACGCCGAGGACCTGATCCTGTACGGGGCGCTGGCCGCCCGGCTCGGCGGCGCCTCCAAGCTGCTCACCAAGACGTATCAGGAGGCGTACGGGATCCCGGACGCGGCCGCGAACGCCGCGGGCATCCGGCTCGCGCAGCGCGCCAACTCCCCGCTGCTGGGCTTCGTCGCACCCGACGAGGAGGCGGCCGCCGAGGAACTGGACGGGATCCTCACCGAGGTGGCGGAGATCGTGGAGCCCGTACTCGAACGGCCCGACACGCGCACCGCGGTGGTCGACGCCTTCGCCGACGGCCGTCTCGACATCCCGTTCAGCGCCAGCAGGCACGCCCGGTCCGAGGTGATCCCGCGGCGGGACGCCACCGGAGCGATCCGCTATCTGTCGGCCGGCCGGCTGCCGTTGTCCGCCCGGAGCCTGCGACGCCATGGTGAGCTGCTGCGCGCCGTGCCGGGCGCGGAGCCCCGGATCGGTTCGCTGCTCGCCGAACTCACCGCGGACATCAACTACTTTCCGCTGCTGTTCGGGGAGACTGTGGGCAAGACGAGCGACAAGCCTGAGGGAGGACCCCGTGAAAGCCGTCCGAGTACACCGGCCGGGAGGACCCGAACAGCTCGCGACCGAGGAGTCGGCGCAGCCAGTGCCTGAGCCCGGTCAGGTCCTGGTGCGCAACGAGGCGGTGGGCGTCAATTTCATCGACGTGTACTACCGAGACGGCACGTACCCCAGCGAACTTCCCTTCATCCCCGGTCAGGAGGCGGCCGGCACGGTCGTGGCCGCCGGCGGCAACGTCACCGGCTTCGCGCCCGGAGACACGGTGGCGTACGCGACCCATCGCGGCGCCTACACGCAGTTGGCGACGGTGCCCGAGGCCGGGCTGGTCCCGGTGCCCCAGGGGGTGACGGCGCGGGACGCCGCCGCCGTACTGCTGCAGGGGCTGGCCGCCCACTATCTGACCCATGACACGTACCCCGTGGCCGCGGGGGACACGGTCGTGGTGCTGGCCGCGGCGGGCGGACTGGGCACGCTGCTCGTGCAGTTGGCCGCACACCGCGGGGCGACGGTCATCGCGGTGGTGTCCAGTGCGGAGAAGGAGAAGGTGGCGCTGGAGGCGGGCGCCCGGCACACGCTGCGTTACGAGGGGTTCGGCCCCCGGGTGCGCGAACTCACCGGCGGTGCGGGGGCGAACGTCGTCTACGACTCGGTGGGCGCGGTCACCTTCGGGGACAGCCTGACCGCTCTCGGCCGGCGCGGGATGCTGGTGCTCTGCGGCGCGTCCAGCGGTCCGGTGCCGCCGCTCGACACGGGGCTGCTGCGTTCCGGCGGTTCGCTGTACGTGACGCGGCCGACGCTCGGCGACCATGTGGCGGGCAGCCAGGAGCTGCGCGCCCGGTCGGCGGAGGTCTTCGCGCTGCTTGCCGCAGGTGCGATCCGGCCGCTCGTCTCGTGCGAACTGCCGCTGGAGCAGGCGGCCGAGGCGCACCGGATGCTGGCGGACCGGGCCACCACCGGGAAGCTGTTGCTGCTCCCCTGAGGGTGGCGGGCGCCCGGAGCGCCGCGTACGAGGGTGGCCGCCGGCACCGCCGGCGGCCACCGGTGTGTCCGGGCCGCGCCCGGTTCAGCCGTGGCGCCGGCTGTGGCGCTGCTCAGCGTCACGGGTTGGGGTCCGGTTTGACCATGCCGAGCGAGGTGGCTCGCACTCCGGCCTGGAACCGGCTGGTGGCGCCGAGTTCGTCCATGATGCCCGCCATGTAGCGGCGGCAGGTCCGGGTGGCCATACCCAGCTTGCGGGCAATGACGTCGTCCTTCAGACCGGTGGCCATCAGACGCAGGATGGAGGCCTTGATCTCCTCCGAGGTGCTGGCGTAGTCGACGTCACGCGGGTCGTACGGGCTGGCGGACTGCCACATCTTGTCGTGCATGCGCCACAGATGACCGACGATGGTCTCGTCGGTCACGATCGCGGCGCCCGGCGGCCGGCCGCCCACCCGTTCCTGCGGGACAAAGGCCAGCGACCGGTCGAATATGATCAGCCGCTCGTAAATCTCCTCGGCCGTGCGCACCTCGGCGCCGAGTTCGGTGACCTTGCGGGTGTAGGTGCGGGTGGCGAGGTTCGCCCGCACGGTGTGCTGGTAGAGGATGCGCATGGTCACACCGCGCTTGAGCATCGTCGTGTCCCGCGCGATCGCCTCGTTGAGCGCCTCGGGGCTGCGCCCGCCGCCCGGCTGGACCGTGAACGCCTCGGAGGTGCAGGCGCGGGTGGCCGCGGCCAGTTCGCGCCGTACCACCGCCGGGTCCTCGACCAGCCGCACACTCTGGGACGCCTGCGGCAGATGCCGGTGGGCACGGTAGACCGGAGCGAGGGCCCGCATCTGGCGGTGGATGCGGGCCAGTTGCTCCCGTCGCTCGATGATGCCGGCCTCCAGATGGGCGGAGAGCTCGGCCTCCGCGATCTCGGGGCTGGCGGGGACCGTCGCACTGCCGTCCTCGCCGCAGATGAGCAGGCGCAGGTCGGTGAGCACGGTCCGGATGCGCAGCACCTCGGCCTCGCCTAAAGCGAGTTGCTCGGCGACATCGCTGTCATCGAAGACACCCTGGCGTACGGCGTGGTCGTACGCCGCCACGCAGGTGCTGTCCAGTTCGGGGGCGTTTGGTCTGTTTGATGTCGCCATACGTCCGTTCCGTCCGAGTCCACTAGTGGACTGGCCATCTTAGGACAGCGCTATGACACAAGGATTTCTTTTGTTGCCGTCCCGGCGGTGGCAGGATTGCTTGTGGGCCCGCGAAATGTCGTCGAGTAATCCGGAATTGGAAGGAAGACGGCACAGGTATGCGCGAACTTGAGATATCCGGCCGGCGAATCGCAGATGACACCGAGGCTTATGTCATCGCGGAGATCGGTCACAACCACGAAGGCAGCCTGGAAAAAGCGGAAGAGCTGTTCCGGCAGGCTGCGGCCGCCGGTGCGGCGGCCGCGAAGCTGCAGAAGCGTGACAACAAGACGTTGTTCACACGGGAGATGTACAACCAGCCGTACACCGGCCGTAACAGCTACGGCGCCACCTACGGTGAACATCGCGAATTCCTGGAGTTCGGGCGCGACGAGTACCGGCACCTGGCCGAACTGGCCAAGGGGTTGGGCATCGATTTCCTCTCCACCGCCTTCGACATGCCGTCGGTGGATTTCCTGATGGACATTGATCTGCCGGCGATCAAGATCGCCTCGGCGGATCTCACCAACACCCCTCTCCTCGCCTACGCGGCCAAGACCGGCAAGACGCTGGTCGTCAGCACCGGCGGCGCGACGATGGACGAGGTCCGGCGGGCGGTGGACACCGTCCTGCCGATCAACGACCGGCTGGCGCTGCTCCAGTGCACCGCCGTCTACCCGGCCGGTCCCGACGACCTGAACCTGTCGGTGATCGAGACCTACCGGCAGGAGTTCCCGGACGTGGTGATCGGATTCTCCGGCCACGACCTGGGCAACGAAGCGAGCTGTCTGGCGTACACGGTGGGCGCCCGGGTGATCGAGAAGCACTTCACGCTCGACCAGACCCGCCCGGGCAGCGACCACCACTTCTCGCTCGATCCGCAGCTGCTGGCCGACCTGACCGAGTCGCTGGACCGCACGCGCCGGACGCTGGGCTCGCCGCAGAAGGTGTGCAGCGAGCGTGAGGCACCGGCCGTGCGCAAGATGGGCAAGAAACTGGTCGCGGTACGCGATCTGCCGGCCGGTCACACGGTCACCGTCGAGGACGTCATCGCCCGCTCCCCGGGCGACGGCATGAAGCCGTACCGGCTCGACGAGGTGCTGGGCCGCGCGCTGCGCGAGCCGCTCCCGGCAGACGGCGCCTTCGCCCCGGAACTGCTCGATCCCGTCCCTGCCGCCGCCGGCGCGGGACAGGCGGGCTGACCCTGTGGTGTCCGACCTGACCGGCAGAGTCGCCGTGGTCACCGGAGTGGGCGGAAAGCTCGGCCGGGTGTGGACCAGGGCTCTGCTCCAGGCGGGTGCCGACGTCTTCGGGCTCGACCGGGTCGAGCCCGAGGACGGGGCGCTCAAGCAGTACGCCGAGGATGCCCAGGGCGGGGGTGCCGGCCGGTTCGCCTTCCAGTACGGCGACGTCACCGACCGCAGCAGCCTGCAGCACGCCCTGGACGACTGCCTCACCCGGCTGGGCCCGCCCGCCGTCCTCGTCAACAACGCCGGCATCGACCAGCCGCCGTCCGCGCAGTCGGGCAGCTGGCTCTTCGAGGACATCCCCGAGGAGCTCTCCAGCGCCGTCCTCGACGTGAACGCGGCCGGGGTGCTGCGTACCTGCCAGGTGTTCGGCACCGAGATGGCCCGGCGCCGGCGGGGCTCGGTGATCAACGTCGGTTCGCTGTACGGGACCGTCGCACCGGACCCGCGCTTCTACGACCACATCGAGCTGGACCCGCCGTTCCTCAAACCGCCCGCCTACGGCATGTCCAAGGCCGGGGTCGCCGCACTGACGCGCTATCTGGCCACCCTCTGGGGACCGTCCGGTGTCCGCGTCAACACCCTCTCGCCCGGCGGGGTGCTGGGCGGACAGGACCCGCAGTTCCGGGAGAAGTTCACCGCCCGGGTTCCCCTGCGGCGCATGGCGACCGAGGACGACCTCGTCGGACCGCTGCTGTTCCTCGCCTCCGACATGAGCCGCTATGTCACCGGGACCGAACTCGTCGTCGACGGCGGATTCGTGTGCTGGTGACCACCCACGACCTACGGAGTCAGCCATGACCACCACCCTGCACTGGGTGCCGGCGGCCGAGTTCGCCCGGGTACGCGAGCAGATCCCCGACCCGTACGACCGGGCGCGAGCCGTGAGCACGCTCAGCCGGATCAACACCCTCTACATGATCATGCGGGCCGGATCCGGCCATCTGGGCTCCAGCTTCAGCGCAGCCGACATCGTCACCCATCTTCATCTGAGCGAGATGCGACGGCCGTTCGATGACGACGGCGACGTCTACTTCTCCTCCAAGGGGCACGACGCGCCCGGCCTGTACGCCGCGCTCATCGGCCTCGGTGCGCTCGACGAGGAGCTGGTGCACGCACTGCGCCGGATCGACGGGCTGCCGGGCCACCCCGATGTGCACACCCCGCACATGCCGTTCAACACCGGCTCGCTCGGCATGGGCATCTCCAAGGCCAAGGGCCTGATCCTCGCCGACCGGCTGCACGGCCGCGCCCGACGGGTCTACGTGCTGACCGGCGACGGCGAGTTGCAGGAGGGGCAGAACTGGGAGGCGCTCGCCGGGGCCGTGCGGCACGGCATGCGCGAGCTCACCGTCATCGTCGACCACAACAAGATCCAGTCCGACACCTGGGTCGCCGATGTCAGCGATCTCGGCGACCTGGAGGCCAAGTTCCGCGCCTTCGGCTGGGGAGCGCTGCGCTGCGACGGCAACGACCCGATGGAGCTGGAGGCCGTCTTCCGTAAACGCGCCGAGAGCTTCCCCGACGGACCGGCCGTGATCATCGCCGACACCGTCAAGGGCGCCGGCTGCGACACCTTCGCGGCCACCACCTCCCTCCGCGAGGGCGAGTGGATGTACCGCTTCCACAGCGGCGCCCCCTCCGCCGACGACCACCGCTCCGCCTACGCCGAACTCGCGGCGGCTGCGGCAGAGTTGCTGGAGAGGCACGGCCTGGGCGAGCTGCGCACCGAGGAAGTGGCCCCGGCCCCCGCACCGGCCGTCGACGTGGCACCGAAGCGACTGCCGCAGGTCTACGGCGAGGCCTTGGTGGAGCTCGCCCGCCGCGACGCGCGGGTGGTCGCACTCGACGCCGACCTGGTCCTGGACACCGGGCTCATTCCGTTCTCCGAGCAGTTCCCGGACCGGTTCTTCGAATTCGGGATCGCGGAGCAGGACATGGTGTCCGCGGCCGGCGGCCTCGCCGCGGGCGGCCGGCTGCCCTTCGTCCACTCCTTCTCCTGCTTCCTGCACTCCCGACCCAACGAGCAGATCTACAACAACGCCACCGAGGGACGCCGGATCGTCTACACGGGCTCGCTCGCGGGACTGCTGCCCGCCGCCCCCGGCCACTCCCACCAAGCGGTGCGGGACATCAGCGCGCTGGGCGCCGTACCAGGTCTGCTGGTCCTGGAACCCGCCAACGCGGCCGGGGTCCGCGCCGCCGTGGAGTTCTGCGCCGCTGCCGCCGAGAGCGTGTATCTGCGGCTGGTCTCCGCGCCCGTGCGCAGCGAGGTGGACGCCCTGCCCGCGGCGCCGCTGCGCGTCGGACACGGCCGGGTGGTGCGCGAGGGAGGAGGTGCCGTCGCCATCGGCTCGGGCCCCGTCGTCCTCGCGCAGCTGCTCTACGCGGCCGAGTCGCTGGCCGCCGAAGGTATCGAGCTGACGGTGGTGGAACTGCCCTGGCTGAACCGGGCGGACCCCCAGTGGCTGGCCCAACTGGTCGCGCGCGCCACAACACTGACCGTGGTCGAGAACCACTACACGCAGGGCGGGCAGGCCGACACCGTCGCCCGGGCCCTGCTGGAACTGGGTCTCGACACCGCACCCCGCTTCCACGGGATCGGTCTCACCGAGGTGCCCCGGTGCGGCACCGAGCCGGAGGCCCTGGCCGCACACGGCCTGGACGCTGCCGCGCTCGCCGACGCCCTGCGCGCTGCCGTCACCCGCTGAGCTCTGCCGAGCCCGAATCCCGCCGAGCCCTGCTGAACAGGAGTACGTACTGATGGAAACGGTCTACAACGACCTCACGCGACCGCCCCAGGAGATCGTGGACGCGTTCCGCGAGGTCCTCAAGGAGTACAGCCCCAGCTGTCTGGTGACCGACGCCCGCCGCCGCGTCGGCGCGATCGGCGGCTTCTCGACCGTGCGCCACACGCACAAGGTCGTCGGCCCCGCCCTCACCGTGAACCTGTCCATCGACGACCTCGTCGACTGCATGCCGGTGCTCGCCCGCGCCGAGCCCGGCGACGTCATCGTCGTGGCCTGTCACGGCACCCCGCTGACCGCCATGTGGGGCGGGCTGATGTCCACCCTCTCCCTCAAGGCGGGGATCGCCGCGGGCATCGTCGACGGCGCCGTGCGGGACGTCGACGAGATCCGCGACCTGGACTTCCCGCTCTGGTACAGGTCCACGGTGCCGCGGCCCTCGCCGACCGCCGTGCACGACCGCACCGAGCCCGTCCAGGTCAACGTGCCCGTCGTGGTGGGCGGTCAGGTCATCAACCCCGGCGACATCCTCGTCGCGGACGAGAACGGCATCGCCGTCGTCCCGCCCGTCCTCGCCCAGGACGTGCTGGAAGGCACCCGGCTCAACATCGGCAAGGAACGCACCATCCGGGAGAAGATCTCCTCCGGAGCGACCGTGCTGGAGCTGCTCGAAGAGTTCGGTCACCTGTGATGAGCGGACCGACCCGGCTGTATCTCACCGGGGCGGACGGCATGCTCGGCACCGCCCTCACCGCCGCACTGGCCGCCGACGACGCGGCCGGCGGCTGGCAGGTCCGGGGCGTCTCGCTCAAGGACCACGACATCGCGGACGCGGCGGCGGTCGCCCGCTCGATCGACGCCTTCCGGCCCGATGTCGTCGTCCACACCGCGGCCCACGCCGTCGTCGACGACTGCGAGCGGGACCCGGCGATGGCGCTGCGCGTCAACGTCGCGGGCGTACGCAATGTCGTCGACGCCTGCCGCCGCACCGGCGCCCGGCTGGTCCACATCTCCAGCGACTACGTCTTCGACGGGGCCACCCCGCCCGAGGGCGGCTACCGGGAGACCGATCTGCCCAGCCCGCTGAGCGTGTACGGGCTGACCAAGCTGGCCGGCGAGCGCATCTGCGCTCTGCTGGACGACCGGGCCCTGTCCGTCCGCACCTCATGGCTGTTCGGCGGGGCGGACGAGCGGGTCGACGTGGTGCTGGCCGCGCTGCGCCAGGGCGTCACCGGAGAACCGGCCGCCCTGGTCGCGGACCAGTACAGCCTGCCCACGTACACCGTGGACCTGGCCCGGGCCCTGGTCTTCCTGCTCACCCGCCCCGAGCCGGTCAGCGGCACGATCCACGTCGCCAACGCGGGCAGGGCGAGCTGGTACGACGTCGGCCTCGCCCTGCGTGAACTCCGTCCCGACCTGCCCGAACCCAAGCCGCTGACCATGGCGGAGTGCGGTTTCGTCGGCGGCCGGCCGCGCGACTCGTCGCTGTCCACCGCCCGGTCGGCAGCCCTGGGCCTGACCCTGCCGCACTGGCGGGACGCGTTGGAACGGTTCTGCGCGCAGCAGTGAGTACGTGTCCCTGCCTGCATGGCCCGTCGCCGGGCCGGACCCTGCCGCAGGGGCGGCACGTCCGGGAGCGCCACTGCGCGCGCCCGAGCAGGAGCATCCACGCCATGGGCGAGTGAGCCGAAGGGGCGCGGCGGCGTCGAGAGGGAGGACGCGCGCAGGTCCCGAGGAACGAGGGACCGAGCACGATCGACCGTCGACGCCGTCTTGGGCGCCCCGGAGGCGAGCCGAGCCACAAGGAATAGGAGTACACGTGCAGCGATCCACCTGGCGCACCTGGTCGGGCACGGTCGGCTGCGCTCCCGCGCAGCTCCTCCGCCCCACCGGCGAGGACGAGATCGTCCAGGCGGTGCGCGCCGCCGCCGGCAGCGGACTGACCGTGCGGGCGGCCGGCACCGGCCATTCGTTCAACCGTCTGGCGACCACACCGGGCGTGCTGCTCGACCTGACCTCGTACACCGGGGTCGTCGCCGTCGACCGCGCGGCCGGTGAGGTCACCGTCCGCGCCGGCACGCGGATCGGCACCCTGTGCGAGACGCTCGACCGGCAGGGACTCGCCCTGGAGAACATCGGCACCCTCGCCGACCAGACGGTTGCGGGTGCCCTGTCCACCGGCAACCACGGCACCGGCCTGGCGCATCAGCCGCTGTCCGGGCAGGTCACCCGGGTCCGCCTCGCGACCGCCGACGGCGAGGTGCGCGACATCGGCCCGGGCGACGACCCGGACCTGTGGGCGAGCGTACGCACCGCGCTGGGCACGCTCGGCGTGCTCACCACCGTCACCCTGCGCTGCGTACCCCAGTTCAACCTCCGGCACCAGCTGCGCTCCGAGCCCCTGGACGCGCTGCTGGAGCGCTTCACCGACTGGGCGGGACAGAGCGAGCACCCTAGCCTCAACTGGCTGCCCTGGACCGACCAGGTCAGCCTCCGCTCCGTCGACCGCACCGACGAACCGCCCACGCCGCGCGCCCCGTTGCGTCGCTACGCCACCACCCTGGACGAGGTGCGGTGCGGGCTGACCGGTCAGGCCGGCCGGGCCGGCGGCGCGTCCACCGTGCCCTGGCTGACCCGCCATCTCGGCGGCCTGTGGCCCGACGCGCCGTACACCGACGCCAGTCACCGGGTCTTCACCTTCCCGCAGCCGGTGAAGTTCCTGGCGATGGAGCACGCGCTGCCGCTCGGCCGCACGGCCGAGGCGCTGCGGGCCCTGCGGCCCGTGCTGCGCAGGCTCGGCGCCTACTCGCCGTACTCGGTCCTCGTACGGGTCGGCGCGGGCGACGATCTGCCGCTCAGCCCGGCCTACGGACGCGCCACGGGCTATCTCAACCTCACCGTTCCGCGCACCGCCGGCCAGATCGAGATCCTGCGCGCGGCCGAACATGTGCTGCGCGAGTTCGAGGCACGTCCGCACTGGGGCAAGGCGCACACGGCCACCGCCGAAGTGCTCGCTCCGCGCTACCCGCGCTGGAAGGACTTCCAGCGCATCCGCGCCCTGCTCGACCCGGCCGGGGTGTTCTCCAACGAGTACGCGGACAACGTCCTCGGGCCGGTGACGGCCGTGGCACCCGCCGGGGCCGCCCGATGACGGCAACGGCCGCACCGGACGCCCTCCTGTTCGACTTCGACGGGCTCATCTGCGACACCGAACGCTGCGGACACCTCGCCTGGCAGGAGATCTACGCCGAGTGCGGACTCCGGTTCCCGGACCAGCTGTGGCGCTCCATGGTGGGCCGCGCCGACGGCGAGGCACTGGCCGCCGGCCGTCTCGCGGAGCTGATCGGCGGCGCGGACGTGCCCGCCCTGGTGGCGCGGCGAAAGGAGCGCAAGGGGCGGCTGTGCCGCAGCGAGCCGCTACGGCCCGGCGTGCGTGAACTGCTCGACACCGCCGGGGGCATGGGAGTGCCGGCCGCCGTCGTCTCCAGCGCACCGCACGCATGGGTGGCACCGCATCTGGACCGGCTCGGTGTGCGCAACCGCTTCGCGTTCCTGGTGACCGGAGACCTCGCCGAGCGCCACAAGCCGCACCCGGACCTGTACGAGCTGGCCCTGCGCCGTCTCGGCCACCCCGGCGCCGCCGTGGTCGCCTTCGAGGACTCGGCGATCGGCGTGCGCGCGGCCAAGGCCGCCGGACTGCGCTGCGTCGCCGTGCCCAACGGCGCCGGAAACCCGGGCGAGCTGGCACACGCCGATGTCGTACTGCCCTCCCTGACCCACTACGACCTCCTGGCGGACGGAGTCCGCACCGAAGGGACCCCCGCCCTATGACCACCGCAGCCGCACTCGAGACCCTGGCCAGCCCCGGCACCGCGAACCCCGAGTGGATCTGGCGCTCGGGCGCGCTCGTGCCCTGGGACGAGGCCGCCGTCCACGTCAACGCCGTCGGCCATGCCTCCGTCGCCGCCGTCTTCGAGGGCATCAAGGCCTATCTCGCCGCCGACGGACAGCGGCTGCTGGTCTTCCGGCTCGACGACCACCTGCGCCGGCTCACCGACTCCGCACGGCTGTGCCGGCTCACCCTGCCCCACACGGCGCAGGAACTCCACCGGGCCGTGATGGAGCTGCTCACCGCCAACGACTACCGGCAGGACGCCTATCTGCGGCCCTGGGCCTTCCCGGGCGGCATCATCCGGGAGCAGATGGTCCCGGCCGACGCGCTGTGCGAAGTGATCGTCGACTCCTGGCCGTTCCGCAGCGCACTCGACACGGAGCGCGGCTGCCGGGCCGCCGTCAGCTCCTGGCTGCGGGTCGGGGAGTCCTCGATGCCGCCGCGCGCCAAGGCGTTCTCGAACTACCACAACGGCCGGCTCGCCATGATGGAGGCCCGCGAGAACGGCCATGACTGGCCGGTCATGCTGAACGAACGGCACAAGGTCAGCGAGGGCGCGGGCGCCTGCCTCGCGCTCGTACGCGACGGCGTCGTCGCCACCCCCTCGCTCAGCAGCGGCGTCCTGCCCGGCATCACCCGGGACACCGCGCTCGCCCTGCTGCGTACCCAAGGCGTACCGGTCGAGGAACGCGAGGTGGACCGCAGCGAGCTCTGCCTCGCCGACGAGATCTTCTTCATGGGCACGGCCTGGGAGATCCTTCCCGTCACGACCATCGACGGGCTGCGGGTCGCCGACGGGACCCCCGGACCGGTGACCCGCCGGCTCTCCGAGGCCTACGGCCGGCTGATGCGCGGCGAGGACGACCGCTTCCCTCAGTGGATCACGGAGGTCCCGCTCTCATGAAGGCGGTCCTGGTACGGGAGTTCGGCGCCCCGGACGTCCTGCGCGCCGAAGAGGCGGCGGACCCACGCCCGGGCCCCGGGGACGTTCTCGTCGCGGTCGAGGCGGCGGGCGTCAACTTCATCGACGTCTACCGGCGTTCGGGGGTCTATCCCGGGCCACTGCCCTTCGTCCCGGGCGCCGAGGCCGCGGGAGTCGTCGTCGCCGTCGGGCCCGCGACGGACACCGGCCCCGGCCCGCACCGGATCGGCGACCGGGTCGCCTGGGCCAACCAGCCCGGCGGCTACGCCGAACTCGCGGTGATCCCCGCCCACCGGGCCGTCGCCGTGCCGGACACGATGCCCTGCACCACGGCGGCCGCCGTGATCCTGCAGGGGATGACCGCGCACTACCTCACCCACGACACCTACCAGGTGCGGCCGGGTGACACGGTGCTCGTGCACGCCGCCGCCGGGGGCATGGGGCTGCTGCTCAGCCAGCTCGTACGGCTGCGGGGCGGCCGGGTCATCGGCACGGTGTCGACCGCCGAGAAGGAGAAGGCCGCCCGCGCGGCGGGAGCGTGGCAGGTCCTGCGGCACGGTCAGGACGACATCGCCGCCGCCGTAAGGGAGTTGACCGACGGCGAAGGAGTGGCTGCGGTCTACGACGGGGTCGGCGCTCCCACCTTCGACGCGAGCCTGGACTCGCTGCGCCCCCGTGGCACCCTCGCGGTCTTCGGGCAGTCAGGGGGACGGGTACCGCCGGTGGATCTGCAGCGGCTCAACGCCGCCGGGTCGGTGTTCGTCACCCGGCCGAATCTCGACCACCACATCGCCACAGCTGGTGAACTGACCCATCGAGCCGCCGCCGTGTTCGGCCTCGTCGCGGGCGGCCGGCTCGACGTCCACATCGGCGGCAGTTTCCCCCTGGAGCGGGCTGCACAGGCCCACCAGGCCCTGGAGGGCCGCGTGTCCACCGGGAAGCTGTTGCTCACCACCGGCACCACGAACGGAGACACCTCATGAGCGACAATCCCGCCACTTTCAGCATCGGCGGCGACCTGACAGTCAGCCGCCTGGGCTTCGGGGCGATGCGGCTCACCGGCGAGCTCAACTGGGGCCTGCCCGCGGACCCGCAGGGCGCCCTCGAGGTCGCCCGCCGCGCGGTCGAGCTGGGTGTCGACTTCATCGACACCGCCGACGCGTACGGTCCGGGCACCAACGAGAAGCAGCTCGCCGAGGCGCTCCACCCCTACCGGGACGGCCTGGTCATCGCCACCAAGGCGGGCCAGAGCCGGCCCTCGCCGCAGGAGTGGAAGCCGCTCGGCCGCCCCGAGTACCTGCGCCAGCAGTGCGAACTGAGCCTGCGGCGGCTGCGGGTCGAATGCATCGACCTCTACCAGCTGCACCGCATCGACCCGCAGGTACCGGCCGCCGACCAGTTCGGCGCGCTCGCCCAGCTGCAGAAGGAGGGCAAGGTCCGCCACCTCGGACTCTCCGAGGTCACCGTCGCGCAGATCGAAGAGGCACAGGCCTACTTCGACGTGGTCAGCGTGCAGAACCTGTTCAACCTCACCAACCGTTCGCACGAGGCCGTCCTCGACCACTGCACGCGGGAGAACATCGCCTTCATCCCGTGGCTGCCCATCGCGCGCGGCGAGCACGCCGGTCCCGGCAGTCCCGTCGCCGGCGTCGCCGAGGAGCTCGGCGCCACGCCCGCCCAGGTGGCACTCGCCTGGCTGCTGCGCCGCTCTCCCGTGGTGATCCCGATCCCGGGCACCTCCTCCGTCGCCCATCTGGAGGAGAACGTGCGCGCCAGGGACATCGAGCTCACCGACGACCAGTTCGCGCGTCTGTCCATGCTGGCCTGACCGGAAGGCAGAAGACCACCGCCATGAGCATCCTCGTACTCCACAAGAAGAACCTCAGCCGCCGGCGCCATCTGGCCCGTGCCCAGGAATACGCCCGTGAGCACGGGCAGCGGCTGCTGCTCGTGATGAAGGACCCCGAGTGGGAGGCGGAGTACGTCGACCGGGTCGTCATCGCGGACACCAGCAGCATCGAAGAGACGCTGGCGGCGGTGAAGGCCCTCGCGGCCGAGGAGAGCGAGCCGTTCTCGGCGGTGGTCACCTTCGCCGAGGCCCCCGTGCCCTCGGCCGCCCGCGTCGCGGCGGAGTTCGGCCTGCCGTCGGTGAGCGAGCGCACCGCGCGGCTGGCCCGCGACAAGTGGGTGATGCGCGAGGCGTTCGCCGCGGGCGGGGTGCCGCAGCCTCGCTACGGAATCGCGCACTCCCTCGACGAGGCCCGCGAGATCGCCCGGCACACCGGCTTCCCGCTGGTGATGAAGCCGGTCCTGGGCACCGGCAGCATGTTCGTGCGCAGCGTCGACGACGAGGACGAGCTCGCCGAGCACTTCGACTTCTTCCTCAAGGGCGCCTGGGACGGCTTCACCTACGACCCCCTGCACAGCTCCGCGCACGCCGAGTACGAAGGCGGGCTGCTGCTGGAGGAGTTCGTGCCCGGCGCCGAGATCTGTGTCGAGTCCCTCGTCCACGACGGCACCACCCGCACGCTCGCCATCCACGACAAGCCGCTGCCCACCGGCCCCACCTTCGAAGAGGTCTACGCGTGCACGCCGACGCGGCTCCCCGAGGCGACCGTGCGCGCGGTCGAGGAGGCCACCGTCGCCGTCCATGCCGCCCTCGGCATCACCACCGGCGCCACCCATGTGGAGTTCCGGCTGCGCGGCGACGCCGAACCAGTGGTGCTGGAGGCCGCGGCCCGGATGGGCGGCGGGCCCATATACCGCTCCGTACTGCTCTCCACCGGCGTCGACATGGTCGAGGCGATCCTGGACCTCGCGAGCGGCCGGGCACCCCGCATCGAACCCAAGGAGCGGGCCACCCCGGTCGGCTTCTGGAACATCTTCCCCGACAAGGCGGGCACCTTCACCGGCACCGTCGGCCTCGACGAGGTCCGCGCCGACCCGCGCGTCGACGAGGTGCAGATCTACAAGACCCCCGGCGACCATCTGCTCGTACCTCCGCAGACCTTCCAGGGCCACGGCCATCTGATCTTCACGGTGGACACCGCGGGCGAACTCGACCCGGCCTTCCGGGAGATGACCGCCACTCTTCGACTGGAGACCTCGTGACCAGCACCAGGCGCCGTGTAGCCGTCGTCGGCGGACACTCCCACTCGGTGATGTCCGCGAAGGAGCTCGGCCTCGACGTCGTGCTGGTCCATGTGCCCGGCATGTACGAGGAGATGCTGCACTCCTACTGCGAGCGCATCGTCCACGCCGACCTGTCCGACGCGGACTCCCTGCTGGACGTGCTGCGCCCGCTGCACGCCGAACGCCCCTTCGAGCGGGTCCTCACCACCAGCGAGGCCGGGGCCGTGCCCACCGCCGTCGTCGTCGAGGAGCTCGGCCTGCCGGGCAACAGCGTCGCCGCCGTGCGGTCCCTGTACGACAAGGTCCTCACCCGCGAGGCACTGGGGCGGGCGGGGGTCAGCCCGGTCCGGTACCAGGTCGTCGACAGCGCCGACTCCCTCATCGCCTTCCTGGACGCCATCGGCGGGCGGATCGTCGTCAAACCCGTCGACGGCACGGCCAGCGCCGATGTGCACATCCTCGACGACAAGGAGGCGGCCACGGCCGCCTGGGAGGCGCTGAGTGCCGCCGGCTACCGGCGGGCGCTCGCCGAGGAGTTCCTCGACGGCCCGGTCATCAGCGTCGAGACGTTCTCCTCCGGCGGCCGGCACCTTCCCGTCGCCCTGATGACCTCGGTGCTGGACGAGTTCCTCGTGGAGATGGAGCACTCCATCCCCGGCGCGTACGGCGCGGAGTGGACGGCGGAGCTGCACGCCCAGACCGTCGCCCTGCTGGACGAGGTCGGGCTGCAGGAAGGCCCCACCCACACCGAGTTCATCCTCACCGAGGACGGCCCGCGCATGCTCGAGTCGCACAGCCGCATGGGCGGTGGCGGCACACCCTCCATACTGCGCCGCGCCTACGGACTGGACTTCTCCCGCCTGTTCCTGTCCGTCCCGCTCGGGATCGAGGAACTGCCCGAGCGGGCACCCCAGGCCACCGGCGCCGGACACATCCGCTTCTTCGCCCCCGAGCCGGGAGTGATCACCGGCTTCGACGGCATCGAGCGGCTGAAAGCGGACGGTGTCGAGGTGCGGCAGGGACCCGTCGGTGCCAAGCTGCCCGGAGTGCCGGGGCTGGTGGAGCTCTCCGGCGCCGCCACGGGGGTGATGCTGCAGATGAACGTCGGCGACACCGTGCCCGCGATCCGGGCCGGCTGGGACCGGGCCATGGGGTACGTCATCGCCACCGGCGAGGACACCCCGGCCGCCGCGCGCCGCTGCGCCGAGGTCGACGCCGTCCTGCGGTTCCACACCACTGCGGCCGCGGAAGGGGCGCGGGAGACCCGATGACGACACCGAGGAAGACCGGCGGCACGGACGCGGCGGCTGCCGGTGACGAGACCACCGTCCCGATCCTGCGCGACCACGACTTCCGGATGCTGTTCGCGGCAGCCGTGGTCAGCAAGGTCGGCACCCACATCGGCTACATCGCCCTGCCCCTGGTGGCCATCGAGGCCCTCGACGCCTCCCCGGGACAGGTCGGTCTGCTGGGCATGCTGTCCACTGTCGCCTTCCTCCTCATCGGGCTGCCGGCCGGCGCCTGGGTGGACCGGATGCGATACCGCCGGGTCATGATCGTCACCGATCTGGTGCGGACCGCGCTGCTGGCCTCCGTACCCGTCGCGGCCTGGCTGGACATGCTGAGCATCGGACAGCTCTACGCGGTGGTGCTGCTCTCGGGCTGCGCCACCGTGTTCTTCGACGTGGGCGCCCAGAGCTATCTGCCCCACCTCGTCGGCCGCGACCGGCTGATCCAGGCCAATGCCCAGCTCAACGGCTGGGACGCGGCGCTCCAGGTCGGCGGCAGGGGCGGCGGCGGCTTCCTGGTGGGGGCACTCACCGCGCCGGTCGCGGTGCTCGCCAACGCGTTCGGCTTCCTGTGGTCCGCGTTCTGCCTCACCCGGATCCGCAGGCCCGAGGAGAAGCCCCGGCAGGTGCGGGGGAACCTGGCCGCGGAGGTCGGCGAGGGCGTCCGGTTCGTATTCGGCCATGTCGTGCTGCGGCCGGTCGCGCTGGCCGGGGCCTGCACCAACCTCTCCGTCTTCGCCATCACCACGATGATCCCCGTGCTGTTCCGCGACGAGTTGAAGCTGTCGGTATGGACCATCGGCCTCTTCCTGTCCGTCGGCGGCGTCGGCGTCTTCCTCGGCGCGTTCGCCGCCCGCCAGGTGGGCGAGCGGCTGGGCGCCGGCCGGGCCCCCTGGGTGCTCGGCCTGTCCACCGCGCCGTTCGCCCTGGCCGTTCCGCTCGTCGTGGACCGCGGCGCCTGGCTCTGGGTGACGGCCGTCTGCTGGCTGCTGGTCACCGTCCGCATGGGCGTGGACAACGTCCTGATGGTCAGCTTCCGTCAGCGCGTCACCCCGGACGAACTGCTCGGCCGGATGAACGCCACCATGCGCTTCCTGTTCACCGGTGCCCTGGCGGTCGGCGCCGCGCTCGCCGCGGTCATCGGTGAGTACGTATCCGTCCGGGCGGCCCTGTGGACCGGAGCCGTCGGCCTGGCGATCGCCTGGCTGCCGGTGTTCCTCTCCCCGCTGCGCACGATGCGCGAACTGCCCTCCGCCTAGGCCCTGTCCGGGCGATCTTGTCGGGCCTGCGACGCTCCCCCAGAGCTTCTCCCCAGGACTCCGTCCGGGGGACCCCCAGGAGGTACCCCCAGCTACGGCACCTCGCTGTGTTGTCGGAGTCACCCAAGTACGTCCAGTACGAGGGCGACCCTCCGCCTTGCGATGTGTCCCCTCGGCCCTGGCGGGCCTGGGGAGGCCCCATGCCTCGGCCCTGGTGGGCCTGGGGAGGCCCCATGCCTCGGCCCTGGCGGGCCTGGGGAGGCCCCATGCATTTGACGCCGCAGGCTGATCCTCGAAGATCGCCCGGACAGGGCCTAGTGCCCTGACCGGGCGGACGGGCCCGGGCCCATCGCTTCCTGCCCGGCCGTCCGCCCCTCACACCTGCCGAACCGGCCACCGTGCCGGCACCGTACGCGCCCGAATCGGGGGACCCATGTCAGACCATGTCACCGAGGCCTACAACCAGCAGTGCCTCGACGGGAACACCGGGCTGCTCAACGCCATGGCCCGAGCCGAATTCCCGCCGTTGTTCCACGTGTCCTGCGGTCACCGGCTGCTTCCCCGACCGTTCTTCATAGACGAGGGCCCGATGCGTGCCTTCGCCGACGACATACGGTCGGTCTTCGACCTGCTCACCCAGCTGCCGGACCGCCTCTTCGACGGCGACCTGGGCGCCTACTGCACGGCACTCGGCATACCCGGCCGGCAGGCCGCCCTCATGCGCCGGTTCGCGGGCGGCGATCCCGTCCCGTACGGCCGTGCCGACATCTACCACGACGGCACCTCCTTCAAGCTGCTGGAGTTCAACGTCGGCAGCGAACTCGGGGGTGCCGACCGGGCCGAGATCCAGCGGGCCCTGCTCGGCGTCCCGGAGTTCCGGTCGTTCGCCGAGGCGCACCGGCTCAGCTATGTGCACACCGGCGAGCGGATCGCCGCCGCCCTGCGCGCCGCCGCCGCGCCGCTGACCGGCGGCGCCGACCCGGTCGTGGCACTCGTCGAGGGGGACGGGGGCCTTGCCCCGTACCTCCATCTGGTGCACTCCTTCCAGGAGATGATGCAGCGCCTCGGGATCGATCTGCGGATCGGCGAGGTGGGCGGGATCCGGGAGAAGGACGGCCGACTGCTGCTCGACGGCACCCCCGTCGATGTGGTGCTGCGGTACTTCTCCGCCGCGCAGACCGTCCGCACACCCGGCGGTGAGGAGGCCGTCGAGCCGATCCTGCGCGCCCACGAGGAGGGCCGGGTGGTGCTGTTCACCACCTTCCAGTCCTCACTCTTCGCCAACAAGGGCTGCCTCGCGCTGCTCTCCGACGAACGCGGCCGCGGTGCCTTCACCGCGGCGGAGGTGGAGCTGATCGACCGGGTGCTGCCCTGGACCCGGGAGCTGACGCCCGCACTCGTCGAGCACTGCCGTCAGAACCGCGAGCGGCTGATCGTCAAACCCCGTGCGGACTTCGCCGGTTCGGGCATCCACGTCGGCTGGGAGCTGTCCGACCGCGACTGGGCGACGGTTCTCCAGGAGAGCGCCGGCGGCGGCTTCATCGCCCAGGAACGCGTTGTACCGCGGCGCGAGCCCGTGGTCTCGCCCGACACCGGTCGCACCGAGGACTGGATGGCGGCCTGGGACGTGTTCCTGACGCCGGACGGATACGCGGGCTCGCACATCCGCGCCCTGCCGTACGGAGCGGGCGCGGTGGTCGGTATGGGCGCCAACCCCGCCTGCCGGACCACCGGTCCGTTCCTCGTGCCGGCCTGAACGCCCGCTCGCCGGGCTGCACATAGCGCCCGGCACCCGCAAGGCGGGGACACGGGCAGACCGGTCACGTCCCCGTCTCGGCCGGCCCGTCCGGGTCGAGCAGACCCGAAGTCGCCAGCAGATATCCGAGTTGGGCCCGGCTGCTGCTCCCGAGCCGCTGGGACACCTTGCGGATGTGCTCGGCCACACTGCGCCTGCTCATCCCCAGCCGGCGGGCGATGGAGTCGTCCGTCTCGCCGGAGACCACGGCCAGCAGGATCGCCCGCTGGACGTCGGAGGTGACGGTGGGCGACGAGCGCATCGACGGGCTGTCGGCGTGCACCGGGATGGAACGCGCCCAGGCGTTGTCGAAGAACTGGGCCAGCAGCCGGACCAGCGCCGGGTGCCTCACCTGGAGCGCGGCGACGCTGCGTTCCTCGGACACCGGGATGAAGGCGACCCTGCGGTCACAGATGATCATCCGCTCGAACACCTCGCTCAGCGTCCGCACTTCGGCGCCCGCGTCGGTGATCTGCTCGATGTAGGACATCGTCGCCTGGTGCGAGCGCACGGTGTGCTGGTAGATGGTCTGCTGGCGCACCCCGCGCCCCAGCAGCCGCAGGTCCCTCTCCAGCGCCTCGCCGAGCGCATGCGGCGGGCGTCCACCGCCCGGCTGCGCGGTCAGCAGCTCCGTCCGGCAGGCGGCCACGGCCGCGGCGAGGGACCTGTTGATGAGTTCCCCGCCGGTGAGCAGGGTGAGCGGAGGCTCTTCCTGCCGGCGGGTCTCGGTGTAGATCTCCGTGAACGCCGACAGCGCCGCTCTGGCGGCATGCAGCTCTTTCTGCCGCCCGGCGATCGCTTCCTCCAGCGGGCCGAGCACGGCGAAGGCCGCCGCGTCGGGCGGGACCACCATGGCCAGTTCCGGCGAGCCCGGGCAATCGGTGACAAGTCTCAGTCTCCACAGGCAGGCAGGCACCTCTGACCGCGGCAGGGTCTTGGTGGAGAGAGCCGCGCGATAACGGTGGAGCGCGGTGGCGCACGGTCCGTCCGGCCGCGAACTGTCGCAATTGCACGTCATGTTGGTGGATTGCTCGGGGTTCACAACTGTGCAGATTACATTTGTGCATTCTTCGGCTCTGGGGTGTGGCGGTTCCGGCGGCAAACATGAGGTGAGCGGGAAGACCTCGCCGGGCAAGCGTCGAGAAGGGGAACCATGCGTCAGCCGAACCGAGTCACAGCCACGGCGCGGGGCACCTGCGTTCCGGCCGAATCGCGATCGTGACACAGCTCTGGCGCTACCGCCTGCTGATCTCCGGGTACGCGGTTTCCTCGTACGGCACCTTCCTGAACCTGGTGGCGCTGAACCTGTTCGTGTACGAGACCACGGGCAGCGCACTGGCCATGGGAATCTTCATGGCGGTCCGGCTCGCCGCCGGATTCGTGGCCGGACTCGCCGCTGGTTCGCTGCTGGCAAGGGTCGCGGTGAAACCACTGATGTTCTGGACCAATATCGCCCAGGCCGCGGTCATGCTGTTGCTGGTGCTTGCCCCCGAAAAGCTGGGCACGGCGGTCCTGTTCACCGTCTCCGCCGTGGTGGGCGCCTGCAGCACCCTGTTCATGGTCGCCCTGCGCAGCTCCATTCCGGACCTGGTGGGGACCGAGCGGCGCAGCTGGGCCAACTCGCTGATGGTCGGCGCGCGTTCGCTCGCGATGGTCGCCGGATTCGCCTCGGCCGGCGTCGTGGTGCCGCTGCTCGGTTTCACCGAGGCCTTCCTGACGGACGCGGCCAGCTTCCTGCTGTGCGCCGTGACGGTCCTGTGGCTGCCCGCGGCGATGGCCCGGCGCACGCAGCAGGCACCTGCCGCGGCACGGCAGACGGCCGGCACCACGGACGCGGCACCCGGCCGCCAGCGGCTGCCGGTCGCGCTGATGTCACTGACGGCGGCGCCGATGCTGGGACTGATGGTGGGTCTGCGTGGCATCGACGCCCTGGGGTCCTCGTCCCACAACGCGGCGCTGCCGGTGTACTCCAGCGCGCTCGATCCCGGTGACCCGGCCGCGTTCGTCAGCCGGTTCTGGCTGTTCTGGGCCATCGGGAACGTGCTGGCGCAGCAGGTGATCCAGCGGTACGTCACACGCAGCGGGCGCTCGGTCGGCGCGTTCGGCTTCGGCCTGGGCACGGTCGCCATGTCCTCGGCCTTCATCCTCGGCTTCGCCGGACTCCCTATGGCGGCCACGATCGTGATCGCGGTGGCGGCCGGTGCGGCCGACGGACTCACCGAGGTCTCCTACACCTCACACCTGCAGACCCTGCCGGAGGCCCTGCGCGGGCATGCGTTCGGCATCTCGGCGACCGTCGAGAACCTCGGATTCGGAGTCGGTACGCTCCTCGTCGCCGCCGCGCTCACCATGGCATCGCCGTTCGCCGTCGTCGCCTGGTCGCACGGCCTCGCCATCGCCGTCGCGGTCGTGTACCTGTTCAGGCTGGCGGGCCGCCGACGTACGGAGACGGAACGGGACGGGAAGGAAGCTGATGCCGGACAACCGCATGGCGGTCATCGGGATGGCGCTGAGGTTTCCGGGGGCTGACACACCCGAGGAGTACTGGGCGGACATCCGGGCCGGCGTCTCGCACGTACGGTCGTTCACGGAGGCGGAACTGGCCGCTTCCGGTCTCCCGCCCGAGGTGCACCGCTCCCCGGACTTCGTCGGCGCGTCCGCGAGGCTTCCAGGCATCGACGGCTTCGACGCCGCGTTCTTCGGCATGAGCGGCCGTGAGGCCACGGTGACCGACCCGCAGCAGCGGCTCCTCCTCGAGTGCACCCACCATGCACTGGAGGACGCCGGGTACGCGCAGCCCGACCCCACGGTCCGGATCGGTGTCCACGCCAGCACCGGCTACCGCCTGTACTCGCTGCACAGCTATCTGACCGCCCAGCTCTCCGGCGAGAGCACGGACGACTGGGTGGCGGCCAAACAGCTGCAAGTAGGGAACTACGCCGACTTCACCGCCGGCCGGGCCGCGTTCGCACTCGGTCTGACCGGACCCGCCGTCAACGTGGCGACCGCCTGCTCCAGTGCGCTTGTCTCCGTGCATCTCGCCTGCCAGGCACTGCGGTACGGGGACGCAGACCTGATGGTGGTCGGGTCCTCCGCGCTCCATCTGCCGCAGGTCACCGGGCACCGCCACGTCAAGGGGTCGACGATCTCGCGGACCGGCGCGGTCCGGGCCTTCGACGCGGCGGCCGACGGCACCGTCGGCGGCAACGGAGTGGCGGCGCTCGTACTCAAGCCGCTGGAGCGGGCCCGAGCCGACGGCGACACGGTGCACGCCGTGATCCTCGGCTCGGCGGTCACCCATGACGGCGCGGGCAAAGGCGGGTTCGCGGCGCCGGGCCTCGGCGGACAGCGGGACGCGGTGCTCGGCGCGCTGCGCGCGGCCGGTGTGCCCGCGGACTCGATCGGCTATCTGGAGGCGCACGGCACGGGGACGCCGAAGGGGGACCCCATCGAGTTCGCCGCACTGACGCAGGCATTCCGCCGCTCCACGGCCCGGACCGGCTTCTGCGCCGTCGGCTCCACCAAACCGGCCATCGGCCATCTCGACAGCTGTGCCGGCCTCGCCGGTCTCATCAAGGCCGTCCTCGTCCTGCGCCACGGCGAGATACCGCCCCTGGTCAACCTGTCCCGGCCCCATCCCGCGCTCAATGTCGACAGCAGTCCCTTCGTCCTCCCGGACCGGCTGTTCCCCTGGCCGGCCGCCCGGACGGGACCCCGCAGGGCCGGTGTGCACTCCATCGGCATGGGAGGCACCAATGCGCATGTGATCGTGGAGGAGGCGCCGACCCCCGCACCGCGCCCCGCCGCGCCCGCGCGGACGCTTCCCGCACTGCTTCCGCTGTCCGCCCAGAGCCCGAAGGCCCTTGCGGAGTACGCCCGTTCGTACCGCGACCATCTGCTCCGCCACCCCGGCACCGCCCCCGCCGATCTGCTTGCCACCACGGCGCTCGGCCGGCGCCGGCTGAGCCACCGGCTCGTCGTCACCGCCGCTCCCGCCGACCTGGCCGCCGCGCTCGGCACCTACCTGGAGGAGGCTGCCCGGTGCCGTGCCGACACCGTCCCGCCGGGTGCGCCGTACGCCGTAGGCACGGTGCCGGAAGGCCGTAACGCGGGCCCGCGCACGGCCTTCGTCTTCAGCGGGCAGGGCAGCGGCGTGCCCGGTACGGCCGCGGAGCTCGCCGCGCGCTTCCCCGTCGTGGCCGGGACCCTGGAGGAGTGCGCCGAGATCCACCGCGACGAGACCGGCGCCCGGACCTTCCTCGAACGGCTGCGGACGGCCGAGGAACCCGGCCCGTGGGACACGGAGTTCGCGCAACCCGCGATCTTCGCCCTCCAGGTGGCCCAGGTACGGCTGTGGCGGCACCTCGGCGTGGAGCCGTCGATGGTCGCCGGTCACAGTGTCGGCGAGTACGCGGCCCTGTACGCGGCGGGCGCCCTCACCCTCGAGGACGGACTGCGGCTGCTGTGCAGGCGGGGCCGGCTGATGCAGGAGCACACCGCACCCGGCGGCATGATCGCCGTCTTCGCGTCCGAGGAACGGGTGCGGCGGCTGCTGCGGGACGTACCGGGGCTCGAAGTGGCCGTCGTGAACGGCCCCGATCACCACGTCGTGGCGGGTGCTCCCGAGCCGGTGGCGGCGGCCCGGGCCTGGCTGGCCGACCACGGCGAGACGGCTCAACTCCTGCCGGTCGAACGGGCCTTTCACACCGCGCTGCTCGATCCCGTCCTCGGCGACCTGCGCGACGCCGTCGGCAAGGCCGGCCTGCGGCCCACGCACACGGCCTTCGTGAGCGCACTGGACGGTGCGGTCCGGCCCGCCGGCTGGCTGCCCGACCCGGACTACCTCGTCCGGCAGGCCCGGCGGACGGCGGACTTCCACGCGGTGCTGCGGACCCTCGACCCGGCGTCGGCGGCCGGCGCCGGGATTCTGCTGGAGATCGGTCCGGACGCGCAGCTGACCGGGCTGGCGCGCCGGGTGCTTCCCGCCTCCGTGGCCGTGCCCACCCAGCGGCCCGCCGCCGTGCTCGACACCTGCTGGGCGGCCGTGGCCCGCCTCTGGTGCGCGGGTGCCGACATCGAGTGGGCCGCCCTGCTGGACGGCTGCGGCGGCCGCCGGATCCCGTTGCCCACCTATCCGTTCCAGCACCAGTCGTACTGGACCGGTCCACGACCCGACGTGTTCAACCGCACCACGGAGGACGGCATGACCGAACAGGACGGCATGACCGAACAGGCCGGCGGGACCGAGCAGGCCGGCGGGACCGAGCGGGCCCGTGTGCCCGAACAGCCGGTCCTGCACGAACAGGCGTTGCTGGAGCGGGTGCTCGAACTGACTGCAGATCAACTCGGCTGGACACCGGACGAGATCGGGGCCGAGCAGTCGTTCGTCGCCCTCGGTGCGGACTCCCTCCAGCTGATCGGTCTGCTGCGCAGGCTGGAGCGGGAGTTCGGGGTGGAGCTCGCCCTGCGGGAAGTGCTGGAGGAGGCGGCCACACCCCTGCTGACAGCACGCCTGATCGGGTCACGGAAGGCGGCTGCCCCTGCGCCCGAGCCGCCGGGGCACTGTGCGGCGGCCGGATCTTCGGGCAGTGCCGACGAGCCGGCGGCCGTCTCCGGTTCCGGGGGCTGGGCCACCCGGGCCGAGGTCGAGGAACTCGCCGGTCAGATACGCCGGTTGGCCGAGGTACAGACGCAGATGCTGGCCCAGCTCTCCGAAGCGGTCACTCTGCTGACCGACGGCCGCGGACCGGCCGGCCGATGAGCGCGTCCGACATCGCCGCCGAGGCGACGGCCAGGGCGGCCGAGGCGTCCTCACGGCTGACCGAGCAACTGGCCGAGGCAAGGCGGCTCCGCGCCGCCACACCCGTGTCCGGCGCCGCCGAGGTGCACGGTCCACATGTCACCCTCCCCGCGGAGTCCGGCATGGCAGGCGACGGCGCCGACGCCGCGCAGCGCGCCCACACCGAGGATCTGATCCGCCGCTACACCGCACGCACCCGCACCTCCAAGGAGCTCGTCCAACGGCACCGTCCGGTGCTCGCCGACAGCCGTGCCGTGGTGGGCTTCCGCCGAGGCACCAAGGAAATGCTGTATCCGCTCGCCGCCCGCTCAGCGCGCGGAGCCCGGCTCACCGACGTGGACGGCAACGACTACACCGACATCACCATGGGGTTCGGCGCCCTGCTCTTCGGCCATGAACCCGAGTTCGTGACGGAGGCGGTCCGCCGCCACCTCGCCGGCGGCCTGCGCCTCGGCCCGCGCTCCACCGAGACCGGCGAGGCGGCGGAGCTGCTGGCCGGCCTGACCGGCCTGGAACGCGTCGCCTTCGCGGGTTCCGGAACCGAGGCGAACTCCGCGGCGGTCCGGCTGGCCCGCGCCGCCACCGGCCGCGACCGCATCGTCATGTTCCGCGGCTCCTACCACGGCCATGCCGACTCCGTGCTGGGCCGCCCGGGACCGGACGGCGCACCGGCGATCCCGGTCTCCCGTGGCATTCCCGACAGCGCCGTCGCCGAGCTGATCGTCCTCGAGTACGGCAGCCAGGAGAGCCTGGAGACCATCGACGCACTCGCCGACCGTGTCGCCGCCGTGCTCGTCGAACCGGTCCAGTGCCGCAACCCGGGTCTGCGACCGGTCGCGTTCCTGCGGGCGCTGCGCGACCTCACCACCCGGCGCGGCATCGTGCTCCTCTTCGACGAGATGCTCACCGGACTGCGCCCGCACCCGCGGGGCGCCCAGCACCACTACGGAGTGGTGCCCGATCTCGCCACCTACGGCAAGGCACTGGGCAGCGGCTTCCCGATCGGCGCCATCGCCGGGCGGGCGGACATCCTCGACGGGATCGACGGCGGAAGCTGGCAGTACGGCGACGACAGCCGGCCGCTGCACGAGACCACGTTCTTCGGCGGTACGTACATCCAGCACCCCGTGTCGATGGCCGCGGCCAGAGCGGTGCTGACCCATCTCACGGAGCAGGGACCGGGCCTCCAGGAGGGGCTGAACGCGCGCACCGGCGCGCTCGCGGACGAGCTGAACCGCTTCTTCCAGGACGAGGAATTCCCGCTGGAAGCCGCCCACTTCGGCTCGATGTTCCGCTTCACCCACCGTGCGGACATGGAGCTGCTCTACTACCACCTGCTCCTGCGGGGCATCTATGTGTGGGAGTGGCGCAGCTTCTACCTCTCCACCGCGCACACCGACTCCGACATCGAGCGGATCGGCGATGCCGTCAAGGACTCACTGCGCGAGCTGCGCGGCGCCGGCTTCTTCCCCGCCACGCGCAGGAGCGGGCAGGCGGCCGGACCCGGGCGGCGCGGGCCCGACGCCCCCGACTTCGGTGTCTACTTCTTCGGCGACTACCCCGAAACGGCGCAGGGCGGCGCCGCGGGGGAGCGGCCGGAGGACGACAAGTACGGCCCACTCGTCGAAACCGCGCGCTTCGCCGACTCCCGGGGCTTCAGCACGCTCTGGCTGCCCGAACGCCACTTCCACACCTTCGGCGGCCTGTTCCCCAACCCTGCCGTCCTCGCTTCCGCGCTCGCCCGGGAGACCAGCCGCATCCGGCTGAACGCCGGCTCCGTGGTCCTCCCGCTGCACGATCCGGTCCGGGTCGCCGAGGAGTGGTCGATGGCGGACAACCTCTCCGGCGGCCGGGTCGGGCTGGGCTGCGCCACGGGCTGGCACGAGGGTGACTTCGTGTTCCACCCGGACCGCTTCGAGCGACGCAAGGAGATCGCCTTCGACCACCTGGACGAGGTGCGGCGGCTGTGGCGCGGCGAATCGGTACGCCGGCGCACCGGGGAAGGCCGGGAGAGCGATGTACGTATCCAGCCCCGGCCGGTGCAGGACATGCCACCGATGTTCCTCGCCACGTCCGGGCGGCGCGCCTCGTACACCGAGGCCGCCACGCGCGATCTCGGCATCGTCACCAACCTCATGAACCAGAGCGTGGACGAACTCGCCGAGAACATCAGGCATTACCGCCGGGTGCGGGCCGAGCACGGACTCGACCCCGAGACCGGCCGGGTCACGGTGCTGCTCCACACCTACCTCGCCGAGGAGCATGCGGCGGCGCGGGCCGACGCGCTGGAGCCGATGAGCCGCTATCTGCGGTCCTCGCTGCAGATGCGCTCCGCCGCCACGGCCTTCGGCAGCAGCCCGCAGGACGTGGCGACGGCGAGCGAGGACGACCTGGACTATCTGTTCCGGCGGGCGTACGACCGCTACTGCGACCAGCGGGCACTGATCGGCACGCCCGACAGCTGTGCCGGGCTGGTCGACGCGCTGCACGCGGCGGGCGTCGACGAGATCGCGGCCCTGGTCGACTTCGGCATGTCGCCGCAGCAACTGCGGGCCGGCCTGGAACAACTGGACATCCTGCGCCGCCGCTACCACGGGCCCACAGCAAACCCGCCCACCGGCACCGCCTCCGCCCCCGGCCGTCCGGAGCCGGCGGACGGCTTCCGTGGGGCAGGAGCCGCCGGGACTGTGACGACACCCGGTGCGGGAGGCGTCCCGCTCACCGCCGCGCCCCCGGCTGCGCCGGGCCTGCCCGACACGGCGGGCGCCGCCGGTCCCGAGCGCGCGGTGCGCGCCACCGCCGCGCAGCGGCGGCTCTGGCTGGCCGCGCGGCTCATCGGGAACCCGGCCGCGTACAACGAGATCCAGTCCGTCCGGCTGCGCGGTCCGCTCGACATCCCCGCCCTGCGGGCCGCCGTCGACGGGCTCGTGGCCCGGCATCCCGTGCTCCACACGGTGTTCCGCACCGGGGACGGCGCCGAACCGCTGCTCCAGGTCGTACGACCAGGTCTGCGCAGCCCGCTGCGCGTCACCGACGCCCGGGGGCGGGACGCCGAGGACGTCCTTGCCGCAGCACACCGCGAAGAGACCGAGCGGCCCTACGACCTCGCCGAGGGGCCGCTGTTCACGCCCCGGCTGATCCGGCTCGCCGACGACGACCAGGTGCTGCTCCTCGGCATGCACCACATCGTGACCGACGCGCACTCCGCCGGGATCGTCGCCGACGATCTGCAGGAGCTCTACCGGGCCGCGGCCGAACAGCGCGAGCCCGTGTTCACCCGCCCGGCAGGTGAGCCGGGCGGGGATCCCGGACCGGGCGGGACCGGCAGTGATCTCGCCTGGTGGCGTGAGCACATCGGTGACAAGCCGCCGGTGCTGGCCCTGCCCACCGACCGGCCCCGCCGGCGTACGGTCGCGGGCCGGGGCGGTGCGGTCGCCGTACGGCTCGGACGGGAGCGCACCGCACGGCTGCAGGAGTGGAGCGGCCGCCAAGGCGTCACCCTTTTCGCGACCCTGCTCACCGCATGGCAGATCGTGCTGCGCAAACGGTCGGGGCAGGACGAGTTCATCGTCGGCACCACCTTCGGCCGCCGGACCGAACGCACCCGCGACTGCGTGGGCTTTGAGGTCGCCCTGCTGCCCCTGCGCACCTCGCTGGCGGACTCCACCCCTCTGACCGAGGCGGTACGGGCCACCAGGAACACCCTGCTCGACGCCGCCGAGCGCCAGTACGTCGACCTCGACGCCCTGCTGACCGGCATCCACCCGGACCCGGGCAACCCGCGCCCGCTGATCACCGTGTCGGCGGACCTCGACACCGAGCCCCTGACCCGGCTCGACCTGCCGGGGCTCGCGGCCGGACCGGTCGGCGTCGGCACGGCGTCGGCCCCGCTGGAACTGGCGCTCATGGCCACCCGGACCGCCGACGGACTCGCCCTGCGCGTGCGGTACGACGCGGATCTCTTCGACGCCGGGACCGTACGCGGACTGCTCGACCAGCTGGAGCAGGTGCTGGCCGCCCTGGGCGGCGCAGCCACCGGGCGGGTCGGCGAACTCTTGGCCGGGCCGGCCGGCGGCGGCAGCCCGCCGGTGGCCCAGGCCCTGCGGGAGGCCTGGGAGTCCGTGCTCGGCGTCGCGTGTTTCCCCGAGGACGCCAACTTCTTCGATCTCGGCGGCAATTCGATCAGCGCCATCCGCCTCGTCAACCGCGTGCGCGACACGCTGGACGTCGACTTCCCGCTCGCGGACTTCTTCGCCGATGCGACGCTGCGCGCCATGGCCGCCCGGCTGGGCGCCGACGAGCCCGCCGCGAGCCCGAGCCCGAGCCCGAGGGTTCAGGGGGAGCTGTGACGGGGACCAGCGACATCGACGCGCTCCTGACCAGGCTGGCCGCCTGCGACGTGAAGCTCAGCGCCGCTCCGGGCGGCATCCTGCGTTATGACGCGCCCCGGTCCGTGCTCACCGAAGAACTGCTCGATGAACTACGCCTGCGCAAGGACGAGTTGCTCGCCAGACTCGGCGGCGGCGACGGCGGACGTGACAGCGGCCCCAGCAGCCACGGACCGTACCGGGTGACCGACCGCACCCTGGTCAGCGATCAGCAGGCCAGGCTCATCGCCGGCCATCACTCCGTACCCCACCCCGAGGTGTGGAACATCCCGACCAGGGTCGGCTTCACCGGCACGCTGGACGTGGACGCGCTCCGGGCGGCGCTCGGCGACCTGATCGGGAGGCACCACGCCCTGCACACCCGCTTCGCGCAGGACGCCGACGGCGCATGGTGGCAGGAAGTGGTCGCCCCGCCCCCGCTCCGGCTGCCCCTCGACGACCTCACCGTTCTCGCCGCACCCGAACGCGGCCCGCGGTCCGACGCGTTGTGCCGTCAGGCGGCCCGGCACCGTTTCGAGCTGTCCGAGCCGGTCCTGCCGCACCTGCGGCTGATCCGGGTCGAACAGGACCAGTGGGTCCTGATGTTCGTCCTGCACCACATCTGTGCCGACGGCTGGTCCCTGTCGGTGCTCCTCGCGGAGCTCGCCGCGCTCTACACCGCGGCGGCCGCCGGCACCCCCCGTCCGCCGGCCGCTCCCACCGCCCAGGCGACGGACTTCGCCCGTGCTGCCCGGGCCCGGCACGACCCGGCGACCGAGGCCCGCCGGGCCGCGTACTTCGCCGACTATCTGGACGGCGTACCGCCGCGTACCGACATCCCCACCGACCGTCCCCGCCCCGGCAGGCTCAGCGGCCGAGGCGGCACGATCCGCGGCTCCCTGTCCGGCGAACAGCGGGCCGAGGTCGAGAAGTTCGCCGCCGGGCTGCACACGACACCGTTCGCCGTCGCCGCCTCCGCCCTCGGCGTCTTCCTGACGCGGCTGTCCGGGGAGGGCGACCACCTCATCGGTGTGCCCTACGCCAACCGCGAGGGCGCCGCCTTCGAGACGCTCGTCGCGATGACGTCCACGACCATCATGGTGCGGCTCCGGTTGGACCCGGACGAGACCTGCGCCGCCCTGGCCGTCCGTACCGGGGCCGGAGCACTGGAGGCCATGGCCCATGTGCTGCCGACCGCACGCATCATGCAGGCGATGCGCGACGCCGGGGCACGCGACGTGCCCGACCGGGTCCCCCACATCCTCGCCTTCCAGAACTCGGTCGACACCGACATCGACATACCCGGTCTCCGCGTGGACGTCGAGGACCTCGCACCGCCGCTGGCCCGGGCCGAACTGTGCTTCGGACTGGCGCCGCGCCGCGAACGCGCACTGGGGTACCGGACCTTCCTCGAGTACTCGGCCGACCTGTGGGACCAGGAGACGGCAGCGCGGCTCCTCGCCTCCTACACCGCCCTGCTGGGCGAGTTCTGTTCCCGCCCCGACGCCCGGGTCGGTTCCCTGTTGCAGTCCTCTGGAAAGGCGGACACCCCATGATCCCGAGCCCTCACCGGACGCACGGCGACGACCTCATCTCGTTCATCCGGGCCGGCACCTCGCCATACCACGCCGTGGCCGAGGCGGCGCGGCGACTGGAGAAGGCCGGATTCCGGGCGCTGAGCGAAACCGACACATGGGCCGATGAGACGGGCGGGTGTTACGTCACCCGCGGCGGAACCCTGATCGCCTGGTACGTCCCACCGGGCGCGGCGGCCCACACGCCGTTCCGGATCGTCGGCGCCCACACCGACTCCCCGAACCTGCGGGTCAAGCCCGCGCCCGACACCAGCTCCGTCGGATGGCGGCAGATCGGCGTGGAGATCTACGGGGGCGTGCCGCTCAACAGCTGGCTCGACCGCGACCTCGGGATCTCGGGCCGTCTCGCCCTGCGCGACGGGACCAGCCGTCTGGTGTGTGTCGACGAGCCGCTGCTGCGCGTGCCGCAGCTGGCCATCCACCTCGACCGGACGCTCAACGAGGGGCTCTCGCTGGACCGGCAGCGGCACACGTCTCCCATCTGGGGGCTGGGCGGCACCGAGCAGGGCGCCCTGCTGAGCCGGGTGGCCGACGAGGCCGACGTGGACTTCTACGAGGTGCTCGGCTGGGACCTGATGCTGCACGACGTACAGCCGCCCGGCTATCTCGGGGCCCGCCAGGAGTTCCTGGTCTCCGCCCGCCTGGACAACCTCGTCTCGGTCCACGCCGGCGTGACCGCGCTGGCCAGTGCCGTGGACCGCGATCCCGCTCCCATTCCGGTTCTCGCCGCCTTCGACCACGAGGAGGTCGGCAGCGGGTCGGAGACCGGCGCACAGAGCGCGCTGCTGGAGCGGGTCCTGTGGCGCTCGGTGGCCTCCCGCGGCGGCACGCAGGAGGAGTGGCACCGGGCCGTGGCGGGTTCCTTCGTGGTCTCCTCCGACATGACGCACGCGGTCCACCCGAACTATCCGGAGCGACACGACCCGGACCACCGGCCGCTGCCCAACGGAGGACCCGTGGTCAAGGTCAACGTCAACCAGCGCTACGCCACCGACGGCCGGGGCCTCGCCGTGTTCGCCGCCGCGTGCGAACAGGCAGGCACCCCCTGGCAGTCGTTCGTCTCCAACAACGCGATGCCCTGCGGCACGTCCATCGGCCCCCTGATGGCCACGCGGATGGGCATCCCGACCGTCGACGTCGGCGTACCAGGGCTGTCGATGCACTCCACACGAGAGCTGTGCGGCACGGAGGACCCCTGGCTGCTGGCCCGCACACTTGTCGAGTTCGTCACCGCCGACCCGGTGGTCTGATGTCATGAACAAGGGCCGGGCCGGCGTGCCGGCACGGCCCGTCCGGGGCCGCCGCGGCAACCGGCCCCGGCCTTGGGACCTTTCGAGCGAAGCGAGAAACGATGCCCGATCAGCCATGGACCGTCGTGGTGCGGCCCGCGCGCGGCGCGGCCCGGCGCCGGGTCGTCGCCGTGCCCCACGCAGGCGCCGGGCCGAACGCTCTGCTCCCGGTGCTGCGACGGCTGCCCGACACCGTCGAGGTCGTCGGAGTGATCCTGCCGGGCCGGGAACGCCGGTTCGGTGAGAGCTTCGCCGCACTCCCCGACGACCCCGAGGGCGTGGTCGACGCCGTGGTCGGGGAACTGCGCGAGCTGCCACCGCTGCCCACGGTCCACTTCGGGCACAGCATGGGCGCCGTACTCGCGACGGCGATTGCCCTGGCCGCGCCGGAGCTGTGCCAGGGGCTCGTGCTGAGCGCCCGGCCTACCGCCGGGCCGCCCGCCGGGGTGGCCGGTGACTGGTCCGAGACCGATCTGCTCGACATCGTCAGGCGGGGCGGCGGCACGCCCGTGGAACTGCTCGACGACCCGTTCGTCCGGGAACACCTTCTGGGCGTGCTGCGGTGCGATCTGACGCTGGGGCGGCGGCTCGCCGATCGCAACGCCGGGCGCAGCGTGCCCGTGGCCGTGACCACGCTGGCGGGCCGGGACGACGTGCTCGTGCCTGCGGCCGAACGCGCCCACGGCGCCGGGCCCTACGCCGCCGGTGTACGGGAACGGCTGTTTCCGGGCGGCCACTTCTATCTGCTGGACGAGACCAACCGGGACGCCGTGGCCGCCGAGATCACCGCGGCCTTCCCGCCCCCGGACCGGGACAGCGCCCTTGCCGCGGACCGGACCCGGACCGTCCTGGTCCTCGTGCCCTTCGCGGGCGCCGGAGCGTCGTTCTTCAAACCCTGGCAGGCGCACGCACCCCAGGGCATCCAGGTGCTGCCGGTGCAGCTGCCGGGGCGCGAGGAGCGCTTCACCGAGCCCGCGTACACCGACGCGGCCGCTGCCGCCGACGAGGTGTACGCCCGGCTGTCCGGCGAACTGCGCGGGGGTGCCCGGGTCGCCGTGTTCGGCCACAGCATGGGCGCCGTACTCGGTTTCGAACTCGCTCACCGGCTGGAGGCGGACGCCGGCGTGCGCTTCGAGCGCCTGGTCGTCAGCGGTGCGCCGGGGCCCTGGACCGGCCGCACCGAGCACGCGCACGCGCTGTCGGACGACGACTTCCTGGCCCGGGTACGCGTGTTCGCCGGTTATGCGCACCCGGCCCTCGAGAACGCGGAGATGCGCGAACTGCTGCTGCCCACACTGCGGGCCGACGTCCGGCTGCACGAGACGTACGCGCCTTCCACCGACCGCCTCCTGTCGGTTCCGGTGACCTCCCTCCGCGGGCGCGACGACGAACTCGTCAGCGCTTTCCAGGCCGCGCAGTGGTCGGTTGCGACGACCGGCAAGCTGACGACGCCCGAGCTCCCCGGCGGTCACATGTACCTCACGGAGAACGCGGCGACGGTGCTCGAACTGATCGCGGCGGAACTCGGCACCGGCCGGGAAGCGGAACCGCGGTGACCGTGACCGGAAGACTGTCCGGCAAGACAGCGCTGATCACCGGGGCGGCGCGGGGCCTGGGACGCGCCTGCGCGGTCGCCTTCGCCCGCGAGGGCGCGGACCTGATGCTCCTGGACGTGGCGGCGGACCTGCCCGGCGTGCCCTATCCGCTGGGTTCCGCGAGCCAGCTCGCGTACACCGCCGCACTCTGCCGCGACGAGGGCGCGTCCGTGCAGACACGTCAGGTCGACGTGCGCGACCTGGCCCAGGTCGAGGCGGCGACGGACGACTGCGTGGCCCGCTTCGGCCGGCTCGACGTACTCGTCAACAACGCGGGAATCGCCGCCCCGTCGGGCAAGGCCGCGCACGAGATCGAGGAGCACGAGTGGCAGCTCATGCTCGACGTGGACCTCTCCGGCGCCTGGCGCACCATCCGCGCCGCGGGCGGCCGGATGGCCGCACAGGGATCCGGCAGCATCGTCAACGTCGCCTCCACCGCAGGGCTCGTCGGCTACCGCCACTTCGCCGGCTATGTCGCCGCCAAACACGGCCTGATCGGCCTGACCAAGGCCGTCGCGCTCGACTACGCACCGCGCAAGGTACGGGTCAACGCCCTGTGCCCGGGATCGGTCCGGGACGATCCGCAGGTGGAGGGCCGGATGCTCGCCGAGATCGCCCGTTCCCTGGACGTTCCCGTTGCCGAGCACGAGGAGACCTTTGTGCAGGCCCAGCCGATGAACGCCCTGATCGAGGCGGAGGATGTCGCCGCAGCGGCCCTCTGGCTGGCCTCGGACGAGTCCCGGCAGGTGACCGGAAGCGTACTGACCATCGACGGCGGCTTCACCGTCCGCTGACTCCGGAGACCGATCAGTGCCACTTTCCGCCGCCCCCGTTGCCCCGGCCGCCCTTTCCCGGCTCCTTCCGGCGGACACCCCGCAGGCCGCCCTGTGCCACGCGCTGGCGGTGCGCCTGACGGACGAGGCCGACGAGGTGGCCCGGCGTGTGCGTGACTTCGGGGACGCGCCGCACCGTTGGTGGCCGGACCGGGCCACGGGGCGCATCGTCCTGTGGAGCGAGAGGGTGCCCGCGGCCGCCGGCAGCGTGTTGGCGGGCCGCAGGCTGCGGGCCGAGATGCGCCGCCCGGCGAGCGGCCCCGGCCCGCTGCTCCGGGCCGTCCTGCTGCGCTACGCCGACGGGCCCGCCGATCTGGTCCTGGTCGCCCACCGCGCCGTCGCGGACGTCCCCTCGCTGCGGCTGATCGCCGAGGTCCTGCTGGGACGGATCGACGCCGACGATGTCACCGTCGCCCCGCCGGCCGGCCCGGCTCCCATTCCGCCGGCCGGCTTGTGTCCCGGCCCGCGTGCGGGCGGCAGCGCCCGGATCGCGTGGACGACCGGGGAGCGGAAGGCCCGGGGGCACACCGGGGTGGTGAGCGTGGCGCTCTCGGTGGCGCCCCCAGCCGTGCTCGTCGCGGCCGCCGCCCTGGTCCTCGGACGCCACGAGAACCGGGAGACCGTGGGGATCGGCGTGCTGGCGTCACCTTCCGACCGCCCGGAGCACCTGCTCGGCGCGCTGGACACGGCCCGCCTCCGCACGGTGGATCTCGCTCACGCAGGCACCGCAGGGGACCTTGTGGCGTCGGTACAAGCCGGGGCTACGGGCACCCCCGATGCCCCGGCGGACGCTCCGGTGGTCGGCGTGCTCGAGTCCGGGGCCGCCGACGGCCACGGCACACACCAACTCCCGTGCCAGCAAGCGCCGTTCCCGCTGACGCTCACGGTGCGCGATGCCCCGGACGGCTCCCGGACCCTGGAGGTGCATCATCAGCTGCACCACATCGAGGCCTCTGCGGCGCGGTCGTTCGCCCGCCATGTCGCGCGGGTCCACCGCCGGTTGGCGAACGACCAGGACCTCCCGCTGACCGACATCGAGCTGCTGGACGCCGACGAGGCGGCGCGCCGGCTCGGACTCGACGCGCCGGAGCGGGACGCTCCCCACCGGCCACGGCGGATCGACACCGCTTTCGACGAGCAGGCCGCGCGCAGTCCCGACTCCGTGGCGATCAGCCACGAAGCGAGCTCGCTGACCTACGCGGAGCTGAAGGAGCGGGCGGAACGGATCGCCGCCGGACTGCGCGCCGCCGGCGTACGGCCGGGGGAGCGTGTCGGCATCTGCCTGGAGAGGTCCGCCGATCTGGTGGCCACCATGCTCGGGGTGCTGAAGGCCGACGCCGTGTACGTGCCGATGGATCCGGCGTATCCGGCCGAGCGTCTCGTGCGGACGGCGCACGACGCGGGGCTGCGGGTGACGGTGACGGACGCCGGTTTCCCCGCCGGTGCTCACATCCGCACGCCGAGCCCCGGCGAACTTGTCGCCCTGGCCGCTCGGTCGGTGGAATCCGGGCAGGCCCCGCCGCCTGAGCGGAGCCCGCAGGAGGCCGCGTACATCATCTACACCTCCGGCTCCACCGGCCGCCCCAAGGGCTGTGTGGTGCCGCACGCCAATGTCGCGGCCCTGCTGGACGCCACCCGGGACGACTTCGGGCTGGGCCCCGGTGACACCTGGACGCTCTTCCACTCCAGTGCCTTCGACTTCTCCGTCTGGGAGATCTGGGGTGCGCTGCTGACCGGGGCGCGGCTCGTCGTCGTCCCCTACTGGGTCTCCCGCTCGCCCGACGAGTTCCATGACCTGCTGGTGCGCGAGCGCGTGAGTGTGCTCAACCAGACCCCCTCGGCGTTCGGCCAGCTGATGGAGGCCGACCGGCGACGGCCCGGGCCCGACCTTGTCCTGCGCCTGGTGGTGTTCGGCGGAGAGCCGCTCGACACGCGGGCTCTGCTCGGGTGGTTCGACCGCTACCCGGAGGACCGGTGCCGGCTGGTGAACATGTTCGGTATCACCGAGACGACCGTCCATGTGACGGCGCAGACGGTCACCCGCCGCGAGGCGATGACCGGGTCACGCTCGGTGGGACGCCCGCTGCCCGGCTGGTACGTGTATGTGCTCGACGGACGGCGCCGTCCGGTGCCGGCAGGCGTGGCGGGGGAGATCTGGGTCGGCGGGGCGGGCGTGGCCCTGGAGTACCTGGGCCGTCCCGACCTGACCGCCGAGCGGTTCGTCGCCGATCCCCACCGGGGCGGCCGGCTGTACCGCAGCGGCGACCTCGGCAGACTCCTGCCCGACGGGACGCTGGAGCATCTGGGCCGGCTGGACCGGCAGGTCAAGGTGCGCGGCTTCCGGATCGAGCTCGACGAGATCCGCGCCGTACTGCTGGACGACCCTGCCGTCCTGGCGGCCGCGGTGGTGCTGGGCGGTGGTCCGCGCGGCGACGCGGCAGCGGTCCGTATCGACGCCTATGCCGTACTCGACGGCGGAGCGGACACCGAGGCGGTACGGCGACGGGCCGCGCGACTGCTCCCCGACCACATGATGCCCACCACGCTGACCGCGATCCCCGAACTCCCGCTCACCGCCAACGGCAAGCTCGACCCGGCGCGACTCCCCGAGCCCGCCGTACCGGCCGCGACCCGCGTCGCCACCCCGGCGGACCCCGCCCCCGCCCGCCGGCCCGGACCGGAAGCGGCCGACGCGGACCGGCTGACCGCCGCCCTGATCGAGGTCTGGGAGACGGTGCTGGGCGTTCCCGTCGGCCCCGACGACAACTTCTTCGACCTGGGCGGGAATTCGCTCCACGCGGTCCGGGTCGGCGCGACCATGCGTGAACGCGGACTCCCGGCGCTCACCCTGCGCCGGCTGTATCTGACGCCGACCGTCCGGGCCCTGAGCGAAATCCTCCGGGCGCCGGACGGCTGAGCCCCCGTCCTCACTCACCCGTCCGCGGCACGCGTCCGGGTGATGACGGGCACATCAGGACGGCAGGACCGGCAGCAGCCCCAGCTGTTCGAGGAAGTCCAGCTGGTTGAAATAGACGCGGTAGTTGACGATCAGCCCGTCCTGGACCGTGGCGAAGTCGCAGCCGCGGATCCTGATGACGTTGCCGGTCGGCGGCAGCAGCTCTCCGGAGGACAGCTGGAGCGGCCCGGTGTTCCTGCCGCCGAAGATCCCTTCGTCGATCGCCGTGTTGCCCGACTCGTAGGCGGCCACCCGCTCGTAGGTGGTCTCCGACACCGCGTCCGTCATCTGGCGCCAGTACTCGACGATGTTGTCGCGTCCGGTGATCTCCCCGGCGTCCGGTGTGACGGCGACGGCGTCCTGCGCGAACAGTGCGGCGATGGCCTTGAGGTCCGGTGTCGGGGCCAGGGCCTCGGTGAGCCGGTCCATGACCTCACGTGCCTGTCCCATGATCCACCTCCTGGCCCAGGAACAGGGTGGTCCTCCCTGATTTTCCCACAGGGGTGAAGGTGTCAGCCGAGCGCCTTGAGGAGCTCGGCCGCCACGGGAGCGGACGATGCCGGGTTCTGGCCGGTCACCAGATTGCGGTCGACGACCACGTGCGCCGTCCACGGCTCGGCCTCCTGGAAGTCGGCGCCGAGCTCCACGAGGCGGTCCTGGAGCAGCCACTTCGCCTTGTCGGCGAAGCCGGCCTGGCTCTCCTCGGCGTTCGTGAAGCCGGTGAGCCGATAGCCCGCGAAGGGCGAGCCGCCGTCGGCGTTCCGTGCGGCCAGCAGCGCGGCCGGTCCGTGGCAGACCACGGCGAGCGGCTTGCCGGACGCGAGGACGGCCGTCAGCAGCTCACCCGAGCCGGCGTGGACCGCCAGATCCTGCATCGGGCCGTGTCCGCCGGGGTAGAAGACGGCGTCGTACTCCGCCGGATCGACGTCCTCCAGCCTGATCGGCCGCTTCAGTTCGGTGATCGCCTCAAGCGCGTTCCTGGCCTTCTCGGCGCCGTCGTGGCCGCCGTGGACCGCCGGGTCCAGGCTCGCCTCGTCCACCGTCGGTACGACGCCGCCCGGGGTGGCGACCACGATCGTGTGGCCGGCCGCTTTCAGCGCCTCGGCGGGCGTGACGGCCTCCTCGGCCCAGAATCCGGTGGGGTGCTCGGTGCCGTCCGCCAGCGTCCAGGAGTCGGCGCCGGTCAGGACGAAAAGGATGTTTGCCATGTGCTCGACGGTAGACCGCCCGTCGGCGGACATCCAATAGGAAGCCCGCTGTCTGCCATAGAAGATCCAATGGGTTGCCTACACTGCTCGTATGGAACAAAAGGATTCCGATGGGTCGGCCGTAGCGCCCCGCCCGGGCGCGGCAGCGCCCGTGGACCTGAATCTGCTGCGCACCTTCCTCGCCGTGTACCGCTCCGGATCCTTCACGGCCGCCGCACATCTGGTGGGTCTGTCCCAGCCGACGGTGACCACCCAGATGCGTGCCCTGGAGCGAGCGCTGGGCCGTGAGCTGTTCGAGCGGCTGCCCCGGGGAGTCGCCCCCGCGCCGTTCGCCGACGAGCTCGCCGCCCGGATCGGCACACCGCTCGACGACCTGGCCGCCGTCACCGGACAGGGAGGCTTCCACGAGGAGGGGCCCGCCGAACCCGTGCATCTCGCCGGGCCGGCCGAGCTGCTGTGCGTACGCGCCCTTCCCGCGCTCGCCCCCCTGGTCGCGGACGGCGTACGACTGCGCGTGACCACCGGGCTGACCGACCCGCTCCTCGACGAGCTGCGCTCCGGCCGCCACGACCTGCTCATCTCCACCCACCGGCCGCGCGGGCGGGCGCTGACGGCCGTACCGATGACCGACGAGGAGTTCGTGCTCGTGGCCGCGCCGGTGTGGGCGGAGCGGATCGGGGGAGCGGACGGACCCGCCGCCGACATGCCGGCGGCCCTCCACGGCGTTCCCCTGATCAGCTACGCCGAGGATCTGCCCATCGCCCGCCGCTACTGGCGGCACGTCTTCGGCAAACGCCTCGGCAGCCACGCCGCCGTCACCGTCCCCGACCTCCGCGGTGTGCTCACCGCGGCCGTCGCGGGCGCCGGCTGGACCGTGCTGCCGCGCTATCTGTGCCTGGACGAACTCGCCTCCGGCGCGCTGGTCCTGCTCCATGACCCCGAGGACCCGCCGATCAACACCGGCTACCTCGTCCAGCGCCCCGGCTCCGCCGGCAACCCGCATGTCGCCCGCGTCCGCGACCACCTCCTCCAGGCCGCGCGCACCTGGTAGCGCGGGGGCGTGAGGACTGATGCGCTGCCGCGCGTGTGCGCCGGGAGTCCCGGATGTCCGTCATGCCACCGACGCTCCGGATGCCACCATGGTCCGACGCGGCCTCAGAGGCAGACGACAAGATGGCCGCGATGCGGCGACTGGACACGGCCTTCGGACTGAACGGCACCGGCGGCCCGGCCGTACTGATCGCCGGCACCGACACCGGGACCGCCGTCCGTGCGGCCCGGCCGTCACCCGCCGTCTGGGCAGGAAGGGACAATCTGTGACACTGTCATCCTCGACCGACCGACTGGCTTCGCTGCGCGCGGATCTCGAGCGGCGCAACCCCGCGGAGCCGGAATTCCATCAGGCAGCACGGGAAGTGCTGGAGAGCCTGGCACCGGTGTTCGCGGCGCGTCCCGAGTACGCGCAGCCAGGGCTCATCGAGCGGATCTGCGAACCAGAGCGGCAGATCATCTTCCGGGTGCCCTGGCAGGACGATCGCGGTGACGTGCACGTCAACCGGGGATTCAGGGTCGAGTTCAACAGCGCGCTCGGCCCGTACAAGGGCGGCCTGCGCTTCCACCCATCGGTGAATCTGGGGGTCGTGAAGTTTCTCGGCTTCGAGCAGATCTTCAAGAACGCCCTCACCGGACTGGGTATCGGAGGCGGCAAGGGCGGCAGCGACTTCGATCCCCGCGGCCGGTCGGACGCCGAAGTCATGCGCTTCTGCCAGTCGTTCATGACCGAGCTGCACCGGCACATCGGCGAGCACACCGATGTCCCCGCCGGTGACATCGGCGTCGGCGGCCGCGAGATCGGCTATCTCTTCGGCCAGTACCGTCGCATCACCAACCGCTGGGAGGCGGGTGTCCTCACCGGCAAGGGCCAGGCATGGGGCGGCTCGGCGATCCGCACCCAGGCCACCGGCTACGGCAGTGTGCTGTTCGCCGCCGAGATGCTCCGAGGCCGCGGCGAGGACCTCCAGGGCCAGACGGCCGTGGTCTCCGGCTCCGGCAATGTCGCCATCTACACCATCGAGATGCTCGGCCGCCGCGGCGCCCACCCGCTGACGTGCTCCGACTCCGAGGGCTATGTCGTGGACGAGAAGGGCATCGACCTCGAACTGCTCAAGCAGGTCAAGGAAGTCGAGCGCGCACGCATCAGCGAGTACGCGCAACGCCGTGGCGCCTCCGCCCAGTACGTGCGCGGCGGCCGTGTATGGGACGTGGCCGCGGACCTCGCGTTCCCGTCGGCGACCCAGAACGAACTCCACGAGCGGGACGCGCTCGCCCTTGTGCGCAACGGGGTCAAAGCCGTCGCCGAGGGCGCGAACATGCCGACGACCCCGGAAGCGGTGCGCACGCTGCAGGACGCGGGGGTGGCGTTCGGCCCGGGCAAGGCCGCCAACGCCGGCGGCGTCGCCGTCAGCGCTCTGGAGATGCGCCAGAACGCCGCCAGGGACTCCTGGACCCCCGAGCGCGTCGAGGCCGAACTGACCGGGATCATGGGCGACATCCACCGCATCTGCCACGAGACGGCGGAGCACTACGGGGTGCCCGGGGACTATGTGACCGGGGCCAATATCGCGGGGTTCGAGCGGGTCGCCGACGCGATGCTCGCGCAAGGGCTGATCTGACCGGCTGATCCGGCGGGCTGTTCGGCCAAGGGGATCAGGGCCTCGTCGGACAAGGCGGGCCCCGTGCCGCGCGGGCGTCCGCGCGGCACGGGGAGATCACCCAGCGGCCGCGATCACACGGCGGACCGTGAGCGGCAGCACGCTCGCGGCCCGCGCGTGCCGGACCCTACGCCGAGGCGCTGTTACGGCGCTTGAACCACAGCGCGCCGCCCGCGCCCAGGACGGCCACGGCAGCGATCACGCCGAGGATGACACCCGTGGTGCCGCTGTCGCTCTCCTTGCCGGCCTTCGCCGGCTGCGACGCGGATGACGCAGGAGACTTCGCGGGCGCGCTCCCGTCCGAGGACGGCTTGCCGTCCGTGGCCGGGCTTGTGCTCGGGCTCGGCGCGATCGGCTTCGCGCCGCGCGCGGCCGGCTCCAGCTTCAGCAGCGGTGCCGGATTCTCCACCTGCTCACCGTCGCCCGGCACCTCGATCCACCGCGCGACCTCCCCGTCGCCGTATGTCTCGACGGTCTTGAACGCCAGGGACGTCGCATCCGGCAACTGCCGTACGACGACGCTGTACTCGGCGTCCGTACCGGTCCGGAGCGTGGTGCCGCCCACCGTGTAACCCTCCGAAGTGGGTGTCAGCTTCCATCCCTTCGGGGCGTCCTTGAGTGTGACCGCGTCCGGTGCGATGCCTTCGGGCAGGACGATCCGCAGCTCCTTGATGCCGGCGGTGTCCGACTCGGCCTCGGAGGTGAAGGTCAGGGTGACGTTCTCGGCGAGCGCACGGGCGTCGGAGGCGGTCACTTCGGCGTGCGCGGCCGCGGTCGTCGCCCCGGCGACGACGGTGACCATCGCGGCGGCGGTGACCAGCCCGAGGCGGCGGACGGAACGGGAGATGCGTGATGTGTTCATGTGTGCGGGCTCTTTCGGATGCGGCGCTGATCGGCGCGTGACGAGGGGGACGGCGATGGAACACCCCGCCCCCGGTGGCCCCCTGCGCACCACGACATGAACAAGCCGCGCCCGGAGCGGGACAGGGCGACGGGCGGCGGGCATCGGCACGGCAGGCCGGCCCGTCCGGTCGGCAGGCCACAGCGACAGCCGCCCCGCCGCGGCGGCCAGTGCGGCGGCGGCGGCCTCGACCCATCGCCCCGCGGCATGCGGCAGTTCGGACAGCCGCCGGTCGGCGCGCTGCATCAGCACGGCGACGGACACGGCCGCCACGACATGCGCCACGAGCATCAGCGAGACGCTGTGGTGGGTCGCGTACTCCTGGCCCGCAGCACCATGGGCCCGGTGCTCCGGCGCTGCACTCGCCCCGGAACTCACGGACAGACCGCGGTGCAGCACCAGTTGTGCGGCGAGCGTCGCCGCCAGCACCGGGGCCGGCCGACGGGCACGCCCTGCACCCGGCAGGGCGGCGAGGAACACCAGGACACCCGCCCCCAGCAGCCGCGGCCACAGCACGGGGTCCTTCGATCCCAGATGATGGCCCACCGCGGCCAGCACCGTACTGATCACCGCGAAGAGCCCAGCCCGCAGCCACCGCTCGGCCTGTCCGCCGTCGGCGGGGCAGCGGCTCACGGAGGGTGCACAGGAGTGGGTGGTCGCGGTCATGCCGCGCCCATCATCCACGTCCTCGCCGCCCCGCACCGCCACATCCCGGCAATACGTATCCGCAGGCCCGGGGACTCAAGGCGTCCCCGAGCGGGGTCACGCCGTTTCGCGTCGGCCCTCGTCGCGGGTTCACCCCCGCCGCTGAGGGACCTGGTCGTTGCCGCGGCCGCTGTGGAGCGGGTGCCGAGCAGGAGACGGGCCGCTCCGCCCACGCGGTGCGTCCCCCTGGCGTAGGCTTGCCGCGCAGCTGGTTCGCCCCTGTCCTCCAGGCAGGAGCGTCGCAAGAGGGAACCCGGTGGGAATCCGGGACTGCCCCGCAGCGGTATGTGGGAACGAACGCCGTCATACGCACTGGATCCGTCGTACGGGTCCGGGAAGCGACGGCCAGTAGGTGCCTCGCCCGACATGAGGCGCGCCCATGAGTCCGAAGACCTGCCACTGCCCGTGTGCGACGACGTGCACGGAGATCTCGGTGACCTCGTGGGCGGGTCGGCGGTACGGGTGGCACGGCTGCCCCGTTCCTTCGCGCGCCCTTATGGGGCCCGGGGTCGTCCCACGACTCGCGAAGGAGAGTTCCGTGACCAGTTCCGTGATCAGTTCCGTGACATCCACCGTGTACGGCCACCCCCGGCAGGGCCCGAACCGGGAGCTCAAGAAGGCCGTCGAAGGCTATTGGAAGGGCCGGGTCTCGGCGCAGGACCTGCACCGCACCGCCGCCCGGCTGCGCGGCGCCAACTTGCAGCAGCTCGCCGACGCCGGCCTCCACGAGGTCCCGACCGGCGACTTCTCGTACTACGACCATGTCCTGGACACCAGTGTGATGGTCGGCGCGATCCCGGTCCGCCATCGCGCTGCCGTCCAACAGGACGCGCTGGACGGGTACTTCGCCATGGCCCGCGGCGCCCAGGACGTGCTGCCGCTCGAGATGACCAAGTGGTTCGACACCAACTACCACTACCTCGTTCCCGAACTCGGGCCGTACACCGTCTTCCGCGCCGACGCCGGCAAGCAGGTCGGCGAGTTCACCGAGGCACGCGCCCTGGGCCTGATCGCCCGGCCCGTGCTCCTCGGGCCCGTGACGTATCTGCTGCTGGCCAAGCCCGCGCCGGGAGTCGCTCCCGACTTCGAACCTCTCACGCTGCTTGACCGGCTGCTGCCCGTGTACGCACAGGTGCTCGCCGAACTGTGCGCAGCCGGCGCGGAGTGGGTGCAGCTCGACGAGCCCGCTCTCGTGCAGGACCGCACCCCGGCCGAGCTGAACGCGGCCGCCCGCGCCTACCGCGATCTGGGCGCGCTCATGGAGCGGCCGAAGCTGCTCGTCGCCTCGTACTTCGACCGGCTGGGCGAGGCCCTTCCCGTCCTCGCGAAGGCACCCGTCGACGGGCTGGCCATGGACTTCACGGGGCCCGCCGCGGGCAACCTCGAAGACCTCGCGGCGGTCGGCGGGCTGCCCGGCAAGCGGCTGGTCGCGGGCGTCGTCGACGGACGCAACATCTGGATCAACGACTTCGAGAAGTCACTGGCCACACTCGGCACCCTGCTCGCTCTCGCCGACCGGGTCGACGTCTCCGCCTCCTGCTCTCTGCTGCACGTGCCGCTCGACGTCACCACGGAACGGGACATCGACCCGCAAATCGCCCGCTGGCTCGCCTTCGCCCGCCAGAAGACCACCGAGACCGTCATCCTTGCCCGCGGGCTCGCTCGGGGCACGGACGCCATTGCCGCGGAACTCGCCGCCAACCGTGCCGCCTTGGCTTCCCGCGCCGCCTCGGCACTCACCCACGACCCCGCCGTACGGGCCCGAACGGCCGCGGTCACCGGCACGGACGCCCGCCGCCCGCAGCCGTACCCGGAGCGGGCCGTGGCGCAGCGCACCCACCTCGGTCTGCCGCTGTTGCCGACGACCACCATCGGCTCCTTCCCGCAGACCGGCGAGCTGCGCGCCGCACGGGCGGAGTTGCGGGCCGGCCGGATCGGGCAGGATGCGTACGAGGGGCGCATCGAGGCGGAGGTCCGCGAGGTGATCGCCTTCCAGGAGAAGGCCGGCATCGACGTCCTGGTGCACGGCGAGCCCGAACGCAACGACATGGTCCAGTACTTCGCCGAGCAGCTCACCGGCTACCTCGCCACCCGGCACGGCTGGGTCCAGTCGTACGGCACCCGCTACGTCCGCCCGCCGATCCTCGCCGGTGACATCTCCCGCCCCGAGCCGATGACCCTGCGCTGGACGCGCTACGCCCAGTCGCTCACCGACCGCCCGGTCAAGGGCATGCTCACCGGCCCGGTCACGATGCTCGCCTGGTCCTTCGTCCGCGACGACCAGCCGCTCGGTGAGACCGCCCGCCAGGTCGCGCTGGCTCTGAGGGACGAGGTGAACGATCTCGAGGAGGCCGGTACATCGGTGATCCAGGTGGACGAGCCCGCCCTGCGCGAGACCCTGCCGCTGCGCAGCTCCGGCCGCGCCGCGTACCTGGCGTGGGCGACGGAGGCGTTCCGCCTGACCACCAGTGGCGTGCGTCCTGGGACCCAGATCCACACCCACATGTGCTACGCCGAGTTCGGCGACATCCTCCGGGCCATCGACGACCTCGACGCCGACGTCATCAGCCTGGAGGCAGCCCGTTCCCATATGCAGGTCGCCGGCGAACTGGCCACGGCGGGATACCCCCGCGAGGTCGGCCCCGGCGTGTACGACATCCACTCCCCGCGCGTCCCCGGTGTGGACGAGGCAGCCGACCTCCTGCACAAGGGCCTCCTGGCGATCCCGGCCGAGCGGTTGTGGGTGAACCCGGACTGCGGCCTGAAGACCCGCGGCTGGCCGGAGACCAGGCAGTCGCTGGAGAACCTGGTCGCGGCGGCACGCAGGGTGCGCACGGAGGTGGACGCGGCGGGGGCATGACCCGCTCGTCGGCTGCCGGCCGGAGCGGGTGCGCGCGTCACGGGCCCAGGTCATTGCGACCCGGGGCCCTGAACTGCGGCGCGAGCAGGCGGAGTCGGAGAGTCCGTGGCGCGCGTGGGCGTCGGCCTGCGGGGACGGCGACGACCAGGCCGCAGGCGTGACCGGCGGGCCGACGGAGCACTCGCCGGCTGCGGCGTACGGGAGCCGCGTGGGGACCGCGTGCGGCGCTCCGGGTCCTGGCCTGTGGGCCCGTGGTCCCCCGGTCCAGGGGACCACGGACGCGGGTCGGCATCATCGCGGAGGCGCCCGCCGTGAGCACTCGCCCCGGGGCAGTCGCAGGCGCCGGCACCCGCGGGAGGGGAGGGCCCGGCGCCCGCGCGCCCCCGGCGCGTCACTCGCCCCGGGGCAGAGGCACCCCCTGCCCAGCGCCCCGCGAGGCTGGGAGCGCTCCCGGTCCCAGCGGATTCAACGGGGCGTCAACTGCCCTCGATCACTCCATGGTTCACGCCGTACCGCGCCGGATCAGTTCCGTCCGCAGCACCACATTGCGCCACGCCGCCCCCGGGTCGGCCATCTGCTCGATCAGGACACCCGCCATCGTCCGGCCCATCTCCTCGACCGGCTGACGGACCGTCGTGAGCTGGGGATCGGTGTGCTGGGCGAGTGGTGAGTCGTCGAACCCGATGACCGCCACATCGTCCGGCACCCGGCGTCCCGCCGCGCGCAGCGCGTGCAGCGCGCCCGCGGCCATCACGTCGGAGGCCGCGAAGACCGCGTCCAGGTCACCGTGGCGGCGCAGGAGTTCCGTCATGGCGTGGCGGCCGCTCTCCTCGGTGAAGTCGCCGCCGGCGGCCCACGAGGGGTCGAAGTCCGGGCAGGAGGTGCGCACCTCCTCCTCGTAGCCGCGCAGCCGGCACCGGGCCACGTACATGTCGCCGGGGCCGGTGATCGTGACGATCTTGCGGCGCCCGATCGCGGACAGGTGCCGCACCGCGAGCCGCGCGCCGCCCGCGTTGTCGGAGTCGACGTAGGAGACCGTCTCGTCGCCGCGGCGGCGGCCGTTGAGGACGGTCGGCATGTCCATCTCGGAGAGCAGGTCGGGCAGCGGGTCGCTGCGGTGCACCGAGACCAGCAGTACGCCGTCGATGCGCCTTGCCCTGGCGTACTGCAGGAACCGGGTGCGCTCCCGCTCCGACCGCACCAAGGTCAGCAGGAGCTGTAGTTCGGTGTCGGCGAGCCCGATGCCGACACCATGGATGATCTCGGAGAAGTACGGCTCGGTGAAGAAGCGCTTCTCGGTCTCGGGGACCACCAGCGCCACCGCGTCGGTACGGCTGCCGGCAAGCGCGCGGGCGGCATGGTTGGGTACGTAGCCCAGCTCGGCGATGGCCTGCTCGACGGCGTGGCGCGTGGAGTCCCGCACCCCCGGCGACTTGTTGATCACCCGTGACACGGTGCCTCGCCCGACGCCGGCCAGTGCGGCCACCTGCTCGAGCGTGGGCTGGCTCGGGCGCCCCCGTGCTGCCATGCGTGACCTCCGTTGAGGGATGGTGCCGTCCTGCCGATTCTCTCCGCAACGACGCGCTCGGGGGAGTCGGGAGCGCTCCCATTATCAGGTGGCGCGCTCCGGCTTGTCGAGGAGCGGCCGCAGGGACGCCGCGCGTCGTCAACTGCCCTTGCGTACTGGAAAGTAGGGTTGCGGGCATGGGGGTAACCAAGGCAATGATCACCGTCAGGTCGTTCGACCGCCCGGCGGAGTGGGCCCTGTTCGACCCGAAGACCGGCGAACTCGGCCCGCGGCAGCGCGGCGACACGGCGGACGGGGCCGGTGTCTACGGTGAGCCGGCCGGGGTGCTGGTGGTGCTCTACCGGGAGCGGGGAGTCCTGCGGCTGCGCCTGGGAAAGCAGGACTTCGTCGCCGACGGCGAACTCGAGGTCCACTACATGCGGGAGGGCGGCCGCCGCGTGCTGACCGTCGGCGGCACGACCCTCGGGTACGCGGCACCCGACTCCGCCGCCGACGCGGCCGAGGACCCCATGCTGCCCTTCCTGGAGGGCGAGCGCTCCGACCTGGGGCTGTTCGTGGTCGATGTGCTCGGCGACCCGGCCCGTATGCACACCATCTACCGCCCGGACAGGACCTAGTGTCCCGAGTCTTAGGAAAGCTGTAGAAGTATGCTTGGCTCATGGCGCGCATGGGTCGGCCGACGGTCGAAGTGGTCCTGACGGATGACGAGCGTGAGACGTTGCTACGCTGGTCACGGCGGGCGACGTCAGCGCAGGCTCTGGCCTTGCGCTGCCGGATCGTCCTCGCGTGCGCTGACGGGTTGTCGAACACTGCGGTGGGCGCGGACCTCGGGATCCACCCGACCACGGTGGCCGCATGGCGGAAGCGGTTCGCGGCCAACCGACTGGAGGGCCTGGCCGACGAGAAGCGGCCGGGCCCGGCGCGCACGGTGACCGACGAGCAGGTCGAGGACGTGATCGTGCGGACCCTGGAGGCGACGCCGAAGGGCGCCACGCACTGGTCCACGCGCGAGATGGCGAAGCAGAGCGGGCTGAGCCAGTCGACGGTCTCACGGATCTGGCGCACCTTCGGCCTCAAGCCGCACCAGGTCGACACTTTCAAGCTGAGCAAGGACCCACAGTTCGTCGAGAAGGTCCGCGATGTTGTGGGCCTATACCTCGATCCGCCCGAGCGCGCCATCGTGCTCTGCGTCGACGAGAAATCGCAAATCCAGGCGCTGGACCGCTCGGCCCCGGTGCTGCCGATGATGCCCGGCATGCCCGAACGCCGCACCCACGACTACCTGCGCGGAGGCGTCACCACCTTGTTCGCGGCGCTCAACACCGCCACCGGCGAGGTCATCGGCTCCCCGCACCGCCGCCACCGCGCCGCCGAGTTCAAGAAGTTCCTCGCCAAGCTCGACAAGGAGGTCCCCGCCGAGCTCGACGTCCACCTGATCTGCGACAACTACGCCACCCACAAGACCCCCGCCATCCAGAAATGGCTGCTCGCGCACCCGCGCTTCCACATGCACTTCACGCCCACCAGTTCGTCCTGGCAAGCAATCAAGTAGAGCGCTGGTTCGGGCTGTTGACGGACAAGCAGATACGGCGCGGCGTCCACAAGAACGTACAAGCGCTGGAGAAGGACATCCGCGACTGGATCGCCCACTGGAACGAAGACCCCAAGCCGTTCACCTGGACCAAATCCGCCGACGAGATCTTCGAACGCCTCGCCGCCTACCTGAACCGCCTGCCGAACCCCAAAGCCTAGATATGTGGTGCTCCTAAGACTCGGGACACTAGGCCGTCTCTTCCTGCGGGAGCGCCACGAGCAGCTCCCGCAGGTCCATCGGCATGACGGCGATCTCCATGCTCCCGCCGCCCTCGTACGCGCACGCGACGATCCGCGACCCGGGGTTGATGGAGATCCCCTCCTTCACGGACGGGGCCCGCACGCCGGTGGCGCGGCCGCCCGGCAGCGGCAGGGGCTCGCCCCGCGCCGGGACCCAGCGGGCCGCGCCCTCGCCCTGGTCCGCGTACAGCCGGCCCGCCCGCCAGCGCCCCTCACCTGCGGGCCGGCGCGCCATGCCGGGGATCCCGGCCACGGGCCCGGCGGCCACCCGCGCGAGGTGCTTGCGCCGCAGGAGCCACCCGGCTCCCGCGGCGCCGAGGACGACCACCACGATCTCGATCACGTTCACCGGACCCATTCAAACAGGCCGGTCCGCCGGCCGGTGACGCGGCCAGGCGGACGTTCCGATGATCCGAAAAACACCCGGGCCTTTCCCTGGTGCATTGGAGCGAACTCCTCCTCAAAGCCCGAGCCGCGATATTCGACCCGACATTCCCTGTGCTGATCCTTGTCCGTCACATCCGCCTTGATCGTGAAAGGTGCATGTTCGTGATTCGTCGAGGAACGAACGGGCCGAACCACGGAAAGCGGCGACTGCGCGCCCTTTCCGCACTGAGTGCGGTGGGAATCGTCGCAGGACTCGCTGCCGGCCTGCTGGCGTCACCAGCCGGTGCCGCCCCGGCCCCCGCGCCGGCTGTCGCGCAGCAGCCGCACAAGGAGAAGGGCGTTGACTGCGACGGGAAGGTCTACGCCTCGTTCGGCAACCTCGCGGACCAGCTCTACACCGCCGACAGAGGGGCCGGAACGTACCAGTTCACGGCGCTGGGCAGCCCGCCGCCGTTCCTCTACAACGCCATCGGCGTGAACCCGCGCGACCGCTTCCTCTACGGGACCACGTTCGGCAACGCGAACAACGACCTGGTCCGCTTCGACCGCAATGGCGACTTCACCAACCTCGGTCCCATTTCCGGCCTGCCGGAAGCCCTCTACATCTCGGGCACGTTCGACGACAAGGGCAACTACTACATCCTGGCGGACGATACGCCGACGATCTACAAGGTAGACGTAAAGTCCCGCTCGGTCACGGGCTCCATCGACGTTCCGGAGCTGTCGGACCCGGAACTCGACATCTTCGACATCGCGTTCCGCGACGGATTCCTGTGGGGCTCGACCGACGACGGCGCCATCGCGCGCATCCGCGTCTCCAACGGGGACATCGACTTCTTCCCCGGTGTCCTTCCGGGCGGTTCGGACTTCGGCGGCGTCTTCGTCTACGGCAACGGCGATCTCGGATTCTTCCGGAATTCAAACGGAGAGCTCTTCCGGGTGCACGTGAAGAACGCGACCTCCGCCGACCCCGAGTTCACCATCCTGTCGACGCAGGACCAGGTCCCTGACCAGGAGCTGGTGAACCTCGACGCCACCTCCTGCTTCCTCGACTCCAAGGCCGACCTCGCGGTGCACAAGCGAGCCCCCAGGGAAGTCACGTCGGGCGGCGGGATCACCTACCGCATCACGGTGAAGAACGTGAGCAAGGACGAGAGGGAGAAGGGCAAGGACAAGGACAAGGACAAGCACAGGGGTAAGGGCACGGGCGACTCCTCCGGCTGGTCCCTGACCGACGACCTCCCGGCGGAGCTCCAGTCGCCCTCCACCTCGACCGAAGGGTGCGAGATCGCCGACGGCCTCCTCTCCTGCACGGGTGGTCCGCTGGAGAAGGGCGACAAGGTCGAGATCGAGGTGACCGGCACCGCGGCCTCCGTCCTGGAGCCCACCACCGTGGAGAACACCGCCACGGTCTACGGCGACGACAAGGACCCGCACAAGCAGAACGACAAGGACACCGCGTCCACCCTCATCACGCCGGGGGACAGCGCCCGGTAGTGCGGTGACATGCGGCTCGCCACGGTCCTGAGTCCTTGATCCGTCGTTTTTCAGTGCATGGGACGTCCTGGGCCGAAGCTGGCCGAGTTGGTGTTGTCGGATCACGAGCGGCAGGTGCTCGGCTCGTGGGTGCGGGGTCAATCGACTCCACAGGCTCTGGCGTTGAGAGCGCGGATTGTGTTGGCGTGCGCGGAGGTGGAGCCGGATGGGCTGCCCCGGTCGGCAAGCGCGGTGGCCGGTGCGGTGGGGGTCACGACCGAGACGGTCTCCAAGTGGCGGGCCCGGTTTGTCAAGGACCGACTGGACGGGCTCGGAGACGCGCCCCGGCCGGGCCGGGTCCGCACGGTCACCGACGAACAGGTCGCCGAGCTGGTGAGAGCCACCTTGGAGACCAAGCCGAAGAACGCCACGCACTGGTCGACCCGGTCGATGGCCGAGCGGGTCGGCTTGTCGCAGTCGACGGTCTCCCGGGTCTGGCGGGCATTCGGCCTGCAGCCGCACCGGGCTGAGACGTTCAAGCTGTCCACCGACCCGTTCTTCGTGGACAAGGTCCACGACGTGGTCGGCCTCTACCTCGACCCACCCGAGCGGGCCCTGGTGTTATGCGTGGATGAGAAGTCGCAGATTCAGGGCCCTGGACCGGTCCCAGCCGGTGCTGCCGATGATGCCCGGAGTGCCCGAGCGCGCCAGCCATGACTACCTGCGCTCGGGCACCACCACCCTCTTCGCGGCCCTGGACATGGCCAGCGGGAGGGTCATCGGCTCGCTCCACCGCCGCCACCGCGCCGCCGAGTTCAAGAAGTTCCTCGCCAAACTCGACCGCGAGGTCCCCGCCGGCCTGGACGTACATCTGATCTGCGACAACTACGCCACCCACAAGACCGAGGCGATCAAGAAGTGGCTGCTGGCCCACCCCCGCTTCCAGCTGCACTTCACACCAACCGGCTCGTCCTGGCTGAACATGGTGGAGCGGTGGTTCGCCGAACTGACGGCCAAGAAGCTCCGCCGGGGCGTCCACCGCTCTGTCCAGGCACTGGAACGCGACATCCGCGCCTGGGTCGCAGACTGGAACAACAACCCCCGTCCCTACGTCTGGACCAAGACTGCTGACCAGATCCTCGAAGCCCTCGCCGCATACTGCCGACGGATCAAGGACTCAGGACACTAGTGCTGGATTCTTCAAGGGGTGTACACGTATCGGCCGTTGTGTACGGGTTGGTGGTGCTGGTCGTCCCCATGTCCCAGACCGAGCTAGGGAGTTGAACCGGGATATTGCGAGGCGGGCGCCACCTGGCGCTCCACCACGGTGCTGCGGAAAGCCGGCTGACACCAGCGGCTGTGTCACCCTCCGGCCGAGGCCCGGGACCGCCGCGGGCAACCGCACCGTCCAGACCGTCACCCGGGCCTACGCCCCGCACTCCGGGCGGGTGTGGTTGTCGCGTGCCGTCCCGGACGACGACTCCCGGCTCGCCCCACCCAGCTGTCGGCCGCCGACCGGGCCGGATTCCTGAAGGGGCTCCAGGCCCTGTCCGCGCTGCCGGAACTGATGTCGCGGAAGCCTGGAGGGGACTCACCGCGATCCTCGTCCAAACCCGACGCCGACCGAAGGGCCTAGACCCGCTCGCAGGCGGCGCGCAGGCCCGGCCGGTCGATGAACTCGGTGTGCGTGCCCACCGAGCCGCAGGCGAAAGCCCCGGAGACGGAACCGGCCAGCACGCACTCCTCGATCTCACGCCCCTGGAACAGCGTGTGCAGGAAGGCGGTGACGAAGGCGTCCCCCGCGCCGTTGGTGTCGACCACGGGGCGCTCGGGGCGCACCGCGGGGAAGTGGCGCACCTGCCGCTCGCCGCGCACCAGCACATGGCAGCCGTCGGCTCCGTCGGTGGCCACCACCAGCCGTGCCCGGCCCTCGTCGAGGATCGCGTGCAGCACCTCGTCGAGCCGGTCGTGGATCGCGGCGGCGCTCAGGAAGACGTAGTCGGACGCCAGGGCGTAGGTGCGGTGGTGCGGATTGCGGCCGTCCCAGTCGTGCAGATCGGTGGAGCTGGTCACGCCGAGCCGGTGGATGTCCTCATACATGTCCCGGTTGTGGCCGACGATCGAGAGATGGACGTGGCGGGCGCGTTCCAGGTACGGGAGGTAGAAGTCGCGCGGCAGCCGTAGATCGGCCGGGTGGCGGCCGTCGTAGAACGAGAAACGGCGGCCTTCGCGGTCGACGAGATTGACTCCGCGCGGGGTGCCGTGCGGCGAGACGACATGGCTGAAGTCGAGGCCGCCGGCGGCGTACGCGGCCAGCACCGTCCGGCCCTGCGGATCGTCGCCGAGGAAGTCGATGAACTTGGTGGTCAGGCCCAGCGCATGGCAGCCCAGCGCGACACCGTTCCCGGTGTGGCCCACGTAGTCGTGCACCGGCGGTACGAACACCGAGTCGCCCGGCGGCAGGTGAAGCGCCTCGACCCGGACGATCGTGTCCACTCCGGCGCCGCCGACCACCAGCATGTCGTAGCCCGGATCGCTCACGTCAGACGCCTCGCTCCGCGACGGCTGCGCGCCTGGCGCCGGAGGCGGTCGATCCGCGCACCACGAGCTCCGGCATGAAGACGAACTCGCTGTGCGGGGCCGGCGTACCGCCGATCTCCTCGAGCAGCGCACGCACCGCCGCCTGTCCCATCGCCTGCACCGGCTGGCGGATGGTGGTCAGCGGGGGATCGGTGAACGCTATGAGGGGCGAGTCGTCGAAGCCGACCACCGAGATGTCCTTGGGGACGTTCAGCCCCTGCTGCCGGGCGGCCCGGATCGCGCCCAGCGCCATCATGTCGCTGGCGCACACGATCGCCGTGCAACCCCGGGCGATCAGCGCGGTCGCGGCGGCCTGACCGCCCTCCAGGGAGTACAGCGAGTGCTGGATCAGCGCCACGGACTCCTCCGGAGCGAGTCCCAGCTTCTCCTTCATGGCGAGCTGGAAGCCCTCGATCTTGCGGAGCACCGGCACGAACCGCCGGGGGCCGAGTGCCAGACCGATCCGGGTGTGGCCGAGCGAGACCAGATGCGTGACGGCCAGCTGCATCGCCGCCCGGTCGTCGGGCGAGACGAAAGGAGCCTGGACGTGCTCGGAGAATCCGTTGACAAGAACAAAGGGGACGCCCTGGCCGCGCAGCTGGTCGTAGCGCTGCATGTCCGCGGTGGTGTCGGCGTGCAGACCGGAGACGAAGAGGATCCCGGAGACACCGCGGTCCACCAGCATCTCGGTGAGCTCGTCCTCGGTCGATCCGCCGGGCGTCTGGGTGGCGAGCACCGGCGTGTAGCCCTGGCGTGTCAGTGCCTGACCGATCACCTGGGCGAAGGCGGGGAAGATCGGGTTGTCCAGCTCCGGCGTTATCAGGCCGATCAGACCGGCGCTGCGGCGGCGCAGGCGGACGGGCCGCTCGTAACCGAGGACGTCGAGCGCGGCAAGGACGGATTCGCGGGTGCCCGCGGCCACCCCGGGCTTGCCGTTGAGTACGCGGCTCACCGTGGCTTCACTGACCCCCGCCTGGGCTGCGATGTCGGAGAGCCGCGCGGTCATGGGAGTGGACTGTACCTGTCGCATGTCAGCTTGCCCACCGAGTGCGGAAATCTGCCCCTTGCCGCGGCATCGGCGGCCTCAGCAGCGTGGATGGTGTGCGCGGCATGAATCGACCCCTTTCGGACGGCCAGGACACGAACGTAACAGGCTTGCAAACTCTTGCGGAAGGCTTGCGGGGGGTGCGGAGGGCGACGCAGTCTGGGGAAGGCGCAGGTGTCAAGCGATTCATCGGCAACTCTCCGGACACACGGATGTAACGATCAATCGACCTTGCAGAAAATTGCCGCAAGGTCTTTCGGATAGTTTTCAGCCCTGTTACGTTCCTCGACGACTCGGCGCCGCGATGGAGCGGTCCCCTCGTTGAAGGAGTACACATGCGACGTGGCATAGCGGCCACCGCGCTGACCGCGACCCTCGCGCTTGCGGTCACGGCTTGCGGCGGCGACGGCGACAGCGGTTCCAAGGGCACAGCCGGCCCCGTCACCATCACTTGGTGGGACACCTCCAATGCCACGAACGAGGCACCCAACTACAAGGCCCTGATCTCCGAGTTCGAGAAGGCGAACAAGGACATCAAGGTCACGTACGTCAACGTCCCGTTCGACCAGGCCCAGAACAAGTTCCAGACCGCGGCCGGCAGCAAGGGCGCGCCCGACGTGATCCGCGCCGACGTCGGCTGGACGGCCAACTGGGCGAAGTCGCAGTTCCTGGCGCCGCTGGACGGCACCGACGCGCTGAAGAACTCCGAGGACATCACCCCGGCCCTGCTCAAGCAGGCCCAGTACGAGGGCAAGACCTACGGTGCGCCGATCGTCACCGACTCGCTCGCGCTGATGTGGAACAAGGAGCTCCTGAAGAAGGCCGGCTTCGACAAGGCCCCCACCACCTGGGACGAGCTGAAGAAGGTCTCCAAGGCCGTCGCCGCGAAGACCGACGCGGACGGCTTCTGGATGAACAAGGCCGGCTACTACCAGATGCCGTTCCTGTACGGCGAGGGCACCGACCTGATCGACTCCGAGGGCAAGAAGATCACGGTCAACTCGCCCGAGGCCGTCAAGGCCATCGAGACCAGCAAGAGCCTGCTGAAGGCCCCGGGTGTCGCCAAGCTCGACGTCTCCGCCGACTCCTACGCCCACATGCAGGACGCCTTCACGACCGGCAAGGTCGCGATGATCGTCCAGGGTCCCTGGGAGCTCACCAACATCTACAAGGGCGCTGCGTTCAAGGACGCCGCGAACCTGGGCCTCGCCACCGTCCCGGGCGGCTCCGCCGGCAAGGGCGCCCCGATCGGCGGCCACAACCTGTCCGTCTACGCCGGCTCCGACGCCGCGCACCAGAAGGCCGCGCAGAAGTTCGTCGGCTTCATGACCTCCGGTGAGACCCAGGCGAAGATCGCGCTGAAGAACAGCACGCTGCCGACCCGCACCTCCGCGTACACCGCCGAGGTCAAGGCGCTGCCCGGCTTCGCCGACATGCAGACGGTCCTCGCCGAGGGTGGCAAGGCCCGTGGCTCGGACCCGAGCTACAGCTCCCTGTACACCGACTTCGAGACCCACGTGACCAAGGTCCTCCAGGGCAAGGTCGGCGTGCAGAAGGGTCTTGACGACGCTGCGGCGGCCTACAAGAAGCTGCTGAAGGACTACTCCTGACCTCACGGCCGGCCCGCCCCGCCTGACCCGGGGCGGGCCGGCCGTGCAGCCGTATCCCCACCGACCACCGACCACCGACGAGATCTGCCGAGAAGGTGCCGAAGATGACCGTCGCCGTAGAGGGTGCTGCCCCCAAGGGCGGGCGTGGTGACGCCCCGCGCCCCGGGCTCTTCGCCCGTATGAAGCTCTCCTACGAGAAGCACTGGTACGCCTGGGCCATGGTGGCGCCGGTCGTCATCGTCCTGGGCATCCTGGTGCTGTATCCGCTCATCCGCGGCGTCTATCTGTCGATGACCGACGCCGACAGCCTCAACGTGGGCCGGACGATCGGCGTCAACAAGATCCCGGACTCGTTCTCGTTCGTCGGTGCGGACAACTACACGGAGATCCTCTCGGGCTCCGACGGCCAGTTCTGGCCCCACTTCACCTGGACGATCGTGTGGACGATCGTCTGTGTCGCGTTCCACTACGGCATCGGGCTCGGGCTCGCGATGCTGCTCAACCGCAAGCTGCGCGGCCGCACGTTCTACCGTCTCGTGCTGATCCTGCCGTGGGCCGTGCCCACCTTCGTCACCGTCTTCTCCTGGCGGCTGATACTCGCCGACGAGGGCGGAATCCTGAACACCGCACTCGGCTGGCTCCACCTGCCCCAGCCCGGCTGGCTCAGCGACGTCTTCTGGCAGCGCACCTCCGCGATCATGGTCAATGTCTGGGTCGGTGTGCCCTTCATGATGGTCTCGCTGCTCGGCGGACTGCAGTCGATCAACACCGATCTGTACGAGGCCGCCGAGATGGACGGCACGACCCCGTGGCAGCGATTCCGCCATGTCACGCTGCCGGGCCTGCGCTCGGTCAGCTCCACCGTGATCCTGCTCGGCGTCATCTGGACGTTCAACCAGTTCGTGGTCATCTTCCTGCTGTTCGGCGCGACCGGTGCACCCGAGGCACAGATCCTCGTCACCTGGGCGTACCGGCTCGGCTTCGGCCAGGATCCGCGCGACTACGCCGGATCGGCCGCCTACGGCGTGATCATCCTGTCGATGCTCATCGTCTTCGCCTCCTTCTACCGGCGCTGGCTCGCCCGCAACGAGCAGACCGCCGCCTGACACACGAAAGGACGCCTCCGACATGAGCATCACGACCGAACGTCCCGCGGCGGCACCTGCGACGAAGACCTCACGTCCCGCGGGGCGCGGCCGCTCCCGCCCGCGCGGACGGCGCAGCTTCGGCGCCTCGCTCGCGATCCACGCCACCCTGCTCGTGGCGAGCTTCATCGCCTTCTTCCCGGTGGGCTGGATCGCCTGGATCTCGCTCGGCCCGGACAAGACGGACTTCCTCCACCCCGATCAGATCGCCGGCAAGGTCAGCCTCGAGAACTACTCGGCCGTCCTGGGCGACACCGAGTTCCTCCAGTGGTTCGTGAACTCGCTGATCGTGGCCCTCGGCACCTGCCTGCTGGGCGTGTTCATCGCCGCCAGCGCCGGCTACGCCGTCTCCCGGATGCGCTTCCCCGGCCACCGCCAGCTGATGTGGACCTTCCTGGTCACCCAGATGTTCCCGGTCGCCATCCTGCTGGTCCCGCTCTACAAGATCGTGGCCGACCTCGGGCTGCTGGACACCTACGGCGCGCTCATCCTCGTGTACTGCACCACGGCCGTCCCCTACTCGGCCTGGCTGCTCAAGGGCTACTTCGACACCATCCCGCACGAGATCGACGAGGCGGGCCGGGTCGACGGGCTCACCCCGTTCGGCACCTTCTACCGGCTGATCCTGCCGCTCGCCCGCCCAGGTCTGGCGGTGGCCGCCTTCTACACCTTCCTCACCGCCTGGGGCGAGGTCGCCTACGCATCGGTGTTCATGCTCAGCGAGGGCAAGTACACCCTGTCCATCGGCCTCACCACCTTCGTCAGCCAGTACGACACCCAGTGGGACCTGATGGCCGCGACCGCGGTGCTCATCGCCCTGCCCGCCTCGCTGGTCTTCTATCTCGTCCAGCGTCACCTGGTCACCGGCCTCACCGCCGGTGCGGCGAAGTCCTGACGCGCACCCCCACCGTTCCCGTCCGCCATCTCGTACTCAGGGAAGACATGACCCAGCACCTCGCTGCCCCCACGCACACACTCGACAGCACCCGTCCGGGCTGGTGGCGCGACGCGGTGATCTACCAGGTCTATCCGCGCAGCTTCGCCGACGGGAACGGCGACGGCATGGGCGATCTCGACGGTGTGCGCAGCCGGCTGCCCTACCTGAAGGGCCTTGGCGTCGACGCCGTGTGGCTCAGCCCCTTCTATGCCTCCCCGCAGGCCGACGCGGGTTACGACGTCGCCGACTACCGTGCCATCGACCCGATGTTCGGCACCCTTCTCGACGCGGACGCACTGATCCGCGACGCCCATGAACTGGGCCTGCGCATCATCGTAGACCTGGTCCCGAACCACTCCTCCGACCAGCACGAGTGGTTCAAGCGCGCACTCACCGAGGGCCCCGGCTCCGCGCTGCGCGACCGCTACCACTTCCGCCCCGGCAAGGGCGCGGACGGCGAGCTCCCGCCCAACGACTGGGAGTCCATCTTCGGCGGCCCCGCCTGGACCCGTACCCAGAACCCGGACGGCACCCCCGGCGACTGGTACCTGCACCTGTTCGCGCCCGAGCAGCCCGACTTCAACTGGGACCACCCGGCCGTCGCAGACGAGTTCCGCTCGATCCTGCGCTTCTGGCTGGACATGGGCGTCGACGGCTTCCGTGTCGATGTCGCCCATGGCCTGGTGAAGGCCGAAGGACTGCCCGACATCGGAGGCGGCGACCAGCTGAAGCTGCTCGGGAACAACGTCATGCCGTTCTTCGACCAGGACGGCGTGCACGAGATCTACCGCGCCTGGCGCAAGATCCTCGACGAGTACCCGGGGGACCGGATCGCCGTCGCCGAGGCGTGGACGCCGACCGTGGAGCGCACCGCGAACTACGTACGCCCCGACGAGCTGCACCAGGCCTTCAACTTCCAGTACCTGGGCACCGCCTGGGACGCCGCCGAGCTGCGCTCGGTCATCGACCTCTCGCTCGCCGCGATGCGCCCGGTCGGCGCTCCCGCCACCTGGGTGCTGTCCAACCACGACGTCACCCGGCACGCGACCCGGTTCGCCAACCCGCCCGGTCTGGGCACCCAGATCCGCGACGCCGGCGACCGTGAACTCGGTCTGCGCCGGGCCCGTGCGGCCACCCTGCTGATGCTGGCGCTGCCCGGCTCCGCGTATCTCTACCAGGGCGAGGAGCTCGGCCTGCCGGACGTCACGGACCTGCCCGACGAGGTGCGCCAGGACCCGTCGTTCTTCCGCGCGGCCGGCCAGGACGGCTTCCGCGACGGCTGCCGGGTGCCGATCCCGTGGACCGTCGAGGGATCCTCGTACGGGTTCGGCAGCGGTGGCAGCTGGCTGCCGCAGCCGGACACCTGGGGCGGGCTCAGCGTCGAGGCCCAGACCGGCGACCCGGACTCGACCCTGGAGCTGTACCGCAGCGCACTCGCCGTGCGCCGCGAGCAGCCGGGGCTCGGCGAGGGCGACGCCGTGGCCTGGCTGGAGGCCCCCGAGGGTGTGCTCGCCTTCCGCCGCGAGGGCTTCGTGTGCACCGTCAACACCACCGGCAGGCCGGTCACCCTGCCCGCCTACGGGCGGCCGCTGCTGGCCAGCTCCGCAGTCGTCGTGGACGGCGACCGGACGGAGCTGCCCGCGGACACCACGGTGTGGTGGGCGGTGTGACCGTTCCGCTGCCGCGGGGTGCCGACAACGGCACCCCGCGGCTTTCGGACATCGCGGCCCAGGCCGCTGTCAGCGAGGCGACCGTCAGCCGGGTGCTCAATGGCAAAGCCGGCGTGGCGTCCCCGACCAGGCAGCGGGTGCTGGCCGCGCTCGACGTGCTCGGCTACGAGCGGCCGGTGCGCCTGAAGCGCCGCAGCGCCGGGCTGGTGGGTCTGGTCATTCCCGAGCTCACCAACCCGATCTTTCCGGCGTTCGCGCAGGTCATCGAGCAGGTGCTGGCGGGCCACGGCTATACGCCGGTCCTGTGCACCCAGATGCCGGGCGGTGCCACCGAGGACGAACTGGTCGAGCAGCTCGAGGAGCGCGGTGTCACAGGCATCGTGTTCCTCTCCGGGCTGCACGCCGACACCTCGGCCGACGCGTCGCGGTACGTCGCACTGTCCTCCCGGGGCGTCCCGTTCGTCCTGATCAACGGCTTCAACGAAGCGATCGACGCGCCCTTCGTGTCGCCCGACGACAGGTCGGCCGCGCGCATGGCCGTCACCCATCTCGCCGAGCTGGGGCACCAGCGCATCGGTCTCGCCATCGGGCCGACCCGGTATGTGCCGTCCCGGCGCAAGGCCGAGGGGTTCGTGGAAGCCCTGCACGCGGTGCTCGGCATGCCGCCGGACGAGGCCGGAACCCTCATCCAGCGGACGCTGTTCTCCGTCGAGGGCGGGCAGGCGGCGGCCGGCCTGCTCATGGACCAGGGCTGCACCGCGATCGTGTGTGCCAGCGACATGATGGCGCTGGGTGCGATACGAGCCGTGCGCTCGCGGGGACTCGAAGTGCCGGGGGACGTGTCCGTGGTCGGGTTCGACGACTCGCCGCTCATCGCCTTCACCGATCCGCCGCTCACCACGGTGCGCCAGCCGGTCAAGGCGATGGCGACGGCCGCGGTGAACGCGCTGATCGAGGAGATCGAGGGAAACCCGGTGCATCGCACGGAGTTCGTCTTCCAGCCCGAGCTGGTCGTCCGCGGTTCCACGGGCCAGCCGCACGGTCGGCGCGGCTGACCGGAAGGATGCCCGGGGCCTGCCCTGTTGAGGGCGGCGGGGTGTGAACTGGCCCCGGGCTCCCGGCTGGGCCGCGTTCCGGCGACCTGTGACCGGCCCGGCCGGCCGGGCGCGTAGGGCCCGGCGTTGCCGGGTCCCCCGGTCGGCCGGACCGGAGTCGAGCTGAACGTAACACCCCTGCAATGACTTGCGAAAGAGTTTGCGGTCACGAAACGGCCATGTTCCCCGCTTGTCACCGGAGTCTGCCCAAAGGGTTGACCTGCGCGCGACAGAACCGTACGGTCACGACCGCAATCAGTTTCAGACTTCTTGCAGCAAGAATCGTCAAAGGCCTTGCGGACATGGCGCGTTGTCGTACGAGGCTTCCCCCCTCGCATCCGCACCTCCCCAGAGCAGGAGGAATCATGGCCCGCAGAACCGTGGCCGCTGCACTCGCCACCGTGGCGGGAGCCGCTGTGGCCGTCACGGCGCCCGCCCCGGCCCAGGCCACGCCGCCCGGCGACAAGGACGTCACCGCCGTGATGTTCGAGTGGAAGTTCGCCTCCGTCGCCAAGGCCTGCACCGACCAGCTCGGCCCCGCCGGTTACGGCTTCGTCCAGGTCTCGCCGCCCCAGGAGCACATCCAGGGCTCGCAGTGGTGGACCTCGTACCAGCCCGTCAGCTACCGGATCGCGGGCAGGCTCGGCGACCGCACCGCCTTCCAGAACATGGTCGGCACCTGCCACGCGGCAGGCGTCAAGGTCGTCGTCGACACGGTCATCAACCACATGGCCGCAGGCTCCGGGACGGGAACCGGCGGCTCCTCGTACACCAAGTACGGCTACCCCGGCCTGTACTCGTCGCCGGACCTGGACGACTGCACCGCCCAGATCACCAACTACCAGGACCGGGCCAACGTCCAGAACTGCGAGCTGGTGGGGCTCGCCGACCTCGACACCGGCGAGGAGTACGTCCGCACCAAGATCGCCGGCTATATGAACGACCTGCTCACCCTCGGCGTCGACGGCTTCCGCATCGACGCCGCGAAGCACATGCCCGCCGCCGACCTCGCCGCCATCAAGGCGAAGCTCACCGACACGGGCGTGTACTGGAAGCAGGAAGCCATCCACGGCGACGGCGAGGCCGTCTCCCCGAGCGAGTACCTGGGCAACGGCGACGTCCAGGAGTTCCGCTACGCCCGCGACCTCAAGCGCGTCTTCAACAGTGAGAACCTCGCCTACCTGAAGAACTTCGGCGAGGGCTGGGGCTACATGTCCTCCGGCAGGTCGGCGGTCTTCGTCGACAACCACGACACCGAGCGCGGCGGCGACACCCTCAACTACAAGGACGGCGCCAACTACACGCTGGCGAACGTCTTCATGCTGGCCTGGCCGTACGGTTCGCCCGACGTCCACTCCGGCTACGAGTGGTCCGACAAGGACGCGGGACCGCCGAACGGCGGCAGTGTGAACGCCTGTTACAGCGACGGCTGGAAATGCCAGCACGCCTGGCGCGAGATCTCCTCGATGGTCGCCTTCCGGAACGTGGCGCGCGGTCAGGCCGTCACGAACTGGTGGGACAACGGCGGGGACCGGATCGCCTTCGGACGCGGCGCCAAGGCGTACGTCGCCATCAACCACGAGAGCTCGTCGCTCAGCCGTACGTTCCAGACCTCGCTGCCGGCCGGCACGTACTGCGACGTGCAGAGCGGCAACCCGGTGACGGTGAACGGCTCCGGCCAGTTCACGGCCACCCTCGGCGCCGACACCGCACTCGCCCTGCACGTCGGCGCCACGAGCTGCAGCGGCGGCGGCAACCCCGCACCCGCCTCCGGCGCGTCCTTCAACGTCAACGCCACCACCGTCGTCGGCGAGAACATCTACGTCACCGGCAACCAGTCCGCACTCGGCAACTGGAACACCGGCAGCGCGCTCAAGCTGGACCCGGCGGCCTACCCGGTCTGGAAACTCGACGTGAGCCTGCCCGCGGGCACCTCGTTCGAGTACAAGTACCTCCGCAAGAACGCCTCGGGCAACGTCACCTGGGAGAGCGGCGCCAACCGCACCGCCACCGTCCCCGCCTCGGGCAAGGTCACGCTGAACGACACCTGGCGCAACTGACCCCTGCCTTCCGCAGCATCCGCCGCCCCGCCCCCGGTACCAGGGGCGCGGGGCGGCACACCCCTCTCCGTCACCCTCCTCGAGGAGAACTCCGTCTTGATACGCCCCCGCCCACGTCTGCGCTCGGCAGCGGCCGCCCTCGCGGCCGCCACGGTCGCGGCGCTCATCTCCGCCCTTCCGGCGGCGGCCGAGCCGAAGCCGCCCGCGCCGCCGTCGGACCGGTCGCTCGCCGACCGGCCCGCGCGTCACGATCTGACCCGCGAGCAGTTCTACTTCGTCCTGCCGGACCGTTTCGCCAACGGCGACCCGAAGAACGACCGCGGCGGGCTGACCGGCACCCGTCTCGCCACCGGTTACGACCCCACAGACAAGGGCTTCTACCAGGGCGGCGACCTCAAGGGACTCACCGAGAAGCTCGACTACATCAAGGGGCTCGGCACCACCGCCATCTGGATGGCGCCGATCTTCAAGAACCAGCCCGTGCAGGGCGAGGGCAAGGATGCCTCGGCCGCCTACCACGGTTACTGGATCACCGACTTCACCCAGGTCGACCCGCACTTCGGCACCAACGCCGACCTCGAGAAGCTCATCGACAAGGCCCACGCCAAGGGCATGAAGGTCTTCTTCGACGTCATCACCAACCACACCGCCGATGTCGTCGACTACAAGGAGAAGTCGTACGGCTATCTGTCCAAGGGCGCCTTCCCCTATCTCACCAAGGACGGCGTGCCCTTCGACGACAGCGACTACGCCGACGGCAGCCGGCCCTTCCCGAAGACGGACCGCGACTCCTTCCCGCGTACGCCCGTCGTCCCCGCCGAGAAGAAGGACCTCAAGGTCCCCTCCTGGCTCAACGACCCCACGATGTACCACAACCGGGGCGACTCGACCTTCGCCGGCGAGTCCTCCGCGCACGGTGACTTCGTCGGTCTCGACGACCTGTGGACCGAGCGTCCCGAGGTCGTCGAGGGCATGGAGAAGATCTACCGGCGCTGGGTGCGCGACTTCGACATCGACGGCTTCCGCATCGACACCGTCAAGCATGTCAACACCGAGTTCTGGACCCAGTGGGCCACCGCACTCGACGACTACGCCTCCGACCGCGGCCGCGACGACTTCTTCATGTTCGGCGAGGTCTACTCGGCCGACCCGGCCATCACCGCGCCGTATGTGACCGAGGGCCGCCTCGACGCCACGCTGGACTTCCCCTTCCAGGACGCCGCGCGGAACTACGCCTCGCAGGGCGGCTCGGCGGCCAAGCTCTCGAACCTGTTCGCGCAGGACTACCGCTACACGACCGACAAGGCCAACGCCTACGAGTCGGTGCCCTTCCTCGGCAACCACGACATGGGCCGCTTCGGCACCTTCCTCAGGCAGGACAACGCGAAGGCCGACGACGCGGAGCTGATCAAGCGCTACCGGCTCGCCAACGAGCTCATGTTCCTGACCCGCGGAAACCCGGTCGTCTACTACGGCGACGAGCAGGGCTTCACCGGTGCGGGCGGCGACAAGGACGCCCGCCAGACCCTGTTCGTCTCCAGGACCGCCGACTACCTCGACGACGACCAGCTCGGCACCGAGCGCACGCACGCCTCGGACGCATACGACGCCAAGCACCCGCTGTACCGGCAGATCGCCGAGCTCTCCGCGCTCACCAAGACCCACCCGGCGCTGCGTGACGGCATCCAGACCGAGCGCTACGCGGCCGACGGCCAGGGCGTGTACGCCTATTCCCGCATCGACGCGAAGTCGAAGACCGAGTATGTCGTCGCAGTGAACAACGCGACCGAGCCGAAGACCGTCGAGATCCCGACCGGCTCCGCGGCCATGGACTTCCGCTCGCTCTACGGCGGTTCCGCCACCGTCACCAGCGGATCCGACAAGAAGATCACGGTCACCGTCCCGGCGCTGTCCTCGCTCGTCCTCAAGGCGGCCGGCCCGCTCGCGGCCCCCGCCGCCAAGCCCGCCCTCACGCTCAAGGCCCCGGCCGCAGGCGCCACCGGCACCGTGGAGATCAGCGCGGACGTCGACGGCGGACAGCTGAACCGCGTCGTCTTCGCCGCCCAGGTCGGCAACGCCAAGTGGCAGGTGCTCGGCTCGGCCGACCATGCCCCCTACAAGGTCACCCACCGTGTCTCCGACCGGGTTCCCGCCGGAACCGCCCTGCGGTACAAGGCTGTTGTCATCGACAGCGCCGGCCGCACGGCGAGCGCCACCGCCGCCACCACCAGTGGTGCGCCCGCCGTGGAGCAGCCGCCGACCGCCGTCCAGCGCGACTACGCCGTCGTCCACTACAAGCGCGCCGACGGGGACTTCGCCGACTGGGGCCTGTACACCTGGGGCGACATCGCCGAGGGCGAAGGCACCACCTGGCCCGCGGGAAAGCCGTTCACCGGCCGTGACGCCTACGGCGCCTTCGCGTACGTCAAGCTCAAGCCCGGTGCCTCCTCCGTCGGCTTCATCGCCGTCAGCAAGGACGGGGTGAAGGACGTCGACGCCGACCGGGCGATCGATCTCACCAAGACCGGCGAGATCTGGATCGAGCAGGGCAAGCCGGAGGTGCGGAACACCGCGCCGGAGGGGGCCTACCCGCCCCAGGACACCGCTAAGGCGATCCTGCACTACAAGCGTGCCGACGGCGATTACAGCGGCTGGGGCCTCCACACCTGGACCGGCGCCGCGAACCCGACCGACTGGTCCAAGCCCCTCGAGCCCGTCCGCACCGACGCGTACGGCGCGGTCTACGAGGTACCGCTCGCCGCCGGAGCCACCTCGCTCAGCTACATCCTGCACAAGGGCGACGAGAAGGACCTTCCCGCCGACCAGTCGCTCGACCTCAAGGCCAACGGCCACGAGGTGTGGCTGCTCGCCGGCCAGGAGAAGTACCTGCTGCCGCAGCCCAAGGGCGGCGGCGCGGCCCTGGACCTCACCAAGTCCCACGCCGTGTGGATCGATGCCGACACCGTCGCCTGGAAGGGCAGCGACGCCGCCGCCTCCACCCAGCTCCTCTACTCCCGCGACGGCTCGATCGCCGTCAAGGACGGAGCCCTGACGGGCGATGCCCACTGGCTCCGCCTGAACAAGTCGGAACTCACCGCAGCGCAGAAGGCGAAGTTCCCGCATCTGAAGGCGTACCCCGCCTACACCGTCGACCCGCGCGACCGGGACAGGGTCCGCGAAGCACTCAAGGGCCAGCTCGTCGCCGCACAGCGGTCCGCCACCGGAGCCGTGCTCAGCGCCACCGGTGTGCAGATCGCCGGAGTCCTCGACGACCTGTACGCGGCGAAGGCGACCAAGGCGTCCCTCGGCACGACCTTCGACCGCAAGGGTGTGCCCACCCTGCGGCTGTGGGCGCCGACGGCCCAGCAGGTCACCCTCGAACTCGACGGCAAGGCCGTCGCCATGCACCGCGACAGCGCGAGCGGCGTCTGGTCGGTCACCGGCAACAAGTCCTGGAAGGGCAGGACCTACCGCTACGCGGTCAAGGTATGGGCGCCCAGCGTCCAGCAACTGGTCACCAACAAGGTCACCGACCCCTACTCGGTGGCGCTGACCGCCGACTCCAGGCAGAGCATCATCGCCGACCTGCGCGACAAGTCCCTTGCCCCGTCGGGCTGGTCGACGCTGAAGAAGCCCGCCGCCGTGCCGCTGCGGGACGCACAGATCCAGGAGCTGCACATCCGCGACTTCTCGATCGCGGACCCGACGGCCTCCGACAAGGGCACGTACCTGGCCTTCGCCCACAAGGACAGCAAGGGCACGAAGCACCTGCGCGCCCTGGCCGACGCGGGCACCTCGTACGTCCATCTGCTGCCGGCCTTCGACATCGGCACCATCCCCGAGAAGAAGTCCGACCAGCAGCAGCCCGACTGTGACCTGAAGGTCTATGCCCCCGACTCCGACGAGCAGCAGGCGTGCGTCGCCAAGGCCGCGGCCAAGGACGCGTTCAACTGGGGTTACGACCCGTACCACTACACCGTTCCGGAGGGGTCCTATGCCACCGACCCGGACGGGACCGAGCGCACGGTCGAGTTCCGCCGGATGGTCCAGGCGCTGAACCAGGACGGGCTGCGGACCGTCATGGACGTCGTCTACAACCACACCGTCGCCAGCGGCCAGGCGGAGAAGTCCGTACTGGACAAGGTCGTGCCCGGTTACTACCAGCGGCTGCTCGCCGACGGCACGGTCGCGACCTCCACCTGCTGCGCCAACACCGCTCCCGAGAACGCGATGATGGGCAAGCTCGTCGTCGACTCGGTCGTCACCTGGGCCCGTGACTACAAGGTCGACGGCTTCCGCTTCGACCTGATGGGCCATCATCCGAAGGCCAACATGCTCGCGGTGCGCGCCGCACTCGACGAGCTCACGCCCGAACGCGACGGCGTGGACGGCAAGAAGATCATCCTGTACGGCGAGGGCTGGAACTTCGGCGAGATCGCCGACGACGCCCGCTTCGTCCAGGCCACCCAGAAGAACATGGCCGGCACGGGCATCGCGACCTTCTCCGACCGGGCGCGGGACGCGGTGCGCGGCGGCGGCCCGTTCGACGAGGACCCGGGCGTGCAGGGCTTCGCCTCCGGTCTGTACACCGACCCCAACTCCTCGGCGGCGAACGGCACCCGGGAGGAGCAGAAGGCCCGGCTCCTGCACTACCAGGACCTGATCAAGGTGGGCCTGTCCGGCAACCTGGCCTCGTACTCCTTCACCGACACCAGCGGCCGCACCGTCAAGGGCTCCGAGGTCGACTACAACGGCGCGCCGGCCGGCTATGCCGCCGTCCCCGGCGACGCGCTCGCATACGCGGACGCGCACGACAACGAATCGCTGTACGACGCCCTCGCCTTCAAGCTCCCCGCGGACACCTCGCCCGCGGACCGGGCGAGGATGCAGGTTCTCGCGATGGGCACGGCGGCCCTGTCCCAGGGACCCGCGCTCTCCCAGGCGGGCACGGATCTGCTGCGTTCCAAGTCGCTGGACCGCAATTCCTACGACAGCGGCGACTGGTTCAACGCGATCCACTGGGACTGCAAGGACGGCAACGGCTTCGGCCGCGGCCTGCCGCCGGAGGCCGACAACAAGTCCAAGTGGGGGTTCGCGAAGCCGCTGCTGGCCGCGCCGTCGCTCACGGTGGGCTGCACGCAGATCGGCGCGGCGTCCGCCGCCTACCGGGATCTGCTCACGATCCGCTCGACGGAGCAGGCCTTCAGCCTGGACTCCGCCGACCAGGTCCGCTCCGCCCTCTCCTTCCCGCTCTCGGGCAAGGACGAGACCCCGGGCGTGATCACCATGCGACTCGGTGATCTGGTGGTCGTGTTCAACGCCACCCCCGAGGAGCAGACGCAGCGGATCGCCGAAGTCGCCGACAAGGCGTACCGGCTCCACCCCGTGCAGCGTTCGGGCGCGGACGAGATCACCCGGACGTCCTCGTACGAAAGGAGCTCGGGGACCTTCACGGTCCCGGCACGCACGGTCGCCGTCTTCGAGCGCGGCTGACGTCCACTATTCATCGCCCCCTCACCCGTGTCGTTGTTGGGCCGAACGGGTGAGGGGCGCGAGGATGGGGATATGAGTAGGTACGAAAGGTATGACGTCACCGACGAGCAGTGGGAAGGCCTGGCCCAGGTCGTGCCGCTGCGCGGACGCAACGAGTGGCCGTCGCGGGTCGATCACCGCACCGTCCCGCAGGACTACGCCGCCGCCGAGCAGCGCCGGTTCGTCGTGCTGAGGGTGCAGGTCTTCGCCGATGCGCGCGAGGTCGCCGAGTACCTCGTCCAACGCATTCCGGTGCTGTTGGATCTGACCGGCGCCGACACGGAAGTCGCCAAGCGGATCCTGGACTTCAGCAGCGGAGTCGTCTTCGGGCTGGGCAGCGCCATGCACCGGGTGGACCGCAATGTCTTCCTGCTCGCGCCGGACGGCACCGAGGTCGAGGGCATCGAGGCCGCAGCCGTCCCCCATTCGTAGGAAGGCCCTGACGGCGGAACGGTTCGGCGTGTTCCGGGCTGCGTAGCGTCCCCGTCATGGACGCGAACCCCTCCGCCGGCGGCCCGCAGGCCGCCCGTCCCACCGTCACCGAACTGCGGCTCGCCGCCTTCCGGGCACACCGGCAGGCGTCCTACCGCCTCGGCCCGCTGACGCTCTTCGCGGGTGCGAGCGGCAGCGGCAAGTCGAGCGTGCTGCAGGCGTACGAGGCCCTGACACGGCTCGGAGCCGGGGAGGAACTGGCCGCGGCCTTCCCGGACCCGGCCGGGTGCGTCCCGGAAGGGGCCGGCGCCGACCCGCAGGGGCGGCGCGGATTCCGGCTCGGCTGCACCGTCGAGGGTCCGGCCGGCACCGTACGGCTCGATCTCGCGGTGCAGGCCGAGCCGGAGCTGCGCGTCGTCGGTGAACGGCTGACCGGCGACGGCCGGACTCTGCTGAGCACCGCACTGCGCGACCCCGGGCGCACCACCGTGCAGGCGGCCTGGCACACCGCCGGATCCGCCGGAGTCACGCGCGCACCGCTGCCCGACGACCGGCTCGGCACGGCCCTGCTGCCGCTGCGGGTGGCGGGCAGGACACAGGAGCAGTTGCATGTGATCGCCGCCGCCGAGCAGGTGGTGCTGGCGCTGCGGTCCGCCTTCGCCTGCGACCCGCAGCCGCACCGGATGCGCAGACCGGTGGCCCCCGGCGCGGGCCGGCTGCGCCGCGGCTGCGACAACCTCGCGGAGGTGCTGCACCGCACCCGGAGCGAGTGCGCGAAACGGCATGCGCGGCTGGCGGCCGCGGCGCGCGGGGGCTGCATGGGCGAAGTGGCGGATCTGGTCGTGGAGGAGCTCGCGGACGGTACGGTGCAGGCACTGCTCAGCCGGGGCGGCGGGCGGACGGCCACTCCCGTCGGGCGGCTCGGCGAAGGGGAGTTGAGGTATCTGGGCCTCGCGCTGGTGCTGCTCACCGGGCCGGGCGTGCTGGCGATGGACCAGGTCGCCGAGGTGCCGCCCGCGTATCAGTCGCTCACGGTGCTCGCCGACGGTCTCGACCGCTGCCTTGACGCGGCGCAGCGGCGTGAACTGGTCTCCCTGGCCGCGGAGATGTGCGCACGTGGGCACATCCGGCTGGTGGGGACGCTCGCCGATGCGACGTTTGCGCGCGGGATCCGTGGCGTGACAGTGGTAGACCTGGGGCCATGACGGAGGACGAGGGACCGGGCGACGGTGTACCTGATGTGGCGCGGCTGCAGCGCCGGCTGGCCGAGTTCGCGGCGGCACGGCACTGGGAGCCGTACCACACGCCCAAGAATCTCGCGGTGGCGCTGAGCGTCGAGGCTTCCGAACTGGTGGAGATCTTCCAGTGGTTGACGCCCGAGCAATCGGCGCGGGTGATGGAGAAGGAGAGCACGGCGCACCGGGTGCGCGACGAAGTCGCGGATGTGCTGGCGTACCTCCTCCAGTTCTGCGAAGTGCTGGGGATCGATGCGCTGACGGCGCTCTCCGAGAAGATCGACCGGAACGAACTGCGCTTTCCGGCGAAGTGACGCTGAGGTGACGGCAGGCCGCTCTGCCGGTGCCGCCACGGAGTGTTGTCACTCTATGGAGTTGCCGGGTTATCCACAACGGCTGTGCTGTCCACAGATTTCGGAATTCCTCTGGCGTTTCGGCTCAAGCGGCTTCACTCTGGGTAATGAACTGAGTGGGCAGAAAGTCGTACGAACGGGGGTGCGTACATGGACGCGGAACGGCTCGTCACGCTCAGCCGTGACGCTCTGGCACACAGCCGAGAGGTGCCGGACATCGTGGCGGAGGCATGGCAGGCCCAGGCGCTTGCCCAGGCGATCGGCAGCAGCCTCGCCCTGAGCGGGCCGCAGTGGCTCAGAGGAGAGGCGCGGGCGCTGAGCGAGATCGGCGGCCGGGCCTGCGGGGTGCTCGACCACCCCATGGTGCGCAGCGGCGGCGTGCGGGCCGCGCAGCTGACCCAGGTGACCGACGCCCATGCCGCGTTGACCGCGCTGCACGTGCTGCTGGGGGAAGTGGGGATGGCGCTGGTCGGGGTCGCCTGCGCCACCGACGACGAGGCGCTGTACTGGCAGTGCATCGAGGCCATAGACGCGGCCGACGAGTCGAGCGACCGGGTGCGCGGCATGATGCGCCGGCTCGCGGCGCACCAGCTGGACCGGCCTCCTGACATCGTGCGCGGCAGAGCCGGCCCCGAACGGCCGGTCGCCGAGATGGACCAGGCCGCCGGCACCTGACGGTCAGCTCCGCCGGGCATCCGACGGTGCAGGATGGATGCATGGATCTTCGAATCTTCACCGAGCCCCAGCAAGGGGCGAGCTACGAGACCCTGCTGACCGTTGCCAAGGCCACCGAGGATCTCGGCTTCGACGCGTTCTTCCGCTCCGACCATTACCTGAGCATGGGCTCGTCCGACGGGCTGCCCGGCCCGACGGACGCCTGGATCACCCTGGCCGGGCTGGCGCGCGAGACCAAGCGCATCCGCCTCGGCACCCTGATGACCGCGGGGACGTTCCGGTTCCCGGGTGTGCTGGCCATCCAGGTCGCCCAGGTCGACCGGATGTCGGGCGGCCGCGTCGAACTGGGCCTCGGCGCAGGCTGGTTCGCCGACGAGCACCGGGCCTACGGCATCCCCTTCCCCGCGGAGAGGTTCGGACGCCTGGAGGAGCAGCTCGCGATCGTCACCGGACTGTGGGCCACGGAGGCGGGCAAGACCTTCTCGTACAAGGGGCAGCACTATCAGCTGACCGACTCACCCGCACTGCCCAAGCCCGCCCAGGCCAAGGTGCCCGTGCTGATCGGCGGCCACGGGGCCAGGCGCACTCCCCGCCTTGCCGCGCAGTACGCCGACGAGTTCAACATTCCGTTCGCGTCGATCGAGGACAGCGAGCGTCAGTTCGGCCGGGTCCGCGCCGCCACCCAGGCCACCGGACGGGCCGCCGACGAACTGGTGTACTCCAACGCGCTGGTGGTGTGCGTGGGCAAGGACGATGCCGAGGTGGCGCGCCGGGCCGCTGCCATCGGCCGTGATGTGGACGAACTGAAGACCAACGGCCTGGCGGGATCACCGGCCGAAGTCGTCGACAAGATCGGCCGCTATGCGGCGATCGGGTCGTCCCGGATCTACCTTCAGGTCCTCGACCTCGGCGATCTCGACCATCTGGAACTGATCTCGTCCCAGGTCCAGTCCCAACTGGGCTGACCGGCCGGCACGAGGAGCACCCGTGGAACCCGTCCGTACACTCGCCGCCGCGCTCGCCGACGGCGTCCTGCTGCTCGACGGCGGCCTGTCCAACCAGTTGGAGGCGCAGGGCTGTGACCTGTCCGACGCGCTCTGGTCGGCGCGCCTGCTCGCCGACGATCCGGAGCAGATCGAGGCCGCGCACACGGCGTACGCACGTGCCGGCGCACAGGTGCTCATCACCTCGAGTTACCAGGCGACCTTCGAGGGCTTCGAGCGACGGGGCATCTCCGGGGAGCGCGCCGCGGCACTGCTGCGCCGCAGCGTCTCGCTGGCCCGCAGCGCGGCCGCCGCCGCGCCGCACGAGGTGTGGGTCGCCGCATCGGTCGGGCCGTACGGCGCGATGCTCGCGGACGGCAGTGAGTACCGAGGGCGGTACGGGCTGAGCGTGCGGGAGCTGGAGCGCTTCCACCAGCCGCGGATCGAGGCCCTGGCTGCGGCGGAGCCGGACGTGCTGGCCCTGGAGACCGTGCCGGACACGGACGAGGCCGAGGCGCTGCTGCGGGCGGCCGACGGGTGCGGCGTGCCCGTCTGGCTCTCGTACACCGTCGCGGGCGGCCGTACCCGGGCCGGTCAGGAGCTGGCCGAGGCGTTCGCCCTGGCCACCGGCCGGTCAGAGGTGATCGCGGTCGGCGTGAACTGCTGCGAGCCGGCCGAGGCGGCCTCGGCGGTGGGCCTCGCGGCAGCGGTGACGGGCAAGCCGGCCGTCGTGTACCCCAACAGCGGAGAGCAGTGGGACCCCGCCGCCCGCAGCTGGCGCGGCGGGTCGCTGTACGACCCGGCCCTCGTGCGCGACTGGCAGGCGGCCGGGGCCCGGCTGGTCGGCGGCTGCTGCCGGGTGGGCCCGGACCGGATCACCCAGCTGGCGCGGCTGCTCGGCAGGAACTGACGCGGGCGGCCGGCCCGGCAGCCGCCCCACTGCGGAGCGCGCGAAAACCCCTGGTCGGAGGAGCCGTACCGGACGATACTCGGACGCGTGTTCCTGACGATCAGCACGACCGGTACCCCGGAGCGTCCCGCGACCGACCTCGGCTTTCTGCTGCACAAGCATCCCGACAAGGCGCAGACGTTCTCCACCTCGCACGGCACGGCGCATGTCTTCTACCCGGAGGCGTCCGTCGAGCGCTGCACCGCCGCACTGCTGCTGGAGGTGGATCCGGTGGCGCTGGTGCGGCGCGGCAAGGGCAAGGGCCGGGGCGGCGCGCCCGACGCGGCGCTCGCGCAATACGTGAACGACCGCCCGTACGCGGCGTCGTCGCTGCTGTCCGTCGCGCTGAGCACGGTGTTCAAGAGCGCTCTGCGCGGCGTGTGCGCCGCGCTGCCCGGGCGGGCCGAGGCGCCGCTCGCACTGCGCGTCGAAGTGCCCGCACTGCCCGCGCGCGGCGGGGCCGAACTGGTGCGGAAGCTGTTCGGACCGCTGGGCTGGTCCTCGGTCGAGGCGCAGCCGGTGGCACTCGACGACCGGTTCCCCGAGTGGGGCGACTCCCGCTATGTCCAGTTGGTGCTCGAAGGCGAGCTGCGCCTCGCCGACGCGCTGCGTCAGCTCTACGTACTGCTGCCGGTGCTCGACGACGCCAAGCACTACTGGGTGGCCACCGACGAGGTCGACAAGCTGTTGCGGGCGGGTGAGGGCTGGCTCGCCGACCACCCCGAGCAGAAGCTGATCACCAGCCGCTATCTCTCGCGCCGCTGGGGACTGACCCGGCAGGCGATGGAGCGCCTCGAGCTGGTGCGCCTCGCCGAGTCCGACGACCTCGAGGTCGAGGACGTGGACAACGCCGTGGACGAGACCACGGACACCGAGGAGCGCCCCGTCCCGCTCGCCGAACAGCGCCGCGATGCGATCCTCGAAGCGCTGCGTGCCGCCGGCGCGAGCCGGGTCCTCGACCTGGGCTGCGGCCAGGGCCAGTTGGTGCAGGCTCTCCTCAAGGACGTCCGCTTCACCGAGATCGTCGGAGTCGATGTCTCGGTGCGGGCGCTGACCATCGCCGGACGCCGCCTCAAGCTGGACCGCCTCGGCGAGCGCCAGGCCGCCCGCGTGCAACTGCTCCAGGGCTCGCTCACCTACACCGACAAGCGGCTGGCCGGATATGACGCCGCCGTCCTCAGCGAGGTCATCGAGCACCTCGACCTGCCGAGGCTGCCCGCTCTCGAGTACGCGGTGTTCGGCTCCGCCCGGCCGCGGACGGTGCTCGTGACGACCCCGAACGTGGAGTACAACGTCCGCTGGGAGACGCTGCCCGCCGGGCACGTGCGCCACGGCGACCACCGGTTCGAGTGGACGCGCGAGGAGTTCCGCGGCTGGGCCGGAGCGGTTGCCCAGCGGCACGGCTACGAGGTGCGCTTCGTGCCCGTGGGCCCCGACGACCCCGAGGTCGGCCCGCCCACCCAGATGGCCGTGTTCGAGAAGACGGACACAACGGACGCACCGAACAGGACCCAGAAGGAGGCGAAGGCCGCATGACCACCGACCCCACCCCCGGCGCCGCAGGCACCGCACCCGCCGGCCGCCGGCTCCCGGTGACCGACCTGTCCCTCGTCGTCCTCGTCGGCGCCAGCGGATCCGGCAAGTCCACCTTCGCCCGCAAGCACTTCAAGTCCACCGAGGTCATCTCCTCCGACTTCTGCCGCGGGCTCGTCGCCGACGACGAGAACGACCAGAGCGCGAGCGGCGACGCCTTCGACGTCCTGCACCACATCGCCGGCAAGCGGCTCGCCGCCGGCCGGCTGACGGTCGTCGACGCCACCAACGTGCAGTCCGAGAGCCGCCGCCGGCTGATCCAGCTCGCGCGGCAGCACGACGTCCTGCCCATCGCGATCGTGCTCGACGTGCCCGAGGAGGTCTGCCTCGCACGCAACGCCGCCCGCCCCGACCGCGCCGACATGCCGCGCCATGTTGTCCAGCGGCACCGGCGCGAACTGCGCCGCTCGCTGAGGGGACTGGAGCGCGAGGGCTTCCGCAAGGTGCACATCCTGCACAGCGTCGAGGAGGCCGACAGCGCCGAGATCGTCCTCGAACGGCGCTACAACGACCTGCGCCACCTCACCGGCCCGTTCGACATCATCGGCGACATCCACGGCTGCAGCTCCGAACTGGAGACCCTGCTCGCCAAGCTGGGCTACGTCGACGCGGCGCACCCCGAGGGACGCACCGCCGTCTTCGTCGGCGACCTCGTGGACCGGGGGCCCGACAGCCCCGGAGTGCTGCGCCGCGTGATGGCCATGGTCGCGGCGGGCAACGCCCTGTGCGTGCCCGGCAACCACGAGAACAAGCTCGGCCGATACCTCAAGGGCCGCAACGTCCAGCACACCCACGGCCTCGCCGAGACCATCGAACAGCTCGAGAGGGAGGACGAGAGGGACCCCGCCTTCCGCGAGCAGGTACGGGAGTTCATCGACGGACTCGTCAGCCACTACGTCCTCGACGAGGGCAAGCTGGTCGTCTGCCACGCCGGACTTCCCGAGAAGTACCACGGCCGCACCTCCGGCCGGGTCCGCTCGCACGCGCTGTACGGCGACACCACCGGTGAGACCGACGAGTTCGGTCTGCCGGTGCGCTACCCGTGGGCCGAGGACTACCGGGGCCGTGCCGCGGTCGTCTACGGCCACACCCCGGTGCCCGACACCTCGTGGATCAACAACACCATCTGCCTCGACACCGGTGCCGTCTTCGGCGGCAGGATGACCGCGCTGCGCTGGCCGGAGCGCGAACTGGTCGACGTACCGGCCGAGAAGGTCTGGTACGAACCGGCCAAGCCGCTGGTGACCGAGGCGCCGGGCAGCCGCGAGGGGCGCCCGCTGGATCTCGCCGACGTACACGGCAAGCGCGTCGTGGAGACCCGGCACATGGCCCGTATCGGTGTGCGCGAGGAGAACGCCGCAGCGGCGCTCGAGGTCATGAGCCGCTTCGCGGTCGACCCGCGGCTGCTGACGTATCTGCCGCCGACGATGGCCCCGACCGCCACCTCGCGTCGGGAGGGCTATCTCGAGCACCCGGCCGAGGCCTTCGCCCAGTACCGGGCCGACGGCATCGCGCAGGTCGTCTGCGAGGAGAAGCACATGGGTTCGCGGGCGGTGGCGCTGGTGTGCCGCGACGCGGACGCGGCACGGCGGAGGTTCGGTTGCGGGGGTACCTCCGACGCCGAAGGCAGTGGCGGAGGGCCCACGGGCGCGCTGCACACCCGCACCGGACGGCCGTTCTTCGACGACTGCGAGGTCACCGAGGAGATCCTCGGCAGGCTCCGTACGGCGATCACAGCCGCGGGCCTGTGGGACGAGCTGGACACCGACTGGCTGCTCCTGGACGCCGAGTTGATGCCCTGGTCGCTGAAGGCCTCCGGTCTGCTGCGCTCGCAGTACGCGGCGGTCGGCGCCGCCTCCGGCGCGGTACTGCCCGGTGCGACGGCCGCCCTGGAGGCCGCGGTCGGGCGCGGGGTCGCGGTCGAGGGACTGCTCGCCCGGCAGCGGGAGCGGGCCGACGACGCGGCCGCGTTCACCGAGGCGTACCGGCGCTACTGCTGGACGACCGACGGCCTCGAGGGGGTGCGGCTGGCACCGTTCCAGATCCTCGCCTCCGAGGGCCGCTCGCTGGCCGCGGTGCCGCACGACGAACAGCTCGCCTGGCTGGACCGGCTCGTGGAGCACGACCCGACGGGTCTGCTCCAGGTCACCCGCCGGATGATCGTCGACACCGGCGACGAGGCTTCCGTGGCGGCGGGTGTCGACTGGTGGCTGGAGATGACCGGGTGCGGCGGCGAAGGCATGGTCGTCAAGCCGCTCCAGGCGCTTGCCCGGGACGGGAAGGGACGGCTCGTACAGCCGGGGATCAAGGTCCGCGGCCGCGAGTACCTGCGGATCATCTACGGCCCCGAGTACACCCGCCCCGAGAACCTGGAGAGACTGCGCGGGCGGTTCCTGAACCACAAGCGCTCGCTCGCGCTGCGCGAGTACGCCCTGGGTCTGGAGGCCCTGGACCGGCTGGCCGGCTCGGAGCCGCTGTGGCGCGTCCATGAGGCGGTCTTCGCGGTGCTGGCCCTGGAGTCGGAGCCGGTCGACCCGCGGCTCTGACCGCGCGTGGGCGGCCGCCGACTCCACCGGCACGGTTGCGGGACGTACGGACAGTGCTTCCCGCAGCCGCCGACGCCATCGAGCGGATCACCCGCGAGCGGGCCCGGGACGAGCCGGAAGCGGTTCGCAGCGGTAGAGCCGTTCGCCGGGTGAACCGGCGTTCGGCCGGTGAGGATGGGGGTATGGGATTCCATGTCGACTCCGAGACCGGGCGTCTGCGCCAGGTCATCCTCCACCGTCCCGATCTGGAGCTGAAGCGGCTCACTCCGAGGAACAAGGACGCACTGCTCTTCGACGATGTGCTCTGGGTGCGCCGTGCCCGGCAGGAGCACGACGGATTCGCGGACGTGCTGCGCGACCGCGGCGTGGTGGTGCATCTGTTCGGCGATCTGCTGCGTGAGTCGCTGGAGATCGAGGAGGCCAGAAAACTGGTCCTGGACCGGGTCTTCGACGAGAAGGAGTACGGGCCGCTCGCCACCGACCACCTCCGGGTCGCGTTCGACGAACTGCCCACGCCCGAACTGGTCGAGGCGCTGGTCGGCGGGATGACCAAGCGCGAGTTCCTAGCGGGTCACACCGAGCCGACGTCCGTCCGCTTCCACGCGATGGACCTGGACGACTTCCTCCTCCAGCCGCTGCCCAACCACCTGTTCACCCGTGACACCTCCGCTTGGATCTACGACGGTGTCTCCATCAACGCGATGCGCTGGCCGGCCCGGCAGCGCGAGACCGTCCACTTCGAGGCGATCTACAAGCACCATCCGCACTTCGCCGGACCGGATGCGGGCACCTTCCACCACTGGTCGGAGGGCCAGGACGACTACCCCTCCACCATCGAGGGCGGCGATGTGCTCGTCATCGGCAATGGGGCGGTGCTGATCGGGATGAGCGAGCGCACCACGCCGCAGGCCGTGGAGATGCTGGCGCGCGGCCTGTTCGCGGCCGGTTCGGCGCGCACGATCGTGGCCCTGGACATGCCCAAGCGGCGGGCCTTCATGCACCTGGACACCGTGATGACGATGGTCGACGCGGACACCTTCACCCAGTACGCGGGGCTCGGCATGCTCCGCTCGTACACCATCGAACCGGCCGACGGCCGGCAGGGGCTGAAGGTCAGCGACCATCCGGCGGAGCACATGCACAGCGCGATCGCGGCGGCGCTGGGACTGCAGGAGATCCGGGTGCTGACGGCGACGCAGGACGTGCACTCGGCGGAGCGCGAGCAGTGGGACGACGGCTGCAACGTGCTCGCCGTCGAGCCCGGTGTCGTCGTCGCGTACGAGCGCAATGTCACCACCAACACGCATCTGCGCAAGCAGGGCATCGAGGTGATCGAGATCCCCGGCAGCGAACTGGGGCGGGGCAGGGGCGGCCCGCGCTGTATGAGCTGCCCGGTCGAGCGCGAGGCCGTTTAGACCCGGGCCGGATCCCGGGACCTGTGCCTGCCGTGTCCCACAGTGCGGGAAGGTGCTGTATAGCGATGCATACTCTCGTATATAGTTCCACGGTACCCGCAGCAGCGACCCAGGAGCAGCCACCATGGCGATACACCTCGAAGGCCGGCACTTCCTCAAGGAGCTGGACTTCACCGCCGAGGAGTTCCGCGGCCTGATCGATCTGGCCGCGGAGCTCAAGGCGGCCAAGCGGGCGGGTGCCGAGGTGCAGCGGCTGCGCGGCAAGAACATCGCGCTGATCTTCGAGAAGCCCTCGACCCGTACGCGCTGCTCCTTCGAGGTGGCGGCCGCCGATCAGGGTGCGTCCACGACCTATATCGACCCGGCCGGGGCGCACATCGGCACCAAGGAGTCCGCCAAGGACAGCGCCCGGGTGCTGGGCCGCCTGTTCGACGCCATCGAGTTCCGGGGCGACGGCCAGGATGTCGTCGAGGAGCTCGCGGCGTACGCGGGGGTGCCCGTCTACAACGGCCTGACCAACGACTGGCACCCCACCCAGATGCTCGCCGATGTGCTGACCATGACAGAGCACTGCGACAAGCCCCTGGAGCGGATCACCTTCGCCTACCTCGGCGACGCCCGCTTCAACATGGGCAACTCCTACCTGGTCACCGGAGCGCTGCTGGGCATGGACGTCCGTATCGTCGCGCCCCGCTCGTACTGGCCGGCCGAGGAGACCGTCGCCCGTGCCCGGCAGGCCGCCGAGGTGAGCGGTGCCCGGATCACGCTGACCGAGGACGTCGCCGAGGGGGTGCGGGGAGCGGACTTCGTCGCCACCGATGTCTGGGTGTCGATGGGGGAGCCCAAGGAGGTCTGGGGCGAGCGCATCAAGGTCCTCGGCCCCTACGCCGTGACCATGGATGTCCTGCGCGCCACGGGCAATGCGCAGGTGAAGTTCATGCACTGCCTCCCCGCCTTCCACGACCTGGGCACCACGGTCGCCCGCGGGATCCACGAGACGCACGGCCTCGCGGAGCTCGAGGTCACCGACGAGGTCTTCGAGTCGGCGCACTCCGTCGTCTTCGACCAGGCGGAGAACCGGATGCACACGATCAAGGCCGTCATGGTGGCCACGCTCGCCGGCGGCACGACGGGGGCGGATGCCTCCGGCGCATAGTGGTGCCGCCGCCTGACCATGCGCCTCCGTGCCCCCCGGTCCGCCGCCGCATCCGGTGCGGGGGCGCACCGGCGCGGCCCGCCTGCGGTCGCGTCAGGGCCGTGCCGGTACGGACGGGACGGATCGCCGGGCCGGGTCCCGCTGCTGCCGGGACCTCTGCCGTATCGCGGCGGACGTTCAGGGCGCGCGTATAGCGCACTCGTGACGGCAGTCACGTAAGGGTGATAGCTTCGGAGGACAGGCAGAAGCCGGGCCGGCCCCGGCCGGCAGACCGCCCGCCGAAGGAGGCCACACTCCATGAGCCCCTTTACCGGTTCCGCAGCGCGCACCGAGAACTGGCGCCATCTGCGGCTGACCAGGCACGAGGGTGTCGCGACCGTCACCCTCGCCCGCCCCGAGAAGCTCAACGCGCTCACCTTCGGCGCCTACGCCGACCTGCGCGACCTCCTCGCCGAGCTGGCCCGGGAGCGTTCCGTACGCGCGCTGGTGCTCGCCGGCGAGGGCCGCGGCTTCTGCTCCGGCGGTGATGTCGACGAGATCATCGGCGCGACGCTCTCCATGGACACCGCCCAGCTGCTCGACTTCAACCGCATGACGGGTCAGGTCGTCCGGGCGATCCGGGAGTGCCCCTTCCCGGTGATCGCCGCGGTGCACGGCGTCGCCGCCGGAGCGGGCGCGGTGCTCGCGCTCGCCGCGGACTTCCGGGTCGCGGACCCGTCCGCCAAGTTCGCCTTCCTGTTCACCAAGGTGGGCCTGTCCGGCGGAGACATGGGCGCGGCCTACCTGCTGCCGCGGGTCGTCGGACTCGGCCATGCCACGCGGCTGCTGATGCTGGGCGAGGCCGTCCGCGCACCCGAGGCGGAGCGGATCGGTCTGATCAGCGAGCTCACCGACGAGGGTCAGGCGGATGTGCGGGCAGGCGAACTGGCCCGTCGGCTCGCTGACGGTCCGGCCCTGGCCCATGCGCAGACCAAGGCCCTGCTCACCGCCGAGCTCGACATGCCGCTCGCCGCGTCGGTCGAACTGGACGCCGCGACCCAGGCGCTGCTGATGAACGGCGCTGACTACGCCGAGTTCCACGCCGCCTTCACCGAGAAGCGCCCGCCCAAATGGCAGGGGCGATAGCCATGTCCGCTTCCCTGCGCGTCGCCGTCATCGGCGGCGGACCCGGCGGGCTGTACGCGGCCGCGCTGCTCAAGCGGCTCGGCCCCGACCGAGACATCACCGTCTGGGAGCGCAATGCCCCCGACGACACCTTCGGCTTCGGCGTCGTCCTCTCCGACGAGACCCTCGGCGGCATCGAGCACGCCGACCCGGTCGTCCACCAGGCACTTCAGGCCGAGTTCGTACGGTGGGACGACATCGACATCGTCCACCGCGGCCGCACCCTCACCTCCGGCGGCCACGGCTTCGCCGCACTGGGCCGCCGCAGGCTCCTTCAGATCCTGCACGAGCGCTGCGAAGGACTGGGCGTACGGCTCCGCTTCCGCTCCGAGGCCCTGCCCGCCGCCGAACTCGCCGCCACGCACGACCTCGTCATCGCCGCCGACGGTGTGCACAGCGCCACCCGGGACGCCCACGCCGACGCCTTCGTGCCCCGCATCACCGCGCATCGGTGCCGCTACATCTGGCTCGCTGCCGACTTCGCCTTCGACTCCTTCCGGTTCGAGATCGCCGAGACCGAGTACGGCGTGATGCAGCTGCACGGCTACCCCTACTCCCGGGACGCCTCCACCGTCATCGTCGAGATGCGCGAAGAGGTCTGGCGAGCCGCCGGCTTCGACCAGCTCGACGAGGCGGAGTCCACCGTCCGCTGCGCCAAGATCTTCGCCGACGCACTCGACGGCCGCCCCCTGCGCGGCAACACCTCCGCCTGGACCGCGTTCCGCACCGTCGTCAACGACCGCTGGTCGCACGGCAATACGGTGCTGCTCGGCGACGCCGCCCACACCGCGCACTTCTCCATCGGCTCCGGAACCAAACTCGCCGTCGAGGACGCTCTCGCCCTCGCCGCCTGCGTCGAGGAGCAGCCCGATCTGTCCGCCGCCCTCGCGGCGTACGAGAACGAGCGCCGACCGGTCGTCGAGTCGACCCAGCGGGCGGCCGCGGCCAGCCTGCGCTGGTTCGAGGAGCTCGGCACCTATGTCGACCAGCAGCCCCGCCAGTTCGCCTTCAACCTGCTCACCCGCAGCCGCCGGGTCACCCATGACAATCTGCGGCTGCGTGACGCCGCCTTCACCGGCTCCGTCGAGAAGGACTTCGGCTGCCCGCCCGGCACCCCGCCGATGTTCACCCCCTTCCGGCTGCGCTCCCTCACCCTGCGCAACCGGGTCGTCGTCTCACCCATGGACATGTACGTCGCCGATGACGGGCTTCCCGGCGACTTCCACCTCGTCCATCTCGGCGCCCGTGCGCTGGGCGGAGCCGGCCTGGTGATGACCGAGATGGTGTGCGTCAGCCCCGAAGGCCGCATCACCCCCGGCTGCACCGGGCTCTGGACCCAGGAGCAGGGCGACGCCTGGCGCCGTGTCACGGACTTCGTGCACCTCGGCGCGCCGGGCACCGCGATCGGAGTCCAGCTCGGCCACTCCGGCCGCAAGGGCTCCACCAAGCTCATGTGGGAAGGCATCGACCAGCCGCTGGACCAGGACAACTGGGCCCTGGCCGCCGCATCCCCGCTTCCCTACCGCGCCGGTGTCAACCAGATCCCGCACGCACTGGACCGCACCGGACTCACCGAGATCCGCGAGCAGTTCACCGGCGCGGCCCGGCGCGCCGCGAGCAGCGGCTTCGACCTGCTCGAACTCCACTGCGCCCACGGCTACTTGCTCTCCGGGTTCCTCTCCCCGCTGACCAACCGGCGCACCGACGCCTACGGAGGTCCGCTGGAGAACCGGCTCCGGTTCCCCCTCGAGGTCTTCGACGCGGTGCGGGCCGTCTGGCCGGACGAGCGGCCCATGACGGTCCGTATCTCCGCCACCGACTGGGCGGACGGCGGCACCACCGCGGACGACGCCGTCGCCATCGCCCGCGCCTTCGCGGCGCACGGCGCCGACGCCATCGACGTCTCCACCGGCCAGGTCGTCCCGGAGGAACAGCCCGAGTACGGCCGCTCCTACCAGACCCCGTACGCCGACCGGATCCGCAACGAGGTGAACGTCCCGGTCATCGCGGTTGGCGCGATCTCCTCCTGGGACGACGTGAACTCACTGCTGCTGGCCGGCCGAGCCGACCTCTGCGCCCTGGCCAGACCCCATCTCTACGACCCGCACTGGACGCTGCACGCGGCGGCCGAGCAGGGCTACACGGGGCCGGGGGCGCCCTGGCCGCTGCCGTACCGGGCGGGCAGCCGCACACCACCGACCGGCCGCACGGACGCACCGAAACCACGGCTCACGCTCACCTCACGCTGACCGCCTGTTTCCGAACTCTGGCCATGGGAGGACGAATCCGTGAGCGCCGAGAGCGATTGCGAGTGGCAGGGGCAGGTGGCTCATGAGCGGGCTGCGGGGTTGCCGATCACGCCGATGCGGATACCCAGCCAGGGATAGACGTGGGCGTAGAACACGTTGTCCTGTGGCTGGAGTCCGACGGCGGACGGCCACATCTGGAAGGCGGGCGCGTTGGACACTCCGCCGTGCAGCCGCCGCCACACCCGCCCGGCGTCGGGTCCGGCCGGGGGCGGGGTGATCGTGTCGGTCCACTCGACGGCGTTGCCGCCCTGGTCGAGCGTGCCCCACGGAGAGGTGGTCCGCGCCTGGCCGACCGTCGCGAGGCTGCCCTCGTAGACGCCGGCGTAGGTGATCGGGTCCAGCCCGATCGGGTTGGCGGTGTCGCAGACGCTGGGCGGCACCTGCCCCGGGCACCAGCTCGGGGCGGGCAGGCCGGAGGCGTGGTATGAGGCGAGGGGCTGGGTCGCCGCGTTGGTGACGTCGCCGGTCACGGGGTTGAGCACGGTGGGGGAGGGGGCTGTCGCGGCGCCGTCGCCGAAGACGCCCGGGTTGGTCGGGTACTTCCAGTAGGAGTACGTGCCGCCGCCGCTCGGGTCGTAGTAGGCGGCCTTGATCCACTCGTTCTGGCTCGGGACGACGAAGCCGGAGTCGCTGGTGCGGGTCGCGTTCCGCCGGGTGAGGTCGTACACCCCGCGCTCGGTCCGCGGCGACAGCCGGACCTTGTAGGTGACGTAGGCGAAGCGGCCCTCGGTGCGGGTCTCCTTGGACAGGATCCGGCCGTTGTCGAGCGAGTTGGCCAGGCGCGCCGCTTCCAGGAAGTTCGCGAAGCCGTAGGGCTTGTCCGTCCACTGCGGGTAGGCCACCGAGTAGTGGCGGCCCCTGCGGGCGTCCGCGTCGAAGTCGACCTGGCCGTACTTGGGCCAGGCCGAGGAACCTTCGGTGTCCTCGTAGAGGGCGAGCCGGTCGCGGCCCTCGGGGTCGACCGTGTTCAGGAACGCAACCCACTGGCCGACGGTGATTTCGAGCTGCCCGATCTCGTAGGGGTGGTCGACGCCGCCGACCGTCAGGCAGCCGCGCGACCCCTCGGGGGCGTCGGCGCACGACGCGTAGACGGCGTCGGTGAAGGGGACGACGGCCACCGGCGGATTGCCGGGGGCGCCGACCCGGGCGGTCGTCAGCGTGATGACCTCACCCGGTCGCGAGCGATCGTCGCCGCTCGCGGCGGTGTGGCCCGCGACCGGCGCCGCGAGCAGCGCGGTCAGTCCGCATGCGGCGACGACGGCCGTCACGAGGCGAGTGCGGCTCGACACGACGTTCATTGGACTTCCCCGTCCGGCCGGTGATCTCAGCGCTGACCGGCGTCACATGAGAAGACGTACGGGTATGGACGGGCACAGAACGGCACGACACGGTCGGTCGACTCACCTGATTGCGTCTGCCGGCATGACGTACACCCGCGCCCCGCCCAGTAGGCCATGGTGCCGGGGCGCAACTGCTGCCCCAGGTCCCCGTACCGCCCGCCACAGCACGACATTCGCGGCCACCCGCCATACCGGCTGCAACGCCTCGGCCGTCTCCTCGCTCAATCGCCCCCGCCACCCAACACGAACTTCGCCCCCGCGTCCCGCAGCCTCTCGTGCAGTCGCGCGAACACCGCCGCCGACCGTCCTCCGGGCCAGCCCTGCGGCAGCAGCTCCGCCGGCAGGCCCGGGTCCGCGTACGGCAGCCGCCGCCACGAGTCCAGGGCCGGCAGATAGTCCTGGTAGGCGTCTGCGGGCGGAGTGTCGTCCCGCGCGTCCCACGCGCGCAGCACCGGCTCGTGCAGAGCCAGGAACTCCTCGTGCAGCTCGGCGATCGCCCCCAGGTCCCACCAGCGCGCCACCGCCTCGGCCGTCGCCGCGAAGCCGAGATGCTCCCCGCGGAACAGGTCCACGTACGCATCGAGCTGAAGGCGCCGCAGCGTGTGCCGCGTCTCCTCGTAGAGCCTCGCCGGCGCGATCCACACCCCCGGCGCCGCCGAACCGAAGCCGAGGCGCACGAGCCGTGAACGCAGCAGATGGCGCTTGTGGCGCTCGGCCTCCGGTACGGAGAAGACGGCGAGGACCCAGCCGTCGGACAGCTGCGGCGCGGGGCGGGCGTAGATCCGCCGGTCGCCGTCGTCGAGGAGCTGGCGCGCGTCGGCCGACAGTGCGTAGCCGGCCGCCCCGTCCTCGGTGCGCTCGGGGATCAGCAGACCGCGGCGCTTGAGCCGGGACACCGACGAGCGCACCGACGGCGCGTCGACGCCGAGCACCCCGAGCAGCCGGATGAGTTCGGCCACGGGCAGGGAACCCGGCCGTTCGCGTCCGTACGCGCCGTACAGGGTGACGATCAGGGAGCGGGGGGTGTGCTGCTCGGCCACGTGATCACTCTATGGCCCGCAGCCGGTAGCGCTGCAGCTTGCCGGTCGCCGTGCGCGGAAGGGCGTCCAGGAAGACGATCTCGCGCGGGCACTTGAACGGCGTCAGCCGCTGCTTCACCCAGTCGGTGAGCGCCTGCGCGGTGTCGTCGCCCGGCCCCCTCCCGCCGCGCAGCACCACATACGCGACCACGATCTGCCCGCGCAGCTCGTCGGGGCGCCCCACCACGGCGGCCTCCGCGACCTCCGGGTGGTGCAGCAGAGCGTCCTCCACCTCGGGTCCGGCGATGTTGTACCCGGCCGAGATGATCATGTCGTCGGCGCGGGCGACATACCGGAACCAGCCGTCCGGCTCGCGCACATAGGTGTCGCCGGTGCGGTTCCAGCCGTCCCGTACGTACTGCGACTGGCGCGGGTCGGCCAGATAGCGGCAGCCCACCGGGCCGCGCACGGCCAGCAGCCCCGGTTCCCCGTCCGGCACGGGACGGCCCTCCTCGTCCACCACGCGCGCCTCCCACCCCGGCACGGGAACCCCGGTCGTGCCCGGTCTGATCGCCTCGTCCGCCGCCGAGATGAAGATGTGCAGCAGCTCGGTCGCGCCGATGCCGTTGATGATGCGCAGCCCGGTCCGCTCCTGCCAGGCCTCCCAGGTGGCCGCGGGCAGATTCTCGCCGGCCGACACGCAGCGCCGCAGTGAGCCGGTGTCGTGCCCGTCGAGCTTGTCCAGCATCACCCGGTACGCGGTCGGTGCGGTGAACAGGACCGACACCCGGTGCTTGGCGACCGCCTCCAGCAGCTGTGCGGGACCGGCCTGCTCCAGCAGCAGGGCGGACGCCCCGGCCCGCATCGGGAAGATCACCAGACCGCCGAGCCCGAAGGTGAAGCCCAGCGGCGGGCTGCCCGCGAACACATCGTCCGGCTCGGGCCGCAGGACCTGCTCCGAGAAGGTGTCCGCCACCGCCAGGACATCGCGGTGGAAGTGCATGCACCCCTTGGGGCGGCCTGTGGTGCCCGAGGTGAAGGCGATCAGCGCGACATCGTCGGCGGCCGTCGCCACCGGCTCGTACGGCTCCTCGGGCCGCGCCGAGGCCAGTCGCAGCAGATCGTCGGGACCGTCGCCTCCGTAGGCGGTGATCCGCAGGCCCGGCACCTCGGCCTTGGCCAGGTCGTCGAGGGACCGGATGTCGCACAGGGCGTGGCTGACCGCGGCGATTTCGCAGACCGTGGCGAGCTCCTTGGCCCGCTGTTGCGCCAGGACCGTGACCGCCACCGCTCCCGTCCTCATCACGGCGAGCCAGCAGGCGGCCAGATGGGGGGTGCTCGGGCCGCGCAGCAGCACCCGGTTGCCGGGTACCACCCCGAGCTCGGAGGTCAGGACATGTGCGATCCGGTCGACCTGATGGCGCAGTTCTCCGTACGTCCAGACCTCGCCGCCCCCGGTACGGAAGACGGGCCGGTCCGCGCCGAAGCGCTCGATCGTCCGGTCCAGCAGCTCCGCCCCGCAGTTCAGGCGCTGTGGATAGATCAGCGCCGGCAGGCCGAAGACGAGATCGGGCCACTGCCCGGCAGGCGGCAAGTGGTCGCGCGGAAAGGTGTCGAGGTGGGCCGAGGGTGACAGCTCCATGGTTCGCCCCCTTCTCGTGGTGGGGTCGCGCATCGAGCGTATCGTTAAGGTGACGACAGTCAATGGTCCGCGATACGGTGCTTTCCGGGGAGGCTGTCCGCGGTGCCGCCGCGAGGCCCCGGAACCCCGGCCGTCGGAAGTGGGGGCTCGAATGCCCGTATTCTCACTCGATCCGGAACAGACCGCATGGGGTGCGCAGCTGCGCACCGCGGCCCACGAGCGACTGCGGCCGCTCGCCGAGAAAGGGGAACCGGGACGGGTCAACCGGCCCCTGGTCGCCGCCCTTGCCGAACTGGGCCTGCTGGAACGCCTCTTCACCGCAGGTGCGCTGGAACTGTGCCTGCTGCGCGAGTCCCTGGCCTACAGCTGCACGGAGGCCGAGACCGCGCTGGCCCTGCAGGGACTCGGCAGCTACGCGCTGGTCCACTCGGGTACGCTCGCACAGCGCGAGCGCTGGCTCCCCGAGGTGACCGCGGGGCGTGCCGTCGCCGCCTTCGCACTGTCCGAGCCGGACGCGGGATCGGACGCCGCGGCCCTGGATCTCAAGGCCGTGCCGGACGGCGCCGGCTGGCGGCTGAGCGGGGAGAAGCGCTGGATCTCCAACGCCCCCGAGGCCGACTTCTACACCGTCTTCGCCCGCACGACCGACGGGGCGGGCGCCCGGGGCGTCACCGCGTTCCTCGTCCCCGCCGACCGTCCGGGCCTGGACGGCACCGCCCTCGAGATGCTCTCCCCGCACCCGATCGGCGCACTGACCTTCACCGATGTGCCGGTCAGCGCGGACGATGTGCTCGGGGAGGTGGACCGCGGCTTCCGCGTCGCCATGAACACCCTCAACCGCTTCCGCCCCAGCGTCGGCGCGTTCGCCGTCGGCATGGCCCAGGCCGCCCTGGACGCCACTCTCCACCACACCGCCACCCGGCACGCCTTCGGCGGCCCCCTCAAGGACCTCCAGTCGGTCGCCCACAAGGTCGCCGAGATGGCCACCCGCACGGAGGCCGCGCGGCTGCTGGTGTACGCGGCGGCCTGCGCGTACGACGACGGCGCCGCCGATGTGCCGCAGCGCTCCGCGATGGCGAAACTCCTCGCCACCGAGACCGCGCAGTACGTCGTCGACGCCGCCGTCCAGCTGCACGGTGCCCGCGCCCTCCAGCGCGGACACCTCCTGGAACACCTCTACCGTGAGGTACGGGCACCCCGGATCTACGAGGGCGCCACCGAGGTCCAGCGCACGATCATCGCCAAGGAGCTGTACGCCGGAGCGCTTCCCGCCGGGGAGCCGTACGCCGAGGAGACGTCCCGATGAGCCTGCAGCGCCACAATCCGGCCGAGCTCTCACCCCCCACCGGCTTCTCCCACGCCGTCACCGCCAGCGGCTCCCGGATGGTGTTCCTGGCCGGCCAGACCGCACTGGACACCGACGGAAAGGTCGTCGGTGCTGCGCTGCCCGAACAGTTCGAGGCGGCGCTCACCAATCTCCTCACCGCGCTCGCCGCGGCGGGCGGCACCCCGCACGACCTGGCCCGCGTCACCATCTACGCCACCGACGTGGCCGACTACCGTGCGCACGTGAGCGAACTGGGCCGCATCTGGCGGCGGTTGGCGGGGCGCGACTACCCGGCGATGGCGGTGATCGGGGTGGTGCGGCTCTGGGACGATCAGTGTCTGGTCGAGGTGGACGGGGTGGCCGTGCTGCCCTGAGGGGCGGTAGGCGTGTCCTTGTCCCTTCCTTGTCCTAGTCGGCCGGGCTCTCGTCGGCGGTGCGCCCCCGGTCGTCGACCGGATCCGAGCCGTCGGCCGGGAGCACTTGCGTGCGGTCCTTGTACGGCGTGAGCTCCTTCGCTCGCTCGTTGACCTCCCGGTCCACGTGCATCTGCCAGCGCGGGCTGGTCACGACCGCGCGCAGCTCGTCGAGGCTGAAAGGCGGCTGCGAGCCGATGACCGGCCCGTCCTCGATGTCCACGCCGTTGGTGGTGCCCACGGAGATCCGGGTGCCGTCGGTCCGCAGCAGATCCGCGTGCCGTCGCAGCAGCAGCCCCGACCGGTCCTCGTACAGCATCAGCACCGAGCCGTCGGCGAGCTCGGTGACCCCGCAGGCGGTCATCGTGCCCTCCGGCTCGCGCTGCCCGCAGGAGTAGAACCCCTGGAGATCCCCGCCTTGCACGGCCAGGCTCCGGCCGAAGCCGGGCTGGAAGTTGACCTGCACCTCGGAGCCGGCGAGCCAGCCGTCGGCGCTCAGCCTGCCGAAGGTGCCGCTCCCAGGGGCAATCGCGGGTGCGCTCTGCCCCTCGTAGTCGGACGTCCCGCCCTTCCCCGGCAGCAGTTCTTTCAGAATCTGCACGGTCGCCCGGCCGGACAGCCACTCCTTGCCGGCCGACGGCGCGACGGGCCTCGGACGCCCGCTGAAGTCCGGGACCGTGACCTCGCCCGGACCCCCGTCCGGCGCGCTCGGCAGGGTGGAGGTGACCTCACCGGCATAGGTCGGCAGATAGGCACCGAACACCGACGTCCCCAGCACCGCACCGGTGACCGCGAAGACGGCTGCACCCGCGGCGAGCCGGCGCCGTACGCGCAGCTGCCGCCCTGTGCGCGTCGCCCTCTCGACCAGGGTGTGCGTCTGTGGCCGCACCCCGCCGACCGCGTCGTCCATGGCCCTGCTCAGTTCCTGCTCGTCCATCATCGTCAAGTTCCGCCCCTCCTCAGACCGTGGTGAGTGACTCGCGCTCGTCACCGAGCAGTTCACGAAGCCGTGCCAGTGCGCTCATGCTGCGGTTGCGCACCGTGCCCGCCTGCAGGCCCAGTTCGGCCGCGGTCTGTTCCACGCTGCGGTCCTCCCAGTAGCGCAGTACCAGCACCGCGCGGTCCTTGGGAGGCAGCTGGGCGAGCGCCGACAGCAGCGCGACGCGCAGCTCCGGATCGCCTCGGTCGCCGTACGCGCTGTCCGGGACCGTCTGCACGGGCTGCTCCGAGCTGCGCCGCAGCCGTCGCTGCGACAGATGGATGCGCACCAGGACCTTGCGGACGTACGCGTCCTGGCGGTCCGCGCGCCGCACCCGCCCCCAGGAGGCGAACGCCTTGCCCAGCGCCGTCTGCACCAGATCCTCGGCCTGATGCCAGTCGCCGCCGGTCAGCAGCAGTGCGGTCCGGAAGAGCCGCGCGCTGCGCGTACGCGCGAATTCCTGGAACTCCTCAAACCGGGTGTCTCCGGCCACTCCTGCCCTCCCTCACCAGCCGCGCTGTCGCGGACTGCTCACCCCCAAGACGCTGCGGCGGCACGACTCTGTCACTCCCAAGTCAGTGGCAGCGCGCCGGTGACGGGGCATAACATCGTTATCCTTCGAGGGGGGCCACTGTGCCGGAGATCGAACTCACCGCAGGGACCATCCAGTACGAGGACACCGGGGGACCGGGCCCGGTCGTCGTCCTGCTGCACGGTCTGGTGCACGACGCGACGGTCTGGCGCAAGGTCGTCGCCGATCTCCGCAGCGACCACCGCTGCATCACACCGACCCTGCCGTACGGCTCCCACCGCACGCCCATGCGCCCGGACGTCCCGCTGACACCCGACTCCGTCATCGAGCTGATCGCCGAGTTCCTGGACCGGCTGGACCTGCGGGAGGTGACGCTCGTGGAGAGCGACTGCGGCCGGGCGCAGACGGTTGCCGCCGCTCACCCCGAACGCCTGGCCAGGCTGGTGCTCATCTCCTGCGAGGCGTTCGACAACTACCCGCCGGGCGCACCGGGCAAGATGATCTCGCTCCTCTGCAGGGTGCCGGGCGGTGTGTTCCTGATGGCGCGGGTCCTCGGCCTTCGCGCACTGCGCAGGTTCCCCGTCGGCCTCGGCGCGCTGACCAAGCGCCCGGTGCCCACCGAGATCACCGACGGCTGGCTGCGCCCGCTGCAGACGGACAAGGCCATCAGATACGACTTCAAGCGCTACAACACGAGCGTCCGCAGGACCGAACTGCTCGAAGCGGCCGAGGCGCTGCCGTCGTTCGACCGGCCCGCCCTCGTGGTGTGGGCGACCGAGGACCGCATGATGCCCCGCGAGCACGGCCGGCGGCTCGCCGAACTGCTGCCGCAGGGACGGTTGCTGGAGATCGAGGACAGCTGCACCCTGATCGCCGAGGACCAGCCGGAACAACTGTCGGCGGCACTGCGCGCATTCGTCGCGGAGAAGACGGCCGACGGCGCTTGATCGACTGGTGGCGGGGACACCAGGGGCTTAGCGTCGAAAGGGTGGCGGGTACCGTCTCCTGACCCGCCACAAGGTCGCGATGCGCCATGACGAGCCCCAAGCCGACAGCCCCCGTGCAGACCGCCGCTCCGGACCAGGGCGGCGGACACGGGATCGCCCTTCTCGTCATCGCCTCCTGCCAGTTGATGGTGGTCCTCGACGCCACCATCGTGAACATCGCACTGCCGCACATCCAAAGCGCTTTGCACTTCTCCACCACCGGCCTGGCCTGGGTCGTCAGCGCCTACACGCTCACCTTCGGCGGTCTGCTCCTGCTCGGCGGCCGTGCCGGTGACATCCTCGGCAGACGGCGCGTGTTCATCTCCGGCGTGCTGCTCTTCGCCCTCGCCTCCCTGCTCGGCGGATTCGCGCAGGACTCCGGCCAGCTCCTGGCCGCGCGCGCCCTGCAGGGCGCCGGCGGCGCCATCGCCTCGCCGACCGCACTCGCGCTGATCACCACCACTTTCGCCGAAGGCCCCGGGCGAAACCGGGCGTTCGGTGTGTTCGCGGCCGTTTCCGCCGGAGGTGGCGCGATCGGTCTGCTGGTCGGGGGCATCCTCGTCGAATGGCTCGACTGGCGGTGGGTGCTGTTCGTCAACGTCCCCATCGGTGTGCTCATCGCGATCGTCACGCCTCGGGTCATCGGCGAGTCCGAGCGCCATTCCGGCCACTTCGATCTCGCCGGTGCGGTGACCTCCACACTCGGCATGGTCTCGCTGGTCTACGGATTCATCCGGGCCGCGCAGGAGGGCTGGCGCGACGGGCTCACCCTGGCTTCGTTCGGCGCGGCGGTCGTACTGCTCTCCCTCTTCTTCCAGATCGAGCGGCGCTCCACACAGCCGATCACGCCGCTGCACATGTTCGCCGACCGTAACCGCGCAGGCACCTACGGCATCATGCTCAGCCTCGCCGCCGCGCTTTTCGGCATGTTCTTCTTCCTCACGCTCTTCGTGCAGGACGTGCTCGGCTTCAGTCCGTTGCAGGCCGGCCTGGCCTTTCTGCCGGTCAGCGCCGTCATCGCGGTGGGTGCGGGCCTGGCCTCCCAACTGCTGCCCAGGTACGGTCCGAAGCCGTTCATGGTCACCGGCGCCGTGCTGGCCGCGGCCGGGCTGTCCTGGCTGACCCTCACCGACGTCCACTCGACATATCTGGGCAGCATTCTCGGCCCGATGCTCATCTTCAGCCTCGGCATGGGCATGGAGTTCGTCTCACTGACCCTGATGGCGGTCTCCGGGGTGGCGTCCCACGAGAGCGGCGCTGCCACCGGTCTGCTCAACACCACTCAGCAGGTGGGCGGTTCGCTCGGACTGTCCATCCTGGTCACGGTCTTCGGCACGGCCAGCCGCAACGAGGCGAAGGAGCAGGTACCGGCTTTCCTCGCGCAGGCGACCCCGGTCGAGCGACTGCACTTCCACCGCACCGGTCAGCTGCCGGCGCCGTGGAGCGACGAGGTGCTGACCTCGGGAGCCTCCGCGGCCTTCGTCATGGCCGCCGTCTTCACCGCCATCGCCGCGGTCATCGCGGTCGTCGCCATCCAGGTGAGGCCGTCCGACATCGAACGCCTCAAAGGCCGCGTCACCCCCGGTCCCTGACGAGGGCCCTGGACAGGGCGAAGGCCCCGCTTCCCCAGGGAAGTGGGGCCCTCGCGGAGCGCGAGGGATCAGCTGAGGGAATCAGCTCATGGGGCCGGGGGCGGTGCGCCTGCCCCCGCCGGTCCGTGCGCTCGTGGCCATGGCCAGGCCGCAGAGCAGTGCGACCAGGCCGACGATGATGTTGTTGACCACGGTGCCGGTCGTGGCGACATTGCCGGCGACGACCCATGGCGAAATGATCGTCCATACGCCTATGGCGCACGCGGCCCATGCCATCGCATGGGTGCGTTCGTATGCGGAACCGAAGCCGCCCATGCACAGGGCATAGGCGAGACCGGTGATCAGGTTGCACACGGCCAGGTTGGTCAGGTCGCTGAATCCGGCGATCCATGGCGAGGCCGCCAGGTAGAGCCCCGTCAGCAGGGCGAGGGTCTCAACGGCCTGGGCGCGAGGGGTGGTGGTCACCCGCTCGAAGCGGGTACGCATCTCGGCCAGGTCCGGGTGCTGGGAAATGTCTGCGTGGGTGGTCATGGTGGGCCGCCTCCCGTCAGCAGCCTTATCTGTCCTTTATGTCCATGGAACCCCCGTCCCGGCGGCCGGTCAATGGGCAGTCCCGGACCGGATCACCACCCGGACGCAGGCCCGCCGAGGCCCGTCCTCCCCGGGACCGGCGCCGTACGAAATCGATCGGGGTCCGCGGCGGTGAGGTCGAAGATCGCCGGTTCTCTACAACCATTCGCCGAGCCCACCCGTCGGACCAGGTATCCGAGAGTCAACTTCCAATGAACGGGACGGTGTTCAAGAGATGTCACCACGCAGTCGGCACCGGTGGTCCGCCGCCGTGACAGCGACCGCAGCTGCTCTTCTGGGCGCCGTACTCGTCGGCACTCCCGCCCACGCGGACCCGCAAGGCATCCTTGCCGCGCAGGACGGCCCCGTCCTGAACTTCACCGTCGTCCGGGACGAGATCGGCCTTCCCCAGCCTGCCGACCTGACCGACCCGCCGCAGATCAGCTGGGGCCTCGCGGGCGACCCTGACGGCGGCACCGCCGAAGACGTGGTCGTCAAGATCGACGTATCCGGCATCTCCTCCTTCACCGATGTCAGCGACCGTGACTGCAAGGCCGACGTGTGTGCCTGGCCCGCCAAGGACATCGCAGCGGACGGCTTCCACGGCGGGCTCCTCGAGATGAACGCCAAGCCGAACGCTCCGCTCGGTACGACGGGCAAGGCCCGGCTCTTCGCCACGTCCTCCAACGCGACCGTCGCCGACACCACAGTGACGGTGACCGTCGGCGCGGTGGGCCTGGTCGTCAACAGGATCCCCCAGACGGACACCGCAGAGCCCGGGGCCCCTCTCGACGCCCCGATCACGATCGCCAACACCGGATCGCTGACGGCTCTGGGGGTGGACCTGCGGCTCGCAGCCACCCAGGGCCTCGGCTTCGCGCAGCGGTTCTCCAACTGCACCTACGGCACGACCGACGACGTCGCCAGTGCGGCCGGGCAGACGCTGGACAGCGCGGTGTGCCACATCAGCACTCCGGTCGAACCGGGCAAGCGCTACCGGCTGTCCGCTCCGATGGTCCTCGACGTCAAGAAGACTGCGCTCTTCGAGTTCCTGGACTACACCGCGACGCCCACCGGCGCCGGCGTGCCGGCGACCGCGGACAAGGCGCGCGGCAGCGGGCCCGTGCTCTCGCTGGTGCCGGACGGCGGCGCGCCTCCGACGCCGGCGACGGATCATGCGCAGTGGATCATCAATGCGGTCAACGCCGCGGATTTCGCCGTCACCGGCGACACTGCCACCGCCGGCCCCGGCGACAGCGTCACGCTCACGGCGAAGGTCCGCAACAACGGTCCCGCATCCTTCAACCTCCTCACGTCCGACGACCACCCCGGGCTGCTGGTCGACATCCCGAAGGGCACCACCGCGGTGAAGATCCCGAAGGGCTGTGGACCCTGGACGGGAGGGGGAATGAGCGAACCCCGGCCGGGCGCCCCGCAGTACCTCTGCGCGATCGACTCGCCGTTCAATGCGGGCAAGGCCGTGACTCTTGAGTTCACGATGAAGGTCGGCAAGGACGCACCGGCCACGACCAGCGGTGATCTGCGCACCCTTTCCGTCAACGGTGGTGAGCTGAAGGTCGACACCAACAAGGCGAACAACAAGGCCCTGTTCACGGTGGATGTGAAGGCCTCCTCGGAGAGCACCGGCGGCTCGACCGGCGGGGACGGCAACCAGCCGGAGCCCCAGACCACAACGCCGTCCAACGCGTCCTCGGACAACGGGGGCGCCCTGGCCGAGACCGGCAACGGCGGCACACTGACGATCGCCTGGACAAGCGCGGCGGCGCTCGCCGCGGGAGGCCTGCTGACCGCCGCAGTCCGCCGACGCAGGACCCGCACCGGAGCCTGACCGCTCCTCTGCGGGGGTTGTGCGCTGCGCGGTACCGCGCGTTGACCGACCGCATCCTGGGCCGCCTCCCCCGAGGCGGCCCAGGAACGGTGCGAAGGCAGGTCCTCGAGCTGCGTTGCGTCAGACGCCGCGGAAATGACGAGGCAGGTTTCTGACCTCTACGCTCCTCAACGACAGCCCCTCCCACCTGCGGCGGGACTGTCGTTGACTGTTGTCGTCGGCCAGCCTTGAGCTACGTTCCACGGCCCCAGGACGGCCCGGGCCGGCCGTGCTGTGCAGTGGGCAGGCGCTTAGAAGGCACGCTGATCGACTATCGCACCTGTGACGTCACAGGGCCGCTTCTGCGTACTCGACCGCTTCCTGTCCACGGATAGTCCACGGGCGCTGATGCCTACCCGCGGGTGCCGGACCGGGGCTGCGGGGGTGGGGTCGGGCGGAGGCGGGTGCCTCGACGGGTGCCGGGATCTTGACCAGGGAGACCGTGGGCGGCAGTGGCCGGAACGGGGTCGGCTCGGCAGATCATGTGGTGCAAGTTCACCCTGGTGGACGGAGCGGGCCACCAGTACGCGTGCGCGCGTGACGCCGACGCGCCGGGCGCCGGTTCCCGGCCAAACGGTTTTTCGTTACATGAGGTGCCTTTGGTGATGGCTTGGACTTAACGGTGCATTTCGGATGTCAGCATCAACGAGTCCGACCCAGGCAGGCGCATCAGGCACCTGCCGTGAAAGGAGCACGGAATGCGCGTTTCCCGTTTTGCCGCCGCGCTGGGCGTCGCGGCCGCCGTCCTGCTGGGCGGCGCCACTGGCGCCAGCGCCGCCACCGCGCCTTCGGTGGTATCTCAAGCCACGTACGACCGTGGTCACGACCACCGTGGGGACCGTGACGGCCGCTGGGGCAACGACCGTGGGGACCGTGACGGCCGCTGGGGCAACGACCGTGGGGACCGTGACGGCCGCTGGGGCCACCACCGTGGGGACCGTGACGGCCGCTGGGGCCACCACCGTGGGGACCGTGACGGCCGCTGGGGCCACCACCGTGGGGACCGTGACGGCCGCTGGGGCCACCACCGTGGGGACCGTGACGGCCGCTGGGGCCACCACCGCGGGGACCACCGGCACCACCACGGTCACCACTGGGGTCACGACCGCTACGACCACCGCTGACCTCCTTTGGGGTGCCCTTTCGCTGTTGGGGAGGGCACCCCTTCCGCGTCCTCCGTATACCTTCGGCCGCATGACTGACGAGATCTTCGGACACCTGCGGCTGGCCGAGATCTACGATCCGCTCGATTCCGACCGCGGCGATCTGGATCCGCACATTGGTGTCGTCGGCCGACGGCCCCCAGACGGCCCAGGACGGAGAAAAGGCTTCCTGACCTGCGGCTACCTCAGATGTCGCGGAAGATCTCGATCTGCGCGCCCACCGAGTTCAGCCGCTCCGCAAGATCCTCGTAGCCCCGGTTGATCACGTACACATTGCGCAGCACCGACGTGCCCTCCGCCGCCATCATCGCCAGCAGGACCACCACCGCGGGGCGCAGTGCCGGCGGGCACATCATCTCGGCCGCGCGCCAGCGGGTCGGGCCCTCGACCAGGACGCGGTGCGGGTCCAGCAGTTGGAGACGGCCGCCGAGGCGGTTGAGGTCCGTCAGGTAGATCGCCCGGTTGTCGTAGACCCAGTCGTGGATCAGCGACTTGCCCTGGGCAACGGCCGCGATCGCCGCGAAGAACGGCACGTTGTCGATGTTGAGTCCGGGGAACGGCATCGGATGGATCTTGTCGATGGGCGCCTCCAGCTTGGAGGGCCGTACGGTCAGGTCCACCAGCCTCGTCCGGCCGTTGTCCGCCGCGTACTCGCCGGTGCGGTCGTGGTCGAGACCCATCTCCTCCAGCACCGCGAGCTCGATCTCCAGGAACTCGATCGGCACCCGGCGGATCGTCAGCTCCGACTCCGTGACGACCGCCGCGGCGATCAGGCTCATCGCCTCGACCGGGTCCTCGGAGGGCGAGTAGTCGACGTCCACGTCGATGTTCGGCACGCCGTGCACGGTGAGCGTCGTCGTCCCCACGCCCTCGATCCGCACGCCCAGGGCCTCCAGGAAGAAGCACAGGTCCTGGACCATGTAGTTGGAGGAGGCGTTGCGGATGACGGTTATGCCGTCGTGCCGTGCGGCGGCCAGCAGCGCGTTCTCGGTCACCGTGTCGCCGCGCTCGGTCAGCACGATCGGCCGGTCGGGGGAGGCGGTACGGTCCACCCGGGCGTGGTAGATGCCCTCGGTCGCGGTGATGTCCAGCCCGAAGCGGCGCAGCGCGATCATATGGGGCTCGATGGTCCGGGTCCCCAGGTCGCAACCGCCCGCGTACGGCAGCCGGAAGCTCTCCATCCGGTGCAGCAGCGGGCCGAGGAACATGATGATCGACCGGGTCCGGCGCGCGGCCGCGACGTCCATGGCGTTCATGTCCAGCTCGGCGGGCGGCACGATTTCCAGGTCCACGCCGTCGTTGATCCACCGGGTGCGCACACCGATGGAGTTGAGCACCTCGAGCAGCCGGTACACCTCTTCGATCCGGGCGACCCGGCGCAACACCGTGCGGCCTCTGTTCAGGAGCGAGCCGCACAGCAGGGCCACACACGCGTTCTTGCTCGTCTTGACGTCGATGGCACCGGACAGCCGGCGGCCGCCGACCACCCGCAGATGCATGGGGCCCGCGTAGCCGAGCGAGACGATTTCGCTGTCGAGCGCTTCACCGATGCGCGCGATCATCTCAAGGCTGATGTTCTGGTTGCCGCGCTCCACGCGATTGACCGCGCTCTGACTGGTACCGAGAGCGTCGGCGAGCTGCGTCTGTGTCATGCCACGATGCTGGCGAGCGTCACGGATGAGCTTGCCGATACGTACGAGGTAATCGTCGACCATGCGTCGGAGATTATCTCAGATATGAGATGGGCTCGCGTGGGGATAGGCCATCAGAGTGAAAGACCGTGCGCAGTGGCATGTCGCGGTTCGTAGAGCGGGAGTTCGGCCCCGCTCGGCATCCGTACCGAGGCCAGCACACCCCAGCCCTGGTCGCTCGGTGGACGCGAAATCTCCACATTCTGTTCGGCGAGTCGGGACAAAGTGCCCTCGAGGTCGTCGCACATCAGATAGAACTCGTGCTTCGTGTCGCCGGTCGTCGGGTGCACGGCGACCTCTGCCGGCGGCAGTTTGAAGATGAGCCAGCCGCCTCCGGCGTCGACGTGCGGGAACCCGAGCACGTCCTTGACGAACGCCCGGTCCGCGTCGGCGTCCGTGGTGTAAAGGATCACATGCGCGCCACTGAACATGCTTCGATGCTCGGCCCGCGCCGCTGTCACGGCAATCGCGGTGCCGTCGCACGCGCCGGGGCGGCTGCGCTCCGCTTGGGCATCCGGCGACGCTCCGCACCGGCCCCCGGAAGCGCAGAGCGATGCAGGCGCCGTCGCAGTGGCACACCGTGAGCCCGACCGCCAGGGCGACGACCGCACCTTCGGCCATACGGGTGTGTCCGGCCTCCTCCGGTGCCGTGGCCGGGCCGCCGGCGGATGCGGATGACCGCGGCTCAGTGGTTCGCTCCGGCGCCGCGGCTGTCAGCGGGAGCGGTGAGGCCGTCGTGAGCTCCGGCCCCGGAGCGAGCGCCGGCGGTGTGCGCACAGACCTGGCCGGGCACCCGCCGGCCTGTGCCGTCGTCGACGCACGGAACGCCCGCCGGAGGAATGAGCAACCGCGCCGGATCCGGCGTACTGAGGGTGGAGGCGAACCCAGCCATGAAGCCTCTCCGTACCGGAGGTACCTCACCCGTGACCACGACCGAAGCAGCCTCGACTCGCGGTGACGACCGTGAGGCGGACGCGGCGCACGGTTGGCAGTTCAACTCGTCCCTCGTGCTGACCATGGTGCTGGTCCTGGTGGTCGGGCTGCAGGGGCCGATCCGGCGGGCGTTGGCCGCGCCGGTCATGCAGAGCTGGATGACCGTGTTCGTCGCGGTGGTCGTCCAGGCATTGCCCTTCCTCGTCCTCGGCGTGCTGCTGTCGGCGATCATCGCGGTGTTCGTCCCGCCGTCGTTCTTCGCCCGCGCGCTACCGAGCCGGCCCTCCCTGGCGGTGCCGGTGGCCGGGATGGCCGGGGCGGTCCTGCCGGGCTGCGAGTGCGCTTCCGTGCCGGTGGCCGGGGCGCTTGTACGCCGGGGTGTCACCCCCGCCGCGGCGCTGGCGTTCCTGCTGTCCGCCCCGGCGATCAACCCGATCGTGCTGGCCGCCACCGCTGTTGCGTTTCCCGGCAACCCGCAGATGGTCCTCGCCCGGTTCGTGGCGAGTCTGCTCGTGGCGTGCGCGATGGGCTGGTTGTGGCAACGGCTGGGCCGCACCGACTGGATGCGCCCACCGGACCGTCCGTCGCTCGGCGGCCTCGGCAAGGGGGCGGCGTTCTGGGGATCGGTACGGCACGACGTGGTGCACGCCGGCGGCTTCCTTGTCGTCGGCGCGATGGCCGCGGCCACGCTCAAGACCGTGGTACCGGCCGGCTGGCTGCACGCCGCAGCCAATGATCCGCTGGTGTCGATCCTCGCCCTGGCCTTCCTCGCGGTGGTGTTGTCGATCTGTTCCGAGGCCGACGCGTTCGTGGCCGCCTCCCTGTCGCAGTTCTCCCTGACCGCCCGGCTGGCCTTCCTCGTCGTCGGACCGATGATCGACCTGAAACTGTTCGCCATGCAGGCCGCCACCTTCGGCCGGGGCTTCGCGCTGCGGTTCGCCCCCGCCACCTTCACCCTGGCCGTCCTGGTGTCGGCCCTTGTCGGGGCGGTCCTGCTGTGAACCGCCAGGCGCAAGCAGTCGTGTTGTTCCTCATCGGCGGGGCGGTGCTGCGCGCCGGCCTCACCGACCTCTACCTGCGCTACGTCAAGGCCGGGCTGCGCCCGTTGCTGCTCGTGGCCGGCGTGGTCCTGATCGTCGCCGCCATCGCCACGGTCTGGTACGAACTGCGACGGCCGCGCACGGACCACGAGAGCCGGCCCGAGCGTGAACTCCACGACGAGCACGGCCATGCCCACCGCGAACCACGGATCTCCTGGCTCCTCGTCCTGCCCCTGTTCGCCCTCATCCTGGTCGCCCCACCCGCACTGGGCTCCTACAGCGCCCTGCGCACCGGCACGGCCCTGCAAGAACCCCTGGCCTTCCCCGCCCTACCCGCCGACGACCCCCTCCGGCTCGGCGTCGTCGACTACGCGGGCCGCGCCGCTTACGACCACGGACACTCCCTCGGCGACCGGAGGATCAAGATCACCGGCTTCATCACCCTCGACCGCGGCGGCGCGCCCTACCTCACCCGCATGGTTCTCAACTGCTGTGCCGCCGACGCTCAGCCGGTCAAGGTCGGCCTGTCCGGAGAGGTTCCGCCCGTCCTGCAACCCGACACCTGGGTCGAAGTCACCGGCACGTACACCGGCAAACAGACCAAAGACCCCGTCAACGACGGCGTCATCCCCTTCATCGACATCAGCCGGGCCAGACCGGTCCCTGCCCCGGCCGACCAGTACGAAGACTGACGAGGCCGAGTGCGCCGTCGGATCCGTAGCGACTGCACCGGGTGGGGATCGCCCCACCTCTGGTCCCCTCGGCGTGCGCCGGCTTGCCTCGGCGATCCGGGATGCGCAGCAGGGCCGCGATGCCGGTCACGTAATTCTTGCGGACATCCGCGGCTCCACGCGGCTGGCTGCGGAGCCGGTCGACGCTCTGCGCCGACAGGCTGTGACCGACACGGCCGTCCCCGGGCCTGCCGGCTCCGCCGTGCTGACCGGCCATCGTGTCGAGCCGCTGATCTGCGACGACTTCGTCGGATGAGACAAACGCCCAGTCGCCTGCGTTCCAGGGGACGACGACTGGGTCGGATAAGAACGGACAGGGGGCGTCCGGGCATGACCCTGTAGCGGTCATGTACTAGAGTTATCTCGACATCGAGATATCTGCCGAAGGCGTACCGCAAGCCGCCACTCGGTAAGGGTTACCTAACTAAGCCTTACCTTAGCGGATCGGCGAGGAGCCGGGGCGGCAGCATTGAGGTAGTACGCGCACATTGATGAAGGAGACTGTCGTGTCGGCGAACAGCTTCGACGCCCGCAGCACGCTGCGCGTGGGCGACGAGTCTTACGAGATCTTCAAGCTGGACAAGGTCGAGGGCTCCGCGCGCCTCCCTTACAGCCTGAAGGTGCTGCTGGAGAACCTGCTCCGCACCGAGGACGGCGCGAACATCACCGCCGACCACATCCGGGCGCTCGGCAACTGGGACTCCCAGGCGCAGCCCAGCCAGGAGATCCAGTTCACGCCGGCCCGCGTGATCATGCAGGACTTCACCGGCGTTCCCTGTGTCGTGGACCTCGCCACCATGCGTGAGGCCGTGAAGGAGCTCGGCGGCGACCCGGCGAAGATCAACCCGCTGGCCCCGGCCGAGCTGGTCATCGACCACTCCGTCATTGCCGACAAGTTCGGCACCAACGACGCCTTCGCGCAGAACGTGGAGCTCGAGTACGGCCGCAACAAGGAGCGCTACCAGTTCCTGCGCTGGGGCCAGACCGCGTTCGACGAGTTCAAGGTCGTTCCGCCCGGCACCGGCATCGTCCACCAGGTGAACATCGAGCACCTGGCCCGCACCGTCATGGTCCGGGGTGGCCAGGCGTACCCCGACACCCTCGTCGGCACCGACTCCCACACCACCATGGTCAACGGCCTCGGTGTGCTCGGCTGGGGCGTCGGCGGCATCGAGGCCGAGGCCGCGATGCTCGGCCAGCCCGTCTCGATGCTCATCCCGCGCGTCGTCGGCTTCAAGCTCACCGGCGAGCTGCCCACCGGCACCACCGCCACCGACCTCGTCCTCACGATCACCGAGATGCTGCGCAAGCACGGCGTCGTCGGCAAGTTCGTCGAGTTCTACGGCGAGGGCGTCTCCGCCACCTCGCTCGCCAACCGCGCGACCATCGGCAACATGTCGCCGGAGTTCGGCTCCACCGCCGCGATCTTCCCGATCGACGGCGAGACCCTGAACTACCTGAAGCTGACCGGCCGCTCCGAGCAGCAGGTCGCGCTCGTCGAGGCGTACGCCAAGGAGCAGGGCCTCTGGCTCGACCCGGCGGCTGAGCCCGACTTCTCCGAGAAGCTCGAGCTGGACCTGTCCACGGTCGTCCCGTCGATCGCCGGCCCGAAGCGCCCGCAGGACCGCATCGTCCTCGCCAACGCCGCCGAGCAGTTCACGCAGGACGTGCGCAACTACGTCGACGAGGACGACGAGGCGGGCAAGGAGTCCTTCCCGGCCTCCGACGCCCCCGCCGAGCACAACGGCGTCCCGACCCGCCCGACGCTGGTCACCGCCCCCGACGGCTCGACCTACGAGATCGACCACGGCGCCGTCACCGTCGCCGCGATCACCTCCTGCACCAACACCTCGAACCCGTACGTCATGGTCGCCGCCGCGCTGGTGGCCAAGAAGGCGGTCGAGAAGGGCCTGACCCGCAAGCCGTGGGTCAAGACCACGCTCGCCCCGGGCTCCAAGGTCGTCACCGACTACTTCGACAAGGCGGGTCTGACCCCCTACCTCGACAAGGTCGGCTTCAACCTGGTCGGTTACGGCTGCACCACCTGCATCGGCAACTCCGGCCCGCTGCCGGAGGAGGTCTCCAAGGCCGTCAACGACCACGACCTGGCCGTCACCTCGGTGCTCTCCGGCAACCGCAACTTCGAGGGCCGGATCAACCCCGACGTCAAGATGAACTACCTGGCGTCCCCGCCGCTGGTCGTCGCGTACGCCATCGCGGGCTCCATGAAGGTGGACATCACCCGCGAGGCGCTCGGCATCGACACCGAGGGCAACCCGGTCTACCTGAAGGACATCTGGCCTTCCGAGGCCGAGGTCAACGACGTCGTGGCCAACGCCATCGGCGAGGACATGTTCAACAAGTCCTACCAGGACGTCTTCGCGGGCGACGCCCAGTGGCAGGCCCTGCCGATCCCGACCGGCAACACCTTCGAGTGGGACCCGCAGTCCACCTATGTGCGCAAGCCCCCGTACTTCGAGGGCATGACGATGGAGACCACCCCGGTCACCGACATCGCCGGTGCGCGCGTGCTCGCCAAGCTGGGCGACTCGGTCACCACCGACCACATCTCCCCGGCCGGTGCGATCAAGGCCGACACCCCGGCCGGCCAGTACCTCACCGAGCACGGTGTGGAGCGTCGTGACTTCAACAGCTACGGCTCGCGCCGAGGCAACCACGAGGTCATGATCCGCGGCACGTTCGCCAACATCCGCCTGCGCAACCAGATCGCGCCGGGCACCGAGGGCGGCTACACGCGCGACTTCACCCAGGCGGACGGCCCGGTCTCCTTCATCTACGACGCGTCGCAGAACTACCAGGCCGCCGGCACCCCGCTGGTGATCCTGGCGGGCAAGGAGTACGGCTCCGGCTCGTCCCGTGACTGGGCGGCCAAGGGCACCGCGCTCCTCGGCGTCAAGGCCGTCGTCGCCGAGTCGTACGAGCGCATCCACCGCTCGAACCTCATCGGCATGGGCGTCCTGCCGCTGCAGTTCCCGGAGGGCGCGTCCGCCGAGTCCCTCGGTCTGACCGGCGAGGAGACCTTCTCCATCACCGGTGTCACCGAGCTGAACGACGGCACCACGCCGCGTACGGTCAAGGTCGCCACCGACACCGGTGTGGAGTTCGACGCGGTCGTCCGCATCGACACCCCTGGTGAGGCGGACTACTACCGCAACGGCGGCATCATGCAGTACGTGCTGCGCAACCTGATCCGCGGCTGAGCGGTCGGGCAACCGGCAACAGGACGGGCCGCGCTCCTTCGAGGAGCGCGGCCCGTCCGCAGCTGTGCGGGTCGGCGACGAGGTCGCCGACCCGCACGTCTCGCGTTCATGTGCTCCTGAAGCGCATCGGCGCCGCCTGCCGCCGGATCGGCTCCGGGTTCGGCGGCGCGTAGGGCTTGGAGAAGAGGGCCAGCACCCCGGGGTGGACGGCGGTGAGTGGGATCTGGTCGTTCTCCGACGCAGCCTCGCGCAGCCGTTCGTCGGCGGCCAGCCGTTCGGTGCTGACGTAGAGGTAGGCGTTCTGCGCGTACCAGGGCTCGATCTCCGGGTCCGCCCACAGACGGCTGCGCAGGCAGTCGACGAGCTGGTGACCCTGCCGCTCGAACCGGGCCCGCCAGTAGGGCGGCCACTGCTCGTTGCGGTGGTCGCTGCCCGTCTGACCGGGGATGGCGGCGGAGAACAGCACGCACTCGGAGAGGGCGCACAGATTGGCGATGAAAGAGTCGGCGCGGTCGGCGTCGAGGTGCTCCGCCGCTTCCAGGGACATGGCGAGACCGAACCGGCTGCCGGGCCCGTCGGGGCGCAGTTCCTCGACGTCCAGGGGCTGCGAGAGGTCGTGGGACAGGAAGCTGTCGAACGGGATGTGCAAGGTCTCCTCGATGACCCACGGGCCGTCCACCCCGAGGACCGTGTCGGCTCCGAGCCGCAGTGCGGTGGCGAGCCAGGCGCCGGTACCGCAGCCGAGGTCGACAACGCTGGATGGCTGGACAAGATCGAGGACGACGGGGAGGACGCGTTCGGCGGAGCGCATCGAACCGTCCTGCTGACTTGCGTAGAACCATGCGCCGAAGGCGTCGTTTTGAGGCATGGCGGGAGAGTTTCACAGCGGGTGGCGCGGGCGGACGAGGCACGCACGGCCGCCGCCGAGGTCGGATAATCGCCTGGCCCGGTGGGCGGGCCGTGCGGACGGCCCTCGCATGACCTATGCGGCAGAGGCCGTTTCACGGCACAGATACCGGTCCCAGGTCCGGGCCTTGCGATATGGCCCGCCCCGTCGCAGTCGTACTGCGGTGAGCGGCCGGGGCCGCAGGCGCGGGACGTGATCGTACGGGCCAAGGCGGAGGGCGCCGCGCCTTGGCGGCCGCCGGCATTCCGTACGCGAGCGAGGCGGCCGGCCGCACCGCGCGACGGTGCGGTCGATGTCCCGGCCGTGGACGGCAGCCGTACGGGGGGCTCGACGTGGCAGAGCCTGGTCCGGGGCACGGGATCGATCGAGACCGACCATCTCAACGGGGAGATGGTGCTGCTCGGACGGCAGCAGGGGGTGCCCACCCCGGTGAACGAGGTGCTGCACAGCGCGCCGCGGGCGAGAGCGCACGCGAGCGGCGGGAGCCGGGGCGGCTCACCGCCGCGCAGCTCGCCGCGCGCGGACACCGGCGGGCCGGCCGTGGACAGCCGACACAGCGTGCGGGCGGGAGGGCCCGGTGCCATGGCCCTCCCGCCCGTCCTGTCCGGACCGCTCAGGAGATCAGTTCGATCTCCGCGAGCGTCGCCTCACCTGTGAACACGAGCCGGTAGCGCTGGTAAGAGCCGGGCCTGTCCACCGTGAAGACCCTGGTCTGCCGGTCCCAGGCGAACGACTCGCCCGAACGCCGGTCCAGGTCGGTCCACTCCTCGCCGTCGGCGGAACCCTGCAACACCCAGCCGGTCGGGGCCTTGTCCTTGGCCGACGAGGTGAGCGTGTACTGCACGGCCCGCGTCGCCTGCTTCAGCGGCAGTTCCACCGACCCGACCGGTGCGGAGGTGCCGGAGGAGTTGTCGAACAGCGCGCCGTCACCCGTGATCACGTCGTGCCGCGGCGTGGGCGCCTTGTCGTCCTGGGTGATGGAGACCGGTGCGGCGTTCTTCCCCGTGCCCCAGGCCGACGGCTTCGGCCCCATCGCGAACTCCAGCGTGCCGCCCTTGGCGATCCGGCTGTGCGGCAGCGCCGTGGACGTCCATGGCTTGCCGTCCACCTTCAGGCCCTGCACGTAGACGTTCTTCGCGCTGTTCTTCGGGGCCTTGACGACGAGGTCGCGGCCGTTCTCCAGGTGCACGGTCGCCTTGGTGAACAGGGGTGAACCGATCGCGTACTCGCCGCTGCCCATCACCAGCGGGTAGAAGCCGAGCGCGGAGAAGAGGTACCAGGCCGACTGCTCGCCGTTGTCCTCGTCACCGTGGTAACCCTGCCCGATCTCGCTGCCGGTGTAGAGGCGGGAGAGCACCTCGCGCACCTTCTGCTGCGTCTTCCACGGCTGCGAGGCCGCGTTGTACATGTAGGTGGCGTGATGGGCGACCTGGTTGGAGTGCCCGTACATACCCATCCGCACATCGCGCGCCTCGGTCATCTCATGGATGACGGAGCCGTACGAGCCGACGAACTCCGGGGAGGCCGTCTCGGGCGTGGAGAAGTAGGTGTCGAGCTTCTCGCCGAGACCGGAGCGGCCGCCGTACAGATTCGCCAGACCGCGGCTGTCCTGCGGAGCGGTGAAGGCGTATCCCCAGCCGTTGGTCTCGGTGTAGTCGTAGCCCCACACCCGCGGGTCGAACGCGCCGCTCTCGACCCGCCAGTCGCCCTTGAGGTTGCGGCCCTGGAAGAAGCCGGCCTTCGTGTCGAAGAGGGTGACGTAGTTACGGGCCCGCTCGAGGAAGTACCGCGACTCCTCCTTGTAGCGGTCCTTCCCGGTCTTCGCGTAGAGCGCCTGGCCCATCTTCGCCAGCCCGTAGTCGTTGAGGTAACCCTCCAGCGACCAGGACAGACCCTCGTGCGTCTCGGTGGAGGCGTAGCCGAGGAACGGAGAGGTCTCCATGCCCTTGCGGCCGACGCCCGGGGACGGGGGCACCACGGTCGCGTTCTTCAGCGCCGCCTCGTATGCCGCCTCGGCGTCGAACTTCACGCCCTTGACATAGGCGTCGGCGAAGGCCACGTCCGAGCTGGTACCGGTCATCAGATCGGCATAGCCGGGCGAGGACCAGCGCGAGATCCAGCCGCCGTCCTTGTACTGCTGGACGAAGCCGTCCACCAGCTCGCCCGCCTTCTTCGGAGTGAGGAAGGAGTACGCGGGCCAGGTCGTGCGGTACGTGTCCCAGAAGCCGTTGTTGACGTACACCTTGCCGTCGACGATCTTCGCGCCGGTACGGGTCGGAGTGTCGGGACCGGTCATCGGCGAGAACGGGCTCGCGTACTGGTGCTTCGGGCTTGCCTTGGTGCCGGTGTTCTCGAAGCCGGAGTTCGGGTACAGGTACAGCCGGTACAGGCTGGAGTAGAGCGTGGTGAGCTGGTCGCGGGTCGCGCCCTCGACCTCCACCTTGCCCAGCAGACCGTCCCAGGCCTCCTGCGCCTTGCCGCGCACCCGCTCGAAGCGGGTGCCCGCCGGGATCTCGTCGGCCAGGTTCTTCTTCGCCTGGTCGACGCTGATGAGCGAGGTGGCGATACGCAGATTGACGGTGCGGTCCTCGCCTGCGTCGAAGCGGAGCCGGCCGGTGACGCCTTCGGACGCCGAGTCGGTCACCGGCGCGTCGAAGACGCCGTACACGAACAGCCGGGTGGCGCCCGTGGACAGACCGCTCTTGACGTCCGAGAAGGCGGTGAAGGAGCGGGTGTCCGGGTCGAGGGTGAGCCCGGCCTCCTTCGTGACGTTGTCGAGGATGACGCTCGCGTCGCCCGCGGGATAGGTGAAGCGCATCATCGCCGCGTGGTCGGCCGGAGCCATCTCGGCCTTGACCCCGTTCTCGAACGTCACGCCGTAGTAGTGCGGGCGGGCCGTCTCGTTCTCGTGACGGAAGGGCAGGGCCCGGGCCGTGCGCGAGGTGTCCGGAGTGCCGGCCGCCGCCGACGGCATCACCTGGAAGGTCTGCCGGTCGCCCATCCACGGGCTCGGCTCATGGCTGGTGCTGAAGGCCTGCACGGCCGGCAGATTGTCCGCGTTGTTGCCGCGGGAGTACTCGTACAGCCAGCTGCGTGACCCGGCATTGGTCACCGGCGTCCAGAAGTTGAAGCCGTGCGGGACGGCGGTGGCGGGGAAGTTGTTGCCGCGGGAGAACGAGCCGCTGGAGTTGGTGCCACGGGTCGTCGAGGCGTAGTCCGAGAGGTGGGCGAGCCGCTTCTCGGGAGCCTTGGGCGCGAGGGTGATGTCGTCGACCCAGCCCTGGAACTTCGCCGGGCCCTTGGGGGAGTCGTACGCCACCAGCACCCGGTCGACGGTCTTGCCGGCCGCGACCGTGCCGATGCCGGCCGCGACGCTGTTCCACTGATTGACGTACAACCGCTTCGCGGCGCCCTGTCCGGTGGGGGTCAGCAGGCCGCCGTGCGAGTCGACCGCGCGAAGATCACTCAGATAGGTGCCGTCGGTGAAGGCGAGGTCCACCGACACGTTGGTGGCCGGGTAGTTCAGATCGGTTTCGGCCATTGAGGGGAAGATCTTGTACGACAGTTCGGTGTCACGGCGCACCGTGACATCGATGTCGAAGATCTTGTTGTACGAATATGCCCGGCCGTCGGCCTTGTGCGTGCCGGCGTACTTCAGCGCCCGCGTGCCGGTGAACCCGGCATTGGCCTTGGCGGTGGGGGAGCCGCCGGGGCCGCGGTCGACCTGGCTGCGCATGTCGTCGGGGACCGGGGTGCTGGTGTCGCCGTTGGAGAACTGGACGTCGGCCAACTGGGTGGCGTCGGACGCCCCGTTGTTCCTGGTGATCTCCAGCCGGTAGTGCCCGTACGCCTGCACCTCGGACGGAGCGCCGATGTCGAAGGTCCTGGTCTGGAAGCGCTCGGCGAATGTCTCGCCGGTGCGCGAGTCCAGCACCACCCACTCCTTGCCGTCGACCGAGCCCTTGAGCGTCCAGTCCCTGGGGTCGCGGGAGGCGAAGTCATTGGCGGACGTGAGGGCGTAGGTGGCCACCTTGACCGGTGCGTCGGTGTCGAACTCGATCCAGGCGGTGGGCCGGAACCCCAGCCATTTGCTGCTCGGCAGCAGATCGACGAGGTTCTCCTTCGTCTCGCCCCCGCCGGCGTTCTCGTCGCTGGCGCGCAGTTCGGTCACCCTGTCGGTGACATTGCCCGGTATTCCGCTGGAGAAGCCGCCATCGACACCCGACGACCGCTTCCTGCCGTCGGTGCCGACATCAACGGTATTGCGCCAGTCCGGCTGGGGTTCGTCCGATTCGAAGGATGACCTGAATTCCAGGCCGGCGACCGGGGATTGTCCGGACTGCGGGGGCAGTGCGACAGCGGCCGAGGGGGTCGTCAACACGAGCAGAGAAGCGGTCACCGCCAGGGTGACCGCGTGAAAGTTTCTCCGCCGGGCTCTGGTTCTGGGCTGCATCCCGGTCTTTCCTCCAGGGGAAGGTCGCCATGGACAACGTTGTCATCGCTGAAGTGCAGCCACCAGTACGGGGGCAAGTGACATACGGTGTCAAGAGTGTTGACGGAGCGAGGCGGTCCGTTTCGGCCCATCCGCGAAGAATGCTGTGGTCATAAGGGTGCGCAAAGTGCTCATGTATCCGCGAGGTCTCAACTCGGGAAAGACTGCCGTCCAACCTTGTTTTCGATCTTGCCCAGTTGACGTGAAGTGGACTATACCTGTCGGCGTCCGGATAGCTGTTCCAACTGGCAAGGGCACTGGGGGCGACGGGCGTGCGCAGCGTGCGCATCGCCGATCGCGCCAGACTCCGTTGCCCGCCGGCAGCCGTGCACGACCCGAGCTTCACTGAGTTTCCCCCCGGGAATACACAGCAACTGACCGCGGTGGCGGGGCCCTTCGCCTGAGGCGACCAAGAACGGGCGACCGGTACACCGCCTGAGTCCTGGAGAAGGCGAGGACTTGAGCATGGGATCCACCTCCGCCCACGACAACAGTGAGGGTTTCGGCCGCCGAGACCTGATCAAGCGGTCCGCCGCACTCGGCCTGATCGCCGTGCCGACGATGAGTTTCCTGTCCGCCTGCGCCAGCAGCAGCGGTGACGACCAGTCCAAGCAGAAGGGTGAGGTGACGAAGGACAACCCGTTCGGCGTTGCCAAGGGCGGCACTCTTGACGTCGTCATCTTCAAGGGCGGCTTCGGCGACCAGTACGCGATCGAGTGGGAGAAGAAGTACAAGACGGCCTGGGGCGGCAAGATCTCCCACCTGGGCACCCAGGAGATCACCGGCAAGCTCCAGCCCCGCTTCGTCGGCGGCAACCCCCCGGACGTCATCGACAACTCCGGCGCCCAGCAGATCAAGCTCGACACCCTCTACAAGGACGGCCAGCTCGCCAGCCTCGAGGAGCTGCTCGACGCCCCGTCCTTCGACGACCCGTCGAAGAAGGTCCGGGACATCCTCATCCCCGGCACCGCCGAAAAGGGCAACTTCGACGAGAAGATGTACTCGCTGAACTACATCTACACCGTCTGGGGTGTGTGGTACTCGGGCAAGCTCTTCAAGGACAAGGGCTGGGAGGTGCCGAAGACCTGGGACGCCTTCCTCACCATCATGAAGGAGGCCAAGAAGGACGGTGTCGGTGGCCTCGCCCACCAGGGCAAGCACCCGTACTACATCAACGTCATGATCATGGACCTGATCGCCAAGACCGGCGGTCTGGACGCGATGAAGGCGATCGACAACCTCGACCCGAAGGCCTTCGTGGGCAGCGACTCGGCGCAGGCTTCCATCGAGGCGATCTACGAGATCGTCGACAAGGGCCTGCTGCTCCCGGGCACCAACTCGCTCGACCACATCGAGTCGCAGACCGCCTGGAACAAGGGCAAGGCCGTCTTCATCCCCTCGGGCTCCTGGCTGGAGAACGAGCAGCTGAAGCAGACGCCCGCGGACTTCGACATGAAGTTCCTGCCGATGCCGCTGGTGCCCGACAGCAAGCTGCCCTTCGAGGCGATCCGGGCCGGCGCCGGTGAGCCGTTCATCGTCCCCGAGAAGGCGAAGAACAAGGCGGGCGGTCTCGAATTCCTCCGCCGGATGCTGTCCAAGGAGTGGTCGACGATCTTCGCCCAGCAGGCGAACTCGCTGACCATCGTCAAGGACGGCGTGGACACCTCGGTCCAGCTGCGGCCCGGTACCAAGTCCGCCGTCGACGCGGTCGCGGCGGCCGGTGAGAACACCTTCGACTACTACTACGTCAACTGGTACAGCGAGATGGACGAGACCATCCGCAACGCGTCCGCCGAGCTGATGGCCAAGCGCATCCAGCCGAAGGAATGGCTCAAGCGGGCCCAGGCGGCGGTCGACAAGGCCGCCAAGGACCCGGCCAGCAAGAACAACAAGCGTCCGTAGGCCCGTTCTCGCACTGACCAGGGGCAGAGTTTCATGCACAAGGGCAAGAACCGGTTCGTGGCCGGCTTCCTGATCGGTCCGCTCGGCCTGTATCTGATCTTCATGATCTGGCCGTACGTCCAGACGTTCGGATACTCCTTCACCAACTGGCGTGGCCAGTCCTCGCAGATGGAGTTCGTCGGTCTCGACAACTACGCGGAGCTGTTCTCCGACAGCGTCTTCCTCCAGGCACTGTGGAACAACTTCCTGATCCTGGTGAGCCTGCCCCTGGCCACCATCCTGCTCGCCCTCTTCTTCGCCTTCATGGTGAACGTGGGCGGGCGGGGTGGTGCGGCCGGTATCCGGGGCGTACGGGGCTCCGGCCTCTACAAGGTCGTCTTCTTCCTCCCGCACGTCCTGTCGGTGGTCATCCTGGCCATCCTGTGGCGGGCGGTCTACCGCGGCGATGTCGCCGGCCTCATCAACGGCACGCTGATCAAGCTCGGCATCTCCGACGCCGAGCACCCCGTCGAGTGGCTCAATTCCCCGAACCTGGTCCTGTGGTGCGTCGCCTTCGTGCTCCTGTGGTGGGGCGTGGGCTTCTACCTCGTCCTGTTCTCGGCCGCCATGCAGTCGATCCCGAAGGAGATCTACGAGGCGGCGCTGCTCGACGGCGCCGGCCGCTCGCAGACCTTCTTCAAGGTGACGCTGCCCCTGCTGTGGGACACGGTGCAGACCGCCTGGGTCTATCTCGCGATCCTGGCCATGGACTGCTTCGCGCTCATCTCGGTGATGACACCGGGCAGCAGCTACGGCGGCGGGCCCGACCACAGCAGTGAGGTGATGGCCACCTACCTCATGCGCAACTTCCTGGCGTTCGGCAAGAGCGGCTACGCCTGCGCCATGGGCGTGGTGATCCTTCTCCTCACGCTGATCCTGTCCGTCGTCACGCTGCGGATCAGCCGCCGCGAGCGTATCGAGTACTGAGCGGGGAAGCACGAGATGTCCACAACACCCACCATCGACGGCGTGACCAAGGACGCCGTGCCGGTCCAGCGCGGCTCAGGCAAGGAGGTCCGCGGCGCACGCAGCCGTGACAGTGAGGGCAGGGTCCTCAATGTCTTCTCGCACGGCTTCCTCATCCTGTGGGCCGTGATGATCATCCTGCCGCTGATCTGGATTCTGCTCGGCTCCTTCAAGACCGACGCGGAGATCGGCGCCAGCTCCTGGTCCTGGCCCTCCAACTGGAACTTCGACGCCTTCTCGCGGGCCTGGACCAAGGGCCACATCGGCTCGTACTTCCTCAACACCGTCATCGTGCTGGTCTTCTCCGTGCCGCTGACGATGCTCCTGGGCGCTATGGGTGCCTATGTGCTGGCCCGCTACCAGTTCTGGGGCAACCGCCTCATCTACTACTTCTTCATCGCCGGCGCGATGTTCCCGGTGTACCTCGGACTCATCCCGCTGTACTTCCTCATCAAACAGCTCGGCATGCTCAACACGTACCAGGGACTGATCCTGGTCTACGTCGCCTACTCCATGCCGTTCACGGTCTTCTTCATGCACGCGTTCTTCCGGACGCTGCCGACCGCGATCCACGAGGCGGCGGTGATCGACGGCGCCTCGCACACCCGGATCTTCTTCCAGGTGATGCTGCCGATGGCCAAGCCCGGTCTGATCAGCGTCGGCATCTTCAACCTGCTCGGCCAGTGGAACCAGTACATCCTGCCGCTGGTGCTCATGCAGCAGCAGAGCGGCTTCGACCCCGACCGCTCGATGCTGACGCAGGGCCTGGTACTGCTCAGCCAGCAGCAGGGCTATGCGGGTGACCTGCCCGTGATCTTCGCGGGCATGACCATCGCGATCCTTCCCGTGGTCGTCGTCTATCTCACCTTCCAGCGACAGGTCCAATCGGGTCTCACCGCGGGAACGCTCAAGTAACGATCACAGGCGCCCCAGACGCCGCACAGCCCCCGCCGGGCCCCGTTCGACGCATGTCGGGCGGGGTCCGGCCGTTGTGGTCGGGATGCTCAAGGTCTTGACGTGACAGGCCCCCAAGAGTTGAGCTAAGAGTTCACAAGTTGGAGAAACGTCGGGGTTCCGTTGTGGTGACCCCGACCGGGGGCGGTCGTCGTGCCGCCCACCGGGGGCAGGAGTGGATGAGTCGATGGAGACTCCGGGGTCGCAGACATCTCTGCACCGGGCCAACCTCGAGCGGGTCGTGCGCGCCGTGCGCCTGGCCGGCTCGCTCACGCAGGCCGAGATCGCGAGAAGCACCGGCCTCTCCGCGGCGACGGTCTCCAACATCGTTCGTGAGCTGAAGGATGGCGGCACGGTCGAGGTGACGCCGACCTCGGCGGGCGGCCGGCGGGCCCGCAGCGTCTCGCTCAGCGGTGACGCGGGCATCGTGATAGGGGTCGACTTCGGCCACACCCATCTTCGCGTCGCGATCGGCAACCTCGCCCACCAGGTGCTTGCCGAGGAATCCGAGCCGCTGGACGTGGACGCCTCGTCCGCCGAGGGCTTCGACCGGGCTGAAGCGCTCGTCAACCGGCTGATCGAGGCCACCGGGATCGGCCTGGACAAGGTGATCGGTGTGGGGCTCGGCGTACCGGGCCCCATCGACGTGGAGTCGGGCACGCTCGGGTCCACCGCGATCCTGCCGGGGTGGACCGGCATCAATCCGAGCGAGGAGCTGTCGGGCCGCCTGGGAGTGCCCGTGTACGTCGACAACGACGCCAACCTCGGCGCACTCGGCGAGCTGGTGTGGGGCAGCGGGCGGGGGGTCAAGGATCTCGCCTACATCAAGGTCGCCAGCGGCGTCGGCGCCGGTCTTGTCATCGACGGGCAGATCTACCGGGGACCGGGCGGCACGGCCGGCGAGATCGGCCATATCACCCTCGACGAGTCGGGTCCGGTCTGCCGCTGCGGCAACCGTGGCTGCCTGGAGACCTTCGCGGCCGCCCGGTACGTACTGCCGCTGCTGGAGTCCAGTCACGGGACCGAGCTGACCATGGAGCGCGTGGTGCAGCTGGCCCGCGAGGGCGACTTCGGCTGCCGCCGTGTGGTGGCCGACGTGGGCCGCCACATCGGCTCCGGCGTGGCGAACCTGTGCAACCTGCTCAACCCCAGCCGAGTGGTACTCGGGGGTGATCTGGCGGAAGCTGGAGAGTTGGTACTGGGGCCGATCCGGGAGTCGGTCTCCCGTTACGCCATCCCCAGCGCGGCGCGGCAGCTCTCGGTGGCTCCCGGGGCGCTCGGCGGACGGGCCGAGGTGCTGGGCGCCCTCGCCCTGGTGCTCAGTGAAATGGGCGATTCGACCCTTCTGGACAGCTCCCCTCCGGCCAGCGCGCCCGCCTTCACTTAGATAACGAATGGCACCGTTGTCATCTCGTTAAGGATTTACTGCTTGACGCTGACGACGGGGCCGAGTTGACTTCGAGCCACCTCGGCCGCAGCGACGCGGCCTCGTCAGGGAGGTTTCTCATCGTGAACGCACATCTGCGTCGTGCCGCTGTTGCTGTCGCCGCCTCTGCGATGGCCGTATCGCTGGCCGCCTGTGGCAGCGCCAAGGAGTCGGGCGACAAGACCGACGAGACTGCCGCGAAGAAGGGCGACGACATCACGATCGGCCTGCTTCTCCCGGAGAACCAGACCGCTCGTTACGAGAAGTTCGACAAGCCGCTCATCGAGGAGAAGATCAGCGAGCTCACGAACGGCAAGGCGAAGCTCGTCTACGCCAACGCCAAGCAGGACGCCACGCTGCAGACGCAGCAGGTCGACACCATGATCACCAACAAGGTCGACGCCCTGATCGTGGACGCCGTGGACTCCAAGGCGATCGCCGGCGCCGTCAAGAAGGCGAAGGAGGCCGACATCCCGGTCGTGGCCTTCGACCGCCTCGCGGAGGGCCCGATCGACGCCTACACCTCCTTCGACAACGAAGAGGTCGGCCACGTTCAGGGCAAGGCCTTGGTCGAGGCCCTGGGCGACAAGGCCAAGGACGGCCAGATCGTGATGATGAACGGCGCGATCACCGACCCGAACGCCGCTCTGTTCAAGAAGGGCGCGAAGGCCGAGCTCGACGGCAAGGTGACGGTCGGCAAGGAGTACGACACCAAGGAGTGGAAGCCGGAGAACGCCAACGCCAACATGGAGGCGGCGATCTCGGCCCTCGGCAAGGACAAGATCGTCGGCGTCTACTCCGCCAACGACGGCATGGCGGGCGGCATCATCACCGCCCTGAAGGCGGCCGGCTTCGACAAGCTCCCGCCGGTCACCGGCCAGGACGCCGAGCTCGCGGGTGTGCAGCGCATCGTCGCCGGTGAGCAGTTCATGAGTGTTTACAAGCCGTACGCGCCGGAGGCCGCCGCCGCCGCCGAGATGGCCGTGGCGCTCGCCAAGGGCGAGTCGCTCGACTCCATCGCCAAGCAGAAGGTCTCGAGCCCGACCACCAAGGACGTCCCCTCGGTTCTCGTCCCGGTCGTCTCGCTGACCAAGGACAACATCAACGACACTGTCGTCAAGGACGGCGTCTACACGGTTGCCGAGATCTGCACCCCGAAGTTCAAGGCCGCCTGTGACCAGCTCGGCCTGAAGTAGGGCCGCTCGCCGAGGCATCCGGGTCCCCCGGGTGCCGAGGCTCTGTCAGGGACCTCAGGGTTCCGCAGAAACCTTCCGGTGCTCCGTCCCTCCCTCTGTCCCCGCTGAGGGGCGGGGCACCGGAAGGCAACACTTGTTAGCTGCTCAGCCTCCGCGCCTTCCCCCGGCGCGGCATCCCCGCCGGTCAGGCGGCGAAGGAGATGGTTCACGTGTCCGCTACGCCCGTGTTGGCGTTGCGCGGGGTCTCCAAGCGGTTCGGTGCCGTCCAGGCGCTCACCGACGTAGAGCTTGAGGTCCACGCCGGTGAGGTGGTCGCCCTGGTCGGCGACAACGGCGCCGGAAAGTCCACGCTGGTCAAGACGATCGCCGGCGTGCATCCCATCGATGAGGGCGTCATCGAGTGGGAGGGCAGGTCCGTAACGATCAGCAGGCCGCACGACGCCCAGAACCTGGGCATCGCGACCGTCTACCAGGACCTCGCGCTGTGCGACAACATCGACGTCGTAGGCAATCTCTACCTGGGCCGGGAGCTCCGCAGCCGCGGGGTCCTGAACGAGGTCGAGATGGAGCGCCGCGCCCTTGAACTGCTCAAGACTCTGTCGATCCGGATCCCCAGCGTCCGTATTCCGATCGCCTCGCTCTCCGGCGGTCAGCGTCAGACCGTGGCCATCGCGCGTTCGATGCTCGGCGAGCCCCAGCTCGTCATCCTGGACGAGCCCACCGCCGCCCTCGGCGTCGAGCAGACCGCACAGGTGCTCGACCTCGTGGAGCGGCTCCGTGAGCGTGGCCACGCCGTCATCCTCATCAGCCACAACATGGCCGATGTGAAGGCCGTGGCGGACAAGGTGGCGGTGCTGCGGCTCGGCCGGAACAACGGCGTCTTCGACGTCAAGTCCACCTCGCAGGAAGAGATCATCTCCGCCATCACCGGTGCCACGGACAACGCCGTGACCCGTCGTGCGGCGCGCACCTCGGAGGTTCAGAAGTGAGCACCGAAAAGACCTCCGCCCCCGTCGACGCACCGGTCGTCAACCCCGAGGCCGCTCATGACGCGGTCACCGCGGTGGACCCCCGGCTCCTGGTGCGCGAGCAGGGCCTGGCCGGTTACCTTTCCGAGTTCAAGCGGAAGCTGCACGCCGGTGACCTCGGCTCGATCCCGGTCGTCATCGGCCTCATCATCATCGCCGCCATCTTCCAGAGCCTGAATTCGCAGTTCCTCTCCGCGCAGAATCTCAGCAATATCGCGGTCACGATGGTCGCCACCGGCATGATGGCCGTCGGCATCATCTTCGTGCTGCTGCTCGGCGAGATCGACCTGTCGGTCGGTTCGGTCAGTGGTGTCTCCGGCGCGATCGTGGCGGTCCTGAGCGTCACCCACGGGATGAACGAGTGGCTGGCGGTGCTGGTCGCCCTGGTGAGCGGCGCGGCCATCGGAGCCGTACACGGCTTCTTCTTCGCCAAGATCGGCGCTCCTGCGTTCGCCGTCACCCTGGCCGGTCTGCTGTTCTGGCTGGGCTTCATGCTCCAGCTCCTCGGTGAGAACGGCACCATCAACCTGGACAGCGAGGGCGTGGTCGGCCAGCTGACCACGTACTACTTCACGGACGTGGCGGCCGCCTACGGCCTCGCCGCGGTCGCCGTGGCCGGCTTCTTCCTCTCCTCCTACTTCGACAACCGCCGCCGTGCGGCCGCCGGCATCCCGTCCCGGCCGCTGTCCGACATCGTGCTGCGCACGGTCGTGCTCGGTGTGATCGCCTTCGCCGCGGCGGCCATGTTCAACCAGTACAAGGGTCTGCCGCTCGCCCTGGTGCTGTTCCTGGCGGTTCTGGTGATCACGGACTTCGTGCTCCGCCGCACTGCCTACGGCCGCAAGATCTTCGCGCTCGGCGGCAGTGTCGAGGCATCGCGCCGTGCCGGTATCAACGTCGCGGCGATCCGTATCTCCGTCTTCGCCCTGGCAGGGTTCTTCGCGGCGGCCGGCGGCCTGTTCTGGGCCTCCAAGATCGCGGCGGCCAACCAGAGCGCCGGCGCCGGTGACCTCCTCATGAACGTCATCGCCGCGGCCGTCATCGGCGGCACCAGCCTCTTCGGTGGCCGGGGCCGCACCTGGAACGCCCTGCTCGGCGTCATGGTGATCGTCTCGATCCAGTACGGCCTGGCGCTGGAGGGCATCGCGACCCCGATCCAGTACATGATCACCGGTGGTGTTCTGCTGGCGACGGTCGTGATCGACTCGGTCACCCGCAAGACGCAGAAGACCGCAGGTCGCGCCTGACACGACCGCTCAGTGCCCGGCACCGCATGTGCGGTGCCGGGCACTGCCGCGTTCCGTGCCACAGGCGTGACACAGAACGTGCCGCCCGATGACCAAGATCGTGACCGGAACATTAGACTCGGGCAATCGGCAAGCTCGATCAACTCGAATGCAGCTCGAAGCAAGGAGGCACGGGTGGCACTGCTTTCCCGTATGGAGGGACCGCGCGACCTGGACCGGCTCGGCCCGGAGCAGTTGGAGCAGCTGGCCGCAGAAATCCGCGCCTTCCTGGTGGACGCCGTCTCCAAGACCGGCGGCCACCTCGGCCCCAACCTCGGCGTGGTCGAGCTCACCATCGCCCTGCATCGTGTCTTCGACTCCCCGAAGGACAAGGTCCTGTGGGACACCGGCCACCAGAGCTATGTGCACAAGCTGCTCACAGGCCGTCAGGACTTCTCCAGGCTCAAGATGAAGGGCGGCCTCTCCGGCTACCCCTCGCAGGCCGAGTCCGAGCACGACATCATCGAGAACTCCCACGCCTCCACCGTGCTGGGCTGGGCCGACGGCCTCGCCAAGGCCAACGAGGTGCTGAAGAAGGACGACCATGTCGTCGCCGTCATCGGTGACGGTGCCCTCACCGGCGGTATGGCCTGGGAGGCGCTGAACAACATCGCGGCCGCCAAGGACCGCCCGCTGGTCATCGTCGTCAACGACAACGAGCGCTCCTACGCCCCGACGATCGGCGGCCTCGCCAACCACCTGGCCACCCTGCGCACCACCGACGGCTACGAGCGGTTCCTGGCCCGCGGCAAGGACATCCTGGAGCGCACCCCGGTCGTCGGGAGGCCGCTCTACGAGACCCTGCACGGCGCCAAGAAGGGTCTCAAGGACTTCATCGCCCCGCAGGGCATGTTCGAGGACCTCGGCCTGAAGTACGTCGGCCCCATCGACGGTCACGACATCGCCGCCCTCGAGTCCGCCCTCGCCCGCGCCAAGCGCTTCGGCGGGCCCGTGATCGTGCACTGCCTCACCGAGAAGGGCCGCGGCTACCAGCCCGCCCTCCAGGACGAGGCGGACCGCTTCCACGCCGTCGGCAAGATCCACCCGGACACCGGTCTGCCGATCGCGAGCTCCGGCCTCGACTGGACCTCGGTCTTCGGCGAGGAGATGGTCAAGCTCGGCCGGGAGCGCGAGGACATCGTCGCCATCACGGCCGCGATGCTCCAGCCGGTCGGCCTCGACAAGTTCGCCAAGGCCTTCCCCGACCGGGTGTACGACGTCGGCATCGCCGAGCAGCACGGCGCGGTCTCGGCCGCGGGCCTGGCGACCGGCGGTCTGCACCCCGTCTTCGCCGTGTACGCCACCTTCCTCAACCGCGCCTTCGACCAGGTCCTCATGGACGTGGCGCTGCACAAGTGCGGTGTCACGTTCGTCCTCGACCGGGCCGGTGTCACCGGTACCGACGGCGCCTCGCACAACGGCATGTGGGACATGTCGATCCTTCAGGTCGTCCCGGGCCTGCGCATCGCCGCCCCGCGCGACGCCGACCAGGTGCGCGCCCAGCTGCGCGAGGCCGTGGAGATCGACGACGCGCCGACCGTGGTGCGCTTCTCCAAGGGTGCGGTCGGCCCGGCCGTCAAGGCCGTGGGCAAGGCCGGCGGCATGGACGTCCTGCGCCGTCCGGACACGGACCGGCCGGACGTGCTGCTCGTCTCCGTCGGTGCCCTGGCCCCCATGTGCCTGGAGATCGCCGATCTGCTGGATGCCCAGGGCATCTCGGCGACCGTGGTCGACCCGCGCTGGGTCAAGCCGGTCGACGAGGCGCTCGCGCCGCTCGCCGAGCAGCACCGTGTGATCGTCACCGTCGAGGACAACAGCCGGGTCGGCGGTGTCGGCTCGGCGATCGCCCAGGCACTGCGCGACGCGGGCATCGACCTGCCGCTGCGCGACTTCGGCATTCCACCGCGCTTCCTGGACCACGCCTCGCGCAAGGAGGTCATGGCGGAGATCGGGCTGACCGCCCCGGACATCGCGCGCCAGGTCACCGGCCTGGTGGCCAGGATCGACGGGCGTCTCGAGAGCGAGGCCGTGGAGCCCGCCCGGGACTGACCTGCCCCATCCGGCGTACACATTGGGCCGGTCGGAGCACCCCTCGGGGTTTCCGACCGGCCCTTTCGTGTGAAACGCATCGGGAGGGCGCGCGAGGTCCGGCACCCCTCTCGATCATGGGTCTACGGCCATGGCTACGGAGGTACGCCGGTGAGCACAGACCAAAAGCCCCCCCAGAGCACCGGGGTGTTCCGCACCAAGACTGTGGAGCAGTCCATCCGCGACACGGAGGAGCCCGAGCACGCGCTGAGGAAGTCCCTGTCCGCATGGGATCTGACGGTCTTCGGCGTCGGCGTCATCATCGGTACCGGCATCTTCGTGCTCACCGGCATCGCGGCGCGGAACAACGCCGGACCCGCCACCGCCCTCTCCTTCGTGGCCGCGGGCATCGTCTGTGCCCTCGCGGCGCTCTGCTACGCCGAGTTCGCGTCCACGGTGCCGGTGGCCGGCTCGGCGTACACCTTCTCCTACGCCTCGATCGGGGAACTGCCCGCCTGGATCATCGGCTGGGACCTGGTCCTCGAATTCGCTCTCGGCACCGCCGTGGTGGCGGTCGGCTGGTCCGGGTACGTGCGCCACCTCATGAGCACCAACCTGGGCTGGGACATGCCCGTCGCGCTGTCCGGGCCCGACGAGGGAGGACACTTCGACCTGCTGGCATTCCTGCTCGTCCTGGTGCTGACGGCCATCCTGGTCGTCGGAACGAAGCTCTCGGCCCGGATCACCGCGATCGTGGTCGCCATCAAGGTCACCGTCGTGCTGATGGTCATCATCGCGGGCCTGTTCTTCATCAAGGCCGACAACTACTCCCCGTTCATTCCCCCGGCCGTGCCGCAGCCCGTCGGCAGTGGCCTCCACGCGCCGCTGGTCCAGGTGCTCTTCGGATTCGAGCCCACCAACTTCGGCGTCATGGGCATCTTCACCGCGGCCTCTCTCGTCTTCTTCGCCTTCATCGGCTTCGACGTCGTGGCCACCGCCGCCGAAGAGACCCGGAACCCTCAGCGGGACATGCCGCGCGGCATCCTCGGCTCGCTGCTCATCTGCACGGTGCTCTACGTGGCCGTGACGCTGGTGGTCACCGGTATGCAGTACTACAAGGAGATGTCGGCGACCGCCCCGCTCGCCGAAGCCTTCAAGTCCGTGGACCAGCCCTTCTTCGCGGGTGCCATCAGCCTCGGCGCGGCCGTCGGCCTCATCACCGTCTCCATGATCCTTCTGCTCGGCCAGACCCGGGTGTTCTTCGCGATGAGCCGTGACGGACTGCTGCCGCGCTTCTTCTCCATCACCCACCCGAAGTTCCGCACCCCCTACCGGGCGACCGTTGTGCTCGGCGTGGTGATCGCCATCATCGCGGGCTTCACCAGCCTCGAGAAGCTCGCGGAACTGGTGAACATCGGAACGCTCTTCGCCTTCGTCGTCGTGGCGCTCGGCGTCATCGTCCTCCGCCGCACCCGCCCCGACCTGCACCGCGCCTTCCGTACCCCCTGGGTGCCGGTGGTCCCGATCCTGTCGATCGCGGCGTCGCTCTGGCTCATGCTCAACCTGCCGACCGAGACCTGGCTCCGGTTCGGTGTCTGGATGCTGATCGGCGTCGTCGTGTACTTCCTCTACGGGCGCTCCCACAGCCGACTGGGCAAGGTGGGCAAGGACGCCATTTTCTAAGCTTGGCGTTTAACCTCGCAGGTCACCCGACCTGCTGATCTGCGGTTCTTTCCGGGACAGCGGAGGCGGCCGTTCTCCACGCTTCGAGATGTCGAGTCACGAAGTATGAGAGAACGGCCGCTGTGTATGAGTCTGTCTGTCGATGCGTCCGCAGGCGAGGCGTTGGACGTGTTGTCCCGCTTTCGGGTCGAGTTCTACGAGAGTCTCTACGCCCGCGCGGATGCGCTCTTCGAGCTCACGGAGGCGGTGTTGTGTGCGGACGGGCCGGTGAAGACCTTGGTCGAGCTGTCGTTGGCGGCCGAGCACCGGCGCGGGCACGGCGCGCTGTACGCCGCCCTGGACCGGGGCTGGGTTGAACAGGCGCGGTTGCGCCGCGCTCTGGCCGGCCTGCCGCTGCCGAGGGCGGCCGACGGGCGGATCGTGCTCGCTGTGGATGTGTCGCACTGGCTGCGGCCCGATGCACCGACCAGCGACGAGCGGTTGTTCTGCCACGTCTACGGACGCGGTGACCGCAGCTCGGACCAGTTCGTGCCCGGCTGGCCGTATTCCTTCGTCGCCGCCCTGGAGTCCGGCCGCACCTCCTGGGTCGCGTTGCTGGACGCGGTCCGCTTGGGCCCGGCCGACGATGCGACCATCGTCACCGCCACCCAACTCCGCGCTATCGTCCGGCGGTTGACGAGGGCCGGCCACTGGAGGCCGGGCGATCCGGACATCCTGATCGTCATGGACTCCGGCTACGATGTCGCCTACCTGACCCACGCTCTCGCCGACCTGCCCGTCGTGCTGGTCGGACGCCTGCGCTCGGACCGCGTCATGCTCCGCGACGCTGGTCCCGCCCGCTCCGGGCCGAAGGGTGGGCGGCCCCGCAGGCACGGCGGCGTCCTCACGTTCAAGAAGCCCGAGACCTGGCACGAGCCCGAAGTCACGACGGCCACGGACACCACCCGCTACGGCAAGGCCGAGGCGACAGCCTGGGACCGGATGCACCCCAGGCTCACCCACCGCGGCCCCTGGCTGGAGCACACGAACGAGGAACTACCCATCCTGCACGGCACGTTGACGCGGTTGAAGGTCGAGCACCTTCCGCGTCCGCTGTCATCACGCGCTCTCCGTGGCCGCGAGCGCGACTGCCTGGACTTCCAATCTACGGGCGAAACAGTGCTCGGGCTCGTTCGTTCGCGTTCATTCACCCGGCACCGACCGGGTCCCAGAAGCTACTGACCCGCAGCTGGAGCTCTGCCCGCCGACCACGCCCCGGCTCGTTCACGCAGCCGAGGGTGAGCCAGAGGGATGCGGGGTGGGCTGGAGGAGTTTCCGCCGGAGGCGTCGGCAAGCTTTCTGGAGCGAGGAGTTCTCGGCGCTGCCGGCATCGCAGAGAGATCGCCCGAAGCGGCCCAGGGCGACGGAACCGACCCTGCAACTCTCCGTTGACCACCTCCCGCCAGGCAATACGGGGCTGGGCGGAGTGAAGATGGAGGGGAACCGATCCACCCCTCTACCTGGAGGGTGAGGCGGCATGACATCCCCCTCCGAAACCCCAGCAGGCACCGGCACCATGCCCCCGCACGGCACCGCACCACAGGACCCTTGCTCGGCGGAAGCCTGGCTACCTTGGCGAACATGGGCTGGCAATTCCTTCTCACCGCCTGAACACCGAGAGTGGATGCGGTGATGGCCGGCGCTCGGACGCGTGCCCGGGTGGTGATCGTGATGAATCCACGCTCGGGCGGCGGCAAGACGGCTCGTTACGGCCTGGTACAGCGGGCCGAGGGCATGGGAGCCCAGGTCTGGACGACCAGCACGGAGAAGGACGCGGCGTCGCTCGCGAGGAACGCCGTGGTGGAGGGGGCGCAGGTGCTGGGGGTCGCGGGCGGTGACGGCACCGTGTCGGCGGTTGCCGCGGTGGCCGCCGATGCGGGCCGGTCGCTGGTCGTGGTCCCGGCGGGCACCCGCAACCACTTCGCCCGGGACCTGGGCCTTGATCTGAGCGATCCGGGGCGGGCACTGGACGCCCTGGTCGACGGTGAGCCCGCGCAGGTGGACCTGGGGGTGCTCGGCTCGCGTGTCTTCGTCAACAACGTCTCTTTCGGTGTGTACGCCGATGCCCTGCTGGAGCCCGGGTACCGGGAGGACAAGCCTCGCGCGTTTGCCGCAGTGGCACCCGACTATGCCAAGGGCAAGCAGTGGGTCGAGGCCCGCGTGGACACACCATGGGGGACCGTCGAGTTCCCGCAGGTTGTGCTGATTTCCAATAACCCTTACCACCTGGCCACACCGCGTTGGCTGGGGCGTCGCTTCTCCCTCAGCACGGGACAGCTGGGCGTCATCGTTCTCAAGCGCCGGGCGCAGGCTCCCCCGGATCTCCTGCGGCATCTGCGCGGCGAACTGCGACAGCACAAGCGCGGTGCCGGGTCTGCGGGGGATGGGGCCGTCATCTGGTCTGCTCCCGGCATCACGCTGCACGGTGAGGTGCGGCATCTTGACGCGGGCGTCGACGGCGAAGCGGTGCGGCTTCCTCTGCCCGTCGTGTGCGGTATCCGGCCGGGTGCCCTGCGTTTGCTGCTGCCGAAGGACCGGCCGGGGATGCCGCCGGAGCGCGCGATGCGCCACTGAGGGGACGTCCCTGAGTGCCAGACTCCCGTATCCCTTGCTCACCGGAGTCGGCCGAGCGTGACGTCCGCGCTGCACTCCGCTCGCCCCATCCGCCTGCGCGGAGCATCTGCTGGACATCCCGCTTCATGAAAGCGTGGGGCTGACGGGACCCTGACCGTGTGGTGCAGGCGCTGACCGAGGTGCCTGCCCGCTGCATGGAGTGCCGCTTCGCCGCTCGTCCGTGGCTGGCCGGTCCGGTCCCGGTGATCAGTGCTGGGGGTGCGGGCGGTGGAACAGGGGCCGCCGCTGTGTGGCAGTGCCACCCGGAGCGAGGCGACCGACTTCGACGCGCATTCTGATGGCCTGGAACACCTCGACCACCCCGAGGACCACGGCCATGACGCCCACCGCCAGGGTGAGTGCGGCGATCGAGGTGAACGGCGAGACGATCAGCACGATGCCCGCCAGAGTGCTGATGATCCCGTAGAACAGCTGCCAGCCGCGTGCCGGCGTGTCCTTGGCGGAGGCCGCTGCAGCCGTCACCATGATGCCGCGCAGCAGCCAGCTGAAGCCGATCCACAGAGCGAGCAGAAAGATCGACTGCAGGGTGCCCCGGAAGCAGATCAGCCCCAGCAGGACGGAGAGCCCACCCGTGAGGAAGTGCAGCACCCGAAGATGCCGGGCGACGTGCGTGCCGAAGGCGGCGGCCAGCTGGAAGACGCCGGTAGCCAGCAGGTAGATGCCGAAGAGTACGCCGATGACCCGCAGCGTCTCCTCCGGCCAGGCGAAGACCACGACGCCCAGGGCGATCGTGGCCAGGCCCGTGGTGAGCAGGATCTGCCAGCCCATGTTCGCCAAGGCGCCCAGGCCTTCGGTCAAGGGGGCGTCTTGTGGCTCGGTGCCGCGCGGAGGGCCGGTGCCCGAGGAATCGGAGGGATAAGTCATGCCGCTGCCTCCTCCTGGAAAAGCACGGTCGGCAAGTACACCTCCATCGTCACCCACCCGGCCCTGTTTCACCTGGGGGCGGCCTTGGCAAGCCCGGTCAGGAACGGCCGCGGTGGCGCAGTAGACCATGCAGCCGCGCGAGCAGCGACGGACCGTCCTTGCGCGGGTAACGCCGGCCGTCCTGTGCCTGCAGATCATCCGCGACGTCGTACCGCTTCACGTACGCACCGAGAAACGTCTGCATCGTGGCCACCACCGGAATGGCGATCAGCGTGCCGGCCACACCGAGCAGTGCGGTGCCCGCGATCACGGAGCCGAAGGCCACCGCCGGATGGATGTCCACGGTTTTGGACGTGAGTTTCGGCTGGATCAGGTTCTCGAACTGCTGGTAGACCACGACGAAGATCAGCACCCACACCGCGTACCAGGGGTCGACGGCGAACGCGGCCAGGATGGGCACGGCCCCGGCCAGATAGGTGCCGATGACCGGGATGAACTGCGACAGCACTCCCTGAGGACCACGGCGAGACACACCGGAAGAGCGGCCAGATCCCGATGTCCTCGGCGAACAGTCCCAAAGCCTCTTCGACGGTGAACAACTCCTCGCCGGGATCAGGCTGTGCGCCGCTTCGATCCCGCAGTGGCTCGATCTCCAGGGCGAGGTCTCCGATATTGAACTGGCACCGGGACTGCTGCGACACGAGCTGCCGGGCTCCGCGACGATCTCCTCGTAGCGGATCTGGCTGACCGACCCAACCTTGCTGGGCATGGCGATCACCACCCCTGCATGCCGGGGGCGGCCGATGCCGACGGTGACACCGGCATGCGAAGTGGCGCCAGTCTGGACCCGCGGATTCACGGTAAACAAGCCCTACCACACGGTAGTTGACGAAGGATCAGGAGATTCCTTCTGAGCCGTTGGCGCAGGCGTCACGGTCCGCCGGTCGCCGGGGATTCCTTTGCGGCGGCCGGAATGTCCGCGTCGTCGCGGACCGCCTGCCACAGCCGGCCGGCCTGCGGCTCGGCAGCCACGACACGGTTCGGGTCCGCCTTGTCGTACCTGACCGGCAGCATGATGGTCTCCATCGAAGCGGGGGCGACGCCCTGCATGCTGCGCGCGAACTCCGCGAGCTTGGTGAGCGAGTCCAGGCCGGAGTCGGTGGTCAAGGACTTGGTGAGCGAGTCCGCGATCGTGAACGACTTGGCGGGACTGCCCAGCAGGTCCTGCGATTTCACCTCGTTGAGCAGCGCCAGCATGAACTGCTGCTGCAGACCGATCCGGCCGAGGTCGCTGCCGTCGCCGATCCCGTGCCGCGTCCGGACGAAGGCCAGCGACTGGGCGCCGTTGAGCTTGTGGGCCCCGGCCGTGAGGTCGAGACCGGATTCCTTGTCCTGGATCGGCTGGTCCACCTCGACGGTCACGCCGCCGATCGCGTCGACCAGGTCCTTGAAGCCGGAGAAGTCGATCTCCATGTAGTGATCGATCCGGACCCCGGACATCTTCTCCACGGTCTTGATCACACAAGCCGGACCGGCGCTGGTGTAGACGGAGTTGAACATCACCCGCTCGGCGGAGGGGAGTGTGGAGCCGTTCTTCCCGGTGCACTCGGGCCGAGTCACCAGAGTGTCGCGCGGAATGCTGACGGCCACGGCCTTCTGGCGGCCCTCGGGTACGTGGACGACCAGGGCGGTGTCGGAACGCGCGGTGCCGCCCGCGTTGCCGCCGGCAAGGTCCTTGTTGTTCCCCGAGCGCGCGTCGGAGCCGAGCACGAGGATGTCCTTGGCTCCGGTGGCGAGCTTCTCGGGACGCTCGCCGTTGACGGCGTCGTCGATGTCGAACGACTCGATGTTGTCGTCGAGGCTGCTGCAGAGCCAGTAGCCGGTCCCAGCCGAGGCAAGGACGAGTACGAGCAGCGTTCCGAGAATGATCCGCAGAACGGGCCGCTTCGCGGAGCCGGTCCGCTCTCTGCGGCCGCCTTCGTCAGCCATGGTCCAACCTTCGTGCTGAGCCCGGTCGGGCAGGTGTCATCGCGTCGCCGTGAACCGCCATGGGTGTGGGGGCTGCTGCCACGCGGACGAACGGACGGGCCCGGTGGCACGGCCTTGTCCGGGCGTGCCTGTACCGAGCAGGGGAGCGACCGAGTGATCGTACGGGAACGTACTGTGACTCTCCAGCGATCAAGAGGTGAATGCAAAGCTACTTGATCCAACCTGCGAACGTCAGGAGAGGCGGTCCGTGAACACGGCGCGAGGCAGGCGAGATCGCAGCGGCCCTCTGGAACGAAGGCGAGCACGTCGTCGAGGTCCTCGAAGGGGACCGGGCCGGCCGAGAGTCCGAGCGGTCGTCCTCTGCGTGACGGGCGCCTTGCCGTACAGCTGCAGGACAGTTGCTTCAGCCGGTGCCGCGGACCGCGGCCGGCGGATCCGGTCGGCCCGCCGGGACGAAGGGGCGCGAAAGAGCACGGGCCGTACGGGAACTCCTCCCGTACGGCCCGTGCTTCGTGCTGTCGGCGTTACGCCGGGACGCTCGCGACGCCCTGAGCCAGGAACGGCTTGCCGTTCACGCGCTCCGAGACACCCTCACGGTCCAGGTACGGCGTGATGCCGCCCAGGTGGAAGGGCCAGCCGGCGCCCGTGATCAGGCAGAGGTCGATGTCCTGGGCCTCGGCCACGACACCCTCCTGGAGCATCAGACCGATCTCCTGCGCGACCGCGTCCAGGACGCGGGCGCGGACCTGCTCCTCCGTCAGGACGACATCGCCCTGCTTGAGGAGGGCGGCGACCTCCGGGTCCAGCTCGGGCTTGCCCGAGTCGTAGACGTAGAAGCCGCGCTTGCCGGCCTTGACGACCGCGGCCAGGTTCTCGGAGACCGTGAAGCGCTCCGGGAAGGAGCGGTTGAGGGTCTCGGAGACATGCAGACCGATGGCCGGGCCGACGAGCTCGAGCAGCACCAGCGGCGACATCGGCAGACCGAGCGGCTCGATGGCCTTCTCGGCGGTGGCCACCGGGGTGCCCTCGTCGATGACGTTCTGGATCTCGCCCATGAAGCGGGTCAGGATGCGGTTCACGACGAACGCCGGGGCGTCCTTGGTGAGGACCGCGGTCTTCTTCAGCTTCTTCGCGACACCGAAGGCGGTGGCGAGGGAGGCGTCGTCCGTCTTCTCACCGCGGACGATCTCCAGCAGCGGCAGGATCGCGACGGGGTTGAAGAAGTGGAAGCCGACCACGCGCTCCGGGTGCTGGAGCTTGGAGGCCATCTCGGTCACCGACAGCGAAGAGGTGTTGGTGGCGAGGATCGCGTGCGCCGGGGCGACGGCCTCGACCTCCGCGAACACCTTCTGCTTGACGGACATCTCCTCGAACACGGCCTCGATGATGAAGTCCGCGTCCGCGAAGCCCTCGGCCTTGTCGAGCACACCGGAGACCAGGGCCTTGAGGCGGTTGGCCTTGTCCTGGTTGATCCGGCCCTTGCCCAGCAGCTTCTCGATCTCGGCGTGGACGTAGCCCACACCCTTGTCGACGCGCTCCTGGTCGATGTCGGTCAGCACGACCGGCACCTCGAGGCGGCGCAGGAAGAGCAGGGCCAGCTGAGAGGCCATCAGACCGGCGCCGACGACGCCGACCTTGGTGACCGGGCGGGCCAGCGACTTGTCCGGGGCACCCGCGGGGCGCTTGCCGCGCTTCTGCACCAGGTTGAAGGCGTAGATGCCGGAGCGCAGTTCGCCGCCCATGATCAGGTCGGCGAGCGCCACGTCCTCGGCGTCGAAGCCCTTCTGCAGGTCTCCGTCCTTGGACGCCTCGATGATGTCGAGGGCGCGGTACGCGGCCGGGGCTGCGCCGTGCACCTTGGAGTCGGCGATGAACCGGCCGCGGGCCACGGCCTGGTCCCAGGCCTCACCACGGTCGATCTCGGCGCGCTCGACAGCGGTCTCGCCCTTGAGGACGGACGCCGTCCAGATCAGCGACTGCTCAAGGAAGTCCGCACCCTCGAAGATCGCGTCGGCGATCCCGAGGTCGAAGACCTGCCGGCCCTTGAGCTGCTTGTTCTGGTTGAGCGAGTTCTCGATGATCACCGAGACCGCGCGGTCCGCGCCGATCAGGTTCGGCAGGATCGTGCAGCCGCCCCAGCCCGGGACGAGACCCAGGAAGACCTCGGGCAGCGAGAAGGCCGGCAGGGCCTTCGAGACGGTCCGGTAGGTGCAGTGCAGACCGACCTCGACACCGCCGCCCATGGCCGCGCCGTTGTAGTACGCGAAGGTCGGGACGGCGAGGGACGCGAGGCGCTTGAAGACCTCGTGGCCGCCCTTGCCGATGGCCAGCGCGTCGGAGTGCTGCTTGAGCAGCTCCACGCCCTTGAGGTCGGCGCCGACCGCGAAGATGAACGGCTTTCCGGTGACACCGGCGCCGACGATCGCACCCTCGGCGGCCTCCTTCTCGACCTGGTCGATGGCGGCGTTCAGGTTCGCCAGCGACTGGGGGCCGAAGGTGGTCGGCTTGGTGTGGTCGAAGCCGTTGTCCAGGGTGATGAGGGCGAACGTGCCCGCGCCGCCGGGAAGGTCGAGGTGGCGCACGTGCGCCTGCGTGACGACCTCGTCCGGGAACAGCTCGGCCGCGCCCTTCAGGAGCTCAGCGGTGGTGCTCACTTGTTGCCTCCGTCGAAGTGCGGGTTCTCCCAGATCACGGTGGCGCCCATGCCGAAGCCGACGCACATCGTGGTGAGGCCGTAGCGGACCTCCGGCTGCTCCTCGAACTGGCGGGCCAGCTGCGTCATCAGACGCACACCCGAGGAGGCCAGCGGGTGGCCGTAGGCGATGGCGCCGCCGTACTGGTTGACGCGCGGGTCGTCGTCGGCGATGCCGTAGTGGTCGAGGAAGGCCAGCACCTGCACGGCGAAGGCCTCGTTGATCTCGAAGAGGTTGATGTCCTCGATCGTGAGGCCCGCCTGGGCGAGAGCCTTCTCGGTCGAGGGGATCGGGCCGTAGCCCATGACCTCGGGCTCGACGCCGGCGAAGGCGTACGAGACCAGGCGCATCTTGACCGGGAGGTTGTTCTCCCGGGCGAAGTCCTCGGAGGCGATGATCGACGCGGTGGCACCGTCGTTGAGACCGGCGGCGTTGCCCGCGGTGACGCGGCCGTGCACACGGAACGGCGTCTTCAGACCCGCGAGGGACTCCAGCGTGGTGCCCGGGCGCATCGGCTCGTCGGCGGTGACCAGGCCCCAGCCGGTCTCCCCGGCCTCGGGGTTGGTACGGCGGACGGAGACCGGCACCAGGTCCTGCTGGATCTTGCCGTCGGCGTACGCCTTGGCGGCCTTCTCCTGCGAGCGCACGGCGTACTCGTCGGTGCGCTGCTTGGTGATCTGCGGGTAACGGTCGTGCAGGTTCTCGGCGGTCATACCCATGAAGAGGGCGGACTCGTCGACGAGCTTCTCCGACACGAAGCGCGGGTTCGGGTCGACACCCTCACCCATGGGGTGACGGCCCATGTGCTCGACACCACCGGCGATCACGGCGTCGTACGCACCGAAGGCGATCGAACCGGCGACCGAGGTGACGGCGGTCAGGGCACCGGCGCACATGCGGTCGATGGAGTAGCCGGGAACGGACTGCGGCAGACCGGCGAGGATGCCCGCGGTGCGGCCGAGGGTCAGACCCTGGTCACCGATCTGGGTGGTCGCGGCGATGGCGACCTCGTCGATCTTGGCGGGGTCGAGACCCGGGTTGCGGCGCAGCAGCTCCCGGATCGCCTTCACGACGAGGTCGTCGGCGCGGGTCTCGTGGTAGATGCCCTTCGGGCCCGCCTTGCCGAACGGGGTGCGGACGCCGTCGACGAAGACGACGTCCCTGACGGTACGAGGCACGATGGCTCTCCTCCAGGGTGCGGGGTGGCACTGCTGCGTTGCACGCGGCTAAGCGCGCGCTTGCTGCCCTCATGCTACTTGTGGGTAACCAGGTTGCCCACCCCTCGTGGCGGGAGCGGCGAACGTCACACGGACGGGTGCGGGGAGACGGCCCGCCGCAGCGGGCCCGCCCCCCGGCCAGGCCGTGTCCGGCACATGGCGCCGTCCGCCCGCAGGGCGGGGTGCGCGGCGTCCGGTGCGTGCAGTCGCAGGGCGGTGGGGGTACCGCCCTGCCGGAGGCCGGGGGAGGTCATCCTCGTACTGGACGCACTTGGATGACTCCGACAACGCAATGGGTACCCCCAGGCGAAGCTCCGGGGGAGTGCGTGCCGGGCGTCGCGCGCCAGGCGGGACGTGTCACACACGGCTCAGGCCGGCTGCGCCGTCAGCGCGGTCGCCAGCAGAGGTGCCACCAGCCCGATCTGCCAGGGGCGGGCTCCGAGACCGGACAGCGTGTCCGACACCGCAGCGACCGAGGACTCCGCCGGCGGCTCCCAGCACACCCGGCGGACCGTGTCCGGAGTGATCAGGTTCTCCTGCGGCAGGTTCAGCTCCTCCGCGAGCGCCGAGACGGCTGCCCGCGCCGCCGACAGCCGTGCCGCGGCCGCCGGATCCTTGTCGGCCCAGGCGCGCGGCGGCGGCGGGCCGTTCAGCGGCTGGCCGGGCTGCGGCAGCTCCGACTCGGGCAGTTCCCTCGCCCGGTCGACCGCCGACTGCCACTGCTCCAGAGCGCGCCGGCCCATCCGGTGCCCGAATCCGGGCAGTGCGGTCAGTGCATGCACGTTCACAGGCACGGCGAGCGCGGCCTCCACGATCGCGGCGTCGCCGAGCACCTTGCCGGGTGACACGTCACGCCGCTGTGCGATCTTGTCGCGCGCTGTCCACAGCTCCCGTACGACGGCCATCTGACGGCGTCGGCGCACCTTGTGCATCCCGGACGTGCGGCGCCACGGGTCCTTGCGCGGGGGAGCGGGCGGGGCCGAGACGATCGCGTCGAACTCCTGGTGGGCCCATTCGAGCTTGCCCTGCCGGTCCAGCTCCTTCTCCAGCGCGTCCCGCAGATCGACCAGCAGTTCCACGTCGAGCGCGGCGTAGCGCAGCCAGGGCTCCGGCAGCGGGCGGGTGGACCAGTCGACCGCCGAGTGGCCCTTCTCCAGGGCGTAGCCGAGCACGCCCTCGACCATCGCGCCGAGTCCGACCCGGGGGAACCCCGCGAGCCGGCCCGCCAGCTCGGTGTCGAACAGGCTGGTGGGAAGCATGCCTATTTCACGCAGGCACGGCAGGTCCTGGGTGGCCGCGTGCAGGATCCACTCCGTACCGGCCAGCGCCTCGCCGAGCCCGGACAGGTCGGGACAGCCGACCGGGTCGATCAGCGCCGTACCCGCGCCCTCGCGGCGCAGCTGTACGAGGTAGGCCCGCTGGCCGTACCGGTAACCGGAGGCGCGCTCGGCGTCGACGGCGACGGGGCCGGTGCCCGCCGCGAAGGCGGCGATCACCTCGGCGAGGGCAAGGTCGTCCGCGACCACCGGCGGAATGCCTTCACGGGGCTCCAGCAAAGGGATCGGCGCCGGTTCGACGTCGTCCAGGGGAGCGCCCCCGGTGGTTCGCAGTGCTGTCTCTGCTGCGGTCTCTTGGGCGTCGGTCACGTGTCAAGGGTATCTGTGAACGGAACGCGCCCGTCGACGGAACGTTCCGTCGACGGGCGCGGAAGATCGGTACGGCGGTCAGTGGATGATGCCGGTGCGCAGTGCCACGGCGACCATTCCGGCGCGGTCGCCCGTGCCGAGTTTGCGTGCGATGCGGGCGAGGTGGCTCTTGACGGTCAGTGCGGACAGGCCCATCGAGACTCCGATCGCCTTGTTGGACTGGCCTTCGGCGACCAGGCGCAGCACCTCGACCTCCCGTCCGGACAGCTCGCGGTAGCCGCCCGGGTGGCTCGGGGCACCCGGGGGGCGGCGGTGCATACGCCCGGCCGCGGCGCCGAGGGGGGAGGCGCCGGGACGGGTGGGGTGTCCGATGTTGGTGCGAGTGCCGGTGACCACATAGCCCTTGACCCCGCCCGCGAGCGCGTTGCGCACGGCGCCGATGTCGTCGGCGGCGGAGAGCGCGAGGCCGTTGGGCCAGCCCGCGGCGCGGGTCTCGGACAGCAGGGTCAGCCCGGAACCGTCGGGCAGGTGGACGTCGGCAACGCAGATGTCACGCGGGTTGCCGACGCGGGGACGAGCCTCCGCGATGGACGACGCCTCGATCACGTCGCGGACCCCGAGTGCCCACAGGTGGCGGGTGACGGTGGAACGGACGCGCGGGTCGGCCACGACGACCATGGCCGTCGGCTTGTTCGGGCGGTAGGCGACCAGGCTTGCGGGCTGCTCGAGTAGAACGGACACCAGGCCTCCTGGAAAGGTGCGGGACGGAGCCGGCTCGGGGATGAAGCCGGGGCGAACCGTGCAGTTAGGTCATTGACCTCTTCGGCAGCAAACCTGCCCGCCTTTAGAGAATGATCACGATTTGGTGAGTAATAATCGGGGCAATTCGGACAGGCGATCGATCATCCTACGAGCGAACCGTTCATGTGCACGGCGTCCGGTCAGTGTCCCGGGGATCGAGCGGTGGCTCGTGCCGGATCAGCTCATGCCTGCTGCGGCCCGCGCCGCTGCGGAAGGGTCACCACACCCGTCGCCGTGTCCGCCGGACCGGCCGGCGACGGGGGCAGCCCGGCGACCTGACACAGCAGGTCGCACCAGGCGGCGAGGTGTGCGGCGGCGTCCGGGACACCCCCCTGGCCCTCCCGCGGAGTCCACGACGCGCGGATCTCGATCTGCGTCGCCGGACGGCGGTCCGAGAGTCCACCGAAGTAGTGAGAACCCGCACGGGTGACAGTTCCGCTCGGCTCCCCGTACGTCAGCCCGCGCGCCTCCAGCGCCCCCGTCAGCCACGACCAGCAGACCTCCGGAAGCAGCGGATCCGCCGCCATCTCCGGCTCCAGGTCGGCGCGCACCAGCGTCACCAGACGGAAGGTCCCCTGCCATGCCTCGTGCCCGGCCGGTTCGTGCAAGAGCACCAGGCGGCCGTCGGCCAGGTCCTCGTCGCCGTCGACGACCGCCGCCTCCAGGGCGTACGCGTGCGGGGCCAGCCGCTGAGGGGGCCGCGTCGGGTCCGCCTCGATCTCCGGCCGCAGCCGGGCCGCCCGCAGCGCGTCGACCGCCTGCAGGAACGCGCGTGGGACGGCGTTCCGCTCCGCGTTGTCCGAGGTGTCAGCACCGTTGGAATGATCGGAAGAATGTCCCTGAGCCGCAGCCATGCGGGGAAGAGTAGGCGGAACGGGAGCTTCGCGCAGGGAGGGACACCCGGGCCGGGGCAGCCACTTCTCGCGTACGTGCGAAGATTCTGGGCGTGAGCGCCAACGACCTTCCCCTGACCCGAGGCTCCGCCCGATCCGGGGACACCCCATCCCCGGGCCGGCAGACGAAGACCCACGACTCAGCGTTCCTCAAGGCATGCAGGCGTGAGCCCGTGCCGCACACGCCGGTCTGGTTCATGCGGCAGGCGGGGCGCTCACTGCCCGAGTACCTGAAGGTGCGTGAGGGCACCGCGATGCTCGAGTCGTGCATGCGGCCGGAGCTCGTCACCGAGATCACGCTGCAGCCGGTACGGCGCCACAAGGTCGACGCGGCGATCTACTTCAGCGACATCGTGGTGCCGCTGAAGGCCATCGGCGTCGACCTCGACATCAAGCCGGGCGTCGGCCCGGTCGTCGCGGAGCCCATCCGCACGCGGGCCGACCTGGCACGGCTGCGCGATCTGACGCCGGAGGACGTGCACTACGTCACCGAGGCGATCGGGATGCTCACCGAGGAGCTCGGGTCCACCCCGCTGATCGGGTTCGCGGGTGCGCCGTTCACTCTCGCGAGCTACCTCGTGGAGGGCGGGCCCTCGCGCAACCACGAGCACACCAAGGCGCTGATGTACGGCGACCCGCAGCTGTGGTCCGACCTGCTGGACCGGCTCGCGGAGATCACCTCGGCGTTCCTCAAGGTCCAGATCGAGGCGGGCGCTTCCGCCGTCCAGCTCTTCGACTCCTGGGTCGGCGCGCTCGCCCCCGCGGACTACCGCCGCTCGGTGATGCCCGCCTCGGCGAAGGTCTTCGACACGGTCGCCGCGTACGGCGTCCCGCGCATCCACTTCGGCGTCGGCACCGGCGAACTGCTCGGCCTGATGGGCGAGGCGGGGGCGGACGTGGTCGGCGTCGACTGGCGCGTCCCGCTGGACGAGGCGGCCCGCCGGGTGGGCCCGGGCAAGGCACTTCAGGGCAACCTCGACCCGGCGGTGCTGTTCTCCTCGGCGGAGGCGATCGAGACGAAGACCCGTGAGGTACTGGACGCGGCGAAGGACCTCGAGGGGCATGTGTTCAACCTGGGGCACGGGGTGCTGCCGACGACGGATCCGGACGCGTTGACGCGGCTGGTGGAGTACGTCCACGAGTCGACGACGCGGTAGGTCCCGGCGGGGGGCCTGTTCCCCACCCCGCCCCTTCCCGAACTGGGGCTCCGCCCCAGACCCCGCGCCTCAAACGCCGGCGAGGCTGATTGCCGCCGGCAAATCCAGCCTGTCCGGCGTTTGAGGACACTCCCCCTACGCCCTGCGGGCGTGGGAGGTACCCCCACCTCAGGCTGTGCGGGGGTCTGGGGGCTTGCCCCCAGTTACGGGACGGGGGTACCTCCCACGGCCGCCAGGCCGTAGGGGGAGGGTAGGGGAACAGGCCAGCCGCAGGCGCTACGTACCCGCCTTCCGGACCGCCGTCGTCGCCTTTCGTGCGGCGACCAGGACCGGGTCCCACACCGGGGAGAACGGCGGCGCGTAGCCGAGGTCCAGCGCCGTCATCTGCTCCACCGTCATGCCTGCCGTCAGTGCCACCGCCGCGATGTCCACCCGCTTTCCCGAGCCCTCGCGGCCCACGATCTGGACGCCCAGCAGACGGCCCGTGCGGCGTTCCGCGAGCATCTTGACCGTCATCAGGGCCGCGCCGGGGTAGTAGCCCGCGGTGCTCGTCGACTCGATCGTCGCCGTCACGTACTGGAGACCCACCTCGCGGGCGTCCTTCTCACGCAGGCCAGTGCGGGCGATCTCCAGTTCGCACACCTTGCTGACCGCCGTGCCCACCACACCAGGGAACGTCGCATAGCCGCCGCCCGCGTTCGAGCCGATGATCTGGCCGTGCTTGTTGGCGTGCGTGCCCAGGGGGACATGGCGTTCGCGGCCGGAGACCAGGTCGAGCACCTCCACACAGTCGCCGCCCGCCCAGACGTTCTCGTGGCCCCGCACGCGCATCGCGAGATCGGTGAGCAGGCCGTCGTACGCGCCCAGGGGGAGGCCCGCGGCACGGGCGAGCGTGGTCTCCGGCTCCACGCCGATGCCGAGGATCACCACGTCCGCCGGATACTCGGCCTCCTCCGTGACCACGGCGCAGGCACGGCCGGAGGCGTCCGTGCGGACGGCGGTGACGGCGGAGCCGGTCACGGTCCTGATGCCGAGGCCGTCCATCGCCTTGTGGACCAGACGGCCCATGTCGGGGTCGAGGGTCGCCATCGGCTGCTCGCCGCGGTTGACCACCGTCACCTCGTAGCCGCGGTTCAGCAGCGCCTCGGCCATCTCCACGCCGATGTAGCCCGCTCCCACCACGACCGCGCGCCGGCCCTCCGTACCGGCCAGCGTGTCCAGCAGTGCCTGGCCGTCGTCGAGGGTCTGCACACCGTGCACACCCGGCGCGTCGATCCCCGGCAGCCGGGGCCGCACCGGCCGCGCGCCGGTCGCGATCACCAGCTTGTCGTAACCCGTCCAGCCCTCCGTGCCCGTCTCCATGTCGCGCGAGCGCACCCTGCCGCCCGCGACGTCGATCTCCGTCACCTCCGTGCGCATCCGCAGATCGATGTCACGCGCGCGGTGCTCGGCCGGGGTGCGGGCGACGAGGTCGTCGCGCTCGGGCACCTGACCGCCCACCCAGTACGGAATCCCGCACGCCGAGTACGAGCTGAAGTGCCCGCGCTCGAAGGCGACGATCTCCAGCTCTTCCGCTCCCTTGAGCCTGCGTGCCTGCGATGCGGCGGACATGCCCGCCGCATCGCCCCCGATGACCACCAGTCGCTCCGTTGTCATGGGGAACACGCTACGGGGGAGCGGGTGTTCAGTCCTCGTCCGAACCACGTGCGGGCGCGGGCCCGGGGACCGGGCGCTTCGGGAGCCGGGGGCGCACCAGCCACCGCCACAGCGCGTACAGCACCGCCGCGACCGCGGCGAACGGAGCCACCGCACCTATCACCACGGTGGCCCACCGCAGCGTCGCCACCAGCGCGCCCCAGCCGCCCGAGAGCGCGTCGAGGAAGCCGGGTTCGTCCTCGTCCTTCTTGGCGTCCTTCTTCTCGGTCTCGGAGAGCGACAGGGTGATCGTCGCCAGCGTCGTACGGTCCTTCAGCGAGGCCTGCTGCGCCAGCAGCGACTCCAGGGCCGTCTGACGGCTGCTCAGCTCGCCCTCCAGCGTCACCACGTCCGACAGCTTGGTGGCCCGCTGCATCAGCGCCCGCACCCGCGCCACACTCGCCCGCTGTGTCGCGACCCGGCTGTCCACGTCCACGACCTGGTCCGTGACGTCCTTGGCGTCGGCCGTGCGGGACAGCAGCTTGCCCGCCCCGGCCAGCTCGGCCAGCACCGAGTCGTAGTGCTCCTGCGGCACGCGCAGCACGACGCGTGAGGACACATGGGTCTCGTCGATCCGCTCCGTGGTCTCGTTCTCGACCCGGCCGCCGACCCCATCGGCCGTCCTGCGCGCCGCGGCGAGCGCCTTCGCGGCGTCCTTCACCTCCACGGCGAGCTCGGCGGTCCGGATGATGTGGGCCGGCGCGGCCGACGGCTGCTTCGGCGAACCCTCCCGGCCCGCGCCGCCTTCCGCGGGCTTCTCCGCGGCCTGATCGCCCGCGAAACCGGGGGCGGCAGCCCCCGCCTTCTCCTTGGCCTGTGACTGTGCCGCGTCCCCGCCGGAATCGGCCCCGCCGCACCCGGCGAGGGTGAGTGAGGTGAGCAGTAGCAGTGCCGCGAACGCACGCGGTGCGCGCATGGTCGGCCCCCCTGGGCTATGGGTGATGAGTGTTGTTCCTTCGACGTTCGCGATCACGTCGCAGGTTGTCCGGTTCCGGTTCCGAACAGGTCACGTTCGGGACTCGGAACGGCGTTTGAGAGAGTTGGCCCATGCAGCGTTCTCCTCACCGCATGGACACAGCAGCGCCTCATGTCGTCGTGGTCGGCGGCGGCATCGCCGGTCTCGCCGCCGCGCACCGGCTGCTCGCCGCCGGCGCACGGGTGACCCTTCTCGAGGCCACCGGCCACCTCGGCGGCAAGCTGCAGGCAGGCGAGATCGAGGGCGCCCCGGTGGACCTGGGTGCCGAGTCGATGCTCGCGCGCCGTCCCGAGGGGGTCGAGCTGGCCCGTGCCGTCGGCCTCGGCGCCCGCCTGCAGCCGCCCGCCGTCGCAGCCGCCACGGTCTGGACGCGCGACGCACTGCACCCGATGCCCAAGGGCCATGTGATGGGTGTCCCCGGCACCCCCGAGGCACTCGCGGGACTGTTGTCGCCCGAGGGCATCGCCCGTATCGCGAAGGAACGCGACCTCGCCCCGGCCGAGCTCGGCGACGATGTGGCGATCGGCGCGTATGTCGCCGATCGCCTCGGCCGTGAGGTCGTCGACAGGCTCGTGGAGCCGCTGCTCGGGGGCGTGTACGCGGGCGACGCGTACCGCATCTCGATGCGCGCCGCCGTCCCCCAGCTGTTCGAGGCGGCCAGGACCCACGCCTCACTGCTCGACGGCGTACGCGACATCCAGGCCCGCGCGGCGGCCGGGGCGCAGGCCGACGGCCCCGTCTTCATGGGCATCGACGGCGGTATGGGCCGGCTGCCGGGCGCCGTCGCCGACGCCGTACGCGCTCAGGGCGGCGAGATCCGCACAGAGACACCCGTACTCGGCCTGACCCGTGGTGCCGACGGCCACGGCTGGCAGATCCGCACCGACCGCTCGCCGCTCACCGCCGACGCCGTCGTCCTCGCCACCCCCGCCTGGTCCGCGTCCGCGCTGCTCGCTGCCGAGTCCCCGGTGGCGGCCTTCGAGCTCGGCCAGGTCGAGTACGCCTCCATGGCGCTGGTCACCATGGCCTTCCGCCGCGCGGACCTGGCCGCGACGCCGCCCGGCAGCGGCTTCCTGGTCCCGCCCGTCGACGGCCGCGGCATCAAGGCCTCGACCTTCTCCAGCAACAAGTGGGGCTGGGTCGGCGAAGGCGCGGGCGATCTGTTCCTGCTGCGCACATCCCTCGGCCGCTACGGCGAAGAACGAATGCTCGAGCGCGAGGACGACGAGCTCGTGGACGTGTCGCTGAGCGATCTCGGCAAGGCGATCGGCCTGACCGCCCGGCCCGTGGCCACCGAGGTCACCCGCTGGACCGGCGGCCTGCCGCAGTACCCTGTCGGGCATCTGACCCGGGTCGCCCGCATCCGCGACGAGGTCGCCCGACTGCCCGGCCTGCGGGTGTGCGGCGCGGTGTACGACGGAGTCGGCATCCCCGCCTGCATCGCCAGTGGGCAGCGCGCGGCGGACGAGATTCTCGCCACGCCCACCCTGGCGCAGGGCACTGATCGCGGCGCGGGAGAATAGCTGTATGAGTGCGCCCGAAAAGATCCCGAACGCAGGCAAGAAGGCCAAGGACCTCAACGAGGTCATCCGGTACACGCTGTGGTCCGTCTTCAAGCTGCGCGATGTGCTCCCCGAGGACCGCTCCGGCTACGCGGACGAGGTCCAGGAGCTGTTCGACCAGCTCGCCGCCAAGGACGTCACCGTGCGCGGCACGTACGACGTGTCCGGGCTGCGTGCCGACGCCGACGTGATGATCTGGTGGCACGCCGAGACCGCGGACGAGCTCCAGGACGCGTACAACCGCTTCCGGCGCACCCGTCTGGGCCGCGCGCTCGAGCCGGTCTGGTCGAACATGGCGCTGCACCGCCCCGCGGAGTTCAACAAGTCGCACGTCCCGGCCTTCCTGGCCGACGAGACGCCGCGCAACTACGTCAGCGTCTACCCCTTCGTGCGCTCCTACGACTGGTACCTGCTGCCGGACGAGGACCGCCGCCGGATGCTCGCCGACCACGGCAAGATGGCCCGCGGCTACCCGGACGTGCGCGCCAACACGGTCGCCTCGTTCTCGCTCGGCGACTACGAGTGGCTGCTCGCCTTCGAGGCCGACGAGCTCTACCGGATCGTCGACCTGATGCGTCATCTGCGCGCCTCCGAGGCCCGGATGCACGTCCGCGAAGAGGTCCCGTTCTACACGGGCCGCCGCAAGAGCGTGGCGGACCTCGTGGCCGGCCTGGCCTGAGCCTCGACAGGACCTTGTGGCCGGGACCTCGGTCCCGGCCACAGCTCGGCCGGTCCCGTGGACCCCACGGGACCGTGGGGTCGGGTTGGATCAGCCCCGTGGAACCCACGGGACCGTGCGGTCGGGTTGGATCAGCCCCGTGGAACCCACCACTGGCAAGGGCCACCAACGGCCCCTGCCCTGGTCAGCGACGGGCTGGGCCGCGCAAGGCCCCTGCCTTGGTCAGCGACGGGCTGGGCCGCGCAAGGCCCCTGCCCTGGTGAGCCACCGGCTGGGCGAGGGCCGGCCCATGACCCGGAAGATCAGACGGCGTGCGGCAGCTTCTTCGGCTGTGCGGTCCGCCGGTCCAGCGACACCGGGTCCGGCTCCGGGTGCGGCGCGCATGCAGCGCGCCGCACCGGCGTCCTGCCCGTCAACAGATAGTCCTCCAGGTACGCGTTGACGCACTTGTTGCTGCCGCCGCCGATGCCGTGCGTACCCGCGTCCTCCTCCGTGATCAGTGCGGAGCCGGCGAGCCGCCGGTGAAGCTCCAGCGCGCCCGCGTAGGGCGTCGCCGCGTCCCGCTCCGCCGCAAGGATCAGTGTCGGCGGGAGCACGCCGTACCCGGTGCGCACGTCCAGCGGCTGCTGCCGCGGCATCACAGGCCAGAAGGCGCACGGCAGGTTCATCCAGGCGTTGTCCCACGTCTCGAACGGGGCGCGCCGCGCCAGCAGGCTGTTGTCGCGGTCCCAGGTCTTCCAGTCCGTCGGCCACGGGGCGTCGTTGCACTCGACGGCCGTGTACACGGCGGTGCCGTTCTCCTCGGACCGCGCGGACTCGGGCTTCGGCGCGGCCTGGCCGATCAGAGGTTTCGCGTTGCCCCGCAGATACTCCGAGAGCGCGCCCGCCCGCTTCGGCCAGGCGTCGTCGGAGTACGCGGTCGCGAGGAAGGCGGCGTGCAGCTGCCCGGGCCCGACCTTGCCGCCCGCCGGTTTGCGCGCGAGTTGGGCACGCACCTTCTCGTAGTGGTGCGCCACCGCTTCGGGCGTGGCGCCCAGCTTGTAGGTCTTGTCGTGCTTGGCGACCCAGGCGCGGAAGTCGGCCCAGCGGCCCTCGAAGGCGAGTGACTGGTCGAGGTTGCTGCGGTACCAGATCCGCTGCGGATCGGGGTTCACCGCGGAGTCGAAGACCATACGGCGCACATGGGTCGGGAACAGCGTCGCGTACAGCGTACCGAAGTAGGTGCCGTAGGAGGCGCCCATGAACGTCAGCCGTCTCTCGCCGAGCGCCGCTCGCAGCACTTCGAGGTCACGGGCGTTGTTGAGCGACGTGTAGTGGCGCAGCGCCGCACCTGCCCGTCGCGCACAGCCCCGCGCGTATGCCTTGGCCTGGGCGACGCGCTCCTTCTTGTACGAGGCGGAGGGGTGCGTCGGGGCCAGGGTCGGCGCCTTGACGAAGTCCGACGGGTCCTGGCACGACAGCGGGGCGGAACGGTCCACACCGCGCGGTGCGTAGCCCACGAAGTCGTACGCCCGCGCGATGCGCTTCCACTCCGACAGCTCGGCGGCCATCGGGAAGAACATGCTCGAGGCGCCCGGGCCGCCGGGGTTGTAGACAAGGGCGCCCTGCCGCTCCGTACCCTTGCCGCTCGCCTTGACCCGGCTGACGGTGAGCTTGATCTGACGGCCCGACGGGTTGGCATAGTCGAGCGGGACCTTCACGGTGCCGCACTCGACCGGCGCCGCAAGCTCCTCCACCTCGGGGCAGTTGCCGAAGGTGATCCCGGCCGCCGCCGCGCGCCCGGCGGCCAGTGCGGTGCCGTAGGACTCGAGGCCGTACGACTCGGGGCCGAGGGTGGCGCCGCCGGCCGGTGCGACGGTGAGAGCGCTGAGGACCAGACAGCCGAGGCCCGTTACGACGCCGTATTTCGCAACTGCTCGCATCGCGTTCCCTTCGTACGCACGACGGCGGCCCGCAGGCCACAGGACAGAGGGATCCTTCGCAGGGCAGTTGCGGGTTGTAAAGCACCGAAGTGGGGTGTCGGAGTCAAAGACCCCGATGCGCTGACGCCGATCCGCCGTCCGCCAGCGCCGCACGCAACTCCGGGTCCTCCAGGGCGCCCACGCCGAGGACCGCGACCGAGGCGAGCAGCGCGTGCTCGCCGCCCGCACCCGTTCGGTACTGAGTCACGAGCGAGCCGAGCAGGCGCCGGCCGTCCGGCGAGGCCCAGCGGGTGTAGGGGTGCACCTCGAACCGCGCGATCGCCAGGCACCCGACGATCAGCAGCAGGGGGAGCGTGAACCAGGCGAGCACCCGGCCTGTGTCGGCGCCGTCCAGGGGAGCCATCAGTACGGCCGCGGTCGCCAGCGCCGCGGTCGCCAGGCCGGCCGCCCGGACGCCGCGCACCGCGGACACCATCTGCCTTCTGGCGGAGTCGGGGACGGCGAGGCCGTCCCCGACGAGCCGGTCGGCCAGCACCCGTACCGCGTCGGCAGTGGACGCGGTGCTGCGCACCGCCGCTATCGGGGCCTGGCCCGCCGGGCCTATCGCGCCGATGACCGAGCGCTCCAGATCGTCCTCGCCCACCGGGTCGACGACCGTCGCCCAGCCGGTGTGCGCGAGCAGCAGCCTGCGTCTGCGGTGCATCGAGATCAGCGTGAGGTCGGTGACACGGTGCGGGCCGCCGGCCAGGAAGGCGGCCTCGTACAGGCTCAACTCCCGGTCGCTGCCCGTGCCCTCGGGCAGAGGCGCGGCTTCGGATGCGGCGACGCACAGACGTATGCAGTTGAGGCCCGTCACGGCCCAGGCAACCAGCAGGAACAGGACCCAGAACATGGCCGAGTTGTACGCGAGGAGGACGCGACCACGCCATGTGTTGTTCCCCACGCGAACGCAGAGTTATCGCTTCGTGACGGGCCTGCGGGGTGGTCAGGAGCTGCTGCTGCTGCAGCTGGAGGAGCTCGAGGAACCGCAGCTGGACGAGGAACTGCCACAGCTGGAACCGCTGCTGCCCGACCCGCAGCCGGAACCGCCGCTGCCCGACCCGCAGCCGGAGCTTCCGCAGCCGGAGGCCGAGCTCGAACCGGCGCACCACACAGGGGCGATGTACGGGGAGTCCGGGGTGGAGTGGTGGTACGACGCCTGGTTACGGCCGCGTTGGGGCATCGCCGCCGCATTCAGCTGACCCCTCAGATCCCGGTCGGGCAGACCGCGTACCCCGTGGAGTGCGACCAGTGCGGCCGGACCGTGGACCTGCCCGTGACCCGAGCGGTAGGCGTGCAGGGCGCTGCGCCCGGCCGGAGTGACGCGGCGTCCCGCCCGGTTGGCCATCAGGAAGCCGACCACGCAACCCGCCAGCAGCACCGGGAAGAGCAGAGTGGCGACCGGCGGGCCGTCGGACGCGAAGAGCTCGGCGAAGGTCAGCACGAAGGAGAACGGCACCGCGAGCATGCATATGACCCCTTGGGCCATGCCCCACGCCGCCGCGCCGGTGTTCCGGCCGGGCGGCAGCATCAGCCCCCGCGCCGCGAGGCCGTCACCGATTTCCTGCACGGCGGGGCTGCGCATGACCTCGCGCCGCAGCGTGTGCAGCGCGCCGTGCGGAGCGGCGGCGAGCACGTCGAAGACAGCGCGCTCCACGGGGTCGTGGGCGACGGGCCGCAGCACGCCGGCGATTCCGGGGCCGCCGATGACGATCCTTCCGTCCGTGTGCAGCGCGGCAAGGGCGGCATCCACGACCCTGCCGGGGCCGCCCGCGATGAAGGCGGCCTCGTACGCGTCGTGGATGCGGGCGCCGCCCGCGCCGCCCTGCTGGGCAGCGGACACCTTGACGATCAGCAGAGTGGAGGAGAGACCGATGGCGAGACAGACGAGGACGACCAGGACGGTCATGTCACTCACCTCCTGACGAGTGCGGCTCGGGCGGCGCGGACCAGGCGGGTGGCCCTGCGCGGCGGACGGACGGTGGCACGCTCCCGCCACCAGTGGGTCAGTGAGCGGCGGGCCTCGGCGTCTTCGGGGTGCCCGGAGACGAGCAGATGCTCGGCGAAGTCGAGCGCGTCGCGCCGGTAGCCGGCCTGCATGGGCCGCGCCTTGGCGTAGGCGAGGAACGCGGGCCGGTACCCGGTGCCCAGGATCTCCGGCAGCTCGGGTGCCACCTTGGCGACGACATCGGCACGCTTGGCGGCCAGGGCCCGGCTCTGCACGCGCAGCCGCCGGAGGTCGAACCCCTCGGGCGCGGGCGTCCCGGCGACAAGGGCGGACAGCAGGGCGGCCTGCGCGAGTGCGACCCGCTCCCGGGGAGCGTCGGCGCGCGCCGGCACCTCGTCGGGCCGGGTGGGCGCGGCAGGTGCCGATGCCTGCGGCGCGGCAACCGGCACCGCCGGGGTGGCAGCCGCGTCGGCGGCCCCGGCCCCTGCCACGAAGGGGTGTTGAGCGGTGGCCGGCTCGGTGGCGGCGCGGGATGCAGCCTCCGGCTGCCCGGCGGACCCCATTGCGGCCGCGGGTACCTCCGCCCCGGCCGGCCGGCGCGCGGCCCGACGAGCTGATGATGCCTCCCGCGTGGCGAAGGTCCTGGTGGCCGGCGCCGCGGTCGTCGCCCGCCCTGCGGGCATCCCGGCCGAAGCCTCCGCGCCCGCGGGCCGGGTGGCGACGGCGTCGTCCCGCTCTGTCGCCGTGTGCGCGACCGCCGCCGCGGAGGCGATCACGGCCTCCGGCGCGGCGGCCACGGCGGCGTCCCCGGCCGCCCGGGCAGAGGGGGCGGCAGCGTGCCGCACCGTCGTGAGCGGTCCGTGCGACGCATGGACCAGGTCGCGCGAGCGGTGCGCGCCCGCCGGCGGGGCAGCCGTCACCGACGACACCACCGTGCGGATGGTCGTCAGTTCCGCCTCGAGCTCCGCCTCGGACGGGAAGTCGTCGTCCCGCTCCAGCAGGACGCCCGGCGGGGCGACCCGGCTGCGCAGCTCCGCCAGGATGTCGAGGACCGGCTTGGTGACCGGGTGGGCGTGGGTGTCGTGCCACACGCCCTCGCGCTCGATGCCCCCCGCGACATGGACATAGGCGATCGCCTCGACCGGGAGCTCGTCGAGTGCCCGCGACGGGTCCTCGCCGCGGTTGACGTGGTTGGTGTGCAGATTGGCCACATCGATCAGCAGCCGTACGCCGGTCCGTTCGACCAGTTCGGCGAGGAACTGCCCCTCGGTGAGCTGCTCGTCCGGCCAGCAGATCAGCGCCGCGATGTTCTCCAGAGCCAGTGGCACCGGCAGCGAGTCCTGGGCGATGCGCACGTTCTCGCACAGCACCTTCAGGGCGTCCCAGGTGCGCGGCACGGGCAGCAGATGGCCCGCCTCCAGCACCGGCGAGGCCGTCAGCGCGCCGCCGGCCCGTACGAACGCGATGTGTTCGGTGACCAGCGGCGCGTCCAGCGCCTCCGCCCGCCCGGCCAGCTCGGCGAGCCGCTGCTCGGACGGCCGGTCCGCGCCGCCGAGACCCAGGGAGACGCCGTGCGGCACGATCCGGGTGCCGCGCGAGCGCAACCGGGTCAGCGAGGCGGGCAGGTGGCCGGCGCAGACGTTCTCCGCGACGACCTCGACCCAGTCGAGGCCCGGCAGCCGTTCCACCGCGTCCGCGATCTCCGGCCGCCAGCCGATTCCGATGCCGAGTTCCATGGGGTCCCCCTCCTCCGTACCCGACGTATGACGTGCGGTGCAGAGGTCATGGCCCCGCCGAACGGCGGTGAATCCAGAGGAGGGGACGTTCAGAGCTTCATTTGAGGTTCCAGGGGCCGGTCCGCCGCGCGGACCGGGTCTCAGCCGGCGGGTTCCGGAGCCTCCGGACGGTTCGTGTTGACGGTGCCCGGAGCCACGGGAGAGGGGCTGGACGTGAGCTGCTGGTTCCCCGAGGGCTCCGCGGGCTTCGGGGCCGGCGGCAGGCTGCCGTTCGGCGGCGGCGGACCCGTGGGGCTGGCCGTCGCACCGGTGGCCGCCTCGTTGGCTATGGCGTCGAAGTCCACCATCCCGGTGTTCTCCAGCATGGTGATGTGGTCCAGCACCGTCACGTTCGCGTCGCTCGCCAGCTGCCGTATCAGGGTGTTCCGGGTGGTGTGCCGGACCTGGGCGATCGCCGAGAAGACCTTGCCGTGCGCGTTGCGCAGCAGGTTGGCGAACTTGTACTCGTACTCCCGGCCGCTCGCCGCCGACAGCTCCCGCAGCCAGCCCTGCTGCTGCTCGGTGGGCTGGTTCGGCAGCTCCACACCGAGCTTCGCCGCCACGTCGCGCGCCCGCTTGTCGAGGTCGGCGTGACCGACGATCAGGTGGTCACCCGCGTCCCTGATCGCCTTGGTGGGCGCGCGCTCCATGGCCTGCTGTCCGGCGGGCAGCTCCCAGAGCCCGGCGAGCCGCACCTTCACCAGGAGGTCACGGTCCGTGGCCGACAGCGGCCCCCACTGGGTTGCCACACTTGACGCGTTGAGATTGTCCTGCCCGGTGCCGGAACGGTCGGCATAGGACCACACGGGGAAGGCGAGTGCCCCGACCGTGGCGACCAGGGCCGCGATGATGAGTGCTGTTCCGTTGATGCGCCGCAACAATGTTCCTCCCAGTGCCGATGTGATACCCGGCAGACCGACCGCCGACTGAAATCGCCGCTCAAACTACTTGGCGGTACGGAGAAGTACGTAACGCAGGGCCCTGTTGTTCAGGTGCGCAGCGACGGATGGTCGGCGACCACCGTGCAGGAGCCCGGAGCGATCTCGGTCGGGGCCAGACCTTGCATTGTGCTTCTCACCTGCTTTGACCCCCGGTCCGTCTGCTCCTGACTGCTGTGGACCCCACGGGTGGTGACGCCGTTGCCTCGGAGGGGTACGGACTCTGAACCCGAGATCCGCGAGCTCCTTGAGGCGCTGCCTCTCTTGTGTCACAGGCGAGCGGTCGCCCGCGCCACGGTCAAAAGAGCGTCCTGGTCTGGTGGAGCAGCGGGGGCACGCCCGTGGTGGGCACGGCAGAGACCCGACACGGTTGCGACTTTTCGAGCAGGCGGGCCATGTCGACCCGGGAGGGCTGGGCGATCCCGAAGGCCACGCTTCCCCGGGCACGGTCAGAGTGTTGTTCGTGGCTTTCCGTGGTGCGTGTCTGGCCGGGTGAGCATCGTCCTGACGGTCCCAGAGCATCCAGACTCTCGTCAGGGTCCGGGCGGCAAGACCACGCAGGCGCTGCGCGTGCTCCCGCACAACGTTACTGCGGCGGTTCAACCGCATCGGTTGGTAGCCCGTGATGTCGAAATCGAGCATTGCGTCATCTTGTCAGAGCCGCCTCAAGTCAGCTCGACGCAGGCCCACCGAGAGTCGACCAACCACTTCTCAAACACCCCTCCCGGGACAGAACATCCTTTAAGATCGAGCTCGAGTCGGCCCAGGAGCAGGATGCTGCCACCGCCGAAACGGTGCACTGAATCCATGAGGCAAGATCACTCCTCTGGGGTTGGTGCCAGCCGAACAAGCAGCGAGCCGTATCGCGGCTGTCCGCCCGAGGCACTAGGAAACCGTGCAGCTGCGCCACATCCATGCACCGCACTCGGCCGTACCCGAACTAAGAGGTCAGGCGTGCGGGACAGCGACGGCCGTGGCCACCAGCCCGTGCTGGATGGTCCAGCGGCCCTCGAAGCGGTCGAGGCGGCGGTCGCCCACGCGCGGGCCCGGTACAAGGAGCTTGGCGCGGAAGGTGCCGTTTGACGGGCCGCCGGGGTCCACGAAGATCTCGATTTCAGCTTCGTCGAAGTCGAGCCACTTGACTGTGAGGGGGGGACCATACCTTGTAGACGGATTCCTTGGCGCTGAACAGGAGCCGGTCCCAGTGGATCCCGGGCGCGTCTGCGGCGAGCCGGCGCAGCCGGTTGCGTTCTGCGGACAGGGACACCAGGGGCAGCACCCCGTCGGGCAGCGGCCCGTCGGGCTCGGCGTCGATACCGAGGGAGGCCATGTCAACGGTATGGGCCAGTGCGGCAGCGCAGTAGCCCTCGCAGTGGGTCATGCTGCCGACCAACCCGGCCTGCCAGCTCGGGGCACCATGCTCGCCAGGCAGTACCGGCTGCGGCGGCAGACCGAGCGCCGTCATGGCGCGGCGCGCGCAGGAACGTACGGCTGCGAACTCTCGGCGCCGCGTGTCGACCGACCGCGCCACGAGTGCCGCTTCCTCGGGGTACACCTGCGCGTCCGTGGTGCTGTGGTCGTAGGCCTCCACGACGACCACGGCCTCCGGAAGCAACTCTTCGATCACTGGGCACCGTCCTTTCCCGACATGGATGTGGCGCAGCTGCACGGTTTCCTACTTGCGCGCACCGATCACGCCTCTTGGTTCGGGAACGGCCGAGTGCGGGTGTGTGGCCAGGTAGGGGACACGCGGCTGCCACGGGGCACCGGCGTCCGGGTAGAGCGGCCCAAGCCCGGCCGCTTGGGCAGCGCGCATGGTCACCCGATGGGTGTGCACGTGTTCTGGGTGACCGGGCAGCCCGCGGTAGGCGTCATGGGTGGGCGCGTGTACCGCAGTCGGCCCCGGGCTGCTGCCTCGCAGGAGCCGGCCTCACCCTCCACCCCCGCATGACCCGACAACACGAGTTCAAGGTTCAGTAATGGAGCGAGCATGTCGCGCTGTGGGGCCGCGGACCCCGGTCGGCAAGCCGTGGCGTTCGGTGTTCGCTTCGGTGTTGCGCTCGGCTGCGGCGGCGATGTCGAGAGGATCCTTCGAGGGCACCACGGTCATACGATTCTGATGGCCGCTGTCGGGCACCGCTCGGCGGCCTCCTTCACCGCCGCCCGCTGCTCGGCGCGGGGGGTGGCGTCGGACCGCGCGGTCTGCAGGCCGGTGACCAGGTGGCCGACGTGCCCATCGGGGTACCGCAGCGGGGTCATTGGGCACTCCTTGCGCGCTTGTGTGAAGGGGACGGGCGGGTCGAAAGGACAATCTGAGGGGCGTGCCGTAGAGAAGGGCTGCGCTGAGTGATTCTCGGCTGCTTGCAAATGCACCATGAAAGACGGGGCCTCTTCATCAGAGGAAAATGGGGAAGGTTATACGAGCTGTAGTTCTCCCACAACTGCCCCTAGGGTTCTCCTTAGATTTACCCCGGCTGCCGGTGCTCGTCCCGTCGCCCATTGGGGATTCCCCTAGATCTGATCCGCTGCAGCCGCGGTATGCGGCCGCGGGCCCGAAACTAGGGTCACACTGCAACTTGTCGCCGCCCGGTCGAGCCGATCGCCCGTACCGAGGCCAGCACGGTGCGGTGCCTTTTCGTTCTCTGTGTGGGTGGTGGAGCGCAATATGGTCGAGTCCGAGCTCAACGGAACAGGGAATCGGGCCGGTTCGGCTTTGGCGGATTCGGCCGATGACATAGCCGTCATCGGCTTGGCATGCCGGCTGCCAGGGGCCGCCGACCCGGCAGCCTTTTGGCGGCTGCTCAGCGAGGGCACGGACGCGATCACCGACGTCCCCCCGGACCGGTGGGACGGGGCCGCGGTGGCCGACGCCGACCCGTCCGCGCCGGGCAGGACCGACATCCGCCGGGGCGGGTTCCTAGAACGCATCGGCCACTTCGACGCCGGGTTCTTCGGGATCTCCCCCAAGGAGGCCGCCGCCATGGACCCGCAGCAGCGGCTCGTACTGGAGCTGGCCTGGGAAGCGCTGGAGGACGCGCACGTGCGCGCCGGGACGCTGCGCTCCACCCGGACGGGGGTGTTCGTCGGCGCCATCTGGGACGACTACGCGACCCTGCACCACCGCTCCGGGCTCACCGCCATCTCCCCGCACACCGTCACCGGACTGCACCGCAGCATCATCGCCAACCGGGTCTCGTACTTCCTCGGCCTGAACGGCCCCAGCCTGACCGTGGACTCCGGCCAGTCCTCCTCCCTGGTCTCGGTCCACCTGGCCTGCGACAGCCTCCGCAAGGGCGAGTCGACGATCGCCCTCGCGGGCGGCGTGAACCTCAACATCGTCCCCGAGAGCACCCTGGGCGCCGCCAAGTTCGGCGGCCTCTCCCCGGACGGCCGCTGCTTCACCTTCGACGCCCGCGCGAACGGCTACGTCCGCGGCGAGGGCGGCGGCATCGTCGTCCTCAAGCCGCTGGCCCGGGCCGTCGCGGACGAAAACCCGGTCTACTGCGTGATCCGCGGCAGCGCGGTCAACAACGACGGCGGCGGCGACGGGCTGACCGTACCCCTGCAGTCCGGGCAGGAGCAGGTGCTCCGGCTCGCCTACGAACGGGCCGGAGTCGACCCCGCCCACGTCGGCTACGTGGAACTGCACGGCACCGGCACCAAGGTCGGCGACCCCATCGAGGCAGCCGCGCTCGGCGCGGTGCTCGGCACGGGGCGCGAGCCCGGCCGGCCGCTGCGGGTCGGCTCGGCCAAGACCAACGTCGGCCACCTGGAGGGCGCCGCCGGCATCACCGGCCTGCTCAAGGCCGCCCTGTCGCTCCGCCACCGCGAACTTCCCGCCAGCCTCAACTTCGACACCCCCCACCCGGCGATCCCGCTGACCCGGCTGAACCTCCAGGTGCAGACCGAGCACGCCGCGTGGGAGACCCAGGACCACCGCCCGCTGCTTGCCGGAGTCAGCTCGTTCGGCATGGGCGGCACCAACTGCCACATCGTGCTGGCGGAGCACCGTGCCACGGCGGACGGGCCCGAAGCCGGCGGGTCCGCGACGGGTGCGGATACGGATTCGGGCACGGGTACGCGTACGGACGTGGTGACGGTCACGGCACCGGCGCTGTGGCCGCTGTCCGCCAAGACCGCCTCCGGTCTGCGTGCCCAGGCCGCCGCCCTGCTCTCGCACACCGAGGCGCACCCCGGCCTCGCCCTGCCTGACGTCGGCTGGTCGCTCGCCACCGGCCGCACCGCCTTCGAGCACCGGGCCGTCGTCGTCGGCCACCGCGAGGACTTCCTGCGTGCCCTGCGCGAGCTGTCCACCGGCGGAATCGACGCCGCACTGACCACCGCCCGCACCGGCCCGCGCGGCAAGCTCGCCTTCCTCTTCTCGGGCCAGGGCAGCCAGCGAGCCGGCATGGGCCGCGAACTGACCGAGGCGTTCCCGGCGTTCGCCGCCGCGCTGGACGAGGTGTGCGCACAGCTCGACCCACTCCTGCCGCGGCCGCTGCGCGAGGTTATGTTCGCCCCCGAGAACTCCGTGGAAGCGGCCGAACTCGACCGGACCCTCTACACGCAGACCTCGCTGTTCGCCCTCGAGGTCGCCCTGTTCCGGCTGCTGGAGAGCTGGGGCCTCACCCCTGACCTGCTGATGGGCCACTCCATCGGCGAACTCGCCGCCGCGCACGTGGCCGGCGTCCTCTCGCTTGCCGACGCCTGCGCCCTGGTCGCCGCGCGCGGCCGCCTGATGCAGGAACTCCCCACCGGCGGGGCCATGATCGCGATCCAGGCCGCCGAGGACGAGGTCCGCGCCCGCATCGGCGACCGCACGGACCGTGTGAGCATCGCCGCGCTCAACGGCCCGGACTCCGTCGTCGTCTCCGGCGACGAGGACCTCGTCACCGAGATCGCCGAGGCCTTCGCGGCCCTGGGGCGCAAGACCAACCGGCTGCGGGTCAGCCACGCCTTCCACTCCCCGCACATGGAACCCATGCTGGCGGAGTTCCGTCGGGTGGCCGAAGGCCTTACTTTCCACGCCCCGCGCATCCCGATCGTGTCCAACGTGACGGGCGAGTTGTCCGAGGGGCCCGGGGAGTACGAAGGCGTAACCGCCGAGTACTGGGTCCGCCACGTCCGTGACGCGGTCCGGTTCGCCGACGGCGTCGCCCGCCTCGACGAGCAGGGCGCCCGCACGTACCTGGAGCTCGGCCCCGGCGGTGTGCTGACCTCCATGGCCCGTGCCGGCGCCGGCGCCGATGGCGAGGCCCTGTTCGTGCCCGCCCTGCGCGCCCGCCGCCCCGAGGCGCAGGCTCTGCTGGCGGCGGTCGCCTCGCTGCACGTCCACGGCGTGGAGCCGGACTGGACCGCCCTGTTCGACGGGCGAGGCGTACGTCGTAAGGTCGCGCTCCCCACCTACGCGTTCGAACGGCAGCGGTACTGGCTGGACGGCGCTGCCCCGGCCCCGGTCGCCACCCCCTGGGCGCCTGCCGTCCCGCAGCCGGAAGGGACCGCCGGGACTACCGAGACCGATGGGATTGATAGGACCGCCGGGACCGGGAGCGCGCCCGCGGCCGCCCTGGCACAGCGGCTGGCCGGCCTACCCGAGGCCGAACGCGACGAAGCCGTACTCGACCTGGTCCGCGCACACATCGCTGCCGTCCTGGGACACGCCGAAGCCCGCCAGGTCGAGACCGAGTGGACGTTCAAGGACCTCGGCTTCGACTCGCTCAGCTCGGTGGAACTGCGCAATCAGCTCGGCGAGGCCACCGGGTTGCGCCTGCCCAGCGGACTGCTGTTCGACCACCCGACCCCTGCCGCGCTCGCCCGCCACCTCGGCGCGGAATCCCTGGGCGAGGGCACGGCGGTCGTCTCGCCTGGGATGCCCGGGACGGTGGCCGACCCCGACGAGCCCATCGCCATCGTGGCCATGAGCTGCCGCCTCCCTGGCGGGGTGCGCTCACCGGAGGACTTGTGGCGGCTGGTCGCCTCCGGCGGCGACGCCATCTCCGGATTCCCGACGGATCGCGGCTGGGACGTCGAAGCGCTCTACGACCCGGAGCCCGGCACCGCCGGCAAGTCCTCGACCCGGCAGGGCGGCTTCCTCCACAAAGCAGCCGAGTTCGACGCCGGCTTCTTCGGCATCAGCCCCCGCGAGGCCGCCGCCATCGACCCGCAGCAGCGGCTGGTCCTGGAGACCGCCTGGGAGGCCTTCGAGCGCGCCGGCATCGACCCGGCCACGCTGCGCGGCTGCCGGGCGGGTGTGTTCATCGGCGCGACGGCACAGGACTACGGCCCCCGGCTGCATGAGCCGGTCGACGGCATCGAGGGCTACCTGCTGACCGGCACGACGACCAGCGTCGCATCGGGCCGCGTGGCCTACTCGTTCGGCCTCGAAGGCCCGGCCGTCACGGTCGACACCGCATGCTCGTCGTCCCTGGTCGCCCTGCACCTGGCCGTCCAGTCGCTGAGGAGCGGCGAGTGCACGATGGCCCTGGCCGGCGGCGTGACCGTGATGTCCACGCCCGGCATGTTCGTGGAGTTCAGCCGCCAGCGCGGTCTGTCGGCGGACGGCCGCTGCAAGGCGTTCGCAGCCGGCGCGGATGGCACAGGCTGGGCCGAAGGAGTCGGCATGCTGCTGGTGGAGCGGCTCAGCGACGCCGAGCGCAACGGACACCGGGTGCTGGCGATCGTGCGGGGCAGCGCGGTCAACCAGGACGGCGCCTCCAACGGCCTCACGGCGCCGAACGGCCCCTCGCAGCAGCGGGTCATCCGGCAGGCACTGGCCTCCGCCGGACTCACGCCCGCCGACGTCGATGCGGTGGAGGCGCACGGCACGGGAACGCGGCTCGGCGACCCGATCGAGGCAGAAGCCCTCATGGCTGCCTACGGCCAGGGGCGGGACAGCGACCGGCCGCTGTGGCTGGGCTCGCTGAAGTCCAACGTCGGTCACACGCAGGCCGCGGCGGGTGTGGCTGGCGTGATCAAGATGGTGATGGCGATGCAGCACGGCGTGCTGCCGCAGACCCTCCACGTGGACGAGCCGACGCCGCACGTGGACTGGTCGGCGAGCGGCTTACGGCTGCTGACCGAGGCAGTGGAGTGGCCTGACAGCGACCTGCCGCGCCGCGCGGCGGTGTCCTCGTTCGGCATCAGCGGCACCAACGCGCACGTCATCGTCGAACAGGTCCCGACGAACGAAGCACCCGCCCGTGAGGCGGCTGCTGTGGGACCGGTTCCGTGGGTGCTGTCGGGGAAGAGTGAGGCGGCGCTGCGGGACCAGGCGGGTCGGCTGCTGTCCTTCGTGGACGCGGAGGGTGCCGATGCTGGGCCGGCTGATGTGGGGTTCTCGCTGGCCACGTCGCGTGCGGTGCTGGAGCGCCGTGCGGTCGTCGTGGGTGAGGACGTTGCTGAGTTGCGGCGGGGGCTGGAGGCGATTGCTTCTGGTGCTGCTCCGGTGGGCGGTGCTACTGGGGGCAAGGTTGGTTTCTTGTTCTCGGGTCAGGGGTCGCAGCGGTTGGGGATGGGGCGTGAGCTGTACGCGTCCTACCCGGTGTTCGCCGATGCGTATGACGAGGTGTGTGCGCGTCTGGATGCGCCGGTCGACGTCGACTCGGAAGAACTGCACCGGACGGGCGCCGCCCAGCCCGCTCTCTTCGCTGTTGAGGTGGCGCTGTTCCGGCTGTTGGGGTCGTGGGGGGTGCGGCCGGATTACGTGGCGGGTCACTCGGTGGGCGAGATTGCGGCCGCGCATGTGGCGGGTGTGCTGTCGCTCGATGACGCGGCGAAGCTGGTGTCGGTGCGTGCTGCGCTGATGCAGGCGCTGCCTGCGGGCGGTGCGATGGTTGCTGTGCAGGCGACCGAGGACGAGGTCCTGCCGCATCTCACCGATCAGGTCGGTATCGCGGCGATCAACGGGCCTCAGTCCGTGGTGGTCTCCGGTGCGGAGGACGCGGTCACCGCGATCGGCGAGCTCTTCAAGCAACAGGGCCGTAAGACGTCCCGGTTGAAGGTCAGCCATGCCTTCCACTCGCCGTTGATGGACCCGATGCTGGACGATTTCGCCGAGGTCGTAGGCGGCTTGTCCTTCAGTGAGCCGCGGATTCCGGTGGTGTCCAACCTCACGGGCCGTCTCGCCGAGGCGTACACGCCGGAGTACTGGGTCCGCCATGTCCGTGAGGCGGTCCGTTTTGCGGATGGTGTGCAGACCCTGCACGACCTGGGCGTGACCACCTTCGTCGAGATCGGCCCCGGCGGCGTCCTCAGCGCCCTCACCCAGGGCTGCCTCGACGACGACGTCGTCACCGTCCCTGCACTCCGCGCCGACCGCCCCGAGCCGTACGCGATCGTCACCGCCATCGGTCAGCTCCATACCCACGGCATCTCCCCGGACTGGCAGGCGCTCTTCCCGGGCGCCCGGCGCGTCGACCTGCCCACGTACGCCTTCCAGCGCGAGCGCCACTGGCTCGATGCGCCTCAGGTGGCAGCCGCCGGCGCCCCGGAGGCGATGGACGCCGAGTTCTGGCACTCCGTCGAGAGCGAGGACCGCGCATCACTCGGTGCGCTCCTGGGGATGGAGCCCGCCGAACTGGACGTGGTCGCACCCAAGCTGTCCGCCTGGCGCCGGCAGCGGCGCGAGCAGTCCACCGCCGACGGCTGGCGTTACCGGATCACCTGGCAGCCGCTCGGCGACATCGGGGGCGCCGCTCCGTCGGAGACCTGGTTCTACGTGGTCCCCGAGGAGACCGCATGGACCGCGGCGATCCACGCCGGACTCACGGAACTCGGCGTCGAGCTCGTCCCGTTCGTCGTGGGCGAAGACACCGACCGCGATGCGCTGGCCCGGACCCTGGCCAACGCCGGGCACGGGCAGGTCGACGGCATCGTGTTCGCCGCGGCAGGGGCTGGGGCTGGGGCAGGAACGGACGCCCTCCAGCGGCTCGTCCTGCTCGTCCAGGCCCTCGGCGACACCGGGATAGAGGCCCCGCTGTGGTGCCTGACCACCGGCGCGGTGTCGACCGGCCCCTCCGACCCGCTCACCGACCCCGCCTCGGCCCAGATCTGGGGCCTGGGCCGGATCGTCGCCCTGGAACAGCCGCAGCGCTGGGGCGGGCTCGTCGACCTGCCCACCGAACTCGACTCCCGCTCGCTGGAGCGACTGGCCGGCCTGCTGGCCCAGGCCGACGAGGACCAGCTCGCCGTACGAGCCTCCGGCGTGTCCGGCCGCCGTCTCGTACGCGCGCCGCAGAGCGCGGCACCGGCGGACGCGCCCTGGTCGCCGCGCGGCACGGTGCTCGTGACCGGCGGTACGGGTGCGCTCGGCGGGCATGTGGCCCGCTGGCTCGCCACCGCCGGAGCCGAACACCTGCTGCTCACCAGCCGCCGGGGCCCCGACGCTCCGGGCGCCGCCGAACTCAGGGCGGAGCTGGAGGAGCTGGGCGCTCGGGTCACCGTCGCCGCGTGCGATGCGGCCGACCGGACCGCGCTCGCCGAGCTGTTCGAGCAACACACGGTGAACGCCGTGGTGCACACCGCAGGCGTGCTCGACGACGGCCTGGTCGAATCGCTCACGCCCGAGCGCCTGAACCACGTGCTGCGGCCCAAGGTGGACGCCGCGCTCCACTTGCACGAGCTAACCCGGGACCGCCAGGACCTCGACGCCTTCGTCCTCTTCTCGTCGATGACCGGTGTCTGGGGCAACGGCGGCCAGGGCGCCTACGGTGCCGCGAACGCCTTCCTCGACGCCCTCGCCGAGCAGCGCCGTGCCCAGGGCCTGCCCGCGCTGGCCGTCGCGTGGGGGTCGTGGGCGGACGGAGGCATGGCCGACGGCGCCGCCGGCGACCACCTGCGGCGGCGCGGCGTCCGGGCGATCGCGGCCCTTCCCGCGATCTCCGTGCTGCACGGTGCGCTGACCCACGGCGAGACGTCCGTGACCGTCGCGGATGTGGACTGGGACCGCTTTGTCCCGGCCTTCGCCGGCACGCGCCCCTGCCCGCTGCTGCACGGTGTGCCCGAGGCCCGTAAGGCCCTCGAAGCACGCGCCCAGGCGGCGCAGAGCGCCGAAGTGCCCGCGTCCGCGCTGGTCCAGCGCCTCCTGGGCGCCACGCGGGGGGAGCAGGACCGCATCCTGCTGGACCTGGTCCGTGAGCAGGCCGCCACGGTGCTCGGCCACACGGGCAAGGGCGCCTTCGAGGCCGACCGGACGTTCCGCGAGACCGGCTTCGACTCGCTCACCGCCGTCGAACTGCGCCACAGGCTCAATACGGCCACCGGCCTCAAGCTGCCCACGACCCTGGTCTTCGACCACCCGACCCCCACCGCGCTCGCCCGCCACCTGCGCGAAGAACTCCTCGGCCGGCACGGGCTGGAAGCGGAGGCCGCGCAGGCGACGGCCGCCGCCGCGACCGACGAGCCCCTCGCGATCGTCAGCATGAGCTGCCGCTTCCCGGGCGGCGTGCAGTCGCCGGAGGACCTGTGGGAGCTGCTGCGCTCCGGCCGGGACGCGGTGTCCGGCTTCCCCACCGACCGCGGCTGGGACATCGACTCGCTCTACGACCCCGACCCCGACCGGTCCGGCAGGACGTACGCGCGTGAGGGCGGCTTCATCCAGGGTGCCGACCGCTTCGACGCCGGCCTCTTCGGGATCTCGCCGCGCGAGGCGCTGGCCATGGATCCCCAGCAGCGCCTGCTGCTGGAGACCTCGTGGGAGGCCTTCGAGCGCGCTGGCATCGCCCCCGTATCCGTCCGCGCCAGCCGCACCGGTGTCTTCATCGGCACCAATGGCCAGGACTACGCCAACGGGCTGCGCAACGCTCCCGAGGAGATCGAGGGATACGCGCTGACGGGCAAGGCGGCGTCGGTCGTCTCCGGCCGCATCTCCTACACGTTCGGTCTTGAGGGTCCTGCGGTCACGGTCGACACGGCCTGCTCGTCCTCGCTCGTGGCCCTCCACCTAGCCGCACAGGCACTGCGGAGCGGCGAGTGCTCGATGGCCCTGGTCGGCGGCGTCACCGTCATGACCACGCCGGACCTGTTCGTGGAGTTCAGCCGTCAGCGCGGGCTGTCGCCGGACGGCCGCTGCAAGGCGTTCGCGGCCGGTGCCGACGGCACCGGCTGGGGTGAAGGCGTCGGCCTGCTGCTGGTGGAGCGGTTGTCCGACGCCCAGCGCCACGGGCATCAGGTGCTGGCAGTGGTGCGCGGCAGCGCGGTGAACCAGGACGGTGCGTCCAACGGTCTGACCGCCCCCAACGGTCCGTCGCAGCAGCGGGTCATCCGGCAGGCACTGGCCTCCGCCGGACTCACGCCCGCCGATGTGGACGCGGTCGAGGCCCACGGCACGGGCACCAAGCTGGGCGACCCGATCGAGGCGCAGGCGCTGCTGGCGACGTACGGCCAGGAGCACTCCGACGACCGGCCGGTGTGGCTGGGATCGGTCAAGTCCAACATCGGTCACACGCAGGCTGCGGCGGGTGTGGCCGGTGTGATCAAGATGGTGCTGGCCATGCAGCACGGTGTGCTGCCGCAGACGCTGCACGTGGACGAGCCGACCGGGCACGTCGACTGGTCGGCGGGCGCCGTACGGCTGCTGACCGAGCCGGTGGAATGGCCCGGGACCGCCGGGCCCCGCCGGGCCGCGGTGTCGTCCTTCGGCATCGGCGGCACCAACGCGCACACGATTATCGAGGAGGCGCCCGCCGCGGCCGAAGCCGAGCCGGCCGCGGTACACCGACCGGTGCCCGTGCCGTGGGTGCTGTCGGCGAAGAGCGAGGTGGCGCTGCGGGCGCAGGCCGAGCGTCTGCTGGCCTTCGCGGCCGGCGACGTCTCTCCGGTCGACGCCGGATTCTCGTCCGCCACGACGCGATCGGCGCTGGAGCACCGGGCTGCGGTGATCGGCACCGACGCAGCCGAACTGCGGGCGGGGCTGGAGGCCCTTGCCACAGGCGAACCGGCGGCGAACGTGACGCTGGGGCGCGCCCGATCCGGGGGCAAGGTCGGGTTCTTGTTCTCGGGTCAGGGTTCGCAGCGGTTGGGGATGGGGCGTGAGCTGTATGCGGCGTTCCCGGTGTTCGCCGATGCGTATGACGAGGTGTGTGCGCGTCTGGATGCGCCGGTCGACGTCGATTCGGAGGAGTTGAACCAGACCGGGTGCACTCAGCCTGCGTTGTTTGCGGTTGAGGTGGCGCTGTTCCGGCTGTTGGGGTCGTGGGGGGTGCGGCCGGATTACGTGGCGGGTCACTCGGTGGGCGAGATTGCGGCCGCGCATGTGGCGGGTGTGCTGTCGCTCGATGATGCGGCGAAGCTGGTGTCGGCGCGTGCTGCGCTGATGCAGGCGCTGCCGGCGGGCGGTGCGATGGTGGCGGTCCAGGCGACCGAGGACGAGGTCCTGCCGCACCTGACCGACGGTGTCGGTATCGCGGCGATCAATGGTCCGCACTCCGTCGTGGTCTCCGGTGCCGAGGATGCCGTGCTGGAGATCGCCGAGGTCTTCACGCAGCAGGGCCGCAAGACGTCCCGGCTGAAGGTCAGCCACGCCTTCCACTCGCCGTTGATGGACCCCATGCTGGAGGACTTCGCCGAGGTCGTCCGCGGTCTGACCTTCAGCGAGCCGCTGATTCCGGTGGTCTCCAACTTCACCGGCCGTCTTGCCGAGCCGTACACCCCCGAGTACTGGGTCCGGCACGTCCGTGAGGCGGTCCGTTTTGCGGATGGTGTGCAGACCCTGCACGACCTGGGCGTGAGCACCTTCGTGGAGATCGGCCCCGGCGGCGTGTTGAGCGCCCTCACTCAGGGCTGCCTGGACGACGACGTGGTCACCGTCCCCGTACTACGCGCCGACCGCCCCGAACCGCAGGCGATCACCACGGCGTACGCTCAGCTGCACGTCTGCGGCGTGGAAGTGGACTGGCACGCCTTCCTCCCCGGCGCCCGGCGCATCGACCTGCCCACGTACGCCTTCCAGCGCGAGCGCTACTGGCTCGACGCCCCCGCCTCCGCCGGTGACATGCGCGCGGTGGGCCAGGGCGAGGCCGGTCACCCGCTGCTCGGCGCCGCCGTGCCGCTGGCCGACGGCGACGGGCACCTGCTCACCGGGCGGCTCTCGGCGCACACGCATCCGTGGCTGGTGGATCACACCGTGAACGGGGTCGTCCTCCTGCCGGGAACCGCGTTCGTCGAGCTGGCGATCACCGCTGCCGACGCCGTGGGCTGCGACCTGCTGGAAGAACTGACGCTGGAGACACCGCTGTTCGTGCCCGGGCGCGGCGGCGTCGCACTGCAGGTGCGCGTCGGCGCCGACGACGGCTCCGGCCGCAGGCCGCTGACCGTGCACTCGCGGATCGACGACGGGGACACGCACGCCCACGAGGACGAGTCCGAGCGGACGTGGGTCCGGCACGCCTCCGGCTCGCTCGCCGTCGCCACGGACCCGGTGGACGGCTCGCTCGCCGCATGGCCGCCCGCGGCCGCGGAGCCGGTCGACGTCGACGGCTTCTACGACCGTCTCGCGGGAATGGCATTCGAGTACGGCCCGGTCTTCCAGGGGCTGCGTGCCGCGTGGCGGAGCGGGGACGACTTCTTCGCCGAGGTGGAACTGCCCGGCGCGGAGCGGACGGCCGCGGGTGCGTACGGTCTGCACCCCGCGCTGTTCGACGCGGCCCTGCACACCGTCTGGCTGGGTGCGGTCGAGCCCGAGGCCGGGACGGGGAACGGGCTGCTGCCGTTCGCCTGGAGCGGCGTGCGCCTGGCGGCCGCCGGAGCCTCCGTCCTGCGGGTGAAGGTCTCGCGCGCAGGCACCGGCACCTCCACGGTGTCGTTGGTTCTGGCCGACGGCACCGGCGAGCCGGTCGCGCGGATCGACTCCCTGACGCTGCGCCCGGTCCCCGCCGACCAGTTGCGCGCCGGTTCCGGCAGCGACGACTCGGTCTTCGGCCTGGAGTGGACACCGGTCAGCCTGCCGACCGCGCCGGACGGCATGAGGATCGAGACGTACGAGGACCTCGCCGCTCTGCAGGCCGCAGCCCCGCTGCCGGACGCCGGAGCCGAGGCCGTGGTCGTGCCGTGCCCGACCGGGGCCGGCACGGACCTCGCCACCCGGGTCCGCGAGGTCACCAATGCCGTGCTGGAACTGGTGCAGTGGTGGCTCGCCGAGGAACGCCCGTCGCGTCTGGTGCTGGTGATGCGTACGGGAGACCTGGTCCAGTCGGCGGTCCGCGGGCTGGTGCGCTCGGCGCAGAGCGAGAACCCCGACCGCATCGTGCTGGTCGAGACCGATGCCGATGCCGATGGCGACAGCGGTGACGATGCCGGTCTCGCCGGGCTGCTGCCCGGCCTGATCGCCTCCGGTGAGCCGCAGGGCGAGGTGCGCGCGGGCGAGGTCCGGGTGCCGAGGCTGGTCCGCATCGCCGCGCCGCACGCGGAGACGGAGCTCTCTGACCTCGGTTCCGGCACCGTCCTGCTGACCGGCGCGTCGGGCGGGCTGGGCGGACTGTTCGCTCGCCATCTGGTCGCCGAGCACGGTGTCCGCAGCCTGCTGCTCGTCAGCCGCCGCGGCGGGGACGCACCTGGTGCGGCCGAGCTCACCGCCGACCTGACCGCGCAGGGCGCCGATGTCACCTGGGCCGCCTGCGACGTGGCCGACCGCGATGCCGTGCGTGAACTCCTGACCGGGCGGAGCCTGTCCGCGATCATCCACACCGCCGGTGTCGTGGACGACGGCATCATCGGTTCGCTGACTCCCGAGCGGCTGGACGGCGTGTTCCGCCCCAAGGTCGACGCGGCGTTGAACCTGCACGACCTGTCCGGTGACCTGTCCGCGTTCGTGGTCTTCTCCTCCGTGGCGGGCACTCTCGGCACGCCAGGCCAGGGGAACTACGCCGCCGCCAACACCTTCCTCGACGCCCTCGCCGAGCACCGCCGTGCCCAGGGCCTGCCCGCCACCTCGCTGGCCTGGGGCCTGTGGGCGCAGGACAGCGAGAGCGCGATGACCGGCAGCCTCGATCACACCGATCTCACCCGCATCAAGCGCATGGGCCTCGCCGCGATCCCGTCGGCGGACGGGCTGCGGATGTTCGACGCGGCCCTGGCCACCGGGCGGGCGGCAGTCGTCCCGATCCGGCTCAACACCTCCGCCTTCCGCGACGGACAGGGACAGCAGGCCGTTCCGCCGGTGCTGCGCGGACTGGTCCGGGTCGCGCCGGTGCGGCGCGCGGCAGCGGCGGCGAAGGCGGCATCGTCTTCCCTGGGCCGGCGGCTGGCCGGGCTGCCGGAGGCCGAGCGAGAGCAGGCGGTGCTGGACCTGGTCCGTACCGAGGTCGCCGCCGTGCTCGGCCACGCCGGCGCACAGTCGGTCGGCGCGGACGACTCGTTCAAGGACATCGGGTTCGATTCGCTGACCGCCGTCGAACTGCGCAACCGGCTCAACTCGGCCGTTGGCATGCGCCTGCCCGCCACACTGATCTTCGACTACCCGAACCCGCTCACCCTCGCCCGCTTCCTGACCGCCGAAGCCGCGGGCTCCGGCGAGGCGGCGGCCGTGCCGGCGACCGTCTCCACGGCCACCGGCGCGGCGGACGAGCCGATCGCGATCGTGGGCATGGCCTGCCGCTACCCCGGCGGGGTGCAGTCGCCCGAAGACCTGTGGCAGCTGGTGTTCTCCGGCCGCGACGCGGTGTCGGGCTTCCCCGAGGACCGCGGGTGGGACGTCGAGAGGCTCTACGACCCGAACCCCGACCAGTGGGGGACCAGCTACACCCGTGAGGGCGGTTTCCTGCACGACGCGGCGGACTTCGACGCGGAGTTCTTCGGGATCTCGCCGCGTGAGGCGCTGGCGATGGACCCGCAGCAGCGGCTGCTGCTGGAGACGTCGTGGGAGGCGTTCGAGCGGGCTGGCATCGATCCGGCCTCGGTGCGAGGCAGCAGGACCGGTGTCTTTGCCGGCGTGATGTACCACGACTACGGCGGGCGCGTGCACACCTCGCCGGCAGGTCTTGAGGGCTACCTCGTCAATGGCAGTGCGGGCAGCGTCGCTTCGGGGCGCGTCTCGTACACCTTCGGTCTTGAGGGTCCTGCGGTCACGGTCGACACGGCGTGCTCGTCCTCGCTCGTGGCACTGCACCTGGCGACCCAGTCGCTGCGGAGCGGCGAGTGCTCGATGGCCCTGGTCGGCGGCGTCACGGTGATGGCGACTCCCTCGACGTTCGTGGAGTTCAGCCGTCAGCGGGGCTTGTCGGCGGACGGCCGGTGCAAGGCGTTCGCCGCTGGTGCGGACGGTACGGGGTGGGCCGAGGGCGCGGGCATGCTGCTCGTGGAGCGGCTGTCCGATGCCCGCCGGAATGGGCATCAGGTGCTGGCGGTCGTGCGCGGCACTGCGGTGAACCAGGACGGTGCGTCCAACGGCCTGACGGCTCCGAACGGTCCGTCGCAGCAGCGGGTGATCCGGCAGGCGCTGGCGAACGCCGGCCTGTCCTCGGACCAGGTCGAGGCGGTCGAAGCACACGGTACGGGCACGACGCTGGGTGACCCGATCGAGGCGCAGGCGCTGCTGGCGACGTACGGGCAGGAGCGCGCCGAGGACCGGCCGCTGTGGCTGGGCTCGCTGAAGTCCAACATCGGCCACTCGCAGGCCGCTGCCGGTGTCGGTGGTGTGATCAAGATGGTGATGGCGATGCGGCACGGTGTGCTGCCGCGGACGCTGCACATCGATGAGCCGACACCCCATGTGGACTGGTCGGAGGGCGCGGTGCGGCTGCTGACCGAGGCGGTGGAATGGCCCACGGGCGACGCGCCGCGCCGGGCCGCAGTGTCCTCGTTCGGCGTGAGCGGTACGAATGCGCACGTGATCGTCGAGCAGGCGCCTGTCGCGGCGGAGCCTGCTCCGGTCGCGGTCGCGGTCGCGGTCCCGGACTCGGGGTCAGTTGTGCCGTGGGTGCTGTCGGGGAAGAGTGAGGCGGCGCTGCGGGACCAGGCGGGTCGGCTGTTGTCCTTCGTGGATGCGGAGGGTGCGGAGGTTCGGCCGCTTGATGTGGGGTTCTCGCTGGCCACGTCGCGTGCGGTGCTGGAGCGCCGTGCGGTGGTTGTGGGCGGGGATCTTGCTGAGTTCCGGCGGGGGCTCGAGGCGGTCGCTTCTGGTGCTGCTCCGGTGGGCGGTGCCATTGGGGGCAAGGTTGGTTTCTTGTTCTCGGGTCAGGGGTCGCAGCGGTTGGGGATGGGGCGTGAGCTGTACGCGGCGTACCCCGTCTTTGCCGCGGCTTACGACGAGGTGTGTGCGCGTCTGGATGCGCCGGTCGACGTCGACTCGGAAGAACTGCACCGGACGGGCTCCACGCAGCCTGCGTTGTTCGCTGTTGAGGTGGCGCTGTTCCGGCTGTTGGGGTCGTGGGGGGTGCGGCCGGATTACGTGGCGGGTCACTCGGTGGGCGAGATTGCGGCCGCGCATGTGGCGGGTGTGCTGTCGCTCGATGACGCGGCGAAGCTGGTGTCGGTGCGTGCTGCGCTGATGCAGGCGCTGCCTGCGGGCGGTGCGATGGTTGCTGTGCAGGCGACCGAGGACGAGGTCCTGCCGCATCTCACCGATCAGGTCGGTATCGCGGCGATCAACGGGCCTCAGTCCGTGGTGATTTCCGGTGCGGAGGACGCGGTCACCGCGATCGGCGAGCTCTTCAAGCAACAGGGCCGTAAGACGTCCCGGTTGAAGGTCAGCCATGCCTTCCACTCGCCGTTGATGGACCCGATGCTGGACGATTTCGCCGAGGTCGTAGGCGGCTTGTCCTTCAGTGAGCCGCGGATTCCGGTGGTGTCCAACCTCACGGGCCGTCTCGCCGAGGCGTACACGCCGGAGTACTGGGTCCGCCATGTCCGTGAGGCGGTCCGTTTTGCGGATGGTGTGCAGACCCTGCACGACCTGGGCGTGACCACCTTCGTCGAGATCGGCCCCGGCGGCGTCCTCAGCGCCCTCACCCAGGGCTGCCTCGACGACGACGTCGTCACCGTCCCTGCACTCCGCGCCGACCGCCCCGAGCCGTACGCGATCGTCACCGCCATCGGTCAGCTCCATACCCACGGCATCTCCCCGGACTGGCAGGCGCTCTTCCCGGGCGCCCGGCGCGTCGACCTGCCCACGTACGCCTTCCAGCGCGAGCGCCACTGGCTCGACGTACCCCAGACACCCGGTGACGTCCGGGCTGCCGGTCTGGGGGCGGCGGACCACCCGCTGCTCGGTGCCGCGATCGCGACCGCCGACAGCGACGGGGTCCTGCTCACCGGGCTACTCTCCCTCGAAACCCACCCGTGGCTCTCCGACCACGCCGTGAACGGGACCGTTCTGCTGCCCGGCACCGCGTTCGTCGAGCTGGCGGTCCGGGCGGGTGACGAGGCCGGCTGCGGATGGATCGAAGACCTCACCCTGGAACTTCCCCTGGTCGTGCCCGAGCGCGGCGGCGTCACCCTTCAGGTGGCGGTCGGCCCGGAGGACGAGTCCGGCCGGCGGCAGCTGAGCGTGCACTCGCGCGTCGAAGACGGTTCCTGGCTGCGGCACGCGACGGGCGTGCTGTCCTCGGCAGAGGCGCCGCCCGCTGCGGATATCGGCGCATGGCCGCCCGCCCGCGCGGAGGCCGTTGATCTGACGCCGTTCTACGAGGACATGGCTGCGGCCGGCCTGGACTACGGTCCGGTCTTCCGGGGCCTGCGGTCGGTGTGGCGCAGCGGGGACGACGTCTTCGCCGAGGTCGAACTGCCGGAGGACTCGGGCGCCGACGCGGCTGCGTTCGCCCTGCACCCGGCGCTGCTGGACGCTGCTCTGCACGCCCTGGCCGCGGGCGGGCTGGTGTCACTGGACGACGGCCCGGTCCTGCCGTTCGCGTGGTCCGGTGTCGCTCTTCAGGCGGCCGGTGCATCCATGGTGCGGGTGAAGCTGTCGCGGACGGGCACCGGTTCGGTGACGCTGGCCGTGGCCGACGGCGCCGGTGATCCGGTGGCCTCGGTCGAGTCGCTGTCGCTGCGTGCCGTATCTGCGGAGCAACTGCGCGGTGCCGGTGACGGCGACCCGCTGTTCGGGCTGGAGTGGACGCCGTTCACGCTGCCCCCCGCCTCCGAGGCGCTGGTGATCGAGGCCGTCGCGGACTTCGTCGCACTGCGGGAGTCGGAAGGGACCCCGGACGTCGTTGTCGTTCCGTGCCCGACAGGTTCCACCACGGACACGGACACGGCCACCCAAGTCCGTGAAGTCACCAATGCCGTGCTGGCGTTGGTGCAGTGGTGGCTGGCGGAGGATCGTCCGGTGCGTCTGGCGTTGGTGACGCGTCCCGGCGATCTGGCTCATGCTGCGGTGTGGGGGCTCGTGCGGTCCGCGCAGTCGGAGAACCCGGACCGGATCGTGCTGGTGGAGGCCGAAGACACCGATGAAGCCGTCCGCGTGCTGCCCGCCGCGATCGCTTCCGGTGAACCGCAGTTCGCGGTGCGAGGCCATGACGTGCTCGTACCGCGCCTGGCAAAGGCCACCGGGGCCGCCGCCGGCACGCCGGACTTCGGCGTTGGCCCGGTCCTGCTGACCGGTGCGTCCGGGTCGCTGGGCGGGCTCGTCGCCCGGCACCTGGTCGCCGTTCACGGCGTGCGCAGCCTGCTGCTGCTCAGCCGGCGCGGTGCAAAGGCCCCCGGCGCGGCCGAGCTGGAGGCCGAGCTGGCCGCGTGGGGCGCCGAGGTCACCTGGGCGGCCTGCGACGCGGCCGACCGGGACGCCCTTGCCGCGGCGCTGGCCAGGACGCAGGTGACGGCCGTCGTGCACACCGCCGGCGTCCTCGACGACGGCGTGATCGCCGCGCTGAACCCGGAGCGCATGGACGCGGTGCTGCGGCCGAAGGTCGACGCCGTGCTGAACCTCCACGAGCTGACGAGCGACCTGTCGGCGTTCGTGGTCTTCTCGTCGGTGTCCGGAATCCTGGGCAGCGCCGGGCAGGGCAACTACGCCGCAGCGAACACCTTCCTCGACGCCTTCGCCGAAGCCCGCCGCGCCCAGGGCCTCCCCGCGACCTCCCTGGCGTGGGGCCTGTGGGAGCAGGGCAGCGGCATGGCCGACCGGCTCGACCAGGCGGACCTCACCCGGCTCAAGCGGGTGGGTCTGGCCCCGATAGCCGTTGACGAGGGACTGCGGCTGTTCGACGCGGCGCTGGCCTTGGACCGGTCCACTGTCGCTCCGCTGCGGCTGGACCTCGGCGGCACGCAGGGCACGGTGCCTCCGGTGCTGCGAGGGCTGCGCGGCCCCGTACGGGGCACCGCGCGGCGCACGGCGCAGACCGCGCCGAAGGGATCGCTGGGCCGGCGGCTGGCCGGGCTGCCGGAGGCCGAGCGCGAGCAGGCGGTGCTGGACCTGGTCCGTACCGAGGTCGCCGCTGTGCTCGGGTACGCCTCGGTCCGGGCCGTCCAGCCGGAACACGCCTTCCAGGACGCCGGTTTCGACTCGCTCACCTCGGTGGAACTGCGCAACCGCCTGAACACAGCGACCGGGCTGCGGCTCCCCGCGACCATGGTCTTCGACCACCCGACGCCCGCCGCGCTCTCCCGCTTCCTGCTGGCCGAGACGCTGGGCGTGCAGGAGCAGTCCGAGGCCGCGGTCGCCGCGGTCGCCGGCACGGACGAGCCGATCGCGATCGTGGGCATGGCCTGCCGGTTCCCCGGTGATGTGCGGTCGCCCGAAGACCTGTGGCGCCTCGTCGCGTCCGGCGGCGACGCGATCTCCGGATTCCCCGAGGACCGCGGCTGGGACGTCGAGAACCTCTACGACCCCGACCCCGACCGCTCCGGCAAGTCCTACGTGCGCCACGGCGGCTTCCTCCACGAGGCGGCCGAGTTCGATCCTGCCTTCTTCGGGATCTCGCCGCGTGAGGCGCTGGCAATGGACCCGCAGCAGCGGCTGCTGCTGGAGACGTCGTGGGAGGCGTTCGAGCGGGCTGGCATCGATCCGGCCTCGGTGCGAGGCAGCAGGACCGGTGTCTTCGCCGGCGTGATGTACCACGACTACGGCGGGCGGGTGAAGACGGCCCGGGAGGGCATGGACGCCTACCTGGGCAGCGGCAGTGCGGGCAGCGTCGCTTCGGGGCGCGTCTCGTACACCTTCGGTCTTGAGGGTCCTGCGGTCACGGTCGACACGGCGTGCTCGTCCTCGCTCGTGGCACTGCACCTGGCGACCCAGTCGCTGCGGAGCGGCGAGTGCTCGATGGCCCTGGTCGGCGGCGTCACGGTGATGGCGACTCCCTCGACGTTCGTGGAGTTCAGCCGTCAGCGGGGCTTGTCGGCGGACGGCCGGTGCAAGGCGTTCGCCGCTGGTGCGGACGGTACGGGGTGGGCCGAGGGCGCGGGCATGCTGCTCGTGGAGCGGCTGTCCGATGCCCGCCGGAATGGGCATCAGGTGCTGGCGGTCGTGCGCGGCACTGCGGTGAACCAGGACGGTGCGTCCAACGGCCTGACGGCTCCGAACGGTCCGTCGCAGCAGCGGGTGATCCGGCAGGCGCTGGCGAACGCCGGCCTGTCCTCGGACCAGGTCGAGGCGGTCGAAGCACACGGTACGGGCACGACGCTGGGTGACCCGATCGAGGCGCAGGCGCTGCTGGCGACGTACGGGCAGGAGCGCGCCGAGGACCGGCCGCTGTGGCTGGGCTCGCTGAAGTCCAACATCGGCCACTCGCAGGCCGCTGCCGGTGTCGGTGGTGTGATCAAGATGGTGATGGCGATGCGGCACGGTGTGCTGCCGCAGACGCTGCACATCGATGAGCCGACACCCCATGTGGACTGGTCGGAGGGCGCGGTGCGGCTGCTGACCGAGGCGGTGGAATGGCCCACGGGCGACGCGCCGCGCCGGGCCGCAGTGTCCTCGTTCGGCGTGAGCGGTACGAATGCGCACGTGATCGTCGAGCACGCTTCCGCTTCGGTGGATCTGCCCCCCGCGCCCGACTCCGGCGCGGCCGTGCCGTGGGTGCTGTCGGGCAGGACCGAGGCGGTGCTGCAGGCACAGGCAGAACGCCTGCTGTCCCTCTCCTCGGACACGGATCTGCTGCCGGTTGACATCGGCTTCTCGCTCGCCTCCACACGCTCGTCGATGGAGGCCCGGGCTGCCGTGGTGGGGGAGAGCCGGGACGAACTCCTGGAAGGACTCCGTGCGCTGGCCGCAGGGTCCCCGTCCGGACGGGTCGTCGTGGGTGAACCGGGCGCCGGGGGCAAGGTTGGTTTCTTGTTCTCGGGTCAGGGGTCGCAGCGGTTGGGGATGGGGCGTGAGCTGTACGCGGCGTACCCCGTCTTTGCCGCGGCTTACGACGAGGTGTGTGCGCGTCTGGATGCGCCGGTCGACGTCGACTCGGAAGAACTGCACCGGACGGGCGCCGCCCAGCCCGCCCTCTTCGCTGTTGAGGTGGCGCTGTTCCGGCTGTTGGGGTCGTGGGGGGTGCGGCCGGATTACGTGGCGGGTCACTCGGTCGGCGAGATTGCGGCCGCGCATGTGGCGGGTGTGCTGTCGCTCGATGACGCGGCGAAGCTGGTGTCGGTGCGTGCTGCGCTGATGCAGGCGCTGCCTGCGGGCGGTGCGATGGTTGCTGTGCAGGCGACCGAGGACGAGGTCCTGCCGCATCTCACCGATCAGGTCGGTATCGCGGCGATCAACGGGCCTCAGTCCGTGGTGATTTCCGGTGCGGAGGACGCGGTCACCGCGATCGGCGAGCTCTTCAAGCAACAGGGCCGTAAGACGTCCCGGTTGAAGGTCAGCCATGCCTTCCACTCGCCGTTGATGGACCCGATGCTGGACGATTTCGCCGAGGTCGTAGGCGGCTTGTCCTTCAGTGAGCCGCGGATTCCGGTGGTGTCCAACCTCACGGGCCGTCTCGCCGAGGCGTACACGCCGGAGTACTGGGTCCGCCATGTCCGTGAGGCGGTCCGTTTTGCGGATGGTGTGCAGACCCTGCACGACCTGGGCGTGACCACCTTCGTCGAGATCGGCCCCGGCGGCGTCCTCAGCGCCCTCACCCAGGGCTGCCTCGACGACGACGTCGTCACCGTCCCTGCACTCCGCGCCGACCGCCCCGAACCGCAGGCCGTCGTCACCGCGCTCGCCGAACTGCATGTGCACGGCGTCTCCCCGGACTGGCAGGCGCTCTTCCCGGGCGCCCGCCGCGTCGACCTGCCCACCTACGCCTTCCAGTACGAGCGCTTCTGGCTGGAAGCGCCCGAGGAGTTCACCGGCAGTGCCGCTGCCACCGGACTCGGGCTGGGTGCGGCCGAGCACCCGTTGGCGGGTGCGGCGGTCGCGCTGCCGGGCACCGGCGGATTCCTGGTCACCGGGCGGCTCTCGCTCAAAACCCACCCCTGGCTCGGCGACCACACAGTCATGGGCAGCGTGCTGCTGCCGGGCACCGCGCTCGTGGAGCTGGCGGTGCGTGCGGGCGACGAGGCCGGTTGCGCGCAGATCGAGGACCTGACGCTGGAAGCGCCGCTGATCGTCCCGGAGCGCGGCGGTGTGGCCGTGCAGGTGTGGGTCGGCGCCGAGGAAGAGGAGCCGGGCCGGCGTGCGCTGAGCGTGCACTCGCGGCTGGACGACGCTCCGGACGACGCGCCGTGGGTACGGCACGCGATCGGCTTCCTGACGGACGTGCTGCCGGAGCCGCCGCACGGTGCGGACGTCGGGGCGTGGCCGCCGGCGGGCGCGGAGGCCGTCGATGTGACGGCGTTCTACGACGGCCTGGCCGAACTCGGCCTGGGATACGGCCCGGTCTTCCGGGGCCTGCGGTCGGTGTGGCGCAGCGGGGACGACGTCCTCGCCGAGGTCGCCCTGCCCGAGGGCACGGAGGCAGGCGCGTTCGCCCTGCATCCGGCGCTGCTGGACGCGGCGCTTCATGCGATCGGCGCGGGGGGGCTCGTCCCCGTCGATGACGGGCCGCTGCTGCCCTTCGCCTGGTCCGAGGTGAGTGTGCGGGCCGCCGGGGCGACGGCGCTGCGGGTCAAGGTCTCGCGGACGGGCACCGACGCCGTGTCGCTGACCGTGGCCGATGCCGCCGGTGGCCTGGTGGCCACGGCCGGCTCGCTGTCGCTGCGCCCGGTGTCGCAGGAGCAGCTGCTGAAGGCGGGCGGCTCCGGCGGGCGTGCCGAGAACTCGCTGTTCGGCCTCGCATGGCAGCCGGTGGCCCTCACCGAGGCCGCCGTCGGTACCGAGGTCCGGAGTTACGCGGACCTGGCCGCTCTGGTCGCCGGACCGGACCTGCCCGATGTCGCGGTCGTGCCGTGCCCGGTGGGATCCGGTGAGGACATCGCCGAGCGGGTGCACGCCGTAGCGAGCGAGGTTCTGGCGTTGGTGCAGTGGTGGCTGGCGGAGGATCGTCCGGTGCGTCTGGCGTTGGTGACGCGTCCCGGCGATCTGGCTCATGCTGCGGTGTGGGGGCTCGTGCGGTCCGCGCAGTCGGAGAACCCGGACCGGATCGTGCTGGTGGAGGCCGAAGACACCGATGAAGCCGTCCGCGTGCTGCCCGCCGCGATCGCTTCCGGTGAACCGCAGTTCGCGGTGCGCGGCCATGACGTGCTCGTACCGCGCCTGGCAAAGGCCACCGGGGCCGCCGCCGGCACGCCGGACTTCGGCGTTGGCCCGGTCCTGCTGACCGGTGCGTCCGGGTCGCTGGGCGGGCTCGTCGCCCGGCACCTGGTCGCCGTTCACGGCGTGCGCAGCCTGCTGCTGCTCAGCCGGCGCGGTGCAAAGGCCCCCGGCGCGGCCGAGCTGGAGGCCGAGCTGGCCGCGTGGGGCGCCGAGGTCACCTGGGCGGCCTGCGACGCGGCCGACCGGGACGCCCTTGCCGCGGCGCTGGCCAGGACGCAGGTGACGGCCGTCGTGCACACCGCCGGCGTCCTCGACGACGGCGTGATCGCCTCGATCACACCGGAAGGGATGAGGGAGGTCTTCCGGCCCAAGGTGGACGCCGTGCTGAATCTGCACGACTGCACCCGGGAAATGGACCTGGCCGCCTTCGTCGTCTTCTCGTCCATCGCCGGAATGGTCGGCAGTGCCGGTCAGGCGAGCTACGCGGCGGCGAATTCCTTCCTCGACGCCTTCTCGTCGTACCGCCGCCGTGCGGGTCTGCCCGCCACGTCGCTGGCCTGGGGTGTGTGGGAGCAGTCCGGCGCGATGACGGTCGGCCTCGCCGAGGCCGACCGGGCGCGGATGGCGCGCAGTGGCGTGCTGCCGCTGCCGCCGGAGGAGGGGCTGCGACTCTTCGACGCGGCACTGGCCTCGGACGAGGAGGTGCTCGCCCCGGCCCGCCTCGGCACCGGTGCGCTGCGCGCCGGTGAAGCGCCGGCGGTGCTGCGCGACCTTGTGCCGGCTGCGGCCCGCAGGACGGCACAGGCAGCTGCCGTGCCCTCCGTGTCCTCGCTGGCCGACCGCCTGGAGGGGCTGCCGGAAGCCGAGCGGGACAAGGCTGTCCTGGACCTGGTCCGGGCCGAGGTGGCCGCGGTCCTGGGCCACGCGTCGGACCGTACGGTCCGACCGGAACACGCCTTCCAGGACCTGGGATTCGACTCGCTGACGGCCGTCGAATTGCGCAACCGGCTGAACAAGGCCACCGGGTTGCGGCTCCCCGCGACGCTGGTGTTCGACTACCCGACACCCGCTCTCCTCGCCCGTCATGTGCTCACGGAGACGGTGGGGGCGGCGGAACCAGCTCTAGTGGATTCCCTACTTGCTGACCTGGACAGGGTCGAACAAGAATTGGTCACGAAGTTGGCAGAGAGTGAAGCTCGCGACCGGATCCTGTCAAAGCTCCAGGCTGTGTTGGCGATTGCCGACGAATCCGGCAAGGCGCCGGCGCCAGAAGGCTCTGGAACGCGCAGCGATCTGGAATCGGCCACGGACGACGAAGTATTTGATCTGCTCGGCAAGGAATTCGGGATCTCCTGACCGTTCCCGTGCGTCCCGGTGACCTCCTTTGTCGAATTCCGGTAAGTCTTCGCAGGGGTGAGGGACGATTTCGGTGGCGAACGAGGACAAGCTCCGCTATTTCCTGAAGCGAGTCACCGCAGATCTCCAGGAGACCCGGCGGCGCCTTCGTGACTACGAGGACGCCGCCGGGGAGCCGGTGGCCATCATCGGGATGAGCTGCCGCTACCCGGGAGGCGTCAACTCGCCCGAGGATCTGTGGGAGCTGGTCGCCGGGGGCCGGGACACCGTCTCGGAGTTCCCCGCCGACCGCGGCTGGGACCTGGACGCGCTCTACGACCCGGACCCGGAGAACCGCGGGACCAGTTACGCCCGCCAGGGCGCGTTCCTGCGCGACGTGGCGCAGTTCGACGCCGGCCTCTTCGGGATCTCGCCCCGTGAGGCGCTCGCCATGGACCCCCAGCAGCGGCTGCTGCTGGAGACGTCCTGGGAGCTCTTCGAGCGGGCCGGCATCGACGCCGCCTCTCTGGCGGGAAGCAGGACCGGCGTGTTCGCCGGAGTGATGAACCACGAGTTCCTCGCCACCCTGCAGAACTCCCCGGAAGACCTGGAGGGCTATCTGGGCACGGGCACTTCGGGCAGCGTCGCCTCCGGCCGGGTTGCCTACACCTTCGGCCTCGAAGGGCCGGCCGTCACGGTCGACACGGCGTGCTCGTCGTCCCTGGTCGCCCTGCACCTGGCCATCCAGGCGCTGCGCAACGGCGAGTGCTCACTAGCCGTTGCGGGCGGTGTCACCGCGATGGCCGGCCCCGCCACCTTCGTCGGCTTCAGCCGCCAGCGCGGACTGGCACCCGACGGCCGCTGCAAGGCGTTCGCCGCCGGTGCCGACGGCACCGGCTGGGGCGAGGGCGCCGGCCTGCTGCTGGTGGAACGTCTCTCGGACGCCCGCCGCAACGGGCACGAGGTGCTCGCGGTCGTGCGGGGTTCCGCCGTCAACCAGGATGGCGCCTCCAACGGCCTGACCGCCCCCAACGGCCCCTCGCAGCAGCGGGTGATCCGCCAGGCCCTGGCCGCTGCGCAGCTGACTACCGCGCAGGTCGACGCGGTGGAGGCGCACGGCACGGGCACGCGGCTCGGCGACCCGATCGAGGCACAGGCACTGCTCGCCACGTACGGGCAGGGCCGTTCCGACGACAAGCCGCTGTGGCTGGGCTCCATCAAGTCCAACATCGGCCACACCCAGGCCGCGGCCGGTGTGGCGGGCATCATCAAAATGGTCATGGCCATGCGCCATGACGAACTGCCGCGCACGCTGCACGTCGACGCGCCGTCCCCGCACGTCGACTGGTCGGCGGGCGCCGTACGGCTGCTGACCGAGCCCACGCCCTGGCCGGCTTCGGACCAGCCGCGGCGGGCCGGCATCTCCTCCTTCGGGATCAGCGGCACCAACGCGCACACGATCATCGAGGAGGCCCCCTCGGCCGAAGCGTTCACGCAGGACGCAGAGGCCCCGGAGGCCCCAGAAGAAGGCGCGGAGAACACCGAAGCCGCCGCCGTCGAGGCCGCACTTCCGGCCGAGGGCGGGCCGGTGCCGTGGGTGATCTCCGGCAAGAGCGAAGCGGCGCTGCGCGCCCAGGCCGAACGCCTGCTGTCCCGTACGGACACCGATGTCTCACCGCTGGACGTGGCGTTCTCGCTTGCCACCACGCGCACGGCCCTGGAGCACCGCGCGGTGGTGCAGGGCAAGACGTCGGCGGAGCTCGCCGAGGGGCTGCGGGCAGTGTCCTCCGGCTCCCCGGCCCCGGGCGTGGTGCGCGGCCACTTCGGCGCCGGCGGGCGCGTCGGGTTCCTCTTCTCCGGTCAGGGTTCGCAGCGGTTGGGGATGGGGCGTGAGCTGTATGCGGCGTTCCCGGTGTTCGCCGATGCGTATGACGAGGTGTGTGCGCGTCTGGATGCGCCGGTCGACGTCGATTCGGAGGAGTTGAACCAGACCGGGTGCACTCAGCCTGCGTTGTTTGCGGTTGAGGTGGCGCTGTTCCGGCTGTTGGGGTCGTGGGGGGTGCGGCCGGATTACGTGGCGGGTCACTCGGTGGGCGAGATTGCGGCCGCGCATGTGGCGGGTGTGCTGTCGCTCGATGATGCGGCGAAGCTGGTGTCGGCGCGTGCTGCGCTGATGCAGGCGCTGCCGGCGGGCGGTGCGATGGTGGCGGTCCAGGCGACCGAGGACGAGGTCCTGCCGCATCTCACCGATCAGGTCGGTATCGCGGCGATCAACGGGCCTCAGTCCGTGGTGGTCTCCGGTGCGGAGAACGCGGTCACCGCGATTGCCGAGGTCTTCACGCAGCAGGGTCGTAAGACGTCCCGGTTGAAGGTCAGCCATGCCTTCCACTCGCCGTTGATGGACCCGATGCTGGAGGACTTCGCGCAGGTCGTCCGCGGGCTGACCTTCGAGAAGCCGCAGCTCTCCGTCGTCTCCAACGTCACGGGCCGGCTCATCGACGCGTACACCGCCGACTACTGGGTCCGCCACGTCCGCGAGGCCGTGCGCTTCGCCGACGGTGTGCAGACCCTCGGCGACCTGGGCGTGACCACCTTCGTGGAGATCGGCCCCGGCGGCGTCCTCAGCGCGCTCACTCAGGGCTGCCTGGACGGCGACGTCGTCAGCGTGCCCGCCCTGCGCGCCGACCGCCCCGAGCGGGCCGCACTCGTCGCCGCGGTTTCCGAACTGCACGCGCACGGCGTCTCCCCGGACTGGCACGCCTTCTTCCCCGGCGCCCGGCGTGTGGAACTGCCCACCTACGCCTTCCAGTACGAGCGCTACTGGCTCGACGCCTCACCGGCTGCGCCCGGCGACGTCCGCGCCGCCGGCTTGGACTGCGCCGACCACCCGCTGCTGGGCGCCGCCGTCTCTCTCGCCGGTGGTGACGAGCGGCTGCTGACCGGCCGGCTGTCCCTGCGCACGCACCCCTGGCTCGCCGACCACACGGTCATGGGCAGCGTGCTGCTGCCGGGCACCGCGTTCGTCGAACTGGCCGTGCGCGCCGCCGACGAAGCCGGCTGCGAACTGCTGGAGGACCTCACCCTCGAAGCGCCCCTGGTGGTGCCCGAGCGGGGCGGCGTCGCGGTGCAGGTGTGGGTCGGCGCGGCTGACGGGTCCGGTCGCAGGCCGCTGACCGTGCACTCGCGCCCCGAGGACGACACCGACCTGCCGTGGGTGCGGCACGCGACTGGCTTCGTCACCGATGAGGCGAGCGCCCCGGCAGCCGGTCAGGCGCTCACGGCGTGGCCGCCGGCGGGCACCGAGCCGGTCGACCTCGACGGCTTCTACGACCGGCTGGCCGGCCTCGGCCTGGACTACGGCCCGGCGTTCCGCGGACTGCGGAGCGCCTGGCGCGCGGGCGACGAGGTCTTCGCCGAGGTCACTCTCCCGGACGGCACGGACACCGGCTCCTTCCTCCTGCACCCGGCGCTGCTGGACGCGGCGCTGCACGCGATCGGCGCGGGCGGTGCGGACGGTTCCCTGGTGGCCGAAGCGGACGGGCCGCTCCTGCCGTTCGCCTGGTCCGGGGTGTCCGTGCGCGCCACGGGCGCGTCCACCGTACGGGTGCGGCTGTCGCCGGCCGGTACGGACACGGTGTCCCTGCTCGTGGCCGACGACGCCGGCGAGCCCGTGGCGTCGGTGGAGTCGCTGACGCTGCGCGCGGTGTCCGCCGAGCAGCTTCGCAAGCGCTCCGGCGACGCGATGTTCGCGATCGAGTGGGTGCCGCTGCCCCTGCCGTCCGACGACGCGGACGGGACGACGGTCGCGTACGTCCCGGACACTGCCGCACTGGCCGGCGTCGACGGGCCGTCGCAGCCGGACGTGGTCGTGGTCCCATGCCCAAACGGCCCGGAAGGGCCCCCCGAGGCCGAGCGGGTCCGCGCGGTCACCGCCGAGGTGCTCCAGCTGCTCCAGCGGTGGTTCGCCGAGGACCGGACGCCGTGCCTCGTGCTGGTGGCGCGCTGCGACGACCTCGCCCACGCCGCTGCGGGCGGACTGGTGCGCTCGGCCCAGGCGGAGAATCCCGGCCGGATCGTGCTGATCGAAACCGACCGCCCGGCCGACGCGGCCGAGCTGGTGCCCGGCATCGTGCGCTCCGGCGAACCCCACGTCGTCGTCCGTGAAGGGGAGATCCGCGCACCGCGTCTGGCCCGTGCCACCTCCCCGGCGACGGAGGACGCCGCCTCAAGCCCCGCCGAGGACGCTGCCTCCGACCTTACCGAGGGCAGTGCCTCCGGCCTGGGTACCGTGCTGCTCACCGGCGCCTCGGGCGCGCTGGGCGGAACCCTCGCCCGGCACCTCGTGACCGACCACGGCGTGCGTCGGCTGCTGTTGGTCAGCCGGCGCGGTGCGGACGCCCCGGGCGCCGCGGCCTTGGAGGCCGAACTCACCGCGCTCGGCTCCGAGGCGACGTGGGCCGCCTGCGACATCGCCGACCGCGACGCACTCGCCCGGCTGCTCGCCGGGACTCCGGTCGATTCCGTCGTGCACACCGCCGGCGTGCTCGACGATGGCGTGATCGCCGCCCTGACCCCGGAGCGCATGGACGCCGTCCTGAAGCCCAAGGTCGACGCCGTGCTCAACCTGCACGAGCTCGCCGGTGAGGGCACGACGTTCGTGCTGTTCTCCTCCGCCGCGGGCGTCTTCGGCAACTCCGGCCAAGGCAACTACGCCGCGGCCAACGCCTTCCTCGACGCCTTCGCCCGGCACCGCCGCGCCCAGGGCCGGCCCACGATCTCACTGGCGTGGGGCCTGTGGGGGCAGGAAGGCGCCATGGCCGACGCCCTCGACGAGGTGGGCAGGTCGCGGATGGCACGCTCGGGCGTACTGCCGCTCGCCACCGAGGACGGCCTGCGGCTGTTTGACGCGGCGCTCACCTCGGACGAGCCCGTGCTGGTACCGGTCCGCCTCGACACCCCTGCCCTGCGGAACCAGGCGGCCGGAACCGTACCAGCACTGCTGCGCGGGCTCGTACGCGTCACCACGCGTGGCACCGCCCAGCGCGCCACCACCGGATCACTGGCCGCCCGGCTCACCGGGCTGACCCGGGACGAGCGCGACGAGGCCGTCCTGGACCTGATCCGGTCCGAGGTCGCCGCCGTGCTCGGGCACTCCTCGCCCCGAGCCGTCCAGCCCGCGCACGCCTTCCAGGATCTGGGCTTCGACTCCCTGACGGCCGTGGAACTGCGCAACCGGCTGTCCACCGCCACCGGTCTGCGCCTGCCCGCCACCCTCGTCTTCGACCACCCCACGCCCGCCGCCCTGGCCCGGCACATTGGCACCGAACTGCTCGGCGACGTCGCGGCGGCCACGTCCACGGCGCGGCAGTCCGCCGTCGCAGCCGACGAGCCGATCGCCATCGTCGGCATGAGCTGCCGCCTCCCGGGCGGGGTGCGCTCGCCGGAGGACCTGTGGCGGCTGGTGGCCTCCGGCCGGGACGGCACCTCCCGGTTCCCGGACAACCGCGGCTGGGACGTCGACTCGCTCTACGACCCCGACCCCGAGTGCCTCGGCAAGACCTACGCGCGCGACGGCGGCTTCCTGCACGAGGCAGCCGACTTCGACGCCGGCTTCTTCGGCATCAGCCCCCGCGAGGCCCTGGCGATGGACCCGCAGCAGCGGCTGCTGCTGGAGGCGTCCTGGGAGGCCTTCGAACGCGCCGGGATCGACCCGGCGACGGTCCGGGGCAGCAGGACCGGGGTCTTCACCGGCCTGATGTACCACGACTACGGCCAGGGCCCGCGCGAACTGCCCGAGGGCGTCGAGGGCCTGCTCACCACCGGAGGCTCCGGCAGCGTCGCCTCCGGCCGGGTGGCCTACACATTCGGCCTCGAAGGCCCGGCCGTCACGATCGACACGGCGTGCTCGTCGTCGCTGGTCGCCCTCCACCTGGCCATCCAGTCGCTGCGGAGCGGCGAGTGCACCATGGCCCTGGCCGGCGGCGTCACCGTCATGGCGAGCCCGACGGTCTTCGTGGAGTTCAGCCGGCAGCGCGGGCTGTCGCCCGACGGCCGCTGCAAGGCGTTCGGCGCGGATGCGGACGGTACCGGCTGGGCGGAGGGCGTGGGCGTGGTGCTCGTGGAGCGCCTCTCCGACGCCGTGCGCAACGGTCACGAGGTCCTGGCGGTGGTGCGCGGCAGCGCCGTGAACCAGGACGGCGCGTCCAACGGCCTGACCGCCCCGAACGGCCCGGCGCAGCAGCGCGTGATCCGGCAGGCGCTGGCCTCCGCCGGACTCGTCCCGGGCGATGTCGACGTCGTGGAGGCGCACGGCACGGGTACGACGCTGGGTGACCCGATCGAGGCGCAGGCGCTCATCGCCACGTACGGGCAGGAGCGCGCGGAGGACCGGCCGCTGTGGCTGGGCTCGCTGAAGTCCAACATCGGCCACACGCAGGCCGCCGCGGGTGTGGCCGGCGTGATCAAGATGGTGATGGCGATGCGGCACGGTGTGCTGCCGCGGACGCTGCACGCGGGCGAGCCGACGCCGCACGTGGACTGGTCGGCGGGTGAGGTGCGGCTGCTGACCGAGGCCGTGGAGTGGCCCGGGTCGGACCGCCCGCGCCGCGCCGCGATCTCGTCCTTCGGCGTCAGCGGCACCAACGCCCACACCATCATCGAACAGGCACCCGCTTCGGCGGAGCTGCCGCCCACGCCCGACTCCGGCGCAGTCGTGCCGTGGGTGCTCTCCGGCAGGACCGAAGCAGCACTGCGGGCGCAAGCCACCCGCCTCGCGTCCTTCCTGGAGGACAGCGACGGCGACACCGCGGTCCCGGCGGCCGATGCGGCTTACTCGCTGGCCACGACCAGGGCGGCCTTCGAACAGCGCGCCGTGGTGGTCGCGGACACCCTTGAGGAGCTCCGTCAGGGGCTGGCCGCCGTCGCGGACGGCTCCACGCCGCCCGGCGTGGTGACGGGCACCGCACGCGCCGGCGGCAAGACCGTCTTCGTCTTCCCCGGGCAGGGGGCGCAGTGGGTGGGCATGGCCGCCGACCTGCTGGAGACCTCGCCGGTCTTCCGTGACCGGATCGACGCCTGCGAGCGCGCCCTCGCGCCGCACGTGGACTGGTCGCTGACCGCTGTGCTGCGCGGGGCGTCCGATGTGGAGCAGGATCGGGTCGACGTCCTGCAGCCTGTGCTGTGGGCGATGACGGTCGCGCTGGCCGAGGTATGGCGTTCCTTCGGGGTGACCCCCGACGCGGTCGTCGGACACTCCCAGGGCGAGGTCTCCGCGGCGGTGATCGCCGGAGCGATCTCCCTGGAGGACGCGGCGCGCATCGTGGCGCAGCGCAGCCTCGCGGTGCGCGAACTCCAGGGTCGCGGCGGCATGGCCTCGGTGACGCTCCCGGACGAGGAAGCACAGGAACTGATCGGCCGGTGGGCCGGCCGCCTCGGCATCGGCGCCGTTAACGGGCCCGGAACCGTCGTGGTCTCCGGAGACACCGACGCCTTGGACGAACTGCTCGCGCACTGCGAGAAGGAGGGCATCCAGGCCCGCAAGGTCGCCGTCGACTACGCCGCGCACTCGCCGCAGATCAAGCAGGTCGAAACGCAGGCCGGCGAGGGATTCGCCGGCATCAGCCCCCTCCCCGGCGCCGTGCCCTTCTACTCCACGGTGACGGGCGGGCGGTTGGACGCGGGCGAGCTCGGCTCCGGCTACTGGTACCGCAACATGCGGCAGACCGTGCGGTTCTACGACGCGATCCGGTTCGCCCTGGCCGACGGGCACGACGTGTTCGTCGAAGTCAGCCCGCACCCTGTGCAGCTGGCGGGCATCCAGGACGCCATCGAGGCCGCCGAGGCCGAGGCCGTGGTCATCCCGACGCTGCGCCGTGGCGACGGCGGCCGGCACCGGCTGCTGCTGTCGCTGGCACAGGCCCACGTGCACGGCGTCGCCATCGACTGGAACGCCGTCCTGCCCGGTGCCCGCCGCGTCGACCTCCCGACCTACGCGTTCCAGCACGAGCGCTACTGGCTGGAAGCGGGCGCGCCGGGCGGCGACGTACGGGCGGCCGGACTGGACTCCGCCGACCACCCGTTCCTGGGCGCGGCGGTGGAACTGCCCGACGCCGGCGGTCACCTGCTGACCGGTCTGCTGTCGCTGAAGGCCCAGCCCTGGCTGGCCGACCACGCGGTGCTGGGCACGGTGCTGCTGCCCGGCACGGCCTTCGTCGAGCTGGCCGCCCACGCCGCGGCCGAGACCGGCTGCGACGTGGTCGAGGAGCTCACCCTGCAGGCACCGCTGCTGCTGCCCGAGCACGGCGGCGTTCAGATCCAGGTCCTCGTGGGCGCCCAGGACGACTCCGGCCGCCGCCCGCTGAGCGTGCACTCGCGCGCCGGGGAAGGCCCCTGGATCCGCAACGCCACCGGCGCCCTCGCCACCGGCGGGGCCCCTTCCGGCACCGACCTGAGCAGCTGGCCACCGGCCGACGCGCAGCCGGTGGACCTGGACGGCTTCTACGACCGGCTGGCGGACCTCGGCCTGAGCTACGGCCCGCTCTTCCAGGGGCTGCGCGCCGCCTGGCGCGGCAACGACGCGGTCTACGCCGAACTGGCCGTCCCCGACGAAGCACACGCCGACGCGGACGCGTTCGGTGTGCACCCGGCCCTGCTCGACTCCGCCCTGCATGCTCTGGGGGCGGGCGGGCTCGTACCGGCAGCCGACGGGCCCCTGCTGCCCTTCGCGTGGTCCCGCGTCACGGTCCACGGAACCGGAGCGGCCGCCCTGCGGGTACGGCTCTCGCAGGCCGGCGGCGACGCGGTACGGCTGGAGGTCGCCGACGGCACGGGTCGGCCCGTCGTCTCGGTGGAATCGCTGACGCTGCGCCCGGTGTCGGCCGACCAGCTCCGTACGCGCTCCCGGGACTCCCTGTTCACCGTTGAGTGGGCGCCGCTCGCTGCGCTGTCTGAGGCGAACGGCCCGGCCTTACGCGTCTACGACGACATCGCCTCCCTCCTCTGCGCCCCGGAGACGGAGACCGGGGCGGAGGCGGACGTCGACGCCGTCGTCGTGCCCTGCCCGGCCGGGTCGGGCACCGACGCCGAGCGGGTCCGGGAAGTCCTGGCCGAGGTGCTCGGGCTGGTGCAGGCGTGGCTGGGCGAGGACCGGGCCGCCCGCCTGGTGCTGGTGACCCGGGGCGCGGTCGCCGCCGGCGACGACCCGGCACAGGCCGATCCTGCACAGGCCGCCGTGTGGGGCCTGGTGCGGTCGGCGCAGTCCGAGAACCCGGACCGCATCGTCCTCCTCGACACCGACAAGAACACCGACTGGCAGCACACCGTGGCGACGGCCGTACCCCGGCTCGTCGCCTCCGAGGAGCCGCAGGCGGCGCTGCGCGGCGACACGCTCCTGCTGCCCCGGCTCGCCAGGGCCGCCGCCGACGCCCCGCAGGGCGCCCCGGACTTCGGAACCGGAACGGTGCTCCTGACCGGCGCGTCCGGCGCCCTGGGCGGACTCGTTGCCCGGCACCTGGTCGCCGAGCACGGCGTGCGCAGCCTGCTGCTGATGAGCCGGCGCGGCGCGGATGCCGAGGGCGCGGCGGAGCTCCAGGCGGAGCTCACCGCCTCGGGCGCCGAAGTGCACTGGGCCGCCTGCGACGTGGCCGACCGCGACGCCCTCGCTGGGGCACTCGCCGGGACGCCGGTGACGGCCGTGGTCCACACGGCCGGTGTCCTCGACGACGGCGTGATCGGTTCGCTCACCCCGGAGCGCCTGGACGCGGTGCTGCGCCCCAAGGTCGACGCCGTGCTGAACCTGCACGAGCTGACGGGCGAGGTGTCGGCGTTCGTCGTCTTCTCCTCGCTCGCGGGCACGCTCGGCACCCCCGGCCAGGCGAACTACGCAGCCGCCAACGCCTTCCTGGACGCCTTCGCCGGGCGCCGCCATGCGCAGGGGCTCCCCGCGGTGTCGCTGCCGTGGGGCCTGTGGCAGCGGACCGGCACCATGACCGAGGACCTCGGCGGAGCGGACCGGACCCGGCTCGCCCGCGGCGGCGTCGTGCCGCTGTCCGATCAGGACGGCCTGGAACTCCTCGACGCCGCGCTCGCGCTGGAGGAGCCCCTCGTGGTGGCGGCACGGCTGGACATCGCCGCCCTGCGGAACGCGGCCGCCCCGGTGCCGCCGCTGCTCAGGACGCTGGTCGGCGGCCGGCCGCGGCGTACGGACCGGGCAGTCGCCGTACCGCTGGCGCAGCGGGTCGCGGACCTGCCGGAGAGCGAGCGCGAAGAGGTGGTGCTGGACCTGGTCCGGTCCGAGGTCGCCGCCGTCCTCGGGCACAGCTCGGCCAAGTCCGTCCAGCCCGACCAGGCCTTCGGCGACCTGGGCTTCGACTCGCTGACCGCAGTGGAGCTCCGCAACCGGATGAACAAGGCCACCGGGCTGCGACTGCCCGCAACGCTGGTCTTCGACTACCCGACGCCGACGGTGCTCGCTCAGCGGGTGCTGAAGGACCTCCCCGGCGGCACGGGCGGGACGGTGTCGGTGTTCGACGGGATCGACCGCCTCGCCGCCGCCCTCGAAGGCGCCGGAGCGGACAGCGTCGACAACATCACCCGAACCAAGATCAACATGCGTCTCCAGGCGCTGCTCGCCCGCTGGAACGGGAACGAGCCGGCCGATCCGGGAGGCGCCGGCGGAGCCGAGGACGAGGACGACCTCAGCTCGGCGAGCGACGAGGAGCTGTACGAGCTCCTCGACGACGAACTCGGCATCTCCTGAACTGCGCAGGCCGAAAAGGGGCGGGCAACACCGATGATGAACGAAGACAAGCTCCGGGACTACCTCAAGCGGGCCACCACCGACCTGCGCCAGGCCCGGCGGCGCGTGCGCGAACTGGAGGCCCGGGACCAGGAGCCGATCGCCATCGTGGGCATGAGCTGCCGGTTCCCCGGCGGCATCGGCTCCCCCGAGGCGCTGTGGCGGCTGCTGGCCGAGGGCGGCGACGCGATCTCGCAGTTTCCCGAGGACCGCGGCTGGGACGTCGACTCGCTCTACGACCCCGACCCCGAGCAGCCGGGCAAGGTCTACACCCGGCAAGGCGGATTCCTCCACGACGCGGCGGACTTCGACGCGGACTTCTTCGGGATCAGCCCGCGCGAGGCCCTGGCGATGGACCCTCAGCAGCGGCTGCTGCTGGAGACCGCATGGGAAGTCTTCGAGCACGCGGGCATCGACCTCGCCCCCCTCAAGGGCAGTCGCACCGGCGTCTTTGCCGGCCTGATGTACCACGACTACGGCTTCACGCCCGGCGTCCTCCCCGACGGCGTCGAAGGGCTGCTCAGCACCGGCAACTCCGGCAGCGTCGCCTCCGGGCGCATCGCCTACACCTTCGGCTTCGAGGGCCCCGCGGTCACCATCGACACCGCCTGCTCGTCCTCGCTCGTCGCCCTGCACCTCGCCGTGCAGGCACTGCGCAACGGCGAGTGCTCCATGGCGCTCGCCGGCGGTGTGACGGTCATGGCGGGCCCGAGCGCGTTCGTCGAGTTCAGCCGCCAGCGCGGCCTCGCCCCCGACGGCCGCTGCAAGTCCTTCGCGGCGGCCGCGGACGGCGCGTCATGGTCCGAAGGCGCTGGCCTGCTGCTGGTCGAGAGCCTGCGGGACGCCCGCCGGCTCGGCCACCAGGTGCTCGCTGTCGTCCGGGGCAGCGCGGTGAACCAGGACGGCGCGTCCAACGGCCTGACCGCGCCGAACGGTCCTTCGCAGCAGCGCGTGATCCTCGAGGCGCTGGCCAGCGGTGGGCTGTCCGCCGAGGAGATCGACGCCGTCGAAGCACATGGCACGGGCACGAACCTCGGCGACCCGATCGAGGCGCAGGCGCTGCTGGCGACCTACGGACAGGACCGCGAACGGCCGCTCCTGCTCGGCTCGCTGAAGTCGAACATCGGCCACACGCAGGCTGCGGCGGGTGTCGCCGGCGTGATCAAGATGGTGCTGGCGATGCAGCACGGAGTGCTGCCGCAGACGCTGCACGTCGACCGGCCGACCCCGCAGGTCGACTGGTCGGCCGGCTCGGTCGAGCTGCTGACCGAGGCGGTCGTGTGGCCGGAGTCGGACCACCCGCGCCGGGCCGGGATCTCCTCGTTCGGGATCAGCGGCACCAACGCGCACGTCATCCTTGAGCAGGCGACCGAACCGGCGGCGGAGGAACCGGCCGACGACACGGCCGGGGGTGAAGGTGCGGCGGTCGACGAGCCGCTTCGGCCGCGGACCTCGGTGGTCCCGTGGGTGCTCTCCGGAAAGACCGGGGAGGCGCTGCGGGAGCAGGCGCAGCGGCTGCTGTCGTCCGTGGACCTCGCGGCCGCGTCGCCGGCCGACGTGGGGTTCTCGCTGGCGGCCACCCGGTCGGCGCTGGAGCACCGGGCTGCGGTGGTCGGTGCCGACGCCGACGAGTTGCGCGCAGGGCTGACCGCACTCGCAGCAGGCAAGCCCGCGGCACACGTGGTGACGGGGCGCGCCGATGCCGCCCGGGGCAAGGTCGGGTTCTTGTTCTCGGGGCAGGGTTCGCAGCGGCTGGGGATGGGGCGCGAGCTGTACGAGGCGTACCCCGCGTTTGCTGCGGCTTATGACGAGGTGTGTGCGCGGCTGGATGCGCCGGTCGATGTCGATGCTGAAACGCTTCACCAGACCGGGTGCACCCAGCCCGCGTTGTTCGCGGTCGAGGTGGCGCTGTTCCGGCTCCTGGAATCCTGGGGCATCCGGCCCGACTACGTGGCCGGTCACTCCGTGGGCGAGATTGCAGCCGCGCATGTGGCGGGCGTGCTGTCGCTCGATGACGCGGCGAAGTTGGTGTTGGCGCGTGCTGCGTTGATGCAGGCGCTGCCTGCGGACGGTGCGATGGTGGCGGTCCAGGCGACCGAGGACGAGGTGCTGCCGCACCTCACCGAGCAGGTGGGTATCGCGGCGATCAACGGGCCTCAGTCCGTGGTGATTTCCGGTGCCGAGGATGCCGTGCTGGAGATCGCCGAGGTCTTCACGCAGCAGGGTCGTAAGACGTCGCGGCTGAAGGTCAGTCACGCCTTCCACTCGCCGCTGATGGACCCGATGCTGGAGGACTTCGCCGACGTCGTACGCGCTCTGTCCTTCAGCGAGCCGCAGATTCCGGTGGTCTCCAACCTCACGGGCGGCGTGTCCGAGGCATACACCCCCGAGTATTGGGTCCGCCACGTTCGCGAGGCCGTCCGCTTTGCCGACGGTGTGCAGACCCTGCACGACCTGGGCGTGAGCACCTTCGTCGAGATCGGCCCCGGCGGCGTCCTCAGCGCGCTCGCCCAGGGCTGCCTCGACGGCGACGTCGTCACCGTCCCTGCCCTGCGCACCGACCGCCCCGAACCGCAGGCGATCACTCTCGCTGTCGGCCGGCTGCACACCCACGGCGTCTCCCCGGACTGGCAGGCGCTGTTCCCCGCAGCTGGCCGCGTCGGCCTGCCCACCTATGCCTTCCAGCGCGAGCGCTACTGGCTCGAAGGCACGGCCGCGCTCGACGTCTCCTCGGCGGGCCTGGACTCCTCCGGTCACCCCCTGCTCGGCGCGGTGGTGGAGACTGCCGGGGGACAGGACGTGCTGTTCACCGGCCGTCTGTCCCTGGCCGACACGCCCTGGATCGCGGAACACACGGTCGGCGGGGTGCCGGTGCTCCCGGTCGCTGCGTTCGTGGAGCTCGCACTGGGCGCGGGCCGGCAGGCCGGGTTCCCGCATCTGGAACAGCTGGACGTGGACGCCCCGCTGGTCCTGGCAGAACAGGGCGCCGTCCGCATCCAGGTGCAGGTCGGCGCGGGCGACGACACCGACCGGCGGTCGGTGCGGGTCTTCAGCCGGGCCGCCGCCGGCGGCGCCGACGAGCCGTGGGTCTGCCACGTCACCGGAGAACTCACCCGCAGTGCTCCGGCGGCGGAGTTCGACATGGTGATCTGGCCGCCGGCGGGCGCCGAGCCGGTGGACGTCGAGGACCATCCGAGCCTGCGCGCCGCCTGGCGCGCCGGGGACGAGCTGTACGCCGAGGCCGCGCTGCCTCTCGCGGAGCGGGACCGGGCGGACCGCTACGGCCTTCACCCCGTACTGCTGGACGCCGTCCTGGACACCCTGGCGCTCGACCGTGCCGGCGATCCCGGCCAGGTGCTCATGCCCTACGCCTGGAGCGGCACGTCCGTGCACGCCCCGGGAGCAGGGACCGTGCGCCTACGGGTCCGGCCCGCTGCCGACGGCGACGCGGTGGCGATCGAACTGGCCGACGCCGACGGTGCTCCCGTCGCCTCGGTGGCGTCCCTGCGGACGCAGACGGTGTCTCCACAGCAGGTGCTGGCATCGCGCGTGGCGCACCAGGACTGGATGTTCGAGGTCGACTGGGTCGAGCACACCGCCCCGGCTGCTTCCGCTCCCGAGGCCGAGTGGGCGGTCCTTGGCGGCGACGGCCGCTACGCCGACATCGACGCGCTCCGTAAGGCGGTCGACGACGGTGCGGCCCCGCCCGCCCACGTGCTCCTGCCCTGCGCCCCGAGCGAGGGCGGTGCCGCCTCGGCGACACGCGAGTTACTGGCCGGTGTGCTGTCGGCCGTCCAGAAGTGGGTCGCCGACGAGCAGTTCTCCGATGCGCGGCTCGTGGTGATGACGCGCGGAGCCGTCGACCTGGACGGAGCGGCGCCGGACCTCGCACACGTCGCGGTGGTCGGCCTGGTGAAGTCGGCCCAGTCCGAGCACCCGGACCGGCTCCTGCTCATCGACGCGGACGACTCCGTCGCGGACGGGGGTGTTGACCCCGCGCTGGTGGCGGCGCTCGCCGCCCTCGACGAGCCGCAGGCCGCAGTGCGCGGCGGCAAGCTGTTCGTACCGCGCCTCGCCCGGATCGCCCCGTCCGAGGAGCCCACCGATCACGCGTGGGACCCCGAAGGGACCGTGCTGCTCACCGGCGCGACCGGTGGCCTCGGACTGTCGTTCGCGCGGCACCTCGTCGCCGAACGCGGCGCACGGAGGCTGCTCCTGGTCAGCCGCCGCGGCCCCGCCGCCGAAGGCATCGGCGAAGTCGTCGCCGCCCTGTCCGAGCTTGGCGCGCACGTCGACGTGGCCGCCTGCGACATCGCGGACCGGGACGCCCTCGCGGAGCTCCTGGCCTCGGTCCCGGCCGAGCAACCGCTCGTGGCCGTGGTGCACGCGGCGGCCGCTCTGGACGACGGCGTGATCACCGCACTGACCCCGGAGCGCCTGGACACCGTGCTGCGGCCGAAGGCCGACGGGGCGCTGCACCTGCACGAGCTGACCAAGGACCTGGACCTCTCCGCGTTCGTGCTCTTCTCCTCCCTCGCCGGAGTCCTGGGCAGCGCCGGCGCGGCGAGCTACGCGGCGGCCAACGCCTTCCTGGACGGGCTGGCGCGGCAGCGCCGGGCCGCGGGCCTGCCCGGTACCTCGCTGGCGTGGGGCCTGTGGACGGACAACGGCGGCATGGGCGACCGGATCACCGACGCCGATCGCAACCGGATGGGCCAGGCCGGGGTCGTGCCGTTCACCTCCGCGGAGGGGCTGGCACTGTTCGACGCCGCCCTCACCGTTGACCGGCCGGTGATCGTGCCGGTCCGGCTGGACGTCGCGGGGCTGCGCTCCATGGCCCGCGCCGGCATGCTGCCCGCGGTCTTCCGCGGCCTCGTCGGCGACACCGGCGGCACGGCCGAGGAGGCCGCGGCCGCCAGCACCCCCGCCCTGGCCCGGCGCCTCGCCGGGATGCCAGAGGCAGACCGGGAGAAGGTGCTGCTGGACCTGGTCCGCAAGCAGGCGGCCGCGGCCCTGGGCCACGCCACTGCGGACCGGATCGAGCCCACCACGGCCTTCCGGGATATCGGCTTCGACTCCCTGACCAGCGTGGAGCTCCGCAACCGGCTCAAGGCCGCGACCGGGCTCCGGCTCAAGCCCACCCTCGTCTTCGACCACCCCAACCCGGTCGCAATCGCCCGGCTCCTGCACAAGGACCTGGTCCTCGACCTCGGCGCCGAAACCTCGCCGGTGCTCGACGAACTGGACCGGCTGGAAGCCCAGCTCGCCGCGCTCGACCCGCAGGACGCGGTACGGGACAAGGTCACCGCCCGGCTCAAGGCGCTGCTCTGGAAGTGGACCGACACCCAGCAGGACACCGCGGCGAACACCGCCGACGCCGGCCCCGGCACCGACCGCGACTTCGACCTCGACCGGATCGACGCCGCCACCGACGACGAGATGTTCGACCTCATCGACCAAGAGCTCGGGTCTGCCTGAATCTTCTCACGCACTGCTATCGAGGACGTAAAACATGTCGAACGACGACAAGCTCAGGGATTACCTCAAGCGCGTGATGGTGGACCTGCGCCACACCCGCAGGCAGCTGGGTGAGCTGGAGGCGAAGGACACCGAGCCCATCGTCATCGTCGGGATGGCCTGCCGCTACCCGGGCGGCGTCGGCTCGCCCGAGGACCTGTGGCACCTGGTCTCCTCGGGCGGCGACGCCGTGACCGAGTTCCCCGCCGACCGCGGCTGGGACCTGGACGCGATCTACGACCCCGACCCCGAGCGGACGGGCCGGACGTACGTGCGCGAGGGCGGCTTCCTCCACGACGCCGCCGACTTCGACCCCGCGTTCTTCGGGATCTCCCCCCGCGAGGCCCTGGTCATGGACCCTCAGCAGCGGCTGCTCCTGCAGACCTCCTGGGAGGCCTTCGAACGCGCGGGCATCGACCCCGCCACCGCGCGGGGCACCCGGGCCGGAGTGTTCGTCGGCACCAACGGCCAGGACCACGCCTACCTCCAGCGGCAGGGCGACAGCGACATCGAGGCCCACCTCGTCACCGCGAACACCGCGGCCGTGGTCTCCGGCCGCATCTCGTACGCCCTCGGCCTCGAAGGCCCGGCCGTCACCGTCGACACGGCTTGCTCGTCCTCGCTGGTGGCGCTCCACCTGGCCACCCAGGCGCTGCGCCGCGGCGAGTGCTCGCTCGCCCTCGCCGGCGGCGTGACCGTGATGGCCACGCCGAACACGTTCATCGCGTTCAGCGCGCAGCGCGGCCTGTCGCCCGACGGCCGCTGCCGCGCGTTCTCCTCGACCGCCGACGGCACGGGCATGGCCGAAGGCGTCGGCGTGCTCCTGCTGGAGCGGCTGTCCGACGCCCGCCGGCTCGGCCACGACGTGCTCGCCGTCATCCGCGGCAGCGCCGTGAACCAGGACGGCGCGTCCAACGGCCTGACCGCCCCGAACGGCCCGTCGCAGGTGCGCGTGATCCAGCAGGCGCTGGAGAACGCGCGGCTGACCGCCTCCCAGGTCGATGCGGTGGAGGCGCACGGCACGGCCACCACCCTCGGCGACCCGATCGAGACCGACGCGCTGCTCGCCACGTACGGACAGGAGCACTCGGGTGACCAGCCGCTGTGGCTGGGGTCCATCAAGTCCAACATCGGTCACACGCAGGCGGCTTCCGGTGTCGCCGGTGTGATCAAGATGGTGATGGCCATCCGCAACGGCGTGCTGCCGCAGACGCTGCACGTCGACGAGCCGACCACCCAGGTCGACTGGACGGCCGGCGGCGTCAGGCTGCTGACCGAGGCCGTCCAGTGGCCCGAGTCGGACCACCCCCGCCGTGCCGCCGTCTCCTCCTTCGGCGTCAGCGGCACCAACGCCCACACGATCATCGAGCAGGCCCCTGCCCTCGACGAGGAGACCATCGAGGCCCCCGCGGGCGCGCTGCCGTGGGTGCTCTCGGCCAAGAGCGACGTGGCGCTGCGGGCCCAGGCCGAGCGCCTGCTCGCCTTCCTGGAGAGCGGCCCCGGCCGGTCGCCGGCCGACATCGGCTTCTCCCTCGCCACGACGCGAGCCGCCTGGGACCGGCGGGCGGCCGTCGTCGGCGAGAGCCTGGAGGAACTCACCGAAGGCGTACGGGCACTGGCGTCGGGCACCCCGTCCGCGGCCGTGGTCCAGAGTACGGGCCGCCTCGGGGACAAGACCGGGTTCCTGTTCTCCGGCCAGGGCTCGCAGCGGGCCGGCATGGGACGCGAACTCTACGACGCCTTCCCGGCCTTCGCCGCGGCCCACGACGAGGTCCGTGCCCACCTCGATGTCACGCTCGACGCCGACGCGGAGCAGCTCAACCAGACCGGGTGCACCCAGCCTGCCCTCTTCGCGGTCGAGGTGGCGCTGTTCCGCCTCCTGGAGTCCTGGGGCATCCGGCCCGACTACGTGGCCGGTCACTCGGTCGGCGAGATCGCGGCCGCGCACGTGGCGGGCGTGCTGTCGCTTGAGGATGCGGCGAAGCTGGTGTCCGCCCGCGCTGCACTGATGCAGGCGCTGCCCGCCGGCGGTGCGATGGTTGCCGTGCAGGCGACCGAGGACGAGGTGCTGCCGCACCTGACCGAGCAGGTCGGCATTGCGGCGATCAACGGCCCGCGGTCCGTGGTGATTTCTGGTGCGGAGGATGCGGTCACCGCGATTGCCGAGATCTTTGCCGGTCAGGGTTGTAAGACCTCCCGGTTGAAGGTCAGCCACGCGTTCCACTCGCCGCTGATGGACCCGATGCTGGAGGACTTCGCCGAGGTCGTCCGCGGCCTGACCTTCAGCGAGCCGCGGATTCCGGTGGTGTCCAACCTCACGGGCCGTCTCGCCGAGGCGTACACGCCGGAGTACTGGGTCCGCCACGTCCGTGAGGCGGTGCGCTTCGCCGACGGTGTGCAGGCCCTGCACGACCTGGGCGTGAGCACCTTTGTCGAGATCGGCCCCGGCGGCGTCCTCAGCGCCCTGGCGCAGGCCTGCGCGGACGACGTCGTCACCGTGCCCGTCCTGCGTGCCGACCGCCCGGAGCAGCAGGCCGTCACCGCCGCGCTTGCCGAACTGCACGTGCACGGCGTCTCCCCGGACTGGCAGGCGCTCCTCCCTGGTGCACGGAAGACCGACTTGCCCACCTACGCCTTCCAGCAGCAGCGCTACTGGCTGGATGCCCCGGAGGCCGAGGCGGCCCTCGTGGACGCGGTCGACGCCGAGTTCTGGGCGAGCGTCGAGCGCGAGGACGCCCAGTCGCTCGCCGCCACGCTGGGGCTGAGCGCCGAAGAACTGGACGTCGTGGTCCCGAAGCTGTCCGCCTGGCGGCGGCAGCGGCGCGAGCAGTCCGTCGTGGACGGCTGGCGCTACCAGCTGACCTGGCAGCCGCTGAACGGCCTGCCCGCAGGCGACCTCTCCGGCAGCACCTGGCTGTTCGCCGCGTCCGAGGGCGACGAGTGGGCCGGGACGGTCCGCGCGGCCCTCGCCGGACGCGGCGCGCGCCTGATCCCGCTGACGGTCGGCGCGGACGCCGACCGCGAGTCCCTGGCCGGCGAGCTGACCCGGGCCGCAGCCGAAGCCGAATCACTTGCCGGCATCCTGTCGCTGCTCGCGATCGACGAGACCGCCTCGCCCGAGCACCCCGCGCTCTCCCACGGCCTCGCGCAGACCGTGGCACTGGCCCAGGCGCTCGGCGATGCGGGCATCGACGCGCCGCTGTGGTGCGCCACCCGGGGCGCGGCGGCCACCGGCCGCTCGGACGACGCACCGCTCAGCGCGGTGCAGAACCAGGTGTGGGGCTTCGGCCGCGCCCTCGCCCTGGAGCACGCCCGGCGCTGGGGCGGCCTGATCGACCTGCCCACGGCGGTCGACGAGCGCGTCGCCAGCCGTATCGCCGCCGTACTCAACCAGGGCACCAGCACCGCGGAGGACCAGGTCGCTGTCCGTGCCTTCGGCGTGTTCACCGCCCGGCTCACCCACGCCCGCAGCGGCGCCGGCCGGCCCTGGTCGGCGCGCGGCACGGTCCTGATCACCGGTGGTACGGGTGCGCTGGGCGGGCACGTCGCCCGCTGGCTCGCCGGTGCCGGCGCCGAGCACCTCGTGCTCACCAGCCGCCGCGGCGCCGACGCCCCCGGCGCGGCCGGACTCAAGGCCGAACTGGAGGAGCTGGGAGCACGCGTCAGCCTCGCCGCGTGCGACGTCGCCGACCGCGATGCCGTGGCGGCGCTGCTCGCCGAGCACACCTTCACCTCCGTGTTCCACGCCGCGGGCGTGGAACAGTTCGCCCCCTTCGACGAGCTGACCCCGGCCGACTTCGCCCGCACGATCGCGGCGAAGGCCGGCGGTGCCGCACACCTGGACGAACTGCTGGGCGACCGGGAGCTGGACGCCTTCGTCCTCTTCTCCTCGATCGCCGGCGTGTGGGGCAGCGGACTGCAGACCGCCTACGCGGCCGCCAACGCCTTCCTCGACGGGCTCGCCGCCCGGCGGAGGGCCGAGGGCCTGACCGCCACCGCGATCGCCTGGGGCCCCTGGGCCGACGGCGGCATGGTCACCGACGCCGACGAGGAGCACCTGCGCCGCCGCGGCGTCATCTCCCTGCCCGCCGCGCTCGCCGTGACCGCGGTCCAGCGCGCCCTGGACTGCGACGACACCGTGGCCGTTGTGGCCGACATCGACTGGGAACGGTTCATCGGACCGTTCACCCTCGGCCGCCCCAGCGCACTGCTGTCCGAGCTGCCCGAGATGCGCCGCGCCGAGTCCGCCGACGCCGCCGCGGGCACCGCGCCCCTGGCGGCCCAGCTCGCCGGACTGCCGGAGGCCAAGCGCACCGAGACCCTGATCGACCTGGTCCGCGCACACGTCGCGGCCGTCCTGGGCCACGCCTCGGCGGCAGACGTCGAGCCCGACCGGGCGTTCAAGGACCTCGGCTTCGACTCCCTGACCGCCGTCGAACTCCGCAACAAGGTCAACACGGCGACCGGCCTCGCGCTGCCGCCCACAGTGGTCTTCGACTACCCCAACGCCACGGCGCTCGCCCGTTTCCTGCAGAGCGAGCTGATCGGATCGCAGGCCGCCGCGCTGCAGGAGCAGCACACGGCCGTCGCGGCCGACGATCCGATCGCCATCGTGGCGATGAGCTGCCACCTCCCGGGCGGCGTCCACTCGCCCGAGGCCCTGTGGGACCTGGTGGCGTCCGGCGGTGACGCCATCTCGGCATTCCCGTCCAACCGTGGCTGGGACGTCGACTCGCTCTACGACCCCGACCCCGAGTACCTCGGCAAGACCTACGCGCGCGACGGCGGTTTCCTCTACGACGCCACCGACTTCGACGCCTCCTTCTTCGGCATCAGCCCCCGCGAGGCCCTGGCGATGGACCCGCAGCAGCGGCTGCTGCTGGAGACCTCCTGGGAGGTCTTCGAACGCGCCGGGATCACCCCCGGACAGCTGCGCGGCAGCCGGACCGGCGTCTTCGTCGGCATGGCCTACCAGGGCTATGGAGCCGACGTGCGGCGGACGCCGGAAGGCGTCGAAGGACACCGGTTGGTCGGCGGCGCGTCCAGCGTCGTCTCCGGCCGGGTGGCCTACACGTTCGGCCTCGAAGGCCCGGCCGTCACGATCGACACGGCGTGCTCGTCGTCGCTGGTCGCCCTCCACCTGGCCATCCAGTCGCTGCGGAGCGGCGAGTGCACCATGGCCCTGGCCGGCGGCGTCACCGTCATGGCGAGCCCGACGGTCTTCGTGGAGTTCAGCCGGCAGCGCGGGCTGTCGCCCGACGGCCGCTGCAAGGCGTTCGGCGCGGATGCGGACGGTACCGGCTGGGCGGAGGGCGTGGGCGTGGTGCTCGTGGAGCGCCTCTCCGACGCCGTGCGCAACGGTCACGAGGTCCTGGCGGTGGTGCGCGGCAGCGCCGTGAACCAGGACGGCGCGTCCAACGGCCTGACCGCCCCGAACGGCCCGGCGCAGCAGCGCGTGATCCGGCAGGCGCTGGCCTCCGCCGGACTCGTCCCGGGCGATGTCGACGTCGTGGAGGCGCACGGCACGGGTACGACGCTGGGTGACCCGATCGAGGCGCAGGCGCTCATCGCCACGTACGGGCAGGAGCGCGCGGAGGACCGGCCGCTGTGGCTGGGCTCGCTGAAGTCCAACATCGGCCACACGCAGGCCGCCGCGGGTGTGGCCGGCGTGATCAAGATGGTGATGGCGATGCGGCACGGTGTGCTGCCGCGGACGCTGCACGCGGGCGAGCCGACGCCGCACGTGGACTGGTCGGCGGGTGAGGTGCGGCTGCTGACCGAGGCCGTGGAGTGGCCCGGGTCGGACCGCCCGCGCCGCGCCGCGATCTCGTCCTTCGGCGTCAGCGGCACCAACGCCCACACCATCATCGAACAGGCACCCGCTTCGGCGGAGCTGCCGCCCACGCCCGACTCCGGCGCAGTCGTGCCGTGGGTGCTGTCGGGTAAGGGCGAGGCGGCGCTGCGCGCGCAGGCTGCCCGGCTGGCCGGCCACCTCGATGCGACGGACGGTAGGACGGCTTCCGACGTCGGCCTCACCCTGGCCTCCCGCGAGACGTTCGAGGACCGCGCGGTGCTCTTGGCGCAGGGCCCGGACGAGTTCCGGCAGGCCCTCGCCGCGCTCGCGGCCGGTGAGTCGGCGGCGAACGTGACGCTGGGGCGCGCCCGCACCGAGAGCAAGACCGGTTTCCTGTTCTCCGGTCAGGGTTCGCAGCGCATCGGCATGGGGCGCGAGCTGTACGAGGCGTATCCCGTCTTCGCCGAAGCGTATGACGAGGTGTGCGCGCGTCTGGACGCGCCGGTCGACGTCGACTCCGAGGAGCTGAACCAGACGGGGTCTACTCAGCCCGCCCTCTTTGCGATCGAGGTGGCGCTGTTCCGGCTCCTCGAATCCTGGGGCATCCGGCCCGACTACGTGGCCGGTCACTCGGTCGGCGAGATCGCGGCCGCGCACGTGGCGGGCGTGCTGTCGCTTGAGGATGCGGCGAAGCTGGTGTCCGCCCGCGCTGCACTGATGCAGGCGCTGCCCGCCGGCGGTGCGATGGTTGCCGTGCAGGCGACCGAGGACGAGGTGCTGCCGCACCTGACCGAGCAGGTCGGCATTGCGGCGATCAACGGCCCGCGGTCCGTGGTGATTTCTGGTGCGGAGGATGCGGTCACCGCGATTGCCGAGATCTTTGCCGGTCAGGGTCGTAAGACCTCACGGTTGAAGGTCAGCCACGCGTTCCACTCGCCGCTGATGGACCCGATGCTGGAGGACTTCGCCGAGGTCGTCCGCGGCCTGACCTTCAGCGAGCCGCGGATTCCGGTGGTGTCCAACCTCACGGGCCGTCTCGCCGAGGCGTACACGCCGGAGTACTGGGTCCGCCACGTCCGTGAGGCGGTGCGCTTCGCCGACGGTGTGCAGGCCCTGCACGACCTGGGCGTGAGCACCTTCGTCGAGATCGGCCCCGGCGGCGTCCTCAGCGCCCTGGCGCAGGCCTGCGCGGACGACGTCGTCACCGTGCCCGTCCTGCGTGCCGACCGCCCGGAGCAGCAGGCCGTCACCGCCGCGCTCGCCGAACTGCACGTGCACGGCGTCTCCCCGGACTGGCAGGCGCTCTTCCCCGGCGCTCACCGCGTCGTCCTGCCCACCTACGCCTTCCAGCGCGAGCGGTTCTGGCTGGAAGGGGACGAGGACCTGGCCGCCGCCACCGGCGCTCCGGCCGACGCGGCGGACTCCGGATTCTGGGACACCGTGGAGCGGGAGGACGTGGAGTCCCTCGCCGCAACCCTGGGCGTCGGCGCCGACGCATCGCTCAGCGCGATCCTGCCCCGGCTGTCCGCGTGGCGCCGTCAGCGCCGCGAGCAGTCCGTGGTCGACGGCTGGCGCTACCGCGTCACATGGAAGCCGCTCGGCGCGCTCCCGGAGGCCGGCGCGACCGGGACCTGGCTGCTCGTGACGGCCGGGGAGAGCGAGTGGGCCGCCTCGGTCCGCACCGCGCTCGGCGAGCGCGGCCTGGAACTGGTGACGCTCGTCGCCGGGCCCGGCACCGACCGCGGGACGTTGGCCCGCGAGCTTGCCGGCGTTGGTTCGGTGGCCGGCGTGCTGTCGCTGCTCGCCGAGGACGAGAGCGCCTCGGTCGGCCACCCCGGCCTGTCGCACGGCCTCGCCTCCACCCTCTGCCTGGTGCAGGCACTCGGCGACGCGGGCATCGACGCGCCGCTGTGGTGCGCCACTCGCGGCGCGGTGGCCACCGGCCGCTCCGACCGCGTGGACCGGCCGCTGCAGGCGCAGGTGTGGGGCTTCGGCCGGGCGGCGGCGCTGGAGTACCCGCAGCGCTGGGGCGGTCTGCTCGACCTCCCCCAGTTGCTCGACGCCCGTACTGCGGACCGCGTGGCCGCCGTCCTCGGACAGGCGGCCGAGGACCAGGTGGCGGTCCGCGCCTCGGGCGTCTTCGGACGACGGCTCGTCCGGGCCAACCGCGCCACCGCCCCCGCCCAGGCGTGGTCGCCGCGCGGCACGGTCCTGATCACCGGAGGTACGGGTGCGCTGGGCGGGCACGTCGCCCGCTGGCTCGCCGGTTCCGGTGCCGAGCACCTGTTGCTCACCAGCCGCCGCGGCCCCGCAGCGCCCGGCGCCGCCGAACTCGTCGCGGAGCTGGAGGAACTCGGCGCGACCGCGACCGTCGTGGCCTGTGACGCGGCCGACCGGGACGCCCTGCGGGCGCTGCTGGCCGAACACCCCGTCAACGCCGTCGTCCACGCCGCAGGCGTCGGCGACCACGTCATGATCGAGGACTCCGACCCGGCCGGGTTCGCCGGCACGGTGACGGCGAAGGCGGCGGGTGCGACGCACCTGGACGACCTGCTGGCCGGTCAGGAGCTCGACGCGTTCGTCATGTTCTCCTCGGGCGCCGGCATCTGGGGCGGCGCCAGCCAGGGCGCCTACTCGGCGGCCAACGCCTACCTGGACGCCCTCGCCGAGCACCGGCGGGCGCGCGGGCGCACCGCGCTCGCCGTCTCCTGGGGCGGCTGGGCCGAGGGCGGCATGGCCGGCGTCGGCGACGGCGAGGAGATGCTGCGCCGCCGCGGACTGCCGCCCATGCAGCCCGCCCTCGCGATCTCCGCGCTGCAGCAGGCGCTGGCAGACGGCGAGACCACCCTGACCGTGGTGGACTTCGCCTGGGAGCGGTTCATCGGCCCGTTCACCGTCACCCGCCCCAGCGCCCTGCTGTCCGACGTGCCCGAGGCGCGCCGCGCCCTGGAGGCCCCGGCCCCTCGCGGCGCCGAGGCCGGCAACTCGCTCGCCGCGAAACTGGCCGGGCTGCCGGCGGGCGAGCAGAACCGCACGCTGGTGGACCTCGTCCGTACCCACGCGGCCGCGGTGCTCGGCCATGACGGCGCTACGGCCGTGGAGCCCGGCCGGGCGTTCAACGACCTCGGCCTCGACTCGCTCACCGCCGTCGAACTGCGCAACAAGCTCACGGCCGACACCGGCCTGAAGCTGCCCACCACGTTGGTCTTCGACTACCCGAACGCCACGGCCCTGGCCCGGTTCCTGCGCGCCGAACTGCTCGGTTCACAGACCGCCGCGCTGCAGGAGCGGAGCACTGCCGCGGACGACAACGAGCCGATCGCTATCGTGGCGATGAGCTGCCGCCTCCCCGGCGGCGTCGGCTCGCCCGAGGACCTGTGGCAGCTCGTGATGTCCGGCGGCGACGCCATCGCGGGCTTTCCCGAGGACCGCGGCTGGGACATCGAAGGCCTCTACGACCCTGACCCGGGCACCCCGGGCAAGACGTACGCACGCGACGGCGGCTTCCTCTACGACGCGGGCGACTTCGACGCCGCACTGTTCGGGATCTCGCCGCGCGAGGCGCTCGCGATGGACCCGCAGCAGCGCCTGCTGCTGGAGGCCTCGTGGGAGGCCTTCGAGCGGGCGGGCATCGACCCGGCCTCGCTGAAGGGCAGCCGCACCGGCGTGTTCGTCGGCATGTCCTTCCAGGGCTACGGCGCCGGCCTCCCGCAGGTCCCCGAGGGCGTCGAGGGCCACCTCCTCACCGGCAGCGCCGCGAGCGTCGTCTCCGGGCGCGTGGCCTACTCGTTCGGTCTGGAGGGCCCGGCGGTCACCGTCGACACGGCCTGCTCGTCGTCGCTTGTCGCGCTGCACCTGGCCATCCAGTCGCTGCGCAACGGCGAGAGCACGATGGCCGTCGCGGGCGGTGTCAACGTCATGGCCGTACCGGCCGCGTTCGTGGAGTTCAGCCGACAGCGCGGGCTGTCCGCCGACGGTCGCTGCAAGGCGTTCGGCGCCGGCGCGGACGGCACCGGCTGGGCGGAGGGCGTGGGCGTGGTGCTCGTCGAGCGCCTCAGCGACGCCGTGCGCAACGGCCACGACGTCCTCGCGGTCGTGCGGGGCAGCGCGGTCAACCAGGACGGCGCGTCCAACGGCCTGACCGCGCCCAACGGCCCGGCGCAGCAGCGCGTGATCCGGCAGGCCCTCGCCTCCGCCGGCCTCACCGAGGCCGATGTCGACGTGGTGGAGGCGCACGGCACGGGCACCGCGCTCGGTGACCCCATCGAAGCGCAGGCCCTGCTGGCGACGTACGGCCAGGACCGCTCCGAGGGCGAGCCGCTGTGGCTGGGCTCGCTGAAGTCCAACATCGGTCACGCCCAGGCGGCGTCCGGCGTCGCCGGCGTGATCAAGATGGTGATGGCGATGCGGCACGGCGTGCTGCCGCGGACGCTGCACGCGGACGAGCCGACGCCGCACGTGGACTGGTCGGTGGGCACGGTGCGGCTGCTGACCGACGCCGTCGAGTGGCCGGAGTCGGACCGCCCGCGCCGCGCGGGCATCTCCTCCTTCGGCGTCAGCGGCACCAACGCGCACACGATCATCGAGCAGGCCCCGGCGGCGGAGCCGGCCGCCGTCGCCCCGGTCGAGGTCGCCTCGGCGACCGTGCCATGGGTGCTGTCCGGCAAGTCTGAGGCCGCGTTGCGGGCCCAGGCCGAGCGCCTGCTGTCCCTCACGGCGGAAGGCGCCGAGCCGTCCCTCACCGACGTCGGCTTCTCGCTGGCCACCACCCGGGCCGCCCTGGAGTACCGCGCCGCCGTGGGCGGTGCCGACCGCGGCCGGATCGCCGAGGGCCTGCGGGCTCTGGCGTCGGGGGCGCCCGCTCCAGGCGTCGTCCTCGGCCGCGCCGACGCCGGCCAGGTCGGGTTCCTCTTCTCCGGGCAGGGCTCGCAGCGGCCCGGCATGGGGCGGGAACTGTACGAGGCGTTCCCGGTCTTCGCGGAGGCGTACGACCAGGTGTGCGCGCACCTCGACCGGCACCTCGACCGGCCGCTGCGGGACGTGGCCTTCGGCGCGGACGGTCACGGGGACGGCGACGAGCTGAACCGCACCGCCTTCACCCAGCCCGCGCTGTTCGCGCACGAGGTCGCGGTCCACCGCCTGCTGGAGTCGTGGGGCGTACGGCCGGACTATCTGGCCGGGCACTCCGTCGGCGAGATCGCGGCCGCCCATGTGGCCGGGGTCCTGTCGCTGGAGGACGCGGCCACGCTGGTGACGGCCCGCGCCCGGCTGATGCAGGCGCTGCCCGCCGGCGGGGCGATGGTCGCCCTCCAGGCCATCGAGGACGAGGTGCTGCCGCACCTCACCGACCTGGTGAGCATCGCCGCGGTCAACGGGCCGCGGTCCGTAGTGATCTCCGGCGACGAGGACGCCGTGGCGGCCATTGCGGAGGACTTCGCCCGGCAGGGCCGCAAGACCTCCCGGCTCACGGTGAGCCACGCGTTCCATTCGCCGCTGATGGACCCCGTGCTGGACGACTTCGCCCGCGTCGTCGGCGGGCTGCGCTTCGAGCAGCCGAAGGTCCCGGTCGTCTCCAACGTGACCGGTGAGCTCATCGCCGTGTACACGGCGGACTACTGGGTCCGGCACGTCCGCGAGGCCGTGCGCTTCGCCGACGGCGTCCGCACCCTGGGCGACCTGGGCGTCACCACGTTCGTGGAGGTCGGCCCCGGCGGAGTGCTGAGCGGCATGGTCCAGGGCTGCCTGGACGGCGCGGTCACCGTTCCCGCCGTACGGTCCGGCAGCCCCGAGCCCGAGGCGCTCACCGGCGCCGTCGCGCAGCTCCACGTGCACGGCGTACCCGTCGACTGGCGCGCGTTCTTCGCCGGCCGCGGTGCCCGGCGCGCGGACCTGCCGACGTACGCCTTCCAGCACCAGCGGTACTGGCTGGAGACCACCGCGCCCACCGCCACCGCCGCGGGGACCGACGCCGTGGAGGCGGGGTTCTGGGAGACGGTGGAGCGCGAGGACGCCCAGTCCCTCGCCGCCACCCTCGATCTGCCCGCCGAGCAGCTGGACGCGGTGCTGCCCCGGCTGTCCGCGTGGCGGCAGCAGCAGCGCCGGGAGTCCGCGGTGGAAGGCTGGTCCTACCGCGCGGGCTGGAAGCCGCTGAGCGGTCTCCGGACCCACGAACTGCCGGGCGACTGGCTGTTCCTGGTCACCGAGGAGACCGAGTGGACCGCCGCCGTCGCCGACGGGCTCACGGCCCGCGGCGCCCGGCTGATCGCCGTCGTGGCCGACCCGGCCACCGACCGCGGCACGCTGCTGCGGCAGCTCGGCGACGCCGTCCGGGAAACCCCGGTCGAAGGTGTGATCTCCCTGCTCGGCACCGACGAGCGGCCCCACCCCGAGCACCCGGCTCTCTCCGTCGGCACCGCGCTGTCCCTCGCCCTGGTCCAGGCGCTGGGCGACGCCGGCATCGACGCCCCACTGTGGGCTCTGACCAGGTCGGCGATGTCCACCGGCCGTTCGGACGCGGTGCCGAGCGCCGCCCAGAACGCCGTCTGGGGCCTCGGCCGGGTCGCCGCGCTGGAGCACGCGCAGCGCTGGGGCGGTCTGGTCGACCTCCCGGAGACCATCGACGACCGGATCGCCGGCCGCCTCGCCGCGGTGCTCGGCCAGTCGACCGAGGACCAGGTCGCGATCCGCGCCCGCGGAGTGTTCGGCCGCAGGCTGACCCACACCGCCGCCCGCCGCAACGGCCGGGCCGGACACCGGTGGTCGCCGCGCGGCACCGTGCTCATCACCGGTGGTACGGGTGCGCTGGGCGGGCACGTCGCCCGCTGGCTCGCCGGTGCCGGCGCCGAGCACCTGGTGCTCACCAGCCGCCGCGGCCTCGACGCCCCCGGCGCGGGCGCCCTCAAGACCGAACTGGAGGCCGCGGGCGCCCGCGTCACCGTCGCCGCCTGCGACGTCGCCGACCGCGAGGCACTAGCCGCACTGCTCGCCCAGCACCCGGTGAACGCCGTCGTCCACACGGCGGGCGTGGACCACCTGGAGCCGCTGGACGGCATGACGCCGGGCTCCTTCGCCGACGTGCTGTCCGCGAAGGCCGCCGGCGCCCTGCACCTCGATGCACTGCTCGCCTGCCAGGAGCTGGACGCCTTCGTCCTGTTCTCCTCCGTCGCCGGCGTGTGGGGCAGCGGCTACCAGGCCGCCTACGCAGCAGCCAACGCCCTGCTCGACGGGCTCGCCGAACGACGGCGCGCACAGGGCCTGACCGCGACCGCCGTGGCCTGGGGCCCGTGGGCCGGCGGCGGCATGGCCGAGAGCGACGGCGCGGACGAACGACTGCGCCGCCGCGGCCTGATCCCGATACCCGCCGCGCTCGCCGTGGCCGGCCTCCGGCAGGCGCTGGACTCCGGCGAGACGACCGCCACCGTGGCCGACATCGACTGGGAGCGGTTCCTCCCGCCGTTCACCGTGGGCCGCCCGAGCGCCCTGCTCGGCGACCTCCCGGAGACCGAGCGGATCCTGACCGCCGGCAGCCGCACCGACGAGACCGGCACGGCTGCCGCCTCGCCGCTGGCCGCCCGCCTCGCCGGGATGCCCGGGACCGAGCAGCACACACTGCTGGTCGAGCTCGTGCGCACGCACGCCGCGGCCGTCCTCGGGCACAGCGGCGTCGGCGAGGTCGAGGCCGACCGGGCCTTCAAGGACCTGGGCCTCGACTCCCTGACCGCCGTCGAACTGCGCAACAAGCTCAACGCCGAGACCGGCCTCGCACTGCCCCCCACACTGGTCTTCGACTACCCCAACGCCCACGCCCTCGCCCGGCAGTTGCACACCGAGATCACCGGCCGCACCGCCGCCGCCGCACCGGAGACGGCCATCGCACCGGCCGAGGACGACGACCCCATCGCGATCGTCGGCATGGCATGCCGCTACCCGGGTGGTGTGCGCTCGCCCGAGGACCTGTGGCAGCTGGTGGTCTCCGGTGGTGACGCGGTCGGGGAGTTCCCGGCGGACCGCGGCTGGGACGTGGAGGGCATCTACGACCCGGACCCGGACGCGCCGGGGAAGACGTACACGCGCCGCGGTGGATTCCTCTACGAGGCGGGGGAGTTCGACCCCGGGTTCTTCGGGATCAGCCCGCGTGAGGCCGTCGCGATGGACCCGCAGCAGCGGCTGCTGCTGGAGACCACCTGGGAGACGTTCGAGCGGGCCGGCATCGACGCGGAGTCGGTGCGGGGGAGCCGCACCGGAGTCTTCGTCGGCTCCGGCTACCAGGACTACGCCGCCCAGGCGTTCAACGCGATCGACGACTCCGAGGGCTTCTTCGGCACGGGCAACTCCGCGAGCATCATGTCCGGCCGCATCGCCTACACCCTCGGCCTGGAAGGACCGGCCGTCACCGTCGACACGGCGTGCTCGTCGTCGCTCGTGGCCCTGCACTGGGCGGTCCAGGCCCTGCGCAACGGCGAGTGCTCCATGGCCCTGGCCGGCGGCGTCATGGTGATGTCCACCCCGCGGGCCTTCGTGGAGTTCAGCCGCCAGCGGGGCCTGGCCGCCGACGGCCGCTGCAAGGCGTTCGGCGCCGGGGCCGACGGCACCGGCTGGGCTGAAGGCGTCGGCATGCTCCTGGTGGAGCGGCTCTCCGACGCCCGCCGCAACGGGCACCAGGTGCTGGCCGTCGTCCGTGGAAGCGCCATCAACCAGGACGGCGCCTCCAACGGCCTGACCGCGCCCAATGGCCCCGCGCAGCAGCGGGTCATCCGCCAGGCCCTGGCATCGGCCGGCCTGTCCCCCGCCCAGGTCGACGTGGTGGAGGCGCACGGCACGGGCACGCGGCTCGGCGACCCCATTGAGGCGCAGGCGCTGTTGGCGACGTACGGCCGGGAGCGGCCGGAGGGACGGCCGCTGTGGCTGGGCTCGCTGAAGTCCAACATCGGCCACGCCCAGGCCGCCGCCGGCGTCGGCGGCATCATCAAGATGGTCATGGCGATGCGCCACGGCGTCATCCCGCAGACCCTGCACGTCGAGGAGCCCACACCGCACGTGGACTGGTCGGCCGGTGAGGTCCGGCTGCTGACCGAGGCCATGGAGTGGCCGGAGACGGACCATCCGCGCCGTGCCGCAGTGTCGTCCTTCGGCGTCAGCGGCACCAACGCCCACACCATCATCGAACAGGCCCCGGCCCACGACGAGGAGGCCACCACCCCGCTGGCCCCGGCCCTGCTGCCGTGGGTGCTCTCCGCCAAGAGCAGCGCAGCACTGCGCGATCAGGCGCGACGGCTGCTGTCCTTCGTGGAGGAAGGTATGTCACCTGCCGATGTCGGCTTCTCGCTGGCCACCACCCGCAGCACACTGCGCCACAGGGCAGCGGTCATCGGCGAGAGCTGTGACGACTTCCGCCGCGGACTGGGCTACCTGGCCGCCGGAATGCCGTCGCCCGGTATCGTCCAGGGTCGGCCGGGAGGCAAGGCCGGGTTCCTGTTCTCGGGGCAGGGTTCGCAGCGCCTGGGCATGGGGCGCGAGCTGTACGAGGCGTTCCCGGTCTTCGCCGAGGCCTACGACGAGGTGTGCGCGCGTCTGGATGCGCCGGTCGACGTCGATGCTGAAACGCTTCACCAGACCGGGTGCACCCAGCCCGCGCTGTTCGCCGTCGAGGTGGCGCTGTTCCGGCTCTTCGAATCCTGGGGCGTGCGGCCGGACTACGTGACCGGTCACTCCGTAGGCGAGATCGCGGCCGCGCATGTGGCGGGTGTGCTGTCGCTCGACGACGCGGCGAAGCTGGTCTCCGCTCGTGCTGCGCTGATGCAGGCGCTGCCTGCGGACGGTGCGATGGTGGCGGTCCAGGCGACCGAGGACGAGGTGCTGCCGCACCTCACCGAGCAGGTGGGTATCGCGGCGATCAATGGACCTCAGTCCGTGGTGATTTCCGGTGCCGAGGATGCCGTGCTGGAGATCGCCGAGGTCTTCACGCAGCAGGGTCGTAAGACGTCCCGGTTGAAGGTCAGCCACGCCTTCCACTCGCCGCTCATGGACCCGATGCTGGAGGACTTCACCGAGGTCGTCCGCGGCCTGACCTTCAGCGAGCCGCAGATTCCGGTGGTCTCCAACCTCACCGGCCGCCTGGCCGAGCCGTACACCCCCGAGTACTGGGTCCGCCACGTCCGTGAAGCGGTCCGCTTCGCCGACGGTGTGCAGACCCTGCACGACCTGGGCGTGAGCACCTTCGTCGAGATCGGCCCCGGCGGCGTCCTCAGCGGAATGGCGCAGGGCTGCCTGGACGAGGCTGTCACTGTGCCCGTCCTACGCGCCGACCGCCCCGAGCGGCAGGCCCTCGTCACGGCACTGGCACACCTGCACACGCACGGCGTCCCCGTGGACTGGAGCGCCTTCTTCTCCGGTGCCCGCAAGGTCGACCTGCCGACGTACGCCTTCCAGCACGAGCGGTACTGGGTGGACGTGCCGCAAACCACTGCCGCCGCCGCGGTGGCGGACCCGGTCGATGCGGAGTTCTGGGAGACCGTGGAGCGCGAGGACCTGCAGGCCCTCGCCGGCACCCTCGACATCCGCGCCGAGGACGCGTTCAGCGACGTCCTGCCGAGGCTGTCGTCGTGGCGGCGGCAGCGCAAGGAGCAGTCCACCGTGGACGGCTGGCGCTACGGCATCACCTGGAAAGGGATCCCCGTCCCCGAGGGCCCGGCCCGGAACGGTGTATGGCTGGTTCCGGTCAGCGCTGCGCAACTCGGCGACGACTGGGTCACCGCGTGCCTGCGCGGGCTGACCGACCGCGGTCTGGCTCCGCTGCCGGTCCCGGTCGAGCCGGCCACCGGCCGCAAGGACCTGGCCGCGCAGCTCGCCGAGGCGGCCGGTGACCACACCGTGGCGGGCGTCCTGTCACTGCTCGCCATCGACGGCAAGCCCGCCCCGGCGGCCGCCGCACTGACCACCGGCGTTGCGCTGTCCGTCCTGCTCGTCCAGGCACTGGGCGACGCGGGCGTCGATGCCCCGCTGTGGTGCGCGACCCGGAACGCGATGGGCGTGAGTCCCGCCGACGAGGTGGCGGACCCCTTCCAGTCCCAGGTCTGGGGCCTGGGACGCGTAGCGGCGCTGGAGCACGCGCAGCGCTGGGGCGGTCTGGTCGACCTGCCCGGGACGATCGACGACCGCATCGCCGGTCGTCTCGCTGCGGTGCTCGGCCAGTCGGCCGAGGACCAGGTCGCGATCCGCGACCGCGGTGTGTTCGGGCGGCGCTTGTCCCGTCTGCCTGCAGGCCGGAACGGCCGTTCGTGGTCGCCGCGCGGCACGGTGCTGATCACGGGTGGTACGGGTGCGCTGGGCGGCCATGTCGCCCGCTGGCTGGCGGGTGCGGGCGCCGAACATCTGGTGCTGACCAGCCGGCGCGGCATCGATGCTCCCGGCGCCGGTGAGCTGACGTCTGCGCTGGAGGCGCTGGGCGCTCGTGTGACGGTCGCGGCCTGTGACGTGGCAGACCGCGAGGCGCTGGCCGCGCTGCTCGCCGAACACCCCGTGAACGCCGTCATCCACACGGCCGGCACCGCCGAGGCCGGCATGCTCGCCGAGACGAGTCTCGACGACTTCGCGGCTACGGTCGCCGCGAAGGCCCTCGGAGCCGTACACCTCCACGAATTGCTCGGCGATCAGGAGCTGGACGCCTTCGTCGTCTTCTCCTCCATCTCCGGTGTGTGGGGAGGCGGCGGGCAGGCCGCGTACTCGGCCGCGAACGCCTTCCTCGACGGCCTGGCGCAGCACCGGCGGGCCCGGGGCCTCGCCGCGACCGCGATCGCCTGGGGCCCGTGGGGCGAGGGCGGCATGGTCGCCGACGCCGGGGACGAGGAGCGGCTGCGGCAGCGCGGCCTGACGGTGCTGAGGCCGAACCGGGCGATCTCCGCGCTGCACGGTGCGCTGAGCGACGGGGACGGTGTGGTCACCGTGGTGGACGTGGACTGGGAGCGGTTCGCCGTCCCGTTCACCGTCAGCAGGCCGAGCGTGCTGCTGAGCGACCTGCCCGAGGTCAGGGACGCCCTGGCCGAGGAGCCCGCCGAGCAGGCCGCGGAACCGTCGGCGCTGAAGGCGAAGCTGTCCGGGCTGTCCGAGGGCGAACAGCAACGCCTGCTCGTGGACACGGTGTGCGCGCTTTCGGCGGCCGTCCTCGGCCACAGCGGCTCCGCGGCGGTGGAACCGGACCTGGCGTTCCGGGACCTCGGCTTCGACTCCCTCACAGCGGTCGAGCTGCGCAACCTGCTCACCGCCGACACCGGCCTGACCCTGCCCGCGACGCTGGTCTTCGACCACCCGACGCCCGATGCGATCGCCCGGTACCTGCGGAGCGAACTCGCCGACGAGGCCGGCCCGGCCGAGGTGTCGGTCTTCAGCGAGCTGGACCGGCTGGAGTCGGTGATCTCGAGGGCCGCCTCGGCGGAGGAGACGGTCCGGTCAGGCGTGCGGAGGCGGCTGCAGGAGCTGCTGTCCCTGGTGAACTCCGCCGGAGAGCAAGGCGCGGAATCCGCTGACGCGCAGCGGCAGCTGCAGGACGCGACGATCGACGACATCTTCGATCTGATCGATCAAGATCTAGAAATTTCCTAGTTCTTGGCGCTCTACCTTTAACGACAGCTGAGGACGGATGGGGCGGATGAGCAGCAACGAAGACAGGCTTCTCGAGTATCTCAAGCGTGTCACCGGGGACCTTCGCCAGGTCCGGGAGCGCCTTCGCGAGGTCGAGGAGAAGGACCAGGAACCCATCGCGATCGTCGGCATGGCATGCCGCTACCCGGGTGGTGTGCGCTCGCCCGAGGACCTGTGGCAGCTGGTGGTCTCCGGTGGTGACGCGGTCGGGGAGTTCCCGGCGGACCGCGGCTGGGACGTGGAGGGCATCTACGACCCGGACCCGGACGCGCCGGGGAAGACGTACACGCGCCGCGGTGGATTCCTCTACGAGGCGGGGGAGTTCGACCCCGGGTTCTTCGGGATCAGCCCGCGTGAGGCCGTCGCGATGGACCCGCAGCAGCGGCTGCTGCTGGAGACCACCTGGGAGACGTTCGAGCGGGCCGGCATCGACGCGGAGTCGGTGCGGGGGAGCCGCACCGGAGTCTTCGTCGGCTCCGGCTACCAGGACTACGCCGCCCAGGCGTTCAACGCGATCGACGACTCCGAGGGCTTCTTCGGCACGGGCAACTCCGCGAGCATCATGTCCGGCCGCATCGCCTACACCCTCGGCCTGGAAGGACCGGCCGTCACCGTCGACACGGCGTGCTCGTCGTCGCTCGTGGCCCTGCACTGGGCGGTCCAGGCCCTGCGCAACGGCGAGTGCTCCATGGCCCTGGCCGGCGGCGTCATGGTGATGTCCACCCCGCGGGCCTTCGTGGAGTTCAGCCGCCAGCGGGGCCTGGCCGCCGACGGCCGCTGCAAGGCGTTCGGCGCCGGGGCCGACGGCACCGGCTGGGCTGAAGGCGTCGGCATGCTCCTGGTGGAGCGGCTCTCCGACGCCCGCCGCAACGGGCACCAGGTGCTGGCCGTCGTCCGTGGAAGCGCCATCAACCAGGACGGCGCCTCCAACGGCCTGACCGCGCCCAATGGCCCCGCGCAGCAGCGGGTCATCCGCCAGGCCCTGGCATCGGCCGGCCTGTCCCCCGCCCAGGTCGACGTGGTGGAGGCGCACGGCACGGGCACGCGGCTCGGCGACCCCATTGAGGCGCAGGCGCTGTTGGCGACGTACGGCCGGGAGCGGCCGGAGGGACGGCCGCTGTGGCTGGGCTCGCTGAAGTCCAACATCGGCCACGCCCAGGCCGCCGCCGGCGTCGGCGGCATCATCAAGATGGTCATGGCGATGCGCCACGGCGTCATCCCGCAGACCCTGCACGTCGAGGAGCCCACACCGCACGTGGACTGGTCGGCCGGTGAGGTCCGGCTGCTGACCGAGGCCATGGAGTGGCCGGAGACGGACCATCCGCGCCGTGCCGCAGTGTCGTCCTTCGGCGTCAGCGGCACCAACGCCCACACCATCATCGAACAGGCCCCGGCCCACGACGAGGAGACCGCAGCCGAGGAGTCTGCAGGGGCTCCTCCCGCCGCCGACCCGCCGGCCTGGGTGCTCTCCGCCAAGAGTGACGCGGCGCTGCAGGCCCAGGCGGCCCGGCTGCTGCCCTTCGCACAGGGCGAGGCCCGGCCCGAGGACGTCGGGCTGTCCCTGGCCACGACCCGGGCGGCGCTGCGCCACAGGGCCGCGGTCGTGGGGGAGAGCCACGAGGAACTGCTTCTCGGGCTCAAGGACCTGGCCGCAGGGACCCCCTCGTCCCGTGTGCTGCTGGGACGCCCGGCCGGCGGCAAGACCGGCTTCCTCTTCTCAGGCCAGGGCTCGCAGCGCATCGGCATGGGCCGTGAGCTGTACGCGGCGTTCCCCGTCTTCGCCGAGGCCTACGACGAGGTGTGCGCGCGTCTGGATGCGCCGGTCGACGTCGATGCTGAAACGCTTCACCAGACCGGGTGCACCCAGCCCGCGCTGTTCGCCGTCGAGGTGGCGCTGTTCCGGCTCCTCGAATCCTGGGGCGTGCGACCGGACTTCGTCGTGGGCCACTCCGTGGGCGAGATCGCGGCCGCGCACGTGGCCGGCGCACTGTCGCTCGACGACGCGGCGAAGCTGGTGTCCGCCCGCGCCCGGCTGATGCAGGCGCTGCCGGCCGGCGGCGTGATGGTCGCCGTGCAGGCCACCGAAGAGGAGGTCTTGCCGCACCTCACCGACGGGGTGGCCATCGCCGCGGTCAACGGCCCCTCGTCGGTGGTGATCTCCGGTGACGAGACGGCAGCCCTGGCGATTGCCGCGGCCATCGCCGAGCAGGGCCGCAAGACGTCCCGGCTGAAGGTCAGCCACGCGTTCCACTCCCCGCTCATGGACCCCATGCTGGAGGAGTTCGCGCAGGTCGTGCGCGGTCTGACCTTCGAGGAGTCGCAGCTCCCCGTCGTCTCCAACGTCACGGGTGAGCTCGTCGAGGCGTACACGGCCGAGTACTGGGTCCGGCACGTCCGCGAGGCAGTCCGCTTCGCCGACGGCGTGCAGACCCTGCACGACCTGGGCGTGACGACCTTCGTCGAGATCGGCCCCGGCGGCGTCCTGAGCGGGATGGCGCAGGGCTGCGTGGACGGTGCCGTCACGGTGCCGCTGCTGCGTGCGGACCGTCCCGAGCGGCAGGCGCTCGTCACGGCACTCGCGCAGCTGCACACCCACGGTGTCGCGGTGGACTGGAGCGTCCTCTTCTCGGGTGCGCGGAAGGTCGACCTGCCGACGTACGCGTTCCAGCACGAGCGGTACTGGGTGGAGACGCAGCATGCTGCCCCCGCGGCGGTGGATCCGGTGGACGCGGAGTTCTGGGAGACCGTGGAGCGCGAGGACCTGCAGGCCCTCGCCGAGACCCTGGACATCGCTGCCGAGGACGCGTTCAGCGACGTGCTGCCCAGGCTGTCGTCGTGGCGGCGGCAGCGCAAGGAGCAGTCCGCCGTCGACGACTGGCGCTACCGCGAGTCGTGGACCCTCCTGGGCGGGATCGCTCCGGCCGGCATCGGCGGCACCTGGCTGCTGGCCGTGCCGGAGGAGGAGAACGAGCAGATTGCCGCGGTCCGCACCGCGCTGACTGCCCGTGACGTCGACCTGAAGACCCTGGTCGTCGGTGCGGAGAGTGACCGCGCCGGGCTGGCCGGGGAACTGGCCGGGCTCGGGCCGGTCGACGGCGTGCTGTCCCTGCTCGTCAGCGACGACCCCGTGCTGCCTACCCTGCTGCTCGTCCAGGCCCTGGGCGACGCGGGCGTCGACGCCCCGCTGTGGTGCCTCACCTCGGGCGCGGTGGCCGTGAGCGGCTCCGACTCCTTACGCAACGCACGGCACACCCAGGTCTGGGGCCTGGGCCGGACCGTCGCCCTGGAACTGCCCCGGCGCTGGGGCGGCCTGATCGACCTGCCGGAGACCGTCGACGACCAGGCCGCCGCACGTCTCGCCGGGGTGCTGGGAAGGGCGCAGACGGGCCGGTGGGAGGAGGACCAGCTCGCCGTCCGCGCCTCCGGCGTCTTCGCCCGGCGGCTCGCCCACGCACCGGCCCGCCCGGCCACCGGCCGCTGGCAGCCCGGGGGCACCGTCCTGATCACCGGCGGCACGGGTGCGCTGGGCGGCCACGTCGCCCGCTGGCTGGCACGCAACGGCGCCGAGCACCTCGTCCTCACCAGCCGCCGGGGCGCGGACGCCCCGGGCGCCGCCGCACTGCGGGCCGAACTGGAGACCTTCGGCGCCCGCGTGACCGTCGCCGCGTGCGACGTGGCCGACCGCGACGCCGTGGCGGCCCTGCTCGCCGAGCACACCTTCGCCGCCGTCGTGCACACCGCCGGAGTCGCTGACGCCGGCATGGTGGACGACAGCACCCCGGCCGCCTTCGCCGCCGCGCTCGCCGCGAAGGCCGGCGGCGCGGCACACCTGGACGAGCTGCTGGGCGATCAGGAGCTCGACGCCTTTGTCCTCTTCTCCTCCATCTCCGGCGTCTGGGGCAGCGGCGGCCAGGCCGCCTATGCGGCGGGCAACGCCTTCCTGGACGGGCTCGCGCGGCAGCGCCGCGACCGCGGCCTCACCGCGACCGCCGTCTCCTGGGGCCCGTGGGCCGACGGAGGCATGGTCGAGGACGGGGACGACGAGGAGCGGCTGCGCAGCCGCGGGCTCCGCGCGATGACCCCCGCATCGGCGATCACCGCCCTGCAGCGTGCACTCGACCGCGACGAGACCCTGCTGACCGTGGCCGACGTGGACTGGTCGCGCTTCATCGTGCCGTTCACCCTCGGCCGCCCCAGCCCGCTGCTCGGCGACCTCCCCGAGGTGCGCGCGACACTCGCGGAGGACGCCCCCGAGGCGGGCCGCGGTTCCAGGGCGCTCGCCGAGAGTCTGGCCGGGTTGTCGCACGACGACCGGGAACGCGCCCTCGTGGACCTCGTGCGCACGCACGCCGCCGCCGTCCTCGGCCACCGCGGAGCGGGCGCGATCGAGGCCGACCGGTCCTTCCGGGACCTCGGCTTCGACTCCCTGACCGCGGTGGAACTCCGCAACCGGATCAACGAGGTGACCGGTCTGGCCCTGCCGATGACCCTGGTCTTCGACCACCCCACGGCCGCGGACCTCGCCGCTCACCTGCTTGCTGAAGTCACCGATGGGGAGGACCCGGAGGCCACGGCCTCGGCGGCCGCCGCAGTGCTGGACGAGCCGATCGCCATCGTCGGGATGGCCTGCCGCTACCCCGGCGGCGTGCGCTCGCCCGAGGACCTGTGGGAGCTGGTCGCCTCCGGCCGCGACGCGATCTCCCGGTTCCCCGGCAACCGCGGCTGGGACGTCGAGGCGCTCTACCACCCGGACCCCGACCACCCCGGCACCACGTACACCACCCACGGCGGTTTCCTGCACGACGCGGACGAGTTCGACCCCGCCGTCTTCGGGATCAGCCCGCGCGAGGCCATCGCCATGGACCCGCAGCAGCGCCTGCTGCTGGAGACCACGTGGGAGGCCTTCGAACGCGCTGGGATCGCCCCCCACACGGTGCGCTCCACCGGCACCGGCGTGTTCATCGGCTCCGGCTACCAGGACTACGCCGCCCGCCCGCTCAAGGTGCCCGACGGCGTCGAGGGCTACCTCTCCAGCGGCAACTCGGCCAGCGTGATCGCCGGCCGCCTCTCCTACGCCTTCGGCCTGCAGGGGCCGTCGGTCACCGTGGACACCGCGTGCTCGTCCTCGCTGACTGCCCTCCACCTGGCCGTGCAGGCGCTGCGCAACGGCGAGTGCTCGATGGCGCTGGCCGGCGGCGTGATGGTGATGGCCGGCCCGTCCGCGTTCACGATGTCGAGCAGGCAGCGCGCGCTGTCCGCCGACGGCCGCTGCAAGGCGTTCTCCTCGTCCGCTGACGGCACCGGCTTCGCCGAGGGCGTGGGCCTGGTCCTGGTCGAGCGCCTGTCCGACGCGCGCCGTAACGGGCACGAGGTCCTGGCCGTCGTGCGGGGCAGCGCGGTCAACCAGGACGGCGCCTCCAACGGCCTGACCGCTCCCAGCGGCAAGGCCCAGCAGCAGGTGATCCGGCAGGCACTGGCCAACGCCCGGCTCGCCCCGGGCCAGGTGGACGCCGTGGAGGCCCACGGCACCGGCACCAGGCTCGGTGACCCCATCGAGGCACAGGCACTGCTGGCCACGTACGGCAAGGAGCGCTCGCAGGACCGGCCGCTGTGGCTCGGCTCGCTGAAGTCCAACATCGGCCACTCCCAGGCGGCCGCGGGCGTCGGCGGCGTCATCAAGATGGTGATGGCCATCCGCAACGGCGTCCTGCCGCAGACGCTGCACGTCGACGAGCCGACCCCGGACGTCGACTGGTCCAGCGGGAACGTACGCCTGCTGACCGAGCAGACCGCCTGGCCCGGCCAGGGCAGCCCCCGCCGCGCAGCCGTCTCCTCGTTCGGGATGAGCGGCACCAACGTGCACACCATCATCGAGCAGGCCCCGGAGACCGGGCCCGCCGCCGAGGACGAGCAGGCCCCCGAAACCCCGGACGGTACCCCCGCCGCCCAGGCCGTGGACGTGTTCCCGTGGGCGCTGTCCGCCAAGTCCGTGCGCTCCCTGCGCGAGCAGGCGCGTCGGCTGCTGAACCACCTCGACCGCACCGAAGGGCTCTCCCTGCCCGACGTCGGCCGCGCCCTCGTCACCACGCGGACGCAGCTGGAGCAGCGGGCCGTGATTGTCGGCCGCGACCGGCACGAGCTGCGGGCCGGGCTCGCGGCGCTCGCCGACGGCGAACCCGCGGACACCGTGGTCCAGGGCACCACAACAGCCTCCGGCAAGGTCGTCCTCGTCTTCCCCGGCCATGGCTCGCAGTGGACGGAGATGGCCAGGGAACTGTTGGACATCTCCCCGGTCTTCGCCGAGCAGGCGAAGGCCTGCGCCGAGGCGTTCGCCCCCTACATCGACTGGCCGCTGCTCGACGTCCTGCGCGCCGAGCCGGGCGCGCCGGGCATGGCCGAGGTGGAGGTCGCCCAGCCTGCGCTGTTCACGGTGATGGTGTCGCTGGCCGCCCTGTGGCACTCCTACGGTGTGACGCCTGCCGCCGTCGTCGGCCACTCGCAGGGCGAGATCGCCGCCGCGTACGTCGCGGGGGCGCTGACGCTGGACGACGCGGCCCGGATCGTAGCCCTGCGCAGCCGCGCGCTGACCAAGCTGATGGGCAAGGGCGCGATGCTGGCGGTCGCGATGCCCGCTGACCGGGCCCGCGCGAGGCTGGAGAAGTACGGGGACCGGTTGTCGGTCGCCGCCGTCAACGGGCCCGCCGCCCTGACCGTCTCCGGAGCGCCCGGTGCTGTCGACGAGCTGCTGGCGGAGCTCGAAGGTGAAGGCGTACGCGTGCGCAAGGTCCGCGGCGCCACCGGCGCCGGGCATTCCGCCCAGGTCGAGAGCCTGCGCATGGAGCTGCTGGAGTTGCTGGCCCCGGTCGCGCCGCGCGCGGCGGAGATCCCCTTCTACTCCACGGTGACCGGTACGGTGCTGGACACCACTGCCCTGGACGCCGAGTACTGGTACCGCAACGCCCGCCGCACGGTGGAGTTCGAGCAGACCGTGCGGACGCTGCTGGAGGACGGGCACGGGGTGTTCGTCGAGTGCAGCCCGCACCCGCTGCTGACCGGCGCCGTGCAGGAGATCGCAGAGGAGGCCGGTGCCGACGCCGTAACCGGTGCCTCGTTGCGCAGGGACAAGGGCGGCATGGACCGCTTCCTGCGCTCCGTGTCCGAACTGCACGTGAACGGCGTGCACGTGGACTGGACGGTCCCTTTCGCCGGGCATCCCGAACGGCGCGTGGACCTGCCGACGTACGCGTTCCAGCGGCAGAGCTACTGGCTGGAGGGCCTCGCCCCGGTGCCCGTGGGCGCCGATCCGGTCGAGGCCCGGTTCTGGGAGATGGTGGAGAACACGGACCTGCCCGGGCTCGCCGGTGAGCTCGGGGCGGACGACGCCCTCATCGGCCCGGCGCTGCCGGTGCTGTCCGCCTGGCGCCGGCGAAGCCGCGAGAAGTCCATGGTGGACAGCTGGCGCTACCGCGTCTCCTTCCGGCAGCTGACCGACCACCCCGCACCGGACCTGGGCGGCCTGTGGCTCGCCGTCCTCCCCGCCGGCCTGGCGGACGAGGAGTGGGCGCCGTGCGTCGTCGGGGTGCTCGGCGCCCACGGCGCCAAGGTGCGGGTCGTCGAACTCCCCGTCGACTGTGACCGCGCGGACGCAGCGAACCGACTTGCCGAGGAACTCGGCGCCGAACAGCCCGCCGGAGTCCTCTCGATGCTGGGCCTCGCACCCGGCCGCCACCCGGCCCACCCGACGCTGTCCGCGAGCCTCGCCGCGACCGTGACCCTGATGCAGGCGCTGGGCGACCTGGACGTCCAGGCACCGCTGTGGTGCGCGACCCGAGGCGCCGTGTCCACCGGAGCCACCGACCCGCTGCGCGACGCCGACCAGGCACAGCTGTGGGGCCTGGGCATCGTGGCCGCGCTGGAACAGCCCCGGCGTTGGGGCGGTCTGGTCGACCTGCCCGAGGCGCTGGACGAGCACGCACTGCGCCGCCTGGCCGGAGTGCTGGCCCAGCACGACGAGGACCAGCTCGCCGTACGCACCGACGGCGTCTTCGGTCGGCGCCTGGTCCGTGCGCGGGCCGCCGATGCGGAGCCCGCCATGCCGTGGCAGCCTCGCGGCACCGTCCTGGTCACCGGCGGAACCGGCGGCGTGGGACGGCACCTCGCCCGCTGGCTGGCCGGCGCGGGCGCGCAGCACCTGGTGCTGACCAGCAGAAGCGGGCCCAACGCCCCCGGCGCGCAGGAACTGCACGCGGAGCTGACCGCACTGGGCACCGAAGTCACCATTGCCGCCTGCGACATCGCCGACCGCGACGCGGTCGCGCGGCTGCTCGCCGGTATCGAGACCAGGCACCCGCTCACCGCGGTGCTGCACGCCGCCGGCACGGCACGGTCGTCCATGCTGGCCGACGCCGGCCTCGACGAGTTCGCCGAAGCCGCAGCCTCCAAGGTCACCGGTGCCGTCCACCTGGACGAGCTGCTCGACGGCCGTGAGCTGGACGCGTTCGTCTTCTTCGCCTCCGGCGCCGGCGTCTGGGGCAGCGGCGGGCAGGCCTCCTACGCCTGTGCCAACGCCTTCCTCGACGCCCTGGCACTGCGGCGGCGGGCCCGCGGCCTGACCGCGACCTCGGTCGCCTGGGGCGGCTGGGCCGGCGGCGGCATGGTCGACGAGGCGGTCCAGGAGCGCGGCGAGAAGCGGGGCCTGGGCTTCATGGCCCCCGAGCTGGCCATCTCCGCACTGCACCAGGCCGTCGAGCACGACGAGGCGGCCCTGACCGTCGCCCCGATCGACTGGGAGCGGTTCCTGCCCGCCTTCACCGTGGGACGGCCCAGCCCGTTGCTGGCCGATCTGCCGGACGTACAGCGGCTCCTGGAGGCCGAGCAGGCCGCCGACGAGGAGACCGGCGCCGAAGCGGGATTGGCTACCGAACTCGCCGGACTCGCCCCGGCAGAGCAGGAGGAGCGCCTGCTCGAGCACATCCGCTCCCAGAGCGCCGTGGTGCTCGGCCACGTGTCGGCCGAGGACGTGCCGCCCACCGCGCAGTTCCTGGAGCTGGGCTTCGACTCGCTCACCGCGATCGACTTGCGCCGGCGCCTGTCGGCGGCGACCGGTCTCAAGTTGCCCGCCGGACTGGCCTTCGACCACCCCACGCCCGCCAGGCTCGCCAAGCACCTGCTGACGCAGCTCTCAGGCGCGGGCCGCGGAGCCGCGGAGGAACGGCCGGCCGACATGCTGGTCCAGCTCTACCAGCATGCGAGCGAGAACGGGACGGCCGCCGAGGCCATGGGGATGCTGATGGAGGCGGCCCGCTTCCGGCCCTCCTTCGAGCGGCCCGAGGAACTGGCCGAACGGCCCGCTCCGGTGCGGTTCTCGCAGGGCGACCGGCACCTCGCGCTGATGTGTTTCTCGCCGTACGTCGTACCGGCCGGGGCGCACCAGTACGCGCGGTTCGCCGCACCCTTCCGCGACCGGCTGGACATGTGGGCGCTGACCCACCCGGGCTACGAGAAGGGCGAGCCGGTCCCGTCCGATGTGGAGGCCGTGCTGCGCCTGCACGCGCAGACGGTACGGGAACGCGCGGGCGGCAAGCCCGTCGTCCTGCTCGGCTACTCCTCTGGCGGCTGGATCGCCCACGGCGTGGCGGCGCGCCTGGAGGCCATGGGCGAGAAGCCTGCGGCCGTGGTGATGGTCGACAGCTTCAGCCGCGAGATCCCCTTCGACCACCAGGTGCTCAACGCCATGGCCCAAGCGCAGTCGCAGCGCCTGGACTTCATGAGGTCCGGCGGCGAACAGCTCACCGCGATGGGCCGCTACATGCACCTGTTCGACGACTGGGCCGCGCCGGAGATCGCCGCGCCGACCCTGCTCGTACGGGCGAGCGAGCCCATGCTGGTCGGCGCCGCGGACGGCGATGGACGCGCGGCACCGCCCGAGCACGTGGACACGATCGTCGAAGTGGCCGGAAACCACTACTCGATGATGGAGGACCACGCCGGCACCACTGCGGCGGCGGTGGGGTCCTGGCTGGCGGACATTGTCACGGATCCGTCCGGCCCCGCCGCCCCTCTCGACGAAACGACCGCTTGACCGGCCCGCGACCACCGCGAGCACTCCGGACCAGACAGAGCAGAGGTGGGAGAGAGACATGACGAAGCCGCTCTACGAGGTCGGCGAGACGCCGCCGCTCGGTGAGGTCCCGCGGCAGATGTACGCCTCGGTGATCCGTCAGAACCGTTTGGGTCCGCCGAAGCAGGCGTTCCGGACCGAGGTCGTCGACACCCCCGCCATGGGCCGGGGCCAGGTGCTGGTCTACGTGATGGCCGCCGGCATCAACTACAACAACGTGTGGTCCTCGCTGGGCAAGCCCGTCGACGTCATCGGCATGCGGCAGCGCCAGGGCCAGACCGAGGACTTCCACATCGGCGGCTCGGAGGCCTCCGGCGTGGTGTGGGCCGTCGGCGAAGGCGTCCGCAACGTCAAGGTGGGCGACCACGTGCTGCTCACCAGCGGCCAGTGGGACGAGACCGCCGAGGACATCCGGATGGGCACGGACCCGCTGGTCTCCGAGAGCATCAAGGCCTGGGGCTACGAGACCAACTATGGTTCCTTCGCCCAGTTCTGCCGCGTCGACGAGTACCAGTGCCACCCCAAGCCCGCCCACCTGTCGTGGGAGGAGTCGGCGGCCTTCCTGCTCACCGGACCCACTGCCTACCGGCAGCTGTTCGGCTGGCAGGGCAACACCGTCCGCCCCGGCGACCCCGTCTTCATCTGGGGCGGCGCGGGCGGCCTCGGCTCGATGGCCATCCAGCTCGTCAAACTGGCCGGCGGCATCCCGATCGCCGTGGTCTCCGACGAGGACCGCGCCGCGTACTGCCGCCGCCTCGGCGCGGCGGGCACCGTCAACCGCCGCGACTTCGACCACTGGGGCCGGCTGCCCGACACCGGGGACGCCGAGGCGTCGGCGCGGTTCCTGCGCGGTGCCCGCGGGGTGGGCAAGAAGATCTGGGAGATCCTCGGCGAGCGCAAGTCCCCGCGGATCGTGCTGGAGCACAGCGGCCAGGACACCCTGCCGACCTCGATGTACCTGTGCGACAACGCCGGCATGGTGGTGATCTGCGGCGGCACCTCCGGCTACAACGGCGACGTCGACCTGCGCCACCTGTGGATGCGCTCCAAGCGCCTCCAGGGCTCGCACTACGCCGACACGCGCCAGTGCCGCGAGGTCATCAACCTCGTCGGCGCGGGCATGCTCGACCCCTGCCTGTCCGCCTGCGAAGGCTTCGAGGACATCGGGCGCATGCACCAGATGATGCACGACAACGTGCGCCCCTCCGGGAACATGGCCGTCCTCGTGAACGCGTCCCGGCGCGGCGAGACGACGCTCGAACTCCCCGCCGCCTGAACCGCCCCCGCCGTACGAACCTCACCGTACGAGCCCGCACCGCACGAACCGTCCCTCCTCCCACCAGCAAGCGCAAGGAGAGTCATGTCCCAGCCCACCGCCGGCGTGCCCGCCGTCCCCAAGGCCCGCAGCTGCCCGTTCCTGCCGCCGGACGGCATCGCTGGCATCCGGGAGGCCTCCCCGGTGACCCGGGCCACCTTCACCAGCGGCCACGAGGCCTGGCTGGTGACCGGCTACGAGCAGGTGCGCGCCCTGCTGCGTGACCCGTCGTTCAGCGTCAAGGTGCCTCACGCGCTGCACACCCAGGACGGCGTCGTCACCCAGAAGCCCGGCCGCGGCAGCCTGCTGTGGCAGGACGCCCCGGAGCACACCGACGACCGCAAGCTGCTCGCCAAAGAGTTCACCGTCCGGCGTATGCAGGCGCTCCGGCCGAACATCCAGCGCATCGTCGACGAACACCTCGACGCCATCGATGCCCAGGGCGGCCCGGTCGACCTGGTGAAAACCTTCGCCAACCAGGTGCCGTCCATGGTGATCTCCGACCTGTTCGGCGTCCCGGCCGAACGGCGGGCGGAGTTCCAGGAGATCGCCGAGGCGATGATGCGGGTCGACCAGGACGCCGCCGCCACGGAGGCCGCCGGCCTGCGCCTCGGCGGACTGCTCTACCAGCTCGTCCAGGAGCGCCGGGCCAACCCCGGCGACGACCTGATCTCGGCGCTGATCACCACCGAGGACCCCGACGGCGTCATCGACGACATGTTCCTCATGAACGCGGCCGGTACCCTGCTGATCGCAGCCCACGACACCACCGCCTGCATGATCGGCCTCGGTACGGCGCTGTTGCTCGACCGCCCCCACCAGCTGGCCCTGCTCCGCAAGGACCCGTCACTGATCGGCAACGCCGTCGAGGAGCTGCTGCGCTACCTCACCATCGGCCAGTTCGGCGCCGAGCGCGTCGCCACCCAGGACGTGGAGATCGGCGGCGTGCGCATCGCCAAGGGCGAGCAGGTCGTCGCGCACGTCCTGGCCGCTGACTTCGACCCCTCCTTCGTGGAGGAGCCGGAGCGCTTCGACATCACCCGCCGCCCCGCCCCGCACGTGGCCTTCGGCTTCGGCGCCCACCAGTGCATAGGCCAGCAGCTCGCCCGGATCGAGTTGCAGATCGTCTTCGAGACCCTGTTCCGGCGCTTCCCGACCCTGCGCCTGGCCAAGCCCGTCGAGGAGCTCCGCTTCCGCACCGACATGGTCTTCTACGGCGCGCACGAGCTGCCCGTCACCTGGTGACCTCCGCGCCACGGCCCACCCCACAGGTGAGCAGCGCCCGCGAACCGCGGGCGCTGCTCACCGCGCTCCAGCGCGCCGCGTCGCGCCGGAGACGGCCGGGGCAGCCCTGAACTCTAGGGGTTGCCCTACCGCAGGGCGCAGAGCCTCCGGACATGGCCGAGCGGGCGCTGACCGGACTGCGCACAGCCCTGCCGACGGACCGGATTCTGCACACCCTGCTGACGGACCGAATTCCTTTTCCCGCGACCATTCCGCAGCCATTTCCACGGCCGTTCCCGTATCCATTCCCGTATCGACGGACGACGGCACTGCCGATCGTTTGAAAGGCATGACATGACCGAGACCGAAATCCGCCCCACCGGATCGCCGGCCCCGTCCTTCCCCGTGGACCGGACCTGCCCGTACCAGCCGCCGCAGGCCTACGCGGATTGGCGGGGCGAGAGCCCGCTGAGCCGGGTCACGCTCGTCGACGGCCGGGAGGCGTGGCTGGTGACCGGGCACGCCGAGGGACGGGCGCTGCTCGCCGACCCCCGGCTGTCCTCCGACTGGGGCCACCCGGCCTTCCCCGTCGTCGTCCAGCGCACCGAGGACCGCGGCGGGCTCGCGTTCCCCCTGATCGGCGTCGACGACCCGCTGCACGCCCGGCAGCGGCGCATGCTGATCCCCAGCTTCGGCGTCAAGCGCATGAACGCCATCCGCCCGATGATCCAGGACCTCGTGGACCGGCTCCTGGACGACATGCTGGCCAAGGGGCCGGTCGCGGACCTGGTGTCGGCCTTCGCCCTGCCTGTGCCCTCGATGGCGATCTGCGAGCTGCTCGGCGTCCCGTACGGCGACCACGACTTCTTCGAGGAGCGCTCCCGCGACTTCGTGGGCGCCGCGACGTCGGAGGAGGCCGACGCGGCCTTCGCCGCGCTGTACGGCTACCTGCACGAGCTGGTGGCTAAGAAGCAGGCCGACCCCGGTGACGGCCTGCTGGACGAGCTGATCGCGCGCCAGCTGGAGGAGGGCGCGCTGGACCACGACGAGGTGGTCATGATCGCGCTGGTCCTGCTGGTGGCCGGCCACGAGACCAGCGTCAACGCGATCGCCCTCGGCGCCCTCACGCTCCTGCAGCACCCCGAGCAGCTCGACGCGCTGCGGCGCGATCCCGGGGCGATCACCGGAGCGGTCGAGGAGCTGCTGCGCTTCACCTCCGTCTCGGACTTCATGGTCCGGATGGTCGAGGAGGGCATCGAGGTCGGCGGCGAGACCCTCAAGGCCGGGGACGCGGTGGTCGTCTCCATTTCGCTGATGAACCGTGACGCCAAGGCGTACGAGGACCCCGACACCTTCGACATCCGGCGGAACGCCAAGCACCACGTCGGCTTCGGCCACGGCATCCACCAGTGCCTCGGGCAGAACCTCGCCCGCGCCGAGATCGAGATCGCCCTCGGCACGCTCTTCGCCCGCATTCCGGACCTGCGGCTGGCCGTCCCCCTCGACGAGGTGCCCATCAAGGCGGGTCACGACGCCCAGGGCCCGATCGAGCTCCCCGTCACCGTCACCTGGTGAGGACCCGGACGGAGAGAACGGAAGCGACGGCAGGAACGGAGAAGGAGCGCGCCATGCGCATCATCATCGACCGCGATCGGTGCATCGGCGCCGGCCAGTGCGTACTCACCGCGCCCGGCGCCTTCACCCAGGACGACGACGGGCTGGTCACCCTGCTCCCCGGGCACGAGGACGGGACAGGCGACCCGAACGTACGCTACGTCCCGGGGGCCTGTCCGGTCCAGGCAGTCACGGTATCCGACGACTGAACCGCGTCTGCCGAGAATTGATCCAGCCCGTCCCATGACTCACGACAAGCCGCTCGGTCGGGGAACGCACGCTGACGTGCACCAAGGGCTGAAGACGTTGCCCACCACGGACAGTTGGCTGAGTCCATTGCCCGTCCGGCTGCTGTCGAGTCAGCAGGGTGTTCGCCGGTGCGGAAGACCGGTCGAAGCCGACCCTCCGCGTCCCTGCGGGTGCTCACCTCTCGGTGAGCACCCGCGGCCGCGGACGTGGCCCGAGTCGTCCGTGCCGGTCTCTGACGGTCGTGCCGCGGCCGGGGCAGCAGGGCGGGAAGGAGTGGGGCATACGGTGCGCTTTGTGCGGCGGTGGTACTCCTCGTTCACTGAGCGGAGGTTGGCCGTCAGACCGCGGCCCTGCGGTGCTGATGGATTCCAGGCGGAACTGCACACCCCACGGCGGCAGCGCGCGGTGGCGCACGGGCACGACGACCCGCGGGGGGCCCAGGCCGTGGCCTCCAGCGGGTAGTCGACCCTGGCAGCGTTCTCGAAGCAGAACCCGAAGTCGGCCGGGCGGTGCGGGGGGCTGGGACTGGGCGAGAGGACGACGTTGAAGGCACTTTCGCGTTTCCGCTCAGGATCCGGACGCCGCCGCAGGTGAAACGCGGAGGCTAGGACGCTGCCTTGACGTCCTCCGCGATGATTCGCTCGATGTTCCGCTCGGCCAGCGCCGTGATCGTCACAAAGGGGTTGACTCCGATGGACCCCGGTATGAGCGCGCCGTCCGTGACGTAGAGGTTGCGGTAGCCCGCGACCCGGCCGTACACGTCGGTGGCCTTGCCCAGGACGCAGCCGCCGAGCGGGTGGTAGCTGAAGTCGTCGGAGAAGTTCTTCAGATGCGGCCCGAACAAGTCGTAGCGGTACGTCGTCGTGTTGGCCTCGTTGATCCGGTCGAAGAGCGACTTCGCGGCGTCGACCGCGGGCGTGTTCTGGTCCCGGGTCCAGCGCAGCACGGCCCGGTCGGTGGCCTTGTCGTAGACGAAGGTGCCGCGCTCGGGGTTCTTGGTGATCGCCAGATAGAGGCTGATCCAGGTCTCCAGACCGGCCGGCATCGGCGCGATCTCCGCGAAGACCGGGGCGGCGGGGTTGTCCCAGTCGTCGATGCCCAGGGCGGGGATCGACGACTGGTGGGCTCCTGTGGGGCTCCAGACATGGTTGGCCCGGCCGGTCATGATGTTGCCGTTGGGGCCCCAGCCCGCGCCGACTTCGGCGTTTAGGTCGGGCAGCGCGCCGGTGTCCCGGGCGCGCACGAGCAGCTCGGTGGAGCCGAGGCTGCCGGCGCCGAGGAACAGATGGCGGCAGGCGATCTCCTTGTGGACGACGGCCGTGCCGTCGGCGTCGATCTGGTCCACGGACAGCACATAGCTGCCGTCCGGCTGTTGATGGATCGCCTTGACCTGATGCAGGGTCTCGATGGTGACCTTGCCGGTGCCGAGCGCCGCGGCCAAGTAGGTCTTGTCCAGGCTCTGTTTGCCGTGGTTGTTGCCGTAGATGACCTCGCCCGCCAGCGCGGACTTGGGCACCTCACCGGCCGCCTCGCGCCGCATGTGGCCGAAGTCGTAGACGTTGGGCACGAAGGTGGTGCTCAGGCCCGCCTTGCCCGCTTGTTCGCGCGAGACCCGCGCGAACTTGTACCACTCCGTTTCCTCGAACCAGCCCTTGTCGATGTGGTTCACCTTGAGCATGGAGTTGGCACGCGGGAAGTACCGGTCGTACATCTCGGCGGCGTCCACCCGCGGGAGGACCTCCTGGAAGTACGAGCGCTTCGGCACGACGGCCATACCGCCGTTGACCAGCGAACCGCCGCCCACGCCCCGCCCCACATACACCGACATCTGGTCGAAGTGCACCCTGTCCAGCACTCCCGCGTACGGGTCGATGTCCCGGTTGATCACATCCAGCCACAGGAACGAGCCCAGCGGGGCCTCGGTGCGCGACTTGAACCAGCTGGAACGCCGGTCGGGCTTGAGCATTCCGCAGAAGACGTTGCCGTCGTCGGCGGGCTTGTTCCACAGCTGGCCCATTTCGAGCATGAGCGTCGGAATTCCGGCCTCGCCGAGCCGCAGTGCGGATACCGCGGCGCCGTATCCCGTACCGATCACCACGGCCGGTACGAACGAGCCGCTGCCGCCCTGTGGATTCCTCTTATCGGCGGCCGCTACACGTGGGGCGGCGGAAATCGTGGTCATTCCGGCGACGGCGGCGCCGCTGAGGGCGGCCAGTCCTAGCAGGCGGCGCCGTGACAGTTGCTGGTTCTCGAACACGCTGGTAGTACCCGACCTTCGCCGACAGGATCCTCCCCCGCGGGGCTGTTCCGCGGGGCCGTTCCGGCAGGGATCGCGGGCCTTATCGACCAGCCCGAGCCGCCGGGTTCCACCATCCTGTTCAATAAAGACTGGGGGAAATGCCAGAGACACAGAGGCCGTTGACCGGCTGAAATGCGATGCCCCATCCGGAGCGGCGGTCCCCGGCTCGCCCGTGCCGGTCTCTGACGGTCGTACCCCGGCCGGGGCAGTGGGGCGGGAAGGGGTGGGGCATATGGTGCGCCCTGCGCAGCCGTGGTACTCCTCGTTCACTGAGCCGAAGTTGGCCATCAGGCGGCGGCACTTCGGTGCTGAGGGATTCCAGGTGAAACTGCACACCCCGCAGCAGCAGTGCGCGGTGGCGCAGGGCCACGACGACCCGCCGAGCGCCCAGGCCGTGGCCTCCAGTTCCGGAGGCAGGTCCGCTATGGCCAGGGAGCGGTAGTGCACCACCTCCAGCGGCGCGGGCGGACCCTCGAACAGACCCGTGTCGTCGTGCCGTACCGGGGAGATGCGGCCGTGGCGCGGTTGAGGGGCGCACTCACCCGGGCGCCTTGGAAGATGACGAGGCCCTGTTTGCCCAGGCCCCCCGAGGCCGGGCAGCCGACCCTGGCAGCGTTCTCGAAGCAGAACTGAAGTCGGCCAGGCGGTGCGGGGAGCTGGGACTGGGCGAGAGGACGACGTTGTCGAAGGAGTCCAGCAGCTCCGGGCCCCAGGCCGTGTCGTCGTTGCGCACGACCTCGGGTTCCTCGCCGTTGACCTTGGCGTGTGGTGGAAGAGGTTGCAGGTTAAAGGAGTCGTAGTTGTCGACCAGCAGCGTACGCATCACAGCCGCCCGAGTTCGCGGGATATGAGGGACACGACCGCGGCCTGCTGCCCCGTCAGGAAGAAGTGCCCGCCGGGCAGCACCTCCAGTCGGAAGGAGCCGTCGGTGTGCCGCTCCCAGGCCGTTGCCTCGTCGATGGTGGTGCGCGGGTCGGCGTCGCCGGTCAGAGCGGTGATTGGGCAGCTCACGCGGCGCTGTTCGCCGCAGTGGTACCTCTCGATCGCCTCGTAGTCGCCACGGATGGCCGACAGCGCCATGCGTAGGATCTCCTCGTTGCCCAGCACCTCCTGGTCGGTACCGTCAAGGATCTTCAACTCGGCGATGATGCCGTCGTCGTCGCGCCGGTGGACACTCTCCGCGCGATGAGTGGAGGGCGCCCGGCGCCCCGACGCGACCAGGGCTCGGGGCGCGGCTCCTGAGCCCTTCTGCTCCAGTCGCCACGCCGTCTCGAAGGCGAGGACGGCCCCCATGCTGTGACCGAAGAACAGGGTCGGTTTCTCGTCCAGTTGGAGGAGCTTGTCGGTGATCCGGTCAGCCAGTTCCCCGATGTCGGTGACACAGGGCTCCAGCCTGCGGTCTTGTCGGCCGGGATACTGCAGGGCGATGACGTCGGCGCTGGAGGAGAAGGCGGTCGACATGGGCAGGTAGAAGCTGGCCGACCCGCCGGCGTACGGGAAGCAGACCAGCCGGGGGGCATTGCCGGGCGCCGGGTGATATCGCCTGACCCACATGGCCAGGTCGTCGTCCACGCTGTTCAACAGCTCGGGTCCTTTCTTGCTGGGGAGCGGCGACAGGGCCGCGGGGCTGCGACGGTGCGCGTGCTCAGTCCTTGTGCACGGTGATCGCCAGGCCGGGACACAGGTCGGCGTACTGTGCACCGCGTCCCGCTCTGACGCGGCGGGCCGTGGTGGCCGCTGAGCCCCATGCGCCGCCGGGCCTGCAGGCACTCGCGGGTCATGTCGAAGCCGGCACCGTCGCCCGGCCGACGGAGGGCTCCAGGGCCGCGGTCAGAATGCCGACAGGGGTGGTTTGCCCACTCCGTCGTGGCCGAGTAGCGTCAGTACCGTTCCCGAGGAGTGGACAGGGCGACCGAGTTGAGTGCGCGTAGGGAGCCGAAGGCTTTGCTGACGCCATGTGCCTAGATCACGTTCTCGTCTCCTTCCTGATGCGGGGGAGGCGTTGGACTGGGTCAGGACATCACTGTCTCCTATGGGTTGGTCGGTCCGGTACCCCGGCCTCCTGCCGCGGAGGGTGGGACGGTTGCCTTCGATACTCGGGCAGGGACATTCGGGAAAACCCTAGAAGTGCCGCCCCCGGGAGGCACGCACAGCCTTGCCGCGCCCGGGCAGGCGGGCACCCAGCAGGGTCAGCAGCGGTTCTGCCTGGAGGGCGGTCTGCTCGAGCACGTGGTCAGGGTCGGACGCCGCGGTGATGATGGCGCCGACGCCATAGCGCAGTCCGTGGCCGGTGAGCAACGCGGTGTGTGTGGCGAGGGCGAAGTCGGCCGCACCGGTCAGGGAGAAGTACCCGACCGCGCCCGTGTGGATGCCGCGGGGGCCGCTCTCCAGCCGGTCGGTTATCCGAGTCGTGCCGAGTTTGGGGGCGCCCGTGACCGAGGCACCCGGGAAAGCCGAGCGCACCGCGGCCGCGGCTCCGGCGTCCGCGCGCAGTTTTGCCCGTACGGTGCTCACCATGCGGTGGGCCGTGGCACCCGTCTCCACATCCAAGAACGGATCGACCGAGACGTTGCTGGTGAGGGCGAGGGAGCCCAGATCGTGCCGGACAACGTCAACGAGTGTCAGATGCTCGGCCCGGTCCCGCTCACTGGTCGCCAGGTCCGCGACCAGCAGCGCGTCCTCCTGCGGGGTGGCTCCGCGCTGCCGGGAGCCACCCACGATGGTCGACTCCACCCGTGCGTCCTGGTTGACGTGAAGGAAACGCTCGGGGGAGGCGCTGAGCACTGACAAGGGACCGAAGCTGAGAAAGGCTCCGAACGAAGCCGGATGGATCCGCCGCAGGGATCGGTAGGCGTGCCAGGGGTCGAGGCCCGTTCTGGCCTCGATCATGTTGGCCAGGTACGCGCCGTAGCTGCGACCGGCCGCCAGCTCCTCCTGGCAGGCGTCGACGAGCCTGAGGTACCGCTCGCGCTCGTGACGCAGTCGAAGTCGTACCGGCGTGGCGGCCGACGGGTGAGAGGCGGCCGAGGCATGCGGCAGCCGCAGGTGGGTGAGGGTTGCGTGGGCGGTGCTGAGCCAGGCCCGCGCCGGGGCTTCCTGCCCTTCCTCGGCGAGGGCGAGCAGATGGAGGGTGTCCGTGTCGTGGTCCAGGACGACTGCTCGGTCGGCGAAGACCATGACGGCGTCGGCATGCCGTGACCGGTGGGCTCGCGCGCCCCCGCACTCGGCCTTCAACTCGTAGGCGAGGAAGCCGACCCAGCCGAGCGCGAAGTCGCACGGCACGTCCGGGCAGTCGACCGCGAGGGAGCGCAGGTCCGCTTCGATGAAGTCCAGGAAGCCGCTGCGTACGACCTCCACCGACCCCGCCGCCTGAACGGACACGGTGCCCTTGGCGACGTTCGCGGTGGCGATTCGGGCGAGCGGCCCGTCGGCGTTGCCCAGTACGGAGAAACGCCCTGCACCGACGCCGGTCCGGCTGCTGTCCAGCCAGAACGCATGGTCACCGGAGCGGAACAGCCGGTCGAAGACGGCCTCGGCGTTCCTGTGGCCGTGCAGTCGCCTTAGCAGCACCCGCAGTTGGCGTCGCCGCTGGGGCGGCCGGCCGCCGCGCGGGGACCGGCCCGGCGCTCTGGGGGGCATGGGAGCGTGCATCGGCAGAACGGTTCGTACACGGCCGTGCCGCTCGGTGAGGTCACGGAAGTTGGCCAGCAGATGAGGGCCCGTCTCGGCGCCGGCGGACTCGGGGTGGAACTGCACGCCCCACAGGGGGAGGGCGCAGTGCCGCAGGGCCATGACCACGCCGTCGTCCGTCGCCCAGGCGGCCGGCTCCAGGGCGGGCGAGAGGCCGGTGACCGCGAGGGAGTGGTAGCGGACCACTTCCAGCGGGTTGGGCAGGCCGTGGAAAAGACCGCTGCCGGTGTGCCGCACGGGTGAGGTGCGTCCATGGCACGGCCAGGGGGCCCGGCCCACCGAACCGCCGTGCGCCAGGGCGATGGCCTGGTGGCCGAGACCCACCCCGAGCACCGGCAGCCGTCCGTGTGCGGTTACTTCGGCGCAGATACCGGAGCGGGCGGTCTCGAACGGGGTGCCCTGCCCCGGGGACAGCAGCACGTTGTCGAAGCCCTTGAGCAGGCCGGGACGCCAGGCGGGGTCGTCGTTGCGGACGACCTCGGGCTCGCGTCCGTTCACTTCGGCGATGCGATGGAACAGGTTGTAGGTGAACGAGTCGTAGTTGTCGACCAGCAGAGTGCGCATCACGGGTCCTTGTTCCGCACATGCTTGGGCGGGACCGGGGCTTGCGGCCAGTTGAATCGGGCCAGGAAGCGGCCCGGCGGGTCGGTCTCCTGTGCTGTCTGGCGCGAGGGGAAAGCGTTTCCTCGATGGGATTCCGGGAGGGGAAACCGCGGCCGGAAGTCGAATCAGAGAATTTTCAGGAGAGGGAGCGTCGTTCGCGGAAAATTACCCGGAAGGCTGCACTGGGCGGACTTATCCGAGTGGTTGATTGATGGAGAGCCGGTGCCGATGAGTGGGATGCGGGCCGAAAACGAATGGCCGGATCGCGTCGCGTTCTCGGGGATGGGTCAACTTCGGAAAGAGTACCTGCGTGGTGGGCGCCGAAGTCGTCCAGACAGTGTGTGCTGATTGTCACGTCGATCCGTTCGAACCCTCGACCCTCTGAATTCAGTCGCGGGAGCTGCCGGGCGGCGCCATGCCGCGCCCTGGCGGGGTGTCCGAGTTCCGGAAGGTCGACGGGCGGAATCGTTCTTGTCGCGGCGCTCGTCGCTCCCCCGTTGTCCGAGGCCGGGGTCCACATTGCATCCCTATGTAATCTCATGGTCGGCGCCGGGAATTCCTTAGACTTCCGCAGTTGGAAGAGCAAGATTTGTGACTGTTCGTCACCTTTGTCGCAATTTATCGAATCGGGTTTAGTGATGTGATGACGGGAACTTTCATGGCGGCGCGCCCCCTGCTATCTCGGCTACCCAAAGGAGGTATCCTCCGGAACCAGGGGGGTGCTCCGGCGATCCTCGCAAGCTTGCGCAAATGTGATTCGTGCTGTTTGGGTGCGCTGCTCACCTCGGCGGAAATTTGCTGCAAATTCGCGAGCGAGTCGGTCGCCGAGCAATGTTGCTAAAAGGTGTGTTGAGGGTGCGAGGGGGTTGCGTGCGTAACCATGGGAAAATACTGCAGCACGACGTATTGCTCGGCCGCGACAACGAACTGGCAGCACTCGTCGCGCGGGTGAGCGCCGCGCGCCGCGGCGATACCGGATGCGCGATCCTCACCGCGCCCTCCGGCTTCGGGAAGAGCGTTCTGCTCGACTCGCTGCTGCGTACCCCCGGATGCTGGGGCATGACGGTGCTGCGCGGCCACTGCGGGGAGGCGGCCGGAGGGGCCGGGGCATACTCCGGATTACGGGCCCTGTTCGCGGCGACGGGCACCCCGGCAACACACCGCGAGGAGACAGACGGGGGTGCCGGCCATCCGGCTGAGTTCCTGCCCGGACCCGGGGGTACACAACGGTTCAGCCTCCCCACCGCTTACCCGGTGTTCCGCCGACTCCACAGGCACGCCTTACGTCTGATGGCGCATCGACCACTCATCCTCGCGCTCGACGATGCCCACGACTGCGACGAACACTCCTTGCGCTGGCTGGATTTCATCCTGCGGCGGGCGGCCGGGCACCCCCTGCTGGTCCTCCTCGCACGGCGTTCCGAGGCCCGTCTGCGAGCCCCCGAGGCCTGGGCCGGCCTCCTTGCGCAACCCGCGATGTCCCTCCTGCACCTCGGCGCTCTCGGTACCGACACCGTCGGCAGCCTGGCCGAGCAGGTCTTCGGGACACCGGTGCACCCCCGACTGGCCCGGGACGTGGCCGCGGTGACCGGCGGCAACCCGCGGACCGCTGTACGACTGCTGCGCGAACTGCGACGCCGGGGGGCCGGCCCGGACGAGGCGGGCGCGCGCCAGGCGGTGGAATTGGGCGCTCGCATGGGAGCCAGGTCGGTGCGGCGCGTGCTCGCCCGTGAGCGCGCCGACCTGCGGAGCGCCGCGGCTGCCGTCGCGCTGCTCGGCACCGAACCCCTCAAGTACATCGCGGTCCTGGCGGACGTGGATCGCGGGTCGGCCGAGGAGGCGGTGACAGTACTGCGCCACGCCGGAGCCCTGTCCCCTGATGGCGCGGAAGTGGTGCACGACGCCGTACGGGACGCGCTTCTAGAGTCGCTCAGTGTCAGCCAGAGGGCAGAACTGCACGCGCGCGCCGCCCTGTTGCTCAGCGACGCTGGCAGCCCGGCCGACCAGGTGGCCCGGCATCTGGTTGAGCTGCCCCAAGTCCACGAACCGTGGATGGCGGCAGTACTGCGGGATGCCGCCGCCTGGGCCGAGCAGCGCGGCGCCTTCAGCGACGCGGCCGGTTTCCTGCGCCGTGCCCTGGAGGCGGAGCCGGACGACGCCGAAGCCCGACTGCGGCTCGCCCTCGCCGTGACCCCCACCGACCCCTTGGCCGCGGCTGCGCTGTTCCGAACCGCACTCGCCGACGCCGCAGACACCGCCGCACGAGCCAGCATCGCGGTCCAATACGCCATGGCCTGCCTGACCGTGCCCCTCCCGGCCTCTCACCGGGCGGAACTGCTGGAGGCCCTGGAAGCCGCCCGGGACACCCTCACGAACGACTCGCAGACCGACGTACAGCTGCGCGACCAGGTGGCGGCCGTCCTGCTGCTCATGGGGCGGCGTCGAACTGACACGGCGGGCCGGCAACCCCGCGGTCCCCTAACGGCGCCGCACCAGGTGCGAACCGGCCTCAGCGACCCGCTCCAGACAGCGGCGCTCGGCGCATTGCACGACGCACTGTCCGGCCACTCCCGGGAGAGGGCGGTGCGGGACGTCCGCCGGGTGCTCGTCGCCGCCCCCAAACAACCGCTTTGGCTGCAGTTAGCCGCCGCCACCACCCTCGCCCTCGCCGACGAGACCGCGGACGCGCACGCCGCACTCGACACCGTGCTACGCCGCACCGCCGATGAACCGGCCTCCTGGACTCGCGTACTTGCCCTGACCACACGGTCCACCTTGCTGCGCCGCGACGGCGCCTTCTTCGATGCCACCGCCGCGGCCCGCGTCGCGATCGACACGGTGGGCGAATCGGGCAGTGACGCGTGGATGCGGCAGGCGCGTGCGGTGCTGGCGTCTGCTCTCGTCGACCAGGGCGAGCCCCAGCGGGCGGAGCGCCTTCTGGACGGGATCAGCCGCGCCGAACCGAGCAGCTCCGCCATCGAAAACCAGCTGTACCTGTACGCCCGGGCTCGGGCCCGCTGGGCCGCCGGTCACCCCGCGCAGGCCCTTCGGCTGCTGCGCGAGTGCGGCTGGGCACAGGAGGCTGCCGGTGTGGTGAACCCGGTGGTCACCCCGTGGTGGGCGGAGGCCTGCCTCATCCTCGCGGCCATGCGCCACCCCGCCGACGGCAGGGAACTCGCCGACCAGGGAGCTGAACGCGCCCGCCGCTGGGGAACGCCACGCGCCCTCGGCCTTGCCGCGCTTGCACGGGGCGTGCTCACTCGGGGCCGGGCAGGGGTCGATCTGCTCGCCGAGTCGGTGCATCACCTGTCCCGCTCACCCGCTGTTGCCGAATGCGCCCGGGCTGAATACGCCCTTGGCCGAGCCCTCCTCCTGCACGGCGACGAGACCGCCGCCCGGAACCGGCTGCGCAGAGCGGCGGGCCTCGCCGGTGGCTGCGGCGCGCTCGCGCTGGCGGAGTCGGCCCGCAACCTGCTGGTCTCCGCCGGAGGACGGATGGCGGGCGCCACCGGTACGTCGACTGGGGGTCTGCTTACCACGACCGAGCTCAAGGTGGCCGGACTGGCGGTGTCCGGAGCGAGCAACCGCCAGATCGCACAACGACTGTTCGTCACCGTGCGGACCGTCGAGTCCCATCTGACCAATGTCTACCGCAAGCTCGGGGTGCGTCGACGGGAGGGACTCGGCCTCGCTCTGCGCGCCGTCCAGGGCCGCTCGATGCAGCTCCCGGGCGCATCAGTGCTGGAGGGAACGTGAATGTCCGCCCTGCCGGAGACGCACGCCACGGACGAAGGAGCGGAGGCTGGAGAGCCAGGTGAGCACCGGATGACTTATTCGGCCAACTCCTCCCGGTTCCACCACGCCCAGTCGGCGACGGCCGCCACACATCTGCCGCCCTGCACCGGTGAACGGGAACGGACGCGCCTGGCGGCGCTGGTCGACGCCCTGGACACCGCGGGCCCGGTACTGGTCACGCTGTCGGGCGGAAGTGGATCCGGCCAGAGCGCCCTCGTCCGCTGGGCCGTGGACCGGGCACGCACGGCCGGTCGCCGGGTGCTGCACGCCCGCGCCGTCCTGTCGGAGAAGGAGCAGTCGTATGCCGTGGTGACACAGTTGCTGGACCAACTCGACGGCATGGCCACGAGCCATCGGGCAGCGCGACCCGAGCCTCTTCCGGGCCTGACGAGGGTGCTGCGCGCCGTGCGTGAGCACCCGACCGTCCTGGCCGTCGAGGACACGCACTGGCTCGACCGGGAGTCGCTGCACTGGCTCCAGGCGCTGCTGCGCCGGTCCGCCGGTCTGCCGCTCGTCGTCGCGTGCGGTGGCAGCGAAGCGGTGGCCGATGAACCGGGATGGCTGAGCGCGCTCGGCTCTGCTCCGGGCCCAGCCTCCTGCCACCACCTGCCCCTGGCGCCGCTGTCACCGCATGAGGTCGCAGCCGCGGTCACGCGGATCTGTGGGCCGGGGAACGATGAGCGGTTCGCGGCGGAGGCGGGCCGGATCAGCGGCGGCCAACCCGCGGTGCTCCACGACCTGTTGCTGCGGTTCGGCGCCCTAGGGCACCACACGGGCGCAGCCCGTGTGTCGCTCCTCCACACGATCGGCACCGAGGTACGCGGCGACCACCTCGTCCACGCGATGCACACGCTCGGCTCGGAAGGGGGCGCGGTGGTACGGGCCCTGGCTGTCTGCGGAGACCTGCTCGACTTCCCTTTCGTGTGCGCTCTCGCACGCGCGACCCGTCTCAACCAGCACCGGCTGCGCGCCGCCTTGACGCAGACGGTCGGTATCCAGGGCCTGCCGGGCGGCCGTCTGCGGGTCGAACCGTCCCTGCGCACGCGGGTCCTGGAGGGGATGACCGCAGCTGACCGGACCGACTTGCACACGCAGGCCGCCGAACTTGCCCATCGCGCCGGAGCCGAGGACAGGGCGGTGGCCGATCTGCTGCTCGGCGCCCGCCCGATCGCAGCGCCTTGGGCGGTGCGGACGCTGCGACGGGACGCGGACCGGGCGGTCCGGGACGACACACACGGGCGCGCCGTCGTACTGCTCACCCGAGCCTCGCAGGAGGTACGGGACCCCGCCGAGCGCGCGCGGCTTGACCTGGAACTGGCCGCCGTGCACTTGGTCACCGAGCCTGAGGCGGGTGATCTGCGGATCGAGCGGCTGATCCGCACGCCCGGCAACCCCGTCGTGGTGCGTGTAGCCGCCGCCGACCTCGGCATCACCGCAGGCGGCACCCGGGCTGTGCGCCGCGCTCTCACGGACGTGCTGACGGAGGCGACCGGCGCCGAACGGGAGGATATGCTCGCGCTGTTCTGGGCCGCCGACCCCACCGCTCAGGAGCACGACGTGGTGTCCGTTCCCTCGGTCCCACCGCTTCCTAAGCGGCCGGCCTCACCCGCTCAGGCCGCCGTGCGTGCCTGGCAACTGGCCCTGTACGGCGAGGCGCTCGACGAAGTCCGGAGCCTGGCGCGGACGGCCCTGGCCTACGATCACCGGTCCGACGGCCCGCTCGTCCAGCCTACGCTGGCCGCCTGCAAGGCCCTGTGCCTCGCCGACGCGCTGGACGAGGCGGAAGCCGGCTTGAACCGGTTGCTTGGCACACTCGGCGGCAGCCGGCTCCGGCTGGCTGCCCCGCGCCTTCTCGCGTTGCGCGGCGAGGTCCATCTGCGCCGTGGTCGGCTTGCCCAGGCCGAGCGGGACCTGCGGGAGGCCGAGCAGGCGGTGGGCCTGCTCGTGCGGTCGGCTGCCGTCCTGCCGCACTTGCACGGCATCGGCACCATCGTCGACGTGGAGAGCGGCCGTGATGAGCGAGCCCGTGACCGCGTCACCATGCCCATGCCGTCCGCTGCCGAACACAGCGAGTACTGGCCCCATCTGCTGTTCGCCCGGGGCGTGGTCGCATTGCGCTCCGGCAGCCCCGCGGAGGCGCGGGACCAGCTGCTGGAATGCGGCCGCCGGCTGTTGAGCCGTCACCATCTCAATCCCGCTCTGGTGCCTTGGCGTTCGCTGACCGCGCTGGCCTGCCACGCCGCGGGTGATGCAGACGCGGCCCTGAGCCTCAGCGAGCAGGAGCTGACGCTCGCCCGGCGCTGGCGCATCGGCAGCAGCGTCGCCTGGGCCGAGCTGACTGCAGTCCTGGTGACCGCGCGGAAAGACCGTCTGGCCACCCTCCGCTCGGCCATGGAAGCAGTCCGGTCCGGACCGACCGGTCCGGAATACGCCCGCGTGCTCGCCGAGTTCACCGCCACGGAGTTGACCGCCCCCGGGGGTGACCGGCAGCTGGCGGCGGTGTCCCTGGTCGAACTGAGCGCGCTGACCGCCGCCCATCCGGCAGCCCCGATGGCGGCCCGGGCTCGTGCCCTGGCCGGAATGGCCGCCGAAACGGTACCGGTTCCGGGCTGGGACGTGCTCTCCCCGGGTGAGCGGCAGGCCGCACTGCTCGCCGGCATCGGCCGCAGCAACCGTGACATAGCCGCTGTGCTGCAGGTCTCCAGCCGTGCCGTGGAACTCCGGCTAGCCCGGGTGTACCGCAAGTTGTGCATCAACGGGCGTCAGGAACTGCGGGCACTGGTCCGCGCGACGGAAGGACACTGAACGCGATGCTGCTCGACCGAGGAGCCGAACTGGCGGTGGCACAGGGCGCTCTGCGCGCCGCTGCCGGAGGGAGATCCTCGCTCCTTCTGGTGGCCGGCCCCCTGGGAATTGGTCGATCGGCGCTGTTACGTGAACTGTCCGAGCGCGTCGATCCGAAGACGGTGCACCTGTTACGGGCCAACGCGGCGGCGGGGGAACGGGACTTTGCCTTCGGGGTGGTACGCCAGCTGTTTGACAGTGTGTTGACCACTGCATCCAGCCAGGCCCGAGAACACTGGTTCGCCGGCGCAGAAGCCGCCCGGCAGGTCTTGGACTACGACACCCACGCACCGGACGAAACGATTCTGCGGGACTTGCGCTCGCTGCTGGCCGAAGTGAGCGCCACGGTACCTCTGCTGGTTCTCGTCGACGACGTGCAGTGGGCGGATGCCTGGTCGCTGCGCTGGCTCGCTCATCTCGTCCTGCGCCTGGAGGGCCTGCGGATGCTGCTCGTGTGCACACTGCGCGACGGCGATCCCGGTGCGGGCGACCCGCTGGTCGAGGAGGTCGCGGCGGCCTCGGCACACGTCCTGCGACCCGCGCCGCTGTCCCTGGCCGCCACCGGGGAACTCGTCCGCGAGCACTTGGGCCGGCCCGCCGACAAGGAGTTCGTGCGGGCGTGCCACGAGACTTCCCGGGGCAATCCGCTCTTCCTTCTCTCCGGGCTCTCTGAACTCTCCGCCACCGGTTGCCGGCCACTGGCCGGCAACGCCCACGTCGCGCGCTCGCCGCACTCTGTCCGGCTCCGGGACCGGATCACGAGCTGCCTGCTCATGCAACCGCAACCGGTCAGGGACGCAGCGGCTGGGCTCGCCATCGCCACCCCGGACGGGCAGCAGGACTCCCACCTTGTCGGCCGGCTCGCGGGCCTCGACGACGTCGGCCTGGCGACGGCACTGCGCGCGCTGCACCGGCTTGGGCTGCTGGCTGAGGCGGGCCAGCCGCGCTTCGCGCACCCGGCGGTGCGCGAAGCGGTCGAGTGCTCGATGAGTTCCGCCGAGCTCCAGCGTCGGCACGAAGCCGCCGCCGAGATCCTGTATGAACACGGTCGCCCGGCGGAAGAGGTAGCTGCCCACCTGATGGAGGTGCCCACCTCCAGGCACTCTTGGTCCGTTCCGGTTCTGCGCAGCGCGGCGGACGCTGCCGCACACAGAAGCGCGCCGGAACTGGCCGCCCGGTATCTGCAACGGGCGCTGCTGGACGCGGTCGAGCAGGACCGGACGAGGGCTCGGCTCCTGGTTGAACTAGCTGCTGCGGAGGGGTCCTTCGACCCGACCGCCGCCGAACGCCACATCGCTCAGGCTGTGCCCCTGCTCCCCACGGCCCGTGACCGGGCCACTGCCGCGCTGCAGCTCTCGCCCTGTTTGACCGCCCCCCTGAGCCCCGCGAGGATCGACCTGTTCAGACGGGCTGCCGAGGATCTGGCGGGTCCTGATGCTCAGGAAGGCGCCGGCAGTGAGGAGGCGCACCGTTTGGAAGCGAGGCTGCGCTACGCGGGCCTTTGCGACTACGCGCAACTCACCGATGCCGTCGCGAGGCTGCGGGCGCTGGAGCCTTCCGTCCTCGTCCGCACGCGCGGTGGCCGGGAACTATTGGCCGTGCTGCTGTACGCGTCGGCGCTCGGCGCCGACGGCGAGGCGTCGGAGGTTGCGCGGCAGGCCCGCGGCATCCTGGAATGGGAGGCGGCCACCGCCCCCGGCCACGGCTCGGTGGTCCACCTGGTCCTGCTGACCCTGGTGGGGGCCGATTCCGTACAGGCTGCCGAGCCCTGGCTGAATGCTGCCCAGCAGAGCGCAAGCAGGGATGGTGGCACGCCCGGTGCCGTGGGGCATGCCCAGCGCGAGCTGTTCCAGCTTGCTCTGGGCCGGTTGCCCCAGGCGCGTGAGGAGGCGCAGCGCGTCGTCGGCCTGGATGGGACCGTGAGCGAGGAGCGCCGCTGTTTCTACGCCGCCGTACTCGCCGCGCTGACGCTGTCGACACAGGATGCGCACTTGGAGACGCGGGTGGCGACGGAGGCGCCAGGCCAGCCGCTTGGGCCGGTCCCAGCCGCGCTGCTGAGCCTGTTGCGGATCTCGCAGGAGGCTCAGGCTGGAGATGCCACCGCGGCACTGGACACCGCCATGCACTGCGGTCGCCAACTGGAGTGCGCGGGGTGGCGCAACCCTGTTCTCTTCCCGTGGCGCCCCTGGGCGATCTCCCTGTCCCACCGGCTCGGTGACCACCACATCGCCCGGACACTCGCGGTCGAGGAGTACTCGCAGGCGAGAGAGTGGGGAGCGCCGGTAGCCATTGGCAGGGCACTACGGCTGCAGGCGCTGACGGAAGGGACGGGCGCGAGCGTCGATCTGCTACGGGAGGCCGTCGAGACGCTCCGTGGCTCCGTCAACGAGCTGGAGCTCTTCAGGGCTGTGCGCGATCTGGGGCAGATGCTGGGCAGTGGCGCGGAGTCGAACCGGCTGTTGCGCGAGGCGGGAGAACTGGCGAAGTCCTGCGGCGTGCCATGGGTACCCGCGGCGGTGGCGCGCAGGGCCTCGGCCCGCACCGCGGCGGCGGTGCTGACCCGTACCGAGAGCCGCGTGGCCGCATTGGCTGTCAGCGGCCTCACCAATCGGGAAATTGCGACTGAACTTCAAGTCAGTGCACGGGCCGTGGAAAAGCATCTTACGAATTCCTATCGTAAACTCGGAGTTTCGGGCAGGTGTCAGCTTGCTGCAGTTCTGCACGACACGCACGCACACGCTCCTTGTTGAAAGGGGAACTGTTCGCGCATCCGCCCGGGCCTTCGGTTGAAACTCGATCGAAAGACCGGGCGATTTTGTTGGGGTTGCCTGTCTGACCTGCTCGTTTGCGACCGTACCGAAGTGAAGGTGCGATGCTCGTGGCGCTGACCGAACCTTCCTGGGGTAACCCCACAGAATCGGCGCGAGTAGGGCGGATCGCGTTGACCGGATCATCAGGGAATCTCTAGGGTTCAACTATGTTCCAGTGATAAGGACTCGGTGAAACGTGCGCGTCCCATGATCCGTATTCTCCCCGGCCGTTACTTCACACAAGAAAGGAGAGTCCTTTGAAATCCTGAAGGGCGGCCATGGGCGGTGGTGAGTTGGTTGGTCCCTGCTGTCCCCCTCTCCAGCGTTGGATGTCCACCTGATGCGGGCATCACGCTGGGGCTCAGTCCCGGCGGTGCAAGGCCGCCGGCGAGGTCACTGTCGCGTTTTTTGACGCGGTCCGCCGGACGACGGTGGATCGGGCAGGCCATCGCCGTGCAGACCGTCCCCCCGTTTGTCCCCGTCCATCCATCACCGAAGGACCAACTGCTGCGCAGGCCGGCGTACCCCTACTGAGGGCGACGAGGAAAGCGTCGTCTTCGCCAACGATGTCATGCGCGAGTGGCTCGACCCACCGCGATCCGTTGACGAGGGCGTTCCACGAGGGAACGCCCAAGACGATAGTGCGCTGTGCATACGGACCCCCACCGTACGAAGGGCGATCATGCCGCAGGTCACCAACCCACGACGTCAGACGAGCTCCGTCACTTCTTCCCTCCCCGCCCCGAAGGCCCACGTCCACGATCCCGTCTTCGAGGACGGTCGGCTGCCCCGGACGGGGTTCGCCAGCGACAGCCGCCTGAGCATGGCCCGGCTCGACCATGCCCTGACCATCCAGCAGGCCAACGAAGAGTTCTTCTGGCAGTTCGGCAAGTCGGCGGCGGAGCTGTGCGGCCGGACCTTCAGTGACCTGGTCCATCCGAGCGTCCAGCAGCCGCTGATGCGCCAGTTCTCCGGCCTCACCGAGGGCCGCCGCGACCGGTTCGCCGCCGACGTCATCGCGGTGGGACCGGACGACGCTACGTTCACTGTCCCGCTGACGGCCATCATGGTGCGCGGCGGACTCCCGGATGAGTCGTCCATCCTCGTCATGATGCCCAACGCGGGAACTGGTTCAGCCGACTCGGAGGCGGCCGTAAGTGGTCGCAACAAGAAGCTCCTGAGCCCGATCGACGCCCGCATACTTGAGGGCATAGCCTCCGGACTGTCGACCATCCCGCTCGCCTCACGGCTGCACCTGAGCCGGCAGGGCATCGAGTACCACGTGACTGGTCTGCTGCGGGAATTACGTGTGCCGAACCGGGCCGCATTGGTCTCTCGTGCCTACTCCATGGGCGTACTGAAGGTTGGCATCTGGCCGCCCAAGGTGGTTCCGGACTTCATCAAGAACTGACAGTGGTGATTGCTGTGAACCGCCCTGGGTTCGTTGGAGGCTCAGGCCTGCCCCGTGTGAACCGGGGCGGTTCACACGGGGAATGCAACTACACCGTGCACCCCCCGGCCCACGCAGCCGGCGAACTCCAGCGGACCGGCAGCTCGCCTTGAGCGTGAGGCCCTGTCGCACCCCACCCTGACCGGCATGACCAGCACCGAACTGACCGGGCTGACCGCGTCCTGGCCACCGCGCTGCACCAGCACCTCGCCCTGTCGCCCACCATGCTCGTCCCCCTGTTCACCGTCAGCAAGGACACCATCCGCCAGGCCACCGGCGAGATCGGACAGCAGATGGACCAGCACGGGCACACCCTCGCTCCCGCAGCGGACACCTGACCACACTGACCGGCCTCCTCGTCTGCACCACCGCACACGGCGTCACTGTCACACCACAGGCAAAACCCACGCCTTGATTCTTTAGGGCCCAACCAGTCTGCCAACGAGCGGATCGACGCCCCATGCCGACGGCAACTTGGCCCACTGGCTATTCCCGGGGCTCGTTCGGCCGACTCCTTCCGCCGGAGCCTCCGCAGTCCACGGGGAGTTGACGGCGATCAGCGGGCTGTCGGAGACGTCGACGCACAGTAGCCCGCCTACTGCCGTGGTAGGCGCGGGAGAGTACCGACGCGGTGGGCCCCCTCCACTGCAAGAGTTATCCCGGGCGCGATCTCCGTGAAGCCCGCGTCGCGCACCACCGGGAGGCCGCTGACCGTGAGTGTGCGCCAGTGTGCCGCGTCGGCCGTACGCGCCGACAGGGGGTACCCGGCCTCCCGCCACTCCTTGCGCTGCGCGTCCGGAAGGTCCAGCCAGGCCAGCTGGGCGCCGTGTCCCGCCTGTGCCATGGCCTTGCCCGCCGACATCTCGATCTCGGGACTCAGCCACAGCACCGGTCCGGCGAGGTCGGGGGCCGCGGGCGGCTCGGGGTCGGCCAGCTCGGTGCCCGAAACCTGCAGTTTGGCCAGTTCCTTGGGCCAGCCGTCGAGGGGGACGGGCGGAAAGACCCGTACCTCGGCGGTCGTACCGGTCACCGTGATGCCGGGCAGCGCCGCGGCCTTGCGCCACTCCGCGCCGCGCGCCCGGCGCACCACCTTGCGGATCCGGCCGTCGTGCCAGTCGCGCATGGAGCGCGCCCACTCCCCGTCGCCCTCGGACCGCTCGTCGCCGAGGATGGCGAGCACCGCACGGGCCGCGGTCTCCAGCGCGTCGGTACGGGCCGGGGGTTCGGCCTTCTCGATGTGTACGACGAGCGGGAGGACGAACTGCGGTGCCTCGTCGCGCGAGGTCCTCTCGTGCCGGAAAGGGCTGCCGGGGCCGTCGGTGGGGGTGTCTTCGCTGCTCACGCGTTCAGTCTGACAGCCGCCACAGCGGGGGGTGTTGGCGGAACGTATGCCTCCGGGCGACGATGCCCGGTATGAAGAGTGATCTTTTCTCCACCGAGAACATGGCACAGCAGGCGGCTGTGCCCGGAATGACCCTGCAGAACGCCAAGTCGATCAAGTACGCGGTCAACGGCGAGATGCACGCGCGACAGGGCTCGATGATCGCCTTCCGCGGCAACCTCCAGTTCGAGCGCAAGGGCCAGGGCATCGGCGGCATGCTCAAGCGCGCCGTCACCGGCGAGGGTCTGCCGCTGATGGCCGTGCGCGGCCAGGGCGAGGCGTGGTTCGCGCACGAGGCGGCCAACTGCTTCATCGTGGACATCGACCAGGGCGACGCGCTCACCATCAACGGCCGCAACGTGCTCTGCTTCGATGCGACCCTCACGTACGAGATCAAGACGGTGAAGGGCGCCGGCATGACGGGTGGCGGCATCTTCAACAGCGTCTTCAGCGGTTACGGCAAGCTCGGCGTCATCTGCGAGGGCACCCCCATCGTGATACCGGTCACGGCCCAGCAGCCGGTGTTCGTCGACACGGACGCGGTGGTCGGCTGGAGCGCCCAGCTGCACACCTCGCTGCACCGGTCGCAGTCGATCGGCTCGATGATCCGCGGCGGTTCCGGCGAAGCGGTACAGATGAAGATGGAGGGAGAGGGCTTCGTGATCGTCCGGCCCAGCGAGGCCACCCCGCAGAAGGCGGGCCAGAACTGACCATGAGCAGCGCGGACGGCAGGTGGACGGTCCGTCGGGGTCGCACGCATCGACGACCGGAGGGGTGAGCGCATGGACGTGCAGGAGCCGTACTGCGGGACACCACCCGCCGTCGCATCTGCCTCCGAAGTGGCCGCGGCCTTCGAGGGGCCCTTCGCCGAATGCGTCCTGTGCCGCGAGCCGACCGAGTACCCGGAGTCGGTCAAGGGTGCGCCGCTGTGCCCGGTGTGCGAGTGGCAGGAGGCCCAGCGGTCGGCCTGTTCCGGCTAGGACCCGACCGGGCGGTCCTCGAGGACGCCCGACAGGACCGCCCGACCGGCCCGTACCTCCCGGACCGGCTCAGTGCGCGCCCGCAGGATCCTCGGCGAGCAGCGAGGCGCGCATCAGCTCGGAGACCTTGACCATCCTGTAGCCGCGCGCGCGGAGTTCGGGGACGATCTTCCGGATCGCCTGCTCGGTGGCCGGGGCCGCGCTGCGGGTGCAGTGCATCACCACCAGTGAGCCAGGTCTCACGCCGCTGAGGACCTGCTCGGCGACGGCGTCCGAGTCCGTGGCGAAGGCGTCGCCGCCGACGACGTCCCATTGGACGGCGGTCACCTCGGCGGGGCCGATGGCGCGCAGCGCCGTGTCGTCGTAGCAGCCGCCGGGAAAGCGGAAGTACGGCACGACATTGCGCACGCCTGCCGCGCGGAAGGCGGCGAAGGCGCGCTCCACGTCGGAGCGCATCTCCTGCTTGCGGATCACCGGCAGTCCGTAGCAGGGTGCGGTGAAGGCGTAGTGGCTGTAGGAGTGGTTGGCGATCTCGAAGAGCGGATCGCCGCCGATCGCTCTCGCCTGGTCCGGATACTCCTCGGCCCAGCGGCCGGTCATGAACACGGTTGCGGGGACCTTCAGTTCCCGCAGGGTGGCGATCAGCGCCGGGTTGTCGAACCGCTCGCCGCCCGCCGCGCGCCTGCCCTGGTCGGCCGTCATGTCCGCGTCGAACGTGAGCGCTACGGTCCTCCCCTTGCCGGCCGCTGAGGCGGCTGCGCGCCGGAACACCGGTGTGAGCCCGGCCGGGCCCGGTGTGAACCTCGGAGCGGTGTTCCGGAACGGCTTCCCCTGCCGCGGCGATGCGGCCTCGGCCGAGAGGCCGGGCGAGGGCCCATGGAGGGCGTCGGGGCTGCGCCCGGTGCCGCAGCCGACCAGCAAGGTGCACAGAACGGCGGCGGCCAGTACTCCTCGCACAAAGGCAGTCATCTGCGGAATATATGATCATTCCACCGGCGGGAGGGGTGTGCCGCTCCCGTCCCGGGGTCAGGTTCCGCCGGTCCAGCCCAGCGGATGCAGTTCCACCGGCCGGGCCGGAGCCGGTTCCCCGCCCGCCTCGTTGAACGCCGTCAGCGCCGCTATCAGCGCGGCACGCTGCCCGGGAGCCAGCCGCTTCACGATCGACGCGATCTCCTTGCGGCGGCTCGCCATGACCTCCTCGACGATCCGCGCACCCTCCGGTGTCAGCTGCAACACGGTCTCGCGGCGGTTGTCCGGGTTGGTCCGCCGGTTCACCAGTCCGACGCCGATCAGCCGGTCCACCATGCGCATCGCGGTCGAGGGGCTGACCCCGAGCCGTTCGGCCAGCAGGACGAGCTTGGCGGCACCGTGCGTCGACAGCACCACCAGCAGCCGGAACTGGTGCAGCGTCACGCGGTCCTCGACCGAGGCGAGGGAACGCGCGGACACGGCAACGAGGAGCCGGGACGCCGTCAGCACCGCGCCGGTGACCGCGTCCACGTCGTCCATGCCGTCGCCCGGCTGAATCTGCTCGACCATGGCCCCTTTTCTATCCTGCCGCCCGTGGGGGCCGACGGGGAGTGTCCCCTTTGGCCGTCCAGGCGGGTCCTGCAAAGCCCCGCCGGACTTTTTGCACTGTGCAATGATGCCCTCGCGAAGGGCCCGGCGTGCGGTCGGCAACTGCTCGGCACGGGCACGGGCACGGTGGCGCGGCTCGGCCGTCCTGCCTATCTGCCGAGACCCTCGGTCCGTGTGCTCAGGAGGAATGAAGGATGGCAGGGCCCCCTTCGGCCGGTGTGCTCGCCGGGCTGGCGAATCTGATCGATGTGCCCGCCGACCAGGGCGGCGCTGTGTGGCGCCTGTCCACGGCAGGCCGGCAGCTCGACGCCAACCTGATCCGGGTCCTGCCCGGCGACAGGGTGGAGGGCCATGTCGAACCCGACCTGGACGTACTGGTGTGTGTCCTGACCGGCACCGGTGAGCTGGAGACGGACGGCCGCCGGCAGAAGCTGGTGGCGGGCTGCGTGGTGTGGCTGCCGCGGGGCACGTACCGGTCGCTGTCCGCCGGGCCGGTCGGGCTGGCCTTCGTCACGGCGCACCGCCGCCGCCCGGGCCTCGCCATCCGCAACGCCGCTTCATCCGCTGCCTCCGCTCCGGCGGCTGTCGAGGGCGGTGAGCCGGCATGTGTCCTCCATCGGGTCTGTCCGGGCTGCGACCGCCCCGCCGAAGACGTCGGCGCACGTTACTGCAGCCGGTGCGGCACCGAACTCCCGTCGTAGGCACTGGTCTGACAGCTCGTCATAAATACTCTTTCGCAATCGCGATGAGTACAACTCCCGCCTCATCCGTATCAAGGGTCGGACGCGTCCCCCCGGTTCCCCATCGGCAACCGGACTCCGTACCCCCCTACAGGAGGCGACGAGTTGAGTCACAGGCGAATACCCAAGCGAAAGGCCATTCTGGCGGGAGCCGGAGCGGTCGGGATCGCCGCAGCAGCCGTGCTGCTGCCCCAAGCCAACGCCTCGCAGGACGGCGACTCCCGGTCCGGGGCCGAGGCCCCCCGGAAACTGAGCGCCGCAGCTGCGGCGGATCTCCTCGAGCAGCTCGGCCAGAAGCTCGGCGATGCCTATGGCGGCGCCTACTACGACGCCGACAAACAGCAGCTCGTGGTCAATGTCGTGGGCGACGACAACGATGTGATCGTGCAGGTCAACAAGGCCGGTGCGGTGGCCCGCGACGCGAACAACAGCTGGGGCGACCTCAAGGCCGCCACCGGCACCCTGTCGAAGAAGGCCACCATCCCGGGCACCGCATGGGCCCTGGACCCGAGGACCAACCAGATCCTGGTCACGGCGGACCGCACCGTCGCCGGCGCCCGATGGGACAGACTCGAGTCGGCGGTGGAGTCCCTGGGCTCGGGAATGGCCAAGATCCAGAAGTCCGAGGGCGAGTTCAAGACCTTCCTCGAGGGTGGCGACGCCATCTTCGGCGGCGGCGCGCGCTGCTCGCTGGGCTTCAATGTGACCACGCAGGACGGGCAGCCCGGCTTCCTCACGGCGGGCCACTGCGGAGTGGCCGCGGAGCAGTGGTCCGAGGACCAGAACGGCGCGCCCATCGGTACGGTCCAGGCGGCCACGTTCCCTGGCGAAGGCGACTTCGCGCTCGTCACGTACGACGACCCGGCGGTCGAAGCCCCCAGCTCGGTCGACCTGGGCAACGGACAGACGGTCGAGATCGTGCAGGCGGACGAGGCGGCCGTGGGGCAGCAGGTGTTCCGTATGGGCAGCACCACCGGCCTGAAGGACGGTCAGGTCACCGGTCTCAATGCCACCGTGAACTACCCGGAGGGCACGGTCACCGGTCTGATCCAGACCAATGTGTGCGCCGAGCCGGGCGACAGCGGCGGTGCGCTGTTCACCGGTGACGGCAGCGCGATCGGTCTGACCTCGGGCGGCAGCGGCGACTGCACGAACGGCGGCGAGACCTTCTTCCAGCCGGTCACCACGGCGCTGGAGGCGGTCGGCGCGCAGATCGGCGACGGCGGTGCGGGTGCCGGTGCTGGTGCTGGTGCCGGTGACGCGGGCGCTGGTGACGAAGGTGCCGGTGACGCGGGCGCGGGTGACGCGGGCGCTGGTGACGAAGGTGCCGGTGACGCGGGCGCGGGTGACGCGGGCGCTGGTGACGAAGGTGCCGGTGACGCCGGTGCGGGTGACGCGGGCGCTGGTGACGAAGGTGCCGGTGACGCCGGTGCGGGTGACGCGGGCGCGGGTGACGCGGGCGCGGGTGACGCGGGCGCTGGTGACGAAGGTGCCGGTGACGCCGGTGCGGGACAGGCCGGGAACGGCCACGCGGGTGCGGACGACGGCGCGGCCGTCCCGGGCGACGGTTCCGACGGACTCGGCTGACGCGCGCGCAGACCGGGGATGGGGACAGGGCCCGGGCGTCGTTCACGGGCGACGTCCGGGCCCTCCGGCTCCCCCCGCCGTGAGCCGTGGTGAGCCGTCGAGCAGCGCCGCCGTCCGCCGGCCCGGCCGGCCGCTGCTGGATCTCCCGGAGAGCCTCGTTCGCGGCGTCCGCGGCCGAACCGCTCGCCATCGCACTCACCACCGTTCGCCGCGGCCCCGGGCCGGGCCCTGTCCGGGCGATCCTGTCGGGCCCGCGGGACAGCTGCGGCACCTCGCTGTGTTGTCGGAGTCGCCCGAGTACGTCCGGTACGAGGGCGATCTCCTCCGGCCTCCGGCCGGGCGGTACCCCTACCGGCTTTGCGATACGTCCCCTCGGCCCTGGTGGGCCTGGGGAGGCCCCATGTCTCGGCCCTGGTGGGCCTGGGGAGGCCCCATGTCTCGGCCCTGGCGGCCTGGGGAGGCCCCATGTCTCGGCCCTGGCGGCCTGGGGAGGCCCCATGTCTCGGCCCTGGCGGCCTGGGGAGGCCCCATGTCTCGGCCCTGGCGGGCCTGGGGAGGCCCCATGTCTCGGCCCTGGCGGCCTGGGGAGGCCCCATGTCTCGGCCCTGGCGGGCCTGGGGAGCCCCCATGCATCCGACGCCGCAGGCTGATCCTCGAAGACCGCCCGGACAGGGCCTAACTGCGCTGAGCCTTCGCGATACGCGGGGTGGTCTGCTGCTCGCCGGCCTTCTTGCTGATGGCGTACTGCTGGGCCCGCTCTCCCGCCGGGATGTCGTCGAAGCCCAGGACGACCGAGTCAACGACCGAGCCGTCGGCGCCCACGAAGTCGACCTGTACCGAGTAGAACGCGGGCTCACTCGTCCTGTTGGTGACCCTGACCAGCGCCGCACGCGAACCGTCGGAGCGTGCGGTGGGCACGCCGCTCTGGGAGACGTCCGCGATCGCATTTCCTCTGCCCTCGACCTGGGCCAGCTCAGCCGACGCGGATGCGCGGACACGAGCGGCCTCCGCCGACACCGATTCCTCGAACTCCTTCTGCGAGCGGGGGGTCTCGGTGGAGGTGTCGCGCGGGGTCGGGGACGCGGTCGCGGTGGGGCTGGCGCCGCTGCCGCCGCCGTCGGATCCGCATGCGGTCAGACAGGCCGTCAGCAACGCAGCGACGACGGCAGGGGCCAGGCGAAGGTGGTTCACGACGTCTCCGGTCTGCGGCGCCAGCCGCCTGATGAATTCGACATTGCTTGACAAAATATGCCTAATTCCAATGAGAAGCGCGTTATGCCGGAGCCAGTGGACCGGGTGTCGGCCGCCGGGCGGTGCGTCCTCGCCAGGAGGCGGCTCGCCCGGACCCTGTGCGAAACGTCCGGCCCGCCCCCGTTGGCCGGGCCGGACGCCCGTCTCATCGCATGCGCTCAACGCCCATACGGGGCACGGGTGTTCCCGCGGGACGGTCCGGCAGGGCGAGCAGCGCGAAGAACCGGTCGGCCGCGCCGCCGCGCCGTACGACGAGCAGCCAGGTGGCCAGGGCCGCCGCCGTGACGCCGAGCCACCAGCCCAGCAGATGCACCAGGACCGAGGACACGACGGCCGTACCGAGCGCCACCACGAAGACCGACCCCAGGACGGCACCCAGCACCCGGAGGGTCCCCGTCACCGTGCCGCTGCCCGCCTCTCGTTCCCCGGACCGGATCCAATGGGCCATGAGGGCCAGCATCACCGGCACCAGGACGACCCCCATGCCGTACAGCGTCAGCGCGACGGGGGAGCCGAGCCACTCGCCTGCGCGCGAGAACGCGTCGCCGAGGCCCGGCCGCTCGGGCCAGGTGGCGAACGTCTCCCGGTCGGCGGAGAAGAACCGCTGGTACCCGCGGCCGTCCCAGCCGTGGACCAGGATGAAGAACATGCCCGCGTAGCCGATGCCCGCCTGAAGGAAGGCCGCGTACACCCGCCCGCCTGCGATGAGACGCGACGCGACCCAGTAGCCGAGCACCCCCTGGCTCACGTTCGTCGCGGCGAACAGCGCCACCAGCCATGCAGGCAGCGAGTCGTGCTCGCGGGCGGCCTGCATGGTCTCCCAGTCCGGGAACCCCCACAGCAGCCAGGCCCCGCTGGGCGCGAACAGCACCGCGCAGTACAGGACGGTCGCCATGAGATACGGGTCGGACCACCTGCTGCGGTCCCCGCGGGCCGCCGCCCCCAGCTGACGGGCGGCGGCGGTCGCAAAGCCGGCGCCGATCCCGTACGACCAGAACACATCCACCTGGACCATCGTGCTTCCTTTCCGGAATGACACGTCATTCCGTTCTCAAGGCAAAGAAATGACAGCGGTCCTTGCCGGCCGCGGCTCAGGAGGAGCCGAGGCCGTCGAACATGAGCGTCTCCACCGTGCGGATCCAGGGCTCGCGCATGGACTCGGCGTCCTGTGCGTGCAGCAGTCGCACGGCCCCGGTCAGGATCATTCCGTTCACCGCCAGGCCCACCACATGGGCATCGAGGTCCCGCCGCAGAAAGCCGCGGTCCTGCCCGTTGTGGATGAAGGCGGCGGTGTACGCCGCCGCGGCTTCCATGGCCCTGCCGGCCAGCTCCGGCTCGGCCCGGTCGATCGTCACGGCGTCGTAGAACAGAATCCGGCACAGCGCGGGCTCGGCCGCGACGAGGTCGAACAGCTTGTGCCCGATGCGCCGGACCTGCTCCCGGTACTGGGCCAGGTCCTCGCTCGCGCCGGGTTCCTCGTCGGCGAGGGCCTCCATGACCTGGCCCAGCGCGCGGGACACCACGCTGCGCGCGATGTCCTCCTTGTTCTTGAAGTACCGGTAGAAGGTGCCGTGACCGGCCCCGAGCTCCCGGGCGATGTCCGAGATGCCGGTCGCGTGGTACCCGCGCTCGGCGAACACCTTGCCCGCGGCGAGCAGGATCGCGTCCCGTTTGCCGCCCGCGTCGTGCCCCACGCCCGGCCCCTTCCCCCGACGGAATGACGCGTCATTCTGGCGTCGGGGGCCAACTGGCGTCAATAGCCCTGCTGTTCGTCAGACGTCGGTGCCCGCACAGGCCGCGGCCTCCACCTCGGCGCTGTCCAGGGTGGCCGTCAGCGCGTCGAGCTCCTCGCGCAGGGCGCGGATACGGTCCAGGGAGAGCCCGGTCGCCTCGGCGATCCGGCGGGGTACGCCCAACGCCCGTTCCCGCAAGGCGGTACCGGCGGCGGTGGGACGAGCGGTCACGGAGCGCTCGTCCTCCTCGCTGCGCCTGCGTGCCACATAGCCGGCCGCCTCCAGCCGCTTGAGCAGCGGCGACAGGGTGCCCGAGTCGAGCCGCAGATGCTCCCCGAGCCGCTTGACCGGCAGCTCGCCGTGCTCCCAGAGCACCAGCATCACCAGGTACTGCGGGTATGTGAGCCCCAGGTCCTTCAGCGCTGCGCGGTAGACGCCGTTGAAGGCGCGGGTCGCCGCGTGCAGCGAGAAGCAGATCTGGCGGTCGAGCCGGAGAAAGTCCTCGTCCGGCACCTGGTTCAGCGTCGTGGTCTTCCGGGAGCTCTCCATGAGGGCCAGTCTACCTGGACTGCGGGCCATTCAGTTGTGCGCAATTAAATTGTGTGCTTTATTAGTGGGGCTGGTTCCCCCACGGACGAAGAGGGATGTCACTCATGGACGCGCTGTACACCGCTGTTGCCACCGCCAACGGCCGCGAAGGCCGGGCCGTCAGCTCCGACGGCCAGATCGATCTGCCGCTCGCCTTCCCCGCCGCCCTCGGCGGCAACGGCCAGGGCACCAACCCCGAGCAGCTCTTCGCGGCCGGGTACGCCGCCTGCTTCGCCAGCGCCATGGGCGCCATCGGTCGCCAGGAGAAGATCGACGTCAAGGACGCCTCCGTCACCGCGGAGGTCTCCATAGGCAAGGACACCGACGGCGGCTTCGGCCTCTCCGTGATCATGCGTGTCGAGCTGCCCGACCACCTGCAGGGCGAGGCGGGCCGCGTGCTGCTGGAGAAGACCCACGCGTACTGCCCGTACTCCAAGGCGACGCGGGGCAACCTGCCGGTCGAGCTCGTCATCGAGTAGTCACCGGCACGGCGGGCGGGACCGCAGCTCCTGACGAATGCCTGTTGCCACCGCCCCTACGGCGCGACTCTGCTCGCGCCGTAGGGGCGGTTTCTCGTGAGCGGCGAGGACCGCTGTGCGCCGGCGGCGCACAGCGGTGCCGTCATTGCCGCGAGAGGGCCCGGTGCCGGCCCTCCTCGCCGTCGTCGGCATCGACCAGGACTGCGACGGGTTCCTGTTCCCGGGCATGGACCTTCCCGGCGCTGTCCCCGTCGAGCCGGTCCACGTGCAATTCGGGCGGGCACGCGAGCACGGGGGGTCAGGACCGGAGAGGCGGCAGCGTCAGCGCCATGGCCCGGTGATCGCGAAGGTGGTCCCGGGTGTGTAGCAGTTCACGTACATCGTCGCTCCGTCCGGGGAGAAGGTGGCGCCCGCGAACTCGCCCCACTCGGTCTCCTCGGGGGCGCCGCCTCCTGCGGTGGCGGCCGATGTGATCGCCTGGGCGTTCCGGGCCATCGGGTACACCTCGCCCCGCCGGGTCAGCCCGTACACATGCTGGGCGCCGCCGCCGTCCTCGCTCACCATCAGCCCGCCGCCGGGCGCCAGGCAGATGTTGTCGGGCGACTCGCCGGGCAGCTGGACGTCCGTGTCCGGACCGAACGCGATCACCAGCGTGAGACGCCGGCGCTGCGGTTCGTACTTCCACACCTGGCCGAAGTGGTCGCCCGCCGAACCCTCCGCGCTGTGCGCGAAGCTGGAGACGAAGTAGACCGACGAGCCGCCCCAGTAGCAGCCCTCCAGCTTCTGGGCGTGCGTGATGCCCCGGGGGCCGAAGTCCTGCAGCCGGACGGGGGTCTGCCGCGCCTGGCTGTCCGGTACGGGGACCCATTCGATGCGGTCGAAGCTCGCACCGGGCTCCTGGATCCCGGAGAGGTCGGGTACACCCGGCACCCGCATCGCCTCCAGCGTGCCGCCCGCCCGCAGCGAACCGGTACCGCCCAGCGGCCTGTTCGGCAGGAAGCGGTAGAAGAGACCGAACGGCCGCAGGAACGCGTCCTCCGTCTCGTACACGATGCCGCTGCGCGGATCGACCGCGACCGCCTCGTGCTGGAAGCGGCCCATCGCGGTCAGCGGTACGGCTCCCGTGCGGCGCGGGTCGGCGCCGTCGACCTCGAAGATGTAGCCGTGATCCTTGGTGTAACCGTTGGTGCCGGCCTTGTCCTCGGTCTCCTCGCAGGTCAGCCACGTCCCCCAAGGCGTGGGGCCGCCCGCGCAGTTGACCGCCGTACCCGCGATGGCGACCCGCTCGGACAGGACGTTGTCACGGCCGTCCAGCGTGAGCGCCGTGCAGCCCCCTTTGCCCGCCGGGTCGTAGGTCAGGCCCTCGACCGTCGGGACGCCGAGCTTTCCGTTGTGACGGTTCTCGTGATTGCGCACGAGATGGACCCGGCCGCGCCGCCCGGCGAAGGCCGCCATACCGTCATGGTTGCTCGGGACCGGCCCCTCCCCGGAGCGCAGGGGATCGCCCTCCCGGGACAGCACCCGGTAGCGGAATCCTTTCGGTAGATCGAGGAGCCCGGCCGGATCGGCGACGAGCGGGCCGTACCCGGCGTGGCCACGAGCGGCCGCGGTGCCGGCGAAGAGCTCGGAGAAGGCGCCCGAGAAGACGATGCCGGCACCCAACGCGCCGGTGCGGGCCAGAACTTGACGTCGTGTTGCAGACATGTGGCAACTCCCTGTGGGGGCACCCCCACGCCGAAGGCCGTGGAGGAGGGACAGGAGATGTGACCCGCATGTGTGTATCACGCACTTGTGGGCGCGTGAACCATGCGGGCCACTTTGCCTCGTGGCGCGACTCAGCCGAGCTTGGCGGTGAGGGTGATGGTCGTGCCCGTCAGCGCCTGGCTGACCGGGCAGTTCGCCTTGGCGTCCTCGGCGGCCTTGACGAAGGCGGCCTCGTCGAGACCGGGCACCTCGCCCTCCACGGTCAGGTGGATGCCGGTGATGCCGGTGCCGGGCTGGAAGGTCACCTCGGCCTGGGTGGTCAGCCGGGCCGGCGGGTTGCCTGCCTGGGTCAGACCGTGCGAGAGAGCCATCGAGAAGCAGCTGGAGTGCGCGCCCGCGATCAGTTCCTCGGGGCTGGTCTTGCCATTGGCCTGCTCGGCGCGCGACGGCCAGGAAACGGGGTAGTCGCCGATGCCGGAGGAGTCGAAGGTGACGGTCCCCGTGCCCTCGGCGAGGTTGCCCTCCCAGACCGTGTGCGCCTGACGCGTGGTGGCCATGATGCGTTCCCTTCTTGCAGAAAGCTGGGTTACGCACCCGAACTTACTGCTCCACCAAGCCCTTCGCGTCCCGTGCCAGCGCGGTGAGCCGCGAGATCGCCCGGAAATACTTCTTGCGGTAGCCGCCGTTCAGCATCTCGTCGCTGAACAGTCTGTCGAACGGCAGGCCGGAGGCGAGCACCGGAACCTCGCGGTCGTACAGACGGTCGGCGAGTACCACCAGCCGCAGTGCGGTGGACTGGTCCGGCACCGGTTCGACATCGGTGAGGCACACCGCGCGCAGCCCGTCGGTGAGCGCGCCGTACCGGCTCGGATGGACCCGGGCCAGATGCTCCAGCAGCTGCGGGAAGCCGTCGAGCGACGCGCCCTCGGTGGCGTACGCGGCCTTGGCGACCTGTTCGTCCGAGTACGGGGGAGGGGCCTCGGGCAGACCGCGGTGACGGTAGTCCTCGCCGTCGATCCGCAGCGGGCGGAAGTGGGCGGACAGGCCCTGGATCTCGCGCAGGAAGTCGGCCGCGGCGAACCGGCCCTCGCCGAGCTTGCCGGGCAGCGTGTTGGAGGTCGCCGCGAGCGCGACGCCCGCGTCGACCAGCTTGCCGAGCAGGGTGGAGACCAGAACGGTGTCACCCGGGTCGTCCAGCTCGAATTCGTCGATGCACAGCAGCCGGTGTCCGCCGAGTGTCTGCACGGTCTTCTGGAAGCCGAGCGCACCCACCAGATTGGTCAGCTCGACGAAGGTGCCGAAAGCCTTGTGCTCGGGGGCCGCGGGGGTGGCGTGCCACAGCGACGCGAGCAGGTGGGTCTTGCCGACGCCGTAGCCGCCGTCGAGGTAGATGCCGCGCGGCCCGGTGGGGGCGGGCGGCTTCTTCGCGAACCAGCGGCGCTTGCCGGCGCTCGCTGCGTGCGCCCCGCCCAGACCCGACGCGAACTCGCTCAGCACCTTGACGGCCTCGGTCTGGCTGGGCTGGTTCGGGTCGGGGACGTAGGTGTCGAAGCGGACCGTGTCGAAGCGCGGCGGCGGCACCATCTCGGCGACCAGACGGTCGGCGGGTACCTGCGGCTCGCGGGCGCACAGCGACAGGGGAGTGGCTTCGGTTATGGGGCTGGTCTTCGACACAGTCCTTAACTGTAAGCGCCGTGTCAGACTGCACGGCATGCGACGCCTGTTCCCTGTGACCGACCAGACACCGACCGACCCTGCGGCCGCCGGGCCGGGCGCAAGCGACCGGGAGTGGTCGCTGGACGAGCTGGCCGAGGCCTACGCGTACCCGGACACGGAGGGCCCCGGGACCGGGGCCGCCACGGCCGGGGCCTGGCTGCGGGCCAACATGGTCTCCTCCCTCGACGGCGCCGCGCAGCACAATGGCCGCTCGCAGCCCATCTCGTCCGACACGGACATGCGGATCTTCGGCACGCTGCGCGGCCTCGCCGACGCCGTCGTGGTCGGCGCGGAAACGGTACGGCTCGAGGGCTACCGGCCCGCCCGCGCCCGGGACGCCTTCGCCGAGCGCAGGGCAGCGTCCGGCCAGGGCCCCGCGCCCGCCATCGCGGTGGTCAGCGCCTCGCTGCGGCTGGACTTCGCACTGCCGCTGTTCAGCGAGCCGCTGGTGCCCACCCTGGTGCTCACGGGGGCCGCCGCGCCGCCGGACCGGATCAGGGAGGCGGAGAAGGCCGGTGTCGAGGTGGTGATCGCCGGGGACGGTCCGGGTGTCGAACCCGCCAAGGCCGTGAGCGCGCTGGCCGAGCGCGGTCTGGTGCGCCTTCTCACCGAGGGCGGACCCCGCCTGCTCGGTCAGTTCGTGGCGGCCGGTGTGCTGGACGAGCTGTGCCTGACCGTGTCGCCCACCCTGACGGCGGGAGACGCCCAGCGCATCGCAGGCGGGCCCGTGCTGCCCGACCCGGCACGGTTCGCCCTGGCGTCGGTGCTGGAGGAGGCGGGGTTCTTGTTCACCCGATACCGTCGCATCTGACAATCGGCGGAATTTACCCTTCCGCTTAGGTTCCGGCGGGCAGAATTGACTCGCAGGCTCTCACAGACCCCGTGCGGGCACGGGGAAGGATGGTTTCCGCAGAAGGGCTCCGGACGTGTTCACAAGCGTATTGATGATCGAGAAGCCCCTGACGTCGGAAGACGTGGAATTCGTCACCACTCTGCACGGTGACGAAGGGGTCTCCTTCGTCGTCCTGATGCAGCCCCGCGGCGACCAGGCCGACGTACTGCTGCGTGCCATCGACGACGTCGCCATCGGCGATCTGAAGAAGGCGGGCCGGGAGGGGGACGAGCCCGAGGGGAACGAGGCCAAGGCTCCCGCCGAGCGCGCCCTGGACCACTCCCTGGCCGCCCTGCGCGCGGCCGGATGCCCGGCACAGGGCCAGGTCGTCGAGAAGCATCCGCTGGACAAGCTGAAGTCCGTGGTCGAAGAGTCCGGGGCCGACGAGGTCATCGTGCTGACCGAGCCGCACTACGTGGAGGAGTTCTTCCACCGGGACTGGGCCTCCCGGGCCCGCCACAAGGTCGGCGTCCCGGTACTGAAGCTCTTCGCGCACAGCGAGTAGCTCGGCGGGGCGGAGCACCTCACCGGCGCCCGCACCGGCCGGCCGCTCCCGGGCAGCCCGAGGGAGCTGGACCGTCGCGGCCGGAGCGTCGCGCGCGGCCCGGAGCGTCGCCCGCGGCCGGGAGCCCGGAGCCGGGGAGGGGCACGGTGCGCAGTGCCGCAGGGAATAGGCTGGGGCCTCGCACGTACTCGTACATCCTGGGAGACACACACATGGCACCCGCCGTCCCTAGCGCCATGGAACGCCCGCACTTCATCGGCATCGGCGGAGCCGGCATGTCGGGCATCGCGAAGATCCTCGCTCAGCGGGGCGCCGAGGTCGCGGGCAGCGACGCCAAGGAGTCGGCGACGGCCGAGGCGCTGCGCTCGCTCGGCGCGACCGTCCACATCGGGCACGCGGCTTCGCACCTCGCGCAGGACGCCAGCTGTGTCGTCGTCTCCAGCGCGATCCGCGCAGACAACCCCGAGCTGGCCCGCGCCGCCGAGCTGAACATCCCCGTCGTGCACCGCTCCGACGCGCTCGCCTCCCTGATGACCGGGCTGCGCTCGATCGCCGTCGCGGGCACCCACGGCAAGACCACCACGACCTCCATGCTCGCGGTCGCCCTGACCGAGCTGGGCCTGGACCCCTCGTACGCGATCGGTGGCGACCTCGAAGGCCCGGGGACCAACGCCCGGCACGGCATCGGCGAGATCTTCGTCGCCGAGGCCGACGAGTCCGACCGCAGCTTCCAGAAGTACGACCCCGAGGTCGCGATCGTCCTCAACGTCGAGCTGGACCACCACGCCAACTACGCCTCGATGGACGAGATCTACGAATCCTTCGAGACCTTCGTCGGCAAGATCGTGCCCGGCGGCACACTGGTGGTCTCCGCCGACCAGTCCGGCGCGGTCGAGCTGGCGTCCCGCGTCCGTGACCTCTCCTCGGTGAGGGTCGTCACGTACGGCGAGTCCGAAGGTGCGGACGTCCGTGTCCACAAGGTCACCCCGCGCGGCCTGACCAGCGAGGTCACCGTTCTGCTGAACGGGAAGCTGCTGACGTTCACCGTCTCCGTCCCCGGCCGCCACTACGCGCACAACGCGGTGGCCGCCCTCGCCGCCGGTGTCGCCCTCGGTATCCCGGCCCACAACCTCGCCTCGGCGATCGGCAAGTACACCGGGGTCAAGCGCCGCCTCCAGCTCAAGGGCGAGGCCGCCGGCGTCCAGGTCATCGACTCCTACGCGCACCACCCCACCGAGATGACCGCCGACCTCGAGGCCATGCGCGGCGCGGCCGCCGGCTCCCGGCTGCTGGTCGTCTTCCAGCCGCACCTCTTCTCGCGTACCCAGGAGCTGGCCACCGAGATGGGGCAGGCCCTAGCACTCGCCGACGCCTCGGTGGTCCTGGACATCTACCCGGCGCGCGAGGACCCGATCCCGGGCATCACCAGCGAGCTGATCATCGACGCGGCGCGCAGGGCGGGCGCCGATGTCACCGCCGTCCACGACAAGGCTGCCGTCCCCGACGTGATCGCGGGAATGGCGAAGCCCGGCGATCTCGTTCTCACCATGGGCGCCGGCGATGTCACGGACCTCGGTCCGCAGATCCTGGCGCGCCTGACCGACTGAGCCTGTCGACCTGAGGAGGCGCACCTTCATGGCGTACGACGTCGAGAAGCCGGACGAGCAGTGGCGAGCGGAGCTGACCCCCGCGGAGTACCAGGTCCTGCGCCAGGCCGGCACCGAGCCGGCCTTCGTGGGTGAGTACACGGACACCAAGACGGCCGGCACGTACTCCTGCCGTGCGTGCGGCGCGGAGCTGTTCCGCTCGGACACGAAGTTCGAGTCTCACTGCGGCTGGCCGTCGTTCTACGACCCCAGGGACACCGACGCCGTCGAGCTGATCGAGGACCGCTCCGCCGGCATGGTCCGCACGGAGGTGCGGTGTGCGCGCTGCGGCTCCCACCTGGGACACGTCTTCGAGGGCGAGGGCTACCCGACGCCGACGGACCAGCGGTACTGCATCAACTCGATCTCGCTGCGGCTGGAGCCGGACGGAGCCTGAGCCGGCCGGGAGAAAATCGGCTGCGGCAGAGCACCGGGCCCGCCCACACTGGGCGGGCCCGTTCCTCTTCCCCGAGTTCGCCGAAGGAACCCCACCGCGTGCAGGCTGCCGTCACCGTCACTCCCGCCCAGGTACCCGAACTGCTGCTCGGCCTCGCCACGGTGCGGCCCGTGTTCCTGTGGGGAGCACCCGGGATCGGGAAGTCCTCGCTCGTGCGGAAGTTCGCCGAGTCACTGGGACTGGAGTGCGTCAGTCTGCTCGGGACGCAGCTCGCGCCGGAGGACCTGATCGGGGTGCCGCAGATCCGGGACGGCCGGTCCGTCTTCTGCCCGCCCGAGGCCATCGCGCGGGACGAGCCGTACTGCCTCTTCCTCGACGAGTTGAACGCCGCGACGCCGGACGTCCAGAAGGCGTTCTACTCCCTGATCCTGGACCGGCGTATCGGTTCCTATGAACTGCCCGCGGGCTCGATCGTCATCGGGGCCGGCAACCGCGCCACGGACAACGCTCTCGCCCGGCCGATCGCTTCCGCGCTCGTCAACCGGCTCGCGCACGTCCATCTGCGGGCGTCGGCGGCGGACTGGCTGGTGTGGGCGGGCGAGCACGGAATCCACCCCTGGGTGGCGGACTACCTCACCGACCGGCCCGACCACCTGTGGTCCCAGCCGCCCAAGACCGAGGAGCCGTTCTCCACACCCCGCTCCTGGCACATGCTGTCCGACGCCCTGCACTCCTTCGGCCCGGGTATCGACGAGAACACCCTGCGCGTGGTCGTGCACGGCACCCTCACTCCCGCGCACGCCGTCTCCTTCTGCGGCTACGCGAAGATCGTGCGCCATACCTTCGGTATCGAGGCGATCCTCAAGGGCGATGCTTCCTGGCCGGCCCGGATCGAGGACCGGGACCTGCTCTACTACCTCGCGGAGGCGTTCCGGGGGCGGCTTGTGAAGGAGCTCCCGCGGCAGAAGGAGCATGTCTCCCCGTCTCTGCGGCAGACCGCCTACCGGGCCAAGGCGCTCCTCGTCCAGCTCGCCGAGATCTCCGTGGAGGTCGCACAGACCGTCATCGCGGACGACGCCGACGGCCTGCCGGTGCTGCCTGCCTGGTTCCTCGTCGAGGCCGCACGCGACATGCCCCGGCTGGTCGAGGCCCGGCGATGACCACCCGGTCGTGCACCGCTCACCGGGACGTGACCCGGTGAGCTCTGCATCCAGGAAGCAGAAGAAGCCCGACCTCGCCGCCGAGGCGTTCGCAGCCGGACTCGCTCTGGTCAAGAGGAACCCGGCTTTCGCGGCCGTCGCCGCCTCCTTCTGCCGCCAGGCCAAGTGCGCCGGAACCCCCGCCGGGGGACTGGCCGCCGTCGACTCCAACGGCACGGTCCACGTCCACCCCACCAAGCGGGCCGAACCGGCCGAGTGGGCGTGGACGATCGCCCACTGCCTGCTGCACCTCGGCTTCGGGCATGTACCGGCTGCCAAGGACGACCCGCGCGAGCAGCCCGACCGGTTCGACCGAGCGGCCCGCTGCACCGTGGTCAACCGTTTCCTGCTCACCTTTCCGGTCGGCCGGGCCCCCGGGCACCTCCCCGAGACGTATCCCGGAGGTGACGAGGCCGAGCTCGCGGCCCGCTGGCGACGCGACGGCATCCCCGCCGAACACGAGCACTGCGGTACCGCCGGCGAACACCCTGACCAGGTCCTGCAGCCCTGGCCGCGGTGGAACACCGCCGTACCCGACTGGGAGACCGCCTTCGCGCACGCGCTCACGCGCAGCGTGTCGGCCGCCATGGACGTCGCGGGCGGCCGTCGCGACCGGACCACCGGCGAACGCGTCGAGCAGCGGCCCTGGGACCGTGCCCTGAACTGGTTCATCTCCTCGTACCCGCTGCTCGGCGGACTGGCGGCGGGCCTCACCGTCGTCGCCGACCCCGAACTCGCCCGCGCCCAGGACATCTCCGTCGCCGCCGTGAGCTCCGCCGCCGGCGAGATCTACATCAACCCGCTGCGCACCTTCACCGATGAGGAGTGGCGGTTCATCCTCGCCCACGAGATGCTGCACGCCGCCCTGCGCCACGGCGAACGCTGCGGCGCCCGCGACCCGTTGCTGTTCAACGTCGCCGCCGACTTCGTCGTGAACGGCTGGCTGGTCGAGATGCGCGTCGGCGAGATGCCCGAGGGGCTGCTGTACGACCCGGATCTGAAGGACCTCTCGGTGGAAGAGGTCTATGACCGCATCGCCACCGACCTGCGCCGTCGCCGCCGGCTCGCGACCCTGCGCGGCAAGGGTGTCGGCGACATCCTCGGCGAGCCGCTGCCGCACGCGGCCTCCGGTCCGTACGCCGACCTGGACGACTTCTACCGACGCGGCCTGGTCCAGGGATTCGACCTGCACCAGTACGGTGCGCGCGGGCTGCTGCCCGCCGGGCTCATCCAGGAGATCCGGGCCCTGGCCCACCCGCCCGTACCCTGGGACGCGCAACTCGCCCGCTGGTTCGACGAGTACGTGCCCCGGCCCGAGCCCGTACGGTCCTATGCCCGCCCGGCCCGGCGGCAGGCGTCCACCCCGGACATCCCCCGCGCGGGCCGCTGGTTCCCCGTCGAGGAGACACCGCGCTGCACCTTCGGGGTCGTCCTCGACACTTCGGGCTCGATGAGCAGTGTGCTGCTCGGCAAGGCGCTGGGCGCCATCGCCTCGTACGCCGAAGCCCGTGACGTACCCGCGGCACGCGTTGTCTTCTGCGACGCGGCCCCGTACGACGTCGGCTACCTGCCGCCCACCGAGATCGCCGGCCGGGTACGGGTACGGGGGCGCGGCGGGACCGTGCTCCAGCCCGGGATCGACCTGTTGCAGCGGGCCGGTGACTTCCCGCCCACCGCCCCCGTGCTCGTGATCACCGACGGCTGGTGCGACCCCTTGCGCATCCGGCGCGAGCACGCCTTCCTGATACCTCAGGGCGGCTCCCTGCCCTTCACGCCGCGTGGCCCGGTCTTCCGGCTGACCTGAGTACGGCCAACGGCAGCCTTGCGGCCGGTGCACCGCCGCGACCGGCGACCACGCCGCGCCGGGCGGAGCGCGGTCAGAGCACGCCGCCCGCCTCGTCGTGGAACACCTCCGGCCAGTAGCGGAAGTCGTCGGGGTCCGTCGCCGGGAGGCAGGCAACCGGGTCGACCGAGGCGAGCGTGGCGATCATGGTGTCGGCGAGCTGGTGGTAGAAGTCGTCGGTGAAATCGTGTTCCTCCTCCAGGTCTTGCTGGCGGCTGTGCATCCACACCGTGAAGGCCAGCGTGGAGATGTCGGCGTTGACCGGGACCACGCGGTCGGCGTCGTACTCCGCGTAGTGGACGGCCCCGGTCCGCCCGTCGATGAGCACCGTGAAGTCGTGCATCAGGCCACCGAGGACCAGCAAGTGCTCTGCCTCGGGCGGAAGTTCGTCGGTGCCGTTCCACAGGTGATCGTGATCCGGGTTCTGCTTGGAGCGCTCGCGGTCCTCCGGCAGGGACAGAAGCAGGGTCTCCTCCTCGTCCATCCAGAACATCAGGGCCTCCTGGGGCAGCCCGACCTCCGTCAGGAACCGCCGCGTCGGCTCGTGCTCCAGGGCCGCGGGCAGTCTCGACGGAGCGACGCGGACGACCTCGTCCGCCCCGAACTCCTCGTCCAGCAGCCCCTTCGGCAGGTCCAGTCGCAGGCCCTTCCCCGGTCCGGCGATCAGCGCCATCGGCCGTATGAGCGCGGCCATGCGCCAGAACGCGGGGATCTCATGATCCCAGCCGGAACGGGGACCCGCGCTGCCCCAGTCGGCGTCGCCCCATTCCTCGTCGGTGAAGACCGACATCAGCAGTGCTGATGCCGCCGCGACCGCCTGGGCACCTGTCTTGCCGGCGAGGCCCGCGAACCCGCCGCACAGACCACCGAATTCGTCGATGGCCGTGAGGAAGCGTGTCAGGGCTTCGAGGGACGGCGCGAGCGGGAACAGCTCAGCGTTCTGCGGAGATTCCTCGTAGAGCCACATGCTGAATACGCGACCGGTGGTGCCGTCGAGGACGACCTCGTCCGCCTCATAGCTGTCGATGAGGAGATGGCCGACAACGAGCAGGTCCGCAATGTACGCATCGAGCCTGTCCGGGGCCGCGTTCGCCGCCTTGGTCAGGAGGTACTGCCGCACGGTCGGCGTCGGGGCCTCGGCCGGCGAGAACCGCATCAGGCTGTGCCCGTCCTGCAATCCGCTCTCGGCCAGCCATCGCCGCGTCGCCTCGTGCGTGATCGCCGGATGGAGTGCGCCCTCCGGCACGGTGATGATCGTCCCAGCCATGATGCCCCCGTAGCTGTCGGTGGTGATCTTCCGGTGACAGCCACCCTAGAAGCCACCACTGACAACAGAGGTGGGCCGCCCCCGTTGCCAGGGTGGCGCGTGCACGTCAACCGGCAGTCCGGTTGGCCGAGTTCGTCCTGTACAGCGGGGGTTCACCATGCAACGCCGTCATGTCCGTGGCGTGGCCGCAACGGCAGTCGTCATGATCGCCCTGACCGGGGGCAGGAGGTCCGGCGGGGGCGGCTGCGACGACAACGACAGAGGCGGCTCGGGAGGCGGCTCCTACTCTTCCTCCGGCGGCGGTACGAGCGGCGACTCGACCTCCTCCGGCAGCACCGGCGGTCCGGCGTCGGCCACCCCCACGGAGCAGGACGCCATGGCTGACATCGAGGCCGGCAAGTGCACCTACGACAAGGTGGCCGAGAAGCTCAACTACACCGTCACCGTGACCAACTCCTCCCCCCAGGCGTACGAGTACTCCTTCTACGTCCAGTGGGAGGACACGGCCGACAACGGGCTCATCGGCATCTACGACGACTACGCGGACAAGCCGCCCACGCTCGGCCCCGGTGAGAGCAGGACGATCAAGGCCGAGGACATTTACCACTTCGTCAAGGACAACGTCCAGTACCGCTGCAAGGTGGACTGGGCGCTCAAGTCCCCGGTGGGCTGACCGACTGCCGCTGCTGTGCGAGGCTGCAGGCCATGAGTGTCGAACCGAGCGAATACGTCAGGCGGTTGCCCATCGGGGAACGGATCCCCTTCCCGTCCGAAGGCATTCCGTTCTGGGAGGTCTTCCCTTACGAGGGCGACCTCCGGATCAAGGTGCTTGAGGAGCCGACGCTGCCCGAGCCGCCTCGGCACGGGGAGGCCGGAGCCGAGGAGTGCGGCGCCTGCAGCAGCCCGGACAGCGAGTTCCTGTGGAGCGACGAGCACTGGCGGCTCAGCAGCGACGAGGAGCCCGGTGCGCTCCCCGCGACCGTGCTGCTCCAGCCGCGCGGCCACTACGACCTGCACGAACTGCCGCCGGAACGCGCGGCCGAGCTCGGGGCGATGCTTCAGCGGGTGGAGCGGGCGGTCAGGTCGCTGGAGGGCGTGGCCCGGGTCCATGTGAACAAGTGGGGCGACGGCGGAGCCCACCTGCACATGTTCCTGATGGCCAGACCGGAGGGGATGATGCAGATGCGGGGGACGTGCCTTCCGCTCTGGGACGACGTGCTGCCGAGGGTCCCCAAGGAGATCTGGCAGGAGACCAACCGCCGGATCGCCGAGGCCATGGCGGCCGACGGGGGCGTCGCGCACGTCTGACCCTCTCGATTCGCCTGCCTGCCCCGCGGCCGGGCGCCCCGGCCGCGCGGCGGCACCGGCGCGATCACGACTTGACGCTACGGTGGCGCCACCGTCGGTGCCGGACGCTGGAGTGTTGATGCGCAGATGCCTACCGGCCCTCACCGTCGCTCTGGTCTCGGCAGCACTGATCACACTGCCGGGGTGCGACAACACCCCGATCGAGAAGAGCGTCGCGGCCGCTCGCACCCGTGTGCCGGCGGCGAAGGACATTTCCGGACCGGTCGATGTCGGCGGCGGTCGGAAGATCCATCTGCGCTGCAAAGGGAGCGGAAGCCCCACGGTCATTCTGGAATCCGGGCTCCACGACTCGTCCGACACCTGGAACCTGACCGACACACGACCGCCCGTGCCGAAGTCGCCGGCGGTTTTCCCCGGGGTCGCAGCGTTCACCCGTGTCTGCGAGTACGACCGGCCTGGAACCGTCCGGTACACCGAGCCCCCTACGCTCACCACCCGCAGTACGCCCGTGAACGGCGAGCGCTCCTTGACGAGCATGGTCAGTGATCTCGACAAGCTGCTGACGGCGGCGAAGGTGCCCGGCCCGTACCTGCTCGTCGGGCACTCCTTCGGAGGAATGGTCACGCGCTTGTACGCCCAGACCCATCCCGAGTCGACGGCCGGACTTGTCTTCGTGGACGCCTTCGGCACGAACCTGAAGCCGTTCCTCGGCAAGGAATGGGCTGCATATCTGGAGATCCTCAATCGGCCCGGTACCGCACTCGACGCGAAGCGTGGATTCGAGACCGTTGACGTCGACGGCGCGATCGAAGCGGTCACCAGTGCGCCGCCACTGCCGGAGGTGCCTCTCGCCGTCCTCAGCAAGACGAAACCGTTCGCTCGGCCACCGGGAATGCCGGTGTCGCTGGCGACACGTCTCGAGCGGGCCTGGCCGAGAGTTCAGCAGGAACTGGTGGAACTGGAGCCCCAGACCCCTCACTTGCTTGCCACGGGAAGCGACCACTATGTGCAGATCCACGATCCTGACCTGACGATCAGCGCGATCGGGCTCATTGTCGGCCGCGTCGACAACGGGTCGTGAGGTGGGCCGTCTCGGCCCGAGCTGAACACCGGCTGACGGCACGGTGGCTGTGCCGCTGGATGGGCGGCGTCCGGCCCGTTTCTCCGGTGCCCGGGAGGTGGAGGTGGCCCTGTGGAAGCCGTCCTGAGCCCGCAGCACGCTTGTCACGCCCCTCAACGGGCGCAGTCATGCCACGCACCACGTTCCATCAGAATTGCTACGGAAGAGGTGTTATGGGTATCTCCCTGGGGAAGCAGGTCACGGCAGCGTTTCGAGCCCCCTTCCGCCGAGTTGTTGTCACCGGCGGCTGCGGATTCCTCGGATCCCACCTGTGCGACCTGCTGCTCGACAGTGGTGCCGAGGTGGTGTGCGTCGACAACTTCCTTACGGGCACGGCGGACAACGTCGCGCATCGGCGGTCGGAAGACCGGTTCGAGCTACTGGTCCACGACGTGACCGACCGGCTCTCGATACCGGGTTCGGTCGACCTCGTGCTTCATCTCGCCTCTCCGGCCTCTCCACAGGACTACCTGCGCCTGCCGGTTCAGACCCTCCAGGCCGGCTCGCAGGGGACGCTCAATGCGCTCGAACTGGCCCGGCAGAAGAAGGCCCGCTTCGTACTCGCCTCCACCTCTGAGGTGTACGGCGACCCGCTTCAGCACCCGCAGCGCGAGTCGTACTGGGGCAACGTCAATCCGGTCGGTCCGCGCAGCGTGTACGACGAGGCGAAACGGTTTGCCGAGGCAGCGACAACCGCCTACTGCACCGAGTACGGCGTCGACACCGCGATCGTGCGGATCTTCAACACGTTCGGGCCGCGGATGCGGGCCGAGGACGGACGGGCGGTACCGACCTTCATCCGCCAGGCGCTGGCGGGCGAACCGCTGACCGTCACTGGCGACGGCTCGCAGACGCGTTCGCTGTGTTACGTGGACGACACCGTCCGGGGCATCCTCGCCGCCGCAGCAGGCTGCCACACCGGCCCCGTGAACCTGGGCAATCCCGTCGAGACCACGGTTCTGGATCTCGCGCGTCTGGTCCGCGAGCTATGTGGATCCGCTTCGCAGATCGAGTTCGTCGCCCGCCCGATCGACGACCCGGGCCGCCGCAGGCCCGACATCACCCTGGCCTGGGAGCAGTTCGGCTGGAAGCCGGAGACCAATCCCCGCAAGGGCCTGAGCACCACCGTCGGTTGGTTCGCCATGCAGCTCACCCGGAGCGCGGCGAAGGCGATGGCGCAGCCCGCAGCACGCTCGACCGACTCCAGCCGTCCCTCGCTCGCCCCGCGCGGCACGTAGCGGAGCAGGTCCGCGCGGTGCTGCCTCTCCGCTCGATGCATCGGTCAGTCAACTCGGCGCGGGACGCCTTCACGTGGCGCCGTGTCCGTAAGAACGTCGAGATGCTGCGTTTCCGCCGCACAAGCTGTCGCGGCGACCACGCGAGCACGGCCGCGAGAGTGCCACCAACTGCCCGGCTAGGCCTGGGCGGCCGCGTAGGAGATGAAGCCGGTCCAGGCGGTGGGGGAGAGAGCGAGTTGGGGGCTTTGGGTGTTCTTGGAGTCGCGGACGTGGACGGTGGTGGCGGAAGTGGCGACCTCGACGCAGGCGTCTCCGTCGGAGCCGCTGTGGCTGCTCTTGAACCAGACCAACTCGGTGGTGCTCATAGCGCTCCTCGCAGTTGCGTCAGCAGACTCACCGTGTCCTCAGCCGTGAGGGCTTGTGAGCGCAGTTTTGCATACCGCTGAAGCATGATACTGACGTCCTTCGGCTCCGAGATCAACAGACCGCCACGTTGCCCTCTGCGTAGCCGAACCACCGGTGTTCGGGGGTCTCCAGCATCATCAGCGGCCCGTCGAACCCCGCGTGGTCCGGCTGACGCAGGGGTATGATCTGCAGCTCGACGTTGAACAGGGCTGCTCGCTGGATCAGGTGGTCGATCAGCTCGCATGTCGCCTCTTCGCCACCCGTACGCCGTTCGAGCAGCGCTTGCTCGATGATGAAGCTCGATGCGATGGGTGGATTTCGTTGCAGCAGTTCGGCACGCGCCATGCGGGCGCTGACCTGTTGGGCGACCTGCTCTGCATCCTTTACAGGCGGCACGCTCGCCGTTACGGCTCGCGCGTATGCCTTGGTCTGTAACAGGCCAGGGATCACTCGGCATTCGTACGTCCAGAGGGTGACCGCCTCCGCCTCCAGTTGCGCCCACTGCCTGAACCAACTCGCCAGCCCGCCGCGACAGATGCCTTGCCGCCCCCTTCAACGCGCCGAAGCCGTCCAGTACCTCCTCCGCCCGGTCGACGAAATCCGCCGGGGGAAACCGCCTGCCCTGCTCGATCGAGGCGACTGTCGGTAACGAGTACCGCACTCGTGGCGCGAACTCCTCCTGCGTCAGCCTCGCCCGTTTCCGGAAAGCCTTGATCACCTCCCCGAACGCCTTCAGGCTGTCGGAAACCTCCGGCTCCCCACCCGCACCGTCCGTCATGTGTACGGCCACCTCTCGCGCACCCGTCCCCACGCAGCAACTCATCCATACTCACGGAGAGTTACGCACACTGTCCACCGCGGGTACTCGTACGCTGACTCAGCGTACGAGTCTGAGCTCTGGAGAGGGGTGCCCGCCGCCCGCCACGGTGGTTGGCCGCACGCACCCAGCACCCCCAACAGCCGGGCACCGCATTGTGTTCACGCAGCGCTTGAGCTCCACGCCGCTCGGAGCCCGGCCGGCCCCTGGCTCCGCATGCCGGGCCCGCGGAGGACGGGCAGGTCAGCCTGTGGGTGCGCAGGCGGTCGCGCCGATCACGACGTCGCCGGAGATCTGGCTGGCCGGGGCGAACCTGATGTGCAGCGCATTGAGGGCGACGCTACCGTCGCCGGGCTCGGGCACGATCACCTCGTTGAAGACGACTTCGGCCAGGATGGTGCCGTCGGACTTCGTCACCTGGTGGACGTGATTGGACGGGATCTGCTCAGGCAGGCCCGAGATCCCTGACAGCCCGCTGAAGGTCCAACTGGGCTTGGTGCCCTGGGACGAGGCTGTGCAGGTGACCTTGTAGTTCGCGAGCCTGATCCGGGGTCCGCCCACCGAGAGCAGCGCGCTGAGCTCGAAGTCCCTGCCGTCGGCTTCCGACGTCGTCGTCTCGCCCGACCCCGGATCGACCACCGTGGTGGTGCATCGGCTGGTGCCGCCGCCGAACTTCACGCCCGGCCCGGACACGAGACCGGAGGTGTTGGATGTCTGCTCGTGGACGTCGCAAGGGGCGAGTGCCGGTACGGCCACCGGTGCCTGGCCGCTCTTTGTGAAGTCGGCCGAGCCCAGTGAGGCCACCCCGGCAGGATTCGCGGCGGAGGCCGGCGCCACCGTCAGCAGTGAGCAGGCGGCGGCCAGCGCGGCAACGCTCAGACAGCGTGCGCGCGTGGAGTCGTGTCTCATCGGGTGCCCCTCGGGTCAAAGGACCGTCCCACCCGGAACGGCGTACGGTGATCAACGACGCACGCCCGCCGCGGTAACACGTGACGCTTGATGACACTCATGCAGGCCGGCTTCGTGTCGCCCTCACGGAGCACATGGGCGGCGAGCGGCCGACTGTTGATGGGGCTCCTTGAACTTGGTTCTGGCAGCGGTTTCGCGAAGAACACGGCCGGGGCGAGACCTTGAGCCGCCAAAGTGAAGTGCGATCCGTGCTCGGCAGGCCATAGCGTCCTCGGATGAGCAGCTTCAACACGCACCGGAGACGGGTCTACGACGAGGGCCTGCCCACGCGCGTCCGGCATACGAATATGCGGTCCTGCCTCGTCCGTTTCGCGCCCTACGGCTTCCGAGCCACCTATCACCACCTCTGCCTCAGCGCGGGGATTCCCAAGAATCCGGAGAAGGATCCGAGCTCGCTCGTACGCGCCGTCGAGGAGTTGAACGAAGCCCGACAGCTCTGGCTTGCTGACGAGCGTGCCTTTGCCAACAATCGCCGAGCGGACAAAGCGCGTGGCTTTCGGCAGGTGAAAGCAGATGAGTCCTGGCGAGGCTGGCAGCGTGGGTGGGGGAACATCGCCTACTGTCCCGAGCCGACAATGCATCCCGACGAGCCGCTGCCCGTGGTGGTCGAGCGGGTGCTCCGTTCGTCGGTCCTGCCCGATGAAGCTCCTGCGCTGACGTGTCGAGTATGCGGAATCCAGGACAACACCAGCGCCTGGCACGACGGCGCCTACCGGATCCATCAGCTGTGCAGGGAATGCGGGGTCAGCCTCGCCGTGCGGCGGGCCGACGCTCGCGACCCGCTGTTGGCGACCGGCCATGCCCGGCAGCGGAAGGAGATTTGGAGGCCGCGCAACGAATCTCCTCGCTAGCTACCCAAGCTGAGCCTGAGGCGGATCCGCTCCTTCGCCAGCCTCCTCGGTCAGATCAGTCGAGCAGGCCCTCCCCGAGCTGCGAGCCGGATGCCTGTAGATCTGCGCGTCCCAACATGTCGGCGAGAGGAGTGCCGGTCCGTGCCGCTGCGATTCGACGTGCGCGCAGCTGGGCTCGGGTGTGGGGGCGGAACTTGGGTTCCTTGCCGCAACCGCACGGTTCGCGGCCCTCGTAACGCAGTCCGGCGTTGAGAACCGCAGCTACGACGGTCCATGCCTTGGTGTCTCGGCGCCGTGGTGCCGCGAAGTCGTGGCCGGCACAGACCATTGGCTCTGAGCATCGTGGGCATCGGTGATCGCCGGGCCTGGGGTGCCGCTTGAACGCGACGCGGCAGGGCACGCACGCGTAATGCAGCTTGTAGGGCTTCTCGGCGTAGTAGCACACGAGGTGAACGTACCCGGCAGTGTGGGGGCCGGCGAGATGATTTTCGTGGCCCAGGTCATGGCTGGGTGAGGATGCGCCCCTCGGCATCGACATCACCGTCGCCGTCAAGGCAGCGGACCGCCGCTGGGGACTGGGGCACCCACGCGGCCGACGTCAGCAGAAGGCTGTCACGTCAGAACTGACGACGAGAGAAGGCATGCCAATGGGCACTTACGTGTCGATCAGAGGGTGGCTGGAGTGCGACGAGACACAACTCGCCGCAGTCCAGGAGATCATCTCCTCGCACGAAGACAACCACTACACCAACGGATGGGGCGCACCGCGCCAGCACGTCAACTGGACCCACTACATCTTCTACGGCGCCGACATGCGTGAGTCAGCCCTGGACTGGTTCACCGACCAGATCAGAGAGATCGCTCGGATCCCCGCTTCCGACGATGACGGAGACCTCGTCCAAGGTCTGTTCCTTGCCGGCCGCGAAGGTGACGGGACGACCGAATGGCAGGTCCGCGATGGCCAACTCTTCATCACACCGGCCGACATCAGATACCGGTACCTCGACGAATAGCCCCACCCATTCCGAGAGTTCCAGAACCCGACTCCACCCCTGCTCGACGAACGTTCTGCGAGAACAGCCCCTGCGGTCGCAGAAGTATCGCCGCACCCGGAGCCTGATGACGACCCGCCGGGAGCCCAACGGCCGCCGCTCTTCCAGGCTGCGTCGGTACGAGCTGTGCACACGTTGTCACAGCCCTCTGGGACGATCGACAGCATGGACTACTTGCCGTACCCGCCGGTCGAAGCCGACCGGATCGATCCGTTCGACAGCGAGCGGACCGATCCGCAGTACGTGATCTTCGGCGGGCATCGGCTCACCCATGCGTTCGCCGATCGCGCCAAGGTCTATGACGGGCACCTGTCGACCTGGATCCCGATGGGCTACAAGATCTTGAGGTACGCGCAGAAGGCGGCCGTCCTGCGCCACGGGGACGTGGTTCGGCAGTGGCCGGTGCTGCACCGTAACCCCCGGGTGGATCCGACGGAGCCGGCCGCGGCGGGTACCACGCTGATGCTGGACAACTGGCTGCGCAGCGTGTGCGGGTACGTGGTCATGGCCCCGCCGGCGGCGCTGACCGCCCCTGAGGACGCATACGACCACTCGTCAGCTCTTGCGATGGCGGCGGCTGCCTCGCGCAAGGAGGGCCGGGCGGTGGTGTGGTACGTCTACGACGCCGAGAACTGGCACTGAGCCGCTGCCGGGTGCGGCAGGGCCGGTACGCCCGCCGCCCCGGATGTCAGGCCGGCTGGACACCCTCGATGCCGGAGATCGAGAACGTCCGCTCGTCCTCGCGGAGATGGCAGTAGGCGCTGATGACAGGCGGATCGAAGTCGATGTCGCTCACGGTGCGGATGGTCCGGCTGCCGGAGGCCGCGACGTACTCGATGGTGATCGGCTCGCTCTCGTGAATGGCGTGGGCGAGCTGCCGGACGTCCGTGAGCGTCAGCCCCTTCGCGTACCCGGCAAGGATCTCCTCGGTGTCGGTCTGGAACGGGATGCCGCGATCCGGATCGGGGTCCGGCAAGCGGTCGGGGGCGGCCAGCAGACGCGCTGCCAGGTCGCCGGAAGGGGCGGCGGCTGCCGGGGAACGGGGCGCCGGTACGCAGACGCGGGGGCCCTGGGACGAGGGCGGCGCGGCGCGGGGACGCTCGCGCCGCTCGACGCGGACCTCGCCGTCGGCCGTCTCGGCCACCGGCGCGTAGCCCGCGGCGCGCAGGGCGTCCAGCGCGGCGGACGGTTCGGTACGGCAGAGCAGCACGGTCGGTGCGATCCGGCGCAGGCCGAGCACGGCCAGCCTGCGGTGCACGGCGATCTCCGCGAGGAGCGCCGTGTCGTCGCTGTGGATCACACAGGCCGCGGCTGCGAGGCGTACCCGGCCGTGGCTGCGGGCGGTGTCGGCGATCAGATAGGTGAGCGGCTGCGGCAGGGGCCCTTCGGCCACCTCGCGCAGGTCGGCCTCGATCCCGTCCGCCGTCAGTCCGGCATCCAGTGCGCGGCGCACCGAGGCCGCGCTGAAGCGCCACACTGATGCCGCCGAGCGGCTTTCCCGGTCGGCCAGGGAGTCCAGCAGCTCGTTCAGCCGGGCCGTGGGCGCACCCGTCACCACGGCCGTGAGGTCGGCCCCGATCCGGGCGGTGCCGGTGGCGGCCGGCAGCAGCCGTCGGGCGTGGTCGTGCAGGGCGGCCGGGTCCTCGTCCAACAGGGCGGCACCGAGCGGGGTCAGCGCGCCCCGGGCGAGGACGCCGAGGAGTTCGGCCTCCTCGATCACTGTGGCGAACGGTGTCGCGTCCTGAGGGGTTTCGTCGGCCAGCGGGCGGTGCCAGTGCAGCCGTGCGCCGATCACCGCCGGGTCGGCCACGCCACGGCCGGCGGGGAGCGCGGCGACGGCCTCCAGCGCTCCCTGCCTGGCGGCGAGACACCGGGAGCAGGTGCCCTGTCTGCCCGCCGCGGGCAGGACCTTTCCGTGCTCGTCACGGGAGGCGGAGGGGGTGAGCCCGAGCAGCCACCAGGCACGCAGCAGAAGGACGAGGCGGTCGGCCGGTTCCTGCGCGGCCCAGGTGTCGTAGTCGGCCGTGGCGGCGAGGGCAGTGCCTTCGTACGCGACCAGCCCGCCCGCATACGCGCACTCCAGGACCAGGCGTACGACCGGTTCCCCGCAGCCTGTCGCCTTGCCGATCCGGGTCAGTTCGCGTGCGCCGATTCCGCCGGACCTGAGTGCGACCGGGGGACGCGCGGCGCACTCCGCGAGCAGGGAGGCGGCCTGCCCGGCGAACGAGGTGGCCGCAGCGGCGGCTTCGCGCTCCACCTCGGCGGAGGTCAGCCCCACCAGCTCGACTCGGGGCGGTGCCGGGTCGAACGGCGCGTGCCAGTCCGGGCCACGCAGCGCGCGGACGACCTCGGCGGGCACCTGGCCCGGCTCGTAGGACCAGTCGCGGCCGACGAGCAACGCCCGTTCCAGCAGCCATCGTTCGGCCGAGCCCATCTGCGGGATGCCGTACGTGACGAGGTGCGGCTCCTGGGCGGCGGCGCGGCGCTCGAGCAGTGCGCGCGCGGGTTCGGGAGCCGAGGCGATCAAGTCGCGGAGGCGGCCGGGGTCGCCGTGATGCTCCAGGATGACGTCGACGCGCGCCTGCCGCCTGCTCCCGGGCTTGAGCCCCAGCGTCGAGGCGATCGTGCGCAGTTGCTCCGAAGTGACGAAGGAGAGCAGCTCGTCGAGCCCGGGACCGAGACCAAGTGGTGCGTCCCATGCATCACGCAACGTTGTCACCAGGTGCAACGCGCCGGAGCGGTCCGGCCACACCAGTGCATGGTCGGCGAGTATGCGCAGTGTCGGCGCGAGCGTCTCGCTGTCCGTGCCGAGCAGTGTCTGCAGCGCCTCGTGGGACGCGGGCCCTGGCAGCGTGGCCAGGGCCTCGGCCGTCTGGAGACAGGGGAGCGGCAGCCGGTTCAGGGCCTGTACCACCGAGCCGGTCCGCGCCAGCCGGTCGGCGAGTTCGCCGAGCGTGCGGGGGTCCGGTGCGCGTACGCAGTCGGGGCGGACGGCGAGCAACTCCCGCAGCCGCTCGGCACCGAGGGCACGCAGCCACTCGACCGTGGGCCCGCTGGGGCTCCTCACTGTGAATCACCTGCCTGACGTGCCGAGTTCTGAGGATCACGGCCAACGCTAGCGTGATGAGGGGCATTCGAGTCGAGGGGGTTGACAGTCGAGGAGCGGAGCTGTAGCGCGTCAATCCGGCGATCTGCACCACTCGGGAAGGGATCCGAGTGTCACGCAATACTGCGGGTGCCGGCCTCGGCACCCGGATCAGCCGAGGGCACGTCCGCCGAGTACTTCGCCGATCTGCTGGAGATCGGCCCGGGCGACAGTCCGGCCAGGAACGTCCGGAGGAGGCTGATGGTGTGGGCACCTACTTTCCGGGGCGGGGCACCATCGTCGAGGATTCCCGCCTCAAGGGTGTCGAGGAAGGGCGCACCGCGGAGCGCTCGCAGACGATCATGCGCGTTCTTGAGAAGCGCGAGATGCCCACGCCGGCGGACGTCCGCGAGCAGATCACCGGCTGCACCGACCCCGACCTCCTTGATCGCCCGCTGGACCGCGCCTTCACCGTCACCGACGGCGCGGACCCGTTCGCCGGGGACCGAGAGGCACAGCAGTCCTGCGCCGGGCACCGGCAGTGGTTAGGGTGCCTGGCATGGGCACAGGCAACGGTGCACACATAGGCCGGCGTCGTTTCCTCGGAGGGCTCGGCGCCGCGGCCACCGCGGCCGTGCTGCCCGCGTGCGGGGCTTCGGAGCCCGCCTCGCCGTCACCGGCCCCGGCCCGGCCCTCGAGCGGGCCGCGCCGCGCGCGGCCGCTGTTCCTGGGGACGTACACCTCCGCCGAGGGTGGCGGGACCGGGATCGGGACTGCCACGTACGACGACCGCACCGGGCACATCACGGGGACAGGGGTCGTCGACGGCGTCGCCGATCCCTCGTACCTCGCCGTGCATCCCTCCGGGCGTACGCTCTACGCGGCCAACGAGCGCGAGGACGGCGGCGTGACGGCCGTGCGGCTCGCCGAGGACGGCAGGCACCAGGTACTGGGCACCCGCTCCACCGGCGGGGACGCGCCCTGCCATCTGTCGGTGCACCCGAGCGGGCGCTGGCTGCTGAGTGCCAACTACGGCTCCGGAAGCGTGGCCGTGCATCCGATCGGGGCATCGGGTGCGCTCGGGGAGCGTACGGACCTTGTCGCGCATACGGCCCCGCCGCCCGGGCCGGGTCAGGACGGGCCGCACGCCCACCAGATCGTCACCAGCCCGGACGGCGGCCATGTCCTCGCCGTCGACCTGGGCAACGACACCGTGTACACATACCGCCTCGACACGTCGGCAGGGCGGCTCGCCCGGGTCTCGCACGCGACCGTGCGACCGGGGGCGGGCCCTCGCCACCTCACGTTCCATCCCTCCGGCCGCTTCGCGTACCTCGCCGCCGAGGTGGACAACACGGTGGTGGTGTGCGCCTACGACCCGCGCACCGGCGCACTGCGCCCCGGGGCGCCGCAGCCGACCGGCACCGGGCCCGGCACCAGCTACCCGGCCCAGCTGGTGGTGACCGGCGACGGTGCCTACGCCTACCTGGCCAACCGCGGTCACAACAGCCTGACCCGGTACGCCGTCGAGGCGGGCGGCGCCCGTCTGCGGCTCCTGGACACCGTCCCCGTCGGCGGCGACTTCCCGAGGCACATCGCCCTGTCGCCCTCCGGCGGACTGCTGTTCGCGGCGAACCAGCGCTCCGGCACGGTGACGGTCTTTCACGTCGACCGGCGGACGGGCGAACTGCGTTCCGCGGGCCGGGGCTTCAAGTCGCCGGTCGCGGTGTGTGCGCTGCCGCTGTAGCCGGTCTCGGCGCCCGGGCCGTTTTGCGGCGGCAATGATGATCACACTAGAGTCGCCGTCGCCGCGATCCAAGGTCGTTCACTCGGGGGAAGCCGTACTCATGCGTGTCAAGCCGTTGTTCGCCGCTGTCGCGGCCCTGTTCGTGCTCACCGCCTGCGGAGGCGACGCAGGCGGCATCGGCCCGGGGGGCTTCGGGAACGGCGCAGGGCAGGCGGCACAGGGAGGCGACAACCCGGCGGACCCGAACGAAGGCACCCTGGAGAACCCCACCAGGAACGGCGGGGTCAACGGATCCGCGCCCGATGATGCGACAGGCTTCCTGGGCCTGCCCAAGGCGGGCTCCATGGCGGCGGCCGCCGACTTCATCAACGGCTACACGAGGTGCGACGACATCTCCGTGGACCCCCAGGACGACGACTTCTTCCCCGGCGACGAGGAGTTCGACGCCGACTGGTCCGTCACCGAGCGCGGCGCCTGCGGCCGCGGCACCCGTATCTTCATGATCAAGGATGCCAAGGCATTCCAGGCCGCGTACAAGGCAGACCTCGACAAGCGTCTGATCGACGACCCGGAGGAGGACCTCGGGGGCGGCTTCGTCATCGGGCAGGACTTCGCGGTCATCCCCACCCAGGAGTCAGCGGTCCACTCCCTGCTCCAGCGCGGCCGACTCCTGATGCTGAACTGCCACCCGAGCTTCGGCCCGCCCAGTGGCTTCCGCAAGGAGAAGGCGCTCGTGGACGGGTGCGTGCTCACCGACTACTTCGAGGACTGAGCAGGGTCCACGCAGCTCCGGCCCGTCCTCAGCGCGGCGACGGCCCACTTGGCCCGGCTCGAGAGCTCGCTCAGCGACCGCCGGGGCTCCTTGGCGATGGTCTTGAGCAGGACCTTGCCGTGGGCCATGGTCTCCTCGGCGAGTTCGGGCCGGCCCGCCTCGATCGCCGCGAGCACCAGTTCCAGATGCTGCTCGGTGATCCTCCGGCCCAGGCCCCGGCGATGCCACTCGGCGGCACTCGTGTCCGGGGCGGGTCCCTCGGCGGCGCTGCCCAGGCCGAGGGCCAACTGGCGGTCCCGCGGACGGGCAGCGGGTGCGTCCAGGCCGATCGCCGAACGCACCCGTTCCAGGGCGCGCCGCGCCGACGGGAGATCTCCCGCCAGCCGGTGCAGCTCCGCCAGCTTGCTGCAGGACACGGCCCGGTCCCAGGCCGTGTCCTGCAGTGAGGCGAAGTTGTGGTGTGCGCGTGCCGCCTGCGCATGGTCGCCGATCAGCTCCAGTTCGCGGCTCAGCGCCGCCAGCCGCTCCGCCTTCGGGCCCGTGTCGTCCAGCATCCGGATCAGTACGGCGCGTACGAACTCCGTCCGGCCCTGACGGCGGGCCAGCGCGATCCAGGTGAACTCGTCCTCCGCGGCAGGGTCCTGTCCGAAGTCTGCCGCGTCCTCCTGCCGGGCCCACTCGGCCAGTTCCGACGCCGATGACGGTGGCAGGTGGTTACCGGCCGCACGGACCAGGGGCAGGTCCTCGGCGTGACCGTGCAGGCCGACCAGTACGGCCGCAAGCCGTCGCTCCCGGAAATGCCCGGCTCGCCCGGCCGCCTCGCGCTCCAGCAGGTGCCGCAGCAAAGGAAGATCGTCCGCCCGGCGGTCGAACTGCGCCGCCCGCAGCACACCCGCCCGTCGCGCCGGGTCCGACCCGGCGTCCTCCCACGCCGCGGGCCCACCGGTGCGCATGCGCTCCAGGTCCGCCCGGCCGGGCGCGAGAGCTGCGTCGGGGAGCGGCACACGCGCCCGTTCGTCCAGGTACTGGTACGCCATCAACTCCGTCGAGTTCAGCAGCACATGATCGGGATCGGTGCGCCGTGCCACGGCGTCCAGCCGGAAGGCCAGCTCGACGGGCGAGCGGCGGGGCAGCCCCAGGCCGTCGAGCAACGCGGCGCGCTGGGCGTCCAGATCGGGGGCGTAGGACGCGCGCATCTCGTCCTCCTCCTCGCCTATCTCCGCGAGCAGTTGCTTCTCGTCGAGGCAGGGACCGATCTCCATGCGGTGAAGCCCCCCGCCCCCGATGATGATCTCGAGCGCCTCGGTCACGCTCTCGCCGATCAGCCCTGCCTCCCCCTCCGACGACGCATAGAGCACCGCGCCGTCCGCGCAGACGAAGTAGGTGCCGCCGGTGTCGTCACCGGCCACGGGCTCCAGCGATGCTCCCGAAGCGAGGCGGACGTCCTCGCCGTGGTAGGCCCGGTTGATGTCGAAGTCGAAGGGGAAAGCGGCCAGTTCGGCCAGATCCGGACGCTGCCGCAGCAGTGCGAGGGTGCGATCGATCATGCGCCCGGATCCTACTTCGGCTGCAGCAGGTCCCAGCGGTTGCCGTACAGGTCCTCGAAGACGGCGACCGACCCGTACGCCTCGTGCCGCGGCTCCTCCAGGAAGCGCACTCCGGCCGCAGTCATCCGGGCATGGTCGCGTGCGAAGTCCTCGGTGTACAGGAAGAAGCCCACCCGGCCGCCGGTCTGTGCGCCCACGCTCGCGTGCTGCGCCTCGCCGGCGGCCCGGGCCAGCAGCAGGCCCGTGCCGTGCGGCGCGCCGCCGGGGCGGACGACCACCCAGCGCGAGCCTCCCCCGCGGGCGGTGTCCTCGACCAGTTCGAAGCCGAGGGCGTCGGTGTAGAAGGCGATGGCCTCGTCGTAGTCGCGGACGACAAGGGTGACCAGGGCGATGGTGGGCATACGGAGAAGGTTATACGTATGACCACAGTGGAACAATGCATGCCATGCCTCCGTCGCACGTGTCGCCGCTTCCGCCGCACCTCCTGGACCGCGCCCGCGCCCTCGCGGTCCCCGGCCACCGTCGCATCCTGGGGCTGGCCGGAGCGCCCGGCTCGGGGAAGTCGACCCTCGCCGCCCGGCTCGTCGACGCCATGGAGGGCCTGGCCGCCCTCGTTCCCATGGACGGCTTCCACCTCGCCCAGAGTGAGCTGGTGCGCCTGGGCCGTGCCCACCGCAAGGGCGCCCCCGAGACCTTCGACGCCACCGGGTACGCGGCCCTGCTCGGCCGGCTGCGCCGCCCCGCGCCGGGCGCCACCGTCTATGCGCCCGCCTTCGACCGGACACTGGAGGATCCGGTCGCCGGCAGCATCCCGGTCGGTCCCGATGTCCCCCTTGTCGTCACCGAGGGCAACTATCTGCTCCATGACGAGGGCGACTGGGCGTACATCCGCCCCTTCCTCGACGAGGTCTGGTTCCTCGAGCTCGACAATGAGGTCCGGGTCCGCAGGCTCGTCGACCGGCATGTGCGCCACGGCAAGGAGCGCTCGTACGCCGAGCGCTGGGTGCGCGACTCCGACGAGCCCAACGCCCGCCTGATCGGCCGCGGCCGGGACCGGGCCGACCTCGTGGTCCCGATGGCGTAGCACCGTCCCGGCCGCCCCGCCGTTCATCTGCGCTCGGTACGCTCGAAGTCCTGACACGTGCGAGCACGGAGGGCGGTTCACGTGGGGTTGTTCCGGCGAGGGCCGAAGCGTGACGGACGCGATGCGCCCCGCGACCCCGAGTTCTCCTTCTTCTCCACCGGTGAAGGCGCCCGCTTCCGCAGCCTCGTACGCGAGGCCTTCGCCGAACAGGGCCTGGAGGTGACGGTCTACGCGGACGTGGTGACCGACAGCTCGGGCCGCCAGTTCGGGCTCGGCAATCTCGCAGCGGTCTGCCACAACGACGAGCGCGGGCCGCGCGCCTGGTCCGAAGTGGTCCACCAGCACGTCGGTCTGGTGCTGCGCACCATGGAGGCGCCCTCCGCCCTGGACACCCTGCCCACCGAGCAGATCCGCGCGCAGCTCTACCCCCGTGTCGTGGGCGCCGAGGGGCTGGACCCCAAGAGCTTCGGCTATGCGCGGCCCGTCGCCCCCGGGCTGTTCGAGATCCTCGCGCTCGATCTGCCCGAGAGCGTCATGATGCTCACCGACGAGGCGCTCGAACCGCTCGGCGATCTCCCGTACCTGCGTGACCAGGCGCTCTACAACCTCCGCGGACTGCCGGTCGAGGTGCACGAGACGATCGAGGACTCCGACGGCATGCGCTTCGAGGTGGTGCTCGGCGACTCCTTCTACACCGCCAGCCGCGTGCTGGCGCTGGACGCGGTCGTCCGTCAGGTCACCGGCGAGGAGCTCTCCGCGGACGGCGCCCTGGTGGCCATGCCCTTCCGGCACCAGCTGGCCTTCCACGCCATCCACGACCTGGGCATGGTCGCCGCCCTGAACGCGATGGCCGCCTTCGCCGCCGCGGGCTTCGAGGACACCCCCGGCGCGATAAGTCCGTATGTCTACTGGTGGCGCTCCGGCGCGCTCACCCAGCTCAGCGACCGCACCGAGGACGGCGAGGGCCTGCGGATCGTGGTCGACGAGGAGTTCCACACGCTGCTGGCACGGCTCCTCGCCGAGGAGGACCCGGGGACCGGCGGCGAAGAGGCCTGAGCGCAGTGATCACACTGCTTCGGACATCCGGCCGGACGAGCGCGGTATGGCCGGGGCGGGCGGCCCGGTCCCTGCCTGGTTAGTATCCGCAGAGGGGGAGCCGCCGATGGAGGCGTCATGCACAAGGCACCCCGTTCGCGCCTGGTGACCGACCGCGCCCGGCTCGGCCACAAGATGCGTTACGCCCTGAGCCATCCGCGGCGTGTGCTGCCCTACCTGCGGCGGGCGGGCCGGGACTGCTGGCTGCGGCTGCGGCACCGCGGGAGCCACATCGCCTACTACCGGGCCGTGATGGCGTCCGACACCGCGAGAAGTCCGGAGGCGGCGGTCGGCGGCCGGCCGTCGCATGCGCGCTGGCTGGCCATCGGGGAAATGCAGTACGACTACCTCGTGCGGCACGGTCTGAAGCCGCAGGACCGGATGCTGGAGATCGGGTGCGGCAATCTGCGCGCCGGATGGCGGTTCATCGAGCACCTGGAGCCCGGCCACTACTACGGCATCGACATCTCGCCGGACATCCTCGTCGAGGCCAAGAAGACCGTCGTCCGCTACGGCCTGCAGGACAAGCTCCCGTATCTGACCCCCGTCGACAATCTGACGCTGGACTTCCTTCCCGGGTCCTTCTTCACGGTCGTCCACGCGCACAGCGTGTTCTCGCACTCCCCGCTGCAGGTCATCGACGAATGCCTCGCGCACGTCGGGCGGGTGCTGGCCCCCGGCGGCTGGTTCGACTTCACCTACGACCGCACCGAGGGGAGCGAGCACCAGGTGCTGGGCGAGGACTTCTACTACCGTACGGAGACGTTGATCCAACTGGCCGAGAAGCACGGTCTCGCCGCCCGCCACATGGAGGACTGGGAACAGCTGCCGCACGGCCAGTCGAAGCTCCGGATCACCCATCGCGCGGCTGCCGCGCCCCCTGACGCCCGGATCACCGAGGAGACCTCATGACGGCCACCGCCCCGGCTCCGTTCACCGCAGACGACTACCGGGCCCGGATGGCCCGCGCCGCCGGAGCCGCCGCCGACGCCGGGCTTGCCGGGGTGCTGATCGCCCCCGGACCCGACCTGATCCATCTGACCGGCTACCGGCCGGTGGCCACCGAACGCCTCACCGTCCTCGTCCTCACCGCCGGCCAGGACCCCGTCCTGGTCGTCCCCACCCTGGAGGCACCGGATGCCGAGCACGCCGCCGGCGCGTCCGCGCTGACCCTGCGCGACTGGACCGACGGCACCGACCCGTACGCCGCCGTCGCGCCGCTGCTCGATGTCTCCGGCCGGTTCGCGGTCAGCGACAACACCTGGGCGATGCATCTGCTGGGCCTCCAGCGGGTGCTGCCGGGCACCTCGTACACCTCGCTCACCGACGCGCTGCCCATGCTCCGCGCGGTCAAGGACGCGCGGGAACTGGCCAGGATCGAGGCCGCCGGAGCGGCAGCCGACGAGGCGTACGGCGAGATCCTCAAGGTGCCCTTCGCGGGCCGCAGGGAGACCGAGGTCGCCGCCGATCTCGCCGCGCTGCTGCTGCGGTTCGGGCACTCACAGGTCGACTTCACCGTCGTCGGCTCGGGGCCCAACGGCGCCAACCCCCACCACGAGGCAGGCGACCGGACCATCGCGGAGGGCGACATGGTCGTCCTCGACTTCGGGGGTCTCAAGGACGGCTACGGCTCCGACACCACCCGTACCGTCCACGTCGGCGAGCCGACCGTCGCCGAGCAGCACATCCACGACGTCGTACTGGAGGCGCAGCAGGCGGGCGTGGACGCGGTGCGGCCCGGCGCCGCCTGCCAGGAGGTCGACCGGGCCGCCCGCGAGATCATCGAGGAGGCCGGGTACGGAGATCTGTTCATCCACCGCACCGGCCACGGCATCGGCGTCACCACCCACGAACCGCCCTACATGATCGAGGGCGAGGAGCAGCCGCTCGTCCCGGGGATGTGCTTCTCCGTGGAGCCGGGGATCTACCTCCCGGGCCGGTTCGGCGTCCGGATCGAGGACATCGTCACCGTCACCGAGGACGGCTGCCGCCGCTTCAACAACACCGACCGCCGGATGGCGATCGTCTCGTAACCCGTCGGAATGCCGAGCGCCCCCGGTGCGCGTCAGGGTGCGATTCTGGCCTGGAAGTCGTACGGATAGGGCGGCGTGCGCGCGCTCGCCGCGTCCAGCTTCGCGGTTTGATCGGCCGTCAGTTCCCATCCGGTCGCGCCCAGATTGTCGGCCAGCTGCTCGACCGTACGTGGCCCGATGATGGGCGCGGTGACGGCCGGCCGCTCCCGTACCCACCGCAGCGCCACCTGCGAGGGCGTACGGCCCGCCTCCTCGGCGACCTCGTGCAGGGCGTCGAGCACCCGCCAGGTCTCCTCGGTGTCGTTCTTGCGCCAGCTTTCCTCGCCCGACTGCTCCTGGACGCGGGCCTCGCGCGAGCCGGCCGGCGCCGAGACCATCCCGCGCCGGTACTTGCCGGTCAGCCAGCCGCCCGCGAGCGGGCTCCAGGGGATGACGCCGAGCCCTTCGTCCGCGCTGAGGGGGGCGAGCTCCCACTCCAGTTCGCGGCGCAGCAGGTTGTAGAGAGGCTGGAGGGCGGCGTACGGCTCCCAGCCGCGGTGGCGCGACACATCGAGGGAGCGCTGCAGCTGGGAGGCCGTCACGTTGCTGGCGCCGATGTAGCGGACCTTCCCGGCGCGCACCAGGGTGTCCAGGGTGGCCAGCGTCTCCTCGACCGGAGTGGTCGGGTCCCAGATATGGGTCTGGTACAGGTCGATGTAGTCCGTGCCGAGACGCCGCAGGCTGGCCTCGACGGCACTGACGATGTGCTTGCGGCTCAGCCCGGCGTCGTTGGGGGCGTCGCCCATCCGCCCCCACACCTTGGTCGCGATGACCAGGTCGTCGCGCCGGCGGCCCGCCAGCCAGCGGCCCAGGATCTCTTCCGAGCCGCCGCGCGCGTACATGTCCGCGGTGTCGATGAAGGTGCCTCCCGCCTCGGTGAAGGCGTCGAGGACGGCATGTCCGCCCGCGTCGTCACCGAAGCTCATGGTGCCGAGGCACAGTTCACTGACGCGCAGTCCGGTCCTGCCGAGGTTCCGTTGCTCCATGGCAGCGACGGTAGGAGATGGAGTGGGCTCGAACGCAACCGTATGCGGGGGATTCAGTCGTCGGCGAGCACCACGCAGCTCTCCGGCGGCAGCTCCAGCGCACCGTCCGCGCCCGGCGCCCGTACCTCCCCCCAGGCGGCCGTGACCCGGCCCCCGCCGCCCAGCGGGATTCGGGCCGGCTCCTTGGCCAGGTTGACCGCGATCCGCAGATCGCCGCGCCGGTACGCCAGCCAGCGCGCCTGCTCGTCGTACGCGACCTTCACCGCCGCCAGATCCGGGTCGGTCAGGTCCGGCAGCGAACGCCGCAGGGCGATCAGTGAGCGGTGCCAGGCCAGCAGCTGTGCGTGCGGCTCCCGCTCCCGCTCGGCCCGGTCCAGGCACGAGCGGTCGCGCGTCGCCTGGTCCTGCGGATCGGGGATGTCGTCGGCGGACCACCCGTGGGAGGCGAACTCCCGCCGCCGGCCCGCCCGTACCGCCTCGGCGAGCTCCGGATCCGTGTGGTCGGTGAAGTACTGCCACGGTGTACGGGCGCCCCACTCCTCGCCCATGAAGAGCATCGGCGTGTACGGGCCGGTCAGCACCAGTGCCGCCGCGCAGGCCAGCAGCCCGGGGGACAGGCTCGCCGAGAGCCGGTCGCCCAGTGCCCGGTTGCCGATCTGGTCATGCGTCTGGGCGTAGCCCAGGAAGCGGTGGGCAGGCGTGGAGACCACATCGACGCCGCGGCCGTGGGTGCGGCCGCGGAAGGTGGAATACGTACCGTCGTGGAAGAAGACGCGGGTGAGGGTCTTGGCCAGTGCGGCCATCGGGGCGCGCGCGAAGTCGGCGTAGTAGCCCTGCGACTCGCCGGTCAGCGCGACGTGCAGGGCGTGGTGGAAGTCGTCGTTCCACTGGACGTGCACTCCCAGGCCGCCCGACACGCGAGGTCTGGTCGTCCGGGGATCGCACTGGTCCGACTCGGCGATCAGGAACAGCGGCCGGTCCGCATCGGCGGCGAGGTCGTCGACGGCGGCGGCGAGCTCCTCCAGGAACGTCAGCGCCCGGGTGTCCGCCAGCGCGTGTACCGCGTCCAGCCGCAGCCCGTCGATGCGGTAGTCGCGCAGCCAGGCCAGTGCACTGCCCAGCAGATAGGCGCGCACCTCGTCGGACCCGGGGGCGTCGAGATTGACCGCGGCGCCCCAGGGGGTGTGATGCGTCTCGGTGAAATACGGACCGAAGGCGGGCAGATGGTTCCCGGACGGGCCGAGGTGATTGTGGACCACGTCCAGCACCACGCCGAGGCCGCGTCCATGGGCCGTGTCGACAAAGCGCTTGAGCGCCTCGGGGCCGCCGTAGGGCTCGTGCACCGCCCACGGCGACACCCCGTCATAGCCCCATCCACGCACGCCCGGGAAAGGGCACAGCGGCATCAGCTCGATATGGGTGACACCCAGTTCGGCCAGTTCCCCGAGCCGTTCGGCCGCCGCGTCCAGCGTGCCTTCCCGGGTGTAGGTGCCGACATGCAGCTCGTACAGGACCGCGCCGCGCAGCCCGCGCCCCGGCCACGGGTTCCGCCAGGAGTACGCCCCGTGGTCGACCACCGCGCTGTGGCCGTCCGGGCCGTCCGGCTGGCGGCGCGAGCGCGGGTCGGGCCGCACCGGCCCGCCGTCCAGGGCAAAGCCGTAGCGCGCGCCGTCGGCAGCCTCCGCCTCGACCGCCCACCAGCCCGTACGTCCCTCGGCACGCTCCATCGCATGCTCGACGCCCTCCAGCCACAGCACGGCCTGCTCCGTGGCCTGCGGCGCCCACACTTCGAACAGCACTGGCGGTCCCCTCGTCGTCGATGCTCCTCCCTCCCCATCCTGGCAAGATCGGGGTCTTCAAGCGGCGTCCTTGGGCCATTAAGGTCACGGGCCATGACGACGTCGCCGCTGCCCGCCTTCCCGCCCGGCTTCCTGTGGGGCGCATCCGCATCCGCCTTCCAGACCGAGGGCGCGGCCGACGCCGAGGGCAAGGGCCCGTCGGGATGGGACGCCTTCGCGGCCCAGGGCCGCATCAAGGACGGCGCCGACGCCTCGCGCGGCACCGGCTTCCACGAGCGCTACCGCGAGGACGTGGCCCTGCTCGCCGGGCTCGGCGCGGACGCGTTCCGATTCTCCGTCAGCTGGCCGCGGGTGATCCCCGGCGGCAGCGGGCCGGTCAACAGCCGGGGGCTGGACTTCTACGACCGGCTCGTGGACGAGCTGTGCGCCCACGGCATCACGCCCGCGCCCACGCTCTACCACTGGGACACCCCGCTCCCGCTGGACGAGGCGGGAGGCTGGCTGCGGCGCGAGACGGCCCAGCGCTTCGCCGAGTACGCCGCGGTGGTCGCCGATCGCCTCGCCGACCGCGTCCCGATGTGGATCACCATCAACGAACCGGCCGAGGTCATCCTGCTCGGCTACGCACTCGGCGAGCACGCCCCCGGAAAGCAGCTGCTCTTCGACGCCCTGCCCGCCGCCCACCACCAGCTGCTCGCCCACGGCCTCGCCGTCCAGGCGCTGCGCGCGGCCGGCGCGGACAACATCGGCCTCGCCGTGTCCCACTCACCGGTACGCACCGCGGGGACGAGCGACGAGGACCGCTTCGGCGCCGAGCTGTACGACACCCTCACCAACTGGATGTTCGCCGACCCGATCCTCACCGGGGCCTATCCCGACGAGGACTTCGCCACACTGATGCCCGGCCCGGTGGCCGAGGACCTGGCCGTCATCTCCGCGCCGCTGGACTGGTACGGGGTGAACTACTACCAGCCGATGCTGGTCGGAGCGCCCGCCACGGACGCCCTCGACGACTTCGCCGGGATCGCCATGCCCGCCGAACTCCCCTTCGGCATAAGGAGACTGGAGAGCGAGCAGCGCACCGCCTTCGACTGGGCCGTCGTGCCCGACGGGCTGCGGGAGCTGCTCGTCGGCCTCAGGGACCGGTTCGGCGACCGGCTGCCGCCGATCCACATCACCGAGAACGGCTGCTCCTACGACGGAATCGACGACCAGCGGCGCATCGCCTTCCTCGACGGCCATCTGCGCGCGCTGCACCGGGCGATCGACGCGGGAGTCGACGTACGCGGCTACTTCACCTGGTCGCTGACCGACAACATCGAATGGGTGGAGGGCGCGTCGCAGCGCTTCGGACTCGTCCACATCGACTACGACACGTTGGAGCGCACCCCGAAGGCCTCGTACGCCTGGTACCGCGACGCCATAGCCGCCCAGCGGGCCGGGTCAGGGAACTGAACGGATCTTCCAGACGAGGATGCCGCCGAGCGCGGTCACCACGGTCGCCGTCAGATAGAGGCCCGCGTATCCGCCCGCGTAGGCGACCACCGGCGCGGCGAGCGCCGGGCCGAGGACCTGGGGCGCCGAGTTGGCGACGTTGATGACACCGAGATCCTTGGCGCGGTCGCCCGCCTGCGGCAGTACCTGGGTGATCAGCGCCTGGTCGACCGCGAGGTACACACCGAAGCCGAGCCCGAGCAGCGCGGCCGCGCCCATCGCCACCGGCCAGGTGTGCCAGAACGTCAGCAGCAGCGACGCCACCGCCATCACCGCGGAGGAGACGGCCACCAGGGTCTTGCGCCGACCCAGCCGGTCGGACACCACCCCGCCGGCCACAGCGGTCACCACGACGCCCGCCGTGTACAGCAGCGTCAGGATCAGCACGCCCTGGTCCGGATCCCGGTGGTGCACCGCGTCCTTGAGGAAGTACAGCAGATAGAGCGTGCCCATCGCGTTCCCGAGCATCACCAGGAACCGGGTGAGCCAGGCCCAGCCGAAGTCGGGATGGTCCCGCGGGCTCACCCAGAAGTCCTTCAGCCGCACCGATTCCCGTGCGGTCGACCGCACTTGGGGGTCCGGCATCAGCAGGACGAAGGGCAGCGCGAGCAGGACGGTCAGGGCGGCCAGCAGCAGATAGCCGGGCACGGTCCCGGTCGCCACCGTGGTCACCAGCAGCGCGCCGACCACCAGTCCCAGCGGCTGTGGAATCCCGATGAACCCGGACACCGCGGCCCGCTGGCCCACCGGCACCTGGTCGGGCACCACGGCACTGGTCCCGGCCAGCATCGCGTTCAGGCCGAGCTGCGCCAGACACCACCCGAGTGCCACACCGGCCACGGTCGACTGCACCGCCGTGGCGGCGAGGCCGAAGGCGCCGAGGACCGCACCGCCGACGATCCACGGCCGGCGGCGGCCGAATCGCCCGCCGGTACGGTCCGACAGCGCGCCCGCGAGCGGGTTGGCGACCACCGCGACCAGCGCGCCGAGCCCGGTCACCCAGCCCAGGGTGACCTCCTTGCCCGACGGGTCGAGCGTGTCGATCTGCTCGGCGAGCAGCACCTGGATCGGGGTGAAGAAGGCCATGTACAGGCCGAGGTTGGCCAGGACGAGGGCGGATGTCCAACCGCCGCCGACTCGTGTCAGCGGGCCGGTCCGAGGCTCGTGCGTCTCCATGGGCGGCTCGCCATCGCTCGGTGCGGTGCGGTGCGGTGCGGTGCGGTGCGGTGAGGGTGGCGCTGTGCGGTTGTGTGCGGCGGTGTTCGCCGCGGGGCGGTTCTGCGCGGGGGTGTCCGGAGCTTACGGACACCCCCGCGCCCGATCAATGCCGCGGACCGGGAACGAAGTGGACGCGTTCCTGGATCACCGGATGTCCGGCCTTGGCGAAGTTCGCGGCCATCGGGAAGTTGCCCTGGTCCGTCGCTCCCGCGATGAACTCGGCGCCCTGCTCGGCCAGGAAGTGCGTGCACTCCACGAGCAGGTCGTACGCGTAGCCCCTGCCGCGCTGCTCCGGTACGACACCGATGAAGCCGACGCACGGCCCCGACGGATTGCGCGCCGGGATGTGCAGGCCCACCAGCTCACCGCCGGGGGTGAAGGCCAGCTGCCACCACTCGCGCGGCGAGGGGCACCAGTGGAAGAAGTCCAGCTCCTCCTGGGCCGCCTTGTCCAGGCCCTCTTCGGCGATGGCGGCCAGGGCATGCGCGTCCAGGGTCACGGAGTGCACCCGGCGCAGGACGTCGAGGATCACGGCGTCGTCGGGCTCCGGGCGGAACTCCAGCCGCCCGGGGCGCTCCGGCAGCCCGCACTGCGGGGTCCACCGGTACTGGTACCGCTCGACCAGCACCTTCATCCCGGCTCCAGAAGCGGCCCGCATCCGGGCCTCACCGGCCGCCAGGGCCGCCGGGTCCTCGCGCCAGCCGGCGGGCAGGATCAGTTCGTACTCGACCTGGAAGGGGGAGGTGCACAGCAGTTCCGCGCCCGCCGCCTCCTCGCCCTCGGCCATGTCGAACCAGTTGAGATTGACCGGGGTTTCGTCGTCGGGTCCGCCCCACCAGGCGGCCCGCGCGACCACCTTGCCGTCGCGCAGAGCGACGCGCTTCCAGTCGGGACGGTGCGTGGCGCGGGCGAGCGCGCGGCCCACGCCGAGCGGATCGGGCAGGGTGTCGAAAAGATGCGCGTCGCTCGCGTCGAGCGCGCGGATGACCAGATCGGTCATGAGGGATGTCCTCCGGGAGAGACTGTGTGATGCGCTCCCGGTCAGACTGCGAACGCCGGGCGGACGGGACGGGAGCGCGGGAATCGTGTGGTGTGCACGGCACTCGCCTCCTTCCGTCGGTCACGGGCGTCGCGATCATGCTGGACGGAGCGAGCTGCGGGCGTCCAGCGCATTCCGGACGCCCGCACAACAGACCTACTCCCAGACGTAGTTGATCGCGCGCTCGAAGTTGACGTAGCCGCCGCGGGCGAAGGCCTTCGCCATCGGCACGTTGGCGAGATCGGTCGCGGCCCGGATCCACGGCACGTCCTGGGAGGCGAGAATCCGGGTGCCCTCCGCCAGGATCTCGTCGATGTGGCCCCGGCCGCGATGGGCGGGCAGCACACCCACGTAGGCGATGATGTGGTGGTAGTTGTTCCTGGCCGGCACCACGAAGCCCACCGGCTCGCCGGTGCCCGGGAGTTCGGCGATCCGCCACCACTCGCGTGGTGAGGTGAAGCCCGCGAGTTCCTCGTCGAAGTGCTTCTCGGCCGCCTCGCGGTGGCTCAGCCCGGTCGCGAGATCGGCCTGGCTATGGGCGTCGAGCGTGCCCGCCATCACCGGCGTCATCAGGGCGAGCAGATCGTCGCGGTCCGTGACCTGCCGGAAGGCCAGGGTGCCCGAGGGCTCGGGTACGGGCGTCCCGGCGCGCCATTCGAGCCGCAGCCGCTCCACGAGCAGCCTCGCCCCGGACTTCTCCAGCACGCCGGTACGGGCTTCGACCGCCGCGCGGGCGGCCGGGTCGTCACGCCAGTCGGGCGGGATGAACCGCCCGTACTCGGGGCGCGGGTGACCCGCGGGGACGACGGCGGCGGTCGCGGTCTCGAGCAGTCGCAGTCCGATGCCGGCCTGCTCGGCGGCGGGCAGTTCGGCGTCGATGTCGAAGAAGTCCAGTGCCACCGGGGCCTCGCCGTCGGCCGCGGTCCACCAGGCGATCCTCGCCAGCACGCGGCCGTCGCGCTGCGCGATCCACAGCCACTCGGGGCGGCGGCGCCCAGTTGCGAGATCGTCCTCGAGTTCATGGTCGAGGGTGTACGAAAGCCTGCAGAACAGCTCGAGTTCGTCCGGGCCGGAAAGCGGTCGGACGGTGACGCCGTCGTCGGGCGTCGGCACCGACGGTGCAGAGGTCATATGTGCTTCTCCAGGGAATGGCCGTGCGGAAATGGTCGGACCAGCGCTCGGACCCTAACCACCCGGCGAGTGCCGGGCGAAACCCTTTTCGTAGCGGAACCATTGCTTCCATGCAGGTCAGCGGCTGGTGAGTGAGGGACGGGAACCCCGGTTCTTCTGGACACCCACCGACTTCGGACCGACAATCACGGTTGTGACGTCCGCCTACGAATTCCACACGTATCCCGCTCCGGCCCGGGTCTCCGACGCCGAGCGCGAGCGTGTCCTCGACGTGCTCAGGGAGGGCGCGGCGCAGGGCAAGTTGTCGCACGAGACGTTCGTGCACCGGATGGAGCTGGTCCTGGCCGCGCGCAGGCCGGAGGAGCTGGAGCCGCTCACCGCCGACCTCGTCCAGGAGAGCCGCTGGTCCCGCGCGCTGTACCGGACAGTGGGCCGGATCTCGGCATTCTCGGTGCGGCTGCGCCGGGCGTGGCAGGCGGAGAAGCTGCCGCCGCTGCAGCTGCCCGAACCGAGCCCGTTCCCCCTGCGGATCGGGCGCGACCCGGCCAACGGACTGCGGCTCAGCCATGACACGGTCTCCAGGCTCCACGCCGAACTGAGCCGCCAGGGCCAGGTGTGGGTGCTGCGCGACCTCGGCTCGACCAACGGCACCACGGTGAACGGCATCAGGGTGACCGGCTCGATCGTCGTGCAGGACGGGGACATGGTCGGCTTCGGGCGGATGAGCTTCCGCCTCACCGCACGCTGAACCGGATCTGCGCCGGCGATCCGGAAGTGCCGTGGCCCCGGCGCCTCCCGGCCGCGCGGCGCGGACCGGGCTGAGCCGGCCGGCGTGGGTTCACCGCTGGTGCAGCCCGCGCCCCGCGAGCGTCAGGAACGTCTCGCCGACCGCCTCCGAGAGCGTCGGACGGGCGTGGATGTGACGGGCCAGATCGGACGGTTCCGCGTCCCGGCCGACGATCAGCTGGCTTTCGGCGACCATCTCCGAGATATGCGGGCCGACCAGATGGACCCCCAGCACCCGGCCGTCCCGCTCTGCGACGACCTTCACCATCCCGCCCTGTCCGTGCACCATGCCCTTGGCGACGGCGGTCAGCGGCATCGTGTTCACGCGCACATCGAAGCCGCGGTTCCTTGCCTCCGCCTCGCTCAGCCCGACCGTTGCGGTCTGCGGCGAGGAGTACGTGATCCGGGGCATGCCGCGTAGTCGACCGGCTGCGGTGCGAGCCCGGCCAGCACCTCGGCGGCCAACAGGCCCTCCGTGAAGGAGGCGTGGGCCAGACCGAGTGACGGCGGCGGCAGCAGATCGCCCACCACATGGATCCCCGGCACGACACTCTCCAGGCGCGACCAGTCGGCAGGGGCGACAAAGCCCCGCTCGTCCGTGGGCACCCCCGCCTGCTCCAGTCCCAGACCGTCGGTCACCGGAGTCCGGCCCACCGCGAGCAGCAGCCGCTCCGCCTCGACCGTGCGCAGCTCCCCGCGTGCGGTGCGCACCGTGGCCCGCAGGCCGTCCGCCTGAACCCGCGGCCGGCGCGAGGGCGTGTGGGTCCGGCCCCGACCGGTGGGCCTGCCGGGGCGGACGCCGGCAGGCCGTTTCATGAGCGCGCCGTCGGCGCACCGGGCCCCGTGCCCGGCGCGGGGGCGAGGGGCCGGCCGTTACGTGGACCCGCACGCGGGGCCGCGTGCGGTCGGTCCGACCGGGCATCTGCGCTCCCGGTGCGGCGCGCGGACGACGGGGCGTGCCGGCCCGGCCGCTCAGCCCGTCCCCGCGGCCGCCTCCGAAGCGTCTCCGTGGATGAGCAGCGCCACCGGCCGGTCCGCGAACAGGTCCGACAGCCGCACCGCCGAGCCGCCCGTGAACGTACGCCCGGGATCCAGCAGATCGCTCCAGCCGCCCTCGGGGAGCGTCAGCGCCGTCTCCCGCCAGCCACCCGACTGCTCCAGCCGCAAGGAGAGCCGTGTGACCGCCGTGAGCACCTTGCCCGAGCGGCCGAACGCGACACAGTGGCCGGCCGCCGGGCCGTGCGCCCGCAGCGGTGCGTACGTCCCCGACGACCCGAACAGGTCCGGACGCGCCCGTCGCAGCCGCAGCGCCGTGGCCGTGAGCGCCAGCTTCTCGTCGGAGAGCCAGCGCCGGCCGCGGAGCTCGTCCAGCCGTTCCGGCAGCGGTTCGCCGAGGCGGGCCGGCCGGCGGTTGTCAGGGTCGACCAGGGCGAGGAACTGCCGCTCGGAGCCCTGGTACACATCGGGCACCCCCGGCATCGTCAGATGCAGCAGGGTCGCTCCGAGGACATTGGCCCGTACGTACGGATCCAGTTCTCGCGCGAACTCCGCGACGTAGTACAGCGGCGGGCCTGCCGGGCCCGCGTCGACGAACGCGGCGACGGCCCGTTCGTACGCCGCGTCCGCCTCCGTCCAGCTGGTGCGCAGCCCCGCCTCCCGGACCGCCTTGAGCAACGCGGGCTCCAGCCGGTCCGCGCGCGGCACGCCGAACCCGACGGCCGTCTGCCACGTCACCCATGCCAGATGCGGATCGGGGGCCCGCCCGCCCTCCAGCCCGGCGGCCGCCTCGGTGATCCGGGACAGGAACTCCGCCCACCGCTCGGGGCACTCGGACAGCACCGCGATGCGCGCCCGCACGTCGGCGCTGCGCTTGGTGTCGTGCGTGGTGAGCACCGTGCCGGTGGCCGGCCAGTCGCGGGCCAGACGGGTGCAGTACCCGTGGAAGTCGTCGGGAGCCAGTGCCGGACTGCCGGGGTCCCCACCGACCTCGTTCGCCGAGAGCAGCGGCGTATAGCGGTAGAAGGCGGTGTCCTCCACGGACTTGGCGCGCAGCGCCGACGCCGTCTGAGCGAACCGGGCCCGGAACGCCGTGTGGTCCGGACCCTCGCCGAGCCGTCCGAGTGCCAGGTCCCGTACGACGTCGACTGCCGTCGCCTCGTCCGTCACCGCGAAGGTCTCCTTCGCGCGGCGGGCCGCGGCCTCGGTCAGTGCCGCCTCGCCGTCGAGGAGATACGGGCGGTAGACGGGCACCCGTACGAGCAGCTCCCGCACCGCCGCGCGCAGCGCCCACGGCGCGTGGTCGCGCAGCGCGGGATCCCCGGCGCAGATCCGCCGGGCGAGCCGTCCGAGCGCAGCCGTCTCGGCGGCCAGCTCATGCGTGACCACCTTGTACGCGGCCCGCCGCGCCGTCGCCGCCCAGCGGCCCCCGCGGTCGGCGGACGGCTGGGCGAACTCCCGGTAGCGCTCGGCCAGTTGTCCGGCACCGTCCGGATCGGTGAACAGGCCGTCGACATGCCGCAGCGCGTCGTAGCCCGTCGTCCCCGCGACCGGCCAGCCGGCCGGCAGCCGCTCGTCGCCGGTCAGGATCTTCTCGACCACGATCCAGCACGCCCCGCCGGTCGCCTGGTCGAGCCTGCGCAGATACCCCGCCGGGTCGGCCACCCCGTCCGGATGGTCCACCCGCAGCCCCTCCACGACCGAGTCGTGCACCAGCTCGAGGATCTTGGTGTGGGTCGCGTCGAAGACCTCGGGGTCCTCCACCCGCAGGCCGATCAGATCCGAAACGGTGAAGAACCGGCGGTAGTTCAGCTCGGTACGGGCCAGGCGCCACCACGCCAGCCGGTACCACTGGGCGTCCAGCAGCTCGGGCAGCGGCAGCTCTGCGGTGGACGCGCGCACCGGAAAACGCTGCTCCCCGTAGTGCAGGACATCACCGTCGACGCGCATACCGGACAGCTCGTCGCCGATCCGTCCCGCCAGCACCGGCAGCAGCACCTTGCCCCCGCCCGACTCCCAGTCGATGTCGAACCAGTGTGCGTACGGCGAACCGGGGCCCTCCCGCAGCACCTCCCACAGGGCATGGTTGTGGCGGGGCGCGGCGGCCATGTGGTTCGGGACGATGTCCAGGACCAGGCCGAGTCCGTGCTCACGGGCGGTACGGGACAGCTCCCGCAGACCGGCCTCGCCGCCCAGCTCCTCCCGTACCCGCGAGTGGTCCACCACGTCGTAGCCGTGGACCGAGCCGGGCACCGCCTCCAGCACCGGTGACAGATGCAGATGCGAGATCCCGAGCGAGGCGAGATAGGGCACTGCCGCGGCGGCGGCCGAGAACGGGAAGTCCGGCTGGAGCTGGAGCCGGTATGTGGCGGTGGGCGTCATGCGAACGTATGTACCCGGATCGCGGGCTTCTGTGTCATCCGTCCCTGCGTCGGGGTGAACGCGCGGGGAGAGCGCGGCCCCGGCCGCGGTGCCCCCGGGGTGACGGCACGGGGCCGGTCGCCGACCGCCCCGCTACGCCGGTCTCCTCAGCACGGTCAGACTCCGTCCGATCATTCTGACCCGGTCGCCGGCCTCCACCTTCGGCCCCTGCCCGGGAGGCACCCCCTCCGGGCAGGCCGTGTCCACCACCACCTGCCACTGTGCGCCGTGGTTCACCGGCACCGTGAAATCCAGGGTCTCCGCACTCGCGTTGAACATCAGCAGGAACGAGTCGTCGGAGATCCGCTCGCCGCGCGGACCGGGCTCGGAGATCGCGTGGCCGTTCAGGAACACCGACAGGGCCCTGGCGTGCGCCGCCTGCCAGTCCCGCTGGACCATCTCCTCGCCGTGCGGGGTGAACCATGCGATGTCGGTCAGCTCGTCATGGGTGCCCTCCACGGACCGGCCGTGGAAGAAGCGCCGGCGCCGGAACACCGGGTGGTCGCGCCGCAGCCACACCATGGTCTTGGTGAAGGCCAGCAGCGTGCCCTCCTCGTCCGTGTCCTTGTCCGGCCACTGGACCCAGGAGATCTCGTTGTCCTGGCAGTACGCGTTGTTGTTGCCGCCCTGCGTACGGGCGAACTCGTCGCCGTGACTGAGCATCGGCACACCCTGCGAGAGCATCAGCGTGGCGATGAAGTTGCGCATCTGCCGTTCGCGCAGCTCCAGCACGTCCTCGTCGTCGGTCTCGCCCTCCGCGCCGCAGTTCCACGAGCGGTTGTGGCTCTCGCCGTCCCGATTGCCCTCGCCGTTGGCCTCGTTGTGCTTGTTGTCGTACGAGACCAGATCGTGCAGCGTGAAGCCGTCGTGGCAGGTGGTGAAGTTGATGGAGGCCAGCGGCCGCCGGCCGTCGTCCTGGTACAGATCGGAGGAGCCGGTCAGCCGGGAGGCGAACTCCGCGAGCTTGCGCGGCTCGCCGCGCCACAGGTCGCGCACGGTGTCGCGGTACTCGCCGTTCCACTCGGTCCACAACGGCGGAAAGTTGCCCACCTGGTAGCCGCCCTCGCCCACGTCCCACGGCTCGGCGATCAGCTTCACCTGGCTGACCACCGGATCCTGCTGCACCAGGTCGAAGAACGAGGAGAGCCGGTCCACCTCGTGGAACTGCCGGGCGAGTGTGGCCGCGAGGTCGAATCGGAAGCCGTCGACATGCATCTCGGTCACCCAGTAGCGCAGCGAGTCCATGATCAGTTGCAGCACATGGGGGCTGCGCATCAGCAGGGAGTTCCCCGTGCCGGTGGTGTCCGTGTAGTAGCGGCGGTCCTCGGAGAGCCGGTAGTACGAGGCGTTGTCCAGGCCCCGGAAGGAGAGAGTGGGCCCCAGGTGGTTGCCCTCCGCGGTGTGGTTGTAGACCACGTCGAGGATGACCTCGATGCCCGCCTGGTGCAGCGCCCGTACGGCCTGCTTGAACTCCAGCACCTGCTCGCCCCGGTCTCCCCAGGAGGCGTACGCGTTGTGCGGTGCGAAGAAGCCGATGGTGTTGTAGCCCCAGTAGTTGTTCAGCCCGGAGTCCACCAGCCGGTTGTCGTTGACGAACTGGTGCACCGGCATCAACTCGAGTGTGGTGACTCCCAGTTCGGTCAGATGGGAGATCACGGCGGGATGCGCGAGCCCGGCGTAGGTGCCGCGCAGCTCCGGTGGCAGCTCCGGATGCCGCATCGTCAGACCCTTCACATGGGCCTCGTAGATCACGGTGCGGTGGTAGTCCGTGCGCGGAGGCCGGTCGTCGCCCCAGTCGAAGTACGGATTGACCACCACGGAGGTCATGGTGTGCGGTGCCGAGTCGAGGTCGTTGCGGGAGTCCGGCCGCCCGAAGTGATACCCGTACACCGCCTCGTTCCACTCGATCTCGCCACTGATCGCACGGGCGTAGGGGTCGAGCAGCAGCTTCGCCGAATTGCACCGCTGGCCGCGCTCGGGCACATAGGGGCCATGGACCCGGAAGCCGTACCGCTGACCCGGCATCACCCCAGGCAGATAGGCATGCCGCACGAATGCGTCGGTCTCGCGCAGCTCCACCGCCGTCTCCGAGCCGTCGTCGTGCAGCAGACACAGTTCGATACGTCGCGCGGCCTCTGAGAACACCGCGAAATTGGTTCCGGCGCCGTCGTACGTGGCGCCGAGCGGATACGCCTGTCCCGGCCAGACCTGCATAGATATGACTCTTCCACTTCTGATCCGGGTACTGGGGGCAACTTGGCCAAGATCCTCCCCCAAAGATGGGCAAGCTCCTAGGACTTCGGGCCGTCCTACCGGGTGACCGCACGAAACAAGGGGAAAAAGGGGGACAAGTGCTCAGATCAGTGCACCGCCATCTGGGGAAATTGGTGGCGGGTGCCGCCATAGCGGTGACAGCGACCGCTGCCATGATCGCCATCACACTGCCGGGCTCGGCGGGTGCCGACGACCCCGGCGACGAGCGCCGGAACGGGATTCAGGGACAGGCCGGCGCCGGTGACAGCGCCGGAAACGGCCGGGGAGCCGCCGACACGCCGCACGCGGGCGTCATCGCCGCTTCGCCGCGGGAGGGGGAACACGGCGTGGGCCGGGACCCGCTCACCGACGAGGAGTTGAATCGGGCGGAAGCGCTCGCGCTCACCCCGGCCGCCCGGGCGGCCGGCGAAGATGTCACGGGTGACCGTGGCCCGCACCACCTGACCACCAACCTCGCCGAACCGCTGCCGTCGGAGGCGGACTCCGGACCGCGCCGTGCCGAGGTCAGCTTCTACGACTACCGGACCGACGAGCTGATCACCAAGACCGTCAACCTCGACACCGGCACGGTCGAACGGACCGGCACCCAGCGCGGTGTCCAGCCCTCCCCGCACCGCGAGGAGCTGCGCGAGGCGCTTGCCCTGATCCTGGCCGACCCGCTCGGCGACGACCTCAAGGGCGACTACGAGCACGCCACGGGCCGGCCGCTGACCACCCCCGACCAGCTGTGGTTCAACGGCGACGTCTACCGCACGTACCGGGAGGAACACGTGCCGGACGAGCTCGCCGCATGCGGCGAGCACCGCTGCGTCCGCATGGTCACCAAGGTCAAGGACGGCGCCTGGATCGACACGCGCGATCTGATCGTGGATCTGAGTGCCAGGACCGTCGCTCGCACCGGCTGACCCGCTCCGGCCTCGGACCGCCGCACGGCCTTCCGTTCCGCACGGATCACCCGTGCACACGTGCGTTCCGTATGGCCGTATGCCCGCACTTCCGTACGTCTGTACTTCCGTACTTCCGTACTTCCGTCACGAGGGAGTTCGTACCTGATGCACGTCAACAGAGTCACGCGTGCCCGCAGGCGGGGCGCACTGCTCGCCGCGGCCGCGCTGCTGGGCAGCGTCGGCGCGGCGACGGGCCCTGCCTCCGCCGCTCCGTCCGGCGAGGTCACGGCCGCCAAGGCCGCTCCGACCCGGCCCGACTGCAGCAGCGCCTACCGTATCGAGCAGACGCTCGACGGCGGCACCACCTGGCGCATGTGCTGGCGCTACGACACCGAGTCCGGCCTGATCCTGGACAAGGTGTCGTACCGGCCCAAGGGTGAGCCACGTCCGATCCGGGTCATCAACAGCGCCAAGCTGGCGCAGATCCATGTGCCGTACGACGACGGCCGCGCCGAGTACGACGATCTGACCGGGGCCGGGTTCGGCTGGGGGCTGCAGAACATCAAGGGCGCCGAATGCCCGGGCGGCACCGTCAAGAAGGTGAAGGTGCCGGAGATGGGCACCTTCAACGGTCTGTGCACGACCACCCGTTCCCGTGGTCACGCCTACCGGCTGGCGAACGACCTGGGCAGCAAGGTCTGGCAGGCGCAGGGCAAGGACCTGCTGGTCTACACCGTCAACAAGGTGTCCTGGTACGAGTACATCACCGAGTGGCGCTTCTCCTCCGACGGCACCATCGCCGCCAACGTCGGTGCGACGGGCAAGCTCGCGCCCGACGACTACAACGGGACCGACGGACGTGGCTGGCCCATCGGCAAGGGTGCCCGCGACTACGCGACCAGCCACTCCCACAATGTCTTCTGGCGCCTGGACTTCGGCCTGGACGGCAGCAACAAGGGCAGGGTCGAGCAGTACGACTCCAAGGTCACCCCGCCGAGACGCAACGGCGCACCGAAGGTGAGGACGACCCGGACGCCGGTGACCAGGGAACTGGCCGGGGACGCCCGCACGATGCGCTGGTGGCGGGTGGTGAGCGCGAGGGGAAGGAACAAGGACGGGCACCCCCGCTCGTACGAGATCGTGCCGGGGCCCTCCGCCAAGCACGCGGGCCGCGGATTCACCAGGCACGACATCTACTTCACCCAGAACCGCGCCTGTGAGCAGTTCGCCAGCAACAACATCCGCGACTGCGGCCAGGGCGCCCCCAAGAGCGTGGACGGGTGGGTCAACGGCGAGAACCTCGTCAACCCCGTCGTCTGGGTCAACATCGGTTTCCACCACATCGCCCGGGACGAGGACCAGCAGCCGATGCCCGTCCACTGGCAGGGCTTCCAGCTGGCCCCCAGGGACGTAACCGCTATGAATCCGCTCACTCCGGCCGATCTCGCCGGTCAGAACGGGCACCACAATCACGGGAGTTGAGGAACCAGCCTGACGATCCTGCTGCACCGCCTCCTGTACCCGGAGTACGCTTCCTTGATCGTTGAAGGGGCCAGGAAGGCGGTGCGCGGGTGAGCTCGGGAGGGCTGGAGCTACCCCCAGGTGACGCAGGTCATGAGGGGGACTCCGCCGAGGTCACGCCAGGAGCGGTCTCGCTCGCGCGGCCGATGGAGATCGGGGCGGAGCTGGACTGGGGCGCGGACGCCTGGAGCGAGGTGCGTACGCGCGCCCAACGTGCCGGGCGGGCCTACATCTGGCTGAATCTGGTGGAGCAGCGTCTGCGTGCCGTGGTGGCCGCGGTGCTGCGCCCCATCTACGAACCGGTCCACGGCGACGACTGGGTGGTCGCGGCGGCCGGCCCGGCGGGCCAGGAGTGGGTCCAGCGTGCCGTTGCGGTGCGGGAGGTCTCCCGGCGCAAGGGCTACCTGCTGGACCCGGCCGACGACAATGTGCTGTCCTTCCTCACCCTCCCGCAGCTGCGGGAGCTGATGGTCCAGCACTGGCCCTGCTTCGAGCCCTACTTCGACGACCGGCGCGACGTCGAACTCGCCCTGGACGAGCTCGAGGTCGCCCGGAACGTGGTCTCCCGCAACCGCGCGCTCAACGAAGCGGTCCTCGCCCAGGCGGAGCGGGCCTCGTCCCGGCTGCTCGAGATACTCGGCAGCGGGGCCGGTGTGCCCTCCGCGGACCGCCTCCGCGTGGACGCCGTCGAGGATCTGGTCGGTGACCGGTACGCGGACGTCGTCTCCGTCCACCCCGACCGCGTCCGGCTGCAGCGCCAGCTGCCCGCCGAGGACCTCTTCGGCGGCGCGCGCCGTGTCGACGCGATCGGCATAGGCCTGAACCTCCTGGTCCAGAACTTCTCCGGGCGCAGACTTGTCAGGCTCGCCGAGTCGGGCTGCCGGGTCCGGCTGCTCTTCCTCAACCCGGCGAGCAGTGCCGTCAAGCGCCGTGAGCGTGAACTGGGAATCAAGAAGGGTGAGTTGAGCCGCACGGTGGAGATGAACATCCTCCATATGCGCCGGGTGCGCTCGCGGTTGCGCGACCCCGACGCCTTCGAGATCCATGTCTTCGACGAAACCCCGCGCTTCACCGCGTATCTGGTCGACGGCGACGGACCCGACGGACTCGCCGTCGTCCAGTCCTATCTGCGCCGGGCCCGCGGCATGGAAGCACCCGTCCTGGTGCTCCGCGGCGGCGGACGCTCGGTGGTGCGCTCGGGGCACGACAGCGAGACCGGACTGTTCCAGACGTACCGCGAGGAGTTCGAGTCGGTCTGGGCCGACTCGCGGCCCGTGTCCTGACTGTCAGTGGTGCGTGCCAGAGTGGTCGACGACTGGGGGAGCACCACCGCACCACCGCACCACCGAGGAGGGGGCACCATGGCCTGGCACCGTGAGCCGTTGGTCGGCTTCGACCTGGAGACGACCGGCACCGATCCGCTCGACGCCCGCATCGTGACGGCCGCCGTTGTCGGTCTGCGGGCCGGGGGGCCGGTGCGGCGGCGCACATGGATGGCGGATCCCGGCATCCGGATTCCGGCGCAGGCCTCGGCCATCCACGGCATCAGCAGTGAGCGCGCGGCAGCCGAGGGGCGGCCCGCGCCCGAGGTCGCCGACGAGGTCGCCGAGACGCTGACCGGCTACTGGGCGCAGGGCGTACCGGTCGTCGCGTACAACGCCGCCTTCGATCTGACGCTGCTCAGCGCGGAGCTGCAGCGCCATGGCCTGCCGTCGCTGAGCGAGCGGCTCGGCGGCCGCCCGATCGGTCCGGTCATCGATCCGTACACCATCGACCGGGCGGTGGACCGCTACCGCAAGGGCAAGCGCACGCTCGAAGCGGTCTGCGTGGAGTACGGCGTGACACTGGACAGCGCGCACGACGCGGAGGCGGACGCGCTCGCCGCCGTGCGGGTGGCCTGCGCGATAGCCGAGCGGCACGCCTCGGTCGCGGAACTGTCCCCGCACGACCTGCATGAGCGTCAGGTGCGCTGGTACGCGCAGTGGGCGGCCGACTTCCAGCGCTTCCTGCGCAAGAAGGGCACCGAGGACGCCGTCGTGGACCCGTCCTGGCCGCTGCGCGAGCACGCGCCGGTCTCCGGCTGACACCGCCCGGGAGGGCCGAAGACCCTTCTTCCCGGTCCTGCCGGGGCTCGCGTGCCCTGGCATGCCGCCCCCCAGCCCTTCGGGTACGGGGAGGTTCCCCAGCACCGGACCCCGCTCGCTGATCTCCGCTCTCGTCCGAAGAAAGGCCCCGGAAGGACTAGAAGGGATACCAGCGCACCTCGGGGTCGTCGTCGCGCAGGGACGCCACCCGGCGGCGGAACTCGGCAAGGGCTTTGGGGTCGGCCGGGGCGTGCTGGGCCACCCAGGCGCAGCTGGCGGTCTCACGGGCGCCGCGCAGGACCGCACAGCCGTCCCATTCGCGGACATCCCAGCCGTATGCGTCGGTGAACGCGTCGTAGGCGGCAGGGTCGAGGCCGTAGCGGTCCCGGGACAGCGCCATGACCACCAGGTCGTGCTCGCGCAGGTCCGACGAGACCGTCTCCAGATCCACCAGTACGGGACCGTCCGGGCCGACATGGACATTGCGGGGCAGGGCGTCGCCATGGATCGGGCCCGGCGGGAGACGGGGCGTGAGCGTGGCCGCCGCCTCTGCGTAACCGTCCCGGCGCGCCCGCAGATACGCCGCGTCGGCCGGATCGATCGCCTCGCCCGCCAGGCGCAGCCAGCGCTCGACCCCGCCGAGGAGGTCGCGGCGGGGCAGCTCGACGCCGGGCGACGGGAGGGCATGGATCAGGAGCAGCAGCCCGGCCAGGTCCGCCGGCCCCGCCGGGCGCAGCGCATCGGCAAGCCGGTGCCACAGCGTCACCGGATGGCCCGCCACGAGCCGGGGCGTCGGCTCGGCGGCCCGCACGGCAGGGACACCGGCCTCGGCCAGCCAGGCGGCGACGGCCAGTTCGCGCTCGGCCCTGGGCAGCAGCTCGGCGTCCCGGCCGACCTTGACCACCAGGTCGCCGGCCGCGAAGACCGCGTTCTCGCCGAGCGCCAGCAGCGTCGCACCGGCCGGGAGCCCGGCGGCCACCAGTACCTCGCGTGCCCGCGTCTCGTCCATCCGGCCTCCTGCCTCCTGCGCGAATTCGCCAAAGTTTCGCATCCGCGCAGGCCGTCTTGACGAACCGACGGGCCGTCAGCACGATGACCAAGGCCCGCCAGGGCGGCAAGCTCCGCCGGATACACCCATGTTCAGGACGAGCCGCCCGAAGGAGTCGATGACGTGACATTGGCGACCGCAACGGCGCGGACGGGTAAGCGCACGGACCATGGAGCCTGGTTCCTCGTCCTGCCGGCGCTGATCCCCATCCTTGTGCTGAGCGTCGGCCCTCTTCTCTACGGCATCGCGCTCGCCTTCACCGACTCCCAGGCAGGGCGCACCGAACCCACCGAGTGGATCGGGACGCTGAACTTCCGGGACCTGCTGCACGACACCCTGTTCTGGGAATCGTTCCGGATCGGCCTGCTGTGGGCGGTCGGCGTCACCGTCCCCCAGTTCCTGCTCGCCCTCGGCCTCGCACTGCTGCTCAACCAGCAACTGCGGATGCGCTGGCTCGCCCGGGCGCTCGCGATCATCCCCTGGGCCATGCCCGAGGTCGTCGTCGGCATCATGTGGCGGCTGGTCTACAACCCCGACGCGGGCATCCTCAACGAGACCGTGCGGGACCTGGGCCTCGGCGACGGCCGGGACTGGCTGACCGGCCTCGCCACCGCGCTGCCCGCCGTGATCGCGGTCGGTGTCTGGGCCGGTATGCCGCAGACCACCGTCGCTCTGCTCGCCGGCCTGCAGAACACCCCGCACGAGCTGCACGAGGCCGCCGCGCTGGACGGCGCCGGCGCCTGGCGCCGGTTCCGTACGGTCACCTGGCCCGCGATCAGACCCATAGCGCTTGCCGTCACCGCCCTCAACCTGATCTGGAACTTCAACTCGTTCGCCCTCGTGTATGTGCTCACCGGCGGCGGCCCCGGCGGCCGTACCCGGCTGCCCATGCTCTTCGCCTACGAAGAGGCCTTCCGCTACGGCCAGTTCGGATACGCGGCGGCCATGGGGTGCGTCATGGTCGCCGTCATATCGGTGATGCTCGCCGTCTTTCTCGCAGGGCGGCTCAAGGGAGGGGATCAGTGATGGCGGCCCTCGGCACCGGCAGGTCCGCACGCGCCGGCCAGTACGTGGCGCTGCTGTGTTACGTCGTCTTCCTGGCCTTCCCGTTCCTCTGGCTCATCTCCACCGCCTTCAAGCCGGCGCGCGAGCTGGCCTCGCTGCACCCCACGTGGATCCCCGAGAACGCGACGCTCGACAACTTCCGCCAGGCCTTCGACGAGCAGCCGCTCCTGCAGGCCGCGGGCAACAGCCTGGTCGCGGCGCTCGCCGCCGCGCTGATCGCCGTCGTCATCGCGACGCCCATGGCGTATGTGATGGCCCGCAACCGCAACAGACTCACTGCCGCGTCGACGGGATGGGTCGTCGTCAGCCAGGCGTTCCCGTTCGTTCTGGTGATCATTCCACTGTTCCTGATCCTGAAGAACCTGCATCTGATCAACACCCTGTTCGGACTGGTCATGGTGTACGTCGTCTGGTCGCTGCCGTTCGCTCTGTGGATGCTGGTCGGGTACGTACGGGCGGTACCGCTCGAGCTGGAGGAGGCCGCGGCCGTCGACGGCGCGGGCCGGCTCCGCACCCTGATCTCGGTCACCGCGCCGCTGCTCGCACCAGGCATCGTGGCCACCGCGCTCTTCGCGTTCATCACCGCGTGGAACGAGTTCTTCTTCGCGCTCGTCCTGCTCAAGACCCCGGAGAAGCAGACTCTGCCGGTCGTTCTCACCCACTTCCTGGGCGCTGAGGGCGTGGCAGACCTCGGGCCGCTCGCCGCGGCGGCCTTCCTCGCGACGCTTCCCTCTCTCGTCGTGTTCGCGGTGATCCAGAAGCGGATCACCGGCGGGATGCTGGCCGGGGCGGTGAAGAGCTGATGCGTGCGCGACTGCTGACGGCTGCGGGCGCCGCGCTGGCACTGCTGCTGACCGGCTGCGGCGGCGCCGACGGCGGGGGGGACGGAAGGATCCGGCTCCGCTTCCAGTCGCTCGCCTGGCAGAAGGAGTCGGTCGACGCCAACAGGGAACTGGTGAAGGAGTGGAACGCCGCCCATCCCGATGTCCAGGTGGAGTATGTCCAGGGCAGCTGGGACAGCGTGCACGACCAGCTGCTCACCTCCTTCGAGGGCGGCGAGGCACCGGACATCATCCATGACGCCTCCGACGACCTGGCCGACTTCGCGTACGGCGGCAGTCTCGCCGATCTGCGCGAGTTGCTGCCCGAGCGGCTGAAGAACGACATCCCGCAGCAGAGCTGGCTGACCACGACGTTCGGTGAGGGGATCTACGGCGTCCCGTTCCTTCAGGAACCCCGGGTCCTGATCGCCAACAAGAAGATCCTCGAGGCGTCCGGCGTACGGGTGCCGACCGCCGAAAGGCCCTGGAGCTGGGAGGAGTTCCGTCAGATCACCGCGGAACTGACCCGGCAGATGGGGGACGGGAAGTACGGCGTCGCCTGGCCGCTGAAGGAGCCGGTGTCGGTGACCCTCAACCTCGGACTCTCCGCGGGCGGGCGGCTGTTCCACCGCGGTGACGACGGCAAGGTCACCGTCGACTTCACCGACGGCGACGCCGTGGTGGCCAGGACGATCCACGACCAGATCAACACGGACAGGAGCGCGGCCCGCAGCACGCTCGGCATGGGCGGCTCGGACACCCTCCCCGGGTTCTTCGGCGGCAAGTACGCGATGGTGCCGCTGGGCTTCTCCTACCGGCAGCAGATCGTGCAGCAGGCGCCCGAAGGCTTCGAGTGGACCGTGCTGCCCGCACCGGCCGGGCCGGGCGGACCGGCCCAGGGCGTGAGTCCGCAGACCCTCTCGGTCGCCGAGGACAGTGCGCACAAGAAGGAGGCGGCGCAGTTCATCGACTTCATGCTGCAGCCCGCGAACATGGTGCGGCTGGCGCAGGGCGACTGGATGCTGCCGACCGGCACGCAGGCGCTGCGCGATCCGGCGCTGCACACACAGAAGGACGGCTGGGCGACGGGAGCGGAGCTCGCGGCCCATCTGCGTCCGGCGCCCGCCCAGTCGGTGCGCGGCTACCCGGAGTGGAAGGACAAGGTCGCCACCCCGGCGTACCAGGAGTTCTACAGCGGTGCGATCGATGTGCAGGAGCTGGAGAAGCGGCTGGTCGAGGACGGGAATCTGGTGCTGGCCCGCTACCAGCGCTGACTGCGGGGCGGCCGGCCCCGCTGCCGCTCGAACGGGTGCGGGTGAGGGGGCGTTGAACGCCGTCCTCTCCCGCACGGCCGTGCACGGCATGGGATCTATTGGACGAGACGTCTCGTCTCGCTTATGCTGACGTCATGACGACCACCGATCGCGCCCATATCGCCATGTTCTCCATCGCCGCCCACGGGCACGTGAACCCGAGCCTCGACGTCGTACGGGAGCTCGTCGCCCGTGGGCATCGCGTCAGCTACGCGATCCCCGCCTCGTTCGCGGACCGGATCGCCGAGACCGGCGCGGAGCCGGTGGTCTACGCCTCCACCCTGCCGACGGACGATGAGCCGGAGGCCTGGGGGACCGAACTGATCGACAACATCGAGCCGTTCCTGGACGACGCCGTCCAGGTGCTGCCTCAGCTGGCCAAGGCGTTCGAGGGGGACGAGCCCGACCTTGTCATCCACGACATCACCGCGTACCCGGCGCCGGTGCTCGCCCACCGCTGGGGTGTGCCCGCCGTCTCTCTCTGGCCCAATCTCGTGCCGTGGGAGGGGTACGAGGAGGAGGTCGCCGAGCCGATGTTCGCCGAGCTCAAGGAGTCGGTGCGCGGCAAGGCGTACTACGCGCGCTTCGGGGCCTGGCTCGCGGAGAACGGCATCGACACCCACCCCGACCGGTTCGTCGCGCGCCCGCGCCGCGCCGTCGTCCTGATCCCCAAGGCGCTCCAGCCGCAGGCCGGCCGGGTCGACGAGTCGGTGTACTCGTTCGTCGGGGCCTGCCAGGGCGACCGTGCGGGCCAGGGGGAGTGGGAGCGGCCGGCGGACGCCGAGAAGGTCGTGCTGGTGTCGCTCGGGTCCGCCTTCACCAAGCAGCCGGCGTTCTACCGCGAGTGCGTGAAGGCGTTCGGTGACCTGCCCGGGTGGCATGTCGTGCTGCAGATCGGCAAGTACGTCGACGCGTCCGAGCTCGGTGCGGTCCCGGCCGGCGTCGAGGTCCACGACTGGGTACCCCAGCTGTCGGTCCTTCGGCAGGCGGACGCGTTCATCACCCACGCGGGCGCGGGCGGCAGCCAGGAGGGACTCGCCACGGCGACCCCGATGGTCGCGGTCCCCCAGGCCGTGGACCAGTTCGGCAACGCGGACATGCTGGTGGGCCTGGGCGTCGCACGCCGCCTGGACACGGAGTCGGCGACGGCGGACGCGCTGCGGGAGGCGGTGGTGTCACTCGTGGACGACAAGGAGGTGGCCGCGCGGCTGGCGACGATCCAGGCGGGCATGGCATCCGAGGGCGGTACGCGACGAGCGGCGGATCTGATCGAGGCGGAGCTTTTGGCCCGGTGAGGCCGCCGGGGCAAGGCCGGCGCGGTGTTCGGGCCCGCCCCTTCGCGCCTGCCCGGCGCCCCGGAGGACCTCGCGTGCCAACCGCTGCCGGGCCTCGGCCGGTTCGGGTGAGGATCGCGGTCTGCCGGTGTTCCTTGCCCCGCCCCGCAGGCCGACGGCGCCGAGCCGCGGTTCTGCGGAGTGCCTGGGCGCCAGGTTCCCGCTGCGGGCCCGGCCCGGCGAACAGGGCTGTGCCCCGCCCGGCCGGGAGGGCGGGGCGGGGCACGGGTGGAGTGTCAGACGCGGACCGGCTCGCGGTGGCCGTCGTCGTCCCGGTGCGGGGCACGGCCCGCCACGGGCGGCGCCGGCTCCTCGTGGGACAGGTCCGGCAGCCAGTTCAGCCACTTCGGGAAGTACCAGTTCCGGTCTCCCAGCAGTGCCATGACCGCCGGCAGCAGCACGCCCCTGATGATCGTCGCGTCGATCAGGACCGCGGCCGCCAGGCCGATGCCCATCTGCTTCATCGACTGCATCGACAGCGTGCCGAAGATCGCGAACACCGCGACCATGATGACCGCCGCGCTCGTCACCACGCCCGCCGTGGTCACCACGCCATGGGTGATCGCCTCGCGGGTCCCGCGGCCCTGAAGCTTCGCCTCGCGGATCCGCGACACCACGAACACGTGGTAATCCATCGACAGACCGAACAGGATCACGAACAGGAACAGCGGCAGCCAGGAGATGATCGCGCCCACGCCCTCGGCGCCGATCAGGGACGCGCCCCAGCCGTGCTGGAAGACCGCGGTCAGGATGCCGTACGCCGCGCCGACCGACAGCAGGTTGAGGGCGATCGAGGTGACCGCGATCGTCAGCGACCTGAACGAGAGCAGCATCAGACCGAAGGCGAACACCACGACGAAGGCGAACACCGGCGCGACCGCCCCGGCCATCTGGTCGTTGAAGTCCTTCGAACCGGCGACCTGACCCGCGATGGGCGCCTCCAGCCCGTCGACCTTGCCCAGCGTTGCCGGCCGCACCTCGTCGCGGAGCACGGTCAGGCTCTTCTCGGCCCGCTCCTGGTCGGAGCCGCCGACCAGGGGCACGTACACGAACGCGAGATTCTGTGCGTCGTGCTTCACGACCTCGACCGGTCCCTGGGACGCACCGGAACTCACCGCGCGCTCACGGAAGTCGGCGATGGCCTGCTGCACCGGCGCCGCATTGATGTCGTCGGCCTTGACGACGACCTCGGCCGGATCCGCCCCGCCGGGGAAGGCCTCGTTGAGACGCTCGTAGGTCGCCACGATCGGCAGCGAATCGCCGAACTCCTGGTCCAGGGTGAGGTTCTGGGTCTTCATGCCCACCGCGGGCAGCGCGATCGCCACCAGCGCACCCGCCGCGACGAGCAGCGAGACCAGCGGCCGCTTGAGCACACCGCCGAGCACCCGGGTCCACACCCGGCTCTCGCCGCCCCGGCCGTTCGCGCCGCGCTTGATGCGGTTCAGGAAGGGGATACGTCCCTTCTCCACCCGCTCGCCCAGAAGCGACAGCAGCGCGGGCAGCACGGTCACGGAGCCGACCATCGCGACCGCCACCACGATCAGCGAAGCCAGACCCATCGACTCGAACTCGCCGATTCCGGTGAAGAGCATGCCCGCCATCGCCACACACACCGTCACACCCGAGACGACGACGGCCCGGCCGCTGGTTGCCGCGGCGATCAGGATCGCCGTGCGGCCGTCGCGGCCCGCCGCCCGCTCCTCCCGCTCACGCCGCAGGTAGAACAGGCAGTAGTCGACACCGACCGCCATACCCACCAGCACCATCACGGAGTTGGCCGAATCGCCCATCGGCATCAGATGGCTGGCGAGGCCCATCAGACCCATCGTCGCCATGATGGCGGTGAGGGCGAGCAGCAGCGGCAGCAGCGCAGCCACCACAGCGCCGAAGGCGATCAGCAGAATGCCGAACGCCACCGGCACCGCCGAGTACTCGGCGCGCTGGAAGTCCTTGCCGGTGGCCTCGTCGAAGGTCTTGCCCATGCTGGCGCCGCCGATCTGTTCGATCCGCAGCTCCCTGTGCCTGTCCTGGACGCCGGCAACGGCATCGAGCACCGGCTCGATCCGCTCGTGCGCCGTCTCGGGATCGCCGCGTACATCGAACTGGACCAGCGCGCTGAGCCCGTCCCTGGAAAGGGACTTGGTGTCGTACGGCGAGGTCACCGCGGTCACTTCACCGGTGTCCTCGACCGCCTTCATCACCTCGTCGACGGCCTTACGGAAGGCGGGGTCGGTCGCCTTCACCGAACCGTCCCTCGCCTGCATCAGCACGGACTCGCCGGCCGGCTCGTCGATGCCGGCCTCCTCGGCGATCCGGGCCGCCTGGGTGGTCTCGCCCGAGAGCTGATCGGTCTCCTTGAGCTCGACCCGGCCGGCCGCCGAGCCCGCCACCATGGCGAGCAGGACGAACAACACCCAGATCCCCACGGCGGCCCAGCGGTGTTGTGCGCTCCAGCCGCCTGCCCGCGCTGCTATGCCGCGCGGACCCCCTCCTGCTCTCCCCATGTCCCCGCCTGTCCCCTCATGCGTCTGCGTGCGTGTGTGCGACCGCGTGGCTTCGCGTGTTTGCGTCTTTGCGTACGTGTGGGCGCGATGTCGACTGTGGACAACTGGTGAAGGTCCGCCTACGGTTCGAACCGCAGAGCCCTCTATGAAGTTAGAGGCAGGATTCGGACTTCTCCTCCTGCTGGCCGGTGACCCGGACGGTGGGTATCTCCTCCTTTCGGAGGGCGTGCATCCCCGGCAAGAAGGATCGAAGCCCCTTACATGTAAAGGCGGTTGGGGGTGGCGTCCGGTCTGCGGCGACCTGGCCGGTTTCTTATTGCGAAAGCTTGTTGAGTAAGTCACAGCTGCATGAAGGTCTTGATCTGGGCGCGTCAATCGGTCAGGGTTTCGAACCAGTCCCCGCAAGATTTGCGTCCGCGGGGGCATTCCCCCCACAAAATGATGACGAGGAGTCCCCTCTTCATGGCAACTCACAAGCGCTCGAGCAGGATCAAGCTGACCGCGGCCATCACCGCCGTCGCTGCCGCAGCCGGAGTCACGCTTCTCAACACCTCGTTCGCAGGCGCAGCGGCGCCCGCCGAGGGCAAGATCTACGGCGCCAACGCCGAAGGTGCGGTCACGGGCAGCTACATCGTGCTGCTGGACGAGAAGGCCGACAAGAAGGATCTGGCCACGGAGTACGGCGGCACGCTGAAGCGCAGCTACAGCTCCGCCGTCAACGGCTTCTCCGCGAGCGGGCTTTCGGAGACCGAGGCCAAGCGTCTCGCTGCCGACCCGGCCGTCGCCAAGGTCGTCCAGAACAAGAAGTTCTCCATCAACGCCACCCAGGACAACCCGCCGTCCTGGGGCCTCGACCGGATCGACCAGGCCGACACCGCGGGTGACAGCAAGTACACCTACCCGGACGCCGCGGGCGAGGGCGTCACCGCCTACGTCATCGACACCGGTGTCCGCGTCTCCCACAAGGACTTCGAGGGCCGTGCTTCGCACGGCTTCGACGCCGTGGACAACGACGACTCCGCCGACGACGGCAACGGCCACGGCACGCATGTCGCCGGCACCATAGCCGGTGCCGCGCACGGCGTCGCCAAGAAGGCGAAGATCGTCGCCGTCCGCGTGCTCGACGACAACGGCTCCGGCACCACCGAGCAGGTCGTCGCCGGCATCGACTGGGTCACCAAGAACCACCAGGGCCCGTCGGTCGCCAACATGAGCCTCGGCGGCGGTGTCGACGAGGCCCTCGACGAGGCCGTCCGCAAGGCCATCGCGGCCGGTGTCACCTTCGGTGTCGCCGCCGGCAACGAGTCCTCGGACGCCGGTCAGGGCTCGCCGGCCCGGGTGAAGGAAGCCCTCACCGTCGCCTCCTCCACCAAGGAGGACGGACAGTCGGACTTCTCCAACTTCGGCGAGGTCGTGGACATCTACGCGCCGGGGTCGGACATCACCTCGGCCTGGAACGACAGTGACGAGGGCACCAAGACCATCTCCGGGACCTCCATGGCGACCCCGCACGTCGTCGGCGCCGCCGCGGTCTATCTGGCCGGCCACCAGGAGGCCACCCCGGAGCAGGTCGCCGAGGCCCTCACCGGGGGCGCCACGCCCGACAAGATCACCAACCCGAGCGCGGGCACGCCCAACAAGCTTCTGAAGGTCGTCGAGTAACCGACTTCTCGCGGCTGCCGTGCCCTCCCCCACGGGGCATGGCAGCCGCCCTATCGTTGGCACATGACGACGAGGCATGCGGCACTGCTGCGCGGCATCAACGTGGGCGGACACAACAAGGTCCCTATGGCCGAACTCCGGGCCTTGGTCGAGGAGTTGGGCCACACCGACGTCGTCAGTCATCTGCAGAGCGGCAATGTCGCCTTCAGCAGCGCAGGCGAGGACGAGCAGGAGCTCGCCGACGGCCTGGAGCGCGCCATCGAGCAGGCATTCGGGTTCCATGTCGACACCCTGGTGCGCAGCGGCTCCTACCTGAAGGCGGTCGTCGACAACTGTCCCTTCCCGGCCGACGAGCTGGAGGCCAAGCAGTTGCATGTCACCTACCTCTCGGAGCAGGCCGGCTCCGGGCGGCTGGCCTCGGTCGACCCCGCCGCCTTCCTGCCGGAGGCGTTCCGGCCGGGCGACCGGGTGCTGTATCTGTACGCGCCGGACGGCCTCGGCCGCTCCAAGCTCGCGGAGGCCCTCGGCCGGCCCGGCCTGTTCAAGGGCGTCGTCGCCACCACCCGCAACTGGAACACCGTCGTCAAACTGGTGGAGATGACCCGTGACTGATCCCTCGTCCACGGACGCCGTCAGTGCCGCGATGGAGGCGGAGTTCCGCCTGCTCGACCCGACGGTGCGCTCCTCGGCCGAGCAGCTGGCGGAACTGCTGCACCCGGACTTCCTGGAGATCGGCACCTCGGGGCGGCTGTGGGACCGGGATTCGGTCATCGCCGCGCTCACCGCGCGGGGCGCGCCCACGCCGCGGACGATCACGACGTCACGGATGAGCGGCGTACAGCTCGCCCCCGATGTCGTCCATCTGACCTTCGACACCGAGTCGGGGGCGCAGCACGCGCACCGCAGCTCGCTGTGGCGGCTGACCGGCAGCACCTGGCTGCTCTACTTCCATCAGGGCACGCGCTTCGGCGACGAGGGCCCGATCGCCACGCACGACAACCACGGGCTCGCTGACGGATAGGGCGGCCTCAGCGACCACAAGTGGCCCACTGAACCAGTGCTCATGTGGCCCGCGGTGATGTGACACTTCCGGCCTAGGGTCGCCGTATGACCGCACCCGGGCCTTCTGCCATCGTCGACTTCTACTTCGACCCCGCCTGTCCCTTCGCATGGATCACCTCGCGCTGGATCCTGGAAGTCGAGCAGGCGCGCGACCTCGATCTGCGCTTCCGTGTGATGAGCCTGTATCTGCACAACATCGGCAATGAACTGCCCGACTGGTACCGCGAGTTGGTAGACCGCTCGATCGGCCCTGTACGGGTGGTGGCCGCGGCGGCGCAACAGCACGGCGAGCACGTGCTGCGGGATCTCTACACCGCCCTCGGCACCCGGATCCACCGTGACAAGAACACGGACTTCGACGAGGTCGTCGCCCAGTCCCTGGCCGAGGTCGGCCTGCCCGCCGCCCTCGCCGCCGCGGCGCACGAGGACGCCTACGACGAGGCGGTGCGCCGCAGCCACGACGCGGGCAAGGACCCGGCCGCCGGCGGCTATGTGGGCACGCCGACCATCCATGTCGACGGCGCGGTCTGGTTCGGCCCCGTACTCAACTCGATCCCGCGCGGCCAGGAGGCCGTACGCCTCTTCGACAGCTTCCGCGTCCTTGCGGGCCATCCCGACCTGTTCGAACTCAAGCGCACCCGCACCGGCAGTCTGACCTTCGACTGACGCGCGAGGAGCTCCCGCGCCGGAACCTGTCGCGTTTGTTCAAGAACGCGGTCTCTGCCCGGGCATAGCGTCCCGGGCATGGACAAGGACACCGTGTACCCTCATCTGACCGAGTGCGCCGCCGAGGCCGCCCGCATCGCCCACGGCGTCGCAGCCGGGCGGCTTCCCGCGCCGACACCCTGCACGGACTGGGACGTCCGAGGCCTCGCCAACCACCTCGTCCTCTACACCTCCCACGGACTGGAACACCGCGCCCTGCGCAAGCCACTGCCCGATGCGCTCGCGTCCCGTGACTTCACCGCCGACACCGACTGGGCCGCCCGGTACGCGGCTCAGCTGGACCGGGCCCTCACCGCCTGGTCCGATCCGGTGGTCTGGGAGGGAGAGGTGGACCTCGGCTTCACGACGATGCCCGCGGCGGAGATCGCCTCCCTCATCACCAAGGAACTCGCGGTCCACGGCTGGGACCTCGCCCGCGCCACCGGCCAGGACCACCGCATCTCCGACGGTGCGGGCGCGCTGGTCCTCGCCGTCGTCGAGCAGCACGCCGACGTCTACCGCCAGTACGACGGCTTCGCCACACCCGTCCCCGCCCCGGACTCGGCCCCGGCCTTCCGGCGCGCACTGGCCGCCACGGGACGTGACCCGGGCTGGACCGCCTGAACGGCCGGCCGGACGGGGCAGTAAGGGCCGGCCGGGACGGGGGTCGAGCCAAGTACCCCTTTCGGGACGAACCGAGGGGCGTCGTGCCCGACCGGCAGCGCCCCTGCACCGGAAGCCACTGAGGGGCAGCCGCCCCTGGCGGGCCGGGAATTCAGTTGCCTCGCGTCACCCCAAGCTGGCTAGATGCTCCACATGGCGGACATTCAGGGCTCATACGATGATCTGTTCACTGCCGTGCCCGGCGCGCTGGCGGCACTGCTGGACGAGGGAGACGCCGGTGGCTCGGTGGCCGTCTTCGTGGACGGCCGGCCGGTGGTGGACGTCTGGGGCGGATTCACCGACGCCGACCGTACGATCCCGTGGCAGCGCGACACGATCGTCAACGTCTGGTCCGTCACCAAGACGATGACCGCGCTGTGCGCGCTGGTTCTCGCCGACCGTGGCGAACTCGACCTGGCCGCGCCGGTCGCCCGGTACTGGCCGGAGTTCGCCGCGGCGGGCAAAGAGAAGGTGCTGGTACGCCACCTGCTCGCGCACACAGCCGGCCTGCCCGACTGGGACGGGCCGGTGGCGGAGCTGTACGACTGGACGTCCGCCACGGCACGACTGGCGGCGCAGGCTCCGCAATGGGAGCCGGGCAGCGAGGCCGGATACCACTCGCTCACCCAGGGATTCCTCGTGGGCGAGGTCGTACGCCGCATCACCGGCCGGACTCCGGGCGCGTTCTTCGCCGACGAGGTTGCCGGCCCGCTGGGCGCGGACTTCCACATCGGTCTGCCCGCCGAGCACGACCACCGGGTGGCGCTCACGATCCCGCCACAGTCCCGGGACGACGGCTACGCCGCGAGTGCCCCCGCCGGCGGCGCGACTCACGCCGCCGGGACCCCGATTCGGGTCCACGACGGGAACAGCGTGGCCTGGCGCCGTGCGCAGATCCCTGCGGCGAACGGGCTCGGCAACGCCCGCTCGGTCGCCCTCGTCCAGTCCGTGATGGCCTGCGGAGGATCGGTGCGGGGCGCGCGGCTGCTGTCGCAGGCGGGTTGTGACCGTGCCCGGGAGGAGCAGTTCCACGGCGATGACCGCGTCCTGGGCATGCCGATGCGCTGGGGTCTGGGCTACGGACTCTTCGGCAACACCTACGGGTGGGGCGGTTGGGGCGGCTCACTGGTCATGATCGATCCTGACGCCCGTATGGCAGTGGCGTACGTGACACATCAGATGCGCGAACCGGCGGACGACAATCGGGGACTGGAGATCGTCACGGCCGCGTACGACGGGCTCACTGGTCTGCGCGCCTGATCCCACGGGTCACATGGCAGCACAGGCTCGCCGGCACAGGTGCTTTTGGTCAGGCGCTGACCGAGAGCGCCGGCCGGTCCTGCCGTGTCCGCGCCGCCTCGTCGAACCGCGCGACCAGCAACCGCGCCAGTTCGGGGGAGGGACCCAGCACATCCGCCAGGACATCGGCGTCCGCCTCGTGCGCTCCGGCCGCGATGCGGTCGGGAAGGCGGCCCGGGGCGATCACGTAGGGGGCGACCGCCACGCGGTGCACGCCCGTGGCGCGCAGCTCTCGTACGGCGTCCTCGGTACGGGGAAGAGATGCGGAGGCGAACGCAGGCCGCACGGCGCACCAACCGGTGTGCCGCAGCTCCCGCGCCGTTTCAGCGATCACTGCGATCGCCTCCGGGTCGGTGGAACCCGCCGCTGCCAGGACCAGGCCGGTGGAGCCCCGGTCGGCAGGGGCGAGGCCCGCCTCGTACAGCCGGCGCTCCACCGCGCCCAGCAGCAGGGGGGACGGGCCCAGCACCCCGGCCTGGCGGATGCGCAGGCGGGGGTGCCTGGCCCGTGCGGAGTCGAGGACGGTCGGGATGTCGGCCTTGGCGTGAAAGGCCCGTGTCAGCAGCAGCGGCAGTGCCACCACGTCCTGTACGCCGTCGTTCGCCATCCGCTCCAGGACCTGCGGCACGGAGGGCGCGTTGAAGTCGAGGAACGCCGTCGACACGCGCAGCCCCGGCCGCAGCGACCGCACGTGCCGGGTGAGGGCGTGGACGGTCGCCGCGTGCCGCGGATCGCGGCTGCCGTGGGCGATGACGAGGAGGACGGGGCCGTGCATGGTGGAACTCAGCTCTTGACGAGGAGGCCGCGGCTGCGCAGGACGCGGCGTTCCAGGGGCGAGAAGAACAGGAGGTCGATGCCGATGCCGACGATCAGGATCAGGATGATCGTGGCGAGCACACCCGACATGTCGCTGTAGGTACGGAAGTTCTCCATCAGCTGGCCGAGACCCGTCCCGAGGTCGGGCGAGTTGGCGATCAGTTCGGCCGCCATCAGCGAGCGCCAGGAGAATGCCCAGCCCTGCTTGAGTCCGGCCAGATAGCCGGGCAGCGCGGCAGGGAGCAGGACATGCCGGATGCCGTTGATCCCGGTTGCGCCGATGGTGCGGCCCGCGCGCAGATACAGCGGCGGGATCTGGTCGACGCCCGCCACCAGGCCGTTGGCGATGGACGGTACGGCTCCGAGCAGGACCACGGCGTAGATCGTCGCGTCCGTCAGCCCGAACCAGATGATCGCGGCCGGGACCCACGCCACCGAGGGCAGGGACTGCAGACCCGACAGGATCGGGCCGATCGCCGCCCGCACCGGCCTGACCCGTGCGACCAGCAGACCGAGCGGCGTACCGATGGCGACGGAGACGGCGAAGCCGAGGGCGCCGCGCGAGAGGCTGGTCCAGATGTAGCCGAGGAGGGTGCCGTCGAGCCACATCTGCGAAATGGAGTGCCAGACGTCCACCGGCCCGGGCAGGACGTAGTCCGGCTTGAGATCGGAGGCGGCGGCGAACTGCCAGACCGTGATGACCAGGACGACCGCGATCAGCGGCGGAACGATCTTGGAGAGCAGGATGCTGCCGACGGACACCCGTTCGGCAGCCGGTGCCGTGTCGAGCGCGTCCAGGCCGGCTTCGAGCCCGGCCAGATCATGCTTCGCGGTGGTGTCAGTGCTGGCCATGGCGGCGGATCTCCCCACGCAACTGTTCGGTGATCTCGACGGAGAGCTCCGCCACCGCGGAGTCCTCGATCCGGCGCGGCTGCGGGATGTCGATCTGCCACTCGCGGGCGATGCGCCCCGGCCGCGACGACAGGAGCACGACGCGCTCCGCGAGGCGTACGGCCTCACGGACGTTGTGGGTGACGAAGAGGACCGAGATGCTGGTCTCGGACCAGATACGCGTCAGCTCCTCGTGCAGCACATCGCGCGTGATGGCGTCGAGCGCGGCGAACGGCTCGTCCATCAGCAGGAGCTGGCTGTCCTGGGCGAGCGCGCGGGCGAGCGCGACACGCTGCCGCATACCGCCCGAGAGCTCGTGCACCCGCTTGCCGTACGCGCCCCGCAGCCGTACGAGTTCGAGCAGCCGCTCCGCCTCGTCGCGCCGGTCCGACTTGGCCATGCCCCGCATCTTCAGGGCGAGTTCGATGTTCTTGCCCGCGGTGAGCCAGGGGAAGAGCGCATGCTCCTGGAACATCAGGGCCGGACGCCCGCCGGGTACCTCGATGGCCCCGGCGGACGGCAGGTCGAGCCCTGCGACGAGATTGAGCAGCGTGGACTTCCCGCAGCCGGAAGCCCCCAGGAGGGTCACGAACTCACCGGGACCGACATCGATGCTGACATCGTCCAGCACCAACTGCTGGGCACCGGCCCGGCCGAACGACTTCGACACATGGTCGAGACGTGCGGCATACGGCACCGTGTCGGCGACCGCTGTGGCCTGCTTGACGAGAGTGGTTGCCATGAGTCTCACCTCCTGAGGGCGTTACGGCGATGGCTGCGGTTACTTGACGCCGAGGCCGGCGTCGGCGACGGTGGGCTGTCCCTCTGCCTTCAGCACCTTGTTGAGCAGCGTCAGGTCATAGATGCCCTCGAGCAGCGGGTCCTCGAGCAGACCGGCCTTGACCGCGTGACCGGCCTCGTCGCGCAGCGTCGAGGCGAGCGGGTCGTTGATGATCTCGACGTTCTTGAACGCCGGGTCGAGCACCTCGGCGGGCAGCTCCTTGCCGGAGTCCGCCTTCAGCCTGCTGTTGACCGAGGCCTTGGCCTTGTCGGGGTTGGCGGCGATCCACGCGTTGGTCTTCACCGAGCCGCGCAGCACGGCCTCGACGACATCCGGGTGCTCCTTGAGGAACTTCTGGGAGACGATCACGTTCGTGATGACGAACTTGCCGTCCTTCCACAGCGTCTTCTCGTCGAGCAGCACCTTGCCGCCGCCCGCGACCAGCTTGGACGCGGTGGGCTCGGGCACCCAGGCGCCGTCCAGCGCGCCGGACTCGAAGGAGGCGGGGATCTCCTTGTTGTCCTGGCGGACGACCGTGACATCCCCCTTGCCGGTGTTGGCGTCGACCTTCAGGCCCTTCTCCGACAGGTAGTTGAGCAGCGCCACGTCCTGGGTGTTGCCGAGCTGCGGGGTGGCGATGCGCTTGCCCTTGAGGTCGTCCAGGGACTTGATCTTCTCGGAGTTGACGACCAGCGAGACACCGCCGGAGGCCGAACCGGAGATGATGCGCAGGTTCTGGCCGTCCGACTTCGTGAAGCCGTTGATCGAGGGGGAGGGGCCGATCCAGCCGATGTCGATGGCGCCGGCGTTGAGGGCCTCGATCTCGGACGGGCCTGCGTTGAAGACCTGCGGCTTGATCTCGGTGCCGCCGAGCTCCTTCTGGATCAGGCCTTCCTGGAGGCCGACCAGGGCCGTGGCATGGGTGACGTTGGCGAAGTAACCGATCTTCACCTCGTCGAGGCCGCCGATCTTCTCACCCTTGGCGGCGGGGGCGACCTTGTCGTTGTCCTTGGCCTCGGAGCCGTAGCCGCAGGCGGTGAGCGCCACGGCCAGCAGGGGCAGGGCGGCTGCTGCGGCGAGGCTGCGGCGCAGGGTGGTACGGGTGGCAGGCACGGGAGGCTGTCCTCTCGTTGGCCCGGCGGTCACGCTCTTACGGCGTGGCCGGGAAGTCGGCGTGTTTTCGGCGGTGCGGGGTGCGGGGGGTGTGGGCGCGCAGGCAGTGCGCGTACGTCATCGCGCACATCGCGCCACTCCGCCGGTGCCCGCGCCGAGGGCGCCGCTGCCGACGCGGCCGCCCTCCTTGGCGAAGGTCGAGTAGATGTCGCTCATCGTCAGAAGTCCCAGGCTGCGTCGTCGTCTGCGGACTGTTCGGCCGGTGCGGCCTTGGCGGTGGCGAACGCGTCGCCCGCCATGCCGGCGGCGAGGGTGGTGCCGTCCGCGGGGTCGATCAGCAGGAAGGATCCGGTACGGCGGGAGTGCGCGTACGAGTCCAGCGCGAGGGGCTCCGCGGTGCGGACCTTCACACGGCCGATGTCGTTGGCGACCAGCTGCCCGGGGGCCGGGTGCTGGGACAGATCGTCCAGGGTGAGCTTGGACGGGATGTCCTTCACGATCGCCTTGACCGTGCGGGTGGTGTGCTTGAGCAGCACCCGCTGGCCCACCGTGAGCGGCTGGTCGGCGACATGGCAGACCGTCGCCTCGACGTCCTGCGATGTCGCGGGGGCGTCATCGCTCGGGACGACGAGGTCGCCGCGGGAGACGTCGATGTCGTCCTCCAGCAGGAGGGTGACCGACTGCGGGGTCCAGGCCACATCGACCGGCGTGCCGAGCAGGTCGATCCCGGCGATCTTCGACGTACGGCCGGACGGCAGCACCGTCACGCTCTCGCCCACGCGGAAGGTGCCGGCCGCGATCTGGCCCGCGTAGCCGCGGTAGTCGGGGTGCTCGGCGGTCTGCGGGCGGATCACGTACTGCACCGGGAAACGGGCGTGGCAGCTCGTCAGATCGTGGCTGACCGGCACGGTCTCCAGGTGCTCCAGCACCGTCGGGCCGCCGTACCAGTCCATGTGGGCGGAAGGGTCCACTACGTTGTCACCGACGAGCGCGGAGATCGGGATCGCGGTGATCTCCGGGACGCCGAGCTCGCTCGCGTACGCGGTGAACTCCTCGGCGATCTTGGCGAAGACAGGCTCGGCGTAGTCGACGAGGTCCATCTTGTTCACCGCGAGCACCACGTGCGGGACGCGCAGCAGCGCGGCGATCGCGGCATGGCGGCGGGTCTGCTCGACCACGCCGTTGCGCGCGTCGACCAGGACCACGGTGAGCTCGGCGGTGGAGGCGCCGGTGACCATGTTCCGCGTGTACTGAACATGCCCGGGGGTGTCGGCCAGGATGAACCGGCGCCGCGGGGTGGCGAAGTAGCGGTAGGCGACATCGATGGTGATGCCCTGCTCCCGCTCGGCCCGCAGACCGTCGGTCAGCAGCGCCAGGTCCGGGGCCTCCTGGCCACGGCTGCGCGAGGCGTGCTCGACGGCCTCCAGCTGGTCGGCGAGCACCGACTTGGAGTCGTGCAGCAGCCGGCCGACGAGCGTGGACTTGCCGTCGTCGACGGAGCCCGCGGTGGCGAAGCGCAGCAGCGTGGTCGCCGACAGCTGGGCGGTGAGCTGCTCGGTGGTGCTGGTCATGGTTAGAAGTACCCTTCGCGCTTGCGGTCTTCCATCGCGGCCTCGGACAGCTTGTCGTCGGCACGGGTCGCGCCCCGCTCGGTGAGCCGGGAGGCGGCGATCTCGGCGATCACGGCGTCCAGCGTGGTGGCCTCGGAGTCCACCGCGCCGGTGCAGGACATGTCGCCGACCGTGCGGTAGCGGATCAGCCGCTTCTCGACCGGCTCGGTGTCCTTGGGGCCGCCCCACTCGCCTGCGGTCAGCCACATGCCGCTGCGGGCGAACACGTCGCGCTCGTGCGCGAAGTAGATCTCCGGAAGCTCGATCTGCTCGCGCTGGATGTACTGCCACACGTCCAGCTCGGTCCAGTTGGACAGCGGGAAGACGCGGACGTGCTCACCGGGCGCGTGGCGGCCGTTGTAGAGCTGCCACAGCTCGGGGCGCTGGCGGCGCGGGTCCCACTGCGAGAACTCGTCGCGCAGCGAGAACACCCGCTCCTTGGCGCGCGCCTTCTCCTCGTCGCGGCGGCCGCCGCCGAACACCGCGTCGAAGCGGTGCTGCTGGATGGCCTCGGTCAGCGGCACGGTCTGCAGAGGATTGCGGGTGCCGTCGGGGCGCTCGCGCAGCTTGCCCGCGTCGATGTACTCCTGCACGGAGGCGACGTGCAGCCGCAGGCCGTGCTCGGCGACGGTGCGGTCGCGGTACTCGATGACCTCGGGGAAGTTGTGCCCGGTGTCCACATGCAGCAGCGAGAAGGGGATCGCGGCGGGCGCGAAGGCCTTCAGCGCCAGGTGCAGCATGACGATCGAGTCCTTGCCGCCCGAGAACAGGATCACCGGCCGCTCGAACTCACCCGCCACCTCACGGAAGATGTGCACCGCCTCGGACTCCAGGGCGTCCAGGTGGGTCAGCGCGTACGGGCTGTCGCTGGTCTCGGTCACGACATTGACACTCGTGGTCATGCCAGGCCCCTCTCGGTCAGCAGCGCGTGCAGCGCCGCAGCGGACTCCTGCACGGTCTGGGTGTGGGACTCGATCCGTAGGTCCGGGGCCTTCGGCTCCTCGTACGGGTCGTCCACACCCGTCAGTCCGCTGATCTCGCCCGCCGCCTGCTTGGCGTACAGCCCCTTCACATCGCGCACGGAGCACACCTCGACCGGAGTCGCGACGTGCACCTCGAGATACGGGGTGGCTTCCTGCTGGTGGCGACCGCGCACGGCGTCGCGGCTGTCGGCGAACGGCGCGATGACCGGGACCAGGACCTTCACACCGTTCGAGGCGAGCAGCTCGGCGACGAAACCGATGCGCTGGACGTTGGTGTGCCGGTCCTCGCGACTGAAGCCGAGACCCGCCGAGAGGAACTCGCGGATCTCGTCGCCGTCGAGGACCTCGACGCGGTGCCCCTCCTCGCTCAGCCGGCCCGCCAGCTCGTACGCGATGGTGGTCTTACCGGCGCTCGGCAGCCCGGTGAGCCAGATGGTGGCCCCTGTCACGTGCTTCTCCAAAGAACTCTGATCGGTCGTCATCAGCCGTGCAGCCCGCATTCGGTCTTGCCGCGGCCCGCCCAGCGGCCGGCGCGGGCGTCCTCGCCCTCCAGCACCCGGCGGGTGCACGGGGCACAGCCGACGGAGGCGTAGCCGTCCATGAGCAGGGGATTCGTCAGGACTCCGTGCTCGGCGACGTACGCGTCCACGTCGTCCTGCGTCCAGCGGGCGATCGGCGAGACCTTGACCTTCTGCCGCTTCTCGTCCCAGCCGACGACCGGGGTGTTCGCCCGGGTCGGGGACTCGTCGCGGCGCAGGCCCGTCGCCCACGCGTCGTACGCGGCCAGGCCGTCTTCGAGAGGCTTGACCTTGCGCAGCGCGCAGCACAGGTCGGGGTCGCGGTCGTGCAGCTTCGGGCCGTACTGCGCGTCCTGCTCGGCGACGGTCTGACGGGGCGTGAGGGTGATGACGTTGACGTCCATCACCGCGTCCACCGCGTCGCGGGTGCCGATGGTCTCCTCGAAGTGGTAGCCGGTGTCCAGGAACACGACGTCCACGCCGGGGAAGGCACGCGAGGCGAGATGGGCGACGACCGCGTCCTCCATCGAGGAGGTGACGCAGAAGCGCGGGCCGAACGTCTCGGCGGCCCAGGTGAGGATCTCGAGGGGTGACGCCTCCTCGAGATCCCGGCCCGCGGCCTCGGCGAGCGCCCGCAGTTCCGCCGCGGTGCGCGCCTGAGTGGTCGTCATGATGATTCCTCCCCGCCGTGGTTGCTCTGCACGCCCCGGGACAGGAGCCCGAGGAACGACAGGCGGAACGCCCGGTTGCAGGAGGCGCATTCCCATGCGCCGTGACCCGCCTCGGAAGGGCGCAGGTCCTCGTCCCCGCAGTAAGGGCAGTAGAACGGCGCGGCTCGCTCGCTCACAGCGCCTCCCCGGTCCGGGCAGTGTGCAGCCCCGGTATGTGCCCCTCTGTCATGAGCTCCTGATGGCCGGCGTCGGTCATGACAGGGCCTCCTCGCTCGCGCGAGCGGCCCATGTCGCGAAGCGCTCGCCGTCCTCACGCTCCGCCTGGAACCGGCCCAGCACACGCTCGACGTAGTCCGGCAGCTCGTCCGAGGTGACCTTCAGGCCACGGACCTTGCGGCCGAAGCCGGACTCCAGCCCCAGTGCGCCGCCCAGGTGCACCTGGTAGCCCTCGACCTGGTTGCCGTCGTCGTCCAGGACCAGCTGGCCCTTGAGACCGATGTCCGCCACCTGGATACGGGCGCAGGCGTTGGGGCATCCGTTGATGTTGATGGTGATCGGCTGGTCGAACTCGGGCATCCGGCGCTCGAGCTCGTCGATCAGGGACGCGCCTCGCGCCTTGGTCTCGACGATGGCCAGCTTGCAGAACTCGATGCCGGTGCAGGCCATCGTGCCGCGCCGGAACGGCGAGGGGGTGACCCGCAGATCGAGCGCCTCCAGGCCGGCGACCAGCGACTCGACCTGGTCCTCGGTCACATCGAGCACGATCATCTTCTGCTCGACGGTGGTGCGCAGCCGGCCCGAGCCGTGCGCTTCGGCCACCTCGGCGATCTTGGTGAGGGTGGCACCGTCCACACGGCCGACGCGCGGCGCGAAGCCGACGTAGAACCGTCCGTCCTGCTGCCGGTGCACACCGACGTGGTCGCGCCACTGGGACACCGGCTGCTCGGGCGCGGGGCCGTCGATCAGCTTGCGGTTCAGGTACTCGTCCTCCAGCACCTGACGGAACTTCTCGGCCCCCCAGTCGGCGACCAGGAACTTCAGACGGGCGCGCGTGCGCAGGCGGCGGTAGCCGTAGTCGCGGAAGATCGAGATGACGCCTTCCCAGGCGTCCGGCACCTCGTCCAGCGGCACCCAGGCACCGAGCCGCACCCCGAGCTTGGGGTTGGTGGACAGGCCACCGCCGACCCAGAGGTCGAAGCCGGGGCCGTGCTCGGGGTGGTTCACACCGACGAACGCGACGTCGTTGATCTCGTGGGCCACATCCAGCAGCGGGGAGCCGGAGATCGCGGTCTTGAACTTGCGGGGCAGGTTGGAGAAGGCCTTGTTGCCGATGAACCGGCGGTGGATCTCCTCGATCGCCGGGGTGCCGTCGATGATCTCGTCCTCGGCGATGCCCGCGACCGGCGAGCCGAGGATGACACGGGGTGTGTCACCGCATGCCTCGGTCGTCGACAGGCCCACTGCCTCGAGCCGGCGCCAGATCTCCGGGACGTCCTCGATGCGGATCCAGTGGTACTGGACGTTCTGCCGGTCGGTGAGGTCGGCGGTGCCGCGGGCGAACTCCTCGGAGATCTCGCCGATCACCCTCAGCTGCTCGGCGGTCAGTCGGCCACCGTCGATGCGCACACGCAGCATGAAGTACTTGTCGTCCAGCTCCTCCGGCTCCAGGATCGCGGTCTTGCCGCCGTCGATCCCGGGCTTGCGCTGGGTGTACAGGCCCCACCAGCGCATCCGCCCGCGCAGGTCGGCACCGTCGATGGAGTCGAAACCGCGGTGGGCGTAGATCGTCTCAATGCGTGTCCGCACATTGAGACCGTCATCGTCCTTCTTGGTCTGCTCGTTGGCATTGAGCGGCGTCATGTGGCCAACGGCCCACTGACCCTCGCCACGGTGGCGCCCGGCCTTGCGGCGGGGCGTGGCGGAGGCGGGCTTTTCGGGGGTGGCGGCCATGGCGAAATGTCCTTCGAGACTGCAGGAGGGCGGCTCTGATCTGCACACTCGTGCGCAGGGCGCGACGATGCGCAGGGCGGGGCGAAAATCAGAAGAAGTGCGGCGGTGCTGGGCTGTCAGCAGGCCGGACAGATGGCGCTGGACATGCGGCCGAGGTCGACGTGCCGCCGACTCACCAAGGCAATTCCAGTTCCAGACATGACGGAAGCGTGTCACGGGACTTTGGACCCAGTCCAGCTTCGTCCATCATGTGGACAGAGATGTCCCGTATCGCGAGACAATGTGTCCCGGGTCACGCACCTTGATCGGGGGCGGCCCGGGACGAGGCCGGATCGTTGTCAGACTCCGGCGCCCGGCCAGGGGCCAGGGGCCGCCGTCTCCGGCTCCTCCTCGGCCTTCGTGTCGAAGAGCGTGAAGCCACGGCGCAGATAGTTGTCCATGGCGTGCGGGCCGTCCTTGGAGCAGGTGTGCAGCCACACCCGCTTGGTCGGCGGCAGCTCGGGCCACCGCTCTGCCAGGTCCCACGCGCGCGCCGTCGCATACGACAGCAGGTGTCCGCCGATCCGGCGGCCGCGGAACGCCGGGATCAGCCCGAAGTAGACGATCTCCACCGACCCGCCGTCCTGCGCCTGAAGCTCCACATAGCCGGCCGGGGTCCCCTTCTCGTAGGCCACCCAGGTCTCCACGCCCGGCCGCCCGAGCCACTCCTGCCACTCGGCGTACGTCATGGCGAGCCGGTCGGTCCAGTGGATGTCGCCGCCCACGGCCGTATACAGAAAACGGCTGAACTCCGGCGAGGGGACCTCGGCCCGCACGATCCGGACATCGTCCCCGGGCTCGGCCGCCGGGCGCAGATCCGCGGGCGAGGTCTGCTCCAGGGACCAGGTCGTCACAGTGATGCTCATACCAGCCAGGGAATCACGCCCGCTTCAGAAGACGGAGTCCAGGTCCGCCCCGCCGGACCGCCGGTGGCCGGACCGGTCCTTCCGGCCTCTGCCTCCACCGCTCAGGACGGACCCGCCGGACCGCCGGTGGCCCGGGCCCGGGCTCGCCGGGCGGCCCGCTGCACCGCCCAGGCCCCCCGCCCGACCGACGGTGTGTCCTCGGACCGGCCCCGCCGGGCTGCCGGTGTGCCTCAGACCCGGCCCCGCCGGGCCCCTCGCACCGCCGGAGCCGTCGAGTGCGGCAGCAGATCGCCCGGGTGCTCCGGGCCGATCAGCTCCACCTCGATCTCCTCGGCGAAGCGGTAGGGCCGGTGGGCCAGGATCTGCGCCAGATGGCGGCGGAGCCGCGACATCTCCGCCCGTACGGTCACCGTGCGCGTCGGATCCTCGAAGACGTCCTGCGCCAGCTGGGCCGCCGTCCGCCCGTCCGGGTGCCGCGCCAGGAAATACAGCAGCTCGGCATGGCGTGGACTCAGTTCGTGCGCCCAGCTGCCCGAGGTCCCGTGGACCGTCACGGACGGCTGCCGGGGCCGGCTCAGATCCAGCACCACCCGCCCCGCCGCGACCGGCTCGGCATTCTCCTCGTCCGCCCGTACCAGCCAGCCGCCGGGCAGCGGCTCGACCGTGCACATCCCGAGCGAGGGCAGCCACAGCCGCCCGGCCCGTACCGCCTTCGGCAGCGACAGCCGTCCCGAGGGCGCCGTCCGGATCACCGCGGCCGGCCAGCCGTTCACGTCCACGGCCAGCGCCCGCCCGGTCAGCCGTGCCAGCAGCGGCGCGGCGACCGTGCGTAACCGGTCCAGCGAGGCGAAGTGGCGGTTGCGCAGCTCGGCTTCCGCGAGCCGGGCGATCGAGGTCACCAGGGTGAGCGTGGCCGGATGCATCGTGGACAGCGGCCCGCTGATGTCGACGACCCCGATCAGCCTGCCGTCCCGGGGGTCGGTGATCGGGGCGCCCGCACACGTCCAGGTGTGGTGGCTGGAGACGAAGTGCTCGGCGGAGTGCACCTGGACCGGCCGCCGGGTCACCAGCGGGGTGCCGACGCCGTTCGTCCCGACCAGCCCCTCGTTCCAGTCCGCGCCCAGGACGAAGCCGTGCGAGTCGCCCTTGCGCAGCACCGCAGCGCTGCCCTCGCGCCACAGCAGCCGCCCCTCGGTGTCCGCCACCACCATGATGTGCTGGGCCGCCTCGGCAATGGACACCAGACTCTCGCGCAGCACCGGAAGCACTTCCACCAGCGGCGAGGTGAGCCGGCGCCGCTCGATCTCCTCCAGCGGCAGCACCCCGGCCCGCTGGTCCCGGTCGGGGTCCAGGCCGTTGCGCAGCATCCGCTCCCAGGACTCGCTGATGTCCGCCCGCGGGCCGACCGCCGGTCTGCGGCCCGAGAGGGCGGCGTCCCGCACGCCCTTCAGCAGCCGGGTGGCCTCGACGGTGTCCATGGCGGCGAGCCTGGCCAGGTCGAGGGATGAGTTCTGCACCGGGTCCTCCTACGGCGACGTCAGCGGCCGGATGCGGGGGCGGCCAGCCCATCGTCCCCTGCGGGCCGCCGACGCGCTGGGATATGCCCCACAAAGATGCAACCCTTTGCAACCCTCGCGAACGGGCGTGCGGGTGTACGAAGGTGACGGAACACCGGTTCGCCGGAGTGCCGTGCGCCGCACTGCGGTGCGCATGGCAGCGTGCGGGGTGGTGCCGTGTCGGCGCAGCACCACCCCGCACGGTCGTCAGCGGCGCGATCGGTCCGTCATACGACGGCGCGCGCCCGCTCGACGACCGGCACCAGATCGAGCGGGTGGGGCAGTGTGCCGAACGCCGCTCCCCAGTCACCGCCCAGCCGCGACGCACAGAACGCGTCGGCGACCTCGGGCGGCGCCCAGCGCACCAGCAGCGAGCCCTGCAGCACCACCGCCATACGCTCCACCACCCGGCGTGCCCGTGCCTCGATGCCGTTCAGATCGGCAAGTTCGGTCAGCAGCGCCTTGATCGCCCTGTCCAGTCGGTGATCGGCGCCGCGCGCCCGGCCGACCTCGGTCAGATACGCGTTCAGCGCGGCCGGCTCCCTCTGCAGCGCACGCAGCACGTCCAGTGCCTGCACATTGCCCGAGCCCTCCCAGATCGAGTTCAGCGGCGCCTCCCGCAGCAGGCGCGGCATGCCCGACTCCTCGACGTAGCCGTTGCCGCCCAGACATTCCAGCGCCTCGGTGACCACCGGTGTGCACCGCTTGGTCACCCAGTACTTGGCCGCCGGCACCGCGATCCGCAGGAACGCCTGCTCCTGCTCGGTGCCCGCGTCGTACGCGGCCGCGAGCCGCAGCGCCAGCGTCGTCGCCGCCTCCGACTCCAGCGCCAGATCGGCCAGCACATTGCGCATCAACGGCTTGTCGATGAGCAGCCCGCCGAACGCGCTGCGGTAGGCGGCATGGTGGACCGCCTGCGCCACCGCCTGCCGCATCAGCGCCGCCGCCCCGGTGACACAGTCCAGCCGTGTCGCCGCCACCATCTCGATGATGGTGCGCACCCCGCGCCCCTCCTCACCGACCCGGCGTGCCCACGTGCCGTCGAACTCCACCTCGCCCGACGCATTGGAGCGGTTGCCCAGCTTCTCCTTCAGTCGCTGGATGCGGAACACGTTCCGCTCCCCGTCCGGCATCACCCGCGGCACCAGGAAGCAGGTCAGCCCTCCTGCCGCCTGGGCGAGCACGAGGAAGCCGTCGGACATCGGGGCGGAACAGAACCACTTGTGGCCTGTCAGGACATATTCGCCCTCCACGGCCAGCGGCTCGGCCCTGGTCGTATTGGCGCGCACATCGCTGCCGCCCTGCTTCTCGGTCATCCCCATCCCGAACAGGACGCCGGTCTTCAGTGCGGGGGGCCGCAGTGCGGGGTCGTACACATGCGAGGTCAGCCGGGGCTCCCACTCGGCCGCCAGGGCCGGATCGGTGCGCAGCGCCGGCACCGCGGCGTGGGTCATCGACACAGGGCAGCCGTGCCCGGCCTCCGTCTGCGACCACACCAGGAATCCGGCGGTGCGCCGGACATGCCCGCCGGGCCTGCCCCAGGCGTTCACCAGACCCGAGGTGACCGCCTTGCCCAGCAGCCGGTGCCAGGCGGGATGGAATTCCACCTCGTCGACACGGTTTCCATAGCGGTCATGGGTGCGCAGTTTCGGGGGATGGTCATTGGCCTGCACCCCCCAGGCCTGCGCCTGAGCGGAGCCGGCGGACCGGCCGAGGCCCGAGAGCTCCTCCCGTACCTCCTGGAGCAGTCCGGGTGCCACATGCCGCTCGACCGCCTCCAGCAGCGCCCGGTCGGCCGTGAAGACGTCGTACCCCACCAGGGGCGGGGGCTGATTGGTCACTGTGTGGGTGGTGCCTGCCATGCCGATACGGTAAGGAGGTGCAGGCAGCAAACGAAACACCCGACCGGCCGACGGGCCGGCTCCACCGGGCCCGGGTCCTCTACCGCAACGTCTCGAAGCGGAAGATGGCATGGCTGCTGCTCAAGGACACCGTCAATTCGTGCATCGAGTACCGCATCCTGGGCCTCGCCGCCGAGGCGGCGTTCTTCACTCTGCTGTCCGTGCCGCCGCTGATGCTCGGCCTGCTCGGCCTGCTCGGCTACATCGACAACTGGACCGACACCACCACCGTCGCCTCCATCGAGGAGAACATCCTCAGCGCGGTCGGTACGGTCCTGTCCGAGCGGGGCGTCAACGACATCGCCAAGCCCCTGCTCGAGGACGTCACGCACGGCGGCCGCCCCGACATCATCTCCATCGGTTTCGCCATCGCCCTGTGGTCCGGCTCCCGCGCGGTCAATGTCTTCATCGACACCATCACCGTCATGTACGGCCTGGACGGACAGCGCGGCATCGTCGCCACCAGGCTGCTGGCCTTCCTGCTCTACATCATCGCCCTGCTGATCGGCGCGGTCGTGCTGCCGCTCGCGGTGGTCGGCCCCGACCGGGTCGTGGAGTTCATGCCCTGGGGCGCGGAAGTGGTAGCCGTCCTGTACTGGCCGGTGGTGATTCTGTTGTCCATCGCCTTCCTCACCACGCTCTATCACGTGTCCGTGCCCGTGCGGTCACCCTGGGTGGAGGACATCCCCGGCGCGCTGGTGGCCCTCGGGATGTGGTTCCTGGGCAGCTTCCTGCTGCGGATCTACCTCACCAGCACCGTCGAGGGACCGACGATCTACGGCTCGCTCGCCGCGCCCATCGCTTTCCTGCTGTGGATAGGGATCTCCGCTTTCGCGGTCCTCGTCGGCGCCGCGGTCAACGCGGCGATCGACCGGGTCTGGCCGTCCGTGGCCACCGCCGCGGCCCGCGCGGCCAACGAGCGGTTGCGGGCCGAGAACGCGGCGGCGCTGCTGGCCCAGGCCAGGACTGCGCACGCCTTCGAGGACGACGATGACGATGACGACGGGGACGAGGGTGGCGGGGACATGCCGTCCGAGTTCCCCGAGCGGTGGTCGAAGTTCCTGCCCCCGGACGATGTGAAGTCGCGCCTGCACACGGGCCGGGACAACGGCCGCGAGAAGGACCCCCACCACAACAACCGGGAGTAGGCCACCGGAGCAGCCCCCGGGAGTAGCCTCACCGGTATGTACGAGGAACGGCCGTCCCTGCTGGACGGGGCCGTCGTATGGTCGCGGACCACCGGCGCGCCCTCCGGCACCGGGTCCCGCGTACCTCCCGCCTTCGAACAGCCCGTGCTGCCCGACGGCTGCATGGACCTGCTGTGGTCCGGAGGCCGGCTCCTGGTCGCGGGGCCCGACACTCGCGCGCACCGGCCCGGCAGTCCGCCCGGGACCGCCTGGGCAGGGGTGCGTTTCGCACCCGGAGCCGCGCCCGGGTATCTGGGCGTACCGGCGCACGAGCTGCGCGACCAGCGGGTCGAGCTCGCCGATCTGTGGGGCGACGCCGAGGCTCGCCGGCTCGCCGAGCGGATCGCGGGCGCCGGCGACCAGCTTGCCGAGCTCGAGGCCGTGGCCTTGTGGCAGGCGGACGCCGCCGGGCCGGCGGACCCCCGTCTGGCAGCGGTCGTACGGCACCTCGACGCCGGCGGCACGGTCGCCGGGGCGGCGGACGCCGCCGGGCTCGGCGCCCGGCAGCTGCACCGGCGTTCGCTCGACGCCTTCGGGTACGGCCCCAAGACGTTGGCCCGCATCCTGCGGCTGCAGCGGGCCCTGGCCCTGGTGCGCCGGGGCGTTCCGTACGCGGCGGCCGCACTCCGCGCAGGCTGCGCGGACCAGGCGCATCTCGCCCGGGAGATGCGAGCGCTGGCCGGGATGACGCTCGGCGACTACGAGGCGTCTGGCGCCGTCGGGGCGTCGGCGAACAGCGAGACGCCGTTGCCGTCGGGGTCGAGCACGACCGCGTAGCGCTGCCCCCAGAACGCGTCCCAGGGCTTGAGGTGGCCCCGGTACCCGGCCTCGGTCAGCCCCGCGTAGACGGAGTCCACCTCGGCGGGACCGTCGCAGGCGAAACAGAGCCCGATCCGGTCGCCGCCCGTGGGCCTGGTCCACTCGGGGTCGAACGAACGGACGGTCTCCTCCGTGTCCCACAGCAACCGCAGGCCGCCGGGGAGCGTGTGCTGGACATGGGGAGCGGTGTCGGCGTCGGCGGGGATGTCCAGTCCCAGCCGGCGGTAGAAGGCGAGCGAGGCGGCCGTGTCGGCGACGACGAGGCCGATGGCGTCGGGTCGAGGAGTCATGACCTCACCGTAGGCAGGGCCGTCGCGGCCGGTCTTGAACGAATCGGACGTCATGGATTCGTAAGGCCCGGTGCGGCGGTGAGGGCCGGGTGGGACGAGGAGACTTGCGGTATGCACAACATCCTGGTTGTCGACGACGACCCGACAGTTGCCGAAGTGGTCACCGGATATCTGGAGCGCGCGGGTTTCACCGTGGACCGGGCGGCGGACGGGCCGCAGGCGCTCAGGCTCGCTGCCGGACGACGGCCCGACCTGGTCGTGCTCGACCTGATGCTGCCGGGCATGGACGGCCTGGAGGTCTGCCGCAGGCTCCGGACCGGCGAGCTCGGCCGCGTACCGGTGATCATGCTGACGGCGCGCGGCGACGAGGACGACCGGATCCTCGGGCTCGAAATAGGGGCGGACGACTATGTGACCAAGCCGTTCAGCCCCCGCGAGCTGGTGCTGCGGGTGGAGTCCGTGCTGCGCAGGGGCGCCGGCGGCACGGGGGAGCGGCGGCCGGGGCCCGAGCTGTCCGCGGCGGGCATCGTGCTGGACCCGGCGGCCCGGCGCGCGGTCAAGGACGGCCGCGAACTTGCCCTGACACTGCGGGAGTTCGACCTGCTGGCGCATCTGATACGGCACCCGGGGGAGGCGATCGGCAGGGAGAGGCTGATGCAGGAGGTGTGGGGCTGGGAGTTCGGTGACCTGTCGACGGTCACGGTCCATGTGCGCCGCCTGCGCGGCAAGATCGAGGACGACCCGGCCCGTCCGAGGCTGATCCAGACGGTGTGGGGGGTCGGCTACCGGTTCGACGTCCCGGACGACGAGGAACCGGCGAAGACACCGGCCGGGGCACGGCCGGAACCCGCACCACCGGCGGCCGGGACGCGGCCCGGGTCCGGCCAGGCGCGGTCCGGCGTCGTGCCGGGCGACGAGCCGCCGCAGGGCCATGCGCCGCCGGGGGACCAGCACCCCGGCACCGTGGGGGGCGGACGAGATGCCAGGGGCATGCCGTCCGGTCGGGTACGTCCCGGAGCCGGCACCCGAGCCGCCCCGCGGCCCGGGTCCGGTACGCGGTCCGGCGGAGCGCGGCCCGCAGGTGTGACCGGCGGTGATCCGGCGGCGTCCTCAGCCGGGCATGCGTCGCACGGTGATGCGCCGTCAGGGCCTTCGGGCGGGGCCGCCCCGTATGGGTCCACTGGGTCCACGGCGTCGGGGGGCGCCGTCCCTGCCGGGCCGGGCGGACCGGATCCCGAAGGGCGCGGCGCGCGGGGAGAGGGCTGATCATCATGCGGGACACCCTCCTCATCGCCCTGTTCGCGTTCCTCGGGGCCGTCGGTGCCGGGCTGCTCGGGGCCGTCGTGCTGCGGCTGCTGCGGCACCGGTCCGTCACCGTCTCGCTGACCGTTGTCGCCGCCGTCACCGTCACCGCCATGCTCGCGGGGACCCTCGCGGTCGCCCGGGCGATGTTCCTGTCGCCGCACGACCTCACCGTGGTCACCACCGTCGTCGCGATGGCCGCCGTCGTCTCGCTCGCCACCGCGCTGCTGCTCGGGCGCTGGGTCGTCGCGCGCAGTCGCGAACTCACCCTGGCGGCACGCTCGTTCGGCGAGGGCGGGTCCTTCTCCGCACCCGTGGGCGCGTCGACTGCGGAGCTCGAGGAGCTCAGCCGTGAGCTCGCCGTGACCAGCGACCGGCTCGCGGCCTCCCGGGAGCGCGAACGCGCCCTGGAGACCTCACGGCGTGAGCTCGTCGCCTGGATCTCGCACGATCTGCGGACCCCGCTCGCGGGGTTGCGCGCGATGTCGGAGGCGCTGGAGGACGGGGTCGTCCAGGACCCCGAGCGCTACTTCCGCCAGATCCGTACCGAGGTCGAGCGTCTGAACTCGATGGTCGGCGACCTCTTCGAGCTGTCCCGCATCCACGCGGGTGCCCTGGCGCTCACCCCCACCCGGATGTCCGTGTACGACCTGGTCGGCGAAGCGCTGGCAGGGGCGGACCCGCTCGCGCGCGAACACGGCGTGCATCTCGTCGGCGGCCGCGTCGAGCCGGTCCCGGTCGAGGTGGACGGCAAGGAGATGACCCGGGTGCTGGCGAACCTGCTCGTCAACGCGATCCGCCGGACGCCGGCCGACGGCACGGTCGCCGTCGCCGCCGAGCGTCACGAGGACTGTGTGGTGCTGTCCGTCACCGACGGCTGCGGAGGGATCCCCGAGGAGGATCTGCCCCGCGTCTTCGACACCGGCTGGCGCGGTTCACCGGCCCGTACGCCCCCGGCCGGTGCCGGTCTCGGCCTGGCGATCGTCCGCGGCATCGTCGAGGCCCATGCCGGCCACGCCGATGTCCGCAATGTCACCGGCGGCTGCCGTTTCGAGGTCACGCTGCCGGCGGCGGCGACCCCTGTGTGACCGGATTGCCTTGTCCGGCAGGGAAGTTGAATCCATGAAGATCCCTGCGCGTGACGGGGGAAACCGTGGGGCAGTGAACCGGGGACGGTGACCGGCTGACGAGTCGAGGAACTGGGGTGCGGGCGGCATGGCGCGAGTGACGGAGTGGCAATTCCTGGACGACCGGGGGCGGATGGCGACTGTCGGCAACCGCCCGGTGAGGCTGGTCGCCTATGTGCAGGCAGGCGCGGCACTGTTCGACCACGGGATACGCCCCGTCGGGGTGTTCGGATCCCATCACGACGGCGACACAGTCGATCCGGCGAAAGCCGGGGCGCTGCCCCGCGACGAGATCGCGTACCTCGGATCGGGCGCGGCCGTCGACGCGGAGGCGGTGCTCCGGGCCCGCCCCGACCTGCTCGTGGCGGTGACCTACGGCTCCGACCAGGTCTACGGTCTGGATCCGGACACGGCCAAGCACATCGAGGAACGGGTCCCTGTCGTGGTGCTCGACGTGGGACAGGGGCGTTCGCTCGACGACGTCCGTGAGCGGTTCGCCGCACTGGCCCGTTCCCTCGGCGCGCAGGACGATCCGGCCGCGGCGGCGGAACTGGCGGGGGCCCGGCAGCGGTTGCGCTCCGCGGCGGCCGAGGCCGGGGGAGCGCGGGTCCTCGCGCTGTCACCCGCCGCGCCCGACAGCGTCCACCTGGCGCGGCCCCACACCTGGCCGGATCTGCGCGCACTGGCCGAGTGCGGGGTGGCCCTGGTGGCGCCCGAGGCGGGGCCGGGTGTCAACTGGTCCACCGTCGACCGGGCGTCGGCCGCCCGGCTGGAAGCGGAGATCGTGCTGACCGACGTCCGGGTCAACGCGCTGTCGCTGGACGGTCCGGCGGCCGTCGAGCTGCGGCGGGCCCTCGCCGCGCGGGCCCGCATCGTTCCGTGGAACCCCGAGCTTGCTCCCGGCCCCGCTGCCCACGCCGCGTTCTTCGACACCGTCGCAGGGGCCCTGCGAGCGGTGGCGGCTTCACCTTCCTGACCATCGGTCCGGCCCGGCGCCCGCGAGATTCGCGGGCGCCATTTCTTCTCATCTGCCGTCCGTTTTCAGATGGTAAGAGCCGATTCAGAATGACTTTCCGTCATTTGCTCTACGGTAAGATTTTTACCGAGTCATTGCCCGCCCTTGGGGTGGACCCAAGGCTCCTGTGACCGTGGTAGGGCTGCCGGCGCTCATGGCGCCGGTCCGACGGAAGGCATGTGATGGTGCGCTTCGGCCTCACCCCGTGCCTCGGCCGCCCCTCCGCGCACGTCAGGTCCGCGCGTATCGACACCCGTGCGCGCAACGGTGTTCCCGATACGGACCGGACCGGCTGAGACCGACCGTCCTCCGGTCGGTGCCGGTGTGTGTCACGTACTGCACCATCGTTCCGTCCGGAGCGGCTGCCGAGAGCGACAGCCGGGCGCTGCCGGCTGGGACCCGTGCCCGCACACCGCCCACCACCGTCTGTATGGAGCATGCCCCATGGAGCCCACGGCGCACGTCAGCAAGACCGCCCTGCCCGGAGTCGGCACCCGCTACGACCTCAACACCGAGGCGGGGGCGCATCTTTCGGTCGTCGTCCACCAGGACGGGCGGCGCATCCTCGCCTTCCACGACCCCGAGGACGACGACAGCTGCAAGGTCGCCGCGCCGCTCGCCCCGCACGAGGCGACCGCGCTGGGCGAACTGCTCACCCCCGACCCGATCGGCCATCTCCACCAGCACATCGAGATCGACCTGGTGACCGAGCACATAGCCGTCACCACACGCTCTCCGTACGCCGGCCGGACACTCGGCTCCACCCGGGCGCGCACCCGCACCGGTGCGTCCATCGTCGCCGTACTGCGCCGTACCGCCGCATTCCCCTCGCCCGCCCCGGACTTCCGCTTCGCCCTGGGCGACACGCTCGTCGTCGTCGGCACCCGCGAAGGCGTCGACGCCGTCGCCGAACTGATCACCGGAGGATAGAAGCCCGTGCACGACACCACCGCGCTGCTCATCGAACTCGGCGCGATCATCCTCGCCCTGGGGCTCCTCGGCCGGCTCGCCGGGCGTATCGGCTTCTCGCCCATACCCCTGTACCTGCTGGCGGGGCTCGCCTTCGGCCATGGCGGACTGCTGCCGCTCAACGCCAGTGAGGAGTTCGTCGCGACCGGCGCCGAGATCGGTGTCATCCTGCTGCTTCTGCTCCTCGGCCTCGAATACAGCGCCTCCGAACTGGTCAGCAATCTGAAGACCCAGTACCCCTCCGGCATCGTCGACTTCGTCCTCAACGCGCTGCCCGGCGCCGCGGCCGCGCTGATCCTCGGCTGGGGGCCGGTCGCCGCCGTCGCGCTGGCGGGTGTCACCTGGATCTCCTCGTCCGGCGTCATCGCCAAGGTGCTCGGTGACCTCGGCCGGCTCGGCAACCGTGAAACACCTGTAGTCCTCGGTGTCCTGGTCATCGAAGACCTCGCCATGGCCGTGTACCTCCCGCTGCTCACCGCGATGCTCGCCGGGCTGAGCCTGGGCGGCGCGGGCCTCACGCTGCTGATCTCACTCGGAACGGTCGGCGCCGTGCTCTATGTGGCCCTGCGGCACGGCCGGTTCATCAGCCGTGCCGTCTCCTCCGACAACCCGGAGATGCTGCTGCTGGTCGTCCTCGGGCTGACCCTCTTCGTGGCCGGTATCGCCCAGGAACTCCAGGTCTCCGCCGCCGTCGGCGCGTTCCTCGTCGGAATCGCCCTCTCCGGAGAGGTCGCCGAAGGTGCGCACAACCTTCTCGTCCCGCTGCGCGATCTGTTCGCCGCCGTCTTCTTCGTCTTCTTCGGCCTGTCCACCGACCCGGCCGAGATTCCTCCCGTCATCGTTCCCGCTCTGCTGCTCGCCGTCGCCACCACCCTGACGAAGGTCGCCACCGGCTGGTACGCGGCCCGCCGGGCAGGGATCAAGGCTGCGGGCCGATGGCGGGCCGGCGGAACCCTGGTCGCACGCGGCGAGTTCTCGATCGTCATCGCCGGTCTCGCCGTCGGTGTCGAGCCCCGGATCGGCCCGCTGGCCACCGCCTACGTACTGATCCTGGTGATTGTCGGACCGCTCACCGCCCGCTGGACCGAGCCTTTGGCGCGCCGGCTCACCCGCACCCGGACCCGCGCATCCGCCGCCTCCGTACCGGAGCAGGCCCCGGTACCCGAGCCGGCCGAAGCCGCCCCGACGCACCACTGAACGCACAGGTCCGTCGGCTGAACGGACACCTCCGCAACGTCCCGCAGTGTTCACGCATCTGCTTTTGGTTCAGGGGCCGTTCCTTACTACGATCCGCGAATGATCATAAGAAGAAGGCCGGCGGCCAGGGCGATGGTCCTGCTCGCGGCCCTGGCCGCCGGGCTGTTCCCGGCAGCGGCCGCCGCCGACGAACCGGCGGCCGAGGAAACTCCCAAGGTCGAGCTCGTACTTGACGTCAGCGGCTCGATGCGGGCCCGGGACATCGACGGCAAGAGCCGGATGGCCGCCGCGAAGCAGGCGTTCAACGAGGTCCTGGACGCGGTGCCGGAAGAGGTGCGGCTCGGTATCCGCACGCTCGGGGCCGACTACGCGGGCGACGACCGCAAGCGCGGCTGCAAGGACACCCGGCAGCTCTACCCGGTCGGACCGCTCGACCGCACAGAGGCCAAGACTGCCGTCGCGACGCTCGCGCCCACCGGCTGGACGCCGATCGGACCGGCCCTGCTGGGCGCGGCCGACGACCTCGAGGGCGGAGACGCGACCCGGCGGATCGTGCTCATCACCGACGGCGAGGACACCTGCGCGCCGCTCGATCCGTGCGAGGTGGCGCGGGAGATCGCGGCCAAGGGCATCCACCTCACCATCGACACCCTGGGCCTGGTTCCCGACGCCAAGACCCGCGACCAGCTGCGCTGCATCGCCGAAGCGACCGGCGGCACCTACACCTCCGTGCAGCACACCGACGAACTCTCCGACCGCGTGAGCCAGTTGGTGGACCGCGCCGCCGACCCGGTCGTCACCCCCGTGGCGACCGAGGGCGCGAAGCGCTGCGCCGACGCCCCGCAGCTGAAGCCCGGTCTCTACAGCGACCGCGAGAAGTTCGGCGAGCACCGCTGGTACCGCGTGGATGTACTGCCCGGACAGGAACTGCGCGCCTCGGTGAGCGTCGCCGCCGACCGGGCGGTGAACAACGACTACGGCATCCTGCTGCGTGCCGTCACCGTGCGCGGGCGCGAGATCGTACGCGGTTCGGAGGCCGGAACCGGCCGGACCGATGTGATCTCGACCGGTCTGCGCTACCCGAAGGCCCCGGCCGACGACGCGGACGAGGAGTCCACGGCGGAGACCGTGTGTCTGCAGGTCGCCAACGCCTTCTCGGCGGCACCGGGAGTCAAGACCGAGCCCGGACTGCCCCTCGAGTTGGCCGTCGACGTGGTCGACGGCCCCGACACGCCCTCCGACGTGGCCTTCTTCGGGCTCGGCCGGGGCTGGTGGTTCCTGGGTGCCCTGACCCTCACCGGACTGCTGGCCGGACTGCTGTGGGGCTGGATCTCGCGCTGGCGCTTCGCCGTCTGGAGGACCAACTGATGCGTGTCGCACGTGTACTGACGACGGTCGCGCTGTGCGCCGCCGCGCTGCTGGGCCCCGCGCGCGCGGCCCTGGCGGACACTCCCTCGCCGAGCCCCACGGAGAGCGGCAGCGGGGCGGGTCCGACGGTGGCGGGCACTTCCTTCCGTACAGCCGCGGCCTTCGAGCAGGGGCAGACGGCGACGGCCGATGCGTCGAGCGGTGACTACCTGTACTGGGTGTTCCCCGCCGACGCCGGGCAGCGGCCCACGGTCCGGGCCAAGGTCACACTCCCCGATGCGGCCGCCCGGCACGGCGGATCCACTTGGCAGCTCGATGTGTACGACGGGCTGCGCCGCCGCCAGGCCTGCATGTACGGCATGCAGACCAGGGTGGCGGCGCAGGACGCCGCAACGGTCGAGCTGTCGTGCACGATGCGGCCGGTGCGCGCTCTCGCCGAGACGTGGGCCAACGATCCGCTGCCGGGCAGCTACTACGTACGCCTGACGGTCTCCGACGCGCCCGTGACGGACCTCGGTCTGCCGGTGACGGCCGAGGTCCGGGCGGTGTCGAAGGGCGTGGGCGGCGCCCACGCCGTGGACGGCTCGCTCGCCGAGCCGCTGGTCGCAGGAGTGTCCACCGGCACGCAGCCGGGCGACGACGTGGCGGACACCGAATGGGCTTCCGGCTGGTGGTCCGACCGCTGGCTCTGGACCGCCGCAGGCGGCCTGCTCGGAGCGCTCGCCGGGATCGCCGGGTACGTGCTCACCCGGGGATCCGGCCGTCCGTCGCGGGTGCCGCCGGCGGCCTGACGGCCCGGACAGGGCCGAGCGGCCACGGCACGCGCCGTGGCCGCTCGTTCCCCGGTGTCCGGCCGGGTGTACGGGGCGGCTCAGAAGCCGAAGACCGTGCCGCTGCCGTGCTTCTTGGTGCAGGGGTTGCCGAAGGTGTGCGTATAGCTGACGCGCTTGCCCTGCCAGACGCCGTCCGCGGTGACGGTCACCGGGTCGTACTGCTTGGTGCAGGCACCCGTCGTGCCGCGTGAGGTGATGGCGTCGAACTTCGCCTCGTTGGCGCGCAGTTCGGCACAGGCGGCGGCTGCGGCGGGGTGGGTGCCGGACGCCGTGGGCGTACAGCCGAGGGTCACCGCGCGCAGCACGGTCCCGTTCTCCGCGTCGTCGCCCGCCGTGACGGTCAGCACGAGGGCGGACGGCGGAAACAGGCTCCGCGTGTCCTGTGCGCCGGACTGTGCCGCGCCTGCCGTGCCCACTGCCGGCGCTGCGACGAGCGCCAGCGTGGTGGCCGCAGCAAGCGCGAGACCTCTGGCTATGTACCGCATTTCGAACACTCCCCTGGGTCGTGGTTTCGGAAATCGGACGCGAGTCTTGCCCACGACGACGAAGAACGCTTGGACGTGCACCAGATTTCGGTCACGTGTAGTCACTGGTGATAGGCGGGCTGTGAACGCTCGTGAGTCTCCGACCTGCGGTGGAGTGTTGTGGTGAATCGGCCAAAGAAAGACGTTCAGGGTTGTTGATCAAGCAAATATTAGAGAGGTGCATCTCTTAGCCATTGATTGAAAGGGGTCGATGAGTTCAAGCCTTCGTTGGACGAGCTCACGCCCTCAGGGTTGACTGAGCACACGGGGGCCGCGACGCGTGGAGGTGTCGATGGAACCGGTCGAAGCGCTGGACCGTGTCGCCTTTCTCCTGGAACGCTCGCTCGCCGAGACCTATCGCGTACGCGCCTTCCGCACCGCCGCCGCGGCACTGTCCGAGCTCGACCCCGGCGAGATCGAGCAGCGCGCCGGCGCCGGAACACTCGACAAGGTCAAGGGCATCGGGCCCAAGACCGCGGCGGTCGTGCAAGAGGCGCTCACCGGCCGCACCCCCGCCTATCTGCAGCGGCTGGAGGACGAGGCGGCCACCCCCCTCGCGGAGGGCGGCGAACGACTGCGTGCCGCGCTGCGCGGCGACTGTCATCTGCACTCGGACTGGTCGGACGGCGGCAGCCCCATCGAGACGATGGGCCGCACGGCCGCGGCTCTCGGCCACGAGTGGGCCGTGCTGACCGACCATTCGCCCACGCTCAAGGTCGCCCGCGGACTGACGGCCGAACGGCTGCTCGCCCAATTGGACATCATCGAGCGGCTCAACCGTGAATGGGCGCCCTTCCGGCTGCTCACCGGCATCGAATGCGACATCCTGCCCGACGGCACCCTCGACCAGGACCCGGAGCTCCTCGACCGCCTCGACGTGGTGGTCGCCTCGGTGCACTCCAAACTCCGGATGGACTCAGCCCCGATGACCCGCCGTATGCTGCGCGCGGTGCGGAACCCGCTCACGGACGTGCTCGGTCACTGCACGGGACGGCTGATCGGCCCCGGGAAGCAGCGGCCCGAGTCGCAGTTCGACGCGGAGAAGGTGTTCGCCGCGTGCGCGGAGCACGGCACGGCCGTGGAGATCAACAGCCGCCCCGAACGCCGCGACCCGCCGCGCCGGCTGATCCGCCTCGCCGTCGACGCCGGGGTGCTCTTCACCGTCGACACGGACGCCCACGCCCCCGGCCAGCTCGACTGGCAGATCATCGGCTGCGCGCGGGCGGAGGAGTGCGGCGTGCCGGCCGAGCACGTCGTGAACACATGGAGCGCGGACGACGTCATCGCCTGGGCCCGTACGCGCCGCGCGCCGTCCGCACATTGACGCCGATTCGCCGCGGTCTTCCCGGCACGCGGAGCCGGGCACCTGGTGGCTCCGGTGCCCCGCAGGGCGCAGCACGCGCGCGGGGCCCGGCAGCGAGAAGCCACCCCCTTCAGGGAGTGGAGGAGTCACCCACCCCCTTCGACAGGGCGCCTTCCAGCGCCTCGTGAAAGGTAACGGGCCGCTTCCGCCCGTGAGTTGACGGCCCGGGCACGGCGAGCCTCGCGGGACGACCCGACTACTGGTACTCGACGGTCAGAGTTGCCTGCGTGTCCTTGTTGACGAACAGGTAGGAGGGCGAGGTCTGGTTCTGTTCGAACCGCAGGCGGATCTGCGTCCTGCCCGAGCGGTTGATCGCCGAGAGCCCCGCCGGGGACAGGTCGGTGGAGGCCTTGCTGCCCGAGGTGAACGCCCCGATCTCGGCCGCTCCGTGCGCGGTCGCCGTCGCGGCCCAGTCGGTCGTCTCGACCGTGCAGCCGCCGAGACAGCCGCTCTGGACGTCGAGGAGGAGCCGGTTGCCGGCCGGGCTCGACCACGGGTCGCCGGAGCCGCTGCTCCTGGTCAGGGTCACGTAGGCACGGGTGATCGCCTTGCCTGCGGGGACGGCTGAGGTGTCGAACGACAGGACCGACCGGTTGGACCTGCTGTCGGTGCCCTGCCCCAGGGCCAGGCCGTAGGTGCCCTCAAGGGTGCCGACCGAGGGACCCGATCCGTCGCCCGCCGCCTTCACATAGCCGTCCTCCGCGTCGACGCTCGGCAACGTCCGGCTGCTGGGAGGCTGCGTGCTCGGACCGCCGCCGAGCGCGCGGACCATGCCCATGACGGTCTCGATCTGCTTGCCGCCGTGCCGGGCGTAGTCGGGATCGCCGAGATAGCCCCACCAGTTCCAGCAGCCGTTGGGGTTGTCCAGGGTCGCGGTCGCGATGGCCTGCGGATAGAGCACGATCAGGTTGTTGGTGTCGGCGTACTCGTTGAGGTAGGCCTTCTCGATGAACGTGGTGCCGAAGCCCTGGTACGAGTAACCCTGCTTGCAGCCGTGCAGCGTCACGACCACCTTGCAGGTGGCACCGTTCGCGCAGTTCGTGGGCACATAGACGAAGCCCTTGTCGTCCATGGAGATCGGCTTGGCAACGCCGCCGGGTGCGTACCTGTTCTGGTCGAACTGGATCAGAGTGCCCCCAGGCGTACTGGCCGGCGCGCTGACCGAGCCCAGCAGATGCCCGAGGAAGTCCCGCTCGGCGTCGACGCCGCAGTTGTTGATGAAGGGGGTGGCGGTGGCCGTGCAGGCGTTCGGCCCGAGCGGGCTGATCCAGGCATGGCCGGCGGATGTGCTCTGGTTGTGGAGGACATCGGCACCGAGACGGCCGTAGTGGTCCTTCAGCGCGGTGACCACGGGGCGTTCGACGGTCGAGTCGCCGGCGCCGCTGAACGCGTAGACCGGGTCGCCGGCCAGGCCCGCCACATCGTCGATCCTGCCTTGTGCCGACCAGTTCCTGGTCGTCTGCTCCAGCATGTTCAGCTGGAGGTCCTGGCTGACCTCCATACAGGCGTTCAGGGCCTTGTTCAGGTCGTTCTGCGCGCAGTAGTACGGCCCCGAGGCGAAGACGGCGGACCCGCTGAACGTGCCTGAGTAGGCCACGTGGAGCTGGGTCGCCATGTAGCCACCGGACGAGATCCCCGCGCTGTAGACCTTGTCCACGGCGTAGGTTCTCAACTCCCCGGCAACAGGCGCGGGGGCCGCCGCGGCCGCGGGAGTGGAGGGCGGCAGCACCTGGGTCGCGCCCAGGAGCAGCACAAGTGTGGTCAGCCGGCGGAAACGAGATGTGGGCGACGATCTCATGGACCCTCCAGGGGGCGCGGACGCACAGTGGCGCCATCACTCGCATGGCGCCGTGATGTCCGGGAGGTTAGGTCCGCGTGACGGGGGCTCCTATGGGTTCCGCATCCACAAACAGGCAGTCCGGCTATGGCGACTTCGCTCCACAGAGCAGAGGCCTGGCGGGCGGGGACTCTCCGGACGTGGGGCGGCCTTGGCTCGTGCAGGTCGGCCGCCGTTCGGGCCGAGTGCCCGCGCGGCGCCGCCGCAGTCACCAGTGACGTGGCCCGCATCGGGTTATCTGGGACTCCGGCCCCTACGGATAGGCGGTCACGCACCGTGCGCAATGCCAGGAGACGCTCCTACAAGGGCACTTCGACCAAGGCGATCGTCCGTCAGTACGACTTCCTTGGAAGCTTCTACAGTCTCGCGCTTGGCCCTGAGCTCGTGTACTCGTACGCGATGTGGGAAGACGGCGACACCCTCGAGTCGGCTCAGCTGCGCAAGCTCGACTACCACGCCGAGGCTGTGAATGCCGCCGGCCGTGTCCTCGACATCGGCTGCGGGTGGGGCAGCCTGATGCGCCGACTTGTGGAGAACCACCATGCCGAGCACGTCGTGGGCATCACCATGAGCCCGAGTCAGGCCGCATGGGTCCGGGGCCAGAACTGGCCGGGATGCGAGGCGCGCGTCGAGAACTGGTACGACCACCGGCCCGACGCCCGATACGACGCGATCACCGCCATCGAGGCCATCGAACACTTCGCCGGCAACACCATGTGGCGGGCCAAGCGCGTCGCCCGCTATCGCGAGTTCTTCGAACGCTGTCATTCCTGGCTGCGGCCGGCCGGACGTCTGTCCATCCAGGCCAACACCTGGCACGACCGCGGCTGGCTCGCGGCCCTGCTGCTCCCGCCGCAGAAACTGGCAGCCCAGGACCCTGGACACGCCCGGGCACACCGTGGCCACCGGCACTCCCTCCCGCAGGCGGCCCGCATCGGTGCGGGCAACATCCGCGAAGGCTTGCACGCGTCACGCAAGGTGTTCCCGGAGATGTTCCTGCCCACCCGGGCCGAGATCACCGAGGCCAGCCAAGGCCTGTTCACCCTCGTCCAGGCCCGCCGCGACCCGGACGACGGCGCGTACACGATCCAGGCTTGGCTCGAACGGCTGGAAGCCAAGCGGACCCGCGGCGCCGAACTCATCGGCGCGCAGGCGGTCTCCGACCTCATCAGGGAACAGAGAACCGCTCTGCGGTTCCACCGCGAACGACGCATCGGTGTCGTGCGGATGGTTTTCGAGAAGGCGTGACAGCAGAAGCGGGCGGGGCGACCCGGGGCCGCGGTACCGGCGGCCGCCGGACTCCGGAAAGGGAGGCACGCGGTCTCAGCTGACCCGCTCACGTCCGGGATGTGCGGGCGGCGGCAGACTGCTCACCGGTCCGGCCAGAGGGTGCGCCGCCGCTGTGCACCCGCGTCGCAGGACCCCGGTGCTCGCGGACGCCGCCGACGGCCGTGTCGTGTTCATCCGGCCGGCTGAGCCGGGCAGTCAGCGATGCTCGTGACGACGCGAAGGAACGCCACTCGTCAGAGAGCCTGGAGCGTCGGTGCCGCGTAGAGCTCGCGACGCATGTGAAGCGGTGCGGGACGGGGCCCTGGCGGAGCGCCGCGAGGGCCCACAGGCGCCGTTGTCAAGGTCACTCTTTCCCGCGGCCGGTGAGGGCGTCGCGGACCCGGTCGACCATGCCGAGGCCCGGAGCGAGGAGTTTGTTGAGCGGCGGGGTGTCAGGGGCGGCGGGGTGCGGACGGGTAGGAGCGGTTTCCTTGGCGCGGCGGATGAACTCACCCAACTGCTGAAGTCTTTCGCCGGAGCACGACTCGGCCAGGACGGGAAACAGCTCGCTCTCTTCGCCGGTCATGTGCGCGGTGACCGACCTCTTCAGCTCGGCCATGAGGGTGTCGAAGCGGCCGTCATCGGGCTGGAGGTCTTCCAGTTCTTTGAGCATGCGCTCGACCTCGCTGTGTTCGGAGATCTCCTTGTCGGCGATGTCGTCCCCGTCGTCCACGTAGCGGCGCACTGCCGGATACAGGTGTTCTTCTTCGGCGACCGCGTGCCGGACGAGTTCCATCGTCAGTGTGTCGGCCAGTTTCCGGCGCTGTGGATCGCCGGTCGGCAGAGCTTGGATCTTCGTGAAAAGCGAGTCGATCTCGCGGTGATCCGCAGTCAGCTCGTTGATGACGTCTCCACCATGACCCATGATTGGCTGCTTTCTGTCGGGGAGCTGGCACGCGTCGTGCGTGTGGTGTGCTGGTTCGCCCTTGGTTGCCAGGACTGCGTTCATGAGGTGCTTCGAGTCGGCTTGCGCTCCGGAAGTCCGCGGAACCCAAACAGACTTCCCCAGCTGATCAGGCTCACTGCTGAGGCGGTGAGGGACACGCCGCCGTATGCCTCCTTACGTGCCCGGAACGGCTTCATTCGGTGGTGGGTGAGTCTCGTTGCCGCATGTGCACGGAGGGGATCGCGGGAGGAGTGAGGCTGCGAGCCGGACCTCCGGGTGCCGGGCGCGCCCCGCGCGCGGCGGGGTGCTTCATTTCTCGCTTCCACATGCGATCCCGCACCACATGTGCGAAGAAACGTGCAGAACGGCCGTTACCAAGATCGTGTCCGCCGTTCGGCTGATGCGCCGGGTGGCGCGACCGGGTGTGCGCCGGAGCATGCAAGGGCTTGCTGTTGATCGTTCAACGGGTCGGTGTAGCGGTCAGTGAATGTCAGGGCCACGCCCGGCGCGGATACGTGCCCCACGCAGGCGACAGTTACGGAAATGTCCGTAAACGGCAACATGTCTCGGTCGGCCCTCGCCTGGCCCGGTCGACCGCTCAGAGTTTGGGTCCTCGGCCCACAACGGGCCGGGAACCCGCACTGCCACCACGAGCCGTATCGGCCGGTGGGGCACTGTTCTTGAGGGGACATCACCTATGTCTGCTTCTTCGACCGCCCGTCGCATCGCCGCGACCGTTCTTGCGGCCGGTGCCGTCGTCTCGGCCGTCGCCCTGCCGGCCTCCGCCCACGACGACGACCGCCACCGCCAGCACCCGCGGGTCGAGATCAGCCGCGTACAGGCCGACAGCCCCGGGCGCGACAACGGCTCCAATCACTCCCTGAACGCCGAGTGGGTCGAGATCACCAACAAGTCCCGCCGCCCGGTGGACCTCGACGGCTGGACCCTGCGCAACCGCGACGGCGACCGCTACCGCTTCGACGACGTCCGACTCGCCGGCCGCGCAACCATCCGTATCCACACCGGCTTCGGACGCGACACCCGCACCGACCTCTACCAGGACCGCCGTCACTACGTCTGGGGCAACCGCTCCGACAAGGCGACCCTGCGCGACGACCACGGTCACAAGATCGACACCGAATCGTGGGGCCGCGGACACCGCCACCACTGACACGGACGGCAGCGGGCTGCCTGCCTCTCGACGGCAGGCAGCCCGCCCGCCGTGGGCCGTGTGCGCCGGGCGGCCCGACCTGTCCGGCGCACACGGGTGCCACCGCCCATCCGGCCTGATTGCCACCCGTCGCGTCGCAACAGACCCTGGTCCTGCCCGCGCGTGAGCGAGGGTCATGAGCTCCTGCTCCAGCCGAGGCGCCGCTTCCGCGAGGACGCCGTGCTGATCGTGGACGTCGAGTATGTCGCCGGGTGACGTGCGCCGACGGTGGGGAGACGCAGGTCACATTCGTCCATGTCACAGAGGGTCGGGCCGCCCCGTCTCAGGGGGTGTAGCCACTGACGACCGCAGAGGAGCACACCATGGACGCGCGACTGAACTACTTCGCCAGCCCGACCGCCGGCAAGGCCTTCAAGTACTTCATGTCGGCAGGGAAGACGCTCAAGGACTCGCCTCTGCCTGCCGGCACGCAGGAGCTGGTGGCGCTTCGCGTGAGTCAGATCAACGGCTGCGCCGCCTGCATCGACATGCACACCAAAGAGGCCGCCGCGGCCGGCGAGACATCGGTGCGGCTGAACCTGGTGGCGGCGTGGCGGGAGGCCACGGTCTTCACCGAGGCCGAGCGTGCCGCACTGGAGGTGGCGGAGGAGGGGACCCGGGTCGCGGATGCTGCCGGTGGGGTCAGCGACGCGGTGTGGGCGTCTGCCGCCAAGCACTACGACGAGGAGCAGCTCACTGCCCTGGTGGTCCTGGTCTCCCTCATGAACATGGCGAACCGGCTGAACATCATCGCCCAGCAGCCGGCCGGCGACTACGAGCCCGGGCAGTTCCACTGAACGGCATCAGTAACCGGCTCGGAGCCCGGCTGCGGGCTCCGAGCCCCCGGACTCGCGGCGCTACTCTGGCCGCCGGTGGTCCGGATGATCACCGGAAGACGCCTGCGCCGGCGAGTACGGCAGGGGAGGGCGTCAGGGGGAGGGGAGTCGGTGTGAGCAAGGTCGAGGAGTTCGAGGAGCTGCGGCCGCTGCTGTTTTCGATCGCCTATCGGATTCTGGGCAGTGTGGGTGAGGCCGAGGATGCGGTGCAGGAGACGTGGCTGCGCTTTGACGGCTCGGCGACCCGGCCGATGTCGACCAAGGCTTTTCTGTCGGCCGCGGTGACGCGGATCTCGATCGATGTGCTGCGCTCCGCGCGGGTGCGGCGGGAGGAGTACGTGGGCCCGTGGTTTCCCGAGCCTCTGCTGAGTGATCCGTATCAGGATCCGGCGCGGTCGGTGGAGCTGGCCGACTCGGTGTCGATGGCGGCGCTGTTGCTGCTGGAGCGGCTCAGCCCGCTGGAGCGGGCGGTGTTCGTGCTGCGGGAGGTGTTCGGATTCGGGTTCGACGACGTCGCCGCGGCGGTGGGGCGGTCCGAGGCGGCGTGCCGGCAGCTGCTGGTTCGGGCGCGGCGGCACATGGAGGCCGGGCGGCCGCGGTTCGAAGCGGACCGGCAGGAGCGCCAGGAGTTGGCGACGCGGTTCTTCGACGCGCTGAAGGACGGCGACGTGGGCGGGCTCCAGGATCTGCTGGCCGCCGATGTGCAGCTGGTCGGAGACGGCGGCGGCAAGGCCCCGCAGCTTGCCAGGACCGTCATCGGCGCCGGGAACGTGGCCCGGCTCCTTGCCTCCGTCTTCCCCCGGATATGCCGGATCGGCGTGACGTTCGAGCCGCGCGAGGTCAACGGTCAGCCGGGCGCGATCCTCCACGCCCGGGACGGCAAGGTGCTCCAGACCCTGACGCTCGATGTACTCGACGGGCAGATCCAGACGATCCGCTCGGTGATCAACCCCGACAAGCTCGGGCATGTGGGCCCGGTAGCGGACGCCTGGGCGATCGCCCGCGAAGTGAAGCAGGCCCGTCGGCAGCCGAACTGACCTCGAGAAGCGGTCCAGGCCGGCTCGTTCGCCGGTGCGGGGTCGTCTGCCCCCGGGTTGTGTTGCGGTTGCCGCGCCGTGCCGATCAGGATCTGCATGACGCAGTCGCATGGTGAACCGGCGGCCTTCGCCAAACGGCTGACGGGCACTCCGAAAACACACGCGCCGTGCCGACGCCGGCACCGCGGCCCAGGGCCCGAGCCGGCGCCCGCCCACTGACCCCGGCGATGCGTGCGTTGTTGGCCGGTGAGAGATCGAAACCGGGCGCGCTGACGGTGCCGGGGCCGTCGATGAACAGCAGTGCGGGGGCGGCGACATGGGTGATCAGCTGTTCGCGGCGGGCGCTGGCGACGCAGGCGGCTACGGCCCGGTCGTCCCCGCTGCTGCGGGCCTCGGGGGGACGCTCGCCGAGCCCGCCGAGCGCACCCGATTTCTCCTTGGCCGGTCCTGCCGGGGCTGCTTCATCCGCGGCAGCTTGCTGCTCGCCCGCCGTCTCCTCGGAGGTGCCGCTCTCGGGCACGGGGAGCACGGCCGGCCGGCCGACGCCCGTGCCGTTCTGCCCGTATCCCCGGTCCCAGGACAGGTCCAGGTCCAGCTTCACGCCCTTGCGGCCCTGCCGGCAGCATCAGCACCGGCACCTCCCGGCACTCGGCGCGCAGAATCCGCACCACGTCGAGGCCGTTGGCGCGGGGCATCATCACGTCGAGAACGAGCAGGTCGGGTTCCTCGCACCGAACCTCGTCCAGAGCCGTCCGGCCGTCCTCGACGACCGTCACCGTGTGTCCCTCGTGCTCCAGATAGCGGCGCACCAGTTCGGCCTGCTTCGCGTCGTCTTCGGCGACCACGATGTTTGCGCACACGCCGGACATCGTAGCGAGCCCGGATTTCGGCAGGGATGTGCGGCTTCATCGGTGAGCGGTGCAATGAGTCGGTGCCGCAGGCCGTGTGACGGTCCTTCGCGGCGCCTGAGGAGCCGGCGCGCTGGTGGGCACGAAAGGGTTGGCGTCCGGCTGAAGCCTGAAGCTAAGGTTTGCTTCGTTCCCTTGGCGGCCAGTTGGCCGCCGCCGGCTGAGCAAGACCAGGAGGTGTGACCGATGGCTGTCGTCGAGATGGGCGCTGCCCGCATCCGGAAGTTCATCCAGTCCACCTTCGTGGCCTCCGGCTGACCTCTCTCTTCATCCGCGCCGTCGAGCGCGGAGCCGGGGCCACCCTTGTGAAGGGTCTCCCTTGTCTTTCTCTTCTCTCATTGGTTCGTCCTCGTCGTCTTCGCATTCCCTCGCTCCGTACGGCTGGGACGAGGGCTGGGAGGCCGAGTTCGCCCCGTACGCGGAGCAGGGCCTGCTGCCTGGCCGTGTCGTACGTGTCGACCGTGGTCAGTGCGATGTCGTCACCCCGGCAGGGATCGTCCGTGCCGACACCGAGTTCGTTGTGCCCCGTGACCCGATGAAAGTCGTGTGCACGGGGGACTGGGTCGCTGTCGACCCTGAAGGTGGCGATCCGCGGTATGTGCGGACATTGTTGCCGCGACGCACTGCCTTCGTGCGGTCGACGTCGTCCAAGCGTTCCGAGGGCCAGGTGCTGGCCACCAACATCGACCACATCGTCATCTGCGTGTCGCTCGCGGTCGAACTCGACCTCGGGCGCATCGAGCGGTTCCTCGCCCTCGCGATGTCCAGCTCCAGCGGTGATGCGCTGCTGCACACGTCAGCACGTTCCTGGGCGAGCGGCGCCCGGCCGCTCGTCGTGCTCACCAAGTGCGATCTCGTCCCGGACGCCACCGGTCTGTCCTACCTCGTCCAGGACGTGGAGACGACCGCGCCCGGAGTGCAGGTGCTGCCGGTCAGCTCCACGACCGGAGAGGGCATCGACGTGCTCAGCGCGATGCTCTGCGACGGCGCCAGTGTGCTGCTCGGGGCCTCCGGCGCCGGCAAGTCCACCCTCGCCAACGCCCTGTTGGGCGAGGAGGTGATGGACGTTCAGGCCACCCGCGACGTCGACGGCAAGGGCCGGCACACGACCACGACCCGCAATCTGCTCGTGCTGCCCGGCGGCGGTGTGCTGATCGACACCCCGGGGCTGCGCGGCGTCGGCCTGTGGGACGCGGAGGCCGGAGTCGGCCAGGTCTTCTCGGAGATCGAGGAGCTTGCCGAGGGCTGCCGTTTCCACGACTGCGCCCATGAGTCGGAGCCCGGCTGCGCAGTCCTGGAGGCCATCCAGGACGGTTCCCTTCCGGAACGCCGTCTGGACAGCTACCGCAAGCTGCTGCGCGAGAACCAGCGGATCGTCGCCAAGACGGACGCCCGGCTGCGCGCAGAGGTCCTGCGCGGCTGGAAACTGCGGGGCGCCGAGGGCCGTGCCTCCATGCAGGCCAAGCGCGGCCGCGTCCGCTGACACCCCCGGCCGGCTCCGTGTGCGACCCGACCCCCGTGCGGGCCGCACACGGAGCCGGTCACTCCAGACCCCAGCTGTAGATCTTCCCGGGGTGGATACGGATCAGCTCGTCACTGAAGTGCGGGCCCAGGTCGTGCGGGCCCGTCAGCAGCTCCGCCTCGCCGCGGATCTCGACGCCGCGCACCTTCCACGGACGGACGCTCAGGATGTCGTCCACCACGAGGGCGACCTTCGGGTTGGCCTTGAGGTTGCGCCATTTCTTCGTCGAGGCGAGGGCGTAGCCGCCGATCAGGATGGTCCCGTCCGGCTGCGGGAAGAATCCGACCGGGTTCGCCTGTGGCTGGCCGCCCGGATCGACCGTCGCCAGCCGCCCCAGTCGCTGGGAGGAGAGATACGTGCGCTCGGCTGCGCTGAATTCCGCCATACAGGCAGCCTCACACGGGTACGCCGCCCTCCGCATCGGCTCACGGTCCGAGCCGCGGCCTAGGACCTCCGACCGGGCCGGCGAGCATGACATGGCGTATGCACAGCTCAGGATGTTCGGGCCAGGCTCGGCGGGCGGGCTTCGACCTCGGGACTCAGCCCCACATCACCGCGCCCATCCACGCCCCCACCACCAGCAGGCACGCGAACAGCTCCACCAGCACACTCGTGCCGGCGGCCCGCATCACCGCCTGTGTGGCCGCCTTCGCCGGGCCGTGCCCGCCCAGACGGATGCGCTCGGAGCCGTAGATCCCCCCGATGAATCCCGGTACAGCCCCCACCACCGGCACCAGGAAGAAGCCCAGCAGCGCGCCCGCGCCCGCGAATACGGCCATCCGGCGGGTGATGCCCACACCACGCAGCCGGCGTGGCGGCAGCAGCCACACCACGACCTGGGTGAGCAGCAGTACGCCGGTCGAGCCCACCAGCAGCGCCCAGGCGAGACCGGTCTTCACATGCAGCGACCACCACAGCATCGCTGCCCACACCAGCCAGGGCCCCGGCACACCCGGGACCAGCACCCCTAGAAGACCCAGCAGCATCACCCCGCCCACCATCAGCAGCTGCCACACGCCCATCTGCCAAGGGTGCAGGATCAGAAGCGTTCACGCAGGTCGCGAATCACGCAATTCAGGGGCGTTCCCGCAGGTCGCGAGCCACCCAGCCCTTCGCGTACGCATGCCAGCCGAGCTGCAGCCGGGTCGACACTCCGGTGAGCTCCATCAGCCCCTTCACCCGGCGCTGCACGGTCCGCAGCCCCAGGTCCAGCTGCTTGGCGACGGCCGCGTCCGTCATCCCGGCGAGCAACAGCGACAGGACCTCGAGATCCGTGGCATCGGGCCCGGTGCTGTCCTGCTCGCTGACTTCGCCGCGCCCGCCGAGGCGCAGCGGCACGGCATCCCGCCACACCGACTCGAACAGCCCCGTCAGCGACTCCAGCAGCCCGCTCGCATGGACGACCAGGGCCGCGGGTTCGGCGCCGCGGCGGTTCAGGGGCACCATCGCGAGCACCCGGTCGGCGACGACGAGCTTCGTCGGCACCCGGTCCACCACCCGGACCTGCTCGTCCCGGCCCAGAGCCGCGCTCACTTCGGTGATGCCGTCCGGCGGCGCCAGCACCTCGCGCTCGATGACGACCCGGTACGTGACCCCGCGGGTGGCCGCCTTCTCCTCCGCCTCGTTGTCCATGCCGGTGACGGCGATCGGCTTGCCGGTCACCAGTGCGCACACCTCCTCCGTCGCGCCCAGCTGCAACTGCACGAAGCGGTGCGCGACGGCGCTCGCCCCCGTCACCACCTCCACCAGGTCGTGCACCGCGGGCTCGTCCGACTCCACCCGGTACTCCTGCGCCAGCAGAGCCGCCGCCAGCTCCGCCTGCTCCAGTTCGTGCCGCTGCTGGTTGAGCAGCGCACCCAGCGCCACGCCCGGAGGCGCGGCCACCCAGCGCCCGGTGCGCGCCGACGACTGCGCGGCGAGCCCGTGCTGCTCCAGCCGGCGCAGGGCACGTTCCGTGTCCGGCTCCGGCAGTGCCAGCCGGTGCGCCAGATCGCCCACCTCGGCCGCACCCAGCGCGACCAACGCGCGGTACGCCGACTCCTGTTTCTCGTCGAGCCCAATCGCTGCCAGCACCGTGACCCCTCCCGGACGTGCATGTATGGGCCGTCGTGGCGGAAAGTGGCCACGGCGTAAACCCGCCGCGTACATCATCCCTGTACCGCCCGCCCCTCTGCCAAGGTGGCGCCACCGCAGCACCAACAGCCTTCGGCCGTAGGGCCCTTGTGCCCTTTTCCGGCCGGATTCAGATGGGGAGAGCGATGCGTCCGATTTCGCGTACGGCGTTGGGGGCGGCGACAGCCGCCGTCCTGGCCGTCACGGCGGTCGCGCCGTCGGTGGCCGCAGGGCCGCACGACGACACGACCGGGAAAAGACCATTGGTCGGCAGCGAGGCCGCGACCCGGCACAGCGAGCAGCCGACGACGGTCACCCTGATCACCGGTGACCGGGTCGCCGTCAGCCGCGACCGTTCCGGTACGCCGTCGGCCGCCGTGCTGCCGCGTGAGGACGGCACCTCCGCGCCGGTGCAGACCCGCCGTGCCGGCGACGACCTGTACGTGTACCCCGAGCAGGCCGTCGACGCCCTCGCCTCCGGGCGCGTCGACGAAGAACTGTTCAACGTCACCGGCCTGATCCGCCAGGGCTACGACGATGCGCACGCCACCTCCCTGCCGCTGATCGCGACCTACACCGCGGCTGCCGCCCGCTCCGCGCCCGCCACACCGCGCGGTGCCGACAAGGGACTTGTCCTCGACGCCGTCAACGGCGTCGCGCTCATGACCGACAAGAAGCAGGCGGCCGACTTCTGGGCCGATGTCACGGGCACCCGCTCCCGGTCGGCGGCCGGACTGAAGAAACTGTGGCTGGACCGCAAGGTCGAGGCCACACTGGAGCGTTCCACCAAGCAGGTCGGCGCCGACCTCGCCTGGGCCGCCGGATTCGACGGCAAGAGCACCAAGGTCGCCGTCCTCGACACCGGAGTGGACGCCGAGCACCCCGACCTCAAGGGCCGCGTCGCCGCGGCCGAGAACTTCACCGACTCCGACAGCACCACCGACCGCCATGGCCACGGCACCCACACCATCTCCACCGTGGGGGGCTCCGGAGCGGCGAGCGACGGGAAGAAGAAGGGCGTCGCGCCGGGCGCGGAGCTGATCAGCGGCAAGGTCCTCAACGACTACGGCAGCGGAGCCGAGTCCTGGATCATCGCCGGTATGCAGTGGGCCGTCGACCAGAAGGCCGACGTCGTCTCCATGAGCCTCGGCAGCACCGCACCGACCGACTGCACCGACCCCATGAGCGTCGCCGCCGAGCAACTGTCCCGGACCGAGGGCACGCTGTTCGTCGTCTCGGCCGGCAACTCCGGGCCGGCGCTGAACACTGTCTCCTCGCCCGGCTGCGCCCCGAGCGTCCTGACCGTCGGCGCCACGGACCGCGACGACTCCACCGCGCGGTTCTCCAGCCGCGGCCCGGTCCGTGCCTCGCACACCCTCAAGCCCGAGATCGCCGCGCCCGGCGTCGCCATCTCGGCGGCCGCCGCGGGCGGCCGGGGCGTGTACGCGTACCAGGCGATGTCCGGCACCTCGATGGCCGCCCCGCATGTCGCGGGCGCCGCCGCCGTCGTCAAGCAGCGCCACCCCGACTGGAGCGGGCAGCAGATCAAGGCCGCGCTCGTGTCGTCGGCCAGGAGTTCCGTCCCCGGCGACGTACGCGAGACCGGCGCCGGACGGCTGGACGTAAAAGCAGCCGTCGATGCCACCGTGACCGGCGCCCCCGCCGTCCAGGGCGGCACGTTCAACTGGCCGCAGGACAGCAGCGACCGCATCAGTGTCGAGATCCCGTACACGAACAGCGGCGACAAGCCCGTCACGCTCGACCTCGCCGTCCGCTCGGTCACCGGCAACGACGGCTCCCGCGTCCGCTCCGCCGTCGCCCGCCTCGGCGACGGCTCCGTCACCGTCCCGGCAGGGGCGACCGTCAAGGTCCCGCTGACCCTGGACCCGTCGGCCCGCATCGAGCGCGCCCAGTACGGCGATGTCACCGGCCGCGTCGTCGCCACCGCGCGCGGCGGCGTCAGCGTCTCCACCCCGTTCTCGCTGTACGTGCAGCCCGAGACCGTCACCCTGCGCGTCAAGCTTCTCGACCGCGGCGGCGACCCGGCGGCAGGCTCGTCCTCGCTGGATGTCGTGAGCACCGACATGGCGAGCGGCGAGCGCCGTTTCAACAGCGGCGCGGCGGACCAGGTCTACACGCTGCGGCCCGGATCGTACCTCGTGTCCTCCTTCATCACCTCGCCCGACGGCACCGTCAGCTATCTGGGGCGTCCCCAGTTCGAGCTGACGAAGGACACCACGGTGGTACTCGACGCGCGCAAGGCGCACCGCCTGAGCATCGACACCGACCGCACGTCCGAGACCCGCACGACCACGCTCGCCTTCGCCCGCAGCTGGGACGACACCTGGCTGCACGCCGGATCCATCACCGGCTCGCGTCTGGCCACCGGCTTCTACGCGGACGTCCAAGGCCGCGCCCGCGACGGCGAGTTCGAGTTCGGCAGCTACTGGCGCGCCTACGCGCCGCTGATCGAGAGGCTCTCGGCCTTCCCGGGCGGCGAACTCCACCCGCTGGCCGCGAGCGCGGGTTCCGTGAACCTCGACGGCACCGGCGAGGCCGAGGTCGTGGACGCGGGAGGCGGCAGTCCGGCCGAACTCGAAGAGGCAGGTGTCAAGGGCAGGTTCGCCCTGGTCCGGCTGCCTGACGAGAGCAGCGTGGCGACCACCGTGGCACGCAACGCCAAGGCCGCCGGCGCCCTCGCCGTCATCGTCCACCGCACCGCCCCCGGCCGCTGGCTGCCGGCCACCGGCTTCGGATCGGCACCACACCCGGTGCTCGGCATCGAGGCCGCCGAGGCAGCGTCCCTGCTCGAACGTCTCGCGGCCGGCCCGGTCACCCTGCGCTGGAAGGCCACCGCCAAGAGCCCGTTCGTCTACAACCTGGGCTTCACCGAGGACGGCCCGGTCACCTCCCACCGCACCTACCGGGTGCACGACGACAAGCTCGGCCGGAACGAGGCCACTTACCACGCGATGGGAGTGAAGACCGACTACATCGACAGCGTCGTCGCCTACCGGCCGACCGGTACCGGCGTCTCGCTCGGCATCGCCGACCTCGTTCCCGCGCCCGGCACCCGCACCGAGTACTACACGGCCGGGGACACGAGCTTCGGCCACTATGTCTCGTCCAGCTTCCCCTGGGGCGAGTTCATGATCGACCCGGCGCGTACCCACCGGGCCGGCGAGGTCGGTGAGGAGACCTGGTACGGCGGCGTCATCACGCCCGTCGCACCCCGCGATGCCTCGGGCAAGCAGGCGCTGGCCGCCGAACGGCAGGGCAACCTCATCGGCGCCGCCACCGCGTTCTGGGGCGACAGCGACCACGCGGGCATGGCCGGGTCGTTCGGCGACATCGGCAACCTGCGCCTCACGCGCAACGGTGAGGAGATCGGCACCAGCCCTTACCCGTTCGGGGTCTTCGAGGTCCCGGCGGAGGAGGCCGAGTACGAGCTGACACAGACCACCATGAAGGTCGGCCAGCCGGCCGCTGTCTGGAAGCGCTCCACCCAGGTGCAGACGGCCTGGACGTTCCGCTCGAAGCTCGACGAGAACGTGTACTCGCAGGGCCTCCCGCTGCTCTTCCCCGCGTACCGCCTGCCCGAGGACGGCCTGAAGACCGTCGCGGCGAAGGACGGTCAGCGGATCGCCCTGAGCGCGAGCGGGCACGCGGGCTACGAGGCCGCTGCCCTGACCGCCGCGAAGGTGTCGTACTCGTACGACGGCGGCGAGACGTGGACCGAAGCGGTCACGCATCGGCAGGGCGACGACGCCTGGACCGCGACCGTGAACCACGCGGACGCGGCGGGCAGGCCGGTCACCCTCAAGACCGAACTGACGGACGCGCGCGGCAACTCCGTCACCCAGCTCGTGGTCGACGCTTACGCGGTGCGGTGAGCCGCTGACCACGATTCCGGTCCGCCGGGCTGCCTTCCCGTGGGGGGTTGGGCCGCCCGGCGGACCTCTTGGCACACATGTCTTTTTCCGGATGCCCAGTTTTCGGATGCCCCCTGCGGTGGACAATAGGGGCATGAGCGAGCAGGGGGAGAGGCCGCCCGCCGAGGACGACTGGTGGGCGCGGCTGTACGACGGTCCGGCCCCGGACACGGGCCCGGCGCGGTCGTCCGACGACACACTCGACGACCGCTTCGACTCCGCGGCCGGCACGGTGTCCCCAGGGGGCCCGCCCCCACCTCCGCCGCCACGGCCCGCCTCGTGGTGGGAAGTGCTTGCCCCGGACACGTCCGGGCGCGCGGGGACACAGGTGCCGCACCCGTCCGGCGCGTCGGACGATCCGCCGTCCGTTCCGCGTCCGACCGGGTCGGCCGGGGCGGCGGACCGGCCGACGGTGCCGCGGCCCGGCGGACCGGGAGCCGCAGGTGACGGGCCGTCCGCCGAGCGGCCCGCAGGCGGTTCGGGCAGTCGGCCGGCCTGGTGGGAGTCACCCCCCGTGACCGGCATGCCGCACGGCACGAGCGATCCAGGCGGGCGTCCGCCGTCTCCGCCGGGCGCCACGGGTGACGCCCCGTCCGCCCGGCAGCCCGCTGTTCCGCCCGCGCGGCCGCCCGGCACCCCCGGCCCGGCCGGGCCCGACCGGCAGGGGCACTCCGGACGGCCGGACGGCGTGCGCGCCGAGGCGGCACCGCCGGGGTGGGGCGACCTGCCTGACGAGGCGTCCGCATCGTCCGCGCAGCCGTCCGAGCCGGGCGACACGTCACCACCCCCGCCCGGGCGGGTGTACGTACCCGCGCAGACGCGGGCCGAGCCCGACCCCGTGGCCGACCCGCGCTCGGCGGGGCCCGAGACCCCGCTGCGGCCTGTCGCCGGGGTGGTCGGAGGAGGGCCGCCCACCTACGATTCCGAGCCCGCCGCGCTGCCGGCCGCCCAGCCGGACGCTCTGGGCGAGCTTGTTGCCGACACTGTGCTCGACGGGGCCCGGTACGGGTCGTACACGCTGCGGGCCGCATCCGTCCGGGGGGACTCGGCACGCTTCCGGGGCGAGCCCCGCCGCGAGGCCCTGCTCACCGCCCGCTTCGGCGACGGGCCGGACGGGCTCGTCCTCGTCGTCGTCGCCGCCGGGGCACGGGCCGCCGAGGGCGCCCATCTCGCTGCGTCCGACGCCTGCCGCTGGATCGGCGGGGCCGTCGGCCGCAGTCACGCCCGGCTCGTCGAGGACATCAGGGCCGGCCGCCGGGGCAACCTCAAGTCGGGGCTGCACCGCCTGGTGGACCGCAGCTACGGCAAGCTCCGCGCCCGCGCCGCCGAGATGGAGGTGGAGCCGGAGGAGTACACCGTGAGCCTCCGCTGCCTCCTGCTGTCCGCCGACCCCGACTGCCGCACCCGCGTCTTCTTCGGCGTCGGCGGCGGCGGGCTGTTCCGCCTCCGCGACGGCGCCTGGCAGGACATAGAGCCCCTGATCCCCGAGCCCGACGCCGTCACCGGCGCCCCTGTGGTCGGCTACGGCTCCGCACCCGCGGGCGACGCCCCGTCAGAGAGTCCGGAGGGGGACCGGCTCACGATGGACCTGGGCATCCCCACACCCCCGTCGCCGTACGTCGAGACGCCGCCCCCGCCGCCCGCCGAGCCGTTCCGTTTCCGGGCCTCAGTGGCCCGTCCGGGTGACACGCTCCTGCTGTGCAGCACCGGCCTTGCCGACCCCATCCGGGGCGAGCCCGCCCTCGCGAAGGAGCTCGCCGCACGCTGGCGAAGCCCCGAGGCGCCGGGGATGGCGGCATTCCTCGCCGACACACAGCTGAGAGTGAAGGGGTACGCCGACGACCGTACGGCGGTGGCCGTCTGGGAGGCGTAGAGGCTCCGGCCATGGGTTGATGGACCTTCAGGCCGCCGAAGCCGGCAGAAGGGTGCGCCTCCCATGGCCAAACAGAATGTTGCGGAGCAGTTCGTCGACATCCTCGTCCGCGCGGGGGTCGAGCGTCTGTACGGAGTCGTCGGCGACAGCCTCAACCCCGTCGTCGACGCCGTCCGCCGCAACCCCGCCATCGACTGGATCCACGTCCGCCACGAGGAGGCCGCCGCCTTCGCGGCCGGCGCCGAGGCCCAGCTCACCGGGAAGCTCGCCGCCTGTGCCGGCTCCTGCGGGCCGGGCAATCTCCACCTGATCAACGGCCTGTACGACGCCCACCGTTCCATGGCGCCCGTACTCGCCCTCGCCTCCCACATCCCCTCCTCCGAGATCGGCCTCGGCTACTTCCAGGAGACCCACCCGGACCAGCTGTTCCGTGAGTGCAGCCACTACAGCGAGCTGATCTCCCACCCGAGCCAGATGCCCCGCCTGCTCCAGACCGCGATCCAGCACGCGATCGGCCGGGGCGGCGTCAGCGTGGTCTCGCTGCCCGGCGACATCGCCTCCCGGCCCGCCCCCGAGAAGTCGATCGAGCACGCCCTGGTGACCACCCGTCCCACCGTCCGTCCGGGTGACGCGGAGATCGACAGACTCGTCGGCATGATCGACGAGGCCGACCGCGTCACCCTGTTCTGCGGCAGTGGCACGGCCGGCGCGCATGCCGAGGTCATGCAGTTCGCGGAGCGCATCAAGTCACCCGTCGGACATGCGCTCCGCGGCAAGGAGTGGATCCAGTACTCCAATCCCTACGATGTCGGCATGAGCGGCCTGCTCGGCTACGGCGCCGCCTACGAGGCCACCAACCAGTGCGACCTGCTGATCCTGCTGGGCACGGACTTCCCGTACAACGCCTTCCTCCCAGACGATGCCAAGATCGCCCAGGTCGATGTCCGGCCCGAGCACCTCGGGCGCCGCTCCAAACTGGATCTCGCGGTCTGGGGCGATGTACGCGAGACGCTGCGCTGCCTCATCCCGCGTGTGCGCGCCAAGGCCGACCGGCGTTTCCTCGACAAGATGCTGAAGAAGCACGCAGACGCGCTCGAGGGCGTGATCAGGGCCTACACCCGCAAGGTGGAGAAGCACGTCCCCGTCCACCCCGAGTACGTCGCCTCGGTCCTGGACGAACTCGCCGACGAGGACGCGGTGTTCACCGTCGACACCGGGATGAACAACGTCTGGGCGGCCCGCTACCTCACACCGAACGGCCGCCGTCGGATCGTCGGCTCCTTCAGCCACGGCTCGATGGCGAACGCCCTGCCGCAGGCCATCGGCGCACAGTTCATCGACCGAGGCCGCCAGGTCGTCTCCATGTCCGGCGACGGCGGCTTCAGCATGCTGATGGGCGACTTCCTCACGCTCGTCCAGTACGACCTGCCGGTGAAGATCGTGCTGTTCAACAACTCGTCGCTGAGCATGGTCGAGCTGGAGATGCTCGTCGCGGGCCTGCCGCCGTACGGGACCGCCAACCACGACACGGACTTCGCGGCCGTTGCACGAGCCGCCGGAGCGTTCGGCGTACGCGTGGAGAAGCCCAAGCAGCTCGCGGGCGCGCTCAAGGAGGCCTTCAGGCACAAGGGCCCGGCGCTGGTGGATGTGGTCACCGACCCGAACGCGCTGTCCATCCCGCCGAAGATCAGGGCCGAGATGGTGACCGGCTTCGCCCTCTCCGCCAGCAAGATCGTGCTGGACGGCGGGGTGGGCAGGATGGTCCAGATGGCCAGGTCCAACCTGCGCAACGTGCCGAAGCCCTGACCGGTGCGGTGCGGTGCGGTGCGGTGCGGGTCAGGGCCTGGGCAGGCACGCTCAAGCGGGTGTCAGGCGCAGTGTCAGGATCTGGAACGGCCGCAGCCGCAGCGCAAGCCCTTCCTCGCCGGACTCGGCGTTCTCCAGCGGCCGTTCCAGCAGATCGACGACCTGCGCCCGCAGGACGGGGAATCCCGTCCGTAGTGTGCAGGCGGCGCGCCCGCCGCCCGACTCGTACAGCCGGACGACGACATCTCCGCTGCGGTCCTCGGCGAGCTTGACCGACTCGACGATGACGTGCGCGTTGCCGTCGACCTGCACCAGCGACGTGGCCTGCGGCACCGAGGCCACGCGCAGCGGCAGATTGAGTTCGAGGCCGCCTCGTACCGCCTCGGTGACGGTACTGCCGGGCAGCAGCGCGTAGGTGAAGCGGTGGGTGCCCAGATCCGTCTCCGGGTCCGGGCTGTGCGGGGCGCGCAGAAGCGTGAGCCGTACGGTCGTGCCGAGCCCTGCTTCGTGCGGGGTCCGGGTCACATCGTGGCCGTAGGTCGAGTCGTTGAGCACCGCGACCCCGAAGTCGGACTCCGCGACGCGGAGCCAGCGGTGGGCGCAGATCTCGAACCGGGCGGCGTCCCAGCCGGTGTTCTCGTGGGTCGGCCGGTGCACATGGCCGAACTGGATCTCGGCGGTGGACCGTTCGGCATGGATGTCGAGCGGGAAGGCGGCCTTGAGCACCTTCTCGGATTCCTGCCAGTCGACCTCGGTGGCGACTGCGATGCGCTGTGCGTACGACTCGAGCCGGACCTCCTGGGTGATCCGCGATCTGCCGAAGGTCCGCACGACGCGCACTGCTGCCCGGTGCGGCCCCTCCTCGACGAGTTCGACCGAGTCGGCGGCGGTCAGGTCGGTGTGGCTGCGGCGGTAGTGCCGGTCGATGTCCCAGGCGTCCCACTGGTTCGGGTGGTCGGGGTGCAGCTGGAGGAGATTGCCGCGGCTGCCGGGAATCAGTACCTCGCGTCCGGACACACGCACCGACGACAGCAGCCCGTCGCCGTCGACGACCGCCGTGATCCAGTGGTTCTCCAGCGTGATCGTGCCTGCCCCTGGGTCGGCGACCGCGGTCACCGGCTGCTGCGGGAAGTCGCCGAAGGAGCCGGGGCCATGGGCGGGTGCGACGACGGGCGCGAGCACCCGCCCGTCGCGCAGCGCCTGGGTCACGACATCGCCCGGCACCTGGTCCACGTCGAACACCACCGGCTCCCGGCGGACGCTCGGAGCCGCGTTCAGCGCCGTCGGTGCCGCATCACCGCCGTCGCCGAGCGCCGCCAGCGCCCCCGCGATCAGCTCCTCCAGATCCGTGCGCACCGCCTCGTACGTGTCCCGCGCCTCGCGGTGCACCCAGGCGATCGACGAGCCCGGCAGGATGTCATGGAACTGGTGCAGCAGCACCGTCTTCCAGATCCGGTCCAGGGCGTCGTACGGGTAGGCGTACCCCGGCACGCTCAGCGCGGCCGCCGTGGCCCACAACTCGGCCTCACGCAGAAGGTGTTCACTGCGCCGGTTGCCCTGCTTGGTCTTGGCCTGTGTGGTGTAGGTCGCCCGGTGCAGCTCCAGATACAGCTCGCCGGACCAGACCGGAGCCGCCGTCCCGTACTCCGCCTCGGCCGCCGCGAAGAACGCCGGCGGTCTCTCGATCGTGACGCGGGGAGAGCCTTCCAGGTCCCGCAGCCTGCGGGCCTTCTCCAGCATCTCCCGGGTCGGCCCCCCGCCGCCGTCGCCCCAGCCGAACGGCACCAGGGACCGCGTTGCCCGGCCCTTGTCGGCGAAATTGCGCTCCGCGTGCGCGAGTTCGGCGCCGTGGAGCTGCGAGTTGTACGTGTCCACGGGCGGGAAATGCGTGAAGACCCGCGTCCCGTCGATGCCCTCCCACCAGAAGGTGTGGTGCGGCATCCTGTTGAACTGGTTCCAGGAGAGCTTCTGCGTCAGAAACCATTTCACCCCCGCCAGCCTGGCCAGTTGCGGAAAGGCAGCGGTATAGCCGAAGGAGTCGGGCAGCCAGATCTCCTCCGTGTCGACGCCCAGCTCCTGAGCGAAGAAGCGCTTGCCGTGCACGATCTGCCGGGCCAGTGCCTCACCGCCGGGCATATTGGCGTCGGACTCCACCCACATGGAGCCCACCGGAGCCCAGTTTCCGTCCTGCACCGCTTTCTTGATGCGTTCCCAGATGTGCGGCTGATGCTCCTTGACCCACGCGTACTGCTGCGCCTGTGAACAGGCGAAGACCAGCTCGGGGTAGTCCGCGGCGAGCGCGGTGACGTTCGCAAAGGTCCGCGAGGCCTTCCGGACCGTCTCACGCAGCGGCCACAGCCAGGCCGAGTCGATGTGCGCGTGCCCTGTCGCCGAGATGCGATGGGCACTGGGTACGGCCGGCCGCGCCAGCGTCCCGGCCAGCTCGGCGCGGGCCGCGGCCGCCGTGCCCGCCACATCGTGCAGATCGAGGACGTCCAGCATGCTCTCGAGGGCCCGCAGGATCTCGTGCCGCCGCGACCGGTCCGTGGGCAGCTCCCGCATCAGCTCCGAGAGCACCTCGATGTCCAGGACCAGATGCCACACGCCTTCGTCCAGGACGGCGAGATCCGCGGACGCGAACCGGTACAGCGGCCGGTCGCCCGCAGTCAGCACGTCACCGAGACGGGTGGGTTCGAAGTCGCGCAGGACGGTCGGGTTCGCCGCGGCCTCGAGCAGCAGGCGCACCTGCTCGCTGCCTGCAGCGGGCGCCGAGAGGGGGATGTGCCGGTTGCGAGGATGGATGCCCTTGAGAGGGACCCCTGAGGCGTCGTACACCAGTCCCTCGGCCTGGAATCCGGGGCCGTCACCGGTGAAGCCGGGGTCGATGACCGCCTCCACCCGCCGGCCCGCCCACTCCTGCGGCACCGTCCCCTCCAGGCGGAACCAGCTGGTGGACCACGGGGCGCCCCATTCGGTGCCGGTCGCGAACGGCTCGTACGAACCTTTCAGCGCTTCGGCGACGGGTACCGGCTCGCCGGGAGCGTGCCACACAGCGACGGTGAGCGGGGTCCGCGCCGCATATTGCGCCGGGCGGATGAACTGGCGCAGGGCGCGTTCCAGGCGTCCTTCCACCAGCATGCGGTCGTCATGCATCACGATTCCTCTCGGCGGATCCCATGAGTGGTGTTCCCCGCTCGGGGCATGCATCCCCCTGAACGCAAACGAAGCAACAACTCGTTCCGACGTGTAAGTGGGGGAAAATGACTGAGCGTCAGGGACGCGGGGGATCGCACGGCCGGCTGCACCGCAGACTGGGAAACGGGGATCTCACTGCTGTACCCGAAGTCCGACATGCATTACGCGACCTGCTGGTACGACATCCGGCGGAGCCCGAGACCGACGCCGCCCTGTCGGATGTGGCGGATGTCGCGGAGCTGCTGGCGAGCGAGCTGGTGACCAATGCGCTGATCCATACCGACCAGGGCGCGGTGTTCACCGCCACCGTCGCCGCCGACACCCTTCATGTGGAGGTACGGGACTTCATGTCCGGACTCCCGGTGCCGCCGCACCTGCCGCCCGCCGACCTCGGTACGCACGGCAGGGGGCTGGTCCTCGTGGAGAGTCTCGCGGACGCCTGGGGTGTCCGCACCACCCATGGTGTGGGGAAAGTGATCTGGTTCGAGCTGCACGGAGGGCCGGCCTGAGAGTCTCGGGCCGGCCCTCTCGGCAGTGTTCCGGGATCAGCCGAACTGCCGCTCAAGGTCCTGGAGTTTGCGCTCCAGGGAGTCGAGGCGGGGGAGGGCCTGCGTGTCGTCCTCCGCCGTGAGGTCCACAGTGAGGGGCTCGGCCCCGCGGGGCCGCACCGCGGACAGGGAGGGCCTGGAGCGGACCGGAACGGGAGCGGGCAGTGGCGGTGGCGCCGGGTCGGCTATGGCAGGCTCCGCTGCCGGCGCCGCGCTCTGCCCACCGCCGTTCGCGGAGCTCAGGGCCGGCAGTTCGGCGGGGCGGCCGGCCCGGCCGAGCCCCCAGGCTCGGTGCTGCCGGCTGTATGCCTTGAGCTGAGCGCGGTTCAGCTTCTCGTGGTCGCGCCGGCGCAGCCGGTTCCGCTGCTTCTCCCGCCGGTCCTCGCGTACCTCGTCGACCGCCTCGTCCAAGGTGCGGATGCCCTCGAGCAGCATCAGCGACCAGGCGGCGAAGGTCTCCCGGGGCGCCCGCAGCCACCGTACTATCCGGATCTGCGGCAGCGGGCGGGGCACCAGACCCTGCTCGCGCAGCGCCGCCCGGCGGGTCTGCTTGAGCGCCCGGTCGAACAGTACGGCGGCCGAGAGCGACATGCCCGCGAAGAACTGCGGTGCTCCGTCATGGCCGAACCCGCGTGGTGCGTGGACCCAGTTGAACCAGGCGGCCGCGCCCGCGAACAGCCACACCAACAGCCGTGAGCCGAGCGCCGCGTCGCCGTGGCTCGCCTCGCGTACCGCGAGGACGGAGCAGAACATCGCCGCGCCGTCGAGCCCGAACGGGACCAGATATTCCCAGCCGCCGGACAGGTTGAGGTTCTGCCGTCCGAAGCCGACCAGGCCGTGGAAGGAGAGTGCCGCGGCGACGGCGGCACAGCAGAAGAGAAGAAGGTAGGAGGCCATGCCGTAGACCGCCTCCTTGCGGCGGCGGCGTTCCTCGCTGCGTTCCCAGGAGTCTTCGGTCACGGCCTTCTCGCCGGAGCGCTTGCCGCGCGCGACCACCGTCACAGCCGCCAGGACTCCCACGAGCAACACGCCGCCCGGAAGCAGCCAGTCCAGCGATATGTCGGTCAGTGTCATGTGCGGTGTCCCTTGCGTCGCGTAGGGCGGTTCGGCCGCCCATCTTGGCCGAAGCCGACATGCGCCCAGGGGGTTTCCGGGCAAGAGACGGCCAACGGGGCCATGAGGCACACAAATAGGTATGATCTGCTCGAACTCCCGCTTGAACAGTGGGAGTTGTGTTCGATTCAGGTCTGCGCCCCGTGCCGGTCGATGCGGCTGGTGGCCGTGCCGGTCAGCCGGACTGCTGCAGGCGCCTGACGCGCTCGGCGTCGCATGTGCGCGGGCAGGTGGCGCAGGTGTCCTCGGGGCTCAGGGTGTAGAAGAAGCAGCAGCTCGCCCGGTCGCGGGTCGGCAGCCGCTTGCCGCCCGGTCCGGTCAGCTCGCGGAATCCGGCGGAGCCGACGTACGGCCCGGTGGTACCCGGCAGCAGCTGCTCCAGCTCCGCGATCGCGCGCTGCTCCTCGCCGAGCAGGTGTGCGATGTACCACAGTCCTTCGACGACGTCGTCGGTCGCCATGCCCCACAGCGCGCGCTTCCCGCGGCGCATCCGGGGGCCGAAACCGTCCAGGAGGGGTTCGATGTGCTCGGCGACGGCCGCGCGGACCTCGGCGCGCAGCGCCTCCTCGTCCGGTACGACGCGGGCGCCGGGCAGCTCGGCCGCCGGGTCGCCGGGCAGGCAGGCGAATTCCCGGACGCGCACGGTCATACGCCCCAGTGCGCGCTGGAAGGCGACGTCGGCGGCGGACAGCCGCGGGACCCGGCGGTGCAGGAACCACGGCACGGTGATCAGCAGGCAGGCGGGCCAGGTGTAGCGGTGGAGGCCGAAGCCGGCCACGACGTCGGGGCGGGCCTGCCGGCCGTGGTCACGCAGCACCTGTGCGTTGTCCCAGGCCAGAAAGGCGTCGAGGGCGGGGCCGCCGGCGGCGAGGTCGTCAGCGCCCACCCAGCCCCCGCCGAGCGGTGGCGTCAGCCCGTCCTGCAGTTCGTCGACGCGCAGCCCGGGGAACACCTCGGTCAGTCGCGCGTAGGCGTCGCCGACGGGCGAGGTGCGGGCCGGGAGCACTGCGGGAAGGGTCATGCCGGGACCACCGTATCGCGATCGTTAGCAGGTTAGCCTTACCTTACCCGATGTGATCGGTGTTTGAACTGCGCGCGCGTCCGCCTATCGTGCACATGGGGCCATACCGATGCGAGCCGGGCCCCGCCCCGAGCCCGAGGAGGACCCGAGTGGAGCAGGCCCGAGCGCGCGATGCCGCCGCGACGCAGCCCTGCGCGCCCGCACGCGTCCCCCGGCAGGCGGAAGCGGCCCGTCCGAGCATCCCGGAGCAGGCCCGCGGCGAGCACACCCACAGCGAGCCTTCCGCGCCGCACGCCCCGCGCCCGGTGCAGCGCCATTCGGTGCGCGGCCAGATCCTCGCGGCGCTGCGCACGGCGCTCGTCGACGGCGAACTGACTCCCGGCGAGGTCTACTCGGCGCCGGTGCTCGGCGAACGCTTCGGTGTCTCGGCCACGCCGGTCCGTGAGGCGATGCAGCAACTGGCCGTCGAGGGTGCGGTCGAGGTCGTCCCCAACCGGGGCTTCCGTGTCGCCCGGCGCAGCGCCCGGGAACTGGCCGAACTGGCCGAGGTCCGGGCCCTGATCGAGGTCCCGATCATGCTCCGGCTGGCCCGTACCGTCCCCGCCGCGCACTGGACGGCACTGCGCCCGCTCGCGGAAGCGACGGCCGTGGCGGCGGCGACCGGCGACCGCGCCGGCTACGCGGACACCGACCGCGCCTTCCATCACGCGGTCCTGGCCCTGGCCGGCAACCAGCAGCTGCTGACGATCGCGGACGACCTGCACCGCCGCTCCCAGTGGCCGTTGAGCGGGGCTCCCGCCATCCGGCGCGCCGACCTGGTCGCGGACGCGGCGGAACACATGGCGCTGCTGGAGGCCCTGATCGCCCAGGACCTGGCAGTGGTCCAGTCGCTGGTACGGGAGCACTTCACCGGCTCGCAGGGCTGAGAGCGGCTACCGGCGCCGAGGGCGGCTACCGGCCGATCGAGACCGTGCGTGCGGGCCGTCCGTCGTCGGACAGGTCGATGACATGCACCCGGCGGTCCTCGCCTTCCCCGGTGACGAGCCGTATCCGGTCGGCACCCGACCAGGAGGCGTCGGTCAGCCACCCGTCGGCGGCGTCACCGTTCAAGTAGGCGACCCGCCAGCGCCTTTTGGTCAGCCAGGACCCTTCGTCAACATAGACACGCCAGACCGGGTCGATCACCGCGGCACCCTCTTCCACGACCAGACGACGGTCGGAGCGGCCGGGCGCCGCCGCGTTCAGCGTCTGCTCGGCCCCTGAGCCGAACATGAGATACACGGGCACCACGGTCAACGCCACCGCGACGGCGACGAGTCCGGCCAGGAACCTGACGACGGGGTTGCGTACGGCGGTGAACACGGCGCAGATCAAGGCGGCCGGCGCCGCGCAGCCGAACAGCAGTGGGTGATGGAACAGCTGCGCCGGCAGCCGCAGTCCGCCCGACCGGGCGCACCATGCACCGATCACCTCGGTCACGACCAGGACGCCGGCGGCACCGACGAGTGCCACGGCGGTACGTTTCCGGCGGCCGTCCGTCACTTCCGCCATGCCTGACCCCTGATCGCCGCAACCCCATGGTGAAGATCGATCAGGTGTATCACGCCACGAGTGTCAGATCTCGGCCAGGGGCACGCACCATTGGCTACACAACGCTGATGCTTGGCCAAGGCTGCATTACCCTGTGCGGCCGAACAGTCAATCGGTGAGCGGGGGCAACGCCATGAACGGGGACCAGCCGGAGTCGTCCATATCCGACGAGGAATGGACGACGTTCCAGATCGAGAGCGAGGGGCCCGCGCGGCTCGCCGCGCCCAAAGAGCCGTCCGCGCGGGCGCGGATGGTGACGGAGCGTCTGCGGCGCGCCGACGAGGAGGCCGCCAGGCAGCAGGGAAGGGCGCGACGCTGGGCCCGCCGGGGCAAGGCCCCCGTTCAGGCCGAGCCGGACGGTTGGCGGTCCTGGCCCACGTCCCGGGCGCAGAAGCGGCGCAGTCGCCTCTGGGGCCTCGTGTGGGTCGCGGTGGCGATCGGTGTCCTGTTCGTCCTCCTCAACCCGGGGCGGACGCTCGCCTGGCTCGGCTGATCAGCGCCGCTCGGGCGGCGGCTCCAGACCGGACAGCAGCGACGCGACGTCGAGTCCCGTCAACAGGTACTGCTCGAACGCCAGGTTGTGCAGCGCCCACGGCGAGCGGCGCAGCCTGACCCGGTCGATGGCCCCCGCGCCGTCGTGACCCAGCTCGACCAGCGTCTGTGCGGCCACCAGTCCGGACCGGTTGTAGCCGGAGTAGCAGCGGACGAGCGCGCTGCGGCCCGTCCGTACGGCATCGGCGGCGACGACCGCGAGCCCGCGGACCCGGTCGATCTCCTGCGCGGTCAGCCAGTCGTCCGGGATGGGGACGACATGGTGCTCGACGCCGTCGGCAGGACCGTGGCCGGCTCGCGTGTACAGACTGATCACGACGTCGAACTCCCGCTCCACGACGACGTCCTGGTGCCGGTGGTCGGCGTCCGACCAGACATGGCCGCCCATCCACAGGCCGGTGGTGATCTCGTCCCAGCGCGACCGTGGCTCCGGGACGTCGCCCTCCCTGCGTCGGGTCTTCACGGGGTCTCCGGTGTCATGCGGCGGGTTCGGACTCGGCCGTGGGGTGCACGGAGTGCTGGGCCGGGACCGCCGGGGACAGCTGCGCTGCCAGCCACACCGGAACCCCGCCCAGCAGCCGGTACAGCCGGCCCGCCTCGGTGCGCAGCCGCGTCGCCCCCGGCTCGGGTTCGCAGTCGGCGAGGCCGGCCAGTGCGGGTGCGGTGCCGATCAGATAGCCCAGCTCCTCGCGGAGGCGCAGGCACTCCTCGAAACCGTGCCGCGCCTCGGCCAACTCTCCTTCACTCAGGGCGAGATGGGCCTGATGCTGCCAGGTGAAGGAGAGCAGCAGCGGATCGTCCTGGGCCGTGGCCCCCGCGTGGGCACGCTGGTACGCGGCGCGGGCGGCCTGCGGGGCGTCGCCGATGTGTTCGGCGACCAGACCGCGCCGGAAGTCCAGCAACGGCCGGCGCGACGACGTCGGGGAGAGCAGCGCCGCCGCCCTCCCGAGCGCCGAACGGGCCTCGTCGGCCCGGTCCCTCACGCCGAGCCGTGTCGCGGCGTACGCCAGCCTCCCGCGCTCGGACGCGGCGCCGCCGCGCTCCTCGTCGTCGCGGGCGACGGCCTCCGCGGTACGCAGCGCATCCTCCGCGTCCGCCCAGCCCTCGCCGGTGAACAGGCAGCGCTCGACGAGCAGTCCGGCCCGCTCCAGGGCGGCTGCGGGGTCCGCGGCGTGGGGCACGAGCAGCGCCGCGGCATCGGTCCAACAGCCGCGCGAGCGCAGCCGCCATACCGCGGTCTGGAGTGGATCGTCACCTGCTGTGGTTCCGGAACCAGACATGGCGGTATGCGCCACTTGCCCTCCCCGAGCACGCCATTGAGCTGTTGAGTCAGACCGCATTTCAGCATGGACGGGCAGGCCTGACCAAGAGATCTGGTGAATCAGTTCACAATCATTCGGTCATGGGCCGGACCGCCGCTGGGCCGTTGCCCACTGGGCTGCGTACGGGAACGGGCGTCACCAGGGAGGACGTCCAGGGATCACCCGGACGGGGCCCGCTGTCCTTCTCACGAGTGACGGTCAGAACCGCCTGAGCGAAATGGCGTGTTCTGCACCGCGCTGCCTTGAGAACCCGGGCTCCGCCCCGCCCTCGGGAAGGTGCGGGCCCGACCGCACATCCGCGCGGGCGGCAGCTTCGCCCCGACAGACCTGCGGGCGACGCGTTCGTGCCCTGCGTGCGCTCCGTCGGCCGGAGTTCGCACAAGCGGCACGATGTCCGGACCTCCGTGCCGGCGCTCGCCCTGCGCGGCGAGTGGGTGCCTCCCTGCTGGTGTGTTCGCGTGCGTGCCGTGGCCTGCGCGCCCGAGCGGTCGAGGGCCTGGCCGATGCGGCCCGCTCGGGCAACGGGCCGCGGCGCGCAGCCCGTAAGCGGGGTGGCAGTGCCCCACGGCCGGGCGGTCAGCTCATCCGCAGCGCCAGGAAGAAGTCCAGCTTGTCCTCCAGGCGCGACAGGTCGCGGCCCGTCAGCTGTTCGATGCGGCCCACTCGGTAGCGCAGGGTGTTCACGTGCAGATGCAGGCGGCTTGCGCAGCGGGTCCAGGAACCGTCGCAGTCGAGGAAGGCCTCGAGCGTCGGGATCAGTTCCGCGCGGTGGCGCCGGTCGTAGTCACGCAGCGGGTCCAGCAGACGGGCCGTGAAGGCGCGGCGGACGTCGTCCGGGACGAACGGGAGCAGCAGTACGTGCGAGGCCAGCTCGTGGTGGCCGGCCGCGCAGACCCGGCCCGCGCGGGCCGCGGCCACGCGGCGGGCGTGGCGGGCCTCCTCCAGCGCCCCGCGCAGGCCCTCCGCCGAATGCACGGCGGCGCTGACGCCCAGGGTGAGGCGGCCGTCGTCGGCGAGGCCGGCGGAGAGCGGGGCACGCACGGACTCCAGCAGTTCGTCCGCGTGCAGCCCGGCCTCCGACGCGGCACTCCCCGGGTCCGGCTCCGCGTCCGCGTCCACGGTCCGGCCGAGGCCGGCGGCCGGCAGCGGTACCAGGGCGATCGCCTCGTCGCCGGTGTGGGCCACTGCGATCCGGTCCGCCGAGTCGGCGCCGGCCGCCGACGGTTCGAACAGGATCTCCTCCAGCAGAGACTGGGCCACCGGGCCGGACTCGATGGCCGTGTCGGCGCCCCAGTCGACCCGGGCCACCACCACCTGCCAGTGCGGTGCGGCTCCCAGGCCCGGCAGCAGGACCGGCGCCGCCACCCGCAGGCGGGCCGCGATCTCCGCGGGCGCCGCGCCCGCCTGGACCAGCTCCAGGACCTCCTGGGCGAGCCGGCGCCGTACCGTGCGTGCCGCATCGCGCCGGTCCCGTTCCACCGCGATCAGCTGGGTGACGCCCTGCAGCAGGTCGAGCCGGGCGGCAGGCCAGTCACCCGCGTCCGCCTCGACCGCGAGCAGCCAGTCCGACAGGACCGTCTCCCGCACATCGCGGGCGGCCGGGGCCGCACCGCGCCCTGTGTTCCGGATCGGGAACAGCGAGTACGTCACCCCGCCGACCACCGCCCGGTGCGGCGCCCGCCGGCCGGTGCGTACGGCGGCCAGGTGCTCGCCCGCGAGCGCGGCGCCCACCTCGCTCGCAAGCGCATCACCGGCGCTCGCGATCTGGCGCCCGGTGGGGGAGAGGACCCAGGCCCGCAGATCGAGGTCGGAGCCGAGCAGATCCAGCACCGCGTCGGGGCCGCCGCCCGCCGGACCGGAGGTCATCAGCCTTCTGTGGCGGTCCACAACAGCAGCAAGATCGCCGGCCCGTTCCCCGGAGACCTGCCGTACGACATACTCTGTGATCGTCGCGAATGCAACGGACTCATTCACTGCGAACAACGGCAACCGGTGGCGCAAACACGCCTCGACGAGATCATCGGGAATGTCGCCGAGCTCCGCCTCGCCCGCCGCGAGCCCGGCGACCTGCGCGCCCGCGAGGATGCGGACGAACGGCTCCGAGTCCTCGGGCGAGCGCCGCCAGGCAAGCCCCGTCAGCACCAGTTCGCCGCCCGAGAGGTACCGGCTGGGGTCCCGCAGGTCCGTGGTCATCACGCCGCGCACGCCGCGGTCGAGTTCGTCCTCGCCGCCCAGCAGCCGCAGGCCCAGCGCATCGGTCTCCAGCAGTGCGCGAAGCCGCATCTCGTCGCCGCCGATCTGTCTCGTTGTTGCCGGTGACCTCTGGCCACCGTTTCCAGGGGAAAACGGTGAGGTTGCCGATCCTCGCCTTTCGTTCGAATCTACAAGACATAGGTGTGGCCCAGCCAACTCCTTCATGTTTTCGGTGACTGCACCGGACCGGTCACGCCTTGTGTACTGGCTCCACACCGCGTTAACAGGACGTGAACACCATGTCGAGGGCCGGCCGTCCCGGGCCCGGGTGACGAACGACCCCGATTACTAGAAGAGAGCCACTCATGGACTTCCTTCGCCCCGCCAGCTGGGAGGAGGCGCTCGCCGCGAAGGCCGAGCACCCCACCGCAGTCCCCATCGCGGGTGGCACCGACGTGATGGTCGAGATCAACTTCGACCACCGCCGGCCCGAGTACCTCATGGACCTGAACCGCATCGGTGAGCTGACCGAGTGGGAGGTCGGTGGCGAGCACGTCCGGCTCGGTGCCTCCGTCCCGTACTCCCAGATCATGGAGCACCTGCGCACGGAGCTCCCCGGTCTGGCCCTGGCCTCGCACACCGTCGCCTCCCCGCAGATCCGCAACCGCGGCGGCGTCGGCGGCAACCTCGGCACCGCGTCCCCGGCCGGCGACGCCCACCCGGCGCTGCTCGCCGCGGGCGCCGAGGTCGAGGCCGAGTCGGTGCGCGGCACCCGCCTCATCCCGATCGACGAGTTCTACACGGGCGTGAAGCGCAACGCGCTCGCCCCCGACGAGCTCATCCGGGCCGTCCGCATCAAAAAGGCCGACGGACCGCAGCAGTACTCGAAGGTCGGCACCCGCAACGCCATGGTGATCGCGGTGTGCGCCTTCGGTCTGGCGCTGCACCCCGAGACCCGCACCGTGCGTACCGGCATCGGCTCCGCCGCCCCGACGCCGGTGCGGGCGAAGGCCGCCGAGGACTTCCTGAACGCCGCGCTCGAAGAAGGCGGATTCTGGAAGAGCGGGAACATCATCACCCCGTCGATCGCCAAGCAGTTCGCGCAGCTCGCCTCCGCTGCCTGCAACCCGATCGACGACGTGCGCGGCACCGCCAAGTACCGCCGCCACGCGGTCGGCATCATGGCCCGCCGCACGTTGGGCTGGACCTGGGAGCAGTACCGCGGCACCGCCCGCACGCTTGAAGGAGCTGCATGACCATGCGCGTGAATTTCACCGTCAACGGGCGCCGGCAGGAAGCGGACGACGTCTGGGAGGGCGAGAGCCTGCTGTACGTGCTGCGTGAGCGGCTGGGGCTGCCCGGCTCCAAGAACGCGTGTGAGCAGGGCGAGTGCGGTTCCTGCACGGTCCGCCTGGACGGCGTGCCGGTCTGTTCCTGCCTCGTCGCCGCAGGCCAGGTGGAGGGCTGTGAGGTCGTCACCGTCGAGGGCCTGGCCGACTTCGCCAGGCAGCGCGACGCCGAGCGCGGTTCCTGCGGGACCGGGGCCTGCGGCACCTCCCTCCAGGACGCCCGGCTGTGGTCCGCCAAGGGCACGGACTCGCAGACCGGCGAAGGCACCGAGCTGGCACCGATCCAGCAGGCGTTCATCGACGCCGGCGCCGTCCAGTGCGGCTTCTGCACCCCCGGCCTGCTGGTCGCCGCGGACGAGCTGCTCGAGCGCAACGCCGAGCCCTCCGACGCGGACATCCGCGAGGCCCTGTCAGGCAACCTCTGCCGCTGCACCGGCTACGAGAAGATCCTGGACGCGGTCCGCCTCGCGGCTGCCCGCCAGGAGCGTCAGGAAGAGGCGGTCTGACGATGGCGCTGAATCCACGGGCCGCCACCGCTCCGGCCGGCACCCCCACCAACATCTCCCAGGGTTCGCAGACCAAGGGCGGCATCGGCGAGTCGACACTGCGCCCCGACGGCACCCTGAAGGTCACCGGCGAGTTCGCGTACTCCTCCGACATGTGGCACGAGGACATGCTGTGGGGCCACACCCTGCGCAGCACCGTCGCGCACGCCGAGATCCGCTCGATCGACATCTCCGAGGCCGTCGCGATGCCCGGCGTGTACGCCGTGCTGACCTACGACGACCTGCCCACCGAGGTGAAGAACTACGGCCTGGAGATCCAGGACACCCCGGTCCTCGCCCACGGCAAGGTCCGCCACCACGGCGAGCCGGTGGCCCTGGTCGCCGCCGACCACCCGGAGACCGCCCGCCGCGCCGCGGCCAAGATCAAGATCGACTACGCCGAGCTGCCGGTCATCACGGACGAGGCGTCCGCGACCGCGCCCGACGCGATCCTGGTCCACGAGGGCCGCGACGACCACCACATCGGCCACGTCCCGCACCCGAACATCGTCCACCGGCAGCCGATCGTCCGCGGTAACGCCGACGAGGCCGCCCGGCGTGCCGATGTGATCGTCAAGGGCGAGTACACCTTCGGCATGCAGGACCAGGCCTTCCTCGGCCCGGAGTCCGGCCTCGCGGTCCCCTCCGAGGACGGCGGTGTCGAGCTGTACGTCGCCACCCAGTGGCTGCACTCCGACCTCCGCCAGATCGCACCCGTACTCGGCCTGCCCGAGGACAAGGTGCGCATGACGCTCTCCGGCGTCGGTGGGGCGTTCGGCGGCCGCGAGGACCTGTCGATGCAGATCCACGGCTGCCTGCTGGCGCTGCACACCGGCAAGCCCGTCAAGATCGTCTACAACCGGTTCGAGTCCTTCTTCGGGCACGTCCACCGGCACCCGGCGAAGCTCTACTACGAGCACGGCGCCACCAAGGACGGCAAGCTCACGCACATGAAGTGCCGGATCGTCCTGGACGGCGGCGCCTACGCCTCCGCCTCCCCGGCGGTCGTCGGCAACGCCTCGTCCCTGAGCGTCGGCCCGTACGTACTCGACGACGTCGACATCGAGGCGATCGCGCTCTACACCAACAATCCTCCCTGCGGCGCCATGCGCGGCTTCGGCGCGGTGCAGGCGTGCTTCGCCTACGAGGCCCAGATGGACAAGCTCGCGGCGGAGCTGGGCATGGACCCGGTGGAGTTCCGGCAGCTCAACGCCATGGAACAGGGCACGATCATGCCGACCGGCCAGCCGGTCGACTCACCGGCCCCCGTCGCCGAGCTGCTGCGCCGCGTCAAGTCCCGCCCGCTGCCGCCGGAGCGCCAGTGGGAGACCACCGAGGGCGCCGACGTCCGAGCGCTGCCCGGCGGTCTGTCCAACACCACGCACGGCGAGGGCGTCGTACGAGGAGTGGGGTACGCGGTCGGCATCAAGAACGTCGGCTTCTCCGAGGGCTTCGACGACTACTCCACCGCCCGCGTACGGATGGAGGTCATCGCCGGCGAGCCGGTCGTGACCGTGCACACCGCGATGGCGGAGGTCGGCCAGGGCGGCGTCACCGTCCACGCGCAGATCGCGCGCACCGAGCTCGGTGTCGCCCAGGTGACCATCCAGCCGGCCGACACCCAGGTCGGATCGGCAGGGTCCACCTCCGCGTCCCGCCAGACCTATGTCACCGGCGGCGCGGTCAAGAACTCCTGCGAGGCCGTACGCGAGAGGGTCCTCGAGATCGGGCGGCGCAGGTTCGGGTCGTACCACCCCGCCTGGGCCACCGCCGAGCTGCTGCTCGAAGGCGGCAAGGTCGTCACCGACGGCGGCGAGGTACTCGCCGACCTGGTGGACGTCCTGGAGGGCGAGGCGGTCGACATCGAGCTCGAGTGGCGCCACCGCCCCACTGAGGCCTTCGACCTCCGCACCGGCCAGGGCAACGGCCATGTCCAGTACTCGTTCGCCGCGCACCGCGCGGTGGTCGAGGTGGACACGGAGCTCGGACTGGTGAAGGTCATCGAGCTGGCCTGCGCACAGGACGTCGGCAAGTCGCTCAACCCGCTGTCCGTCGTCGGCCAGATCCAGGGTGGCACCATCCAGGGCCTGGGCGTCGCGGTCATGGAGGAGATCATCGTCGACCCGAAGACCGCGAAGGTGCGCAACCCCTCCTTCACGGACTATCTGATCCCCACGATCCTCGACACGCCGACCATCCCCGTCGACGTGCTCGAGCTGGCCGATGAGCACGCGCCGTACGGACTGCGTGGCATCGGCGAGGCCCCGACCCTGTCCTCGACCCCGGCCGTCCTCGCGGCGATCCGGAACGCGACGGGGCTGGAGCTCAACCGGACGCCGGTGCGCCCCGAGCACCTCACCGGCACCTGACCCCCCCCAGAACTCCCCGGGCGGTGCGTGCCGTGCCTCCAAGGAACGTCACACTTCCCCGCCTGTCCGCGTCGCCCGGGGACACCAAGTGCCGCACCGCTCGCGGCCACGCATCACCGAGCAGTAGGAGCAGTACGAGCAGTACCCGCAGTTCCAGTTCGTCTCGGGCCGTCCCCCGGGTCGTGCGCCAAGCACCATCCCAAATCCCGCCGCCGAACGAGTGCGGTGGGTGCCCCTGTGAACCTTGGGAGTAGGCACCATGACCCAGCAGTCCACTGAGCCGAGGACGACGGCGGAGGACGCCGGCGCGGGAACGCGCCGGCCCGCCGGCCGCTCCTGGCTCGACCGGTACTTCCACATAACCCAGAGAGGGTCGACCCTCGGCCGGGAGGTGCGTGGCGGCATCACCACCTTCATGGCGATGGCGTACATCATCCTTCTCAACCCGGTGATCCTGTCGGTGCCCGATGTGGCCGGCAACCGCCTCGACGGTGGTCAGCTGACCACCGCGACCGCCTTCGCCGCCGCCGCAACCACCATCGTGATGGGTCTCATCGGCAATGTGCCGCTGGCCCTCGCCGCGGGACTGAGCGTCTCCGCCGTCATGGCATTCCAGGTCGCGCCCGAGATGACCTGGGAAAACGCGATGGGTATGTGCGTCATCTACGGTGCCGTGATCGTCCTGCTGGTCGTCACCGGCCTGCGTGAACTGATCATGAACGCCATCCCCCTGGCCCTGAAGCACGCCATCACCATGGGGATCGGCCTGTTCGTCTGCTTCATCGGCCTGGTCCAGGCCGGCTTCGTCACCTCCATGCCCGGTGAGGGCGGTGTCGCCGGCGCCAAGCCCATCCAGCTCGGGACCAGCGACATGCTCACCGGCTGGCCGGTCCTCTGCTTCGCCGTCACGGTGATGCTGATCTTCCTGCTCCAGGTCCGCAAGGTCCCCGGCGCGATCCTCATCGGCATCGTCGGCGGCACCCTGTTCGCCGCCGCTGTCCACCAGTTCGCCGGGCTCGACAAGGCCGCCTGGGGCGGACTGAACGCCCCGGAGATCACCGGCTCCGTCGTGAGCGCCCCGGACTTCGGCCTGTTCGGCAACGTTTCCTTCTCCGGCATGGGTGAGGTCGGCGGGATCACCGTCGGAGTCATCGTCTTCACCCTGGTGCTGGCCGGCTTCTTCGACGCCATGGGCACGATCATCGGTATCGGCCAGCAGGCCGGCCTCGCCGACGACAAGGGCCGGATGCCCGGCCTGAACAAGGCCCTGGCCATCGACGGCGCGGGCGGAGCCATCGGCGGCGTGGCCGGCGCGTCCGGGCAGACGGTGTTCGTCGAGTCCACGGCGGGTGTCGGTGACGGGGCCCGTACCGGCTTCGCCAGCGTGATCACCGGCCTCGCCTTCACGCTCTGCCTGTTCTTCACCCCGCTGGCGCAGGTCATCCCCACCCAGGTGGCCGCCGCGGCGCTGGTCGTGATCGGTTCGATGATGCTGACGAACGCCAAGCACATCGACTGGAACGACTCGGCGACCGCGATCCCGGTCTTCCTGACCACCGTGCTGATGCCCTTCACCTACTCCATCACCGCGGGTATTGCCGCCGGAGTCATCGCCCATGTACTGATCAAGGCGGTCCAGGGCAAGGCCCGCGACGTCGGCTGGCTGATGTGGGTCCTCGCCGTCGTCTTCCTCGCCTATTTCGCACTGCACCCGATCGAGGGCTGGCTGGGAGTCAGGTAGCCCCCCGCAGGAGAACCCGCCGCCTTCCCCACACCTTCACTCCCATCGACACCCAAGGAGAGCGAACATGCTGGACATCGCCGAAGAGCTGAACCGGTGGGTCGAGCAGGGCCGTTCGTTTGCCGTCGCCACCGTGGTGGCCGTCGGCGGCAGCGCGCCCCGGCAGCCGGGTGCCGCCCTCGCCGTCGACAGCGAGGGCACGGCCATCGGTTCGGTCTCCGGCGGGTGTGTGGAAGGCGCGGTGTACGACTTGTGCCGACAGGCGCTCGAGGACGGCGAGACCGTCCTCGAGCGCTTCGGATACAGCGACGAGGACGCCTTCGCCGTGGGCCTGACCTGCGGTGGCATCATCGACATCCTCGTCACCCCGGTGGGCGTGGACGCTCCCGCCAGGGCTGTGTTCGCCGGCGCGCTCTCCGCCGCCGCCCAGGGACGGGCGGCGGCGGTCGCGCGGATCACCGACGGGCCTGCCGACCTCGCGGGCCGCGCCCTGCTCGTGTGCCCCGACGGCACCTACGAGGGCTCGCTCGGCGGCCACCCCGAGCTGGACCGCACCGCGGCGGGCGAGGCCCGCGCACTGCTGGACGCGGGCCGTACCGGCACGGCCGTCATCGGCGAGGACGGCAGCCGCTGTGGACAGCCGCTGACGCTGTTCGTCGAGTCGAGCGTCCCCGCCCCGCGCATGATCGTCTTCGGTGCGATCGACTTCGCGTCGGCGCTGGTCCGGGTCGGCAGATTCCTCGGCTATCACGTCACGGTCTGCGACGCGCGGCCCGTGTTCGCGACGAGGATCCGCTTCCCGGACGCGGACGAGATCGTCGTCGACTGGCCGCACCGCTATCTGGATTCGACCGAGGTCGATGCCCGCACCGTGCTGTGTGTGCTGACCCATGACGCGAAGTTCGACGTACCGCTGCTGCAACGGGCGTTGCGGCTCCCGGTCGCCTACGTCGGGGCGATGGGCTCGCGCCGCACCCACGAGGACCGCAACAGGAGACTGCGCGACGTCGGTGTCACCGAAATCGAACTCGCCCGGCTGCGCTCCCCGATCGGCCTCGACCTCGGTGCGCGTACACCGGAGGAGACGGCGCTGTCCATCGGCGCGGAGATCGTCGCGGGCCGCCGCGGCGGGAGCGGTGTCTCGCTCACGGGCGCGCACACACCGATCCACCACGACGCACCTGCCAGGCCGGTGGGGCGCATCGGGTCCGTGGCCTGACCGACGGGCCCGTACCGCCGGGCGGTCGCGTACAGTACAACGACTCGCAGCAGGACCCCGCAGCGCTGCTGCGGGGTCCTTGCGCGTACGGGGCGGAGTGCGCTCTTGCGCGGCCGCTGGAACGCGGGCGCGACCGCCGGCGGGGCGCCGAACCCGGCATCGGTGACGGGGCCGCGGTCGGGACGAGCGACAAGGCGGCCGAACGCACCCCCACACGGGCGGGCGGCCGCCGGGCCTGTCATGTGTGACGTTTCCTTCAGTGCTGACGCTGATCATGAAGGGGAGAGAAACCGGCACGGGTGCGCAGCGCCCGCACGAAGAAGAGGATCACGTGGTCAAGGGGGGCGGGGGCCGACATGCGCAGACGTCCGACGCCGAGCTCGGTGACGCGGTCGCTCGCGCCCAGAACGGCGACGAAGCCGCCTTCGCCGCGGCCTACCGGATCGTCCACCCCCCGCTCCTCGGATTCCTGCGCGGGCTGGTCGGTGACGACGCAGAGGACGTGGCATCCGACGCCTGGCTGGAAATCGCCCGTGATCTGGGTCGGTTCCGGGGTGACGGACCGGGCTTTCGGGCCTGGACGGCGAGCATCGCGCGCAACCGGGCCATCGACCATCTGCGCCGTCTGAAGAGTCGCCCGCGCGCAAGCCTGCTCGAAAGCGACCTCGCCGAACGGCCTGCGCGCGTGGACACCGCCGGCGAGGCCTTCGAGGCCATCTCCACCCAGCAGGCCCTTGCCCTGATCTCGACGCTGCCCCGCGGGCAGGCTGAAGCGGTGCTGCTCCAGACGGTCATCGGTCTCGACGGACCGGCTGCGGCACGCGTCCTCGGCAAGCGGCCCGGGGCGGTGCGGTCGGCGGCGCACCGCGGGCTGAGGCGTCTGGCGAAGAGCCTGGAAGCCCTGGAGCCGAGACATGTGACGGATTCGGGCTCCCGTGCGCTGGAACGTGAGAGATGAACGAGAACCATCGATCGGGAGACCCGGTGGAATCCGGCGCCGAGCCGCAGCCGTATGCGCAGGGACACACGAGGCAGCCGTCGCTCGACGAGCTGCTGTCTGCCGCTGCCCGCCCGGCAGCCGTCGCACCGGCGTCCGAGGAGCACGCGGTGGCCGCCTTCCGCGCGGCTCGCGACGCGGGCGCGCTCAGCAGGCCCACCAGGCGCGGTGACGACTGGCGCCCGTGCGCGCCACGGCGACGGGTTGCGTGGGCGAAGATCGGCGCAGGCACACTCGTCGGCGGCGTCATGCTGAGCGGCGTGGCCATGGCGGGCGGAGTGATCCCGGCGCCCTTCGACGAGCCTGAGGGGGGACGGCGCCCGGCACCCCGTACCACGCCCGGTCCCGCACAACACACGCCCGGTCCCCTGCAACAGCCGACGAGTGCACCGCCGTCGGGCTCGGCGGCGCCGAACGGCCCGGCGGACAGGGGCACTCGGGGCGAACGGCCGCCGACGGCCGCAGACCGGCGCGCGCACTGTGAGGCGTACGAGGCACAGCAGCGGCGCGGCACCGCGAAGGACGGCGGACTGCAACTGCGCCTGGAGGCGGAAGCGGGCGGGGGACCCGAGGCCGTGGCCGGCTACTGCGCCCGGCTGCTGGACCGGCAGACGCCGTTGGAGGTCCCGAAGCCGGTCAAGTCCGGCCCGGTGAAAGGCAGTAAGGCCGCCGCGGCGTCCGACGGTTCGGTAGCCGACGGCGAAGAACCCGGAGAGAACTGAGAGCGCCCCTTCACACACGGAACGGGCTGCACAACAAGACGGAGCCGGCCGTATCGACCGGCCGGCTCCGCTTCGTGCTTCCGGCTTACGGGGTCAGCACCGAGCCGATGCGCACACCGGCCGGGGCGCCGAGCGCCGTGGTCCCGTAGTACACCCCGGAGCCGGCCACGATGCCGCTGCTGCCGCTGTTGTCGATCTGCAGGACCGTGCCGTTGTTCGCGTCCTCGCCGTCGGCGCCGATCGCGAGGTCGGCCCTGACGAACCCGGACAGATCGGCCAGCGTGACGGACGAGCCGAGACGGTCGTTCGACTCCGTCGAGCCCGGCACGCCCGTGGTGTCCTGGCTGTAGGCGGCCGAGCCGGTGCCCGTGGGACCCGTCGACGAGCCGCGCAGCAGCAGCACTTGACCGGCGTTGGTCTGCGAGACACCGCTGCGGGTGATGTCCTCGCCGGGCAGGCCCGTGAGGATGTCGTCGTAGCCGTCGAGGTTCGCGTCGCCGACCGACACGGACGCGCCCATGTCGTCGCCGGTCTCGCCGGTGCCCGGCACACTCGTGGTGTCCTGGCCGATCGACTTGCGGCCGGTCGAGGTCAGTCCGGTGGACGAGCCGAACACGGCGGTGACCGCACCGCCCTTGAGGGTGTGACCGGACTCCGTGGGACTCGGCTGGCCGACGGCGAGGTCGGCGTATCCGTCACCGTTCAGGTCGCCCGAAGCGAGCGAGCGGCCGCCGCGCGCGTCCAGGATCCCGACCCGCTGCAGTCCGGACGCGGACCCCTTGAGCCACAGCAGCCGGCCGACGCCGCCCGGATCGCGGAAGGAGACCGCCGCGTCGGCGTACCCGTCCTTGTTGAAGTCGCCTGCCGCGGCGCTCGCGTAGGCGACGGCACCGGTGTAGGCGGCGGAGCCGAGGTTCCCCGACCTGGCGGCCCCGGTTGCGCCGTCGAACGACCACCAGCGGCCCGGCTTGCCCGGTGCCACGGAGAAGACGTCGGACCTCCCGTCGGCGTTGAAGTCGCCGGTGGCCACGGTGGTGCCGAGCTTCTCGCCCGCGGTGCGCGTGGTCGCGGTGGTCCAGTACGACGTGCCGGTGTTCAGGGCGGGACCGTACATCACGGTCACCTGTCCGGTGTCGGTCTGGGCGCTGGTGCCGTTCTCACCGGGAGCGCCGACGAGCAGGTCCGCGGCGCCGTCGCCGTTGACATCGCCCCAGGCGCTGTCGGTGCCGAACTGGTCGCCTGCCTCCGAGCCGCCGGGCACACCGGGGCTGTTCTGGTTGAAGGTCTTCCTCGCCGCGGAGGTGGGACCGTCCGATCCGCCCGGCAGCACGGTGACGCTGCCGTCGCTGCTCGCGACCCGCGGCAGGCCCACGACCAGGTCGGGGACGCCGTCCCGGTTGAAGTCGGCTGTCGGGATCGCGGAGTTGCGGCCGGCGCTCGCCGCGAAGTCGCGGATCGCAGGCAGCTTCGCGTAGAGGTTGGTGCCCGGGCACGCGGTGGCGAAGGCGTCGCGGTGGCCGGAGATCACGTTCATGGTGGCCTGCTGGCCCTTGGCGTAGACGCCTGTGCTCTCGACGGCGGTGAGGGTCACCTTGCCCTTCGGGTTGCCGCCGTACTGACCCAGCTTCCAGGCGGCGACACGGGCCGCCGACTGCAGCGCTGCGTTGGTCGGCCGGCCGGCCGGCTTGCCCGTGGCCGTGTCGCCATGGAAGTCGCCGAGCAGGGCGATGCCGGTGGAGTAGCTGTTGAAGCCGTAGGTGTGTGCGCCCTTGACCGGCAGGTCGGTGCCACCGGCCCGGCCCTCGAAGATCCGGCCGCACTTGTCGACCAGGAAGTTGTAGCCGAGGTCGTTCCAGTCCTCGGTCTGGACGTGGTACGTCATGATGCCGCGGACCAGGGCGGCGGACTCGGCGCAGCTGTAGTTGTTCGAGCCGACGGTGTGGTGGATGTAGACCGCCTGCACCTTGTCGATGTACTCGGCGGGGTCCTCGACCAGCGACTCGTCGGCACCCCACTGAGCGCGGGGGATGATCGGCGGCTGACGCACCGTCGACGGCGGTGCGGTCGGCTTGGTGGGTGTGGGGCTGGGTGTCGCCGTGTCGGTGGGGGTCGCGGTGTCCGTCGGCGCCATCGTCTCGGTCGGCGTCGGCGTCGGCGTCGGCGTCACGGGATCGGTCGGCGCGGCCGTGTCGGTGGGCGACGGTTCGGCCGTGTCCCCAGGGGAGTCCGTGGGGGAGGGGCTCAGGCTCTCGGCCACGGTGAACGCGGCCGGGTCCATCGACGCAGCCGCCGGGTTCTTCGCCTCGGCCTTGCTCACGCCGGGGTCGACCATGTGCAGCTTCAGGTTCTTCGGCAGCGTCCTGTGCCCGTCGACCCGTACCTGCACCGCGGTGGAGGGCCCGACCCACAGCGGATCGGAGGCCCCGTGCCCGGTGCCCTCGGGGGTGTCCGGCCCGTGCGCGTCCAGCTCGAGCGGCTGCCAGCCGGACCACTTGCCGGTCTCGGCGTCCCGCGTGCGCACCTCGGCCGTGCCGTCGACCTTGGCGGCGCCGTCCCATCCGATGCCGACGAGCGAGAAGGGCGCGGTGCCGGTGGCCGGCAACTCGCGTTCCTTCGCACCGCCCTTGGCGAGCTGGAGTGTGCGCAGCTTGGCGGCCCGCTCCTGAAGCCGGTGCGGCTTCTTGACCGGTTCCGACGGGTTGGCCGTGGCGATGGTGACGATCCCCGCCCCGCCGAGGACGACGGCGCCGAGCGTCAGCCAGGCTCGGCGTCTCATGCTCAAGGGTCGGTACGCGTGCGACGTACGCGGGCTCAAGTGCCCCACCTCTCAGAGAAGTATCTGTGTGGCACACCCGTCTCTTGGACGTACCGCAGTACCCAGCGCACCGGAGGTCACAACCATCACGGGGAGACGAGGGAATGTGAGACAGATCACCAGCCGTCCACGGCCGGTCCGGGCTGCCCGGCGCCCGTGCCTCTTGAACACCGGACCTGCCCCATCCGTATCTCAGGGGGGCCCGACTCATCGCGGGCCGTTCCAGGCAGGGGAGGCATGTCTTGGCCGGCAGCAATGTCACCGCACTTTTCCGCAGTTCAACCGCGCACAGCCCGTCCTACTTCACGCTCAACCGGGCAGGCGGCGGCGCGGCCGGCGAGATCGTGGACTTCTGCATCCCCTGCAACCCGTACTTCCCCACCCCTGCCATGTTCGAGCGGCTGGGCGACAGCCTCCGTGACATCCTCACCTACTACCCGAGCAGCGCCGACACGATCACCGCCGAGCTGTGCCAGGTCCTCGGACTCAACCCGCAGACCGTCGCGATGGGCAACGGCTCCACCGAACTCATCACCTGGATCGACCACTTGCTGGTCCGTGAATCCCTCGCCGTACCCGTGCCCACGTTCGGCCGCTGGACCGACCAGCCGATGGAGACGGGCAAGCGGGTGGACATGCTTCTCCTTCCCGAAGCGCGCGGCTTCGAGCTCGACCCGCAGTCCTTCGTCCAGTTCATCCGCACCCGCGGCTCCCGCGCCGCCGTCATCTGCAATCCCAACAACCCGGACGGCGGACTCCTCACCAAGCAGCAGGTGCTCTCGCTCGTCGACTCGCTCCAGGACCTGGACCTGGTCGTCGTCGACGAGTCCTTCCTCGAGTTCGCCGATGCCGACCAGGACCCGAGCATCGTGGCGGAAGCGGTGCTGCGGACGAATGTGATCGTGCTGCGCAGCCTGGGCAAGAACTTCGGCCTGCACGGCGTGCGCTTCGGCTATCTCGTCTCCAACCCGCAGCTCGCGGGCAGAGTGCGGGCCGCCCTGCCCAAGTGGAACCTCAACTCCTTCGCCGAGACCGTGGTGTTCATGCTCAAGGAGCACCGCCAGGAGTATGCCGAGAGCCTCCAGCAGGTGCGCCGCGACCGGCAGGAGATGATGTGGCGGCTGTCCCAGCTGCCGGGCCTGACGGTTTATCCCTCCCAGGGCAACTTCGTGTACGTCAGGCTGCCCGAGGGCGCCGACGGGTCGATTCTGCGCGACCGGCTGCTCGCCGAACACGGCGTCCTGATCCGCGAATGCGGCAACAAGATCGGCAGCTCCAGCCGCTTCGTACGCCTGGTCGTGCGCCCCGAACAGGATGTGATGCGTCTGATGTCCGCGATGGAACAGGTCCTCTACGGCCAGCGGATCCCGGCCCCCGCCCCCGCCCCGGCACCCGAGCCCCTCGCTCCGATGCTCGCCCCGGCCGCCCCCGCCCGGCCGCAGCCCCAGCCCCAGCCCCAGCCGCAACCCGTGATGGCGGCAGCGGGTGCGCTCCCCCCGATGCTCGCCCTGGCCCAGCAGCCGGTCGCCGCCCGCGGCCTCGCGCCGGCCCCGGCACCGATGACGGCCGCCGCCGCGAGAGCCATGACGGCGGGCTACACGTCGGGCACGCCGGCGGTCGACCGCCTGGTCTCCCAGGGATAGGGCACAGCGGGTCGGCCCCTGCCTCACGCTGCCTCCGAGGACCTTGTGTGACCTGTGCTGATCGCGCTGCGCGACGACTCGGGATGCGCACCCGCGAGGCCGCTGGTTCGCTGAAGGGGCCCGCTCATCCCGACGTCCGAGGAGTGACCATGAGCGTTTCAGGCGAGTCCGGCGGCCGCGCCCGGCAGATGCGTCAAAAGGCCGAGGAACTGAAGCAGGCTGCGGAACGTGCGACCGATCCGGAGGAGCGTAAGCGCCTCCAGGACAAGGCCCGCAGGCTCAAGGAGCAGAGCGAGCAGGAGAGCGCCATGAGGGCGGGGGACATCTACCCCCAGGAGTAGTCCCTCCCCGGTACTCACCCGGCCGGTGACCGCCCGCGACACGCGAGCGGCCACCGGCCGCACGCGTGGGTTGGCCCGAAGGGCGCGCACAGGCGAGGCCCTCCTTGTGCAACTCGCGTTGGCCGCAGCCCTCTTCGGTGTTGACCTGAAGCGGGCTTTGGGCTGTGCGCCTTGGGCATGTCGTCGCTGCAGGAGAACGTCCGGAATCATCGTCGCCGGACTGGGATGAGCCAGGAGCAACTCGCCGAAGCAGCCGGTCTGTCCGTGGGCGTCGTGCGCAAGGTCGAGCAGGGCGGGAACGTTCAGGTCGAGACCTTGCACATGCTCGCGCGAGCTTTAGGCACCACGACGTCCAGTCTCTTCGCCACGGAGGCGCCCGAACCCCTCCACGCCGACGTAGGCGACGGTCCGAAGCTGTCCGAACTGCGCCGGGCACTCATGCCGCCGGTCGGACTGCGCGAAGTGCTCGTCGAGGCCGAACAGGCGCCCACTCCGGCTGCCATCCAGCGCGACATCGAACCCGGGGGAGCCGTGCTGGTTCAAGTCCAACCGCGGTTCCCTGACGTCTCTCTGACGTGCGGTGCGGTCAGCCGAGTCCGGGAACCGTCGAGACCACGACGTCGATCAGCTTGATGCCGACGAACGGCAGGGCCAGTCCGCCCAGGCCGTAGACGGTGAGGTTTCTGCGCAGCAGATCGTGGGCGGACGCGGGGGTGTACCGGACTCCGCGCAGGGCGAGCGGGATCAGCGCGACGATGATCAGCGCGTTGAAGATGATCGCCGAGGTGATCGCAGACTTCGGGCTGTGCAGTCCCATGATGTTCAGTGCCTCCAGGCCCGGATACGCGCTCGCGAACATCGCGGGGATGATCGCGAAGTACTTGGCCACGTCGTTGGCGATCGAGAAGGTCGTCAGCGCACCGCGCGTGATGAGCAGCTGCTTGCCGATCTCGACGATCTCGATGAGCTTGGTCGGGTTGGAGTCCAGGTCCACCATGTTCCCGGCCTCCTTGGCGGCCGAGGTACCGGTGTTCATGGCCACGCCGACATCGGCCTGCGCCAGCGCCGGGGCGTCGTTCGTACCGTCGCCCGTCATCGCCACGAGCTTGCCACCGGCCTGCTCGCGCTTGATGAGGGCGAGCTTGTCCTCGGGGGTCGCCTCGGCGAGGTAGTCGTCGACGCCCGCCTCCGCCGCGATGGCGCGTGCGGTCAGCGGATTGTCGCCGGTGATCATCACCGTACGGATGCCCATCCGGCGCAGCTCCGCGAACCGTGCCCGGACCCCTTCCTTGACCACGTCCTTGAGATGGACGATCCCGAGCACGCGCGGGCCGTCCCAGTCGTGCACCGCCACGACGAGGGGTGTTCCGCCGCCGGCGGCTATGGAGTCGGCCCAGGTACGGGCCTCGCTCGGCACGGCGCCGCCGTACATCTGCACCCACTCGATCACCTGCGCCGCGGCCCCCTTGCGGATATGGCAGGCGGCGCCGTTGTCCCAGCGCAGATCGATGCCGCTCATCCGCGTCCGTGCGCTGAAGTCCACGAAACGCGCCTGGGACAGCTCCCCTTCGGCGGGGGCCCGAAGCCCGTATCTCTCCTTGGCGAGGACCACGACCGAACGGCCCTCCGGCGTCTCGTCGGCGAGCGAGGAGAGCTGCGCGGCGTCCGCCAGGATCATGACGTCCACGCCCGGCATCGGGACGAAGTCCGCTGCCTCGCGGTTTCCGAGGGTGATGGTGCCGGTCCTGTCGAGCAGCAGGATGTTGACGTCTCCCGCCGCCTCGACGGCCCGGCCGGACATCGCGAGCACATTGCGCTGGACGAGGCGAGGCCGGTACGAGTGGTCGCAGGCGGCCCTGCCGGCCGGCACTCGCCCCCGCGCGGCCCGCCGGCATCGCCCGCCGCCTGGGCCCGGTCGTCGCCGGGGCCCCGGCGACGACCGAGCGGCGCAGGGAGGTGCGGCGGTCCCTGGACCGACGCGCTCCGCTCGTCCGCCGAAGACCTGACCGCTTGGGGTCGGCCGGAGTGTCGTTTGCCGATGACGTCCACGGTCTGCGGCGGCCGGGAAGGAATCTAATGCCCCTCGGTACCTCAATGGGCCTGGTACGGAAGGGCCTTGTACGTCCTTAACGGCACTCTGGCGGCACGCGTCAACGACACGTCAAACAGGACTGACAGAGCATCAGGAACGTGTCAACGCGTCCGGTTTGTTTCCGGTACCGATCGCAGACTGATCGGCAGGGGGACGGACGACCGTCCGCGGCGCCGGGCTGGAGGGCGAGTGACCATCACCGCCGGGAGTGCGCAAGGTCCGGCAGTGGGGGTCCGGACAGGCGCACCGGAGCAGCCGCGGCAGGTCCCCGGCATGTCCAACACCCACTTCGGTGAGTGGATCGACGCGCTCGACCGGGTGACGGAGATCAACCGTGCGGCCTTCGACACCGCGGCACGGGACGGCCGCGGCTCCGTCACCGTGCTGCTGCCGTGGGCAGGCGCAGCCCTGCTGGTCACGGCCGAGCTGACGGTCCTGGGGCTGCGCCCGCGGCCGACCGAGTTCCGCTGACCGTCATCCCGACCGATCACCCGGAGTGACCTGCGCCCGCAGGGCGTACGGGTTGCGTCAAGACGACAGTGGAGTACGTCAGGGAGCCGTTAACGCGGGTCGTGTCGTGGCCGAAAAGCGCTTTGCTCTAACGGTCCGAGAATCCGTATCTCTTTCAGGAGCTCACGATGGCCGACGTGGCCTTCGTCGTCACCACGATCGCGGTTTTCGCGCTGGTGGCTCTCATTGCCAAGGGGGTGGCGAAGCTGTGACTGCCGAGAACATTGTCGGCCTGATCGTGGCCGTCGCCCTGCTGGGCTATCTCGTCCTCGCCCTCGTCAAGCCTGAGAGGTTTTGAGCACGGATATGAGCCCCTTCCTCGCTGCTGTGCTCCAGCTGCTCGCGCTGATCGCCGCGCTCGCCCTGGCGTACCGTCCGCTCGGCGACCACATGGCCCGGGTCTACTCCTCCGACAAGCACCTGCGTGTGGAGAAGTGGATCTACAAGGCCATCGGCGCCAATCCGAACGCCGAGATGCGCTGGCCCGCCTATCTGCGCGGTGTCCTCGCCTTCTCCGCGGTGAGCGTTCTCTTCCTCTACCTGCTGCAGAGGGTCCAGGGCAGCCTGCCCGGCTCGCTCGGCTTCTCCTCCATCGACCCGGACCAGGCGTTCAACACCGCCGCGTCGTTCGTGTCGAACACGAACTGGCAGTCGTACTACGGCGAGCAGGCCATGGGCCACGTCGTACAGACCGGCGGCCTGGCCGTGCAGAATTTCGTCTCGTCGGCCGTGGGCATCGCGGTCGCCGTGGCCCTGGTCCGCGGATTCGCCCGCTCCCGCACCGGTGAGCTGGGCAACTTCTGGGCCGACCTGGTCCGCGGCACCGTCCGCATCCTGCTGCCGATCTCGGTGATCGCCGCGATCGTGCTGGTCGCGGCCGGCGCCATCCAGAACTTCTCCGGCATCCACGAGGTCGGCCAGTTCATGGGGGGCGCCCAGGAGTGGAACGGCGGCGCGGTCGCCTCCCAGGAGGCCATCAAGGAGCTGGGCACCAACGGCGGCGGCTACTTCAACGCCAACTCGGCCCACCCCTTCGAGAACCCGAACGCCTTCACCAACCTCTTCGAGATCTTCCTGATCCTGCTGATCCCGTTCTCGCTGACCCGGACCTTCGGAAGGATGGTCGGCAGCGTCAAACAGGGTTACGCGATCCTCGCCACGATGGCGACCATCTGGGTGGGCTTCGTGCTGCTGATGTGGGCGACCGAGTTCGCGGGCAACGGCCCGGCGTTCGAGGCCGCGGGCGGCGCGATGGAGGGCAAGGAGACCCGCTTCGGCATCGGCGCCTCGTCGATCTTCGCGGTCTCCACCACGCTCACCTCCACGGGAGCGGTGGACTCGTTCCACTCCTCGTTCACCGGCCTCGGCGGCGGGATCACCATGCTCGGCATGATGCTGGGCGAGATCGCACCCGGTGGTGTGGGCTCCGGCCTCTACGGCATGCTGATCATGGCGATCATCGCGGTGTTCATCGCCGGTCTGATGGTCGGCCGTACGCCCGAGTACCTCGGCAAGAAGATCGGCACCCGCGAGATCAAGCTGGCGGCCTGCTACATCCTGGTCACCCCGGCGCTGGTGCTCTGCTTCACCGCCGCGGCGATGGCGCTGGACACCCCGGCGAACTCGATGACCAACTCCGGCGCGCACGGATTCTCCGAGATCCTCTACGCCTACACCTCGGGCGCCAACAACAACGGCTCCGCCTTCGCCGGCCTCAACGCGGACACGCAGTGGTTCAACACCACCATCGGTCTCGCGATGCTGCTCGGCAGGTTCGTCCCGATGGTGTTCGTGCTGGCACTGGCCGGCTCGCTCGCCGAGCAGAAGCCGGTCCCGGAGACCGCGGGCACCCTGCGTACCGACAAGCCGCTCTACGCGGGTCTGCTCGTCGGCACCATCATGATCATCACCGGTCTGACCTACTTCCCGGCCCTGGCGCTGGGTCCGCTCGCCGAAGGGCTGGCGTCATGACCACCGACGTGAAGAAGCAAGAGGACTCGATGTCCACTGCCACTGGGACCCCGGCGCCCCACAGCGATGTGCCGACCGGGCACAAGCCCGAGGCCGGGCGCGTCGCCGGCGGTCTGTTCGACCCGGCGCAGCTGATCAAGTCCTTCCCGGACGCCCTGCGCAAGCTCGACCCCCGCGTGATGGTCAAGTCCCCCGTGATGTTCGTGGTCCTGGTCGGGTCGCTGGTCACCACCGCCCTGGCGATCAAGGACCCGGGCGACTGGTTCGGCTGGGCGATCGCGGCCTGGCTCTGGCTGACCACGATCTTCGCCAACCTGGCGGAGGCGGTGGCCGAGGGCCGCGGCAAGGCGCAGGCGGACACTCTGCGCAAGGCCAAGACCGACACGGTCGCCCGGCGGCTCATAGGCAAGAACGAGGAGCGCGTCCCCGGTACCGATCTGCGCATCGGCGACCTGGTGGTCTGCGAGGCGGGCGACATCATCCCCGGCGACGGTGACGTCGTCGAGGGTGTGGCGAGCGTCGACGAGTCCGCCATCACCGGTGAGTCGGCTCCGGTCATCCGCGAGTCGGGCGGCGACCGCTCGGCCGTGACCGGCGGCACGAAGGTGCTCTCGGACCGGATCGTCGTCAAGATCACGACGAAGCCGGGCGAGACCTTCATCGACCGGATGATCGCCCTGGTCGAGGGCGCCGCCCGGCAGAAGACGCCCAACGAGATCGCGCTGAACATCCTGCTCGCCTCGCTGACCATCGTCTTCCTGCTCGCCGTCGTCACGCTGAAGCCGTTCGCGATCTACGCGGACGCCGACGAGCAGACCTCGATGATCGTGCTGACCGCCCTGCTGGTCTGCCTGATCCCGACCACCATCGGCGCACTGCTGTCGGCGATCGGTATCGCCGGCATGGACCGGCTCGTGCAGCGCAATGTGCTCGCGATGTCCGGCCGCGCGGTGGAAGCGGCGGGCGACGTCTCGACGCTGCTGCTCGACAAGACCGGCACCATCACGCTCGGCAACCGCCAGGCTTCCGAGTTCGTACCGGTCAAGGGCACCACCGAGGCGGAGCTGGCGGACGCCGCCCAGCTCTCCTCGCTCGCCGACGAGACGCCCGAGGGCCGCTCGGTCGTGGTCCTCGCCAAGGAGAAGTACGGGCTGCGCGAGCGCCACCAGGGTGAGCTGTCGGGTGCCGAGTGGGTCGCCTTCACCGCCCAGACGCGCATGTCCGGCGTCGACCTCGTCGAGAACGGCGCCGGCCGCAAGGTCCGCAAGGGCGCCACGGCCTCGGTCATGGCCTGGGTCGAGGAGCGCGGCGGCCGGATCTCCGACGACGCCGACGAGATCGCGAACCGGATCTCGCAGGCGGGCGGTACTCCGCTGCTCGTCGCGGCCGAGGACGACAAGGGCGCCCGCGTGCTGGGTGTCATCCACCTCAAGGACGTCGTCAAGGAGGGCATGCGGGAGCGGTTCGACGAGCTGCGCCGTATGGGCATCAAGACCGTCATGATCACGGGTGACAACCCGCTGACGGCCAAGGCGATCGCCGAGGAGGCGGGCGTCGACGACTTCCTCGCCGAGGCGACTCCCGAGGACAAGATGGCCCTCATCAAGCGTGAGCAGGCCGGTGGCAAGCTCGTGGCGATGACGGGTGACGGTACGAACGACGCCCCGGCGCTGGCGCAGGCGGATGTCGGCGTGGCCATGAACACCGGTACCTCGGCCGCCAAGGAGGCCGGGAACATGGTGGACCTGGACTCCAACCCGACCAAGCTCATCGAGATCGTCGAGATCGGCAAGCAGCTGCTCATCACGCGCGGTGCGCTGACGACCTTCTCGATCGCCAACGACGTGGCGAAGTACTTCGCGATCATCCCCGCGATGTTCGCGGTCGCCTACCCGGGCCTGGACAAGCTGAACATCATGCAGCTTGCCTCGCCGCAGTCCGCGATCCTGTCCGCGGTCATCTTCAACGCGCTGATCATCGTGGCGCTGGTGCCGCTCGCCCTGAAGGGCGTGCGCTACCGGCCGACCAGCGCGGACAAGATGCTCCGCCGCAACCTCGGGATCTACGGCATCGGTGGCCTCATCGCCCCGTTCATCGGCATCAAGATCATCGACCTGCTCATCTCCCTCATCCCCGGGCTGCGTTAACCAGAAAGCGTGCTGATCGCCATGAACAACTCCTTCGGAAACGCGGCACGGCTGATCGGGGCCGGGCTCCGAGCCCTGCTCGTCCTCACCCTGGTGACGGGCGTCCTGTACCCGCTGCTGGTCACGGGCGTCGCCCAGGGCCTGTTCAACGACAAGGCGAACGGCTCGGAGATCAAGAGCGACGGCAAGGTGGTCGGCTCCGAACTCATCGGACAGACCTACTACCTGCCGCTGAAGGCTGCGTCCGACTCAACTACGGGCGACGACGCGGAGGAGGCGCCGAGGCCGGACCTCAAGTGGTTCCAGCCCCGTCCCTCCAACGGTCTGGGCAGCAACAGCGTGAACACCCAGTACTCGCTGATCCTGTCCGGCGCGACGAACCGGTCGGGCGACAACGGCGTCGGGGAGGACGGCAAGTGCCCGACTGACCCCACGAAGGCCGAAGAGGGCAGTCTCTGCCAGCAGGTCGTGGCCGCCAAGGACGCGGTGATCGCGGACAATGAGACCCCCACCTACAAGGTCAGGCCCTCGGATGTGCCGGCCGACGCCGTCACCTCCTCCGGCTCGGGTCTGGACCCGGACATCTCCCCGGAGTACGCCAAGCTCCAGGTCCACCGGGTCGCGGAGAAGAACAACCTCACCGTCGCCCAGGTCGACAAGCTCGTCGACGACCACACCGACGGCCGGATCCTCGGCTTCATGGGTGAGCCGACGGTGAACGTCCTGAAGCTCAACATCGCGCTCAAGGAACTGGCCAAGGGCTGAGAGTGCATGCAGTGGGCGGGAGTCGGCACCCCGGGGTACGTCCCCGGGGCGCCGACTCCCGCCGCCGCATGCCACCACCATGTGCCGGACCGGCGTCGGCGCTCCCGGCACCGCTCCCGCCTCCAGCAGGAAAACCGAACCCCAGCAACAGAAAGGCCGCACTCCGATGACCCGGGTGCTCGTGGTGGAGGACGACTCCCAGCTCGTCCGGGCCCTCACGATCAATCTGAAGGCCCGCAGGTATGAGGTGGACGCCGCGACCGACGGCACCACCGCGCTTCAGCTCGCCGCCGCAGGGCCGCCCGACGCGGTACTGCTGGATCTCGGTCTGCCGGACATGGACGGCCTCGATGTGATCCGGGATCTGCGGCGCTGGAGCAGAGTGCCGATCGTGGTGGTCTCCGCCCGCCGTACCTCCGACGAGAAGATCGAGGCGCTCGACGCCGGCGCCGACGACTACGTCACCAAACCGTTCAGCATGGACGAGTTGCTGGCCCGGCTGCGGGCAGCCGTCCGCCGCACGGAGACCAAGGTCCCCGCCGCGGACGAGACGCGGACCGTCACCACCGAGGAGTTCACCGTCGACCTCGTGGCGAAGCGGGTCAGGCGACGCGGCGGCGACGTCCGGCTGACCCCGACCGAGTGGCACCTGCTGGAACTGCTGATCCGCAACCCCGGGCGGCTCATCAGCCAGCGGCAGCTGCTCGAGGAGGTGTGGGGGCACTCCGTCGGCAACAGGACCAACTATCTGCGCGTCTACATGGCCCAGCTTCGGCGCAAACTCGAAGCGGATCCCTCGCGGCCCCGGTATCTGATCACCGAACCCGGCATGGGCTACCGATTCGAGTCCTGACACCCCTGGCGGCCCGCCCACCGCTCCCGGCCCCGGGAGCGCCGACCCCTTGTACAACCACCCCGGAGAATCGAAACCATGGCACGCGGCAAACTTCGGATCTACCTCGGTGCGGCGCCGGGCGTCGGCAAGACGTACGCGATGCTCGCCGAAGCACACCGGCGGGTCGAGCGCGGCACCGACTGCGTCGTCGCCTTCGTCGAGCACCACAACCGGCCGCGGACCGAGGTGATGCTCCACGGCCTGGAACAGATCCCGCGTCAGGAACTCGAGTACCGGGAGACGGTCTTCACCGAGATGGACGTCGACGCGGTCCTCAGGCGCGCCCCGGCGGTCGCTCTGGTCGACGAACTTCCGCACACCAATGTTCCGGGTTCACGCAACGCCAAGCGCTGGCAGGACGTCGAGGAACTGCTGGCCGCCGGGATCGACGTGATCACGACCGTCAACATCCAGCATCTGGAATCGCTCGGCGACGTCGTCGAATCCATCACGGGCGTACGGCAGCGGGAGACCGTCCCGGACGAGGTGGTGCGGCGCGCCGACCAGATAGAGCTGGTCGACATGTCGCCCCAGGCGCTGCGCCGCCGTATGGCCCACGGCAACATCTACAAGGCCGACAAGGTCGACGCGGCTCTGTCCAACTACTTCCGCCCCGGCAATCTCACCGCCCTGCGCGAACTGGCGCTGCTGTGGACCGCGGACCGTGTCGACGAGTACCTCCAGCAGTACCGGGGCGAGCACAACATCCGCTCCACCTGGCAGGCCCGCGAGCGCATCGTCGTCGGACTGACCGGCGGCCCCGAAGGCCGTACGCTCATCCGCCGCGCGACCCGCCTCGCCGAGAAGGGCGCCGGCGGTGAAGTGCTCGCTGTGTACATCTCCCGCAGCGACGGCCTGAGTTCCGCATCGCCCAAGGAGCTGGCGGTCCAGCGCACCCTGGTCGAGGATCTCGGCGGCACCTTCCACCATGTCGTCGGTGACGACATCCCCCAGGCCCTGCTGGAGTTCGCCCGGGGCGTCAACGCCACCCAGATCGTCCTGGGCGCCAGCCGCCGCAAGTCCTGGCAGTACATCTTCGGCCCCGGCGTCAGCGCCACGGTGGCCGTCCAGTCCGGGCCCGACCTGGATGTCCACATCGTCACCCACGAGGAAGTCGCCCGCGGCCGGGGGCTCCCCGTCGCCCGAGGCGCACGGCTCGGCCGGTCCCGGACCATCTGGGGCTGGCTGACCGCAGTCGCGGGCCCGGCCCTGCTCACCCTCCTGCTGACGAACGTGCAGGCCGACCTCGGCCTCGCCAACGACATGCTGCTCTTCCTGACGCTGACGGTGGCCGCGGCGCTGCTCGGCGGGCTGTTCCCGGCGCTGGCATCCGCCGCCTTCGGCTCGCTGCTGCTCAACTACTACTTCACACAGCCTCTGCACCGCCTCACCATCGCCGACCCCAAGAACATCGTCGCCATCGTGATCTTCGTGTCCGTGGCCGTGTCGGTGGCCTCGGTGGTCGACCTGGCGGCCCGGCGCACCCAGCAGGCGGCTCGCCTGCGGGCCGAGTCCGAGATCCTGTCGTTCCTCGCCGGCAGCGTGCTGCGCGGCGAGACCAGCCTGGAGGCTCTGCTGGAGCGGGTCCGCGAGACCTTCGCCATGGAATCGGTGGCCCTGCTGGAGCGGGAGAGCGACGTCGACCCGTGGTCCTGCGCCGGCAGCGTCGGCGGCGGCGTGCCGCCCGCACGCCCCGATGACGCCGACGTCGACATGCCGGTCGGAGACCGTATGGCGCTCGCCCTCACCGGCCGCGTACTGCCGGCCGAGGACCGGAGGGTGCTCGGCGCGTTCGCCGCCCAGGCCGCCGTCGTACTCGACCGGCAGCGCCTGGTCGGGCAGGCCGAACAGGCCCGTCAGCTCGCCGAGGGCAACCGCATCCGCACCGCGCTGCTCGCCGCCGTCAGTCACGATCTGCGCACTCCGCTCGCCGCCATCAAGGCGTCCGTCACCTCACTGCGCTCCGACGACGTGGAATGGTCGGACGAGGACGAGGACGAGCTGCTCGCGAGCATCGAGGAAGGCACCGACCGGCTCGACCACCTCGTGGGCAACCTGCTCGACATGTCGCGGCTGCAGACCGGGACCGTGACCCCGCTGATCAGGGAGATCGACCTCGACGAGGTCGTCCCGATGGCGCTCGGCGGCGTCCCCGAGGACAGCGTCCTCCTGGACGTGCCGGAGGACCTGCCGATGGTCGCGGTCGACCCGGGGCTGCTGGAACGGGCGGTGGCCAACATCGTGGAGAACGCCGTGAAGTACAGCCCCGACGGCGAACGGGTACTCGTGTCGGCCGACGCGATCGGCGATCGCGTCGAGGTACGGGTGGTGGACCGCGGGCCCGGCGTGCCGGACGAGGCCAAGGAGCGCATCTTCGCCCCGTTCCAGCGCCACGGCGATGCCCCGCGCGGCGCGGGAGTCGGTCTCGGCCTCGCCGTCGCCAGGGGATTCACCGAGGCGATGGGAGGCACCCTCACCGCCGAGGACACTCCGGGCGGCGGTCTCACGATGATGCTCACCGTCCGGACCGCTCCGGGCCAGGCAGTGATGCGTCCGGAACTGCCCAGCACGGCCATGTCCTGACAGGACGCCAAGAGGGGCACCGCGCCGCGCTCAGGTGTCCAGGCCCGAGATCCTGAAGACGGCCTCGGCCGTGTCGTCGTCGATCCGCGATGACAGCTCGCGCAGCGCCGTGCCCCGGACCGCAGCGTCCCGGTGTCCTGGGAGACGCGGATGCCTGCGTCCAGCAGATGCCACAGCCGGGGATCGGCGACCAGGACGCGCGGGTCCAGCCTCAGAGTGCGTCCGTCCGCATCGCGCAGGGGGAGCCTTTGCGTCACCCCGTCCGACCAGTCCGCGCACACCAGCCGGTCGGTCCGCACCTGCTGGGCCACCAGCACGCCCCGGCTGTGGATCCATCCCCGCCCCGCCGTCACCCGCGCCGGCAGCAGCACCACGAATAGCACCACCGACAACCCCGCCCACAGCGTCGAACGACCGCCGCTGAGGGTGCCGTTGCCCGCGTCGACCACGACCAGCAGCCCGAGGAGGAGCGCCGCGCACAGGCAGGCGTCGCGGAGATCGCCGGCCCACCGCGCGTCGTACGCCACCCGCGCGCAGGCCGAGGCACTCGCCCGCGACTGGGACCTGTGGAACCCCGGCGTGCCGCTCGTCCGTATTCCGTCCGCGCACCGCGCCCTGGGCCGCCCGATCGCCTGCTACGTACGTGAGCTGGCGGCGCGGACGCCCGGGGCACGGATCACTGTCCTCATCCCCGAGGCTGAACCTGCGCGTCTGTGGCAGCGCCTGCTGCAGGACCAGCGCGGCGCCGTCGTCGCCCACGCCCTGCGCCGCGACACCGACGCGGTCATCTGCCGGCTCCGGTTCCGGCTCTCGGCGCCGGACTCCTGACGGCGCCGTCACAGGCGGCCGTTACAGAAGGCCGGGCGCGCGGCGGGTCGGGGCGTGGGGTGGTCGACGCATGGCCGGAGCCGCCGGAAAGGGCTTGTTGTTGATCGTTGCACGGACCGGTGTAGAGGGCAGGAATGCCCTGGTATGCACCCGGAAGATATGTGCGCCATGCAGGTGAGAGTTACAGGAATGTCCGCTTTATGTAACAACGGACAGTTGTGATGCTTGTGTGGAGGTTGGCGCGACAAAGTGTGGTCCTCGGCTCCGGCCGGGGACCGCAATCGCGCATCCAGGCCCTGACCAGGGGCGGATGCCTCTACTTGAGGGAGCATCATGTCTGCTTCTCGGACTGTCCGCGGTATCGCGGCAGCCGCTCTGGCGTCGGGCGCCGTCGTCGCTTCCATGGCGACGCCGGCATCGGCCGACGACGGCCATGACCGCGGCCGCAACTGGGACACCCGTTCCGTCGTCCTCGGGCACATCCAGTACGACAGCCCCGGCCGCGACGACTACTCCAACCGCAGCCTGAACGCGGAATGGGTGGACGTCACCAACATCGGCCGCCGCTCGGTCGATCTCGACGGCTGGACCCTCACCAACCGCGACGGCAAGCGCTACACCTTCGACGACGTACGCATCTCCGGCCGCTCCACGATCCGTGTCCACACCGGCTACGGCCGTGACAGGGACGGTCATGTGTACCAGGACCGCAGCACCTACGTATGGGGCAACTGGTCGGACAAGGCCACGCTGCGTGACGACGACGGTCGCACGGTCGACACCGCGAGGTACGGCCGCCACAACGACGACGACCGCCGTCGCGACGGCCGGCGCCATGACGACCGGCGCTATGACGACCGGCGTGACCACGACCGGCGTCACGACGGCCGCCGCCACGGCGACCGGCGTCACGACGACCGGCGCTATGACGACCGGCGTGACCACGACCGCCGTCACGACGGCCGTCGGTCCTGACCCCGTGCCCTTGGCGCCCGTGCCCTCACCGGGTACGGGCGCCGCGGTGCGTCAGCCCGACCGCGTATCCGACCGCGCGTCCGACCGCGTATCCGACCGCGTATCCGACCGCGCATCCGAGCGGGTGAACGAGACCTCCACCCGGCGGTTCTTCCTGCGGCCGTTCTCGGTGGAGCTGTCGGCGATCGGGTCGTCCTCGCTGTGACCGTCCGCCTCGTACACGATGCCCGCGTCGGCGAGCTCGCCCGCAGCGCCCGGTACACGGCGTCGGCACGCTGCAGATGCGTCAACGCGGCGTCAGCATCACCGGGAGCGACGGCAAGGTGGCGTCAAGGTGACTGCCCGGCAGGGCCGTGGCGGGGTTATGTGGAGAGTGATCCGTCCGCCTCGCCCTACCCGCCTACTGCCTTCGGGAGCTGATCGAGCATGAGCATGGAAAAGGTCGACGGCCTCATCGTCGCAGTCTTCATCGTGGGCTGTCCGGCGGCCGCATTGATGCGCCCGGAGAAGTTCTGACGAGACCTCACCCGCGGCGCCGGGTTCGCCGGCCGCCACGGCCAACGTCCGTCCGCCGGCCGCGTGCGCCGCGGGTGGCTCCGTGCTTCGACGCCTTCCTGGCGCAGGAGCGAGGTGCGTTGACGCCACCTTTACGTGGCCCGGGACGTGACCCTCAGGTCAGTCCTGGGTCGGTACGCAGAGTACGGGGACGGGCGACAGGTGCAGCAGCTTGTGGGGCGTGGAGCCGAGCAGGGCGCCGCGTAGCGGGCTATCGCCCCAGCTGCCGACGACGATGACCCGCGCCCGATGGCGCTCGGCGGCCTCGAGCAGGGCCTGGGCCGGCGTCTCGTCGACGATCTCGACGGCTGTCGGAACACCGGCCTCGTCGGCCGACTCGACGGCATGGGCGAGCGCCGTGCGCCCGGCCTGGCGGATCGCCTCGTGATGGGCGCGGTACTCCTCGCCGAGGCCGCCGGGGGCAGCGGCGCCGAACACCAGGAAGAGCGGCTCGCCGAACGCGGCCGCGACCTCGATCGCCACCCGCAGGGCCCGGACCGCTCCGGGCGACTCGTCGTATCCCAGGACGACGGACATCTCAGGGCTCCTTGCGATGGACGAGTTCCGGGTCGGCCACGCCGCGGCGCTCCTCCCAGAACGTGCCGGACCGCAGCCGCCAGACGCACATGACGATCACGCCGACCAGGCTGATCCCGATACCGATGACCAGCGGAGGGCCGAGGCCGAACCAGGAGACGCCGCTGTACGAGTTCGCCGGGTTCGACATGTCGACGACCGACTCCACCAGCAGCCAGGCCAGCAAGCCGGCTCCGATCAGCGGCCCGGCGCCGATCAGCAGGAAGTTGTGCAGACTCTCGGTCAGATGGCGGCGGTAGTAGACGACGCAGGCGAGGCCGGTGAGCGCGTAGTAGAAGGCGATGAGGAGCGAGAGCGCGGTGAGTGAGTCGAACAGGGCGTTCTCGCTGATCTGATTGACGACGAGGTACCACGCGATGGCGACCGCAGCCACCCACCAGGTGCTCACATCGGGTGTACGGAACCGCGGGTGGATGTGGGCGAAGCGATGCGGCAGGGCCTGACGGCGGGCCATGGACAGCGCCGTGCGGGACGCAGGGATGATCGTGGTCTGGGTCGAGGCCAGCGCGGACGTGCAGACCGCGAGGAGCACGATCCAGTCCCAGCCGCCCAGCACCTCGCGGGCGAGCACCGCGAAGATCGCCTCTTCCTCGGAGGCGTTCTCGGCGAGGAACGCGGTGCCGGCGTAGCCGACGACAGCGATCGCGACCGACAGATACGTCACCAGCAGCACCACGGTCGACCAGATGCCGGCCTTGCCCGGGGCGGTGGCGGAGTCCCTGATCTCCTCGGTGAGATTCACCGCGGACTCCCAGCCCCAGTAGATGAACACTCCGAGCAGCAGCCCGCCGGTCAGCGCCGCACCGCCGGCGCCGAAGGGGTTGAGCCATTCGAAGGACGGCATGACCGGGTCGAGGGAACTCGTACCGGCATAGACGCGGTAGATGGCGACCACGGCGAACACCAGCAGGAAGGCGACCTGGGCGAGGATGAGCACGTTCTGGACGTGGGCCGACATCTCGGTGCCGATGACACACACGGCCGTCATCACCAGGATCACGACCACCGCGAGCGTCTGCCGGATCACCGCGCTGTCCGCCCAGCTGTCGAGTCCCACCGCGAGCAACCCGAAACGGACGGCGACGTCGGCCAGCGAGCCGATCACCAGGACGCCGGTCATGGTGATCGCCCAGCCGCCGAGCCAGCCGGACCAGGGCCCCATCGCCCGTGTCACCCATGAGAAGGTCGTTCCGCAGTCCTGGTCGACCTTGTTGAGGTAGTAGAAGGCCGAGGCGATCAGCAGCATGGGGACGAAGGAGGCGAGCATCACGCCGGGGGCGTAGATGCCCACCAGGGCGACGATCGGGCCGATGGCCGCGGCCAGCGAGTACGCCGGAGAGGTGGCGTTGAGGCCGATGACGAGCGCGTCGAGGAATCCGATCGCGTTGGCCTTCAGTTCGGTGGGCGGGCCGGCGTCCGCGACATCTTCGGCCATGGACTCTCGCTTCGTCGGAGCGGGGACATACGCATATTCGCCCAGCCCGGAGCGCGGCGCATGGCGGGCACGCCGGGGCCGGGCGGGGGTGGGTTCATCGCCTCCCGGCCCGGTCTACCGCGTGGTAATTTCCGTATACTCGTTGTATGCAACCTGAGGGGGTAGTCGTGGAATCGGGCCGGGACAGGGCGTACGCGTACCTCAAGGAACACGTCCTCACCGACCCCGCGATGCAGGGGACCTTCCTTTCCGAGCAGGAGATCGCCGATCGCATCGGGGTCTCGCGTACGCCCATCCGTGAGGCGCTGCTGCTGCTTGCCGCCGAGGACCTGGTGCGGCTCGTGCCCAAGCGGGGAGCGCAGGTCGTGCCGCTGACGGGGCGTGAGATCACCGAACTGGTGGAGCTGCGCGGCATCGTCGAGCGCTACGCCGCCGAGCAGGTCATCGCGAAGGGCGGCGCTCCGGTGCAGGAGCTCGCCGAGATCCTGGAGCGGCAGCGGGCGCTCAGCAGGCCGGAGCTGGCCAAGGAGTTCATCGCCGAGGACCACCTCTTCCACGCGACGATCGTGTCCGCGGTCGGCAATGCCCTGCTCGACCGGCACTACGACGGGCTGCGCAGCAGGCAGATCCGGGCCGGAGTGGTGGCGCTGTTCAACCAGCACGGGCGGCAGGAGGCGGTGCTCGACGAGCATCAGGCGATCCTGTCGGCGATCGACGCCGGCGACGCCCAGGCGGCGCGGGCCGCGATCGACAGCCATCTGGAGTCGACCCTCAGGGTCCTGCTCGCCGGATAGCCGGCGGGCGGCACCGTCAGCGGCCCCGGCGTACGAAAGTCCCGTGTCCCGGCGGCCGTCGGGACACGGGACTTCGCCGTTGGGTCAGGCCCGGCCCAGCCTGCGGTTGGCCAGCACGGGCACGGAACGGCGCACCGATGCGACCTCCTCGATGTCCAGGTCGGCGACGAGCAGACCCGGTCCCGCTTCGAGGCGGTCCCGTACCGTCCCGTCGGGACCGACGAGCGCGCTGAATCCGATGCCGGTCGGGGCCTTCGACTCCGGCGCCGTACCGGACATAGCCGGATCGGCCTGGCCGACCGCCGCGAGCCAGAGCGTGGCGTCGAGTGCCCGGGCGCGGGTCAGCAGCTCCCACTGTTCGCGCTTGCCCGGGCCCGCGCCCCAGGAGGCGAGCAGCAGTGAGGCGACGGCACCCGCGTCGGCATGGGCGCGGAACAGCTCGGGGAACCGGACGTCGTAGCAGGTGGCGAGGCCGATGCGCACGCCGTCGACATCGATGGTGACCACCTCGGACCCCGGGGCGACGGTGTCGGACTCGGCGAAGCCGAAGGCGTCGTACAGATGGATCTTGTCGTACGAGGCCTCGACGCCGGGACCGGTGGCCAGCAGCGTGTTGGTGACCTTGCCGTCCCCCGCCGGGGTGAACATGCCGGCCACCACCACCAGGCCGGTCTCCTGCGCCACGGCCCGCAGTCCGTTCGCCCACGGCCCGTCCAGCGGCTCGGCGACCGGCCCGAGCGGGATCCCGAAGCACGCCATCGTCGCCTCGGGGAAGGCCACGAGCCGGGCGCCGCTTCGTGCCGCGCGGTGTGCCTCGTCGCGCACGACGGCGAGGTTCTTCTCAGGCTCGGGGCCGGTGGTGATCTGGCTCAGCGCGATGCGCATGTGGGTCCTTCCTGTGGTGGTGCCGGCTGCCAGGAGTGCCGGGCTCAGCCGGTGGCGACAGCGGTCTTCGGCTCTGCGGTGCCGGCCGTCGCGCCCTCCTCCTCGGGAGCGTCGCGGCCCAGCAGGAGACCGGTGACGGTGACGCCGGCGGCAACCAGGATGTTGAGGGCCAGCGGGATCCAGGAGGCGTACGCGTCGAGCAGCGCGGTGAACATCAGCGGCGCGATCGCACCACCGATGAGACCGGCCAGCGTGTACGCGAGGGAGGAGCCCGTCGAGCGCAGGCGCGGGTCGAACTGCTCGGCGATGAAAGCCGCCTGAGGCCCGTACATGAACGAGTGGAGTACGAGGGCGACCACGACGCCGAGCGCGAGGAGCGTCCAGCTCCCGCCACTGGTCATCGGGAAGAAGACGAACGGCCAGACGCCGGCGGCGGCCGCGGAGACTCCGTACACGAGACGGCGGTTGAAACGGTCGGAGACGGCGCCGGCCAGCGGGATCAGGAAGACCTGGAGCGAGGAACCGATGAGGACGGCGGTGAGCGCCGAACCCCGGGACATGCCCAGCTCGCCCGTTGCGTACGTCAGCACGAAGACGGTGAACAGCGCGTACAGCACGTCCGGGGCGACCCGGGAGAGGATCGCGGCGGCGAGCCGGCGGGGGTGGGTCGTGAGGACTTCCTTGACGGGGGCCGAGGGGCGGTTCTGCTCGGCTTCCATGGCCTTGAAGACGGGCGTCTCCTCGAGCTTCGTGCGGATCCACAGACCGAAGACGACCAGGACACCGGAGAGCAGGAACGCCACGCGCCAGCCCCAGTCCAGGAACTGGGCCTCGGTCAGCAGTGCGCCGAGCGCGGCGAGCACACCGTTGGCCATCAGATTGCCGGCCGGGGGACCTATCTGTGCGGCCGAGGCGTAGAAGCCGCGGCGCCGCGGGTCGCCGAACTCGCTGGAGAGGAGTACGGCACCACCCCACTCGCCGCCGACACCGACGCCCTGGGCGAAGCGCAGCAGCACCAGAACGACCGGGGCGGTCACACCGATGCTGGTGTAGGTGGGCAGCAGGCCGATGAGCAGGGTGGCGACGCCGATCAGCACGAGCGTCGTGATGAGGACCTTCTTGCGGCCGATCCTGTCACCGAGGCGGCCGAAGACGAACCCGCCGAGCGGACGGGAGACGTAGCCGACCGCGTACGTGGAGAAGGCCAGCAGGGTGCCCGTGGTGGGGTCCTCGGAGGGGAAGAACAGGTCACCGAAGACCAGGGCCGCGGCCGCGGAGTAGATCGCGAAGTCGTACCACTCCAAAGCCGTGCCGGTGAGGCTGGCGAAGAAGGCGCGGCGTACGGCGCCGCTGCTCTCAGGCTTGTTCACGTTGTCCGTCCTTGTGAGGCGGGATGTCGACCTTCCGGCATACTTCTTGTATACAGGTCGTATGCGCAAGCCCCAGGCGCAAAGTTCACCGCTCCGGTATCGCGATCAACGTGGAGAAATCATGGCGCTGCTGACTTTCGAACTGCCCGACGGCTCGACCCGGGACGTCGACGTCGTTCAGGTGCTCAACGCCGGCTACGCCGGACGCAGCCAGGAGGACGTGGCCGCGCATGTGGCGGAGCTCGCCGAGCTGGGCGTCCCCGCCCCCTCGGTCACCCCGGCCCTCTACCCGGTCTCCCCCTACCTCGCCCAGCAGACCGAACAGATCAGCGTGCAGCACGGACGCACTTCGGGCGAGGCGGAGTGGGCGCTGGTGGTGGACGGCGCCGGCGAGCTGCTGCTGACCGCCGCCTGCGACCACACGGACCGGCAGCTGGAGGTGCACGGCGTGGCCTGGAGCAAGAACGCCGGCCCCGATGTGCTCGCGCGCCGGGCATGGCGGCTGGCGGACGTCCAGGACCGCCTCGACGAGCTCACCCTGCGCGCCTGGGTGACCCACGGCGACGAGGAGACCGCGATCCAGGACGGCACCCTGGCCGAGCTGCTCACCCCGGCCTACTGGGCCGACGTGCTGCGAGAGCGCGGTGACCTGGTGCCCGGCACGGTCCTGATCTCGGGCACGATTCCCATGACGGAGGGCGTGGACCAGTTCGCCGGGCGCTGGCGCGTGGAGCTGGCCGACCCGGCCACCGGCGACGCCATCGAGCTCGGCTATGACGTCGTGCCGATGCCGGCGCCGATCGGCTGAACGGACGGCGCAAGGGGCGACGTGCCGCGCGGCGGCCCGTCGCCCCTCGTCGTGTGCGGCTGTTCGCGGCGCCGCCAGAGGCGCCGGGCGCCGTCAGCGCATCCGCCCCCAGGTCTCGAACTCCTGCGCCGACAGCGGTGACGTCAGGGAATCGAAGGGCTCCCTGGGGCCCATCGGTCCCCCGGGATCCTCGACCGGGGTCGGGTCGAGGTAGAACCACTGCGTCTGCGGCCCGGGCTCAGGGCCCGCCCACGCTTCCGGCCCGGGCTCGGGACCCGCCCACGCTTCCGGCCGGGGCTCAGGGTCCGGCACATGCGCGGGCGCCCCGCCGCCGTCGGGTGCCGGATCCGCCTCGGGGGCAGTCCCGGCGGGAGCCGGCGCGTTCGGGGTGTTCGGGCGCAGCAGCTCCACCCTGATGTCCGCCCCCCGGTGTTTGGCCACGAACTCGTCCACCTGGCTGCGGCAGGCGTGGTCCCAGTGAGCCACGCCGGTCAGATCCAGCCGTATCCGGGGCGTCCCGGCGGCGGCGACCGCCTCCAGGGCGTCGATCAGCTTCGGCAGCCGCAGGAAGGTCACATTGCCGGCCATGACCAGCTTCGCGGTGTCGCCCTCCACGCTGGTGCGCACCGACGCCTGGGACATCCGCAGCGCGGCCAGCACCACGCCCGCGGCGAGTCCGACCAGTACACCCTCGAGCAGGGCGGTGGCGACGATCGCGACCGTGGTGAGCGTCATGACCACGAACTCGCCGCGGTCCTGCCGCCACATCTTCGGGAACTCCTCCGGCGCGAACAGCTTCCAGCCGCTGTGCACCAGGACACCCGCCAGGACGCAGATGGGGATGAGAGCGAGGACGTTAGGCAGCAGCAGGGCGAAGGCGAGCAGCCACAGGCCGTGCAGCGTGCGCGACAGCCGGGTCTTGGCGCCGGCCTGCACGTTCGCGGAGCTGCGCGCGACGACCGCGGTCATCGGGAGCGCGCCGAGGGCGCCGCAGATGGTGTTGCCCACGCCCTGCGCGATCAACTCCGAGTTGTAGCGGGTGCGTTGACCTGTGTGCATCCGGTCCACGGCGGCGGCGGTGAACAGACTCTCCGCAGACGCGATGATCGTGAACGTGAGCACGGTGCTCAGCACCGAGCCGCCGGCCAGTGCCGCGAACTGCGTCGGCCCCGGAACCTGCACGGACGCCAACAGATTGCCGACCTTCAGCGTGGCGATGTCGACCCCCGGCAGCGAGGCCACCGCCATACCGCCCGCCACCGCGACCAAGGCCGCCGGGACCTTCGTCAGCGGGCCCGGCAGCTTCTTCCAGACGAAGCTCAGCACGACGGTGGCGACACCGAGTCCGGCAGCGATCGCCTTCTGCGGATCGGCCACGGTGCGCGCGATCAGATCGGGGATGCCCAGCAGGTTCTCGACCGGCCTGCCGATCGCCTTGGCGTCGGCCAGCGGATAGGCCTGGCCGAACATCAGCGGCAGTCCGATCCCTGCCAGCATGCCCTGCACCACCGCGATGGAGATGGCCTGGAACATCCGCCCGAGCCGGATCAGCCCGAGCCCGATCTGCAGCACGCCGGAGGCCAGCACGATCACTCCGAGCATGGCCAGGCCGTGCTCCAGTACGGCCTCCGCGACCAGCGCCGCCAGACCGGCCGCCGGGCCGGAGACCTGAAGGGTGCTGCCGCGCGCCATGCCGATCACCAGGCCGCCGACGACCCCGGAGATGATGCCCAGTTCGGGCGGCGCGGCCGAGGCCACGGCCACGCCGATGCACAGGGGGAGCGCGACAAGGAAGACGACGAAGGAGGCTGCGATCTCGGTGGCGAGATTCACCTTCTCCTTCTGTCCGGCGCCGCCCGTCGTTCCGCTCTTCGGCCGGCCGGCCGGTGCCTGCCGTGACCGGGTCGCGTCCGGGGGAGGGGCGTTGCCGTAGGGACTTCGTATACGACCCGGCTTTCGTCCGGAGCTCCGGCCGGCCCGGTGCCGGCCGCGGCCGCCGTGCCCCGCGGCGTGGTCCTGCGCCTCCTTCTGCTCCTGACCCGGAATCAGCATGCTTGTACCTGGAAGGAGTTGCCGTCCTCATCCAGCTCCTGAAGACGGCCGGTGTCCACCTCGTAGTACCAGCCGTGCAGCCTGAGCATGTCCTTCGCAAGCCGCCGCTGGACCGCCGGGTATGCGCGCAGTGCGGTCAGCTGCGCCCGCACGTTGAGCTGTGCCAGCTCCGCGATCCGTTCGGCGAAGCCGGCGGCGTCGACGGGGCCGGCCGGTACGCGGTCCAGGGCGGACGCGAGCCCCGGCCTCGCCGACTCCAGCCAGGCATCCACCCGCGGCAGGGCGGACAGGTCCTTGCCCGAGGCCAGCGCGCCCATCGCGCCGCAGTGCGAGTGCCCGCAGACGACGATGTCGCGAACGTCCAGCACCTCCAGCGCGTACTCGACGGTGGCGGCCTCTCCGGACACCAGATGCGGCCGGTAGGCCGGCACGATGTTACCTGCGTTACGTATTTCGAAGACCTCACCGGGACGCGCACCGGTGATCAGTGCGGGTATGACGCGGGAATCGGAACAGGCGATGAAGAGTGCCTGCGGAAATTGCCCCTCGGCGAGTTTCCGGTATGTGTCACTTTCGAAATCCACGCGGCGCCGGAAGGAACGGGCGCGTTCGAGCAGAGCCTTCATGATGCCTCCTCAGGTGGGTTGCTGGGGCCGGGAACTGGCTCAACACCGTAGAGAGGGCGAGGCAAGGCGAAGGTTAGGGGAAGGCTAGAGCCACCTCAGAATTGGGTGCCGTGCTGTGACCTGCCTCCCAAAGTCCGTGGACCTGCCTGCCGTTGATTCAATCAAATGTACGGTGATCGTCCCGGGTGCGGACCATCGGGAATTCGTGCTGTCAGGATTCACTCAGGATTCACGGGAAGACGGAACTCCATGACCCTGCGGGCCTTGCTCATCGAGGACGACGAGACGATCGCCGAACCCCTGGTGGAGGGCCTCGTCCGCTACGGACTGACAGTCGGTCATGTGTCCACCGGCTCCGCGGGACTCCAGGGCCCGTACGGCGACATCGTCCTGCTCGACCTGGGGCTGCCCGACATGGACGGCGTCGACGTCTGCCGCGGTATCCGCCAGGTCTCCGACGTCCCGATCATCATGCTCACCGCACGCGGTACGGAGGCCGACCGGGTGCTCGGCCTGGAACTGGGCGCCGACGACTACCTGGCAAAACCTTTCAGCGTCCGGGAGCTGGTGGCGCGCATCCGGGCGGTGACCCGCCGCACGGCAGCACGGCCGGGCGCCGCACCCGAGTGGGGACCGGGGGCACCGGCGGGCCGGGAGCATCCCGATCCCGCACCCGACGCACTGCCCGAGCCGGGGAGTGTACCGCGGCAGCCCTCCCGGACAGGGGCGCTGGTCGTCGACCGCCGCACCCGGCAGGTCTGGATCGGGGACAGCCCGGTCGTCCTCACCCCCAAGGAGTTCGACCTGCTGGCTCTGCTCGCCGAGGACCCGGGGGCGGTCTATTCACGCCAGGAGATCCTCGACCGGGTCTGGGATCTCCACTACCACGGTCCCACCAAGACCCTCGACGTCCATGTGGCCACCCTGCGACGCAAGTTGGGCGACCCTGCCTGGATCCAGACCCTGCGCGGAGTGGGCCTGCGCCTCGCGGTACGGCCCCACAGCGGCACCGGCCTTCCCCGGACGGAGCCGCAGCCGCGATGACACGGCGACTGCTGCTCAGCTATCTGACCCTGGCCGTCTTCGTCCTCGTCTGCCTGGAGATCCCGCTCGGCTACGTCTACAGCCGCGCCGAGCGTGAGCGCGCCGTCAACGCGGCCACGGAAGAGGCGGAGTCGATCGCCGCCCACGCCGCCCTGTCCCTCTCGTCCGGCCGCTCCGGTGAACTCGCCGAGCGGGTCGCCGACTGTGCCGAACGCATCGGCGGGCGGGTACTGGTCGTCGACGGAAAAGGGACCCTGCTCGCCTCCTCCCCTTCACTCGGGCCCGGCCGGCGAGCCGGTCTGGCGCGGCGCCCCGAGATCCGCGCCGCGCTGCGCGGCGGTGACGGTGCGACCGTACGGACTTCCACCGTCGGCGGCGTGCAGTGGCTTTCGGTGGCCGTTCCCGTACGCCACGGCGACACGGTCGACGGTGCGGTGCGCCTGGCCGTCCCCACCGACGCGATCGCGAAGAACGTCCTTCAGGTGTGGCTGTTGCTGGGACTGGGCGGGCTCGCGGTGCTCGCCACCGCCGCCATGGCCGCCTTCGCGCTGGCGCGCTGGATCGGCCGCCCGATCCTCGAACTCGAGCGCGCCGCCCATACCTTGGCCGGCGGCAGTCTGGCCACCCCGGCATCGGTGACCTCGGGCCCGCCCGAAGTACGCAGCCTGGCCACCACCTTCAACCGTACGGCCGCCCTGCTGGAGCATCTGCTCGCGTCCCAGAGCGCCTTCGCCGGTGAGGCCTCCCATCAGCTGAAGACCCCGCTCGCCGCGCTGCGACTGCACCTGGACAACATGGAACCCGGTACCCTGCCCCATCTGCGCGCCGGCCTGAACGCGGCGATGACCGAGACCGAGAGGCTGGGCCGCATGGTCGAGGGCCTGCTCGCGCTCGCCCGGATGGAGGAGGCGGCACTCACCCCCGAACCCGTCGACGTGGACCGGGTGGTGAAGCAGCGCATCCACACCTGGTCCCCGCTGTGCGAAAGGGAGGGCGTACGCCTCGTCCTGGTCGGCAAGCAGATCGGCACCGCTTTCGCGGTGCCCGGGGCGCTCGAGCAGATTCTGGACAACCTGCTCTCCAACGCCCTGCGCGCGGCCCCCACGGGCAGCATGGTCACCGTCTCGCGACGGCACCTCGCAGGCCGGGCGGAGCTGCATGTCCAGGACCAGGGCCCCGGCATGACCGCCGAGCAGCGCGGCCGCGCGTTCGACCGGTTCTGGCGCGCCCCCGGCGCGCCCAAGGGCGGCACCGGACTCGGCCTCTCCCTCGTCCAGCGGCTCACCCTGGTCAGCGGGGGCGAGGTCACGCTGCTGCCCGCCCCGGGCGGCGGGCTGAGGGCCGTCGTGCGGCTCCGGCCGGCGATGCCCCGCCGCCCCGTCGGCCGGCTGCGCCTCCCGCATCCGCGCCGCCGTCCGGTGGTCGGCGCCGGCAGGGGCACGAGGGACAGATGACCAGGCTCGTCGCATCGTGGCTCGTCACAACGTCGTCCCGGCGGGTGAGGAGGGCGGCAGTGTGTCCCTGGGCGGCATGGTTCGCGATGGCCTAGCGTCCCGTTCCATGACCACGTTCACCAGCTTTGCCGTACACGTCCCCGCAGCCGTCCTGGAGGCGGACCCGCTCGACCCGGCGCAGATCGTGCAGGGCACTCCCGAGGTGTCGGGCAAGGTGCTGTGGGAGTCGCAGGACGGCAAGCAGATCCGCGGCATCTGGCAGATCACCCCGGGCGTGGTGACCGACACCGAGGCGAACGAACTCTTCGTCGTGGTGAGCGGCCGGGCCACCATCGCCGTCGAGGACGGCGACACCTTCGACGTCGGACCGGGTGACGCGTGCGTGCTGCGCGAGGGCGACCGGACCACGTGGACCGTGCACGAGACGCTGCGCAAGGCGTACCACATCACCCTGCCGTAGCTTGACGGCGGATCTTCAGGTGCTCCGAGACGCGTTCCCGGCAACGGAGTCGATCAATGTGCCGTCGACTCGAACAGGACATACCTCTTGGGCCCGAGCCGGGCGGATTCCCTGGTCACGCCTTGATCATGCCATCGGGCCACGGACCGGCAGCCGCGGGGACAACCGTCAGCCCTGATCGAAGGCACGCATCGCCGGTTGCCCGGCCGCGCTCACCGCCCGTCGCTTCCCTCGAGCAGGTGCTCGACGCGGTCGAACCGCTCGTGGAGTGCCCGGACTTCGGCGTGGAAGGCCTCTTCGCCCTCCCGGGTGTAGTGACGGACCGCCGCGCCCACCTCGTGTGCGTCCTGCTCCGCCTTGCCGACGAACCAGGTGGCGATGGCCGCGGTGACCATGCCGAAGGTGGTGATCCCGGCCAGCATCACCACCGCGGCGATGACACGGCCCCAGCCGGTCACCGGGTACATGTCGCCGTAGCCGACCGTCGTGGCCGTCTCGACGGACCACCAGATCGCCCTGGGGAAGGAGGTGATGGTGGCTCCGGGGGCGCCCTCCTCGACGGGAACGATCAGCGCCGATCCGGCGAGAAGGACGACCGCGGTGGCCAGTGACACCCACAGGACGGCTCGCATATGAAAGGTCCGCCACCACCGGCTGCCCAGCAGACGGGCCAGGAAGAGCGTGAAGAACGACTGCTGCACGGGCAGACCCTCCGGGCCACGGACGAGATCGTGTGGGCGAGGCTACCGGGCACGCGGAGCACGACGGGATCTGACACTCGCCGGCTGTCGAGGCCGGTCCGGCCTGGGCTCCGGCACCAGGCGGCCTCGGCCGGTGGCACGCACTGGCTCCCGGCGTGACGCGACCTTCCGTCGGGCGCCATCGGGACGGCGTCGTATCAAAAACGTCCGTGCGGGCCCGGGGCGAGGTCCGGGCCCGCAACGGAAAGCGCGCTCAGCTTGTCGTGCCGGGCACGCGTTCGATGACAGCCGCGAGGCCGGCCCCGGTCGGCAGGGTGCCGAAGGCCAGCCCCCGGTCGCCGGCCAGCCGGGAGGCGCAGAACGCGTCGGCCACCGCGGTCGGGGCATGGCGGACCAGCAGGGAGCCCTGCAGCACCAGCGCCATGCGCTCGACCAGCCGCCGGGAGCGCAGCGCCGCGTCCTCGGTGAGCACCAGCTCGCTGCGCAGCTGCCGCCATGCGTCGTCGAGACGCGCGTCCGCACCGGCGGCGGCCTCGATCTCGGCGCGGAACGCCTCCAGGGACTCGGGTTCACGGGTCAGGGCGCGCAGCACATCGAGCGCGTTGACGTTCCCCGAGCCCTCCCACAGGCCGTTGAGGGGGGCCTCCCGGTACAGCCGCGGCATCCCCGACGCCTCGTCATAGCCGTTGCCGCCGAGGCACTCCAGGGCTTCGGCGACCGCGGCGGGCTGCCGCTTGCACACCCAGTACTTGCCGACGGCCGTGGCCAGCCGCAGGAACGCCCGCTCCTGGGCGTCGCCGCGCTGGGCCCGGTCGGTCGCTCCCGCGATCCGCAGCGCGAGGGTGGTCGCCGCTTCGGACTCGAGCCCCAGGTCGGCGATCACATTGCGCATCAGCGGCTGGTCGATCAGCTTGGCACCGAACACGCTGCGGTGGCGCACATGGTGGGCGGCCTGTGCCAGAGCGGTACGGATGCCCGAAGCGGAACCCAGGATGCAGTCGAGCCGGGTCATCGTGACCATGTCGATGATGGTCCGCACCCCCTGCCCCTCCGTGCCGACCAGCCAGGCGACGGTGTCGTCGAACTCGGGCTCGCTGCTGGCGTTGGAGCGGTTGCCGAGCTTGTCCTTGAGGCGCTGGATACGGAACGTGTTGCGGCTGCCGTCCGGGAGCACCCGCGGCACCAGGAAGCAGGACAGCCCTCCCGGGGCCTGCGCCAGCACCAGGAACAGGTCGTTCATGGGGGCGCTGGTGAACCACTTGTGCCCGCGCAGCCGCCAGGTGCCGTCCGGCTGCCCGGTGGCGACCGTGGTGTTGGCGCGTACGTCGGTGCCGCCCTGCTTCTCGGTCATGCCCATGCCCGCAAGCAGCCCGCGCTTGCTCGCGGGCGCGCGCAGACCGGGGTCGTACGACCGGCTGGTCAGCAGCGGCTCGTACACGGCGGCCAGCTCGGGCGCGGAGCGCAGGGCCGGGACGACGGCGTAGGTCATCGACACCGGGCAGCCGTGCCCCTGCTCGGCCGAGCTCCACACCATGAAGCCCGCCGCGCGCGCCACATGGACGCCCGGCCGGTCGTCGGCCCACGGCGCACCGCCGAGGCCCTCGCTGATGGCCACGTCCATCAGCGCGTGGTACGAGGGGTGGAAGTCCACCTCGTCGATCCGGTGTCCGTAGCGGTCATGGGTGCGCAGCACCGGCTCGTAGTGGTTGGCCTCCTCGGCCCAGCGCCGGACCTCCTCCGAGCCGGCCAGCCGGCCCACCCGGTGCAGGTCGTCGACGTACCACTCGGCGCCCTCGCGCCGCACACCCTCAAGGAGCACGGTGTCGTCGGCGACATCGTGACCGACCAGCGGCGGCGCCTGGTTGGTCACCTCGTGGGTGCGAGCGGTGGGGTTGCTGCGCAGTGCGGCGTCTGCGGTTGCGGTCATCACAGTCCTCGGAAGTCGTAGGGGTCACTCGGCGGGTGTGGCGCCCGCGCAGCGCAGGGACATCGCCACCAGCTCGGTGACCAGATCGCCCGCGGCGGTGACTTCGGCAGGACCGGACAGCGGGTCGACGAGCACCTCGCCGATCGCTCCGGTCAGTGCGGCGGCGGTGACGTCGGCGTTCTGGCCGGGGAGCAGGCCCGCGCCGATGCCTTCACGGATCACCTCGGCGAACACCTCGCGGTAGCGGCGCCGGAACCCCAACCGCTCCTGGCCCACGGCCGGTTCGGCCGGGGCCGCGAGCAGGGCGTGGGCCAGACCGCGGTTCTCCATGGCACGGCGGGCGAAGACGCTGACGCCGAGCGCCAGCCGCTCGACCGGGTTCCCGCTGCCCTCCCTGAGCACCTCGCTGAGCACCTCGACCTCCCGCCCGGACGCGCGGCGGAAGACCTCGACGGCCAGTGCCCCTTTGGAGGGGAAGTGCTGGTAGACCGAGCCGACCGACATGCCGGCCGCGGCGGCGACCGCGGTGACGGAGGCGTTCGCCCAGCCCACGTCGGCGACCACGGAGGTGGCCTGGGCCACCAGGTGCTCCCTGGCGGCGGCCAGCCGGTCCTGCACGGCGGGTGTCTTGCGGTAGGCCATGCAAACAAGTGAACCATCGTTCAGAACTTCGCGCCAGCCCCGCACACGGCCCGGACGGGCCCGGTCGCCGACGCCCGGACACGGCCGCCGCGGCGACCGCGGCGGGCGCGGCGGTCCGGACCGCGCAGCGCCCGCCGCCGGCCTGCCGCACGGCTACAGCGGGATCTGGATGTCCAGGACGGGACCGGTGGCGCGGGTACGCGGCGCGTCCAGGTTCTCCAGTACGTGGAGCATGGGTGCGTTGCCCGCGGCGACCGCCGCGGTCAGGGTGTGGTGTCCGGCCCGGCGGGCCACCTGGGCAGCGTGTGCGGCCAGCGCGGTGCCCAGCCCTTTGGACTGCCACGCGTCCTCGACCAGTACGGCGAGTTCGCCCACCCCCTGCTCGTCGGTACGCATCACGTTGGTCATCGCGATGATGCGGTCCGTGTGCTGTTCGGTGGTGGTCACCAAGGTGGTGCCGCGCTGCGGGTCGGACAGCACCCGCCAACCTGCCGTGGTCAGTTGGGGCTTGCCCGCGTGATAGCGCAGGGCCCGGCTGATCGGCGAGCAGCGGCGGTGCAGTGCCTGGATCGGTCCGAGGTCGGCCGCGGTCACCTCCCGGGTCCGGGTGGTGGTGCCGTCGTTCAGCGTGATCGGGTGTGCGATGCCTGGAGAGCCGGCGTCGGGCATACGGCGCGTCTCCTCACGTTGCGAACGGGGGTGGTGTGCGGCGGTGCCTCGTCGGGCGCCGTCCGCCTCGGCACGAGAAGTCTTTTCGCCAACCGGCAGCCCGCTCAAGGACCATTTCCGCCATCCTGACTACACACTGCGCAGTTTTCGTCACTGTACGGAGTTGCCGTACGCGGTACGGCGACTCCGCACGGATCGCATACGAACCGGATCGCCGGGGCACGGCCCTGACACCTGTCAGGTATCGCGGAGCCGTCCCATTCCCTCAGCTCCCCGGCGGGCACGGACATCAGGCTGCCCGTCCGGTCCCCGGGGCCGTCGGGGAGCGGGGGACCGGACCGGTTCTCAAGGCTCCGTGCCGGACTACGCCCGCTACGTAGTGGCGTTCGTTCCCGGCATGGGGCCGGACCTGCTCGGGTGTTCCGCCGGCGTCGACGAGGGTGCGGTCGCTGGTGTGGTGTCTCCCGGCCCGCTCGCATCTGCCGCCGTGCCGCCGAACGGGTGCGCGCCCATACTGAGAACACGGATCGTGCCACGTCAGGCGGATGTCGGTGATGAACGACGGTGCTTCGGGCGAGGGCGTGAGCGGCGGCATGGATGCCGCGCGGGACGCCGGCGGGTGGATGGGGGAGCTGCCCGTGGCGCTGGTGGCCACCAGCGCCGACGGGACCGTGGTGCGCTGGGAGCAGGCGGCACGGGAGTTGCTGGGCTACGAGCCCCAGGAGGTGCTGGGCCGGCACATCGCCACCCTGCTGCACCCGGGGCCGGGCCGGAGCCTGGGGCGATCACTGTGGGAGGCGGCCGCAACGGGTCGCGGTGTGATGGGCACGGTCACCGCATGGCACCGCGACGGGCATCCGATGGAGCTCGAGGTCTGGGCCTGCCCCACGGCCGGCCGGCACAGCGGCAACACGGTCCTCGTCTTTGCGGCCGATGCCCATGGAGCCCGCCGGATCCGTGGCTCGTCGGCCGTGTGGGACGGGCTGTTCTCCCGCTCGCCCGTCGGTATCGCCATCTTCGACACCAGGCTGCGGTTCCTGCAGGTGAACCCCGCTCTGCAGGCGATGAACGGTGTACCCGAGTCGGCGCACCTCGGGCGGCGTCTGGCCGATGTGCTGCCGCAGACGAACACCGCGGACATGGAGAGCGCCATGCGCCGTGTGCTGGTCACCGGCGAGCCGGTCCTGGACCTGCGCCGCACCGGCCGTACACCCGCGGACCCTCGCCGCGACCGGGTCTGGTCGTGCTGCTTCGTCCGCCTGGAGGACGGGAGAGGGAACCCGATCGGCGTCACGGCGTCCCTCATCGACATCACCGAGGAGCAGGAGGCCCAGACCGAAGCCGTGGCCGGCCGCCGCAGGCTGGCCCTGCTCAGCGAGGCCAGCGTTCGCGTCGGCACCACCCTCGAACTGGAGCGCACCGCGCAGGAACTGGCCGACATCGCGGTCCCCGACCTCGCGGACGTCGTCACCGTCGACGTACTGGACGTGCTCGCGTCCGGTACGGACCCGGGTGTCGGACTGGTCGGTGGCTCGGCCCTGCGCCGCCTGGGCAAGTCCCCGCTCAGCGGCTCCGCCGTCGCCGACGTCCTGGCCCCGCTGGGCCGCACGCTCTCCTTTCCCGCGGGCGCCCCCTACACCCAGGCGCTCGCGGAACGGCAGCCCTTCCTCATCGGCCGCCTCGACTCGGCGGCGGTCGCCCCGGCGGCCCGTCACTCCGTCAAACCCGAGCAGATCCTGGGGATGGGCGTGCACTCCTTCATGATGGCGCCGCTGATCGCCCGGGGCACGGTGCTGGGGCTCGCCACGTTCTACCGGACCAGCCCAGTGGGTCCGTTCGACGCCGAGGACGTCGCCCTCGGGAGCGACCTGGCGGCCCGGGCCGCGGTCTGTATCGACAACGCCCGTCTGTACCACCGCGAGCACGACACCGCCGTCGTCCTCCAGCGCAGCATGCTGCCTCAGCACATCACGCCACCGCCCGGCATCGAGGTCGCCCACCGGTATCTGCCGGCCAGCGACGTGAACGAGATCGGCGGCGACTGGTACGACGTCGTCCCACTCGCCGGTGCCAAGGCGGCTCTGCTCATCGGGGACGTGATGGGTCACGGCATCTCCGCCGCCGCCGTGATGGGACGGCTGTCCAGCAGCGTGCGGGCACTGGCCCGACTCGACCTGTCTCCCGTGGAGCTTTTCAAGCAGTTGGAGGCCACGCTGGCCGACCTGGCCGAGCCGATGCTGGCCACGTTCCTCTACGCCGTCTGCGATCCCGCGACCGGCCTCTGCCGCATCGCCCGTGCCGGACACCCGCCGCCGGCCGTGGTCACCCCCGACGGCACCGCCCGCATCCTGCAGCTGCCGCCCGGTGCGCCGCTCGGTATCGGCGGTATCGACTTCGCCACCACCGACGTCACCCTGGAGCCCGGCAGTCTCCTGGTGCTGTACACCGACGGACTCGTGGAGTCGCGCGGCAGCGACATCGACGAACGCCTCACCGAACTCGTGCACCTGCTCACCCGGCCGGGCCGCCAACTGACCCATCTGTGCGACACGTTGGTGACCCATCTGGTACCGGCGTCCGCCGACGACGACATCGCCCTGCTCATCGCCCGGATCGGCACCGAGTCCCGGCACTGACGCGGCGGCACCGTACGGGTCAGCTCTCCGTCCTGACGAGCCACCGTGGCGGCGGACTGTCCAGACGGCGGGCCACGGCCGGCTCCTGGGCGACGACGGCACCCGCGGTGATGCCGACCGCGACCGCCACGCAGACCACGATCAGCCACGACAGCAGGACGAAGACGGAGCCGACCGATCCGTACTCGGCCAGGGCACGGTTGAGTGCGTGGGGCATGTAGAACCGTGCGCTGACCGACAGGGCGGTCATGGCGATCGCGGTGACGACCGCACCGGGCAGCAGTGGCTTCCAGCGGACCAGACCACCCAGCAGCATGTGCTGGCTCCACCACCAAAGGAGCGTCTGCGACACCACGGTGACCGGGATGCCCAGCCACAGGCCGGCGCCGAACCCGTCGCGCAGCGGAGCCTGAACGAGGAGAACCGCCAGCCAGGCCGCGATCCACGCAGGCCACCGCCAGACGGCGATTCTGGTCCCGGCTCTGGGGATCTCCCAGGCCCGCTTGCACAGCCGCTGCATCGCCCGGCTGACGGCAGTGGCGGAAAGCAGCACCATCAGCCCGCCCACCACGCCCGTGGCCTCGCGCAGATCACCCGACTGGGAGCTGAACACCTGCGTCAGCTGGGCGTTCGCGGGGCCCGTGAGCCCGAAGACCACCCGTACGGAACTGATCAGCTGGTCGCGCACGGCCTGGGGAGCGATGGACGCGACGACGAAGAGCAGCGGGACCGCGGTCAGAAAGCACTGCGCCGCAAGCCTGGTCGCGGAGTCGAAGATGTTCACCGACATCATCCGCTCGGCGAGATGCGTGATGACCGGGAACCGGCGCTCGGCCCGCGTGTGCAGCCGCTTCGCCGCAGCGGTGAGCTCCCGCGACCTGGTCCGCCACCAGGACGCGTGCAGGACGGAGTCCCGGCGGCGGGCCCCCGTGTCCGCGTGTCCGGAGTCCGTCCCCCGGCGGACCGGTGGCGGTCCCGACTGCGCCCGGTGGTCCTCGGGCTCGCTGGGGGACATCACCACGCGGGTGCGGCATCCGGGCTCGGCGAACCGCCCCTCACCGCCGACGGCACCCGTCCGGAAGTCGACATGGCGCTGCTCCTTCCCTGCGTACAGGTTGGCGGAGGCGGCACGGGGCGGCATCTCGGAACGGGCCGGGAGCGCGGCGGCCAGAAGGTGTCGTCTTCACGTCCATTGCATACGCTCGTGAAGTTCCGCCACACGATTGGGTCGCCATGGTCCTCGACCTGCTCCTCATCGCGCTGGGCATCACGCTCGACCCGCTGCCGATCATGGCTTTCGTCCTGGTGGTGGCATCGGACCGGGGCGTGTGGAAGGGGCTGGCCTTCATCATGGGCTGGCTGGCCTGTCTCGTCGCCGTGATCGCGCTGGTGCTCGCACTGACCGGCGGAGAGCCTCCGCCGCCCAGGTCTCCGCCGTCCACGGCAGGGCTCGCGGCCAGACTCGCCATCGGTGTCGCGCTGGTGTGCTTCGCCCTGTACCGGCGCAAGCGGATGCGGTCGGCTCCTCAGGCGGCCCCCGCTCGCGTACGCGATTCCGTACCCGAGCCCGCCACAGCGCAGGAGACGGCCGGCACGCCGCCCCGTACCACCTCCCGTTCCCGGTCGTCCTCGTCCATGACGTCCCGGATGGACCGCAGCTCGCCCTGGGCGGCAGCGGGACTTGCCGTGTTCCTGCAGCCCTGGGGCATGGTCGCCGCGGCCGCGGCCACGGTCGTCTCGGCCGACCTGTCGCATTCCTCGACGTACGCGGCCCTGTTCGGCTTCTGCATCCTCGCCACCGCGAGCCTGCTGGCCGCCGAGCTGTACGTGGTGTTCTCGCCGGAGGCTGCCCAGGCCCGGCTGCTCAAGCTGCGCGACTGGCTCCAAGGCCACGAGCAGCAGGCGATCGTGGTCATCTGCCTGCTCCTCGGTCTCTGGCTGACCGGGCAGAGCATCTACCAGCTGACCAGCTGACGAACCGATCGGCCGGGGCGCCGGTCCCAGAAAATGCGGGTGACTGCGCGGGGTGCTGGAATGGCGGGAAGGGCCGTCCGTCGCGGTGTCCGCGGCGAGCGCCGCCGGACAGCGGCGGCGAGTTGAGCCCGGACCCCGATCCTCTCGTGAGGAGTGGCCATGAGCGAGTCTGAGCTGGAGGAGATGGGACCCGTCGACTACCTGGTCGTCGAGTTTCCCGGCAACAGAATGACGGGCGAGGGCTTCCCCCTCCTTGTCGATCTCGTCGATCGCGGCATCATCCGCATCCTCGACCTTCTCTTCGTCCGCAAGGACAGCGACGGCTCGGTCGCGGCGGTGGAACTGAGGGATCTCGGGGACGAGGTCGACCTCTCCGTGTTCGAGGGCGCCTCGTCCGGACTGCTGGACCAGGAAGACATCGACGAAGCCGGCAAGGCGCTCGAGCCGGGCAACTCCGCCGGGATCATCGTGTACGAGAACGTGTGGGCGGCACCCCTCGCCGGGGCCCTGCGGCGCAGCGGTGCGCAGGTCGTCGCGGGCGGCCGCATTCCTGTCGATGCCCTGCTGGCCTCGCTGGAAGCCGCCGAAGCCGCGGGCAGTTGAGTCCGGGAGTTGAGTGAATATGCCAAGACTTCTTCGTCGCGTCGCCCGTACCGCCGTGGTCGCCGGTACCGCCACCGCGGTGTCCGGCCGTGTGTCGCGGCGGCAGTCGGGCCGATGGGCACAACAGGACGAGCAGCAGCAGGCGTCCGGGCAGCCGCAGGCAGCCGCTCCGGCCCCGCCGCCCGCCCCTCCCGCCGACGACATGAGCGGCAAGATCGAACAGCTCAAGGAACTTGGGGAGCTGAAGGCCCAAGGGGTGCTGTCCGAAGAGGAATTCGAAGCACAGAAGCGCAAGATCCTCGGCTGACACCGACATGGGAGACCAGGAAGGGACGACCCCATGACGGAGCCGAGTCCGCGACCGGCCGCGTCCGGTGGACGGACGCAGCCGGAGGAGGCGGACCGGCTGCGTGACATGCTGCGCTCCCCGGGCTACCAGAAGGCGCTCGTGTTCTGCGCCCTCATCGGTGTCCCGGTGTCGCTCCTGGCGTTCTGGTTCCTCGTCGTGCTCCATCAGCTGGAACATCTGATGTGGGCCGATCTGCCGAAGGGCCTGGGCTGGGACACTCCACCGTGGTGGTGGCCCCTGCCACTGCTGCTGGTCTCGGGAATTCTCGTCGGACTGGTGGTCACCCATATGCGGGGCGCCGGCGGCCATGTCCCCGCGGCGGGACTGAACCCGAGCAGTCCCGGAGCGGCGGCACTGCCCGGCGTGATCCTCGCGGCCCTGTTCAGTCTCCCGCTCGGCGCGGTACTGGGCCCCGAAGCCCCTCTGATCGCACTCGGCGGCGGACTGGCGCTGCTGTTCAGGAACCTCACCCGGGCGCCTGCCACCCCGCAGAGCACGGCGCTCCTGGGCGCTGCCGGGGCCGCGGCGGCGATCTCGGCGATCTTCGGGAACCCGCTGATCGCTGCGGTGATGCTCATGGAGGTGGCGGGGGTGGGGGGCACACAACTGTTCGCCGTGATGCTCCCGGCACTGCTGTCCAGCGGTGTGGGGTCGCTGGTGTTCACCGGCTTCGGCAGATGGACCGGCCTGGAGACGGCCGGCCTGTCCCTGAAGATCGGCCTGCCGTCTCCCCGTCTCGACGCGGGAGACGTGCTCTGGGGCGTACTGATGGCTGTCCTGATCGGAGCAGCCGTACATCTGGTGCTGGTAGGAGGCCGGATGACCGCCCGGTTCGTCGCCGGGCGGCCCGTCGTCCACACCGCAGTCTGCGGGCTCGCAGCCGGAGTCTGCGCCGCCGTGTACGCGCTTGTCACCGATCGGACCCCCGTGGACGTGGCCTCCTCCGGGGAAGCCACGCTGAGCCAGATGGCCGCCGATCCGCATGCCTGGGGGGTCGGTGCCCTGGTCGCCGTACTGCTCTTCAAGGGCGCGGGCTACGCGATCTGCCTGGGCAGTCTGCGCGGCGGTCCCATCTTCCCCTCGCTGTTCCTGGGCGGCGCGGCGGGCGTGCTGCTCGCGCCCCTGCCGGGCCTGGGCGTCGTACCGGGAATGGCCGCGGGCATGGCGGCAGCGTCGGCCAGTGCTCTGCGGCTGCCCGTGAGCAGCGTCGTCCTGGTCGTCCTGCTGCTCGGCAGCGCCGCCATGATCCCCGTGGTGATCCTGGCAGCCGTGGTGGCGTTCGTGACCGTCGAGCTGCTTCCTTCCGGACCCGCCGTTCCGCCGCTGGGCGAGCCTGACCGAGCGGCTGCCGCCGCGAAGGCCCCTTCTTGAGCGCTGTGGCGCACCACCGCCTCAGCTCCCGGACACGCAGCCGACCTTGGAGGCCCGGATGGGGATCAACCCGATCGGCTGTACGGGAGATCGTCCGACAGCGCGGGGGCGTACGACGGGAAGGAGCGTGTGATGACGGGTCAGGTGAAGGCAGCCGGCACCGGTGCCGCAGCGCAGGGCGGCAGCGTGACAAGGGAGCTGTGCGTGGCTCCCGGTCCCTCGGAGCAATGACGTCCGGAGGGCCGGCACCGATGCCGCACCACGCCGCCCGAGGGGCGCCCGCAACGGTGGCGCTCGTGATCGGTGTGGCAGGGTCCGGCAAGTCCACGGTCGGACGGCTGCTCGCCGACCGGCTCGGCCGGCCGTACCGGGACGCGGACGACTTCCACCCCCCGGCCAACCGCGCCAAGATGGCCGCCGGCGAACCACTGACCGATGCCGACAGACGGCCGTGGCTCGACGCCATCGCCGCCTGGATGGACCAGGAGATCGCGGCGCGGCAGCCGGCCGTCGTCACCTGCTCCGCACTCAAACGCGCCTACCGCGACCACCTGCTCGGCGGACGCCCCGAGGTACGTCTGGTGTACCTGCACGGTTCACGAGAGCTCATCAGCTCCCGACTGGCCGCCCGGCACGGCCACTTCTTCCCGGCGGCCCTGCTGGACAGCCAGTTCGCGGAACTCGAGGAGCCCGAGCCCGACGAGCATCCCTGTGTGGTGGAGATCGACCAGCTGCCCGAGGCCGTGGCCTCGGCCAGCGCCTTCCTGCTCGGCGCGGAGCAGGAGCGACGAACCCTGATCACAGAGGCGGCTGCCGCACCCGCTGCACCGACCGAGGAGACGTATATGCCTCCCAGCGCCACGGTGCCTGCCGGCGCCACAGGAGAGCAGTGGCAGCTGCGCCACGGCGGACAGACGGCCGTCGTGGTCCAGCTCGGCGCGGCCCTGCGTCACTACGAGGTGGACGGCCGGCCGCTGCTGGACGGGTTCACCGCCGACGCACGCATCACCGGCGGCCGCGGCCAGTTGCTCGTCCCCTGGCCCAACCGGGTGGGTGGCGGCCGCTACCGCTTCGACGACTCGGAGCTGCAACTCCCGCTGACCGAACCGGAGGAGCACAACGCCATCCACGGGCTGCTGCGCTGGACCGCGTGGCAGCTGCTCGCCCGCGCCGACGACGCGGTCAGAGTGGGCACGACCCTCTTTCCGCAGCCCGGGTATCCCTTCCGGCTGGACGTCCTCGCCGAGTACCGGCTGGGCCCCCAGGGTCTCGACGTGGCCGTCACCGCGACCAATGCGGGCGACACCGCGGCACCCTACGGCGTCGGCCAGCACCCCTATCTGACCGTGGGCACCGACGGGGTGGACCCGGCGCTGCTGACGGTGCCCGCCCACTACTGCCTGAGCACCGACGAGCACGGTCTGCCGGTCGGCCGGGAACCGGTCGACGGCACGGCGTACGACTTCCGCACCGCCCGTCCCATCGGGGAGCAGCGGCTGGACACCGCGTTCACCGGACTCGACCGGGACGCCTGCGGCTGGGCCGTGGTGACTCTTGCCCATCCCTCGGGGCGGCACGGCGTCGACGTACGGCTCGGCGAGAGCGCCCGCTACGTGCAGGTGTACACGGGCGACACCCTGGCCGAGCCCGCGCGGCGGCGCCGCGGTGTCGCCGTCGAGGCCATGTCCTGTCCGGCGGACGCCTTCCGCAGCGGGACGGATCTGACCGTGCTGGAGCCGGGCGGCAGCCATGTCCTGCGATGGGGCCTCACCTACTGGGAGTCCGCATGACGTCGCACCCGCCGCCGACCGCCCAGGGCATGACCGAGGCCGCCTTCCGGACCCTGTACGAGCAACTGCGCGAGCGGACGTCGCGCGGTCCCGAAGACCGGCGCGGAGCCCTCGGAAACCTGACCCCCGAGTGCGTGGTGGCAGCCACCGCCGGGGTCCGGACCGGGCGCACGGTGTCCCTCGCCTCGCCCGTCGAGACCCTGCCCGGCCCCGACAACCCGCATCCGGCGAACCACCGCATGACCGGCCCGGCCAACGGTGACTCGGCTGCTGAGGGGCTGCATTTCGCACTGGACCGGTTCGCCATGAATGTGCACGGCGACGCGGACAGCCACCTCGACGCGCTCTGCCACGTGATCTACGACGGGGAGCTCTACAACGGCGTGCCGGCGAGCAGTGTGACGCCGGAAGGCGCCGGTGCGCTCACCCTCGACACGGTGCACGACGGCATCGTCGGACGCGGCGTACTCCTGGACATACCGCGGCTGCGGGCGGTGCCCTGGCTGGAACCCGGCGACCATGTGACGGCTGACGACCTGACCGCGGCCGAGGCCGCCCAAGGGGTCCGGGCCGGGCCGGGAGACCTCCTGTTCGTCCGGGTGGGGCACCGCCGCAGGCGCCAGGAGCTCGGCGCGTGGAAGGCGGCTGACGCCCGGGCCGGCCTCCATCCGACGGCGATGCGGTTCCTGGCCGAGCGGCGCGTCGCCGCACTGGGCTCGGACGGCAACAACGACACCGCACCCAGCGCGGTGGCCGGTGTCGCGTTTCCCGTGCATGTGCTGGCGATGCATGCCATGGGGCTGCATCTGATGGACTACCTGCAGTTCGAGGAGCTGGCACCGGCGTGCGAACAGGCAGGCCGCTGGAGCTTCCTGTGCGTCGTCGCCCCGTTGAGGCTCCCGGCGGCCACCGGCAGCCCGGTGAATCCGATCGCCGTGCTGTGACCGCCGCCCCGGGGGCGGCCGTCCGGGTGCCGCGGACCGAAAGGACGGATACGTTCGAGAAGGTGCATGTTGCTGGAACTCCGCGCCGGCGGAGCGATGCCAGGTCCGGGCGGAAGGCAGGGCCGCGAGAGCAAGGACGGTGGGCGCTGTGGGCGACTCCCCGCACTACGACGTCATCATCATCGGTACCGGCGCGGGCGGCGGCACGCTCGCCCACCGGCTCGCACCCTCCGGCAAACGGGTGCTCCTCCTCGAACGCGGCGACCATCTCCCGCGCGAGCGGGACAACTGGGACTCCACCGCCGTGTTCGTCAAAGGCAAGTACCGGGCCCCGGAATTCTGGCTCGACAAGCACGGCAACGAGTTCCCGCCCGAGGTCAACTACTACGTCGGCGGAAACACCAAGTTCTACGGCGCGGCCCTCTTCCGGCTGCGGCCCGAGGACTTCGGCGAACTCACGCACCACGACGGCCTCTCGCCCGCATGGCCGCTCCGGTACGAGGACCTGGAGCCGTACTACACCCAGGCCGAACACCTCTACCTGGTGCACGGACGCCACGGCGAGGACCCCGGCGAGGGGCCGGTGAGCGCCCAGTACGCCTATCCGCCCGTCGAACACGAACCACGTATCCAGCAGTTGAGCGACGACCTGGAGAAGCAGGGGCTGCACCCCTTCCATCTGCCCATCGGGGTCAACCTGACCCAGGACTCCAACGGCCGGGCGACCCACTCCAGCGTCTGCATCCGCTGCAACCGCGTGGACGGCTTCCCCTGCCTCGTGCGCGGCAAGTCCGACGCGCAGGTCATCTGCGTGGAACCCGCCCTCCAGCACCCCAACGTCGAGATGATCACCAACGCCCGGGTGGTCCGGCTGGAGACCGCAGGCCCGACCGGACGCAGCGTCAGCACGGTCGTCACCCGGCTCGAGGACGGTACCGAGGCCAGGTACGCGGCGGACATCGTGGTCGTCGCCTGCGGCGCGGTCAACTCCGCCGCCCTGCTGCTCGCCTCGGCCAATGAACACCACCCCCGCGGGCTGGCGAACAGCTCCGACGTGGTCGGCCGGCACTACATGAGGCACAACAACCTGGCCCTGATGGCCATTTCGAAGGAACCCAACGACACCCAGTTCCAGAAGACCCTCGCCATGAACGACTGGTACCTCGGCGCGGACGACTGGGACTACCCGCTGGGCGGCATCCAGATGCTCGGCAAGTCCGACGCCGAGCAGATCCACGGCGAGGCCCCGCGCTGGGCCGGGGCGGTGGCCCCGGACATGCCCTTCGAGGTGCTGGCGCATCACGCCGTCGACTTCTGGCTGTGCGGCGAGGACCTCCCGCTGCCCGGCAACCGCGTCACCCTCGACCGCCACGGCACCATCCGCCTGTCGCTCGACGAGAAGAACAACATCGAAGGACTCAGCCGCCTGCGGCACAAACTCCAGCACATGCTGGGCCACTTGGGCATGCACGAGCACCGGCTGCTGTCCCACAGCATCTACCTCCACAAGGGCATGCCCATCGGCGCCACCGCCCATCAGGCGGGCACCGTACGCTTCGGCGACGACCCCGCCACATCCGCGCTGGACATCAACTGCAAGGCCCATGACCTGGACAACCTCTATGTGGTCGACACGAGCTTCTTCCCGAGCATCGGCGCGGTCAACCCGTCCCTGACGGCCATCGCCAATGCCCTGCGCGTGGGCGACCACCTCATCGACCGCCTGAGCTGACCGCCGGGACCGGGCCGGTCGGCCGCCGGTCCGAGCGCTGCTCCGACCGGGCGAACATCCTCCGCCGGGCGGCCCAACGTCCGCTTGCCGTACATGCCGTCCTGCCCCGTGGGTGGTTCCGTGACGCTCCGGACCGGCCGGACCGCGGACGGGGGGCCCTCTAGGCCACGCAGCGAGGAGGCAGGCAATCGTGAATTCCACTGCGGGTGCACCCCAGGGCGTGATCCCGGCGCACCTGCTCAAGGGCCAGAAGGCGCTGGTCACGGGTGCCAACTCCGGTATCGGCAAGGCGACCGCCATCGGTCTGGGCCGGGCGGGCGCCGACGTGGTCGTGAACTACGTGGCCGGCCGTGAGGAAGCCGAGAAGGTGGTCGAGGAGATCACCTCGTTCGGTGTGCGCGCGGCGGCGTACGAGGCGGACGTGTCCCAGGAGGACCAGGTCACCGCCATGATGGACCGGATGGTCCAGGAGTTCGGGACGATCGACATCCTGGTCGCCAACGCCGGACTGCAGCGCGACGCCCGGTTCACCGAGATGACCCTCGCGCAGTGGCAGAAGGTGCTGGACGTCAACCTGACGGGGCAGTTCCTGTGCGCCCGGGAGGCGACGAAGGAGTTCCTGCGCCGCGGTGTCGTCCCCGAGGTGTCCTGTGCCGCCGGAAAGATCATCTGCATGAGCTCGGTGCACCAGATCATCCCCTGGGCGGGGCACGTGAACTACGCCTCCTCCAAGGGCGGCGTGCACATGATGATGCAGACCCTGGCCCAGGAGCTCGCCCCGCAGAAGATCCGGGTGAACGCGGTCGCCCCCGGCGCCATCAGGACGCCGATCAACCGCGACGCCTGGGAGACGCCCGAAGCCCGGCAGGATCTGCTGAAGCTGATCCCGTACGACCGTATCGGCGACCCCGCGGACATCGCCCACGCCGTCGTCGTCCTCGCCTCCGACCTCATGGACTACGTCGTGGGCACCACGCTCTACGTGGACGGCGGGATGACGCTCTTCCCCGGGTTCGCCACCGGCGGCTGACCCGCACCCGAACAGAGCCATCCCCAGCGGCAAAGGCACGTATGCACACCACGGTCCAGATGCCGGCGGACGTCCCGGCCCAGATGCTTCCGGCCAGATCGCTCATGGCCTTCACCCTCGCCTCCGACGCCCGCCGCTTCGACGCGCCCGATCTCGACGCCTACTGCCGGCGCCGGGCCCTCGGAGCTCTCGCCGTCGTCGCCGTACTGGCAGTGATCACCCTGTTCGTCACGCACGGCGACGCCGCTCACGTGTGGCACGGCCTCACCCACGGCGTCGGGCTTGTCTTCGTCGTCCTGGCCGCAGTGGCCACCCGCGTCACCGCGTGGCTGCTGCTGCGCACATCCGGTGCCTGGTCCCGGATCACGGCCGTCGGCGTGGTCGCATCCGCCGTCATCGCCTGGGGCACGGCCCAGCGCCCGTACCTCATTCCCACCTCACTGACCGTCGCCGAGGGGGCGGGCGCTCCCGCCACGCTGCGCCGGCCGGCGTTTGTCACGCTGGTGGCGGTGCTGCTGGTCATTCCGGCTGTCGTCTTCCTGTACTGGCTGGACACCCATGGCGGGCTGGAGGAACTCTCGGAGGCCGATCTGAGGCGCGGCGGCACCGGCGGCGACGGCTGACTTCCGAGAGGCCGTGGCACGTGCAATTCCCAGGGGTGACGCAGCAGTGACCGAGGACGAGATTCTGCTGGGCATCGGCCTGACCGTGGCACTCGCCGTGGCGTGCCAGATCCTCGCAAGCAGGCTGCGGATCCCGGCGCTCATCCTGCTGCTGCCCGTCGGCTTCGCCGCCGGAGCGCTGACCGACGTCGTCCATCTCGACAAGCTGGTGGGGCCCGACTTCTCCGCCCTGGTCTCGCTCGCCGTGGCGCTGGTCCTCTACGACGCCGGGCTGGGCCTGGACCTGCGCCATCTCAAGGGCAGCACCCGCAGTGTCGTGGCGCGGCTGATCGTGCTGGGCGTGCCGATCACCTGGGGTGCGTCTCTGGGCCTGGTCCCCGTCCTGTTCGACGTCCCGTTCGCGGTGGCCCTGATGGTGGGCGTGATCCTCGTCGTGTCCGGGCCCACCGTGGTCGGTCCACTGCTCGAATACGTCAGACCGACGGACCGGGTGCGGCGCATCCTGATCTGGGAGGGGTCACTGATCGACCCGGTCGGAGCAATCCTCGGCGCGCTGGCCTTCCAGTCCGTCCTCGCCGGGGGCTTCCAGGCCGGCCACGGATTCAGCGTCGCGGGCTTCCTCCTCAGTATGGCGGTCGGCCTGATCGGCGGAGCGGTGGCCGCCGCACTGCTGTGGTTCACCCTCCATACGCTCCGGCTCGGCGAAACCCTCGGCACGCTCGCCCAACTGGCCATCGTCATCGCGGTGTCCGCGGGCTGCGACATGGTGCTGGACGACACCGGTCTGGTCGCCGCGATCGTCGCCGGGCTCACCGTCGCGAATTTCCCCGGATTCGACCTGCCCGCCCGCCGGTCGTTCTTCGAGACGCTCGTCCAGCTGATCATCGGTCTGCTGTTCATCTCCATCTCGGCCACGGTGACGCCGGCATCCGTCGTGCCCGTGCTGCTGCCGTGCCTCGCTCTCGTCGCCGCGCTCGTCCTGGTGGTGAGACCGCTGGTTGCCTGGGTCTCCACCGGCAGGACGGAACTCAGCGCCGGAGAACGGGCCTTCATCGGCTGGATGGCGCCGCGCGGCATCGTCGCCGCCTCGACCGCGTCGACGTTCTCGGCGAGCCTCGTCGACGAGGGTCTGGACGGCGCCGACAAGATCCTTCCGGTCACCTTCCTGGTGATCGTCGGAACCGTCGTGCTCTACGCGCTGACGGCCGCCCCGGTCGCCTCCACCCTCGGCGTCGTCACGTCCACGCGTACCCGACCGCTGCTCGTGGGCGGCGCCCCCTGGGTGATCGAGCTGGGGCAGTCGCTGCGCGCCGCCGGACTCGACGTCCTGATGTGGGCCGGACCGCAGCAGCAGCGGGAGCGGATCGGACAGGCCGGGCTGGAGCTCGCCCCGGGGGAGCTGCTGGCCACGGCAGCCGCCCCCGAGGCGCAACTGGAGGGCATCACCGCGGTCTTGCTGCTCACCGACGACGACGACTTCAACGCGCTCGCCTCGATCATGATGCAGGACAGCGTCGAAGGGCCGGTCTTCCGGATCGGCCCGCCGGACGACACTCCCGGGGCGGTCGCCCCGTACACCGGCGGTGACATCCTCTTCGGCAGATCACTCCTGCGGCACTCGCTGGCGGCGCGCCACGGGCAGGGCGCCCGCTTCCTGGTGCAGCCCGCCACGGAGACGCTCCCGGCCGAGCACGACACGCTGTTCGTCGTCCGGGCCGACGGCCGGCTCGAGCCGGTCACCGAGACGCAGAACGTCACCCCGCGCGAAGGCGACACCGTCGTCCTGCTCGGCCCCGCACCGGCCGCGGGCCAGATGTATTGACCTGAAGCGTCCTTGCCGCCGAAACCGCCGGTATCCGCGCAGACGCCGGATCAAACACACCATCCGTCGCTGCGATCCGGTCATGGCTTCAGCCGCGAGCACAGCTACCGCGGTGGACGAAGGACACGATCTTGCCTCCCGGACTTCAGCTTCGTCGTCCTCCAGGTCCTCGGGGCGTCGTACTCGGCTCCCTCCCAGTAGTACTGAAGGGACGAGCCTGCGTCTCTGCGTGCCGCTTCGATGTCCGTTGCGCTGTCCATGACCACCAGAGCGTAGTGGGCGCGCTGGGTCCGCCCCGGACCCTGGTCGCGGCCATGGACAGGCTGAGGGCAGATCCGCCGGACAGGTCCTAACCACCGTCGTGCGACCGGCGGTTCAGCGCCGCATCCAGGGTGATGGCCGCATCGATCTGCGCGAGATGAGTGAACGCCTGGGGGAAGTTGCCCAGTTGCCGCCCTGTCAGGTCGATCTCCTCGGAGTACAGACCGAGATGGTTGGCGTACGTCATCATCTTCTCCAGCACGAGTCTGGCCTGATCCAACCGCCCGGCCCGGGCCAGGGCGTCGACGTACATGAACGTGCAGAGGGAGAAGGTCCCTTCGGAGCCGCGCAGACCGTCGGGCGATGCCTCGGGGTTGTAGCGGTAGACCAGGCTGTCGGTGACCAGCTCCCGGTCCATTGCCTCCAGCGTGGACGTCCACATCGGGTCGTCGGGCGTGATGAAGCCGACCGTCGGCATCCGCAGCAGCGACGAGTCGAGCACATCACTGCCGTAATGCTGGACGAAGGCCTGGCGCTTCGGGTCCCAGCCCTTGGCCAGGATCTGCCCGTAGAGTCCGTCGCGCTCGGTGGTCCAGCGGCCGTGAGCGGCCGGCCGGCCGTGAGCGGTCGCCAGCCGCAGCGCCCGGTCGAAGGCCACCCAGGACATCACGCGGCCATAGGTGAAGTCGTTGCGCCCGCCCCGCGTCTCCCATATCCCTTCCTCGGGCTGGTCCCAGTTGTCGACGAGCCAGTCGAGCAGCGTGTGCAGCGAGGTCCAGCCGCGGTTGTCCAGCTGGATCCCGTGCTGGTGGGCGAAGTAGATGCTGTCCAATGCCTCGCCGTAGATGTCCAGTTGCAGCTGGTTCGCCGCGCCGTTGCCGATACGCACGGGGGCGGAGCACTGATAGCCCTCCCAGTGCTCCAGGGTCTCCTCGACGAGGTCGGAGGAACCGTCGACCCGGTACATGATGTTGAGCGGTCCTGTGTCCCCCTCACTGCCCACCCGCTCGTGCACCCGGTCACGCAGCCAGCCGATGAACGCGGTCGCCTCCTCCTTGAACCCCAGTCCCAGCAGGGCGTACACGGAGAAAGAGGAATCGCGGATCCAGGCGAACCGGTAGTCCCAGTTGCGCTCGCCGCCCACTTGCTCCGGCAGGCCCGCTGTGGGTGCCGCCACCAGGGCGCCGCTCGGCGCGTAGGTCATCAGTTTCAGTGCCACGGCCGAGCGCTCCACCGCTTCGCGCCACCGGCCCGCGTAGCGGGACTGGCCGAGCCATGAGCGCCAGTACCGGACCGTCTCGTCGAAGAGCTCCTCGAACTGGGCGAGGCGGATCTCGTGCGGTGGCCCGTCGGCGGACGACTCCAGTACCAGGCCCCGCTGCTGCCCGGCCTGCAGGGTCAGCGAGAAGTGCAGATCCCGGTCGCCCGTGAGCGTATTGACGAGGCGCTCGTCCTCCGGTTCACGGACGGGATGAACCGTGAGCTCCAGGTCCTCCGAGGCGAACACCGCTCCGTGCTCGGTGATGTGCAGCTTGTGCGGCTTGCGGCCGTAGTCGAACCGCGGGGCGATGTCGACCTCGAACGTCATGGTTCCGCGCACGCACCGGAGCATGCGGACCAGCCGGTGGCGCGGAGTGGCCGTCTGCCCGGTCACAGGCATGAAGTCGACCACTTCGCCTGCGCCCGCCTCGGTCATGAACCGGGTCACGAGAATCGCGGTGTCGGGGAGGTACAACTGCTTGGTCGCGTAAATCGTGTGAGCCGGCTGGACCGTGAAATGCCCGCCCTTTTGCCGGTCGAGCAACGCGCCGAACACACTGGGGGAGTCGAAGCGGGGGCAGCAGAACCAGTCGATCGTTCCGTCCGTGGTCACCAGCGCCGCAGTCTGCAGATCACCGATGAGCCCGTGATTCTCGATCAGCGGGTATTCGTCCATGGGGAGCCCCTTTCGGTGCCACCGGTCAGCTTAAGCAAGGAATTCTCGACCGGCCCCTCGGACGAATCCGTTCCCCGGTCCCGTATCTGCGCGCGCCGGGAGTCGGCATTAGGTTGGAGACGACGGAGTGTGGAGACGCCCGGAGGCTGCCCGTGCTGTCGAACCCTGCGCCGGTGCCCGGAAGCGGTGCGCTCACCGGGTCCGACCGATGATGTCCTGGGCGGACGCTTTCCGGGTGCGGCAGTACGCCAAGGCGAGTCTGTGGATCGTCCCGCTGTTCGGGCTCGTCCTCGGGGTGCTTCTCGCCGAGGCCGCTCTGGCCGCGGACAGTGCAGGTTGGGTGCCCTGGGGCTGGGACTATTCCGCGACCACGGCCAGCGGCGTGCTCAGCTCCATCGTCGGGTCCATGGTCGCCCTGCTCGGTTTCGTCGTCACCATCGGCGTACTCGTCGTCCAGCAGGCCACGGGCTCACTGTCCCCCCGCTATATGCGGCTGTGGTACCGGGACCGCCTGCAGAAGGCCGTGCTGGCCACCTTCACCGGGACGTTCGCCTTCGCCTTCTCACTGCTGCGCACCATCGAGTCGGACGCCGTGCCCGACCTCGGAGTCACCCTGGCCGGGGCTGCAGTGGCCGTCAGCCTGCTGCTTCTGCTGGTCTACCTCAACCGGTTCACCCACAACCTCCGGCCCGTCGCCATCGCCGACCTGGTCGGACGCATGGGCGAGAAGGTCCTCACCCGGGCGGCGGCCCGGATCAGCAGCTCCGAGGCCCCCGACAGCGCGGCACCCGTACTGCCGGGCGGCCCGGTGACGCACATCCGCTCCGTACGAGGCGGAGCCATCCAGGCACTCAACGCGGCCGGGCTGAAGGCCGCAGCGGTGCGCCACGACTGCGTCTTCGTGGTGGCCCACCCCGTAGGGGACTTCGTACCGCCCGGCACCGTCCTCATCGAGGTCCACGGCGGAGCCTCGGCGCCCGACCCGGCCACGGTGACCGGCCTCGTCGCCCTCGGTCCCGAGCGGACCATCGAGCAGGACCCTGCCTTCGCCCTGCGCGTGCTCGTCGACATCGCCATCCGTGCACTGTCTCCGGCCGTGAACGACCCCACCACCGGCGTCCAGGTGCTCAATCACATCGAAGCGTTCCTTCACACGGTCGGCAGGGCCCGGCTCCGTGGGCACTATGTGCTCGCCGACGACCGAGGCCGGCCGCGGCTGGTGGTGCCGGGCCGGTCCTGGGAGGACTATCTCCAGCTCGCCGTCACCGAGATCCGTGAGTACGGGGCGACGTCCCTGCAGATCTGCCGGCGGCTTCGCGCGCTGTTCCAGGGGCTGCTCGACACCCTGCCGGCCGAGCGCCTGCCGGCGGTTCGCGTGGAACTCGGCCTTCTCGACGAGGCGGTCGAGCGGCAGTTCACCGACCCCGTCCGCCGTGCCATGGCGCAGACGGCCGACCCGCAGGGCATCGGCGGGCGCCGCAGGCCGGCGTCCCGGCCCGGCTGAGCACCCCCGCACGTCCTTCACCCGTGCGGTCGCGGAACGCGCGCGGACGGCCTCCCTTCGGGTTCTGCTGGATCGAACCCACTCCACAGGGGAGGTCGAGCCATGCCGGACGACGGATCAGCGGGCCCCGGCGGGGAGCGGTCCGACGCTCCGGGCCCCGACCACGCACGCTCCGAACTGGAGCAGTTGCACACGCGCATCGCCGCGCTGGAGGCCGACAAGGCGGCCCGCGTACCCCGGCACCGGTGGAGGTCCTTCTTCTCGGCGCTGCTCATCGTCATCGGCTGCATCCTCGCGCCGCTGGCCGGCGTGGCCGCCTGGACGGCGGACGAGGTGGGCGACACGGACCGTTACGTGGACACGGTCGCCCCGCTCGCCTCCGACCCCGACATCCAGAACGCCGCGGCAAACCGGGTCACCGACGCGGTGATGGAACACATCGACCTGCCCACCTTGCTGGAGGGTGCGGCCCCCGCGGACCGGCCGCTCCTGGAGAAGGCGCTCGGCAAACTCGGCAATTCACTGGAGAACGCCGTCCGCAGCTTCGTCCACGACAAGTCCGAGGAGATCATCGCCTCCGACACCTTCGACAGGATCTGGGTCCAGGCCAACCGCCGGATCCACGGGGCCGTCGCCAAGGCACTGACGGGCAGCGGCGGCGGCGCGGTGAAGATCAACAACGACTCGGTGACCGTCGACCTCGGCCCGGTGGTCGACCAGGTCAAACAGCGCCTCGTCGACGAAGGAATGTCGGTCGCCGCGAGGATCCCCGAAGTGCACACCGACTTCACAGTGCTGCGGGCCGACAACATCGGCAAGGTCAAGACGTACTTCCGGATCCTTCAGATCGCCGGGTTCTGGCTGCCGGTGCTCTCGGTGGTGCTGATCGCCGCCGGGGTTCTGCTGTCAGCTCACCGCCGACGCGTTCTTGTGGTCGCCGCGCTCGCCTTCGCCTTCGCCATGGTGATGCTCGGCGTCGGCCTGACCGTCTTCCGTGTGGTGTATCTGAACGCGCTGCCGGACAGCGTGTCGCAGCCCGCGGCCGAGTCCGTCTACGACACACTGACGCGCTACCTGCGCACCACGGTCCGGATGACCGTGGTGCTCGGCGTGGTGATCGCCCTGGCCGCGTGGCTGAGCGGTCCCGGCCGGTGGGCGGGGTTCGTACGGCAGTCGTGGCACTCCGGTATCGGCGCCGTCCGCTCCACCGCGGACCGTGCGGGCATGCGCACCGGCCCTGTCGGACCGTTCGTCCGGCAACACCGGAAGTGGATCACCTGGGTCCTGGTCGTACTGGCCGTCCTGACGTTCGTTCTGTGGAGCTATCCCACCGGCTGGGTCGTCGTCGGCATCACGCTCGTCCTGCTCTTCGCGATGGCGGTGGTGGAATTCCTCGCGGAGAACGGGGCCGGCGCGAGCACGCCGACAGCGGCGGCGAAGGAGCCGTCGGCCCGGTGAACGCGGTCGTGAGCACGTGGGGGGTGATCGGGCGACGCCGGCTGGGGACGGGCCGGCCCCATACCCGTCGGCCGTCGGGCCGCCGCACGTGATCATCTGCCGACCTGCCGGAAGCGGCACCTGTCCGGGTGGGCGCTCATACTGAAAACAGGGGGCGTGCCAGATCCTGAAAACAGGGGCGTACCAGGTCAGGCGGATGTCGGTGATGAGCGACGGTGCTGCGGGCGAGAGCATGAGCGGCGGCAGGGATGCCGTGCGGAACGCCGGAGCCCGGCGGGGTGAGCCGCCCGAGGCCCGGGTGGCCACCGGCGCTGGGCTGACCGTGACGCGGGAGCAGGGCGCACGGGAGCTGCCGGGGTCCAACCGGCAGGCGGCTCCCGCGCCGAGCCCGTGCTCCGTGCTCCGGGCCCTGCAGAGGGTGAGGTGCCTGCCGTCGTGGTCACGGCAGTCGTGGTCGCTGCCGAATCCGGAACCGATGCGGGCCGGTGTCGCCGTATGACCCCATGGAGCATGGCGGAGGACGCCGAATTCAGCAGCCCGCTCGATGTCACGAGGGCCGCCACGGTGGTGCTCGACGCCCAGGACATCGTCGTGGGGTGGAGTCCCGCCGCCGAGGACCTGCTCGGCTACTCGCAGGACGAGATCGTCGGAAAGCCCCTGGACATGTTCCTGCTTCCCCGCGGGACGTCCGGGGCCACCGAGGCTCAGGAGGGCGGCCCGGCCCTGGAGACCGGGTTGAGCGGCAGCGAGATCCGCGTCGCCAGGCATCGCGACGGCAGCACGCTGATGATCGGGACCGTGATGTGCCCGCTGTCCGGCACAGGAGCGGCGGCCCAGGTCCTGATCGGGGCCGAACTGGATCGGCTGCGGCAATGGGAATCACAGCTGGCGCTCCTGCAGGGGCTGGCCACCCAGTCGCCCGTGGGTCTGGCCATCTACGGCACCGACCTTCGCCTGACGTGGTGCAACGCCGCTTACGAGGAGGAGATCGGCCTGCCGTTCTCCGAGTTCCGCGGAATGCGGGCGGACGAGCTGTACTCCGAGGGCAAATTCGTGACCAAGGGCTACGAGCGCACACTCGACGGGGTCATGCGCCGCGTGCTCGACACGGGCGAGCCGATCCTCGACCTGCACTTCCTCGGCCGGCCACCCAGCGATCCCGGAACGGACCACCTCTGGTCCTGCTCCTACTACCGGCTCCATGACGCGGACGGGCGCGTGCTCGGCGTGTGTGAGGACGCGTTCGACATCACCGATCGCTACGAGGCCCAGCGCCGGCTGGCCCTGCTCGTGGAGGCCGGGCGCCGCATCGGCACGACCCTGGACGTGGTCGCCACGGCCGAGGAGGCCGCCGAGGTGGCTGTCCCGGACTTCGCCCGCACCGTCACGGTCGATCTTGCCCGGGAGGTTCTGGAGGGCGGCGTGGCGTCCAGTGGGGACGAGTCGCTCTCCGCCCTCGTACGCGTCGCCTCGCGAACGGCTCTGGACTACGGTCCGGACGGTACGGGCGGATCATCCGAGCCCTCCCCCGTCGACTACCCGCCGGACTCGCCCCAGCGCCGCAGCCTCGCCTCGGGCGGGCTCGTACGCGCGGACCACACTCTGGTCGTGCCCCTGAGGGCAGGCGGCAGCATGCTCGGACTCATTGCCTTCCACCGCGATCCGGCGGCCACCTTCGACAGCGGCGAGGTGGAACTCGCCGACGAACTGGCGGCCCGTACGGCAGTGTGCATCGACAACGCCCGGCGCTTCACCCGGGAACGCACGGCATCGCACGTCCTGCAGCGCCAGCTCCTTCCGCAGCACGTGCCGCAGCCGACCGCCGTCGACCTGGCCTATCGCTACCTGCCCACGGACTCCCGGACCGGCGTCGGCGGCGACTGGTTCGACGTCATCGCGCTGTCCGGAACCCGGGTCGGACTCGTCGTGGGGGATGTGGTCGGCCACGGCCTCCAGGCGGCGGCCACGATGGGACGGCTGCGCACGACCGTGCGCGCACTGGCCCGCCTTGATCTGGCACCCGACGAACTGCTCAAGCGCCTCGACGACCTGGTGGGCCAGTCGACGCAGGAGAGCTCGGACGTCCTCGGCCCGCTGGCGGACCCCCACACCGACGACGCCACCGGGGTGACCTGCCTCTACGCGGTCTACGACCCGGTCTCGCGCCACTGCGTCATGGCCCGGGCAGGCCACCTGCCGCCGGCCGTCGTGGACCCCGAGGGCCGCGTGTCGTACCCGGACCTGCCGGCCGGACCGCCACTCGGGCTCGGGGGCCTGCCGTTCGAATCGATGGAGATCGAGCTTCCTGTGGGCAGTCTGGTGGCCCTGTTCACCGACGGCCTGGTCGAAGTCCGTGACCTCGACATCGACGAGGGGCTCGCCACCCTGGGGCGGGTGCTCGGCGAGCGCCGCGGCTCCCTGGAAGAACTCTGCGACCGCGTTCTGGCGGAACTGCGGCAGGACGGCACGACAGCCGACGACAGGGCCCTGCTGCTCGTCCGGACCCGCGAACTGGACGCCGGGCAGGTCGTCGGCTGGGACCTGCCGGCCGAACCGGTCGCCGTGGGCCGCGCGAGGGAGCTCGCCACCCAGCGGCTCCACGAATGGGGGCTGGAAGAGCTTTCGTTCTCCACCGAACTCGTCGTCAGCGAGCTGGTCACCAACGCGGTCAGGCACGCCGGCGGACCGCTGCACCTGCGCCTCATCCGCGACCGCACCCTCATCTGCGAGGTTGCGGACACCGGCCACACCTCGCCGCATCTGCGGCACAGCGAAGCGGACGACGAGGGCGGGCGCGGGCTGTTCATCGTCGCTCAGCTCGTCGACCGGTGGGGAACGCGCTACACCCGGTCCGGGAAGACGATCTGGACGGAACAGAGCTTCCCCTCCGACGGACCGGACCCGGCCGGGTCCGGGGCGTCCGCCGCGGACCGGGGCTGAACCCGCCGCTCCCGCCGTCGGCAGCCCCGCCGATCCCTTGCTCGTGGCTCGAGACGCATCTGCACGTTGAACCCCCGTGGCGTGTGCACGGTCCGCGCCAGGTCGGGGGAGATCGGATGAACATCTGTACCGCCGGGTGTAACCCCCGGTACGGTTCGGGCCGATCCTGGTCTGCGCCGTCCCGGTGAAGGACATCGGGCCGACCGACGAGGTCACCACCATCGAGGGACTGCCCGCCACGGTCGGCAAGGAGCTGCACCCGATGCAGGAGGCATGGCTGGAGGACGACGTCGCCCAGCGCGGCTACTGCCAGCCCGGCCAGATCATGGCCGCCGTCGCCAAGGTCCGGCAGGCGCGCGAGGCGGGCCGGGAGATCGGCGAGGCCGACCTCGACGAGATCCGCAACATCTGCCGCTGCGGCACCTACAACCGCATTCGCGAGGCCATCGCGGCGGGCGCGAAGAGGTTCTAGCCCCGCTGCCGGCCGGCCGGGGACGGAGCGATCGCGCCGGCGAGCCCGACGCGTGGACACGCCGGTGTGAGCAGGGGCGTTCGCCATGGCAGCCGTGGTCACGGCCGACGGAACCCCGTGCTGACGGACGAGGCTGCCCGCACCGTCGCAGCCGAGGACGGCATCGGCCCACACGCCCCTGGCGGCCGCCGCCGTGCTTCCTCGATGCGACCGTGCAGTGACGGCCGGCTCATGACGCGAATCCCCTCACAGGCTGGTGCGGCACCGCATTGCCGTGTGATCGGAACACGGGCGACCGACGCTCACCGCCGCCTCCCGCCCGGGCTCTGCCGCGGGACAGGGGGGTGATAGTCCGTCAAGCTCCGTTGTCAGTGCCTCCCCATAGTGTGGAGACATCACTCGGGGAGCCTTGAAGAAGGAGCAGAAACGTGTCCGCCAACAAGATCCAGCACAAGGTGAATCACGTCGCGCTGGTAGTGGACTGTTCGGGTTCCATGCATCAGCACCAGAGTCAACTCGTCCGCGTCGTGGACGAGTTCGTGGCAGGCTTGAAGGCCGAGTCGGACAGCCTCGGTCATGAGACCCGGATCAGTCTCTACTCCTTCGACCATAAGGTGGAGAACCTGGTCTGGGACATGGACGTGAAGCATCTGCCGTCCATGCGGGGGCTGTACAAGGTCAACAATGGCGCTACGGCCCTCATCGAAGCCTCTCTGAAATCCCTGGACGACCTGGGTCACATCTGGGAGGCGTACGGCGAGCACAGCTTCCTCCAGATCGTGGTGACGGACGGCGAGGAGAACGCCTCCGGCGGCGACAGGCGGCACGACGGCGACATGGCCATCCTCGGCCCCTGGCTCGACAAGATCGCGGCGAAGATGGGTGCGCTTCCGGGCCACTGGACTTCCGCGATCCTCGTTCCGAACTCCCTGGCGAAGCGAACCGCCCAGAACTACGGCTTCCCGGCCGGAAACATCGCCATCTGGGATGCGGATTCCAAGGAGGGTGTCGAGGAGGCGATCGGTACCGTGCGCGCTGCCGCCACCAGCTTCCTTCGTGGCCGCGAGCAGGGCGTGCGCGGCACGAAGAACCTGTTCGCGGTCGGCCAGGACATATCGGTCGACGACGTGCGGGCGAACCTCGAACCGATCCCGGCCGACAAGTATCGACTCCTGAAGGTCGACACGGAGGTCGAGATTCGATCCTTCGTCGATTCGCATCCGGGCGTGACGTACGAACGCGGGTCGTGCTACTACCAGCTGGGCACCCGGGTTCAGGTTCAGCCCGACAAGGAAGTCATCGTGGTCGAGAAGGACACTGACCGCGCATACACGGGCGACGCTGCACGCAGTCTTCTGTTCGGCACGGGTATCCAGGGCACCGTCTCCGTGAAGGCGGGGCGCAATCCCAAGTTGGAGGTATACGTGCAGAGCCGTTCGGTGAACAGGAAGCTCAAGCCGAAGACGCGTCTGCTCATCATGCTCTGAGATTCACGAGCAGAGCGTAGAGCAGGTGGTCCAGGACCAGTTGCGAAGGGTCGGCCAGTCGTGGACCTCGCCCGATGTAGGTCCGTGAGCACGGTCGTGCACGGCCTGGCCGCCCTCCTGGTGAAGATCAAGGCAATCGCCGCGATCACCACGAGCGGCACCAACGGAACCTGCTGCCATTGTGGCCACCCAGCTTGCAGAGGTGGCTGCGTTCACGGGTCGTGGTTCCGCTGGCTGCCGTGTACTGGCGGACGAATCTGACACTCCGGCAGCTCGCTCCGCTCTTCGGGATTTCGAAGTCCGCCGCCGGCGCATCATCGACCACCTCGTCCCGTCACTCGCCCTGCAGCCGCGCAAGCAGTTCCGCAAGAACGCCATGCTGATTGTGGACGACACGCTGTGCGCCTTGGGAGCGAGCCCCGGCACGTTGCGCCGGGGCTCACTCGGAGTGGTGTGTCAGCGGTTCATCAGTACGAACACTCCCCACCCGAGGTATTCACGCTGGTACCTGGCGTGCTGGGCGGGAGCCGCGGCGAGTTCCGCGCGCATCTCGTCGGCCAGCTCGTCGTCGGGGTTCGCGTCGAGCCAGCGGCGGATGTTGAGCCACTGCGCCGCGACGTACCGGTCCCAGCTGTCCTGGTCGGCCAGGGCCATTTCCACGACGTCGCAGCCCAGGTCGCCGAACTGCTCGAGCAGTTCCGGCAGCGGGAGAAGGTCGTCCTTGCGGGCGACGTGGCAGGCATGGACGGTCGCCTGGTCCAGGGGCTCGCGCCGCCAGTACGGTTCGCCGATCAGCATCATTCCGCCGGGTGCCAGGCTGCGCCGAAGAAGTTCGACGGTGCCCGGCACTCCGGAGCCGATCCAGGTGGCGCCCACGCATGCGGCGATGCCGACCGGATCGTCGGCGACATGGCCCGACGCGTCCGCGTGCACGAAGCCGACCCGGTCGGCCACACCCAGCTCGACGGCCCGCGCGCGGGCGGCGCCGATGAAGACGGTGCTGATGTCCACCCCGGTGCCGGTCACACCGTGGTCGCGCGCCCAGGTGCACAGCAACTCGCCCTTGCCGCAGGCGAGGTCGAGCATGCGCGTGCCCGGCGACGGGCTGATGGCCTGGCCCAGGATGGCCAGTTTCTCGCTGGTGAACGGATTGCAGACGCGATGGCTGCTCTCGCGGATGGTGAAACTACGTGGCAGATCCACTTCTGGGATTCCTTTGGTCCGAAGAGGTCAGAACGGCTGGGGAGGGCGGCCGGTGGAAGTTGGCCGCGACTGCCTGGACCGTCATCAAATGCACCTCTTCGCACGCAACGAACGCTGGGACCGGCCGAAGATACGGCCGCTGGGATCGTCATGTCGATCGAATTTCGCGTCCTGCCCGGAACGCGCGTCATGCGATGCGGGGCGGGTGCACGTTCCCGGCGCGGTGCCGACCCGGCCGACGGCGCGTAAGCACGGCTGATCGGGCCACTCCTCTTTGCGGGTCCACGCCTGGGGGCACGTCTGCGGGGTTGAAGGACAGAAGCTGTCCGCAAGGCTAAGTAGCGTAGGGCGTATGGCGACGAAGGCGACCCACCCCGTCCTGAGCAACCGCGCACTCAACCGCGCCACCCTGGAGCGACAGTTGCTGCTGCGCCGCGCTCCCCGGTCCGAGATGTCCGTCGCGGGCGCCGTCCGGCATCTGGTCGGACTCCAGGCGCAGAACGTCAAGCCGCCCTACTACGCGCTCGCCGCCCGGCTGGACGCCTTCGACCCCCGGGAACTCTCCGCGCTCATGGCCTCGCGCGAGGTCGCCCGGATGGTGACCATCCGTTCCACCCTGCACACGCACACCGCCGAGGACTGCCTCGCCCTGCGGCCCTTCGCCCAATCGGGCGGCCCCGAACGCGAGTTGAAGTTGTTCCGCAACGGGCTGCGCGGCGTCGACCTCGATCGGCTCACCGCCCTCAGCCGCGAACTCGTCGAGGAGCGCCCCCGCCCGATGAAGGAGCTCCGGGAGGCCCTGCTGAAGGAGTGGCCCGGCACCGAGCCGCTGGCACTCACCGTCGCCGCACGCTGCCTGCTGCCGCTGGTACAGGTCACCCCGCGTGGACTGTGGGGCAGCAGCGGCCAAGTCGCGCTGACCACTGCTGAGCAGTGGTTCGGGCGTCCGCTGGAGCCTTCCCCGGAGCCCGGGACGATGGTCCGGCGCTATCTCGCCGCCTTCGGGCCCGCCTCGGTGAAGGACATGCAGACGTGGTCCGGACTGACGCGGCTGCGGGAGTCTTTCGAGCGGCTGCGCCCCGAACTGGTCGCGTTCCAGGACGAGAAGGGGGTGGAGCTGTTCGACCTCCCCGACGCGCCCCGTCCCGACGGCGACGCCCCCGCCCCGCCGCGCTTTCTGCCCGAGTTCGACAATCTGCTGCTCTCGCACGCCGACCGCAGCCGGGTGGTCCCCGACGCCGTCAGGGGCCGTACGTGGAAGGGCAACCAGCCTTACCGTGTCTTCCTCTCCGACGGCTTCCTCGGCGGGCTGTGGCGGCTCGACGAGTCCAAGGACACCGCCGTCATGACCGTCCAGCCGTTCCTGGAGCTCACCCGTGCCCAGCGTGCGGCCGTGGCCGATGAGGGCGAGGCGGTGCTCGCCACGATGACCTCGGCCGCGACGCGCGACGTGCGGTTCGGGGAGTTCGCCGAATAACCGGTACCTGCCGGGAGCGGCCGAATCATGACGCGTCGCTGACCTGCGCGGGCCGCGTCTTGACGCGGTCTTGGCGACCGGGCCCGGCGACCGGCTCACCGTCGGCGACCGGCCGGACGGCGGGGGCGGCGCGCTCCCGGGCGGGTGGCGTGCTCCGGCCCGGGCGGCGCATTCCCGGGCGGGCGCGTCCCGGCCCGGGCGGCGTGCTCCCAGCCCGTGCAGCCTGTGCCGCACCGCGGGGACCACCACCGGCCGGCCAGGGCGCGGCGCGCGGATTCCCGACCCGCAGCGCGGACCGGGACGCCGCGCCGCCGCCGTCACGGCAGGAGCCCCGCCCGCCGTGCCGCCACCACCGCCTCCATGCGTGTGTGCGCGCCCAGCTTGCGCATCGCCGACCGCAGATAGCCCTTGACCGTCTCCGGCTTCAGGCCCAGCCGGTCCGCCGCCGTCGCGTTCGTCGCACCTGCGGCAAGGCACGCCAGCACATCGAGCTCCCGCGGGGCAAGCGTGACCCCGTGCGCGTGGTCGGCCGCCCCCGGGGACGCGGCGGCCGCCAGCCGCCCGCACACGGCCAGCAGCTCCGCGCGCAGCTCCTTGTCGGCGATCCGCGGCGCCAGCGCGCGCAGCTCGCCGTGCACCTCTCGGACGTCCTCCAGCGCCCCCGTGCCGCGCGTCACCGGCTCCCGCGCCACGGCCAGCAGCCGCTGCACCTCGTCCCGCACCACCAGCGTCTGCTCCACGTCCCGCGCGACCGCCAGCACCGCGTCCAGCGTGCGCTCGCCCAGCGGCACCGGCGTACGCAGCGCCCCGTACAGCAGGCCCCGCACCCGGCGCCGTACGACGACAGGCACCGCGACCACCGACCGCAGCCCCTCGGCCGCGACCGCCGCGTCGTACTCGTGGCTGATGTGCCGCGCCGACGGGTAGTCGGTCACCGCGCACGGCCTCGCCAGCGCCATCGACTTGCCGCCGAGACCGTTGCCCGCGCGGATGGCGAGACCGCGCAGCGCGCCCGTCGCAGTTCCGTTCAACTCGGCGATGCACAGCCGGCGGGCGTCGTGCAGCAGCCCGCCGAACGCGACGGGCAGCCCGGTGGTGCGCCGCAGCCGCAGCAGCGCCGCCCGCATCTCGACCGCTTCGTCGGGTCCGCTCACGCGTTGAACCTCCTGTCGGCACCCATCGGTACTCACTCGGGCGACAGAGCACCCCCGTACGGGGGTAGTGAGATGTGCGGCACCGATTACACGATGCCGATCGACGGTCCCGCAATGAGGAGGACACATGACGTCTGGCAGCGCGACCGAGAGGTTCCGGGCCGCACGGGACTTCCTGCTGCAGCACCGGGAGGACTACGCGGGCGCGTACGACGGCTTCGAGTGGCCCCGGTTCGAGCACTTCAACTGGGCGCTCGACTGGTTCGACGTCATCGCCGAACACAACGACGCACCGGCACTCCAGATCGTCGAGGAGGACGGCCCCCGCTCCCGGTTCTCCTTCGCCGAGATGTCCGCACGCTCCAACCGGGCCGCGAATTGGCTGCGCGCCCAGGGCGTGGGTGCCGGCGACCGGATCCTCGTGATGCTCGGCAATCAGGTCGAGCTGTGGGAGACCGCGCTCGCCGCGATGAAGCTGCGCGCCGTCATGATCCCGGCACCGCCGCTGCTGGGACCGGCGGACCTGCGCGACCGGATCGAGCGGGGCCGCGTGCGCCATGTGATCGTGCGCGCCGAGGATGCCGCGAAGTTCGCCGAGGTGCCGGGCGAGTACACCCGGACCGTCGTCGGCGGCGACAGGACCGAGGGGTGGCTGCCGTACGAGGAGGTGTACGCGTGCCCCGACAGCTTCGAACCCGACGGGCCCACCCGCGCCGACGACCCGCTGATGCTCTACTTCACCTCCGGCACCACCGCCAAGCCCAAACTCGTCGAGCACACTCATGTCTCCTACCCGGTCGGCCACTTGGCCACGATGTACTGGATCGGCCTGAAGCCCGGCGACGTGCATCTGAACATCTCCTCGCCGGGCTGGGCCAAGCACGCCTGGTCCAATCTCTTCGCCCCGTGGAACGCCGAGGCGTGCGTCTTCATCCACAACTACACGCGGTTCGACGCGGGTCGGCTGATGGCGGAGATGGACCGTGCGTCGGTCACCAGCTTCTGCGCCCCGCCGACCGTGTGGCGGATGCTGATCCAGGCGGACCTCGGCTCGCTCACCACGCCCCCGCGCGAGGTGGTGGCGGCCGGTGAGCCGCTCAACCCCGAGGTCATCGAGACCGTGCGCCGCGAGTGGGGCGTGACCGTCCGTGACGGATTCGGGCAGACCGAGACGGCCGTGCAGGTCTCCAACAGCCCCGGCCAGCTGCTCAAGGCGGGCTCTATGGGCCGGCCGAGCCCCGGCTACACGGTCGAGCTGCTCGATCCGGTCAGCGGGAGGCCGGGTGCCCAGGAGGGCGAGATCTCGCTGGACCTGTCCACCGCTCCGGTCGGCCTGATGACCGGCTACCACGGGGACCCGGAGCGCACTGCCGAGGCCATGGCCGGCGGCTTCTACCGCACCGGCGACATCGGGGCGCGCGACTCCGGCGGATACATCACGTACGTCGGGCGCTCCGACGACGTGTTCAAGGCGTCCGACTACAAGATCTCGCCGTTCGAGCTGGAGAGCGCTCTGCTGGAGCACGAGGCGGTCGCCGAGGCCGCAGTGGTCCCCGCGCCGGACCCGGTGCGCCTCGCCGTACCGAAGGCGTACGTCGTGCTCGCCGAGGGATGGGAGCCAGGACCCGCGACCGCGAAGCTGATCTTCGAACACTCGCGTGCCGTGCTGGCGCCGTACAAGCGCATCCGCAGGCTGGAGTTCGGCGAGCTGCCGAAGACCGTGTCGGGGAAGATCCGCCGGATCGAGCTGCGCGAGGCCACGGCCGAGGGATCGGCCGCCGAGTACGACGAGGGAGACCTGCGATGACGGAGCTGTCCTACGCGCACGGGACCGGTACGGTGCCGCTGATCGGCGACACGATCGGGCGCAGTCTGGACCGGGCGATCGCCGCGTGGCCGGAGCGTGAGGCGCTTGTCGACGTGGCGCAGGGCACCCGCTGGACGTACGCGGAGTTCGGCTCCGCCGTGGCCCAGCTGGCGCGCGGCCTGCTGGGCAGCGGGGTCGCCAAGGGCGACCGGGTCGGCATCTGGGCGGTCAACTGCGCGGAATGGGTGCTGGTGCAGTACGCCACCGCCCGTATCGGCGCGATCATGGTGAACATCAATCCGGCGTACCGGGCCCATGAGCTCGAGTACGTCCTGGGCCAGGCCGGCATCTCGGTGCTGATCGCCTCACAGACCCACAAGAGCAGCGACTACCGGGCCATGGTGGACGCGGTGCGCCCCGCCTGTCCGGGGCTGCGGGCCGTGCACTACATCGAGGACGGCTCCTGGGACGTGCTGCTGGAGGCCGCCCAGCGGGTCCCGGACGAACAACTGGCTGCCCGCGAGGCGGAGTTGTCCTGCGACGACCCGGTCAACATCCAGTACACCTCGGGCACCACCGGCTTCCCCAAGGGTGCCACGCTCTCCCACCACAACATCCTCAACAACGGCTATTTCGTGGGGGAGTTGATCGCATATTCGGAGCAGGACCGGGTCTGCATCCCGGTGCCGTTCTACCACTGTTTCGGCATGGTGATGGGCAACCTTGCCGCCACCTCGCACGGGGCCTGCATGGTCATCCCGGCTCCGTCGTTCGACGCGGCGGCGACGCTGCGCGCCGTCGAGCAGGAGCGCTGCACCTCGCTGTACGGCGTACCGACGATGTTCATCGCCGAGCTGAACCTCCCCGACTTCGCCACGTACGACCTCAGTTCGCTGCGCACCGGCATCATGGCGGGCTCGCCGTGCCCGGTGGAAGTGATGAAGCGGGTCGTCGCCGAGATGAACATGGCGGAGGTGTCGATCTGCTACGGCATGACCGAGACCTCGCCGGTCTCCACCCAGACCCGCCGCGACGACGACCTGGAGCGCCGCACCGGCACGGTCGGCCGGGTGCTGCCGCATGTCGAGGTCAAGGTGGTCGACCCGGTGACAGGCGTGACCCTGCCGCGAGGCGAGGCGGGCGAACTGTGCACGCGCGGCTACAGCGTGATGCTCGGCTACTGGGAGGAGCCGCAGAAGACCGCGGAGGCGGTGGACACGGGCCGGTGGATGCACACCGGCGATCTGGCCGTGATGCGCGAGGACGGATATGTTCAGATCGTCGGCCGGATCAAGGACATGATCATCAGAGGTGGTGAGAACGTCTACCCGCGCGAGATCGAGGAGTTCCTGTACTCCCACCCGAAGATCGCGGACGTCCAGGTGGTGGGGGTGCCCGACGAGCGGTACGGCGAGGAGATCCTGGCGTGTGTGATTCCGCGCGACCCGGCGGACCCGCCCACGCTGGAGGACATCACCGCGTACTGCCGCGAGCAGCTCGCCCACTACAAGATCCCGCGCCGGCTGGAGATCCTGGCCGGCTTCCCCATGACGGTCAGTGGCAAGGTCCGCAAGGTCGAACTGCGCAGGCAGTACGGCTGAGGGGACGGGACGCAGCTCCCCGCCGGTACGGCGCGCCTGCCCACGGTTGCGTGCGCGGCAGGATTACAGCGGGCGACCCCGTGAGCGGGCCCGTCCAGGTCCGCTCACGGGGTCGCACCGTGGCTGGGGAGGTGCCGGCCGGCCGGAGCACGCACCGTGCCCGAAGAGTCGGCATGCTCAGAACGAACTGACTCTGAGCAGACGCTCCTTGGTGCCGTCACTGTCCTGGGACGGCCAGGTCCAGTCGAGGGTGCCGGCGCCCTGCAGAGCCGCCTTGACGCTGTTGGGGGATGCGTCGGGGTTCTTCGCCAGGTACAGGGCTGCGCCGCCGGCGACGTGGGGCGAGGCCATCGAGGTGCCGGACAGGGTGGTGTAGCCACCGCCCATGGCCGTGGAGTAGACGCACACACCCGGCGCGATCAGGTCGATGTCGGCGCCGAAGTTGGAGAAGTCGGCGAACGTGTCGTCCTGGTCGCTGCGGCAGGTGGACCGGCCCAGGCCGCCCGGCTTGCCGTCGAAGTCCGCCAAGGCGCTGACGGTGATCACTTCGTCATAGGAGGCGGGTACGGTCTTCGCGGCGTCCGCGTGATCGTTGGCGGCCGCGACGGCGTAGGTGACGCCCGCTTCGACCGAGGCGCAGATCGCCTGGTGCAGGGCGTCGTCGTTGGTCTTGCCGCAGTCGCCGTCGTCCGTTCCCTCACCGCCCAGGCTCATGTTGACGACGTCGATGTCGTCGGCGTGCTCGGTGACGTGGTCGATCCCGCAGATGACGTCCGACCAGCTGCCGGTGCCGAGGGGGCCCAGCACCTGCACGGGCCAGAGGCGGACACCCGGTGCCATGCCGACCACTCCGGTGCCGTTGTCCAGTGCTCCGACCGTGCCGGCGACATGAGTGCCGTGGCCGTGCAGGTCATTGGGGGGCAGCCAGGACAGCCAGCAGTTCTTGCCACCGTCCCGGTACACGTTCAGGTCCGGGTGGTCCAGATCGATTCCGGTGTCGATCACCGCGACATCGACGTCGACCCGGGTGTCCTTGCCGTCGATGCCGGCGGTGGGGCTGAGCCCCGCGTCCGTCCGGTTCACACCGGTCGGGACCGTCTGAGCGGCTGTCCGCACGATGCGGTCGGGCTGTACCGACTGGACCCCTGGCTCATCGGCGAGAGCGGCCGCCGCACTCGCACTCATGGATGCCGCGTATCCGCGGAGGGCATGACGGTAGACGTGCTGCACCGCGGCACCCATGGAAGTCGCCTGCTCGACGGCCGCGTCCACGGCCGCCTCGGCGTCCGCGGACGCGGGGGCGTCCTTGAGGGTCACGATGTACCGGCCGGCGATCCGGTCGGAGTGTGCAGATGTCTCGGCCCCGGCAGGGGCCGGTGAGGCAGCCGCCAGAAGCAGTGCAAGAAGGGCTACGCCGAAGATCTTGGGCATCCCGGACCTTTCGTGGGGCATGGGAGAGCGGACCGGCGCGGCGTGTCCGGAGTGTCCCGAACTGTCTGATCCGCTGCTGTCGCGTCCACAGCTAGCAGGTTTGCGGCAGCGTGCCGCCCCGACATCCGATTCCCTCGACCCCTGTCAACCATGTGGCTGTGTCGGGTTCGTGCTGTGACGTTTCACCACGACGGCGCGGGGGCGGTCGGGGTCCCGAAGCCCCGGCCTGCCGTCCTCAGGCGCGTGCCTGCTGCATCGGGCTGCGCCCGGCGCACTGCCGTCATCGGCAGGCGGCCGCCAACCCGCGGGTTCCACGCACGCCTTGGTGCTCCGGTCCGCCTCTCCGAACTCGCGCCTGACCCGGCCGAGAAGGGACGGGGCCCGCGCGAGCACGGGAGTCCGCAGTTCTCTAGGCCGAGCTTGTGCCGCAGCCGGGGTGGTCGGTGCCCGTGGAACCGCTGCCCGGTGCGGTATTGAACACGGCGAAGCCGGTGTTGCGGCTGCCGTGGCCGAGCAGACCGCCTTCCCGGGCGAAGTGGGGGACGTACAGCGTCAGCGCCGAGTCCCCGTACAGGGCCACGCACGTCAGGACGCGCGACTCGGCCAGGCCGCCGCGCGGAGGCCGCTGCTCGAGCGGGTGGCGCTCCCGCAGGGACTCGAGCAGCCGGCGGGCCACTCGGGTGCGGCGGGGGATCGCCCACAGGGCGGCGGCCACGGCCAACGGCACGGTCGAAATCGCCAGCTGGAGCGGGGTGTTGGGGGCGGTCATCGGTGTGACCAGCAGTCCGGTGACGATCGTGAGCGGTACGGCGCAGAGCAGCGCGCGGGCGGCGCGCCATCGTGCGTTCGCCCGCAGCAGTCCGGCGGCGGCGCACTCGTCGCGCAGCGCGTCGAGCGCCTTCTGCACGCGGGGGACGGTGACGACGACCCGCACGCCGACGGGGCGCCGCAACGAGGTGTGCACGGCGAGCTGGAGCCGGTCGCGTACGGCGGCCTGCGTCCAGCCGTCCGTCCGGACAGTGCCGTGCCGCCCGGTGGTCACCACGCCGCGCTGATGCAGCGCGACCAGCGCCACGACGACCGCCGCCCGGCGCCCGCCGCGCAGCAGGGCCACCGACTGCGGGCCCGGCGTCCCGGCGACGGCCGGCGCACCCGGCAGCAGCAGCAACGCGGCGGCAGCCGCCAGGCACACTCCCGCGGCGCCGATGAACCACCACATGTCCAAGGGCATCGCGCCCACCTCCCCCGAGCCGCGACCGTGCTGGTGTTGTGCCCGGTCGCGGGCGGTGGTGAAGCACGAACGTCCTGGTTCAGAGCTTTATTTGAGGTTCAGCGTTCTGCTTGGGGTTCAGCCCGATTCGCGCGCCGTCCCGCCGTGTCACCCGCCGGCGGAGATCAGGTCGTCCGCGGGGCCGTTCACCGGCTGGGGGCAGCCCGTGAGGTCCAGTACGAAGAGCGGGACGCAGAGGATGTCCGCGCGGGCCCGTGCGTCGTCCGCGTAGCCCGCCAGGGAGAAGAAGACGCTCTCGGCCGACGCGCTCAGCCCGTTCAGCCACAGACACTCGATGTCGCGCAGCGTGGCGGGCCGGGTGGACGGGTCGACCTGGGCGACCAGGCCGGGGCCGTGCAGATCGATCCCCGAGAGCGGCCTGACGTCCGGCTGGACCACGTCGCGGAAGCCCAGCCACTTGAGATAGAGAGCTGCGGCGGTGACCGCGTCGCGGGTGGTGCGGATGGTGACCGGCCGGAAGGTGGGGCGCCGCGCCGCGACGGCGGTACGCGGCAGCGGTGTGTGTACGGGCCCGTCGGCCGGATCGCGCTGCCCGGAGGCTTCCGCGGGCTCCGGGCCGGATGCGGGCATCGTGCCTGACGCGATCTCCGTCATGGACGCGGGCTCCGGCGCGGACGCACGGTCCGGGTGGACGGCTATGCGCAGGACCGTCCCGCAGGGGCAGCCGAGCTCGGGCTGCGGCCACTCGTCCCGGCGGTCGCACTCGGGGCAGCGCACAGCCACCCAGTCGTCCGTCCATGTGCGGTGGGTGATCGGCTCCGGAGTGGCGGGGCGCACCAGCGGGGGCACGAGCGGGGCGCCGCAGGCGCACGGATAGACGGGCGGTGCGTACAGGTGGTCCCGGCGGCAGGCCGGACAGCGCACCGGCACGCTCTCGATCATCATTCGGCCCCCTTCCAGCCGCTTCCCCAGGGCTGTGGTCCATCGTCCACCAACTGTGCGCACTTCGCGAGGCACTTCGAGGACTCGGCCGGTTCCCCCTGCCGGCCCGGACCGGACCGGCCCGCCCGGCGCCGCCCCTGTCTTGACGTCGTCACGGGGGCGTCCTACATTGCTTCCGTATAGCAGAACTTAATTTCCGTATTATGGAAGAACTCGGAAAGCACTCGGAATCGAAGCTCTCAGGTGGCGCGACAGAGCCCGATCCGCCAGGCCGAAGCAGGAGCACCCCATGCCTCGTATGACCGCCGCCCGCGCGGCAGTTGAGATCCTCAAGCGTGAAGGCGTCACCCACGCGTTCGGTGTGCCGGGCGCGGCGATCAACCCCTTCTACAAGGCCCTCCAGGCCGGCGGCGGCATCGACCACACGCTCGCCCGTCACGTCGAGGGGGCGTCCCACATGGCCGAGGGGTACACCCGGGCCGACCCCGGCAACATCGGGGTGTGCATCGGCACCTCCGGCCCGGCGGGCACCGACATGATCACCGGCCTGTACTCGGCGATCGGTGACTCGATCCCGATCCTGTGCATCACCGGCCAGGCCCCGACACACGTGATCCACAAAGAGGACTTCCAGGCGGTCGACATCGCCTCGATCGCCAAGCCCGTCACCAAGGCGGCGACGACCGTCCTGGAGGCGGCCCAGGTGCCCGGCGTCTTCCAGCAGGCGTTCCACCTGATGCGCTCCGGCCGTCCCGGTCCGGTCCTCATCGACCTGCCGATCGACGTCCAGCTGACCGAGATCGAGTTCGACCCCGAGACGTACGAGCCGCTGCCGGTCTACAAGCCGTCCGCGACCCGGGCCCAGATCGAGAAGGCGATCTCGTTCCTGCTGGAATCCGAGCGACCGCTCATCGTCGCGGGCGGCGGCATCATCAACGCCGACGCCTCGGACCTGCTGGTCGAGTTCGCGGAGATCACCGGCACCCCCGTCGTCCCGACCCTGATGGGCTGGGGCACCATCCCGGACGACCACGAACTGAACGCCGGCATGGTCGGCCTGCAGACCTCGCACCGCTACGGCAACGCGAACTTCCTGGACTCCGACTTCGTCCTCGGCATCGGCAACCGCTGGGCCAACCGCCACACCGGCTACAAGCTGGAGGTCTACACCAAGGGCCGCACGTTCGTCCATGTCGACATCGAACCCACCCAGATCGGCAAGATCTTCGCTCCGGACTACGGCATCGCCTCCGACGCCAAGGCCGCGCTGGAGCTCTTCGTCGAGGTCGCCAAGGAACTCAAGGCGGCCGGCAGGCTGCCCGACCGCGCCACGTGGGTGGCCGCCACCAACGAGCGCAAGGCCACGCTGCAGCGCCGTACGCACTTCGACAACGTGCCGCTCAAGCCGCAGCGCGTCTACGAGGAGATGAACAAGGCCTTCGGTCCGGAGACGCGCTACGTCACCACCATCGGCCTCTCCCAGATCGCCGGCGCGCAGATGCTGCACGTCTACAGGCCGCGCCACTGGATCAACTGCGGCCAGGCCGGCCCACTCGGCTGGACCATCCCGGCCGCCCTCGGAGTCGCCACCGCCGACCCGGAGTCCCTGGTGGTCGCCCTGTCCGGCGACTACGACTTCCAGTTCATGATCGAGGAGCTGGCGGTCGGCGCGCAGCACCGGATCCCGTACGTCCACGTGCTGGTGAACAACTCGTACCTGGGCCTGATCCGCCAGGCGCAGCTCGGCCTGGACATCAACTTCCAGGTCAACCTGGAGTTCGAGAACATCAACGCCCCCGAACTCGGCGTCTACGGTGTGGACCACGTCAAGGTCGTGGAGGGCCTGGGCTGCAAGGCCATCCGGGTCACCGAGCCGGACCAGTTGCTGCCCGCCTTCGAGGAGGCGAAGAAGCTCGCGGCCGAGTACCGGGTGCCGGTCGTCGTCGAGGCGATCCTGGAGCGGGTCACCAACATCTCCATGAGCACCACGGCGGACATCAGCAACGTCGTCGAGTTCGAGGAGCTCGCCACGGAGCCCGGCCACGCGCCGACGGCGATCAAGCCGCTGAAGGTCTGATCTGCCGGGGCCGGCCACAAGCGCCGGCCCGAGGAGCCGTTCACCAAGGAGCCTTTCACGAAGGGGCCGTTCACCCGCAGAGGGGTGCGCGGCCCCTTCCGCTTGTCCTGCGTCGGCCACGGGATTCCCGGCGCACCCGAATCAGGGCAGGGCGCGGCCGCCCGGTGCTCTAGCGTGAGCCGAAAGGAGGAGGTGCCGATGGAAACGCTGGACGGACTGCCGCTGCTCGGCTTCGCCGGTCCGACGGAGCTGGAGGCCTGGCTGGAGGAGCACAACGGGACGGTGCCCGGCCTGTGGGTCGAGCTCGCGAAGAAGGGCTCCGGGGTGCCCTCGCCGACCGCCGGCGACGTCAACGACGCGGCGCTCTGCTTCGGCTGGATCACCGGCCTGCGGCGCTCGCGTGGCGAGGTGCACTACCTGCAGAAGATCACGCCCCGCCGGCCGCGGAGCACCTGGTCGCAGGTGAACGTCAAGCGGGTCGAGGAGCTGACGGCACAGGGGCGGATGCGGGAGGCGGGGCTCGCGGAGGTTGCCGCGGCCAAGGCCGACGGACGCTGGGAGGCCGCGTACGTCTCCCAGCGGGGCGCCACGGTGCCGCCGGACCTGGAAGCGGCGCTCGAGGTGAACTCGCGGGCGCGGGAGACCTTCGACGGGCTCAACAAGACGGAACGGTACCTGGTCGTCCTCGGCCTGCTGAAGGCCGGAACGGACCGTACCCGCAAGGCCCGCCTGGAACGGACGGTCGCGGCGCTGGCGGCCGGCGAAAAGGTGCGCTGAGCCCGCCGTCCGCCGGTGCAACGGACCAGGGCCCGGCCTCTGTGCGAAGGCCGGGCCCTGACCGTCGAGCACGTGGTGCGGGACCGTGTCCGGACCTCGATCCCCGAGCCGGAGGACGACGCTCAGCGAGGCGAAGGCGAAGGCGCCCTGCGAGGAAACCGGCAATCGATCTCCTCGCTCATCCCGACCAGCCGCGAACCGGCCGCCGTCGTACGCGACCGGTGCAGAGCGGAACCTGCAGCTCAGGATCACCTCAGCCACCTCAATGAACTGTGGCGCGTGCGTGGCTTGCTGCGGTGAGAGCCTCCCCACTCGACCAGGCGGTGCGGCCTCTCGTCTCTGGTAGCGGCTCAGGGGGCGGGGTGCGGGCCGGGTCAGCCGCGCAGCGCGGAGGCGAAGATGGCGGGCAGCTTGGCGATGCCGGGAGCGGCGGTGAAGCGGGTGACCCGTTCGACGGTGGTCCGGGCCGTGCGGTTGGTGACGAAGTAGGGAGGGCGGGGGGAGAGCGAGGGCGAGCCGGTGAGCAGGCCGCGCGGGGCGGGGGCGAACGGGGCGCGCAGGAATGGTCTTCTCGATGTCATCGAGCATGAAGGCGTTGTGGACGAAGCCGATGCCGCTGCCGATGTCCTGCCGGGTGTTGCCCGGGTAGGCCCCCCAGGGGGGTGTAACCGAGCAGGAAGCCCACCGCGGACCAGCAGTTGACGCCGAGGGTTCCGTAACGCAGCCCGTCCAAGGCCGCCTCCACCGCGGCGCGGTGGTCCTTCTCGGTCCTGGGGTGGACGATCAGGGTTGCGCCCAGGGTGCCCAGGAGGGTGTCGTTGGCGAAGTCGACGGCGTGGCGCAGGAACTCGGTCGGGATCTCGCCCGGGAGCCTGACCACGCCCAGTGCGCAGCAGGGAGCGGCTTGATCGCCCGTCCCTCGGGGCGCCGGCTGCGGGCGTCAGTAGCCGGTGCCGCGGTGGACCTGGGCCCGCTCGACCTCGTGGGTCGCACCCTTGCGGTCCAAGGTGTCACACGCGTCGGCGATGTCCTGGGTCAGGCGCTCGATCTGCTCGCGGCTCAGGGTCTCCTTGACCAGGGCACGCAGGATCTTCACCCGCTCGGCGTTGGGAGGGAGCGTGTACGCCGGCACCATCCAGCCGCGCTCGGCCGAGAGCTGCCAGGCGATGTCGGACTCGTCGTAGGCGTGCTTGCCGGCGAGGCGGAAAGCGACCAGCGGCAGCTGCTCGACGTCGCTGCCGATCACTTCGAAGCGGCCGCTGCTGCGCAGGTTGTCCGCCAATGCGCGGGCGTTCTGCTGCATCGTCTCCATGACGTAGGTGTAGCCCTGGCGACCGAGCCGCACGAAGTTGTAGTACTGCGCGAGCACCATCGCCGCGCCGGTCGAGAAGTTCAGCGTGAACGTCGCGTCGGTCTTGCCCAAGTAGTTCTCGTAGAACACGAGGTTCTTGGCCAGGTCGGACTCCTCGCGGAAGACCAGCCAGCCGATGCCGGGATAGACCAGGCCGTACTTGTGTCCCGAGACGTTGATCGAGCGGACCTGCTCGAGCCGGAAGTCCCATTTCGAGTCCGGGTAGAGGAAGGGCCACACGAAGCCGCCGCTGGCGCCGTCAACGTGGATCGGGATGTCGAGGTCCCGCTCTTTGCGTACGTCCCGCAGGAGCTTGTCGATCCCGACGACGTCGTCCTTGTGGCCGGTGAACGTGGTGCCGAGGACGGCGACGACGCCGATCGTGTTCTCGTCGAGGTGGGGCTCCACGTCCTCCGGGCCGATCGTGTACTTGTCCTCGGCAAGCGGCACGATCCGCGGCTCGACGTCGAAGTAGCGGCAGAACTTCTCCCACACGACGTGGACGTCGCCGCCGAAGACCAGGTTGGGCCGGTCGACCGACAGGTTGGCCGCCTGGCGGCGCTCCCGCCACTTCCACTTCAGCGACAGCGCGCCGAGCATGATCGCCTCGGACGAGCCCTGGGTCCGACATCCGGTGGTCTTGCCCGGCGCGTGGAAGAGGTCGGCGAGCATGCGCACGCAGCGCCGCTCGATCTCGGCGGAGATGGGGTACTCCGCGTGGTCGATGAAGTTGCGGTGGAGGTTCTCGGCGATGATCCGTTGCGCCTCCGGCTCCATCCAGGTGGTGACAAACGTGGCGAGGTTGCGCTGCGGGTCGCCCTCCATGACGAGGTCCTCATCCAGCAGCCTCATGGCGTCCGTCGCGGTCATGCCCTCCTCGGGGAATTTCTCCGAGGGAGCGGGCGCGGTCAGGAAACGGTTGCCGAACAGGGCCGCGGCGTCGCTCTTGGTCATGCCGGCGACTCAACCACGTCCGGAGCGGGAGCCATGCTCAGAACCTGTGGATCGGGCTTTGCATGCACGCGAACGGCGTACCTCCCGAGTGATCGACTCAAGTCACCAAGTAGGCCATCGCCGACGCGGCGAACGCCGTGCGGGCGATCCGGCGAATGTGCACCTGTTCGGCTCCCGTCGGATCGCCGCCCCCGAGACCGACCGATGGCTTCAGAAGACCCTGGCACTGCACGACCGGTATCTGGGGGCGGACGACCGGGACTTCCCGCTCGGCGGCATCCGGATGCTCGGCAAGTCGGACGCCGACCAGATCCACGGCGAGGCGCCGCGCTGGGCCGGCGCGCGGTCTCGCCCGACATGCCGTTCGAGATGCCGGCGCACCACGCCGTCGACTTCTGGCTGTGCGGGGAGGATCTCCCGCTGCCCGAGAGCCGCGTCCCGCTCGACAAGGACGACGCCATCCACCTGGCTCTCGACGAGAAGAACGACATCGCCGGCCTGAAGCGCCTCCAGCACAAGCTGCAGGGAATGCTCGGCACTTGGGCATGCACGAGCACCATCTGCTGTCGCACAGCATCTATCTGCACAAAAGCATGCCCATCGGGCCACCGCGCACCAGGCCGGCACCATCCGGTTCGGTGACGACCCGGACAGCTCCGCACTGGATGTCGACTGCAAAGCCCACGAACTCGACAACCTCTACGTCGTCGACACCAGCTTCTTCCCGAGCATCGGCGCGGTCGACCCGTCACTGACGGCCATCGCCGACGCTCTGCGGGTCGGCGACCACATCGCCGCCCGGCTGCGCTGGCGGGGTGCCGCAGTGCTGCGACGCGGCGCGCTACACGTTGTCCCCAGGGGCACGGGCGGCCCGAGTATCGGCGTCGGTGAGCGGCTCGAGCTCCCCCAGCGTGTCGAGCCGGTACAGCAGTACCAGCGCCGGGCCGACCAGCACGATCGCGATGAGCGTGACAATGGCCAGCCAGCGCAGGGTGTGAGCAGCGCCGGCCGCTTCGGCCACCGTCAGCGAAGTGGGCAACAGGTAGGGGCTCTGTGCGAAGCCCCAGGCGCCAACGGTCAGGGCGACGCTCGCCACCGAGGTGTAGCGGGACCAGCCGTAGGACCTGCGCAGCAGAAGCAGCACCGTCGCAAGCCCGCAGACCGCGGCCAGGACGACCAGCAGCAGGCCCCAGCCACCGGTGAGGCCCTCCCAGACGTACCGGGCGTCACCATGGGTGACCGGCAGGCCGATGAGTGCGAGGACGACGACGGCGGCGAAGGCGAGCAGCGCCCGCAGTCGGAAGTATTCGACGAGGTCGTCGGCGCCGAACCGCCGGGCGTCGGAGCAGAGGAACACCGCCCCGAGGAACGCGGTGGCGGCGATGGCCAGCAGGCCGGCGAGGAGGGAGGTCGAATTGGCCCAGGCGTCCGCGGAGGCCGTCGTCCCGACCGCGACCCGACCGGAGGCGATGCCGCCGAGCACCGCCCCGAGGAAGAACGGCGTGAGCAGCGATGAGATGGCGAACATCGCACCGTAGACCCGCCGTTTGGCCAGGCGGCGGGACGGCTTGCGCAGCGCGAATCCGGCACCGCGGAGCACCAGGCCTACAGCCGCCAGCGCCAGCGGCAGCCACATTGCCTCGGAGACGGCCTGGAACATCGTCGGGAAGCCGGTCCACATGACGACGAAGACGAAGATCAACCAGACGTTGTTGGCCTCCCAGACCGGCGCCATCGCGTGGTCGATGAGCCAGCGCGGCCGCTTGCCGCGATCCGCCCCGCCGGCCATGAGGTCCCAGAAACCCGCCCCGTAGTCAGTACCCCCGGCACAGGCGTAGGCGGCGATCACGGCCACCAGGACCCATGCGATGAGATCGGCCATCATGACGCACCGCCAGAGGTGCGATCGGCGCCGCCACCAGGCGCGGCCCCTGCGGCTGTGGGCTCGGGCTTGCTTCTGGGCCCGTAGGGGGTGTCGGTCTCAGGGTGCAGCACGGCGCGCGCGGCGGCTGAGCCCTCGTCGGCGATGCGCCAGCGAGTTCGCATCTTCAGGACGATCGCGAGGAACGAGCCGAAGACGGCGACGTACACAATGATCACGATGCCGAGCATCGCCCACAGCGTTCCGGCGCGGGTGTCGGTCACCGCCTCCGAGACCCTCATGTGGTTGTAGACGATCCAGGGTTGGCGGCCGACCTCCGTGGTGATCCAGCCGCACTCCACGGTGACCAGGCACGCGGCTCCCGCGACTGCCGCGCAGCGGAAGAACCAGCGGCTGCGAGGGAGGTCCCGGTGTCGCAGCCAGGACCAGGCGTACCAGAGCGCGAGCAGGATCAGCAGGCTGCCGACGGTGGCCATGATGTCGAACGCCCAGTGGACGATGTTGGCCTGGACGGTCGTGGGGCGGTCGGCGGCCGGCACCGACGTCAGCCCGGTCACCTGGGTGCTGGGCTTGAAACCGGCGAGAATGGAGTCCAGCTGAGGGATCTTGATTCCGCCTGAGATCGTCCCGTCGCTGTTCAGCCGTCCGAAAATGTACTCGGGCACGTGAGTGTCCGTCTTCCAGACGATCTCCATGGCGGCGAACTTGATCGGTTGCTTGTGGAAAACGGAACGGGCGGCCGAGTCGCCGAGCATGAACTGCACCGGTGTGAGGATTGCGGCCACCGTGAAGGGCAGCGTGAAGCCGAGCCGGTGGTACCGGTCGCGCCGCCCCCGCAGCCAGCCGACCGCGTACACGCCGGCCACCACATAGCCGGCGGTCAGGAACATCGCGACCACGAAGTGCCAGTACTCGGGGCCGAACATCGGCGTGAAGATCGCCTGCCGCACATTGACGTCGACGGGATTGCCCTGGGCATCGAGGCGGAACCCCTGCGGGGTATTCATCCAGGAGTTGGCCGCGATGATGCCGAACGCACCCATCAGCGCGGCCAGCGGCAGCGGCACGGCCAGCCAGAAGTGTGTCCAGGGCTTGAGCCGGCGCCAACCGTAGAGGTAGATCGCGATCAGGACCGCCTCCAGAAAGAACGCCCAGGCCTCAACGCCGAACCCCAAGCCGAAGACGTCGCCCCAGCGGCCCATCATGCCGGGCCACAGCAGACCGAGTTCGAAGGACAGGACAGTGCCGGTGACGACGCCGATGGCGAACTGGACGGCCATCACCGCCGACCAGCGCCGCGCGAGCTGAAGGGCGACGGCGTCGTTGTGGCGCAGCGCCCGGTAATGCATGAGCACCGTGATGAAGGGCAGTGCCACTCCGAACGGGACCAGCAGGATGTGCGAGGCCAGGGTGAAGGCCATCAGTTCGCGAGCCGGCAGGAGTTGGGGCGGGGTCTCCGCCAGAATGGCCGCTGTGCTGAGCATGTGCGCCTCGATGGTCTGCCCCGCGGGGCGCGGGGGCTGAGGAACGACAGGTGCGAAGGGGCGGCAGCCGGGACGTGTCGGCCGGATGCCGTGGTCAGAGAGGCGGCGGGGCCTTCTGCCCGGGCGCCCGCCTGGGCCAAAGGCGTCTGGGCCAAAGGCGTCTGGGCCAACGGCGCCGCGCCTTCGGCCCGGGGGCCCGGGCAGCCGACGCGTCGACGTCGGGCGAGGTGAAGGCGCCTGACGCGTCGACGTCGGGCGAGGTGAAGGCGCGCTCGCGTCGCGAGCTGGTGGCGAAGGCGACGGACCAGCTGAGCACCGCTCCCAGCCTGCTGCGGAATCCGGTGAGGAAGGCCAGATGGATGAAGAGCCAGGCCAGCCAGCCGGGCACACCCGAAAGGTGCAGCGGGCCCACCTTGACGACAGCCCGGCCACGGGAGATGTACGCGGCGCTGCCGAGGTCCCAGTACTTGAAGGGCTTCGGCTGCTTCGTCCTGCACTCCACCGCGTGGCGCACGACCCGGCCCGCGTATGCGCCCGACTGCATGGCGACCTCGGCCAGCCCCGGCAGCCGGTTCAGGCTCATCACATCGCCCGTGACGCGGATCTCCGGATGGCCGGGGAGCGTGAGGTCGGGTTCGACGGCGATACGCCCGGCGCGGTCCTGGGTGGCGCCGGTTGCCCGGGCCACCGCGGCGGCGATGGGCGGTGCCTCGACCCCCGCCGTCCACAGCACAGTCCGAGCCTCGAACCGGGCGGTCGCACCGTCCGCGTCTTGCACCGTCAGGCCGCGGGCGTCGACATCGGTGACCCTCGTGCCCAGGTGGAGCTCCACCCCGAGGCTCTGAAGGGTCCGGGCAGCGCGATGGGCCAGTGGGCGGCCGAACGCGCCCAGCACCTCGTCGGACCCCTCGAAGAGCAGCACCCGGGCCTGGGCGGAGTCGATCGTCCGGAACTCCCGATCGAGCGTGTGACCGGCGATCTCCCTGATCTGTCCTGCGAGTTCGACACCGGTCGGCCCGCCGCCGACCAGCGCGAACGTGAGCCACTGCTGCCGCTCCCTGGCATTTGTGGCCGTTTCGGCCATCTCGAACGCCAGGTAGATCCGCCGGCGGATGTCCAGCGCGTCGTTCAGCGTCTTCATGCCGGGGGCATGCGTGGCAAACTCGTCATGCCCGAAGTAGGACTGGCGCATGCCGACCGCGACGATCAGATCGTCATAGGGCAGCTCGACGGCACCGCCGTCGGGTCGTCGGGCGTGGACGAGGCGGGCTTCGACATCCACGTCGGTGGCTTCGGCGAGCAGGCAGCTCACGTTGTGGTGGCGTCGTAGCACCGCGCGGAGCGGTTGCGCGATCTGGCCCTCGGACAGGATTCCGGAAGCGCACTGGTAGAGCAGCGGCTGGAAGAGGTGGTGGGCGCGGCGGTCGACCACGGTCACCGCGACCGGCGACCGGCGTAGGGCGCGGGCGGCGAACAGCCCGGCGAAACCCCCGCCGAGGATCACCACCCGGCGAGGCGTGACATGGTCCTGCATCGGAGATCAGCCTCCGGTGGCGAAGCCGGGGAAAAGCCCTCTGAGAAGTTGCGCGGACACCGTCCCACGGCTTTCGTCGGCACTTCCTGCCACCATGATTTCCCCTTCGGCCTTTCGGACGGCACGCAACGCCGAAGGCGGGCGACGCGCATAAGGAAGGCCGGGAGCCGACCGGCCGCAAGGAAAGACAACAGGAGCCTTCGCATACCCGGCCCCCAGACCCAAGCACCCTGCGCCGCGGGTGGCACAGACCGGCGCGCCACGCGGCCGCATTCGGCTGGAGACGTCACGCGGTCGGACCACAAGCTCTCCCGAACCTGCCGTGCAGGCCACCCGGCCCCCCGATCGTGAGCATCGTTGAAGCGGTCGCGGAGTACACCGAGCGGATCACGAGCGAGACCAGGCGCATCCTCGAGCGCGCCATCGCCCGTGGTGAGGTGCGGCCCGACACCGATGTCCGGGCCGCGGCGACCCTGGTGGCCGCGCCGCTGCTCTTCCGGCTGATCGTCGAGCAGGAGCTGCCCGACGCCGCGCTGGTGGACACGCTGGTGGACCTCGTCGCCCGCTCTGTCGGCTCGGCCGGCTGACACCTGGGGCCAGGGCTCTGAGCAGACGTCATGGCCGGCTGCACCGACCTCTGAGCATCCAGCTGCACCGACCTCTGAGCATCCAGGCGACGCCGTCGTGCTCCGGCTGGTGACGTTGTTGCCGCCCGACGGGGCGAGGCTGGCGCGACAGGACGTTCGCTCCGCCGGGCGGGTCTGGGGGGAGGGTGCGCCGCGCGTCGGGCGCCGGTAAGGGGGCCGCGGCGATCGCGATTGATCCCGGCGCGCCGACCTTCAGGCCGGAGGGCGCACCGCAGACCTTGACCACCGCACTGGCATCGCCCGCCGCCGCGGCCCCTCGTCCCGGCCCGCGCCGTACGACCACCCCTCATCCGGGTCCAAGGCGCGGGCCCGCGCCCGGAGTCGACCTCCCGTCGGACTCCGGGCGCAGCTTGTGTATCAGTCCTCGCGCAGGGCGCGGACCGCCTCCTCAACACGCTTGCCGTAGTCGGCGTCGGCGGCGTGGAAGTGGGCGAGGTTCTTCTCGATCACGTCGTCGCGGGAGACCTGGGACAGCCCGCCGGCGATGTTCGCGACCAGGCGCTGCTTCTCCTCCTCGGACATCAGGCGGTAGAGCTCACCGGCCTGGAAGAAGTCGTCGTCCTTGACGTGTTCGGGCGCGGCGTGGGTGCCGGTCCAGCCGTGGACCGCGAGGGGGGCGGAGAGTGCCGCGCCCGTCTGGGTGGGTCCCGCATACGAGTTGGGCTCGTAGTTCTTGTCGTGACGCGAGCCGTTGCGGGTGGCCATGAAACCGTCGCGGCCGTAGTTCTCGGCCACGGTCGCCTTCGGCGCGTTCACCGGCAGCTGGGTGTGGTTCACCCCCAGGCGGTAGCGGTGGGCGTCCGCGTACGCGAAAAGGCGGCCCTGGAGCATCTTGTCGGGCGACGGGCCGATGCCGGGAACGAAGTTGTTCGGCGAGAACGCGGCCTGCTCGACCTCGGCGAAGACGTTGTCGGGGTTGCGGTCGAGGACCAGACGGCCCACCCGCTGCAGCGGGTGGTCGCTGTGCGGCCACACCTTGGTCAGGTCGAACGGGTTGAAGCGGTACTCCGCCGCATCGGCCGCGGGCATGACCTGGACGTACAGGGTCCAGGACGGGTTCACCCCGCGCTCGATGGCCTGCAGCAGGTCGGTCTGGTGCGAGGTGGCGTCCTTGCCGGCCACCTCGGCGGCCTGCTCCGACGACAGGCAGCGGATGCCCTGGTTGGTCTTGAAGTGGTACTTCACGAAGTAGGCCTCGCCCGCTTCGTTCGTCCACTGGTAGGTGTGGGAGCCGTAGCCGTTCATGTGGCGGTACGAGGCGGGGATGCCGCGGTCGCCCATCAGCCAGGTGATCTGGTGCGTCGCCTCGGGGGCGTGCGCCCAGAAGTCCCAGACGTTGTCCGGCTCCTGCTTGCCCGTGAACGGGTCGCGCTTCTGCGAGTGGATGAAGTCGGGGAACTTGACGGGGTCCTTGATGAAGAACACCGGGGTGTTGTTGCCGACCAGGTCGTAGTTGCCCTCTTCGGTGTAGAACTTCAGGGCGAAGCCGCGGGGGTCGCGCACCGCGTCCGCCCCGCCGAGCGAGTCGGCAACGGTGGAGAAGCGCAGGAACGTCTCGGTGCGCTTGCCCACCTCGGACAGGAAGCCGGCCTTGGTGTAGCCGGTGACGTCGTCGGTCACCTCGAAGTAGCCGTACGCGCCGCTGCCGCGGGCGTGGACCACGCGCTCCGGGATGCGCTCACGGTTGAAGCGCGCGAGCTTCTCCAGCAGGTGCTGGTCCTGCAGGAGGAGCGGGCCACCGACGCCGGCGGTGGCGGAGTTCTGGTTGTCGGCGACAGGGGCGCCGGACTCGGTCGTGAGCACGCGCTTCGACATCGTGACCTTCCGTACGGGGAGCTGCACTGGTGACGGTTCGAGGAGCGTAGGTACGCGACGAAGGAAACGTCAACAGTTTGTTGAAATCGAGGAGTGGGGTTCCGGCCGGCGCCGGCGCCTGGGCGCGACAGGACAGGTGTCAGCGCCGGCACCGACCGGGGTTCACGGGGCCGTGGCCAGCCTGGGCGGGGGCTGTTGGTGGTTGCTGCCCGGTGGGGGCTGATCACGGGGTGGGCCGCTTTCATGGAGCCGTGGCTTACCTGGGCAGGGGCCTTGCGCGGCGCGGTCGTGGTGAGCCAGGGCAGGGGCCGTTGGTGGCTGTTGCCGGTGGGGGCAAGCACGGGGCCGGCCACGGGCTGTGATTGATCAGGGCAGGGGCCTTGCGCGGCGCGGTCGTGGTGAGCCAGGGCAGGGGACGTCGGTGGCTACTGCCGGGGGGCAAGCACGGGGCGGGCCGCGGGGCCGTGGTGGACCGGGGCGGGCTGGGCCCGGGGGTGGTCAGGCCGGGGAGCCGGAGAGACGTTCGACGGAGCGCAGGAGGGCCGAGTGGTCCAGGCCGCCGTCGCCCTGCGCGCGCAGTGAGGCGACGAGCTGGGCGACGACCGCGCCGACCGGCAGTGCGGCACCGACGTTGCGGGCGGCGTCCGTGACGATGCCCATGTCCTTGTGGTGCAGGTCGATCCGGAAGCCGGGCTTGAAGTCCCGGTTCAGGAAGTTGTCCTTCTTGCGGGCCAGTACGGTCGAGCCGGCCAGGCCGCCGCCCAGGACGTCCAGTGCGGCCTGGAGGTTCACGCCGGACTTCTCCAGGAACACCACCGCCTCGGCGCACGCCTGGATGTTGACCGCCACGATCAGCTGGTTTGCGGCCTTGACCGTCTGGCCCGAGCCGTGCGGGCCGCACAGCACGATGGTCCTGCCCAGTGCCTCGAGGATCGGCAGCGCACGCTCGAAGTCGGCCTGCTCGCCGCCGACCATGATGGAGAGCACGGCCTCGATGGCACCGGCCTCGCCGCCGGAGACCGGCGCGTCCAGGACGCGGATGCCCTTCTCCGCCGCGTTCTTCGCGAGGTCGACGGAGGTCTGCGGGGTGATCGACGACATGTCGATCAGCAGCGCGCCCTGCTTCGCGTTCTCCAGGATGCCGTCGGGGCCGTACGAGACGGCCTCGACCTGGGGGGAAGCGGGCACCATCGTGATGACGACGTCGGCGTCCTTGACGGCCTCGGCGATCGAGCCCGCGACGGTGCCGCCTGCCGCGGCGAGTCGGTCCAGCTTGTCCTGCTCCAGGGTGAAGCCCGTGACGGAGTAGCCCGCCTTCAGCAGGTTCTCGGACATGGGGGAGCCCATGATGCCGAGTCCGATCCATGCGATCGCCGGGCGGGAGGAGTCTGCGAGGGTGCTCATGAGGGTGCCTTCCTAAAAGCTCTGGTACGTCAGCGAGTTCAGCGGGCCGCGCGCGCCTCGGCCGGGAGCCAGTCGAACGACTCTGCGCTCGGGCGGTCGCCGGCCTTGTACTCCAGGCCGATCCAGCCGTCGTAACCGGCCTTGTCCAGCTCGTCGATGAACTGCTCCAGCGGGAGCGAGCCGGTGCCCGGCGCGCCGCGTCCCGGGTTGTCGGCGATCTGGACGTGGCCGGTCCTGCCGGCGTAGGCGGCGATGACCTGGGAGACGTCCTCGCCGTTCATCGACAGGTGGTAGATATCCAGCAGGAACTTCGCGTTGCCGAGCCCCGTCGCGGCGTTCACCTTGTCCACGACCTCGATCGCGGCCGGGGCGCTGACCAGCGGGTAGAGCGGCGATTCGGGCTTGTTGAGCGTCTCGACCAGCAGGATCGCCCCGATGCGGTCGGCCGCACGGGCCGCGAGCACCAGATTCTCCAGCGCGAGGGCGTCCTGGATCTGCGGGTCGACGCCGTCGACGCGGTTGCCGTACAGCGCGTTCAGCGCCTTGCAGCCCACCGACGCCGCGAAGTCGGCGGCCACCTCGATGTTGGCCCGGAACCGGTCGGACTCCTCGCCGGGTACGGAGAGCGCGCCGCGGTCGGGGCCCGGTAGCTGCCCGGCGTAGAAGTTCAGGCCCACCAGCCGGGTGCCGGCGTCCTCGAGTGCCTTCCTGAGGGCGTCGAGCTCGTTTCGCGGCGGGGTGGGGGTCTCGATCCAGGGCCACCACAGCTCGACCGCCGTGAAGCCCGCGGCCGCGGCTGCGGCGGGGCGCTCCAGGAGCGGGAGTTCCGTGAAGAGGATCGAGAGGTTCACATCGAAGCGCCGGTCCGTGACTGCGTCTTCTGAGAAGCGGGCCATGAGGGCTCTGCGCTCCTTCCGTATTGCGGAAGTTAGTTTCTGCTTAACGGAAGATTGCCTCGGGCCTGGTCGAGCTGTCAAGAGCGGCAGACGAACCGGGAGGCAAGAAGGCAGGCAAAAAATCGGGCAAAAGGGCAGACGAAAAGGCGCCTCCGGCGCAGGGACGCAGGGCCTGCTCAACAGGCTTCTGCCGTCCCGGCACCGGAGGCGCCGCGCGGATACGCGCGCTGCGGCTACAGCGCGTCCACCGCACTCACCTTCCAGCCGTCGGAGGTGCGGGCCATCGTCATCCGCACCCGGTTCAGATCCACACGCGGACCTGTGACCTGCGTACTCGTGGTCACCTGATTGACGAAGAGCAGCACCACGGCCCGGTCGGGCGAGGCCGACACCACCGAGACGGCCGGTGCGCCGCCGTCCGGCGGCCGTACCACCGAGGCCTTGACCACTCCGTGGTACTTGGTCGCGGTCGGCGCGACCACCTTCGAGGTGGTCCTGCCGTACTCGTCACGGAACTTCCCGGTCAGATGCCCGCGCGCCGCTGCGAAGTCCCGGTCGAGCCGCCGGTAGTCGTACGACAGCACCACGGGCGCCGCCTTCCGCGCCGCGGCCGGCGCCTCGACGCGCGCCCTGTCCGTGAGCCGGCCGTCCGCGTACTGCGCGCCGAGAACACCGGCCGCCGTCAGTGTCACCGCCACCAGCACCGCCAGCACGGCACACAGCCGGCCACGCCGCCGGCCCCGCGCCGCCTCGGTCGCCGCCACGTCCGCGTGCAGGACCGGACCCGCGTACTGATCGTCCGCGCGCCGCCCCTGATCCGCGTCGTCCGGCGCCTCCAGCCGGATCCCGTCCGGCTCCACCGGGTCCGCTCCGTCCCGAGCCGCCTGATCCGGGGCGGGGACCGGCCCGGTGCCTTGCTCCGCCACCCTGAGGGGCACCTGGGTCCCGGGCCCGGTCCGGTCCGTGCGCTTGGCCGCCGCGCGGGCGGCCGCGGCCATCGATCGGCGGGCTGGGGATGCGATGCCGGAGCCTCGTCCAGTCGGGTTCGCCACGGTCCTGCTCCTCACTGCTTCTGGTACGGGTGTGCGCTCGGGCGCGCGGTCAGCCGACGAACTCGACGTCGGAGGTGAGCCAGCGGCCGCGTTCGAGCACGAGATCGAGCTGCAGCCGGTAGGTACGGGCCTGCCCGCCGGGGGCGGCCGTGTTGGTCACCTTGCTGTCGGCGACCACCAGCACCCGGGCGGTGCGCTCGTCGGAGCGGGTGATCCCGGCCTCCAGCACCTGCCCCTGCGACACGGACTTGTTCGCCGCCACCAGCTTGGTCAACTCGGCCGACTGCGCGGCGAACTGGGCCTTGAAGTCACCTGTGGCGCCCTTCAGCACATTTGCGCTGTCCCGGTCGTAGTGCCGGTGGTCGAGCGAGGTGAAGTTCAGCGCGGACTGCCGGGCCGCGGCCAGGATGTCCTGGTGGCGCTGCGCCTCCACACGCTGCTCGTACACCTGGACGCAGAGCCAGCCGCTCAGCGCCGTCGTCACGACGGTTGCCACCGCGAGCGCCGCGGACAGCGTCCTGCCGCCCCGCGCAGCGGCCGCCTGCCTGGCGCCGAGCAGGCGCAGCGACCGGGTCAGGCGCGTGAGGATGCTCCCGTTCATGCCATGGGTCCGACGAGCAGCCATTGCCACGAGTCCTTTCCGAGCAGGCTCTGTTCGCCGCCCGTCGAGCCGATCTCGACGAGCGTTCCGTCCGGGCCGGTCGCGAGGCCGGTCTCCGGGTCGTAGGGGGTGACATACGAGGCACGGGCCGCCCCTGCGCCCGTGGAGGCGCCGGGCGCGTTCTGCGCGCCGCGGACCGAGGTGGCACTGCCGCGCGGTTCCGTGCAGCGCGCGTCCGTGTTCGCGGGGCGCTTGGAGGTGTCCGCGGGATCGCGCCGCTGGGTTCCGTAACCCTGGCGGCACGGTGGCGGATCGTCGGCGCCGGTGACCATGCCGAAGTGGGTGGTGCCGTCGCCCGGGATGACGGTGGAGCTGCCCGCGACGACCACCGGAAAGGTGACCAGGGCCTGCTCCACACCGGGCAGCCGGGCCACCGTGACCTGTCCGCCGCTGATCAGATTGCCGAGCAGGACGGGCAGATGGGTCTCGTTCGCCTTCAGCAGCGAGTTGACCTCCTGCGCGGCCGGGGCTGCCGAGCCGATGAGCCTGCGCAGATCGCCGTCGCTCGACTTCAACTCCGCCGTCAGGGCGGCCAGATCGCGCGAGAAGGACTTGATCGCCGAGCCCTTGTCGGCCTGCGTCGCAAGCACCGTGCGCGAGTCCTCGATCAGCGATGTGGTCTCGGGCAGCGAGGCGGACGCCGACTCCACGAGGCTGTTGCCCGAGTCCACCAGGCGGCTCAGATGCGGGCCGGTACCCGCGAAGGCCTTCCCGAGCTCGTCGACGGTGATCCGAAGATCCTCCTTGCCCACGGAGTTGACCAGCCGGTCCAGGCTGAGCACCAGATCCGTGGTGGGCAGCGGCACCCTCGTGTCACCGCGGCCGATCACACTGCCCTCGCGCAGGAACGGGCCGCCGGTGCCGCGCGGCTGCAGATCGACGTACTGCTCGCCGACCGCCGAGCGGTTCGCCACCACCGCCAGCGCGTCGGCCGGAATCCGGGCACCGTCCTCGATGTCCAGCGCCACCGACACCCCCTCGGCGTCGGCCAGGCGCAAGGAACCGACCCGGCCCACCGGCACACCGCGATAAGTGACCTCGGCACCCTGGAAGATGCCCCCGGACTCGGCGAACTCCGCGCGCACGGTGTAGCCGCGGTCGAGGATCAGGTCCGCCAGGCCCGTGTAGCGGGCGCCGACGTACGACACACCGACCGCGGTGACCGCGGCGAAGGCCAGCAACTGGGCCCGGACCGTACGAGTGATCACGGTTGCATCCCCTTCAGCATCAGCTCGGCGAGAGCGGGATCGACCCCTGGCGGGAAGCTGTCTGCGTCCGCTCGGCCATGGGTGGCGTAACTGCTGGTGCACACCGGCGGGCACAGCGGGCCCTCACCGCCCGGCGGGGCGGAGGGAGCGCCCGGTGCCTGCGGCAGCGCGGTGGGCACGGGGACGCCGGGGACCTCGGGCAGCTCCGGGACGTCCGGAAGCCCCGGTGGCCTGGGCGTACCCGGCCTGCCCGGCTTCCTGGGCGGTTCGTCGGCGAGATTGCCGTAGACGCTCGCCAGGTCGAGGTCGGCGGTGATCGACAGATTCACGTAGTCGCCCTTGACGGCGTCCGTCGCATTGCGCGGGAACGGGTACGTGGTCATGAGCTCGAGCGCGTTGGGCAGGTCACTGCCCGCCTTGTTCAACTGCTCCAGGATCGGCCGCAGACTGCGCAGATTGGCCACCACATCGGCCCGCGAGGCATTGACCACCTTGGTGCCCGCCGTGCCGAGTTCCGACAGCGAGGTGAGCATCGCGGTCAGGTCACGGCGCTGGTCGGCCAGCACTTTCAGGGCGCCGGGCAGGGTGTCGACCGCCGTCGCGATGGTCTTCTTCTCCTTGGCGAGCCGCTTCGACAGCCGGTCGATGCCCTCCAGCGCCCGGACGATCTCCTTGCGCTGCCCGTCGAGTCCGGCCAGGAACGTGTCGAGCTCGGTGAGCAGCGACTTCACCCGGTTCTCGCGGCCCTCGAGGGCCTTGTTCAGCTCCACGGTGATCGTCTTGAGCTGGGCGACGCCACCGCCGTTGAGCAGGGCCGACAGCGCCGAGAGCACCTCCTCGATCTCGGGGTTGCGTCCGCTGCGGGACAGCGGGACACGGTCGCCGTCGGCGAGCCGGCCCGACGGGGCGGCGTCCACCGGGGCGGACAGTGCCACGTACTTCTCGCCGAGCATGCTGGTCTGGCGCAGTTCGGCGATCGCGTTGCCCGGCAGCTTCACCGAGCCGTCGAGCCGCAGCCGCACCCGGGCGTGCCATCCGGCCAGGTCCACCTTCTCGACCGACCCGACCGTGACGTTGTTGACCTTCACGGCCGACTGCGGCACCAGATCCAGTACGTCACGGAACTCGACCGTGACGCGGTACGCGTCGCCGCCGGTGGCGGCGCCGCCCGGCAGCCCCACGTCGTAGAGCCCGTTGAACTCGCAGCCGGTGAGCACCACCGAGCCCATCGCCGTCCACACGGCGGCCGCCCTGCCCTTGTGCAGTGCACTGCTGACACGTGTGATCCTCATGCCCCGGCCTCCAGGATTCCGCCGAGCGTCCGGTCGACCGGACCCGTGCCCGACACCGGTGCGGTGTGCGGCAGTCGGGGCAGTGTGTCGAAGAGCTTCTCCAGCTCCTTGCAGTCCGGGTTCGGGCCCCCGGCGTCCCCGGTCGTGCGCAGCAGCGAGCACAGCAGCGCCGCCGGGTCCTGTGCCCCCTCGAGGTTGTTGCGGGTGTCGAGGGTGCCGGAGGACGGGTTGTACGCGTTCTGCAGATTGGACAGCCCGGCCGGGGCCACCTCCAACAGCTCCGCAAGCGCCGCGCGCTGGGTGACCAGCACCTTGGTGACCTTGCTGAGTCCCTTCACGTCGGCGGTCAGCGTCTTCTTGTTGTCGCGTACGAACACGGACACGTCGCCGAGCGCCTTGCCCAGATGCCGCAGCGCCGCCGCGAGATCCTTGCGTTCCCCGGCGAGCTGGTCGGCCACCTTGGCGAGGCTGTCGTTGAACGACCGGACGCCTCTGTCGTCGGCGGCGAGCGCCGCGGTGAACACCTGCAGGTTCCGCACGGTGCCGAACAGGTCCTTCCGGCCGTCCGACAGGGTGGTGACCGCGAGCGACAGGTCCTCGACCGTCCGGTGGAGCTGGTCGCCCTGTCCTTCGAGGTTGTCCGCGCTCACCCCCAGCAGCCGGGAGAGCGATCCGTCCCCGTTGGCCCCGCGCGGCCCGAAGGCCTCGGCCGTCGTGTGCAGCGAGTCGAAGACCCGGTCGAGCTCGACCGGCACGGCGGTACGGCTCTCGGGGATGACCGCCCCGTCCGCCATCGCGGGCCCGCCGCGGTAGACGGGCAGGAGCTGGACGTAACGGTCGCTGACGACCGAGGAGTTGATGATCGCGGCCTGGGCGTCCGCGGGGACCTTCCGCCCGGATTCGTACTCCAGCTCCACCCGCACCCGGCGGCCCTCCGGCGTGATCGCCTTGACCTCGCCGACGCGGACCCCGAGGACGCGTACGTCCGAACCGGGGTGGATGCCGACCGTGCGCGGGAAGTACGCGGTGACCCGGACCGGGTTCGCACGCGGCCACAGGGCGACCGCCGTCGCGCCGGCGACCAGCGCGAGCGCGACGACCAGCGCCAGGCGCGCGCGCCTCTTCGGCATGCTGAATCTCGTTGACCGCAAGCGGCTCATCGGGAGTCTCCTGTCCGCGGGACCACCGGGGCGGCGACCATGTTCTGGATGTAGCTGTCGAACCACCGGCCGTTGCCCAGGGTGTTGGTGAAGACCCGCACGTAGGGCGCGAGCAACTGCACGCTGCGGTCCAGGCTCGCCTGGTTGCGCTCGAGCATGGCGACCACTTGGCCGAGGCCCTTGAGCGCCGGGCCGATCTCCTTCTTGTTGTCCTGCACCAGGCCGGACAGCTGGACGCCGAGCGTGGCCGAGCTCTTGAGCAGCGCGTGGATCGCGGCCCGGCGCCTGGTGATCTCCTTGAACAGCTTGTCGCCGTCCCGGACGAGCGTGGCGAACTCGTCCGAGCGCTCGGAGAGGACCGCGGTCACCCCGTTGGCGTGGTCGAGGAGTTCGCGCAGTGCCGCGTCACGGGAGGCCACCGTCCGGGAGATCTTCGACAGTCCCTTGATGGACGCCTTCACGTCCTCGGGCGAGTCCTCGAACGTGGTGGAGATGGTGTCCAGGGCCTTCGCCAGCCGGGCCGTGTCGACCTTCTCCGTGGTGGTCGTCAGATCGCTGAACGCCGCAACCACGTCGTATGCCGCGACCGTGCGGTTCAGCGGGATCTCACTGCCGGGCGCCAGCTGCCCCGGCCCCTTCGGCTGCAGGGCCAGGTACTTCGCGCCCAGGATCGTCTTGACCCTGATGGCCGCTCCGGTGCGGGCGCCGAACTCCGGCTCCCCCTTGACCCGGAAGGTCACCTTCACATGATCGCCGTCCAGATCGACCTCGTCGACCTTGCCGACCTTGACGCCGGCGATCCGTACCTCGTCGCCCGGCTTGAGCCCGCCCGCCTCGGAGAACGCGGCGCTGTAGGTCTCGCCGTCGCCGATCAGAGGCAGGCTGTCGGCGTTGAACGCGGCCACGGCGAGCAGCGCGAGCGTGGTGACGCCGACGGCTCCGATCACCACGGGACTGCGGTCGCGGAACGGAATCATGAGCACCTCGCCCGGGCGACATGAAGCTCGGGGGTGATGACCTCTTCGGTCCTCGGGAGCACGATCCGGCCGTCGAAGTCGCAGAGGTAGAAGTTGAACCAGGAGCCGTACGACGCGGTCCCCGTCAGCTTGTCGAGCTTGTTCGGCAGCCGTTTCAGCACGCCCTCCACCGTCTTCTCGTTGTCGTTGAGCGTTCCGGTGAGCTCGGTCAGCTCGGCGATGTCGCCGCGGAGCGCCGGCCGGGCGTCCTCGAGCAGACCCGAGGTGGCCGCGGTCAGGCCGCCGATGCCGGCCAGCGAGGCGCCGATGGGCTTCCGGTCGGCGGACAGCCCGGAGATCAGCCGCTGCAACTGCTTCAGCAGCCCCGAGAAGCGGGCGTCCCGCTTGTCCAGGGTCGCCAGCACCGTGTTGAGGTTGTCGATCACGGAACCGATCAGCTCGTCACGGTCGGCGAGTGTGGTGGTGAGCGACGCGGTGTGGGCGAGCAGGCTGCCCACCGTGCCGCCCTCGCCCTGAAGCGTCCTGATGATCTCGGTGGCGAGCTGGTTGACGTCCTTGGGGCTGAGCGCGGCGAACAGCGGCTTGAACCCGCCCAGCAGCGCGTTGAGGTCCAGCGCGGGCTTGGTACGGGACTGCGGGATCACCCCGCCCGGCCTCAGCCGCGTACCGTCGCCCGCCCCCTCGGTCAGTGCGACATAGCGCGAACCCACCAGGCTGCGGTAGCGGATGACCGCACCCGTGCTGGTCAGCAGCGGCCGGTCACGGCGGACGGTGAACGTCACCTCGGCCAACGTCCGGTCCTTGATCGCGATGTCCTGTACCTCGCCGACCCGCACCCCGGCCACCCTGATGTCGTCACCCTCCTCCAGGCTGGTGACATCGCTGAACACCGCCCGGTATGTGTCCTCGGGGGTGAACGAGACGTTGACGATGGTCGCCGCGAGGAGGGCGGTGGCCAGCACCGTCACCACCGTGAACAGACCGAACTTGACCAGCGGTGCCGCCATGTCGTTGGCGCGTGTCGTCCTCATGCGACGCTCACCGCCGTTCCGCGGGCCATGGGGCCGAACAGCAGCGTCGCGACCGCCGGCACCCGGTCGGCCGGCACGCCGAGCACCGGGGCCACCAGCGAGCCGACGGCCCGCTGTTCGGCAGCGGTGGCCGACACCCCGGCCCCGCCGGGCGGACCGCTCGCCGCCGCCCTCGACGTACCGTCGTCGAGACGGACGTCCGGGGCCGGCACATGCGGGTCGGGCAGACCTCTGCAGTCGGGTCCTGAACGCTCTGCATAGCGCGGTTCCTCACCGGGTCGGTACGCGGGCCTGGGGCGGACGAATTCGAGAGTGATGCGCATCCGGCCGCCTCTGAACGCCTCCTCGGACGCGGCCTCCTGTTTGACCAGGCCGTCGAGGAGGCAGGGGTACTCGGGCGCGTAGCGGGCGAACAGGGCGAGTGTGGGCCGGGAGACCCGGCCGAGCGTGATCAGGCGGTCGCCGTTCTTGTCGAAGAACCGCTCCGCCGTGCCCGCGACCGTCGTGGTCGACCTCAGGGCCTCGCCCAGCCGGTCCTGCTGCTCGACGAGCGTGCGGCTGGTGGTGACCGAGTTGCGCAGGATCCGCATCAGATCGGGCGCCGCGTCCCCGTACACCTCCGCCACATCCGCGAAGCGCGCGATGTCCTCCTTCAGCGACGGCATATGGGGGTTGAGCCGCCGCAGATAGGCCTCTGCACGGGTCAGGTTGGCGCCGATGCGGTCGCCGCGCCCTTCCAGCGCGGTGGCGAAGGCGGACAGGGTGGCGTTGAGCTCCGCGGGCCGCACACTGCGCAGCAGCGGCAGCAGGTCGTTCAGCAGCTGCTGCAGTTCGATGCCGACCGTGGTGCGGTCCTGGGTGATCACATCCCCGGCCCGGACGGGGCGGCCGGACGACCCGCGCGGCGGCACCAGATCGACGAACTTCTCGCCGAACAGCGTCTTGGGCAGCAGCCGGGCGTGCACATCGGCCGGGATCCGCGAGACATGCCGCGGATCGAGCGCGAGGTCGACCGTCGCCTTCTCGCCGTCGGCCCGCACCTCCCGCACCTCGCCGACCAGCAGGCCGCGCAGCTTGACATCGGCACGCGGATCGAGCTGGTTGCCGAGCGTGTCGGCCTCCAGTGTGATCCGTACGACCGGGGTGAACACCTGCTGGTACACGGCCACGGACAGCGACAGCAGCAGCGCCATCACCACGAGGAAGGCGATGCCGTACAGCCGCAGCCGGGCGGCGCCCGCCGAGGACGGTCCTGGAACACGCATCGGCGCTACCCCGCAATCCGTACGGTCGTGTTGGCGCCCCAGATCGCCAGACTGAGGAAGAAGTCGAGGATGTTGATCGCCACGATCGAGGTGCGCACCGCGCGGCCGACCGCGACACCGACGCCGGCCGGGCCACCGCTCGCGTAGTAGCCGTAGTAGCAGTGCACCAGGATGATCACGACGGCGAAGACGATCACCTTGCCGAACGACCACAGCACGTCGACCGGCGGCAGGTACTGCTGGAAGTAGTGGTCGTAGGTGCCGGTCGACTGTCCGTAGTAGCCGGTGGTGATCGTGCGCGCCGCGAAGTACGAGGACAGCAGCCCGACCACGTACAGCGGGATCACCGCGACAAAGCCGGCGATCATCCGGGTGGTCACCAGGAACGGCAGCGAGGGCACCCCCATCACTTCCAGCGCGTCGGTCTCCTCACTGATCCGCATCGCGCCGAGCTGGGCGGTGAATCCGGCGCCGACGGTCGCGGAGAGGGCGAGGCCCGCCACCAGCGGTGCGATCTCACGGGTGTTGAAGTACGCCGAGAGGAACGCCACGAAGTTCGAGGTGCCCAGCTGGTTCAGCGCCGCGTAGCCCTGGAGGCCGACCTCGGTGCCGGTGAAGAAGGAAAGGAAGGCGATGACCCCGACCGTGCCGCCGACGACGGCCAGGGCTCCGCGCCCGAAGCTCACCTCGGCCAGCAGCCGCAGGACCTCCTTCTTGTAGCGGCGCAGGGTGCGCCCGGTCCATGCCAGCGAGCGCCCGTAGAAGGACAGTTGGGTGCCCAGTTCCTCGAGCCGGTCCAGCACCAGGCGATTCATGAGCGGCATCCGTCAACCCCTCTGCGGAACGACTTGGAAGTAGACGGCCGTCATCACGAAGTTCGTCACGAACAGCAACATGAAGGTGATCACCACCGACTGGTTCACCGCGTCGCCGACGCCCTTCGGACCTCCCTTGGCGGTCAGCCCCTTGTAGGAGGCGACGATCGCGGCGATCGCACCGAACACCAGGGCCTTCACCTCGGCCGCCCACAGGTCGGACAGCTGGGCGAGGGTGGTGAAGGAGGCGAGATAGGCGCCGGGTGTGCCGTTCTGCAGCACCACGTTGAAGAAGTAGCCGCCGGCCACGCCGACCACCGACACGAGACCGTTGAGCAGCACCGCCACCAGCATCGTCGCCAGCACCCGCGGTACGACGAGCCGGTGGATCGGGTCGATGCCCAGCACCTGCATCGCGTCGATCTCCTCGCGGATCTTGCGCGCCCCGAGGTCCGCGCAGATGGCGGTGCCGCCCGCCCCCGCGATCAGCAGCGCGGTGACGATCGGCGAGGCCTCGCGCAGCACGGCGAGTACCGAGGCCGCTCCGGAGAACGACTGGGCGCCGAGCTGCCGGGTGAGGCTGCCGATCTGCAGGGCGATCACTGCGCCGAAGGGGATGGAGACCAGCGCGGTCGGCAGGATCGTGACACTGGCGACGAACCAGGCCTGCTGGATGAACTCACGTGCCTGGAAGGGCCGTTTGGGCATCGTCCGCAGCACGTCCAGGCCCATGGCGAAGAGGCTGCCGGTATGCCGCAGTGCCGCGGTGGGGGACAGGCTCATGCGCCCACCGACTTTCCGCGGATCGTGGCCCGCACCGCCCGCAGCGACTCCCGGTCGGCGATCGCCTCCCAGCGCGGCGGACGCGTGATCCCCGCACTGGGCAGCAGGCGCGGTGTCAGCTCGGGTGCCTCGGACGGTGCGGAGTGTGCGCCCTCGCCCAGCTCGGCCAGCTCCTGCTCGACCTGGGCCGCGTCCTTCTCCTCCGCCATCCCGATCGGGCCCTGCATCCGGCCGTTCAGGAACTGCCGCACCACCGGCTCCTCGCTGGTCAGCAACTGCTCCCGGGGGCCGAACATCACCAGCTCGCGCCGGAACAGCAGCCCGATGTTGTCCGGGACCTGGCGGGCGGAGGCGATGTCGTGGGTGACGATCAGGAAGGTGGCGTCGATCTGCGCGTTGAGGTCGACGATCAGCTGGTTGAGATAGGCCACCCGGACCGGGTCGAGCCCCGAGTCGGGCTCGTCGAAGAGAATGATCTCCGGATCGAGCACCAGGGCCCGGGCGAGGCCGGCCCGTTTGCGCATCCCGCCGGATATCTCACCGGGCAGTTTGTCCTCGGCGCCGATCAGGCCGACCATGTCCATCTTCTCGAGCACGATCCGGCGGATCTCGCTCTCGGACTTGCGCGTGTGCTCGCGCAGCGGGAAGGCGATGTTGTCGTAGAGATTCATCGACCCGAACAGCGCGCCGTCCTGGAACAGCACACCGAACAGCTTCCGTACCTCGTACAGGTCGTGCTCGCGCAGGGCCGTGATGTCGGTGCCCGAGATCCGGATCGACCCGCGGTCGGGCCGCAGCAGCCCGACGAGCGTCTTGAGGAACACCGACTTGCCCGTGCCCGACGGTCCGAGCATCACCGAGACCTCGCCGGCGGGCAGCGTCAGGGAGACGTCCTGCCAGATGACCTGGTGGCCGAAGGACTTGGTGAGTCCCTCCACGCAGATCTCGACACCCATACGGTTCACCCTTCAGCCGTGGAGCGGTCCGACATCTGCTCTACGGGCAGGGCGGCCCCGTCCGTCGCTGCGGGCCGAAGATTTTTTACGCGCCCACCATCAGGACGTCATCAGCGCGCAATCAGGACGCCGCCGGGGTGGCGTCCGGGTTACGCACCGGCCCGCCGGGTCCCCGTTCGGTCACCCCGGGCCCCGGCGGCGGGGAGCGACGGGTGGAACGCCGCGCGTGAAGGAGCGAACCTGTACCCATGCGGCCGCTCTTCCGCTCGTCTGCTCCGAATGGCCACAGCAGCGTGCTCTTCACACTCGCGCAGTGCGTGCCGTTCGTGCTCGCACTGCTGGTCGTGGTCGTCGAGCTCACGCCCGCGCACGTGGTGTACACCGGACCCATCCTCATGGCGACCCCGGCGCTGGCCGCGGTGACGATGGGCCCCAAGGGCACCCTCGCGGCAGCGCTTGTCGCTCTGGCCGTCAGCGTGACCACCGCCACCTACAACCAGGCGTGGGGCAGCCAGCAGGTCTACAGCAACCTCCTGGCTCTTCTCCTGGTGTCGGCGGCCAGTGTGATGACGAGCAGGGCCGTGCGCAGGCGCACGCAGAGCGAGCTCAACCAGGTCCGGCGGATCGCCGTAGTGGCACAGGAGGTCCTGCTGCGGCCCGTGCCTGCCCGGCTGGGCCCCGTCCGGGCGGCGAGCATGTATCTCGCGGCCGAGGCGGGTGCGCAGATCGGCGGTGATCTCTACGAAGCCGTGCAGACCCGGTACGGGGTCCGGATGATCGTGGGGGACGTCCGCGGGAAGGGGTTGCCCGCCGTGCGGGCCGCCGCGGCCGTCCTGGGCGCCTTCCGGGAGTCCGTGCACTACGAGGACGACCTGGTGGATGTGGTGAACCACTGCGGGGCTGCGCTGCGACGGGAGACCGCCGTGCCGGGCGCGGTCGCTCCCGAGGCTCTGCTGGAGGGCTTCGTCACGGCGGTCGTGGTCCAGGTGCCGGACCGGCCCGTGGTCGAGATGGTCAACCGCGGCCACCCGCCCCCGCTGGTCCTGCGCCAGGGCAGGGCCGCCGCCCTGATGCCCGCCTGCCCGCTGCCGCCCCTCGGCCTTGAGGACTTCATCATCGGGCCGCCCGGCAAGGTGGAGAGCTACCCGTTCGTGCCCGGTGACCGCCTGCTGCTGCACACCGACGGTGTGATCGAGGCCCGCAACAGTGACAACGACTTCTTCGCCCTTCCCGAGGCGATGGAAGCGGCGCAGGCCGGCACCCCGCTGGAGTTCCTGGAACAACTGCACCAGGGGCTGATGCGGCACACCGACGGCTGCCTGGCCGACGACGTGGCGATGCTCTTCGCCGAGCGGCTCGACGGCGATGCCGGCGAACAAGTCCGCGGGACCGCCGCCCTTGCGCATGACGGCGGGACGGACCACCTTCCGCAACGCCCCGGGTAGAGCTGCCACCCTGCGCACGCGCGCCGCCTCGTGCGCCTGGGCGACGCGGACGCTCCTCAGCTCCCCCGGCGCTCCGGCCGTCTGCGGCACGGGCGCGTGCGGCATATCGCCGGGCAGTGCCCCTTCCGGTGCCCGCACGGACGGCAGTCCGGAGGCCGAGGGCTCGCCGGGTCCCGCGTGCGCCGGCACTGCCTCTCCAGCCTTGGGGGAGAAAGCCCCACCCGCGAGCCTTCGGGTACGGGAGGTGCTACAACGCCGGAGCCCCGTTCACTGATCCGGCCTGACCAGGAAGGCCCTGGCCGTTCGGGAGCACCTGCGGCGCTCCGGCCGCCTATGGCGCGGGGGCCTGCGGCGTATCGCCGGGTAGTGCCCCTTCCGGTGCCCGCACGGACGGCAGACCGGAGGCCGAGGGCTCGGCGGGCACGCCGGGCACCTTCGGTCCGGCGGGCGCGTCGGGCACAGCGGCTGCACCAGGTCCGCCGGGCACGGCCGGCAGATCCGGGGCGGACGGCAGGGAGGGCAGGCCGGACACAAGCCCCTCCGGCACCGTCGCGACCTCCGGGACGGCGGGCGTGGGCAGTGGCAGTCCGGGCAGCACGGGCACGTCGAGCCCCGGCGCGCCGGACTGCTGCGGTCCGGTCGTGCCGGACCGCTGCCCGGTGTCCGTGCGGCTGCCGGGCGCGGGCGGCCCGCCGCCCGCCCCGGGGGACTGCGCCTCCGCGGCCTGCGAGATCGCGGGGAACGGGGGCCGTGACGAAGAGGGCCCGTCCACGTCGCGGACGTGCGGCAGGACCAGGCCGACGACCGCCAGTGTCGCCGCAGTGGAGACCACCGCCACCGCCTGGGCGTTCCCGCCCTGTGGCCGGCCGCGTCCGATCAGCCACAGCGCGAACCCCAGCGTGGCGGCCAGCGAATTGCGCAGCGTCCGGCGGGCCCGCGCCAGCAGCGACTCGACCGTCCGGTAGCTCAGGCCCATCTTCACGGCGACCTGGCCGACGTCCAGATCCTCGGACTTCAGCCACAGGGCCTCGGCCTGGCGGGCGGGCAGTTCGTCGCTGCGGTGGGCCAGCCACATCGCCTCGGCGCGGTCGCAGACCGCCTCCTCGACCGGTACGGGGACCGGTGCGAGCAGTCTGGGGCTGCTGCGCACCTCGTTCTCACGGTTGACCTGCCGGTGGCGGTCCACGCACAGCCGCATGGTCACCGTGGTCAGCCAGGCACCCAGCCGCTCGTCGTCGAGATGAGGGTTCTCGGCGGCGCGCAGCATCGCCTCGTGCACGGCGTCCTCGGCATCCTCCAGGCTCACTGACCTGCGGCGGGCCACCTTGAGCAGTTGCTCGCGGTGGGCCCAGGCGCGCTGCCACCGCGCTTGGGCCGCCTCCGTCTCCGTAGCCATGAGGCCCCTCGCTCTCACCCGGCCGGAAAGGGTGCTGGTCGGTCCGGCGCGGGGGAGATTACCGCCCGGTATCCGGGGTTGTGGAGGGGGCGGGATGCATCGATTCGGTTTCCTTGCTGGTCAGCGCACCGAGGCCGGGGAGCTCGGTGGGGAGCTCCGGCACCAGGGGCAGCGCCGGGCCGTCCTCCTCGCCTCCCCGGGCCGGCGAAGGGGAGGGAGTGGGTCCGGGCGTGCGGGAGGGGGAGGGCGCCGCGGTGCCGGTTCCACGGCCTTTGCCGGGGCGCGCCGCGGCAGCGGGCGGCGCGGGCTCGGCGGACGGCTTGCGGTCGAGGCGGTGCTCCCGCAGCGGCAAGCCGTGGTCCGGCACGACCCGCAGGCCCTCGAGGTAGTACGCGAACCATGCCTTGACCGTGCGCAGATACGCGCCGGAGTGGTTGTAGCCGAGGATCGCCCGGTCGAGGTCCGCCCCGTCGGACAGGTCCCGCCCGCCCGCGCACAGATAGCGCCCGGCGGCGAGGGCGGCATCGAAGACGTTGCCCGGATCGCTGCGTCCGTCGCCGTTGCCGTCGGCGCCCCACAGAGCCCACGTCGACGGGATGAACTGCATCGGGCCCACCGCACGGTCGTACTCCGTGTCGCCGTCGTACAGCCCGCCGTCGGTGTCGGTGATGACGGCGAAGCCGTTGCCGTCCAGGCGCGGACCGAGGATCGGGGTGAGCGTCGTGCCGTCCGCGCTCACCCGGCCGCCGCGTGCCTGCCCGGACTCCACCTGGCCGATCGCGGCGAGCAGCTGCCGTCGCAGCCGGCAGCCGGGACTGCTGCCGGCCAGCTCCTCCTCCGCGTTCCGGTAGGCCGCGAACACGGTCGCGGGCAGTGCGCCGCCTGCCGTCGCACCGGAACCCTCCGCGCCCCTCGCGCCGCCGGCCGGGCGGGACTCCCGCAGCGGCGGAAGCTCCGTGCGGTACGCGGTGTCACCCGAGACGCTCGGCCCGGGCGCGGCCGGACGCCGGGCCGGGGCCGCGGCGTGTGCCGCCGGTCCCGGTGCCTGTGAGGCGGTCAGTGCCGCCATGGCCGCCGTGGCGATCGCCGTCGCCTTGACACCTCTGCGCGTGTGCCCTGTCATGATGCGGACCCCTCCCTGCGCCGCTGCCGCGCGGCGCTTGTTCACCTGCTCTACGTGGCACCCGCGCGGTTCCGTCGCACGGAGATGCGACCCGTCCGCGGCCGTCCCGCGGGTGTCCGCCGCTGCCCGTGGCCCACGTGGACTCTTTGCGGAACGGGAGGGCCGAGGACCGTGCGCGAGAGCGCGGCTAACGTGGGGGCATGGTGCGACTGAGAGTGGAGTTCACGACCGAGCCGTTCGACCTGGACGAGCCGCCGGCGCACGCGCTGGCCGTCCGCGAGGTCGTGCAGCGCGCGGGTCTGGACAAGGTGGACGTCGGACCCTTCGGCAACACGGCCGAAGGCGGTGCCGACGAGGTGCTGGGCGCGGTCGACGCGCTGCTGCGCAAGGCCCTGGAGACCGGGGCCACCCGGGTCTCCTTGCAGGTCAACGTCCTGGAGGGCGAGGGATGACCGGGCCCGCCGACCACGCACTCGCCCAGGCGGTGAAGCCGCTCGTGGACGCCATGGGCGGGGTGCTGATCGCGCCCGCCGAGGCCGGCGAGGACGACGTCATACTGAGCTGGGAAGGCGAGGAGGTGCTCGCCGTACGGCTCCCGCAGCTCGCGGACTCCCTGGACCACATCCTGGCCGCGCTGGGACGGCAGCACGGCAGACCCCTCGCCGAGCTGGACCGCAAGACCAAGCAGTCCGTCGTGCGGACGCTGGAGGCGCGCGGCGCCTTCTCCGTCCGGCACGGTGTGGAGACGGTGGCGAGCGCGCTGGGAGTCAGCCGCTTCACCGTCTACAACTATCTGAACAGGGAGAACGCGGCGAAGGGCCAGTAGCCGTCGGCCCTGGGGTGCCGGCGGAAGGCCGCCGTCCGGTCCATCGGGCGGCGGCTTTCACGTCCCCAATTTTTCAACAAAGTGTTGACGTGATGTTGCGTGAGGGCGTTAGCTGTCCGCAGCCCGTCCGACGCACACAGCGCGAAGAACAGCCGCGGAGGCTCCCGTGACTTCGACGTCCACCCCGGCACTCGCCCGGTTCAACGCCTTCGAGGACAGCACGGCCCAGGCCGCGCTGCACGAGGTGTGCGCCAGCTCTGCCTGGGGGAGCAAGCTGCTCGCCCGGCGCCCGTACGCCACAGTGGAAGCCCTCTTCGCCGCAAGCGACGCCGCCATGGCCGAGCTGACCGCGGAGGATCTGGCCGAGGCGATGGCGGGGCACCCGCCGATCGGGCGCCCGAAGCCCGGGGACCCGACCTCCTCCCGCGAGCAGAGCGGGATGGCCGGCGCCTCCGACGCACTCAGGACCGAGATGCTCGAACTGAACCTGGCCTACCAGGAGAAGTTCGGCCATGTCTTCCTGATCTGCGCCACCGGCCGGACCGGCGAGCAGATGAGGGACGCGGTCCGCGAGCGGATCGGAAACTCGCCGGAGCGGGAACGGGAGATCGTCCGCACCGAACTGGGCAAGATCAACCGCATCCGGCTGGCCCGTCTCGTGGAGGAAGAGAACCAATGAGTACTGAGACCGCGGCATCGCCGAGAAGTTCCGTGTCCACCCACATCCTGGACACCAGCATCGGCCGCCCCGCCGAAGGCGTCGCCATCTCGCTCGCGGCCCGCAGCGGCCCCGCCGCGCAGTGGGTGGCACTCGGCGGATCCGCGACCGACGCGGACGGGCGGTGCAAGGACCTGCCGGCGCTGCCGGAAGGAACGACCCATGTACGTCTCGATTTCGAGACCGAGGCGTACTTCTCGAACAAGAAGCAAGCCGAGGCGCAGCAGGACGCCCCCCGCGTAAGGGACAGCGGTGCGTTCTTCCCGGAGGTGGCGATCACATTCGCCGTCGTGCCGGGCGAGCACTACCACGTACCGCTGCTGCTCAACCCGTTCGGCTACTCCGTTTACCGAGGGAGCTAGCAGAAAATGCCCACGATTCTCGGCCAGAACCAGTACGGGAAAGCAGAGAACCGCGTCGTCAGGATCACGCGGGACGGCGACACCCACCACATCAAGGACCTGAACGTCTCGGTCGCCCTCTCCGGCGACATGGACGAGGTGCACTACTCCGGCTCCAACGCCAACGTCCTGCCGACCGACACCACGAAGAACACGGTGTACGCGTTCGCCAAGGAGTACGGCATCGAGTCCGCCGAGCAGTTCGGCATCCACCTCGCCCGCCACTTCGTCACGTCGCAGGAGCCGATCCACCGGGCGCGCATCCGCATCGAGGAGTACGCGTGGGAGCGCATCGCCGCCTCCGACGGCAATTCCAAGTTCATCGGAGCCGACGAGGTCAAGCACTCCTTCGTACGCAAGGGCCAGGAGACCCGCACCACCCAGATCACCTACGACGGTGAGAAGTGGCAGATCATCTCCGGGCTCAAGGACCTTGTCGTGATGAACTCGACCAACTCCGAGTTCTGGGGTTACGTCAAGGACACGTACACGACGCTCCCGGAGGCGTACGACCGCATCCTGGCCACCCAGGTCGCCGCCCAGTGGCGCTACAACTGGACCTCCGACGAGGCCCGGATGCCCAACTGGGACAAGTCATACGACCAGGCCAGGAAGCACATGCTGCAGGCCTTCGCCGAGACCTACTCCCTCTCGCTGCAGCAGACCCTGTACCAAATGGGGGCGCGCATCATCAACAGCCGCAGCGAGATCGACGAGATCCGCTTCTCGCTGCCGAACAAGCACCACTTCCTGGTGGACCTCGAGCCGTTCGGCCTCAAGAACGACAACGAGGTCTACTTCGCGGCGGACCGTCCCTACGGCCTGATCGAGGCGACCGTCCTGCGGGACGGCATCGAGCCGCAGATCCCGGTCGACATGACCAACCTGCAGTAGCGCCGCTTCACCCCCGACGTTCGCGCCGGCGTCAGGTCCAAGGGGGAGAGCGGGGGCATCTGCGCAACAACTTCAACCGCGGATCCGGTCGTCACCCCGCTCGACCCCCGGGTCCGTTCCACCACTTGGAAGACGAGGACCTGCCATGGCGGCTTCGCGCATCGTCATCGAGAACTGTGCCATCGCGACCGTGGACGCGAACGACACCGAGTACGCCCGCGGCCACATCGTCGTGGCGGACAACCGGATCGAGTCGGTGGGAGCGGGCGCGGCACCCGAGCACCTGGAGAACGTGGTCCGCCGTATCGACGGCACCGGCCATCTGGCCACGCCGGGCCTGGTCAACACCCACCACCACTTCTACCAGTGGATCACCCGGGGACTCGCCACCGACCACAACCTCTTCAACTGGCTGGTCGCGCTCTACCCGACCTGGGCGCGCATAGACGAGCCGATGGCCCGCGCCGCCGCGCAGGGCTCGCTGGCCATGATGGCCCGCGGCGGTGTCACCACCGCGATGGACCACCACTACGTCTACCCGCGGGGCGCCGGCGACCTGTCCGGCGCGATCATCGGTGCGGCGAGCGAGACGGGCGTACGGTTCACCCTCGCGCGCGGCTCCATGGACCGCGGCAAGTCGGACGGCGGGCTGCCGCCGGACTTCGCCGTCGAGACCCTCGACGGCGCGCTCGCCGCCACCGAGGAGACCATCGACAAGCACCACGACGCCTCCTTCGACGCGATGACGCAGATCGCCGTCGCGCCCTGCTCACCCTTCTCCGTCTCCACCGAACTGCTGCGGCAGGGCGCCGAGCTGGCCCGCCGCAAGGGCGTGCGGCTGCACACCCACGGCTCGGAGACCGTCGAGGAGGAGGAGTTCTGCAAGGAACTCTTCGGGATGGGCCCGACCGACTACTTCGAGTCGACAGGCTGGCTGGGCCGGGACGTGTGGATGGCCCACTGCGTTCACATGAACGACTCCGACATCGCCGCCTTCGGCCGTACCGGCACCGGCGTCGCCCACTGCCCGTCCTCCAACGCGCGCCTCGCCGCCGGTATCGCCCGCGTGCCCGACATGCTCAAGGCCGGCGTCCCGGTCGGCCTCGGCGTCGACGGCACCGCCTCCAACGAGTCCGGCGAGCTGCACACCGAACTGCGCAACGCGCTCCTGATCAACCGTCTCGGCGCCCACCGCGAGTCGGCGCTGAACGCCCGTCAGGCGCTGCGCCTGGGTACGTACGGCGGCGCGCAGGTCCTCGGCCGCGCGGACCAGATCGGTTCGCTGGAGGCCGGGAAGCTCGCCGACCTGGTGCTGTGGAAGCTGGACACCCTGGCCCACTCCTCCATCGCCGACCCGGTCGTCGCGCTCGTCCTCGGCGCGGCCGCCCCGGTGAGCATCTCACTTGTGAACGGCAGGACAGTCGTCGAAGCGGGCCGCCTGACGACGGTCGACGAGGACGCCATCGCCCGCTCGACGCGGGACGAGGCACAGCGCCTGGCGCGGATCGCAGCCGAGGCCTGACCGAACGACTTCCAGCAGTCCGGTCGAGGGGGACGGCCCTCGACCGGCGGCCATGGACCCGAGCGGGGTCCCTGGCAGCTGTCACCGGGGGGCACGCACGTCAGAACGCGCGTGCCCTCCGGGGGCGGTGACTCGTGCCACCCCCCAACTGGGCATTCAGCTGTACCCCCTGCACCACCTCCATGACACCCACGTCACCCACCGACGTGTAACCGACCGGAGGACCCACTGTGGCCGCCCGAACCGCCTCTGATGCACAGACCGCCGACGCGCAGGACCGGAAGCATCCGGTCGACGAAACCCTGCCCCCTTTCAAGATGTTCACCAGCGGCCTGCAGCATGTCGCCGCCATGTACGCGGGGGTTGTGGCCCCACCGATGATCGTGGGGCCCGCCGTGGGCCTCAGCGCCAAGGACACCGCGTTCCTGATGGGCGCGAGCCTGTTCACCGCGGGTATCGCGACCCTGCTCCAGACCCTCGGCTTCTGGCGGGTCGGAGCCCGGCTCCCGTTCGTCAACGGAGTGTCCTTCGCCGGAGTGACCCCGATGATCGCCATCGGCAAGGACCGTGGCTACGACGGAGTCGCCGTCATCTTCGGCGCGATCATCGTCGCCAGCGTGCTGGGCTTCGTCCTCACCCCGTACTTCTCCAAGCTCGTCCGGTTCTTCCCGCCCGTCGTCACCGGTACCGTCATCACACTGATCGGCGTCTCGCTGCTGCCCGTCGCCTTCAACTGGTCCCAGGGCGGCAACCCCGCGGCCGACGGTTACGGCTCCATGAAGAACATCGGGATGGCCGCCCTCACACTGGTCGTCGTGCTGGCGCTGCGCAGGCTGCTGCGCGGGTTCCTGCAGCAGATCGCCATCCTGCTCGGCCTGGTGGCGGGGACCGTGATCGCCCTTCCGCTCGGCATGGCCGACTTCGGCGCCTTCAAGGACGCCGGACTCGTCGGCTTCCCGACGCCGTTCCACTTCGGCGCACCGCAGTTCGAGATCGCCGCGATCGTGTCGATGTGCATCGTGATGCTGGTGTGCATGACCGAGTCGACGGCCGACATGCTGGCACTCGGCAGGATCGTCGGCAGGCCGGCCGACGAGCGGATCATCGAGGGCGGGCTGCGTGCCGACACCCTGGGCAGCGCGGTCAGCCCGCTGTTCAACGGCTTCATGTGCAGCGCCTTCGCACAGAACATCGGCCTCGTCGCGATGACAAAGGTACGCAGCCGCTTCGTCGTCGCCGCCGGCGGCGGGATCCTGCTCCTGCTGGGCCTGTGTCCGCTCGCCGCCTCGGTGATCGCCCTCGTACCGCTGCCGGTGCTCGGCGGCGCGGGCATCGTCCTGTTCGGCTCGGTCGCCGCCAGCGGCATCCAGACGCTGGCCGCCGCCGCCCTGGACAAGGGCGAGAACGCGCTGATCGTGGCCGCCGCCGTGGGTATCGGCCTGATCCCCATCGCCGCGCCGGAGTTCTACCACGCGTTCCCCAAGGACCTGCTGGTGGTTCTGGACTCGGGCATCTCGACCGGGTGCATCGTGGCGATCGTGCTGAACCTGGCCTTCAACCACCTGGGGAAGCGGGCGGGTTCGGACGAGGAGCAGCCGGCGGGGACGGGGAAGACCCCGGAGCCGGCCGCCGCCCACTGACGCCGACGGGCCGGGGCACCCGGGGAACCGACGTTCCCCGGGTGCCCCGGCCTCGTGCGGTCTGCGCTGCCTGTGCGTCAGCCGATGTGGTAACTGTCGCCGTACACCTTCCAGTCCAGGGGCGTGTCCAGGCCGAGGTTGCCCCTGTCGAGGAACACTCGCTGCGCGGTGTCCACCCGGCTGGTGTCCTCATGCGCCTCCTCCTGCTTCATGGCCCACACGCGGGCGTCCAGGAATGCGTGCAGATATGCCCGCTCGTCGCCGCCCTGGGCCGGTGGCCTCGCCTCGGCGAGTGCCATGCGGCGGATGCTGCTGAAGCTGGTGCTGTCGCTGCCGTCGCCGTGCATCACGATCGCGTCGTAGTAGATGAACTGCCCGAGGACACCGACGCCGTCCTGCTTGCCGCGGCCTACCGCCGGGTCGAAGTAGACGCGGTCGCGCTCGTCGTTCTGGGCCTCCTTGAACGCCGGGTCCTTGGCGGCCCGTTTCCAGTCGCGGGTGAAGTCCGGGTCGAGTCCCTCGTGCGAGTCGCTGCCGTCGACCTCGCGCAGCGCCGGCAGGTACCTCGCCAGTACGTTGCCCGGCCTGCGCTGCGTGTAGAGCTCGACGAGGCCGAGCATGTCGCCGGTGCCCGAGCAGAAGCCGATGATTCCGGCGGTGTAGCCGCGGCCGTCGCCGATGTCCTCGATGTACTCGTACTGGGCCTTCCAGTCCAGCGAGGAGTTCTCCGCGCTGGAGACGAGCTGCATGGCGATCTCCTTCTTCGCCGGGTCGTCCAGCCCGGCGGCCGCCGGTGCGGGGTCCTGGGCGGCCATCGCGCCCGACGGCCCGGCGGGCTGGTCGGACGGTGCGGCGAACGCCGTCACGGGTACGGCGACCAGCGTCACTCCGAGCAGCACACGCGGGAGAAACCTGAGCGGACGAAGGGTGCGCTTGTGGGGGGCGGACACCTTGCCTCCATGGGGGAGTACGTCTGGACGTGCTCTGTTAGTAAACTTTCCTACCAGAGTCCCGTGAGTCGCGTACACCCCTTGGGCCGCCCGGAGTTGGAGAGGGCGGGGAGGGTGCGTCCAGGGCTTCGCCGTGCGCTGCCGCCCGTTCCCGGCCACTCGCGGTCTGTGGTGGCAGATCCCGCTCCTGTTCGCCTCTCGACCCGGTCTTCAGAGCAGTTCGGCGCTGCTCGCCGGCTCCTGGCGCGGCTGGTGGTTGATGCGGTGCCGCTCGATTGAGGACCGGCGGTAGACCTCTTCGCGCACCCGCTGGATCTCACCGATGGGCCGGTGGTCCTCGCGCGAGCGCCACGGAGTGATCGACGTCCCGTCCGCGGCCGTGAGGTTCTCCTCGCCGCCGATGTCCTGGCGCGGGACGTCGATCCGGGCGACCGTCACCCACGGCGAGAGCTGCTCCGGCCACTCGACCGACGTGTTGTCCACGGGCATCCGCATGAGGTCGGCGTTGAGCTGGACCTGGAGTTCGAAGGCGTGGTCGCGCTCGCCCGCCTCCGCCACCAGGGTGTTTCGGAAGGCCTCGCCGTCCGCGCGCACATCGACGTCGAGGTGGGTGACGGGGGAGACCGGGAGCGTACGGATCTTGGCGATGTGATCTCCGTACCGGAAGGCGCCCATGCTGTTGTACGTGTACGAGAGCAGGTTGCGGCGCTGCACCTGGGTGAACGACAGCATCGCGAACAGCTCGTCCCACAGCCACTCGTCCGCACTCGCCAGGGTGCCGCGGCGGGTGAGGAACTCGCCCATCCAGGACTTGCGCCGGGCCGGGTTCACCAGGGCGTCCGGGAGTTCGGCGAAGAGTTCCTCGATGACCATGTAGTCATAGGCGGTGTTGGCGAAGAACACCGTGTTGTTGATCAGGTTGAGGTCGAAGGTGGTCGCCTCGGTCTCGTCCGCCAGCAGCGACCGGCCCGGGACGCCGAACATCTTGATGCCCATGCCGCACGCCGCGCCCAGCAGCGAGTCGGCGCGCAGATGCCCGAGCCCGTTGGAGTAGCGCACGACCGCGTCGTACGTCGCCGGGGCGGCGAAGATCCCCTGTGCGTACGGACCCGGTGTGTCACTGACCGTGATGGTCGCCTTCATGAGGCCGTACGTCTTGCCGTGGGCGGTCCGGACCGCGCGGCCCACGCCCTCCCGTTCGACGGACTCACGGGTGCGGCGGGCGACATTGCCGACGACCTCGTCCAGTTCCTGCTGGTAGGTGGGGCGTTCGACGGGGGTGTACTGCTCGTACCTGACGAATTCCATCGTGGCTCTCTCCTTCGTGCTCACCGTTCCACCTGAAACATAGCGCACGATTCAATTGTGCACGATGTAACTGGATGTGATGGTCCCCACGAAAGTGATCGAGTCTGCGTCAAGCCGCCGGCGTACCCAGCCGGTCGATCAGCGCGCGCAGCCGGTCCCGCAGCTGCACCGCCTCCTCGGCCGTCAGGCCGTAGATCCGGCCCATCGACCCCGGAATCCCCTCGGCCCGCTCCCTGAGCGCCCGGCCCTGCTCCGTCGCCTCCACGGTCACCAGGCGCTCGTCGGCGGCCTGTCGCTCGCGCCGCAGCAGCCCTGCTGCCTCCAGCCGCTTGAGCAGCGGCGACAGCGTGCCGTAGTCGAGCCCGAGCGTCACGCCCAGTTCCTTCATCGGCACCGGTCCTCGCTCCCACACCGCGAGCATCACCAGATACTGCGGATACGTGAGGTCCAGCTCGGCCAGCACCGGCCGGTAGGCCGCCGTCACCGCCCGCGACGCGGAGTACAGCGCGAAGCACAACTGATCATCGAGGGTCATCGAGGCGGCCGGGGTCATGGGCGTGGCCGGGGTCTGGTTCATTGCCATGCCCCCATTCTCACTCCCGCCCGCACGACGCCGCCGCTACGCCGGTGGCGCCGGGTCCCAGGTCATGAGGTTGCTGAACAGCTCCGCCTGCTCCACGGCGTCGTCCAGCGCGTGATGGGTGTGCCGCCGCCGCGACAGCAGCGAGCGCGGCATCGTGCCCTTGGCGACGGCGCGCAGCGGGAGCCGGGCCTTCGTCGCGTACAGGGTCTTCATGTCCATACAGCCGGAATGGCCGAACGGGCTGGCGCCGGTGAAGCGCATCAGATACCAGTACAGGAAGGTCCAGTCGTACGACGCCGGGTACCCGCACATCACCGGCTGTGCGCCCACGGCCACTTCGCGCACCCAGGTGGTGAACTCGGCCATGGCGGCGGCCGGTTCGCTGCCCTCGCGGACGAGACGGTCGCGGTCCAGGCCGCTCACGGCCAGTGCCGCCGGGACGAAGTCGTCGCTGATGGGGCGCAGTTCGCGGTAGAAGGTATGAGCCTCGGGGTCGTCCTCGGCGGTGTAACCGGCCGCGTCCTGCCGGCCGGCCACCGCCGCGCCGAGGCTGATCATCGAATACGGGCCGGGGATCGGTCCGTCGGCCTCGATGTCGACGGAGATGTAGAGACTGGGTCTGATCGTTCTTGCCATGACGGGAGCATGGCAGCCGGCGACCCCTCGGCTCACCTGATTTCCCTGCCGCGCGGCCGGCGGCCCGGCTCCGGCGGGTGAGCGCCCGCCTGCGGCGGGGTCCGGTGCAGACCCCGCCCGTACCCGCCGTCAGCCGGCACCCTGGGGCGACCAGTCGGGACGACGCCCGCTCAGCCCGATGACCCGGTCCAGCAGCGGCGCGCTCCCGGGCACCGGCACGACCGGACCGAACATCCCTCCGCGGTCCGGATCCTCCGCGGCCGGCGCCAGCAGCGCGTACGACACCCGCAGGCTCGCCTCGTCCGGGTCGTAGTCCTGCCCGGTCGCCCGTGCCAGGTCCCACCCGTGCACCAGCAGCTCGTTGAGGGCGACCCGCCCGGCGATCGCGGCCGGAAAGGTGATGCCGCCCGCCTGGGTGTCGCCGTCCCAGGCCCCCGGCGTACGCCAGGCCGTGACCAACTCTTCCAGCAGGACGGGGAGTTGTGCCCGCCAGTCGTCCGCCAGCACCCACGTCACGGTGCTCGGATCGGTGTTCGTCGTCGGCCCGAGGTCCTTGCGCGCGGCGTCACGGAAGGCCGAGGACAGCCCGACGACATGGGCCAGCATCTCCCGTACGGCGTACTTCGGACAGGGCGTCGGGTCATCCAGCCCGGCCTCGTCGATCCCGGCCGCCAGCCGTGCCATCCCGGCTGCGACCGGTCCCAGATCCGGCGTGTCCGGCATGTGTGATCCTGTCGGGTCCATCGTGTTCGCGTTCATGAAGTCGAGACTTTCCCCGTCGCGGAAACTCATCGGTCCCCCGTTCGGGCTATCCGGACGTGGCAGGGCCGGTCCGCGGGGCCCGACGCTCATACGCTCACCGGGTGATCAGCACGACTGCCCTGAACACCGGACATGCCGACTTCCTCGCCTGGGCCGAGCAGGAACGCGGCACCGCCCTGCCCGCTCGCGCCTCCGACGCAGTGCTCACCCTCCTCGCGCTGCGCGGCGCGGACCGCCGGGCGGGGGTCCCCGAGCCGACACCGCAGCTGGTGCGCAGCGTGCTGCACAAGGACCTGCCCGTGCTGCTGTGCGCCACGGCGGCCGAACTCGACGCCGTACCGGACATCCTCCGCGCGCTCGCCGACCGCGTCAGGGCTGCCGGACGGCTGAACACGAAGCGCCACACACGGCTGCTCACCGCGATCGACGAGGCGAGCGGGGACTTCCGTACGGCGATGGACGACCCGTGGAACCTGACCTGGCCCCGCTGGTACGCATCGCTGCTGCGTGCCGACGGCGTGGACGCGGACGACGCGGAAGCCGTACGGGCCTGGCTCGCCGCCCACGACCGGAGCCCGCACGCCGACCGCCCCGCGCTGCCCGAGCCGCTGCAGCGCCCGGACCTGACCGCGCGGACTTTCGCGGCGCGGGAGCAGCTTTCGGAGGCGCTGCTCGCCTCCTTCGCCCGCGACGCGGCCGGGCCGGCCGCCCGGGGCGGCGCCCTGCTCCCTGCTCCGCCGCTCGGCGCGGACCACCCTGACGACGCCCTCGCCGAGCACCTGGACCGGATCGCGTCGGCGCTGAGCGACCGCTGGACCGCCGCGGGACTCGGTGAGGCCCTCGCAGGACCGTACGCGTCCCTGGCCCCGGGACCGGAGGCGATGCCGCACGCCGCTCTCGCGGACCGGCTGCTCGACGAGCACCTCGACTACTACGGCGACTCCGGCATCCCCCTGCCGCCGCCCCCCGGGCTGCCCGCGCCCGAGGAGATCCGGGACCTGCTGCACGCGGCCCCGCTCCCGGCCACCCTCGCCGCGGGCGGCGACGACCTGACCGACGCGCAGCGCGACATCGCTGAACGCTGCGGCTTCCCCGAACCCGCGATGACCGTGTGGAACGAAGGAACCCCGCAGGAACTGACCGAACTCGCCGCCGACCTGCTCGCCGCGGTCATGGACTCCGTGCCCGTACCGGACGACCCCGACCAGCGCTACCTCCTCGACGGTGCGCACCTCCTCTACACGCTCTACGAACGGGGCAGCACACCCGACTCGGTGGCGCGCAAGGCAGCCGATGTCTCGGACGGGAACATCGCCCCGGAACTGGAGGACGACCCGGTCTCCGTCCCCACCGGGCAGCCCGCCGCGTACGAGCTGCCGCCCCTGCCGGAACTGGCCGCCGTCCTCGGCAGGCCCGACCTGACCGAGCGCGAACGCGCCGAACTCGACACGCAGGCCAAGGCCCTGGCCGCCACCGTCGACCGGCTCAGCGCGACCGGCTTCGTCTTCCGCGCAGGCGACGCGTACGGCCTCACCCCGCTCGGCAGCGCCGTGCTGCGCCACATTCTGACCGTGGGCCACTGCGCGGCACCCGATCAGAAGGCCGTCGCCGCATGGAACGCGGCGGAGACCATCGAGGGGATCTACCACTGGCCGCACAAGATCGCGGCCACCGCTCTGAACGCGTGGGCAGTCGCCCACGGGGGCACGGACGCGGCCTGGTCGGAACTGCTCGGCGCGGTGTCCGCGGCCAAGTCGGCGGACTTCCTCAACGTCGAGCTCTCCCGGCACTTCGACCACCTCGACGAGGCCGGAGTACCGACCGCGGCCCTGCGCACAGCTCTCGAAGACCCGGTGACCGGTGCCTACGCCGCGCGTCTGCTCGGCGCCCGCGGCGAAGCCGTCCCGGATGAACAGGTGCCCCCCAACGCCCGGGCGACGCTGCTCCTCGAAGACCTGGACCAGCGCTGGATCGACGACATGCGCGTCTATGTGGCGGCAGCGGCGGAGGAACGCGACCCCGACCCGCTGCCCACGGCCCTCCTGGACGCCTTCGACGCCGCTGCGGCGACCTGGCCGGACGGTCCGGCGGCACTGGTCAGGGCACTCGCCGCGGCGAACCCGACCAACGCCGTGCGCATTCTGGGCGACCTCCAGGACCGGCACCCGGACGGCCGGGTGCGGGACACGGCGGCACACGAGATGAAGTCGGCGAAGCGTCGTCATCGCTGACGCGTATCCGGCTCAGGTCCGCCCGGAACACCGGGGTCCGAGGCTCGTCGGCCGCACACTCGCCTGTGTGATCGGGGTGAGCCGGGGTGACTGCGGCCGATCTGCGGTGATCGTCGCCCGCAGCGGTAACAGGTCGCGCGAGGCGCCCGCCGACTGGGCACGCTGACGCCATGGACAAGGCCGAGGTACTGCTCATCGGCGGGCGCGCAGGCGTCGGCAAGTCGACGGTGGGGTGGGAGGTTTCGGCCCGGCTGCGTGCCGTGCCGGTCTCCCACGCCCTCCTCGGTGTTGTCATCGGCGCTCTCGGCTCGTACCTGGCGAACGTGCGCGGGGACCGGGCCCGCTTCCGGCGCGAGGAGGGGGTCCGATGGGAAGAGAGGCGGCTGACCGTCTACGCCGACTACGCGAGGTCGCTGAAGAAGACCGTCACCCTGACCTACCGGGTGGCCGCTCACCTTGGCAACGACCCGCATCCGCACCCCTTGTCCCCCGAAGAGGCGGCTCCCCTCCTGGCCGAGGCGACCGATGCGCGGGATCCGGTCGGGGAAGCCCTGCTGATGCTCGGCACCCCGGACGTGGTGCAGCGGGCGCGGGTATGGGTTCTCGCGGTCATCGAGATGGAACGGTTCCTGCGAGAAGGGACGCGTGACCGGGACGCCTGGTCGGCCATGCTCGAGAAGCAGCGTGACGCGCGCACGCGGTACTACGAGGTGGTCCGCCGTGACATGGGCCTCCCCGCGGGCCATCCCGGGCAGTGGAGCCTTCCACCGTCACGGAGTTCATGGCCCACTTCCGGTGGCTGACCCCTTGCAGCCACCCGATACGTGTGCCATATAGGTCTGGACCAATGCCGTCGTCCGCGGAGGCCCGACCGTGCAACGTCCCCCCACCACCGTAGTGTTGGCCTGCTCAGCCGTACTCCTGCTCACCGCATGCGCCGCGCGCGGCGGCGAGGACAAGGACACCGAACGCCCTTCCACACCCGCCGGCGTCACCGCCCAGGCCGGCAGTGCCACGTCGGTGCACGTCATGTGGGAGCAGGCCACCGACAACAAGGCGGTGACCGGCTACGAGGTCTACGAGAAGGGCACCAGGGTCAAGTCCCTGCCCGCCGTCCGGCACATGGTGGACATCGACCGCCTGACCCCCGGGACGGCGTACAGCTTCACCGTCCGCGCGCGCGACGCCGCCGGGAATCTCTCCGCCGCCGGCCCGGCCGTCTCCGTCACCACCCCGGCCCCCACACCGGACGACCGCACCGCCCCCACCCGTCCGGCCTCCCTGAAAGGGCGCGTGGACGGGGCCCGGGCGGTGACCTTGGCCTGGGCACGCTCCCGCGACGACGTAGGCGTCACCTCGTACGACATCTACCAGGAGGACTCCCGCATCCACAGCGTGTCCGGTACGCGGACGACGGCACGGGTCACGGGGCTGCGGCCCGGCACCGTCTACACCTTCACGGTCCGGGCGCGCGACGCCGCCGAGAACTCCTCGCCGGACAGCGAGGCCGTCGACCTCACCACCTTCTCGGCCCCCGGCGACGGCCCCAGCACCGCTCCGACCGCCCTCAGGGCCACCGCCCGCGAAGGCACCATCGAACTCTCCTGGACGCCACCCCGGACCGGGGCCCCGGTCAAGGAGCACCAGCTCTTCCTCAACGGCAGGCCGGCCACGACGATCGTCTGGGGCGCCACGCCGCCCGCCGGAACGGCGACGTACACGATGACGGTCACCGACAAGCCGGGCACGCGCTACAGCGTCAAACTGCGGGCGAAGCTCCCCGACGGCAAGTGGGGCGACTTCTCGGCACAGCGGACGGTGGTGGTCGCGTAGTGGGACCGCCCAGTGCCGACAGACCCCGACCGCCGACCAACTCTCAGCTTGTCCTGGGTCTCAGGGGCCGTCGAATAGATCACGGTGCCGACCCCTGCCGCGGGTCAGGCAAGGACGCTCGTGCTGCCCATGCCCGCATGCGTGCTCGGATGGTCGCTGTACAGGAGGAATTGAGGAGCTGATGCCGTGGGTCCACCAGTGGCACGGTGAGCACGACGAGGAGTGGGGCGGAACACCGTCCGGGGAGTACCAGGCGTACCTGGACGAGCAGCGCGGGAAGCACGGGCTCTCGGCGGACGACCTGAAGGCTTGGCGACCGGAGAAGAAGGCGCGCGGCCGGGCGAAGAAGCCCGACTGAGCGTTACGTACAGGCGCGTACAAGAAGGCGCCCCGTCATGGGATCGCTTCCGGTGGCGGGGCGCCGTCGTACGTGCGCGCTCAGCCCTGCGCGGCGAATTCCACGAAGGCAGCCCAGCCCTCGGAGGCCACGCGCAGGGACGGCCCCGTCTTGTCCTTCGAGTCGCGGACGTGGATGGTGCCGGGGGAGGGCGCGACCTCGACACATTCGCCACCCTCGGCTCCGCTGTAACTGCTCTTGAGCCAGACCAGCTCCGCAGCTGCTGTGTTGGTCTCCGCGATCTTCATAGCTCTCCCAGCAACTTCTCGACGAATGCAAGCGACTCTCGTGGCGTGAGAGCCTGCGCCCGGATGATCCCATAGCGCGCGGCGATGGCACGGGCCTCCTCCGGGTCTGTGACCAAGGTGCTGCGGCCCTGTACCTCCAAGTACACGACCTGGGCTCCGCCCTTCCGCGTGATCAAGGTGAACGGGCCGTCGACGCCTGCGTTGTCCTCCCGATCCAGTGGCATGACTTGGATCTCCACGTTGCGCTTCTCGCCGATCAGAAGCAACTGCTCCAACTGGCCACGCAGAACGGGCTTGCCACCGAAGGGGCGACGAAGTACCGCTTCCTCGATGGCGAAGCTCATGAGAGGAGCCAGCCAGTTGTTGAAGATCTCCTGCCGCGCGAGGCGGGCCGCAACTCGCTGCTCGATTGTCTCCTCAGTCAGAAGCGGGCGGCGCTTGGTGAGTAGTGCGCGGGTGTACTCCTCAGTCTGCAAGAGTCCCGGAACTGCCTGAACGGCGTACAGATGCAGCTCAGCCGCCTCGGCCTCCAACCGCGCCGCATCCCGGAAGAACGCCGGATACTGTGCCCGCGCCACCTCCTCTTTGCTCGCCTTCAGTAACCCGCCCGCATCCAGCACCTCGTCCGCCTTGTCGATGAACCGGGGCGGCGGAATCCGGCGCCCCTGTTCGAACGAGGCGATCGTCGACGCCGAGTACCCGGTCAGCGCCCCCAACTCCGCCCGCTCCAGCGCCGCCCGTACCCGGCACAGCTTCAACTGCTGCCCGAAGACGTGCAGGATGCCCGATCCCGTCTCGTACTCGTGCTCCGGCTGTTGCTGATCGTCCATGACCCCCGCACCTCCCGTACCGTCCCGCCCGCACACCCGTACTGCGCCTGCGCGGCCAACGCGCCACACCTGAACGGGTCACGCTCCCGGCCGCGTACATCGCCGTCCGGGACGCGTACAGCCCGTGCCCGTCAGCGCGTCCCTGCTGGTCAACGGTACGCAGCCACCGCCGGCGTTTCCCCCATGAACCGAGCAATTACCCCTCACGTGGCGCCCCAGCAACAGCCCACCTCCACCCGCGAGTTCTCGATGCAGTTCACCTCCACCACGCGCGGCGCCCGCCTCGCCCGCCGGCTCGTCTCGCACCGGCTTCACGACTGGGGTTACCCGTACGGCTCCACCCCCAACGAGACGATCACCCTCATCGCCGCGGAGCTCACCGCGAACGCCGTGCGCCATGGGCACCTCCCCGGCCGGGACTTCCACCTCCGCCTCACGGCGAACGCCGCAGGCCCGGCCACCACCCTCCGTATCGAGGTCGCCGACACCCGTACCGAGCGTTGCCCCGCCCCCGAGGCCGTCGAGATCCCACCACCCCTCGACGAGGAGTCGGGCCGCGGTCTGTACCTCATGGCCCGCCTCGCCGACCGCTGGGGCGTCACACCCCGCGCCGACGCTCCTGGTAAGACTGTGTGGGCGGACGTGCGTGTGGCACGTACGACCGAGACGTGATCGACTGGCTGCGCGCGGTTGTGGAGCAGCCGAGGACAGTCATGCCGACTACGCGGCGATGGTGCGGCTCACGCCCGATCGGCCTATGTACATCGGCGATTACTCTCGCTGCACCGCGCACGAACCCGATACGCATGAGGCGCAAGTGCAGCACCGAGGCGCGTGAAGCGGTGCAACCAGATGGAAACGACCTCTTAGCTCAATGGGCGCTCAGTGGCGGTCGACGCCTGCTGTGCGGAGCTCGTCCTTGCACTCCTGCGGCACAGCCACCATCTCGAGGGTCGCTCTACCGTTCTTCTCGGGCTCGTCGGTCTTCGCGTCCTGCTCGGCCTTCAGCTCGGCGGCGAGCTTGACACAGTCCACCTCACCGCCGCCCGAAGCGGGCGCAGGCTGGTGCGTCTCGGCCGGCTGTGGCTCGCGCGGGCCTTCGGGTACGCCGGGACGGCCGACACCGGCGAGGATCCCAGCGGCCAGCACAAGGGCGGCCAGTACCGCTGCCAGGGGCTTCACAGCGCGGCCACGATGACGGTGACGATGGCGGCCGTGGCGAGCAGCATCGCGGAGCGCGTGGCCTCCTGGACCTTTGTGCGGGACCCGGGTTCACGTTTCGTAGGCTCGGGGGCATGACCGACTACCCGAATGTCGAACGTGTGTGGGCGCGTGTTTCCTGCTGGCTGGAGAAGAACGCGCCGGTCTCCCACCAGAGCCTGCTGCCGCCGGCTACCGACGAGGAGGTCCGCACCGACGAGGAGCAGCTGTGGCAGTGGCTGGGACATGGATTCCCCGATGAGTTGAAAGTCCTGTGGCGGGTGTGTGGCGGCGTGGAGTGCGTCGAGGTTGAAGCGGACGAGGAGGGCGAGCTTCGGTCGGAGATGTTCCTGCCCGGTGGGGCTTTCCTCAGTCCGAGGCAGGCCGCCGCCATTCGCCTGTCGTTCAATTGGCCTGATGTCGACTGGGGGAGGGCGTGGGTTGCCTGGCTGGGTGAGGATCAGGAAGGGGCCCTGATGGGCCGCTATGTCGACGCATCCGGGGGGCCTGGAGGCGGCGGTGAGGGGCAGTGGTCCGCGCACTCCGGGCCCGAGATGTCCGCGCCTGAGTTTCCTTCTGTCGGTTCCTATCTCGAGGCGGTTGCCGAGGCGCTGGAGTCAGGCAGTGGTCCGTTCGTGAGTCAAAGGTGGCCAGAGCTGCCTGGGGTGGTGAAGGGATGTCTGGTGTGGGAACACCCTGACTCTCCTTCTGTGGACGGCTGGGAGTCGTTCCACCCGGTTTCTTGAGGACGGTTGGCTCCCAGCCCCAGCCGGTTCGGGGCTGGGGCCGGGAGCGTGATCAGCCTGTCAGGGCTTCTTCATCGCACAGATGAGGTCGGCCTTGGAGGTGTCACATGCCTTGAACCATGCGTCGCCGACATCCACGGTGTACGGGTCCTTGTCGAGGAGCCGGAATTGCGGGGCGAACTCGTTACCCAAGCGGCTCATTGCGCCCGAGTTCATGTACGTCGACATCGACGAGCGACCGCAGTTCTCGTCCCAGGTCGGTGGGTCGTAGCGGGTGTCGTCCAGCAGGTGTTCGCTGGCGTCATCGGTCTTGGCCGATACGGTCTGGATGCACTCACCGCCGCCGTTCTTACCGGCGGGCATCTTGCCGCCCTTGTTGGCGGGCAGCCCCGGGGACTCGTAGGTCGAGGCGAACGGGAATTCGTCACACGAGATCGTATCCGGGTACGGACTGTTCACGAGTTCCTGGTGCATCATCGTCTTCGGGTGGTTGACGAAGTTCTTCGTCGGCACCCAACCATCGGCGGCGCGCTTGCCCCGATACTTGGTGCACATCACCTTGCGGGAGTCCTTCTCGGCGTTCCAACCGCTCTCCGCCCGGCTCGCAGACGGGTGGTAGTGCAGCGGCTTCTCCGGAGTGGCGCCGAGCCCCTGGGACGGCTTGCTCTTGTTCTGCACCATCCAGACGTGAGCCGCGGCGGCCGTGTACTTGGCGGTGTTGAACTTGTACTCAGGTGTGTACTGCGGCATCACGCAGCCGGGGACGCCGTTGGAGTCGACCTTGTCGCAGCGCACGATGAGATCCGGGGACCGCCACGGGCCGGTCGCGTCCTGCCATTCACGCTTCCTGCCGTCCGGGGCGGGCGGCGGCTCCACGTCAGTGTCGGGCATGCCGGCGAAGTACACCGGCATGCTCTTGGAGAGGTCGACGTCGCGGGTGCCGGAGGCGTTGTCGACCTTGCCGTTCCACTTGTGGTCGGCGGTGCCGGTGATCATGTGCGGGTCGTTGGGCTGGTTGCCGTTCATGCCGCCTTTCCAGTTGGTTTCTCCGTAGAAGTCGATGTCCTTTCCGCCTGCCCCGTCGTTGCAGCCGTCGCTGTAGCACATGGACGAGATCCAGGCGTCCGGGTCACCGGAGCCGAGCAGGACGGCGCGGTCCTGGGCGGGGAACGTGTTGGTGATGGGGTTCAGCTGGATCCAGGTCTTGACGTCGCCGGCGTGCGGGTCGGTCTTGATCTGGAAGGCGGTCTCGAAGGTGGCCTTGTATTCGATGTCGTCGACGCCGGGCAGGGTCTTGCTCCTGGCGGTGAAGCTGAGGTCGAAGAAGAGGCAGGCTTTGTTGCGGGTCATCAGCGACTTCTGTGCCTCACCGGCAAGGCTCGGCTGGCACCAGGAGTCCTTTACGACCGGGTCGGGGTAGCTGGGCGCCCGCTTCGCAGCCTCCTTGGCTGCCTTCCGGGTGCCTTCGAGGGACCGCTGCGCCTTCGGGGTGATGGTCACTTCCATGCCGCCCTTGTTGAAGGTGCGGCCGGCCGAACCCTGCTTCCATCCCGGCGCCGGCAGTGGATCGTCCGTGAGCGCGGGGGACGCGGCGTCCGGGTCCGTCTTCGGCAGCTTGATGTCGATCTTCTGCTTGCGGTTGTAGTCCCGGTTTCCGGCGGTGAAGCCGTAGTCACGGATCGGGCCGACGTTGTCCGCACGGTCCACGCTGCGGGTCTGCACCACGTGGTTGCCGTCCTCGGCGGGTGTCGCGACGTACGCGGCGGTGTTCGTCGCGGCGACGGCCTTGGTGGTCGTGGCGGTGGTGGTCGTGGGGGTGGTGGACCAGCCGGACTCCGCCGCATCGTCCTCGAACGGGTCGAGGCGGTACTGCACGTCACGGGCGTCGGTGACGCCGGTGTCGACGTTGAAGGTGCCCTGGACGCCCGCTCCGCCGCCGCCCCAGTTTTCGGGGTAGGTCGCAGAGGACACGCTCTTGGGCTCGCCCGGCGCGGTGGTGTCCACGACGAACTCACGCCACGGGGACCAGTTCAGGTTGTAGTGGGTGCCGTCGTAGGCGTTGGTGCGGAACTTGTACGTCTTGCCGTCGGCCAGCTGCCCGGCCGGGACCTTCACCGAGGCCCAGGAGCCCGGGGTGACGTAGCCGGAGACGATCAGGCCTTCCCCGGCCGGGGTGGTGATGGGCTTGTTCGTGGCCGCGTCGTAGATCTGGAAGGTTCCGTTGACCTTGTCACCGTCGGCGTCGGTGAACTTGTCCCGCAGGGTCGGCGTGGTGGTGTTCACCGCCCAGACACCGGCGTAGGACTTGAACGGGGCGCCGGCCTGCTGCGCGGTGCCGTCACCGGGACGGTAGTTCCAAGTGACCGTCAGCTTCGGCGGGTTGCTGGTGGCGTTCGCGCTGTTGACGCGCTTCCAGTCCTTGACGTCGTCCGTGGCGGCACGCAGGCCCATGTAGCCCTTGCCGTCCAGGGCGGAGGACCAGCTCTGCACGAGCGTGGTGATGTCCGCGGTGATCCATCCGTCGGGGGCGTTCGTGCAGGACGGGTTGCCCTTGGTCTGGGTGGAGGAGTGGAACTGCTGGTTCCAGGTGGGCTGCCTCGTCCACCGCGAGGCGGTGGACGAGCCGTTGGTGTCCCAGATCGTCCATTCCTGCGGCTGGCAGTCGGTGTTCCCGGAGTGGAAGTTCCACAAGGAGACGTCGGCGTTCGTGACGATCGCGTCCTTGAACGCCGCGGTGTTCCAGGTGACGAACGACCGGGCGGTGCGTGGAGTGCCATCGCTGTTGGTGGTGCCGGGGTTGCCGAAGTCGAGCTCGACGTCCGTGGACAGGTCACCGGTCTCGCCCTGCTGGACATAGGTGTCGAAGACATTCGACAGGTTCGACGTCGAGGGGTCGACGGTCACCGGGTACTTCGTGTCCGGGTCGGCCAGGAAGCCGGCGTCCGGGGTGACCACGAGGTCGAACGCGCCGTCGCCCTTGTCCACGACCCTCATGTCCACCGGGTGTCGGTTGGTGTGCTCCCCGGAGACCTTGTCCACCGTGGCGTCCCACATCACCGGGGCGGGCATCACAGCCCGCTTCTCACCGGTCTTCGGATCGGTGAAGGTCACCGAGCCGTCCTTCTGCGGCTCGGCTTCCAGGCCCTCGGTCTTCAGCGGCAGGGTGTAGCTGTAGCCGCTGGTGGCGGGCCGCTGCTTGATGTCGACGAACTGCTCGAACCCCGTCCGGGTCGCCTCCACCACCACATCGGCACCGGGGACGGCGTCCTTGTACGTGGCGCGGGTGCCGTCCAGACGCGGTTTGGGGAGGCCGCCCTTCCACTGCAGCGTGACCTGCCCGTCGCCGCTGCCCAGGGTCACCAGATCCCGGCCGGCCGCGTCCTTGGCTGCCCTCAGCGAGGGAGCGGGGGTGCCGCCACCGGGGGCGAGTTCGAGGCCGCCGGGGTGGGCCTTGGAAACCACCTCGCCCTGGGCGTTGGTGGTCAGCGTGGCGTCCACGTCCACCCATGTGCCGCCGCGCTGCATCCGCGCTGGACCCGGGGTCAGCTCCGAGGTGAGCGACCCGTCCGGGTTGGCGTGGGTGAGGGTGGTGGCCGTCGTCTCGTTCGGGACGAGAACCTCCTTCCCCGCCTTCTTCGCCTGGGCGAGGGCCCAGGGGATGCCTCCCTTGCTGTGCTCGGTCGCCCACGCGAGGTCCGCCTTGGCGATGTCCGCGGCACTCGGCTGCTTCACCTGAGCGGCAGCAGCCGGCGTGATGTCTTCCGCGGCCACGGCACCGGTGGCCCCCGCGATGGCGAGCGGTGCCGCGGTAAGCAGCGCCGTGCCAATTGCTATGCGGGACAAGGCGCGTTTTCTTCTTGCTAATCCGGACAAGATGAATGGTCCTCTCGCCCCGCTCACATTCCATGAGCGGGTTGGTCGGTCGGTTTGTGAATGGCGGCACGCACTCGATGCCGCCGCAAGGTATTCCTATGTGGTCAACGTCGCCCGGGCCACCGGATAAAGCCGACCAACTGGTTAATCGGCCCAATGGGGACGTGATGATCAACACGGTTTGGTCGGGGTTGTGTGCCGCGAGTTGACAGTTCGGTAAAAACCTCGCGAAGAAAACACGCGAGCCGCCAACAGGCAAAGAACTGCAACTACTTACCGAGTGTTGATCCCGTCAAAGGTGCCTCGTCCCGGCTCACTGACCGGCCGGCGCGAGACGCGAGTGGTGTCAGGTCTCAGCTTGGCGTACGAAGCGGATGCGATGACCGGCATTACCTTCTGGCGGGTATTGATCCCGTCCGTGAGGCGGGTGAGCAGGCGTCTGGTCTCAGCGCGGCTGAGGTGGATGAGCTGGGAGGATCCGTTTCTGCTTTCTCCGCATCGAGTTGGCGGGCGCACAGGTTCGGCAGGCGCGGGCGGCCATGGCCAGGGTCATTCGGCGGTGCCGGCTGGCTGGTCACCTACATCGACTGGCACCGCAAGCGCTACTACGTGGAGCCGACGGACAGCGGCGGTGAGGCCAAGTGGAGAGGCTTCAGCTTCGCGCGGGCAACCTCGTTCGAACTGACCCGGGCGGTGCGGGAGGTGCTGCTCGGAACCGACCCGGACGTGAGACTCACCAAGCGGGCCGTCGCCTCCGTCGGCGAAGCACGCGACCACTTCATGGAGTTCGTGCATCAGGGAGGAACACTGATCACGCGCGGTAGCGGCGGTTACGCACGATGGTGGACCTGGGCCGGGCACCGCGCCGACGCCACACTCGCCGCCTCGCTCGGTGCGTTCACCGCGCCGTCACAGCGCATCAACGACTGCTGGATCAGGCTGAGGGAAGACACAGGCCCCCAGGTCTGGAAACAGGCCGTCGCGGACGCCTCCGGGCAACTGTGTCTGCCCGAGATCGACGAACAGGCATTGGAGGGCCTGAAGTTCGCCGAGGCACTGCCGCCCCGCCTCGCTCAGGCGACGCTGGCCGGCCGCTCCTCCGATCTGGGGAGCGCGCAGGCCGTACTGGACGAGCCGGTGCGATTCGTGGCCGCATTCGGCTCCTGACGTGCATTCCCCAGTCGGGCGGCTACGTCCATCTCGGGCCCTCCCTTGCCGACGTCCGCGTCTCACACTGGTAGGGCTACGTATGCGCCACGCCGTGACACCTGGCCAGGAGGGCCGTGGGGCGCGAACGGGGTTGAATGGGCCCACATGGCATCAACCTGGTCTTCGCAGGGCATGTGAAGCGGCCGGCGACCGCGCCCCCGACCGAGGCACGCGGTCGCCGACCGCGTGCGAGGACCAGGGGAGAGCAGGGGTAGCCGAGTACGAGGTGGTGGCCGGCGGTGGAGAGACGGGTGACGGCGCTCAGCGAGAGCCGGGAGGATCCGTTCGCTCAGCACCTCGCCGCCTCGGCGGTGCTCGACGACCGGGGAACCGTGGTCGCGTGGAGCCGGCAGGCCGAGGGCCTGCTCGGCCACCCGGGGACGGAAGTGATCGGCCGTTCGGCGCTCGACGTCCTGCTGGATCCCCGTGATCTGCCCGCGGCCAAGGACGCCGCGGCGACGTGCAGGAGAGACGGCGGCTGGTTCGGGGTACTGGCGGTGCGACATCGCAGCGGGGAGTTCGTGGAGATGGGGTTCAGGGCGCGCGAACTCCTGCGTGACGACCTTGTCCGCGAGTGGGTCCTTGTCGGTGCGCCCGCGGCGAGCGTCCTCGAGTGGAGGAGGGACCGCGCCCTCCTCGAAGGGCTGTTCCGACGGTGCCCCATCGGCCTCGCCGTCCACAGCCCCGAGATGAGGATTCTCCGGGTCAACCGGGCGATCGAACGGTTCAGCGGAGTCCCGGACGCCGAGCACCGGGGCATGCGTACCGGCGATCTGCTGGTCGAGGAGGACGCGCGGGCCGCCCGGCACCGGGTGCGCCAGGTGCTGGAGACCGGCACATCACTCACCACCGAGCAGTACGGCCGCCTGGAGCGGAATCCGACACGAGAGCAGATCGTGACCGTCTCTGCCTTCCGGATCGAGGATTCCGCCGGACAGGTCCTGGGAGTGGCCGAGACGGTCGAGGACGTCACCGAACGCCATCGTGCCCGGCGTCGGCTCGCACTCCTCGACGAGGCCGGCACGCGCATCGGGACCACGCTCGATGTGCGCGAAACGGCCTGGGAACTCGCTGATGTGATGGTCCCCGGCCTCGCCGACCACGCATGGGTGGACCTGTCGCAGCCGGTGACGCGCGGTGAGGAGCCGACGCGTCCCCTGGCGGGGCCTGTCGCACGGGTGGCGGTCCGCAGCGTCCTGGCCCAGGAGCCCGGTCCGCCGCACCCGGATGCGGAGCCGGTCGAGCTCGCTCCGGGCACACCACAGGCCACATGCCTGGCCGACGGGCGGCCCGTCCTCGAACCGGTTCTTCCGCCCGACTGGCACTCCACGCAGCCGCACCTGGGTGGGCACGCCCCGGAACCGGGCGTCCACTCCCTGATCGTGGTGCCGCTGGCCGCACGGGGCCTGGTGCTGGGCGCGTTGAGCCTGTGGCGTTCGCGGCGCCCCGAGCCGTTCGAGACGGATGATCTGACGCTGGCCCAGGAACTCGCCTCCCGCGCCGCCGTCTGTATCGACAACGCCCGGCGCTTCACCCAGCAGCAGCAGACCGCGTTCGCCCTGCAACGCAGCCTGCTGCCGAGGGCGGTTCCGCGCCAGCCCGCCGTCGAGGTGGCGCCTCGGTACTTCCCGGCCAGGACGGCCCAGGGCGTGGGAGGTGACTGGTTCGACATCATCCCTCTGTCCGGCGCCCGGGTCGCCCTCGTCGTCGGTGACGTGGTGGGCCACGGCGTCCACGCCGCGGCCACGATGGGCCGACTGCGGACAGCTGTGCACACGCTGGCCAGCCTCGACCTGGAGCCCGACGAGGTCCTCGCCCGCCTAGACGATCTGGTCAACCTGTTGGCCGCCGAACAAGAGGAGGACGGCGAGCGGACCGTGGGTGAGCAGGTGATCGGCGCCACCTGCCTCTACGCCGTCTACGATCCCGTCTCCCGGCGGTGCTCCGCGGCGCGTGCGGGCCACCCCTCACCGATGGTGACCACACCCGACGGACAGGTCAGCCTGCTCGACCTGCCCGCCGGACCACCGCTCGGCCTGGGCGGCCTGCCGTTCGAGGCCGAGGAGGTCGAACTGGCCGAGGGAAGCCTGCTCACGCTCTACACCAACGGACTCATCGGCGAACGTTACGTCGACGTCGACCTGCGCCTGGAGCGGCTGCGCGCGGTGCTCACGCGCCCTGAGGACCCGTTGGAGCTCACGTGCCAGGCAGTCGTCGACGCCCTCGTGCCGGCCGATCCCACCGACGACGTCGCCCTGCTCGTCGCTCGCACCCTCGTGCTGCCATCGCAGAACGTCGCCTCCTGGCAACTCCCGCTGGAACCGGCCACCGCTGCCCTGGCCCGACAGCTGACGACGGCCAAACTCACCGAATGGGGTCTGGAACACCTGGCGTTCACCACCGAGCTGATCGCCAGCGAGCTGGTCACCAACGCATATCGGTACGCCGGCGGCCCCATGACCCTGCGGCTCATCCGTGAAAACTGCCTCATCTGCGAAGTCAGCGACGCCAGCCACACCTCTCCGCATCTGCGCAGGGCCCGGACCAACGACGAGGGCGGCCGCGGACTGTTCCTCGTGGCCCAGATGACCGAACGCTGGGGAACTCGCTACACGCGCGAGGGCAAGACCGTCTGGACCGAACAGCCGCTGTCCGCCACGCCCATCTGACCTCCGGCAGGCGCTGTTGCGTGCGCCGTGGTGCTGGTGACGAGTCGTCGGCAGATGAAACGAAGCCCCAGGGATGCGAAACGCTCGGCGTCACCTGAACGCGTGCGTGGAGATGCGTGCCATGCCAATCATCCGCGTGTCGGAGCGAGGGCGATCACATTGCGGGGCAGTGCGCCCCGACTGAACCTCGTGCCAGACCCTTTCCAGAGCCTGCGGGCCTTGGCCGTGGACGACGTCGACCCATCGGTCGTCGCGGCCCGCACCAGCCCGGAGAAGAAGGCGCGGGGCATCACCCTCTTCGGCGTGGAGGCCGGGATGGAGGGCTTCACCCGTGGCCGCAAGCTCGACAAGGTGGGCCAGACCGAGTCGGACACCGCTGAACTGTTCTTCGACGAGGTGCGGGTGCAGGACACCCACGTGATCGGCGAGGTCGACCAGGGCTTCGTCCACATGATGGGGCGGCTGCCCCAAGAGCGCCTCGGCGCCGCGGTGTCCAACGTCGCGCACGCTGCGCAGATCCTCGAGGAGACCGTCGAGTACACCAAGGAGCGTAAGGCGTTCGGCCAGTCCATCGGTTCCTTCCAGCACAACAAGTCACGGCAGCATCCGCGACGACGTCTTCCGCTGTGGCCGCCGCCCCGAGGTGTACACCAACGACTTCACCCCGGCGGCCCTGCCGGCGTGGCTGGGCCGCCTCGACCCGGCCGTGGGCGCAGCCCCCGTGGCGGACGCGGTCGCGGAGGTCGCGCGGGCGCTGAGCCGTATCCGCGACCCGCGCGCACTGGCGGACAGCCGGCTGCCGGCGCTTCCGGCGACCCGACCGTGCCGGACCTCCAGGCGTGGCTGCACGACGCCGTGCTCGAACTGGCGGTCAGCGACGAGCTCGCCGACGCGGAGGCGGGCACCATCCTCCAGGCGTACTACCTCGGCCGGGCCAGCACCCACCACCAGGTGGCATGCCGGCTGCACCTCAGCCGGGCGACCTACTTCCGGAGGCTGCGGCGGGGCCTCGAAGCCGTCGCTGCGCGCCTGCCGCAGCCGGATGCGTGAGTCCGGGACCAGGGAGCCGGGGAGCGGATCACACGGGGGGATCACCTCACGCCATCATCGGCCGGTCCGTCGCGGCCACGGGCGCCGGCAGCTCGGTGAAGCCGGTCAGATAACGGTCCGTGGCCGCCGCCGCGGCCCGTCCCTCCGCGATGGCCCACACCACCAGGGACTGGCCGCGCCCCGCGTCGCCCGCGACGAACACGCCGCCCGCCCGGGAACGGCCCGTCCGCATGCCCTGCCCATGCTCGGCACCTCGATCGTGCCCCTGCGCTTTTCCCTGCCGCGCCGTCCGAGCGGCGAATGCGGCGTCCCGGGCGAAGTTCCCCCGGCCGTCCAGGGTGAGCCCGAGCTGTTCGATCAGGCCGCTGCCCCGCTCGGGACCCGAGAAACCCAGAGCGAGCAGGACCAGCTCGGCCGGAATCACCCGCTCGGTGTCCGGCCGCGGCCTCCTGTGGACCGGCTCGACCTCCGTCAGGTGCAGCGCGCACACGTGCTCGGAGGGATCCGCCTCGAAACGGAGGGTGGCGGAGGAGAAGATCCTCGGATCCGTGCCCTCCCGCCCCCGGGCCTCTTCATGGGCATGGGAGATCCGGTAGACCTTCGGATACGTGGGCCAGGGCTCGGTGTCCGGCCGCAGGTCACCCGGCTCCGGATTGATGTCCATCTGTACGACCGAGGTCGCGCCCTGGCGCAGGGCGGTGCCCAGACAGTCCGAGCCGGTGTCCCCGCCGCCGATGATCACCACGTGTTTCCCGTCTGCTGTGACGGGCGGCGCGGCATAGTCTCCCTCCTGGACCCTGTTGGCAAAGGTGAGGTAGTCCATGGCCTGATGGATGCCGTCCAGCTCGCGGCCGGGCACGGGAAGCTCCCGCCGCTCCATGGCTCCGACGGCGAGGACCACCGCGTCGTGCCGCCTCCTGAGCTCGGCGGCGTTCAGATCCCTACCGACGTCCGCACCGGTGCGGAATTTGGTGCCCTCCTGCCGCATCTGCTCGATACGGCGTTCCAGGTACCGCTTCTCCAGCTTGAACTCGGGGATGCCGTAGCGCAGCAGCCCGCCGATGCGGTCGTCGCGCTCGTAGACGGCGACGGTGTGACCGATACGCGTCAGCTGCTGCGCCGCCGCCAGCCCCGCCGGTCCGGAGCCGACCACGGCGACGGTCTTCCCGCTGAGCCGCTCCGGCGGCCGGGGCGGCGCGTACCCCCGCTCCCAGATCTGGTCGGCGATGGCCTGCTCGACGTTCTTGATGGTCACCGGATCGGCGTTGATCGTCAGCACGCAGCCGTCCTCGCACGGCGCCGGGCAGAGCCTTCCGGTGAACTCGGGGAAGTTGTTCGTCGCGTGCAGCCGCTCGGCCGCCGCCCGCCAGTCGCCGTGCATCGCGTACGCGTTCCACTCGGGGATCAGATTCCCCAGCGGGCAACTGCTGTGGCAGAACGGTATGCCGCAGTCCATGCAGCGCGAGGCCTGCTCGGACACGAGGGGCAGCAGGATCTGACCCGCGTAGACCTCGTTCCAGTCGCTCAGCCGCTCCTCGACGGGGCGCGGCGGGACGGGCCGACGGGGGATTTTCATGAAGCCGAAGGGGTCGCTCATGCGCCGCCTCCATCACCCACTCGTGGTGCATCACGGCGTTCAGTCCAGCGTACGCCTGCGGCCACCTACCTGGCGTCCGGGCTCCGGCGCACGGGCCGGGCGCACGACGCCCCACCCGCTACCGGAGCCCTGCCCTGGGGGGCGGGGGCCGTGCATCGATGTGAGAGGTCGGGAAAACCCATGCCGCAGTGCCGTCATCCGGCCCGGACGGTCGTTCCGTACGGCAAGGCAGTCATCACTGGGCGCACGGCTTCGGGGCATCGTGACCAAGGGGGGCGGTGAGTGCGTCCTGACGAGATGAGGCCGCCCCACGATGTCGACGAAAGCTACGCTGATCGTCATGAAGCCGACCCGCCGACGCCGCACCGTCTTACCCACCGTTCTGGCTCTGATTCCCTTGCTGGCCCTGGGGTGTTCGGCCCGGACCGACACCGACGGCGCGGACGGCGCGAAGGGTGAAGGGCCTTCGTCGGGGAGGGCAGGCGATACGCCTCGTCCCGTCGAGGGTCTGGGGGACATCATCGTCGCCGGCCGACCGGTCACCGGATCGAAGCCGTCGGGGCATACAAAGCTTCCGTACCAGCGAACCTACGCGTCGGGGCCGCTGTATGCCGCCGTCACCGGCTACCGGTCGATGGCCTACGGGCAGGCGGGCCTCGAAGCCATCTACGACGATGTGCTGTCTGCCGGCGTCAAGGGGCGCGGCAGCCTTTCGGGGCATGTCGTCACGACGATCCGCCCGGAACTGCAGTCGGCCGCCGCCGACGCTCTGGGCAGCCGCAAGGGCGCCGCAGTCGCCGTCGATGCCGGGAGCGGCCGCATTCTGGCCCTGGTGAGCACGCCCTCGTACGACCCGTCCGCCTTCGGCGGGTACGCCTCCTCGGACGAGAAGGCGTGGAAGGAGCTACGGGCCGAGGGCGACAAGCCCATGCTCAACCGGGCGCTGCGCAAACCCGTCGAGCCGCGCGAGACGTTCCATGTCGTCGTGGCCGCTGCCGCGCTCGAGGAGGGGCTGTACCGGTCGGTCGACGAGGCCACGCGCGCCCCGCTGCCCTACACCCTGCCGGGCACGACGACCGAACTCGACTCGGACGGCGCCCCGTGCGCGCACGCCTCGATCCGCACCGCGCTCCGGCACGCGTGCGACAACGTCTTCGCCAGCATCGCCGTCGAGCTGGGCCACAGCAGGCTCGCCGCGACGGCCGAGGCGTTCGGCTTCAACGACGACGCGGGGGGTGTCCCGGTGCGGGTGGCGGAGAGCACCTACCCCACAGGTGATGTGAAGGGCCACGAGGTCGCCCTGTCCGGTATCGGTTCGGGCGGAGTGAGGGTCACGCCGATCAAGCTGGCCGAGGTCATGGCGGTGATCGCCAACGGCGGTCGGTCGGTTGCCCCTTCGGTGGTCGACACCGTCGTCCTCGGCGACGGAACCCTGCAGAAGCCCAAGGGCGCGGCAGCATCTGCGGCACCGCGCCGGGTCATCGGCCGAGACACCGCCGAACAGCTGCAATCGGTGATCGAGGACGCCTCGGGTGGAAAGGGCGCCGCGGGTGTGACCGGATGGGTCGCGTCGCCCACCGGATCGTACGGCTCCGAGCCGACCGCGTGGTCCGTGTCGTACGCCCGGGACAAGAGCGGCCGGCTGATCGCCATGGCGGTACGGGTGGACGGCCCCGGCAGCGACGGGACCGGCGACGCGGGCCCTGCGGTCGCCGTGACCGAGCGGGTGTGGTCGGCCGTGTCCTGAAGGCGGCGCTGCGAAGGCGTGGGGGGATCCCGGGACCGGGATCCCCCCACGGAGTCCGAGTCAGGGTTCCACCGGCGCCGGGGCGGCTACGCGCCCGTGACCCCGTCGATGCGCTCCCTGATCAGATCCGCGTGGCCGTTGTGCCGCGCGTACTCCTCGATCATGTGGATCAGGATCCAGCGCAGCGAAACACTCCTGTCCCCGACGATCGCGGCTTCCTGGCCGGACAGCTCACCGCAGTCGGTGAGCGAGGCTGCGTCGGTCAGCTCGCGGCCTCGGGCGATCTCCGCGCGCCAGACGGCGAGCGCCTCGTCGATACCGCGTTCCGAGGAGAGCGCGAAACCGGACGCCTCCTTGGACTTCGCGTACACCGCGGGCACTTTCTGTCCGGCGAACACCCGCTGGAACCAGTTGCGTTCCACCTCCGCCATGTGCTGGACAAGTCCCAGCAGCGTCATGGGCGACGGGGGCACCGAGGCCTCGCGGAGCCGACTGCCGTCGAGGCCCGTGCACTTCAAGGAGAGCGTGGCCCGCTGAAAGTCCAACCAGCTCTCCAGCATGGCGCGTTCATCAGCGTGCGGTGGTGGGATGCGGCGCCCGTCCGGTGTTGTCGTCATGGACAAACCGTCCCTAACCAGTGTGCATGAGTGAGTCTTGGACCCACGGCTGCGAGCTGGGCGCATCCCGAACGGTTTTGGATGCACTGGGTCTCCGCTTTCTCGTCCAGTCCGGCGGCGCACCTCCAGGGGTACGGTCCGTGGCGGGTGGGCGGTTTCCGTCACGCTCTCGGACTTGCGGTCGGGCCTGGACGGTCCGATGCCCCGCGGCATCGCTCTGGTGTTGCGGGGGCGGTGTCGTCCGACGCCGGATCGGGAGCCCGAGGGCGCGTCGCCCGATCGCGATGCCGGCGGCATCGTGACGGGTCGTCTTACGTAGTGGGGTGGTCAACGGTTTCTGCCAGTGCTGGCTGCCCCAGCGGGACGTGTAAGCCGGGTCGACCGCGACGATCGCCAGGCCCTGTCCGGCGGCCATGGAGATGAGCCGGGCCTTGAGCTTCGCGGTGGGGAAGCGGGAGATCAGCTGCCGAAACCGCTTGCGTCGGCCGTGCTTCTCCCGGGTCTTTTCCTGCGTGAAGTCCAGGTCCTCGATCGCGATGGCGTGGACGCCGGACCGCTCGGCCCAGTGGAGCAGGCGGGCTATAGCGTGGCGGATCTGCGCGTCGCGGTGATCGGCCGTCCTCGACAGATCGTAGAAGAAGCGGTGAGGTTCACCTACCGGGTTGCCGTGGGTGTCGAGCTGCCAGGCGGCAAGGTGATCGTCATTGGTGTCGACACCAATACAGCCGGAGGACAGCGCGGCGTCGAGCGGGATTGTCTGGACGATGGGGCGCTGCCACGAGGCGGTCACGTACCAGCGGTCGCGGTCGGCGTCGTGATGGATGCGGTACGCGACGGCACGGTTCGCTCCGATGCGGTCGGCCCACTCCTGCCGCCGGTGTTTGAACGCGACGGAACAGGCGAGGATGTACCGGCCGTGTTGGGCGTTCGCCAGGTGGACGAGCGGCGCGGGCAGTTTGATGCTCATCTCGCCGCCTGGGGTGATGCGGATCGTTTCGTTCCCGAACCGCTTCCCCGACTCCCCGTCCGCCGACAAGAACATGCGCTCGGCTTTCCAGCGCTCCCGCCACTGATCGGCGGTGAGATTGGCTTTCTCCAGGTTGTGGCGGGTGTTGACCAGCCGCTTACCGCCCCGTACTACGCGCACACGCCCGGCCTGCCAGTCTGCGAGCGCAGCAGCGTGGCGAGCCTGAAGAGCGGCCAGGCGCCGGGACTTGTGAAACCACTCGCCTTTGGACCGGTAGCCGCCCAAAGCCCGCTTGGAACCGCGCTCCCCCACAGGCAGGGACAGGCGGTGTCGCAGTGTCTTGATTGCGGCTTCAAGGCTGTGGAGGCGGGCGGCGAGGCAGCGGCGGGCGAGCGCCCACTGATCATGCGTGCTCTTGGTGACTGATCCTGCCCACCGTGACGAAGACGCCCCCGTCAGCTCTCGTTTGCGGGCCGCCCACGTCTCATTGTCGTGCTCAAGACCCTCGGCGCACCGGACCTTGAGGTCGTGGGAGGCGAGTGTGCCCATATGATCGCCGATCAGCCGCAGGACTTTCTCGTCGTCGATGGTCAGGCACCTGAGGCGGTCGCGTACCGCCACACCTGGGGGACCCGGAGCCACAAACGACGGAGCGATCGTGCGCAGCCTCTTCGGCTCAGCCACGCTCAGCCGCCTCAAAGGCCTTCTGGGCCCGGTTCTTCGCCGACCTGCGCCCGTACAGGCGGGCGCAGAAGGAGGTCAGCACCTCGACCATGTCGCGCACGAGGTCGTCTTCCAGTTCCCCGTCATCCAGCACGACGAGCCGACGGCCATGGGCGCACAGTGCGGCCTCGACCAGTTCGGTATTCATCCTGCCGAGCCGGTCCTTGTGCTCCACCACCACGGTCGTCACATCCGGATCGGCCAGCAGCCTACGGGCCTTCGTGCGACCACCGTTCATGCCGGAGCCGACCTCGGATTCCACCCGCACCACGCGATGACCGGCCTTGGCCGCCCACTGCGACAACCGCGCGACCTGGCGCTCCAGGTCCGCTTTCTGGTCGTGCGAGGAGACGCGGGCATACAGGCCGACACCGCCGACCGTTTCCGGCGCGGTACGGGCCTCGACGTTCACCAGAATCGTGCGCGGCCCGACCCGCTCAGCCGGAACCGGCAAAGTGCCCTCGCGGAACCAGCGATACGCGGTCTGCGGATGCACGCCCTGCGCCCGCGCCCACTCCTTGAGGTTCATACACCCGACCGTAACAACGCTCACCAAAGCGCACTATCACTCACAAGAGTGAGCTAACGAACCAACAGCTCACAACCCTTGCACGGGTCACTGACAGCCGAGCGGGTTCAGGCGAGCGGGACGGCGGACCTTGACCCGGCGCATCCGGGCGTGGCAGGTCCGGGTGTGGGTGGGCCGGCCCCGGGGCCCTTGCTCGCGACGGCACAGGGCCCTGGCCGGTCGGGGACGGCCCGGCTCAGGCCGTCAGGTGCGCCAGCACCGAGCGCATCGCGCGGTGCACCGCCTCGCGTGCCTCGTCGGTCGGGTCGAGGGTCTCGAAGCCGTGGCGGCCGTGCGGCACGTCGACCACCTCGACGTCCACCCCGCTGCCCTTTGCTGCGGCCAGGAACTCCTCGACGGTGGCGGCGATCTCGGGCATCTCGAGCCCCGCCCGGGTGAGCACGACCGGCAGGGCGCCCGCGTCCGCCACCGCGTCCGCCGGGTGGAACCGGCTGCCGGCCAGCCCCCAGTTCGGCAGCGGCGCCAGGATCGGATAGCTGGCCGCCAGGCAGCGCAGCCACGCCGGAGGCGATCCCAGCCAGTCCGCTGTGATCGGACCGCCGCCCGAGAAGAACCACAGCGCGACCCGGTCCGCGTCCACCCGCGGGTCGGCCCGGACCAGCTCCACCGCGGCGGCCACGTCCCCGGCGGCTCGCTCGTAGTCGGCCACATCGTGCAGGCGGTGGTCGAGGGTCACGCCCACCACCCCCTGCCCGGCCGCGTACCGCGCGTACCCCATCAGGGTCGGCCAGTCCCGCGGGGTCGGACGGGCCTCGGCGGGCACCGGACCGCCGTGCACGAACACCACCGCCGGCCGCGGGCCCTCGGCGTCGGGCAGGTACAGGTCGACGTTCCCGGTCCGCTCGCGGGGGAGCTCGGGCACATCCAGCAGGAAAGGCCGCAGGTGCGGGGGCGGCCCCGCGGCGCCGGCCGCCTCCAGCCGGTGCCCCTCGCCGGCCGCGGCCCGCAGCAGAACCCCCGCCAGTTCGGTGGGGCAGGACAGCATCGGCCAGTGCCCGGTGGGGAGTTCGAAGAAGGTCACCCGGCGCTCGGCCAGGGCCTGCAGGGCGGGGTCTCCGAAGTCCACCCGCATCTGGACCATCTCGATGCTCGCGCCGTTGCCGGTGCACAGCACCCCGGTGGTGGGCACCGCGGCCACCGCGCCGGTCAGCCGCAGCGGTTGGAGCAGAGTGCCCAGCGGCTGCGGCGCGGCGCGGGCGGTGAGGCGGTCCAGCGCCGCGTCGGGGACACCCGCGGTGCTGCCCCAGCGCTGCCATTCGTCGCGTGCCGGGGGCGGCAGCTCCCCGTCGGCTCCCTCCGCCGTGCCCGTCCCGGCGCGCTCGGCCACCTGCCGGCGCAGGGACTGGTCGGCGACCGCGGCCAAGGCCGGTACGCCGTCCTGCGGCATCCCCGCGTCCAGATGGACGATCCGGGCGATGCGCTCCGCCCGCCGGTCTGCGGCGCCCAGCACCGGGTGGATGCCGTAGTCGTGGCCGACCAGCACGATCTCCCGTCCGGCCACCGCACCGACCGAGTCGATCACCGCGAGCACGTCCGCGATGTGCGTCTCCAGGCCGACGCCGGCTCCCGCGGTGGCGGACCCGCCGAGTCCGGTGAGGGCCATCGGGTGCACCTCGGCGCCGGCCGTGATCAGGTGGGCGGTCACGTCCTGCCACACGTGCGGGCCGGTGAACATGCCCGGGACAAGGACGAATACGGTCATGGCCGTCTCCTCGGTACGTCGTCGTCCGCGGACCGGCCCGATCGGGCCGGCCGCGCTCGCCGGTACGGTAGGAACTCCCCCTGAGGGAGGTTCAAGTGTTCACGTCACACGACGGGTTGTGCAGCATCGGTGAACTGGCCGAGCGCGCCGGCGTCAGCGTCAAGACGGTCCGCTTCTACTCCGACCGCGGCCTGCTGCCGGAGGCCTCCCGCAGCGTCGGCGGGCACCGCCGGTACGGCCCGGACGCGCTCGAACGCCTGCGCCTGATCCGTTCCCTGCGCACCCTCGACCTGCCGGTTCCCGAGGTGCACCGCATCCTCGAAGAGGAGGACGAGGCGGGCAGCGTGCTGGAGGACGCCGTCGCCGGGCAGCTGCGCGAACTCGGCTCCCGGCTCAAGGCCCTGCGCTGGAGGGAGGCGGGGCTGCGGCTTGTGCAGGAGTGTCCTCCCGGGGAGCGTGCCGACCGGCTGCGCCTGATCGGCGCGGTGACCGCCCCGCCGAACACGGCACCGCTCGCCCGGTTCTGGCGCGCCTGGCTGCCGCCGCGGATGCCGGCCCGGTCCACCGCCGCGTTCCTGGAGGTGGCAGTCCCCCAGCCGCCCGACGACCCGGACCCGGCGCAGGTGCTCGCCTTCGCCCGGCTGTACGCCTTCATGGCCCGCCCCTGCACGGGCGCCGAGCAGCCCCAGCCCGAGGCGCACAGAGCCACGGGGGCCCGTGGGGCGGCCGTGCTGTACACCGGCCTGGCCGAGGCGTACGAACTGGCGGGCGCGCAGATGCGCCTGGACCGGGTGCCGTACCCGGGCGAGGCGCTGGACAGCTTCGTGGCCGCGTACGCGAGCGCGTACGCCACCCGGGACACCCCGGACTTCCGCCGCCTGCTGGCCGGGCAGCTGGCGGCCGACCCGCGGATCGACCGGTACTGGGAACTGGTGGCCGAGGTGATCACCCCGCCGGGCGGCAGGCCGGCCCCGACCCCCGGGTCCGCGCACGACTGGCTGCTCGCGGCATTGGACGCGCAGACGGCCGCCGCGACGACCCCGAGGGTGCGGGCAGGGATGGTGCCGGCGGGAAGGGGTGCCGACGGCACGCCCCGATCTGTTCACCGACGGGCACCAGTCGGAAATGCAGCCGACCGGCACCTGGCGTGAAGCGGCCGTGCAGGTCGAAGCAGCGGTGCACATCGTCGATGTCCCGGAATTCGCAGAGGCGCTTGCGCTGCTCGTGCTCCGGGGTGATCTTCGCACCCTGCCACTCCGGCAGGGCAGCGGCGGTCGGATCCCATGCGGCGGCCGACGACTGCAGACGTGCGAGGAGCCCGCGCACCTGATTGAACCACCGCAACTCCAGGCGCTCTGCTGCTCCGCGTCCTGGGCTTCATCGCGATCGCCCGCCGGTCCTGGAGCGTACGTGGCTCACGAGGGAGGCGGGACAGGCTCGACCACCGCCCACACCGTCTTGCCGGGCGAGGCCGTACGCGGAGTGATGCCCCAGTCGGTCGCGAGTGCAGAGACGAGGAGCAGGCCGCGGCCCGACTCCTCCTCGGGGGAGGGGACTCGGGGGTTGCGGTGGGGTCGCTTTTCGGTGCGGGTGTCGGTCACGTCGATACGCAAGGTGGCCGGGGTCGCGGCCAGGCGGAGGTGGAAGTCCCGCCCGGGTACGTGACCGTGGCGCACCGCGTTCGCGACGAGCTCGGCCGCGATCAGTGTGACCGTCTCGTTGGCGGTGGAGTCGTACGGGTGACCCCACTCGTGCAGCCGGTGCGACACGAGCCGCCGGGCGAGCCGTGCGCCGCGGGGCGTCGAGGTGAACTGCATCGTGAACTCGTGCGTGGTGGTGGGATCGTGAACAAGCCCCGCGGGCGGGGTGGTTGCCGGTTTCATGCCTCCAACGCTTCCGCGTCGCTCACTGCGCTGACCAGCAGTGACGCGCTGACTGTCAGGCGGTGTACGTGGGCCGGCGATCTGTGTACGCGGGCGTGACCGGTCGCCGCCCGAACGGGACGTGCAGCAGCACGGGCCCGTCGGGCTCGGGGGAGGGGACGCCCGACACCGCATCCGCGGGGCCACACCCACAGGCGGGCCTGCCCCGAGCACCTGGCTCGCACGGAGGCGCTACCACCCCCTGACCTCGGTGGGGAACAAACCACGTCGGTCCGCGGTTCCGCCGATCATGACTACGAAGCCAGCCGTCCTGCGCTACACCGCCTTCTCCAGCGACCCTGAGGGGGGCAACCCCGCCGGGGTCGTCCTCGACGCTTCCGGGCTCGACGACGCCGACATGCTCTCGATCGCCGCCGACCTCGGGTACAGCGAGTCCGCGTTCCTGTCCGATCCGCCGGAGGGGCTCGGCGGGGAGCCCGGACGGGCGTTCACCATCCGGTACTTCAGCCCCAAGGCGGAGGTGCCGTTCTGCGGGCACGCCACGGTCGCCACCGCCATCGCCCTCGGCGAACGCATCGGGGCCGGCGACCTGGTGTTCGCGACGCGCGCGGGTACGGTGCCGGTGACGGTGAGCGAGGAGAGCGGGGCGCTGCGGGCCACACTCACCACGGTCGAGCCGCACAGCGAGGACATCAAGGATGCCGACCTCGCCGAGGCGCTGGACGCGCTCGACTGGCCGGCAGCCGACCTGGATCCCGCGCTGCCGCCCCGCATCGCCTTCGCGGGAGCCCGGCATCTGGTGCTCGCCGCCGCGACGCGTGAGCGGCTGGCGGATCTGGCGTACGACTTCGCACGCCTCGAAGCCCTGATGCGCCGGCTCGATCTGACCACGGTGCAGTTGGTGTGGCGGGAGTCCGCGAGCGTCTTCCATGTGCGTGACCCGTTCCCGGTGGGTGGCGTCGTCGAGGACCCGGCGACGGGCGCGGCGGCAGGTGCGTTCGGCGCGTACGCCCGCGAACTCGGCCTTGTCCCCGAGGCGGCGGTGCTCACCCTCCACCAGGGCGAGGACATGGGCCGCCCGGGCGTGCTGACCGTGGAACTGCGCGAGGGCGACAAGCGGGTGCGGGTGACCGGGACAGGCACACGGATCGCCTGACGAGGGCCCGCCGCCCCGTTCGGGCCGCGCGCACGGCTCGACCCCGGCCCGGAAAACCGGATGATCAGCCTGGCGCCCGGCTGTTATCGTCGCCGGGCGCGGGGCGGCTCCCGAGTGTGCTTCCTTCTCCATTCTTTCCGATGAATCAGCGTGCTCACTTCCCGCCCCGCGCATCACCCGGTCATCCGGGAGGGGGAGAAAGAGACGTGTCCAACACCGAGGTCATCGGACGTACCACCACTGCCCGTCCACGGGCCCTCGCCACGGTGCTCCTGTCGCGCCGTGGGGCCGTGTATCTGCCGACACCGGCAGTGGTCCCGGATCCGGCCGGCGACAGCGGAGCAGCGCTGCTCGAGGCCGATCTCGTCGACCGGGGCTACCTGTTGGCCCCGCCGCTGCGCGCCGCGCTTGCCGCGCTCGACGCACGGGCCATGGGCGCGGTGGGCCGGGCACTGCTGCACGACATCGACAGCGCTCTCGGCGCCGACCGCCCTCACGTGCCCCTGCTGCGCGACTTCCCGGACAGCACCCCGCACGACACGTACGCGCACTATGTCGACCGCGTGCTCACCGTGCTGTTCCAGCGCCCCGAGCAGCCGTGCGTGCTGTGCGGCACGGTCGACTCCGTCGTGCCCGTATCGCCGTGCGCCCACCTGGTGTGCGGCTCGTGCTTCGACGGCGCCGACTTCTCGGCGTGCCCCGTGTGCGAGCGCCGTATCGACCCCTCCGACCCGTTCCTGCGCCCCAGGCGCCCGCGCCGGCAACTGTTCCGCCGCGTCGCGCCGCCCGAGCGGCTGCGTCTCCTGTCCTACGGCGGTGACTTCACCGCCCGCGACGCGGACGCAGCCCGTGAACTGGACACGCTGCTTGCCCGCACCGGCGCCCTCAGCCCCCAGGACACCGACGACCTGGAAGCTCTGCTTGCCGCCAGGACCCGCGACGACCTCGACCGGCTGCCGGCCACCGTGCCCGGCCGGGAGACGAAGGCCCGCCTGGTCGCCTGGCTGCTTGCCGACCCGACTGCCGTGCCACAGGCCCTTCCCGTTGCGGCCGGCCTGATCGATACCGCCACCGACGTGCTGCGCGTGCTCGCGGTCCGCTCCGGCGGAGACGCCGGACTCGTCGAGATCCCGCGCTTCGCCGCCGTACCCCGGCCTCTTCGTCGCGCCCTGCTGTCCGTCCTCGACACCCTGGACCCGGCACAGGCGGCCCAGGACATGCGGCGGTACCGGCAGGCCTGGATCCACGCGGCCGAACGCCTGCATCCGTTCGAGCACGCGAACCGCTTCCCGCGCGCTGCTCTCGCCTTCGCCGCGCTGCGCGGCACCCGGCTCGGCGACGACGCCTTGTCCGCCACGTTGCGCACGGCTGCGGAGACCGCCGCCCACATCGACGTCACCGGCCCCACCGCCGTGGCGCACAGCTGGAGCGGCCAGGTCGAGGCCGCGCTCGCGGCCCGCGACCTCGCCGGGGCGCTCACGCTGCTCGAGCAGCGCCCGGGTGAACTCGTCCGCCGCCTCGACCACCTGCTGCGCCTCACCGGCGAGAAGGACGAGAACGGCTCCCGTTCCGCCGTCCGCGCGCTGGAGCGCGTGGTCCCGCGGGTGGCGCCGGCCGTCCTGCTGTCCGCGCTCGGTGCCGTCCGCACCCGCGACCGGGAGCAGGTGGCACGGGTGTTCTTCCCGAAGGGAGCGGCGGCGAAGACCCATGTGGCCGACGACAACAGGCCGGCACTGCCCGTCCCCCTCGTGCGGACCGTGGTCGACGTGCTGACGGCGGAGCTGCTGCGCAGGGCGGGGCAGGCGGCACCCGTGGACGTCGCGGTCGTCGATGCCGCGCTGGACGGTCTCGTCGCGCCGTTCACCGAACGGACCGCGTCCCGAGCCCTGGTGACCCTGCCGCGCGGCAGCGAACTCGCCGTACCGGACGGCCGGACACTGCGCCTGTTCCTGCACTGGATGGAGAGCCCCACCTCGGGTACGACCGACCTGGACCTGTCGGCCGCGATGTTCGACGCGGACTGGCGGCACGTCGGAGAGTGCGCGTACACCAGCCTGCGGTACGCGGGTGAGGCCGCGGTCCACTCCGGTGACCTCCAGGACGCGCCGCCTCCACTCGGCGCCAGCGAGTTCGTGGACCTCGACCTGGAGCTGCTCGGCGCGGCCGGGGTGCGCTACGTCGTCGCCGTCGTCTACTCGTACAACAACGTCCCCTTCGGTGACCTGGCGGAAGCCTTCGCCGGACTCATGGTGCGGGATCAACCCGGGAACCTGGGACCGGTGTTCGACCCGCGTTCCGTCGAGCAGCGCTTCGACCTCACCGGCAGCAACCGCGCCTGCGTGCCGCTGCTCATCGACGTGCAGACGCGCACCATGCGCTGGCTCGACGTCGTCAAAGGAGTCACCGGCACGCACCACGCTGTGTGGCGGCACGCGGACGCGCTGGCCACCCTCGCGCACCGGCTGACGGACCTGTTCGCCTCGGGAGCGCGCGTCGGCCTGGGCGAGCTCGCGGTGTGGCAGGCGGCGGCACGGGCGGCCACGGTAGTCCTGCGCCACACGGACGGCTCGCGGAGCGTGTACCGGCGCAGGGACGGAGAGGACGTGACCGGCTTCGCCGCCCGTATCGGCTCGCCGGACATCGACGCTCCCATTGGCGCGGGCGTCGAGGACGATGGACCGTCGGCGGGGCCGTCGCTGGCCTACCTGCTCCGGGGCGACCTGGAACTGCCCGACGGGAGCGAGGTGTTCGCTCTCCACCCGCTCAGTCAGGACGCGGCCAGGGTGCGCCTGCTCGCCGCCGCCGACCTGGTCACGGCTCTCGCTCCTCGGTGACCTGCGGACGGTTGCGATCAGAGAGGAAGAACAGCTGAGACCCTATCCGGGCAGGTGGGTCTCGGCTCGTGGGTGGCGGCCAGAACGGATCTCCGTCCTGCCGCTCGAGGCGGCAGGATGGAGGCATGACTACGTCACGACGAACGCGTGCCTCGCTCGGTCCCTCGGTACTGCCGGGGTGGGATGTGCTCTACGACAAGCCGCAACACCACGCCCAGTACCTCCGGCATCGAGAGGTGGACGAGCACGCGTTGCTGTGCACAATCCACGAGCGCGCTGTCGTCCTGAAGTTCTTCGAGGAGGACCGCGAATTGCTGCGTGAGGGTGGCTGGTGCGCCGGGTGCGCGGCCCTGCGGCATCGCGATTGACGGCGCCGGAAGGGTGGTTGCTGCTGTAGCTGCCGGCCGGAATCTGCTCGCCCGCGGGCAGCGCAGCTGGGCGCCGGACGGTCTGCTTCCCGCTGTCCTCGGCAAGGGTATGCGCGACGAGGGCCTTGGCATGGCCGTGGCCCAGTCCGTGTTCGGTGCTTGTACGACCGCAGCGGAGGATCGAACCGATCGGCTCGGGCACGGCAGAAGCAGCTGGTCGAACTACTCGCCGACGAATGGCTGCTCTACCGGACCGGTGCGAGTCCGCTCACCGTGCTGCCTCCCCGTTGCAGACGCACGCGATCAACTCAGTACGGACTCGCTCAAGGTTTCAATCGGTCGCATGTGCGATCAGTGCGATCGGTGCGCCGAAGCCGGACGACCTGACCCCGTCCGACACGGATCAAGGCCATGCGACAGATCAGGCCGGCTGGGGGCGGCGACCACTACTCGGAGTCAGGGTGCATTTGTACCCACCGGCCGTCGAGGGACTTCATCTCCACGCCGTAGTACGGCTGGGGCGGGGCAACCGGCCGTTGGTCGCGGCGCGGCGCTGTCGGCGGCGTCTTGGGGCGGCCGCCGGGCTGTGCCTTCTTGGCGCGCAGGTTCATCTTCGGATCGCGCTTGCGCAGCGCTTCGATTCGCTTCAGGAGTTCGGCACGGCTGATGTCCTTCGGCGCCCGAACCGGACCAGGCGTGGCCGCCGCACGGATCGGCGGGCGGTCCGGGGCCGACTGACAGGCCCGGTGCGCCGGCTGCCCGCCCGGGGTGAAGGCGAGCTTCCTCCTCGCCACGGGCTGACGACAGACGACACAACGCTTGAGCACAGGCTTCGACTTGAACGCGTCAGACACGATCCCCCCGGATGGCGAGTCCTTGATGGGGCAGAACGATAGGCGTCCGGGCGGCAGTTCGGGAGAGTTCGGACGAAATCAGCTGTCTCTCCGCGAACGCGTCGTGCTCAGTGCGCGGCGGCGGGATTGTGCAGCGTCTTTGCGGTCGGCCCAAGTCCGTCGGCGCCGACGTCGCCGCAGCATGGCGAAGCGGGAAGCCATCGGTGGCGGACGGGCACGCCCTTCGCTCGCGTCACCTGAGCGAGTGAGCCGCCGCTACGGTGTCACTGATACCTGTAGCGGCGCGTGACGAGGAGATGGCGTGGCGAAACTGGTCCGGCAGGTGCGGTTCGGAGCCGATGTCGGCTATCACGGCTTCTGCCTCCAGGAGTCGGACGATGCGGTGCTCCCCGTGCCCTACCCGGACGGCTCCGTCTTCGGTCGGTTCCTCACTCTGTTCCCAGGTCGGATAGACATCTTCAGTGCCGGTCACACGCACACCGCCGCTGTGACCGCCGAGGTGTGGGACGGACGCCCGCCGGAAGAACACCTCAGCCACTGGGACGAGCACGGGGAGGGCGAGTACGTGTCCACCAGCGGAACCGTGGCCGTCTGGTCGATGAGCGTCGGGCGGACCGAGTACGACATCCCACTCGCGGACGAGGGCGGCCGCTGGCAGGTCCAGGTGCTGTGCACCGGACGGGCGGAGGCCGAGCGACTGTCCGCGGAGACAGGGACTGCCGACGGGGTGGAGCGCTATCTCGTCCGGTTCTGGCCGGCGGACTAGCCGAGTCATGATGCGGCAGGGGGGTGAGTCCCGACGGGAAAACCCACCCCCTTGCGATCACGAGGTGATCTTCACCAGGAACCCGTCGTCGGAGCCGTCGACGAGGCGGTTCTTCGCGTAGAACCCGAGGAGCAGACTGCCTGCGGCGCCGTTGTCGGCCTTGGCCACCGGTAGGACCGAGAAGTTGAACTTCTTGGCCTCCGAGTCATGGTCAGCCTGCGCGGCGCCCTCGTACGTCGTGGCGAAGGGGTACTCGTCACACTCGCGCGTGCCGCCCCAGGCGTATCCGTCACCCCAGTACCGCTTGCACTGCTTGACGGCCGCCTTGCGGTTGTCGTCCTTGCGGGTTTTCTGCACCAGGCGGTGCAGCGGCGCCTTCGTGTCCTGCCCGGGAACGTTCTTGGCGGACATGTACGGCTTGGTGTCGAGCGGCTTGGTGAAGGCCGTGCGAATGTGCTCGGCCACCGCCTTCTCCTCGGCCCCTTCCTTCGCGCTGTACGTCAGAGTGGGCAGGTAGCTGAAGGTCGCCGCGCCCTTGCGCGCGGGCGTCCCTCCACCGGTCGAGTTGGCGAGGTAGGTGGCGGCGTCCCAACGCGGTGCGAGCATGAACAGTTTGCCGGTCAGCTCACCGCCCAGCTTCCAGCCGGGCGGCGGCGTGATGGTGACGACCGGTTCGTACACGGAGAACACCTGGTCCGAGCTGCCGCTGCCCTGACCCGGTGCCGCGCTCACGGTATGGGTGTAGGTCCGCTGCCGCTTGAGTTCGTCGAACGTCTTGGTTCCCGGCGGAGTGCCGCCCTGCGTGTAGCGAACCCCTGAGGGCCAGCTCTGCGGGATCGCGCCCTTCGTCGCGACCTTCATGGCCGACGTCGCGGTCCTGCCGGTGGACTGCATCTCGGTGAAGTAGTAGGTGAACGTGATCTCGCGGCTGTTCAGCGGGATGGTGCCCACCACCCGGACGTTGAACATGCTCTCGCCGACGGGCCGGTTGTTCTGGAGCCAGGTCTGGAGGAACGTCGCGCCGGAGCACACGGCGAACCGGGACTTGATGAAGAACTTCTGCGTGCTGCCGAGCCCGTTGCGGCACTCGTCGTACGTCATCGTGCGTGCGGGCTCGGGATAGGTGGCCATCGGCGCGAGTCGGGCGGAGGCACCCTTCGGCCGCTCAGGTGCGGGCGCGGTGGCGGACGGCTGCGCCGCCGGCGGCGCATACGACGCGGCCGGCCCCACCGTCTCGGCGGCAAGTCGGGCGGACTGCATCTCGTTCGTCAGGCGGCGCAGGCTCTCCTTCGCGCCTTCGGTGCGGATCTCGTCCAACGAAGGTGTCGAAGCCCCCGGCGGCAGTACGTACGTCTCGACGCGCAGATCGTCGGCGCCGGCAGAAGCCGCCGCGGACGGCGCTGCCGCAGGCAGCAGGGCCGCGACGGTCAGCAGCGCGATCGTCTGTCCACGGGCATGACGGAACCACGGTATTCGCATGGATGAACCCCCCGGTCGTTCGGTGTCGGCTCGGCGCCGATCACCTGGTCCCTCCCAGATATATCGAACTGGTGAGCGCTTATTGGGTGGGGTGGCGCAGCTTGGCGTGATCACAAGGTTCTCTGGCCGGTTGCGGGAGAGCCGGTGCACAATCCCGCCATGGACCAGGGGGAGGCGGCCATTTGGGCCGCGGGCATCGGTGTCGGAGCAACGCTCGTCATGGCACTTGTGGCCGTGGAGACGGGTCGCCGCGCGAACAAGGCCGCACTCGACGCCGCGCGGGAGGCGGGCAGGGCTCAGGTCGAAGCTGCGTTGGCCGGTGTGCGGCTCCAGTTGGACGGGCTTCGCGAGGACGCCCTCTGGCAGGCTCGGCGGGATGCGTACGCGCAGTTCCTGAACGGCGTCGAGGACGTGCGCATGGCGCTTGTCCACCTGGCGGTGGCCGGGCCTCGGTACTTCGAGGAAGGAATGGGGAGCGGGAGCGCGGTGGGGGAGGGCCTGACCCACGCGCGTGAACAGTACCGGGACCTGCTGCTGCGTCACTCCGCTCTGCGCCTGTCCGCGGATGATCCCGAGGTGGCGGACGCGGAACGGCTGTCCCGGCTGGCGGGCCGGCTGATCGAAGACTTCGACGACTACGCGGGTGCGTTCCCGGCGGGTGACCCCACCCCGTCGTGGCGCCGGTTCGAGTCGGGCATGGACGAACTGCGCGACGGCGTCGAGGAGTGGGCGTTGAACGCGCGTCGGCGGGTGCAGGAGCGGCGGGCGGTGGGGGTACCGCCGTCACGGCCGGAGCACGGCTGAGCGGTTGTGGCTGTCCGGGTGGATGCGATGGAGCGGCTCTCACGCGGGAGGGTGAGCCTGGCGGCTCGGGCCCGAACAGGGGTGTGGTGTGCGTAGCGCCGATCGGGTGGTGGTTGGTGGGGTGTGAGGCGGTACGGGGTGCTGGTGTACGCGGGAGCCGGGCGGTTGTACGTGGGTTGAGGCGTGACCGGGGGCGGGGTGGTGGCGTTGAGGTTGAGCTCGGGAGGTGGTGCGGATGACGATGGACGACGAGCAGCAGCAGGCGGAGAAGGGGCCCGGGTCGGGCATCCTGCATGTGTTCGGGCGGCAGTTGAAGCGCTTTCGGGAGTGTACGGAGTACGACCGGGCGGCGTTCGGGGCGGTGACGGGGTACTCGGCGTCGACGATCGCGTCGTACGAGCAGGGGCGGAGGGTGCCGCCGCCGAGGTTCATCGAGCAGGCGGATGAGCTGTTGGGGGCGCGGGGTGTGCTGGCGGAGATGAAGGAGGAGGTGGCGCGGGCGCAGTATCCGGCGTTCTTCCGAGATGCGGCCAAGTTGGAGGCCGAGGCCGTCGAACTTCACGTGTACGCGAACCAGGCGGTGCCCGGGCTGTTGCAGACCGAGGAGTACGCACGGGCCGTGTTCGTCAACTGGCGGCCGCTGTATGACGAAGAGACCGTGGAGCAGCGTGTTGCGGCTCGACTGGCCAGGCAGGAGATCTTGGCGAGCAGGCCGTTGCCCACCTTCAGCTTCGTCATCGAGGAGGCCGTGCTTCATAGGCCGCTGGGTGGGCCCGGTGTGATGCGGGGTCAGTTGGAACAGATCCTGCTGGTCGGGCAGCAGCGCAATGTCGAGATCCAGGTCATGCCGACCAAGCGCGAGGAGCACGCCGGATTGGCTGGACCGTTCACCTTGATCGAGACGACTGAAGGGCGGAGGATCGCCTATGTGGAGGTACACAAGCTCAGCCGCCTCTACACCGAGCGGAGGGCGGTCCGGGAGATCGAGGAGCAGTACGGTCTGCTCAGGGCGCAGGCGCTCACACCGCGCGAATCGCTGGCCCTCATCGAGAAGTTGCTTGGAGAGACATGAACGGCAAAGAGACTGTGCCGAACGCGCGTGAACTGGCGTGGTTCAAGAGCAGCTACAGCAGCGGTGCTGGCGGCGAGTGTGTCGAGGTCGCTGCCCGCCCTAGGGTTGTGTATGTCCGGGACTCGAAGGACACCACCGTGCCGATGCTCACCGTCCAGGTGCAGGCGTGGGACGCCTTCGTCGGGTTCGCGGCGTGGAGCGGCGCTGTGTAGGTACGTGATTGTCTTGGTGTGTGGCGGTTCCCGAGGTGCTTGGGAACCGCCACACAGCGTTTGCGTCAGGCCTCGATCGTGGCCGGCTCCGGCGGGGACCAGCGGCCGGCGGCGATCTCCGCGTCGAGCCGCGCCTGGAAGTGCGCGTGCGCGGCCCGCATCTCGGTCTTGTAGAAGGGCGCGGCGTAACCCTTGGGGGGTGGGGTGGTGGCAGGGTTGACCATGTGGTCGAGGAGCCTGAGGTAGTCCTGTTTGGTCTGCCCGTGGCCGTAAGCGTTGAAGTCGGCGGCGATCTTACGGCCGTTGGCGTCGAAGCAAGTCGCCGACTCGTAGTCACACAGCTGTGGGTAGCGGGACTTGAAGATCCCCGCGAGCTGGTCGGCGGTGATGCCGAGCCAGACGGCGACGAGGGCGTCGAGCTCGACGAGGGCGGCTCGGCGTTCGAGTTCGGTGCGGAGGGGAGTGGTGTACTCCCAGGTCGGCTTGAGGTTGGCGGCGAGGGGGCTCAAGACGGGCCAGTTGGGGTTGGCCCAGTCTTCGTAGCCTGACCATTGGGGGTTGAACAGCTCCGCCCAGAGGGGGGCGTAGTGAGTGGTGAGGGAGTTCAGGCGGAGGGTGCGGAGGAGCAAGGCAGGCGCGAGGGGGGTGCTTCGGATCGGGGGCAGGCATCTTTCGCGCTTCGGAGCGCTGGAGGTGTGAGCGCACGGTGATGCGCAGCAAGTAATCGAGCGGCAGCGAGGTCCAGAAGCCCGCATTGAGGGCGGGGGCTGAGCTGCCCAGCACGGCAGCGGCCCCCGCATGGGCGGCCAACTGGCCGAGTACTGCCGGACGCAAGCGAGGTGTTCGCCCTGTACCCGCTGAGCCAGGACGCGGCACGGGTGCGCCTGCTGGCCGCCGCGGACATGGTCACGGCTCTGGCTCCTCGGTGACGGGCCGGATGCCGCACACCTCGGCTGCCTGGGAGGAGCAGCAGCCGATCGGGTGCGCGGTTGAGGAGCGGTACTCGGGGCGGGCGGGGTCGTTCGCGACAATGTGAGCGGCCGCGGTGTTCCGTACCGGACGCCTGCACCGACCGAGAGGTGGACTCCGTGAACTCGCCCACTCCGTCCCCGGGCTCCGGACACCGTGTGCAGATCGAGTACTGCACACAGTGCCGCTGGCTGCCGAGGGCCGCATGGCTCGCCCAGGAACTCCTCACCACCTTCGAGGCAGAGCTCGAAGAACTCGCGCTCAGGCCCGGGACCGGCGGTGTCCTCGTCGTGCGCGTCGACGGCGAGGTCGTGTGGGACCGCCGCAAGCAGGGCTTTCCGGAGCCGACGGCCGTCAAGCGTCTGGTGCGCGACCGTGTGGCGCCGGGCCGGACTCTCGGGCACTCCGAGAGAGGGGGAACGGCGGACCCGGCGGAGAAGGACGGCTAGGCGGCGGCCGGCGCGTCAGGCCCCCTGCAGGCCGTATGCCGTTCCGTTGCGGGCACACAGCCGCGGGTGCGCAGCGAGTGCGATGCAGGGGATCCGGCCCGCGCCATGTGCGAGGGCCGGATCCCCTGACCGGGTCTGTTCTTGAGCGCGACAGCCCAGTCCCGCGCAGCTGTCGCGACGCGGGGGCTACCGGAGAATGATCACAACAGGGTAGTCACAGCTGTCGCGATAGAAGCCGCGCCGGTCGTCATAGAAGCCGCGGCGGTCGTCGTAGCGGTCCGAGTACCTGTCGTACCGCCAGTCGTCGTAGTACCCATAGCCGGACCGGCAGCCGTCGTAGTAGTGGCCGGACGGAGCCGCGTTGCTCGCGCCGGCGGCACTGGCTATGCCGGCTCCGCCCAAAGTCAGAGCGAGAGCGGCGAGCAGGCCGGCGAACAGCCGGGAAATCCTCGATGTCTTTACCCGCATGGTGCTTCCCTTCCCGGGGCGTGGACGGGTCGGAGCCCTGCACGGCCGAGGTAACGTCAGCACCAGTGAGGCGATGACGCGTTTGCGAGGGGTTCGGTGCATCGGCCGTGAAGTTGGTGCGAGTTGCCATCACCGACTCACAGGCCTCGCGCGGCATCGGGCCCACCAGGGCTGCTGAGTGCAGCAAACCCGGCGACTGGACTTCCGTCCGTCGGACGACCACCACCAGGTGGTCGTCGAACGGGATCTTGAGATTGTCCGCCTGCCCGCCAGACGGGAAGGCGGATACTTCTTTCAACCTAGATCCAAACTAGGCGTATGCACATAAGGAGTCAAACGTGACAAATCGACTCCAGGTTCCCGGGGAGTCGGCTGTGGCGCCAGGCGCAACTCTCCTTCATCGTTGAGTAATTGGCTCCCGCATGGCCGGCGTGTGTCGCCATGGAGCCGGCCGAGAGCAGGGAGTGACGGTCGGGCTCCGCCACCACCCGCTGCGAGCGGACAGCCACCGCCTGCATTGCCGGACCGCACCCCCGAGGCCTCTTCCTGCCGGCTGGTCGGCCACGCGCCGGTCCGCGGACGAAGCCCCTGGCGGCGAAAACGCACCCGCCCCCGGGCGGTACCGGGGGCGGGTGCGAAATGAACCAGGTGTCAGCCGACCAGCTGCTCATAGGCCGGAAGCGTGAGGAAGTCCTCGTAGTTCTCGTCCAGAGCGACCTTCAGCAGCAGATCGTGCGCCTTCTGCCAGTTGCCGGCGGCGAACGCCTCCTCGCCGATCTCCTCGCGGATCGCGGTCAGCTCCTGTGCCGCCACACTGCGGGCCAGCTCCGGGGTGGCCCGCTCGCCGTTCTCGAAGACCACGCCCGCGTTGATCCACTGCCAGATCTGGGAGCGCGAGATCTCCGCCGTCGCCGCGTCCTCCATGAGGTTGAAGATCGCGACCGCGCCCAGTCCGCGCAGCCAGGCCTCGATGTAGCGGATGCCGACCTGGACCGCGTTGCGCAGGCCCTCGTAGGTGGGCTTCGCGTCCAGTGAGTCGATGGCGATCAGGTCGCCCGCCGCCACCGAGACGTCCTCGCGCAGCCGGTCCTTCTGGTTGGGCCTGTCGCCGAGCACCCCGTCGAACGACGCCATCGCGATCGGGACGAGATCAGGGTGCGCGACCCACGAGCCGTCGAAGCCGTCGGCCGCTTCGCGGTCCTTGTCCGCCTTGACCTTCTCGAAGGCCACCTTGTTGACCTCGGCGTCCCGGCGCGAGGGGATGAAGGCCGCCATCCCGCCGATGGCGTGCGCGCCGCGCTTGTGGCAGGTGCGGACGAGGAGTTCGGTGTACGCCCGCATGAACGGGGCCGTCATCGTCACCGCGTTGCGGTCCGGGAGCACGAACTTCTCGCCGCCGTCACGGAAGTTCTTGACGATCGAGAAAAGGTAGTCCCAGCGGCCGGCGTTCAGGCCGGAAGCGTGGTCGCGCAGCTCGTAGAGGATCTCCTCCATCTCGTACGCCGCCGTGATCGTCTCGATCAGGACCGTCGCGCGGACCGTGCCCTGCGGGACGCCCACGTACTCCTGAGCGAAGACGAAGATGTCGTTCCACAGCCGGGCCTCGAGGTGGGACTCGGTCTTCGGGAGGTAGAAGTACGGGCCCTTGCCGAGGTCCAGCAGCCGCTGCGCGTTGTGGAAGAAGTAGAGACCGAAGTCGACCAGGGCGCCCGGCACCGGGACGCCGTCCGCCTGCAGGTGGCGCTCCGCGAGGTGCCAGCCGCGCGGGCGCATCACAACGGTCGCGAGCTCATCGGCGGGGCGCAGGGCGTACGACTTCCCCGACCTCGGGTCGGTGAAGTCGATGCGGCGCTCGTAGGCGTCGATCAGATTGAGCTGGCCGAGGACGACGTTCTCCCAGGTGGGAGCGGAGGCGTCCTCGAAGTCGGCGAGCCAGACCTTCGCGCCCGAGTTGAGCGCGTTGATGGTCATCTTGCGGTCCGTGGGTCCGGTGATCTCCACGCGGCGGTCGTTCAGGGCCGGGGGTGCAGGGGCGACCTTCCAGGAGTCGTCCGCGCGGATCGCCGCGGTCTCCGGGAGGAAGTCCAGCGTGGAGGTGCGGGCGATCTCGGCGCGGCGCTCGGCCCGGCGCGCGAGCAGCTCGTCACGCCGGGGTGTGAACCGCCGGTGCAGCTCGGCCACGAAGGCGAGGGCCGCGTCGGTGAGGACCGCTTCCTGCCGGGGCAGGGGCTCGGCTTCGACGATGGCCAGCGGGGACGGCGCTGGTGCGGACATGAGCTGTCACTTCCTTCAGCGGGCTTCACGGGCGGTGCGGTGCGGTGCGTGCGTGGCGGGGCCGGATGGTGGCCGTGGTGCGAGAGCGGCGACCGGCTGCCGGTCGCCGCGGAGTGGCACTCGGTGCCAGAGCGCCGGAGCACGGCCGCAGGCGCCGTCTCGTCGGTCAGGCGCTTCTGATCAGTGGATAGTAGTTATCGCATGGTGGAAGTTCAATGGTTTGTTGATATCGAGATTCTCTGGGTCGACATATCGTGGCGCTCAGTGCCACGCCGCTCACTCGAGGTGCTTCAGGTCCTCGGGTGTGTCGATGTCGTACGCCTGGGCCACATCGCCGCACTCGACGAGCGTGAGTTCGCCCTCGTGCGCCCGCAGATACGCGCGCGCCCCGCGATCACCGACCGCACTCCGCGCGATGTCGCGCCAGCGTTCCGCGCCGAAGAGGACGGGGTGCCCGCGCCGCCCGTCGTACGCGGCCGCCACCAGCGAACCGCGGCTGCGGTACGCCGCCCGGATCCGCGCCACCGCCGCGGCGCCGATGCCCGGCTGGTCCACCAGCAGGACCAGCGCCGCGTCGACGCCGGGCGGCAGGGACCCCAGGCCCACCCGCAGCGACGAGCCCATCCCTTCCTCCCACTCGGGGTTGTCCGTCACCACGCAGCCGGACAGATCGGCCTCCTCCCGCACGCGCTGGGCGGACGCGCCGAGCACCACGTGCAGCGGGGCGCAGCCGGCCTCGCGCAGCACACGCACCGCATGCTCGACGAGCGGTCGGCCGCCGTACGTCAGCATCGCCTTCGGGCGGCCGCCGAGCCGTCGCCCGCCACCCGCTGCGAGCAACAGACCGGCCACGGCCGGTTTCTGACGAGGCGGTGAATTCTCAGAGGTTGCCATAAGCACTCCTTACCTCATATGCGGGCGAAGTGTTGCGCCGAACGAGCGATGTGCGCTCGCGCTGCAACCGCCCGGGCCGTGCCGGTCGTCCGACGTGGAGAGCGGGAGCCGACCTTGGATAGGGTGCTTCCTCAACAACGAGGTTCGCCATGGGGGATCAAGAGTCGATGAGTGGGCGCGCGCACCAGGGAACGGTCTTCAAGCCGCTGGGGGACGAGGATCCGCGGAACGTCGCCGGATACCGCCTCGCCGCCCGCCTCGGCGCCGGCGGCATGGGCAAGGTCTATCTGTCGTACACACCCGGCGGCCGTCCGGTGGCCATCAAGGTGATCCGGCCCGACTTCGGCCAGGACGCCGAGTTCCGTCGCCGCTTCGCCCAGGAAGTGCAGGCGGCGCAGCGGGTGCAGGGGCTGTTCACCGCACCCGTCATCGACGCCGACCCGGAGGCCGAGCAGCCCTGGCTGGCCACCGCGTACGTCCCCGGGCCCTCGCTGGCCGAAGCCGTTGCCCAGCACGGCAAGCTGCCGGTCGAGACCGTGCTGCTGCTCGTCGCCGGAATCGCCGAGGCTCTGCAGGTGATCCACGGGGCCGGCATCGTGCACCGCGACCTCAAGCCCGCGAACGTCCTGCTCGCCGCCGACGGTCCCCGCGTCATCGACTTCGGCATCGCCCGCGCCGCTGACGCCACGTCGCTCACCAGCAGCGGCGTCACCATCGGTACACCGTCCTTCATGGCTCCGGAGCAGGCGGCAGGCAGCCATGTCACGTCGGCCACCGACATCTTCGCGCTCGGTCAGATCGCGGCATACGCGGCGACCGGCAGGGCGGCTTTCGGCGAGGGCACCTCGCACGGGGTGCTCTACCGGATCGTGCACGAGGAGCCGGATCTCACCGAACTGCCCGCGCAACTGCACGAGTTGGTCACCCGCTGCATGGTCAAGGAGCCGGATGGCAGGCCCTCGGTCGCGGAGATCCTGAGCATCTGCCAGACCGCCAACGGTGAAACGGTGCTGCGCCGGCCCGAGGAGTGGCTGCCGAGCGTCGTGGCCGCCGAGATCACCACCCGTGCGGCCGCTCCGGCGCCGCCGGTCACCCCGCCCGGCGGGCAGCCGGCCGCCGCCGCCCAGCCCTCGCCTGCGCAGCCGCCCACCGCGCCGGCGACGCCGTCTCCGGCGCAGGCGCCCGGGTACGTGCCCACCGCGCACGCCGCCCCGACGACGCCTCCCCCCGGGTTCGGGCCGGCCCCGCAGGGCCCCGCGCAGCCGCAGCCGCAGCCACACCCGCAGCCCCACGCGTACGGCTATCCGCAGGCGACGGCCCCGCAGACTCCGGCGTACGGGTACCCGCAGGCGACGCAGCCGGGGCACCCTGGTCAGCCGGGCCACCCGTACGGCACGGTCCCCACTCCGGTGGCCACCCCCGGACCTGCCGCGCCCAAAAAGAAGAAGACACGCACCCTCGTCATCGCCGTGCTCGTCACGCTGCTCCTCGGCGGTGCCGCCGGCGGCGGGGCGTACCTCGCCCTGTCCGACAAGGACAAGGACAAGGACGAGAGCCGCCAGAGCCAGGACAAGGGCGACTCGACCCCGGACACCACCCCGAAGGACGAGACCCCCGCGGACGACGCATCGACGCCCGCGGACGAGGGCGACGGCCTGGACACGCCGCCCGACGACCCGGCGGCGGACCCCGCGCCCAAGACGTACACCGGTATCGACATCGTGACCGACTACCACATCAGGCTCGACGACGACCCGGTCAAGCCCCTCAACGACGACTCCAACCCGGACTTCGAGTTCGAGTGGGACCTGCGGCAGGTGGAGACGACGAACGGCCGGCTGATCCTGCTGCGCACCGGGCAGACCGGGGACCTGGACACCTGCAGGAGCGACACGCGCTTCACCGACAGCATCGACCTGAACCTGCTGTCGAAGGGCTCGAAGATCTGTGTGCTGACGGATTCCGGCCATGTCGGCGTGGTCACCTACCAGGGGAAGTCGTCCGACACCGACCCCAGTCAGTTCATCACCGTTGATGTGACGGTGTGGCGCAACGCCATGGATCCAGCCCCCTCGTACTGAATTCTGTCTGTACGGTGGCGCGTCGCGGGCCGGATGGCGTTAACTGGCCCGCAACCCAGGGCGCTCGACCGATGACCCAGGGTCGCCGGACCGGGCGCAAGGACGTGCGAGGGGCAGGGCTTTGTTGCGGAGCGTGGGGCAGACGCGGGTGACAGGCAGCGGCGAGGACCCGAGAGCCACGGAGCTGCGCGCTGCCGTTTCCCGGCTCCGGCGCGAACTGGCCGGGTATCCTGCCGAGTTCGGGGACCGGGCGATCGCCGAGGACGAACTGGCCGTCCTGGCCGCGATGGTGGCCTCCGGGGATCCCGAGATCCCGCGGATGCGGAGCTCGTTACTCCTGATCGCGGGCGCGATCGGCTCGGTGAGCGCGCTCGCGCCCGCACTGATGGACGTACGGAACGCGGTCGATCTCTTCGGTGCGGTACCGCCACAGCGCCGTCTGTGAGGCCCCGCGCGGCGGGCCTTCACAGACGGCGCCGTGGCGGTGTCAGGGATTGCCCGGGTGCACCCCCGGCTCCGGCCGGACGCACCGGCTCATAGAACCTGGGTTCCCCTCGTAGTACTTCGGAGCTACCCGCAAGATGCATCCCCCGGCGGGACGCGGGCGACAGAGCGGGCTCCATAGCTTCGGTACCGGACATCACGACCGACGTCCGGTACGGAAGGATCACCCGCCATGGCGTCCCGCCAGCGCACAAGCCGTCTGCGTACAAGCTCGCTGCGTACAAGCCGTCCGCGTACACGCTCTGTGCGCGCAAGTCCGCTGCGCCGCACCTTGCTTGCCGCCTTCGTCGCCGCCTCGGTGGCCCTGCCCGTGTCCGGGGCGGTTCGTCCTTCGGCCGTCCCGGCACCCGCACCCGCTGCCCTCGCGCCTCTTGAGGACGCGACTCCCCTCGCCCTCGCCGAGCGCTACGCCGCCCAGCGCGACGAGATCCGGGCGGCCGAGCGCAGCGCCGCCGGACACGGCGACCGGAGACGGGCCAAGGCGCTGCGTGCCATGGCGGCCCCGGCACGCAGCTTCCTCTTCTTCGACGGCCGGGACGGTGGCCGCTCGGCCGAAGTCTTCGGAGACCTGTCCCGGACCGGGCGGATCGCCGTCCTCGTCCCGGGCTCGGACACCAACCTCGACTCGTACGGACGTTTCCGGGCCGGTGCCGAGGCGCTGGCGCGGGAGCTGGGCAGCAGGTCCGCCGTCGTCGCCTGGCTCGGCTACGGGACGCCCGGCACCGTGAGCCCAGCGGTAGTGACTCCCTCCCGCGGACAGGAAGCGGCCCCCGAACTCCGTTCCTTCGTACGGGAACTGAGCCAGGCCCGGCCGACGGCACGGGTCTCGCTCGTCTGCCACTCCTACGGATCCGTGGTCTGCGCCCGCGCCGCACGCACCCTCGAGGTCACGGACGTCGTCCTGTACGGCAGTCCGGGCGTGGGCTACGACCACACCGCGGACCTCCGCACCCCGGCCACCGTCTGGGCCGGGCGAAGCACCGGCGACTGGGTCGCCCACCTACCGCACACACAGCTGGAACTCCCCTTCACCGCCATCGGATTAGGCGCTGACCCGATCTCGCCCGAGTTCGGCGCCCGCCGGTTCGAGGCCGGCGGCGGAGGCCACAGCGACTATCTGAAGCCGGGTTCCGTACCGCTGCGCAACATCGCCCGGATCGTCTCCGGACAGGCCCCCTCCGAGGGCGGCCGTCATGCGTGACCTCGTCCGGCGGATCGAGGCCGCCACGCCTCCCGACCGCGACCGTGCCGTCGACGCACTGCGTGCGCTCGCCATCCTCGGGGTGGTGCTCGGCCACTGGCTGGTCACCGCGCTGGTCGCCGACAGCGGCACGCTGCGCGGGGCGAGCCCGCTCCAGAATCTGCCCGAACTCGCGCCCGTGTCCTGGGTGTTCCAGACGCTGGCCGTCTTCTTCCTGGTGGGTGGGCACGTGGCCGCGCAGAGCTACGCCGCCGCCCGCATCTCGGATACCACCTACGCGCGGTGGTTCGGCACCCGGATGGCACGGCTGTGCAGGCCGGTCGTTGCCCTGCTGGTGGTGTGGACCGTGGTGGCGGGCGTGATGCTCGCGTCAGGCGTCGGCCTGGACACCGTCCGTGTGCTGGGCAAGCTCGTGCTGTCCCCGCTCTGGTTCCTGCTGGTCTTCGCGGTGCTGACGGCGGCCACGCCCCTCGTGACGAGGCTGCACCCGCTCTGGCCGCTCGCCGTCGTCCTGCACGTCGACCTGGTCCGGTTCGGCCTGGACGGGCCCGAACGGCTCGGCTGGATCAATGTGGCGGCCGGCTGGCTGGTTCCGTACTGCCTGGGCGCGGCCTGGGCCCGGGGCGGTCTGCAACGCCGCACGACCGCATGGGCGTTGGTGCTCGGGGGAGCTGCCGCAACCACCGGACTCGTCCTGTGGGCCGGCTACCCGGCCGCCATGGTCGGGGTGCCCGGTGCCGGGATCTCGAACCTCAACCCGCCCACCCTCGCGGCCGTCACCTTCGGTCTCGCCCAGTGCGGAGCCGCTCTGTTGCTGCTCGAACCGCTGCGGCGGGCGCTGCGACGCCCCGCCGCCTGGGCGGCGGTGGCACTGGTGAACCTGTCGGCGATGACCGTCTTCCTGTGGCACCAGACCGCCATGATCACGGTCATTGCGACCGGCCTGCTCGTGGGCGGGCCGCTGCCCGGCCTGCACACCGTTCCCGACGGCGGCGGCTGGGTGCTCGCCCGCCTGGCCTGGCTTCCGGTCTTCGCGGTGGCGCTGACGGTGTGCTGGGCAGCTTTTCGGCCTCACGAACAGAAGCGGCGGGGGAGCCGCGGTGGCACTCGGGTCGTACGCGAACAGCGGGCTGCCCGGGCCCGGGCGAAGGGACGTACCTAGGATGGATCTTGTGGACGACGGGGGCGGAAGGAACATCGGGGGGCGGCTGACGTCCGCGCTGCTTTCGGCGCCACGTGCCCTGCGCGAGGACTTGTGGACGGTGGCCCGCGATCCGCTGCCGCGCCGGGGCTGGCTGGGGTGGCTGCCGCATGTCCATGTGGTGCTCAGCGCTGTGCTCTTGGGCTGGTGGCTGCCCGCGGAGGTTCTCGAGCGGTCGGGGCCCTCGCGTGACCTCGTGCTGCTGCTCGCCGTGCTCCAGACGGCTGCCGCCGTCCTCGCGCTGTCCCGGCCACTGCCCGCCTGGTGGCTGTCGACGAGCGTGCTCTTCCTGAGCGCGCAGATCGTGGAGGGCACCACCGGTCCCGACGCCCACTGGCCCTGGAGCGCCCCGGCGATCTTGCTGCACACTCTTGTGCTGCTGCTCCTCGCGTTGCGGGTCCGGCCGCGGATCGCGGTCGAGGCGCTGGGGATCACCATTTTGACGGGGCTGGCCAACACCGCCTCTGCCGAGCATGCCCACAACGGTGTCCTCACCCAGTGGGGAGTCGGCGCCTTCGTGATCGCCGTGGTGATCGGTACCTCCCAGCGCAGGAGCCGCGTGGCCCGGGAACGGCTGGTCGAGCAGCAGGTGCTCACCGCCGAGGAGCGCGGCCGCCGCACCGTGCTGGAGGAGCGCAACCGCATCGCCCGGGAGCTGCACGACGTGGTCGCCCACCACATGTCGGTGATATCGATCCAGGCGCAGGTCGCCCCGCACCTGGTGCAGAACCCGTCGGACGAGCTGAAGGAGAATCTCGCCGGCATCCGCGAGAACGCGGTCGAGGCCCTGACCGAACTGCGCCGGGTGCTCGGCGTGCTGCGCTCCGAAGACGTACAGGCGGACGGAGTACGGCACGCCCCGCAGCCCACCCTCGACCGGCTGGAGGAACTCGTCGGCAACGTGCGCGGCGCCGGGCTCACGATCACCACCGAGACCACCGGCAGGCCGCGCCCGCTGTCGCCCGGCGTCGAGCTGTCCGCGTTCCGCATCGTGCAGGAGGCGCTGAGCAATGCCATGCGGCACGCGCCCGGCGCGAGCGTGCGGGTGGAGATCGGCTACGGCTCCGAGGAGCTCACCCTCCGGGTCGCCAACACCGCGCCCGACGCCCCCGCCCCGCCCTCGCCCGGTGCCGGGCACGGGCTGCTCGGCATGCGCGAACGGGCTGCCATGCTCGGCGGCGAACTCGCCACCGGCCCCACACCGCAAGGCGGTTACGAAGTGGCCGCGACCCTCCCCGCCCGACGTCCCGCAGCCGACTGACCGACCTTGCCGCTGAACCGACCTTGTTGAGGACGACGCCCATGACGATCCCCATCCGTGTACTGATCGCCGACGACCAGATGATGGTCCGTCAGGGCTTCACGGTGCTGCTCGACGCCGAACCCGGCATCGAGGTCGTCGGCCAGGCGGTGAACGGTCTCGAGGCGATCGCCAAGGTCGCCGAACTCGACCCGGACGTGGTCCTGATGGACATCCGGATGCCCGAACTCGGCGGCATAGAGGCGACCCGCCGCATCACCGAACAGGACGGCGCCACCGTCCAGGTCCTCGTACTGACCACCTTCGACCTCGACGAGTACGTGTACGAGGCGCTGCGCGCGGGCGCGTCCGGGTTCCTGCTGAAGGACGCCTCCGCCGGCGAACTCGCCCAGGCGGTGCGGGTGGTGGCGGCCGGCGACGCGCTGCTCGCCCCGAACGTCACCAAGCGGCTCATCGCCGAGTTCTCCCGGATGACGCGCTCCCCGCGGGCGCCGCTCAAGGATCGCGTCGGCGGTCTGACGGAACGCGAGACGGAGGTCCTGTCCCTCATCGCGCAGGGCCTGTCGAACGCGGAGATCGCCGGGCGTCTGGTCGTGGCGGAGCAGACCGTGAAGACCCATGTGAGCCGCATCCTGGTCAAGCTGGGTCTGCGTGACCGGACCCAGGCCGCGGTCTTCGCGTACGAGACGGGCCTGGTGCGCCCAGCAGGTCACTGACCGCCGGGGATGCGTACCGGGACGGGATCAGCCCTGCCCGGAGGTGTTCGCCAGCGCCTCGGAGAGATCCTTCGCCACCTGCTGCAGCACAGGGACGATCCTCTCGGTGGCCGCCTCGGTGACCCGTCCGGCCGGTCCGGAGATCGAGACCGCGGCAGAGGTGGGGGAGTTGGGGACCGGAACCGCGAGGCAGCGGACACCGATCTCCTGCTCGTTGTCGTCGACCGCGTAACCGGTCCGGCGGACCTGCTCGAGCGCGTCCAGGAAGCCCTCGGGCGTCGTGATCGTCTTCTCGGTGGCGGCCGGCATGCCGGTGCGGGCCAGCAGCGCCCGTACCTCCTCGGCCGGGGTGTGCGCGAGCAGCGCCTTGCCCACGCCGGTGGAGTGCGGCAGCACCCGACGGCCGACCTCGGTGAACATGCGCATGGAGTGCTTGGACGGCACCTGTGCCACATAGACGATCTCGTCGCCGTCGAGCAGAGCCATGTTCGCGGTCTCACCGGTCTCGTCGACCAGGCGGGCGAGATAGGGGCGGGCCCAGGTGCCGAGCAGCCGGGACGCGGACTCGCCGAGCCGGATCAGACGGGGACCGAGCGCGTAGCGGCGGTTCGACTGCTGTCGCACGTACCCGCAGACCACCAGCGTCCGCATCAGCCGGTGAATGGTGGGCAGCGGCAGTCCGCTGCTGGCGGAGAGCTCGCTCAGCCCGACCTCGCCGCCGGCGTCGGCCATGCGTTCAAGCAGGTCGAAGGCGCGCTCCAGGGACTGCACGCCACCGGTGGCGGCGGGCTTGGCTGCGTCGGTGGTGCTGGACGTCGGCACGGCGGCGGTCCTTTCGGGCAGGCAGGGCAAGGCTGCAGCCTACCGGGCACCCGAGCCGGACACACTGCCTGCGAGGGGGGCGTCGGTGCCGGTCAGGGCCTGTTGTCCGGGTGTCCGCAGGCGTCCGGCGGGATCGGACGGAGGCATCCTTGGGGGAAAGCGAAGTTCTGTTATACGAAATTCTACTTCCGCTTTGTGGAAATTGCCAACCGGGCCGGTGGGGGGCGCACGCTGGGAGGGCGGGTCTTGACGGGCCGCGGCGTGGAGTGAAGACTCATTCAACAGTTCGTTGAATTTCCTGGCGGTGGTTCCTGTGCCGTGGATCGGCGTGCAGCGCCGTGGACCGCCGGGCGAAGAGTGGGACGAGAGGGGAGCGGGTGTCCGACGTGGACGTGAACGGGGACGTGGACCTGGTACTGCGCTCGACGCGCGTGATCACTCCGGAGGGGACGCGCGCCGCGACGGTCGCCGTCGCCGCCGGGAAGATCGCGTCGGTCGGGGCGCACGACGCCGAGGTACCACGCGGAGCCCGCCTGGAGGACTTCGGCGACGACGTCCTGCTTCCCGGCCTCGTCGACACCCATGTCCATGTGAACGACCCCGGCCGCACCGAGTGGGAGGGCTTCTGGACCGCCACCCGCGCGGCCGCCGCCGGAGGCATCACCACCCTGCTGGACATGCCCCTCAACTCCCTCCCGCCGACGACGACCGTCGCTCATCTGGCGGCCAAGCAGGACGTCGCACGGAGCAAGGCGCACATCGACGTCGGCTTCTGGGGCGGCGCGATCCCGTCCAACGTCAAGGATCTGCGGCCGCTGTACGACGCCGGCGTCTTCGGCTTCAAGTGCTTCCTGTCGCCGTCCGGAGTCGAGGAGTTCCCGGAGCTCGACCAGGAGCAGCTCGCCCGATCCATGGGCGAGATCGCCGGGTTCGGAGGCCTGCTGATCGTGCACGCCGAGGACCCGCATCATCTGGCGTCCGCGCCCCAGCGGCCCGGGCCCGCCTACGCCGACTTCCTCGCATCGAGGCCGCGCGACGCCGAGAACACCGCGATCGAGAGCCTGATCGCCCGGGCCGGACGGCTGAACGCCCGGGTGCACGTCCTGCACCTGTCCTCGTCCGACGCGCTGCCCCTGATCGCGGCGGCCAAGCGCGAGGGCGTACGGATCTCCGTCGAGTCCTGCCCGCACTTCCTCACCCTCACCGCCGAGGAAGTCCCGGACGGCGCAACCGAGTTCAAGTGCTGTCCGCCGATCCGCGAGGCCGCCAACCAGGACCTGCTGTGGCAGGGCCTCGCCGACGGCACGATCGACTGCATCGTCTCCGACCATTCCCCCTGCACCACCGACCTCAAGACCCCGGACTTCGCGTCGGCCTGGGGCGGTATCTCCTCACTCCAGCTGGGTCTCCCGGCGATCTGGACCGAGGCCCGCAGACGCGGCCACACCCTCGACGACGTCGTCCGCTGGATGTCGGCGGCCCCCGCCGCACTCGCCGGACTGGGCGCCAAGGGCGCCATCGAGGCCGGCCGCGACGCGGACTTCGCCGTCCTCGCGCCCGACGAGACCTTCACGGTCGACCCGGCCGAGCTGCACCACCGCAACCAGGTGACCGCATACGCCGGCAAGACCCTGCACGGAGTCGTCAGATCGACGTGGCTGCGCGGCGAGCGGATCGTGGAGAACGGCACCCTGGCCGCGCCGTCCGGCCGGCTGCTCGAAAGGAACAACTGATCGTGTCCATCCCTTCCTTCACCGGTGACGCCGATCCTTACGGCGGCGGCGACCCGTACGCCGACTACCGCACCGCCGACTTCCCCTTCACGCACCACGCCGACCTCGCCGACCGGCGTCTCGGCGCGGCTGTCGTCGCCGCCAACGACGAGTTCTTCGCGGAGCGCGAGAACCTGCTGAAGCCCGGGGCCGCGGAGTTCGACCCGGAGCACTTCGGTCACAAGGGCAAGATCATGGACGGCTGGGAGACACGCCGTCGCCGCGGCGTGTCCGCCGAGCAGCCGCACCCCATGGACGGCGACCACGACTGGGCGCTCGTACGGCTCGGCGCTCCCGGCGTCGTACGCGGCATCGTCGTCGACACCGCCCACTTCCGCGGCAACTACCCGCAGGCGGTCTCCATCGAGGCCGCCTCGGTGGCCGGGTCCCCCTCGCCCGAGGAACTGCTCGCGAGCGACGTGAAGTGGACGACGCTGGTGCCCCGCACCCCCGTCGGCGGCCACGCGGCCAACGGCTTCGCCGTCGACGTCCGGCAGCGCTTCACACATCTGCGGGTCAAGCAGCACCCCGACGGCGGCATCGCCCGCCTGCGGGTCCACGGCGAGGTCGCCCCCGACCCGGCATGGCTCGGCGTGCTCGGCACCTTCGACCTGGTCGCACTGGAGAACGGCGGCCAGGTCGAGGACGCCTCCGACCGCTTCTACTCCCCGGCCACCAACACGATCCAGCCCGGCCGCTCCCGCAAGATGGACGACGGCTGGGAGACCCGCCGGCGCCGTGACAAGGGCAACGACTGGATCCGCTACCAGCTGGCGGCACAGGCCGAGATCCGCGCCGTCGAGATCGACACCGCGTATCTGAAGGGGAACAGCGCGGGCTGGGCAGCGCTGTCCGTACGCGACGGCGAGACGGACGAGTGGCGCGAGGTGCTGGCCCGCACCCGGCTGCAGCCCGACACCAACCACCGGTTCGTGCTGGACACCCCCGCGGTCGCGACGCACGTCCGGATCGACATCTACCCCGACGGCGGTATCTCCCGGCTGCGGCTGTTCGGCTCGCTGACCGAGCACGGCGCGGCGCGGCTGACCGCCCGGCACCAGGAGTTGGGCGGCTGACGCCCTGCACATGGCGCGCCGGTGTGGAGCACCGGCGCGCCCCCGGCGTGCCCGTCACGGACCTCGACCGCTGAGCGGAAGGATACGGTCCGGACCGCGGGGACCGTCCGGACCGACCGATGACTTATCGGTGGCGGCGGGGTCCGACCTGATGACCGACATCGCACTCCGGAAGCAGGCGCGGCCATGGCAAAGCTCACCTTCACCCAGTTCCTGACCCTGGACGGCGTCTACCAGGCGCCCGGCGGCCCGAACGAGGACCCGAGGAACGGGTTCGACCTGGGCGGCTGGTCCGTGCCGTACGGGGACGAGGACTTCAGCCGGTTCATGAACGAGGTCTTCGCGCGGCCGTCCGCCTTCCTTCTCGGCCGCCGCACCTACGAGATCTTCGCCGGTTACTGGCCCAAGCATGCCGATCCTGCCGACCCGGTCGCATCGAAGCTCAACTCCCTTCCGAAATACGTTGCTTCGACCACGCTCGAGCACGCCGACTGGGCCGGCACCACGATCATCGGGCGGGACGACCTGGCCAAGGAGGTCACCGAACTCAAGGAGCGTACGGACGGGGAGGTGCAGATGCACGGCAGCGGCGGCCTCGCCCGGTCCCTGCTGGCGCACGACCTGATCGACACGCTGCACCTGCTCGTCTTCCCCGTCGTCCTGGGCAAGGGATTCCGCCTTTTCGCCGACGGCGCCGAGCCCACCGCGTTCAGGCACACCGAGGCCAGGACCACGGGCGCGGGCGTTGCCATCCACACCTACGAACTGGCGGGACGGCCCGAGTACGGCTCCTACGCGGCCGAGTGAAAGATGCAGCACTCACGTTGTCCGTCCCGGTACCGTGATCGCTCCATGTGCGAGCCGCCGAGGTCTCCATCAGCCCGTGTCCGTTGGAGATCCAGGTGTCGTCGCTCGCCGTACCCGCGCCCGCCCTCGCCCCGCGCAGGGCGTGGCTGACCGATCTGCCCGTGCTGGTGGTGGCCGTGGTGTGGGGCGCGAGCTATCTCGCTGCCAAGGGCATCACCACCACGCACACCGTCGTCGCCGTACTGGTGCTCCGCTTCGCGCTCGTCCTGCCCGTGCTGGTGGTCGCCGGACAGCGCAGACTGCGCACGCTGACCGCCGCCCAGTGGCGCGGCGCCGCGGTACTGGGACTCATCCTCAGCGGGATCTTCCTGCTGGAGACGTACGGGGTGGTGCACACCTCCGCCACCAACGCCGGGCTCATCATCAGCCTCACGATGATCTTCACTCCGCTGGCCGAGGCGGCGGTGAGCCGGCGGCGTCCCTCCGCGTCCTTCGTGGCGGCGGCCGCGCTCTCCGTCGCCGGAGTCGTCCTGCTGACGCAAGGCGGCGGATTCACCACTCCCTCGCTCGGCGACCTGCTGATGCTGCTCGCGGCGCTCGCCCGCACGGTCCATGTGCTGGCGATGGCCAGGCTCGTCGCGGTCCGCAGCGCGGACTCGCTGTCGCTGACGACGATCCAGCTGGGCACCGCGGTAGCGGTGTTCACCGTGCTGGCCGCCACCCCCGGCACAGGCGCCTCGCCCTGGGCCGTGGCCGTCGGCTTCGGCCCGCGGGAATGGGCCGGACTGCTGTTCCTGTCCGTCTTCTGCACGCTGTTCGCGTTCTTCGTCCAGATGTGGGCCGTACGCCGCACCTCGCCGTCACGCGTCAGCCTGCTGCTCGGCACCGAGCCGCTGTGGGCGGCCGCGGCGGGCATCGCCATCGGCGGTGAACACCTGGGCGCCGCAGGCCTGGTGGGTGGGGCACTCGTCCTTTCCGGTACCAGCTGGGGGCGGCGCGCCGCCGACCGGGCCGACTGCTAGGTTCGGCGGCCATGCGATCACTCACGTACGACATGGAGTTCCGCGCCCGCGCCAAGAAGACCATGGGATGGGGCTTCGCGCTGCTGTCCGCGGCGGCGCTGCTGTGGGTGTGGTGCGCCGTGCTGCTGGCCATGCCGTACACGGTGGGGGACGACAGGGAGTGCGAGGCCCGTCTGTTCACGGAGTGGGGCACGGCCAACGAGGGCGGCGACGGGTCCTCGTGCGCGGAGGAACGCGACTGGCCCGAGGCGCTGGCCGTGCTCGGCCTCTCGGTGCCGGTCTCGGTCATCGGCGCGGTCCTCTACACCAGCGGCAGTGTCAGCAACCGCATGAGCGAACACGCCGCCGAGATCACCCGCCTCAACGAGGCCGCCGACCGGTCCCGCAAGCAGGGCTAGGCCCGGGGCGGTCCGCTGCCACCATCAGGGCCATGCCCACCACCGCCGGCACGATGCTCGCGTAGAGCGGACACGCCGCCCGCCGAGATCGTGGCGGCGGTACGCAAGGTGGCGGCCGGCGACCCGGTGCTGTCCCCGGCGGTCACCCGGCAGCTGATGACGCACGCCGCGGACAGCGGGCCGGGCACGCGCAAGGACTCGGCCGGGCGGAAGCTGAGCGCGCTCGCGGAACGCGAGGTGGAGGTCGCCGTCGCCCGCGGCAGGTCCAACGCCGAGATCGCCGCGACGCTGTACATGAGGGTGCCGACGGTCAAGACCCATGTCTCACGGATCCTGGCCAAGCTGAATCTCAACAACCGTGTCCAGATCGCGCTGCTGGCCCATGACGCGGGTCTGCTCGACGACGAGGATGTTACGTAGGCTGAGGCGGTGACGATCACCGACCTGGGGGAGTACGGGGCGGACTTCCTCGCGAACCCGTATCCGTACTGCGCGCGCCTGCGTGAGGCAGGGCCCGTCCACCACGAGCGCTCGGTGGAGGGTGGGTTGTTCCGGTTGATCGTCGGTCACGAGGAGGCGCGGATCGCCGTCCGCTCGCTGGAGCGCTGCCGCGGCCTGGCGTCGGACACGCCGCCGGGCCCGTACGAGTGGCCGCCCGGTCTCTTGATGCGCGGCGTGCGGCGGCTCCCGGTGCGGTGGTAGCGGGGCATGGCGGAGAGAGCGCGCTATGTGGTGGTCCGCGACGGCGTATGGCAGCAGTACTACTGGCGCTGGGGCGCGCCGTCGTTCGGGCTCGACATCCTGGCGGGACCGGACGCTTTCAGCCGTTTCGTCGCCGGCCGGCAGGAGGCGGGCCCGGGTGACTGGATGGACGACGTCCAGTGCGAGGCCGCGGCGGTCGTGGACCACGACGCCCGGGTGCTGCTGCTGTTCACGTGGCACCTGGAGAGCTGGGACGAGCGGTCGGTGATGTTCGAGGTACTGGCCAGGACGTGGCCGGGGTGGCGGGTGCGCTGGGCGTACGACGGCCTGGAGGACATCGTCGCGCACGTGGGGGTGCAACGGGAGCTGGTGCGCAGCGAACTCGCCACCCGCGGCGGCCATGTGCCCTTCGACCCGGCCGACATCGACGAGCCGGACTTCACGCTCGCCGTCACCGTGGCCTACCGGGACGGCACACAGGGCCACTTGGTGGCCGGGGAGAATGTGGCGGACGTCCTGGGACACGGGCCGGAAGTGGTCAGACAGCTGTTGCCCGGGACCCGGGCCCGTACGGCGCCCCGGATCCCGTACGGCGGCGTCCACCTCGACGTTCCCGCACGGGAGGTCTCCGCATGGACGTACGGCAACTTCCTGGGCGGAGCCGCAGCCGGACGGCCGCCCGGCTGGGACGGCTGGCGGTGGACCTGCTGGTTCGACGCCTACGACAAGCAGCAGGAGGCGAGCGGCGGCGCGATCCTGTTCCCCGCGCCGCTCCGAGCCGCGGGCGTCCGCCCATGGCTCGAACAGCTCGACGAACACCACCCGCCCGGCGCCCCCGGGACCCAGCAGCGAAGGGAACTGCGCGACGTGCTCACGCAGCTCTCCACCACTCTCCACGACTCTCCATGATCTGAGAGGAAGACCGTGACCACCGACGCCGCGACAGTCGATCTCGCCGCCCTCGGCGAGGACTTCACCCGCAACCCCTATCCCGTCTACGCCGAGTTACGCGCCCGCGGCCCCGTGCACCACATCCGGATGCCCGAGGGGCACGAGGCCTGGCTGATCGTCGGCTACGAGGCCGGGCGCGCCGCTCTCGCCGACGCCGCCCTCTCCAAGGAATGGCGCAACGTCTCGCCCGAGCTCGGCATCGCCCCGCTCTCCGCCGGTATCACGATGCTCAGCGCCGACGCTCCGCGCCACACCCGGCTGCGCAAACTGGTCGCCCGCGAGTTCACCATGCGGCGCGTCGAGCAACTCGCCCCGCGCGTACAGGAGATCACTGATCAGCTGCTCGACGCGATGCTTCCCTCCGGGAAGGCGGACCTTGTCGACGCGCTCTCCTTCCCGCTGCCCATCGCCGTCATCTGCGAACTCCTGGGGGTGCCGTTCCTCGACCAGGACTCCTTCCGCAGCTGGTCCAACACCGCGCTCGCCTCGACCGACCGAACCGAGCGGGAGACCGCGGCCGGGCAGTTGTCGCAGTACCTCGGCCGGCTGCTCGCGCAGAAGCGGGAACAGCCCGGCGACGACCTGATGAGCGCGCTGATCCACGCTTCGGACGACGACGGGGACCGGCTCAGCGGCGAGGAACTGATGGGAATGGCCTGGGTGCTGTTGGTCGCCGGTCATGAGACCACCGTCAACCTCATCTCCAACGGTGTGCTCGCCCTGCTGACGCATCCGGACCAACTGGCTGCCCTGCGCGCCGACTTCTCCCTGATGGACGGCGCGATCGAGGAGATGCTCCGCTACGACGGCCCGGTGGAGACGCCCACCTACCGCTTCACCATCGAGCCCTACGACCTCGGCGGCATCAGCATCCCCGGCGGCGGCCAGCTGGTCCTGGTGGCTCTGGCCGACGCCGATCGGGACCCGGGCCGCTTCCCCGACCCGGACCGCTTCGACATCCGCCGCGACACCCGCGGCCACCTGGCCTTCGGTCACGGCATGCACTACTGCCTGGGCGCTCCGCTGGCCCGCCTGGAGGCTCGTATCGCGATCCGTTCGCTGCTGGAGCGCTGCCCGGACCTGTCACTGGACGCGCACCCGGCAGCTGTCCCGTGGCGCACCGGCATGCTGATCAGGGGCCCGGAGCGGCTGCCCGTCACCTGGTAGGCGGGGGGGCACGGGCCGGAGGCGACCGGACAGCTGCTGTCCGGCAGGGAGCTACGGCCCGTGCTGCACCGGGCGCCGCTCAGTCCGCCGGGATCTCGTCCAGCCGCACCGGCCGGTGCTCGCGGCGCGACAGCTCGCACGCCTCCGCGACCCGCAGCGCCGTCAGCGCCTCGCGTCCGTCGCACGGGTTCTCGTCCCTCTCCCCGTTCACCAGGCGGACGAACGCGTCCAGCTCCGCCTCGTAGGCAGGGGCGAAGCGCTCCAGGAAGCCCGGCCACGGCTTGTCCGCCGCCGACGGGCCCTTCGGCTCGGTCGAGCTGATCGGGGTGCGGTCGTCCAGGCCGACGACCACGGTGTCGGACTCCCCGGCCAGCTCCATCCGGACGTCGTATCCCGCGCCGTTGCAGCGGGTGGCGGACGCGGTCGCCAGCGTGCCGTCGTCCAGGGTGAGCAGCGCGGCCGCCGTGTCGACGTCGCCGGCCTCACGGAACATGGCGGGCCCCGTGTCCGAGCCGGTCGCGTACACCTCGACGATCTCGCGGCCGGTCACCCAGCGCAGGATGTCGAAGTCGTGAACCAGACAGTCCCGGTACAGACCGCCGGACAGGGGCAGATACGCGGCGGGCGGCGGCGAGGGGTCGGCGGTGATGGCGCGTACGGTGTGCAGGCGGCCGAGGGACCCCGAGCGCACCACCTCACGGGCCTTGGTGTACCCGGCGTCGAATCGCCGCATGAACCCCAGCTGCAGAACGGTGCCCGCCTGCTCGACGTCGTGCAGCGCGCCGAGCGTGCCGGCCAGGTCGAGGGCGATGGGCTTCTCGCAGAACGCGGGCAGCCCGGTACGCGCGGCGCGGGAGATGAGCTCGGCGTGCGAAGCGGTCGCGGACGCGATCACCACGGCGTCCACGCCCCAGGTGAAGATCTCGTGCGCGCTGGGGGCGGCCGTCGCCCCGATGCGCTCGGCCACCGCGGCCGCCCGGGCCGGGTCCGCGTCCGTCACGACCAGCGAACCCACCTCTCGGTGGCGGCTGAGTACACCCGCGTGAAACGTGCCGATACGTCCCGTTCCGATGAGTCCGATGCGCATGGCCCAAAGGTGGAGTCCTGCCCGCCACCGTGTCAAGGCTTTGTCCTGACAATCGAACCTCACGACTTCCCGTCAACATTCCCTGCGACTACGCTCCCCCACGTGCCCAAGCAGCCCAGACACGAGACGGATCCGTCCCTGTCGCTCCAGTTGAGCGTGGACCGCACCAGTCCGGTCCCGCTCTACTTCCAGCTTTCGCAGCAGCTGGAATCGGCCATCGAACGGGGGAGTCTCACGCCCGGCAGTCTGCTCGGCAACGAGATCGAGCTCGCGGGCCGTCTGGGGCTGTCCCGGCCCACCGTCCGCCAGGCCATCCAGTCCCTGGTCGACAAGGGTCTGCTGGTGCGCCGCCGCGGCGTCGGCACCCAGGTCGTGCACAGCCAGGTCAGACGACCGCTGGAGCTCAGCAGCCTCTACGACGACCTGGAGGCGGCCGGCCAGCGCCCCGCCACCGACGTACTGCGCAACCTCGTCGAACCCGCGAGCGCCGAGGTCGCCGCCGCCCTCGGCATCCCCGAGGGCAGCGACGTGCAGCTGATCGAGCGGCTGCGTTACGCCCACGGCGAGCCCATGGCCCGACTGCGCAACCATCTGCCGGCCGGGCTGCTCGACTGCGACACGCGGCAGCTGGAGTCCACCGGGCTGTACCGGATGATGCGTGCCGCGGGTATCACGCTGCACAGTGCCCGCCAGTCGGTCGGTGCCTGTGCCGCCACCCTGGCCGAGGCCGAGCTGCTGGGCGAGGCGGCCGGCGCGCCGCTGCTGACCATGGAGCGCACCACGTTCGACGACACCGGCCGGGCCGTCGAGTTCGGCTCGCACATCTACCGCGCCTCCCGGTACGCCTTCGAGTTCCAGCTCCTTGTGCGCCCCTAGCGCCACTCCTGGCACCTGCCCCGGAGTGATCCCTTCCGAGTAAGAATGTTCGGACAAAGTCTTGACGGGCTCGCGGTGCCGCCGTAGAAACTCTCCCAGCCGCAACCCGGCGGCCGGGAGAGAAGGCGGACCCACCATGCGAACCACCCGCACGGCAGCAGCCCTGCTCGCCGCAAGCGCCCTGGTCGTCCTCGCCGGATGCAGCAGTTCCGGCGGCAAGGAGGGCGACGAGAAGACCTCGGCGGCCGGCGGGGGAGGCGAGAGTGCGAAGACTCCCCGGCTGAAGATCGCGATGGTGACCCACTCCGGCGAGGGCGACACCTTCTGGGACATCGTCCAGAGCGGCGCCGAAGTCGCGGCCAAGAAGGACAACGTCCAGTTCCTCTACGCCGCCGCCCCGGAGGCCAAGGAGCAGGCGCAGCTCGTCCAGACCTACATCGACCAGGACGTGGACGGGATCGTCGTCACCCTCGCCAAGCCGGAGGCGATGAGCGACGTCGTCAAGAAGGCCGTCGCCGCCGGCATCCCCGTCGTCACCATCAACTCCGGCGCCGAGTTCTCCAAGGGCCTCGGCGCGCTCAGCCACATAGGACAGGACGAGTCCGTGGCTGGCGAGGCCGTCGGCGAGGAACTCAACAAGCGCGGCAAGAAGAAGGCGCTCTGCGTCATCCACGAGCAGGGCAATGTCTCCCTCGAGGCCCGCTGCGCCGGTGTGCGCAAGACCTTCAAGGGCAGTGTCGAGAACCTCAACGTCGAGGGCACCAACATGCCCGGATCCACCTCCTCCATCGAGGCGAAGCTGCAGAGCGCCAAGGACATCGACGCCGTCGTCACGCTCGGCGCACCGTTCGCCGCCGCCTCCGTCAAGGCCAAGGCGGGCGCCGGCTCCGGCGCCGAGGTCAACACGTTCGACCTCAACGAGGACGTCGTGAAGCAGCTGAAGGCCGGCGACATCGGCTTCGCCGTGGACCAGCAGCCTTACCTCCAGGGATATCTCGCCATCGACGAACTGTGGCTCAACAAGACCAACCTCAATGTCATCGGCGGCGGCAAGCCGATCCTGACCGGCCCCGCACTCGTCACCGAGAAGGACGTCGCCGCCCTGGAGAAGCTGACCGCCGACGGCACCCGATGACGCACCCGATGCCGACCCTCCCACCTGCGGTGATCCATACTTGGGCGGCCGGGCCACCTCGATCCGCGACCCGGCCGCGCAAGGCAGCGCAGCGAGTACGGCAAGAAGGGCACGGCGTCGTGGCACGGGCAAGAAGAGGGATGCGGGCGCTCGGCGCCGTGCTGGCGGCGGCACTCGGAACCTCCCTCGCGGGATGCAGCAGCACCGGCGGAAAGCGCGCCGAGGAGGCCCGCGAAGCAGCCCGGAACGCCACCGGCAAGGCCGCCGTCACCACGCCGAGATGGACCTTTGCCATGATCACCCACTCGGGAGACGGCGACACCTTCTGGGACATCGTCCAGAGCGGGGCGAAGCAGGCCGCGGACAAGGACAACATCAACTTCCTGTACGCCCACAGCGACGAAGGGCAGCAGCAGGCCCAGCTCGTCGACTCGTACATCACCAAGAAGGTCGACGGGCTCGTCGTCACCCTCGCCAAGCCGGACGCCATGAAGGATGTCGTGGCCAAGGCCCGCAGGGCCGGTATCCCGGTGATCACCGTGAACTCGGGCTCCGAGGCGTCCAGGGCCTACGGCGCGCTCACCCACATCGGGCAGGACGAGACGATCGCCGGCGAGGCCGTCGGCGACGAGCTCGAACGGCGTGGCAAGAAGAGGGCGCTGTGCGTCATCCACGAGCAGGGCAACGTGGGCCACGAGCAGCGCTGCGCCGGGGCGAAGAAGACGTTCGCCGGCCAACTGCAGAACCTGTACGTCGACGGCACGAGCATGCCCGACGTCCTGGCCTCCATCGAGGCCAAGCTGCAGGCCGACCGGTCCATCGACTCCGTCGTCACCCTGGGCGCGCCGTTCGCCGACGCGGCCGCGCAGGCGAAGCGGTCCGCCGAGTCGAAGGCCGAGATCGACACGTTCGACCTGAACCCGAAGGTCGTGAGCGGACTGAAGGACGGCACGCTCGGCTTCGCCGTCGACCAGCAGCCGTACCTCCAGGGCTACCAGGCCATCGACCTGCTGTGGCTCTACAGGTACAACGCCGACGTCCTCGGCGGCGGGCGGCCCGTCCTGACCGGCCCGCAGATCGTCACCGAGAAGGACGCCGCCGAACTGGAGCGATACACGGAACGGGGGACCCGATGAGCGCGACCGCACCACCTGCCACACCCGACAAGGCCCCGAGCGCGGCCGACGAGCGGCTGCTGCGCGTCTCGCCGCTGCGCAGGCTGATGGGCCGCCCCGAGCTCGGCTCGGTCGTCGGCGCGGTGGCCGTCTTCCTCTTCTTCTCGGTCGTCGCGGACTCCTTCCTCCAGGCGTCCAGCTTCTCCACCGTGCTGTACGCGGCATCGACGATCGGCATCATGGCCGTCCCGGTGGCGCTGCTGATGATCGGCGGAGAGTTCGACCTCTCGGCCGGCGTGCTGGTGACCAGCTCCGCGCTGATCTCCTCGATGTTCAGCTACCAGATGACGGCCAACGTCTGGGCCGGAGTGGGCGTCTCGCTGCTGGTCACCCTGACCGTCGGGGTCTTCAACGGCTTCATGCTGACCCGGACGAAACTGCCGAGCTTCATCATCACGCTCGGCACGTTCCTGATGCTGACCGGCCTCAACCTCGGCTTCACCAAGCTGATCAGCGGCACGGTCTCCACCAAGTCGATCAGCGACATGGAGGGCTTCGCCTCGGCCAAGGAGGTCTTCGCCTCCGAGTGGACCGTCGGTGACGTGACGCTCAAGGTGACCGTCCTGTGGTGGTTCGTCCTGATCGCTCTCGCCACCTGGATCCTGCTGCGCACCCGCTTCGGCAACTGGATCTTCGCGGTCGGCGGCGGGGCGGACGCGGCCCGCGCGGTCGGCGTCCCGGTCCAGCGCACCAAGATCGGCCTCTACATGGGCGTCGCGTTCGCCGCCTGGGTCTCGGGCCAGCACCTGCTGTTCTCGTTCGACGTGGTGCAGTCCGGCGAGGGCGTCGGCAACGAGCTGACGTACATCATCGCGGCCGTCATCGGCGGCTGTCTGATCACCGGCGGCTACGGCTCCGCGATCGGCTCGGCGATCGGTGCGTTCATCTTCGGAATGACCAGCAAGGGCATCGTCTACGCGGAGTGGAACCCGGACTGGTTCAAGTTCTTCCTCGGAGCGATGCTCCTTCTGGCCACCCTGCTCAACGCATGGGTGCGCAAGCGCGCGGAGGCGACACGGTGACATCTGTGAAGACCGGGACCGCTCTCGTACAGCTCGACGACGTCAGCAAGTACTACGGCAACATCCGCGCCCTCGAAGGCGTCTCCCTCGAGGTCCACGCGGGCGAGATCACCTGCGTCCTCGGTGACAACGGCGCCGGCAAGTCCACCCTCATCAAGATCATCGCGGGTCTGCACCGGCATGACGCGGGCACCTTCGAGATCGACGGCGAACCGGTCACCCTCACCAGCCCACGGGAGGCGCTGGACCGAGGTATCGCCACGGTCTACCAGGACCTCGCCGTCGTCCCGCTGATGCCGGTGTGGCGCAACTTCTTCCTCGGCTCCGAGCCGACGAAGGGCGCGGGCCCCTTCAGGCGCCTCGACGTCTCGACGATGCGCGAGACCACCCGGTCCGAGCTGCTGCGCATGGGCATCGACCTGCGCGATGTCGACCAGCCCATCGGAACGCTGTCGGGCGGCGAGCGCCAGTGCGTCGCCATCGCCCGCGCGGTGTACTTCGGCGCCAAGGTGCTGGTGCTGGACGAGCCGACGGCGGCGCTCGGCGTGAAGCAGTCCGGCGTCGTGCTGAAGTATGTGGCCGCCGCCAGGGACGCAGGACTCGGCGTGGTGCTCATCACCCACAACCCGCACCACGCCTATCTGGTCGGTGACCGCTTCATCCTCCTCAAGCGCGGCGTCATGTCGGCCTCGCACACAAAGGACTCCGTCACTCTGGACGAACTCACCCGCCAGATGGCCGGCGGCAGCGAGCTCGAGGACCTGCGCCACGAGCTGGAACGTGCCCCCGCCCCGACCCACCTCGGCGGCCGTGCAACCGGGAAGCAGGCCCCCGCCGACTAGGGTCTCTCCGCCGGATCAGGCCCGGCCGGTGAGCGGGGTCCGGTGCCTGTGGGGTCACCCCAGGCCCTGCAGGGCCTGGGGCGCCTCCCGTGCCCGAAGGGCTGCGGGGGAGTGCCGTGCCAGGCGCGCGAGCCCGGCAGGATCCGGAAGAATGGCCCTAGCATCAAGAGCGGCGGGCGCCGTCCGCCCCGGGTATCCGGACCGGCCACAACGAACCCGCAGGGACGACTTGAGTACGTACCGCGACTTCACGCAGCGAGGCACCGCCCGCGCCACCGTCCTCAAGACCATCGGCACCCGCGAGCGGCGCTCGCATCTCACCGCGCCCCGGGTCCCCACCGTCGGCATCGACATCGGCGGCACCAAGGTGATGGCCGGTGTCGTCGACGCGGACGGCGTCATCCTGGAGAAGGTCCGCACCGAGACCCCGGACAAGTCGAAGAGCCCCAAGGTCGTCGAGGACACCATCTGCGAGCTGGTCCTCGACCTCTCGGACCGGCACGATGTCCACGCGGTGGGCATCGGAGCAGCGGGCTGGGTCGACGCCGACCGTTCCAAGGTGCTCTTCGCGCCGCACCTCGCCTGGCGCAACGAACCCCTGCGTGACGCGCTCTCGGCCCGGCTCGCCGTCCCCGTCCTGGTCGACAACGACGCCAACACCGCCGCCTGGGCGGAGTGGCGCTTCGGTGCCGGCCGTGGTGAGGACCATCTGGTGATGATCACGCTCGGCACCGGCATCGGCGGCGCGATCCTGGAGGACGGCCAGGTCAAGCGGGGCAAGTACGGGGTGGCCGGTGAGTTCGGCCACATGCAGGTCGTGCCCGGTGGACACCGCTGCCCCTGCGGCAACCGCGGCTGCTGGGAGCAGTACAGCTCCGGCAACGCGCTGGTGCGCGAGGCCCGCGAGCTCGCCGCGGCCGACTCCCCCGTGGCGTACGGCATCATCGACCGCGTCGGCGGCAACATCGGTGACATCACCGGTCCGCTGATCACGGAGCTCGCCCGCGAGGGCGATCCCATGTGCGTCGAGCTGCTGCAGGACATCGGCCAGTGGCTCGGCATCGGCATCGCCAACCTGGCCGCCGCCCTCGACCCGTCCTGCTTCGTCATCGGCGGCGGCGTCAGTGCCGCCGACGACCTGCTCATCGGCCCCGCCCGGGACGCCTTCCGCCGCCATCTCACCGGCCGCGGCTACCGCCCCGAGGCCCGTATCGCCAAAGCCCAGCTCGGACCCGAAGCAGGTATGGTCGGGGCCGCAGACCTGGCCCGGCTCGTGGCGCGACGCTTCCGCAGGGCCAACCGCCGCCGTGTCGAGCGCCATGAGCGCTACGAACGCTACGCACAGGCGCTGCGCAGTCCCAGCTCCACCCGCGCGACCCAGGAACCCCCGTCATGACCGTGCCCCGCCAGACCATGCCTCCGGACACGAGCACGCCGCCGCGCGAGACCCGCCGCCACATGCTCGTCCGCCGCTGGCTCACCGCGATCACCATCGTGCTGCTCGTCGGCATCCCGGCCGGCTATCTCGTGATCTCCGCGGAGCAGAGCCGTGACAGCGGCCGCGACAAGGAGGCCGAGTCCTCGGCCACGGGCCTGCGCGACAAGTGGCCCTCGCTCATGAAGCGCCGCATCTTCGAGGTGCCCATCCCGGAGGGCTCCTGGCGCGTCGGCTACTACGAGACGAGCAACTGGAAGACCAGCCGGCTCTACGTCCAGTTCCGTACCTCCTCCGACGGCCTTGACGCATTTCTCGACGGCGTCGGGACCAGCCGTGCCGCTCTGAAGGACGGGAAGGTCACCATCAGTGACCGCGACGCCGAGGTGGTCGGCTGGAACTTCGGCCTCGAGGGCCGCGCCTGGGCGGGTACCACCCACCCGCAGAAGGATCCCCGGCCCACCCAGGACATCACGGTCGATCTGACCGAACCGACCCGTCCATGGGTGTATGTCGTCTCGACGTCCACCCCCTGATCGACCCCCTGACCGGAGCGGGTCATTCCACTCACTACCGTGGGGCACGTGAGTGAGACGCAGACGCCCCCGAAGACCCTGCAGTACCGGATCGACGGCCCCGACGACGCTCCCGCGCTCATCCTCGGCCCGTCGCTGGGCACCACATGGCACATGTGGGACCGGCAGATCGACGAGCTGTGCGAGCGATGGCGGGTGATCCGCTTCGATCTGCCCGGCCATGGCGGCGCGCCCGCGCATGCGGCCTCGTCCGTGCCCGAGCTGGCCGAACGGCTGCTGGCCACCCTCGACCAGCTGGGCATCCAGCGCTTCGGCTACACCGGCTGCGCCATAGGAGGTGCCATCGGTGTCGAGCTGGCGCTGCGTCATCCGCACCGGGTCGCCTCGCTCGCGCTGGTCGCCGCGTCGCCGCGGTTCGGGACCGCCGACGAGTTCCGTCAGCGCGGCGTGGTCGTACGCACCAACGGCCTCGAACCCATGGCCCGCAGCGCGCCCGAGCGCTGGTTCACCGAGGGCTTCGCCGCAGCCCAGCCGGCGATCGTCGAGTGGGCGGTCCAGATGGTCCGCACCACCGACCCCGGCTGCTACATCGCGGCGTGCGAGGCGCTCGCCGCCTTCGACGTACGGGCCGAGCTCGGGATGATCGGTGTGCCGACGCTGGTGCTGGTCGGCTCCGAGGACCGGGTCACCGGCCCCGCCGAGGCCCGGACACTGGTCGCCGGGATAAGGGACGCCCGGCTGGCGCTGGTCCCCGGCGCCTCCCATCTCGCGCCGGTCGAGCAGCCCGCCGCCGTCACCGACCTGCTGCTGCACCACTTCGCGACCGCCTGGCACGACACCCTCGCCGCCATCCCGGTGCCGGCCATGCCTCCCACCTCGGCACCCGTCGCCCCGGTCGCCGAGATCGCACCCGCGGTGCCCGACCGCACGGCGGGGGACCCGTCGCTGCGCCCCGATCCGTACGACACCGGGATGAAGATCCGCCGCGAAGTGCTCGGCGACGCGTATGTCGACCGGGCGACGGCCGCCGCCGACGACTTCACCGGCGACTTCCAGGAGCTGCTCACCCGCTACGCCTGGGGCGAGGTCTGGGCCCGCGAGGGACTGGACCGGCGTGCCCGCAGCATCGTCACGCTGACCGCGCTGGTCGCGGGCGGACATCTGGACGAGCTCGCGTTCCACACCCGCGCCGCCCTGCGCAACGGGCTCACCCCCACGGAGATCAGGGAGGTCCTGATCCACACCGCCGTCTACTGCGGTGTCCCCGCGGCCAACGCGGCGTTCCGGGTGGCGCAGACGGTCATCCAGGAGGAGACCAGACCCCCGGCGTAGCAGGATGGGAAGCATGAGGCTCACCAAGAAGATCCATGCCTGCATCGAGCTGGAGAAGGACGGGAGCCGGCTCGTCGTCGACCCCGGTGGCTTCAGCGAACCGGATGCCGGCCTGGGGGCGGACGTCATCCTGGTCACGCACGAGCACCCGGACCACTTCGACGAGGGCCGGCTGCGGGCGGCGCTGGAGGCGAACCCGGCGGCGGCGCTGTGGACGCTCCGCAGCGTCGCCGACCAGCTCTCGGCGGCGTTCCCGGGCCGCGTGCACACCGTCGGCCACGGCGACTCCTTCACCGCGTCCGGCTTCGACGTGCAGGTGCACGGCGAGCTGCACGCGGTGATCCACCCCGACATTCCCCGGATCACCAACGTCGGTTTCCTGGTGGACGGTTCGGTCTTCCACCCCGGAGACGCGCTCACCGTCCCCGACCACCCGGTCGAGACGCTGCTGCTCCCCGTGCACGCCCCCTGGAGCAAGATCTCCGAGGTGATCGACTATGTGCGCGAGGTGAAGCCGCAGCGCGCCATCGACGTCCACGACGCACTCCTCACCGAGCTCGCCCGGCCCATCTACGACCGGCAGATCGGCGGGCTCGGCGGTGCGGACCACGGCCGGCTCACCCCGGGCGAGGCGCGGGATCTGTGACTGTCACACCTCGCCGTTAGGCTTTGGGACATGCGCATCGCCACCTGGAACGTCAACTCGATCACCGCCCGGCTGCCCCGGCTGCTGGCCTGGCTGGAGAGCACCGGCACCGACGTGCTGTGCATCCAGGAGACCAAGTGCACCGAGGAGCAGTTCCCCGCGGACCAGCTGCGTGAGCTCGGCTACGAATCCGCGATCCAGGCCACCGGCCGGTGGAACGGCGTGGCGCTGGTCTCCCGGGTGGGCCTGGACGACGTCGTGCGGGGCCTGCCCGGCGGCCCCGACTACGACGGCGTGCAGGAGCCGAGGGCGATCTCCGCGACCTGCGGCCCGGCCCGCGTCTGGTCGGTCTACGTGCCCAACGGCCGCGAGATCGCCCACGAGCACTACGCGTACAAGCTGCGCTGGCTGGAGGCGCTGGGGACGGCGGTGGCGGCCGACGCCGCGGGCGAGCGGCCGTTCGCGCTGCTCGGCGACTTCAACATCGCGCCCACCGACGACGATGTGTGGGACCCGTCCTTCTTCGAGGGCATGACCCATGTGACCCCGGCGGAGCGCACCGCGCTGGAGGCCCTGCGCGGCCGCGGCCTCACCGATGTGGTGCCCCGCCCGCTCAAGTACGACCACCCGTTCACCTACTGGGACTACCGCCAGCTGTGCTTCCCCAAGAACCGCGGCATGCGTATCGACCTGGTGTACGGGAATGAACCATTTGCGAAGGCCGTCAAGGACAGCTACGTCGACCGGGAGGAGCGCAAGGGCAAGGGAGCATCGGACCATGCGCCGGTCGTTGTCGACCTGGACATCTGACGTTGGTTGACGCGCGCCTTGTGGTGCGCCTTGCACCCCGGATGCGAGGCTGAGCGGTATGAACATCCCTTTCTTGGACAACTGGCTCGGACGCCACGGCGATGAACGGGGGGAGACGGAACCGGCCACCGCCGTCGACACCGACCCGGAGCGCGCCGAGGCGGTCGCCGAGCTGCTGTCCGAGTGCGAGCTGCTGCGGGTCCGGGCCGGCCAGGCCGGGCTCGAACTGGACGACTCGCCGGGTTCGTTGGGTGCGCTGGACCAGCTGCCGCCGCGCTGGCGCGACGACCCCGAGGAGCTGCCCTGGCTCGGCAATGACGCGGGGCTGTATCTGGGGACCGTCATCGTGCGCACGGTGCCCGGAGCGCACTGGCACGTCTGGCCGGGCGGCCATCCGGTGGTCCGGCTGGCCTCCGGCCGTGAGATCAGCGTGGTCGAGGCAGGGCTGGAATGGGCGGTCAACGGAGCGCCCGAGCTGTCCCAGGTGTACGCGGAAGCGGCCGAAGCCTGATTAATACGGCTTATGCCCGGCTCATGCGTGTCGGTGTGAAGTCCCTTGCCGGGCTGGATAGTTTGCGCTGACCGGACACAGCCGAGAGGGGACAGGGCAGCGTATGGCCGTCGATCCGCCAGAGGCCGTCGATCTCCCGAAGACCGTTGATCCGCCAGGGGCCGTTGATCCGCCACGGGGAGGGCAGCAGCTCGAGGAGCTCATGGAGCACCACCCTCCCCGTGCCTGAGGCAGGGGCACCCTCCGCATGCAGCCGGTGATCACCCCTTGCGCAGCGGGACCGACAGGTAGGACGGGTCGGCCGCGGGCGAGGAGAAGGTCAGCTGTGCGCCGGACGGGTTGTGCTCGATGTAGAGCGGGTCGACAGTGTCGATGACCACGGCGAGACGGTGGCCGGCCGGTACGTCGTAGGCGGTGGAGAACAACTCCAGGTCCACGGTGAACGGCTGACCCGGCGTCTTCCCGTGGAAGGTGTACGGGGCATTGCTGACCAGCTTGCCGAGGCCGAGCGGGCCCACGTCGTAGAGATAGGCGACGAGGGTACCGCTCTCCTTGGTGCCGGTGACCGTGGTGTGGAGCTTCGCGGTGCCGCGGATTTGCTGCTTCGAGCCGTACCGCTCGGACTTCCACACGGCGGCGAAGGTCCGCGGGAGCAGGGGGATCGAGGCCATCGGGGGCAGCCTGACGAACTGGTCCAGCATGCTGGACAGGAAGACGATCCCGCCGTTGGCTCCCGAATCGACGTTGGCGAAGACGTGCTCCGAGTCGGCCAGCGCCATCTTGCGCCGGTCGGCGCCCACCGACTTCCAGTCCGGGTAGGTCTCGTACCCACCGGCCGAGCGGCTCTTGATCCGGACCGGCTGCTCACCGTCCACGCCGTTGTCGGCACCGCGCAGATGGTGGTCGAACCAGCGGTGTGCGCTGGTCCACGTGTCGTTGGGCAGGCCCAGCAGACCGCCGCCTTCGGCCGTGGCGTGGTCGCCGGGGCGGAACTCCAGACGCTTGGGGCCGGTGAGCTTCTCGTAGAAGTCCGCGGTCTGATTCGGCGGGAAGATCGTGTCGCCCCAGGCGTTGCCGAGCATGATGGCGGCGCCATTGGCGTTGATCTTGTCAAGATAGGTGGCGGGGGAGCGCTTCTTCCCCCAGGCGATCAGCCCTGGCTCCTTGCTGAGGTCGCCGGAGAAGTAGTCGGCTGTGAGCTGCTGGAACTCCGCGCTCGGCCGTCCGGTGAGATGTCCGGCGCCGACGAGGAACGCCGTGGCCTGCTTGTGCTGGGTGCGCTGACTGTAGATGGAGTCGACGAGGTCGCCCCAGCCGCTGAGCGCCGCCACCGCCTTGATCCGCTTGTCGTGGCCTGCGGCGAGGAGACAGATCCCCGCGCCGTACGAGACGCCGGCCATGCCCACCCGGTCGGGGTCGGAAGGCGTGTTCGCGAGGGTCCAGTCGATCACCTTGGAGGCGTCGGCGGTGTCCGGCGGGCCCGCCACCTCGATCTCGCCGCCGGACTGCCAGAAGCCGCGGGTGTTGTAACTGACCACCACATAGCCGGAGTCGGCGAGCTTGGCGGCCTGCGCGACGTACTCGACCTGGGGCAGCGCCCAACTCGTCGGCAGCACGATCACGGGGTAGGTCTGCCGGCCGTCGTAGCCGGCCGGGGTGAAGACATTGGCCTTGAGCACGGTGCCGCCGTCGCCCTCGATGTCCACGAACCGCACACCCGGCACGCCCGCTTGCCGGGTCAGTGCCTGCTGTCCGGATGCCGCCACCGCGGGGGTGGCGACGACGGCGGGCGCGGCGAGAAGCGCGGCGGAGACCGTACCGATGGCGGTGGTGCGCAGTGCCTTGCGCGGAAGTCCCACGGGTCACTCCTCACTCATCTGACTCAACTGTCACAGCGAAGTGACTCGACGGTAACGTCAGTGGCGTACCTGGGGTAACTCCCCGGTAAGTTACGCGCGCGTAACAATTATTGGATGCCGCGTCAGTGAACGTCCAGAGGGCCGCACGCAGTTCGTGTCCTGCCGCACCGTGCCGTGCGAGAGTTCCGCCATGAGCGTGCCCGATGTCTTCGATCCGCGGATCTACGCCGCAGGGCTGCCGCACAACGCCTTCCGTCTCCTGCGCGACCACAACCCCGTGGCCTGGCAACAGGAGTACGAGGTCCTGGGCTGGCCGCCCGGACCGGGATTCTGGGCCGTGACCCGCCACGCCGACGTGGTCCGGGTCCTCAAGGACACCACTGTCTTCTCCTCGCACCTCGGCGCCACCCAGATCCGTGACCCCGACCCGGCCGATCTCCCTTTCATCCGCCGCATGATGCTCAACCAGGACCCCTCCCCTCATTTCGCGGGTCAGGCGCCGTCGGACCACGGGCGGCTGCGGCGGCTGGTGAGCCGGGCCTTCGTCCCGGGCCGCATCGACCGCTTCACCGCCGCCGCGCGTTCGCGTGCTCGGCAACTCCTCACCAGGGCCAGGGAATCGGGCGGCGAGTTCGACCTGGTGCACACCGTCACCGACGACTACGCCCTGCTCAATCTCGCCGATCTGCTCGGTGTGCCCGAGAGTGACCGCGGACTGCTGCTGACGTGGACCGAGCGCGTCATCGCCTATCAGGACCCCGAGGAACCACCGGTGCTCGGCCCCGACGGCAGGCCCGTCAACCCCCGTTCACCGGCCATGCTGCAGGAGATGTTCGAGTACGCGCAGCAGCTCGCCGCGTACAAGCGCCGCCATCCTGCCGACGACGTCATGACCGCGCTCGCCGGGTCCGCACTCCTCGACGCCGAGCTGGAGATGTTCTTCTTCCTGCTCACGGTCGCGGGCAACGACACCGTGCGCAGCGCCGCGCCCGGGGGCTTTCTCGCCCTGGTCGAACACCCTGAGGAGCAGCGCAGGCTACGGGCCGGAGAGGTGGACCTGGACCGTGCCGTCGACGAACTGCTGCGGTGGCATCCCCCGGTCCTGAGCTTCCGCCGGACCGCCGCACAGGACGTCACCCTCGCAGGGCAGCCGATCCGCGCCGGAGACAAGGTCGTCGTCCTCCACGCGTCCGCCAACTACGACGAGGGCGTCTTTCAGGAGCCGCTGCGCCTCGACCTGTCGCGTACGCCGAATCCGCACGTCTCCTTCGGGGACGGCCCGCACGTCTGCCTCGGCGCACACTTCGCCCGCCTCCAGCTGCGGGTGCTGCACGAGGAGGCGCTGCGCCTGCTGCCGCCGTACGTGCCGGCGGGCCCGCCGCGCCGGCTGGTGTCCAACTTCATCAACGGGCTCAAATCGCTTCCACTGACAGTGACGCGACCGAGCGCGTAAGAGCGCGGCCGTCCCGATGAGCGTCTGTGGTGCTCTGCTCGCCGCCGCTGCCGGACCACCGGTGGTGCTACTGGCTCGCCGTGCGGCGGGACCTGCGCTTCGACGGCGCCGGATCCGGCGCAGAGGTGTCCGCCGCCGGGAGCGGGGCGGGAGCCTGCGCCGCCCGGGTCACGTCGGCGGCCAGCTCGACCACATCGGGGCCGTACGCCTGCGAGTTGACCACCTTCAGCAGCAGGCAGAACGAGTTGCCGCCGTGCTTGCGGGCAAGCTTCTCGTGGTGCCGCGCCAGATAGCGGGTGGCGGCCTGGTTGGTGATCGCGCGCTGGCCGCAGAACAGGAAGACGGGCCGCGCGTCCTGCCCCGCGGTCAGCCGCGCCAGCAACACGTACTCGGCCGTGCCCGGCTCCATGCGGTAGCGCTCCGAGCCGATCTGGAACGCGCCCTGGTCCGGACCGGGCTCCGGATCCGTGTTGATCTTCACGCCAGGCAGCAGGGAGTGCAGATGCGCGGCCATCCGGCGGTTGGACACGGGGCCGCCGACGCAGAACTCGGTCCGCTCGCCGAACCCCTGCTGGGCTATGTCGTGCCAGACGATCTGGGCGTTGGCACCGCAGTCCTTGATCAGCGCGGAGAGTTCGAGCAGCGCGAAGACGTCGAAGCGGTGCACGGCGCCGTCACGGCCGGCCTCCCGGTTGACGACGAGCATGCACTCGGAGTTCCCCGGCAGCCCGAAGAAGTCCTGCTTGCGCCGGAGTCTGCGCCGCCAGAGGTACGTGCGGGTGAGCCAGCCGATCGTGGCGCTGATTCCGGCGGCAGCCACGCCGAGCACGATATTGCGAACGTCGTCAGTCATGGGCGCGCATGTTAGCGGTCCCGTCCGTCATTGTTCGAGGCGGTCCTGACGCCATGGCCGCGTCAAAGTTACGCTGCGCGGACGTTGGTTGACTGGAGGTACGCATGCGTCGCCCCACCGCACGGAATGTGTCGTTTCTGGCTGTTGCCGCGGCCGTGGTCTCGATCGGGGCGGCCGTACCGCCCACCCACGCGCCACCGGCCTCGACGCCGCCCGTCAAGACGCCGGTGGCCGTCGGTCAGGGCGGCGCGGTCGCCAGCGTCGACGCCGACGCATCGGCCGCCGGGATCGAGGTGCTGCGGCGTGGGGGCAACGCCGTCGATGCGGCGGTCGCCACCGCCGCCGCTCTCGGCGTGACGGAGCCGTACTCGGCCGGCATCGGTGGAGGCGGCTTCTTCGTCTACTACGACGCCAGGTCCCGTACGGTGCACACGATCGACGGCCGCGAAACGGCACCGCGCTCCGCCGACGCCTCCCTCTTCCTGGAGAACGGCAGGCCGATTCCGTTCGAGGAGGGGATGACCAGCGGGCGCGGGGTCGGCACTCCCGGCACCCCCGCCACGTGGGAGACCGCCCTGGACGCCTGGGGCAGCAGGCCGTTGCGGCAGCTGCTGCGGCCCGCGCAGCACCTTGCCGAGCACGGCTTCACCGTCGACGCGACCTTCCGTTCCCAGACCGAGGCCAACCGCGCCCGGTTCGCGGACTTCCCCGCCACCGCGGAGCTGTTCCTGCCGGGCGGCGAGCTGCCGGTCGTCGGCACGGTCTTCAAGAACCCCGACCTGGCCCGCACCTACCGGGAGATCGGCCGCGAGGGCGTCGGCCCGCTCTACCACGGCCCCATTGCCGAGGACATCGTCCGCACGGTGCGCAAGCCCCCGGTCCGCGACGGCGCCACCCGGGTGGTGCGCCCCGGCGACCTGACCCTGCGCGACCTGCGCGCGTACGAGACGGTGCGCCGCGCGCCCACCAAGGTGTCCTACCGCGGCCTCGACGTGTACGGCATGGGGCCGGTCTCGTCGGGCGGTACGAGCGTCGGTGAGGCGCTCAACATGCTGGAGCGCACCGACCTGTCCAAGGCCTCGCAGGCGCAGTATCTGCACCGCTTCATCGAGGCGAGCCGGATCGCGTTCGCGGACCGCGGGCGGTGGGTCGGCGATCCGGCCTTCGAGGACGTACCGGCCCGGGGGCTGCTGTCGCAGCGGTTCGCGGACTCGCGCGCATGCCTGATCAAGGACGACGCCGTGCTGAGCAGCCCGCTGGCGCCGGGCGACCCGGCCGACCCCGTCGACTGCGGGTCCACGGGGGCGGCCGCCCCGACCACGTACGAGGGTGAGAACACGACCCATCTGACGACTGCCGACAAGTGGGGCAACGTCGTCGCGTACACGCTGACGATCGAGTCCACGGGCGGCAGCGGCATCACCGTCCCCGGGCGCGGCTTCCTGCTCAACAACGAGCTGACGGACTTCTCCTTCGCCCCGGCCGACCCGGCGGTGCATGACCCGAACCTGCCCGGTCCCGGCAAGCGGCCGCGGTCCTCCATGGCGCCGACGATCGTGCTCGACCACGGCCGTCCCGTGCTGGCGCTCGGTTCGCCGGGTGGCGCGACCATCATCACCACGGTGCTGCAGACCCTGACGGGGCATCTGGACCGGGGCCTGCCCCTGGTCGAGGCGATCGCGGCGCCGCGCGCCAGCCAGCGCAACCAGACGACCACCGAGCTCGAGCCCGGGCTCTGGAACAGCCCGCTGCGGGCCGAACTGGAGGCGATCGGCCACGGGTTCCGGCAGAATCCGGAGATCGGCGCGGCCACCGGCATCCAGCGGCTGGCTGACGGCCGCTGGCTCGCGGCGGCCGAGAAGGTCAGGAGGGGCGGCGGCTCGGCGATGGTGGTGCGTCCCAGCAGGTGACCGCGGTCACGGTCCCGGGACAGTGCCCGGGGCCGTAACCCGTCCGGCGGCCGATCGGAGAGGGGTCGTGCCCTCGGCGGGTAGGGAGCCTTCCGGACAGAAAGGTCTCCTTGTGCGTATTCGACATGTTGCTCTCCAAGCCGTCCTTGCCGGCACCGGCGGCGTTGCCCTGCTCGCTGTGACCGCCCTGCCGGCGGCCGCCGCTCCGGCGATGCCGCCGCCCGACCCCGCCGGCGCCGCCCACCGCACCGGGGCGGCGCCTCCGGACGAATTCGGCGAGGCTACGGCGGCCGCCGAGGCTGTTGCGGCTGCTGGACTCGCCGAGACTGCTGAGGTCCCCGTGTCTGCAAGGGGGGAAGAGTCCGCCGATGTCCCCGGGCTCCCCGTTCCCGAGCCCAGTGATCTCCCGGGGTTTCCTGAGGCGCTCGAGCTCGGCGATGTTCCCGGAGTTCCTGAGCCCCCCGATGTTCCCGATGCCCCTGATGTTCCCGGCGTTTCCGGTGCGCCCGGTGCGCCCGGTGTTCCCGAGACCCCGGAGCAGCCCGGCCTTCCCGAGGCCGCCGAAGGGTCGGTGACCGCGGCCCAGCTGCTGGCGAAGGTCGCGAAGTGCAAGCAGATCTCCAAGGGCAAGTACCGCACCGACCAGAAGGCCTCGGCGAGCATCCCCGTCTGCGATGCCGGGAACGCCGTGTTCTGGAAGGCGGACATGGACATCGACTGCGACGGCCGGCGCACCACGCGCTGCAACCGCCGGACCGATCCGTCCTTCCAGGAGGCGACCGCCTTCCTGCAGTCCGACGGCGCCTACCTGAACGCCGAGAAACTGCCCTTCATCGTGGTGCCCACGCCCAGCACGATCTGGAACTACAAGTCGTCCGGCATCCGAGGCGGTTCGGTCGCGGCCGTCGTGTACCGCGGCAAGGTGCAGTACGCGGTCGTGGGCGACACGGGCCCCACGGGGATCATCGGCGAGGCGTCGTACGCCACGGCGAAGGCGCTGGGCATCGCCCCGAACCCCGCCACGGGCGGGACTCCTTCGGGGGTCACGTACATCGTCTTCAAGAACTCGAAGGCGTCGCCGATCGAGAGCCATGGCGCGGCCGTCACCCTCGGTGAGCGCCTCGCGAAGAACTTCGTCAAGAGCCGCTAGAGCATTTATCGAATACATGTGCGAAGGTGTGGGTGTCGAAGTGCATGTGACGAGACGTGAGCACCTGTCTGCCTTCCTCTGGAGCCGTCGATGACCGTTCGCCGAGTGGTGCCCAACATCCGGACCCACGACATGCACAGGAGCCGGGAGTTCTACGATCTGCTGGGCTTCGAGGAAGTCATGAACCACGGCTGGATCGTGACCCTCGCCTCCCCGGCCCACCCGGCGGCGCAGGTCGGCATCATGACCGGGGACAGGACCGCACCGGTGACGCCTGACATGAGCGTGGAGGTGGACGACGTGGACGCCGCCTACGTGGCGCTGCGGGAGCGTGGCGCGGAGATCGTCCACCCGCTCCAGGACGAGCCGTGGGGAGTGCGCCGCTTCTTCGTCCGTGACCCCGACGACCGGGTGGTCAACGTGCTGAGCCACCGCTGACGCCCAGGGCCCACCTGCATTCGGGCCCTTCTGGACGCCTCATGGCGTCCCGTGACGCCCACGGCAAGGGCTGACGTACGCTTCGCAGCGTGAGTGCCGAGAAGTTCGCCAGCGCCAGGTACGTCAGCGTCACCACGTTCCGCAAGAACGGGACCGGGGTGGCCACGCCCGTGTGGTTCGCGGTGGACGGTGATGAGCTGTTCGTGTGGACACGGACGGACTCGTGGAAAGTGAGGCGCCTGCGCAACGACAGCCGCGTGGTGATCACGGTGTGCGACGCACGGGGCAACATCGCCGAGGGCGCGCCTACTGCGGAGGGAACGGCGCGGCTGCTGGACCAGGAGGGCACCGCGGCGGTGCGCAGACTCCTGGCCCGTAAGTACACCTGGCAGTTCTGGATCGTCGACTGGCCCGCGATGATCGTCCGGCTGGGCAAAAGACCGCACACCGGCATTGCGGTCACGTTCTGAAAACACTGCGTAGCCTGTCCGTAACCTTGCTGCGATCGAATGCCTCCGGTTCCTCGGGATCGGACGGGTCCAGTCGGCAGTGGGGCAGGGGCGGCGATGATGGTGCATCAACTCCCGGCGGATGTCGGGGTGTTCGCGCGGTACCTGAAGGAACTGGTCGCGCTGCTCGACCGGTCCGGCGGCTGGTACGGGATCTTCTGGCAACGTGACCCCGATGGCATGCAGGCCTGTCTGGACGGCGTGGAGATCCCGCCCTGGGACGTGGTCGAATCGCTGCTCCAGGATCTGGCCGCCGAGCGCGGGCCCGCCTTCGTGCAGCAGGAGTCGGTGCGGGCGAGCCGGCTTCAGGCGTCCGCCGCGGCGGCCCACGACCGGCTGCCCGGCGGCCGCGAGGCGCTGGCGGAACGGCTGGAGCTCATGCTCAGGGAGCAGACGTATGCGCAGGGCCGCGCCGAGGAGCTGATACGGCTGCTCGGCGCGGAGGCCGAGGGCGCACCGGCGGCGGAGCAGTACGCCCATGAGCTGTCCTGGACGCGCGACGACCACGTGCGCGCGACGGCACGCATCATGGAGCTGCGCTCCCGGCAGGCAGCTCTCGCTAGGCCCGAGCCGCCCGCTGCCCCGCCGGACCGGGCACAGCACCCGGCCGGCGCCGGCGCGGCTCCCGGGCCCGGCCACCGGCTCCGGCCGGCCGCCCCCGCCGCGTACGGAGCGAGTCCCGACGCCTCGCCCCAGGATGGCGTCCGGGCCGCCGACGCGTACGCGCACCCGGGCGGGGCAACCGCAAGGTCCGTCGCGGCCGAGGAGGGGTTCGGGCCCGTGGCCGACGCCCACGACCGTGCCGGCCGGGCGGAGTTCGCGGCCGTCGAGCCTCATCCGCCCGGCGGGACGCAGGACCGCCCCGCACCCGAGCCGCCCCGCGCCAAGAAGCGCCGCCGTCCGCGCGGGGCCCGGTTCGCCGGAGTCGAGGAGCAGGCGGAGGAGGCGGTGGTGCAGCCCGTGCCCGTTCTTCCGGTGGCGGACGACGTTCCCCGTGGGGCGCGCTTCGGCGGGGCCGCAGCCGCGGCGGAGCATGCCGCACCCGCCCCGGTCGTCGCCCCCGCAGGCGCCTCCCGCTCCGCGCGCGAGACCGTCGCCGCGCTCGGGCGGCTGCGGGCCGAAGGGCGCGGCGGTGAGGCCCACGCCGTGATCTGCGAGGCCGCCGCCCGGCCCGCCTCCTGGCTGCCGGCCCTCGCCGGTGAACTGCACCGCTCCGGTCTCGCCGCCGACTGGGCCACGCTGTTGTGGGAGGTGGCGTCGCAGCCCGCGGCACGGCTTGCCGCGGCCGCCGACGCGCTTGCCGCGGCCGGCCGCAGCGACGACGGCCATCAGCTCCTGCGCCAGGGCGTCTCCCGCTCCGCCGACGAGATCGCCGGTGCCGTCATCGCCCTCGAGGACGAGGGCCTGGCCGCCCGGGGCGGTGCGCTGCTCGCCGCGTTCGTGCAGGTCCGCAGCGCGGAGGATGCCGCCAGGGTCCCTGACCGCGACCCGGCGCGGCTGGTCCCGCAGGTGCTGGCCGCCGCGCGTGCCGTATCCACGGCACGGGAGCGGGACGTTGTCCATGCACTACGCGTTGCAGGTCATCTCTGACAGTGGATCGACCGGTGTGGACCGCTCGAGTGTGAAACATGATCGACTCTGCGGGTTAATGGCGATGGTCTTGCCCCAGTGTGTGACGGGGCTTACGTTCTCCTCCTACGCATCGCATCTACGTGCGTAGAGCTCTTGACGGCCCGTCGAAGGAGCAACTCATGGCCAATGTCGTACGCGCAGCTCTGGTCCAGGCCACCTGGACGGGCGACACCGAATCGATGATTGCCAAACATGAGGAACACGCCCGTGAGGCGGCCCGGCAGGGCGCCAAGGTGATCGGATTCCAAGAGGTCTTCAACGCCCCCTACTTCTGCCAGGTCCAGGAGCCCGAGCACTACCGCTGGGCCGAGCCCGTCCCGGACGGTCCGACCGTCCGACGGATGCAGGAACTCGCCCGCGAGACCGGCATGGTGATCGTGGTTCCGGTCTTCGAGATCGAGGGGGCGGGCTTCTACTACAACACCGCCGCCGTGATCGACGCCGACGGCACGTACCTCGGCAAGTACCGCAAGCACCACATTCCGCAGGTCAAAGGCTTCTGGGAAAAGTACTACTTCAGGCCCGGCAACGCCGGCTGGCCCGTGTTCGACACGGCGGTCGGCAAGGTCGGCGTATATATCTGCTACGACCGCCACTTCCCCGAGGGCTGGCGCCAACTCGGTCTGCAAGGCGCACAGTTGGTCTACAACCCGTCCGCCACCTCGCGCGGCCTTTCCGCCTACCTCTGGCAGTTGGAGCAGCCCGCGGCCGCCGTCGCCAACGAGTACTTCATCGCCGCGATCAACCGCGTCGGCCAGGAGGAGTACGGCGACAACGACTTCTACGGGACGAGCTACTTCGTCGACCCCCGCGGGCAGTTCGTCGGCGAGACCGCCAGTGACAAGGCCGAGGAACTCCTCGTCCGCGACCTCGACTTCGACCTGATCGACGTCGTACGCCAGCAGTGGGCGTTCTACCGCGACCGGCGCCCCGACGCCTACGACGGGCTGGTGCAGCCGTGACCCATCTGTTCGACCGGCACAAGGCCGTCATCCCCGACTGGGTCGCCCTCTACTACAAGCAGCCCATCGAGATCACCCATGGCGAGGGCCGCCATGTCTGGGACGCGGACGGCAACCGCTACCTCGATTTCTTCGGCGGCATCCTCACCACCATGACCGCGCACGCCCTGCCCGAGGTCACCAAGGCGGTGAGCGAGCAGGCCGGGCGGATCATCCACACCTCCACCCTCTACCTCAACCGCCCGATGGTGGAGCTCGCCGAGCGGATCACCGCCCTGTCCGGCATCCCCGACGCCCGCGTCTTCTTCACCACCTCCGGCACCGAGGCCAACGACACCGCGCTGCTGCTCGCCACCGGCCACCGCCGCTCCAACCAGATCCTGGCGATGCGCAACAGCTACCACGGCCGGTCCTTCTCGGCCGTCTCCATCACCGGCAACCAGTCCTGGTCCCCGACCAGCCTGTCCCCCCTGCAGACGCTGTACGTGCACGGCGGTGTCCGGACCCGCGGGCCCTTCGCGCACTTGTCGGACGCCCAGTTCATCGAGGCGTGCGTCGCCGACCTCGAGGACCTGCTCGGGCACACCCGCGACGTTGCCGCACTGATCGCCGAACCCGTCCAGGGCGTAGGCGGCTTCACCGCACCGCCCGACGGCCTCTACGCCGCCTTCCGCGAAGTTCTCGACCGCCACGGAATCCTGTGGATCTCCGACGAGGTGCAGACCGGCTGGGGCCGCACCGGCGACCACTTCTGGGGCTGGCAGGCGCACGACAGGAACGGCCCGCCGGACCTGCTCACCTTCGCCAAGGGCATCGGCAACGGAATGTCCATCGGCGGCGTCGTCGGCCGCGCCGAAATCATGAACTGCATGGACGCCAACTCCATCTCCACCTTCGGCGGCAGCCCCGTCACCATGGCCGCGGGCATCGCCAACCTCACGTATCTGCTCGAGCACGACCTCCAGGGCAACGCCCGAAGGGTCGGCGGACTGCTGATCGAGCGGCTGCGCGCGATCGGCGCCGGTCTGCCGGCCGTACGGGAGGTGCGCGGGCGCGGGCTGATGATCGGCATCGAGCTGGTGCGGCCCGGCACCGACGAGGCCGACCCGGCGGCCGCGACCAGGGTCATGGAAGCCGCGCGCGAGAGCGGGCTGCTGATCGGCAAGGGCGGCGGCCACAACACGAGCGCGCTGCGTATCGCACCGCCCCTCTCGCTGACCGTGGCCGAGGCCGAGGAAGGCGCATCGATCCTCGAACAGGCCCTGCGCAGCGCGTAGCCGACCGTACGTACAGATAGGGAGCGCACCAGCAATGAGCAGTACCCGCACCCTGATCCGCGGCGGACTGGTCATCACCGCCGCCGACGAGATCCATGCCGACGTGCTGATCGAGGACGGGCGGATCGCCGCCCTCGCCGCCCATGGCACCGCGGCCGCCGGGACATGGACGGCGGACCGCACGATCGACGCCGCGGGCAAGTACGTCATCCCGGGCGGTGTCGACGCTCACACCCACATGGAGCTGCCGTTCGGCGGCACGTCCGCCTCCGACACCTTCGAGACCGGAACCCGCGCCGCCGCCTGGGGCGGCACCACCACCATCGTCGACTTCGCCGTGCAGAGCATGGGCCACTCCCTGCGCGAAGGGCTGGACGCCTGGTACGCCAAGGCCGACGGCAACTGCGCCATCGACTACGCCTTCCACATGATCCTCTCCGACGTCAACCAGTCGTCGCTCAAGGAGATGGACCTGCTGGTGGAGGAGGGCATCACCTCCTTCAAGCTCTTCATGGCCTATCCAGGCGTCTTCTACAGCGACGACGGGCAGATCCTGCGCGCCATGCAGCGTTCGTCCACCAACGGCGGGCTGATCATGATGCATGCCGAGAACGGCATCGCCATCGACGTGCTCGTCGAGCAGGCCCTCGCCCGCGGGGAGACCGACCCCCGCTACCACGGCGAGGTGCGCAAGGTCCTGCTGGAGGCCGAGGCCACCCATCGCGCCATCCAGCTCGCCCGGGTCGCCGGCGCCCCGCTCTACGTCGTGCACGTCTCGGCCGAGGAAGCCGTGGCCGAACTCGCCGCCGCCCGGGACAAGGGGCTTCCCGTCTTCGGCGAGACCTGTCCGCAGTACCTGTTCCTGTCCACCGACAACCTTGCCGAGCCGGACTTCGAGGGCGCCAAGTACGTCTGTTCCACGCCGCTGCGGCCCCGTGAGCACCAGGCCGCCCTGTGGCGCGGACTGCGCACGAACGACCTCCAGGTCGTCTCCACCGACCACTGCCCGTTCTGCTTCTCCGGGCAGAAGGAGCTCGGCCGTGGCGACTTCTCCAAGATCCCCAACGGGCTGCCCGGCGTGGAGAACCGGATGGACCTGCTCCACCAGGCCGTCGTCGACGGGCACATCAGCCGCCGCCGCTGGATCGAGATCGCCTGCGCGACCCCGGCCCGGATGTTCGGCCTCTACCCGAAGAAGGGCACCATCGCGCCGGGCGCGGACGCCGATGTCGTCATCTACGACCCGCACGCCGAGCAGACCCTCTCCGCCGCCACCCACCACATGAACGTCGACTACTCGGCGTACGAGGGCAGGACCGTCACCGGCCAGGTGGAGACCGTGCTGTCGCGCGGTGAAGCCGTCATCGACCAGCGCGAGTTCACCGGTCGGGCCGGTCACGGCGTCTACACCCCCCGCTCCACCTGCCAATACCTGAACTAGCCCGAACCAGGAGGCCCCGACGTGGACTTCGGACTCGTCCTGCAGACCGACCCGCCGGCTTCGGCCGTCGTCGGACTGATGCGGCGCGCGGAACGCAACGGCTTCCGCTACGGCTGGACCTTCGACTCCGCGGTGCTGTGGCAGGAGCCGTTCGTCGTATACAGCCGGATCCTCGAGCACACACAGAAGATGATCGTGGGACCGATGGTCACCAACCCGGGCACCCGGACCTGGGAGGTGACCGCCTCCACCTTCGCCACGCTCAACGACATGTACGGCAACCGCACCGTGTGCGGTATCGGGCGCGGCGACTCGGCGATGAGGGTGGCCGGACGCAAGCCCAACACCCTGGCCAGGCTCGGCGAGGCGATCGGCGTGATCCGCGATCTCGCCGAGGGCCGGGAGGCGGTCGTCGACGGCAGCCCGATCCGTATCCCCTGGGTGAAGAACGGGAAGCTGCCCGTGTGGATGGCGGCGTACGGCCCCAAGGCCCTGGCGCTCGCCGGGCAGAAGGCCGACGGCTTCATCCTGCAGCTCGCCGACCTCTATCTGACGGAGTGGATGGTCAAGGCCGTGCGCGACGCGGCCGCGGACGCGGGACGCGACCCCGCGTCCGTCACCATCTGTGTGGCCGCGCCGGCGTATGTCGGTGACGACCTCGCCCACGCCCGCGACCAGTGCCGCTGGTTCGGCGGGATGGTCGGCAATCATGTCGCCGATCTGGTCTCCCGTTACGGCGAGCACTCGGACATGGTTCCGGAGGCGCTGACGGCGTACATCAAGGAGCGGCACGGCTACGACTACAGCCACCACGGCCGCGCCGGGAACCCGTCGACCGACTTCGTCCCGGACGAGATCGTCGACCGGTTCTGTCTGCTGGGGCCGGCCGAGGCGCACATCGAGAAGCTGACGGCACTGCGGGACCTGGGCGTCGACCAGTTCGCGGTCTACAACATGCACGACGCGAAGGAAGCGACGATCGACGCGTACGGCTCCGAGATCATCCCCGCACTCAACCTCTGAAGTCCGCGCACCGCGCACGCCTGAAGGGTCAGCCGCCATGACCTCGACCGTTCCGCCCACCCCCTCCGACGGGCCGATAGCCACCCCCATGTCCGTACAGACCGCTCGCATCGAGCTCGCACCAGGCGAGGTCCCCGCCGACAACCGCTTCGTCAACGACGATCTGCTGCCCGTTCCGATCGCCGACCGTCACTGGACGACCTACAACTTCGCGGCCCTCTGGGTCGGCATGGCCCACAACATCCCGTCCTGGCTGCTCGCCTCGGGCCTGGTCGCGCTCGGCATGGACTGGAAGCAGGCGGTGTTCACCATCGCGCTGGCCAATCTGATCGTGCTGGCGCCGATGCTGCTCACCGGGCATGCCGGGCCGAAGTACGGCATCCCGTTCCCGGTCCTGGCCCGGGCGTCGTTCGGCCTGCGCGGCGCCAACCTGCCCGCGCTGATCAGGGCCGGGGTCGCCTGCGCATGGTTCGGTATCCAGACCTGGATCGGCGGCCAGGGCATCTTCATCCTGCTCGGCAAGATCTTCGGCGGCTGGGCGGAGGCGGCGGAGATCGGCGGGCAGCCGTGGACGCTGTGGGTGTGCTTCGTGCTCTTCTGGGTACTCGAACTCGCCATCATCTACCGGGGGATGGAGACACTGCGCCGGTTCGAGAACTGGGCCGCGCCGTTCGTCATCGTCGGCGCCCTGGTCCTGTTCGTGTGGATCGCGAACAAGGCGGGCGGCCTCGGACCACTGCTGGACCAGCCGTCGCAGCTCGGCTGGGGCGCGGACTTCTGGCCCGTCTTCTTCCCCTCGCTCATGGGCATGATCGCCTTCTGGTCCACGCTGTCGCTGAACATCCCGGACTTCACCCGCTTCGGCAAGGGCCAGCGTGCGCAGGTGTGGGGCCAGACGCTCGGCCTGCCGACGACGATGACCCTGTTCGCACTGCTGTCGGTGTTCGTCACCTCCGGCTCCCAGGCCGTGTACGGCGCTGCCATCTGGGACCCGGTCGAACTCGCCGCCAAGACCGACAACGTCTTCGGGCTGCTGTTCGCGCTGGTGACCGTGCTGATCGCGACGATCTCGGTGAACATCGCGGCCAACGTCGTCTCGCCGGCGTACGACCTGGCCAATCTGGCGCCGCGGTTCATCAACTTCCGCAGGGGCGCGCTGATCACAGGCGTCGTCGGTGTGCTGATCATGCCGTGGCAGCTCACCGAGACGCCCGAGCTGTACATCTTCACCTGGCTCGGACTGGTCGGCGGACTGCTCGGCACGGTCGCGGGCATCCTCATCGCCGACTACTGGCTGGTGCGCCGCACCGTGCTGGACCTTGCCGGCCTGTACACGCCGGGCAGCCGCTACTGGTACACCTCCGGCTGGAACCTGCGCGCGGTGGCCGCGTTCGCGGTCGGCGGGCTGCTGGCCATCGGCGGCTCCCATTCCGCGCCGGGCAAGGGCCCGTTCCCCGAGGACGGCCTGATCCCGCTCCTCAAGCCGCTCGCGAACTACGGCTGGGCGGTGGGTCTCGGGGCATCGCTGCTGCTCTACATGCTGCTGATGATGCCCGAGCGGGTCAGCCGGCGCTGAACCCCGGCCCCAGTGCCCGGACCAGCCGTTCCTTGAGCCGGTCCGGGGCGCCGGGACACGAGGCGGCGATGTGCCAGGCGCGGACGGAGCCAGGGCCGAAGCCCGCCGCGTGGCTGCCGAGCACCCTGCGCAGCAGCCGCGGGGTGAGCCGCGTGCGCGGGCACTCGGCCAGCAGGACGGCGTCGTACAGATCCTTGCCGCCGGCCGACCCGTCCTTCCCGTGGTCCGTGACCAGCCACAGCAGCTTCCAGGCGAGCGACAGTTCGCGGCTTGCGGTGCGGACCGCGGTGGGCGGGCCGCCGTCGCCGCGCGGGACGGCGGTCCACACCGGGGCGTCGTGCAGCACCTCGTCGAAGGCGAAGTCGACCTGGATCTCTCCCTGTGCCCTGCCGGGGAGCGACCCGGGCGCCTGCCAGGGAATGACGGCCCGGACGCCGGGCGTGTCGTACTCCCACTCCTCGTCCCGGTCGCCGTAGCTCACATCGCCGTCGTACCCCTTGAGGTCGTCGCCCCGGACGCCGTCCGGGTCCAGGGTGACACCCCCTGCTGCGGCCGGGTGCTCGCGGATCGCCTCGATCAGATCCTGCAGGGGCGAGGCGGGCACACCGAGCGCCGGGGCGTCCAGCCAGCGCAGCCCCTCCGGCGGGAGCAACGGCCGTGCCCCGTACGCCGAGAACTCCTCCTCGCCCCATATCTCGTACCGTGCCGCTCCGTCCGAGGCCTCGGGCCACTGCTGCACCGTCTCGATGGTGTCGACGTACGGGAACGGGCTGAGCGGGTCCGGGCAGTTCGCCGGCCCGGGCGTGTGCACGATCCAGTCCAGGTCACCCGGCTCGCGAGCGGCGTCACCCGCCCACGCCTGAAGCGTCATGCTGCCGCGCAGCACCAGCCCGTCGCTCCACGGCGCTTGTGCGATCAGCTGCAGCACATGGTCCAGTGCGGCACGGCGCGCACTCTCCATGGCGGGCCCTCACTCCCTGTCGGTCCACCGGCGCGGCCGACCGTAGCAAGGGTCACTGACAGGCGGGTTGCTCAGCGACGGGAGCGCTGGGCCTCCACGATCTCGCGGATCACCGGCTCGGCGCCCGCCCGGCGCTGCACCCGTTCGGCCAGGCCCGGGAACTGGGCGGCGACCGAGGTCAGGAACCGGAGTTCCAGCGGCGCGACATTGATCTCGGCAACATTGCGTTCGACGGCACGTACCACCTTGTCGACGACCTGGCGGGGCGAGACGGTCCGCACACCGCCGGGGGTCTTGGACCCGGTGGCGGCGAACATCCCCAGGTCGCGCACGAATCCGGGCTGGACGATCGAGACACCGACACCCGTGCCGTGCAGATCCTGGCGGAAGGCGAGCGAGAACCCGCGCAGCCCGAACTTGGTCGCGTTGTACAGGGACGAGGACTTGGTCGCCGCCAGGCCGGAGAGCGAGCCGACGAAGGCGATATGACCCCGGCCCGCGTCGATCATCGCCGGCGCGAGCAGCCGGGCCAGCATGACCGGGGCGCGCAGGTTCACCGCAAGTGCACGGTCGATCTGCTCCGGCGTGTAGTCGAGCACGTCACCGCTGGACGGCAGCGCGGCGTTGGCGAGAAGGATGTCCGTGCCCGCGGCCTCGTCGGCCAGCCGCCGGACATCGTCGGCGTCGCCGAGGTCGGCGACGATCGTTCGCGCGCCGTAGCGCTCGGCGAACGGCTCCAGCGCCTCGCGGCGGCGGCCGGTCACCACCAACTTCGCCCCCTTGGCGGTCAGTTCGGCGGCGAGTGCGCCGCCGATGCCGCCAGTGACGCCGGTGAGCAGAACGCTTGCTCCGCTGATGCGCATCTGGTTACCCTCCAGTTCTGTTCGTTCGAACGAACAATAGGGAGGCGGGGCGGTCGTGTCCACAGATGAATTCGGCGGACTGGCGGAACACATCCGGGAGTTGCGGGACGGGCACACCTCGTCCGAGACCCTCGTGGCGAGCGCCATCGAGCGCATCGAGGCAAGCCAGAGCACCATCAACGCATTTCGCTGGGTACGCGGCGAACAGGCACTCGCGGAGGCGAGGGAGGCGGACCGGCGACTGGCCGCGGGGGAGCAGCTGCCTCTGCTGGGCGTACCGATGGCCGTCAAGGACGACACCGATGTGGCGGGCCTGCCCACCCTCTTCGGGTGCCAGGGCGAGACCGCGGCAGCGGCGGCCGACGGCGAAACCACCCGCAGACTGCGCGAGGCCGGAGCCGTGATCGTCGGCAAGACGAACTCCTGCGAGCTCGGCCAGTGGCCGTTCACCGAAGGGCCGGCCTTCGGTGCCACCCGTAACCCCTGGTCGCTCGACCACACCCCGGGCGGGTCCTCCGGTGGTTCGGCGGCGGCCGTCGCGGCCGGACTCGTGCCCGCGGCAGTCGGCTCGGACGGCGCGGGGTCCATCCGCATCCCCTCGGCCTGGACGCATCTCGTCGGCATCAAGCCCCAGCGCGGCCGGGTCTCCCTGTACCCGTACACCGACGCCTTCCAGGGCCTCGCCGTCAACGGCCCGCTCGCACGCACCGTGGCCGACGCGGCCCTGCTGCTCGACGTCGTGCAGGGCTCGCACCCCGATGACCTGCACCGGCCCGACGCGATCGACGCCTCGGCCGCCGCCCGCCGCGAGCCGGGCACCCTCCGGATCGCCCTGGCCTGGCGGCCCCCGATGACCCTCACCGGCACCAAGCCGCATCCCGAGGTGCGCCGTGCGGTGACCGCGCTCGCCGAGGCGCTCGCCCGCCTCGGCCACACCGTCGAGGAGGCCAGGCCGCGTTACGGGCTGATCGGCCTGAGTCTGGTGGCACGCGGTACGACGGGTGTCGCTGAGCTCGCGGCACTGCATCCCCAGGCCGCGCTGCTCGACCGGCGTACCCGCAGCGCCATGCGCAGCGCCCGGCTGCTGCGGGGCCCGGTCGTGCGCGCCGCCCGCGCCCGCGAAAGCCGCCAGCACCGCCGTATCGGCGCCATCTTCGACACCTACGACGTGATCCTCGCCCCGACGACCGCCACCCCGCCACCGCGCATCGGCACCTTCGACGACCTCGGCACCTGGCGCACCAACTCCACGATGACGGCCGCCTGCCCGTACGCCTTCCCCTGGAACGTCCTGGGCTGGCCCGGCGTCAACGTGCCCGCCGGCCTGACCGCCGACGGACTGCCCGTGGGCGCCCAGCTGCTCGGCCCCGCCGGCAGCGAGGAGAGGCTGATCTCGCTTGCGGCCCAGCTGGAGGCCGACCAGCGCTGGTACGAGAAGCGCCCACCCGCCCCCGCGATCAAGGGGGCCACGCCAGTGGAACAATGACCCTCATGTCCAACGCCGCCCGCTCCGCGCCCACCCGGCAGCGCATCATCGCCGCCGTCCTGCACATCATCGGTCAGGACGGCGTCGCGGCGGTCACCAACCGGAGGATCGCCAAGGAGGCCGGGGTCTCGCTGGGCTCGGTCACGTACCACTTCGAGACCCAGCACGAACTGCTGCGGGAGAGCTTGCTGCACTTCGTCCGCGCGGAGACCCGCCGCTTCACCGAGCTGGCCGACCGGTACCAGGGCGAGGGCATCGACATCGCGGGTGCCGCCTCGCTCGCGGGGCAGGTGGCGGGCGGCATCCCGTTCGGGAGCGAGCACATCGCGACCTTCGAGCTGTATGTCCAGGCCGGGCGGGACGAGCGGCTGCGGGAGGCCGCCTCCGAGGCCTTCTCCGCCTATGACCGCCTGGCGGTGCAGATCCTCACCGGTCTCGGAGTCCCGGACGCCGAGGCCTACGCGGCGACCATCGTGGCTCTGGTGATGGGCCTCCAGCTGCGGCGTCTCGCCACCGGCAGCCCGGCCGACGACCTCGTCGACGCGCTGCTGCTGCTCGCCCGGGGCGCGGTCAGCCAGGACGCGGGGCTCTGACCTCACAGGCGTTCCCGGACGTGCCCCGCCGGGCTGAGGCACCCCTCGGTCACCTGCGTCCGCCGCGTCATCACGCGGCGGAGTATCTGCGTCCAACTGGGCGCACTCGCCCGCGCGTCGGCCGGTCCGAACCGCGCGCAGCCGGTTTCGCGGCCGTTCCAGGATATTCCGCGGCAGGCAGCGCGGCACCTGCGGGGCCGGATGCCTCGCAGGGTGCGGAAGTCGGTCCGCCAACTACGCTGAAAGGGTGCATATCGCGCACCGGGCGGTCGCGCCCGTCCTCTCCTCGGTCATGGTTCTGACGCTGGCCTGCACCGCGACGCCCGCCCAGTTCACCGCCGCCGCGCCACCCCGGCTCTCGCCCCGCGTCAGCGATGTACCACCGGCCGAACTCGGTGCCAGTTACGATCCGGCCTGCCCGGTGCCTCCCTCCCGGCTGCGGCTCGTCCGAATGAACCACTGGGGCTTCGACGGGCGCGTGCACCGCGGCGAACTGATCGTCCATCAGGACGAGGTGCGCCCGCTGCTGCGGGTGTTCGGGAAGGCCTTCGACGAACGATTCCCGATCCGGCGGATGCGGGTGATGGCGGAGTACGGCGGCAGTGACGCGGCAGCGATGGCGGACGACAACACCTCGGCGTTCAACTGCCGCCGGGTGACCGGCGATCCCCGTCACCTCTCCCGGCACTCGTACGGTGACGCGCTGGACATCAACCCCGTGGAGAACCCGTACGTGGACGGCTCCGGCGATGTCCATCCCCCGGCGGGGCGAGCCTGCCTCGACCGCTCCCGCCCCGCCGAAGGCATGATCACGCCCGACGGCGTCATCGCCACGCAGATGCGGGCCGTCGGCTGGCACTGGGGTGGCCGCTGGCACCCGCCGGACTACCAGCACTTCTCGGCGGACGGCACCTGACCCGCGCCCGGTGACCGCGCGGCGGGCGCGGCGTACCGTCGGTCGGACCCCGCCGTACCTAGGAGCCGCCACGTTGTTCACCACCCGGCCGACCCTCCAGGGCACCTTCGGCATGGTGTCCTCCACCCACTGGCTGGCCTCGCAGTCCGCGATGGCCGTGCTCGAGGACGGCGGGAACGCCTTCGACGCCGCCGTCGCCGCCGGATTCGTCCTTCATGTGGTCGAGCCGCACCTCAACGGGCCCGCGGGCGAGGTCCCGGTCATCCTCGCCCCCGCGGGCGGCGAGGTGCGTGTCCTGTGCGGGCAGGGCGTCGCGTCCGCCGGCGCGACCATCGGCCACTACCGCTCACTCGGGCTCGATCTCGTGCCCGGAACCGGACCGCTGGCCGCGGCCGTGCCCGGGGCGTTCGACGCGTGGATGGTGCTGCTGCGCGACCACGGCACCAGGACGCTCGCCGAGGTGCTGAGGTACGCCATCGGGTACGCGGAGGACGGCCATGCGCCGGTCGAGCGGATCGGGCAGACCGTGGAGCGGGTGCGGAAGCTGTTCGAGACGGAGTGGACGACGTCCGCCGACGTCTATCTGCCCGGCGGAAAGGCACCGCGGCCGGGCCGACTGCTGCGCAATCCCGCGCTGGCCGCGACCTGGCGGCGGCTGATCGAGGAGGCCGGTGCGGGTGGGCGGACCGAGCAGATCGAGCGGGCGCGGACGATCTGGCGGGAGGGCTTCGTCGCCGAGGCGCTCGTACGGCAGTCCGCCGTGCCCACCATGGACACCAGCGGCACCCGGCACACCGGCACGCTCACGAGGGCGGACCTGGCCGGCTGGTCCGCCTCGTACGAGGCCCCGGTGACCTACGACTGGAACGGCTGGACCCTGTGCAAGGCGGGCACCTGGAGCCAGGGGCCCGCCTTCCTCCAGCAGCTGGCGCTGCTGCCGTCCCAGCTCCCTGCCTACGGTTCCGCCGACTACGTCCACCTGCTGATCGAGGGCTGCAAGCTCGCCATGGCCGACCGTGAGGCCTGGTACGGCGACGCCGACGACGTACCCGTGGCCGCGCTGCTGTCCAAGCCGTACAACGCCGTGCGCCGTGCGCTGATCGAGGAGAGGGCGTCGTACGAGCTCCGGCCCGGCAGTCCTGAGGGGCGGACACCCGCGCTCAGCGCGCACGCTACCGCCGTCGCGGCCGGGGAGCCCGGATTCGACGTGATGGGTCCGCCGGCCCCCGGTGCCGGTGAGCCGACCGTCGCCGACGACGGTGCGACCCGTGGCGACACGTGTCACCTGGATGTCGTCGACCGCTGGGGCAACATGGTCGCGGCCACGCCGAGCGGCGGCTGGCTGCAGTCCAACCCGGTCGTGCCCGAGCTGGGTTTCCCTCTCGGCACGAGGCTGCAGATGGCCTGGCTCGACCCCGGTCTGCCGAACTCGCTCACCCCCGGGCGCCGCCCGCGGACCACCCTCTCGCCGTCGCTCGCGCTGCGGGACGGAATACCGGTCATGGCGTTCGGCACGCCCGGCGGCGATCAGCAGGACCAGTGGCAGGTGCACTTCTTCCTGGCCGTGGCCCTGCGTGACCGGGTACGGGGCGGGCTCGACCTGCAGGGCGCCATCGACGCACCGGGCTGGCACAACGACGCCTTCCCCGGCTCCTTCCACCCGAGAAGCATGCGGCCCGGGTCGGTGACCGTCGAGTCGCGGATGGACCCGGAGGTGGTCGAAGCGCTGCGGCGACGCGGTCATGACATCACCGTCGGGGAGGCCTGGGCGGAGGGCCGGATGTGTGTGGTCTCCAGGGATCCCGCGACGGGGATCGTGTCGGCCGCGGCGAACCCGCGCGGCATGCAGGGTTATGCGGTAGGCCGCTGAACGGACATCGCGCGTTCGCGTGTTCGTACCCTGGCGGCCGTCCGGCGTCCATCGGCCGGTCGCCGGGCGTCGGCGGGGATGTCAGTCGGCCGTGCTTAGCTGGACACATGATCGATGAGTTTCTGACCGGTGATCTCTCCGACGTCGAGGAGGCGGTCCGCAAGGCGGCCGCCGCCGAGATCACGCCGCGCTTCCGCCAGCTCGCCGCGCACGAGATCGTCGAGAAGAGCGGGCCGCACGATCTGGTGACGATCGCGGACCGCAGCGCCGAGGAGCACCTCACCGCCTCGCTGACCGCCCTGCTGCCCGGCTCGGTCGTGGTCGGCGAGGAGGCCGTGCACGCGGACCCCGCTGTGTACGAGGCGCTGCACGGCGACGCACCCGTGTGGATCGTCGACCCCGTGGACGGCACCCGCCAGTTCGTGCACGGCGACCCCGCGTTCTGCACCCTGGTCGCGCTCGCGGTGCGCGGCGAGGTGCTCGCCTCCTGGACGTACGCACCCGTGCTGGACGAGATGGCGACGGCGGTGCGGGGCGCGGGAGCCATGCTCAACGGCGCGCCGATACGGGCGGGTTCACCTATCCCGGGCGCGGTGCTCGAAGTGGCCATGTCCCATCCGGACTACACGACGCCGGACCAGAAGCGTGCGCTGCTCGGCCTCGCCGTGCCCTCGGTGCACGCCCGGCCGTGCGGCTCCGCCGGCCTGGAGTATCTGGACGTGGCCCGCGGCGACCTGGACGGCGTCGCCTTCTCCTGGGAGCACGCCTGGGACCACGCCGCCGGCCTGCTGCTGGTGACGGAGGCGGGCGGCGCGCATCTGACACTCGCGGGGGAGCTGTTCCGTATCGGCGGCGGCAATGTCCTGCCCTTCACGGCCGCCCGCGACGAAGCGACGGCCCACCGGATACGGGACCTGCTCACCTGACGGCTGCCCGCGCCCCGTGGATCGGGTGAGGCTGCGGGGATCAGGTGAGCCGGGCCCTCGTCTCACGGACCAACTCGCCCGCCGACTCCACCGCGGCCGGGTCCAGTGCGGTGAGGGCAGCCGTCACGCGTGCCGTGAAGTCCTTTGGGACACCGGGGAACGCGGCGGCAGCCGCCAGCGCGCCCTTCTCGTTGAGGCACCACACCCGGTGGTGCGCATGCAGCGACTGCACGAGCACGCCGAAGGCCCGCGACAGACACAGCGCCACATGCAGCGCATCCCCGGACCCGGCCGACTTGCGCGCCGCCGCGACCGAGAACTCCGCCTCCCACGCCGCACGCACCAGCGCCTCGCGCAACGGCTCCGGATAGCGTTGCGTCGCCTCCCGAAGCACCGTCAACTCGCCGTGCGGGTCGGCCAGTACGCGGCACATGGCCACCTCCCCGGCGTACGCGGGCGACCAGAAGCCCAGCGGATGGCCCGCCTGCACCCCCGTCTCGTACCGCCCCGCCCGGCACTCGGACCAGACCCGCTCCACCCGGTCCAGGTCCCGCAGGATCCAGTCCACCGCCGCTCCGTCGACCGACAGCCACGCGCCGCCGTCGACCCATGGGCCCCAGCCGCCGGGGCCGGCGACCTCCACCCGCTCACCGGTCAGCTCCGACGCCAGCGCGGCAAGCCCCGGGACATCGACCTCACCCCGGTAGTAGACGCCCAGATCCCAGTCCGAGCCGGGGCGGTGCGCCCCTCGCGCCCGGCTGCCGCCGAGTGCGACCGCGCGCACGCCGCGCACCTCGGTGAGCCGTTGCGCCATGTCATCGATCGCGTCCTGCAACGCGCTGTTCAGCCTGTTGTTCATCGCGGCGGACAGTACCCCGCCTCCCGCTGCCGGCGCCGCGGAATATCCTGGGACTCTTGGCCATCGGCTGACAAAGGAGTCCGAAGGTGCCGTCGATGTTCGATGCCGTCGTTGTGGGGGCGGGACCCAACGGACTGACCGCCGCGGTCGAACTGGCCAGGCGCGGCTTTTCGGTCGCGGTCTACGAGGCCATGGACACGGTCGGCGGTGGCGCGCGGACCGAGGAGCTGACCCTCCCCGGCTTCCGCCACGACCCGTGCTCCGCCGTCCACCCGCTCGGCATCGGCTCGCCGGCCTTCAGGGCGATGCCGCTGGCCCGTCACGGCCTGGAGTGGCTCCACCCCGAACTGCCCCTCGCCCACCCGTTCCCGGACGGCAGCGCCGCCGTGCTCAGCCGCTCGGTCGGCGAGAGCGCCATGTCACTCGGCGCCGGGGACGCGGGCGCGTACCGACGGCTCGTCGCCCCCTACCTCGGCCACTGGGACACCCTCGCGGCGGACTTCCTGCGTACGCCCTGGGACGGGCTGCCCCGCGATCCGTACCGCATGGTCCGCTTCGGACTGACCGCGCTGCAGCCTGCGACCTGGCTCACGCGCCGGTTCACCGGCGAGCGGGCCCGCGCCCTGCTCACAGGCCTCGCCGCCCATGCCATCGCACCCACCGGCGGCCTCGCCACCGGCGGCATCGCCCTGATGTTCGCCCTTGCCGCGCATGAGGTGGGCTGGCCCGTGCCGCGCGGCGGATCGCAGGCGATCAGTGATGCCCTGGCCGCCTGTCTGCGCGAACAGGGCGGAGTGATCCACACGAACACACCGGTGAAGCGCCTGGACGAGCTGCCCCCGGCCCGCGCGTACGTCTTCGACACCTCGCCCGCCGCACTCGCCCGGATCGCAGGGCTGGGCGATGCGTACGGGCACTACCGCTACGGCCCGTCCGCGTTCAAGGTCGACTACGCCCTGTCGGGGCCCATGCCCTGGACCTCGAAGGAGGCCCGCACGGCGGGGACGGTGCACATCGGAGCCACCGCGGACGAGATCGAGGCGGCGCTCGACGCGGCGGTCACCGGCCGCGACCCCGACGTCCCCTTCCTGATCACCGCCCAGCCCAGTCTGCTCGACCCGACCAGGGCACCGGCCGGCAAGCACGTGCTGTGGGCGTACGGCCATGTGCCGTCGGGCTGGGACGGCGACGCCACCGAGGTCATCGAGCGCCAACTGGAGCGCTTCGCGCCGGGGTTCCGCGACCTGGTGCTGGCCCGGGCGGTCGCCGGACCGCCTCAACTGGCCGCTCGCAACGCCAATTACGTGGGCGGCGACATCGCCTGCGGCGCCTTCGCCGGTCTGCAGACGGTGCTGCGCCCCAAACTCGCCCGGGTTCCGTACGCGACCGCTCACCCGGCCGTCTTCCTGTGCTCGTCGGCGACCCCGCCGGGCCCGGGTGTGCACGGCATGTCGGGCCACCATGCCGCGAAGGCGGTGTGGCGCAGACTGCGCGCACGCTAGGCCCTGTCCCGGGCGATCTTCGAGGATCAGCCTGCGGCGTCAGACTCAGGCTGTGCGCCTCCAGATCTCCTTCCAACGCTCGGCCCTGGCGGCAAGAACAGCCCGGTCGGTCTCAGTCGGCTGTGAGCCGGCGCTCACGCCGCATCGTGCGCACAGCTGGTACAGGTGGTATCCGCTGCGCCAGCGAGTCGTCCCTGCGTCGCTCCCGCATACCCGGCACGTCCCGGACGCCGCCTCAGTCGGGACGCCGGAACGCAGGATGCGCTCCATCACGGTCGGGAGTGGCTCAGCGGGGTGGTGCTCAGGGTTGGGGCAGTAGGCGAGGCCGCCTTCTGAACCGCGCCCCAGGTCTCGCCAGCTGCCGTCCGCCTTGGGACGGCGATGTCCCTCAGCCTTCTCTCGTCGTCGGCGCGCTACGAACGCGGCCTCATCCGCCAGCCAGAGCCGGCGCGCCGCATGGAGCTCCTCGACCGCGCGGACCAACGATGCCGGGTCGGTTCCCAGGTCGACCGGGACCCGGGCGCTGCGGCACAGGTGATGGTAGGTCGCTCGGAAGCCGTACGGACTGAAGCTCACCACGCACGTGCGGAAAGCGGCATGCCGGGCCCGCACCGAAAGACTCGTGTCACGGACGCGCCGACGATGCGTTTCAAAGCTGGTCATCGAGTGAGGTTATGGGCGGGCTGATCGACGCGCATCTGACTGTCCGTGGTGCGGGCGGTTACGACGCCGCCGCCATCATGATGTGCTGCTTGACGAGTTCGTACGACCTCAAGCGGTCGGACAACGCGTAGACGGGCGTCACCAGCATGAGTTCGTCCGCACCGGTCACGGCCACCAGGTCCATCAGCCGCTTCGTAACGGTCCCGGGTGAGCCGTGTGCCTGCTGGGCGCGGAAGCTCGCCAGCGCCTGCACGTCTTCAGTGGCGAACGAGTGGCTGGCTGCCTCTTCGGGAGTGGGGAAGGGGATGTCGCCCCGTCCCTTGAGGAGCCCGGCCTTGACGACGTCCATCGGGCCCGCGAGCCACGCCGCCTCCTTCTGCGTCTCGGCGCATACCGTTTCCACGCAGAGCAGCACACGGGGGCGGTCGCACCAGCGGGAGGGAGAAAAATGCTTCCGGTAGTGATTGAGCGCAGGGAGGGTGTTGTCAGGACGAATGTGATGGGCGAAGGCGATCGGCAGGCCAAGTTCCGCAGCGAGCCCGGCACCGGCCGTGCTCGAGGACAGCAGCCATGGCTCCGGGAACGGGCCGAGCGCGACCTCGTCCACCAGGAAACGCAGAGTCGCTGACACATCGCTTCGGTACTCGTCGTCCGTTGTCGGTCCTGCCCCACGCCGCAGCGCCCGCGCCGTCGACTCGTCGAAGGTACCCGGGCCACGGCCGATTCCCAGGTCGATACGGCCCGCGTGCAGTGCGGCCAGCGTGCCGAACTGCTCCGCCAGCATGATCGGCGCGTGGTTCGGAGCGAGAACGCCCCCGGATCCGACACGGATCGACGACGTCAACGCGGCAGCGTGGGCGGTCAGGACGACGGGTGGGAACGCTCCGATGGCCGGAGAGTGGTGATGCTCGGCGTACCACAGCCGCAGGTAACCGAGGTCCTCCAGGCGGCGGACGAACTCGGTGGTGTCTCGTAACGTGTCGGCGGGTCGAGCGCCCGTTTGGACCATGGCCACTTCGAGCGCGCCGAGCGGAACGGTGATCATCCGATCAGTATAGGAAGCGTCCATCGGCGTTCACGAGGTCAGTTTGTAGACCCGGCACACATCCGGGTCCCCGAGCCGTGCGAAGAGCACGGTGTGCCCGTCCTCCTTGCCGACCTGGAGTCCGGTGACCGTCGCGCCGCGGGCGCTGGTGTCGAGGTCGTCGAAGGTGAGCCCGATCTCGCCGTTCTCTCCCGGGGGGTTCAGCAGCTTCCAGACCCCGCCGCCGTCGAACGAGGGGCCGTCCTCCGTCAGGATCTCGGGGTCGTCCTCCTTGGGCCAGTGCTTCACGGAGAACCTGACCGACGTGCCGCCGTCAGCGGTCAGGTCGAGGCGTGCTCCGTGCGGGCCGGTGTAACTCCCGTACAGATCGGCCTGACTGACCTCCGCCGAGGGGGCCGGTCCGCACCCGGCCGTGTCGGTGGAGCATCCTGTGGACAGCGAGAGGACCGCGGCGACGGCGACCAGCCCGAGGGCCGGGGCGGACGGCCTCGTCCGGCTGCCGGTGCGCGCGGCGCTCACTGGTTCTTCCCGGGGATGCGCTCGGTCCATGTGACCGTCTGGTGCACGGCGCTCGTCACCGGGCCGTCGGCGATCTCCGCGTACTTCAGCCAGTCGTAGTAGCCGATGAAGTGGAGTGCCGACTCGGAACTGGTGGTGTTGTCCAGGGTGTACTGCACCACCAGGGACCCGTCCGGGTCGGTGCCCTGGACCTCGTACTTGACGTTGTACGAGCCCATGAAGGCCTCACCGAGGTGCTTGGGATCGCCGGTGACGATGGCCGGCAGGTCCTCGGTGATGAGTTTCTTGGCCGCGCCGGCCTTCCCCATTTCGGAGATGGAGAAGGCCGCGTCCCCCGTTGTGCTGCCTGTCGCCTCCCACTGCTCCACCGTCTGCCGCCGGATGTCCTTCATGCTCTCCATGGACTGGAGCAGTTCGACCATCTTGTCGCCGTTGGTGAAGTCCTGATGCCGGGGCCCCAGGCCGGTCGCATAGTCCAGGCCCAGGTCGTACGGGCTGTCGTCCTTGCGGTCCGGATAGGGATCCTTGCCGTCGAGGACGCGCTGGTAGGCGTTGTACTCGTCGGCGCTGATCCGGTTCGTGGAGTCGATCGAGTCGTGCTGCGGCTTGCTGTTGAACCAGGCGCCGATCCCCACGTCGGACATCAGCGTCATGGAGAGATTCTGGTCCGCGGTGATACCCCGGCGGCAGATCCCGACTATCTCCTTCTGGGCGGCCTCGACGTAGTAGGGGCTCTGGGTGCGCTGGCCCATCGGGATGTAGTGCTCCGCGGTGATGTACCCGGAGACCGTGCCCGCGTGGTCCACGGCCAGCCCCTTGTCGAGCGCCCGCTGCACGGCGTCCTGGAGATCGCGCCGAATGATCTTGAGGTCGGCGACGGCGTCGTCGAGGACACCGGACAGCGCTTCGGCCACCTTGGTGGCCGCCGTCAGCTGACGCGCGATGTCGTCGATCAGGGTCCAGGCGAACGGGGCTGCCGCACCTTCCCAGTACCCCTTGTCCCGCAGGGGCCCCAGCACCTCGTCGGTCATTCGCTTCGGCAACTTCTCCGTCTTGGTGTGTGCCTCGCGCCACTTGTCCGCGAGATCGTCCAGTACGGAGAAGTCGGTGTCGAGCAGTTCGCGGTAGAAGGCGGGCATTACTTCAGCCCTCGCAGTGCGCTGAACTGCTGCTCGATCCCCTGGTCCGTACCCGTGTACGTGTGGGAAGCGCCGCGCAGACTCTCCGCGATCCGTGTGAGCCACCCCTCGGCGGCCTTGACCTGCTGTTCCCAGTTCTTCAGCGACGTCTTCAGCGCCTCGCTGCTGTCCCATCCCGCCAGCTCACGCGCGGCCTTGGTGGCCGGGGTGTGCACGGCCGTGACGGGGCCGTGGAAGGCGTCGAACACCTCGTCGGCGACACCGGCCGCCTTCTTGAGCACGCCCTCCGCGATGGCCAGCCTGGGCCCGATGCCTGGCGGGGCGGCGCCCAGCAGTGGCGGGTCCAAAGGCCCCCGGGCGCCCGGCGGGAGGGGCAGATACGGCAGCGGTCCGTCGCCACCCTTGCCGGCCGTTTCCTTACTCATGTGGTGCTGCTCCTTCATCCGGTGCGGACGCCCCCGTCGGCAGATCCTTCACAGAGGCTAACCCGGACGGACACGTGCGTACGGCCCGGGGGTTCACGCCCGGTGCCGGCGCCCTGCGTGAACCCTTGTGTGGCGTCCGCCGGACGCCGCTGCCGTGCGGCCGGCCTGGTCGGGAGGGGCCTCGATGTGCCGACCACCGCCGCCTCCGCACAGCACGCCCGGGCCACCGGCGTCTCGATGGTGATGGTGCATCAGTCCGTCCACAACGCGGAACTGTCCGAGGAGACACTGCAGTCCGGGGCCGGCTGGACACCGACGTTGCGGACCCGGGTCGACCACCCCAAGGCCGTGCCCGGTGTCGTGGGTCACCGTGCGGGCGCCGGCCGGCTGTGCTGAGCGCGCGCCCTCAGGACCCGGGGGCGGTGCGCCCACGGTCTTCTTTCCGATGCCGGCCACCGGTCCCGGGACCTACCGCAGACCGGCCGTGTTCCCTCGCCCCGGCGTCCTGGCCGGGACATAAGTGCGTGCCCCGGCCGCCGGCCGGCGGCATCATGATCTCCATGACACAGCAGCGGCCGGCCATCACCCTTGTCCACGGCGACATCACCCAGCAGCACGCCGACGCCATCGTCAACGCCGCCAACTCCTCCCTCCTCGGCGGCGGAGGCGTCGACGGTGCCATCCACCGCAAGGGTGGCCCGGCGATCCTGGAGGAGTGCCGGGCCCTGCGCGCCTCCCGGTACGGCAAGGGCCTGCCCACCGGACAGGCGGTCGCCACCACCGCAGGCCGGCTCGATGCCGGCCATGTGATCCACACCGTCGGCCCTGTCTGGTCCCGTGAGGAGGACCGGTCCGAGCTGCTGGCCTCCTGCTACCGCGAATCGCTGCGCGTGGCCGCCGAGTTGGGGGCCGGGACCGTGGCGTTTCCGGCCATCTCGACGGGTATTTACGGCTGGCCGATGGACGACGGCGCACGCATCGCGATCCGCACGGTTCGTGAGGCGGGGTCCGCGCCCGTTCGGGAGGTGAGGTTCGTGCTGTTCGACGAGGCCGCCTACGCGGTCTTCGAGACGGCTCTCGCGGCCTCGAGCTGACCGGCCGACGACGGGGGAGGAGCAGCGCTCGAGCACGACTGCCGTCCGTGGAGGGAGCCGGGAGCGTGCGGGGAGCCGGAAGACGGACGCCGCAGACCGGTCACCGAGTGTGTGGCATTCACCACGTGTGGAGTGATGTCACACGAGGTGCGATGCACCCTGTTCGGCGAGGACGCCTGTCGGTAATTCGGGACAGCCCTGGCCGAGCAAGGCTGATGTCGGATTCTCGCCAGCCCCTTGCCCCGGCGTACCCGATGCTGGAGCCATGCACACCGACACCGAGCGCTGCGTACGTGCCGTCCGGTCGAAGGACGCCCGCTTCGACGGCTGGTTCTTCACCGCCGTACTGACCACGCGGATCTACTGCCGCCCCAGCTGCCCGGCCGTGCCGCCGAAGGCCGAGAACATGACCTTCTATCCGAGCGCCGCCGCGTGCCAGCAGGCCGGATTCCGGGCCTGCAAACGCTGCCGCCCCGACACCAGCCCCGGCTCCCCGGAGTGGAACGCCCGCGCCGACACCGTCGCCCGCGCCATGCGGCTGATCGCCGACGGCGTCGTCGACCGCGAAGGAGTGCCGGGCCTTGCCGCCCGCCTCGGCTACTCCACCCGCCAGATCGAGCGTCAGCTGCTGGCCGAACTGGGCGCCGGCCCGCTCGCCCTGGCCCGCTCCCAGCGCGCCCAGACCGCGCGCGTGCTGATCGAGACCACCGCGCTCCCCATGGCCGAGATCGCCTTCGCGGCCGGTTTCTCCTCCATCCGCACCTTCAACGACACCGTCCGCGAGGTCTTCGCACTCGCCCCGGGCGAGCTGCGCACCCGGGCCGCCCGCGCCCGCACGGCTGTGCCGCAGACCTCCGGAGTGATCGCCCTGCGGCTGCCTTACCGGGCACCGCTCAACCCCGGCAACCTCTTCGGTCATCTGGCCGCGACCGGCGTCCCCGGCGTCGAGGAGTGGCGGGACGGCGCGTACCGGCGCACTCTCACCCTCCCGTACGGGCACGGCATCGTCGCCCTCACCCCGCACCCTGACCACATCGCCTGCCGCCTCTCGCTGACCGACCCGCGCGACCTCACCATCGCCATCAGCCGATGCCGCCGGCTGCTCGATCTGGACGCGGACCCGGTCGCCGTCGACGAGCAGCTGCGCACCGACCCGGAACTGGCTCCCCTCGTCGACAAGGCCCCCGGCCGACGGGTTCCGCGCACGGTCGACGCCGCCGAGTTCGCCGTACGGGCCGTGCTCGGCCAGCAGGTCTCGACGGCCGCCGCCCGCACGCATGCAGGCCGCCTGGTCACCGCGCACGGAGTGCCGGTCGACGACCCCGAGGGCGGCCTCACCCACCTCTTCCCGACGTCCGAGGCTCTCGCAGCGCTCGATCCCGAGGACCTCGCGCTGCCCCGCAGCCGCCGCACCACCCTCACCACGCTGGTCGCGGCACTCGCCGACGGCACTCTCGCGCTCGATCCCGGCAGCGACTGGGACCGGGCACGGGCCCAGCTGGCCGCGCTGCCGGGATTCGGCCCCTGGACGGTCGAGGTGATCGCGATGCGCGCGCTCGGCGACCCCGACTCCTTCCTGCCCACCGACCTCGGCATGCGGCGAGCGGCGGCCGAGCTCGGTATGCCGTCCACCCCGGCCGCCCTCACCGCACGCGCCGCGGCCTGGCGGCCCTGGCGTGCCTACGCCGTCCAGTATCTGTGGGCGACCGACGACCACCCGATCAACCGCCTCCCCTCATAAGGAAGTTCGGACATGACCAGGCAGCACGCCGTTGTCGACAGCCCCTACGGCCCTCTCACCCTCGTCGCCACCGACGGAGTACTCAGCGGGCTCTACATGACCGAGCAGCGGCACCGGCCGGACGAGGAGACCTTCGGCGGCCACGACGAGACGCCCTTCGGCGAGGCGATCCGCCAGCTGGAGGCCTATTTCGCCCGCGAACTCAAGGAGTTCGACCTGCCGATGCGCCTGGAGGGCACGCCCTTCCAGCGCCGCGTCTGGGACCAGCTGCGCCGGATCCCCTACGGCGAGACCCGCACCTACGGCGAACTGGCAGGCGCCCTCGACAGCCCCGGTGCCTCTCGCGCGGTGGGCCTCGCCAACGGCAAGAACCCGATCGGGATCATCGTTCCGTGCCATCGGGTCATCGGCTCGAACGGCAGCCTGGTCGGCTACGGCGGCGGCCTCGACCGCAAGCAGAGCCTCCTCGCCTTCGAACGCGGCACCCCGGACGACGGGCTCTTCTGAGCGACGCCGGGCCCGGGTCCGCCACTGCGCCGGCGAAGCGGCCTTCTGCGGCGCCCCGCTGCGCGTCGCGGCGACGCCGTCGCCGCGAGCGCGCAGGAAACCTTCCTCACGGCCAAGGGCCGTGAGGAAGGTCCGATCCGATACCCCCTGCTCAGGTACTACCAGAAGAAGACGAGGTACCCCTCGCCGCCGTCCTCCCCAGGCTGGCCGGGAGCACCGGGAGGGCCACCCAGGCCGCTGTCGCCACCCACCGCGTGGCCGAAGGCGGGGGTGATGATGCCGTCGGCGACGCCGCCGCCGAAGCCGTTGCCGTCCTCGCCGGGCCGGCTCACAGCGCCACCCCTGATGCACTCGCCGCCGGTACCCCCGGCTCCGGGGACACCGGGAGCACCGGTGGAGAAGCCGCCGCCGCCGCCCTCGCCCCCTTCAGCCCTGAGTACTTCCTTGTCGTTGTACGAGGTCACCGTCGTCGCGGTGCCGTCGTCGCCCATGGTCCCGTCGGTGCCCACGGGACCGCCTGAACCGCCCTCGCCGCCCTCGCCCAGGTCCACCGTGACCTTGGGGTGCTTGGGGTCGATGTCGATGACGCACCAGACGAAGCCGCCGCCACCGCCGCCGGCACCGCGGCCACCGACGATGGGGGCGACGGCGCTGCCGCCGGCGCCACCGCCACCGCCGCCACCGGGCCCCCACGCCTGGGCGAACACGGACTTGACGCCCTTGGGAGGCGTGAACGTCCCGTCCTCGGAGAATGCCTGCAGTCCGTGCAGGACCACCCCGTTGTTCTTGTTCTTGTCCTTCGCGGCAGGCGTGGCGTCCCGGCCGGTGGCCTGCGCGGCAGGTGCCGTGATGAGCAGCTGACTCGCCAGGGCTGCTACCGCCATGGCGGCGAGCAGAGCCTTGCGACGGGCGGGTCGGGTCTGGCTGTTCCCGTTCATGTTGTCCTTCCCCTGTGGCCGATCCGAGGCCACGGGCGTGCGCTGAGCTGATGATCGGACCAGGCGGTCCGCGGCTCATCCGACAGCCCCAACCGCCGTCCCGCCAGGCGGCGATGGTGACGCTTGACCCAACCGGGTCGCCTGATGCCCTGCTCGGGCTACCCCTGCGGCCGAACAGGCGTCCCCCGAAGGACCGCATGTTCGGCCGCAGGGGAGGGGGCCCGCCCGGCCGCGACCGGCAGCCCGGTGGGGGCGCTAGCGCGTGGCGTCGGTGAGGCGCTTCAGCAGCGAGGGCAGCGCCGTGCCGATCGGTTCGCGCACGACCTCCTCGGCCAGCTCGTCGTACGGCGTCGGCTCGGCGTTCACCACGATCAGCCGTGCGCCGTGCTCGGCGGCGATACCGGCCAGCGAGGCCGCGGGCTGCACCTGAAGCGTGGTACCGACGGCGAGGAACACCTCGCAGGCCTTGGTGATCGCCATAGCCTGGCCGAGCACCTCCGGGTCGAGACGCTCACCGAACATCACCGTCGCCGACTTCAGGATTCCGCCGCACTGCGCGCACGGCGGATCCTCCTCGCCCGCCTCCACCCGGGCCAGGGCCTCGGCCATCGGGGAGCGGACATGGCAGCGCGTGCACGTCACCGTTCGTGCGGTGCCGTGCAGTTCGATCACCTTGCGGCTCGGCAGGCCGGCCAGCTGGTGCAGACCGTCGACGTTCTGGGTGATCACCCGGACCGCGACGCCGGGCTGCCGGTCGAGCTCGGCGACCGCGTGGTGCGCGGCATTGGGCTCGGCACGCCAGGTCGCGCTGTCGCGCCGCATACGCCAGGAGCGGCGGCGGATCTCCGGGTCGGCCATGTAGTAGTCGTACGTGACCAGCTTCTCGGCCTCCGGGTCGCGCCGCCACAGGCCGTTCGGCCCGCGGTAGTCGGGGATGCCGGAGTCGGTGGAGATACCGGCGCCGCTGAGGAAGGCGACGAGAGTCATGCCGCGAGCGTACGCAGGCGTGCGGGGTGAAGGCGACCGGATTCCGGCCCCGTGCCGCGCTGCACGCCCGTGGTGACCCGCGGTGCCCTTCTCCGGGTGGCGGCCCTCGTGAACGGGCGCGTCGCCGCAGCCCGGCGCCAGGCCGGTCCAGTGGTGCCGCACGCCGGCGGCCCACGGGTAGCGGCCCCCGCGGTCCGGGACGCGGGTGCCGCCCACCGGGGAGGGGGACTAGGCCCTGTCCGGGCGATCTTCGAGGATCAGCCTGCGGCGTCAGATGCGGTGCATCGCAAGGCGGAGGATCGCCCTCGTACTGGACGTACTTGGGCGACTCCGACAACACAGCGAGGTGCCGTAGCTGTCGCCGCGGGCCCGACAAGATCGCCCGGAAAGGGCCTAGCGAGCCGCTGTCGCCGTGGACTCCTTGACGAACGGGTTCGGCGTGCGGCCGGTCCAGCGGTGCAGCACGGCCTTGCCCGACTGCTTGACGACACCGCCGTCCGTGACCTTGGCCGACTGGCCGATGTAGTAGCGGCCGTCGTCCAGCGACACCAGCCCGTACTGGCCCGGCGACTGCCACCCGCGGACGCCTGTTGGCGTGTGGTGCAGCCCCTTGGGCATCAGCGCCAGCAGCCGGCCGGCCTCGGGCCGCTGCTGGCCCCGGATCGGGCCCCATGTCGCCCGCTTGGCGCCGTCGACGGCGAACAGCGCGTAGTTGGGGAACTGCGGCTTGGTGCCCTTGTACACCGCCATCAGCCACCGGCCGCTGTACACGTCGTACTCCAGGTTCTGTACGCCGTAGGTCGTGTTGCCCGTGTACACGAAGAACTTGCCCCCGTGCGCGGCGGGACCGCTGCGGTGCGGGCGGGACTCCTTCAGCGGACGCTCGTACTGCTTCCAGTTGCGCACGTCGTACTGGAGCAGGACCTGGTGGTCGTTGTCCTTGCGGGCGGTGTTGGCGTACACGCCGTACGCCACGGTCAGCCTCTGCGTGCCGAACCTGTTGCCGAAGACCGGGCCGAACGAGACGCCGTCGATGCCGGAGTTCCCGTAGCGGTGGTCGGGGGTCTTCGCGACGGGGCCGTCGAAGACGCCGTCGCCGTTCATGTCGGCCGTGAAGTCCTTCTCCACCTCGTTCAGATGGACGGTGGTCAGGACACCACTGGTCTGCGCGTCCATGTTCATCCGCGTGATGCGGTCACCCTTGAAGATCGCGATGTAGAAGGACGTGTTGTCGCTGTACTCGAGCGAGCCGTAGACCCGGCCGTCCTCGGAGTTGAAGTCCAGGTCGCCCAGATGGCCCGTGATACCGCGGACCGAGCCGACCGGCTTTCCCCGCAGATCGGTCTTGACGAGCATGTTGGTGAACGAGTAGTAGACAAAGCCCTTGCGCCGGTCCAGGGCCATTCCTTGCAGATGGCCGGACTTCCAGGCTCCGCCGTTGACGGTGACGGGCAGTTGCGCACGCGCGGTTCTCTCGCTGGGGGCTGCCGCGGGAGCGGTGCCGGCGATCGTCACAACGGCCAGCGAGACGACGGTCGTCAGCCAGCCGCGAAGGTGCATGAGCATGGTCCCTCCGGTGTCCTGGGACTCCGGATGGTGCCCAGCGGTCGTGCACGCGTCAGGGCTGGTCGGTCAACGCGACATGAACGTCCGTGTAGGCTGAATCAGTTACCGGCAAAACTGGTCAAACAGGCGGCTGACCTGCATAGTTGAGGCAGGGAACGGCCAGGCGAAAGCCGGGGATCGGCGAGGCGTCGGCAAGGCGAAGCCTGGGTTCCGCGGTGGTTCAGGCGGGCGGGAGGCCGTTCTCCAGCTCGACCGCTCCGGACCCGTCGGCGAGAGCGTCGAGGGCCGCCAGGACCCGGCTGCAGAGAGAGCCGAGCAGATACGCGGACATGTCCTCACGCGCCACCAGCCGCCACGACAGCAGCTCGTCCTCCTGCAGTGTGATCGCATCGAACTGAGCCTGAGTCAGCACGCCGCCGTCATAGATGTACGCGGCGATGGGCGGCCGGGCCTCGCCCGGCACCCAGTCGACCGCCAGCAGGGCACCCAGCTCGAGATCGAGACCGATCTCCTCGAGGGTCTCGCGGCGGGCCGCCTGCCGCGGAGTCTCGCCCCGGTCCGACTCGATCGTGCCACCGGGCAGCGCCCAGCCCTTGCGGTAGTTGGGCTCGACGAGCAGTACACGCCCCTCGGCATCGCGGAACACGGCGGCGGCCCCGGCGAGGATGCGGGGGAGGGAGGCGATGTACGCGGTGTAGTCGGACGAAGTCACGGCACGCAGCGTAGGGCATATGGAGGTCCACCCCAGGCGTGCCGGCGATTGTTGGCCGATGGTGGGGTGGCAGGCCCTGTGAGGGGGCGGATAGGGTCGTGACGGCGCGACTGCCTGTTCGAAAGCAAGGGATAGCAAGGTGACGGACGGAGCAGTTTCTCAGTCTGCGCGGGTGCTCGTCGCGGCTGACAAGTTCAAGGGCTCGCTCACGGCCGTACAGGTCGCCGAGCGAGTGACGGCCGGCCTGAGGCGGGTGCTGCCCGGGCTGGAGGTCGAGACCCTGCCCGTCGCCGACGGCGGCGACGGCACGGTCGCCGCAGCGGTGGCCGCCGGGTTCGAAAGGCGTGAGGTACGGGTGACCGGCCCGCTCGGCGAGCCCGTGACCGCGGCATACGCCTTCCGGGACGGCACCGCAGTCGTCGAGATGGCGGAGGCGTCCGGCCTCCAGCACCTTCCCTCGGGCGTCTTCGCACCGCTCACCGCGACGACCTACGGCTCCGGCGAGCTGCTGCGCGCGGCACTGGACGCAGGCGCCCGGACGATCGTCTTCGGCGTCGGCGGCAGCGCCACGACCGATGGCGGAGCCGGGATGCTGGCCGCGCTCGGGGCACGCTTCCTGGACACGCAGGGGCAGCCGGTCGGACCCGGCGGCGCCGCGCTCGCCGGCCTCGCCGCGGCAGACCTCTCCGGACTCGACCCGCGGGTCAAGGAGGTCCGGCTGGTCCTCGCCAGCGACGTCGACAACCCTCTGACGGGGCCCAAGGGCGCGCCCGCGGTGTACGGCCCCCAGAAGGGCGCGACGCCCGAGGACGTCGCGACCCTGGACGCGGCACTCGCCCACTATGCGGCCGTCCTCGGCCCCGACCAGGCGGCCTCACCGGGCGCGGGTGCGGCCGGCGGCATCGGCTACGGGGCGCTCGTCGCCCTCGGCGCGTCGTTCCGCCCCGGGATCGAGGTCATGCTCGACGTACTGGGCTTCGCACCGGCGCTGGAGCGGGCGACGCTGGTGATCACCGGTGAGGGCTCGCTGGACGAGCAGACCCTCCACGGAAAGGCTCCGGCGGGCGTGGCGGCGGCGGCCCGCGCGGCCGGCAAGGAGGTCGTCGCGGTCTGCGGCCGCCTGGCGCTCCCCCCGGAGGCCCTGGGCCGCGCGGGCATCCGCCGCGCCTACGCCCTCACCGCACTCGAACCGGACCCCGCGAGGTCCATGTCGCAGGCGGGACCGCTGCTGGAGCGCGCGGCGGAGTCGATTGCCCGGGACTTCCTGACCTGACGTCCGGCGGGCCGGCGTCCCTTCGTCGCCGGCCGTACGGGACGGGGACGATGTCCTTCGCGCGGTCCGGCAGCCGGAGGGAGCGAGCCGGGCAGCGATGACGCTCCGGTGGCGGTGGGCTCCATGAGCTGGTGCGTGGCACGCAGGCCGGGCTCGGCAGGTCGCACCCGCAGACCCCGCCCTGCCGAGCCGGACCGTGCCCTGGCAAGGAGCGGGGCACAGCCCCTGCGCGCAGGCTCCTGACCGGCTTCAGGTCCGTGGGTGCCACGTGATCGCGGTCGCCTTGTGCCCGTGCACAACCACTTCACCTCCGTCGCTGGTCAGACACAGCGTCTTCGCTCCGGAGCCTGGACCGGTGCCTTTGCGTGGTGCTCATCTTGGCCCCCACAAGGCACGCCGAGGCGGCGGGCCGGAGGAGGGGGTTCGTATGGCCGCCGCGCTCGAAGTGCGCGCGCTGACCGTTGGGTACGGTCCGGTGAGGGCGTTGCGGGACGTCTGTGTCGACGTACCGGACGGTGCGATCGTCGCCGTTCTCGGCAGCAACGGGGCGGGCAAGTCGACCCTGCTGCGCGCCATCTCCCGCACCCTTGCCTTCCAGCGCGGGCACGCCACCGCCGGCAGCATCCGGTTCGAGGGGCGCCCGCTCGACGGGATGAGTCCCTCCCGGGTCGTCGCCGAGGGAATCGTGCAGATCCCCGAGGGCAGGCAAGTGTTCGCACGGATGACCGTGGCCGACAATCTGCGGGCCGGAACGCTCGGCGTGCGCGGGGGCCGGCGGGAGACCGTCGCGGCACTCCGGCGTGTGCACGAGCTGTTTCCCGTACTGGCCGACCGGGCCGGGCAGAAGGCGGGGCTGCTCTCCGGGGGCGAGCAGCAGATGCTGGCCATGGGGCGCGCCCTGATGGCCCGGCCCCGTCTGCTCCTGCTGGACGAGCCCTCCCTCGGGCTCGCGCCCCTGATGGCGGCCCGTATCGCGGAGACCGTCCAGGAGATCAACGCCGCCGGGACATCGGTGCTCCTGGTCGAGCAGAACGCGGCGATCGCGCTGCGGCTCGCATCGACCGCGTACGTCCTGGACGTCGGCGAAGTCGCCCTCGAGGGTCCGGCGGACGAACTGGCCGCGTCCGACGAGGTCCGCAGGCGCTACCTGGGTGTGGTGGACGAGACCGCCGCGCAGGACGCCGTCCGTGCCGAGGCGGCCGCGCCCGTGCTGCGGAGGTGGTCCGCGTGACCGAGCACGACCGGACCCCCGTCGGGGACACGACCGGCCCCGCCCCTGCCGAGTCCCGTAACGCGGGGGAGGACCGGGACGGCGCGCCGACGCAGCTCACGGATGACCGGACTGTCCCGGCACAGGGCACAGACCAGGAATCGGGTGCCGCCGCAGATCTGCCGGCTGTGGCGGACGGTGCGGAGTCGGGTGACCCCGTCAGTCCCTCGGCCATGGCCAGGACCGTGGCGGCCCACCGGACCACCGCTCTGCCGGCCGGAACCGCATCCGGTGCCGAAGCCGCCCCCGTCTCCGCCCCCGCACTCGTCGTGGACTCCGTCACCGTCCGATTCGCCGGGCTCACCGCCCTCGACGGAGTCTCCTTCACCGTCGAGCCCGGCAGCGTGCACGCCGTCATCGGGCCCAACGGCGCCGGCAAGTCCACCTGCTTCAACGTGCTCTCCGGCGTGTATCGCGCGACATCGGGCAGCGTGCGGGTGGGGGAGCAGGACATCACCGGGCTGGCCCCGCACCGCATCGCCGGCCTCGGTGTCGCCCGCACGTTCCAGAACATCGCGCTTCCGCCCCGCGCCTCCGTCGCCGACAGCCTGCTGCTCGGCCGGCACCGACTCACCCGCGCAGGGTTTCTGGCCACCGGACTGCGGCTGCCCTCAGCGGCTCGCGAGGCACGGCTGCACCGTGAACGCATCGGCGAGATCGCCGAGTTCGTCGGGCTCGCGGACGACCTGAAGCGGCCCGCCGGATCCCTTCCGTACGGCAAGCAGAAACTCGTCGAGCTGGCCCGCGCCCTGTGCATGGAGCCGCGGATCCTGCTGCTCGACGAGCCCGTCGCGGGCATGACCGCCGACGAGCGGCAGCAGAGCGCCGCCGTCATCGCGGGCGTGCGCGACAGCCTCGGCATATCCATCGTGCTGGTCGAACATGACATGGGGGTGGTGATGCGGCTCGCAGACGCCGTGACCGTACTCGACTTCGGACGCCGCATCGCGCACGGCACACCGGCCCAGGTGCAGAGCGACCCGGCCGTCGTCCAGGCGTACCTCGGAACGGAGGGCACGTCATGACGACGTTCACCGAACTCCTTCTCGGCGGGCTCTCCATCGGATCCGTCTATGCCCTGATCGCCCTCGGCTTCGTGGTCATCTTCAAGGCCACCGAGGTCGTCAACTTCGCCCACGCGTCCCTTCTCCTCGCCGGGGGCTATGTCACCGCCGTCCTCCACGACGATCTGGGCTTCTGGCCGGCGCTGGCCGTCGGAATCGCAGGCGCCGCGGTGGTCGGCTCGGCCGTCGAGTACCTCGTCATGCGCCGCTACCGAGGCTCGGATCACAGCGTCCTGGCCATCGTCACCATCGGCGTCGACATCCTGCTGACCACCGAACTCACCCGCCGCATCGGCACCGACGTGCTCGCGCTCGGCGACCCGTGGGGCGACCGCGTCGTGAGCATCGGCGCCCTCACCATCGCCCAGACCCGGATCGCCGCCTTTGTCGCCGCGACCCTGCTCATCACGGCCTTCCTGCTCGCCTTCCGGTACACCTCGTGGGGCGTGGCGATGCGCGCAGCCGCGGAGAATCCCGAGACCGCCGCGCTGATGGGGGTACGTCTGGGGCGGGTCTCGCTCGCCGCCTGGGCCGTCGCGGGCTCGCTCGCGGCCGTCGCGGCGCTGTTCCTCACCGTCTTCCCGACACCCGGCCTCGAACGCGCCACCTCGCTCGCCGCGCTCAAGGCCTTCCCCGCCGCGATCCTCGGCGGTCTGGATTCCACCACCGGAGCCCTCGCCGGAGGACTGATCGTCGGCGTCACCGAGTCGTTCGCGACCGGCTACCAGAGCGAACTGTCCTTCCTGGGCGGGGGAATCGGCGATCTCGCGCCGTACCTGGTGATGCTCGCCGTGCTGCTGGCACGGCCCGCCGGACTCTTCGGCACGAAGGAGCTCGTCCGTGTCTGACACCCTGAGCCCGGGCGGCCTGCGCGCCCGCCTCCGTCCCCTGCGTTCCGACCCGGCGCCCGACCGTCCGGTCCGCCGCCTCGACCTGCGGCGCCCCCGCAGCTACGCCTGGCCGGCCCTCGCTCTCCTGCTGCTCGGCCTCCCCTTCTATCTCGACCGCTTCTGGCTCCAGGCCGGCCTGTTCGCCATGGCAGCCGCGATCGGAGCAATCGGCATCAATCTCCTCACCGGAGCCACCGGGCAGCTGTCCATGGGGCACGCCTTCTTCCTCGCCGTCGGCGCGTACAGCTACTGCATCCTGGCGGGCGCGGACGATTCCGAGAACGGGCACCAGCTCGTCGGCCTGGGACTGCCCACCTGGCTCGCCGCCGTACTCGCCGTGCTGCTCGCCGGTGCCGCGGGCGGCCTGTTCAGTCCCATCGCGGGACGGTTGCGCGGCGCGTACCTCGGCATCGCCACCCTGGCGCTGATCTTCATCGGTCAGCATGTGCTGTTCAACGCCCGTGATCTGACGGGCGGTTTCAACGGCCGCTCCGTTCCGCCGCTGTCCCTGTTCGGCTTCGACTTCGACGACAGTGCTGTAGTGGTCGCGGCCGTGCCGTTCCAGTCGATGGAGAAGCTCTGGTACGTGGCGCTGCTCGCGCTCCTCGCCGGCGGTCTCTTCGCCCGGGGCGTGCTGCGCGGCCGGCCGGGCCGGGCCATGAACGCCCTGCGCGACCACCGCATCGCTGCCGGAGTGATGGGCGTGCCCGTCGCTCGCTACCGCGCCGCGGTGTTCGTCCTGTCCTCGATGTACGCGGGTCTCGCGGGCGTCCTGCTCGCCCTGGTCTTCCAGCGCACGGTCCCCGAGTACTTCGGCATGCTCCTGTCCCTCGAATTCCTCGCCATGATCGTCATCGGCGGCCTCGGCACGGTCGTCGGCGCGGTCGTCGGCGCGGTCTTCGTCTCCCTGCTGCCCCAGATCCTGACCTACTACAGCGACGCTCTTCCGCTGGTCTCCGCCCCTGGCACGGGCGGCGTGGCACCGGCCGAGGCGTCCCGCTATCTGTACGGCGCGGCGGTCGTCGCGGTCGTGCTGTTCCTGCCCGGCGGGCTCACCCGCCCCACTCCTTCCCCTCGGGAGAAATCATGAAATCAAGAACCTGTGCCGCGGCCCTGGCCGTGCTGGCGCTCACCGTCGCAGGATGCAGCGGGAAGGCAACCGGCGGCGACGAAGGCCACAAGGGCGCCGGCGGAGTGAAGACCGGCGTGGGCGTCACCGACAAGACGATCAGCCTCGGCGTCCTCACCGACATGACCGGCGTCTACGCCTCGCTCGGCAAGAGCGTCACCCAGGCCCAGCAGCTGTGGGCGAAGCAGACCAACGCTGCGGGCGGCATCTGCGACCGGAAGATCGAACTGACCGTCCGCGACCATGGCTACGATCCGCAGAAGGCCGTCGCCGGATACACCGAACTCGCGCCGAAGGTGCTCGGCTTCAGCCAGTTCATCGGCTCGCCGTTCGTCGCGGCCATGAAGCAGCGCATCGACGGTCAGGACAAGGCACTGGTAGTGCCGCAGGCCTGGTCCGCCACTCTGCTCGGCAGCCCGTACATCCGCGTCGTGGGGGCCACGTACGACATCGAGACCATCAATGCCGTCGAGTTCCTGCTCGCCGAGAAGCGCATCTCCAAGGGCGACAAGATCGGCCATGTCTTCTTCGAGGGAGACTACGGGGAGAACGCCCTGACCGGCTCCAGGTACGCGGCCGAGCAGGCCGGACTGAAGGTCGTCGAGCAGAAGATCAAGCCGACCGACAACGACATGTCCGCGCAGGTCGCGGCCCTGAAGAAGGCTGGCGTCAAGGCCATTGTCCTCAGCGCGGGGCCGCGCCAGGCAGCCTCTCTGGTCGGCGTCGCAGCGGCCGGCGGCTTCAAGGTCCCCGTCATAGGCAACAGCTCCGCGTTCGCGCCTCAGCTGCTCGCCACCCCGGCCGGCCCGGCGCTGAAGAAGGACTTCTACGTTGCCGCCTCCACGCTCCCCATCGGCGCTCCCGAGGCGGGCCCGGCCACCCTTGCGAAGGAGTACAAGGCGGCCTACCCCAAGGACGGTCTCGACAACGGCGTGGTCGCGGGATACACCGCGGCGAAGATCTACGGTGAGGTGCTGAAGAAGGCCTGTGCGGACAAGGACCTGACCCGGGCGGGCATCGACAAGGCGCTGCTGACTCTCAAGGCGTACGACAGCGGCTTCGGCATCACGCACGACTTCTCGGACCCGGCCGCGCCTTCCACCCGGCAGAGCCTGATCATGAAGCCGGACAGCAAGGTCCCCGGCGGACTGAAGGTGGTCCGCCCCGCGACCGCGTCCAAGGCGGCCGAGTCCTTCAACCCGGCCGGCTGACCTCCACCCATCCGAAGGACCGGGCGCTCCGGGGCCCGGTCCTTCGGCATGACGCCGGGCGCTCCCGGGACGTGCCCGCCGTCCTCACCGACGCGGCCGCGTTCGGCGTCGCGATGTCCTGCGAGGAGCGCACCGGCGCGTTCTGGTCACCCCGAGCACCTGGTGGAGCTCGGCGTCGGCGCCGGCACGTGCTGGCTGCTCCGCGGTATGGCTCCCATCGCCCGCCTGACCACTGTCGAGCCGACCCGGCGGTGCAGGCGGTCGCGGTCAGGCAGACGACCACCGGCCCCGGGCCGGCGCCTTCCTCGCACGCCTGCCCGAACACCCCAACCTGCTTGTCACACCGCTGAGATGGGCCTCGGGTCTGTTCATCGGGACTCGAGGCCGAGGGTCTATCGTGGGCAGCATGTCCGCCCCTGAGCTGATCCGTATCGTCTCCCGCGACTCCCCGATGGCCCTGGCCCAGGTGGAGCGCGTCCGCGCCGAACTGGCCGCGCTCCACCCCCGGATCGCCACCACGGTGGTCCCGGTGAAGACGACCGGTGACAAGTGGATGGGCGACCTTGCTCAGGTCGAGGGCAAGGGCGCCTTCACCAAGGAGGTTGACGCCGCCCTCATCGCCGGAGAAGCGGACCTCGCCGTCCACTGCGTCAAGGACGTCCCCGCCGACCGTCCGCTCCCGGCCGGCACCACCTTCGCCGCCTTTCTCAAGCGCGACGACATTCGCGACGCCCTCATCCACCCCGGCGGCCTCAGCCTGGACGAGCTGCCGCCCGGTGCCCGGATCGGCACCTCCTCGGTCCGCCGCATCGCGCAGCTCGCGGCCTCCCACCCGCATCTGCAGTGTGTCCCGTTCCGTGGCAACGCCAACCGCCGCCTGGACAAACTCGCCTCCGGCGAGGCCGACGCCTTGCTGCTGGCAGCCTCTGGGCTGGAGCGGATCGGCCGCATGGACGTGGTCACCGAGGTCCTGTCACCCGAGCAGATGATGCCGCCGATCGGCGCCGGGATCCTGGCCCTGCAGTGCCGCGAGGACGACACCGCCCTCATCGAGACCGTCAGCGATCTCGGGCACCCCGACACGCACCGCGAGGCGACCGCGGAGCGCATGTTCCTCCATGTCCTCCAAGGCCACTGCAACAGCCCCATCGCCGGCTACGCCAAGGCCGAACGCAGCGGCGAACTGTCCTTGCGCGCTTGCGTGTTCACCCCCGACGGCAAAACCGTCCTCAATGCCCACGAATGGGCCGGACGCCTCGACCCCGCCACCCTCGGCACCTCTGTCGCCGTTGCTCTCCTGCGGCAGGGCGCGCGTGACCTCATCGACAGCATCCCGCACGGACCGGGCTGCCCTGCGTGATCTCCGTCGGCACAGTCCGAGCTCCAACTTGCGGGCGCCGGGGCGCCCGTCCGGGGCATGCCTTCAGCTGAACCGGAGACTCCCGTGCGGCGTTTCCGTCAGCCTCCGAGACCGAAAAAGCACATGCCGCAGTATAGGGGCACAGTAGCCTAGGCCCCTTACCCTTCCGGTCGACGGTTGATGCCGCTCCGCTCTCGCGTTTGCGGGTCGCCCCGCGCGGGCGGAGGGTGAGCCTGGGTACGGTACCCCCGCCCGGCCCCGGAGGGCGTTGCCACGGCAGGTGTGACGAGAGGCTGCTGCTTATGGAGACAGCTCCTGGGGAGCACGAGGGCCAGGGGCACGACGCCACACCGTTCCTGCCCCGTCGGCGCGCGGGTCTGCCCGGGCTGCGCAGGGCGGCGGCCGAGTGCCGCGGATGCCCGCTGTACCGGAACGCGACGCAGACGGTGTTCGGCGAGGGGGAAGCCTCCGCACGCGTCATGCTCATCGGCGAGCAGCCGGGCGACCAGGAGGACCGGCAGGGCAGGCCGTTCGTGGGCCCGGCCGGGAAGGTCCTGATGCGGGCGCTCGGGGAAGCGGGTATCGACCCGGAGCAGGCGTATGTCACCAATGCGGTCAAGCACTTCAAGTTCACCGTCGCCGAGGGACGCAAGCGCCGGATCCACCAGGCACCGAACCTGCGCGAGATGACGGCGTGTCGGCCGTGGCTCCATGCCGAACTGCGGGTCGTGGCACCTGAGGTGGTGGTTGCCTTGGGCGCCACGGCGGGGAAGTCCCTGCTCGGGCCGTCGTTCCGGGTGACTGAGCGGCGGGGTGCCCTGCTGCCCTGGCCCGGTCCCGACGGCGACTCCGGCCGCGGGGTGCGGGGGCTCGTCGCCACGATCCATCCGTCGGCCGTGCTGCGCGCCAAGGACCGCGAGCCGGTCTACCGGGGTCTCGTTGCGGATCTGAGGGTCGTCGCGGGGGTTCTGGATGGCCGGAGGGGTACCCGGGACGCATGACGATCCAGCATCCCGCCGATCGCGGAGGTGAGGAGCGCGGCCGGTTCGCGCGCCTGGCCGAGGCCGTTTCGCGGCTCAGCAGTTCCCCGCTCTTCACCGCGTTCTGCCTGGCCCTGGTAGCCGGCACGATCGCTGTGCCCATCGCAGGGCTGAGCCTGGCCTGGCAGCTGTTCGCCGGGGACTTCATGGCAGCGGTGACTCTGCTGCTCCTGGCACTGCTCAAGAACTCGGAAACTGGGCGGAGTATTTGGTCTCCGCCGACTTCTGGAGCCGTTCCCTGCAGAACTGGCAGTCCGAACTTCTGGCAGTGGCTTCCATGGCCATTCTGTCCGTCTACCTCCGTCAGCGCGGCTCACCGGAGTCCAAGCCCGTCGGCGCCCCGCATACCGCGACCGGCGTCGAAGGCTGAGCGGAACGGCCGTCGGCTGGAACGTCCAACGCCTGGGTCATCACCCTGGGCGGCGGCCTCGGGCCGGAGGCGCCGGCGAGGCCGGGCCATTGTGATGGACACGAAGCCGGTCACGTCCGCCGACCCGGCCGTGCCGGCTCTCCTGGTGAGGCTCCGGGAGGAAGCGTCGGTGTACGTCGCCGGGCCCTCGGCCCGCCGTGCGAAGCTGCCGGTTACCACAGGCCGTACGCCCCGGTCCGTATCGTTACCTCGCTGGGAGAGGACCTGGACGCGCTCGGCTCCGGGTCCTCCTGAGCGGGAACACCGGCGAGGAGGCGCGAGCCGTGCGCAGCGTGGGAGTGGAGGAGGAACTCCTCCTGGTGGACGCGCAGACGGGTGAACCCCGGGCGGTCTCGGCGGCTGTGCTGGCCGTGGCATCAAGGGACGCCGCGGCGGGTGAGGAGCAGGTCTTCGAGTCGGAGCTGCATCGTCAGCAACTGGAGTTCGCCACCCGGCCACAGACCCGGATGGAGGAACTCGCGGCCGAGATCCGACGGTGCCGGGCCGAGGCGGCGCAACACGCCGAGGACATGGGGGTCGCCGTCGCGGCCCTCGCCACGTCGCCTCTCCCGGTCAGTCCGTCCGTGGCCGGCGGCAGGCGTTACCACTGGATGGCCGAACGCTTCGGGCTCACCGCGCAGGAACAGCTCACCTGCGGATGTCATGTCCACATCTCCGTGGACTCCGACGAAGAGGGCGTCGCCGTCCTGGACCGGATCCGCCCCTGGCTGTCCGTCCTGATCGCCCTGAGCGCCAACTCTCCGTTCTGGCAAGGCCAGGACAGCCACTACAGCAGCTACCGCAGCCAGGTCTGGGGGCGCTGGCCCTCCGCCGGACCGGCGCAGATCTTCGGCTCCGCCGACCACTACCACCAACAAGTTCGGGACATGATCGGCACCGGAGTCCTCCGGGACGAAGGAATGATCTACTTCGACGCCCGGCTCTCCCACCGCTACCCCACGGTCGAAGTCCGGGTCGCGGACGTCTGTCTGAACCCGGACTCGACCGTGCTCCTCGCTGTCCTCATCCGCGGCCTGGTCGAGACCGCTGCCCGCCAGTGGCAGGCTGGAGCGCCCCCGGCACGCCACGGCGAGCTCCTGCTGAGACTCGCCGCATGGCAGGCTTCCCGCTACGGCCTGGAAAACCGGCTACTTCACCCCCGGACGATGCGTCCTGCGCCCGCGGAAACCGTGGTGACCGCCCTGTTCGACCACGTGCGCGACGCACTCGACGACCACGGCGACACACGTCCCGCCCAGGAAGCACTGGCCGGACTGCTGAGGACGGGCAACGGAGCGTCCCTGCAACGCGCGATCCTGGAACGGACCGGCAGTCTCCGCGACGTCGTCACCGAGTGCGTGCACCTCACCAGAGAACAGCGCCCGCGTCCCTGATCAGCCGCCCTGCGCGGCCTCCCCTCAAAAGCTGTACGTCGTCCCGTGCCCACGTCCGGGGACGGTTGCGCCCCGGACGTGCCGCCGGACTCCAGGCCAGGGGGTCACACGGGACCGGAATCGGGCCTGCCGACAGTCATACCCGGCGGATGCCCCGTTTGCTCCGCTGTCATGGCGTCCGAGGCGTCAATGACGTCTGCGGCGTCTGCAGGTGGTAGACGGCGAACGCGCGGCCGATCACGGGCTGGGCCACATTCCGTACGCGTACGCCACCCGCCGTCATGCCGTGCTCTACGCCGCGGTGCGCGTGGCCGTGGACGGCCAGGTCCGCCCCGCCCTCGTCCACCGCCTCGGCCAGCAGATAGCTGCCCAGGAACGGATAGATCTCGGGCGGCTCGCCGGCGAGGGTGTCCGGTACCGGTGAGAAGTGCGTCAGAGCGATCCGAACGGCGCTGCCCTCCTCCGCGAGCGTGTCGAGCGCGCGGCGCAGGCTCGCCGCCAAGCGGCGGGTGTAGCGGACGAACTCCCTCATCACCGGCTCACCGAACTCGCCGGCGCTCCGGCCGGCGTAACCACCGCCGAAGCCTTTGGTACCGGCGATGCCGACGTTGGTACCGCGGATGTCCAGCACGGTGCCGTCGCCCTCGAGGACAGTGACGCCGACTTCGCTCAGCACAGCCGTCACCTCGGCCTCTCGGTTGCTGTGGTAGTCGTGATTGCCGAGGACCGCGACGACCGGAACCGCCAGGTTTGCCACTTCCGCAGCGACGACCTCGGCCTCCGCGACCGTGCCGTGGCGAGTGAGATCGCCCGCGAGCAGCAGCATGTCGGCGCACTCCCCGAGGGTGTCGAAGGCGGGCCTGAGCAAACCCCGGCAGTCCTCGCCGAGATGGATGTCGCCGACGGCAGCTATCCGGATCACGGGAGGTCCTCCCGCCGGTCGGGGGCGGCGGTGGAGGCGATGACCAGGTCGGAGCGGACAGGGCTGTCGCCGATGGTCTCTGCTGCGATGCGCAGGATCTCGTCCCGGTGGGACGCAGTGGCGACGGTGCCGCAGAGCAGCACGGCACCACCGCGCTCCTCGATGCTTATGCCCAGTTCGGCGAGGTCGTCACCGGCGAGACGCTCGCGCAGGCGCGCGATGCGGTACTCGTTCTCGCCGGTGCCGGTGGGAGTCATGGCCGGGCCTCCCCTGGCTCCCTGGGCTCGATGACGCCCAGCCGCTCGAGGAGATACAAGAAGGCGTCCGGCAGCGGCTCCTGCTGGTGCTCGGCCCGCAGCGCGTCCCAGTCGATGAGCTCGCGCAGTGTCCGGGCGATCGTGAGCAGCGGGCCGAAGTCGCAGTGGTGCTCGGACAGGGCGGCGAGCCGACTGCTCAAGAGGTCGTACGGTGTCAGGACCGACATCCGCACGGAGTCGACGGGGAGCACGGGCGCGCTCTCCAGCATCTCGCTGGTCACCGGTCGGTGGGCCAGCTCGAAGATCAGGTCGATCTCCTCGCCGCCCGCCCGGGCCTTGACCAGCCAGTCCTCCGGTGCCGGCACGATTTCGACTCCGCCCTGGCGCAGCGCCTCGACAACCCCGTCGACGTCCTCGTGTCTGATGCAGAAGTCCGTGTCGTGCTTGAGGACCGCGGGGACTCCGTGTGCGTGCGCCGCGACACTGCCGGCCAGTGCGAAGGGATATCCAGACATCTTCAGCAGTGAGGCCACCTGCTTGGTCGTCTCCAGGATCGCCTGTGTGTGGTCCCTGGGCAGGCTGTGGGATTCATCGCCCTCCAAGCCGTGGAGCGCGGGTACGGCAACCGTGCCGGACTCCATGGCCCCGTCGGCGCCATTGATGTGCAGCCGTTCACCTTCGCGCCGAGTCTCCTTGGCGTGGTTCATGAGGGGACTCCATCCTCCCGGACCGTCAACTCCTGCCACCGCCGGTGGACTCCCCCGTTTCGCGTCTACCCGCCCCTTGCAGGGGAAACATCGCGGCCGAGGCCTCCGCCATCACATCGCGGCGAACGCAAAGCACGCGAAGGCGGCGGGGCTCAACCGGTAGGGAGTGAGTCGTCCTGCCCCTGCCTCCTGTGACGGCCTCGTGCGGGTTCAGCGGCCGAGGGCCTGGCGCAACTCCTGCTTGTTCATCGAGGAACGTCCCTCGATGTTCTTCTTCTTGGCCTCCTCGTACAACTGGTCCCGGGTCGGTCCCTGGGACCCGCTGTGGGACCGCTCACCTCCCCGCTGCGAAGCGGACTTCCGGTCCTGTGTGGACGTCTTGCTCGCGGTCTTCGACTCGCCGGAGCGCGCCCGCTCCTTGTTGACGGTGCGCGCGGCAAGCTCCTTCGCACGTCCGGTGGAGGCACCGCGCTTCTCGGCGCTTTCCTTGATGTGCTCGTACTGACGCTCCCGCTTGGAGCTGGAACCTGCAGGCATGACTTTCCTCCATCGAATTTTCCCGGCGCGGCACCCGAGCCCATTCGGCGTCACTCTGCGCCTGCCCGCAACCCGAGCTCCTCACGCCCCGCCCCACACACCCCTTCCGGCCACCGATTCCACCGGAGGACGGGGCGGTGGCATGCCGTTAGACGGCCGGAGCCTGGGGAACCCGCGCCCTGGGAGCCGCACGCTCCCTGACCGCACAAGGAGAGCCTGCAATGACGACGGCACGAGAAATCATGACGGGCGGCGCCGAATGCATCGGCGCCGAGGAGACAGTTCTGGAGGCAGCCCACAAGATGAAGCAGCTCGGCGTCGGCGCGCTGCCCATCTGCGGCACGGACAACAAGCTCAAGGGAATGCTCACCGACCGCGACATCACGGTGAAGGTCCTCGGCAACGACAGGGACCCTGCACAGGTCAAGGCCGGCGAGCTCGCGCAGGGCGAGGCTGTCACGATCGGCGCCGACGACGACGCCGAGGAAATCCTGCGGACCATGACCCAGCACAAGGTCCGCCGCCTGCCTGTGATCGACGGGCACGACCTGGTCGGTGTGGTCTCACAGGCCGACGTCGCCCGCGCCCTGCCCAACCCCGAAGTAGGCGACTTGGTGGAAGCACTGTCCAGCGACTGACCCAGGGCACGCCGCGGGAATCGGGCAGCGTGCCGCCGGTCCGCGTCTACAAGGGCGGGCGGGCTGCTGGGGATGCTCCACCGCCGGCCGCGCACGCGCGACATGGCTGAGGGCCCGGATGCATTCGCATCCGGGCCCTCAGCCATGTCCATCCTCGGCACCTACGGCACCTGCGCCGCCCGCGCCTCGCGGCTCTCGCGGCGATTGTCGCGGAACGTGTTCACCCGCCGTGCCGTCGCGAACAGCGGAATCGTCGCCGCCATCACGATCTGCAGCGCGCATCCCGTCTGGAGCAGTACGTGACCGCCCGGCGCGGCGAACGCCCACGCCGCCAGCATCCCCATCGCCGAGACGATCCAGCCGAGCATCGCCACCGCGAGGACGCCCCGCGGCTTCGGGTACTCGACCCGGCTCACCATCAGCCATGCCGTGCCGATGATCGCCAGCAGTGTCGGCACGAACGGCAGCTCCAGCAGCACGATCGAGACCACCGTGAGCGCGCCGAAGGGGCTCGGCATGCCCTGGAACATACCGTCCTTCATGGTCACACACGAGAATCTCGCGAGTCTGAGAACCACCGCCAGCAGCACCACGATCGCGGCCACCGCCGAGACCTTCTGGTGGGCGTTGTCGCTGACCATTCCGTAGACGAGCACGAAGTACGCCGGCGCGAGTCCGAAGCTGATCAGGTCGGAGAGGTTGTCCAGCTCCGCGCCCATCGGCGAGCTGCGCAGCTTGCGCGCCACGAGTCCGTCGCAGAGGTCGAAGATCGCCGCGAGCAGCATGAGGATCACGGCGGTCGCGGCGCTGTGCCGCGCCATGCCGGTCTCCGCGCTGCCCTGAAGGTCCGGGATGAGGATTCCGGTGGTGGTGAAGTACACCGCCATGAATCCGCACGTCGCGTTGCCGAGCGTGAGCGTGTCCGCTATCGAGAGGCGCAGAGAGAGGGGCATCTCCTCCGCGTCGTCCTCTTCCTCGGTCTCGCCGGCCCAGTTCGCCTGTGTATCGGGATCAATCACGGTCAATGCGAGTCACCCCCGCAGTCGTGGTCTGACCCACCTCGACCGCGACATCGACACCCTCCGGAAGGTAGATGTCAACGCGCGACCCGAAGCGGATCAGGCCGATGCGATCGCCCTGCTCGACCTTGGTGCCCTGCGGGATGTAGGGCACGATGCGGCGCGCGACCGCGCCGGCGATCTGCACCATCTCGATGTCGCCGAGTTCGGTGTCGAAGTGCCAGACAACGCGCTCGTTGTTCTCGCTCTCCTTGTTGAACGCCGGGACGAACCCGCCCGGGATGTGCTCGACCGACGTCACCGTGCCGGCCAGCGGCGCGCGGTTGACGTGGACATTCAGCGGGCTCATGAAGATCGCGACGCGGGTGCGTCCGTCCTTCCACGGCATGATGCTCTGCACCACGCCGTCGGCAGGCGAAATGACCCGCCCCTGTGCGATCTCGCGCTCGGGGTCGCGGAAGAACCACAGCATGCCCGCCGCAAGCGCGGTGGTGGGCACGGCGATGGCCGCGGCACGCTTCGACCGGCGCGCACGCACCAGGCTCAGCGCCGCGGTCGCGACGGTCGGCAGAAGCCACGGCGATGCTCCGCGCGCGAGGCGGACACGGCCGCGAGGTGCAGAGGTTTGGCTGTGGGGCATGGATGACCTTCGTAGCGGATGATGCCGCGCTGGCATGGGGGACGGCGGCTTTCCGGCGATGTTATCGGGTACAACCCGTAACTGGGAAAGCCGGCAGCCGAGTCGTCGGCCGGAAGATGATGACAGGGTGTGATCTCCTTCGCGGCCGAACCGACTCGAAAGCGACAATCAACCCTGGAACCGGTACTCCTCGAGCAGCCGACGACCAATGATCATTTTCTGGATCTCGGCGGTACCTTCACCGATCAGCAGCATCGGGGCCTCACGGTAGAGGCGCTCGATCTCGTACTCCTTGGAGAAGCCGTAGCCGCCGTGGATCCGGAAGGCGTCCTCGACGACTTCCTTGCAGTATTCGGAGGCGAGGTACTTCGCCATCCCTGCCTCCAGGTCGTTTCGCTCCCCGGAGTCCTTTTTGCGTGCCGCGTTCACCATCATGGCATGGGCGGCCTCGACCTTGGTAGCCATCTCAGCCAGCTTGAACTGAATCGCCTGATGCTGGGCGATCGGCTTGCCGAAAGTGTGGCGCTGCTGGGCATAGGAGACGCCCAGTTCGAACGCACGCTGCGCGACTCCGCAGCCACGTGCCGCGACATTCACCCGGCCGACCTCGACGCCGTCCATCATTTGGTAAAACCCTCGGCCGGTGGTGCCGCCGAGTACCCGATTGGCCGGAATGCGCAGTCCGTCCATGATGAGTTCGGTCGTGTCGACGCCCTTGTAACCCATCTTGTCGATCTTCCCGGGGATGGTGAGGCCGGGACGGACCTCTCCGAAGCCGGGCTCCTTCTCCACGAGGAAGGTCGTCATCGACTTGTGGGGCGCGGTGCCCTCGGGGTGTCCTTCGTCACTCCGGCACAGAACGGCGACCAGATTGGACGTTCCACCGTTCGTGAGCCACATCTTCTGGCCGTTGAGGACGTACTCGTCGCCGTCCTTGACGCCCTTGGACGTGATGGCCGAAACGTCGGAGCCCAGGGCCGGCTCGGACATCGAGAACGCGCCGCGCACCTCACCCAGCGCCATGCGCGGCAGGAAGGTGTCCTTCTGCTCCTGCGTGCCGTGCTGCTTGAGCATGTACGCCACGATGAAGTGCGTGTTGATGATGCCCGACACGGACATCCAGCCACGGGCGATCTCCTCGACGCACAGCGCGTACGTCAGGAGCGACTCGCCCAGGCCGCCGTACTCCTCCGGGATCATCAGCCCGAACAGACCGAGCTCCTTGAGGCCCTCGACGATCTGCGTCGGGTACTCGTCCTTGTGCTCCAGCTGGGTGGCGACAGGGATGATCTCCTTGTCGACGAAGTCCCGCACGGTGGCCAGGATCTCCTGCTGGACATCGGTCAGACCGTGGGTCTGGGCGAGTCGCGCCATGGCTACTTCTCCTGCTGCTTCAGCTCCGGGCGGCCGGGCTGCTCGCCGCCGCGCTCCTTGATGTACGTCTCGGTCGGGACCATCACCTTGCGCCGGAAGACGCAGACGAGGGTGCCGTCCTGCTTGTAGCCCTTGGTCTCGACATAGACGATCCCGCGGTCGTTCTTCGACTTCGAGGGGGTCTTGTCGAGGACCGTGGTCTCGCCGTAGATCGTGTCGCCGTGGAAGGTCGGCGCCACGTGCCGCAGCGACTCGATCTCCAGGTTGGCGATCGCCTTGCCGGAGACGTCCGGCACGGACATGCCGAGCAGCAGCGAGTAGATGTAGTTCCCTACGACGACGTTCTTGCCGAAGTCCGTCGTGTTCTCCGCATAGTTGACGTCCATGTGGAGCGGGTGGTGGTTCATGGTGAGCAGACAGAAGAGGTGGTCGTCGTACTCCGTGACCGTCTTCCCGGGCCAGTGCTTGTAGACGGCCCCGACCTCGAACTCCTCGTAGGTGCGTCCGAACTGCATGGTCAGGCCTCCGGGATCTCGAACTTGCTGGTGCGCTGCATGCCGGCGGCGCGGCCCTTGCCGGAGATGACCAGGGCCATCTTGCGGCTGGCCTCGTCGATCATCTCGTCGCCGAGCATCGCGGAGCCCTTCTTGCCGCCCGCCTCGGAGGTGAAGTAGTCGTACGCGTCGAGGATGAGCTCGGCGTGGTCGTAGTCCTCCTGGGAGGGCGAGAAGATCTCGTTGGCCGCGTCGACCTGGCCGGGGTGCAGCACCCACTTGCCGTCGAAGCCGAGGGCCGCGGCGCGCTGTGCGACCGCCTTGTAGCCGTCGACGTTCTTGATCTGCAGGTAAGGGCCGTCGATCGCCTGCAGGTTGTTGGCGCGGGCGGCCATGAGGATCTTCATCAGGATGAAGTGGTAGGCGTCGGCCGGGTAGCCGGGCGGCTGCTCGCCGACGACCAGGGACTTCATGTTGATGGAGGCCATGAAGTCGGCAGGGCCGAAGATGATCGTCTCGACGCGCGGGGAGGCCTGCGCGATCGCGTTGACGTTGTTCAGGCCCTGCGCGTTCTCGATCTGCGCCTCGATGCCGATCTTGCCGACCTCGAAGCCCATGGTCTTCTCGATCTGGGTGAGCAGCAGGTCGAGCGCGACGATCTGCTGGGCGTCCTGGACCTTCGGCAGCATGATGCAGTCGAGGTTCTGGCCCGCGCCCTCCACGACCGTGACGACGTCACGGTACGTCCAGTGCGTCGTCCAGTCGTTGACCCGCACGACACGCGTCTTACCGGTCCAGTCGCCCTCGTTCAGGAACTTCACGATGGTGTGCCGGGCATCCGGCTTGGCGAGCGGCGCGCAGGCGTCCTCCAGGTCCAGGAAGACCTGGTCGGCCGGCAGACCCTGGGCCTTCTCCAGGAAGCGCGGGTTCGAGCCCGGCACGGCCAGGCAGGAACGGCGCGGACGGAGACGGTTCACCGGGTGGATCGGCGTGGTCATGCGGGGACCTCCAGAGGGTCGAGCTTGTTCGCTTTCCGGATCTCGTCGACGATACGGCCGATGATCTCCGTGATACCGAAGTCCTTCGGGGTGAAAACGGCGGCGACTCCCGCACGCTTCAGGTCCTCGGCGTCGCTGTTGGGAATGATCCCTCCCGCGATCACCGGGATGTCATGGGCCCCCGCCTCACGCAGGCGGGTCAGCACGTCCGGGACCAGCTCGGCGTGCGAGCCGGACAGGATCGACAGGCCCACACAGTGCACGTCCTCCGCGAGCGCGGCGCTGACGATCTGCTCCGGGGTGAGCCGGATGCCCTGGTAGACCACCTCGAAGCCGGCGTCACGGGCCCGTACGGCGATCTGCTCCGCGCCGTTGGAGTGCCCGTCGAGACCGGGCTTGCCGACCAGCAGCCGCAGCCGGCCCGAGCCGAGCTCCTCGGCGGTGCGGGCCACCTTCTCGCGGACCAGGGCGAGCGGGGTGCCCGCCTCGGCCGTCACGGCCACCGGCGCGGACGAGACGCCCGTCGGGGCGCGGAACTCGCCGAACACATCGCGCAGCGCCCAGGACCACTCGCCGGTGGTGACACCCGCGCGGGCGCACTCGACGGTGGCTTCCATCATGTTCTCGGTCCCGGCGGCGGCCTTCTTCAGCGCGGCGAGCGCCTCCGTCGCACGGGCCTCGTCACGGTTGTCGCGCCACTCGTGCAGCTTGGCGACCACGCGGGCCTCGTTCGCCGGGTCGACCGTCATGATCGCCGTGTCGAGGTCCGCGGTGAGCGGGTTGGGCTCGGTGGTCTCGAAGATGTTGACGCCGATGATCTTCTCGTCGCCCGCCTCGATCCGGGCCCGCCGCTCGGCGTGCGAGGACACCAGCTGCGACTTGAGGTAACCGGACTCGACGGCCGCCATGGCGCCGCCCATCTCCTGGATCCGGTCGATCTCCGCCAGGCACTCGGCGACCAGGGCCTCCACCTTGGCCTCGATGACATGCGAGCCGGCGAAGATGTCCTCGTACTCCAGCAGATCCGACTCGTGCGCGAGCACCTGCTGGATGCGCAGCGACCACTGCTGGTCCCAGGGCCGGGGCAGACCCAGCGCCTCGTTCCAGGCGGGAAGCTGCACGGCACGCGCACGGGCGTCCTTCGACAGCGTCACGGCGAGCATCTCGAGGACGATGCGCTGGACGTTGTTCTCCGGCTGAGCCTCGGTCAGACCGAGGGAGTTGACCTGCACGCCGTAGCGGAACCGGCGCTGCTTGTCGTTCTCGATGCCGTACCGCTCACGCGTGACCTTGTCCCAGATGCGGCCGAAGGCGCGCATCTTGCACATCTCCTCGATGAAGCGGACGCCCGCGTTCACGAAGAAGGAGATGCGGGCGACGACATCGCCGAACTTCTCGGCGGGCACCTGGCCGGAGTCGCGGACCGCGTCCAGCACGGCTATCGCGGTGGACATCGCGTACGCGATCTCCTGGACCGGCGTGGCCCCCGCCTCCTGCAGGTGGTAGCTGCAGATGTTGATCGGGTTCCACTTGGGGATGTTGGCCACCGTGTACGTGATCATGTCGGTGGTCAGGCGCAGCGAAGGACCGGGCGGGAAGACATGCGTCCCGCGCGACAGGTACTCCTTGACGATGTCGTTCTGCGTCGTCCCCTGGAGCTTGGTGATGTCCGCGCCCTGTTCCTCGGCGACCACCTGGTACAGCGCCAGCAGCCACATGGCGGTGGCGTTGATGGTCATCGAGGTGTTCATCTGCTCCAGGGGAATCTCCTGGAACAGCCTGCGCATGTCACCGAGGTGCGAGACCGGGACCCCGACCCGGCCCACCTCGCCGCGGGCGAGGATGTGGTCGGGGTCGTAGCCGGTCTGCGTCGGCAGGTCGAACGCGACCGACAGGCCGGTCTGGCCCTTGGCGAGATTGCGCCGGTACAGCTCGTTGGACGCCTCGGCCGTGGAGTGGCCGGCGTACGTCCGCATGAGCCACGGCCGGTCCTTCTGGCGCTCTGTCATCTAACAGGCCTCTGACTCAGATGTTCCGGAAGCGGTTGATGGCGTCGATGTGCTTGGCGCGCAGCTCTTCGTTGCGCACGCCGAGGCCCTCGCGGGGAGCGAGCGCGAGCACGCCGACCTTGCCCTGGTGCAGGTTGCGGTGCACGTCGTAGGCGGCCTGGCCGGTCTCCTCCAGGGAGTACACCTTGGAGAGAGTGGGGTGGATCTTGCCCTTGGCGATCAGGCGGTTGGCCTCCCACGCCTCGCGGTAGTTCGCGAAGTGCGAGCCGATGATGCGCTTCAGCGACATCCACAGGTAGCGGTTGTCGTACTCGTGGTTGTAGCCCGAGGTCGAGGCACAGGTGACGATCGTGCCGCCCTTGCGGGTCACGTACACGGAGGCGCCGAAGGTCTCACGGCCCGGGTGCTCGAAGACGATGTCGACGTCCTCGCCGCCGGTGAGCTCGCGGATGCGCTTGCCGAAGCGCTTCCACTCCTTCGGGTCCTGGGTGTGCTCGTCCTTCCAGAACTTGTAGCCCTCGGCGTTGCGGTCGATGATCGCCTCGGCGCCCATCGCGCGGCAGATGTCCGCCTTCTGGTCGCTGGAGACGACACAGATCGGGTTGGCGCCGCCGGCCAGCGCGAACTGGGTGGCGTAGGAGCCGAGTCCGCCGCTCGCGCCCCAGATCAGGACGTTGTCGCCCTGCTTCATGCCGGCGCCGTTGCGGGAGACCAGCTGGCGGTACGCGGTGGAGTTCACCAGCCCGGGGGCCGCCGCCTCCTCCCAGCTGAGGTGGTCCGGCTTCGGCATCAGCTGGTTGGACTTGACCAGCGCGATCTCCGCCAGGCCGCCGAAGTTGGTCTCGAAGCCCCAGATGCGCTGCTCGGGGTCGAGCATCGTGTCGTTGTGGCCGTCCGAGGACTCCAGCTCGACCGAGAGGCAGTGCGCGACGACCTCGTCACCGGGCTTCCAGGCGTTGACGCCCGGGCCGGTGCGCAGCACGACGCCCGCGAGGTCGGAGCCGATGATGTGGTACGGCAGGTCGTGGCGCTTGGTGAGCTCGGAGAGCTTTCCGTAGCGCTCGAGGAAGCCGAAGGTCGACAGCGGCTCGAAGATCGAGGTCCACACGGAGTTGTAGTTGACCGAGCTGGCCATGACGGCCACCAGGGCCTCACCGGGGCCGAGCTCGGGCAGCGGCACGTCGTCCAGGTGGATCGACTTGCGGGGGTCCTTCTCCCGGGTCTCGAGGCCGGCGAACATCTCCGTCTCGTCCTTGTGCACGGTGATCGCGCGGTACGACTCGGGGAGCGGCAGAGCTGCGAAGTCGGCGGACGTGGTGTCCGGCGACTGAATCGCGTCCAGGATTTCCTTCACGGTGTTGCCTCCAGGGGGGTCCCCCCGGACGGGGCCGGGGGAGAAGCGCTTTGTGGCGAACGCTGAGGGGTACGTCGGGGTGCTGCTGTGGAGGTGTGCCGTCGGTTCGGCGGGTGGTGCAGTTGGCAGCGCTGGTAGGCGCGGTGAAAAAGCCTGTGACGCAGGCGCCCGGGCGCGCAGCCGCGAGTGGGTTGCGGGGACAGCCGGCGTACGAAAGGTCTCTGCACGCCGGCCGCCCGGACAACATCAACGTATGGCACCCCGTGCCAGCTCGCAAGACACTGCGTGCCAAAGATTTCTCTCAGATGCAATCTGCTGGACACAGATGAGCGATGATCGATCGAACGGCCCCCGAAATAGCGGCAAATGGCCGCCCCGGTACGGGTCGGCCATTGCTGTGCGTGTTCGTTCGATGTCTCCGCGCAACATTCGAATTCGAGGAATGTCGCGCGGGTTACATCGGCCCGGGACCGGGCCCGGGCCTCACTCTTCCTCCGGAGTCACCCCTCGGTGAGCGCCCTCTCGATCGTGCGCATGACCTCGCTCAGCGGTGCGTCCGTGCGGGCCACCGCCACCACCACCTCGCCGTGGCGCTGCACCGCGGCCTCCACGCTCTCCCCGGGCGCCGCTGCGGCCGCCGGGAGCGCGCCCTTGGACCGGCCTGCCCCGATCCCCGAACCGAACGTGTCACGGACGATCGCGAAGGCGTGGTCCAGCTGCGCCTCCACGTCCCCCTGGCCGCCCGCCCGCAGCCAGCGGCGCAGCACATGGTTGTGCGCCGTGACGACCGCGGAGGCCGCGACCTCCGCCAGCAGCGGGTCGTCATTGCCGGCGTGATGGTCGCGCTCATCGAAATGGCCCAGCAGATAGCGCGTGAACAGCCGCTCGTAGCGGGCCACCGAAGCGATCTCCCGCTCCCGCAGCGTGGGCACCTCGCGGGTCAGCCGGTAGCGCTCGACCGAGACCGCCGGGGAGGCCGCGTACATCCGCATGACCTCCTTGATGCCCCGGCACACGGTGTCCAGCGGGTGCTCGTGAGCGGGTGCGGCGTTCAGCACCGCCTCGGCCCGTACCAGGGTGTCGTCGTGGTCGGGGAAGATCGCCTCTTCCTTGGAACGGAAGTGCCGGAAGAAGGTCCGGCGCGCCACCCCCGCCGTGGCGGCGATCTCGTCGACGGTCGTCGCCTCGTACCCCTTGGTCGCGAACAACTCCATCGCCGCCGCTGCCAGTTCACGCCGCATCTTCAGACGCTGGGCTGCGGCGCGGGAGCCTGCGGCGCTCTCCGGAGCGTCGGACGAGGCGCCTTGGCGGGTGGGCCGTCGGGTGGGATCAGCGGGCTGGGGCATGACCTGAACGTACTGCATTCGCGCAGCCGAGCGCGCCTGCGGGGGCTCGATCCCCGTGCCGGAGGACGGGGGAGGACCGCCCGGATTCAGCAGCCCTCCCCAGCCCCCTTCGGCATCAACGCCGGGCATGTTCGCGGAAGCCGCGCCCCGTCTTGCGGCCGAGGCACCCCGCGGCCACCAAGTGCTCCAGCAGCGGGGCCGGGGCCAGACCCGGGTCACGGAACTCGCTGTGCAGGACCTTCTCGATCGCGAGCGACACATCGAGACCGACCACGTCGAGGAGCTCGAACGGCCCCATCGGGTAGCCGCCGCCCAGCTTCATCGCGGCGTCGATGTCGTCGAGGGAGGCGTAGTGCTCCTCGACCATCTTGATCGCGTTGTTCAGGTACGGGAAGAGCAGCGCGTTCACGATGAACCCGGCGCGGTCGCCGCAGTCCACCGGGTGCTTCTTGATCTTCTTGGTGACCGCGCGAACCGTGGCGTGGACATCGTCCGAGGTCAGCACCGTACGGACGATCTCGACCAGCTTCATCGCCGGCGCGGGGTTGAAGAAGTGCATACCGATGACGTCCTGCGGGCGCGAGGTGGCGCGGGCGCAGGCGACGACGGGCAGCGAGGAGGTCGTGGTGGCGAGCACCGCGCCCTGCTTGCAGACCTTGTCGAGGGTGGCGAACAGCTGCTGCTTGATCTCCAGGTCCTCGGCCACGGCCTCCACTGCCAGATCGACCTCGGCGAAGGCGTCGAGCGAGCCGGCCGGCGTGATCCGGGCCAGCGTCTCGTCGCGGACCTCGGCCGTCATCCGGCCCTTGTCGACCGAGCGGGCAAGGGACTTGGCGATCCGGGCCTTGGCCACCTCCGCCTTCTCCAGGCTGCGGGCCGCGAGCACGACGTCGTAACCGCCCTTGGCGAAGACCTCGGCGATACCGCTGGCCATGGTGCCCGAGCCGGCCACGCCGACCGAGCCGACCTCCCGGCCGGCACCGTCCTCGGCCGACGGCTGCGGGGTCAGGGCGTCCGCCTCGAGCACGGAGGTGCCGGGGGCGGCGTACGTGTAGAAGCCGCGGCCCGCCTTGCGGCCGGTCAGACCCGCCTCGCTGAGCTGCTTCAGGATCGGGGCCGGAGCGTGCAGCCGGTCCTGGGACTCGGTGTACATGGCCTCCAGGACCGTGCGCGCGGTGTCGATGCCGATCAGGTCCAGCAGGGCGAGCGGGCCCATCGGCAGCCCGCAGCCGAGCTTCATCGCGGCGTCGATGTCCTCGCGGGAGGCGTAGTTCGCCTCGTACATCGCGGCGGCCTGGTTCAGATAGCCGAAGAGCAGCCCGTCCGCGATGAAACCGGGACGGTCGCCGACCCTGACCGGCTCCTTGCCCAGCTCACGGGCGAGCGCGGTGACGGCCTCGACGGCCGGCGGCGCAGTCAGCACCGAGGAGACGACCTCGACCAGCTTCATCGCCGGGGCCGGGTTGAAGAAGTGCAGGCCGAGCACGCGCTCCGGGTGCGCCGACTCGGCGGCCAGCCGGGTCACCGACAGGGCGTTGGTGCCGGTGGCGATGATCGCGTCGGGGCGGACGACGGCGTCCAGCTCACGGACGACCAGCTGCTTGACCTCGTACGACTCGGGCACGACCTCGATCACGAGGTCGGCTTCGGCCGCTGCCTGCAGATCGGAGAAGGTGCGGAAGCGTGCGAGGACGGTGCGGCGCTCCTCCTCGGTGATCCGCTCGCGCTCCACGGCACGGGCGGTGGAGGCCTCGAGCGCGACGACGGCCTGCTGGGCGGCGGCGTCGCTGATGTCGATGCCGATGACTTCACGTCCGGCGCGGGCGAGGACCTCGGCGATGCCGGTGCCCATCGTGCCGAGGCCGACGACGGCAATGGTGGAGAGAGGGGTGTCCATCACGGGACTCCAGGGATGAGTGACGACTGATGAGGAGCGTGGGCGGGCCGGTGCGCGAAGCGGCTGTCACAGGGACGGGACGCCGGGAAGGCCGACCGTCCGAAGGCGTGCTGCTGAGGGAAAGCGCACGGCGCGCGGCAATCGCGTGTCGTGGTGCTGGGCCGACGGACTCTGTCCCGAGTCGCGTCGTACAAACTGAGCTGCCGAACCGACATTCCCCCATGCCTTGCGGTATGGGAGGTGCCCCCAGCGGTGGCTGCGTCACCAGGCCACCGCGGGTCTGCGGGGGTTCCCCGCTCACTTGAGATTAACTCGCGGGTAACGAGCGCGCCAGACCTGGGGCCGTCCGACCCTGTGTGATCTGGATCGCCGACCAAACGGAGGCGAATCGCCGATACCCTGACGGCCGTGGACGAGGAGTTACGGTCACTGGCACACCGGCTGCGGAACGAGGCGGGCGGCGAGGCGGCGTACGAGCGTCTGCTCGTCACCGAGGACCGCGAGGAACTCGCCGCGGTCCTCACCGAAGCGCAACGCCCCTTGTGGGCCCGTGAGATCGCCGCATTCCGGCTCGGCTGCGCGGGGGACCGGCGGGCCTTCGAATCCCTGGTCCTGCTGCTCAATCACCGCGATCCCGACCGCTGTGTCTCGGCCGCTCACGCTCTGGCCAGGCTCGCCGATCCCCGCACGCCGCGCGCCGCGGCGGCCCTCGCCACCAACGAGCTGCGCGTCGCGTACGCCCTGACGCCCGTCCGCCTGCTGACCCGGCTGCGGGCACCGGAATCCGTACCGGCCCTGATCACCGTGCTCGGCCGGCGACTGGCCGCCCCCGGCGATCCGCACTGGCGGGTCGCGCTGGCCTGTGTCGAGGGCCTGGGCGCGCTGGGCGACGAGCGGGCGGGGCTGGTACTGAGCTCCGCGCGGTCGCATCCGCGTCTTGCGGCGGCGGCGGAGGCGGCGCTGGCCCGTCTCGGCTGACGTACGCGGGGTGCGCGTCCACACGCCGCGTGCTCCGGGCCGGGAGTCCGGACCCGGAGCACGCGGCTCCCCCGATATGTCCGCCGAGTGGTGCCGACGGACAGTTCTGTTGGCTCTGTCGGCTCTCTCAGTTCTGTGAAGGCCGCTGTGGAAACGCTGCTGCGGAAGTGCTGTGGGTGAACCGCTGGTGGTGAAGTGCCGTTGTGCCGTGGTCAGTAGAGCTTGGCCACGGCTGTGCGTGCCGTGTTCTTGAAGCCCGTGACGGGTGCGCCGTCGAGGTCTCCCAGCTGACCCCACTCGACGACGGTCACCGTCCGGCCGTCGCGGCCGATCGCGTACAGCGCGATGTCGGTCGAGCCGATCTCGGTGTCGGAGGTGTCGATGCTGTAGATGTGCGCGCCCTCCTCCACGGCGATCCTGCCGTGGTACAGGGTTTCGCCCTCGAGGGTCGGGTACTGCTCCTTGAGCCGGTCGAGGCATCCCGCGACCGAGGCACTGAGCTTGGCCGCGAGGGCCTTGGCCGCAGCGGCGGTCGGGGCGACCGTGGTCGTCTGGCGGGCGCTCGTGTCCAGGTCGGTGCGGAAGTTGCGGTACGAGCTTCCCGCTTTGGGCGTGATCTTTGCGGTGCAGACCGAGCCCTCGGTGGGCAGGCCCTTGCGGACCGGGTCAGCCGTCCATGGAGTGGGTGCGGCCGGCAGCTGGGATGCCGAGAGGAACCTGGGCGCGGGCGTTGCCGCGGTGGCGGTCGTGACCGGAACGATCGTCAGGGTGACGGCCGCGGTGGTCAGGGCAGCGGTGCGGAATGTCTTCATGAAAGCAGTTCCCCCGTGGTGACGGCGTGCTGAACGATCACCAGCTTCCGGACGGGGCGGCGGCCGGGCAAGCGCCGCGGGCGGCCGTGGAACGGTGGAACCATTCCACCCCTCGTGACGTGGGGTCATGCAGGAGGGTGGAATGCCGTCCTGGGACGGCCGGGGGGAGTGGATGTCGTGAGCACAGCGCGGGAGACCGAGGCGTTCGCGCGGCGGCTGCGGGAGATCCGTGACGCATCGGGCCGCAGCTACGGCGCGCTGGCACGCCGGGTGGGAGTCAGCGCATCGACGCTGCACCGTTACTGCGCCGGGCAGACGGTGCCGGTGGAGTTCGCCCCGGTGGAACGCCTGGCCCGGCTGTGCGGCTGCCGGGGCGAGGAACTGCTCGCGCTGCACCGGCTCTGGCTCCGGGCCGACGTGGAGCGAAGCAGCCGCCAGGAGAACAACGGGGTGGGACGGGCACCGACCGGTGACGGGGACCCGGCCGGCGAGGAGGGCGTGGCGGACCCGGTCACGGGCCAGGCGGCGGAGACGAAGGACGGCTCGCCCATGGATCCCGGCGCGGGCGCGGATGCGTCCGAGGCCGCTCGCGCGGGTGCGCATGCCGCCACCGACCATGCCGACGACGCCGCCGACGCAACGACGACGTTCGTGCTCGGCGGCGGGCGCGACCAGGGGCCGCCCGCCCCGGCCGCAGGACCGGCCGAACTCCCTGTCGCGCCCCGCTCACCGGGACGCCGCCGCGCCGCCTATGGCGCCGCCCTCGTCACCTCCCTCGTCGCGTCGCTCGTCCTGCTGCTGGCCGTCGACCGGTCCCCACTCCGGGAGTCCGGCGGACAGGACACCACCGCGCAGCGGCCCGGCGGCGACACCACGGGCTCCCGCTCCGCTCCGGCCTTACGCAAGGGATCCGCCTCGCCGGACGCGACCGCGTCGGGCCCGGTCGACGGGCTGTCCGCAAGCGCGGGTCCGCACAGCCCTGCTCCCGCCGAGCCCGCTCCCCGCCCCACCACGACCGCCCGCCCTGGTGGCAGTGGCACGCCATTCACCTGGACCACCGATCAGCATGTCTGGCAGAACGGCTGCGACCACGCCTATCTGGTCGACCGCGGACCATCTGCCGTGCCACCACCGCCCGCCGCGTCGGACGCCGCGCCCTGGGCGCGGTCCGTCGGCGCGGTGCACGGCGGCGACACCTTCGTACGGATCACCGTGCAGGGCAGGAGCGACAAGGCGGTGGTCCTGCAGGAGCTGCGGGTCCGTGTGCTCGCCAGGCGGACGCCGCCGGCCCACAACGTCTACCGGATGAGCTCCGGCTGCGGCGGCTCGCTCACACCCCGCCTGTTCGACGTCGACCTCGACAAACCCCGTCCGCTCGCCCGCTCCGTCGCCGGCAACGACTCCGGCGAGCCGATCCCCGCCGTGTCCTTCCCGTACAAGGTCTCGGTCACCGATCCCGAGGTACTGCTGGTCACCGGCCGAGCGGTCTCCTGTGACTGCGACTGGTACCTGGAGCTGGCCTGGAGCAGCGGCGGCCGAGCCGGCACGGTACGCATCGACGACCACGGCCGTCCGTTCCGAACGAGCGGCATCCGGGGCCGACCCGTCTACGACTACGACACCGGCTCGGCCCGATGGGCCCCTGCCGTGTGAGCGGCGTCCGGCGCGTACCCGCCCGATCCGGTACGGACGACCCTGGCCTACGATCCCGCTTGCGCCGGCAGGCCGGTCAGGCTGATGTCCTGTGTGTTGGGGTGGCTCGCGTTGCGTTCCTGTCGTGCAGTCCTGGCCCTCGTTCCCCTCACGTTCGCCCTCGCGGCTGTGGCAGGCTGTTCCCGCCGCCAGTCCCAACGACTGCGGCATCAGCCCGGCGTACGCGTACTGCCGGCCGCGCACCCGGACCACGGCGACGGGCTCGCAGTCGTCGACGGTCGTCTCCCGTACGCAGATCCCCATGCGGCACCCTCCCCAGGCAGCCGGCCCTCGTCGGTCACCGCTCATCCTCGCGTACGCCACTGACAGCCGCCCGCCCACCGGGCACGGCCCGGTCCACCTGGTCGGTCCGGCCGGTGCATGCCGTCTGACCGGCCGGCGGATGTCCGGCTCAGAGCAAGGTCAGTTGGGTCGGCTCCGGTGACACGGTGTCCGGCACCGGGCGGGCCGGGATCCGGCGCGGCATTGTCCGGCCCGACGACGGGCCGATGCCGAACTCCGTGGCCAGTTCATGGACATGGCGGGTGATCCGTCGCTGGTACCACTTGGGCGCGTACGACCCCTCCGCGTACAGCCGCTCGTAGCGCGCCACCAGATGCGGATGGTGTTCGCGCAGCCAGGCCATGAACCACTCGCGTGCGCCGGGGCGCAGATGAAGTACGAGCGGAGTCACCGATGTCGCCCCCGAGGCGGCGATCGCGCGGACCGTCGCACGAAGCTGGTCCGGATGGTCGCCGAGGAACGGGATCACCGGAGCCATCAAGACCCCGCAGCCGATGCCGTGGTCGGTGAGGGTGCGCACCACGTCGAGACGGCGCTCGGGGGAGGGGGTGCCCGGTTCGACGGTGCGCCACAGCTGCTGGTCGACGAAGCCCACCGACACCGAGACGCCGACCTCCGTGACCTCGGCAGCCTGCCGGAGCAGCTCCAGGTCGCGCAGGATCAGCGTGCCCTTGGTGAGGATGGAGAACGGGTTCGCATGGTCGCGCAGCGCCGTGAGGATGCCCGGCATCAGCCGGTAGCGGCCCTCCGCCCGCTGGTAGCAGTCCACATTGGTGCCCATCGCGATGTGCGCGCCGTGCCACTGCCGGGAGCCGAGCTGCCGGCTCAGCAGCTCAGGTGCGTTGATCTTCACGACGATCTGGGAGTCGAAGCCGATTCCGGTGTCGAGGTCCAGGTAGCTGTGGGTCTTGCGGGCGAAGCAGTACACGCAGGCGTGTGTGCAGCCCCGGTAGGGATTGACCGTCCATTCGAACGGCATCCGTGAGGCTCCCGGTACCCGGTTCAGGATCGAGCGGGCCCGGATCTCGTGGAAGGTGAAGCCGCGGAATTCAGGTGTGTCGAACGTACGGGTGGTCACCGCGGACGTGCCGAAAAGCGCGGTGTCCCCGGTTGCGGCGGGGTTGTCGACCAGATTGTCCCAGCGCATGGACGCCTCCTCGGTAGCACTGGCCACAGAATAGAACATACGTTCCCATGATCGTGCTGGGAGTGAGCCAACTTTCCGGCAGGGGGTTGAGTCGAGGGGGTCGGGAAGGACGGTGGGATGACACTGCGCCCCCACCAGGCCCTCGACGAACGCACGCCACGTGCGGCCCACCTCGCCGTCGAACACTGCGGTTAGCGTGTGACCTTCGGCGGACCCGCTACGTGACTGGAAGGTCCTGACATGACCAGTAAGTTCACCGAGCTTGCGATCGACTGTGCCGATCCCAGCGGTCTCGCCCGGTTCTGGTGCGCGGTCCTTGACTACGAGGTGCAGGACGAAGGCGACGGAATTGTCATCATCGGCTCCCCTGCGGTGCCTGAAGGCAGGAACCGCCTTGGCCCAGTGCCGCCGAGGTTGACCTTCGCGCACGTGCCCGAGGGCAAGATCGTCAAGAACAGGCTCCACATCGACGTCAACCCGACCGACAGGGAGCAGGAGGAAGAGGTCCGTCGCCTGCTCGACCTGGGTGCTCGACACGCCGACGTCGGCCAGGGCGATGCGAGCTGGGTCGTACTTGCCGACCCGGAGGGGAACGAGTTCTGCGTCCTTGCGGACCGCTGCCCCTGATCGGAGGCCGCGCACCGCGCCGGACGTGCTTCCGGTCGCCTGCTTCTTGACCCATGGCGTGCTGCCCCGTGCTGCCTCTGCTGCCTCGTACGGCCGGGACCGCCGGCCGCTTGATTTGGGAGGGGGCTCGCGGGGTGGTTGGCTTGCCGTACCCCGTTCGGAGCGATTGTTGGAGGAACAGGAATGGCGCAGGTCGAGGCCACCACGGAGCGGATCATCGCGGCTGACGCGGAGACGGTGTTCGATGCCGTGGCCGACTACGAGAACACCCGCGCGAAGCTCCTGACCGAGCACTTCAGTGAGTACGAGGTCCGCGAGGGCGGCGACGGTGAGGGCACGCTCGTCCACTGGAAGCTCCAGGCGACCAGCAAGCGCATCCGTGACTGCCTGCTCGAGGTCACCGAGCCCACCGACGGGCAGCTCGTCGAGAAGGACCGCAACTCCTCGATGGTGACCACCTGGACCGTCACCCCGGCCGGTGAGGGCAAGTCCCGGGCCGTCGTCACCACCGTGTGGAACGGCGCCGGCGGCATCGGCGGCTTCTTCGAGCGGACCTTCGCTCCCAAGGGCCTCAGCCGGATCTACGACGCCGTGCTCGCCAGGCTCGCCGCCGAAGTCGAGAAGTAGAGAAGCGCACTCACCGGATCGAGTGGTTTTCCCCGCGGCGTCTCGTGCGCCCCGCGCACCCGGCGCCGCGGGAAAGCTCCTGATGAGCGCCTGAAACGCGCCCCCCGCACACCAGTTGACCCCTCCGCCCGGTCACGGGCGTGCCGTCGTCCGGCTTGCTCCCACTTGGCGCGTAATGCGGAGAATGGCGGCGCGCAGGCGACGAGGGGAGACAGATCCGTGGGCGGCAGCACACTGGTGAAGGACGAGCAGGCCGCACCGGCGGCCATGCCACCCGCAGCCTCCGCGACCGACGCCCCCGCCGCGCTCAGTCCACGCCGCGTACGCCTGGTCTTCATGGCTCTGATGCTCGCGCTGCTGCTCGCCGCGCTGGAGCAGATGATCGTCGCCACCGCTCTGCCGAAGATCGTCGGTGAGCTGCAGGGCCTGGACCGGATGCCCTGGGCGATCACCGCCTATCTGCTCACCGCCACCATCGGCCTGCCGGTCTACGGCAAACTCGGCGATCTCTTCGGCCGCAAGGGCGTCTTCCAGTTCGCCATCGTCGTCTTCGTCGTCGGCTCCGCACTGGCCGGCTGGTCACGCACCATGGACCAGCTCATCGCCTTCCGTGCCCTCCAGGGCGCGGGCGCCGGCGGGCTCATGATCGGCGTGCAGGCGATCATCGCGGACATCGTCCCGCCCCGGGAGCGCGGCCGCTTCATGGGACTGATCGGGGCCGCGTTCGGACTCGCCTCCGTCGCCGGCCCCCTGCTCGGCGGTTTCTTCACCGATCACGCCTCCTGGCGCTGGTGCTTCTACTTCAACGTCCCCTTCGGCCTGGTCACCCTGCTCGTGGTCACCCTGGTCCTCAAGCTTCCCAGGCCTGCCGCCCGCGCCCGGCTCGACGTCCTCGGCGCACTGTTCCTCGCCGCCGCCTCCACCTGCCTGGTCCTGCTCACCAGTTGGGGCGGCACGCAGTACGCATGGGACTCGAACGTCATCCTGTCGCTCGCCGCCGGGGCAGCCGCAAGCACCCTGCTCTTCCTGGTCGTCGAGCACTTCGCACCCGAACCCGTCATTCCGCTGCGGCTGTTCCGGGACTCCGTCTTCACTGTCACCTCCCTCGTCGGTGCGGTCATCGGCGTCGCACTCTTCGGCGCGGCCAGCTATCTGCCGACCTTCCTCCAGATGGTCGACGGCGCCAGCGCCACCGAATCGGGCCTGCTGATGCTCCCGCTGATGGGCGGCATCGTCGTCGCCTCCATCGTCTCGGGACACCTCATCAGCCACACCGGGCGCTACAAGGTCTACCCGGTCCTCGGCAGCGCGGTCGCGGCCGTCGGCATGTGGCTGCTCTCCGGTCTGGACGCCGCGACATCCCGGCTGGAGTACAGCATCTGGCAGGCCGTGCTCGGCGTGGGCATCGGATTGGTGCTGCCCGTACTGGTCCTCGCGGTGCAGAACGCGGTGCCACCCGCCGACCTCGGCACCGCCACCAGCGCCAACAACTACTTTCGGCAGATCGGCGGCAGCGTCGGCGCGGCAGTCTTCGGCACGCTCTTCGCCGACCGGCTCACCGAAGCCCTCGCCGACCGCCTTCCCGCGGGAGCGGACCTCCCTGATCCCGCGTCCATCACTCCGCAGCTGGTGCACGCCATGCCGCCCGCCGTGCGCGACGGCTATGTCCAGGCGTACGCGGACGCGATGCCCCGGATCTTCCTCTTCCTTGTGCCGGTTCTCGTGCTCGGCCTGCTCATCGCCTTCTTCCTCAAGGAGAAACCGCTGGTGTCCCACAACGCCTACGCCGCCGAGCCCGCCGTCCCGCACGCCCGCAGCGCCACCCCGGGCACCGGCGCACCGGGCGCCCGGCCGGGCCCCGCCCACCGCGCCGCCGGAGTCCCCGTCTGCGGCATCGTGCAGCACCATGACGGCAGCACCGTGCCGCGTGCCGCGCTCACGCTCATCGACGTCACGGGACGGCAGATCGGCCGGGGCGCGAGCGGCGAGGACGGCCGGTACGCGCTGAGTGTGCCCGGATCCGGCTCGTACGTCATGATCGCGGCGGCCGGCGGGCACCAGCCGCAGGCCGTCACCGTGACCGTCGGCGAGCGGCCCGTCGAACTCGACGTGGTGCTCGGCGGCGCGGGACGGCTCGCCGGGACGGTCGTGACCGCCGACGGCTCCCCGGTGCGGGACGCCGCGGTCACCCTCACCGATGTCCGCGGCGAGGTCGTGGCCACCACCCGCAGCGGACGCGAAGGCGGCTATGTGATCACGGAGTTGGTGGCGGGGGAGTACACGCTCGCCGCCAGCGCCCCCGCGTTCCGGCCCGCCGCCCACCCCGTGAGCGTGCAGGCGTCCCGGGAGACCCGGCAGGACATCGAACTGGCCGGCGGCGCCCTGCTGCGCGGCACGGTGCGCGCCGGAGACGGACGGCCGGTGGACGACGCCCGCGTCACCCTGCTCGACGCGGCGGGCAATGTCGTGGACACCATGACCACGGGCCCCGACGGCACATTCCGTTTCGTGGACCTGTCGTCCGGCGAGTACACCGTGATCGCCGCCGGCTACCCGCCGGTTGCGACCGTCCTGCAGGTCGCGGGCGGCGGTCGCACCGAGCGCGACCTGCAGCTCGGCCACGAGGACTGACGCGACTGACGGGGCCGACCCGGGACCCCGTCCGCCCTGCGTGCCCTCGCCGTATACCCAGGTGTTCACCTCGGATTGAGCTGAATGCGCCCAGGAGGCCATCCAGGTGCGACAGGCTGACAGCCACGGGTCGGGGGACTGTGGGGGAGGCGGCCGTGGCCATCGGGGAAAGACCGGTCATCGAGGAGCCGCGGCTGGCGATCCGCCAGGGTTCGGCGTCCTTGTCGTCGCGGCGCAGCTTCCTGGTCGTCGCCGTGCCGCTGCTGGCCGCCGTACTGATCAGTGCGGTCACGCTGGCGGTCTCGGGGAACATCCTGCTTCCCTTCCAGCGGGTCATCACCCTCGAAGGGAAGATGGCCTCCAAGCGGGACTTCTTCGAGGACCCCGAGGTCCAGCGCATTTTGATGAAGCATCACATACGGGTGCACATCACCAGCTCAGGGTCGCGTGAGGTGGCGATCCGGGACATGTCCCGGTACGACTTCGTCTTTCCCTCGGGCCAGCCGGCCGGGGACCTGGTCACCACCGTCCGCGCATCGAAGAACCAATACGCCAAGGTGCACCGGCCGTTCGTCAGTCCCATCGTGCTCGCCACCTACCGCGAATACGCCGACACCCTGCGAGACGCCGGGATCGCCACCGCGCAGGGTGATTCAGGACCGGACGGACCGCTGTACTACGTGCTGGACATGCCGAAGTTCCTCGACCACATCCACCGGCAGGTGCGGTGGAACGACATCGGGATAAGGGATCACGGCATCACCAACGCCAACCGGATCGTCACCCAGAGCCCCGATGTGTGCGGCTCCAATTCGGCAGGCACCTATCTGGCGCTGGTCGCGTTCACCTGGCACGGCAAGGGCGACGAAGTGCCGGACACGGACCCGGAGGCGGACGAGCGGGCGCGGGCGATCAAGCACCTCATGGAGCAGGGACTGCCGGCCGCGGATGTGTTCCGCACCTACATCTCCCCGGAGGGCAAGGCGATCGCCCCTGTGGTGGTGGCGTACGAGCACCAGTACCTCAGCTACCAGGTGCGCCATCAGGCCGAGTCGCAGAAGCTGGACGGACAGCGGGTGCTGCTGTACCCGTCCAGCCGGCTGGTGACCCAGCCCCAGTTCATCGCGCTCAACGCCGACGGTGACCGGCTCGGTGAACTCATCACCACCGATCCGGAGTTACGCCGACGGGCCATGGAACTCGGCTTCCGCATCCTCGATCCGACCGGCCAGATATCCGGCGATCAGCTGACCGGCTTCCTGCGGGACCGGAACATCCCCGTCCCGTCGATGGAGAGCAACGACACCAGGACCTCGATGCCCCGGCTGCGCCATCTGGAGCGGATGATCTCCATCGTCGGCGACTGCCCCGCCGTCGAACCTCTGCCGGGGCGGCCCTGATGCGCCCGCGCCGCCACCGGGCAAGGCGCGTTGTGGCCCTGTGCCTGGCCGGCCTCTGGCTCGCCGCGGCCACGGCCTGCTCCACGGACCGGCCCGAGAACGTGACCCTGAGGGTCCTGGCCAGTTCGGAACTTGCCGACATGGGCCCCGTCCTCGACGATCTGCGCCGTGAGACCGGGATCAGGCTGGAGATCGACTACCGGGGCACCGTGGACGCCAGCAACGCCCTCGCCTCCGGAAAGTACCGGCACGATCTCGCCTGGCTCTCCTCCGACCGCTACTTGCGGCTCAAGCAGAAGGAGACCGCGCCGGGCGCCGAGCCGCCGCTCGCGACCGGCATCATGCGATCGCCCGTCGTCATCGGCATGCGGCCCGCACTGGCCGCACAGCTGCGCCGCGGCGCGAACGACGGCCGGATCTCCTGGGCCGACGCCGCGGACGCGGCGGCCGACGGCACCCTGAAGTTCGCGATGGCCGACCCGCGGCGCAGCAACAGCGGACTCGCCGCTCTCGTAGGAGTCGCGACCGCCGCGGCCGGCACGGGCAGCCCGCTGCGCCCCCAGGACGTCTCCTGCGACCGGCTGCGCGGCTTCTTCGCCGGCCACGAGCTCACCGCGGACTCTTCCGACCGCCTGGCCGGCGACTTCGTACGCCAACAGGACGAACTGGGCGCCCTGATCACCTATGAATCCGAACTGCTCTCGCTCAACGCGAGCGGCAGGCTGCGCCGGCCGCTGGAGATCGTCTACCCCGACGACGGCATGGTGCTCTCCGATTACCCGGTGCTGCTGCTCGACCCGGCCGAGCGGGACGCGTACGACAGGATGGTGGACTGGCTCAGGAGCGAGACGGTCCAGAAGAGAATCATGGAGCGCACGCGGCGCCGGCCGATCGATCCGGCTGTTCCCCGCTCCGCCGGCCTGCGCGAGCCCCTCGGCAACGCCCTGTACTTCCCCGCCGACCAGGAGGTCGTGGACCGGCTGCTCGCCGACTACGGGGATCCGGAGCGGAACAGTCCAGCGCGGGTGATCTTCCTGCTCGACTTCTCCCGTTCGATGCGCGGCGAGCGCATCGCGCAGCTGCGCGATGCGTTCGGCGGCCTCAGCGGGGCGGACGACTCGCGCTCCGGCAAGTTCGTCCGGTTCCACCGGGGCGAGACGCTCACCGTGATGCGCTTCGGCGGCCGGGTGCTGGACGAGCGCAGCGTGACCTACGAGGGACAGCGTGACCTGGACCGGCTGCGCTCCTTCGTGGCCTCCGACGACTTCGCCGGGTCCACGGCCATCTGGTCCGCCCTCGACCACGCCTACGGTGAAGTGGCCTCCCTGGTACGTGAGAAGCGGGGGCAGGACGTCTCCATCGTGCTCATGACCGACGGCGAGAACAATGCGGGGATGGACCTCGACGCCTTCGTCCGCAAGCACGGCGCGCTGCCCCGGGAGGCACGGGAGGTGCGCACCTACACCGTCCGCTACGGGGAGGCGGACACCAGGGAACTCGATCGAGCGGCACGGGCCACCGGCGGCCGGATGGTCGACGCCACCGCCCAGTCGCTCCTGAGCGCTTTCAAGGAGATACGTGGGTGTGTTCAGTGAGGCGTGGTGGGGCGTCTGGTGGCCCTGGATGCTTCTGTGGCTGCTGACGGTGGCCGGAGCCGTCACGCTGCTGGTCATGGCGGTCATCCGGCTCTCCAGCGGCAGGCGCGGTAGTGGCCAGAACCTCACGTACAGCATCTGTTTCTATCTGCACGACCGGTCCGTCATGGACCACTACCAGATGCGCGGCCACGCGGCGGCGCTGCGCAAGGAGGTGGAGCAGCGGACCATCGACAGCAAGGACGGCACCATCCGCGCCAGTGTCCTCGGGCTGAGCGCGGGCGGCGGCAAGCGGGACAACAGCGAGATCGTCAGCAAGTACATGCAGGTGGCCGAACCCATTTCGGTGATCGGCGTCATCATGGACGTGCTTGAGCAGAAGGACGTCATCGTCCATGTCGACCTCGTCAACCAGAGCGTACGGCGCAACACGGCGCTGGTACGGGGACTTGCGACGCTGCACGGGACCAGGGCGTCGCAGCGGAGCGTACGGCTGCGGGACATCGAGGACTTCGTCCTGATCAGGGGCCGGTTCCGCAAGATCGAGGAATCCCCCGAGACCACGGTTTTCCTCGCACCCTACGGGGACCCCGACGTCCCCGCCCGGGGGCCGCGGGTGCGGGTCACCTGCGCGACCGAGGGCCTGCGCAACGAGGTGCCGCGGGGCAACTTCTCGGCCCGCTGCCTCGGCAAGGTCCAGGACTGGAACCCCGACGACGCGATCCTTGAAGTGCAGGCGATGGCGATCTTCCGGTAAGGTCCGCGCGCGACCAGGCCGCCCGAAGGATCACCAATATGACGAACAAGTCGGTTCCGTTCGACGAGTTGGACCGGAAGATCGTGGCCGCCCTGGTCGCGAACGCGCGGACCAGTTTCACCGAGATCGGTGCGGCGATCGGCCTGTCGGCCACCGCCGTCAAACGGCGCGTCGACCGGATGCGCGAGAGCGACATCATCACCGGTTTCACGACCACGGTCCGGCCGGCCGCCCTCGGCTGGCGCACGGAGGCGTATGTCGAGGTGTACTGCGACAGCGCCGCCCCGCCCCGGCGCCTGGCCGAAGTCGTCCGCAACTACCCCGAGATCATGGCCGCGATGACCGTGACCGGCGGCGCCGACGCGCTGCTGCATGTGCGGGCCACCGATGTGGAGCACTTCGAAGAGGTGCTCGAGCGCATCCGGGCCGAGCCGTTCATCCGCAAGACGATCAGCTACATGGTGCTCTCCCACCTGCTCACCGGCAGTCCGGAGGCCGGTGCCGGCCGGGCCGCCACGGCGCCCGGCGGCGACGCATCCGCGCCCGGCCTCTCGGACTGACCGGAGCCGGCGCAGTCAGCGCAGTTCGCCTTCGAGCAGGCCCATGGTGAACATGTCGTACCACCGGCCGTCGCGCCGGAAGACCTGTCGCAGCCTGCCCTCGTCGACGAAGCCGACCTTCTCGTAGACGCGGTGAGCGGCGTGGTTCTCGGTGACCACGGTCAGTGTGATCTTGTGCAGCCGCATGTCGTCGAAGCCGTAGCGGCATGCCGTCCGCATGGCGTCGGTGGCGTGGCCGCGTCCCCAGTACTCCTTCTCGCCGAGGTAGATGTCGAGCTCGGCGCAGCCCTTCTCCGGTTCCGCGCCGTGCAGCGCGACGAGACCGATGAGCTTGCCGTCATCGAGCACCTCGATGCCGAACAGCACGTCTGCGTACGTGTTGCGCGCCCGCTCGGTCATCCACTTCTCGACCTGGGCGAGCGACTGCGGGTAGGTGTCGTCCATCCAGCGCATCACATCCGGATCGTGGTTCCAGCGCCAGAGCGCTTCGGCATCCGAAGGCCCCATCGCCCGCAGCTTCACCAGGTCCCCGAGCGCCATGTCGTCCAGCCCTTCGCGTGCATCATGATCGGCATCCGTAAACCCGGTAGTGGTAGCACGGGCCGGACCCCGCGTTCAATCCGATAATCGGTCCACCGGGGCCGCTCGGCGGGTCCCTGAGCCGTACCGGCGAAACAATCCATCGCCGAGTGCCCAATTCACGCAGCATTCCTGCGCACATGCGCAGGATCTGATTCTTGTCGCAGGTCAGCCCCGCTTTCTACCGTGGATGACGTCCGGGTCGTCCCCGGTCGTCCCCCTTGAGCCGTCCCCTGGAAGTGGGAGGAAACACTCGGTGCCAGCCAGCCGTCTGTCTCGCGCACGGCGCTATCTCGTCTGCGAGCCCCGGTACTTCGACGTGCAGTACGCCATCAACCCATGGATGAGCGAGAACGTGGAAGTCGATCTCGACCTCGCGCTCTCCCAGTGGAACACCCTCGTGGGCACCTACCGCGAGCTCGGCCACACGGTGGAGACAGTGGAGCCCGAAGCAGGCCTGCCCGACATGGTGTTCGCGGCCAACTCGGTACTCGTCGCCGAGGGCAAGGTGTTCGGCTCCCGCTTCCACGCACCGCAGCGCCGGCCGGAGGAGGCGCTGTACGCCGCCTGGTTCAAGGCCGCCGGTTTCGACGTCCACCAGTCGGAAACGGTCTGCGAAGGCGAGGGCGACCTCGTCCCCGTCGGCAGCCACATCCTGGCCGGCACCGGATTCCGTACGACCCCCGACGCACACCGGGAGGTGCAGGAGTTCTTCGGCATGCCGACGGTCGGCCTGCAACTGGTGGACCCGTACTTCTACCACCTCGACACCGCGCTGTTCGTCCTCGACGACGAGAACATCGCGTACTACCCGGACGCGTTCTCCCCGGGCAGCCGGGAGGTACTTCAGCGGCTCTTCCCGCAGGCCGTGATCGCCACCCGGGAGGACGCCATGGCCTTCGGCCTCAACTCCGTCTCCGACGGACGGCACGTCCTCGTCGCCCCGCGTGCCGAAGCCCTCATCGGGCAGCTCGTCACCCACGGATACGTACCCGTCCCCGTCGACATGTCCGAGTTCCACAAGGCCGGCGGCGGCATCAAGTGCTGCACTCAGGAGATCCGCGCATGACCCTCACGCCCGTACGCACCGAGCGCTCCTCCGCCGAGCTGATCAGCGCCGAGGACACCACTCTGGCGCACAACTACCACCCGCTGCCCGTGGTCGTCGCCCGCGCCGAGGGCGTCTGGGTCGAGGACGTCGAGGGCCGCCGCTACCTCGACATGCTGGCCGGATACTCGGCTCTCAACTTCGGCCACCGCCACCCCGAGCTCATCGCCGCCGCCCACCGGCAGCTCGACGAGGTCACCCTCACCTCGCGTGCCTTCCACAACGACCGGCTCGCCGGTTTCGCCGAGGGCCTCACCCAGCTCACCGGCCTCGACACCGTCCTGCCGATGAACACCGGCGCCGAGGCCGTCGAGAGCGCCATCAAGATCGCCCGCAAATGGGCGTACGAGGTCAAGGGCGTCGCACCCGACCGGGCCACCATCGTTGTCGCGGACGGCAACTTCCACGGCCGGACCACCACCATCGTCGGCTTCTCCAGCGACCCGGTGGCCCGCACCGGCTTCGGCCCGTTCGCGCCCGGCTTCCGGGTGGTCCCGTACAACGACCTGGACGCGATCGAGGCCGCCGTGGACGAGACGACGGCCGCGGTGCTGATCGAGCCCATCCAGGGCGAGGCAGGCGTCATCATCCCCGACGACGGCTATCTGACCGGCGTACGTGAGCTCACCGGCCGCACCGGCTGCCTGTTCATCGCCGACGAGATCCAGTCCGGCCTCGGCCGTACCGGCACCACCCTGGCGGTCGACCACGAGTCGGTCCTCCCGGACATGCTGCTGCTCGGAAAGGCGCTCGGCGGCGGCATCGTGCCCGTCTCCGCGGTGGTCGCCCGGCGCGAGGTCATGGCCGTGCTGCGCCCCGGCGAGCACGGCTCCACCTTCGGTGGCAACCCGTTGTCCGCCGCGGTCGGTTCGGCCGTCGTCGACCTGCTCGCGACCGGCGAGTACCAGCGCAGGGCCACCGCCCTCGGCGACGTACTGAGCGAGGGTCTCACCGCCCTGACCGGCAAGGGCGTCGTGGGCTTCCGCTCCCGCGGCCTGTGGGCCGGCGTCGACGTCGACCCGCGGATCGGGACCGGCCGGGAGATCAGCGAGCGCCTGATGCGCGAGGGTGTCCTCGTCAAGGACACCCACGGGTCCACCATCCGGATCGCGCCGCCGCTGACCATCACCCCAGAGGAACTCCACTCGGCCCTCGCCTCGCTGGAGAAGGTGCTCGGCTAGACGGCGGGTTCCGGCGAAGCGGTTCGCCCCTGGCATCACCGCCAGGGGCGAACCGCACAGTTGAGCAGCTGCCCTCCGGTCTACACTCACGCTCTGCGCTTCCGGTGCGCTTGGGCGGTGCGGCCGATGGGAACGGAGACAGCTGTGAAGATCCTGATCAGCGCCGACATGGAAGGCGCCACCGGCGTGACCTGGCCCGCCGACGTACTGCCGGGCACACCGCAGTGGGAGCGCTGCCGGGCCATGTTCACCTCCGATGTGAACGCGGCGGTGCTCGGCTTCTTCGACGGCGGCGCCGATGACGTACTCATCAACGAGGCGCACTGGAGCATGCGCAACCTGCTGCTGGAGCAGCTCGACGAGCGTGCCGAGATGCTCACCGGACGCCACAAGACCCTGTCCATGGTCGAGGGCGTGCAGCACGGCGACGTCGACGGCATCGCCTTCGTCGGCTACCACACCGGCGCGGGCACGGAAGGCGTGCTCGCCCACACCTATCTCGCCAACTCCATCACCGGCGTCTGGCTGAACGGCGTCAGGGCGAGCGAGGGCCTGCTCAACGCCCATGTCGTCGCCGAGTGCGGAGTCCCCGTCATTCTGGTCACCGGCGACGACCTGACCTGCGAGGACGCCCTCGGATACGCGCCCGGGGCACACAAGGTCGCCGTCAAGGACCATGTCTCACGGTACGCGGCGGTCTGCCGCACCCCGGCCCGTACGGCAGCCGACATCCGGGCCGCGGCCGCGGCGGCCGCGGCGCTCGCGGTCCGTCACGAGCCGGTCCGGGGCGGGCCGTTCACCGTGGAGCTGGAATTCGATGCCGAGCATCTCGCCGCCGCCGCCACGGTGGTGCCCGGAGTGGAACGTTCGGCCGCCGAGCGGCGCGTCGCGTACACCAGCGGGACGATGTATGAGGGCATTCGCACGTTCAAGGCGGTCACGACGATCGTCTCCGCAGCGGTGGAGGAGCAGTATGGCTGACGTGACGACGACCCCCATCGACAGCCGTGCGCTCGACGAAGTGGTGACCTTCACCTCCGAGCTCATCCGGATCGACACCACCAACCGTGGCGGCGGTGACTGCCGGGAGCGGCCCGCCGCCGAATACGTCGCCGAGCGGCTCGCCGACGCGGGACTCGAACCCGCCCTGCTGGAGCGCACCCCGGGCCGTACGAATGTGGTGGCCCGCATCGAAGGCACCGATCCGTCGGCCGACGCCCTGCTGGTCCACGGCCATCTGGACGTGGTGCCGGCCGAACCCGACGACTGGAGCGTGCACCCGTTCTCCGGCGAGGTCCGGGACGGCGTGGTGTGGGGCCGCGGCGCCGTCGACATGAAGAACATGGACGCGATGGTGCTCGCCGTCGCACGCGCCTGGAAGCGCGCCGGCGTCAAGCCCCGCCGGGACATCGTCATCGCCTACACGGCCGACGAGGAGGCGAGCGCGATCGACGGGTCCGACTTCCTCGCGAGCACGCACGCCGGCCTGTTCGACGGCTGCACCGAAGGCATCAGCGAATCCGGGGCGTTCACCTTCCACGCCGGCCCCGGAATGGCGCTCTACCCGATCGCGGCGGGAGAGCGCGGCACCGCCTGGCTGAAGCTCACCGCTCACGGCAGGGCGGGACACGGATCGAAGGTCAACCGCTCCAACGCGGTGACCAGGCTGGCCGAGGCCGTCGGCAGGATCGGCGGGCACGAATGGCCCGTGCGGCTGGTACCGACCGTGCGGGCCGCCCTGTCCGAGCTGGCCGCACTGCACAAAATCGACGCCGACGTGGATGCCCCGGATTTCGACGTGGACGCCCTGATGGGCAAGCTCGGCCGGGCCGCCGCGCTCGTCGAGCCCGTCGTACGCAACAGCGCCAACCCGACCATGCTGGACGCCGGCTACAAGCTGAATGTGATCCCCGGCCACGCCACGGCGTATGTCGACGGGAGGACGGTGCCCGGCGGCGAGGACGAGTTCCGCGAGACCATGGACCGCCTCACCGGCCCCGATGTCGAGTGGGAGTACCACCACCAGGAGATCGCCCTTCAGGCGCCCGTCGATTCCCCGACCTTCGCCAGGCTGCGGGCCGCCATCGAACGCTTCGACCCCGACGGCCACGTCGTACCGTTCTGCATGTCGGGCGGTACCGACGCCAAGCAGTTCTCCCGGCTCGGCATCACCGGGTACGGCTTCTCGCCGCTGAAGCTGCCGCCCGGCTTCGACTACGCCGCCATGTTCCACGGCGTCGACGAACGCGTCCCGGTCGACGCGCTGCACTTCGGGGTCAACGTCCTCGACCACTATCTGCGGTCCGCATAGGGGGTTCGGCATGGTTCCCACGGGTCCCTACGGAACGTGGCCTTCGCCGATCGACGCGGCCCTCGCGGCCTCGCACGACGGACGCCCCGACGGTCTCGGCACGGTCGGTGACGAAGTGTGGTGGACCGCTCCCCGGCCGGCCGAGGGCGGCCGGCGGGCGCTGATGCGCAGACGGGCCGACGGCACCGAGGAATCGGTTCTCCCCGCGCCGTGGAACGTCCGCAGCAGGGTCATCGAGTACGGCGGCATGCCGTGGGCCGGCGCGCAGCGCGCTCCGGACGGCGGCGGGCCGCTCATCGTCTTCGTCCACTTCCCCGACCAGCGGCTGTACGCCTACGAGCCCGATGTGCCCGGTTCCGAGCCGCGGCCGCTCACGCCCCTGTCCCCGGTGGGCGGCGGGCTGCGCTGGGTCGACCCGCAGCTGCGCGTCGGACAGGGTGAAGTGTGGTGCGTGCTCGAGGAGTTCACCGGCGAGGCACCCACCGACGTACGCCGCGTCATCGCCGCCGTGCCGCTGGACGGCGCGGCCGCCGAGGACCGCGGCGCGGTACGGGAACTGAGCGACGACCGGCACCGGTTCGTCACCGGGCCGCGGCTCTCCCCCGACGGGCGGCTGGCGGCCTGGATCGCCTGGGACCACCCGCAGATGCCCTGGGACGGCACGGTCGTCATGATCGGCGAGGTGACCGATGGCGGCCCCTTCGGCGCCGTGCGGCCGGTCGCCGGGGGCACGGACGAGTCGGTCGCCCAGGCCGAGTGGGCCCCGGACGGCTCGCTGCTCTTCGTCTCGGACCGCACCGACTGGTGGGAAGTACAGCGGATCCGGCTCGACGCGTCCGTTCCGGACAGCGGTCCGGGTACGAGCCTGTGCCCCGGCCGCGCCGAGGAGTTCGGCGGGCCGCTGTGGCAGATCGGCCGTCAGTGGTTCCGGCCCCTCGACAACGGGCTGATCGCCGTCATCCATGGAACGGGCACCACCACGCTCGGGATCCTGGACCCGGAGTCGGGTGAACTCGTCGACGCGGCGGGACCGTGGAGCGAGTGGGCCCCCACCCTCGTCGTGCACGGCGACCGGGTGTTCGGCGTCGCCGCCAGCCCGCGCAGCGCGTACGAGATCGTGGAGCTCGACACGTCCACCGGCCGGGCCCGGGTGATCGGCTGCGCGCACGACGACCCCGTGGACCCCGCGTACTACCCCGAGCCGCAGATCCGCACCTTCACCGGCCCGGACAACCGCGAGATCCACGCCCAGGTCTACCCGCCGCACAACCCCGACCGGATCGCACCCGACGACGAGCTGCCGCCGTTCGTCGTCTGGGCCCACGGGGGCCCCACCAGCCGGGTGCCGCTCGTCCTCGATCTGGAGATCGCCTACTTCACCTCGCGCGGCATCGGCGTCGCCGAGGTCAACTACGGCGGCTCCACCGGCTACGGCAGGCAGTACCGCAACCGGCTGCGCGAGCAGTGGGGCGTCGTCGACGTCGAGGACTGCGCGGCCGTCGCCGAGTCGCTGGCCGCCGAAGGTACCGCCGACCCGGCCCGCCTGGCGATCCGCGGCGGCAGCGCCGGCGGCTGGACCGCCGCCGCCTCCCTCGCCGCCACCGACGTGTACGCCTGCGGCACGGTCATCTACCCCATCCTCGATCTGCTCGGCTGGGCCACCGGCGAGACACACGACTTCGAATCGCGGTACCTGGAGTCGCTGGTCGGCCCCCTGCCCCCCAAGGCTCCGCAGGGGAGGGACCCCCAAGTACCCGCCCGCTACCGCGAACGCTCACCGCTGAACAACGCCGAGCGGATCACCGCGCCCTTCCTGCTGCTGCAGGGCCTGGACGACGTCATCTGCCCGCCCGTGCAGTGCGAGCGCTTCCTCGCCGAGATGGCCGGGCGCGGCATCGCACATGCCTACATCGCCTTCGAGGGCGAAGGACACGGCTTCCGCCTGGCCGACACCATGGTCCGCGCCCTGGAGGCGGAACTGTCGCTGTACGCACAGACCTTCGGCATCACCCGCCCCGACGTCCCGCCACTGGAGCTCAAGCAGTGACCCTCACACCGCTCGCACCCCTGACGCGCCCGGCCCGCCTCGGGCCCGGGGCCCGGGTCGCCGTCGTCGCGCCGAGCGGTCCGGTACCGGGGGAGCGGCTGGACGCCGGACTGGAGATCCTGCGCGGCTGGGACCTGGAGCCGGTGGTGATGCCCCATGTCCGCGAGCAGCACCCGCACTTGTGGTACCTCTCGGCGACGGACCACGACCGGGCCCGGGATCTGACCGAGGCCTGGTGCGACCCGACGGTCTCGGCGGTGATCTGCGCGCGCGGCGGGTACGGCGCCCAGCGCATGGTCGACCTGATCGACTGGGCCGCGATTCGGGCGGCCGGCCCCAAGGTCTTCGTCGGCTACAGCGATGTCACCGCCCTGCACGAGGCCTTCGCCGTCCGCATGGGCCTGGCCACCCTGCACGGACCCATGGTCGGCGCCGTGACCTTCCTCAAGGACCTCGCCACCCAGGAGTCGCTGCGGGCCACGCTGTTCGCACCCGAGTCGGTCCGCACTCTCGGCCTCGACACGGCGCGCACGATGGCGCCGGGCAGGGCCCGGGGCATCACGCTCGGCGGCTGCGTCAGCCTGCTCGCCGCGGACCTGGGCACCCCTGCGGCCCGGCCGTCCGCCCGCGGCGGGCTGCTGCTGATCGAGGACGTGGGGGAGGAGGACTACCGACTGGACCGCATCCTCACCCAACTCCTGCGCTCCGGCTGGCTGGACGGTGTCGCCGGTATCGCCCTCGGGTCATGGGCGGAGTGCGGTCCCTACGAGCAGGTACGTGCGGTACTGCTCGACCGGCTCGGGGGCCTCGGTGTCCCCGTGATCGAGGAACTGGGCTTCGGACACTGCGAGAGCACGCTGACCATGCCGCTGGGCGTCGGGGCGGTGCTGGACGCGGAGGCGCGGACCCTGACGCTGGACGAGCCGGCCCTGCGCTGAGTTCTGCGCACGGGCCGGTTCCGGGCCGGTTTCTGGCCGACGGCTCGCAGCCACCCGCTGCCGGCCGCGGGCGGGCCGGTCAGCGGGCGAGCGCCGCGTACCCCGGCCGCACCACCTCGCGGATCAGCCGCTGCCGCTCCGGCAGGGGCAGGAACGCCGACTCGATCGCCGCGACCGTGAACTCCTCGAAGACCTCGGGGCCGTACCCGAAAGCGTCCACCATGTGCTGGAACTCCTGGCTCATCGTGGTGCCGGAGACCAGACGGTTGTCCGTGTTGAGCGTGATGCGGAAGCCGAGGCGGCGCAGCAGGTCGATCGGGTGCGTTGCGTAGTCCTTGGCCGCGCCCGTCTGGAGGTTGGAGGTCGGGCAGACCTCCAGCGCGATGCCGTTGTCGCGGACGTACGAGGCGAGGTGTCCGAGCCGGGCCGTTCCGTCGTCATGCACCGTGATGTCGTCGGTGATGCGCACGCCGTGCCCGATCCGCTCGGCACCGCAGATCTGCACGGCCTCGTGGATGGACTCGGCGCCGACCGCCTCGCCGGCGTGGATGGTGAAGTGGCAGTTGTGCCGCTTCAGATGCTGGAAGGCCGGCAGATGGCGGGCCGGCGGGTTGCCGATCTCGCCTCCCGCGATGTCGAAGCCGGCGACCCCGCGCTCACGGTGGGCCACGGTCAACTCGGCTATCTCCAGGGAGCGTTCGGTGTGCCGCATGCCCGTGAGCAGCGCACGGACCGTGATCCGTCCCCCGGCGCGGTGCTCGCCCTCGCGGAAGCCCGCGTTGACCGCGTCCACGACCTCGTCGAGGGTGAGCCCGCGCTCCTGGTGCTGCTCGGGCGCATACCGCACCTCGGCATAGACGACACCGTCTGCCGCCAGGTCCTCGGCGCACTCCGCCGCGATGCGCTCCAGCGCCTCGCGGGTCTGCATCACCGCGCAGGTGTGGGCGAAGGTCTCCAGGTAGCGCTCCAGCGAGCCGGAGTCCGCGGCGTCCCGGAACCAGACCGCGAGCGCGGCGGGGTCCTCGGTGGGCAGATCGCGGTAGCCGCACTCGCGGGCCAGCTCGATGATCGTGGCCGGACGCAGTCCACCGTCGAGGTGGTCATGAAGGACGGCCTTGGGCGCGCGAAGGATGTCAGACAAGTGCATCCCGGGAGTGTACGGCACGGGCGGCGGGAGACGCACCGCGCGGGCCGGGCGCCGACCGGACCGGCCGGCGCCCCTCAGTTGGACTGGAGCACCGGCAGCGCCGGTGCCCCCGTCGGGAGCATGTGCTTCGCCGCCAGGACCGGGGTGTCGCCCACCCGGACCACCTGCGTGACCAGTACCGCCGGGGTGTCCGCCGCCCGGTCCAGCAGGTCGCCGCGGCGCCTGCCCAGCAGGGTCGCGCTCACCGCGCTGTGGGCGGTCAGGGCCACGCCCTTCGAGGCCGCCGTCAGGACCGACAGCATCGACACCGGCGCGTCCTGCGCCACCTCCAGGGCCTGCGCGAAGGCCGGGTGCCTGGCCTGCAGTGTCGCGTCCTGCGCCGCCCACTCGTGGCTGAGTGCCGTCGCCGCATCCTCGCCGACCAGCAATGACTCCCAGAAACGCAGCTCCGCCCGGGCCGGGGCCAGCAGATGCTGCGTGGTGAAGTCGGTCGGCTCCTCCATCGCGCGCAGCAGCGGCCGCACCCGCAGCGGCGAGCCCGAGGACAGCAGCTCCTCCAGCGGCTGGATGTGCTCGTAGCCGCGCCGCGGCGGCCGGTCGCTGACGGTCCGGCCCACGCCCCGGCGTACCGAGAGCAGTCCGTCCTCCTGGAGCAGCAGCAGCGCCTCGCGCAGCGCCGGGCGGCTGACCCCCAGCTCGGCGGCGAGCCGGGGCTCCGACGGCAGCGTCGATCCGGGCGGATAGGTGCCCTCGTGGATGGCGTCCGCGATCCGCTCGTACAGGACGACGACCGGTCTCCGCTGCTGCCCGCTGGCTGCCACTGATCCTCCTCGGTTCATGTGTCGGCAGCAAACCTAACTTGTCTGACAAGGCTGAGGGTGTGGCGCACGACCCCTTCGACTCACCCGTATGGCCCGCCTGCGGCGGTCATACGACCGGGAACTGGCCATCCTGGTCGCATGACCGCCAAGAAAGCAGCAGCGGGCAGCGCGAAGACAAGCGGGCCGCGTGAGTGGCTCACGCCGGCCAGGATCGCCGTGATCGTGCTCACGGCCCTGGCGATCGTCTTCATCTTCGAGAACACCGACCCGGTCGAGATCCGGATACTGGTCCCCCTCGTCACCATGCCGCTCTATCTGGCCCTGCTCGCGATGTTCGTGATCGGGGCCCTGTGCGGCGGCCTCTTCTTCCGGCGGCGGCGGGACCGCTGAGCGGATCTGCGGCTCGCATACGACGCCGATAGCCTGATCAGGTGTCCGAGACCTCGTCCGCGATCCCTTTCGTCGCCACCGGCGCACGCGTCGGCATACGCCCCTTCACCTACGACGACGGCGAGGAGTTCACCGCGCTCGCGCGGCAGAGCACGCAGCACCACCACCCCTGGCTGTTCCCGCCGCTGACCGCCGAGGCCTATACCGCCTACGCTCAGCGGCTGATCGAGCACCCGTCCAGGGCCGGTTTCCTCGTCTGCGAACGCCCGTCGGGCCGGATCGCCGGCTTCATCACCGTCAACAACATCGTCCTCGGGGCGTTCCTGTGCGGGGCGATCGGTTACGGGGCCTTCGCGCACGCGGCCGGCCGCGGACTGATGCGGGAGGGCCTCGGGCTGCTCATCGGCCACGCCTTCGGTCCGCTCGGACTGCACCGCCTCGAGGCCAACATCCAGCCCGGCAATGCCGCTTCCCTGGGACTCGTACGCAGCGCCGGCTTCCGGCTCGAAGGCTTCTCGCCCGACTTCCTCTACATCGACGGTGCCTGGCGTGATCACGAACGCTGGGCCATCACCCGCGAGATGACCCGATGACGTCACAGGTCGCGGCGGCGGACGGCGGCCGTGGCGATGACTGCTGCGGCGAGCGGCCAGGCCGCGTACACGATCCACGAACCGCCGATGGTCGCCGGGTAGGGCGCTGATTCGAAGGGCTCGCCCAACTGCACCAGTCGTTCCCACGCGCTGTGGGGCAGAGCGTGAAGGATCGCGGACGACCAGCGGTGGCGGCCGTTGAGGAGGAACGGCAGCAGCAGAAGGATGCCGGTGTATTCCGCGCCGTCGCGGCGTCCGCCTTGCTCGCGCCGGTGTGCGCGCTCATCGGTATGGGCCTCGGAGCCCTCATCCGGCACACCGCAACCACCCTCGTGACGCCGCGGTGCCGGCATCTCCGCGCCGGCGGGGGCATGACGAGCCTGCGACGTCGGCGCGGGCGCGAGCGTCTGGCGGGCGCACGGCGAGCACCGCGGTGGACAGGCTTGCTGCCGGATCGGGGGTCCGCCCCGCGGGCGGCGCTCTGGCGGCGGCGCCGGCAGCCCGCACCACGCTCGGCCGTCAGGCCGCCGGTTTGCGGTCGACGTACTCGAAGACCGCGCCGTCCGGGTGCACCGCGATCAGGTTGCGGCCCACCGGCGTTGCCAGCGGGCCCGCGACGATCGTCGCGCCGACCGCGGTGAGCGTGGCGTACGCGTCGTCCACGTCCTTGACCGCGATCGTCGCCGACACCTTCCGCAGCACCTCCAGCTCCGGCTCCGGTCCGCTCATCAACAGGAAACAGCCGACCGCCGCCACCGACACCCCGCCGCGCTCGAAGCGCAACGGGGGCGCGCCGGTGAGACGTTCGTAGAAGGCCACCGATGCCTCCAGATCGTCGACGCAGATTCGGAGGGTGGTTCCGAGAATCTCCATACGGGCGAGCCTAGTTCGCGCGCCCGCCGGACGGGACCGGTTGTCGCGCACCGGGCGCCGGTCACACCCGGCACAGCACCTCGCCGTGCGGGACCATGAACCACGCGTCCTCGTCCGCGCCCCACGCACGCCAGGCGTCCGCGACGGCCGACAGCCTCTCCCGCGTGGTGTGGCCCCCCTCGACCGCAAGTCGCGCGTACACCGAGGCGACCGTGCGGTCGGCCCACAGACCGCTCCACCACGCGCGGTCCGCGGGGGTGGCGAAGCACCAGGAAGCGGCCGACGGGGTGATGTCGGTGAAGCCCGCGCCACGGGCCCAGGACAGCAGCCGACGCCCGGCATCGGGCTCGCCGCCGTTCGCGCGGGCCACCCGTCGGTACAGCTCCTGCCACTCGGTGAGCGCGGGGAGTTCGGGGAACCAGGTGAACGCCCCGTAGTCGCTGTCGCGTGCCGCGACGACACCGCCGGGGCGGCAGACCCGCCGCATCTCACGCAGAGCCTGCACCGGGTCGCCGACATGCTGCAGTACCTGGTGCGCGTGGACGACGTCGAAGGAGTCGTCGGGGAAGTCCAGCGCGTGGACGTCCGCGACGGCGAAGTGGACATTGTCCAGGCCTCGTTCGGCGGCATGGGCGCGAGCCTGGTGCAGTACGTCCTCGGCGGCGTCGACCGCAGTGACCCGGCCCGGCGCGACCAGGGCGGCCAGGTCGGCGGTGATCGTGCCAGGGCCGCAGCCGACGTCCAGCACGTCCAGGCCGGGGCGGAGCTCGCCGAGCAGATAGGCCGCGGAGTTCTCGGCGGTGCGCCAGGTGTGCGAGCGCAGTACCGACTCGTGGTGGCCGTGGGTGTAGACGGCGGTCTCTTCGGGCATGGCCGGACTCCTTCTGCTGATGCTCCTTCAGCGGGTACGGCCAACCTACGCGCACATCCCGTATCCCGAGACTTGTGTCTTGCGATACGGACAGGCCTGCCGTACGGGAGCCACACTCCGTGTCGGCCTCGGCGACCGGCACCCCCGTGTCCGGCCGCCGAGGCGCGGTGAGCCGACCCGTGCCTTCGGTGCCTCGCGGCCGGGGCCGACGGCACCGGACTCGTGCCGCGACGGCACACGCCCGCCGCAACCTGCACCCGACGCCGCGGGTCTGCGTGCGTTCATGGTGGAGGAGGCAGCAGGAGTCCGTCGATCCGATTTTTCCAGCCGCCGCGGGGACTACAGGAGGGTCTGCGGACGGTAGACCGTGAGCGCCGCCACCTTCTTGTCGACCACCAACTCGCCCGAGATTTTGGTGACTTCACCGTCGTACGCCAGCGGTGTCCCGTCCGCGATCCCGGTGACGCGCAGGCGGTGCACGGGCCGCGCGGCATGAACCGGCGAGCGGCTCAGCGGCCCGGCCAGGGCCGCGGCCAGCAGCCGCAGACCGGGGAGGCGGCCCGCGTGCACCACCCGGACGTCCAGCAGTCCGTCGGCCAGATTCTCCCGGTGACCGGGTGTAGGTCCGACCCCCCGGTACATGCAGTTCCCCGCGAACAGCAGCCACATCGGCCGCCTTTGGCCGTGCACGTCGACCTCCAGCGGATGCTCACCCCGCAGGACGCGCGTCGCGGCCAGTACGCCGGCCGGCCAGCTGCCGATCCGTGCTTCCCAGCGTTCGCGGATGCGGACCAGCTCCGGATAGACGCCCAGGCTCAGGGTGTTGAGGAAATGACCGGACCGACCGCCGTCCGGGCCAGGCGTGAAACGCCCGAGGTCGACCCGGACGGCGTCGCCCTCCGCGAGAGCCCGGCAGGTGTCCTGGACCGACTCGATGCCCAGGTCATAGGCGAAGTGATTGAACGTGCCGCCGGGGAAGACGGCGAGCGGGAGCCCGTGGGCCGTGGCCACCGTCGCCGCGAGGTTGACCGTCCCGTCACCGCCGACGACGCCGAGGGCGCGTGCGTGACCCGCCGCGCTCTCCAGCGCACTCGTCAGCTCCTCGGGCGCGCACTCCACGACCTCGGCGAGCGGGAGTGCGTCGCGCACCGCGTCCGCGGCGTCGGCCGTGCCGGACCGCGGGTTGGCCACGACCACGAGTCCCTCGCCGTCCGGCAGTGCGGGCGCCACCGCCGCCGAAGGGCTGGGCGGGGGCAGCTGCGACCTCGTCGGCACCAGCCCACGGACCGCGAACGCGGCACCCACGCCCAGCGCGGCACCGACGAGCACATCGCTCGGATAGTGCACCCCCGTGTAGACCCGGGAGAAGGCGACCGAGGCGGCCACGGGGGCGACCGCCGCGCCCCAGCCCTTGGACTCCATCGCGACCCCGGTCGCGAACGCCGCAGCCGACGCCGCATGCCCGGACGGGAACGATGTGGTGAACGGCTGCCGCTTCAACTGCCGTATCACCGGCACCGCGTCCAGCAGCGGCCGCGACCTGCGCACGCTCCGCTTGGCGACCGTGTTGATGACGGCCGACGCCAGCGCGAGCGAAGCGACGCCGCGCACGGCTGCCCGCCGCGAGCGGGCACCGCGCCCGAGCGTGGCGATGGCGGCGGCCGTGCCGAACCAGAGCACCCCGTGGTTGGCGCTACGGCTCAGCCGCGGCAGCACGGGCTCGGAGCCGGGCCACTTCCGCGCGTGCACGGTATGCAGGACCTGCCGGTCCCAGCCACTGAGGAGCGCGCGGATGCGCCGCCGGAGGTTCGGGGTCGTGGTCGCCGCATGAGGGTGGGTCATGCATCGCGGGTACCCCGAGGGGCCGCTCGCCACGCCGGACGGCCGCCCGACCGGCCGAGGGCGGGCCGGGGCTCGCGCTCGCGCCGAAGCGGGACCGGCGGGCGGCGGGCGCCGGGCATGGCTGTCCGGGGGAGGGGAGCCCTGTCTCCTGGGCCGGGGCGCCACCGTCCAGGAACACGCGCTGCCGGGGGCCGCTCGGGCGGGGGGCGTCCGGTGCGCGCCGGGCCCGGTGGCTCCCGGACCCGTACCGCTTCGGACCGCGGCGGCGGCTCCCGGCAGCGCACCCTTCCGGTCCGCCTTGCCGGCCCGCGGAACCTGCCCGGCTCGCCCACGTGTAGCCCGGTCGGGTGGGGGCAGTGGCCCCGGTACGTCAGGGAGCGGGGCGGTGGAGGGCGTTCCCGCGGGGCGAGGTGGCGCAAACCTTCGTATAAAGGGCTCGTGGGCCGGCCTCGGCCCACGAGCGAGCGCGGTGGAGGTGACGGCATGCAGCGCACGGCTCCGGAAGGGCGCGGCCCCGTCCGATACGGACCGCATGCTCCCGAACCCGGCCTGCCCGTACCGGACGAACTCGGTGCCGTGCTCTCGGCAGCCGCCGGACTCGTCGGGCCCGAGCCGCCGGGCGGCGGGCCCGTGCTTCGGGAGGCGGCCGTCGGCTACTGGTGGCGCCGCGGACTGCACAGCCGGGCGAGCGACGTCGTCGCCGCGTCCGGAGCGCAGCCCCTCCTGTTCGCGCTGCTCGGCGCGTACGCCGGTGACGTGCTGATGCCCCGCCCCTGCCCCGCCTGGTGGACTCCGCAGGTCCGGCTGCTGGGGCGGCCCGCCTACCATGTGCCGACCCCGGCGGAGTGCGGCGGCGTACCGGACCCGTTCGCGCTGCTGGAGACCGTACGCAGGGTGCGTGCCGAGGGCGGCAGACCCCGGCTGCTCCTGATCTCCGTCGCCGACGACCCGACCGCCACCGTCGCCCCGCCGGAGACCGTGCGCGAGGCGTGCGAGGCCGCCGTCGGCGAAGGGCTGCACATCATCAGCGACGAGACCTGGCGCGACACCCTGCACCGGCGGCACGACACAGTGCTGGTCAGCCCCGCCGAGATGTGCCCCGACGACGTCACCGTCCTCAGCGACCTCGCCGGCGCACTCACCCCCGCCGCCTGGCCCGTGGCAGTCGCCCGCTTCCCCGCCACCGGTGCGGGCGCCGCCCGGCGGGCGCGGACCCTCGACATCCTCAACGCCCTCGGCGCGGTGGTGGCGGCCCCGATCGCCGCTGCCGCCGCGCACGCACTCGACGAGCCCCCTGTCGTGGCCGACCGGGCCGAGAAGGCCGCCGCGCTGCACGGGCACGTGGCGGCCGCCGCGCACCGCGCGGTGCTCGTGTCCGGCGCGCTCGCCAGGCCGCCGCAGGCCGGCTGCCACCTCTATGCCGACCTCGGCCCGCTGCGCGCCCGCCTCGCAGAGCGGGGCGTCACCGACTCCATGGAACTCGAGGACCATCTCACCGACCGGCTCCAGGCACCCGCACCCGGCGGTCACCGGTTCGGCGACGAACTGGGGGCCCTGCGGGTGCGGTTGTCCACCGGTCCGCTGCTGGGGGAGACCGAAGAGCAGCGGCTGGAGTCACTCGCCGCGCCGCAGCCCCTGGAACTGCCCCATGTCGCCGAGGCGTTGAGGAAATTCGCCTCGGCCTTCGACGAACTGCGCTGAAACGAGGCATCGGCCCCCGGACCTGCCGGACGTGCTGAAACCAACTGCGTGGAAGAGAACCGCCGTTGATCGGAGACCCGGATGACGGAACAGACGGAGCGGACCGAACAGCAGCCCGAACACCAGACGCAGCAGCGTCGGACGGCGATAGTGCCGAACGCCCACCCGCGCACCACGACCACCCGCCGCCTCGGCGAGCGCCGCAGCTGGCCCCGGTCCTTCGCCGACCGGCTGACCGCCCCGCTTCCCGGCGTGCGCGCCATGGCACGGCTCGCCCGCGAGGGCGCGGTCCGCCCCGGGCCCGACGGTCTGTACGACATTCCGCTGCTGCCGTTCGAACCGGGTCCCCTGCCCGACGTGGACGCTGCCACCGTCGCCCTGACCTGGGCCGGGCACGCCAGCTGGGTGGTGCGCATCGGCGGGCTCACCGTGCTCACCGACCCCGTCTGGTCCCGCCGTATCCTCGGCACACCGGCCAGGATCACCCCGGTCGGCGTCCGCTGGGACGATCTGCCGCCCGTCGACGCGGTCGTCATCAGCCACAACCACTTCGACCATCTGGACGCGCCCACCCTCAAACGGCTGCCGCGCCACACCCCGTTCTTCGTCCCCGCGGGCCTGGGCCGCTGGTTCCGGCGCCGCCGGTTCGCCAGGGTGACCGAACTGGACTGGTGGGAGGGTGCGGAGCTGGGCGGCGTACGGTTCGACTTCGTACCGGCGCACCACTGGTCCAAGCGGACCCTCACAGACACCTGCCGCTCGCTGTGGGGCGGCTGGGTGCTCACCGACGAGGGCGGGCAGTCGGTGTACTTCGCCGGGGACACCGGATACGGGCACTGGTTCAAGGAGATCGGCCGCCGCCACCCCGATCTCGATCTGGCGCTGCTGCCGATCGGCGCGTACGCCCCGCGCTGGTGGCTCCGCGATGTGCACACCGACCCGGAGGAGGCCGTGTGCGCCTTCGACGACCTCGGGGCGCGGATCATGGTCCCGATGCACTGGGCGACATTCGTGCTCTCCTCGGAGCCGGTGCTGGAACCGCTGCTGCGGCTGCGGGCCGCGTGGGAACGCACGGGCCGCCCGCACGAGCAGCTGTGGGACCTGCCGGTCGGGGCCTCGCGCGTACTGACCGCAGGCTGACCGCACCCGGAGCCGGCCGGCGGTGCACGCAGCCGTGGCCGCCGGAGCCGCGGCCATGTCGCGCGGATCGTGGCCGCTCAGGTGTGCTGTCCGCCCGCCGGTCCCCGCCGCAGCCGGCGCCACAGCGCCGGCGCTCCGCTGATCACCACCGTCAGTGCCACCGCCGCGAGCACGCCCTGCCACGGCTCCGCGAAGAGCGAGCCACCCACGATGCCGATCAGCCCGTACGTCGCCGCCCACGCGAGGCACGCCGGGACGTCCCCGCGTACGAAGCGCCGCATCGGCATCGTGGCCAGCAGACAGGCCAGCATCACGGGAATCCGTCCGGCCGGCACCAGCCGCGAGAGCACCAGCACCATCACCCCGTGCTCATCGAGTTTGCGCTGGGCCTGGTCGAGCCGGTCCGGCGCGGCACGCTCGCTCAGGGCGGCCAGCCCGCGCGAACCGTTCTTCGACCGCAGGCCGCGCTGCCCGAGCCAGTACAGGGCGACATCACCGAGGAACGCGGCCAGCGAGGCAACGAGGAACACGAACAGCAGCGCCGGCGGGGCCGTGTGATGGAAGGCCACCACGGCCGCCGAGCTGACCACCGCCCCGGTCGGCACCACGGGCACGAGCGCTCCTACGAAAACCAGCAGGAACAGCGACGGATAGCCCACGGCCTGCTGCGTCGACTCCGGGGGGAGTCGCCGCACCACTTCCGAGAGCTGTCCGAGCGCCTCGGTGAGCTGCGCTCTCACTGTGCGGCCCCCGGCCTGACCCGTTCGCCGTGGCCGAGCCTGTGCACCGTCACCTTCGGCGCCAGCCGCGCCGCCTTGCGCGCGAACTCGTCACCGGGGGCGTAGAACTCGTGCGGGCGGATCGCGTCCATCCCGATCGGCCAGTACGTGCCGTAGTGCACGGGTACGGCCGCGCGCGGCGCGAGCGCGGCCAGCGCCTGGGCGGCCCGGCCCGCGTCCAGATGCCCGTGTCCCAGAAACGGCCCCCAGCCGCCGACCGGCAGCAGCGCCACATCGACCGGTCCGACCTCGTCGGCCATCGAGTCGAACAGACCTGTGTCCCCGGCGAAGTACGTGCGCTCCTCACCGCTGACGACATAGCCGAGCGCCGGCGACCGGTGCGGGCCCAGCGGCAGGCGGCGCCCGTCGTGCGCGGCCGGTACGGCCCGTACCACCAGCTCCTCCACCCGCACCTCGTCGCCCGCGGCGACCTCGGTGATCGGCAGGCCGGCCCCGGCGGCGAGCCGCCGCAGCGCCGGTACGGAGCGTGCCGCGCCGCACGGCACGATCAGACGCGTGCCGGGCGCGAGAAGGGCCAGCGAGGCGAGATGGAGGTGGTCGGAGTGCAGATGGGAGACGAGGACGGCCGAGGCGGCCCTCGCCTCGACGGGTGGTAGTTTCCCGCGCCGTCTGCGCAGATGTGCCAGCCGCCGTACGAACAGCGGGTCGGTGAGCACCCGGACGCCGGAATCCTCGATCGTGCAAGTGGCATGCCCCCACCAGGTGACCTCGACCGGCACGTGATGCCTCCCTCGGTTCCCGCTCCCCGTACGCTCCTGCTCAGTATTCTCCGCCCGCGGGGACCCATGCCGGTCCGTGAACATCCTCCCGCAGGGCCCCATGCCGTTCCGCACTCTCCGCACGCACGGCCCGCATGCCGGTCCGTCCGGCGACCGGGGCCAGGGCCGACGGCCGTGACCCGCGCGGCGCCGCCGCTCTTCACGCCCCCGCCTCGCCCCAGGTCACCCGGACGCTCCCGGGGCGCGCGGGCCGTGTTGTGCCAGGCTGGAGGCCGAAGGGCGGGTGCCCCGGGGCGACGGCGAGGTGAGGCGGCGTGGGCGACGGTCGGTGGCGGGCCGGCGGGCGGGCCCTGTTCCGCGTGATCGCGGTGTGGGCCGTGTCGACGCTGACGATGCTCACGCTCGCCGGGCTGCTGCCCGAGTTCCAGCTGCAGTCCGACGACGGCGACAGTTTCACCAGGACCGCCCTCACCGCCGCCTGGGGCGCGGGAGTCTTCGGACTGCTGACCGCGCTCGTGTGGCCCGTCGTGGTACGCGCCCTGCTGCTCGTACCGGCCCTGATACTCGGCCTGTTGGTCTTCTTCCTCAACGGCTCGCTGCTGCTCATCGCGCTCTGGCTGACCCCGGACGGGCGCGGGGCCGCCGACCCCGAGACCGCCGTGGTCGTCGCCGCCGTCATGTCCGCGGTCGCCTCCGCGACATCCACCGCCCTCGCCGTCCGGGACGACAACGCCTACCGGCGCAGACTCTCGCGGCTCGCCGACCGCCGCAGACGCAGACGGGGCGACGACGGAGGGCGCTCGGGCCCGCCCGGCACCGTGTTCCTGCAGCTCGACGGCGTCGGCCACGACGTGCTGCGGCACGCCGCCGACCGAGGGGTGATGCCGACCGTCGCCTCCTGGGTCGGCGCCACCCACCGGCTCACCCCCTGGCGCACCGACTGGTCGAGCCAGACCGGCTCCAGCCAGCTCGGCATCCTGCACGGCTCCAATCACGACGTCCCCGCGTTCCGCTGGTACGAGAAGGAGCGAGGCCGCGTCGTCGTCAGCAACCGGCCCTCCTCCGCGGTCGAACTGCAGCGGCGCGCCATCGAGCGGACCGGGGACGGGGGGCTGCTCACCGTGGACGGTGCGAGCCGCGGCAATCTCTTCAGCGGGGGAGCCGACCAGCTCGCCCTGGTGCTGTCCATGGCGGCACGGCGCGGGCGGGCCAATCGCTCGCGGGCGGGCTACTTCGCGTACTTCTCCGATCCGGCCAACGCGGTCCGTACCGCGATGTCCTTCGTCGCCGAAGTCGGCCGTGAGATCGGCCAGTCGACCCGGGCGCGCCTGCGCGGCGACCGTCCGCGGGTCGGGCGCGGCGGGCTCTACCCGTTCATCAGGGCGTTCGCGACCGTTGTCGAGCGCGATGTGGTGGTCGCCGCGGTGATCGGTGACATGCTCGCCGGGCGCACCGCCGTCTACGCCGACCTGGTCGCCTACGACGAGGTGGCGCACCACTCCGGGCCGCACAGCAAGGACGCGGAACGCGTGCTGGAACGCCTGGACCGCTCCCTCGCGCTGATCGCCAAGGTCGCCGAACACGCCTCGCGCACCTACCGGATCGTGCTGCTGTCGGACCACGGCCAGAGCCCGGGGGAGACGTTCGAGGGCGCGTACGGGCTCACTCTGAGGGATCTCGTACGCGCGGGGTGCGGCCTGCCGGTCTCGCGCCGCGCCGGGCGTTCCAGGAGCGGTGCGGAGGCACGCGACGCGGCCCGTCACACGCTGCGCACGGCGCTGCATGTGCCCCTCGACGAGGAGGGCGACGAGGAGGGCGGCGAGGAGCGCCCGCCGCACGGCTCCGACCCGATCGTGCTGGCGTCCGGCAATCTCGCCCTGATCTCGTTCCCCGACGTGCCGGGGCGGATGAGCCGCGAGGAGATCGACCGCCGCCACCCCGCGCTGCTGAGCACCCTCGCCAACCATCCCGGCATCGGCTTCCTGCTGGTCCACAGCGAGCAGCACGGCTCGGTCGTCATGGGGCGGGACGGTGCCCTCACGCCGGTGTCGGACCTGAGGGACGGGGACGGCGGACCGCTCGCCGACTTCGGCCCGGGCGCTGCCGACGCGGTACGCCGTACCGACACCTTCCCGCATGTCGCCGACATCATGGTCAATTCCATGCACGATCCGAAGGACGGTTCGGTGCATGCCTTCGAGGAGCAGATCGGTTCGCACGGGGGGCTGGGCGGCGAACAGTCCCAGCCGTTCCTGCTCTCGCCGTTCGACGTCACGCCGCCGGTCGGTGTCGGCCAGGAACTGGTCGGCGCCGAGCAGGTGCACCGGGTGCTGCGGCGCTGGCTGCGCGAGTGCCAGGGGCCGCAGGTGCCGATCCGGACGCCGGAGATCACCCGGCCGGGCGGACAGGAGCAGGAAGGGTCGCCCGCCTCCGGGCACCCCTTGCCGGACCCGCACGTGTGACGCCGCCCCGGGCCGTCCACCAGGGCATGCTCTTCCCTTGTTCCGGGGCGCTGGTGTACCTGTGGGGCCTGCCCGGGCATCCGGGGCCGCGGAGAGCAAGGAGCGTGTGCCGGTGCGTGCGGTGGTGTTGGAGGAGTTCGGCCAGAGGCCCGAGGTGCGCGAGGTTCCCGACCCCGTGACGGCGAGCGACGGGGTGGTCGTACGGGTCGAGGCGACCGGGCTGTGCCGCAGCGACTGGCACGGCTGGACGGGGCACGACGCCGACATCACCCTGCCGCACGTCCCCGGGCACGAGCTGGCCGGCGTGATCGAGTCCGTCGGTGGCGACGTCACCGCTTGGCGTGCCGGCGACCGGGTCACCGTGCCGTTCATCTGCGCCTGCGGCCGGTGCGCCGCCTGCGCGCGTGGCTCCCAGCAGGTGTGCGAGCGCCAGGAACAGCCCGGGTTCACCCACTGGGGCTCCTTCGCCGAGTACGTTGCCGTACGCCACGCCGACACCAATCTGGTGGCGCTGCCCGGCACCATGGCGTTCGACACGGCCGCGAGTCTAGGCTGCCGGTTCGCCACCGCCTTCCGGGCCGTCGTCGGGCAGGGCCGGGTGCGCCCGGGGGAGTGGGTCGCGGTGCACGGCTGCGGCGGAGTGGGCCTGTCCGCCGTAATGATCGCCGCGGCGTGCGGGGCCCGCGTCATCGCCGTCGACGTCGCCCCGGCATCGCTCGAGCTGGCGAAGTCGTTCGGTGCGACCGTGTGCCTGGATGCGTCCTCAGTGCCCGACGGCGGGGTCGCCGACGCGGTCCGCGACGCCACGGGCGGCGGCGCGCACCTGTCTTTGGACGCGCTGGGCGCCCCCGTGACCTGCGTCAACTCCGTGCAGAGCCTGCGCCGCCAGGGCCGTCATGTGCAGGTCGGCCTGCTCCCGGCCGGGGTGCATCTGCCGATGGACCGGGTCGTCCCGCTGGAACTGGAGATCCTCGGCAGCCACGGCATGGCCGCGCACGACTACCCGCAGATGATGGCGATGGTCTCCTCCGGCGCCCTGCGCCCCGACCTGCTCGTGACGTCGCGGATCGCCCTGGACGCCGTACCTGACGCGCTCATGGCGCTGGGTACGGCGTCGGGCGCCGGGGTCACCGTGATCACCCCCCACGCGTCTGCCCCACCCGCCGGCTGACCGAACTCCGGGCATGTGGTGTCGTCACCTGGTCACCGTTTCGGGGTGGTGCGTCCTGGGGGCGACGCGGGGACCGTACGGAGCAGGGATGCGTAGGCGACGACGTTGCCGGCGTAGCCCCCGGCCTTGGTGTAGCGGCCACCGCAGGTGATGAGCCGCAACTGGGGTTTGGCCGAACTGCCGTAGACCTTCGGGTCGGGGAACTTGTTCCTGGGGTACACCTCGACGGCGTCGACGGTGAACACAGATGTGCGCCCGTCCTTGCGGGTGACCTCGACCGTGCTTCCCTTGGGGAGTTTGCCGAGCGCGAAGAAGGCGCCGTGCCGGCCGGTGGGGGTGTCGACATGCCCGGCCAGGACAGCCGTGCCGCCCTCGCCGGGGATCGGGCCCTTGGCGTACCAGCCGGCGTGGTCGGCCTTGCCGGCCGGTGGCGGCTCGAGCACGCCGGACGGGTTCAGGGCGAGCTTCACCATCGGCGCGTTCACGCCGATGGCCCGGATGCGCAGCCGGACCGGCTCGGAGACCCGCCGTGCGGTGGGCGTAGGGCCCGCATGCCGTGCGGTTCCCGTGTCGCGCCGCGCGCCGGAACTCGAGCCTGCCTGCGGGGTCGGCCGCGAGCTTGCCTGCGGGACGGTCCCGGAGCCGGTCCGCGCGCCGGGTCCCGTAGTGGGCCGCGGGAAGGGCGCGCGGTACGGCGGCGGGCGATCGACGACCGGCCCGACGGCTGCCTCCGACGGACCGGCGGAGGGTGGGGAGTAGGCCTGCGCGGCGGACGGCTGCGGGGGCGTCTCGCCGCGCATCCCGTGCTGCAGAATCCAGATACCGGCGATCAGCATGACGATCAGGGCCAGCGCCGGCAGAACGGGGCGGGGTTGCATACGTCCCATGGCGGTCCTGAGCTCCGGTCCGGGTGTGGAGTGGTAAGGCGTGGGCGGGGAACGTGCGCCGGCAAGTCGACGAATCCTGTGCGACGGCGACGGCGACGGCGACCGCGGCCACGAAGGTGATCGTGACCGCGGCGGCCGGCCGGTCAGGCGGGACGGCCGCCGAGGCGACGCCGCATCAGGACCACACCGCCGGCCACCGCGCCGGCGATCAACGCCGAGCCGACCGCGATCTCCGCGGGGTCCGTCCCACCGGCTCCACCGAATCCGCCGCGTACCGGCCCGCTCGGCCGGCGGGCGACCTCGATGGTGGTCTCGACGCGGGTCCGCGGGGGGCACTTGACCGTGATGTTGTAGACGCCGTCCGCGGTGTCGTCGGGAACGGTGAATTCGCCCGCCAGCTCACCTTCCCGTGCGCCGTCGAGCAGATTGATCTGCCCGCCGACCTCCGCCTGGCCCTTGGCGTATCCAACGTCCGGTCCGCAGACCTCCGTGCTGACCCTGACGGTCGAGCCCGGGTAGGCCACCTCGGGGCTGACGCTGACCTCGGACTCCTCGGCGGCGGCGGTGGCAGCCGAGGTGCAGAAAGCCATCATGGCCAGTGCGCCACCGGCCAGAACGTGTGCAGTACGAGTGCGCATTTTCACCCTCCGACGGGCGCGGGGCAGGACTAGCTGTCCCGACGAGGGCGCCGCGCTCCTCAGCCCAGACAACCAGCTCGCGCGGTCCGACGGCCTGTCACGGACGGGCCGCCGGACGGTGTGACGGATTCTCCTGGGGAAAATTCATACAGGTCGCACGGCGTGCGATAGGCCCAATGACGGAATGTCAGAAGATCATGCCGAACGGGTGACGGGGCGCCGCGCGGGTGCGTGCGCCGTAACGCTGCCGGTTGCGAGGACCCTGTCCTGCGGATCACTCAGAAACCAGTCCTGACACGGCTGCTGACACCGGCCAGGCGGCCTCCGGCGGGGGCGCCGGCTTCCGTTGCTCACCCTCCGAAGGTGACGGCCCGCCCACCCTCGGCCCCGCCCTTCACAGCGCCGTCGACAGCGTCTTCGGCACCACCCTGATCTGCGCGTTTGTGTCATGTGGACCTACGATCTGCCCCCTGGGAAAGGAGACCGGATGGACCGGAACATCCGCACGACGGACGATGTGCTGCGACTCCTGGACGGACTGTTCGCGCCGGAGGCCGACCGCTGGACGGCCAACGGCGCCTCCTGGTGGGACGGTTTCTACGCCGACCGCTCGAAGCAGGTGCCGTTCTTCGTCGCCAAGCCGGACGAGAACCTGGTCTCGTACACCGACCGCGGTCTGGTCACCGCGGGCCGCGCCCTCGACCTGGGCTGCGGTCCTGGCCGCAACGCGCTCCATCTCGCGTCGCTGGGTTTCGCGGTGGACGCCGTCGACCTCTCCCCGGCGGCCATCGCCTGGGCGGAGGAGCGTGCCCGCGAGGCGCAGGCCGATGTCCGCTTCCACTGCGGGGACGCCTTCACCCTCTCCGGCACCGAACTCGCCGGCCCGTACGACCTGATCTACGACTCCGGCTGCTTCCACCATCTGCCGCCGCACCGCCGCATCAGCTACCTCTCGCTGCTCGACAGGGCCTTGGCGCCCGGCGGCCACTTCGCCCTCACCTGTTTCGCGGCCGGCGGGATGGGTTCCGAGGTTTCTGACGCCGACCTCTACCGCGACTCCCGTCTCCACGGTGGCCTCGCCTACACACCGGAGTCCCTGCGCCGGATCTTCTCCGACCTGACGGAGATCGAACTGCGCCGTATGCACGACGAACCCACGGAGTCCTCTCGGTTCGGTGAGCCCTTCCTGTGGACTGCTCTGTTCCGCCGTGAGGCACTGCCGTAGCCGCCGTGCAGCGCCGGCGCGCCGGACGTCGAGCCCGCATGCGGACAGGCGCGGTTCACGGCCAGGCGGCCCTCCCCGGCGCAAGGGGGCGTTCGGAAGGAACCTGAGCTACTGGGGCAACAGCGGCACCGTGTCGGTGTTCCCACCGGCCTCAAGTGGACCGGGAGCCGATCTGTGCACCAACCCCAACCCGGGGGCGGGACCTCCTGCCCTGCTATGGGCCCTGGCAGACGGTCTGCGGACTGTTCCGCCGCAGGCAGCGCCTGGGATATGGGCAGGGCTGTTCACCAAGCTCCAGGCGCGGGCCGACGCGCGCGGTCGCATCGGGTGGACGGTGAACGTCGACTCCATGATCTGCCGGACTCACCAGCACGCCGCCGGGGCACGCCGGGACGGCCAGGCCCAGAAGGAAGTGCCTTGGCCCAGGGGATCCCGCGAGCCGCGATGAGTCCTGCGGCGTCCGGCGGTCGTACTGTCGAGACCGTTACCGAGGAGGACTTCTGATGCGCAGCGTGACCTATTCGATGAGCGTCTCACTCGACGGCTACATCGTCGGGCCGGACGGCGGCTTCGACTGGACGGTGCCCGACGAGGAGGTCTTTCGCTTCTGGATCGACGAGATTCGAGAGGTCGACGTCCACCTGTTGGGACGACGGCTGTACGAGACGATGCTGTACTGGGAGACCGCCGACCAGGATCCATCGCTCGACGACTCCATGCTCGAGTGGGCCGCGCTCTGGAAGCCGCTCCCAAAGGTGGTGTACTCCACCACGCTGTCGGCGGTGCAGGGCAGTGCTCGCCTGGCCTCCGGCGGCCTGGCGGAGGAGATCGAGCGGTTGCGAGCCGAGCCGGGGGAGGGCGACATCGCGATCGGCGGCGCTACTCTCGCCGCCGAGGCGGCCGCATTGGGTCTGATCGACGAGTACCGGGCCATGGTCTACCCGGTGCTGGTCGGCGGCGGCATCCCGTTCTTTCCCCAACGCGAGCGCCGGGTGGATCTCGAACTCGTCGAGACCCGCACCTTCAGCTCGAGAGTCGTCTACCTCCGCTACCGCGTGGCGCGCTAGTTCGGGAGACCACGTATGCGGACCTGCTGAGTTGCGTCCCCCTCGGTGCGCGTGCGCATGTACGTAGTCGTCATGTGCGCAGGTCGAGCAGCATGACGTCATAGAGGTCCGGGCCCTCCCACGGGCGCGCCTCGCCGATCTTGCGATAGCCCCACGCCTGGTAGGCGGCTGACGCTGCCTTGCTGTCCGGGTGGACGTTCAGCAGCACCCGTTCGGCATCGATGACATCGAGCAGGGTCCCGTGCAGACGCCGCGCGACACCCTGCCCGCGCCAGGGTCCGCGTACGGCAAGTTCCATGAGGCCGAAGGTGCGGTGCCCGTCCTCGCGCCGCATGTCGTCGGGCACGGGCTCGGTCAGTTCGTCCCACCACCCTGTGTCAGGCTCGACTGGGTACCCGTATGCCATGCCGACCGGCTCGCCGTCCTCGGTACGGGCCAGGGCGGCGCGAAACGTGCGCTTGCGGGTCTGGGAGCGAAAGCGCCGGAAGGTGGCTGCGACGTCGTCAGCGGTCTCGTTGTACGGCGGTTCCGCGAACACGTCGGCATAGATCAGCCTGAACGCGTCCTCAGCGTGTGCTGCGGCCGAGCCGGCCATGTGCTCTACCGTGATGGTTCCCTGTGACGTCATATGGTGCCCCCTCGGACTGTTCTCGCGGACGTAGCTTCCCAGCCCGCTGCACGCAGCGCGCCGCCGGGCGCGTGACGGGTGCGTGGCTCCTTCTTTGGCTCCCCGCAGGTGGCGAGGACAGCGGATCGGCGTCGCCACCTGCGACGGGAGCCTTCTGCGGCCTGTGTCGCCATTACCTCCGGCGTAATCGACGCCCTCCATGCCGCGCGGCAGTCTGTGGTGACCGGGACTCGGGCGGCGCACTCCGCCCGAGCTTCGGGCCCTGACCAGTCCGTACGACCTCGATGGAGGCTGATCCGCCATGTCCGCCACCCTGCTCGTCGGCCTGTCCCGTACCACTGAGCCGCACACGATGCTGCGCCGCTTCCTCGCCGTCGACGCCGTCGTCACCGGTTTCAACGGACTGGCGTACCTCGTGGCCGCCGGGCCGCTCGGCCGGCTGCTCGGAGTCGGGGAAGGCCTGCTGCGTGAACTGGGCGTCCTCCTGCTCGTGTTCGCCGGGGCCGTCGGCTCGCTCGCCGCGCGCAACAGGCCGCCGCAGCTGCCGGTGAAGCTCGTCGTCGACGCCAATCTGCTGTGGGCCCTGCTCAGCATCGTCGCGCTCGCGCTCTGGCTCGAGCCGACCACCGTCGGCGCGGTGTGGACCGTGCTGCAGGCCCTCGTCGTTTCCGGCCTCGCCGTCCTGCAGTGGTCTGCCCTGCGCGCCGCCACTCCCGCCGGGGTCTCCCGTTAGGAGTGGCTGACGGCGACGTCGTGGTCAGCCTTGGCGCAAGGGAGGTTCGAACGTGATGCCCAGGTGTTGGAGACCCTCACGCTGCTCGGTCGTGGCCAGGACCATGATGTCGCAGACCTTGCCCTAGGGGGTGTGGGACTGGAGGTACTTGACCGTCGCCGGGTCGGCCGGCAGCAACGTCTCGATGGCCAGCTCCGCGACCGTCACATCCATCGGGGTGTTGAAGGTGGAGATGGACGAGACGAAGGACAGCACCCGGCCTTCGTGCTCGATCCGCAGAGGAAGTGCGACATACGGATACGGCTGCGGTTCCGGTACGTCGCTCGCGTCGTCCGACTCCGCAAGAGGGTAGGCGGCGACCTCCTCGAACAGCTCGCGCAGCGCTTCCGAGCGCTCCAGCGCGATCTGACGCTTCATCTGGGCCAGCAGATGCTCGCGCCACTCGCGCAGATTGTGGATCCTCGGCGCCAGGCCTTCGGGGTGCAGGGTGATCCGCATGGCGTTCAGCGGCGGGGTGAGCAGATGCTCCGGCAGGCCGGCCAGCAGCATCGCGATACCGCGGTTGGCGGCGATCACGTTGTACGTGCCGTCCACGATGATCGCCGGATACGGCTCGTACCCCTGCAGCAGCCGCTCCAGGCCCTCGCGCAGCGCGCTCATCGCCGGGTCGTCCAGCGGCGTCCGCGCGTACCGTGGTGCGTAACCGGCCGCCAGCAGCAGGGCGTTGCGCTCCCGCACGGGAACCTCGAGATGCTCCGCGAGCCGCAGGATCATCTCCTCGCTCGGGCGGGAACGGCCCGTCTCGATGAAACTGATGTGGCGGGACGAGGAATCGGCGCGGAGCGCCAGCTCCAGCTGGCTGAGGCGGCGCTGCTCGCGCCAGTCGCGCAGCAGCCTTCCCACCCCCGTGCCGGTCGCGGCAGTTGTCATGGCTCGACCGTAGTACGCGGCGCGGCCCGGGCGCCTGGTGCGGAGCCGCTCGGCCCGGGAGCCGCGGGCACCCGGGCCGCGCTGCGCTCAGCCCGCGGCCTCACCGAGCAGGGCCGCCAGCGCTCCTTCGACGTCGATGGCGCTGCTCTCGCGGTCGGCGGACACGGTGGCGTACGAGTGGATCAGGAAGCGGCGCAGCCCCGCCGTGTCGAACTGGAGCAGGGCGACGCCCTCCGGCGAGCGCAGCTCGACCATCGTCTGGGCCCGCCCGCACGGCCAGATGTGCACATCACCCGTGCCGGACGGGGTGCGCAGTCCCCTGTCGAGCAGATTGCGGGCGAAGGTCCAGGTCACGCCGGTGTTGTTGAGGCAGACCTCGGCGGGGAAGACCAGGCGGACGGCGAGCGGGTCGCGGGCGTTGTAGCGCAGGCTCACCGGCACTGCCAGGGAGTGCGGTGCGTCGCTGATCAGGCGGGCCGAAACGGATTGCTCGATGGTGGATGACATCGCTCGCTCCTCTGCTGCGGGGCGTTCAGCTCCTTTTGCACAGAGACGTCACGGGCCGGCTCATGCTGACGCGAGCTACACCGGTGGCGCGTGTGACCTGCATCACCAAGCGTCCGGCCGTGGGGGTGCTGATGGCTAGGCTCTTGCGCTCCCGCATATGCCCATAAAAGGGACGGGGAAGGGAGAGGCCCCGGCCGGACGGGGGTTTCCGGCCGGGGCGGTCAGGGGTGCGGGTGTGCGTGGCGGCCACCTCTCGGCGCGGTGCACCGCAGGGGTTTCGGTCGAAACGTCTTCCCTGCGGTCGCACGGCGAGGCCCGGGACGCCGTCCTTTTCGCAACCCACGTGTAGATGAACGATAAACCATCGAGGGGTGTTCCTGGGAATCCGCAGGCCCCTCTGTGATCTGTGTTACCCGGGGTCACTTGGGCCCGGCGCTGCGGCGCCTACCCGGTGGCGCCCCGTCCGACCACGGTGGCGAGGACGGACGGCAGCGGGTACCAGTCGGCCGAGACCACACTGGCATGGCGGCCGGCGAGCAGCGAAACCCGGTCGCGCGCCTGCGTCTCGGTCGGGTTCGTGCCGTCGATCGCGGGCGCGACACCGGCGGCGCCCGTCATGACCACGAGGTAGTGGTTGCGGTCGTACCAGGCGGTGTCGATCGACCCGCCGGTGTAGGTGACCGCGTCCCCGTCGAAGACCACGAACCACGGGCGGATCGAGACGTCCGCGTACCGGGTGCGCGGGTCGCCCGATGCCGCCTTGAGCACCGCCGGGAACGCGCCCGCCTGGCCCAGCCGGCCCGCGGCCTTCAGGTCGCGCAGATGCTGGGCGTACTCGCGGTCGGTCCACAGGGAGTCGGCCGGGTTGCCCTGCTCGACGGTGCCCGGGATCAGCTCGATCACGAACTTGCCGGCGAGCGCCGAGCGGGCCGGCCAGCCATTGGCACGTACCGCCGTGTCGAGATCGGGCTGTCCGCCCGTCAGGTCCCCCGGGCGGTACAGGGCGTCCCCGAGCTTCGAGGCCAGCAGCGCGTCGAGTGCCGCCGGGCCTCGGCCCGCGTTGTTCTGGAAGCCGTCCTTGAGCTCCATCTTGATGAGGATGGGGCGGTGGCCGGGGTGGGCGTCGTGCCAGGCTCGCATGTCGGCGAGACAGCCGCCGAGATCCTGGTTCCTGGACTTGGTGCGCAGCTGGGCCGGGTTCGCGGCGTTCTCGCAGTTGTTGTTGTTCCCGAGCGGGTTGTTGTGGGAGACGCGCCACGATCTGCCGAACACATTGGTCCAGACGTCGATCTCGAGCATGCCGGCGCCGGAGTCGAGCGCGTCGGCGAAGTACCGGTACTTGTCCTTTTCATAGGCGTTGTGCACGCCGACCCAGGTGGCGGAGGAGTAGGGCAGCTGCCCCGGGTCCGTCGCGCGGGGCGAGGCCGCCTGTGCCGGAGCGAGTGCGACGGCGAGCAGGCCGGCCGCCGCGGCGCTGGTCAGGGCAGTGCGCGAAAACTTCCCCATGGGTCCCCATCTCTTGCGTCGAGTGGTCAAGTCGACCGAAGAGTAGGGGAGTTGCGTGAACCATGGGGAGACAGGGACCGGCCGATGAAAATGAGTCGGGTGGGCCGGTCCTGCTTGGGATTCCGGTGACGGTGACGGTGCCGCCCGCCCGCCGGCGCACGCGGCGGACAGCGCGGCGAACGAGCGAGGCGCGGCAGGGCGCGGCACGATGGGCGCATGCTGCTCGCCCGAGTCGCCGAGGTGTCCAAGGCGGTCGCCGCCACCTCGGCCCGTACCCGCAAGATCTCCGCCCTTGCGCAGCTGTTCGCCGAAGCCGGTCCCGGGGAGGTCGCCCTGGTCATCGCCTATCTCGCGGGTCGCCTGCCCCAGGGCCGTATCGGCATCGGATGGAGCGTGCTCAAGGACCCCGTGCCGCCTGCGGCGGTCCCGGCCCTCACCGTCACCGGGACGGACGCCGCGCTCACCGCGCTTGCCGGGATCGCGGGCCCCGGTGCCCAGGCCGAGCGCAGGAACCGCGTACGGGACCTCATGGCCGCGGCCACCGCAGACGAGCAGCGTTTCCTGATGCGGCTGCTCACCGGAGAGGTGCGTCAAGGAGCGCTCGACGCCGTCGCCCTCGAGGCGGTCGCCAAGGCCGCCGCCGCCCCGGCCGACGAGGTGCGCCGTGCCGTGATGCTGGAGGGCTCGCTACCGCGTGTCGCACGTTCGGTACTTGCCGACGGCCCGCCGGCGCTCGAGCGGTTCCGGCTGCGCGTCGGTAGCCCCGTACAGCCGATGCTCGCCCACACTGCCAAGTCGGTGACCGAGGCGGTGCGTACGCTGGGCGCCGCCTGCGCGGTCGAGGAGAAGCTCGACGGGATCCGCGTCCAGGTGCACCGCAGCGGCGACGCCGTGCGTGTCCATACCCGTTCCCTCGACGACATCACCGACCGGCTGCCCGAAGTGGTCGCCGGCGCACGGGAAATGACGGGAGATCACTTCATTCTGGACGGAGAGGTCATCGCACTCGACAGCGGCGGACGGCCCGCCCCCTTCCAGGACATCGCCTCGCGCGTCGGCTCCCGCACCGACGTCGACGCCGCCCGCGCCGCACTGCCGCTGTCCCCGGTCTACTTCGACGTCCTCGCAGCCGACGGCGAGCCGGTGCTCGACCTCCCGGGCAGCGCCCGCCACGAGATCCTCGCCCGCCTTGTGCCCGAACCGATGCGGGTACGCCGCACCGTCGTCGGTGACCCGGCGGACGAGCAGCAGATCGCCGCGGCCGAGGAGTTCTTCGCCGCCACCCTGCGCCGCGGCCATGAGGGCGTCCTCGTCAAGGCGCTGTCCGCGCCGTACGTCGCCGGCCGCCGTGGCCGCTCCTGGCTCAAGGTCAAGCCCGTCCACACCCTGGACCTGGTGGTCCTTGCCGCCGAGTGGGGCCATGGCAGACGCACCGGACTGCTGTCCAACCTCCACCTCGGCGCCCGCGCCGCCGACGGCGGCTTCGTCATGCTCGGCAAGACCTTCAAGGGGCTGACCGACGAGATGCTGCGCTGGCAGACCGACCGGCTGCGCGAACTGGCCGTCGACGACGACGGTTTCACCGTACGGGTCCGCCCCGAACTCGTCGTGGAGATCGCCTACGACGGGGTGCAGCGCTCCCCGCGCTACCCGGCCGGTGTCACCCTCCGCTTCGCCCGGGTGGTGCGCCACCGTCCCGACAAATCCGCGGCCGAGGCCGACACCGTCGAGCAGCTCCTCGCGGCACACTCCTGACCGGGTCCGCAGCCGGGGGAGCCGGATTCGACGAGCCACCCGGCGGCGGGTGCTCAGCGCGCGCCGATGACCCGCTCGGCGAATCCCCACAGATTCGTCACCGTGCGGTCGATCTGCTCCTCGATGCTCAGCGACTCCTCGTACCGGCCGCTGCGCAGCTTCGGCAGCTTCTTGCCCCGGACGTAGAGTGAGCAGTCGAGATCGGCACAGAGATAGGTGCCCACCGTGTTGCCTGCGCGTCCCGCGGGGCCCGCGAGCGGCGCGACGAAGAGGGTCACTCCCGAAGCCGCGTGTGCCGTCATGCAGGCCTGGCACATGCTGGACTTCACCACGCTGGTACGGCTCGTGGCAGGGACGCGGAGGGTGATGCCGACCGGGCCGTGCTCACGGGGCAGCACCAAATGAGCGCGCAGCGGCGCGCCGGGATCGGTCCAGCCCAGGAAGTCGAGGTCCCCCCAGGGGAGTTCGGCAAAGTCCGCAGGCAGTCGCAGGCGCGCGGCCTCCCCCTTCGTGCAGTTGACGAAGGATCCCCTGATCTGTTTGTCGGTCAATGGTTCCACGCGGTGGAACGTACACAGCGCGCCTTGGTGCAGGCATCCGATTTATCGGGCATCGGATCTATGGTGTCCCCGTCCGCCGGCCCTCTCTTGGAAGGATTCCGCCATGCCCACCGAACCGCTGTCGCAAAAGGAGATCGAGGACCGGTTGAGGGAGCTCCCGGGCTGGTCCCTCGAAGGAGACCGGATCACCCGTTCCTACCGCCTGGCCTCGCACTTCGCCGCGACCGCGATGGTCGTTCACATCGCGCAGATCCAGGAGGAGCTGAACCACCACTCGGACCTCACCCTCGGCTACAACACCCTTGCCCTGTCGGTGGTGTCCCATGACGCGGACGCGCTCACCGAACGGGACTTCGCGCTGGCGCAGCGGGTGGAGGGGATCGCCCCGGGGCACGGCGCGGGCTGACCCGTCTGGCATGCTCGGATCATGCTCGACTACGACCGGGAAGCAGTCCACTACGACGCGACTCGAGGCGGAGTGCCGAGGGCGGATGCCGCTGCCGCAGCCGTGCTCGGGCTTCTTCCGCGCTCCGCCCGTACCCTGCTCGACATCGGCTGCGGCACCGGTCTGGTGACGCAGCGTCTGGTTCGCCCCGGGCTGAGGGTGTTCGGGGCCGACGGCTCGCACGGCATGGCGCGCAAGGCGGTCGAGCGGACCGGCGGCGACGTCGTACTCGGCGATGTACGGCGGCTCCCGATACGCGCGGCGGCCGTGGACGCGGTGAGTGCGGTGTGGCTGCTGCATCTGGTGCGGGAGGCGGCGGCGGTCGTTGCCGAGGCGGCGCGGGTGCTGCGGCCCGGCGGGGTGTTCATCACGACCGTCGACAAGGACGCGGGCCACGACGTCGAGAGTGACATCGACGCCGTGCTCGCACCGTACCGCTCGTTCGACGAGGCCTTCGACCGCAGCGACCTGATAGAGCGTCACGCTGCCGAGTGCGGTCTTCGGCCGGCGGGCCGGGCCCGATTCGCGGGACACGGCCAAGGCCGCACCCCGCGCGACGCAGCCGATGCACTGCTCGCCGGCCGCTACCGCTCCTGGTTCGGCGACGACGCCGCGACAGCTCGCGAACTGGCCGCCGCACTTGCACGGCTGCCCGGCCAGGAGGTCACGCGCGCCGAACCGTCGTACGTGCTGCAGGCCTTCCGCAAGGAGAGCTGACCCACTTCGCCGACGGCGACCGCCTGAGCAAGAGCTTCGGCTCCCTCCGGGCTCATCGGATTCGTCGAGGCCGAAGGGGGGAGCATGGCGGTCGACAGCCCGTCACAGTGTGCTGGGACCAGGTCCGGCGGCGGATTCTGAAGCAGTCGACACGGCGAGGTCGTGGCCGCGGCAAGGATCGTCCACCGGAAGAGGGCCCGGTGATCACCGGACCTGGCTCGTCGCTACTCTGTTCCCCCCTGCCAGGTCGGCGGGGGGGAACAGGGGCACGAGCGCCCCTGGTAGCGGGTGGCCGACGTGTTGGTGCCCTTGCCGGTGCGCACCGTCACCGTCTTGCCCTTGCCGAGGGTGTACGTGCCGAAGGTGTACTTGTGGTTGCTCGCGTCGACGAGCACCCAGCCCTTGAGGCTGACGGCGTGGCCGGTGGTGTTGCGGATCCGGACGTACTCCGCGTTGAGGCTCGAGTTGGCGCCGCGGTCCGAGCCGGGCGCCGGGGATGACCCTACGCCGCCCAGGCCCCCGCGGCCGCCGCGTCCTTGGCGAAGTCGGCGAAGTCCTTCGGTGCCCGGCCCAGCACCCGCTCCACGCCGTCCGTGAGTGAGGCGTTGTGCCCGTCGAGCAGTGTGCCGAACAGCCCGGCCAGCCACTCGGCATCCGGCTCCGGCAGGCCGAACTGCTGCAGCGCCTGCGCGTATTCCACGGCGGAAACCGGCACATACCGTACGTCCCGGCCCGTGACCCGGCCGATCTCCTGGGCCACCTCCGCGAAGGTGAGCAGCCGCGGACCGGTCAGCTCATGGACCGCGCCGCGGTGCTCCGGCTCGGTCAGCGCCGCCACCATGACGTCCGCCAGATCGTCGGCGTCGACGAACGGCTCCGCCGTCCCGCGCGCCGGGAACACGATCTCCCCGGCCTGCACCCCCTCCCGCATCGCTCCTTCGCTGAAGTTCTGCGCGAAGAAGGCGGCTCGCACCACCGTGAGTTCAAGACCCGACTCGCGCAGCGCGCCCTCCGCGACCACCGCGTCCGGTTCCCCGCGCCCGGACAGCAGCACCAGCCGCCGTACCCCGGCGTCGGCCGCCGCGCGCCCGAAGGCGCGCATCACCTGCGGTGCGTCCGGGGCCGCGAGGTCGGGGAAGTAGTTGACGTACGCCGCGTCCGCACCGTGCAGCGCCGGCGCCCAGGTCGACTCGTCCGCCCAGTCGAACGCGACCGCTCCCTTGCGCGAGCCCGCCCTCACCCGCACGCCGCGGGCCGTCAGCCGCTCGGCCACCCGGCGGCCGGTCTTGCCCGTGGCCGCGGTCACCAACACCGTCTCGTTCGTCGTGTTCTCTGTCATGACTCAAGGTTCGCGGCCCTCGGCTGGACTCTCCATGCTGCACAGGCTCAATGCCATACGTGTCCGTCTACGCTTGACGCCATGGACGCTCTCGCCGGACTGCTGGACGGACCGCGGGCCAGGGGTGCCTTCCTGCTGCGGATGGTGATGGAACCGCCGTGGTCCGTGCGCATCGAGGATCATGCGCCGCTCTGCCTGATGTGCGTCACCGAGGGCGAGGCCTGGATCGTCCCGGAATCCGGTGCGCCCGTGATGCTGCGCCCGGGTGACATGGCCGTCGCCCGTGGACCCGATCCGTACATCGTGGCCGACGCCGCGGACAGGGCACCGCAGGCGCGCATCGGTCCGGGCGGCACCTGCCACACCCTTCAGGGCGAGCCGCTCGCCGAGAGCATGCACCTGGGCGTACGGACCTGGGGCAACGCCGCCGACGGCTCGACCACCATGCTCATCGGGACGTACCAGATGCAGGGCGAGGTCAGCGCGCGGCTGCTGGATGCGCTGCCTCCGCTGTTGTGGTTGCCTGCCGACGCCTGGAGCTGCCCGGTCGGCTCGGTGCTCGCGGACGAGATCGGACGCGATGAACCGGGCCAGAGCGTGGTGCTCGACCGGGTGCTCGACCTGCTGCTGATCGGGGTGCTGCGGGCCTGGTTCTCGCGCCCCGACGCCGCGGCCCCGTCCTGGTACCGGGCCATGGGGGACCCGGTCGTCGGCCGCGCGCTGCGGCTGCTCCAGGACGACCCCGCCCACCCGTGGAGCGTCGCCTCGCTCGCCGCGAAGTGCGGGGTCTCCCGGGCAGGACTCGCCCGCCGCTTCAACGACCTGGTGGGCGAGCCGCCGATGACGTACCTCACCGGCTGGCGGCTCACGCTCGCCGCGGATCTGCTGCGCGAGACCGACGCGACCGTGGAGGCGATCGCCAGGCAGGTCGGGTACAGCGGTTCGTTCGCGCTCAGCGCGGCGTTCAAGCGGGTACGGGGCATCAGCCCACAGCAGCACCGCACGGGCGCGGTGATGCCCGGCCGGTGGCAGGCCGATCGCGTCCGTGGACGTCAACCCTGACGATCGTCACGATCGGGTGTTGCCGTTCGGCTCGGGTACTGGGGCTGTTCGCACTTCTGCGTTCGGCCCGTGGAACGAGAACAGCGACGGACAGCGCGTGCTGAGCGGGCTGCATCACGGTTGGGGAGGCAATGGCGGAGCATCGATCCCGGCATCATGAGAAACGACCGCGGCAGCAGCTCGGTTGTCCACGCCCGGACGCGCCAGGATGGAACTCACACGCTGTTCTCTCCGGCCGTCGCCGGGTCAGGTGATGACGGGCTCCAGCCGCCACCACTGGCCCGGCGAGTCGGTGTCCTCCCACTGCTGGATGTCCGCACCGTCGTCCGTGCTGCCGCCCGCGACCTCCAGCAGCAGACCGCTGATGAAACTCACGATGGTCACGGTGCCCGGCGCGTCGAGGTGCTGCTCGATGATCCATTCCTGGGCGCCGAAGTTGTTGGGCCGCCACTGCTGGATGCGGGTGCCGTTCTCGGTCGCGGCGCCCGCGACGTCCAGCCGCTTCCCGCTGGCCGCGTTGACGAAGTGGTGGAGCCCGCTGCCGTTCGGCACGGGATCGATCCGCCAGTGCTGCGCGGGCGCGCCCGAGTCCCTGCCCTGCTGGACCCTGGCGCCGCTGCCCTTGGCCCCGCCGTACACCTCCAGCAGCAGCCCGCTGCCGACGTTCCGCACCAGGAACAGCCCTGGTGGCATGGCCCCGTTCACAGCACTCTCCTCCGTGCGAGTCCGCACACCGCTCTCGTCATTCCTGCACCTGGTCGATCGCCACCCACACCCACACCATGCCCAGCAGCGTGAACATCCCCGTGACGAAGATGCCGAGCAGATGCCCGAACAGCGGCGACCACGCCCCGCCCGGGCCCATGACCGTGGCCGAACGTGCGGGATTGCCGGGACGGTACCGGATCGTCACGGCCTGGCCCTGGGCGATCAGGAGCGCGTCCTCCTCGAACTCCACGTACTCCCCGGACGCGGTCGTGAAGCCGTGGACGTGGTGCCGGCTCGTCCCGCCGTCGTTGCTCTGTGTCGAGTACCGGCGTACGCAGCGGCCCTCCACGGCGGTGCCGCCGATCAGCGAACGCAGCCGGCTGACGAGCCGCCAGGTGAGGTACCCGCAGAACAGGCCGAAGCCGGCGAGGAACAGTGCACCTGTCGCGAGAGTCGTCACCCACGCAGGCTAGAGGTCGTGCGGCCGCCCGACGGCAGCGGCCCTGGCGGACGGGAGTGACGGATGCCTGCGGGGTGGGCGAGACGCGTCGAAGTGGTACGCAGGCTCGAACGATGTCGATCGTGACAGCAGTTCCGGAGCCTCCACCGTGACAGCAGTTCCGGAGCCTCCACCGTGGCAGCAGGCGCCGGCCCACCGTGCGGTGTATCCAGTACATATGCTTCCTGGACGCCGCCGCGGAGACCTTCAGTGGTCATGGGAGCCACGCCCTGCGCTGCTGGCGGTACCGCTCGCGTTGATCGCGGTCGTCACGGTCGTCGACGTCCTTGCCCCGCCCGAGGTCCATCTCGGACCCTTCCTCGTCGCCGCCCCCGCGGTCACCGCGTCGTTCGCGGGGCCCCGCACGACCGCCGCGGTGGGCGCGCTCGCCGTGCTGGCCCAGTCCATGGTCGCGATCATGCGCACCAGCCTCACCGACCTCAATCACACGCTCCAGATCACCGCCCTGGTGCTCATCTCGGTGATCGTGACGTTCTTCGCCTATCTGCGGGAGCGGCACGAGAGGGAACTGACCCAGCTGCGCTCCATCGCCGAGGCCGCACAGCAAGTGGTGCTGCGGCCGCTGCCGCACCGGATCGGCCCGCTGCGCATCGCCTCCGTCTATCTCGCGGCCGAGGCCGAGGCGCAGATCGGGGGCGACCTGTACGCCGTGGCGCGTACGGCCGGAGCGAGCCGGTTCATCATCGGTGACGTCAGGGGGAAAGGGCTGGAGGCCATCGGCGACGCCGCCCTGCTCCTCGGGGCATTCCGAGCCGCGGCGCACCGGCAGGCGACTCTGCCCGCGCTGGTGGCCCATCTGGAAGGGACGGTCTCGTCGGACCTCGACGACCCCACGTCCGGCGGCGACGAGGCGGAGGACCACGGCGAGTCGTTCATCACCGCTGCCGTGCTCGACGTGGCCGACCAGGAGTCGGCGCTGCACATGATCAACTGCGGACACCCGCCGCCGCTGCGGCTGCACGGCGGAAAGGTCACACCGCTGGAAGTGCAGCATCCGGCACCGCCGTTGGGGCTGACCGGGTTCGACCCGTCAGGCTTCACCGGTGAGGTGTTCGCCTTCGAGGCGGGGGACGTCGTGGTCCTGTACACGGACGGTGTCATCGAGGCGCGTGACACGAAGGGCGAGTTCTACCCGCTGGCCGAACGGGTGGCCGCCTGGTCCGGGATGCGTCCGCAGGCTCTCCTGAGCATTCTGTGCGAGGACCTGCTGCACCATGCCGGCGGGCATCTGGGCGACGACGCCGCGATGGTGGCGATCGAACGTATGGCATAGGGCTTGGGCCGGCGCGGTCGCGCCGATGGTGCGCCCGGCCCGGTCCGCCGGGCAGCGGCTCCGCCTCCTGCGACGCGACAGGCAGCTACTTGACGCGGCTCATGTTCCGTCCCGGACCTCACGAGGACAAGGCCGGAAATTCCCTCCTCGAGGAAGCGGCGACGGCCGATGGTGCCCACCGTCGAGTTCCCCGCCGCAGGCCGGTGGGCATTGAAGAGCGCCGGTCACCAGCGCCACGTCAGGCAGTCGCCATCCGCCACCGCCGCCCAGCGCGCCGCCGCTGCGTCCAGGGCGGCCTGGGTGCGGGCGAGGTCCGCGGCTTCCAGCGGGCTGCGGCCGGTGCCACGGCCAACGGTGGGCAGGCCGCGCCAGACGCGGTACGCCCAGTTGACGGCCATCTCCGCCGCCATCACCTTCTCGCCCCTGCGGCGCAGCACCTTCAGGCCCGAGCGGCGGTGCCTGCCCGGAACGACGTTCTCGAAGCCCTGGAACGTGGCGCCCTGTGCGACGGCGCCCCAGAAGCCGTCGGTCAGACCCAGTGTCTGCTCGACGGTGGCGTGCACCAGATCGTGCGGCATCGTGGGGCCGGTCGGCTGCGCGGGCAGCCGGACATCGGGGCCGCGGCGGTCGCGCACCAGGATCTCGTGCTGGTTGTCCGGCAGCTTCCGGCAGCTTCCGGAAGGAGATCTCCATCGCGCCGGACGGTAGGCCCGCCCCCTGCGGGCCGCCAACCGCTTTTTCCGCGCCCCCGAAGGGCACGGCCGCTCCTCGCGGCCGCACCCGTCGTCACGGCTCAGTCCATGTCGAACGTGGCCGGGTCCGGACCGAGGCGCCTGCCCTCGTCCAGGGCCGCGAAGGCCGCCAGGTCGTCCGCGTCCAGCTCGAAGTCGAAGACGTCGGCGTTCTCCCGGATCCGGGACGGGGTCACGGACTTGGGGATCACCACGTTGCCGAGCTGCAGATGCCAGCGCAGCACCACCTGGGCCGGGGTGCGGCCGTGCTTCTGGGCGATGGCGACGATCGTCGGGACCTCGAGCAGGCCCCTGCCCTGGCCCAGCGGCGACCAGGCCTCGGTCGTGATGCCGTGCCGCTCGTGGACGGCGCGGGACGCGGCCTGCGCGAGCTGCGGGTGCAGCTCGATCTGGTTCACGGCCGGCACGACGGACGTCTGGGCGATCAGGCGCTCCAGGTGCTCGGGAAGGAAGTTCGACACGCCGATCGCCTTCGCGCGGCCGTCCGCGTGGATCTTCTCCAAGGCCTTGTACGTGTCCACGTACGCGTCCTTCGACGGCACCGGCCAGTGGATCAGATACAGGTCGACGTACTCGAGCCCCAGCCGCTCCAGCGACTTGTCGAAGGCACGCAGTGTCGAGTCGTAGCCCTGGTCACTGTTCCAGAGCTTGGTGGTGACGAAGAGTTCGTCGCGTGCGATGCCCGAGGACGCGATGGCCCGCCCGGTGCCCTCCTCGTTCCCGTAGATCGCCGCGGTGTCGATGCTGCGGTAGCCGGCCTCCAGGGCCGCGGCGACCGTCCTGGCCGCCTCGTCGTCGGGTACCTGCCAGACACCGAAGCCGAGCTGCGGCATCGAGACGCCGTTGTTGAGGGTCAGGGAAGGGACCTTGCTCACGAGCCGTCGTTCCTTACGTCGTCGATTGGTACGCACAGCGTCAACGATCACGATGCCCGTCGCATTCCCGCCATCGGGTCGGCGAGCTACAGCTCCGGCCTTTCCGGTACAGATCGTTGACCGCGTCTAGTCAAGCGGAACGCGGTCCGTACCGGGCGGGGTAGCAGGCTCACTGGTACAGGGCCTCCACCTCGACCGCGTACGCCTTCTCGATCGCCTTGCGCTTCAGCTTCAACGACGGGGTCAGCAGACCGTGTTCCTCGCTGAACGGGTGGGCGAGTATCCGGAAGGTACGGATCGACTCCGCCTTGGAGACCGACGTGTTCGCGGCCACCACCGCCCGGCGGACCTCCATCTCCAGGTCCGGGTCGCGCACCAGGTCGGCCGGCTGCAGCGGAGGCTTGCCCTGGATGTTCAGCCAGTGGTCCACGGCCTCCTGGTCGACGGTGACGAGGGCCGCGATGTAGGGGCGGTCGTTGCCGACGACGATGCACTGGGCCACCAGCGGATGCGCCCGCACCCGCTCCTCCAGGCCTGCCGGCGACACACTCTTGCCGCCCGAGGTCTTGAGGATCTCCTTCTTGCGCCCGGTGATGGTCAGATAGCCGTCCTCGTCGAGCGCGCCGAGATCACCCGTCGCAAGCCAGCCGTCGCGCAGTACGGCGTCGGTGGCCTTCGGGTCGCCGAGATACCCCTGGAAGATCTGGCCGCCGTGCAGCCAGACCTCGCCGTCCTCGGCGATGTGGACGGTGGTGCCGGGGATCGGCTGGCCGACGGTGCCGTAGCGGGTGCGCTCGGGAGGGTTGGCGGTGGCCGCGGCGCACGACTCGGTCAGTCCGTACCCCTCGAAGATGGTGACGCCCGCGCCCTCGAAGAACAGTCCGAGTCTGCGGTCCATCCCCGAGCCGCCGGACATCGCGTGGCGCACGCGGCCGCCCATCGCGTCCCGGACCTTGCTGTACACGAGCTTCTCGAAGATCTGGTGCTGCAGCCGCAGCGCCGCCGACGGCCCGGGGCCGAGGCCGAAGGCCCGGTGCTCCATGGCCTCCGCGTACCGCACGGCGACATCGACGGCCTTGTCGAACGGACCCAGCTTGCCGGCGGTCTCGGCCTTGCGGCGGGCCGCGTTGAAGACCTTCTCGAAGATGTACGGCACGGCCAGGATGAACGTCGGCCGGAAGGAGGCCAGGTCGGGCAGCAGCGCCGCCGCCTGGAGCACCGGCTGATGGCCGAGCTTGACCCGCCCGCGGATCGCGGCGACCTCCACCATCCGGCCGAAGACGTGGGCGAGGGGCAGGAAGAGCAGCGTTGCGGCCTCGTCGCCGGGGCGGGAGTGGAAGACGGGCTCCCAGCGCCCGATGAGGGTGTCGGTCTCGTACATGAAGTTCGCGTGCGTGAGGACGCAGCCCTTGGGGCGGCCGGTGGTGCCCGAGGTGTAGATGACGGTGGCGATCGAGTCCGGGGTCACCGCACGCCGGTGCCGGTGCACCACTTCGTCCTCGATGTGGGCGCCCGCCTCGAACAGTTCGGCCACCGCCCCGGCGTCCAGCTGCCACAGCCGCTTCAGCCGGGGCAGCCTGTCGATCACCGAGCCGATGGTCATGGCGTGGTCCTCGTGCTCCACCATGCAGGCGGTCACCCCGGCGTCGTGCAGCATCCAGTGGACCTGCTCGGCGGAAGAGGTGGGGTAGATGGGCACGGACTGGGCGCCTACGGTCCACAGCGCGAAGTCGAAGAGGGTCCACTCGTAACGCGTGGGGCACATCAGCGCGACCCGGTCCCCGAACCGGACGCCCTGCGCGAGCAGGCCCTTGGCCAGTGCCAGTACCTCGTCGCGCAGCTGGGCGGACGTCACGTCCTGCCACTCGCCCGCGTCGTCCTTGCGGCCGAGCGCGACCCTGTCCGGATCGTCCACGGCATGGTCGAAGACCGCATCCGCCAGCCCGCCGACCAGAGGCGCTGCGGCCATGGGTGGGACAGTGAACTCGCGCAATGGCCTGCTCCTTGTGGCGCTCCGCACAGCGCCGTGACGGTACCCCACCTCTTGCACGGGCGGGAGGGCCTGTGCGAACTGCGGACGAATCGAATCTTCACAGGTCAGCCCAGGAGAGGAGCCCCGGTAGGGGAACCTGTGTACGGATTACTGACCCTCGAGTAAGCAACCGTGGCCGGAATCTGCACGGAATCTGTACGGGGTGCTCACCGCCGCTCTACCGGGTGACGGCCTGGTTCGTACCTGCTGAAGCCGCTGCGCCCTCGCCGCCCCCGGAACAGGCCCTCAGCGCCCGGCCGGCCCGTGGAGGCGGTCGCCGGCGGCGAGCAGCGCGGCGGCGAGAGCGGACGCGGCTTCCTGGGCGGCGGTACGACGGTGGCCGTGCAGCAGCACGAAGTCCACGGTGCCGAGATCGGGCAGGCCCGCCCGGTCGGGCACCGGGACCAGGCCGGGCGGGATCAGACCGCGCGTGTGCGCCATCACGCCGAGCCCCGCACGGGCCGCGGCGACCAGGCCGCTGAGACTGCCGCTGGTGCACGCGATGCGCCAGGCGCGGCCGTCGCGCTCCAGCACATCGAGGGCGCGGGCCCGGGTGACGGCCGGTGGCGGGAAGAGGATCAGCGGCACCGGCCGGTCGGGGTCCAGCCGTACGCCGTCGGCCGCGATCCACACCATGCGGTCCCGCCAGACCAGTTCGCCGTGTGTCGCGCCCGCCTGGCGCTTGGCGAGCACCAGATCCAGCCGCCCCGCCTCCAGCCGCGCGTGCAGTGTCCCGGAGAGCTCGACCGTGAGCTCGAGATCGACCTCGGGGTGCTCGCGGCGGAACGACTCCAGGATCTCGGGCAGCCGGGTCAGCACGAAGTCCTCCGACGCCCCGAACCGCAGCCGGCCGCGCAGGCGCGTGCCGGTGAAGAACGCGGCGGCCCGCTCATGCGCCTGCAGGATCGTCCGGGCGAAGCCGAGCATCGCCTCGCCGTTCTCGGTGAGCTCCACGCTGTGCGTGTCCCGCGTGAACAGCTGCCGCCCCGTCGCCTCCTCGAGCCTGCGCACATGCTGGCTCACCGTCGACTGGCGCAGGCCGAGCCGGCGTGCGGCCTGGGTGAAGCTGAGCGTCTGCGCGACAGCCAGAAACGTGCGCAGCTGGGTCGGTTCGTACATGAATCGACCCTAACTCGTCATCGCGATACGTGATGACAGTGAGAGCGGTGTACGGGATTCCCGATCGGCGCGGACGAGAGGACCATGGAGCGGGCACACCCTGAACCGAAAGCAATGTGGAGCACATGAGCCGCCGCCGTACCCCGAAGCTGCCGTCCTGGCTGCCGATCGACCCGTACATACTGGCGTTGCTGGCCACCGTGCTGCTCGCGGCGCTGCTGCCCGCGTCCGGTACCGCGGCCCAGGTGGCCGGCGGGGCGTCGACCGGAGCGGTGGCCCTGCTCTTCTTCCTCTACGGGGCACGGCTGTCGACCCGCGAGGCACTCGACGGGCTGCGCCACTGGCGACTGCATCTGACCGTGCTCACCGCGACGTTCGTCGTCTTCCCGCTGCTGGGGCTGGCTGCCTCGCACGGACTGCAGCCGCTGGTGCTGACCTCGGAGCTCGCCGCAGGTCTGCTGTTCCTGTGCCTGGTGCCGTCGACGATCCAGTCGTCGATCGCCTTCACCTCCATGGCCCGCGGCAACGTCCCGGCGGCGATCTGCGCCGGTTCCTTCTCCAGCCTCGCCGGCATCGTCCTCACGCCGCTGCTCGCCGCCCTGCTGCTCGGGGGCGGGGCGGGCGGCTTCTCCGCGGACTCGCTGCTGAAGATCGTGCTCCAGTTGGCGGCGCCGTTCCTGGCGGGGCAGCTGCTGCGCCGGTGGGTGGGCGGGCTGCTGGCCCGCCACAAGCAGGCGCTCGGCTTCGTCGACCGGGGCTCGATCCTGCTGGTCGTCTACACGGCCTTCAGCGAGGGCATGGTCCAGGGCGTCTGGCACCAGGTCACCCCCGCCCGGCTGGGCGCGCTGCTCGCCGTGGAGGCGCTCCTGCTCGCGGCGATGCTGACGCTGACCTGGTTCGGTGCGAAACGGCTGGGCTTCGGGCGGGGGGACCGTATCGCCGTCCAGTTCGCCGGCTCGAAGAAGAGCCTGGCGGCGGGGCTGCCGATGGCGGCGGTGCTCTTCGGGGCGCAGGCGAGCCTGGCGGCGCTGCCGCTGATGCTGTTCCACCAGATGCAGCTGATGGTGTGCGCGGTGATCGCCAAGCGGCGCGGCAGCGACGCGCAGGCGTCGGAGCCGCCTGCTTCCACCGGGGCGCGGACCCCGGGCCGTCGGGTGCCAGAGCCCACGGGTGTCTGATCCCGGCCGCCGGGACCAGGGCACGGCGCCGGACGTTTGATGGGACAGCGTCATGCGGTTCCCACGTGTGGTTGCAGAGGAGTCCGGCGTTGTCCATGCCCCGGGGCAGGTAGGAGAAGTCGCTGCCGGCCGGCCGTTGGTGGAGAAGGAGGGCCGCCGGTACCTCGACGGGACTCCGCCCCTCACCGGTCCTCATGCGACGACTGATGCTCACACCCGCAGGACGTGACCAACGACTCGCCCTGGCGGCGCGCCTCGCCGATCCGGACGCGCGCCGCGGCTGACAAGATCGCACGGTGACGACGTACGCCCTGCGCCCCTTCGGGCCCCGCCCCTGCACCCTGGTCGTGTGCCGCGGCTGCTGCTGCGGTGACGCACGCAAGATCCCCGGGACCGATCATGAGGGCCAACTGGCCCGGCTGCGCGAGGCGGCGGCCGCCTCGGGCGGGCGGCTCGCCGTGCGGACCAGCGACTGTCTCGGCCCCTGCGGACAGGCCAACGTCATCGTGGTCCAGCCCTCCACCGAGGGCCGCCGCCGCGGCGCCCGCGCCACCTGGATCGGCTGGGCCCTCGACGACGATGCGACCGACGACGTCATAGCCTGGGCGAACGCCGGCGGGCCCGGTCTCGCCGACGTCCCGGCCACGCTCGAACTCCAGTTGATCCCGCCGCCCGCTGACGCCCGCCGTCGGATGCGCTAGCGGACCCGTCGCGTGCCTGCCGCAGCATGCGCTGAGCCGTCCGTCTCGCAGCGCCCGCGCCCACCGCACCCCGACCGCCGTGCAGCGCCCCCGTACGGCGCACCGCGGACCCGTGGAGCCGCTCACAGAACCTTCGCCGCGGCGGCGTCGGCGGGGGCGCCGGTGAGCCCGAAGTCTCGGCAACTGCGCACGCGATCACCCGGTTCACGCCGAACCTGGCCCATCTGTCGAACATTTGCGGAGACTTCCCCGTGCACGCCTTCACGGGCGGCGCGCTGCTCGCTCCCACCGCCGTGGTCGACGGCGCAGGGGGCGTTCCCCGCCGGCCGGGCGCCGGCGCACATCAGACCCCGGTGCCGAAGGCGATGCGCTCCTCGCCCGCATACACGTTCATGTTGGATCCGCGCAGAAAACCGACCAGCGTCAGCCCGGTCTCCACGGCCAGATCCACCGCGAGCGAAGACGGCGCCGACACGGCGGCCAGCACCGGGATGCCCGCCATCACCGCCTTCTGGGCCAGCTCGAACGACGCGCGCCCCGAGACCAGCAGGATCGACCGGCTCAGCGGCAGCCTGTCCTCCCGAAGAGCCCGCCCGACCAGCTTGTCGACCGCGTTGTGCCGGCCGACGTCCTCGCGTATGTCGAGCAGCTCGCCCTCGGGCGAGAACAACGCCGCGGCATGCAGACCCCCGGTCCGGTCGAAGACCCGCTGTGCCGCCCGCAGCCGATCGGGGAGGCCGGCGAGCAGAGCGGGCTCGATCCGTACCGGGGGAGAGCCGTCGATCGGGAAGTGGGCGGTCGTACGGACGGCATCCAGGCTCGCCTTCCCGCACAGCCCGCACGACGACGTCGTGTACACATTGCGCTCCAGCGTGAAGTCCGGCAGCGGCACATCAGGTGCGAGCTGCACATCCACCACGTTGTAGGTGTTCGACCCCTCGTCCGTGGCGCCCGCGCAGTACACGATCGAGCGCACCTGCGAGGGCGAGGAGATCACGCCCTCGCTCACCAGGAAGCCCACTGCCAGCGCGAAGTCGTCGCCCGGGGTGCGCATGGTGATGGCGAGCGGCTTGCCGTTCAGCCGGATCTCCATCGGTTCCTCGGCCACCAGGGTGTCCGGACGGGCCGAGACGGCTCCGTCGCGGATACGGATGGTGCGGCGGCGCTCGGTGACCCGTCCCATGGTGATCAGTCCCGGTTCTGAACGTGGTGGAAGCCGAAGCGGCCCTTGATGCGGAAGTTGCCGTGGGTCACCGGGGTGCCGTGCGGCGAGGTGACCTTGACGGTCTCATTGTCCTGCACGTGCAGGACGAGGTTGCAGCCGGCGCCGCAGTACGCGCAGAGCGTGGTCGTCTCCGTCCGCGCCGCCTCGTCCGGCTGGGTCGAGGGCATCACGAGTCGCCGTCAGGAGTCGGCGGCCGCCGCCGACGCCGTACCCGCCGTCCTCGGACCCTTCGGGAAGCTCCAAAGTCCGGACCCCGAAGCTTGTCGGATCACCTGCCCCTGTACTGGCTGGTAGCAGCCAAGACTGGGTGGCTCCTGCATTCTTTGCTGAGGGGACCCTCCATTCATGACCGGCTCACGTGTCGTCGCCCTCGGGCACCATCAGCCCGCCAAGGTGCTCACCAACGACGATCTCGCGGCCATGGTCGACACGAGCGACGAGTGGATCCGCACCCGGGTCGGTATCGAGACGCGGCATGTCGCCGGCCCCGACGAGCCGGTCGACGAGCTCGCCGCACACGCCGGTGCGAAGGCGCTGGCCTCGGCGGGCTTCCTGCCCGAGGACATCGACCTCGTGCTGGTCGCCACCTCCACCGCGATCGACCGGTCGCCCAACATGGCGGCGCGGGTAGCGGCCCGCCTCGGGATGCGCTCGCCCGCGGTGATGGACCTCAACGTCGTGTGTGCGGGATTCACCCATGCGCTCGCCACGGCCGACCACACGGTGCGGGCGGGAGCGGCCACCCGCGCCCTGGTCATCGGCGCGGACAAGATGGCCGAGGTCGCCGACTGGACCGACCGCACCAGCTGCGTACTCGTCGGCGACGGCGCGGGCGCGGCCGTGGTGACGGCGGTGGACCCGGGGCAGGAGCCGGGCATAGGCCCGGTGCTGTGGGGTTCCGTACCGGAGATGGGGCATGCCGTACGGATCGAGGGCACTCCGCCGCGGTTCGCGCAGGAGGGCCAGGCCGTCTACCGCTGGGCGACCACGCAGCTGCCCCCGATCGCCCGCAAGGTCTGCGAACGGGCGGGCGTCGCACCCGAGGAGCTCGCGGCCGTGGTGCTGCACCAGGCCAACCTGCGGATCATCGAGCCCGTCGCGCAGAAGATCGGTGCCGTCAACGCGGTGATCGCCCGCGATGTGGTGCAGTCCGGCAACACATCGGCCGCCTCGATCCCGATGGCGCTGTCCAAGCTGGTGCAGCGCGGCGAGATCGGCACGGGTGATCCGGTTCTGCTCTTCGGCTTCGGCGGGAACCTTTCGTACGCGGGGCAGGTCATCCGCTGCCCCTGACAGTCGCTCGCGGAGCCTGCCGGCCGTCGTCCCCGGCCGGACGCGCGCCGGGGCAGACTGAACGGCATGGTGACGAAACGAAGTGCCGGGCTTCTGCTGTACCGACGTCGTGACGGTCGCGTCGAGGTCCTCCTCGGCCATATGGGCGGCCCCTTCTGGGAGTCCCGCGACGAGGCGGCGTGGTCGGTGCCGAAGGGTGAGTACACCGAGGACGAGCAGCCGATGGCCGCCGCGCGCCGGGAGTTCGAGGAGGAGCTCGGACTCGAGCCGCCCGAAGGCGACTGGCGGCCCCTCGGCGAGTCACGCCAGGCGAACGGCAAGATCGTGACGGTGTGGGCGATGGAGGGTGACCTGGACACCGCCCTCGTCGTGCCGGGCACCTTCACGATGGAGTGGCCGCGCGGCTCGGGCGTCGTGCGGGAGTATCCCGAGATCGACCGGGCCGAGTGGATCGGCATCGACGAGGCACGCCAGAAGCTGGTGGCGGGTCAGCGGGTGTTCCTGGAGCGGCTGGACCCGCTGCTGTAGCCCCGGCCTCGACAGGCCGTACCACCCGTTGTGCCACGCGGGCCGACCTCGCCGTCGGCCCGCTGTGCTGTGTCCGGGCGCGGTCACTCACGAACCTTTGTCCCGGGTGTGGAGAAAGTTGTGCCGGAACTGCGCTCAAGTTCTTCCCAGTTGAGCAAAGCGCTGCTACGTTCCCCTCGAAAGCACGACGGAACGGCCTACTGGGGTCCCCACGCCGAAGGCCAGGGGAGGGGAGGGGCTAGTGAGACGTATGACGGCTCGACCCGCGAACGCCCATCAGGCGCGACTGCTCCGGCTGCTGCGTGACGGCGGGCCCAACTCCCGTGCGCAGCTGGGCGACCAGGTGGACCTGTCCCGCTCCAAGCTCGCAGTGGAGGTCGACCGGCTGCTGGAGACCGGCCTGATCGTCGCCGACGGACTCGCCGCATCCCGCGGCGGCCGCCGCTCCCACAACATCCGGCTCGCGCCGGCACTGCGCTTCCTCGGCGTCGACATCGGAGCCACCTCCATCGACGTGGCGGTCACCAACGCGGAGCTGGAGGTGCTCGGACACCTCAACCACCCCATGGACGTACGCGAAGGACCCGTCGCCGTCTTCGAGCAGGTGCTGTCGATGGCCGCCAAGCTCAAGGCGTCCGGGCTCGCCGAAGGCTTCGACGGGGCCGGCATCGGGGTGCCCGGCCCGGTCCGCTTCCCCGAGGGCATACCGGTCGCACCGCCGATCATGCCCGGCTGGGACGGCTTCCCGGTCCGCGAGGCGCTCAGCCAGGACCTCGGCTGCCCCGTCATGGTCGACAACGATGTGAACCTGATGGCGATGGGGGAGCAGCACGCGGGCGTCGCACGCTCCGTCGGAGACTTCCTCTGCATCAAGATCGGGACCGGTATCGGCTGCGGCATCGTCGTCGGGGGCGAGGTCCACCGCGGTACGACGGGCAGCGCCGGCGACATCGGGCACATCCAGGTCGAAGCGGACGGCCGGGCCTGCGCCTGCGGCAACCACGGCTGCCTGGAAGCCTACTTCGGCGGAGCCGCCCTCGCCCGCGACGCCGAGGACGCGGCCCGCAGCGGCCGCTCACCGGAACTCGCTCTCCGGCTCGAGGCGGCCGGCCGCCTCACCGCCGTCGACGTGTCGGCAGCCGCGGCCGCGGGCGACGCCATCGCCCTCGATCTGATCCGCGACGGCGGCAACCGCGTCGGCCAGGTCATCGCGGGACTCGTCAGCTTCTTCAACCCGGGTCTGGTGGTGATCGGCGGCGGCGTGACCGGCCTCGGACACACCCTGCTGGCCAGCGTACGCACCCAGGTCTACCGGCAGTCCCTGCCGCTGGCCACCGGCAATCTCCCCATCGTGCTGGGCGAGTTGGGGCCGGCCGCCGGAGTGATCGGCGCCGCCCGGCTCATCAGCGACCACCTGTTCTCGCCGGCCTGATCCCCCGGACCGGCCCGCACCGCCGCGCCACCGCACCGCCGCACCCCGCACCGCCGCATCCTGCACCTGGTACCACCCTGCCCGCTCACCGGCCGCACCCGCCGAGGGGAACGTCATGGCACCAGAACCACCCCTGCTCACCATGTCCGGCATCACCAAGTCCTTCCCCGGCGTCCGCGCCCTCGACGGCGTCGACCTGGAGGTCCAGGCCGGCGAAGTCCACTGTCTCCTCGGCCAGAACGGCGCCGGCAAGTCCACCCTGATCAAGGTGCTCGCCGGAGCCCATCAGCCCGACGGCGGAGAGATCACCTGGCAGGGCGAGCAGGTCACGCTGGGGTCACCGATCGCCGCCATGCGCCTCGGCATCGCCACCATCTACCAGGAACTCGACCTGGTCGAAGGGCTGTCGGTCGCCGAGAACGTCTTTCTCGGACACGAACCCACCACCGCCGGCTTCGTCGTGCGCTCCGGCACCGCGCGCACCCGGGCGGCCCGGCTTCTGAAGCGGCTCGGCCACCCCGAGATCGACCCGGCACGCCTCGTCGGCTCCCTCTCCGCCGCCCAGCAGCAGATCGTCTCCATGGCCCGCGCCCTTTCCCACGAGGTGCGCCTGATCGTGATGGACGAGCCGTCCGCCGCCCTCGACCCCGACGAGGTGGACAACCTCTTCCGGATCGTGGGCGATCTGACCGCCGACGGCGTCGCGGTCGTCCACATCTCCCACCGACTGGAGGAGATCCGCAGGATCGGCGACCGGGTGACCGTCCTCAAGGACGGGCGGGCGGTCGCCGTGGGTCTGCCCGCCAAGTCGACCCCGACGCGCGACGTGGTCGCGCTGATGACCGGACGCCATGTCGAGTATGTCTTCCCGCCGCGCCCCGACAACGCTGTCGCCGCCACCGGTGAACCGATTCTGCGGGTCGAAGGGCTCAGCCGGGACGGCGAGTTCGCACCCGTCGACATGGAACTGCGCCCCGGCGAGATCGTCGGCCTCGCCGGCCTCGTCGGATCCGGCCGCTCCGAAATCCTCGAGACGATCTACGGGGCCCGCCGGCCGAGCGCCGGCCGTGTACTCGTCGACGGCAGCCCGCTGCGCCCGGGCAGCGTACGCTCCGCCGTCCGCGCCGGCATCGGACTCGCCCCCGAGGAGCGCAAGGCGCAAGGGCTGCTGATGCTGGAGTCCGTCACCCGCAACGTCTCCCTCTCCACCCTCCCCCGGTTCGCCCGCGGCGGCTGGCTCGACCGGCGCCGCGAGCGAGCCGCCGCCCAGCAGGCCACCCGGGAACTCTCCCTGCGTCCCGACGACCCCGACGCCCGTATCCGCACCCTGTCCGGCGGCAATCAGCAAAAGGCAGTACTCGCCCGCTGGCTGCTGCGCGGCTGCCGCGTGCTGCTGCTCGACGAGCCCACCCGAGGCGTCGACGTCGGCGCCCGTGCCGAGCTGTACACCGTGATCCGCCGGCTGGCCGACGAAGGCCTCGCCGTACTGCTCGTCTCCAGCGAAGTGCCCGAGGTCCTGGGACTCGCCGACCGGGTGCTGGTGCTGCGCGAGGGCAGCGTCGTGCACACCGCCGACGCCCGGCAGCTCGACGAGCACCGCGTACTCGACCTCGTGATGGAAGGGAGCCCGACGGCATGACGCAGCCAGCCTCTCCGGCGCAGCAGGACGCGCCCGTGACCACCGCCAAGACCGCACCCGCGGTATCGGGCAGGCGACCGCTCGGACTGCACCTCGATGTCCGCAACCTCTCGCTGCTCGGCGTCCTCGCCGCCCTGATCGTGGTCGGCGGCATCACCAAGCCCGACGAGTTCCTCGCCACCAGCAACCTCCAACTGGTCCTCACCCAGGCCTCCGTCATCGGCGTGGTCACCGTCGGCATGACCTTTGTGATCACCAGTGGAGGCATCGACCTGTCGGTGGGCGCGATCGTGGCGCTCGCCTCCGTATGGGCGACGACCGTCGCCACCCAGGAGTACGGTTTCGCCGGCATCCTCTTCACCGCGGTGATCGTCGGTGTCGGCTGCGGACTTGTGAACGGACTGCTCATCGCCTACGGCGGGATGGTCCCCTTCATCGCCACCCTGGCCATGCTCGCCGCCGCACGCGGACTCGCCCTCCAGATCACCGACGGCAAGACCCAGATCGTCACCGTCAACTCCGTGCTCGACCTCGGCATCAAGGACGCCTACATCCTCGGCATCCCGCCGCTGGTGCTGGTCTTCGCCGCGGTCACCGCCGTCGGCTGGCTCATCCTCAACCGCACCACCTTCGGCCGCCGCACCGTCGCCGTCGGCGGCAACGCGGAAGCAGCCCGGCTCGCCGGCATCGATGTACGCCGCCAACGCCTCTACCTCTACCTGCTGTCCGGACTGTGCTGCGGCATCGCCGCCTTCATGCTGATCGTCCTCGCCGGCTCCGGCCAGAACACCAACGGCAACCTCTACGAACTCGACGCCATCGCCGCCGCGATCATCGGCGGCACGCTCCTCAGCGGCGGCCGCGGCACCATCGCCGGCTCGGTCCTCGGCGTCCTCGTCTTCACCACGATCACCAACATCTTCGCGCTCAACAACCTGGAGAGCGCCGTCCAGCAGATCGCCAAGGGCGCCATCATCGTCGCCGCCGTACTGATCCAGCACCGCACCCTGCGCGGCGGCGAGGCCTGACCCCGGCCCGTCCCGCCCCTTTGGTCCCCCACGCCCAACCGCCCCCAGCTGAAGGGTTGATCCGTCATGCCAGAAATCCCCGCAACCAGCCGCAGAGGACTGCTCTTCGGCACCGCCGCCGTCTCCGCCGGCGCACTGCTGACCGCCTGCACCAGCAACGAACCCAAGAAGCAGGAGCCGGCCGCCCAGAACGCACCCTCCGCCGACGACAAGCCCGGCAAGCCCGTCACCATCGGATTCGCCGGCCCCCAGGCCGACCACGGCTGGCTGAACGCCATCAACGACAACGCCAAGTCCCGGGCCGAGAAGTACTCCGACGTGACCCTGGAGATCACCGAGGGCTCCAACGACACGGCGATCCAGATCGGCCAGGTCCAGACCCTGATCAACAAAAAGGTCGACGTGCTGGTGATCCTGCCCGCCGACGGCAAGGCGCTCACCCAGGTCGGCCTGCAGGCCATGAAGGCGGGCATCCCCGTCGTCAATCTGGACCGGATCTTCGCCACCCCGCAGGCCTACCGCTGCTGGATCGGCGGCGACAACTACGGCATGGGCCTCAACGCCGGCAACTTCATCGGCGAGCAGCTCAAGGACAAGCCGAACGCCAAGGTGATCGAGCTCGCCGGAATGGACAACCTGGAGCTCACCAAGCAGCGCACCCAGGGCTTCGACGACGCGCTGAAGAACTACCCCAACATCAAGAAGGTGGCCCGGCAGGCCGCCGACTTCACCGTCGAGTCGGGCCAGGCCAAGATGGCCCAGCTGCTCCAGGCCCAGTCGAAGTTCGACGCCCTGTGGAACCACGACGACGACCAGGGCGTGGGCGCGCTGCGCGCCATCGCCCAGGCCGCCCGCAAGGACTTCCTGATGGTCGGCGGTGCCGGCGCCAAGTCCGCGATGGACGCCATCAAGGCCGACAACAGCGTCCTCAAGGCGACTGTCCTGTACCCGCCGACCATGGCGGCCTCCGCCATCGACCTCGCCCGCGCACTCGGGCAGGGCAAAGGCATCAGCGGGATGTCCGAACTGGAGATCCCCGCCTCGCTGACCCTGTACTCGGCCGTCGTGACCAAGGACAACGTCGACGAGTACCTGCCCACCGGCTTCAGCTGACCGGCATCGATCCCTCATTGCACTCTCGACGAGGAGGAATCCGTGTGACTCCGCACCCCATCCGAAGACGGGGGCTTCCGACCCAAGGGTCGCGGTCCAGCCCGAACCGGTCCCTAACGGAACGTAAGCAATCACAGGCCAGGGATGGGATTCCCCCCACCGGCTGATGTCGGTGGTCACCTCGCGAGGAGACCGATGAAACTGAGGGACAGCGAGGCCGCGCCGCCGACACTCGGCGTCGGCATGGTCGGCTACGCGTTCATGGGCGCCGCCCATTCGCAAGGGTGGCGCACCGCGGGACGCGTCTTCGACCTGCCGCTGCGGCCGGTCCTCGCCGCGATCGGCGGCCGTGACGCGCAGGCCGTTCGGGCCGCGGCCGGCAAACACGGCTGGGCCGCGGCGGAGACCGACTGGCGTGCCCTCGTGGCCCGCGACGATGTGCAGCTGGTCGACATCTGCACACCGGGGGACAGCCATGCGGAGATCGCCGTCGCGGCGCTGGAGGCGGGAAAGCACGTCCTGTGCGAGAAGCCGCTCGCCAATTCGGTGGCCGAGGCCGAGGCCATGGTCACGGCCGCCGAAGCGGCAAGGGCGCGTGGCCAGGTGGCCATGGTCGGCTTCAACTACCGGCGGGTGCCCGCCATCGCCTACGCCCGGAGTCTGATCGCCGAGGGCAGACTGGGCGCCCTGCGGCACGTCCGGGTGACCTACCTCCAGGACTGGCTGGTCGACCCGGAGTTCCCGCTGACCTGGCGGCTCAAGGCCGAGCACGCGGGTTCCGGGGCGCTCGGCGATCTCGGGGCGCACATCGTCGACCTCGCGCAGTACCTCGCGGGGGAGCTGCTGGTCGGCGTCTCGGCGCAGCTGGAGACCTTCGTACGGGAGCGGCCGCTGCTCGCGGGCGCCTCGGCCGGACTGTCCGCGTCCGGAGGTCCCGAGCGCGGTCCGGTCACCGTCGACGACGCCGCCCTGTTCACCGGCCGGCTCGCCTCGGGGGCGCTCGCATCCTTCGAGGCGACCCGGATGGCGTCGGGCCGCAAGAACGCGCTGCGGCTCGAGATCAACGGCGAGCTCGGCTCGCTCGCCTTCGACCTGGAGCGGCTCAACGAACTCTCGTTCCACGACCACAGCGAGCCCGCCACCACGGCCGGCTTCCGGCGGATCCTGGTCACCGAGGCGGAGCACCCGTACCTGGAGGCCTGGTGGCCGCCGGGCCATGCGCTCGGCTACGAGCACACCTTCGCCCACCAGGCCCGTGACCTGGTGGTCGCGATCGCCGCGAAGGCAGACCCGGCGCCGTCGTTCGCCGACGGGCTACAGGTGCAGCGGGTGCTCGCGGCGGTGGAGGAGAGCGCCGCGAAGAACGCCGCGTACACCCCCGTACCCACAGCACAAGCGGCCCCGGCCGCGTAGACACAGCCTCAGGAGGAGGTCCGATGCCACGCCCGTTCACGCTGTTCACCGGCCAGTGGGCCGATCTGCCGCTGGAGGAGGTCTGCCGGCTCGCCCGGGACTTCGGTTACGACGGTCTCGAACTCGCCTGCTGGGGCGACCACTTCGAGGTCGACAAGGCGCTCGCCGACCCGTCCTACCTGGACGGGCGGCACGCACTCCTCGGCAAGTACGGACTCAAATGCTGGGCGATCTCCAACCATCTGGTCGGCCAGGCCGTCTGCGACAACCCCATCGACGAACGGCACCAGGGCATTCTGCCCGCCCGTATCTGGGGCGACGGCGAAGCGGAGGGCGTACGGCAGCGGGCCGCGGCGGAGCTCAAGGACACCGCCAGGGCCGCGGCCGCCTTCGGGGTGCGCACGGTCATCGGCTTCACCGGCTCGTCCATCTGGCATCTGGTGGCGATGTTCCCGCCGGTGCCGGAACGGATGATCGACCGTGGTTACGAGGACTTCGCGGAGCGCTGGAACCCGATCCTCGACGTCTTCGACGCCGAGGGCGTGCGCTTCGCCCACGAGGTGCATCCCAGCGAGATCGCCTACGACTACTGGACGACCAAGCGTGCCCTGGAGGCGGTCGGCAACCGGCCGGCCTTCGGGCTCAACTTCGACCCGAGCCACTTCGTGTGGCAGGACCTGGACCCTGTCGGCTTCCTGTACGACTTCCGGGACCGGATCTACCACGTCGACTGCAAGGAGGCCCGCAAGCGCCTCGACGGGCGCAACGGGCGGCTCGGCTCCCATCTGCCGTGGGGAGACCCGCGGCGCGGCTGGGACTTCGTCTCCGCCGGGCACGGCGACGTGCCCTGGGAGGACGTGTTCCGGATGCTGCGTTCCATCGGTTACGACGGCCCGGTCTCGGTGGAGTGGGAGGACGCGGGAATGGACCGGCTGCAGGGTGCCCCGGAAGCGCTTGCCGGTCTGAAGCGGTTCGACTTCGACCCGCCCAGCGCCTCCTTCGACGCCGCGTTCGGCGGTGGCGACCAGTAGAAAGCAGCAGGTCCCGAGCCCGGTGGCGCATCCGCCGCCGGGCCGGCCCGGCCTGCCTCCACCCAGCTTTGTCCTGATCCGGGAGAAAGTTCAACTTCCTTGCTGCACAAGGGCTTTCCGTCCAGGACGAACCCGGCTACCGTCCCATGAGGCGTACAGGACACAGGTGGTCCCCGGTGTGACGGCGCACTCCGGTTCCACGGAATCAGCCCGGCGTGTGGTGCGAACAGCACCGCCACGAGGGCCGGCAGCGCGGCTGCGCGCGACCGGCCCGGACCGGCTCAGCACTCCACGGCAACCCGCCCGTTCGACCGGCCACTACCGGAGGACATACGTGCACAGCAAACGGCACAGAGCCCGCAAGGCACTCGCACTCCTCACCGGCAGCCTTCTCGCCGCCACCTCACTCGCCCTCACCGCGCCGCAGGCAACCGCGGCCGACCCGGAAGCAGCCGCAGCGGCCGCCGCGGAATTCCAGCAGGTCACCCTCGCCAAGGGCGGCGAGGAGACCGGTGAACCCATGTCGCTCGCCGTACTGCCGAACCGCAGCGTCCTGCACACCTCCCGCAACGGGGAGCTGCGCATGACCGACGCCGCGGGCAACACCCGCGTGGTAGGCAGCATCCCCGTCTACTCGCACGACGAGGAAGGGCTCCAAGGCATCGCCCTGGACCCGAAGTTCAGCGAGAACCGCGCCCTCTACCTCTACTACGCACCCCCGCTGGACACCCCCACGGGTGACGCCCCGAACGAAGGGACCCCGGAGGACTTCGCCGCGTTCGACGGCGTCAACCGTCTCTCCCGCTTCGTCCTGAAGGCCGACGGCACACTCGACAACGCCAGCGAGAAGAAGATCATCGACATCCCGGCGACCCGCGGCATCTGCTGCCACGTCGGCGGCGACATCGACTTCGACGCCGCCGGCAACCTCTATCTGTCGACGGGCGACGACTCCAACCCCTTCGCCTCCGACGGCTACACGCCCATCGACGACCGCCCCGGACGCAACCCCGCCTACGACGCGCGCCGCACCTCGGGCAACACCAACGACCTGCGCGGCAAGATCCTGCGGATCAAGGTCGACGACGACGGGTCGTACTCCGTCCCCGAGGGCAACCTCTTCGCCCCCGGCACCGACAGGACCCGGCCCGAGATCTACGCGATGGGCTTCCGCAACCCCTTCCGGTTCAGCGTCGACAAGAAGACGGGCATCGTCTACGTCGGCGACTACGGACCCGACGCCGGCGCCGCCGACCCGAAACGCGGACCTGCCGGCCAGGTCGAGTTCGCCCGCGTCACCGGCCCCGGCAACTTCGGCTGGCCCTTCTGCACCGGCAACAACGATCCTTACGTCGACTACGACTTCGCGTCCAAGGAGTCCGGAGCGACGTTCGACTGCGCGGCCCTGAAGAACGACTCCCCGTACAACACCGGACTCGTCGACCTGCCGCCCGCGCAGAAGGCATGGATTCCGTACAACGGCGGGTCCGTACCCGAGTTCGGCACCGGCTCCGAGTCCCCCATGGGCGGACCCGTCTACCGCTACGACGCCGCATCGGACTCCCCGGTGAAGTTCCCCGAGGAGTACGACGGGGACTTCTTCGCCGGTGAGTTCGGCCGGCGCTGGATCAAGAGGATCGAGCAGGGCGAGGACGGCGCCGTCCAGTCGATCAACCCCGTGTCCTGGACCGGAACGCAGATCATGGACATGGCGTTCGGGCCCGACGGGGCGCTGTACGTCCTCGACTACGGCACCGCCTGGTTCGGCGGCGACGAGAACTCGGGCCTCTACCGCATCGAGAACGCCACCGACGGGCGCTCCCCGGTCGCCGAAGCGGCAGCGAACAAGACCTCCGGCAAGGCCCCGCTGCGCGTCTCCTTCTCCTCGGCCGGCACCACGGATGCCGACGGCGACGACCTCACCTACTCCTGGGACTTCGGCGACGGCGGCACGTCCACCGCCGCCGACCCCACGTACACCTACCGGAAGAACGGCACCTACACCGCCACCGTCACCGCCAACGACCCCAGCGGCCGCACCGGCTCCGCCAGCGTCCATGTCGTCGTCGGCAACACCGCACCCAAGGTGACCCTCGAACTCCCCGCTGACGGCGCGCTGTTCAGCTTCGGCGACGAGATCCCCTTCAAGGTCACGGTGACCGACCCGGAGGACGGCACCATCGACTGCAGCAAGGTCAAGGTGACCTATGTACTCGGCCACGACAGCCACGGCCACCCGGTCACCTCGGCCAACGGCTGCACCGGCACCATCAAGACCTCCGCGGACGGCGGTCACGACCAGGACGCCAACATCTTCGGAGTCTTCGATGCCGAGTACACCGACGGCGGAGGCGGCGGCCAGGCCGCGCTGACCAGCCACGACCAGGCCCAGCTCCAGCCGCGCCACCGCCAGGCAGAGCACTTCAACGACTCCGCCGGCATCAAGACGTACGACAAGACGGCCGCGCACGGCGGCAGGACGGTCGGCGACATCGACAACGGCGACTGGATCTCCTTCAAGCCGTACAACCTCACCGGGTCCACCAAGCTCACCGCCCGGATCTCCTCCGGCGGTGCCGGCGGCTTCCTCGAGGTGCGCACCGGCTCGGCGAGCGGCCCGATCCTCGGCTCGGCCCCCGTACCGGTGACCGGCAGCTGGGAGACCTTCCAGGACATCGACGTGCCGCTGCGGGCCGTACCGAGGAAGACCACCGAACTCTTCCTCGTCTTCAAGGGAGGAGCCGGGGCCCTGTACGACGTCGACGACTTCGAACTGTCCGACACGCCTGTCGACCGGAGTGCCAAGCGGGTCCTCGTCTTCTCCAAGACCGCCGGCTTCCGCCACGACTCCATCGCGACCGGTGTTGCCGCACTGAAGGAACTCGGGGCGGGCAGCAACATCACGGTCGACGCCACCGAGGAGGCCGGGCAGTTCACGACCAGCAATCTGGCCCGCTACGACGCGGTGGTGTTCCTGTCCACCACGGGTGACGTGCTGAACTCCGACCAGCAGAAGGCGTTCGAGAACTACGTGGCCACCGGCGGCGGCTACATGGGCGTGCACGCCGCGGCCGACACCGAGTACGACTGGTCCTTCTACGGGGGGCTCGTCGGCGCGTACTTCCAGTCCCATCCCCACATCCAGAAGGCGACCGTCCGGGTGGAGGACCACGACCACCCGGCCACCGCCCACCTGGACGAGGCCTGGGAGCGCACCGACGAGTGGTACAACTACCGGACCAACCCGCGCTCGCAGGCCCGGGTCCTGGCCACCCTGGACGAAACCACATACCAGGGCGGCACCATGAAGGGCGACCACCCGATCGCCTGGTGCCAGACCTACGAGGGCGGCCGCGCCTTCTACACCGGCGGGGGCCACACCAAGGAGTCGTACGCCGAGCCCGCCTTCCGGCAGCACCTGCTCGGGGGACTGCGGTACGCGGCCGGCCAGGTGAGCGCCGACTGCAAGCCGCGGACCGGGTACCGGCCGATCTTCAACGGCAAAACCCTCGAAGGGTGGAAGCAGGCCGGGCCGGGCACCTTCGACGTCATCGACGGCGAACTGCGCTCCCAGGGCGGCATGGGCATGCTCTGGTACCAGGCCAAGGAGCTGAAGGCGTACTCCCTCAAGCTCGACTGGAAGATGGCGGGTGACGACAACTCCGGTGTCTTCGTCGGGTTCCCGGCCTCCGACGACCCGTGGTCCGCGGTGAACAACGGCTACGAGGTGCAGATCGACGCCACGGATGCCGTAGACCGCACCACGGGCGCGGTCTACGGCTTCAAGTCGGCGAACATCAAGGCCCGCGACCAGGTCCTGCGGCCGCCCGGCCAGTGGAACAGCTACGAGATCCGGGTCCAGGGCGAACGGCTCCAGGTCTTCCTCAACGGCGTGAAGATCAACGACTTCACCAACACCGACCCGGCCCGCAGCCTCAAGGACGGCTACATCGGCATCCAGAACCACGGGGCCGCCGACCAGGTGTCCTTCAGGGACATCCAGCTGAAGGAGCTGCCTTCGTAGGCGGCCCGCAGACCGACGGCGGGCGGGGAGGCGCCGTACCCTCCGCCCGCCGTCACCACCACACCGAAGGGCAGGGAGGGCAGCCGTGACCAACGGAAATCGACGCTCCGAAGGCACCGGGCGAACCGGGAACACCGGGCGGACCGCTCGCACTGGTCGGACCGGGCGGACAGGTCGCACCGGTCGCACCGGTCGCACCGGAGTCTGGTTCGTGGGAGCACGCGGATCGGTGGCCACCACAGCCGTCGCGGGCTGGGCGGCCGTCACAGCCGGACTGCACCCGCCGACCGGCATGGTCACCGAGACGCCGGCCTTCGCCGACGCCGGTCTGCCGCCCCTGCCCTCACTCGTCTTCGGCGGACACGACACCACCCACTGCCCGTTGCCCAAACGCGCCGAGAGACTCACCGGAGCCGGGGTACTGCCGCACGGGCTCGTCAAAGCCGTCCACGGCGAACTGGCCGCCGCCGACGAGGAGATACGCGCCGGGGGACCGCAGCCGGGAGACACCCGCGCCGACGAGGAGCTCATCGCCGCCTTCAGCGACGACCTGAGCTCCTTCCGCGAGCGGCTCGGGCTCGCCCGGGTCGTCGTAGTCAACGTCTCTTCCACCGAGCCGCTGCCGGAACCGGACGCCGTGCGGCTGGCGCCCAGCTCGCTGTACGCGGCAGCGGCACTCCGCGCCGGCTGCCCGTACGTCAACTTCACCCCCTCCACCGGGCTGCGCACACCTGCCCTCCAGGACGCCGTCGTGGCCAGTGGACTTCCCCACGCGGGCCGCGACGGCAAGACCGGCCAGACGCTGCTGCGCGCCGTGCTCGCCCCGATGTTCGTGCAGCGGGCGCTCTCGGTCAGGGCCTGGTCCGGCACCAACCTGCTGGGCGGCGGCGACGGTGCGGCACTGGCCGACCCGGGCGCGGCGGCCGCGAAGAACGCGGGCAAGGAGCGGGTGCTCGCGGACGTGCTGGGCAGCGCGCCCGAGGGCGAGGTCCACATCGACGACGTCCCTGCGCTCGGCGACTGGAAGACGGCGTGGGACCACATCGCCTTCGAGGGCTTCCTCGGATCGCGGATGATCCTCCAGACCATCTGGCAGGGCTGCGACTCGGCCCTCGCCGCGCCCCTCGTCGTGGACCTGGCCCGCCTGGTGGCCCGAGCCCACGCTGCCGGCCTGTCCGGGCCGCTCCCGGAACTCGGCTTCTACTTCAAGGACCCGGACGGCGGTCCCGCCGCGCTCGCCGACCAGTTCGGTGAGCTGCTCTCGTTCGCGGACCGCCTGCGGGAGGCACGGTGATCCGGTCCCTGCTGGCGCGCCTCGCGCCCGCCCGGCCGCGGCCTCGCGCCGAAAGATCCGCAGGATCCGAGGCCCCCGCCCGCCCGGCGGGTCCGGCGGGTCCGGGGGGCGCCGCCGGTCCGGCGAAGCTCGCCGGTCCGGCGGGTTCGGGGGGCGCCGCCGGTCCGGCGAAGCTTGCCGGTCCGGCTGGCCCCGAGGGTGCCGCAGGCCAGGTGAGTCCGGCCCGCACCTCCGGTCCCGTGAGCCAGACGGGTCCTGCTGGTCCCGACGGAATCGGCGGTCCCACCGGTGCCGAGGGAGCCACCGGTCCGGCGGGCCCGGCCCGCACCTCTGGTCCCGCCGGCCATGCTGGTCCGGCGAGCCCGATCCCCGAGCCCCGCACCGCCGGGGCACGACTGCGCGCCTGGGCCGAACTGCTGCGCATCTCCGCCCTGTTCACGGTCCCGGGCGATGCCTTCGCAGGCGCCGCAGCCGCAGGCGCGCGCCCGAACAGGGGCACGGCCTTCGCCGTGGGCGCGTCCCTGTGCCTGTACGAGGCGGGCATGGCACTCAACGACTGGTCGGACCGCGCCGAGGACGCCATCGACCGCCCCCACCGCCCGATCCCCTCCGGCCGCATCACCCCGGCCGCGGCGCTCACCGCCTCGGCGGCCCTGACGGCAGCAGGCCTGGCCCTGGCCGCCAGGGCCGGCCGCCCGGCCCTGGCGGTGGCAGCGGCCCTGTCGGCGACGGTCTGGGCCTACGACCTCCACCTGAAGCACACCAAGGCGGGCCCGGCCGCGATGGCAGCGGCCCGCGGCCTGGACCTGCTGCTGGGTGCGACGGCAACGTTGTCCGGAGGGTCCGCCAACGCGGTCCACAACGGTCCTGGCACGCCACGCGGTTCGGGCCGTCGGGGGCCGGCCGCGCCGGCGGCGGCCGGCGTCCGACGCACGTGGGCCGCACACCCGGACACACCACCCAGGACACCGCACACCTCCCGTCCGGCGTCCCCATCCGATGCTGTGGGCACCATCGCTGCCACCCGGGCGGTCCGCGGCGTCACCTGGCCGCTCACGCGTGCCCTCGGCGCCTCGCCCGGTGCCGCGACTGCACCCGGCACCGTGCTCGCACGACCCGCCCGTGCAGGCCGCATGACCTGGCCGACGCCGCTTGTCACGGCCGCCGCGTCCTGCGGTGCCGGTCGCGGTCCGGCCGGCGGAGCGCAGCACAGCGTCCCGCCGATGGATGCGGCCACGCCCGGTCTGTTGCGTACGCCGGGCGCGGACGATGCAGCCGCCGCACTCCGGGCGCTGCCCGCTGCCGCGCTGCTCGCCGCACACACCTACGCCGTCACCTCCGTCTCCCGTCATGAGGCGCAGGGCGGATCGACCCTCGTACCTCTGGCGGCCCTCGCCACCACGGCCGGCATCGCTGCCGCGGTGTCACGGCCCGGCACCCGGCAGGCCCTCCCGGCCGACGCCCTTACGTCGAACGACTGTGCGCCGCGCCGCGGGCCCGGCCCCGCCCGGGGCCGCGCACGACGGAGCCTGCCCCCGAGCGCCGACACGGGCCGAGCAGGGGAGAACGCCTCGCGACTGGTCACCTCCCTCCTCACCGCCGCCTTCCTCCGCACCACCGCCCCGCCTCTCCTCCACGCCGTACTCAACCCCTCCCCGCCCCTCACCCAACGGGCCGTCGGTGGCGGAATCCGGGCCATGATCCCCCTCCAGTCCGCCCTCGCCGCCCGCGTCGGCGCCAACGTCACCGGCCTCGCCGTCATGGGACTCGTACCACTCGCCCGAACACTCGCCCGGAAAGTGAGCCTGACATGAGTCCCGCGCCGGCCCCCGCGCCCCACCTCCGCCTCGGATACGGCACCAACGGGCTCACCGACCTCCGGCTCGACGACGCCCTCGCCCTCCTCGCCGACCTCGGGTACGACGGCGTCGGGCTGACCCTCGACCACATGCACCTCGACCCCCTCGCCCCCGACCTCGCCGCCCGCACCGGCCGCGTGGCCATGCGGCTCGGCGAACTCGGTCTCACCGCGACCGTCGAGACCGGCGCCCGCTATGTCCTCGACCCCCGCCGCAAGCACGGCCCGTCCCTCCTCGACCCCGACCCGGACGCCCGCGCCGCACGCACCCGGCTGCTGATCACCGCCGTGCGCGTCGCCGCCGACCTCGGTGCCCATGCCGTGCACTGCTTCAGCGGCATCACCCCGCCCGGCACCGACCCCGACACCGCCTTCAAGCGCCTGGAGGAGGCGCTCCTGCAGGTCCTCGACGCCGCCGCGGCCGCGGGCGTGCCGGTCGCGATCGAGCCCGAACCCGGCCACCTGGTCGAAGTCCTCGCCGACTTCCACCACCTGCGCACCTGCCTGGGCAACCCCGCACCCCTCGGCCTCACGCTCGACATAGGCCACTGCCAGTGCCTGGAACCCGCACCCCCTGCCGACTGCATCCGCGAGGCCGCGCCCTGGCTGCGACACGTCCAGATCGAGGACATGCGCCGGGGTGTCCACGAACACCTGCCCTTCGGCGACGGTGAGATCGACTTCCCGCCCGTGCTCGACGCCCTCGCAGCCACCGGCTACCAGGGCCTGACCGTCGTCGAGCTGCCCCGTCACTCCCACGCGGGCCCCGAACTCGCCCGTGCCTCGATCGAGTACCTCCGCCCGAAGGGAGCACCGGCATCATGACCCTCTCCCGCAGGGACGTCGACGCCCGCCTCGACGAACCGGCTCGCGCATGGCTCGGCGACGCCCTCGCCGAAGCCACCCGCGCCGCCGCCGAGGCGGCCCCGTCGCCCTCCCCGTACGCCACCCACACCTGGGAACTCCGCTTCGCCGCCGCCGGACGGCACTGCGGCCCGGCCAACGCCGACTCCGTACGCACCCTCCTCCTCGTCGCAGCGCACGCGGGCGTGGAGACCCTCACCCGCCTCTACCAGCAGGGCACCGCCGCCGAACGCCGCGCCGTGCTCCTCGCGCTGCCCGCCCTGATCGACGGCCCCGTCGCCCTGCCCCTGGTCGAGGACGCTTTGCGCACCAACGACACCCGCCTCGTGGACGCGGCCGTCGGCCCCTATGCCGCCACCCACCTCGACGCCCACGCCTGGCGGCACGCCGTCCTCAAGTGCCTGTTCACCGGTGTGCCCCTCGACGCCGTCGCCGGACTCGAGCGCCGCGCCCAGGGCGATGGCGAACTCTCCCGGATGCTGACCGACTACGCCGCCGAGCGCACCGCCGCCGGCCGCGACATCCCCCACGATCTGACGCGCGTGCTGGCCCTGACCGGCGACAAGTCCGAGCAATCCGAGCGCTCCGAGCAGTCCGAGGAGTCCTGATGCGTATCTTCGACCCCCACATCCACATGACCTCCCGCACCACCGACGACTACGAGGCCATGTATGCCGCGGGCGTACGCGCGCTCGTCGAGCCGTCCTTCTGGCTCGGCCAGCCCCGTACCTCGCCCGCGAGCTTCTTCGACTACTTCGACGCACTCCTCGGCTGGGAACCCTTCCGCGCCGCCCAGTACGGCATAGCCCACCACTGCACGATCGCCCTCAATCCCAAAGAGGCCAACGACCCCCGCTGCACCCCGGTCCTGGACGCCCTGCCCCGCTATCTCGTCAAGGACTCCGTCGTGGCCGTCGGCGAGATCGGCTACGACTCCATGACCCCCGCGGAGGACTTTGCACTTGCCGCCCAGCTCCAACTGGCCGCCGACCACGGCCTGCCCGCCCTCGTCCACACCCCGCACCGTGACAAGCTCGCCGGTCTGCACCGCACCGTCGACGTCATCCGCGAGTCGGACCTGCCGGCCGACCGCGTCCTGCTCGACCACCTCAACGAGACGACCGTAGAGCACGCCACCGACAGCGGCTGCTGGCTCGGCTTCTCCATCTATCCCGACACCAAGATGGACGAGGACCGCATGGTCTCGATCCTGAAGACCTACGGAACCGAGAAGGTCCTGGTCAACTCGGCCGCCGACTGGGGCAGGAGTGACCCGCTCAAGACCCGCAAGGTCGGCGACACGATGCTCGCGTCCGGCTTCACCGAGGACGACGTCGACCAGGTCCTGTGGCGCAACCCCGTCGCCTTCTACGGCCTCAGCGGCCGCCTCCAGCTCGACCTGCCCGAACCGGAAGGCCTGCACGAAGGCAACTCGATCCTCCGCGGCGGGGAATGAGGAGGCCACAGGATGCGCTTCCGCCACCCCGACGGCTCCACCGTCCACCTCTCCTACTGCACCAACGTCCACCCCGCCGAGACCCTCGACGGTGTCCTCGCGCAGCTGCGCGACCACTGCGAGCCCGTGCGCAGACGGCTCGGCCGTGACCGCCTCGGCATCGGCCTGTGGCTCGCCAAGGACGCCGCCCACTCCCTGATCACCGACCCGGCAGCCCTGCGCGGCCTGCGCGGCGAGCTGGAACGCCGAGGCCTGGAGGTCGTCACCCTCAACGGATTCCCGTACGAGGGATTCGGGGCCGAGGAGGTCAAGTACCGCGTCTACAAGCCGGACTGGACCGACCCGGTACGCCTCACCCACACCACCGATCTCGCCCGCCTCCTTGCCACCCTCCTCCCCGACGACGTCACCGAGGGCACCATCTCCACTCTGCCCATCGCCTGGCGCACGCCCTTCGACGAATCCGCTGCTGCCGCCGCCCGCACCGCCCTGATCACCCTCGCCGAACGCCTGGACGCGCTCGAGGAACTCACCGGCAAGTCCATCCGGATCGCTCTCGAACCCGAGCCCGGCTGCACGATCGAGACCACCTCCGACGCGATCGGCCCCCTCACCGCCGTCGCGGCCGTCGCCGGCAGCCGTATCGGCATCTGCATCGACACCTGCCATCTCGCCACCTCCTTCGAAGACCCGGAAATCGCCGTCACCGCTCTCGTGGCGGCCGGCATCGCCGTCCCCAAAGCGCAGCTGTCCGCCGCGCTCCACGCCGAAAACCCCCATCTGCCCGAGGTACGCAAGGCTCTTGCGGCTTTTGCCGAGCCTCGCTTCCTGCACCAGACCCGCACCCGAACCGCCGCCGGCCTGCGCGGCACCGACGACCTCGACGAAGCCCTGACCGGCCGGGCGCTGCCCGAGGGAGCCCCCTGGCGTGCCCATTTCCACATCCCTCTGCACTCGCCACCCGCCCCGCCGCTCACCTCCACGCTGCCCGTGCTGCAGGACACCCTGACCCGGCTCGTAGGCGGTCCGGCCCCCCGCACCCGCCACCTCGAGGTCGAGACCTACACCTGGCAGGCGCTCCCGACCGCGCTGCGCCCCCGCAACCGCACCCAGCTCGCCGACGGGATCGCCGCCGAACTCACCCTGGCCCGGGACCTGCTGACCGATCTCGGCCTCAAGGAACTGCCATGACGGACACCGCGCAGCCCACCCCCCTCCTCGTGCTGGACGTCGTCGGTCTCACCCCCCGGCTGCTGGAGCACATGCCCCACCTCAAGGCACTTGCCGGCTCCGGCTCGCAGGCCGCACTGTCGACCGTCCTGCCTGCCGTCACCTGCGCCGCCCAGTCCACCTTCCTCACCGGCGCGCTGCCCGCCGAGCACGGCATCGTCGCCAACGGCTGGTACTTCCGCGAACTCGGCGACGTCCTGCTGTGGCGCCAGCACAACGGCCTGGTCTCCGGCGACAAGGTCTGGGACGCCGCCCGCCGGGCCCACCCCGGCTATACGGTCGCCAACATCTGCTGGTGGTACGCGATGGGCGCCGACACCGACATCACCGTCACTCCCCGCCCCGTCTATTACGCCGACGGCTGCAAGGAACCCGACTGCTACACCCGGCCCCCGGCACTCCACGACGAACTCACCGAGACCTTCGGCACCTTCCCCCTCTTCCACTTCTGGGGCCCGGGCGCCGACCTCGTCTCCAGCCGGTGGATCGCGGACGTCACCCGTCACATCATGCGCACCCGCCACCCCGACCTGACCCTGTGCTACCTGCCGCACCTCGACTACGACCTGCAGCGCTACGGCCCCGACGACCCCCGCTCCCACCGGGCCGCCGCCGACCTCGACACCGTCATCGCCCCCCTGCTGAAAGACGCCGAGCAGGAGGGCCGGACCGTCGTCGCCCTGTCCGAATACGGCATCACCCGTGTCAGCCGCCCCGTCGACATCAACCGCGCCTTGCGCCGCGCAGGCCTCCTCGAGGTCCACACCCAGGACGGCATGGAGTACCTCGACCCCATGGCCTCCCGCGCGTTCGCCGTCGCGGACCACCAGCTCGCGCATGTCTACGTCCACCGCCCCGAGGACCTCGACGCCACCCGCGACGCCCTCGCGGACCTGCCCGGCATCGACCGCCTCCTCGACGACGAGGGCAAGAAGGCCAACGGCCTCGACCACCCGCGTTCCGGCGAGCTCGTCGCCATCGCCGACCCCGACGCCTGGTTCACGTACTACTACTGGCTCGACGACGACCGCGCCCCCGACTTCGCGCAGCTCGTCGAGATCCACCGCAAACCCGGCTATGACCCCGCCGAGCTGTTCATGGATCCGCTCGACCCCTACGTACGGGTCAAGGCGGCCAAGGCGATCGCCCGCAAAAAACTCGGCATGCGCTACCGCCTCGCGGTCGTGCCCCTCGACCCCTCACCTATTCGCGGCAGCCATGGCCGCATCCCCACGAGCGATGACGAAGGTCCGCTCATTCTGTGCTCCACCCCCCGCGCTGTAAGCGGCCGCGTCGCGGCCATCGAAGTGAAGTCCCTGCTGCTTCAACTCGCTGGTCTCCACTGAATCACAGCCCACTGACAACGAGGAGTTATCCACAATGAGCCGCACGAGCAAGCACGACGATCCCGAGCTCGCCCACAAGCTCACCAGACGAGGCATGCTCGGCGTGGCCGCGGGAGCCGGCGTCGCAGCCCTCCTCGGCGCCGCCGCTACTCCGGCCACCGCTGACGGCCACGGACGCGGCCGTCCCGTCCTGCCGCCCGGCCGTCTCGGCATCCAGCTCTACTCGCTGCGCGACAAGGTCTCCACCCTTGGCTTCGCACCCGTCTTCGCGGAGCTCGAGAAGTACGGCTACGACGAGATCGAGTTCGCCGGCTACACCCAGGGCTCCGCCGGCCCCATCACCCTCGCCCAGCTCAGGCGGCTCGCCCGCGACCACGGCCTGAACCCCATCGGCAGCCACGTCAACTACTACAACGACAACGACCCGAACGCGTACAGCTTCGCCCAGAACCTGGACAAGGTCCTCGACGACGCCCAGGCCCTCGGCCTCAAGCACATCGGCACCGCGTCCGGCCCCTGGCGCCACGGCGCCACCGTCGACGGCTGGAAGCGCTGCGCCGAGGACTTCAACCACTACGGCGCCGAGGCGAAGGAGCGCGGCATGAAGTTCTACCAGCACAACCATGCCGAGGAGTTCTCCTTCGCGACCGACCGGCCCGACGTCCGCCTCTACGACGTGCTGCTCGCCGAGACCGATCCGGATCTCGTCTACCTGGAGATGGACATCTACTGGGCGTACGCGGGCCAGTTCCGCTTCGGCAAGCGCGCCGACGGCACACCCGCTCCCTTCGACCCGCTGCGCTACGTCCTCGACCAGCCCGACCGTTACCCCCTCTTCCACGTCAAGGACGGCGAGCACGACGCGAGCACCCGCGACGGCTACCGTATGACGGACGTGGGTGACGGCGACATCGACTACAAGCGCTTCATCTCCGCGGTGACCCGGACCCGCGGCGGGCGCCTCGACCACCACTGGCAGGCGGAGCACGACAACCCCGTCGAGTCCTTCGCCTTCGCCCGCAAGTCCAGCGCCCATCTCCACTCGCTGCGTGAGAAGGGCTGCTAGACAGGTCCGTCGATTACGTGATCCCGGCCGACGGGTCATGGTCGTGCGCTACGACGCCATGAACTGACCGATGCCGAGCGGGACTTCGAAGGGCCGGTGCTGCCCCGGACATCGGCGGGGCAGCACCCGCCGTACATTGGGCGACCCGCGCAGCGGGAAGTGCCGCTGCCGGAACAGGGCGCCGTGCGGCCGGCGCCCAGCACCGATGGCCCGTGCTCAGGACGCGCGCCGGACGCAACACCGTGCAGCCCGGCCGCTGGGCCCACAACCCGTCCGCGAAGCAGAAGACCTCCCGCCGGGCCGGACGGCCGGTGCTCAAGGGAACGCAAGCCCTGTCGCCGCCCTGACCGCTCATTTATCCCTGCGACCAGGCGGCAGCCGTCTCCGTATGCTCTGGCCGTGGACGGATACCAGGGCCTGACGGCATTGATCGAATCGGCGTGGAAGGAGCTGAACGGCTCCGACGCGGACCGCCGGGACCTCTGCCTCGAAGTCGTCAGCGACGTCCTGGAGACGGGCCGTCTGACGCAAGGCGACGCCGAGCGGACCGTCGAGCGCCTCGTCATGGCCGCGCTCTCCGGTAGGGGCTACACAGTGCGGGAGTCCGCGCTGCACGCAGTCTGCACGGCCTCCACGCACTATGAGCTTCCCTACCGGGTGGTGGAGCCGCTCGCTGTCGGCGCGGATGGCTTCGAACCCTTGCTCCTGGAATACGTCCTGTCCATCCTCGGTTCGACTCACGAACAGGTGGCGCTACCGACCGTTGAGCGGTTCCTCCAGCACCCCCACCCCGAGGTACGCAGGGAGGCGGCGGAGGCAGTGCACGAACTGCGCTGGAGCCGGGAGTCCGCCCAGGGAGAGACGGCTTAGCTCCCAGGGCTCAGCAGCGCGGTCGTCAAGGCAACTGCACTGGCCTGCCGGACCCCGTGCGGCGGCGGGCGGGGCCTGTCGGCACAGCTGCACCCTCCGACCCGGCGCACGTCCCCGACTTGATGCAGCCGGTGAGTTGCTGATCTTGTTGATGCAGCCGGTGAGTTGCTGACCTTGCTGCGCGACGGTGGCCGTGGCCGTCACCTCGAAGCGTGGACGTGTCATCCACGAGTACACCTCGACAGGACATCTGCCGGACATGTAGCTGAAACGCTGACGAAACGTCTGCATATGAGCGTGCTGCTCCCGTCGGTGCATCAGCGTCGATGGGAGCGGCACGTCAACGCGGCCATCTCTCCAACCAATTGACGCTACTGACCAGTAGAGGGAATGTTTCATTCCGTACATCATTGGACGCGAGCATGCCAACGCCTGTTCGTCGTCCCGACGAACGGGCTCTTCCCTGCGCAGCATCGAGACCCAGGAGAACCCCCCATGCATGCACGTCAATGGAGGACGGGCACCGCGGCCACCCTCGCCGTGGCGGCTCTCGCCACGGCCGCCCCTGCGGCCACGGCCGCCCAGACCGCCGCTCCGGCTGCGCCCAAGACCGCAGCCGCCGCGTCCACGTTCAAGACCGACGTCGACTACGCCACCTGGCAGCGCGACGTGGCAGCCGTCATCGACGTCGCCCGCCCCTACATCGAGCAGAGGACGGCCAACGCGTCCGGCGAGAAGCAGGCGATCGTCCTCGACATCGACAACACCTCGCTCGAGACCGACTTCCACTACTTCTGGGAGCTGCCGACCCCCGCGGTCCGGCAGGTCCGCGACCTGGCCCGCTACGCGGACTCCCGCGGCGTCGCCATCTTCTTCGTCACGGCCCGTCCCGGCATCATCTACTCGCTCACCGACTGGAACCTGAAGAAGGCCGGCTACCCGGTCGACGGTCTCTACGTGCGCGACCTGCCCGACCTCTTCGACGAGGTCAGCGCCTACAAGACCGAGAAGCGGACGGAGATCGAGGCCAAGGGCTACACGATCATCGCCAACATCGGCAACAACACCACCGATCTGGTGGGCGGCCACGCCGAGCGCACCTTCAAGCTGCCCGACTACGACGGCGAACTGTCCTGACGCGCGGGCGACATACGGCCGGGTGGCCGCGGTGACCGGTGTCCCGGCCGCCGCGGCCACCCGTCGGCCCGCACCCCACAAACCTGGTGCCGCTCGAAGCGGGCATCGGGCTCGCCGTCGCATCACAGAGGGCATCCCCGTCCATGCGCGGTCGGGCGTGCACGCCGCGTCCCAGCCCCTGGTGTCCATACGTACGCCGACGCGTTCGCCCTCCGGACGTCCGCCGCCAGGCACGGCACCGCACCCGCATCATCGGACCCAACTGCCCCGGTCTGATCAGCCCCGGCAGGTCCAATGCCGGCAACATCCCCGGTGGCATCGCCGCCAAGCCCGGCCGCATCGGTCCCGTATCGAAATCGGGCACCCTCACCTGTCAACTCATGTACGAGCCGCGCGAGATAGGCTTCTCGTCCGCGGTCGGCATCGGCGGCGACCCGGTCGTCGGCACAAGCCATATCGACTGCCTCGCCGCCTTCGAGAACGACCCGGACACCGACCTCATCGTGCTCATCGGAGAGATCGGAGGTGACGCCGAGGAGCGCGCAGCAGCGGCGTACATCGCCGAGAACATCACCGAGCCCGTCGTCGGCTGTATCGCAGGCTTCACCGCCCTCGGGGGGCAGGACGATGGGCCATGCGGGTGCGATCGGCTCGGGCTCCAGCGGTACCGCCGAGGCCAAGCACCAAGGGCTCGAAGCGGCGGGCGTACGGGTCGGGTCGACGCCGACCGAGACCTCACGCCTCGTGCTCGCGTGTCGCGCCGAGTCCGAGGGATGAGAACTCTCACTCATTCAGCGGCAGTTGTGAGTAAGCCTGTTACTTACAGGTAACGCTTCGGGCGAATCTCATGGGGGCGGACCGGCGTGTGCGAGCCGGCCGCCCGCTCATTTCGTGATGGCCACCCTCCCGCCCCGATCGAGCGGAGACCACATCATGGCATCCACCCTCCTCCTCAAGCCGGGCACCGCCTGGTCCGACGCCTGGCAGCGCTGTATCGCCGCCGCGCCGGAATCCTTCCGCGACGACCGCGTCCTCAACCTCTGGGGTGCCCAGTGGCACGCCGACGGCCGGGCCCTGCCCGCCACCAGCCCGATCGACCTCAGCCCCATTGCCGGCCCGCCCCGCCTGGACTCGGCCACCGCCCAGCAGGCCGTACGCGCCTCGCTCGACCAGCACCGCGCCTGGCGGCACGTGCCCCTGCCCGAGCGCCGCGCCCGCGTCGCCGCGGCCCTCGACGCCCTGACCGAACAGCGCGAACTGCTCGCCCTGCTTCTCGTCTGGGAGATCGGCAAGCCCTGGCGGCTCGCCCAGGCCGACGTCGACCGTGCGATCGACGGAGTGCGCTGGTACGTCGAGGGCATCGAGCCCATGCTCGAGGGCCGCTCCCCGCTGGACGGCCCCGTCTCCAACATCGCCAGCTGGAACTACCCGATGTCCGTCCTGGTCCACGCCATGCTGGTGCAGGCCCTGGCCGGCAACGCGGTCATCGCCAAGACCCCGACCGACGGCGGCGTCGCCTGCCTCACCCTGGCCTGCGCGCTGGCGGCCCGCGAGGGCATCCCCGTCACCCTGGTCAGCGGCAGCGGCGGCGAACTGTCCGAGGCCCTGGTCCGCTCCCCGGAGATCGGCTGCGTCTCCTTCGTCGGCGGCCGCGACACCGGCGCCCGTATCGCCACCGCCGTCGCCGACCTCGGCAAGCGCCACATCCTGGAGCAGGAGGGCCTCAACACCTGGGGCATCTGGCACCACACCGACTGGCCGGCCCTGACCGCGGTGATCCCCAAGCTGTTCGACTACGGCAAGCAGCGCTGTACGGCGTACCCGCGCTTCGTCGTCCAGCGCGAGGCGTTCGCGGACTTCCTGGCCGCCTACCTCCCCGCCGTACGCGACATCCGCATCGGCCACCCCCTCGCGGTCGAGAACCCGGCAGACCCACTGCCCACCCTGGACTTCGGCCCGCTCATCAACGCCGCCAAGGCCAAGGAACTCGCCGACCAGGTGGCCGAGGCCATCGACCGCGGCGCCGTCCCGCTCCACCGGGGCTCGCTGACCGACGGCCACTTCCTCGAGGGCCAGGACACCTCCGCCTACCTCCCACCCGTCACCCTCCTCAACCCGCCCCCGTCCTCCCCGCTGCACCACGCGGAACCCTTCGGCCCGGTCGACACCATCGTCCTGGTCGACACGGAGGCGGAACTCCTCGCCGCGATGAACGCCTCCAACGGCGCCCTCGTCGCGACCCTGTCGACGGACGACCCGGCAACGTTCGAGCGCCTCGCCCCGCAGATCCGCGCCTTCAAGACCGGGCACGGCAAGCCGCGTTCCCGCGGCGACCGCGAGGAGTTGTTCGGCGGCTTCGGCGCGTCCTGGCGGGGCGCGTTCGTCGGCGGCGAACTGCTGGTCCGCGCGGTGACGGACGGCCCGGCGGGGGAGCGGCTGCCGGGCAACTTCCCCGAGTACCAGCTCAACGCGTAATACACAGTCCCCCTCTACGAGTACCTCTGCGCAATCCTCATGAGGTCCCTATCCGATGCCCTGGCGGTCGGGCTCCAGCGCGAAAGCGCGCTCGGCCGCCTCCGGCACGGTCCTCTCCACGGCCTGCACGAGCAGCGCCCGATGCCGCTTCAGCGGTTCCCGCCGCTCGGCAGGGACGAACCGCAGCAGATCGTCGATCCCGGCCACCATGCGCCGGGACACCTGCGGGCTCCCCACGGCGCACCCCCGGATCTCCGTGAACCCGAGATCGACGAGATCGCCCCACTCGGGCACGTCCTGCACCAGCCGAACCACCCCCTTGCTGTCCCGGTGGTGCACGGCTCCAAGAGGCCGGTTCGAGACCATCGCCAGGAACAGCACGATCCGGTCCAGGCACTGCACGGCGGTGGTCGGGTCGTTCACGGCCGGCGAGAGCGCCCGCAGCGCGATGTCGGACAGCTGCCGCAGCCCGAACCCGAGATCCTGGTGGAACGTACGCTCCACCCCGACCGACACGGTGGACCGCAGGGCCCACCGGACCGGCACGTGCCCCGGCTCCCCGTGCACGGCGATCACCGGCATCCCCGGCACCACGAAGTCCCCGATCCGGGGGATCAGCCGCAGTACGACCCCGCGGCGCCGCGCGATGCGTACCAGCCGCGCCACGTGCACATCCCGCAGCGTCCCGGACCGCCCTTGATGGTTCACCCTGGCGACCTCGGCGGCCAGCGGCTCCCCCTCCGCCGCCTGCACCGGCATCTTGGCCAGCACATGGAGCGACTCCTTGGTCACCCGCTCCACCACGGGTCCCACCTTCATCAGCTGCAGCGTCTGCGTCACATAGGCGATGAACAGCAGCAGGCTGAGCGCCACCATGAGCAGTGTCAGCGCGCTCTGCACCAGCGGGACTGATTTCACCAGCGCCGGATCACTCTCGCTGTCGTACGCCGTCAGCACCAGCAGCGACAGCAGGAACGTCGCCAGGAACACCGAGAAGGTGAGCTTGCTGATCCGGCTCCGGATGAAGATCCGTACGACACGGGGGCTGAAGTTCCCGGCGGCCATCTGCACGGCCACCAGCGAGATGCTGAAGACGACACCGATGAAGGTCATCATTGCCGCGCTGATCGTGGTGACGATCGTCTTCGCGTCCTCGGCGATCCCGGTGAGGTAGTGGACGTCGTCGTACTGCCCGGCCTCCTGGAGAGAGTCCAGGATCAGGGCGTCGAGAGAGTCGGCGGCCCACCACAGCACGCAGACGAGCACAAGTGCCAGGGTGGGCGCGAACCAGAAGGTGTCCCGCAGATGCTCACGCAGAGGGGAGAGCGCCCTGGGTCGTCGATAGCTGCCATCACTCACGCACCCGACGGTAGTCTCACGCAACGCATATGCACCGGTACACGCTGTGCGCACCCTGCTCCGGAGGTCCCTGCGCACCCCACTGACCACCGGATATGCAGGTGAGGGGCACCTCAAACCCCTGGTATTGTTGTCCATGTCGCCGCCGGGGATCACTCTCCGGTGCGACAACACCTGGTCCGGGTGGCGGAATGGCAGACGCGCTAGCTTGAGGTGCTAGTGCCCTTTATCGGGCGTGGGGGTTCAAGTCCCCCCTCGGACACCACCATTGACGATACGCAGATGAGGGCCTCGACCTGACGGTCGCGGTCCTCTTCTCGTGTTCATAACTGACGGTGATGCCTAGGGCTTCGTAGAGGGGGCCTTTCTTGTCGGTGTCGGCTGTCTGGATGCGCTGCGCAATATCTCCAAGGCTCTCAGCGATCTCCCGGATCTGCTGCGCGTCGAGTGGAGCTCCCTTCTTGCGAGTGGTGGTGGGAAGGGCGTCGAGCTTCTTTCGCGCCGCCTCTTTGTCCTTCTGTGCCTCGTTGATCCATTGGGTGACGACCAGGGGGTCGGCGCCGGCGTCGAGGGCGGCTTGATAGCGGGCGAGCCGTCGCTCGCAGTCCTTGATTGCTTGGCGTGCCTGCGTCTGCTCCGGTGTGTGAGTCTCTCCGGTGATCGCTGCGGCGCCGGCGAGGGCGAGCGCATCAATGGTGGCGGTGAGCCGGTCGGGGACGAAGGCCCGGGCGATCCACCGGTCCAGGGCCCGGCAGACGTCGTCTTCGCGCAGGTAGACGGTGCGCGGGTGGGTGAGGCCGGGGTAGAGGGCCTCCCGGAGGACGCCAACCACTCGGTGCGCGATCTGGTGAGCGACGTCTGGCTCGGCGGCTTCGCCCGCGCCCTGCACTACTGGGCGGCGCAAGCGATGTTCGTCTTCGCCCTGCTGCACCTGCTGCGGGTGTTCTTCCACGCCTCGTACAAGAAGCCGCGTGAGGGCAATTGGGTGCTGGGCGCCGCGATGTTCCTGCTCACCTTCCTCGCCGTGTTCACCGGCACCGTCCTGAAGTGGGACCAGGAGGGATACGAGGCACTGATCCACAACCTGGACGTGGCCGAGCTGCTCGGCGGGGCCGGGATCTGGTTCACCGGGGAGCTGACCGACCGGGTGCCGATTCTGCTGCGCCTGTACAGCGCGCATGTGGTGATCATTCCCGGTCTGGTCCTGCTGCTGTTCGTGTGGCACGCGCTGCTGGTCAAACGGCACCAGATCTCACCGCATCCCGAGATCCCGGTGCCCGAGGTGGAGACACTCGAGCCGTTCACCGCGCACCTGAAGCGGGTGGCCGCGTTCGGCCTGATGCTGCTGGGCGTGTTGCCGTCCTTGGCGTGCTCGTACCACCGGTCGTCGGCCCGACGCCGGTCGAGGAGATCGAGGTCACCCGCCCGCTGTGGATGTTCTGGTGGTTCTTCCCCATGGAGGAGTGCTTCGGGGTCGCCTCGATCGCGTACGTCATCGCAGGCGTGTTCGGGCTGATCTTCCTGGTGCCGTTCCTCGACCGGAGTCCCAAGCGGCGATGGCGCGAGCGCAAGCTCGCCCTCGGCGTGGCCGCCGTGCTGCTGCTCGCTCTTGTCGCCATCACGGTCCAGGTGTGGATGACCAGCCCGAAGGGACACTGATGGACACCCCTGCCGTACGGCGCGCACGACGGTGGTTCTGGATGCTCACCGCCACCGCGGTGCTCTTGATGGGCGCCCTGTCCCACGGGCTGCGGTCGGCTCCCGGCCCGACCACGGGGATGCTTGTCCTGGTGAGCTCCCTCGTGCTGGCCGCGTCAGTCGTCCAGGCGGCGCGGATCCTGACCGTACTTGCCGGCCACTGGCACCCACCACGGACTGACCGCCGCCTGCGGTGCCGGTCTCACACGCCGAAGGAGGGATGAGAGTGCGTCACCACACGGCACCGTCGGCTGGACGCAGTCAGCCAGTTCCCGCGATCACTACTGCCGTCGCAATCCGCGCGGCAACGAGGCCCTCGAGACGCGTGGTCTCGAGCACCTCACGCAGCGCGTCGTCACCGGCATCGGTGGTGCCGAGCAGCAGCTTGTCGCGCGGCGCGCCCGAAAGCACCGGGGTGTCGTGCTCGACGCAGCCGATGGCGGCCCGCCATACACGCTGTCGTCGCGGGTCGGCACTGTCATAGCAGCCTGGATTGCTGACACGCAAACGCGTGCACGCATCCCCCTTTACCTGGGGTACCGGGCCTACCTATCACGAACTTCCCTGTAGGAAAAGCCACTTGATGAGACTCCGCTTGTGGAAACCTTGTGCTCGAGCGCAAGGTCCCCCTAACGTGCTCGGCGTTCGGAGAAGTCGAACACCGCGTGGCCGGACCGCCGAATCCTGCCCCCGGCACGCGGCAGCACATCACCACACCGCCAGGCAGGAGCGGGGGACCCACTTGCGCCGTACGGGACAACGCGTACCCGGGCGGCTTGGGGTGAAGCCGTGAGAACCACGGCCGGGCGACTCTCCAGCCCGAACCCGACAGCTCACCTCGCAGGCGTTCGGAGTACGGAGCCACCTTGATATCTGCAGTCGGACGACGCCGCGTCCCACACCCCCGGACCGCCACCCGGAGTTCGTCAGCCGCGCCTTCGCCGTCGGGGCGACCCTCGCGCTGCCTTTCATCGGAACCGGCACCGCCAATGCTCTGGACGGTGACGGCGATACCCACACCGTCGCCTGCGGCGACTCTCGGTCCGCCATCGCGGAGGACCAGGCGTTGAGGGTGGCCGGCAGCAGCTCTATGAGGACAACAAGTCCGTCATGGGCGACGACCCGGACCTGCTGTCGATCGGACTGAAGCTGACGCCCGACGGCCCTTCCGACACCGATACCGGCACCACGACGGCGACCCAGGCATCGTACGGCTCGAACACGGAGGAGGCGGCCCCGACCGCCGTACTCCCGGCCGACGGCGGCACCCTGACCGCCGGCTTCGCAGACAGCGGCGACCTCCGATCCAGCGGCCGCACCGGCCAGGACTTCGCCGTGCCGTTCGGCACCACCGTAAGGGCAGCCACGGCGACACCGTGGTCTCGACGGGCCGGGACGACGCGTTCGGCTAGGAGCCCGTCATCAAGCACGACGACAGCGAGTACACGCAGTACGCGCACCTGCCCCTTCTCGATGTGTCATCGGGCGCCACCGTGGAGAAGGGCGAGCGCATCGCACTCTCCGGCGCCACCGGCAATGTCACCAGGCCCCACCTGCACTTCGAGCGGCGCGCCACGTCGCCGGCAGTACCTCCCCCGGCGGCGTGCTTGGCGAAGCCGTACTCGCTGCCCACTCGGCGGGCCCGGATATCAGCGGCTTCGTTGCGGGCGGAAAGGACGTTATCGATGGCTGCGCGCAGCCCCGATCGTTGTCGATGATCCAACTGCCGTCTCCCGACCGGGACGACACATGACCACATGCCGCAACCCCTTCAACGCCCCCTGTCCGATGAGCAGTTCGGAGCCTGCCGCCCTACCCGGCACGCAAGAGGAGACATAATGAGACCCTTCGCACTGAACTACGCCCGTCCCGCCGTGCGCCCGCCGACCGTGGTCCCTTACGCCTATGACCCCACGCGTCAATTGAACGTCCTGCCCGATGGGCGCCCGGCCATCGGCGACCGCGACCTGCTGCTGGCGTGCGGCACCACCACGTCCACCGCCGGTTCCCAAACGCACTTCGACGATTGATGGGCCTCATGACGGTGCTCGTACTGACCTGCGCAGAGGACGTGACCGCCGACATGGTGGTGTCCGCACTGCACGACATGGACGTCCCGGTCGTACGCCTGGACCCCGCCGATCTGCCCGGCCAGGCCGCTCTGTCCGTCGAATACGCCGAGGGTGACGTCCACGGGTACCTGTCGGCCGGTGGCCGTGTGATGAGCATGAGCGGACTGCGCTCGATATGGGTACGCAGACCCGGAAGGCCCGCCGCCCACGCCGCGCATCAGTCCGAATGGCTTACGACCGAGTCCTCACAGGCGCTGTACGGAACGCTGAACTGCACGGGTGTGCGCTGGATGAACCACCCTTCCGCGGCCGTGCAGGCCCGCTGGAAACCGTGGCAGCTGCGCGTCGCCCACCGGAGCGGCTTCGCGGTCCTCCCACGTTGATCACCACCTTTCCAAACGTTGCACGCGAGTTCGCAGCCCGGTACCGGGACCTCGTCGTGAAGCCGGTTTCGGGAGCGCATCCCAGCGACCCGCCGATGGCGCTACCCACCACCCGCATCGAGCCGGATGCAGACTTCGCAGGAGTGGCAGCCGGCCCCACCCTCCTTCAGCAGTGCGTACCCAAGCATGCGGACATCCGGCTTACCTGTGTCGGGGACGAGGTGTTCGCTGCCCGGAAGGCTGCTGACCCCGACCAGGTGGACGGGCGTTTCACCGACCACGGCGGTGCCTGGGCCCCGGCGGAGGTACCGCCCCGCATCACGGAGGCGGTCCGCGCCTACATGTCCCTCGCCCAACTCGCGTACGGCGCCTTCGATTTCGCCGAGGACGGCGACGGCACCTGGTGGTTCCTCGAGTGCAATCAGGGCGGGCAGTTCGGCTTCATCCAGCTGGATACGGGTCAGCCCATCGCCGAGAACGTCGCGGTCTGGCTGGCTGATACGCGAGCCTGACTCCGCGATCCTCGGGGGTGTCGGTCGGCGTGCCCACCGTGGCGAGTCATGGGTCACGCCGTGCACCTCACGCGAAGGGCGTTCTGGTGGGCGGAGCCCGGGGAGCGGATCAGCTCGCCCTGTGGAACTGCAGCCCCACTGCGGAACGCCGCTCAACCGCGCGGCCGGTGATGGCACGGCCCGTTCCCCGCACCTGAGGGGATGGCCCCAGGCATCCGAGGCCCACGGTGATCGCGGTCACCTGCCCCCGCGCCCGAGGGGGATGGTCCCCGCGTCGAGCAGGGCCAGGCATCTCGCCACGGGGCGGTCCGTCGCTGGCCGTAGTCTGTTCACAGATGTCCTGGCCTGCGACAACGGCCACAGAGGCTCCGCTCCCGCGTACTGGGGCGGAGCCTCTGCGCTGTGGAGGGGACGCCGCTGCGGGGGTGGATTCAGGACCCGTGCCTGAGCCGGCGCGATCGGTCACCGGCCCGCCGAGGCCGTCCTTCCCGGGCGCTTCTTGTGCTCGGCTGGTGTTTCCCGGCGCGCCGAAGGACACATCGGGCCGATTCCCAGAGAGTCGGTGGACCGGCTGCCGGTACTGCTGCCGCCCAGCTGTCCCCTTCAGCGGCCCGCTACCGGGCCAGGGTGAGCAGGACCCTCTCCAGCATCTGTCGCAGGGCCGCCCGGTCGGTCGTGTCCGGGCCGGGTCGCGTCACCCCGTCGTACGTGAGTCCCTCGGCGAAGGCGACCACGATCCGTCCGCCCTCTTCCGGATACGGGCTGCCGAGCGCCGTTGCCAGCAGCTGTGCCTGGCCGACGAAGCTCTCCCGGGCGCGGAGCAGCTCGGTGCCCAGCTCCCCTTCCGGGCGGCGCGCTGTCAGGAGGATGATCTCCAGTCGAGCGCGGGTGCGGTGAGGTGATCGACCCGCCACCGTACCGGTAGGCGTTGGTGACCAGCTCACTGACGATCAGCTCGGTGGTGAAGAGCATCTCCTCCAGTCCCCACTGGGCCAGTTGGGATGCCACCAGCGTCCGGGCCCGAGCGGTGGAGGTCGCCTCGACGGGCAGCTCCCACGTGGTCACTTTCTCCGCCGCCAGGACACGGGTACGGGCGACGAGCAGAGCGACGTCGTCGGCAACATCACCTCTGGGCCGGTGGTGCAGCAACGCCTCCTCAACCGCCCTGCACGTCTCCTCCGACGAGCGGGCGGGCACGGCCAACGCCCCGTAGAGATCGGCCAGACTCTGGTCGACGTCCCGCTTTCGGCCCCGGATGAGGCAGTCCGTGTAGAGCGCCAGAAGGCTGCCTTCGGCCAGTTCCAGCACCGCCTCTCTGCGGGATCTGGAACAGGGCTCGCCGGTGGAAAGCATCGTGGCCGCAGCCGCTGGATCACCCGGTACACCGTCGCGGGCGAACGGCCGAACAACGGCGCCAACTTGCAGGTCGACGAACTGTCCCCGCAGTACTCGGCAGGTAGCCGGTCTACCGCCGAAAACGGAGCTGGCGGTCTGTTCCTCAGAGGTGCCGCGGGCGGGACGGCAGGCGCAGCTGTGTGGCATCAGTCAGTATCGAGGCCGTCGATCAGACGGTTGAGGAACCGGGTGAAGGTGGCGTCGGGAGTGAGGGGGCGTCCGGGAGCGGAAAGGGCTTCGGCGAGTTCCGGGTGGCAGCCGTCGGCGGCGACAGTGGCGAGGTAGCGGCCCTCGGCTGCGGCTCGGTCCGGTGATCGTGAGACTGCGGCCTGCGCGATCTCATGGGCAACGTGCCCGGCCACGAATGCGGTGATCTGGGCGAAGATCTCTAGCTTCGCCGCACCGTCCAGCCCGGTGGGCCGCAGGACGGCGAGCACGTGTTCCAGGAAGGCCAGCGTGTTGGGGCCCGGAACGCGACGGGTGGACAAGGCGACGGGCAGCCAAGGGTGGCGCAGCATGTGGGCGCGCTGCAGGCGGGCCACGGTCTTCAGATCGGCACGCCAGTCGCCGCTGGGTGGGTTCGTGACCGTGAGTTCGCCGCTGACGTGGTCGACCATCAGTTCCAGCAGCGTCTCCTTGTCAGGGGCGTAGCTGTAGAGCGACATGACGCCCGCTCCGACCTCGGCGGCGACCCGTCGCATGGTGACGGCGTCGAGTCCTTCTGTGTCCGCCAGAGTGACGGCTGCCGCGGTGATCGCCTCCCGGCTGAAGGAGGGCCTGCGGCCCCTGCGGGGCTCGGTGGGACGCAGCCAGAGCTGTTCGGGGTCGACGCTCTCGGCAGCGGACTTTCCGTCACTGGGCACGGCCTCGCGCTCCTTCCTCTGGTTGGTGAGGCGGCTCTTGCCAAGGTCATCCAAGCATCCTCTATTCTCGTACAACGTACGAGAATAGAGGAGGGGAACGATGCCATCACGCACGCCCGATGCCGTAGCCGGACCGGCCTGGGTGCCACCCGCCGGAAAGCCGCCGCTTTCCTCACGGATGATGAGGGCGGCCTGGCGAGGTCTGCCGGCGAAACGGCACGAGGTCGGATGGGAGCCGGGGCTGGTGGTGCCGGCCGCCGACGGCAGTCCGTTGCTCACTGACCACTTCTTTCCGCGTGCCCACAGCGACTTCCCCACCCTCCTGGTCCGCTCGCCTTATGGCCGGGGCCTGCCGTGGTCACCCCAGTACGGCATGCTCTTCGCCGAACAGGGCTTCCACGTGGTCCTGCAGAGCTGCCGCGGCACCGGCGGTTCGGGCGGCGTGTTCGATCTGTGGCGCAACGAGGCCGCCGACGGCAAGGCCGCGGTGTCCTGGCTGCGCGATCAACCCTGGTTCAACGGAACACTGGGGACCGTCGGCCCCAGTTACCTGGGCTACGTGCAATGGGCCCTCGCTTTGGACCCACCGCCAGAACTGAAGGCAATGGTGGTGCAAGTAGGGCTGCACGATCCCTGCGCCCTGTTCCACGCAGACGGTGTGCTGCGCCTGGAGAACGCCCTCGCCGTGGGCGTGGGCATGAACTACCAGCACCAGGGCATGGCACCGTTCCTCAAGGCGACACTGCGCCTGCAGCGCCGCCTGCGCGCCGTCACCACCGCGCAGCCCCTGCGTGGGGCATACGTGTCAGCCTTCGGCAGCGAACTGCCTTGGTTGGACGATGTGATGACACACCCGGACGCCAAGGACGCCTACTGGGGCGGCGCGTCGTTGGCGAAGTCTGCGGAGCGGCTCCGCGTGCCCACGGCTCTGATCACCGGATGGCACGACGCACTGGTCGACCAGACCTTCGAGCAGTACGACCGGCTGCGCCAGGCCGGATGTGAGACCGCCCTGCTCGTCGGACCCTGGACGCACACTTCGGCCCTGCAGCAAGGATGGCCCGAGGTATTCGCCGAAAGCGTCGCGTGGCTGCGCGCCCACCTGTACGGCGATCCCTCCGGCCTGCGTCCCACCGCGGTGCGGGTGCACATCGGCGGCGAAAACACCTGGCGGGACCTCGACGACTGGCCGCCAGCCGCGGCTGCCACCTCGTGGTACCCCATCTCCGGCGGGCATCTCACCCAGCAGGCCCCCGCAGACTCCGCACCCGTGACGGCGTTCCGCTACGACCCGGTCGACCCCACCCCCTCCATCGGCGGCCCGCTGCTCTCCCGCACCGCCGGTCCCCGGGACAACGGCACCCTGGAGGCCCGAGACGATGTCCTGACATTCACCGGCCCACCACTGACCGAGCCCATGGACATCCTGGGCCCCGTCTCCGCACGGCTGAGCATCTCCACGGACACCGGACACGCCGATGTCTTCACCCGCCTGTGCGACGTGGACCCACAAGGCCGCTCCGTCAACATCTGTGACGGGTTCGGCCGACTCCGGACGGCCGAACAGGCGCCCTCGCAGGTCACCGTGCCGATGAGCTCCACCGCCCACCGCTTCCCCGTCGGCCACCGCATACGCTGGCAGATCAGCGGAGGCGCCCACCCACGCTACGCCCGCAATCCCGGCACCGGTGAATCGCCGGTGGACGCCACCACCTTCACACCGGTACGCATCACGCTCCACACGGACTCGGCACTGGTACTTCCCAGCAGTTCTGGGCTCGCGTAATTCGTCAGCCCTCCGGGGAACGATCGACGAGCCGGGCCGTTCGGCCCGGCTCACTCCTCCAGCACTCTTCACCGGCCAGGTCAACCAAATCAGGGTTACGCAGCGGCCACGGGGGCCACGATTCACTTCGACACGCTGAACTTGACAGAGAAGTCGTCGCTCACCGCCTCGCGCAGGGCGTGCAGGGGCAGGACCTGTGAGGCGGGCCAGGTGCCGGCCAGCGTGCTCTTCCTGCGCCGGATGCGCCGATGAGGACCACCAGGCAGCTTTCTGGCAGGTCCGGGTAGGTCAGCGAAGTCATGCGAGGTCCTTAAGAATGTTGGCGGTTCGGGAGGACCTGAAGCTTCCCCTTGATGTTGGACACCTGGAGACCGGGACGTGAGGTTCCAGAGGAAGCAGTGCCGGGTGGGAAGCAAGAGCAACCGCAGCAGGCGGTACACGGAGGAGTTCAAGCGCGACGCGGTCGCGCTGGTCCGGTCCTCCGGGAAGACCGTCACCGAGGTGGCCCGGGAGATCGGGGTCAGTGCCGAGGGGCTGCGGAACTGGGTCAGGCAGGACACGATCGACCGCGGGCAGGGGGCGTCGGGCGAGCTGACGAGCGCGGGGCGGGAAGAGCTGCGTCGGCTGCGTCGGCAGAACCGTGAGCAGGCCGAGACGATCGAGGTGCTGCGAAAAGGGGCGGTCTTCTTCGCGAAGGAGAGCGATCGATGAGCGCGGTTTACGCGTTCATCGAGGTGGAGAAGACCACCCACAATGTTGCTCTGCTGTGTCGGCTGCTGAAGGTGGCCCGGTCCTCCTTCTACGCCTGGTCGGCCGGCGGGCAGGCCCGCGCCGCCCGCCGGGCCGCCGACGACGTCCTGGCCCACGAGATCACCGTGTTGCACATCGCCTCCCGGTGCACCTACGGGGTGCCGCGTATCCATGCCGAGTTGCGCAGGCTGGACCGGCGGGTCAACCGCAAGCGGGTGGAGCGGATCATGCGTGAGCGCGACATCGCCGGGGTCACCCGGCGCAAGCGCCGGTCGCTGACCCGTCCGGCGAACAGGGCGGTGCCCGCCGCGGACCTGATCGGCCGCGACTTCACGGCCGACGCCCCGGGCCGGAAACTGGTCGGTGACATCACCTACGTCCCCACCGACGAGGGCCGGCTGTATCTGGCGACCTGGCTGGACCTGGCCACCCGCGAGATCGTCGGCTACTCGATGGCCGATCACCACCGCGCGTCCCTGGTGGTCGACGCGCTGACGATGGCCGCCGGACGCGGCCGGTTCCAGCCCGGCTGCATCGTGCACCCGGACCGCGGAGCGGAGTACACCTCTGACGAACTCCGCCGGGAAATAAGCAGGTTGGGGCTACGGCAGAGCATGGGCCGAACCGGCTCGTGCTATGACAATGCCGCCGCCGAGAGCTTCTTCGCACTGCTCAAAGAGGAGATCGGCACCCGCCGCCGGCCCGACCGGACCACTGCCCGCGCGGACATCTTCGCCTTCATCGAGACCTTCTACAACCGCAGACGACTGCGGAAGCATCCGGCCTGGGGGTACCTCACCCCGCTGGAGATCCGACAACGACACAAGCAAGAACACGCCCTCGCAGCGTAAGCAACGAGTGTCCAGCATCACGGGGAAAGTTCACTGGCGGCCGCACCGCCGGATGGGACAGCCACACCGGCAGGTGGACCTCTCTGCCGACGGCACTCCCCTTGGGGGTATGTCCCGGAATGTGTTCTTCGTCGGATGGTGGTTTGCTGCTCGATGGCGGCGGCGGACCGGCTTTCAGGCCGGCGCCTGGCCGTGTCCATCCGCAAGGCTCAAGGAGGAGTCCCGCATGTCCGTCTACACCCCCCAGCAGATCAGCCAGCCCCAGACCCAGCAGCCGTACAACCAGCAGCAGCCCTGGGGGCAGCAGGGCCAGGGCCAGCAGCAGTTCGGCCAGCAGCAGTTCGGCCAGCAGATCGCCGGGTCGCAGCAGCAGATCGCGCAGGTGGTTCAGCAGTCGATCCAGCAGGCCTGCCAGCAGGCGAGCCAGCAGGTGGCGCAGCGCATGCAGCAGACGCTGCAGCAGATCCAGCAGGTTCAGCAGCAGCTGCAGCAGCAGGGCTTGGCCCACCATGCGCACCCGTACCTGGCTGTGGCGCTGCACCACACCCTGCTTCAGGGCGTGCGGAGCGCTGTGGAGCAGTCCGTGCAGCAGGCGCTGCCTATCGCGATCCTGACGCTGGTGCAGCAGAGCCAGCAGAGCCAGCAGAGCCAGCAGAGCCAGCAGGGCCAGCAGGGCCAGCAGGGCCAGCAGCAGTTCGGTCAGTTCCCCGGCCAGCAGCCACAGGGCCAGATGGGACAGGGCGGCCAGTTCCCGGGGTTTGGCCAGGGGCAGGGCATGTTCGGGCAGCAGCCGCAGTTCGGGCAGCTGTCGCCTCTGGGCATGTAACGACCCCGGCCGGGCGGCGATGCGCCGCAGTGACGGGCGGCGTGGTGGGGGCGAGGTGCCGCCCCCGCCACGCAGCAGCTTTCGAGACGTGATGTGACAAGTGAAGCAGCCCTTGAGTGTGAGATGGCGGTTGGGTGATGAGTGAGCAAGGCGGCGGTGTGAAGCCGGGCAACGGCGGTAACGGCAAGGGCAAGGCCCAGGCGCAGAAGGCCGCGGCGGAGCAGACCGGCGAGGCCGCGGGCGGTACGGGTGAGCCGGCCGGACGCCTCGGCGGGGAGGCACAGGCGCTCGGATATACCCAGGGCCGGGGGGGTAGGGCGGGGTGGGGCCGGTATCTGGTGGCGCCGCGCCCGATGGGCATGCTGGGCGGCGGGGTGCCACCGATCGAAGCGGCCGCGCTGTTCGCCCTGCTGGAGGAAGACCCCGAGGTGGAACCGGTGGCACAGCTGCGCCCGTCCCGTCCCCAGGGCTTGGGGGCGATCACGGAGCCGCATCCGGCCTGCCCTCCTGTCGCGGTGGTCGCGATGTCCGAGCAGCGGGCCCGCGCTTTGGCGGCGAACCCGCAGGTGGTCGTGGAGGCCGACCAGCCCCTCGCCTACACCCCCACCCCACCGATCAGCACCGGCATGGGCACTGCGGTGCCGGTGGTGGACCCGATGCTCACCATCACCCTGGAGGAGCCCGGAACGGTCAGGCTGCGGGTGGTGGGCGGTGACGGTCAGGCGGTGGCCGGGGCGCACGTGTGGGCGATCGGCAGCAGTATTCCGGTGCACGGGGTCACGGACCGCGACGGGCGGGTGAGCCTGACGCTGGCGGCGGACACGCCGGAGACCCTCCAGGGGCTGTATGTGCGGCCCGTCAGCGGCTACTGGCCGCTGCGGACCGGCCGCCCCGATCTCACCGAGGACGGGGAGGCGGTGGTGGAGGTACAGGCCCTGGCGGAGACGTTCGAGGGCTCCCCCGGCCGGGCGCTGACGGGCTGGGGGACGCAGGCGATGCGGCTGCACCAGATCCCCCCGACCTACCGCGGACACGGCATCAAGGTCGCCCTCATCGACTCCGGAGTGAACACCGACCACCCCGACCTCAAAGAGAGCGTCCGGCACGGCCACGACCTCACCACCGTCGGCGGTGGGGACGGCACGTGGAACGTGGATATCACCGGTCACGGCACCTGGTGCGCGGGAGTGATTGCGGCGGCTGACAACCGCACCGGCATCACCGGGATCGCGTCGGAGGCCGAGCTCCACGCGCTGAAACTGTTCCCCGGCGGGCACGTCAGCGACCTGCTCCGCGCGGTCGACTACTGCGTCACGCATGACATCGACATCGCCCAGATCAACCTCGCCTACGCGTTTCCGTCGCAGCTCATGGCATGGAAACTGCTGGACGCGCACGCGGCCGGGATCACGGTCATCGCCCCCGCCGGCGACACCGCCGGCCCCCTCACCCAGCCCGCCGCCCTGCCCGGGGTCCTCGCGGTGGGAGCACTCGCACACACCGGCACCTACCCGTCCACCGCCCCTCTCGCGGCGGTGCAGCCGCCGTGGCCCGGACCCTATCCGGCGCCGTTCACCCCCACCTGGCCGGGGGTGGACCTGGTCGCACCCGGCGCGGCGGTCATCACCACCGCACTGGGAGACGGTTACACCCCGGCCGACGGCACCGCAGTCGCCGCCGCCCACGTCACCGGACTCGCCGCCCTGCTCCTCGCCCACCACGACCATCTGCGCACCCAGGTCATGCCCCGCATCCCGGCCCGCGCCGACCACCTGTACACCCTGCTGCGCACCGCCTGCCGCCCCCTGCCGGGCGCTGATCCGGCCCGCATGGGTGCCGGGATCGCGGATGCCCCCACCGCCCTCGGCATCCCCCACGCCTGGCAGCAGCAGGACTACCGCACCGAACAGGCCCACGCGGCAGCCGGACCCTACCCCCGCAGCTGAACACAGCGCGCAGGAATTCCGTCCCCCGGTGGCGAAGCGCCGGGGGACGGAACCCGACAGCCGGCAAAGAACACCCAGGGGTGTCAGCCGAACAGATTCCGGACACCGATCGTGCGCACCCGCATCCACCGGGCCCGGCTCGCAGACAGCCGCCCGCCCAAAGCAGCAACCGACGCCTCCCCGGAGGGTCGCTGCCAGTCGTCGCGGCCCGCCCTTCTGATACGGAGAGAGGAGCCCGGGCGTGCCCCGATGCGTATGGGCATCACCTCGGCATCCCCGGGGCGGGGTGTGTCACACGTGTCCTCCAGCCCGTGGCGGTGGTTTGCTGCGCACAGCGGCGGACCTGCTCCCGGCCCGCCGCCTTTCCGTAGTCCAGGGCTGGGCATCGTCCCCGGCCTTGCGATGCGGCACCGCCGGGCCACCGCACGGGCTCTGACCGCGGCCGGGTTCACCCCCGCCACCACCCAGGAATACCTGCTCGGTAACCTCACCGCCCCCCAAGGCTCCGACACAAGCTGACCGGTCCACGTGGCCAGGGCGCCAGCACAGGCCTCACGGGCCTTCCTCGCACTGCACCCTGATCAATCTCAGCGCTAATTCCTGTACGCCAACTACTACCGACGCGAATTGCATCGGATGCGAATAGGCGACACCCGACCTGGAGGTCACCCCCGAACGGCGGGTCGAGCGGTCCCACCAGGGACGTTGACCTCGGCATCGCGCGGAACCACGATAGTCGTCGCGGCGGCGCCTTTGCGGGTGCGTCACGCCATCGGGCGATTGACCTGCGAAGACGCCCCCGGGTCGCATCTGATGCGAAATTCTCGCATCAAATGCGATAGACGGAGAGTGAGCGTGGGTGGGTGGGGACGGTCTCGTGCCGGGATCTAGTTCGACTGCACCTGGTGGTCGGCCCTCCCGGGGCAGAACACTTAGCCCGCCCGGGCGGCGGCGAGGTGGGCGTCCACGGCGACGACACCGTCGACCCCCTGGCAGAGGCCCACGACCACCGGGACGAGACGCGGTTCCGGGACGTGTCCCCGAAGGGTGACGACCCCGTCCCGGACCTCGACCGCGAGGGTGCCCTCGTCCAGGCCGAGGATGCGCCCCAAGACGTCCTGTTCGACCTCGCCGCGGATCTCGACGTCGGAGCGGACGAAGGCGTCGAGCAGGTCGCTGCGGGTGACGATGCCGGTGAGAAGTCCGTCGTCGCCAACCACCGGCAGCTGCTTGACGTGCCGCCTGCGGAGTTCCCGCGCGGCCCGGGGGATCGTCCAGTCGGCGCGGGCGGTGAAGACGGGGCTGCTCATGAGCGCGCCCGCGGTTCGGGCCCGGGCCTTGCCCCAGGAGCGCTCGTCGTTCCCGTCCTGACCCTGCGGGTCGGGCATGCCGGTCTCGTGCCGCAGCACGTCGGACGCGGACACGACGCCGACGGGAGCGCCGTCATCGTCGACGACCGGGGCCGCGACGATGTCGTTCGCGTCCAGCAGGGCGGCGACCTCCTGGAACGGTGTGCTGGGGCGGAAGGTGACGACGTCCTTGGTCATCACGTCACCGACCGTGCGGCGGTACAGCATGGCATCGGCCTCCTCCGCTTTGCGACGGGGCGGCCGCGGTCGGACCGCCCGGGCGGACCACGCGCGGCGCGCCGGCCTCTGCGCCCTTGCCGGCACTTCCACGCCGTCCTCCCTACCCATGACAGCACCGCGCCGCTCCGGCGACCAGTGAACGTTCGGGCTGGCGGGGAGGTCGGCGGTCCCACGCCAGGAGTGCGACCGAATGCGCGGTAGATGCCAGCGACGCTGGGCGCCTGGCCCTTGCGCTTGTCGATGGGGATGATCAGGTCGTCCCCCTGACCGCTCACTCAGCGTCATTGAGCTGCGGGCTTCAGCCGCGAATACGCGACCCCCTCAACAGGCGACTCACCAGTCTCACACCCGAAGAGGGCGGGCCCGGTGCCCAGTAGGCGGCGGTCCGGCGGCCACGTCTTCACCTGGTGCTCGGTGACACTGATGGGCGGCTCGACACGGCCCGCTCCGCAGCGGTACGGCCGCGTTCGCGACTGTCTCCAATTGGAGACAGCTCCGCCTCGGCGATGGGACGGGGACCGGTGCCCAAGGGGCGGCGGGCGGTGCTCACGCCTCATCTTCCCAGTCCCCAATCCGCTGTTCCGGACCAGGCCGATCGGGCGGCCGGTTTCCGGGCCACGATAAGACGGTCAGCCGGACGGGTCGGCTCGACGGCGCCGCGCTGAGCGGAGCGCCCCCACGGTTCGCGCCGCCGCGCGGCAGCAGCTGCTCCCCCTCGGCCACGGCCGGCGGTGCGGTCTCCTCACGCGCCTGTCATGTGCGACGGCGGGAGTACGGCGCCCGGCCCTGCGGCGACCGGGTGACGGCACGCCGCACCCCGGCCACCCCTCCCCCTCCTGCCGCCGCCGCTTTTCAGCTCCCCGGGACGGGCCGCAGTCGGCGGCGGCGGTGGCCACGCGTGCCATGTGACGGTGGCCGTTCTTTCGCCTGTGCCGTGTCACTGCCGGGCGCTACCCTCCAAGTGCGGGCAGTGACCACGCGGGGGGCGGGAATGGCGACAGCTGGGCGCCGTGGCGGGGCTGGTGCGAGCGCGGCCCGGGTGGGTGAGGCTGCGCGGACTGCGGAACGGGCAGCACAGCATCGGCCGGCCCGGGTGGTGCTGCCGCTCCTGGCGGCGGCCGCCGCGGTGGCCAGCTTGGCGGTGGGCGCGCTGATGAATGGCAACTGGGCCTGGTGGCGGGGCTGGGGGGCGCGTCGGCTATCCCGGCGGGCCCACAGCTGGGAGGTGGGCACCGCCGGGGACGCCTACGAACGACTGCTGGACGATTGCCTGCGGGTGCTGGGCGAAGACCATCCGCACATACGGATCGTCCGGCACAACCTCGCCCACTGGCAGGGCCAGGTGGGAGAAGACAGCCAGGGTGTCGAGACACGAAGACCAATATGACGTTCCCCCGAGCCGGGCCCCTGGGACTGGCGAGCTCGCATGTCGAGGTGTCGCGTATTCACCAGTGATGCTTTGGCTTGGACACAGTGAGTTGTCGTTGGTGCCCTGTCGATCAGTCTGTGCGCTCTTGGCTCGGGACGTAAGGCGGGATCGTCCAGCGCATCGTTGTCTGGCCCTCGGGGCCACGTTGAAGAGTCACGGGATAGACCTGCCCGAAGCGACGTTCGCCACGATGTCTCATCGAGTGGTCGCCGCCGTCCCAGTTGATTCCCACCACCGGGCAGCCAGCGACCTCGATGGCGCCGATCTGAAGCGGGTGGGTCCAACTCGCGCGGTTGAAGCGGTGGAAATCCGTGTGCTCATCAACCGCGACCATGACGCCCCGGCCCTGCTCGTCGCCTTCCCAGGCGTTGAGGGCGTCGGCGAGCTCCTCGACGTCGGCAAGAGACAGGTCGAGCCACCCTCGCACTTGGCTGCCGTGCTGAGTGATCAGCTCTCCCCCGAACTGAAGGTGGGCGGCCTCCGCGTAGCCACCCCAGTAGGTGACGTCGGCAAGACCGTCGGTGGACGGGTGGCCGCCTCCGGTCCAGGAGTCCAGTGCGACCGCGTCACCGAGCACCATGCCGCACCGGTCGACCGGCAAGTCGCCGAGAACGATCCGTTCGTCCCCTGCGGTGCCGACCCATGGCAGGCCGAGATCCATCTCAAGGACCGCGATCGTCGGTCCTCCGTCGAAGGGGGACGCCGTCGCGCTGGCCCGGACCAGCAACGGCCTGTCATCCGCTGCGGGAACCGCGACCATCTCACACACCCAGTCGTGGACATGCCCGCCGCCGATCGACGCTGCGGCAATTGCGCGCTCGGACAGCGGTTGGCCCAGCTGTGGCCAGTAGTCGATCCACGATGCCATCCCCAGCACGAGGACCCCCGACGGCGCCGTCACGACCCCCAGGTCAATGTCAGTCTCAGCCATCCGGCGATTGAACCTTCCTCGGGTGCGACCGATCCTGTGCGCGTGGGTGAACAAGTACGGACGAGGGTCAACCGGCTGGTAGCCGAGCAGAACCGGCGCCGTGAACAAAGCGCCGGACAGTGGCTGCCCGCCGCGGGGCGGAGTCCGCGGTGAGTCACCGCCGGCCTGGCCGGGGCGAGAGGCACAAGGCTGCCGTGGTCAGCGTCGCCGTGCCGAGTGCCTCGACATGCACCGCGGTGCTGAGTACCGGCTCGGTCACGCCCGCGGTCGGTGAGCTCCTCCGGCTGCTCGCCGGTGCGCAGGCGGAACTCCCAGCGGTAGCGGTCCTCGCCGACGCGCATGTAGGTGGCCGCCCTTTGCGGGTCGCACAGCTGGTGGACGCCGTCCCAGGCGGGCAGCGGCAGGCGGCAGCGGACGTCGACGACCAGCCACTGCTGAGAAGCGGCGAGGTCCTGCATCCGGGAGCCGATGGAGGCACGGACCAGGCTGTTGGCGCCGTCGCATCCCAGGACGGCGTCGGCCAGGATCGTGCGGGAGACACCGGTGTCCTCGTCCCGGAAGGTCACCGGCACCGGAGCGCCACCGTGCGGGGGTGGGGTCACAGCGGTGACCTCGATGCCTCCACGCAGCGTGACCAGCGGGTGATTCTGGAGGTTGTCCCGCATCAGTTGCTCAAGTTCGGGCTGGTCGAACATGTTGGCTTCGGGAAAGCCGTACCGGCCGCACGGGTTGTCGCGGCGGAACTCGGCCAGCACCCGGTGGGAGCCGTCCACCAGCCGCATGCCGCGGGCGGGACGGGAGATTGCGCCGAACGTCTCATGAACGCCCATGGCCTGGCGGATGCGATGCACCTCGTCGTCCAGGTGGACGGCGCGCGGCAGCGCGGTCAGGGTGCGGACCTTGTGGCCGGTGGCGCGGGCCAGCCGGTCGAGGTCGGCGGTGTCGGCGGCCTGGAACGCGGGGCCGATGAACCGGGAAGCGGGGCCGCGGCGGATCACCAAGCAGTGCGGTCCGGCCATGGCGCCCCGTAGATAGAGGGTGTCATCGGTACGCGCAGCGGTGATGAAGCCGAAGTCGTGGGCGAAGGTCTCGGCGCGGTCCAGGTCGGGCTTGGTGAACTCCAGCCAGGCCAGGTCGATCACCTTGATGACGGGCTGGGCGGCGCGGCCGGGGTGCTCCCCGCGCAGGGCGCCCTGCTCACTGTGCAGACCCTGATGGGCGTCGGCAGCAGGGACGGGGGTGGATGTCGGGTCGTTCACGGGGATTCCTTCCTGTGGCCTCCACGACCTGTCGCGATGGTGGGGCGGGTGCCGCGGTGCCGCGGAGGCGAGGCGGAGATGAAGGTATGGCCCGGCCCGCCGACTGCGGCGCTGATCGGCAGGCCGGGTGGCACGGCAGGTGAGCGGTTCCTACCGTGCGAGCAGGGAGTCCAGTGCCGTGGTCAGTTCGGCGACCGGGTCGGTGGCCGCGCCGTGGGCGCGCCAGCCGATGAAACGGTCCGGGCGGACGAGGACGGCGCCTTGCGGTGTGTGGCCGCGGGCGGCGGTCCAGGTGGAGCGCAGGTCGCGGTAGTCGCCTTCGACGTGGCCGATCCGGATCGCGTCCAGCGGCAGCCCGCTCTCGGCGGCGATCTTCTCGGCGGCTTCGCACCAAGCCTGGCCGTGCTCTCCAGCGATCAGCAGCAAACGGCCGGGGCGCACCAGGCGTGCCAGGGCCACGCGACGGCCGTCGAGGTCCTCCAGCCAGGCGTGGGGCAGCGGGTGTCCGGGGCGGGCGGCGGGCTGGTAGATGCGGACCGGGTCGGGGTTCTCGGGTGCGGGAGTGCCGTCGGGGACGACGGCCGCGGAGTCGTACGTGTAGCCGAACTCGACGCCCAGTTCGTTGAACTCCATGGACTGGGCGGCCACGGCGGCCAGGAAGGTGCGGCGGAAGTCGGCGTCGGCGGGGTCCTCGCTCCACAGGCGGCGGGCCTGCCGCCAGTTCTCCTCCTCGCCGGCCTCGGGCCCGCCGCCGAACAGGGCGTTGATGGCGATGTGGTTCATGGCGTTCTCCAGCGAGCGCTGGACGTTGGTGGCGTCCGCCGGGCGCCGTTCGGTCTCGTAGGTGTCGAGCAGGGCGTCGCCGGCATGGCCGTTCAGGACGGCGGCGAGCTTCCAAGTGAGGTTCTGCACGTCGTGCATGGCGGAGGTCAGGCCGAGGCCGCCGGTGGGCGGGTGGCGGTGGGCGGCGTCGCCGGCGATCAGGACGCGGCCGGTGCGGTAGCGGTCGGCGACCACGCCTTCCAGGGTCCAGCGGGAGATCATGTGAACCGTTACGTCCTCCTCGCTCAGGCTCAGCCCCGTGCGCAGGTCGGCCAGTACCGACTCGTCGTCCAGCGCGCGGCCGTCCTCGGACCCGTAGTTGAGGTGGAAGACCCACTCCTCGGACTCGGGCCCCCAGAGGTCGGGGCCCATGGGCACGAGAACACCGGGGATGCCGAGGCCGGGCAGCCACAGCCAGCGGATCAGCACCTCCGGGTCGCGCGCCCAGCGGGACAGGTCGGCGGAGATGTGGAAGGAGACCACGCGGGCGAGGTCGCGCACGCCCTCCTGGACGATGCCCAGGGCGGGTCCGACGGTGCGGCCGCCGTCGCAGCCCAGCAGGTAGCGGGCCCGAACCCGGTAGGTCTCGCCGGTTTCGCGGTCGGCGACGGTGGCGGTGACGCCCTCGTCGTCCTGGGCGAGTTCGGTCAGCTCGTGGTGGAAGCGGACCCTGCCGGGCGCGAGTTCCTCGGCGCGGGCGCGCAGGACCGGCTCCAGGCGGATCTGGGGCAGGTTGGCCTGCCGCTCCGGGCTGGCCGCGAGCCACTCCGGAGAGTTCCCGCCGGCTCCCCAGGCCTCCATCCTGGCGACCCTGCGGCCGTAGTCTCCGTGGTCGCCCGCCAGGCCGACGTACCAGGCGGTGTGGGACATCTGCTCGGCCGGAGTGGAGGCGGCGTAGATGGTGTCGGCCACGCCGGCGTCGCGCATGACCTCCATGGCGCGCTGGTTGAGGACATGGGCCTTGGGCAGGACGGAGGTGCTCGGCCAGGCGGTGACCAGCAGGGACTCGATGCCCATGCGGCTGAGCAGCATGGAGGCGGTGAGCCCCGCACCGCCTCCGCCGACGATGAGGACGGGGACGTCGATGTCGATGTCGATGTCGTTCATGGGTACTCCACGGGGTGTCACGGCTCGGGGCCATGGGGTGGGGAAGGCTCAGGAGAGGCGGCGTAACAGCGCCAGGGGCGTTTCGCCGGTCGATTGATCGAGGCGGGGGTACCGGTCCCGTTCGCGGAGTTGAGCGAGCGGCGGCGAGTGCGGATGCGAAAGGCTGGTCGGGTCCGAAAGGCACCCGGTTGCTACGGGTGTACGCCGGCAGCCCGGACAGCACGGAGGGATTGCCGGAAACAGTGGTGTCGATTCAGAGGCCGCGCAGGGCCTCCGCGGCCAGGCGGTGAAGACGCGGTGGGCGCCGTACGAGCCGTACGAAAGGAAGGCGGCTGCGGCGGCGGCCCTGAGTGTGGATGCTGTGCTATGCCAGCCATCGTGTGGAGGCGCAGGGCGGCAGATGCTGGCGGACGTCGATGCGGCTCATCGTGATGCTCCTCAGGTCCGAGGCGGCGGCGATGCTAGCCGCCGGCCAGCACGACGAGATGGGCTCCAGCCAAGGCACCCACGATGACGGCCGGCAGGCAGCGGGCCGCCGGATCGCCGTTGCGCAGGTGGACGACGACGGCTCCGGCCATCAGCAGGATCAGGCCGACCGAGGCGGCGACACCGAGCGCGGTGATCCGCAGGCCGATCAGCAGCCCGGCCGCTGCCGCCACTTCCAGAGCGCCCAGCAGGCGGTAGTGGGTGGTGGTCATGCCGACGTGGGCCGCGGCCTGGCGCATCGCAGGTACTGCCGCGAGCTTGGCCGACCCGAGCAGGAGGAGGATCCCGGCGAGAAGGACGGCGAGGACGATGGCGGCGGTGCTCATGGGGTTTCTCTCTCAGGTGGCTTGCTGGGGGCGTACTGCCAGTGCAGGACGTAGCGGTCAAGGGCTGCGGTGACCCTGCGTCGTACCGCCTCGTCGGCAAGGGCGGGCACCGTGACGCGGACACCGCCGTCGTGCGGCCGGCACAGGATGCGTTCCGGGTCGCAGTCCGCGCCCTGGGCGGCCAGTTCGGCGTGTACCGCGCGGCGGGTGGCGTCCAGGCGCAGGCCGAGCTTGTAGGGCTTGCCGACGGCGGTGAGCGGGATGGCGTCGATCACGAGCACCTCCTGCGGGGCGGCGGCGCGCTCCGGGACTCGTTCGGTGGCCCAGGTGAGCAGTTCGGCGGGGTCGGCTTCGGCACCGGAGGCGAGGGTGACGTAGGCGACGGGCACCTCACCGGCGTGCGGGTCGGGACGGCCGACCGCCGCGGCGGCGCTGACCTCGGGGTGGGCGAGGAGGGCGTCCTCGATCGCGGCGGGGTCGATGTTGTGGCCTCCACGAATGATCAGGTCCTTGGCACGGCCGGCGAGATGGACGAAGCCGTCGGCGTCGATGCGGGCCAGGTCGCCCGTGTCCAGCCAACCGTCGCGGATCTTCCCCGCGGTCTCCAGGCGAGGCCCGTCGGCGGTGTCCTCGGCGACGTAGCCGGCGAAGACCACCGGCCCACTGACGGCGAGCACCCCCGTGGCGCCGGGCGGCAGGTCGTGCCACTCGCCGGTGTCCGGGTCGATCCGCACGGTCTTGACCTGCTGGTAGGGCAGGCGCCGCCCGACACTGCCGGGGCGGGTGTGACCGGGCAGGCCGAGGGCGGAGGCGCAGGTCGCCTCGGTCAGCCCGTAGCCCTCGCACAGCGGGATGCCGGTGTGCTCCTCGAAGGACTCCCGTACGGCGGGCGGCAGCGGCGAGGCGCCGACGGCGGCGAACCGCATGCTGGAGATGTCCGCGTCGACGGGGACGTGGGCGAGGACGGAGTACACGGTGGGCACGCCGGACATGGCGGCGATGCGGTAGTGCTCCACCAGCTTCCAGAACACCGGATACAGCTCGGGATCGCGGTAGCCCAGCGGCCCGGCCCACACCACTCCCCGGCCCCGCAGCAGCGGGCCGAGCAGGGTGACGATCAGGGCGTTGACGTGAAACAACGGCAGCGCCGCGAACATCACCGAGTCCTCGTCGAGAGGAATGCTCGCGGCCACCATCCAGGCGTCGACGACCTCGTTGGTGTGCGTGTGCGCGGCGAGCTTGGGAGTGCCGGTGGTGCCGCCGGTGTGGAAGTAGGCGGCCAGGTCGTCGGCGGCCGGGGGCTCGATGTCCACCAGCCGGTCGGCGGGATGGGACGCGGCAAGCTCCGTGAGGTAGCCCACGCGTACGCCCTCGATGGGGTCCAGAGCGGGGGCGGGACCGTCGGCCAGGGTGGGGGCCAGCGCCAGCAGTGCGTCCAGCCGCAAGGCCGCGGCGACCTGCCGGGCCGTGGCCCACACCTGTGCATCCAACTGTGGACCGGCGGCGATGAGCACCCGCGCGCCGCCGCGCCGCAGCAACTGCTCGACGTGCTCGGACGCCAGGCCCGGGTTCACCGGGGCGACGACGCCCGCTGCCTGCGCGGCCATCAGGGCGGCGGGCAGCTCCGCGGTGTTCGGCGCGAGCAGGCCCACAGCGGCGCGACGGGTGACGCCGAGCGTGCGCAGCAGGTTGGCGGTGCGGTGCACCTGGTCGCGCAGCTGCGCGAAGGTGGCTGTGGCAGGGCGCAGGAAGCGCGCGGCGTCGGGCAGCACCGTCAGGGCCGGGCGGTCGGGCCACAGGCGGGCGGCGCGCAGCACGGTGTCGTACGTGGTGGCGGGCAGGCCACGCTCATGCAGCGGGACGGCCTCGATGGCGGACAGGTCGGCGGAGGTGTCGGGGGCGGGCCACAACAGGTCGGTGTGTGTGCGTGTCACCGGTGCGCCTTTGCAGGGTGAGGGATGGGGTCAAGTGGCCGACCCGGTACGGGGAACCGGGCCGGCCAGTCCCGGGCGGGGGTCCCGGGAGTCGTCAGCGGGCGCGCACCACCGTGCGCTGCTCGCCGAGATCGAGTGCTCCGTCATCGGTCGCGATGCGGGCCGTGACGACGTCGCCGTCCTTGAGGTAGTCGGGGTTCGCCTGCTGGCGGGCGAAGAACTTCTGCCAGCGCTTGTGCGGGGGCAGCAGGGCGGCAAGCGTGGTCAGGAGCCTGCCAGGGGATTTCAGGGCGGTGCCCCCGGGCGTTCCGGTGAGCAGGACGTCACCGGGCTGCAGCGTCTGGAAGCGGGCCAGCAGGCTGAGGGCGCGCGCGGGCCGGACGATCATGTCCGTAGTGGTGCGGTCCTGCCGGGTGGCCCCGTTGACCTTCAGCATGAGCCGCAGGTCCGGCAGGCGGGCCAGATCGTCGGCATCGACCAGGAGCAGCCGGGGCCCAAGCGGAGTGAAGGTCGGGTACGACTTGGACTCGTAGAACTGCGTCTTGGGCAGTTGCAGGTCGCGGGCGCTGACGTCGTTGGCGACGACCAGCGCGGCGACGTACTTGGACAGAGCGGCGTCGGTGACCTCGGTGCCTACCAGCAGGTCCGCGCCCATCACCAGCCCGAGCTCCACCTCGTAGTCCAGGAAGCGCACGTGCTGCGGGCGCACGATGTCCTGGTACGGGCCGCTGACGGATCCGGACGCCTTGCGGAAGAACGCGGGCGGGACGGTGTCCGGGTCGAATCCTGAGTCCACCGCGTGGGAGCGGTAGTTGACCATCTGGGCCACGACCCGGCAGGGGGTAGTGACGGGCGGCAGCAGCTCGGCCTCTACAGCGGAAAGCCCGGCGTCGGGGTCAGCCGCGGCGCGGGCAGCCGCCTGCTGCACGGCGGAACGGTCGGCGAGCAGGCTGGCGGTGGTGTCCGCGTCGGTGTCGACGCGGTGCAGCCGTTCTGTGCCACTCTCCACCCACCAGCCGTCTGTGGTGCGGACGACCTGGATACTCATCGGCTCTCCTGAGTGCTGGACAGGCGCCGACCGGACCGCTCCCGCGAGCAGCTCCAGTCAGCAGTGATGAGAGAATCAGTCCAGATGTCAGCCCCGTCAATAGGCGTCAGTGGTGATGAAATAATCAAAACTGATTCATTGGATAAGGTGGAGGGATGAGTATCGACCGACAGGGCAAGGCCAACAGCCGGACGCCCAGCCGCGCGCCCAACCGCCTGGACCGGCGCAAGGCGCTCACCCGTGCGGCGCTGACCGCCGCCGGGCAGCGGTTCCTCGCCGAGCAGGGGCGGACCGACGTGAGCATCCAGGAGATCACCGAGGCGGCAGACGTCGGCTTCGGCTCCTTCTACAACCACTTCACCAGCAAGGACGAGCTGTTCGACGCCGCTGTCGCCCTCACCCTGGAGGAACACGGCGCACTCCTGGAATCCGTCGTGGGAGACCTGAAGGACCCCGCGGAGATCTTCGCCGCCAGCGTCCGCCTCACCGGCCGACTGCAGCGCACCCACACGCAGATCGCCAGGATCCTCGTCCGCACCGGCATGCCCTACCTGACCTCCGACAGCGGCCTGGCCCCGCAGGCGATGCGGGACCTGCAGGCCGCCGCCGACAACGGACGGCTGGACATCGACGACCCGCACACCGCTGTGGCCATGGTCGGCGGCGCCCTGCTCGGAGTGCTCCACCTGCTGGAGACTCGCCCGGACCTCGATGCCGAGCATGTTTCCGATCAACTGGCCACACGTCTGCTGCGCATGTTCGGCATGACACGCGCCGAAGCACAGGAGGTCGCCAGCCGGCCCCTGCCATCGCTGCCCGCGACCTGACGTGGGCGTCGAGGCCAGGACCGGCAGTGGGCCTGCCATGAGCTGCAAGGGAGATCCGCAGGCAAACGCGCCCTCTGGCAGCCAGGCACTGAAGATCCGCACCTACGAACGCGGCGTCGAGGCCGAAACCCTGTCCTGCGGCAGCGGGGCGGTCGCAGCCGTGTGCGCATCGGATCGCACCCCTGACGCGGTCGGCGGTCCGCGGCCGGGGCCACGTTCACCGGCCATCATCTGCGCCTTTCCTTCCATGGCGCGCGATCACGAGCGAAGAACGGTAGAAGTGGTGTAACGGGCCGACAGAAGTGGTTCGGGGGGCCACACGGAGAGGTGTCCCTCGGGGCAGAACGGGCGATGATCGACATGCGCGATGCCACCCCGCTCGACAACGACTCCGGCACTGTCCCGCATCCGGCTGACTCCGCCACGGCTGTCATCGACGCCCAGGGGGTCGTGACGGGCTGGAGTGCGGGGGCCGAGCGCCTGCTCGGCTACCCGCGTCAGGCGGCCATCGGGCGCTCCGTGATCCGTCTGCTCGGTGTGGACGCCGACATGGTGAGGGGACTTCGCGTGGCTCTCAGTGGGCGGAGTACGACGACCCTGCTCCGGCACCGGGACGGTCAGCATGTGGAGGTGCAGCTGCGGGCGTATCCCTGGCTCGACGGCGAGGGCCACGCTCAGCAGCTCGTCGTGGCGACGACGCCGGAGCGGCCGCAACCCGACTCGGCGACGGCGGAGGAGGCGTTCGCGCAGTGCCATCTGCCCGTGATGGTGTACGACTCCGAGCTGCGAGCCGTACGGGCGAGCGTCGGCGCCGAACGGGAGCTCGCCCTGAGCGAGGAGCATATGCGCGGTCGGCGCGTCACCGACATCCTGCCGCCCCACATCTGCCATGCGGTCGAGGACGGCATGCGCCGGGTGTTCATGACAGGGGAGGCCGAGCAGTTCCATGTGCGTGGCAGAGCCCGGCCCGAAGCACGCGAACGGGTCTGGTCCATCACCGTTTCCCCGCTCAGGAGTTCGGCAGGGCAGGTGCGGTTCCTGGAGCTGTCCGCCCTCGACGTCACCGAGCAGCACTTGGCCCGGGAGCGGCTTGTGCTCCTGAACGAGGTGAGCGCGCAGGTGGGCAGCACCCTGGATGTGATGCGTACGGCTCAGGAAATGGCCGACATGGCAGTGGGCCGGCTTGCCGACTTCGTCACCATCGACCTGCTGGACTCCCTGTTCCGCGGAGTCGAGCCGACGCCTTCCGCGACGGGTATGGTGGCGCTGCGCCGCGCGGCGCAGCAGTCCGTCCTGCCCGGCGTGCCCGAGGCATTGGCCCGGCCGGGAGACGTGGACGACTACCCCGACTCCACACCCCCCGTCCGCTGCCTGGCCACCGGCAGACCCTCGGTGCACCGCACCGTGGACGAGAACCACGATGACTGGCAGCAGGCCGATCCCCAACGGGCGGAAGTGGTCCAGGCGTTCGGCATCCACTCGGTCATGGTCATCCCGTTGCGCGCCCGCGGCATCACCCTCGGCGTCGCGGTCCTCGCCCGGCACCGGCGCGAGGAGACCTTCACCCAGGACGACGTGCTCCTGGCGGAGGAGATCGGTGCGCGAGCCGCCGTGGCCGTGGACAACGCCCGCCGTTACACCCTCGAACGCGAGACCGCGCTGGCCCTACAGCGCAGCCTCCTCCCCCGCCGACTCACCGCCCAGGAAGCGGTCGAGGTGGCTCATCGCTATCTTCCGGCCCGTACGCGGGCGGGACTGGGCGGCGACTGGTTCGATGTGATCCCCCTGTCGGGCGCCAGGGTCGCGCTGGTCGTGGGCGACGTGGTGGGCCATGGGCTGCGGGCATCGGCCACCATGGGACGCCTGCGGACCGCGGTGCGCACCCTGGCTGATGTCGACGTTCCGGCCGACGAACTCCTCACCCAGCTCGACGACCTGGTCACCCAGGTGGCGGCCGAGGAGGAGACCGCTGCCGGCCACGATCCCGGCCTCGACCTCCCCACCGGTCTCGTCGCCACGTGCCTGTACGTGGTCTACGATCCGGTCTCGCGCCGTTGTGCGGCCGCCACCGCGGGCCACCCTCCGCCCGCCGTCGTCACGTCGGCCGGCAAGGTGGACTTCGCCGACGTTCCTCCCGGCCCTCCGCTGGGCGTGGGTGGTCTGCCCTTCGAGACCGTCGAGTGGGAACTGCCTCCGGGCAGCCTCCTCGCGCTGTACACGGACGGCCTCGTCCAGGGTGAGGAGCATGATCTGGGCAGCGGCCTCGCGCTGCTGCGCCGGTGCCTCGATCAGCCCTCCGTATCGCTGGAGGCCACCTGCGACGACCTGATCCGGACTCTGCTGCCCGCACAGCCCCAGGACGACGTCGCCCTGCTCGTCGCCCGCACCCGGGCCCTCGACTCGAGCCGCATCGCCACTTGGGACCTGCCGTCCGACCCCGCTGCGGTGGCCGGTGCCCGTGCGGAGGTGCTGGCCCGGCTGGCCGCGTGGCACCTGGACGATGTGGCGTTCACCGCCGAACTGGTGGTGAGCGAACTCGTCACGAACGCGATCCGCTACGGGCAACCGCCCATCCAGCTGCGTCTGATCCGCGCGGCCGCGCTCATCTGCGAAGTGTCCGACAGCAGCAGCACCGCCCCGCACCTGCGACGGGCCCGGACCTTCGACGAGGGCGGCCGCGGTCTGCTGCTCGTCGCCCAGTTCGCCCAGCGCTGGGGTACGCGTCATCGTGCCGAGGGGAAGACCATCTGGGCGGAGATCGAACTTCCCGACCGACGGGCATGACGCCTTAGTGCCGCATCAGGCAACGTTCGCCCTGTCATGAGGCATTGCTCGGTTTGCTGCGCCGGGCGGCACCGGGCGGCCAGAATGATCGCGTGGCTGAACGCGTACGGCTGCGGGAGATTGATGACGACGAGGGCAGGCGGTTGCTGCGGATCATCCGCAGGGGCACCGGTTCGGTCGTGACCTGGCGACGGGCCCAGATGGTGCTGTTATCCGCGCAAGGCATGCCCGTGGCGAAGATCGCCGAGGTGACATTCACCAGCCCGGACCGCGTCCGGGACGTGATCCACAACTTCAACGCCGACGGCTTCGATTCGCTCTACCCGAAGTACAAGGGCGGCCGGCCGAGAACCTTCAGCCTCCCGGAACGCCGCGAGATCAAGAAGATCGCCAAGTCCAGGCCTGCCGAGCACGGCTTGCCGTTTTCGACCTGGAGCCTGGCCAAGCTGGCCGACTTCCTGGTCGCCGAGGGGGTGGTCGACGACATCAGCCACGAGGGCCTTCGTATCCTGCTCCGAGAGGAGGGCGTCTCCTTTCAACGCATAAAGACCTGGAAGACCTCACGCGACCCGGACTACGCGGCCAAGAAGGGCCCGCGTCGAGCACCTGTACGCGATCGCCGACGGCGAGGTCATACCCGAGGAAGGCGAGCCCGACGTCGTCTTCTGCCTGGACGAGTTCGGGCCGCTCAACCGGAAGCCCCACCCCGGCCGGCAGTGGGCCGAACGCGGCGGACGGCACAAGGATCCCGACCGCGAGCCGAGGCCCCGCCGACGGGCGACCTGCACCCGCCCGCACGGAGTCCGCCACCTGTTCGCCGCCTACGACCTGGGCAGGGACAGGCTCTACGGCCACATCAAGCCGAAGAAGAACCGGACGAGGTTCCTGGAGTTCTGCCGCTACCTTCGCAGTCTCTACACGCCCCAGATCCGGATCGCCATCGTGCTCGACAACTTCTCTCCGCACCTGACCACGAAGAAAGACACCCGGGTAGGCGACTGGGCCGCGGTCAGCAATGTCGAGTTCGCCTACACGCCGACCAACAGCTCCTGGCTGAACCGGATCGAAGCCCAGTTCACCGCGCTGCGCTACTTCGCTCTGGACGGCACCGATCATGCCAGCCACAAGGAGCGGGACAGCATGATCCCGCGCTACATCATCTGGCGGAACAAGCACGCCGCCGACGAACACCTACGCAAGGTCGTGGCCACAGCCAACGTTGCCTGAACGGACCGCCATGAGGAGACCACTTGCCCAGGCCAGCCGGACGCACCGGAAGTCTTGACGTTCCTCCAGTTCGGCGAGCAGGAGCTTTACCGAAGCTTCGTGACCGTCGGGCCAGCTGGGCTGCGGCAATAGATCATCAATGAGGTAGGTCCCGCCAGGAGCGACGAGTTCCAAGGCCCGCTCGAGATGGGTGAACTTACCAGGCCACGTGTCAGCGAATACCAAGTCGAACGGCTCTCCGTCGTATCCCTCGAGCCAATCGCCACCGTCTCCGGTCACGAAGGTCACCCTGGGGTCAGAACCAAGTTGCTCACGGGCGATCGTCTGGACGGTCGCGTCAAGTTCGACCGTGACGAGACTGGATGTCGCATCCATCCCGCTAACAAGCCAGGCGGTACCTTCACCTACTCCTGTGCCAAGTTCAAGAATTCTTCCACCAGGCCGAGAAGCCGCGAGCACGGCCAGCAAGCTGCCGGTTCGCTCCTCGCACGACATTGTGAAGCCCGCGTCGTGCGTCGCAGCGCGCAGCGTGGCCAGGGTGGGTGGAATCCGGCGCACCTTGTCGTCCATCCGTGGATCATGCACATGGCGCGCTGGGCTCCGCAACATCATCGACCCTCGGAACACGCGTCTCCCAGGTGCGGCAACGGGAGGTAGTCGAGAGGGCGAACGTTGCTTGATGCGGCACTAGGTCATCGGAGGGTGGCTCGCGTGATGCTGAGCTTCCCGTGCGTGGCGCTGCATCAACCGCTTGAAGCAGGCGCGGCCTCGTGCCTCGTCGCGAGAGGACCGCATCCATCTACCTGGCCGGGGCGTGGTCGCGCTGGGTGTGCATGGCGTCGGCGGTGACCACGACGCCGCGTAGATCGAGCGGCTCCAGAAGCGGGGCGAACGCGGGGATCTCGTTGCTCTTGGCCTCGGCCTGTCGCTGGGCGATGACCGTCTGACTGTCGTGCAGGGCGGCGGCGAGCAGGTGTACGGCCGCGCCGTTGGTGCGGCTCCCGCGCACGGTCTTGCCGTCCACGGCCAGCCCGGTCGGTGCGGGCGCGGGTTCCTCGACGGGGTTGGTGGCAAGTCGGGCGAGCCAGGCGCCCACGGCGTCGTCCAGGGCGTCGCCGTCCAGGCGGGCCAGCAGTCGGCCCAGGGTCGTGGCGGCCGGCGTGCAGGCTGCGAGCCCGAGACGTCGGCGCAGGCCCGGGCCGCTGTTGGTGGCGAAGCGCGCGATGCAGGCCAGCGAGGTTGCGCCGCTGAGCACGGCGACCAGGCACAGCGTGAGCAGGACGCCGATGCGGTAGCGGCGGCCCCGGACGCGGCGCGGGTCCGGAACCCGGTCCAGGACCTCGGCCAGAGTGCACAGTTCGGACAGCTCTGCAGGCGGGCACGGAAGTACGACGTCCTCGCGGTGGCGCACGAGGACGTCGATCAGGGAGGATGGCATGCGAACGCGACCCCTGTTCATGATCTTTGGCTTCGACAACCTTGATCATCAGGAGTCGCGTTCGTCGTTTCCAGTCCGGCGGATCACCCGCGAATGACCACACCGGGGCGCACCACTCATCTCGTCACCCGAGAATGCATCGGCCTGGACCGCTACGCGCCCGGCGCCCGGTACTGGATTCGTTCGGCTTTGCGCAGGGCATCCATGGTTTCATCGACGGTCAGGAGAACTGTCGTCTCGAACGAACTAAGCGCGCCGCCTCCACTAATCGCCAGCGCAACCGTGGCCATGGACACGTTGTCGGGGGCCTCCCACAGGTTGTAGCCGTCGTGCGTGCCGAAGGCGTACCAGAAGCCGTGGAGCTTCCCGCCGACGGACTCGATGTACGCCTGAGCGGCCTTTGCGCGGTCCTCGGGGTGGACGATCAGCCTCGCCCAAGTCTCCGGTGTGTAGCTGAACCTCGATAGATAGAGCGGCATCATGTCTCCCTTGCGTTCCACCAAGGGATGCCCCGGCGGGGCGGGAAACGCGCCGGATGCGGCCCGCGTGTCCCCCGAACGGCTGGGGACAATGTGGACCGGCACGGCCACAGCCAACGGGTGAGTGACTTACCCGGGCGCTCTGGCCCTGCTTCGTACACGGTGGCTGATACGTCCGCGTACGGTTCGGTCCGCGTGACCACTGCCGGTCACACCCTGCCCACGCGCGTGAGCTACTTCATCTCACAACCTGAGAACGCATCAGCCCTGACGGGACGGGCAGATCGTCAGTCGAACACTCCGTCATCTTCGCCGCCGCTGAATTCCGGCGGGGTGATACGGGTTGACGACGCGGGGCTCAGACCCAACTCATCGACCAGCGACCGAAAGTGACTCCGGTACTGGTGGGCGATCGTCACCCATGGACTCTTGACGTTCCCGCGTTCCGTTTCGACCACCAGGCCCGTACGGGACAGCTCCCGTTCCGCTTGCCAGAGTCGAGCGACTGTCACGCAATACTCGATGGCTGTTTCCCGCTGCGGGTCCGTCAAGCCGGCCGACACCACCAGGGCGGGAATAGTCCGCGCCCACACGTCCCGCGCCTTGCCCCGCAAGTCCTCGGAGGAGTCGCCGGGCAACAGCTCGGACCAGTCCGGTTCGATCGGGTCCAGCGGTGTGAAGCGTGCGCCCTCGCTGTTGCGGTCGGGGCGGTAAGCGCCCTCGCGGACCGCTTGGATATGAGGCTTTGGTTTCTGCCCTCGCAACGTAGTACGACACTCCTAGGTCTCATTTAATTGAGGCCGAGCTAGTCTTTTTGCCGCTCATCTCCGGTAATCCAATGCGCGACTATGCTCGCCAGTGCCATCTTCCCAAGTCAAAGTAATTTCGATTACAGTCGCCTTTTTCTTGGCTTCTTTTCGTGAGAGGTCAACACTAATCGCCGAGGTGCGACCGGGAAGGATGTACGAAAATTCACACGCTGTCCCTCCGTACGGGCGACTTGGCACCGTTCCTCCATATTTTGATTTCCATTCGACTTTGACTTTTGACGCCGGGGCCGGACCCATATTTTCCGCCACGACATATTGGAGCATGTTGTGGTAGGTGAAGTAAGCGTCGAGCGTTGCTTGATTTTCGTCATTGCGCCTATCCTTCTCAATATGGGCTACTGTCCACGCGGCGCGAGCACTTCGCATGGAATACCAGCAGGCCACGATTGAGATCAGTAATGCGACCAGCGCGATCTGATCGGATGTTGGCGGCCAGGACATGGACGCTACGTTTGTCATGGATCGGAGAGTTCCCGGTTTACTCAATCACCAACCTGTTGATCTCGATGTGATGGAGTCGCCTTAGGGATTGCAGGGAATCAACGTGTTGCTTCCCGTCCTGAGGCTCGTTGGTGTGGTATGCGCATTCCGGATGAGACTCGTGATCAACTCGCTGTGAAGTTGGCGGTGTTGCTCCCACATCTAGGTTCTGTCCGGCGGATCACTCATTGAGTGGTGTCGTCCTCGTGGACGTTTCCATGGACATGGGACGAGGCGATCTGACGAATACGGAGTGGACTCGTCTGAAGCCGCATCTGCCCGCGACGGGGCAGCGGGGTGGGCGTTGGGCGAGCCACCGTAAGGTGATCAACGGGGTTCTCTTCCGCCTGCGGACGGGTGTTCCGTGGCGGGATCTGCCGCCGCGGTTCGGCAGTTGGAAGACCGTCTACGAGCGGCACAGACGCTGGTCGGCGGACGGCACCTGGGACAGGATCCTCCAGGCCGTGCAGACCGACGCAGACGCGGACGGCCGGATCGACTGGAGCATGGTGAGCGTGGATTCGACCTCCTGCCGTGCTCACCAGCACGCCGCCGGGGCCCGCAGGAAAGCGCCGCGCATCCCGAAAAAAGATCAACGCCCCGGCAGCACCGGCCCGACGAGGGACTCGGACGATCACGGGGCGGGCTGACCTGCAAGATCCACCTGGCGGGTGAAGGCGGACGCCGCCCACTGGCCTTGCTGATCACACCGTGCCAGTGGGGCGACGCCCCGCAACTGATCCCGGTTCTCGAACGCATCCGCGTCGCCCGTCCCAACGGTGGGCATCCACGCACCCGGCCGGACCACCTCGGTGGCGACAAGGCGTACTCCTCCCGCCGCAACCGCCGCTACCTGCGACGACGGCACATCAAGCACACGATCCCCGAGCCGAAGGACCAGCGGGCCAACCGCCAACGCCGCGGCAGCAAAGGGGGCCGGCCCACTGGCTTCGACACCACGCTCTACAAGCGCCGCAACGAAGTCGAGCGGACGATCAACCGGCTCAAGAACTTCCGGGCCGTGGGTGAGGTCGACTCGGGGCGCCCTGCCGGTGTCTCCATCGGTGGGTTTCCCCGAGCCGCCTCCCGAACCCGGCGTGCCCGTCTCCGGGCACCGGGCTCTCCGCAAATCCAGTTTCGGCGTGTTCAGTTCTTCATGCCGTAATGGGCCACGGGGTCGGGATGAGTGTCCCCCGGTATCGGTATCTGGTCGTGCTTACCTTTGCCGGGTTGAACAGTTCCGCTTCCTCCGTGACAGGCCACCAGCCATCGCCGTAATAACGTCGGCGGAGCTGCTTCCAAGTGATCCCGGGATGCTTGCGCCGGATCCACCGTGTCACCCTCATCCACGTGTAGTGGCTGAGGTAGCAGAAAGCGACGTTCGACACTCCGGGACGGAAGTACGCGCACCATCCCCGCAACACCGGGTTCAGCCGGTGGAGCAAGGACTCCAACGACAAGCCGACGTTCTGCCGTCCGGTCAGTTCCTTCACCTTGGCCGTTGCGGAACGCACTGATTTCCGTGCCGGATAGGTGTAGATGTACTGCCGGTCAGTGCCCCGCTTCCGGTGACGCTGGATGCGCCATCCGAGAAAATCAAGGCCCTCGTCGATGTGCGTGATCTTTGTCTTCTCCACCGACAGGCGAAGGCCCATCGGCTTCAACGCCTCCGCGACCTCGTCGCGTAATTCCTCGGCGTGCTCACGGCGCCCGAAGACAAGCACGAGGAAGTCATCCGCATACCGGACCAGCCGGTAGTTGGGCAACCCCCGGCGCCGTCTCCTGCGCCGATCCTCGGAGGCGCTGTCTGCTCCTCCGGGGGCCTGGGCGATGTGCTCGTCCAGGACCGAGAGCGCGATGTTGGCCAGCAGCGGCGACAGGATCCCGCCCTGCGGGGTCCCAGTGCGTGTGTCCGTGAAGGCTCCGTCCCGGGACAGGATCCCGGACTTCAAGAACGCCTTCACCAGGGACAACACCCGCTTGTCCCCGATCCGATTCCTCACCCGTTCCATGAGGGCCGGGTGCGAGATCTCGTCGAAGCACGCCGTGATGTCGCCCTCCACCGCCCATTCATATCCGTGGCTGGCGAGATAGCGAGTCTCGGCGATCGCGTCATGAGCCCGGCGGTTCGGGCGGAACCCATAGGAACACGGGAGGAACTCCGCTTCGAACACCGGCTCCAGCACCAGTTTCAAGGACGCCTGGACCACCCGGTCCGCCACGGTCGGAATCCCAAGACGACGAAGCTTGCCGTTCGCCTTGGGAATCATCCGCTCACGGACGGGAACCGGTCGGAAGCTGCGGTCTCTGATCCGAGTCCGCAGCCTGCCGAGAAACATCTCGACCCCCTGCCCGGCCTCGATGGAGCGTGCGGTCTTCCCGTCCACTCCGGCCGTGCGGGCACCCTTGTTTCCCCGGACACGATCCCACGCCACCAACAGGAAGGCAGGATCGGCCACGAGGTTGAACAGATCGTCGAACCTGCGATGAGAATCATCAGCAGCCCAACGGTGCAGCTTGGTCTGGATCTCCAGTACCCGGCGCTCGGCCTTCATCAAGGCCCACTCCAGCTCGTCGGTATTCACCGGCGACAACCTCCTGGCATTCCAGTGTCCTTACTGCCGACTTGCTGGCCCCCTTCCCCATGTGGCCGGCTCTCCCGGCCTCCGAGTACTACGGAGCCTCCGTCCTGCCCGACGACCATCAGCCGGCGATGGGCCTGCCCTCCACCGGACTGGAGGTCCGGCTTGGGGCGACCGCGGGCAGTTCCCACGTTCACCACGGAATCGATCGACGGGTGAGGTGCCCAGCTCTACCCCGGCAGCATCGCCACGCTTACGCCGCAGGCTTTCGGCGTGGCCTCCCCGCCGATACGTGGAGTCGGCTTCGGAGTCGATCACCGGCCAGCGGTGGTCGTGCACTGCGTCCGGCCCAGATCCGCCAGGTTCGAGCCGGTGTCGTAATTACGGGGCGTCAGACACTGATTCCTCGCGTGCACCTTCCCGTCTCGCTAGCCGGACCCGGGCTGTCTGGCAGTGCCAGCCCGTCCCGACGTTGTCGGGGCTGCTTACCGCCCACCTCGGCATCCCCCGAGGCGAACTGCCCTCTGCTTCAACCAGGTTGCTGCGACAACCCGGCGGTGAAGGTCTCTCACCTCACTCGACTCCATGGCGCCTCGTGGCGCACCCACGAGATACGACAAGCGGGCCTACGTCTTCCCCTTTGCGAACCGCTTTCGGGGCTGGAGCGCAAGCATCGGCCCGAGATGGTCGATGATGCGGTCCGCCGCCGACTTCGAGACCCCGAACAGCGGGGCGAGCTGGCGCATCGTCAAGTTCGTCCGCCAGTAAGCCGCGACCAGCAGTGCCCGGTCCTCCAGTGGAAGGCTCCACGGTCGTCCCCTGCGGACCGCATCCGCGCCTTCGCGCCGCAGTGCGGTCAGCAGCTTGCCGAAGCAGCGCGGACTCCGCCCGGTGAACGGGGCTATCCAAGACGGCTCCGACGCCGTGATCACACCAGTCACATCAAGATCATCCCCTGCGGTGGAGTAGTTCTGGGCGACGTCCCGCGGAATCCGATGGTGCGACGCAGCTTCGGCGTCAAGAATCGGCGGATGCATGAAGTGAAGCTGTCCGACGGGATCATCACTCTGTCTCCGCTGCTCCTGGACGATGTGGAGGCGCATCTCACAGGGGAGGATGAGCTGCTGGTTCGCTGGCTGAACGGCGGCCCTAGCACGCGCGAGGGCGTTGAAGGGTACTTCCAGCACTGCTGGGAACAGTGGGACACTGCCGGGCCACTCCGCGCTTTCGGTATCCGGGTAGGCGCCGACGAGGCGCTCGCAGGCACGATCGACTTGCGGTTCGCAGGGGAGGGCTTGACTCCCGGCCAGGTGAATGTCGCCTACGGCCTCTATCCGTCCTGGAGGGGGCGTGGCCTGGCTACCCGCGCGGTCATCCTGGCGTCCCAGTACGCGGCCAGTGAGGGCGGGGAGGAGGCGGTGATCCAGGTGGAGCCGGAGAATCCCGCATCCGCCGCCGTCGCGCGGCGGGCAGGATTCACCCCCGGCAAGCGGCCGCACAGCAAGGACGGCACACGGTTCGACTGGTACATCCGGGACCTGCGCGTCGCTCCCCAGTGACGACCAGCAGTTACGGGACAACCCTTAGGAGCGCAGCCCCAGGATGCCGCGGCCTCGCCGCCCTGCCACCCGTGGTTCAGCGCCGTGAACAGAATCCCGGGGAGCAACGGACCTGCTTCATCGCGCAGCTCTCGCCTACGTGGACGCTTCCACCGGTGAAACCGGGGAAGGGCAGATTCCAGGGGCCCTCAGCACGTACGGCAGGGTCAGTTCAGGGCTGTTTACGCGGCGACGGTCCTCGGCCCCGCGAGAACAGCTTGCTAAGCGGCGCACGCTCCTCGTCGGTCATTGCCTCAGCGCGGGCGCGCAAGGCGTTCAGCTCGGTGGAAGCGAGCGCGTTTGCGGCCTCGGTCTCCTTCTGGGCCCTGGCCCGCAGCCGAGTCGCGGCCTCGGCCGCCCGCTCCCGCTCGGCGTACGCGTCCGCGCGGACCCGGTCCGCCTCCTCCAGCGCCTCGGTCTTGGTGCGCTCGGCCGCCGAGCGCAGCCCGGCGATCTCCTGCTCGGCCTGCTCGTAGAGGCCGTTGACGGAGTCACGTACCTGCTGCGCGGTCTGCTCGGCCGCGGCGACCATCTCGGTGGCCCGGCAGTCTGCCTCCTCGATGAGGCGGTGCGCCTCGGTCTGGGCCTCCTCGACCCGCTTACGGGCTGAGGCGAGCAGCTCCTTGCTCTGCTCAGGGGCCAGACAGCGCTCCGCTGCTCGTGACGGAGAAGGTGAACGTCTGGCGTCGATAAGCGCGAAGCCCGCGCCGGCTATCGCAGCCGCTCGACTGCGGCGACGGCCGCACTGCCGGCCTGCGCATCGATGACCGCGCCGACCAGGTGGGTGCGCGCCCGCGCGTCGTCGGCCTCGGGTGTCCGGCCCCACAGCTCGACGGTCCGGTACCCCACGTCACCGTGGCCACCGCCTCCGCTGTCGCGTACCCGCAGGCGCCGCGCGCCGATCCGGCCCTCGGCGGCTGCCGCGCGAGCGACGGCACGGAATGCGGCGAGGTCACCGGGGTGCAGGCAGGCAGCGAGCGTGTCGGCCCTTCCGTCCAAGGCAGGGGAGTCGAGACCGAAGATCGCGCAGAGTTCGCCGTCCGGGGTGAGGGCGCCGGTGGCAAGATCCCAGTCGAACAGGCCGACCCGCACGGCCGGTGCGGACGGAGCCGGGGCCTCGACCGGGATGGTCTGCGGGTCGCACTCGACGGGATCACCGGTACGGGCGCGCAGGGCGGCGAGGGCGGCACCGAGCCGGTTGGCGACGGCCCTCACCTGGCGGCGCCGCGCCTTCGACAACCCCTCGCCGCCAGGAGGAGCGGCCCACACGATCGCCAGCGCCCCGAAGGTCTCCCTGCCCGCGCCCACGGGCACCGAGCAGGAGCCGAAGGCATACGGCAGAGCCACCGCGAGCTGGGGATACCGGCGCATCGTCTCCTCGGCGTCGGCCAGGTGGATGGTGCGCCCGGAACTGTAGGACGCGGCGACCGGGATAGGGCTGCTCACCGGAATGAGGTGCCAGCCGCCCAGCAGGGACGGTGGCGTCCCGCAGGTCGCGGCGAGCACGATCGAGCTGCGGTCGCGGGAGCGGAGAAAGACGCTCCCGGCGTACGCGCCGGACCGCTGGACCGCCTTGACCACGGCCCCGGCCAGCAGGTCCTCGCGCTCCGCCGTCCCGCCGACGGTCACCCCGTCCATAGGTCCAGTGTGCGCGCGGTGAGCGCAGCGCACCCCGCCGCCCGAGCGGTACCGGGGACGACGGGCCCGGGGGCACGGATCGCCGTGGTGCCGCGGCGTCAGGTGCGGGGCTCCCAGCGGAATCTGCGGGCCGCGATCCAGGCGAACAGAGCCGTCCACACGATCGCCAGCGCGCACCGGACCAGCGCACCGCCCGCTGTCAGCTCACCGGTCCACCCCGAGCGCATCAGGTCGACCGTCGGGGACAGCGGCGCGAACAGCAGCGCGTCGCCGAGCGTCTCGGGCAGCACCTCGCGGGGGATGTAGATCCCGGAGATCATCGGCAGGATGAAGACGGCCGGGAGCGTGGCGACCAGCACGGACTCGACGGTCCGGCACAGCGCCGCCGTCGCGGCCGCCATTGCCGTCATCAGCACAACTCCGGTGAACAACCCGGCAATCGCCGCCAGTGGCTGCCGCGGCACCACACCGAACATCACCGACAGCACGGCCGCGATCGCCACGATCTGCACCACGGCGATCGTGATGTACATGGACGCACCGCCCGCGAGGATCACCGGGTCGGACACCTCTCCCGTACGCAGCCGCTTGAGCACCAGCTCCTCCCTGCGCGCCACGAACAGCCCGGTGACGGACGAGTAGAGGGAGAAGATCATCAGAATCCCGGCGGAGGTCGACACCATCAGCGGGCCCGGGTTCAGGCCGTGCTTGTCGAGCTCCATCTGATCCTGCACGAACCGCATCGACACCAGGAGCATCAACGGGACGAACAACACGAAGATGTAGTTCGCCTTGATCCGATGGAACAGCTTCCACTCGATACGGAACAGGGCCTTCATGTGCCGCATGGCCAGACCGTTCACTCCGCCGCCCCTTCCTGGCTCGCGATGCTGATGAAAGCCTCTTCGAGGGAGGCCGGCCGCGCGGTGAACCGGTCCAGCGTCACATCGTGGCCCTCGGCCCAGGCGAGGAGCCGGGTGGCGTCCTGTTGCAACTGCCCGGTCGTGATGGTCACTCGTCCGCCCCGCCGCTCCGCCCTGCCGCTGACGGGCAGATCGTGAACGGCCCATGTGTCCGGCAGACCGAACGACAGCGTCGACGAGTGACCGGCGACGATCTCCGAGACGGTGCCGGAGGCGGCGATCCGTCCGCGGTGCATGATCGCCAACTCGTCGGCGAGGGACTCGGCCTCTTCCAGGTAATGCGTGGTCAGCAGGATCGTCGTGCCCTGCGCCTGCAGGCTCCGGACGAGCCGCCAGGTGGCGTGGCGGCCCTCGGCGTCCATACCGGCCGTCGGTTCGTCGAGGAACAGCACGTCGGGACGCGACAGCGTGGCGACGGCCAGATCGAGTCGGCGCTTCTCGCCGCCGGAGAGGTTCTGCACCATCACGTCGGCGCGGTGGGGCAGCCCGGCGAGTTCGATGGCCTCGGCGACCGGGCGGGACCGGGAGGTGAGTTGGGTCCACATCTCCACGCTTTCCGCCACGGTCAGATGGGATATGAAGCCGCCCTCCTGCAGCATCGCGCCGGTACGGGGCCGGATGCGGCCCCGGTCGGCGACCGGATCGAGTCCGCCGAACAGACGGATGCGGCCGCGGTGCGGGGCGGCGAGGCCCTCGATGAGTTCGACCGTGGAGGTCTTGCCGGCGCCGTTGGTGCCGAGGAGGGCGAACAGCTGCCCGGGCCGGACGGTGAAGCTGACTCCGCGTACGGCGTCGAACGCGTTCTTTCCCCGCCCGTACCGGCGCCATACATCCTCGGCGTGGATATGACTGCTTTCCTCTTGGGTCATGCGTCCTTCCTTAAATGAATGGGCAGGGATGGATCAATCCTTTCACGCGCATCCAGCGAGAGGCGAGCCACGGAATTGTAGATTCCGTGAAAGTGGCCCGATACAAACGGAACCTCAAATTCCGCGAAAATAATGATGATGTGACGCCGATCACGCGGGCAATTACTTGATCAAGTGGATCGAGCCGTTCATATACTGACGACACGTTCACCGGCGGCAGGGACTGACCATCCTGCGCCCGGTGCCGCGGATGCCCCGATGCTTCGTCGCCCGCCCTCAAGGTGTGGCGGTCCCGGGCCGTTCGCGCAGTCCACGCGACTCAGTCAAGGGGGAAGTTCATGCTTCTGGACAAGGTGAATCAGGACGCCTCGCTCGAGGATTTCGTTGCCGAGCGCGGTCCCGAGGCGCGCATCGCGCCCATCATGGCCACTCCGGCCATCTTCACGCCGGCCACCGGCAAGGCCGCCGTGGTCGTCGGCGCCGCGGCCGTCGGGTACATGACCGCCAAGGTCAAGTAGGACCTCGCGGCGGCCGTGACGGCCGCCGCGATCCCGCCGGCGTACGCACGCCGATTCTTTGCCACCCGCGTACGCCCACGGTAAAGCCGAAGTAAATCAGCCATTTATCGGAAGCTCTGCCTGACGTGCGTCCAGAGTTTTCTGTTTCACGGAGATCATCGTCCGGCATTCAAATATCTGTGCCTGCCGTGATTCGGTCGAGAATATCGGCTGTCTCGACGATCGAAGTGGCATTTCTCTTTCCATCAGACTTCCCGCCGCCGGACATTGCGTGCGGTGGCGGGACGTTCCCTGCCCCGACGAACAACGGAGAGGAGGAAAACACATGCTGACGCAGAAGGTGAACGCCAACGTGTCCCTCAAGGGGGCGCTCGAGGCGGGCGCGCCCGCTCGCGGCACGGCTCCCGTCATGGCCACTCCGGCCATCTTCGCGACCCCCGTGATCGCCAAGGCCGCTGGTGCCGTGGTCGGTGCCGGTGCGGTTACCGGCGCTGCCTACGCGGCGTACAAGGTGGCCACCGGCTGAGCCCGGTGAGCCCCCGGTTCCGGGGACTCCGGTTCTGGCAGACAGCGCAAGTGTCTGCCAGAACCGGAGCACTTCCCATGTATCAGATTATTGGAGGATGCACCATGTCCGTGCTCGTTGAGAAGGTCAACGCAGGCGCCGGCCAGGCGGCCGACGGCTCGGTCGCTCCCGTGATGGCGACCCCCGCCGCGTTCGTGGCAGGCGTTGTGGCCGGCGGCAAGGTGTCCGCCGTCATCACCGCCGCCGCCGGCGTCGGCGCCGCGGTCAAGGCCGCCCAGAAGTAGCGGGCGTTGGCGGGAAGCCTCCGGCAATTCGGGGTTTCCCGCCTCTCCCTTTCACCGCACGTGCGACCTCGCCGCCCCGCGCCACCTCACGCCCCACGCCACCTCAACTGACATGCGACCAGGAACAGATCATGCTGTCACGTCTCCGCAGAGCCGCTGAGTCGGCGTGCGCGAAGCCGCTCACCACCGCCGAGCGGCTGTCCGCCGCCACACACCTGCTGTCCAGCCTCGAGTACATCGTGCGCAGGACGGACCGGGAACCGGGCGGCCTGAACGACTGGGCCCACACCAGGGCCCAGGTCCCCGCCAAGACGAAGACGATGCAGGCCGTCAAGGACTTCATCGCCCGCGAACCGGTCACGCAGGCCCTCCACGGCTCCCGTGCCCTGGCAGCGGCGGTACTCATCTCACCGGTGAAGAGCAACACGGTGCGGATGGCGGCCAACGCCTATCTGGCGGGCAGTCAGCTCCTCATCTATCCACGGCACTTGTTCGGCACCGACGGATCCGACCAGGTGTCGTTCCTGGTGCAGACAGCCGCCGCACTCGGCCGGGCCGGCGGCACCGACGCCACCCGCACCGCCGCCGTGCAGTTCATCGGCGCCCAGACCGTCCTGTCCTACGGGGCGTCCGGGTGGGCCAAACTCCCCGGTGACGCCTGGCGGTCCGGCGACGCCCTCGCGAAGATCATGCGTACCCAGACGTACGGAGACGAGTGGTTCTACAACCAGCTCGAGAAGTACCCGGCCGTCTCCCGCGCGGTCTGCCACACCGTTCTCGCCCTGGAGTGCGGATTCCCGCTGCTGCTTCTCAAGAAGGGCAAGTACATCGACGCCGGGCTGCTCGTCATGGGTGCCTTCCACGTGGCCAACGCCCGCTTCATGGGCCTGTCCCGCTTCGCATGGGCGTTCGCGTCCACCTATCCGTCCGTCAGGGCACTCGCCAAGGGGACGGGGGAGGCGGCATGAGCAGGCTGACGTTCCCGAAGCTGACCACAGCCGGTCTGGCCGCATGCCTGGCCGCCGGCCTTGCCCACCAGGGCTACGCCACACTCGCCTCCCAGTCCCGCCACGCGGGTTTCGAGCGGCGCCGCCTGCGCTGCGACAGCGGCAACCTCATCACTTACCACGTACGGCGTGGTGAGGCGGGCGGTCCGACACTGGTGTGCGACGCCGGCCTGATGAACTCGTCAGCGGCGTGGCTGCTGGTCGCCGACCACCTCGACCCGGCGATCTCGCTGGTGCTGTACGACCGGGCCGGATACCGGTCGTCGCTGCGGCGCTGCCCGGAGGACTACGCGCTCGGCGAGTCCGTGAACGACCTGACCGAAGTCATCGCCGTCGCCGTCGCCGCCGACGGCCCCTGCGTGCTGACCGGGCACTCCCTCGGCGGCTACCTCGCCCACCGCGCGGCCGCCGCCGCCCCCGACCGGGTCCACGGACTGGTCCTGGTCGACCCCACCCACCCGCGTGAGCTGCTGCACTCCCGCAGGCAGCGCGAAGGCTCCCGCGGCGTGAACCTGACGATGAAGCTCGGCCCGTGGTCGTCGGTGTTCGGTGCCGGGCTGCTCATCGACAAGAAGGGCCTGTTCTCCTTCGCGGAGAACAGCCCCCACCTGCGGGCACTGCGTCTGGAAGGCTCCGCCCCCTCCACATGGCGCGCCGGGCGGCGCGAGTGGGACTACTCGTACGCCTTCATGCTCGACGGCGGGCGGCCCCTCGACCGGCTGCGGATCCCCGTCTCGGTGGTGGCGGCCGATTCGACCATGCGGGACACCCCCGAACACCAGGACCTGTACGAGGAGTACATCGCGTCGGGCAGCGGGGGCCGGATCGTGACCATTCCCGGCTCCAGCCATCTGTCCATCACGGGCGGGGTCGAGCACGCCCCGCTCACCACCAGAGCGATCGAGGACGCGGTGGCGGCGGCCGCGGCGCAGTACGCCGGCGAAGACCGGCAGGAGCAGGGGGATGCGGCGTGAGCAGAACGTCCGCGGTGATGGAACGGGCGGTACCGGCGATCCTCGCCGGCTGGTTCGTGGCCTCGGTGCTGGGCCAGCACCCTGACCGCAGCTACGACAAGGTCCGCAGCGGCGACAAGACGGGCACGGGGATCCTCATCCCCAACTGGCGGTTCTTCGCGCCCAACCCGGCTGTGGAGGACCAGCACTTCCTCTACCGGCTCGCCAACGCGGACCGGACGGAGCACACCGAGTGGCGGGAGGTGTACGCCATCGCGCCCCGCAAGCTGATCCACGCCTTCTGGTTCCCCGGCCGCCGTGCCGAGAAGGCCATCTTCGACGTGGCCTCCACCCTGCTGAACAACCCGGGTGCGATGACCCCGCTGCACAAAGAGGCCAAGGAGTCCGCGTACCGCCTCGTCAACGAATTCGTCCGTCAGCGCCTCACTCCGGAGCCGGGCTTCCCGCTGTTCCAGGTGCTGCTGGTGCGCTACTCCGGCTACGACCACAGCGAAGACCCCAAGTACGACATGGTCTTCGACTACGAAGAGGTGAACCCGTGACTCAGGACGCGCAGGAGACGCACGACGTGCAGTACGGGACCGCGGTCGCGTCCGTGTACGACTCGCTGATCGCTCCCGCCATGCCCGCCGAGGCGGCCGTCGACCGGCTCCGCCCGCACGTCACCGGTGCCCGCGTCCTGGAGATCGGCGTCGGGACCGGCCGTGTCGCCCTCCCCGTCGCCGCCATCGCCGCCGAGGTGGTCGGCCTGGACAACTCCCGGCCGATGCTGGACGAGTTCCGCACCAAGGCCGTCCCCGGGAACGTATCGCTGGTGCGGGCCGACTTCCGGGAACCGCTGCCGGTCACCGGCCCGTTCGACGCGGCGTACTCCACCATGGGCTCGCTGGCGTGCGTGGCCGACCGCGAACAGCTGACGGCCGCCCTCTCCCACATACGCGACGTGCTGGCACCGGGCGCGACCCTGTCGCTGGAGTACTACGCCACCGGCACCTACCGGCCGCTCGTGGCGCAGCACACGGTGACGCTGCCCACCCCGCACCACGGCGGCACCACCACCTTCACCATCACCCTCGACGACGGCGATGTCCTCACCATGGGCACCCGCATCGACGAGGACGGCAGACCGCCGGTGGAGTTCAGCGAACGCGTCCTTCTCATCGAGCGCGAGGAGGTCGAAGCCTGCCTGAACCGGGCCGGCTTCACCGTCGAGCACGTGTACGCGGCCGAGAGCCCGCAGCCGTACGACTGGTACATCGCGCGCGCCACCAAGTAGGCAGGGAAGGGAGGGGTCCGGCAATGCTGACAGCAAGCCGTCTGACGTGGTTCGCCATCGCCGTCGCCTTCGCCGTACCGAGCACGCTGGTGATGTTCCGCGACAACGGCGTGGTCACTCGGGACGCGTGGATCAAGAGCTTCGTTTTCGCCGCGGCCGTCGTCGCGGTCGTCGCGGTCGTCTTCGGTAAGGGCAGCCAGTGAACATATCCGTGATCGTCCGCCGCCACCGGCTGCTGCTCGGCGCCGGCACCCTCCTCGGTCTGTTGGGCACCGCCGCCACCCTCGTGCAACCGCTTCTCATCGGCGATCTGATCGAGGCCGTCGCCACGGACCGGCCGGTGCTGTGGCCGATCGTGTTCATCGCCGCCCTGTTCGCCGCCGACGCGCTGCTGGCCGCGACCCACTTCTATCTGATCGGCCGCGCCGGGGAGAACATCGTCCTCGACATGCGCACCACGCTCACCGGCCGTCTCCTGCACGCGCAGATACGGGCGTTCGGCAAGCTGGAGCACGGCGACGTGTTCACCCGTACCGTCGCCGACACCTCGATCGCGAGGATCGCCCTGTCCTCGTCCGTGGCCCAGATGATCACTTCTGGGTTCACGGCCGTCGGCTGCATCGCCGTCATGGCGTGGATCGACTGGCAGATGCTGCTGGCCACGGCCGGCTGCCTCGGCGCCGCCTCGGCGATCGCCCTGGGGCTGGCCCGCGCGGTCCGCAAGGCGGCGGTGGCGAACCGGGAGGACACCAGCGCCTACGGCTCCGGACTCCTGCGGGTGCTGGGAGCGCTGACCACCGTGAAGGCGTCCCGGGCCGAGCAGCGCGAGGAGGAGCGCCTCCACACTCTCGCCGACGCCGCCCGCGGCAGCGGGCTCCGTGTCACCCGGCTGTCGGCGATGCTGATGCCCGCCATGAACGTCGGTACGCAGGTGTCCCTGGCCGTAGTGATCGCGTGGGGCATGGCGCGCACCGCCACCGGGGCCCTGCCGGTGGAGGACCTGACGGCGTTCATCATGTACCTCTTCTATCTGGTGTCGCCGCTGGTGATGCTGTTCATGTCGCTCGGGGAGTTCCAGCAGGGCCGGGCCGCCATCGACAGGGTGCAGGACCTGGCCGCCATCGAGCAGGAGGAGACCGGCGACGCGACCGGCTCCGGCACGGTCGCGGGGGCACCGGCGGTCGAGTTCGAGGCGGTCACCTTCGGCTACGGCGACAGCGCGGGCCCCGCCGTGAACAACGTGTCGTTCTCCCTGCCCGCCACGGGAGTGACCGCGATCGTCGGCCCGTCCGGCGCCGGCAAGACCACCCTGTTCCAGCTCGTCGAGCGCTTCTTCACTCCCGACCGGGGCACGATCCGCCTGGCCGGAACCGACACCGCGAGCATGCCGCTCAGCGAACTGCGCGCCCGGATCGGTCTCGTCGAGCAGGACTCCCCGCTGATGCGCGGCACAGTGCGGGAGAACCTCACGTACGCCCGACCGGACGCCACTGCCGAGGAGATTGCGGAGGCGGTGGAGGCGGCTCACCTGACCAAGGTCATCGACGCCCTGCCGGACGGGCTGGACACCGAGCTCGGAGAAGGCGGCACCGGCCTGTCCGGCGGGCAGCGGCAGCGCCTCGCCATCGCCCGCGCCCTGCTGACCCGGCCCGATGTGCTGCTCCTCGACGAGGCCACCTCGAATCTCGACTCCGACTCCGAGACGGCCCTGCGCGACGCCCTCACCACCATCGGTGCCCGCTGCCAGGTCCTCACGATCGCACACCGCCTCTCCACCACCATCGGCGCCGACCGCATCCTCGTCGTCGAGGACGGGCGCCTGCGCGCCATCGGCACGCACGCCGAGCTGATGGACGGCGACAGCACCTACCGGCGGCTCGCCGGCCGGCAGCTCACCCCCTCCGGGGCCGCCTCATGAGCCTCACGACGGACGCCGCGATCGTCGGCACCGGGCCCAACGGGCTCGCCGCCGCGGTGACCCTTGCCCGGGCCGGACTGAGCGTGTCCCTGTTCGAGGCTGCCGACACCATCGGCGGCGGCCTGCGCACCGAGCCGCTCTTCGACCAGGACGTGGTGCACGACATCTGCTCGGCCGTGCACCCGATGGCCGCGGCCTCCGCGTTCTTCCGCCGGTTCGACCTGCCCGCGCGCGGGGTGCGGCTGCTGCAGCCCGACATGCCGTACGCCCACCCCCTGCCCGGCGGGCAGGCCGCGGCCGCATGGCGCAGCATCACCCGCACCGCCGACCACTTGGGCGCCGACGGCCCGCGCTGGACACGGCTCATGGGCCCCCTGGCCACCCGGTCCCAGGCCGTGGTCGACCTGGTCCTGTCCAGCCAGCGCACCCTGCCGTCGGACCTTCTGACGCCCCTGCTGCTCGCCCCCCGCGTGCTGGCCCACGCCACCACGCGCAGCCCCTTCACCGCCGAGCCGGCGCGGGCGCTGCTGGCGGGAGTGGCCGCGCACTCCGTCGGCAAGCTTCCGTCGGTGGCATCGGCGGCGGTCGCGATGCTCCTGGCGCACACCGCGCACAGCACCGGCTGGCCTCTCCCCCAGGGCGGCAGCGCCCGCATCGCCGACGCCATGGCGGCCGACATCACCGCGCACGGCGGCGTCTTCCACACCGGACACCGCGTCAGGGACCTGTCCGAACTCGGCGACTTCCCGCTGGTCCTGCTGGACGTCAGCCCCAGGGAACTCCTGGCCATCGCCGGTGACCGGCTGCCCTCCGGCTACCGTCGCGCCCTGCGCCGCTTCCGCTACGGCCCCGGCGCGGCGAAGGCCGACTTCCTCGTCTCCGGCCCCATCCCGTGGGCCAACCCGCTCGTGCGTCAGGCCGGCACGGTCCACCTCGGCGGCACCCGGGCCGACATCTTCCGCCAGGAAACCGCCACCGCCGCAGGCAGCGCGGTCCCCGACCCGTTCGTCCTGGTCGTCGACCCGGCCGTCACCGATCCGTCCCGGGTCGCGGGGGGCAGACGGCCGGTATGGGCCTACGCCCACGTCCCCAACGGCGACACCCGCGACCCGGTCGACCTGATCCGCCGGCGCATCGAGGAGTACGCACCGGGCTTCACCGACACGGTCATCACCTCCCGTGGCCTCTCGGCCGCCCAGTACGCGGAGTACAACCCCAACTACGTGGGTGGGGACATCGCCGCGGGAGCGATGACCCTGCGCCAGTCACTGGCGCGCCCGACGGCACGCCGGGACCCGTACACCACGCCGCTGCCCGGGGTGTACCTGTGCTCGGCGTCCACCCCTCCCGGGCCTTCGGTGCACGGCATGTGCGGCCATCTCGCCGCCCTGTCCGCGCTCCGTCGCCACCACGGCATCCGGACACCGCCCGACCTGTCCCCACAGAAGAAGGAGTTGATCTGATGCATGCTCGCGTCCCGGTCTCCGCAGCGGCCGCCGTCGGTGCCCTGCTCACCCTCGGCACCCCGGCCACCGCCGCGGACGGCACCCAGCCGTCGCGGACCGTCGCGTGGTCGGCCGGACACCAGAGCGCCACCGCTGCCGGAGAGCGGTGGATCGAGCAGCCCCGCTACCTGGTGATCAGCGGAAAGCTGTCCAACACCGGTACAGGCTGCTACGCGGTGTGGACCCGGTTCTACAACGACTTCGTCCCTGGTCCGCTCCGGAAACAGGCCGAGGTGTGCGGCCCTGGCACCGTCGACGTCACGGCGCGGCAGGCCTACCAGCTCACCACCACCGGCCAGCTCACGGTGTGCAAGGGCACCGAAGACACCAAGGACTGCGGTCCCTGGCAGAACATCACCTCGTGGCCCGTCAACCGGGACTGACCACGCCCACCGGAAGGAGAAGCACTATGAACGGCATCGACAAGAACGACCTGGACGAGGTCATCGCCAAGACCTTCAACGAGGTCAAGACCGCCGTGAACACGCACAGCGAGAAGAGCATCCAGATGTACAGCCATGCTCTGCGGGCGCTGGTGGAGCTGCGGCAGCAGATCCTGACCGAGGAGCGCGTCAGCAGCTAGCCACCGCGAAGCGTCGGTTCTCAGGGCCTGATCGTGGCCTTGAGGACCGACGCTGTCGTATGGGGAGGCTGCCTCTGCCCGGTCGTCGCACCGCCGGCGGCGGCTGATGATGGGAGTACGGCCGAGCATTCGGAGTTGATCATGACGGGCTGGCTGATCAGGGACTACTCCCCGGAGGATCTCGAGGCGGTGGTCCGCGTCGACACGGAGAGCGGCACGACCGGAGAACCTCCCCTGTTCCAGCTCTCGGACGCCGTGGCGGCCCTCCAAGTCCCTCATCCGGCCGTGGTGGCCATGGCGGACGAAGTGGTGGTCGGGGCCGCAGTGAGCAGAGTGGAAGGCGACAGGGCGTGGATCCTGCGCATCTGCATGGCGCCCGCCTGGCGGCGCATGGGGCTCGGCAGTGCCCTGATCACGGCCCTTGAGGACCGCCTCTTCGCCGGTGGCGTCCGTGCGGTGCACGCGGTCCTGCCCGAGGGCGAGACCGGTGCCGCCACACTGCGCAACTGCGATTTCGGCGCCCGCTCGGGCCTGGTCTTCTTCGAGAAGCGTGGACCGGTCACTCCCCAGTCCGTCAGCAGGCTGTCCTCGCTCGGAGCGGAGCTGCCACCCGGGGGCTGTGGCAGAAAGTCGCGGGTATGGAACGGGAGAAACAGCTCATCGAGCGCCGCCTGGTGCTGCCGCTGGCCCATCCCGAACTGGCCGCCCAGCATGGAGTGGAGCTGCCGCGCGCGGTGATGCTGTTCGGTCCGCCCGGCACGGGCAAGAGCACCTTCGCCCACGCGATCGCCAGCCGCCTGGGATGGCCGTTCCTCGAACTGTTCCCCGCACGTCTCGCCGCCGAGTACGGGCTGGCGACCGGACTGAGCCGACGCTTCGACGAGATCGCACAGCTCGAACACGTTCTGGTCTTCATCGACGAGGTCGAGGAGGTCGCCGGCGAACGCAGCGGCGCCGATGCGACCGCGATCGGTGTGGTCAACGAGCTGCTCAAGGCGATCGTCCGGTTCCGGAGCCGGGACGGCCGCTTGCTCGTCTGCGCCACCAACAATGTGACCACGCGGGACCCGGCCTTCCTGCGGCACGGTCGCTTCGACTACGTGCTGCCCATCGGCCCTCCCGATCAGAGCGCCCGCACGGCGCTGTGGGAGAGCTACCTGGCACGGGCGGGCGCGGAGGCCGACAGTGCGACGCTCGCGTCCGCCAGCGAGGGGTTCACCCCCGCAGACATCGCCCATGTCGCGCGTACCGTCTCCCAGGCCCAGTTCGAGCGCACCTTCGACACCGGAAGCCGGACCCGGCCCACCACGGACGACTACCTGGACACGATCCGCGGCACGCAACCCACGGTCAGCAGCGACATGGCCAAGGAGTTCGCCGACCAGAGCGGCAGGTTCGCCCGCATCTAGGGACCGAGCTCATCCAGTTCCAGGGGCCGTTTTCATCCAGCCTCGGGGCATCGGCCAGGCCGGGGCGCGCGTGGGCGGTAACGGGGTGTCAGGCCGGGGGACGTGCCGTGTCGGTGCTGGTTTCGATGAGGATCTGTTGGGCCTGGGTGATGTTGTCGGCCCGTACGGCTCTCGCCATCGCGGCGCGTGCCACGTCCGGCGTCGTGTGCGGCGGGACGACCAGCAGCGAGAAGTGGTCCTGATCGCCTCGGGTGATGAGCACGGTGTCGTCACCGACCGGGAAGGAGTCGATGTGCACGACCCGGTCGTCGACGACCAGGCGTATCGGGAGTGCCTCCCAGGCACTGGCGTCCAGACCGACGCGCGTGACGGGGCCGAGATGCTTGGTCAGCGCGGCGATCAGGGTGGGAAGCTCGGCGCCGATGTCGCGGGAGCGGGGCCACCATGCGCCGTCGAGGATTCCCTCACGGGCATGTGTCGTCTCCAGCCTCAGCAGCGCCGTCCCGGGCCTCACGGCCTCATGGATCGCGTCCGGCAGAAGCCTGGGGGCACGAGGGGTGTCGGAGTCCGCCATGGTGTGTTCGCCCATCTCCGAGGCGCAGGTCCGCCGCAATGGTCGACCTCGTCGTTTCACGGTACTCCGCGTGCCGGCACGCGGAGGCCGCACCAGCGGTCCGTACCCGGAAAGTGGCTGGTCACACCCACATCCCGGCACCCCACAGCGGAGAAGCCAACCGCCTCCTCGGCGTCACCGGGGCGAAGCTGCGGGACGACCTCCACGTGCCATGCGTGATCGTTCGGCGGACCGTGAACCTCCCGCGGCCCATGGGCGTCCTACACATCGGAGTTCCATCTCGGGAAGGACCCAGATGCAGCAGGGTGGGGCATCCTCGCACTCCCCGCTGCCCAGCATCGCCGGCTTCCCGCGGGAGAAGTCCCTGCGGGCCTTCGACTTCGACGCCAACCCCAACATCGACGCAGCCACCATCCACACCCTGGCCAGCTGTGAATGGATCAAGAAGAGCCAGCCGCTCTGCCTGATCGGCGACTCCGGAACAGGCAAGTCTCACATGCTCATCGCCCTGGGCACCGAGGCCGCGATGAAGGGCTATCGCGTCCGCTACACGCTCGCCACGAAACTGGTGAACGAACTGGTCGAGGCCGCCGACGAGAAGCAACTCAACAAGACCATCGCCCGCTACGGTCGCGTCGATCTTCTCTGCATCGACGAGCTCGGCTACATGGAACTTGATCGCCACGGCGCCGAACTCCTCTTCCAGGTCCTGACCGAACGCGAGGAGAAGAACAGCGTCGCCATCGCCTCCAACGAGTCCTTCGGCGGCTGGACCAAGACCTTCGGCGGCTGGACCAAGACCTTCACCGACCCCCGCCTCTGTGCGGCCATCGTCGACCGGCTCACCTTCAACGGCACCATCATCGAGACCGGCACCGACTCCTACCGCGTCGCCAGCACCCGCGCACGAGCCGAGGAGCCCGCCAAGGCCGGCTGACCTCGGCCGCTACCTCCCTCGGCTGCTGGCCGCCCCGCGTTTGCGGTGTCCTTTGAAGAGGTCTCAAGAATCGAGCACGGCGGCGACGGCCTCGATCTCGACGAGTTGGTCCTTGTAACCGAGCACGGTGACGCCCATCAAGGTGCTGGGGACGTCATGGTCAGCGAACGAGTCCCGGACTACCTGCCAGGCGGCCACCAGGTCCTCCCGCCGGGCCGATGCGACGAGAACCCGGGTACTGATGACGTCCTGCAATGACGCACCTGAGGCAGAGAGAGCAGCCTGCATGTTCTCGATGGCTTTCGCTGCCTGGCCTGCGTAATCCCCGATCGCCGCCGTGGAGCCGTCATCGTTCAGCGGACACGCCCCAGCGAGGAAGATCAGGCGTGAATCGGCAGGCGCCGTGGCCGCGTAGGCGTACTCGGCGACGTCGGACAGAACGGCGGAGCGGATCAAAGTGATGGCACGAGCCACGGTCATCGGGTCCTTTCCCATCGGATGTTGAGCGCGGACATCCTGCCAACGGCCAGGTGGCTCCCGCCTTGTCGACGGTCACGTATTCCCCAGCCGCGCGGCTTCGTCCCCAGTCTGTCGGCGACGCCGCACGACGTACTCCAGTAGTGGTTCGCCGTGTCGGTGTCCTAGCCTTCGGCGGCGAAGTCGGCGAGGGTATCGGCGATCACTTGCGAAGGTTCGCGCACCGCGTCAGGGTTCCGCTTCCGGTAGTACGGGATCGAGATCAGCTGCAGAGAAAGGGCCCAGCCTCGTCCGCGAGCCCAGGTGTCATCATCGACACCCAGCTCGTCGCGGAACACCCGCCGTGACTCGCCGGTGAACACGTACCACGCGGCCAGCAGGTCGCCGGCCGGGTCGGCGGCCCGCAACGTGGCGAAGTCAATGACCGCGGACAGCCTGCCCTCGGCCACGAGCAGGTTCCCCGGCAGCAGGTCGCCGTGGATCCACACCGGAGCGCCGCCCCAGGGTGGTGCGGCCGCCAATGACGCTTCCCACGCCGCGAGCACCAGCCCGGTGTCGTATTCGTCCCGGAGCTCGTCCAGCGCCTCCCGGAAAAGGGCATCGCGTGGCGCCAGCGGAGTGCCGCGGCTGAACGGATCGTCCGCCGGCGCCGGCGCCCCGGTCGCGTCAACCATCTGCAGGCTGCCGATGAATCCGGCAAGATCCGCCGCCGCTTGAGCGGAATCACTTAGAAGATTAAGCTGGAACGCCTCGCCGCCCAGCCACCGGTACACCCCCCAGCTGAACGGGTAGCCCTCGCCGGGAGTCCCGATTGCCACCGGCTCGGGAACGGCCAGTGGCAACTGAGGGGCCAGGAGCGGCAACCAGGTTGCGTCCTGTTCCACCTGGCCTGTCGCCCACGGGGTGCGCGGCAGGCGCGCGGCCAGATCGGTGCCGAGCCGGAACGTCACATTGTCCGTGCCCGATGATGCGACGGCTCGGATCGGCCGGTCCGCCCACTGAGGGAACTGTGCGGAGATCAGACGCGCCACCAGGGATGCGTCGATGTCCACCTCGTCGTCGTGCAGCTTGACGATCTCGGTCACGACGGGCGAGCCTGCCACTTGGTCACCCGAGGCTCAACCACATTTCTCCCGCATGTGGCACCGAAGGCAAGCTGGTCCTATCCCCGCGACGGTTCAAACGCGTCATCGTCCCCAGGCTCACGGCGACGCACCACCGCCATCCCCATAGCCAAGATCGCGATCATGTGGCTGGGGAATTACGTGGCCGTCGACACGCCTTCCCCTTTTCTCGCCGCCCCAGGGGCACCGCCGTCATTTCTGCTCGACATTCTCGAACCGGATGATCACCTACTGACTCCGGAACCCATCAAGAAACGCTGTTCCTAGAGATCAACGTAGCCAAGTTCAGCGACCTCACCGAGCCGGGCGCCTCGACCTGGCATGCCCTGGTCCAGCCGGAGCTGGTTCAGGGCCATCTCGAAGAACCTGCGCTCCGGCCTCCCACGCGGCTGAGCGATCTGTGGCGAACCCTGCATCTGCTCGCACTGCGCCTTCCGCCAGAAGACGCAGAAGGACTGAGGACACGCTGGCGTTCGATTGCCCTTGGCACCCTCGGCTACGTGGACGGTGACGGCCTTGTCCCGGGGCTCCCCGGAATCGTCGAAGCGCTGCGGCTACGGAACCCGGAATCCACCATGGCGCAGGCTGCGCTCCACGGTCACGTCCAGGCGCTGCTGGCGCGCGGCGGGGTCACGGGCATCGAGATTCCCGGCAGGCTCCGGTACATCCTCGCCCTGGTCCAGGAATACGCGTACGAGAACCAGCTCCTGGCCCGGTACGACCGCCACCTCGCCGTGGCACTCGACTCCCTTTCGACAAGCCCGGTGCCGCTCAGCTACAGCAATGTCATGGACAGCTACCCGCGACGAGTCGACGCCCGGCTGACCGAGCTGGCCCGGTCCTTAGGGCGGGATGCCGCCCAGGTCGGCCCGGCCCTCGTCAAGGCAGACGAAGTGCTGGCTGCTCTGGTGCCCGGCCCGCTGCCCCGGCGCGACAGCTGGTGGTACTACAGGCGTCGCGCCGCGCTCTCCAGAAGAAGCTGAGCTCCTACCTCGTCTCGTCCGGGGTCGAGGTCCAGGCCCATGGAGCGCTGTCCGCCGGCAAGCAGTCCGGCCGCGCGCAGCAGGGTGGCGGCGGACTGGGCCAGTGCCTGGGGGACCGGTTCGACGCGCAGCCGGGACAGCGTCCACTTCAGCGCGGAGTCATTGTTCCTGGGGTGGATCACCTCGACGAGCACCGCGGCGGAGGTGACCACCGGAAGGTCGGCGTCGCGGGCGGCGGTGAGCCACTCGTGGACCTCGCGGTCGGCCGAGTGCTGAGTGGGACCGGCCGTGCCCGGTACGGCAGCAGGGCCCGGACCGCGCGTCGCGGTCCGGGCCCTGCCCCGTGCGGTGCCGCCCTGCTGCGGCGGTGCGTCAGCTCTGTGCGGTGTCGTCGCTTGCCTGTCCGGCGTCCTCAGCAGCGCGTACCTTCTCGCGCATCTTGCGCACCAGCTCCGCCTTCTGGTCGGCGGCACCGTGTCGGTCAAGGTTGCGGTGCGGACCGTTGTTCTGCCGCTCGGCGCGGGACAGCTTCTTGCGCTGGCCGCCGCCCTGGCCCACGGGGTTGTTGATGTTCTTGCTGTCGGTCACGGGTTCTCCCGGTGGTGATGTGAAGTGATCTGCGGATTCATCGGTGGGGACGGGCGGCGACGTCGAAGGACGTCAGCGGGGCCCGTCACGCTCTCACTCGTAAATCGGCGTCTGGAAGAACATGACAATTACGTTACCCGGTTCCATCGGCCCCGCGTGCCAAGCTCTTCGCCGCCCCGGCGTCGGCCGGGCCTTCGGCGAGCGCCCGGGGGTCGGCTCCTTCCGGGAATCTCGGCAACGCCCGCACCTGCCGGTGGTCGCCGCTCGTTTGGGGCAGGTCCAGATGGGCGTTACCGGGCCGCGGCGGGCGTTGCCAGTGGTCGCGAGCACACTGACGGCATTGAGAGAGCATCTCACTTGCGCCCCGCCGTTACGGGAGAACCTTTTAGGGCTCTTCCGGCCGCCCATCCTCTTGATCCCGCACTAGTGGAGACGTGCCCTACCCAGGAGCCTCCTCAAGGGGAGGAGGCTTACCATCGCCAATCTGGCTCGAGGCTGAGTTCATTGCGGTTGGTTGCCTCCTGTGCGAGGCCGTTGCCCCTTGGTCAGCAGGGCGTGCGCTTCCTGCCGGAGTTCCTTGGGGAGCCAAGCCGTCAGGCTGTGGGCCCGTTCGCCAGCGATGATGTCACCGGCGGTGGGCTCGTGGGCGAACAGCAGGCGATACAGGGCAGCCGCCGGTTCAATGGGTGGCAGTCCGTGTTGTGCGCCGTTGATGGAGGCTCTTGCCGGGATGGCGATGCCTTCGGCGTCCAGGTCGCCGTAGTAGACGATGCGGTGGATGCCGGGAAGCTCGGCGATATTTTCTACGGATGCTTCGAAGGCTCTTCCGGAGCCGAAGGCGATGTATCCGATGCGGCCGGGAGCGGGCTTGAGTAGCTCGCGGAGGGTGGCGTAGGTGTCGCTGTTTTCCACTACGAGCATGGTGTCGCCGTTGCCGAGCCTGTGGTGGGCCAGCGGGGGCGGTTCGCGGTAGGTGGCGAGCTGTTCGAGGCTCAGTCTGCCGGGGGCGAATAGGGCTCCGGTGATCAGCGTGTCGAGGCGCTTTTCGTGGCGGAAGATCTCATAGGAGCGCTCGCGCAGGGGGAGGGGAGCGCGTCGGGCTGGGTGGCTGTGGGTGTCTCGGAACCAGCGGTTGCAGGCGAGGAGGTCCTGGGTCTGGGAGGCGGTCAGCCTGCTGCCGTAGGCCCAGTTGAGCTCTGGTCGCCATGACACCTGCTGCCGTGGGGTGGAGGATTTCGCTGGTGGGGCGGTGGGGATCCGGACCTGTTCGGGAAGGGCTGGGCGGCCGGCGTCCCATTTGGTGCGGGATGTGGGGAGGTCAATGATGCCGTGTTCGGCGATTTCGTACAGCAGCGTGGCGAGGGTGCTGCGTGCGTTTTCGCCGTTGGCGGCGCCCGGCAGAGCGTCGTTGAATGCCTCGATGAGGGTGGCCCGGCTGACCGTGACGCGGTCGGTGCGGGCCTGGAGCGCGGCGCTGAGGTGTGCTGCTGCTGGGGAGAGGAGAATCTGGGGCTGCTCTGTGGGTGTGGTCATTGAGTGTCGCCCTGCTTCCTGTATAGCCGGGCGGTGGTGAGAACGCCGGCAGGTTCGGGGGCGTCCTGGTCGGGGGTGATGCGAGGGGAGGGGATGAGGGCGTTGCGCACCTGTTCTTCGAGCCGGATGAGGGAGAGGCCGCTCCGGGCCTCGGCGTCGTTCCGGAGCTGGATGCGCATGGGGAAGCGTGAGGTGACGTCCTCGTCGCTCAGTCCGGTGGTGTAGATCAGCTGGATGCCCAGTGCGGCGGCCATCTGCATCTGGATGTCGACGAGGTAGCCGGCGTTGGCCCGGCCACATCTGGCGATCCGCCGGACGGTCGGCGGCCGGACGTACAGTGTCGGGGGCGTCGCTCCCGGGGCGCGGGCGGCGGACGCAGGGCATCCCGCAGGTCGAAGGTGGGGCATGGACAGCAGCGAGTACGACGAGTACGAGGCCATTGTCAGAGTCCGGAAGGGCGCGCGTTTCGCGCGGTCGAGGAAGACCGCGGGCGCTCATCGCGGCATGACACGTGACCCCGACACCAATCAGGTGGGTCAAGCCGAGATCTTCTTGAAGAAGGAGAACGAGCCGGATCCGGTGGCGGCGTACTCGCAGGGCTGGCTCGACTCTGACCGGCACGAGTCGGAGGCCCGAGCGCAGGAGCGTCGAGAGAACGCGGAGTTCCTCGCCGAGGTGCTCGTCCAGATCGGCCTCAGATTGGCGGAGAAGGCCGCGCCGCACGTCAGGAAGTGGTGGTACGAACAAGCGCTTCCGGCAGTGAAGGCGAAGTGGAACGACCAGGCGCTCCCATCCGTGAAAGCGAAGTGGAGCAGCGTGGCACGAAGTCGCACGAGTGACCGCCGGGCTGAGGCCGCCGAGGACCTGCAGGAAGTTGTCACCGTTTCAGGCGATCAGCGGACGACGATGAGCGGCGCGGAGGCGCGGAAGCGGTTCGCTGCGGCTGTGATGGCCAGGATATACAGCGATGGGCAGCTACGGCTGGTGCGCAACGCCCGGGTCGTGGACGAGGGGGAGGACGGTCCGGTGGAGCTGGGGGCGACGGACGATCTCACGCCTCAGCGCATCGGGGAATACGTCGCGTTGATGCTCGAGGCGAACCCTTCGCTGCTCGGCGAGGACACCCTGGCCGAACTCGGGAAGCTCGTCGCGAAAATTCGAGCCGACGGCGGCTACGTTCCCATCCCGAGAGCGGAAGGTGTGCTGCCGCACGACGACAGGAACGACTGACGAGGGGGCAAGGGGGCGACCGCGGTGGGCTGAGCCCCGGTCGGAGAGCCAGGTCGTCGAACTCGTCGAAGATCCAACCGTCCTAAGGGCAGTCCGCGACCTCAACGCCAGCGCTGGGCAGTCGAAGGACGGCGCACCCGCGACTGCAGCACCTCCCGCTGGGCCTCGGTGACCGATAGCAGCGGGATCTTCGGCCCAGGACGACCCACACCCAACTGGCGCCGAATCTCCGACTCAGGTCACTAGTACCAGCTGCTCAACTATGCCCATGCCAGAGCAACGAGCCTTGCCCCCAAGGCACCGTTCTACCCGGGTGCCGACGACCCGCGCGATCTTCTACCGTGTGCCGGGGCGGCTGAGCAGGGGGAGCGGCGATGAGCATGTACTTCGACATCGGTGACGAGACGCTTTGGTACCCGTCGAACGGTGTCGGCCGCCTCTTCCTACGGCAGGTCGAGGGCTTCGAGGCGGAGCTCAAGCCTCCCTCGGGAATCGGCCAGGGCAAGCATTGGGGCGACCCGGACACACTCGAGGTCGATCCGGCCGTGTACGCGGAGTTCGCACGCGGCCTGGTCGCCTGGCACTGCCGGACGGGCACTCCGTGATCCTCGCGCTCTCTGAGGGGTTCGTGGCGACGGCGGTCGCGCTCGCGCGGCGCGCGGGAATCGAGGTGGAGATGCCCGAACCGGGGTCCGGCCATGTGTGTGGTGGCGTCGAGCGCGACGTGCAAGTTCCCGGCAATCTTCGGACCGCGTCAGCCGTCGTCGTCAACGCGCTGGACACGCGGGCGCGGGAGATGGACCGCTGGATGGCCCGCTGAGCCGGTGCGCCCAAGACTGCCCCTTGCCGACCCAACACCCTGGACCAGCTTGCTGCTTCTGCCTCTTGCCCGCCCCAACGGAGACGTTCTCTAATACTCCAGCTGTAGATCGCGATCTTGCTGGTGGAAATGACTAAGCGCGTGCGCCAATAGGTCATCGGATACGGCGTTTCGTGGGCGGGTGTCCCAGCGGCAGAGGGTCCAGGCGCGTCGCTCGCGCCTGCCAGCGTCGACGAAGCCACACCCGGGAACCTCACTCTTCGGCGATCCATTGGGCGAGGGAGATCAGGGTGGCTTCGACGCTGTTCGTCATGTAGTCGCGGAGTGTGTCGAGGTCGGCGCGGGTGGTGCCCAGGACCGGGTCGAGGCGGAGGAGTTGCCAGGACTGCTCTACGACGGTTCCGCGTCCCTGGGGGTGGAAGGTCCAGCTCCACTGCACGATGCCGTCTTCGGCGCCGCCGACCACGAAGGTGAAGGCGTTGCCGGGGTCGGCTCGTACGACCTGGGAGCGGGTGGTCCATTCCCTGCCGTCCTTCCGATTGCGGCCGCTGAACCAGGCGCCGACCCGAGGGCCGGCGCCCTGGTCGAACGTGACGTCGGTCGCGTTGGGGCTCCAGCGGCCGATTGCGGACACGTCACTGACCAGGTCATAGACCCGGGCGGGTGCGGCATCGACCCATGCGCGTCTGGTGAAGGCGAAGGCTGATGCGTCCAGAGCCTCGAAGAGGTCATGTTCGCTGGTGGTGGCGCTCAAGGCGTCCTCCTGGGTGCGTGCGGGGTGGTGCCGGGTCGGCTCCGCCCACGTCATCACCAGTCCTGCCGGGGAGCCAGACCCGCTGGTGCCTATCCACAGCTGGGGCAGGCTGTGCGTTTCGAGTCGGCTCATACTCGGATCCATGACCGGAAAATCGCAGCTCGGGGACTTCCTGCAGGCGCGGCGCTCCCAGCTGCGTCCTGAGGATGTCGGGGTGCCCACCTACGGGGAGCGTCGGCGTGTGCCGGGTCTTCGGCGCGAAGAGTTGGCGCTGCTGGCGGGTGTGAGCGCCTCTTACTACACCCGGCTGGAGCAGGGGCAGTCGCTGAGCGCGTCGTCCGAGGTGCTGGACGGGATCGCCGGGGCTCTGCGGCTGGACGACTCCGAGCGGAGGTACCTGCACGACCTGGCCCGGGCGGACAGGCATCGCACTCGGGGCCGGCGACCTGCACCGGAGCGTGTGACGGACGCGACGGCTCAGTTGCTGGACGTGCTGGCGGACGTTCCCGCAATCGTGCTCGGACTGCGCAGTGACGTGCTGGCGTGGAATCGCCTGGGTCACGCGCTGTTCGCCGGGCACCTGGCCCCTGGTGCCCCGGACTTGTCGGGGCAGCGTCCCAACATGGCCAGACTGGCGTTCCTCGACCGTCATACCCGCGAGCTGTACGCGGACTGGCCGAGCAAGGCCAGGGCGGTGGTGGGGAACCTGCGCCTGGTGGCGGCCCAGCATCCGCAGGACACCGCGTTGCACGCGCTGCTGGGTGAACTGAGCGCCAAGAGCCATGAGTTCGCCTCGATGTGGGCCGACCACCGGGTCAAGGCGTGCACCGTCGCCACCTATGAGATGCGGCACCCGCTGGTCGGCCCACTGACAGTCGTTCAGCAGACCCTGAGCCACGGGCCGGGTCCCAACATGGTGGTCGCGACCACGGAGGTCGGCTCCACCTCGCGGGCCGCGTTGGCCCTCCTCGCCCAGGCCATCACCCAGCCCAGCACCCAGGACACCATCCCGGCCGGCCCGGCGCCGACGCGGCCCCAGGCCGACACCGCCTGACCTCACCCAACGTCACCGGGCGCTCGGCCGACACCTGCGAGCACCTGTCCCACCCGGGCACGGCCGACGACCGGCCGCCGCCGGGAGCAGCCCCAGGGCCACATGGCCCCCGAGCAGAGCCCACCTACCCAACCCGTGCGTCGGCATGTTGCTGCCGCATGCCCGAAAACCAGTGAAGGAACCATGCTCAAGAAGCTCTCCATGTCCGCTGTATCAGCGGCCGTCCTTGTCGCGGCCGCTGCCGCAGCGCCCACTCCGGCGTCAGCGTCGGCCGAGTCCGCCCCGCTGCGCGGCGCGCGGATCGCCGCGCACTTCGACCTGACCAAGGGGCAGACGCCGGAGAACCTCGCCCTGGCACCGGGCGGCGCCGCGTACGTCACCTTCGCCAAGGCCCGCCAGGTCGCCAAGGTCTCCCCCAATGGCACGACCCGGATCCTCGCCACCCTGCCCAAGCCCGCCGACGGCGGTATCCACACCCCGGTCCTGGGCTTCCCGCTGGCCGTCGGAATCGTCCGTGCCCACGACGGCACCCTGTACTTCCTGTACGCCACCGGTACCGCCGACCTCACCGGCGTGTGGCGGCTTCGTCCCGGTGGCGAGCCGCGGCGGATCGCCGCACTGCCCGCGGACGGCCTGCCCAACGGCCTGGCGCTCGACCCGCGCACCCGCACCCTCTACGTCACAGACTCTGTGCTCGGCACCATCTGGCGGGTCCCCACCGGCGGCACCCCCACCGCCTGGTCCACCGCCCCCGAACTGGCCTCCACCGGCTTCCTCGGCGCCAACGGCCTGAAGATTCACAACGGTGCGGTCTGGGCCACCAACCTCGACAAGGGCACCGTACTGCGCATCCCCGTCCTCCCGGACGGTCGCGCCGGCCGTGTCCGGACCGAGGCCACCGGCCTCCCGGGGATCGACGACTTCGCCTTCACCGACCAGGGAAACCAACTGCTGGCCGCCCTCAACGGCCCCGGCCAGGTCGCGCTCGTCCAGCCCGACGGCAGCCACTCCATCGTGCTGACCCAGGCCGACGGTCTGCGGAACCCCACGTCCATCGCCCTGCGCGGAAAATCCGTCTACGTGACGAGCGCCGCCTATATCACCGCCCAGGACCCCAACCTGCTCCGCGCCCACCTGAACCGCTGAGCGTCGCGGGCACCGACCCGGCGAGGACTTGCACCGGCTCGTCCCGGACGACCGCGTCCTTGTCGACGGCCCCCCGCCATGCCACCCCGAGCACCGAACGGAGAAGCACCAAGCAGGACACCCACGAGATCACCCTGGGCGATGTCACCATCACCCGGATCGAGAAGATGCACGGGCCGATCATGCCCACGGACCAGTTCTTCCCGGACATGCCCGAGCAGGCATGGAGAGACCATCGCGGGACGCTCGTGCACGACCACCTGGGCGCCGACGACGCCATGGTCCATGTTGCGATGCAGACCTGGCTGCTGCGCAGCGAGGGCAGCACCATCCTGGTCGACACCGACACCGACACCGACACCGACACCGACACCGACACCGGCATCGGCAACGACAAGACCCGCCCGGCCGTCGCCGCGTGGGACCACCTGCGGCTGGACTACCTCGGCAACCTCCTGGCCCGTGCGGGTGTGCGGCCCGAGGACGTCGACCTCGTGGTCAACACCCACCTGCACGTCGACCACGTCGGCTGGAACCCCCGCCTGATCGGCGACGCCTGGGCACCCACGTTCCCGAACGCCACCTACCTGATGCCCAAGGCCGACTTCGAGTTCTGAAACCCGGCGAACAACCCCGACGGCACGGCTGATGAGGCTCGCGCACAGGCCCTCGCGGTCCACGACCGCCTCACCGCAGGCGGGTGGCCGTCGCCACCTGGGCGGTCGGCCCGTTGCGATCGTCAACGCTCCCGAACACGGGCCGGCCGGAACGTCGACACGATGGTCAAGGAATTTCACGGCGAGCGGCGGCATCCCCGCCGATGACCTGGCTACGTCCCGGCGGACCTGCCCGGGTTCTTGCGCCCGTCAGCCTGCTGCCACGCAGCGCCGATGCCGCGGTCGGCATCGGAGCTGAGTGGCCACAAGCGAGACGGACGTGCGAGAGGTGACACCCGCACTTCGGCTTCTGGCGCCGACATCGGGCCCGACGGGTCACGTCCCGTAAGGAGCGTGAACGCAGGTTGTTCGTTGGCCGGTCAGTCGTCAAACCCGATGTCAGCATAGGGGTCGGGCTCGCCCGTCCAAGGGTCGATGCCCTCGTCCTGCAAGCGCCTCTCCTCGCGCCAGTGCAGGAACCGGCCTGTGCCTGCGTTCCACAGGGTCGTGTCGCTGATTGGGCAGGCGTCGAACTCACCGATGATCAGTCGGCGAAGGAACTCCGCCATACCGACGGGATAGAGAGTCCATGGAGAGACGAGACTTGGCCGCAACACAGCAACCGGCCACTGGTCCGGGTGAGGATGGGAAGTCAGCCAGCACACCACATCGCCCGCGGTCGTCACCCCCCCCAAGCGATGACAGCCGCCTCGGTGCCCGTGCGCCCTTCAACACCGCTGAACGCAGCTCCCGGTACCCACTGGTCACGAGCGTTGGCGGTCTCGGCCGCCATGTCGTCGCCGCCATGCCGCTCGGATGGGAGCGGGCGTAGCACTTCGAAAGAATCGCTGATGCCGCCGGCCCCGTAGGTCTCCATGAACGTCACGTAGTCGGAGGGGAAGCGGGTGCCCCACGCGGCGGAGAGCGCCTCCCAGTCGACAGCCTCATCCGCGCCAGCGTCTGGAGGGAGAACATGAACTTTCCCCGTGATGCTGGACACTCGTTGCTTACGCTGCGAGGGCGTGTTCTTGCTTGTGTCGTTGTCGGATCTCCAGCGGGGTGAGGTACCCCCAGGCCGGATGCTTCCGCAGTCGTCTGCGGTTGTAGAAGGTCTCGATGAAGGCGAAGATGTCCGCGCGGGCAGTGGTCCGGTCGGGCCGGCGGCGGGTGCCGATCTCCTCTTTGAGCAGTGCGAAGAAGCTCTCGGCGGCGGCATTGTCATAGCACGAGCCGGTTCGGCCCATGCTCTGCCGTAGCCCCAACCTGCTTATTTCCCGGCGGAGTTCGTCAGAGGTGTACTCCGCTCCGCGGTCCGGGTGCACGATGCAGCCGGGCTGGAACCGGCCGCGTCCGGCGGCCATCGTCAGCGCGTCGACCACCAGGGACGCGCGGTGGTGATCGGCCATCGAGTAGCCGACGATCTCGCGGGTGGCCAGGTCCAGCCAGGTCGCCAGATACAGCCGGCCCTCGTCGGTGGGGACGTAGGTGATGTCACCGACCAGTTTCCGGCCCGGGGCGTCGGCCGTGAAGTCGCGGCCGATCAGGTCCGCGGCGGGCACCGCCCTGTTCGCCGGACGGGTCAGCGACCGGCGCTTGCGCCGGGTGACCCCGGCGATGTCGCGCTCACGCATGATCCGCTCCACCCGCTTGCGGTTGACCCGCCGGTCCAGCCTGCGCAACTCGGCATGGATACGCGGCACCCCGTAGGTGCACCGGGAGGCGATGTGCAACACGGTGATCTCGTGGGCCAGGACGTCGTCGGCGGCCCGGCGGGCGGCGCGGGCCTGCCCGCCGGCCAACCAGGCGTAGAAGGAGGACCGGGCCACCTTCAGCAGCCGACACAGCAGAGCAACATTGTGGGTGGTCTTCTCCACCTCGATGAACGCGTAAACCGCGCTCATCGATCGCTCTCCTTCGCGAAGAAGACCGCCCCTTTTCGCAGCACCTCGATCGTCTCGGCCTGCTCACGGTTCTGCCGACGCAGCCGACGCAGCTCTTCCCGCCCCGCGCTCGTCAGCTCGCCCGACGCCCCCTGCCCGCGGTCGATCGTGTCCTGCCTGACCCAGTTCCGCAGCCCCTCGGCACTGACCCCGATCTCCCGGGCCACCTCGGTGACGGTCTTCCCGGAGGACCGGACCAGCGCGACCGCGTCGCGCTTGAACTCCTCCGTGTACCGCCTGCTGCGGTTGCTCTTGCTACCCACCCGGCACTACTTCCTCTGGAACCTCACGTCCCAGTCTCCAGGTGTCCTGGATCAAGGGGAAGCTTCAGGCTCCGGCCACCCCCCACCTGTGCGCCACCCGTGGATTTCTTCACGGGTGGTTCATGACAATCGCGACTGTTGCGAGCACCCGCGCCGTGAAAACGTCCGAGCGTCACCGGCCGAAGGAGTGCGATGAACAAGGGGTACGCCGTCTTCTGCGACGCGAACCGGCAGTTCTACGATGCTCCGCACCGGTCGCACGAGGAAGGAAGCGGTTCCGCCGCTTTCTACCGGACCGTGAGGCGCGAGCTTCCGCAGGGCTGGCAGCGCCACCGGTCAGGCGACTGGCTGGCGTTCCGACCGCTTGACAGTGCACTGCCCAGCCAGGGATGGAAGATCCACGTGTCCGTCTGCCTGGACAACGCGGAGAGGGTGCTTGCCCGGGTCTGGGACTACTGCGTCCCTCGATCCATCGCCTTCAAGTGCATGCCGAGCCGGTACCTGCTGCACACCCGCAACGCCAAATACGCCGACCGCGCCGCCAGTGGGAAGTTCCTCACCGTCTACCCCGCCGACGACGACCAGTGCCGCACTGTTGCGGAAGACCTGGACCGTCTGCTCGGAGGCGAGCCCGGGCCGTACATACTCAGCGACTTGCGCTGGGGCGCGGGGCCGGTCCATGTGCGCTACGGCAGCTTCACGGAGCGGCACTGTTACGACGACCGGGGTGAGCTGTGCCCCGCGGTCGAGGACGACCATGGACGACTCGTTCCCGACCGGAGGGACCCGACGTTCCACGTCCCGGACTGGGTGACCCTCCCCGCGTTCCTCGAACCGCATCTGGCTGCCCGCTCCGCCACCACGCTCAACGACATCCCGTACCGGTTCGAGCGAGCTCTGCATTTCTCCAACGGCGGCGGCGTGTTCGTCGGCCGCGACCTGCGCACCGATGAGCAAGTGGTCCTGAAGGAGGCCCGGCCACACGCGGGCCTGGCCGCGGACGAGGCCGACGCGGTGACCCGGCTGGAGCGTGAGAGGGATGCGCTGCGGCGGCTGTCCGGGCTCGGCTGCACCCCCGAGGTGCGTGACTGGTTCACCCTGGGCGAGCACTCCTTCCTCGTCATGGAGTTCATCGAGGGCCGGCCGCTCAACAGCTTCTTCGCACACCGGCACCCGCTGATCGAAGCGGATCCCGGCCCGGAGAGGCTCGCCGAGTACACCGAGTGGGCCATGCGGGTGCACCACCTGGTGGAGGAGGCCGTATCGGCGATCCACGCGCGGGGAGTGGCCTTCAACGATCTGCACCTTTTCAACATCATGCTGTCCGAGGACGAACGCTCGGTGGTGCTGCTGGACTTCGAGGCCGCCGCTGTCGATGACGTGAACCGGCGTCAGGTGATTGCCAACCCCGGGTTCGTCGCACCTGCCGACCGCAGGGGCTTCGACGTCGACCGGTACGCCCTGGCCTGCCTGCGCCTGGCCCTGTTCCTGCCCCTCACCAGTCTGTTCGCCGTGGACCGGGCGAAAGCCACGCATGTGGCGGAGATCGCCGCCGAGCAGTTCCCGGTGCCCCGCGCCTTCCTCCGGGAAGCGGTCGACGAGATTCTGCGCGGCCATCGTGGTACGGAGACACCGGAAGGTCGGCCCCGTGGCGCGGTGGGCCCCTACTTACCCGTGGAGCTCGACGACTGGCCACGCAGCCGGGACTCCATGGTCCGAGCGATCCTGGCCTCCGCCTCTCCGGAACGGGAAGATCGTTTCTTCCCCGGAGACATAGCCCAGTTCGCGCCCGTGGGCGGCGCCTGCTTCGCCTACGGGGCGGCCGGCGTCCTCTACGCCCTGGCCGAGACCGGCGCCGAACCGGCTCCGGAGGCGCAGGAGTGGCTGCTGAGAGCCGCGAAGACGCCTGCTTCCGGCAGCCCACTCGGTTTCTACGACGGCCTGTCCGGCATCGCCTGGGTCCTGGACCGGCTCGGGCACCGCGAACGCGCCCTGGACCTGGTCGACACGATCACCTCCCAGAGCTGGGAGGACATGGCCCCCGACCTGCACAGCGGACTGGCCGGACTCGGCCTGGCCCTCGATTCCCTGGCCACTTCCACGGGCGAGAGTGCCCTTCGTGCCCACGCGCTCCGGTGCGCCCGGCTCGTGGCCGACAAGGCCGGCGATCCCTCATCCGGGCCGGCCGGCGCCGGGGCCCCGCGGGCCGGACTCCTCCACGGAGCCACCGGAACGGCGCTGCTCCACCTGCGCCTGTACGAGGCGACCGGCGACCACGCCATGCTGGACCTGGCCGCCGACGCACTGCGCCGGGACCTGGCCCGTTGTGTACGAGGCGTGGGAGGAGCCCTCCAGCTCGACGAGGGCTGGCGGACCATGCCCTACCTGGGCGCCGGCAGCGTCGGCATCGGCATGGTGCTCGACGACTACCTCGTCCACCGCGCCGACGAAGAGTTCGAGAAGGCCAGGGGCGAGATCGTGCAAGCGGCGCAGGCCAAGTTCTACGCCCAGCCCGGCCTGTTCCGCGGCGCCGCCGGCATGGTCCTGCACCTGAGCCGCACCACGACCGGAGGCCCGGGCACCCACGCCACCGATCTGCGCCGTCAGATCGACTCACTCTCGTGGGGCGCGGTCCCCTACCAGGGGCATCTCGCCTTCGCCGGCGAGCAGATGATGCGCCTGTCCATGGACCTCAGCACCGGCACAGCCGGCTGCCTGCTCGCGCTGGGCAGCGCGCTGCACGACCAGCCCGTGCACCTGCCCTTCCTCCCGCCGCCACAGCGGCCCTGAAACCGGTCCCCCCGACTCGGGGGGACCTGAGCAAGATCCGTCCCCATGAAGGAGAGGAACACCACCATGGCACTTCTCGACCTGCAGACGATGGAAACCCCCAAGTCCGAGGCCACCGGCGAGCTCGCGACCGGCGGCAGCCGCGCGAGCCTGCTGCTCTGCGGTGACAGCAGCCTGAGCGTCACCACCTGTAACTGACGCGTGTTCACCACAGGACTTCGGCTCTGTGGTGACACCGGCGCAGCGGTCCCGGGCGAGCAGCTTCGCCCGGGACCGAGGCGTGACCGGCCCGCATCTCTTCGACGGAGGCGAGGACTGCACCCCCATGGCCCCGACGCCCCGGCCCGCCCCTCCCCGGAACGCAGCGCAACTCCCACCCCTCGCCGACGCTTCCGGCGTGCTGACCGGTGCGGCACGGCACAGCGCGAGCCGTATATTCGCCCTCTTCCTGTTCAGCGCGGCATCTGCCGCCGCGGCCGTCGCGCTGCCCGCCGCGCTCGGGCGAACACTCGACCTGCTGCTCGAAGACGCCGCGGGGGTGGAGCGGGCCCTCGTACTGTGCGCCGTCCTGGTCGCCGCCGAGGTCCTTTTCGACGCCCTGGAGGCGCTGGTCGGTGGCGCGACCAGCGCCCGCACCACCGCCTGGCTGCGCCGCTGCGGAGCCGACCACCTCCTCTCCCTCGCGCCGCACCGTGCCGCCGACCGCTTCACCCCGGGCGACCTGGTGACCCGGCTGACCGGCAACGCCGCCGAGGCGGGCACGGCGCCCACCACGGCGGCCATCGGTCTGGCCTCGGTCCTCGTCCCGGTCGGCGGTCTGATCTGTCTGTCGCTCATCGACCTCTGGCTGGTCGTTGTCTTCCTCGCCGGGATCCCCCTGCTGGCACTGTTGTTGCGGGGCTTCGCACACGGGTCCTCCCACAGCGTCTCCCAGTACCAGCGCGTGCAGGCGGACATCGCCGGCCGCCTCCTCGAGGCCCTCGGCGGTGCGCGTACCGTCGCTGCGGCCGGGACCGCCGAGCGTGAACTCGCCCGCGTGCTGGCGCCGCTGTCCGAGCTGTCCGCGCAGGGGCGGCGCATGTGGCAGGTCTACGGACGCGCATCGGTCGGCAGCGGGATTCTGGTGCCCCTGCTCACCACGATGGTCCTGGCCGTCGGCGGGGTGCGGCTGGCCGGCGGAAGCCTGTCCGTGGGCGACCTGCTTGCGGCCTCCCGCTACGCCGCCCTCGCCGCCGGCCTGGGCGCGGTGGTCGGACAGCTCAACTCCCTCCTGCGCAGCCGCGCCGCGGCCCGCCGCATTGCCGATATGCTCGCCCTTCCCGCCGTACGCCACGGAGGGCGTCCACTGCCCGCCGACGGTCCCGGGCGCGTCGAGCTGCGATCGGTCACCGTCAGCCGGGGCGGTGTTCCCGTGCTTCGCGGGGTGGATCTGGTCGTGCCCGGTGGCACGACGATGGCAGTCGTCGGGCGCTCCGGCGCGGGCAAGTCCACTCTCGCCGCCATCGCCGGACGGCTGGCCGACCCGGACGACGGGGTGGTGCTGCTGGACGGCGTACCGCTGACCGAGGCCGATCCGTCGGAGCTGCGCCGGGAGGTCGGCTACGCCTTCGAACGGCCGGTCCTGTTCGGCGAAACGGTCGGCGCAGCCATCGGGTTCGGACAGTACGAGCCCACAGCGGGCGAGATCGGGGCCTCCGCCCGGGCGGCGGGGGCCGACACGTTCGTCCGGCTTCTGCCCGGCGGGTACGCGGCGCCGCTGACCGACGCACCCCTGTCGGGCGGAGAACTGCAACGACTCGGGCTGGCAAGGGCCTTCGCCCACGCCGGCCGATTGCTGATCCTCGACGACGCCACCTCCAGCCTCGACAGCATCACCGAACTCCACGTCGGCCGGGCACTCGTACACGACGTCCGGACCGGTACCCGGCTGCTGATCGCTCACCGTGTCTCCTCGGCGGCGCGTGCCGACCTGGTCGCATGGGTCGAAGACGGCCGCGTCCGCGCGGTGGGCCCGCACGCAAGCCTGTGGGAAGAGCCCGACTACCGCGCCGTGTTCGCGGACACCGTCCGGGACACGGGCGGGAGTTGATGACGATGACGGGCTCACGGCTCCTTCCGCAGGCCTTGCGCTTCCTCGGCCGCCGCAAACGCGTGCTGCTGAAGCTCACTGGCTGGTCTCTGTTGGAATCGGCCCATACCTTCCTCGGCGGATACGGCGTGGCGATGGCGCTGGACCGGGGCTTTCTCGCCGGCCGTACCGGCACCGGACTGGCGTGGCTGGCGGTGGCCGCGCTGGCCGTCGTCATCGGCGGCCTGGCCACCGGCGGTGTCTTCCGAGGGCTGGCCGACCTCGTCGAACCACTGCGGGACGGCCTGGTGCGCCGGGTGGTGACACGCTCGCTGGACGAGGCATTGGCCGAACCGGCGCTCGCCGCTGACAGCGCGGTGGTCTCCCGGATGACCAACCAGACGGAGATCGCACGGGACAGCTTCGCGGGGCTGGTGCTCGTGGCCCGGTCCTTCGTCTTCACCTCGGTCGGGGCGCTCTTCGGTCTTGCTGCGCTCGCTCCCGCCCTGCTGGTCGTCGTGGTGCCACCACTGGTGACAGGGCTGCTTCTCTTTCTGGCCACGCTGGCGCCGATGGCCGCCCGACAACACGACTTCCTCTGTGCCGACGAGGCTCTGGCGGCACAGTTCGGATCGGTGGCTCAGGGGCTGCGCGATGTGGTGGCCTGCGGCGCCGGGGCACCCATGGCGGCACGGACCCACGTGCTGATCGAACAGGAGGCCAAGGCGGCACGGTCCCTGGCCCGGTGGGCGAGTGCCCGCTCCCTTTCACTCGGCATGGCCGGACACCTTCCGGTGGTCCTGCTGCTGGTCGCCGCCCCCTGGCTGCGGCGTCAGGGCGTCACGGCGGGCGCTCTGCTCGGCGCGCTGACGTATCTGACGCAGGCTCTGCTGCCCGCCCTGCACCACCTGATGAGCACACTTGGCGCGGCCGGCACCAGGCTCCTCGTCGTCCTCGGCCGGCTGTCCCGCGTGCCGGGTCCTCGCTTGGCCGTACCGCCGCCCGCGGGCACCCCCGAGCGACCGGCGCAGGCACCGGCACACCCGGACGTACCGCGGGTCGAACTGCGTGCGGTGACCTTCGCCTACGGCGCGGCGGCGCAGCCCGTGCTACGCGGCCTGGAAGTGACGATCGAGCCCGGCGAGCACCTCGCCGTGGTGGGCCCCAGCGGCATCGGCAAGTCCACGCTGACCTGCCTGCTCGCCGGCCTGCTCGAACCGGACGAGGGCGAGGTGCGGCTCCACGGCCGGCCGGCGCATGCGCAAGCCGGTCGTGGAGCCGCCCCCTCCCGGCTGCGCGTGCTCATCCCGCAGCAGGCTTACGTCTTCACCGGCAGCTTGTACGAGAACCTGCTCTATCTGTGCCCGGACGGAGCTCCGCGGTCGGCGGTGGAAGCCTCGTCGGAGGCGGTCGGCCTCGGCACCCTCGTGCACCAGCTCGGCGGGTTCGACGCGCAGGTCGAACCCGCGGCCCTGTCGCACGGCGAAAGGCAGCTCATCGCACTCGCACGGGCGCATGTCTCACCCGCGCCACTCGTCATCCTGGACGAGGCCACCTGCCACCTCGATCCGGCGGCCGAGGCCCGGGCAGAACAGGCCTTCGCCGAGCGGCCCGGGACGCTGATCGTGGTTGCCCACCGGATCAGTTCGGCTCGGCGTGCCGACCGGATACTGGTGCTCGACGGCCTCACGGCCGCGTGCGGGAGCCATCAGGAACTGATCGACCGGTCCCCGCTGTACCGTGACCTGGTGGGACGCTGGCACGCCGAGAAGAACTGAGACTGCCCGCCTACACCCAACCCGCCCCGCTCGAAATGCGTACGGCGTCCGCCCAGTTACGGGCGTTGGTCTTGCGGATGATTGCGGACATGTAGTTCCGCACGGTTCCCTTGCTCAACCGCAGGGTACCGGCGGTCTCAGGGACGGACGCGCCCTCCGCAGCGAGCGCCAGCACGCTCAGCTCACGTGGAGTCAGCTTCATATCGGCCGCCTGGACGAGGTCCGGAGCGAGCGAGGCGTCGACGTACCGCTTCCCGGCCGCCACAAGCCTGATCGCGTTCAGCAACACGGTCGGCGACGCATCCTTGTTCACGAAACCCAGCGCCCTGGCCTGGGCGGCACGGCGCAGCACGCCGGGCCGGCACGAGGTGGCCAGGACGAGCAGTTCGCATCTCTGTCCCGTTGGATGCTCCGGTAACCGGGAGGACCCGGGACAGTCCGCGTCCACCACGCAAAGGTCGGGCTGCAGCGAGTGAGCGTGGTCAGGGGCGCTCTCCCAGCAGGCGGACGACGCCTCGATGCCCTCCGCAGATTCCAGCAGCGCGGTCAGGGCCGAACGCATAAGCCATGTGTCGTGCACCAGTAACACCCGGATCATGTTCGCCTCACTTCGACAGGAAGTACCGGAACGTGCGCCGCGCCAGGCCCACGCCTACCCGGCTCGAAGGGAGTGATGGCTCGGCTTTCGGCCAGCTGCAGGTTGCCGTTCGTCCGAGCGGCGGGACCGGCCTCCACCGGGCGACGTCAGCTTTCCCTCCGGTCCGAGGGCTTCCACCGCGTGGCAGGATTCGACGGGCGGCTCAGGGCGCGGGGCACCGCGTCCGGTCTTCGGCCGGTCCTCCGTGCGGCCGTCCGGTGCCGCCCCGGCACCTGGCCCCACAACGATTCACCGTCATCGCCGGTGATCCCGGGCTCCTGCCGGCGACGCAATCGGTGCCCGTGGGCGGCGTTCAGCTCCCCGGCGAGCAGACAGGCGGTCCGTCGGGCGCGAGGACGGGTCGGCGAACAGCCGACCCCGGTGAGCCGGTACGTCCGTCGGCAGCCCGGTCGGAGGGGCCCGGTCGGCGGGCCGGGGCGGGAACGTCCGCCCAGACCCGGACCACAGTTCGTCGACCCGCGCCGCTGTCCACAGCTGTCCGCACCACCATGGTTGCGGCCCGTGCCGAGGGCCGATCGCGTGGCCCGATGTCCTTAAAGGCGGCGAGAACGTCGCGGTGGCGGGCGTTGGCGTTGCGCCAGCGCAGATAGACCTGCAGGGCCCTGGTCTGGATCTTCTCGCCCTTATGGGCGCCGGCAGCCCGGCCAACGTGTTCGCGGCAACCTGTCTTGGTGCGCTGGAAGGTAATCCCGCGGCGGGCGAGCAGGCACGGTAACGCCTCGCGTCCGATCCGGATGACGCGGTCGTGCATCTGCGCAGCTAGGCGGCGAGTTTGCAGATGGACCAGCGGGTGAAGGGCTGGCCGAGCTCAGGGGAGCGGGTGGTGGCCGTCTGGATGACGGAGTCCGCGTCGTCAGGGCTGAGCAGGCGGGGACGGCCTCCCGCCCACCGAGGGTCCAGGCAGGCCAGGCCGATCTCGTTGAATCGGTGGATCACGTCCCGGACAGTGTCCTCGTAGGCCTGCACCCGCTGGGCGATCACCGGGGCACGGTTTCCGTCGGCCGAGGCCAGCAGCATCATCACGCGCCGATAGCGCGCCGAACTGGTGCTGCCCCGGCGCACGATCTGCTGTCCCGATACCCCCGCAAGCCGTCGTGGGGCGACCGCCGCCCGCGTCGACGCGAACAGAGTGGCAGGGGCGACGGCCCTTAGAGAGGGCCTGGCGAGAACTGCCCTGCTTGGCGGGGCGCACAGCGCAAAGAGCGGCGCGCGCTGCCGCGCCGTGCGCTCCGGCGGCTTCCTCTGACGGTTCCCCTTACGGCCCTGGCGGTCGTACGGTGGTCGCCCAGGTCGGCCGGATGGACACCGGGATCCACCGGAATGGCCGAGACGCACCGGGCGGGCTTCGGAGGCATAGGCCACGTCCGGCGGTCGGGGGCATCGGGGAATCGGGGACATCGGGGGATCTCGGGGGCACGTGGTGGAACTCCACAACCTGGCCACGCGCTTCTTCGAGCTGCGGGCGCAGTACTGGCAGGCAGCTGACGCAGGACGGCCGACCGGATGGCTCTTCCAGCAGCTGACCGTTCTCGGACGACGGATCCTGGCGGTGCTGGACCGGCGCGGCGGCGCTATACCGGGTCCGGTGAGGGCGTCCGACGTTGCGGGCATCCTGCTGGACGCCTACGGTCGCGAGCTGACCACCCGCCAGCCCGGGGTCCGTACGTACCAGCAGGTCAAGGAGCATTGGGCGACGGCCGAGGAGTTCACGCCCCACGCGGCCCCGGACCAGCTCCGCAACTTCCTGGCGGGCAAGGCCCAGTACGAGCTTCAGGAGGGCCGCGTCAGCGAGGCTCTGGCACTCGTGGACCAGGCCACGCGCCTGCCGCACGGCCCTTTCCGGCCACCGCACGGCACACCGCCCGCCCTTTACGGGGACCTGCGGGTGCTGCGGGCCGAGGCGTTGTACCGGCTGTACGACGCCGAAACCGCTCTGGAGGTGCTGGCACCGCTGGAGACGGAACTCGCCGCTGTCCTCCCGGACGGGCCGATCGACGAGACCGACTCCGAAGCGATGCGCCCTCTCACGGCCCACCTCCTGCGCGGTGGGGACGGACCGGCGACGGCCACCCGGCTGCTTCAGGCGTCTACCGTCTATTTCCGGCTGCTGGATGCGAAAGCGGGCGCGCTACGGGACACGCGCCGGCCGGAGGCGGCCGAGCGGGCGTATCTGATGCACATGCCGCTGTATACGGCGTCCGGCCTGCCGGAAGCGGGTCTGCTGCAGCTGGCCCGTTGCGCGCTCGACCGCGGCGCGGTGGCCGTGGCATGCCGACGGCTGGATCTGGCCGCCCCGCTGTTCGAATACGCCCATGCCGAAGACGGGACCTCGATGCGGGCACATCTGCGGTTGGTGCGCGGCGCGGAGTACTGCCGCATGCGTGCCGAGGCGGCCCGACTGTCGAAGGCGGACGGGTGGTGGGAGCAGGCGCTGCACTGGTGTGACCGCGGGGCGCGCCGCACCGCCGACCATCCCGACGACTCCCTCGCGGTCGGCCTGCACGCCGAGCGCGCCCGGGCCCACCACGCCCGTCGGGACCGGGCCGGTGCGGCGGGCGCCTATCACGAGATGACCCTCGCCCTCGACCGGGTGCTGCGCGTGCCGCTCGGCCACCGCTTCGACACTCTGCATCTGCGCTTTCGCCGGCCGCTGTTCGAGGAGGCGCTGGCCTTCGCCGAGGAGACCAGCGACGCACGGCTGTGCGCCGTCGTCATCGATCTGCTCAAGGCCCGCGCCTTCTCGGCCCGGCTGTCCCTGGCCCGCTCGGACACTCGGAGCACACCGGACGCCTCCGCCGACACCACCGAGCGGGACGCACGGCACGGGCCGGACCACGGCGCGTTCGCCGAACTGACCGAACGGGTCGCGGACGCCGAGCGACACGGCTCCCCAAAGGAAGCCGACCGATGGCGCGTCGAGCGAGCCGAGCTGCTAACCAGAATCCGTGCGATCGAGCCTCGCTGGCACCTCATCAGGGACGACCCGCCCTTCGATCCGGACCGGCTCACCCGCTTCCTGGCCGCCTACGGCACTGCCGCCCCAGGCAGCAATCCCGGCCGCTGCGTGGCCCTGAGCCTGTACGAACGCCCCGACGGCATCCTGGCCCTGCTGGCCACACCGGACGGCAGGCTGCGCACGGGCATCCGGCGGCTGGGCAAGAACGCCCTCGGCACGCTGGAGGCACACCAGCGCGAACTCCGGGACAAACCCGTACTCCTGGATTTCTGGGGTCATCACGGCATCGGTCTGGCCGACCTGATCCCCCCGGCCTTCGCCGACGAGATCGCGGACAGCGGTACATGCCTGCTGTCCCCGCACGGACGCCTGCACACCCTGCCCTGGACGGTTGTCCGCCACCACGGCCGCCACGTGATCCGCGGAACGGCCATCGGCATCGTCCCCAACCTGTCCTGTGTGCCGCTCCTGGACCACCGACCCGACGGACCGGTCCGCGCCACACTACTGGGCGTCACCCGACAGCCCGACGGCGAGCTGCTCCCAGAGGCACAGCGGGCGGTGCGCCATCTGTCCAGGTACCTGGGAGCGGACCGGCTACGCGGAGAACCGATCACCGGCCACAACGCCACAGTCGCGACGCTGCGGGGCCTGCTGAACTCCGGGCCGCCCGTCCGCAGCCGTACGGATGTGCTCCAGATCATCACCCACGGCCTGCCCGCACCTGGGGCACCCTTCGGCGCGGGCATACAGATGACCGACGACATGCTCGAAACGGGCGAAGTCCTCATGAGCCGGATGTGCTTCCAGGAGGTGCTGCTCACCGCGTGCAGCACCGGCCTGCGTGCCACGGCCGACCGCAGCGGCGGGCACGGGGCACTCGTCGGGCCGAGGTCCCGGACGCCGCGCCCCCTCGAACTGGCCGGCGACGACGCCAACGCGCTGGTCCACGCCTTCCACGAGGCGGGAGCGGCCTTCGTCCTGGCCAGCCCCTTCCCGATGTGGTCGAGGCTCGCGACCCACTACTGCGTCGAGTGGATCGTCCACCGCTGCCACGGCAGCGCCCCGCTGGAAGCCGCCCGACGGGCCGCGGTGGCACTGCTGGACGAAGACGACTCACCTGAGCAGACCGACAAGTGGGCCGGCATCACGGCCTATGGAGCAAGGTGACCACGGCCCCTGGAGGACGACGATGACGCTCGACAACGAACGGGAAGGACGACGATGACGGACGAGACGGAGCCGCAGCCGACACAATCCGCGGTCTCCGCGGAAGAGGAGGCCAAGGCGCTGCGGGACCTGCTGGACGAGGACGCGGAACCGGACGAGGACCGCCCACTGGGCATCCTCAAGGGCCGATACCAGCCTACCGACCGCCGCGCATCCCCACCTGCCCCGCCAGACCCACCCGCCCCGCCCACACTCCCACCCGCCGAGTGACCGCCCATGCCCTCCAACCTCGCCGGACTCGCGGCCCTGCTGTACGCGGCCGTCCCCGGCTATCTCTACCTCGTCCGCTACGAACGCCACGGCCTGCGCGAACGCCAAGGCGCGGCACGGGAGATCGCCGAACTGTTCACGGTCGGTACCTTCGCGACATTGGCCGCCGCGGCGGGCGTCCTCGCCCTCGCCGAGCACTTGCCGGGCCTCACCACGCTCGATGGCGCTCTGTCCGGCGCGGCGTACGCCCGCTCGCATGCCTGGCACCTCGTGCGGTCCGGCGTCCTCGTCCTCTCCCTCAGCACGCTCGCGTGCATCGTGCTGGGCGAGCTGCGCGGCCGCCGCAGCGGCGCCAGCATCTGGTCCACCGCGCCGGGCACCGTATGGGCCGAACTCCTCAAGCCCCGGCGCGGCGAGGCAGATCCCGAGGTGCAGGTGCTGATGGACGACGGCACGCTTGTGTACGGCAGTGGACACATGGTCTCCGACGAGCGGGACACCTACTACCGCGACGTCGCCCTGCACCACCCCATCTCGATCCGCAGCCCTGGCGAGGACCGCCCGCAGCCCTCGGACGCGGACTATGTCATCATCCCCGGCGGACACATCCGGCTCATCGAGATCACCGCGGTTCCCGTGAATCGCGCCCCAGGAAATTGAGTGGTACGCGCCACGCAGCGGCTGCAGCCTCAAAGCTTCATAGCGCGGGATCGCCGGTTAGCCGAACCGGCGATCCCGACCCATGATCGGTAGTCCTCCGCCATTACGCCGTGAGACCAGCACACTAAGAGCCCCATCGACGGAGAAGCCTTTCGGCGCCTGGTTTCGGACCGCCCTCTGCCCCAACTGCATGCGTCATGCAGTTCAATCAGGTTACGCATTCCCCTTTCGAGGGCTGGCTGCTGCTGGCATCCTTGGGTTCATCGCGGCAAGCAGCTCAACGGTGGGGGCGCAGTGGCAAGAGAGCAGCGCAGCGTGCTAGGACAGCTGATCAGAATGTTGAGCCTGTCGGCGCTCATGGTGGTTTATGCCGGCAGCCTGTGGGCCACTTACCGACAATTGGACGCCCAACCGGCCTTTGACGGAGCCCTCGGAGTGCCCAGTTGGGTCCATGCAGCATTGGTCATGGGACTTATGGTCTGCGGCGGACTGGGCGTCACAGCAGCGATCATTGATGGCCGTCACGAATCATCTTCCTGGGTTCTCACCATGACGGGCGTAGCAGCCGCGCTTGCTTGGAGCCTATGGGCTTCTCTCAGCAAAGAGGATGACGCGGTAGGCCTGCTCTTCGCTGCCATTTCGCCCTTAATCAGCCTGCTGGCGCTTGCGGAACTAATGCGCCAACTACGCACACGGGCGGAGTAGGCAACATCAGAGATGATCAATGTCGCCGTGTTTCGGGGCGTCGAAGCCGACGGAGCACGCCGTTTCTGGCGGGTGGCGGGTGGCGGGTGGTGTCTGGGGTCGGCTGCATCAGAAGGGGGGCCTCCCCCTGAGTGGGGGACACGCTGATACTGGATCTGCTTGATCCGGAGGAAGCGAGAAGACCGCCGATGGCGATGAAGGACTACTCGGACGAGTTCAAGGCCGATGCCGTGGGCCTGTACGCGTCCACACCCGGGGCGACCTACAAGAGCATCGCCGCCGACCTGGGCGTCAACCGGGCCACCCTGCGCGAGTGGGTGCTGCGGGACCGCGAACGCCGTGGCATCACCGCCGCTGCTGCGAAGCCGGACGCCCAACCTCGGGAGGCGGCGCCATCCGCCGATCCGAACGAGCGGGTCCGGCAGCTGGAGGCGCGGGTGGCAGAACTCGAGGCGAGTGAGCGCAAGCTCGCCACCGAGCGGGACATCCTCCGCAAGGCGGCCAAGTATTTCGCCGGAGAGACGAACTGGTGAGGGGCCGCTTCCAGTTCGTTGACGACCACCGGGACATCTACGAGGTGAAGCGGCTCTGCCACGTCCTGGACGTGAACCGATCCAGCTACTACAAGTGGCTCGCCGGCGCCGAGGCCCGGGCCGCCCGGCAGCACAAGGACCGGATCCTGGCCGAGGAGATCCGCGAGGTCCACGGCGAGTCCGGCGGCGCCTACGGCTCCCCGCGAGTGACCGCCGAGCTCCGCGAGAAAGGGCGGCGGGTCAACGAAAAGCGGGTCGCCCGGATCATGCGGACGTTCTCCATCACCGGCATCCGCCTGCGCAGACGCGTGCGCACCACCGTCCCGGACCCGGCAGCCTCACCGGTTCCAGATCTGTTCCAGCGGGACTTCACCGCCACCGAGCCGGGGCGGAAGTACATGGGCGACATCACGTATCTCGCGCTCGCAGGCGGGGAGTTCCTCTACCTTGCGACCGTGCTGGACTGCTTCAGCCGCAAGGTCGTCGGCTGGTCCATCGCCGACCACATGCGCACCGACCTGGTCGCCGACGCACTGCGGATGGCAGCCTCGACCCGAGGCGGCCTGGACGGCGCCGTGTTCCACTCCGACCACGGGGCCCAATACGGATCCCGGGCCTTCGCAGGCCTCTGCGACCACCTCGGGGTCACCCGGTCGATGGGCGCAGTCGGCACCAGCGCCGACAACGCGGCCTGCGAAAGCTTCCACGCGTCCCTGAAACGCGAGACCCTCCAGGGCACCCACGACTACGGCGACGCCGACACCTGCCGCAGGACCGTCTTCGCCTGGCTAACCCGCTACAACACCCGCCGCCGACACTCCGCCAACGGCCACCTCAGCCCCAACGAATACGAACACCGACACCACACCGCTACACTCACGCTCGCCGCGTGATCAATAACCGCGTGCCCACCTTCACGGGGGAAGGCCCCTGGAGGAGTTCTCCCACCTGGTGGTCGTTTGGCACTTCGACCAGGCGTCCCCTAGCGACGTCGAGTACCACGCCCGCAGCCCGCGGAGGAACGCGCAGTGGCCGGCGACCGGGACGTTCGCTCACCGTAACCACCGGCGCCCCAACCAGCTGGCACAAAGCTTCCCCCGACTGCTTGAGGTCGACGGGCTCAGGTTGCGGGTGACCGATCTGGACGCCGTGGTCGGCACGAAGATTTACGACCTGTCGCCATACTTCGCCGAGATGGGCCCGCGTGGCACGGTCCACGAGTCCGCCTGGCCCGGCGAGATGCTGGCCGACTACTGGGCTGACAAGGCGTAACTGCACTTGGTGCATGCGCGATCGGGGAGGTCGCCTTCGCCGCCATACGCCTGTCACCTCCGATGCCAGCCATCCGTGAAGGAGATCTACCCAGGAGTCGGTGGGCACTGCGCCTGCATGTACGGCCCTAGCCAGGCCGTATCGTTTGGATCACCGAGCCAGGCCGGATTCCACTTCGCTGCCGCGTCGGCGTCAGATGCAGCCGAAGGGTTCGGGGTAGATGAATTCGCCTTGTACGGACGGATCGTAGGCGGCCAGGGTGCGGATCTGGAACAGGTGCTCCCAGGCCGGTTCCTCGCCGACGATGCCGAAGTCAGTGCTCGGGCGGAAGCCGAACCGTCCGTAGAAGTCGGGGTCGCCGAGGACAACGACCATCGGGGCGTCGAGGGCGTCCGCCGCGGCGAGAGTGGCGTGGACCAGGGCCGTTCCGAAGCCGTGGCGGCGATGGTCGTAGTGAACACCGAGCAGGCTGAGGTTGGGGACTCGGGCGGTACCGATTCGGCCCCAGGTGCACAGAGCGTGGCCGATGATCGCGCCGTCCTCGCCCTCGGCCATCAGCGAGAGCGCTGGGATCCAGTTTTCTCCCTTTTGCAATGCGTCCCGCAGAATCACCTCCACAGGTTCCTCCTCGTGAGGTTTGTAGGAGGAGGCGATGGTCACCGCACGGACAGCGGCCAGGTCGGCGGGGGTTTCTCGTCTGATCAGCACCTACGCAGTGTGACCCTCCGGACGACCTGGCGTGTGTGCGGGGGCCGTCAGAGAGATGGCCTCATCTCGCGGACCGGATGAAGATGCCCGCGATGTGGAGTCCGGCGAGGTAGATGGTGGCGGTCTTCTCGTAGCGGGTGGCGATGCCGCGCAACTGCTTCAGGCGGTTGATGCACCGTTCGACGGTGTTGCGCTGCTTGTAGGTCTCGCGGTCGAAGGCCGGGGGCCTGCCTCCCGGCTGCCTCGGTGCAGGCGGTGGCCCCGCTGGTCCGCCGGGATGGGGATCACCGCCCGGATGCCGCGCTTGCGCAGGTGTTCGCGGATGGCGCGTGAGGAGTAGGCCGTGTCGGCCAGGACCACGTCCGGCCGGGTTCGGGGCTGTCCACGGCGGCGTGGGACGCGAGACGGGCCATCATGCGTGAAGGCGGGCGCATCACCGGCCTGTCCGGCGGTGAGAACGAAGGCGAGGGGCCGGCAGTGCGCGTCGGCTGCGAGATGAATCTTCGTGCTCAGCCCGCCGCGGGACCGGCCGATGGCATGGTTGTCCGGTTCGCCTGCCGGGGCCACTCTTTGCGGGGCCCCGGCCGCGTGCTGGTGAGCGCGCCCGAGACGGCCCAGTTCAGGTCCTCATCGGCGTCGCCCAGGGCCATGAGCGCGGTGAACACCGTTCATCTCCGGGAAGAACAGCAGAACGCCGTCAAGTCCATGGTCGTCACGGAAGCCGACGGCAGGTTGCTGTTCTGCAGCCCGGCCGGGCCGGCGAGCTGTGCCGACATCACCCATGCCCGACAGCTAGGGCCTGTCCGACAGGTCATGTGACTCGGTGGGTTGCTGCCTGAGATGGGGCCAGGGTGGTGAAGGTTCGAGTGCTGCAGGCCGTGGCTGCGGACGACACGACCTGCGGTACAGGTCAGTCCGCCGCAGACTCGGCCTCTGGCAGCGCCGGATAGTCGGTCGGGTAGAGCCCGGCAGCGAAGCCGTACACCACATCGCCTCCGCGGGGCAGTTGCGCGTAGTCGTTGGCAAGCTCCAGCACCCGCGCCCAGAACTCGCGGGCCTGCTCCCGCGGGATCCGCACATGCCGCACGATCGAGGAGAGCTGATCCGCCTGATGTGCGGAGGCCGACTCGGCCGCGGCCGTGGCGAGATCGTTGTTGCAGTAGGGCCCCTCGGCCCCGTCTGTGGGGCTGACCGTGCCGACGCGGAAGATGCGCGCGGTGCGGCCGTAGTAGCGCTCATCAATGGCCCGCACCCGGCGGGTCCGCACGACTTTCAGCAACTGGGCATCCACCAGGACGCTCACGTGGTGCGCGACCGTGCTCTTGGGGCGGCCGAGTGCAGCGGCCAGTTCGCTCACCGTCGCGGCGCGTTCGAGGAGCAGCTCAAGGACGGCGTTGCGCAGTGGGTTGGCCAGCGCGCGAAGCTGGGCTGGGGCTGTCACATCTGTGACGTCGGAGAGGTCGTAGTCGGGGAGACGGGGACTGTTCGACACTCTTCGATTATTCTAAACTTCCGGATCATTCGCTACCCGCAAGCAAGGGGTTCGGGCATGACAGAGGTCGTACTGTTCCATCACTCGCAGGGACTGACGCCCGGAGTCGCCGCTTTCGCCGACGAACTCCGCGCGGTCGGCCACACCGTCCACACGCCCGACCTCTTCGACGGACGCACCTTCGACTCCCTGGAAGAGGGCCAGGGCTACGTCGAGCAGCTCGGCTTCGGCGAGATGACCGAGCGCGGCGTCCGCGCGGCCGAACTCCTGCCGCAGGACGCCGTTTACGCTGGCTTCTCACTCGGTGTGCTGCCCGCCCAGAAGCTGGCGCAGACGCGGGCGGGCGCGCGGGGCGCGCTCCTGTTCCACGCCTGCATCCCCGTGTCGGAGTTCGGCGCGGCATGGCCTGACGGCGTGCCGGTGCAGGTGCATGCGAAGGAAGCCGATCCGTTCTTCGCCGAGGACATCGACGCCGCCCGCGCGCTCGTCTCCGACTGCGCTGATGCGGAGATGTTCCTGTACCCCGGAGACCAGCACCTGTTCGCGGACAATTCGCTGCCGTCCTACGACCCGGACGCTGCCAAGCTCCTGACCCAGCGGGCGATCGAGTTCCTCGGCTCGCGCTAGGTTGTTGGCGGGTCATGCGCAAAGCCAGAGGCGCAGAGCTGCGACGGTCAAGGTGCCGTAAAAGACATACGCCCTCTTGTCGAATCGCGTGGCCACTGCCCGGTTCGCCTTCAATCGGTTGATCAGCCGCTCAACTTCGTTTCTGCGGCCGTAGCGTGCCGCATCGAAGCCGGTGGGCCTGCCGCCGCTGCTGCCACGGCGCAGGCGGTGGGCCCGCTGATCACGGCGCTCGGGGATGGTGTGCTTGATCTGCCGACTCCGCAGATAACGGCGGTTGCGGCGTGACGAGTACGCTTTGTCGCCACTGAGATGGTCCGGCCGGGTGCGGGGACGGCCGCCGTCCAGCCGAGGCACGCGAAGGCGGTCGAGAACCGGGATCATCTGTGGGGCATCGCCCCACTGACCGGGGGTGACCAGCATGGCAAGAGGCCGAAGAGCGCCCTCACCTGCCAAGTGAATTTTCGTTGTCAGGCCCCCGCGCGAACGGCCCAGCGCCTCATCGGGGCGGTGCTGAGCGGGCCGGGTGCGCTTGCCCGTTTTCCGCGGCGCCTGCTTGCGTGCGCCGGCGGCGTGTCGATGAGCACGGCACACTGTGGAGTCCACACTCACCATGGACCAGTCGATCCGGCCATCCGCGTCGGCATCGGCCTGGACGGCCCGGACGATCCTCTCCCAAGTGCCATCCGCGGACCAGCGCCGGTGCCGGTCGTAACAGGTCTGCCAGCTCCCGAACCTCCTTGGAAGGTCCCTCCACGGGATGCCGGTCCGTATGCGGAACAAGATCCCATTGATGATCTTCCGGTGTTCCTTCCAGCGTCCGCCCCGACCGGTGTTCTTCGGCAAGTGCGGCTCCAGCTAGGCCCATTCAAAGTCAGTCACATCACCTCGCCCCACGCAGTGCTGAACGATCGGCGGTCCAGCTCGTCACTGACCTATCGGACAGGCCCGGCCGCCACGAAGCGGTTTCGGGCCGCAGTGCCAGAGTGAAGCGGCGTACGGGCTCGATCTACCCAATGCGTCGATCGTCACATGATTGAGCAGTCCAGTTCTGGGGTCTGTCCAATCAACGGCTGATCTTGGTTGTGAGGTGTCACCTCGTGCCAGAGGCGGACCGCTTCCGGATCCTGCTCGACGGCCCGCTTGTCGGGGCGTTGGAAGGTCAGGCCCCAGCGTTTGAGGTACTTGCCCACGCCGGACTCGGTACGGCTTGATGATCAGCTCGCCTATCTGCCCGCGTGTCCAAAGGTGACCGGAAAGCCCCAGGTCGCAGGGGGTGTGATCGAGAACAGCCTGCCGGATGGCGGCCTGCTCGGCCTCGGACAGGACCTGATGTTCCCCCGCGTGACGGCCTCGGGTACGGGACAGCAGTGCGTCCCGCCCACCGGCCTGCCACTTCGCCCACCAGTTGTCCACGGCCCTGGCCGATACCTTGAACAGGGCGGCGACCTCTACACGGTCCCGGCCCTCCACCAACGCCGGGACACCGCAAGCAACCGCACAGCCTCCTGCGCGCCCGGCGACCAGGTCCGCGCATCCCCCACCAGATCACTCACACACCATCAACGAGCCTGAACCCAAAGCGTTTCTGATCAATATTCCTGCCACCGGACCGTGGCAAGGGGATCGAGTTGTGGAAGGCGGGGGCTCTTCCCCGCACCCTTGAGAGGGGGTGCGGGGAAGAATCGGAGATCGTCCCGCCGCTCAGATGATGCGGTAGGGTCCCCAGCCGGTGCCGGCCTGGTAGCGGGTGCCGAGGGTGTCCATGCCGGGCTTTCCGGTGCCGGGGTAGACCCACAACGTGCCGTCGGATGCCTGACGGGTCAGTACATCGGTGAGCCCGTCACTGTTGAAGTCCCCGGTGCGCGTGACGTCCTGGGACTTCCAGCTCCTGCCGATCTGGTAGCGGGTGCCGAGGGTGTCCTTGCCCGGCTTTCCGGTGGCGGGGTAGACCCACAGGGTGCCGTCGGAGGCCTGACGGGACAACACATCAGTGCGCCCGTCGTTGTTGAGGTCTCCGGTGGTGATGACGTCCTGGCTCTGCCAGCTGTTGCCGACCTGGTAGCGGGTGCCGAGAGCGTCCATGCCCGGCTTACCGGTGCCGGGGTAGACCCACAAAGTGCCGTCGGAGGCCTGGCGGGTCAGTACGTCGGTGAGCCCGTCACTGTTGAAGTCACCGGCGCGGGTTATGTCCTGGGACTTCCAGCTCCTGCCGACCTGGTAGCGGGTGGCGAGGGCCTCCATGCCGGGCTTTCCTGTGCCGGGGTAGACCCACAGCGTGCCGTCGGATGCCTGACGGGTCAGGAGGTCACCGCTGCCGTCGTTGTTGAGGTCTCCGACGGTGATGACGTCCTGGCTCTGCCAGCTGGTGCCTGCCTGGAAGCGGGTGCCGAAGGTGCTGCCGCTCGCGTTTCCGGTGCCGGGGTAGATCCACAGAATGCCATCGCTCTTGACGGCCGCAAGGTCGGCCTTGCCGTCACCGGTGAGGTCGTCCGAATTGCGGGAGGTGGCGTGATCGACCCAGTCGCCGATGTCATCAACGCGGGTGTCGATGGCACCGGTACGGGTTTCGGCGGGATCGTTGCCGAGGCATCCGCCTTGCCAGGAGCGGGAGTTGACGGCGACGAGTTCCGGGGTGCCGTTGACGGAGCGCAGGGCGGGACCGCCGGCGTCGCCCTTGCAGACGGTGGCCGTGTCGGAGCCGTTGAGGTCCACGGTCGTGCCCGTGGTGGAGGCGACGGTGAACGTGCCGGAGTGGAGCTTGTCCGGCACCCATTCGGTCTTGGTACGTCCGAATCCGGCCTTCGTCAGTTCCTCGCCCGCAGTGGCAGGTGTGGTCGCCAGCCGCACGGGCTTGACGGCCGGATCGGTGATCGTGGTGGCGAGCTTGACGAGCACCAGATCCCGGTCGGCGTGCGGGACGAGCCTGATGCCCTGCTGGACGCTGCCGCCGGTCTGGGTCAGGTCGGTGCGGCCGATGGTGACGGTGGTGGCGACAGCGGGCTTGCCGGCTGTGGGCTTTCCGTCCGGGGCGAAGCAGGTGGCCGCGGTCAACACCCATCGCGGGTCGACGAGCGTCCCCGTACAGGCCGTCTGCTCACCGACGTTGATCTTCGCGACGTAATTCAGCTGTGCCGGGGCGTCAGCTCCGGTGAGCGCAGAGGAGGGGGCGGCGGTCGCCACGGTGGCGAGGGCGATGGCGGCGCCGGTCGCCCACATCGAGCGTGAACGTTTCGCGGTCATGAAGTGTCCCTGAAGGTAGAGCGCTGATCGCGTTCGACCAGCTTCAGTGGGTTCCTTGTGATGGCAGGTTCGAAAGGAGACAAGTCGGCCGGTACGCAGGCCGGCCGGGTGCGGCGTCAACCCGTTCCGGGGCGCTACTTGGAGGTGCGGATCTCCACGAGCATGTGGTCGCGCCCCTCGGGGTCGGCGCTCTCGCCGACCGCGGTCCAGGTCCCCTTGGCGACGTCGAAGGACTTCTCTTCCGTTCCGACGGTCATGTCGACCTCGGCGGTCTGCTCGGCGCTTCCCTTCACGCCGTACACGGCCGGGATCTCCATCGTCAGGAACCCGGAGCTGCCGGTGACCTTGAAGCAGATCTTGTCCTTCTCACGGGCCCACACCTCGAGCAGCCCGGCCTCGCTCGCGCAGTCGGCCAGCACGATGCGGCCGTCACCGCGCTTCAGCACGATGTTCTGCTCCGCCAGGATCTTGTCGGCGTTCGGGTAGCTGAAGTCCTCCACCGCGTAGCCCGGCGCACCCTCGGCAACCGGCGCCACGTCGTCGCCGCCCCCACCGGAGGCGGAAGTCGACCACAGGACGGCTCCGACAGCAGCGGCACACGCCGTCGCAAGGACACGAGTGACGAGTTTCATGCGAAGTTCCCTCACTTAGATCACGGCTCCTTTCCCTGTTTTTCCATGCCCATCACCGCCCCACTCCGTATGAAGAAGCGCGCCGCTCACGACCGCAAGGGAAAACGCTTGCCGGAATGTTTGGTTGAGTAATCGGACGGTTTCAAGCCAACGCGCCGGCTGCCTGGATGGCTCGACAGGAAGAGGCAAGAGTCGAGCGCTCTGCCCCCATTCAGGCCGTGGCGTTATTTCCATTGAACTCAGCTGCCCCTGGCGATGTCCACTGGATGAACCGGGGCAATCGCATCGGTTTCCTGACATGGCCCACGGTCAGGTTTCGGCAGTTCAGGCGGGTTGTACTGGAGTAGGTAACGAAATGATCAAGAATTGAAGCCGGGGAACTGCGAGCGTCAATTGGTTGTCTGCGAGCGTATAACGGTTTGGTAAACGTTGGATTAGTGGATTCCGTGCGATGGGTGGCTGGTTTTCGATGCAATTTATTGTGCGTACGGGCAGAGAAGCGACATCACGTCGAAATCTGGGCCAAAAGCGATTTTGCAGCCGCCGCCCTATGTGCCGCAGAAATTGATGTGTAATCATCACGGCCTTGGCTGGTGCGCAGGCGCTATGAATTTGGGCGCAGTATCCGTTTGCGCGTGCACCGCCGTAATTCACACAGGAAGGGCGAGTTGTTTTGTCGTCAACGTTGTGGAGCAGGCGCCGGATTCTTACCGCGCTGGCTGGGGCTGCCGCGGCCCCGGCCCTGCCGTCGATCATCACTCTGGCCGCCGGCCCCGCTCATGCTGCCGGGGCCAACGCTGTGGACACCGGCCTGCCCGATACCGACCGCGGCAAGGCCGTGTGGGAGTACAAGCTCGGCGGCCAGACGGTCCGCGAGTCAGCCGCCGCCGCTCTCGTGGGTGGTTCGGCTGCCGTCTCCACGTTCCTCGGCCAGGAGCTGGCGGCGGCCAAGGCGCAGGACAACCGCCTGGCCCTCTTCGCCGGACTCGCCAAGTCGGGCAGGGCAGTTCAGACTTCGGCCGGCGCGGCCCTGTCCGGAGGGGACAGCGCGATCGCCGCCTACATGGCCGACGGATTCACCAACGCCGTCATGGAGGACCTCCGGGTGGCGGTGACTTCGGTCAGCAGCAACAGCGGATCCGCAGTGAAGCGGGAGGCCGGCAAGGCGCTGAACACGAACACCCGCGCCGCGTTGACGTCCTTCCTGGTGGACACCCAGTACACCGCCCGGGACGAGGACAGCCGGGTGAAGGTCACCACCATCCTCAACACGGCCTCCCCGGAGGTGAAGAAGTACGCGCAACGCGCCCTGGACGACGGATCGCGCGATGCGATCGACCGGTTCTTGATGTCCGGCCAGTTCATCGCCCGTGCCCGCGACGACGAGGCCGCGACGATCGAGCAGCTGGTCGAGATCGTGGAGCGCGAGGGCAAGCGGGCGAAGCTGACGACGGAGAAGGCCGTCGCCGCGTCCGAGGAGGCCAAGGAGGCCGCCGCGAAGGCCAAGGGGGCTGCCCTCGAGGCGAAGGCGGAGGCGCTGGCAGCCGAGCAGGACGTGAAGAAGTCGGCGAAGGCGGCCAACAACGCCGCGAACGCCGCGAACGGTGCCGCCGCCGCCGCGTCCACGGCCATCGTCGCCTCGCGCACCGCCCAGTCCGCCTCGCGGCGCGCGGCGCAGGCGGCGCAGGCCGCGGCTGCAGCCGCGGCCAGCGCAGGCGGTGCCGCCTCCCGCGCCTACCGGGCCGCGATCGCCGCGTCCAAGGACGCGTCCAAGGCGGCCGCCGCCCGCTCGGCGGCCCAGGGCGCCCGCAACGCCGCGGCCCGTGCGCGCACCGCGGCCGGAGCCGCTCACCAGGCTTCGATCGCCTCCCAGCAGGCGGCGTCCGCCGGCTCGGCGGCCGCGGGCGCAGCCCAGAACGCGGCCGCGGCCGCCAACGCCGCGGCCGACGCCGCCAACGCGGCGGGCGCAGCCAAGTCCCAGGCCGCCAAGGCGCGGGCCGCCGCCGCCGAGGCCAACGCCGCCGCCGCGCGGGCCACCCGCGCGGCCGGCACCGCGCAGACCTTGGCGAACCGTGCCGCGTCCGCGGCTGCCGTGGCACGCGACGCGGCCAACAGCGCCGCGGAGCACGCCGACAAGGCCGCGGACGCTGCCGAGGAGGCGGCGGCCCACGCGGGCGAGGCGGTCGAGTACGCCAAGCGCTCCACCGAGTACGCCGCCGCCGCAGTGAAGGCGGCCGACACGGCCACTAAAGCGGTCAACGAAGCGATCGCAGTGGAGAAGGCGGCCCGGGACTCGGAGACCACCCGGATCGCCGAGGACGAGGAAATAGGCATCGCGCTGGCCCGCTTCAAGACGCAGGCCGAGGCCGACGACGCACTCCTCATGGAGACGCAGCGCACTCAGGCGGAGAAGCTCAGCCAGGAGACCAAGGACCTGGTCGCGGCCGCAGAGTCGGCGCTGCTGGGCGGGGACACGGTCAAGGCCGTCGACTCGGGCCGCCAGGCCGCCGTCAAGCTGCTGGTCTCGAGCGGCACTTGGACCCGTGAGGCGGCCGAGTACGCGCTCGCCGGCACGGACGAGGACGTGGTCAACTGGATCAGCACCGACCGCACCCTGGCCCTGGATCAGGACGACCGCGAGAACGTGCTGTCCCTCGCGTCGGCGTCCGTGGTCGACATCGCGGAGGCCGCCCACCGGACGCTCGTCGACGAAACTCCGGGCGCCGCAGCCCGGTTCCTCGACACCGGCGCCATCGCAGCGGGGCTCGAGCACTACCGGATCTCCGTGCTGAAGGTACTGAACGGCGCACCGGGCAGAGCGGTCCAGGCCAAGGCCCAGGCCGCCCTCAACGACGGCAGCGCCAAGGCCCTGCACCACTTCCTCGCCGTCGAATGGGCCGAGGCGACGAAGGAGGACGACCGGGTCGAGATCCTCAGTCTCCAGCAGACCGGCGGCCCGTACATGAAGTCGGCCGCGCAGATCCTCCTCGAGGGCTCGTCGCGCATGCGGCGCGCCTTTGTGATCCAGGACAAGCACTACGTCGCCCAGCTCGACCACGACCACCTCACGCACGTGGCGGCCATGCGTGCCGCCATCGCGCACGCCGCGAAGGTCGCCGCCAAGGCGCGAGAGGACGCGGCGCGTGCCTCCCAGGCTGCTGCGGAGGCCCGCAACGCGGCCAACGAGGCGCTCGAGTGGAAGGCGAAGGCGGACGGTTACGCCAAGGACGCCCTCGACTCGGCCGCCGAGGCCAAGACCAACGCCGAAGACGCCGACAGGTCGGCCGCGGCCGCCCAGGTGTCGGCCAATGCCGCCAAGGCGGCGGCGGCTACCGCGCGCGGTGCGGCCCGGAGCGCCAACTACTCGATGCGCCAGGCGTCGGCGTCGGCCACCCAGGCGGTGGCGTCCGCGGTGAATGCGCAGTCCTCGGCATCCGCGGCGCGGGCCTCCGCCATCCAGGCCGGCAAGGACGCCAAGGCGGCGGCGGTCGCGGCCAGCGAGGCGCGCGCGATCGCTGTCAGGAAGCGTGTGGAGGAAGCCAGGGAGGCGGCACGCAAGGCGGCCGAGCTGGCCGCGCAGCAGGCGCAGGCGGGGACGAACCCCGCCGACAACGCGGAGAACGACGACAAGACCGGTGACACCAAGTGGTTCGGCTTCTGGCCCGAGGACATCACGGACCCCAAGGACTGGTCGTCGGCGGTCGGCCACTGGAGCACCGGTGCCGGCGTTGTCGCGGTGGTCGCCGGCCTCGTGGCGCTGACGCCGGCCGCGCCGGTCGCGGGTCCGATCGCTGTGGGGGCGGGATACGCCTCCTGGGGTCTGCAAGGAGTGAGTGCCGGCCTGGCGTGCTGGGGATACGGCTGGGACAGCAAGGAGTTCCATTCCGCTCTCGGCCTCTTCGTGCTCGGCGGAAGCTTCATCGGCAAGTCGAAGCTGACGAGGAGCCTGCTCCGCAGAGCAGGCATCGACGAGAGGGTCATCGGTGAGAAGATCGTGGACATCGGCTACGACGTCACGACTACCGTGATCGGCATCTTCACCTGGTAAGCAGCCCGCACAGACGCGTGGACGGGGCGAGTCGCAGGCTTGCCCCATCCACGCGGTTCCGCAGCACCTAGGGGGTCTTCCGTGTTCAGTTTCTGGTCCTCCACCACTGGTTGGTGGATCGCGGCTGCCGCGGTGGCCATCGTGTTCGGCGCGGTCATGCAGTCCTGGGCGACGCCGAGGAAGTGGAAGGTGTTCCTCGCGACAGCCCCCGGCTTGGCCGGCGGCCTTTCGGCGGTCGGGGACACCGCGATGCGGGGCGAGGGTGTGCAGACGGCGCTGCAGCTCTACACCGTCGTGATGCTGGGCCTGCTGATGGCCATGGCCGTCTTCACCAAGTACATCCGACGCCAGGTGGCCCTGGTCCGCGCCGGTGGAACGATGGAGCGCGCGACGCCCAAGCACGTCATGGTCTTCCTGGGCACCTTCTTCGCCGTCACCCTCTTGACGGCCGCCGCGCTCGGCACCCTCCTCGACATGTGACGGAGCGTCCCATGCCCCTGACTTTGTGGGTCGTTGCTGTCCTGATCCCCGAGATCGTGCTCTCCTGCCTGCTGTTGCGCTGGCTCCCGGACCGACGTGAGTGGCCGATACCGCTGCTGATCCCGGTTCCGGCGATCGTCGTGGTGGCGCTTCTCATTCGGTACGTGGCGCAAGAGCCCTGGCCCGGCACGCTCGCAGCGTGTGCCGGCTTCCTGTGCGGTCTCGCCCTGGCGCTGCTGCCGTTCCGGGGCTGGGTGTCGTCGTGGACCCTCCCGGTGCACGGGGACGAACGGCTGCGCTGGCGTGAGGTGGCCTTGGTGGCTCTGAGCGTCACCACTCCGGTGTCGACGACGCACACGAAGGCCGCGACGGGCAAGGCGTTCGCGCCGCGTGAAGTGGTGCGCGAGCGAGGGAGGTTTCCGTCGGCGATGGGTGTGGCCTTGCTGGTGCTTCCGGTGCTCTGCGCGGTGGCGGCGGGCTGGGCCGCGGATGCGGTAGGCCTGACGGTCGTCCGCCCCTGACCGGGCGCAGTTGGTTCCTTGGCGAGGCAGTCGAGCATCGAACTACTGTTGGTGTACTGAATTGGCGGCTTCGTCACCGTCACCATGATTCGCGTGGGTGGGAACGCAGGAGCCCCCGAAGGCCTCGCGGCCTTCGGGTGCCCGGTCCAAGGAGGCCGACGACGTACTGCTGCCTGTCCGGCTGGTGGTGTGCGGGGTGGGTGGCTGTGCCGGCATGGTGCTCGGCTCAGTCACCCACCGGTATCACTGGACGCCTCAAGCGATGGCTTGATTACGCCGGCACGTGGTCGGGGTCGTCCGGGTCGGCGTATGCCGCCACCGTCCCTCCTGCAGTGACGAGGAGGCCCGTGACCACGACCGCAGCGACACAGCGCGCACCGCACCCGCCCCCGCAGGGCGTAGACCCGCTGCCCGCGTTCCCGGCCCGGGCGTTCCTGCCGCTGGTGCGCGCGGGCGCGCTGCCTGCGGGTTGTCTGTACGGCCTCGAAGAGTTCTGTCGTGATGATCGCGTCGTGCGCGGGTTCATTGGACCGGACCCACTGATCGCAGGGGTTGTGCGTCATGCGGGTGCGGTGGCCGAGGGTGACATCGTCGACGTCGTAGAGGTGTTCTTCCTTGCGTTGTTTGTTCCAGACTTCGTAGCCGGTGTAGCGGGGTTTGATGAGGATCGCCCTGACCGCACCGGGCTGCCATGCGGTCTTCTTGCGGTGCGGGTTGCGGGCGGCGTCGTGGGCGGAGGGGCAGGGGACGCCGTCGCGGGTGAGTTGGGCGGCGATGGCTTTGTCGCTCAGGCCGTCGACGTACTGGCGGAAGATCCGCTGGACGACGGGTACGGCGGCGGGGTCGGGTTCGAGTTTGTGGATGCGCCGGCCGGCGGCAGCCTTGGAAGGGTTGGGGTGGGGTCCGGCGTCGGCGATGCGGTAGCCGTAGGGCGGTCGTCCGCCGAGGTAGCGGCCCTGGAGCTTGGCCTGGGAGCCCATCGCGGTCCGCACCCGGATCTTGATGCGGTTGCGTTCTCCTTTGCTCATGCCGCCGAAGACGGACATGACGAGGTCGTGGGCCTCGTTGTCCGGGTCGATCGGGCCGCCGACCTCCGGGACCCACAGAGGGACGTGGAAGTGCATCAACCGCTTGAAGCAGGCGCGGCCTCGTGCCCCGTTGCGAGAGGACCGCATCCATCTACCTGGCCGGGCTTCACATCGCAGGCAACTTCCTCTGGTCCGCCTGATGATCGGGCAGATCCGCCATGCTGAAGTGGAGGACGACCGGTCGGGAGGGCAAGTGCGGCGTAGGCGGGGGGCGTGGGCGGGGTCGGCGGTGTCCGGTGCGGGCGCGGTGCTGACGTTCTTACTCGGGCTGGTGACGAACTATGCGAGTGAGTCGGTGCCTGGGTGGGCACGGAATCCGTGGATGATCTGGCCGCTGTTCGTCATGCTGGCTGTCGGTTGTGTGGGGCTCTTGCTGTGGGGGCGGCGCCTGGATGTCGGCAGCGGGGTCAGGACTGCGGTGCGCCGACTGGCCGAGGCCGGGCACAGCTCACTGCGCCCGCCGCATCCCGGGCAGGTCCGTGGCCGCGAGAGGGAACTGGCAGAGCTTGAGCGGCTGCTGGAGCGGCCGCAGGGGCGGTTGGCGGTGCTGTGCGCAACCGGAGGCATGGGCAAGACCACTGTCGCCGCTCAGCTCGCCGCCCAGGCGGAGCAGGTCGGTTGTGCGGTGTTCTGGATCCGCTGGCGCGGCACCACCCAGCTTGCGCAGCAGCTGACGCAGGTGGCGGTGGCATGCGGGCTGGGCGATGAGGAGTTGCAGGCGGCGCGGGCCGGGCAAGCGAATCTTCCCGATGTCGTCTGGCGGCAACTGGCCCAGGCGCGCCGGTGGCTGGTTGTGGTGGACAACGCCGACGAGCCGGAGGCGATCGGCCCGGACGGCGAGCGGATCGCCGACTATCGAGGCTGGATCCGCCCGGACGGCGGCGGCCTGCTGCTGATCACCAGCCGCGACGCCGGCGCGCAGACGTGGGGAGCGTGCGCACACATAGTGCCGCTGGCCCCCTTGACGCCAGCGCCCGCCGGGCAGGTATTGCTGGATGCCGCTCCCCAAGCAGGCAGCGTTGCGGAGGCGGAGGAGTTGGCGGACCGGCTGGGCGGTCTGCCGCTGGCGCTACGTGCCGCGGGTGCCTACCTGGCTACGCCTACCAGCCGCTACCGCACCCTTCGCGCCTACCAGCAGGCCTTGGCAGCGGAGATGCCCGACCTGTTGGGAGCGGAGCACCCACACGCCCGTGATCCGGACACCGCCCGGAGAGTGGTCAGGCACACCTGGGAGCTGTCTCTGGATCAGCTCGCCCGCGACGGCATCCCCCTGGCGCGGCCTCTGCTGCGCCTCCTGGCCCTCTTGGCGTCCGCGCCCATTCCGCTCACCCTGATCACTCCCGGCTTGCTGGCCACGGTCACCGGGCAGCCGGTCACCGCCGTCATGCTGGAAGCAGCCTTTGCCGGCCTGCACCGCTACGGCCTCCTTGACACCCCCACACCCAACAGCGCCACCCCGGGCGCGCCCGGTGACGACACCATCGCCCAGGTAGCCCTGCACCCGCTGATTCGGGAGATCAGCGCTCTCGCCTTGGCCACCGACACGGCCGACCTCACCTCCTGGTATCAGGCCATCGCCGAACGCCTGAGCATCAATGTGGACGAGATCGGCCAAATCGGACGTCCGGGCTGGCCCACCGCTGCCCTCCTCGCCCCGCACTTGGTGTACCTGCATGGCCCCGCTATCACTCAGCCCTTTGTTTCCTCTCGGCACGTGCTTCAGGTCCTGGGCCGTGTACTCAGAGAAGCCGGCGCACATGCCCTGCAACTGGTGGTGGCTCAACGAGCCCTGCAGGCAGACATGCGCGCCCTGGGGCCCGACCACCCCGACACCCTGACAAGTCGCAACGGAGTGGCAACTGCGCTGTACCTCTTGGGTGAACACCGAGAGGCCGAGCGCCTGTACCGCCGGAATCTCGAGGATCGTGCCCGCGTCCTCGGCTCCGATCACCTGGACACCTTGACGAGCCGTAATGGCGTCGCCACCGCCTTGTATCTCTTGGGTGAGTACCGGGAGGCGGAAGAGTTGCACCGACAGACTCTTCAGGACCGCATCCGCGTCCTGGGACCCGACCACCCCGAGACCCTGCGAAGCCGGAACAACCTTGCCAACACCATGCACGAATTGGGTGAGTACCGGGAGGCGGAACGGTTGCACCGACAGACTCTTCAGGACCGCATCCGCGTCCTGGGGCCCGACCACCCCGACACTCTGCGAAGCCGGAACAACCTTGCCACCGCCCTATGGGTCGTGCGTATGTACCGGGAGGCAGAAGACCTGCATCGGCAGAACCTGCAAGACCGCATCCGCGTCCTGGGACCCGACCATCCCGACACTCTGACGAGTCGCAACGGAATCGCCATGGCCTTGCACTTCCTGGGTGAGTATCAGGGTGCGGAACAGCTGCATCGGCAGAACCTGCAAGACCGCATCCGCGTCCTGGGACCCGACCATCCCGACACCCTGATCACCCGCTACAACCTCGCCAGCGCCCTGTTCAGGCGGGGCGAGTACCGGGAGGCGGAAGACCTGCATCGGCAGAACCTCGACGACTTCACTCGCGTCCTGGGTGCCGACCATCCCCACACTCTGGACAGCCGCCGTGGGCTGGAGCGGATCGTGGCCGCCTCGCGCACCAGCAGCCCACGCCGACTGCGCCGGCCACCACGGCCGCACCGCAGAACACCACCCACCCCGTGACCCGCCCGGCTAGCCTGTTCGACACGTCGACGGCGAGCACACGCCGCCCGTCGGCAGCCGCGGTCCCAGGCGTGGAGCGCGCCGTGCCCCCGCCGCCCGTCCGCGCACAGCAGCGCGCTGACGTCCCGCCCGGTCGACCCTCCGGACAGGAGGTGAAACAGGACGGGAAGCGGGTCGTGACGGAGAGCACGCGAGAGGCCTGGCTGTTACGTCCGCCAGCGGGCCTGACCGGCCGCTGCTGCCCCACGGCGACTACGCTTTCATCGGTCTGAGCACCGCGGAACAGGACTCCGCGCGGGAGATGTTCCTCCGTATGGTCGTCTCCGGGGACGACCCCACCGGCGTGCGCGGCACCGTCCGCAGAGTCGCTCTTGAGGAGCTGTCTGACCGCGGCGCACCGGGTCGCGCGGCATCTCTGCACGGCTCGATCAGCGAGTATCGTGCGTGCCGGGAACGGTAGTGCAGCGGGCGGGTGTGGGTAGGACGGCGCAACTCGATTGATGGGTTCCTGAAGACTGGCCGTGTCGTGATGGGCAGGAGCCAGTTCTCACAAGGAGACGGTGGGACCACCCGGAGGGTCTTGCAGCCCGAGACGTCCTTGGGCGATCACGACCGTATCGTTAGTGGTCGAATCGCCCCTCGGACACTCGCTGTCTCGCTATAACGATACGGATGCGAGGGCCTCGACCTTACGGTTGCGGTCCTCCCAGCTAGCCGCTTCCGGTCTCGGGGCACGGATGGAACGCCGAGCTCGGGCCCTGTTTCACCGCCCCGTGGCCCGCACCATTTGAACGGCTAGAGGCAAGCCCCGCGGGGTGATTTTCCGCCACCGGTCAGAGAGAAACCCAGCCGCAGCTTCGCCGCCGCCCAGCCGTGGGCGCGGCGACTCCAGGCTGCTGCCTGGACGGTCTCGACGGGAGGAAACCGGGTGCCTGCACGCAAGGTTGCGTAGGGGTGCCCAGGAGGGTGTGAGCCCTCTGGTGCTGGGATGCTGCTCCCGTGCTGGGATGGTCGGTATCAGACGCGTGATCAACGCGGTGCTGCGGGCGCTGAACTGGCGCCGAGCTGCCCTTCCTCGGAAGACGCCGAGCCCTTGTCGAACCGCCCTGCTACTGACTGCACCGTTTCAAGGTGAGGAGCGGTGAAGTCCCTCCGTCTCTTCGCCTTGATGTTCGTCGCTGTCAGCGATTGGCTGTCAGGAGAGCGTGGGCGTGGCGGATGAGTGCCTGGCGTACCTCGTCTGGGGACAGCACTGTGAGCGGTGTGGCCAGGCTGAGGAGGTAGGCGGCGAGGCGGTCGGTGCTGTTGCCGCCGATCTCGACCACGGTGGCTTCGGGGCCGTCAGGGTTGTGTGTGCCGATGGTGGGTGGGACTTTTTGCAGGGCGCGGTCGAGGGGGAGCGGAAGGCGGATCGTCGTGTATACGGGGTAGACGACGCTCGCGATTCCCCGGGAGACCAGTGCTGCGGCGTCGGGCGGATCGGTCAGGTCGGCTGGTTCGGTGGTGGGGCGTACGCTCACCACCCGGTCGGCGCGGAATGTGCGCCATTCCTGTTTGGTGACGTCCCGGGCGACCAGGTACCAGCGCAGGCCGGTGTGGACCAGGCGGTATGGGTCGACGGCTCGCACGGAGGCCCGGCCGGTGTGGTCCCGGTAGGAGAGGGTGGTGCGCAGTGCGCTGTGGCAGGCTCGCGCCAGTTCCAGCAGCAGAAGCGTGTCGATCTGCGGTTCGCCGGAGCGGGGGGTGTGTTCGAGTGTGCCGTCCAGTGTGTTCAGCTGGTCCGCGAGGTGTGTGGGCAGGCTCTGGCGGAGCTTGAGCAGCGCGGAGAGGGCGGCTTGCCCGGTGCCGAGGACTCCGCTGAGCGCGGCTTCGCGCAGGGCGACGGCGACGGCCAGGGCCTCCTCGTCGTCCAGTACCAGCGGCGGCATCCGGGCTCCGGGGCTGAGCCGGTAGCCGCCCCAGGGGCCGGGCGCGGATTCGACTCCGTAGCCCAGGTCCCGCAGCCGGGCGATGTCCCGGCGGACTGTGCGGTCGGTGACCGCCATGCGTTCGGCCAGTTCACGGCAGGTCCATTCGGGGCGCGCGGACAGCAGCGACACCAAGCGCAGCAGACGGGAGGAGGTCCTGATCACAGTTCGCCAGTGTTCCGTATGACCAGGACACGTCCTGTCAGGGTCGTGGCCTACGGTCCGGTCCCATGAGCACCCCCGAGATCCGTCTGCTTTCCTTCGACTTCGACTGTCCTGACCCAGCTGATCTGGCCCGCTTCTACGGCGATGCCCTGGACCTGCCCGTGCTGTACCGCAGTGACGACTTCGTCCTGCTGGGGCGGGAGGGAGCCCCGGGGCTCGGCTTCGTCCGCCAGGCCGGCTTCCAGCCTCCGGCCTGGCCTGATCCCGCTCACAGCAAGCAGGCCCACCTCGAACTGGGCGTCGACGATCTGGACGCCGCGCAGGAGCGAATGCTCGCCCTGGGTGCCGTCCTGCCTTCCTTCCAGCCGCGGCCCGACGTATGGCGGGTGCTCCTGGACCCGGCGGGTCATCCCTTCTGCCTGTCGACGCACGGAATCTGAGCCCGTCCCGCACCGCCTTCGGCTCTCAGCGTGCTGGTGGCGGAAGGCCGAGGGAGAGTCCGGTTCCGGTGAGGAACCCGTCAAGGACGTCGACGCGGTGGAGGCGGCGTGCACCTGGGCGGACGCATCCACCGTCGCGCCGGTGAGCCAGGTTCTCCGCTCCAACGTCAAGCCCGAAGACGTGGACCTTGACTCCTTCGCCACGGAGGTGGACGGCATCCGCAAGGACGTACGGGCAACCTGAGATCGCGGCCCCGACACCCCGCGCGGCGGCTTCCACGGCGACGTCGACGTCGAGGTGCGCATCTACGGCAACGGCGGCTGGGACTTCGCTTTCGACCAGGACGGGGGCGTCGGTCATGTCCATCGTCGCTCCGGCCTCCGAGGCCGGCGCCTCTCAGGTTGCCGAGGTTATCCGCGCCTTCATCCGTGGTGAGCCCGGCGATCCGTGTCCCTGGACAATGAAGTCAGCTGCTCGGCCAACGAATCCAGCCGCGTGACGAGTCCTCAGGAGCGGGAAGGGGTCCTTCAACGCCCAGCGGATTGCTCTTTCGGGTGCCAGTCCGCTTCAGACCAGTCGTCCTCCACGAACTCGTCGGGAACCTGCGCACAGGGGGCGTAGACGCTGATGAACAGAGTCGTGGTCGAGTTGTTCCACCGTACGTCGACCTGGTCGCCGCCTTCCGGGTTTTCGAATCGGAAGCCCAGTTGGCGGAAGGCTGCGCCTGCACGGTCGCCTTCGTGGGTGAGTTTCCAACCCTTCTGCACCAGCTGTCGGCGCACGCGTCGCTGCGCGTCTCGGGCGGTTGCTTCGGGGACGTCGGGCACGCTCCAATCGAGACCGAAGCTGCGGACGTCGCTTCGTGCCTCGTCAATGTGGGCGATGCTCCTCAGCCCGCGGTGGTAACAGGCACCGGTATCGACCCTGCCCGGGTCCGCGGCGTACTTTTCGGGCAGCGCGAAGCCGTCGTACACCTCGTCGGACCGGGCCTTGAGCCGTTGCGCGACCGCGTCGGGGTCGGCCGAAGGATACGGCGCGCCGTTCCACACGACGTTCCCCGCCACCACGGCAGCGACGAGCAGCGCCATCATCACGAGCCCTGTGACGGCATACAGGACGGACCGCCGGGAGGCCCCGGCTCTGGATACAAGGCTCTTGAACATGCATGTGACGGTAGGCGTCAGCATTGCGCGACGCATGAGTAGCCGTACCCAGGAGAGTTCTGGAGCACTCACGAAGGCGGGAGCCGAAGCGACCAAGGCAGGGAGCCACTGGCAGCGGCTTCTACGAGTTCGACGTCGCTCACGGCGCGGCCTCGCAGCGCCGGTGTCATGCGCAGAAGGCGGATCCCGGGTCCTGGCGCTGGGCGTTCTCATCGACCCGACGTCGGTGGGGCAGGGGATCCCGGACTTCTTACGGCAGCTCGGCAGCGGCTTTTCTCAGGCCAGCCGCTGTACAGGGTGCCGCCCTGCCGTACACGGACGCCTACGGGCGGTGAGCGAGGACGTTGTCGAAGCGGCAGGTACCGACCGGCTGATCCACGCCGAACTGGCGCGACACCTGACGCCCGAACCAAACACCCCGGCCAGGACGGAACACCCTTCCATGCGGGGCAAGAGTCCGACACCGCTTCGCCCGGTTGGCGTTCGAGAGAACCGGCCGGGTGAAGGCCTTGTCGTGTCCTAAGCTGCCTGAGGATCACTGAGTTCTGACAATGGATACGGGGGACAGGGGTGGACGGGGGGATGCCGCGGCCGCATGACGCCGAGGAATCTGCGCAATTCGTGGCGGTGATGCGTCAGTTACGCCAGTGGGCGGACGTGAGCTATCGCGAGTTGGAACGCCGGGCCGGGGCGGTGGGGGACGTGCTGCCGCGTGCCACGCTCTCCGGCGCGCTGAGCAGGCAGGAGCTGCCTCGGGAGGAGTTGCTCGCTGCCTTTGTCCGGGCCTGCGGCGGTGACGAGGCCACGGTCGAGGACTGGGTTAAAGTCCGCAAGCGTCTGGCTGTCGAGCTCGAGCAGCACTCCTCTGCCCTCATGCCCGCTGCGGAAGAACCGTCTGCCGCACAGAGCCTGCAGGGAGACCCGGACCCGCGCAGCGGCTCGGAGGAAGTCACCCCGGACGGTGCCGACCACCACGGCGAGGTTGCCGATGCGGACGCTTCGGGAGAGGCGGTCGAATCCGAGACGCCTGCTGCTCGTACGGAGGCTGTGGCGGGCGCGCCGCATCCGCTCGGGGTTGAGGGATCGAGGGTCGCGGAGCCTGTGGCTGACGCCGACGCGGTTTCCCCGGCCGCGGACTTGGTGCAGGAGGGATCCTCCGTTGCGCTGCCGGCAATGAACCCTGTCCGGGCGGGGCCGAGGGCGGCCCTGCGTGTTCTTCGGCGACCGGGCGTGGTCATTACGGCCGCTGTCGCGATCGTGCTTCTTACCGCTTCGGCCACCGGGATTCTGCGTTCGGGCGGCGACCAGGACGAGCCGCAAGTGGGCCGGTCGGGCGCTCCGGCAGCCACGGACTCCCCGTCGAGCACGCCGCGCCCTCCCGGGGATGGTGCGGCTTCCAGCGCCGCTGTCACCAAGCCTGTCAAGGACAAGCCGGCGCCGGGCGGAACGCGGGAGGTCTCGCCTTCGGTTCCGTCCAAGAAGACGACCGTCCCCAGGGACCCGGAGCCGGAGCGGAGTTCGTGGACCCCGGAGCCGGAGCCTTATGAGCCGCCGCCGGCCCCGTATGAACCGCCGTCCTCGACGAGCACACCGCCCCCGGGCGGTGGTGGTGATCCCTTCCCGGAGGAGACCTGCTGGGACGTCACCAACGACTGTTTGTGATCCGGGCGTCGTCCGGCCGGCTCTGTTCACGAGTACCAGCAGCAGTTGTTCGCCGGCTTGAGCAGTGTCCGCAGTCGGCTGCGATCCGAACAGTGCAGGAGTCTGGGCAGCGCCGCGGCAGCTGACTACGGCTGAGGGTCCTGGGTTCCGAGGCGCTACACACCGTGGCGGTCGGCTGCCCAGACACCGTCGTCGAGTTCCAGCCCGCTGACTGACCCCTTGCACCCCTTCAGCCTCGCGCGGCAGGGGGGCTTTGCTGCGCCGCCCCGTTCCTCGCGACTCCCGGGCCCGGGCATTTCACCACGTTCGGGCCGCGCGAGGGGCTGCGGCCCCTGCGCGGCCCAGACGCGGCGAGCTGAACGACGACGACGCGGGCTGTCCGATGCGGGACGTCGCCCGGGGCTGGGTTACTTGGCTTCGACTCGTCCGACGGGGTCGGGACCGGTCGTCAGCGTCTCGCGCGCGGTCTGCCAGGCGTTGTCGCCGGGGTGGAGCTGGGTGCGGAGGTAGGCCGCGGTGAGCCGGGCGAGGGCGGCGACCCGCTCGGGGTTCTCGTCGGTGGTCTCGGCGGCGTCGTATCCGGCGATCCCGCCGAGTCCGTGCTCCGCTTCGAACAGGGTGAGCAGGGTCTTGGGGCCGGGGGCGAGGGTGTAGGGGTCGGCGTGCCAGTCCGGCCCCATGTCCGTGAAGTGCCGGGGGTCGTCCTTGTCGCCGGCGACGACCAGGGCGGGTGTGGTCATGGTGGAGAAGTCGACGGCCCCGATGATCGGCCACTGCTCGGCCATGGGCCCGTTGAGGACGTCGCCGCCCCTGCCGGGCGCGGCGAGCAGTACGCCCGCCTTGATCCGGGGCTCGACGAGGTGCACCACGTTCCCGGTGTCGGGGTCGGTGAGTCCGGCGCCCAGCAGGAGGGCGGCGGTGAAGCCGCCGAGCGAGTGTCCGGCGAGGGCGACCTTGGTGGGGTCGATCCGTCCGGCGAGCTGCGGCACGGCGTTCTCGATCACGTCGAGCCGGTCGAGGATGTGGGGCATGTCCTCGGCGCGGGAGCGCCAGAAGTCGGGTGCGCCGGGGGCGTCGGCGACCAGGTGGCTCAGTGTCCTGGAGGTGAGGTGGGTGGGCTGGACGACGACGAATCCGTGGGCCGCCCAGACGTTGGCGAGCGGCGCGTAGCCGTTCAGCGAGGAGAGGTTGTTCGAGGGGCCGTGGCCGTGGGAGAGGAGGATGACGGGGAGGCCGGTTCCGGTCGCGGGTGCGGAGACACGTACCTGGAGGTCCACGGGACGTCCCGGTACGGACAGCACCACCGGACTGAAGGACAGGACCGGGACGGGCGCGCCCAAGGCGTCGGCGGTGGTGGCGGTGGATGTGCTCACGATGTGGGTTCCCTTTCGGTGGCACCTGCCGTCCGCGGTTTTGTGCGACCGGCGACGGACAAGGCGGTCAGGCGCGGCCGTTTCGGCTAAGCTGAAACGGAACGTCGCTCCATTTACTGTCCGGAGCAGCGCTCCGTTTTGTCAAGCGGTGTCGAAGGAGAACGTGATGCCCGCCGAGAGCCCCACGGGGAAGGCGCCGGCCAGAAGCGAGCGGGCCGACGCCCAGCGCAACCGGCAGACGGTGCTCACGGCTGCCGCCGAGGTGTTCGTCGCCTCCGGCGTCGACGCACCGATCCGACAGATCGCGGCCCGGGCGGGCGTCGGAATGGCCACGATCTACCGCCACTTCCCGACCCGGGCAGATCTCGTCACCGCGGTCTACCGCCACCAGATCGAGGCATGCGCCGAAGCCGGCCCGGACCTGCTGGCCAGCGCCGACTCCCCGCTCGACGCACTGCGCCAGTGGATCGACCTCTTCGTCGACTTCCTGGTTACCAAGCACGGACTCGCCGACGCCCTGCAGTCCGACAGCGACCGCTTCGCCACGCTGCACACCTACTTCCTCGACCGCCTGCTGCCCGTCTGCGCCCAACTGCTCGACGCAGCCGTCAACAGCGGTGACATCAAGCCCGGCACGCAGCCCTACGAGCTGATGCGCGGCATCGGCAACCTCTGCATCGGACGCGACAACGACCCCCGCTACGACCCCCGGCGCCTCATCGCCCTCCTGCTCCAGGGACTCCGGCAACCTCACGCGTCCTGATGTCGACGAGCGACACCGCAACCTGGTCCCTCCGCGACTTCCACGCAATCTGAGCGCCCGCCTCTCAGCAGCGGGTGACACCGGCAAGCAACAAGTGCCTCTGAGCTGGTGCTGTGATTTCTCATAAACATCGAACACGGCATCATCAGGACGCTGCTCAACGTCGTGAACATCCACTGTCGTAACTCGTGAATGAACAAAGCCAGCCGGCCTCATGTGGTGATGTGGCGGTAGGCGACGACCTGTGAGGCGGGCGGTAGCGGGGCGATCGTGACGGTGCTGCCGGTGCGGGGTGCGTGGACGACCTTGCCGTTACCGATGTAGAGGGCGACGTGGCCGCCGCCGTTGCTGATGACCAGGTCGCTGGGGAGGAGCTTGGCGCGGGTGGTGGCCTTGCCGGCGTCGACCTGGCCCCAAGTGGTGCGCGGCAGGTGCACCCCGGCCTTCTGCCACGCGCGCATCACGAGTCCTGAGCAGTCGTATCCGCGGGGCCCGGTGCCGCCCCAGATGTAGGGCTTGCCGACCTGGGCCTTGGCGAAGGCGACCGCTGCGGCGCCGCCCTTCGCAGGCCTCTTCTTGCTAAGGGTGTCCGTGTCCTTCGGTGCCGGCGCGGGCCGGTGGTGTGAATCGGCCCTCGGCTCGTGGCCGGTGGGGCTGGGCGTGGAGGGTACGCGCAGGGTGTCGCAGGCGTAGATCAGGGTCGAGGTGCCCAGGTTGTTCAGCTTCTGGAGGGCTTTGACGGTCGTGTCGTGCTCGTGGGCGAGGGAGTAGAGGGTGTCACCGGGCCGCAGCAGGACCTTCTTCACTCCCGTCGGCCTGGCGGCATCCCGGCCGGGGCGCGGCTCAGCCGGCTCGGCAGGCTTCTGCACCCGCTGCGACGGGAGAGTGGGCCGCGTCTGAGGCGGCTCGGGGGCGGCGGGGTGCTGGGGCACGAGACTCGCCGGCGGCCGCGACGCCGACGATGACCCGTTCGGTTCGTTCACGATCAAGCCTGCACCGAGCAGCACGAACAGCGCGAACAGCACCATCATGAACGGAAGGGCCCACCACACCTCCCGCTCGCCGCTCCTGCGCGGGGTACGGGTGCGGGGGCGCCTGTGGGAAACCGGGGCCCCTGCCCGCCTCGGTGCCTGCCTGCCGGGCAGGGTCAACGTCTGCTGAGCCATCACAACCTCCTTCAGAGGCCGCGGAGTTCGCGGCCCTCACAGGAGGCTCATCCGGCGTGAAGGTGTCCCGCCAGATCTTCCTGAGTCCGGGACAGTCCGGGTGCGTCCGCCGCCACCAAACCGCTCGGCGTGAGCAGCGAAACCTGCCCAGGACACCAGGGCTGACCAGCACAGACAACTCCGGACTGTCCCGTCCGCCGTGATCCGTTGCCTAGTCCTGGTTGGCCGGGCAACGCTTCTTCCACCGCCCCGCACCGCCGGGCGGCGCCCCAGTCGAAGGCGCCGTCACGCGCTGCCGGGCCGGCCCTGCCGCCCACTGGTGTCGACGACCGCAGGCAGGCGCAACCGCAGCCGAGGCCCACGGGAACAAGCTCGGCTCGATCCACCCGTCTCTCAGCTCAAGGAGATTCAGCATGCGTATCGCACGATCACGATCAACCCGGTCGCTGGCGGTGGCCGTTGCTGCCGCGGGCCTGCTGGCCGGCGGCGTCACCGCCGCTGCCACAGGTGTCTACACCACCGAAAGGGCAACCGACACGGTCGCTGTCGCGGCGGCGGAGCACTCGCAGAAGCAGTCCAAGATCATCGGAAGGTTCGAGGTCTGGGACACGTGCCCCTACCTCGTGACCCCGGGCGGCAAGCACTACTACCTGCCCGGCTACACCGTCGGCGGCAACGGCGCCCTGTACAAGAAGTCGACCGGTGGCTTCATCGCTCATCGGGGCTGGAAGATCCAGGCCAACGGAACCAAGTACTACAAGTCCCTGGACCGCCGCACCACGCTCTGCACGACCTGGGGCGACCAGTGGCGCATCAAGGCGAAGTCGATCTACGCCCTGCAGCACTGAGCCAGGCGGCAACCGGGGTCCCCGCCGCTGCGAGGGACCCCCGAGGCCGTCACCCCCGACCTGTCGCCACGGGGCGGGGACACGCCTTCACCGGCACGGCGTGACAGCAGCCCGAGCCGCCACCGGCACATCTCGGCTCGCGCCACTCATCCATGAACTGAAAGGCACATCAGCATGCATCTCACACGACCCCGTGTCTCCCGTCCGTTAGTGATCGCCGCGGCCCTCACCAGCACGCTTGGCGTGGCCACCGGAGTGACCGCATTCAACGGCACGGACAGCAGCTCGGCCCAGCGGACCACCGTGGCAAACGCCGCCAGCGAATCCCGCCCCAGCACCGCGGCACAGAAGAAGAGCGCGGCCGGCACCAAGGGCGACTGCCCCTTCAATGTGGAACGGCCCTTCGTACAGAACGGGCGGCTCTACGCGCGCGCCACCGTCACCTGCAAGACGAAGCACACCATCGTCTTGAACGTCTATCTGCGCCGCCCCACATGGATCGGCAGCACCCACATCGCCCACGGCAGGGTGCAGCTGAACAACTGGAAGGGCACCAAGTCCCTGACGACATCCATCGCCTGCAACGAAGTCAGTCCTCGAACGACCTACACAGCCGACGCGGTCCTGTACGACGTACGCTTCCTCGGTTACCCCATCGAGGTCGATGAAAAGGACAGCCCCGGCGGGGCCAAGGGCTGCTGACGCTGACGCACGGCACACTCCTGCGGGCTCGCCCTTTCACCAAGGGCGAGCCCGCACCCTTCGGTGCCACAGCCGCTGCCTGGCTCCCGGTGAGTCTCGCCCACCGGGAGCCAGGCTCGTTCACGGTCCAGGAGGCGAAATGAACTGCGCAGCCAGTATGGGGTCGGTGCGAACTCACCGACTGCCTCATCCACGCCGCCCTCCCCACCAGGCAGCTACACCGACGACATCGCGCTACTCCTGATGCGAACCCTGCCGACCGCCCCGTAAGCCGCCGCCACCTCGGCCCGGGCGCAGATCCAGGTGAGGTGTCCTTACGGGCCCGCCGCCGTACCGTTCTCAGGGCACGTCGACGATGCGGACTGCACGGCAACCGCCGGAGCTGGTGCCTGCGGTCAGCCCAGGAACAGGGCGAGGAACAGGCGCCACGGAGACGGAGCTCCACGGGTCGTCAGTGCCGTACCGCGCCGAAGTACCGCAACCACAGCGACTGATGGCGGGAGACCTAGACCCTCAATGGCCCGGAAGCGGCCGTAATGACCCTGAAGGACCGATCTATCTCGAGCCGGACTTGCTCACGCCGAGCCCGTTCCTCAGCCGTCAATCCACCGCCATCGGGATACCTCGTTCTCCCGGCATAGCGCGGACCACGGCAGCCGTCACGGCCCGACGTAACCCGCACCATCAAAGATCTCTGGCCGGACCACGAGGTGCCGTTGAAGGTGGACCACCAGATGTGGTTGTCAGGCTAGGCTCCGCGCCAGGCCATGTAGGCGGTGTCCGGCGCCCCGGCCGCGGCGACGGCGCCCTCCGGCGCCGCCCCCATCAATGCGCTCAACGCGAGCAGCGCGCCGACGCAGGCCATTCGTCGCGTGATGTTCTACGCCATGATCGTGTCTCGTCTCTCTTTCGTTTGTTGAGTGCTGACGGAGTGCGTCACAAGTGGCAGGGGGCCTGTTGACGTGTCACCGCACCCCGGGGTCTGCGGGCACCGGGCCAGGGTGTGTCGCGCGTGTGGCGGTCCTCCGGTCCGCGCACACGCTGCGTCTACCTGCCTTTCTGGCCATCCGCCTCGTACTTGGCCCTGCCGGTTACGGGGTAAGCGCTGGGACAGCGGGCGATCCTCCTTGCCGACGCCGAGAGGGGCGGCCCCGTCGACGGAAATGTTCGGGATCGGTAACGAGCGGATCCGTCACGTCGTCGCTCCCGTCCTCCCGGGTGCAAGTCAGGCGCAGGGGAGAGCGGAGAGCGGACATGGGGCGGCATCGAAGCCTGGGAATGAACGGTCGCATAATGGCGGCGGCCATCGGCGTGGCGGGGGTCGCCGCCCTGGCAGCGGCATGGACGACCCAAGCCGCCCCTCCCGCGACCGAGTCGGCCGCGCCTTCGAAGCCGAAGCCGATCGTGAGCCAGACCTCCGTTCCAGACCCCCAGCTCCCCGCCCCCACCGTCAGCATGGACATCGCGCACGCATCCGAGATGGGTGCCAAGGGCGTCAACATCACGATCGACGATGGTCCGGACCCGACCTGGACACCTGAAGTCCTCGCCGTGCTCGAGGACAACGGCGTCAAGGCGACCTTCTGCATGGTCGGAACGCAGGCCAAGGCTCATCCCGACCTGGTCAAGGCCGTGGTCGCGGACGGACACCGGCTGTGTGACCACTCCGTCTCCCACGACACGACGATGGGCACCGCGTCACGTGCCCGCCAGTCCCAGGAGATCCTGGACGCGGCGCAGATGATCAGCGAGGCCTCAGGGGGCGTCAAGCCGCTCTACTACCGTGCTCCGGGCGGCGCCTTCACTCCCTACAGCCGTCAGCTCGCCGCCTCGCACGGAATGCGACCCCTGGGCTGGAACGTGGACTCCAAAGACTTCAAGCAACCGGGGGCAGCCACGATGGTGGAGACCGTGAAGAACGAGATCTCCAACGGTCCCACCATTCTGTTCCACGACGCGGGCGGAGACCGCAGCCAGACAGTTGCTGCTCTGCGCCAGATCCTGCCGTGGCTCCGGCAGCAGGGATACAGCTTCGGCTTTCCGGTGCGATGAGACCGGCCAGTCGGACACCACCCCGTCCGTCGGTGCCCCGCCGGCGCTGAACAAACCGTCGCCCCCGTTCCGGGCCCGCTCCTGCCGCTGTCGGCCGGGGTGGGCCCGGTCGTGTTCCCACCCCCGTCTTTGTGGGGGGAACCGACGAAATGCGCTTCGTGAGGTGACGGAATGGCCTGGAACGGGTCAGCGGACCGGAGCCGCCGCCGCCCTGGGTGCGTCGTCGCAAATCCTACGGTGCGGTCGCGCGCTCACACACCGAGCACCACGTCGCGGGTGAGACGACTCCGGTCGGCTGGGCAGCTGGTGTTGCCTTCCGAAACGAGGAGAGGTCCGTCCCGTGACCGGTGCGCTCCGGACCAGCCCGAGGCTGACCAGCCCGAGGCTGAGGAGTGGACTTGCCGGATTCGGGGAGTGGAGGTGGACAGCGGTCTCCAATGCCGTCCGTCAGTGATCGGCAGAGCTTTACCTGCCCGATCCGAGCACCAGCATGTTCGAATCTGCGCAGGAACGCCTGCCGGCGCAGGCCGACGTCCTCGCCTTACAGGCCGGTGGCCGACGTCCACAGCCAGACCGGCTGCGTGAAGACCAGTCTGTCGATGCCGGACAGGTGTCCCCGGCCCCTGTCATCGCCCTGTACTCGGCTACCACGCCAGAGGATCACCTGTATGTCGCCGAGGCGCCGGAGCCCCGGCGAGGGAGGCTCCTTGTGCGCGTGCCCAAGGTTCGACATTGCGGCTTGTGCAGCGTCTTCCTCCCTTACGCGTCGGCGGGCTCACCCCCTACTCTGACCACTGCTTGCGAGTTACCTGTCAGTCAACAAGTCGTTTGATGGGCGCACCCGGGCCCGGAGGCCAATGTGAGTTCCGCGCAGTTCCCTCTTGAAAATCGCCCGGCTTCCGTGGCGCACCTCTTTCTCTCAAGAGTCGAGGCCACACCCGACCGGGAGGCTTACCGCTATCCCGCGCCGGCCGCCGACGGTGATCCCGGAACCGAGCAGTGGCGCTCGCTGACATGGGCGCAGACCGCTGAGCGCGTCATGGCGATCGCAGCCGGCCTGCTTGCCCTCGGACTGCAGCCCCAGGAAAGGGTGGCGATCTCCTCCTCCACCCGAGTTGAGTGGATCCTGGCCGACCTGGGCGTCATGTGCGCGGGCGGGGCGGCCACCGCCGTCTACCCCAGCACCAATGCCGACGAGACGGTGTACATCCTCTCCGACTCCGGCAGCCGGGCGATCTTCGTCGAGAACGCCGCCCAGCTGGCCAAGGTGGTCGCCCACGTCGACCGCCTGCCCGAGCTGGGCCACGCGATCCTCTTCGACCCTGAGGCGGACATCCCGCAGGTGGAGGGGCTGGAGGTGCTGTCCCTCGCTGAGCTGGAGAAGCGGGGCACGGCGTACCTCGAAGAGCACCCGGACGCGATCGAGAAGACGGTCCGGGCAATCGACCCGGAGCAGCTCGCCACCCTGATCTACACCTCCGGCACCACCGGCCGACCGAAGGGCGTGCGCCTGGTGCACGACTGCTGGTCGTACCAGGCCGTGGCACAGGAGGCCGGCGGGCTGCTGCGCTCCGACGATGTGCAGTTCCTGTGGCTGCCGCTGTCCCACGTCTTCGGCAAGGCCCTGATCTCCGGTCAGATCAGGACCGGCCACGTGATGGCCGTGGACGGGCGGGTCGACCACATCATCACCAACCTGCCTGCCGTACGCCCCACCCTGATGGCGTCCGCCCCGCGGATCTTCGAGAAGGTCTACAACGGCATCGCGGGAAAGGCGAGAGCCGAGGGCGGCGCCAAGTACAAGATCTTCCTCTGGGCGGCGAAGGTCGCCCGCGACTATGCCAGGGCCGGGCAGCAGAGCATGGCGGCAACCGGAAGACGCAGCGTGCCTCTGTCGCTCGCGTTGCAGCACGCCATCGCTGACAGGCTGGTGTACGGCAAGATCCGCGCGGCCTTCGGAGGCAATCTGCGCGCCAGCGTTTCGGGCAGTGCCGCACTCGCCCCCGATATCGGCTACTTCTTCTCCGGCGCCGGCGTGCACGTCCTCGAGGGATACGGTCTGACGGAGACCAGCGCGGGCTGCATCGTCAACCCCGCCGACGACAACCGGGTCGGCACGGTCGGCACACCGCTGCCCGGCACCGAGGTCCGCATCGCCGAGGACGGCGAGATCCTGTTGCGGGGCCCCGGCATCATGCGCGGCTACCACAACCTCCCCGAGAAGACCGCAGAGGTGCTGGAGAGTGACGGCTGGTTGCACACCGGCGACATCGGCGAGATGGACAAGGACGGCTTCGTCCGGATCACAGACCGCAAGAAGGACGTGTTCAAGACCTCGGGCGGCAAGTACGTGGCGCCCACCGAGATCGAAGGCCGCTTCAAGGCCGTCTGCCCGTTCGTCAGCAACATCCTGGTCATCGGCAACGGCCGCAACTTCTGCAGCGCCCTGATCACCCTGGACGAGACCGTGATCATGCCCTGGGCGGCGTCTCACGGCCTAGGCGGCCGCAGCTACGCCGAGGTCGTCTCCTCGCCACAGGTCCACGAGCTGATCGACGGCTTCGTTCAGCGGGTCAACGGCGACCTGCAACGGTGGCAGACAATCAAGAAGTTCTCGGTGCTGTCGCGCGACCTCGACATCGAGCACGGTGAACTCACCCCGAGCCTCAAAGTCAAGCGGCCTGTCGTGGAGCGCGAGTACGCCGAGGTCATCGAGGGGATGTACGACGGCTCGCGCGAGGCCTGATCTCCATCTGTCCGGTACGGCACTTTCCACAGCCGTACCGGACTCTGGGCTCACCTGTCCGAGAAGGGCATTCGGCTCGCCGGATACCAAAGCAGTCGTCCGGTGGGCATTGGGGCAACGGGGGGAGGCAGGGCCAGCACGGCCGGGGAGTTCCTCCGGCCAGGCGACGCGGAACACCAACGGCACCGCTGTGTACGGGCCCCCCGCGCGATCCGCGCGGTCAGAGGCGGGACTTGCTCACCGGAACGGGGGCGGAGGGACAACGGGCACCTCGACAGCTGCATCGGTCATCGGAACGACCGAGCACGCCCGTTGATCATGCTGCCGCACCGCGAAACTCCAAGATCCCCGACAGAGTCAAGCTAAGTCCGTACGCTGACAGTCGGCCTTGTTGTCGCCAGTGATGTCGCGGCCGGGGTACTGATCGGTGCCGGTACTGCCGATGGTTCAGCGATCTCCCCCGCACCCTTGCCTCACCGTGGCCCTCACCACGACCGGTACCGCCGGCGCCGCTGACGGACAGGCCGCACCGGCCCGTACGCCTCTTGCCGGGGCGGCGGACGAGACCGCGGACGGTGCTGCCGCCGCTACCGCCACGACCATGCAAAGCGCTGCCTTCGCCGCCGAGGACTTCTGCTCCCGGCTCGTCCGCCCCGGCGACCTGGCCCACCCGTCCGGCCTCGGGCAACGAGACCTGTCTGCGGCTCCACATCACCCAGCGTGCCAACAGCTCGGCGGGCGGGGTCCTCGGCTCTCTTCGTAAGTACCAGCGTCTCGTGGAGGGTGACCCGTTCCGTATCGAGTTCACGGCGTAGGACCCCACAGGGCATCCCGCCCCGTAAGCCGGTCCCGCTGCCTGAACCAGGCATCATGAACCGGGCTTTCCGCCGCGCCTCGCTCGCTGCGGGGAGCCCGGAAGGTTCGACCCCGGCAGACGATGCCAGGTGTGAATGACGGAGGCAGAACATGGAAGCAGGCACGGACGCGCGTTCGCTCGAGTGGGCGACGGCCTGGATGTGCATCACCTTCACACGAGGGCTGGGCCCCGAGGAGGTGTTCGCCCGGTACGGAGCCGATCCGGAGCAGGCGCGTCCGCTCGATGCGGACGAGGCCTCGGATCTTCCCTCGGGCGACTCCGGCGACGGAGCGGTTTCGCTGCTGCGATCCGGGAGGCTCGGCGACTGGGCCTTCTGTCTCGAGGAGGACGGTGTCATCGGATCCTGGAACGAACCGCTCGCGGAACTGTCCCGGGGCACCGAGACGTACAACGTGCTGACCACTGAAGGGCTCGACGTCTTCCAGTACTGGCGCGACGGCGAGTGCGTCGTGAACTTCGAGCCCGGCATGGAGCACACCCGGCCCGCGCGGACCGAACCCTGGTGGGACCGGGTGGCAGCGGCGCTCGCCGCGCACGAGGGTGAGGACGCCGGGATGGCGCCGGTGGTGGCCCTGGTCCTCGACCACCTCGGCATCACCCTGGACGACACCGCCCTCGCCGGGCCCTGGCCCAGCCTGACGCTCGCCGAGGACGACGCCCCCTCGGCACCGCGAGGCGACACCTATGCGGGCGAGGGACCGGTTCCGCCCCAGCCGCCGCTCGGGAACTGATCTCAGCTGATTCACACCATCGGGAGCCGGAATGAGTCGCGCCACCCCGCCGCGGCCGTTCGACGTCACCGCGCTCTTCCCTCAACTGGCCCCGCTGGCGCGCACGGCGACCCGGCTGCACCCCCGGCCGGGGTCGCCGACCGCGCGACAGCTCCGTCGGCGGGCCGCTGCTGTGGCCCGCCGACGAGCCGTGGCCGCACTGCGAAGGACCGCACGACAGCCGCGCGGCGCTGGTGGTCCACTCCCGGACGACATCCGGCTCCTGCGCCGCAACCGCGCCGCAGCCACCGAGCGGCTGCGCCTCGACCCCGAGGCACCCGAGTGGACCCCCGAGGACCTGGAGACCGAGAAGCGGATCAACGCGGGCCGCCCGTGGTTCGACGGCCCGATCCTCCTCCTCCCCGTGGCCCAGCTGTACACCCGCGACGTCCCCTTCCCCTGCCCGCCCGCCGCGGACCTCCTCCAAGTCCTGTGGTGCCCCTTCGGCCACCCGATCGACGAGGCGATCCACCCCAGGACCGCACTCTTCTGGCGCTCCTCCGCCACCGTCACCGACGTCCTCGACGCACCGCCCGAGCCGCCGATCGTCCAACTCGGCGACTACCTCCCGGAGCCGTGCCTGCTCTCACCGGAGCAGGTCACCGAGTTCCCCCACCGTTCCTCGACCGCGGGGACGTCAACGGACCGCGCGGGTCGTGGTCCTGGCCGATGAGCCGTACTCCTCCTGCGCCATCCGCGAACATCTGCGCGAGCCGCGGCATCCGCGAGGATGGTCTCGAGCCGTGCCGTCGCAGATGGTCCAGCAGCCTGCCGTACTCCACGCCTTTGCTGTCCAGCGTTCCCACCAGTGCAACCGTCGCCATGGCCTTCCATGCTCGTAGCCGTCGGCAGTCGCGGTAAGAAACAGATCTCGACACGGCGTCACAACGCCAAGAGCCTGGTCAGAAGCGGGCCGTCGGGGCGCCGAACCATCAGCAACGTCGAGCACTCCAGGCCCCAAGCGTGTACCGCCGGTTGGGCATGGGGCGATGCCCGGCAGGCACGAGGACCCGTCGCCCTATCTCGCGGGCTCCCGCACCGCTGCGTTGTGCCGGGCGTGCGAGAGGAACGCGCGGGCGGCGCGGCTGAGCGGGCGGCGCGGGTGCACGATGTCGACGGCACGCAGCAACGGCGTTGTGAACGACCGGACTTCCACGCGACTGCCGAAAGCCCGTAGGACCATGTCCCGGTACCAGATCAGCGAGCCACGACCGTCCGCGACGCCGGTCACCCACGCCGGCCGCTCGTCCGACTCGACCACCGCGACGGGCCGTACACCGAGCCGGCCGAACATCGCGTCGAGCTCCGCGCGAGCGCCGGTACCGGGCGTCGGCAGCACCATCCGCAGACCGTCGAGCATGCGGAACGGAACCGGATCGGGCAGCCCCGAGCCGGGCGGCGAGATCAGCACGATCTCCCGGTCCTGCAGACGGTGCGTGAACAGTTCTTTGTCGACCGGCAGGTCGACCAGCGCCAGCTCCGCCGCGCCGTCGGTCAGGGCCCGTACGAGCGCCTCGCGGCTGTCGTGCTGGAGCAGGCGTACGTCGATGGCGGGATGGCGCTCGGCGAAGGAGGGCACCAGGTCGGCGGCGAGATCCAGTGAGAGGGTCGGCGTCGCGGCGACCGCCAGCGAGGCGCGCGAGCAGCCCGTATGCGCCGGACGGATGTCCTCGATCGCCTCCACGGCGTCAAGGACCGTGCGGGCCAGCCGCACGACGCGAGCGCCTTCCGGCGTGAGCGTCGCGCCCGAGGCCGTGCGCTCGAGGAGCTCCACCCCTAAGTCACGTTCGAGCGACTGGATGGACCGGGAGAGCGCGGGCTGGGCGACGTAGACCGAGTGCGCCGCGGCCGTGATGGATCGGCAGTCCGCAACGGCGACGAGGTAACGCAGCTGCTGAAGTGTGGGGGTCATATGCGGACGGTAGCCCTGGGGTGTTGCAGGTGTAAGAGCGCGAATGGGAACAAATTCCCGTCAATACCGGGGAGTTGAGAGTAGTTCCACAGGCGACAGGCCATACCTCTGTGGCATGGCCGGCGGCTGAGCGTTGACTCTGACGGCCGACCGCCGCAGGATTCAACGCGGCATGGCGGGTTACCGCCCGGTACCGCCCTGACGAACAGGAGCCCGTACCTCCTGGGACCCGTCGCGGTGCGCCTTGTCATGCCTGCGTATCCGCGGTGCCGTGCCACCGGTACTCCGTGGACATGAGGCACATGCGCCACGTTCGCTCCCTCGCCCGGCCCTGCTCGGAACCCAAGGAGAGCCCGTGATCCCTCACCCCACCCTCCGGCACGCCGTACGGGATCTCGTCGTCGTGGTGAGCCCGTTCGAGGAGCCCGACGCGCGGATGGTCGCGGCCGCGGAACGTGCCGGCGCGCTGGGCATGCTCGACCTCGGCAGGGATCGTGAACGGGCACGGGCCGCCATGGACTCACTGCGGGGACGGGGGTACGGCGTACGAATACCGGCCGGATGCCTCGTCGCACCGGACGAACTGCCCGACACGGTGGACACCGTCCTGCTCGCCGCAGAGCACTGGCGCACCGGAACGACAGGGTGGGGGGCGCGCACGGCCACGCGCAGGGTATGGGCCGAGGTCGTCGACATCGCCGAGGCCCGTGCCGCCGTCACCGCCGGAGCGTCCGGACTCGTCGCCAAAGGACACGAGGCGGGCGGCCGCGTCGGCGAACTGACCACCTTTGTCCTGCTCCAACTACTCCTTGCCGACCCGGAGTTGACCGTGCCGATCCATGCGGCAGGGGGCATCGGAACACACACGGCCGCCGCAGCCGTCGCGGGCGGGGCCGCCGGCGTCGTACTCGACACCCAGCTCGCGCTCACCACCGAAGGCGTGAACGGACTGCCCGCCGACGTCGAGGCCGCGATCCGGGCCATGGACGGCAGCGAAACCACTGTCGTCGGGGGCCACCGCATCTACACCCGCCCCGATCTGGCACCCGTTCACGGCGAAGTCGCCGAACAGCTCGGCGCCCGCGGTCTGCGCACGCAGCCGCTGCCCGTCGGCCAGGACGGAGCCGCCGCCGCCCGGCTCGCCGCGCGCCACCGCACCACCGGCTCCGTCGTTCAGGCGGTGCGAGCGGCCATCACCGGCCACCTCGAAGCGGCCGTACTGGCCCGTCCGCTCCAGCCTCGCCGCGGCGAAGGCCATCTGCCCGTCGCCCAAGGGCCCATGACCCGCGTCAGCGACCGGCCCGCCTTCGCCTGCGCCGTGGCGCAGTCGGGCGGGCTGCCCTTTGTCGCGCTGGCCGTGATGAACGGCTCCGAGGTGCGCGAACTGCTCACCGAGACCGCCGCACGCCTGGCCGGCCGCGACTGGGGCGTCGGCCTGCTCGGCTTCGCGCCCGACGAACTGCGCCGCGAACAGCTCGCCGCCGTCGCCGACGCCCGACCCTCGTACGCGATCATCGCCGGCGGCCGGCCTGCGCAGGCCGCCGAGCTGGAGGCCGCAGGCACCCGGACCTATCTGCATGTGCCCTCACCAGGACTGCTGGAGCAGTTTCTCGCCGAAGGCGCGCGGCGGTTCGTCTTCGAAGGGCTGGAGTGCGGCGGCCACATCGGCCCGCGCGCCGCCTTCCCGCTCTGGGAGGAGCAGATCGACCGGCTGCTCGCGTGCCCGTACGCCGCCGAACTCGACGTGCTGTTCGCCGGCGGCATCCACGACGAGCGGTCCGCCGCGATGGCCATGACCGCCGCAGGCCCGCTGGCCGAGCGCGGAGCCCGGACAGGGGTCCTCATGGGCACCGCCTATCTGTTCACCGAGGATGCCGTCACCGCCGGAGCCATCCTGCCCGGCTTCCAGCAGGAAGCCATCGGCTGCGAGGCCACCAGCCTGCTGCACACCTCCCCGGGCCATGCGACCCGGTGCGCCACCACGCCGTACGTCGACGCCTTCACCGCCACGGCGGAACGGCTGCGGCAAGGCGGCGCGAGCCAGAGCGAGGTCTGGGCCGAACTGGAGAAGCTCAACCTCGGACGGCTGCGGCTCGCCAGCAAGGGCCTGCGCCGCACCGAGACGGGACTCGTGCCGGTGGACGAGGCCGTGCAGCGCGATGAGGGCCTGTACATGCTCGGCCAGATCGCCACCGCACGCACCGCCGTCACCACCGTCGCCGAACTGCACACCAAGGTCACCGACGGCGCAACACGGCTGCTCGAAGAGCGACTCGAGGAGCTGCGAGCGGGCGCGCCGACGTCCGGGCCCGAGGAACCGCTGGACATCGCCGTCGTCGGCATGGCCTGCCGCTATCCCGGCGCGGACGACCTCGCCGCGTACTGGTCCAACATCGTCGCCGGCACCGACTCCGTCACCGAAGTCCCGGCCGACCGCTGGGACCCCGAGATCCACTACGACCCCGACCCGGCACGCGCGGGGGAGCGCACCCCGTCACGGTGGGGCGGTTTCCTGTCGGCCGCACCGTTCGACGCGCTCGCACACGGCATCGCTCCCGCTTCACTCGGCAGCATCGAGCCGGTGCAGCTGCTCGCACTCGACGTAGCCGCCCGCGCACTGACCGACGCCGGATACGCGGGCCGGCGGCAGTTCGACCGCTCCCGCACCTCCGTCGTCTTCGGCGCCGAAGCGGGCACCGACCTGGCCGGGGCGTACGGCTTCCGCGCCCTGCACCCCGGCTATCTCGGCCGGCTGCCGCCCGAACTCGACGAGCAGTTGCCCAAGCTGACCGAGGACTCCTTCCCCGGAGTCCTCGCGAACGTCATCGCCGGACGCGTCGCCAACCGACTCGACCTCGGCGGCGCCAACTGCACCATCGACGCCGCCTGCGCGTCCTCGCTCGCCGCACTCGACCTGGCCTGCAAGCAGCTGCGCGACCGGGACAGCGACATGGTGCTCTGCGGCGGCGCCGATGTGCACAACAGCATCAACGACTACCTGATGTTCGCCTCCGTACGAGCCCTGTCGCCCACCGGCCGCTGTCGGCCCTTCGACGCATCCGCCGACGGCATCGCACTCGGCGAAGGCGTCGCCTGCGTCGTACTCAAACGCCTCGCGGACGCCGAACGCGACGGTGACCGCATCTACGCCGTCGTCAAGGCCGTCGGCGCGTCCAGCGACGGACGATCCCTCGGCCTCACCGCGCCCCGGCCCGAAGGACAGCGACGGGCCCTGGAACGCGCCTACCGGCGCGCGGGAATCGCACCCGCCGAGATCGGCCTGGTGGAAGCACACGGCACCGGAACCGTCGTCGGCGACAGCACCGAGCTGGCCGTCCTCACCGAGGTCTTCGCAGACTCCGGGGCGGGTTCCTGCTCGCTCGGATCCGTGAAGTCGCAGCTCGGCCACACCAAATGCGCCGCGGGCCTGGCCGGGCTGATCAAGGCGGCACGGGCCGTGCACTCCGGCGTACGGCCGCCGACGCTGCATCTGGCCTGCCCCAACCCCGACTGGAAGCCCGACGCCAGCCCCTTCTGCTTCGACACCGAGGCCAGGCCGTGGACCGCGCCCCCGGGAAAGCGGTTCGCGGGCGTCAGCGCCTTCGGCTTCGGCGGCACCAACTACCACGCAGTGCTCTCGGGTCATGAGGACGCACCCTACGGCGGCGGTGAGCCCGAGCACGGCCTGGACGCCTGGCCCGCCGAGCTGTTCTGCTTCCGCGGAGCCGACCGGGACGCCGCGCTCGGCGCCATCGACCGCCTCGCCGCGCGTCTGGAGCAGAACGACGCGGCCGGCCGGCCCTGGCCCCTGCGCGACCTCGCCGCGGAGACCTCGCGCGGCGAGGGAGCCATCCGGATCGCGGTCGTCGCCACGGGCCTGGACGACCTGCCCGCGAAGCTGGACCGGGCCCGGACTCACGCCTGTGGCGAGGGCGTCTACGTGCACGACGCCGCGCCCGCTTCGGGCGGCCGGTCCGCCTTCCTCTTCCCCGGCCAGGGCAGCCAGCGCCCGGGCATGCTGAACGACCTGTTCATCGCCTTCCCCCACCTGCGCGGGCTGCTGTACGAGGCGGATCCACGTCTCGCGGCCGCGATGTTCCCGCCCGCCGCCTTCACCCCCGAGGAGCGAGCCGCCCAGCGCGCCGCCGTCACCGACACCCGCACCGCCCAGCCCGCCCTCGGCATCGCGGGCGCCGCCGCTCACCAGTTGCTCACCTCACTCGGCATACGTCCCGACTGCACCGCAGGCCACTCGTACGGCGAACTCGTCGCGCTCTGGGCCGCAGGCGCGTACGACACCGAGACTCTGCTGCGGCTCAGCGACCGGCGTGCCCATGCGATCCTCGCCGCCGCAGGCGACGACCCGGGAACGATGGCAGCCGTGTCCGCGGCGCCGAGCGAGCTGCCCGAACTGCCGCCCGGATGCGTCCTCGCCAACCACAACGCACCGGCGCAGAGCGTCATCTCCGGCCCGACCGCGGCGGTCGACGCCGCGATCGGAGCGCTGCGGGACGCGGGAATCAGGGCCGAACGCATCCCGGTCGCCTGCGCGTTCCACAGCGAGGTCGTCGCGGCGGCAGCGGATGCGCTGGCCTCCGAGCTGGCCGCTGCATCCGTCACCGAGCCCGCCATCCCTGTGTGGTCCAACACGACCGCGAGCCCCTATCCGGTCGAGGCGGCGTCCGTACGGGCGCTCCTCGCGCGTCAACTCGCCGAACCCGTGCGATTCGCCGAGCAGATCGAAGCGATGTACGCCTCGGGAGTGAGGACCTTTGTGGAGGCCGGCCCGGGCCGGGTGCTCACGGGCCTCGTCGGCCGCATTCTGGGCGACCGGCCGCACACCGCGGTGCCGATCGACATCGTGGGCGCGCACGGCCTGGCCCGCCTGGTGAACGCGCTGGGCGAACTCGCCGCCGCCGGGGTCCCGTTCGACCCGGAGCCCTTGTTCGCCGGCCGCGCCTCCGCCCTGCCTGCTGAGCCGCCCCGCCGAGCCGGATGGCTGGTCGACGGCCACCTCGTCCGCACGGCGGACGGCGTTCCGGTGGCGGGCGGACTGCTCCCTGCACGGCGCGTGACCCCGGTTCGTGCGGCGGCGGAGGCCGTGGACCGGCGGGAGGACGCAGTGCTGGAGTACCTGCGTGGGGCACGGGAACTCGTGGCCGCGCAGCGGGACGTACTGCTGGGGTACTTGGGCGCCGAGGCCGGTCCGACAGCTGTGTCGGAGCCGCTGCCGGAGCCGCAGGCGGTGCCTGCGCCGGTGCGGGTCGACTCCGATGAGCCCGCCGCCGGTCATCCACCGCTGACGCCCGATCAACTCCTGGACGCGGTCCTGGAAATCGTCCACGTCAGGACCGGCTACCCGAGGGAGATGCTCGACCCCACGCTGGATCTGGAGGCCGATCTCTCGGTCGACTCCATCAAGCGAGTGGAGATCATCGGGGCGCTGGCCGACCGGATCGGGCTGCCGCGGGGAGCGGACGGCCCGGCCGATTCGGCCGTCGAGGAACTGTCCCGGCTGAAGACGATCGGCGGGATCGTCGACTGGATCGTGACACGGGACGCGGCGGCGGAAGCCGTGTCGGCCGACGGGCCGGTGCGGGCCTCCGGGCCCCCGGCCCCCGAGGAAGTGGCGGCGGCCCCGGTGCCGCTGCCGGACAGGCTGCTCGTCGAGGTCGCCCCCATCGGGCCGGCCAACACCCGCGACCCCGCCGACGTACTCCCCGGACTGCGGCTCGCCGTCGTCGACGACGGGCTCGGTGTCGCCGCCGCCCTCGCCGCCGCGCTGGAGTCCCACGGCGCAGAGGTGCGCACACTCCACCCGGACCGGCTCGCGGACGCTGCAGGAGCAGACGGCGTCGTGGACCTCAGCGCCCTGCGACCCGCCCCCGCGCCCGTGCTTCCGGAGAACTTCGCCGCGCTGCGCGACATTCTGACCGAAGGAACGCACCGGCTCCTGCTCGTCACCGGCCGCGGCGGCGACTTCGGCCGGAGCGGCTCGCCCGACCCCGTCCCCGGCGCCGGACTGTACGGCTTCGCCCGCACCGCGGCGATCGAACACCCCGGCACCGCAGTGCGCGCCGTCGACGTCGACCCCAAGGACCGCCCCGAGCGGATCGCCGCCCATCTGATCGCCGAACTGTGCGCGCCCGAGGAGCCCTTGGTCATCGGCTACACCAACGGCACCCGCAACACTCTGCGGACCGTGTCCGCGCCCCTGCCGGTCACCGAAGCGATGCCACCGCTCCCGATCGGCCGTGACGCCGTCGTCCTCCTCACCGGGGGAGCCCGTGGCATCACCGCGCGCACGGCCCTCGCCCTCGCCAAGACGACCGGCTGCCACATCGAAGTTGTCGGCCGCACCTCACGGCCCGAGGAAGCCGAGGACCCGGCCGTCGCCCACGCCCACGACCGTGTATCCCTGCGTGCCGCCCTGTTCGGGAAGGGCCTGCGCACACCCGCCGAAATCGAGATCGAGGCGACCCGCATCCTCGCCGCGCGTGAGGTGCGGGCCACGCTCGCCGCCCTCGACAGCACAGCCGCCTCGGTGCGCTACCACGTCGCCGACGTGACCGACGCCGAAGCCGTACGCGCCGTCGTGCACGACATCCGTACGCGCCACGGCCGTCTCGACGGCATCGTGCACGGCGCCGGAACCATCGAGGACCGCCGGCTCGCCGACAAGGACCCGGCATCCTTCGCGCGGGTCTTCGCCACCAAGGTCGACGGCGCCCGCCATCTCGCCCACGCCGCCGCCGACCACGGCGAGGATCCGGCCCCCGCCTTCCTCGCTCTCTTCGGCAGCGTCGCCGGTGTCTTCGGCAACCGCGGCCAGGCCGACTACGCGGCTGCCAATGAAGCCTTGGACACGCTCGCCACCAACCCTGCCTGGTCACGCCGGTTCCCAGGCCGTGTGCTGAGTGTCGACTGGGGCCCGTGGGCAGCCGAAGCCGGCGGCATGGTCACACCCGAGCTGGAACGGATGTACGCGAGCCGCGGAATCCCGGTCCTTGATCCGGCAGCGGGGACCGCGGCGTTCCTCGCCGAACTGGCGCACGGCACCGCGGGGCAGGTCGTGCTCATGGCGGGGGAGACCTCCCATGGCTGACGGCGGGCCACGCCCGACCGACGCCGCCATCGTCGGCATGGGCGCGGTCTTCCCCGGTGCCGGGGACCTGGCCGCCTACCGGCGCAATCTCTTCGCCGGCACCGACGCCATCAGCGATGTACCGCCCGAGCGCTGGGACCCTGAGGTCTACTACGACCCGGGCGGGTCACAGGGCCTCGCCCGCAGCGACCACTTCTACTGCCGGCGCGGCGGATTCATCGACGACCTCACCGCGTTCGATCCGACCCGCTTCGGCATCATGCCCGCGGCCGTGGCGGGCGCGGAGCCCGATCAGCTGCTCGCGCTGCGCGTCATCGCCGAGGCCGTGGCCGACGCGGGAGGCGAGGAGCGGCTGCCCGCCGACCGTTCCCGCATCGGCGTGATCCTCGGCCGCGGCGGGTTCATGGGCGTCGCCACCGCCCGCCTGGACCAGCGCGTACGCACCGCCCATCAGCTCGCCGCGACCCTGCGTGAACTCGCACCCGAACTCGGCGACGAGCGGATCGCCGCCGTACGCGACGCCTTCCAGGCCGGGCTCGGGCCCGAGCAGCCGGAGGCCTCGATCGGCCTCGTACCGAGCTTCACCGCGGCCAGGGCCGCCAACCGGCTCGACTTCCGGGGCCCCGCCTACACACTCGACGCCGCCTGCGCGTCGTCGCTGATCGCCGTCGAGCAGGCGGTCGGTCTGCTGGCGAGCGGCAGTTGCGACGTGGTGGCCGCCGGAGCCGTGCATCACTGCCATATCGCTACGCTCTGGAGCGTTTTCACCCAGCTGCGGGCGCTGAGCCCGAGCCAGCACATCCGCCCGTTCGACCGCCGCGCCGACGGCACGCTGTTGTCCGAGGGCACCGGAGTCGTACTCCTCAAACGCCTGGCCGATGCCGAGCGCGACGGCGACCGCGTCTATGCCGTCGTACGGGGAGTGGGCGTCGCGGGCGACGGGCGGGCCGCGAGCCTGATGAGCCCGCTGGTCGACGGCCAGGTCCGTGCTCTGCGGAAAGCCTGGTCGCGGGCCGGCCTCGACCCGACAGCGCCCGACGCGCTCGGTCTGCTCGAGGCGCACGGCACCGGAACGCCGGTCGGCGACGAGGCCGAACTCGCCACGCTCGGTGAGGTGTTCGGGCGGCGCACGCCAGGCGCCGAACCGGTGGCGATGGGCTCGGTGAAGTCGATGCTCGGCCACACCATGCAGGCGTCCGGGATGGCCGGGCTGATCAAGGCGGTACTCGCCGTGCACCACGGGACGCTGCCGCCGACCCTCCATCTGGAAGAGCCGCACGAGGGCTTTGCCGGGACACGGATGCGTCCGGTGACGGAGGCGGAGCCCTGGCGGCGTGGGAGCGGGCCGCGGCGGGCGGGGGTGAACGCGTTCGGGTTCGGCGGGATCAACGCGCATGTGGTGCTGGAGGAGGCACCGGGAGCGGTCGTCCCGGCCGGCCGTGTCCGACGGTCCGTGTCGGCCGATGTCACGCTGTTGGCCGCCACGACTCCTGCCGAACTCGGCCGTCTGGTCGAGGCGCTGCCTGGAGAGGTCATGCCGTCGACGGCCGGACCCTGCCGCCTCGCCGTCCTCGGACTGACCCCCAAGCGCCAGGCGCTGGCCGCGGCGGTCGTGGCTCGTGGCAGGCCGTGGCGTGGTCGCGGCGGCGTCTGGTTCAGCCCCAGCCCGCTGCTCGCGCACGACGGCCGGCTGGCGTTCGTCTTCCCGGGCCTGGAGCCGGACTTCGCGCCGTACGTCGCCGACGTCGCCGACCACTTCGGCCTGCCCCGGCCCGCCCTGACCGACGGCGGCACGCTTGTGGAGCGAGCGGTGGACGCCATCGCCGTCGGTCGGTTCTTCGCCCGCGTCCTGCCCGAACTCGGCATAAAGGCCGATCTGTTGGCGGGGCACAGTCTGGGCGAGTGGACCGCGATGGTGGTCGCCGGGATGTATCCACAGCGGGCCGTCGACACGTTCCTCGACTCGCTGCGGCCGGGCGACCTCGATGTTCCGGATCTGGTGTACGCGGCCATCGGCTGCGGATCCCGGCAGGCGGCCGAGGTGTTGGAAGGCATGGACGGGGTGGCCGTCAGCCACGACAACTGCCCCCACCAGTCGGTGCTCTGCGGAGAGCCCCGCCCGGTGGGGGAAGCGCTGCGGCGGCTGGCCGGGCAGGGTGTGATCACACAGGAGCTACCGTTCCGTTCGGGTTTTCACACGCCGATGTGGGCCCCGTACCTCGACCAGGTCCGCGCCGCGTTCGGCCGCCTGCCGCTGAGGCCCCCGACGGTGCCGGTCTGGTCGGCGACCACGGTCGCGCCGTACCCCGCCGACGAGCGCGAGGTACGGGACGTGGTGCTCCGCCACCTGCAGGAGCCGGTGCGCTTTCGGGAGCTGACGAACCGCCTGTACGCGGAGGGCGTGCGCGCCTTCGTCCAGCTGGGCCCGGGCAGCCTCCCGGGCTTCGTCTCGGACACCCTGCACGGCCACCCCCACCTGGCGGTCTCGGCGGGTGCGTCCCGGGGAGCCACAGGCATCGCCCAACTACGCGCGTTGGCGGCGGCGTTGTGGACGGAAGGCCGGGACGTCCGCTGGGACGCTCTGGTCGAAGGCGAGCCGGAATCCGTTGCCCTGATGAGCACCGAGCCGGTGGAGCCGACAGCTGCAGCCGACTCCGCGAAGCCCGCCGGCCCCGCGCCCCGCTCCATGCCCCTCGATCTCGGCTCGCCCCTCATCCGCCTCGGTCCCGCCGCGCCTACGCTCCAACTGGCCGGACCGCCCCGGACCGCCCGCACGCACCTCGCCGATCGGCCGCGACTGCAGTCTGCCCTCGACGCCGTGCTCGACGAGGCCGAAGAAGCGGCGCGCGCCGTCGCCGACCGCTGGCGTACCCCGCCGGCGTCCGGGGCCACCACCCGACGGCTGTCCCTCGACACCATGCCCTACGTCCGCGACCACTGCGTCTACCTCCAGCCCGACGCCTGGCCCGAGCCCTCCGACCGCTTCCCCGTCGTCCCCATGACCACCCTGCTCGACCTCGCTGCGGACGCCGCCCTCCAAGCGGTGCCGCAGACCACCGTGACCGGTTTCGACGACGTACGGGCTCTGCGCTGGCTGCCCGTCGCGCCCCCCGTCGACGCGGAGTTCACCGTCACTCCAGAGGCCGGCGGGCGTGTACGCGTGGAGATCGGCGGGTGCGCGAGCGTCACCGTCGTGCTCGGATCCCGCCACCCCTCCCCTCCCGCACCCGATCCTTCCGCACTGAACCGCGAAGGCCCGGCTCCCGTCAGCGCCGAGGCCCTCTACCGCGACCGGTGGATGTTCCACGGTCCCGGCTTCGCCGGTGTCCACGAGGTGTCCGCCGTCGCCGACGACGGCATCCGCGGGGTGCTGCGCGCCCTGCCCGCGCCCGGCGCGCTGCTCGACGCCGCCGGTCAACTCCTCGGCCACTGGATGCAGTTGCGGCTGCCGGTCGACCGGCTGGTGTTCCCCGCGTCGCTGGAGCGGGTCAGCCTGTATGCACCGGTGCCCCGCGACGGCTCGCTGATCCGCGCCACCGCCCGCATCCGCAGCGTGCGGCCGGACGCCGTACAGGGCGACGTGGAGCTCGTCCGCGCGGACGGCACCGTACTGGCCCGGCTGGACGGCTGGACGTACCGGCGCTTTGCCGCCGACGAGCGGGTATGGCCGATGAAGTTCACGCCGGAGATCTGCGGCATCGGCGAGCCGCAGCCCGGCGGCTGGTGTCTCGCCCGGCGTCGCTGGACCGATCCCGCCTCGCAGGAGCTGGTGATGCGGCGCTATCTCGGTGCCGCCGAGCGGGCGGCGTACGAGCAGCGCGCGCCGCGAGCCCGCGCGGCCTGGCTACTCGGGCGGATCGCCGCGAAGGACGCCGTACGCCAGCTCCTCTGGGACCGTGGTGCCGGACCCCTGTTCCCCGTGGAGGTCACGGTCGGCAATGACGAGGCGGGCCGCCCGCACCCCGAGGGTCCGCTCACCGCCGGGCTGCGGATGTCGCTGGCCCACAAGGACCGCCTCGCGGTGGCGTATGCCCACCCCACCCACGCCGTCGGCATCGACATCGAGACCGTCACCGAGGACCCCGCCGCCCTGAGTCGTGTCGCGCTCACCGCCGACGAACGACGGCTCGCCGAACAGATCGCCGCCCGTGACGGACACGGCGCGGCGCACGCGCTCACCACGCTCTGGTGCGCAAAGGAAGCCGCGGCCAAGGCGGAGGGCACCGGCCTGGGCGGACGCCTTCGGCAGTGGACCGTCACCGACGCAGCGGCCGGGCTCCGCGTGGTTTCTCCGGACGGCCGCGCCCACCTCGTACGAACCGAAACCGTGCACGACCTGTCCGGACCGGACACCGCACCCACCCCGCACGTCGTCGCCTGGACCGTACCTCCCACCCCCGACCCGGACGGAGCCCAGCCATGACAACCGACCCCACGGCGATGCGCATACTCGCCGAGATCACCGCCATGCTCGTGCAGACCGTCGGCGACGAGTTCCTCCTCGCGGAAGAGGTCACGTTCGAGACCACCTTCAACGAGGACCTGGCGCTGGAGAGCATCGAGTTCGTCGCGCTCGCCGAACTGCTCCAGCAGCGGTACGGCGCCGAGGTGGACCTGATCTCCTTCCTGGCCGAGAAGGACATGGAGGAGATCCTGGCGCTGACGGTCGGCGACCTCGTGGCCCATATCTCCGGCACACCCGTGTCGGCTCCGGTCGGCTGAGCACGCGATGGCCGAGATACTCGCCAACTCCCTGAGTTTCCATGTCCACCGGCTGCCGGCCGCCGACACACGGGGTGAGGCGGGCGCGACCGCCGTCTTCCTCCACGGTCTGGTCGTCGACAACCTCTCCAGCTTCTACGCCACCCTCGCCGTCCCGGCCGCACGGGACGGGCACGACATCGTCCTGTACGACCTGCGCGGCCACGGCCGTACCGAACGCCCGCCCACCGGCTACGACACCGCCACAGCCGTACAGGACCTGACCGCCCTGCTCGGGGCCCTCGGCCTCGACACCCGCCCGGTGACCCTCATCGGCAACAGCTACGGCGGCACGATCGCCCTGCGCACCGCACTGGCGCGGCCCGATCTCGTCGCCGGGCTGATCCTGATCGAGGCACCGCTCAGCGGCCCGTGGATCGAGAACATGCTGGATACGCTCTCCGTTGCGGCTCTCGACCTCGAAGGCAGCAAGGTACCGAAGGAACTCGCTTCGCTCGGAGCGCGCAAGGCGGCCCGGCTGACGGCGACCGCCGACGAACTCCTCAACCGGACGTCGCTGATCGACGACATCGCGGCGGGCCGGGTGTTCACGACCGAGGACTTCGCGCAGCTGCGCTGTCCGGTGCTGGCCGTGTGCGGTGAGCACTCCGAACTCGTCCCCGGTGCGGAGGAACTGGCCCGTCACGCACCCGACTGCACTGTCCGGGTCCTGCCCGGCCTGGGTCACGACGTACTGCAGGGCGGCACCGACGAGCTCCGCCGGGTCGTGCTCGACCGGCTGGCCGCAGCCGCCCGCCGACAGCGCGAGGCGGTGACGGTATGAGGGCGCTGTTCGTCGTGCCGCCGCTCGCCGGGCACGTCAACCCCACCGTCGCAGTCGCCGCCGAACTCACCGCGCGCGGGCACGAGGTCGCGTGGACCGGCCCCGCCGAGGTCCTGTCCGCGCTGCTGCCCGCCCACGTCGCGCTCTTCCCGTCCGGCGACCACGCCGGACCCGGAGGGTACGGCGCGCTGCACGGCCGCTGGCGCGATCTGCGCGGCGTCGCCGCGCTGCGCTTCCTCTGGCAGGAGGCGTTGATCCCGCTCGCCCACGCGATGGTTCCCGGAGTGGAGGCGGCGATCGACACGTACGACCCCGATGTACTCGTCGTCGACCAGCAGGCGCCGGCCGGGGCCGTGGTCGCGCGGCGGCGCGGACTGCCATGGGTGACATCCGCGACGACAACGGCCGAGTTCACCGGGCCGTTCGCCGGATTCCCGAAGGTGGGGGAGTGGGTGACGGACCGGATCGCCGGATTCCTGGCCGACTGCGGCGTGCCCGCCGACTGGGATCCGCGGTTCTCGGACCGGCTGGTCCTGGTCTTCTCCACTCGTGAACTGGTCGGCGGGGACGGCGCGTTCCCCGATCACCATGCCTGGGTGGGCCCCGCCCTGGGTTCCCGTCCGTCCGACGCCGCGTCGTTCCCGTGGCAGCGACTGGATCCCGCACGGCGCCGGGTGCTGGTCTCGCTCGGCACGCTCAACCGGGAGGCAGGCGTCCGCTTCTACGCCACTGTCCTGAAGGCCGCGGAACGGCTGGCCGGGCAGGTGCAGCTGATCGTCGCAGCGCCCGCCGACGTGGTCGGCGAGGTGCGCGAGGACCATGTCCTGCTTCAGGAGTACGTTCCCCAACTCGCCCTGCTGCCGCATCTCGACGCCGTGATCTGCCACGGCGGGCACAACACCGTCTGCGAGACCCTCGCCCACGGTCTGCCGCTGGTCGTCGCGCCGGTCCGGGACGACCAGCCGATCATCGCCCAGCAGGTCGCGGCGGCCGGGGCCGGAGTCCGGGTGCGCTTCGGCCGGCCTCGCGCCGACGAGATCCAGGCCGCGCTCACCGCGGTGCTCGACGATCCGGATCACCGGCGGGCCGCCCGCCGTGTCCAAGCATCCTTCGCGGCGGCCGGCGGCGCCGCGGCCGCGGCCGACAGGTTGGAGAAGCTCGCATGACACCGTCTCGTACCCGCCGCGTCCCCTGGACCGCCGTCGCCGTCTTGGCTGGCCTCACCGCGGGCACGGTGCGCGCCCGCCGCCGGCTGGCCGCTGTACCCGTCCTGGACATGACCGTCGAGAGTCACCCCACGGACGGCTGGCACGTGATCGCGGCCCGGGGCGTCGAAGTCGACAAAGCGACAGTGAGTGCCGCAGTCGCCCACGCGGAACGAACCGGTCTCGAAGTCCTCGACCTGCTGCCGGGCAGCCTCGACGCGGAACGCGCGCTGGGCCTCCTGCGCCTGCTGGACATCAGCGACGGGCGCTGCGCCCGCACGGCGCAGCCACGCGGCGCGGGCCATGCCGTCCTGGTCACGGAGGACGTCCGCACGCGAGCGGGAATCGAGACCGACGACGACCTCACCACCGCCGAACTGCACACTCTGCTCGGCCGGTTGAAGGACTACGCACCGGCCTCCACCGGCATCGCCATCGCTCCGGGACTGGCCGTCCCGGCCCGTGAACCCGCCCGGCGGGCAGCAGAGTTACGCGCCCAAGGGCTGCCGCCGGGCGTGGTTACCGCGGCCCAGCTGGCAGGTCTTGCCCTGCTGGCGCGCGCGGCGGTCAAGGACGGCCGGTGGGGCGCGGCGGCGCTCGCGCTGTACTGGCTGCAGCCCTCGCTGATCCTGGGCCGTCCGGACAGCCCGCTGCGACCGGCCGATCTGCCGCGCGCCACTGCGGCGCGGCCGCTGCACTCCGTCCGCACCGTGCTGCGAACGGCCACCAGCAGGGGCCCGTCCCAGTCCGGTCCGACTTCGGAAATGGAGGCGCTGCGGCCCCTCTACGCGGCCGAACTCAAGGCCGGCACCGACCGGTTCTTCGAACCGCGCCGCCCCGACTGCCCCTGGTGCGGCTCCGCCGACCTGTCCGTACGCACCCGGATGCCGGATCTGTTCCAGGCCAAGCCGGGCAGCTTCACCCTCGAGGAGTGCGGGGTGTGCGGGCATGTGTTCCAGAACCCGCGCCTGTCCCTGGACGGACTCGACTTCTACTACCGCGACTTCTACGACGGCCTCAGCGTGAGCAGCGCGTCCCACGTGTTCGGCCGGATGAGCCGCTCGTATCTGGCCCGCGCGGAAATGCTCAAGCCGTACGGCACCCCGTCCGCCTGGCTCGATGTGGGCACCGGGCACGGTCACTTCTGCAACAGCGCGCGCGACGTCTGGCCCGACACGCGCTTCGACGGGCTCGACATGGCCGCGGAGGTGCGGGGCGCGGAGGACCGCGGCTGGATCGGCACGGCTCACTGCGGCCAGTTCCCGGAGCTGGCTGCCGGGCTGGTGCACCGCTACGACACGATCAGTATGTACCACTACCTCGAACACACCCGGGACCCGTTCGCCGAACTCGACGCCGCCGCCAAGGTGTTGCCGTCCGGCGGGCATCTTCTGATCGAACTCCCGGACCCCGAATCACGCCTCGGCCGCATGCTCGGCCCGTACTGGCTGCCGTGGTTCCAGCCCCAGCACCAGCACCTGATCCCGGTCGGCAACCTCCGCGATGCGCTGGCCGACCGCGGCTTCACGGTGCTGGCCGAGGAACACGGCGCGGCCCACCAGTCCTGCGACTTCGTCGGCGCGGTCCTGCTCGCCGCGAACCGGATCGCGCCCAGTCCGTACGCCCCGTGGGGCCCGGGCAGCGCGACCCTGACCAGCCGGGCGATCCGCCGTGGCGTCTGGACGGCTTCGCTGCCGTGCTTCGCCGCCGCGGCTGTCCTGGACAAGGTCCGCGCGGCCGCGGCCCGCGTCACCGACGGCGGCAACGCCTACCGTCTGCTGGCCCGCCGCACACCGACGCTCCACGAGCCGAGGTGACGGAGGTGAGCCCCGAGCCGGTCGCGCTGCTCGGCATCGCCCGGCGGCACACCGCAGACCCCCTCTTCCGGCTGGTCGCCTACGCCCTGGAGGCCGCCCACGACCGGCCACCGGCCACCGTGTGGAGCGCTCCGCACGCCTTCCACCTCGGGTCACCGCGACTTGTTGCCGCGGCCGGGTGGCCCGTGGCCGCCGCTGCCGCGCCGCGCGACGACGGGATCGTACGGCTGAGTTCCCTCGCCCATCCCGCGCACAGCTGCGAACTCCCGCTCACCGGACCGCCGCTGCCGCACCCCGAGTGGGCGGCTCGCACCTACGCCCTGCTGCGCGCCCTGGCCGGCGCCGGATACGGCAGAGGCGGCCTCGATCTCCACATCCACTCCACGCTGACCGCCGCGACCGGGCTGTCCAGCGCCGAGCCGCTGGAGTGCGCCGTGGCGCTGGCGGTCGCCGACCTGCACGCCGGCCGCGCCGGACCACGGCTGCCGCGCGGCCGACTGGCCGCCCTGGCCCGGGCGGCCGTCCCCGAAGGGGACGAAGTGCTGCGCGAGGCGGCGCTGTTCACGCGGCCCGGACAAGCACTGATGCTCGGCCGAGGCACACGGCGCCGGGTCCGCTTCGACCCGGACGCACATGGTTCGCGGCTGACGCTGCTGGTGACCCGTGGCGACGAGCCCGCGCCGGAGGAGATCGAGCGCGCGGTGGCCTGCGCCCGGCGCGCCGGTGCGACGGCCGCCTGGTGGCCCGGGCGGCGGCCGGAGCGCAGCGCCATGGTCCTGCTACCGCAGGAGCGGCTGACGGATGTACGTACCGCCGTGACCGAGGAGTTCCGCGACCGCGGGCTGCGCGTACCGCGGCTGGTGAACATCACCGTGGCGGGCGCGGCCCGCCGCGAGGAGTGAACGGCCGGCGCCGCCGTCGGGGTTCGACTTGCCCTGGATCAGGCCGTGGTCGCGGAAGAGGGGCGATCCATGAATCCAGCGCCCGGCACACGACGTCTTCGAGCAGGTTGACGGTCCGCGGGTGGTCGAGCCCGGGACGGAGCGCGGCTTCCTGCTCCTTGAATTCGCACCGGTAGTGGACACGGTCGCGGATGGCGGCGGGCTGCATCTTGCGCCCGCACAGCGCGCACCGCACCCGCCCCCTCTAGGATCCGCGACTTGATGCGCACTGGGTCCTGCGGAGACACAGCAATCCGGGCTGGGCGAGCAACCCTGCTGTCGGTTGGAAGTGAGCAATCCCGGTCTGAGGAGCCGTTTCAGCGGTGACTCTGAGTGACTCCCTCCAGACCTGCACAATCCGCCGCGCTGCCGTATCCGGCGGCGGTCGAGGCGGCTGGGCTGGATGTTCCAGATACTGCCCTGATCCTTGGCCCGGACACCCTGGGGCTGACCGGCGTGTTCCTACGCCGAGCGCGACACTGGTCCTGAGCGCGAGCCACTGTCGCGGTGCTCAGGTTGGGCGTGCGTCCTTGGCGGGCGGTGCCGCGGCCGTAAGGAGCTGTGACCATGTCCGACCTCCCAGGCGACCATCAGCAGAACCAGTTGGCGGAGCCCAAGGAGCGCAGCACAGCCGTGCTCGATGTGCGAGGTCTGAACTGGGCGTCGCAGCAGAGCACGGTCCAATCGGTGCTCGGCCGGCGGCCTGGCGTGGTGGATGTCGAGGTCAACCCTGTCGCGCAGGCGGCCACGGTCGTCTTCGACCCGCGGCAGACCTCGCTGGCCGAGCTACGGCGGTGGGTGACTGAGTGCGGCTATCACTGCGCGGGCCAAGTGGTGCCGTCCCATATCTGCGATCCCATGGTCGAGCCCGATCCGCCGGGACTTCTGTCCGCTGCCGCAGCGGTAAAGACAGAACCCGAGGCTCACCCGCTTCCCGAACCGCCGTCTGAGGCACCTGCGGCTTCGGAGGACCTACGGTCTCCGGACGAGATGATGGGCCACGGCGGCCATGGCGGCATGTCGATGGCGGCCATGGTCGCCGACATGCGCAACCGCTTTCTGGTGGCCGCGCTCTTCTCCGTCCCGATCGTGATCTGGTCGCCGATCGGTGAGGAGGTGTTCGGGCTGGAGGCGCCGGTGCCCTTCGGCCTGCGGCAGGACGTGTGGGCGCTGCTGCTGAGCCTCCCGGTGATCTTCTATTCGTGCACGATCTTCTTCAAAGGGGCGGTGCGGGCCCTGCGCGCCCGGACGCTCGACATGATGGTGCTCGTCGCGGTCGCCGTCGGGGCCGGATGGCTGTACTCCCTGGTCATCACCTTGAGCGGGGGCGGCGACGTCTTCTACGAGGCGGCCACGGTGCTGGCGTCGTTCGTGCTGCTCGGTCACTGGTTCGAGATGCGGGCCCGGGGCGGTGCCAACGACGCGATCCGCACCCTGCTCGATCTTGCTCCGCCGCGCGCGGTGGTGGTGCGTGGCGGTGAGCCCGTCGAGGTGCCGACCTCGGACGTCGCTGTCGGTGATCTGCTGCTGGTCCGTCCCGGTACGAAGATCGCCGCGGACGGGGTCGTGGAGGAGGGCGAGAGCGAGGTCGACGAGTCGACGGTGACCGGTGAGAGCCTGCCGGTTCACAAGTCCCCCGGTTCATCGGCGGTCGGCGCCACCCTCAACGCCAACGGCACGCTTCGGGTCCGCGCCACCCGGGTCGGCTCCGACACCGCGCTCGCCCAGATCGTCAAGCTGGTCCAGGAGGCGCAGAACTCCAAGGCGCCGGGCCAGCGGCTGGCTGACCGGGCCGCTTTCTGGCTGGTGCTCGTCGCCCTCGTCGGAGGTGCCCTGACCCTGGCGGTGTGGCTGTTCGCCACCGACCGGCCGTTCAGCGCCGCGATGCTGTTTGCGATCACGGTCGTGGTCATCACCTGCCCGGACGCGCTGGGGCTCGCCACCCCTACCGCGATCATGGTGGGTACGGGTCTGGGCGCCCGCCGCGGCGTCTTGTTCAAGAACGCGGCAGCCCTGGAGGCGTCCGCCGGCATCCAGACCGTCGTCATGGACAAGACCAGCACGCTCACCAAGGGGGAGCCCGAGGTGACGGAGGTGGTCACCGCGCCGGGAAAAGACGAGCGCGAAGTGCTGCGTCTGGTGGCGGCCGTGGAGCGCGAGTCCGAACACCCGCTGGCGGAAGCCGTCGTCCGGTACGCGCAGGCAAAAGGGGTTGCGGCGGCCGGTGCGCACCATTTCGAGAACGTTCCCGGTCACGGCGCCACCGCCGTCGTCGACGGCCACCGCATCACGGTCGGCAACCGCCGCCTGGCCCTGCGCGAGAGTGTTGACCTCGGCCCTCTCACCGCCCGCCGTGACGAACTGGCCGCAACGGGCCGCACCGTGATCATCGCGGCCGTCGACGCACGAGCGGCAGCGCTGATCGCCATCGCTGACGCACCCCGGGAGACCTCGGCCGCCGCCGTGTCCGAGCTCCACACCCTCGGCGTTCAGGTCGTCATGCTCACCGGAGACAACAAGGCCACGGCCGAGCGGATCGCCCATCAGCTGGGCATCGACACGGTCATCGCCGAGATCCTTCCCGGCGACAAGGCGGCCAAGGTCGCCGAACTGCAGCAGGAGGGCAGGAAGGTGGCCATGGTCGGGGACGGCGTCAACGACGCCCCAGCCCTCGCCCAGGCCGACCTCGGCATCGCCATCGGGGCCGGGACCGACGTCGCCATCGAGACGGCCGACGTCGTACTCATGCGCTCCGACCCTCTCGACGTGCCGACTGCCCTGCGCATCGGCCGAGGCACCCTGCGCAAGATGCGGCAGAACCTCGGCTGGGCCATCGGCTACAACGCCATCGCCCTTCCCATCGCCGCCGGCGTCTTCGAGCCCACCACAGGGCTCGTGCTTCGCCCGGAGATCGCGGCCCTGACCATGTCCGGCTCCAGCATCATCGTGGCCGTCAACGCACTCGCCCTCAAACGCCTCCGGCTCCCCCGGGAAGCGTCCAGCCGCCCACCGGTGGGGGCTGATCGGCCCACCAACCGGGAACCGTCCGGCCCCGGCCCACCGCCTTCCGCAGCAAGACAATGAAAGGGCCACAGCAACCACGGGTTGATCGAGAGCACCGATTCCGGCAAGACGTGGAGGACCCGCTCTTTCGCCGGGGAAGCCGACTTCCACTCCCTCGACTACGCTCACGGCACCATCTACAGGTACGACAGCACCAACGCCCTGCTACGCGTCAGCAAGGACGGAGCCACCTGGGTGGCCCGGGCCAGCCTTCAGGCACTGGACATCGCCGTCAGCCCCGACGATCCGGACACCGGGTTCGCCACCACCGCCGACGGCGTCGCCAAGAGCACCGACGGCGGACGCACCTTCGCCCCGGGGAAGCAGCCCATGATGGCTTTCCTGTCGTGGGTGACGCCCGAGGCGCTGTACGGAATCGACGACTCGGGCACACTCAGCCGCTGCACCGATGGCGGCTCCACATGGGCCAAGGCGGGCTCGGTGCCGGGCGGTCAGGCTCAGGCGCTCACTGCGGTCGACGACCAGCACATCCTGGCTGCCACCCAGAGCGGCGTCTACGAGTCGCGGGACGGCGGCAAGACCTCAAGCGGTTCGCGGTCGAGGCAGGAGACGGCCACTGATCACCACGCAGCGCTGAACGGCACACGGCGTAAGGCGAAAGTCGCGTCCGTGCCGCCCGCCGGACGTCCTCGAGCAGCTGCGGCTCACGTTCGTTAGCTTCATCAGCGGCGGAGGAGCAGCGCCCTTGTCGCCCGGCGGGTTTCTGGCGTTCGAGCATGCCTTCGCCCTGCCGGCGGCGGTGGCGCTGCATGAGCAGCTGGGCCGAGCACGCGTTGCCACCCGCATCACACAGCTGTCGACCCGGGTGAAACAAGGGCTGAGCCGCATCCCCGGGGTCACCGTGCACACCCCTGCCGACCCGGAACTGTCAGCGGGCATCACCTGATTCAGCGTGGCAGGCCACACCCGTCAGCAGGTCGTCGACCACGCCGCCACCCACCACGTGCGGCTGTCCACCTCGACCTACAACCGCATCGGCACCGCCGTCATCAACACTCCAGCAGAGATCGACACCGCACTCAACAGCCTGGCTGACCTCAGCCGCTGAAAACCGCCGGGCCCCGACCTTCGACGATCTCCGTTGCCTAGGTGCAGGGCCGGCCCACGAACCTCCGTAGCCGACCACCGCCAGAGCGGCCCCGCAAAGGCCGACTTGAGGACCCAGGACAAGTCAGGTTGAGCTCGGCCACCGCCATGCCGACGATGATCCAGCGGATCATGGGCGATGACCGCGTCGGCCCAGCCACCGCCCTCGACGGCCGCCCGCAGCAGATACAGGACCGCGGGCACCACGACTGCGGCTTCGAGGCGGCGATGACCGCCGGAGACCCTGCACGCAGCCGGTACAGCGGCAGCACGCGTGACCGGAACCGCCCCGCCGACCGACTGGACCGCCCCGTCTCCGTGACGGTAGTCCGCGAGGGCGGCAGCCATGGGCGGCGACTGGACCTCCACGAACAAGCGGTCGTCCGGTCGTCCTCGATTCGAGGCATCTGCCCGTTGAGGTGTCGAGTTCGTCGCTCTCCTTCGCCGACCGCCTACGGGCAAAGGGGCCCCGATGATGGGACCCGTACCATGGGCCTCGTGTCCTTTGCCGCGCAGCCGACGAGCCGCCGTGCCGGGCGCGTATTCGCGCTCTTGGTGATGGCGGTGCTGGCTGGTGTGCTGGGCATGCACGCGCTGGTTCCCGGCGGTGCGCCCGGGGCGCAGGCTGCCTCCGGTCACGACATGGTGACCCATCACTCACCGGCGGTACCTGAAGCGAGCCCGGGATGCTCGCACACCGACGGCGGGACGAATCACCTCGACCACGCGGACTCGACCTGCGCGGCGGCCGGTATCGGTTCTCCGTACGCGCCGCCCGCGTTGCCCGTCGCAGTGGAAGTCGTGCAGGCCGCCACTGCGCTGAACCGCATCGACGAGACGGGCGTGACCAGCCGGGCGCCGCCTGACCTGTCCGAACTGCAACTTCTGCGGATCTAGAGCGGCCCGCACGGCACCCTATGGCCCCAGACCTTCCTGGGATCGGAGCTGTGCCTGTGCATGCCCTCATTCCGTCAATCCGTGCGCCCTGCCGTGGGCTGCGCGTCAAGGAGTTGCACGACCATGAGCAAGAACCGTTCCCTCATCCGCCGTAGCGCCGCCACGATCGCTGCTGGTGCGGCCGTGCTCGTACTGGCCGCTTGTGGCGGTAGCAGCGACAACTCACCAGGTCACGACGGCCGCACCACCGCCTCCCCGTCCGGCGCGACCTCCGCGGCACAGGGGCAGCACGCCGCTGCAGACGTCGCGTTCGCCAAGGGGATGATCCCGCACCACCGGCAGGCAGTGGACATGGCCGACCTCGCCGCCCCCCGTGCTCAGTCGGCCGAGGTGAAGAAGCTCGCCGCGGACATCAAGAAGGCACAGGACCCGGAGATCCAGACACTGTCCGGGTGGCTGACGTCGTGGGGCGAAGAAGTGCCCGCCGAGGGAGCCATGGACCACTCCATGCACGGCATGGAAGGGATGATGAGCGCCGACGAGATGCAGAAGCTGCACCAAGCCTCGGGCAAGGCCTTCGACACGGCCTTCATGCAGATGATGATCAAGCACCACGAAGGTGCGGTCGCCATGGCCAAGACCGAACAGGCCGGTGGCGCCTACGAGCCCGCCAAGAAGATGGCCGGCGACATCACCACCTCCCAGACCGCGGAGATCACCCAGATGAAGAAGCTGCTCGGCCAGGGCTGACCGGGCGGGGGCGGGCGCCCTGCGGCGCCCGCCCTGCGTACCCAGAATGCACCCCGGTCTGGGCCCAGAGCGTCTGACGGCGCAGCAGCGCCCGCCTCCCGGGTGTGGTGCCGATCGCAGGGTCTCCGGATACGGGGGCGTGTGAGGTCCCAAACTGAGAGAGGGATCGGGAATACCCCTGGGGGGTATCAGGTTATGGTGGTGCGAGGAGACGGGCGGGCCCGTCGACTCCGGAACGCACAGATCGATGAGTGAGGAAGAAGCCATGACATCCCAGGCGAACACCGGTTCCTGCTGCGGCACCAGCTCCTGCGCCTCGGGCGCCACCGTGGACGTCCAGACCGCGGGCGTCGTTACCGTCTACAAGGTGTCCGGCATGACCTGCGGCCACTGCGAAGGCGCCGTGTCCCGGGAGATCTCCGCCCTCGACGGAGTGACCTCGGTCAAGGCCGTCGCTGCCACTGGGGAGGTGACAGTCAACTCCGCCACTCCTCTCGACGACGATGCCGTCCGGGCGGCCATAGACGAGGCGGGCTACGAGCTCGTCAGCCGGGTCTGAACCACCTGTCACAGGCACTTCGCCCGGTCCACCCCGGACGTACCGCTCCGCTGATACGGACGCCGTACGCCCGGACTTCCCCAGGAGAGACGCACATGACCAGCACGGCCCCTGAACCAGCGGCGACGTCCGCGACCCAGGTGGAGCTCTCCATAGGCGGCATGACCTGCGCCTCGTGCGCAGCGCGCATCGAGAAGAAGCTCAACCGCATGGACGGCGTCACGGCGACGGTGAACTTCGCGACGGAGAAGGCGAAGGTCTCCTACGGCGACGGCGTCCGGGTCGACGACCTGATCGCCACCGTGGAGGCGACCGGTTACACGGCCGAGGAACCTGCGCCGCCCGCGCGTGAGGAGGAGGCTGCCGGTGCGGCGGCCGCGCCCCCGGCGACCGACGCCGACCTGCACGCGCTGCGGCACCGTCTGCTCGTTTCCGTGGCCCTGTCCGTGCCGGTCGTTCTGATGGCCATGATCCCGGCGCTGCAGTTCGACAACTGGCAGTGGCTGTCGCTGACGCTCGCTGCGCCCGTCGTCGTCTGGGGCGCGTACCCGTTCCACAAGGCTGCCTGGACGAACGCCCGGCACGGTGCGGCCACCATGGACACTCTGGTGTCCATCGGGACGCTGGCCGCCCTGGGCTGGTCGGTCTGGGCCCTGTTCTTCGGCCACGCCGGCATGACGGGGATGCGCCACGGATTCGATCTCACCGTCTCCCGCACCGACGGCTCGTCCTCCATCTACCTGGAGGCCGCGGCCGGCGTGACCGCCTTCATCCTCGCCGGGCGCTATCTCGAGGCGAAGTCCAAGCGCAAGGCGGGCGCGGCACTGCGCGCGCTGATGGAGCTGGGCGCCAAGGACGTCTCGGTGCTTCGCGGCGGCAAGGAAGTGCGCATACCGGTCGCGGAGCTCGCCGTCGGTGACCGCTTCGTCCTCCGCCCCGGCGAGAAGGTCGCCACTGACGGAACGGTCGTCGTAGGAGCCTCGGCCGTCGATGCGTCCATGCTCACGGGTGAGTCCGTGCCCGTGGACGTCACTGTGGGCGACCCGGTCACCGGAGCAACCGTCAACGCCGGTGGGCGACTGGTCGTCGAGGCGACCAGGGTCGGCGCGGACACCCAGCTGGCCCGCATGGCCAAACTCGTCGAGGACGCCCAGAACGGCAAGGCCGAGGTGCAGCGGCTCGCGGACCGTATCTCAGCAGTGTTCGTCCCTGCGGTGATCGTCATCGCGTTGGGCACGCTGCTGACCTGGCTCCTCGTCACAGGTGACGCAACCGCCGCGTTCACGGCGGCCGTCGCCGTGCTGATCATCGCCTGCCCCTGTGCGCTCGGCCTCGCGACGCCGACCGCCCTCATGGTGGGAACCGGCCGCGGCGCCCAGCTCGGCATCCTGATCAAGGGCCCGGAGGTATTGGAGTCCACCCGCCGCGTCGACACCGTGGTCCTGGACAAGACCGGCACCGTCACCACCGGCCGCATGGAGCTGCACGACGTCGTCGCAGCGCCCGAAGTGGACGAGGCCGAACTGCTCACGCTGGCGGGCTCGCTGGAACACGCTTCCGAGCACCCGGTCGCCCAGGCGATCTCTGTGGGGGCCGTCGCCCGGGTCGGGCGGCTGCCGGTTCCCGAGAGCTTCGAGAACGTCCCCGGCCTCGGCGTCCAGGGCGTCGTCGACGGCCACGCCGTACTCGTCGGGCGGGAAAAGCTCTTGAAGGAATGGGCCATCAAGCTCCCCCGGGAGCTTGCCGAGGCGAAGGCCGCCGCGGAGGCCGAGGGACGCACCGCCGTGGCCGTGGCCTGGGACGGCGAGGCGCGTGGTGTGCTGACGGTGGCCGACGCCGTCAAGGAGACCAGTGCCGAAGCGGTGGCGCAGATGCGGCGCCTCGGGCTGAACCCGGTTCTCCTGACGGGCGACAACCAGGCCGTCGCCGAGTCCGTCGCCCGCTCGGTCGGTATCGACGAGGTGATCGCCGAGGTCCTCCCGGAGGACAAGGTCGAGGTCGTCAAGCGGCTTCAGGGCGACGGGCGCACCGTCGCGATGGTCGGTGACGGCGTCAACGACGCCGCCGCGCTCGCCACCGCCGACCTGGGACTGGCGATGGGCACGGGCACGGACGCGGCCATCGAGGCCGGCGACCTGACCCTGGTGCGCGGTGACCTCCGCGTGGCCGCCGACGCGATCCGCCTGTCCCGCAAGACCCTGACCACCATCAAGGGCAACCTGTTCTGGGCGTTCGGTTACAACGTGGCCGCCCTGCCGCTCGCCGCCGCCGGCATGCTGAACCCGATGATCGCCGGAGCCGCCATGGCGTTCTCGTCCGTCTTCGTGGTCACCAACAGCCTCCGGCTGCGCTCCTTCAAGTAAGAAGCCGAGAACCTACGGCTCCCGGTCCGCTGGACCGGGAGCCGACGCGTCTGTGGGCCACCCACCAGCTGCTCACGCGGCCTGGCGCTCTCGGACACTCTGCGCACGCTGACGACGGCGGCCGTACCGGGTCATCCTGCGCGGCTTGAACACCGACAGCCCGGCGGCCGTGAGCAAAGCCACGGTGGCCGCGACAGCGCTGGGCGCGCAACCAGACCCGGTGGGATGTCATCAATGACGGCTTCAACCAGCCGCTCCTCAAGGCGGCTGAGGTCGGTGACCGGGACCATGTTGTGGACATCGGCTGCGGAGTCGGCCAGACCACCGGGCTGGCCGCCGACCGGGCCCGCAACGGCCGGGCCTGGGCGTGGACCTGTCGGAGCCCATGCTGGAACAAGCTCGCGCGAGCGCGCGGCACGAGGGGCTGGCCAACGTGCCGTTCAGTCAAGGGGACGCTCAGGTCTACCCCTTCACGCCTGCCGAGTTCGACGTGGCTCTCAGCCGCTACGGCGTCATGTTCTTCGCCGACCCCGTCGCTGCTTTCACCAACATCGGACGGGCACTGCGTCCCGGTGGCCGCGCGGCGTTCATCTGCGCGTCGGAACCTGAGGGAAACGAGTGGATCCAGGCCTTTGACGCGCTGCGTGGCATCTTGCCGGTCGGGGACTTCGGCAAGCCGGGAGCGCCGGGAATGTTCTCACTCGCGGACCGCGATCGCCCGCTCAGCATCCTGGCTGCCGCCGGCTTCGAGGGTGCTGAAGCCGTGCGCGTGGAGGCGGCTGGGAACTGGGGGCGGGACGCAGAGGACGCGGCAGCGTTCATGCTGAACTCGGGTCCGGGACGCCACATGCTCGCCCGGGCGGGAACGGAGCTGCAGGAGCTCGCTTCCCGCACCCTGACCGACGTATTGCGTGCCCACGAAGCGGACGACGCCGTATGGCTGCGCAGTGTCGCGTGGCTGGTCACCGCCAGCCGCCCTGGGGACCGCCGGGCATGAGCGAGAACCGACTCAATGCGGTGGCTCCAGTGAAATCGGGTCGCCTCAACAGCGAACGGATCTTGGTGGTCGGCGGATACGGAGCCGTCGGTGCGACGGTGACGACCGTGCTCGGCGAGTGGTTTCCCGGCCGGGTGGTTGTCGGGGGACGCAGCGAGGCCAGGGCCCGGCAGGGTGGCGTACGCATCGATGTCACCGATCCGACCGGATTCCGGCAGACGCTGGAAGGGCTGGGCGACGTGGCCGTGGTGGTGCTGTGCGTCGAGCCACCCGACAGTGGCGTGGCGCGTACCTGCCTGGAACGCGGCATCCATCTGGTCGACATCGGCGCCACCTGGGGGCTGCTGGAGGGCGTGGCCGCCCTGCACGACCTCGCGGTCCGTGCCCGAGCGACAGCGGTGCTCAGTGTCGGTGTCGCCCCGGGGCTGACCAACCTCCTCGCCCGCCGGGCGCACGAAGCCGTCCAGGGCGCGGAGCGGATCGACCTCACGGTGCGCTGGGCAGTGGCGAGCGGCACGGTCTGGACGCTGTTCGCTGGACGGTCGAGGGCCTGACCGAACCGCCGGTCGACCGCCCGGAGCGGACCATGCTGCCCGGATACGGGCTGCGTACGGCCCACGCGTTCCCGTTCTCCGACCAGCACACGCTGCCCCGAACACTCGGAGTGGGGCAGGTGACCACCCGTCTGTGCCTGGACTCGCGGGTGTTGAGCTCAGCGCTCTTCGGGCTGCGGCGTGCCGGGCTGCTGCGGGCCGCTCGTCGACCGGGTGTGCAACGGGCTCTGACCAGCATCTTCAGCCGGGCCCACGTGGGTGGCGACGGATTCGCCATCCGAGCCGACGCCTGGCGCGGCGATCACCACGCGGCGTATGCGCTCACCGGACGAGAGCAAAGCCGTGTCACCGGACTCGTCGCAGCGCACGTCACCCGGGAATTGCTCACCGGCACCCCGCCCGCCGGCGTCCATCACATCGAGCAGCTCCCCGCCCTGGCCTCGCTCCCCGAGGCGCTGACGCCCCACGGCGTCTCCCTCCGGCACCTGTGAGGCCTGAAACGCCCTCAGAGAGGGTGGCAGTTGAACCGCTCGAACTACTCGGCTTCGTGAGCGGCTTCTGAGCTGCTTGGCTACCCGGCGGCGCTGTCTCTCTGTATCACCGTTGACCCATGAATGATCACTTGATCAGAAGGGCCGGTCTCGTTGCCACGTGCATCAGGTACTCCAGCGGCCCGCGCCGGAAGAACCTCGTCCAGATGAGCGCCAGCAGCATGGCAGCGAGCGCGAAGCCCACGTAGACCGGCAGGGCAGCGGAGCCGGGCAGGTCGTCGGTGCCGAGCGCCTTGATGGCGAGGATGTGGCCGACGTACGCGGTGAGGGCTATCGAGCCGACCGCAGCGACGGGAGCGGCCGGCCGCCGTATGCGTGGCGAGCGGTCCATGGCGATGAAACAGACGGCCAGCACGGCCAGTGCCACGCCGGTGTTGGCCAGGATGGACCACGTCGTCTGGCTGTGCGGCGCGGCAACAAGCAGCCAGGCCGGTACTCCGGTGTCGGGGTCCTCGCCGACGGCATCGGACCACCAGGCGGATGCCGCCGCCTCGGTCCCCGTGGCCTCGTTCACAGCCGCCTGCGCACCGGGGACGAAATGCAGCGCCAGCCAGGAGGTGCCGTAGCCGAACACGGCCAGCGCCCCACCGGCCAGAGCCACCCTGCCCACGACCTCAGGACGGGTGAAGTCCAGCTTGGCCACCGCCATGCCGGTGACAATGAACGGCAGCCACGTCAGGACCGGGTACGGGCCCGTGACGAACAACTCGGAGAACCCGTCGGAGTCGGTGATCCGGGCCAGCGGGTCGTATTCGATCATCGTGTCGGCCCAGCTTCCCCCGTCGGCCGCGGCACGGAGCAGATACAGAACCTGCGGCATGACGAGCGCCGCCGTCGCGGCAACGACCGCCAGAGTTCCCGCTCGCAGCCGGTACAGCGGAAGGGCGAGGACGAAGAGCATCCCGTAGTAGGAAAGGATCACGTCGACGTCGGTGTCGAGAGCCGTCAGGGCATATCCCAGCGCGATCAGGATGACGGAGCGGATCAGCACGATCGCGACGGCCTGCCGTCCCGGGCGACCGGTCCGCGGTTCAGGTCGTCCGGTGACGATGACCAGGGAGAAGCCCGCGAGCAGGGCGAACAGGGTTGCGGACCGGCCGCGCGCAGCCTCCATCAGCCACCCCAGCAGTCCACCCTCCGACGGTTCTGGGCCGACGTGCGCCGCAAACATCCCCAGGATGGCCAGGCCGCGCGCCAGATCGAGTGCAATCAGGCGCCCTGCCGACGACGTACGGGGCAGGCCGCCCGCTACAGCAGACGCTGCTGCCTCGGGTGACGCGGCAGGTGCTGCCTCACATCCCATATTTTCCAGCATCGGGGAAAGAGACCGGTCGCAACCATCCGCCAGGTGACTGGTACGGCCCCCGCCGACCGGTGGCCGGCGACCTGGGCCCGATGCCTCTCGGGTGCCCAGACAATCGCCGATTCACGGCTTACCGACGCTGACATCCTCCGGCACCGTCGACACCGAGCGCCCATGTCGGGCCTCATGCTCGCGGTGTTGCCAGGCTGATGATGAGGTTCCCAGCCCGCCACAGGAACGCCTGGCCGCGCGCCGTTGCGGTGAGAGGATGGGTGCGTTCGATGATCGTGAAGCCGGCCACGCGCTCGATCCTGCGGAGGCTGTGTCTGAGGCTCCGGGCTCCGAGAGCTCGTTCAGCCGCCGCCAGGCTCGGAAGACCCGGAAGTGCAACGATCAGCCGGAGCTGGTCCAGTCCGTTGGCGGAGACCAGAACCCGGTGGAGGTCTGGTGCCAGTGGTTGGGGAAGTGAGGCAAGCTGCGCGGGGAGCGGGCGATCGAAGTCCGTCCAGGCACAGATGCCCCCATGCTCTGCCATGCGCCGCAGCTCTCGGACAGAAAGTCCGCACTCCTTCGATATGCCACGGAGCGTCCTGTTTCGGACGGTGCACTGTTCTACGAGCCAGGCTCGCGTGACCTTTACGGGACGGTCGGGCGGAGGCTCTAGGAGGCCGGCATGGGCGAGGGCGCTGACGATCGTGGTGTTGCTGCAGCCGATGCGCTCGGCGATTCGCTGGTAGGACAGCCCCTGATCGAAATACAGGTGCTCGAGCCGCTCCGGTGACAGGTCCCCCGTGCGCGGAATGAGGCGTCCTCTCGCGCGTTGTGGCAGTCGTCGCTCGGGTGCCGTCATGCCGCTCAGATCGGCGAAGAGCCGGACGTGTTCTGCGGTCATGCCGAGTGCGGCTGCCGTTTTCGCCGGGGTCTTGTGGGTCGTGATGCTGTTGTGGAAGCAGGTGCGCTCGACAGCGTCTGGTTCCCCTCCAGGCCAGGGCACGTCCGTGACCCACTGACTGGGCGGCTCCCACTGCACCGGTTCGCTGATGCCGTGCTCGGCGAGGTTGGCCTGAGCCCGGTCCAGCAGAAAGCTGCGTAGCCAGGTGGGGAGCGTGAAGACGAACTTACGGTACTCGTGGACGTACTTGACGCTGCCGTCGACGGGGTGGTTGCCGGTGGCAGCTCTGAGGAGATGCAGCAGGTAGGCCCGTATGTGACGCTCCCGGCCCGGGCCCGGTCTCCAGCCGTGTTCCCTGAACAGGCGTTCGTAGGCGCGGCGTTCGATGCGGAGAGTGTCAAGGGTGAGGAGCCGGCGTCGGCGCGCGTAGTCGATCAGACTGCCACGCGGAGACAGGCCAGCCAGGCGGGCCCGGGTGAGCTGCTCGGGCTGGATGCGGCCTGGGCCGTTGACCTCCTGCAGCCACCCCGGCAGGCGCGTGGGCGAGTACTGGCGGTCATCGCCCTCGAACGGCTCGGCGCCGTCGGCGGTCCTCAACGGCTCTTCCCAATGTCGGCGTAGTAGTCTCCGTGAAGTCCGCCAACCGCAGCTGCCGGACCGGCACTTCACGTACCGAAGCGTTCTCGTACCGGATCGACGCCGTCGGAACCTTGCCCGTACGGCGGGCGCTGTCCGCGCTCCGTCCTGCCCTGCCGGCAACCGTACGACGGACGAGCAAGGCAGCCCGAGCGAAGCACGAAAAGGCCTCTAACGGGATCGCTACTGAACGTAGCCATTGTCAACGAGACCACGGATTTGCTAATCCGCTGCTAATCATTCGCCTTCATTGCTAACGAAGTCGCGGATCCTAGATCCCCGCAGGGCGTCGACCCGCCGCTGGACCACGAGGACAACGACTGGCCGTCCGACCATGCGGCGGTGATCACCACGTTCGTGCTGGGCACGGCCGGCGAGGAGTGATCGCCGATTTCCACAGGGGCCTCGATATTCGCTGGGCCGCACGGCACCGCCCGCCTACCATCGGTGCCATGACCTGGCGACATTGATCCACCAGCCGTGCCACCCGAGGGCCGCCTCGGACGCCGTTCGTCCGACGTCCGAATCGCCCCTGCGGGAAGGCATCATGACTCTCTCACCTGCGTGTGCGCCCGGCGCCGGCAACACCGGAAGCACCGGTGTCCGGCAGCTGACGGCCACGCTCTACGGCTACGCGTTCCTTGACGACTTCGTGCTGCTCTACCCGGTGTACGCGCTGCTGTTCAGCGACACCGGTCTGTCGATCGGGCAGATCTCCTCGCTGTTCGCCCTGTGGTCGATCACCGGGATCCTGCTGGAAGTCCCCTCTGGCGCCTGGGCCGATGCTGTCTCCCGGCGGCTGCTGCTGTGGCTGGGCCCGCTGCTCACCGCCGCCGGCTTCGCCCTGTGGGTGATTGTGCCGTCGTACTGGGCCTTCGCGCTCGGCTTCGTGCTCTGGGGGGTGCGCGGCGCGCTCGGCTCCGGTGCGCTGGAAGCACTGGTGTACGACGAGCTCGACCGGTTGGGAGCTGCCGACCGGTACGCGCGTGTCATCGGCCGGGCCCAGGCGGTCGGGATGGTCGCCGTGATGGCGGCGACGGGACTGGCCGGTCCGGTGCTCGACTTCGGCGGCTACCCGGCCGTGGGCGCGGCGAGCGTGCTGGTCTGTGTGCTGACCTCGGTGGTGGCGACCCGGTTCCCTGAGCATCGGGAAGAGGTGTCTCACGGTGATGACCGGGTCTCTACCCTCACCACCCTGCGGGCCGGGCTCGTCGAGGTCCGCAGGGACCGGTCCGTACGCAGGGCGCTGCTGCTCGTTCCGGCCGTCGGTGCGGTGTGGGGTGCGCTCGACGAGTACACGCCGCTGCTGGTCTGGGACACCGGTGTGGCCCAGCAGACGATTCCGTATCTGCTGCTGGTGATCTGGGTGGGCCCCGCGATCGGCAGCCTGCTGACCGGGGCGGGGGAGCGGCTGAGCACGACGGGGCTCGGAGTGGTGCTTGCGGGCTCGGCGTTCGCCCTGGCCGCGGGTTCGCTGATGGGCACTCCGGCCGGCATCGGTCTTGTCGCGGTCGCCTTCGGTGGCTTCCAGTTGGTCAACGTCCTTGCTGACGCGCGGCTCCAGGACCGGATCGAGGGGACCCGCCGGGCGACTCTGACCTCCGTCGCGAGCATGGGGACCGAGCTGGCCACGGTTGGGGTGTTCGCCGCGTACGCCTCGGTCGGTGCGTCGTACGCGCACGGGATCGCGTTCGCTGTGTTCGCGGTGCCGTATCTGGTGACGGCGCTCGTGTTGGTGCGGAGGGCCGCCTGACGAGCTCGTGCATGGTTGGCGGTCGTGCGTCACGCCCGTGATCGTCCTGAAGAGCCTGAAAATCGCGATCGGGATGCTCACCGGACTATTGTGCCGTTCACACTCCGACCCTTTCCGCCGTCCCGTCGCCCTCGACCCGCCCACCGGGGGCCGGCCCGGCGTCGTGGCCGCCATGACGTACAGACCGGGCGGCATCGCGACCAACGCCTGCGGCCCGGGCGAGGTGCTGTTCCGGAACTGCCGTGAGAATGGGGTCGTGCACCGGCTGACCGAGCCCCGGTCGCCGACGGCCGCAGGGAAGATCGAGCGGTTCCACCTGACCCTGCGGTGTGAACTCCTCGACGGCTGCGAGCCGTTCACGGAAGTTGCGTCGCGCCAGTACGCTCCGGCGATGGACCCATACTTGCCGATGTGATTACCCGCTACTTCGCCCATCAGAGCTGCGAGCCCGACGACGAACTCACCGCCGACGAGGCCGCGCGCCGGACCCACCACGTGCGGCGGATCGACGCCGGGGCCGGGTCGATTGTCGAGCGGATCCGCGAGGGCGCGATCCACGAGGTGGTCTACGACGGTGTCGAGCCGGCCGGGCACGCCGCGCGCTACGGTGCGGTCCCGTACCAGGTGGTGTGCACGACCCGAACCGCGACCGGCCGGGTGATCGAGCGCGGCTACCACCGCGCCGACGGCACCCTGACCGCGCGGGCCCGCACCGAGATCGATCTCGACGGCCGGCCCCAGGTCGAGGAGCACTTCGACGGCGCCGGGGCGCCGACCACGCGCGACGTCTATGCCTGGCACGGCGAGCGGCTTCGCCAGGTGGTCACCCACCAGCCCGACGGGCGCAGCCACGTGACCTACCGGTCCGACGACGACGGTGACGACGACGCCCCGGTCGCCGCAATGCGCGTGCCTGCGGTGCGCACGGTGCCGTGCCGGCCGTGTGACCGCACCGGCATCTGCGCGACCTGCCGCGGCACCGGCGTCTCGTGCGATCTGCCAGGGGTCGCGTCGGCCGACGGCCGCTGCCGCTCGTGCAAGGGGAGCGGGCGCTGCAACCAGTGCAAAAGCCAGGGACGCTGGCACCCGGTCGGCCCGCCTCGGTCGGCGCGCGAGGGTGCCGACCCCGGCTTCGCGCTGTGCTACGAGTGTCACGGAACCCGTGGTTGCGCGTTGTGCGAGGGCACCACCTTCGACGACGATGCCCTGCCCTGCAGGGCCTGCGACTACGGCACCTGCAGCACCTGCGAGGGCGAGGGCCAGGTCGCGGCCGCGCTTGGTACGACCTCGGCGCTGCGCACGATCACCTTCGAGCAGGGCCACCCGACCGCGGCCGACGCCCCGTGGGGCCGGCAGATCCTGACCTTGGCGACCGACGGCACGCTCGGCTACCAGCAGCAGGTCAAGGGCGAGGTCCGCAGCGTGCGCGGCCGGGTCGATCCCACGCGGATCGAGGGGCTGCTGCTGGCGCTCGCCCGCACCGGCTTTCCGGCCGCGCCCCAGCAGACGTTCCTGCCCGGCGCGTCGGTGATCACGCTCGTGGTGGAGCCCGGTGGCCGCGTGGTGATCGACCACTTCGTCGCGCTCGAGCTCGACGGCTACCGCGAGGTGATCCGCGCGCTCGGCGATCTCAACACCGCGCTGCGCAGCCGCGCCGAGGCGGCGCTCACGGCCTGGCGCTTCACGCCGCGCGCGTGAGGCTCACCCGCACTGTCGCCGGCCAGGGGCGGACAGGGCGGCGGCGAAGTCGTCCAGGGCCGCGAAGTTGTGGGCGCTGACGACGGCGTCGCAGTAGCGCAACGCGGCGGCCATGCCGCCGACGAGCGGACGGTTTGGGGAGTGGGACGCCGGCTGCCGCTTCGACTTCCCCGCCTTCGTCGGCCGCCGCGAGCCGTGCGGGCGCCTGCAGGAGGTGGCGTATCGCATCCGGCAGACGCGCGACGAGCCGGGCGAGCCGGTCACGCGGATCGTCCCGCGCGCGCTGATGATTCCGCCCGGCTTCCCGGACTTCATGTCCCGTACCCGCGTGGTACGCCCCGGCCCGCTCGTACTGGAGGGCCGTGCGTGGTCCGGGCACGCGCCGGTGACCGCGGTCGAGGTGAGCACCGACGACGGCCGGTCCTGGAACGCCGCCGAGCTCGACCCCGCGCAGGGGCGGCACCCCTGGGCATGGCGGCGCCGGCACACGGTGTGGAGTGCGGCGCCGGGACGTCATGTGCTCAGTGCACGCGCCACCGACGCGGCGGGCAACACCCAGCCGCTGGCGGACCCTTGGAACCGCGGCGGATTCGCCAACAACATGGTCCAGCGGATCGATGTGCTCTGCGCTCGCACGCCGGACGCGTAGAGACGGATACGGTCCGGAGACCGTGGCAACCCGCGTACCGCACGGTCGCGCCGCCGCCGAGGTGGTGGTCCACGGGCACCGGCCCGCCCTCTCGCGGCACGGCATCGCGGCGACGAGCAGCGCGAACGCGGCGAGGGCGAGCAGGGTGCGCAGCAGGTGGAGCCGGTTCCACCGGGATTCGAACGCCCTGCACACCTGATGCATCTCGCCGCCATGCCCAAGCAGGCCGGAGGCATCCCGGCGCACGGCAACCAGCGCTCCGAGTGGGACGCTGCCGGTTCGACCACCCGAACCCCGAACACCGGTGAGCGAGCGGCGGGCGTCAGGCCGGCAGGAGGTCCTTACGGACCTGTGACGGCCCGGCGCGGGTCAGGGGCGGACAGTGATCCGCACCGTAGCGTCGGTGACATGCGAGTACTCATCACTGGGGGAGCGGGCTTCATCGGTACGCACGTCGTGGACGTGCTCACCACGCGGGGCCACGATCCGGCCGTCCTCGATGCCCTGCTCCCCTCGGTCCACCCCGGTTCCCCGCCGACGGCCGCCGGCGCCGACTGGATCCAGGGGGACATCAGGGACCGCGAAGTCGTCAGGCGGGCGCTGCGAGGCGTGGACGCGGTGTGCCATCAGGCGGCGATGGTCGGCCTCGGCAAGGACTTCGCCGATGCGCCGGAGTACGTTGCCTGCAACGACCTGGGCACGGCCGTGCTGCTCTCGGCGATGGCGGAGGCCGGGGTCCGCGATCTGGTGCTGGCCTCTTCGATGGTGGTGTACGGCGAGGGCCGCTACGACTGCCCGGTCCATGGGCGGGTGCGGCCCGGCCCACGGCCGGTGGTCGCCCTGGAGGCGGGTCGGTTCGAGCCCGAGTGCCCTGTCTGTGGGCAGGAGTTGGTGCCCGGTCCGGTGGACGAGGACGCCCCGGTCGACCCGCGCAATGTCTACGCGACGACGAAGCTCGCCCAGGAGCACCTGGCTGCGGCCTGGGCACGGACGACGGGCGGCCGGGCCGTCGCGCTGCGCTACCACAATGTGTACGGTCCGGGGATGCCTCGCGACACTCCGTACGCGGGGGTGGCCTCCTTCTTCCGCTCGGCGCTGGAGCGCGGCGAGGCGCCGCGGGTCTTCGAGGACGGGCGCCAGCGGCGGGACTTCGTCCATGTGCGGGATGTGGCATACGCCAACGCCGTGGCCTTGGAGGCGGTGGGCGGCCGTGCGTCCGGCGTGCTGACCGCTTACAACGCGGGCAGTGGAACTCCGCACACGGTCGGGGAGATGGCGGCCGAGCTGGCTGCCGCGCACGGCGGTCCGGCGCCTGTGGTGACGGGGGAGTTCCGGCTCGGCGACGTACGCCACATCACCGCCGACTCGCGCCGCCTGAAGGCCGAGCTGGGCTGGCAGCCGGAGGTCGCCTTCGCGACAGGCATGGCGGAGTTCGCGACGGCAGGTCTGAGGGGTGCCGTCGCGTGAGCGTGACCGTGGATGTGGTCCTGCCCTGTCTGGACGAGGCGGCGGCGCTCCCCTGGGTCCTGGAACGGATTCCGGTCGGCTGGCGGGCGGTCGTCGTCGACAACGGCTCCACCGACGGGTCCGCGGAGCTTGCACGGTCACTGGGCGCGACGGTGGTGCACGAGCAGCGGCGCGGCTTCGGCGCCGCCTGCCACGCGGGTCTGCTGGCCGCCGAGGCGGAGTACGTCTGCTTCTGCGACTGCGACGCGTCGCTGGATCCGGGGCTGCTGCCGGACTTCGTGCGACGCCTCGCCGACGGCGAGGCGGACTTGGTCCTGGGCCGGCGACGGCCGCAGGCACGCGGCGCCTGGCCCCTGCACGCCCGCGCCGGAAATCTGGTGCTGGCGCACATGCTGCGCCGCCGCACCGGGCTGTCCCTGCGGGACCTCGGCCCGATGCGGGCGGCGCGCCGCAAGGACCTGCTGGGCCTCGGCCTCACGGACCGGCGCAGCGGCTATCCGCTGCAGATGGTCGTCCGGGCAGCCGACGCGGGCTGGCGGGTGACCGAGCTGGACGTGCCGTATCTGACCAGGACCGGCAGGTCCAAGGTGACCGGGACCTGGCGGGGCACGTGGCAGACGGTCCACGACATGCGGGCGGTGCTGGCGGAGACGCCCTTGAAGGAGACGGCATGACCACGCTGCTCGTCATCGCGAAGGAACCCGTGCCGGGACGGGTCAAGACACGGCTCACCCCCTGGTACACGCCCGAGCAGGCCGCCGTGCTGGCCGAGGCGGCACTGACCGACACGCTGGAGGCGGTACGAGCCACCGCCGCGGCGCGGCACGTCCTGGTGCTCGACGGAGTACCGGGCGCCTGGCTGCCGGCCGGAATCGACGTCGTACCGCAGGCCGGGGGCGGCCTGGACGCGCGGCTCGCCGCCGCGTTCGCGGCCTGCTCCGGGCCTGCCCTGCTGATCGGCATGGACACCCCGCAGGTGACACCCGCACTTCTCACCCACGGTCTGGAACTCACCAGGCGCGGGGCCGTGATCGGGCCTGCCGAGGATGGGGGCTTCTGGGCGCTGGGCCTGGCCGAGCCCGATCCCGGGCTGCTGCTCGGGGTCCCGATGTCCGTGCCGGAGACCGGGGCCGTACAGCGGCGGCGACTGGTCGAGGCGGGGCTGACGGTGCGGGATCTTCCCCAGCTGCGGGACGTCGACACACCCGACGACGTCCGTCTGGTGGCCGCCCGAACGCCGGGCAGCCGCTTCGCCGCGGCAGTGGAGCGGCTGACCGGGGCGGGGGCTCGTTGACGACGACGGTTCCCACGGGAACGCCGCCTGCCACGGCGTGGCGGGCCGACCCGTACACCGACGCCCTGCGCACCGGGCGCGGTCCGCTGTTCCTGCGCCGCGCCGACGGCTGGATGCTGCCGCTGGAGGTCGAGCGCTGGTGCGCTGACCCGGACGAAGCCGACCTCACCGTGCTGGAACACTGCCGGGGGCCGGTCCTGGACATCGGCTGCGGCCCCGGCCGGCTCGTGGCCGCGCTGGCCGGGCTGGGCCGGCCGACCCTGGGAGTCGACGTCAGCCCGGCAGCGGTCGCGCGCACCGTCGGCTCGGGCGGCAGCGCGCTGTGCCGGTCGGTCTTCGATCCGCTGCCGAGGGAGGGCAGTTGGGGTACGGCGCTGCTCATCGACGGCAACATCGGGATCGGCGGCGACCCCCGTGCCCTGCTGTCCCGGGTCGCCCAACTCGTCGCCCCGAACGGCCTGCTGATAGCCGAGGCGGCCCCGGTGGACGTCGACGAGCGTGTGGAGGTCCGTGTTGTGGACGGCGAGGGGACCCTCGGAGTGGCTTTCCCCTGGGCACGGTTGGGCCTGCGCGCGCTCCTCGTCTGCGCCACTGAGACAGGCTGGAGCCACGCAGTGCCGTGGACGGTCGCCGGGCGCACCTTCGCGGCCCTGTCCCGCGGGTGACCGAACGCCGAAGCCGTACCCACGGCCCGCGAAGATCTAAGGCATACCGTCCCCGGTCTCCTGGTCGCCCTTGCTCCCATGGGTCTCCTCGCGACGGCGGGAACGCCAGCGCGCCGGCCACGCGGCCAGTGCCCGGCCGGCCCGGGGCAGGATCAGCACGGCGGCAGCCAGGGCTGCGACGGCGCCCAGGGTGAGCAGCCAATTGCGGAGGTAGTCCAGCGGGAGCGCCGACGGGTTGGTGGGGGCGCCCGGGCGCAGCAGCGGGGGCAGGGCGACCAGGGTCAGTGCGCCGCAGACGATCAGGACCGCCCGGAGCGTGCCGCGCGCGGGAAGGGCCGCCAGCAGGAAGCCCACCGCCAGGACCACAGGCGCGATGATGAGGTCGTGGAGGACGATCGCTCCTCCCAGCCACACCACTGCGTCCCACGGATCCCGCACGTCGCCCGCTCCGAACAGCAGCCAGGCTCCGAAGCCCATCAACGCGACGCCGACAGTGCCCACCGCGAACCGCAGCATCACAGCACCTCCAGTCGGGTGACCCACTTGGTCTGGAGCACGCCGGGCCGGTTCGGGGCGATGATGCGGGCAGGGAAGCCGTGGTCAAGGGAGAGGAGCTCACCGTTCAGCCGCAGCGCGAGCAGAGTCACCGGGTCGCGTGCGTAACCCCGGCCCATCTCCATGATCCGGTACGCTCCGCGCTTCTCCAGCGAGACCACGCGCAGTAGCGCGCCGGGCGGTGCCCCGGCCCGGTCCAGGAGGTCCCGGATGCGTACGCCCGTCCACTGCGCGGACTTGCTCCAGCCTTCCACGCAGGCGATGGGCAGGGTCACGGTGTGCTGGGGCATGGCCCGCAGCTCGTCGAGCGTGAGGTCGTACGGGCGGGGCCCGGCCACCGTAAGCCGCCAGTGCTCGGTGCTCACCGTGGTGACGCGGGCCGCAGCCGCGGTGCGGTTGACCGGAAGCCCCTGCGGACCGTGGTCCGGATGGCGCGGCGCCAGCAGGTCGAACCGCTTCAGCGGGGTGAACGACTGGCCCACCGTGACCAGGGTGACCGCGCCGACGGCCGCCGCGACTCCCGCGAGGAACGAGCGCCGGTCCGGCCCGTCCTCGGCCGGGAGTTCCAGCGTCCCTGGCGAGCGACGGCTCCAGTGGGCCTTGATCTCCGGGGCCTTCACGGCGATGTGCAGCAGCAGCGCGCCCACCAGCACCCATGCCACGGCGAAGTGCACCGGCACGAAGGCGAACGGCCACGGATACCACTGCACGGTGTTCAAGAGCCCGCTGAACAGCTGGAACACGGCTGCTGCCACCAACACGGCGATCGACAGGCGCTCCAGAGCGTGCCGCACGGAGCGGGCCGGAGGCCAGACGAAGAGCCGCGGGTACACGGTCCACAGTTTCGCCATCAGCAGCGGGATCGCGGCGATCCCGCTCGCGACATGCAGCCCCTGTGTCAGCCGGTAGCCCCAGACCGGGCGGGGCGGCAGCTCCTGCTGCAGCCAGTCCGGCGGCTTCTGCAGCAAGTGGCTGATCACCCCGGTCACGAAGCACACCGCGATCGCGACACCCAGCCAGCGCCCGACGGCCGTCGCGGTACGCGGATCGTGCAGCCGCCCCTTGAAGGACGGCAACCACGCCCCGACGGACGGCAGTCGCCCCGTGAACCCGCGCAGCCGGCCCCTGAGGGATGTCACGGCACCACGCCTCAGCCCCGTTCGTCGCAATCTCATGTCTCCATCACACCCCCACACGGGGCGTACGGCGCTGCCTCGACACCTTACGGATCGCTGACACCGGGCGTTGCCGGCCTGTCCGCGGGGGCGCCGGCTGCCACGCTGAGCAGTGTGATCAACCCGCGCACACTCGGCACCGGCCTGCTGCTGGCCGCCCTGGCCACCACACTCGTCCTGACCGTCCGCCACGACGGCTACTACACGGATTCCGTCGGCCTGGCCTGCCGGTACGCGGCCTGCTGGCTGCTGTTCGCACTGGCGGTCCGGTCCCTGAGGAAGGTCCCCGTCCGTCATGCAGCGGCGATGATCCTCGGCGGCTCCGTCATCGTCGCGGCGACCGGCCTCCTCGCTCCTCCACGCACCAGCAGCGACGCGTACCGCTACGCCTGGGACGGCCGGGTGCAGGCGGCCGGGATCTCCCCGTACGACCACACGCCCGCCGACCCCGCCCTCGCCCCGCTGCGAGATCCCTGGCTCTTCCCGACCGGCCCGGGCTGCGTAGGACCGGAGCGCGCACGGATACCCGGCCCCGCAGGCGAGACCCACTGCACCCGGCTCAACCGGCCGAGCGTCCACACCATCTACCCGCCAGTGGCGGAGGGCTACTTCCTGCTGGTCCACGCGCTCTCCCCCGATGACTCCCGGCACAAGCCGCTCCAGACCGGGGGCGCGCTGCTGTCCGTGGGCGTGACCGGCGCGCTGCTGCTGGTGCTGCGCCGACGTGGCAACCCGCGAGACGCCGCGTACTGGGCCTGGTGTCCGGCCGTGCCCGTCGAAGCGGTCAACAACGCCCACGCCGACGTCCTCGGTGTGCTCCTGGCTGTGGCCGGTCTCGCCGTCGTCGTACGGCACCGCGCGGTGGGTGGCGCCCTCCTAGGAGCCGCCACTGCCACCAAGCTGCTGCCCGCGATCGTGCTGCCCGGCGCGCTGTCCGGGGTGCGCAGATGGCGTGACGCCGCCGCCGTCCTGCTGCCCGCCGCTGCGGTCGTCGCCCTCACCTATCTCCCGTACGTTCTGCTCTCCGACGGTTCGGTCCTGGGCTATCTGACCGGCTATGTCGAGGAGGAGGGGTACGAGGACGCTTCGGCCCGCAACCGCTACGCCCTGCTGCGGGTTGTGCTGCCCGACGGCTGGGCAGTCCCGGCGGTCGCCGTCGTCATGCTGTGCGTCGTCGGATACGTGCTGCTGCGCGGCGACCCCGGGCGGCCGTGGCGCGGCGCCCTGTTGGTCACCGGCACGGCGTTCCTCCTGCTGACACCCGGCTACTCGTGGTACGCGCTGCTCCTCGTCGCGCTCGTGGCCCTGGACGGCCGCTGGGAGTGGCTGACGGTCGCCGCGGCCGGTGCCGCCAAATACGTCACGACCCAGTCGGGGGGCGACGCCGACGTCATCGGCACCACGGCCTACGCCGTCGCAGCCGCTGCGGTGCTCACCGGCTGCGTCCTACGGCGCGTGCGACACCCCCACGGCCGCGACGAACGGGCCGGCACCGACACCGCCCAGTGGATCCCCTCCTGACTCGAAGGATCGTTGTGTCTGCGTTCACTGCTCCGGCTCCGGTGCTGTTCCTGAAGCGTGGTCGGCACATGACGGGCGCACGGGCGAGGATCACCATCCGCTGCTCGCCCGTGCAGGCGTCCCGGGCGGCGAACAGCTTTCGCGCGAACTGCCGGTACCGGTCCACGATGGAGGCTACGGTCGACGTGAGGGTACGGGCCACGCCGTAGAACCCGTACGCGGCCAGGATCTCCGACCGGTGCCGCGTGATCACCCGCCGCGCCCGGTCGCACGAGGCCCACAGCTCGGACGGCACCTTCACCTGCTGGACCTTGTACGACAGGGCGGCCGCGGCCGGTGACCGATACGGCGCACAGACCGCACCCGAACCTACGGCTCTGTCGCGTTAATTCAGACACTTCTGTGCCGATCGCCTGTGGGTAGCTGAAAAAGCCGGTCGGGTCGTACTTCTGCTTCACACGGACCAAGCGGGGGTAGTTCGCGCCGTAGTAGGCCCGCCGCCACTCCTTCAACGTCGGATCGGGAAAGTTCTGGTACGCGTGTTCGGGTGGCCTGTCGCGGAAGATGCCGGCGTAGAACTCCTTGAGCCAGTGCAGGTTGGCCTCGGCGACACCGGGGTGATCGTAATCTGCCCATGAGGTCTCGGCGGCGAAGACGAAGAGGCCGTTTCGGTGCACGAAGGCGGTCGCGTTTGGCGGTACCCGGTTGATCTCACCGCCGAGGGCGAACATTGCGAACCCGGCTCCATCCTCGTTGCCGCTGCCCGGCCAGTCCAGCAGGCGCTCAGCTGCCGCGCTGACCTGCTGATCGGTCAGGAGTGTCCGGGAGTGAAGGATCGCCGACTTGGCGGCGAAGCGTTCCACCGGCGTGGTGGCACTGAGCAGCACGCTCGCCTCGCCTGGGGTGACCTCACGGACGGACGCGCTGTTTCGGGCGCGCTCCTCAGCCGTGCCGATCTCGAGCAGCGGGGCGAGGATGGCACGCAGTTCCTCGACAGTGCCGTAGTACTGGCCGATGGCGTTGACGTTGGCGTCCGCATGGATCTGCGTCCTGGTCAGCCCTTTGGTCCCGATACCGAGACGCAGATGGAACCGCTTGTCGTTCAGGGTGTCCTGGGCGATCTGCTGCGCGGTGGCGATCACCGGCAGTGCGGAGTCCAGGCTCCAGCGGAACCGGTAGATCCCCACGGTGCCCTCGAACCGCTCGTACCGGAAGGTGAACGAGCACCGTCCGGCCGCGCCTGTTGTAGGCCCGGTGCGGTGGGCCATTCGGACGCGGCGGCCACGGCGCCGTCGCGCAGCTCACCACCGAGTGGCGGAACACCGCCGAGGTGCACGCCGACCCCGAGGTGTACGCCGCGCTCACCACCGACTCCGGCGAGAACTACGACGGGCCCGAAGACGATGCGGAGGCAGGGGGCGTAAGGGCCACGCAGACGGCCACGCCCAAGAGATGAGGGACGGATGGCACAGGAGGACACGCCACCCACCCGTGAACGACGAGGGACTGTAGATCACAGGCGGCGGCCCCAGGGATTCCTCGGGGCCGCCGCCTGTGCACGCGCGTGGAACAACCGCGCCAAGCACCCGGATTGCCCGCCGTCACCACCGCTTATGGAGCGTGAACGGGGCAAGCCGTCTCGGCCAGGAGCAGCGGAACGGTCAGCACCAAGTGCCCTGCCCCTGACGTCACAATGGGATTCACCGTGTCGCCCCAAGAGCGCCGCCGCACCATCCGACCTGCGGGCGGGGAAGACCTTGATGATCTCCAGACTCTCGCACGTGGCCGTGCCGGCAGCGCGGAGTGCCGGTCGGCGAGCTGTGCCTGCCACTTGCCCGGGCGCGGGCTGCAGCTCGAAGGCAATCCGCACCTGGCTGCGGCGCCGGAACCATGTCATACCGCGCACAGGCGCCCTCCCAGGCTGGAGCCGCCGCCGTTCTGGTCACATGACGTGATGGATCCTTGATGCTCCGTGTCCTTCTCGAGGCGGTCAGCCGTGCAGCGCAAGGAGCTACAGGGGCCTGTTCAGGCCGGGCCGGTCCGAGCTTGCGGTCCTGGCCCGGTCGGCACACGCGGGCCTGGTGTCGGCGGGGTCCGGTGCGACCTGTCCCGCAGCCCGGGCTCGCCCTCGGCAGCGAGCGCCGCCATGTGTGGGCCGTGTCGCGGGAGACACCCGTCTCGGCCGCGACACGAGCTACCGGACGGCCGGAACGGACACGATCACCTAGCAGCCGCCTGCCACAAACGGTCAGCCGGGCATTACGGTGGGGCACGAAGGCCTCCGTGCGGTGAAGATTCGACACCTCCACCACACGCGGAGGCCTTCACCACGATCAAGACCCGTGCGCGTCGACAACGCTCGTGACCAATACAGCTGGACCGGCGCCCTGCACGGTGACCGGCAGCCATCCCGGTAGCGCAGCAGGCCGCAGCCGGCATCGGGACCCGTGGTGCTGGGCTTGATCACCCTGTCGGTGCGCGAGGGCCGCCGTATCCGTCCGGCCGCCACTGCTTGAGAATTTCCCATACATTGGGGTCTATGCCGGTTCGGCTCCAGACGGTGGACAGTCTCCGGAGACGTGGCAGGAAGATGTCTCGGACGAAGAAGTGTCCGGGCCGCACTGCCGTCGCCGTGGCGGCGGGATGCGCGCTCGCCGTTCTTACCGCCTGCGGCGGCGAGGCAGGCGAGGACGCGGGCGGGGGAACCTCCGGCAGCGACGGCTTCACGGTCGGGCTGCTGCTCCCGGACACCCACACCGCTCGCTGGGCGACCGCGGACAAACCCCTGATCGTGAAGAGGGTCAAGGAACTGTGCCCCGATTGCAGGGTGACTCACGCCTACGCCTCGGCGGACGTGGCCACTCAGCAGCAGCAGATCGAGTCCATGATCGCGGACGGTGCCAAGGTCCTGATCCTTGATCCCGTCGACGACAAGGCACTCCGCTCCTCGATCACCAGAGCCCGCGACGCGCATGTCCCGGTGGTCTCCTACGACCGCCTCGCCGAGGGCCCCGTCTCGGCCTACTCAAGCTACGACTCGGAGGAGATCGGCAGGATCCAGGCCGAGGAGCTCCTCAAGGCGATGGGTCCCAAGGCGCGTGGCGGCCAGATCGTCATGATGAACGGTGACCCCACCGACCCCAACACAAGAGACCTGATGAAAGGCGCGCTCTCGGTTCTCGAGGGCAAGGTGAAGATCGCCAGGTCGTACTACACCGCCGAGTGGATTCCGGAGAACGCCTTCAGGAACATGTCGGCCGCCATCGCCGAGCTGGGCGCGAACCGTATCGACGGCGTCCTGTCGGCCAACGACGGGCTCGCGGGCGGCGTGGTCACCGCGCTCAAGGCCGCCGGCAGCGAACCGCTGCCTCCCGTCACCGGTCAGGACGCCGACCTCTCGGCCGTGCGGCGGATCGTCAAGGGCGAGCAATACGTCACCGTCTACAAGTCCTTCGAGGCAGAAGCCGCGGCCGCCGCCGAGATGGCCGTCGCGCTGGGCCGCGGCGAAAAGCTCGACACCATCGCGAAGGACCGCGTCAGCAACGACACGAACAAGGAGATCCCGGCCGTCCTGGGCCCCCTCGTCCCGGTGACCCGCGACACGGTCAAGGACACCGTCGTCAAGAGCGGTCACCACACGGTCAGCCAGATCTGCACCCCCGCGCTCGAAGCAGCCTGCCGGAATATCGGACTCATCGAATAGGCGCCTGACGCCGCCCCTCCCGCAACGCCGTGCCACTTCATCTGCGGCCGGACGGGACGGGCGAAGGAGGTGGTTCACGTGCCGAACGCACCCTTGCTGGCACTCCGCGGAATCTCCAAGCGGTTCGGCGCCGTCTGGGCGCTCACGGACGTCGAGCTGGAGATCCACGCCGGGGAGGTCGTCGCGCTGGTGGGCGACAACGGTGCGGGCAAGTCCACCCTCGTCAAGGTGATCACCGGCGTCGCCCCCGCCGACGAGGGCGTCATCAAGTGGGACGGCAGTCCCGTCCGGATCTCCCGCCCCCGCGATGCCCAGGGCCTGGGCATCGCAGGTGTCTACCAGGACCTCGCGCTGTGCGAGACCCTCGATGTCGTCGGCAATCTCTTCCTCGGCCATGAGATCGGCAGGACCGGAGTCCTGGACGAGGTGTCCATGGAGCGCCGTGCCCGTGAACTGGAACTGCTGGACACCCTTTCCATACGCATCCCCAGCGTCCGCGTCCCCGTCGCCTCTCTCTCCGCGGGCCAGCGCCAGACGGTCGCGATCGCGCGCGCTCTGCTGAACGAGCCCAGGATGCTCATCCTCGACGAGCCGACGGCTGCTCTGGGCGTCACACAGACCACCCACTTCCTCGACCTGATCGACCGGATGCGGGAACGCGGGGTCGGCGTTCTCCTCGTCAGCCACAACCTGGGGGATGTCAAGGCCATCGCGGACCAGGTCGCGGTGCTCCATCTCGGTCGAAACAACGGCTTCTTCAGCGTGCCGACCACGTCCCAGGAGCAGATCGTCTCCTCGATCACCGGCGCCACCGACAACGCCGTCGCCCATCGCAGGACCCGCGCGTGGGAGGGAGCGATGTGAAAAGGACACGCGCCTCCGCGAACCTCGATCCCACCGAGGCGGGTGGCGGATCTGCCCCCGCCGCACCCGAGGCCGTCGACCAGCACCGGACGGCGGGTGACAGGGGCTTCAGGACCTACGCCGGCGATTTCATCGCCAAACTGCGCAGCGGCGAACTCGGATCACTGCCCGGCATCATCCTCGTCATCCTGCTCTGGGCCATTTTCCAGGGTCTTCACCCACAGTTCCTCTCGCCCCGCAACCTGTCCAACCTCAGCGTGGACATCGTCGGCACGGGCATGATCGCCCTCGGTATCGCCTTCGTCCTGCTGATAGGCCAGGTGGATCTGTCGGTCGCCTCGGTCAGCGGGTTCACGGCGGCGGTGTTCGCCGTGCTGAACGTGAACAACGGCGTGCCGGAGTGGCTGGCGATTGTCGCCGCCCTGCTCGCCGGAGCGGCGATCGGTGCCGTACAGGGCTTCTTCTCGGCCAAAATCGGCGTACCGGCGTTCGTCGTCACACTGGCCGGACTGCTGGCCTGGAACGGCCTCATGCTCTACATCCTGGGTGCGAGCGGCACCATCAACCTCCACGAGGAGGGTCTGGTCCACGCACTGACCACGTACTACTTCCACGACCCGGCAGTCGCGTACGGGCTGGCCGCACTCAGTGTGGCCGCGTTCCTCCTCATGTCCTACCGGGACACACGCCGCCGCAGGGCCTTCGGCGTACTGTCCCGGCCGCTCAGCGTCATCGCCGTGCGCACCGGCGCCGTGGCGCTGGTCGCGTTCGCCGCCGCCTACGTGCTGAACCGGTTCGAGGGTCTGCCGCTCGCCGTTCTGATCTTTCTGCTGTTCGTCGTCGTCCTGGACTTCGTCCTCCGCCGGACGTTCTACGGACGGAAGATCTTCTCCATCGGCGGAGGCGCCGAGGCCGCCCGTCGCGCCGGCATCGGTGTGGTGTGGCTGCGGATCTCCGCGTTCATGGTGTCCGGGACACTGGCCGCTGTCGGCGGGCTCTTCCTGGCCTCACGCGTCGCCGCGGTGGGCCAGACCTCGGGCTCCGTCATCCTGCTGATCAACGCCGTCGCCGCGGCCGTCATCGGCGGTGTCAGCCTGTTCGGCGGCCGGGGCACGACCTGGTCCGTTGTGCTCGGCATGCTGGTCATCCAGTCGATCGCGTCGGGCATGGTCCTTCTGGGCATCCCCACGCCCATGCAATCCGTGATCACCGGCGGTGTGCTCCTCGCCGCCGTGGCCCTCGACTCGCTGTCACGCATCTCGCAGAAGGCCCACGGCAGGGCTTGACCGCGCAGGCGCCCGGACAGGGTCCATGAACCGCGGGCGCGCTCCCCACAGGGGCATACCGTCGCATCGCGAGTGTGGTCATCGTTGTGCGCGAGTTCGACGGTGGCCGACGGGGACGTAGCGCGCGGCGGTGCCGTCGGTGATGCGTTCGCCGCAGCCCGGCAGGCCGCGTCCCCGGCCCACTCGTACTGCGGGACAGTGCCAACGAAGAACGACGCCTTGCCGGGACCGGTGGCAGGACCGGCCCCTCTGGTGCAGGTCAGACGTCGTCGCGAGTGAGCACAACCACGTCGTCGCCCATCCCGATGACGAGGTCCGGCCCGACGGCCGCCACGCACTGGGCTCGCGCCGGTAGTTCGACCTTCTCCCGGAGCCGGACCTCGGCGAGTTCCCAGACGTACACCGTGCCGCCGTTGTCGAGGGTGATGGCCTCCGTGCGGCCGTCCCGCGTGGTACACGCCACCGCCAGCACCCCCGAGGCGTGCCCGGGGAGGGTGGCCCGCAGGGTGCCGTCCGTGAGATCCCAAACCTGTACGACGGTGTCGTTCCCGCCTACGGTCAGGGCGTGCGGGCGGCCGTCGATGACGGTGTGTGCGAGCGTGCGGATCGAGTGGTGCCCGGTGGGCACGGTGGCGGTGACGCGCCGGCTCTTGGCGGTGAACCTCCACACTCGCAGCGCGGCGTCATCGCTCCCTGTGACCAGGTGGGGGCGGCCGTCGATGGCGACGGACTCCATGCCGCGCACCGCAGAACGGGTGCGGTCGGTGAGGAACGGACGGCCGGTGTCGTCCTCCAGGTCCCACACCCGCACGGTGCGGTCCTGGTCGCAGGTGACCACGTGCGGACGGCCGTTGACGTCGGCCCACGCCAACGTCTCCACCCGATGGTTGTGTCCCGGCAGGCTCCGTAGCCCGGTCCCGGCGGCAAGGTCCCACACCCGGACGTCTCCGCAGCAGGCCCCGGTGACTGCGTGAGGGCGGTCGTCCACCGTCGCGCACGCCAGCACCTCCACCCTGTGCTGGTGGGTAAGGGTGAGTCGTTCCGTCCCGTCGGCAAGGTCCCATACCCGCACCGTGGTGTCCCCGCCGGTGACTGCGTGAGGGCGGCCCTCGATCGTCACCGCATGCACGGCTTCCACGGTTCCGCTGTGACCCTTCCGCGCGACAGGCTGCCGGAGGGCGTCACTCAGATCCCATACACGGGGGCGCGAGGAATGCCCGCCGCTCACCGCGTAGGGGCGGCCCTCGACCTCCGCGCAGGCCAGCACGTCCACATAGCCGTCGTGTCCGGTCAGGACCGCGCGCTGCGAGTCGTCGGTCAGGTCCCATACGCGGACCGTGCGGTCGCCACCGGTGGTCAGCGCGTGCGGGCGGCCGTCCAGGCTGACGCAGTTCACCGCGGAGATCCATGAGGTGTGCCCGCTCAGCAGGGCGCGCTCCGAGCCGTCGGTGAGGCACCACACGCGTGCCGTGTGCTCCCCGCCGCTCCCGGTGACGGCGTGGGGAACACCGTCGATCACCGTACAGGCCACCGAGTAGACGGCGGACGTGTGGCCGGTGAGCACGGCCTGTTCGACACCGTCCTCCAGGTCCCAGACCCGCACGGTGTTGTCATAACCCCCCGTCACGGCCACGGGGCGGCCGCCGACTTCGGCGAACGCCACCGCCCGTACCTCGTCGGTGTGGCCGGGCATCCGCGCATGCTCCGAACCGTCGACCAGATCCCACATCCGGACGACGCAGTCCTCGCCCGCCGTGACCGCGTAGGGCCGACCGCCGATCACCGTACAGCCGACAGCGCGTACCCAGCCCTTGTGTCCGCCGAGGGCCATTCGCACGGTCCCGGTGTTCAGGTCCCACACCCGTACACCGCCGGAACAGGTCCCGGTCACCACGTGGGGGCGCCCGTCGATCTCGACGCAGTCCAGGGCGTAGACGCCGTCGTCCTCGGTGATCACGAGGTGTTCGGTACCGTCCACCAGGTCCCACACGCGGACGTTCGAGTCGTAGCAGCCGGTCACCGCGTGGGGCCGTCCGCCGATGACAGCGCAGGCGGCGGTGTTCACGCCCCGTCCCGCCTTGGTGAGGCGCAGCGCGAGGTGGACCATCGTCCCGGTCGCCCAGCGTGGCCGCAACGGTCGGACGCGGGAAAGCTCCTGGGCGAGGCCGAGCTCGCCGTGGCGGGCGGCGTCGACGGCGAGGATGTCCCGCCTCTGCGACAGGCCGACGGTGGCATGGACGTCTGCCGAGGCTCGGTAGACGCTCCGCCGTATCTGCCCCGCGGCCGAGCCGGGGACGTTGAGGGCGCGCAGAAGTCCGCCGGGGTCGGCGTGGACCAGGTAGTCGGCATCCGCCAGCAGCTCGTCCAGGACACCGCCCGCGCCTGCGTGCGTGGCGAGGTGCCGGACGATGTACGGGGCGGCGGCCGACCAGTCGCGGCGCCCGGTGCCGCCGTCCGCGGGCACCTCGGCCAGCAGCGCGGCAGTGATTGCGCGTTGAGTCTCCTGCTCGCCGGCCCGATCTCCCCGGTCGCGCAGCCGCAGGGCCTCCGCCGGATCCCGGAGCCGGTAGTCGGAGGCCGTCGGCGTCACCGTCTCGTCCAGGCGTTCGGCCCACCGGTCCCGGAACACACTCACATCCTGAGTCGTCCACGGGTGACCCGACAGGGCGCTGGCCAGCACCGCCCACAGGGCCGGAGGCAGACCGGCGCCCTCCGCGAAAGCCAAGGGCCGCAACAGTGCCGACAGGTCGTCCGCCTCCACCGTGCACTCATCAGATCCGCTCCCCACCGTCACCGCACGCTCCTCGCCGGTCCACCCCGTCCGACCCGACCGCAAGGCGGCGGGGTCACTTCCTGTCCGCGGACCCTACCGACGGCCACCGACACCGGCGGCGGTCCTGCCCCGACCGGCCATGTGACTCCGGCTCGCACGCTCGTTCCTCCACACGCTTCCTGACAGCGATCGCGCGCGCCTCGCTGGCCGCGACCGCCGCCGCCTTGGCGTCCTTGCGGGCCGGGTCCGGGGCCGGCGCCACGCGTTCCGGCGTCCTGAACACGCCCACCACGGCGTCTCGGTGATCGTCGACGACGCCGGTGTCGGCATGGCCGCCGACGAACGGGCCGCCGCCCAGCGGATGGTGGCCGGCAAGGACCCCATCCTGTTGTCAGCCGGCTCGTGGACGGTTCACGAGTTCCCGTCCGATCGCTTCGATCGGACGGGATCTCGGAGTGGGCCCGGCAGAAGGCCTGGGTGCGCGCGGCGGGCGTGGTTCAGCAGTAGAGCATCGCCATGGACCGGATCGTCGCATCGATGCGGCTGCGCAGCGCGGGCGGTGTGAGGACCTCCACCTCTGCGCCCAGCCGAAGCAGTTGGGACGCCGCGTGGTCGAGGTCTTCGATCGGGATCACTGCCCGGCACCAGCCGTCAGGCTCCCGGATTCCCCGGCGCACGCCGTCGATCACGGCCTGAGCGGCGAAGTCCGCGAGGCGGGTGATGCCGACCGGAGAGATCCGGATCTCCGCCTTGCCCCGCCACAGCCGCTCCTGGAGCCGGGCGGTGTGCTCCTGCCAGTGCCGGGCCAGGTCGAAGCCGGCCGGCGGGGTGAACTCCTCGTCCAACTGCTCCAGGGAGAGGATCTGCCCGATCCGATACGTCCGCGGCTCGCCGCCCGTACCGGCAGCGGCGACGGTGTACCAGCGTCCGGCCTTCAGCACGACGCCGTACGGCTCCAGCCTCCGCTCCACCACCTGCGGTGCCTGCCATCGGCGGTAGCGCACCCGCAGAGCCCGCCGTTGCCACACCGCAGCCGCCACCGCTGACAGATGGGGCGCCTCGTCCGCCTCCCGGTACCAGCCCGGAGCATCCAGCAGGAACCGCTCTCGGATACGCCGACTCTGGTACCGCAGCTCCGCCGGGAGCGCCGCCTCCAGCTTCAGCTCCGCCGCTGCCAGCACCGACCCCAGGCCCAGTTCGGCGGCCGGTCCGGGCAGCCCGGCCAGGGACAGGGCCTCCGCCTCCGGTGCCGTCAGCCCCGTCAACCGGGTGCGGTAGCCGTCCAACAGGGCGTAGCCACCGTCGTGTCCCGACTCGCCATAGACGGGGACCCCCGCGGCACCCAGCGCCTCCACGTCCCGGTAGACCGTGCGCACCGACACCTCGAGCTCCTCGGCCAACTCGGCGGCGGTCATCCGTCCGCGGTTCTGCAGCAGGAGGAGGAGAGAGACGAGTCGACTGGCACGCATGGCCGCAAACGTACGTCGACCTCCAGGCGGACGCCGCCCGGGCCGTCCTCTCCGCCTCACCGACCCCCTGAAGAACCGAGGGTGGAAACTCACCAAGGACATCAACCCGGAGCAAGACCTCGCGATCCTCGGCGCCCGTCAGGCGCGCCAGGAGCGGATGGAGTCGGCCGCCTGGTAGACGGTTGACTCGGCCGCCTGGATGTCGCGGAGAAGTGGGTGCCGTCAGTGCTGGGGATGCCCTGCGTGCTGTACGAGGCGGCGGCGTTCGAGGGCCGCGGCGAGCGCGTATGCGCCGCCGACTGCGATGGCGAGGACCCAGTAGAGGCCGGGGGTGCCGAGGAAGAGCGCCGCGGCGGAGGTCAGAGCCAGCCAGACACCGAGGCTGTAGTGCAGCAGGTTGCGGCGTGCGGCACCTTCGGCGAGGTAGAGCAGACCGACGATGAGGCCGGAGCCGGCGGGCCAGAGGATGGGCTGCAGTTCTGGCATGTCCAGGGCGGAGGTCAGGCCGGTGATGGCGAGGAACAGGGCGGTGAAGGCGGCGATCCAGGAGGCGCCGAGCAGTTTGCCGGAAAGGACGTCCGGCCCGGATGCCCCGCGCTGGGCCTGCAGGGCGGCGACGGTGGCCTGGGTGATGCCGGTTGCCAGCCCGATTCCGAGGAGTGTGGTGGGCAGCCAGCCGGGCAGGGCGAGCAAGGGGCTCTCGCCCTGGGAGACTGCGGCGGCGCCGTGTCCTAGCAGGTTGGCGAGTCCGAAGCTGACGTAGGCCGCGCGGTTGTCGACCTCGTTCACGAGACGACTCGGGGTGGCACTGGCAATGGCAGCGACAGGAGAGTCGGGGGCTGCGATGGACATGAGGAATCCTCCAGGGTGGCTTACGGATGTGAGTGAGGGGTTCGGGAACAGCACGGGCGGCTCGGGCCGGTGTGCAGCCGCCGGGCCGTGCGGGGGCGGTGACCTGACCGGCAGTCAACGCCCCGAAGGGGGCGGTGGGCGGCTCTGGGAGGTCGGCCCGGAGCCGCCCACCGGTGGTCGTCCCCGGCTGTGCCGCGGAACGGTTTGGGTTCAGTCCTCGCCGTTGTCCAGGGCGCTGTCGGGGATCCAGGAGCCGTGGATCCCGGCGGTCACCCGGCGGGGAAGGTGGACGGTGGCGATCCGGTCGAGGCCGGCGGCGTCCAGGACCAGCAGCTGCGAGGCGTCCTGCTTGAGGTCGGAGATGACGGTGAGCAGGTAACCGTCGTCCTCGTTTGTGGCGCCGGCCGCGGGGACGAACACCGCTTCGCTGGGCAGCCGCGCGTCGCCGACCTGGTGGATGCGGCGGGCGCCGGTGGTGCGGTCGTACTTGACGACGCCGTAGCCACCGAACCCTTCCTGGTCGGGGAAGGACACCGCGTACTGGTAGCGGTGCTCGGCGCCCAGGTAGTTCTCGTTGAGGGTCGGAAACTCCACGGCGAGGTCGTCGATGATCCGCTCGTCGACGGTGCCGGCCGCAGTGTCGATCACCCAGCGGCGGGTGTAGGAGCGGGTGTTGGGCTCGGTTCCCCGCTCGGGCGCGCCGACCCACCAGTTCCAGGAGAGCTGGAACCCTTCGCGGTCCACGGTGGGGCCTTCCAGGACGATGCGGCCCTGGCCGTCCTCGTAGGCGTTGGCGACGTGCAGCATGTTGCCGGGCTCTATGGAGAACCAGCGGACGTGCCGGGCACCATCGCCTGTGCGGGGCATGACGCCGATGCGGGAGGGCTGCCGGTCGCTCCAGCCGTAGGGGATGCCGGAGTGCTCGGCGGGGTCGAAGGTGACGTTGCCCTCGATGAAGACGACATGGCGGCGGGTGATGGCGAAGTCGTGCTTGAGCGAGGCGGTCGCGCCCGGTATTTCGGTGCTGTGGACGATCTCGCCCTTGGCGTCGGAGACGTGGTACACGAGGTAGGGCGGGAACGGCGAGGAGCCGAAGAAGTGGAGTTCCCCCGTCACCGGGTCCTCCTTGGGATGTGCGGTCATGGCCGTGCGCAGCCGGCCGTTGAAGTCATGGGCCCCGACCGTCTCCAGGTCCGGGGTGAGCTCGAACGGGAAGTTCGCCTCGCACAGGGCGAGCAGTCGTCCGGCGTGCTCGATGACGTGGGTTCCGGCGGTGCTCGCGGTCAGGTCCGGGCCGCGCTCGGTCATGTAGGGAGCGCCGTCCAGGGCGGGGGTGTGCACCCAGCGGTTGCGGTACCACTCGGCGCGGCCCTCGCGGAGCCGGATGCCGTGGACCATGCCGCTGCCCTTGAACCAATGGGTCGGTGTGACGCCGGGCTTCGGGTTGTGGCTGTTGCGGATCAGCCGGCCGGTCAGTTCGGGGGGCAGGGTGCCCTCGACGGTGAGGCCGGTGGCGGTGATCTCGTCGGTGACGGGGGTGTAGTGGCCGGTCAGATAGGGAGTGCTGCTCATGCTCAGGTCCTCGGATTTCGTCGTCGTTGTCATGCGTGGTGTGTTTTGCGCGCTGTGATGAGGGCGCCTCAGGTCGACTGCTCGGCACGGGCCTTGAGGCATTCGAGCCAGCTCTCCAGGGAGGTCCTCAGAGCCGTGGCGAGTTCGTCGGCCGCTGCGTCGACGGGATCTCCGCTCCAGGACTCCTCGGTGTGGACGACGACGTGGTCGCCGGTCCGCTCGAAGGTCCATGCATGGATGCCGACGATGCCCTCGACGGTCCCGCCCCAGACGATCCGCTGTCCGGGGAGGAGTTCGTGGATGGTGGAGGTGATGTTCATCCCGTGGGTGCGCCAGGTGAAGTCGGTGCCGACCGCCGCCGGTCCGCCGAGCCTGGCCTGGTCGATGTCGGCGTTCCAGACCGGCCAGTTGTCGATGTCGGTGTGGAGCGACCAGACGGTGGCGAGCGGGGCGTCGATGACCGTCGTCACGCTGACGACGACGGGCGCGGTGGAGTCAATGGTGTGCATGTGATGGCCTCATCAGTGGTGGTGGATCGGGTTGCGTCGGGTTGGCTGTTGGATCCGGGATCAGGCGGTGGGTGCGCAGTGGGGCGCCCGGTCCTGTTGGGGCGGCGTCGTGGAAGTGGCCGCGGTGGGCGGGAGGATGCCGCGGGTACTGCGCCTGTGACGGGTGAGCGGCAGCGCGAGGAGTGCGGCGGCGGCCAGAACCGCGGACGAGACGGAGAAGGCGGCTCGGTAACCGGCGCTGAGCGCCTCCACGTGGGGCTGGTGGATGGATGCCTGGGCGGTGACGGAGCCGGCCAGGGTGGCCAGGGCGGCGAGACCGATCGCGCCGCCGACCTGGCGGGTGGTGTTCACCAGCCCGCCGGCCAGACCCGCGTCCTGTGGCGGGACACCGTCCACGGCGAGTGCGGTGAGCTGGACGAAGGCGATGCTCAGGCCGAGTCCGACGAGGATGCTCGGACCGAGGACGTCGACGAGGTAGCTCCCGTCGGCGCTGAGCCGTGACAGCCACAGCAGTCCGGCGGCCTCGGTGAGCAGGGCCGCGGTCACTGTCGCGGTGCCGCCGATGCGCCGGGAGATGCGAGGTGCGACGGCGGCGCCGAGCATATTGGCCACGGCAAGCGGGAGTTGGCCCGCTCCGGTGGCCAACGGGCCCATTCCGAGGACCTGCTGCTGGTAGAGCGGCAGGAAGAAGAAAAGGGCGATCCACACGGACCCCAGAAGGGCCATCAGCAGGTTTCCCGCGGCGACGCGACCGGTGGTGAGCAGCCGCGGGGGTATCAGCGCGTTCGGCCGGCGGATCTCGATCACGGCGAAGGCCGCGAGCAGCGTGCCGGCACCGGCGAGGGCACCGAGCACTCGGGCATCCGTCCAGCCGGTGCCGCGTGCGGTGGTCAAGCCCCAGACCAGGCAGGTCAGGGCGACGGTGACAGTGGCGGTGCCCAGGAGGTCGAATCGCGCGGACTCCCGAACGGCAGCCTCTGGCACGAGGACCGCCACGGAGACGAGGACCAGCACCGCCCCGAGCGCGACGGAGTGGAAGATCCAGGGCCAGCCCCATGCCTGGGTGAGTACGCCGCCCAGCAGGACGCCTCCCGCTCCTCCCGCGCCGGAGACCGCGCCCCACACGCCCAGGGCTCTGCCGCGGCCGGCGCCGGAGGGGAACAGGCCCATTGCCACGGCGAGTGCGGCCGGGGCGATGGCGGCGGCGCCGAGCCCCTGAACCGCGCGGGCTGCGATCAGGACGCCCGTGGAGGTGGCCAGTCCAGCTGCCAGTGAGGCCCCCGCGAACAGCGCGAGGCCGGCGATCAGCACCCGGCGGCGACCGAGGAGGTCGGCCGCCCGCCCCCCGGCCAGAAGCAGTGCCCCGAACGCCAGGCCATAGGCGTTGATCACCCAGGTGGTGCCGTCGGCCGACAGGTTCACCCCGGCACGGATCTGCGGCAGCGCCACGTTCACGATCGAGGTGGCGAGCATGACGGTGAACTGCGCGGCGGCGAGCGCCGCGAGCACCGCCCCTGGCCGGCGAGCGGGGGATGCCTGGTCCTTCGTGCGTCCAAGGTTCATGGCGCACAGCCTCATGTCGGGCGGTGTCCACTTTCCATGCCCTGCAGGGGCGCTGACTGTCCAGTCCTGTCCGCACCTGTCCACGAGGAGCCCTGCCCCGGATGCACGCCGGCGCGAGTGCTCAGCCCTCCATGGCTCCGGATCCACGCACGGCATCACGGACGAGCCCGCACGACACGACGGCCCGGTCCTCTCCTTCTCCGCCGCTGCGTCGCCCGGATCGCCATTGAGGGAAGCACCGGCTTGCGAACCCCTCGCCGGCATCTTGATCAGGTCAGCCAGGTGATCCGGGCCGCGCGACGAAGCGGGTGAGTTTCTCGGCGGCGCCGCGCGGCAGTTCGGCGACTGCCGCCTCCGGCAGAGTCGTGATCACGGCGCGCAGCCGCGCGGCGAGGTCCGGCAGCGCCGCCCAGGCCGAGGCCGGGGCTTCGACCGCCGCCAGCAGCAGATCCCCCTCGTAGAAGTATGCGTCCAAGAGCGGCGCCTCGAGCAGCAAGCGCACCGCGAGTGGCAGGACGTGCGGCAGGGCCACCCGCTGCGAGATGAGCGTGCGCAGATCCGCCGGGCGGAGTTCGCTCAGCGGCACACACCGCAACTCATGCACCTTGCGGACCAGGTGGGTCGCGTCGACGGCCGGGGCCGTCCAGCGGGGCGGGTCCAGCTCGTCGAGGGTGCGGTCGAGGTGCAGCAGGCGGTCCATGGGTTCATTCTCGGCCCTGAACCGGCAGGGTCCGCTGCGCCGGCCGCCGCCCCAGGTGGCAAGTGGCCACGGCGGACGGGCGAAGGTCAAAGTGGCACAGGCAGGCCCCGCGTCGTCCGGTGCCGTGCATCGTGAGGCAGAGGTCCGGTCGAGTACTGGACGTACTTGGGCGGTGCGACGATGAAGCGAGGTACGGCGCAGGCCAGGCGGGACTTTGACGAAAGAACCTGGCGGGTCCCCTGCTACCCGGGGAGGCGGAAGCCGTTGAACAGGTCGTCCATGCCGCGCAGGGCCGGGCGAGCAGGCGTGACACGGACCGCGAGGTCGCGGGCCGCTGCCGCGAGCGGGTTACGGAGGGCGCCCAGGCGGCCGACCCGGCGGGCGCGGACCCTGGACCCTGGTCCTCTCCGCGTGGGCGAAGGTGAACCGGGTCCGGCGCGTTGGCTGTTGTTCTGCAGCCCGGTCAGCTACTGGGGTGCAGTACGGCGTTGGCCTCGACGACAAAGGCGTCGCAGGCATGCTGGGCGGTCTCACCGCGTCTGAGCATGTCGGCTCTGTCAGAGGTGCGTACGATCGCGCTGGTCAGTTCAAGGACCGTATTGGCCTGATCGGCGAGCTGTTGCACGTCTGCCCGGCTGCTGGCGAGCCTGAGGCGGCAGGCGCTGCTGCGGGTTTCGACATGGAGCCGGTAGGACTCGGCCCGGGCGACAGCGGCTGCTTCTCCGTCAGGGTCTTCGTCATGGCGTGACCAGCGGTCGAACTGGGCCCGGCGGTAATCCTCGGCGAGGCCGATGAAATTGGCGCAGGTGTCAAACAGCCGCTCGTGCTGGAGGTAGGTGCGGGCGCGTCCCTCGGCTCGGCTGGTGGCCTTTTCCTGGAAACGGTGTGCTGTCACAGAGCCGAGCAAGGTGCCTATGACGGCCAAGGCGCCGGCGATGATCCCCTCCACGGCGACAGACCACCACACGGACGGGTGGCCGCGCGAGCCGCATTTCGGTCATTTGCACTGATCAAAGCTGTGCAGGGAGGGGCGGAGCGTGATTGAGGCTCGTTCCTCGGCCCGTACGGGCCCCTACGTGCGGGGCTGACGATCGGGGGAGCTTCCGGACGGGTTGTGGGAGGTCACCGAGCCGCTGGTCCCACTGTCGATGGTTCGGCCACAAGGTCATACAAAGGCCGAGGTCAATGACCACCTGGACGCTCTGGTGGTCGCTGACGCTTCTGATGGTCCGTCAGTTGACGGAGGGGTACGGGGAGCGGCCCCGGATGATCGTCCTAGGCTGCCCGCCATGGCTACCACTCTTCCTGACCCGCGCGCCCTGGTCGCTGACCCTCACGCGGCGTACGCCCGGCTTCGCGAGGCGGGGCCGGTGCACCGGGTCACCGGGCCGGACGGGCTGCCGGTTTGGATCGTCACCCGCTATGCCGACGTGCGGCAACTCCTGGCCGACCCGCGGCTTTCCCTGGACAAGGTGTACCGGCTTCCCGGCAACTACCGAGGCTTCTCGCTTCCCCCGGCCCTCGACCGCAACCTGCTGAACATGGACCCGCCGGACCACACCCGGATCAGGCGCCTTGTCAGCAAGGCCTTCACGCCCGGCCGGGTGGAGCGGATGCGTCCGGGCGTGCAGACCTTGGCCGACCAGCTGTTGGAGGGCGTAGCCGGCCGGGGGCGCGCCGACCTTGTCGCGGAGTTCGCTGCGCCGCTGCCGATCGCCGTCATCTGCGACCTGCTGGGCGTGCCGCACGACTCGCGCCGGGACTTCCGGGCCTGGACCGATGCGTTGGTCGCCCCGGATCCCGAGAATCCCGGCGCGGCGAAGCAGGCCGTGCCCGCCATGCTGGCGTACTTCACCCAATTCGTTGCCGAGAAACGGCGCACGCCGGGCAACGACCTGCTGACGGATCTGATCGACGTGCGCGACGAGGGTGACAAGCTCAGCGAGGACGAGCTGACATCACTCGCGTTCCTCATGCTGTTCGCCGGCTACGAGAACACGGTGCAACTCATCGGCACCGCTGTGCTGGCGCTTCTTGACCACCCGGAGCAACTGGCCGCGCTCCGCGACGACCCGGCCAAGGTCGAAGGCGCAGTGGAGGAGTTCGCCCGCTACGACGGTCCGGCGCTTCTTGCCATTCGCCGTTTCCCTGTCGAAGACGTGGAGATCGACGGGGTGACGATCCCGGCCGGGGAAACGGTGATGCTGTCGCTGGCCTCCGCCAACCGTGATCCCGACCGGTTTCCCGACCCCGACCGTCTCGATGTGGACAGGCGGGACGGTGGGCACCTGGCCCTCGGTCACGGCATCCACTACTGCGTCGGCGCCCCTCTGGCACGGCTGGAAACGCAGATCGCCGTGAGTGCGCTGCTGCAGCGGTTCCCCGCTCTGGCGTTGGACGTGCCGCGCGACGAGTTGAGGTGGCGGCCGTCGATGCGTGCCCGCGGACTGGTCGCGCTGCCCGTGAGGTTCTGACCGCGAGTGCCGGTAGCTGCATCGACAGGCTGTCCGCGTCCCTCCCGCGGGCGCTACGAGTCCCGGGCGGGGCCTTCGCTCCTCCCGGCTCCCCGAGGGAGGGCCGAGGCCGCGGTTGACCCCGTCATACGGCCGCCGAGACGCCTCGCCTGGCCGCGGAGGCCACGTGGTGGCGGGTGACACGGGCGACCTCGTCCCAGAACGGCTTGGCGGTCAGATACGCGCCGAGTACGGACAGGAAGCCCAGGGAGACGTCCACACTGAGCCGCCCCTGCTTGTCCCAGTAGACGTCGCTCAGGTCCAGCAGCAGGGCGAACTCATCCGTGATCAGAGCTGTTCCGGCGCCGTAGGCAGCCGCGACCGCGGGGTGCCCGATGGCCCGTTCGTCGCCGCGTACGGCGACCAGGCCGACGCCGGCGAGGGTGGCGATGCCGAGGTTGTAGTGGTGCAGGTGTTGGCCGCCGGCCGAGATGTTCCCCCACGGCAGCCACCCGCCCCGGATGCCGTGCGTGATCAGCCGCACGACGCCCCATGTCGTGCCGAAGGAGATCCACGTGACGATCAGCGACCGTTTCGTGGGGGTGAGGTTCCGGTCCGCCGACTCGCGCCATCGCTCGACGATCCGCGGCCTGACCCGGGTGTGCTGCCGTGAGGTGTCAGGGCGACTCACGTGGACCTCTCGCCGAGGGAATACGCTGCTGCCGTGGCAACGGCGTTCATGGAGAAGGTGCAGGAGCTGCCTCGGCCGCACAAGGCAGTACCGTCGCGGTCGAGAGCGTGCCGCACCACTCCAAGGCCGGCCTTCGTCGCCAGCGGTTCGGCGCGCATGCTGTACATCGGGCACCTCCGTCCGAACGCGGTAGTGGTCAAGCCCATGAGACGGCACCAGCACCCGAAATATCGCCCTAAACCCACCAAATGGGCTAAATCGGCACGAGTAGGTTCCCGCCCTGCTCAGGTTCCGCAGAGATCCAGCCGGCAGCCATCGCGTCCTGGGACGAGAAGGCTGCCGGCCGGTGTCAGCGGGCCCGCTACTTCATGGGGTCCAGGCCCTGGCTGCCCTTGCGGATCTCCTGCTCGCTCTGCTCCTGCATGCGGCGCGCCTTCTCCTGAAGCTTCTGGCGCTCCTGCGGGTCGGTGGCACGCTCCGCCGCTTCCTTCAGTTCCTGCGCCTTCGCACGCATCTGCTGGGCACGGCCGCCGGATTCACCTGCAACGCTCATGATCACTCCTAGAGATCGGGGGAGAGCGGGCCCCATCAGCGAAGCAGTGTCGCCGCGAACGCGCATATCGAACGGTCACCCGCCGCTATCCGCGCAGCTCCTGGCCCTCATCGCCAAGCCCTCGGTGGAGCAGCGTCGCCTTCGTTCCCTGGTTCGCCGTGGAAGCGGCGGGTGGACATGCCCGCACCGTATCGGTGCGGGCAAGGGCCTCGACGAACGCGGCGGAGGCCTCGGAAGGTGCCGAGTGGCGCTCCTGGACCACCGCGTAGACGCTGCGGTACGGGGGTTCACGCAGGCGGCGGACGGCCAGGTCGGGGCGGAGGGCCGGGAGGAGGAGAGCGGGTGCCAGGAGGACGCCGAGGCCGGCGGCCACGAATGCCCGTTTGCCGAGCCGGCCGCCGCACGGGATGTCGATGCGGGGCGTGAACCCGGCGCGGGCGCATGCCGCGGCGAGGGCGGAGGCCGAACCCGCGTAGTCCTCGACCCAGGACTCGTCGGCCAGTTCGGCGAGGTCGAGGTCCCCGGCGTCCGGGTCCGCGTTCGCCAGGCGGTGGCTGCTCGGCAGCGCGCACAGCAGTTCGTCGTCCAGGAGGTGGGTCGCGTGCAGGCCCTCGCGCGCCGGCAGGCCCGGCGGGTAGTCGGTGAGGACGGCGACGTCGAGTTCGCCGTCGAGGAGACGGGGCAGCAGACGCGGGGAGACGTCCTCGGTGAACTCGACGCGTACGGCAGGGCGTTCGGTCGTGAAGGCGGCCAGGGCCTTCAGGCTCGTCCGGGACACCTTGATCGAGTGCACCGGGTGATCTGTGTTCCGGACGGCCGGGCCAGGACAAGGGGTTCGGAGCGCATCGGACGCGACGTGTTCAGCCGCCCACGGCCTTCGCCCAGCCCCGTTCGACCGTCACCCTCGCCTTCTCCAGTTGCGCGTCCGTGGGGAACTGGGGCTCCCCCTCGACCGTCGGCAGTATTGCCGCGGCGGTCTCGTCGAGGGTGCCGTCCTCGCGCATGGTCTCCATCAGCACAGGGCGGGCGAAGCCCTTGAGCCGGAGGTTCTGGCCCGCCACGCTGAAGAGGTACTCCTGCCACAGGCGGGCTGCCGCCGGGTGCGGGGCGTTCCTGTTGACGGCCAGGGCGTAGTACTGGGCATAGCTGCCGTCGAAGGGGATGGCGACCCGCCAGTCCACGCCCTTGGCGCGGAACCGGTCCGCGTAGTCGAGGTTGACGTAGTCCCAGTCGATGCTGATGGGGGTCCTGCCGGTCTCGACCGCGGCCGAGGTGGACTCGACGGGGTTGAAGTTGCCTCGGTCGTTGAGCTCGGCGAAGAAGTCGAGGCCGGGGCGGATGTCGTCGAAGGACCCCCCGTTCGCGAGGGCGGCGGCGTAGACGCCGGCGAAGGCGGTGCTGGAACGGGTGGGGTCGCCGTCGAGCGAGACCTTCCCCTTGTACCGGGGGTCCAGCAGATCGGCGAAGGTCCGGGGGCAGGGCTTGACGCGGCCGGCGTCGCAGCCGATGGAGATGTAGCCGCCGTAGTTGTTGTACCAGCGCGCCTTGTCGTCCTTCTGGTTGTCAGGGATCGAGTCGTACGCGGCGACCCGGTACGGCGCGAGCAGGTTCTGCCGGGCCGCTGTCCGCGCGAATGTGTCCCCCACGTCGATGACGTCGGGGGCGTCGGCGCGTTTCCCGCTCTTCTTGATGGCGTCGATCTCGTCCTGGCTGGAGCCCTGGGGATCTGCGACCGTGACGTCGATCCCGTACTTCTTCTCGAAGCCGTCGATCAGACCGCCGTAGTTGGCCCAGTCCCGGGGAAGCGCGATCGCGTTGAGCGCGCCCTCTTTCATCGCCGCGGCGATCAGCATGCCCATGCCCCCCGCCTCCTCTGCGGAGGTGGCGACCGCCGGCTTCACGGGCGTGGCCTTCGGCGTCTCGGTGCAGCCGCTCAGGAGCAGGAGAGTGAGGCAGCCTGCGACGGCCGCTGTCCGGACACGAGGTGCAGTCACGATTGCTCCAGGACACAGGGGGTCAGGAACGAGCAAGGTCGGGAACCGGCCGCCCCGGCCGGGGGAGCGGCGGCGGGCCGGAAGCCGTGACCCGGCCCGTGGGGCGTGCCGGGCGAGCGTTCGTACGGCGACTTCGCGATGCCCCTCACCCTGCCGCGCCGTCCTGCTCCCGGCCTTCGCCGGAAAGCGCTTCCTCCTCGTCGAGCAGGATCTCGGCGAGTCCCTCCACCGACGGGCCGGCGCCGCCGTGGAGGGGCAGTTCGGCCCAGATGACCTTGCCGGTGGGCGTGTAGCGGGTGCCCCAGCGTTCGGTGAACCGGGCCACCAGGAAGAGTCCGCGGCCGCCCTCGTCGGTGACCTTGGCCCGCCGCAGTCGTGGCGAGGTGCTGCTGCCGTCGGAGACCTCGCAGATCAGGGCCCGGTCGCGGAGGAGCCGAACGGTGACGGGATCGGTGCCGTAGTGGATGGCGTTGGTGATCAGCTCGCTGAGGACGAGCTCGGCGGCGAAGTCGACCTGCCCGAGGCCCCATTGATGGAGCCGGCGGACGCAGGCGGCGCGGACCGGGGCGACCGCCGCCGGGTCGCGGGGCACCTGCCATTCGGCGATCCGGGTGGGGTCGAGCCGGTGCGTGCGGGCCACCAGCAGCGCGATGTCGTCCCGGGGCCGGTCGGGCATCATGGCCTCGACGACCGCGGCACAGGTGTCCTCCGGGGAGCGGCCGGGCCCGGCCAGCGCGTCGCGCAGGGCCGCCAGGCCGACGTCCAGGTCTCGGTCCCGGTCCTCGATCAGCCCGTCGGTGTAGAGGACCAGCCGGGACCCCTCGGGCACGGTCAGCTCGGCGCTCTCGCCGGGCAGTCCGGCCCCGAGGCCCAGCGGCGGGGAGATCGGCAGCTGGGGGAAGTCCACGGTCCCGTCGGGGTGGACCACCGCCGGCCCGGGATGGCCGGCGGTGGCGACCGCCAGCTGCCCGGAGGCGGGATCGTAGACGGCGTACAGGCAGGTCGCGCCGGTGATCCCCTGGCCTTCCCCGTCGGCGGCGCCCTCGTCGTTGTCGATCTGGGCCACCAGGTCGTCGACCCGGCCCAGCAGTTCCTCCGGCGGGACGTCCAGGACGGAGAAGTTGTGCACGGCGGTGCGCAGTCGGCCCATGGTGGCGGCCGCGTGCAGGCCGTGACCCACGACGTCACCGACGACCAGCGCGACCCGGGCACCGGACAGCGGGATGATGTCGAACCAGTCCCCGCCCACCCCGGCCCGGGCGGGCAGATAGCGGTAGGCCACATCCAGGGCCGTCTGCTCGGGCACCCGGCTGGGCAGCAGACTGCGCTGCAGCGTGACGGCCATGGTGTGCTCGCGGGTGTAGCGGCGGGCGTTGTCGATGCACACCGCCGCCCGGGCGCCCAGCTCCTCGGCGAAGGACACGTCCTCCTCCTCGAACGGCGGGGAGGCGTTCGCCCGCCAGTAGTGGGCCGTTCCGAGCACCACTCCCCGGGCGCGCAGCGGGACCACGATCAGGGAGTGGATACCGTGGTCCAGGACCCGGCGGGCGCGGTCGGGGTCCTGGGCCCGCCAGCCCTCGGAGGCGCTCAGGTCCTCCACCAGGACCGCTCGGCCGTCGGTCGCGCCCGCGGCCGCGGGGTGGGCGGCGACGAAGCGGATCAGCTTGCCGGCCGGGTAGAGGAGATGGTCCCCCTCCAGGCCGACGACGGCGGTGCGGCGCATCTCGGTGCTCACGCCGGAGGGCTCCTCGCCGTGCAGGACCGGGTCCAGGAGCTCGACGGTGACGACGTCGGCGAAGCGGGGGACCGCGACCTCCGCGAGTTCCTGGGCGGTGCGCGTGACATCCAGGGTGGTCCCGATCCGCACACCGGCGTCGTAGAGCAGTTGCAGCCGCTGGCGGGCCGTCTCGGCCCGGCCGGAGAGGGCCTGCAGCTCGGTGGTGTCCCGCAGCGTCACCACCCTGCTCGCCGGTCCCTGGGAGGCGGTGAACCGCTTGTTGACTGCGAGGAGCCGGTCGGCCGCCAGGTGCACCTCGTCGGTGGCCGGGCGATCGGATGTGAGCAGCTCGGCGAGGTCGGCGTTCTGCCCCAGCGCGCTCACATGGCGGTGTTCCGCGTCCTTCGGCAGGTCCAGCAGGCGGCGGGCCTCGTCGTTGGCCAGCAGCAGCCGGCCGTCGCCCCCGATGATCAGCACCCCTTCCCGTACGGCGTGCAGGACCGCGTCGTGGTGCTCGTACATCCGGGTCATCTCGGCCGGGCCCAGGCCGTGGGTCTGCCTCTGGAGGCGACGGCTCACCAGTGCCGACCCGCCCGCGGCGAGGGCGAGTGACCCGGCCGCGACCCCGAAAAGGACCGGCAGTTGCTGGTTCACCCTGTCCTGCACCTTTCCCACCGTGACGACGGAGGAGACGATGGCGACGACCGAACCGCCGGTGTCCCTGACGGGGACGGCCGAGATCACGGAAAGCCCCAGGGCCCCGTGGAAGGTTCTGGTGAAGGACTTTCCTGCCGCCGCTTCCGCGTAGGGGCCGATGACGTGCTTCCCGATCTGGTTCGGGTCGCTGTGGGTGAGGGCGATCCCGTCCTGCCGGTAGACGATGATGGCGTCGACGCCGGCGGCCCTGCGGACCGCCTCGGCGCTCGGCTGCAGCGCCGCGGAGGGGTCGGAACTCTCCAATGCCGTCAGGATCCCCGGTGATTTCGCGAACGTCTGGGCCGCGGTGAGCGTCCGGTGCCGGGCCTCCGCCATGCTGTCGCGGCGCGCCTGTACGACGAGGGCCACCAGCGCGGCGGCGACGACCAGCACCACGACCGTCAGTTGCAGCAGGAACACCTGGCCGGCGAGGCTGCGCACGCTCAGCAGGGAACGCAGACGCCGCAGCCACCGCCGCGCGCTCCACCGGCCGGGCGGCACGCCGTGCTTCGGTTCCTGCTGCTCCTGACGGCCTTGTCCCGGACGGTCCGGCCGACCGGACGCGTGATCACTCCCGGGCGACTTCGGCGATCCACGCCTGATTCGCCCAAAAAATTCCTGCATAGAACATTTCTATCGTTTTCGGCTACCGATCACGGGACGATCTGTGTGAGGGCCGGTCGCGGTGGAGCCGCCGGGCGTTTCGGCCCGCCGCGCCCGGACGGCGTCCGGCCTTCAAAGCCGGACGCCGCGAGTCGGGCGCGCGCGGTGTGGTACTGCCTGCAACTTTCAGCGGGGCAGCGGCTGTTCGCGCTGCCCGCCGCTCGCCGCCCGCCCCGGCCCCGTGCAGCGCCTGCTGCTCCGAGACCGGGCTCCCGCTCCCCGCGCCGGCGCCCACGGCTTCCGTCGCCGGCCGTCCCTTGCCGCCGCGTCCGGGCCGACGCCCGCTTCGGGACCGTCCGCTCGGGGATGCGTCCCATGCCCCACCGTGTCTGCGTTATGAGGGTGCCTGCCAGGGCCACGTCCGCGTCAGTCTCGGTTGCGCATGAGGACGTTGAACACGGCAAGGCCGACGAAGACCAGGACCGGGCGACGGGAGGAGTGCCTCTCAGAGCCTGACGACTCCTTCGCAGAGCACGAGAACCCCGATGGCGGCGATCACCACGGCCATCACTCCGGCTGCCCGCTTCTCCAACCACAGTCTGACCCTGCTCAGGGGGGCGAGGACCCGCTCGCCCAGCAGCACATGGAGCACCACGGGCAGGGCCACGGTGCTGGCGGCGCAGACGGTGAACACCGCGAAGGCCACCACGGCGTTCGTGGTCGGGGGCTCGGCCGCCCCGACCGCAAGGCCGGCGGCAGCGGAGAGAAGGAGAATCTTCGGGTTGGCCACCGAGAGCAGCAGTCCGAGCCGGAACGCCTTGGACGGGCTTGCATCGGCGAGAAGCCGCATCCAGCCCGGCGCCGCCCTGCCGTGCCTGGTCAGCCACTGCCGGAGCCCGAAGAGGATCAGAAGCGACCCCAGCACCACTCTGGCCCAGGCGACCCAGGCAGGCCCCTCCGCGGGACGCTGGACGACGGAAGCCAGCACGGCGCACGCGCCCGCGGGCACGACGATCCCGATGACCCAGCCGGCCAGGAAGGCACTGCTGGCCGCTCGGGGGCGGGGGGTGAACTGCATGAAGAGCGCGGGGATAAGAGTGAACGGCGACACGGCGATCACCGCCGCGAAGAACACGACCTCACCGGACGCCACGGGTACCGCCTTCTGCCGCCTTTGTCATACGTGTGTGCACGAACCAGCCGCCTTGTCGCGCGTGTGCTCGCCTGTGCCGGGTCGGGAGCTCCGGGCAGGGGCCCGGGCGATTTCCCCGAGGATGCCACACGGCTCGGTGGATCCGGCGGCGTCGCCCGCCGTGGATTTCCTCGTGCTCCCCGGCGTGCGGAAAGCATCGGCACCGTGACCAGTGTCAGCGTCACGATCACCAACGTCGCACCCTTGTCGAGACCCCAGCTGGGCTGGGGTCTTTTGCGTCTCGGGGTCACAGCGGGGAGCGGTTGCCTCCCTGTACGGCCACGCCTCGCCGCGTCGGTGGATGCTTCGCTCCGCCTGCCCCGATTTCGTCGCTGACACCCTTGTCACCAGCCCCGTGACCTGGTCTTGTGTACGCGGCAGCCGACGAGGGCCCTGCCGACGAGTTGCACGCGTCCGCGTGGCCGAGGGTGATGGGGAGCAGCGTGGAATCAGTGACCGGCCAGGACGTACGAGGCACCCTGCCCGACGGACTCGCGGACGCGATACGCAACACCGCCGAGGACATCGCCGCGCTGCTGCGCGGGGTCGCCGACACAGGGGCGCCGGTGCCCCGGTCGGAGTGGACCATCGGGGAGGCGGCGGCGCATCTGGCGCAGGCCAACGAGCTGATGGCCGACATCGCGGCCGGCAGCGAGCGCAGCCACGGCGACGGCACGCCGCAGAGCCTGGCCGAGGCCAATGAGCGCGCCCTCGCCGAGTTCGCGGAGCGCGGGGCCGAACCGCTGGCCGAGATGATCGTGGCGCAGGCGGAGGCGTACCTCACCGCGATGGACCAGGGCGGGACTGACGGGACCGTGCGCACTCCGCTGGGCGCGATGAGCCGGGTGGAGCTGGGCTCGTACCTGCTGACACACATGCTCGGTCACGGCTACGACCTCGCACGCGCGGCGGGCCGCCCGCACATGATCGACGCCGCCCGGGTGGAGCTCACCCTGCCCTTCATGATCACGGCCATGCCCCGGGTGACGAACCCCGCCGCCACGGCCGGCCTGAATGCCCGCTACCGGGTCCGCATGCGGGGCGGCGCCGGCTTCGGCGCCACGTTCACGGACGGTGCCGTCGTCGTGAGCAGCGACGCCCCGAGCCACCCCGACTGCACGATCCTGATCGAGCCGGTCACGTTCCTGCTGATGGCACTGGGCCGCTGCGAGCAGTGGGGCGCGATCGCCCGGGGTCGGGTGCTGGCATGGGGGCGCAAGCCGTGGCTGGCTCCCAGGTTCCCGACGCTGTTCACGGCGCCGTGAGCTCACCCGGGCTGTACTTGGCAGACTCCACCCATGTTCGATTTCGGGATCGCGGACTTCCGCCCGCTGTGGCTGAGCGGCCACAAGGCCGTCACGGCTGCCCACGCCGATCGGCTGCGTGGCCTCGTAGGCCGCACACTCACCCGCACCTGGCTGGTCTGGGACGTCGAGGACGACGAGTGGTTCTGCGACTGTCCCGTTCTGCTGGACTTCGCAGGTGAGCAGATTGAGATCAACCACTGGAAGTTCGACGATGTCTCGATCACCTGGAACGCGATCGATCCCCACGCGGCCGTCCGCTGGCCCGGCTTCGAGCTGCAGTGGCGCGAGAACCCGCTCACCGAGCTGAGGCGCTTGCAAGGGCAGACTCTCGAGAGCGTCGAACTCCTTGAGTTGACCGGGAAGGGCATGGCTCAAGGAGCGGTCGATGTCAGCTTCGTCTTCCCCCACGGGCGGGTCACTGTGTACAACGCCCTCGATGAGAACGGCCTGATGTTCGAGCCACCGGACGTGAAGCAACGGCGACACCCCCTCCGATGAGGCGCGGTCCGGCGGCGAGGTCACCGGCCGCCTCGACTGCCGTGACCCAGCAGGCTCACCGGACTTGTGCGGGGGATTCACCCCGCGTCGGTCGAGGACGGCTGGGCCACAATGCAGCCATGACTGATCAGGTCCGAACCCATGTACGCCCGCTCCTTCGCCGTCCTCAGGACGGCGAACTCATCGACGTCGCCGGTGTCGAGCATTTCTTCCGGCTCACCGCCGAGCACACAGACGGGCACTTCGCCTTCGAGGAGTTCAGCCTCGCCCCCGGCACCATCGGTGCCAGGCCACACGTGCACGAAGGACACGACGAGTACTTCTACGTCCTCGAGGGCGAACTGACACTCCACACCGGAGACGGCGAGGTGACGGTCGGCCCCGGGCATGTGCTCGCCGCCACCCGCGGCACCCCGCACGGCTTCCGCAACGCGGGCGCGGTCCCCGCACGTGCCCTGTGCCTCTACACTCCGGCCGGCTACGAAAACTACTTCCGCGACGTCCACGCCGCCGTGAGCGCCGGTGCCAAGGCGACCGACGAGCTCCTGGCCGAACTCCGCAGCCGTTACCGCACCAGCTCCTGCCCAACTCCCTCGGACATACCGCAGTAGCCTGCCGGCCGGACTGTGAGCGGAGACATGCACCGGGCTCGCCGTCAGGCGGTGAGCGCGCCGTGGCGCTCACCGCCTGACGGCGCCCGACCCGCACGCTTCGCACCGTGATAGGGGACGCCCTCGTCACCGCCACCCAGAAGGCAGGCTCCAGGTACCGACGTCCAGCCCGGACAGTGGAATTCGACCGCCAGGCCGGGTCGGCGCCCGCAAGCACCGCGAACACGGCTGCTGTCCACGCCCGCCAACTGCTGCGTGGTCTGCTGTCTTCCCTGTCCTCACCCCGCCGGTACCAGTACCGCCTCCTCCCCAGAGGCGACGCACGGGAGGCTGACCGCAGGCGCACCGGCCTGATCACGTCAGCTGGTACCGCAGCGCACATTGACACCTGACGGTCAGTCAGTAAACGTGAGGCGCATGGCAAAGCTGCCCGTGCGACTGCTCGGTGTCCTCATCCTCGTGACCGCGTCGCTGGCTGTGTCCGCGGCGGCCGGAGTCTCGTCGTCCGCCGCTGAACCGCCGCCCGGCCGGCTCTGGTTCGACGACCGGGCCGCGGCCTCGTTCACCGTCGAGGACGGCCGCTTCGTCGACGGTCTCGGCCGCGAAGTCGTCCTGCGCGGCTACAACGTCTCCGGCGAGACCAAGCTCGAGGAGAACGGCGGCCTCCCCTTCGCATCCGTCGCCGACGCCGAGAAGTCCGCGGCCGCGCTGCGCACCCTCGGCGGCGGAAACGCCGCTCGCTTCCTTCTCTCCTGGGCCCATGCCGAACCCGCACGCGGTCAGATCGACCACGCCTACCTCGCCGCCGTCACGGCGCAGATGCGTGCCTTCCTCCGGGCGGGCATCCGCGTGTACCCCGACTTCCACCAGGACCTCTTCTCCCGACACCTCTTCCACGGGGGCAGCTGGTACACGGGCGACGGAGCGCCCAAGTGGGTCGTCGAGGCGGGCGGTTACCCGCGAGAGTCGTGCGGGATCTGCCTTTTCTGGGGCCAGAACATCACCCAGAACCAGGCCGTGACGCGGGCGACATACGACTTCTGGCACAACAGGGGCGGCATCCAGGACGCCTTTTTGACCACGGCCCAGACCACGATGTCGTATCTCGCCGAGCACCTCACGCCCGCAGAGTTCGCGGGGGTCGTCGGCTTCGACCCGTACAACGAACCGCACGCGGGGACATACGACTCCGGCCAGAGCAGCCGCGCCTGGGAACGGGACCTGCTCTGGCCGTTCTACGAGAAGTTCCGCGCCCGGATGGACGCGGCAGGGTGGCACGACAAGCCCGCCTTCGTCGAGCCGAACCTCTTCTGGAACGCCAACCTCGACTTCCAGAAACAGGAAGGCGGCCTCCTCGACGCCGGATCGGCCCTCGGCCCGCGCTATGTTTTCAACACCCACTTCTACGACCAGAAAGCCATCTCCGGCATCTTCATGTGGGGCAAGGCGAAGGACGGCCAGTACGCCGGTGACTTCGGTACGGTCCGCGACCGCGCGGCGGGCGCCGGGACGGCGGCGATCGTCAGCGAGTTCGGCCACCCCCTCACCGGCACGGTCTCCGACAAGGCGCCCACGGTCCTGAAGGCCATGTACCAGGCCATCGACTCCCGTCAGCCCGGCGCGAGTTGGTGGTCACGCCCCCAGGACTCGGGAGCCGTCCTGTCCAGCACCCAATGGCAGTGGGACATCTACAACGGCCGCCACCACGAACTCATGAACGGCAACCCGGACAAGGTCCTGACGGCAGGCGATGCCTGGAACGACGAGGATCTGTCCGCGGTCCGCCTCGACGACACGGGCGCCCCGGTCCTCCGCCAGGACGCACGCCTCCTGGACCGCCTCTACCCGAGCGCCACCGCGGGCCGCGTGCTGGCCTTCACATACGAGGACCGCTCCCGCGACGGCTCGACCACCCTGACGTGGAACCCGGTCCCGGCCTCGCTGCCGCACGTCCGCGAGCTGGTGGGTTCGGGTCAGTACGGGCTGCTGCTGTGGCGCTCGGACGGCTCGGCGTCCCCGACGGAACTGCACCTGCCGGCATCCTTCGCGCCGGAGCGGACGACGGTCGTCTCGGATCTGGGGGCGCTGCACGGACTTCCGCCGTACGAAGCGGGCAAGCCGATTGCGGTGGCCCCCGAGCCGGGCGGCACAGGCAGCCGCCGCCTGCTCCTCACTTCGTCCGCCTCGAGTAACCTCCACTTCGCGCTGATAACCAACGGCACGACGGCCCCCTCACCGGACGCGCTTCAGTCGACACGCGCCGAACTGGCAGCGTGGGCCGCGAACGGCGGCTGAGTCCTCCGGGCGCTGGCCAATGGATCGGGCTACAAGCCGCCACAGATGCCGGTGGGGCCGGGGGAGCACTGCGGTGCGCCGCAGTCAATTGTCCGAACGCATCCTGCAGTGGCTCGCGTTCCGAGCAAGGTCACCTTGGCGGCGCATTACGCGCTGTTGCCGAATCGGCACCCCGCGATAGCCTGTCGCTGGTCGGTACAGCAGAAGCAGTGACGCACGAGGGGGATCGTGGAGCGGCGCGATGTGCGGGGCCACTACGAGGAGCTTGCCGCCGAGTACGACGAGCACTGGGTCTACGGGCCCGACTACATCCCGTGGATGTCCGCCCGTATCGCCGAGGCGCTGCGCCTCACCCCGGCCGACCGGATCGCCGACATCGGCTCCGGCACGGGCCTGTTCGCCCGCGAGGTCCTCAACGTGCTGCAACCCCGCCACCCGATCCTGTGCGTTGACCCGTCCTCCGCGATGCTGCGCCGGCTCGGCACACCGCCACCGGACGGCCTGACGCCCGTCGTCGCCTCTGCCGAGGACATCGCCGAGCAGCGCTGTGCCCTCCCGTACGAGCAGCTCGCCGCCCCGGCAGCGGCAAGAGCACCCTGCTGCGCTCCCTCGCTGTCGACTCCGAGACCCGCCGCTTCCGCTTCTACTTCGACCTCGGCCTCAAACCGAAGGACGAACCCTTCGCGGAGTACGCGGGCCGTCTCCTCGCCCCGTCGATGGCGGCCGAGGACCGCCCCCGTGCCTACGACCTCTTTCTCTACCTGATCCGCTCCGGCACCGCGCTCTGCGTCCTCGATGCCGTCGACGAGGGAGTCCAGGAACCGAGCCCCGCCGGCTTCCTGCGGCTCTTCGCGGATCTCGCGGCCGTCCTGTCCGCCGAGTCCGCGGTGGTCATGAGCTCACGGGTGTCGTTCCTGGCCGACTCGCCGCAGGTCCGCCAACTGCTGGACAGTGGCGCGGGCCGCTCCGAGCAGCTGGTCGAGCAGCTGTACGCCAATGGGGTCGACCCGGCGCTCGTTCCGCACTTCCATGTCGTGCGTCTCGCCGAACCCGACGCCACACCACTGGAGAAGCACCTCACCGCGGCACTCGACCTGCCCGGTGGCCGGCCGCTCGCCGACATCCTGGGCACCCACATCAACCGCATCCTTGCCGACGCGGGCCGACCTGATCTCGGGCAGCTCCTGCCTGAGGCGTTCGGCCGGGCCTTCCTCGCGGACCGGACGGTCTTCTCGCTCCTCGACCTGCACCGACTGCTCGGAGCATCGGCGTTCACGGACGGCCGCCTGGAGTTCGACGCTTGCGTACTCGCCCCGCTGCTGCGCCCGGCCGGGCCCGAACACGTCGCCTTCGTCCACACCGCCTACCAGGAACTCCTGGCCGCCCGCTATCTTGCGGAACCCGCGCACCGGGATGCGGCCGCCGAGATTCCGGGCAGCGCGTTCCTCACCGAGCAGGTCCGGGCCTTCCTTGCCGGGTCGCCTGCCGCACCCGCCGGTGAGGACTGCGTACTGCCCGCGGGGACGTATCTCGTCGGCCCAGCGGAGCGGCGCTGCTCCGCCGCGTGGACCGACCGGTGCGCTTCGACCGGAACGCCGTCACCGTCGGACGCTACCGCCGCTTCCTCGAAGCGCTGAACAGCGACGGCAGGTCCGCCTGGGACCACCCCGAACAGCCGGCCAACGTCACGCACCATCCTTGGACGGACCGCCTGCGCGTCCCCGACTACTACGAGAACCCGCGCTACGAGTCCCACCCGGCCGTCTGCGTCAGCTGGTGGAGTGCCTACGCCTTCGCCGCCTTCGAAGGCAAGCGTCTGCCGACGTCCCTCGAATGGGAGGCCGCCGCACGCGGCGGCGACGGCCGCCTCTTCCCCTGGGGCGACGAACCCGACGCCGCACGCGTCAACTGCGCGGACTTCTGGGTCGGCCGCCCGGTCGTCACCTACCAGGCCTGGTACCGCGACTTCGCCCAGGACGCGGTACGCCGCGCCGGGGTCACACCCGCCGACCAACGGGCTGGTAACAGCTCGCCGTTCGGCGTCGCCGACATGGTCGGCAACTGCTGGGAATGGACGTCCACCAGCCTCGGTGACGCAGGCGAAGGGGTGATCTGCGGCGGCAGCTACGACAACCCCATGCGGGCCGTGCAGACCGGCAGCAAGGGCCTCTACCGCAAACGCGGAGGCAGTAACGCGGTCGGCTTCCGCTGCGTCGAGGACGTCACCGAACCCCCGAGCACACAGAAGGCGGAACGATGAGCGCCGGGCCGCGCCACGGCACGATCGTCGACCGGCGGGCGAGTGGCGGAGGCCTCAACGGCAGCGTCGGTTCGTACACCGTCCAGGACGACGAGGACCAGCGTTACTACAGCTTCGACTACCGGCAGATCGTGACCGAGGGATTCCGTACGATTCGCACGGGGGAGCGGGTCCGCTTCCACATCTCCGCCGAAGGCTACGGCAGGGCGGAGTTCGTGATCCGACTCGACCAGCCCGACCCCTCGGAGTACTACGCATGACAGCTTCCACGCAGGCGCTCGACACTGTCACCGGCGCCCGCCAGGAACTGACCGTCGTCCTGCCCGTCCGGCTGCGGCACACACCGGACTGGGAGGAAGGCCCCTTCCCGTTCGAGCTGGGGAGCCGCCGCACCGACGCCGTGACACGGTCGACGTACTTCGCCCCCGCCTCCGCCCGCGTCCTGTACGGGGCGCCCGGTCGGCCCCGGCGATGGCATCAGCCGCTGGCGGTCGAGCACGACGGGCTGCGGCTGCTCGGCATGGAGCTCCTGCGCACGGCCACGGCCCGGAACCCTGATCATGCCCTGGCCGTACTGCACCTGAGCGTGGACCGGCCCCTGCTGCCCGTGCTGCGTGCCATAGCGACAAGGGGACCGGCCCCTGTGACCGCCCCGCTCTCAGGCCCCTTGGTCCCGTCCGAGCTTCTCGCGGGCATCGCCGAAGTACGGCACGGGGACGGACCGTTCGCGATTGCCCGCCCATACACAGTCGCCTTCATGACACCCGGCCCCGAACATACGCCGGTGCACCGCCTCGGACCCGAAGGAGAGCTGCCCGCCGGAGCCGACCGCTGGCTGTGGCAGCTGGCCTCCCGCTCGAACCCGGACGACTTCCCCCTGGCCCCCGAGACAGCCGCCGAGCAACTCGCCGGTGCCGGCCGCATCTCGGCCGACTGGAGTGCACTCGTACTGCGTCAGGGAGCAGCTTTCCTCGGCCACCGGTCCGACGCGGGTCCGGACGACTTCTTCGAGTTCGGCGCACTGCACTCGCGCACGGTCTACCTCGACGCACTGCTGCTCGGTTCGCTGCAGAGGGATCACATCGACGAGTTGACGGACGAACTCTCCGACGTCTTCGACTCGCCACGCCTCGCGCGCCGCGTGGCAGCCCTGGAGCGGAACATCGCCGTGTTCCGCAGCACCTATTGGCGCCAGCATCTGACTGCCCACGGCCCTGCGAACGAACTGCTGCTCGCCTTCCAGGACCAGCACCGCCTGCCTGCCCGCTTCGGCGAGATTCTCGCGGAAGCCGCCGACTACAGCCGACTCGTCCAGACACGCGAGAGCCTGCAGATCAGCGGCGCCCTCGGCATCCTGACCACCCTGGGCCTGCCGCTCGGAACAGCGATCGGCGTACTCCAGGTGCTCGGTGACGAGGCGCCCTCGCATCTGTTCCTGGCACTCGGCCTGTCCGTTCTTGCCACGGGAGCTGCACTCACGACCCGGTACGGACGGCTCGTGCTGTCGTCCCTGCGGGGTGGTGGGAAGCTCTGAGCGCCTCAGCCGCCGACCCTGGGACCGTGCCGAAATCCCGAGTGAGAACACGGGCCGCACCCCTGTTGAACGATCTCCAACCACAAATGCGTCGCCTGCCTGATGCGGGCCATCGGGCTCGCCGGTATGCGGCTGCGGTGCAAGCACCGCACCACGACCCGGACCGGGCCGCGGCGAAGGCCCCGGACCTGAGCGGCCGCGACTTCACCGCTGAGGCAGTGAGCACCAAGTACGTCGGGCAATATCACGTATCTCCCGCTGACCAGCGGGAAGTTCCTCCACCTGACCACCGTGATCGACCTCGTCTCCCGCCGCAACCCTGGCCCAGCCGCATAAACCGTGTCCAAAATCAATGGTCAAGCCCACGGCGGTTCGTGACACGCGCGGTGTCGACAAGGGGTGTACGCGCCGCAGTGGGTGGGCAGCGTCTGCTACCCGATGCAAGCCTCTGTTGCTCACGTCTCGCACAGGTATTCTTGATCACATCGTCATCGCGGCCCGACGGGCTTCCGCTCCACCTTGGTGGAGTCTCGAAGGACATGCCCCCACCCGCACGAGTCACTTCGTGCTGCCTGGGGGAAGTCCTTGTTGCTGCGTGCTTCAGCCACGTCGGTCGCGGCGATGGCGCTGGACAGCTCTCTGTTCCTTCACCTCACCGAGCAGTTCTTCCATATGCATGGTTACCGACCTGGCTCCTCCGAGGTCCGCTCCTGGGAGCGCAGCATCCCGACGCTGGTCAACGCCCTGAACGAAGCCGGCCTCGGGGACGTGGAGGTCATGCTCGAGTACGCGCTGCCGCTGAACAGCAAGCGGGCGGACGTTGTGCTGGCGGGCGTGCACCCGGTCACCGGGGAACCGTCGTACGTCGTGGTCGAGCTCAAGCAGTGGAGCCAGGCCACCCCTGACGAGGACGACCCAGCCCTATGCCGCATCGACGCCTACGCGCGCCCTGTCCTCAACCCCATCGAGCAGGTGCGGCGGTACTGCGAGTACCTCGTCAACTTCAACGGCGCGCTCGCAGGGCACCCCGAACGCGTTGCGGGCGTCGCCTTCCTCCACAACGCCACTGAGTTCGGTGTCACCGGACTGCGTGAGATCGAAGTCGACGACCGGGGCCAGCTCTTCACTGCTGAGCGCCGGGGCCAGTTCCTGGACCACCTCCGCACCAAGCTGAGCGACAGACACCCGGGCGCAGACGCGGCCGACGAACTCCTCGCCGGCAAGCCTGTCCCCTCCAAGCAGCTGATGGCCGTCGCGGCCGAAGAGGTCCGCGATCGCGAACAGTTTGTCCTGCTGGACGAGCAGCAGGTCGCGTACCGCATGGTGCTCAACGCCGTCAGCAAGGCGAAGCGGTCCGACCACAAGGAGGTCGTGATCGTCACGGGAGGACCCGGCACCGGCAAGAGCGTCATCGCACTCTCGCTGCTCGGAGAGCTCTACCGGCAGGGCGTCCCAGCCTTGCACGCCACCGGGTCCCAGTCGTTCACCAAGACGATGCGCAAGGTTGCGGGCGCCCGCAAGCGCGAAGTGCAGGACCTTTTCAAGTACTTCAACAGCTTCATGACAGCCGAAAAGAATACCCTCGACGTACTGATCTGCGACGAAGCCCACCGTATCCGCGAGACTTCCGCCAACCGCTACACCCCGGCCTCCCACCGTACCGGCCGGCCGCAGATAGAAGAACTGATCGACGTGGCTCGCGTTCCGGTCTTCCTCCTCGACGAGCACCAGGTGGTGAGGCCAGGCGAGATGGGCACGGTGGCCGAGATCAAGGCGGTCGCCGCGAAGAAGGGCTTCGCCTGCCATGTCGTCCCGCTGGACAGCCAATTCCGCTGCGGCGGTAGCGACGCCTACCTCCGGTGGGTGGTACGACTGCTCGGCCTGGAGCCGGGCGGCCCGGTCCGCTGGGAACCCGACGACCGTATGCAACTCCTGATCGCCGACAGCCCGGAGGAGGTGGAGGTGTTTCTCGAAGGCCGTCGCGCCCAGGGGTACGGCGCCCGTATGTCCGCCGGCTACTGCTGGCCTTGGTCGAAGGAGCCCAAGCCGGGGGACCCGCTCCCCGCGGATGTGGTGATCGGTGGCTGGACCCGCCCCTGGAACCTCCGTGGTGACCGTGCCGTCTCAGGCGCACCGCCGTCGGCCCTCTGGGCCACCGACCCGGCCGGATTCGGTCAGATCGGCTGCGTGTACACGGCGCAGGGCTTCGAGTACGACTGGTCCGGCGTCATCATCGGCCCGGACCTGGTTTGGCGCAGGGACAAGTGGGTGACCGACCGCACGGCCTCCAAGGACCCGGTGTTCAAGAAGTCCACGCCGGACGCAGACGTGGACCGCCTGATCCGCAACACCTACAAGGTGCTGCTCACACGCGGCATGGTCGGAACGGTCGTGTACTCCACGGACCCGGAGACGCGCGAGAAACTGAGGGAATTGGTGGGGGCTCAGCGTGAGGTCGCCGCGGTATGAGGTGGACGGGAGCGCATGAGGCAGCGGATTCCACACGCCGCGGCGCATCGTGAGTGGCCGTGGGGTACCTCTTGGGCACACGCCGGGGACGGGATCCGGCCAAGGAGCAGGCCGATCAGGACGGTCATGAGCCGACGTCGCCAGTCGGTGTAGCCGCGCCCCTAAGATCATTTCCACCGGTCGCGGCCCGACGGGCTTCCTGCTAGGACACGCCCCCACCCGCACGAGTCACTCGTGCCCTGGGGGAACCACCTCGTGTCCATGCTCCTGCTGAAGCTGGCTGCCCAGGATCTGCTCACTCTGAACTCACGTCATCGTATGGTGCCGCACCTGGCCGCCAGGTGGCGGCACTTTCGTGGTGCGGACGCTTCGGAGTCGGAGCGTGCGGCGTGGGCGGAGAGCCTGGTCAGCTTGGCCACGGAACTGGTTGCCGCCGATCGCGGCAACGTGGAGATGATCGTCGAGTGCGCCGTCACGCTCGACGAAGCGGACCGTCCGGATGGACCTCGGCTCATCGACGTCGTGCTCGTGGGTCGTCACCCGCAGGAGCAGCACATGTCCGTGCAGCTCGTTGAACTGAAGCGCTGGTCGACGGTGACGCGCGTGGAACAGGCCACCGCGGACTGGGTCCGTACGTCCGGGATGGACAAGAAGGAGCATCCGGTCCTGCAGCTTCGCGAGTACTACGAGGCATTCACCGGCAGCAGGGGGCCGTTGGTCGGGGCCGACACCGACTTCGAATGCGGCGGCTTCGCCTTTCTGCACAATGCCACCGAGGACTCCGTCCGGCCTCTTCTCGACGTCGATGCACCGACCGGCCCGTACGCACAGGTGTACACGAACGACCGTCGTGAGGACCTGCGATCCAATCTGCGAAAAGCCTTCGCAGAGGAGGGAGCCGCCTCTGCGGCCGAGAAGCTCATGCGGGGGATGGGACTGCGGAACACACCTCTGCTCGACGCGATGATCTGGGCACGGGGTGACGACACCGTGTTCACGTTGCGTGGACGCCAGAAGGCGGTCGCCGATCAGATCCTGGAAACAGCCGCGAATGTCCTGCCGGATCCCCGGCACCCTGCCCTCGTGCCGGACGAGCGGCGTGTGGTGTTTCTGGTGACCGGAGGTGCCGGGACCGGTAAGAGCGCCATCGGCCTCCAGATCAAGGCCGAGCTGGAGTCGCAGGGCCGGACGGTGAAGTACGCCAGTGGCAGCAGGGCCTTCAACGGCGCGATCCAGGAGCACGTCGGATACGGGGACCGCGAGTTCAGAGAAACGTTCACGTACTTCAGCAGCTTCGTGACGCCCCCCGACCCGCCGCTCGACGTTCTCATCTGCGACGAGGCCCACCGCCTGCGGGACCGCTCGACCAGCCGTTTCTGGAAGCCCGAGCAACAAGGCACACAACCTCAGGTCGACGAGCTCCTGAATGCGTCCCGTCTGACCGTCTTCTTCCTTGACGAAGGGCAGTCCGTGCGGCCGAACGAGGTCGGCACTGTCGAACTGATCAAGGACGCCGCGCAGCGGCACGGCGCACTGCTCAAGCCCTTCGGTCTTCGCGAGCAGTTCCGATGTGGCGGGAGTGACGCCTACATCCGTTGGGTACGTGCCCTGCTCGGGGTTTCTGGCGAGCCGGACGACTGGAAGCCGGACGGCCTGATGCATGTCGAAGTGGCGGAGACGCCGGAAGAGCTGGAACGGATCATCCGTTCCGAGGCACTTGCCGGGGCGTCTGCGCGGATGGTCGCGGGCTACTGCTGGCCTTGGACCAAGCCCCTCGGCGAGGAGAAGAGGTTGGAGGCCGACGTCCGCATCGGCGATTGGCACCGGCCGTGGAATGCGGACAGCGAGTCGTTCTGCGAGAACGATGCGCCGCCTTCGAGGATCTGGTCCGTGCACCCGAACGGGCTCGGTCAGATCGGCTGTGTCTACACAGCTCAGGGCCTCGAATGGGACTGGTGCGGAGTGATCATGGGCGACGACATGGTGCGCCGTGACGGGCGATGGGTGTTCCGCCGGGGAAAGGAGCGCAAACTTGAGGACTCGGACGTCAAGCGTGTCGGACTGCCTGGTTCGTTCGATCCGAAGGTCAAGGCCGGCAGTGTCGACGACGCGGAGTTCGCACGGCTCGTGCGCCACGCCTACCACGTGCTGATGACGCGAGCGAGCCGTGCGACAGTGCTCTATTCCACGGACGAGGAGACCCGGAGATACCTGAAAAAGTTGGTGGGGAAGGTCGAGATCCATGGGCTGCGCCCGACCTGGGAGAACCTTCCGAGGGAGGCGCGCGTGCCGCACCTACCGCGCCCTCGAGCACGAGGGGCCAAGCGCACGCGAAGGAACCGCAAGAAGCCCGGCCCGCCGGAGCCCGAGCTGCGGCTGTTCTGACGCAGCTCAGCCAGTTAGGGAGTGGCGGGCCCTCCCAGGCCCGCCACCTACCTGCCTCAGAAGAGCAGGTTCGCTGCCGCCGTCAGAGCCGCCACCATGAGATTGGCGACGATTCCTACGGCGATGTCGTTCAGGATCCTGCGGAGCCTGTGACGACGTGCCGGCGCGTACTCAACGGGGTTCATGCGTGACCACTCCTTGGCGTGAGCTGGGAATGGCAGGGACGGCCCTACCGGGCATCCGCACCCACACCACGTGAAGTCACGCGATGGAAACCACTCGTCAGTCACGGCCGAGGACCGGCACCTGAACGCCGCCTAGCACTCCTGGGGAGCAGCACAGCGCCAACGACTCTAATGCACTGATCAGTTGCCATCACCTGAACAGACGTTGGCATCAAGATCCAGACAAGAGATGGGCCAGAACCCATCTCTCATCCGGTAGTTCCACGATGCATGGATGCCCTGAGGGACTCGCTACTCCTCCGCGTCATCCGTCGGGTCGTTGACGAGCGGGACAACCAGAGGGTGGACACTGAAGCCGGAGGCCCGGCCTGGCCCGTTCCTGTATTCAGCCTTGAGCACCGGTACCGCGTGATCCGGGAGGAGCCCTTGCCTTTGCAGGTTGCTGCTGATCCGCTTGACCGGTTTGGTGAAGCCCCTGAGGCTGCGGTCGTCGTCATAGTCACAGATGTCGTACACGGACACAGCTTCAATGTGCCCGTCCATCTCAGCCGCGTAGCGGATGACTTCAACGCGATCACCGTAGCCCTCATAGGTGAGCCCGCGGAAAAGCTCATCCAGAGCCGTGGCGGTCCATCCCCCGTGTGTGTCCTCAGCCTCGATGCTCTCGACGCGTTCGATGTCCTTGACCGAGTCGGCTTGGAGGCTGAACTGCAGGATGGGAGCAGCGGCCTCCAGGAACTGCTTGGGCGTCAAGAGAAAGAGCCGACTGCCGGCCCGGGCTCGCAACTCCGCTGTCAGTTCGGGACGAGGGCCGCGATTGATCCCGCGTTCCTTCCTCCACCAGTCCTCCTTGGCGTCCGCAGTGACGAAGAGAACGTCGCAGCGGCGTCGAGCGGCTTCGCGCAGCAGTTGTTCCCACACGAAGAAGTCCCCGACGGGGCCGTCACCGTCCTTCTTGGCATCCATGTAGCCAGGTGGAACACGGAGCTTGACGCGTTCCTTCCCCCTCTCCACGAGCTTGGGGACTTCATCGAGGACGAACGGTGCGCCGACTCTGCCGTCGAGTGCTCGTTTCAGAATGTTGACCACGGGATCGGCCCCCGTGTCATGGGTGATGCTCTGCCACTCACCTTCACCGACCTCGGCGATCTTCTTCCGCGTCTCGTCGAAGATTTCGGTCAAGCGGTCACGGAGTTCATCGAACTCTTCATCGCTCAAAGCGACGCGATTCGCCCAGGTCCGCAGTGTCTGTATGGCTTGTGCGGAGTGCCCGCTCATCTCCTGCGCGGCCTTCGTACTGGTCGACCGGGCATCCGAGATCGTCGTCTCCCGATTCCGCCAGAACTCCAGAAGCACCTGGTGAGGGATCCACAGGCGGTCGCCCAGGGAGTGAAGCGCTCCGAGAAGATCGGCGCGAGCTTGCTCCGTGTACCGGTAGAGGTTGAGCAACACGTTCGCGTCGGTCGCGACCAACCCACTCGTCAGGACCGTGGTGAAGTCTGCTGTGGTCGGCGAATGGAAGGCCCCGAAGTCGTCGAAGATTCCACGGCCGTTGGAGTCCGTCGCTGCTTTGCTCGTCATGCTGGCCCCCACCTGCCTGGCGTTCGCCGACACATCGGGTCGGCGCAATCGTTGACGACGCTAGCGCTTCATCCATTCCGGGGGACGTCGAATAGGGGAAGTGAATCGTGGCGTGTACGTGCTGCCCTGCGAGGCTCGGGCAGGCCCACTCGTACTCCTGATCCTTGTACCGGCTCACTCTCTGGACTGTACGAGTAACCCCAGGCGACCGTGGACTCGTTGTAACGATGCAAGGAGTGCGACGAGCGCGACGAGGGGGTCGCCGCCCATGGCGAGCATCAGCAGTGCACCCGAACAGTCCGACAGCCTCAAGGCGTTCGGGGCGGCATTGAAAATCTTTAGGGAACGGGCCTTACTGACGCAGGAGCAGCTCGCCGAGCGGTTGAACTACTCGATCGCCTCGGTCGCGTCGATCGAGCAGGGCCGGCGAATGCCGACCGCCCACTTCATCGAGCGGGCCGAGGAGTCCCTGGACTCGTTCGGCGTGCTGCGGGCGGTGGCCCGGCATGTGTCGCGTCGGCCGGGCCTGGCGGCGTGGTTCCGGTTGTGGGCGCAACTGGAGGCGACAGCGGTCAGTCTGTGTACGTACGAGTGCCGGGTGGTGCCCGGTCTGCTTCAGACCGAGGCCTACACACGCGCCGTGATGCTCAACGTCCCGCCGCCGCCCACCGAGGAGGAGGTGACGGAGCGCATCGCCGTACGCATGGAGCGGCAAGAGCTGCTGAGCCGCAGGCCGCCGATCGCGTTCAACTTCATCGTCGAGGAGTCGGTGCTGCTGCGGTACACCGGCGGCGAGGACGTCACGCGGGAACTCCTCGACCACCTCATCGCCCAGGCCGAGTTGTGGAACGTCGAGCTGCAGATCATGCCACTGCGGCAGCCGCACCACGCCGGTTCGGACGGCCCGATGCAGCTTCTGGAGACGCCGGACAACAAGTGGCTCGGCTACTCGGAGGGACAGAAGACGGGACAGCTGATCACTGACCCGAAAGCGGTCAGCGTGCTGCAGATGCGCTATGCCAAGATGCGCTCACAGGCCCTGCCCCCGGCGGACTCGGCGGACCTGTTGAAGCGGATGAGAGGAACGCTATGTGCACCACCGACGAGCTGAACTGGTTCAAGAGCAGCTACAGCGGTTCCGAGGGTGACAGCTGCGTGGAAGTCGCGTGCCGACCCGAGGCCGTCCACGTCCGTGACTCCAAGGAGAAGGACGGGCCGTGCTTCTCGGTATCGCAGGCGGCTTGGGCCGATTTCGTCGGATACGCCAACCTCTGATCCGCCTGCGGTCTTGAGGCTCGCGGCAAGAGCTCAGAGCGCTTGCCGCACGGTTCCGGTCTCCCACTCTTCGGATCTTCGTATTCCCTACTCATCTCCCAACCACTAGGATCTGTAAGGGGGTTCGGTCCTCCGAGGCGGGTGGTCCCCGGATGCCCGAACGGCGGATCGATGAGCGGGGACAGTGCATGCGGGTAGGCCGGTGGACGACGGTCACCGAGTCCGAGTTCGATCACGAACGCCGCGGCCTGGAGGCCATTCGCGAGAGACTCCAGGACTCCGACCCGTGGCGGGCTTGGTCGAACTTCACGTTCACCGCGAACACCGGGCATGTCCGCGAGGTCGATCTGCTCGTCGTTGCCCCCGGTGGTGTGTACGTGATCGAGCTGAAGGACTGGCACGGCTCGATCACCTCCGAGAACGGCACCTGGGTGCAGACCACGCCCGGCGGCTACCGACGCACGCACGGCAACCCGCTGCACCTGGTCAACAAGAAGGCCAAGGAACTGGCCGGCCTGCTCGGCCAGAACGGCAAGCGCGTGTGGGTCGGCGAGGCGGTCTGCTTCACCGACAACTCGCTGCGCGTGCGGCTGCCCGCCCACGACCAGAACGGCGTGTACACGGTCTCCGAACTGGTCGAGATGCTGAAGCGGCCGCCGCGTGACGAGCGGCGCCGGATCACTGCGGTCGGCTCCCGTGAGATCAAGACCGCGCTCGAACGGGTCGGCATCCGCCGCAGCGACGCCGAGTACAAGGTCGGGCCGTACGAGCTGGAGCGTAAGTCCTTCGACTCCGGGCCGACCTGGGCCGACTACCTGGCCCGCCACAGCGAGCTGCCCGAGCATGCCCGTGTCCGCATCTACCTACGGGAACGCGGCTCGGACGCCTCGATCCGCCGGTCCGTGGAAAGCGCCGCCCGGCGTGAAGCGGCGGTCCTGCGCCGCTTCCGTCACCCGGGCGCAGTGCAGCTCAAGCAGTACGACCCGTCCGGGCACTCCGCGGGACCCGCCCTGATCTTCGACTACCAGCCCCAGACCTTGAAGCTGGACGAGTATCTGGTCCGGTTCGGGCAGAAGCTCGACATACTCGGCCGGATGGCGCTCGTACGGCAACTCGCCGAGACGATGCGGTCGGCGCACTCCAGCCGTATATACCACCGGGCCCTCGCCGCCCGTTCCGTGCTCGTCTTGTCCCGCCGACGGGGTCGGCGGGGGGAGACCGTGGAGGAGGAGGCGGCCTGGCTCACCCCGCACCTCCAGGTCTCCGACTGGCAGATCGCCACCCAGCGCAGCAGCGATTCGTCCCAGGGCCAGGGACCAGGCATATCGGGGTTCGCGCCGACCGCCCTGTCGGCCATGCACCTCAGCGAGGAGTCCGACGCCTACCTCGCACCCGAGCTGACCGCGCTCAACGCCGACCCCGTATATCTGGATGTGTACGGGCTCGGAGTCCTCACCTATCTACTGGTCACGGGCAAGGCCCCGGCAGCGAGCCAGGCTGAACTGTTGGCCCGTCTGGAAGCGGGGGAGGGCCTGCGTCCCAGCTCCCTCGTGGATGGTCTGTCCGAGGACATCGACGACCTGGTGCAGGCCGCCACCGCGTACCGGCCGCAGCAGCGTCTGTCCACGGTCGACGAATTCCTGGAAATGCTGGAGATCGTCGAGGACTCCCTCACGGCTCCCGCGTCCGCCACCACCCCCGACGCCCCCGAGAAGGACCCCCTCGAAGCGGTCGCCGGCGATGTGCTCGACCGCCGCTGGGAGGTCCGGCGCCGGCTGGGCACGGGTTCGACCAGCCGCGCCTTCCTCGTACGCGACCTCCAGGCCGATGTGAAGAAGACGCGCCCGCTGGCCGTGCTCAAGGTGGCGCTCTCCGACAACCGCGGCGAGATCCTCGCCCGCGAGGCCGAGGTCATGGGGCGGCTGCGTCCCGACTCGGGCATCATCCGCCTCGTCGAGCCGGAGCCGCTCACCATCGCGGGCCGTACGGTCCTTGCCCTGGAGTACGTCGGCGACGAACGCGATGACAACACCGAGACAGCCGAGGGCAGTTCGCGGAGTCGCCGCCGCGAGGAGACCGTCGCCCGCCAGCTCCGCGAGAGTGGCCGGCTCCCGATCGACCAGCTGGAAGCGTACGGCGACTATCTCTTCGGCGCCGTCGACTTCCTGGAGGGCGAGGGCGTCTGGCACCGCGACATCAAGCCGGACAACATCGCGATTCGCGTCCGCCCCAACCGCACCCGCGAGCTGGTGCTGATCGACTTCTCGCTCGCCGGATACCCGGCGAAGGAGGTCGAGGCGGGCACGGAGGGCTACCTCGACCCGTTCGCCGGCATCCTGACCCGCGGCTCGTACGACTCCCACGCCGAGCGGTACGCCGTGGCCGTCACCCTGCATCAGATGGCGTCCGGCGAACTGCCCAAGTGGGGCGACGGATCCGTACTGCCGCGGATGACGGACCAGAAGGAGTGGCCGTACCCGACCATCGCGGCCGAGGCCTTCGACCCGGCCGTACGGGACGGGCTCGTCGCGTTCTTCCAGAAGGCGCTGCACCGGGACGCGGGCAAGCGGTTCCGCGAGCTGAAGCCGATGCGGGACGCCTGGAGGAAGATCTTCCTCGACGCCTCGCAGGCCGTGCCGTCCAGCCACCGCAGTCGGCACCCTGAGACGGGTGAGACGGCGGCAGCCGTCATCGCGGAAGCCGAGCCGGAGACCGCCGAGCAGCAGCGCGACCGGCTCGCCGCCGAGGTTCAGCGGGACACCCCGCTATCGGTGGCAGGCCTGACGGGTGCGGCCGAGTCGTTCCTCTACGGGCTCGGTGTGACGACGGTCGGCGAACTGCTCGACTACAGCCGCCGCAAGCTCGTCAACGCACCTGGCCTGGGCGCCAAGACCCGCAACGAGGTCCAGCGGCGCCAGCGCGAGTGGGGCGAGAAGCTGCGCGAGGCGCCGGTCTCGCCGCTCACGCCGAAGGGGCGGGCCGAGGCCAAGGAGGAGCTGGAGCAGCTCACCGCCGCCGAGTCCGCGCTCGCCGGCACGCTCGCGACGAGCGATGCGGCGGGTGGCCTGTCGGCCCGGACACTGCGCTCCATCAGCCTCGATACCCTGGCCACGATCTTCGTCCCGGCGATCAACAACAACGGTTCCAACCGCAACAAGGCGGAGATGGTGCGGCTGCTGCTGCGTCTGCCCAACGAGCACGGTGTGCTGCCGGACATCGGTGTGTGGCCCAGGCCGAAGGACGTGGCTGACGGGGTGGGCGTCACATCCCAACGCATTTCGCAGATGCTCATGGAGGAACGCAAGCGGTGGAAGGGCCACGCGGCGGTGCAGGCGCTGCGGACCGAGATCCTGGAGCTCCTGGCCGGGATGGGGCGTGTTGCGTCCGCCGCCGAGATCACGGACGCGCTGGCCGTGCGGCGCGGCACCCAGCTGGTCGAGCGCGAGCAGCGAAGGGCACTGGCGCTCGCGGCTGTGCGGGCTGTGGTGGAGGTCGAGGAACTCGTCCCGGACGAGGCGGAGTTCCAGCACCAGGCGAACCGGAAGGCGACCGAGGAGGCGCTGGGGGCGGGCCTGCTGGCGCTTGACGTACGGGAGGAAGACGCTCCCGACACTCCGACCGCGCCCGGCCTGCTGGACTATGCGATGCGGCTCGGCCGTACCGCCGACCGGTTGGCCAAGCTGGACACCCTGCCGACCGCAGCGACGGTCCTGGCCGAGCTGGGCGTGCTGACTGTGCCGCCGGGCACCATCGACTGGGACGAGCGGCGCATGGTCGAGCTGGCGGCCGCCGCCTCGGTGAACGCGGCCGCGACGCCCCGGCTTGAGGTCTACCCGCGCGACCTGTCGCTGGTACGGGCGCTGCGACTCACGCAGGCGGGCCTGGTGCGGCTCATCCCAGGTGTGCCGGAAGGCCGCCAGCCCGGCCTGACGGGAGACGACGTGCACGAGCGGGTGCGGGCGCGCTTCCCGGAGCTGGTCGTCCCGGACGGGCGGGGCGGCGCCTCACACGAGCTGCCGACGGGCGGCCCGTTGACGAAGGCGTTGCGGGACGCGGGCTTCGACCTGTCGCTGTCCACGCGCGAGGACACGAGGACGCTGCGCTACCTGCCGACGCGCATGGACCACGCGTCCAGCTACCTCACGAGCGGCGTCTGGCGGCAGTCCACGCACGGCGGTTCGGTAACGCGGTACGCGGACGACCCGCAACTGGCGGGCGCTGTGCGCGCGGAGGAACGGCTGCTGGCGTCGGCACGGCGGGACGGCTACCGGGTGCTGACGGTGCCGCAGCGGCTGTCGCGCGATGCGGTAAAGGAGTTGGGCGGCAAGCGGTTCGGGGCGAGCGTCGTCTCGGTGACCGAGTTGTTCCTGGAGGCGATGCACGGGCTGGTCGCGTCGGGTACCAAGCCGACGTGGGAGACGCTGCTCAAGGCGGATGTTGCAGAGGCGGGCTCGCGGGGCGCGATGAAGTTCGCGGAGTACGCGCGCACGGCATGGGGTGCTGTTGAGCCGCGGGTGCGTGAGCTGCTGCTGAGCTCCGGGACCGGGCCTGTGCTGCTGACGGAGGCCGGGGTGTTTGCGCGGTACGGCGCGATGGGCGTGTTGGACCGGCTGGCGGAGGCAGCGCGCCAGGGCGGGCGCGGCCTGTGGCTGCTCGTTCCGCAGGGCGACCCGTCGCGGGAGCCGCGGCTCGGGCAGGTGGCCGTGCCGTACCAGGCCGGCCTGGGGGAGTGGATTCAGCTTCCGGACACCTGGGTGGGCAACGCCCATCGCGGGTCCGGTGAGGGTTTCTTAGGTTTGGCAGGTCGTGAGGGGGACGCGAAGTGATCGACCGTATGGCTCTGTTAAGGGACCTGAAGCAGCAGGTGAAGGCGGTCGAGATCGACTTGGCGCGGCAGGTGCGGGCCGACGGTGAGATCGGGGTGCGACTGAAGACCGAGTACGACCAGGCGCGCAAGCTGGGGCGTACGGCTGCGACCTGGAACTCGTGGCTGGAGGAACGGGTCACGCAGGTCGCGGTGGCGTGGGTGCTGGGGACGGTGTTCATACGGTTCTGCGAGGACAACCGTCTGATTCCGGAGCCGTACCTGACGGGTGCGGACGGGGACCGGCGGGAGCTTGCCGAGGCGCGGTACGACGCGTACGTGGAGTCGGATGCGGATCCGACGTATCGGGGCTGGCTGGAGAAGTCCTTCGAGGAGCTGGGCGCGGGGCAGGCGGGTCGACTGCTGTTCGACCGCAAGCACAACCCGCTGTTCCAGATCCCGCTGTCGCATGACGGGGCGCGGGAGCTGGTGGAGTTCTGGCGGGGGAGGGACGAGGCGGGGGCGCTCGTCCACGACTTCACGGACCCACTGAACGAGGACGGCACGGAGGGGTGGGACACGCGGTTCCTGGGTGACCTGTACCAGGACCTGAGCGAGGCGGCGCGGAAGACGTATGCGCTGCTCCAGACGCCGGAGTTCGTCGAGGAGTTCATCCTCGACCGGACGATGGACCCGGCGGTGCGGGAGTTCGGGTACGAGGGCCTGAAGATGATCGACCCGACGTGCGGGTCGGGGCACTTCGTGCTGGGCGCGTTCCGGCGACTGGTGCGGATGTGGGGTGAGGGGCAGCCGGGGCGTGATGTGTACGAGCGGGTTCGGGCTGCTCTGGACTCCGTACACGGGGTTGACTTGAATCCCTTCGCGGTGGCTATTGCACGGTTCCGGTTGTTGGTTGCGGCTATGGCGACGAGTGGTTTGCGGACGATGACCGATGCTGCGAAGTGCGAGTGGCCGATTCATCTGGCGGTGGGTGATTCGCTTATTAAGGCGCGACAGATGGAATTGCCGCTGGGCGCTGATGAGAAGGGAACGGACCCGCTCGCGGAGTTCTCATTTGCGACGGAGGACGTACGCGATCATCCCGGGATCTTGCAGCAGGGGCGGTATCATGTGGTGGTCGGAAATCCGCCGTATATTCAGGTGGAGGACGCCAGCCTCAATAAGGTCTATCGCGATCTTTACGATGCCTGTGCTGGCAGCTATGCCCTTTCCGTGCCATTTGCTCAAAGGTTTTTCGAGCTGGCAAGGAAGGGGGGTGTCGATGGGTGCGGATACGGCTTGGTTGGGCAGATCACGGCGAATTCCTTCATGAAGCGCGAGTTCGGCACTAAACTCATTGAGAGCTACTTCCGTGACCGAGTCGAGCTGATGGAGGTAATCGATACTTCAGGTGCATATGTTCCGGGACACGGCACGCCGACTGTAATTCTGATCGGTAGGCGGCGTAACGGCAACGTACGCGCAGAGACCATTCGAACCGTGCGGAGTGTACAGGGTGAGCCCGCCACGCCGGAGAACGGCGAGGATGGTCTGGTGTGGAACGCGATTGTGGACCAGATCGATAAGCCAAGTTCCGTGAGTCAGTGGGTCTCCGTGGACGATCTAGAGCGTGATCGTTACTTCGGCAGGCAGCCGTGGATTCTGGCCGATGGGGGCCTTGAGATGGTAGAGCAGCTACGAGCTGCATCGCCTAGGCAGTTGACTCACGCGATTGATGCAATCGGCCGCACTACCAAGTCTGGCGCAGATGACATCTTCTTCCTTCCCGACGCGGCAGCCGCTAGGCGCATGAATCTAGCTGATTCGGTCCGCAAGCTCGTAACTGGACCAAGCGTTCGCGATTACGAAATCACGAATGCCGTTACGCTTTGCAACCCATACATAGACGGGGAAAATTGCAGGTCGCTGCCAGCCGCATCGGTGTTGGTGTCGAGGCATCTTTGGTTGGCGCGTACCGTCCTTTCTCGGCGCAAGCTCTTTGGCAAGACCATCACGGCGCATGGTCGTCCCTGGTTCGTGCATCTGGAGAGTTACCCCAGGAAGCTAGCCTCGCCAGTGGGTATCACGTTCCCCTTCGTGGCTACGCACAATCATTTCGCTCTGGACCGTGATGCGAGGCTGTTCGGCAGTACCTCGCCAGTAATCAAGCTTCGAGAGGGAGCGGGCGAGGAGGAACACCTGCGGCTGCTCGGACTGCTCAATAGCTCTACAGCTGGCTTGTGGCTCAAGATGGTGAGTCACAGCAAAGGGACTGAGGGGCATCAGTCCGGCATCAAGACGGAACTCTGGGAGCAGTTCTACGAGTTCACAGGAACCAAGATTCTAGAGTTCCCGCTGCCCGCTGAATACCCTACCGCCCTTGCAACGACCCTCGACAACCTTGCGCAGCAGCTTGCCGCCACTAGCCCCGTCTCTCTAGTGGCAAATGTAATTCCTACGATCGCCGTACTTCGCGAGGCACGCGTACAGTGGGAATCCGCTCGCGCCCGCATGGTTGCCCTCCAAGAAGAGCTGGACTGGCACGTCTACGCCCTCTACAACCTCCACTCAGGCGATCTGCGTGTCTCAGAGAACCCTGACGACCCCAGCATCCCGGCACTCGCTCTCGGCGAGCGCGCATTCGAGATCGTCCTCGCGCGCCGCGTCGCCGCGGGCGAGGCCAGCGACGAGTGGTTCAAGCGCCATAATTCCACCCCCATCACGGAGATCCCGGCCCACTGGCCCGCCCCCTACCGTGCCATCGTCCAGAAGCGCATCGACGCCATCGAGTCGAACCGCGCCATCGGCATGGTCGAGCGCCCCGAGTACAAGCGTCGCTGGGCTACCGAAGGCTGGGACGCCCTCCAGGAGAAGGCCCTGCGCTCCTGGCTCCTCGACCGCATCGAAACCCGCGACCACTGGTACGACGAGAATGGCCTCCCCGCCCTCGTCACCCTCGCCCGCCTGACGGACGCGCTCTCCCGCGACGAGGACTTCGTCTCCGTCGCCAAGCTCTACGCGCCCCGCAAGGACCTCCCCAAGGTCGTCGCGGAACTGCTCACGGACGAGCACGTCCCGTACCTCCCCGCCCTGCGCTACAAGCCCGCCGGCATGAAGAAGCGCGCCGACTGGGAAGAGGTATGGGACCTCCAGCGCAAGGAGGACGCGGCTCCCGACGAGCTTGCCAAGCGCAAGATCCGCGACACCATTCCCGTACCCCCGAAGTACACCTCGGCCGACTTCCTGCGTGCCTCCTACTGGAAGGCACGCGGCAAGCTCGACGTGCCCAAGGAGCGCTTCATCTCCTACGCGCAGACCAACACCCCCACCCCCGAGCTGTACGGGTGGGCCGGCTGGGATCACCGGGAGCAGGCCCAGGCCCTCGCCACGTACTTCACCAACCACCCGCTCTCCACCGAGGAGATCACCCCGTTCCTCGCGGGCCTGCTCGAACTCCAGCCGTGGCTGTACCAGTGGCACAACGAGTTCGAGGTGAACTACAGCGGCTCCCCAGCAGACTTCTTCGCCGGGTACCGGCAGCAGAAGCAGGGCGAGCACGGCCTCACCGACGACGACCTGCGCAACTGGCGCCCCGCCGCAGCCACCCGCGGTCGTCGCGCCACCACCAAGAAGTAGCAGTCCACCCCCCACCCGACCGCCCCCACGCCGCCCGCAAGGAGAGCGAGACCGAAAATGGCCCAGCAGCCGCTCCTCCGCGATGTCATCGACATCAAGGAGTCCATCTCCACCTCAGACTTCGTGTTGTCCCTCGCCGAGGCGACGACCCCTGCAGGGGCCGACCACGCTCTCAAGGACTACGTGGTCACGGAGCGGCTGCTGGAGAACTTCGACGAGGCCCTCGGCCTCATCAAGTCCGCGCTGGACGGCCACACCTCCAAGGCGGCCTACCTTCATGGCTCGTTCGGTTCCGGTAAGTCGCACTTCATGGCCGTGCTGTACGCGCTGCTCAGCGGCAACTCGACCGCCCGTGCGCGCGGTGAGTTCGACCCCGTACTGACCAAGCACGAGTGGCTCGGCGCGGACGGGAAGAAGTTCCTGCTCGTGCCGTACCACATGCTCGGGGCCAAGGCCCTGGAGCAGCGCGTGCTCGGCGGATACGTGAAGCACGTCAAGAACCTGCGCCCGGACGCGCCCACCCCGCAGGTGTACCGGACCGACTCCCTCTTCGCCGACATCCGCGCGATGCGCGCCAACATCGGCGACGAAGGAGTCATCCGCGGCCTTGGAACCACCGATGACGGTGACGACGAGGACGAGTGGGGCGAGGGCTTCGCCTGGAACACGCAGCTGCTCGACACCGCGCTCGACGCCGAGGAGAACCACGACGCCGACTCGCGGCTCGACCTCGTCCACCCGACCACGCCCGCCGAGCTGCGCGCCAAGCTGGTCAGCGACGCCAGCACCAAGCTTCTCCCCGGTTTTGCCAAGAACGCCGCCGAGGATGAACACGGCTTCATCTCCCTCGACGCCGGCCTGTCCGTCATCGCCGAGCACGCCAAGTCGCTCGGCTACGACGGGCTGATCCTTTTCATGGACGAGCTGATCCTTTGGCTCGCCACGCTCATCCACGACCAGAAGTTCGTCGCCCGCGAAGCCAGCAAGATCACGAACTTTGTTGAGGGCGGCGACGCGCGCCGGGCCATCCCCATCGTGTCCTTCATCGCCCGCCAGCGCGACCTTCGCGAACTCGTCGGCGAGGAGGTGTCCGGCGCGGCCGAGTCGTCCATCCAGGACACTCTCAATCTGGCCTCCGGCCGCTTCGACAAGATCACCCTCGAGGACCGTAACCTCCCGCAGATCGCGCACGCCCGACTCCTCAAGCCGAACCCCGAGTCCGCCCACCTCGTCGACGCAGCCTTTGAGCAGACCAAGAAGGTCGGCACCCAGGTCTGGGACACCCTGCTCGGCTCCGACAAGGGCACGACCGGCGCGGACGCCGAGTCGTTCCGGCTGACGTACCCCTTCTCACCGGCCTTCATGGACACCCTCGTCCACATCTCGTCCGCGCTGCAGCGCTCCCGTACCGGTCTGAAGCTGATGGGCCAGCTCCTCGCCGACCACCGCGACGACCTCCGGCTCGGGCAGCTCGTCCCCGTCGGCGACCTGTACCCCGTCATCGCGCAGGGTGGCGACAAGCCGTTCACCGACAGCCTGAAGGTCGTCTTCGAGGCCGCCGACAAGCTGTACAAGACCAAGCTCCGGCCGTACCTGCTCACCTCGTACGACGTCACCGAGGACGACGTCGAGCAGTTCCTCCACCGGCCCGACACCCTCGCCGACCCGCAACTGGCCAACCGCTGCCGTCTGTTCGTTGGCGACAACCGGCTCGTCTGCACCCTCCTGCTGTCCGCGCTCGCGCCCAGCGTGCCCGCACTCGCCGACCTGACCATCCGCCGGCTCGGCGCGCTCAATCACGGGTCCGTGATGGCGCCCATCCCGGGCAGCGAGGTCGGCATCATCAAGAACAAGGTTGCCGAGTGGGCGGCCCGTTTCCCCGAGATCAAGGAGACCGGCACCGACGCCAACCCGGGCGTACGGCTGGAACTCTCCGGCGTCGACGTGGACTCCGTCATCGCCAACGCCCAGGTCAACGACAACCCCGGCAACCGCCTCGCCCTCGCCAAGCGGCTGCTGTCGGAGGAACTAGGCGTCGAACACGGCCAGTTCAGCGACGAACTGACCTTCGTGTGGCGCGGCACCACCCGCACCGCCGAGATCGTCTTCGGGAACGTCGCCGACGAGGACGAGCTGCCCGACCACGACCTGATGCCTCAGGAGGACGGCCGCTGGCGCATCGCCGTCGACCTGCCCTTCGACGAGACCGAGTACGGGCCCGTCGAGGACGCCGACCGGATGCGGCGACTGCGCGAACGTCAGCAGGGCGAGCGGTCCCGTACCGTCGCCTGGCTGCCCGCACACCTCTCGGCCCAGCGCCTCTCCGACTTCCGGCGCCTCGTCGTCATCGATAAGGCCCTGTCCGACGAGCAGCGCTTCGACACCCAGTACGCAGGCCATCTCAACGCCGACAACCGCAGCCGGGCCAAGGGGCTCCTGGAGACCCAGCGCGAAGCTCTGCTCAAGCAGGTCAAGGGCGCCTTCAAGCAGGCGTACGGCCTTGCGCAGAAGCAGGCCGCCGACGTGGCACTCAACTTCGACGACCACCTGGTGGCCCTGCCCGACGTCGACGACCTCACCCTCTCCTTCGGGCAGTCGCTCCATGACAGCGGCCGGCACGTCGCAGGCAAGCTGCTCGCCCACCAGTACCCGGCCCATCCGAACCTCGACCCCGACGGGACCGAGACCGCGGTCAAGCCCGCCGACGCGCGGAAGGTGTTCACGCACGTACGGGCCGCGGCCGAAGCCCGCGACGGGCGCATCGAGGTCCCCGCCGCCGACCGCAAGCTGATGCAGCGGGTCGCCGGACCGCTCCGGCTCGGGCAGCAGAAGGAGGCGTACTTCGAGCTGTCCCGCTACTGGGCCGACCACTTCCGCCAGCTCGCCAGCGCGCAGGGCGTCACCGGTGACCTCAGCCTGATCACCCTCACCGACTGGACCGACAAGCCCGAACCGCGCGGCCTGCCCGACTTCCTCGCCCGGCTCGTCGTCGCCTCCTTCGCGGAGATGGACGACCGGGTGTGGGTACGCGGCGGCACCGTCCTCGACCCCGCGCCCGAGCTGACGCAGATCAAGGACCACGACGCCCTGCGCAGCCAGCCCCTGCCGAGCGAGAGCGACTGGGAGGCGGCCCGGCAGCGGTACGAAACGGTCTTCGGGCAGAAGGCGCCCACACTGCGACGCGGACGCATGGTCAACCAGTTCGCCCGCCAGATCATCGAGTCCGCCCGCGCTCACCAGGAGCACGCCGCCGACCTCGTACGGCAGCTGGAAGACCACGCCGGCTTCCTTGGCCTCGACGAGACCGACGACACCGGTCGGCTCGCGCTCGCCAGGCGCTCGCTCGAACTCCTCAAGGCCCTCACATCAGCGGCCGGTCAGGGCGCAGCCGGGGCTAAGAAGACCGTGGAGACTCTCGCCTCCTTCGACCTGGGAGCCGTCAGCGCCGACCGGTACGGCACGTCCATCAAGCAGGCCCGTGCCGTCGCGGAAGCGCTCGCGGCCGCCCCCTGGCACACGCTCGAACTCGCCTCCGGCGAAGGCCCCGAGGGTGCCGCGCTGCTCGAATCCCTCCGGAACGTGGCACGTGGAGACCAGCGCACCGGCGACCTGCGCGACGCCCTGACCCGTACGCAACGAGAAATCGTGGCGCTCGTGAAACGGAATCGGGCGGCTGCCACCCCGCCGGCTCCTGCGCCGCCGGTGCCCGCGGGGGATGACGTCTCCCTTGAGACGAAGACGAGCGACCCCCGGATCCCCTTCACCCCACAGCCGTCCACGACCAGCGGCTCGGGCACCGTGCGGCGCTCGGGCGGCGGCCGGACGACGGCAGTCCGAGCGGTGGCCGAACTCCAGGCAGAGCTGGCCGAGTTGGCGTCGCGCGAACCCGACGCCACGATTGAGATCATCTGGCGGGTCGTCGACCGATGAGCACTACCACTGCCGCCGCCGTACCGGGCGCGGTCCGGTTGAACACCGCGACCGTCACCCAGTATCTGTCGTCCCAGGCGTCCCTCGCCGCCTCCCTCACCACCGGGAGCGGCGGCAAGCGGCGCGCCGTGCTGCTGCGGTCCACCCCGCAGTGGGACGGGTCCGCCGAGCCCGCGTGGGGCGAGGGCCTGACCGCGCGTGTGGCGGTCGCGCCGTCCCCGCTCGCCGTGCATGAGCTGGTGCTCGACCACCTCGCCGAGAAAGCCACCGGCCCGGCGGTGCTCGTGGTGCTCACCGACCGCGAGCAGCACGAACTCGACCCGGCCATCCTCGCCCGCGTCCACAAGTGGCGCATAGACACCGTCGACAGCTGGGACGTGGTGCGCGAGGCGTTCGGCGCGGACACGATCGACGGCAGGCTGCGGAACATCAGCTGGGCGGCCGAGGCCCTGCTCGACGCCACACCGCCCGGCGGCTGGCCCGAAGTCCCCGGCGGCTGGCTGACCCGCCAGCACGCACTCACCTCGCTCGCCCTGCGGCGCCTGCGCATCGGCCGGTACGACACCGACGGCGGCTCCCGCCGCCCCGGCGACGACCGACTCGACGCGCACACCCTGCTGCACTGGTCGCTCAGCCCTGGCGGACCGGAACGCCTCCTGGACCTGCGTGGGCCCGAACGCGCAGGCATGACCGAGTTCCTCGGTGAGGAGGACCAGGCGGGCCTCGCGGGCCGGGCTCTGCTGGCACTTGTCCACGCCGAACACGGCACCGACGCCGTGGCCTTCGGCCTCGTGTGCGCCGCACTGTGGCTGCACGCCGAACCCGACGCCGCCACCTACCAGAGCAGAGGCCGGGCCGAGCGGTACCTCGGTGAGCAGCCACCCGCGCAGGGGGACGAGCTGGACGCACTGGTGTCCGTCTTCGCCCGCACCGCCGAGGAGTACACCGGCGCGCTCCTCGCCACCGCGTCACGCCGCGGCGGCACCGATACCGACGCGGCGCGTGAGGCACGCCGGCTCACCACGACCGTGCTCGACAGGGCGTCCTCGCTGGCCCGCCAGTTCGGCGCGGAGTCCGCCGTCGAGGCGAGCCCCGTCATGGCCGGCGGACTCGAAGCCCGCTTCACCGCCGTGGGACGCGCCCTGGCCACAGGGCACCCCCAGGCCGCGGCCGACGCCATCCGCAGCCTCGAAGGTCATCTGCGCGCCTCCGACCCGGACGAGCACGCCCGCGTCGAGCGGGCCCGCATGGGTCAGCGGCTCGCACGCTGGCTGGCAGCCGCCCCGGCCACCGAGTCGGACAACGTCTCCGCGGGCATAAGGCGCCACCTCTCCGAGACCGGCTGGGTCGACCAGGCCCTCGAACACATCGAGGCGGGTGGCGACCCCGACCCCGTCCTGAAGTCCGCGTACGACACGCTCGGCACCCGGGTGCGTGACCGCCGGCGCGACATCGACCGCGCCTTCGCCCGCACCCTCGCGCTGTGGACCGAGTCGGGGACCCAGTCCGGCTCGATGCTGACCGTCGAGAACTTCCTCGACCGGATCGTGAAGCCCGTCGTCCAGCACGATCCCGGGCGCCGCGTGATGCTGCTCGTGCTGGACGGTATGAGTGCCGCCATCGCGACCGAACTCGGCGAGGAACTGCGCCGCTCCTGGGCCGAGTTCGATCCGATGCCGGACGGTGCCCCGCACCGGCGCGCGATGGCGGCTGCGCTGCCCACCCTCACGGCCGTGTCTCGCACGTCCCTGTTCGCGGGCACCCTGATGAAGGGGACGCAGGCCGACGAGACTCGGCTGTTCCCTGCGCACAAATGGTGGGGAGGCGCCCCTGCCGCCGTGTTCCACAAGGACGACCTGCGTACCGAGAGCGCGGGCGACACCTTCGGACCGGCGCTCACCGCGGCTTTGGACGACGGCAGGACCCACGTGGCTGTCGTCCTCAACACCATCGACGACAAACTCGCCAAGGAGCAGAAGCTCGGCAACGGCGCATGGCACGTCGACGACATCGGAATGCTCCGCGACCTCATGCGCGTCGCGGCGACCCAGGGCATGGCCGTGATCATCACCAGCGACCACGGCCACGTCGTCGACCGTCACGGCGTCAAGGCCGATGCCACCGACCCGGGGTCCGCACGCCACCGCCTGCCCGACGGCCTCATGGCCGAACGGGAAGTCGCTCTGTCCGGCCCCCGCGTGGTCTGGCCCGAGCCGGGTGCGTCGATCGTCGCCCTGTGGGACGCCGACTCCCGCTACACCGCGCTCAAGGCCGGCTACCACGGTGGTGCATCGCTCGCCGAGTTCACCATCCCGGTGCTGGCGTTCCTTCCGTTCAACGCGGTTGCCCCCAAGGGCTGGCGCGAACTGGGGGACCAGCGCCCCGAGTGGTGGACGCTCGCGCCGTCGGCACCGGCCCGCCCTCAGCCGGTGCAGCCTCCGGCTTCCGTGGCGAAGAAGACCTCCGTGAAGCCGAAGAAGAGCCAGGCCGAGATCGCGCGGACCCACGATTCGCTCTTCGACGTCACCCTGGCCCCGGGCGGCGACGACACCATCGTCGAGCCCCAGCTCGTCTCCCCGGACGAAACCCTCGTCACCGGGCTTCTCGCATCGGACACCTACCAGGCCCAGACCGGCCTTCTCGCCCGCAAACCGCCGCAGGAACAGGTCAAGAAGGCACTGGCAGCCCTGCTGGAGGCAGGCGGCACCCTCCCGGCCACCGCCCTGGCTCAGCGCATCGGCCTTCCGCCGACCCGTGGCGACGGCTTCGCCGCTGTCCTGCGCCAACTCCTCAACTATGACGGCGTACAGGTCCTGGAGACCCTGCCCGACGGGCGCACGTTGCGGCTCCATGTGGCCCTGCTGCGGGAGCAGTTCGCCCTCGTGGGCGGCTGACCCGCTCCGGGGTGCCTCCGCGCTTCCAGAGGCGGGCACGGAGGCGTCCCGACCAGCATGAGCCGGGGCGGGATGGAGAGCAGGGCACAGGTCGGTGACGAAGTGACACCGGGGGCCGCCTTTTGCGTATCAGTCGCTAATATCCCCGCATGTCCGAGAGTGCCGCGCAGCGCCAACTGCGAACCGACCCCCGTACCGCCACGGCCGCTGCCGGCGAGAGGATCTCCCTCACCAACGACGAGGCCAAGGTCCTGCTGGAGGTGCTCGGACCCGGCGAGACCGTCCGAGCCCTCTACCACAACGGTTGGGGCGATGCCGTCCTCACGAGGAACGGCCTCATCCTGCTCCGGCACTTCGGGTCGCCCAAGGCGACCCGCGTGCCCAAGCCCTTCCGGATCCTCCGTCGCACCTATGGCATGTTCGACTCCGTCGAGATCCTCGTCGAGGGGCGGCCGCACAAGCTGCACGGCTCGAAACTCGACCCCAAGGGCGAGCTCCTCCAGGCCAGGGGGGAACTCCTTCCTCCCGAATCCCCGTTGCGCCCCGGCCGGGGGAAGCGGCTCTTCACCTGGGTGCGCCGACACCCTGTCCTGATCTCCACGGGCGCGGCCGTGCTGTTCTTCACCGGCCTGGGGACGGGCTCCGGAGGGGAGGAGGACGCGGCGCAGGTTCGTACGGACCGCGCCGTGGGCGTCGCCGATTTCAGCGGGACTCCGCTCTCCACAGCAATCGCGGAGGCCGGCGCCCCTGCCTGGCTGAGGGTATCGGCAGCCGACGCTTCCTCCGCCCACCGGCCGGTGAAGACGACCGAGCCAGGTTGGCGGGTCTGCTTTCAGAGTCCTTCCCACGACGAGACGGTCCGCCCGTCCGTCACGGCGCTGACGCTGTACGCGGTTCCCGAGCGGGAGGAGTGTCCGCTGCGGCTTCACGGTGCCCGCAGGGTCGTGATGCCGGAACTCGTCGGGAACCGGTACGAGGAGGCCTCGACCACCCTCGGCGACCTCGGTCTTGATCGCACCTTCCTCTTCCACGCGCATACCGGCAAGCGTCTGAACGAGGGGTCGCGTGACCTGTCTGACTGGCCGGTGTGCCGGCAGCAACCGGAACCTGACATCGAGGTCTCGGTCAGCACGCAGGTGGATCTGTGGCTGATCAGTCCCGGTGATCCCTGCACTCAACCCAGTCCGAAGCCCAAGCCCAAGCCGAAACCGCGTCCCCAGCCCTCCTACGGAACCACCTCGGGTGGCAGCACCAGTGCGGGCAGTAACGGTGGGGGCTCGTCCACCAACGGAGGATCCACCGGCGGAGGATCGACCACCGGCGGCTCCTCCAGCACCTCGGGTGGCAGCACCGGTGGGCAGTCTGGTCTCCAGTTCGGGCAGTTCTGTTCCCCGGTGGGCGCCATCGCGACAACGTTCGACGGGCGGCCCGCGAAGTGCTTCATGGGTAAGGACGGCAAGGCTCGGTGGGGCTACAACTCAGGATGAGAGGGCGAGCAGCGGCTGCAGGCGGCAGGCCCGGGGCAGTTCAGGACACGAACTCCCGCAGTACCTTCGCGAAGGTCGTCAGCTCGTCGATCATCTGCTTCGGGAGCGGCTTCTCGTCGAAGTGGGCGATGCGGTTGCGGATGTCCTTCACCCGCTTCAGCCTGCCGATGAACTGCTCCCGGGGCATGCTCTGCCAGTTCAAGGCCGTCCAATTGACGTCCGCGCGCTCGGCCATCGACTGCTTCGTCTGGTCACCGTCCAGAAGTTTCAGGTAGTCGCCGAACATCAGGTCAGACACCTGACCGGTGCGGTGCTCGGCCTTCTTGTTCGTCTGGACCGCCTTCACGGCCTCCTGGTCCAGCGCCGCCCCCAGGCAGCGGCGCAGCAGGGACTCGATCTCTCCGACGATGAAGAAGGGCCGTGCCGAGCCCTCGAAGCGCTCCGTGACGTCCGCGGCGGTGACGATGCCTGACAAGCAGCCGTCGTTGCCGCGTACCAGCAGATAGCCGTGCTCGCGAATGACGGGCAGCGCGGCGAAGAACTCCTGGCGTGCGTCGGCGAGCGGCAGCGAGTCCTTCTCCATCGCGTTGTCCAGCGTCGGCGGTTTGCCCGCCTCGTACATCCTGGCCACGGATCGCCAGGTGACCACCCCGTGGATCTGTGCCATGCCGGTGGTCACCGGAATCTGCGGGACGCCTTCGGTGCGCATCAGGAACGTGGCCTGCGCCAGGGGCGTACCGGGGCCGACGCACACCGCACCGCGCCGGGCCGACGGGATGTCGCCGAGAAGCAGACGCTGCGGGAGGGCATGGGAGGGCAGCGCCTCCTCGTCTTCGTCCACCGTCTCGTTCGGCGGCGTGGCCTGGGCGGGGACAGCGGCGATCGGCACCACGTCGACGCTGCGGCGCGGGCCGCAGACGGCGAAGTCCGGCAGCGTCGTCAGTCCGGCGTCCGTCAGCGCCTGCGAGATCAGGTGCACCGACCGGTGGTCGCGGACCCTGACCTGGAACAGGTCGAGGATGTCCTGCACGGGCACGGTCCTGCCCTTGAGCGAGGTGATGTCCGTTTCGCTCGGCCTGGTAGTCATCGGGCGTCGCCCTCCGGGAGGTCACGGAGCATGGTCCGCTTGCCCATGGCGACGTGCACCAGGTCCTGCAACTGCTTGGAGCGGTCGTGGTAGAAGCGCTCGTAGTCGTTGTCGCGCAGGGCCTCCGGGTCGATCAGGTGGGTGGCGAGCACATCGTCGAACCACTCGGGGCGCATGTCGGAGGCAGTGATCAGCGTTGGCAGGTAGGTGGCCGGTGCTCCGTTCATGTCCATCGAGGCGCGGTAGGACAGTGGAGTCTTGTTCACGATCGAGTTCTCCGGCAGGCCCTGGCTGTTGCTCCGCCGGAACCATGCCTTGGGGAAGATCTGCCGGATGTTCACGCTGTACTCGTCCAGCCTCCCCGGGCTGAGTGGAGCGCCAGTGAAGTGCCAGTCCACCGCGCCCTGTTTGATCAGCAGGGCGTAGATCCCCTTGTAAGCGGCGCTGTTTCGCGTGGTGAGGTTGTCGAGTCGGTCGGCGAAGAAGAACGCGTCCACGACGGTGTCGGGCGCGCGGTCCTCCCGTCGGATCCAGGGCACGAGCTGCTCGACGTCACGGGTGAAGCGTGTCTCTGTGGAGCCCCCGTACATCTCCCCGAGCACCCCGCACCAGTACCACTGCTCGATCATCTGCTCAGCCGCCAGACGTTCCGTCTCCTCGCGCAGGATGGCGCGGACGGCGGCCAGCGGCACGAGCTGCGTCTTGTAGGGCAGATCGTTGGAGCGGACGATGCACTGCCGCTCCAGGAAGTCGCCCACCCAGGCGAAGGCGTCGGCGACCTGGGGGGCCAGGCGCACGAAGTCGGCCAGGGGGAGGTCCAGCAGGTCCCGCCGCTTGCACGACACGGCGGTGCCGATGCCCGTCTGCTTCCGCTCCCAAGTGCGGACCAGCGCGATGGCCTGGAGGAAGTCGCTGCTGCTGAGGCCGTTCTCGAGGCCACTCTCCAGACGCCCGAACACCGGGTACTTGGTCGCGAGAGCATGCTTGATCTCGCGCCACACCCCCGGTAGCTGGTAGTAGTCGCCGGTGCGGTCCACATACTCCTGGTCGCCGGCGTAGGTGGCGGTGAGCAGCTCGAAGACGTTGAGGGGCACACCGCCCGTGTTGACCCGTTCGAACACGGCGCATACGGCGTCCATGGAAGTGGAGGCGGCCAGCCGGATCATCGGCACCTGGAAGGTGCGGACCTGCTGGAGGACCAGGTCGTCGAACTGGCCCCACAGGTCCCAGTTCCTGTCCTCGTTGGCCTTGATGTACGCCTTCTTCCAGGTGTTCACCCGCTGGGCGTCGAAGACGAAGTGGAGAGGGAAGAGCCCCGCCGCGCACTCGTCCTCGACCCTGCGCAGGTCGAGCACCACCGTGCGGTTGAAGTCGGTGCGGAGCACCTTGTCCGCGGGCACCGACACGATCGCCTCGTCGCGCTCCGACGGCGGACCGACCGCCTTGGCGATGTCGATGTAGTACCAGCGCTGGATGGGCTTGCCCCGGGCGTCCGAGGTCTCCACCGGGACATCGAGGCATAAGGCCTGGAAAAGTGAGGTGAGCCGCTGCTGCCCGTCCAGCAACAGGAGCTCGGGCTTGGGATCGCCCTCGGGCCGCGCCCCGGTGAGGGTTCGTGAGCGGAAGCGGGTCGCGCCGCCCGTCTGCAGCGTCATGACGACGCCGAGCGGATAGTCGAGCGTGACCGTGGCGATGATCGCCCGGATACGGTCGTCGTCCCACTTCCAGTCCCGCTGGAAGTCCGGCAGTTGGAGCACCCCGGAGGAGACCTCCACCAGCACGTCCTTGAGTTTCACGTTGTCGAGCGCTGCCACCTGGACCTCTTCCACCCCTGCTACCTGTACAGAGAGTGATTCCAGCAATGTCCTGGGTCACCGTCAACCGATTCGCGGAAGTAGGGTGGCCGGATGGTCGGGATCCTGCTCCGATCGCCGGCTGGTCCCCGTCCGTACGGGAGTGCTCCGGTCAGTGGAAGACTGGTGCCGTGAGCACCACCGGACCTCAACGCCCTGTCCAGGTGAGCGCGGCCCGCCGCCGCTCGGTCATCGACGCCCTGCGGCGCGGAGCCGTCCCTGAGAGCGGGCTCGACCTGCTCGCCACCGGCCTCGACCGCTTCGAGGCGGCGCTCGACGCGGAGCTGGCAGCGGTCGAATCCGGCTCGTCGATGTTCAAGGCGGTGCGCGGTGAGTACGGCTCCGGCAAGACCTTCTTCACCCGGTGGCTGGGTGAGCGGGCCAAGCGGCGCAACTTCGCGGTGGCCGAGATCCAGATCTCCGAGAACGAGACGCCGCTGCACAGGCTGGAGACCGTCTACCGGCGGCTGACAGAGCGCCTGACCACGTCCAGCTTCCCACCCAGCGCCCTGCGGCCGGTCATCGACGCCTGGTTCTACGCCCTCGAGGAAGATGCCCTCGCCGGCGGTGCCACCGAGGACGAGCTGCCCCAGGAGGTCGAGAAGCTGCTCGTGGCCCGGCTGTCCGAGGTTTCCCGGCACGCGCCCTCGTTCGCCGCCGCACTGCGTGGCTACCGGACAGCCCTCGCCGACGGGGACGAGGCGACCGCCGCGGCCGTGCTGGCATGGCTCGGTGGACAGCCGCACGTCGCCGCGTCCGCCCGCCGGGCGGCCGGAGTACGCGGCGACCTCGACCACTTCGGGGCGCTCGGGTTCCTGCAAGGCCTCCTCACCGTGCTCCGGGACTCCGGGCACAACGGGCTCTTCGTCGTACTCGACGAGGTGGAGACGCTGCAGCGGGTCCGCTCCGACGCACGGGACAAGGCGCTCAACGCACTGCGGCAGCTCATCGACGAGGTGCATTCCGGGCGATTCCCCGGCCTGTACCTCGTGATCACCGGCACGCCCGCCTTCTACGACGGACAGCAGGGCGTGCAGCGGCTGGCGCCACTGTCTCAGCGCCTCGCCACCGACTTCACCACCGACCCGCGATTCGACAATCCACGCGCTGTGCAGGTCCGGCTTCCCGGATTCACGCAAGAGTCGCTCGTCGGGCTCGGAAGCACCATCCGTGACCTCTACGCGGCGGGGGCCGAGGCACCCGAGCGGATCGGAGCCCTCGTGGATGATGTTTACGTCGCCGACCTGGCGACAGCAGTCGGCGGGGCGCTCGGCGGCAAGGTCGGCGTCGCGCCCAGGCTGTTCCTCAAGAAGCTCGTCGGTGATGTGCTCGACCGAGTGGACCAGTTCGAGGACTTCGACCCACGACAGCACTACAAGCTGACGGTGGCCAGCAGCGAACTCACCGATGTGGAACGGAACCTCGCAGCCGCAGTATCAGGCCCCTCCGCGTCCGCCGATGACATCGAGCTGGATGTCTGATGACAGCGGACGCAAGCGCACCGGACGTACTCGACAGACTCGACCCCGTCCTGCTGCACCACATCGTCAACAGCCTAGGCTGGCCCGACCTGCGGCCGCTGCAACGAGAAGCGATCGCGCCCGTCATGGACGGCGACGACGCCGTGCTGCTCGCCCCAACGGCCGGCGGCAAGACCGAGGCCGCCTGCTTCCCGGTGCTGTCGGCCATGGCACAACACAAGTGGACCGGCACTTCGGTGCTCTACCTGTGCCCGCTCAAGGCGCTCCTCAACAACCTCGTCATACGCGTCGACTCCTACGCGCAGTGGCTGGGCCGGCGGGCCGCCCTCTGGCACGGCGACACCAAGCAGTCCCAACGGCAGCGCATCCGTACCGAGCGGCCGGACATCCTGCTCACTACGCCGGAATCTCTCGAAGCCATGCTCATCGGCGTCAAGACCGACCATGCGCACCTGCTGGGCAGTGTGCGAGCCGTCGTCGTCGATGAGGTGCACGCATTCGCAGGCGACGACCGGGGCTGGCATCTGCTCGCTGTACTGGAACGACTGGAGCGGGTCACCGGCAGGCCCATCCAACGGATCGGACTGTCGGCGACGGTGGGAAATCCGCAGTATCTGCTCGGCTGGCTCCAAGGCGCAGGCCAGGGGAAGCGTCCGGGCCGGGTCATTGCTCCTGGCCTTGACTTGGCAGCTTCGGCGGCCAAGTCCCGCCCTGCAGGCGAGGTCGAGCTGGACTACGTCGGGTCGCTGGAGAACGCGGCCAAACTCGTCGCCGCACTCCACCGCGGCGAGAAGCGGCTTGTCTTCTGCGAGTCCCGCCGACAGGTCGAAGAGCTCGGCGCCGCGCTGCGAGCTCGCGAAGTGACCGTGTTCCTGTCCCACGCCTCTCTCTCCATTGATGAGCGGACCCGCTCGGAGCAGGCGTTCGCCGAGGCACGCGACTGCGTCATCGTCTCCACGTCCACCCTGGAACTCGGCATCGACGTCGGCGACTTGGACCGGGTCGTCCAGATCGACTCGCCTGCCACCGTCGCCTCGTTCCTGCAACGCATCGGACGTACAGGCCGCCGGGCAGACACCATCCGCAACTGCCTCTTCCTCACCACACGTAAGGAAACCTTGCTCCAGGCGGCCGGACTGCTCACCCTGTGGGGCCGCGGCTGGGTGGAACCGGTTGTTGCGCCGCCCGAACCGCGCCACCTCGCCGCGCAGCAGCTCCTCGCCGTCACCCTCCAACAGCACAAGCTCGGAGACCGGTTGTGGGCCGAGCAATGGAACGGGCTCGCTCCCTTTGACAGCTCGGCAGCCCCGATTCTGCGCCACTTGCTCGATGAAGGCTTCCTCGACGAGGACGGCGGACTGATGTTCGTCGGACCCGAAGCGGAGCGCCGCTTCGGCAAACGGCACTTCATCGAACTGACAGCGTCCTTCACGGCGCCGCCCCAGTTCACCGTCCTGTCCGGGCGTACGGAAATCGGCCGGACCGACCCGTCCGTTCTCACTGAGGAACGGCCAGGGCCGAGGCGGCTGCTGCTGGGCGGACGCAGTTGGCAGGTCACATTCATCGACTGGGTGCGCAAGCGCGTCTTCGTCGAGCCCGCCGACGGAGGCGGAATCGCCAAGTGGATGAACGGCGGCGTCGCCGGCCTGACCTACGCAATCACGCGCGCCATGCGTGACGTACTACTCGGAGCCAACCCGCCGGTGGCGCTCACCAGGCGCGCGGAGGCGTGCTTGGCTCAGCAACGCGAGGACGAAGCACCGGACACCGTGCACCCGGGCGGAACGTTGGTCACACGGGTCGGTGATGACGTGCGTTGGTGGACATGGGCGGGATATCGGGCCAACTCCACCCTCGCCGCCACCCTTCCGTCGATCGCCGACCCCGTGCAGCGACCGAGTGACAGCTGGGTACGACTGCGTGAGGATCTGACCCCTGCTCTCTGGCGTGTGGCCCGCGAGAGTGCGGGTGACGCGCTAGTGCTCCCCGACGTGGACCGGCGCGCAGTGCGCGGCCTCAAGTTCTCGGCAGCGCTCCCGGAGCGACTTGCCGTCGCCACGGTGGCCGCACGGCTGGCGGACTTCGAGGGAGCGCGGGCAGCGCTGATGGAACCTGTTCGCTTTCATCACGGGGGTGCAGGCGGTGAAGGCGGGGGCGCGCTGATACCCAGCTGACCGTCTGCTGACGGGCAATTCCTGAGCCCAGCGTGTTGACTCGCCGCGTACTGCATAACCACGGGGGCAGAGACCCTTTGTCAGAGTTCCATCTTCATGCGGTTGGTGATCACCCGCAGGTTCCCGGCCCGCGGGCGTTCGCCGAACTGAGGGGCGGATGCATGCTCAAAGTGCCAGAGATTTCGGTACATGCCCAGTTGAGCAGCATGAGCGGTCCGGAAGAGGGTGTGGGATCTCCTCGAGGTCGCGGCATCGGGACATGTGCGCCTGGGGCGACCGCTTCGGCCTGTTGAGCGCTGGGGACACTCGAAACGGGCGGCTGTCACGGTGCGGCGGCGGGCCCGCGGGTGGGAGGAGAGCGGGGTTCGCGTACTCAGTGAGCTCCGAGGGTGGCACGGACGCACGGTGGCGGAGGTCAGAGACGCGCCACTTCTTCCCCCTCACCGTCTGACCGTCTGTAACGTGCCGATAGAGTTGGTCAAGACACCTATTGAATACCGATGTGTATCACCGGTGTTGATGTGCAGGAGACGAGGGGAGCAGTCTGTGGATGAATCCAACCTCCGGGCATCCAGTGACAAATTGACCGTCCTCGCGAATGACCTCGACGATATGCAGTACTACCTGAACAAACAGGTCAAGCGCATGGACGAGATCGTCGACGTGATCGAGGCCGGCTGGCGCGGTCCCGCGGCGAAGGTCTATCGGGCTCTCCACCGGGGGGTCGCGGAGGACGCCGTACGCCTCCGTGAGGTCATGAAGACGCTCGAACAGGCCGTGCGTCTGAGTCGGGACGGGTTCACCGAGCAGGAGTTGGACATCATGGATCGCTTCAGGCGGATCCAGAGCTCGGTCGATGTGGCCGCTGAGGCAGATGAACTCTCCACGCCGAACCCCGACGCCGGGGCGCCGGCCCCGCAGAAGCCGCAGAGCCACATCGCCGACTTGTGACATCAGGGGGACACTTGCCGTCGGATGACGACCACATAGCAGTCGACTTCGCGACCCTGCGGAGGCTCGCGGCCGATCTCGAGGACATCCTCAAGAAGCTCAACGAAAAGCTGGACCTGCTCTATCCGCGAGTAGAGAAGGTCGTTCTGACCTGGGATGGTGAGGCGCGCCAAGCATTTGTCGACGAGCTCGACAAATGGGATCTGTCTGCCCAGGATCTGGAGGCGGCCCAGGCCTGGCTGCACGAGATGGTGGTCAAGGGCCACTCCACCTACGCCTCCGCGCACCAGGCTGTATTGCGCGGCTGGGGGGCCGCCTGATGGCAGGACCGCCGCCGTCCCCCGCGCAGAACGGGGGCTTCGACATCCAGCCCGTGCACGTCTACTACGCCTCGGACCTGGTCAAGGACGCGCAATTCAATCACTCCGAGCGGCCCTTCGGCCTGGTCGACATACTGAACAAGTACAACCAGTCCGCCGGGACCGGTTGGGCCGCCGACAAGTTCGCCGAGGCGTACCAGCAGGTCGTCGACAAGTTCCTGGAGGCCTGGGGCCGGGGTGTGGTCAGCATCGGAGGCGCCGCCGTCGGACTGACACTCACCGCCAACCACTATGTGCTAGCGGAATGGGAGGCGAGCGGCCGTAAGGGCCCGCAGCCGACCGGACGCCCGGAGCCGGTCGTCATCAACAAGACGCCGCCCTTCGGGCCGGTCAATCCCATCAAATGGACGGGCACTGGCGAGGACGTCGACTCGTGGTGGATCTCCGGCGTGCTCGGCGACTTCCCCGACTTCCTCGCGGACGTAATCCGGCCGGCCATCGAGCACGGCCTGCGCCTCGGCAAGGTCCACGAGATCACTCCGGGCATCAGGGACGACGAGGTCCGGGACATGGCCAAGGCGTGGCGGAAGATCGGCTCCGAGGCCGTGAAGTCCTCGGAGGAGTTCAACGACGCCATCGCCACGATCACCAACCCGAGGGACAGGGGCGAGTGGCAGGCGGCCATGCGGGCCTTCGGCCAGACCATCTGGGGCACCACGGCTTGGGGGCGGCAGCGCGGGGAGGACGGCCAGCGGAGCCAGACCGGCGGCCGCGAATGGCGAACCACCAAGGACCTCCCGCCGTCCGGTCGGCGGCCCATCATCGACGTGCTGAAGAAGACCGCGGACGCGGTCGCCGACATCCTGGAACACGTGTCCGACGTCGGGAAGAAGACCAGAGAGTTCACCACACAAGCAGGCATCAACGCCACGAAGGCCACGGCCAACGACCTGTTGCCGAGCTTCGATTGGAAGGAGATAACCAAGCGAGTGGTCGGCGGGGTCGTCGGCACAATCGTGCTCATCTTCCGGTCCCACATGGACAAGGAGGGCGTGGATGCGGTGGTCGAGGACTACCACCGTGAGTTCAATGAGGCGGCCGGCAAACTCCACGCCCTCCTCGCGGAGCTGGATCTGGCCATTCTCAGCGCTCCGACCTACCAGGCGGAGATCGCCCGGGCCCAGGGCTTCGGCGCGCGCTCGCTCAACGAGTTCAAGAAGGAGCACAGCTGGCAGCGCGGCGGCGAGAGCCCCTTCCCGTACATGTACTCACTGGACCTGGCGACGAACGAGGGGCTCGGGGGCGGGCACACCCTCGACAAGCACGTCGGCAAGACCGACGAGCAGCTGCTGCAGCGGCACCGGGACGAGTCCAAGCCGTCGGGCAAGCTGAACCTGCTCGCAACGTCGACCTTCCCCGACCTGGAGTCGGCCCAGAAGTACACCCAGTACTGCATCCGGCAGAGGACCCCGGAGATCCAGGACTGGCTGAAGAACCCGCCGCCCCAGCCGCCCACCAAGCCCTTCAGTGTGCCATCGGTCCCGAACGAGGGCCCGCTCGCTGGGCCCACAGTGACCGGGCGAAGCTCCAAGGCAGTGGACGACTTCACCGCCGGCCCGGTCCAAGATGTCCACGGCGTGACCACCCGCCTCAAGTACGACCCAAACCTCGACCCGCCTTTCGTCGTCCTCACCTCGGCGCCGGAATAATCCAGACCGATGGAGCAATACATGGAACACCCCAACGCGGAGGCGTGGGCCGAGGCGATCGAGCTGTTCGACGCCCGCTATGCGTTCGTCGGCGTCGCGGCCCGATCGCAGTCCGAATGGTGGTTCGACGTCGCTTCGCTCATCCGCGGCGAAACCCAGGACCCGCGTGGCTGGCGTGCGCGAGACCCGTACGACGACGAGATCGGCTTGGAGCGTCCCGCAGACCCCCTGTACCCCTGGATCCAGCCCCCCGCCACACCGGAGGACGCGGAGAGCTTCCGCGGCATGGTCCGGGAGCTCCCGAGGTCCTCGGTGCTCTCTCTGCTGGTCCTGCTCGGCATTGTCGGCATGGATGTCTCGAAGACTTGGCGGTTCGAGGAGCGCAGGCACGAGATGGAAGGGCGGGCCGCGGCCCTCCTTGCCCGGTTCCCCGAAGGCACCCGCTTCTACTCCAACATCAGCTGGACGGGCGAACAGCCCGACTTCTACGAGCAGCCGGTTACCGGGATGGCACAGTTCAGCCAGGATCTTTGGGATGCCGGTCTGATCGCCGTGAACGACACCGAAGTCGCCATGTTTTGGACCTTCGAGTCCCTCTGACCCGCCCTAGCCGAACCGGGAAGACCCAGTGCTCATCCGATCCGCCACCTATCCCGACAGGGAAACCGCCCAGTGGGCCGCCCAGGAGGTCGTCACCCGCAACGAGCAGGCGATCCACCGCTGGCTCGCCCAGGGCACCCGCCCCCGCCTCACCATCGAGGCCGCTTGGCCCTCGCGCACTGAGCCGGTCGGCCGCGTCCTGCTCCAGGGCATGGCCCTCGCGGGACGCGGACCCGTGGACGTGCGGGCTGCCCGAGTGGTGCTCCGGCGTGAGTCGGCGAGTCCGCTCGGGTTCGTCGTGCACACCACGTTCCCGATCTACGTGTAGAGGCCTGCCCATGTCCATGAAGCCGCTGGAGTTCGACCGCCGCTACGGCGAACTCGACCAGGTGATCAGCGCATACGTCGGCCAGCCCGCCGACGACACCCCCGAACGCCCCGGCCAGGCACTTACGGCCTATCTGCGCCACACCTGGCACACCCGCCCGTGGGCCCTGTCGGTCGCAGAGCAGCAGCTCCGCACCTACGCTCAGAATCCCCCCGGCCGGCTCCGTCTCCGCCTCGGCGAGTTCTACCCGGTGCCGGACATCGGCCTGTCCGAGACCGAGATCCAGCAATGGCTGGTCCTGCTCGCTGACCTCATCCGGCGCAGCATCGAGGAGGGCGAGGTCCCGCCCCCGGCGGCGATGCCCGAGACGCACTGGGAGTGGCACGCCCGCTTCCCCGAGCTCGGCCAATTCCTCGGTGGCTGGTTTTCGCAAGACATGTCCGACGAATTCGCCGACCACGACGCTGCCGTACGCGACTACGGCAGCACGGCTGACCGCACGCTCGTGGCCCGGCTCGTCGGCGAGCTGCACGAGCTGTTCGCTCTCGGTCTTGAGGAGCCCGATTACGCGCTCGCCGTATCCGAATTGGGGATGGAGGTTGACCCGCCTACGTCTTACACGCTGGGGGCCTGGCTCGCGCTGGTGGCGGACCGCATCGGTGGGTTCCGGGCGGAGTACGGGCATCCAGATGCCGACGGCTGAGCATGCGTCTGTGGCTGAGCTTGTTTCTTGACCTCAGTCCGAGTCATATGGAGGAGACGGTTGGTTCCAGACGGCGTCAAACCGGCTGACGAACGTTCGGAGTTCGCGGGCGCTTCGAGGCAGCATGGCCGTCATCACGGTGTCGAGGAGAGCGCGGGCTTCGAGGGGGTTGCCGCAGCAGTACCAGTGCACGTTGCCCCACTCGTAGTCGTCCCACAGTTGGCGCTCGGGACGGTGGACGTAGTCCTTCCACAGGCGCAGGGCCGCGCTGACGTCTCCTGGCTGCAGGTAGTTTCGGGTGCGCTCAAGGCGGGCGACCTCGGCCAGTGCACGTGAGGACAGGTCGTCGATGACGGGCCTTGCATACGGCCTCCGGGGCCGGCTGGGGATGTCGGCCCGGAGGGGGTCTGGCCGTCTACGCGGCATGGACCTTTCGATTTGTCGTCATGCCGTACATGGTGCCACGATCGCGAACGGTGTCTCGAACGGGTTTGTGGCCATGAAGAATCCGCCACCGTGCTTGCTACCTGATCGACTGCCGAAGGACCTCCGAAGCCGACCACTACGACACCAAGGCGGCCAGGTCCCAGGCGCGGATCACGCCGTCCAGGCCCGCGCTCAGGGCGACTTCGCGGCCGTTGAGCATTGTGGTCCGCACTACCGTGACGCCGCCCCGATGGCCGGTCAGCGGGGCACCGACTCCCGCGCCGCCCTCGGCCAGGTCCCAGATGCGTACGGTCGCGTCCGCACCCCCGGTTACCGCGAGGGGCCGGTTGCCGACCGTGGCGGTGTCCAGGGCGGAGACGCCGCCCTCGTGACCGACGATCGGATCGTAGATCGGCTCATCGCCCTCGTCCCCTGACAGTCCCCATACGTACACCTGTCCCGGATCCGCCGCCACCACGATCGGACGATCGGCGATCTGGGACACAGCGACCGCTTCGACACTGCCGTCATCCGGGTAGAACGAAGCCAGTTGCTCGTCCCGCGCCAGGTCCCACATGCCCACGTCGCTACCGCCCGCCACCACCAGCGAGCGGCCGTTGATCCGTGCGGTGGCGACAGTGCAGATGCCGTGGATGTCGCTGTCCGGTAGTTCCACCTGGAGCTCCTCGGCGGACAGTCCCCACACCAGGACTCCGGCATCCGAACCCGTCACGAACCGCGGTGGCCCCTCTCCCTTCACGGTGGCCATGGACCCGACGTAAGGCTCGCCGTACCTTGCCCCCCGGGGCAGTTCGCCGCTCCCCAGATCCCAGAGGGCGGAGCCCTGTTCATGGCCACCGGCCGCCAGCAGCACGCGGCTGCCGGAAACCGCCGCGGCCAGCGAGTTCAGCTCGTTCTCGGCGTCGGGGTACTCGACGGCGAGCGGATCTTCAGCAAACGCGTATGCCAATGGCCGCTTCTGCCACAGGTCCCGCTGCGGGTCCCAGGTCCACACGGCACCGTCGCGGTCGGCGCAGACCACCAGCGGACCGCCGCCCACCTCGACCACCGCAAGGTCGATGATCGGGGACAAGGAAGGTATTTCGCTGCTCAGCAGCACAGGCGTGTCAGACATGCGGCGAGCGTAATCCCCAGCTCTGACACCGCAGTGGCATGCAGGTGATCACCGATGGGTTACTCGCGACTGATGCAGAAGAAGCCTTGGCTGCTTCTACGGACTGACCCTGCCACCACTGACATCTGACAAGGCGACAGGCACTACATCGGCTTCGTGGTCAGCCGCTCGAAGGACTTCGAAAGCCGGCCATTCAGTGAGGCCCGGGGCGGGCGTCGCAACCCTGCACTTCCGGAGTGCGCAGATCCCGCACGGGGGTTGGAGATCTCCCGGCCGACGGTCTGATCACATCGTCGCGGAAGCCGAAGAGGGTTCCCCCATGCGGCCGAGCACGCCGCTCGGGCGTCATCCTCCGGTCCGTCCGGGTCAGGCTTGCAGGGTGACGGAATGCGGCGAGCAGCGCGACAGGATGCGTCGTATGAGCACTCCCGTGATCAACGAAACCCCAAATGGCACAACTCGACCGCCGCGTTGGGCGGTCTGGGCGGCGCATCTCACCACGCTGGTTGTCCTGCCGAGCGGGCTATGGAGAATCGCCTTGGTCCTCGGATACCCGGCCGGTTACACCGACGAGGGCTTCACGGACTTCGAGTCGCTCGGCGCGAAGGTCTGGATGCTGACGCTCAGTGTCGTCTGTGAGCTCCTGGCCCTCCTGACGATCGGTCTGGTGCGGCCGTGGGGCGAGGTCGTGCCGCGCTGGATACCGCTGATCGGCGGGCGCGTCGTCCGCCCGATGGCCGCCGTCGTCCCGGCCGCACTCGGCGCGTTGGCACTGACCGTGCTGTGGGCCGACGTTGCCCGGTGGTGGACGTACCCGCACGATGACATGACCGGCACCGGGAACCTCGTGGTCGGCATCCTGTACCAGCCGCTGCTCCTGTGGGGCCCTCTGCTCGCCGCCGTCACGGTCTCGTACTACCGCCGCCGTGCATCCACGCGCAGTTGCGGCATTGATGCCGCGTGAGACCTGCCGCTGCGGTGACCGACGGAGTTGCTATTCCCTTCGTACTCCGGCTGAGCGGCGCGTTGCGTGGGGCCGGGCGTGCGGTTCGGACATCCTGCTGTGACCATGGGGATGCTCCTCCTGGCCGTGGCCGTGCTCGCGGCCGCCAATGCGCTCGTCAACCACCTCGAGCCCGAGCTGTACGTGCCGGTCTGCGTCACCGCGGCTGCCGCGCTCGTGCTGATCGCCCGGCTGTCCGGGCTCACTTGGGACGAGCTGGGGCTCGGCCGGGCTTCGGCACGGCGAGGTCTGCGGTGGGGGATCGTCCTGGCCGGGGCCGTACTCGTGGTCTGTCTGGTGGCGCTGGCCGTGCCGTTCACCAGGGAGGCGTTCCAGGACGAGCGCGCCGCCGGTCTGTCCGCCGGGCAACTGCTGTTCCGTGCGCTGGTGCGGGTGCCGTTCGGGACCGTGCTGCTGGAGGAGATCGCGTTCCGCGGTGTCCTGTGGGCCATGATGCGGCGGCGATGGGGCACAGCATGGGCCACTACCGTCTCCTCGGCCCTCTTCGGACTGTGGCACATTCAGCCGTCCCGTGGCCTCACGAGCTCGAACGCCGCGGCCGGAGCGGTCTTCGGTACGGGTCCGACCGGGGTCGCGCTGTCGGTGACCGCTGCGGTCGTCGGCACCGCGCTCGCGGGGGTGGTGTTCTGCGAGTTGCGACGCCGGTCGGGGAGCCTGATCCCACCGATGGCGCTGCACTGCGCCATCAACAGCGCGGGTTACGCGTGCGCGTGGGCGGCCGGGCGCTGGTGGTGAACGGCAAACGAGGGCTCACCCAGGTCCTCGGCAGGCGCGTCGACCACGGTCAGGCGTACCCCTCTCCGATCGATGCGGACCGGCGCGGAGGATCGATACTTCCGGCCCGCGCCGCTGCCGTACGGGTGAAGACCACGCACGCCACCACCGTCCAGGCCGGGCCGGCGCGGTACGACGGACGTCTGGTCGATGCGCGTTGGGCCATCGGCCGCGGTCCCGAAGGAGTAGTTGTGCCTGCACCGACGACGTTCGATCACAAGGTCCGGGAGTACAGCCTGCCGTTCGCGTACTGGATGGTGAGGGCCGCCGAGCTCGCCTACCAGGACGAGGCCCGGATCGAGGAGCAGGCGCGCGAGTGGGGGTTCGACCGGGTGCGTCATCACTGCACCCGCTTCACGCCGCCGTTCCCGCTTGAGGACACCCAGGCCTACACGATGGCCGGCCGCGACATGATCGTCACCGGATTCCGCGGTACGGAGCCGGTGCAGATCAAGGACTGGCTCTCCGACGCCACCACCCCGCCGTGGCCGGGTCCGAGCAAGGTCGGGTACGTCCACTACGGCTTCGCCCAGGCGCTGGAGTCCGTCTTCCCTGGCGTGGAGAAGACGATCGCGGAGTTCCGTGACAACTCACAGAGTGTCTTCTTCACCGGGCACAGTCTCGGCGGTGCTCTCGCGATGCTCGCAGGCGCGCGCCTGTTCATGGAGGACCCGCGGCTGCGGGCCGACGGCATCTACACCTTCGGGCAGCCCCGCACCTGCGACCGACTGCTCGCCGCGGCGCACAACAAGGCCTTCACGAAGCGGATGCACCGCTTCGTGAACAACAACGACATCGTGCCGCACCTCCCGACAGAACCCGCCTTCCACCACCACGTCGACACCCTGCGCTACATCGACTCCGACGGCAGGCTGCGCGAGTCGATGCCACTCATCGGCGGGCTGGCGGACCGGGCCAAGGGGCTGACCGGTGACGTGTTCGCTCCTGCGGGCGACGGCATCAGGGACCACTTCATTCACGAGTACGTTGCCGCCTTGGAGAAGAACCAGCCCTGACGGGCTCATGCGGAAAGCTCGGCCCGCCATGGTCGCGGCCACTCTCCCGAGGGCGGAGGCCCCCCGGCAATACCAAGATCACGTCGCGCGTTCTCGTAGAAGGCATCGCGCGCCGCGCTGGCCAATTGATGCGCTCTGGTCCAAGCTTCAGCGTCGATGTGGCCCTCACGCACGAGCAGTTCGATGGTCCAGACGGTTTCGTGCCATCTCCGCGCCGCCGTGATCGTGGCTGCGTCCCCGACCAACAACACGGATTCCCATTCAGCCGCGCGGCAGGACTCCGCATCGGCAAGCAAAGGGAGGCCTTCGGCCGGCTCGAGCGGATCAGCAACATCCGAGAACCCCAGGGCTGCGCCTATGCGCTGAGCAGTGCGAAGTTGGGACTTCAGGACGTTGGCGTAACGACCGTAGGTCTCAAAGCGCTTCTCGTCCCACCTCTCTTCGCGCTGCCGTCGCCACTTCCGGCGCTCGGTCAGGCTCTGAGCCGCATATGAACCCAGCGAGCCGACGGCAACCCCGATCAACGCCGGTAATTGCTCCAGAAGTGACATCGAGTCCCCCTCGTTTCCCGTGATCACGCGCACCTTTCCCCAACATCTCCTGGGAACCAGTACCCGTGAATCCGAGGCAACAGCCCATCCGGCGCGCGCTGTCCGCACCGTTGTGCATTCAGAGCGCGTGGCTCGCCGCCGGCCCGCCGCCGCCCCGTCTCACGCCGCTCCTCGACCGGTATCCGGGCAAGACCCTGATCGATGACTGCGTACGCTTCGCCGCCCTCGTCGCATGCGGTGCGGAGCAGGAGCTTCTGCCGACGGTGCAGTCCTGACCGGCGACCTGTGGCCAGGGAACAGCTCGCGAACATCCGGCACGTTCAGGAGCACTGCATCTCCTGGAGCAGATGCTCAGGGCGGTGAGCCGGTCGCTGCATCAGCCGGTCGTGCGGTAGGTGTGGAACACCTCGGCCGGTAGGCCGAGTTCCGGGCGCCAGCTGTCGAGGACCGCGGCTGACGGCGCGAACAGCGGTGCAGGGATGGCGCTGAGGGGGAACCACTGCCAGCGCACGATCTTGTCCGGCTCACGCACGACCGGTCCGCCCGACGCAGAGGCGACCAGCGCCGCGCCAGTGACCCGCGTGACGCCCCGTTCACCGTCCACGAGCAGGGCGCCCATGCTGATGCTGTTGATGTCCGCCTGGATCCCCGTCTCCTCGCCGAGTTCCCGGGCGGCGGCCTGCTCGAAGGTCTCACCGGGGTCGACCTTGCCGCCCGGGAGCTCCCAGCTGCCGTTGTGGCCGAGACCGAGGAGAACATGCCCCGCCTCGTCGAGGACGATGACGCCCACGCCCACGAGCCCGTTGGGTGTGGGGAACGCCCGTTCCGGGCGTTCGGCCGGTGCAGGGCCGCCGGTCAACGTGCACCTCCGTCGTTGTCGTCGTGGCAGGTGCAATGCTTTCAGATCCGGGCGGGAGGCACGGCATCGACCAGCTCGGCCAGTGCACTGCCGAGTGCGTCCAGTCCCGGACCGGCCGGGCCCCCTGGCTCCTGCATGTAGACGTCCCGCCGGATCTCCACCATCAGGGCGCTGACCCGCCGGTCCTCGGCGTAGTACCGCAGCGGCACGTAGGCACCGGCGAACGGGCTGTTGATCCCGGTGGCGCCGAAGCCCGCGAATGCCTTCTCGGCATGAGCGAGCAGCCGGCCGGGGGTGTGGAAGGCGTCGGTGCCCAGGCAGATCGGCGGACGCGGTTGGTCACCATGGAGCTCGTACGGCAGCGGCTCGGTGGGATAGGAGTGGACGTCGATGATCACGGCACGTCCGACCGCCTCGATCCGGTCCTCCACCGCTGCGGTCATCGCTTCCGCGTACGGGTGGAAGTAGTCCTTGATGAGCGGCTGACCGTCGAAGTCGTCCGGGCGCAGTGACTCCTGGTGTGTGGTCCGCGTGTAGACGGCGCCCATGCCGACGGACAGCATTTCCTCGCGTTCGTCGGGGAAGCGCTCGGGGTCGACCACGAGGCGGGAGAGCTGGTTGACGAAACGCCAGGGGGTAAGGGCGGAGGTGATGGCGGCCGCGTGGGCGATCTCCGCGGTGTGGGCGTCGACGATGCGGTCGAGCTCCGACTCGAGTGCGGGGTCGTCCAGCACGATCCCGTCGCGGACGTGGGCCGGTATGGCTCGCGAAGAATGCGGAACGTGCAGGATCACGGGGGAGTCGGAGTCGCCGGGCAGAAGTCGGAAGGAAGGCGACGCGTCGTTCATGTGGGCTCCTTGCTGATGCGGGTCGTACTCGAAGACGCAGGCGCGCCTCCCCTTCGAATGAGACGCCGGACGCCAGTCCACATCATGCGGCAAGCGGTCCCACTCCGTGGGGCCGTACCTCTCCTCGTCGTGTGACGTGCCGTGTGGTGACCGCAGTTGCGTGTCGTGCTCGGTGAAGGCAACAGCCAGGACCGGGCCGTCCACCGTGGTGAGACGTGAGGAGGGGCCGATGGGTGCGGAGGTCCGCCACAGGCGCAGTGATCCGTCCGCGCAACACCTGCCGGCCGGCAGATCACAGCCGGATGGCGGCAGTGCGGTGTGGCGCCGTCACCGGTGCGGTCTGCGGTGGGCGCGTGCCAGTGGTGACCGCTCCCAGAGCAGGCGCACGCCGGTTGCGCGGGCGATGGCGGCCAGGTGTGGGCCTGTGTTGCCGATGTACCAGATCGGCCGGTCCGCGTGCGGCCATGCGTAGGCCGGGACACCGTCGTCCAGGAGGTCTGTCAGCCGCGGCTGGTCCAGCGACGCGGCCGAGAACTCGTAGAGTGCGGGCAGCCGTGGGGCGATCACGCCGTAGTCGAGCATGCGGGCGAGGGCGTGTTCGTCGAGGAGGGTCTCCTCGATGGGCGTGGATACCGGGTATTCGGTCGGGAAGGACCGGCCGAGGTCGAGGTACATCTTGACGGTCCGGTGGCGTGGGTCGGCCATCACGGGACCGAGGGCGGCCAGTCGGCCGAGCGCGAGTCGGGGCCGCACGAGCATCGCGTGAGTGAACAGGACGCGGAGCAGTGCGACGTTCATCATGAATCGCTCCACCTGCGACTCGGCGGCGGCCAGACTCTCGTGCTGCAGGTAGCCTGCGACGATGCTGGCGTTGTGCGCGCGGTACCAGCGGCCGGGTTCGGGTGTGCGGATGAAGTCGAGCCAGAATTCGACGCTGCGGGCGCCGGCTGTGCCTGCGGCCCCGACGGACAGCAGGTGGGCCTCGGTCTTGTCCCGCAGCAGCCGTTCGTTGACGGCGCGCCACCAAGGGCTGCCCGGCGGGTCGGAGGTCTCCGGTGCGAGCACGCCACGGGCGAGTGACCAGCGCATGAAACTCAGCTCGGCATGGCCGTACTGGTGGAGGGGTCCTGTGGCGAGGCGGTAGAACTCCTGCGCCAGCGCGTAGCGTCCGGCCGCCTCGTCCCGCACGCGCGCGACCCGTTGTTCCGCGCGTGAGGCTGCGTCAGCCACGGCTGCTCGATCGGATCGGCATCATGCGGCGACCTCGCGGATTTCAGGACCGGCGCTTTGCCAGGCTTGGTGCCGCCCTTGGTGCGGAACCCGGGTGCAGCGTATCGCGGAGCGGATGAATTGCGTCAGATTATCCCAGGTTCTATGGGTTTGGTGAGCCGATTCGGATGGCCTGTGTCATCGGCTACGCGGCGCCCGGCTCCGTCTTCTCCATCGGGTCAGGCCACGAGTGTCGTGGCACGTTCGACGAGGCGTCGCATTCGAGGGGGTTCCGACCCTCACCCGGGCGACGAGCTGGGGCATGTACGCGGCCGTCGGCGAGCCTGGGCCGATCGCACCGGATCTCAGGAGCCGGCCGCGTACTGCCAGAAGTCCCGCATCACTGCCGGGAACGACGGTCCCGCCATCTCCACCTGGCTGAGCAGGATGCTGAGCGTGCCCGTGGACGGGGTGATGTACGCCGCCGTGCCCGTGCCGCCGACCCAGCCGTAGCGGCCCGGGACGCTCCACGGCTCGGTGGGCTCGACGTCGACCGAGCCGCCGAAGCCCCAGCCCATGCCCTCCAGGAACAGGCCGCTCTCCTCACGCTGGGACGGGGTTAGGTGATTGGTGGTCATCAGTCGCACCGAACCGGGCGAGAGCAGTTGGCGGCCGGCTGCCCTTCCTTCGGCGAGCAGCATCCCGTAGAAGGCGCGGCAGTCGTCGGCGGTGGAGACCAGCCCGCCGGCGCCGGACGGGAAGGCGGGGGGCTTGCTCCACTGGCCGTCGGGGGCGTCGACCAGTTCGAGGCTGCCTTTCGGGTCGGTGCGGTAGTAGCTGGTGAAGCGGTCGAGCTTGTCGGCCGGTACGGCGAACGCGGTGTCGACCATGCCGAGGGGCTCGAACAGCCGCTCGGCGAGGAAGTCGGGCAGCGGGCGGCCCGTGACCCGGGCGATCAGGACGCCCTGGATGTCGGAGGCGATGTTGTACAGCCAGGCTTCCCCCGGCTGGTGCAGCAGCGGAATCCTGGACAGCGTCGCCATCCACTCGTCCGGCGCCGGGACGAGCTGCGGCTGCGGCGGTCCCTGCTTCAGCTCGCTGATCAGCGGCGCGAGAGCCGGCAGCGAGAAGTCGGAAGGGAATCCGTACCCGGCCTTGGAGCTGAGCAGGTCGGACACGGTGATCGGCCGGGTCGCGGGGACCACGTCGTCGATCGGGGCGAACGGTGCACGGACGACGTTCGGTGACGCCAGTTCCGGGAGCCACTGTCCCACCGGGTCGTCCGGCGCGATGCGGCCGTCCTCGATCAGCATCATGACGGCCGCGGCCACCATGGGCTTGGTGACCGAAGCGATGCGGAAGATCGAGTCCCTGGTCATCGGGGAGGTGCCGTCGACGTCGACAAAGCCCACGGGTTGCACCTCGATCCGATCGCCGCGGGCAACCAGGCCCACCGCTCCCGGCACCGAGCCGCTGGTGACGTGCTGGTCCAGGGTGTCGTGCAGGTTGGTCATCGGTCCACCTTCTCGAGTGTGCTCGGAAGCAAGACTCCCGCCACGGCGCTGAGTCATCGGGGCAGATGCCACCGGAACCGCCCGATCAGCCGACCGCGGCTCACCGTTGCGGAGTGCCGCGGGTTTTTGCCAGGGGATGCTCGCCTTGGCCTCGTGGTGTGCGTCGGGCACCCTGAACGGGTCAACCTCAGACGTCCTACGGGAGCAGACAGTGACACTCGACGCACCGCGCACCTTCGATGAACGCCGCAAGGACACGCTCGCGCGGTTCGAGTCCGATGTGGACGTCTGGGTCTCCACGGCGGACGGGACAGGCGTGCCGTGTCTGGTACCGCTGTCGTTCCTCTGGGACGGCGAGACCTTCCTGCTCTCCACCGCGCGAGCCAACCCCACCGCCCGCAACCTGCACACGAACGGGCGGGTGCGGCTGGCCTTCGGCGTCACGCGGGACGTCGTCCTTGTCGAAGGCACCTCCACCACGGTGGAAACGGCAGCCCTCCGCCCCGGGGAGGGGGCGGAGTTCGCGGCCAGGACCGGCTTCGACCCGCGCGACATCCGGCCGCCCTACCCGTACTTCCGCATCACGCCCGTGTGGATCCAGGCCTGGCGCGAGGTCAATGAGATCGCCGGGCGCGATCTCATGAAGGAGGGCCGCTGGCTCGGGTGAGGTGCCGACAGCCCGTGAGCCACCGGTCAGGACGGTCAGGAACGGTGCCACCAGCGGCGCGGGCGGGACGGCGAGGGCGGCGACGCCGGGCCTTGGAACGCATCGCGGGCCGCCGCGGCCGCCTGAGGGTCGTCGTACTCGCGTGAGACGACCTCGATCCGACCGCTCACATGGTCGGCGCGCACCGTGTCCAGGCCCAGGCTCTCGAGCTCCCTGATCGTGTCTGCCTCGGTGACCGGATCCAGGACACGTACGCCGATGCTCGGATCGTCGCTGCCGAGCGTGATGTTCTCGGTGAAGAGGGTGTTCATCAAACGGTGTTGGAGATCCGCCGGGCTTCCTTGGGCGGATGCGACATGGAGCATCAGCTGTTCCGTCCCCGTTTCCGTCCACCGTGCGTGCGCGATCCACACGGTCTCAATGCCCGGGAACTCCGCCAACCGGTCGCGCAGCGCGTCGCGGAGGGATACGGCCAACGGGTGCGTGGACCAGGTGAGCCGGATGCTCTGTTCGCCCTGCGTCCGCATGCCTCGCCGCTCGAGGGCGTGGGACAGCAGGGCGAGAGGAACCGTGGCCCAGCCGCTCGACGAGAACACGGTCAGCGTGTCGATCCTGGTCTGCCGCCCCATGTCGAGCAGCCGCAGCACGTCGCACAGAACGGCGCCGGCCGCCTGCGGCAGCCGTTGCCTGACGCAGTGCTCACTCACATGGCCGGGAATGGTCGGTCCACTGCCGTCCGCGCCGATGAAGACAACAGAGCCGTTGCCGTCCACCGGAACGAAGACGCCGGAGTCGATGACCGCGCCCAACAGTGCCTCGGGTTCGGTCTCGGCGGCACCACGATCGAGGATGTCGGCCAGTATCGCGTTCTCGTCGGTCACCGCCGGAGCATGGGCCAGGACGGTGAACGGGCGTGTCACCAGCCGCGGGTGACAGCTCCGCGGGCGGGATCCCGGCCCGTGACGCACGTGCTGACACCGCGCAGTCCTTCGCACCGTTGACGAGGTCGTGTGCCAACGTGGGGAGAACCCGGGCCGGTTCACCTGTGCCGCGCCGAGCAGGCTGCCGGTGACACAGGCGACGGATGCGCCGCGGGAAGCGCCGGAGCGCAGTGCAGGGTGGTCCGGGCATCGGTGCGATCGGCGCGATCGGGGCGGGATGCGGCTCCGCGGACGGCCCCCAGGGGGCCGGACGGGCGTAGCGTCCGGTGCGAGTCCGGCGGGGCTTGAGGAGAGCTGCTGCGGGCACTCTCCGGTGCCCGCCAATAGCGTCTCTTCCCGGCCAGGCGCAAGGCTTCAGCCTGGAAATCTTTGGCGCCGCACTACAATGGACCGGGTTGTTTGGCGCTGGACCGGAACAACCCCAGGCGTACCTGCGGGACCACCAGCGGCCCGGACGTTCCGGGAACGAGACGCGAGGACCCGATGGCAGCCACGCCGGAGAGCGGTGAGTTCGCCCTGCTCGAGGAAGAAACGCTCCAGGAGTTCAGCAAGGCGGCCCGCTTCCGTGCCGAGCCCGCCGCCCCGCCCCGCACGCTCGTCGACGTCTTCGAGGCATCGGTACGGGAGCACCCCGACGAGCTCGCCCTGGACGACGGTACGGTCCGGCTCACCTACCGTGCGCTGGCCGTCGAGGTCCAGGGGCTGCGACGCCGTCTCACTGCCGCCGGGGTGGGGCTGGGCGACCGGGTGGGCGTCCGCGTTCCGTCGGGCACGAATGATCTGTACGTGGCAGTCCTCGCCGTGCTCGCCGCCGGTGCCGCCTATGTGCCGGTGGACGCCGAGGACCCGGACGAGCGGGCCGAGGTGGTCTTCACGGAGGCCGGGGTGCGGGCCGTGCTCGGAGCCGGGCAGAAAATCACCGGCACCGGCGTCACCGGCACCGGGGCTCCCGCGGCCCGGCCCGGCCCCGAGCACGACGCGTGGATCATCTTCACCTCCGGCTCCACCGGCAGGCCCAAGGGCGTCGCCGTGAGCCATCGCAGCGCCGCCGCCTTCGTCGACGCCGAGGCCGCGCTCTTCCTCGCAGAGGAGCCGATCGCCCCGGGCGACCGGGTCATGGCCGGACTGTCCGTCGCCTTCGACGCCTCGTGCGAGGAGATGTGGCTGGCCTGGCGGTACGGCGCCTGTCTGGTGCCCGTCCCGCGCTCCCAGGTGCGCAGCGGCGCCGACCTCGGCCCCTGGCTGGTGGAACAGGAGATCACCGTGGTGTCCACGGTGCCGACGCTGGCCGCCCTGTGGGAGCCCGAGACGCTCGACGAGGTCCGGCTGCTGATCTTCGGCGGTGAGGCCTGCCCGCCCGAGCTGGTCCAGCGACTGGTCACCGAGGGCCGCGAGGTGTGGAACACCTACGGCCCCACCGAAGCCACCGTGGTCGCCTGTGCGTCGCTCCTCACCGGCTCCGAGCCGATCAGGATCGGCCTGCCGCTGAACGGCTGGGAGCTGGCCGTGGTCGACGAGGCCGGGGAGCCGGTGCCCATGGGCGGCAGTGGCGAACTGGTGATCGGCGGCGTGGGCCTTGCCCGCTACCTCGACCCCGAGAAGGACGCCGAGAAGTACGCCCCGCTTCACACGCTCGGCTGGGAGCGCGCCTACCGCAGCGGAGACCTCGTCCGCGCGGAACCCGAGGGACTGATCTTCCTCGGCCGCGGCGACGAGCAGATCAAGCTCGGCGGCCGCCGGATCGAGCTGGGTGAGGTGGACGCCGCCCTGCAGGCGCTGCCCGGCGTGGCGGGCGCGGCAGCGGCCGTGCGCACGGCACGCAGCGGCAACCAGCTGCTCGTCGGCTATCTGGTGACCCAGGAAGGCTGGAGCCACACGGCGTCCGTCGAGAAGCTGCGAGCCGAGCTGCCCGCCGCCCTGGTGCCCCTGCTCGCCCCCGTCGACGATCTGCCGACCCGTACGTCCGGCAAGGTGGACCGCGACGCGCTGCCCTGGCCCCTGCCCGATCTGGAGACCGGCGGCCCGGCCGAGCAGCTGTACGGGACCGAGGCCTGGCTCGCCGAGCAGTGGAGCGAGACCCTCGGTGTGAGCGTCACCGGCGCCGCCGACGACTTCTTCGCGATCGGCGGCAGCAGCCTTGCCGCCGCCCAGCTCGCCACCCGGCTGCGCACCCGTTACCCGAGCGCCGCGGTACTCGACATCTATCAGCAGCCCACTCTGCGCAAGCTGGCCCGGCGGCTGGAGAAGTCCGTGCAGGACGACGGCCCGGCCCGCACGGTCGCGCCGGTTCCGCTGCGGGCCAAGGTCGTGCAGCTGCTCCTTCTGATCCCGCTGTTCACCGTGATCGGCCTGCGCTGGACCGTCGCGCTGGCGGCACTCGGAAATGTGCTGCGTCTGTTCGGTCCCTACCCCTGGGCGCCGACCGCCTCATGGTGGCTGGTCGCCGCGGGCGCGGCTTTGTTCTTCAGCCCGCCGGGGCGTCTCGCGATCGCCGCCGGAGGCGCGCGCCTGCTGCTGCGCGGGGTGAAGGCCGGCCGCTACCCGCGCGGCGGGAACGTGCACCTGCGGTTGTGGACGGCCGAGCGCCTGGCGGAGTACTGCGGCGCCACCTCACTCACCGGTTCCTGGCTGGAGCGCTATGCGCGGGCACTCGGCGCCAAGGTCGGCCCCGAGGTGGACCTGCACTCACTGCCGCCGGTGACCGGCATGCTCAAGCTCGGCCGGGGCTGCGCCGTCGAGTCGGAGGTGGACCTGTCCGGGCACTGGCTGGACGGGGACCGGCTCGAGATCGGCCCCGTCAAGGTCGGTGCCGGCGCGGTGGTCGGCACCCGCAGCATGCTCTTCCCGGGTGCGCGCGTGGGCAAGCGGGCCGAGGTGGCCCCGGGCTCCGCCGTGGTCGGGCAGATTCCCACCGGACAGCGGTGGGCCGGAGCACCCGCCGGCAAACTCGGCAAGGCCAAGCACGACTGGCCCAAGGAGCGCCCGCCGCGTTCGGTCCGCTGGCGCGTCGTGTACGGGGTGACCGGTGTGAGCCTGACGGCCCTGCCCCTGCTCGCCGCCCTGCCCGCTCTCCTGGTCGCGAGCCGGTTCGTCGGACCGGACGCCGCGCTCGGCGAAGCCCTGCGGGGAGCCCTGCTCGCGGTGGTTCCCGGGGCGCTGGCCTACGGTCTCGCGTACGCGCTGCTGTTGCTGATCGCGGTACGCCTGCTCAGCCTCGGACTAAGCACCGGCAACCATCCGACGCACAGCCGCGTCGGCTGGCAGACGTGGACGGTCATACAGCTGATGGACCTGTCCCGGGACACGTTGTTCCCCCTGTATGCCGGGCTGATCACGCCGGTGTGGTTGCGGCTGCTCGGAATGAAGATCGGGCGGGGTGCGGAGGTGTCCACCGTCCTGGCGCTGCCGAGTCTCACCACCGTGGGCGAGGGGGCGTTCCTCGCCGACGACACCCTGACCGCGCCGTACGAGCTGGGTGGCGGCTGGGTGCGGATCGGGCACTCCGAGATCGGCCGACGGGCCTTTCTCGGTAACTCCGGCATGACCGCGCCGGGCCGTCGTGTGCCGGAGGGAGGCCTCGTCGGGGTCCTGTCCGCCACTCCGAAGAAGGCCAAGAAGGGCAGCTCGTACCTGGGGCTGCCGCCGGTCCGGCTGCCGCGATCCACCCAGGACGCGGACCAGAGCCGCACGTACGACCCGCCCGCGCGGCTGCTGTGGGGGCGCGGCCTGGTGGAGCTGTGCCGGCTCGTACCGGTGTTCTGCTCGGCTGCGCTGGCCGTGCTGACCGTGGCCGCACTCAGTGCGCTGAGCGCGGCCGGTGGTCCGGGGCTGTGGGGAGCGGCAGCTCTGTCCGGCGTGACGCTGCTCGCCGCGGGTGTGGCCGCGTGCGCCGTCGTGGTGGTGGCGAAGTGGCTGCTCGTGGGACGTCACCGGGCGGGGGAGCACCCGCTGTGGAGCGGTTTCGTGTGGCGCAATGAGCTGGCCGACACGTTCGTCGAGGTCCTGGCCGTGCCGTGGCTGGCCGGGTCGGTGCCAGGAACGCCGCTGCTCACGCTGTGGCTGCGCGGCCTCGGGGCCCGGATCGGCCGGGGTGTCTGGTGCGAGAGCTACTGGCTGCCGGAGATGGACCTTGTGTCGCTCGGCGATGCCGTCACGGTGAATCGTGGCTGTGTGCTGCAGACGCACCTCTTCCACGACCGGATCTTGAGGACGGATACTGTGGTTCTCCGCGAGGGCGCCACCTTGGGCCCGGGCGGGATCGTCCTGCCCGGAAGCATGGTCGGGGCCCGGAGCACGCTGGGTCCCGCCTCCCTCGTGATGGCCGGGGAATCCGTGCCTGCCGACTCCCGCTGGCTGGGTAACCCGATCGAGGCGTGGCGCTCCTAGGCGGGGCATTGCGTGTGGCGGGTGGTGGCGGCACACGAGCACGTTGTTCGAGCACAGGGCAGGGAGCGGACACAACAGTGAGCGGCCAGCAGACAGCGGCACCGGACCCGTACTTTCCGGCCAACGGCGACTCCCGCTACCGCGTGCACCGTTACGAACTCACGCTGGACTACCGTCCCGGACCCAACCGGCTGGCCGGGACGGCCAGGCTCAGCGCCATCGCCGGCCGTGCACCGCTCACGGAATTCCAGCTCAACCTGGCCGAATTCAAAATAGGCCGCGTCCTGGTCAACGGGCGGTCGCCGCACTACACCCACCGGGGCGGCAAGCTGCGTGTCCGGCCGGCCAAGCCGCTTCCCGCGGGGGCCGCCTTCACCGTGGAGGTGCACTGGGCAGGCAACCCCAAGCCGGTGCGCAGCCCCTGGGGCGGCCTCGGCTGGGAGGAGCTGACCGACGGCGCGCTGGTGGCCAGCCAGCCGGTCGGTGCGCCGTCCTGGTACCCGTGCAACGACCGGCCCTCCGACAAGGCCTCGTACCAGATCTCGATCACCACGCCGTCCGCGTACACCGTGGTGGCCGGCGGGCGGCTGCTCACCCGGACCGCGAAGGCGAGCACGACGACCTGGGTGTACGAGCAGTCCGCGCCGACCTCCAGCTACCTGGTCGGCCTGTCCATCGGGAGGTATCAGACGGTGCTGCTCGGTGCCCCGGGACTCGAGGGTGTGCCGCAGGCCGCCCACCTTCCGGCGCACCTGCTGTCGCAGTTCTCGCGCGACTTCGCCCGGCAGCCCGCGATGATGCAGCTTTTCGAGGAGCTGTTCGGCCCGTATCCGTTCGGTGAGTACACGGTGGTGGTCGCCGACGAGGAGCTGGACGTCCCCGTGGAAGCCCAGGGACTCTCGCTGTTCGGTGCCAACCATGTGGACGGCGTGCGCGGTTCGGAGCGCCTCATCGCCCACGAACTGGCGCACCAGTGGTTCGGCAACAGTGTGAGCATCGCCGACTGGCGTCACATCTGGCTGAACGAGGGGCTCGCGAAGTACGCCGAGTGGCTCTGGTCGGAGCATGCGGGCGGCCGCACGGCTCAGGAGCTGGCCGCCGGCGCACACCGGCAGCTGGCCTCGATGCCGCTGGATCTCCGGCTCTCCGACCCGGGCAGGAAGCTGATGTTCGACGACCGTCTCTACGAGCGCGGCGGTCTCGCGGTGCACGCGATCCGCTGTGCCCTGGGTGATGTCGCCTTCTTCCGCATGCTGCGCGACTGGGCCACCGTGCACCGGAACGGCGTCGTCACCACCGCCGCCTTCACCGCCCATGTCACCCGCTACGCGGCCCAGCCGCTGGACGAGCTGTTCTCGGCCTGGCTGCACGAGACGCCTCTCCCGCCGCTTCCCACTCCCGCAGCCACCGCTCAGCCTCCGCTCCCCGAGGTGCCGCGCGTACCGGCCCGGCCCGGGTACCCGCCCCGGAACGGCGGCTCCGCGGGCCTCGGCGGAAGCTCCGCGTAGGCGGCACGGCCGCCTCGGGAGCCCGGCCCGGCCGTCCGGGCTCGATCCTTCGCCCGGAATCGGGCCCGACGTGGCAGTGGGCGACGCCCATGCGGCGGCGGTCGCCGTGCACGGCTGACATGCGCGCTCGCGGTCGGGAAAGTGACCGGCCTTGTCGGAGTCTGCGGCGGCCCTCGGCGGTGGGCCGCCTCTCCGACACGGGAGGACCTGGCCGGGGTCGGCGCGATGCCCTCGCCCGTGGCGGGCCGCCCCGGTTCTAGAGCCCGCTTCCGTCCCCGTGTCCGTTCCGGCTCGCCGTCGGCGTGATCTCCTCGTGGCCCTCCAGCGCCGGTGACGCTCTCGCTCGCCGGCCCCGCAGCCGCGCGATCGCCGGTTCCGTCCAGCGGGCGGCGAGCGGGCCCAGGATCACCAGGATCAGTACGTACGCCGTCGCCAGCGGGCCGATACGGGGCTCGGTCACCACTGCAAGGCCCGCGATCACGATCGAGAACTCGCCGCGGGCGACCAGCGTGCCGCCCGCACGCCAGCGGCCGCGGGGACCGACAGCCGCGCGGCGGGCCGCGTACCAGCCGGTGGCGATCTTGGTGAGGGTGGTGGCGACGGCGAGGAGCAGGGCCGGTACGAGGACCGCGGGGATGTCGGCCGGGCGCGTACTGAGGCCGAAGAAGACGAAGAACACCGCCGCGAACAGGTCGCGCAGCGGAGCGAGCAGTCTGCGGGCGCCCTCCGCGACCTCGCCCGAGAGCGCGATGCCCACCAGGAAGGCGCCGACGGCCGCGGAGACCTGGAACTCCTGGGCCAGGCCCGAGACCAGGAGGGTCAGACCGAGGACGACCAGGAGCAGCAGCTCCGGATTGTCGGAGGAGACCGCGCGGCTGATCAGATGGCCGTGGCGCAGCGCCACGTACAGAACGATGCCGACCGTGCCGAGCGAGATCAGCAGGGCGATGCTCACGCCCGCCAGACCGAGGCCGGCGATCAGGGCGGTCAGCAGCGGGAGGTAGAGGGCCATCGACAGGTCCTCGATGACCAGGATGCCGAGGATCACCGGTGTCTCACGGTTGCCGAGGCGGCCGAGGTCCGTGAGCACCTTGGCGACGACGCCCGAGGACGAGATCCAGGTGACGCCCGCCAGGGCGACCGTGGCCACGGGGCCCCAGCCCAGCAGAAGGCCGGCGGCGGCGCCGGGCGTGGCGTTGAGGATCAGGTCGACCACGCCGGAGGGGTACTGCGTGCGCAGGCTGCCGACCAGCTCGGACGCGCTGTACTCCAGACCCAGCATGAGCAGGAGAAGGATGACGCCGATCTCGGCACCGACCGCGATGAAGTCTCCGCTCGCGCTCAGGGGGAGGAGGCCGCCCTTGCCGAAGGCGAGGCCCGCGAGGAGGTAGAGCGGGATCGGTGACAGCCCGATCAGGCCCGCGAAACGGCCCACCAGGCCCAGCACCAGGATGATCGCCCCCAGCTCGATCAGGAGCGTGGTCGTGTCGTGCATGGGTCAGCCTCCGGCGATGATCTCGGCGAGGGCGTCGACGCCTTCACGCGTACCGACCGCGACCAGGGTGTCGCCGGTCGCGAACCGGAAGTCGGGTCCGGGGGAGGGGTGCGCGCCGGTACGGCGCAGGACCGCCACGATCGAGGCACCGGTACGGGTACGGGCCCGGGTGTCGCCCAGGAGGTGGCCGGAGTACGGGGAACGGGCCGAGACCGGGATGTGCTCGGTGACCAGGTCGATGCCGTCGGTGCGTACGGCGTCGGTGGGGGCCGCGTCGATCAGATGGGCCAGGGCGGTCGCCTCCTCGGATGTGAGGGGGACCGACAGGACGCAGGCGTCGGGGTCCTCCGGGCCGTAGAAGCCGAGGAAGCGCCGGCCGTCGTTGTGGATCACGACCGAGATGTGTCTGCCCGCCTCGGTGGCGAAGTCGTACTGGGTGCCGACTCCCGGCAGTGAGGTACGTCGGGTGGTCATGCTCGCCTCCCGGGGAAGGGAGTAGGCACAGGCGTGCGCCCGTTTCAAGGTGTTTTCGGCAATTTTACGGAGGGTGTGCGGGTCAGGCTCGGGGAGGCGGTGCACCGGGGCGACAGGGTGTTGAGCCGGGCGTACGTATCGAGCAGGTTGCTGAGTTCGGTCACCGCGGCCGCGGGCCCGGCGCGTCGACGGCGGGTCACCGCGGCCGCGGGCCCGGTGCGTCGACGGGGCGGGCCCTCTCGGCGCCCGCGCCGAGATGCGCCGGGGGAGCGGATGCGCAGGCGCCGTCGGTCACGGTCCCGGGCCGCCGGTGGGGCTCGCTGCGTGCAACACCCGGATCGCCGCAGCCGCGGACTGCGCCTCAGCCGTGAACTCCCCATGCCCGGACGACAGTTACTTGCCGCCCCCGCGACCGCCTGGGAAGATCGCATGATCGTACAAGCCGGGAAGCCGGGCACCGACCACCCAGGGAGCCTCCTCATGACCGGGACCGAACCGGCCGCCACGCGCATCGACACCAGCAGGCCGCATCCGGCCCGCGTGTACGACTGGTTCCTCGGCGGCAAGGACAACTACCCGGTCGACGAGGAGCTCGGCCGGCACATCATGAGCATCGACAACCGGGCCAAGCACGTCGCCCGGACCAACCGCTGGTTCATGCACCGTGTGACGCGCTGGCTGGCCGGCCGGGCCGGTGTGCGCCAGTACCTCGACATCGGCACCGGGATCCCGACCGAGCCCAATCTGCACCAGCTCGCCCAGGCCGTGGCCCCCGAATCCCGGATCGTGTACACCGACAACGACCCCATCGTGCTGACGCACGCCGAGGCGCTCCTGCGCAGCCACCCCGACGGCGTCACCGACTACATACAGGCGGATGTCCGCGACCCCGACCGTATCCTCGACCAGGCCCGGAAGATCCTCGACTTCGAGCAGCCCATCGCCCTTTCGCTCGTGGCGCTGCTGCACTTCGTCGGTGACGAGGACGGCCCGCTCGATCTGGTCGGCCGCCTCGTGGACGCGCTGCCGTCCGGCAGCCATCTGGTGATCTCCCAGCTCACCGCCGACTTCGACCCGCTGGGCGTACAGCGCGGTGTGGAGATGTACGCGGCGGGTGGTGTCACCCTCGCCCCGCGCAGCCTCGACGCGTTCGGCCGCTTCTTCGAGGGGCTCGAGGTGGTCGAGCCAGGCATCGTCCAGCTGACGCAGTGGCACCCCGAGCTCGGTGTCGACGAGGTTCACGACGGGGACGAGGCGGTCTCGCTGTACGGGGCGGTGGGCCGCAAGCCGTAGGGCATGGGGGCCGAGCGGCGGCCATCCGCTGCCAGGCCCCGCCGTCCGCCGCTGCGGTCACCCGGCCGCGTCGAGGAGGATCCGCGCCAGTTCGCCCGGCCGGGAGAACATCGGCCAGTGGCCGGTGTCCATCTCGACCAGCCGCCAGTGCCTGCTGGTCAGCAGCTCGGCCACGTCGTCGCTCGGCTCGGGGCCGTCGAGCAGGCACTTGATGTACGTCGCCGGAAGCTCGCCGAGCGGCCGCGACAGCACGGCCGGCTCGGCCAGGGAGGCGCCCGGATGCGGCGTCGAGCCCACGATCCGTGCGATCTGCTCGTCGGTGAGGCCTTGGCCGCCGTAGTCGGCCGCGGTCAGCGGGGCCCAGAAGCCGCCGTTCCCGGCGATCGACGCCTCCAGCTTCGCCGGGCCCTCCCACCAGGCGGAGACGAACGACTCGCCGTCCGTCGGGACACTGGAGTCGACGAAGACCACACGGGCCAGCCGGTCGCCGATCCGCTCGGCGGCCTGACCGACGGGGATGCCCGAGTAGCTGTGGCCGACCAGGACGACATCGCGCAGATCCAGGCGTTCGATCTCGTCGACGATGTCCTGGACGTGGGTCTGCTGCCCGGCCGGCACGCCCTGCTTCTCCGCGAGACCCGACAACGTCAGCGGATGCGCGCCGCGGCCGGCCGCATGCAGCCGGGGCACCACCTCGTCCCACGCCCACGATCCGAGCCACGCACCTGCAACCAGTACGAATTCCGTCATGGCGGCAACGTAGCGGAGCGGTCCGACAACGCGCCGTGCCGTGTGCGGCGAGGTCACCCCGGCTCTGCTGTGACGTACGTCCTGTTGCCGCTCAGGCCGCCGCCTTACTCTTGCCTGCCACGCGCACCCCGGACGCACGAGTGCGAGCGACCGGATCACGCACAGGTACCAGAGCCTTGGCGGGCACGTGCAAAGGACGGTCCACCATGTCCAGTGATCTCTCGCCGGTCATCGCTGCCTCCACCCGCTGGCTGCTGTCGGCGTTCCCGCCGTCGGCCGGCCCGCTGAGCGACGCCCTGGCCGAAGCCCAGGCACGGCAGGCGGCCACCATCGCCGCCGCCCTGCGCTACCCCACCGAGCTGGACGCCGGACTGGTGAACATGCTCGGCCCCGGCGGCTCCGGCCGATTGGACGCCGTCACCGGCGCCGACGCCCACCCGCCGGCGGAAGCCGAATACGCCTGGCGCACCTGGGTCGACGAAACCGTCGTCAGCTGGGCGGCCTGCCTGCTGGCCGACGCCGATCTCGCCGCCGTGGCAGCAGCCTGCCTGGCCGCAACCCACCATGGCGCGGACGGTGTGGGCGATGCGCGGCGGCTGACGATTCCCGGCCCTCGCGATCACCGTGCGGCGCCGCTGCTGCGCCATCCGGACCTTCTCGGCCCGATCGCGGACCTCCACCGCGAGTCACTGCTCGGCCTTCTCGACAGGCACCCGGCCGGCAGCTCACCCGAGGGAACCTGACCACCAAGCCTGCACACCGAGTCGGCCGGGTCGGCCGGCGCTGCCGGCGCTCACGGCCGACCGCCGCCCGGCCGGAAAGAAGGCGGTTCGCAGGCACCCCACCCCCAAATTCTGCTTATGATCCACGTGTGTTCGATTCCCGGCACATCAAGACGTTCCACGAAGTCGTCAGAACGGGCTCGTACTCGGCGGCTGCCCGCGCGCTCGGCTACACCCAGCCCGCGATCACCCAGCAGATGAAGGCTCTCGAACGGGACGTCGGCACGCCGCTGTTCATCCGGGCAGGCCGCGGGCTGCGGCTGAGCGAGGCGGGCGAGGCGCTGTCCCGTCACGCAGCGGCGATCCTCGGCAGCATGTCGGCGGCCGAGGAACAGATCCACGCCCTCACCCGGCTGCGTGCCGGCCGCGTACGGGTCTGCGCCTTCCCCAGCGCCAACACCATCCTCATACCCGAGACGATGGCCAGGCTCGCGGCCGGCCACCCGGGCATCCATGTCGATCTGCTCGGCGACAAGCCGCCCGAGTCGCTGCAGCGCCTGGTGCGCGGCGAGTGCGACATCACCCTCGCCTTCACCTATCCCGGCCTGCACGACCATGTGCCCGACGAGCTGGTGGAAATACCGCTCCTGGAGGACCAGTTGACCGTGCTGCTGCCCGCCGGCCACCCGCTGGCCCGCCGCCGTGCGGTGCAGCTGACGGATCTCGCGCAGGAGCGCTGGATCGCCGGATGCCTGCGCTGCCGCACCAACCTCCTGCACGAGTGCGGCGAGCAGGGCTTCGCGCCGGACATCGTCTTCACGACCGACGACGGACTCGCCGTACAGGCCATGGTCGCGGCGGGCCTCGGCGTGGCCATGGTGCCCGCGCTCGTACTGAGCTTCCTCTGCCATCCCCGGGTCAGCGGACGGCCGTTGCAGCCGGCCTCGCGGCGCCAGATCTCCGCCTATGTCCTGCGTGAGCATCTGCGCATACCCGCGACCACGCAGGTCCTGGCCGAGCTGAAGACCGTCGCGTCGCACAAGACCGGCTGCTGAAGCGCCCGTTCACTGATAAGCGTTTGTTGGGGAGAGCGAAGAAAGCCTCGTTGGACGTAATGGGACGGGCCGCTCGACCCTGCCCGTATGAACACTGCCGCAGCCACCCGAACCACGCACCGGCTGGACACGCTCATCACGGACATCCGCGACGCCGTGGGGCGTGGACTGCCGCCGGACCCGACGGCGTATCTGGTCGGTGAATGCCTCGCCCCCCACCTGGGCGCGGCCGATCTGCTCACCGCCGAGCAGTGCGAGAGCTACCCGGACCGCTACCGGCAGCACCTGCTGCACGCCGAACACGACGGCAGCTTCTCGGTCGTCGCCCTGGTCTGGCTGCCCGGCCAGGGCACCCCCGTGCACGACCATGTGTCCTGGTGCACGACGGGGGTTCACCAAGGAGCCGAGCACGAACGGCGCTACCGACTGGTCCCTGCCACCGCCGCGGGCGCCCGGGCCCGCCTCGTCGCCACCGAGGACGTGGTCAACGCACGCGGCGACGTCTGCGGGTTCGCGCCTCCCGGGGACATCCACCGCGTCTGGAACGCCGGTACCGGCACCGCGATGTCCCTCCATGTGTACGGCGCCGACATCTCGCGCCTCGGCACCAGCGTCCGCCGCGTCTACGACCTGTCTCCCGACCGGTAATGGCCCTGCTCAGGGAACGGCCCGTCCGCACGGCCGCGGTGGGCCGGCCAGCCGCCCTGCCCGGGCTCGTGTGCGCCGCGCTCGGCGTCGCCGCGGCCTGGTCGGTGCACCTGCTCCTGCCGGACATACCGATGCTCACCGCGGCCGTCGTGCTCGGCGTCGTGGCCGCCCATCTGCCCCGCGTGCGCGGCGTGGTGCGGGGAGCGGCGCGGCCCGGACTGTCGTACGCGGGGAAGCGGCTGATGCGCGCCGGCATCGTCCTGCTCGGGCTGAAGCTGGGCCTGGACGACATACGCGGCCTCGGCTGGGCGAGCGTCACGATGGTGCTCGGCGTCGTCACCGCCACCTTTCTCGGCACCTGGTGGCTGGGCCGCCGGATGGGGCTGCCCGGCGACCAGCCGCTGCTCATCGCCACCGGGTACTCGATCTGCGGGGCGTCCGCGATCGGCGCCGTGAGCGATGCGGCCGACAGCGACGAGCGCGATGTGGCCACCTCCGTGGCGCTGGTGACCCTGTGCGGGACGCTCGCGATCGCCGTGCTGCCGCTCCTGCAGGGCGTGTTGGGCCTCGACGACGCGTCGTTCGGGCGCTGGGTCGGGGCGAGCGTGCACGACGTCGGGCAGGTGGTGGCCACGGCGCAGACGGCCGGCCCCGCGGCGCTCGGCGAAGCGGTCCTGGTGAAGCTGATGCGGGTGGCACTGCTCGCCCCGCTCGTCGCGGCGGTGGCGCTGGCCGTACGGCACCGGCGGCAGGCCGCCCGGACCGCACCCGCCGCCGGCCGCACCCGGGTACCTCTCGTCCCGCTGTTCGTCGCCGGCTTTCTCGCCATGGTGGCGCTGCGCAGCACCGGACTGCTGCCCTCGGCCGCACTGGACCTGGCGCACACCGCCCAGGAACTTCTGCTGGCAGCCGCGCTGTTCGGGCTCGGCAGCGCCGTGGACCTGCCGTCGCTCACCCGCACGGGGGTTCGCGTCGCGGCGCTCGGGCTGTGCGCCTGGGTGGTCGTGGCAGGGGTGTCGTACGGGGGAGTGGTGCTCGTGACCGGCTGACCCCGGCTCACTCCTGGCGCTGGGCACGCGAGCGGGCGAGGCTCTGGCGGGACTGCGACTCCAGCTTGCGGCGGGCCCGCGCGACATGCTGTTCCACCGTGCGCGGCGACAGATGCAGGGTCGCCGCTATCTCACGGTTGGTGAGCCCGGTCGCGGCGAGATCGGCGACCTCCTGCTCGCGCGGCGACAACTGGTCGCCGTAACTGGGACGGCCTCGCGGACGCTGCTCGTCCACGGGCTGGTGCGCGCGCAGCTCGGCACGGATCCTGGCCGCGTCCCACACCGCGCCCAGATCGCTCAACTGCTGTACGCAGGAGGCGAGATCGCCGACAGCGGAGGCGGAGTGCGCGTCGGTGGCGAGCGCGCAGCGGGCGGCGCCCTCCGTGGTCAGGATCGCGGCGTACGGGCGGGGCAGCCCGGCGTACACGGTGGACGCCCGGCGGAACAGCGGACCCGCCGTCTCCGGTTCGCCGTCGGCCTCGGCCAGCAGCGCGCGGCACCAGTGCAGGGCCGCGGACGACGAGGGGGCCTGACGGCCCTCGAGCCCGGCGGCGAACTCGGAGACCATCTTCTGTGCCGTCTCCCGCCGCCCCGCGCGCAACGTCGCCTCCACCGCCCAGGGCGCCAGCTCCGCCGCCCACACCCACACCCCCTTGTCCCGCAGCCGGTCCCACGACAGCGACGCCTCCGCGACGGCGCCTTCCACGTCGTCGCGGACCAGCGCGAGGCGGACCAGGGCGCCCGAGGCGGCGGCGGCATGGGGCACCGCCGAGCCCTCGGGTCCGATGGGCCCCTCACCGGACAGCCAGCTGGTGGTCTGCGGCCACTCGCCGCGGGCCAGCGCAAGCAGCCCGAGCACGACACGGGCGTCGGCCGCGGGACCGGGCATGGTGTCCGCCTCGGCCACGAAGGCCCGGGCGCGGGCGGGCAGGTTCGTCCAGTTGCCCTCGGCCCAGTCGAGCAGCAGCGCGGTGCCGCGGGCACCCTGCTCCACATAGGAGGCGCCGCTGCGGGTGGCCAGCTCCAGGCCCTCGGCGAGCAGCTCGCGGGCACGGCCGAGATGGCCGAGCCACAGGGCGCCGTCCGCCGCGTTGCACAGGCCGCGTGCCACATGCTGCTGGTGGACCGGCAGGTCGGTGTCCTTGGGGAGGTGCTCCAGCACCTTCCAGGCGGCCGGGTCCCCGACGTACATCAGTGTTCCGGCGCTGTTGGCGGCCACCGCCGTGCGGGCCTCGGCGTCGCCGCTCTCCTCTGCGGCCCTCTCGGCCCGGTGGAGCCAGTACACGTTCTGCTCCAGCGGGACCGCGGACAGCAAGGGCATCGCCAGGGCGGACATGGCGCGGGCCGCAAGAACGGGGCGTTCCTGGAGCTCCTCCACCGCCTTCTGGAGCTCCAGCCAGCCCTGCATGCCCGCGACCGCCTGGTTGCACAGCAGCAGCCCCAGATCGAGGCGGATCTGGCCGCGCACGGCCGCCGGCAGCGACTGCTCGTCCAGGATCTGCCGCAGCACGGTCACCGTCTGGTCGGAACGCAGCCCCAGCACGGCGCTGTGCGCCAGCAGGGGAGCGAGGCGTGCGCGAGCGCCGATCGGGACGGTCGTGCGGGACAGCGTGTCCTCCAGCAGATCGATCGCCGCCTGGTGATCGCCCGCCGCCTGGCACTGGAGTGCGGCGTGCTCCACGGCGCGCAGCCAGCCGCGTACCTGGCCGCCGTGTCTGCGGTGCCGGGCCAGCCGTACCCAGGGGACCGGCTGGCGGTGGGCGAGCGCCTCGGCGGCGTGGCGGTGCATCTGGCCGCGCAGCGGGCCGGGGACCTGCCTGTACACCGCCCGCGCCGCCATCGGGACGAAGAACCCGTACCGGCCCAGGTCGTCCTCCGTCAGTACGCCGGTGCGCAGCGCGGCCATGAGCGCGCGGGTGCCCTCGTCTCCGGACAGGCCCGCCACAGAGGTGAGCTCGGCGGCCTCCACCGGTTCGTCCAGCACCGCGGCCGCCCAGACGACGGGCCGCATCCGCTCCCTGAGCGCCGCCGTGCGGCCGAGGGCCAGCTCGGCCAGGCGAGGCGGCACCCCGACGGCGTCCAGATCCCGGACCGAGTACCGCTCCCGGTCCTCGGCCGACTCGCGCAGCAGCCGCACCAGGTCGGCGACCACCTGCGGCACGCCCCCGGAGCGCTCATGGATCCGGGCGATGAGCTCCGCCGGGCAGCGCTCGGCGCCGAGCGCGTCCTCGACCACCGCGCGCACCTGCTCCGCGCCGAGCGGGTCGAGGTGCAGCCGCAGCACGGAGAGAGCGGCGGGAAAGTGGACGGTGCGGCCCAGCACGAGGCCGGGCTCGCGCAGCTCCTCGGGCCGGTAGGTCAGGGCCACGGCGAGTCCGTCGGGCGGTCGCTCCAGCAGCCGGCGCAGCAGGTCGAGGGCGGGCCGGCCGGCGCGGTGGACGTCCTCGGCGACCAGCAGCACGCGGTCCCCGCGGTCGTGCAGCGAGGCCAGCAGCTCCGGCAGCTCGGGCCGCGGGGGGACGTCGGCGGGACCGCTCTCCCGGGGACGGGCGAGGCCGGTCGCCTGGGAAGGCAAGGGTCCGGTCTCCCGGGGACGGGCGAGGCCGGTCTCGGTGTCGGACGCGGAGGTGTCGGACGCGGAGGTGCCGGACGTGGAGGTGCCGGCGGCGCGCGAAGGGCGCTGCGTCAGCTTCGTACCGAAGGACGAGAACGAGACGATCACGCTGCGGGCGGGCGAGCCCGAGGCGGTCGTGACACCGGCCGCGGTCTCCAGCAGCCGCGCCGCCAGACGGGACTTGCCCGTGCCCGCCGCCCCTTCGATCAGAAGCAGTGCCGGTCCGGTGGAGTCTCCGGCGAGGACACGCGTCAGCCAACGGTCCCCGGCCGCGTCACTGAGCGTGTCCACCTCTCACTCTCCTAGGTGTTTCTGGGGCATTTCGATTGTTTACGTATCCGTGTTTCAGTGTCCCTGATTGCGCCGAACGTGCAGCGCCACGAATGTGTAGCTGCCGCAGAAGATCTGCATGGCTGTCGACGGCCTGGTGAGACCTCCCGGCCGCTGGACCTACGTAAGGGAAGAACGCCCGCGCGAACAGGAGCCCAAGTGATCGCCATAGAACGTGCCTCGAGTCCGCCCCATCAACGTGCGGGGCCGACGTCAGCCCTGCGAGGCCTGGCTCATTGCGCTATGCCGGCCTCGCCGGAGGCCGCGCGAAAACTACGGCGCTTCGCCCGGGCCGTCGCACGTAGATGGCGCCTGGCGGAGCATCTCGAAGAGGCCCTGTCCGTGATCGTCACCGAGCTGGTGACGAATGTCGTGATGCACAGCGGCAGCTCCTGGGTGTCCACGGTGATCAGCGTCCGTGGCGATGCCCTGACCGTCGAGGTCATGGACGGCGGCCGCTGGAAACACCGGGTGACCAGACGCAAGGAGCCGCTGGACTCGGACGTGGTGTGCGGCAGAGGCCTGCGCATGGTCGAGGCGTACGCGGCACGCACAGTCGCGCGTCGGCTGGAAGCGGGCAGCATCGTCTGCGCGGAGATCACCCTGCGGGACGGCACATCGGCCCCGGACCAGCCGACGGTGAACACGCTGAGGATCGCCGACCAGCCGTCGATCGGCCCGCCGCGCCACCCGTCGAGCGGGACGGCGCGACACCCGTCGAAGGCGACACGGCATCAGCCGAAGGCGACGGACGGCAAGGGGTTCCTGCGGGACGCCTAGGCCCTGTCCGGGCGATCTTGTCGGGCCCGCGGCGACAGCTACGGCACCTCGCTGTGTTGTCGGAGTCGCCCAAGTACGTCCAGTACGAGGGTGATCCTCCGCCTTGCGATGCACCGCATCTGACGCCGCAGGCTGATCCTCGAAGTCGCCCGGACAGGGCCTAGCGCGGGCGCCCGGCAGCGGGTCCCGCGGCCCGGGGAGGCTTCCAGCGGGCGGCATCTAACGGGAGAGCAGTGCCGGTGCCGCCCGGTCCAGGACCGCCGAGACCCGGTCCCATGTCCCGATGTCCCGCTGCACCGGCGGCAGCTGCCTCGCCCCCTCCCGCTGCCATCCGGCGGCGAGCGCCACCGGATCCTCCCCGGTCGCCGCACCCGCGGCCAGGGCTGCCGCACCGAGGGCCACCAGTTCGGTGCTCTGCGGGATCAGCAGCGGGCGGCCCGACAGGCGGCGGACCGTCTCCACCCAGTGGCGGCCCTCCGCGCCGCCGCCGACCAGCCGGAGCGGGCGGCCTGCCGTCTCGGGGGCGGCAGGATCCAGCCCGCAGGCGCGCAGTACCTCGTCGAGGGCGCGCAGCACCGTCACCACCGCGCCCTCGTAGGCCGCGCCCAGGATCTGGTGACGGGTCGTGGTGTGCCGCAGGCCGGTGACCATTCCGGAGGCGTCCGGCAGGTCGGGGGTGCGCTCCCCGTCCAGGTACGGCAGCACCACCACCTCGCCGCCGGCCTCGGCGGCATCGCGGTCCAGGCCGAGCAGCGAGGCGACCTTGTCGACGGCGACCGTGCAGTTCAGGGTGCAGGCCAGCGGCAGATACGTGCCGTCCGTGGCCGCGAATCCGGCGAGCGCCGTGGACGCCGGGCGGGTACGGGTCGCGGCGAACACCGTGCCGGAGGTGCCGAGGCTGAGGACGGGGTGATCGAGCAGCCCCGCGCCGCCGAGCCCCAGGCCCACCGCGGCGGCCATGTTGTCCCCGGTGCCGGCGGCGACCGTGATCCCGGCGGGCAGACCGAGCACGGCCGCGGCTGCGGGGGTCAGTGACCCGATACGGGCTGCGCCCGTCGCGGCCACCGGCGGCAGCAGCGCCGCGTCCAGCCCGATCAGATCCAGGAGTCCAGGGTCGTACGCGCCGGTCGCCGTGGAGTACCAGCAGGTGCCCGAGGCGTCGCCGGGGTCGGTGACGGCGACGCCCGCGAGCCGTTCGGTGAGGAAGTCGTGGGGCAGCCGTACCGCGGCGGCCGACTTGGCGGCGGCCGGTTCGTTCTCCCGCAGCCACTGCCACTTCGCCGCCGTCATGGAGGCGACCGGCACCGATCCCGTACGCGCCGTCCAGGCGGCAGGGCCGCCGAGCGTCTCGGTGAGTGCGGCGGCCTGCGGGGCCGAGCGGGTGTCGTTCCACAGGAGCGCGGGGCGCAGCGGCGCGCCGGCGCGGTCGAGCACGACGAGGCCGTGCTGCTGCCCGGCGACTGCGATGCCGGCGATCGCGGACGGGGTGAGGCCCGACTCCCTGAGCCCTGCGGCGACCGCCTCGCCGAGGGCGCGCCACCAGTTCTCGGGGTCGCTCTCCCGTGCTCCGCCGGTGCCGCCGACCTGGTGCGGGGCCCTGCCGACGGCGAGGAGTTCGCCTGTCGCGACATCGGTGAACGCCGCTTTGGTGGACTGTGTCGAGCTGTCCACCCCGATGACGACGGTCTGCGTCGGCATGGCGGCACCTCTCCTTCCGGCTGACCCCGCTGCATTTGGCCGAACGAAAAACAAATTACGCCATCCGGGCTGCGGGGGCCAGGTGTGGAGGGCTTCTGTCGTATGGGCGTGGCGTGCATTATTAGTAAGGCGTCAGAACAAAACAACTGATCCAAGGCGGTCATGGCGATGACGGAACGCTTCACACCCACCCCGGACGACAAGTTCAGCTTCGGTCTGTGGACCGTCGGCTGGCAGGGCAGGGACCCGTTCGGGGACGCGACCCGGCCCGCGTCGGACCCCGTCGAGTCCGTCCAGCGGCTCGCCGCGCTCGGTGCCTACGGGGTGACGTTCCACGACGACGACCTGATCCCCTTCGGGGCGGGCGAAAGCGAGCGTGAGGCGCACATCAAGCGCTTCCGGCAGGTCCTGGACGCCACCGGCCTGATCGTCCCCATGGCGACGACCAACCTCTTCACGCACCCCGTCTTCAAGGACGGAGCCTTCACGGCGAACGACCGTGACGTGCGCCGGTACGCACTGCGCAAGACGATCCGCAACATCGACCTCGCGGCCGAGCTCGGCGCGCGGACCTATGTCGCCTGGGGCGGCCGCGAGGGCGCCGAATCGGGAGCGGCGAAGGACGTGGGCGTCGCTCTCGAGCGTATGAAGGAGGCCTTCGACCTGCTGGGCGAGTACGTCACGGAGCAGGGCTACGACCTCCGGTTCGCCATCGAGCCCAAGCCCAACGAGCCCCGCGGCGACATCCTGCTGCCGACGGTCGGCCACGCCCTCGCCTTCATCGAGCGCCTCGAGCGGCCCGAGCTGTACGGAGTGAACCCGGAGGTCGGCCACGAGCAGATGGCCGGGCTGAACTTCACGCACTCCATCGCGCAGGCGCTGTGGGCGGGCAAGCTCTTCCACATCGACCTCAACGGCCAGAACGGCATCAAGTACGACCAGGACCTGCGCTTCGGCGCGGGCGATCTGCGCTCGGCGTTCTGGCTGGTCGACCTGTTGGAGACGGCGGGCTACGACGGCCCGCGGCACTTCGACTTCAAGCCGCCGCGCACGGAGGACGCGGACGGCGTGTGGGCGTCGGCGGCCGGCTGCATGCGCAACTACCTGATCCTGCGCGAGCGGGCGGCGGCCTTCCGTGCCGACCCGGAGGTCCAGGGGGCCCTGCGCGCGTCCCGCCTCGACGACCTCGCCCGCCCGACGGCACAGGACGGCCTGGCGGGGCTGCTCGGGGACGCGACCGCTTTCGAGGACTTCGACGCGGGGGCGGCGGCGGAGCGGGGCATGGCCTTCGAGCGCCTGGACCAGCTGGCGCTGGACCACTTGCTCGGGGTGCGCTGATGTGACGGAGCGGTTGAGCCGGCCCGGCCGAAGGTGAGAGCCGGCCGGGCCATCTCCTCAGGCGGGTCGGACATCGGGCACGCGTCGAGCCGGCGAAGCTCTCCCGCCGACAGGTCTCACCCGACCGCGGTGAGACGTCCCGGACAGGAAGCGGACAAGACACCGACCAGGCCGCCGGCCAAGTAGGGGGCGTCCGGCACAGGTTGCTTGCATTGATCCCGCTGGTCCACATCGGCAAGCTCTGAGCAGCCCCGTCCCGTCGCAGGTCGAAACGCTCGACGCCGCCGAGCCTCAGCTCGAGGGGCGTCAGGCGGGTCGGGAACCGGGACCGGAACCTCTGAGGTGCTGCTGAGTGCTGCAATTGGCCGGACGGGCCGACTGCAGCGCTCAGTCACAGCGGAGGCTCTTCGGGGCTCCCAGGGGCGCGACCGTGCCCAGGAATCGGTCGGCCCGCGTGCTGCGCGTACGCCACCGGGTCCGCGAGGACGTCCTGGACCACAAGCGCCGCGGCGCCGCGGGCCGCGTCGGCGGCCGGGGAGGAGGGGCGGAGGCGGCCGCTGCCGCCCGGCCAGAGGCCCGAGACCACCCGTTCCGCGAGCTCGGCGCCCGCCGGTGGCGAGAGCCAGGGGAACAGAGGGGCGTAGATGCCGCCCAGGACCACCGCGTCCGGGTCGAAGAGATTCACCGCGCCCGACAGGACACGGCCGAGCATCAGGCCCGCCCGGGTCAGAGCCGTCACCGCGGCGGTCTCGCCCGCGCGGGCGCACCGCTCCAGTTCCGCGACGCCCGCGGCGCCGGTCGGCTCCTCGATGCCCGCCGCCCGCAGCAGCGCCGACTGGCCCGCGTACTGCTCCAGGCAGCCGCGGGAGCCGCACCGGCAGCGGGGGCCGTCCGCGTCGGCCGGTACGTGGCCGATCTCGCCGGCGAACCCGTTTGCCCCACGCAGCAGTTCGCCGTCCAGCACCAGCGCACCACCGACGCCGATCTCACCGGTCAGATACAGGAAACTGCGCACCTCCCCGAGGCCCCCGAACCACAGCTCGGCCAGCGCCGCGAGATTCGCCTCGTTCTCCGAGCGCACCGGCAGCTCGGGAAGCCCGGGCCGCAGCGCGTTCAGCGCTTCGGCGAACGGGGCCTCCGCCGCGACGTCGGTCCAGCCGAGGTTGGGGGCCTCGCGGACCGTGCCCGCCGCGATCAGCCCCGGCAGCGCCAGCGCCGCGCCCACCGGCCGCAGTCCCTGCTCCGCGGCCGAGGTCAGGGCACGGGCAGCGAATTTCGCGGCGCGCCCCAGCACATGGGCGGACGGTGCGCCCCGGTTGTCCAGGTGCTCGACCAGCCGTACCCGGTCGGTGCCGGCCAGGTCCACCACGCACACCGCGACATAGTCGACGTTGATCTCGACGCCGACACCCGCGACACCGGTACGGGCCATCTTCAGCACGGTGCCGGGCCGCCCGGCCTGGCCGCTGAACGTCTTGCCGGACTCGGTCAGAAAGCCGCTGTCCAGCAGCTGTTCGACGAGGGAGGAGACGGCGGCACGGGTCAGCCCGACCCGCGCGGAGACCCCGGCGCGGGTGATCTCACCCTCGTCGCGGACCGCCCGCAGGACGAGGCTGAGATTGTGGCGCCGCACCGTCTCCCGGTCGGCCTTGGCTTCCAGCGGGACCCGCCGCCCCGTGTGGCCCGTGTGAATGCCGTTCATAACGTTGCCGAGCCTAAGTGATACCGGGCGGTACCCCGCACCAGGCGTCACATCCTGGTCCGGGGGGTACCCCGCACCAGGCGTCACATCCTGGAACGTGCCGCGAGCGGACCGGCGTCTGCGCTCGTGCACCGGCGGACCGGCCGTGGCCCCGAGCGACGACGTGGTCGGCACCGGCACTCCTCCCCGCGTCTGCGTGTGGCGGTGCCGCGCCCCCTCCCCGTACCCCTTGTGCCGGATCGCCGAGGACGGCCCCGGACAAGCGTCATCACGCCGTACGGTCACTGAGCACTGTGCATCGTGAAGCTGCTGGTCACGGGTCTGGTGTGCGCGGGGTTCGGGATGCTCGGGCTGGTCATGGGCGTGAGGCTTCGGCGAAGATCGTCGGTCACCGGGAGACTTCGCGGTTCGTCAGCTTGACCAACTCCTCGGCAAGCGTGTCAAGTTCACTCCAGTGAGCTGGATCCGCTCCAGCTCCTGCATCCCCACGCCCTCCCACGCTTTCCTGGCGTACCGGCCCGGTGACGGATCGTAAGAGCGGCACGCCGGTCGGCGCAGCAGAACCCGACAACGCCTCCGGCCGACGAGCCGGAAGGTCTTCACCGTGGACAGCGGCCGGCGACCAGCGTGAGTATTCCGCCCGCCCCTCACACCGGACCCGCGACCTGAAAACGTCATGGTGCACAGTGCCCGCGGTGCCGGCTTCAGCTGTCGTGCCCGGCGGTTCGGCGCCGCTTGGCGCGGTGGGCGAGCGCATCGACGATGCGTTGCCATGCCGGTGATGCCTCGGAGATCCGGGAAGAGACCAGCTTCAGGTAGCCTGCCCGGTTGCTGTCTCGTGCGTGTTTGATCTCCCATGCGTCCAGGTCGTCGATGAGCCGGTCCAGGCGTGGATCGTACGGATCCCAGTCGACTGATTGATCACAGGCGAGATACAGGCGCGTCGTCTCGGGGTCGTCGAAGCCCGCGTTCTTGTCCCGTATCCGCTGCGGCATCACGTGCGGGTCCAGTGCCTGCATCAGGATCCACGAGTCGCGCTCGAGTCGTACCCTCCGTTCGCTGACCCCGAGACTGCGCATCCGGTTCAGGATGGCGACCACCTCGGGGGGCAGGACAAGCCTTTCGCCGCTGTCCAGTTCTGCGATCCGGCGGCGGTATTCGGTGAGCTGGTCGATCTTGCGCTGCAATTCCGCGTCGATGTCGGTGACGGCCGCGGCGAATTCGGTCGGCTCTGCATGCAGCAGCGCGTCGATACGGGCCAGTGGCACCCCCGCATCGGCGAGGGTCCTGATCCGGATGAGATCCACCGCAGCTTGCGCGCTGTACCGGCGGTAGCCGGAGGCATCGCGCTCGGGCTCGGGCAACAGGCCGACGTGGTGGTAGTGGCGAACGGTGCGCACGGTCACGCCGGCGGTTGCCGCGAGCTGGCTGATCGTGAGCACCGTCCGCCTCGGGTCTTCGTGCAACGTGGTCGTGCCGAGTCTAGGGGCGAGCTCGGTCGACGACGTCGCGGATCGCCTGGACGACGGCATCGGGGCGGTCGAAGCAGAGCCGGTGGTGGCTGGTGTCGGAGATGATGCGTTGTTCCCCGTGCGAGACCGCGCGCACCAGGGCCGCGTCCATTCTCGTGTGGCCGTCATGCATCTCTTGCAACGTCCGCTCCGACGTCGGCTCCTGCTGGGCGGGGTCGGTGCCGACCACGGTGAGAGCAACCACCGGGACGTCGGGAATGTTCGGCCCGGCCCGCAGTTCGGTGGCGAGTTCGGCCAACTTGGTGCGCTCGGCGATGCCGACGTGGGTCCATTCGTCACTCACCCTGGCATCGACCAGCGCCTGCCGCACGTGCTCCGGGTAGTCCGCGAGCAACTCGGCCCTCATCTCGCGCAGGGCCGGGCGCATCTGTTCCAGCTGCTCCCGATCAGGTGCCATCTGCTCGACCGCGGCCAGACCCGCCGCGGGAGGCATGAAGTCGTCCCAGTCGCGGTGGAAGGCGTCCAACCAGACCAGCCCGGCCACGTCCTGCGGGTACAGCTGCGCGAACCGATGCGCGTAGAAGCCGCCGAGGGAGTGCGGCACCAGAACGTATGGGGCGGCGATGTTCTGTGCTCGCAGCAGCTCGCGCAGTTCCGTGGCGACCGCGGCGGCGGTGCGCGGCAGCGGAAGGGGATCGCTGTAGCCCGTGCCGCCGCGGTCGTACACAACGGCAGTGGTGAACTGTGAAGCCTCCTGCTGGACACCGAAATAGTCCAGGCCGACCGCGCTGGCGCCCGGCAGGAACACCACGGCCGGTCCGCCGCTGCCCGACCGATGCACGAAAATGCGGCGGCCTTCGATCTCCTGGAACCCGCCGGTCGGCGGGGCGAACCGAGCCGAGGAAGTGCTGTTGTTCGTCATGCGACCAGGCTCCAACCCTGACGCAGGGGCAGGGTCAACCCCTTCCGCCGCCGCACCCGTAACATGCGCAGCTGTGCAATGCGCTGCCGGCGGCTGATCGGATGTTCATCACGACGCACGTTCATGCCGCTGACCGCGTGACATGACGCGCCGCCCGGCTCACCCTCGTAGGTGGGCGGGGCCGCTGCGGCTTCAACGTCCCCGCCGCCAATGAGCGAGACTTATGCCGGTCCCCGCCCCGGCCCGCACCGGGGCCTCCAGCCGGCCGAATGCCGGTCCGGCGTATGCGTCCTCGCTGGTACAGGCAACGGGATGTGCAGGGGTGCCGGAGTCGGCCGGCACCGCCGCCTCAGCCCTGCGGCCCCCGGTACCCCAGAGAAGCCTCGATACGTCCGGCGAGTCCGTCCCTGCGCACCGGGCCGCGTCCGGCCGAACCGGCAAGCCATGAGCGGCACTTGCTCCCGAGAAGCAGCCCGAACGTCTCCGCCTCGTTCTCCTCCGCCTGGTCGAAGCGGGTCCGGGCGGCGACCCGGAGCACCGCGGCCTGCAGATCGGCCTCGTCCGACAGCAGCCGGGCGGCGACGGCCGCGCCCTCGACGTGATGGCTGCAGTGCCCGGCCTTCATGTGCCACAACTCATGGCCGAGAATGACCAGTTGATGGTCGGGCGCGGTGCGCTCCTCGATCACGATCAGGTCCTGGTCCGCCATGTCGAGCCACAGGCCGCTGGCAGTGCCGGGCGGGAACGTGGCCGTGCGGTAGCGGACGGGCCGCCCGCGGCGTTTGCTCATGCCGTCGCACAGCGCGGTGTAGAGAGCGGCGGGCTCGGCCGGGGCGGGCAGGTCGATGCCGGAGACCAGCTCGCCGCACAACCGGCGCATGTCTTTGCCTATGCTCACTGCTCTCCTCTCCCCGTCGGCACCTGTTGAGACACGTACGAATCCAAAGCCTGTCCGGAAATCAGGGCTGGTCTGTCGGCTTGACGCTCTCCAGGAGCATGTCGAGCCACTCGGTGACCTTGTCCCGGTGTTTGTCCGTAGGCAGTTGGGCCGCACGCCAGGCGATGCCGCGCACCCCATGGTCCTGCAACAGACGCTCCAGCGGGTCGCTTTCTCCCGCGAAGTCTTGAAGCAGACCCTGTTCGGTGCGCTGGAGGGCGGTGTTGAGCGCGTCGGCGTCATCGGCTGTCAGGAAGCCGGCGTGCACCTGGAAGAAGCGCTGGATGGCGTCGCAGTGCTCCATGGTCGGTCGGCGGTCGCCGTTGATGAGTGCCCCGGCCTGCTGCCGGGACATGCCGGCACCGTCGGCGATCTCCTGCTGCGTGTAGCGGCGGCCGTTGGCCTTGAGCCGCGTTCTGCGAAGCAGGTCGAAACGCTGCAAGAACCGTGCCTGGAGGTCGGGTTCGCCTGCGGGCCGCCCTGCGAGCAGGGCGGCCACCACATCGGCCGGGACGCCCGAGGCATCGGAGAGCCGATGGACGTCGAAGACCTCGCCGTGGCTCAGGCCGAGCTTGTCCGCGAGTTCGGTGACCCGGGCAACCGATGCCGCCAGCAGGCCTGCGGCGGCCGTCGGACCCGGAACCGAGAAGCCGTCTGTCACCAGTAGGTCTCCTAGATCACACGAAGTAGCCCCGCACACAAGGGGCTGCCGGGAGATTAACCGCTTCGAGGGAATGCAGCCAGGTCTTGCCACAGCTGTGGCGCGAATCGCGCGTTCAACGGCGCGGAATGCCACGATAGTTGACATGGCCTCGGTCGCGGTAGCAGGATCGCCACGCGGTGTGAAGATCCAAACGGGGCTACCGCAGCGGGACTTCGAGAGCCTTCGAGAAGGGTGGCGTTCTCGATGACAAATGAGGCAGGCGTCGAGCGGCCAGGTGTCCACGGACGTCTGGCGTGTGCCGGCACCACACGCGGCACGGCCCGGACCGGGCGGCTCGGCGACGTCCTCAGACGGCGCAGGGAGGAGTTGGGGTTGAGCCTGGAGGACGTGGCCGCCCGCCTGGACCTCAGCGCCTACACCTACGGCACCTGGGAACGCTCACCCGATCTGACCTGGTCCGACGAGATGGTGGGCGCCATGGTCGTGGCCCTTGAGATGGACGAGCGACTGGGTGCCGAGCTGATCCGGTTCGTCGCCGGCCGGGACAAGTCCGATGACTTCAGTGCGCCGGTCCGGCCCTCGGGACCGGTGCCGCCCTCCTCGCCCGCACGCCGCCCCGTTCCCGCGCGGCCGGCACCGCCGGTCCACCCGCCGGTGCCCGTACGGCCGCCCGTCCCCGCCTCGCCGACCGCTCCGGCGGACCCGGCCGACCCCGAGACCGGGGCCTATCTGCGCGACTACGCGGCCCTGATGGATGCCGTTCCGCTGCCGTCGATGCTGTTCGACCGGCACTGGGACGTGGCGCACGCCAACCCCGCCTTCGATGCCCTCTTCCGTGCCATCGGGCCGCACCCCACCGCCATGCCGCAGCAGAACTTCCTCCGGTTCGCGCTGTTCCACCCGGATGCTCCGGCGGTACTCGCCGAGCACGAGACGGGCTGGTGTCTGCCGCTGATGGCACAGTTCGCCTGTGCCCTCGAGCGCGACGGCGAGGACCGTACACTTCAGGCCATTCGTGACGAGATCGCCCAGGACCCGATCATGGACGCGGCCTATGTGTGCGGACTGCCGCACTGGGTGCGGGCCGTGGGCGCCGCGGCCGTCGACCACGACGGAGCGGTGCGGCGGGTGAACCACCCCGACCCGAGGTGGGGCCGCACGGACTGCCGCATCGTCGACGAAACGCCGAAGACCCTTCAGGAGAAGGGGTTCACCCGGGTGACGCTGGTGCTGCGCGAGAACCCGGCCGTGGTGGCGCCGGGTGTGAGCCGCGGCAAGTCCCATCTGCGGGCGGTCTCCGGCGGGTAAGGCCCCTCTGGTGCCGGGGAGTTGACCCTTCGGGTCTGCAGGAGCCGATGCTGCGAAGCCGAGGCAGCACGCTGCTCGGCGTGCGGCAGGTGCGCGAGCCCGCGTTCCTGGCAGCTTCGACGAAGCCTGGTGGCCGGTGTCGTCGCGGTGGGTTCGTCCGCCGCTCCAAGGGGCTGAATGACAGGTAGTCCTCCAGGCGTGCCACTGTGACCCCTGCTCCATCGCGATCAACGACACCCGCGGCACGAAGCATCCGGCGGAGCTGGGAGCCGACAAGAACCAGATAGCCGTTGTGGACCTCGCGCCGGGCGAGAAGATCTCCGGTGCCATTACCGGCGAGGGCCAGTTCACCCCGAAGTACGTGACCCACACGGACGGACGGTTCGGCGAGCCTGTACGGGCCGACGTGCCTTGACCGGGCACCGCACTGAAGCTGCGCCGGGTCATGCCCGGCATGACTGCCACGCAGGTGCCGGGCACCATGCCCGCACGCTTCGCCGCCGGAGACCCGCGCGCGACCGGACTCGAGACGACGTACCAGAGCAGCCGCGACGGCTGCCACCGCCGCAAGCCCGCGCCGAGCGGAGCAATTGATCCTCGAACACCGGGTACCCGGACTGTCACACCGCCATCGCCCAACCCTACGACGGGCGGACAATCACCCCTCCGCACACTCGAATTCAGAGGGCAGCCATGAGTAATTCGTACCAGCCCCAGCCCAGCCCATACGTCACGACCCCGGTGCCGAACGCCCGGCCGCGGATGTTCAACTCGACCGTCGCGAAGGTGATCTGGACCATGGTGCCCATTGTCACCGTAAGCATCGGCGCGGCGGTCCCGTTCGTCGTTGCCGCGGTGAAGGGTGTGATCAAGCCCTGGGTTGCCGTCGTGTACGTCGCGGTCGAGGTGCTCATCCTCGGCATCAGTACGGCCGTGGTCGGCCCCGACGAGGACAGCCCGTTCGTGGGCTTCCTCCTGGTAATGCTGATCGTCACGGCCGCGACGCACACAGCGCTGCTGGACAACGACAAGGTCCGCATCGGGAAGTGACCGTGGCCGCGGAGTAGTGTGGACCGTGGAGCCCCCTGCCGCACCCCCCCCGTCGGCAGGGGGCTTCGCCGTTTCCGCCCGGATTGTTCGTTCGCGAACTCGATGAGGACGACGACGAGTAGGGAGCCCCGGCGTCTCTCCCTGGGAGCCGGATCGTTGTCCGGGGCGAAGCGCCGGCCGGGGGCCGGCCGAAGCTTGAAGATCGCGGGGTGGTGGTCCTCGACAGCCGCGACGCCTCCGCGGCCTGTGCGAGGCCGGTACCGCTCCTGGCCGGCTCGTGAGCCGGGAGCCTTGTCAGGCTGCCGCGGGTTCAGGAAACGGCGGGGACGTTGTGCTCCAGGCGGGCGCCCAGGGTGGCCGCGAAGTCCTCGGCCCGGGAGAGCTGGACCCGCAGCTTCTCCACCTGCTCGGTTGCGGCCTGCTGATAGGTCCGTACGCGCTCCAGGAGGGCATCGCGCTCGGCGGCGTCGAGTGCCTCGCCGGCATCGAGGCGGTCGGTGGCCTCCAGCAGGTCGCGCATCTGGTCGAGGGTGAAGCCCAGCGGCTTCATGCGGCGGATGACCATGAGGCGGGCGACGTCGTTCTCGGTGTAGAGGCGGAAGCCTCCCTGGGAGCGTGCCGAGGGGACGACCAGGCCGGTCTCCTCGTAGTGCCGGATGGTGCGCAGGGACAGCTCCGTCCGCGCGGCGACCTCGCCGATCTGCATGTGCCTGTCGTCCACGCCCGCGGTCCTGGCCCTTCTCGTCGTGGCGGGGCGCGTCCTGTGCGGCCCGCCGATCTCTACTCTAACGTTAGGGTAGAGTTGCTGGTGGCGAGGGCGGCCCATGGTGCTCCGCTACTGCCGTGTCCGGGCCGCGACGGTGCCCCCGGCGAAGATCCGATTCTTGCAGGAGAGAGCGTGCGCGAGCCCATGACTCCGATCGCCGCCGCCTGCCCGCCGTGACGCTTCGCCTCTGGATGTGAGCCGCCCGGTGCCGCGCGTCTGCGCAACTCCGGCTCCGTCCCGTTCTCTGACTTCCGGCCCGCCCCTGCTGCGTGCCGTCCGCGGGGTGCCGGCCGGCCCTTCCGCATCTTCCTGTACGCCCCTGGCCTGTTCTGAGCGGGGTGTGCCCGAGCACGACAGGTACCTGCTTCCTTGTCTTCCTCCGCTGCTTCCCCCTCCGCGCGGCTGCGCGGCCTGCGCCCGGACTGGCTGAACAACCCGAAAGTCTGGCGTACCGAGATCCTGGCCGGCCTCGTCGTCGCCCTGGCCCTGATCCCGGAGGCGATCTCGTTCTCGATCATCGCCGGTGTCGACCCCGCGGTCGGCCTGTTCGCCTCGTTCACCATGGCCGTGGTCATCTCCATCGTCGGCGGCCGCCGGGCAATGATCTCCGCCGCCACCGGCGCCGTCGCGCTCGTGATCGCACCCCTGAACCGTGAGCACGGTTTCGGGTACCTGGTCGCCGCCGTCATCCTGGCCGGTGTCATCCAGGTCGCGCTCGGCGCCCTCGGGGTCGCCAAGCTGATGCGGTTCGTTCCGCGCTCGGTGATGGTCGGCTTCGTCAACGCCCTCGCCATCCTGATCTTCATGGCTCAGGTCCCCGAGATGCATGACGTCCCATGGGCCGTCTACCCGCTGATTGTCGGCGGCCTCGCGCTGATGGTGTTCTTCCCGAAGGTCACGACGGTGATCCCGGCGCCGCTGGTCTCCATCGTCATCCTGACCGTGATCACGGTCGCGGCCGCGATTGCCGTGCCGACCGTGGGCGACAAGGGCGCCCTGCCGTCCTCCCTGCCGGTGCCCGGCCTGCCCGACGTGCCGTTCACCCTGGACACCCTGACCACCGTCGCCCCCTACGCCTTCGCGATGGCACTGGTGGGTCTCATGGAATCGCTGATGACGGCCAAGCTGGTCGACGACATCACCGACACCCACTCCTCCAAGACCCGCGAGTCCGTCGGCCAGGGCATCGCCAACATCGTCACCGGATTCTTCGGCGGAATGGGCGGCTGCGCGATGATCGGCCAGACCATGATCAACGTGAAGGTGTCCGGCGCCCGTACCCGCCTGTCCACGTTCCTCGCGGGCGTGTTCCTGATGGTGCTGTGCATCGTCTTCGGCCCGGTCGTCTCCGACATCCCCATGGCCGCCCTGGTCGCCGTGATGGTGATGGTGTCCTTCGCGACGTTCGACCGGCACTCCATCGCCCCCAAGACCCTCAAGCGGATGCCGGCGGGCGAGATCGCCGTCATGGTCGTCACCGTGATCTGCGTGGTCGCCACCGACAACCTCGCGATCGGCGTGGTCGTCGGCTCCGTCACCGCGATGGTCATCTTCGCCAAGCGCGTCGCCCACCTCGCCAACGTCACCGCCGTCACCGACCCCGACAACGCCACCGTCGTGTACTCGGTGACCGGCGAGCTCTTCTTCGCCTCCTCCAACGACCTCGTCGGCCAGTTCAACTACGCGACCGACCCCGACAAGGTCATCATCGACCTCTCCGCCGCGCACATCTGGGACGCCTCCTCGGTGGCGGCCCTGGACGCGATCGAGACCAAGTACGCCCAGCGTGGCAAGACCGTCGAGATCATCGGGCTGAACGACCCGAGCGCCGATCTCCACGGCAAGCTCACTGGCGAGCTCACCAGCCACTGACCCCAGCACCACCACACGCGAGGGACCCCGGCCGCCGGCCGGGGTCCCTCGCCGTTCTCGCAAACGAACATCTGTGAGAGTTTGCGAGAGCCTGGGGAGCGATCACGATTCCGCAGGTCGCCGTTCGCAAAAGTCCCCTCAAAACCCGCACGTTATTCGAAGGGACTCTCAGAGGCTGCCGCCATGGATCTCACGCCCGATCAGGCCGCACTGGCGGGAGAACTTCACGACTGCCCGAACTGTGACGCGCCCGCCGGGAGCGCCTGCCGCACCCGGGGCGGGAAGACCGCCGCGAAGTACCACACCCCGCGCAGGTCTGTTCGTCCTCGTCGAGGCGGGCACGCAGGAACGCCACCAGATCAGCGGTCGGGGGGTCATCCTCCCTGCGGGCAGGACCGCGAGTGCTCCCAGTACTGGCGCACCTGTGCGCTCTCTTCGTCGTCACCGCCTGGCGCGCCGCACGTGCACTGCCCGGCGCGGGGGTCGATGAGGTTCGCGGCCTCGCGGTGCCCGGCCTCCCGCAGCTGGACGGCGAGTTGGTGGGCGTAGTCCTCGACGAGGAGCGCGGCACCCGTCCCGGTGTTGCCGGCGCCGTCGCGGCGCAGCTCCTGGATCAGTTTGGCGCGCGCCATCACGTGGTCGGCTCCCCGCTGGTCTGCCACGCCTCGACGTCGGGCCGGGCGGGGAGCTTGGCCCCAGGCCGGCGGGGGTACCAGGGGATGAACTCGCGGACCAGCGCTGCGCGCTCGGTGCCCATGCTCCTGGCGGCAGCGTCGAGCTCGTACCACTCGTCTCCGATGCGGATCTGGCGGGGCGGGGTCTTGGGTACGTTGGGCGACATGCCCGCACCGTATCGAGGTGTAGCTACCTCAGTCATCAGCACTCCTTCGGGTGTAGCTACGCAATTTCGGGGCCACCCCCTTTCGGCGCAGCTGCACGCCAGGCTGCGGTGTAGCTGCATACGCCGGTGACGGCCGTCGTGGTGTCACTCGTGGACGGCGCCCTCTGGCGTCGGTGAGTGCCACTCGGCGGCGACGAGATGGCTTCGCTGGACGGTGCGGGACAGCAGGACCAGGCGGTCCGAGTCGACCGTGTAGGCGAGTGCGGGGCCCTCGGGGTAGACGAGTCCGGGGCCCTCGGGAACGCCGTCCGGCGGTGGCGCCTCCGAGGCCGTTCCCGCGTGCGTCCGGCACGCCGAGGTGATCATGGCGGCCTCCGCGATCACATCGGCTGTTGTGGGGGGATGCCCCTGGGAGAGCGCCGCGGCCCGGACGCTGTCGCGCACCGCGCCGCTGAGGAACGGGGCGATGGTGAGCAGACCGTCGTGGATCGCTGCCTCGCGGTGGGTCAGGCGCAGGCCGATCGGCGACCACCACGCGATCTTCATCGTGGCGGACGCGGACTTCGCCGAGCCTTGCAGTTCCAGCCACAGCGGCCGCAGATGCCGGTACTTCAGGAAGGCGCGCCAGGCCGAGGAGGCCCGTTGTCCGACGAGAGGCAGGATGAACCCGATACCGACCATGAGGGCGGCCGCGGACGCCAGTGGCGGGGCGACGTACGTGCTCAGGTAGTCCCAGTCGCGGCCGCTCCACCGTGCGAAGACAGCGATGAACTTCGTCGTCAGGTAGCCGACGTCCAGCGAGCCGCCGAGAACGATGAACCCCAGTCCCGTGCGCAGGGTTCCGTCGACCTCACGCAGCCAGCGCCGGCACAGGAAGGTGAGGACCACACTGCCGACCGCGTGGGCGACCAGATACGTCATGATCATCTCGCGGATGAACGGTGTGGTGGCGTAGTAGGTGTCCAGATCACGCAGACGCTCGACCGGAGCCTCGCCCAGCGTGAAGAGCACCACGATGGTGGCGCTCACGCACGCGTACGCGCAGATGCACACCATGGACGAGCGCCGCACCTGTTCCGGGGGCCCGCCGCGCCAGTTGATGATCAGCAGGATGCAGGATCCGCTGAAGGCCGACAGGACGCAGTACACCAGCGGCGCGGAGAAGTTCGTGACGCCGGTCAGGTCGTTGACCGCGGCGATCGTCGGCGGTGCTGCCAGGACCAGCACGGCGCACCCCACAAGGAGGAGCGCGCACACCGACCGCATCATGGGGTCGTGCCAGGTTCGCCGGAGCGAGGGCAGCTTGGTCATCAGTGCGGCGATCAGGACCACGGCGGGGACATAGAGGATGAGGCCGTCGTTCATGGACAGCTCCTCCCGCGGTCAGCGCGAGGAACTGTGCTGCGGCTCAGGGGCCTGGCCGTGCCGGCCGGCGGCCACGGCACGCTCCATCTCCGTCAGGGGCGGCCCGGAAAGCGGCTTCCTGCCCGGACCCCGCAGCGCGCCCACGACGACGTCCGGGTGCATCCATGACGTCACCGGCTCGGACATCGTGATGACGCCGAGGAAGGCGCGAGTGACCTGGGCGCGGCCGGTCGCCGCGCGGACCACCCGGTCGACATAGCGGTTGGCGAGCCCGGTCCCCGGGCGCGGCTGCTGTCCCTGGGCACCCGGATAGAGGATGTCCTGCGCGGTCGCGAGCTCCCACGCGACCGCCGCGGGACGCGCGATGGCGCACTGGATGCGCCGTGCCAGGGTCGGCGTACCGAGATCGTGCGTGCGAAGGATGTCACGCAGGGCGACCAGACCCTGGGCAGCCACCGTCATGCCCTGGCCGTACAAGGGGTTGTATGTGGCCACCGCGTCGCCGATCACCACGAGTCCCTCCGGCCAACGGGACGCTCTCTCGAAGTAGTGCCGGCGGTTGACCGTGCTGCGCGTGACGGTGACCTTCTCCGACAGCGGTGCGGTCATGGAGATCAGTTCGCCGACGACCGGGTGCCGGACGGAGCGGGCGAAGGACTCGAACCGGTCGGGGTCACGGGACGGCTCGCCACCCCGAGTGCCGGACAGCGTGACGAGCCAGCGACCGCCCTCCACGGGGACGATCGTGGCGGTCTGCCCGGGGACCGGATCGCTGGGGTCGGACTGGACATTGACGATGGGGAAGTCCTCGCTGCCCGCAGGGGCCCGGTAGAGGCGGCTGGCATACACCAGACCGGAGTCGACCTCGGCCTCCTTGATCTCGCCGACGCCGAGCGGGCGCAGCCACTCGGTGACGCGCGATCCGCGGCCGCTCGCGTCGACGACGAAGTCGGCCGCGAGCGTGAGGTCGTCACCGTCGGGTGTGCGCAGCCGCACCCCGCTCACCCGTCCGGCGGTGCCCTCGAACCCCCGCATCTCGTGCCGCTGCAGCAGGGTGACCGCGTCCAGCGCGAGGACGTGTTTTCGCACCACCCAGTCCAGCAGGTCACGGGTGCAGGCGATCATGTACTGCATTTCCGGCCAGCGTCTGAGCCAGCCCTGCGCGGTCATCGACACCAGTCCGGTGGGAAGCGGTATGCGCCGTGCCCCGGCGGCCAGCCAGCGCTCGGTGATGCCGGGTATGAGCTTCTCGAACGCGCGGGCGCCACCGGACCAGAGCACGTGGACATGGCGTGCCTGGGGGAGGGACTTACGCGGTTCGGGGAGCTCCGGCAGAGCATCGCGCTCGACGATGGTCACCTCGTCCGCGAAGTCCGCGAGAACCGCCGCAGCAAGCATGCCGGCCATGCCGCCGCCGATGACCACGGCTCGGCGGGGCTGGGCGCCTCTGGCAGGCTGGGACTGACACGTCATCGCGGACTGCTTCCTGTAGGAGCCGCTTCCCGGCGGGCAGCGGCGACGAAAGGGGATCGGAGGGCTCGTGACAGCTTCACGAGCAGATCAGGGCTGTCCACCCGGGCTGCCGTGAGAGCGTCTGCCCCGGGCGAGGGTTCTTCGTGGGCGTCCCGCTCCGGTTCGGCCGATTTGGCGTCCACCGCGGCGGCCACCATGGCCGCCAGCGACACGATCTGCGCATGCTCGGCCGATTGCTCGCGCATTGCGCTGTGGGCGCGGAGCCGTACCCGGTCGTCGAAGTACGACTGGAGTCTGAGCAGTTCGTCGTGGATCGCGGTCTCACGCACCGTCAGACGCATGTCGGGAGCGGACCACCAGGGGATCCGCGGCAGCGGGGCGTGGTCGCCCGGCGTGGACTGCAGCTGCCGCCACAGGGCGCCCAGCCGCCAGTACGTGGTCCATGCCCGCAGCACGCCGCTGATCTGCGGACCGATCAGGGGAAGAAGGAAGCCGACGGTGACAATGAGGCCCCCCGTCGCGGCGATCGGGGGAGCCACGTCCGTACTGAGGGCGTCCCAGTCCCTGCCGGTCCAGCGGGCGACGACCGCGGTGATCTTGGCGAAGCCGAAGAGAAGGTTGAGGACGAAGCCCACCACGAGCACGACCAGGCCCACCCGCAGCCAGTCGCTGACCTCGCGTGCCCAGCGCAGGCAGAGCGTGGTCGTCACGACGGCCGCCACCATGTGGACCGCGAGATAGGTGACGATCATCTCGCGGATGAACGGGGTACCGGCGTAGTAGGTGTCGAGGTCGCGCAGCCGCTCGACGGGAGCGTCGGCGAGGGCGAAGAAGACGGCCAGCAGAATGATCGCCACGGAGTAAAAGGCGATCCACCGGCGCGAACTGCGCCGGATCGTCTCCGGCGGGCCGCCTCGCCAGTTGACGATGAGCACGAGGCACGCGCAGGAGAATGCGCACATGATGCCGTAGACCAGTGGTCCCGAGAAGTTGGGGATGCCCGTGATCCGGTTGACGGCAATGATCGTGGGCGGCGCGGCGAAGAGGAAACAGACCGCGGCGGTGAAGACCAGGAAGCCCACCGAACGCACCAGCGGATCGCGCCAACCCCGGTACAGGCCGGGCAGCTTGGCGATGAAGGCGATGCCGAGGGCGACGGCGGGAAAGTAGTAGTCGCTGTTGCGCACGTGTCAGCCTTGCCCGTGTCCGAGTGCCGCTCGGGCCAGGGCGGCCGACCGGTGGTGGTTCATCGTCAGGCCTTCCCTTCGTGGCTGAGCAGCGTGTCGACGATGGCGGCAAGCGATGCCTGCACGACCATCTGATTCTGCGACGAGAGCTGCTCGGCGCGACAGGCGGTACGGCGGATGCCGTGCCTGTCGCTCACCGCTGCCCAGGGGGCCGTCCTGCACTCGAGTTCCTTCAGCACCTGCTGCAGGGCGTGCTGGAGGGCCGTGGTGTCCTCGGCGAGCAGAAATCCGTCGTGCACCTTGAAGAACCTCTGGATGCCCAGCAGATGCTCCACACCGGGCAGTCCCTCGCCCTTGGCGACAGCCGACAGCGACGGCCCGGAGGCGTTGAACGACTCGGCGATCTGTTTGAGGGAGTACGCCCGCTCGTCAGCCCTCAAACGGGTCCTGCGCAGCGCCTGGAAACGCGTGCTGACCCGGGCCTTGAGGTCCTCCTCCGCGACATCGTCGCCGTTCAGGAGAGCTTCCACGGTGCGCGGGGGAATGCCCGTGTCGTACGAAAGCCTGGCGACGTCGAGTACGTCGCCCTGGCGCAGTCCCGCGTCCCTGGCGAGCAAGGAGATGCGCTCCACGACGTCGGTGAGGGCGGTCACCGCTTCACTCACCGGTAAATCTCCTATGGTCAGGCGGGGTTGAGGACAATGACGTGATCGGAGCCTAACTGTTCGAAGTCCCCGACAGCCAGGGGGTGAAAAGAGAAGTTTCCCTGGGCCGCAAGAATGATTGACGGTCAGGTCCGCCGGTCACAGGGCGCAGCGTCGGCCTGCCGCCGCACCCGGCGGGCCCGGTGAGACTCGAGGTGCCGCGCGTAACGTGCCGCAATCCGCCGCGCCTTGCGGGGGAAACGGGGGTCCGCCCCCGGAAGACGGCTGCGACGGTGTTCCGGGAGTTCGTGTGGCTGCGCTCATCGAGGACTATGCCCTGATCGGGGACATGCAGACGGCGGCCCTGGTCGCCAGGGACGGATCGGTCGACTGGTTCTGTCTGCCCCGCTTCGACTCACCCGCGGTCTTCGCCGGGCTGCTCGGGACCGAGGAGCACGGATTCTGGCGGCTCGCGCCCGCACAGGCGGCCACCGGTGACGGCGCCGCCGCCCGGCGACGGTACCGCGGGGACTCGCTCGTGCTGGAGTCGGAGTGGGACACCCCCGAGGGGACCGTACGGCTGACCGATTTCATGCCCCCCAGGGGTGCGGGGCGCGGTAGACCGGATGCCGCACCCGTTCTCGTACGTATGGTGGAGGGCGTCTCCGGCCGGGTCCGCATGAGTTCCGCACTGCGGATGCGCTTCAGCTACGGCCGCATCGTGCCCTGGGTGCAGCGGGAGCACGGGCCGGGCGGCCGGGACCGGCTCGTCGCCGTCGCCGGGCCCGACGCGCTGTGGCTGGACGCCGACGTGGACACCTACGGCAGCGATCTGACCACCCACTCCAGCTTCAGCGTCGGCGCCGGCGAACGGGTCGCGCTCACCCTCAGCTGGCAGCCCTCGCACGGGGAGCCGCCGCCGCGGCCCGACGCCGCCCGGCTGCTCGCCGACACCGAGCGGTTCTGGGCCGGCTGGATCGTCCAGTGCAGCTACACCGGTCCCTGGCGCGAAGCCGTCGTCCGCTCCCTGATCACCCTCAAGGCGCTCACCTACGCCCCCACCGGCGGCATCGTCGCCGCCCCGACGACCTCCCTGCCCGAGGAGATCGGCGGTGTACGCAACTGGGACTACCGCTACGCCTGGCTGCGCGATGCCGCCATGACGCTGACCGCCCTGCTGCGCACCGGCTACCGCGAGGAGGCGCGACGCTGGCGGGAATGGCTGCTGCGGGCCGTCGCCGGGGACGCCCAGAACCTCCAGATCATGTACGGCGTCGCGGGCGAGCGGGAACTGCCCGAGGCAGAACTCCCCTGGCTCCCCGGCTACGAGAAATCCGGCCCCGTCCGGATCGGCAACGGCGCCGCCGGCCAGCTCCAGCTCGATGTGTACGGCGAGGTCGTGGACGCGCTCTGGCTCGGGCAGAGTGCGGGCCTCGCCCGCGACGACAGCACCCACATCCTGCAGATGAAGCTCATGAACCACCTCGAGTCGAACTGGAGCGAGCCGGACGAGGGCATCTGGGAAGTGCGCGGCCCGCGCCGCCACTTCGTGCACTCCAAGGTGATGGCCTGGGTCGCCGCCGACCGCACCGTACGCAGACTCGAGCGGCTGCCCCTGCACAGCCCCGTCGAGCGCTGGCGCGCGCTGCGTGACGAGATCCACCGCGACGTCTGTGCGCGCGGCTACGACCCCGAACGGGGCACCTTCACCCAGTACTACGGCTCCCGCGAACTCGATGCCTCGCTGCTCCTCATACCGCAGATGGGCTTCCTGCCGCCCGGCGACCCGCGGGTGGTCGGCACCATCGAGGCCGTCCAGCGCGAGCTGTGCGACGACGGCTTCGTACGGCGCTACCCCGTGCCCGGCGACGGGTCGGACAGGCTCGGCGGAGACGGGCTGCCCGGCGGCGAGGGTGTCTTTCTGGCCTGCTCGTTCTGGCTGGCGCACGATCTCGCGCTGATCGGCCGCAGGGCCGAGGCACGGCAGCTGTTCGAGCGGCTGCTGACACTGCGCACCGACCTCGGACTGCTGGCAGAGGAATGGGACACCCGGCGTGGCCGGCTCGTCGGGAATTTCCCGCAGGCATTCAGCCATGTCCCCCTGATCGACACCGCATTGCGGCTGTCGTGACCGCAGGCCCGGAGGCTGCGGCTGGAGCGAGAGTCGAGAGCGTCGGCGCATTCTCGTGCGGCAGCGAGACATTCGCACATTCCGCGCGAAGGAGAAGTCCATGGCGTCACTGAGAGAGTTCCTCGTCGACAAGGTGCTGCGCCCGACCGGGCGCGCGCTGATCGCCTACGGGCTGTACTGGGTCTGGATCCCGGGCATCCGCACTGAGGAAATCATCAACAGCGACCTGTTCCCGAGAGCCGGCGACAGGTGAGTTCCTCATCCTTTGCCACACAGGTCCACCCGCCTTCAAGGCGGTCTTGAGACGGATTTCCGAAGCTCTGGCCATTAGTACGCGGCGCAGGGGGACATGATGGCTGCATACCGGAACTTCACCGAGCTCGCATGGGACAGAACCTGCCAACTCGCGGACAGGGAGGCCTATTTCTGCGTCGGTGCGGACGAGCACGGTGAACTTCGGTCCGATGTTCTCAGCTACGGAGAACTCGGCGACCGGGCCAGACGGCTGGCCTCCTGGCTCCAGGCCCACGGCTCGCACGGCCACCGCGTGCTCATACTCCATAGCGACGTACGGGAGTTCATGAGCAGTTTCCTGGGGTGTCTGTACGCCGGCGCGGTGGCCGTGCCCGCCCCGGTCCCCGTCGGCTCCCGGCAGAACATCGAACGCGTGGCGGGCATCGTCAAGGACGCGTCGGTCAGCTCCATCCTGACCGACGCGGCCACCGCATCGACGGTCTCCCAGCTGCTGGCCGGCATCGGCCACCCCGAGATCGCCTGCCTTGCGACCGACCGTGCGGGAGCCGGCGACCCGGACGCCTGGCAGGAACCCGGCCCGCTTCCCGACGACGTCGCCTTCCTGCAGTACACCTCGGGCTCGGTGAGCGAGCCCAAGGGGGTCATGGTCACCCACCGCAACCTGCTGGCCAATCAGCGCGCCATCCAGCAGGCGATGCGCACTGGCTCCGACTCGCGGGTCGGCGGCTGGCTGCCGTTCCACCACGACATGGGGCTCGTCGGCCATCTGCTGCACCCCCTGTGGCTCGGCAGCTCCGGGGTGCTGATGCCGCCGATGACCTTTGTGAAGCGGCCGCTGCGCTGGCTGCAGATGGTCGACCAGTACGGCATCACCACCGGCGGCGGCCCCAACCTCGCCTACGACCTGTGCCTGCGCCGCATCAAGGACGAACAGATCGAACAGCTCGACCTCTCCCGCTGGGAGACCGCGGTCAACGGCGCCGAGCCGGTGCGCGCCGAGACCATGGACGCCTTCGCCCAGCGGTTCGCGCCCGCCGGATTCCGCCGCGAAGCCTTCTACCCCTGCTACGGACTCGCCGAGTCCACGCTGCTGGTCAGCGGCGGCGAGCCCGGCGTACGCGCCCGTACCCGGCAGGTGGACACCGCCGATCTCGAACGGAACCTGATGCGCAGCCCCGTCGGCGGCCGGCCGGCGCGCACCCTGGTGAGCTCGGGCCGCCCGCAGAACTGCGAGGTGGCCATCGTCGACCCCAGCACCTGCAGAAAGCTTCCGTCCGGCACGGTGGGCGAGGTGTGGCTGCGCGGCGACAGCGTCACCCGCGGCTACTGGAACCGCCCGCTGGAGAACGCCCACGCCTTCAGGGCCGTCACCGAGGACGGGGACGAGGGATATCTGCGTACGGGGGACCTCGGCGCCATGGACGGCGACGAGCTCTACATCACCGGGCGCATGAAGGACATCATGATCGTCGCGGGCCGCAATCTGTACCCGCAGGACATCGAGCGCAGCGTCCAGCGCGTCAGCGCCCTCTTCGGCTCCAGTGCCGCCTTCGCGGTCGAGTCCGACCGCGACCATGTCGTCGTCGTCCAGGAAGTGCGCACCGGCTCCGGCTTCGAGTGCGAACTGGCGTCCCTTTCGGCCGCCGTGATGAGCTGTGTCGCCAAGGAGTTCGAGGTGGCCGCCGAGAACGTCCTGCTGGTCCGTCCCGGCACCGTGCGCCGCACCACGAGCGGCAAGCTCCAGCGCACGGCGATGCGCAAGCTGTTCCTCGACGGACGAATACAGCCGCTGCACGAGGTTCTGCACCCCGAGGTACGGGAACTGGTCTCGGCCGGAGCAGGAGCAGGAGCAGGAGCAGGAGCAGGAGCAGGAGCAGGAGCAGGAGCAGGAGCCGGAGCCGGAATCGGCCGCGGCGCCGACGACGGGGCGGGCGGATGACCGCAATCACCCAACGGGCCGCAGCGGCAGGCACCCAGGCACCCGGACTGCGCTGGCGCATCGCCGAGCACCTGGACGCGCGGCTCGGCGACCCGAGCGGCACCGGACCGCTGTCGTACGCCCGCACCGCCGCCGAGGACGCCGCAGAACAGTTCCCGGCCGACGCCTGCGCCCTGCTCGGTGAACTGGGCATCCAGCACTACTACGTACCCGCCGAGTACGGCGGCGCGCTCACCTGCTTCCCGCACCTCCTCGAAATCGTGCGCACCCTCGCCCGCCGCGATCTGACGTGCGCGGTCGCCCACGGCAAGACGTTCCTCGGCGCGGTGTGCGTCTGGGTCGCCGAGGACCGCGCCGGAGCGCGCCACCTGGCCTCGCTGGTATGCGCCGGAGAGCCGGTCTCCCTCGGCCTGACCGAACGCACCCACGGCAGCGACCTGATGGCCGGTGAGGTCGTCGCCGAACCCGTCCCGGACGGCTATCGCATCAGCGGCGAGAAGTGGCTCATCAACAACGCCACCCGCGGCCGTCTGGTCTGCCTGCTCGCCCGCACCTCCGCCGAGGGCGGCCCCCGCGGCTTCAGCCTGCTCCTCGTCGACAAGCACGCCCTGCCCGAGGGCACCTTCCGCACGCTGCCCAAGGTGCCCACCCTCGGCATCCGCGGCGCCGACATCAGCGGCATCGCCTTCGACCGGGCGCCCGTCGGTGCCGGCTGCCTAGTCGGCAAGGAGGGCGAAGGCCCCGAGACCGTGCTCAAGGCCCTGCAGATCACCCGGTCGCTGTGCACCGCGCTCTCGCTCGGTGCCGCCGACCACGGACTGCGCCTCGCCCACGGCTTCGCCGCCGGACGCGAGCTGTACGGACGCCGCCTGATCGAGCTGCCCGCCGTACGCCGCACACTCGCCGAGACCTACGCCGACCTGCTGGCCATGGAGGCCCTCGGCACCGTCGCCGCCCGCTCCATCCACACCCTGCCCGCCGAGCTCAGCGTCACCTCGGCCGTCGCCAAGTATCTGGTGCCGACCGTCGTCGACGACATCCTGAGCCGGCTGAGGTCGGTGCTCGGGGCGCGCTCCATCCTCACCGACCACCACGAGCACGGCCGGTTCCAGAAACTCGAGCGCGACCACCGGATCGTCGGCATCTTCGACGGCAACACCATGGTCAACCTCTATGCGCTCACCGCCCAGTTCCGCACCCTCGCCCGCTGCCACCCCGCCCGCGACCACGAAGCGGACACCCTCGCCGCCACCTTCTGCCACACCCGCGAGCTGCCCCGGCTGCGCCCGCACCGGCTGAGTCTGCTGGCGCGCCGCGGCAGCACCGTGCTCGGCACCCTGCCCACCGGCGCCGAAGTGCTGAGCGCACAGGCCTCCCGCGAGCCCGGACTCGCCCGGGCCGCGGCTCTCGCCCGCGCCCTGGCCCGTGCCGCCGACCAACTGCACACGGGGATGAGAGCGGCGCGTCCCGTGCCCGGCGGCGCCCCGGTGGAGAGTTTCGACCTCGCCCGCGGCTACAGCATCTGCTTCGCGGCCGCCTGCTGCCTCGGCGTATGGCAGCACAACCGGCGCACGCTCCACGACGGTTCCACCGCGGGGCTGTGGAACTCCGGCCTGTGGCTGGAGGCCACCCTCGCCCGGCTGGTGGACCGGCTGGAGGACGCGGTGCCCGGCAGCACCGGACCACAGCCACGACTGCCCAGCGCCTACGACCCCGGTCTTCGGACGCTGTACGAAGCCATGCTCACCCGGCTGACCGCCCAGTACGAGGCCGGGGAGCTGTTCTCACTGCTGCCCGGCCGTATCGCAGAAGGACCGCCATGCTGACCCCGAGCCAGGAAGAAGTCACCGTCCAGCAGCGCGTCGCCGAACTGGAGCGGCGCTTCGGCGACCCGGCCGACCCGGACAACCCGCTCGGCCTCGACGTGCTGCTCGCCGCCGACGAGCGCGGCGAACTGCTGGCCGCCGCCGAGGAGGAACTCGCCGCCTTCGGTCTCAACGCCGAGTTCGTGCCCCGGCACCTCGGCGGACGACTGGACCGGATCGACACCCTCGGCCGGGTCCTGCGTGCCGTCTTCCGCAGGGACGCCAGCCTCGGGCTCGGCTACGGCGCCACCAGCTTCCTCGCCGCCGTCGCCGTATGGGCCGGCGGCACAAGGGAGCAGCAGCGGGAGGTCGCCGAACTGCTGCTGGGCGGCGGCAGACTGGCCATCGCGTACCACGAACTCGCCCACGGAAACGACTTCGTACGCAACGAGTTCCGCGCCGTACCCACCGACGACGGCTTCGTGCTGGAGGGCGAGAAGCACGTCATCAACAACGTCGTCCGGGCCGAGGCCCTGGTGCTGTTCAGCCGCACCGAGGAGAGCGCGGGCAGCCGCAGCCACTCCGTGCTGCTCGTCGACAAGTCCCGGCTGCCCACGGACCGTTACGGATACCTTCCGCGTTACGAAACCGTGGGGGTGCGCGGCTGCCAGAACGCGGGCGTGCGGTTCAGCGAGTGCCCGCTGGCGGGCGACGCGCTGATCGGCAGACTCGGCGACGGCGTCGAACTCGCCCTGCGTTCCTTCCAGATCACCCGCAGCGTGCTGCCCTCCATGATCCTCGGCGGCGGCGACACCGCGCTGCGCACTGCCGTCGGGTTCGCCCTCGACCGCAAGCTCTACCACCGCTCGGTGCTGGAGATCCCGCACGCCCGCGCCACCATCGTTGGCGCCTTCACCGACCTGCTGATCAGCGACTGCCTGGCGCTTGCCGCCACCCGGGCCGTCCATCTGCTGCCCGAGGCCACCAGCGTGTACGCGGCAGCCGTGAAGTACCTGCTCCCCAAACTGCTCACGGAGACCGCCTACGACCTGTCCATCGTGCTCGGAGCCAACTTCTACGTGCGCGAGGGGGCGTACGGAGCCTTCCAGAAGCATGTGCGGGACCTGCCGATGATCAGCCTCGGTCACGCGGGCACCGCCGCCTGCCAGGCCACGATCATCCCGCAGCTGCCGCGGCTCGCCCGCACCTCCTGGTTCACCGGCACGGCCGCACCCGCGGGCCTGTTCCGGGTCCGCGACCCGCTGCCGCCGCTGGACACCGGCCGGCTGGTGCTGGTGGCGGGCAGCGACGCACTCGTCGGCTCGCTCGAAGGCGCCGCGGAGCGTATCGCCGAAGAGCGCCGGGCCGGCGAGTACACCGGAGCGCTCACCGCCCTGGCCGCCGCTCTCGAGGACGAATTGCGCAGCCTCCAGGCCGAGTGCCGCGACATGCCCCCCAAGGACCGCACGGTCCTCGCCAGCCCCAAGGCGTACGCGATCGCCGACCGCTACACGCTGCTGCTCGCCGGCGCGGCCTGCCTCGGCGTCTGGAGCCACCAGTCGCCCGAGGACGACGCCTTCCTCGCCTCGCCCGCCTGGCTCGCCGCCGCGCTGACCCGGCTGGTCAAGCGGCTCGGCCATCCGCTGCCGAAGCTCCCCGACGGCTGGGACGACCGGCTGCTCGACGAGGTACTGAACCGCTTCCACGAAGCCCGCAGCTACGACCTGTACGACACCCCGATCGCCGGCTGACCGCAGACCCGCTGCCAAGGAGCATCACATGGTGCATTCCACCGGACCGGACACCCCAGGCCCCCGCTCGGCCGAAGCTGTGGGCGGGTTCGACGAAGGCGACTTCCGCGGCTGGCTGATCAACCGGCTGGGCGAGTACCTGCAGCGCCCTGCCGAGGAGATCGCGCCGAACACCCCCTTCGCCGAGTACGGCATGGACTCGGTCGCGGCACTCAGTCTCTACGGTGACATCGAGGAGGAGTTCGGCCTCTTCCTCGAGCCGACGGTCACCTGGGACCATCCCACGGCCGAAGACCTCGCCCGTCACCTCGCCGAGGAGTTCGCCAAGGCCGGCGAGCGTCGGGGGGTGTGACCATGGGCCGTACTCCGGGCCCTGACCTGCACCCCGTCGCGGTGGTGGGCATGGACTGCAGATTCCCCGGCGCGCCCGACCCCGGGGCCTACTGGGAGCTGCTGATGAGCGGGGCGCACGCCATCGGCGAACGCCCCGACTCCCGCGGCCCCTCCACCGTGCCCGGCGGCTTCCTCGCCGACGCCGACGCCTTCGACCGTTCCTTCTTCCAGGTACCTCCCGCCGACGCGGGCGCCATGGACCCCCAGCAGCGGCTGCTGCTGGAATGCTCCTGGCGGGCCCTCGAGGACGCCGGGACCTCCCCGGCACGGATGGCCGGGAGCCCGGTCGGCACCTACATCGGCTCCATGTCCGACGACTGGCTGCGCCTGAGCCTCGCGATGGGCGAAGTGACGCCGCGCACCGGCACCGGCAGCGGCCGGTCCATGCTCGCCAACCGCATCGCGTACCAGCTCGATCTGCGCGGCCCCAGCATCACCGTGGACACCGCCTGCTCCTCGTCCCTGGTCGCCCTGCATCTGGCCTGCGGTGCCCTGCGGGCGGGCGAATGCGACCTCGCGCTCGCCGGCGGCGTCAACATCGTGGCCGGGTCCGTACTCGACGAGATCTACGCCCAGGCGGGACTCGCCGCTCCCGACGGCCGCTGCAAACCCTTCTCCGCCGCGGCGGACGGCATCGGCCGCGGCGAGGGCGTGGGCGTCGTGGCTCTGCGCCTGCTCGACGACGCCGTGCGCGACGGCGACCCCGTGCACGCCGTGATCCTCGCCAGCGCCGTCAACCAGGACGGCCGCAGCAACGGCATCATGGCCCCGCACCGCGCCTCCCAGCGCGAGGTGATCGCCACCGCCTGCCGCCGAGCCGGGGTGAGCCCGCGCGACATCCGGTTCGTCGAGGCCCACGGCACCGGCACACCGCTCGGCGACCAGATCGAAGTGCTGTCTCTGGGCGACGTGTTCCGCGACGATGCCGGCGAGCGTGTCTGGCCGCTGGCGATCGGCGCGGTCAAGGGCGCCATCGGGCACACCGAAGGCGCCGCCGGCATGGCCGGGCTGATCAAGACGGTCCTGGCGCTGCGGCACGGAGTCGTACCGCCCAGCGCACCGCACGGCGCCGAGAACCCCCGGCTCGCCCTGGCCCGCCGCTCCATGGAGCTGATCCGCGAGCCGCTGGAGCTGCCGGCGGAAGGCTGCCGGGCCGGGGTCTCCAGCTTCGGCATGGGCGGCACCAACGCCCACGCGGTGCTGGCCACCGCGCCCCAGGACGCCCGTGCGGTGCCTGCCACCGCACCCAAGAACGCCCCCGCCGGCGCTTCCACGCCCGCCGCTGTCGCCTCGACGCCCCGCGTCGGCGTGTTCACGCTGTCCGCCGACACCCCCACCGCGCTGCGCCGCAACCTGCGCGTCCAGGCCGATGACGTCGCCCGCCGCGACGGCGCCGAGCTGGCCCGGCTGTGCTGGACCAGCAACCGCTCCCGCGCAGCCCTGCCCTGCCGCTTCGCCACCGTCGCGGACAGCCCCGAGGAGCTGGCCGCGCGGCTGTTCGCCGGCGCCGAGCTGGAGACCGAGTACCCGCAGGCGGCCGAAGCGCCCGTCCTGGCCTTCGCGTTCACCGGACAGGGCTCGCAGTACCCGCGGATGACGGCGGGGCTGTACGAGCAGTCCACCGTCTACCGCACCTTCCTGGAAGAGGCGTCCAAGGCGCTCCAGCCGTACACCGTCGCGCCCGTCCACGAACTGATACTCGCCGGGGACCCGGCGGTCCACCGCACCGGTACCACCCAGCCCGCGCTGTTCGCCGTCCAGTACGCCCTCGCCCGCACGCTCATGGAGCTCGGGGTGCGCCCGGCGGCGGTCGTCGGCCACAGCATCGGCGAGTTCGCCGCAGCCGTCCTCGCCGAGGCGCTGGACCTCGCGGACGCCGCCCGGCTGGTGGCCGTACGCGGTGCGTTCATGCAGCAACTCCCGGAAGGCGGCGGCATGCTGGCGACCCGAGCCAGGCCCGCCGAGGCCGCCGGCCTCGTCGAGGGTGAGCCGTCCGTGGGCATCGGCGCGCTCAACGGACCGGGAGCCACCGTGCTGTCCGGCGATCTCGAAGCGCTCGCCCGCATCCGGGCGCGGCTGGAGGAGCGCGGCCTGGCCTGCACCCCGCTGCGGGTCTCGCACGCCTTCCACTCCCCGCTGATGGCCCCGATGCTGGACCGCTTCGAGCGGGTCGCGGCCCGCATACCCGCGGGCCGCCCCCGGCTGCCGTTCCACTCGACCGTACGCGGCAGGCCGCTCGCGGACGGGGAGGAACTGGACGCCGCCTACTGGACGGAGCACATCTCGGCGACGGTGCGCTTTGAGGACGCGATCACCTCGCTCGCCGCGTCCGCGCCCACCCACGTCGTCGAGATCGGCCCGAAGCCGGTGCTGAGCAATCTGATCCGCCGGATCGCCCCGGCCCGCGACATCCCCGCGCTCGCCGTCTGCCGGGGCGAGGACTCCGGTCTCCGGGAGATCGGCGACGTGCTCGCCCGGCTCCACGGGGACGGTCTCGACCCCGCATGGGACACGTTCTATCCGGACGCCGAGAAGCGGGCGGTCCGCATGCCCGCCCATGTCTTCTCCACCCAGTGGCGGTCCTGGCAGACCCTGCCCGCGCAGGCCGCCGCCGCGGCGCGGCCCGCCGCCGAGCGGGCCGGGGCCCCGACGCCGGACCGGGTGCGCCAGGGCGTGCGGGAAGCCGTGGCGATCGTCAAGGGCGGCCGGCTGGAGGAGTACGACGACGCCCTGCGGTTCTACGACGACCTGGGCTTCGATTCGGTGATGCTGATGGAGCTCAAGTACCGGCTCGAGGTGCGGTTCCCGGAGGTCGGCGAGCTGTCCATGCCGGAGATGCTCGCGAGCCTCGTCAGCGTCGAGTCGCTGATCGGCTATCTCGGCGAGCAGCTGAACGCGGCGGTGGCGCGGTGAGCGACCGCGCGGGCCGAGGCGGGGCCGCCATCGCCGGCGTGGGCAGCGCCCTGCCCGGCGACCCCGTCGACAACACCACCCTCGGCGAGCGGCTGGGTGTCGCACCGGAGTGGATCGACACGTTCATCGGCACCCGCACCCGGCACTTCAGTCTCGACCTGGCCGACGGCCGGCCCCGCTGGTCGCTGGAGGACCTGTGTGCCGAGGCCGCCGACCGGGCGCTCGCCGACGCCGGGGCCGATGCCGACGACGTGGCGTTCGTCGTCCTCGCCACCGCCACCCCCGATGCCCTCATGCCCACCACGGCCGCCATGGTCGCCGACCGGCTCGGCATCGACCAGGTGCCCGTCTACCAGTTGCAGTCGGGCTGCTCCGGGGCCGTCCAGGCGATGGCCTTCGCCTCGTCGCTGCTCGCCGCGGCCGAACGCGGCAGCAGGCCGGTGGGCCTCGTCGTCGGCGGGGACGTGTGCAGCAAGCATCTCGACCTGAAGCAGGACTTCCGGGCGCTGCCCCCCGCCCAGCTCGTCAACTACGTCCTGTTCGGCGACGGCGCCGGCGCCCTCGCGCTCAGCCGGACGGCCGGCACCCACCGGGCCCGCCTGGTGCGCGCCGAGCACCGCATCGGCGGACTCGGCCGCGCGCCCGGCCAGCGCGTCGAATGGTTCGGCCAGGCCGACCGGCACAGCGACCGGCCCGCGGTCACCGAGGACTACAAGGCCGTGGAGACACAGGTGCCCGTGCTCGCCGAGGAGATGCTCCGGACGCTGTGCGACAGGGTCGGCTGGCCGGCCACCACCCTCGCCCACGTCCTGCCGCCCCAGCTCGGCGGCCGGATGACCGAGCGGATCACGAGGGGGCTGCGGCAGGGCCTCGAGTGGGAGGAGGTCTCCTGTGTCGCGGAAACCGGGAACAACGGGAACGCGCTCGCCTTTCTCCAGCTCGAACGGCTGCTACCGCGGCTGCGCGCAGGGGGACGGGCCGTCGGCATCGCGATCGAGTCCAGCAAATGGATCAAGGCCGGCTTCGCAGTGGAGGCGACACCATGAGCGGGCGACCTGAGGCACAGCAGGACGTGCGGGCCCTGTACGACACCGGCTCACTCGCCGGCGCGTACCCCCGGCTGCCGGCACTGCTCGCCCGGCTCGACGACGACGGTCTCGACAGCGCGGGGCGGCTGCTCGCCCGGCTCGACCCCGCCGACGTGCTCGCCGCGCACCCGGACACCTCCGCCGTGCGCATCGCGGTCACCGGACGCTCCACCACCGCAGGGCTGCTGCCCGCCCTCACCGTCCAGCTCGCCCGGCACGGACTGCTGCTGATCGGGCACACCGGCGGCAGCGGCAGCTATGTCCAGGACCTCGCCGACCCTGCGTCCGAGCTGTACGCACACCGGCCCGAGCTGACTCTGTGCGTCCTGGACCCGCTGACCGTGTGGGACCGGGTGCCGTCGCCCTGGCAGCCGTACGACGTGGCCCTGGAGGCCGAACGGCAGCGGCTGCTGCTCGCCGAACTCGCCGGTGCCCATGCCGCTCACGCCCCGGCCGGAGCCACCCTCGTCCTCAACACCCTGCCGCTGCTGCGCCGCTTCACCCATCAGCAGACCGGACTGCTGCAACGCGCCGAACTGGGCGCGCTCTGGCGGGAGTTCAACGCCGATCTGCTGCGGATGGCCGACCCGGCCGCAGGCATCGCCGTACTCGACCTGGAGCCGCTCACAGCCGCCGGGGTACGTGCCGACGATCCGCGCCTCGGGGCATACGCGGACGCCCATTGCTCCGCCGCGCTGCTCGCCTCCTACGCCCGGGAGGCCGCCCATCTCGCCCGCGCCCTGCGCGGCGACACCAAGAAGTGCCTGGTCCTGGACCTGGACGGCACCCTGTGGGACGGCATCCTGGCCGAGGACGGGCCGGCGAGGGTCCGCGGCGCCACCTCGCTGCGCGCGGGCGCGTTCGGCGCCTTCCGGCGTACCGTCGAACAGCTGGCGTCCCAGGGCGTGCTGCTCGCCGTCTGCAGCAAGAACGATCCGGAGCCCGTCGCCCGCGCGCTGGCCGCCCACCCCGACTGGCCGCTGAGCGCCGACGACTTCGTGAGCATCGTCGCCGACTGGGGCTCCAAGGCCGAAGGCGTCGCACAGATCGCCGCCGGGCTCGGCATCGCACCCTCCGCCGTCGTCTTCGCCGACGACAGCCTCTTCGAGCGGGAGTCGGTACGGGCCACCGCACCTGGTGCCGCCGTCGTGGAGCTGGACGCGGAGCCCGCGCTGCACAGTGAACATCTGCTGGCCGACGGCTGGTTCGACGTCCCCTCCGTCACCGAGGAGGACCGCGGCCGCGCCGAGCGCTACCGGGAACGGCAGCGGCGCGAACGCCGGCAGGCGGGCGCCAAGGACTACGACAGCTTCCTGCGTGACCTCGGCATCGAGGTCGCCGTCGCCCCCGCCGAGAGCCACCACATCGCCAGGATCGCCCAACTGAGTCTGCGCACCAACCGCTTCAACCTCACCGGGGAGCGGCTGGGCGCCGCGCAGATCGAGCGTATGGCCGCCGACCCGGACACCTTGGTGCTGGCAGTGCGCGCCGCCGACCGGTACGGCGACGACGGCATCGTCGGCGCGCTGTTCGGACACCGTGACGCGGCAGGACTGCACCTCGCCAACATGGTCATCAGCTGCCGGGTCCTCGGCCGCGGGATCGAGGACGCGGTGCTGGACGGGCTGCTGCACGCGGCGGTGGACGCCGGGCTGCCCGCCGTGCACGCACAGTGGCGGCCGGCCGCCGCCAACGCGGCCGTGCGGGGCTTCTGCCCGGCGCACGGCTTCCGAGCCGTCGCCGTGCCGGGCAAGCAGGGCGACGGCGTCCGCTACCGCCACACGCTCGCGGACCTGCGGCCCGTACCGGCCCATGTGCGGCTGCGGCTGAGGCTGTCGCCGACCGAACCCGTCCTCGAGCCGCAGGAGGTGGAGGAATGCACACCGTCGTCGATCTGATCACGCTCGCCAACGAGTATCTGGGCACCGACCTGGAGCCCGCGGACGCGGAACGCGACCTGGCCGAACTGGCCTGCTGGGACTCGGTGTACCTGCTGCGCCTGGTGACGCTGCTGGAGCGCGAGCTGGGCAGACCCGTCTCCGTGGCCGACATGCTCGAAGCACGCACCCTCGGCGACATCTGGACCGCAGCGGTGGGTCCATGAGCGGCTTCGGGGGCGACCGGGCCCGGCGGCACACGCGCTACTTCCTGGCCTGGGCCCGGTCCGCCGCCCCCGTGCACCTGGGCGCCGACGTCGACATGACCCGGGTCGAGGAGCACCGGGCCGCCGAGCGTGCGGCGGGCCGGCGGGTGTCGGTCGTCAGCTTCCTGCTGTACGCGGCGGGACGGGTGCTCGCCACTCACCCCGAGGCCCGCAGGCTCGCCCGTGGTGGCCTGTGGCCGCGCACCGTGGCACTGCCCGGTGCGACGGGCGGTGCGGCGGTTGGGGTGGCGGCCAAACTCGCACTCGACCGCCGAGGGCCGGCCGGTGAGCGGGTGGTGCTCACCGCCGTACTGCCGCGCACGGACACGGCGACCCTGACCGAGATCCAGGATGCGGTCGACCGCTGCCGCCGCAGCGGCCCGCTTGAGCCGCCCGGCGCGGCAGCCGTACGACTGCTCAACCAACTACCGCCTCCCATCGGCCAGTTGGCCTTCCGGCTCGGGGTCAGGGCCCCGGCGGCACGGGAGCGGCGGCTCGGCACCTTCGCGGTGAGCTCGCTCGGGCACCGCGCCGTCGACGTATTCCACTCCTACGGCGGCACGGCGGTCACCTTCTGCGTGGGGCGGGTGACGGACCGAGCCGTGGTGCGCGACGGGCACCTCGCGGCAGCGCCGGTCATGCGCCTCGGGCTGACCTTCGATCACAGAGTGCTCGACGGAGCTGCCGCGGCGGACGTACTCGACGGAGTGGTGAAGCGGCTGGAGGACTGGCATGGTGATGTTTCCGGGACCCGTGGCGAACCCCGCGACGGAGCAGGGATTCGCCCGGCCCGTACGGGTGACCGGCCCCGAGGGCCCCTGGGAACAGGTCCGTGACGCGGTGCACGCGTACGGCAGCGTGGTCGTCCACGCCCAGCTCGACGACTGGCTGCCGGGCGACCTGGACGCGCCCGGACTGCGCCCGCTGCTGGGCCGCGACTACCCGCGCTTCGCCGCCATGACGCACCATCAGATACGGTCCCGCTTCGTGGCCTCACGGCTGCTGCTCAAGCATGTCGCCTGCGCGGTGATCGAGGCGGCGCCGCACACCGTCGAGCTCGCCTACAAACCGGGCGGACGGCCCTATCTGCGGGGGCTCGACCAGATCGACATCAGCCTCAGCCATACCGAGACCCTGCTGCTGGTCGGACTGACCAGACGCGGCTGGATCGGCGTCGACGCCGAGCTGCGGGACCGGCCGATGCTCGGGCTCGGCACGGAGAACCAGGTCTGTACGCCGCACGAGCGCCAGGCGCTCGCGCAGATCGCCGACGAGCGCCGCAACGGGGCGCTGGTGCGGCTGTGGACGCTGAAGGAGGCCTACAGCAAGGCGATCGGCCAGGGCATGCGCTTCCGGTTCACCGAGTTCGGCTTCGGGCCCCAGGAGCGCAGGGTGCAGGTGCTCCGGCCCGACGGTTCACGCGGCACGGGCGACGAATGGACCTTCCACACCTGCCTGGTGGACCGTAAGTACACGGTGAGCGTGGCCCTGTTCGACGCCGGATTCGGGGACACCAGCGACACCGCGGCCTCCACCATGCTCGACGCCGGGCTGATGGAGGCGCTGGGGGACCGTCCGACGGGGGAGGACACGCCATGACGATCAGCACCGATGTGTGCGTCGTGGGCGGCGGGCCGGGCGGCCGGGCGCTGGCCCTCGCCCTGGTCCGGCTCGGCCGCCGGGTGGTGCTGCTGGAGCAGCGCACGGGCACGGCGCGTGCCTTCCGCGGCGAGTCCGTCTCGCCCGACGGCGTACGGCTGCTGGCGGGTCTCGGTGTCCTGGAGCGGGTGCGCGAGCACGCACACGACGTGCACCGGCTGGAGATCACGGACGGCGGCGCGCACGTGCTCGACGTGCGCTTCGACACCTTCCCGTACGCCTACCGTCATCCCGTCGAACTCGCCCAACCGGTACTGCTGTCCGCACTGGCCGAGGCGGCGGCCGAACAGGGCGGCTGCACCGTGCTCGAACCCGCCACCGCCGTCGAACTGCTGCTGGACGGCTCCATGGTGCGCGGGGTGCGCGCCAAAACCCGTGACGGAACGGTCGAGATACGGGCCGAGGTCACCGTCGGCGCCGACGGACGCTACAGCTCCGTACGCCGGCTGAGCGGCATCGGGCGCGGCGCGCGCCGCGCCGAACTGGACCGCGACGTGGTGTGGATGAAGCTGCCGTTCCCGCCTGCCTGGGACCGGCGCGCGTACCGGGTGCGGATCAGCTCCGGCCGCCACGGGCTCTTCCTGCCGAGCACCGACGGCACGGTGCGCATCGGGCTCAACATTCCCAAGGGCGGGCTGCGCGAGCTGCGTTCGGGCGGGCTGGACCGGCTGCACGCCCGGATCGCCGAGCTCGCTCCCGAGCTCGAGGCCGAGGCTGTCGCCTCGCTGCTCAGCTGGTCAGACACGGCACTGCTCGACATCTTCACCACCGAGGTACGGCGCTGGTCCGCGCCCGGTGTCGTGCTGATCGGCGACGCCGCGCACACGCTCTCGCCCATCCTCGGACAGGGCGTCAATCACGCGCTCGCCGATGCCGTCGCACTCGCCCCGCTGCTGGCCGGCGCTCTCGCCGGGCCGCGCAGTGCGCTCCCCGGCGCGCTGGCCGCCGCCGTCCTCTCCTTCCAGCAGGAGAGGGAGGGCGCGGTGCGGCGCTCCCGGGCGCTGCAGCTGCGCCAGGAACGGATGTTCAGCCTGTCCGCCCCGCCCGCGGCAGCACTGCGCCGGGCCGTTTACCGCGCGGTGAACGCCAGCCCCGCGCTGCAGCGCCGGGTACTCGCCCCCGCCTACTTCCCCGGACAGCGGCCCGGATCCGCGGCCAGGCACGTGCGGACGGAGCAGCGGACATGACCGGCGACACCAGGGAACCGCTGCTCGCACAGCTGCGCCGCCATGTGCGCCTGCACGCCCGCGCCCAGGGGCTCGCGCCCGAGCACTGCAGGCGGCTGCTCGCCGGGATCTCCAGAACCGACGGCGAAGGGCCCGGCTCATGGCCCGTCGTGTGGAGCCGCGCGGGGGACGCGCTCGCGGGCCGCGGCCGGTACCTGGAGGCGGGCCGCCACTATGCTCTCGCCCGCTTTCCCTACGCGGGCCCCGGCGACGCGGTCCGGCACCTGGCCCAGGAGCGCTCCGTCGCCGCCTTCGACCGCTGGCGGCGCACCCAGCGGGGCATCGGGCGCCTTGAACTGCGGCTTGCCGAAGGGGAATTCGCCTGCTGGACGGCCGGTCTGGACCTGCGTGGCGGGCCGCGTCCGCTGGTACTCGTCATGGGCGGCATCGTCAGCGTCAAGGAGCAGTGGGCGCCGATCCTGGCCCGCGCCGACGCCCTCGGCGTGGCATTCGCGGTCACCGAGCTGCCCGGCGTCGGCGAGAACACGCTGCGCTACGGCGCCGACAGCCACCGCATGATCAGCGCCGTTCTGGACGCGCTGGCCGACCGTGCGGACGTACGGCGCACCAGCGCTGTCGCCCTGAGCTTCGGCGGGCATCTGGCCCTGCGCGCCGCGCTGGGCGACGACCGTATCCGCGGGATCGCGACGGTGGGAGCGCCTGTGCACCACTTCTTCCTCGACCGCGACTGGCACCCGGGCGTCCCCGCCGTCACCGCGCACACGCTCGCCCATCTCATCGGCTGCCCACCGGCCGAAGTGTTCGACGCGGTACGCTCCTGGGCGCTGACCGGGGACGAACTCGCCCGGCTGCGTGTCCCGGTGACCTACGCCGCAGCGCTCCGGGACGACATCGTGCCGCTGACGGAGACGGGCGCGCTCCTGAGCGATCCGCGTGCCCCCCACCAGGTCCTGTTCCTCGACGACGAGCACGGCGCTCCGGCCGAACTCGCCCGCGTACGTGTGATGTTGCTCCGTGCGGCGCTGCGCGCGTCGGGCGCCCACCCGGTGCGCCGCGCCGCCCTGGCAGCCGCGGACGGCGCCGGACGGCTGCGCGCGGCCGTCGGGCGGGCAGGACGGCTGGCGGTATGACCCGGGGCTGGACGTATCACGCCCCCACCGGGCGGGCGTTGAGCGGAGTCGTCGGCGTCGCGGCGCTGGTGGCGGGGGCGCGGCTCGGCGGCCGGGGCAACAAGGTCCTGTGGACGGCCGCGGTGCTGCCGGACGTCGCGCTGCTCTACGCAATCGCCGCCGCCCCGGGCTTCGAACGCCTCCCGCGCTACGCGGTGCGCCCGTACAACACGCTGCACTCACCGGCGGTACCGGTCACGCTGCTGTCTCTCGCGGCGGTCACCCGCAGCCGCACGACAGCGGTCGCCGGTCTGGGCTGGCTCGCCCATATCGCCGTCGACCGCGCCTTCGGCTACGGCCCGCGCCGGCCGGACGGCCTGCGGTACTGAGGGGTCGTGGCGTCGCCATGCGCCACGACGCGGCGTCGCCCCCGGGACCATGATCCGGGGGCGACGCCTGAGCCAGTGGCCGAAAGCCTCAGCCGCGTCCGCGTGACAGCGGAGGGCAGGGCTGTGCGCCGGTCAGTTGGCGTTGACCAGGTCGTGCGCAGGCACGGTCACCGTGCGAGCGCCCGGCCGGCCGCCCAGGACGACCTTGCGCAGCGCGCTGTTGTTGTTGAGGTTGGTCTCCTTGAGCCGCTTCTCGGGGTTGGCCAGCACCTGGATGTAGTAGGTGCCGTTCGGCAGGCTGGTGATGTCGAAGGACTGGCCGGGCAGGTCCTGGCTGTAGGTGTCGCCGGAGCCGACGTCGAGCACCTCCCGGACGGAGATCGAGTTCTCCTGGCCGCAGGCGGTGGACAGGTCCGTGTTGTCGGGGCTCCAGTTGGCGTTCTTCACGGTGTAGTCGACGGCGTCGGTGTTGGCCAGGCAGAAGGCCTCCTTGCCGCTGCGCACCGCTTCCTTCTTGTCGGCCTTGAGCAGCCGGTAGCTGGCGAAGTCGGTGAAGTGCCAGTGCTCGTGCCCCGGACGCGGGTCCCACTCCATGGTGCCGGTCGGCGTGTAGCCGACCTGCTTGCCCTTGGCGTCGTAGAAGTACTGGTAGGCGTCCATCAGCTTCTTGCCGGGCGAGCGGAAGCCGTCCACCACCAGCTTCGCGGGGCCGGCGTTCCACACGTTGGCGCTGAAGGCCAGGTAGTCCTTGCCCGGAACGTCGTTGCCGCCGTCACTGATGGTGATGCCGTAGGCGGGCAGCGACCGGAGGTCGGGCTTGGGCACGTCCGGCACGGTCGCCCTGCCGGTCGGCCGCTTGGCGTTGGCCTTCTCCGCGGGAGCCTTGCGGGAGCCGTCGGTCTGTCCCGACCTGTCGCCCAGGTCTGCGGCCCGGAGCCCGGCCTTCTTCAGTGCCCACGGCAGGGCGGGCGGCGCCGGGGTGTAGGGCCCGTGGCCGACGTTGTACGACGGTCCCGCCCCGCTGGTCGCGGCGGCGGGCGCGGGCATGCGCATCGCGCCGTGACCTGAGTGCCCGGCCGCGTGGGCACCGTGCTTCGCGGCACCACCCGATCCGCCCGGGCCCTCCATGCTCTGCTCGCGCACGGTCACCTTGACCGTCTGGGGCTTGTCCGCGATGCCGAACAGGTCCCGGTAGCGCTTGGCCACGGACACCTTGGCGGTGTACTTACCGGCCTTCAGCTTGACCGGGGCGGAGTAGTAGCCCGCGTAGGTGTTGGAGGCCCAGCCGTTCTCGACACCCCACACCGAACCGAGGGTGAACGGGTTCACGGGACAGCTCTGCGGGTACTTCGACTGCGCCGGCGCGTCGGGGCGGATCCGGCCGGAGGCGTTGTTCGGACAGAAGGCCTCCGACTTGCTCAGCACCTTCTTGCCGGCCGCGTCGGTGATGGTGACCTCGACGAAGTCCGGCAGCCCCGAGAAGTCCTTCACCAGGCCCTTGGGCAGCGTCTTGGTCCGGACCGTCTTGCCCTCGCGGATGACCTGCTGGGCGACGACCGGGTCCTTGTAGGACTTGCGGGTCACCTTGAACTCGAAGGGTGCGTTCTCGGCGGTCAGGTACGTACCGAGGTCCAGGTAGACGCCCGGGTCTTCCTTCCACGAGGTCAGGGTCACCGACGTCGAGGCGGCGATCAGGCTGAGCTTCGGCGTGGACTGCTGCTTCTTGGCGTCGGGAGCGGCAGCCACGACGCCGGCGGTCACGGCGATCGCGGCGGCGACAGCGAGCGCCGGACGCCACAGTCTGGCCCGGTGGGATGTGGTCATCATTCCTCGTTCTGCGAGTGCCTGATGGGACGGTGGTGGAACAGCGGCGTACGGAACGCCGCTCATGCCGGCCCGGGTTCGTGGCGGGCACTGAGCGCGAAACCGTCTTCCATCGTGTGAGAGGTGGCGGCGGCAGCCTGGGTTGTCTGTGCGCTCGCAGCTCACGGATCAATGACCGAAAGCCGGTGGAAGGGTGCCGGATCAGGCCGTCGTCATGCTGTTTCCGCCCTGCGGGGCCTTCGGGTGTGGTAGGGCGTGGCCGTGTGTTCCCGCCTGATCTCCACCGAGCGGTCCCGTACCGGAGCGCTGTCAGAGGGGAAGGGCAGGATGCGTGGCACGACGACCAACTGGGCGGGCCGCGACGTCAGGGCAGCGTCCAGATCTGGGTGGTGACGGCGTAGAAGACAAAGGCCCAGAACACGGTCACCGCGGCGACGATGCCGAGGCCGCCGAGGTGGGTCCTGGCCGCCGGTTCGTCCGGTTTCGGCCGCAGCCACCGCTTGAGCAGCGGGTTCACGTAATAGGGCATCGTGAAGAAGCTCATGATGAAACTCGAGAGCAGGTTGCCCACAAGCAGCCCGAGCCAGAGCGGCATGTGCAGGGGCGACAGGGCGAGCGTCAGCAGCACAACGGTGGGGTACAGGCCGACCCAGACCGCGATGGCCGTCTTGGTCTCCGAGGGCGGCGGCGCTTGCTTGCCGTTGTCCTCGAAGGCGAACCAGCTGCCGAACGAGTTGTCGACGGTGCGCAGTTTGAAGTCGTTGAACTTCGCGCCTTCAGCGAGAAGTTTCTGCCGCTCGGCCGACGTCAGCCAGGCATCGAGGTGTTCGGCGTTGTCGAACCGGTACAGCGTGGTCCATTCGTCCTGAAGTCCCTCGAGCGGGCGGAACATCTCGGTTCCGCGAAAGCCTTCGAATTTGCTCTCCTCCTGGCTCATGTGGTGCTGCCAGTCGAGAAAGTCGTCGACGTGGTCCGGGTGTACGCGGTGGGTGACCACGACGGTCACCAGCGGATCCGTCGGCTGTGTGCCGCCGCTGACGACCTGCTGGGTCGCAGGGCCGTCAAAGTACTTGCTGCCGATGTCGAGAAGACTCTGCCTGGTTGCGCTGTTCATCCAGGCTTGCAGATGGGCTACCGAGTCGAATCGGTACACGACGACCCAGTCGGGCTGCACGGGTGTCGGCGGGGAGATCTCGGCGCCGAGGTGCCCGGCGTAGCGGGCGGAAGCGGCATTGACCTTCTTCTGCCACGTTTCGTACTCCTGCTCCAGTCCGGGCAGAACCTTCAGTCCGATGATGACCGTCGCGCCGGCGTCTTCGAGCTTTTCGGTGGTCATCTTGCTCAGGCCCTCGGTGCCAACTGGTTCTCGTTGAGCCGGCTGTAGATGCGTTCCGGAGTCAGGGGCAGCGCCCGGTAGCGGACGCCCGTGGCGTCGTGGAGCGCATTCGCCAACGCGGGGGCCACGGGGTTGATACAGCACTCGGCCATCCCCTTCGACCGCATGGGTCCAACGGAATCCGCCGAGGACACCAGGAGCACGTCGGTTCGGGGGACATCGGCGTAGGTGGGGATGCGGTAGTTGCGGAAGTTGGGGTTGACCATGACACCGTTCGCGTCGACGTGGTGATTCTCGGTCAGCGTGAAGCCGATTCCCTGGGCCACACCGCCTTCCACCTGCCCACGGACCTGCGCGGGGTTGATGACCACGGCAGCGTCGGTCGCCTGAACGCTGTAAAGGATCCGGATCTCACCCGTGACCCGATGGACGGCGATCCGGAATCCCTGCGTATTGGAGACGACGCTTCGGGGTGAGCCGTAGGCCTTGCGTGCGGCGGTGAACCGAATGCCGCGTGCTCGGGCCAGTGCGACGAGTTCGGTCAACGGCACGCGCTGGTCGCCGCAGACGACGCCCTCGTCGTCCATCGAGCACATCACGAGATGGACACCTGTGTGCGCGGCGGCAAACTCCAGGATGCGGTCGCGCACAGCATCGGCCGCGCGAAGTACCGCATTGCCCGACACGAAGAGGCCTGCACTCGCAAAAGCGCCGGTGTCGAATCCCGTGCGGTCGGTGTCTGACTGCACCAGGCGAATCCGCGACGGCGTCGTGCCCAGCTGGTTGGCCGCGATCTGGACATGCGCGGTCGACGTACCCTCGCCGAATTCGACCGTTCCGACGGCCACCTCGTACATGAGGTCGTCGCCCAGCGTGACCCAGGCCTCGGAGATGTGTTCGGTCGGGGGCGCGGTCTCGTGCAGCGAACTCGCGGCGCCGGTCCCGACGAGCCAACCGGGGCCGGGGGACGGCTCATGGGCTGTACGCGACAAGGCGTCGTCCACCAGATCGATGCACTTCGCGAGCCCGTCCTCGGTGAACGTCACGTCGTCGGGGCCCTCGTGCAGGGCGACGAGCGGATCGCCCGGTCGCACGATATTGCGTCGTCGCAGTTCGAGCGGATCGATGTGCAGGGCGAGGGCCAGTTCGTTCATCGCCGATTCCACGGCGAACGCCGGTTGCGTCATCCCGTATCCGCGCAGTGCCCCACTCGGTACGGTGTTCGTGTAGACGGAGAACGCGTCGTACTTCTTGTTGGGGCAGCGGTAGATCATGACGGCAGCGCCGCCCGCATACAGTGTTTCGCCGCCGTGGTTGCCGTAGGCGCCCGTGTTCGACACATTGCGGACCTGGAACGCCGTGAGCGTTCCGTCCGCCTTCGCGCCGAGCTTGACCGTCAGCGTCATCGGGTGCCGTGGCGAAGCCGTGGTGAACTCCTCCTCGCGGGTGTACTCGAAGCAGACGGGTCGCCCGGTGTCCAGCGTGGCGAGCGCGACCAGATCCTCCGAGATCACTTCCTGTTTGCCGCCGAAGCCGCCGCCGACGCGTTTGCAGAACACGCGGAGCTGGTCCGGGCGCAGCGCGAACAGATGCGCGAGCTTGACCTTCGCGATCGACGGCGACTGTGAGCTGGTACGGACGTTCAGACGGCCGTTCTCCATCCAGGCGATCGAGCCGTGGGTCTCCAGATGCGCGTGCTGCACTCGCGGTGAGGAGTACGTGCCTTCGTGGATCACATCGGCTTCGGCGAACCCCGCTTCGACATCGCCGACGTGCGAATGGATCTCGAGCAGGATGTTGCGGAAGAGATCGTGGGCGAACGGATCGTGCGCGCGGTGCAGTTGCGGCGCCCCTTCGGCCATGGCCTCCTCGGGGTCGAACACCGCCGGCATGACCTCGTACTCGACGGCGACCCTGCGACAGCCCTCTTCTGCCGCCCCGACCGTGTCGGCCAGGACCGCAACGACGCGTTGGCCGACGAAGCGGACCGTGTTGTCGAGGATCAAGGTGTCGTCCGGGTCCACCAGGTGGTCGGAGTGGATCGCCGTGGTGAAGCGCCTGCGCGGCACATCTTCCCAGCTGTAGACCCGGTGCACGCCGGGAACTGCGAGTGCGGCGGTCTTGTCGATCGACACGATCCGGGCGTGCGCGTGTGGCGAGTGCAGAACCTTGAGGTGCAGCATGCCGTCGACATGGGTGTCCATCGTGAACTCGGCGCGACCGGTGACCACGTCCTCGGCTGCCGGCGCGACCACGCTCGCCCCGACAGCCTTTCCTGGCGCGGCGCTCTCCACGCCTGTGACGCCCTTCACGGCATCCTCGATCCCCCGATAGCCGGTGCAGCGGCAGAGGTTGCCCTTCAGCGCCCGTGGCAGATCCTCTTTCTGGGCCTCGGTGAACGTTGCCGACGTCATGATCATCCCAGCGGTGCAGAAACCGCACTGGAACCCCGGGGCGTCGCGGAACTGTCGCTGCATCGGATGCAGGTTGCCGGGGGATCCCATGCCCTCGATCGTGGTCACCTCGGAGCCGTCCGCACGGAAAGCTGGGGTGATGCAGCTGTGTACCGGGTTGCCGTCCAGCCACACCGTGCATGCGCCGCAGTCGCCTGCGTCGCACCCCTTTTTGACGCCGTAGTGGCCGAGTGAGCGGAGGAAGGTGCGCAGGCACTGGCCGGGGTCCGGTTCTTCGTCGACGCTCTTGCCGTTCACGATGTACGTCATGCCACGCCCCCTGCCGTGAGTTCGCGACGAATCTCTTCGGCGAAGTGCTTTGTCAGATCGCGACGGTGGCCGGGGGTCCCGTTGGGATCGGCGAACCAGACGTCGGCGGGGACGGCCTCGATGCTCTGCTGCAGGGTCCGGGCATCGGGCATGGTGGCGAAAGCAATGCGCACAGGCCGTGTCGTGCCGGCTGTGACGGTGAGCAGCAGGTCGTTCTCTCCTGGCGTTCGGGTACCGATGAGGAATACCGTCGAACGGCCGAGGCGGGTCAGTGTGAAGCGGCGGTGCGCGGCGCGTTTCCTCAGGGCGCGCGCCGGAATGTCGATGCGTCGCAGGACTTCCCCGGGAGCAAGGATGTTCCGGTTGTCGCCGGTCACGAAGTCGAGGGCATCGACGATGCGCGCGGACCCGTCCTGAGCCCACAGTTCGTATTCTGCCTCGAGTGCGACCGTCAGCGTGATCATCGGGCCGGCAGGCAACGACATGCAGATGTTGCCGCCGACGGTCGCCGCGTTCCAGACCTTGAACGAGGAGAGGAACGCCTCGCAGCTTTCCGCGAAGAGAGCGCCCGCGCTCCAATCGCCAGGCGGCGTAAAGGCGTACAGTTCGCGGATGGTGCACGTTGCGCCGATTTCGAGGCCCGTGTCGCTCGGGACGAGGGGATCCCAGCCCAGCGCCGTCAGGTCGATCAGGCGCCGAAGGCTCGGCTGCTCCGCGGAAAACAGCCACGTACCGCCTGCGAGCCAGGCGTCGCCTTCGCGCCAGTCCGCACCGGGCCGGTCGGACGGTCGTCGAACGACTTCGGTGATGGTGTTGAGGTCCATGGGAAATGATCTCCCTCACGACGACAATCGTGCGACGACCGCCTACCGAACGCGATCAGCCAGCGCGTGGCGCCGCTCGCGTCCATCATTTCGACTGCGAATACTCGGCTCGATGCACTCGCCTGATGCCGACGGGTCACGATGCGCGGAGGGGAGCGGCACGACCTCGAGCGACAGACCGCTCGCCGAGGACCGGCGGGCGCAGGGACTCCCGTCAAGCATATGCAGTGCGGGCCGGCCTCGCCACAGGGCTTGGCCGACGCACCCGGCCGTGCGTCGTGGGCGGCTCGGGGATCGGGCGACGGCAGCCGCAGGTCAGCGCCGGATCAGTCCTCGATGACCGGCCGGACGGGGGAGAGGAACGGGTCCAGGCGCACCTGGATCTCGCCCCGGGCCATCACGCGGACGCGGAACGCGCCCTGCCCCGGGGGAGTGTCCATGTCGGGGGAACGTTCGTAGAGCAGGCCCCAGGAGCCCGGGAAACGGGTGGCGATGTGGTGCAGGAGGGCGTCCAGGTCGTCGGCCTCGTCGCGGCGGCGGTTCATCAGGCCGTTGGCCAGGACGAAGAACTCGCCGTTGTGGACGTTCAGTACGACCTCACCGGTCGCCCAGTCGATCTCCGCGATGCGCGCCCGCAGCTCGTCGATGCCCGCGTCCAGGCTCCCGGCGTCCGCCTCTTCAGGTGATTCGGCGATTCCGAACCAGCCATGGAACTCGTACATCGCCCTCATTCCAGCGGGGTCGTGTCGATCACGGGCTCGATCCCGTAACGCCGGCCGTATTCCTTCAGTTTGTCGATGACGCCGGGACCGGGTTCGCCGTCGAAATGGAAGTACGGGGTGCGACCGGATTGTAGCGCGTACTCGAATGTCGCCTTGGCCTGGTTCCGAAGGGCGCTTCCCATCTGCATCCCCTCCGGCTTCGACTGTGCGACGTACTCGTCGCTGATCGCGTCGATCTCCCGCCCCTTCGGGTCGTTCTCGAACTTGACCCGGGACTCGCCGCCGAGGCGTTCGGCCAGGGCGTCGGCGGCGGGGTCGGGCTTGTTCACCTTGACCAGTTGGCCGAGTCCGCCGTTGTTCTCGTACGGCGCGAGGCCGAGAGGGTCGCTCCAGGTGTGGGGGTTGTGGACATAGGCGGCCGGGTTGGGGGCCGGGGCCAGGCCCAGGGGGTCGGGTGTGGTGTAGCGGGCGGTCAGCGGGTCGTAGTAGCGATGGTGGTTGTAGTGGAGACCCGTCTCGGGATCGTAGTACTGGCCCGGGAAGCGCAGTGGTGTGTACGCGGAGGCGTCGGCGTTCCACGTGGTGGTGCCCCACAGCGTGGTGCGGCTGCGCCACGCTATGTCGCCCCGGTCGTCGACGAGTTCGGTGGGAGTGCCGATGAGATCGGTGGCGATGGCGAAGAATCGCGTGTCGATCTCGCGCTGCGTGGCGGAGTCCGTGAGCCGTTCCGTCTGGGCGATGGGGGTGAGGCCCTGGTGGTCCCAGGTCAGTGTGACCAGGTGCGGGGCCCCGGCCGGTGCAGTGGTCTGCTCCGCCAGGATCGTCCCGTCCCAGGTGAAGTCGGTACGCTCCAGGACGCTTTCGCCGTCGGGAGCGATACGCTCCTTGCGGGTACGGCGACCCAGCGGGTCGTAGCGGTAGCGCCAGAGGGTGCCGTCGGGCGTGATGACCCCGGTGAGCCGGTCCTCCGCGTCGTAGGAGTAGCGCCAGGTGTCGGGCTTCTTGGACAGCCGGGCCTTGGTGCGCCGGATCAGACGCCCGGCGGCGTCGTGCTCGTAGCGGTTGGCACCGGCCCGCACGACGCGGGTGCCGGTGTACGCGCGATCGCCCCGGGCTTCCGTTCCCGCGTGGCGGTCCGGCCAGGCCGCCGTCGTCAGGTTGCCGCCGCGGTCGTAGGCGTACGACTCGGTCCAGCCGGCGGCCGTGACGGCGGTGACCCGGCCGACGGCGTCGAGATCGAAGCGGCGCCGCCCGCTGAGCGCGTCGTCGACGCCGATGAGGTGGCCGTCCTCGCGATAGGTGTAGCTCCGGCGGCCGAGGCTGCGCCCGCCGGACGTGATCTCCTGCTCGGTGACGCGTCCCGACCCGTCCCGTACCGATGTGAGGGCGAGCGTCCCACCGAAGCGGCGGACCAGTTCACGGCCCGACTCGTCGCGGGTGAAGTCCACTTCGCGGCCCCCGGCCGCCAGCCGGGCGGGGCGGCCCGCTGCGTCGTACGCGTACGAGGTCACCTGCCCGCCCGGCGTCATACGCCGGGCGCGGCGGCCGGCCCCGTCGTACGCGTAGGTGATGGCCCGCCCGTCGACGAGTTCGGTCTTGACCCGGCCCTCACGGTCGTACTGGTAGATCAGTTCGCTGTCCGGACCCGCGGCCTGGAGCAGACGTCCGGCCGGATCGTAGGCGTACGTCGTGAGGTGACCGGCGGCGTCCTTGCTGATCACCCGCCCGAGCACATCCCGCTCGTACCGGATGGTCTCGCCGAGCGGGGTGATCCTGGCGGACACGCGGCCCATGGGGTCGACCTCGTAGCCGGTGGTGCGTTCGTCGAAGTCGGTCTCGCCGATCAGCCTCCCGGCGCTGTCGTACGCGTACGACCAGGTCAACCCCTGCGGGTCGGTCACCCGCTTCAGCCGCAGCTCGGTGTCGTGGACGAACTCGTAGCGGGCGCCGTCCGGGTCGGTGCGGGCCGCGAGCAGATCGAAATGCGTGTACTCGAAACGGGTGACCCGGCCCATGGGGTCGGTGTGAGCGGAGCAGTTGCCCTCGCCGTCGTACGTCCAGGTCTCGCTCGCGCCGCCGGGTCCGGTACGGCACGCGAGCCTGCCCTCGACGGTCCACTCGAAGCCGGTCGCGGCGCCGTCCGGCAGGACGAGTTCGGTGATACGGCCGAAGGCGTCCCTGCGGTACCGGGTGATCCCGCCGGCGGGGTCCTCACGCTCGACGAGCAGACCGGCCGCGTTGTGGCGCAGTCGCGTGACCGCGCCCAGGGCGTCGGTGACCGAGGCGAGGTGGCCCCGGGAGTCATGGGTGCAGCGGGTGGTGCGACCGGCCGGATCGGTGACGGAGAGGCGGTTCCCGCGCTCGTCGAACTCCTGCTGCCAGCGCGCCCCGCCCTCGCGTGTCAGTCCGACGAGCAGTCCCAGGTCGTTGTATGTAGCATGCATCCCGCTGCCGTCGGCGCGGGTGACGGCGGTGAGCCGGCCGTCGTCGTCGTAGTCGAACACCGTGACAGTACCCAGCGGGTCGGTGCGCGTCAGGATGCGGTTGCAGCGGTCGTGGGTGGTGCGGACGGTCGCGCCGGTGGGGTCGGTCTCCGCGATCACTTGGAGGCGGCCGTTGACCGTGTAGCGCCAGACCTGTCCGAGAGAGTCGGTGACGGAGGTGGTGTGCAGTCCCGTTTCGGGGTCCTGGTCCGAGTAGCGGAAGTCGGACCGCAGATGGCCCTCCGTACCCGTCTGGGTCACGCAGCGGTCCTGGTCGTCGTAGACGAAGGTGAAGCGGGAGTCGTTGGTGTCGGTCCAGGCCGTGATCCGGCCCTCTGAGTCGTACTCGAAGCGCAGCGGCCGGCCGGAGGACCGGGTGACGTGGGTGAGATGGCCGTCCTGGTATCCGTAGCGGACCAGCTCGGTGCCGCCGGTGTCCTCGGTCGCGCCCTGATCGGCGTCGATCAGCCGCAGCGAGGTGATCCGGCCGTCCTCGGTGGTGAACACCAGCCGGTATCCGCCGGAGTGGGTGAGTGCGAGCGGCTCTCCCCCTTCGCAGTAGTCGACGCTGATCGTGCGGCCGCCCCGGTCCGCGAGCTCTGCCAGCGGCGCGATGCCGTTGCCGCCCGGCTCGGCGCCGGACGGGGCCAGGAAGTGCCGGGTGTGCCCCGTGTCCGGGTCGGTGAGCGTGTAACTGCCGTCCGCGTTCCTCTCCAGCGGCCAGGGTGGGCCCGCCTCCGCGAGTACCGGCAGGCCGGGCGCCGGGTGGGGGAAGGCCAGCAGGAGATTGTCCTCGCCGTGGAAGACCACGCCGAGCGGATCGACCGTCAGCCGCTGGTCGATGGTGGAGGACCAGCTGGGGCCGAACCAGCGGCCCGCCCGGTACGACGACTCGTGGTCCCGTCGGAACTCCAGCGGGAGCGAGCCCGGCAGGAACACATCGGTCTCCGTCAGCAGCATGCGCCCTGTCGCGAAGTCCACCGGCTCACGCCCGCAGCACTTGTCGGGGAGCTTGCGGCTGGCATCCGCGGCGTTGTCCGCCCGCCGGGCCGCGTTTGCCGCGTCGGAGAGTTCGTCGGCAAGGCGGGCCGCCTTGACCCCGGCCCCCGCGCCTGCGGTGGCGGCGGTGAGCAGCGCGTCGGGGACGAGCCGGCCGAAGCCCTCGGCGGGATCCTTCATGAAGTTGTCGAGCATCTGCTTGCCCGCGCCCCACGGGTCGTTGGCGACCTGGACCAGCCCGGCGGCCATGTTGTTCAGGGCCAGACCGTACTCGGCAGGGTGGGTGATGTTGTACAGGTCGAGCGGGTTGACGCTGCGCACGAAGGTCAGCAGCCCGGCGGTGCCCTTGACGATGCCCCCGCCGAAGTGGTTTTTCATGACCTGAAGTTCGTTCAGGCCGTCCATGGCCTGTTCCGCGTACGACGGTTTGGGCGGGGCCGCGTCCCGGGCGGCCTGTACCGCGCTGCGCGCCGTCTCGGCCGCCGTGTTGCGCTGCTTGCGGGCCTCGGCGAGGATCTGCTGGGCCTCCTCCATACGGCCCTTGCCCGGATCGGAGAATTCGCCCGGCTTCGGCGGCAGGGTGGACGGGTCACGCTGGTCGGGCGCCTGCGCGTTGTACCGATCCGCAGCCTTGTTGTAGCTGTCGACCTTCGACTTGTGCGCGTCCCATGCCTCCTCGGACGCCTTGGTGCCGGCCTTCCACTTCTCGATCGCGCTCTGCGCCTGGTTCTGCGCCCACTCCACGGTTCCGGCGAACGCCGCCAGCGCCCCCGCCGCCTTCTCGCACGCGTCCGCACCCTTGAACCACTTCGGCGGCTCGATCTTCACCGTCGCCCGGAACGCGTCCGCCGCCTTCCCCTTGAGCGTGTCCGAGTCCAGGCCCTCGAGGCCCAGACCGACATTGTTGAACGCCTTCTGGAAGTCCTTGAGATGGGAGGCGGTCGAACGGATCTTCGACGGGCTGCCGTAGATCAGCTTGGTCTTGTCCTCGGTCTGCCCGAGGTCCATCTCGTCGACCTCGGCGCCCATCCGGTTGGCCAGCGAACGGGACTGCTCGCGCACCCAGTCGGCACCGGAGTCCCAGCCGACGTCCTCCAAACGGTCGGCGGTCCAGTTCCCGGCGTCCTCGACGCGGTTTCCGGCCCACTCGACGCCGTCCTCGACCGCGTCCTCGACCACATCCGGAGTGACGTCGCTGATGAAATCGCCGATTCCCATGGATCAGTTGCCCCCGTCGCCCTGCTGCTGTTGCCTGGCCCTTTCCTCGGGCGACGGACCGAACGTGTCGTCCACCGCCCGGTCGAAGTCGTCCTGGTCGACGCCGAAGAGGTCGTTGAGCGCGCTCGTCCGCTGACCGCCCGTCCCTTCGGTCATCAGCGCCCGGCCGGTGTCCTTCCAGGTCTGGGCGGCCTCGTCCCCGGCCCGCTCGAACGATTCCGGGCTCCAGTCCGGGTCCAGGTAGTCCGGGGTGAACACGTCGCCCCAGTTCTGGTTGACGATCTCGTCCTCGGAGGCGTGCGGGTTGCCGACGGCGGCGTTCACCGCGATCTTGAAGGTGCCCTCGACGTACTGGTCCTCTTCCCAGATCAGTCCGGCGGCCAGACCCAGCTTGGCCGCGATGGTGTTGGCGTCCTGGATCAGGGCACGTACGCCCCACTCCCAGCGTTCGCAGCAGTCCTCGAAGTCCACCGACAGACCGTGGTGACCGGCCTCCATACCGGTCATCGCCATGTCCGAGAACCCCTTTCCCAGCACCGAACCGGTGCCGGTGCCGACTTCCCGCAACTCGGACACCGCGGCCCTCAGCCCTTCGGTGATCCGCCGGACGCTGTCCTTGTCGACCCCCAGGTCCGCCGCGCCACCGTCCCCCATCAGCCCCGCCCCCAGCGTGCCTCGCCGGCATCGACGGCGACCGCATCGGGAACGATGCCCACGACCGGCGGAAACAGCATCGCCCCGTCCGGATCGGCGACATTGACGGCAACCCCGGCCGGCACGCCCATCCCCGGAACGATCTCGTCGAACAGCCGCGCCCCGCGCAACTCGGCGAATTCCCACGACCGGCCGCTGGACGACCCGTCGCCGGTGTCCCGCGCCCGCGCGAACCGGGCCAGCGCGTCCTCGTTCGTGAACCCGCAGATCCAGCGCACGCCGCCGAGTTCCGCAGTCCACAACCCGCCGGCGTCGAACGGCACCAGGAGCAGGGCGCGTCTCAACTCGCCCACCAGCGCCCGCGGATCACCGGCTCCCGTCCTCTGCTCGGCAATCCGCTCCTCGAGCTCGGCACCCGTGACCGTGTCCACGCCGGATCCCCCTCGCGTTGCGACTGCACAGCTCGCGCCAGCACCCTAGGACACTGTTCAGGCAACTCGCCAGGGAGCGGAGGGGATGTTGTGGCGATCCGGCCCGGGCAGCCTCAGCCCCACTCCACCGGCAGCGACTCCAGCCTGTTCACCAGCAGCCCCGTGTGCATCTTCACGTCCGCCGCCGGCACCGCCAGACGCAGGGACGGGAAGCAGCGGGCCAGCGCCGTAAGGGCGATCTGGAGCTCCGCCCGTGCCAGCGGCGCGCCCAGGCAGTAGTGCGGGCCGAATCCGAAGGCCAGATGGGCAGTGCCGCGCCGGGACGGGTCGAAGCGGTCCGGGTCCGGGAAGCGGGACTCGTCCCGGTTGGCCGAGCAGATCGCGCCGATCACCGCGCTGCCCGCCGCTACCTTCGTGCCCGCCACCTCGATGTCCGCCGTCGTGACCCTCAGCGGACCGCCGTCCCCGATCGGATTGACTCGCAGCAACTCCTCGACGAGAGCGGCCAGTTCCTCCTCGCCGGACGGCACGAGGCCCAGCCCGCCGTCGTGGCGCAGCAGCGTGAACACCGAGGTGCCCAGTACGCCCACCGTCGTCTCATGGCCGGCGATCAGCAGCGTCATCGCCATCGTGATCAGTTCGTGCTCGGTCAGCGGGCCCTCGTCGTCATGAACCCCTACGAGCGCACTGAGCAGGTCGTCGCCGGGAGTCCGCCGTTTCTCGGCCGCCAGCCCCTGCAGATAGCCGACCAGTGCCAGCTTGTGCTCCAGCATCTCCTGCGCGGTGTGCGCGGTCAGCGAGAGGATCGCGTCCGACCAGCCGCGGAACATCTCCCGGTCGGCGAACGGCACCCCCAGCAGCTCGCAGATCACGGCGACCGGAAAGGGGAAAGCGAAGGCCTCGTTGAAGTCCGCCGGGCCGCCGCCCTCGGCCATCGGCCCGAGCAGCTCGTCGGCCAGCTCACGGATCCGGGGGCGCAGCAGTTCGACCCGGCGGGCGGTGAACGCGCCCGCGACGAGCGAGCGCAGCCGGGTGTGCTCCGGCGGGTCCATCGTGAACAGGCCGCCCGCGTCGAACGGGACGGCCGTCAGCTTCGGGGACTCCGGCAGCACCGTCGCCGCCCTGCTGCACCGGGCGTCGGAGAGTACCGTACGCACATCGTCGTACCGGCTCATGAGATATGCGTGGTCGCCGCTGGGCATGACGACCTCCGCCACCGGAGCGCCGGCGCGTAACTGCGCGTACTCCTCCGGCAGATCGGTCGCCGAACGACGAACGGGCGGATAACTGCGCCCAGACGAGTGGTGAGGCATGACCACACCGTCATACCCGCTGCTCGGGATGTGCTCGAGCGGGTGTTCAGAGCGACTCGGAGAGGTATTGTCGGGGCTCGCTGACGGCGGGTCGGGGGAGGCCGAGTGCTGCGTGAACCCTTGAACATGATCAAAGTGGTCCTTGCCGAGGACATGCACATGGTGCGGGGTGCGTTAGTGGCTCTGCTCAATCTCGAACCTGACATACGAGTCGTCGCCGAGGTCGGCTCCGGCCGGGACATCCTGCCCGCCGTGCTCCGGTGCGACCCGCACGTGGCCGTGCTCGACATCGACCTGCCAGGCATCGACGGACTGGCCGCGGCGGCGGAGGTGCACGCCAAGCAGCCCTCCTGCCGCACCCTGATCCTCACCGGTCTCGGCCGCCCCGGGAATCTGCGCCGGGCGCTGGAGGCGCAGGTCTCGGGCTTCATCCTCAAGGACGCGCCGCCGACCCAGCTCGCCGACGCGATAAGACGGGTGTCCGTGGGGGAGCGGGTGATCGACCCGCAACTGGCCCTGGACGCATGGGCGGCACGCGAGAACCCGCTCACCGCCAGGGAGACCGAGGTGCTGCGGATGGCCGCGGACGGCGCCGAGGCCCCCGACATCGCGGGCCGGCTGTATCTGACGGTGGGTACCGTGCGGAACTACCTGACGACGGTCGTCACCAAACTCGGCGCGCGCAACCGGGTGGACGCCATCCGGATCGCCCGGGAACAGGGCTGGCTCTGACCTTTCCGCCGTGACGTCTCACCGGCCGCCGGGCCGGCCGGCCGAGGTCGCACCCTCACACCACACTCGGGCGCGACGGCGTCCTGACCTTCGGCGGCCTGAGCATCCACCGGCTGTCCCGGCAGTGGAGCGGCACCTCCGCCATCAGATGGAAGCAGCCGTCCTCCTTGATGCCGGCGCTCAGTCTGCCGCCCACCGCGCACACCCTGGCGGACAGATTGCCGATGCCGCTCCCGCCGTCGTGGGAGGACGGCCGGTCGCCGTCGCCCGCCACTCCGTCGTTGACGACCGTGAGGACCACCGCCTCCTCACCGCTCTTCCTGACGGAGATACGGCAGCGCTGCACAACGCTGTGCCGCAGCACGTTGGTGATTCCCTCGCGCAGCACCGTCGCCAGTACGGTGCCGACCGCGTCGGGCACCTCACTCAGGCCGCAGTCGACCTCGACGTCGATGCCGGCGGCTCCGAACACCGAGCAGGCCGAAGCCAGTTCGGTGGAGAACGACATGTGCCGGTAGCTGCGGGCCACCTGCCGGGTGTCGGCGAGTGCCTGGCGGGAGATGTCCAGCACCGTGGCCAGCTCCTCCCGCGCCCTCGCCGGGTGCTGGTCCACCAGCCGAAGCGTCAGCTCGCTGCGCAGGGTGATCGCCGAGAGGCTGTACCCCAGCAGGTCGTGCAGATCGCGGGCGAACCGCAGCCGCTCCTGCTCCACGGCGAGCCGGGCGATCTCCTGCTGAGCGCTGCGCAGCCGCAGCACCATCTCGGTGAGCGCGGTCAGGCCGTACACGAGGCTTGCGATCATCACCGTGGAGACGCCGACGTAGGCGACGTCGAGCAGCGCCATCTCGCTCCACGCCGTGGTCAGGCCCATGGTGCTCACGACGGCGACCACCGAGACCAGCCATGACCACGGCGCGCGCAGCGTCAGCAGCAGCGATCCGGCCAGAAAGCCGGTCAGCCCCACCCAGGCGGTGCCGAGCAGCAGAATCGGCGGATAGGTGAGCATCACCTGGACCGCCAGGATGAGATACTGGTGCCCGCGCTCCAGCCGCACCCTCCGGGGCGCCGACAGCACCACCTGGGAGGCGAACATGCCCAGGAGAGCGGCCGTACCCACGGCGAGCTGCAGCAGGTGCTGCTGGACGGCCAGCAGGTGGAGTGTCGCGGCGGCCAGCACGCTGCCCAGCGCCACCAGCAGAATCGCCTGGGCGATCTTGGGTGCCAGACCCGCGTCGTTCGAGCCGCGCCGGTCCATGAGCGGTGCTCGGTGGTCCGGGCCGAGCACGTGCTGTGTCTCCGCGTGTTGTGTCTCCTGGGCGTGTTCCACGTCAGACATGCGACCCCCGATTGACCCCAGACGCATTACTGCGCGTGCATGGATCCTAGGGGAGCGCGGCTTGGATGCGACGGTCATTACCGGGCGAACACTAGACAAACAGTGGTATGGGGTTGAGCTCTTCATAGGCGATGGGGGAGGTACGTCGGCCGAGCTGCACCGGTACGTCGTAGAGCCGTCCCGCCCCGAACCGTGCCCAGAAGTGCCGCATCCCCGGCACCATGACCTTGACCGCGGGAAGGCCCAGGTCGGGCCGGGTCTGGTCGAGGACCAGGAGCTCCAGGCCGCGGGCGCGCAGCAGTTGCTCAGCGGCGTGGACATCGTCGAGGAGATCGGACCGCAGGGTGTACGGGTAGTCGGTTCGGCGCCTGGCGGGAACCAGCGGGTCGGGTGCCAGGTACGGCTGGTTCTCGACGGTGCGGCGCGCGCACCAGTCCGCGAGCACGGGGTCGTCCGCAGGCGGCTGCAGCACCGACGCCAGAAGCTGGTTGAGCTCCGTGAGCGCCCTGCGCAGCGCGATTCCCGGGTCGAAGTGGCAGCCGAAGCCGAACATGATGTCCTCCTCCGGCTTGTCGATCCGCCGGGAGACGGCCACCATCGCCGGGATGCCGAGGTCGGAGGTGAGGTCGAGCACCCAGAACTCCCGGTTCAGCATGGCGTACTGGGCCCGCATCTCGTCGATCCACGGGTCGGTGAACGAGTCGATGTCGACCGCGGGCTGGCTGGTGCGGTTGTACCACCACAGGGCCACCGCGTCGCGTTCCACGATCTCGAAGAAGCCCTGCAGCACGGCGTCCTCGAGACTGCTGCCCGCGGCGTTGCCGTTGGAGTCGGCGAGGGCGAAGCACGGCCCGCTCGCCGGCGGGGCGGAGAAGTACAGCATCCGCGTAGGCAGCAGCCGGTGTCTGCCCCGCGTGAGCGACCAGACCGGCGTCCAGTCGATGTCGGCATCCTCGTCGAACGGGTCGCAGATGTACTGGAACGGCGGCTGTACGGCGTTCCACCGCCGCCGCTCCGGATACTGGCGCTCGTGGTAGAGCTGGCACTCGTTGGGATGGACCGCGCTGTCGGCCAGTTCGGCGAACCGTCCCCGGACGCTGGGTTCGTCGCCGTGGAGTGTCGCGGAGTAGCGTTCCACCGCCTCACAGAGCGCGCCGACCTTGGCATCGAGCGCGGTGACGCCCTTGCCTCCGCTCTGGCAGCGCAGCCCGGAGCGGAAGGCAGCGAGCGAACCGCTGGGCAGCGCCGGATTGGGGCCCGAGTAGTACGAGTTGAGGAAATCGGGTCCGCCGGGCGCACGCTGCAGCCCCGTGACCACACCGGTGACCCGGCCCACCAGGTGCTCGTAACGCTCCAGGACCTGCTCGGGAGTGAGCGCACGGTGACCGTTGCCGCTCAGGGTCTTCTTGGGGCGCGAGGTCAGGACGATCGGCCGCTGGACCCGATCCCCGACCAGCCGGGGGTCGCCGCACTGCGGGCACTGGGGGCGCCTGGCGACCTGATGGGCCTGGATGCCGAGCTCCAGGGTGTCCAGCACCCGGATCGCCGACTGGTTGGTGCTGCGGTACCCGGCGATCCACTTCGCCGCCTCGATGGCGATCGTCTGGAAGGCCAGCGAGCGGCTCGCCGCGATCGCCGCACGCGGCGGCGCGGGTGGCACGGGCAGCCCGAGGGCCGCGCCGACATGCTGCTCGGGCCGGCGGTGATGGCTCAGCCGGTGCGCCATGCAGTGCCAGCAGGCCCCTTCGCCGGGCTGGAACACCGGCCCGACCCATGGTTCCACGCCATGCGGTTTCGCCAGCATCCACGGGCGGCCGCTGCGGCGCTGAGCTGCGTCGATGTCCTGGAGCTGAGGCAGGAGATAGTCGTCGCACAGGACGACCGTGAGGCCCGCCGGACCACAGCCGCCGGGGTCGCTGATCGCGACCCCGGCGGCGTGGAAGGCGTCCCGGGCGGGCGGCGCGCCGAGGGCGCGGAGGTCCACGAGCCGGACCATGCCCTCGGACAGCGCGGATCTCGCACGTGCCGCCTCGAGACCACCGGCCTCCCAGAAGGCCGCGGCGTCCTGGGAGGCCGGGTCACACTCGAGCGGCGCCGAGCTGCCGGTGATCAGATTGGCCTGCTTCAGCTTTCCCAGGAGCAGTCCGAGTTCTCGCACGGACAGCACGCCCTGGGTGTCCCGCACGAGAGCGGGCAGATCCCTGCTGCCGTCCAGTAGGGGCGCGAGGACCGCGATGGCCTCGCCCTCGATCGCGGTGACACCCTGCTCGGAGACCAGATAGGTCGCCTCGCCCGGTACTACGGCGGTCGTGAGATGTCTCCTGAACCCGATCCGCTGCCCGAGGGAATTCACCAGCGGCTCACATACGGCCGTGGCCGGCGACGCCCTGTGCTGCAGGCGCGGGAACGAGGTCCTGCCGGGTCGCGCAGAAGCAGGGCTGCACCCGGTGAACGCCGGAGCCGTCGCCGGATTCGGTGGACAGATTGATGATCGTCACTTCGGTGTCGGTGTCCGCCGGCAGTGCCGGGATGACACTTCCGGGTGCGACCGGAATGCCGAATTCGGCGAGAACATTACGGGGCTCCAGCGCGTAACGCAGGGCCAGTTCCGGCTGCAGACAGGTCCGCGCGACGAGTTCCGCGAATCGCCAGTCATGCTCGACCGAGCTGGTGCGGGCCACTTGAACTGCGGTTCCGCTGGACGCGTAACCAGACATCTTCTTGCTCCCATCGTCAACTGAACGGTGCCGGGAAGGCGTTGGCCTGTGCGGATGTTCGGCTGCGCATACGAGAGCAGTTTGTGCGGCGTGACTGGAATCGAACAGTGGGGGCATCACCTCCCTGGATGTGAAGATTTCATAGGCCCGTTCCAGGTGATCTCCATATGAGGCATGTGAACTGCTCACTGTTCCTGCGGATGTCCCGCATGACAGCCTGCCCTGAACCGGCTTTCCGCCACGGAGAAGCCGTCCGACGGGGTGAGGGAAAAGGACATGCCGAACTGGGGGCGCAGAGTACGCGTGGAGGTTCTGGGAACTCTGCGCGGCGAGGCCGCGGGAGTGTCCGTACTTCCCAGCGCCTCCAAACCACGGCAGATCCTGGCGCTGCTCGCGCTCAACGCCCAGCACATCGTGCCCGTGCCGGTGCTGATGGAGGAGCTCTGGGGCGCCGGCCCGCCGCGCAGTGCGCCCACCACGCTGCAGACCTACATCCTGCAGCTGCGCCGCCGACTGCGCTCCGCCATCCCCGAGTCGACCGGTGTCTGGGACAAGAACGTCCTGGTGACCCGGCACGGCGGCTATCTGCTGGACGTCGAGCCCGCCGATGTCGACGCGCTCGAGTTCGACCGGCTGGCCGGCGCGGGGCACACCGCGTTCGAGCTCGGCGACATGGCCAGGGCATCGAGGAACCTCACCGCGGCCATCGAGCTGTGGCGGGGGCCCGCGCTGGCCGACGTACCGCACGGACGGCACATCGGCATCGAGGTGACGCGACTTCAGGAGAGCAGGCTCGGCGCGCTGGAACGGCGCATCGGGGCCGATCTGCAACTGGGCCGGCACCGCGAGGTGCTGGGGGAGCTGTGCGCACTGTGCGAGCGGCACCCGATGCACGAGAGCCTGCGCGCCCTGCAGATGCTCGCCTACTGCGCCGACGGGCGCTCGTCCGATGCGCTGGTCGCCTACAAGCGACTGAGGGAGACCCTGGTCGAGGAGCTGGGACTCGAGCCCTCTCCCCGGACCCAGCGGCTTCACCAGGCCATCCTCCGCGGTGAGGAAGCCATCGACGAGTGGAGCGGCCGCGGGCGTATGGACGGTGACGGAGTACTCACCGTCTGACGTCCTGCCAGCTCATCCGCTCCACCTCGCTCCAGCTCCGGTCAAGCGGCCTTAAAGCGGTGGTCGTGAGGATCGGGGCCCGCGTAGTCGAGAAACCGGTGCGGTGTGAGGAGGGGGCGTGAACCAGTATCTCGCAGTGTCGCCCGGCATACCGGAGTTGCCCGAGCCCGCGTTCCGACTGTTGTGCTTCCACCACGCGGGCGCGGGCGCCCTCACCTTCGCGCGCTGGCGGCCCCGTTTCCCGTCGCAGATCCAGGTGCTTCCGGTACGGCTTCCCGGGCGGGAGACCCGGCTGCGCGAACCGCGCATCACCGACGCCGCCGAGCTGCTTGCCGAACTCGACACCCACCTGAGCCCGTTGCTGGATGTGCCGCACGCCTTCTACGGGCACAGCCTGGGCGCACTGGTCGCCCACCGGTTCGCCCAGCACCGGGTACGCGGCGGGCACCGCCGGCCGGACCTGGTCGGTGTCGGCGCCTGCGCCGCGCCCCATCTGCCCACCCCGCTCGTCGAGCAGCCCGATCTGTCCGACGACCGGCTGCTGGCCGCACTCGCCAAGTACGGCACGCTGCCGCCGTATCTCTTCGAGCGGCCCAAGTGGCTGGGCATCCTGCTGTCGACCATGCGCGACGACCTCCGGCTGGCGCGCAGCCTGCGGGCGCAGGACGGCGACCCGCTGCCCGTACCGCTGAACGCCTTCGCCGGAACCGAGGACAAGGTCGCAACCGCCGAGGCCGTCGGCGGCTGGAGCCGGTACACCAGTGCCCGCTTCAGCCTGCGCACGGTTGCTGGCGGCCACTTCTTCGTCCGTGATGCCGAACTGCCCACCCTGCTCGCGGCAGAACTGCGCCGTGTGGTAGCGCACCGTCCGATCGCCAGAGCCTGAACGCCTCGAAGGGAGTAGCGGACATGGACATCAGCGTGTTGGGGCCCTGCCGGGTCGTCCAGTCAGGGGTCTCTGTCGTCCCCACCGCCGTCAAACCACGCAAGGTCCTCGCCCTGCTCGCCATGCACCCGGACCAAGTGGTCTCGGTGGGCTCGCTGGTGGAGGAGCTGTGGGGCGAAGCCCCGCCGCGCAGCGTCCAGACCACCCTGCAGACCTACATCCTGCAGCTGCGCAATCTCATCGCCGCATCACTCGGCGCGGACCGCAGGCCCGAGCTGCCGAACGGCGCCAAGAGCATCCTGGTCACCGAGTCGGGCGGGTATCTGCTCGACACCCAGGGCGGCGTCGTCGATGTCTGCGAGTACGAACGGCTCGCCGGCTCGGGGCACCGCGCCCTGGAGAGCGGCAACTGCACCATCGCATCGGACTCGTTCCGCAGGGCCCTCGCACTGTGGCGCGGGCCCGCGCTCGTCGACGTCCAGTGCGGACCGCTGCTGGAGATCGAGGCGACCAGGCTCGAGGAGTCCCGCCTCAGCATCCTCAACCAGCGCATCGAGGCCGATCTGCGGCTGGGCCGTCACCATGAGCTGGTGGGTGAACTGTCCGGGCTCGCCGCCCAGCACCCGATGCACGAAGACACCCAGGGCCAGCTGATGCTGGCGCTGTACCGGTCGGGACGGCGGGGCAACGCGCTCGAGGTGTATCAGCGGCTTCGCGGTGTGCTCTCGCAGGAGCTCGGCCTCGACCCGTCGCCGCGACTGCAGCATCTGCAGCGCGCGATGCTCGAATCGGCGTCCGAACTGGAGATCCAGACCGGTGCCGCCCGCGCCGGTGCGGGCGTGGGCGGCGGCGTGGAGCGGTCCTTACGGCTGCGCTGAACGCACGACGGCCGACGGCGACGACCGGTCCAGGCACCCTCCCGGCCCGGCTGCCGCCTGTGGGCCCCGCCACCACGGCCGTGCCGTCGCGCGCGTACGGAAGCGTCGCACGCGGCCGCGCCGTGGTGTTGCGTCCGGAACGCGATGCCCGCCGGCGGTGCCGTCGGGCGTGTGCCGGAGGCGGGCCCACCGCCCGGGACGTCGCGCGCAGGGCACGCGACCGCGCCGGCCCCCGTCCGCCCCGGCCTGCCCCGCTACGCCCAGGTCAGCACCGCGTTCTCGGACGCGCCGGCACCGCGCACCCCGATCACTCCCCGCGCGGCGTCGTCGGAGGTCTCGTCGCCGGTCAGGAACCGCGCCCAGCAGCCGCCGGGCCGGTCGCCGAAGAGCATGGGCGAGAGTACGGGCGTGACCAGCGCGGTACGGGTGGTCGTGCCGTCGGTGAGTTCGACGGGGCAGGTGGCAGGGTCGACGTATTCCTGCACGATGCTGTCGCCGCCGGCCAGGGCGCGCGCCACGGCGTGCTGCCAGTCGGTGGGGTCGGTGTGCCTGCCGACGAGGATGTCGCCTCCTGTCATGCCGATGGCTTTCTTGAGGACGAACCGCTCCCGGTGCGAACGCAGCAGTACGTCCAGTTCGCAGTCCTCGCCGTGCCAGTCGGTGCGCCCCGGCAGGGTGATACGGGTCCAGGGAAGATGCCGGTCGGCGAGCATCCGCTCCGCGCGGGTCATCCACGGGCGCCCCTCGGAGATGAGTGCCAGGGCCTTGCCGTTGGCGAGCAGCCCGCTGCTCTGCGGCGGCAGCAGCAACAGACCGGCACGCTGCGCGTCATGGACCGGCCGCAGACTCAGTCCCCGCTCGTCCCACTCGGAGGGGGAGAAGCTGCGCAGTCCGAGCGGATAGCGCAGCCTGCCCGGCCGGCCCAGCGCATCAGGAAGCTGGCCGGGTTCGAGGAAGTCGGCGGTGAAGCCACGGCGGCGGAACGGTTCCAGGTCCTTGTCCAGCGACCGGATGTCCGCCTCGTCGTGCAGATCCCCGAAGCTGCCGACGACGGCGACCGCTCTCGGCAGCCGGCGGCTCGCGCAGACGTCCTCGAACGCCCGCACCCGGGTGAGAAGAGGATCGTTTCCGCAGAAGGCTCCGGGGTGGGTGCGCTGCCATACCGCGGTCAGTGCCTGCGTCGCCTTCGGCCCGTCGAAGGTGCCGCTGACCTGGAAGCCGAGCAGCTGAGGGCCGTCCGCGCCGATCACCATGTCGGGCCGGGCCATCATCGAGCAGAACTCGGTCTCGGTGTTGTCCTGCCCGGACAGCAGCGGATAGTCGAACGGGTCGGCGCAGAGCGCCTCGATCCGCCCGGGCCAGCTCCCGTCGAGTGCCATCACCGCGCGGCGCACCAGTGCCAGCAGCGTACGGGCGATGTCGAACAACTCGTCGTAGGAGCGGCGCGGCAGCACGAACGGCTGTGCGGGCTGCCACGGCCCGGGCAGCGACACATCCAGTCCTGCGGCCTCCTGCCGCAGCAGAGCACCCACTTCGGCCGGGGACACCGTGCGCAGTGCGGCGGGCTCGGGCCGCCCTTCCTCGAGGAACCACGGATGGACGGTGATCTCGGTGCGGCTCATCTCCGATGGACTCCTGACTCCGCCACGCGGCGGGGAAGAGGGCAGCGAGCCGTATCGGTTCCCCCCGTGAGCCACCCGTCGGACACGTCCCGTCCCATCGGACACGTCCCCTTGAACGATGTGAACGGCCGCTGAACGTTAGTCGTTTGCTCTCGAGAACGACTGGAGCCGCTCGCGGTCCTGGACGACGCGAGCGGGAATCGAGCGCGCTGGTACATCCATAGAGGGCCGCAGGAAAGCTAGTCGGACCGTCTCGAGAGCGGCTGGAGGAGATCCGGCTACAACCGTTTCCGCCTGCCACGGGTCACCCCCGCCCGCAGACGCCCCCGTGCCGCGAGGAGACAGTTCGATGAGCCACCCGTCCATGCCCGTTCTGGAGTCCTTCACCCGTACCTGGCCCAACCTCGAAGCCGCGCACGGGAAGGCCATGCGGTCGGCGAGCGCCCTGCTGAGCGGACGCGACGAACTGCTGCCGCTGCTCACCCGGATCGCCACCCACAGCAGCGCGCGCGACGAACTGCTGCGCTCGGTGGGGGCGTTGACCGGTGCTCCCTGGGAGCTGGCGCGCAACTGCCCGCCTCAGCTGTCCCGGCTCTCGGTCTTCCTGCCGTCGAACAACATCCTCTACTCGTACACCCTGTACGGACTGATCCCCGCGCTCTACTGCGACGAGGTGATCATCCGCCCCTCCGCCCGCGTGCGTGACACGGCGTACGCCGTGCACAGGCAGATCAGCAGGCGCCTCGACCCGGACATGGCGCAGAAGATCAAGATGATCGACGTCTCGCAGCGGCAGTTCAAGCCGGTCTGCGCCGGGTCCGACGCGGTCGTGTTCACCGGCCGGCCGGCCAATGCGCACGAGGTGATGAACGACATCGGCGAGCGGCCGATGTTCCTCCTGATGGGATCTGGCCCCAACCCGCTGGTCATCGGTCCCCGTACCGACCCGGCGGCCGCCTGCCGGGCCGTCCTGCGGGCCCGGCTCTACAACTGCGGCCAGGACTGCCTGTGCCCGGACGTCGTCTTCGTCCACCGGCTGCGCCTCGACGCCGTCGTCGAGCAGTTGCGCGCCGAGCTCTCCGTCCTCACCGTCGGTGCGCGCAGCTGGTCCGACACCGTGCTGACCCCGCTCGTCTACGAAGGCGCGGCGGAAGGAGCCGCCGAGTTCCTCGCGGAGAACGCCGACCATGTCGTCTGCGGAGGCGGGACGGACCTGGAGCGGCTGCTGGTCGAACCGTCGCTGCTGGTCCTGCCCGAGGGCACCGGCTTCCATCCGCCCGAGCTGTTCTCGCCCGTCTTCTGCATCGTGCCGTACGAGGACCCCGAGATGCTCCGCGAATGGGCCCGCAGCCCGGAGGAACTCGAGCGCGGCATGTACGTTTCCGCGCTCGGCGAGCCCCGGCTCACCGGCGAGACGCTCGGCACGGGCGTCATCATCCGCAACGCCACCCCCTTGGACGCCGAGAACGGCAATCAGCCCTTCGGCGGATACGGGGTGCACGCCAGCAGCATCCGGCGCGACGGCAGGCTGATCGGCCGGCCCCTGCTGCTGTCCATGGAGGCGGGCCTGCGCCGGTCCGTCATCACCGGGCCGCTGCGGTGAGCGTGGGCGTCCGCCCGCCGTTCGCGAGGCCGCTCGTCGCCGGGGCGGGACGGCCCGGCCCCGGCACCGTGCACCTGGTCACCCGGGTCCTCGAGGCGCTGATGGCCGGGATCGGCCCGGTGCCGTGCCACACGCCCCTCGTCCTGTCGGCGACCGACCACTGCCTGCTCGCCGTCACCGAGTTCGTCGCCAGATGCGAGGACACCACCCGAAGACTGCGGCCCTCGGTGTCGCTGGCGCTGGAACCCTCGCTGCTGCTCGGCAGGTTCACCGTGGAGCACCGGTGGCCGGGCCCGAGCTACGCACTGGTGACCCCGGGCGGAGCGGGCCCGGCAGCACTGCGCTGGGCCACCGCCGCGGTCGACGCGGGCACCGTTCCCGCCGCGGTCGTCTGCGAGGTCGTCCACGGCCGGCCGGCGGGCGAGGACAGCGTCATGGTCGTCGCGGCGCTGCTCGCACCCGGCGGCACCGAGAGCGCGGTGCACCTCGTCACCACGGACATGCACCCCGGGGACCCGGACCGGCTGCCCGGTGCCTTCGGCAGCGCCCTGCTGCGCGCCGCAACCGGTGCGGACCGTGCGGAGGTACGGACATGAGCGGCGTTCCCGCCACCTGGCGGCGCGCCGCCGACGCGCTCGCCGAAGCGGGCTGCGAGACCGTCTTCGCACTGCCCACCGACGAACCCGGGCTCCTGGACGCCGCGGACATCCACCCCGAGCTGCGGGCCGTCGCGGTGCGCGCCCACCGCACCGCGGCGTGCATGGCGACCGGCCACGCCCAGGTCACCGGCCGGCCCGCCGTACTGGCCCTCGGAGCGGGCCCGCCGTTCGGCGACGCCGTCACGGCGCTGGTCGAGGCCGACTCGGTGTGCGCCCCCGTGATCGTGGTGACCACCCGTGTCCCCGCCGCGGGCATCGGCCGCGGCGGCTTCCAGGACATCGACCAGGCCGCCCTGGCAGCCGCGTTCACCCGCACCTACCTCCGGGTCACGGACGCGGGGTCGCTGGCCTGGGCGCTGCGCAGGGCCGTCCACATGGCGCTGAACGGGCGGCCCGGAGTGAGCGTGGTCGAGGTCGCCCACGAGGCCGTCGAGACTCCCGGCCCGGACGGCGCCCGGCCCCCGTCGTACGGCGGGCCCGTCCGCAGACTGCGCTCCGTACCCGACGACGGCGCGCTGCGGCGCGCCGCAGCACTCCTTGCCGACGCCGCACGACCCCTGCTCCTTCTCGGTGGCGGTGCTCGGGCGGCAGGCGCGGGTCCCGCCGCGCTGGCGCTCGCCGAGCGCTGGGGCGCCCCCGTGATGACCACGGCAGCCGGCCGCGGCAGCGTTCCCGAGGACCATCCCCTGGTGTGCGGCAGCGTCGGCCTGTACGCCACACCGCCGCTGGAGACCGTCCAGTGCGGCGCCGACACCCTGCTCGCCGTGGGCACCCGGCTGGAGGAGACCGCCCGCCTGGGCTGGGACACCCTGGACTCCCTCCGCCTCGTGCAGATTGACGGCGACCCGGAGGCGTTCGGCGCGGGGGTGGCCGAACCCGCGGCCGCACTGCTCGGCGACGCCGCCCTGTCCCTGGCCCCCCTCACCGCGCTGCTGGGGGAGCGCACCGAGCAGCGTGCCGCCTGGCTGCGGAGCGCGCTGTTGGCCCGCCGCAGGGCATGGCTCGGCTGGACGGCCGACGGCGATCTGGCCGGTTCACCCGCCCGTGCCGCCCTCGCCGCACTGGCCGAGGTGTTCCCCGACGCCGTCACCGTCCACGACAACGGCGCGAACGACATCTGGTCCTACCACTGGCCCGTCCATCGCGTCGGGCCGCGCGGGCGCACCGTGGTGCCGGGCGAACAGACGATGCTCGGCTTCGGCCTCGCCGCAGCGACCGGGGTCGCCCTCGCCGCCAAGGACCGTCCCACCGTCGTGGTGTGCGGAGACGGCGCCGCCGAGATGAGCCTGGACGCGCTGCCCACGGCCGCGGAACTCGGCATCGGACTCGTCCTGCTCGTCCTCGACAACCAGGGCTACGGCTGGCCCCGGTTGCTGCGCCGCGAAGCCGGCGCGCCCACGGGCCTCACCCGGTTCGCCCGGCCGCTGCCCGTCGACGACGTGGTCCGCGCCCTCGGTGGCAGCGCCGAGACCCCGGACTCCGTCGCCGCCATCCCCCTCGCGCTGCTCCGCGCCCGCAGGTGCGCCGAAGCGGGCCGGATCGCCCTGGTCCGCGTCAAGGTGCCCGAGGACGACGTACCGCCGGGTATCCGCCGGCTGTTCCTGGCCTCCGGCCACGACATGGGAGACGAGAGATGAACCCCGTTCCCCGCCGCCTCGTCATCGACGGCGAGCCCATCGCCGCCACCGCCCTGCGTACCGCGGTCGAACGGACCGCCAGGGCCGTGGCCCGTGAGCTCGGCCCCGCCGACCCGCCTCTCGCCGTCGGCGTGGATGCGACGACCGGGCCCGCCGTGCTCGTCACCGCCCTCGCCGCGGAACAGGTGGGCGCACCCCTCTTCCTGCGCGGACACCAGGGCGCCGAGCAGCACTGGCCCGCCGAGGTCGGTGCCGTGGCCTCGCCCGCCGCGACGGAGCGCGGGGGAGAGCTCGCCCCGCTCGTCACCGCGACGCGCACACCCCGCGCAGCGCCGCCCGCCCCGGGCACCGGCGCTCTGTTCTGGACCTCCGGCAGCTCCGGCCCCGCCAAGGCGGTCGTCCTCAGCCGTGCCGCCCTCGACTACCAGGCCCACGCCACCGCGCAGCACCTCGGTATCGACGGCGACGACGCACTCCTGCTTCCCCTGCCGCTCAACCACGCGTACGGACACAGTGTGTTCGGCATCTGGCGCAGGCTCGGCGGCGAGCTGAACCTGCACACCGCCCTGCGCCCCGAAGCGGTCGCCGCCGATGTCGCCGGCCGCCGTACGACGTCCCTCGACGGCGTCCCCTTCCTCTACGCCCTGCTCGCCAGGGCCGCCGAGTCCGACCCCCGACTGCGCGACGGGCTGCGGTCGTTGAAGGTCCGGGGCTGCGGTGGTGCGGTACTTCCCGCCCCCGTCGCCGCGCACTTTCAGTGGGTCGTCGGCGCACCCGTGCACGACGGATACGGGCTCACCGAGGCCGGACCCAATGTCGCCCTGTCCTCGGACGGGCACCTGCGTGCCAAAACGGTCGGCACCGTACTGCCCGGCACCGCCGTACGGATCGCTGCCGGCACCGGCGAGATCCAGGTCAGCGGCCCCGGGCTGATGACCGGATACCTCGGCCGCCCCGACGCCACCGCCGAGGCGCTGTCCGACGACGGCTGGCTGCGTACCGGCGACACCGGATCGCTGGACGCCGACGGATTTCTCAGTGTGCTCGGCCGCCTCAAGGACATCATCATCGTGCTCGGTGAGAACCACGCACCGGCTGTCGTCGAGGACGTGCTGCGGGCCGACGATGCCGTCGCCGACGCCGTCGTGGTGGGAGTCCCCACCCAACAGGCCCACGGGGACGCGGTGTTCGCGTTCGTCGAGCCCGCCGACCCCGGGCGCCCGCCCAGCGAACGAGCCCTGCGGACCCGCTGCCACCGGAGCCTGCCGCCGCTGCTGCGGCCACGTGTCATCCGGATCGGTACGCTGCCGAGGCTGCCAGGCGGCAAGGCGGACCGGCAGCAGCTGCGCCGGCTCGCCGCCGCATCGGGAGGTCGGTGCCCATGACGAGGCCGCCGGACCGACGCGTCCGGCACACCGCGCCCGACACCGTGATCACCGGCATGGGCCTGATCACCGCCTACGGCAGCGGCACCGGTGCCTACTGGAGCGGGCTGCTCGCCGGTTCCAGGGCGCTGCGCCCGCACCCGGCGCTCGCCGCGGACGGCTTCCGGTGCGCCGTGACCGCCGCGGTCGCCGACGCTCATCCGGTGCGCGACACCGACCCCGCGACGCGGCGCGGCCGTCTCGCCCGCGCCGCTGCCGGTCAGGCACTGAACCAGGCCGGCATTTGTGAACTCGGCCCCGAAACCCTGCTGGTGACAGTGGGTCAGACACCGTTGGTTCCCGATCCTGAGTACCTCGCGACGCCCGGACCGCGCTGGGGACGCCTCGAGCTCGCCGGCCCCTCGGCCGACGACATGCCCGGTACCGGCCCGCACACCGAGACCGTCCATCTCTCCCAGGCATGTGCCTCCCTCTCCTTCGCCGTCGACTACGCCCGCACCTGGCTGCGCTCCCGCTGCGGTACCACCGCACTCGTCGTCGGCAGCTTCGTGCTCAACTCCTACGAGTACGCGGGCATGGCGGTCACGGGCGCGCTCAGCCCGACCGGCGCCCGCCCCTTCGACACCGGACGCGACGGCACCAGCCTCGGCGAGGGCGCGGGCGCCCTGCTGCTGGAGCGCGCCGATTCCGCCACCCGGCGAGGGGCGCGTCCGCTGGCCGGCCTGGCCGGCACTGCCGCCAAGGTGGGCGGCCGCAGCCCGGCGGCGTCCGACGAGGACGCCATCGCGGAGTGCGTCACCGCCGCCCTCGAGGACGCCGGGCTCGACACCGTCGGCTACATCCACGCCCACGCTTCCGGAACGATCCAGGGAGACAACGCCGAACTCGCCGCCCTGGACGTGGTAGGCGCCCGCCGCGGCTGGCACGCCGTCCCGGTCAGCGGCCACAAGGGCGGCATCGGGCATCTGATGCACTGCTCGTCCGCGCCCGGGCTGGCCGCCGCCCTCGGATTCCTGCACACCGGTGTCGCTCCGGGCACCCCCGGACTCACCTCCCCGGAACCGAGCGGCCGTCGCCTGCGCGTACTGACCGCGGCCCGTCGGCTGCCCGGAGCGCCGCGCACCGCTCTGGTCAACAGTTTCGGGTTCGCCGGCAACAACTCCGCTCTCGTACTGACCGCACCGCACGGGCGGCGGGGGCGCGGCCCCCCCCGTGCCGCCCGGGGTCCGGGCGAAATCCCGGCCGCCCCAAGGACGTTGGACGGCCGGTCGAGCGGCACTCCACCACGGCCTGCCACGGTGCTCGAAGCCCGTCAATCACCGGGCTGTCCAGCACTTTCCACGAAGGAGGCCGACGGTGGCACACCGGACGCTCATAGTGGCTCGGATGGAGCCGGGCAAGGCCGGCGACATCGCCAAGATCTTCGAGGAGTCCGACTCGAGCGAGCTGCCCCACATGATCGGTGTGACGAGGCGGTCGCTGTTCACCTTCCACGATCTCTACTTCCATCTCGTCGAGGCCGACGAGGACATCAGCCCGAGGCTGTACCAGGCCCGCAGTCACCCCCTTTACGACGACATCAACACCCGCCTCGCCAAGTGCGTCTCGCCGTACGACCCCAACTGGCGCGAGCCCAAGGACGCCATGGCGCAGGCCTTCTACATATGGACCAAGGACGGAGGGCGGATCCAGTGAGCCAGTTCACCCTGCCGGAGCTTGCCGACAAGCTCCGCGAATGCGCCGGTGAGTCCGAGGGCATCGACCTCGACAGCGATGCGGTGCTCGACGTGCCGTTCATCGATCTCGGCTACGACTCCCTGGCACTGCTGCAGGTCACGGGTGTCATCAAGCGGGAGCGGGGCGTCGAGCTCTCCGACGACGCGGTCGTCGAGGCCGAGACGCCGCGGCTGCTGCTGAAGATGATCAACGCAAGCCTGCCCGAGGCGGCATGAGCACGGAAGACGCCGGCGTCTCGGGCCTCGCCGGGAAGCGGGTGCTCGTGACCGGGGGCACCCGCGGGATCGGCCGGGCGGCGGCGCTGGCCTTCGCCCGCGCCGGAGCCCGTGTGGTGGCCGGTCACAGCAGGGACGGCGAGGCCGCCGCATCCCTCGCCCGGGAGCTGGACGCGCTCGGCGAGGGACATCTGACCGTACGCGCCGACGTCACCACCGCCGAGGGCGCCCGCACGCTGGCCAAGGCCTGCCGCGAGCAACTCGGGGGGCTCGAGGTACTGGTGAACAACGTCGGCGTCGACGGTCACGCCAAGTTCGGCGACCTGGACGCGGCCGAGTGGCAGCGCCTGTTCGACCACAATGTGACCTCCGCCTACCTGGTCACCCAGGCCGTGCTCGAACTGCTGGCCGAGGGCGGTTCCATCGTCAACATCGGCTCGTCGGTCGCCCTGCGCGGCCGGCCCTTCAGCGCCCACTACTCCGCCTCGAAGGCGGCACTCGTCGGCTTCTCACGGGCGCTGTGCAAGGAGCTCGGGCCGCGCGGAATCCGTGTCAACACGGTGGCTCCGGGTGTCACCGAGCCCGAGACCGGCGGAGATCTGCCGCCCCAGCTGAGGGAGCGGATCGCCGCGATGACCGCGCTGGGCCGTCTCGGCCGGCCCGAGGACGTGGCCGGAACCGTGCTCTTCCTGGCGGGGGACGCGTCCCGCTACGTCTCCGGCGCCACGATCACCGTCGATGGAGGAATCTGATGCCATACGCAGCGATCACCTACCGGGTCAAGCCCGGGCACGAGGACGAGATCGCCGAGATCTTCGCGAACTTCGCCCGCGTCGACACCCCCGACTTCAAGGGCGACGACGGCGGGGCCGCCGGACGCCTGCTCGGCACCGGCGTGTTCATCAAGGACGACGTGATGGTGCGCGTCATCCACTACGAGGGCGACTTCGCCGCCGTCGGCCGCCACATGGCCACCCAGAAGGGCGTGCACATCCTGGAGGAGAAGCTCCAGCCGTACCTCGCCGAAGAGCGCGACACCAGCTCACCGGCCGGCTTCGCGGCGTACTTCCGCAACGCCACGATGCGCTCCATCGCCCAGCTCACCGTCGACACCCACCCGGCCGGGACCTGAGCGCCATGACCGAGGTGCTGGGGATAGCTGTTCTCCTCGGCAGCGGGGTCACCGCGGGGGTGCTGTTCGCCGTGGCGCTGAGCGTGCTGCCCGCGCTATTCGCCATGGAGACCACCACCTACGTGTACGCGCACAAGCTGCTGGGCCGCAACTGGGACCCGACCATGCCCGTCGTCGTCCTGACCTCGACGCTGCTGGCCGGCTGGCTGGCCGTGGTCGCCGACGACGGCACGGCACAGCTGCTGTTCGCCGTCGCCGCGGTGCTGCTGCTGGGGGTCTCCGCCGTCTCGCATCTGTGCAACGTACCGATCAACCGCCGGGTGAAGGCCGTCGACAACCCCGACGACCTGCCGGCCGACTGGCAGGACCCGCGCCCGCTGTGGCGGCGCTGGCACCTGCTGCGCACCCTGCTCGCCGTCATCGCTCTCGTGCTCAACGCCGCGGCGGTCACCGTGATCTGATCACGGTGACCGCCGCGGCGGTTCGCTGTGTACGGCGAGGCTGACGGGCAGGTCAGCGCACCATCTCCATCTGGCCCATCATTCCCATCGTCAGATGACCCATCAGATGGCAGTGGAACATGAACTTCCCGGTGTGGTCGGTGAACCTGATCTTTATCCGGGCGCTCTCGCCCGGCATCACCGTGATGGTGTCCTTCCACCCCGCCTCGCCCGGACCGGCCGGCCTGCCGTTGCGGTCGACCACCTGGAAGTGCTCCAGGTGCGGGTGGAGCGAGTGCGGGATGGTGAAGTCGACGTCCTTGTTCTCGATCGTCCAGATCTCCGTGACGCCGAGCTTCGGCCGGAAGTCGACCCGGTTCACGTCGAACGGCATGCCGTTGATCAGATGCTGCTGGCTGCGCGGGTCGAAGGACATGGCGAACGTCCGCTCCACCGCCGGTGTCCCCAGGTCCGCAACCGGCCGCAGCGCCGCGGGCACGCTGCTCGGATCGGCCGCCGTACGCACCACGTCGAAGCGCATCACCTCCGGCGCCTCACCAGGGAAGGTCATCATCGTCGACAGCACGACCTTCGAACCGAGGGGGTACCGGGAGAAGTCGATGACGATCTCCTGCCGTTCGGCCGGCCACACCTGCAGGATCCGGCTCGGCACCGGAGCGGGCAGCAGCCCGCCGTCGGTGGCGATGTGCGTGAACTCCTCGCCCTCGCCGAGCCGCAGCACGAAGGCCCGCTCGTTGGAGGTGTTGACCAGCCGGAAGCGGTACTTGCGGGCCGCGACCTCGAAGTAGGGCCTGGGCGAGCCGTTCACCAGGAACGTCGGCCGGTCCTGGAAGCCGTGCAGGTCGTACACGAGCGTGCCGTCGTCCTCGATCTTCGCGTCGCGCAGCTGCAGCGTGACGTCGTACTGCCCCTTCGGCAGCGGCAGCGCGTCCTCGGCGGGGTCGGTGAGCACATAGGTGGCCGCGGCGCCCCGGTAGATGTTCTCCGCGTGCGCGTGGTGCGAGTGGTCGTGCACCCACATCGTGGAGGCGGGCTGGTTGTTCGGGTAGCGGAACAGCCGCGAGCGGCCGGGAGCCACCTCGTTGTCGGGGTGGCCGTCCGAGTGCGCCGGGACATGCCCGCCGTGCAGGTGCATCGAGAACGGGACATCGAGCGCATTGGCCTGCTCGATGATCACCGGCCGGCCGCGCCGCGCCACGATCAGCGGGCTCAGCGCCCCGCCCAGGGTCCGGACCCGGGACGTCGTCCCGGGCAGGATCGCCACATCGGCGTCCCGCGACGTCAGCCGGTACAGATCGTGGTCGGCCAGCCGCGTCGGCCGCAGCGGCCTCGGCACCCTGAGCGGCACCGTGAACGGGGTGGTGGCCGCCGCGGCGCGCCTGGGCGGCGTGCCGAGGACAAGACCGGCGGGTACGGCGGCCAGCACACCGGCCGCCGCACCCGCCTTGAGCAGACTTCTGCGGTTCAGCACGTACATCTCCCTCAGCTCGTGGACGGGCGAGGCGCGTCACGCACGGACATCTGCGCCATACAGGTCAGCAGCGACCGCTCGAACGTGGCGACGAAGCCTTCGACGGTGTCCGTCGCACGCGGCCTGGTCAGATAGGGGGCGAGCCTCTCCTCGACCTCGCGCACGCCCGGCTGGACCGCCATGTGCCGTGCGATGGCGCGCAGATCCCCCTCGTACTCGATGACCCGGACCATCGTGTCGTCGCGGATGAAGACCGCGGTGGACAGAATGCGGGCGCTCTCCTCGCCCCCGTCGTCCTTGACGACGGGCGAGCCCACCCTGCGGAAGCCGGTGAAGATCTCGGTGATCTCCTTCTCGTAGCCGGCCTTGATGTCGTACGTGATGGCGGCGAAGGGCATGGCTGCTCCCCTGGTCGGGTGGACTCCTGCCCGGCCATCGCACGGCACCGCGCTCGCCAGGTGCTCGAGCGCCGGTACACCCGTCCCCGCTCCGCTGGAACATCAACGCTTCTTCGAGCCGGCCTTTAGGTACGGCTGGGACGGTTCGAGCCACTGGACGGACCAGGTCGTTGAGGAGGCGGGCAGTGACCACCGAGATCACGCGCACCGTGCGGGTGCACGCTGACGACGTCGAGGCCAACACCCGGCGCGGCGGCGACATCCGGACGACGCTCAGCCCCAGGACAGTGGGGTGCACTTCCGGTTTCGGCGGTGTACTGACCCTGGAGCCGGGTGACTTCGTCACCGAGCACTACCACCCCTATTCCGAGGAGTTCCTGCACGTCATTTCCGGCCAGCTGGAGATGACCATGGACGGCCAGCCCATCACGCTCGGGCCGGGCGACTCGCTGCTCGTGCCCATCGGGGTACGGCACCGGCTCGTCAACACCGGCAGCGAGACCGCGAAGGGCGCCTTCCATCTCTCACCGCTCGCACCCAGGCCCGAGCTCGGGCATGTGGACACCGAGAAGGTCCAGCGGCCCGAGGAGTCCAACCCCCAGGTGGGCGGTGCCCGGTGAGCCGCAGAGCGGTCATCACCGGCATAGGCGTCGTCGCGCCCGGCGGAGTGGGCAGGGAGGCCTTCTGGGACCTGCTCACCGCCGGCCGCACCGCCACCCGCCGGATCTCGCTGTTCGACCCCAGCGCCTTCCGCTCCCAGGTGGCGGCCGAGGCCGACTTCGACCCGGCAGCCGCGGGGCTGAACGCACGCCAGATACGGCGGATGGACCGCGCGGCCCAGTTCGCCGTCGTCTCGGCCCGCGAGGCCGTGGCGGACAGCGGAGTCGATTTTGCGAACACCCCGCCCGAGCGCATCGGCGTCAGCATCGGCAGTGCGGTCGGCTGCACCATGGGGCTCGAGGAGGAGTACGTCCTGCTCAGCGACGCCGGCAAGCACTGGCTGGTGGACCACACCTACGGAGTGCCGCACCTGTACGGCTACATGGTGCCCAGCACCCTGGCCGTCGAGGTCGCCTGGGAGGTGGGCGCCGAAGGACCCGTCGCCCTGATCTCCACCGGCTGCACCAGCGGACTCGACTCGATCGGGCACGGCGCCCAGCTGATCGAGGAGGGCACCGCGGACGTCGTGCTCACCGGAGCGACCGACGCCCCGCTCTCCCCGATCACCTCCGCCTGCTTCGACGCCATCAAGGCCACCTCGCCCAACAACGACGACCCGGAGCACGCCTCCCGGCCGTTCGACCAGGACCGTGACGGCTTCGTCCTCGCCGAGGGCTCCGCCGTGCTGGTCCTGGAGGAGAAGTCGGCCGCAGAGGCCCGCGGCGCCCACATCTACGGCGAGCTCGTCGGCTTCGCCGGCCGCAGCAACGCCTTCCACATGACCGGCCTCAAGGCCAACGGCCGCGAGATGGCCGAGGCCATCAAGGTGGCCCTGGACCGGGCCCGTCTCGACGCGAGCGCCGTGGACTACATCAACGCCCACGGCTCGGGCACCAAGCAGAACGACCGGCACGAGACCGCCGCGTTCAAGCGCACCCTCGGCGGCCACGCATACAAGGTCCCCGTCAGCTCGATCAAGTCGATGGTCGGCCACTCGCTCGGCGCCATCGGCTCCATCGAGGTCGCGGCCTGCGCCCTCGCGCTGGACCGCCAGGTCGTGCCGCCCACCGCCAATCTGCGCACCTCCGACCCGGAGTGCGACCTGGACTACGTCCCGCTGACCGCCCGGGAGCACCGGATGGACGTGGTCCTCAGCGTCGGCAGCGGATTCGGCGGGTTCCAGAGCGCCATGCTGCTGGCCCGCCCCGGCGCGGCCCGGAACTCGAGGAGCTGACGGTGACCACAACAACGGCCAAGGCCCCCGTCATCACCGGACTCGGCGTCGTCGCGCCCACCGGCCTCAGCGCCGAGGCCCACTGGTCCGCCGTACTCGGCGGGCAGCCGGCGATCGGGCGGATCAGCCGCTTCGACCCGTCCGCGTACCCGGTCCGCCTGGCGGGCGAGGTGCCGGGCTTCGTGGCCAAGGAACAGGTGCCCAGCCGGCTCATCCAGCAGACCGACCGCTGGACCCATCTGGGCCTGTCCGCGGCCGAGGCCGCCATCAACGACGCCGACGTCAACCCGGCCGAACTGCCCGAGTACGAGCTGGCCGTGGTGACCTCCAGTTCCTCCGGAGGGACCGAGTTCGGCCAGCACGAGATGGAGAACCTCTACCAGCACAACCCCGAGTGGGTCGGCGCGTACCAGTCCATCGCCTGGTTCTACGCCGCCACCACCGGCCAGGTCTCCATACGGCACGGGCTGCGTGGCCCCTGCGGCGTGATCTGCACCGAGCAGGCCGGCGGCCTCGACGCCATCGGCCAGGCACGCCGCCTGATCCGCACCGGATCGAGGCTCGTCGTGACCGGCGGCACCGATGCGTCCCTGTGCCCGTACGGGCTGACCGCCCAGCTGTCCACCGGCAATCTGTCCACCGTGCAGGACCCGGCCCGCGCCTATCTGCCCTTCGACAGCGAGGCGTCGGGCTATCTGCCCGGCGAGGGCGGCGCGATGCTGATCGTCGAGAGCGCCGAGGCCGCCGAGGCCCGCGGCGCCCAGAAGATCTACGGCCAGGTCCTCGGCTACGCGGCGGGCTTCGACCCGCCGCCGCCCTCCGCCGCCGGCCCCGATTCCTTCGCCTCCGGCCGGCCCCCGGCGCTGCGCCGCACCATCGCGGCCGCACTCGCCGACGCCGGAGTCCGACCGGACGCCGTCGACGTGGTGTTCGCCGACGCGCTCGGCGTGCCCTCGGCCGATCTGACCGAGGCCGAGGCGCTCGCCGAGATCTTCGGCCCGCGCGGCGTACCGGTCACCGCTCCCAAGACGCTGACCGGCCGGCTGTACGGCGGCGGCGCGCCCCTGGATGTCGCAACAGCCCTGCTCGCCCTGCGCGATCAGGTGATCCCGCACACCGTGGGCCCCACCGCACCGGCCCCTGGGCACGAGATCGACCTCGTGCTCGGCGAACCGCGCCACCAGGAGCTGCGTACCGCGCTCGTCGTCGCCCGCGGACACGGCGGCTTCAACGCGGCGCTCGTCCTCGGCCGGGCGGGCTGAACCCGGGCCGGCCGACAACCGCGCCAACCGACTCACGGCAGGAGGCCGTCATGGCGGGACACACCGACAACAGCATCGTGATCGAAGCGCCGATGGACCTGGTCTGGGACATGACCAACGATCTCAAGTCCTGGCCGCAGCTCTTCAGCGAGTACGCCTCCGTGGAGATCCTCGAGGAGGAGGGCCGGGAGATCACCTTCCGGCTGACCATGCACCCCGACGAGGACGGCAACGTGTGGAGCTGGGTCTCCCGCCGCGTCCCCGACCCGGAGAGCCGCACCGTCCACGCCCACCGCGTGGAGACCGGCCCGTTCGAGTTCATGCGGCTGTTCTGGGAGTACACCCAGGAGGACGGCGGCGTACGGATGCGCTGGGTGCAGGACTTCCACATGAAGCCCGAGGCCCCGGCCAGCGACGCCGGTATGACCGAGCACCTCAACCGCAACACGGGCATCCAGATGAACCTGATCAAGCAGAAGGTCGAGGCCGAAGCGGCCCGCCGCGCCACGGCAGGCTGAGGAGGTTCCAACGGTGATCGCCTATCTGGTCCCCGTGGTGGTCCTCGTCAACGGCCTGGCCGCCGGCGTGCTGTTCGGCACCCAGCTCGGCGGCTGGCCGCTGCTCGCGGCCCTGCCCGCCGACCGCTACGTACACGCACACGCCTTCTTCGCCACACGCTACGACCCGGCGATGCCGCTGTGCCTGCTCGGGACGCTGATCGGCGACGCCGTCCTGGCGGTGATCGCGCCGGAGGCGGCCGTACGCGCCCTGTTCATCGTGGGCGCCGTGCTCGCCGCGGCCACCGTCACCATCTCACTGATCAAGAACGTCCCGGTCAACAAATGGGTGCAGACCCTCGATCCGGACAACCTGCCCGACGACTTCGAGGCCAACGACCCGCGCTGGAACTGGGGCGCGTGGAACCACCGGCGCAGCGTGCTCACCCTGCTCGCGCTGCTGGTCAACTGCGCCGCCCTCGCACTGCTGCTCTGACTGACACTCTTGCGGAGGAATTCATGGATCTCGGTCTCAAGGGCAAGAAGGCCCTGGTCACCGGCGGCACCCGAGGGGTCGGCCGGGGGATCGTCAAAGCGCTGGCCGAGGCCGGCGTCGATGTCCTGACCTGCTACCAGAACTCCGGCGACGCGGTCACCTCGCTGGAGAAGGAACTCAAGGAGACCGGCGGCAACCACCATGTCATGCGGGCCGACGTCTCCGACCCGGACGATGTCGCAGCCCTCCTGACCCAGGCCAAGGAGCAGTTCGCCCGGCTCGACCTCGTGGTGAACAACGCGGGCGCCATCAGCCACATCCCTTACGCGGACCTGCCGTTCGACGAGTGGCGGCGCATCATCGACACCAACATCACCGGAACTCACCTGGTGATCCAGAACGCCCTGCCGCTGCTGCGCAGGGGGTCCTCGGTGGTCAGCATCGGCTCCAAGGCGGTCGAGGCCGGCATCCCGCTGCGCTCCCACTACACCACCACCAAGGCCGCGCTCGTCGGCCTGAACCGTTCGCTGGCCAAGGAGTTCGGCGCCAAGGGCATCCGCTTCAACGTGGTCGCCCTCGGCGTCATCGAGACGGAGAACCTGCGCAAGCTGCCCGCGGACCAGCAGCAGCTGATGATCGAGCGCTACAGCGCCAAGACCGCGCTCGGCCGGCTCGGCACCCCCGAAGAGGTCGCGGGCGCGATCCTCTGGCTGGCCAGCGACCTCTCCCGGTACGTCACCGGGTCCACCATCGGCGTCGACGGAGGGATCTCCTGATGACCAACGGCAAGCACTCACGATCCGAGGGCGCCTTCCGGGTACTGCTCCGCATGGAGATCAACCCCGGTCTGGAGGCCGACTTCGAGAAGGCCTGGCGCGGCAGCACCGAGGCGGTCACCGGCCACCCGGCCTGTCTGGGCCAGTGGCTGTCCAAGGACAACGACGAGGAGAGTGTCTATTTCATCGTCAGCGACTGGACCGATGAAGTGGGCTTCCGCGAGTTCGAGTCCAGCGACGCCCACCTCGCCCACCGCGAACGGCTCCACCCCTACCGCGGCAAGGGCTCGTTCAACACGATGCAGGTCATCGCCCACATCGAGGGCAAGGCCGCCACACATGCCGCATGAGGTCCGGGTCCTGGTCCACCAGGCGGCCCACGACGACGAGCAGCTGGCCGCGGTACGCGCCGCGTACCACGAGGTCAGCAAGCGCCTGGCGGGCGTAGCGGGGATGCTCGGCAACGAACTGCTGCGCTCCCCGCACGACCCCACCGCGCTCGTCGTCGTGAGCCGCTGGAGCGATCTGGCCGCGTTCCGGCGCTGGGAAGAGGGCGCCGGGCACCGTGAGGACACCGCCCCCTTGCGTCCGTACCGCGACACCCGGCTCGCCGTGCCGTTCGGCATCTACGAGGTGGAGGCGGCCTACTGAGAGCCCGGGGTGTGTCCTTCGGATCCAGCCGGGCTCTCGTGCCCTGGTCACCCACAGCCTTCGGCGTGAGTGGTACCCCCACCCCACAGCCTTCGGCGGGGCAGGTGCCCCCACGCGCCTGGTCGTCGGCCGGCATGGCTCACGCCATTCCTGTCTTCTCCGCTCTGCGACATCCCCCGTGGCCCTCCGGGCACGGGCGGTGCCCCCGGCACTGGACCCCACTCGCTGATACGGCCTGATCCCGAAGACACGCCCCGGGCCTCTCGTCCGCCCCGCGATCGCATCCTGTTCACCGCTCCGGCCCGATCCGGAAGAGAGGCCCCGTTCATGACCATCACGGTTCAACCCGTTGGCCGCACCACCGCGGCCGACGAGCAGGCAGCCTGGGTCTCCTGCTCCGGCTGCCGCTCCCTGGTCTACGGCAAACGCTACGCGCGTCTGCTGCGGGTCTGCCCGGAGTGCGGTGCGCACGCCCGACTCGACGCGCCCAGCCGTATCGAGCAGCTCTTCGACACCGGCACCCCCCAGGCGGTGCCGGTTCCGGCCACCCAGGTCAACCCGCTGGACTTCGTCGACCAGCACCCGTACGCGGACCGCCTTCAGCAGGCCAGGACCCGCACCGGACAGCAGGACGCCGTGCTGGTGGTCCGTGGACGGATCGAGGGGCGGCCGCTGGTCGCCGCCGTCATGGACTTCCGGTTCTTCGGCGGCAGCCTCGGCGTGGCGGCCGGCGAGGCGATCACCACGGCCGCCGAGACCGCGCTGCACGACCGCGTACCCCTGCTGATCGTCACCGCCTCCGGCGGAGCACGCATGCAGGAGGGCGCGCTCTCGCTGATGCAGATGGCCAAGACGAGCAACGCCCTGGCCGAACTCGACGAGGCGGGTCTGCTCACCGTCACCCTCGTCACCGACCCCACCTACGGGGGCGTCGCCGCGTCGTTCGCGACCCTGTCCGACGTGGTGGTGGCCGAACCGGGCGCCCGTATGGGCTTCGCAGGACCGCGCGTCATCGAGCAGACCATCCGCCAGAAGCTGCCCGACGGCTTCCAGACCGCCGAATTCCTGCTGGAGCACGGTCTGGTGGACGACGTGTGGTCGCGTACCGAACTGCGCGCCCGGCTCAGCAGACTGCTCGCCGTCGCGGAGGAACCCGGTCCGGACTGGGGCGCCGGTGAGGAGGACCCCGTCGTCCGGGACAGCCAGCTCCTCGACCAACTGCCCGCCTGGGACTGCGTCCAGCTGGCACGTGAGGCCGGCCGGCCCACCGCACTCGAACACATCGGCTACTGGCTCGACGGCTTCGTCGAACTGCACGGCGACCGGGCCGGTGAGGAGTGCTCCGCGATCGTCGGCGGCGTCGGCCGCCTCGACGGACTTCCCGTGATGGTGATCGGTCATCAGAAAGGCCACACGACAGCAGAGTTGGTCAGCCGCAACTTCGGCATGCCCTCCCCGGCCGGCTACCGCAAGGCCGCACGGCTGATGCGGCTCGCCGCCAAGCTCGGCATCCCCGTGGTGACCCTCATCGACACCCCCGGCGCCTACCCGGGCCTCACCGCAGAGGAGAAGGGCCAGTCGGTCGCCATCGCCGAGAACCTGCGGCTGATGGGGTCACTGCCCGTGCCGGTGGTCGCTGTGGTGACCGGCGAAGGCGGCAGCGGGGGAGCACTCGCCCTCGGCGTCGCCGACCGGGTGCTGATGTGCGCGAACGCCACCTACTCGGTGATCAGTCCCGAAGGCTGCGCGGCCATCCTGTGGAAGAACGCCGCCGAGGCCGCCGTGGCCGCCGACGAACTCGCCCTGGACGCCGCCTCGCTGCTGCGCCTCGGAGTGGTCGACGGAGTCATCCCCGAGCCCGAGGGCGGCGGCCACACCGACACCACGGCGATGAGCGACACCGTACGCCGCGCCACCGTCGTGGCGCTGCGCGAGCTGCGCGGCCGCACCACCTCACCGGCCGGACGGCGCCGGCGCTTCCGCGCCTTCGGTCTCGCCCCCGACCCGGGGACACGGACGTGACCAGCTATTTCGCAGGTGGTCACGGCATCGGCAACGGCAGGTACTACGGAGAGATACCCATGAGCGAAGTGACCAAGGAGAGCCTCCGCAATCCCCGGACCGACGACCCGCTCAGCGGTCTGGACTACGACACCAGCGCCCTGGCCCTCACCGACATCTGCCGCAGCATCGCGGACGTCGTACGAGTCGGCTCCAACCACCCCAGGAGGGTGCGGGTGAGTCTGGGCGCGGCCAGCATCGAGGTCGAGTGGGAAGAGGGGCAGGCCCCCCAGGGCGAGGGGCCCACCGCCGCCCCGCCCGTCGAGGAGACGGTCGAGGGCTACCACGAATGCGCGCCCCTGGTCGGCACGTTCTATCTCGCTCCGTCCCCCGGCGCCCCGCCCTTCGTCCGTCCCGGCGACCGCGTCGAGGTCGGCCAGCAGCTCGGCATCGTCGAGGCGATGAAACTGATGAACCCGCTGGAGGCCACCCGGGCCGGCACCGTCGTCGACATCCTGGTCGCCGACGGCGCCGCAGTCGAGTACGGGCAGGCGCTGGTGCTCCTCGATCCCGAGGGCCCGGCGGGCCGCGCGGGGGAGGGGTGACCGTGACCTTCGACACCATCCTGGTGGCCAACCGCGGCGAGATCGCGCTGCGCGTGATCAGGACCTGCAAGGAGATGGGCATCCGGACCGTCGCCGTGCACTCCACCGCCGACAAGGACAGCGCGCATGTGCGCGCCGCCGACACCGCGGTACAGATCGGCCCCGGCATGCCGCGCAAGAGCTACCTCTCCGCGCCCGCGATCATCGAGGCGGCCATCCGCACCGGGGCCGACGCGGTCCATCCCGGCTACGGATTCCTCTCCGAGGACCCCGACTTCGCCGAGATCTGCGCCGACAACGGACTGGTGTTCATCGGCCCGAGGCCCGAGGTGCTCTCCCGGCTCGGTGACAAGGCCGTCGCCCGGGAGCTGATGACCGACGCCGGGCTGCCCGTGCTTCCCGGCAGCCCCGGCACCGTCGACAGCGCCGCCGAGGCCACCGACCTCGCCGCGCGCATCGGCTTCCCGCTCATCATCAAGGCCGCGGCGGGCGGGGGTGGCCGCGGCATGACAGTCGTACGGCAGCAGAGCGACCTGTTGCCCGCCTACCGCCAGACCAGGGCCACCGCACAGGCCGTCTTCGGCGACAACCGGGTCTATCTGGAGCGCTTCTGCGACAGCGCCCGCCATATCGAGGTACAGGTACTCGCCGACGGCCAGGGCAGCGTCCTGCACCTCGGCGAGCGCGACTGCTCCGTGCAGCGCCGCCACCAGAAACTCATCGAGGAGAGCCCCGGACCCGGGCTGCACAAGGAACTCACCGCCGCCATGGCCCGGGCCGCGGTACGCGGCGCCCGCGCGGTCGGCTACACCGGCGCCGGCACCTTCGAATTCCTCGTCCACGACGAGGGGTTCTCCTTCATGGAGATGAACTGCCGCATCCAGGTGGAGCATCCGGTCACCGAGGCCGTCTTCGGCGTCGACCTGGTGCGCGAGCAGATCCGGGTCGCCGCCGGGCAGGCCCTCGGCTACGCCCAGGAGGACCTCGTACCGCGCGGCGCGGCCGTCGAATGCCGGGTCAACGCCGAGGACCCGGCCCGCAACTTCGCCCCGTGCCCGGGCACGCTCGAGGAATTCGTGCCGCCCGGCGGGCCGTTCGTCCGCGTCGACACCCACGGCTACGCCGGCTGGCGGGTGCCCTCGCAGTACGACTCCCTGCTCGCCAAGGTCATCACCTGGGCGCCCGAGCGGGAAGCGGCCCTGGACCGGATGGACCGGGCACTGGCGGAGTTCCGGATCTCCGGGCCCGGCGTGCACACGACGATTCCGCTGCTGCGCGACGTCATCGCCGACCCCGCCTTCCGCAACGGAAAGCACGACACATCGTTCCTGGACGCGCGCCCCTGAGGTGCGTCACGGCACCGGACGGCCGGCCTGGGCGATCGTCCTTGTGGGCCGGCCGGGCCGAGCCGGTCGCTGCGCAGATCACTCGGCGAGGAGGGAATCAGCGATCGAGGTGCGGGCGTAGAGCACCGAGCGGCCCGCTCGGTGTGCGCTGACCAGGCCCGCGTCGCGCAGCGCGGTGAGGTTCTGGGACACCCCTGCCGGGGAGAGCCCCGTACGGTGGGCCAGTTCCGTGGTGGAGGCCGGGGTCTCCAGTTCGGTCAGCAGCAGGGTCCGGGAGCGGCCGAGCACGGCGGCGACTGCCCCAGACCGGCGAGGCGTTGGTGCCCGGCGCCGTACCGCGCGACCGGGACCAGGCGATCAGCGTGGTGCGCCGCGCGGTCGAGCTCGGCGTGAACCACATCGACACCGCCGCGTTCTACTTCTCGCCCCTGCGATCCGCCAACGAACTGATCAGCCGGGCCCTGGCCCCGTACCCGGACGATCTCGTCATCACCACCAAGGTCGGGCCGGGCCGCGCTCCTTCGGGCGAGTGGCTGCCCCACGCCACCCCGGACCAGCTGCGCGGCCAGGTCGAGCAGAACCTGCGTCAGCTCGGCCGCGACCACCTCGACGTGGTGAACCTGCGCATCATCGGAACCGATTCGATCGTCGAGCGCTTCGGCGCACTGGCCGAACTGCGCGACGCCGGGCTCATCCGCCACCTGGGCATCTCCAACGTCACCCCGGAACATCTCGCCGAGGCCAGGGCCATCGCGCCGGTGGTCTGCGTACAGAACCAGTACGGCATCGGAGTGCGGCCCGACCACGACGAGTTCGTGCGTGCCTGCGGTGAGCGGGGCGTCGCGTTCGTGCCGTTCTACTCGATCGCCGGCACCGGGCGCCAGGCGGGCGCGAGCGGCGCCGAGAGCGACGAGGTACTCGCCGTCGCACAGGCGCACGGTGCGAGCGCGGCGCAGGTGCGACTGGCGTGGACGCTGCACCGCGGGCCGCATGTGCTGGCCATTCCCGGTACGGGCGACCTGGATCATCTCGTCGCCAACGTGGCCGCAGGCGCACTGCGCCTCTCCGAGGACGAACTGGCCGCCTTGGACTGCCTGCACCGGCGCGGAGCGTGAGCTTGGGCCCGCTCTCCAAGAGCCGCCGGCCCGGACGCCCGGCACTGATAGCGCCGCGCCACCACTCACCCGTCACCGGCCCCGCTCACCAGCCGACGACTGCATCGCGGCGGAACAGAATCCCGGAGGGCCCGTCGTCGGGCAGGTTCGCCGCGCGGACGACGGCCTCGGCGGCGGCCTCGGGGGACTGCTCGGCCTCCGGGCGCATCCGGGTGCGGACAAGACCCGGATTGACCGCGTTGACCAGCACTCCCGATCCCTCCGTCTCCTTGGCCAGCATCACCGTCAGGGCGTTCAGGGAGGCCTTGGACACCGAGTACGCGGGGCACTGCGGCGCGATGCCGATGGTGAAGGTCCCCGTGCCGCTGGAGACATTGACGACACGCCCCCAGCCGGCCCGGACCATCCGCGGCACGTACGCCTGCGCGACCCGCCAGGAACCCAGCAGATTGACCTGCAGCGTCTGCTCCACCAGCTCCAGCCCGACCTCCGAAGGCGCCTTGCCCCAGTCGAGTTGCACACCCGCGTTGTTGACGAGAACGTCCACCGGCCCGGTGCACTCCACGGCACGTGCCACGGAGTCGGCGTCGGTGATGTCCAGCCCGACGCCCCGTGCGCTCCCGCCCAGCATCTCGGCCGTCTTGCGGGCCGTCTCCTCCTCCCGAGCGGCCACCACCACCCGGTGTCCCTGGGCATGCAGCAGCGTCGCGACCGCCAGACCGAGTCCGCGGTTGCCGCCGGTCACGAGCGCGGTGCGGGGAACAACAGCCATGACACAAGCCTCCATAGGTCGAAGGCCCGGCACCCCCGGGGCGGGGATGCCGGGCCCATTGAGCTCACTCAATCGGTACGGGACAGCAACTGGCTGACTGCGGCGGCCAGTTCACCCTTCGGGTCGGCGGAGCCGGCAGGCGAGCGCCAGGCCACGAATCCGTCGGGACGCACCAGGACCGCGCCGCCGGCCTCGATGCCGTACGTCTTCGGCACGCTGCCGGACGCGGTGAACTCCGCCCCCGCGCCGCCGATACGGTGCGCCGCCAGGGTGATGCCGAGCTCGTCGGCGACGGCCTTCGCCGCGTCCACCCACGCCTGTCCTTCCTCGGCGGTGACGACGACCGCGGAGCGCCCGTACAGGTCGAGCACCGAGATGCTCGTGCCGGAGCGGTCCAGCTCCAGATGCGGCGCCCGGGTCCCCGGCTCGCCGCTGAGGTTCTGCGGCGCGACCGGCGGTCCCGCGCTGTAGCGGTAGCCGAACACCGTGGTGCCGTACGCCTCGGCCGCGTCCTGGCCCTCGGCGTCGTCCCCGGTGCGCTCCTGCATCATCCCGAGGGCCTGCTGGAGCGTCATCCAGGCGACCGGGTGCCGCTCGGCCTGGTAGGTGTCCAGCAGCTCCTCACCGGCCTCGCCGTCGATGACAGCGGCGAGCTTCCACGCCAGGTTGCTCGCGTCCTGGATGCCCAGGCTCGCCCCGAACCCACCGGTGGGCGGCACCAGATGGGCCGCGTCACCGACCAGGAAGACCCGGCCCTGGCGGTAGTTGCGAGCCACCTGGGCGCCGATGACGAAGCTGAGCCACTTCGCCCCGCCCGCAGGCAGCTGGGCGATGATCCCGACCTCCAGGTCGGGCTCGCCGATCGCCGCCCGAACCAGCTCGACCGCCTTCTCCTCGGTCATGTCGTCCAGACTCTCGCCGGGCGGCATCCCGGTCGCGAAGATCCACCGCTTCTGGCCGTCGTGCGCGAACAGGATGGTCGAGGGCGCCGGCTTGTCGAGGTAGCAGACCCCGACCGGACGGCCCCGCGCCGCCTTGCTCAGATCGGCCTCGAAGAGCACCGACACGGTGGTGGCGAACTCACCGGGCCCGTCGGACTCGATGCCGAGCTTCGTACGGATCGGGCTGCGGCTGCCGTCGGCGGCCACGAGGTACTTCGCCCGGACCGTGCGCTCGACGCCGGTACCGGTGTCCTTCAGTACGGCGGTGACGCCGTCCCCGTCCTGATCGAAGGAGACCAGCTCGGTGGAGAACGCCAGCTCGGCGCCGAGCTCCCCGGCCCGCTCGCGCAGCAGGTGCTCGAGCCGGTCCTGGTCGATCGGGGCCCACTCGCACGGGCTGACCGAACCGCTCGGGTCGGGCTGGTCCGTCGGCCCGCTGAACATCTCCGGGCCCGCCAGCGTCTCGGCACGGATCATCAGCAGCTTGCTGAAGTCCGTGGCGAGGCTCGCCTCGGACCAGATCCGGTCCTCGAGCCCGACCTGCCGGTACAGCTCGACGGTGCGCGGGTTGACACCGCGCGAGCGGGGGTGGCTGAGGGTGTCGGGGTGCCGTTCGACGACCAGCGAACGTATCCCGTGCCAGCCGAGGAAGACCGCGGTCGACAGCCCGGTCACGGCGCCTCCGACGACGAGGACCGGGACCTCCTCAGTGGTCTTGCTCATGGACGGATTCCTTTCCTCGGATCGGGACTGCCGTACCGCCGTACTGCCGCAATGCGGTGGTGCCTTGGTGCCGCACTGCCGGGCTGCCGAACGCGGCCGCGCTCACGCGGCCTTGCGGCAGATGACGACCGTGTCGTAGTCGCTGAGCGGCTTGACCTCGGTCGAGGCGAAGCCGGCGTTCTTCGCGTGCTCCAGGAGCTCGGAGGTCGGGTACTCGGAACCGCCGTCGGTCACGAGCAGCATGTCCAGGCTGATCACCAGGTTCTCGACGTGGTCCGGCTCGTCGTCGAGCATCCGGTCGTAGACGATGAGCGCGCCGCCGGGGTTGACCGCGTCGAACGCCTTGGCCACCAGCTCGCCGCGCTGCGTGCGGTCCCAGTCGTGCAGCACGTGGCCCATGGTCACCACGTCAGCCTTCACGGGCAGCGGGTCGGTGAAGAAGCTGCCGCCGTGGAAGTGGACCTTGCCGGTGAGCCCGTAGCTCCCCACGTGCTCGTCGAAGAGCGGCTCCATCGGAGGCAGGTCGAAGACGTGCCCCTCCAGATGCGGCTGGTTCTTCACGATGATCGAGCAGAGATTGCCGCGCGCACCGCCCACGTCCAGGACGGACTGGGAGGTCGACCAGTCGAACTTGCCCACCAGCTCGGGGCCCACGACATGGGTCAGGGCGTCCATCATGTGGACGAACTGCTTGAGGATGTGAGGGTTCTGGACCACGACGTCGAAGTGGCTGCCGGACTGCTGCTCACCGGTGCGCAGGGCCTCACCGAGCCGGCCCCACGCCGGGTACAGGTTGCGGTTGGAGCGCTCGAGGAAGCCGCCGACCCAGGTGCGCTCACCGCGCACGAGGTAGGTGTCCGCGCCCTTGGCATTGCGGTAGCCGCCGTCGGAACGCTCCAGCAGACCGAGCGCCGTCAGCAGGTTCAGCCAGTCGCTCAGCCCGCGTCCGTGCAGGCCGAGCTCCTTGCGGATCTCCTCCTCGGTGGAGGTCCCCTTGTTGTGCAGCGTCGTGAACAGGTCCAGTTCGACAGCGGTCAGCAGCGCCTTGGCGTCGCAGAACGCGTTGCTCAGCCGGATGATTCCGGCCGACGTGCTGACGTCCGGGCTGGTTTGCGTCATGCGCAGGACTCCTTCCAACACGGCGCATGGCCTGGCGCCAGGCCGCTTGGGCGGAGAATCCCGTTCCCGGGTTGAGGTCACCTCAAGAGGGACTGGGGCAGCAGGCCGCGGGTCGCCCGGCCCGTCGTTGCGGGCTAGAGTGTCCGGACGCCGGGGGCGACATCCGCCGCCTCACCCGCCGGACGTAACTCCCCTGCCACGGTTGCCAGGGGAGGCAGGGCGCAGCGCGAGGGCGCACCATATGACCGCTGCCGTCAGTACGGCCGCGGCCATCGCGCCCAGCAGGGGTGCTTCCGGCCGCCAGCCCAGCGAGAGCCGGGTACCCAGGAGGGTGAGCACACCTGCGACCCGCCCCGGGCCGTAGACGGGGACCCTCGCGGCGGCGGCCCGCAGTGCGGTTGCCGCGGCCAGGCCGGTCGCGGTCCAGGCGGCCAGATACGGCCACACCGACCCCGGAGCGGCGGACGGCAGCCCGTACTGCTCGGGGCCGATACGGTACAGAGCGCCCGCCCAACCCAGGCCTACGCCAAGGACGGTGATGCCGGCCACCCACACGGCGTGGCGCCACAGCGGGCCGGGCCGCACGGTCTCTTCGTGGCTTTCAGGGGTGGACGGGTCGTCGACGAGTTCGATCACGCCCAGAAGGACGCGGGCCGACGGCCGCACGTTGCCCCTGGCCTCGGGATTTCGCGCAGCGGCAGACGCCTGCATCGGCCCGACCGCGCTGCCGACCACGAGAAGATCACTGCCCGAGGGGAACTGAGGGAAGCTTACGCGTCTTCCGTACCGGTGCTCCAGGAGACGGAAGTTGAAAGCCGGTGGGCTGCCCGGACATAGTGGCGTGCATGGCTTCCCTGGTGAGACACATAACCATCGACTGCGCCGACGCCTACGGTCTGGGCAGCTTCTGGGCCGAGGCCCTCGATTCTCCGCTGGCCGACGACGACCACCCGGGCGACGATGAGGCGCTGATCGAATCGCCGGGAGCCACGCTGCTGTTCGTGACCGTCCCCGAGCGTAAGGCGGCCTCCGTCAAGAACCGTGTGCACCTGGATCTGCAGCCGCAGGACCGCACCCGGGACGAGGAGATCGAGCGGCTGCTGGCCCTGGGCGCCACCCTGGTGGCCGATCACCGCCGCGCCGACGGCACGGGCTGGGCGACTCTGGCCGACCCGGAAGGCAACGAGTTCTGCGTCGAGCGCAGCGCGGCGGAGCGCGCGGCCGCGGGCCGGCAGTAGCTGCGCCGTATCGCAACTCCGGCACCGCCCCCGGCCGTTACCGTCCCTCCGGGCCTCTTAGCGGTCGGTAGCTCCGTCGCCGACCCAGTTGGCTCTCGTAGATCCGCCTGGGTGAGCCGTCCCGCGGTGCCCGGGGCCACGGCGTGGCGCGAGGCAGCCGCCTCCGCCGCCGGCCCCGCGCCGGTCCGCGCCCTTGGCATTGCGGTAGCCGCCGTCGGAACGCTCCAGCAGACCGAGCGCCGTCAGCAGGTTCAGCCAGTCGCTCAGCCCGCGTCCGTGCAGGCCGAGCTCCTTGCGGATCTCCTCCTCGGTGGAGGTCCCCTTGTTGTGCAGCGTCGTGAACAGGTCCAGTTCGACAGCGGTCAGCAGCGCCTTGGCGTCGCAGAACGCGTTGCTCAGCCGGATGATTCCGGCCGACGTGCTGACGTCCGGGCTGGTTTGCGTCATGCGCAGGACTCCTTCCAACACGGCGCATGGCCTGGCGCCAGGCCGCTTGGGCGGAGAATCCCGTTTCCCGGGTTGAGGTCACCTCAAGAGGGACTGGGGCAGCAGGCCGCGGGTCGCGACCGAGGAACAGGCGCAGCGGCAGGGGAGACGGACACAGCCGCAGGCCGCTGCGCCGACGCACGTCAGGTCGCCCGCACCGACGGGTACGAGAGGTGCTCGACACCCTGGGCACTCACGCTCAGATCGGGCGGCGAGCATCCGGCCCGACTCTGGGCGATCCTCGACGAAGCGGTGCTGCGCCGGACGGTCGGCCCGGCGGAGGTGATGCACGACCGTCCGCGGGCGCCGGCGAGCAGCTGCACATCACTGTGCAGCTCCTGCCGTTGTCGCCCGGCGCACACCCCGGACGCAGGAGGTCGCTGACGATGTCGGGGACTCCCCAGAAATCTTCGACCAGTTGAGAGCCCTCGCCTCCGATCCGTAGAAGACACGCGCCCGCACGAAGGACCATCGCTGCCACGGAGTCGACGCCGTGCGCGCCCCCATGCGCGTCGTGGAACTGCGATCTTCGCGCAGCTCAACACGCGTGCTTCGACGCTCCCTGCCACCGCGCCGAGCACGAGTCCACCGCCAGGTCAGGGAAGGCCTCGCGGCCGCCGGCGAAGATCTCTGACACCAGCGGGGCCCCGTCTTGACTCGGTCATGAAGTCTGCGTCGACCTTCGTAGACGCACACCGGCACTTCCAAGTACCGCATGATCTCTGACGATTGAAGTTTCGAACTAGTGCACTGTCCGAGATCGCTGGAACCGTGCGAAGGCTCTGGATGATCAGGTGAATGGGCCTGGTGGCCGCGTAGGAAACCATGCCAAAATACCTACGGCGGCAGGGGGTCAGGGCACCGCGCTAAACCTCAGGGGCACATAAATTCCGCCGACCACGCCCACTCGAGACTCGATCATCAAGGAAAATTACGCATGGCGCGTTACGGCTTCGAAACGAACATTCCCGAACTGACCCGCCGCCTAGGTCTAAATCTCTACAACGATCCCACCATTTCACTGCGAGAACTCCTGCAGAACGCCAACGACGCATGCATCCTCGCGGAGGGGCTCCTGGGTGCACCAAAAGGACGCATCGACATTTCTGTCGACTCCAAGAATCACAGGTTATCAATCACTGACAGCGGAATCGGGATGGATGAAAGGTGTCTCAAAGAGGTATTGAGCACCATCGCGTCGTCCACGAAGGCAGAGCTTCGAAAGGAGTTGGAGAGGAAGCACTTCAAGCCGGCGCGAGGAATCGCCGGGCAGTTCGGCATCGGCTTTCTTTCCACATTTATCATCGCCGATGATGTTCACATTGAAACTCGCCATCAGCAAGAAAGCGGGCCTGGGTCCTTGTGGCACTCGAAAGGAGACGGCTACTACGATCTGCGGCCGAGCCCGAAGCCTTTGTCCCGAGGCACGACCGTCACACTTGTCCTTAAGGAGGAGTTCCGCAACAAGATCAACACCATGACCATCACCGAGGCGCTTGCGAAGTATTGCCCGTTCATTCGAACGCCCTACTACATCAACAGCTCGGCTCTACCGGCAAACCATGAACTGCCGCCCTGGAGTGATACAGACAATCAAGGTCTTGCCGACGCCTATCTGCGTTCGAATTTCAACAGACGGCCGCTGGTCAACTTCTACATCGATCACGATGGCCCGGTTATCATCGGCTCAGAATCCGTACCGCACCTGAGTATCTCCGGATACCTCGCCATCCCTGATCAGCAGTTTTGGAGTGAAGAGCCTCGGGTTTATACGTCTGGTCTCTACGTCGGCGAGATCAGGGATGGCCTTCCCTCATGGGCACGCTTCGTTCTCGGGGGTATCGAGTGCCCAGATCTTGACTTGACGCTTGGCCGCGACGACGTGATGAAGAACACGACATGGAAGGCGGTCAAGAAGGTTGTAGCGGGAAAGCTGACTCAAGCCATGGTGCGTGACCTATCAGACCGTAGATCCCGGATACGGCAGCGCTGGAACAGCGTATTTGATATCCACGCAGAAGACATCATGCGATCCGCAGTGGAAGATGCGCGCTATGGCGAGGGAGATTTCTACCGGGCAGTGCGAGACATCATCCCATTCCGCATCGGCGGGGAACGGATGTCCCTTGCAACTGCAATTACGCAAGGAAAGTGTATCGAAGAGGGCGGCAAGAAGGTTCTCTTCTACTTCGCACAGGGATTCCGACGCCATGAAAGTGCAGGGGTGCAGGAAAGCCTGCTCTTCGATGAACGCGGGCTCCACTTCATCGACGCGCGAAACTTCTATGAGCGCGATTTTCTCCAGCAATACGGGGCTGACAACTCGTCTCTTGCGCTGGTCCCCATAGAGGACGGACTTGAGTATGTCCTGAACTTCGAGTGCGACGCTGATGACGCCAGGATCATCTCAGAGACCTGCCGCGCACTCGGTTACAACGCCCGGTTGAGTAAATTCGAGCCCTCGGAGCTGGCTGGGGTGATCGTACCGGTTGGCGACCAGGACGGCCATGACAGAGAGTTGGACTGGTCCACGCCCGAGGGGCGGGAGGAAGTCATACAGCTACTCGTGGGCGCAGCCAGTCCGGGAAACTATCGCCCTTACACCCTGTGCATCAATGCCAACAATATCCTGGTGCAGGAAATCCTGCGCTATACCAGAGAACACGGTGTTGACTCGCACATAAAATTGGCGCTGAAGCAAATCTACTTCATGTCGGTCCTGGTGTTCGGTGACGCGAACACTCGTGTCATCGCTGAAATGGCGCCCAGTCTGTCCAGCCTGATGCTCAGTTTCCTGCGGCGCTCAACGGATCTGGATTCAGAGTTGGCTCGGCTGCGCCAAATGGTCTCCGAGGCCCAGAAGCGAGTAGGGGAAAAGGAAGCAGAGCTTCTCAGGAGTGGGATATTGAAGAGGGAAGACGGAACGGTATTTCTCGCCTATGGGTACGATGAGCCGACAGCTCAACTTGTCCAAACGTTCAAGCATCTGCTTCAGGACCGAGGGATATCGGTCATCGACGGACAGGTGGACGCCGCCGGATCGCTGTCTGAGCAAATACTTCGCCGGATCAGGTCTTCTTCCATGTTCGTCGGCGTCCTGACGCCTCGCGACAAGATAGCGGGCGATGGGGGGTCAATCGCTTCCACTTGGGTAATCGAAGAGAAAGGAGCTGCGCGCGCATGCGGAATCCCTGTCCTGCTCATCGTCGACAAGGGCGTAGCCCAACAATTCTACGGTAACTTGGAAGGCGACAACGTCCGAATTGCAGTCGGCGATCAACCTGCAGACTGGGTCGATGCCTTTCGCAGGGCGACCAATATGATCGTGGAGACTCTGCGTCAGACGTCGAATCACGATTGAATCACTCCGGCTGCAGAAGGGCGTGCACGCGCCTGGCCTTGACGATGAGGCCGCCGATGAGTTGTCGCAGTCGCCCTCGTGGTGAACGCCGTGTACGACCCACGAGAGATGCGTATTCAGGACTGACGAGCACGAGAATTCATAGGACTACGTCAATGAGGCCGGGGACCCGCGGTGAAAGCGCCGACGCCCACCGAGACCTCGAAGCAGCCATGCACGCAGGTCATCACGGGAATCGGCCCCGACCCGTCGCAGCCGCCCAAGCTGAGAGGCCGGTCGATGGCCTGCGGACCCCATCCTGACTGAGGCCGAGCGAAGCCGACTGGGCCGCGTACGCGGACTGGCGCGAGCAGACGGCTACGGCCCTTGAGGCACGCGCCGGCTGCTTGGCCGGTCAGGAATCGGCGGCTCCGCCAACTCGGCGGCCCCAACACCCGGAAGAGCGTTCACGAAACTGCGGTCAGTGGCCCTGACCTGGCAGCAGTGGCAGCACATCGTCCGTCCGGACCGCCGTACCGGGGCGGCCGGAGAAGGCCCGGGGCCGTCGGCGGCACCGGTGGCCACCGCCGCATCTCCACTGCCTCTCAAGTCGAAGTGGCTACTCATCAGGGGTGCCGTGGAGGGATCCCGGCGGAAGCCCAGCTTGCCCAGAGGGGATATGCATGTATGACGTGAAGATCCCGGTGCTGATCGTCGGTGGTGGTCCCGTTGGCCTGTCCACGGCGCTGTTCAGCGGCCGGCGTGGCGTGCGGACGATGCTCCTGGAGAAGAGGGACAGCACCTCCATGCTCCCCCGCGCTCCCGGTCTGCAGGCCCGCACCATGGAACTGTTCCGCGCAGCGGGACTCGGGAAGGACATCCGTGCGCTCGAAATGGGTGATTCCCACGCCTACTTCGAGGGCGGGATCATCAAGGTCGACACGTTCGCGGACATCGACAACGCGGAGCTGCTGGAGTCGCCGTCACTGGACGGCGAGACGGTCAGCCCCGAGCGGGTGATGGGCTGTGGCCAGGACCGGTACGAGAAGGTGCTGGTGGCCAAGGCCAAGGAGTACGGCGCGGACGTCCGCTTCAACACCAAGCTGATCTCGTTCGAGCAGGACGCCGACGGCGTCACCGCCATCGCCGAGGAGGGGGAGACCGGCAAGCGGATCACCATCCGTGCCGACTACCTCGTGGGCGCCGACGGAGCGGGCAGCCGCATCCGTGAGGCCCTCGGCGTCAAGCGCGTCGGCCGTGGCACGGTCTTCAACGCCCTGAGCATCTATTTCCGGGCGCCCGAGCTCGAAGTGCTGCTCAAGGACACCAAGTTCATCCTGTGCTACGCCTCCGCGGGTGGCACGCTGATGGGCCTGTCCCGGCTGCACGGCTGCGACCCGTGGCTGGCCGCGCCCATCTACTACCCGGAGAAGGGCGAGAAGCCCGAGGACTACACCGACGAGCGGTGCATCGAGATCGTCCGCCGGGCCTCGGGCAAGGACATCGACGTCGAGATCATGGACAAGGTGCCGTGGCAGGGCGCCCAGCTGGTCTCGGAGACCTTCCGCGCCGGCCGTGTCTTCCTCGCCGGCGACGCCGCCCACGTACACCCCCCGGCCGGCGGCTTCGGTGCCAACACCGGTATCCACGACGCGCACAACCTGTCGTGGAAGCTTGCCGCAGTCCAGCACGGATGGGGCACCGAGGCGCTGCTCGACACCTACGACGCCGAGCGGCGTCCGCTGGGCACCGCCATGTCGGAGCAGGCGCTGGTGCGCAACCGCATCCGGCACGGGTACTCCACCGAGCAGGACCGCGCGGACTTCGTCGACGACGTGATCATCACGCTGGGTTACCGGTACCGCTCCACCTCCATCGTCGGGGCCGAGGGCGCCAAGGTGCTCACCCCGGATCTGGAGCTGACCGGCGAGCCGGGCACCCGGGCGCCGCATGTCTGGCTCGGGCGGGGCGACGAGACGATCTCCACGATCGACCTGTTCTGGGACTCGTTCGTGCTGCTGACCGGTCCCGAGGGCGGCGCCTGGGCGCAGGCCGCGGCACCGCTCGCGGAGAAGCTCGGCATTCCGCTGCGTACGCACACCATCGGCAAGGGCGCGGAGCTCACGCCCACCGACCGCGACTGGGCCGAGGTCTACGGAATCGGCGCGGGCGGCGCGGTGCTGGTACGCCCGGATGCCTTCGTCTCCTGGCGGTCCGAGGGCGGCGCCGACGATCCGCAGAGCGTGCTCGCGGACGTCCTCGCCCGGGCCTCGGGCGTCGAGACCGCTGCCGTCACGGCGCCGTGAGAGGAGACGTGGAGATGACCGCGGACGCCGTAGCGCATCCCGGCGCCGTGCTGGCCCAGGCCATGGCCTTCCAGCCGGCCCGGCTGGTGCTGACGGGCATCGAGATCGGCCTGTTCACCGCGCTCGCCGAGCAGCCGGGCACCGAGGAGGAGATCAGGGAGCGGCTGGGCCTGCACACCAGGGGCACCGACCACTTCCTGGCCGCGCTGGTCGAACTGGGCTTCCTGGAGCGTTCGGCGGGCGGGGAGTTCTCCAACTCCTGGTCGGCGAGGCAGTTCCTGGTCCCCGGCGACGACGGATATCTCGGCGGCTTCCTGAAGATCGCCGGGCAGGTCATGTACCCGGCGTGGGACAAGCTGGGTGAGGCCCTGCGTACGGGTGCGCCGCAGGCGGCCACGTACACCGGCGAGGACATGTTCGGTGAGCTGTACGACAGCGACGAGAAGAAGGACGGGCTGGTCGGCATGGCGGAGGACGCCAGCCGCCCGCTCATCCCGGCGCTCACCGAGTCGTTCGGCTGGGCGAAGTACAACTCCGTGCTGGAACTGGGTGGTTGCCGCGGCAACGTCCTGGCCGGTCTGGCGAGGGCGCATCCTCATCTGGACGCGTGCGTCTTCGACCTGCCCCAGCTGGAGGGGGACTTCGCCGCCCACATGGCCGACATCGGCATGGCCGGCAAGGTCCGCTACCACGGCGGTGACTTCTTCGCCGACGCGCTGCCGCAGGCGGATGTGCTGATGATCGGGCATGCGCTGGTCGACTGGAACGACGAGCAGCGCAAGCAGTTGGTGAAGAACACCTTCGCCGCGGTGCGCCCCGGCGGGGCGTTCCTGGTGTGGGACCCGGTGATCGTCGACGACGACGAGAGCTATCTGCGCAATCTGATCCGCAGCCTGAACCTGCAGCTGATGACGCCGCACGGCAAGGGCTACCGGTTCGAGCAGTGCGCCGAGTGGATGCGGGAGGCCGGCTACGCCGAGGTCACCCACACCGCACTCGGGCACGACGTGACCCTGGTCGTGGCACACAAGGACTGATGTCCTCGTCTCATGACCGGATCCGCTCGAGGTGCCTTTCCTGCAGCTCGCGGCTGCTGCGCATGAAGTCCAGCAGCAGCTCGAGCTGCTCGGTGCTGTAGCGGGCGACCTGCTGGAACCCGTCGACCGCGAGCGGGCCGAAGATCTCCTCCACGGCCTGTACGGCTTTCGGGGTCGGCCGCACGATCGATTTGCGCCGGTCCCTGGGGTCGGGGGAGCGGGTGAGATAGCCGAGCCGGTCCAGGCGGTCCAGCAGGGCCGTGACACTGCCCGTGGTGAGTCCGAGCGCCGCACCCAGTTCGCTGGGTGCGGCGCTTTCGCGCTGCATGAGGACGTCCAGGGCGTGCAGATCGGTGCGGCCCACACCGAGGCGGTCGGCAGCAGCGGCGTCGAAGGAGTCGACGGCCGTCTGGAGTGCCCGGATCTCGGTGGCGAGCTCCTGCTGAAGATTTTTCCCGTTATCACTTGACATCCAAGTAACTCGACCTTCAAGATAAATATCGATAGCTTGGCAATCAAGATAGTCGAGCGCCAAGCGAAGTCAACCCTTCGAATCACGATCGGGTCGTTGCCCGGGTTCCCGGAAGGAACACTGCGATGAACACCCAGAAGAACGGCACCACCGCACAGATCGAGGCCTACTACACGAACGTCAAGCGGCTGGGGCACTGGACCGACTCCCGCACCGTCGAGGTCACGGCCCGACGCGGCTCGGTCCACGTGGACCTGCGCTCCGCGCAGATCCCCGAGGGCGACCTCGAGGTCCGCATCACCGCCGAGCGCTCCATCCTCAAGATCCTCGTGCCGGACGGCACCGTCCTCGACGAGTCGGGGCTCGCGTACGAGGGCCGGTCCGAGGTCAAGGACGCGCAGCGGCACTCCGCATCCGGCGGCCGGCGGCTGCGGCTGACCGGTGTGCTGAAGCGCAGCGAGATCCGGATCGTGCGCGGCGGCGTCGCGACACTCACGGCGATGTTCTCCCGCGAGTTCGTCGACGACTGCCGTACGGCACACCGGGACGGCACGCTGCCGACGGTCCACGCCCCCGAGAGCGTCCGCCAGGGCACCCGGAGGGACAACGTCTGATCCTTCAACAGACCCTTGAGCGCGCCCCCTTAGCGTCGTGACAGCTGCTGCCGGACCCCGCCGTCAGCACGTCGCAGTCGCTCAGGGGGCGTGTTCATGACTCCTCATCAACTTCAGTTCCTCTTCGTCGCACTCGCGGCCATCCTGGTGCTCAGCCGGCTGCTCGGCGCGGCCGCTCGCCGGCTCGGGCAGCCACCCGTGGTCGGCGAGATCCTCGCAGGCATCCTGGTGGGCCCGTCCTTGCTGAACGGGGCGATCGCCGACTTCCTCTTCCCCGCCGACATCCGGCCACTGCTGGCCGCCCTGGCCAACCTCGGCCTGGTGCTGTTCATGTTCGTCATCGGCTACGAACTGGACCTGGCGCTGATGCGCGGCAAGGGGAAGGTGGCGGCGAGTGTCTCACTGTGCTCCGTCGCTCTTCCGTTCGCTCTCGGCGGGCTGCTGGCTCTGCATCTGATTGGACGTCATGAGTCCGTCAGCCGGACCGGATTCGTGCTGTTCATGGGTGCGGCCATGTCCGTCACCGCCTTTCCCGTACTGGCCAGGATCCTGTCCGACAGCGGGCTGGGCCGGACCCGGATCGGCGGGATCGCCCTGGCCAGCGCCGCGTTCGACGACATTGTCGCGTGGTCGCTGCTGGCCGTGGTCGTGACGGTCTCGGGCGGTGGCGACCAATGGTCGATGCTGCTCGCACCGGTCTATCTGGCCGTGATGTTCTTCCTGGTCAAGCCGGGGCTGCGGCTGCTGTTCGACGAGCGCAGGAGCGGTGGCCGGATCACCTCCGACCGGCTCATCGTCGTGCTCGGCGGTCTGATGCTGTCCTGCTGGGCGGCCGAGTGGCTGGGCGTGCATTTCGTCTTCGGCGCCTTCCTGTTCGGCGTGGTCATGCCGCGCCAGACCTCGGAGCTGGTCCGGGTCCAGGTCGTCGACCGGTTCGAGCACCTCAGCCGGCTGCTCCTGCTTCCCGCGTTCTTCGTCGTCGCGGGCCTGAAGGTCGACCTGTCGGGCACCGGGCTGCAGGGTCTCGGGGAACTCGGCCTCATCCTGCTCGTGGCGATCTCGGGCAAGTTCATCGGCGCCTTCGTCGGCGCCCGGGCCAACGGCGTACCGGCCCTTCAGAGCGGTGTGCTGGCGACCCTGATGAACACCCGAGGGCTCACCGAGATCGTCATCCTCACCATCGGCCTCCAACTCGGCGTCCTGGACCCGGCGTTGTACTCCCTGATGGTGGTCATGGCCCTGGTGACGACGGCGATGGCCGGCCCGCTGCTGCATCTGTTCAAGCGGCGCGCAGGCAGTACGGAGGCGATCGGCGACTACGGCGACGCCGCGGGCGATCCTCCCGCCGGGGAGGAGCGGCGCGTCGCCTCGGCGAGCAGCCCGAGGCACTGACCAGGGCGCTCTTCGACCCGGGTGCCCGCTGACCGGGCGCCCGGGCCGGGACGCCGGTCCCGCGGCGACCGGTGCGGCATCTGCCGGATGCGCTGCGTGTACGGGCCGGCGGTCAGTCGACGGCATCGGGTCCGCTGACGGCGAACCCGCCTGGGCTCTGGGGTGTTCGCGTGCTGGGGTGTCGGCATGGAGATCTTGGTTCTGGGTGGAACGGCGTGGGTGGGCAGGGAACTGTCGCGGCAGGCGCTCGAACGCGGCCATCGGGTGACATGCCTCGCTCGCGGCGAGAGCGGAGACGTCGCGGACGGAGCGACGCTGGTGGCCGCCGACCGGCGCGACCCTTCGGCGTACGAGCCACTGCTCGAGCGCGACTGGGATGCTGTCGTCGAGGTGTCATGGCAGCCGGGCTTCGTCCGTGCGGCGCTCGACGCGCTGGGCGGCAGGGCCCGGCACTGGACCTATGTCTCGTCCGTCAGCGCCTATGCGTCCCATGCCACGCCGGACGCGGACGAGTCCGCGGCCCTTCTTGATCCGACCGACCGGAGCGAGGTCGACCGCGCGTTGTACGGCGAGGCGAAGGCGGCCTGCGAGCAGGCGTCGGCGGCCGCCGTGGGCGACCGCCTTCTCGTCGCACGTGCCGGTCTCATCGGTGGCCCCGGCGATCACAGTGGACGCTCCGGTTACTGGGTGGCCCGTGCAGCACGCGATCCGCACGGGCCGATGCTGGTGCCCGATGCACCGGCCATGCCGGCACAGGCAATCGACGTGCGAGATCTCACCGCCTGGCTGCTCGACTCCGCGGAGCAGGGGAGCACCGGCACATACAACGCTGTCGGTCCGGTCGTTCCGCTCGGAGAGTGGATCGAGCTGTCGCGTGCCGTCGGCGGCCACACCGGTCCGGTGGTCACCGCCGTCCCGGCATGGCTGCTCGCGAACGGCGTGGCCGAGTACATGGGGGCCGAGTCGCTGCCGATATGGCTGGCCACGCCGGGCTGGGAAAGGTTCTCCGCCCGGGACGGGGCTGCGGCGCGCGCCGCCGGGCTCCGCCATCGGCCCCCGGCGGAGCTGCTGGCCGACACACTGGTCTGGGAACGCGAGCAGGGCCTGGACCGGGCGCGACGGGCCGGCCTCAGCGCCCGGCGGGAGCGAGAGCTGCTCGACGCTCTCGGCTGACGGCTTTGTCCTCGCCCGCACACCGGGAGCTTCGCCTGCGGCGCCTGCGGTCCCGGGTGCGCGGAGGAGTGGACACTGTCGGCGTACGGGCGGCAGGGCCGCCGACCCGGACCTCAGCCGAGCGTCGCCCCGGCCAGCCGCTCCAGCTGGTCCGCCTGAGCGGTGCAGGGGAAGACCAGCAGCTCGTCGCAGCCGGCCGCCGCATAGGCCGCCGCGGTCTCCCGGAGCCGGCCCTCGTCGGTGATGACCGCCTTGGCCGCCATCTCCGCCTTCGGACCGATGAAGGAGTAGTACGCCCGCAGATACGACTCGGCGGTCTCCTGCGCGCCCGGCCCCAGGCACGCGTACACCAGCGCCACCAGCTTGGGCTCGGTGCCGCGTCCCTCGGCGCGCCAGGCCGCCTTCGCCTGGCGCGCGAGTTCGGCGTACGCGGTCGCCGAACTGCCGCCCGCGATCCACCCGTCGGCGAACCGTGCCGCACGCTTCATCGCCGCCGGCGTGTGACCGCCCACGATGATCCGAGGCCCCTCGCCCGCGGGGAACGGCCCGATACCCGGCACCGGCCCCTTGCCGGCCCAGACCTCACGCAGCTCCGTCAGGATGCCGTCCAGGCGGCGTCCGCGGTCCTGGTACGGGGCCCCGGTGGCCCGGAAGTCGTCGTCACGGCCGCCGGCCGCCACACCGACGGTGAGCCGCCCGCCCGAGATCTCGTGGATCGTGGCGAGCTGCTTGGCCAGCAGGGGAGTGCCGGGCCGGTACGCGGCCAGCAGGATGGACGTCGTCAGCCGGATCCGCTCGGTCACCGCGGCGGCCGCGGCGAGCGAGGTGAGCGGCTCGTAACTGTCGTACACCAGACGGTCGAGCGTGCCGAGGCTGGAGAACCCGTGGTTCTCCGCCAGACGGGCCCAGTCGACGAGCCGCCGTCCGTCGATGTCCGGCACTGTGGTGGGCAGGCCCACTCCGATCTCCATGAAGTCTCCTTGATCGTCGGGTTGTCGGGGCCGGCGATCCCGGCCCCTCGAGGCTCCGCTTCCGGGCCTCGGCGCCCTCGACCTCCCTCTGCGCCCTGCGGGCGGGGGAGGTGACCCCGCGGGACTTTGGTCGGCTCCTCGCCGGTGCTTGCCGACAGGGAACCGCGAATGCAGCACGTCCGGCGTTCGAGGCACGGCCGAAGGACGTCAGGGCCACCGATGCGCCCGCCCCGGTGAAGCAGACCGGTGCCGGTGGCGCAGCACCCCGCGCCACCGGCACCAGCCCGCCACTCGTGCAGATCAGCTCGGCTTACGACCCGTCACCAGCGTGTTTCCCAGCGGTAGTTCGTGCTCGGCGATGCCCGTGAAGCCCGCCACCCGCATCCACTGCCCGCAGTCACCCGGGTGGTACCCCGCCCCCGCCGGCGTCATCACCAGCATGTGCAGGCTCGCCACCAGGCCGGCCAGGTCCGGCTTGTCGCCGGGCATCGGGTCGTAGACCAGCAGCGCACCGCCCGGCCGCACCGCCCGGTACGCCTTCTCGATCAGAAGCTTGCGCTGCTCGAGCGAGAAGTCGGCCAGCACATGCCCGATCACGATCACGTCGGCCTCGGGCAGCTCGTCGCTGAAGAAGTCCCCGCCGGTGAACGACAGCCGGTCCGCCACCCCGAGCGCCTTCGCGTGCTCGGCGCACGGCCCGGCGTTCTGCGGCCGGTCGAAGACCCGCCCGGTCAGATGCGGCTGGGCGCGCAGCAGCAGCCCGGCCAGATTGCCGCGCGCACCGCCGACGTCGGTCAGCGTGCTCCAGCCGCTCCACTCCTGGGACCCGAGCAGATACGGCACCAGCGGCGCGCTCAGCGAGTCCTGCATGGTCAGGAACACCCGCTGCGCGGCCGGGTCGCTGAGCATCGCCTCGAAGTCGCCCTCGGCCTGCGGGGCGCCGGTGCGCAGCGCCTGGGTGAGCCGCCCCCAGGCCGGGTACAGCACGAAATTGGCGCCCTCGAGGAAGCCGCCCGCGTAGTTCTCGCCGCGGACCAGGTACCGCTCGGCCGCCTCGCTGTTGCGGTACCGGCCCGAGCTGCGCTCCAGCAGCCCGAGCGCGACCAGCGCGTCGAAGAAGTCGGTGGCGGCCCGCGGATGCAGCCCGAGGGCTGCCCGCAGCTCCTCCACCCCCGCCTCGCGGTCCGCGGTGCCGGAAAGGGTGGTGAACACGCCCAGCTCCAGGGCGGTCAGCAGCAGCTTGGCCGAGGCGAACCCCAGTCCCAACTGGCCGATACCGGCCGGATCCTTGGGGTCGGTCGCCGGATTGATCGTGGTCATGCTGGACTGTCCTCCTTGAGCGTGGTTTCGCCGGGGCCGCTGCCGGCATCGGCCGGCCTGCCGTCCTCGACCGCACCCGGCTGCTCCGCGTCGCCCGCAAGGCCCCGCACCACGGCATCCCTGCGCAGCGCCAGTGCGCCGCCGGCCGCCAGCGCCATGACCGCGAGCATCAGGTAGTAGAGCGGTTCGGGGATGACGTCGATGAGCCGGACCATGCCACTGCCCGCGCCGCCGCCGAGCGCGGCGAACAGCCAGAGCAGACCCAGCATGTGTGCGATGAACCTCCGCGGCAGTACGTCGGCCACGGCCGCGATACCGACCGCTGCGACGATCAACTCGCCGCATGCGTGCATCAGATAGACGACCAGCAGCCACACCGGGGAGACCTTCTGGTCGCCCGAGGCCAGGGTCGCGGCCAGCGCCATGATCAGGAAGCTGACCCCGGTGAGACCGAGCCCGGTGGCGAACTTGACCGGCACACCGCCGCGCCCGCCGCCGTGCTTCAGCAGCGCCCATGCGAACACCGGCGCCAGGACCAGGATGAACAGCGGGGTCGCCGACTGGAGCCAGCTCACGGGCACGTCGAAGCCCAGGATGTGGCGGTCCGTCGACTCCTTGGCGAACAGGGTGAGCGACGAGCCGTCCTGGGCGATCATCGACCAGAACAGTGTCGATCCGAGGAAGATCCACAGGAAGGACCGCAGCCTTCTGCGGTCCGAAACCGTCAGCTCCTTGCTGCGGTACAGCACCGTGTAGGCGAGGACCGGCGCGAGGATGCTCACGGTGCCGACCATGCCGATGGCACCTGCCGGCCCCAGGCCGCCCGATGCCACACCTCCGGTGACCAGCAAGAGCACCACGGCCGCGGTGACACCGATCCGGCGGTAGGCACGCCGGGACTCCTCCGCGCCGAGCGGCCGGCCCGGCCGCGCCCCGACGTCCTGGAACTGGTGCCGGCTGAGGAACAGCTGGACGGTGCCGAGGAGCATCGCCGTTCCGGAGGCCGCGAAACCGAGCCGCCAGTCGACCCGCTCGCCGAGGAAGCCGGCGATCAGCGGCGAGAGCAGGGCGCTGACCTGGATGCCGACGTACATCAGCGAGATACCCGCCTCGCGGCGGCCGCTGTCCTTGCCGAACATCAGGTTGAGCATCGCCTGATGGTTCGGCTTGTACAGGCCGAGGCCCACCGCGAGCAGGACCAGACCCAGCGGAGTGCTCCACAGCCACGGGGCGGCCAGAGCGAAGTGGCCGACGGTGGTGACAACGGCGCCCATCAGCAGGGTGCGCCGGGGGCCGAGCAGCCGGTCGGCCACCCAGCCACCGGGCAGGCAGAGCATGAAGGCGAGCCCGATCCACGCGCCGAACAGCGCCGCGGCATCGGCCTTCGCGAGTCCCAGGCCGCCTTCGGAGCGCGGAGCGACGGCGAACAGGACGAGGATGGCCTGCATCCCGAAGAAGCCGAAACGCTCCCACACATCACTCATGAAGAGCGTGCGGTACCAGGCCGGCCAGGTTCTGACGGAGCCGGTGCCGGCCCCGCCCTGGCCGGTACCCGGGTCCCCGGTGCCGGGGCCCCGTTCAGCGCGTGCGGTGCTCATGTGGTGGGCTCTCCCTCCGTACGCGCCAGGTGCAGACGGGGGCGGAAGGCAAGGTAGAGACCGCTGACGGCGTTCTCGGGGCTCATCGGGGCCTGCTTCTGCTCGTGCACCTTGTTGAGGTTGGCGAGCGGGTTGGGGTCACCGCTCTCCGCACCGTTGAGGTGGGCGTGCACCCGCGAGTAGACGTCCTGCGCGTCGTCGAGATCGGCGATGCCGGTGACGATGCGGTCGAACGCGTCCTGGATGCTGAGGCCTTCGCGCTGGTCGCTGGTGAGCTTCTGCGCGTTGTAGAAGTGGTGCTCCTTGCCGCGGTAGCTCTCGTAGAACACGGAGACGAGCACCAGCAGGCGCTCGTAGGAGTGCCTGTAGACCGTGTTGTAGAACTCCCAGGCCTCCTTCTCCGTCACCTCGCCGCGCAGCACGCTGGAGATGCTCGCGGCCGCCAGCATGGCGCTGTAGGTGGCCAGGTGGACACCGGTGGACAGCAGCGGGTCGAGGAAGCAGGCCGCGTCGCCGCTGAGCAGGTAGCCGGGGCCGCAGAAGCTCTCGGCGGTGTACGAGTAGTCCTGCTCGACCTTCATCCCAGAGACCTGCTCGGCGCCTTCGAGAAGGCGCTTGATGTGCGGAGTCTCGGAGATGGCCTTGTCGTAGACCTCCTGGATGCCGCCGAGCGCGTTCTTCTTCTCGTTGAAGATGTCCCGTCCGGTGACCAGACCGACGCTGGTGGTGCCGTTGTGCAGCGGAATGTTCCAGAACCACCCGTCCTCCGAGGAGATGACGGCGATGGCTCCGTCGGGCCCGCGGTCGAGCGGCTTGACGTTCTTCCAGTAGGACCAGGCGCCGACATTGCGGAAGATCTCGTGGTACTGACGGTTCTTCAGGTGCTTGGCGGCGAACACACCGCCGCGGCCCGAGGCGTCGATGACATAGTCGAAGGCGATACGGCCGCTCAGGCTCGCGTTCTTGGTACCGGTCCACAGCGCCGCCACGGGTCGGTCGCCCTCGAACTCGAGCTCCTTGACGGTGATGTTCTCCACGACCTCGACGCCGAGCGAGGCGGCGTGACGCAGCAGAATGTCGTCGAACTCGGAGCGCACGACCTGCCAGGCGTTGGCGCCGTCGTCACCGAGGTTGTTGAACACGACCTCCCACTCCTCGGGGCCCCAGAAGAAGTAGGCGCCGCCCTTGGGCTGGAAGCCGTGTGCCTCCACCTTGTCCCAGACGCCGAGCATCTCCAGGATCGGCCGGCAGGAGGGCAGGATCGATTCGCCGATGTGATAGCGGGGGAACTCGTCGCGCTCCAGCAGTGTGACCTCGAAGCCGTCCTTGGCCAGCAGGCCGGCGGCGGTGGAGCCCGCGGGCCCTCCCCCGATGACGAGGATCTGGGTGGAACCACGCATGTATTTCTCCAATCCTCCGGAGCTCGCGAAACGGGGTCTGACCGTCCGCTCGACCGTGCACCCGGCCGCCGGAGGAGCGCTGGAGACGAACTCGACGCAGGCTCCGGCGCCGCTCCGTGCGCGCCGCGCACCGCGTCCGCCGCCGGCCCGGCGTGCCCGGGAAACCCCGGAGGGCGCGAACGGCCGCGAATGTCCGGTTCCAGTCGGCCGACGCCGTTCCGGCCGACGCCTCGCGCGCGGAAAGGGGAGCTGCGCGGTGTGCCGGGGAGGGCTCTTGAGTGCTTCGCGAGCGAGACCCTGCCGCGATCTGGCTGAGTGATGGCCGGAATCCATCGCGTACATCGCGTTCCATCGAGCAAGGGAGAGCCAGATGGCTGCACGTACCGTCCGGTTGTGGGCGGCGGGCACGACGGCGTCCGCACTGCTGGCCGTGGGCCTCGTGGCCGCCGGCAGCACGGCAGGGGCCGATACCACCAAGCACCGGCCCACGGCGACGGCCACGGTCGCGCCGTCGCCGACGGTGCAGACCCGGTACGGCCAGACGACGCTCTACACGACCGACGTCAACAAGCTGCTGAACTTCTACCGGGACGCGCTGGGGTTCGAGGTGCTGTTCCGCCTGCCGGAGACGGGCGCGGCGGTGTTCGGCACGGTCCGGCTGGGTCCGGACTACTACATCACCATGACCACGTACGACAACGTGAAGCAGGCGACCGGGATCGCGAACATCGGCAGGTCGCGGATGCACCAGTCCGAGGTCGTTGTGCTCACCCCGGACGTGGATGCCCTCTTCGCCAGGGCGAAGAGGGCAGGGGCGAGGGTCCTGATGGCCCCCAAGGACCAGCCGTGGGGCGAGCGTTCGGCCTATGTGGCCGACCCTGAGGGCAATCTGATCCAGATCTCCACGCACACCGAGAGCTGACGGGAAGGCCGGCTCGGACGGTGGTTCACCGAGGCACGCGCCCCGAAAGGGGCGCGTGCCTCAGCGCGTTGCGGCAGCGAGGGAAGCCGGCGTGATCGCCTCGTCCCAGCTGACACGGTAGGAGTAGACCGGCTCGGTGGCCTTGACGCCGAGCTTGAGGAAGAAGGGCAGCACCAGGTCGCGCACGCCACGCTGGAAGCCGTTCGACGCGGCCTTCTGGTTACCGGTCCTGCGGCCCTCCTTGATGATCTTCTCCACCCGGTCCTTGCGGATCGACTGGAAGGCGGCGAACGCCTGCTGCGGAGTGTCCAGGTCGCGCAGGCACTTGGCCAGCACGATCGAGTCCTCCATCGCCATCGAAACGCCCTGACCCACGTGCGGCGACGTGGCGTGAGCCGCGTCCCCGACCAGGCAGACCAGGTCCTTGTGCCACTTCGGGATCGACAGCATGTCGTAGATGGGGTATCCGAGGATGCCGCTCTCGGTGGACTCGATGATGGCCGAGACCGGGTGGTGGTCCCGGCGGTGCTTGGCGAGCAGCTTCGGCTTCCACTCCTCGTGCGGGGTCCGCTCCAGCTCGCCGCGTCCGGGCTCCTTGGCCTGGTGGAAGTTCTCGAACCAGTAGATCTCGCCGGACGACGTGGTCTGATAGCCGAAGAAGCCCTCCAGGCAGAACGACATCCGCATCACGCCGTCCGCCGGCGCCGCCTGGTCGCTGCGTGTGTAGCCGGCGGTGCCGACGACGCCGGTGTACTGGGGGTGCGGAGCGTCGGGCAGCACCGTGTAACGGGTCTTGGAGTGGATGCCGTCGCAGCCGACCAGGAAGTCGCCCTCGGCGCTCGAACCGTCCTTGAAGCGGGCCACCACGCCGTCCGCGGTGTGCTCCACGCTCTCGAAGAACTTGTCGAACTCGATCTGCACACCGCGGGCGACGGCCGCCTCGCGCAGTGCCTTGTTGAGCAGCCCCCGCTTGATCAGCAGGGTCTCGGCCGGGTTCAGGCCCAGCTGCTTGCCCTTGTGGTTGAGGAAGGCGGTGCTGGTGGTCTGGGTGCCGTACTTCTCCACCTCTTCGCGGATGCCGAGGGTGTCCAGCACGGCCATCCCGTTGGGGGCCAGGTTGAGGAACGCCCCGGCCTCGTCGCGGGGCGCGCCGCTCCCTTCGTAGATCACGGCGGTCACGCCGATGCGCTGCAGGAACATGGCCAGTACCGGGCCCGCGATTCCGCAGCCGATCAGCACGGCCTTCCGTGCCCCCGCCGCTGCTGTGTTGCCCATGCTCAGTCTCGCTTCCTGTGCGTTCGTGTGCTTCGTGTGCGACAGCTGTTTCGGTCGTGTGGCCCCTGGCCCGGGCGCAAGCCGGGGCCAGGGGCCGGAAGCCCGTCCTCCCCACAACGGGAGAACAGGTCGGTCTGGTTGCGCGCTCAGAGAGAGATGTTTTCCCCCTGCGGGTGAGAGTTCTCGGCGACGGAACCCTGAGATTCCCCTGATAGGGGCGGAGCGTTGTCGCGCAGAGCGCGATGCAGAGCGCCGGGCCACCACATACGTTTGCCGATGTCCAGCGAGAGTGCCGGTACGAGGACGGTGCGCACCAGGAAAGTGTCCAGGAGGACGCCCAGGCCCACCAGTATGCCCAGTTCGGCCATCGTCACCAGGGGAAGCGAAACAAGGATCGAGAAGGTGGCCGCCAGTACGAGACCCGCGCTGGTGATCACCGCCCCGGTGCTGGCCAGACCGGACTGCACGCCCTTCTCATGGCCCAGCAGACCGACCTCCTCACGGACCCTGGTCATCAGGAAGATGTTGTAGTCGATACCCAGTGCCACGAGGAAGACGAAGCCGAGCAGTGGCAGGGAATGATGTACCCCAGCCCAGTCGAATGCATGCTCGAACAGCAGATTGCTTGCGCCGAGCGCCCCGAAGTACGACAGCACCACGGTCGCGAGCAGCACCACCGGCGCAACCACCGCCCGCAGCAAGGCGATCAGCACCAGCAGCACCACGGCGAGCACGACCGGGATGACAAGCCTGCTGTCCCGCGAGACGGCCCGCTGGGTGTCGAGCGCACTGGCAGTCGCACCGCCGACCTTGGCGTCCGCGCCCTCGACCCGGTGCACCGCGTCCCGCAGCCGGTTGACGGTCCGCTCGGCGGCCGGCGTGTCGGGGTCGTCCTCGAGCACCACGGGCACCTGCACCAGCCCGCGGTCGCGCGAGTACTTCACCTGCTGCACCTCGGCCACACCGCTCACCGCGCCGACGGCGTCGACGACCTGCTGTTCGGCAGAGGCCTTGGCGATCACATCCGCCGGCGCGGACGAGCCACCCGGGTAGTGGGCGGCCACCAGCCGCTGACCCGCCACCGAGTCCGGCGTGCTGGTGTACATCTCCGACTGGGTCAGACCGAAGCCGATGCCCGTCGCGCCGAACGCCAGCGCACCCATCACCAGCGTCGCCGTCACCCACGACAGCCGCGGACGCTTCGCCACCGCCGCGCCGATACGGGCCCAGCCACCGTGCTCGGCCCGCTGGGACTGCCCGAACTTCGGCACGAACGGCCAGAAGATCCAGCGTCCCAGGATGACCAGCAGCGCCGGCAGCACGGTGACCATGGCGAGGAAACCGCACAGCACGCCCGCGGCGCCCACCCAGCCCAGGGACTGCGAGGAGTTGAGATCCGCCAGGAGCAGACACAGCAGCCCGATGACGATGGTCCCCGCGGAGGCCAGGATCGCCGGGCCGGAGCGGCGCAGCGCGATCTGCATCGCGGCATGCCGGTTCTCGTGGCGGGTCAGCTCCTCGCGGTAGCGGGCGATCAGCAACAGGGCGTAGTCCGTGCCCACACCGAACACCAGGACGGTCAGCAGACCCGAACTCTGGCCGTCCACCGGCAGATCGGCGAACTTGCCGCCCGCATAGGTGATCACCTGAGACAGCACCGAGGCGAAACCCACCGCGATCAGCGGCACCAGCCACAGCACCGGACTGCGGTAGATGAGCAGCAGGAGCAGGGCGACCACGATCGCACTGCCGATCAGCAGCGTGCCGTCCAGCTCGTCGAAGACGTCGATGGTGTCCTGGAGCGCACCGGCAGGACCCGCCACCTTGACCTGGAGATCGGCCGGCGCGTTCGCGTCGGCGACCTCCCGCGTCTTCTTCAGCACCTCGGAGAACTCTTCGCTGTACGGCACCGGGACGGTCAGCAGCAGAGCCTTGCCGTCCTCGGAAGCGGCCGGCGCGTCGATCGCACGGTCCGGCACCAGCGGTGCCAGCTCCTTGCGGTCCGCCTCCGCCGCGGCCCGGTCGGCCGCCGTGATGCCGCCGTCGCGGACATAGACGACGACCGCCGGCAGCACCTCGTCGGTGTGGAACTCCTCCAGCCGGTCGTTCACCACGGCCGCTTCCGCGTTGCCGGGCAGATAGGCGTTGGCGTCGTTGTCCTCGACGTCCGCCACCTTGCCCGCCAGCGGCCCCAGGGCCATCGCGAGAATCAGCCAGGCGGCGAGGACGAACCACTTGGCCCGTCGCCCGCCCGGTAGGGTCGCCAGCCGCTTCATCTGGCCTCTCCTGCTCTGTCCCCGGTCTTCACGGCAGAACCGGAAGGCCGCTCCCCGGCGGCCGGCGCTCCGGCCGCCGTCTCCTCGATCACGCGGATGGACTTCGTCGGGCAGCCACGCGCCGCCCGGCGGATCTCCTCGTGCAGCGCCTCGGCCGGCGACTCGTCGAGGACCAGCACAAGCCCGTCCTCGTCCTGGTCGAAGACCCCCGGCACGCGGTACACGCACAGACTGCTCACCGCGCACGTCTCGGAGTTGGCCGTCACACGCATGGGGCTCTCCTCACCACTCGACGGGGATCTCGGTGAAGCCCTCCATGAACCCGCCCAGCGCCCGCGGCATCTCCTCGGCCGGGACCGCGAGCCGGATGTCCGGGAAGCGGCGCAGCAGCGACTCCGTGGCGACCTGGAGCTCCATCCGGGCCAGCGCCGCACCCACGCAGTAGTGCAGACCGGCGCCGAAGGTCATGTGGTGGTTCTCCTTGCGGCGGATGTCCAGCTCGAAGGGGCAGTCGAAGACCTCCGGGTCCATGTTCGCGCCCTCCTCGGAGAGCAGGACGCTGGTGCCCTTCTTGATGACCGCACCGTCCGACAGCGGGATGTCGTCGATCGCGTACCGCATCGTGCCCACCGACGAGCCCATGATCTGCGTACGCAGCAGCTCCTCGACGGTCGACGGCACCAGCGACCAGTCCGCCTGGATCGCACGTACGAACTCCGGGTGGTGCAGCAGCACCGCCGTACCGGTGCCGATCTGGCTGGCCGTCGTGACATAGCCGGCGATCAGCAGGCCCTGCGTCCAGAAGTGCAGCTCGTGCTCGTTGAGCCGGCTGTCGTCCTCGTCGTCGCGGACCCGGATCAGTTCGCTGACCAGGTCGTCGCCGGGGTTCTCCCGCTTGGACTCGATCAGGTCGCCGAGGTACTTCCACAGGTTCTGGCGGCACTTGCCGACCTCCTCCGGCGGCATCTTGGTCACCGAGAGGAAGCCGTCGACATAGCCGCGGAACCGGTCGCGGTCCTCCGCCGGCACACCGAGCAGCTTGCAGATCACCATGATCGGCAACGGGAAGGCGAACGCCTCGTTCAGCTCGACCGGCTGCTCGGAGGCCTCCATGGCGTCCAGCAGCTCGTCGGCGACCTGCTGTACATACGGACGCAGGGCCTCGATACGGCGGGCCGTGAACGCCTTGGTGACCAGGGAGCGCACCCGCGTGTGCTCCGGCGGGTCCGGGTCGATGTTCGGGTCCATGAACAGGTCGTTGTCCTTGGAGATCCGCGCGCAGTCAGGCCGTGCGATGTTGCGCGAGAGCCGCTTGTCCGCGAACAGCGCCCGTACGTCCTTGTAACGGGTCACCAGCGTGGCGACGTCCCCGCTCGGCAGGGTCACTTCCATCGCCGATGTCTCGTGCACATCGCGCAGCGCTTCGGGGACCTGCATGGGCGGGGTCCACGCGAACGGATACCTGGGCGGGGTGTGGGTGCTCACAACGGTCCCTTCCGATCAGTGTGTAGTGCGGTACGTCTTCACAGCGGCCAGGACGGCCTGGACCAGGCGCCTTCGGCGAAGGCCCACTCGTAACGGGTGCTGACGGCGAAGTGGTCCACGAGCTCGGCACGTTCGGGACCCGAGAGCTCCTCGCCGAGCCGGTCGGCCGCGGCCATGAAGCCCTTCACCGCGTAGCCGTATCCCTCGCCCGGGTGGTAGATCTCGATCCATTTCGCATAGCGCGAGCCGGGCGTGTGGTGCTCCAGCAGATGGTTGGAAACCTGGAAGTTGAACCACACCATCGGCAGCAGCGCCCCGAACCCGGCGGCGAACGACGTCGCCGACGCCGCCTGGAAGAACGAGCAGTGGGCGTGCGTCGCCGGATCGGCGGCCGCCTCCGGGTCCAGCTGCGGGGCGCCGAGCTCGGGCGCCAGATTCCCGTACGCCTCACGCAGCTTGTCCCGCGCCTCCAGCGACCCGGTGATCGACCGCCCGAGCAGCGCGGTGTACCGGTCGCTGCGGGCGGCGGCGGCCGTACGGGCGAGCGAGCGGGCGTAGGCCGGCAGCAGATGGGCGGTGTCCTGGTGGACGAAGTGCGCCAGCGACTCGCCCGGCAGCGAACCGTCCCGCAGCCCGCTCCAGAAGGGATGCGCCGTGACCTTGTCCAGGATCGGTGCGGCGAGCTCCTTCAGCTCTTCCTGCAGCATGATGTCCCTTCCCGTCGCCATCAGAGGTCGAGTCGTACGCGGTAGTGCCGCAGCCAGGCGTCGAGTTGGAGCACCATCTCCACGTTGCGGCGCTCGCCCCAGCCGTCCACGGCGATGGGCCGGTCCTCCTTGGCGAGCTCCGTGCACGCCGCGCTGTCCAGCAGCGGCTGCACCGGGCTCGACGGATCACCCGCCACGGCGTTGAACCGGGCACGCAGCACCTCGCCGTAGCGGGGGTCCTGCGTGATCGGGAAGGGGCTCTTGCGGCGCTGTGTGACCGACGCCGGCAGGAGATCCGCCACCGCGGAGCGCAGCACGCTCTTCTCCCGGCCGTCGGCGGTCTTCATCGCCCACGGGATGTTGTAGACGTACTCGACCAGCCGGTGGTCGCAGTACGGCACCCGCAGCTCCAGGCCCACCGCCATGCTGAGGCGGTCGTCACGCGACAGCAGCAGCGGCAGCCAGCGCGACAGATGCGCATGGCCGACCACCCGCATGGTGTGCTCCTGGCCCGACTCGCCCGGTACGCGGGGGACTTCGGCGACCGTCTCCGCGTACCGCTGCGCCGAATAGCCCGGCACATCGATCTTCTTCAGGAATCCGGGGTCCAGCAGACCGGTGCTCATGCCGTGCGGCGCGACCCGCAGCCCCATCGTGACCCACGGGAAGTTCGCGGTGTCCACGAGCGTCGGGTCGCGGAACGACTGGTAGCCGCCGAAGAGTTCGTCGGCGACCTCGCCCATCAGCGCGACCGTGGAGCGCTGGCGCACCGCACGCAGCAGCAGATACAGCGAACGGTCCATGTCGGGGATCGGGCGCGGCAGATCCTGGGCGCGCAGGGCCGCGGCGTCGACGACCGGGTCGGCGAGATCGGAGGTGCGTAGCACCACCGGCTCGTGGTCGGTGCCGACATGGCGGGCGACCTCGGCCGCGTAGGGCGCATCCGGGTCCTCGTGCCAGAAGTCCTTGCGGAACCGCTCGGTGTGCCCCTCGAAATCCACCGCGAAGGTCTTCGGCCGCTCACTGCCCGACATCGCGGCGAACGCCGCGATCGCGCTGGAGTCGACGCCGCCGGACAGCAGGGTGCACAGCGGGACGTCGGAGACCAGATGGCTCGCCACCGACTCCTGCAGCAGGCCCCGCACCGTGTCGATCGTCGTGGCGAGATCGTCCGGGTGCTCGTGGTGGGGCAGGGTCCAGTACCGCGACTCGGTGACCGAGCCGTCACGGACCACCGTCACATGGCCGGCCGGCACCTCCCGCATCCCGCGGTAGACGGCATGACCCGGCGTGGCGATGTACGCCAGCAGCTCCGCCATGCCCTCCGCGTCGACCACGCACTCGACCGACGGATGCGCAAGCAGCGCCTTGGGCTCGGAGCCGAACACCAGACCGCGGCCGGCCGAGGCGTAGTACAGCGGCTTGATGCCCAGCCGGTCACGGACGAGCACCAGCTTCCCGTCCCGCGGGTCCCAGACGGCGAACGCGAACATGCCGTCCAGCCGCTCCGCGCAGCGCTCACCCCACTCGAGGTAGGCGCGCAGCACGACCTCGGTGTCGCCGGCCGTCCGGAACCGGTGCCCGAGCGACTCCAACTGCGAGCGCAACTCGCGGTAGTTGTAGATCTCGCCGTTGTGCACCAGCACAGCGAGCGTCCGGCCGCCCTCCTCGGCGACCATCGGCTGCGGGCTGCCGTCCACATCGATGACGGCCAGTCTGCGGTGACCGAGAGCGGCACGCGCGTCGGTCCACACCGCTTCGTCGTCCGGGCCGCGATTGGCGAGCGTGGCCACCATCGCCCGTACCGTCGAAGCCTCTTCGGCGAGGCCCCGTTCGAAGTCGACCCATCCCGCTATCCCGCACATGCGACCACCCTCGACTCGATCTCGGCGACCAGCTCGGCAGGGGACGGCAGACCCAGCATCTGCTCACGCAGCTTGTTCGCGGCGGCCCGGTGGGCATCGCCGCCGATGAGCTTGTCGGCCTCGGCGCGCAGCCGCTCCGGCGTCGCCTCGTCCCGGGTGAGGACCTCGCCCGCCCCGGTCGCCAGCACCCGGCCCGAGTGGCCGAGGTGGTCGGGGAGCTGGGGCACCAGCAGCAGCGGAACTCCGGCCCGCAGCGAGGTCAGCACCGTGCCTGCGCCGCCGTGCGCGACGACCAGATCGGCACCGTCGACGAGCAGATGCAGCGGCGTGTCCTCGACGATCCGGACCTCGCCGGGCAGGTCGCGCAGGAGCGCCGCCTGGCCGGCGGTGACCGCGAGAACCACCTCGGTGCCGGGTGCGGCCAGCGCGCGCGCCACCTCACCGGCCAGGAACCGCTCCGGCGCCAGCCGCGCCATCGTGTGACCCCAGGTCACCACGATGCGCCGGCCGGCGGTCCCCGGCGGGCCGAGCGGGGGATGGAGCGGCCCGCCGGGGCCGTTGAAGGGGATGTACCTCATGGCAAGGCGGGGATGGTCGACCGGCACCTGGAAGTCGTCCGGGCACGGATCGACGGTCAGCAGACCGAACGGGTCGAACTCACCGACCCCGTTGCGCTCCGCCAGCGGCGCCAGCACCTGCGGCAGCAGACCGCGGGCCCGCGCCATCAGATCGGTGCCGTACAGCACACGCACGGCGGGTACGCCCGCAGCGGCGGCAGCCAGCGGACCCGCGAGGGCGGTCGGTTCGAACATCACGGCGTCCGCGCGCCAGTCGCGCGCCAGCTGGGCCAGCTCGTCGGTCATCGAGTCGGCGTGTGCGTAGAACATCTGCATCGCGCGGGGGCCCTTGCCGCTGCGCGGGGTCTGCCCGCCGCCGTCGGCCGGGCCGTTCGCCGTGGGCAGGACGTAACCGCGTACCATCCCCACCGCGTCGACGTCCCTGCCGACCGACACGGCCGGCAGGCCGGTCCGCACGGTCTCCTCGTACAGGGCCGGCTGGCTTGCGACCAGCACGTCATGGCCCGCGGCCCGGAATGCCCATGCCATCGGCACCAGCGCATACAGATGCGATGGCCAGGCCCAGGTCGTGAACAGTACGCGCATGGCTCGCCCCAACCCCTCTCAGTGCCGGCTGCGTCCTGCCCTGTCATGGCTGATCGGGCGAGGTCCGCGATGCGCCGACGGTGGCGCAGTCGGCTATTGCAGCGGTCGCGGCGCGCTAGAAGCGCGCCGGACCGCGGACGGGCGCTGTCCCGGGGACTCGAACACCCTCACACCACCTGGAAGTTGGCCATCATGGCCATGTCCTCGTGCTCGAGGTTGTGGCAGTGGAACATGTACCGGCCACGGTGGCCCGAGAAGCGGGCCAGCACATCGACCACCTCGAACGGCCGGACGTCCACGGTGTCCTTCCAGCCCGCATCCGTCGCCAGCGGCGCCTTCCCGCTGCGCGCCACGACCTGGAAGTGCGCCAGATGCAGATGCACCGGGTGGTGGAAGTCGCTGCTGAACCGCCAGCGCTCCACGGTCCCGAGCCGCGGCCGGGCGGCGAAGGCATCGGAACGGAACGGCTTTCCGTTCACCGTCCACACCGCCGAGCCGTCCCCGGCGTTCGTCTGCCGGAAGTCGAACCGCCGCTCGGCCACCGCCGACGCCGCCCGCAGCGCCTCCACATCCGCGAGCTTCCGCGGCACCCTGCTGTCGTCCTTCGCCGGCCGGGCGACCCGGAACCGCATCACCCGGCGCATCCCGCCCTCGTCGAGGGTGTTCACCAGCGTGACCGTGGACCCCACCGGATACGCGGCGAAGTCGACGACCACGTCGAAGCGTTCGGCCGGGGCGACAGGCAGCGCCTCGTGTGCGCGCGGTGCGCCCAGCAGCCCCGCGTCACTGCCGACCTGCACGAAGGACGCTCCCTCCCGCGGACCGGGCTCCAGCGCGAGCCGGTAGCGGCGCGCGTTGGAGGCGTTCAGGATCCGGAAGCGGTAGCGGGCCGCATCCACCTCCAGCTCGGGCCAGGGCACGCCGTTGACCAGCGTCACATCGCCCATGACGCCTTCCATGTAGGCGTCCTCGACGCCCGGCGCCCCGGTCAGCGAGGGGTCGACGGACGGATAGCGCAGCGCGCCGTCCTCCTCGAACGCCCGGTCGCAGATCATCAGCGGGATGTCCCGCTCGCCGGACGGGAGGTTCAGTGCCTCCTCCTCGTCGTCCCGCACCAGGAACATCCCGGCCAGCCCGCGCCACACCTGCGGCGCGCTGAAGTCCATCCGGTGGTCGTGGTACCAGAGCGTGGCCGCGGGCTGGTCGAGCGGATACGTGTAGTCCTTGGCGCCCTGCGACAGCTTCCAGTCGGCCGCGGCGACGTGCATGCCGCCCCCATGGCCTCCGTGGCCCTGCTTGCCCCCGGACGCGGGATCGTGCCGGTACCCCTTGGGAAGCACGAGATCCGTCGGATAGCCGTCCGACCCGGGTGCCTGGATGCCACCGTGCAGATGCGTCGAGGTCGGTACCGGCAGCTCGTTGCGCACGGTCACGACCATCTGCCGGCCCGATCGGCCCACCAGTGTGGTGCCGGGAAAACTGCCGTCGTACCCCCACACCTCGGTCCTCAGACCCGGCAGGATCTCCAGTTCGGCGGCACGCTGCACCAGTTCGTAGTGGTCGACCCCGCGCTCCGTACGCATCGGTGCGGCCGTCCGCGGCACCGGCAGCGGCACCCGGAACGGCTCCGGCAGCCGTGAGCGGCTGGCGAGGAGCTCTCCGGACACCTCACGGGACAGACTGCCGCAGCCCGCGACGCCGATCGCGGCCGCCGCGCTCGCGCCGCCCGCCAGGGCCAGCAGCCTCCGCCGGGACAACGGCGCCGACGGGATGTGCCTCGCGCTCATCGGCGGCCACCGCGGGAGGCGAACGCCCAGTACGTCAGGGCCGTGGCCCCGGCGACCAGCGCGACCCCGAGCGGGATGTGCAGGCCGAGATTGCGGGAGAAGCCGGAGCCGCTCTGCAGCTGCACCAGGAAGGCGACGAGCACGGCGACGGCGAGCGGCCACAGGGGCCCGCGCCCCGGCCGCCACAGCAGCACCGTATTGATCACAAGCAGCCAGCTCAGGAAGCTGATGGTGTGCGCGTTGATCTCGTGCAGGGTCAGCAGATCCACGTCGCCGGTGATGAACATCCCGGCCAGGACCGGCTGCACGAGGGTGAGCAGGAGAAACGTGGTCATGATGCAGCGCAGCAGGATCAGCGGCCAGCGCCGCACCTTGCGCACTGCCGGCGGGCCGTCCGCCGGCCGCCTCCGGGGCGAGCGCGTCTGCGGACGCCGCGGATCCCGCTCCCCGGGATTCGCGGCGTCCGCAGGGCGGACGTCTGGTGGCTGGCTCATGGGTAACTCCTCCAGGTCGACGACACAGTCCGACGGTGACAGCCGAGACTCGAGTGGAACTTGAGCGGTAAGCGCCCGGACGCGGAATGGCGGGGACCGGACCATGCCATGGCCGGTTCCGGTCGGATGGCGCGACCTGGCTGCCTGCCGGGCGGAGCCGTCCGGCGCCCGGGCGGGCCGGACCGGTCCTCGATCGGCCGTCGAGCGAGAGCGGAGAACGTGCGGGGGCATCCCTGCCGACGCCTTGGAGGCTGACCGATGGCCGAGACCCCGCTCTTCCGCGTGATCCTGCGGATGGAGATCCAGCCCGGGACCCAGGACGCTTTCGAGAAGACCTGGTGGGAGGTGGGGTCGGCGATCGCACGACAGCCCGCCAACCGCGGCCAGACCCTGTCCCGTACGACAGAGGGCGACCGCAGCGTCTACTACGTGGTCACCGACTGGGCCGACGAGGCCTCGTTCCGCACCTTCGAGCTCAGCCCTGCCCATGTCGAACACCGCCGCCGGCTGGGCAAGTACCGCACCCACGGCGAGATGATCACCACGCACACGGTGTACGACATCCCGCCCGCACCCCGGCCCGACAGCATCACCGCCGCCGCCCCGGGGACCGCCGCGGACAAGCGCGCCCTGGCGTTCGTCGGGCTCGGCAACATGGGCGGCGGCATGGCCCACGCGCTGCTGGACGCGGGGCACCGCCTCACCGTCCACAACCGCACCGAGGCGAAGGCCCGCCCACTCGTGGACGCCGGTGCCACCGCGGCGGCCGGTCCCGCCGAAGCGGCCCGCGGCCACAGTGTCGTCGTGCTCAGCCTCAGCGACGAAGCAGCCGTGGACGACGTCCTGTTCGGGCAGATCGTGCCGGTCCTCGCACCCGGCAGCATCGTGGTCGACACCTCCACCGTCTCCCCGGAGTACGCGCGCAAGGCCGCCGCCCGGCTGGCCGACGCCGGACTGCGCCGCGTCGAGGCCTGCGTCGTCGGCAACCCGTTCCAGGCCCGCGAAGGCAAGTTGCGCGTCTACACCAGCGGCGCCGAGCAGGACGCGGCCGAGGTCGCGGACATCCTCGACGCGATCGGCGCCGAGGTGCTGCACCTCGGCGCCCCCGGCACCGCGGCCACGCTCAAGCTGATCTTCAATCTGCTGCTCGGAGCCCAGGTCGCCTCGCTCTCCGAGGCGGTCGCCTACGGCGTGCGGGCCGGACTCGACCGCGACCGGCTGCTCGCCGCCGTCGCGGGCAGCGGATTCAGCTCCGTCGTCATGCGTTTCCGCGCCGAACTGATGCGCAAGGGCACCTACGAGCCCGCCTTCTTCCGCTCCACGCTGATGGAGAAGGACCTGCGCCTGGCCATCGACGACGCGGTGGCGACCGGTGTCACCATGCCCGTGCTCGACACCGTCCGGGCGGGCTTCGCCGCCGTGGTCGCGGCGGGCGACGGGGACAAGGACGCCTCCGTCCTCATCGAGCACACGACGGCGACCGTGCCGGCTCCCCGCACCGGCGGCGACGCGTCATGACGTCCCCGGCCGACGCCCGCTACCGCCGGCTCAAGCAGCTCGCCGAAAGCGGCGCCACCGCCGACGGCAACGCGCCCGACGACATCGACCGGGTGCTCGAGCTCGTCTTCGAATGGTTCCGTGCCTGCTTCCGCCCCGAACGGGCAGGCGGGCAGTCCGGCATCTTCCACTACGCCGTCAACACCCCTCTCGGCGTACGTCACCGCTACATCGTGGTCGACACCGGCAGCTGCACCGCCACCGTCGCCGCCGATCGCCCCGCGGACGCCACCATCGGTCTCGACGTCCAGGATCTCGTCGCCCTCGCCATCGGCGAACTCAAGGGCACCGACGCCTTCGTCAACGGCCGGCTCAAGATCTCGGGCGATGTCTTCTTCGCCATGAACTGGATCGAATGGTTCGGCTCCCGCAGCACGCCCCCGAGCGCTCACTGACATCCGTCGCCCGCCGTTTAGCCGGCTTTGAGCCCTCCTGCAGCCGTCCCGCGCAGTCTGCCCGGAAGGACAAGCCCGGCAACTGCGTGCCGCACCCTGGAGGTTCCGTGTCCCTTCGTCTGTTCACCTCGGAGTCCGTGACCGAGGGTCACCCCGACAAGATCGCCGACCAGATCAGCGACGCTGTCCTCGACGCGCTGCTCACCCAGGACCCGAAGTCCAGGGTCGCGGTCGAGACACTGATCACCACCGGCCAGGTCCATGTGGCCGGTGAGGTCACCACCCAGGGATACGCCGAGATCCAGAGCCTGGTCCGCGAGACCGTGCTCAAGATCGGCTACGACTCGTCGGCGAAGGGCTTCGACGGCGCGTCCTGCGGCGTCTCGGTCTCCATCGGCGCCCAGTCGCCCGACATCGCCCAGGGTGTCGACACCGCCTACGAACAGCGTGTCGAGGGCGCCGGTGACGGTGTCGACGAGCTCGACCAGCAGGGCGCCGGCGACCAGGGCCTGATGTTCGGCTACGCCTGCGACGACACTCCCGAACTCATGCCGCTGCCCATCACCCTCGCCCACCGGCTCGCCCTGCGGCTGTCCGAGGTCCGCAAGAACGGGACCGTCCCGTATCTGCGCCCCGACGGCAAGACCCAGGTCACCATCGAGTACGACGGTGACAAGCCCGTGCGTCTCGACACGGTGGTCGTCTCCTCGCAGCACGCCCCGGGCATCGACCTGGACTCGCTGCTCATCCCCGACATCCGCGACTGCGTGGTGCAGCCGGTGCTCCAGCAGCTCGCCGAGGACGGCGTCCAGCTGCCCACCGAGGGCTACCGTCTGCTGGTGAACCCGACCGGCCGCTTCGAGATCGGCGGCCCGATGGGCGACGCCGGCCTCACCGGCCGCAAGATCATCATCGACACGTACGGCGGCATGGCCCGCCACGGCGGCGGCGCGTTCTCCGGCAAGGACCCGTCCAAGGTGGACCGCTCGGCCGCCTACGCCATGCGCTGGGTCGCCAAGAACGTGGTGGCCGCCGGTCTCGCCGCCCGCTGCGAGGTCCAGGTCGCGTACGCGATCGGCAAGGCCGAGCCCGTGGGTCTGTTCGTGGAGACCTTCGGCACCGAGACCGCGCCGGTCCCGCGCATCCAGTCGGCCATCAACCAGGTGTTCGACCTGCGCCCGGCCGCGATCATCCGCGACCTCGACCTGCTGCGCCCGATCTACTCCCGGACCGCGGCGTACGGCCACTTCGGCCGGAACCTCCCCGAGTTCACCTGGGAGACCACCGACCGCGCCGAGAAGCTGCGCCAGGCAGCCATCGCCGACTGACGGCAGCCGGACCGACGAAGGAGCAGTGACCGAAGTGCGCATAGCCGTAACTGGTTCGATCGCAACCGACCACCTGATGGTCTTCCCCGGCCGGTTCACCGAGCAGCTCATCGCCGGCAGCCTCGACAAGGTGTCACTCTCCTTCCTTGTCGAGGAACTCGAGATCCGCCGAGGCGGCGTGGCAGCGAACATCGCCTTCGGCCTCGGCCGGCTGGGCCTCGCCCCCTACCTCGTGGGTGCGGTGGGCACGGATTTCGCCGACTACCAGGTCTGGCTGAAGGAGAACGGTGTCGACACCGAATCCGTGCGCGTCAGCGAGTCGCTGCATACCGCCCGCTTCATGTGCACGACCGACGACGACCACAACCAGATCGGCTCCTTCTACACCGGAGCGATGAGCGAGGCCCGCCACATCGAGCTGCGGCCCGTGCATGAACGGGCGGGCGGGCTCGACCTGGTGGTGATCTCGCCGAACGATCCCGAGGCGATGGTGCGCCACACCCTCGAATGCGCGGACCTCGGTATTCCGATCGTCGCCGACCCCTCGCAGCAACTCGCCCGCATGGGCCGCGACGACGTGCGCGCCCTGCTCGACCGGCCGGCCTATCTGTTCACCAACGAGTACGAGAGCGTGCTCATCCAGGAGAAGACCGGCTGGACCGAACAGCAGATCCTGGGCCGGGTGGGCACCTGGGTGACCACCCGGGGCGCGGACGGGGTCCATGTGGAACGAGCGGGCCTGCGGCCGGTCGACGTCCCTGCCGTCGCGCCGGCCGGGACGATCGAACCCACCGGAGCAGGCGACGCGTTCCGAGCCGGATTCCTGGCGGCGACCGCCTGGAATCTCGGCCTGGAGCGTGCCGCTCAGCTCGGCAGCGCGCTCGCCACCACCGTGCTGGAGACCACGGGCACCCAGCCGGAGGAGCTGAACGGCTCCGATCTCCTGGAGCGCGTCCGCGGCGCCTACGGCGAAGGGCCGACGGCCGAACTGGCCCCGTACGTGACGGCAGCGACATGACCGGGACCCGGATCGAAGCCCTGCGTGAGGCGCTGGCCACCCGTGTGGTGGTGGCGGACGGTGCGATGGGCACGATGCTTCAGGCGCAGGATCCGACGCTGGAGGATTTCCAGGATCTCGAGGGCTGCAACGAGATCCTGAATGTGACGCGGCCGGACATCGTGCGGTCGGTGCATGCGGCCTATTTCGAGGTCGGGGTCGACTGTGTGGAGACGAACACGTTCGGTGCGAACTTCGCGGCGCTGGCGGAGTACGACATTGCGGAGCGGGTGTTCGAGCTGTCGGAGTCGGGTGCGCGGATCGCGCGTGAGGTGGCGGACGAGTTCACGGTCTCGACGGGCCGGCAGCGGTGGGTGCTGGGGTCGATGGGGCCGGGTACGAAGCTGCCGACGCTGGGGCATGCGCCGTATCTGACGTTGCGGGACGCGTATCAGCGCAATGCGGAGGGCATGATCGCGGGCGGTGCGGATGCGCTGCTGGTGGAGACGACGCAGGATCTGCTGCAGACCAAGGCGGCGGTGCTGGGGGCGCGGCGGGCTCTGGAGGCCGTCGGGGTGAGTGTTCCGGTGATCTGTTCGGTGACGGTGGAGACGACGGGCACGATGCTGCTCGGGTCGGAGATCGGTGCGGCGCTGACCGCGCTGGAGCCGCTGGGTATCGACATGATCGGTCTGAACTGCGCGACGGGCCCGGCGGAGATGAGCGAGCACCTGCGTTATCTGGCCCGCCACTCCCGTGTCCCGCTGTCCTGCATGCCCAACGCGGGCCTGCCGGTCCTGGGCAAGGACGGCGCGCACTATCCGCTGTCGGCGTCCGAGCTCGCGGATGCGCAGGAGACCTTTGCGCGCGAGTACGGGCTGTCGCTGGTCGGCGGCTGCTGCGGCACGACGCCGGAGCACCTGCGCCAGGTCGTCGAACGCGTGCGCGGCCTGGAGCCGCCGGTGCGTGAGCCGCGCCCGGAGCCGGGTGCCGCGTCGCTGTACCAGACGGTGCCGTTCCGTCAGGACACCTCCTACATGGCGATCGGTGAGCGGACGAACGCGAACGGGTCGAAGAAGTTCCGTGAGGCGATGCTGGAGGGCCGCTGGGACGACTGTGTGGAGATGGCGCGGGACCAGATCCGTGAGGGCGCCCACATGCTCGACCTGTGTGTGGACTATGTCGGCCGGGACGGTGTGGCGGACATGGAGGAGCTGGCGGGGCGTTTCGCGACCGCGTCGACGCTGCCGATCGTGCTGGACTCGACCGAAGTCGAGGTGCTGCGGGCCGGGTTGGAGAAGCTCGGCGGCCGGGCGGTCATCAACTCGGTCAACTACGAGGACGGCGACGGCCTCGAGTCCCGCTTCGCCAAGGTCACCAAGCTGGCGGTCGAACACGGCGCAGCGCTCATGGCTCTCACCATCGACGAGGAGGGACAGGCCCGCACGGTCGGGACGAAGGTCGCGATCGCCGAGCGTCTGATCGAGGACCTCACCGGCAACTGGGGGATCCACGAGTCCGACATCCTCATCGACACCCTGACGTTCACCATCTGCACGGGGCAGGAGGAGTCCCGCAAGGACGGTATCGCCACCATCGAGGCCATCCGTGAGCTGAAGCGCCGTCACCCGGACGTGCAGACGACGCTGGGCCTGTCCAACATCTCCTTCGGCCTCAACCCCGCGGCGCGGCTTGTGCTCAACTCTGTGTTCCTGGACGAGTGCGTGAAGGCCGGTCTGGACTCGGCGATCGTGCACGCCTCGAAGATCCTGCCGATCGCGCGACTGGACGAAGAGCCCGTCAAGGTCGCGATGGACCTGATCTACGACCGCCGGAGCGAGGGTTACGACCCGTTGCAGCGGTTCCTCGAACTCTTCGAGGGCGTCGACACGAAGTCGATGAAGGCCGGCAAGACGGAGGAGCTGCTGGCACTGCCGCTGGAGGAGCGGCTCAAGCGGCGGATCATCGACGGGGAGAAGAACGGTCTGGAGGCGGATCTGGACGAGGCGCTCCAGGACCGTCCGGCGCTGGAGATCGTCAACGACACGCTGCTGGAGGGCATGAAGGTCGTCGGTGAGCTGTTCGGCTCGGGTCAGATGCAGCTGCCGTTCGTGCTGCAGTCCGCCGAGGTGATGAAGAACGCGGTCGCCTACCTCGAGCCGCACATGGAGAAGTCCGATGCCGAGGGCAAGGGCACGATCGTGCTGGCCACGGTGCGCGGTGATGTGCACGACATCGGCAAGAACCTGGTCGACATCATCCTGTCGAACAACGGCTACAACGTGGTCAATCTGGGGATCAAGCAGCCGGTGTCCGCGATCGTGGAGGCGGCGCAGGAGCACCGGGCCGATGTGATCGGCATGTCGGGCCTGCTGGTGAAGTCCACGGTGATCATGAAGGAGAACCTGGAGGAGCTCAACCAGCGCTCGCTGGCCGCCGACTTCCCGGTCATCCTCGGCGGCGCGGCGCTCACCCGTGCCTATGTCGAGCAGGACCTCCACGAGATCTACCAGGGCGAGGTCCGCTACGCACGGGACGCGTTCGAGGGCCTGCGGCTGATGGACGCCCTCATCGCCGTCAAGCGCGGCGTCCCCGGCGCCACCCTCCCCGAACTCAAGCAGCGCCGCGTGCGGGCCACGTCCGACGCGGTGGTCGAGGAGCGCCCCGAAGAGGGAGCCGTACGCTCCGACGTCGCGATCGACAACCCGGTCCCCACCCCTCCGTTCTGGGGCACCCGGGTCGTCAAGGGCATCCAGCTCAAGGAGTACGCCTCCTGGCTCGACGAGGGCGCCCTGTTCAAGGGCCAGTGGGGCCTGAAGCAGTCCCGCGCCGGTGACGGCCCCTCGTACGAGGAGCTCGTGGAGTCGGAGGGCCGGCCGCGGCTGCGCGGCTGGCTGGACCGGCTGCACACCGAGAACCTGCTGGAGGCGGCCGTGGTCCACGGCTACTTCCCCTGCGTGTCCAAGGGCGACGACCTGATCATCCTGGGCGAGGACGGTTTGGAGAGGACCCGGTTCACCTTCCCCCGCCAGCAGCGGGGCAGAAGGCTCTGCCTGGCGGACTTCTTCCGCCCGGAGGAGTCCGGTGAGGCCGATGTCGTCGGCCTGCAGGTCGTCACCGTCGGCTCGAGGATCGGCGAGGCCACGGCCAAACTCTTCGAGGCCGACTCCTACCGCGACTACCTCGAACTGCACGGCCTGTCCGTCCAGTTGGCCGAGGCCCTCGCCGAGCACTGGCACGCCCGCGTGCGTACCGAACTCGGTATCTCGCAAGGGGATCCCGACTCGCTCGGCGGTATGTTCCGCACCGAGTACCAGGGGTGCCGCTACTCGCTCGGCTACCCCGCCTGCCCCGACCTCGAGGACCGGGCGAAGATCGCCGGCCTTCTGCGGCCCGAGCGCATCGGCGTCGAACTGTCCGAGGAGTTCCAGCTCCACCCCGAGCAGTCCACCGACGCGATCGTCCTCCACCACCCCGAGGCAAGCTACTTCAACGCGGGAGGTGCCCGCCCGTGACCAGCGTGCGCGATCTGCGTGATGTCCTGGCGGCGGGGGAGAGGACGTTCTCCTTCGAGTTCTTCCCGCCGAAGACCGACGCCGGCGAGGAGCGTCTGTGGGACGCCATCCGCCGGATCGAGGCCCTGGCACCGGCCTTCGTCTCGGTGACGTACGGCGCGGGCGGGTCGTCCCGGGACCGTACCGTCGCCGTGACGAAGAAGATCGCCACCCATACGACGCTCCGGCCGGTGGCCCATCTGACCGCCGTCGGCCACTCGACGGCCGAGCTGCGCCACATCGTCGGCCAGTACGCCGACGCCGGCATCCGCGACGTCCTGGCCCTGCGCGGCGACCCGCCGGGCGACCCTGGCGGACGGTGGGACCCTCACCCGCAGGGCTTCACCCACGCTCATGAACTCGTCTCACTCATCCGTGAGTTGGGGGACTTCAGTGTCGGTGTGGCCGCCTTCCCCGAGCGTCATCCGCGTTCGGCGGACTGGGAGAGCGACATCCGCCACTTCGTCGCCAAGTGCCGTGCGGGCGCCGACTACGCCATCACCCAGATGTTCTTCCGCGTCGAGGACTATCTGCGGCTGCGCGACCGGGTGGCGGCGGCCGGCTGCGACACGCCGATCATCCCGGAGATCATGCCCGCCACCGATGTGAAGCAGATCCGGCGCTTCGCCGACCTGTCCAACGCTGCCTTCCCCGACGGGCTCGCACGCAGGCTGGAGGCGGCCAGGCACCGGCCGGCCGACGGTCATCGCATCGGGGTCGAGTACGCCACCGTGATGGCCGAGCGGCTGCTGGCGGAAGGAGCCCCGGGGCTGCACTACATCACGCTCAACCGGTCCAACGCGACGCTCGAGATCCATCAGAACATCCAGAACTCAAGGAGTGCACATGCCCTCGCAGCCGACCGCTGACTTCACGGACTTCAAGGTCGCGGACCTTTCCCTGGCCGCCTTCGGCCGCAAGGAGATCACGCTCGCCGAGCACGAGATGCCCGGCCTGATGTCGATCCGCAAGGAGTACGCGGAGCGGCAGCCGCTCGCCGGCGCCCGGATCACCGGCTCCCTGCACATGACCGTGCAGACCGCGGTGCTCATCGAGACGCTGGTCGCGCTGGGCGCCCAGGTCCGCTGGGCGTCCTGCAACATCTTCTCCACCCAGGACCACGCCGCCGCCGCCATCGCGGTCGGCCCGAACGGCACCCCGGAGAACCCCCAGGGCGTCCCGGTCTTCGCCTGGAAGGGCGAGACGCTGGACGAGTACTGGTGGTGCACGGAGCAGGCGCTGACCTGGCCGAACACCCCGACCGGCGGCCCGAACATGATCCTGGACGACGGCGGCGACGCCACGCTCCTGGTCCACAAGGGCGTCGAGTTCGAGAAGGCGGGTGCGGTTCCCGACCCGTCGACGGCGGACAGCGATGAATTCCGTGTCGTACTGGAGCTGTTGGGCCGCTCCACCATCAACTGGTCCCAGCTCGCCTCCGGGATCCGCGGTGTGACGGAGGAGACCACGACGGGTGTGCACCGTCTGTACGAGATGCACCGTGACGGGACGCTGCTGTTCCCGGCGATCAACGTGAACGACGCGGTCACCAAGTCGAAGTTCGACAACAAGTACGGCTGCCGGCACTCGCTGATCGACGGCATCAACCGGGCGACGGACGTGCTGATCGGCGGCAAGACCGCGGTCGTGTGCGGTTACGGCGACGTGGGCAAGGGCTGTGCGGAGTCGTTGCGCGGCCAGGGTGCGCGGGTGATCGTCACCGAGATCGACCCGATCTGCGCGCTGCAGGCGGCGATGGACGGCTACCAGGTGACCACGCTGGACGAGGTCGTCGAGACGGCGGACATCTTCATCACCACGACCGGCAACAAGGACATCATCATGGCCTCGGACATGGCCAGGATGAAGCACCAGGCCATCGTCGGGAACATCGGCCACTTCGACAACGAGATCGACATGGCCGGTCTGGCGCAGCTGCCGGGCATCGTCAAGGACGAGGTCAAGCCGCAGGTCCACACCTGGACGTCCCCGGACGGCAAGGTGCTGATCGTGCTGTCCGAGGGCCGGCTGCTGAACCTGGGCAACGCGACCGGGCACCCGTCGTTCGTGATGTCCAACAGCTTCGCCGACCAGACCCTGGCGCAGATCGAGCTGTTCACGAAGCCGCAGGAGTACCCGACCGACGTGTACGTGCTGCCCAAGCACCTCGACGAGAAGGTCGCCCGGCTCCACCTCGACGCCCTCGGCGTCAAGCTGACCACCCTGCGCCCGGAGCAGGCGTCGTACATCGGCGTCGAGGTCGAGGGCCCGTACAAGCCCGACCACTACCGCTACTGACCGACCCGCACCATCCCAGAGACCAGGCCCCCGCCAATCCCCCGGGCGGGGGCCTGACCTGTGCCCCCGCACGCTGTCAGCGCATCGCGGCGATGGCCCACTCCGCGACGATCGCCACCGCGACGCCGACACCGAGCACCGCGGTGGCGACCTTTGTGCGCCCCACCCGGCTGAGTACCAGCGCGCTGCCCGACAGAATGAGTGCGATGCCGTAGAAGCCCAGGGTGAGCACGGAGTGCGTGCTGCCCAGCCGCAGCACCAGCGTGACCGCCACGGCGATCATGATGGCGGCGGAGAGCGCGATGCGGACGTGGCGCGCCTGACGTGGTGTGAGCCCCTGCCGCTCCGGGCCCGTATTGGCTTCTGACATGCCCGAAAGCCTATCCGTCGTACTGCGCCGCGGGGCGGCCAACCCCGATCATGGCCTGCCGGTCCCGACGCGGACCGGCCACAGCGGCGCTGTGCCCGTGAGCTGGCATGTCATGAGGTACAGCGGGATCGGCGGGGTGTACGGGCTGGAGTTGTCGGACGGGCCGACCAGCCGGGGGCTGGTCGCGGGTACCCGGGCCCCGCGGGCGTAGTGCGACGGCAGCGGCCAGGTCAGCCCCAGGTCGGAGCCCGCCGGCACGATCCACCACCACCAGTGGCTGTCGGCGAAGACGCAGCCGTTGCGCGGCAACCGCGCAAGAAGCCGGAATCCGTAGCGCGCGGGCACACCGACGGCGTCGCAGCCGAGCGTGACGGGGATCCCTGACGGGACGCGGAGCCGGGTGAGCCGGCTCTCACCGCTCCAGCTCGCAGCGAGCCTGCTTTCGAAGTCCCGCCTCGCGGCGTCCGTCCCCGTTCCGTCCCCCGCGCCGCCCTGGGGTTCCCGACGGTCCGGCGGTCGCGCGCCGGTGTGGTGCCCCTCGTCGTGGCGCCCGCTCCGGGTGAGAAACGCCGCCAGGCTTCTCAGCACGCCCATCCCGTCTCGCGGGAGAGCTCCGCCCAGACGATGCGGCCGGTGCCGTGTTCACAGTCGTGTGCTCCCCAGGCGCTGCTGACGGCCTCGACCAGCAGCAGGCCGCGCCCGCGCTCCTCCTCGGCGGCGATGCCCTCCTCGGCGTTGCGGCACACCCGCGGACCCGTGGTCGTCGACCCCTGGTCCTGCACGGTGATGCGCAACTGCGGCTCTCCATTGAGGAGTTCACAGGCCACCAGACTTCCGCCGGTGTGCACCACGGCGTTGGTGACGAGTTCGGATATGACGAGCAGCGCGGTGTCGTGCAGATCGCCGTGGATGCCCCAGTAGCGGAGCTGATCTCGCGCCAGTTTCCGTGCCTGTGAGACGAATTCGACGCGCGCCGGCAGCTCGAAGCCGTACCGGTTGAGGTCGGTTCCGGAGTGGGGGTCCAGGAGCTGGGCAGTGAGCGCGTCACGGTTCACGCCCCCACTCTCCCGCTGCATCAAGCACCTTGGCAAGAGCCACTTTGAAAAATGCAGAGTGGGCATATTCATCGTTGGGGTGCCGTGGCACACTGCTCGCAACAGAGCACGTGGGGAGGTCTCAAGTGAGTGAACCGCGGTCCGCCCCCACCGTGGGTCAGGTGGTTCTCGGCAAGCGCCTGCAGGATCTGCGGGAACGCGCAGGTCTCAGGCGCGAGGAAGCGGCCAAGGTGCTGCGCGTCGCCCCCGGCACCGTCCGCAGGATGGAGACGGCCGAGGTCGCGCTGAAGATTCCGTACGTGCAACTGCTGCTCGGCGTGTACGGGGTGCCCGACGAGGAGGCCCGCGGCTTTCTCGAGCTGGCCGAAGAGGCCAACAAGCCCGGATGGTGGCAGCGTTTCCATGACGTCCTGCCGGGCTGGTTCAGCATGTACGTCAGCCTGGAGGGTGCCGCAAGCCTCATCCGTGCGTATGAACCGCAGTTCGTGCCCGGTCTGCTGCAGACCGAGGACTACGCGCGGTCGATCATGCTCGGCGGAGCGATCGGCCACACCGAGACGGAGGAGATCGAACGTCATGTGGCCCTGCGGATGGAGCGGCAGAACCTGCTGACCCGTCCGGATGCGCCCAGATTCTGGGTGATCATGGACGAGACGGTGCTGCGCAGGCCCGTCGGCGGACCCGGCGTGATGACGGGCCAGATCGACAAACTGCTCCAGGGCGCCGAACTGCCTCATGTCACCTTGCAGATCGCGGAGTTCAAGACCGGTCACCATCCGGGCACCTACGGTCCCTTCGTGCTGTTCCGGTTCGCCATCCCCGAACTCCCCGACATGGTGTACAGCGAGTACCTGACCGGCGCCGTCTATCTGGACGCCCGCCCCGAGGTCGCCACGCACCTCGAGGTCATGGACCGTATGGCGGCCCAGGCTGCGACTGCGCAACGCACGAAGGAGATTCTCCGGGATCTCCGCAAGGAGCTGTGAATGGATCACATATACAACGGCATGCCCGCTGCTGAGCTGGGCGAGGAGGGCTGGCACAAACCGTGGAGCGGCGGCAACGGCGGCAACTGCGTCGAGGCCATGAGACTGGCCGACGGCCGGGTCGCCGTACGCCAGTCCGCCGACCCCGACGGCCCGGCGCTGATCTACACCTCCGGCGAGATCGCCGCCTTCATCCAGGGAGCGAAGTCCGGCAAGGCGGATTTCCTGGTCAACTGAGCTGCTGCCGCGGGGGGAGCAGTGTCACCAGGAATTTCTTCGCGGCCGAGACGTTCCCGGCGGAGTCGACGGTGCGGTACTCGATCGTGTGGGTGCCGTAGTCCGGCGTCGCGTCGTCCCAGGGCACCACGCGAGGTGTGCCGAGTTTGCCGTACACAAGGCCGTCGATCTCGGTGCCTCGCGGGGTGAAACGGTAGGGGGCGTCCGCGTCCGTCGGCCAGCCGTAGTACGTCTGCCAGCCGTCGCCGTCGACCCTGAACTGGCGGACCACATGGCCGCCGTGTTCGTCACGGGCGGTCAGCTCCATCGTGAAGGGGCCGTCGTACACGTACTCCACCGGCCTGCCGGGCCGGTGGACCGTGCGCAGCGGCTCGGAGAGTGCGTACGCGCTCCCGGCCGGGGAAGCGTCCACCGTCCAGGACAGCCGGGCGCCGGTGCCGGCGATCCGGGCGGTGAGCGTGTGCGTGCCGGGGCGCAGGCGCAGCGTGCCCAGGTCGAGGTCGCGGTCGTTGCCCGCATTGACGACCGGGCGGCCGTCGAGCGCCCAGCGGACCGACAGGTTCCGGGTGCTCGGATGGCTGGTGTCCGCGTGGACGACCGCGTCCGCACCCACCGGGGCCGAGGTGTCGGTGTGCCCGGTGAAGGCGGCGGTCACCTGGTCCGGCGGTGTGCCGACGGCAGTGTCCACCGTCCAGCTCACCGTCCGGGTCAGCGCGGATGACCCGCGGATCGCCGGGTCGCGGACGAACGGCGTGGGGTCGGTGACGGTTGCCGTCAGGCTGTGCGTCCCGGGCCGCAGGCGCAGTGCGCGCAGATCGACCGTCCGCGCACCGTCGGCATCGACGAGGCGGCGGCCGTCCAGCCGCCATACGACGTCGAGTTCACCGCCGACCGGATGCAGTGTGTCCACCCACACCGTCCGGTCGTCGCCGATCGGGAACGAGTTCGCAGTGTGGTCCTGCACCAGGTTCACCTTGGCCGATATCTTCTGCACCATCACTTCGCGCTCGACCTGGTCGAAGGCGTACCCGAGGGTCTTCATCAGCGAGTGCCTGCTCGGCCGCCACACCCCCTTGGTGGAGTACATCCCGCCCTCGTACCGGCCTATGACCCCGCCGGCCTCGCTCTTCTCGCCCAGCCAGCGCCACCACTTGGCCCGCTGCTGCCTCATCTCGTCCTCGGTGAGCAGCGTGTGATGCGCCGAGCCCGGCTCGCCGTCCGCGTGGACGCCGCCGGGCACACCGCGGGTGTAGTAGTCGTACTCGTCCTGGAGCTTGCCCAGCGAGTGCCCTATCTCGTGCGGGGTGATCAGCGAGGACAGCGCGTTGCCGCCCGACGCGGTCGCATAGGTGCCGCCCGCTCCGCCGTAAGTGCCGCTGTTGGCGAGCGCGACGATCTGCCGGTTCGCGCCCGCGGTGCCAGGTATCAGGTCCGCGAGCGCCGTCGCCGCCGCGCTGTCGACGCTGAGCAGGCGCTGCACGCTGTCCGCAGTGCAGCCGCCCCAGAAGCCCATGTTCAAAGGGGTGTCACGGCGTGGGTCGCCGAGTCCCGGGTCGCAGTCCACGCCGGACTCGGCCGACGGGACCTCCACCGCCCACACATTGATGTACGACCGGTAGGAGGCGAACGGCTCCGTCGACCAGAGCACATTGAGGTGGGTCTCGACATCCGCACGGAACTTGGGCAGTTCACCGGCCGTGTAGCCGTCGCCCAGCAGTACCAGGTTGAACCGCTTGTCGGCGGGGCCGGTGGTCTGCACCGGCACGACCGTCGCGGCCTCGGTCACCGGCGCATCGGCCCGGGCGGTCGGGGCGCCCGTGCCGAGGAGCAGCACGGCCAGGACGGCGCCCGCGGTGGCGAACAGACCGGCTCTGCGGATTCCCGCGACGGATGAGGTCATGGTGAGGGAGCGTAGTGATGAGGTCAACTCGTAGTAAAGACAGGGGAGTTGATGGTACGTCTCAGACGAGGCGTATCAGCCACCGCAGACCTGCCGGACTCGCTGCGAATAGCCGGTCGCCTTCGAGTTGGGGCGTTGGTGGCTTCCGTGCACGCTCCCGGATCCCCGGGGCACACCTGGCCGGCACACGCCCCCTGGTCCCCGGCACCTCCGGATCCGGCACCGCGGGCGCGGCGGGCTGCACGTTGCACACCGTGACGCTGCCCATCGCCTGCGTGGAAGGCCGGAGCAAGTCCGCCCGGTGGACCGGCGTACGCGTCCGCGATCTGCTGGAACGCGCCGGAGCGGCCCCCGGAACGGCCGTGCGGGTGGTGTCGCTGAGCGCCGCGCCCCAGGGGGCTGCCGCGCCGTGCGCCTGCCGGTGGGTGCGCCGTACCCTCCCCAAGCTCTCGCGCTTGACCGGGGGCTGATCGAGGGCTCCTGGGGTGTCGGTGTGGTTCTCGGGGGCGTTTGTCCGGGTGCTGGGAGGCTGGGTACTGAAGCCAGCCGTAACCCAGGCCCCCGACGGAGCACCGGCGCGGCACGCCTGGGGGGACGTGCTCGCGATCCTGTCGGAGGCCGGTCGGCACGAGCCACTCGATCCGGAGGACCTTGAGCGGCTCGCGCTCGCCGCGCACCTGATCGGCAAGGATTCCGAGAGCGACGAAGGCAGGGTTGGTGAACACGCGGCGCAGCCGTCCCCCTCGTCGCCCGTCACCCGGGGCGGGCCGCCGTCCGGCTGGGCACTTTCCTCCCTACAGCGCGAAGGGACGGTCCCGACGGGCGTCGTGCAGCACCGAGCCCCACCACTCCAGCTGGTCGAGCAGCACCTTCGCCGCGCCGTTCGGGCCCTGCGGCTCCACGAGGGTGCCGTCGGGAGCGAAGAGCTCGAAGTAGCGCGGGAAGGACACGTAGTCGCGCAGTGTGTGCGCATGCAGTTCGCCGAAGACCTGTCGCAGCTGCTCGATCGCGAGCAGACCACCGCTGCCGCCGCTGTAACCGACGAAACCGATCGGCTTGGCCTGCCACTCGGTGTAGTGCCAGTCGATCGCGGCCTTCAGCGAAGCGGGGAAGCTGCGGTTGTAGTCGGGAGTCACCACGACGATCGCGTCCGCCTCGCGGATCCGCCGCGTGAGGTCCGCCATGCCGTCCGGCCGCGGCAGATCGGGCTGCAGCGCCGGCGGTACAGGTGGCAGTTCCAACGGCAGCGGCGTGTCGGCGAGATCGACCAGGTGCGCCGTGAACCGGCCGTGCTGCTCGGCCTGTTCGACGAACCACTTCGCCACCACCGGGCCGAACCGGCCCTCCCGGACACTGCCGATGATCACTGCGAGATCGAGGGTTGCATCGGACATGGGTGTTCTCCTTGTCGGCATCGTGAACGTGCGGCCTTCGCACCGCACACCCGTCAACCTGCCGGTCGCGGCCGACCCGAGGAAGGCCGGGCCGAGGCTGGTAGTGGCAGGGCCACGATCCGCCCGGGCCCCGCTGTTACGGTCGACGGGTGAGCGACAACGAGCTGGGCCTGTTCCTGCGCACCCGCCGCGAGGCCGTCACCCCCGCCGAAGTCGGCCTGCCCACCGGCCCCCGCCGCCGTACGCCCGGGCTCCGCCGTTCCGAACTGGCCACGCTCGCCGGCGTCAGCGTCGAGTACGTGACCCGGCTCGAGCAGGGCCGCGACCGCCGGCCGTCCGCGCCCGTGCTTGCCGCTCTCGCCGACGCACTGCGGCTCACCCCCAGCGAACGCGTCCATCTGCACCGCATCACCAAGGCTGCGGAGGGAGGCTTCAGCTGCATGGGTGCCGCGATCCCGTCGCGTACGGTGCGGCCCACCGTGCGGGCCCTGATCGACAGCCTCGAGCCCGCACCCTCCGTCCTGCTCAACCGGCTCGGCGAGATCCTCGCCTGGACCGAGGGCTACGAACGTCTCGCACGGCCCATGGGCCTGCTGGACGGCACCCCGCCGAACCTGGCCCGCTTCGTCTTCCTCGACGAACGGGCCAAGGCCGCCTACCCCGACTGGGACCAGGTCGCCGACGAACAGGTCGCCGCGCTCAAGCAGGGTCCCTTCCGTGCGGATCAGCAAGTCGCGCTCCTCGCGGACGAGTTGACCGTCATGGCCGGGGCCGCCTTCGCCGACCGGGCGGAGGTCTTGCCCGGCCTGCCGAAGGCGAACGGGGTCACCCGGCTCGTCCACCCGCAGGCGGGTGAGCTGCGCCTGGCGTACGAAACCCTCGAACTGCCCGCGGACGACGATCAGCGCCTGGTCGTCCACCTCCCCGCCGACGACCTCACCGCCGCGGCCCTCGACCGTCTCCACGGTCGTCGGCCGGGAGTGCTGCGGGTCGTCTCCGGCTGACGGCCGCCGCTCGTCCGGCCTGATCCGACGACAGGACCTACGGCCGGGTCAGATAGGCGAGTCCGGGATGCTCGGCCCGGTATCCCTCCAGCAGCCGCCGTGCCACGCTCACGGAGTCGACCAGGGGGTGCAGCGCGAAGGCCTTGACCGCGCTCGCCCGCGAACCGCTCTCCGCCGCCGCGAGCACCTCACGCTCCACCGCCTTCACCGAGGCCACGAGACCCGCCGCGTGATACGGCAGCGGGTCGACCGTCACCGGGTGCGCGCCGTTCACGTCCACGAAGCAGGGCACCTCGATCACGGCCTGCGCGTCCAGCACGGCCAGCGTGCCCTGGTTGCGGACGTTGAGGATCAGCGTCGTGTGCTCGTCGCGCGCGATCGCACGCATGAGGGCCAGTGCCACCTTCTCGTAGCCGCCCGACTCCAGATCGTCCTCGTCCCGCTCGCCGGTCCCCGCCGCCTCGCGGTTGGCCGCCATGTATGTCGCCTCGCGCTCCGCGAGCGTGCGGTGCCAGGTCTCCAGCGGGGGTGTGCCGGGACGCCGCATCTCCTCGTAGAAACCGGCCTGTTGGGTCCGAAGGAACGCGCCGCGTGTCTGCTTCGCCTCCTGGTAGGCGCGTACCGTCTCGCGGTTGAAGTAGTAGTAGTGCAGATACTCGTTGGGCACCGCGCCCAGCGACCGCAGCCAATCCGGCCCGAAGAGCCTGCCCTCCTCGAACGAGCCCAGAGCGTCGGTGTCCGCCAGCAGCCGCGGCAGCTCGTCGCGACCGCCCACGCGTAGCCCGCGCAGCCAGCCGAGGTGGTTGAGGCCCACATAGTCGATCCAGGCCGTCGCCGGGTCGGCACCCAGCGCCCGCGCGACCCGCCGCCCGAGCCCGACGGGCGAGTCGCAGATGCCGATCACCCGGTCGCCCAGCACCCGGCTCATCGCCTCGGTGACCAGACCGGCCGGGTTGGTGAAGTTGATGACCCAGGCATCGGGGGCGAGCCCGGCGACCCGGCGCGCGATGTCCATGGCCACGGGGATCGTACGCAGCCCGTAGGCGATCCCGCCCGCGCCGACGGTCTCCTGCCCCAGCACGCCTTCGGCCAGGGCGACCCGTTCGTCGGCCGCGCGTCCTTCGAGACCGCCGACCCGGATCGCGGAGAACACGAAGTCCGCACCGCGCACGGCCTCGTCGAGGTCACGGGTCACCACGACCCGGGGCGCGTCCGGGTGCGCGGCGGCCTGTTCCGCGAGCACCCGGGCCACCGCGTCGAGCCGGTCCGCGTCCACGTCGTGCAGTGTGACCCGGGTGACGCGGCCCTCGCCGCGATCGGCGAGCAGCGCCCCGTACACGAGGGGCACGCGGAATCCGCCGCCGCCGAGAATCGTGAGCTTCATGCCGTTACGCTACTCGGCGGCCGGCGGCCCTCAGCCCAGATCGAGGGCGTTGCGCAGCCCCAGCCGGTAGCGGATGCGGTCGTGGCGCTTGAGGATCTCCAGCTCCGGGGCGCGGAACATCGGCGTGATCGTGCAGCGGGCCGCTGCCGAGCCGTCGCGGTCGAGAAGGGCGTTGACCGCGGCGCGCGCCGAGGCGTTGGCGCCCTCCATCGTCGCCAGGTCGATGTCGACGGACACGTAGTCGCCGGCCAGGAAGAAGTTGGGGATCGCGGTCGCCGCCTGCGGGCGGTTGTGGAAGGTGCCGACCGGGTGGATGAGCAGCTCGTCGTCGTTGGTGGGGTTCGGGGTGCCGAGGCCGTCGACGCCCGGGTCGAGATACCAGGAGTGCAGGGCGCCGTCCTTGAGCACGGTCTTGCCGGTGTCGTTGACGGCCGCTTTCAGCTGAGCCCACACCTCCCGCGCCACCTCGTTGCGGGTGCACTGCTTGGCGGTCTTGCCGTACAGGATCCCTGGCTGGTCCCATTCGGAGATGTCCACGGACAGGCAGTCCACCGCGACGCCGTCGCCGTAGTCGGCGGGGAAGTCCCTTTCCGGCCAGTGTCCGGCCTGCTGAATGGCCGTCAAGGCCCAAGGTGAGTCGATGCAGTTGAAATGTCCGTTCAGGAGCGGTGCCCGCTCGGTGAGATAGAACTGAATGCCCGTCATCCAGTCCGTCTCCAGCTTGTCGCAACGCCCGAGCTGCGGATCGGCCGCCCGCAGTGCCGGGCCCCAGGTCCGCCGCGCATGCTCGACGGGCATCGCGGAGACATAGTGGTCGGCGGTGACGGATGTGCGTGCACCCTGCGGGTCCTCGATCACCGCGGCGGTGACGCGCCCGGATCCGTACCTCACCTCCCGTACGGTCCAGCCGACGCGGAACTCCACGCCCCGAGCTCTCAGATGCTCCACCCACGGATCGATCCAGGCCTCGTTGGTCGGGGCGTTGAGGATCCGGTCCAGGGGCCCGTCGGCGCCGCGTCCGAGCGCGTTGAAGATGAAGGCTTCGAGGAGCGAGGCGACGGTGCGGGTGCTGGCCTCCTCGGCCTTGGTCGCCACGATGTTGCGGGTGACACCGACGGCGAGGATGCGCTGGTAGTCGTGGCTCATCTGCCCGGCCCTGACGAAGTCCCACCAGGGCTTGTACTCCCATGTCCCGTTGCGCCGTTCGTCACAGCTGGTGAAGAAGACCAGTACCCGCCCCACGAAGTACGCCGCCTCGTGGGGCGGGATGCCGCGCACGGTCTCCAGCAGGCCCGTGAGAGCCCGGCGGATGTCGTCGAGGGAAAGGTCGGCCGGCTTGTGTCCGGGCCAGGGGAGGGGGAGGCGCAGATCCTCACGCCCGGTGCGGGCGAACGACATCTCGGGCGGTGCCACCAGGTTGTCCCACACCCCGTTGGCGTTGCCGGGGAAGGGGATGCGGCGCATCGTGTCCGGCAGGTTGTGATAGATGCCGGGGATGAAGCGGAAGCCGTGCTCCGCGGGTAACGCGCGGCGTCCGCCCCTGGCGCTGTCCGGAACGTCCATGCTGCGGGCCTTGCCGCCCAGCGCCCGGCGCTCGTACACGGTGACCTCGAAACCGCGCTCGGCCAGCTCGTGCGCGGCGGTCAGCCCGGCGACGCCGCCGCCGAGCACGGCGACGGACCGGACACCACCGGCCGCGACGGACCGGACACCACCGGCCGCGACGGACCGGACACCACTGGCCGCGACGGACCGGACGCCTTCGGCCGCGGCAGCTGTGCCGGCCGCCCCTGCCGTGGCCAGCGCGGCACTGCCGCCGACCGCGGCCGTCCCCGCAATGAACGTACGTCGTGAGGTGCCCGACCGATCCATAACCGATCCCCTTACCCGACGGTAACTGGCGCGTCCGGCGCAGGAGCATACGGAGATCCCCCATGACCCGGAAGCGCTCTGTGGGCTCGTTCGCGCATTGGCTGGAAAATGGAGTCATGGCCCGACACATCTCACGTCCCAAGCGGACTGCCGCTCCCGCTCTCACCGCGGACTCGCCCTGCCCGTGCGGGCTTCCCGCGACCTACGGGGAGTGCTGCGGCCGCTTCCACAGCGGCGAGGAGTCCGCCCCCACCGCCGAGCACCTGATGCGCTCCCGCTACAGCGCCTTCGCCGTCCAGGACGCGGCGTATCTGCTGCGCACCTGGCATGCGTCGACCCGGCCCCGGCATCTGGAGCTGGACCCGGCGATGCACTGGGCGAGCCTGGAGATCGAGGAGACGACGGACGGAAGCGCGTTCCACGTGAAGGGCACGGTCACCTTCCGTGCGCGCTACCGGCACCACGGCAAGCGCGGCGAACTGTACGAGCGCAGCAACTTCCAGCGGCAGAACGGGATGTGGGTGTACGTGGACGGCACGTTCATCGACGGCACCTGAGGGCCGGGGCGCCGGCGCTCAAGGCCGGCTGCGACGTTCCGGCGGAAACCGGATGGACCACGGTGCGCGGCACGGATACCGTCCTGTCTTCCGACCAGTCAGCCGCATCCGCCGGAGAACGATCCCGATGACCAGCCGTCCCGCAACGACCACCCTCTGGCGCCCGACCGGCCCCAAGGAGCTCGAGCTGGTACGGGAGTTGGAGTTCCGCGCCTGGCCACCGAGGCTGCCGGAGCAGCCGATCTTCTACCCGGTTCTCGACGAGGAGTACGCGATCACGATCGCGCGCGACTGGAACGTGAAGCACGACGGGGCCGGCTTCGTCACCCGCTTCCAGGTCGAGTCCGGGTTCCTGTCCCGGTACCCGGTGCAGCAGGCCGGCGGGCGGACCATCCTCGAACTGTGGATTCCCGCCGAGGAGCTCGACGACTTCAACGCGCACATCGTCGGGACGATCGAGGTCGTCCACGAGTTCCACTGAGACCACCGGGCCTCGCCGGGCGACGTAGCACGGACCGCTCGTCCGGCGATCCGAACGATGCGGCTCAGTCCAGGACCACCCGCGCGATCAGTTCGGCGACCCTTGCCGGCTGATCCGTCATCACCATGTGGCCCGCGTCGGGCACGGTGACCATGGTCACGCGGGTCATGGCGGCGAGCTCGTCGTGCTCCTCGTCGGTCAGCCCGATCTCGTCGCGGTCGCCGCGTACGACCCATGCCCGCGCGCCCGACTCGCGCAGCCGGGGGACCAGTGATCCATGGCGGTCCAGATAGTCGAAGTAGTGCCGGACGATCTTGCGGCAGACCGGCGGGTCGTTCTTCTTCAGCTCGGCGATCAGCTCGTCACGACTGTCCCCGGGCAGGCTCTCCGCCATCGCGTGCGGTGTCATGTGCACCATCGCGGACCAGGCCAGGGCCCCGATTCCGGGCACTCGGCCGAGGCGGTCGGCGACCTCGAGCTCCTTGAACTCGTCCGGACGCGAGAACGTCGGGGACAGCAGGACGACAGGGCCCGTGAAGTGTCCGCCGGCGGCCATCTCCAGGGCGATGTTGGCGCCGAGGCTGTGGCCGACCACGGCATCGCATCCGCGCTGCGCGGCGAGAGCGCCGTAGAGCGCCGCATAGGTCTCCATGCGCGGATCCTGTGGGGCAGGGGTGCCCGCGAAGCCGGGGATCGTCACCGCGGCCAGCCGCACCGGCGCCCCGGCGAGTGCCGGTGCGCCCATCAGGCCGTCATAGAACGCCGTGCTGAGCATCGCACCCGGCAGCAGCAGCACGGTGTGCGGGGCGTCGGCGGGCCCCGACTCGTGGATCTGCCATGCGTGGAACTCCTCGGTACCGCTCACGACCGGACCTCCGTCTACGCCTGCGGCCGGCCCACAGTGTGGCGCGCCGGCGGCCGCGCTCCGGCGACCCTGACCCGAACGCGGCATGTCACGGCGTGGGCGTGTGCCTGCCCAGTGAATGAGTAAGAATGGGAACGTGAGTACGAATATGGGGGAGTCCCGCCCGCCTTTGAACGCGGCCATGACGGGGTCCGAGTTGCTGCGCTGGTACTGGACGCTGGCCGAACTGACGGGGCTGGCCCGGTCGACGGGCGTTTCGACCGCAGGCGGGAAGGCGGAACTGACCGCTCGCCTGGCCGCCGCCCTCGACGGGGCGCCGCCGTCGGCCGAGGTGCTGCCCGCGCCCGCCCGCCGCTCCCGGGCTGTCCCGCAGCTTGCCGCGCCGGTGGCCGCCGGCACGGTGATCCCGGAGGGGCAGCGGTGCAGCCAGGTGCTCCGCGCCTTCTTCGCCGCCCGGATCGGTCCGGCGTTCCGCTTCGACGCCTTCATGCGCGCGTTCATCGCCGAGAGCGCGGGCCGGACGCTCGGTGACGCCGTACAGCACTGGTACGACACGCGGGAGGAGGCGGCGAGGCCTCAGGAAGTCGGCGCCCAGTTCGAGTTCAACCGCTTTCTGCGGTCCTGGCATGCCGAGCATCCGTCGGGCACTCGCGCCGAGGCGCTGAACGCCTGGCGGGTGCACCGGGCGACGCCGAAGGGCAGGGCCGGGCCGTGATGCCGGCGGCGACGCGGCGGGCCGAGCGAAGGGCCGCCCGAACGGGGGCGGCCCCTGGATCGCCGGAGCGATGGCCGCGGCAGCGGGAGGGGGGTACTACCAGCCGCGGCCGGGCTTCACCGTCAGTCGCGGGTTGTATGCGGCCAGTACCTTGTTCGCCCGGGCCAGCGTGGACAGCGCGTGCTCCCGGTCCGCCCGGTCCTCGGCACACAGCGGGCCACGGAAGCGGTACACCTCGCGCGCCGCGCACTCTGCTTCGATCTCCGCCTGGAGTACGTGTGCCGGCATGCAGGAGCCGATCAGTACGGCGACGCGATCGGGGATCGGCACGGGGATGAGGGGGGAGGCGGTCACGGCTTGTCCTTCTCTGCTTCTCTGCTCCACCCCTCCATTCCTACTGAAGGGGCTTCCGGGTCTGTCTGCGGGGATGTCTCCGTGCTGCAACCGTTCTCGGATCATCCGTGCTTCTCGTCACCTTGCCGATCGCGTCCCGATCGGACTGGTCAGGGAGCCCGGAGTCGTACGAGATGCGCAGTGCACGCCTCGCCGCGCCGGCTGCCTGTGGCGGCACCGCCGACATACCTTACGCGAACGCCGGCCAGGACCTCGCACCGGTGGTGCTCCGGAGCCAGGACGGCGACGGCTGCCGACGTACCGCCAAGTCACCGCGACCGCAAAGGCGTTGACGGTCGCCGAGCTGGAAGCGGGCGGCCGGGTCGCGATCATGTCCCGTACCCGCTACGAGTGACCGTGCTCGACGTCGTGACCCGGGCGCCGGGCGGCCGGATCGTTCCTATGTGCGCCGCATCCTACGCCGACCAGGGCAAATAGCACTTTCAGGACAGTCCTGCCGGTCGCCTGGTCGCCGAGAACCATGAGCACACCGGCACTGTGGCCACCGCCACACCGCATCCTGGCGAACCTCCCCCGTCCGCAGGTCCGGCGGCGGTGCGCCGGACCACCCTCACCGTGCTCGGCCGGGCGATCCCCGGCCGGACCGAGGGGTTCCAGGCCGTGTCGGACACGGCTCAGCGGCGGAGGTCACCGTGACCGGCCGTTCACCCGCCCGGAGCCGACAGCACCTCGGACAGGTCGTACCGCACCGGCTCCTCCAGCTGGGCATAGGTGCAGCTCGCGGCCTCACGGTCGGGCCGCCACCGCCGGAACTGCGCGGTGTGCCGGAACCGGTCGCCCTCCATGTGGTCGTAGGCGACCTCCACCACCCGCTCGGGCCGCAGTGCCACCCATGACAGGTCCTTCTTGCCCGACCAGCGGCTCGGCGCGCCCGGCAGCCGGGCACTCTCGTGGGCGCTCTCGTCCGCCCACGCAGCCCACGGGTGACCCTCCGGCGGATCCATCCGCAGCGGCTCCAGCTCCTCGACCAGCTCCTCGCGCCGCTTCGCCGAGAACGCGGCGCACACGCCGATGTGCTGGAGGGCGCCCGAATCGTCGTACAGGCCCAGCAGCAGCGAACCGACGATCGGCCCGCTCTTGTGGAAGCGGTAGCCCGCCACCACCACGTCGGCCGTGCGCTCGTGCTTGACCTTGAACATCAGGCGGGCGTCAGGGCGGTACGGCAGATCGAGCGGCTTGGCGATGATCCCGTCGAGGCCTGCGCCCTCGTACTGCTCGAACCACTGCTGGGCGAGTGCGACATCCGTGGTGGCGGGCGCCAGATGGACGGGCGGCCGGGTCCCGGCCAGTGCCTCGGTGAGCATCACCCGCCGCCGGTCGAGCGGTGTGTCGAAGAGGGAGTCGTCGCCGAGCGCGAGCAGATCGAAGGCGACGAAGCTCGCGGGCGTCCGCTCGGCCAGCATCCGCACCCGCGAGTCTGCGGGATGGATGCGCTCGGTGAGCCGGTCGAAGTCGAGGCGGCCCTCATGGGCGATGACGATCTCGCCGTCGACGACCGACCGGGCGGGCAGCTGGGTGCGCAGTTCGTCGACCAGTTCGGGGAAGTAGCGTGTGAGCGGCTTGCCCGTACGGCTGCCGATCACCACCTCGTCGCCGTCCCGGTGCACGATCGCCCGGAAGCCGTCCCACTTGGCCTCGTACTGCATCCCGGGCGGGATCTTCTTCACGGCCTTGGCGAGCATCGGCTTCACAGGGGGCATCACCGGCAGATCCATAGGGCGATTGTCCGGTATGCGAGGACTCTCGGCACGGCCTACGCTGGCGGGCATGGCCGCAGCGGTGGAACTGGAAGTGGGCGAGCGGACCGTCCGTGTGTCCAATCCCGACAAGGTGTACTTCCCTGAGCACGGCTACACCAAGCTGGACATGGTCCAGTACTACCTGGCCGTCGGCGACGGCATCACCCGCGCGCTGCGCAACCGCCCCACCACGCTGGAGCGCTACCCCGACGGCGTGACCGGCGAGTCCTTCTTCCAGAAGCGCGCCCCCAAATACCTCCCCGAGTGGATCCCCACCGCACACATCACCTTCCCCAGCGGCCGGTCCGCGGACGAGATGTGCCCGACGGAACCGGCCGCGGTCCTGTGGGCGGCCAATCTCGGAGCTGTCACCTTCCACCCGTGGCCCGTGCGACGCGACGACACCGACCATCCGGACGAGCTCCGCATCGACCTCGACCCGCAGCCCGGCACCGACTACGCCGACGCCGTGCACGCCGCCCACGAACTGCGCGACGTGCTCGACGGGGCAGGTCTGCGCGGCTGGCCCAAGACCTCCGGCGGACGCGGTCTCCATGTGTTCGTGCCGATCGAGCCGCGCTGGACCTTCACCCAGGTCCGGCGCGCCGCGATCGCCTGCGGGCGGCAACTGGAACGCCGCATGCCCGACCGGGTGACGATCAAGTGGTGGAAGGAGGAACGCGGGCAGCGCATCTTCGTGGACTACAACCAGACTGCCCGCGACCGCACCATCGCGTCCGCCTACTCGGTCCGCCCCCGCCCGCACGCCCCGGTCTCGGCACCGCTTCGCTGGGACGAGATCGACGACGCCGTGCCGGAGGACTTCGACATCAAGTCGATGCCCGCGCGCTATGCCGAAGTGGGCGATGTCCACTCCGACATGGACGACCAGCGCTTCGGCCTGGAGAGCCTGCTTGAGTTGGCCAACAAGGACGAGGCGGAGCACGGACTGGGCGATCTGCCGTACCCGCCGGAGTACCCGAAGATGCCGGGTGAGCCGAAGCGCGTCCAGCCGAGCCGTGCCAAGAAGGACGACGCCGAACCCGCCGAGTAGGGACAGGGCCCGCGCCGACGCTCCGGAAGAGCCCGCCCCTCGACGGCGAGGTCACCCGGGAGCCCCCGGCCCAGCGACCGGTCCCGCCCGGACCCGGACGGGAGCCGTGGAGCGAGGGCGCCGAGCACCTCGGGACGAGCGCCCCGGCGTCCGGCCCGCGCCGGACGGTGACACTTCCGTACCGCCGTGGGTCGGCCGGCTTCCGGGCGGGCGGAGCCCAGCCCTGGGCCGGACCGCGCATCACGAGGACGACGGTGTGGGCGAGTCGGCCCTGCGCACGGCGTCTCAGAGCCGGTCGCCCGGCCGCCGCCGCGGCCGGGCGTGTCCGCCGCGGAAGCCGGCAGCACCGGTCACAGCGATGCGGCGTCCGTCCGGTCATCGGAGGGTCTCCGGGCGGTCGGAACCGGTCAGGCCCGCAGGAGCGGACGGCCGGCGCGTACCGTGAGGGTCCGCCAGCTGGGCAGGGCCGCCCTGCGGTCGGCCTCGGCCCGCACCACGACCGGGCGGTACGGCGCCAGGGCCTGGAGCACATCGGCCAGCTGGACCCGGGCGAGCCTGGCCCCCGGGCAGGTGTGCGGCCCCGCGCCGAAGACCAGGTGGGCGACGTCGGGAGCGGCGGGACGCCGGGCGTCCGGTGCGCTCCGGTGGGCGCCGACGGCGTGCCGGGTGACCAGCAGGAGCCGGTCACCGGCGCGCACCGGGCAGCCACCCGCCGCGCCGTTGGCCGCGGCCACCCGGGGCAGCAGCGGAGAAGCGGCCGTGATGCGCAGCAACTCGTCGGCCAGGGGCCCGCGCAGGGCGTCGTCCGCGGCCTGGTCCCACAACTGGGCGTCCGCACACCAGGCAGCGGCCCGGGGCAGCGCCGCGACCGTGGTGTTCACGGCGGCGACCGCCACCATCGTGGACAGCGCGTCGTCCCCGACGGTGCCGAGCAGCTGCCGCAGCCGAGCCGCCGCCTGCGCCGCCTCGGCCCGGGCTCCCCGGCGGGGCAGCCCCGGCAGCTCGCTGCGGACCGAGGCGGCGGCGGCGTCGGCGGCGGCAGCGGCCACGGCGGACGGGGACGCGCCCGAGCCGGTCAGCGCGCAGACGACCGAGCCCGAGAGCTCCCGGGCGAGCGCGACGAGGTCCACCTCCTCGCCCGTGGCCAGCGGTTCGAGCCGTCGCACGAGCAAGGGCTGCCACACCGCCCGCAGTCGCTCGACGCCGAACGCTCCGAGATCCCTCGCCAGACCACGTCGCCCGGACCGGTGTTCGTCGCCCTCCTGGTCGAACAGCATCCCGCCGTAAGGCTGTTCAGCCGGGCCCAGCGCGGACCGTGCCGCCGCTCCCGTGGTTCCGGCCGCCGTACGGTCGAGAGGCAGGCGGGTCAGCACCTCGCGGTACGCGTCCGCGTCGTGCACCAGCAGCGTGCGTCCGATCCGGAGCACAGGGCGGCGGCGGGCGGCCGCGAGGAGAGCGAAGAGGACGGGGTGACTGCGCAGATACACCTGCCGGTCCCGGCGCCGTGCCCGCGCAACGCCGGTGCCGCCCGCGGCCGGCACCGGATCCTGACGAACGGCGGCACTCATCGGAGACGTACCGCCGCGAGCTCTGCCGTGGCCTCACGGTCCGGCTTGCGTGAGCGGCCGGACAGCGGGACGGGGGCGAAGAGCAGCGCGTCGGGCCGCGCGGAACCCATCCGCCGCATCGGGTCGGCGAGCGCGGTCCGCAGCTGCTGCTCCGTGTAACCGGGCCGGGGCTCGACGACGGCGACGAGCCGTTCGTCGCCGTCGCCCGCGGGCACACCGACGAGCACGGCGAGTTCCACACCCGGCACGTGCAGGGAGGGTTCGTACAGGCCCGGATAGATGTTCTCGGCGCGGCGCAGCACCATGTCCTTGCAGCGGCCCTCCAGAACGATCCGCCCGGCGGCGTCCAGGTGCGCCCGGTCGCCGGTGCGCACCCAGGGGTCCGGGTCGTCGCCCAGGCAGCGGTGCCGGGCCGCGGCCCCGGCGAGCAGCAGCTCGCCCGCGTCGTCCGTCCTGGCCTCGACGCCCGGCAGCGGCGCGCCGACGAGATCGCCGGCGCCGTCGTACGCAGCCTTCTGCCTGGACTCGACCGCGGCGGCGGGGAAGAGTTCGGTGAGCGCGTACACGCCCCAGGCCTCCGCAGCGCCGGCCTTCCGTACGCGGTCGAGCAGTTCGGCACTCGCAGGCGCCGAGCCTGTCCACACCCGGCCGGTGAAGGGGGCCCCGGCGCGCAGCGCGTCCCTGAGCTGAGGTGGAGTCAGATAGGTTCCCTGGGGCCGCAGTCGGTGCAGCTGCCGGGAGAGGACCCGGGGCGAGCGGGCCGGGAGTGCGACCGGTGCGCCCTGTGTCAGAGCCGGCACGAGGACGAAGAACGTACCGCCGACGACGGGTTCGTCCGGGTGCGCGGAGAAGAGGGCGCGGACCGTGTCCATGCCGGCGGACAGACTGGAGCGGGTGTGCACGACCGCCTTCGGGCGGGATGTCGTACCGGACGTGAAGACGATGACCGCGTCGCCGTCACCGTGGTCGGTCACCGGGATGCGCGTCCCTGCCGCTTCGAGCGCGGGTGCACAGCCGGGCAGCCTGCGGCCCACTGTCGCGACCGGAGCGAGCTCGGCCAGATCGGGCAGCGTGAGGCGGGCCCGCGCTGCCAGTGGCCGGGCCCAGCCGGCGACCGCCTGTGCGGTGGCATCGGCCAGCACGAGCGAGGGTCGGGCGAGTGAGAGCCGAGAGCGCAGCACGTCCGGGCCGGCGCCGGGATCCAGCACGGCGCCGCGCAGTCCGAGCCGCCACAGGGCGAGCAGGACGGCGAGCGCCCGAGGGCCGGGACGCACCGCGACGCCGACGGTGTCCCCGGTGCGCAGACCGCGTGCGTACAGCGATGAGGCGTACGCGTCGGCAAGCCCGGCGAGTTCACCCCGGGTCGCCCGCACCCGGCCATGCCCGGTCAGCGTCGCGCCGAGCACGGCCGGCCGTTCCGGGGCGGAGCGCAGCGCGTGGTCGAGAAGGTCGAGCATCAGGAGCCATCCACGGGTAGGTGACGGTGGGCGGGAGGACGAAGCCGGAGCGAGGCCGGGCGAGGGCGGCGAGAGCCGAGGCGGGGCCGGCCACGCCGCCACCGGCCTGCGGACCGCGGCCGCCGACCGGGAGCGACGGGCGCACCGCGGCCCGGCCGCCGGCGGACGGGCGATCCCCGAAGGCAACGGCGCGCACGTCCCGCAGGCAGGGGGTCCGTTCGGACCCTGCGGCGCGACGGCGCAAGCGAGGGGCTGGGCCGTGCGGCGTACGGCCGGGGCGCGCCGGCGACCCCGAAGGGCCGAGGCGCGCGACGGTCCGCGCACGGATGGTGCGTAGGAGCTGGGACGCCGTGGCGCAGGCGCTGCGCGGCAGGGACGACTCAGCGGGGGTCGTCCCCGCGCCCGCCGCTGCCGCGGTCCAGATACCAGCGGGCCGTGCCCCTGATGCCGTAAGCGCCGAGCCGGCGCGTGGAGTTCTCCACGACCATGGCCCGGCAGTGCACGATCCGGTCCGTCTGCCGCCGCACCCGGTTGAGGAACAGACGGTCCGTCGGCGACGGCCGCCGGGGCATGCCGCCCGCGGCGAGGTACAGGCCGGCGGTGATCGCCATGTTGTTCCCGGCGTGCATGCGGTACGGCGCCAGGTAGCCGTTCCTGCGGGCATGGGCGGGCCTGAGCCGGCCGAACAGGGCGGCAAGCCGCACCAGAAGGGCGAAGCCGGTGCGGCCGAGCGGCCCGTGTTCGTCATGCCGTGCCACGATCCGGCCGCACACCATACGCGGCTCGGCGAGCGTGCCCCGGTCGGTGAGCGCGGCACGGGCTGCGGCCGTCCAGCCGGGCCGTGGCAGACAGTCGGCGTCCGTGCGCACCAGCAGGGTCGCACCCCGGACGATCGCGTACCGGAACCCGGTGTCGACGGCGCAGCCCACACCCTTCACGGGCTCGGCCAGCACCTCGACGGGAAACGGCGCGCACCCGGCGAAATCCCGGGCGATGGCGCCCGTACGGTCCGTCGAGGCGTTGTCCACCACGAGAAGTGTGAAGTCACGGTCCTGCTGGGCGGCAAGGGCGCCGAGGGTACCTGCGAGCCTCGCCTCCTCCTGGTGCGCGGGCAGGATCACCCACATCGTGCCGTGGCCCGTCACGACTTCTCCCAGATCATCGTCATGATGCTGATGCCGCCCCCGAGGCCCACGAACAGCACCCGGTCGCCGGGAAGCAGCTCCTCGTACGCCTTCTCCAGCTGGACCCCGATGCTCGCGCTGGCGATGTTGCCCAGTTCCGGGACGGTGATCACCAGCTTCTCCGCCGGTACTCCGGTCAGTTCGGTGAAGCGTTCCAGATACGGCACAGTCACCTGGTGCACCAGCACCTTCGCGAAGCAGCTCCAGTCCAATCCGTTGCGGTGCAGCGTGCGTTCGACGACCGAGGTGCCCGTCTTCTCGAAGACGCCGCGCAGTTCGTGGCCGTCACCTCGGAAGTACGTGTGGTCGTCACCGCGCGGATGCCGGGAGCCGCCGCCGGGGATGCCGCCGACGTCCCAGTGCTCCGAACGCGTCTCGGTGTCCACGTCGAGAATGCCGCCGCGCTCCACCGCCTCCAGGACGACCGCCGCGCCCGCGTCCCCGAAGGTGTAGCCCGCGAAGCCGTCGCGGAACGCCGCGAGGTCGGCGGGCGCCCGCCGTACCGCACGGCTCGGGGTCTCACCGGTCACGACCAGGGCGCGCCTGGCCCGGCCGGCCTGGATCATGACGCGGGCGAGGTCGATCCCGTTGATGAAGCTGTTGCAGGCGTTGGTGACATCGAGGGCGTGTGCATTCGAGCCGAGTTCGGCCTGCACGATGTGCGCCGTGGCGGGCTCGACCATGTCGCGCGACGCGGAGGCGAAGAGCAGCAGGTCGATGTCGTGCGGGTCGAGCGACGCTGCGGCCAGCGCCCGGCGGGCGGCGCGTACGGCGAATGTCGACGCGTGTTCGTCGTCGGCGGCGACGCGGCGCGTGATGATTCCGGTGGCCTGGGCGAGCAGCGTCGGCGGCAGGGTCCTGCCGAGTCCGCGCGCAGCTTCGTGCAGCAGGCTCTGCGATGTCAGCACCGCGTCCGGCAGCGCGCTGCCGACGGCGGTGATTCCGACCCGCGGACGCGGATCGCTCGTCTGTTTGAGCATGTGCTGATGGTTTCAGGCCATGATCAGCCGGACCTGAGTACGGCGGCTCAATTCCCGGTGTCCGAAGGTGAGTAGGGGCGCGGATGGCGGCACGCGAAGAAGGCCGGGCACCCCTCTCGGAGGGTGGTGCCCGGCCCGGCTTCGTATCCGCTCACAGCTCCTTGATGCGGATGTTGCGGTACGAGATCACATCGGTCGTACCGTGGACCTGGAGGCCGATGTAGCCGGTGGCGTAGCGCCGGCCGTCGGTGCCCGGGTCGTCGGCGCGGGGCGGGGTGAAGACCTGGCCCCCGGCGTTGTCGAACTCGTTGATCAGGACGCCGTTGCGGAACACCGAATAGTGCTGGCCCTCCACCCTGATCTCGTAGTCGTTCCAGGTGCCCTTCGGGGTGACACCTGCGCCGCCGAGCCCGACCCGGTCGAAGCCGTAGACCGAACCCGTCTTGTACATGTCGCCGTCGGGCCGGTCCAGTACCTGCACCTCATGGCCGTACTTGATCGCGACCCACTCGGGACGGGACTCCTCCGGGTTGTTGTGGACGTACGGGAAGCGCACGAAGACACCGCTGTTGGCGTTGCCGGTGCCGGGGGCGTCGTCGCGCCACTGCAGTTTCAGCGAGAAGTCCCCGTACTGCCGCTGCGGGAACCACAGCATGCCGAGACCGCCCTTGGTGGTGCCGCTGGTCATCGACCCGTCGGCGTTCAGGCCGAACGAACCGCCGCCCACATGCTGCCACTTGGCGAACGAGCCCGGCGTGCCGTCGAAGAGGTCGCGATAGCCGGCGTTCTGCCCCGGCTTGCCGAGACCGGACTGTTTGGCGGCCCGGTAGATCTTCTTGTGCTCACGCTGGTCGATCACACCGTCGGCGAGCAGTCTGTCGAGCACCGCGTCCACGTGCTTGAGGAACAGAGCGTGTGAGGACCAGTCCTTCTCGTCCTCGATCAGCTCGTTGACGGTGCAGCGGCTGCGGGTCATCCGGTTGGGTACGCCGGTGTCCACCGCGCCGACGACGACGGTCAACCGCTCGTCGAACTCGGGGCAGTTGGGCGCGGGGACACCGCCGCCCTCCGCGATCGTGAACGACACGCTCTGTGCGGCGGCGGTGTTGCCGGCCTTGTCCGTCGCCCGGTACAGCACCGTGTGGTGGCCGACCCGGTCGACGATCACCGGTGTGGTGTAGGCGAGATACGGGCCGCCGTCGAGCGAGTACTCGACCTTGTCGAGACCCGACCCGGTGTCGGCCGCCACGACCGTCACCTTGGCGCTGGTGATGTACGCGCCGTCGGAGTTCTTCTCGCCCGAGACGCCTGCCGTCATCTCCGGCGGCGTCGTGTCCTCGGCCGGCGGCTCGACGACCGTGAAGTCGACCGACTTCTCCGCGGCCGCATTGCCGGCCTTGTCGGTGGCCTTGAACCTGACCTTGTGCGAGCCGGTCTCGTGCACCATCACCGGTGAGGTGTACGGCTGCCAGGCGCCGTCCGCCCCGATCGCGTACTCGATGGTGTTGACGCCCGAGCCGGTGTCGGAAGCGGTCACGGTGACCGTCGCCATCCCCAGATACCGGCCCTGCCCGTCCTTCTCGCCGCTCACCGTCGCCGAGGTCTCCGGGGCGGTGGTGTCGTCGGTGGGCGGGGCGGCCACGGCGAAGTCGACGGCCTTCTCCGCCGCGGTGTTGCCCGCCTTGTCCATGGCTCGGTAGCGGATTCGGTGCGTGCCCACCTGGTCCACGACCACGGGGGTCGTGTAGGCCTGCCAGGGGCCGTCCGCCCCGATCGCGTAGTCGATCCTGTCGACACCCGAGCCCGCGTCGGTCGCGCCCACGGTCACGGTGGCCTGGCCGATGTACGCGCCGTCCGCGTTCTTGTCGCCGTCGAGCCTGACCGTCGTCTCGGGGGCGGTGGTGTCCTCGCCGCCGCCCTCGGTGACGGTGAGGACGCCCTGCATCGCTCCGTGGCCGGGAATCGTGCACTTGAACAGATACCGGCCGGGCGTGAGCGTGACCTCGGCGGTGTGCCGGCCGCCCATGTCGTCGTTCGGATTGGCCAGGATGTTGAGCGGCACATCGTGGTTGTACTCGGGGTCGGACAGATCGAAGGTCAGCGTGTGCGGCATTCCGGTGGTGTTGCCGGTCGCCCTGCTGTTCTCGAACACGATCGTGGTCGCGCCCGCCACCGCGGTGGTGGGGAACGACAGATAGCGCTCGATGGAGTCGCCGGCCGTCCAGGTCAGTACCTGGGCGGCGGCCGCTGCCCGGTCGTCGTCGGTCCTGCCGTACGCGGCGGCGGAGGTCAGTGCGAGGACCGACACCACGGCGGCCACAAGTGCCGTCCAGAAAGTCGCCGTTCTGCGTCCGAGTCTCACCGGTCCGCCGCCTTCCTTGCCAGCTGGTCCGCGGCCGGGGTCGCCTCGCCGCCCTTGTAGGTCACGTGCCACAGCGCTGACCTGGAGTCTGAGGTGAAGAAGCCGCGCCCGTAGTCCAGGACGTACAGCGAGCCGTCCGGAGCGAACTTCCAGTCCATGAGGTTGCGGATGCCGTCGGCCCCCACGGGGATGATCTTCTTCAGGGATTCGGCGTGGACCGGGAGGCCGCCCTTGCCCACGGTCCTGGGATCGGTGAGCACCGCGTGCCGCGGCTGGTCGCCGTCGTAGAAGTCACCGACGAACCACTTCCCGTCCCAGTACGACGGCCACTTCACGGTGCTGGTGCTCGCCGCGTCGTAGCGGTGGACGGGACCGTTCATGGTGGCCTGGCCGCCGCCCTTGAGCCAGGGCAGCAGGAGCTTCTGCTCCTCCGTCCTGTAACTCGGGATGCCGTTCGCGTCCCGCGGGTAGTCGACCCCGCCGCCCTGCGGCGAGTACCAGATGGTGTTGGAGGTGACGGGCGGCAGATTCACCAGGCCGTCGTTGTTCGGGGACTCGTTCTTCGGCGCGTCGCAGTTGTACCAGCCGAGCGGCTTGGCGGGATCCGGCAGATTACGGTCGCGGTAGGGCTGCTTGTTGCCCATGCAGTACGGCCAGCCGTGGTTGCCCGCCTTGGTGATGGCGGCGAAGGTGTCGTACTTGGCCGGACCCCAGGTGGTCGACGGCGCACCGGCGTCCGGGCCGACCCAGCCCGCATAGAGGATGTCGGTCTTCTTGTCGACAAAGATGCGTGCCGGGTTGCGTACGCCCATCACATAGATCTCGCCGCGGGTCTTGCCGCCGCCCTCGTCCGGTTCCTGGCCTGTGAAGAGGTTGCCCTCCGGGAGCGTGTAGGTGCCGTCGACCTGCGGATGGATACGCAGGATCTTGCCGTTGAGATTGTTGGTGTTGCCGGCGGTGCGGCGCGCGTCGGCGAACGACACGCCCTTGAAGTTCGGCTCGGGGTTGTTGCCGGAGTAACCGCCACTGAAGCCCGAGGAGTTGTTGTCACCGGTGGCGATGTACAGATTCCCCTTGGAGTCCCAGGCCATCCCGCCGCCCGCGTGGCAGCAGCTGTGGATCTGCACCGGCCAGGCGAGCAGCACCTTCTCGCTCGCCAGGTCGAGCCGGTTGGTGGCGAGATCGAGGGTGAAGCGGGAGACCCGCCGCTCGGCCATGTGCGTGTCCCGGTTGATCCGCGAGTGCGGTGTCCAGTGCAGATACACCCAGCCGTTGGCCATGAAGTCGGGGTCCAGCTCGATGCCGAGCAGCCCTTCCTCGACCTTGATCAGCTCGTCGCCGCCGCCCTTGTTGCCGAACACGGTCAGCGCCCCGGCCTTGGTGACCTTCCCGGACGAGGGGTCGTAGACGTGGATCTCACCCTCGCCCTTGCCGATGTCGGGGTTGTTCCAGTCGGTGACGACCGGCTTGCTCGAGTCGGCGCCGCCGCGGCCGATGTACAGCACTCGCCCGTCGGGGGCTGCGACCAGGCCGTGGGGCTCGCCGATCTGGTCGTTCTGCCCGGGCTGGTTGGGCCGGGTGACGCGCTCGGCGGTGTAGTTGGCGTTGATGGTCGCCTTGCAGTCCGCCTGGGAGAGCCGGGTGGTCCAGGCGAGTGCGCCGCGCAGATGGTCGCGGAAGTCCGTCTCCGTGAAGCTGTCGGCCGTACCACCCATGCCGGTGTAGAAGGAGCGGCCGCCGTCGTAGTCACGGCACCAGGAGACCGGATGGTCCCAGCCGTTGGCGCCGGTGCCGGGGGAGTACGAGCTCTCCTTGACGCGGGCGACGGTGTGTACGCTCCCCGACGGGTTCACCGCCCAGTTGAACCACCTGTCGGGCCGCTTCCACTGCAACGGGAGCAGCTTGGTGGCCGGGTGCTGCCGGTCGCCGACCTCGACGGTCGCCCGCTGGACGGCACTCGCGGCGCCGGCCGGCCGGGCTCCGATCAGTCCGGTGAACCAGTCCGAGTACGGCTCGGTGCGCGCCGCGTCATGGATGCCGACGAAGCCGCCGCCCGCCTCCAGATAGGACTCGAGTCCGGCCTCCTGCTCGGGGTCGAGCACATCCCCGCCGCCGGTCAGGAACACCACCGCGTTGAACTTGCCGAGCCGTCCGGCGTTGGTGAACACAGCCGGGTCGTCGGTGGCTTCGGTCTTGAACCGGCCTGTGGCCGGGCCGCTCTGCCCGATCGTCTCGATCGCCGCGATGCCGGCGTCGACGGTGGGCGACTCCTCGGTGGCCGAGGCATGGAAGACGAGCACCTTCACATTCGCCCCGCCGGGCGGCGAGGGAAGGGACAACGTTGTCGGCGGATCCGGGTACGGTCTGGCGCTGGCGACACTGCCGCCCAGCAGGGAGGCCGTCAGTCCTCCGACACCAAGAAGGGCCGCGAGTAAGCCCTTCCGGGATCTCGATCGTGTCGACCTGCGGTGTGGTGCGCGCTGCATGTGGTCACTCACCCCTCTGTGGTCACAACAACAGCCGCTGAAGCTAGACCTCTTTTCGCGGTTCGCCAATAGGCGGGACCGCAATGGCACAAACTTTGTCCTGTGTGTGGATGAACCGAGATCCCCCGGCTACCGTGAGCCCGTCCCCGGGGTCACCTTCGCCCCGTCAATCTCCGTACAGCACTGGAGAGTTCGGCATGGACAGACGGAGCTTCAACCGGCGGATGCTCGCGGGTGGCGCGGTCGCCGCGACGAGTGTGACATCGTTATCACTTGCTTCCGCCTCCAACGCGGCGCCGGTTGCCACAGGCGCACCGGAGACTGCCCCGGCCGGCGGTCGGGTACGCCATCTCAAGCTCGTCGCCGAGAAACTGGCCGACGGCCGGATGGGATACGGCCTGGAGCAGGGCAAGGCGACGGTCCCGGGCCCGCTGATCGAACTCGTCGAGGGCGACACCCTCCATATCGAGTTCGAGAACCTGATGGACGTGCCGGTCAGCCTCCACCCGCACGGAGTGGACTACGACATCGCCAACGACGGCACCCGCATGAGCAAGAGCCATGTCGAACCCGGCGCCACACGCACCTACACGTGGCGCACCCACGCGCCCGGCAAGCGCACCGACGGCACCTACCGTCCGGGGAGCGCCGGTTACTGGCACTACCACGACCACGTGGTGGGCACGGACCACGGCACCGGGGGCATCCGCAAGGGCCTCTACGGTGCGGTTGTGGTGCGCCGCAAGGGCGACATCCTGCCGGACAAGCAGTTCACCATCGTCTTCAACGACATGACGATCAACAACCGCCCTGCCGCCGACCCGCCCGACTTCCAGGCCACCGTGGGTGATCGCGTCGAGATCATCATGATCACGCACGGCGAGTACTACCACACCTTCCATATGCACGGTCACCGCTGGGCGGACAACAGGACGGGCCTGCTCTCCGGCCCCGAAGACGTCAGCCGCGTGATCGACAACAAGATCACCGGCCCCGCGGACTCCTTCGGTTTCCAGATCATCGCGGGCGAGCATGTCGGCGCGGGCGCGTGGATGTACCACTGCCACGTCCAGAGCCACTCGGACATGGGCATGGCCGGCCTCTTCCTGGTGGCCAAGCCGGACGGCACGATCCCGGGCCACGAGCCGCACCACCCCGCGGCCGCAAAGCCGGGGGCCGGCGGGCACGACCACTAGGCCCTGCCGGGGCGATCTTGTCGGGCCTGCGACGCTCCCCCAGAGCTTCTCCCCCAGGACTCCGTCCGGGGGGACCCCCAGGAGGTACCCCCAGCTACGGCACCTCGCTGTGTTGTCGGAGTCGCCCAAGTGCGTCCGGTACGAGGGCGATCTTCCCCAGCCTCCGGCCGGGCGGTACCCCTACCGGCCTGCGATACGTCCCCTCGGCCCTGGTGGGCCTGGGGAGGCCCCATGTCTCGGCCCTGGTGGGCCTGGGGAGGCCCCATGCCTCGGCCCTGGTGGGCCTGGGGAGGCCCCATGTCTCGGCCCTGGTGGGCCTGGGGAGGCCCCATGTCTCGGCCCTGGTGGGCCTGGGGAGGCCCCATGCATCTGACGCCGCAGGCTGAACCTCGAAGATCGCCCGGACAGGGTCTAGGAGGGCCAGGGGCTGTCCGGTGGCGTGTGCGAGCCGCTTGCGTTTCCCCGGCAGCTGCCCCGTCGCTGAACCAGGAGGCTCCCCAGAGCAGTGCGTTGATGCAGGACCGCCCGCCCGGCGCGGACCGTGGTGATCAGGCCGGCGCCGCGCAGCGCGGCGGCATGAGCGGAAGCGGTGGCATTGCTGACGCCCAGCCGCCGGGCGAGTCGGCTGGTCGTGTGCTCCTGCGCGAGCAGGAGCAGAGCCTCGAAGCGGGTGCGCCCGAGCACCCCGGCCAGCGCGTCGTCCGTGCTGCCCGGGCCGGCCGGCGAGAGCGGCAGGCCCGGACCGGCCGGGTAGCTCACGATCACGGGGCGGTCGGGCACACAGGAGACGACGGGATGGGCCGTCCAGTGGAACGTGGGCAGGAGCACCACACCGCGACCGCGCAGCGCGACGTCCCGCGCACCGGATCCCTCGAACTCCCAGACGTCGTCCCGCAGCCGGGCGCCGGGGACCAGCGAGGCGAGCACGGCGCCTGTGCCGTGCTCGGCCACGGCCAGGGCGTGACGGGTGAATTCCGCCTGGTGCAGGTGCTGCACCACAGGCCATACGGGGCGCACCACCGCATCGAACGCCGCATGCTGTGCGCGACGCAGGATGTCCCATGCATCGGCGTCGCCCCGGTGCAGGTCTCGGATCCACGGCGGAACCGGGGAGGTGCGCCGGGCGTACACCCGCTCGATCTCGGAGCGGACCAGGTCCGGTTGTGAGGCCCGGACGAGATCCAGACTCTCCCGCAAAGAGTCGCCGAGCACGTCGATGAACCGGGGGGCCTCATCCGCGGGGACCAGGTCCCTCAGCGGCAGGACGGTGGCGGGCAAGGACCGCAGCAGTCGTCGTCGCCAGTGGCCGAAGAGCAACTCGTCGGTGGGGCGGGTCATCGTCATGAGGGCCGCGTTCAGTTCCTGCAACGGAGCCGGACGGGACGCGAAGCGGACGCGGGCGAAGTCGGCGGCCGTGAAATGGATCCGGATCACTACTCTCCCGGGCGGCGCTGCGCCATCGTTTCGGTCAGTACCTGAACGATCGCCCGCACTCCCCGCCGGGCGGCAGTGTTCGGTCATGCCTCCTTCATTCATTCAGGGGGCCGCCGTGAGGCGCAAGGACTGATGTCACAGAGGTACAAGGGGAGCCATGTTGCAAGAAGACTCCGGCCCTGGGCGGGCGGGTACCACCGGCGTAGGCCGACGGACCGTCGCCAAGTCGGCCGTATTGGCAGTGGCGACGCTGCTCGCGGGCGGTGGTGGCGTCGCACATGCACACGCCCCGGGACGAACACGGGCGCGGGGCAGCGGTGATGTCGTCGTGCGGCTGCCGTCGCCGACCGGTCCGCACCGGATCGGGGTGACCACGCTCCATCTGGTCGATCGTTCCCGGCGCGACCCGTGGGTCCCTGAGATCCCCGTCCGGGAAGTGATGGTCACCGTTTTCTATCCGGCCCGCACCGTCCGCGGATACCCGCTCGCTCCGCAGATGGCCGCCGATGCCGTCGATCTGTTCAAGGCGATCGACGCGTCCGTGCACCACTTGCCGGCGAACGGCGTGAACTGGGCGGCCACCATGACGCATGCGCACACGGACGCACCCGCGCAGCCCGTGCGGCGCCCGGTGCTGGTCTACAGCCCGGGAGGCGGCGACCCGCGCACGATGGGCACCGGGGTCGCCGAAGAGCTGGCGAGCCACGGCCATGTGGTGGTGACCATCGATCACCCCGGCGATGCCAGTGAAGTCTCGTTCCCTGGCGGGATGACGGGGAGGGACAAGGTCCGCCACACGGTGTTCACGGGAGATCCCCGGCAGGACCCACAGCTCTTCCGCACCGCGTTCGACACCCGGATCGCGGACACCCGGTTCGTGCTGGACCAGCTGGAAGTCCTGGCGGCCGGACGGAACCCGGACGCCCAGGGACGTGCCTTGCCGCAGGATCTCGGCCGTGCGCTGGACCTGCGGCGTGTGGGCATGTACGGCCACTCAGCGGGAGGCACCACCGCCGCCGAGACGATGTACGAGGATCGCCGCATCCGTGCCGCGGTCAACATGGAAGGCTATCTGGACCACCCGCCCAAGGCACCGGGAAAGGAAGGTGAGTTGTTTCCCGTCGCCCGGTACGGGGTGGACCGGCCGCTGCTTCTGCTGGGAACCGACGGCTTCATCGACCGACGCGGGCTGGAGTGTTCCTGGTCGGCCATGCTCGCCCACCCGCAAGGGCGCACCCGTCGGCGTGGGCTTCACAACGCCGCGCACTGGGTGTTCACCGACTACGCCGCCATCGCGCCCCAGTTGCAGGCCGCGGGGGTGATGGCCGCCGGCGACCGGATCAACCTGGTCGGTGCGATCGCCCCGGCGAGATCGGTGCCCGCAGTGCGTCATTGCATGCTCTCGTTCTTCTCCCGGCACCTGCATCCGCACTGATCTCTACGGCTACTGCGTCGCGACGGGCAGGAGCCCCCGCTCGCCGAAGACCTTCTTGGCGACGAACGTGGCGTTGAGCGCCCTGGGCATGCCGCAGTAGACGGCCGAATGCAGCAGCGCCTCCACGATCTCCTCGGGTGCGAGCCCCACATTGAGTGCGGCGTTGATGTGTATCTCGAGCTGCGGCTCGCACCCGCCGAGGGCCGTGAGCATCCCGAGTGTGACGAGCTGCCGGTCGCGGGGCGCGAGGCCGGGCCGGTCGTAGATGTCGCCGAAGGCCCAGGCGACGATCTGGTGGCCCAGCTCGGGCGATACGTCGGCAAGCGAGTCGACGACCCTGCGGCCGGCCTCGCCGTCGACGCGGCCGAGTACCTCCATCCCGTGGTCGAAGCGGTCTTGGCGGGCCTGCTCGGAGGCCCGGCGTTCGGTGCTCATGTGCAGTCCCTGTTCTGCTGCCGGCCTGCGTCGGCAGCGGTTCGTCGCGGCTTTTCGCCGGCCATGGGGCGACGGTAGGTCCTGGAGCGTGCACCAGGTCAACCCTCGGGGGCCGGGCCGTGATCGGTGCGGCGTAGGCTCATCAACTTCATTAGTTATCCCTAGTGTTGCGCATGTGTGATCGTGTGCGTGGAGTTGCTGCGTTTGTCCAAGGCTGCGAAGCGTCTCGGGATACACCCGATGACGCTTCGTCAGTGGGCTCTCGACGGCAAGATCCCGTACATGTGGGTCGGTCGCGAGCGCCGGTTCTCCTCGGTTGACGTGGAGACCATGAAGCGTGGCAGTAATTCCTCCCGTCCGCGGCTGGAGCTTCTGTACGTACGCGTGTCCGGCTCGTCCGGGCAGGTGTCTTCGCTGGAAGCTCAGGAGCAGGAACTGCGGGCCACCTCGACCGGTGAGATCGTCAAGGTTCTCCGCGACCGTGCCTCGGGCCTGAAGGAGAACCGGCCGGGTCTGAACCGGGTGTTGGCGATGGTGTCGGACGGCTCGGTGACCGTGGTCCGCGTGACGCACGAGGATCGGCTGGCGCGTTTCGGGGTGGGTTGGCTGAAGCGGCTGTTCGCCGTGTACGGGGTCGCCGTGGAAGTGCTGCACCCGAAGAAGCTCGGCTGCCGCGACGAAACTGGCGAGGAGTGGGACGCGGTACGTGCCGCGATACCGGGCGGCGAGTACCTGCCGTCCAGCATCATCCGGTCCCGAACCCGCCAGATCGTCTCGTTCGAGCGGAGCAACGGGCGGCTGCCGGCCGACCTGTTCGAGCTGGAGTCGACGCCGCGTGTGCCGCACATGCTGCTCCTCGCCGCGTGTGACGGACAGCAGGCCACCGTCGAGCGGTCCGCCACGGAGCCGACGAAGGCCCTGCTGCGTTTGCAACTGCCCACCCGCCCGGACCCGCAGGCATACCGCGACTGGACCTGGGTGGAGTGCGCGATCGCGCTGCCGCCCACGGTCCCGGCGAACGCGGTCATCCACCTGCCCACCCTGCGCATCACGGGCGGGAAAGTCCGTGCCGACCTCGCCTACACCCACGCCGTGCCGAAGACCCAGCGCACCGGGCACAAGGTGGCGTTGGGTGTGGACTGGGGCCTGAATACCCTCCTCAGCGCAGGCGCGGGCCGACTCCACCCCGACGGGAAGATCACCGCCCTCGGCATCGGCGGTCAGTTCCGTGCCGCCGGGATACTCGCCAAGCAGCACCGGCTGCGGAAGATCTCCGAGCGCCTGCACGCCAAGGCCGACCAGTACGCCCGCCTTGCCGACTCCGCCCTGGACGGCAAGGCCGCCACGCTGGCGGAGGAGATCCGCCGTGTCTCCGAGCGCCGCTCGAACCTCAACGACGCCCTCGCCTGGGCCGGCGCTCGCTGGGCCGTGGACCAGGCCGTCGCGGCCGGGGCCACGGTCATCTACCTCGAAGACCTCCGGTCGATGGAAGCCGGCGGCATGGGCCGCACCCACAACATTCGCATGTCCCAGACCGTGCGCGGTCAGATCGCCGACCGCATGCGGCACCTCGCCGCCGAGACCGGTATCGCCGTCGTCACCGTCCCACCGCGCAACACCTCCAAGCACTGCCCCAGCTGCCTCACCCCGCTGCGGCACCGCAAGGCCCCCGATCGGCCCACCGTGCGGGATGGAAGTGGGCCATCTGCCCCGGCTGCCGCTGGCAGGGCGACCGGGACCAAGGAGCCTGGCGACGGATCGCCGCCCGCGGCCTCGCCCACCAGACCAAGACCGTCGTCGACCGCGCCAGCGGCACGATGGTGATCCGCGCCGTGGTCGACGCGATGGAGGCCAAGGCCGTCATCACGACGGTCCCGAAGGCCGGCCGGACGGACCGGTCCAAGACCAGTCCGACCCGGCCACGAACCAACCGCCTCACGCCCAGGCGACGTGAGGTTCCCTCCCCGGCACGGCCCTCGGGTCGCACCGGCCAGCGTCCGGAGGGACACGCACCAACGGACCGGACACCGCTGCCCCGCGCAGCCCACCGGCACCAGAGCGTGACCACGATCAGCACACCCACCACCGGCCGGCACCGGCCACGCGGAGCAGCACTCGGCGTCGGATTCCACCTCCACGCTCACGCTTCCCCACCCAGGTGGACAGAACCCACACCCGACCCCACGGTTCGCACGGGTTCGCTTAGCTGATCAGAGACGCTCAAGAACCATGAGTGAACAGGCTGAGGCAGGCACGACGCGCCACTTGGTCCTCCATGACTACGGGATGGGCGGAGTGTGGTGGTGGGTGTGGGCGCACTCCGCGCGGGAGATCGTCGAGGCCTGCGCCGAGGTCGAGGTGGTCACGGATGCGGACTCCGTGCGGCGGGCGGAGACCTGGGATCTGGAGGAAATCCGTCTCGACGCGCCGGACCCCGGCCCGCTGTCCCGCTTCCGCGCGCAGCGGGACGCCCAGCGTGACCAGCCCGGTTTCGGTGTTCTGGCGGGCCGGGACCGCGTGTACCTGGGTGAGCGGGAGGACGGCGAGGGAACGCTCTGGCTGATGGAGCTCGGACCGGACGGGCGACGGCTGCGCCAGGTCGAGATCGGCCCGCAGGACGAAGGGATCAGGACGGGGCCCGACGACTGGCCGTTCAACCCGCCCCACGACCTCCACGATCCGCGCTACGCGGCCATGGAGATCGGCGCGGACGAGTTCGAGGGGGCGTGGCGCCGCGCCCGCTGCGAACCCGAGGGCTCCTGAGCAGGTCACCCGGGCCGCGGCTCCGGTCACTCTGCCGCTGACAGGTCCCACACCTCCCAGGCGGTGTACGGCTCGGCCTGGACAAAGATCCGCGGGCCGCGGCCGACCACTCGGCGGCGGCCGATCGCCGAGCCGTCCGGCCGGACGAGCGTCCCGTGCGAGTAGGGCTCGGCGGAGGTCTTGGTGAGGGTGCAAAGCACCAGGCGGTCACTGTCGCCCCCGTACCCGCCGAACAGGGCGACACCCTGGCCGTGCACCGCGATGGCACTGGCTCCGCTCACCGGAGTGGTCCATACGGTCACGGGACGTCCGGCACGGATCCGGAGCAGGGGAAACTCGGTGTACGGGTATGCCCATGCCGTGCCCGCATGCACGTTCAGCGCATAGCAGTCCGCGACGTACTCGACCTCGGAGGCCGGCTTCAGCGTCCACACCGCCTCACCGGTCGGCGACCAGCAGCGCACGCCGGGCGAACTGAGCGGGTCGTCGCCGAAGACGCCTTCGTCGAAGTAACCCACCCAGAGAGCGCCGGACTCGTCGGCGAGCAGGTGCCCGATTCCGTCGCCGACGGCGAAGGACCACGACGGTCGGCCCAGTGCGTCGAAGACCTGGACGTGATCCGCATTCCCGCGGCGGCGGGCGTCGGCGACGACGAAGCCGCCGTCGGGAAGTGCTTCCATATGGGGGTATCGCGCGGTCACGGCGCTCAGCCGCGTCTCGTGCACCCGACCGTCGTCGACCGTGACGACCAGCGCGTCGTAGACCGAACCGCGCTCCGGCCCGGCGAGCAGCCAATGGGCCTGCCCGAACGCGTCGACGGTGCTGCTCAGGATCGTCCGCCGCGCATGGGCGCGCGGCAGCCGGGCGTACGGAGTGAGTGAGGTGGTTTCCATGGTGCTCCTCGGCGGGGGGCGGCGGACTCGGGCGACTGATCACGCGGTCCGGCGGCGCATGGGCCGAGGGCAGCAGCGGCGGGCGACTACGCGGCATGGGCCTTTCGGGTGGTCATGGACAGGAATCCTGCATGAGCGGGCGGCACAGGCGCAACGGACTTCGCGGCGAGGGGACCCGCCTGGGGCCTTACTGGGTGCGCCGGTCCCGGATCGGTAGCAGACTCGGGACAGTCAATACGGGGGGACCCCGCAGAGGAGCGGACCATGCTCACCACCCCTTATGTCACCGGCACCCCGAACTGGATCGACCTCGGGACGCCGGACATGGACGCCGCGGAAACCTTCTACCGGGGCGTGTTCGGCTGGTCCTTCCGGTCGGCAGGACCCGACGCGGGCGGCTACGGCATGTTCCAGCTGGAGGGCAGGACCGCCGCGGGCGCGATGACTGTCCCCCCGGAGCAGGGCCCGCCCGCCTGGAGCGTGTACTTCCAGTCGCCGGACCTCGATGCCACGGCGAAAACGGTCATGGACAACGGCGGCGGCGTCGCACTCGAACCCATGGACGTCTTCGACCTGGGCCGAATGGCGATCTTCACCGACCCGGCCGGCGCCCGCTACGCCGCCTGGCAGCCCGGCAAGAACAAGGGCCTGGACGTCGTGAACGATCCCGGCGCCGTGGTCTGGCTGGAGCTCTACACCCCGGAGCCCGATGCGGCGCTCAATCACTACGCCGCGGTCTTCGGCTGGGAGACCTCCACCATGCCGCTGCCGGACGGGAGCGGCACGTACACCATGGTGAACCCGGCCGGAGCGGGCGCGGACGCCATGTTCGGCGGCTTCGTACCCCTCGCCTCGGACCCGCTGGAAGCGCAGGGCGACCCGTACTGGCTGCCGTACTTCGCGGCCGCCAACTGCGACGCGACGGTGGCCATTGCCCAGCAGCTGGGAGCGACGGTCCGGATGGCCCCGGTGGAGATGGAGGGCGTGGGCCGCTTCGCCAAGCTGGCCGACACGGCGGGCGCGAAGTTCGCGGTCATGCAGGGTGTGGAGACGCCGGCCTGACCCCTCGGGCTTCGTTGATGCTTCATTGACTCGGCGTTTATCGCCGGGCGGCAACGTGTCAGTCATGCCGATCAACATCATCACCGACCAAGAACTCTCCTGGCAGGAGACCGCGTTGTGCGCCCAGGCCGGCCCGGAGTTCTTCTTCCCGGCCCCAGGCTCATCCACCCGCGAGGCCAAGCAACTGTGCGGGGCGTGCGAGGGCCGCGTGGCGTGCCTGGAGTACGCGCTCGCCAACGACGAGCGGTTCGGCGTCTGGGGCGGCCTCTCGGAAAAGGAACGCCACAGCCTCCGGCGCGCGGAGCGCACGCCGCGCTGAGCCCTAGGTGGTCCGCACCTTCCCGCCTCTGACCAGGTCCGCCCGCTCGGCGAGCTCGTCCTCCTCGGGGGTCCCGTCCGGTACGGCTTCCCGGCGCGCATCGGGCACGACCCGCACGGGAAAGTGCCCGCCGACGGGCGAGACCACGCCTCCGTACCGGATGTCGCCGGCGAACCAGATCATGTCCGGCCGAGGGTTCTGCTTCTCCTTGAGGTTCACGGAGAACGGCGTGAACCTGAGAATCGGGGCGTGGTCGTCGGTGAACCTGATCCTGATGACCTTGGGGCTCTCGAGCGAGCGGTGGGGGTACTCGCAGGGGAAGGCGCGCCAGGGGTACGTCTTGAGGATGGCGGCGTTGCGGCGGGTGCGGCGTAGGGCGAGCAAGGTGACGCCCAGGGTGAGCGGGTAGAACAGGACGCTTGCGATGATCAGCGAGGCCATGTCCGACGGGGGAGTGACCACCCCCATGTACGACCATGCGGCACCGAACGCGAGCATCCCGCCCGACCAGATTCGGCGCTTGAGAACAAGTCGCCGGTGCCCCAAGGCTGTGGGCGGGTGATCGAAGGCCGCCTTGGACAGAGGGAGCGCAAGTGGCAGAGAAGTCATCAGAACAGCTCCAGGATGCGGGAATGCCTCGGAGCCGGTGCCGTTGACATCTCAGGGTCGGCGAAGGTCATAGTTCCAGCGATGCATTCGAGGATGTCGGCGTAAGAGTCCGCGTGGCGGGTCGCAGTGCTCGTGAGATCGGCTACGGCAAGATGCCTGCCGGTCGGGAACGGCACGGTCAGCCGTGCCTGAAAGACCTCGCACACCGGCGCGCAGATTCCGGCGTGCTCGAGCAGCTCGACAGGCGGTGGAGCCAGCAACCCGACGACCAGACCGGCGGGTACGCCAGCTGGTAACCCGATGAACCTGCAGGTGTGGGCCTGCCAGATCGACGAGTTGGCGACCGCGAGTGCGCCTTGGGCTGCCGCAAGGGCTGGTGTACGTGCTTCGATTTCCTTTACGGACAGAGAGAACAGGGAAACGCTCGCACCGTTCTCGCCGTCAGGATGGACACCGATCGAGGCATGCACTCCGGCGTCGACGTCCAGCCTGCTGATGAGCTCGAGAACTGTGCGAAGTTCGGTATGTGCGCGCTCAACGAACTGCTCGTTCTCGAGGACGAGGGGCAGGACCGCCAGTGACACCTGTTCGATCTCTGTTGCCCCAATGGCATCGAGGTTGTGGTAGCCAGGAGGTAACCGGAACCAAAGCGGGGGTTGAGAATTTGGCATGAGAACCGCCTTGCGAGGTTGAGATCAGCGTGCCAGTGAAGTCCAGGCTTGAGCAGCCTTGGCCATAGAGCTGGGGCCGTCGTCGAGCACGGCGCGAGTGCCATCAACGGCCGTGCCGGTGTGGGCAACGGTCTCGTGATCGTCGTACGGCGAGAGATGCGTGATCGCCGTTGCTGCTCCTGCCCCTGCGAACGTGTACTTGACACCTTCCTTCACGTACCGCGGCGTACTCTGCAGCGCCCACTCAGTGAGCGGGTTCTCCACTTGACGCAGGTCGTCCGTTGCGTTCCATACGCCGCTGGAGAACCCCCGCCCGCCCGCAACCGTCGCCGCAAGCGTGCCGGAATCCGCCGCAGCACTCGCAGCCTGGACTGCAGTCCTCGCGGACTTCGCACCGTGCGCGATCGCGGCGACGCCGGGAACCGAGCCGAGCGCGTCGCCCGTCAACGTGACCGCGCTGTCCCAGAAGTCGGCGTCGAACTCGCCTTTGGTGAAACCGTCCTTGAGAGACTTGCGCATCTTGGAATCCGCCAGATGCAGTGTGAGAGCGCCGATGCTGGCACCCGTCGCCACCAGCATCAGCACCAGCCCCGCCGGCGGAAAGACCGGGCCGATGGCCAAGGCCAGGAAGCCCGCGATGGCGGAAACATCGGACAGCAAATCCCCCAGGTCCTCGTCGATCCACTTCAGAACCTGGTCCATCACCCCCGGCTCCCGCGGCGCCAACCTGTCCGTCGCCTCGGTCAGCGACTTCGCGATGCGTGACGCCTCCGCCCGGTGCGTCTCCTCCAGTTCGCGGGCCTGGGCCCGGACCGTGGCCAGGGCCTCCCGGGCGCTCGTCACCGCGGCCGTCGCCGCCGAGAGTTCGGACCGGGCGATCTCCGGCGTGGCGCTGACCGCGTCGTGGTGGGACTCCGCCCGGGACAGTGCCGCATGGTCGAGCTTCGCGCGGGTCTCGTAGCGCGTCGCCGTCGCCTGGTAGCCCACCAGGTTGTCGTGCCAGGTGCGCAGTTGGGCCGCCGCCTTCGACACCGAGCGGTGGGCGTTCTTCAAGTGGCGGGGGAGCTCGCCGTCCAGCGAGTCGCGGAACGCCGTCGCCGCTTCGCCGCGCCAGTGCGAACTCTCGCCCAGGAGCTGCTCGACCAGCTTGTGGGCGGTGCCCAGTGCCGTCGCCGACGTCGTGAGCTTCTTCTGCAGGGCATCGATCGCCGTGGGGCTGCCCGGCACGGGGTCCCAGCCCAGGTACGGATACTCAGGCATGTGCGTCCCCTGTTTCCACCGCCAGGAACGCCGCGGCGATCGCCGTGTTGACCTCCGTGTAGCCCTTGTGGCTGGCCTTCACCCCGTCGTTCACCGACTTGATCCGTGAATCCAGCTGCTGCGCGCCGTACTTCCAGCGCTTCTGGAAGGCGTCGCACGCGTCGTCCAGTTCCTTCGTGCCGAGCTGGTCGGCGCGGACATGCTCCAGCCCGTGTCTCGCCTCGGCGAGTGAGGTCAGTGAGCGGTCCAGCGCACGGGAGAAGCGGCCCAGTTGATTCATGTCCGCCTGAAGAAGGCCATTCATGGCCGACCACCTTGGCAGAGCATCGACCGGACCGGATACATGCCGTACCTCGTACGGGTGGTGGGATATCCGGATGCTCGCATTGACGGCCGGTCGTTAGGATCACCGGACACACGGGGGTGGTGGATCACATGAACGACCAGGTCACGAGCGACGATCTCGAGACATTCGACCTGACGGTACGACGGCTGCGCGCCCTGCCTCTGGGGCATCCCCTGCGGATGCGGGGCGAGGAGATCGCCGCATCCTTCGCACGAGAGAGCCGCAACAAGCGCCGCAAGGCCTTCCGGAATGCCCGCTCCGAGGCCGATGCGGCCCTCGCGGCCAGCACCGCGACCGGTGCGCTCGACCGGCGTGAGGACGCCCCGCTCGAAGCGGCGGCGGACTCCGGTGCGGGCCGGGGCCGGGGTGCCGTCAGGTACTACACACGGGCACGGCACTGCTATGTCTGCAAGGCCCTCTATCGACAGGTCGACAGCTTCTACCACCGGCTCTGCCCGCCCTGCGCGGCCGACAACACCGCGCGCCGCGCCCTGTCCACCGACCTCACCGGCCGCCGCGTCCTGCTCACCGGCGGCCGGGTGAAGATCGGGTTCCAGCTGGCGCTCATGATGCTTCGCGACGGCGCCGAGCTGCTCGTGACCAGCCGGTTTCCCGACGACACCCTGCGCCGCTTCCGGGCGGCGCCGGGCAGTGAGCGGTGGCTCGACCGGATCACCGTCGTCGCCGTCGACCTGCGCGACCCGCGCCAGGTGCTCGGACTGTGTGAACAGCTGCGGAGCGAGGGCCGCCCGCTCGACATCCTGGTCAACAACGCGGCCCAGACGATACGCCGGCCACCGCAGTCGTACGCGCTGCTCGCCGCGGGTGAGAGCGGTGTGCCCGCGCCCGGGGTGCTGACCGCGCCCGGGTTCGCGCCGATGGCCGCGATCGAGGGGACGGGCGGTGCGCTCGCCCTCGTACTGGAGGACGCCGACGAGGCCGGACTGCTGCCCGACCTCTCACCCGGCAATTCGTGGTCGGCGCGGCTCGGGTCCCTCGACCCGGCCGAGCTGCTGGAGACCCAGCTGGTCAATGCCCTCGCGCCCACGCTGCTGGCGGACCGGCTGCTGCCGCTGCTGCTCGCCTCGCCGCGGCCGCGCCGGTACATCGTCAATGTGACGGCCGTGGAGGGCCGGTTCGCCGTACGCAACAAGACGTCCGGCCACCCTCACACCAATATGGCCAAGGCGGCCCTGAACATGCTCACCCGCACCAGCGCTCAGCAGCTGGCCGCCGAGGGTGTCCATATGTGCAGCGTCGACACCGGCTGGATCACCGACGAGAACCCGGCGCCGCGCAAGGCGCGTATCGCCGCCGCCGGGGGCCGTACGCCTCTGGACGTGGTCGACGGCGCGGCGCGGATCTACGACCCGATCGTTCGTGGCGAGGCGGGCGAGCCGCTGGCCGGTGTGTTCCTCAAGGACTACCGGGAGGCGGCGTGGTGAGCCGGCCGGGCAGCTGCGCGGACGTGATGCGGAAGGCCTCCCCGTAGACCTGCCAGGTCAGCGGCGTCGCCAGATCCATGTTCCCGCTGCGCAGGAAGACCCGCTGTGCGGTGTCGATCCGGGAGGTGTCCCTGGCCTGTTCGCTCTTCTGCCGGATCATCACGGCACGCCGTGCATCGAGGAAGGCGGTGAGATACGCTCTCTCGCCGCCGCCCTCCGCGGCCGTGTCGGCCTTGCGCATCGCCGCCTCACGGATGCCGTAGAAGCCCTCAGGTCCGAGGCCCGGGCCGTGCAGCACCATGGCGTCGTAGTAGATGAACTGGCCCAGCGTGGACAGTCCGTCCAGTTTCGCGAGCCGTACGGCGGGATCGAAGTAGATCCGGTCCCGGATCTCGTCCTGGGCCGTGCGGAACGCGGGGTCCTCGGCGGCCTTCGTCCAGGCGGCCTCGAAGCGGGGGCCGAGTCCCTCCCGGGAATCGGTGCCGTCGACCGCGCGCAGGGCCGGGAGGTAGGGGGCCAGCGGGTTGCCCGGGTGCTCCTTCGTGAAGTGTTCGACGAGCTGGAGCATGTCGTTCGTGCCGGAGCAGAAGCCGATGATGCCGGCGACGTAGCCGTCGCCGTTCCCGGAGTACTCGATCGCCCCGTACAGGCTGCGCCAGTCCAGGGTCGAGTTCTCCGCGCTCGCCACCAGCCGCGCCGCCATCTCCTTCTTCAGCGGGGCGGCGAGCCCGGGCGGCATGGCGTCGATCAGCGCGTCCTGCTTCTTCTGCTCGCTCTCGCTCCCGGCTTTCAGCGGATCGGGTGCCGTTGTCTGCCGGGTCCGCAAGGCGGGGTCGTCGGCCGGCCGCTCGCCGTCGCCGCCCGGACCGGAGACGAAGGCGGCGGCGATGGCCACGGGCGCGCCGAAGAGGACGAGTCTGGTCAGGGGTTTCACGCGGCACAGCGTACGGTGCGACCGATGGCCGCCGGCAGGGCCACCCTCGTCGCGGTGGATGCGCCACCTGCCCGCTCTGCGGACCGGTGGCCCGGGGCGCGGCCCCCGCTGCGGCGCGCGCCCCCGGAGCGGCTCAGCGGGCCGCGCGCGCGGCCAGTCGCGCCTTGCGGGCCTCGAGCTTCGCGTCGAACTTGAGGGCCTCGGAGTTCAGCCCGTCCATGTAGAGGCCGAGCTCGTCCTGAGCCTGCTGCCCCTCGGGGCCGAGCCCGTCGATCTCCATGACCTTGAGGAAGCGCAGCACCGGCTGCAGCACGTCGTCGTGGTGGATGCGCAGGTTGTAGATCTCGCCGATCGCCATCTGCGCGGCCGCCCGCTCGAAGCCGGGCATGCCGTGCCCGGGCATCCGGAAGTTCACGACGACATCGCGCACGGCCTGCATGGTGAGGTCGGGGGCGATCTCGAAGGCCGCGCCCAGCAGATTGCGGTAGAAGACCATGTGCAGGTTCTCGTCGGTCGCGATACGCGCCAGCATCCGGTCGCAGACCGGGTCGCCCGACTGATGTCCGGTGTTGCGGTGCGAGACCCGGGTGGCGAGCTCCTGGAAGGCCACGTACGCGACCGAGTGCAGCATCGAGTGCCGGTTGTCCGACTCGAAGCCCTCGGACATGTGGGCCATCCGGAACTGCTCGAGCTTGTCCGGGTCGACGGCGCGCGAGGTGAGCAGGTAGTCACGCATCACGATGCCGTGCCGGCCCTCCTCCGCGGTCCAGCGGTGCACCCACGTGCCCCATGCGCCGTCCCGTCCGAAGAGCGAGGCGATCTCATGGTGGTAGCTGGGGAGGTTGTCCTCGGTCAGGAGATTGACCACCAGCGCGATCTTGCCGATGTCGGTGACCTTGGAGTGGTCGGGCTGCCAGGCCACGCCGTCCTCGAAGAAGCCGGGGAAGTTGCGGCCGTCGGAGAAGGGTACGTACTCGTGCGGCATCCAGTCCTTGGCAACCTTGAGATGGCGGTTGAGCTCCTTCTCCACCACCTCCTCCAGCGCGTACAGCAGCCGGGCGTCGGTCCACGCTTCCGAGCTGCCGAGGTGGGGAGAGGTGATCGTCACGAGTACTCCTGGGGACGGGAGAGCTACCTACGTTCTCGTAGGTTACGAAGCCGTAGGTTAAGCAGGCGGTAAGCCGCTCGCCAAGCCCGCGACCGTAATGTCCTGTTACGTCCTACTATGCATACAGGTCGCGCAGTCGTACGGAGAGGCAGGTCACACAGCCTTCGAGCTTTTCGAACTCGCTGATGTCCACCGGTACGGGCTCGTAGCCGAGGTCCGCGAACAGCTCCGCCGTCTTCGGCGCGCTTGCCGCCATCAGCAGCTTTCCACCGCCGAGGAGCACCACGTGGGCCCCGGACTCCTCGGGGACCTGAAGGTGGTGCGGGAAGTGGGAGAAGCTGTCGACCAGGGGCGGGTAGCCGATGACGGTGGAGTCCGGCAGCGCGGTGACGGCCGACTTCAGGTGCAGGACCTTGCTCACCGGGACGGCTATGACGCGCGCACCGAGCGGCTCGAAGGCGGCCCGCAGCTGCTGCACCCCGTCGGCGTTCGTACGGCCGCCGCGGCCGACGTAGATCGTGTCACCGACCTTGAGGACATCGCCGCCGTCCAGGGTGCCCGGCCCCCACACCCAGTTCACCGAGCAGCCGAGCCGTGCCAGCATCTCCTCGACCGCGGAGGTCTCCGGCCGCCGGGACTCCGCGCCAGGGCGGGCGATGAGGGCGACATTGCGGAACATCACCACGGTGTCCTCGATGAACACCCCGTCCGGGCAGTCGTCGGCCGGCGCCACCTCTACGGTCTCCCAGCCGTGCTCGCGCAGTGCCCCGGCGTACGTCTCCCACTGGGCGAGCGCCAGCTCCGGGTCGACGGGTCGACGCTCGACATGGGTGACCAGCCCCTCGGCGAGACGTGGGCTGGGGCGGCGGATCAGGGCTTTCCTGCTGGGCACGGGCGCTCCTGGTGTCTCGGGTGCGGGCCCATCATGTCCCGCGGGTCCGGGGGAGGGAATCCCCCGCGGAACCGCGTGCCCGCCGGTCGTGGCGTCGAACCGTGGCGGCGGGCCCGAACACCGACGGGCCGGTGCGCCCGTGCGGCTGCCGGGGGCGGCGGTACGCCCCCGGCAGCCCTCACCGCTCCCGCAGGCCTTCCCGCACCCCCTCCGCCGTCGTCGGGCGCAGCGCGCCGTCCAGCAGCAGCCAGCGCGTGATGCCGATCGACTCCAGGAACGTCACGTCGTGGCTCGCCACGATCAGCGCGCCCTCGTACGACTCCAGCGCCGCAGTCAGCCTGCGCACGCTCGCCATGTCCAGGTTGTTCGTCGGTTCGTCGAGCATCAGCAGCTGCGGCGCCGGTTCGGCGAGCAGCAGCGCGGCCAGCGCCGCACGGAAGCGCTCGCCGCCCGACAGGGTTCCGGCCGGCTGATCGGCCCGTGCGCCCCGGAACAGGAAGTGCGCCAGGCGCGCCCTGATCCGGTTGTCCGTGGCCTCGGGAGCGAACCGTGCCACGTTCTGCGCGATGCTCAGCCCGTCGTCGAGCACATCGAGCCGCTGCGGCAGGAAACGCAACGGCACCTCGGCCACCGCAGTGCCCGCGAGCGGCGTCAGCTCACCGGCGATCGTCCGCAGCAGGGTGGTCTTGCCCGCGCCGTTGCGGCCGACGAGCGCGACGCGCTCCGGGCCGCGCACCTCCAGCTCGCCGCGCACCTCGGCCCCGTACGGCAGCCGGAGATCACTCAGCCGCAGTACGCCGCGGCCGGGATGGACCTTGGTGAACGGCAGCTCGATACGGATCTCGTCGTCGTCGCGCACCGCGTCCACGGCCTCGCCCAGCCGCTCCTTCGCATCGGCGAGCCGCTCCGTGTGCATGATGCGGTGCTTGCCCGCGGACTCCTGTGCGGCCCTCTTCCGCGCACCCATCACGATCTTCGGCTCCCGCTTGGAGTCCCACATCTTCTGGCCGTACCGCTTGCGGCGGGCCAACTTGACGTGCGCGTCGACCAGTTCGCGCCTCTGGCGCTGTACGTCGGCCTCGGCGACGCGCACCATGCGCTCCGCGGCCTCCTGCTCGACCGCGACCACTCGCTCGTACGCGGTGAAGTTGCCTCCGTACCAGCTCACTTCGCCGTCGCGCAGCTCGGCGATCTGGTCGACGAGGTCGAGCAGCCGGCGGTCGTGACTGACGACGACCATCACGCCCGACCAGCCGGCCACCGCGTCGTAGAGCCGCTGACGGGCGTACAGATCAAGGTTGTTGGTCGGTTCGTCGAGCAGCAGTATCCGTGGGCGGGCGAGCAGCAGGGCCGCCAGCCGGAGCAGCACGCCCTCACCGCCCGAGACCTCCCCGATGGTGCGGTCGAGGCCGATGTGTCCGAGGCCCAGCTGTTCGAGCGTGGCGTGTGCGCGCTCCTCGACATCCCAGTCGTCGCCGATCGCGGTGAAATGCTCGTCGCTCGGGTCACCGGCCTCGATGGCGTGCAGGGCGGCACGCTTCGCGGCGATGCCGAGCACCTCGTCCACCCGTAGCGCGGTGTCGAGCACCAGATTCTGCGGGAGGTAGCCGATCTCGCCGAGAGCGCGTACCGCTCCGCCGGTCGGTGCGAGGTCGCCTGCCATCAGCCTCAACAGGGTCGACTTCCCTGATCCGTTGAGGCCGATGAGCCCGGTACGGCCCGGGCCGACCGCCATGTGGAAGCCGTCGAAGACGCTCGTGCCGTCCGGCCAGGCGAAGCTCAGTGAGGAGCAGGTGATATGCGTGGGGGAGGTGGTCATACAGGGGTCTCCTGGTTGCGTGGAAGGGGTAGGGCAACGGATGGAGACACCACAGCGCGGGCGACGGCGGCCGAAGGGGCGAAGAGGAGAAGGTCCCGGCCGGACAGTGGACGGCGGTACGCCGAGGTCGCACACGACGAGCACGGGCAGAAGCCGTGCCACACGGTGTCTCATGACCTCAGACGAGCAACGTCCTACTCCGATCGACGACAACAGAACCACTCGTCACGGTAGGAGGCCCCCTGGGGAGCGTCAAATGTATTTCCCGAGGCACCGGTACCGAGGTGCCGAGACGCCGGGCAGCCGACAGGTTGATGTCGCAAAGCTGCCAGCCACCCTGCCCGGAGCAGTGGTTGGGTTCACGGCATGACGAACCTTCACGATCTCGCCCGCCGTTTCCACGCCCTGCACACCCCCGGCCGTCCGCTGGTCCTCCCCAACGCATGGGACACCGCCGGCGCCCGGATCATTGCCGAAGCCGGCGCCGCAGCGATCGCCACCACCAGCGCGGGAGTCGCCTGGAGTCTGGATGCCGCGGACGGTGACCGGGTGGACCGCGCGGGCGCGCTCGCCAGGATCGCGCGCATCGCCGCCGCCGTCGACGTGCCGGTCTCGGCAGACATCGAGGGCGGCTACGCGGCAGACGCCGACGGGGTCGCCGCGACGGTCCGTGAGGTGCTCGACGCGGGTGCCGTCGGCGTCAACATCGAGGACGGGCCCCGGCCGGCGGCCGAGCATGTGCGATGCATCGCCGCGGCTCGCGCGGCCGCCGACGCCGCGCAGGTGCCGCTCTTCGTCAACGCCCGTATCGACGTCTATCTGGCCGGCATCGGTCCGGTGGGGGACCGGCTGGAGGAGACGCTGAGGCGGGCCGTCGCATGCGTCGCCGCCGGAGCGGACGGGATCTTCGTCCCGGGCGTCGTCGACCCGGACACCGTCGAGGCACTCGCCAAGGGCATCGACGCGCCGCTCAACGTGCTGGCGGGACCCGGTGCCCCGGCCACGACGGAACTGGGACGGCTCGGTGCGGCGCGCGTCAGTGTCGGCTCCGGGATCGCGCAGGCCGTCCACGGGCTGGTACGCGCCGCGGCCGAAGAACTGCTCACCGACGGTACGTACGCATCCCTGGCCGGGGGTTACGGCTACGCGGAACTCAACGCGCTGCTCGGTGCGGATGGTCGCTAGGGCCCTCCGGTTCAGGTGAGCCCGGCCGCCGAAGGACCGGCCTCAGCAGGGGTCGCGCAGCAGCTCGGTCAGATCGCGGTCGAGATCCAGATACAGATGCTCGTGCCCGGACGGGACCAGCCCCTGCACGCGCTTGAGGAAGCGGCGCAGCTCGCCCGTGCGGATGTGCACCATCGCCATGCCTTCGGGGGCATGGAACTCCAGCACCGTACGGTCATAGCCGTAGGGCCGCACGCGAACGTCCCCGACACCGGCCGGTTCGTGGACGCCCGCGGCCAGCAGCTCGCGGGAGAACGCCCACGAGATGTCCTCACCCTCGAGCGTGGCGGGCGCCGGGAAGTCCAGCCGTACGGCGAAGGGGTCCTCCCGGTCGTAGCGCAAGGTCACCGGGATGGACTCCATCAGGGGTGCCGAGGCGACCAGGCGGGCCTGGACGCCCTGCTCGATGACGGTGGACAAGGCCTGCTCCTCAATGCGCGGCACGCTGTTGGCTCCCTGACATGGGTGTAGACGGCGGAACGACCGGATCCGTGCATCGCGACGGGACGTGACCTGCGTCACCGTCCGGCAAGGACGCACCCTGGACGGGGTATCGCCCGTGGGCTAGCTTCCAGCGCCATGACATCCAAGGGGAAGACGGGACGAGCGGTTTCGCTGGGGCTGTGCACGGTTGTTGCGGCAGCAGTGCTGGCCGCGCCGGCTCAGGCATTACCGGTGGAGCACCTGACGACCGGGCAGGGCGGTGCCCCGGCCTGGAACGTGAAGGACACCGGGACCGACGCGCGCTTTCGCGGACTCGCGCCCGTCAGCCGCAGGATCGCGTGGGTGGCGGGGTCCAAGGGAAAGGTGCTGCGCACAGTGGACGGGGGCCGCAGCTGGCTCGATGTCTCGCCGCCGGGCGCGGCCGAGCTCCAGTTCCGTGACATCGAGGCGTTCGACGCAAGGCGCGCGGTGGTGCTGGCCATCGGGGAGGGGGAGGCGTCCCGGGTGTTCCGTACCGACGACGGCGGGGCGACCTGGACCGAGTCGTTCCGTAACGACGACCCGAGAGCGTTCTACGACTGCATCACCTTCTTCGACAGCCGGCACGGGCTCGCCATGAGCGATCCGGTGGACGGCAAGTACCGGATCCTGTCGACCGGCGACGGCGGCAAGTCGTGGAAGGTGCTGCCCGACGACGGGATGCCGGCGGCGCTGCCCGGCGAGGCGGGCTTCGCCGCCAGTGGCCAGTGCCTGGTGAGCTCGGGGCCCAAGGACGTCTGGCTGGCGACCGGCGGCGGGGCGACCGCCCGGGTGCTCCACTCCGCCGACCGCGGCCTGCACTGGAGCGCCACCGAATCCACGATCCCGGCCGGGGACCCGGCGCGCGGCGTCTTCGCCCTCGCGTTCCAGGGCCGCGGGCACGGCCTCGCGGTCGGCGGCGACTACCGCCCCGACCAGGCGTCCCCGCAGGCCGCCGCGGTCACGGACGACGGCGGCCGTAGCTGGCGGCAGTCCACGACGCCGCCGCCCGCGTACCGCTCGGGGGTGGCGTGGCTGCCGCGCAGCAGGACGGCTGCGCTCGCGGTCGGGCCGACGGGCACCGATCTGACGGTCGACGCCGGGCGCACCTGGCGCACCGTCGACACCGGCTCGTTCGACACGGTCGACTGCACACCCGACTTCGGCTGCTGGGCCGCCGGCGAGAAGGGCCGCGTGGCGCGCCTGGAATTCTGACCGGTCAGGACGGCAACTGCTGCTGGTAGGGGGTGAGTTCGGGCACGGTCCTGGTCATGATGAACTCCGTGATCCGGTACGTGCACACCTCGCCGGCGACGAAGGGGTCGGCCGCCGTGATCCTCTCCATGCACGCGCGGTCGTCCCCGACGGCGAGGATCACCCCGCCGTCGCGCGGGTTCTTGCGGCCCGAGGCGATGAACACCCCCTCCTCGTACTGGGCGTCGAGCCACTCCAGATGGGCCTCGAGCAGCTCATCGACCCTCTCGAGGGGTGCGGTGTAGGTCAATTCGAGTACGAACATGATCCGGAGGCTACCTCTCGGGCCGCGTAGGCTGGGCCGCACCATGAAGATCGTCGAAGCGCCCGCCGGCTGGCCCATGACCGAAGCGGCTGCCCTGGCCGTCCAGGACGAACTGCGAACCCGAGTCGTCCTGGACGAGCCCGGCCCGCCGCCCGGCACCGGACTCGTGACCGGCGTCGATGTGGCGTACGACGACGAACGCGACATCGTCGCTGCCGCGGCCGTCGTCCTGGACGCCGCGACGCTCACGGTCGTGGACGAGGCCACCGCGATCGGCCGTGTCACCTTCCCCTACGTCCCCGGGCTGCTGGCCTTCCGTGAGATCCCGACGGTGCTGGCCGCGCTGGACGCCCTCACGGCCGGTCCCGGACTGGTCGTCTGCGACGGTTACGGCCGGGCGCACCCGCGGCGCTTCGGGCTCGCCAGCCACCTCGGAGTGCTCACCGGCCTGCCGACCATCGGCGTCGCGAAGAACCCGTTCGTCTTCACCTACGGCGAACCGGGCAGCGGGCGCGGCGACTTCGCCCCGCTGCTGGCGGACGACGCCGAGGAGGTCGGCCGGGCGCTGCGCACCCAGAACGGCGTCAAGCCGGTCTTCGTCTCCGCCGGCCACCGGGTGACCCTGGCGAACGCATGCGCCCACACCCTGCACCTGGCCCCCGACTACCGCATCCCGGAGACCACTCGCCGCGCGGATTCCCTGTGCCGTCGCGCGCTGCGGGAGGCCACGTCGGCGTGAGCCCCTCCGGGGGCTTCCGCGCTGACGACCGGGACGGCCAAACGATCCATGCGCGCTGTGGCGCGAGGGCCACGGTCAGTCGTATATGCGCTCGGCGTACTGCGGGCCGTAGTGTCGCTCCAGCTCCTCGAGCGACTCCTCGGTGCGCTCCGGACTCTTCGAGATCCGGGCACGGGAGGGTGCGCGCGGGTGAGGAACGGCGTGCGGGCGGTGGCGCGTTTTTCGTCTCCAGCGGGCCGAACCGCCGGCTTTGCTCGTCGGCGGGGCGCGAGCGACCGCCGAGGGAAGTGGGGCCTCACCTGACGCCTGGCGCGGTGCTCCTCCTGGCTCGTACATCGGCGACGACATACGGCAGCCCGGGCAGGACCAGCGCCCGTGCGGCCCGCAACGGCACGGTGAACAGCACGTCGTGACCGGCCGACCACCTGGTCGGTGCCGCCGCGGCCACTCCGACGCCAAGTGACGTGGCCCGGCCGCGCAGACCCGAAGTGCCGCGCCGCTGTGCCCGCGGCAGTCCCTCCGCCCTGCCCCGACCGGCCTCGATCGGCAGACCTCACACAGCTGCTACCGCGCGTCCGCCACGCGGAACGTGATCCCCGCCGCTCGCAGCCGCTCCAGCAGCGCGTCGCCCATCGCCACCGTCGTCGTCACCTGTCCCGCGGTCTTCGGCAGGTCGTCGAAGGCCAGACACATCGCCGACTCGGCGAGCATCTTCGCCGTCTCGTCGTAGCCCGGGTCGCCTCCTGCGACCTCGGTGAAGACCCGGCGCCCGCCGCCCTCGCCCACGAAGCGGACCGTGAACCAGCTCCGCGCGCGTCGCTTCTCGCTCGGTCCTTCGCCCGGCTCGTAACGGTCCATCAGCCAGCGCCGGGCGGCCGGGATCTGGGCGAGCGCCACGCCCGCGCCCACGGCCGCCGGGCCGCCCAGCGCCATCGGCAGGGACTTGACCGCCGCGTAGTGCCGGTAGCGGAAGTCGGGGCCGTAGCGCTCCAGCGCACGGGCCGAGCGCGCCACGATCTGCCCGTCGATCGTCGGCAGCGGCAGCGCCCACGCACCGGTCTCGCGGCTGAAGCGCGGCGCGCCGAGCGGTGCCCGCGCCCGCCGCCCGACCAGGCGCGGCTCGTGCAGCCGGCGCTCCTGCGCCGCGCGTGCCGACTGGCGGGGCCGGCCCATGGCGGTGAGCGCGGACGCCATGGTGCCGCCGGAGAACATGGCGTTCGACCGGACGAATCCGTCGACGGCCAGCGGCACGCCCTCGGGCAGCTGCCGCACGGTGAAGTACGCGCCGAGATCGTGCGGCACCGAGTCGAAGCCGCAGGCATGGACGATCCGGGCACCGGTCTCCCGGGCCCGGGCGTCGTGCCGGACGAACATCAGGTCCACGAACTCCGGCTCACCGGTCAGGTCCGCGTAGTGGGTCCCGGCCTCGGCGCACGCCGAGACCAGGCCCTCGCCGTACCAGACATAGGGGCCGACCGTGGTGGCGACGACATGGGTGGACTCCGCGAGCTCCCGCAGCGCCTCGTGGTCGTCCGCGTCCGCCACGATCAGGGCGAGATCGGCGCAGCGCGGATCGAGAGCGGCCAGCCGTTCGCGCAGCTGCTCCAGCTTCACCCGATTGCGCCCCGCTATCGCCCAGCGGCAGCTGTCGGGCGCGTGCCGCGCGAGGTACTCGGCGGTCAGCACACCGACGAATCCCGTGGCTCCGAAGAGCACGATGTCGTACGGGCGCTGCGCGCGACCGGTCCCGTTCTGGCTGTTCAATGGCCCCTCCGCCGTTACCCCACGCTGATGTCGGTGGCTGAGGCTAGCGTGCCCGGCGGCCCCGCAGAAGATGCGTTTCCCATCAGTAACCTGCGAGTCTGGGGAAGCTAAGCGCTTGCTCTGCCCAAGGTCTTGTGCGGAGTGGAACGCGTTCTTACCATCACTGGTGTTACATCAGTAGTGTCACATTGCTGGGGGCTGGATGACAGCGTCAGGGAACGGTCCGCTGACCGGGGTGCGCGTGGTGGAGCTGGCCGGTATCGGGCCCGGCCCGTTCGCCGCGATGCTCCTCGCCGACCTCGGCGCCGATGTCGTACGCGTCGACCGCCCCGGCGGTTCGGGGCTCGCGATCGATCCGGCGTACGACCTCACCAACCGCAACAAACGGTCGGTGCTGATCGATCTCAAGACCGAGGACGGCCCCGGCCAGGTGCTCGACCTGGTCGAGAGGGCCGACGTACTGATCGAGGGCTACCGTCCCCACGTGGCCGAGCGGCTCGGGGTCGGCCCCGACGAGTGCCTCGCCCGCAACCCGCGCCTGGTCTACGGGCGCATGACCGGCTGGGGGCAGGAGGGGCCGCTCGCCCAGCGCGCCGGTCACGACATCGCTTACATCGCCGTGACCGGCACGCTCGGCATGATCGGCAAGCCGGACGAGCCCCCGACCGTCCCCGCCAACCTCGTCGGCGACTATGCGGGCGGCTCGCTCTACCTCGTCATCGGCGTCCTCGCGGCGCTCCAGCACGCCCGTGCGGGCGGCACCGGCCAGGTCGTCGACGCGGCCATCGTCGATGGCGCGGCGCATCTGGCCACGATGATCCACGGCATGATGGCGGCCGGCGGCTGGCAGGACCGCCGCGGCGCGAACCTGCTCGACGGCGGCTGCCCCTTCTACGGCACCTACGAGACCGCCGACGGTCAGTACATGGCGGTCGGGGCGCTGGAGCAGCAGTTCTACAACGAGTTCATCGAGCTGCTCGGCATCAAGGACGAGGTCCCGGCCCGCAAGGACTTCGACCGGTGGGGCGAGCTGCGTGCGGCGGTCGCCGCACGGTTCAGGACGCGCACCCGCGCGGAGTGGACGGCCGTGTTCGAGGGCTCCGACGCCTGCGTCGCCCCTGTCCTCTCGCTCCGCGAGGCCCCGGCTCATCCGCATCTCGCCGCCCGCGGCACCTTCGTCGACCACGGCGGCATCACCCAGCCCGCGCCCGCACCCCGCTTCTCCGCCACTCCGGGGGCCGTGACCCGTCCGCCCGCCCAGCCCGGCGCGGACACCGAAGCGGTGGCCCGCGACTGGGACGTACCCAGCATCACGACCGGCATCGAGGCCGGCACCCGGCCCCAGGAGGACCGTTGAAGCGTCAGATCTTCGCCGCGGAGCACGACGCCTTCCGTGACACCGTCCGTACCTTCCTCACCAAGGAGGTGCTGCCCCACTACGAGCAGTGGGAGAAGGACGGCATCGTCAGCCGGGAGGTGTGGCGTGCCGCGGGCCGTCAGGGGCTGCTGGGCCTCGCGGTGCCCGAGGAGTACGGGGGCGGCGGGAACGAAGACTTCCGGTACGCCGCCGTGCTCCACGAGGAATTCACCCGGGCGGGTGCACCCGGACTCGCGATCGGGCTCCACAACGACATCATCGGCCCGTACCTCACCTCACTGGCCACCGACGAGCAGAAGCAGCGCTGGCTGCCCGGCTTCTGCACCGGCGAGATCATCACTGCCATCGCGATGACCGAACCGGGTGCGGGCTCCGACCTCCAGGGCATCCGCACCACCGCCGAGGACCGGGGCGACCACTGGCTCCTCAACGGCTCGAAGACCTTCATCTCCAACGGCATCCTCGCCGACCTGGTGATCGTCGTCGCGAAGACCACCCCTCAGGGCGGCGCGCGCGGCCTGACCCTGCTCGTCGTCGAGCGCGGCATGGAGGGCTTCGAGCGCGGCCGCAACCTCGACAAGATCGGCCAGAAGGCGCAGGACACCGCCGAGCTCTTCTTCAACGACGTACGTGTCCCCAAGGAGAATCTGCTCGGCGAACTCAACGGCGCCTTCGTCCACCTGATGACCAATCTGGCGCAGGAACGCATGGCCATCGCCGTCGCGGGGATCGCCGCCGCCGAGTATCTGCTGGAGATCACCACCGAGTACGTCAAGGAGCGGGAGGCCTTCGGCCGGCCGCTCGCGAAACTTCAGCACATCCGCTTCGAGATCGCGGAGATGGCCACCGAGTGCGCCGTCACCCGGGCCTTTCTGGACCGTTGCATCGAGGAGCATGCGAACGCCACGCTCGACGCCGTCCACGCCTCGATGGCCAAGTGGTGGGCCACCGAGCTGCAAAAGCGCGTGGCCGACCGCTGCCTGCAGCTGCACGGCGGGTACGGGTACATGACCGAATACCGCGTCGCCAAGGCCTTCACGGACGGACGCATCCAGACGATCTACGGCGGCACGACCGAGATCATGAAGGAGATCATCGGCCGCTCGCTGCTCGGCTGACCCCCCACCTGATTCTGCTCGGCCCACCCTCATCGAAAGGCTCCCGACAGTGAGCACCGAAGCGTATGTGTACGACGCGATCCGCACCCCGCGCGGCCGTGGCAAGGCCAACGGCGCGCTGCACGGCACCAAGCCGATCGACCTCGTCGTCGGACTGATCCACGAGATCAAGGCCCGCTTCCCGGGCCTGGACCCGGCCGCCATCGACGACATCGTCCTCGGCGTCGTCGGCCCGGTCGGTGACCAGGGCTCCGACATCGCCCGGATCGCGGCGATCGCTGCGGGGCTGCCCGACTCCGTCGCCGGCGTACAGGAGAACCGCTTCTGTGCCTCGGGCCTCGAAGCCGTCAACATGGCCGCGATGAAGGTCCGCTCCGGCTGGGAGGACCTGGTGCTGGCCGGCGGCGTCGAGTCCATGTCCCGGGTGCCGATGGCCTCCGACGGCGGTGCCTGGTTCGCCGACCCCATGACCAACTACGACACCGGCTTCGTACCGCAGGGCATCGGCGCCGACCTCATCGCCACCCTCGGCGGCTACACCCGCCGCATTGTCGACGAGTACGCGGCGCTCTCCCAGGAGCGGGCCGCGGCCGCCTGGAAGGACGGCCGCTTCGACCGCTCGGTCGTCCCGGTGCGCGACCGCAACGGCCTGGTCGTCCTCGACCAGGACGAGCACATGCGCCCCGGTACCACGGCCGAGTCCCTCGCCGCGCTCAAGCCGTCCTTCGCGGGCATCGGCGATCTCGGCGGCTTCGACGCCGTCGCGCTGCAGAAGTACCACTGGGTCGAGAAGATCGACCACGTCCACCACGCCGGCAACTCCTCCGGCATCGTGGACGGCGCGGCGCTCGTGGCGATCGGCAACAAGGCGGTCGGCGAGCGCTACGGGCTCACCCCGCGGGCGCGCATCGTCTCGGCCGCCGTCTCCGGTTCCGAGCCGACCATCATGCTCACCGGCCCGGCGCCCGCGACCCGCAAGGCGCTCGCCAAGGCCGGGCTCACCATCGACGACATCGACCTGGTCGAGATCAACGAGGCGTTCGCGGGCGTCGTGCTGCGTTTCGCCGACGACATGGGTCTCCCGCTCGACAGGATCAACGTCAACGGCGGCGCGATCGCCATGGGTCACCCGCTCGGGGCGACCGGAGCCATGATCCTCGGCACCCTCATCGACGAACTGGAGCGCCAGGACAAGCGGTACGGCCTCGCCACGCTGTGCGTCGGCGGCGGCATGGGCATCGCCACCGTCGTCGAGCGTCTCTGACCCCCCGTCCTTCCCTCCCGTACGGAGTAACCAGAACCATGAGTGAGTCCACCACCATCCGCTGGGAACAGGACGAGACCGGCGTCGTCACCCTCGTCCTCGACGACCCCAACCAGTCCGCCAACACGATGAACAACGCCTTCAAGGCATCCATCACGGCGATCGCCGACCGCGTGGAGGCCGAGCAGGAAGGCATCCGCGGCATCATTTTCACCTCCGCGAAGAAGACGTTCTTCGCCGGCGGCGACCTCAAGGAGATGATCAAGGCCGGTCCCGAGGACGTCCAGGCCGTCTTCGAGGCGGGTATGGGCATCAAGCGGGCCCTGCGCCGCATCGAGACGATCGGCAAGCCGGTCGTCGCCGCCATCAACGGCGCGGCGCTGGGCGGCGGCTACGAGATCGCCCTGGCCTGTCACCACCGCATCGCCCTCGACGCGCCCGGTTCCAAGATCGGCCTTCCCGAGGTCACCCTCGGCCTGCTGCCGGCGGGCGGCGGCGTCACCCGCACCGTACGGCTGATGGGCATCGCCGACGCGCTGCTCAAGGTCCTGCTCCAGGGGACGCAGTACAACCCGCAGCGCGCCCTGGAGAACGGCCTCGTGCACGAAGTGGCCGCGACGCCCGAGGAGATGCTGGCCAAGGCCCGCGCCTTCATCGACGCCAACGCGGTCTCCCAGCAGCCCTGGGACGTCAAGGGGTACAAGATTCCCGGCGGCACCCCGTCGAACCCCAAGTTCGCCGCCAACCTTCCCGCCTTCCCGGCGAACCTGAAGAAGCAGACCGCGGGCGCGCCCTACCCGGCGCCGCGCAACATCCTCGCGGCCGCCGTCGAGGGCTCGCAGGTCGACTTCGAGACCGCGCAGATCATCGAGGCGCGGTACTTCACCGAGTTGGTCACCGGCCCGATCGCCAAGAACATGATCCAGGCGTTCTTCTTCGACCTGCAGGCGGTGAACTCCGGCGCGAGCAGGCCCAAGGGCATCGAGCCGCGCCCCGTCCGCAAGGTCGCCGTGCTCGGCGCCGGGATGATGGGCGCGGGCATCGCGTACTCCTGCGCCCGCGCCGGCATCGAGGTCGTCCTCAAGGACGTCACCGCCGAGGCGGCGGCCAAGGGCAAGGCGTACTCCGAGAAGCTGCTCGACAAGGCGCTTTCCCGGGGCCGTACGACCGAGGCCAAGCGCGACGCGCTTCTCGCGCGCATCACGCCGACGTCCGACCCCGCGGACCTCGCGGGCTGCGACGCCGTGATCGAGGCGGTGTTCGAGGACACCGCCCTCAAGCACAAGGTGTTCCAGGAGATCGAGGCGGTCATCGAGCCGGACGCCCTGCTCTGCTCCAACACCTCCACGCTGCCCATCACGGTCCTCGCGGAGGGCGTGGAGCGTCCCGTCGACTTCATCGGTCTGCACTTCTTCTCGCCCGTCGACAAGATGCCGCTGGTCGAGATCATCAAGGGTGAGCGCACCGGTGACGAGGCGCTGGCCCGCGCCTTCGACCTGGTCCGCCAGATCAACAAGACCCCGATCGTGGTCAACGACTCGCGCGGCTTCTTCACCTCGCGCGTCATCGGCCAGTTCATCAACGAGGGCGTGGCGATGGTCGGCGAGGGCGTGGACCCCGTCTCCGTCGAGCAGGCGGCCGCCCAGGCCGGTTACCCGGCCAAGGTGCTCTCCCTGATGGACGAGCTGACCCTCACCCTGCCCCGCAAGATCCGCAACGAGAGCCGGCGCGCGGTCGAGGAGGCCGGCGGCTCCTGGACCGGCCACCCGGCGGACGCGGTGATCGACCGCATGGTCGACGAGTTCGGGCGCCCGGGCCGCAGCGGTGGGGCCGGTTTCTACGAGTACGGCGAGGACGGCAAGCGGGCCGGTCTGTGGCCGGGGCTGCGCGAACACTTCGGCAAGGCCGGAGTGGAGGTCCCGTTCGAGGACATGAAGGAGCGCATGCTCTTCTCCGAGGCTCTGGACACCGTCCGCTGCCTGGAGGAGAACGTGCTCACCTCCGTCGCGGACGCCAACATCGGCTCCATCATGGGCATCGGCTTCCCCGCCTGGACGGGTGGCGTGCTCCAGTACATCAACGGCTACGAGGGCGGTCCGGCCGGATTCGTGGCGCGCTCCCGTGAGCTGGCCGAGCGTTACGGCGAGCGGTTCCAGCCGCCGGCGCTGCTGGTCGAGAAGGCCGAGCGGGGCGAGGTCTTCACCGACGCCTGATCCGGTCCGCGGCGGCGCACGGACGGGTTCCACCGCTGCGAGGTGAACCGCCCACCAGGGGCGCAGCCGTACGGCTGCGCCCCTGGACTTTCCGGCAAGTCTCACCGCGTCACGGGGCGTCGACGCAGACGCCCCAGACAGTGATGTTGATGGTGATGCCGGTGGCGTTGCGGTAGGTGCCGGACCATGTGGTGTCGTTGATCGGCTGGGTCTCCATGACGTAGAGACCGCTGCTGGCCAGGACGGCACTGTCCAAGCCCCCGCCCGTGACCACCTTGCCGGCCGGACAGCTCACCGTGATGGTGCAGATGCTGTCACCAGTGCAGGCCACGGTGTTGGAGACCCTTTGGTAACCAGTGACCGGGCCAGAGCCCGTGGCGCCCGTCGGGCCGGTGGGACCCGTTGGTCCGGTGGCACCCGTGGGGCCGGTGGCACCGGTGGGACCCGTGGGACCCGTGGGACCCGTGGGACCCGTGGGACCCGTGGGGCCGGTGTCCCCTGTCGGGCCGGTGGGACCTGTTGGTCCGGTGGCACCTGTTGGTCCGGTGGCACCTGTGGGGCCGGTGGCACCTGTCGGGCCGGTGGGACCTGTTGGTCCGGTGGCACCTGTGGGGCCGGTGTCCCCCGTCGGGCCGGTGGGACCTGTTGGTCCGAAGTCACCCGTGGGGCCGGTGTCCCCCGTCGGGCCGGTGGGACCTGTTGGTCCGAAGTCACCCGTGGGGCCAGTGGGACCCGTTGGTCCGACGTCCCCCGTCGGGCCGGTGGGACCCGTGGGACCCGTGGGGCCAGTGGGACCCGTCGGGCCGACGTCACCCGTGGGGCCGGTGGCACCTGTCGGGCCGGTGGGACCTGTTGGTCCGGTGGCACCTGTGGGGCCGGTGTCCCCCGTCGGGCCGGTGGGACCTGTTGGTCCGGTGGCACCCGTGGGGCCGGTGGGACCCGTTGGTCCGACGTCACCCGTCGGGCCGGTGGGACCCGTTGGTCCGAGGTCACCCGGCGCGCCGGTCGGACCCGTCGGACCTGTCTCACCGGTCAGGCCGGTTGCGCCGGTTGGGCCTGTCGGACCCGTGGGTCCGGTTGCTCCGGTCCGTCCCCGCCCGCACTTGTCGCGGTCGAGCGCGGCGTCGGCTCTCGCACCGTCTTCGGACGGCTTGCACTCTCCGTTGCTCAGATGCCTTGCCGTGCCCGCGGTCTCCGACCAGACGTGCGCCACGGCGAGTTGCGGACCTGCGATCCCGGCAAGCACCAGGGCCGTGGAAGCCACGAGCCCTCGAGCAGCCCACCTTCCTCTTCCGGGCACGGGGCCCAGAGATGACTTGGTCCTGCGCTCAGGACGCATACAAAGCCCTGCCTCTCTGACGTGAGTCTGAACCGGTCCCTTGTAACGGCGGTCCTTGCGAAACCGATCCGAGTGAGGATCCGGAAGCCCGTGCGAGCTCCCCGGCCGCATCGGCATGCAAAGGCGACCACTTAAGAAGCGCGCGCGCATATCAGCGCATTGGAGTAGCAGGCTCGGGTGAGGGTCGGCCGCCTGGCAGAGGATTTCCGGAACGGCGGCGGGCGGGTCGGCGGCGCCCGAGCGTGCGTTTGAGTTCCGCCTTGTCCATCGACGAGCGACCGCGGAGGTTGCGACGGCGGGCCTCCGCGCAGAGCTGGTCGTAGGTGGGCCGTCGGCACCGGAATGGGGAGCGCCGACCGCCGCGTTTACTGGAGGACATGTCGCGGGTGGAGGTGCGGCTCGCGGTGCGGCCTAAAGCTCCTGGCTCTGCGCCCCCGTGTCGAAGGCGGCCCGCAGCTCTTCCCGCAGCGACCGCTGGAACGCGGTCACCAGGGCCTGGATCACCATCGGCTGCATATGGGCCGACAGGGACTTCATCGCCGCCACATGATCCGCGTCCGACTCGCGCTCCCGGTACGGGCCCCAGACCTCGTCCCGGAACAGCCGGGTCAGGTCGTGCGCCGCAGCCCTGGCGTGCTCCAGCAGGACCGTGCGGGAGGCGAGGATCGTCTCGTGCGCGATGGGCACGTCCAGCAGTTCGACGCCGAGCCGCAGCAGGCCGCCGTCCAGGCGGAAACTGCCCGGATCGCCCGGACGCCGGTCCAGCACGCCCATCGCCGCCAGCCGGTCCACGTCCTGGTCCGTGAGCGGGCGTCCGGCGCGGCGCTCCAGCTCCTGCCGGGTGACCTCCTCGGCGGACTCGGGGGCCCAGGAGGCCACCAGAGCACGGTGGATCGCCAGATCCTGCGCGCTCAGATCCTCGGGCAGCTGCTCCAGATAGCGCTCGATGGCGGCGAGTGTCATGCCCTGGTGCTGGAGCTCCTCGATGAGGGCCAGCCGGGACAGGTGGTCCGCGCCGTAGTGCCCCACGCGGCGGGCGCCGATCACAGGGGGCGGCAGCAGACCGCGGGTGCTGTAGAACCGGATGGTGCGAACGGTGACCCCGGCGCGCGCGGCCAGTTCGTCGACGGTGAACGTCGGCTCCGCGGTCTCGGTGGCCATGGCCCTCCCTCTGTCCGAACCCTCCAGTGCAACAGTATTGCTGTCTCACCGATGTTGTGAAAGTGGTGGGAGGGCACTGGAGATCGATTGTCAGTGGCGGATCGTACGGTTGTGCCATGTCCGAGATCAGATATGTCCGGGGGGACGCCACGGCGCCGCACGGCAAGGGCGTCAAACTGATCGCGCACGTCTGCAACGACCTGGGCGGCTGGGGCAAGGGCTTCGTCGTCGCCCTGTCACGCCGCTGGCCCGAGCCGGAGGCGGACTACCGCCGCTGGCACCGCGAGCGCTCGCGCAACGATTTCGCCCTGGGGGCCGTGCGGTGCGTCCAGGTCGGCCCGTATCTGTGGGTGGCCAACATGGTGGGCCAGCGGGGGATACGCACCGGCAGCAACGGCGTCCCGGTGCGCTACGAGGCCATCGACCGCGCCCTCGCCGCAGTGGGGGACAAGGCTCTGGAGCTGGGGGCGTCCGTCCACATGCCCCGCATCGGCTGCGGCCTCGCGGGCGGGAAGTGGCCCCGCATCGAGCCGCTGATAGCCGAGCGGCTCACAGCCCGCGGGGTCGCTGTGACGGTGTACGACCACGGCGGCTGAGGGCCGCGTGCGGCGCCGTGCCCGGCGGCGCAAGGGTCCTGCGGCGTCATGAATCCATCGTCTCATCGTGAGCGACGGCGTTCCGGGGAAGGTGAGCTGGAGGGACGATGTCCGATCGGGGCGACCTGAACCACGCGGCCGTCCATGCCGGGGACCCACGGCTGTCTTCCCAGTTCACCGCCGCGATCCTCCGTCTGGAGGTCGGAGCCCGGCTCGGGCCGTTCCTGCCCGTCGATCTCGGCGACGGTGTGACGCTCGACCACTACGAGAAGACGGACGAGCCGATCCAGCCGCGCGGGTCAGTCCTCGGGGCGCAGCGAGTGCCAGACGCGTTCGGGCAGCACACGTGCCGCCTCGGCCAGGTCGATGTCGGCCGGGTTCGCCAGCCAGCGGCGCGCGGCTTCGGCGGCCGGGCCGAGGACCAGGACCTCGATCAGCGGGGCGGGGACGGGCGCGATCTCGTCGGCCGCGATCCGCAGCGCCAGCCACTGGGCGATGCCTGCGAGTTGGGCCGACTTGGCCTTGCGGATCTCTTCGGCGTGTGCGGTCAGGTAGCCGGAGTAGGCGGATGCGTCGCCGGAGACCTGTCCGCGCTGTCGGGGATGCGGTCCGCAGCCGCCGAACTGCTGCGAGTGGTGCCGCACATCGATGTCCTCGTCCACAACGCGGGTGTCTGGCCGACCCGGTTGGAGCGCACCGGGGACGGCTTCGAGCAGGCCTTCGCCGTCAACCATCTGGCGCCGTTCCTGCTGAACCACCTGTTGGAGGAGCGACTGCGCGCCGACCGGACCAGGGTGATCCAGGTCAGCGCTGGCCTGTACGTCAAGGGGCGGGTGGACCCTGAACGGACGCCCAGGGGAGGCAACTTCCACCGGATGCGTACCTATTGCACGACCAAGCCGGCGAACCTGCTGACCGTGCCGCTGCGCCGAACGCTGGAAGGGCGAGGGCTCGACCGTCCTGGCCGTGCACCCCGGGATCGTCCGCACCTCACTGGGCGACCCCGGCGGGATCACGGGGCTGCTGCTGAAGGCGGTGAAGCGTACCTGGGCCGAGCCCGAGGCCGCAGTCGCGCCCTTGGCCAGGCCGCCGCTCGCGCCGGGCGCGGCGAACGACGGCTACTACGACGGGGGACCGTGCGACGCCGCTGCAGCCGCCGGCCACGGACGCGCTGCTGGCACGGCGCGTCTGGGACCAGGCTCTGGCGCTCACCGGCCTGGAGGACGACGCCGACCGCCTCGGCTCTCCTGGGCCCCGACTCCCGCGTGATCCTCCCGGTGGAGGTTCGGACGGGACGGCGTGCGCGCCACGGGTGCTGGTGCACGTGCGGGCCCGGTACGGCAACGTCCGCCTGCCGCGCGAAACGTGAGCAACAGCGCAGCACATGAGCGGCCGGACACGCTCTAGTCCGCGCCCACGAGCCTCGGCGACGGCGTCAGGTTGAGCCGCCCCACCGCCTCGGAGACGTCCCATGGCCAGAGCCACAACCGGTAGACGGGGTCGACGCGGAACCAGTCCTCCGGGCCGTGCAGTACCCGGGTGCGCATGTCCACGCAGTACCGCTCCCGCCAGGAGAACAGGTCGCTCGGCCGGAGCTTCTTGTCCCCCTCGACCTTTCTCTTCGTCACCGAGAAGAGGTCCTCGAGCGCGCGGTATTCGTACGCCAGCAGCGTGGTGGACTCCTCCCAGATGCCGCGCTTCTCCGCCACGGCCTTCTCGGCCGCGGCCAGCATGATCGGAAGGTCGAGCTCGCCAGGAATGGAGGGGTAGATGATGAACGTCGGTGACCAGCCCTTGGTGACCAGGTCGAGGTTGAACGTCGCCCGCTCCTCGCGGGACAGCGTGGCCAGCTCCTTGGCCGAGTAGCTGGGCGCGATGTAGGCCAGCAGCCGGTGATTGGGGTCGAACGGACTGTCGGCCATGCGGATGAACAGGTTACGTGGCGGCTTGCCGGGCCGGGCCAGCCGGTCGTTGATGTTCTTCTTGTTGAATTCCTTCGCAGCGGTGCCCTGCTCGAACTGCAGGCTGCCCGCCTTCCCGGTTTCCAGCTTCGGGAGCACGAACTCGGCGAGCCCCGGGGTGATGGGTGCGACGCCCTGCCGGATCCACTCGGCCAGCTGAACGAAGTTCTGGTCGACCTGTGCCGCGCCCTCCGCTGTGTCGGCCGTCACCTCGGGGGTGTCGACGGAGAGCATGCGGATGGGCATCCGGAAGTTCGGCGTGTCGCCGTCGTGCACATCGACCAGCGGCCGGGAGCCCAGGGCCGGCATGGTGGCACCGGCGGGCGACCACAGAATCTGGATGGGGTCGATCATGACGAAACTCCTTGCCTGGTGTCGGAGTTCGCATGGCGCATGAATGACTGCCCTTCCAGCATCACGCCATCGCCCTGCACGTGCAACCGCAGGGGAGGCCAACCACGGGGGCGTGAAAGGAGCTTGGGGCAAGCACCGAGGGCGCGCCCACACGGTGGACACGCCCTCGTCGTACAAAGGTCAACCATCTGCCTACCGGCCGGCGCCGATCACCGGATAGTGGTCGGACAGATTCGTGTAGGTGTACGTGGTGCCCCAGCTGGACACCGACCAGGGCGCACTCTGCTCCTTGACGACCTCATTGTCCCAGCCGGCGGGCCGTGCGTGCCCGGCGCGGTGCAGGACGTAGTCGAGGTCCTCGCGCGGGTCGTCCGGGTAGCGGTCCGCGGCGATGGAGTTGTCCTGCGTGTCGAAGGAGTACGGGTGCCCCGTACGCGTATCGGCGCCCGCGAGGCCCGCGTCCGCAAGCATCGAGGCGTACTCCGGGGTACGCGAATCGACGTTGAAGTCGCCCGCCACGATGACCTGTTCGGAGGCCGGAATGTTCTTGGCGTCGAGGAAGGCGTCCATCGCGCGGAACTGACGGCTGCGCATCTGGGCGGCCTCGCCCGCCGAGCAGCCCGGATCGGTCGACTGCGCGTGAGTGCCCACGACATGGACCTTCGTGCCGTTCACATCGAGCACGGCGTAGACGAAGCCCTTGTTCGACCACCAGTCCGCGCCGCAGGCGTCCTTGTAGACGTACTGCTCCTTGCGGACGATGGGCCACTTGCTCAGCACCGTGACGCCGCCGTCCTCCGGCGTGGTCGCCGAGTACGCCCCGCCCGTCGCGTCCCAGCCGCTCTTGCTGCGCCCCATCACCGGGGTCTGGTACGGGTACTGGGCGGCGGCCGTCCGCTGCAGCGCGTCCGACGAGGAGTTGTCGAAAGCCTCCTGGAGCACCACGACGTCATTGCCCTGGAAGAACGAGGTCTTCGGTATGGCGGCGGCCCGGTGGTCCTGGCCCCAGTTGGGGTACAGCGTCTTGCTGAACAGGAACGCGTTGTACGTGAGCACCTTCAGATGCGGCTGCTCGGCGGCAGCGGCGGTCGCCGTCGGCGCGGCCGCGGCCAGCGTGGTGGCGGCCAGCGCGGCGGACAGGGCTGCGCCGGGGATGCGGCGAAGCGCGGAGTGCAGCACAGGATCTCCCGTTCAAAGGTGGGGGGTCAGCCGGTTGGTCTACCGGCGCGGCACATCAAATCAGCCGTAGTTACCTTCAGGTAATAGGCAGGTGCCGAGTTTCTTTCCGCAGCCGCAACGATTGCCCCCGGTGCGGCCGGCGACCGCCGAGGATGCCGCAGTCCTGTGAGCCGCTGACCCGGCTTCAGCGAGTCGGCAGCACCCGGCTCAAAGGAGGACCCGGAGGCGACCGGGCCGGGGCGCATACTGGAACATGCATGAACCGGACATCGATCCGCGCGCCCGCCGACAGCCTGGAGCAAGCAGATGAGCAAGCCGGCAGCCGAGCCCCTGCCGCCAGCCCCCGGCGGCGTGCTGTGGAGCCTCGCCGGGGACGTCCGAGCCCTGCTGATGCTGCCCGCCGCCCTCACCATGCAGGTCGCCCACCCGGCGGTCGGCGCGGGCGTCGACGAGCACTCCGTCTTCCGCACCGACCCCTGGGGCCGCGGCGAGCGCTCCCTGCGCTCGCTCCAGCTGTGGATCTACGGAGGGGACCAGGCCGCGGAGGAGGGCCGCAGACTGCGCGAACTGCACCGCACCATCCAGGGCACCGACGCCCATGGCCGCCGCTACCACGCGCTCGGCCCCGCCTACTACTCCTGGGTGCACGCCACCGGGTTCCCCGTCTACCGGCACGCCGCCCGCTATCTTGTACGCCCGCTCACCGACGCCGAGGAGCGGCAGCTGTACGCCGAGTGGCTGCAGGTGGGCCGGATCCTCGGCATCCACGACCGGGACATGCCCCAGACCGTCGAGGAGTTCTGGCCCTACTACCGCAAGATGCTCGCCGACGAGCTGGAGGCGACCGTCGTGGTACGCGAGCTGGTCGCCGTCGACCAGCCCGTACCCGCGCCCGACCGCGGCCCGCTGCCGTTGCGACTGCTCCTGCGCATGCTGTGGCCCGCACTGCTGCCCCCGCTCGCGCGGTTCCGCCGGTTCATGACCATCGGGCTGATGCCGCCGGACGCCCGCGAGGCGATAGGCCTGGAATGGAGCGACGAGCAGGAGCGCAGACTGCGCAGACTCGCCCGGGTCGTACGGGCCGTGGTTCCCGTACTCCCCGAGCGGCTGCGCTACCTCCCGCTCGCCCGCGCGGCGCGGCGGCGGGAGCGCGAGGCCGAGCGGCTCAGGCGCTCAGACCGCCGCGCGCGATGACGTCCGCGTACCAGCGGGCGCTGTCCTTGAACGTGCGCCGCTGCGTCGCGAAGTCGACATGGACGATGCCGAACCGCTTGCTGTAGCCGTACGCCCACTCGAAGTTGTCCAGCAGCGACCACAGGAAGTAACCGCGAACATCCGCGCCGTCCTCGATCGCCCGGTGCACGGCCGTGAGGTGGGCGCGCAGATACGCCACCCGCTCCGGGTCGTGGACCTCACCGGACGGATCGGCGTAGTCGTCGTACGCGGCCCCGTTCTCGGTGATCACCAGCGGTACGCCCGGCAGATCGTCACGCAGCCGGGCCAGCAGCTCGTACAGCCCGTCCGCGTCCACCGGCCAGTCCATCGCGGTACGCGGACCCGGCGCGGGCAGGAACCGCACATGCTGCTCGGCGCCGGCCCACGGCGAAGGGCCCTCGCAGGAGCCCGCGGCGACGACGGTGGGGGAGTAGTAGTTGATGCCGAGCGAGTCGATGGGTGTCGAGGCCACCTCCAGATCGCCGTCCTGCACGAACGACCAGTCCGTGACGGACGCGGTGTCGGTGACCAGGTCCTCCGGGAGCCGGCCGTGGAAGACCGGGTCGAGAAAGACGCGATTGCCCACGGCATCGATACGGCGCGCGGCATCGATGTCCGCCGCCGCGTCCGAATGCGGCCGCACCGCATGGAGGTTGAGTGTCAGCGAGACCTCGGCGGAGCCTGGCAGCGCCGCATGCAGCACCTGTGCGGCCCAGCCGTGCGCCAGGTTGAAGTGGTGCGCGGCACACAGCGACGCGAGCGCACTGGTACGGCCCGGAGCATGGACCCCGGATCCATAACCGAGGAACGCGGCGCACCACGGCTCGTTGAGCGTGGTCCAGGTCGCGACCCGGTCGCCGAGCGCCGAGGCCATGATCCCGGCGTACTCGGCGAACCGCCGGGCGGTCTCGCGCTGCGGCCAGCCGCCCGCGTCCTCCAGCTCCTGTGGCAGATCCCAGTGGTAGAGCGTGGCGACGGGCCGGATGCCGGCCGTGAGCAGCTCGTCGACGAGCCGGCGGTAGAAGTCCAGGCCCTTCTGTACGGCGGGGCCGCGGCCCGTGGGCTGCACCCGTGGCCAGGCGATGGAGAACCGGTAATCGGTGATCCCGAGCCTGCGCATCAGCGCGACGTCCTCGCGCATCCGGTGGTAGTGGTCGGCCGCGATGTCGCCGGTGTCGCCGTTGCGGACCTTGCCCGGGACTCGGCTGAACGTGTCCCAGATGGACGGCGTGCGGCCGTCCTCGGCGGCGGCGCCCTCGATCTGGTACGCGGCAGTGGCGGTGCCCCAGCGGAAGGCGTCGGGGAACCGGAGGTTCGCCCTCGTGTCGGGGCGTGCGTCGAGCGCGGTCATGTGGTGGAACTCCCAGGAGTGAGACGGAGGCTGTGGGGCCACGGGGGGGAAGGGGTTCTGGCGTCCTCGGTCCTGGCGACCGGGGAGCCCTAGCCCTTGACCGCGCCCTGCATGATGCCGCCGACGATCTGACGGCCGAGCAGACCGAAGACGAGCAGGACGGGCAGCGTGCCGAGCAGCGTGCCGGCCATGATCACGGACTGGTCGTGGACATAGCCGCCGCCGAGCTGGCGCAGGGCGACCTGGACGGTCGGCTCCTGCGACGACAGCGCGACGATCGGCCAGAAGAAGTCGTTCCAGGCGGCCATGAAGGTGAGCATGCCGAGCACGGCCATCCCGGGGCGGGCGATCGGTACCACGACCGACCAGAAGATCCGGGCGGTGGACGCACCGTCGACACGGGCGGCCTCGATCAACTCGTCGGGCAGGGACTGCACCAGGTACTGACGCATGAAGAACACGCCGAAGGCGGACACCAGTCCGGGCAGGATCACCGCTTGCAGCTGGTTCACCCACTCCAGCTTCGCGATCAGCATGAACAGCGGGATGACGCCCAGCTGCGGCGGGATCATCATCGTGCCGACGGTGATCGCGAGCAGGGCGCCACGGCCGCGGAAGCGCAGTTTGGCGAAGGCGAACCCGGCGAGCGTGCAGCACAGCACCGTGCCGACGGTGATGGAGCCCGACACGATCAGGGAGTTGAGCAGGGCCTTGCCGATGTCCGCCTCTTCGAGCACGGCTTCGAAGTTGCTGATCAGGTTGGATCCCGGCCGCAGTGTCGGCGGCACCTTGGCCAGGTCGGCGTTGGAGCGGCTGGCGGCGACGATGGTCCAGTAGAACGGGAACGCCGAGATCAGCACCGCGAAGATCAGGATCGCGTGGGCGAGCTTGCCGCCGTGCATCGTACGGCCTGCGCGATTCCTCCCCGGGCGGGCGGTCCGGGCGCGTTCCCGGGTCGTGGACGGCTCGGTCGGCGGTGCGGCGAGCGCGGTCATCGGCCGGCCTCCTTCGCGGAACGGCGGCGCGCGATCAGGGCGTTCACCCCGACCAGCACCACGATGAGCAGGAACATCACCCAGGCGATGGCGGCGGCCCGGCCCAGGTGGAAGAAGCCCCAGCCCTGCTCGTACATGTACAGGCCGAGCGTCTGGTACTGGTGCGAGATACCGCCGGAGATGGAGCCCTCGAAGAGCAGCGGCTCACCGAACAGCTGGGTCGCCCCGATCGTGGAGACGATCGTGGTGAAGACGATGGTGGGACGCAGCCCTGGCAGGGTCACATGGAAGAACTGCCGCCAGCGGGACGCCCCGTCCATCTCCGCGGCCTCGTAGAGCTCGCTCGGGATGGACTGCATACCTGCCAGGTAGATCAGTGCGTTGTAGCCCGTCCAGCGCCAGATCACGATCGTCGAGACGGCGATCTGAGAGGCGAAGGTGCCGGTCTGCCAGTCCACGGGATCGAAACCGGCCAGGCCCAGCAGATAGTTGATCAGGCCGAAGTCCCGGCCGAACAGCTGGGCGAAGACAAGCGTGGCAGCCGCGACCGAGGTGGCGTACGGCAGCAGCATCGCGGTACGCAGAAAAGTCCGCCCGCGCAGCCGGTAGTTGAGCAGATGTGCAAGTCCCAGCGCCATCACCAGCTGCGGCACCGTGGAGAGCACGCCGATGGTGAAGGTGTTGCGCAGCGAGGTCCAGAAGAACTCGTCCTCCAGCAGCGCGGTGTAGTTGCCCAGCCCTCGCCACTCCATGTCGCCGGGTGTCTGCAGCTCGACCCGGTACAGCGACACGAACGCCGTGTAGATCAGCGGGAAGAGCCCGAACGCGGCGAACAGGGTGAAGAAGGGGGCGATATAGGCATACGGCGAGAGTGTGCGCCACGCGCGCAGCGCGGCCTGCGGCCTGGGCGGCGTCGGCGGCGCGAGCTGCTTCGCCGGTGCGGTGAGGGTCACGGGGCGGCCCTTCGGGTCGAGTCGGTTCGGGGCTGGGCCTTCGGGCCGGTCCGTTCGCGCGAGCGGACCGGCCCGAAGGAGCGGTGTCAGCCGATGGTGTTGGCGACGCCCTTCTCGGCGTTCGACCACGCCTTGCCGGGCGCGGTGCCCTTGCGCTCGACCTCGCTCAGCGCGTTGGTGATCTGCTGGTTGATGTTCTGGTCGTGCAGACCGAGGACCTGGACGGGAGCGGCCTTGGCGGCCTCGCCGAAGATCTGGCCGATCGGGGCGCCGGAGAAGTAGGCGTCCTTGGCGTCGGCGACCTGCTCGATGGCGCCGGTGGCGGAGGGGAAGTTGCCCTGCTTCTGGAAGAGCTTGGCCTGCTGCTCGGGGGCGGTGAGCCACTGGATCAGCTGGTAGGCCTCCTTCTTGTTCTTGGCCGCGCGCGGGATGGTGAGGTACGAGCCGCCCCAGTTGCCGGCGCCGCCGGGCAGCTTGGCGACGTCCCACTTGCCCTGGCCCGCGTCACCGGCCTGGCCCCTGATGTAGCCGAGCATCCAGGCCGGGCAGGGGATGGTGGCGAAGGAACCGGCGGCGAAGGCCTGGTTCCACTGCGGTGACCACTGGTCGAGCTTGGCGCTCAGTCCGGAATCGGCCGCCTCGACGGAGGTGTCCCAGGCCGCCTTCAGCGCCGGGTTGGTCTCCCAGATCAGCTTGCCGGAGGCGTCGTAGTAGCGCTCCTTCTCCTGGCCGATCATGATGGAGAAGAGGCTGCCGACGCTGTCCAGCCAGGCGCTCTTCGCCGGCGCCTTCTTCTTGTACTGCTTGCCGAGCTCCAGATATCCGTCCCACGTGGACCACTTGGCGGCGAGTTCGGCGCGGTCGGTCGGCAGACCGGCCTTCTTGAACAGGTCGCTGCGGTAGCACATCGCCTCGGGGCCGACGTCGGTGCCGAGCCCGAGCACCTTGTTGTCCTTGGTGGTCGCGGCGGCCCACTTGGCCTCGGCGAACTGGCTCTTGAGCTTGTCGGCGCCGTAGGTGTTCAGGTCCTCGAACTTGTCGGCCTGCTGCTGGGTGACGGAGGCGATCCGGCCCACCTCGATGCCCTGGACGTCCGCGAGACCGCCGCCACCGGCCAGCCGGGTCTGCAGCGACTTCCAGTAGTCGGCCTCGTCCTCGGTGTCGGTCTGCTTGATCCTGACGTTCGGGTGGAGCTTCTCGTACTCCGCGTAGAGCCCGGCCTCCTTGTAGCCGAAGGATCCGAACAGGTCGACGGTGAGCGTGACCTTGCCGCCGGCGCTGTCGGAGGCGCTGTCCGACGAGCCGGATCCGCAGGCGGCGAGCAGTGCCCCGGCGAGCGCTGCCGCACCCAGGCGGACGGCGGCCCTCTTGGCGGCTCGGGCTATGGGCATGGGAAGCCTCCCTTGGCTTCGGGGTGGAGCGAGACCGCTCTGCGCTGCTGGCCTTGAGAGCGCTCTCAACGATGCGTCTGGAGAGTGCCCCGCACACGCTCGCCCCGTCAAGACTCGAAGACATAACGGCTTGGACTCGGGACCAACTCCCGTTTGTGTCCCATCTATTGACACGTGTGTTTCAGGAGTTTTACGTTCCTGGCATCTGAGAGCGCTCTCGGCCCCCCTACTCATGAATGACATGAGGTGCCGTCCATGCCAGCCCCCCGCACCAGACCGGCCACCGTGCTGGTTCTGGCCACCACCCTGGCCGCTTTCGGCCTGGGTCCGTCAGCCGCTCCCGCGGCGGCCGCGACCGTGCCCGTAGGCTCCGGCAGCTACTCCGACACCCGTCCCGCCGGCGCATCCGGCCCGACCACCAACACCGGCACACCGGTCATCCCCAAGGTCACGGCCGCCGCGAAGAACCGGCCCGTGCCCACCAACGACTGGTGGTCCTCGCTCGCCTTCCAGCGCTATGGAGACAACCCGCACTCCACGCCCATGTACGGCCACCCGCTCACCTACCAGGCGACCGCCGGCGGCCTCGAGGTCGGCTACCCGACCACGCCCGCCGTCGTCGGCGACGGCCGCCAGTACGAGTACGCGCACAAACGCGATCTGACCCTCGGTCTGACCGGCCTCGACTCACCCGACACCAAGGCCGACGACTGGTCCGACTGGACCGTGACGCCCTACTGGTCCGACGGCAGCCGCACCCTGCGGACCACGATCGGCCACGGCCTGCCGTTCGTATACGCCAAGGGCTCCGGCGGGGACGCCAGGATCACCACCGCGACGGCCCCCGCCGTCTTCGCCGATCAGGGCAACGTCCTCGGCATCACGGTCGCAGGTCACCACTACGCCCTGTTCGCACCGACCGGCAGCGACTGGACGGTCTCCGGCTCCACCATCAGCGCCGGCCTCGGCGCCAAGGACTACTTCTCCCTCGCCGTCCTGCCCTCCACGGACGTGCTCGCCACCTACAAGAAGTACGCGTACAGCTTCGTCACCGGGTCCACGGCACAGTGGAGTTACACCGGCGGCACCGTGAAGGCCACGTACACGCTGACGACCGAGGCGAAGGAGGGCACCGAGCGCGGCACGCTCCAGGCCCTCTACCGTCACCAGTGGCTGCACACCACCGACGCGCTCACGCCGTACACCTATGTGTCGCCGCGCGGCACCATGAAGGTCCGCGAATCGGCCGCCTTCACCACCAGCCAGAAGGCCTCCGCCGTGCTGCCCGCCCTGCCGGAGGCGGACGGCGTGGACACGGCCCGGCTCCGCGGCCATCTGAACGAGGTCGCCAACGCCGCGGACCCCTTCTCCGGCTACACCGACACGTACTGGACCGGCAAGGCGCTCGGCCGGCTCGCCCAGCTGGTGCCCGTCGCCGACCAGATCGGCGAGACGGCGACCCGCGACAAGCTGCTCGGTCTGATCAAGGGCAGACTTCAGGAGTGGTTCACCGCCGGCGGCGCCAGTGAGTTCAGCTACGACAAGGACTGGAGGACCCTCACCGGCTACCCGGCCTCGTACGGCAGCGACACCGAGCTCAACGACCACCACTTCCACTACAGCTACTACGTGTACGCCGCGGCGGTCGTCGCCCAGTACGACCAGAGCTGGGCCGCCGACTCCGCCTGGGGCGGCATGGTCAAGACCCTCGTCCGGGACACGGCCAACCCCAGCCGTACCGACACGGCCTTCCCCTTCCTGCGCGGCTTCGACGTCTACGCCGGACACAGCTGGGCCTCCGGGCACCAGGGGTTCGCGGCCGGTAACAACCAGGAGTCGTCGTCGGAGTCCACCAACCTCAGCGCCGCTCTGGTCCTGTGGGGCTCGGCGACCGGCGACACCTCGCTGCGCGATCTCGGCACATATCTGCTCACCACGGAGTCCGAGGCGATCGCCCAGTACTGGTTCGACGCCGATGAGCAGGTCTTCCCCTCCTCTTTCGGCCACGACACGGCCGGCATGGTCTGGGGCAGCGGCGCGGCCTACGCCACCTGGTGGACCGCCAACCCGGAAGAGATCCATGGCATCAACGTCCTTCCGGTGACCGGTGGTTCACTGCACCTGGGTGGCAAGAAGGCCGCCGTCCGGCGCAACATCGCCGAGATGGAACGCGAGAACGGCGGCCCGGCCGTCGAATGGCGCGACATTCTCTGGGAGTTCCAGTCCTTCGCCGACCCCGCCGCCGCCAAGGCCAAGTGGGACGCGGGCCACGCCGGTTACACGCCCGAGCAGGGCGAGTCCAAGGCCCACACGTACCACTGGCTCGCCACCCTCGACACGCTCGGCGCACCCGATGCCACGGTGACCGGTGACATCCCGAGCTCGGCCGTCTTCACCAAGGGCACGGTGCGGACGTACGCCGCGCACAACTACGGCGCGACGGCCCGCACGGTGACCTTCTCCGACGGCAAGACGCTGTCGGTGCCGGCCCGCTCCACGGCGACCGGCACCGGCAGCGGCGGCGACCCGGACCCGGATCCCGACCCGCCGAGCGGCAACACGTTCCAGCTGCGCAGCGGCGGTGTTCTCACCACCGCGACCGGCGGCACGGCGGGCAGCGACACGGTCGCGTCGGCCGGCGGCGCCAACCACGACGGCACCCCCTACCAGCCACTCGTCTACGAGGTGAGGAACGTCAACGGCACGCTCACACCCGGCGCAGCCACCGTCTTCCGCCTCCAGCTGGACGCGGGCACCTCGGTCGGGCTCGGCCAGCAGGCCAGGATCAGCTTCGACCTGACGGGCGACGGCACGTTCGACCGCGTCGAGACGTACCACTACTTCGCGACCGATCCGGTGGCGGGATGGGAGGAGTACGCCCAGTCACGCGGCCTGAAGTCGGCGACCGGGACCCTCGGTGACCTCACGGGCGGCACCGTACGGCTGGAGGTGTGGAGCGCGATCGGCAACGGCACGTCCAGGCTCCAGACCGGCACCGACCGCTCGGTGCTCGTGATCCCCTACGGCTAGCCAGGGGGCCGCAGGGTGTGCGGCGGGCATCGGAGGTCAGGCCGATGCCCGCCGCACCAGCGTGGTCGGCGTGATCACCGAGGCGGGCGCGCCCGTCTGCGTCCCGTGCTCGTTCAGCAGCCGCATCAGCAGGCGGACCATCAGCCGTCCCATGCCCTCGATGTCCTGGCGCACCGTGGTCAGCGCCGGACTCGACTGCTCGACGACCGACGGCATGTCGTCGAAGCCCACCAGTGCCACATCCTCCGGAACCCCCACATTCCGTTCGCGCAGCGTTCGCAGTGCGCCGAGCGCCATCAGATCGTTGGAGACGAAGACCGCGTCCACGTCCGGCCGGCGCTCAAGCAGTTCCGCCATCGCGCGGGCGCCGCTCGCCTCGGTGAAGTCGCCCTGGCACAGCAGCGCCGGGTCGGCGTCCACCAGCACGTCGTGATAGCCGTCGATCCGGTCGAGCGCGGAGGTCTGGTCGCGCGGGCCCGCGATGTGCGCGATGTGCCGGCGGCCGAGTGAGACCAGATGGCGCACGGCCTCCCGGGCGCCACCGCGGTTGTCGGCGTCGACATACGGCACGGACAGGTCGGCCCCGGCGCCCGGGCGGCCGCCGAAGACCGTGGGGATCTTCGCGCGGTCGATGATCGCGGGCAGTTCGTCGTCGTCGTGGAGGGAGAAGGCCAGCGCGCCGTCGACATGCCCGCCACCGAGATAACGGGCTATCCGGTCGTGGTCCCCGGGCCCCTCCACCCACAGGAGCACCAGCTGGGAGTCGTACGCCGTCAGCTCGCGGCTGATCCCGCGCACCTGCTGCTCGAAGAACGGGTCGGAGAAGATCCGGAACTCGGGCTCCGCGATGATCACGGCCACCGCGCCGTTGCGCCGGGTGACCAGGGTGCGCGCCGCGTGGTTGGGCACGTACCCGAGTTCCTCGACCGCCCGGCGCACCTTGTCGACAAGCGGCGGGCGTACACCGGCACCGCCGTTGACGACCCGCGAGGCGGTGGCCCGGGAGACGCCGGCACGGGCGGCGACGGCTTCCAGCGTGGGGCGTGCCCCGGTGGACTGCTCGGGCAAGGCGGGCGCTCCTCGTCTGCTCCAGTCAGCTGCTCGGCACGAGCGCGGACGGCGTGATGCTGCCGCGGACAGGATATCCGCACTTCAGGGTCTGATGAGAGCGCTCCCATCCCTGGTCCAACGACCACGGGGCCTTGTGCCTGGAGGACACGCCCGGCGGATCGCGGAGGCCGTGACGCATTGCGGAGGGGCGCCGATCTCGCGCAGGTGCACTCGGAGGCTGACCGGGTTCATCGCCTGACGGTAGCCGGACGGACAGTGAGCCGCCTCACCGGCCGAAGCCGTAGTCGCCGCGGCCGGCGGTGAGCGCGATGCCGAGGGTGTCCTGGTCGAAGGTGACGGTGTGCGAGGCCGAGATGCCGCAGGTGGAGCCGGACAGCACCCAGAGGATCGGGTCGGTGCCGCCCGGTGACAAGTAGCTGCCGATCACCAGTTCCGCCGAGTGGTCCCGGTCGGTGTCCAGCAGGGCTTTCGCGTGGCCGAAGCCGGCCTCGATGTCGTCGGATCCGGTGATGCCGGGGGTGAGCCGGCTGAAGAGCCGTGCGCCTTGCGTGGTCAGGCCCTTGGCGCTGCCCAGCAACAGGATGACGGTCGGGCGGCCCACTGCGTCCGTTCCCACCGAGCCGCTGAAGACGGCATCGGCGTGACCGTCGCCGTTGGTGTCCCCGACGGACACACCCGCGCCGAAGGAGCAATAGGTGAATTTCGGCGAGCCCGGCAGCGCGGCATGCTCGGTGATACGGACCGGCTTGAGCCTGGTGCTCTGCCCCTTGGGACCGCCGTATGAAACCTCGACCCGGCTGCCGCCCTCCGGGATCACTGGATCGCCGAACCCCTCGCAGGCGAGGCCCATGACGACGTCCGCGTAGCCGTCCTTGTCGATGTCGGCGGTGACGGGTGCATGGCCGTACAGGTCCTTGCCCTGGGAGTCCTTCAGGCGCGGGCCCTTGGTGAGCCGGCCGTCGGCCGCACCCCGGTACAGGACGGTGGCGCGGGGACTGTAGGCAGCGTCGCCGTACTTCGACCAGGTGACGACGAGGTCGTCACGGCCGTCGCCGGTGACGTCCCCGGCGGCGGAGGGTGTGGCGATGTCATCCTCGGACGTGAAGGGCTCGCCCTCCGGGGTGAGGTCGAGCCGGACGGTGCGCTCCGGCTTGCCCGCGCGGCTGAAGGGTCCGAGGGCCAGGGTGCCGACGTCCGTATAGGTGTCCCTGGAGACGAGATCGGTGTAACCGTCGCCGTTGAAGTCACCGGCCACGGGTGACACGCCGGTCAGCCGGGCAGCGCCGGACTCGGGCAGGCCGCGCCTGCCGCCCCAGACGACGAAGATGGTCTTGCTGCCCGCTGTTGCGACGAGGTCCGCGTAGCCGTCGCTGTCGAGGTCCGCGCTGACCGAGTCGTCGCCGAAGCGGCCGCCCTGCCCGGCCTTGCCCAGCCCCAGGTCGTTCTGGTCGATGACCTTGCGGTGGGCGGTGCCGGGGCCCTTCGCGGAGCCGTGGACCACGACCACCTGTCCGGCGGCGTAGATGCCCTGGACCGTGGCGTCGGAATCGGTGACGACCAGATCGCTGTAGCCGTCGCCATTGAAGTCGGAGACGGAGGAGGCGACGGCCGGGCGTTGCTTCGGCTTGTCGGCGGTGCTGCTACCTGAGCATGCGGTAGTGACGGCCAGGAGGGCAGCGAGGCAGGCAAAGGCTCGTTTGCGCATGGTGGTTGGACTCCCCGTCCGCCCCAAGGGTTGTGTGGGTCACCTCCCATCACAACTGCCCCACAGCGAAGGACGGCTGTCGGCCTCGCAGCCCACGCGACCGGCCGGTTGCCGGACTCCTTGGGCCGTGTAGGAATGACCACAGTCAAGGCTTCTTCGTAGCCTTCTTGCCGCGATGCTGCCGCGAGGCGGCTCTGAGCGACGCGGATCTCGGCCCCTGGTTTGCGGGCACTGGTCCGGCCTAGGCAGTGGCTCTTCCCATCCCGGACCGTAGTTCCACTGCGTACTCCATGTGGCGACAGCGAGGTCGGCCCAGCGGTCGGCGGCACCGAGCGTGCCGAGGTCGACGTGTCCGGTCCACGTGCCGTCGTCACCGACCACGGTGTTGGGGGCGCAGGCGTCGCCATGACAGACGACGAGCCGGTCGATGGGCGGGATGTCAGTGAGCGACAGGTGTTACACAGCATCCTTTTGCACCACAGGAGCCGCTGCACCGGTTGGCCGATTGCAATGCGGTCGTCAGTTGGCGGTGACGACGGTGATGTTTCCGCCACCCGTGTGCGCCCTCACCTTGTGCGAGGAGGACGGATCGCTGGCGATGCCCACCTCACGGTCGCCGCCGTCGGTCCTGGCATCCACCGCGTAGGCGCCTTCGGGTAGCCGCACCGCGATGTTGCCGCCCTCCGACTCGGCCTCGATCTGGTCGGGCGCCGCGGTGAAGGAGACGTCGAGGTCGCCGCCGCCTGTGTGTGCGGAGAGCTTCTTCGGGGCGGACTCTGTGATCCGGACGTTGCCACCGCCCGTGTCCACGGACAGGATGGAGCCGTGCGGGACCGCCACGGTGTAGTTGACACTGCACTCTCCGGCGTCGCTCTCCGTGCAGCCAGGAGCGTTCAGCGAGAGCTCGCCGTTGCGCACGAAGTGTTCGGTGCGCGGCTTCTCGTCCGTGTACTCAAACCTCTCGGTGACGCTGACGCCGGAGCTGTTTGCGGCAACCACTTCGACGTTCCCGCCGTTCGTCTTGATGTGTAGGGACGTCACCTTCTCGTTGACCTGGTACTGCGACTCCTCCACTGTGGTCTTGCCGTTGCAGGCCGTGAGTGCGGCGCCGGCGAGGGCGGCGGACACCGTGACCAGGAGAAGGCGTCCGGTCTTGTTCCTGGCGCACGTCGAGTACATGGTTCCTCCTCAGGTTTGGCTGGAAAGGCAGGAGCACGGATGGTGACGGGGGCGCTTCCGGTACTCCGGTGCTCGGCCGCGGCTACTCGACGTCCTTGAGAGTGCGTTCCATGGACTCGACCCGCGATCGCATGTCGGCGAGCTGTGCCGAGATCTCCGACAGTCTCTGGTCCGTCAGTTCCTGTGTTGTCAGGGCCAGTTCGGTGAGCTGACGGTATTCCTGCTCGCGGGCGAGGACGGCCTCGGCGCGCTGTGTCTTGCCGCGCTGGCGCAGGGCCACGATGATCACGGGCGTGAGCAGCAGCAGACCGCCCAGCGTGAGAATGATGCCGTCCAGACCGTAGTTGTGGTTCAACGTTCCCCCTTGGCCTGGTCGGCCTCTTCGTCGGTGGCGATGGTGATCGTCTCGGCGAGCGCGATGACGCTGCGTGGAGTCAGGTTCAAGGCGAAGGGCACGACTTCGTAGTACTTCATCGCCTTTCCGTCCTCTGAGAGCTCAAGCGTGGAGGAGACCAGGCCGGCACTCTCCAGCTTGCGCAGGTGGACCTGCAGTAGGGCCCGGCTGATACGGAGCTCGCGAGCCAGTCGGCTCACGTAGTTGCGCTCCCTGGCCACGGCCGCGACGACACGTAGCCGATGCGGATTGGACAGAGCCGCGAGCACCTTCGTCAACTCGTCTCCGGTGAGATCAGAGAGGTTCATACGGACTCCTTGCTCCTGCCAAGAAAAATTAGCAGGTGCCAGCAACGCGTACAACGGGATGGCTTGTTCGGTGTGCAGGCGTGACGGAAAACCACACGTCCCCTGCGGCACTTCCACGAGGCCGAGGTGAGGGTGCGTCGGTCGGGCCGGCCGATCGTCATGGCTCGGCTCACCGGCTGCCGCCGCCCCTACCGACGCTATGAACGCAAGGCCGAGAGCTTCCTGGCCTTCACCAGCATCGGCTGCACCCTCATCTGCTGCCGCAAGGCCCGGCCTGCGGAGTCGTTCCGAGTCATTTTTGACCTGCGAATCCTCGTTGACCGGGGCCACGGGAAGAGGCCATGAAGGAGTCATGACAGCCCCGAAGGCCCGTCCCCGCGCACCGGCGGGGACGGGACAGCGCCGCCGCCCCCGAAGGGACGGCGGCGCTGTCAGGGCTGTGCACCCGGGTCAGTGGCCGTGGTCGTGGACCGAGTTCGTCGCGGCGATCTTCTTCCAGGACGCCGGCGGCTGCGGTGCCACGGACTCCGACCGCGCGTCACGCACCTTCGCGGCAGCCGGGGCAGCCGGCTTCGAGGGCGCGTACAGCCAGGTGTCGAAGAGTGCGGCCAGCGGCTTGCCCGAGACCCGCTCCGCATACGCCACGAAGTCGCCCACCTTGGCGTTCTTGTAGGCGTACTCGGTGGGCCAGCCCTTGAGGATCGCGAAGAAGTCCTCATCCCCGATCTCGTTCCGCAGGGCCTGGAGTACGAGGGCACCCCGGTCGTACACGGCGAGGTCGAACTGCTTGTCCGGACCCGGGTCGCCCGGCTTGACCGTCCAGAAGGCGTCGTCGGCCGGGTGCTGGGCGTAGACCCAGTCCGCGAGCTCCTGGGCGGTGCCTTCGCCCTCCTTCTCCGACCACAGCCACTGGCTGTAGCGGGCGAAGCCCTCGTTGACCCAGATGTCCTTCCAGCCGTCGACCGACACGCTGTCGCCGTACCACTGGTGCGCCAGCTCGTGCACCACCACCGAGACGTTGGCGCCGTTCGCGAACTGGCGCGGGCTGTAGAACGGGCGGGTCTGCGTCTCCAGTGCGTACCCGCTCTTCACGTTGGGCACGTAGCCGCCCAGCGCGTTGAAGGGGTAGGGCCCGAAGACCCCGGTCAGCCACTCGGCGACCTCACCCGTCCGCTCGACGCTGGCCCGCGCCGCGCCCGCGTTGTCGCCGAGGTCCTTGCTGTACGCGTTGAGGATCGGCAGCCCGTCCGCCGTTCTGTCGGTGGTGATGTCGAACTTCCCGACCGCGAGCGTGGCCAGATACGACGCCTGCGGTTTGTTGGAGCGCCAGTTGAAGCGGGTCCAGCCGAGCCGTGAACTCTGCGACTGCAGCACGCCGTTGCTGATGGCCTGGGTGCCGTCCGGAACCGCGACCGAGATGTCGTAGGTCGCCTTGTCCAGCGGGTGGTCGTTGCTCGGGAACCACCACACCGCCGAGTCCGGCTCCTGCGCGGCGACTCCGCCGTCCGGGGTGCGGTGCCAGGCGGTGAAGCCGTCGATGCTCAGTTCGGACGGCTTGCCCGCGTAGCGGACCACGACCGGCACCGGCCGGCCCTTCTCCAGCGCAGCGGCCGGGGTGATGACCAGTTCCCGGTCGCCCTCCTTGGCGAACGCCGCCTTCCTACCGCCTACCCGTACCTCGCTGACCGCGAGTCCGAAGTCGAGGTTGAAACGGCTCAGGTTCTGTGTGGGGGTGGCGAGGATCGTCGCCGTCCCTTCCAGCAGATCGGTGGCCGGCTGGTACCTGAGGCGGAGGTCGTAGTGGGAGACGTCGTATCCGCCGTTCCCGCTGGCCGGGTAGTAGGGGTCGCCGATGCCCGGTGCCCCGGGCGACGAAGTGGCGGCCGATGCCGGGATCGCCAGCAGGAGGGTGGCCGCGAGCGCGCCCGGGACGATGAGTCTGCGGTGCACGGATGCTCCAAGTCGTTGGGACAAGTGATCTCTCTGGACCCTAGGCACGACCCCTGCCGCCCGACAGGAGCGCGGCCCGGCCATTCACACGATCGCCATGGGGCCGACATGCCACCTGGTGTCCCTTTGGCCGCTTCGGAGCGCCGACTGCCCTCTTTTGCACGGGAGTTGACCGGAGTACCTTCCGCCCATGCCGAATCGTGTGCGGGGCAACCGCTTTACGTGCAGATCGCTGGTGGTGGCGGCCTCGGCCGCTCTGATGTCCCTGACGCTCGCCCCGACCGCCGCGCAGGGCGCGTCCGTCCGCGAGAGCAGGCCGGTCTACTCGTACGACAACGCGATACGTGAGTCCGTCTGGGTCGACACCCGGCTCGACGGCGACGGCGACGGCAGGACCGACCGGGTCGCCGTCGACATCGTCAGGCCGCGCGAGGCCGCCGAGCAGGGCCGCAGAATCCCGGTGATCATGGATGCCAGCCCGTACTACGCCTGCTGCGGGCGCGGCAACGAGAGCCAGCGCAAGACCTACGACGCGAACGGCCGCCCGGTCCAGTTCCCGCTCTACTACGACAACTACTTCGTTCCCCGCGGCTATGCCTTCGTCGCCGTCGACCTGGCCGGAACCAATCGCTCGGACGGCTGCGTGGACGTCGGCGGCCGCTCGGACATCCAGTCGGCCAAGGCGGTCGTCGACTGGCTGAACGGCCGCGCCCGCGGCTACACCACCCGCACCGGTGCCGTGCGCGCCCGGGCCGGCTGGAGCACCGGCGCCACCGGCATGATCGGCAAGAGCTACGACGGCACCATCGCCAACGGTGTCGCGGCCACCGGCGTACGAGGTCTGAGGACCATCGTCCCGATCGGCGCCATCTCCTCCTGGTACGACTACTACTTCGCCAAGGGCGCACCGTTGTACGACTCGGGCCCCGAATGGCTCTCCGACTACGTGGAGAGTCCCGAGGCGCGCGCCCGCTGCGGGGCCGTCCAGCAGCGACTGGTCGACGAGGCCCCGCGCAGCGGCGATCTGACGGGGCTGTGGACGGAGCGGGACTATGTGCCGGACGCCGGCCGCGTCACCGCCAGCGTCTTCGCCGTCCACGGCATGCAGGACCTCAACGTCCGTACGAAGCACTTCGGTCAGTGGTGGGACGCCCTGGCCGCGCAGGGTGTGGACCGCAAGATCTGGCTCTCGCAGACCGGGCACGTCGACCCCTTCGACTTCCGCCGCGGTGAGTGGGTCAGCACGCTGCACCGGTGGTTCGACCACTACCTCCTCGGCTACGACAACGGGGTCGACCGGGAGCCGATGGCCGACATCGAGCGCGCCCCCGACCGGTGGTCCACCGACCGGGTCTGGCCGCCGCGCTCCACCACCGCCACCAGCCTGCGCCCGGGCAGCGGCACCGCGGCCGGCGTCGGCACCCTCACGCTGCGGCCCGCCCGGCCCGGCGCCACCGAGACGTTCACCGACGACCCGCGACTGGACGAGACGGACTGGGCCGCGGCCGTCGACACCCCCACTCCGGCCAAAGCGGGATTCATCACCGAGCCGCTGACCCGCGAACTGCGCCTGTCCGGCTCCGCGCGGGTGACCGTGACGGCCACCGCGTCCACCTCGAGCGCCCACCTGTCCGCGGTCCTCGTCGACCTCGGTCCCGACACCATCCGCGACTACGCGGCGTCCGGCGAAGGCATCACCACCCTCGCCGAACGCACCTGCTGGGGCGCGAGCACCGCAGGAGACAGCTCGTGCTTCAAGGAGACCCGAGCGCGCACCACCACGGTCGGCCACACCATCTTCAGCCGTGGCTGGGCCGACCTTGGCAATCACGCATCCGACGCCCACGGCCGTCCCCTGACCCCCGGCCGGCCGTACACCATCAGTCTCGATCTGCACGCGAGCGACCACGTGGTCCCGGCCGGCCACCGGCTCGCGCTGATCGTCGGCGGCACCGACCGCGATCTGATCGACCCGCCGCCCTCCGTACCGCGCCTCACCCTCGACCTGGCGCGAACGGCCGCGCACCTGCCGATCGTCGGCGGAACACCGGCCTTCGTAGGCGCCACGGCCGGTTCATCCGAAGCACTCGGCCCCCGCGAGTCCCGCCTCGGCGGGGTCGCCGAACCGCGTCCGATCCGACCGATCCCGGGAGGCAGCACCCGATGACGCCCCGCCTGTCCCGCCCGCGTGTGCGCGCTCTCGCCGTGACCGGCGCCGCCGTCGCGCTGGCCGTTCCCCTGCTCACCGTTCCCGCCGAAGCGGCCCACACCCCGCCGCGCACCGGGTTCGAAGAGAGCGACGGCGCACGCTGGACCAGCCAGAGCGAGGAGCAGACGTTCCTCGCCGCCGTCGACCGCGGCAGCGGGCGCATGTCCGTGGCCCGGATCGGCACCACGAAAGAGGGCCGCCCGCTCCAGCTCGTACGCGTCGGTGACCGGCGTGCCGCCCACACCGTGCTGCTGATCTGCAGTCAGCACGGCGACGAACCGTCCGGCCGTGACGCCTGTCTGACCACGATCCGCGATCTCGCCTACGCCAGGGCCGGCAGCCCCCGCGGGCTGCCGGCCCGCACCCGGGTCCTTGTCGTCCCGACCGCGAACCCGGACGGCCGGGCCGCAGGCACCCGGGGCAACTCCGACGGCGTCGACATCAACCGCGACCACATCGCCCTCAGGACGGCCGAGGGCAGGGCCGTCGCCGCCGTCATCCGTGACCAGCGCCCGGACATCATCTACGACCTGCACGAGTACGGGGCGACCCCGCCCTACTACGACAAGGACCTGTTCGACCTGTGGCCGCGCAACCTCAACACCGATGCGCGAGTTCACCGTGAGGCGCGGACACTGTCGGACCGGTACGTGCGCCCGGCGGCGGCCGGAGCGGGTTACAGCACCGGTACGTACGGCATATGGACGGACCCGGTCACCGGGGATCCCGTCAAGCAGACCGCGGGCGACGGGCAGGAACGCATCCTGCGCAACGCCTCGGGCATCAAGAACGCAGTCGGGCTGCTCATCGAGAGCCGGGTCGACCCCCTGACCGACCAGGAGAAGGCGGATCCCGCGCTCAACAACCGGCGCCGGGTGCACAGTCAACTCGCGGCACTGGAAGGCCTGTTCGCCTTCAGTGCGGAACGGCGCGGCCGGATCGAGGCGGCGACGTCCGGGGCCCGGGCCGCCGGGACGGCGGACAGCGGGCCGGTCTATCTGGGCGGAGCCGACAACGACCCCGCCACCGGCGAGGAGACCCTCCAGGACCCGCCCTGCGGCTACCTCCTCGACGCCGCCCAGTACACGGAAGTGAAGGACGAACTGGCGTTGCACGGCGTCACGTCGCGGCCGGGACCGGAGGGCGCGTTCGTGCCGCTGCGCCAGCCGCAGCGGGAGCTGGTCCCGCTGCTCCTCGACGGCCGTGCGACCTATCACCTGGTATCAGGTGAACCGGTCACCGCCTGTTGAGGTCTGTGGTGTGCATCACATGTGGTAGGGGGTAGTCGAGAGCGGAGCCCCGATTCCGCAACCCCGCGAAAGGTGCCATCTGTGCCGCACGACGAACAACGACCGGCGGACCGGGGAGAGCTGTCGGTGACGGCAGATCTCCCCGGCCGTCCGAAGGAGACAGGGCGCCCCACGACCGACCGTGTGGTCTTCGGAGTCACGGCCGTGCTCACCCTCGCCTTCGTGGTGTGGGGCGCCGTCGCGACGGACACCCTCGAGGACGTCTCCGACGCGATGCTCGCGGGACTGATCCACAACGGCGGCTGGGCGTTCGTGCTCGCCGCGTCCGGCTTCGTGGTCTTCTCGCTCTGGCTCGCCATCAGCCGCTACGGCAGGATCACGCTGGGGCAGGAGGAGGAAGAGCCCGAGTTCCGCACCATCTCCTGGGTAGCCATGATGTTCAGCGCCGGCATGGGCATCGGCCTGATGTTCTACGGAGTCAGTGAACCGCTCGCGCACTTCACGAACCCTCCGCCGGGCACGGCGCCGGCCGACTCGGCGGATGCCATGGTCACTGCCATGGCGACCACGCTCTTCCACTGGACGCTGCACCCCTGGGCCATCTATGCGGTGGTCGGACTCGCCATCGCCTACAGCTCCTACCGCCGCAGGCGGCGGCAGACCATCAGTGCTGTCTTCGAACCGCTCATCGGCAAGCGCCGGGCGAACGGCGGCGTCGGCCGCTTCATCGACATCCTCGCGATCTTCGCCACGCTCTTCGGCTCCGCCGCGTCCCTCGGCCTCGGCACTCTGCAGATCGGCAGTGGCTTCACCGAGCTGGGCTGGATGGAAAAGGCCGGTATCGGACTGCTGGTGGGCATCATCGCCACCCTGACCGTCGCGTTCGTCCTTTCGGCGGTGTCCGGTGTCGAGAAGGGTATTCAGTGGCTGTCCAACACGAACATGGTGCTGGCGCTGCTGCTGGCTCTGTTCGTGCTCGTCGCGGGTCCGACCATCATCGTGCTCGATCTGCTGCCGACGTCCATCGCCGCCTACTTCGGCGAACTCCCGCAGCTCGCGGGCCGCACCGAGGCGAGCGGCGGGGAAGGCGTCGCCGATTGGCTGGGCAGCTGGACGGTCTTCTACTGGGCGTGGTGGATCTCGTGGACCCCCTTCGTCGGCATGTTCATCGCCCGGATCAGCAGGGGGCGTACGATCCGGCAGTTCATCGGCGGCGTCATCCTGGTGCCCAGCACCGTCAGCCTTCTGTGGTTCGCGATCTTCGGCGGATCGGCGATGAAGCTGCAGGAACAGGGGCGGCTCGGTGACGAGACCACGCCGGAGGGCCAGCTCTTCGCGGTACTCAGGGAGTACCCGCTCACCACCGCGATGAGTGTGCTCGTGATGATCCTTGTCGCCATCTTCTTCGTGTCGGGAGCGGACGCCGCGTCGATCGTGATGGGAACGCTCTCCCAGAAAGGTGTCTTCGAGCCGAACCGGCTCGTCGTCGTCTTCTGGGGTGTGCTCACCGGCGCCGTCGCCGCCATCATGCTGCTGATCGGCGACGGCAAGGGCGATGCGCTGGCGGGCCTGCAGAATCTGACGATCCTGGTCGCCGCGCCGTTCGTACTCGTCATGCTCGGCATGTGCGTCGCCCTGATGCGCGATCTGCGCAGAGATCCGCTGATCGTGCGCAAGGAGCTCGGAGCGGAAGCGGTGGAGTCCGCGGTGATCGCCGGACACACCCACTACGACGGCGACTTCGAGCTCCGGATCGGTCCGGGCACCGGCGAGGACACCGCCGGTGGCGGCGGCGTCCCCGGAGCAGGGAGCGAAGGTGGGGGCCGGCCGCCGGCCGGCGCCGGATGACCCGGTACGAGAGACGGGACCCGCACCGGCTCGGGTGCCGGAGGTCCCGCCCTGCCGGTGGCGCCGGGGTCCCGCCCCGCCTTCCCTGTGCACGGAACGGGAGTACCTTTGCGGCTGCCGTGACCCGCTCCGGCCGGCCGGGCCCGGGGCGTGGAGCGGGGGCCCGCCCCGGAACACCCCGGAATGCCTGACCGGATCGGACCGGATGAGACCGGCTCAGCTCGGTCGGCGCAGCAGCGTGCCCCGCGCCCCGGCCAGATGTCGCGGGGGACGTTGCCCGCCGGGCGTGCCGGCCGAGTCAGCACGTGTCCTCTCGCAACCGGCGCCCACCGCAAGGCCGTCCACATGCCCGTCGCCTCCCCGCCGGCGGGCGGCCATCCGGGCCCCGCGAACGGCCGCACCCCCGCTTCCCCAGGGTGCTCGGCCAACTCCTCGCAGACGTACCGGACATGAGCGATCAGCCCCGACCGGAGTGCGCGGCTCGAGGAGACATGGCCACCACAGGGCGCCCGCCCCCCGAGGCCGTCACGTCGGGACCATGACATCACCCGAATCACCGTGCGTGGACGGAACGTGGTCGGAGAGTGACCCGCGGGATTGCAACCCGCCGGGACGCGTGTGCACGGATCACGGCACAGTTGGGGATACTCACGACATGTCTGTCGAGTACGCGACCTTCGGTCTGGCTCCGGCGATGCGGGCCGGCGGTGTCCTCGCCGATGGCGGCTATCAAGTGCACCGGGACTTCCTGGACTTCATCGTCGACGGCCGTCCCTTGCTGTTCCAGCTCTGCGACCTCGATGCGGTCTCCCCGCTGGCCGCCGACGTACCACCGGCGATCTTCAGCGCACAGGTGCGCACCCTGCTGCTGGAGACGGATGCCCCGTTCGAGGGCAGCCGCTGTGTGATCTACGGCTGTCCGGAGTGCGAGGACATCCAGTGCGGAGCGGTGACCGCCGTCATAGAACGCGACGGCGACGACATCGTCTGGCGGGACTTCGCCTGGCAGACCGACGGCAGTGCCGATCTCGACCTCAACGGCTACCAAGGGATCGGCCCATTCCGCTTCCGCGGCGAGGAGTACCGCCGTGCGCTGCAGCGTCTGCTGCCCGGCGACGCGGACCAAGTCCCCGTCCGCCGCCGGGTGCTGCTGATCGGTGCGCGCGTGAACGTGCTCGCCAAGCTTGCCGCCGCGCTGCGCACCATCGGCATCGGTGCGGAGATCGCGCACGATGCCGACACCGTGCCTCCCGAGGAGCTGCGCACCTATGGAGCCGTCGCCTTCGGACGCGCGGTGGGGCAGGACGAACGAGCCGCGGTGCGCGCGGCGTTCGAGCGGGCAGCCGCCCCCGCAGCGTACGTGGAAGGGCTCGCCCCGATCATCCCTCTCCTCGTCGCCCAGATCGAACACGCCTTGGACCGCAGCCCCTTGGAGCAGCGACGGCTCACACGGCTGAACGCCACGGCGGACGGCGCGGAGGTCGAGGTGACGTCCGCGTGCCGCGTCCAGCTGGTCGCGTACCGTCTGGACCGCCTCTACCGCAGCCACACCCAGCAGCTCTTCGACGGCATGCTCGAACCGGGCCGGCACCTGATTCCGCTGGACGCGAAGACGGCCAAGGGACAGTCCTTCGTCGTGGCACGCGCCACGGGGGGTGTGCTGGTCGCACCCGTGGCGCGATGACGGAACCGAGTGGCCCGGGCGAGCCGTGGACCGCCGAGGAGAAGACATGCAGCCGCCGATGAACCGGAGGTCTGCCTCCGTGCGCCGATGAGCGCGAGGCGGATCGGACCCGCTTCGCACCCGTACGCGCGACGAGCTGCGCCGCAGGCACGGGCCCCCTACTGCCGGGACCGCCTCCACGCCGCCCCCCTGCCGCTGCACGGCGCCGGCCCGGGAACGCCCGTCGGCACCTGTGACGCGGTCGGCGCCTGCTTGACCGCGCCACGCTTTCGGTGGGTGCTCGAGGACCTGGCCTGCGGCGACACCCTGCGCAAGCCACTCGGCAAGCAGCTGTGCGCCCTCCTGGGACTTCGTCCCGGGGGCTAGGATCTCCCCCTGATGACTGCAACCCTCGTCGCCAAGGACCTCGCCGCCGGCCACGGCGACCGCTCGCTCTTCTCCGGGCTCGACCTCGTCGTCGCGCCCGGAGATGTCATCGGCCTCGTCGGCGTCAACGGCGCCGGCAAGTCGACCCTGCTGCGGCTGCTCGCCGGACTTGTCACACCCGAGCACGGGGAGCTGCGACTCTCCCCGCCCAGCGCCACCGTCGGGCACCTTCCGCAGGAGCCCGAGCGCCGCGCGGGCGAGACCGTGCGGGCCTTCCTCGCCCGGCGCACCGGCGTGGCCGCCGCCCAGGCGGCGATGGACGAGGCCACCCAGGGGCTGGTCGACGGCACCCCGGGCGCGGACGACGCGTACGCCGTCAGCCTGGAGCGCTGGCTGGACCTCGGCGGCGCCGACCTCGACGAGCGGGCGGAAGAGGTCGCGAGCTCGCTCGGCCTCACGATCGGCCTCGACCAGCCGATGACCTCGCTCTCCGGGGGCCAGGCAGCCCGCGCCTCACTCGCCTCCCTCCTGCTGTCCCGCTACGACGTCTTCCTCCTCGACGAGCCGACGAACGATCTGGATCTGGACGGCCTCGAGCGGCTGGAGACATTCGTCCACGGCCTGCGCGCGGGCACGGTCGTGGTCAGCCACGACCGCGAGTTCCTCACCCGAACGGTCACCAAGGTCCTGGAACTCGATCTTGCCCAGCAGGAGATCACCCTCTACGGCGGCGGCTACGCGGCCTATCTGGAGGAGCGGGAGACCGCCCGCCGGCACGCCCGTGAGGAGTACGACGAGTACGCCGACAAGAGGGCGGCACTCGAAGGCCGCGCCCACATGCAGCGCTCCTGGATGGACAAGGGCGTCAAGAACGCCCGCCGGAAGGCCACCGACAACGACAAGATCGGCCGCAAGCTCCGCAGCGAGGCCAGCGAGAAGCAGGCCGCGAAGGCCCGCCAGACGCAGCGCATGATCGAGCGCCTCGATGTGGTGGACGAGCCCCGCAAGGAGTGGGAGCTGCGGATGGAGATTGCCGCGGCCCCCCGCTCGGGCGCGGTCGTCGCCACCTTGCGCGAGGCCGAGGTCCGCCGCGGCGACTTCAGCTTCGGCCCGGCCACGCTGCAGATCGACTGGGCCGACCGGGTCGCCATCACCGGCGCGAACGGCGCGGGCAAGTCGACCCTGCTCGGCGCGCTGCTCGGCCGCATCACGCTCGATTCCGGCGACGCCTCGCTCGGACCGGGCGTCCTCGTCGGCGAGGTCGACCAGGCGCGGGGGCTCTTCCTCGGTACGGAGTCGCTGCTGGAAGCCTTCTGCGCGGCCGTCCCGGACACCGAACCCGCCGAGGTCCGCACGCTGCTCGCCAAGTTCGGTCTGAAGGCGGCCCATGTGCTGCGCCCGGCCACCACCCTCTCGCCGGGCGAACGCACCAGGGCCGCGCTCGCACTGCTGCAGGGCCGCGGAGTCAATCTGCTCGTACTGGACGAGCCGACCAACCACCTGGACCTGCCGGCGATCGAGCAGCTGGAGTCGGCTCTCGACTCGTACACGGGCACACTGCTCCTGGTCACTCACGACCGCCGGATGCTCGATGCCGTGCGCACCACGCGCCGGATCGAGGTGGCCGACGGGAAGGTGACCGAGCTCTGACGCAGCCCGAGCCGGTGACCGGCTCGATGCGTTGACCGGTCCGATGGCGGACCCGGACCCGGACCTGACCCCGGTGCGGACGGGACGACCGGTCCGGCCGACGATCTCCGTGCCTCCGCGGGACCGTGCAGCCCTTGGGCGGGGCCGGTCGGACCCCCTGGAGAGCGTGAGGCTCCGGGGCTCCGTACAAGCACTGGGCCCCGCAACGTCAGTGATGCGACACAGCGATGCGGGCCGGCCGGGGAAGCCCCGGCCGGCCCGCACGACTTGCTCAGCCCCGCCTGCCTCCGCCGTTCTTCGGGTCCACGAGACCGGCCCTGCGCAGGGCGTCCGCCATCGCGCTGTTGGCCGGCGCGGGGGCCTGCGCCTGACGGCCGCCGCCCGCACCGCCGCGCCGGTCGCGGGCGCCGCCGCCCTGGCGCTGCTGCGGCGGGCGGCCGCCGCGCTCCCGCCTGGGCGCGCCCGGCTCCGCCGTCTGCGCCGACGCCTCGTCGTCCAGCCGCAGCGTCAGCGAGATCCTCTTGCGCGGGATGTCGACGTCCAGCACCTTGACCTTGACCACGTCGCCCGATTTGACCACGTCACGCGGGTCCTTGACGAAGGTCTTCGACATCGCCGACACGTGCACGAGTCCGTCCTGGTGGACACCGACGTCCACGAAGGCGCCGAAGGCGGCGACATTGGTGACGACACCCTCCAGCACCATTCCGGAGACCAGGTCGCCGATCTTCTCCACGCCCTCCTTGAAGGTCGCGGTCTTGAAGGCGGGCCGGGGGTCGCGGCCCGGCTTCTCCAGCTCCCGCAGGATGTCCGTCACCGTCGGCAGACCGAACGTCTCGTCCACGAACTCCGTCGGCCTCAGCGACCGCAGCACCGACGTGTTCCCGATCAGGGACGCCACCTCGCCGCCCGTCGACTTCACCATGCGCCGCACCACCGGATACGACTCCGGGTGCACGCTCGAGGCGTCCAGCGGGTCCTCCCCGCCGCGGATCCGCAGGAAGCCCGCGCACTGCTCGTACGCCTTGGGCCCGAGCCGCGCCACGTCCTTCAGCGCCTTGCGGGAACGGAAGGGACCGTTGGAATCCCGGTGCGCGACGATGTTCTCGGCAAGACCGGTGCCGATGCCCGAGACCCGCGAAAGCAGCGGCGCGGACGCGGTGTTGACGTCGACGCCGACACCGTTCACACAGTCCTCGACCACCGCGTCGAGCGAGCGCGACAGTTTCACCTCGGACAGGTCGTGCTGGTACTGGCCGACGCCGATCGACTTCGGGTCGATCTTGACCAGCTCGGCCAGCGGGTCCTGAAGCCGGCGCGCGATCGAGACGGCGCCGCGCAGCGACACATCGAGACCGGGCAGCTCCTGCGAGGCGAAAGCGGAGGCGGAGTACACCGAGGCACCGGCCTCCGAGACCATCACCCTGGTGAGGCCCAGCTCCGGGTGCTTCTCGATGAGTTCACCGGCGAGCTTGTCCGTCTCGCGGGACGCCGTGCCGTTACCGATGGCGACCAGTTCGACGGAGTGCTCCTTGGCGAGCCGCGCCAACTTCGCCAGCGACTCGTCCCACTTGTTCGCCGGGACGTGCGGATAGATGGTGTCCGTGGCGACGACCTTGCCGGTCGCGTCCACGACGGCCACCTTCACACCGGTACGGAAGCCGGGGTCGAGGCCGAGCGTCGCCCGCGTGCCGGCCGGCGCGGCCAGCAGCAGGTCGCGCAGGTTCGCCGCGAAGACCCGTACCGCCTCGTCCTCCGCGGCTGTGCGCAGCCGCAGCCGCAGGTCGATGCCGAGGTGGACGAGGATCCGGGTCCGCCAGGCCCAGCGGACCGTGTCGCCGAGCCATTTGTCGCCCGGTCGGCCCTGCTGGGAGACGCCGAAGCGCACCGCGACGAGGCCCTCGTACGACGAAGGCCCGTCCACCGGCTCCTCCGGCTCGAGCACCAGGTCGAGAACCTCTTCCTTCTCGCCCCGGAACATCGCGAGAATCCGGTGCGAGGGCAGCTCGGTGAAGCCCTCGGCGAAGTCGAAGTAGTCGGCGAACTTCGCGCCCGCCTCCTCCTTGCCGTCCCGCACCTTCGCCGCGAGACGGCCCCGCGTCCACATCCGCTCACGCAGCTCGCCGATGAGGTCGGCATCCTCGGAGAAACGCTCCGTAAGGATCGCCCGCGCACCGTCCAGGGCGGCCGCCGCGTCGGCGACGCCCTTGTCGGCGTCGACGAACGCCGCCGCCGCGGCGAGCGGCTCCACCGACGGATCGCCGAGCAGCCCCTCGGCCAGCGGTTCGAGCCCTGCCTCGCGGGCGGTCTGCGCCTTGGTACGCCGCTTGGGCTTGAAGGGCAGATAGATGTCCTCGAGGCGCGCCTTGGTGTCGGCGGCCCGGATCCGGGCCTCCAGCTCGTCGGTCAGCTTGCCCTGCTCGCGCACGGACTCGAGGATCGCGGTCCGCCGCTCCTCCAGCTCCCGCAGATAGCGCAGCCGCTCCTCGAGCGTGCGCAGCTGCGCGTCGTCGAGCATCTCGGTCGCTTCCTTGCGGTAGCGGGCGATGAACGGCACGGTCGACCCGCCGTCCAGCAGCTCGACGGCCGCTTTCACCTGCCGCTCGCGTACGCCGAGCTCCTCGGCGATCCTGCCTTCGATGGACGTCGTCACGGTTCCCCGACTCGCCTTCTCGTGCTGGCTGTGCTTGAGAGTGCATTGTGCCGGGTGGCCGGGTGCCGTGTCGCGTGGCCTCACGGGTGCGCGGGTCGCCCGGTGCGGCCGCGCCGGGAGGGTACGGGTGCGCCAGGGGTGGTCCGGCCCGTCCCGGCGGCCGGTCGGCGCGCCCGGCGGGAAGAGACCCTCGGGAAGGAACCGGCTGGAAGAGAGCCGCGTCCCGCCGCGGCCGGGGCGCGATCCCCGGCACGTCCCCGCCGTCCGAGCCCTGGCCGACCGACCGGGGCCGGAGCCCCCGGCGCCGCGTCAGTCGTCCCGTTGCAGCGGCTCTTCGGCCGACGGGTGCCGTCCGGCGTGGCGACGACGGCCTCGCCGGGACCGGCGGGCCTGGCTCAGCCCGTGGCCTCCTTGGGGAACGCGCCCGCGGCCGCCGCAGACATCAGCAGGCTGCGCCCCAGCTCGGTCAGCCGCTCCACGCCCTCCGCGCCCAGGTGTTCGTACGGTGCGAGGTCGATCCGGTCCGTGTGCTCCTCCACCTCCGCCCGCAGCCGGGTGCCGGCCTCCGTCAGAGCGTCCGCGTCGTCCAGCAGTCCGCGCTCGCGCAGCCGTCCCTGGGCGGCTTCCCAGTCGGTGCGCCGCCAGCCGCGGCTGGCGAGGATCCAGCGCGGGGACATGCCCTTGCCGGTCGCGGTGTGGCTCACCAGCGCCTCCAGCGGGTCGAGCCCGGCGGACAGCAGGGCGGCGAGGTGACCGTCGCCGCGGTGTTCCCGCAGCAGGGTCGCGGCGTGCCAGTAGGCGAGATGCGGCTCGTCGGGCACCGCCAGATCGGCGTGCGCGGCATACAGCGGCCGGGCGTGCGGCGTGCAGGCCTCGGTGGCGCGCAGCGCGAGCTGCGCCGCCTCGGCGAGCTCCTTGGAGGCGAGGATCTCCTCACCCAGCAGCCTGCGCAGCGTGGTGTCGACGGCCCGGAGCCGCGCCTCAAGCACGGCTTCGGGCGCGGCAGTGGCCCAGACCGCCGGCAGATGCCGGGCGATCAGCTCGGGATTGAAGTTGTAGAAGGTCGCGGCCACCGCACCGGGCCCGACGGCGCCCATCGCGGCCGCGCGGGTCACGAAGTACCCGGCGCTCACGTCCTCGATCCCCAGGCGGCCGAGCTCCGCGGCCAGGTCCGGGGAGAAGTAGACCGTCGAGTGCATCGGGTTGATGACGTTGTGGCAGCGGCGTCCCGCGCGCGGTGGCAGAGAGGTCATGGATGCAGGTTACCGACTGGTTGGTACGTTCGGAACCCGGAGTGCGTGATGGCAGGAAAGGTGGGGTTCTCGACATTGCGGCCATGACCGGCAGCGTCAAGCATGGAGGGCATGACACAGCGACGCCCCCTGCTCGTCGTCCTCTTCGACGGCGTGCAGAGCCTGGACGTGACCGGCCCCGTGGAGGTGTTCGCGGGAGCGGGCCAGGCCGTCGGCGATCCCGGCGCCTACCCGATCCGTACCGCATCACCCGACGGGTCGCCCGTCCGTACGCACAGCGGACTCACCCTCGTGCCCGACTGCTCGCTGGCCGACGCCGAGGTGCCCCACACCCTGCTCGTCCCGGGTGGTCGCGGCACCAGGACCCCGGACCCTCGGCTCGTCGACTGGCTGCGCGAGCACGCCGACGACGTCGAACGGATCGTGTCCGTGTGCACCGGAGCCGCGCTGCTCGCCGCTGCCGGGCTGCTCGACGGCCGCCGTGCCACCACCCACTGGGCGTACTGCGACCATCTGGCCCGGGCGCACCCCGCCGTCGAGGTCGACGCGGACCCGATCTTCGTACGCGACGGGAAGATCGCCACATCCGCCGGAGTCACCGCGGGAATCGACCTTGCCCTCGCCCTGGTCGAGGAGGACCTCGGCCGCGACACGGCCCTCACCGTCGCCCGCCATCTCGTCGTCTTTCTGCGCCGCCCGGGCAACCAGGCACAGTTCAGCGCGCAGCTGGCGGCCCAGACCGCACAGCGCGAACCGCTGCGCGAGGTGCAGCACTGGATCACCGAGCACCCCGCCGGCGATCTCTCGGTCGACGCGCTCGCGCAGCGCGCCCGGCTCTCGCCGCGCCACTTCGCCCGTGCCTTCCAGGCGGAGACCGGCATGACACCGGGGCGCTACGTCGAACGCGTGCGGCTCCAGCACGCCCGGCGTCTGCTGGAGGAGACCGGCCACGGCGTCGAAGAGGTCTCACGCGCCTCCGGTTACGGCACACCCGAGGCGATGCGCCGCGCCTTCGTCAAAGTCCTCGGCGCCGCGCCCGCCGAGTACCGCCGCCGATTCCGCGCACCCGTCAACTGACACCGGTCCCACCGACACCGGTCCCACCGACACCGGTCCCACCGAGGTCCCACCGACACCGATCCCACCGAGGTCCCACCGACACCGATCCCGGTGACATCGATCGAAAGAGGAACCATGCAGATCGCGATCCTGCTCTACGACCGCTTCACCTCGCTCGACGCCGTCGGACCCTACGAGCTGCTGGCCCGGCTGCCCGGCGCCGAGACGGTCTTCGTCGCCGATCGGACCGGCCCGGTACCCAACGACCAGGGCAGCCTCAGCCTCGTCGCCGAGCGCACCATCGCCGAGGTGCAGGCCCCGGACATCGTCCTGGTCCCCGGCGGCCCCGGCGCACGCCAGGCGATGCACGACGAAACCTTGCTCGACTGGCTCCGAGCGGCCGATGCCGCCAGCACCTGGACCACCTCCGTGTGCACGGGGTCGCTGGTGCTCGGCGGTGCCGGGCTGCTCAAGGGCCGCCGCGCCACCTCGCACTGGCTGGCCCTGGACGACCTCGTGCCGCTGGGCGCGGAACCGACGGGGGAGCGTGTCGTCTTCGACGGCAAGTACGTCACGGCCGCGGGGGTCTCGTCCGGGATCGACATGGCGCTGCACCTGCTCGGCCGCATCGGCGGCGACGAGGTCGCCCAGACGGTTCAGCTGCTGACCGAGTACGACCCGCAGCCGCCGTACGACGCCGGCTCCCCGGACAAGGCGCCCGCCGAGATCGTCTCCAAGTGGCGTACGCAGGCGGGAAGGGTCACGAGCTGACCGGACGCGGCCTCACACGGACCGCTCTCCGCGAGATCCCACGGACCACTCGAAGCGCGGCGTACGCCGTTCCAGGAAGGCGGCGACCCCCTCCGCGGTGTCGCCGCTGCCGCGCGCCTGTTCCGTCCAGTACGCGTCCCGGTCGGTGCGCCCCGCCGCGAACTCCTTTGCCGCGCACTGGGTGAGCTGCGATCGCGTGGTGAGGATCCGGGTGAACTCCGCGGCCCGCTTGCCGAGCTCCGGGGCCGGCAGCACCTCGTCCACCAGCCCGGTGCGCAGCGCCCGCTCCGCATCGATCAACTCACCCGAGAAGAGCAGATACTTGGCGGTGGCCGGCCCCACCAGCGCGGCCAGCCGCCGGGTGGAGGCCGCCGGATAGACGATGCCGAGCTTCGCCGGCGTCACGCCGAACAGCGCGTCCTGGGCCGCGAACCGCAGGTCGCAGGCGGCGGCGAGCTGGCTTCCGCCGCCGACGCAGTAGCCGCGTACGACGGCCAGCGTCGGCTTCGGGAACGCGGCCAGCGCCTCCTCTGCGCCCACCGCCAGCGCCTGCGGGTCCACGCCGGGGCCACGCAGCGAGGAGATGTCGGCGCCCGCGCAGAACGTGTCGCCCGAACCGGTCAGCACCAGCACCCGCACCGAGGGATCGGCGGCCAACTCGTCGAGCAGCCCGGGCAGTGACGACCACATGCCGGCGGTCATCGCGTTGCGCTTGGCGGGATTGCTGATCACCACTGTGGCGACACCGTTCTCGACGGTGTGCGTCAGCTGCGGCTCGGAAGGCGTGGTCGGCGCGGAGGGCTCCATGCGCCGGATGCTATCCGTCAGGGCCGGACCAACGATCAAGGAGGGGTACGGCGAGGAGGCACCAGGGGAGTCTCTGCGAGCGGAAAAAACGATCGATACGGCAAAGCGGACAGAAGCAGATCAAAGTCAGCTGCACTACTGACGCTGTCATACGCGTCCGATCGGAAAGCGTCGATAGGCGCTGAATTCTGATCGGCGGTTCGGTACGGACCAACCGACTGCCAACACTTGTTACTCGAAGGTCAGTGGCACGGGCCAGTGGCCGACGAGCCGAGGGTGGGTGCCGGACTATGGAGAGCCGCGGGAGCGTGCCGGCCAGGCCGCTGTCGTACGAGGGCGTCTGGCGTTTCACCGCCCCGGCGGTCGACGTCTCCGTTCCGCAGGCCCGCCACGCCGTACGAGATCTGATCGGCCGGCAGCGGGTACCGATGCATGACGATCTCGTCCAGGGGTTGCTGGTGATCGTCTCCGAGCTGGTCACCAACGCCGTGAAGCATGCGGCCCTGCTCTCGCCCGAGGTCGCCGTCGAGGTGGCCATCGGCGCGCACTGGGTGCGGGTGTCCGTGGCGGACAACCACCCCTACCGGCCCAAGGCGCTCGAGACCGACTACGCCCAGACGGGCGGGCGGGGCCTGCTTCTCGTCCGCGAGATCACCCGCGAGTCCGGCGGCAGCTGCGACGTCGAGCACACCGCGAGCGGCGGCAAGATCATCTGGGCCGAGCTGCCGCTCGCTCCGGTGCACACCAGCGGCGCGGCGCCGGTCTGACCGCCGCGCCGCCGCCGCACCGGGGGCGGGGCTCACCAGCCCACGGACGGACCCGTCAGCTCCTTGATCGCGGGCCGTGCCGCGTCCAGCACCGTCATGAACCACGCCGAGAACACGGCCTGCTCATGGCGCTCCGCGAGCTCCTTCGGCGTCACGAAGGCCGTTTCGCCGATCTCTGCGGGATCCGGCCGCAGCGGCGCCTGCACCATTCCGACGAAGAGGTGGTTGAACTCCTGCTCGACCAGGCCCGACTCGGGATCCGGATGGTTGTAGCGGACGGTGCCGGCCTCCGCGAGGAGCGAGGGCGAGATTCCCAGCTCCTCGTACGTACGCCGGGCGGCGGCCGCGAACGGCGCCTCGCCCGGGTACGGGTGACCGCAGCAGGTGTTCGACCACACTCCGGGGGAGTGGTACTTGCCGGGCGCCCGGCGCTGCAGCAGGAGCCGCCCGTGCTCGTCGAAGAGGAACACCGAGAAGGCGCGGTGCAGCTGACCGGGCGCCTGATGCGCGGCGAGCTTCTCCGCGGTGCCGATGGTGTTGCCCTGTGCGTCGACCAGCTCGAGCAGGATCGCTTGTGACGTGCCGTTCGACGAGCTGTTCGCCGTGACGGCTGGAGTGATCGGCATACCCATCCTTCGCATCGGTCCTCGGCCCTGACAGGCCTGTCCAGTCTGCCGTACAGAAGCAGCTTGTCCGCACTTCGGCGACTCGGCATGTCCGCCCCGTCGAGCGACGTCGCCGACGGGGCGGACATACACGTCAGACCCCGAAGGCGGCCGGACAGCGGATGGTTCCCCCTGGCACGTCCCGCGATCCGTCGAGTACCAGGGCCATCAGCGCCTCGTCGGGTACGTCGAAAGTTGGCCGGATTCCGTACCGTGAGGCCCGCTCGAAACCGAATCGCGGGTAGTACTCCGGATGCCCCAGCACGACAGCCAGCCGCTCACCGCGGGCCCTGGCCGCGTCCAGCACCGCACGCACGACGGCCTGGCCCGCACCCCGGCGCTGGTGGTCGGGCGCCGTCGCGACCGGGCCGAGCGCGAGCGCGGGTGAGTCACCCACCCGGCACCGCGTGAGCAGGGCGTGCGCCGCCACTGTGCCGTCCGCAGCCTCGGCCACGTAAGAGAGGCCGGGCAGCCAGGCCTCGCCGTCCAGGCGCAGCGCGTCCACCAGGGCCGCCTCCTCGGCTGTCGGGAAGGCCGCGGCGTTGAGCTCGCGCACCGCCGGGATGTCGGCCGCCCTCTCGGGCCGGGTACGCCAGTGCACATCGGCCGGGCGCAGCACGTAGCCGGTGTAGCCGTACTCCGACCCGTGCTCCTCGCGCATGGCGATCTCCGCCCGGGTGGCGGCGAGCGCCTGGTCCATGCCGGGGGCCGCCGGATCAGCGGCGGCGGCCCGCTCGCCCAGCGGAAGGTAGTACTCCTGCCAGTCGCTCTCCGGCTGCCGGTACACGCCGCGCACCGTGCAGCCCGCGGCGACCGCGGCGGCGCAGTTCTCGGCCGTCGTACGCAGCGGATAGTGCAGGTCCCAGAAGGCGCGTGCGTCGGCCGAGGGATGCTCGGCCGTCCACTCGCACTCGGTCAGGACCAGAGCACCACCGGGCCCCAGCAGCCGTTGCCACTGCCGCAGAGCGGTGTCGAAGCCGATGCTGTAGACGGAGCTCTCGGCCCAGACGAGGTCGAACGAGCTGTCGGGGAAAGGGAGCTCGCCCATGTCGGCGCGGACCGTGCGGACGGCATCGCCGAGCCCACGGGCGTCGGCGGCCTGCCGCAGCTCGTCGAGGAAGGGTTCGTGCAGATCGACCGCGGTCACCCGCGCAGCGGCCTCGGCGGCCAGCAGCAGCGCGGACCGGCCGGGACCGCAGCCCAGATCCAGGACACGCGGACGGACGGGCACCGGGCCGGCCAGGTCGAGCAGCCGGCGCGAGGTGGCATCGGAGCCGGGGCCCTGGCGCGGCAGACCCTGGTGCAGGGTGAAGAAAGCGTCGTGGAGAGTGTTGTCGGACAACGTGAAACCCTTGAGTGTGAGAGGGCTCCGGCCGACGGGCGAGATCGGATCAGTGAGGACGCGATCGGATCAGGGCCGGTGGGGAGCCCGGAGGCAGAGGGAGGACCGGGTGCTGCGCGAGGCAGGGGGCACCACCACGCCGCAGGCGTAGGGGGACCTCACCGCGGCGGTCATCAACCTCAGCTCCTCTCAGGGGGACGGGACCCGAACGGTCCCGACGTGTTCCCGGCGCAGACCCTAACAGCCGCATCACCTCAGTGGCAGAGCTTTGCCTCGTGCTCCGCGTGCCCGACGGGCTCCAGCTGGAACGTGCAGTGCTCGACGTCGAAGTGATGACCGAGGCAGCCCTGCAGATCGTGCAGCAGCTTCTCGTGCCCCACCGCGTCCAGCACGTCCTGGGTCACCACCACATGTGCGGAAAGCACCGGCATCCCCGAAGTGATCGTCCAGGCATGCAGATCGTGCACGTCCTCCACACCGGGCAGTGCCAGTATGTGTTCGCGGACCTCGGCCATGTCGACGCCCTTGGGCGCCGCCTCCAGCAGGACGTTCAGCGTCTCGCGCAGCAGCTTCCAGGTACGCGGCACGATCATCAGGCCGATGACCAAGGAGGCGATCGGGTCCGCCGCCTGCCAGCCGGTCGCGATGATGATCGCGGCGGACACCAGCACCGTCAGCGAGCCGAGCGTGTCCGCGAGCACCTCCAGATAGGCGCCGCGCACATTGAGGCTTTCCTTCTGCCCCCGCACCAGCAACGACAGCGAGACCATGTTGGCCACCAGGCCGACCAGGGCGAAGACGACCGTGAGACCGCCGCGGGTGTCGGCCGGGTTGATGAACCGGTCGACCGCCTCGAAGAGCAGATAGCCGCCCACGACGAGCAGGAGCAGACAGTTGGCGAGTGCCGCGAGGATCTCGGCACGCGCGTACCCGAACGTGCGGTTCGCCGTGGCAGGCCGGCCCGCGAAGTGAATCGCGAGCAGTGCCATCGCGAGTCCGACCGCGTCCGTCGCCATGTGCGCGGCGTCGGCGATCAGAGCGAGCGAATCGGCCAGCACACCGCCGACGACCTCCAGCACCATCACGCCGAGCGTGATGGCGAGCGCGATCCGCAGCCGTCCCTTGTAGGCCGCGGCCGCTGTACCGGTCGGCGGCGGGCCGCCGTGCGCGTGCCCGTGGTCGTGCCCAGCCCCCATGAAGCTGCCTCCCGCAATCGTCGGACGTGGTCTCCCGGCACGTGCAGTGAACTACGGGTGGGGGGTATGGGGCAACACGGGACTGAACACCGTTGTCATGTGCTCTGACCTGCGGAAATGATCGCAGGTCAGAGCGTCGGGAAGATCACGCGGCGGCGTCGGGGTGCCGGAGCAGCCAGCCCTCCCAGGCCGACGCGACCATGTCGCGCACATCGTGCGAGGCCGTCCAGCCCAGCTCCTTGGAGATCAGTTCGACCGAGGCGACCGCGCGGGCGGCGTCGCCGGCCCTCCGCGGCTCGACCACCGGATCGAGGCGGTGGCCGGTCACCTCGCCCACCAGATCGGCGAGCTCCCGCACCGAGACACCCACCCCGCGGCCGATGTTCACCGTCAGGTCGCCGGTGGCGTCCGGCTCGGTGAGCCGGCGGGCGACGGCGAGATGGGCGTCGGCCAGATCCGACACATGGATGTAGTCCCGGATGCAGGTGCCGTCCGGCGTCGGATAGTCGGCGCCGAAGATCCTGGGCGCCTCGCCGCGGGTGATCCGGTCGAAGAACATGGGGATGATGTTGAACACCCCCGTGTCGGACAGCTCGGGGGTGGCCGCGCCCGCCACGTTGAAGTAGCGCAGGCAGGCGGTCGGCAGTCCGTGCGCGCGGCCTGTCGACCGCACCAGCCACTCCCCGGCGAGCTTGGTCTCCCCGTACGGGTTGATCGGCTCGCACGGCGCGCTCTCCGGGATGAGATCCAGTTCGGGCACCCCGTACACGGCGGCCGACGAGGAGAACAGGAACCGCTGGACACCGGCCTCGACCACCGCGTCCAGCAGGACGGTCAGACCGTGCACATTCTCCCGGTAGTACGTCAGCGGCCGCTCCACTGACTCCCCGACCTGCTTCTTCGCCGCGAGATGTACGACACCTGTGACCTCGTGCTCGGCGAGGGTGCGCGCGACCGTCCGCGCGTCGAGCACCGATCCGCGTACCAGTGGGATCGAGTCCGGCAGCCGCTCGGGAATCCCGGTGGAGATGTCGTCGAGCACGACGACCCGCTCCCCGGCCGCCGCCATGGCGTGCGCCACATGTGCGCCGATGTATCCCGCTCCGCCTGTGATCAGCCAAGTCATGTCGGCCACCCTAGGGCCTTCCTTCCGGATCTTGCCGGGCTCCTGTGTCCTGGCTCTCCCACAGCCCTCGGCGCGGGTGGTGCCCCCGCACCGGACCCTGCTCGCTGATCCGGCCCGATCCGGCCTGATCAGGAAGAAAGGCCCTGGCGGACGGGGCAAGGACCTACGCGCCGACCGGCCTTCCCGAGGTCCGCGGTTTGGAGGGCGGGGTGGTGATCGAGGATGATGATTCCGGCGGGCCGCCAGGGCGTAAACGGCTGGTGAACTCCTGCTTCCATTCATCCGATAGCCTCTGCCGACGTGCCGCCGCCCGGGGACCGGGCCGAGCCGCCGTGCTCTTGCACCGTCAGCTCCAAGGAGTGAGTTCGTCTGTCGACCGCCATCCTCACCGGTCCGCCCGTGCCCGGATCGTCGCTCGAGGGCGATCTGCGGTCGCTTGGGTTTGACGTACGCGTCGCCTCCGGCGCCGAGGACACCGCCGCCCTGATCGCCGCCGTACCCGCAGGCGACCGGGTCGCCGTCGTGGACCCCCGCTTCGTTGGGCATGTCCACGCCCTCCGTCTCGGGCTGACCGATCCCCGTTTCGACGCCGCCGCCGTCACCGGCGCGCTGACCGTCCAGCCGCAGGCCCGCCAGGCCCTGACCGATGCCGTGCGCACGGTCTGCGCCCATGTGCCGGCCGGCGCCGCTCCTGCTGGTGCCGACGGTCTCGTGGACACCGTGGCCGAGGCGCTGGTCACAGAGGGCACCGTGGTGCACCGGCCCGAGCTGGGCCGGCTGGTCGCTGCCGTACCCACCGACGCGCAGGAACGCCACCAGGCTCGTGCCGAGGTCGAGGCCGTGGACGAGGAGGCCGTACGGCTGCGCTCGGCGGTCAAGGCCCGCGACGGCTTCTTCACCACGTTCTGCATCAGCCCGTACTCGCGTTACATCGCCCGCTGGTGCGCCCGGCGCGGACTGACCCCGAACCAGGTCACCACCGCCTCGCTGCTCACGGCGCTGATCGCGGCCGGCTGCGCCGCGACAGGGACCCGCGGCGGCTACATCGCAGCAGGCCTGCTGCTGCTCTTCTCCTTCGTCCTTGACTGCACCGACGGGCAGCTCGCCCGCTACTCCCTGCAGTACTCGACGATGGGCGCCTGGCTGGACGCCACGTTCGACCGCGCCAAGGAGTACGCGTTCTATGCGGGCCTCGCCCTCGGGGCCGCCCGCAACGGCGACGACGTATGGGCGCTCGCCCTCGCGGCGATGATCCTGCAGACCTGCCGGCACATCGTCGACTTCTCCTTCAACGAGGCGAACCACGACGCGACCGCGAACACGAGTCCGACCGCTGCCCTGTCCAGCAAGCTGGACAGCGTCGGCTGGACGGTGTGGGTGCGCCGGATGATAGTGCTGCCGATCGGCGAACGCTGGGCCATGATCGCCGTGCTCACCGCCGTGACCAGCCCCCGGATCGTCTTCTACGCGCTCCTCGTCGGCTGCTCGCTGGCCGCCTGCTACACCACCGCGGGCCGTGTTCTGCGCTCGCTCACCCGCAAGGCGCACCGCACGGACCGTGCCGCGCAGGCGCTCGCGGACCTCGCCGACTCCGGCCTGCTCGCCGAGACGGTCGCCCACGCCGCCGCGTCACGCGTGAGAGGGCTGCCGGGCCTGATACCCCTCGCGTCGGCCGTGGCCGGCGGTGCCGCCCTGGTGGCGACCGCGGCCTTCACCGGCTTCGGCACCGTCTGGCCCGTCCTCGCGGCTCTTGTGTACATCATCACTTCCGGCATCGCCGTCGCCAGGCCCCTCAAGGGCGCCCTCGACTGGCTCGTCCCCCCGGTGCTGCGGGCCGCCGAATACTGCACGATCCTCGCCCTCGCGGCCCACGCGGAGGTGAACGGGGCACTTCCGGCAGCTTTCGGGCTGGTGGCCGCCGTCGCCTACCATCACTACGACACGGTGTACCGCATTCGCGGTGGCACGGGCGCGCCGCCGCGCCGGCTGGTGCGCGCCATCGGCGGGCACGAGGGGCGGGTCCTGGCAGTCGCACTGCTGGCCTTCCTGACCGACAGCACAGATTTCACCATCGCGCTGGCGGCCCTGGCCGTGGCCGTGGCTCTCGTGGTGCTCGTCGAGAGCACCCGCTTCTGGGTGTCCTCGCAGGCACCCGCCGTACATGACGAAGGAGAACCCGCATGATCGGCCTCGTACTGGCAGCCGGAGCCGGACGCCGTCTGCGCCCCTACACCGACACGCTTCCGAAGGCCCTCGTGCCCGTGGATCCCGCGGGAGACGGTTCCAGCACGGTCCTGGACCTGACGCTCGGCAACTTCGCCGAGATCGGGCTCACCGAGGTGGCCATCGTCGTCGGCTACCGCAAGGAGGCCGTGTACGAGCGCAAGGCCGCCCTCGAGTCGAGGTACGGGCTGAAGCTCACCCTCATCGACAACGACAAGGCCGAGGAGTGGAACAACGCCTACTCCCTGTGGTGCGCGCGTGACGTCCTCAAGGAGGGTGTGATCCTCGCCAACGGCGACACCGTGCACCCCGTGTCCGTCGAGCGCACCCTGCTGGACGCCCGCGGAGACGGCCGGAAGATCATCCTCGCCCTCGACACGGTGAAGCACCTCGCCGACGAGGAGATGAAGGTCATCACCGATGGCGACAAGGGCGTGTCGCGCATCACCAAGCTGATGGACCCGGCCACCGCCACCGGCGAGTACATCGGCGTCACCCTCATCGAGCCCGAGGCCGCGGCCGCCCTCGCCGACGCGCTGAAGGCCACCTTCGAGCGGGACCCCGACCTCTACTACGAGGACGGCTACCAGGAGCTGGTGAACCGCGGCTTCCGTATCGACGTCGCCCCCATCGGCGACGTCAAGTGGGTCGAGATCGACAACCACGACGACCTCGCGAAGGGCCGTGAGATCGCGTGCCAGTACTGACCCGGCTCATCCCGTCCCCGGTCGTCGTCGACATCAGCTGCGGGGCGCTTGACAACCTGGCCGGCGTCCTGGCCGACCAGAGGATCTCCGCCTCCGGCAAGCTGGCGTTCGCGGTCAGCGGCGGCTCGGGGAAGGCGCTGCGCGAGCGGCTCTCCCCGATGCTGCCGGGCGCGGACTGGTACGAGGTCGGCGACGGCACGATCGACTCGGCGGTCAAACTCGCCGACGACATCAAGGGAAGCCGGTACGACGCGGTCGTCGGCCTCGGCGGCGGCAAGATCATCGATGTGGCGAAGTACGCCGCGGCCCGCGTCGGCCTCCCGATGGCCGCCGTCGCGACGAACCTCGCGCACGACGGACTGTGCTCGCCGATCTCCATCCTGGACAACGACAACGGCCGCGGCTCCTACGGTGTCCCCTCGCCCATCGCCATGGTCATCGACCTCGACGTGGTCCGTGACGCCCCCGTCCGTTTCGTCCGCTCCGGCATCGGCGACGCGATCTCCAACATCTCGGCGATCGCGGACTGGGAGCTCGCCCACCGCGTCAAGGGCGAGCCGGTCGACGGCCTCGCCGCGGCCATGGCCCGCACCGCGGGCCAGTCCGTACTGCGCCACCCCGGCGGCATCGGTGACGACGAGTTCCTCACCGTGCTCGCCGAGGCACTCGTGCTCTCCGGCATCGCCATGTCGATCAGCGGCGACTCCCGGCCCTCCTCCGGCGCCTGCCACGAGATCAGCCACGCCTTCGACCTGCTCTACCCCAAGCGTGCCGCGAGCCACGGCGAGCAGGTCGGCCTCGGTGCCGCGTTCGCGATGCATCTGCGCGGAGCTCACGAGGACTCGGCCCTCTTCGCCGAGGTGCTGCGCAGACACGGACTGCCGGTGCTGCCCGAGGAGATCGGGTTCTCCCCGGACGAGTTCGTCCGGGCCGTGGAGTACGCACCGCAGACCCGCCCGGGGCGTTTCACCGTCCTCGAGCACCTCGACCTCACCAACGACCAGATCAGGGACGCGTACGCCGACTATGCCAAGACCATCCGTAGCTGAACTCCGCCCGGTCGTGCACCCGGCCGGTGTCAAGGACCGGCGTAGCGGTGAGCACTGGGGCGGCCGCCTGTACATGCGCGAGATCTCCCTGCGCATCACCCGCGTCCTGGTCGGCACCAAGGTCACGCCGAACCAGCTGACCTACCTGATGACCCTCGCGGGTGTGCTGGCCGCCCCGGCGCTGCTGGTACCGGGCATATGGGGTGCCGTCCTCGCCGTGGTGATGGTTCAGCTCTACCTGCTGCTCGACTGCGTGGACGGCGAGGTCGCCCGCTGGAAGAAGCAGTACTCCCTTTCCGGCGTGTACCTGGACCGGGTCGGCGCCTATCTGTGCGACGCGGCGGTCCTGGTCGGCTTCGGCCTGCGCGCCGCGGACCCGTGGGGCAGCGGGCGGATCGACTGGTTGTGGGCTTTCCTGGGCACCCTCGCCGCCCTCGGCGCGATCCTGATCAAGGCCGAGACCGACCTGGTCGGCGTCGCCCGGCACCAGGCCGGGATGGAGCCGGTCAAGGAAGCAGCGGCCGAGCCGCGCTCGTCCGGTATGGCGCTCGCCCGCCGGGCCGCCGCCGCGCTCAAGTTCCACCGGCTGGTCCTCGGCATCGAGGCATCTCTGCTCATCCTCGTGCTGGCCGCCCTCGACCAGGCTCGGGGCGATCTCTTCTTCACCCGCCTGGGTGTCGCCGTGCTGGCCGGTATCGCGCTGCTGCAGACGGTGCTGCACCTGATCTCCGTCCTCGCGTCGAGCAGGCTGAAGTGACGCCGCTCATGAAGGCACCGGTGAAGCCGATGAAGCTGGGCGCGGTCATCATCACGATGGGCACCCGGCCCGACGAGCTGCGTGCCCTGCTCGAGTCGGTCGCCCGGCAGGACGGAGACCGGATCGAGGTCGTCGTCGTCGGAAACGGCGCCGAGGTCAGGGGTCTGCCCGAGGGCGTGCGCACCGTGACGCTGCCCGAGAACCTGGGCATCCCCGGCGGCCGCAACGTCGGCATCGAGGCCTTCGGCCCGTCCGGTTCCGACGTCGACGCCCTGCTGTTCCTCGACGACGACGGACTGCTGCCGAACTCCGACACGGCGCAGCTGGTCCGCGAGGCCTTCGAGGCCGACCCGGAGCTGGGCATCGTCAGCTTCCGCATCGCCGATCCGGAGACCGGGCTCACCCAGCGCCGCCACGTCCCGCGGCTGCGCGCCTCCGACCCGATGCGCTCCTCTCGCGTGACCACCTTCCTGGGCGGCGCGAACGCGGTGCGGACCAAGGTCATCGCCGAGGTCGGCGGCCTTCCCGACGAGTTCTTCTACGCGCACGAGGAGACCGACCTCGCCTGGCGTGCACTGGATGCCGGCTGGGCGATCGACTACCGCGCGGACATGGTGCTGTTCCACCCGACGCTGCCGCCGTCCCGGCACGCGGTGTACCACCGGATGGTGGCCCGCAACCGCGTCTGGGTCGCCCGGCGCAACCTGCCGGCGCCGCTGGTCCCCGTCTACCTCGGCGTGTGGATGCTGCTCACCCTGGTGCGGCGCCCGTCGCTGCCCGCGCTCAAGGCGTGGTTCGCAGGCTTCCGCGAAGGCCTGCGCACGCCCTGCGGACCGCGCCGGCCCATGAAGTGGCGTACTGTGTGGCGGCTCACCCGGCTGGGCCGACCTCCTGTCATCTGACAAGCTCGGTTCTGAGAGCATCGGGGGCGCTCCCGAAATGCCGCGCATCTTGGACACGAAAGTTTCAACTTGTGAGTGACACAACCCATGACGGTGCCATCGCGATGAGCCCCACGCCATCGCCCGACGACGGCCTGTCTCCGGCACAGCTCGCCGCCAAGTACGGCCTGTCGGTGAGCGGTGCCCGCCCGGGCCTGTTCGAGTACGTCCGGCAGCTCTGGGGCAGGCGCCACTTCATCCTGGCCTTCTCCCAGGCAAAGCTGACCGCCCAGTACAGCCAGGCCAAGCTCGGGCAGCTCTGGCAGGTGGCGACCCCGCTGCTGAACGCCCTGGTCTACTTCCTGATCTTCGGGCTGATCCTGAAGGCGAACCGGGGCATGCCGACGAGCATCTACGTCCCCTTCCTGGTGACGGGTGTGTTCGTCTTCACCTTCACCCAGAGCTCCGTCATGGCCGGTGTCCGGGCGATCGCGGGCAATCTGGGCCTTGTGCGCGCACTGCACTTCCCGCGTGCCTCGCTGCCGGTCTCCTTCGCGCTCCAGCAGCTCCAGCAGCTGCTGTTCTCCATGATCGTGCTGGTGGTCATCGTGGTCGCGTTCGGCAGCTTCCCCACGTGGTCCTGGTTCCTGGTCCTACCCGCCCTCGCGCTGCAGTTCGTGTTCAACACGGGGCTCGCGCTGATCATGGCGCGGCTGGGGTCGAAGACGCCTGACCTGGCCCAGCTGATGCCGTTCGTCATGCGTACCTGGATGTACGCCTCGGGTGTCATGTTCTCCATCCCGATCATGCTCGCCGACCGGCCGGCCTGGATCGCCGACGTCCTGATGTACAACCCGGCGGCCATCTACATGGACCTCGTCCGGTTCGCCCTGATCGACGGATACGGGTCCTCGAACCTGCCCTCGCACGTCTGGGCGGCGGGCCTGGGGTGGGCGGCCCTGATCGGCTGTGCGGGCTTTGTGTACTTCTGGAAGGCTGAGGAGCGCTACGGCCGTGGCTGAGAACAAGAACGACCGGCCGGACGTGAACGCCGCCGCACGCGTCCCCACGGTCATCGCGGACAACGTCCACATCGTCTACCGCGTCAACGCGGGCCGCGGCGGCAAGGGCAGTGCCACGGCCGCGCTCAGCCGGATGGTCCGCCGGAACAAGGGCGAGTCCCGGGGCGTGCGCAAGGTGCACGCCGTGCGCGGCGTCTCCTTCACCGCTTATCGCGGTGAGGCGATCGGTCTGATCGGTACCAACGGTTCCGGCAAGTCCACCCTGCTGCGGGCCATCGCCGGCCTGCTGCCGACCGAGAGCGGCAAGGTCTACACCGATGGCCAGCCCTCACTGCTCGGCGTCAATGCCGCTCTGATGAACGATCTGACCGGAGAGCGCAACGTCATACTCGGCGGCCTGGCCATGGGTATGTCGCGCGAGGAGATCCGCGAGCGCTACCAGGGAATCGTCGACTTCTCGGGGATCAACGAGAAGGGCGATTTCATCACCCTCCCCATGCGCACGTACTCCTCCGGCATGGCGGCCAGGCTCCGGTTCTCCATCGCGGCCGCGAAGAACCACGATGTGCTGATGATCGACGAGGCGCTGGCCACGGGCGACCGCCGCTTCCAGATCCGTTCGGAGCAGCGCATCCGTGAGCTGCGCAAGGAGGCAGGCACGGTCTTCCTGGTCAGTCACAGCAACAAGTCGATCAGGGACACCTGCGACCGCGTTCTGTGGCTGGAGAAGGGCGAGCTGTTGATGGACGGTCCGACCGACGAGGTCATCAAGGCGTACGAGAAGGAGACCGGCAAGTAGCCCGGTCCCGCGCTCGGTGCCGGTGGACCCCTGCCGCCGCTCAGCGGCGCCAGGGGCCTTCGGCCTCAACCCCTGTGGAGCCGGGGGCGGTTGGGAGAACTGCGTTCCATGGGGCAGGAACGCGTCGCACCCTGACGTGTCGTTCGGTGTTGTACAACGTAAGCTGGAGCGGTGCTGAATTGCGGAGAACGGGGCGAAACCCCCTAGGCATCCCGTCCGTCAGGCGATCACCCCCGAGTCGGGACGACCGGCGGCGTGTCCGAAATAGGATGTATTGGGTCGGCAGTGTAGAACGGGAGATGTGACGGCCATGACGGAAACTCTCCAGCTCCGCGAAAACGTTGCCGTCCCCGCAGCGGGCAGCGGGCAGTGACAGGCGTCCGCCAGTCGCGTCCCCAGGCGCCTGCCCGTGCCACCCTCGACAAGGCCGCGGACGAGAACTTCCCCGTCGCCCCCTTCTTTCTGCCCCGCGCTTGGCGCCAGGATCTGAAGGCCGTCTACGGCTACGCGCGGCTCGTCGACGACATCGGCGACGGCGACCTCTCTCCCGGTGGCGCCGATGCCCGGCATCTCGGCGTCGAACCCGAGCACGCCGAGGACCCGGCCGTCCTGCTCGACGCCTTCGAGGCCGATCTGTGCCGCGTCTTCGACGGCACGCCGCGCCACCCGCTCCTGCTGGCGCTGCAGCCGACCGTCCGCCGCTGCTCGCTCACCCCGGAGCCGTTCCTCGGCCTGATCGCCGCCAACCGGCAGGACCAGCTGGTCCGGCGCTACGAAACCTGGGACGACCTGCTCGCCTACTGCAGGCTGTCGGCCAACCCCGTCGGCCGGCTGGTGCTGCAGATCACCGGCACCGCCAGCCCCGAACGGCTGCGCCGCTCCGACTCCGTGTGCACCGGTCTGCAGATCGTCGAGCATCTCCAGGACGTGGTCGAGGACCTCGGACGCGACCGGATCTATCTGCCCGCCGAGGACATGAAGCGCTTCCAGGTCACCGAGGCGGATCTCACCGCGGCCACGGGCAGCGCATCAGTGCGCGCACTGATCGCCCACGAGGCCGAGCGCGCCGGTGAGCTGCTGGATGAGGGCACCTTTCTGGTGGGCAGCGTCCACGGCCGACTCCGGCTTCTGCTGGCCGGATTTGTGGGCGGTGGGCGCGCCGCTCTCACTGCGATCGCCGCGGCCGGACATGATGTGCTGCCCGGACCGCCCAAGGCCGCCACATCGGATGTGCTGCGTGAAGCGGGTGCTGTCCTGCGACGAGCGCGTGGAGAGAGGTGAGCCGGACGATGGAGGGACCCATCCAGCTGTCCGCGCCTGTTCAGGCCGCCTACAGCTACTGCGAGGCCGTCACCGGCCACCAGGCACGTAACTTCGCCTACGGCATCCGTCTGCTGCCCGCCGGCAAGCGCCAGGCCATGTCGGCGCTCTACGCCTTCTCCCGGCGCATCGACGACATCGGTGACGGCAAGCTCGCATCGGATGCCAAGCGGGGCAGGCTCGAGGAGACCCGGGAGCTGCTCGGACGCATCAGACGCAACGCCGTCGACCAGGACGACACCGACCCGGTCGCCGTCGCGCTCGCGGACGCCGCGCAGCGCTTCCCGGTGCCGCTGGGCGGGCTCGACGAACTCATCGACGGCGTGCTGATGGACGTACGCGGCAAGACGTACGAGACCTGGGACGACCTCAAGGTCTACTGCCGGTGCGTCGCGGGAGCGATCGGACGGCTCTCCCTCGGCGTGTTCGGCACCCTGCCCGCCGCGCGCGGCGCCGAGCGCGCCTCCGAGTACGCCGACACGCTCGGTCTCGCACTCCAACTCACCAACATCCTCAGGGACGTTCGCGAGGACGCCGAGGGCGGGCGGATGTATCTGCCCGCCGACGACCTCGCCAAGTTCGGTTGCGGCGCGGGCTTCCACGGCGCCACCCCGCCACCGGGCTCCGACTTCGCGGGCCTGGTCCATTTCGAAGTGCGGCGCGCCCGCGCCCTGTTCACCGAGGGCTACCGGCTGCTGCCCATGCTCGACCGGCGCAGCGGCGCCTGTGTCGCCGCCATGGCGGGCATCTACCGAAGGCTGCTCGACCGCATCGAGCGCGACCCTGATGCGGTCCTGCGCGGCCGGGTCTCCCTGCCCGGACGCGAGAAGGCGTATGTCGCCGTGCGCGGCCTGTCCGGCCTCGACGCCCGGCATGTCAGCCGGCAGTCCTTCAGGGGGCGGGTGTGACGAACTGCGCCTGCATCCACGGCCGGTGGGCAGCCCTGACCCACCCGTCCACGTCCGCGACTGCGGTGGCTCGAAGGGAGATCGCATGCCGGACCACTCCATGACGCCGCGGCACGCGGTGGTCGTCGGCGGCGGACTCGCCGGTGTCACAGCGGCCCTCCGGCTCGCCGACGAGGGCGTCCATGTCACCCTCACCGAGGGCCGGCCCCGCCTCGGCGGCCTCGCGTTCTCCTTCCGCCGCGGCAGCCTCACCGTGGACAACGGCCAGCACGTGTACCTGCGATGCTGCACCGCCTACCGCTGGTTCCTCGACCGGGTCGACGGCGCCGCACTCGCGCCCCTGCAGCGCCGTCTCGACGTACCCGTCCTGGACGTGGCCGCCCCCCACGGCCCCCGGCTCGGACGGCTGCGCCGCAGTGCGCTGCCCGTACCCCTGCACCTGGCCGCGAGCCTCGCCGGCTATCCGCACCTCTCGCTCGCCGAGCGGGCGGGTGTGGGCCGCGCCGCCCTGGCCCTGGGCAGGCTCGACCCGGCCGACCCGGCACTCGACGGCATCGACTTCGCCACCTGGCTCGGCCGCCACGGCCAGTCACGGCGCGCCATCGAAGCCCTGTGGGACCTCGTCGGCGTGGCCACCCTCAACGCCACCGCGGCCAACGCCTCGATGGGGCTCGCCGCGATGGTCTTCAAGACCGGTCTGCTCTCCGAGCCGGGCGCCGCCGACATCGGCTGGGCGCGTGTCCCCCTCGGCGAGCTGCACGACACGCTGGCCCGCAAGGCGCTCGACAGCGCCGGTGTACGCACCGAACTGTCCACCCGCGTCCGTGAGATCACCCGTGGCGAGGGCGGACGCTGGCACGTGGACGTCGACGGCGAGCGGCTGGACGCGGACACCGTCGTACTCGCCGTGCCCCAGCGCGAGGCCCATGCCCTGCTGCCCGACGGCGCGCTGGAGGACCCCGACCGACTCCTCGACATCGGCGCCGCGCCCATCCTCAACATCCATGTGCTCTACGACCGCAAGGTGCTGCGCCGGCCGTTCTTCGCCGCGCTCGGCACCCCCGTGCAGTGGGTCTTCGACCGCACCGACGCCTCCGGACTGGGAGAGGGCCAGTACCTGGCCCTCTCCCAGTCCGCCGCCCAGGACGAGATCGACGCACCCGTCGCCGAGCTCCGCGGGCGCTATCTGACCGAGCTGGAGCGACTGCTGCCCGCCGCGCGCGGCGCCGAGGTACGCGACTTCTTCGTCACCCGGGAGCGGGCGGCGACCTTCGCGCCCTCCCCGGGCGTCGGCCGGCTGCGGCCCGGCGCCCGCACCCGCCTGCCCGGTCTGTACCTGGCCGGAGCGTGGACCGCCACCGGCTGGCCCGCGACCATGGAGAGTGCCGTGCGCAGCGGATTCACCGCAGCGGGCGCCGCACTCTCGGCGCTCGGCCGCCCCCATGAACATCCGCTCAAGGAGGCGGTGTGAGCACCAGTACTGGAACCAGAGGAGAGATCGTGCCGACAGTGCCCTCGGCGGAAACCGCTGAAGACACCGCACACAGCCCAGGTGACGTGCCGAACACGGACATCCACGCGTTGCTGGAGCGCGGCAGGACCCTGTCCACACCGGTGCTGCGTGCCGCGGTGGACCGCTTGGCCCCGCCCATGGACACCGTCGCCGCCTACCATTTCGGCTGGATCGACGCATATGGGCGGCCCGCCGAGGGCGACGGCGGCAAGGCCGTACGCCCCGCGCTCGCGCTGCTGTCCGCCGAGGCTGCCGGTGCGGCACCCGAGGTCGGCATCCCCGGCGCGGTCGCGGTCGAGCTGGTGCACAACTTCTCGTTGCTGCACGACGACCTGATGGACGGTGACGAACAGCGCCGCCACCGCGACACGGTGTGGAAGGTGCACGGACCCGCCCAGGCCATCCTGGTCGGCGACGCGCTCTTCGCGCTGGCCAACGAGGTGCTGCTGGAGCTCGGCACCGTCGAGGCCGGCCGCGCGACCCGCCGGCTGACCACCGCCAGCCGCAAGCTGATCGACGGTCAGGCCCAGGACATCTCCTACGAGCACCGCGAGCGGGTCACCGTCGAGGAGTGCCTGGAGATGGAGGGCAACAAGACCGGCGCGCTGCTGGCCTGCGCCGTCTCCATCGGCGCGGTGCTCGGCGGCGCCGACGACCGCACCGCAGACACCCTCGAGGCCTACGGCTACCACCTCGGTCTCGCCTTCCAGGCCGTCGACGATCTGCTGGGCATCTGGGGCGACCCGGTCGCCACCGGCAAGCAGACCTGGAGCGACCTGCGCCAGCGCAAGAAGTCCCTGCCGGTCGTCGCCGCCCTCGCCGCCGGAGGCCCGGCATCACGACGTCTCGGCGAACTGCTCGCCGCGGACGCCAAGAGCCATGACTTCGACACCTTCTCCGAGACGGAGTTCGCCACCAGGGCGGCCCTGATCGAGGAGGCGGGCGGCCGCGAGTGGACCTCCCAGGAGGCCCGCCGGCAGCATGCCGTCGCGATCGAGGCCCTCAGCCGAGTCGACATGCCGGAACGTATCCGCGCGCAGTTCGTCGCACTCGCGGACTTCGTCGTCGTACGAAAGAGATGATCACCATCACCCGCTCGATATGAATCGCAGTCGCCGGCCGGTGACCGACATCGTCACCGGCCGACGGCCACCCCAGCACAGCAGAGATCCACTGCAACGAAGGGGAAGCCATGACAGCGACGACCGACGGAAGCAGCGGGTCCTCGGGGACCCGTGCCCCCGCGGCCACTGAATCGACCGACACACGGTCCGCACTCGTCCAGGCGCCGGACGACATCCATGAGGCCGCGCGGCGCGCCGCAGAACGCTCGAGCGCCTATCTGCTCGCCCGGCAGGACGCCGAAGGCTGGTGGAAGGGCGACCTCGAGACCAATGTGAGCATGGACGCCGAGGATCTGCTGCTGCGTCAGTTCCTCGGGATCCAGGACGCCCGCACCACCGACGCAGCCGCGCGGTTCATCCGGGGACAGCAGCGTGAGGACGGCACCTGGGCCACCTTTTTCGGCGGCCCCGGCGAACTGTCCGCCACCATCGAGGCCTACGTCGCCCTGCGGCTCGCCGGCGACCGGCCCGACGACCCGCACATGGCACGGGCCTCCGCCTGGGTCCGCAAGCACGGGGGGATCGCCGCCGGCCGGGTCTTCACCCGGATCTGGCTCGCGCTCTTCGGCTGGTGGAAGTGGGAGGACCTCCCCGAACTGCCGCCCGAGCTGATCTTCCTGCCCACCTGGGCGCCCCTGAACATCTACGACTTCGGCTGCTGGGCACGGCAGACCATCGTTCCACTGACGGTCGTCTCGGCCAAGCGGCCGGTGCGCCCCGCCCCGTTCCCGCTCGACGAACTGCACACCGATCCGAAGACGCCGAATCCCCCCAAGCGCCTCGCACCTGCCGCGAGTTGGGACGGCTTCTTCCAGCGGGCCGACAAGGCGCTGCGCCTCTACCACAAGGTTGCACCGCGCCGGCTGCGCCGAGCGGCCATGAACACCGCAGCCCGCTGGATCGTCGAGCGGCAGGAGAACGACGGCTGCTGGGGCGGCATTCAGCCGCCGGCCGTGTACTCGGTCATTGCGCTCCATCTGCTCGGCTACGACCTGAAGCATCCCGTGATGCGCGCCGGCCTCGAGTCGCTGGACCGTTTCGCGGTCTGGAGCGAGCGGGACGGCCGTCCCGTCCGCATGATCGAGGCCTGCCAGTCCCCGGTCTGGGACACCTGCCTCGCCACCATCGCGCTCGCCGACGCCGGCCTGCCGGGCGACCATCCGGCCCTGGTCAAGGCCGCGGACTGGATGCTCGGCGAGCAGGTCGTGCGGCCCGGCGACTGGTCGGTACGCAGGCCAGGCCTGTCGCCGGGCGGCTGGGCGTTCGAGTTCCACAACGACAACTACCCGGACATCGACGACACGGCCGAGGTGGTCCTTGCCCTGCGCCGGGTGAAGCACCCGCACCCCGCGCAGGTCGATGCCGCGGTGGAACGCGGGGTGCGCTGGAATCTCGGCATGCAGTCCGCCAACGGTGCCTGGGGCGCGTTCGACGCCGACAACACCAGCGCCTTCCCCAACCGGCTGCCGTTCTGCGACTTCGGCGAGGTGATCGACCCGCCGTCCGCGGACGTCACCGCGCATGTCGTGGAGATGCTGGCGTGGGAGGGCAAGGCCCATCATCCACGTACTCGCCGTGGTATTCGGTGGCTGCTCACCGAACAGGAGGCCAACGGCGCCTGGTTCGGCCGCTGGGGCGTCAACTTCATTTACGGCACAGGGTCGGTGGTGCCCGCTCTCACCGCCGCCGGGTTGCCGCCCTCGCACCCCGCGATCCGCCGCGCCGTCCGCTGGCTCGAATCCGTGCAGAACGACGACGGCGGCTGGGGCGAGGACCTGCGCTCGTACCTTCCCCAGGGACATCGTCCTGGGGGGACCCCGATGGAGAGCTGGATCGGACATGGCACGTCCACCGCTTCCCAGACGGCCTGGGCCCTGCTCGCGCTGCTGGCGGCGGGGGAGCGGGACAGCAAAGCGGTCGAGCGCGGGATCGTCTGGCTCGCCGGGACCCAGCGCGAGGACGGCTCCTGGGACGAGCCGTATTTCACCGGTACCGGATTCCCCTGGGACTTCTCCATCAACTACCACCTGTACCGGCAGGTCTTCCCGCTGACGGCGCTCGGCCGGTACGCGCACGGCGAGCCGTCCGCCGACCGTTCGGCCACCCGCAAGGGGGGCTGATGCCGGACCCCGTGGAGCCCTCCGGCTCCGCCGCGCCGCTGCTGATCGCCTGCGCGCTCGGCATCGAGAAGATCGCCCTGCGCACCGGCGACCACAGCGGCGCGCGCGGCCAGGTCACCGTCCTGCGCACCGGGATGGGGCCGGTCTGCGCCGAACGGGCGCTGCGCGCCGCCTGCGGCGACGGCCCCCTGCGGGAGGCGGCCGTGATCGCCTCCGGCTTCTGCGCGGGGCTCGCACCGGGAATGCACCCGGGCGATCTCGTGGTCGCCGACCGGACCCGGCTCGCCACCGCGCACACCCCCTGCACCGCAACCGAACTGCTGGTCAAGGCGGTGTCCAGGGCGCTGCCCGGCCGCACGGTCCACACCGGACTGCTGGCCGGCACCGACCATGTCGTGCGCGGACACGAGCGGACCGAGCTGCGCGCCACCGGCGCCATCGCGGCGGACATGGAATCGGCCGCCACCCTCAGCAGCGCCCTGAGCGCCGGTCCGCGTCCGGTTGCGGCCGTCCGAGTGGTCGTGGACGCTCCTGAGCACGAACTGGTCCGTATCGGCACGGTGCGCGGTGGAATATCAGCCTTCCGCGTTCTTCGCGCCGTACTTCCCGCGTTCTTCGAATGGCACCGTTCTTTGCTGCTCCCCAGGAGGTGAGCCAGATGGCCATGCCGCTGCGTCAGACCGTCAGGGTCGGGACCTATCTCATTGAACAAAAGCTCCGCCGCCGTGAGAAGTTCCCGCTCATCGTCGAGCTGGAGCCGCTCTTCGCCTGCAACCTCAAGTGCGAGGGCTGCGGGAAGATCCAGCACCCGGCCGGAGTGCTCAGGCAGCGCATGCCGGTGGCACAGGCTGTGGGAGCGGTGCTGGAGTCAGGTGCCCCGATGGTCTCCATCGCGGGCGGCGAACCTCTGATGCATCCTCAGATCGACGAGATCGTACGCCAATTGGTCGCCAGGAAGAGGTACGTCTTTCTGTGCACCAACGCACTGCTGCTGCGCAAGAAGATCGAGAAGTTCGTACCGTCCCCGTTCTTCGCCTTTGCCGTGCACATCGACGGGCTGCGCGAGCGGCACGACGAATCGGTGGCCAAGGAAGGCGTGTTCGACGAGGCCGTGGAGGCGATCAAGGAGGCCAAGCGGCGCGGCTTCCGGGTCACCACCAACTCGACCTTCTTCAACACGGACACCCCGCAGACCGTCATCGAGGTGCTCAACTACCTCAACGACGACCTCAAGGTGGACGAGATGATGATCTCGCCCGCATACGCCTACGAGAAGGCGCCCGACCAGGAGCACTTCCTCGGCGTCGAGCAGACCCGCGAGCTGTTCAGGAAGTCCTTCGCCGGCGGCAACCGGCGGCGCTGGCGGCTCAACCACTCACCGCTCTTCCTCGACTTCCTCGAGGGCAAGGCGGACTTCCCGTGCACCGCCTGGGCGATCCCCAACTACTCGCTCTTCGGCTGGCAGCGCCCCTGCTATCTGATGAGCGACGGGTACGTGCCCACATACCAGGAGCTCATCGACGACACGGACTGGGACAAGTACGGCCGCGGCAAGGACCCGCGCTGCGCCAACTGCATGGCGCACTGCGGCTACGAGCCCACCGCCGTACTGGCCACCATGGGCTCGCTGAAGGAGTCGCTCAGGGCAGCCCGCGAAACCGTCACCGGGAGCCGATGACGCCGCACGAGAAGGGGTCAGACCGTGACGATTCTCGAGACCATCCGGTGCCCGCGCGACCTCAAGTCGCTGGGCGAGGAGGAGACGGTCCAACTCGCACAGGAGATCCGGGACTTCCTGATCCAGGCGGTGGCCAGGACCGGCGGCCATCTGGGCCCCAACCTGGGTGTGGTGGAACTGACCATCGCCCTGCACCGGGTCTTCGACTCACCCGCGGACCGGATCCTTCTGGACACCGGCCACCAGTCCTACGTACACAAACTGCTCACCGGACGGCAGGACTTCTCCAAGCTGCGCGGGAAGGGCGGGCTGTCCGGTTACCCCTCGCGGGAGGAGTCCGAGCACGACGTGATCGAGAACTCCCATGCGTCGACCGTGCTCGGCTGGGCGGACGGACTGGCCAAGGCGCACCAGGTACGGGGCACGAGCGACCATGTCGTCGCGGTGATCGGCGACGGAGCCCTCACCGGCGGCATGGCCTGGGAGGCCCTCAACAACATCGCCGCGGCCAAGGACCGGCCGCTGATCGTCGTGGTGAACGACAACGAGCGGTCCTACGCGCCGACGATCGGCGGCCTCGCGAGCCATCTCGCCGCCCTGCGCACCACCGACGGCTATGAACAGCTGCTGGCCTGGGGCAAGGACATCCTGGAGCGCACCCCCGTCGTCGGGAAACCGCTCTACGAGTCCCTGCACGGCGCGAAGAAGGGCTTCAAGGACGCCTTCGCGCCCCAGGGCCTGTTCGAGGACCTGGGGCTGAAGTACCTCGGGCCGGTCGACGGGCACGACATCGAGGCCGTCGAGTCGGCGCTGCGCCGTGCCAAGCGCTTCCGTGGACCTGTCCTGGTGCACTGCCTGACCGAGAAGGGCCGCGGATACCGGCCGGCCCTGGAGGACGAGGCCGACCGGTTCCACGCGGTCGGTGCGATGGACCCGGTGACCTGCGCGCCGCTCGCCCTGCCCGACCGCGCGTCGTGGACCTCGGTGTTCGGGGACGAGATCGCCGAGATCGGGGCCGAGCGCCCGGACGTCGTGGCCATCACCGCGGCGATGCTGCATCCCGTGGGGCTCACGAAGTTCGCCGAGCGCTTCCCGGACCGGGTGTGGGACGTCGGCATCGCCGAGCAGCATGCGGCGGTCTGTGCCGCGGGGCTCGCCACCGCGGGGCTGCACCCGGTCGTCGCCGTCTACGCCACGTTCCTCAACCGTGCTTTCGACCAGCTGCTGATGGATGTCGCCCTGCACAGGTGCGGCGTGACGTTCGTACTGGACCGGGCCGGGATCACCGGCACCGACGGCCCGTCCCACAACGGCATGTGGGACATGTCCCTCCTGCAGGTCGTCCCGGGTCTGCGGATCGCGGCCCCGCGTGACGCCGTACGGCTGCGGCAGGAGCTGCGCGAGGCGGTCGAGGTGGGCGACGCGCCCACCGTGCTGCGCTTCCCGAAGGAGAGCGTCGGTGACCCCGTCGAGGCCGTCGGGCGGATCGGCGGGATGGACGTACTGCTCCGGCCAAAGGACGCCGATGTGCTGATCGTGTCCGTCGGGGCGCTGGCACCGGTCTGCCTGCAGACGGCCGAACTGCTGTCGGGCCGGGGCATCCGCTGCACGGTCGTCGACCCACGCTGGGTCAAGCCCGTCGACGAGCAGCTCGCCCCGCTGGCCGCCCGCCACCGGCTGGTCGCGGTCGTGGAGGACAACAGCCGCAGGGGCGGCGTCGGCTGCGCCGTCGCTCAGGCATTGCGCGATGCCGGGGTGGACGTGCCCCTGCGGGACTTCGGGATCCCCGAAGAGTTCCTCGCCCACGGCAGGCGCAGCGAGGTGCTGGCCGACATCGGGCTGACCCCGGTGGAGATCGCCGGGCGGATCAGTGCGGCCATGGCAGCCAAGGAGATCTGAGCGATGACCGAGCGGCCCAAAGGCTTCGATCTCGCGGCGCTGCTCGCCGAGCGCGGGGCCGAGCGCTATGAGCTGCACACCCGCCACCTCAACCACCAGCTGCCCCGCATGCTGCACACCATCGGCTTCGACAAGGTTTATGAACGGGCCGAGGGCGCGTACTTCTGGGACGCGGACGGCAACGACTACCTCGACATGCTCGCCGGCTTCGGCGTGATGGGCCTCGGCCGCCACCACCCCGTCGTACGCAAGGCGCTGCACGACGTCCTGGACGCCTCGCTCGCCGATCTGACGCGTTTCGACTGCCAGCCGCTGCCCGGGCTGCTGGCCGAGAAGCTGCTTGTGCACACTCCCCACCTGGACCGCGTGTTCTTCGGCAACAGCGGTACGGAGGCGGTGGAGACCGCGTTGAAGTTCGCCCGGTACGCAACCGGCCGGACCAGGATCCTGTACTGCACGCATGCCTTCCACGGCCTCACCGCCGGCTCGCTGTCGGTCAACGGCGAGGCCGGATTCCGGGACGGATTCGCGCCGCTGCTGCCGGACACCGCCGTCGAACCGGGGGATCTGGACGCGCTGGAGCGGGAACTGGAGCGCGGCGATGTGGCGGCCTTCGTCGTCGAGCCGATCCAGGGCAAGGGTGTGAACTCCACGCCGACCGGTTTCCTGCGCGCCGCCCAGGAACTCCTGCACCGGCGAGGGGCCCTGCTGATCGTCGACGAGGTGCAGACCGGACTCGGCCGGACCGGGGACTTCTACGCCTTCCAGTACGAGGCCGGTGTTGAGCCGGACCTGGTGTGCGTGGCAAAGGCGCTCTCCGGAGGGTATGTGCCCGTCGGGGCGACCCTCGGAAAGGACTGGATCTTCAAGAAGGTCTACTCGTCCATGGACCGCGTCCTGGTGCACTCCGCCAGCTTCGGGGCCAACGCCCAGGCGATGGCCGCCGGGCTCGCCGTGCTCTCGGTGCTCGAGGACGAGCATGTCGTCGCGAACGCGCGGGTGACCGGCGAGCTGCTGCGCGCCCGGCTCGCGGCACTCGTGGACCGCTACGAGCTGCTGCATGCCGTACGAGGGCGCGGGCTGATGATCGGCATCGAGTTCGGCCGGCCGGAGTCCATGCGGCTGCGCAGCCGGTGGACCATGCTGCAGGCCGCCCGTAAGGGACTCTTCGCGCAGATGGTGGTGGTGCCACTGCTGCAGAAGCACCGGATCCTCACCCAGGTCTCCGGTGACCACCTCGAAGTGATCAAGCTGATTCCGCCACTGATCATCGGCGAGCGGGAAGTGGACCGCTTCGTCGAGGCGTTCACCGCGGTGATGGACGATGCCCATGGCGGCGGCGGACTGATGTGGGACTTCGGCAGGACGCTGGTGAAACAGGCCGTCGCGAATCGCTGATTCTTTGCCTGGCTGGCAAGAAATTTGCCAATGGGGCAATCGCCTGGCGCAATGGACGCATGACCGATGCTGCCGCCGGGCGGGGAACCGGCCCGCTCCCCGCCGAAGGGACGGCCCCTGCCGAAGGGCTCCCACACGTCGCGCCGCGCCTGCGCGATCTGCGCCGCCGCCGCCGGCTCACGCTCGAGGCGGCGGCCCGGCGCGCAGGCCTTTCGCCGGCCCATCTCTCCCGGCTCGAGACGGGACAGCGCCAGCCGTCGTTGCCGATGATGCTCGCCCTGGCCAGGATCTACGGTACGACGGTCGGCGATCTGCTCGGCGAGCTGCCACCGGAGCGCGAGGCTGTCATCAGGGCCGGCCGGCGGGAGCCCGCCGCGTCCGACGGCTGGACATATCAGCAGGCCGGCGCGCCAGGGCGGGCCATGCAGGCCCTGCGGGTGGTGGTGCCCTACGGCGCCCAGGGCGACATGGTGCGCGTCCATCCCGGCGAGGAGTGGCTGTATGTCCTCGAGGGGCGGCTGCGGCTGAGCCTCGGTGACTTCGTGCAGGAACTCGCACCGGGGGACAGCGCGCACTTCGACTCCCTCACCCCCCACCGCCTGGCGGCGGCCACCCCGGACGGGGCAGAGCTGCTGTTCGTCCACACCCTCCTGCAGAGCCCCGAGCTGCACCCGCACGTCTGAGACCCCGGTGCGCGGTTCGCGCTCCGTCCTGAACAGAAAGGTCCGTCATGTCACAGCAGCAGGAGGAGCGGTTCCCCCGAGGCCTGGTGATCAGGCTGTTCGTCTACCTGATAGCCGGTCACCTCTTCGCCGGCTTCCTCTATCTGCTCTTCCTGGTGGGCGGCAAGGGGTAGCGCGCAAGGCGTCACGCCTCGTCGAGGAGCCGTTCGCGCAGGCGCTCGCGCGTCTCGGGGGAGAGCCCCAGGCCATCGGAGAGATAGCGCTCCGTGCCGCCCCACGTCTCCTCGATCGTTTCGAAGGCCGCGGCCAGATACTCGGCGCGGGCGTCGAACAGCGGGGCGAGCAGCTCCATGACCTCGGGGGACATCGCGGCGGGGGAGTTGTCTTTGCGCCGGACCTTGTAGCGGCGGTGGGGGTCGTTGGACTTGAGGTAGTCCGCCTCGATCGCGTCGCGGTCCACGCCGACCGCGAGCAAGGACACCGCGATCGACAGACCGGCCCGGTCCTTGCCGGCGGCGCAGTGCATGAGCGCAGGGACGCTGTCCTCGGCCAGTGCGTGCAGCACCCGGCTGTGCTCGCCGGTGCGCTCCTTGATGATCATCCGGTACGACGCGGACATCCGGCCCGCGGCCTTGCCGTCCGCGAGGATCGACTTCAGCTGGTCGAGGTTGCCCTCGCGCACCATCGTCCAGAACTCCGCGCCGTCGGCCGGGTCGCTGAGCGGCAGGTTCACATTGCGTACGCCCGGAAGATCGACGTCGGGACCCTCCAGCTTCTGGTCCGCGGCGTTGCGGAAGTCGAAGATCGTGTGCAGCCCGAGCCCGGAGAGGAACGCCGCATCGCTCGCCGTCGCGTTCGCCAGGTGACCGCTGCGGAAGAGCCTCCCGTACCGCACCCGCCGGCCGTCCGCCGTCGGCAGTCCGCCCACATCCCGGAAGTTACGAACTCCGGCCAGCTCGGGTTCTGTCGACGGGGTCTGCGGCAGCTGCTGCGTCACGTGGACTCCTGAGGTGACTGCCATCGGCGCGGCTCGCCGACGGTGGCGTGATGTGGCTCCCGACGATACGACACCCGTTTATCGGGCAATCATCTCGGCCGTCCTGCAGGGGCGTTGCGCCGTCCGCCCTGGTCGCGGCGAGTGATCCGGGGATCCGGCTGGTTCGGACCAGGCCCCGGTCGATGCGGCCACCCGCGCCCGAGCGGGACCGGAAGCGACTTCCCGTCCCTGTGCGCCGTGTCGACGCGCCTGACACGTGTATACGGAGAGTCACCCGGATGCTTTCGCATTCCTCGGCGGAGGGGAGCCGGTCGAATTCAATGCCGTCCCCCGACCTCGTCGGCGGTGAATAGAAGGATCGCCGAGGCCCCACGGCGGAGTAATGGAGTGATGTGCATCACTTTTCCTCGACCCACGGAAGGGCGAATTGCGTTGATCGTCGTGGGGCTTGATCGGTGAGTGGCGGTGTAAATCATTAAATGGTGCTTCTGTCCGAATTGGATGGTTCCGGTATGGCGTGCCCTGATGTGGGGCGCGCTGGAATCGGGTCGTGAGCAGGGTCATATTTGTGACCGTCCGTGGCCGGGCCTCGAGGTCGAATTCCGTTGTCGGCGCGGGGGGCGAAGATCCGCGATCCACGGAGCGTGACGGGAAATCCGCAGCGCTTTCCCCGCTCGGCATTACTTCCGGAAATCGGCGGCTTGTTCCGGCCCGACAAACTCGCTTACGGTCACCGCAATCCGGACGGACCGCCCAATCCTGCCGCTGTCCGGAATTCGATCCCATCCACGTGTGGCAGGAGCGGGGGACCCAGGTAGTACGCCGCATCCGATCAAATCGGACGGCTTGGGGTGAAGTCGGACATTTTGTCCGGCCGGGCAGCTCCAGCCCGAACCCGACAGCTCACCTCGCCGGCGCCGGAGAGGAATGCGCCATGCCCGCAAAGGGTAAGCACCGTCGTCCCAAGTCCAACCGGATCACCCGCGGCTTCATCGCCGCCGGTACGGGTGGCGCCGCCATCGCCCTCCCGCTGATGGGTGCCACCGGCGCACACGCCGCAGCCAAGGCCGCGCCCGCCACGGCACCTGCCGCCGCGTCCGGGAAGGCACATGCTGCTGCCCCGGCCACCTTCTCGGCCGGATCGGCAGCCCATGCGCCGGCCGGCAAGAAGGCCACCACCTACTCGGTCGTCCCCGGCGACCACCTCTCCAAGATCGCCGCTGAGCATGATGTGCGCGGTGGCTGGCAGAGCCTGTACGCGGACAACCGCGAAGCCGTCGGCGAGAATCCCTCGCTGATCCACCCCGGCCTCAGGCTGACGATCAACGGCAAGGGGAAGGCGAAGACTTCCGAGGCAAAGGCCACCGAGAAGTCCGAGTCCCCGTCCGAGTCGCAGACCCGGCCGTCCGGTGACGACGCGCGGCCCGCCCCGGCGGACACGGCAGAGCCTGTCGAGCAGCAGTCCTCCGAGCCGAGCGCCGAGCAGACCTCCGCCCCCGAGCAGTCCTCCGAGCCGAGCGCCGAGCAGACCTCCGCCCCCGAGCAGGCCTCCGGCTCCGGCTTCGCCGCACCCATCGAGGGCGCGCCGATGTCCACCGCCTACCGCACCGCCGGCGCGATGTGGTCCAGCGGTTACCACACCGGCGTCGACTTCGCCGCCGCCACGGGCACCTCCGTCAAGTCCGTGACTGCCGGCACCGTCGTCTCGGCCGGCTGGGGCGGCGCGTACGGCAACCAGGTCGTCATCCAGCACACCGACGGCACCTACTCCCAGTACGCCCACCTCTCCTCGCTGTCCATCTCCAGCGGCGAGTCGGTGACCGGCGGCCAGCAGATCGGCCTGTCCGGCAACACCGGCAACTCCTCGGGTCCGCACCTCCACTTCGAGATCCGCACCGGACCCGGCTACGGCTCCGACGTCGACCCGCTGGCCTACCTGCGCCAGAACGGCGTCTCCATCTGACCGCCCTGACTCCCTGACAGGTTCGGGCGCTGTTGGACCGGCTCCCCCGTCACCGCTCACGCGGGGCGGGGGAGCCGGGGTATTCCGGCTTGGGCGAAACTTGACCGGTGGCAAAGATCACCCCGCGTCAACCCCTCCTTACGGTCGCGTAGGTCACACCCGTAAGGGAAAGATGTGCTCCCGTGGCAGACGATTCGAGAACAGGGAACAGCGGCGGAATCGGGTCGTACGCGGCGATCGGTGACAGCTTCACCGAGGGCGTGGGAGACCCCGGACCCGGCGGGACGTTCGTCGGATGGGCGGACCGCTTCGCGGTCCTGCTGGACGACCGTATGCCGGAGCACACCTTCCGGTACGCCAACCTCGCCGTGCGGGGCAAGCTCCTCGACCAGATCGTGGAGGACCAGGTGCCGAGGGCCAGGGAACTCGCCCCGGACCTGGTGTCGTTCTGTGCGGGGGGCAACGACATCATCCGGCCCGGCACGGACCCCGACGATGTCGCCGAGCGCTTCGAGCGTGCCGTGGCCGATCTGTCGAGCGCGGTCGGCACCGTCATGGTGACGACCGGGTTCGACACCCGAGACGTCCCGGTCCTTCGCCATCTGCGCGGCAAGATCGCCACATACACCGCGCATGTGCGGGCCATTGCCGACCGCTACAACTGCCCGGTGCTCGACCTGTGGTCGCTGAAGTCCGTCCAGGACCGCCGGGCTTGGGACACCGACCGGCTGCATCTGTCGCCGGAGGGGCACACCCGGGTCGCCCTGCGCGCCGCCCAGGTGCTCGGGCTCGACGTGCCTGCCGACCCCGACCAGCCGTGGCCGCCGCTGCCGCCGCGCGGCGCGCTCGAGGTGCGCCGGGACGACATCCAGTGGGCACGTGAGCACCTGGTGCCCTGGATCGGGCGCCGGCTGCGGGGCGAGAGCTCCGGCGACCATGTCGAGGCGAAGCGCCCGGACCTGCTGCCGCTGTGACCCGGACGGCGGCGCCCCTGCCCGGTCAGGGGCGCGCCGCCGAGGTCCACGGCCCGCCGGCCGGGGCCGCCGCCGGGATCCGTTCCAGCACGCCGCCCGCGAACACGTCGTACAGCGGCAGCGTCTCCAGATGCACATAACCGATGTGGCAGTCGCAGACGGCGAGCGGGCAGGCCCTCGGGCCGAGGGCTCGCCGGAACGAGCCGTCGTAGAGATTGCCCAGCTCGGCACGGACGAAGTGGCAGCGGCGCACCGTGCCGTCGCCGTCCACGGAGACGACGGACTCGCCCGTACGGCACGGCAGGCCGGCGGAGCGGTGCGGGTGGCGGCTGTAGGGGAACAGTGGGTCGAGCGCCGTCCACAGCGCCGCCTCTTCATCGGTGTATGCGTGGCCCTCGGCTGCGTTGACCCACAGATACACGTGGGCCGGCAGCTCGGAGCGCAGCCTGCGTGCCTGCTCCAGATGGTCCGGAAGACCGACGACACCCACGCTGAACCGGATCCTTTGCCCTGCCAGATCGGTGCACTTCTGAAGGAACCTGTCGTACGGGGTCTGGCCCGGGTGGTAGGTGCACCACAGCGCGAGCGTGCCGGGGTCCGCGTCCGCCGTCCAGTCCGTACGGCAGCTGAGATTCGTCTGGACGGCCACCCGGCGGATGTGCGGCAGATGCGAGAGCTCGGTCAGGGTCCGCCGGTACCAGGAGCGGACGAGCCCCTCGCCCCACGGTGTGAAGAGGATCGACAGCCGGTCCCCCCGCTGCGCCGCGGCCCAGGCCGCGAACCGCTCCAGCGCCGCCCGGTCGGCACGCAGCTGCTCCCTGCTGTCACGGCGCTTGGCGAACGGGCAGTACGGACAGTCGTAATCACAGGAGGCGAGCGGCCCGCGGTACAGCATGGTCAGGTCCACGGCATGCTCACTTCAGCTCGTACGCGGCCATGGCGGCCCGTACCGGGGCCGAGAAGAGTTCAGGCCCCAGCGCGTCCGAGTACGCGAGCCCCTCGGGCGTCAGCTTCAGCCGGCCCGGCTCGGCGTCCTCGTCGAGCCAGCCCCGGGCCGCGAAGCGTTCCAGCTCCGCGGGGAAGTGCTCGGCCGCATCCGCGCCGAACCGCTCGCGGTAGCCTGCCCTCTCCATGCCCTCGGCCTGGAGCAGCGACTGCAGCAGATGCCGGCGGCGCGCCTCGTCCTCGTCGACCCGGCGGCCCACCTCGGCCCGCGTGAAGTCGTCGGCCTGCGTGAAGGTGTCGATGATGCCGCGTATCTCTCGCATCTCGACGGCGTAGTCGAAGGAGTAGTGGAGGGCCGAGGTGTACGAACGCGCACCGCAGCCGAGGCCGATCATGCCGTCGGTCTGGCAGGCGTGGTCGCCGGGGCCCTGCCGAGGGGCACCGCGGCGGCGGAACATCCGCATCGACACCTGCTCGTAGCCATGCGTCAGCAGATGGTCCCGGCCCGCCCGGTACAGCCGCAGCCGCTGGGTGTCCCATGCCGCGTCGCTCCGGTCCCCGAGCCGGCCGAGGCCGGTCAGCGGGCGCACATACAGCGGATACAGGTACAGCTCCTCCGGCTCCCAGACCAGTGCCGCATCCAGTGACGCCCGCCAGGTGTGCTCGGTCTGGCCGTCGATGCCGTAGATCAGATCGATGTTGAGCACCGGGACACCGGCATCACGGATCCGGCCGAGTGCCGCTTCCACGTCGGCGCGGTGCTGCGGGCGCACCGCCGCCTTCGCCTCCGCGTCGACAAAGCTCTGCACGCCGATGCTCACCCGTGTGGCGCCGCGTGCCGTGAGCACGGCCAGCCGGTCGGCGGTGGCCGTGGCCGGAGAGGTCTCGACCGAGAGCGGGACGGCCCGCAGATCTGCTCCCATCCGTTCCTCGGCGATGTCGCACAGCCGCTCGAGCTCGGCCGCGGTGAGACAGGTGGGCGTGCCGCCGCCGAAGGCGGCCGCGGCGAAGTGCACCGGACCGTCGTCGCCGAGCGCCTCGCGCACGGCGGTCGCCTGGCGGTCCAGGGCGTCGAGATAGCGGCCGGTGAGCTCGTCGGGCGCGCCGATCCGGGTGAAGAGATTGCAGAAGCCGCAGCGGACCTCGCAGAACGGTATGTGCGCGTAGAGCGAGAGCGCGTCCTTGCCTTCCCCCGCCCAGACCTCGCGCAGCGCCGGCCGGTCTCTGCCGTCCCTGCCCAAGGGGCGGTAGGCGGTCTTGTGCGGGTAGGCGTAGACGTAACTCTGGTACGGACGCGGGACGTTGCTGCTGGCGCTCATACGGATGCCTCGAGGAAGAAGTGGGCGTACGGGACCGTCCAGACGGATGCGTGACCGAGCCGGTGGCCGGTGAATCCGTCGTCGCCGTACGCGGTGCCGTGGTCGGAGCACACGATGGCGAAGCAGCGGCGGCGGCCGGCGGCCGCCGCGAACAGCCGGCCGATGTGCCGGTCCACGTACTCGAGGGCGGCCGCGTGCGTCTCGCGGGAGTCGCCCGCCGCAGGGGTCGCGCCCGGCAGATGGAACCAGTTGGGCTGATGCAGCGAGGGCACGTTGACGAACAGGAACAGCCGCTGCTCGCGTGGCAGCGCCGCGACCACCTGCTCGGCGCGCGCCACCTGGGCCTCGAAGGAGGTGGGCGAGGCGACGCCGAACTCCGGCTCCCAGTGGCTGTCCTGGAACAGCCCCGGCAGGACGGAGCCCAGCGGACCCTGCTTGGTGAAGAACCCGACGCCACCGATGCACACCGTGCGATAGCCCGCCCCCGCGAGGGCCGACACCAGGTCCGGGGTGTCGTAGACGAAGGTGCGGCCGGCGGTGGTCTCGCTCCCCGCGAAACGGGCGGCGAACAGCCGGGGATGAGGTCCCGGCGTCGCCGGGGTGGGCAGAAAGCCGGCGAAGATCGCCTGGTGCGAGGCGTAGGTGAAGCTGCCGGGTGCATGACGCCGTTCCCAGGTGCCGCCGGGCAGATGCCGCGCCAGGTTCGGGATCCGGCCCGCCGCGGCGAGCTCGGCCGCGACGTCGAAACGCAGTGTGTCCAGGGTGACGAGCAGAAGATCGTCACGGCCGACGACCGCGTTCATGTCCGGCTGCGGTTCGCTGCGGGGTTCGGGCTCCGGGTGGAGCTCCAGGTGGGGAGGCCGGAGGGCCTGCGGGTCAGGGGCTTGCACGGTGGTGGTTCCTTGTTCCGTTCGGTTCGGTTGATCTGCGCAGCACGGCGGAGACCTGCGCCGCATAGGTGTCCTGGCCTTCGGCCTCGCTGCCCGCCAGGCCGGACAGTCCCGGCAGCAGATCCCCGAAGGCGTTGACCTCGCCGACGGCGAAACGACGCCAGCCGGTGGCAGGCAGCAGATCCACACCCACGCGAAGGGACCTCGGGAAGCAGGCCGCGGTCCGCTCGCAGAGCTCCAGCGTCCGCCCCCAACTGCCGCCCGCCGCCTCGGTCGCCGCACGGGCAGCCGCCAGGTCGCCCCGAGCACCACCCAGATGCAGGTTGGTCATGGGGGAGCGGCTCGTCCTGACCACCGCGTGGGTGGCACGGCCCGCGACCACCACCACACGGAGATCGGCGGTCCCGCCCCGCTGCGCGGCTTTCGGGAGCCAGCGCTCGATGTGCAGGCCGTCCGGGGCGAGCGCGTCGACGAGAGCGGCGACTTCGCGCTCGGTGGTACAGCGGCGCACCCGCAGGGAGTTGAAGAGCCTGCCGTCCGGTGCACGCTCCACCGATGTGGTGGCCTGCACCCGGCCCCGACTCGCCGTCTCCAGCGCCAGCACGCCGGACGCCGAGGAGCCGTGCGCCGGCTTGACGAACACCCGCGGCAGCCCGAATGCCTCCTGAAGGGCGCGTACATCGTCCCAGCCGCGCACCACCGGAGCATCCGCACCGGACGTCGGTGACGGCGGAACGGGCACTGCGGCGCGGTCGAGCACGGCATGACAGAGCCGCTTGTCGAACAGCACGGCCAGCTCCTCGGGGTCGTCGAGCAGGCTCGCGCCGCCGGCCGCGGCCAGCGCGGCCACCTCCCGCAGGGCCGCGGTGAAGCGCTCGTACCAGCGGGCCGTGCCCTCCACCCGGGTCGGGTCGTCCGTCCCGCGCAACTCCCGTTCGACCTCGGGGTCCTCGCCGGGCGAATCGATCCGCACGAGCTCGCCGGGGCGGAACCCGGCGCGGCCCCGGAGCACATCGAGCCACGGCACCACGCGAGCGGCGGGCAGGCCGGCGGCACGCACCGCGTCCTGGAACATGCCGACCCGGCGGTTCTCCGGATTGCCCACCAGGGCGAGGCGCGCCCCCGCGCGGCCACGGGCCGGGCCGCTCACTCGGCGACGGCCGTGTAGCGGTCTTCCCTCGCACGGGTGGCGTTGCGGGCGGCCTGCTCCTCCGAGTGGTCCACCTCGACTCCGGCCGGCTCCAGGGCGTCGGACAGGCGCTTCATCATCGCCTCGCTCAGGAAGTGATGATGCACGTCCAGCTTCTTGAGGTGGGTCAGCGGCTGTCCGGTCAGCAGAGCCTCGGCGCCGTCGTCGCCGAGCGTGCCCATCGACAGATCGAGCGTCTCCAGGCCCGCCACCACCGGAGCGCTCGCCACGGCAGCGGCTATCTGGTCCTGGATCTCGCTGTTGCGCAGGGCCAGGTACCTCAGCCGGGGCAACCGCGTGCCGGAGAGGATCGGCTCCACGTCGGACACATCAGCGGTCCCCCCGTACCAGGACGTGCCGAGCCAGACGTCGAGATGCTCCAGCGCGGGCAGCTCGCTCGCCGCGATACCGCGCACCACCTCCGCGCTCAACCCGCCCGCCTCGACCCTGAGATCACGCAGCCGCTCGTGCTTCAGGGCGGGGAACTCCAGCCCTTCGCCGCCGCGCACCCCGAACACCTCCAGTTCGGGGAACCGGTCGAGCAGTGGCCCCACCGACCCTTGGTTGATCCAGGAGATCTCGCACTGCTCGTACGTGATGTCGCCGAGGAACAGCGCGCGCAGCCGCGGCAGCCGATCCTTCGCGCCGAGGAGCGCCGATACGACCCCTTCCGGTGCAGAGTCGAACGCATCGCTCCACGAGCCCGCGATCAGCGCCCGCACCTCGGTGGTGTCCACCACGTCCGTGAAGCGGGCGAAGGCATCCTCCCACTCCTCCTCGCTGTCGTAGGAGTCGACGGAGATCCGCCACGCCACGGATGCGGCCGGCGGCAGCTCGGTCTTCGACTCGGCGCCGGGGAAGTCGAACGCGGGCAGGCCGTACAGCTCCTGCAGATGGTCCGAAATGGTCATGACGGGCTCCAGACACCGGTGCGGTGACGATCGGCTGATGTGCGTGCAGTTCTACCAACTCCCACTGACAACGGCCGTGGCGGGGCCGGTCCGCGGCGGCGGCCGGGGCCGTTGTCAGACCCTGCCTCTAGCTTCGTGTTCAGGTCCCGGCGCACTCGGCGCCGGGCGTGGAGGGGAGAGCCATGTACCGGCAGGGGGATGTGCTGATCGTGCCCGTCGCGGAAGAGGCCGTGCCGTCGCATGTGACGGACGCGCCGCACGAGGCGCGCGACGGACGGGGCCGGCTGGTGCTCGCGCTCGGCGAGGTCACCGGCCATGCGCACGCGGTGCTGGGACCCGGCCGGCTCGTGCGTGAGCCGGGCCCGTTCGGTCCGATGCTGCTCCATCTGCCGGAAGGCGGACGCGTGGTGCACGAGGAGCACGCCGCGATACCGCTGCCGAAGGGCTGGTACCGGGTGGTGCGCCAGCGCGAGTATCTCCCGGGCGCGGTACGGATCGTCGCGGACTGACCGTCGGCGTACCACCACCACATCGACACAGGAACGAAACAGGGGACGGGGCTCACACATGCAGTACGCGGACAAGTGGCGGGCCGTCGCGGCGGCGACGGGACCGGCGGACCGGGCAGCCGCCGAAGAAGGCGTCCGGCTCGCCTACCGTACGGCCGGGCTCGCCGCGCCGGAGCGGATCATCTGGGCCGGCTCGCCGCGCGCGGGCGCCCTGGCCGTGCGTGCGCTCGACAGCCCGGGACGCTCGGTGCGCGACGAGGTGCGCACCAAGCCGTGGGCCGAGGAACGGCGGCGCGTGCACGACGAGTTGGGTCCGGCCGGCTGGGCCGAGGTGTGGAGCGTGACCGGCGCCCGCCTCTGGGACACGACGCGTGCGCTGGCCGAGCGGATACGCGCGGGAATCGTGGACTCCCTCGTCGGGGCGGATCCCGACGGCAGTGCGGCGCACGCCGCGGCCGAGACCGAGATCCGGATCGCCCTGCTCGACGCGGTCCTCGGCCAGCACGACGCCGCCTGGCTGGCCGCGTTCGACGGCCGCAGCGACCGGCTCGAAGGGCTGGCCAGGGTCGCGTCGCACGCCGGCTGGTGGTGGCCGTACGAGAACGTGGCAGTGATCTGCGAGCGGCCCGCTCAGCTGCACCGCGACGAAGCCGGCCGTCTCGACTGCGGGGACGGCCCCGCCCTGGTCTTCCCGGACGGCTTCGCGCTGTACGCCTGGCGGGGCATGCCCGTGCCCGCCGACTTCCTGCGCGAGCTCACCTCGCTCACCCCGGAACGCATACGCACCGAGGAGAACGCGGAGCTGCGCCGCGTGATGCTGGAGCACTACGGCTACGACCGCTATCTCGCCGAGTCCGCGGCCGAACCGGTGCACCGCGACGAAACAGGGATCCTGTGGCGCATCGCCCTGGCCGACGACGAGGACGTGGTGATGGTCGAAGTGGTCAACTCCACGCCGGAGCCCGACGGCACCCACCGTGCGTACTGGCTGAGGGTCCCGCCGGACACACGGACGGCGAAGGAGGGTGTGGCGTGGACGTTCGGGCTGCATGCGGACGCCTACGAGCCGGTGCGGCAGACCTGAGGCGCCGGTGCGTGTGCCGCCTGAGAACCGGGGGCGACAGGCGCGTCGCCGAGGGAGGGTGGGTCAGCGGGCGCCGGCGCTGAGGGCTGCACGATCGACGCCGAGTTCGCGGGCGAGCGCCTCGTCGGTCCACTCCAGCATGGCCGCCCGGGACAGCGACCCCGCGTACGAGGTCATCTGGACCGCCAGACCGTCCAGGAAGGCCGTGAGCCGCCAGGCGGCCGCCGCCGGGTCCTCGCACGGGAACTCCCCGGTGGCGGCGCCCTCGGCTATGACCCCGGTCAGAGCGGCCTTCCACTGCTGGTCGAGATCGCGGGCCACATCACGCAGGGCCGGTTCGCGCAGCGCGACCGCCCAGCCCTCGATCCACAGGCGCCAGCCCTTGGCCTGCCCGGTCGGCGCATACCAGCGCACGGCGGACCGCAGCCGCCGCAGTGCGGTGGTGCGCCGTCCGAGCAGCTTGCGCAGATGGGCGAGATCGCCGTCGGCGGCATAGCTGAACGCATCGGCCACCAGCTTCTCCTTGGTCGAGAAGTGGTAGAGCACCAAGGCGCTGCTCACGCCCAGGGACGCTGCCACGTCGGAGATGCGCACGGCCGCCACGCCCCGCTGCTCGATCTGCTCGACGGCGGCGCACAGCAGCTCCTCCCGCCGCTCCGCCACACTCAACCGGACTCTGCCCACGGCGTCACCCTACACAGCGGATCTTGGAGCAGGCCCGCCGCTGTCGGAGACGGGGGCTCGCTTGCCGGTCGCGACGAGCGGGCGTGCTCCGCCGGTCCGACAGGGCCCCGCTGTGCGGCTGTCGGGCGCTGTTGCCCGGCCCGCTCGTACCGTGCGCCGCCGGTCCGGCCGGGCGCGACAGGTCAGCGCGCGGCGGCGGTCCGGGTGGGCGGCTTCGCCGGGATCTCGCAGCGATCCTTGAAGCCCTGACTGGTCAGGCCCAGTGCAGAGTTGATCCGCGAGCGGAGGTTCTCCACCGCGACCATCGCGGTCAGTTCGACGAACGCCGGCTCACCCAGCGCCGCGACCAGCCGCTCCGCCAAGTCGTCAGCGACCTGTGGCGGGTTGGCCGTCATGGCCTCGGCGTACTCCATGACATCCCGCTCCAGCGGGCTGTAGGCGTCGCTCTCACGCCACATGGGCACATCCTGCACCTTACGTGCGTCCATCCCCTGTCGTCGGCTCTCCCAGTGCCCGAAGTCCATGCACCAGCTGCAGCCGATCGACGCTGCCGTGGCCATCACGGCGAGCGTCTTCAGCTCGTCGTCCAGGCGGTTCCACCTGGCCACCGACATTTCGAAGCGGAGATCGGACCGCATCACCCGCGGGTTGTGGGCCAGCGCCCGGACGGGGTCCAGGACCTCACCGTACGAGCGCTTCGAGTACCACTCCGTGAAGCGCAGGAACAGCGAACGGGGCGGGGTGAGCGAGATGCGGGCCATGACGGGCCTCCCTCTTTCTTCGTGATCGCTTGGACCGGCTCGGTCCTGTGCGATGCCCTTCACCGATATGACGGACCGGCCGCCCCGGAATGTGACATCGGCCGGACGGCACCGGATCCCGGCGGGCAGGAACACCGGAAAGGGAGCAGGCGTTGCCTGGTCATGACGGATATGGACGCACAGCCGGAAGCGACTTCGAACCCAGGGTCGGACCCGCGGCACGACGCCCTGCTGAAGCTGGTCGCCGAGCAGGACGGTGGCGTGCTGGTGACCCTCAAGCGGGACGGCAGGCCCCAGCTGTCGAACGTGAACCACGCCTACTACCCCGACGAGCGGACCGTGCGGGTCTCCATCACCGACGACCGAGCCAAGACCAGGAACCTGCGCCGTGACCCGCGTGCCTCCTACCACGTCACGAGCAAGGACCGCTGGGCATGGACCGTCGTCGAGGGCGTCGCGGACCTCTCGCCGGTCGCCGCGGACCCCCACGACGACACCGTCGAGGAGCTGATCAGGCTCTACCGGGACGTGCAGGGCGAGCACCCGGACTGGGACGACTACCGGCGGGCGATGGTCGAGGACCGGCGCCTGGTGCTGCGGCTGAGGGTGGAAAGGGCCTATGGCCAGCCCCAGGCCTGAAGCCCCGGGCCCCCGCCGGGCCGCCCAGCCCCGCGATACCGCTTCGCACATACATACATAATGGATGGAACCCGAGCTTCAGGAGGTGCCGTGACCGGCGCTGGTACCCCCCACACGCTGCGCTCCCGGCTGCGCTCGCTCCGATCGGCCGCTTTCGGAGCCGACCCCGGCGGGGCCCGGATGGAGCGGATCCGCCGCTCGCCGAACTTCGCCGACGGTGTCTTCCAGAACCCCGTGGGGGCCCGGACCCGGCCCTCCGGCGGTTCCATGGTCGAATTCTTCAAGATCTACTTCCAGAAGGAGGCGCGGGCGCACCGGTCACCGATCGGCACCGTGCCCGTCCATGCCACCACGGTCGCCGACCTCGCCAAGCCCCCGGTCACCGACCTGCGGCTCACGTGGATGGGGCATTCCAGCGTCCTCGCGGAGATCGACGGCCACCGGGTCCTGTTCGACCCGGTCTGGGGCGATCGATGCTCGCCCTTCAGCTTCGTGGGCCCCAAGCGTCTGCACCCCGTCCCCGCCCCGATCGCCTCTCTCGGTCCCGTCGATGTGGTCGTGATCTCCCACGACCACTACGACCACCTGGACATGCCCACCATCCAGGCACTCGTCTCCACGGACACCGTCTTCGCGGTGCCGCTCGGCGTCGGCGCCCACCTGGAGCGCTGGGGCGTCTCCGCCGACCGGCTGCGTGAGCTGGACTGGAACGAATCGACGAAGGTGGACGGGCTCCGCCTGACCGCCACCCCCGCTCGCCACTTCTGCGGCCGTGGGCTGCGCAACCAGCAGCACACCCTGTGGGCGTCCTGGGTGGTCGAGGGAGCCGAGCACCGGATCTTCCACAGCGGGGACACGGGCTACTTCCCCGGCTTCACGGACATCGGCGCCGAGCACGGCCCGTTCGACGCCACCATGATCCAGATCGGGGCGTACAGCGAGTACTGGCCCGACATCCACATGACTCCCGCCGAGGGCATGCGGGCCCACCTCGATCTGCAGGGCGGGCAGCCGGCCGGTGTGATGCTGCCGATCCACTGGTGCACGTTCAACCTCGCACCGCACCCCTGGGCGGAGCCCGGTGAAGGCACCGTCGCCGCCGGCGCCGAGGCCGGGGCCCGGGTCGCTCTGCCCCGCCCCGGCGAACCCTTCGAGCCGACCTCCGACACCGTCCCGGCCGTACCGTGGTGGCGCGCCGTCGCCACCGCGCCCGGCGGCGGATGGGGCTCCTCCGCACGCAGCGGCACCCCGGAAGTGGCACCGACGGCCTGACCCCTGCCTTTCGGCCAACATCCGTTCGGGTCCCCGCCTGCCCGGTCCGCCACCCGCACCCAGCCTTCGCCCAGTTCGACGCCCCCTTGACCCCGCTGCCACGACAGATCCGGCCGCGGGGTCAAGGGCATGCTTTCGGGCGTTCGTACGAGCCCTCATACCAGAGCAGGACGAATAACGGGCAACTTTGTCAACTGCCCGTCGCACGTGTCCGTTTGGCCACTACCGTGTGTTGCCGGCGATCAACGATGGGCTCATCCTGCATGCCCGGGTCCAGCGTCGAGCCGATGTCGACCACTCGAACCACGTCGTTTTCCTGGGGCCCCACGTACCAAGGACGCTGATGTCTCAACTACGAGCACCCGCCGCGCGGTCCGACCGCCGAGAGGGCGGGCGTCACGGCCGCCCCGGCGCCCGATCCCTGTCGTCGGGGAGATCGAACCCCGCGCCGTCGTCGCCGGAAACCCGCATACGCCCTCAACTGCTGCGCACCGCGGTCCTGCCCACCGTCGTCGCCGCGCTCAGCGGAGCGACCGCGGTGATCGTCACGATCCGCGCCACCTCACCCGAGCCGACCCTCGGTCTGTGGGTGGCGCTCACCGGCATGGCCGCACTGGCCATAGGGGCTGTCGCGGCGGCCGCCGTGGGCGCGGACCGGACGTCCAAGTCCGTGCTCGACCGCTGCTCCGCGCTGCGCCGCAGCACGGCGCGCGAACAAGCCGGCCTGCTTACCCTCGTCGACCAGCTCAGACGCGGCGAAGGACCGCCCGCCCGCCGGACGCCGGCGCCGCCACCGAAGGGTGGGGACGAGTTCGACCTGCTCACGCAGGAGCTGAGCCGCTCGCACGACGCGGCCGTCGCGGCCGTGGTGCAGGCGTCCCGGCTCTCCAGCAGCGTCGGCAACGAACAGAAGGTGGAAGTCTTCGTCAATCTTGCCCGGCGACTCCAGTCGCTGGTCCACCGCGAGATCCAGCTCCTCGACGAACTGGAGAACGAGGTCGAGGACCCCGAACTGCTCAAGGGCCTCTTCCACGTCGACCACCTGGCCACCCGAATCCGCCGCCACGCCGAGAACCTCGCCGTCCTCGGCGGTGCGATCTCGCGGCGCCAGTGGTCCAACCCGGTCACCATGACCGAGGTCCTGCGATCCGCGATCGCGGAGGTGGAACAGTATCCGCGGGTCAAGCTGGTGCCACCGATCGACGGCACCCTGCGCGGCCATGCCGTCGCCGACGTGATCCACCTGCTCGCCGAACTGGTGGAGAACGCAACCCTGTTCTCCGCCCCGCACACCCAGGTGCTGCTGCGCGCCCAGCATGTCACGGCCGGACTCGCCGTCGAGGTCGAGGACCGCGGCCTGGGCATGCCGGTAGGCGAACAGAACAAGATGAACGCGCTCCTCGCCGACCCCGACCAGGTCAATGTCGCGCATCTGCTGCAGGACGGCAGGATCGGGCTGTTCGTGGTCTCCGCGCTCGCCCGCCGCCACGGCATCGCGGTCCGGCTCCAGACGAACATCTACGGCGGCGTGCAGGCCGTGCTCGTCCTGCCGCAGGGACTGCTCGGCGCCACCACCGACCGGCTCGAGCAGTCCGGCGCCGCCTCGGCGCCGCAGGAGAACGCGCACCGTATCGCCGCCACCGCGCCGCCCGTCCTGCCCACGCATCAGCCCGAGCAGCCGGCACCGGCCCACGCCCATGCCCAGCCGCATCCGATGCCGCAGCAGGCCCACGCCCAGCCGCATCACCCGCTGCCCGCGCAGCGCGAACCGGCCCCCTCCACCACGGGGACCAGCCCGTTGCCCGTACGGGGTGAGCACAGCGACCGGCCCAATCCCGCAGCCGCCAGGCCCCCCGCGGGCCGCCCGGCACCACATCTGGGCACCCCGGCCGAACCCGTACGCACCATGCCGAGCGACATCCCGGCGGGCCATCTGGCCCCTGGCAGCACCGGCCGCCCCCAACTGCCCAAGCGCCGGAGCCAGGAGCACCTCGTCCCCCAGTTGCGGGACGCCCCCATGCGCCGCAAGGACGACGACCACACCCTGCACGATCCGGGGCTGATGGCGGCCTTCCAGCGAGGCATCGGCCTCGCCGAGTCCCAGTCGTCCGCACAACCCGCAGCGCACCACACCCCGCAGCTCCCCGACAACACCCCCAAGGAGTAGACGACCATGGCGAGCGACATGCCGGCCGGTCATGCCTCGGACCTCGACTGGCTGCTCAGCGGCCTTGTCCAACGCGTTCCGTACACCCGCAACGCGGTACTGCTCTCCTCCGACGGCCTGGTGAAATCGGTGCACGGACTGGACACCGACAGCGCGGACCACATGGCCGCACTCGCCTCCGGCCTCTACTCGCTCGGCCGCAGTGCCGGAGCGCGGTTCGGCGACGGCGGTGAGGTACGCCAGGTGGTCGTGGAACTCGACTCCACCCTGCTGTTCGTCTCCACGGCGGGCTCGGGCACCTGCCTGGCCGTGCTCGCGGGCCGTGAGGCCGACGCCGCCGTCCTCGGATACGAGATGGCGATGCTGGTCAAGAGTGTGCGTCCGTATCTGGTGACGCCGGCGAGACAAGCCGCGGGAGCGACGCCCAGCGCCGCGGGGCAGTGAACATGCCGGCGCCCAAGGACGGGCCGTTGCTCGACGACGCGGCGGGACGCCTCATCCGTCCGTACACAGTCAGCGGCGGCCGCACCCGTCCGACGGCCGCCCTGGACCTGCTCTCGATGGTGATGGCCACCGGGACCACACCCCAGCCACAGCTCGGCCCCGAGCACAGTGTGGCGCTGGGACTGTGCGACGGCCCGACCTCGGTCGCCGAGATCTCCGCGCATCTGCGGCTTCCGGCGGTCGTCACCAAAGTGCTGCTGTCCGACCTGGTGGACTGCGGCGCGCTGACCGCGCGGGCCCCGCGCGGGAGTGACACAACCACGGACCGTTCTTTGCTGGAGGCGGTACTCGATGGCCTACGACGAAGGCTCTGAAACCGGCGACCTCTTCCCCACCGCGCTCAAGATCCTGGTCGCGGGCGGCTTCGGTGTGGGAAAGACGACCTTGGTCGGCGCGGTCAGCGAGATCGACCCGCTCAGTACGGAGGAATTGCTCACCCAGGTCAGCGTGGCGACCGACAGCCTGGACGGCATCGAGTCCAAGACGACCACCACCGTCGCCATGGACTTCGGCCGGATCACGCTGGACGCGCGCCATGTGTTGTATCTCTTCGGTACGCCCGGGCAGGAGCGCTTCTGGTTCATGTGGGACGAGCTCTCCGAGGGCGCGCTCGGAGCGATCGTCCTCGCCGACACACGCCGGCTCGAGGACAGTTTTTCCGCCGTGGACTTCTTCGAGCGGCGAGGCATCGGATTCGTCGTCGCCGTCAACGAGTTCGACGGCGCCTATCGCTACGAGCCGGAGGAGGTGCGGGCAGCGATCGACCTCAAGCCGGAGGTTCCGGTCGTGCTGTGTGACGCCCGGATCGCCAGCTCGGGGATCAAGACGCTGGTCACCCTGGTCCAGCATCTGCTCACCACCACCGCGGTGCCGGACGCGGCACCCAGCTATGGAGCACCGATATGACCTACGACCCCACCGGCCATCTGCTGCTGACACCGGTCGACCGTGAGGCCCCCGTCCGGGTGCAGCGGCTGCGCCAGCTGGGATTGGGAGACCGGCCCGACCCGGCCTTCGACGAATTCGCCCAAAAGCTCGCGGAGGTGACCGGGGCGCCGTTCTCCATGGTCAACTTCATCGACGAGAACCGGCAGTTCTTCGCCGGACTCCATACCCCGACCGGTACGCGCAGCGGCTCCGACCTCGGTGCGGCAGCGGCGGGCAGCGGCGGGGTCAGCCGCTTCATGGCGCGCGACCACGGTTACTGCCCGCATGTGGTGGTGCGCCGCAAGGCACTCGTCCTGGAGGACGTCTGCGACTATCCGCGGTTCGCGGGCAATCCGGTCGTCGACGAGATCGGCATCCGCTCCTATCTCGGGGCGCCGCTGATCGACCGGACGGGTATCGCGCTGGGCACGATCTGTGTGGTGGACACCGAGCCGCGGCCCTGGGGCAGAGCGGGCCTGGAGACCATCAAGGCCCTTGCGGCGGAGCTGATCGAGCAGATCCACCGCCGCGAGGACGGCGGCATCTGAGGCGGCGTTCCCGGGGCCCACTCCCGCGGCCCCCGGGAAGGCCACGAGTACGGCCCCGGCAGCGGTCCGCAGCGCCTGCCGGGGCCGAACGCCATCTGCACTACGGCACACCCGTCGCACACGGACATCAGATGGCGGGAGCCATCCGCACCAGGTCGGACAGCTGCTTCGACCACTGCCCCTTGGACGTGCCCAGCGCCACCTCCGCCAGGCGCAGCAACTGCACGTCGGAGGTGCCGGCCGGGGCGAACATGTGCAGGGCATCGCGCAGATAGCGCTCCATCGGCCGGTCCGTGAACAGGCCCGAGGCCGCGTGGATCTCCATGCCGTTGCGGGCGGAGTCGATCGCCGACTCCACATTGACCAGCTTGGCGTTCATCAGCTCGGCGTCGCAGGCCATTCCCTCGTCGAGCAGATGTACGGCGTGGTAGGCGGCGAGTCTGGCCGTCATCAGCCGCGACTGCATGGCCCCCAACTTCAGTTTCACCGAGGGAAGTTCGTGCAACGGCTTGCCGTATCGGTGGCGCTGGGCACAGAAGTGGGTGGTCTCCTCGAGGACGGCACAGTGGATGCCGAGGGATACGGCAGTGAGGTTGGCCCGCCCGTACAGCACGCTGGACGAGTAGGCCACGGCCAGCCCGTCGCCCTCGTCGCCGAGCCGGTTGGCCGCGGGCACCCGGCAGTTCTCGAAGTGAAGCTCGCCGAAGCTGAACCCGTGCAGTCCCATCGTCGGACTCTGTTCGCCGATCCGGAGCCCCGGCCGGTCCGACTCGACGAGAAAGGCCGTGAGCCCACCTGAGCCGGGTCCCGTCCTGGCCACCACGCCGTGCAGATCGCCTACGTGGCTGTTGCCGACAAATATCTTTCGGCCATTGAGCACGTACTCGTCACCGTCCCGCACAGCGGTGGCGCTCATGCCGAGCACATGGCCGCCCGATTCGGCCTCCGTGACAGCAATGGTGGGCAGGCATTCACCGGCGGCGATGGCGGGAAGCCAGGTCTTCTTCTGCTCGTCACTGCCGAAATGGACAATCTTCGCCACCCCCAGCTGGGACGCCTGCACCATCGCGCCCATGGCGCCGCTGACTCGTGACAGCTCCTCGATGATGATGGTCTTGGCGAGGTGTCCGAGTGCCGTTCCGCCGTAATCGCTGCTGATGGTGACGCCGAGCCAGCCCTGTCGCGCGATCAGCAGGGACAGCTCCCGGTGGACCGCGCGGGCCTCCTCCATCGCCGGTATCCGGGGCCGCACCTCCCTCTCGGCGAATTCCCTCACTTCGGCCCGAAGCTGATGGTGCAGTCGACTGGCGAAGTATCCGTCCATCGCGAGCCCTCCTCTGCGAAACGCCTGCTCGTGCGATTGTTCGAGCAGGTGGTGCATCGGCAGTGGTCCCGTCCCGAACAGGCCGACCACATCAGCGTGTTGACCCTTCCGGAGCGGGACAAGGTCGTTGTCAACTTTGGCCGATTCCTTGACCGTTGAGGTTTGATTGAACGCCTGTTCTGTGTGGTAAAGCCTTGCCTGATCCCGTCGTACGGCATTCCCCGTGCATCACTTCCTGCCACATGCCAAAGGCAAAGGTTTCGTGGGCATATGGCACTCAGGGTCAATTGATCACCTCAGAAGAACACAGGTGTGTCATCCGGGACCATCTGCAGAATCGATAAAGCGCCGAAGCGGACTGAAAAGAGCCCTTCCCTGCCTGGCTGGTGGCCACGTGCGGCGCAATGTGGTGGCACAGAGCGCGCGGGCGCGCATCGCGGGGCGTGCATCGAGGGGTCGCACCTTCACGCGCGCCCGTACGGGGCAGCCGCACTCCCCGGCGTCCCTGCGGTTGGTACCGGTGTCAGTGGTGAGTCGTACGGTCGTTTCCATGGCCACTGCCGACGACGTACGCCGTATCGCGCTCGCGCTCCCGCGGGCTGTGGAGAAGCTCGCCTGGGGTATGCCCACCTTCCGGGTGGAGGGAGGAAAAATCTTCGCCTCGCTGGACGACGACGACCAGGTGATAGGGGTGAAGTGTCCCCAGGAGGACCGCGAGGAGCTGATCGCGTCGGAGCCCGGCAAGTTCTTTCTGCGCACAGGCCACGACGAGAACTATCCGTGGTTGCGGGTGAGGCTCGCGGCCCTGGACGACGTGGACGAGCTGCGGGCGATCCTGGCGGACTCCTGGCGCCAGGCCGCACCGCGCAGACTGCTCGACACGCATCCGGAGTTGGCCGAGCCGCCGGTGGACTGAGCGGCGTCGGCGGCGCCTTCGCCTTACGGACACCCGACCAGGGTCCGGCCCCCGCGTCCGGTGCTCCGGTGGCCGCCCGTCGGTGGGCGAGGGCGTCGCCGAGCCGCGAGCGGCCCCGCGGAGCCTGCCCTCGGGTGGCGAGGTGCCGGCGAGGGACGGCTCCGCGATCACCGTGTCCGGGCGGTCGCCCGTCGCCCGTCACGCGGTCGCTCCTCGCTGCCGACGCTGCTATGTCCATGCCCTCGGTCGGCACGGTCGCGCACTGCTCGGTATGCGGCGGACCGTGACGACGCTCCCGCCGTGGCGCGAGCCGCAGGCCACCCGGACGAGGCGGAGGCTGCGCTGCGACTGGCCGCATCAGGGAGCGCCGAGCCGGGAGGCTCGGGCCTGCCCGTGCCTCCCGCCGCCGGGCAACCCGAAGTGCGGCCGAGGGGAGGCGGTGCCGGGGCGACGTGGCGGACGCGGCGGGACATGAAATACGGGTTCGTGACCACCGGTCCAAGTGCGGTATTGTTCTCGTGCGCGTTCGGCCGGGGGAAACCCCAGGTCAGGCGGGCATCGGGACGTGGCGCAGCTTGGTAGCGCACTTGACTGGGGGTCAAGGGGTCGCAGGTTCAAATCCTGTCGTCCCGACTTTTCGAAGTCGCAGGTCACAGGCCGTGTCGGAGACATCCGACACGGCCTCTGACCGTTTCCGGCGTCCTTGTGACCCGATGTGGCGTCATCCGGTCGGCTGCGGCGGACTCAGCTCCGCCCAGATGATCTTGCCGTCCCGGGTGTAGCGGGTGCCCCACTGGGCTGCGAGCTGGTTGATGATGAACAGCCCCCGTCCGCGCTCGTCCGCCGTCCGGGCATGGCGCAGATGCGGTGCCGCCGTGCCGGTGTCGTGGACCTCGCAGGTCAGCGTGTGTGTCTTGATCAGGTGCAGGCGCACGGGCGGGGCGCCGTAGCGGACCGCGTTGGTCACCAGTTCGCTGACGACGAGCTCGGCCGCGTACATCTCTTCCTCGCGGTGCGCGCGCCGGACAGTGCGATGGTGTCGAACCAGCAGCCGCTGTTGCGCCCGGGAAAGTAGAGTGGCGCGGTCTCGACGGCGATGCGGTCGGCGGCGGCGTACGGGAGCAGACGGCGCTGGACCGTCGAGGCGATGGTGTGGTCCCGGGCGTAGCGACGGGCGTTGTCGATGCTCAGTGCGGTGTGCGCGGTCAGTGTCACGGTGAAGGAGAGATCGTTCTTGCTGAAGGGCTCGGACCTCTTGCAGCGGTAGAGGCTCACCGCGCCGAGGACCATGCCGCGCAGCGCCAGGGGAGCGACGATGAGCGAATGGGCCCCCGTCGCCTCGATCGCCCGGCTCCTGGCCGGGTCTGCCGCCAGCCAGGGGGTGTCCGGGCCCAGCGTGACGCGGCGCGGCCGCAGGTCGGACAGCGCCTGTGCGTAGGGGGTGGGATACGGGACGTCGCGCACATCCCCCACCGGATAGGCGGCGTCGACCCCGCTGGGGCCGCGGAAGGCGGTGCGCCGCAGCGAGGAGTCGCGGGTGAGGGGCTGCAGGGGCGGCTCCGCGCCGCGCAGCACCTCCTCCACCACGTCGACCACCGCGATGTCGGCGAAGGCCGGTACCAGAGCATCGGCCAGATCGCGACAGGTGGCCACCAGATCGAGCGACTGCCCCACGCGCTCGCGCACCGCGTCCAGTGCCGCCGCCCTCGAACGGGCCTGTTCCTCCTCCGAGACATCGGCCACGAGCACCAGCACACCGGGCGTGGCACGGTCCGAACCGGTGAGCCGGTAGAAGGAGACGGTGAAGCTGTGGTCCGGACCGGAGCCGTCCGCACGCCGGCCGCGCACGCGCCATCTGCGGGTGGGCGCACCGGTGTCCAGGGCTCTCTCCAACAGGCGCTCCGCCTCGTCCGACCGCTCGAGCCGGTAGATCTCGGTGAATCTCCGGCCCAGGAGCGATCCGACGGGTGCCACGGGGGACGCGGTGTCGACGCTCACGGTCCGCAGGTTTGCGTCGAGGACGTACAGCGCCATGGTGGACTGGCTGAACAGCGCGTCGAGGAGTGCCGCCCCCATGCCGTCGGCCATCGAGTTGTGGATCGGCGCATCGGCGTCCGACACGGTGTCACCGCCTCCAAGGTGCCTCTGGTGCTGTGCGCCAACACCAGGACACCAGGATCGGACGACGGTCGTGCCACCGCGACCGAGCGGCGGCGTGCGGGTGAGGCCGCGCGCGGCGGGAGGCACGCCCGGCCCTTACGGCGTTGCCCCCAGAAAACGCTCCGCCCACAGACCCAGCAATTCCTCGTCGAACGAGGGGTTCTCGCGCAGTACGCCGGTGAGCGCGAGGCCGCGGTGCAGGACCAGAAGCGACTCGCAGAGCATGGCGAAGTCCGAGCGTGCGGTGACCTCGGGCCCGAAGATGTCGGCGAGGACGGCGCGTTGGGCGGTGCCCACCTCGCGCTCCGCGGGCAGCAGGGCCGACTTGAGCTCGGGGTCGGTGCGGGCGGCCAGCCACAGTTCCAGGCCCGCGAGGAAGTAGGGTCCCGACATCGCGGCGCGCAGCAGTTCGAGACCCTTCTGCGGGCTCCTGCCGTCGCTGTTCGCCTCGCTGCGGATGTGGGCGAGCCGCAGCTCGGCGGCATGGTGGGTCGCGGCGGCCAGCAGGGCCGCCTTGGAGGCGAAGTGGTGGAGCAGGGCGCCGCGCGAGACTCCGGCCCGCTCCTGCACCCGATGGGTGGTGGTGCCCGCGAAGCCGTACTCGACAAGGCAGTCGATGGTGGCGTCGAGGAGCCGCTGCCTGGTCTCCTCCCGGCGTTGCTGCTGGGTGCGTCGGGTGGGTGGCATGGCGGGAGCGTACGGCACGGATCATGGATCAACAAACAGTCTGGACGGACTGTATGGGGGTCCTCTATCGTCCCGGTCACCACGCGTCGCCGGACGGGTGCAGGCTGGGGAGTCTGTCGAAGGCATCTGCCCGGCCCGGCCGGTCCAGGTGCCAGGAAAGGGGATCGATGGACGACAACCCGGCCGTGCGGATCGAGCGGGACGGACCCGTCTTCACGGTGGTGCTCAGCCGTCCCGAGGTCCGCAACGCCGTCGACGGGCCGACGGCAGACGGACTCGCGGACGCCTTTCGCCGGTTCGAGGCGGACAAGGACGCGTCGGTCGCCGTTCTGTGGGGCGAAGGCGGCACCTTCTGTGCGGGTGCCGATCTCAAAGGCATCGGCACCGAGCGCAGCAACAAGGCGCTCGCCGAGGGCGACGGGCCGATGGGGCCCACCCGGATGCGACTGACCAAACCCGTCATCGCGGCGGTCTCCGGGCATGCGGTGGCCGGCGGGCTGGAGCTCGCGCTCTGGTGCGATCTGAGGGTCGCCGAACAGGACGCGGTCTTCGGGGTGTTCTGCAGGCGCTGGGGTGTGCCCCTCGTGGACGGTGGAACGGTGCGGCTGCCGCGCCTGATCGGCGAGAGCCGCGCCATGGACATGATCCTCACGGGACGCCCCGTGCCGGCTTCCGAGGCGTACGACATCGGGCTCGCCAACCGGCTCGTACCGCCGGGCGACGCGCGCCGGGCCGCGGAGCAACTCGCCCGGGAGATCGCCGCGTTCCCGCAGCTGTGCCTGCGGCACGACAGGCTCTCCGTGCTCGAGCAGCACGGACTGGGCACACCGGACGCGCTGGCCGCCGAGTACCGGCACGGCATGGTCCCCTTGACGGCGGGGGAGACCCGGTCGGGCGCCGACCGGTTCGCGGGCGGTGCGGGCCGTCACGGGTCGTTCACGGACTGACCGTCAAGGCTCCTTCCGCGCCCGAAGAGGTCCGCTCACAGGTGCGGCAGCGCGGGTCCGGGCCGGGTCACAGCAACAGCGCCGCCCCGGGGTGAGCGCACCGGGCGGGCCGGACCGGCGACAGCGCGCCCGGCCCTGGTGCGGCCCCACGTGTGCGCCCGGCAGGCCCGGCGCCCAGGGCCGGCGACGCCCCCGCGCCGGACATCCCCCGGGGCGCCGCACGGCAGAACCGGCCCTTCTCCTCCGAACGGCCCTGCCCCGGTGCCGCACCCGCAATCCATCGGCGACCCTGGACAGATGCAGCACGACGCCTCCCGGATCCGGGTCCGCAGAATCTACGACGCCCCCGAGCCGGACGACGGCACGCGGGTGCTGGTCGACCGCCTGTGGCCGCGCGGCCTGAGCAAGACGGACGCCCGCGTCGACGAGTGGCCGAAGGCTCTCACGCCGTCCACGGAACTGCGGCGCTGGTACCACGGCCCGGAGGGGGCGTACGAGGAGTTCTGCCGGCGCTACGAGAGCGAACTCGCCGAACCCGCCGCCGCCGAGGCGCTGGAGCGGCTGCGGACGCTCGCGGAGGCCGGGCCGCTGACCCTCCTGACGGCGGCCAAGGAGCCGGCGCACAGCCATACGTCGGTCCTGGTGCGGGCGTTGGCGCCGAACCGCTCCTGACGCGGGGGCGCGACGCACCCTTCACGCGCGCCGCGGGCCTCGTGCACGATGGCGGACGTTCCGGGTGTCCACCGGGCCCGGAGTCCGCTGTCCGTCCTCAAGCCCTGGAGGCGTCGCATGGCGAGCAAGGACCACGGAAGGCTCGACGAGTTACAGCGCGACCCCTATCCGCTCTACGCCGAGGCCCGCGGCACGCCGGGCCTGACCTTCGTGCCCGAACTCGACGCCTGGCTCGTCGCGCGCGACGCGGACGTACGCGAAGTGCTGATCCGCTCCGACGACTTCTCGTCCGTGCGCGCGCTGCTCCCCGACGTCATGCCCTCGCCCGCCGCGCTGCAGGTGCTGTCCAAGGGGTTCGGCAAGCGGCCCACCGTCGTCTCCACCGACGGCGCGTCGCACCAGCGGCACCGGGCCCCCCTCAACCGCGGGCTCTCCGCGGCCCGCGTCGCGGCCCTCGTGCCGTACGCCGCCGAGCGCGCCGAGGCGCTCGTGGACGACTTCGCCGCCGACGGCCGCGTGGAGCTGATGCAGGCGTACGCCCGCAAGCTGCCGGGTCAGGTGATCGGCCGGCTCATCGGCATCGACCCGCAGGACGTGCCGGCCGCGGTGTACGGAGGCTACCGCGCCGAGCAGCTGCTGTTCCGTCCTCTCGAGCCCGACGAGCAGGTCGGTGCCGCCGAGGACGTCGTGGCGCTGCAGACCATGCTCGACCGGTACATCCGCGACAGGCGGGCGCATCCCCGCGACGATCTGCTGTCCGGTATGGTCGCGGCTCTGGCACCCGGCAGCGGCGAGCTCACCCTCGACCAGCGCCACGAACTCGTCTCCAGCTTCCAGAACTTCCTGATCGCCGGGCATCTGACCACCTCGGCCCTCATCGGCACCACGCTGCTGCACCTGCTGCGCGACCGGCGGCAGTGGGAGATGATCTGCGACGACCCCGAGCTGGTACCCGCCGCGGTCGAGGAGGCCGCCCGCTATGACACGGCCGTCCAGGGCTTCCGCCGCACCGCCACCCGGCCGGTCACCGTCGCCGGAACCGAACTGCCCGCCGGAGCGACCGTGTTCGTGGCCTACGGCTCCGCGAACCGCGACGAGCACAGCCATGACCGACCCGATGCCTTCGACATCACCCGACCCCTGTCCCGCCGTCATGTGGCCTTCGGCCACGGCGCGCACGGCTGCCCCGGCTCCCAGCTCGCCCGCGAACAGCTGGCCCTGACCCTTGGACTGCTCGCCCGCAGACTCCCCGGACTGCGGCTCGACGAGGAACAGGCCCCGGTCGTCATGCGTCCGACGCTGATCCACCGCTCGCCCGAGACGCTCCATGTCCAATGTTGAATCCTCCCCTCCGTGGAGGGATGGGATTCCTCGCCCTCCGGGGCTGGTCTGGGGATTTCTGGCTCACGCTGCCGGACCAGGCAGCGCCTGGGCTGGACTTCCGCGATCAGCACCAGCCGGGTTGAGACCAGCCCGGACCAGCATCACGCGGGCGGAGTTCTTGTCCCTGGGGGATACGGCTCCGCACGCGGTGCAGGCATACGTTCGCGTCGAAAGAGGCAGTGCGTGCTTGGTTCTCGCTCCGCACTGTGCGCAGTCCATGGTGGTGTGCGCGCATCCTCGGAGGAATCCGGTGAACGGATCCCGGTGACCCGATGTCTCACGGCCCGGGTTGGGACGCACGGCCCGGCATCCCGCATATCCTCCGGCCATGCGCGTCGCACTCTTCATCACTTGCGTCAATGACGCGGTGTTCCCGGCCACGGGCATCGCCACCGTGGAACTCCTGGAACGGCTGGGGGTCGACGTGGACTTCCCGGCCGGTCAGACGTGCTGCGGACAGCCGCAGTTCAACACCGGATACCGGCGCGAGTGCGAGCCCCTCGTCCGGCGTACGACGCGGGCCTTCGAGGGGTACGAGTACGTCGTCACCCCCTCGGGCTCCTGCGCGGCCATGGTCCGGCAGCACTATCCCCGGCTCGGCGGCCCGCCGGGCGAGGAACTGGCGGCCCGCACCTACGAGCTCACCGAATTCCTCGTCGACGTACTCGGCGTGACCGACGTCGGCGCGTACTTCCCGCACGTCGTCACGTATCACCCCTCCTGCCACGGTCTGCGGCTGCTCGGCGTCGGGGACCGGCCGCGCCGGCTGCTGGCTGCCGTCAAGGGCCTGGAACTGCGCGAACTGCCCGGCGGTGAGGAATGCTGCGGCTTCGGCGGCACCTTCGCCGTCAAGAACGCCGACGTCTCCACCGCCATGGGACAGGACAAGGCGACGAGCGCGGTGTCCACCGGGGCCACGGTGCTGTGCGGCGCGGACAACTCCTGCCTGATGCACATCGGCGGCATTCTGCGCCGCCGAAGGGAGCCGATGCGCACCCTGCACATCGCGGAGATTCTCGCCGGCACGGAAGCGCATCCCCGCACAGGAGAGGAGTCCCTGGCATGAGCGGCACCTATCTCGGGATGCCGTCCTTCCCCGTGGCGGCGAGGGACGCGGTGCACAACCCCACACTGCGCGCCAATCTGCGGCACGCCACCCACACCATCCGCGACAAGCGGGCACTGGCCGTCGCGGAGCTCGAGGACTTCGCGACGCTGAGGGAGGCCGGCAAGCAGATCAAGGACCACACGCTGCGTCATCTCGACCGCTACCTCGTCCAGCTGGAGGCCGCGGTCACCGCGGCGGGCGGCTCCGTGCACTGGGCGGCCGACGCCGCCGAGGCCAACCGGATCGTGGCCGATCTGGTCAAAGCCACCGGCGAGCGCGAGGTCGTCAAGGTCAAGTCGATGGCCACCCAGGAGATCGGTCTGAACGAAGCGCTGGAGGCCGAGGGCATCGCGGCGTACGAGACCGATCTGGCCGAACTCATCGTGCAGCTGGGCGACGACCGCCCCTCACACATCCTCGTCCCCGCCATCCACCGCAACCGCGACGAGATCCGCGACATCTTCACCCGCAGGATGGCCGACTGGGGCAGAGGCGCGCCCGACGGACTGACCGACAGCCCGGCCGAACTCGCCGAGGCAGCCCGGCTGCATCTGCGGGAGAAGTTCCTGCGCGCCAAGGTCGGTGTCTCCGGCGTCAACTTCATGGTCGCCGAGACCGGCACCATCGTGGTCCTCGAGTCCGAGGGCAACGGCCGGATGTGCCTGACGCTGCCCGAGACGCTCATCTCCGTGGCCGGCATCGAGAAGGTGGTGCCGACCTGGCGGGATCTGGAGGTCTTCCTGCAGACCCTGCCACGCTCCTCGACCGCCGAGCGGATGAACCCGTACACCTCCATGTGGACGGGGACCAGGGACGGCGACGGGCCGCAGACCTTCCATCTGGTACTGCTCGACAACGGCCGTACGCGGACACTGGCCGACGACGTCGGCCGGCAGGCCCTGCGCTGCATCCGCTGCTCGGCCTGTCTGAACGTCTGCCCGGTGTACGAGCGCGCCGGCGGCCATGCCTACGGCTCCGTGTACCCCGGCCCGATCGGCGCGATCCTGAGTCCCCAACTGCGCGGCACCGGCAGCGAGATCGACGCCTCGCTGCCTTACGCCTCCACTCTGTGCGGCGCCTGCTACGAGGTGTGCCCGGTCGCCATCGACATCCCCGAGGTGCTCGTCCACCTTCGGGAGAAGGTCGTGGAGCAGGGCGGCAAGGGCCACAGACGGGAGAAGGCCGCGATGAAGGCCGCCACCTGGGTGCTGAACCATCCGGGGGCTCTGGCCGCCGCCGAGCGGGCAGCGTCGAAAACCCGGGGACTGCATCCGAAGAAGCCGCCCGGCGCGGGCGCGTGGACCGGCACCCGCGAACTCCCGCAGGTGCCGGCCACATCCTTCCGTGACTGGTGGAAGAAGAACCGCACATGAGTGAACGTTCCCACCGGGCGAGCTCCCGCGACCGGATCCTCGGCCGCATCAGGGCCGCCGTGGCCGACGCCCCCGCGGCACCGGAAGCCGCCCGCGACTATCTGGAGAGCCATGCGCCGCACGACCCGGCCGCGCTGCTCGGCCTGCTGCACGAGAACCTCGCGGACTACCGGGCCCATGTCCACCGCGCCTCCGAGGCCGAGGTGCCTGCACTGATCGCCCGGCTGCTGGCCGGGCGCGGTGCGCGCTCGGTGGCCGTGCCCGACGGACTCCCGCCGGCCTGGCTCGCCGCTGCCGACGTCGAACGGCGGACCGACGAAGGCCCGCTGACTCCGTACGAACTCGATGCGACGGACGCCGTGGTGACCGGCTGCTCCCTGGCGATCGCCGAGACCGGCACGATCGTCCTTGACGCCGGTCCAGGCCAGGGCCGCAGGGCCCTCACCCTCGTACCCGACCTGCACATCTGCGTCGTGCGCGCCCCGGACCAGATCGTCGCCTCCGTTCCGCAGGCCATGCCACGCCTGGACCCGACCCGCCCCCTGACCTGGATCTCCGGTCCGTCGGCGACGAGCGACATCGAACTCGACCGGGTCGAGGGCGTGCACGGCCCGCGCACGCTGGAAGTGGTCCTGCTACAGGGTCAGCCGCGGCGCCCGTGACGCCGCGTCCACCGGACCGCTGAGGCCGGCCGCCAGATCGCGCGCCCAGGCGGTCAGACCAGCGACATCGATGGCGTACGGATCGGGGAAGTCCGCGATCCGGTCCGCGCCGCGCCGCAGCAGGCGCGCGCCGCCCGTCGTATTGCCCCGGGCCGCATGCGTCAGGCCGACCGCGAGCTGGGCGAGGCCCCGCCACAGCTCACGCTCGGTGTCCGGTCCCGACTTCCACGCGTCCTCGAAGACCTCGTGCGCATGGAACGGCATGCCCGCATCGAGCAGACGCTGCGCCTCGGCCAGCGTCTCGGCCGGAGTGCGCAGCACCCCCTCGGGCTGGCGTTCGACGCCTCTCTCTCCGTACGGCAGGGGGCGGCCCAGGCCGTCGCGCGGGCGGGCATTGCGTGCGCGTCCGTCGAAGTCGCGGTCCCTCGGTGCCTTCTCCACGCCCCGATTGTGCCCCGGACACCGCCCGGCGCGGCGGGCCGGGCGGTACCCGGCCGCCGAGTGCGACGCAGGAGCGGACCGTGGGCAGCCCCCGTCGCCGCAGCGGACGGCCTTCCCGCCTGTTCGGTCCCGTGGCCGGCCCGGCTGGGACCGGGCCCGCTTCACGGCCGGCCGCGCCGGCCTGCGGCGCCGGGCGACCCGTGCCTCCAGGTGTGTGCGGCCCCCGGCCGGGACGGCGCGGTCCCGTCGGGCAGCAGGCCGGCCCGGGCCCCCGTGGCTGCCCGTCAGGTCGGGTGTGCGCACACAGCGTTCGATCCGCCGGCGGGTGTCACACCGGCCACGGCCCACCCCGTCCGCCCGCCCCGCGGAGTGGGGTATGGTTCTCTTGCACGTTCGGCCAGGGGGAAGCCCCAGGTCAGACGGGCATCGGGACGTGGCGCAGCTTGGTAGCGCACTTGACTGGGGGTCAAGGGGTCGCAGGTTCAAATCCTGTCGTCCCGACTTTTCGAAGTCGTCGATCAGAGGTCGTGTCGGAACATCCGGCACGGCCTCTTGGTCTTTCCTCCAGGCACCCATTTGTGCGGCCGGCAACTCCGGGAAACTCCGTTCGCCCACGTCAGTGCGGATCGATAGGGTTTATGTGGAACTGCACCCGGACAACGGGAGCGGTCGGCAGGCGGAGCGCCCGACACCCCGGGGTTAGGTCGTTGCGTTGGACATACACGGGTCGACGAGTGATGCGCCGGATCAGCCACTGTCGGCGATCGGGTATGCCGGTGTGCTCCGCGACCTGCTGCCGATCGCGCTGTGGAGGTCCGATGCGGATGGACGCATCGTGGAGTGGTCGCTGGCCGCCCAGGACCTGCTCGGCTATACGCACGACCAGGTGGTGGGCCGGAGCGCGGTTCCCGCTCTGGTGCCCCCCGCCGGCTGGGGGCCGGCCGAGCGGATGAAGCAGAAAGTGCTGGCGGGCGAGGCAGTCGTCGGGACCCTGGCGCTGCGGCACCGCGACGGCCACCTCGTGCCGATGGAGATGTGGGTGGTCCCCTCCGCGGACGTGCAGGGGCACACCGGCATCCTGGCCATCGCGGTGGAGACATCCGCCGTCCGCACGATGAGGGACTCGCTCGCCGCCCTGGAGGGCCTGTTCACCCAGTCACCCATCGGTCTGGCGATCCTCGGCCCCGATCTGAGTTTTGTCCGGGTCAACGACGCGCTGGCGCGGATGAACGGCCTCTCCGCGCCCGAGCACCTCGGCAGACGGCTGTCCGAGGTCGCACCCGGCATCAACGCCACCGTCCTGGAGAGCGTGATGCGGCAGGTCCTGGACTCGGGGGAGGCGATGGTCGACGTGCGCCGTACCGGTCGCACCCCCGCCGATCCCGACCAGGAGCGGACGTGGTCCTGCTCCTACGCGCCGCTGCTCGACAGCGCCGGCCGCCGGCTCGGCCTGATCGCCTCCGTGATCGACATCTCCGCGGCGGAGCGGGCACAGGCCGAGGTGGGGCGGGCACGCCAGCGCTTCGCCTTCCTGGCCGAGGCCGGTGCGCGGATCGGGACCACGCTGGACCTGCGGCAGACCGCCGAGGAGGTGGTGCAGGTCCTTGTCCCCCAGCTGGCCGACTCCGCCGACGTCCAGCTGCTGGAGGAAGTACTCGGCCCCGACGAGGCAACCGCGTCCAGCCACGGCGTTGTCCGGCGGCTGGCCGCCGCCTTCCCCGACGCCTTCGCCGCCCCCACCCCGCAGCTGGCGGTCGGCATGACCTTCCAGATCCCGCTGGGTTCGGTGTACGAGCAGGTCGTCACCGACGGACGTCCCATGAACCTCTACCTGTCCGACATCCCGCAGCTGATCACCGATCCGCGCGCCGACCGACTGCGTACGTACCTCAGCACCCGGTTCGGCTGCGCGCGGCTGATCCCTCTGGTCGCACGCGGCACGGTGCTCGGCGCCGTGGTGGTGACGCGTGTCCGCGGCCGTGAGCGGTTCGACGAGCAGGACTGTGTCCTCATGGACGAGCTGGTCTCCCGCGCCGCGCTGAACATCGACAACGCGCGCATGTTCACCAGCCAGCGGGAGGCCGCCCTCACCCTCCAGCGCAGCCTGACGAGCACCGCGTTGCCCGACGTGCCGGGGCTCGAGCTCACCGGGCGGTATCTGCCTGCCAGCGACCACGAGGTCGGCGGGGACTGGTACGACGTCATCGCCCTGCCCGACGGCACCACCGGGCTGGTCATCGGCGATGTCATGGGTCATGGCATCCACGCGGCGGCCGTCATGGGGCAGCTGCGTACGGTGGTACGCACACTGGCCCGGCACGGAATGCCCCCGGCCGAGCTGCTCCGCTCGCTCGACTCCGCCGTGGCCGACCTGGGCGAGAACGAGATGGCGACCTGCGTCTACGCGGTCCACGACCCGGCGGCCGAGGGCTGTCTGATCGCCCGGGCGGGGCATCCGCCGCCGGCCGTGGCCCACGCCCGAGGGGCGATCACGTTCCTCGACGGGCCTTCCGGTACGCCGCTGGGTGCGGGAGGTCAGGATTTCCCGACCGAGAAGGTGCCGCTGCCCCCTGGGAGTCTGCTGGTGCTGTACACCGACGGCCTCATCGAGGCCCGCGACAAGGATCTCGACCAGGGCATGGAACAGCTGGCCCGGGCGCTGCGCGACTTCGACCGCCCGCTGGACGACATCTGCGACCACGTCCTCGGCCGGCTGCTGCCCACCGAAGCGCAGGACGACGTGGCGATGCTCCTCGCCCGGACGCGGCACCCGCACCGTTCCGCGGCCGGCACCCCGCCGGTTCGGCGCGGTCCTGCCGGCCATGCGGTGGGGAGGGGGTGGTAGCTGTGGACACACCGGTGACGACATTCAGCGAGGGGCCCGAGGACCCGTTCGCGCTGGGCCGTGCGGCCACGGTGGTGCTGGACGACCGCGGAGGCATCGTCGGCTGGAGTGAGCGGGCCGAGGCGCTGCTCGGCTACCCGTCCGGTGAGGTGCTCGGGAAGCCGGCGGCCGCGCTCCTGGTCGACCCGCGCGACCGGGATGTCGTGCTGGAGGCGGTCGCGGACTGCCTGCACGGCCGGGGATGGTTCGGGGTCGTACCAGTGCGGCACAGCAGCGGCCGCCGGGTGGAACTGGGCTGCCGGGCCCGGATCATCCTGCGGGGGGACTCGGGCGTCGAGTGGTTCCTGGTGGGCGCGCCCGCCGAGGAGGTGATCCAGTGGGAGACGGACCGGGCGGTCCTCGACGGACTCTTCCGGCGGTCCCCGATCGGCCTGACCGTCCACGCCCCGGACATGAGCATCCTGCGGGTGAACCGGGCGATCTCGAGATTCAGCCGCTTGCCCGTGGAGGAGCACCGAGGGCTCTACACCAGCGACTTCCTGATCCGGCAGGACACGGACACGGTCGAAAGCCAGATGCGGGATGTGCTCGAGACGGGCCGGTCCTCGATCTTCGCCGAGCAGTCGTGCCGGCTGCGCCACGATCCCAGCCATGAGCTGTTCGTGTCGGTGTCGGCGTTCCGGATCCAGGACTCGGCCGGCCGCGTCCTCGGTCTGGCGCAGACGGTCGAGGACGTGACCGAGGGGCACCGGGCCCGGCACCGGCTGACCCTGCTCAACAAGGCGAGCGCCCGCATCGGCACCACGCTGGACGTCGCGCGGACGGCGCGAGAGCTGGCCGAGGTGGCGGTCCCGGATCTCGCCGACTGCGTCTCCGTGGATCTGCTGGAGCCGGTGACCCGCGGTGAGGAACCCAGCCAGGAGATGCTCGGCACCGTGCGCCGCGCGGCCATTCGCAGCATGCTGCCGAACCAGGCTGAGGTCATGTACCCGGTCGGCCACACGATCCACATCCCGCCGGACAGCCTTCAGGCGCAGTGCCTGGCCGAGCGGCGCCCGGTTCTCGACGTCGACCAGAAAGGCATGACCAAGTGGCTCGCCGGCGACCCTGAGCGGGCCGCGCGTGTCGGCGAGGCACTGGGTACACCGTCACTGCTGGTGGTGCCGCTGATCGCACGCGGACTGGTGCTCGGACTGCTGAGCCTGTGGCGGTGGCACCGGCGGGACCCGTTCGAGGAGGGCGACCTCACCCTCGCCGCGGAATTCGCCTCCCGGGCCGCGGTCTGCATCGACAACGCACGCCGCTACACCCAGCAGCACGACGCGGCGCTCACCCTGCAGCACAGCCTGCTCCCGCACGACGTCCCCAGGCACCCCGCCGTCGACGTCGCCCACCGCTATCTGCCGGCCGACGCCGAGGCAGGTGTCGGCGGCGACTGGTTCGACATCATCCCGCTCTCGGGGCTGCGCGTCGCCCTCGTCGTCGGGGACGTGGTCGGGCACGGCATCCACGCTGCGGCGACCATGGGCCGGCTGCGCACCGCCGTGCACACCCTGGCCAACCTCGACCTCGCACCCGACGAGGTGCTGTCCCATCTCGACGATCTCGTGGACCGCCTGGCCGCCGAGCAGCCCGCGGACGACGAGCGCGTCCCGCAGGTCCTCGGCGCCACCTGCCTGTACGCGGTGTACGACCCGGTCTCGCGGCAGTGTGCGCTGGCCCGTGCGGGGCATCCGCCGCCGGTGATGGTGACCACGGACGGACAGGCGCAGCTCGTCGACGTACCAGCGGGGCCGCCTCTGGGCCTGGGCGGCCTGCCGTTCGAGGCGGCCGAGATCACGCTGGACGAGGGCACCCTGCTGGCGCTCTACACCGACGGTCTGATCCAGGGCCGCAAGCGGGACGTCGACGAGAGCCTGGCGGATCTGTGCGCTGCCCTGGCCGTGCCCGCCGACTCGCTCGAGGAGACCTGCCGGACGGTGGGGAGCACGCTGCTGCACGACCGCCCGGCGGAGAACGGAGTCGCCGACGACGTCGCGCTGCTCGTCGCGCGCAGCCGGGTGCTGGCGCGGGAGCAGGTGGCCGTGTGGGAGCTGGCCGTCGATGTGACCGCCGCAGCCAAGGCCCGGGCCCTGGCCACGGCCCAGCTGGCCGAGTGGGGTCTGGAGGAGATGGCCTTCACCACCGAGCTGATCGTCAGTGAGCTGGTCACCAATGCCTACCGTTACGGCGGCGGGTACATCGGGCTGCGGCTCATCCGTGACCAGCACCTCATCTGCGAGGTGTCCGACGCCGGCAGCTCCTCGCCGCACCTGCGGCGCGCGCGTACGACCGACGAGGGCGGCCGCGGACTCTTCCTCGTGGCCCAGCTCACCGAGCGGTGGGGCACCCGTTACTCGCGCGACGGCAAGACCATCTGGACCGAACAGCCGCTGACGCCGGCGCCGGAGCCGTGAACACGCTCACCGGGCCGCTCAGGCCGTGCCCTCCTTGTTCGCCTTCAGCTTGTGCCACACGGTGCTGAGGGCTTCCAGGTCCTTCTCGTCCAGGAGGTCGGTGAAGACCGGGGCCAGGCACGCTCTGCGCGTGGCATCGGCCTCGGCGAACAGCTCACGGCCCGCGGCCGTGAGGGCGACCTCGACGGAGCGGGCGTCCCGTGCGGACGGGGTACGGGTGACCAGGCCGCGGCCCTGGAGCGCGTCCACGACCCGGGACACCTGGCTGCGGCTCAGCATCGTGCTGTTGCCGAGGACGGAGGCGGGGACCGGGTCCGGGCTGGAGGCGAGCCAGAGCATGACCTCGAACCACGAGACGGGCAGGTCGTGGGCCTTGCTCAGGGCGCGGTCGACCCGTTCGGTGAGGACGGTTCCGGCCCAGACCAGCCCGTAGAAGGCGTGGTCGGCGACGGGCATCTCCGCCTGGCTGAGCTTCCTCTTCTTCATGATCCGAGTCTACCGGTTGCGTGTGCACGCACATAATGTTTATGGTGTGTGTACACGCACTTAATCGTGCTCCTCTCCGACGAAGGGCCCGCATCATGTCTTCCAAGGTTGTTCTGATCACCGGTACCTCCTCCGGCATCGGCCTTGCCGCCGCCGTCGCCGCGGCTCAGGCCGGCTGGCGCACCGTCGCGACCCTGCGCGACACCGGCCGTGCCGACGCACTGCGCAAGGCGGCGGCGGAGGCCGGCGTCGAGCTCGACATCCGGCAGCTGGACGTGACCGACGAGGCCTCCGTCACCGCCGCGATCGACGGCGTGATCGCCGACCACGGCCGCCTCGACGCCGTCGTCAACAACGCGGGCGCGGGCCACCTCGGCACGCTGGAGAACGAGTCCGTCGACGACGTGCGTCAGGTCATGGAGGTCAACTTCTTCGGAGTGCTCCATGTCTCGAAGGCGGCGCTGCCCCATCTGCGCGCCTCCGGCGGCCGTCTGATCACCGTGACCAGCGTCGGTGGCATCATCGGGCAGCCGTTCAACGAGGCCTACTGTGCCGCCAAGTTCGCCGTCGAGGGCTACATGGAAAGCCTCGCGCCGGTCGCCGCGAAGCTCGGCGTGAGCGTCAGTGTCGTCGAACCCGGTGCCGTGGCCACCGAGTTCGTCAACAACCTCGGGGTCGACCTGGAGTCCGAGATCGCTGCCGCAGGGCCGTACACGGAGGCGCTGCGGGCCTATGTCGACCGCACCGTCTCGCAGTTCCTCAGCGGCGCGCAGACCCCGCAAGAGGCCGCCGCGTCGGTGCTGGAGACGCTCGCAGCGGAGCGGCCCGCGTTCCGTGTCCAGACGTCCGAGTGGGCCCGTGGCTTCACCGGCACCAAGCTCGCCGACCTGGACGGCTCGGCGGTGCTCCGCCTCACGGGTGGATGGCTGGGCTGACCGCCGGACCGTGCCCTGTGGCGGTCAGCCGGGCGGCGGACCGTCCGGCACCGCCGCAGGCGGCCGGCTGCCCGGCCAGGAGTTCAGGGCGGTGGCCAGCTGGGCCCGTGAACGGACGTCCAGTTTCTGGTAGATACGAGTGAGGCGCGCCTCGACCGTCTTCACGCTCAGATACAGCTTGGCCGCCGCCTCCTGGTTGCTGGCACCCTGGCCGACCAGCCCGGCCAGCCGAAGCTCCGCATCCGTTAGCGTGGACAGGGCGCCGCCGCCGCGCGCGGTTCCCGTGGCCGGGGCGGGCTCAGCGGCCCCGGAGAGGGTCTCCGTGGCCAGCGCGAGCCAGGGCGTCGCGCCTACCCGTTCGAAGGCGCCCGCCGCGGCCTGCAGCGCGCTCTGGGCCGCCGACCGCCGTCGCCGGCGGCGCTCCACGCGGGCGAGCGCGATCAGCGCGCGGCCGTGCTCCAGTGGCAGCCCGGCCGCCGCGAACTGCTCGGCGACGCGCATGAGCAGCTCCGCCGCCTCGTCGGACCTGCCGCTCGCCGCCAGATGCAGCGCGTAGGCCCGGTCGCAGCCGAGCAGCACCGTCGTACGGCCGAGGTGCCGGGCGACCGGTCGTACTTCGGCGATGAGATCCGCTGCCTCCTCCAGGGCGTCGTTCGCGAGCAGGGCCTCGGCGAGCTCCTCGTGCCAGCGCAGCATCGACGGATCGACCGTCGACTGGGCGCGTTCACTGGCCTGGACCCGCCGCAGGGTCTCCAGTGCGCCTGCCACGTCCCCGGTGACGAGCTGGACGCGGCCCAGCGCGTACAGGCTGCGCGACAGGAAGACACGGTCGCCCTCCTCGTCCGAGGCCTGCACGCTGCGCCGTGCATAGCTCGCAGCCCGTGCGAAGCTGCCACCCGCGGTCTCCGCGAGCGCCAGCGCGTACCACGCAGGGCCGGGGGAGAGCCCCGCTTCTAGGGTGAGGGCGAGGGACCGTCCGGCATGGGGGATCGCGGCCGCGCAGGGGCCCTGCCGGGCCTCCACCTCGGCGAGCGTACGGAACAGCTCGATGGCGTCCTCGACCGGGCCGCGGCGTTCCACCAGCGGCAGCAGGGCGTTGAGCTGGTCGCGGGCGTCGGTGAGCCGGTCGTCGAACAGTGCATGACGGATCGTCAGGATCTGTGCGGCGTTGCGGATCCCCTGTGGACGCTCCGCCAGCTCCAGGGCACGTGCCCTGGCGAGCACCCGCTCCGATTCCGGCGAGCCCAGCACGCGGTCCATGCGTGCCTGGACGGTCAGTGCCTTGGCCGCCGTCGTCCGGTCGCCCACCGACCCCGCCAGCACCGCCGATTCGACCGCGGCGCCCCGGGACCGTACGGGATCGCCGTCGGCGAGCACGTACTTGACCGCCAGCCGCAGCTGGACGGCGGCCCGCATCGCCGTATCGCCCTCGGAGTCCTCCATGGCGTGCACATAGATCTCGTCGAGATCGCCGAGTCCCTGCCCCGCGGTGTCGAGAACCGCGAGCCGCGCCCGCACCCGGTCGCGGGGCTCGGCGTCCCGGGCCAGCAGGTCGCCGGCGGCGCGCACCGCCAGATCGGCGCGGGCCGCGCGGGCGGCCTCCTCGGCGGCGTCGGCGAGCCGGGAGATCCGCCGTGCACCCTGTTCCACGGGCGTGGACTCGGCGGCGAGCAGGGCGAGTTCGGCGGCCAGCGCGCTGTTGCCCCGGCGCCGCGCGGTGTCCGCGGCCGCCGCGACCTGCGCGGCCAGCGACTCGTCCGGGACGTCCGTGGCCAGCGCCCGGTGCCGCACCGCCGCGACGGGGTCGTCGACGACGCGGGCGAGCGCCGCGTGCCCGGAGCTGCGCGCCGTCCAGCACGCGTCGTGCACCAGCGTCGACGCCAGTACACCCGCCGTGAACGCGACCGTCCCGTCCTCCGTGAGCGAGATGAGATGCGCCCGCTCGGCCGCCGCCAGGTCCGCCTCGGCGGTCGGCCGGCCGGCACGTCTGATCAGGGAAGCACTCGGCCGCAGCGCCAGCGCCGCCAGCAGCAGGGTGCTGCGCGCCTCGGGGGAGACGACACCGAGCAGCTGCCGGGCCAGGTCACGCGCGCGGCCGGACAGCGACAGCGCCTCGGCGTGGTGCACGGGTGTGCGGGCGTCGGCGAGGGACCGGCCGACCGCGAGCGCGAGACGCGGATTGCCGCCGCTCGCCTTGTGGATGCGGCCGGCCATCCGGGACGGCAGCCGGTGGTGGAAGAGGAGCTCCGCGATCTCGTCGGCCTGGAGCGGCGGTACGGACAGGACGTCGGCCTCGGACGGCACCCACAGGGGCTCCGGGCCGCTCCCCGGTGCGGCCCGCACATCGGCGGCGAAGGCCGCGGGCGTCTCGAGGGCGATGACCCGCAGTGCGGCCGGCGCGAGGTGCAGCGCGAAGCGCAGCAGGTCCGCGCTGTCGGAGTCGATGCAGTGGACGCCGTCGACGACCAGGAGGACAGGGCCGCGCGAGGTCAGGGTCTGCAGGACTCGGGCGAGCGCGAGCCGCAGGGCGACGGGGTCCCAGCCGTCGTCGGGGACCGGGGCCTCGCGGCACAGCATGGCGAGAGCCGACCGTTGCGGCCCCGGCAGTCCCTCGAGCACGTCGAGGGCGGGTGAGGAGCCGGACACACCCGGCGACGGCCATGCCATGGACGTGGCGATGGAGGCGACCAGCGCGGCTGCGGCCGCGCCGGGTATCTCCCGGTCCGCGGGAAGTGCGGGGAGCCACAGCACGGTCTCGCCGAGGGACTCCGCACCGGAGGCGACGGCCAGGGCGATCTCGGTCTTGCCGACCCCGGCGGGTCCGGTGAGCAGGGCCCGTCCACGGGTGTGCAGGACGCGTTCGAGCCGCGCGATGAGCTCTCCCCGTCCGACGGGCGCAGGGCGGCTTGCCACTGACGTCACGAACCCACCACCACCTTCCGGCGTGCGCGGGCCCCCTGCCCGTTCGAGCAGAGAATACGAACCCTGTCGCCCCAGTCCAGGCCCGCTGTCCGGCATACGGACAGGCCGTGCCCGGACAATGCCGCGGGCGCGCCCCCGGCATATGCCGGGAACGCGCCCCTGACCTGCGGTGATGCTGTCGAGCCGGTGGCTCAGAAGGTGAGACTCCAGGAGTCGATGTAGCCGGTGTCACCCGAGGCCACATCGCGGACCTGCAGCTTCCAGGTGCCGTTCGCGACCTCGCTGGAGGCGTCGACGGTGTACGTCGCAAGGACGTTGTCGGCGCTGTCCGAGCCGGAGGAGGCCTTGAGGCTCCGCACGGTGCCGTCCGGGGCGATCAGGTCGATGGCCAGGTCGCCGCGCCAGGTGTGCTTGATGTCCACGTCGACCTTGAGGGCGGCGGGGGCGTTCCCGGTGCGGCCGGTGACGGCGATCGACGACGACACGGTCGAGTTGTCGTTGATCGTGACATCTGCCGAGTTGGTGAACGTGGCGCCGCCCGGGGTCCCGGTGACGGCGTTCACGGTCTTCGTGGCGTCGGCGATGCCGGTGCCGCAGCCGCCGGTGCAGGTGCCCGGCAGCGCACGGGCGTTGGCCTTGATCGCGGACTCGATGTCGGCCGGGGTCAGGGCCGGCTTGGCCGACTCCAGCAGTGCGGCGAGGCCCGCGATGTGCGGCGCGGCCATCGACGTGCCCTGGTAGGGCTTGTAGTTCTCGGCCGACTGCGTGGTGGTGCCCGAGTTCAGCGTGGAGAGGATGCCGTTCTCGGGGGTGGTGACGGTGCCGGGCGTGTCGGTGGCGCGACGGGTCTCGCCACCGGGCGCGGCGACATCCACGATGCTGCCGAAGTTGGAGTAGAACGAGCGGTTGCCCTCGCGGCTGGTGGACGCCACGTTGATGATGTTCGCGCAGTTGGCGGGCGTGAAGCCGGACGCGTTGGCGTTGCTGTTGCCCGCGGCGACCACGACGGTGGTGCCGCGGGAGACTGCGCCGTTGATGGCGTTCTGGTAGACGCTCGGGCAGGTGGCGCTGGCGCCGCCCAGGCTCAGGTTGATGACCTTCGCCGGGGTCGCGTTGGCGGGGACGCCGGGGACACTGCCGCCGGACGCCCAGGTGATGGCGTCGGCGATGTCGGCGGAGGAGCCGCCGCACTTGCCGAGCACCCGCACGGGCTGGATCTTCGCGTTGTACGCGATGCCCGCGACGCCCTTGCTGTTGCCGGCCGTCGCCGCGATGGTGCCCGCCACGTGCGTGCCGTGCCAGGAGGAGTTGCCCGCCTTGGAGCCGGTGCCGCACTCGCCGTCGGTGGCGTTCCAGTCGCCCTCGTCCTTGGCGTTGCTGTCACGGCCGTTGCCGTCACGGGCGTCCGCCGAGGTGGAGATGAAGTCGTAACCGGACACGACATTGGTGGCCAGGTCCGAGTGGGCGGCGTAACCGGTGTCGATGACGGCGACGGTCACACCGCTGCCGGTGGTCTTGTCCCAGGCGCCCGGGACGTTCATGCCACCGGTGGCCTCGAACAGGTCCCACTGCTTGGTGTACTCGGTGTCGTTCGGGGTGACCGCCATCGCGTAGGCGCGGATGTCGGGCTCCACGGACGCGACCTGCGGATCGGCGCGGAAGGCGTCCATGACCTCCGCGACGTCCTTCTTGGACGCGTCCTTGCCGAGGTCGACCAGGGCGGCACCGCCGGCGAGACGGCGCTCGAAGGACAGGTTCTCGCCCGTCTCGGAGCCCTTGTCCGCGGCGTCGGATGTGGCCGCGGCGTTCGAACTGGCCTCGGCGGCCTTGGACTTGTAGGTGACGATGACCTTCTCGACCGGCGCGGCCGGCAGCTTGGTCATGGCCTGGGAAGCCGGGGCAGGCTTCGGGGAGGGCTCCGCCGGGCCGGCGGCAAGCGCCACGGAGGAGGTGGCGGCGGCGCCGGCGATCGTGGCGCTCACGGCCGCGACGGCTATGAGTCTCCGTCTGGAACCTTTCAAGGTGTTCCCTTTCCAATGACGGTGCGGAGCGCGGGCGGGCGGCGCGGGATGTGAACCGCGTTGCGGTGTGGGGGGTGCGACCGCGGTACCCCTGGGCCGGGGCCGCCCGCGCGCCGCCGCCGGCGCGACAGCCCCTGGTCAAGGGCTGTCACCGGCGGATGCCGATTTACATGCACCTGACATCGGCCAGGTGGGGTACGGAATCTGCCGGTGCGGCAGACAGTAGGGAACGGCGAGATGAAGCCGATACGGGGAAAACCCTTGTCACCCCCGCGCGGCCCTGAGGGCGGCTGATTTCGGGACTCCGGGGTGAAGCGGTTGAATGGGGGAGAATCCGAGCGATTCATTCACGCCGATTTTCCGGAGGTCTCGACGGACGTCCTGGCGCTGATCGGACGCATCCTGTTCGTGCTGCTCTTCCTGAGCTCAGGCGTTGCCCACTTCGCGCAGACCAAGGCCATGGCCGGGTACGCGGCCTCCCGCGGCCTGCCCGCCCCGGTGCCGGCGACCCTCTTCCGCGAAGTGGTGCTCCTGGCCGGACGGCCGAGCGTGCTGCTCGGCCGTCCGGCCCGACCTCGGAGCCCTGCTGCCGGCCGTCGTCCTGTTCTGGAAGGACACCGAGCCCCGGGCGCGCCGGACGGAGCAGACGGCGTTCCTGAAGGACGTGTCACGGGGCGGCGCCGCGCTGATGCTGCTCGCGTTCTTCAGCCTGACCGGCGACGAACTCGGACTCACCGTCACCGGACCGCTCTTCGGCACCGGCTGACGTCTCCCGGGGGCGCTGTCCGGATATCGCCGGGAGCGGCCCCCGGTCGCCACGAACCGGTCGGCGCCCCGCCTCCGGTGACGGCGTCAGGCGATGCAGGCCGAGACGATCGCGGACACCGCGAGGTTGCAGGAGGCGGTCACCCACACCGCCGGGTGCGGCTCGGTCTCGACCAGCGTGGCACCGAGTTTGCCCGGAGTGACCAGATCGAGGATCAGGAACGCCACCGCCATCATCACCAGGCCCAGGACACCGAACGCGGCGGTGGAGACAAGCCCCTTGGCGAAGCTGTCGTACGTCGTCCAGATCGAGGTGAAGACGATCCCCCCGATGCCGAGGAGCGCCGAGCTCAGCAGCACCGCCGCGTTGCGGTTGCGCTCCTCCCAGATCTGCCGCCCGAGCTTCCCGGGGGTGAGCAGGTCGACAAGCACGATGCCGAGGATGAGGAGGACCACACCGAGGGCGCCGTACGCGCCGGCGCGGCCAAGTCCACTGACTATGTCGCTCATTGAGGGGCACGTCTCCGTATCGAAAAGATCTTGCTGGTCAAGGGCGCGCAAAATCTACCGCACACATCCGGCCATGCCAGCGCCCCCTGCCTCACCCGTACGGCTCAGCAACACACCGGTCCCCGCCCCGGCCCGGACGAGAGTGGATCGCGACGCCACCCCCCCAGGAAGCAGGAGAAGCCATGGGATCCCTCGTCCGACGCGATCTCGGTCTGCTCGCGCTGCGTATCGGCACCGGCGCGGTACTGGCCGCGCACGGCACCCAGAAGCTCTTCGGCTGGTTCGGGGGCCCCGGTCTCGAGGGGACGGCGCAGGGCATGGAGGCCATGGGATTCCGTCCCGGCAGGCCGAGTGCCGTCCTTTCCGGGCTTTGTGAGACGGGCGGCGGCGCGCTGCTCGCCCTCGGTCTTGCCACCCCGGCCGCCGGTGCCGCAGCCGCGGGCAACATGGCAGGGGCCGTCTCCGTGCATGCGCCCGCGGGATTCTTCAACCAGGACGGCGGCTTCGAGTACCCGGCGTTCCTGGGTTTCACGGCCGCGGCCATCGCCGTCGCCGGCCCCGGACGCTACTCGCTCGACCACGCCACCTCCCACCGCTTCGACCAGCCGTGGATGATCGCGACGGCCTTCGCGGCGAGCGCCCTCGCCGCGGCCGCCGTCATCGGCAGGCGGGCCAAGGGCAAGGCGGAGGACGAAGCGAAGCAGTAGCTGCGCGCTGAGTCCGGTCCGCGTCCCCGGCATGGAGGATGATGAGAACGGCCAGGACAGCCGACGGGATGTGCCATGTGCGCCACCGAGAGCGATCACGACTACCCCTTCGACGCTGCCCACACGGCTGCATCACTGCTGGACGGCGCGGGAACGGTCGTGGCCTGGACGGCGGCCGCCGAGAGGCTCCTGCAGCGGCCCGGCAGCGAGGTGTGCGGCCGTCCGGTCCGTGACCTCCTCGCGGAGCCGAGCACCTGGGGAGCGGTCCTCGCACAGCGCACGGGGCCGCCGGAGGAGGTCTGGGACGGCACGGCAGCCCTGCGGCGCGGATCCGGGGACTGCCTCGAGGTCACCTTCCGCGTGATCCCGCTGCACGCATCCGCCGGGGAGCACCGGGCGCGGTTTCTCCTGCTCGGTGCCCCCGCCGAGCAGGACAGCAAGTGGCGGCAGGATCTTGCCTTCACCCAGGAGCTGTTCCTCCAGGGACGCATCGGTCTGGCCGTCTTCGACGAGCACCTGCGGCTGCTGCGGACCAACACCCAGCTCCTGCCCTACACCGGGGTCCCCGACGACCTGAGGGGCCGGCGCCTGGCGGACTTTCTCCGGGCGGAGGACGCCCGGACCATCGACGAGAAGCTTCAGGAGGTGCTGACCAGCGGCGAACCGCTGGTGGGGTTCAATGCCACGGCGCGCACCCTCGACGATCCCGGAGCGGGCCGTGTCATGGCGCTCTCGGCCTTCCGGCTGCAGGGGCCCAGCGGGCAGCTCATGGGGGTCGCCGCGGTCTTCAACGATGTCACCGACCACGAAAGGGCCCGGGCCCGGCTCGATCTGCTGCACCGGGCCACCGCCGTACTGAGCGGCTCCCTGTCCCTCACCCGCGGGAGCGAGGATCTGGCCGCCGTACTGGCGCCGGCGCTGGGGGACTGCGTGGCGGTGGATCTCGCGGAAGAGGTGTTCAGCGGCAGCGAACCGGCCGCCGTCCGGTCCCGTCCGCTGGTGCTGCGCCGCACAGCCGTGGCCGGGCATGCGGCCGACGGGCTGCGGACCGGCGTGATCCACTCCGCGCAGAACGCTCCCCTCCGCGCGCGGGAGGGCAGGGGAACCCTGGTCACGGGCAATGACGCACCGTCCGCGGGAGGACAGCCGCCACGCTGGAGCGAGGGCGTCCCGGCCGCCCACTCGGCGATGATCGTGCCGATGACAGCCCGGGGCACCCTGCTCGGCCAGGTCACGGTGTGGCGCACCGGGAAGCGTCCCCCGCTGGACCGGCACGACCTGAGCCTTCTCGAGGAGATCGCCACCCGCGCCGCTCTTGCCGTCGACAACGGCCGCCGCTACACACGCGAGCGCCTCACCGCAGTGGCCCTGCAGCGCAGCCTCCTGCCACCGGCGACGACCGACACACCGGCCGTGGAGGCCGCCAGCGTGTATCTGCCCACCGACGCGGCGAGCGGCGTCGGTGGGGACTGGTTCGACGTCTTTCCGCTGTCCTCCGCCCGGGTCGCCCTGGTCGTCGGCGACGTCGCGGGCCACGGACTGCACGCCACCGCCATGATGGGCCGCCTGCGCAGCGCCGTACGCGCGCTGGCCGATCTGGAGCTGGAGCCCGCCGAACTCCTCGTCCATCTCGACGACCTGATCCTCCAGCTCACCGCCGAGGCCGAGGGGGTCGTCTCCGATGAAGGCGCGGCCCAGATCGCCGAGTACATCGGGCCGGTGGCCGCCACCTGTCTGTACGCCGTGTACGACCCGGTGACACGGCTGTGCGTCATGGCGAGCGCCGGGCATCCGCCGCCCGCGGTCGTGGTCCCGAACGGCACGGTGCGCTACGTCGAGCTCAGCCCCGGGCCGCCGCTCGGCGTGGGCGGCTGGCCCTTCGAGATGTCCGAGGCGGAGCTCCCGCCCGGAAGCGTGATGGCCCTGTACACGGATGGGCTGATCGAACGCGACGAGGGCGACATCGACGAGGGCATGCGGGGACTGGCCGACCGTCTGCTGCGTGCCGACGTTCTCGGCCGGCCGCTGCGGGAGGCCCGGCACGATGTCGTCGCCGACCTGCCGCCGGGACGCCTCGCGGACGACGTCACACTGCTGCTCGCCCGCACCCGGCTCATCACGGAGGACTCCATCGTGACCTGGCAGCTCGACGCCGACCCCGTCGTCGTCAGTGACGCCCGCCACCTGGTCACCCGGCAGCTGTCCGTGTGGGACCTGGACGAGCTCGCCTTCACCACCGAACTGATCGCCAGTGAACTGGTCACCAACGCGATCCGCTACGCCGGCGGGCCTGTCCGGCTGCGCCTGATCCGTGCGGGCGCGCTGACGTGCGAAGTGTCCGACCCCAGCAACTCGCAGCCCAGAATGCGCCGCGCCCGGTCCTCGGAAGAGGGGGGCCGAGGCCTGTATCTGGTGGCCCAGCTCTCCCACCGATGGGGCAGCCGCTACACGAGGGAGGGCAAGACCGTCTGGTCCGAGCAGCCCCTGCCGCTGCAATGAGAGCTCGCTCGGACACAGGCCTCACTCATGGCCGTTCCCGAGAACGACGGACCGGGTGAGGTTGCGCGGCCGGTCGGGATCGTGGCCCTGGGCCTCTGCGCGTGCGACCGCGAGACGCTGGGCCCGGACGAGGTCCGCCAGCGGGTCCAGATCGCCGTCGACGGGACGGGACCCGGCGACCAGGGTGCCGCCCACGCGACCGACGTCGTCCGCCAGGCCCTCCGGCACGGAGCCGAACACCCATGCCACGCGGCCCGGGGCCGTGATGCTGATCGGTCCGTGGCGGTACTCCATCGCCGGGTATGCCTCGGTCCACGCCCCGGCGGCCTCGCGCATCTTCAGACCTGCTTCGAGCGCGAGTCCGTACGTCCAGCCGGTCCCCAGGAACGTGAACTGTTCGGCCCCGCACACACGGGCGTCCAAGGGGGCCGGCACGGCCGATTCCGCGTCCTTTGCCGCCCGCTCGACCGTGCGGATCCCTGACGGCAGCGCGCCCTCCGCCTCCAGGTGCGCGCGCAGGAGCGCGAGGGTGGTGGTGGCGAACCGGGTCTGCACCACCGACTCCTCGTCGGCGAAGTCGAGAACGGCCACGGAGTCGGCCGCCCGCATGACCGGCGTCGCCGGGTCCGCGGTGATCGCGCTGGTCGGCGTCGTTCCCTTCACCAGCCGGAGCAGGTCCAGGACTTCGGTCGTCGTACCGGATCGGGAGATCGCCAGGATGCGGTCGTACGTGCGAGGGTGCGGGAACTCCGAAGCGGCGAAGGCGTCCGTCTCGCCGTGGCCGCCGCTCTCGCGCAGTGTCGCGTACGACTGCGCCATGAACCATGACGTGCCGCAGCCGATCACGGCGACCCGTTCGCCCCGGCGGGGCAGCGCGGCCGAGTGCCGGGCGACCGATGCCGCCGCCTGCCGCCATGTGGAGGGCTGGGAGTCGATCTCGGCCGACGTGCGGGAGGAAGCCGTGGTGGACATGGGACGGGACTCCTTCGGAGAGTGCTTCACCGAACAGGCACGGGGCCAGCGCGGCGACTGAGCCGCACCCCATGCATGTATCTGATTAGTCTCCCGATATTTCGAGCAGTTACAAGCATCAACCATGTGCGAAGATTCTGAGTGCAGGAACAGGCAGTGAAAGGGAGCCGACGGATGTCCAAGCATGAGCGGTGGAGTGCCCTGCTGGAGCTGCTGGCCGCCGAAGGCAGGCTGGACGTCGAGGAGGCGGCGACGGCACTGGAGGTCTCGCCCGCCACCATCCGCCGGGATCTCGACGAGCTGGCCGAGCAGCAGATGCTCGTACGAACCCGGGGCGGAGCGATCGCCCACGGTGTCTCCTACGAACTGCCGTTGCGCTACAAGTCCGCCCGGCACGCGTCCGAGAAGCAGCGGATCGCCGCAGCAGCCGCCGAACTCATCGGTTCCGGAGAGGTCGTGGGCCTCAACGGGGGCACGACCACGACAGAGGTGGCGCGGGCAGTGGCGCTGCGGGTCGGCGGCAGTCGGCGGGACGCTCCCGACCACCTCGCCGCCCCGGCCCTCACGGTCGTCACCAACGCCCTCAACATCGCGGGTGAGCTCGCGGTCCGTCCGCAGATCAAGATCGTGGTCACCGGGGGAGTGGCCCGCCCGCAGTCCTACGAGCTGGTCGGCCCCCTGACCGTCGGCGTGCTGAACGAAGTCGTCCTGGACGTCGCCGTCCTCGGTGTCGACGGGATGGACCCGCACCTGGGGGTGATGACCCATCACGAGGACGAGGCGAGCATCAGCCGGCTGTTCGCCCAGCGCGCCCAGCGGGTGATCGTGGTCACCGACTCGTCCAAGATGGGCAGGCGGGCGTTCGCCAGGATCTGCGGACTGGACAGCATCGATGTCGTCGTCACCGATTCGGGCATCCCCGCCGCCATGACCGCCCGTCTCACCGATGCCGGAATCAAGGTGGTCGCCGTCTGAGGTGCCCCGCGGGATCCGCGGAGCACCTCTCGGCCGACGGTGTCGCAGCCCGCGTCAGGGAGCGATCGCCATGTCGAACACATGGATGTTGCCGTTGGCCGGCAGGACCACCAGCTCGACGGTCTTCGACGCGTCGATCGGGATCGAGTTGGCGAAGATGTTGTAGTCGATCCCGGCGTTCCCGTAGCCGTCCGGCCGGTTGCGGCCGTTGGTCGACTTCACCAGCGTGGCACCGTGCGCGGTCACCGAGTGGAACGACCAGTTGGGGAATCCGAACGAGCCCGAGGTGGTCGTACCGTCGGTGTAGTGCACCGCGGCGCTGCCGACGGCCCCGCTGGTCACGCCCGAACCGAGGAACACCAGCTTGCTGCCCTTGCCTGCCAGCGTGATCGCCTGGCCGGCGCTCGACACGTTGTCCTTGCTGCCGGCCGGCACGTCCGGCCAGGTCAGCTCGGCGCCGAGGGCGCTCACAGCGGCCTTGCGGGTCAGCCCGACGTCGGCGAGCTTCTGCGCGGAGAAACTGTTGCCTTCCCCGTCGTAGTTGCCGGGCTTCGTGTTGCTCTCGTCCGTGATGGCCACGCTGTTGTACGCAGCGGCCAGGCTCGGCTGCGGGGTGCCCGTGCGCTCGGACCTCGTGCCGGTCGCCGATCCGAGCCCGTCCCCGCCCCGGTACTCAGCCGTCGCCGTGAAGGTCCGTACCGTGAAACCGGCCCGCTTCTCGGGTACTTGGATCCGGAAGGCGGCATCCGCGGACGCACCCGCCGCGAGCGATCCCGGCACACTGCGGACGGGCGGCTGGACCGCCCATCCTGTCGGTCCGTGCAGGGACACCTTGAGCGAGCGCAGGCGGTGCGGGGCTGCATTCCTGACGGTCACCTTCACCGACGAAATGGCCGGGCCGTCGAGGTCGACGGAAGAAATCGTCACCTCCGTCCGTGGCGAGGGGCCGGCGGGCTCCGGTTCGGCCGCGACCGCGGGCCCGGACACCAGCATCATCGCCCCGGCCGCAGCCATGGCTCTGAGAGAGTTGATCAAGCGGGCTGATCTCACTGTCTGCTCCTTCAAGAGGTCGGCCGAACGGGCAGGCTCAGGCGACGGGGGGCATCTCGGACACACGGGAGTCGAGGCCGAGCCGCAGATTCACCCAGGCGCCGCGGGTGAAGTCGGGGACGTCGACGGGCCGCCCGTCCGCGGCCAGGGACGTGACGCTCAGGGGGATCGGCGAGCACCAGGCCGCCGAGTCGTACACGTCGATGTCGGGCACCAGTCCGGCCCGCATCAGCTGGACGGTGCGCCACTGGAGCACGTAGTCCATGCCGCCGTGACCACCGTTGTTCGCGGCGTCGTCGCCGATCTTCTTCCACAGCCAGTGGTCGAACTCCTTGCGGAAGGTGTCGAAGTCACGCCAGGAGTGGCCGCTGTGGTCCGGTTCGACGTAGACCCGTCCTCCGGTCGACGACGTGCCGGCGTAGTCCTCGAAGATCCCCCGGCTGCCGGCGAGCGAGTTGATCCGGCTGTAGGGGCGGGGCGAACTGACGTCGTGCTCGGCCCGGATGACCCTGCCCTTCGCGGTGTCGATCAGGCAGGTGACCAGGTCGCCGTTGACGTACGTCTCCTTCCACGAGGGGTGCGACCGGGGCACGAACCGCTCGCGGTAGTCGGCCAGTCCCTTGGGAGCGGTGGCGGTGGCGCGCAGTGTGGTCATCCGGTCGCCGCGGTTGATGTCCATGGCCGCGGCGATCGGAGCGAGTCCGTGCATGGGATAGAACGACGCGGTGCTGCGCGTGTGCCAGCGCCGGCGCCATGCGTCGGTGTAGTACGTGTCGGAGAAAAGCAGTTGGCGCAGATCGTGCAGGTAGCCGCCGTGGCCGTTGGTGATGTCGCCGAACATCCCCTCGTGCGCCATCTTGAGCATCGCCAGCTCGTTGCGGCCGTAGCTGCAGTTCTCCGACAGCATCAGGTGCCGGCAGGTGCGCTCCGAGGTGTCGACGAGATCCCAGAGCTCGTGCAGTTCGGTTGCGATGGGCAGTTCGACGATGACGTGCTTGCCGGCCAGCAGCGCGGTCCTGCCCTGCTCGTGGTGGAACTCCCACGGCGTGGCGATGTACACCAGGTCGATGTCGTCGCGCCGCAGCAGCTGCTCGTACGAGTCGGCGGTTCCGCCGAACTCGGCGGGACGCGGCTTGCCCTGGGCGACCAGCTGGTCGGCGGTGCGCTTGGCGCGGTCCGCGCGGATGTCGCATACGGCGGTCACCGTGCAACCGGGGACGACGGACCACCCGGTGGTCATCCCCGAGCCCCGGTTGCCGAGCCCGATGACACCGACGCGGACCGTGCGGTACGTCTCGAAGGGCACATTGATCATGGATCTCTGGCCTGGCCGGCGACGGGGTGCGGGAAGGGCGGCAGCCGTAGGAGCGGATCCGACTCCGGTTGCGAGCGCTCCGGAGGCCAGCGCTCCCCCCAGCAGCAGGCGACGTGAGATTCCAGACAGTTGAGTCATGACGCGTGGCACTCCTCCGTGTTCGGCATCGCTGGTGAGCGCTGAAGACTCTGGCGGTGCTGCTCGGGCCATGTCAATAGACGCTCAAAAGAACGGAGTTACGAGCAGAAATGAGCAATCAATGCCCATGGCTATCGGTGATGTGCGGCTGGTTCGGTGCCAGGAGGCGTCACAACCGGCAACCGGGGATGATGGGAAGTGCCCAACGGGATACCGGCCGAGAGGCGGTCCGATGCGACGACGCCACCACTTCCACATCGATCATCTCGGCCACTCGGTGAGTGCCACGGTCCAGACCGGCCGGACGTCCGTGGTGGAGGTGCTCATCGACGGCAAGGAGACCGGGCACGTCACGACGAGCCGCGACCGGTCGGTCGCCGTCGCGGTGGAGCTGCCGACGGATCCGCCCACACCCGTGTCGGTCCGCGCGACGCCAGGACCGGGCGTGCCGCGCTGTGTGTGCGAATTCCATGGCGGCGAGCAGCACGTCATGTCGCCGCGCCCGTACTGACCGGCGTCGGCGGTGCCGGGCCCGGCCGCCTCGGCGAGCGCCGGAGAACGGGACGGCCCCGGGCGGCAGAGACTCTGCCGCCCGGGGCCGCTCGCCGTTCACGGGATTGCGTGCCCGCTTCCTGCCGGGCGCGCCGGAGCTGCTACCGGTTCGCGATGGGCAGGAGCGCCATCTCCCGGGCGTTCTTGATCGCCGCGGCGATCTGCCGCTGCTGCTGGGCGGTGACGCGGGTGACGCGGCGGCTGCGGATCTTGCCGCGGTCGGAGATGAACCTCCGCAGCACATCGGTGTCCTTGTAGTCGATGTATGTGATCCCGGCCGTGTCCAGGGGGTTGGGGCGGGGCTTTTGCGGCTTGCGGGGGTCGTGACGGCGGGCCATGGGGTCCTTCTTCCGTGCTGATGTCGGACGGGGATGTGGTGCGGGGGTCAGGAGACGGGATCGAGGAGGGAGTCGAACGCGGCCGGCAACTGCTTCCACGCCTCGGGGCCGGCGGCGTGCTCGTCGTCGGTGAGCAGACACGACTCGAGAAGCTCGGCCAGGCCGTCGCGGTCGAGTCCGGGGGAGGTGAAGACCAGGTGCTGGCAGCAGTCACCGTGCTCCGGGTGCCAGTCCGTCGCGGCGGCGGCACGGCGCATCGGGGGCACCATGTCCCAGGCGGCGTCCGGCAGCGAAGCCAGCCACGGGCCGGCGTTCTCCACGCACAGCGCGCCGCCTGCGGCGTCCCAGGCGAGCAGGGTGTCCGGGCGGTCGGCGAGCCAGAACCGGCCACGGCTGCGAGCGGCCGCGCAGCAGAGGTCTTCCAGTGCCTGGTAGAGGCGTTCGGGGTGGAAGGGGCGGCGGCGGTGCCAGACGAGAGTGGCGACTCCCGCTTCGTCCGCCTCCTGGGGCAGCAGGGCGCAGGCCGGGTGCTGGGCGGCGGCGGCCGTCTCCACATCGAAGCCGGCGAAGGCCAGTTGGGCGAGTTCACCGGATCCGGCGGGCACCTGACGGGCGGTCGGGTGGAGCTGGGCAAGGAGCGCACGGTCCTCGTCGTCGGTGTCCTCGCTGTCGACGAGAGCGAGCACGGGAGCGTACTCCAGCTGACGGGCCCAGGTGTCGGCGACCGTGCGCCGGTCGGTGGCCGCGGCGGCGAGCCCGACCTCGGCCAGATCGTCGCCGTTGGCGAGGCAGGGCAGTACGAGCGCGGGATCGACGGCGGTCATGACACCGGTGAGTTCGAGGGCACCGCCGCCGTGCGCGACGACGACCTCGGCCATCGCCTTGGGCTCGACCGAGTCCCACAGCTCGACGATCGCCAGCCGGGTCAGTGCGTCGGCGGCCAGACGCTCCAGCTCGGGGACCAGGTCCTCGCGGAGCGCGCAGCAGGCGCAGTCGTTGACGAGCGGGGCGTCGCCGTGCGCCAGTTCGCCCGAGGCGTCGCGCACCAGGCGCCGGACGGTGCCTTCGGCCGCTGTGGCCAGGTCGTGGTGGAGAGCCACACTGCCGGGGACGGTGCGCAGCAGGCGGTCCACGACCTCCTTGCGGGCGTCGGAGTGGAGCCCGCCCACGATCACAACGGGCAATCGGTGCTGGTCCTGCATCAGTTGGCCCCGCGGCTTCCGTAGCGGCGCTCGAATCGCTCGACGCGGCCGGCGGTGTCCAGGACACGGGCGGTGCCCGTGAAGAACGGGTGGCTCACGTTCGAGATCTCGACGTCGACGACGGGGTAGGTGTTGCCGTCCTCCCACTCGATCGTCTTGTCGCTGGTGGCGGTCGAGCGGGTGAGGAAGGCGGAGCCGGCGGCCTTGTCGCGGAAGACGACCGGGCCGTACGGGGGATGGATTCCAGGCTTCATGGCGTGGTCCTTCGGGGCGGAGGTGGTGTGGTCAGCGTTCTTCGCGGAAGTCGACGTGCCTGCGGGCCAGCGGGTCGTACTTGCGCAGGACCATGCGGTCGGGATCATTCCGCCGGTTCTTGCGGGTGACGTACGTGTAGCCGGTCCCGGCGGTGGAGCGGAGCTTGATGACCGGGCGTACTTCGTTGCGAGCCATGGAGGTAATATATGGCAATGATTTCCATTACCAAAAACCCTCGTCCGAGGAGAGGCAGGTCACACCTTGTCCGCCCACTGCCAACTGACCGGAGCCCAGCCGGGCTTCGGCAACACCATCTCCCACTCGCACCGGCGCACCTCGCGCCGCTTCGACCCCAACATCCAGCACAAGCGGTACTGGCTGCCGAGCGAAGGCAGGTATGTGCGCCTGACGCTCAGCGCCAAGGCGATCAAGACGATCGACAGCATCGGCGTCGAGGCAGCGGTGGCCCGCATCCGCGCCAGGGGAGTGAAGGTCTGATGGCCAAGCAGAGCAAGATCGCCAAGAACGGGAAGCGCAAGGTGATCGTCGAGCGGTACGCCGCCCGGCGGGCCGAGTTGAAGGAGCTCATCCGCCGTCCGGGCACCCCGGAGACGGAGCGGGCCGCCGCTCTGGCGGAACTTCGGCGCCAGCCGCGCGACGCCAGTGCGACCCGGGTGCGCAACCGGGACAGCGTGGACGGCCGGCCCCGCGGGCACCTGCGTCGGTTCGGGCTGTCCCGCGTCCGTATGCGCGAGCAGGCCCATGCCGGATTCCTCCCGGGAGTCACCAAGTCGTCCTGGTGACCGTGCCACCCTCGCGGCGGTCCGGCTGATGCGGCCGTGACTCGGCGGAGTCACGGCCGGCAGCCGGTCCGCCGCGAGGACCGCGGCACCTCTGTGCACGCCCTTGATTCCGCCGGACGCCCCAAGCCGGCCCGCCGCACATGCGCTTGCCCGTATGACCTGGCGTCAGCGCACCCGGCGGTCCTCCAGCGGGGCCGCCTGAAGACCTTCGCCCGTCGTACGGGGCAGACAGGACCACGAAGGCGACGTCCCGCACGACGGCATCCCCCTCCCGCGCGCCTGCTAACTGGCCGCGGTTCAGTACGTCTTCCCGGACGCGAGCGCAGCCTTCGACGGACACCGCCGGGCCTTGGCGCGGATGCACCGCTTCGGCGGCCGCTCCGGTCAGTCGGGGGGCGGCAGAAGCGTGCCCAGCGGGCCGAGGTCGAGGTTGAGGTCCTCCATGGTCAGCCCGTACTGGGCGCACAGCTCGTTCATCCGGTCGTGCAGCACCAGAAGCGTCGCCCCCAGGCGTTCTTCCTGCTCTTCGGTGAGGTCACCCTGATCGACCCGGTGCAGCGCCTGGCGCTCCATCAACTGGCGCAGCAGCTCGACCAGGGTGAGCACCAGCCGTACCAGATCCCGTTCGACGCTGTCGGGGTCGCTGCGGATCCGGTGGGCAGGGGCGGCCGTGCCACCACCGGGCGCGGGCAGGTCCCTGGGAGCGGCGGGCAGCAGCCGGAAGGCACGGGCGGCGGCGTCCGACACCTCTTCGAGGCGGCGCCCCGCGTCACCGGAGCGGCGGCCTGTGCCCGCGGCCTCCTCCTCATGCGCCATGGTCGTCCAGCGGCTGCGATGTACGGATGGAGACGATCAGAGCACGCAGTGACACACGGACCAGGTCGATGTCGGCGATGGACAGCACCACGTCCCCGGTGATGACGACACCACCGCTGAGCAGACGGTCCAGCAGATCGATGAGGGCGACCTGGCGGTTTGCCAGAGGCTCCTGCGACGAGGGGTGGGCCATGGTCATGACGGCCCGCCCTCCTCCGCGTCGCCGGGCGTGGAGGGGGGCATGGCGAAGGAGTACGGCGCCCAGGGGCCGGTGACCTCGACCCGTACGCCCTGGAGTCCTTCGGAGGCACGGCTCACCTCGTTCCGGAATTCCTCCGCGCGCTCACGTGGCACGAGGTAGGCGTCGTTGACCACGTTCTCGGCTGTCGCGTCGGCCAGTTCGCCCTGCTGCACCCGGTGGCGGGCCCGGTCGGCGGCATAGGCGCGCCCTGTTTCCTCGACCCGTTCCGCGGCCTTCTGCGCCGCTCGGTAGACATCGTCGCGCACACTCTTCTGAGCCTTGCGGGCACGCAGATACGCCCGCCCCGGAGTGAGTCCGGGGGCCGACGCGGCGGCAGGCGGGGCGGGAGTGGTGGTCCCGGCGGACGCCTCGACGTAGATCTTGACGCCCCACTCGATGTGCGCGGCGAGATGGTCGAGACGTTCCGCGAACGAGTCCCAGGCGGTGTCCAGGACGGTCCGGGCCCGGTCGTCGTCGAGGTACACGGTCGCGAGCCGCAGAGGGAGGATCGTGGTGCGGTCGGCGAGTGCCTCGATCACCCCGTGGTGGGCCCGGGCGACGGCCTCGAGCCACTCGATGTCTTCGAGATGGCGTTTGAGTGCGTCCTCATGGAAGTCCTCCGAGGGCACCGCGCTCACCACGAGCACCATGTCGTCACCTTGTGTGCCCGCCACGAGCCGGACGGGTGCGTCGGCGACTCCGGTGAGTGAGGCCGCGGCGGCCTGGATGTCCTGCGTGGTGCGGGCCACCGCGTAGACGTAGGTGACACGCTCAGTCATCGTCGGTCTTCCCTTCACGACGAGAGGCGCGTGACGTGGCTGCGCGCGGTTTCCTCTCGCGTTCGGGAACTTCCTCGGGAAGGCTGTCGGGAGTTCCTTCGGGCAGCGCCCCGCTCCTGCGCAGCGCATCGATCTCCGCGCGCAGTCTCCGGTTCTCATCGGCGAGCGAAGTCTCGTCCCTGGCCCGGGACGACAGCGAGGGGTCGTGCTCCCACCAGTCGATGCCCATTTCCTTCGCCTTGTCGACGGACGCGACCAGCAGACGGAGTTTGATGGTGAGCAACTCGATGTCGAGCAGATTGATCTGGATGTCGCCGGCGATCACGATGCCCTTGTCGAGCACGCGCTCAAGGATGTCGGCGAGGTTCGCCGACGAGCCCTGCGCGTACTGAGGTGCCCCTCTGGACGGGTAGGAGCCAAGCCTGTTGGCCACGGGTTCACTCACGGCCCATGCCTCGCTGTTCCTGCCATGCCCTGATCTCCTCCAGCCGGTCGAGCAGTTCGTCCTCTCGCCGGTCGAAGGTCTCCTCGTCGATCTCCCCCGCCAGCAGTTCCGCTTCGAGGGCCGCAAGCGCCTGTTGTACGGGCGCCGGGTCGTAGTACTCGTCCTCTGCCGCTTCCAGGACGCGCTCCACCACCCATCCGACACCGCGCACGGGTGCCAGCGGCAAAGTGACGATCTGAGTGAACAAACCCATCGGATGTCCTTCAGACGAAGCTGTACGGGGGAAGAGGTCCGTTCAGCCGGAACTGGAACTCGTCGCCCATCTGGTTGGCCAGGCTCAACTCCGTGGCGAGGAAGAGCTCTTCCTGATCGTCCGGCACCAGGAAGGACACGCTGAGGAAGTCGCTTCCGGTCGGCTGGGACGAGTCCTCCTCCCGGGAGAACGGCCGCAGTGCCTCGACCACCCCTGCGGCCAGTGCCTCCTGGCGGGCCTGCACCTCCTGGGCGACCAACTCACCCAGGGCAAGCGGTGCATCCGGCCCGGCGGTGCCGCGGCGGATCTCGTCATTGAGCTGCCTGGCCACACTCGACGCCTCGAGGATCTGGCGCAGAAGTGCCTCCTCGTCCTGCATCACCTTCAGGTGGTACTCCGCGCACCCCTTGAGCGCCCGCAGCCTGTCCGCGTACTCGGCGCCGCGCTCTTCGAGCGCGGCGCGGACGGCGTCGTCGTCCGGTGCCGTGAGGCCGAATCTGAGGGGCAGAACCGTGCCGTCCTTCATCAGGCGGTCCTGGACCTGCTGGTGGGCGTTGAGATCGCGGCGTTTGGGACGCAGGTCGTCCGGCGCGTCACTGACCACTGCACACAGTGCACCGGCCGTGACGGTACGGAGTTCGGAGGGCGGTTCGCCGACGCCGGTGACGTCGTCGAGACGGAGCGGGTGCGACTCCTCGGCGATCGAGTAGACGTATACGGCCATGGCTCATTCCTCCTCGCGTTCCCTCGCGCGCCGGGAGGAGGTCCGCCGGGTGGGCCTCCGTCGCCTCTCCACCGGTTCCTTCTCCCTGCTTTCCTCGTCCTCCTCGTCCTCTTCCTCGTCCTCCCGGCCGCCGCCCTTCAGGGAGTCGGTCACGGCTTCCACAGCGCCGCTCAGGGCGCCCTTGGACTTTCCGCGCGCGCCGCTTTCGATCGTGTCCCCGACGATGTCCGTCAGCTGCGCCGGCTGCTTGCTCCCGGACTCGAGATCGAGGCGGTTGCACGCTTCGGCGAAGCGCAGGTAGGTGTCGACGCTGGCCACGACAATGCGGGCATCGATCTTCAGAATCTCGATCCCGACCAGTGAGACGCGGACGAAGACGTCGATGACGAGCCCGCGATCAAGAATGAGTTCCAGAACGTCGTAGAGGGTGCCAGTGCTGCCGCCCCTGGCAACACTGCTTCCGCCTTGCGGCACCACGGTCATGGTGCCTCCCTTCACCGGTCCCTCTCAGGACCGCCGGTCGATCTGTCCACGGGTGTAGCGACGTATGCGTTCGTACGCCACCAGGTCGCCCTCCTTGTCCAGTGTCACGCGGTAGCTGGCCATCACGCTGGTGGTGTCGGGGATGCGCTCCAGCTCCAGGACCTCCACGTCGGCCTCCCATCCGTCGTCCGTCGGCTTGAGGGCCGAAACCGACTCCGGAGCCCGCCCGAGCAGCGCGGAGAGCTGCTCAGCCGCGGATCGCATGGCGGCCGCGGCCTTGCCCTTGGACCGCCGCTTGGCGGGTTCTTCTGGGGCCATCTTGTTCTCCGGTGGGCGGAGCGGGCGCGTCATTCCATGCACAAAACTACAATTGCATCATATCGGGACATATGCCGCGGCGGCGTGGGCAGCTTGTCCCTTGCGGGGCTGGGATCACCTTCGTTCTTTCAATCGCCCTTGCCGGAGGGATCAGTTCATGAACGACACCACCAAGATCGCTCTCGCGGCTGCTGTCGCGGGCGGATACGTGCTGGGACGGACAAAGAAGGGGAAGCTGGCCTTCGCCATCGCGACCTATGTCGCAGGGCGCCGATTCGGGCTCGATCCGCAGCAACTGGCTGCAGAGGGCCTGCGAAAGCTCAAGGACGTCCCGCAAGTTGCCGAGTTGGAGGAGCAGATACGGGGCGAGCTGATGGACGCGGGACGCAGGGCTCTGGCGGCCACGGCTGATCGCCGTCTCGCCGACCTGGCCGACTCGCTCCACGATCGCACGCTCCGCCTCGGTGAGAAACGCGAGGAGGAAGAAGAGGAGGAGCCCGAGGAAGAGGAGGAAGGGCCCGAGGAGGAGGAAGAAGAGGAAGAGGAGGGGGAAGAAGAGGAGGAGCCCGAGGAGGAGGAAGAGGAAGAGGCGCCGAAGGCAGAAGAGGAGCCTGAGGAAGAAGAGGAAGAAGAGGAAGAAGAGGCGGAGGAACCTCCGCGTCGCCGACGGCCGGCCGCCAGGAAGACCGCAAGGCCCGCTCCGCGGAAGACCGCGGCCAAGAAGTCCGCGAAGAAGCCTGCGAAGAAGGCTGCGCCCCCGGCCAGGAAGAGCGCGGCGAAGAGGGCTCCGGCGAAGAAGGCGGCAGCGAAGAAGGCTCCCGCCAAGAAGACCGCCGGCAGGCGGACCGCCGCCAAGAGGAGCACGGCGAAGAAGGCTCCCGCCAAGAAGACGGCTGCCAAGAAGACGACGGCGAGCAGGACGCCCGCGCGGAAGTCGCCCGCGAAGAAGACGTCCGCCAAGAAGACGTCCGCACGGCGGAGGTAGTCATGGCCAAGACAGATCGTGACTCCGGCAACGGCGAGGCCTCGGGCCTGGACATGCTGCGCGACGAGTTCGTCGACTACCTCGGTGCCCAGGTCGAACACCTCGCGGACAAAGCGGGCGACCGGCTGGCCGATCTCACGGACCAGTTGCTCGACGCCGCGGACGGCGATGGACCGCTTCCCGGCGGTGGGTTCCTCAAGACGATCATCAGCGGGAAGGCCAAGGGCGTCAAGGACAGCGTGCTGGGCAAGGCGAAGGACGCACTCGGCGGTGGTGGCGGGGGCCGCAAGTCCGGCGGCGGCAAGTCGATGAACATCGTCGAAGTCATAGACGTCGGCGTCCCGCGCCGTACCGCCTACGACCACTGGACCCAGTACGAGGAGTTCAGCACCTTCACCAAGGGTGTCCGCAGCGTGTCCAAGAACGACGAGACCACCAGCGATTGGAAGCTCAAGGTCGGACCCTCGACACGAGGCTGGAAGGCCACGGTCCAGGAACAGGTGCCGGACGAGCGCATCATCTGGACGTCCGAGGGAGCGAAAGGCACTACGCGCGGCTGTGTCACCTTCCATGAGGTGACGCCCGATCTCACACGCATCGTGCTCGTCGTCGAGTACTACCCCTCCGGATTCTTCGAGAAGACCGGCAACCTCTGGCGCGCTCAAGGACGGCGCCTGCGGCTGGACTTCAAGCACTTCCAGCGGCACGTCTCGTTCGCCGACGAGGAAGTCGAGGGATGGCGCGGCGAAATCCGTGACGGTGAAGTGGTCCGCAGTCACGAAGAGGCACTTGAGGAAGAAGAAGCCGAATACGACGAGGAAGCCGAGGACGAGGAGGCCCCGGACGAGGAAGCGCGGGACGACGAGGAAGCCGAGGACGAGGAGGCCCCGGACGAGGAAGCGCGGGACGACGAGGAAGGCGACGAGGAGGAGTACGAAGGCGAGTACGAGGACGAGTACGAAGACGCGAAATGACTCGGCTGTTCACGAGGGGTCTCGCTCCGGCGAACCGCTTCATGGCAGCGGAACGCCGCGCCGGTCCGGTCCGGTCCGGTCCGGTCGGGGCTGGTTCAGGCGCCGCGCGTCACCGGACGCGGGTGGCGCGCACCGGGATCCCGGTGCTCATGCCGGTCCTCGACGGTGCCTCCTTAGGTCACGTCAGGTCCGGCCAGGTTCCCGTTCCCGGGGCGGCGTCGTCCCGCGGTCGTGCTCGGCGCGGGAAATGCCGAGCGGTACGCGCAGGCTCGTGCGCCCCGTGCGCCACATGGACGTCAGCCGGTCCCCGAACCGGTCGTCGAGCATGGCCGTCGCTGCCAGGCCGAAGGCCATGTCCGATGCGAGCGAGGGCTCTTCCGCGAGCAGTCCGCCGATGACGTCCCGGCGTACCACCTGTTCGTGCACGGCGTCGGCCATGACGTGCTCGGCGTAGAAGTGTTCCGCTGCGGGGCCTGCGCCGGTTCGGCGCATCGCCCCGGCCAGTCGTCGCGACGCGGGCGAGGACGTCGTCTCCACCGCTGCGAAGTGCCCGACCAGGGCGCCTCGCAGCGCCCGGTGCAGGCCGAACAGCGACATCATGTTGACCGTGGCCAGCATCTCCGGTCCGGCAGCGTCCAGATACCGCCCGTAGGTCGTGTCCAGGCCGAGGTCGTGCATGAGATCGGCGAAGAGCTGCGCATGGATGCGCTCGGGGTGCCCGGCGCCGAACTCGTCGAACTCGACGGCAGCGAACGCGGCCTTGGCCCGGCCTCGCAGCCGGGGGATGACCCAGGCGTGCGGATCGGCCTCCTTGAGGTGGTACAGGGAGCGCTGAGCCGCGTACTCCCGCAGCTGCCACAGCGTGCCCTCTTCGGCGAGGAAGTGGGTGATACCTGTTCCGTCGACGGGTTCGACGACGATGTCGTCGAGAGCGGTCTCCAGGCCCGGATGTCCCGCTGTTCCCTCGCGCAGCCCTGCCAGGAAGCGGCGCTCCATCGCGCCGCGCAGACGCAGGAGTTCCGGATCCCACTCCCATGCCGCGTCGACGCCGGCAAAGCCCTGGTAGTGCAGTTCGTAGCAGATGTAGAGGGCCAGTTGGAGATCCTCCGAGAACGGCGCCGCGCGCGAGGCGGCCGCGGGGTCCGGAAGGTGCGTGCCGACCGCGCCGCGCAGGGCGGCCAGCAGGTCGCTCGACACCTCGCCTCGTGCCTGCGGAAGGACGGCGCCTGCTGACGTGGCCGTGGCCGTGGTGGTCGTGGCCCGCGGGTCAGGCATGGGAAGGGTCATGTCCTGCTCCTGCGGCGGTGGCTGGTGTCGCACCATGGGTAGGTGCGGCTGCGCCGGCACGTGCAGACGGCCACGACAAAACGGTCGGACCTCACGGTCGTGCCGTCGTCGAGGGTGAGCTCCACGGGACCGTCGACGAGCATCGGCCCGTCATCGGTCAGAACCATGCGGCGGGGCGGGCACTCACCGGGTACGTTCGGCACGGATGATCACCAGCTCTTCCATCGACTCGCCGGGGGAGATGAGGCCGCGCGTCTCGAGCCAGCCGGCGCGGGAGCGCAGCACCGGTCCGAACGGCACCTGCCGCCGTCGGACGATCGCGGCGTCGAGGCCCCGGCACCGCAGCTGCGTGAGCGTCCGCGCCGTTCCGCACAGCGCGGACTGCACGATCAGCAGCGCGCCGCCCGGCCGCAGCATGTGCGGCGCCTGTGCGCAGATCGGGTCCAGCACGGCACGCCCGTCGGGCCCCGCGTCCCAGGCCTGGGCGCGTCCCCGGTCTGGCGGACGGCGATCAGGCGCGGGGACGTAGGGCGGATTGCTCACAATCAGATCGAATCGACGGTCCTTCACCGGCGTGAACAGATCGCCCCGCAGCACCTGCACCGGGGGACCGTCGAGGCCGGAGTTGGCCCTGGCTGTCGCCACGGCCTCCGGCGAACTGTCGACGGCACTCACCCGCGCGCCACGACGCGCGGCGGCCAGGGCGAGCACGCCGGTACCGGTGCACAGATCGAGGACGTCCCTTCCGGTGCAGGGCGCTGCATCCTCGAGCGCCTCGGCGAGAAGGTGCGTGTCGGCCTGCGGGGTGTAGACCTCGTAGGCCTGCCCGACCTGCCAGGGTGCTCGTAGGGCCTGCGACGTGTACGTCATGGTGCCGATTTCCTCAGCTCGGAAGCATGGCCCACTCACGCGAGCCGTGATCGGCGGGTGCCCGTTCTGATACGGTCCATGCCGGTATGCGGAGATGCTTCATCGGTCGCGTCCGTGCACACACTCGGGGCGGGTGCCTTGACGGCCACTCGAAGGCCGGCCAGGGGCACACGCGGCCCGGCTACCCCGGCCGCCCTCATTCACCGCTGTGACCCGCGCCGGTGATCTGTGCTGGAAGCAGCGACCCGGGGAAGGCGTGGAGGATGGGTACGGACAAGCGACAGGTTCTTGACCAGCGTGAGGCCCCGGTGCTGGAGGCGCTCGCGAGGTACCACGGGGCCGAGGAACTCGCCTTCTCGCCGCCGGGACACAAGCAGGCCCGCGGCGCGGACCCGGAGGTCCGCCGGATCCTCGGCGACGCCGTCTTCCTCGGAGATGTCCTGGCCAGCGGCGGACTGGACGACAGGCGCACACGCGGGCGGGTGCTGGAACACGCGGAGCGGCTCATGGCCGAGGCCGTGCACGCCGAGCACACCTTCTTCTCCACCTGTGGCAGCTCGCTCTCGGTGAAGGCAGCGATGCTCACCGTGGCCTCGCCGCACGAGAAACTGCTCGTGGGACGGGACGCTCACAAGTCCGTCGTGTCCGGGCTGATCCTGTGCGGTCTGCAGCCCGTGTGGGTCGAGCCGGCATGGGACGCCGAGCGGCACCTCGCCCATCCGCCGTCGGCAGCGGCCTACGAGAAGGCCTTCGCGGAGCATCCCGACGCGCGAGGCGCCCTGGTGACCAGCCCGACGCCCTACGGCTCCGCGGCAGATCTCACCGCCATCGCCGAGGTCTGCCACCGCCGGGACAGGCCCCTTGTCGTGGACGAGGCGTGGGGCGCTCATCTGCCGTTCCACGGCGACCTGCCCGTCTGGGCGATGGACGCAGGGGCCGACATCTGTGTCACCAGCATCCACAAGATGGGCAGCGGCCTGGAACAGGGCTCGGTGTTCCATCTGCAGGGCGACCTGATCGACCCGGCGGACCTCGCATCGCGGGCCGACCTGCTGGGCACCACGAGCCCGTCGGTGCTGCTCTACGCCGGCATCGACGGCTGGCGCCGCCAGATGGTCCGGCACGGCGAGGCCCTTCTGACCAGGGCGCTGGATCTTGCCGGACGCGTCCGTGTGGCGATCGAACGCATCGACGGTCTGCATGTGAACGACGCGCATGACTTCTGCGGCCCGGACCTGGCCGCTCAGTTCGACCCCCTGCCGGTGGTCATCGACCTGACGGGCCTGCACATCAGCGGCTACGACGCCGCCGACTGGCTGCGCGAGCACCATCGCATCGACATGCATCTGTTCGACCATCGCCGCATCAGCGCACAGCTCACCCATGCCGACGACAGCGACACCACGCGCACCCTGCTGACCGCGCTCAAGGATCTCGCGCCCCACGCGGATGAGCTGCGGCCGGCTCCCCGGGTGGACGTGCCGGACCCGGCCGGGCTGCGCATGGAACAGGTCTGCCTTCCACGCGACGCGTACTTCGCCGCCACCGAGGATGTCGCGCTCGATGCGGCGGAAGGCCGGGTCGCGGCGGAGATGGTCACCCCGTACCCGCCGGGCATTCCGGCCGTACTGCCCGGTGAGCGTCTTACCGAACGGGTGCTGTGCTATCTGCGGACGGGGATCGACGCCGGGATGAATGTTCCCGACGCGGCGGACCCTGAGCTGCGCACCGTGCGGGTCACCACCAAGAACAGCGCTTGACGGCAGGTCAGCGGTTCACGATGCGGCGTCGTGATGCCCAGCCGCTCGCGCCCTGACGTCATGCGGACCGTCCGGGCGGTGGTCCGTCGAACCCGACCGAATCCGTGCCGACGACCTGGGCGTTCATGTTGCGCTGCATCATCTTCAGCGCTGCCTCGGCCAGTTCCGGATGGATGTGCGCGACGGCGTCGCCGGCCACCGAGACCCGCAGATGACGAATGTGGGCGTCGAGGGCCGAGTAGAGCACGCATTGTTCGGTGACCTGTCCGCACAACACCACGTGATCCACGGTGAGCTGGGACAGCAGGTAGGCGAGAGGGGTCTCGTAGAAGATCGAATGCCGAGCCTTCAGCACGAACAAAGAGTCACGGTCGGGGCGGAGGGGCTCGACCAGATCGGCGTGCGGGCCCGCGAGGGCGGTGTCGAGGATCTCGCCGTGGTGGGAGCGCCATTCACCGAAGTTGTCGTTGACATAGATGACCGGAACGCCGTCCCGGCGTGCTCGTTCGATGAGCCGGACGACCGCCGGCACGGCTTTGGCGGCCGACGGGATCAGCAGGTCGGCGTCCGCGTGATCGTAGGTGTTGATCATGTCGATCACGACGACCGCGGATCTGCCCATACAGCCATGCTGGCACTTCCGCGCGTGATCGCATCCGCTGGGCGACGGCGGCCTGATCGAGGCTTCCCGCGTGGGGCCGCGTCCGGTGACTGCCTGCCCTGACGCCGTCGCCCGTGTCCGGCAGGGCTCGTACCAGTGCCTCCGCAACTACCCGCCGGACGCCACGAGTCCTGGGCACCGCGGCGAGACTCCGTTCGCTGCCGGGACGGGCGATGGTCGTGTGATCCCGTCGGGGAGCGCCCGGTGCCGTACCGGATTCGGTCCCGATGCCGTCACGGCGTCCGGGCGGTGCGCGCGTCCAGCGGCTCCCGGGCAACCCGGTCGTTCACCCACGGCGACCGCTCGACCACCGCTAGTTTGGCTGGATCCGCCGCTGCGGACAGGCGATCACGATCACCGTGTTCGCCTGTTCTGCTGCGCGGCGGGCCAACCCGGAGGACGGGCAGGCAGCGGCCCTGGCCGCCCTGAGCCTTGAAGGAGTACGTGTGCAGCGGCCGCTTCCCCAGGGGATCGAGTACCTGATCGAACAGTTCGACGCCTTCGCCGGAAACCGGAAGGGAAGCCGTCGGTTACCGGTGGTGCTGCTGCGCCGTGACGGCGGGGCCTCCGGTCCTTCCGGCGCAACCACAGCGGCCGGTGCAGGGGCCGGTTCCACCGTGCGATCGATCATCGTGGGTTACCGGGACCGCCTCTTCGAGCAGGACCTCGACCGCACGACCGACCTCGTCCCGCACGCGCTGATCGACGACGGCGATTCAACTCCGCCCACTCCCGCCCCCGCGCCCGGCGAGGATCCGGGCGCCGCGGCCGAACCGCATGTCGCCCTCCTCGACAGCATCGTCGACCAGTTCGAGAACTCCATGCCGCACGATGCAGGCGAGCTCAGGCTCCCCCGCTTCCACACCTGCCGTGCGGTTCTGGACATATCCGTGGGCGCCGGTTCGGCCGCCGGCAAGCGACGGCGCCTGCGGGACGAGCTCTACCTCCAGCTCCTCGGCCGCCGACCCCTCCTGGGGACGCTGGCGCGGCTGGCCGGCGCCAGCGGCACCAGCTTCCTGGCGACCATCTGGCTCTCGCTGTTCCAGCTGCTCGTCGTCGGACTGCCCCGGCGGTTCTACGGCCTGTGGCTCAGCAGACGCCGCACCGCGCGCTGGGTCGGCTCCCGGCGCCCCAAGGGACCGAACTTCCTCCGGATGGCACTGGCGATCACCAGGTCCGGCACCTCCCGGGGCAATCACGCTCTGATCCAGCGCATGCTGCTCATGGCCCTGCTGAACGACCTGTCGAGGGCCGCCCGGCCGTCGAGACTCTGGGTCTACCGGGCCCGACGCCAGTGGCCCTTCGTGCTGCTCCTGCCGGCCGTGGGTGAAGAGGGCACGCCCGTGCGCCGGCTCCTCGACACCTACGCGGACATCGTCCGCACCGAGCCGCCGGCTCCGCTGATGGTGCTCGGCGCGCTCGCCGGTGAGCACCCTCCCTCGTACGCCCAAGCTGTTGCGGCCGATCCCCGGAGCGTCACGGGCGTCGCCGACAAGGTGCATGCGCTGTACGCCCGGAGTTCCGCCTCCGCCGTCTACCTGGTCCCTCTGTCCGCCGGCGATGACGACGGCCCGGCGGACCGGTGGCTGGAGACGAATCCGAAGGTCTCCGTGCGCGCGAACGGTCGGGGCGACTACGTACGGGCCGTGGGGGCTCCGCTCATGGCGCTGGCTCTCGTCGCCGGTGCGACGGCCTTCTACGTGGGGGACGGTGAGCGGCCGCCGTCGTGCCATCCCGTGAGCACGGGGGAGATCGTGGGCATCACGGACGGGCGGGAATGCCATCTGGGAGTTGCCGGCCGGGACGACGAACTGCTGGAGCTGGAGAGCATTGCCGCAGAGCAGAACGAGGAGGCCGTGAACAGCAACCGGCCTTACCGCACCCTGGTGTTCTTCGCGCCGTTGACCGCGGAGCCCGGCGATTCCACTCCGGTCAGCATCCAGAGCCTGCGGGGCGCCCTGGCCGCGCAGAAAGAGGTGAACGGCCGAGAGGGGGACATAGTTCAGATACGTCTTCTGATCGCCAACTCCGGCAAGTACTTCGCGTACGGCTCGCAGAGCTCACCGGGCCCCGATGTCGCGCAGGAGATCATCGACCGGAAGGACCGGGACAAGATCGCCGCGGTCATCGGGATCACGCAGAGCCGGCCCTCGTCGTTCGCGGCGGTGCAGCAACTCTCCGCGGCGAGCATCCCCGTCATCGGGAACTCCGTCACGGGCAGCAGAATGGTCGATGAAAGGTCCCCGTCCTACTACTTCCAGGTCTCTCCGTCGAACGAGCGCACCGCCGAGATCATGGCCGAGTTCTCCAGGCACTCCGAGCAGATCGGCGAGCTGACGACGAACGTGGACGGTGGCGGCAGGACGGCGGTCGTGGTCTACGACCCGGACGACGCATTCTTCAGCGCTGATCTGGGGGCGAAGTTCTCGGAGAAGTACAAGGGCGGGAAGGTGGTCACCGTTCCCTACTACGAGAACCGGAACGGGCAGATCGTCTCGGACGTGGCCAGGAACGTCTGCACCGAGGTCCGCGACACGGGCGGCTTCATCGTCTACGCGGGACGCTCGGGCGAGATGCCGGAACTGTTCGACGCGCTGCAAGGCGCCGCGGACTGCCGGAAGTCGGACGGCAAACAGGTCGCCGTCCTCTCCGAGAGCACAGCCGCCAAGTACCTTCAGGATCCGGCGGAGATGCTGAAGAAGCATTCCGTACTGAAGCCGTACTACGTGATGTTCAACAACTCCAACGGCAAGGAGACCCCCGACAGCCCGTACTCGGAGTTCACCGACCGCTTCCGGGAAGTGTTCAAGGACAGGGTCGTACCGGAGGGCAACGCGGCCGGAGCCTACGATGCACTCCGTGTGGCCTCCGAAGTGATCAACTCGGTGTACGCCCAGTACAAGACCGCGGAAAACACCGATGCCCGCTTCCAGCCGACGGACGTCTACGCACGACTGTCGAATCCGGGCGTCCAGAACTTCTCGGGCGCGTCCGGACTCCTCTCACTCGACACCCGGCACAAGTACCCGCCGAACAAGGCCGTCTACATTCTCGAGTCGCACATGGACAAGAGCGTGACCACCTGGATGGCGTGCGGGCTGCTGCCCGACAAGCCGCTCGGCCTGAACGATCCGGACACCTGGGGCACGGCCGGGGAGGCACACCCCTGTCCATGAGCGCCAGGGTTGCCGCGTGTGGCGACAACTCCCCGGTTCGGCAGCCGGCGCAGGGTGGCCGAAGCCGCCCATGAGGGGCCGCCGCCGGCCGCCGTCCCGCTACTGGGTGCGCGACATCAGGTCGCGTCGGGTGCTGTCGCCGTAGACGCCGGTTTCGTCGCCACGGACGCCGTACCACTCCTGGAACCTGGCCACAGCCGCCTGCACTTCGATGTCGTAGTAGCCGTCGGTCTCACCGTCGTCGTAGATGTTGGGGACCTGGAGCAGACGCTTCTGCAGGTCGGACACCTCCTGCCCGTCGTCCCCCTGCCTCAGCGCGCCCGCGGGGGGCGACGCGGCAGCATCGTCGGGCAGCGGCCACTCGGGCTGTGCGGAGGGCGCGGACGGGACCGGGGGCATGGTGCCGCCGTTGGTCAGGAGCGAAGAGGCGACCATGAGACCGCTCGCCGCGCCCACCCCGAACGCCCCGGCGATACGCACCCGCTTGACGGGAAGGCGCGGCAGCACACGGCCCGTGATCCTCACACGCCAGCGGGCGGCGTGTGGTGCCGTCTCCCGGGTGTCGTCCGGCCACCGGGCGGTGTGCGACCCAGCGGTGCCCGAAGAGACCGTGTCCCGGCGGGCCGCGGCCCACCAGGGCTCCTCGGGGTGCGGGGTGTTCCGGTGGTCCGGGTCTTCCTCCAGGAATCCAGGGAGCGGGGCGGCGCCGGGAAGAGGGGCGTCCGCCGGGGGTGCGTTCCCCGCCCACAGCGGTTCGCCCACCGCGGCGGCCGGGTCGTCCCTCAGGTCGGCGCCGCGGGCCCACAGCGGCTCCACCACCACGGACGACGGGGCGGGCGACGGGCTCCCGGCCCGGCCTCGCTCCTCGTGGGCCCCGTACAGATGGGGGTCGGTCCGGCGGAGCTCGGCGCGTGCGGCGTCCAGCGCATCCAGCACCCGCTGGAAGGAGTTCGTGATCGAGTGCTCGGTGTCAGGTGCTGAACCGAAAGCTCGCTCAGGTTCGGTGTCGTCGACTATCACCGGCAGTCCTCCTCAACCGACATCCACCAGATGTCCGGTCCCGGAGAGGTGGAGGATGTCTTGTCGTGAACAGATAAGCACCAGAATCAAGCGGTATGTGATCTCCGGAGGCAGGGGGATCCCGGGGCGGCCGAAGCCGCACGGGTTGGTTTGTCATGAAGCGATACGCGGCGCGAGTGAGCCGCTCTCATTCGGCTTCTGCGATGTGGCGCACATCTCGGCCTCGCCGTACAGGAGATGACACTGCCTCCGGAAGTCCCGGTGCCCCGATGGGCACTGCGCACAGCGCCGTGCGGACTCGGTGGCTGCGGACGGGCGGCGATGCGCAGGCCGCCCTGTGTCCCGCCGTGCGACCGCCCCGGTGGACCGGGTCCGGCGACCGGCCGGGACGAGCCCGGAGCCGGCGTGATCGGGCGATTGGGGGATCGGTGATGGCGGATCAACGGTGGTTGTTAGCCTTGCACGGCCTCGTTCAATAACCGTTGGAGTTCGCGTGAGTGGTGGGCCGGCTCGGGACCTCGTGGGAACGGTGCGTCGTATCGACTCGCTGCTGGACCGCATGGGATTGAATCGCGGGGACGTGCTGCGGGTGGAGGGCGAGGGCGGGCTGTCGTATGCCTCGGGGGTGGCGGCGCAGGAGGTACGGGAGTTGTTGCGTGGCGAGCGGCTCGGTGGGCCCGGCCCGGGTGTGGACGTGGTCGAGGCGCGCCACCGGCGCGTGGTCGAGCGGATTCTGTTCCTGCGCGCGACGCGGCTGCGCGCGGCCGCGGACGGCAGCAGGCGGGCGTACTCCCTGGCGGAGATCGCGGCCGGCGCGGGAACGAGCGCGCAGTGGCTCGACAAGATGATCAAGACGGGCCGCGCTCCGAACCTCGACCACGCCGCCGGGATCGCGGGATTCTTCGGGGAGAAGATCGAGTTCCTGGTCGCCGAGCCCGCCGAGGCGCTGGACCGCGTCCTTCAGCAGATCCACAAGGACCTGCTGGAGCGGACCGTGGAGCGGCAGGACCAGGACCTGCGGCGCTTGCGAACGGCGGGTCCGGCGGGCGAGTTGGATCCCTCGCTCGGCGTTGTCGCGTACGCCACCCGGGCCCTGGCCGACGTACCGGACGACACCGCTCAGCCCCTGATCGCCCTGATCGAATCAGTGGCGCGGCGGTCCCGGGAGGAGCGCGCCAGGGAGGCCCGGGCCGCCCTCGAGACAGCGGTGGCGCACAATGACGTCGATTGATCGCGGCGGCGTGGACACCACGGCTCACCCGCGGTAACGCGCAAGGAACGATGCATGGGGGGCTGTGCATCCGGCACGAGGGACGGGTGGCACGGGTGGGGGTCTCGCGCGAGATGAAGCGGTATCGCGACGCGCTGTTCATGGGGCTGCCGCAGCCGGTTCCCGAGCAGCCGGTGGAGCTGCTGAAGGCGATCTGCGCGTGTGCGGCACGGAGCAGCGGGCGCGAAGTGCACTTGATGCTGGAGGAGTTCCCGCCGGGCTCGGTGACGGGCCTGTGGCTGGACATGGGCGACTACGACCTGGTCGCCCTCGAGGCGAACACCTCGCCACTGCACCAGGTCGTGATCCTGGGGCACGAACTGTGGCACCTGAAGGAGGGGCATTGCGGTCATGGCAGCGCGGCCGGTGCGATGGCCGCGGCGCGCATGCTGGGGGACCGCTGGAGCCTTGCGGACGCGGTCGCCTACGTCGCCGCCCGTACGGAGCCGGACCTCGAAGAGGAGCGGCGTGCAGAGAGGTTCGGCCGGATGCTCGCCGACCGGGTCAGGTCCTGCCTGGAGGGCAGGCGTAGCACGACACCCTTCGACGGAGTGGCCGGCCGCATCTGGGCGTCGCTCAGAGGATGACGGGCGAGAAAGCGTGAATCTCTACCTCCCGGCCGCCGCGCTCGGCATCGTGCTGGTCGTCAAACTTCCCTCGTTGGTGAGGCGCTGGCGCAGCCCCGTGGTCCGCAGCGTCAACGCCGTGATCTTCCTGCAGGCCGCGGCGTTCTTCTTCTCGGCGCCCCCGACGATCACGGTCGTCAACGAGATGACGGGCGTCAGCAATTTCTCGGCGGCGCTGGTCTACTGCATCCTCTCCGCCCACGCGTGTGCCTGCCGGGTCCTCATGGAGAACTGGCGCGAGGACGTGGAGGTCCTCCCCCACACACGCCGCCGGGTCAGGCGTTGGATCTGGGGCCACGGTGTCGTGACCATCCTGCTCATCGGCTGTTTCGTACGGGGCGAGGCGCCGGTCGAACGGCAGCGTGACTTCGAGACGTATTACGCCAACACTCCCTTCATGCGCGAGATGGTGCTGCTCTGCCTGTTCGCCGTCACCGCCGCTGCCGCCGCTGCGGCCGCCGCGTGCTGGAAATGGGCGCGCGACATCCGCAGGGAGCGCCCCGAGCGGAGGACACCGGCCGGAGGCTTGCTGCGCATCGGGCTCACCGTCCTGGCCGTGGGTTTCCTGACCAACGTCACCTACGGTATGGCCGAACTGGCCGCGGTCGTGGCCGCCTGGAGCGGCCGTGACTGGGAACCGCTCAACCGGGCGGCCGTGTCGTTCGCCTGCCTCGGCACCCTTTTCGTTGCTGTCGGCTTCCTCATCCCCATCGTCGGACCCTGGATCACCGCACGGCTGTTCGGGCCTCTGTGGACCCTGCGTGCCCTGGGCACCCTGCGGCGGACCATATGCCGCGACGGTGGTCCCCGGAGCCCGATGCGGCTCTCCACTCCCTGGAACGCCGGCCCGGGCCGGCGCCTCACGGACCGGATGACCGACATCCACGACCGGATGCTGGAGCTGGGGGCGTACTGCTCGGAGGAGGTACGGGCGGACGCCTACGCCCGGGCCCGCGAGGGCGGCAGGACGGAGGCCGAGAGTGTCGCCTTCGGCCTGGCCGCCATGTTCACGGCGGCGGCGGACGCCCGCGCCCTCGCGATGCCCGCCGACAAGGAACAGGGCGTGGTGGCGGTTCGGGCGCTGCGGGCCGCCGAAGCCGAGTACCGCGACCTTCTGGTCGGCATCTCCCGGGCTCTTCCGGCCCTGGCCGTCATGCCTCGGGCTCCTGCCGGAGCGGCAGATACCCCGACTCCGGACCGGCATCCCTCTGGGCAGTCGCCGGACGGGGCTGCCGACATGGAGGCCGCCTTAGGTGGCGGCCTGTTGGTCAGGCCGCCACCTCGTCAGAATGCCGGCTGGGCGGACCGGGACCGGGCGCTGAACGACAGCCTGGCGCGCCTTTCGTGTCGGTGAGCGGGCTGATGATCGGAGTCGGGGCTCGTACCGGCCTACGGACCGGGCTGATCGACCGGGTGGGAAACCCGCTGCTCGGCATCGCCGCCCTGTGGCGTCTGGTCCACCGGCCCGGGCCCACCCCCAGGAACGCGATGTTGCTTCCCCTGCCTTGGTACACCAGACCCGAACAGGTCCTGCGCTACCGGATGACCACGATGCACGACTGGATGCTCGAACTGTGCGCCTACTGCACGGACGAGGTACGCGAGCCGGCCTACCGGCCGGCGAAGGACAGCGGGCCCCGGAGCGCGAGTCCGTGGCCGCCGGACTCGCCGCCATGTTCACGGCGGTGTCGATCTCCCGGGCCCTGACGGCGGCACCCGGCCGTGGCGGCCGGCGCACGCGGAGGGCGTACCGGCGCGGACGCGCCCGAGGCACGGACGAGAACACTCCGGTGGCGACGCCCTGAGGAGCCGGCGGCATCTCTGCCGCGGGCCCCTCAAGGTGTTTCGGTACGCCGTCGTTCAGTGGGCGGTCATCCGGTTCATGATCGCTCCCCACGCGTCGAACGCGGCGTTCGTGAGCTCGGCGGTCCTGTGGGAGATCGAGGCGTTGACCACCCTGAGACGACTTCCCAGTCCGAGGGTGGCCATGCTGAACAGCGCGAGCCCGGCGGCGTTCTCGAACTCCTCACTCTCCCATCCGTAGCCGTTGAACGCGCAGATCGCGCTGGCGATGTCAAGGTGCGTGGTGACACCACCCAGGCCGAGGGCCGCGTACTGGAGTGGCTTGGCGCCGCTCCACCCGGCGGCGATACCGACATAGGCACCGAGCGTGCCGGTTACGAAGGCCCAATCGTGCGTGGTCCTGGACCAGTCCTGCCAGTCCTTTTTCGACGGGTTGAACGAGAAGATGTCGTTCTCGGAGGTGTCGGCCGGGTTCGTCTTGGCGATTCCGTGCAGCTCCATCTCCTTCGCGGCCTGCTCGGCCGCTGCCGTGCTTTCCCTGTCCCGCTGCCGGTTGGCCTCCTGGCGGGCCTGACTGGCCGCGGTGGCCGCGTCCGCCGCGTTCTGGCCCGCCTCGAGCGAGGCGTGGCGGGCTCTGCTCGCCGATTCCATGGCCGAGTCGGCGGATGCACGAGCACTGCGGGCTGATTCCAGTGCCCGGTTGGCGGAGTAGTTCGCCGAGCGGGCGGCGGTGCGGGCGGCGGCCGCCTGCTGCTTCGCCCTGTCGGCCGAAGCCTGGGCGTTGCGGGCGGACTCCTCGGCCTGGTTCGCGTATGCGTCCGCCTTCTGGGCGGAGGCGACGGCCCGAGTGGCCGCCTCCTGCGCCTTCCCCGCCCACATCTGTGCTTCCTCGCCCGCCTTGCGGGCCGTAGCGGCTGCCTCCTGGGCGCGGGCGGCGTCCTCCTGCGCCTTATCGGCGATCTTCGCGGCCGCGGCGATGGCACCCTGCATGGCCGCGACGTGGGTGGCGAAGTCGTGGTCGAGCTGCGCGGTCTGGTACTGGACGGTGGCGAGGAACTTCCGGCGCATCCACGAGGGGCCCTCGAGCACTGCCTGGGCATAGGCCTTGGTGTACGGCCCCGCGGTCTGGAGGAGGGCCGCGACGGCCACCGCGTCGTCCTCCCGCTGGGCCTTCTCGAACGTACCGAAGAGGAACTGGTGCAGCGCCTCGGGCGTTCCGGCGTTCAGTGCGGCGTTCGCCGCCTCGGTCACCGCGCGGCCGGGCTTGTCGGCCAGTAGCTGCGCGACGATGACACGGTTGTCCATGGCCGCCGCCTCGATGGCACCGGTGCGCAGGAACGCTGCCGCCGCGTCGGGATCGCTGCTCCGCAGCGCCGCGGTCGCGGCGAAGCCGACCTTCGAGCAGGAGGTGCGGGCGAGGTGGAGGGCGGTCTCCCGGTCGTCCTGGCGCTGTGCGATCTGCCGGTCGCCGTCGATCCAGACGTGGACGTCGGCGTCCGTACCGGCCAGGGCGAACTGCGCGGCCTCCCGGGACCAGATGCCGTGGGAGTCCACGAGGGCGAGGGCCGCCTTGCGTCCCGCGGCGGCGGCCCCTGCCAGGTTCCCGCCCCGCAGCGCCGACTCGGCCAGCGCGATGAGGTCCCTCGTCACCTGGGAGGTTTGCTCGGCCTGGCTGCGCTTGGCCTCGCTCTCCGCCCTGTCGAGGGCGTCGGCCTGGGCGAACAGGCGCATCTCCTCCATCCCTTGCCGGGTCTCGTGGTCCAGCCGCTGCTGCTCGGCCTCGCGCGCGTCCTTCTCGACCTTGAGCGCCTGGACGACCGCTTCCGTGGCCATATTGGCGGCCTTGGTCGCCTCGTTGGCGAACTCGGTGGACTTGTTCGCGTGGTCCACCGCCTGGCCGGCGTACTGGACGGCCCAGTCTGCGGCGTCCGCGGCCTTCTCCGCGTGGGCGGCCGCGCTGTAGGCGGCGTTGCGGGCGTCGCGCGCCGCGATTGCGGACGCGGTCGCGAGGGCCTGCGCGGTTCCGGCGGCGTTGGTGGCGATCGTGGCGTTGGCCTTGGCGATCTGGGCCTGGCGCCTGGCTTCCGCGGCCTCCGCATCGGCCACACCGGCCGAGCTCTCCGCGGCGCGCCGGGAAGTCTCTGCCGCGTCGGCGGCGTCGCGTGCCGCGCCGGCGGCTTTGCCACCCTCCTTGGCGACCTGGTCCGCGTAGTCGGCGGCGCGCGTGGCCTCATCCGCCGTGAGCCGGACCCATCGGGCGATCTTCCGGCACTCGCCGGCCAGTGCCTTGGCCTCGGCGGACTTCTCCAGATTCCTGGAGGCGGCGATGGCCGAATTGAACGCCTTTGACGCGGCGGTGCCCGCGGCGGCCGCCGCCTGGCTCGCGGCCATCGCGGCGTTCGCGGCGCGACGGGAAGCCTGAATGGCGGTGTTGGCGGCGTTGGTCGCCATCCGGGCCGCGTCGGACGCCCCCTTCGCGGCCTCCGCGGCCTTGCGGGCTGACCGGGCGGCCCGCACGACGTCGTTCTCCGCGAGGCGCGCCTCGGCCTCGGCGGTTTGCGCGGCCTCCTTGGCCTTGGAGGCGGCGGCCACGGCCTGGGCGCAGGCCTCTTCGGCCTGCTTCGTCTTCAATTCGGCAGCCTTGCCCTCGCGCGTGGCGACGGCGAGGAGCTCTTCGATCTTGGACCGTTCCTGATCGCGGGCTCGGGCGATGTGCTGGCCGGTTTCGAGGAACCACTCGATCTCGGTTTCCGTGCCCGACAGCGCCCTGTTGGCGTACTTCTGCACCTCCGGGCCCGCCAGCATCAACAGCTTGGCGGACTCGACGCGCATGTCCTCCAGACGGGCCGTGAACCGGTCCGCGGTGAGGAACTTCTCCAGCGCGGCCTGGGAGCCGTCGGTGAGGGCGGCGTTGCCCGCCTTGACCACGGCCTTGCCGCCCGTGGCGATCGTCGTGGCGGCGGCCACGCGCAGGTCCTCCAGGAGGGCGGACTTGAAGCCGCCCTGGAGAAAGGCGGAGACGGTGGAGTCACTGCCGTTGAGCACGGCGGTGACCTCGCGACGCGTCCCCTTGCCGGCCTTCGCGAGGCTGCCAAGGAGCGCGGCGCGGTTGTCCACCGCGGTTTCCGAGGCGAGTTTGACGGCCAGGAAGTTCTGCACGTCGGCGTCGGAGCCGGCCAGCGCGACGGCGGCGGCGGCGCGAACGGCCGTACCCCCCAGCACCCATGCCTTGACGACCTTGGCGCGGTCGGTGTCCGGCAGCCGGAGCGGGTCGGCTTCCGGAGGCTCGGTCTCGGCCCAGGCTGCCGTGGGGTTGAGAACGAGGCTGGAAGTCGTGACGACGGCCGCGGTGGCCGCGATGGCGCCGAGAATGCGCCGCCTACTCCAATAAATGGTGTCCAAAACGGTCCTTCGCTATCGGCGCATGGCACGCAGCAAAGAGTGCGGCGCGTCCAGGGCGGCAAGTTATGAGTCGCGTTTCAATCGCCGGACCATGGAACGCATTGCGAGGTCCGGGAGGCGCGCAGCATGAACCTACCCGGGACACGCTGCTTTGGCCAGACGATAGATGATGGACAATCAACGTTCGTTTATGCGGCCCGGTCTGGCGGGGTGTCACCCGGGAGCGGATTGGCCACCCAAATCGGGCACAAGTCCCCTGAGTGGTACATACTCCCTGGTCGACGCCTCCGATCTGTGTGAGTCAAGTCACTTGCCCAGAGGCCCGCCGGAGCCCTTCGCTGCGCTTGAGCCCACCCCGTACGGCGCTCGGTGAGCGGACGTCCTCGCGTCACCGCCAATGCGGCGGAATTGACTGACCGGCTGTCATGTTCGTTTTTCTGGACTTGATTTCCGTTCCAGGTGTGCGGTTAAGATCCCGGAGGAAGTTGGGGGCTTCCAAGGAGAGAACACCCGTCTTTGGTGCACCTCTTGTTGGTTGGACATGAGCCTTCGCATCCGTATGGAACTTTCCGGGCAGTGAACCGGAACTGAAGACTGGGGTAGGGATGAAGGCACGCAAGAAGCTCGTCCGCACGGTGGCCGCGGCCACGGCCGCCGGCGCCTTTGCATGGCTGGCGATCACGGGCGCCAACGGTGCCGCCGCGGGCGGGACCGCCACGGACGCCACCGCGATGAAGGCCGTCGCCGAGGACGGCCCGGGGTACGCCATCGAGGACTTCGGCTACCCGAACGCCGACAAGATCCTCGCCGAGCAGAAGATCACCCTCAAGCGCGGTGACGGCCACATCCTCCTCGCCGACTGCGCGAGCGCGACCGACCTCCTGGAGGTCTGGTCCCGCTCGAACGAGAAGATCTGCTTCCGGGTCACCGGAACCACCGGCTACCTGACCCTGGAAATCCCCTCGGTCTTCGTCATCAAGGGCAACGACTACTCCGCCCAGGTCGACATGACGGTCGGCGCGGAGCGCAAGACGTGGGACGTGAACAAGAACTCCTGGACCTCGGTCGGCGAGAGCGCCGACGAGCAGGGCCGCGAGTTCATGCTCATGGAGATCCGGACCTCCAAGTAACGCCCGTACGGCACTGGCAGGGGTCAGCCAGGACCACCGACTTGAACGGCGGCCGGACGCGCCTCCGGTCAGTACTCGACCGCTTCCCCACGAACCTGTTCACCGAAGGAAGAACCATGCTTGCACCCCGTCTGCGCCCGGCGCGGATAACCGGTCTGCTCTCCGCCACCGCGGTCGCCGCAGGCCTGATCTCGGCCGCCCCCGCCCTTGCGGTGGCCGGTCCCGAGGCTCCGGCCGACCAGTACAAGTCCATTGTGAAGCTGAACATCGGCGACGAGGCCAACTCCCGTGGCTGCACGGCGACCCTGGTCGACGCGAACTGGATCGTCACGGCCGCCAGCTGCTTCGCCGGCACCCCCGGTACGTCGGTCCCGGCCGGCAAGCCGGCGCTGAAGTCCATCGCCACGCTGTCTGACGGCAGGGCCGTCGAGGTCGTCGACCTCGTGCCCCGTACCGACCGCGACCTGGTTCTCGCCCGGCTGGCCACCGCCGCCACTGGTCTCCCGTGGACCAGGCTGGCCCCCTCGGCTCCCGCAGCCGGCACCGACCTCACCGCGGCCGGGTTCGGACGTACGAAGACCGAGTGGGTACCCGACAAGCTTCACACGGGCACCTTCACCACCAATGCGTCCGACACCGGCACCATCACCATCACCGGCAAGGGCTCCGACGTCCTCTGCAAGGGCGACACCGGCGGTCCCCTCCTCAACGCGTCTGGCCAGCTCGTCGGCGTCAACAGCCGCTCCTGGCAGGGTGGTTGCCTTGGCACTGCCACCGCCGAGACCCGCACCGGGGCCATCTCCGCGCGGGCCGACAACCTGAGCGTGTGGTCCGCGGAGGTCCGCTCGCTGACCGCCGGCTGGAAGACGGAGGCCGTCGTTCAGGCGGGCACCTCCCTTTACCAGGGCATCCGCCTGGAAGACGGCTCCTGGACCGGCTTCACCGACGTCCAGTCCAAGGCGGGGAACATCGGCGGCGTCCGTACCGCCACCGTCGCCGGGATCAACGGCGACACCCACGTGGTGGCGCTCGGCACCAACGGCCGCATCTACCACACCATCCGCAAGGCGGACGGCACGTGGGGCACGTTCGGTGACGTCGGTGCCGTCGCCGGCGTACTCTCCAACGTCACTCAGCTGTCCGCCGTCTCCACCGGCACCGAGATGCAGCTGGTCGCGGTCGCCGACGGCAAGGTCTTCCACACCGTGCGCCGCGCGAACGGTTCGTGGGCCCCCTTCGGTGACGTCGCCTCCGTGAGCAGCCCCATGAGCGGCGTGACCTCGATCGCCACCGCCAACACCGGGGGCGAGCTCCAGGTCGTCGCCGTCACCGGCGGCAAGGCCCACCACACCCTGCGCACCACCGCCGGTCACTGGTCCGTCTGGGGCGACGTCGCCCAGGCCTCCGGCGCCACCGGCCCGGTCTCTTCCGTGGCCATGGCCGGCATGGGCGGCACCGCCCACATCGCCCTCGCCACGGACAACGGCACCCGCCAGTACCACACCGCCCGCCGCGCCACCGGCGTCTGGAGCCCCGTCAAGGACCTGACGGCCCACCTCGGCAACATCACCGTCACGTCGGTGGGCGCGGCCGGCGTCGACCACGACGTCGAGTTCGCCTTCACCACCAGCGACAACCGGGTCGTGCAGACCTCCCGCAACACCGCCGGCAACATCTTCACGAACCCGGTCACCGTGCCCACGATCCAGAGCATCGCGGCCACCCCGCTCGGCTCCATCGCACTCGCCGGCACCCTCTGATACCGAGTCGGCTCTTCGCGCCCGCCCATCCGCCCCCGTCTCCGTTCGGGGGCGGGTGGGCGGGCACAGCCATGGCTGGACTGTCCGGCCCTGAACAGGCCATCGGGTGACGGGGTCCGGGCAGCCCCTCATTTTCAGCAACGGGTCAGCGCAAGTCCTGAAAGGCCCGGGGACAGCTGACCGAACATGCGAATCGTTGTAGGGTGCCGAGACCGCCCTTGACCTGCGTGAAGCAGGCAGGGAGCAGAGATTTCGGGAGCTTCTTCATGTTTCGGACAATGTTCAAGTCCAAGATTCACCGGGCCACCGTGACGCAGGCAGATCTGCACTACGTCGGCTCCGTCACTGTCGACCGCGATCTCATGGACGCCGCGGATCTGCTGCCCGGCGAGCTGGTGCACATCGTGGACATCACCAACGGCGCCCGCCTGGAGACCTACGTCATCGAGGGCGAGCGCGGCTCCGGCGTCATCGGCATCAATGGTGCGGCCGCCCATCTCGTGCACCCGGGTGACCTCGTGATTCTCATCAGTTACGCCCAGGTCGACGACGCCGAGGCCCGTGCGCTGGTGCCGAGCGTGGTCCACGTGGACGCGGACAACCGGATCGTGGAGCTCGGATCGGACGCGTCCGCGCCGGTGCCGGGCACCGACACGGCACGCAGTCCGCACGCCGTCGTCTGACCACCGGGCGACCGCCCGCCGGCCGTGCCGCACAGGCGGCCCGGCCGGCGCGGGCGGAGCAAGAGAACCCCGACGGTGTGCGCCCGCCGCGGGGTGTGCCTCTCCTCCGGCGCCGGCGGTGCTCCAGCAGATACCTGGCCGGGTTCGAGCCGGATGGCGGCGGTCCGTGAGGCCCTGGTGCTCCGCCCGGCAAGCTACGCCCTGTCGCGCCGCCTTGCACGCACCCTCTCGCCGTAGCCCCTCGGGCACCGGAGGCGCCGCCTGCGCCGGCTTCCAGCCGCCTTGAGACGGCACGCACCGGACGGCCTCCTTGACGGGGAGCCATTGCCGGTCACGGCACTAACATCGCGACCATGCTGGCGCTGCTCCACACCTCCCCGGTGCATGTCCCCGTCTTCGACGCCCTGCGCGACAGGCACCGTCCCTCGCTCGAGATGCTGCACCTCGTCCATGAGGATCTGCTCGTCCGTGCCAGGACCGACGGGCCGCAGGCGGTCGCGCCTGCCGTCGCGGACGTGCTCGCCGGAGCCGTTGCCGAGGGGGCGGACGCCGTCCTGTGCACCTGTTCCACGATCGGCGCGGTCGCCGAGGCATGCGCGCCCGGGCTCGGCGTACCGGTCCTTCGGGTCGACCGGCCCATGGCGGCGGCAGCCGCCGGGCACCGGCGGATCGTGGTGGCCGCGGCGCTGGCCGGCACCCTCGGGCCGACGGCAGACCTGATCAGGCAGGAGGCCGCGGGGCGTGACATCGAGCTGAGGACGCTTCTCGTCGAAGGCGCCTGGGAGCGCTTCGAGGCCGGTGACCGGGAGGGGTATCTGGATACGGTCGCGGCCGCCGTCGACGCGGTGCGTGAGGCGGATGTCATCGTTCTGGCCCAGGCGTCCATGGCGGACGCGGCGGAGCGCACGAGCACGGCCGTGCCCGTGCTCTCCAGCCCCGGACCAGGGCTGCGGGCAGCCGCCGACGCCGTTTCGGCACCGCCCCGCGGCGCCGGTGACGCGTGAATCCGGCAGGCGTGGGCACCCGGAGGGGGCGACAGTGGGATCGCACGGCTTCGAACCCTGGAGGTCCGGCATGACCCATCCGTTCCCAGACCCCGTACCGCCTACCCCCGGCCCCATGCCGGGGCCGCCGGGACCCGGCCCGGGACCGCTGCCCGGCCCGGTGCCGCCCGGCCCACCCCCACCGGGACCCGCGCCGGATCCGATCCCGAACCCGCCGGGCCCCGACCGCCCCGAGCCGGAACCGCAGCCCGGCCCCGAACCCCAGCCCGGACCGGCGAGTTGTCCGGTCCGGCGAACCGTCCGGCGAGTTGTCCGGTCCGGCGAACCGTCCGGCGAGTTGTCCGGTCCGGCGAACCGTCCGGCGAGTTGTCCGGTCCGGCGAATCGCCCGGCGGGCCGATCCAAGAGGCCGATCGGCCCGCCGCTCGGCGCGTGCGCCCCGGTCCGCCGCCCGCGTCGATCAGCCCGTGACCTCCGAGCGGTCACCACCCCAGAGGGTGTGGAACGATCCCTCCCGGTCGGTGCGCCGATAGGTGTGCGCGCCGAAGAAGTCACGCTGTCCCTGCGTGAGCGCCGCCGGCAGACGCTCGGCGCGCAGGGCGTCGTAGTACGCGAGCGCCGCCGCGAAGCCCGGTGTCGGGACGCCCTGCCGGGCGGCCGTCGCGACGACTTCGCGCCAGTCGTCCTGTGCCGCGCCGATCTCCTCGGCGAACTGCTTGTCGGACAGCAGGCTCGGCAGCTCCGGCTGTGCGTCGTACGCGGCGCGGATCCGGTCCAGGAACGCCGCCCTGATGATGCACCCGGCCCGCCACAGTGCCGCCACGGCCCCCGCGTCGACACCCCAGTCGTAGGCTTCGCTGCCCGCCTGAATCTGGTGGAAGCCCTGCGTGTACGACACGATCTTGGACGCGTACAGCGCCTGCTCCACCCGCTCGGCGAAGCGCGCCGCCTCCTCGGCCGCGAGCGGCTGCGCCGTCGGACCGGGCAGGTTGCGCGAGGCCTCGCGCAGTTCCGCGTGGCCCGAGAGTGAACGGGCGAACACCGCCTCGGCGATGCCCGAGACCGGCACCCCCAGGTCGAGCGCGATCTGCACGGTCCAGCGGCCCGTGCCCTTCTGCTCCGCCTGGTCGGTGACGATGTCGACGAACGGCTTCCCGGTCGCCGCGTCCGTGTGCGCGAGCACCTCGGCGGTGATCTCGATCAGGTACGAGTCGAGCCGGCCGGTGTTCCAGGCGCGGAAGGTCTCGGCGATCTGCGCGGGGGAGTAGCCCGCGACGTCGCGCAGCAGGTGGTACGCCTCGGCGATCAGCTGCATGTCGGCGTACTCGATGCCGTTGTGCACCATCTTCACGAAGTGGCCGGCGCCGTCGGGGCCGACATGGGAGACGCACGGCGTGCCGTCGGGCGCCTCGGCCGCGATCTTCTCCAGCAGCGGGCCGAGCGAGGCGTACGACTCGGCCGAGCCGCCCGGCATGATGCTCGGGCCGTGGAGCGCACCTTCCTCGCCGCCGGAGACGCCGACCCCGACGAAGTGGATGCCGCGCTCGCGCAGCTGCTTCTCACGGCGCCGGGTGTCGGCGAAGTGGGCGTTGCCGCCGTCGATGATGACATCGCCCTCTTCCAGCAGCGGCGCGAACTCCTCGATCACCGCGTCCGTGGCCTCGCCCGCTTTGACCATGATCATCAGTCGCCGCGGCCGCTCCAGCGCCGCCACGAACTCCTCGGGCGACTCCGCCGCCACGAACGTGCCCTCGTCGCCGAACTCCTGGACCAGCGTGCGCGTCTTGGCCGGCGTGCGGTTGTGCACGGCGACCGTGAGGCCGTTGCGGGCGAAGTTACGTGCGAGATTGCGGCCCATCACCGCGAGCCCGGTGACGCCGATCTGGGCAGTTCCACTCATGCCTACGCTCCTGGAAGTCCGTCGAAAAATCCGTGTCCCGCAAATCCGGGTCCCGCCCCCACGCATACGTACGGGCGCGGCCGGCCATTCATCGATCACCAAGTCTCGCGGAGGTGTCCGCATTCCCTGGTGACCTGGGCATCGTGCCCGGTGGCGCGGCCCGGGCGCGAGGCGGGCCCCTTCCTTCTCACGGATCGGACTCGGTCGGGCGGGGCGGGGCGGATGCGGTCCCGGCGGCGAGTGAGTGTGCGCGGCCGGCCGCGGTCAGGCCGCCGCGGCCACGACATCCTTCGTCGTGACCACCGTCGCGAAGCCTCCGCCGTGCAGTGACACGGCCGACGCCTGCGCCAGTTCGTCCGCGGACCGCCGCCAGCCGAACGGCCCCTCGAGGTCGAAGGTGTACGTCGCGTCCAGAGTGAAGAGCACCTCGTACCCGAGGTTTCCACCCATCCGTGCGGTGGTCTCCGCGCACATGTTGGTCTGGATCCCGGCCACCACGAACTGCGAGATGCCCTCGGCCCTGAACCACGCGTCCAGGTCCGGCGTCCCGTAGAAGGCCGAATTCACCGTCTTGGTCACGAAAAGCTCCGCTGCTGCGCCCTTTCCTCGCCGCTGCTCGACGTACTCCTTGAGGCCGTTCCCCTCGTGCCCCGGCCGCAGCGGCGAGTCCGGCTTCGACGAGTCGTGGCGGACGAAGACCACCGGCCGCCCTGTGGCCTGCCATGCGTCGATGAGCGAGGCGATGTTCTCGTCGGCCTCCGGATTGTTCCGCGGACCCCAGAAGGCCGGCTCGTCGAAGCCCTTCTGTACGTCCACCACGACCAGTGCTGCGTTCAGTGCGATCTCCATGCCGACCATGCTGCCGCCCCGGCCGACCCGGCCCCAGACGGGGGAAAGTCAGCGATCGATGGTTTACTGCCATAGTGGCCACCGACCCCGCGCCGTACCGTGTCGCCCTGGTGAGCTTCCCGGGCATCCGGGCCTTCGACGTCTCCGTCATCACCGAGGTCTGGGGCACGGATCGCACCGACCGCGGCGTCCCCGCATTCGACCTGCGCCGCGTCGCCACCGTCGCGGCGCCCGTCCCCATGCGCGGGGGGCTGAGCCTCACCCCCGACCGCACCCTCGCCTGGCTGCCCCGTGCCGACCTGATCCTGGTCCCCGGCCTGGACGACCATCTCACCCCCGCACCGGAACCCGTACTCGACGCCCTGCGCCGGGCGCACGCACGCGGCACCACCATCGCGGCCCTGTGCGGCGGCGCCTTCACACTCGCCCAGGCCGGTCTCCTCGACGGCCGCTGCGTCATCACCCACTGGAACCTCGTCGATCTGCTCAGGGCCGAGCACCCCCGCGTCACCGTCGTACCCGACGCCCTCTTCATCGAGGACGGCAACATCTGGACCGCCGCCGGTACGGCCGCCGGCATCGACCTGTGCCTTCACCTGGTCCGCACGGCCCATGGCGCCGAGGCTGCCGCGGCGATCGCCCGTTCCATGGTCACGGCACCCTTCCGCACCGGAACCCAGGCCCAGTTCATCGAGCACCCCATCCCGCGCACCGACCGCGACGCCGACGCACTCGCATCCGTACGCGCATACGCCGTCCATCACCTGCACGAACCGCTCGCCGTCGCCGACCTCGCCGCCCACGCGGGCATGTCGGCACGCTCTTTCGCCCGCCACTTCGCCGCGGCCACCGGCACAACGCCACTGCGCTGGCTCCTGGATCAGCGCATCGCCGCCGCGCAGAAGCTCCTCGAACACACCGACCTGCCGATGCCCGAGGTCGCCCGCCGTACGGGCTTCGGCAGCGAGATCACGATGCGCCAGCACTTCGCCTCGCGCCTCGCCACCAGCCCACGCGCCTACCGCGCCTCCTTCGCCGCCCATGCGCGGCACAGCCCGGCACTGAACCCACGGCGCCCGCCCGATGCCTGACGGCTCGCCACGCCGGTTGCTCCCGTGCTCCGGTCCGGCGGGGATGCTGCTGCCGCCGTCCCCGGTCGACCCTCGCAGCGCTGTTGGGACAGTGGATGATGCCGTTGGGATGTGAACCGGGCCGATCGGGGAGCCATGTCGTCATTGGAACAACTGAGATCGCTCCTCGGTGAGCCGAAGGTATGGGGCTGGGCGCGGCCCGAGTTGTGGTCAGCGTCGGAACGGCACCTCGGGGTCTCGCTGCCGTCGGACTACACACACCGGAGCGACGGGCGAACCATGGGACAAGGGCTCAGGCAGCGGTCGAGTGACCTGCGCCTTCACGTCACCGCCGACGGGGTTCGAACCCGGGACGTAACGAGTTCCCCCGCGGTTGAGACGGCGGTGGAGCGGGCGATGGTGTGGTGCCGGCCCGCCCGATCGCCGTCCTGGCAAGATGGCGGCATGGAACGTGTGCTTGGAATCGGCGGATACTTCATGCGCGCCGCCGACCCGGCGGCCCTGAGCGCGTGGTATCGCGATTGCCTGGGCCTGGACGCCGATGAGCACGGCCTGTGGCGTCAGGGAGCCGGGCTGACGGTGTTTGCGACGTTCGAGTCCGGGACCGACTATTCGGGTCCCGCGCCCAGCAGACCATGCTCAACTTCCGGGTCCGTGACCTGGATGCGATGCTCGCGCAGTTGCGTGCCAAGGGAGCGGACGTGGCCGAAGAAACGCAGGACATGGAGGGTGTCGGTCGATTCGGCTGGGTCACCGATCCTGAGGGCAATCGGGTCGAGCTGTGGCAGCCCGCCTGACCGCGTCTTCACGCAGGCGGTGACGTGCCGGTGGACCACGAGGTTGTCGAGGTGTGAACCTTGGTCACGCCCGCGGACAGGCATCATGGAGCGCCCGGGGCGGCACAGGCACAGAGCCTGGTGATCATGGAGTTGCAATGATCTGTGATCACCAGGCTCTGTGCCTGCACTGCCGTATGGCTGACCGATCCCCTGTGGGACCGATTCGCGGCGTGCTGCCACAGCCCCGGTCTACGATCCGGCCGGCCCATCCGCTTCTGTCGCGGAACTGTCCCGGCGACGTTGGTGGAGACCTTTCCGGCCCCGATCCGCCGCATGCGTTCGGTGCCCCGTTTTCCCCATGAGGCCAGGGCTGCGTTGAGCGAGACGCCGTGCTCCGTCCAAGGCGTACTTACCCGCGAGTGAGTACCTGACCAATTAGTCCGTACTGGTCAACCCCACTGGCAGCGGAGAGGATCCAGCCGAAGGACGAACACGAGGAGGAGTCCCAGGAATGACAACCAACAACAGCGTCCAGGTGAGTGTTCTCGGGCTTGGGGCGATGGGGAGCGCTCTCGCGGGCGCCCTGGTGAAGGCCGGATACGCGACAACGGTCTGGAACCGTTCACCGGAGAAGGCGGACGACCTCGTTGCGCAGGGCGCGGAGGCCGCTGCGACGGCCGGCGACGCGGTCCGGGCCGGCGGGTTGGTGATCGTATGCCTGCTGGACCACGCGTCGGTCCATGAGGTGCTCGATCCGCTCTCCAATGAGTTGGCGGGACGAACCTTGATCAACGTGACCACGACGTCACCGGCTCAGTCACGGGAGCTGGCCGCCTGGGCCGCCCATGCCGGGGTCGCGTATCTGGACGGCGGCATCATGGCCGTACCGCACATGATCGGCCGGCCTGGGTCATCGATCCTCTACAGCGGATCGGCCGATGTCTTCCATCAGTACAAGCCGCTGCTCGACCTGTGGGGAACCAGTACCTACTTCGGTGAGGATGCTGGGCTGGCGTCCCTGTACGACCTCGCCCTGCTCGCGGGTATGTACGTCATGTTCGCCGGATTCCTGCACGGCGCCGCCATGGTCGCGCCGGCCGGCGTGACGGCGGGCGAGTTCGCCGCTATGGCAACCCCTTGGCTGACCGCCATGACCGGCGCCTTCCAAGGGTTCGCCGCAGTCATCGATGGCGGGGACTACACCGTCGAAGGGCAACAGAGCCTCGAGTTCTCCAACCTCGGTGACCTCCTGGCCGCCAGTTCCGACCAGGGCATCAGCACCGAGGTGGTCGCCATGGTCCAGAGGCTGATCCAACGTCAGATTGATGCAGGCCATGGAGAGGAAGGCTTCGCCCGGATCATCGAGAGCATCAAACAACCGGGCTGACAGCTCGCGCGGACGGCGCTCCACCACGCCTATCCGCGCGAGCTCCAGGTGTCACGAATGCGCAGCCGCCCTGCGCGCCCTTCGCGAGCCGCGCGGATGATGTCCGCGTACCGGTGGCCGCTGCCCTTGACGGTCCGCTTCTGTGTCGCGTAGTCGACATGGACGAGGCCGAACCTCTTGTCGTAGCCGTACGCCCACTCGAAGTTGTCCATCAGCGACCATGCGAAGTACCCGGCGAGCGGCGCGCCCTTGGCGACCGCGCGGCCGCACGCGGCCAGGTGCTCCTCCAGGTACCGCACCCGCTCGGGGTCGTCCACGGTGCCGTCGGCGCGCACGGCGTCCGGGTAGGCGGAGCCGTTCTCGGTGACATGGATGCGCCGGGCGCCGTATTCGTCCGTCAGCCGCATCAGCAGCTGTTCCAGGCCGTCCGCGTGCACCTCCCAGCCCATCGCGGTGTGCCGGGCGCCCGCCGGATCGATCTGCCGGGCGTACGGGGCCCGGCCGGCCGGGTCGGCCTCGACGATCTGGCGGAAGTAGTAGTTCAGACCGATCCAGTCCAGCGGCGTGGCGATCGTGTCCAGGTCGCCGGGGCGCTCCGGCAGCTCGGCCCCGTACAGGTCGAGCATGTCCTCGGGATAGCCGCGGCCGTGGATCGGGTCCAGCCACCAGCGGTTGGTGTGGCCGTCCGCGCGGACCGCCGCCGCGATGTCCTCCTCGCGTTCGCTCGCCGCCTCGATCGGGCTGAGGTTGTTGACGATGCCGATCCGCGCGTCGGGCGACGCCGCCCGGACCGCCTGCACGGCGAGACCGTGACCGAGGTGGAGATGGTAGGAGGCCCGTACCGCCGCATCGAGGTCGGTGAGCCCCGGCGCCATCGCGCCCTCCAGATGGCCGATCCACGCCGAGCACAGCGGCTCGTTGAGGGTCGCCCAGTCCTTGACGCGGTCGCCGAGACGCTCGGTGACCGCGGAGGCGTAGGCGGCGAAGTGCTCGGACGTCTCACGGGAGGTCCAGCCGCCGCGGTCCTGCAGGGCCTGTGGCAGATCCCAGTGGTAGAGGGTGGCGAACGGGGTGATCCCGGCATCGAGGAGACCGTCCACCAGCCGGTCGTAGAAGGCGAGTCCGGCCTCGTTGACCGGCCCGTCGCCACCGGGCACGATCCGCGGCCAGGCGATCGAGAACCGGTAGGCGTCCAGGCCGAGTCGCTTCATCAGTCCGATGTCCTCGGGCCACCGGTGGTAGTGGTCGCAGGCCACGTCACCGGTGTCGCCGTTCGCGACCTTGCCCGGGGTGCGGGAGAAGGTGTCCCAGATCGACGGGGAGCGACCGTCCTCGGCGACGGCTCCCTCGATCTGGTACGCGGCGGTGGCCGCGCCCCAGATGAAGTCGGACGGGAGGGCGTTGAGGTCGTTCACGCACTGCCTTTCGCTCGGTGTCACTTGACCGCCCCCGCGGTGAGGCCCGCGACGAGATAGCGCTGGAGGAGCAGGAACCCGGCGACGACGGGCACGCTGACGACCAGCGAGGCGGCCATGACCTGGTTCCAGTAGACGTCGTTCTGGGTGGCGTAGCCCCGCAGGCCGATGGCGAGCGTGCGGGTGGCGTCGTTCGTCATCACCGACGCGAACAGCACCTCGCCCCATGCGGTCATGAACGCGTAGACGGACACGGCCACGATGCCGGGCACCGCGGCGGGCACGACGACCTTGAACAGCGCGCGCAGCGGCCCGCAGCCGTCCACCATCGCCGCCTCGTCCAGATCCTTCGGGATGGAGTCGAAGTAGCCGATCAGCATCCAGATCGAGAAGGGGAGCGAGAACGTCAGACAGGTCAGGATCAGCCCGCCGCGCGATCCGTACAGGGCGACCCCGGTGCTGTTCCCGACATTGACGAAGATCAGGAACAGCGGGAGCAGGAAGAGGATGCCGGGAAACATCTGGGTGGACAGGACCGTGACCGTGAACACCCGCTTGCCGCGGAACCGGTAGCGGCTGACCGCATACGCCGCGAACACCGCGATGACCACGGACAGCACCGTCGCCGAGCCTGCCACGATCAGCGAGTTGACGAAGTACCGGGCCAGCGGCACGGTGTCCCAGATGTCCACGTACGGGCGCAGGGTGAGCCCGCTCGGGACCCACTGGAACGTGCCCGACACGTCCTGCAGCGGTTTGAGCGAGGTGGACACCATCACATAGACCGGCAGCAGTGCGAACGCCGTCAGGAACGTGAGGATGACACGGCGCGTCCACAGGAAGGACCGTGGCGGCGCGCTCGGGGACCTGGGTGGCCTTGTCGCCCTAGACATCGTCGGCCTTCCTTCCTCGCGAGGTCAGCAGCAGGTACCCGGCCGTCACCAGCAGCAGGAAGAGCAGCAGCAGCACGGACATCGCCGAGCCGCTGCCGAAGTTCCAGGTGACGAACGACGACTGGTAGATGTGCACCGAGATCAGGTCGGCGGCCTCCGGTGCGGACCTGCCGAACAGCACGAACGGGGTGTTGAAGTCGTTGAAGGTCCACAGGAACAGCACGAGCACCAGCACCTGGTTGACCGGGCGCAGGGACGGCAGGGTGATGCGGCGGATCTGCTGCCAGACCCCGGCCCCGTCGATCGCCGCCGCCTCGTACAGCTCGCGCGGAATGTTCTGCAGCCCGGCCATCACGATGAGGAACGCGAACGGCCAGGACTTCCAGACCGCCACGACCACCAGCGCGGTGAAGCTGTTGTCGCCTATCAGCCAGAAAGAGGGCTCGTCGGTGAGCCCGAGCTGGTCGTGCAGCACGTGGTTGATCAGGCCGTTGTCGCGCTGGAACATGAAGGCCCAGGTGATGACGGCCGCGTACACAGGCAGGGCGTACGGGGTGAGGAACACGGCCCGCAGAAACCCTCGTCCCCGGAAGTTCTCCTGCATCACGATCGCCGCGCTCACGCCGAACAGCCAGGAGAGACCGACGGCCAGGACGGTGAAGACGCAGGTGACGAAGAACGAGTCGAGCAGTGCCCGGCCGATCGGGGCGTCGACATCGACGGCGAACTTGTAGTTGTCCGGCCCGGCCCAGGGCGCCGCACTCCAGTTGCGGATGTAGAACTGGGTCAACCGGCGGAAGCTCATCAGGATCCCGATCGCCATCGGGATCAGATGGACGAGCAGTTCGAGCACGACGGCCGGCAGGAGCAGAAGGTAGGGCAGGCCGCCGCGGCGGATCCGGTCGGGGATGCGCGGTACCCGGCGGCGCGCATCCCCCTTGCCCGTGCTCCCGCCGGTGCCCGCCCGGTCCAGGTGGCCGGGTGTCATGGTGGCGGTCATCGGGGGGCCTCAACTCTGCATCAGCTGCTGGGCCTTTTCCATGCGTGCCCTGACGGACTCGGTGGTCACCGGTCGTCCCGCGGCGGCGTCCGCCCACAGGTCCTTGACGGCGGTCCCGACGGCAGTCTCGAACTGCGACTCCTGGGGCACCTGGGGGAGCGGGGCGGCGCTGGTGGCCAGCGTGTCGCGCAGGACCTTCAGATCCGGGGCGGAGAACGCCGGGTCCTGCTGGGCGGCCTTGACGGGCGGGATGGAGCCGTAGCTCTTGTTGAGGAGCTTCTGCTCCTCGTCGCTGGTCATGAACTTCACGAACCTCTTCGCGCCGTCGATGTTCCTGGTGTTCTTGAACACCGCGATGTTGATGCCCGCGACCATCGAGTTGGTGTTCCTGCCGCTGCCCGGCTCACCGGCCGGCACGGGCACCGGGGCTACGCCCCAGTCCTCGGGCTTCATGCCCTGTGCGGCGAAGGTGGACGCGGCGGCCTGCCACAGCACCATCGCCGTCCTGCCCTTGGCGAAGTCGTTCAGCGACTGGTTCTGCGCGTACTCCGCGTTTCCCGGCGCCACGATCTTGTCCTTGGCCATGAAGTCGACGTACTGCTTGACCGCCGCGACCGCGCCGTCCGAAGTGAAGGTCGGCTTCCCGGACGTGTCGAAGAAGTCTGCGCCGTGCTGCTTGCCGAGCACGAATGCCTGGTGGATGTTGTTGGCGAGGTTGCCGCCCTCGGCGCCCAGCGCCCACTTGCCGTCCCTGGAGATCTTCTTGCCGTCCGCGACCAGTTCGTCCCAGGTGGCGGGCGGGCCGTCGATGCCCGCGTCGGCGAACATCTTCTTGTTGTAGTAGAGCGCGTAGGCGAGCGAGTAGAGCGGTACGGCCGCCGGGTCCTGGCCCTCTGCGCCGGCCGAGGCGACCGCCGAGTCGACGAAGCGCTCCCGGCCTCCGATCGCGCCGAAGTTCTTCTCGTCCCACGGCAGCAGGGCACCGGTCGCCTGGAGGGAGGCCGACCAGGTGTTGCCTATGTTCAGGACATCGGGGCCCTGGCCGGACGTGGTGGCGGCCAGGATCCGGTTGAGCAGATCGGACCAGGGGATGACCTCGAGCTTGACCTTGATGCCCGTCTGCTGCTCGAACTTCTTCAGCTCGGCGGTGAGGATCTTCTTGTCGGCCTCGATGCTGGGGCCCTGGTTCGAGGCCCAGTAGGTCAGTGTCCTGGGCGATTCGTTGCTGCCCGCGCCGTCGGTCGCGGTGCCGCCGCCGCAGCCGGTGACGGCGGCGAGGGCACAGACGACGACGGCTGCTGCGGCTCGTGTTCTGCGCATGAGAGGTGGCCCCTTTCCGGGGATGGCTGCGTTCGGGATCCGAACGGCCTCCATGACTTAATTCACGCCGTGATTTAAGAGGTGAGGGAAGGTCGCGTCAAGGCCTGGGGCCGGGGTATGTTGCCTGAAGGGAAGGAGACCCATGGCTCAGAGCGACAGACGGACGGTGCGTGACCTGCGGCGCGGCAATCGCGCACGGGTTCTGCAACGGTTGTATTTCGACGGCCCGTTGAGCCGCCAGGAGCTCGGACCGGCGACCTCGCTCAGTTCGGGTTCCATCAGCAACGTGGTCTCCGAGCTTGTCGCGGAAGGCGTGATCGAGGAGGCCGGAGTGGTCGACTCCGACGGCGGCCGGCCGCGCACCCTGCTGCGCGTGGCGCCCGGCAGCGGGCTCCTCGTCGGCATCGACATCGGCGAGACCCGGATCCGTGTCGAACTCTTCGACCTCTCGCTCACCGAACTCGCCCGCACCGAACGCCCCCTTGCCCAGCACGGTTACGACGTGGAGCGCGTCGTCGCCCATGTCCGCGCCGGCGTCGCCGACGTGCTCCGCGACGCGGACGCCGACCCCGCCCGTCTGCTCGGCATCGGCATCGGCGTGCCCGGACTCATCGAGTACGACTCGCCTGGCGGCGCGATCGTGCACGGCCAGACCATCGGCTGGAGCGCCGTGCCCTTCGAGCGGTTGCTGCGTGAAGCCGTCGACATCCCGCCCGCGGTACCGCTGTTCATCGACAACGGGGCCAAGACGCTGGGGCAGGCCGAGATGTGGTTCGGCGGCGGACGCGGCTCGCGCGAGGCCGCCGTCGCGCTGATCGGCTCGGGCGTCGGCGCCTGCGTCGTACACGCCGCGACCCCCGACGAGAACGCCCGCAGCAGCGCGCTGGAATGGGGCCACACCACTGTCCGTATCAGAGGCCGGCGCTGCCGCTGCGGATCGGCCGGCTGCCTGGAGGCGTACGTGGGAGGTGAAGCGCTGCGTGAACGCTGGCAGGAGGCGGGCGGTCCGCTGCCTCCCGACGCGGACGACGAGACCGCGCTGGCCACCTTGCTGGCCGCCGCCTTCCCCGAAGGGGGCGCAGCGGAACCCGACCCGGTCGCCCTCTCCCTCCTCGACGACACCGCCGAGTACCTCGGCGCCGCAGTCGCCGACCTGATCAACCTCTTCCGTCCCGAACGCATCCTGCTCGGCGGCTGGGCGGGACTGCTGCTCGGCCCCCATCTGCTGCCCGAAGTACGCCGATACGCAGGCGAGTACGCGCTGCATCACGCGGCCTCGCGCACCACCATCGAACTGGGCCGCCTCGGCCCCGACGCCGTCACCGTCGGCGCCGCCACCCTGCCGCTCGCCGACTTCCTCGCACGCGGCGGCAGCCGCCCGCCGGTGACGTCGCGGCCACCGGGCTCACCCGGGCCGGGCGCCCTGGCGCCGGCCCGGCGCCGCAGCTCCGCAGCCCCGGCCTGAGACCTGGCGGCAAGGAGTTCCGGGCCGACAGGCGTGCGTGGTGTCCACTCGTGGCCCGTGCGCCCCGGGCCCGGGCGGAAGGCGCCGCCGGGACTTCGCCCCCGGCGGCGCCTGCCCTTCCCGTACGGCGCGGGCATGGTTCGAGCAAGGCCGGGAACCGGCCACTCTGAGACTGAAGCCTTGTCATGGTCCTTGTGCTGCACCTAAGTTGGCCGCTTGCGACATGACCTGCATGCGTGACCGACATGTCAGTGGGGGAGTCTCAGCCATGGCCGCAACCGGTCGGCACCGCCGATATCAGCCGAGCCGCATCAACCGCGCGTCACTCACCGTCACGGCCGGCGGTGCGGGAATGGCGCTGCCCCTGATCGGCGCCGGGTCGGCCCATGCGGCGTCCGTCGACGTCTGGGAGAAGGTCGCGGCCTGCGAGTCCACCAACAGCTGGAAGATCAACACGGGCAACGGCTACTACGGCGGCCTCCAGTTCAGCCAGGCCACCTGGGAGGCGTACGGCGGAAGGCAGTACGCCCCGCGCGCGGATCTGGCCACCAAGGACCAGCAGATCGCCGTCGCGGAGAAGGTCCTCGAGGGCCAGGGGCCGCGCGCCTGGCCCACCTGTTCCGTGGAGGCAGGTCTGACCCGAGGCGGCGACGCCCCGGACATCGAGCCGATGACGGGTCCGAACAAGCCTGCCCAGCCGAAACAGCTCGCGCCCAGGAAGGCCGGCCCGAAGCGGAACGCGTCGCCCACCACGGTGCCGACCGAGCGCGAGGGTTACACGGTCGCCCGAGGCGACTCACTCTCCGAGATCGCCGGGCGGGAGCGGGTCAGCGGCGGCTGGCAGCGGCTCTACGAACAGAACCGCGCTGTCGTCGGCGACGACCCGGATCTGATCTTCCCAGGCCAGCGGCTGACCCTGCGCATCGCGGCCCCGCGCACCGACTCCCGCACCGACACCCGCCCCGCCGCACCGGACCGGCAGCAGCCCCCGCGCACCCGGCCGCAGCAGCAGACGCCGCAGCCCCGGTCGAAACCCCAGCCGAAGCCGCAGCCGCAGCCCAAGCGGCCGGCTCCGAAGCCGAAAGAGCAGGTCAAGCCGGCCACTGCCGCCAAGCCCGCCCAGCGGGCGGGATTCAGCGCACCTGTGGACGCCAACCCCTCCACCGCCTACCGTAAGGCCGGCTCCGCCTGGGCGAGCGGCTACCACACGGGCGTGGACTTCCCGATCCCCACCGGCACCTCCGTCCAGGCCGTCGCCGCCGGGCGGGTGGTGTCGGCCGGCTGGGGCGGGGCGTACGGCTACGAGGTCGTCATCCGGCACACCGACGGCAAGTACAGCCAGTACGCGCACCTGTCGGCCCTCACCGTGCGCTCCGGCCAGCAGGTCTCCAGCGGTCAGCGGATCGGCCGCTCAGGATCCACCGGCAACAGCACCGGACCGCATCTCCACTTCGAGGTGCGCACGGGGCCGGGGTACGGGTCCGACATCGACCCCCTCGCCTATCTGCGGTCGGGCGGTGTCAGGATCTGAGCCCGCCCGCGGCGGGTTCGGCCCCGTACCGAGCCGCTCGACGGTCAGCAGGATGAGGCCGCCCGCCGCCACCACACCGAAGCCCAGGGCCAGCACGGTCCCGGTCACGCCGTACCGGAAGGTCTCACCGAACATGGTGAGGCCGACGACCGCCGCCACCACCGGGTTGACGACCGTGACCGTCGCAAGCGGTGCCGCGAGGCCCGCGCCGCGGTAGGAGGCTTGGGAGAGCAGCAGCCCGCAGGTGGCGAAGGCGGCGATCGCCAGCAGGCTCGGCCACTGCGTGAGCGGCGCGGCCCAGTTCCAGTCCACCGCGGCCGTCTTGGTGAACACCGAGGCGATACCGAACGACACACCCGCCGCGCCGGCCAGCAGCACGCTGCGGGCGATCGGCCGGTGCATGCGCTGCGCGAGCAGGAACAGCAGCCCCACCGCGCCCACGGTGACCGCCGCGAGCACCACGCGCTGTGCACCCGGCAGCGAGTGGGAGTCGGTGTTCCCGGTCAGGGAGAGCAGTCCCGCGAGCCCCACCGTCGCCATGATCGCGCCCCGCCACGCTGTCGCCCCGGCCTTGCGCCGTACGAACAGCGCCGCCATCGGCAGCGCGAACACGATGGTCAGAGCGCCGAGCGGCTGCACCACGCTGAGCGGCCCGTACGCCAGCGCAGCCACATGCAGCACGGCGCCGATCCCGTTGAGCGCGACGGCGACCCACCAGCCGCCCTGGTGCAGGGGCGCGTAGGGGCGGGAGGGCGTGTGGGACGCCACGTGCTCCTGCAGGATGGCCCCGCCCGCATAGGCGACCGCGGAGACCAGTGACAGGAGCACGGAGAGCGCTAGGGAACTCATACCGACCACCCTGTCCCCCTTCTGCGTTCACGTCGTCGTTCTTGAGCAGGCATTTGGTCGTACTGCTGACGGAGTACGGGATGACCCCCGTAGTCCCCCTAGGGGACGGGGCGCGGGCCGGCCGGGGTGGTTGCCGGCCCGTCTTCACGCGTACGGCGCTCACTCCCAGTATCCGGTCAGCGCTCTTTCCCCGCGCGCTGCCGGGCCGACCACGCCGCCGGCCCGTGCCACCGCGCCATCGTTACGGTGTTCGGGTGCGCTCGCACCGTATTTTCGGTGCGACACCTCGCGCGGGCGACGAAAGAGAGCGGAGAGTGGGCGTGGACCTGGCAGAGCTGGCCTCCGTGGGGGGTTTCTTCGCCCTGCGGACCGGGACGCCGGACGGCGACCACACACCGCTCGGCCGCGTCTACACCGGTGACGGCGCGCGGCTGACGGAACGTGTCGACACCGTCGCCACGCGACTCGGCGTCACCGAACGACGGGTGGCCGCCTCCGTCACCCACCTCGGCCTCGCCGCCCGCCTCTGGTCCGTCGCGCTCGGGTCCGCGGCACTGCACGGGCAGCTGCCCGACCTCGATCCGGCGCTGCTGCACTGGGACACGGACCGCGCCGCCCCGGACGACCTGCTGCTCACCGAGGTGCGAGTGCTGCCCGGGACGCCGGACGGCGTACGCGAGGCGGTGCAGTACGGGCATCTGCTGCCGCTCGCCGACGCGCTGCGGCGCGACACGCGCGTCTCCCGGCAGCTGCTGTGGGGCAACGCGGGGTCCGCCCTCGCCGGGGCCGTACGCGCCCTGCACACATGGGCTCGCCGCAGCGGACGGCCCGAGGTGGCCGAGCGCACCTCCCGTCTTGCCGTGGAGCTGTTCGCGCACGCGGATCTCGCCGGCACGGTTCAGATGCCCGGGCTGCGGCGGCGCAGTTGCTGTCTCTACTACCGCAGTCCGGGCGGCGGGCTGTGCGGCGACTGTGTCTTCGACCGCCCGCCGCGGTCCGCCCCCGCAGCTGAGTGATCGTCGTGACGCCACCTACAGGTGGATGCGCGGGTTTCCCGTGGCCAGGCCACGGCACAGGCCCGGCCCGGCCCTGTTGATGTGCACCGTCTCGCACAACGGCGCGTTCGCTCGAGGCAAGGCGCAGCCGGTCGCAGCCGGCCGCGCCCGGCGGCCGGCTGTTTCAGCAGGGCCGGCGCCACACGCCCAGATCGAGCTTCTTGCGCATGGAGCTCAGGCCGAGACGCTCGGCCTGCTTGCAGAACCGGCCCACCGGAAGCGCGTACTCGACATGGAACACCGCCTTGCCCGCGGCCACGAAGGGCTTGAGCGCCGCGCAGTCGCCGAACTCGGCACATTCCTCGTTCACCGCGAAGTCGAACTCCCGTACCAGCTGCGGGACATGGGGCAGGTCGTTCTTCAGCCCCACCGACAGACCACGGTCGTGAGCGAGCCGCGCGATCATGCGGTTGTAGGCGAGCTGATCGGCGCCGGTCAGGGCGAAGCCCGTGTCGTTGAGGTAGCCGTCCATCAGATCGGGCTCGATCGCGTCGAAACCGCGGTCCCGGCACATGTCGAAGCGCTTCGCCATCAGCGGGCGCAGCACGTCGCGCCGGCGGATGTCCAGCCAGCGCTCGCCCTCCCAGCCGTTGGGCTTGCCCAGCAGCGACTCGGGGAAGTCGTCCCGGTCCGGCCGGAAGTCCTCCCAGGCACCGACGTTGATGTAGCAGATGACCTTGCGGCCTTCCCGGTGCAGCCTGCGCACCGTCGCGGCTTCGTTCTCGAAACCGTCGATGTCGTAGACGGGCACATCGACGCTGTGGTCGATCCTGCCCTGGAGCTGCCACTGCCAGGCGAGTCCGGGCTTCGGCTTCCAGCGCGGCCCCGAGCGGGAGGCGGTGGGGCCGGGGCCGGGCTCAGGGGGCGTCGAGCAGGCGGCGAGCAGGAGCAACGCGGCGGCACACAAGGCCGTCCGCAGCCGGGCCGTACGGGTCATGACGCCTTCCGGAGTGCGGGTGGCAGAGCCGACCAGGGGTTCGGGCCATGCCCGGTCACGGCGCAGTGTACGGCTGCTCCGCGCAGCTCCGCGGTCCGCGCAGCCAGTCCGCACAGCCCGCTGGGCACCCCGTGCACGAGGTGACAGAAGGTCTCGGGCGGATGGCCGCCGGTCCACGGCGGCGGCGCCGGAGCCGTGCGGTAGGCGTCCCACCCGCCCTCGAACGTCACCAGCAGATCGGCGAACGCCGCGTATCCGGGGGCCGGATGGACCCCGGGATTGAGCACGACGGTTCTCGCGCCGTACGTCCGTGCCGTCCGGGCGAGCCGCCGGTAGTGACGCACCCCGCCCCGGTCGGCAGCTACCTGGTCGAGGAAGAACCCGTCCGCGGCGTACCACTCGCGGTGCCGCGCGAAGTCCCGCGCCACATCCCGGGCGGAGCGCCGGCCATAGTCGGTGTCGACATACCCCAGCACCGGCGCCCCGGCCGCCCGCAGCGCTGCGGCCGCACCGGTGAAGTGCGGGTCGGGTGCCCGGCCGGGTCCGTCGTCGGCATTGAGCACCACGCCGTACAGCAGCGGTGCACAGGCGACGAGAGCCTGCCAGGCTGCCGGGTCGACGGCCGGATGGACGTACAGGGGCACGAGCAGTCTCATGACGGGACGCTCACCGGACGGGCCCGCCCGATGGGGCCGAGTTCCACAGATCGGCCAGCGAGTCGGCGAGAGCGTGCCGCGGCTGCCAGCCCAGCGCCGTGCCCGCGGCCGCGATGTCGGCGCACTGCCACGCGACCGCCGAGGAACGCGCCGACCCGTCGCCGCCCTCGTCCAGCTGCCCGGTGAAGGAGGCCACCCGCACGAGGGTCTTCGCCAGGTCCCGTACGGCGGTGGCCTGTCCGCTGCCGATGTTCAGCACCGGCGGCAGCGGCCCTTGCGCCGTCGCCGCACGTGCCACCGCGTCCGCCACATCCCGCACATCGACGAAATCGCGGTGCGCGGACAGATCGCCCACCCGGACCGTGCCGTGCGCACCGGCCCGCCGCAGCTGCGCGGCGAGCCGCCCCGGCAGTCCGGCCGCCGGTGCGCCGGGCCCGACAGGGTTGAACACCCGCAGCACCACCGCGTCGAGCCCCGAGGAGGTGACCGCGACGGTCCCGGCGAGCTTGGTGGCCCCGTACGGGCTCAGCGGCCGCGTGGCGGCCGACTCGGCCACGGGCGTACCGCGGTCGGCTGGGCCGTATTCGGCCGCAGACCCCAGATGGACCAGCCGCGTGCCCGGCAGCACCTCGCCCAGAGCCTCGCACAGGGCGGCCGGCCCGCGGGCGTTGACATCGGTGAGCTGGACGGCGCTGCCCGCCACGAGCCCCGCGCAGTTGACGACGACATCGGGCGCCGCCCGCAGCAGCGCGTCGGCGATGACCTGCGGACATGCGGTCAGGTCGACGGGCAGGTCCGCCGTCGACGAAGGGCCGCTCACGAGCAGGCGCACGTCGGGCAGACCGCGCAGCCGTGCTGCGGCATGCGCGCCGAGGAACCCGGACGAGCCGAGAAGGAGGATGCGCACGGCGCCCGTCACGCTCCCTTGAGCAGCAGACCGCGGTGCGTCGTGAACTCGGCGTTCGCCCGGTCGTAGTCGTCGGGCCGCCCGATGTCGAGCCAGTAGCCGTCGAACTCGTAGGCGTGCGGCGGGTTCTGCGCCTTGAGCAGGTCGAGCACGAGCTCGTCGAAACCGAGCGGCAGACCGGGGGTGTATCCGGCGAGCGTGTCGCGGCTCAGCCCGTACACACCCATGGAGACGCGGTAGTCCATGCTCGGCTTCTCGGCGAAGCCGACGACCTTGCCGGACTCGGTGGTGAGCACGCCGAAGTCGATGGAGACCTTGCGGGCGTAGGTGGCCACGGTCAGCGGCGCGCCGGATGCGCGGTGATGCTTGACGACGTCCCCGTAGTCGAGGTCGGTGAGGACATCGCCGTTCATCACGAGGAACGACTCGGGCAGCCGGTCCATCATGGTCAGCAGCGGGCCCATCGTGCCGAGCGGGCTGTCCTCGGTGGAGTAGCCGACGCGCAGTCCCCAGCGGGAGCCGTTGCCGACATAGGCCCGGATGATGTGGCCGAGGTGGCCGATGGCCAGGGTGCAGCTGGTGAAGCCCGCGGCGGCGAGCTGGCGCAGCACGATCTCCAGGATCGCGTGCTGGTCGCCGATGGGTACCAGCGGTTTGGGCAGTGCGGTGGTGTACGGGCGGAGCCGGACGCCCTTGCCTCCGGCGAGTATCACTGCGTGCATGGAAGCCCCCTGCTGGTCAGATGTTGTAGATGCCGGTCTTGTAGCGGGCCAGATTCGCCGGGTTTCGGAAGAAGTCCACGGTGTGCCGCAGACCGGCCTCCAGGCCGTGCTCGGGCCGCCATCCGGTCGCGGCGCACAGCCGCGTGGCGTCGGCGACCAGGCGCAGCACTTCGGAGCCGGCCGGCCGTACCCGCTGCAGGTCCTCCCGCACGTCCAGCTCGGTGTCCATCAGCTTGCCGATCAGACGCGTGAGGTCACCGACCGAGATCTCCTCGCCCGTGCCGGCGTTGAAGGTGCGGCCGACGACGGCTTCGGCGGGCGCGGTGCCCACCGCGAGAAAGGCGCGGGCAGTGTCCTTGACGTACAGGAAGTCGCGGGTCGGGCGCAGGTCCCCGAGGGTGATGGTCTGTTCGCCCGCCGCGATCTGGCCGATCACGGTGGGGATGACCGCCCGCATCGACTGCCGTGGCCCGAAGGTGTTGAACGGGCGCAGCGTGACGACCGGTGTCCCGAAACTGGCGTGGTAGCTGTCGGCGAGCCGGTCCCCGCCCGCCTTCGAAGCGGCGTACGGGGACTGGGTGTTGATGGGGTGGTCCTCGGTGATCGGCACGGTTCGGGCGGTGCCGTACGTCTCGCTGGTGGAGGTGTGCACCAGGCGCGGGACGCCGAACCGGCGTGCGGCCTCGAGCACATTGAGCGTGCCGGTGACATTGGTGTCCACGTAACTGTGCGGCGCCCGGTACGAGTACGGGATCGCGATCAGCGCGGCGAGGTGGTAGACGGCCTCGGCGCCCTCGACGAGCTGCTGCACCGAACCGGGGTCGCGCACGTCCCCGAGGACGATGTCGACCCGGTCGAGCACGTCGGCGGGCAGGGTCTCCAGCCAGCCGTAGGAGGAGAAGGAGTTGTACTGGGCCATGGCGCGGACCCGGAAGCCCGCGGCTACGAGGGTCTCCGTCAGATGCGAACCGATGAAACCCTCGGCTCCGGTGACGGCGACCAGCGCGTTCGATGTCACGGAAGTGCTCTCCTGTTGTCGGTGGTCGGGTGCGGACGCGTGGGGGCGTGGGTGGGCGATCAGCGGTGGGCGGTGGGCCGGGTGAGCAGCCGGGCGGCCGCGGCGGCCAGCACGAGGGCCGCGGCGGTGCGGCCCGCCAGGGCGACGGGATCCGGTGGCAGGCCGGCCAGCGCCGCACCCGCCTCGGTCGCGGCCGTGGCGAGTGAGACGAGGGCCGGGAGCCATGCCAGCGAGAACGCCTGGAGCAGCAGGGCCGTCCACAGCACGGCCCCGAGCCCGAGCAGCGGGGCCGGCCGGACGCCCACGGACAGGGCGCCGGCGGCCAGCAGGGCCAGATACGAGCCGAGACAGAGCACGAGAGCGCGCACCTCCAGCAGGACGTAACGGCGCAGCGTGCCGGCGGCGCGCAGGGCAGCCAGCGAGAGGGAACGGAAGTGGTACAGAAGCCATTCGGCGCACCCCATGCTGAGAGTGAGCACGACGACCGAGAGCGGTTCCGCGAGGCCCGCAAGCGCCGCGAGGACACCGGCGGCCAGTCCGAACAGCCCGTACGGCAGGGAGCGCAGCCGCGGCGGGCCCGTGCCCTTCGGCGCGGCCGGTCCGGACCGCAGCAAGGCCCGTACAGCGTGGGCGGCGACACCGGCGGTCAGGGTCACGGTCGACAGCAGGAGCACCACGGCCAGTACGTCGGGCGGCCGCTGAAGCCAGCAGACGGCGCCACCGGCGGCGACGGGCAACAGCGCGGCGAGCAGCGCCCGTTCGCGGCCCAGGACCAGCAGGACGCTCGCCGCCGCGAGATAGCAGGACTGGCCGGCGGCGAACGCCGCGCCCGTGTCCGGGCCGCAGACCAGCAGCCCGATGCCCGCGGCTCCGAGCGCTCCGGCCGGAGCGCCGACGGCCAGCGTGCGCGCGGCCGCGGCCCCGCCCTCGGTGGCGAGCCGCAGATGGGCCCGGTGGCTGAGCGCCTGGTTCCAGGCCCAGGCGGCAAGACCGGAGACGACGAGCCCGGTGATGTCGGCGGCGCCCTGCCACAGCCCGGCGCCCAGCACATACGCCAGACCGGGCAGCGCGAACACCACCCCGCGCAGGGCGCAGCGGACGGTGTCGGGCCGCCAGGGGTCGGGGGTGGACGCCGGCTGGGGATAGTGGCGCGGCACCCGGGCGTAGAGGTCCTCGGCGAGCGTGAACAGATCGGGGCGGTCGTAGCGCCGTGTCATCTGCTCGTTCGTCAGTCCGTCGGACTCCAGCAGCGCGGCGACCTCGTAGGGATGGACCGCGGACGCGACCTGCTCGACCATTCGCTCGGCCAGTTCGTCGATCGGGTCCTCGGCCCAGCTCGGCCGAGTGGGAGTGCGCGGGCGCGGCCTGGGTACGGCAGGCAGCGCCTCCCCGTCGCCCGGGATCAGGCGCAGCGGGCCGCTCATGCCGTCACCCCCGCCGTGCGGCGCTCGTCCGCTGAGGTGAACCCGCCGGATTCCAGAGCGAGTTCGTGATAGATCGACCGGAAGGTGTCGACGGTCTGCCGGAGCGTGAACTGCTCGATCACCCGCCGCCGTGCACCCTCACCCATCACCGCCCGCCGTGGCCCGTCGCGCAGCAGTTCAAGTGCGGCGGCGGCCATCGCCGCAGGTTCCCGGGGCGGTACGACCAGCCCGCAGTCGCCGACCGCCTCCCGCACTCCGCCGACATCCGTCGAAACGGTGGCGCGCCCGCAGGACATGGCCTCGATCAGCGTGAACGGGAAACCCTCGCTGATGCTGGACAGCATCACCACATTGCCCGCCGCGTACGCGTCCCTGATGTCGTCGACCCGCCCCTCGAAGGTCACCGCGTCGCCGTGACCGAGCTCGGAGGCGAGCGCCTCGCAGCGCTCCCGGTAGGCCTCGCCGCCACGCGGGGTGCCGCCGAAGAGCCGCAGCCGCGCATCGGGCAGTTCCTCCCGCACCAGCGCGAACGCACGGATGAGGGTCTCAAGATCCTTGATCGGGTCGACCCGGCCGGCCCAGCTGAGCGTCGGGGTGCCCGGTTCGGGGCCCGCGGGCGGGAAGGCCGCCGGGTCGACGCCGTTGTAGACCGTGCGGATGAGCGCAGGGTCCGCGCCGCCGCGCTCCTCCCACAGGCGGTTGTACCGGTTGCCCGGCGTCACCAGCGCGGCCCTGCGGTACGTCTCCTCGGCGAGCAGCCGGAAGAAGCCCAGCAGCAGCGCCTTGACGGGCCAGCGGTAGGGGCCGGTGCGATAGCCGAGATAGCGCTCGCGCAGATAGACGCCGTGCTCGGTGAGCAGCAGCGGCACACCGTGCAGCTCGGCGCCCACCAGTGCGGGCAGCACCGCGAGCCCGCCGCTGACCGCGTGTGCGACTCCGCCCGCCGGGGCCGGCGCGACCAGCGGCCGCAGGGCGTGCTCCAGCAGCTCCGTGGCGGTCAGCGCGTCGTGCACGGTGGGCCGCGCCGCGAACACCGGCAGATCGGGGCGGGTCCAGACGTCCACGAGTATGCGTACGGCGCGGTCGGTGCGCAGCGCGGGCGCGAGGTGGCCGTCGCGGGCCGCCCTGGCCAGTTCGTACAGCGCCGGTCCGAATCCGGGCTCGGCCGCGGGGTCGAGCAGTGCGGTCAGGAACGTCTCGTAGTTCGACATCAGCCGGCGCAGCCGGCGCCCGACCGGCGGCGACCCGGCGGGATCGGGACCCCACAGCGGGACGCAGACGGGCGGGGACACATGGGTGGGCAGCTCCCAGGCGAGGGGCTCCCTTCCGGTGCCCGTCACCGCGGTGATCCGGAAGTCGATGTCCGGCATTCCGCTCACCAGCTGGTCGCACCACACGCTCACGCCGCCGTGGCTGTGCGGATACGTTCCTTCGGTGAGCAGGGTGACCACCGGTGCGCCGGTGCGCAGCGGACGGAGTACGTCGGCCATGGCGGGCGTCAGCCCGTCACGCCGTACGCCACCCGCTCGCGCGTGTGGCGTTGCCCGTGCTGAGCCTGGCCAGGGGGCGTTGGTGGTTGCTGGGGGTGGAGGGTGGGGTCGTTGTGTGTGTGGCGTTGCCCGTGCTGAGCCTGGCCAGGGGGCGTTGGTGGTTGCTGGGGGTGGAGGGTGGGGTCGTTGTGTGTGTGGCGTTGCCCGTGCTGAGCCTGGCCAGGGGGCGTTGGTGGTTGCTGGGGGTGGAGGGTGGGGTCGTTGTGTGTGTGGCGTTGCCCGTGCTGAGCCTGGCCAGGGGGCGTTGGTGGTTGCTGGGGGTGGAGGGTGGGGTGGTTGTGTGTGTGGCGTTGCCCGTGCTCGGCCTCGGCGGGGGGCTTCCCGGTGCTGACAGCCCTTGTCCGGGCCGCCACTGACGGTCCGGCCGCCGGGCCCGGCAGGGTGAGCGTGAGCCGGTCCTCCTGTGGGCCCGGCTCGGTCCAGCCGGAGACGGAGCCGGCGTACGGGCTCCCGAACGCGGCGCTGCCCAGCGGCAGGGACTGCCGGGTGCCGGCGGGCATGGTGGCGGTGATCCGCACGCCGGCGGGCGCCTGCACGGTGACGGCATCGCCGATCCGGTACGCGGTCACCTGCCCGTCCGCGACCGCGGTCCGCCACGCCGCCCGGTCGCGCAGCTCGGCACCGATGTCGCGCTGGCGCAGATTGACCAAGGGAGCGCCGTCCGCATACAGGCCCGCGTACTCGTCGAGGATGCGGCCCAGCACCGGGTAGGCGATCCGGTCCTCGGCGAGGTTGGACTGGTGGATGTAGTGCGGCCGCGGGTCACCCGCGAGCACATGGCCGAGGCCGATCCGGGCCTCCAGCGGCACGATGTGGTCCGCGTAGCCGGTGACGGGGTCCAACGGCCCGTCCAGACAAGTCGTGTTGGCGGCAGTCTCGCAGAGGCCGCTGCCGCCGTCGGCCGCACGGGTGTAGATCCAGTTGTACTCGTCGATCTGCTCGGCGGTGCGTCCCGCGTTGTAGAAGACGTTCATCGGGTGACGCGGCACCGTCAGTGCCGTGCCGACCGGGCGCTGTTCACGTTCGCGGGAGTTGTCGGAGCCGAGCGAGGCGATGGCGTTGTCGGCGAGCGCGGGCGCGAGATGAGGATTGTCGTCCGGCTGCTGCGGCAGGATCCGCAGCCCCGAGTGCTCGCCCGTCACCAACTCGTCGGTCCGCATCGGGAGTCCGGCGCGCAGGCCCCAGCCGCGGTTGTCCGCGATCTGGGCGGATATCTCGGCACGGCCGGTGTACCGCACACTGCCGTCCGCGTTCTTCGCACAGGTCCAGGGGACGACGCCGACGTCCTGGACACAGCCCAGGAAGGGGTGGTTGTAGGTGTGGTTCACCCAGCGGTACGCGGCGCTGTCGGCGGTGAGCTGCTGCGCGAGCGGGTCGCTGCCGCCGTTCTCCTCCTTGAACAGCTCGCTGCCACCGCCGTTGAAGACCATGTCGAGCGTGAACCCCCGGCCGGCCGACCACTGGGCGGCGTACTGGGCGTCGGACGCGGTCATCCGGATGGGGTCCGGCTCGCCCCGCCCCGGCGGGCAGTCCACATCGCCGGGCGTGCAGTTCAGGGTGCTGTCCCAGCGGTCGTCGGCCGCGAAGACGTCGTCGACATGGACGGCGAAGTAGTGGCGGGACGCGCCGAGACGGACGCCTTGGGTCATCCAGTCCACGATGCCGCGGGCGAGCAGCCGGAACTGCTGCTGGTACCGGTTGTAGGCGAAGGTGACGACGAGCTCGCGGCGGCCGTCGTGGCGGTACTCGCCGACGATCGAACCGCGCTCGCCGGAGCCGGGCAGCGGGGCGTCCACATAGCTGGTGAAGTCGGCGCCCGTGGCCGGACGCGCGGCATAGCCGTAACTCTCGCCCACCGCAGGGGAGTTGTCCTCGAACGGCACCGGCCCGTCGAGATAGCCGAACGGTCCCGACCTCCCCGCGGGGGTGACCTGTGCCCGCACACCGTCCAGCGAACCGCTGTAGCCGCCGTTGGCGGGATGATCGAGGCCCACCTCGGGGCGGGCGTAGGTGTAGGCGTCGACCTGCGGGATCGCGAACGTCCGCTCGTACGCGGTCAGAGCCGCCAGCTCCGCGGAGTCCAGCCCGGGTGGAGCGTCGCTGGGCAGCACCACGGCCTGGAACCTTGCGCGCGGCCGTCCCTCCACGGTGTCGGCGAGGAACGCCGCGTCGATCGCCGGCCGGCCGCCCTGCGCGAGGTCGACAACCGTGTACGGCGTTCCCGAACCGGAGAGTTCGGCCGTGATCGCCCCGACCGCCGGACCGCCGTCGTCCACCACCAGCACCCGCAGATCGATGCGCGGCGTCGGCGGTGGCTCTGCCGCCCGGGCCGGCGGTGACGCGACGGCGAGCGCCGTCGCCAGTGCTGATACGCCTGCCAGGGCAGCCCGATGCACGGTGCGCCTCATGTGGTCCTCCCCCGGTAGGGCATGCCGGGCCCCCGCCCGGCATGCCCTACCCCCCCTTTGAAGTGGTCGGTGTGCAGTGGTCACCGTCCACGTCGGCTCTGTCGGATCACATAGTGGGGGGCGATTTGGTCGAACTGTGGGGGCATCGTGAAACCTGGCGTGAAACGGATGCGCGGCCCGGGCGGATGTGATGGGGGAAACGCGGCCGAGGCTGCGGCCGTTCCGGACGCGGCCGGACGGCATCCCTGCATCCGCGCGGCCAGACGTCCCATGTGGGCAAGCGGTTGTCATCCGCGGCTTTGTCCTTCAGAGGTCCAGGCCCATCGTGGTCCACCGCGCCGAGGCCCGGCGATCGCGGAAATCCGGCCAGCCGTGGGACGGCTCGATGACCCCTTCGCTGCGCCTTTGGCCGACAAGTCGAAGTGTCTGGACAAAATTAGTTGTCGGTGAGAACCTGAAGTCATGTTGGACGTGACAGTGATCGAGGACTCGGCGGCAGCCGCCGTCTCGCTGGACCCGATGCGCTCCCGGCTCCTCGCCGAGCTGGCGGCCGGCCCGGCCTCGGCCGCCATGCTGGCGACCCGCGTCGGACTGCCCCGGCAGAAGGTGAACTACCACCTCAGGGCGCTGGAGCGGCACGGCCTGGTCGAGCTGGCAGGCGAGCGCCGCAAGGGGAACGTCACCGAGCGCCTGATGCGCGCCACGGCGGCGTCGTACGTGATCTCACCGGTCGCCCTCGCCGCCGTGCAGCCCGATCCGGAGCGCTTCCGCGACCAGCTCTCCGCGCGCTGGCTGCTCGCCGTCGCGGCCCGGCTGGTGCGCGACGTTGGCACCCTGATCACGGGTGCGGCCAAGGCCCGCAAGCGCCTCGCGACATACGCCCTCGACGGCGAGGTGCGCTTCGCGTCCGCCGCCGACCGGGCGGCGTTCGTCGAGGAGCTCACTCGCGGCGTCAGCGCGCTCATCGCCAGGTACCACGACGAGCACTCCGAGGGCGGCCGCGACCACCGGGTGGTCGTCGCGCTCCACCCCACCGTCAAACCCGCAGCCGAACCCGCCCCCGTCCCGATCGAGGAGTCGTCGTGAGGAGGCCTGGGGCCGCCTTCACCTGGCACGGCCCGTGCTGCCGCGGCAAGCGCCTCTGCTAGGACGGGCCCGCCGCGACCCCCTTCGGGGTCGTCCGGGCCACGGCCTTCGGTCCGGGAGTCCGGCACATCGTCCACGCGCCCGAGAGCGTCTGAGCATCAGGAGCCGTCATGGAGAAGGAATTCGAGATCGTCCGGGAGTTCGAGGTCGACGCGAGCCCCGAGCAGGTATGGGAGGCGATCACCACCGGCACAGCGGGCTGGCTGTGGCCGATCGAGTACGAACCCCGGCAGGGTGGCGCAGCCCCCTTCGGCGGCACCGTCACGGCATGGGATCCGCCGCACCGGCTGACGGCGCGGACGGAGGACGCCGAGGGCGTGTCCGTGCAGACCTTCAACCAGCTCGACCATGTCGTCGAACCACTCGAGGGCGGCGGCTGCCGGGTGCGTTATGTGCACAGCGGGATCCTCGTCGACGACTGGGACAACCAGTACGACGGCGCGAACAAGCACACCGACTTCTATCTGCACACGCTGCGCCAGTACCTCACCTACTTCACAGGCCGGCCCGCCGCGTTCTGCACCCTCGACGCCCCGGACGCCTCCAAGGCCCCCGACGCACTGGAGACCGTCGCCCGCGGCCTCGGCCTGCCGGACACGGCGGCCGAGGGGACGACCGTCCGGGTCGAACTGCCGGGCGCGGGTGTGGCCGATGCCGTGGTCGACTACCGCAACCCCTACTTCGTCGGGCTGCGCACCGATGACGCGCTCTACCGTGTCTTCGGCCGCAACCACTTCGGTGCGCCGGTCGGCGTCAGCGTCCACGACTTCGCCGGCGGCGCGGACGCGCAGAAGACCGAGGCCGCCTGGCGGACCTGGCTCACCGGCCTGTTCACCTGACCCTCGCGACCAGGGCCTGCCCGGACCTCCCCTCCCGGCCGGGCAGCCCTTGGCTCCGCCAGGAGGTGACTTTCGTCATTTGGCCGGCACCCCATCACTCAGTAAAGTTGCGCTTTTGGAACGACGGCATTCGAGTGATCGAGGAACGGCAGCGGCGATGACGGTGACAGAGGACAGCCCGGTGTACGGCCAGGGCATCGACCCGGAGCGTCTGGCCGTCTGCCTGAGCGTGCTCGAAGAGCTCGACAAGCTCGAGGTCGACCACCCGGACGCGATCACCGTCCGCCGGGCCACCGCCGGGGTCTACCGGACCGTGAAGCAGCGCCGGCGCCAGGAGCGCCGGGCCGCCAAGACCGCCCACGACAAGGCGGTCACCGAGGCCACCGCGACCGGCTCCGCCGAGCGGATCGACGACGAGACGCAGGGCCTGCTGCCCTCCTCGTCCGTCGTCGGCGAGATCGCGGGCATACTCCAGCGCCCCCGCTCCTGCTACATCTGCAAGGCGCGCTATGTCGAGGTCGACGCCTTCTACCACCAGCTGTGCCAGGAGTGCGCGGCGGAGAACCGGGCGCGGCGGGACGCCCGCACCGATCTGAGCGGCAAGCGCGCCCTGCTGACCGGCGGCCGCGCCAAGATCGGCATGTACATCGCTCTGCGGCTGCTGCGTGACGGTGCCCACACCACCATCACCACCCGGTTCCCGAACGACGCGATCCGCCGCTTCAAGGCGATGCCGGACAGCGACGAGTGGATCCACCGCCTCAAGATCGTCGGCATCGATCTGCGCGACCCGGCGCAGGTCGTCGCGCTCGCCGACTCCGTGGCCGCCGAGGGCCCGCTGGACATCCTGATCAACAACGCCGCGCAGACCGTACGCCGCTCCCCGCAGGCGTACCGCGAACTCGTCGCCGCCGAATCCGCCCCGTTGCCCGCGGGCGAGCTGCCGCCCGCCCACGTCATCGGCACCTTCGGCAGCGGCGCGGTGGAGTCCGTGGCCGCGCTGCCGTCCGCCGGCGGCGAGGGACTGACCGCGCAGGACGTCACCGACCTGGCGCTGGTGACCGGATCGGCCTCGCTCGAGCGCATCGCCGCGGGCACCGCCATCGACGCCGGTGGTCTGGTCCCCGACCTGCACGACACCAACAGCTGGATCCAGACCGTCTCCGAGGTCGACCCGGTCGAGCTGCTCGAAGTGCAGCTGTGCAACTCCACGGCGCCGTTCATCCTCATCAGCAAGCTCCGCCCGGTGATGGCAGCGGGGCCCGGCAAGCGCAAGTACGTCGTGAACGTCTCCGCGATGGAGGGCGTTTTCAGCCGCGGTTACAAGGGCGCCGGCCATCCGCACACCAACATGGCCAAGGCCGCGCTCAACATGCTCACGCGCACCAGCGCGCAGGAGATGTTCGAGGCGGACCGCATCCTGATGACCGCCGTGGACACCGGCTGGATCACCGACGAGCGCCCGCACCCCGACAAGATGCGACTGGCCGAGGAGGGCTTCCACGCACCGCTCGACCTGGTCGACGGCGCGGCCCGGGTCTATGACCCGATCGTGCGAGGCGAGTCCGGCGAGGACCTCTTCGGCTGCTTCCTCAAGGACTACGCCCCCGCGAACTGGTAACCCCCCTTCCCGAACGGCGTGCTTCGGCCGGTGCACCAGCAGGTGCACCGGCCGTTGTCCATTTGGAGGGGGTCGTTGGCCTGAATTGAGTCGATGTGCAGCCCCCATCGAGCAGGGGGGCGCTCATTTGGTTAACCTTGGGGGACTGGACAGCCCCCAAGGGATCCACGAAACCCCTTCGGCCGTCCTGGGACAGGCCTGCAACCCGGCTGCGGTCCCGCCCGAGTTGACGGCGCCACCGCGACGGAACTGCCCCTGTCCCAGTTACGCGACACAGAGGAGTGCGCGGTGACACCAGATGTGAAGCACGAACAACGACCGTCGGAGCACGGCGGCGACCGGCCCGGCAAGGCCGAAGAGATCCGTAACCTCGAGGTCTGGGCCCGCTCGGCCCCGATCAGGCTGGCCGGGTACGAGGAAGATCTCGCCGAGCCGCACATCCTGCCCGGAATCGACTGATCCGGCGCGTAGCGTCCGTGCCCCCTGCCCGCCCCGGCAGGGGGCACGGACGTACTCACGAGAGCCTGGTGGGATAGAGGAACTCGCGCACATGGGTCCGGTGCCACCAGGCGCCGGTCGCCCGCAACTCGCTCCAGGTCGTGAACCGGTAGCGGTAGAGCCGCGCCCGTACGTACACGGGCGGGGCATCCGGGAAGGGGTTGTGGCGCAGCAGCCGGAGCGTGTCCCGGTCGCCGTCGAGCAGCCGCTCCACGAACGGCAGGAACCACGACCGTGCATAGGCGGGCGACAGTGCGGCGAACCACATCAGCCAGTCGAGCCGCAGATGGTACGGGGCGAACTGACGCGGCAGTCTGCGCACGTCCCCGGGCTTTCCCCGGAACTCGTACTCGCGCCACACCGTGCCCTCGTGGAGCACCCTCTCGTCCGTGCCCTCCACCACGATCTCGTGTCTGACCCGGCCCACCGTGCCGAACGCGCCATAGGCGTTGACGAGATGGAGCGCGTCGTAGGAGCGGTTCATGGCCTGCCGCCTGGAGAACAGGTTGCGCGTCGGGTGGTAGCTGAGGGCCAGCAGCCCGGCGCTGACGGCGATCACGACGATCTCGTACCAGAGCGGGGCGGCGGGCGCATCGGGCGGGTCCATGAACAGCGAGCCGTCCACGGCGGGCAGCGCCAGTGTGATCGTCAGCCAGTTCAGCCAGGCGAAGTTGCCGGAGAACACCAGCCACAGCTGGGTCAGCACGATCACGCCGGCGGCCGCGCTCGCGACGGGCTGCGGAGTGAACAGCAGTACGGGGACCAGAAGCTGGACCGCGTGGTTGGCGCCCGCCTCCACCCGGTGCAGGGGCCTCGGCAGGTGGTGGAAGAACCAGCTGAGCGGCCCTGGCATCGGCTGGGTCTCGTGATGGAAGAACAGACAGGTCAGATTGCGCCAGCACAGATCGCCGCGGATCTTGATCAGGCCCGCACCGAACTCCACCCGGAACAGCACCCAGCGCAGCAGCCAGAGCACCAGAACGGGCGGCGCGGTGCGCTCGTTGCCGAGGAAGACCGCGAGGAAGCCGGTCTCCAGGAGCAGGGACTCCCAGCCGAACGAGTACCAGGTCTGCCCCACATTGACGATCGAGAGGTACAGCGCCCACAGCACCGCCCACCACACCATCGCCACCGCGAGCGGCAGCCGGTCGGCGGCGCCCGCGACCAGGGCCGCCGAGAGCAGGCAGCCCGCCCAGGCGACCATGGCGAAGAAGCGGTCGGAGTAGTGCAGCCGGAACAGGGTCGGAGCGGCCCTGGGAGGGACCCGGCGCAGATGGTCCGGCACGGGCAGCATGCCCCGCTCGCCGATCAGTGCCCGGAACTGCAGCGCGGCGGAGAGGAACGCGACGAGATACATGACGGCCAGAGCCCGCTGGAACACCAGCCGGCTCAACCAGTAGGCGTCGTCGCCGAACCACTCCATCACGTCCAGTATCAGGCCGCGGCGATCCGCCGCAGGCAGCGGCCGAGCCGACGCGCGTACGCCTTCTGCAGGACGGGCACGACCGGACCGGCCAGCCTGCTGTACCAGGCGGCGGGCCGGCTGAACGCCGTGACGGTGAACCACACGGAACCGTCGTCGCGCAGGTCGACCATGAACACCTCCTCGCCGCATTCCGGATGTCCGGCGAGCGTGCCGTACGCGAAGCCCGTCCGGTCCTCGCCGTAGGCCGTCCACACCACCTCGCACGGCGCGGTGAGCCGCAGCGGACCGAGGCCCAGCGAGACCGTGACCCGCGTGCCGGGCTCGGCCCTGTCCGTGGTGGCGCGCACCCGGGCACCCGCGTCGCAGTGCATGGCCCAGGTGGTGACCGCTGTTCCCGCCGCCTGGAAGACGGCGCGCCCGTGGCCGATCCGTTCGGTGTGGTGCAGGTGCTGGTAGCCGTCCGGCAGCGGGCGGCGCGCGGTGGCGCCGACCTCGGGGTAGCTGAAGGGCCTCCCGGCGTCCGCGTCGTCCGCACCGGGGAGCGCACTGCGCACCACGCGGGGGAGCGGCGGCATCGCCCGTGTCCGCCGAATGGACGCGGCCCGCCGTGCGTCCACAGGATTCAGCCCTACGGGTGGGACGGCCCAGGTGCCCGGCTTCGTGATCAAGCTGACCAGTACGGACATCACGCACCATCCTTGAATTGAACGTGTTCAACTCCCTGTGGGCAGAGCCTATGGGGTGAACGCGAACGCGTTCAAGTCGCGAGGTGCCTGCGCTTCCGGCACAACTTTGAGAAACATCTCGAGGAGAAGAGGCAGGAGACACTGGTGCGCTCACCGATGCGGCGTGTGTGCGCGGCGGCCGCCGCGCTGTCCGTGGGGCTGCTCATGTCCGGGTGCGACGGCGCGGGCCGTGCGCACGACTCCGCGGAGGTACACCTCCAGGCGCTCGCGTCACCCGGCCCGGCCCCCTTCACGGCGTCGACGGCCACGTCCGCGTCCGTTCCCGTCCTGCCGCCCGTCACCGCCGTGCCCGTCGGCACGTCCCGCGCCGGCGGACCCGTGCTGCGTACGCTGTCGGGCTCGGCGCCCGGCCTGTACAGCGGCACCCAGGAGGTCGGCAGCTGTGACGTCGAGAAGCAGGTGCGCTTCCTCGATGCGGACAAGGCCAAGGTGCGTGCCTTCGCCAAGGGGGCCGGGATCCAGGAGACGGTCGTGCCCGCCTTCCTGCGCGGGCTGACGCCGGTCATGCTGCGCGCCGACACCCGGATCACCGCTCACGTCTTCCGTGACGGCACCGCCGTCGCGCAGCAGGCGGTGATGCAGGCCGGTACGGCTGTGCTGGTCGACCAGTACGGGGCGCCACGAGTGCGCTGCGCAGGTGGGAACCCCCTGAAGCCCCCGGTCGCCGCCGCGGGCGCCGTGACCGTGAAGGGCACGCCGTGGCAGACCTACCGCACCGATCAGGTGGTCGTCATCAAGCCGGCCAACCAGGTCGTGCGCAGCCTCATGATCGTCAACAACCTCGACAACGGCTGGATCGAGCGGCCGACGGGTACGGACGGTGCGGAGGACGCGCAGCCCGCTGTGTTCCCGCCCGTCAATCCGGACGAGGTCTTCATGGACACCCTCAGCCCCGCGCCGAACGACTCGGTGGCGCCGGCTGAACCCTCGGCCCCGGCCGAGCAGGCCGCACCGCCGGCCCCCGCGCCGGCGGACCCGGCCCCTGCCCCGGTGGACCCGGAGCCCACCCCGGCCCCGGCGGACCCGCAGCCCGTGCCGCCCGCCCCCGTGCCGGCGGACCCACAGCCCGCGCCGGCCGACCCGCAGCCCGCGCCCGCGGATCCGCAGCGCGCACCGGCGGACCCGCGGCCGGTGCCGTCCGCCCCCGCGCCGGCCGACCCGCAACCCGAGCCGCCCGTGGACCCGCCGCAGCCTCAGGGCGGCCTGGACCCGATGCCCCCCGACGCCGGCGGCCCCGCGGTCGACCCGGTCCCGGATGCTCCGGCGTCCGGCCTGCCGTCCCGGGCGGCCACCGACCCGGGCACCTTCCAGGGGTGAGCGGTCTCCCGGGACGACCGCTCGTGGATTGTGACAAATGATGGCAGAGTGGCTCCATGGCTGATCGGGCAGAGGGTGCCCTGTCGCTCCCCGACGACTGGCCGACGCGTGCGGATGTGAGCCTGACTCTCAACCACATGGGCACCTTCGACTGGGATCTGACCAGCGGGCTGATGCACATGGACAGGCCCGCGCTGGACGTCTTCGATGTGCACCCCCATGAGTACGACGGCCACCCGGAGAGCCTGGCCCACCGGGTGCCGCCGGACGAGGCTGTCAGGCTCGACTCCATGGTCGCCCAGGCGCTGAAGAACGGCAGCGACCACTACGGCGCCTACTTCCGCATCCGCCGTCGCGACGGCAGCCTGCGCTGGACCCACACCCAGGGCTGTGTGCGACGCGACGAGAACGGCCGGCCGCTGCGCATCATCGGGGTCGTCCGCGACGCCACGGAGGAGCTCGCCGACTCCACCGCCCGTGTCGAGGTCGACACCGAGCGGCGCCGGCAGACCAGTGTGGTCGAGAGCACCACGGCCGCGCTCGCCCACGCCCGTACCGTCCGCGACGTCATCGCTGTGCTCAAGGACTCGCACGGCCTGGAACACCTCGGCGCGACCAGCATGGTCATGGGGCTGCTGGAGTCCGGCGGCCGGATCCACCTGGTCGCCGAGGGGCCCGAGGGCTCCTTCGTCCCGGGGACCCGCTACACCAGGGTCGATGAGCAGTACCCCATGAGCGAGGTGGTGCGCACGCTGGCTCCCCGGTTCATCGAGTCCAAGCGGGATTTCGCGGATTCCTACCCCATCCTGTGGCCGCACATCAAAGGGCTCGGCATCTCGGCGGCCGCCTATCTGCCGCTGATCGCGCAGGCCCGGCCCATCGGGGCGCTCGGCCTGCTCTACCGCGACAAGACCGGCTTCAGCTCCGAGGAGCGCAATCTGCTGGTGGCGCTCGGCAGCAGCATCGCGCAGAGCCTGCAGCGTGCCGTGCTGTACGAGCAGGAGCACGATCTGGCCGAGGGGCTGCAGCAGGCGATGCTGCCCCGCCGGATCCCCGACGTGCCCGGCGCCCAGATCGCTGTGCGCTACCGCTCGGCACGGCTCGGGCGCGACATCGGCGGCGACTGGTACGACATCATCGCGCTGCCCGGCGGCCGGGTCGGCGCGGTCATCGGGGACGTACAGGGCCATGACACCCACGCGGCCGCCGTGATGGGACAGCTGCGCATCGTGCTGCGGGCGTACGCTGCCGAAGGGCACACCCCGGCGACGGTGATGGCCCGCGCATCCGTCTTCCTCCATGAGCTGGACACCGAACGGTTCGCCACCTGCACCTACGCGGAGGCGGACCTGTCGACCGGTGTGGTGCAGGTGGTGCGGGCGGGCCATGTCGACCCGCTGATCAGGGACCAGGACGGCAGCTGCCGCAGGCTGCCGGTGCAGGGCGGGCTGCCGCTCGGGCTCTCGGCGGAGTTCGGGCGTCTCGAGTATCCGGTCAGCACCGTCGAACTGGACCCCGGGCAGACGCTGCTGCTCTACACGGACGGCCTGGTCGAAGAGCCGGGCGCGGACCTCGACGACGGACTGCAGCTGCTCGCCGAGCTGGTGCACGGCGGGCCGCGCGATCTGCAGCTGCTGGCCGACCGGCTGTGCGAGGTGGTGGACGAGCGGGGCGGCGACGACGACGTGGCGCTGCTGCTGCTGCGCCGCAAGGGCGCGTACACCCCGCAGGCGGGCGGCCGGCTGCAGCAGCATGTCGCACAGAACGACCCCGAGGCGCTGCGCTCGGCCAGGCACATGGTCCGCGCGGCGGTACGTGCCTGGGGTGCGCGTGAGCGCGCCGACGAGATCGAGCTGGTCGCCGACGAGATGATCACCAATGCGCTGATGCACACCGACGGCGGGGCGATCGTCACCGCCAGGGTGCTGTCCGGCGCCGAGCGGCGACTGCGGGTCGAGGTCGAGGATCGCTCCAGCGCGCTGCCGCGGCGGCGTGAGGCGGGCGAGTCGGGAGTCTCGGGCCGAGGGCTGCTGCTCGTGGACCGGCTGACCGAGGCGTGGGGGGTGGAGTCCCGTGGGAGCGGCAAATGCGTCTGGTGCGAGTTCATCATTCCGGAGAGGGCCACGGTTCGATGATCATCCGCTGTTAACTGACCGTAAACTTATCGTACTTGACCGTAACTGATCGAAGGCGATTGACTTCGCATCCCTGGCTTCTAGGACATGAGGACCACTTGAGCAGCGAGCTTCTCGCCCCCCTGGACCTGGCGTTCTGGCATCTCGAATCCACCGGCCACCCGATGCATCTCGGTGCGCTCGCCTTTTTCGCTCCCGCTCCGGGCTCCGGGACCGGGGACGACCGGGAGGACGACGCCGAACGCATCCTGGGTCTGCTCGCGAACCGCACGGCCGCCATCCCCCGGCTGCGGATGCGGGTGCAGGACGTCCTGCTGCCTGTCGGCGGGGCTGCCTGGGCCGCCGACGACGACTTCGACGTGCGGCGGCATGTGCGGCATCTGCGTCTCCCGGAGGGCGACTTCGCCGCCGAAGCCGCCCATGCGGCGGGCGAGCTGATGGAGCAGCCGCTCGAACGCGGCCTGCCGCCCTGGGAGATGTACCTCCTGTCGAGCGAGCGCGCGACGTGCTTCGCGGTGCTCGTCAAGCTCCATCACGCCCTCGCCGACGGCATGCGCGCCGTGGCCATCGGGGCCGGCATCTTCGACGAGATCGCCGACGCCCGCAGGACCGTCGTCCGCCGCTCGCGCACCGTGACGTCTCGCCCGCTGCCGTGGGGCGCGCGGCGCATCGCCGGATTCGCACGGGGGCGCATCGCGGAGCTGGGCCAGGCGCTCGGCGTCGGGGCCTCCGTCGTACTGGCCAGCCGGCTCGACCCGCGCGGACTGCCGGCGCTCACGGCCGGCTCGAGCGGCACCCGTCGCGTCGGCACCGCCGTGCTCGACCTGGAGGAGGTGAGCTGCGTCCGCAGGGCGGCGGGCGGCACGGCCAACGATGTGTTGCTCGCGGTGGTGACGGGTGCGCTGCGGCGGTGGATGTCCGGACGCGGCGATCAGCTGCCCGGAGCCGGCCCGCGTGCCCTGGTGCCTGTCTCCCGGCGCAGGCCCGGCGGCCGGCCCGGATCCGGCAACAAGCTGTCCGCCTACCTGGTGGAGCTGCCGGTCGCCGACCCCGACCCGTGCTCACGGCTGGCGGCCGTACGCCTGGCCATGGACCGCAACAAGGCCGCCGGGCCCCTGCGCGGCGCCGGAGCGGTGGCCGTACTGGCCGACCAACTGCCGCCACTGGCTCATCGGTTCGGCGCGCCGCTGGCCGGGGGCGCGGCTCGGGTACTGTTCGACGTCCTGGTCACCAGCGTGCCGCTGCCCCGCTCGGCGCTCTCCCTCGGCGGCTGCCCGCTGCGCGAGATCTATCCGCTGGCGCCGCTCGCCCGCGGGCAGTCGCTGGCGATCGCCATGTCGACGTACGGCGGGCAGGTCCATGTCGGCCTGGTCGCCGACGGCAAGGCACTTCCCGACCTCGACAAGCTGCTGCTCGCGCTGCGCGAGGAGCTCGACGAGCTTCTCGCCGCCGTCCGGCAGCCCGGGCAGCGCCCGTAGACCGGACAGCGCCGCGCCGGTGGAGGGTGACGGCCTCGACCGCGCGGCCCGGCGGCACGCCGTGCCCGCCACCGCGACGGCCCGCGCACACCACCTGTGTGACCGGCGCACTCGACGATCCCGGGGCCCCGGCGGGCACCGGGCACGCCGGTGCGGCAGGGTGGAGGCATGCCCGAACTGCCTGAGGTCGAAGCCCTGCGAGAGTTCCTCGGCGCACACCTGGTGGGCCGGCAGATCACCCGCGTCATGCCGGTGGCCATCAGCGTGCTCAAGACGTACGACCCGCCGCTCGGCGCCGTCGAGGGCAAGACCGTCACCGCCGTGGACCGGCACGGCAAATGGCTCGACATCACGGCGGGCGGCCTGCACCTGGTCACCCATCTCTCCCGGGCGGGCTGGCTCCAGTGGAAGGACGAGCTCCCGGCCGCGCCGCCCCGGCCCGGCAAGGGACCGCTCGCCCTGCGCACCGTGCTGGCCGACGGCAGCGGCTTCGATCTGACCGAGGTGGGCACCACCAAGCGCCTCGCGGTGCATCTCGTGCACGACCCGGCGGAGGTGCCCGGTGTGGCGAGGCTCGGCCCCGATCCGCTCGCCGAGGACTTCGACCGGGCCGCGTTCGCCGCCGTACTGGCCGGTGAGCGGCGGCAGATCAAGGGGGCGCTGCGTGACCAGAGCCTGATCGCCGGGATCGGCAACGCGTACAGCGACGAGATCCTGCACGCGGCGAAGATGTCGCCGTTCAAGCCCGTCCAGAATCTCGGCGAGGCCGAGACGGATGTTCTCTACGAGGCGCTGCGCAGCACACTCGGCGATGCCGTGGAACGCTCGCGCGGGCTTGCGGCCGGGCGGCTCAAGTCGGAGAAGAAGAGCGGCCTGCGGGTCCACGGCCGCACCGGCGAGGCATGCCCCGTCTGCGGCGACACCATCCGCGAAGTGTCCTACAGCGACTCGTCGCTGCAGTACTGCCCCACCTGCCAGACCGGCGGCAAGCCGCTCGCCGACCGCAGGCTCTCCCGGCTTCTGAAGTAGCGCCCGCCTCCCCGTCGGGTACCGCGACCGGGTCACCCCCCGATCGACAGCAGTTTCTCCCCGTTGTCCGCCCGGACCTCCCAGCGGCCGATCTCCGCAGCGTGCAGGCCCGTGCTGCCCTCGATGTCCAGCGGTGCCTGATGCCCGGCGCCGCCCATCCCGAAGCCGCCCTTGGGTACGTGCCAGGTGAGCACGGGATGCTCCACCCCGTCCTTGCCGATCGCAACCAGCCGGCAGATGCGCGGCCCGGCGAGTCCCGTGAGCCGCATCGCGACCGACGTACCCGATCCCGCCTCCCGGAGAGCCACCGAAGCGCTGACCCCCGAGGACGGATCGCTTGCCACGACGCGTACCTCGGGCGGTACGTCGGGCACCGGACCGGCGCCGCCCCGGAGGGCGACGACACCCACGGGCAGTGCGACGATCAGTGCGGCGGCCGCGGAGACGAGCCGCAGCCGCCGTCGCCGCTCGCGCCGGTGCTCGCACGCCACCGCATCGGTCAGCCGCGCCAGCAACCGGGGTGTGGGGCGGACATCGACCCGGCCCGGGCTGCCGAGCTGGGACAGGGCCGTCGCGACCGAGGTGAAGTCCGACAGCTGCACGGCGCACATGACGCACCGGGAAACATGCTCCTCAAACAGGTACGCGTCGGCAGGTTCCAGGATGCCCAGCGCATAGGCGGCCACGTCATGGTGCCGCTGCTGCCGGTCCATGGGGGTTCCTCTATTCCTCGTGTTACGGGCGGTCACCCTGGAATACGCAGCAGGAAGGCCTTGCGCTCAACCGGTCGGCACGGTGTGAACGCGATCGCAAAGCCGTGCGACGAACAGGCCATGGTCCCGGCCCTCGAGGCACGCCTACACTCCGCACCATGCTGCGCGTACTGGCTGTGGACGACGAGAAACCGGCGCTCGAGGAACTGCTCTATCTGCTGCGTTCCGACACCCGGATCAGCAGCGCGGAGGGGGCGACGGACGCCACCGAGGCGCTGCGCCGCATCGGCCGTGCACTGGACGCCGGCCCCGACGGCGACGACGCCATCGACGTCGTCTTCCTCGACATCCACATGGCCGGGCTCACCGGACTCGACGTCGCCCGGCTGCTCGCCGGGTTCGCCCGTCCGCCGCTGATCGTCTTCGTGACCGCGCACGAGGGGTTCGCCGTCCAGGCCTTCGACCTCAAGGCCGTCGACTATGTGCTCAAGCCGGTGCGCAGGGAGCGCCTGGCCGAAGCGGTACGCCGGGTACGCGACCTGCATCTCACCGCCCGCGAGCCGCACCGCGCGGGCCCGGCTGCCACTGCTCCCGCCCCGCACACGGCACCGGCACACCCAACTCCCGGCCCGGCCCAGGGCGGCGAGCAGATAGCGGTGGAACTGGGCGGTGTCACCCGCTTCGTACCGGTCGACCAGATCACCTATGCCGAGGCCCAGGGCGACTACGCGAGGCTCCACACCGCCGACGGCAGCCATCTGGTCAGAATCCCGCTCTCCACCCTGGAGGAGCGCTGGGCGTCCCGCGGCTTCGTACGCATCCACCGCAGCCATCTCGTCGCCCTCGGCCGCATCGACGAACTGCGCCTGGACGCCGGTGCCACCACCGTCCGGGTCGGCACGGCCGAGCTCGCCGTCAGCCGCCGGCACGCACGCCAGCTGCGCGAACTGCTGATGCGCCACGCCCGGGGCTGACCTGCCGGCACCGCGGCGACGGGCACCCACGACCGTTCGACCCGGTGGGAGCGCCGCTCGTCGCGCGGCAACGGCCACCCGGCGACGCACGGCACCCGTCCGCCGAGACGGGCCCGGATCGGGCACGCGCCGCCGCACCGCGCGCCTAACCTTGATCGCGCCAGGGAGAAGGGTCCGGATGTCCGACATCGAAGCACTGCTGGACGAGCTGCGCAGCCTGCCGGCGACCCGGCCCACCGGCCCGGGCGAACTGCAGGCGCTGCTGACCGCAGCCAAGAGCGCCGCGGGCCGCTGGGCCGATGTGCTGTACGAGATCAGGGAGTCCGCCCAGGGACTGGCCGGCCCACGCGCCGAAGCCGCCCTCGAGGTCGCCTTCCGCAGGGCCGAGGAGTCCTACGTGGAGCTGGAGATCGCCCTCGGCGACTGCGCCCGGCACACCACCGGCTGACCCGCCCGGCCCGGTGGGCGCGCGGCCGCACCGCCTGCCCACCGGTCTCTACCGCAGCCGATCCCACCTGCGTAGACTCCACTTCTCCCGAGGCCGCCGACAACGCTGGAGCGGACGACGATGTCTGCAGAGCAACCCCCACGCCGAGTGGTCGTCACCGGAGTGCCGCGCAGCGCCCGCCGGGCCCCCGGACACGCGCCGGCCCGCTCGGAGATCAGCGAGCAGACCACGCTCGGCGCCACCTATGTGCGCTCCCTGATGCGCAGCCAGCTGCGCGCCGCCCTGTGCGCGCTCGGGACACTCGTGCTGGTCGTCGGATCGCTGCCGCTGCTCTTCGCGCTCCCGGCCGCACTCGGCGGCGGTGTCTCCTCACCGGCGCCGTTCATCTGGGCCGCGCTCGGCGTCGGGGTCTACCCCGTGATGTGGCTGACCGCCCGCTGGTACGTGCGCCGGGCCGAGCGCAACGAACGCGACTTCACCAGGCTGCTCGAAGGCCGCTGACCGTGCCGCCCGGGGAGCCCGCGTGAACCAGACCTACGCGGTGGCCGCCGTCACCGCCGTGGTGCTCGCCACCGTGCTCATCGGCGCGCTCGGCCTGCGCATATCCCGCACCACCTCCGACTTCTACGTCGCCTCCCGCACCGTGAAACCCGGCCTCAACGCCGCGGCGATCAGCGGCGAGTACCTGTCCGCCGCCTCCTTCCTCGGCATCGCCGGACTCGTCCTGCTCCAGGGCCCCGACATGCTCTGGTACCCCGTCGGTTACACCGCCGGATACCTCGTCCTGCTGGTCCTGGTCGCCGCCCCGCTGCGCCGCTCCGGGGCGTACACCCTCTCCGACTTCGCCGAGGCACGGCTGGAGTCCGCACATGTGCGCAGGCTCGCGAGCCTGTTCGTGGTCGGCATAGGCTGGCTGTATCTGCTGCCTCAGCTGCAGGGCGCCGGCCTGACGCTGGAGATCCTCACCGGCGCACCGGACTGGGTCGGCGGACTGGTCGTCGCGTTCGTCGTCACCGGGGCCGTCGCGGCGGGCGGCATGCGCAGCATCACCTTCGTCCAGGCCTTCCAGTACTGGCTCAAGCTCACCGCCCTGCTGGTGCCCGCCCTGTTCCTCGTCGCCGTCTGGGCGGGCGACGACACTCCGCGGGCCCGCTTCGACGCACCCGCCGTCTTCCGCGAGCACACCGACGTGCGCGTCGACGACACCGTCCGCATCGACCTCGACGCGCCGCTGACGCTCACAGTGACCGGCCGCGTCGACGGCACCCGTCACCAGGCACAGCGGATCACTCTCGACCGGGGCACGCACCGCGTCGACGCCGGCACCGTGCTCGCCTTCCCGCAGGGCGCCACGGTTCCCGAGCGGGCCGCCGCATCCGGCGCGGACACCTTCAGATGGTCCCAGCCGCTGTCGGGCGGGCGGGACGGCTATCAGCTGTACGCGACGTACGGGCTGATCCTCGCCACGTTCCTCGGCACGATGGGGCTCCCGCATGTCGCCGTCCGCTTCTACACCAGCCCGAACGGACGTGCCGCACGCCGCACCACCCTCGTCGTCCTCTCGCTGATCGGCGCCTTCTATCTGCTGCCGCCGGTGTACGGCGCCCTCGGCCGGATCTACGCTCCCGAACTCACCCTCACCGGGGCCGCCGACGCCGCTGTCCTGGTGCTGCCCGAGCGGATGATGGGCGGCCTCGCGGGCGATCTGCTCGGCGCGCTGCTCGCGGGCGGTGCCTTCGCCGCCTTCCTGTCCACGGCGTCCGGGCTGACCATGTCCGTGGCCGGTGTCATCACCCAGGACGTGCTGCCCTCGCGGGGCGTACGGCACTTCCGGCTCGCGACGGTGCTCGCCATGGCAGTCCCGTTCGCCCTCAGCGTCGTGGCGTCCCAGGTGCCGGTCGCCGACGCGGTGGGACTGGCGTTCGCCGTCTCGGCGTCGTCGTTCTGCCCGCTGCTCGTCCTCGGCATCTGGTGGCGCGGACTCACCCCGCCCGGTGCCGCTGCCGGTCTCGTGGTGGGCGGGGGAGCGGCACTGACCGCGGTGATGGCCACCCGCGCGGGGCTCGCGCCCGAGGGCTGGCCGCACACGCTGATGGCCTGGCCGGCCGTCTGGTCGGTGCCGCTCGGCTTCCTGACCATGGTGGCCGTGTCACTGGCCACACCCCGTCACATACCGCCGGGCGCCGCCGCGATCCTCGCCCGGCTGCATCTGCCGGAGGACCTCGTCGGCAGGCCACCACACGAAGGAGCTCAGCGTTGACCGGCACGGGAGTGGCCGCGCTCGTCGCGGCGGGGGCGGTGCTGCTCGCCGTCGGCATCGTGATCGGCCGCATCACGGCGCGCCGCGGCGCGGGGCCCGACCTCGATCTCGGCACGCCCGTCGAACGGGCCACCTTCCACACCCTGCACACCGCATCCCTCGCCGCGCCCCCGTTGCGGGCCGGGCTCACCGAGGACACCGCCCGCAAGGCCGCCCGGCGGCTGCGCTCGCTGCTCGGCACCGAGGCGCTCTGCCTCACCGACCGCGATTCCGTGCTCGCCTGGGACGGCCGCGGCGCCGACCACCACCGGGAACAGGTCCTGGCGCGCGTCGCCGAAATGCTGGACTCCGGGCGCAGCCAGAGCCTGCACTCCCAGTGCGCGGACCTCGAGTGCCCGCTGCGCTGGGTCGTCATCGCCCCTCTCACCGGCGAGGAAGGAGTGCTCGGGGCGCTCGTCGCCTACGGCTCACGGGAGTCGGCCGTGCTGGTGCGGGCGGCCACCGAGGTGGCCCGCTGGGTGTCCGTACAGCTGGAGCTCGCCGAACTCGACCGCTCCCGCACCCGGCTGATCGAGGCCGAGATCCGTGCGCTGCGGGCCCAGATCTCCCCGCACTTCATCTTCAACTCACTTGCCGCCATCGCCTCGTTCGTCCGCACCGATCCCGAGCGGGCCCGTGAACTGCTGCTGGAGTTCGCCGACTTCACGCGCTACTCGTTCCGGCGCCACGGCGAGTTCACCCATCTCGCCGACGAACTGCGCTCCATCGAGCAGTATCTGGCGCTGGCCGGCGCCCGGTTCGGCGACCGACTCAAGGTGACCCTCCAGGTCGCGCCCGAAGTGCTGCCGGTGACACTGCCGTTCCTGTGTCTGCAGCCGCTCGTCGAGAACGCCGTCAAGCACGGCCTCGAGGACTCCAGGAACGAGTGCCGCGTCACGATCATGGCGCAGGACGCGGGAGCGGAGGCAATGGTGACCATCGAGGACGACGGCGTGGGCATGGACCCGGAGGTGCTGCGGGGCATCCTGGCAGGGGAGCGGACCTCCGCCTCGGGCATCGGCCTGTGCAATGTCGACGAGCGGCTGCGCCAGGTGTACGGGGACGGGCACGGCCTGGTGATCGAGACAGCCGTCGGCGCAGGCATGAAGATCACGATCCGCATCCCCAAGTACCGCGCGGGAGTGCATTCGTCGGCGGGCCCGCGGACGGATACCTGACGGGCCGGTGGCGGTCGGGCGCCTCAGTACAGATGAACGGCCAGATGGCCGAGCGGCAGACCCAGCTGCCAGGCCGGAGTCCACACCTGTACGGCCTCGTCGACACCGCACTCCAGCGGCTGGTGCGCGGCCTGCCAGGGCTCCAGGCCCCCGAGGTCGGCGGCGAGCAGCTCGGTCTCGCGCAGCCACCGCCAGGCATCGACGGCAAGGTCCCGATCGGGATCGTCACCCCCATGCGTGGCTCTCGCCTCCAGCTGCGCCTGCACCCACTCCTGCCAGGGATGGCCGTAGGAGGTCAGGCCCAGCCAGTCCTCGATGCGGGCGGCCGAGTTCTCGGCGGAGAAGTCGTCCCTCGTCTCGCACAGATGAATGGTGAGCGCGAGCGTCTGCCGGCCCGCGCGGAACTCCAGTGAGCCGCTCTCCACCAGAGCGCTCGACCGCAGCATCTCGTCGGCGATGTACTCGGCGCACAGCCACGCCATGGGCACGGCGAGCCCGCCACCGCTGGTGCCATTCGTACTCTCGGGCTGCACCCGCACCACCCTCTCCCCTACACGTTCGTCCGCTTCGTCCGCGCCTCGACCACGAGCCTGTACCGACTGACACGGCTGGGGGCCCTTCTTTTCTCAACTTGAACGTGACGTTTCGCATATCGCCACGTCCGGTGCGGGGCCCTAGAGGGACAGGTCGCCCGGCGGTGCGTCAGTGGCGCACGGGACGGCGCGCCCGGCTGTAGCCGGGCAGTCCGCGGGCAAGTGCGCGAAGGGCGTAGTGCGACCGCGACTTGACGGTGCCCGGTGGTATCCCGAGCGCCTGCGCGGCCTCGTTCACGCTCAGCCCGTGGAAGTAGATCTGCACCAGCACGGCGCGGTGCTCGGGGCTGAGCGACTCCACGGCGGCGCGCACATCGAGCACGGCGACGGCGCTCTCGGTGGGGTCGCAGGGGTCGGCCGTGGTGGCGAGCACCCCGTCACCGATCTCCGTGGGGCGGGCCATGCGCGAGCGGCGGGCGTCGATCGCGAGCCGGCGGCCGACGGTGAACAGCCAGGGCCGCATCGACTCGTAGGGGGCGTCGAACGCCTCGGGGTGCTGCCAGGCCTTGACGAAGGTCTCCTGCAGCAGGTCCTCGGCACGCTGCTGGTCGCCGTAGGTCAGCCCCTGCAGAAAGTTCATCAGGGCGGGGCCGTGCTCACGCTGCAGCTCCACCAGGGCCCGCTCGTCGGTCGTCGCGGTCGCCGTCGCCATTGCCAACACCCTTTCCCGCAGAGGTCGCTGCCACGTGGCGTATCCGAACGCATCCCGGCGCCCGGGGACAGGCGGCGTACAGCGGTCTTCGGCGAACGGTCGTACGGAGCGGTGAATGGTGCGGTGAACGGTCGGCCGGACCGGCGGCCGAACGGAACGCACAGGTCCGCTCCGGTGACCGGCCCTGCTAAGGAACGACGGTCACCGGCCAGCGGCCGGCCTTCACCAGCCGTACGGCGACCGAACCGACGATCCGGTGCCCCGCCGACTGTGAGGCCCCGACCACCACGGCGTCCGCCTCCAGCCGGTCGGCCGCGGTGACCAGACCGCTGAACGGGTCACCGTGGAAGGTGTGGAACTCCCAGCGGACGTCCCAGATGCCCTTCACCCTTTCCGCCGCCGACCGGATCTCCGCCACCAGGCTCTCGGCGATCTCCCCGGTCGTGTCCGCCACCGGCGCCCCGAGCGCGGCGCCCGCGGGCAGCACCGGCTGCACGTAGACGATGGCCAGCAGCGCGTTCTGCCGCCGCGCCAGCCCTCCCGCATACGCCGCGGCCCGCAGCGAGGAGTCGGATCCGTCGACGCCGACGACGATCACCTTGGGGCCGTCCGTACCGCGTTCGAAACGGTGAGGCGCGTGCTCGTTCACACGAACGAGGCTATCGGCTCCGACAGGCGGTCCGCCGGGGGTCTCCTTAGAGTGCAGATCATGAGTGTCACCGTGGCGCAGCGCACTCCCGCCCGCGGCAGCCTGGCTTCCAAGGTGCCCGGCGCGTTCGCGGTGTTCTTCGGGCTGCTGGGGGCGTTCTGCGTACTCCTCGCCCTCATCCCGCCGCTGCGGCTCCTGCTGCACCCCGTCGTCCTGTTCCTGGACCGTTTCGCCGTCCCGGTCAGCGCCAACCTCGCCTACGCCGTGTTCCTGCTGCTGCTCGCCGCCGCCGTCGGAGCCCGCAAGCGGGCCGCGTGGTGGCTCGTCGTCATCTATCTGGGGCTGCTGGCGCTGTCCGATGTCCTGGTGCTCGTCATCGCCGCGGAATGGGCCTGGCTGCCCAACCTGGTGCTGTGTCTGCTCGCCATCGCGGTCCTGATCCGGGCCCGTGGCGAGTTCTACGCCCGCAGCAGACGCGGCACGTTCCGCCGTGCCCTTGCCGTGCTGGTGCTGGGCCTGGCGGCCGGGATCCTCGTCGGCTGGGCCCTCGTCGAGGTGTTCCCGGGAGGACTGCCGCAGAGCCAGCGGCTGCTCTGGGCCGCCAACCGGGTCCTCGGTGGACTGGTGTCGGGCGACCAGTTCGACGGCAGGCCACCACGCTTCCTTTTCTTCCTGCTCGGACTGTTCGGCGCGCTCGCCCTGCTTGCCGCCGCCCACACCCTGCTGCGCTCCCAGCGTCTGGAAGCCGCACTCCACGGCGACGAGGAGGCCCGGCTCCGCGCCCTGCTCGGCGCCTACGGAGCCCAGGACTCGCTCGGCTACTTCGCCACCCGTCGCGACAAGGCCGTCGTCTTCTCACCCAGCGGCAAGGCCGCCGTCACCTACCGTGTCGAGGCGGGTGTCTGCCTGGCCAGCGGTGACCCGGTCGGCGAACGGGAGGCCTGGACGCCCGCCATCGACGCCTGGCTGGACCTCGCGCGGCGCTACGCCTGGGCCCCCGCGGTCATGGGCGCGTCGGAGGAGGGGGCCAAGGCCTACGCGCGGTCCGGACTCGGGGCGATCCAGCTCGGCGACGAGGCGATCCTGAACGTCGCCCGCTTCGACCTGGGCGGCCGGGACATGCGCGTGATCCGGCAGGCGGTGAACCGGGTCAAGCGGACCGGCGCGCACACCCGCATCCGCCGCCACCGCACCCTGACCGACGAGGAGATGCAGCACATCGTCGACCGGGCCGACGCCTGGCGGGACACCGAAGCCGAACGCGGCTTCTCCATGGCCCTGGACCGGCTCGGGGACCCGGCCGACGGAGACTGCCTGCTCGTCGAGGCCCTCGACGGCGACGGCGAACTGATCGCGCTGCTGTCCTTCGTGCCCTGGGGCGAGGACGGGATCTCCCTCGACCTGATGCGCCGCGACCCCGGGGCACCCAACGGGATCATGGAGTTCATGGTCGCCGAGCTGTGCGCCCATGCCGGCAAGATCGGCGTCCGCCGTATCTCCCTCAACTTCGCGGTCTTCCGCTCGGTCTTCGAAGAGGGCGCCCGCATCGGCGCCGGTCCCGTGCTGCGGCTGTGGCGCCGGTTGCTGCTCTTCTTCTCCAGGTGGTGGCAGCTCGAGGCCCTGTACCGGTCCAACGTGAAGTACCAGCCCGACTGGTATCCGCGCTTCCTGTGCTACGGCGACGGAGGCTCGCTCGCCCGCGTCGGACTCGCCTCCGGGATCGCCGAAGGCTTCGTCTCCGTACCGAGCCTGCGCACCATGTGGGGGAGAGGACGGTCGGGCAGACGGCCCGAGGGCGTGGTCCCACCCCTGTCCACCGAAGGACTGCCGTCCATCGACGCGCTCGGCCTGGCCGCGCCGGCGACGGCCGCCGGGGCGGGCCAGGAACGGCTCCCCGAGCAGGTACGCATCCGCCACGCCAAGATGGAGAGGCTGCGTGCCGCCGGCATCGATCCGTACCCCGTCGAGATCCCCCGGCGCACCCGTACCCTCGCCGAGATCAGAGCCGCGCACTCGGCGGACGCCCCCGGCAGCCGAAGCGGCGAACGGGTGACGGTCGCCGGACGGGTGATGGTCGTACGCGACCTCGGCGGCATCGTCTTCGCCCTGCTGCGCGACTGGTCGGGCGATCTGCAGCTGGTCCTCAGCCGCGCCGCGGCCGGCGACGGCGTGCTGGACGGCTTCACCTCCACCGTCGACTTCGGCGACCACATCACCGCCGACGGCGAGATCGGCGTCAGCGACCGGGGCGAGCTCTCCGTCTTCGTCACCGGCTGGCGGCTGACCGGCAAATGCCTGCGCCCGCTGCCCGACAAACGGCACGGGCTCGCCGACCCTGAGGCCCGCGTGCGGCAGCGCTATCTGGATCTCGTCGCCAGCCCCGACGCGCGCGACGTCGTGCGCCGCCGGTCCACCGCCGTTCAGGCACTGCGACAGGGCCTGCTGGACCGCGGTTTCCTCGAGGTCGAGACGCCGATGCTGCAACAGATCCACGGCGGAGCCAACGCCCGGCCCTTCACCACCCACATCAACGCCTACGACCTCGACCTGTATCTGCGCATCGCGCCCGAGCTGTACCTCAAACGGCTGTGCGTGGGCGGCATGGAGAAGGTCTTCGAGATGGGCCGCACGTTCCGCAACGAGGGCGTGTCCTACAAGCACAACCCCGAGTTCACGATGCTCGAGGCCTACCAGGCCTTCGCCGACTACGACGAGATGCTCGAGCTCACCCGGGAGCTGATCCAGGGCGCGGCGACCGCCGCCTTCGGTTCTCAAGTCGCCCACAAGGCCGGTCCGGACGGCAAGCTCGTCGCCCACGACATCTCCGGCATCTGGCCGGTCAGGACGGTGCACGAGGCGATCTCCGCGGCGCTCGGCGAGGAGGTGGACGCCGACACCGAGGAGCAGGCGCTGCGTACCCTGTGCGACCGTGCGGGCGTTCCGCACATCCCGGACGACACCCGCGGCGACATCGTCCTGGAGATGTACGAACGGCTGGTCGAGGAAAGGACGAAACTGCCCACGTTCTACAAGGACTTCCCGACCGATGTCTCCCCTCTCACGCGCCGGCACCGCCATGACCCACGGCTGGCCGAACGCTGGGACCTGGTCGCGTTCGGTACGGAACTGGGTACGGCATACTCGGAGTTGACCGACCCTGTGGAGCAACGGAGCCGGCTGACCGCGCAGTCGCTGCTCGCGGCCGGCGGTGACCCTGAGGCCATGGAGATCGACGAGGACTTCCTGGCCGCCCTGGAGTACGCCATGCCGCCGACCGGAGGCCTGGGCATCGGCGTCGACCGGCTCGTCATGTTCCTCACGGGACTGACCATCCGCGAGACCCTGCCCTTCCCGCTGGTCCGCCGCACCTGAGCCGCGCAGGAGCTGCCTGTCGCAGCTGACGTATCTCCGGTACGCATCCGATGTACGCAGCGCCACCAGGTGCTTCGCGCAGCACTGCTCCCATCGGGTGGTTTCGCCGGCGCATCCGGTGTCGCTGTGCGATGCGCGGCGCTCATCATGCGAGCAGTTGGCCATGAAAAAGGATCAACCGACTCCCGGCCGTCGCTCGGTGCTCCGTACGGCCGCATGTCTGGGCGCCGTCGCCACTGTCGGACTCATTGCCTCCGAGCAGGTGCGAAGGCCGGGAAAGAAGCCGGTCCCGACCCCGGCCCCGACCGCGGCGCCGGCGGCGGGGCCGACCGTGGCAGCGGGGCCACCGCACGGCCTGCCGCAGGCCGGGGCCCGCCCTCGCAAGGCCTCCGCCTACCGTCTCCAGCCCATGGCGGGGTATGCCGCGCCCGTGCTGCGCCGCCCGGCACCGCCCGTGCGCACATCGCCGTTCCTGAAGGTGGCGGATGTCGGACGGGCCCTGGTGCTCACCTTCGACGACGGGCCCGATCCGCGCTACACGCCCGCGATCCTGAAGACACTGCGCAAGCACGCAGTGCAGGCGATGTTCTTCGTGTGCGGTGAGATGGCCACCAACAACCGCGATCTGCTGCGCGAGATGGCCGACGACGGGCATGTGGTGGGCAACCACTCGTGGTCGCATCCGCGGATCCCCGACCTTCCGCCGTCCCGGATCCGCAGGGAGCTGGGCCGCACCAGCGAGGTGGTCGAGAGGACGCTGGGGGAGGCGCCGCTGTGGTACCGGGCTCCCTACGGCGCCTGGAACAGACTGTCCTTCGAAATCGGCGCCGAGCTCGGCATGGAGCCGCTCGGCTGGACGGTGGACAGCCACGACTGGACGGAGCCCGGGACCGCGGCCATCGTGCGACGGGTACTGGACGGCGCCGCGCCGGGCGTGATCGTGCTCTCGCACGACGCCGGCGGCGAGCGGTCGCAGAGCGTCGCAGCACTGCGCAGGTATCTGCCCGAGCTGCTGCACGACGGATACCGGATCACCGTGCCGCGTCGCTGAACGCGGCGTCCGGCGCTGGGACCGAGCGCCGGACGCGGTGGCCCGGGAGCCGCGAAGGGACCGTGGGGCAGGGGCAGGGGCAGGGGCAGGGGCAGGGGCGAAGGGGGATCAGGGACAGGGGATCAGGGCGAGGATGTGACGGCTCTGACCATCCGTGCGAAGACGACGACGTTGCCGTCGTAGCCGTCCGTCTGCGAATAGCCGCCGCCGCAGGTGATGACCCGCAGTTCGGGCTGGCCCGTGTCGCCGTACACCCGGGCCCCCGGGAAGTCGTTCTTGGAGAACACCTCGATGCCGTAGATCTCGAAGACGGCCACGCGCCCGTCGGACCGGGACACCTCGATCTGCTGGCCGCGCTGGAGTGCACCGAGCCCGTAGAAGACGGCAGGACCCGTCTGGTTGTCGACATGCCCCACGATCACGGCGGTGCCGCGCTGTCCGGGCGAGATCCCGTTCTGGTACCAGCCCGCGAGGTTGGGTTCCTCCGGCGGCGGGGCACCAACCCAGCCGTCCTGGTCCAGACCGACATCCATGACCGGAGCGTCAACCTTGAGCGCCGGGATCCGCACGCGCGCCGCGGGGGCGTACGGCAGCGGCTCCAGCGGTACGGGCAGAAACGTTTCCCCCTGGAAACGGCCGTTCAGGGTGGCGGCGTGGGCCGGCTGCGGCGGGCCGAGCGCGACGTCCACTCCGTTCTTCATCAGAGCGATTCCGCTGAGCATGACGAGAGCCAGGACGCCCCAGGGCGAGCGCCTCCTCGACTCCGAATCGCCTGTGTGGTGGCGCATGGTTCTCCCTTCGTACGCCTGTAGGCACGCTAAGCGCATGCTGCAAAGGCTGCGAGGAGGGAACGGCGAACGGGTGGCGGGGGCCACTCGGGGTGATCCATCCGGGTAATCGGAAGATAAAAAGTTCTGACGGTCTGTGACCTGCGACTCCACCAGATCGCTCGGCGTGTCGCCTCACCAGGGCGGACCAACGCCGAAATGCGGCCGGTCAGCCCCCCAGTGAGTGTTCGTTATGGAAGGCGTACTCGTCGAATTTCCCGGAGCCCGGCTTTGGGGCGTCTTCCAGGAGGTTGAACGATGCGTGCCTATCGCGCTGTCGCGGCGACCGCGACCGCCTTCGCGGCAGTCGGGCTCTGCGCCCCGCTGGCCGCCGCGGGCGGTAGTCCCAGCGGCGGCCCCAGAAATGTCCGAGTCAGTCCATCTTCCGTCCACCAGGGCGGCATCCTCACCATCTCCGTCGACGGCTGCGAGCGGGGTGGCACGGTCAGGTCGAACGCTTTCCCGGACGCTCACCTCTCCAGGGACTTCGACGTCCGGGACGGCCTGGGGAACCTCGTCAACCGCGGGAACCTGGGCAGCCGCAGCGACTCCAAGGGCCGCGGTAACCTCGCCGACCGCGGAAGCTTCAACGACGCCGGGATCGTGGACGACGGCGGGGTGATCCTCGACGACCGCGGAATTCTCGGCGATCGCGGGCTCGACCCCCGTGGGAACTTCAACAACCGCGGGAACTTCAATGACCGCGGAGGTGACCGCGGGAACTTCAACGACCGTGGGAATCTGGGCAACCGCGGTGACTTCAACGACCGCGGAGGTGACCGCGGTGACTTCAACGACCGCGGGAATCTCGGCAACCGCGGTGACTTCAACGACCGCGGGAATCTGGGCAACCGCGGTGACTTCAACGACCGCGGGAATCTGGGCAACCGCGGTGACTTCAACGACCGCGGGAATCTGGGCAACCGCGGTGACTTCAACGACCGTGGGAATCTGGGCAACCGCGGTGACTTCAACGACCGTGGGAATCTGGGCAACCGCGGTGACTTCAATGACCGCAGGGATGACCGGGGCAATTTCGACGACCGCGGGAACCTGGGCAACCGGGGCAACTTCGACGACCGCGGAAACCTCGGCGTGCGCGGTGAGTTCGACGACCGCGACCTGCGGGACGGTCGTGCGGTTGCCTTTGCCCGGGTCAGGGACAACGCCACGCCCGGGCGCTACAACCTGACCGTCCGTTGCGACGGCAGCCCGGCTGTTGCCTCCGCGCAGTTCACCGTCCTCCGCGGCCGGGGCGCGCAGGGCGGTCTCGGCGGTTCGATCGGCCCCAGCTCCGCGGAGATGGGGGTGGGCGCCGGTCTGGTCGCCACGGCGGCCGTCGGCGGCAGCCTGTTCATCGTTCGTCGCCGTCGGATCGGCGGACAGGGCTGACCGGTCGAACCCCCGGTCGGTCAACCGCAAGTAGCCCCGAATCCTCAAGAGGATTCGGGGCTACTTACGGGTTCAGTGCTGGCGGGTCGAGGAACGCCGGCGGATCACGACGACGGTCGCGGTCGTCGCCGCGACGACGAGCGCGGCGCCGGCAATGATCTCGCCGGTGTTCAGACCGTCCATGCTGCCGCCGAGTCCGCCGCGGACGCCCTGGGGAGCCACGGTGGAGCCTGTGGTCGGAGTGGTGGTGCCGCCACGAATCGTGAGGTCGATGGTGCCGATACGGCCGATGCAGTTGAACTGCACCGAATACACGGAGCCGGGCCTGGCGTTGAGGTCGACGGTGGCCGCGGTCGACCCGTTCTGGGGGATCGTGACGGTGTCGAACACCCCGGAGGTGACCGTGGTCGTGCTGGGGCAGCCCCCGGCGGTCAGCGTGACGCGTCCGCCGGGGGCGACGGTCGAAGGGGTGACTCGGAAGTCGTAGGGAGTGGTGTTGATACTGGTGGCAGCGAGGGCGGTGGGAGCGGTCAGGGCGAGAGCGGCCACTCCCAGCAGAGCGGCGGATGCGGCACGTATCGCGCGCATGGTCAATCCTCCGGGTCTCCGAGGAGCATTTGCGGAACGGTTCCACAACGGGCGGACAGTGCACCTCGATCACGGAAACGCTAAAAGCGGGACGAACCGTCCGCGATCCGTGTCGGGCATTCGGGGTATAGCGGTCCCTCTGCTGGCCCAATGAAGCCCGTGCCGCCGCGTCATTCCCGGCCGGGGATGAGATGGGGGGCCGCGTCGGCGATCCGCGCGCGCATGGGCCGCCGCCGCAGGGCTTCGAGCGCCTCGCCGATCAGCTCGCTCAGCGGGTGGGACAGCTCGGCCTCGAAGGCGGTGGCCGCCGCCGCGGTCGCCTCCCACTCGGCGTCCAGCGCCGGCAGCAGGGACTCGGCCCTCGGGGTCAGTGCCGCGATGCGCCGCCGCCCGTCCTCACCGGGGCCGACCACGGCCAGCCCTTCCCTGACCAGTTGGGCCACAGTCTGGCTGGCCGCGGAGTGGGTCACGCCGATTGCCGCGGCCACCTCCTGGATGGTGCTGGGGCCACGGGCGGCCAGCATGCGCAGCACCGGCGTGTAACGGGGGCGCACTCCGTCCAGGCCGAGGTCGCTGTAGACGGCGGCGACATCCGCTTCCAGGAGCCCGAGCAGCAGGCGCAGCCGGGTGCCGAGCAGTTCGGGCCCGGCGGCGGGGGAGTCCATGGAGCTAATGTAACAGCGCTGTTGTATCTCTTCGGAGGGGTGTCGCCATGGCAGAGCTGTATCCGCCGATCGAGCCGTACGAGCAGGGAATGCTCGACGTCGGGGACGGCAACCGCGTCCACTGGGAGGTGTGCGCGAACCCCGGAGGCAAGCCGGCCCTCGTCGTCCACGGCGGTCCGGGCTCGGGCTGCGTACCCGGCATGCGGCGCTATTTCGATCCGGAGCGCTATCGGGTCGTCCTGTTCGACCAGCGCGGCTGCGGACGCAGCACGCCGCACGCGAGCGACCCGGCCACGGACATGCGGCACAACACCACCGGCCACCTGATCGCGGACATGGAACGTCTGCGCCAACACCTCGGCATCGAGCGCTGGCTGCTGTTCGGCGGGTCGTGGGGCTCCACCCTGATCCTCGCCTACGCCGAGCAGTACCCGGACCGGGTGTCCGGGATCGTCATCAACGGCGTCACCATGACCAGGCGCTCGGAGATCGACTGGCTCTACAGGGGTGTCGCCCGCTTCTTCCCCGAGCAATGGGACCGGTTCCGGGACGGCGTACCCGAGGCCGAGCGGGACGGCGACCTCGTGGCCGCGTACGCGCGCCTGATGGAGCACCCCGATCCTGCCGTGCGGGCGAGGGCGGCGGCCGACTGGTGCCGCTGGGAGGACGCCGTACTCTCCCTGGAACCGCACGGCGCGCCCGATCCGTACAGCGGCCGGCCCGACGACGCTCGGCTCGCCATGGTGCGGATCGCGTCCCGCTATTTCGCCCACGGTGCCTGGCTCGAGGAGGGTGCGCTGCTGCGCGACGCACGACGGCTGAAGGGGATCGAGGGTGTGCTCTTCCACGGCCGGCTCGATCTCAGCGGGCCGCTCGGCACCGCCTGGGAACTGACCCGTGTCTGGACGGACGCGGAACTGGTGGTCATGCAGGACGCGGGGCACAAGGGCAACGAGGCGATGCGGGCGCAGGTGACCGGCGCGCTCGACCGCTTCGCACGCCGCGACTGATATGTCTCCTGGGGCAGTTGAGATCCGGCCATTCCGCCTGGGGCGAATTGCGAGGGTGAGAGCCGGATTTCGCCCCTTCGCGGCTGCGGCCCGGGTCACCGTCAAAGATTTTTCCCGGCGCGTTGAACACAAGTCGTCCCGGCGTCCGTACCTAAGGCCATGAACGGCGCACCCTGGCGCCGGGACGGGTTCGAAAACTAACGGGAGTGGACATGAACACCTGGCGCAACGCCTCACTCGCGGTGACTGCGGCGGCCGTACTCTCGCTGACGACGGCGTGCGGTCAGGAAAAGGGAAACGAGACTCCCAACGGTCAGGCAGTCGGTGCCGCCCAGCCCGCGGATGCCGGCTACGGCTCCGGAGGGTACGGCGCCGACGCCGGCGGGGAGGCGGCCGGCGCCAAGCCCGCCGGTCAGCTCGCGGTCTGGGAGAGCAAGGACCTCGGCAAGGTCGTCACCGACAGTGCGGGCTTCACCCTCTACCGGTTCGACAAAGACACCGCCGAGCCGCCGAAGTCGAACTGCGAAGGTGACTGTGCAAAGGCATGGCCCGTCGTGGCCGCCGGCGGCGCCTCCCCGGCGCCGGGCGTCGACGACTCCCTGATCGGTCAGGTGACCCGGGCGGACGGCACCAAGCAGCTCACCATCGACGGCTGGCCGATGTACCGCTATGCCAAGGACACCAAGCCCGGTGACGTCAAGGGCCAGGGTGTGGGCGGCACGTGGTACGCGGCGGCTCCCGACGGCAAGAAGGCCGCCCCCGGAGCAGGCGGCGGCGAGGGTGCCGAGCAGGCCGACCTCGCGGGTCTGTCCGTGCGCAACGACCCCAAGCTCGGCGAGGTCGTCGTCGACAAGAACGGCATGACGGTCTACCGCTTCACGAAGGACTCCGCCTGGCCGATGAAGACGGCGTGCACCGGCGCGTGCCTCGACAAGTGGCCGGTGGTCGAGCCCGTCGACAAGAACGACACCGAAGGAATCCTGAAGAAGGGCTTCGTCACCTTCGACCGTCCGGACGGAATCAAGCAGCAGACCATCGACTGCTGGCCGATCTACACCTTCGCCGGCGACAAGAAGCCCGGTGACACCAACGGCCAGGGTGTCGGCGGTACTTGGTTCGCGGTCTCGCCGGAGGGCAAGCCGGTCGGAGCGCCCAAGTAGTCCCCACGTCGCGACTCCGGCAGGGCCGGCCCGTCTCACGCCTCTGGCGTGACGGCGGGCCGGTTGCATGTGCCGGTCGCGTGTGACCAAGAACGGACCGCTAATTTCCGTTTGGGCTCGCCCTCTTGGCGGGCGATCAGTAGCCTCGGCTCGAACGCTGGCCATGGACATGGCCGTCCCCCGTGGCGACTTGTTGGAGACTTCGATGGAGCGTCCCGCCTGGGCCCCGCAGGGCATCGACATATCGGTGCCGAGCGTGTCCCGCATTTACGACTACTACCTGGGCGGATCGCACAACTTCGAGGTCGACCGGGAAGCGGCGCGCAGGGCCATGGAGTTCATGCCGGGCCTCCCCAAAATCATGCAGGCGAACCGGGCGTTCATGCGGCGGGCCGTGAACTACGCGGCCGCCGAAGGCATCACCCAGTTCCTCGACATCGGTTCCGGCATTCCGACCTTCGGCAATGTTCATGAAGTCGCCCGCAGGGCGACGTCCGACGCCCGCGTCGTCTACGTGGACCACGACCCGGTGGCCGTCGCCCACAGCCGGGCCGTACTCGAAGGCGACGAGCAGTCCGCGATCGTCGCCGCCGATCTGCGCAAGCCCCGCCAGATCCTCGACAGCCCCGAAGTCACCGGACTGCTCGACCTCGAACGCCCGGTCGCGCTGATGCTGGTGGCCGTACTGCACTTCATCGAGGACGAGGACGACCCGAAGGCGGCCGTGGCCGAGCTGCGTGACGCACTGGCGCCGGGCAGCCTGATCGTCGTCACCCATGCCTCGTACGAAGGTGTGCCGGTGACGCAGGACGAGGCGGGCGCCGCCGTCGAGGTGTACCGCTCCATACGCAACCCCCTGATCATGCGCTCGCGCGACGACATAGCCCTCTTCTTCGACGGTTGCGCGATGGCCGAGCCCGGTCTGGTCCCCATGCCGCACTGGCGGCCGGACGTGGCCCCCGAGCAGGAGGATCCCTATGCCTTCTCCGGGTTCGCCGGGGTGGGGCGCACGGCGTGAAGGCGCCGGAGAAGTCGGCGCCGCCCGCGGGCGAACCGGACGGACCCGAGGACCGGCTGAGGAGATTCGCGACGATCTGGAGCCGGGCGATCTTCCCCGCCACGGCCACGTCGATGACCCGGCCCGAACTCGAGGCGCAGCTGCTGCCGCTGGCCCGGCAACTGGCCGGGGCGCTGCACGGGCGGCCGTTCGTCCCGCAGGCCGCAGGGCCGGTCGGGGCGGCTCTCATCGACGCCCACTGCACGGACCCCGACGTCCTCAGCCGCACCCTCGGCGTCATCGACGCCTATCTCGTCCTGTACTGCGGCACGGACGACGACGAGCAGCGGACCGCCGAGGAGAACAGGGCCCGCTGCGCCCGCCTGCAGCACGCGCTGGCGGCCGGCTTCGCCGGGGCCCTGCGCGAGCGCACCCTCTCCGAGCAGGAATCCATCGCCCGGTCCTCGCTGCTGGCGCGCAGCGACGCCCTCGACGCCATGCACGCCACCGAGGTCCGCTTCCGCGCCGTGTTCGAGGGGGCCGCGATCGGCATCGCGATCGCCGACCTCGAGGGCAATGTGCTGGAGGTCAACGACACGCTGACGCAGATGTTCGGCGGTCTCGAGCACCATGTGCGCGGCCGCAAGGTCACCGACTGGGCACACCCCGAGGACCGGCCCCAGGTGTGCGAGCTGTACCGCGAACTGGTACGCGGCGAACGCGACCACTACCGGACCGAGAAGCCGTTCTACCGCAACGACGGCACGGTCCTGTGGACCAATCTGACGGTCTCCCTGCTGCGCGACGCCGAGGGCCGGCCCCAGTACCAGCTGGCGCTGACGGAGGACACCACCGAGCGCCGGCTGCTCAATCTGCGGCTGCGCTACGAGGCCACCCACGATGCGCTCACCGGACTGCCCAACCGCACCCTGTTCTTCGAACGGCTGGAAAAGGCCGTCACCGCGGGCGACGGTGCCCGCTTCGGGCTGTGCTACCTCGACCTCGACGGCTTCAAGGCCATCAATGACAGCCTCGGCCATGCCACGGGTGACCGGCTGCTGGTGGAGGTCGCCGACCGGCTGCAGAGCTGCGCCACCGCACCCAGCGAGATGGTGGCCCGCCTCGGCGGGGACGAGTTCGTCGCGCTGACCACCGGGCCCGACACCCAGCGCGAGGTCGACGACTTGGCCACCCGCATCCTCGGCGCGCTCGCCACGCCCATCAACGTCGACGGCCGGGAGTTCTCGGTGCGCGGCAGCATCGGCATCGTCGAGGGGCCGGGCGGCGAGCGCACCAGCGCCGAGGTGCTGCGCAGCGCCGACATCACGATGTACCGGGCAAAATCGGCGGGCGGCAACCGCTTCGAGCTCGCCGATCCCGAGGCGGACGCGCGCGCCATCACCAGGCACGGGCTGACCAACTCCCTCCCGGCAGCCCTCGAGCGTGGCGAGTTCTTCATCGAGTACCAGCCCCTGGTGCACCTCGGCGACGGCAGCGTGCACGGCGCCGAGGCCCTGGTGCGCTGGTGCCACCCGCAGCACGGCGTGCTCGGGCCCGACCGCTTCATACCGCTCGCCGAACGCACCGGGCTGATCGTGCCGCTGGGCCGCTGGGTGCTCCAGGAAGCCGTACGCCAGGCGCGGTACTGGAGCAGACGCCACTCCGACGGCGGTCCGCTGCGGATCAACGTCAACCTCTCGCCCACCCAGCTCAAGCATCCCGGGCTCGTCACCGACACGATCGACGTCCTCGAGCGCTCCGGCCTCGAACCGCGCGCACTGTGCCTGGAGGTCACCGAGTCGGCGCTGATCGGAGCCGACGAGGATCTGCTCAAGCCGCTGCGTCAACTCGCCGAGATGGGCGTGGACATAGCGCTCGACGACTTCGGCACCGGCTACTCCAACCTTGCCAATCTGCGCCGGCTGCCGGTGAGCGTGCTCAAGCTCGACCGCTCCTTCACGCAGGGGATGCAGCGCCACCCCGCCGATCCCGTGGATCTGAAGATCGTGGAGGGCATCGTCTCACTGGCGCACAGCCTGGAGCTGGCCGTGACGGTCGAGGGAGTGGAGACCGGGCGGCAGGCGGAGCAGTTGCGGGACCTGGGCTGCGACACCGCCCAGGGCTGGTACTACGCGAGACCCGGCGCTCCGGACCGGATCCACACGCTGGTCCTCGCGGACGCGGTCTAGCCGGGGCCCTGCACGCCTACCTGCTCCAGCACCTGCCCCGACGACGCGAGCGCATCCGCATCCGCAGGGCCAGGGGGCCTGAACCACAACAAGCACCCCGGCGAACGTTCCGGTCACTGCAGTACCGGGGACCGGTCAGGAGGTCGTCCCGCCCCCTGTGGCCCGTGAGCCGAGCAGCACGCGCTGGAGCTCGAGGGCCGCCCGCGGCGGTGCGACGTCGCTGCGGTGCGCGAGCGCGATCGTACGGCGCAGACCGGGGCGGGCGAGCGGGGTGACGCGCAGATCGCCGCCCGCGCGCGCGGCCACCATGCTCGGCACGACCGCCGCGCCGAGCCCGGCGCGCACGAAGCCCAGTACGGCGTCCATCTCGCCGCCCTCCACGGTGAAGGAGGGCTCGAATCCGGCGGCGCGGCAAGCGGCGACGGTCAGTTCGCGCAAGTCGTAGCCGTGCCGGAACATCACCAGCGGCTCACCCTGGAGATCGGCGATCCGCACGGGCCGGCGGGGCTCCTTCGACGCGGGGGAGGTGACCACGACCAGGTCCTCCTGGAGCAGCTCGACCGTGGTGAGCGCGGGGGACGGGCTGGGCAGCGGCAGGACCACCAGGGCCAGATCGAGCGAGCCGCGCGCCAGTTCCCGTACGAGATCGTGCGAGCCGCCCTCCTCGATCAGCAGCCGGATGCCCGGATGCAGGGCGTGGAAGTCCCGCAGGACCTCGGGCAGCAGTCCCGTGCACAGACTCGGGGTGGCTCCCAGCCGTACCCGCCCGCGCCGCAGCTGGGCCAGCTCCTGCACCTCATGGCGCGCGGTGTCGGCGTCGGCGAGGATACGGCGGGCGAGCGGGAGCAGCGTCTCACCCGCGTCGGTGAGCGCGATATTGCCCCGCGCCCGGGCGAACAGGTCCGCCCCCAGCTCCTTCTCGAGTGCCCGGATCTGCTGGGAGAGCGACGGCTGGGAGACATGCACGCGCTCGGCGGCACGGGTGAAGTGCCGCGTCTCGGCGACGGCCACGAAGTAGGCGAGCTGCTGCAACTGCATGCTCCCAGGATAGGAGCACGATAGGCAGCGGCTATCGATATGAGCCGGATCATGTCTTGGACCTCTGATGGTTCCCGGCTCTAGCGTCGAAGGCATGGCTCTGGCAACGCGGACGGACCGACAACCGTCCCTCACGCGCACGTTCTGGGGATCGACCATCGGCAAGAAGACGGTCATGGCCGTCAGCGGCCTGGTCATGCTCGGCTATCTGGTCGCCCACATGTTCGGCAACCTCAAGATCTTCTTCGGTGCGGGCGAGTTCAACGCGTACGGCCACTGGCTGCGCACCATGGGTGAGCCGGTCATGCACTACGGATGGGCCCTCTGGCTCGTCCGCGTGGTGCTGCTCGCCGCAGTGGTGGGACACGGCGTCGCGGCGTATCAGCTCAGCCGCCGCGACATCCGTGCCCGGCCGGCCCGTTACCTGCACAAGCGCCCGCGGGCGAGCTACGCCACCCGCACCATGCGCTGGGGCGGGATCATCCTCGCGCTGTTCATCGTGTGGCATGTGCTCGATCTGACCACCGGCACGGTCCACACGGGCGGATTCCAGGAGGGCCACCCGTACCAGAACGTCGTGGACACCTTCTCCACCTGGTACGGCAACGTCATCTACATCGTCGCCATGCTCGCCGTCGGACTGCACATCCGGCACGGCTTCTGGAGCGCCGCACAGACCCTCGGCGCCGGCAACGCCGCCCGCGACCGGATCCTCAAGGGAGCGGCCAACGGGCTCGCTCTGCTGCTGACCGCCGGATTCCTCTCCGTACCCGTCGCCGTCATGACCGGAATGGTGAACTGACATGACCGACCACACCGGCTACTCGGCCTACGCGACCGGCGCGCCGCTGGCCGACACCAAGGCCCCCGACGGCCCCGTCGCCGAACGCTGGGACCGCCGCCGCTTCGAGGCCAGGCTGGTCAACCCGGCCAACCGGCGGGCGCACACCGTCATCGTGGTCGGCACCGGTCTCGCCGGCGGAGCGGCGGGCGCCACACTCGCCGAACAGGGCTACCACGTCGAGCAGTTCTGCTACCAGGACTCCCCGCGCCGGGCCCACTCCATCGCCGCACAGGGCGGCATCAACGCGGCCAAGAACTACCGCAACGACGGTGACTCGATCCACCGACTGTTCTACGACACCGTCAAGGGGGGTGACTTCAGGGCCCGGGAGTCCAACGTCCACCGCCTCGCCCAGATCTCCGTGGAGATCATCGACCAGTGCGTGGCCCAGGGAGTGCCGTTCGCCAGGGAGTACGGCGGGCTGCTCGACACCCGCTCCTTCGGCGGCGTCCAGGTGTCCCGCACCTTCTACGCCCGGGGCCAGACGGGCCAGCAGCTGCTGCTCGGCGCCTACCAGGCCCTCTCCCGGCAGATCGCCGCGGGAAACGTCACGATGCACGCCCGCACCGAGATGCTCGACCTGATCGTCATCGACGGGCGCGCACGCGGCATCGTCGCCCGCGACCTGATCACCGGAAAGATCGACACGTACGTCGCGGACGCCGTCGTGCTGGCTTCCGGTGGCTACGGGAACGTCTTCTATCTGTCGACGAACGCCATGAACTCCAACGCCACCGCCGTCTGGCGGGCGCACCGGCGAGGCGCCTGGTTCGCCAACCCCTGCTTCACCCAGATCCACCCCACCTGCATCCCACGCACCGGCGACCACCAGTCCAAGCTGACGCTGATGAGTGAGTCGCTGCGCAACGACGGCCGTATCTGGGTGCCGAAGGAGCCTGGCGATCACCGGCCGGCGAACGAGATCCCCGAGGACGAGCGCGACTACTACCTGGAGCGGATCTACCCTTCCTTCGGCAATCTCGTCCCGCGTGACATCGCCTCGCGTGCCGCCAAGAACGTGTGCGACGAGGGCCGCGGCGTCGGTCCGGGCGGCCAGGGCGTCTATCTCGACTTCGCCGACGCCATCCGGCGGATGGGCCGCGCGGCGATCGAGGAGAAGTACGGCAACCTCTTCGAGATGTACGAGCGGATCACCGCTCAGAACCCGTACGAGGTCCCGATGCGGATCTATCCGGCCGTGCACTACACGATGGGCGGGCTGTGGGTCGACTACGACCTCCAGACAACCGTCCCGGGTCTCTTCGCGATCGGCGAGGCCAACTTCTCCGATCACGGTGCCAACCGCCTCGGTGCGTCAGCGCTGATGCAGGGCCTCGCCGACGGCTACTTCGTCCTGCCGGCCACCATCAACGACTACCTCGCGCGAAACCGGTTCGACGGCACCGTCGGACCGGGCCATCCCGTGATCGCGGAGGCTGTCGCCGACACCGAGGACCGGCTGAACCTGCTGCTGGCGGTCGACGGCGACCGCACCCCCGACTCCTTCCACCGCGAGATCGGTGAACTCATGTGGGAGTACTGCGGGATGGCCCGCACCGAGAAGGGCCTGCTCAAGGCGCTCGAGCGGATTCCGCAGATCCGCGAGGAGTTCTGGCGCCGGATCAAGGTGCCCGGCACCGGCATGGAGTTCAACCAGTCGCTGGAGAAGGCCAATCGCATCGTCGACTACCTGGAGCTCGCCGAGCTGATGTGCCTCGACGCGCTGCACCGCTCCGAGTCCTGCGGCGGCCACTTCCGCGAGGAGTCACAGACAGCCGACGGCGAGGCCGCCCGCAGGGACGGGGAGTTCGCGTACGCGGCCGCCTGGGAGTTCAGGGGCACTGGTGAGGCGCCCGTCCTGCACAAGGAAGACCTCGTCTTCGAGTACGTCCACCCCACTCAGCGGAGCTACACATGAAGCTCACCCTGCGCGTCTGGCGCCAGCACAACTCCGGCGCCCCCGGCGCCATGGCCACCTACGAGGTCGACGGGATCTCCCCGGACATGTCGTTCCTGGAGATGCTCGACACGCTCAACGAAGAACTCATCCTGCGGGGCGAGGACCCGGTCGCCTTCGACCACGACTGCCGCGAGGGCATCTGCGGCGCGTGCAGCCTCGTCATCAACGGCGACGCCCACGGCCCGGAGCGCACCACCACCTGCCAGCTCCACATGCGGTCCTTCCAGGACGGCGACACCATCGACATCGAGCCCTGGCGGGCGGCCGCCTTCCCGGTCGTCAAGGACCTGGTGGTCGACCGCTCCTCCTTCGACCGGATCATCCAGGCCGGCGGCTACATCAGCGCCCCCACCGGTTCCGCTCCCGAGGCCCACGCCACCGCGGTGCCCAAGCCCGACGCCGACTCGGCCTTCGAGCACGCCGAGTGCATCGGCTGCGGCGCCTGCGTCGCCGCCTGCCCCAACGGCTCAGCCATGCTGTTCACCTCGGCGAAGGTCAACCATCTCAATGTGCTGCCCCAGGGTGCGCCCGAGCGGGAGACCCGGGTGCTCGACATGGTCGCCGCCATGGACGAGGAGGGCTTCGGCGGCTGCACGCTGGCCGGCGAGTGCGCGACAGCCTGCCCCAAGGGCATTCCGCTGCCGTCGATCGCGGCGATGAACAAGGAGTGGCTGCGGGCCGCGAGGAGCGTCCGACGCCGTTGACGAGCCGTCCGACGCGCCGTCAAGGACACGTGGGCGGACGCACGCCGGTGTCCGGCGTTCCGGGCCGCCGGTTGATCTCGCCGGACAAGGGGCCCCGGTCGGGACGGCCGCACGCTCGGCGTGCGCCGGAGTGCGGGACTGTCCCCCGCTCGGTGGAGGCATGGGTTCCGGACATGTTTGGGGAGTGAGGATCGACACAAGTCCGCACCCCGAGCCGGAGATTATTTACAAGAACGTCACATCTGCCGCTGAATCTTCGGTTCATGTCGTATAAAGCCGGGAGCCGGAAGCAAGATCAATTTTGTTCAAGTCTGCACATCGTATGACGACATGTCCGTATCAGGTGCAACCTCCTTCCGTCGACTTCGGGCGAGAGCGGATGGCCCTGTAGGCATGCAGGGCAACGGCGGTCACGACCACACCGCCGACCCGACCACAGCCATTCCTGGGGGGAACTCCCATGTCCCGAACAACCCGCCGTCAGGCCCTCGGTGTCGCCGCCGGCGCGGCCGCAGGGCTCGTGCTCATCGGCGCCGCGCCCGGCCGGGCGGCCCGGAGCGCCGCGCCCCCGCCGCGCACGCCGGCCCAGCCTGCCCCCTTCGACGAGGTCTACCGGGGGCGTCGTATACAAGGCGGGCCCTCGCACGCCGCCGGCCACCACGGCCACCACGGCGGCGGATACACCGTGCGCGTCGACGGCGAGGAGCTGCATGTGATGCGCAACGCCGACGACACCTGGATCAGCGTCGTCAACCACTACGAGCCGCATGCCACGCCGCGTGCCGTCGCGCGCGCCGCCGTCGTGGAACTCCAGGGCGCGGACCTCGTTCCCCTCGAACTCTTCTGATCCCGGAGCAGCCCGCACCATGACCGTACGCAAGAACCAGGCACAACTGTCCGCGGACGAGAAGCGCCGCTTCACCGATGCTCTGCTGGAGCTCAAGCGCAGTGGCCGCTACGACACCTTCGTCTCCACCCACAACGCCTTCATCATGAGCGACACGGACAACGGGGACCGGGTGGGCCACCGCTCGCCGTCCTTCCTGCCCTGGCACCGCCGCTACCTCATCGAATTCGAGCAGGCTCTGCAGTCCGTCGACGCATCGGTGGCCCTTCCCTACTGGGACTGGACCACCGACCGCACCTCCGCATCCTCTCTCTGGGCAGCGGACTTCCTCGGTGGCACCGGCCGTGCCAGGGACGGCCAAGTGCTCGACGGCCCGTTCTCCGGTCCCTCCGGCGCCTGGCCGATCAACGTCCGCGTGGACGGCCGGACCTACCTGCGCCGCGAGCTCGGAGCAGGTGGCCGGCAGCTGCCCACCCGTGCGGAGGTCGAGTCCGTCCTCGCCATGTCCACCTACGACGCCCCGCCGTGGAACAGCGCGTCGGACGGCTTCCGCAACCACCTCGAAGGCTGGCGCGGCGTCAATCTGCACAACCGCGTCCATGTCTGGGTCGGGGGCCAGATGGCCACCGGCGCCTCCCCGAACGACCCGGTGTTCTGGCTGCACCACTGCTTCATCGACAAGCTCTGGTCGCAGTGGCAGGCCCGTCACCCCGGCTCGACGTATCTGCCCGCGGCAGGTACCCGTAATGTCGTCGACCTGCGCGACACCATGCGTCCGTGGAACGACGTGACCCCCGCCGACATGCTCGACCACGCCCCGCACTACACGTACGACACGGCCGCCTAGGAGATTTCTGAAGATAGTGCCGTTCTGGCCCGGGATCTTCTGGTTCGGGGCCAGACTCGTATGCATGCTGGGGCGGCGGTCTGAGGAGCCGGTCGGGCCTGATGTGTGGGCCACGTGCCGGGAGTTGATTCCGGCTGGGAGTGTGTTCGCGTTCCTGGCCGAGCATCGGGATGCGCTGTTCCCGGAGGAGATGTTCGCTGACCTGTATCCCTCGCCGAACGGGCGGCCGTCGGTGCCGCCGCAGGTGCTGGCGTGTGCGACGGTGCTGCAGGTACTGGAGAACCGCACGGACCATGACGCGGTGGCCGAACTGCGGTGTGACCTGCGGTGGAAGGCGGCCTGTGGGCTGGGCCTGTACGACACGGGGTTCGATCCGTCGCTGTTCATCTACTTCCGGCGCAGGCTCGCGGCCTCCGGGGATCGGGACCGGATCTTCGCCCGGGTGCGGGAGATCATCAACAAGACCGGTGTACTCAAGGGCCGCCGCAGGCGGGCACGGGACTCGACTGTGTTCGAGGACGCGGTGGCCACCCAGGACACCGTCACCCAGCTGATCGCGGCCATCCGCCGGGTGATCCGCGAGGTTCCCGGTGCCGCCGAGGCCGCTGCCGCCCAGTGCCGTGCGCACGACTACCGCGATCCGGGCAAGCCCCGGATCGCCTGGGACGACGAAGCAGCACGGGACCGCCTGGTGGATGCCCTGGTCACCGACGCGTTGCGGCTGCTGGGCCATCTGCCCGAGCAGAATCTGGGCGACAAGGCCGCGAACGCGGTGGGCATCCTGGCCCTGGTCGCCGGGCAGGACGTGGAGTTCGCCGAGGAATCCGACGGCACCGACGGCCGGTGGCGGATCGCCCGGAAGACCGCCCCGGGCCAGCAGCTCCTCGCTCGTGCGGTGCACCTGTCCCAGACCGTGGCACTCGGGGCACGCACCCGCCGCCGTGTTGGCCGAGAAGGCGTCCGAGTCCAGCCGTGAAGCGCCCTCGGGATAGTCACCCACCCGCGAGAACAGCATCCGCAGCGAGTTGGACAGCGTGGTGACCGTGCCCACGGAGGAGCGCGAGGTGGGGGAGGAGCGGCGCTGTTCCAGCGAGACCGCGGGCGGCAGCCCGGTGATCTCGCCGGCCTTGGGCGCGCCGACCTGGTGGATCAGCCGCCGGGCATAGGGGGCGACGGACTCGAAGTAACGCCGCTGGGCCTCCGCGTAGATCGTGCCGAACGCCAGCGAGGACTTCCCCGACCCCGAGACCCCGGTGAAGACCACCAGGGCGTCCCGCGGGATGTCGACATCGACACCGCGCAGATTGTGCTCCTGGGCGCCGCGGACGCGTACGAACGGGTCGTGGGGGGTGTGCATGGCGGACGATTCTAGGCGTTCGGCCAGGTCATGCCGGGCCGGCCGGTCAGGCTCGGGCCGGTGCGGACAGGCCCGCCACCCGGGCCAGCCGCCTGAAGGAGTCCAGCAGCGCCTCGCGGTCGTACGTACTGGTCGTGACCAGTACCTCGTCGGCCGCGCTGTCCCTGATCACCGCAGACAGTACGTCGGCCACCTGGGCCCCGGTCCCGGCGATGTGTCCCTCGAGGCCGGCTTCATAGTGCGAGCGCTCGCGGGCGGTCATCGTCATCGACTCGATCCGCTCCGGCGCGGCGAGCGGCGGAAAGGAGCCTTGCGTACGGGAGTACGCCGCCGACCAGGCCTCCGGTCCCAGCAGCCGGCGTGCCTCCTGCTCGGTCCGGGCCACCACGACCGTGCCCGAGACGATGACATACGGCTGCTGGGCCCACATCGACGGCCGGAACCCGCTGCGGTAGAGGTCGATGGCGCTGAGCATCCGCTCGCGGTGGCGCATGTCCCCGATGACCAGCGGCAGCCCCGCGCGGGCCGCGATCGAGGCACCCTCGCCGGTGGCCAGCACATACGGCGGGACGCGCAGACCCTCGGCCGGGCGGGCGTGCACCTGCGGACCGGGCCTGTGCCCGCCGGTGCCCGACCCGTCCGACGGACGGCCCCCGGACCCGTCGAAGTAGCCCAGGAGCTCGTCGAGCTGCTCGGCGAAGCCGTCCGCGTCCTTCCTGTCCCGTCCGAGTGCCCGCCGTACGCCGTCGGTGAAGCCCACCGAACGGCCGAGTCCCATGTCGACCCGGCCCGGGTACAGCGACTCGAGCACCCCGAACTGCTCGGCGACGACGAGCGGTTGGTGGTTGGGCAGCATCACCCCGCCGGTGCCGACACGGATCGTCGACGTCGCCGCGGCCACGGCCGCCGCGAGCACGGTCGGCGCGGAGCCCGCGACACCGGGCACGCCGTGGTGCTCCGAGACCCAGAAGCGGTGGTAGCCGAACGCCTCCACCTCCTGGGCGAGACGCACGGTCTCCCGCAGCGCCGAAGGGCCGTCATGACCCTCGCGGATGCGGGAACGGTCGAGAACGGACAGCCGGACGGACGCGATCGGTGAACTCACACTCCGTTCAACGCGCACACCGTGCCCGGATTCCCCTGCCGCTGTCCGAGCCGCTGTCTAAGGTGGTCGGCGTGATACGCAGCCGCAGGCCTCTGGCCGTGTTCGACCTCGACGGGACGCTCGCCGACTCGGGACACCGTCAGCGCTTCCTGGAGCGCAAACCGCGCGACTGGGACGCCTTCTTCGCCGCCGCACCCAAGGACCCGCCACTCGCCGAGGGCGTGGCACTGTGCCTGGAGGCCGCCGCGGAGTGCGAGGTGATGTATCTCACGGGCCGGCCTGAGCGGTGCCGGCAGGACACTCTGGAGTGGATCGCCGCGCAGGTGCTGCCGCAGGGACGCGTGTACATGCGACGCGACGACGACCGGCGGCCGGCGCGCAGGACCAAGCTGGAGATCCTGCGCAGGCTCGGCCGCGACCGGGAGATCCGGATGCTGGTGGACGACGACGAACTGGTGTGCGGCGACGCCGAACGGGCGGGCTTCAGGGTCGTACGTGCCCGGTGGTCGGCCGCTGCGGCGTCGGAGGCGATGCGCGTCGCACAGCAGCGTGAGGGCCGCACCTGACCGGACCCGTACCCCCGTGCCCGCGCCGGATCGCGCCGGTCAGGCGGTGTCCTCGAGCCGGAAGCCGACCTTCAGGCCGACCTGGAAGTGTTCGATCTCCCCGTCGACGATATGGCCGCGCACCTGGGTCACCTCGAACCAGTCCAGTCCCCGCAGGGTCTCGGACGCGCGGGCGATGCCGTTGCGGATGGCCTGGTCGACGCCGTCGGGCGAACTGCCCACGATCTCGGTGACCCGGTAGGTGTGATTGGACATGGGGCCGCACTCCTCTCGATGCGTTGACTCCACCGTGCCCCACCGCGAGGCGGCGCGCGAGGCGACCGGACGGCGCCCCAGCGGGTGCCAGGTGCGCGGCGAGAGGTTGCCCGCGGCATCCGAGGAGGTCTTGACCGGTGCTTTTGGTCCATACCAAAATCCAGCCACACCCGTGCGAGCGCGGCGCGCTTCCCCCCACGTCGGGTCCGTCTCCGTGCCCTCGCAGAAGGTGACCTCTCGTGACGAACCGCTCGCTCGTCCTGTCCACCACACTCCTGTGCACCGTCACCCTCGGCGGCTGCGGGATGATTCCGGGCGCCGGTTCCGCTACGACCACGGTCAGGGTCTGGCTGATGCAGGACAGCGTCTCCGACGAGTTCCTCGAACGCTTCACCACCGCCTACGAGAAGGAGCATCCCTCCGTCGAACTGGACGTCACCTTCCAGGAGTGGACCGGCATCGGCAAGAAGATCACCACGGCGCTCGAGGGCGACAAGGCCCCGGACGTCATCGAGGTGGGCAATACACAGGTGGCCCAGTACGCGGAGAGCGACGCGCTGCTCGACCTCACACTCGAGTCCGTACGCGACCTCGGCAACGAGGAATGGCTGCCGGGCCTCGCGGAACCGGGCAGCATCAACGGCTCGCAGTACGGCATCCCCTGGTACGCCGCCAACCGGGTCGTCATCTACAACAAGGACCTGTTCGCCGGCGCGGGCATCGAGGAGCCCCCGAAGACCCGCGCCGCATGGCTGGAGGTGTCGGAGCAGCTCAACACCGGTGGCAATCAGGGCATTTACCTCTCGGGCCAGGACTGGTACACCCTCGCCGGCTTCATCTGGGACGAGAAGGGCGAGCTGGCCGTCGAGCGGGGCGGCGGCTGGGAAGGGGCGCTGGACACCCCGGCCGCACTGCGCGGCATGCAGTTCTACAAGCAGCTCCAGTCCCACGGCAACGGACCCAGGGACGCGGACGAGATGACACCGCCGCAGACCGACGTCTTCGCCAAGGGCAAGGTCGCCCAGATCATCGCCGTGCCGGGCGCGGCGACCGTCATCGAGAAGGCCAATCCGGCGCTCAAGGGCAAGCTGGGCTACTTCCCCGTACCGGGCAAGACGGCCGAGGCACCGGGCGCGGTGTTCACCGGCGGTTCGGATCTGATCGTGCCGAGGGGTGCGCGGGAACGGGCCGAGGGCGTCGAGGTGGTCAAGGCACTGGCGAGCGAGGAGTGGCAGACGGACCTGGCCACGACGATGAACTACGTCCCCAACAAGACCACGCTCGCGGGCGTCATCGACGGCGAGGAAGGCACCAGGGCGATGGCCGCGGGGGCGGCCCACGGCAGGGCCACCCCGAACTCGCCCCAGTGGGCGGACGTCGAGGCCGACAACCCGATCAAGCCGTACATGACGGCGGTGCTCCAGGGCGCGGACCCCGCCACCGCCGCCCGCGCCGCCTCGAAGCGGATCACCTCCGCGCTGCTTCCCTAGCGGTGCGCAGCCCGGCATTCAGCGTTCGCACATCCCCGCTCCGCCGGACGGTCATGTCGAATCCAGCCGGCCACGGAAGAAGTAAGGAGCCGGACCGCCGCACCTGCGGTCCGTCCCCTTCGTCCGGCAGGAGGCCGCCATGCCCGCATCCCCCCTCGTCGTCCCCGCGCCGCTTCCCCAGGCGCCGTCGCCGGTGCCTGTCCCCACCCTCACCCCTGGCGCCGAGCACGACCAGCCGCGCTATGTCGTCTCGCTCGCCCGCGACCAGGAGGACGTACGCGCCGCCCAGCGGCTGCGCCACCAGGTGTTCGCCGGCGAGATGGGTGCCCGGCTCGACGGCCCGGAGCCGGGGCTCGACATCGATGCCTTCGACATGTACTGCGACCACCTGCTGGTACGCGAGGCCGACACCGGCGAGGTCGTCGGCACCTACCGGCTGCTGCCGCCCGACCGCGCCCGCGTCGCCGGGCGGATCTACTCCGAGAGCGAGTTCGACCTGACCCGCCTTGCCCCCATCCGCGACGACCTCGTCGAGGTCGGCCGCTCCTGCGTGCACCCCCTGCACCGCAACGGCGCTGTCATCGCCCTGATATGGGCGGGGCTCGCCCGCTACATGACCCGCACCGGGCACAACTGGCTGGCGGGCTGCTGCTCCATCCCGCTCGCCGACGGCGGCACGCTCGCCGCCGCGACCTGGGACACGGTGAAGGCCAAGAACCTCGCACCCGAGGAGTACTGGGTCACCCCGCACAAGCTCTGGAACCCCGAATCCGTCGTCCGGCCCGAGGGACGCACCGAGCTGCCGCCCCTGCTGCGCGGCTATCTGCGTCTCGGCGCCTGGGTGTGCGGAGCGCCCGCCCACGACCCCGACTTCGGCGTCGCCGACCTGTACGTGCTCCTCTCGCTGCGCCGCACCAACCCGCGCTACCTGCGGCACTTCCTCTCCCTCGCCCCCGTGCGATGAGCGTCTGGCTGCCCAGCGCGCCCTGCACCCCGCAGGGCTGCGCCACCCGTTCGGGCGCACCCGCCGGCCGGATCGCCGCGACTGCCCGGCTTCTGGCCGGTACTTCGGTGGTCGTCGCCGGGGTGCTGCTCGCACCGGTCGTGGCCCTGTCGGCCGTACTCCTCGGTCCCGGGATCCGCGACCGGCTGGCCCGCCGGTGGGCGCGTGCGGTGCTGCGCTCCTTCGGCGTCCGCGTACGGATCGTCGGAAGCCCGCAGCACCAGCGGGCGTCCCTGGTGGTCGCCAACCACATCTCCTGGCTGGACATCCCGCTGGTCGCGGCCGTACTGCCAGGGCGGATGGTGGCCAAGAGCGAGGTACGCCGCTGGCCCGTCCTCGGGCCGCTCGCCGCCCGCGGCGGCACCTTGTTCCTGGAACGGGACCGGCTGCGCGCCCTGCCGGCCACGGTGGCATCGATGGCGGCGGCGATGCGCGCCGGCTCACGGCTGATCGTCTTTCCCGAGGGCTCCACGTGGTGCGGCCGGGACCAGGGCCGGTTCCGTCCCGCCGCCTTTCAGGCCGCCCTGGACGCGGGCGTCGCCGTCCAGCCCGTACGCATCGGCTACACGCCCACCGGCCCGGCCGCATTCGTCGGCGACGATCAGCTGGGTGCGTCGCTGTGGCGGGTGGTGGCGGCCGGCGGGCTCACCGCGGAGATACGGCTGCTGGAGCCGATCCTCCCGGGAGCCTGCGCCGACCGCCGCTCACTGGCCCGGGCCGCGCAGTCCCGCGTCGCCCGGAGCCGGACCGATCAGCGCGGCCCGGCGAGACTGAGCGCGAATCTGCCCGCCTCGTCGGTCCACCAGCGCGTCAGCTCCATGTCCGCATCGGCGAGTTCCTTGCGCACACCTTCCTGACGGAACTTCGCTGACACCTCCGTGCGCATCTCCTCGCCCGCCTCGAACGGCACCACCAGGTCCAGCTCGGGAATCTTCACGGTCACGGCGTGGCGCGCCCGCAGCCGCATCTCGATCCACTCGTTCCCGCGGTCCCACCGCGCCACATGGTCGAAGTCGGCCGGGTCGACGTCGGCGTCCAGCTCCCGTGCGATGACGGCCAGCACGTTCTTGTTGAACTCCGCCGTCACCCCGGCCGCGTCGTCGTAGGCCCGCACCAGCACGTCCTCGTCCTTCACCAGGTCCGTGCCCAGCAGCAGACTGTCCCCGGGGGACAGCAGCGAGCGCACCGAACGCAGGAACACCCCCCGCTCGGCGGGCAGCAGATTGCCGATCGTGCCGCCGAGGAAGGCGACCAGACGCGGCCCGGGGGTGCCCGGCAGAGCCAGCCCCCGGGTGAAGTCGGCGATCAGCGCATGCACATGGAGCGTGGGCCGCTCGGCGAGCAGTGCCTCCGCCGCGCCGACGAGAGCGCTCTCACTCACATCGACCGGCACATAGCTGTGCAGCTCCGGCAGCGCGTCCAGCAGGTAGCGGGTCTTCTCCGACGAGCCGGATCCCAGCTCCACCAGGGTGCGTGCGCCGCTGGCCGCGGCGATCTCCGGCGCGCGGGCGGCCAGGATCTCCCGCTCCGCCCGGGTGGGGTAGTACTCCGGCAGGCGGGTGATCTCCTCGAACAGCTCACTTCCTCGCGTGTCGTAGAACCACTTGGGCGGCAGTTCCTTGGGCGTACGGGTCAGGCCATGCAGCACATCGGAGCGCAGCGCGGCGTCCGTGGCGTCCTCGGGGAGGGTGCGGGTGAGCAGAAACGGGCTCATCGGTTGGGCTCCTTGAGCTCGGTCAGCAGGACCTCGGCGCGGGTCGCGGTGAGCACGGTGCGATCGGGCGCCTCCTGCCACAGTGGATCGTCGTCGTAGGGCTCCGATGCCACGACCGTGCGGCGGCCGGGCTCCGTCAGGTACCACAGGGTGTCGCCCCATGCGGTCGCGGCGATCTCGCGGCCGTCGGTGAGCAGCAGATTGAGGCGGGAGCCCGGCGCGGCCTCCGCCACCTCGCGGACGGTGTCCGCCAGAGCCTGGCCGAGGCTGTCGCCGGCGCGCAGCCGGTGCAGCACCAGCGCCCACAGCAGCGCCGCATCACAGCGGGACTCCAGGGAGAGAAGGTCCGCCGCGGGAAGCGTCGCCGCCAGCGGCGCCAGGGAGGCGGGCCAGCCCCGCACCGCCCCGTTGTGGCTGAACAGCCAGTTCCCGAAGGCGTAAGGGGCGGCCGCCGCCTCGCCGTCCGCACCCGGCTCGGTCGCATCGCGTACGGCGGCCAGCACCGCGGCACTGCGCACGACCCGGGCCAGATCGGCGAACGGGAGATCCGCCCAGATCGGCCCGGAGCGCCGGTAGCGGGCGGGTACGGGGTCACCCTCCGCGTACCAGCCGACGCCGAAACCGTCCGCGTTGACCGTGCCGTGCCGCTGCCGGCGCGGCGCCCACGACTGGCGCACCAGTGCGTGCGGCGGCTCGACGAGGAGGGCGCCGAGCGGCTGCGGCGTCCCCAGGAAGGCGATGTGCCTGCACATCAGGCCGGACCCCCCGTCTGCCCGTCCGCGTCCCGTGCGGTGCGGAAGCCGGAGAAGATCTGCCGGCGCACCGGCAGGTCCCAGTTGCGGAAGGTACCCCGGCAGGCCACCGGGTCCACGGCGAACGAGCCGCCGCGCAGCACCTTGTACTCGCTGCCGAAGAAGACCTCCGAGTACTCGCGATAGGGGAAGGCGGCAAACCCGGGATAGGCAAGGAAGTCGCTCGACGTCCACTCCCACACGTCCCCGATCAGCTGCCGCACACCCAGCGGCGAGGCGCCCTCGGGGTAGCTGCCGGCCGCGGCGGGCCGCAGATGGCGCTGGCCCAGGTTGGCGTGCGCCGGTGTCGGCTCCTCGTCGCCCCACGGATAGCGCCGCGTCCGGCCCGATCCCGGGTCGTGCCGGGCGGCCTTCTCCCACTCCGCCTCGGTGGGCAGGCGCCGTCCCGCCCAGCGGGCGTACGCGTCGGCCTCGTACCAGCTCACATGGAGCACCGGCTCGTCCGGGGGGACCTCCTCGGTCACCCCGAAGCGGCGGCGCAGCCACACCCCGCCCTCGCGCCGCCAGAACAGGGGCGCGCCGATGCCGTGCTGCCGGATCTGCTCCCAGCCCTCGTCCGCCCACCAGCAGCGCTGGGTGTAGCCGCCGTCCTCGATGAACGCCTGGTAGGCGCCGCAGGTCACCGGCACCGTGTCGATGCAGTACGCGGGCACCACACGCTCGTGCGCGGGCCGCTCGTTGTCCAGGGCCCAGGGCTCGGAGGATGTGCCCATGGTGAACGGGCCTGCGGGGACGAGGACTTCGGATGGAAGCAGCTGCCCGTTCCCGGTCGCCGGCGGCTCGGGTGCGGTCAGTGCCGCCGGGCCCCTTCTGAGCTGATGGGTGATCAGCATGGTCTCGTCGTGCTGCTGTTCGTGCTGGGCGATCATCCCGAAGGCGAACGCCGCGTCGAGAAGCGGACCGCCCTCCAGCGGGGTCCGCTCAAGTATGTCCAGCACCCGCCCGCGGACGTCCGAGGCATACACGCGCGCTTCGGCCGGGGCGAGCAGCGGCAGCGTCGGCCGCAGCGCGCGGGGGTGCTCGAACGCGTCGTAGACCGAGTCGATCTCGGGCCGCAGCGCCTCACGGCCGCCGACGGTACGCAGCAGCCACTGCTCCTCCTGGTTGCCGATGTGCGCGAGGTCCCAGACCAGCGGGGACATCAATGGTGAGTGCTGGGCGGTCAGTTCGTCGTCGTCGACGCACGACGTCAAGGTCGCCGTACGGGTACGGGCGGCGGTGAGCGCCTCCAGGGCGCGCGTGCGCAGGTCGTCGGTCATGTGCCACGTTCCTCGGTCAGGGCGGGAAGGCGCAGATCGTCGGCGGGACAGCGGCCCCGCAGGACATGGCGCTCATGGAATGCGGCGACTGCCTCGATGACGGCCTGGGAGGCGCCGATGCGCTCCAGAGCCTCCAGCGCGGCGGTGAAAGCGGCGGCGGCGGCGTAGTGCAGCTCGGGATCCGCCAGTCCGTGCCGAGCGGCGCGGACCCACAGCGGATTGAGCGGGGCGGGCAGCGAACCGGCCGTCTCGGCGAGCGGCTTGACGGCGCGGTACACCGTCTCGGCCGCCTCCGGATCGTCGAACAGGGCCGCGGTGACCGCGACGGGCACCATCCAGCCGTGTTCGCCGGGCTGGGTGTCGATCATCCGCAGCTCCAGATGGCCGCGCGGGCGCACCGGAGGAAACAGGGTGGTCAGGTGGTATTCGAGATCATTGGCGGTGGGCGGGCGAGGGGCGCCTGAGCGTATCCACCCCCGGAAGCTGAGCCCGTGGGGCAGGTACCACGGCCCTTCGGCACGGCGCACCATCATCACCGGGGCGTCCAGCACATGTCTCGCCCAGGCCGAGCGCGGCTCCGCGTCCAGCGGTGGGGAGAGGGGGCGTACGGGGTCGAGGGAAGCCCACACGGCCTGTCGTGTCGACCGCCAGCCGGTCCGACGCCCCGCACGGAAAGGAGAGTTGGCGAACGCGGCCAGCAGAACCGCGCCCAGCAGATGGGCCAGTCGCCAGCGTCTGCCGTGCCCGAGCGGGCCGGGCTCGGCCTCGCCCGCGTCCAGACAGACCTGGATGGCGGTCGAACTGCACATCATGGCGCGACCCGACGGACCCGATCGGTCCAGATACGACTCCATGGCGTCGTAGCGGGGCTCGTGGAGCAGGCGGCGCGGTGGGTGGTAGGGGTCGAGGCCGAGCCCGGTGAGAGTCAGGCCTGCCGGGGCGAGCGCGGTGCGCACGGCCTCAAGATCGGCGGCGAGGGAGTCGATGCACTCCATCACGGTGGCGGCAGGTCGCGAGCTGAGCTCCAGCTGGCCGCCGGGTTCGAAGGTGAGAGCGGATTGGAGGGGGAGTGCACGTACGTGGTCGTGAGCGGCGGCGAGGCGGTCGGCCGCCACCTGGCGTTCGGGCTGGTCGCGCTCCTGGACCAGCCATTCCAGCTCCGCTCCCAGGGTGCGGGGCGGGCCGGTCTTGAAGCAGATACATCGGAGCAGGTCCTCAGCATCGTCCTCGGATATCGGACGGCCGAAGTCGCCGGTATCGGGTGGGTGCATGATCGGCTCCTCCTGTCGAAGGCACTCTGCCAACCTAAGGCCACGGCCTCGGGTTCGCACAAGGGTGCCCCTGAGGAGGCGAAATATGTTTGCGGCCGCCCTCCGGGGTCAGGGACGATCACCGCCATGAGTGCACGACTACGGGGGATCGCGAAACAGACCGAGGAGATCGTCGGGGCAGGCCGCTACCGTCTGCCCCACGGGAACGAGGTGCCGATGTCCGAGGAGCTCGCCGCGGCGCGGGCGGGCACCAGGATGTACGGCCCCGCAGCCGTACCGGTCACACCGGACACCGACCGCACCACGGCCTTCGAGGTCACGGGCGAGAGCAGCATGGAAGCCGCCCGCCGGCTGACCGGCGCCGGCCCGGAGCCCGTCGCGGTCCTGAACTTCGCCTCCGCCCGCAATCCCGGCGGTGGCTACCTGAACGGCGCGCAGGCCCAGGAAGAGGCCCTGTGCCGCTCGTCGGCCCTGTACACGACGCTTCTGCAGGCCCCCGAGTTCTACGACCACCACCGCGCCGACCGCAGCCCGTTCTACAGCGACCGGGTCATCCATTCGCCGTCGGTGCCGGTCTTCCGCGACGACCGCGGACGGCTGCTGGAGCGGCCGTACACTGTCGGTTTCCTCACCTCACCGGCGCCGAACGCCGGCGTGATCACCAGCCGTGCGCCACAGGAGGCGCACCGCATCCCGGCCGCTCTCGCGTCCCGAGCCGAGCGGGTCCTGGAGACCGCGGCCGAGCGCGGCTACCGCAGACTGGTGCTCGGAGCATGGGGCTGCGGAGTGTTCCGCAACGACCCGGCGACGGTCGCCGGAGCCTTCCACGCGCTGCTCGGGCCGGGCGGCCGGTTCGCCGGTCATTTCGACGAGGTGGTGTTCGCGGTGCTCGACCGCACGGCGGCATCCTCGACGCTCGGTGCCTTCCGCAGCACGTTCGCCGCTCAGCTCCAGCCGTAGCGCTCGCGCAGACGCTGCACGACGGTGTCGAAGCGGGGCCGGTCCAGCGCGCACGCCTCCCGGCGCATACCGTCCTCGTGCACCCGCAGCACACGGTCGAGGTCCACCCACGAGGAGCGGCGCGCGCTGTCCCACGATCCGGTGCCTATCGCCACCCACTCACGGTCGTCGTCATGGGCCTTGCTGGACAGCTGCACGGCGAGCACGGTGCCGGCCTGCTCCCTGGCGACGACCAGCACCGGCCGGTCCTTGCCGCGGCCGTCGTTCTCCTCGAACGGCACCCATGTCCAGACGATCTCGCCGGGGTCGGGATCACCGTCCCGGTCCGGGGCGTACGAGGTGCGCACCGGCCCCACCCGGTTGGGATCGGCCTCGGTCGTGGCCGCGGGACCGCTGCGGCCGGGCAACTGGTCCGCGGGGTCGCAGCCGTTCGGGCGGGAGGAGCCGGAGAAGGTCGTCACGCGGTCACCGTAGGACCTCCGGGCCGTCAGGATCCAGCCGTCCGGCGGCACAGGGAGGCCCTGGGGTGAGGGTGTTGTGAAGCCGCAGGGCATCCGTGCCCCCTGCTCATTTCCGGCCAAGGTGCATCAGCGGCCCCGGAACCGTCTGGAAGGATGCCGAGGGCGATGAGCCATTCACCCGAACAGCCCTTGGAACGTTCCGTCCCCACCAGCGCCGATGTCGCCCGCCTGGCCGGGGTGTCCCGGGCCACCGTCTCGTACGTGCTCAACAACACTGCGGCCGTACGGATCAGTGAGCCGACCCGCCGGCGCGTCCGCGCGGCCGCCGAGGAACTGGGCTACGTGCCCCACGCCGCGGCCCGCAGCCTGCGCGCCGGACACACTCGCATCGTGCTGCTGCCCAGTGCGCACATCCCGGTCGGGCCGCTCTACAGCCGTTTCCTCGGCGAACTCCAGCGCTGCCTGCGCAGCCTCGACTACACCGTCGTCCAGTACGGCGGTGTCGGTCCCGACGGCGATGCGGCTGCCCGTGCCTGGGCCGAGCTGCGTCCCGTCGCCGTCGTGTCACTCGGCGAGGTCGCCCTGACCCCGAGCGGCGTGGACGTGCTCAAGCGCTCCGGCGCCAGAGCCGTGATCTCGCTCGGACCCCGGCGCGTCGAAGGTGCGCACGCGCTCGTGATGGACCAGCGCGAGGTCGGCGGCTGTGCCGTCAGGCATCTGCTCGGGCGGGGCCGTCGGTCGATCGGCGTCGTCATGCCCGAGGAGGACGGCCTGCGGATGTTCTCCGAACCCCGGCTCGAGGGCGCCCGGCGCGCCGCGGCCGGCGCGGGCGCGCGTATCGTGCCGCTGCCGCTGGCGTACGAGGAGGAGCCGGCCCGGGACCTGGCCGCGCGCTGGCGCTCACTCGGCCTCGACGGCGTCTTCGCCTACAACGACGAGTACGCGATGCTGCTGATGCGTGCCCTGCAGGACGAGGGCATCGACGTGCCGGGACGGTCCGCGGTGATCGGCGCCGACGATCTGCCCCTCGGCAGACTCCTGCGCCCGCGCCTGAGCACGGTTCAGATCGAGCTCGTGGAAGGCCGGCGGCTTGCGGAACTCGTCGACCGGGTCGTCCGCGACCCGGGCACCGAGCCCGAACGCCACGATCTGATGACGGCGCGGCCGATCCACCGCGAGTCCAGCTGACCCGCACCCGCGGGCGACGACATGCGCCCCGGGCGGCCGGTGTCTAGCGTCGCTTGCATGAGCACTCATCCGCAGCGCTTCGAGATCCTGGTGGTGCCCGAACACATCGAGGGTGACGACGCCGCCTCGCTGGCGGAACACGCCATCCGCTCGGCCATCGTGGAAGCGACGGGACAGTTCGGCCGCTCCGGATACCCGCGCTATGTCGGGGACGGCGTCGAGGCCGACATCGACCCGGTCACCCGCACGGTCGAGGCACTGCTGGTGGACGGCGCGGAACTGGACTACGGCCTGTCGGTGCGGGTCCTTGACGCGAGGGACGACTGACCCGTGCCGACAGGCTGCCGCACGCGCCACGCGCCGACAGGAGGGCGCAGGGCGGGTGTGGGCCCGCACGTCGGCGGACCCTCCCGCACTGCGGGGCTCCCGCGGCGCGCGGCTCACGCCTCGGCGGCGCCGCTCTTCGTGTCCTCGATCGACTTGCGGACCTGGTCCATGTCCAGTGCCCGCGCCTGGCCGATCACGTCCTCCAGCATGGTCTCGGGCAGCGCACCGGGCTGCGCGAAGACCGCGACCTTGTCACGGACGATCATCAGCGTCGGAATGGAACGGATCTCGAACGCGGCGGCGAGCTCCTGCTGAGCCTCGGTGTCGACCTTGGCGAAGACCAGATCCGTATGACGCTCGGAAGCACCTTCGTAGACCGGCGCGAACTGCCGGCAGGGACCGCACCAGGAAGCCCAGAAGTCGATCAGGATGAAGTCGTTGTCCTCCACGACCTGATCGAAGTTTTCCTTGGTGAGCTCAACAGTGCTCATGACGTGCTACCTCTTCCTGACGCTCGTCGACGTCCGGCGGACTCGCCCCGCACAACGGTGTCCGGGACCGGGCTATTCCTGCCCCTGCCCATGTGGCCGAGGCGCACACCCCGGATCAGACTGGTCCTTATGACCCAAGCTGTGGAGTACGACGTCGTGGTGCTGGGCGGGGGTCCTGTCGGGGAGAACGTCGTCGACCGTGCCAGGGCGGCGGGCCTGAGCACCGCGCTCGTGGAGAGTGAACTGATCGGCGGCGAATGTTCGTACTGGGCCTGCGTCCCGAGCAAGTCGCTGCTGCGCCCGGTCATCGCCCGCTCGGACGGGCGTCGGGTGCCCGGCCTGAGCGCGGCGGTGCAGGGACCGCTGGACACCGGCGCGGTGCTGGCCTGGCGCGACGAGCGCGTGGGCAACTGGAAGGACGAAGGCCAGGTCGGCTGGCTGGACTCGATCGGCGCGCGTGTCTACCGCGGCCACGGCAGACTCCACGGCCCGAAGGCGGTTGCCGTGGAAGGCCCGGAGGGCGAGCACCACCTCCTCACCGCCCGGCACGCCGTCGTGGTGAGCACCGGAAGCCGCGCCGTACTGCCCGGCATCCCCGGCCTCGAGGGTGCCAGGGCGTGGACGAGCCGTGAGGCCACCAGTGCCCGGAAGGCACCCGGCCGGCTCGCGGTCGTCGGAGGAGGTGTGGTCGGCACCGAGATGGCAACGGCCTGGCAGGCACTGGGATCGCAGGTCACGCTTGTGGTGCGCGGCGGGGGACTGTTGCCGCGCATGGAACCCTTCGTCAGCGAGTACATCGTCGACGCACTCGTCGAGGCCGGCGCCGATGTCCGGCTGAACGCGTCGGTGCGTGCGGTCGAACGCGCCAACGGCTCGGGGCCGGTCACGCTGGTGCTGGACGACGGCGGGCGCGTCGAGGCCGACGAGGTGCTCATCGCGACCGGCCGCGCACCGCGCACCGATGACATCGGTCTCGAGACCGTCGGCCTGGAGCCGGGCTCCTGGCTGCCGGTCGACGACAGCTGCCGGGTGGAGGGCAGTGAATGGCTGTACGCCGTCGGTGATGTGAACCACCGTGCCCTGATGACCCATCAGGGCAAGTACCAGGCCCGCATCGCGGGCGCCGCCATCGCCGCACGGGCACAGCACGTGCCCCTGCTGGAGACCGACCGCTGGGGCGCGCACACCGCGACCGCCGACCACGCCGCGCTGCCGCAGGTGGTGTTCAGCGACCCGGAGGCGGCGGCCGTCGGCCTCTCGCTCGCCGAGGCCGAGCGGGCGGGCCACCGGGTTCGCGCCGTCGACTACGACCTGGGCGCGGTGTCGGGTGCCGGGCTGTATGCGGACGGCTACCGCGGCCGCGCCCGTATGGTCGTCGACCTTGACCGCGAGATCGTGCTCGGCGTCACCTTCGTCGGGCCGGGCGTCGGCGAGCTGCTGCACTCGGCCACGATCGCGGTCGCGGGTGAGGTGCCCGTCGACCGGCTGTGGCACGCGGTTCCGGCCTTCCCGACGATCAGCGAGATCTGGCTGCGGCTGCTGGAGACGTACCGCGGCAACTGAGCGCATTCGGCCCCGCCTTGGTGCCCGGGCGGGGCCGAACCGCGTCCAGAACCTTGACGTCCGGTTCCGGTCGGCCGATTCTGAGAGCGCTCTCAAGGGTGCTCTCCGAGCCGACCAGGAGGTTGAGTGTGCTTGCCACAAGGAAACTGCCGGCGTCGAGGAAACTTCCGGCATTACTCATCGCCCTGCTGCTGTGCGCAGCGGGATTCACGACCGCAGGGCCGACCGTGCGCGCCGAAGCCGCGGTACCCGCGACGATTCCACTGAAAGTCACGAACAACTCGGGCCGCGGCGAGCCCGTCTACATCTACAACCTCGGCACCCTGCTCAGCACGGGGCAGCAGGGCTGGGCCGACGCCAACGGCACCTTCCACCCCTGGCCGGCCGGCGGGAATCCGCCCACCCCCGCGCCCGACGCATCCATCGCGGGACCCGCGAGCGGTCAGTCCAGGACGATCTGGATGCCGAAGTTCTCCGGCCGGATCTACTTCTCCTACGGGCAGAAGCTGGTGTTCAAGCTGACCACGGGCGGGCTGGTGCAGCCGGCCGTTCAGAATCCGAGCGACCCCAACCGCAACATCCTCTTCAACTGGTCGGAGTACACCCTCAACGACTCCGGTCTGTGGATCAACAGCACCCAGGTGGACATGTTCTCCGCCCCCTACGCGGTCGGCGTCAAGGCGGGCAACGGAGCCGTACGCAGCACCGGGCGCCTCAAGCCCGGGGGCTACAACGGCTTCTACAACGCGCTGCGCGGCCAGCCCGGAGGTTGGGCCAACCTGATCCAGACCCGCCCCGACGGCACTGTGCTCCGGGCCCTCGCCCCCGGTCACGGCATCGAAGCCGGCGCGCTGCCCGCGGGCGTCATGGACGACTACATCAACCGGGTGTGGAGCAAGTACGCCACCTCGACTCTGACGGTCACGCCGTTCGCGAACCAGCCGAACACCAAGTACTACGGCCGGGTCTCCGGCGGTGTCATGAACTTCACCAACAGCGCCGGCGCCGTCGTCACCTCGTTCCAGAAGCCCGACTCGGACAGCGTCTTCGGGTGCTACAAGCGGCTGGACGCTCCCAACGACCAGGTACGCGGCCCCATTTCACGCACCCTGTGCGCCGGACTCAACCGCTCCACACTGCTGGTCAACCCCAGCCAGCCGGACACGAGCAGCGCGAACTTCTACCAGGACGTGGTGACGAACCACTACTCCCGCAAGATCCATGCGCAGATGGCGGACGGCAAGGCCTACGGCTTCGCCTTCGACGATGTCGGCGCGCACGAGTCGCTGGTGCACGACGGCAACCCGCAGGAGGCATACGTGACGCTCGACCCGTTCAGCTGACCCCGTATCGGCCGCTCCCGGCGCACGCCAGGGGGCGGCCATCGCGTGGTGATCACATGGGGCATGCTTGGCCCAGTGAGCGTGCTCTCCGGCTTTCTGCCCATCTGGGCGATCACGGCGGTCGGCTGGGCGGCCGGCCGCTTCGACGTGCTCGGCCATCAGGCGCAGGCCGTCCTCGGGCGGTTCGCCTTCGCGTTCGCCATGCCGGCGCTGCTGTTCCTGACCCTGTCGCGCGCCCGGCTCTCCGAGCTCGCCGGTCCCGGGGTGGCGGTCTTCGCCGCCAGCCTCCTCATCGTTTTCGCCCTGGGCCTGGCCCTGGGCCGTCTGGTGTTCCGGCGACGGCAGGCCGACCGGGCCATCGGTGCGATGGCCGGTGCCTACGTGAACTCGGCCAACCTCGGCATTCCGGTGGCCGTACACGTCCTGGGCGACGCCTCGTTCGTCATCGCCGCGGCGCTGTTCCAGACCCTGTTCATCACTCCTCTGATCCTGGTCCTGATCGATGCGGAGGTACGGCGCGGAGCGCAGGGCCGGTGCGGGCGGATCCTCCGCCTGCCGCTGCGCAACCCGATCATCGCGGCGTCAGCGGCCGGCGCGACCGTGGCGGCACTGGGCCTTCGTCTGCCGGAAGAGGTCACCGCCCCGGTCCAGATGCTCGGTGGCGCGGCCGTCCCCGCCGCGCTGTTCGCACTCGGCATGTCGCTGAACGCGCGGGCCGCCGGCCGCCCGAGCGCCGGCGGTCGCGCGGAGAGGCGGGTGCTGGTCGCGCTGAAGATAGCCGTGCAGCCGCTGCTCGCCTATGCGCTGGGGCGCTGGGTCTTCGGCATCGAGGGGCGCGACCTGTTCGCGGTGGTGCTGTGCGCGGGTCTGCCGACGGCACAGAACGCGTTCATCTTCGCTTCTGAGTACCGCCTCGACACCGCCCTCGCGCGCGACACGGTGCTGCTTTCCACGCTGCTGTCCATGGGATCGCTGTCCCTGATCACCTGGCTGCTCGCGTGAGCAACCAGGTGAGTCATCGCGTGAGCGGCTCGCCGGACATGGCCGATGCCATCCGCAGATGCGGTGCCGCGTCCTCCGGCCTGCCCTGCCGCTCCAGGGTGCGTCCCAGCATCAGTCGCGCGTAGTGCTCCACAGGGTCGCGCTCCAGCACGGCACGCAGCTCCGCCTCGGCCCGGCCCAGCTGTGCGGAGTGGTATTAGGCCCGGGCGAGCAGCAGCCGGGGAGCGACCTGCTCAGGAGCCTCCTCGACCAGTCCGCTCAGGATCCGGGCCGCCGTCGTGTACTCCTTGGCGTCGAAGAACAGTCCCGCCCAGTCCCACCGCTCGGCGGCGGTTCCGTACTCGTAGTAGCTCTCGCTCACTTGTCTCTCCTCCTGGCGGCCGGACGTGTGACCTGCAACATCCAGGGATTGTTGAATATTCCACTATAGTTTTGGAGTGGGGGGCCGACCTCCGGACCCCGTACAGGAATAGGTTGTGCGCCATGAGCAATCTCGATCGTCAGGCCGCACTGTCCGTCTGCGGCGGTCGGGGATTCGTCGTCGCCGAACCCGTCCGTGAACTCCTCAGCCCCCGCCAGGTCCCGCTCGGCGAGTCCACCGTGGTCCGGCGGTTGCTGCCCAATCTGGGCCGGCGCATGGTCGGCGCCTGGGCCTTCGTCGACCACTACGGACCTGACGACATCGCGGACGAGCCCGGCATGCAGGTGCCGCCCCATCCGCACATGGGCCTGCAGACCGTCAGCTGGCTGCACGAGGGGGAGGTGCTGCACCGCGACAGCACGGGCGTCAAGGCCACCATTCGCCCCCGCGAACTGGGCCTGATGACCTCCGGCCGGGCGATCAGCCACTCCGAGGAGAGCCCCAGGTCCCACGCCCGCTTTCTGCACGGCGCGCAGCTGTGGGTCGCGCTTCCCGACGGCCACCGCGATGTCGAGCCGCACTTCCAGCACCACAGTGACCTGCCACGGGTCACCGCGCCCGGCCTCACCGCCACGGTCATCCTCGGGACCCTCGACGGCGCCGCCTCCCCTGGTACGACCTACAGCCCGATCGTGGGCGCGGACCTTGCCCTCGCCCGCGGGTCCGAGGCGATGCTGCCCCTCGACCCCGACTTCGAGTACGCGGTGCTCGCGATGTCGGGCGAGGTGAACGTCGACGGGGTACCCGTGCTCCCCGGATCGATGCTCTACCTCGGCTGCGGCCGCACCGAACTACCGCTGCGCGCCGAGTCCGACGCGGGACTGATGCTCCTGGGCGGCGAGCCGTTCGACGAGGAGATCGTCATGTGGTGGAACTTCATCGGGCGGACCAACGAGGAGATCGCACAGGCCCGTTCGGACTGGATGGACGGCACCCGCTTCGGCGAGGTGAAGGGCTACGACGGCGGACCGCTGGCGGCACCCGAACTGCCCGCGACGCCGCTGAAGCCGCGAGGGCGCGTGCGCTGACCTGCGGCGCCACCTCAAGAGTCTGGAGCGTTCCGCCCATCTCCTTGAGCTTTCCGGCCACGGCCTCGGTCTCGAAGTCCCAGGTGAGCACACCAACTGCTGTGGCCTGCGTCGAGCTCGCGGCCGATGCGCGCCACGTCCTCGTCGGTCATCGTGAGGCCCTTGTGGAAGAACTCGCCGATGACCCTGCCTCCGACCCCGCTCGCGAGGGCACCGCCGGCCCGACGCTGTGGGGCTCAATCCGGGTGCCGTGGCTCGGCCTGCCGATGAGCCGGGTTCGTGAACGACTGCCGATGAGCAGCGCGCGCTTGTTGCCAGGTCTGCTGCGTGATCAGGTTCTGGTCCCGGAGTCTGTCCAGGACGATGTCTCCGCGTGGTGTCTCCACGGCACGGGTCACCGCTGTGACCGTGTGTTTCTGCTCCGCGGCCGGTCGCCGCGCAGGTCGGCTTCGACGGCTTGCGCTGCGGCGGTGAAAGGGTCCTGCGGGGCTGCGTCTGCGGCTTCGGCGAGGTGTCGGCGCGCTGTGTCGCGGTCGCCGCGGGCGAGGGCTGCGTCGTAGCGCCCCATGGACAGGGCATGGCTCAGTGCGTCGCGGTCGGTGGTCATGCTGGTGCCGGGCGCCAGGCATAAGGCTTCTGCGGCTTTGGCGAAGCGAGTCTCTGCGACGTATGGCTCGTGTGCGGCGAGAGCGAGGTGACCGAGCCGCAGAAGGACGTCGGGGTTCAAAGGGCGCAGGGTGTGCGGCTGGGTCCAGACGGTCTGTGCTTCGGCGGGGCGTGCGAGCTGCTCGAAGCAGTCGCCGAGGCGCAAGAGTGCAAGGGGGCCGGGTTCGTGTCCGGGGCTGGGCATGCAGCCGAGGGTGTGGCGCAGGTCTTGTCGGCCGTGGTGAAGTCCGCTGAGAGGTAGGCGCTTTCGGCACGGAGCATGAGAGCTTCGGTGGTGTCGTGGATGTGCAGGGCGCAGTTCGCGAGGACCCAGTCGAGGAGTTTCTCGGGTGTGGGTGGTGTGGTCGGCCGGGTTGCCGCCGTACGGGAGTGTCCTGGCGGTGGCGATGACGAGGGGTCCGCAGGGGGGCTCGCTGGAGCCAGGGCTGCAGGGTGGTCAGTGCGGCCTGGGGGTGGCCGCTGGTGAGGAACTGTGCGGCGGTGTCCAGGACGGGGCGGGTGTCGCTGATGGAGATGCGGATCTCGTCCGGGGTCAGTGGTGCTGCGGCCGCGCGGCCGGCGGCGTGTCATGGTCACCGCATCAGTGCTCGGCCTCGTACCTGTGCACGCGTTCGGCCAGCGGAGGAGGTGTCTCGGCGAGACCGGTGACGGACCCGCTCGCCATGCGCGCGCACACCCCCGCGCAGGCGAGGAGTTGTTTGTCGCTGTGGTGCGAGACCACCGCCGCGTCCGTGTCCGGTGCGGCCCGGTAGTCGGTGCGGCAGACGATGCAGACCAGCCCGGCAATCATCTCCTCGGACGGTTCTGTACGGCTGTGACGGCGGTTCGAGATCGCGTCAGGCGAATACATGGAAGCGTTCCCTCTTGCTCATGGCGTGACAGCGGGACCGGAGCGATTCTTGGAGCGGGTGCCAGGCGTTTTCTTGGGCCGTCGCGGGCCCGGTGGTCGGGTCGACGATTCGTTGGCGTCGTTGCGCGCTACGTGGTTACCGGCGAGTCCTGCCCTCTCCCGGGGCCGATGCGTCCGGCCGCGCCGTTCCTGGAGGCGTCCGCCACAAACGATGACGGCCGAGGTGCGCGGGGTATCGCCCCTGCGTATCGCCACCGTACTCTCGTCCGCGCTCCGAGTGGAACAGTCCGCCTCCAGGAGGCGAGGGAACACTCTGTCTGCAGCGCGTGAGGCGGGCCGCGTCGGCCGTCCAAGCGAGGCCATGACGAGACCGTCCGACCGCCTGGACGCGAACCGGTCCGGGCCCCGGACCGACCGGCGTACGAGGCGGCCGGCGACGATTCCCTGTCCGTTTGCCGCTACGCCCCGGCGAGTTCGCGCACCACCGCCATATCGCTGAAAGGGAGCAGTTCCTCACCCACGATCTGGTACGGCTCGCTGCCCTTCCCCGCGACCACGACGATGTCGTCCGGTCCCGCGGCGGACAGGGCGAAGCCGATCGCCCGACGGCGGTCGGTGAACCGTTCGAACGGTGTGCCGGTCGCCGTGAGACCAGGGGTGATCTGGTCCAGGATCGTCTCGGGGTCTTCGGTGCGGGGGTTGTCCGAGGTGAGGACGCACAGGTCGGAGTGGGTCCCGGCGATTTCCCCCATCTCGGCGCGCTTGGTGGTGTCCCGGTCCCCGCCGCAGCCGAAGAGGGTGATGACCCGGCCGGTGGCGAAACCCCGGATGGTGGCCAGGACCTTCTCCAGGGAGTCCGGGGAGTGGGCGTAGTCCACGATCACGGACGTGCCGCGCGGGGTCTCGAAGCGTTCGAACCGGCCGGGGATCGGAGGCATCCGGTCGAGCGCGGCGACCAGCCCCGCCAAGTCGTGACCCAGGACATGGCAGGCCGCCACAGTGGCCAGTGCGTTGGCCACGGAGAACCGGCCCGGGACGGGGATCGCCGCCGGGTACTTGCGGCCGTCGTGATGCAGGGTGAAACGCGTGCCGGAGGCGTCCACGACGAGTTCTGTCGCCCGGTAGTCCGCCTCGGCGTCCAGGGCGTACGTGGTCACCGCGCCGGGCATCATCGCCTGGATTCCGGCGCCCACCGGGTCGTCGGCATTGACCACCGCGCGCCGGCACAGACCCCGGAACAGGCGCAACTTGGCGTCCCGGTAGTTCTCCATCGTTCCGTGGTCGTCCAGATGGTCCTGAGTCAGGTTGGTGAAGACGCCGACGTCGATGAAGGAACGGTCGACCCGGTGCGTCAGCAGGCCCATCGACGTGGCCTCCAGCACGACGCTCCCCGCCCCGCGGTCGCGCATGCACCCCAGCAGGTACTGGAGGTCCGGCGACTCCGGCGTGGTCAGCACCGACCTCGGCATCGGGATCACTTCGTCCCCGATCCGGCTGCCTGCAGTCCCGATGACCCCCACCTCGGCGCCCTCTGCGATCCGCAGTACGGACTCCACCATGTACGACACCGACGTCTTTCCGTTGGTGCCGGTGATCGCCACCATGTCCATCTGCCGCCCCGGCTCGCCGTGGTAGCGAGAGGCAACGACCGCGGCTGCGGTCCGCGCGTCCGGTACGCGCACGGCGCACACGTCCGCGGTCCACACCGACGCCGGAAGATCGGGCGCTCCTCCCTCGAGGAGCACGGCCGCCGCGCCGCGTGCGAGGGCCGGCCCGACGGACTCGGGGCCGCCCCCGCGGTGTCCGGGCACCGCGATGAACAGCGAACCCGGCGACACCCGGTGGGCGTCGAAGCACACTCCCGCGGTGATTCTCGTCTCCGGACTGCCCTGAAGAACCTCGTGGTTGTGTCCGGCCAGGAGCTTGCTCAGCTTCATATGATCCCTTCAAGGTGGCTTGACCGGTCGCGCGGCCGTGGCCGAGCGGCAGCGGCGCCCAGCGCCTACGGTGTGCCGATAACTGCGGAAAGTGAGCCACGGGGCGGGGCGGTGCCCCGGGCGGGGCGCGGCCGGATCGGGGCCGCCGGGGCTGAGCCCAGGCTGGTACAGGGACCCGGACGGTGACCTGGGCCGGAGGGCCGGGAGAACGGGAGAAACGGGGGCCGGGGAGAGGCCGCTGAGAATCGCTAGCCGTGGCCGTGCAGCGCCGTGCGGCCGGTCTCCGGCGCCTCGACGTCAGCTGCATGCGAAGGGGCGACGGCTGCCGCGCTCGTGGCAGCCGGGCACAGCGTGCGGAGTGCCTGCCGCAGGCACTTCCTCGTCACGTATGTGCAACCCATGGGGCGAGTGTACGGCCGGGAAAGCGGCTCGATTCCCACCCGCGGCCGGGCTACGCGGAGGGAACGAAGAGAGCCGGGGCCGCCGGAGCGCGACCGCCGGGGGTCGGGACGCGGCGCACGGCGCCGGACGCTCGTGAGGGCTGCGGTGACGAGGAGTGGGCGTGTGCGGCGACGGTCAGAACGCCGAGGGCGTAGCCGCCGTCATCGACGACCGGACAGGCGCGGAGTTCCCGCGTCCGCATGTCGTCGAGCGCCGAGGAGAGGGACACTCCGGGACGGGTGAAGGGGCCGCGTTCGTGGACGATGGCGCTGACGGCGGTGCGTTCGGTGTACCAGGACCGCGCTCGGTACGGGCCGAACTGCGCTCGCGTGACAAGGCCGACGCAGAGACCGTCATGTCCGTGCAGGACGAGGAAGTCGGCGTCGGCGACGTTGAGGATGTCCAAAGCTGCGTCGACCATGGTGTCGACAGCGATCTGCGGGTCGGCCGGTCCCATTGCGTCGGCCACCGTGGCCGAACCCCATCCGTCCGCCGGCGAGTGAAGCTTGTCGATGGTCATACTCATGTCGTTGACCCGCCCCTGAGCTCGTCTGCACGCGCCCACTGTTGTTGCTCGCCGAAAACGACATCAGCCTCGGAGCCGATGCACGAAGGGTTCTCGGTGGCCCCACCGTACACCGGCCGCAGGCCGACACCGTGGGCGTCACAGCTGATCCGGCCCGCAGACGGCCCGCCGGACGGCCCCACCGAGGGTGACCGGCCGAGCTGTCGACCATACGGGTCGCAGCGGAGTTGACGCTGCTCCGGACGGGGGACCGGCCCCGTGAATGGCGCAGAAGCGGCTTGGTGCCGCGGAGGAGGAGCAGCTTGACCCCCGTCCGGTGCCGGACAGCGGCGCCTGCCTGCCACTGAAGCTGCCGAGGCGCGCCGGCCCTGCCTCGGCGGCAGGGCCGGAAGCCGAACCGGAGAGCTGTGGACGGACGCGTCGTCAGACGCCGTGTCACCGGAGGGCAGGACGGTCAGCTGCTCAATGCCGCCGCCACGACGGACCGGGCCTCCTCCTGTACGCGCGTCAGGTGGTCGGCTCCGAGGAAGGACTCGGCGTACACCTTGTAGACGTCTTCGGTACCCGAAGGGCGTGCGGCGAACCAGGCGTTGGCGGTGGTCACCTTGATGCCGCCGATGGCCGCCCCGTTGCCCGGCGCCTGGGTGAGCACCGAGGTGATCGGTTCCCCGGCAAGGGTGTCGGCCGTCACCTGGTCGGGAGAGAGACGGCTGAGTACGGCCTTCTCCTCGCGGGTCGCGGGGGCGTCGACACGGGCGTAGGCCGGTTCGCCGAACCGGGCGGTGAGCGAAGCGTAGCGTTCGCTCGGCGTCTGCCCCGTCACCGCCAGGATCTCGGACGCGAGCAGGGCCAGGAGGATGCCGTCCTTGTCGGTGGTCCACACCGAGCCGTCCCGGCGCAGGAAGGAGGCCCCGGCGGACTCCTCACCGCCGAAGCCGAGCGAGCCGTCGATCAGGCCGTCCACGAACCACTTGAAGCCCACCGGCACCTCGATCAGCTCGCGCCCGAGGTCGGCCGCCACCCGGTCGATCATGCTGGAGGACACCAGCGTCTTGCCGACACCGGCACCGGCCGGCCACTGGTCGCGGTGACTGTAGAGGTAGGCGATGGCGGTGGCCAGATAGTGATTGGGGTTCATCAGGCCGCCGTCGGGGGTGACGATGCCGTGCCGGTCGGCGTCGGCGTCGTTGCCGGTGGCGATCTGGAAGTGGTCGCGGCGCTCGATCAGCGACGCCATCGCGTACGGGGACGAGCAGTCCATCCGGATCCTGCCGTCCCAGTCCAGCGTCATGAACCGCCAGGTGGGATCGGTGTACGGGTTGACGACGGTCAGATCGAGGCGGTGCTCCTCGGCGATGCGGCCCCAGTACGCCACGGATGCGCCCCCGAGCGGATCTGCACCGATGCGCACACCCGCGGCGCGCACCGCATCCAGGTCGAGCACGGACGGCAGGTCTCGCACATAGGCGCCGAGGAAGTCGTACCGCTCGGTGGTCGGCGCGGCGAGCGCCGCGCTGCAGGGCAGGCGGCGGACATCCTTCAGACCGCCCGTGATGATCTCGTTGGCGCGCTCCTGGATCCAGCCGGTCGCCTCGGAACCGGCGGGCCCGCCGTTCGGGGGGTTGTACTTGAAGCCGCCGTCGGCCGGTGGATTGTGCGAAGGCGTGACCACCACGCCGTCGGCCCGGCCGGAGGCACGCCTGCGGTTGTGGGCGAGGATGGCGTGCGACACCGCCGGGGTGGGGGTGTAGCCGTCGGCGGCATCGATGAGCACGGTGACGCCGTTGGCCGCGAAGACCTCCAGAGCGGTCACCCGGGCGGGTTCGGACAGCGCATGGGTGTCGGCGCCGAGGAACAGCGGCCCGTCGGTTCCCTGCTGGGCCCGGTACTCGCAGATCGCCTGGCTGGTCGCGGCGATGTGGTCCTCGTTGAAGGCGGTGGCGAGGGCGGATCCCCGGTGTCCCGACGTGCCGAAGGCGACTCGCTGGGCGGGTTCGGCCGGATCGGGGTGCAAGGCGTAGTACGCGGTCACCAGCCGAGCCACATCGATGAGGTCCTCCGGCCGCGTCGGCTGTCCCGCGCGCTCGTTCGGCATCCGTCCACTCCTCCGCATCGGTCGGTGCGATCAGTGCACGAGTCATGATCGCTTGTGAGTCGCGTTTCGTCCGGCCGCCCCTCCGCACGGATGTGCCGAGAGACGCCCCGGGCGGGCATGCTCAGCGTCGGCCCGGGCACCCGCATCGCGTGGCCGTTCCGAGAAGTTGGCCCGTTCGCTGCCGGCGTCCTCGTTTGTCACGGGTGGTCAAGTATGACGTCACCCGAAGGCCGCCGTGGCGCCGATGGCCGAGCCGGTGGCTCCGCCTGAGGCACTTGAGCAACTGGTAGTGGGCAACGGTGCCTTCAGGCCGGGAGCACCCCCGGTCCTGGGCCGCTTGGCCCGTCAGCCCGCGTTCGCTCGCAAGCTCGGCCGAGTTCGGTCGCTCCTCAGCCGCGTCGGGCCGCGGCCAGGGCCGCGCGCAGCGTCGCGGCGTCCGCGCTCGCTCCCGGGTCGTCCATGGAGATGCCGCGACCCTGCGGGTTCTTCGCGTACGGAACGACATAGGCCGGCGTGTCGCGCTGGAAGCGCCAGCTGTCGGCGAGCGGCCCCGCGTCCACCGCGTCATAGCCGAGGAGATCGAGCAGCCGGGTGGCGGCGGCCTTCGCCTCGGGGTCATCGCCGGCGATCGGCAACGCCGAACGGTCCACCGCGCCTGAGGGCCGGGCCAACGCGGCGAGATGCCCGAAGAAGATGTTGTTGAACGCCTTGACGACCTTGGCGTCCGGCAGATGCCGCTGGAGGAGTTCGCTGGTGGTGGTCTCTTCCGCGTCCAGTTCGGTGATCTGTCCGTCGCGCTCGGGGTAGTAGTTGTCGGTGTCGAGAACGATCTTCCCTGACAGCGGCGCCACCGGCACCTGACGGTAGTTCTTCAGCGGGACGGTGACCACGACCCAGTCGCCGGCGGCCGCCGCCTCGGCCGGTGTCGCGGCCCGGGCGTGCGGGCCCAGCTCCGCAACCAGGTCGGCGAGAGTCTCAGGTCCGCGTGAGTTGCTGAGGACCACATCGAGCCCGGCGGCTACGCCGAGCCTCGCGAGGGTGCTGCCGATGTGCCCACTGCCGATCAGTCCAAGAGTGCTCATGGTGATCACAGCGGGCCACACGGCAGCCGTATTCCCCGGCCCTGCGACTTGGGGTGCTTTCAGCCGCCTTCGGCGTAGCCCTGCTCGGTGTCCCGCACCGCGCAGCGCACGGTGGTCCCGACGCCTTCGGGGGCGAAGTCGATGGGAAATATGAAGAGTTCATCGCCTTGCGGTCCGGTCCGAGACGGGGCGCTCAAGCGTGCAGTGCCTGTTCCGTCCAGATGGACTTGCCCCAGTGGCTGTAACGCGTCCCCCATCGAAGGACGAGCTGGGCAACGATGAACAGTCCGCGCCCGCCTTCGTCGTCGTCTCCGCTGTGGCGCAGGTGGGGGGCGGTGTGTCCGGCGTCCGCAACTTCGCATACGAGTGTGCGGTCGTGGATGAGCCGCAGATGCACTGGACCCACAGCATGCTTGACCGCATTGGTGATCAGCTCGCTGGCGATCAGCTCGGTGGAGAACACAAGCTCTTCCAGCCCCCAGTTGTTCAGCTGCCCGGCGACAAGATCCCGGGCCCGGCCGGCAGAGACCGGTTCCGTCGGCAGGTTCCAGGTGGCGACCCTGCGGCTGTCGAGTTCGCGGGTGCGGACCAGCAGGAGAGCCGAGTCATCGAGGGTCGTGCCGCCCGGATGCAGTTCGGAGGTGACACGATCACAGAGATCCTCCAGGGAACTCGAGCCCTCGCTGAGGACTCTCGCCAGGGTATCCAGCCTCTCTTCGATGTCCTGGTCGTGCACCTCGACCAGACCGTCGGTGAAGAGAGCCAACAGACTTCCCACCGGTAGGTCGACCTCGAGGGACTCGAAGGGAAGCCCGCCGAGCCCCAGGGGCGGGCCGGCCGGCAGCTCCGGGAAACGGACGCGTCCATCAGGTTCCACGATCGCCGGCGGCAGGTGGCCCGCGCGAGCCATGGTGCAGTGTCGCGACACGGGGTCGTAGATCGCGTAGAGGCAGGTGGCCCCGGTTGCGACATTGTGGTCCCCGGCGAACGCGCCGGGGGCGTCCACGTCGTCCTCGGGCTGCCCCACGAGATCGTCGAGCCGCATGAGGAGTTCGTCAGGGGGTATGTCCAGACGTGCGAGCGCGCGCGCCGTCGTCCGCAGGCGTCCCATGGTGGCTGCCGCCTGGAGCCCACGGCCCACCACGTCCCCGACCACGAGTCCGACGCGGGTTCCTGACAGCGGGATGACGTCGAACCAGTCGCCGCCGACGCCGCTCAGACTGTCCGCGGGCAGGTAGCGATGAGCCAGTTCGACCGCCGAGTTCGACGGCAGCTGCTGGGGCAGGAGCTGCCGCTGGAGAGCCAGGGCCGCAGCCCGTTCGCGGGTGAAGCGACGAGCGTTGTCGACGGACACCGCGGCCCGGGTGACCAGCTCGTCCGCCACCGCAACCGCACCGCTGTCGAAGAAGCCCGACCCATTGCCGCGATCGAAGGTGACGAGGCCCAGGGCGCTGCCCCCGGCGCGCAGCGGCACGACCAGTGTGCCCTCTTCGAGCACGAGCCCGCCCGAGGCGAGACTACGGTGCTGGGGCGAGCCGTTCGGATACTCCACCGGACGCAGTGGACGGTTCTGCGGCCCCACGTCGTCTGCTGTGCCGCCGGGTGCCGCCGCGCGGGACGAGGCGCGCATCAGCCGGGTACCAGCCGGACCTGCGACGCTCGGCACCTCGCCGGTCAGCACCGCCGGAGCGAGGTCGACCTGGACAAGGTCGGCGAACTCCGGCACAGCCACCTCGGCCAGCTCGTCGGTCGTGACGATCACATCCAGCGTGGTTCCGACGCGACGGCTGGCCTCGGCCAACAGGCTCAGCTCCCGCTGCGCCTTGTAGCGGTCGCAGATGTCGAACGCGTCCTCGCACACGCCGAGTACATGGCTGCCCATGTCCTGAAGCCGGTAGTAGGAACAGGACCAAGTGTGTTCGCTCCCGGGGTCGCTGGGTTGCTCCCCGCGGAAGTGCAGGTCGAGGAACGGCTCTCCTGTCTCGATCACCTGGTGCAGGACCGTGTCGATCGTCTCCGGATAGCCCGCCGTCACGAATCTGCCCCCGGGGTACAGGTCGTCGGCCAACTCGCCCCGGACTTCCGCAAGCGGCAGCCCGAGCTCCTCCTCGGAGACGGCGTTGCACCAGACGAGACGGAGATCGGTGTCGTAGATGGCGAGACCCACAGGTGACTGCGTGGCCAGACTGTGCAGCATGGCCAGCCGGGATTCCCATGTTCTGAGCCGCTCCCGGTCGGCGGCCACGAGGAGCCGCTGCGCCGGGCCGGTGCCGGACAGGTGACAGACGGCGGTGACGAGTTGCAGACGGTGACCGTCCCGGTGGACGGCGACATGTACGTTGCGCTCCGGGAAGGGCGGGACCGGCTGCCCGGCGGTCTGATCAGCCGATGCCGATGCCGATGCCGATTCCGCTGTGGACGCCAGGAATGTGCCGACAGGCCGTCCGATGATCTCGGTCGGCCGGTAGCCCAGAAGCTCCTGCGCGACGGGACTGCAGCCGATGACGATGTCCTGGCCGTCGAGTACGAACGTGGCGGCCTTCGTGACGTGCAGCGGGCCACGGAAGTCGACGTTCCCGGTCGCCTTCCGTGCGTAACTCATCACGCCCTCACCGGCCTGCTTCATCACGTCCAGAATCCGTCCGATGCTGACCCTGCGCAACCAATCGGACCGAGCGCGCGGCTGCCGACGAGGGACGGACGGCCGTCCGGCATGACAAGGGCTGCGTCCACGGAGCCGAACGGGAGGGGCAGGCGCTGTCACCGAACAGCTGCCCTGGGCGATGTCGCGCCCTGACCGGCGTGGCCGTGCTCCAGCCGGGCTCGGAGCCCGCGCCGCAGCCGGCCCAGGTCAGAACTGCCGCACCAGGTGAACGGCGACGAGCGTGGTGACGTCGGCGAGCGCTTGGAGCGGCCACAGGCCGTACCCCTCGGGCAGGTCGCGCATCAGGATCGGCAGGGCGAGGCCGATCAGGCTGAAGACGACGCTCTCCAGCAGGCGGGCCGCTGCTGGAGGACGCCACCGACACCGGCGTCCTCGACCAGGCCCGTATCCGGCAGAGCGAGTCCCTCCTCGTCCTCACCCGGAGGACGGCGAGAACCTCGGCATCGTCATGGCGGTCCGAAGATCAACCCGCGGGTCCGGAGCTGTACGACCACGATTTCGCGGCCACCGTCTCGCGCACGATGCGCGCCCCCTACCCCGACGCGCCGCATCCGGAACTGGAGGCCCACTCCATTCACGAAGCATTCCGGGAGAACGACTGCCACGTCGACGACGGTGAAGAGCAGGGAACCGCGCTCGACCGGCATCACGCCGAGCACATGGCGGCCCGTCATCGCGGGTGAAGGCAAGCGCGGAGACGCTGCGGCTACGGGTCGGACTGGCGTGTTCTTGTAGTCGGCGCCGCAGGTACTCGGCTGTCCGCGTCGTTGATGGACACCCTCGCCGGGCTCCGACCCGACCGGCCGGGTCTCGACTGGCGCCCGTCGCTCGGCCGGGTGCTGTGTGCGGACGGCCGGGTGGGAGCCGGCGACCACGCGGCAGGACCTGGACATCCTGATGACCGGGCTTCATCCCCACCCGCCGGAGCGCAGGCCGAAGTGACCGGCCGGCGCCGCTGAACCGTCCCGGGTGAGGTGGCTCGCGGCGGCGCTGGACCGGCCACGCACACGCTCGTAGCGTTCAATTGGCGAGCGCCGGGACCGCTTCGGCGTCGTCGAGCCGATCTGCCGCGTGCCGACCCAGCACGGCTGCCGCCGCGTCAGGCCGCCCCACGCCCACGGCAACCTGCCTCGGCAGCGGCACGCGTACCCGGGAGGGCCAAGGGTAGGCGACGGTCATGGACACCAACCTGTCGGACCATGTTGCCCAGGTCGTCCGGGAAGCCATCAGGGACGAGCTGCGCGAGCGGACAACCAAGCAGCGGCGTACGGCACTTCTGTACACGGGTTCCGGTGCCGCCGGGCTCTACGCGGGGGCGGCTCTGACCGCCTTTCTGGTGCTGGCCCTTGCTGCATTTCTGCCCGGGTGGGCCGCCGGCCTGATCGTGGGGATCGTCCTCGCGGTCGTGGCGGTCTGGCTCAAATCCGCGGCGCGTCAGGAGGGTTCACCCTCTGCCGCCGTATATCCGCCCGAGGTGCCGCCGCTTCCTCCGCATGCTCCTGAGACGGACATCCGGAACTGACGAAGCATCACGTTTCCGACGCCCAGGACGGGCAACCCGATGGAGAACGAGTCAGGCATGACGAACCAACGGAGAACCTCAAAGGGTTCCGGGGCGGACGGCCCGCCCACTGCCGTCGAGGTCCTGCGGCTGGCCCGGAGCCAGCTCGCCGAACTCACGGGAATGCAGCCGGAGTCGGTGTCGTCCTTCGCCCGCACCGAGGACGGCTGGGTCCTCGAGGTCGAAGTCCTCGAACTGGCCCGGGTCCCCGACACGACCAGCCTGCTCGCGACGTACGAGGTCGTCCTCGGCCCCGACGCCGAACTGACCACCTACCGGCGCGTCCGGCGCTACGAGCGCGGGAAGGCGGACCCCTCATGACGGTCCACGCGGCCGTCCCCTGAGGGCCGTGGTCCGCCGATCACCGGGCATGAGCCGTACCCCGCGCCGGCCAAAGGACCACAATCACCAGACAGGAGGACCGGACATCATGACGGTTGTTCCGGCACAGCAGAGCCGCGGCGGCGGTACCAGCGGACTCTACGACGTGCTCGAGCTCGTACTCGACCGCGGGCTCGTCATCGACGCCTTCGTACGCGTCTCGCTCGTCGGCATCGAGATCCTGAAGATCGACATACGGGTCGTCGTGGCCAGCGTCGACACCTATCTGCGGTTCGCCGAGGCGTGCAACCGCCTCGATCTGGAGGCCGGCCCGAACAGGAGCCCCGGTCTTCCCGAGATCGTCGGCGAGATCACCGAGTCCGGTGCCCGCGGAAAGTCCAAGGGCGCCCTCTCCGGTGCCGCACAGACCATCTCGGACGCCTTTCAGCAGGCCCGGGACGAAGGCCAGTCCGAGCCCCGGCCGCGTACCCGGCGTACCGCGCCGGCCCGTAAGAAGGAGGAGCAGGAGTGAGTACATACGTCTACGGCATCACCCGCCGCTCCCACCCGGGCCCCGCCGCCGAACTCGTGGGCGTCGGCGACCCGCCGCTGCCCGTACGCGCAGTGACCGAGGGTGAGCTGCTGGCCATCGTCAGTGACGCCCCGGAGCACCTTCGTCCCAAGCGGCGTGATCTGCTCGCGCACCAGCGGGTGCTCGCCGAGGCGTCGGCCGCCGGTGCGGTGCTGCCGATGCGCTTCGGCGGTGTGTCACCCGACGACCACGCTGTCAAAGCCGTGCTCGCGGAGCGGGCCGGCCATTTCCAGGAACGGCTCACCGCGCTCGACGGCAAGGTCGAGTTCAACGTGAAGGCCGTGCACGAGGAAGAGCTCGTCCTGCATCGGATTCTCGGTGAGAACCCCGAACTGCGAGCGATGAGCGAGGCCAACCGCCTGGCAGGTGGTGGGAGTCACGAAGAGAAGCTCCGCCTCGGTGAGCGGATCGTGGCCGCCGTGCAGCGGCGCGAGACGATCGACGCCGAGCACTTGCGCCAGGAGCTCGGGCGCTCGGCCGAGGCGATCAGCGAGGGACCCCAGTCCTCCGGCTGGCTGGTCAATGTCTCCTGCCTGGTGGCGCATGACGACGCCGACGCGTTCGTCGCCGCGGTGAACTCCCTGGCCGAGGCGAGTCCGCAACTGTCCGTGCAGCTCAACGGCCCGTTGCCCCCGTACAGCTTCGTGGAGTGACGCCATGGGCCTGCTGGGCGAGATCGTCCTGCTTCCCGCGGCACCGGTGCGCGGCACCCTCTGGGTGCTGCGTCAGGTCGCCGCCGAGGCCGAGCGGCAGTACTACGACCCTTCGACCGTCATGCGTGAACTCGCCCTTCTGGAGAGGCGGCTGGAGGCCGGGGAGATCGACGAGGCCGAATTCGACCGCCTGGAGGACGAGCTCCTCGACCGACTCGAGAGTGGGAATCCGACACCATGAACAACAGGCTGACCTTGGGGCTCGCGGTAGGCGCGGGCTATCTGCTCGGGCGGACGAAGAAGGCGAAACTGGCCTTCGCCGTCGGCACGATGGTGATGGGTAAACGACTTCAGCTCCATCCGCGTGCGCTCGCCGAGGCACTCACGGCGCGGCTGCGCGACAACCCGCAATTCAAGGAGATCGGCGACCAACTGCGCACAGATCTGCGAGGAGTGGGCAAGGCCGCCACCGGCGCCGTCGTGAACCGGCAGATCAGCGGACTGGCGGACCGGTTGCACGAGCGCACCCTCGGCGTCCAGGACCAGCTCTCCGGGGCCGTCGACGAGGCGACGGGGCCCATACGGGCAGATGAGACGGAAGGCGCGGAGGAGCTTTTGGACGCACACGACGCCGAGGATGCCGAGACCGTGGCCGACGATGCTGACGCGGAGGAGTCACCGGCAGCCGGCAAGAAGCAGCCCGTCAGGAAGAAGGCCGCGGCCCGGAAGCCCGCCCGCACGCGGGGCGCCGCCAAGGAGCCGGCCGCCCGGAACACTGCCGATGCCAAGAAGACCGTGCCTGCCAGGGCGACGGCGAGGGCAAAGGCCCAGGGGAGCGCTGCGGCCCGGAAGACGGCCGCGTCGAGGGGAGGCCGGTCCCATGACTGATACGAAGAACACCGGCAACACCCTGCCGGGCTCCCTGGACCCGGCGGCGGTCGACCGGCTCAAGTCCGAACTCCAGGGCTACGCCCTTGCACAGACCGAACGCCTCCTCGCGGCGCTGGGCCGCAAGCTCGGCGAGAGCACCGTCAAGCTCAACGACATTGCGGACGGCCGCAGCCCCGGCTTCGCCCGCCTGGCCCTGGACGGCGGCCGCAAACTCGCCGACGGCAAGGCACCCGTGCGCACCGCCGTGGAACTCGGCGCCGCTCGGCTGAAGGAGAATGTCGTCGACGCCGTCAAGAGCATCGCCTCATCGGGGAAGAAGGGCAGAAAGGGCGGGGGCGGGAGGAAACCTACCGTCATCCTCGAATCCGTGGACGTCGGAGTGCCTGTGCGTGAGGCCTACGACCAGTGGACCCGTTACCAGGACTTCCCCGCCTTCGCCAAGGGAGTCACGAGCGCGGCAGCCGCGGACGACACCACATCGGACTGGAACCTCAAGGTCTTCTGGTCCAACCGCAGTTGGAAGGCCCGCACCACCGAACAGATCCCCGACACCCGCATGGCCTGGACGTCGGAAGGCGCCAAGGGCACGACCAAGGGCGTCGTCACCTTCCACGCCCTGGGCGACACGCTCACACGCGTTCTGCTGGTCATCGAGTACTACCCCAAGGGGCTGTTCGAGAAGACGGGGAACATCTGGCGCGCCCAGGGCCGCCGGGTGCGGCTCGATCTCAAGAACTTCGCACGCCACATCTCGATGCGCGGTGAGGCCGAGAACGGCTGGCGCGGCGAGATCGCGGACGGTGAGGTGGTCCGTACCCATGAGGAAGCCGTGGCGGAGGAGGAGGCCGCGGAGGACGGGTACGAGGACGACGAGTACGGGTACGACGCCGCGGACGACGAGGTGCACGGCGAGGCGGAGGGCGAAGAGCCGTCTGACGACGAGGACTTCACCACGCAGGACGAGCACCGCCAGGATGAACCGGACGAGGACCTCCCCGACGACGAGTCGGCGTACGCGCCCGAGGACGAGGATGACGAGGCGTACGAGACCGCGTATGCCGGCTCCCCGGCCCGGGACAGCCGATGACGTCCCCGAGCCGGCTGCCGGACCCCTACCTCTCCGGCGCCTCCGGGGCCAACCTGGCGGACATCCTGGAGCGCGTGCTCGACAAGGGCATCGTGATCGCCGGGGACATCCGCATCAATCTCCTCGACATCGAACTGCTGACCATCAAACTCCGCCTTGTCGTCGCCTCGGTGGACAGGGCGAAGGAGATGGGCATCGACTGGTGGCAGGAGGACCCGGCGCTGTCCTCCGGGGCGCGCCGGCGTGAACTGTCCGAGGAGAACGAACGGTTGCGACAGCGCATCGCCGCTCTGGAGGCGGATTCCGCATGACCGACCTGTGCTACGTCTACGCCGTGACCCTGCCCTTCGGCACGGCTCTGCCCCAGGATGTGCGAGGCGTCGGCGGTGCGCGGCCGCAGCTGCTCATCCACGACGGTCTGACCGCCGTGGTGAGTGCTGTACCGGCCGAGGACTTCCACGGCGAAGCCCTTCGCGCGCATCTGGAGGATCTGGACTGGCTCACCGCCACAGCACGGGGGCATGAGGCTGTGATCGGCGCACTCGCACAGGTCACGACCCCGCTGCCGCTGCGTCTCGCGACCGTCTGCCATGACCACGACGGCGTACGGCGCCTCCTCGACTCGGGCCGAGAGCAGTTCGTCAGGTCCTTGGACCGTCTGGACGGGCGGGTCGAGTGGGGGGTGAAGGTGTACGCGGACGACGGCGCGGCGGAGGCACCGCGCGACGACCGGGCGTCTGGCGACGCTCCGGCCAATGGCCGGGACTACCTGCGCCAGCGGCTGCGCCGGCGGGAAGCCGGTCAGAGCCGGTGGTCCGAGGCCGTCACGCTGTCGCACACGCTTCATGCGAAGCTGACGCGCCTCGCCGAGGCCGGTCTGGTCCACCACCCCCAGGACGCCAGGCTGCCGGGTGTTCCACGGGGCAACGTACTGAATGCCGCGTATCTCGTACCACGCGAGCGGAGTGAGGCCTTCGTCGCGGAGGTCGGGCGGCTGGCACCGGCGGGCCGAGGGGTCCGGTTGGAGCTGACCGGCCCTTGGGCACCGTACTCGTTCGCCAGGGAGGTGGACGAGGTATGACGCAGCAGGCCACGCCACCGCTCGCGCAGCGCCGGCTGGCGCTCGTCGACCTGCTCGACCGGCTGCTGGCGGGCGGAGTCGTGATCACGGGGGATCTGACGCTGAGTATCGCGGACGTCGATCTCGTCCGGGTCGATCTGAAGGCGCTGATCTGCTCAGTCGGACCGGTCGTGGCCTCTCCCTTCGGGGAAGACACATGAGCCGGCGCCACGTGGACCTCGATCCCGACACCGTGGAGCGTGACCTGGCCCAGCTGGTGCTGACCGTCGTGGAACTGCTCCGCCAGCTCATGGAACGGCAGGCCCTGCGCCGGGTGGAGACTGGTGACCTCACTCCTGACCAGGAGGAGCGCATCGGTCTCACGCTCATGCTGCTCGAGGACCGGATGGGAACCCTTCTGGACAAGTTCGGTCTGCGGCCCGAGGACCTCAACATCGACCTCGGCCCGCTGGGCTCCCTGCTGCCGCGCGGCGAATGACGCGACCGCGCCCGGCGGCATGAGGGCGCTGGACCGGACAGCGAATCCAACGCGCCGGCTGTGTCGCCCGGTCAGGACCCCGAGTCCATGCTTTCGCTGGTCCGGTCGGTGCGGCCGTCCGGCGAGGGTGCGGCTCAGCCGGTGGCGGGCCGTCGACATCTGCGTCAACCGGTGCAGGACCGTCGGGCTGTCAGTGGTGCGGACGTCCGCTCACCCCGTGGCGACGAACAGGCGATCCGGCGTGACCACCGCGGTGGCATGTCGATGCGGGAGCGTGAGCGCAAGCACGGTGTGACGTGCCGGACGCTGCGGAAGGTGGTGGACCCGCTCCGGCCGGAACCGCGCGGGAAGCTCCTGCCCCGGGCCCCACGGCCATGGACTGTGCCGGCGCCTGCACCGTCCGGCGTGACGTAGCTCCCGCCGGTCGGAGATCGACGCCACCGCTACTGATCGGTACCGTCACGGGAACAGCGGATGCCGATCCCGGACTGCCGGGATGACATCGCCACCTTGAGGCTGCGCGCCCGCAACACGACAGGGGACATTGATGTTCCGCAAGGTATTGGTCGCCAACCGGGGCGAGATCGCGATCCGCGCCTTCCGTGCGGCGTTCGAGCTCGGCATCTCCACCGTGGCCGTGTTCCCCTACGAGGACCGCAACTCGCTCCACCGGGCAAAGGCGGACGAGGCCTATCAGATCGGCGAAAAAGGCCATCCGGTGCGGGCCTATCTCTCGGTCGACGAGGTGATCAAGGCCGCGCGCAAGGCCGGTGCCGACGCCATCTACCCCGGATACGGCTTCCTCTCGGAGAACCCCGACCTCGCCGCCGCGTGTGCCGAGGCCGGGATCACCTTTGTCGGGCCCCCCGCTTCCGTACTGCACCTCACCGGCAACAAGTCCCGCGCGGTGGCGGCCGCCCGCGAGGCCGGTGTTCCTGTACTGAAGTCGTCGGAGCCGTCCACGGACGTGGAAGCGCTGCTCGGCGCCGCCGACTCCATCGGGTTCCCGGTGTTCGTCAAGGCCGTAGCCGGCGGCGGCGGCCGGGGAATGCGGCGCGTCGCCGAGCCTGCCGAGCTGCGGGAGGCGATCGACGCGGCGATGCGCGAGGCGGAGTCGGCGTTCGGGGACGCCACCGTCTTCCTGGAGCAGGCCGTCATCAACCCGCGCCACATCGAAGTGCAGATCCTCGCCGACGCCCAGGGGAATGTCGTCCACCTGTACGAGCGGGACTGCTCGGTGCAGCGGCGCCACCAGAAGGTCGTCGAGATCGCTCCCGCGCCGAACCTCGACCCGGAGCTGCGAGCCCGCATCTGCGCCGACGCCGTCGCGTTCGCCCGGCACATCGGGTACGTCAACGCGGGCACCGTGGAGTTCCTGGTCGACGAGCGCGGCAACCATGTCTTCATCGAGATGAACCCCCGTATCCAGGTGGAGCACACGGTCACCGAGCAGGTGACCGGACGGGACCTGGTGATCGGGCAGCTGCGGATCGCCGCGGGAAGGACGCTTCCGGAACTGCGCCTGACGCAGGACGACATCGTCCTTTCGGGCACGGCCCTGCAGTGCCGTATCACCACGGAGGATCCCGCCAACGGCTTCCGCCCCGACACCGGCACCATCTCCGCGTACCGTTCCCCGGGCGGCCCCGGCGTACGGCTCGACGGCGGCACCGTCCACACCGGCGCCGAGGTGTCTGCCCACTTCGACTCCATGCTGGTCAAACTGACCTGCCACGGCCATGACTTCGCCAACGCCGCCCGCCGCGCACGGCGTGCGATCGCCGAGTTCCGTATCCGCGGAGTCGCCACCAACCTGCCCTTCCTCGGCGCCGTGCTCGACCATCCCGGCTTCCGTGAGGGCCGTGTCACGACGAGCTTCATCGCCGACCACCCGGAGCTGCTCACGGCGCGCCCCTCGGCCGACCGGGGAAGCCGCATGCTCACCTATCTCGCCGAGACGACCGTCAACCGACCCCACGGTCCGCGCCCCCAGGTCATCGACCCGGCCGTCAAGCTCCCTGCCGCCTCACTGGGCACACCGCCCGCCGCAGGCTCCCGGCAGCGCCTCGCGGCACTCGGGCCGGAGGCGTTCGCAGCGGAGCTGCGCGCACAGCGGGCCGTCGCGGTGACGGACACGACCTTCCGTGACGCGCACCAGTCCCTGCTGGCCACCCGGGTGAGGACGCGTGATCTGCTGGCCGTGGCCCCACATGTCGCCCGCACAGCACCGGAGCTGCTGAGTCTGGAGTGCTGGGGCGGCGCCACCTACGACGTGGCTCTGCGCTTCCTCGCCGAGGATCCCTGGGAGCGTCTCGCGGCACTGCGGGAGGCGGTGCCCAACATCTGTACGCAGATGCTGCTGCGTGGGCGTAACACCGTCGGTTACACGCCCTACCCCGTCGAGGTGACCGACGCCTTCGTCGCCGAGGCGGCGGCGACCGGTATGGACATCTTCCGGATCTTCGACGCGCTCAACGACGTCTCGCAGATGCGTCCCGCCATCGATGCCGTACGGTCCACCGGCACCGCGCTGGCCGAGGTCGCCCTGTGCTACACCGCGGACCTGTCGGACCCGGCCGAGCAGCTGTACACCCTCGACTACTACCTGCGCCTCGCAGAGCAGATCGTCGAGGCCGGTGCGCACGTACTGGCCATCAAGGACATGGCCGGCCTGCTTCGCCCGCCCGCGGCCCGCACCCTGGTGACCGCACTGCGTGAGCGCTTCGACCTTCCGGTGCATCTGCACACGCATGACACGGCGGGCGGCCAGCTCGCGACGCTGATCGCCGCGATCGACGCGGGCGTCGACGCCGTCGACGCCGCCGTGGCCTCGATGGCCGGCACCACCAGCCAGCCGTCCTTGTCGGCGCTCGTCGCGGCCACCGACCACACCGAGCGCGCAACCGGGCTCTCGCTCGACGCGGTCGGGGGGCTCGAGCCGTACTGGGAAGCCATGCGCAAGGTCTACGCGCCCTTCGAGTCGGGGCTCGCCTCGCCCACCGGGCGCGTCTATCACCACGAGATCCCCGGCGGACAGCTGTCGAACCTGCGTCAGCAGGCCATTGCGCTCGGCCTCGGCGACCGCTTCGAGCTGATCGAGGACTGCTACGCGGCCGCCGACCGGATGCTGGGCCGGCTGGTCAAGGTGACTCCCTCCTCGAAGGTGGTGGGAGACCTCGCCCTGCACCTGGTCGGAGCCGGGGTCGAGGCGGCCGACTTCGAGTCCGACCCCGGCAAGTTCGACGTACCGGACTCCGTGATCGGCTTCCTGCGCGGCGAGCTGGGCGACCCGCCCGGCGGCTGGCCCGAGCCGTTCCGCACGCGCGCACTCCAAGGCCGCCCCGAGCAGGCCGAGACCCCGACCCTGTCGGACGAGGACCGTCAGGGACTGGGCCGGGACCGGCGGGCGACGCTGAACAGACTGCTGTTCCCCGGCCCGACCAAGGAGTTCGACGCCCACCGCGAGGCGTACGGCGATACGTCCGTACTGCCCACGCAGGACTTCTTCTACGGCTTGGAGCCGGACACCGAGCACACGGTCACCCTGGGGGCCGGTGTCACGCTGCTGATCGAACTGGAGGCGATCTCCGAGGCCGACGAGAGGGGCTTCCGTACGGTGCTGGCCACGCTCAACGGCCAGCTGCGCCCCGTGTCGGTGCGGGACAGGTCCGTCGCCACTGAGGTCAAGGCCGCGGAGAAGGCCGAGCGCGGCAACGACCGGCATGTCCCCGCGCCGTTCGCGGGTGTGGTGACGCTCCAGGTGGAGGAGGGCGCTTCGGTGTCGGCGGGTCAGACGGTGGCCACGATCGAGGCGATGAAGATGGAGGCCTCCATCACCGCCCAGCGTGCGGGCACGGTGGCGCGGCTGGCGATCGGAAGGATCCAGCAGGTCGAGGCGGGCGATCTGCTCGTCGAGATCGGCTGACGACTGCTCCGTGCGTGCGTGCGTACGCGGCCGGCCCGGGTGAGGTTCCCGTGCCGGCCGCCCGCGTACGGGAGCCTGCCCGGTTCCACCGGGCGACGGCGGCTGGTGGCGCACTCCGGCCCGCCATCGTTCGGGCGTGGTTTGCGCTGATGAGAGGTCTCTCCTTGGCGCGGGTGGCCTGTGGAGGGTGTGGTGGGTGATCCTTGGGCCGATGTCGCGGTGCGGCGCTTGGCCGCCGGGGATGTGGGCCCGGTCGGCAGTGTGCAGGGGAGAGAGGGCGGCGGGGGCGTCACGGAGGCACACGTGGCCGCCGTCGTCGGCGAGGGCGGCTGGGACGCCGCGGCGGGCGCGGCCGCGGCCAGGAAGTTCCTGGCCGCCTGACCGTGCGCGGCGGCGACTCTGCTCCGGCCTGAAGGTCCCCTGGAAGAGGCGCGCGGCGAAGCCGGAATCAGGTCTGCCGCGATCGGATGCGCGTTGTCGGCGAGGGGGACCAGCGTCGAGGCTGAGAGCGCTTCGATGGACGCGCCGGCGAAGGGGGTTGGAGTCGGGTCGCTTCTCGTCCCGGGTCGGGCGCGCGGTCGCATCCTTGAGTGCGGGTGCTTTCTCCTACGGGGCGTCAGATGGCCTGATTCAGTTGGATACTCAGGGTTTACATCCGCTTCGCCTGTCGGGACGAGGGAACTTGCTATGGTGCTACTCGTCGGTAGTAAACCGAACGGGGGGCGCGAGGAGTCCGCGGACGCATTGCCGCAACTCCTCGGGTGGGCGGTCGAGTCGGACGGCATGGCAAGGGGGCCATGCCGGCCACGGCTACTGCGCGTACATACGACGCGGCCCTCGAACTCCAGTTTCCTGCGTCACTCATCCAGACAGGTGAGACTCGTCACATGGCAAGTTCACTGGTCGATCTGCTGACCACGCACGCCTCGCAACAGCCCGACCGGACCGCATACCGCTATCTCGTCACCGGAGACTGTGACGGAGAGATTCAGGACCTCTCCTACGGGCGTCTGGCCGACCGGTCCCGAGCCGTCGCCGCTTGGCTGCAGGCGCGCGGCCTGGCCGGTTCCCGCGCCATGCTGCTGTACCCGCCCGGGCTCGAGTTCATCTGCGGCTACCTGGGCTGTCTTTCGGCCGGGGTCGTCGCCGTGCCCGGCGTGCCCCCGCAGGGGCGGTCGCAGAACCACCGGGCCGTGACCCGGATGAGGCGTCTGATCGCCGACGCGGACGCCAAGGTGATCCTGGGCGGCCGTGAGGTGATCGCCGCCCTCGGCGCCATGGTGGAACACCTGCCCGAACTGGACGGGATCACCTGCGTCGCCACCGAGGACATCCCCGACGACGCGGCCGACTCCTGGCGCGAACCCGACCTCACCGCCGACTCGGTCGCCTTCCTCCAGTACACCTCCGGCTCCACCTCCGCCCCGCGTGGCGTGATGGTGACCCACGGGAACCTGCTGGACAACCAGCGGGTCATCACGGAGCGGATGGGCCACACCCCGGACACGATCGCGGAGTACGACCACGAACTGTTCGTCAGCTGGCTGCCCGTCTACCACGACATGGGCCTCATCGGCCCGGTCCTGAACACGGTCCACCTCGGCGTCACCGCCACGCTCTTCTCGCCGCTGCACTTCCTGCAGCAGCCCGCGCGCTGGCTGACCGCCCTCGACCGCTACCGCCCGCACACCAGCGGCGGCCCCAACTTCGCGTACGAGCTGTGCCTGAAGCACGCCACGCCCGACCTCCTCGACGGCCTGGACCTGAGCCGGTGGAAGGTCGCCTTCAATGGCGCCGAACCGGTGCGGGCCGCCACCCTGCGGCGGTTCACCGAGACCTTCGGTGCGGCCGGCTTCCGCCGTGAGGCCCTGTACCCGTGCTACGGCCTGGCCGAGGCCACCCTGATGGTCACCGGCAGTTCGGTCACGGCCCCGCCCGCTCTGATCGAGGCAGCCGAGAGCGGGCCGCACGCCGGTGCGGCGGACGCGGCGGCGGTCAGCTCCGGCCGACCCGGCCCCGGCATGACCGTGGTGATCGCCGATCCCGAGCGGCAGGAGGAACTGCCCGAGGGCGAGGTCGGCGAGATCTGGGTCGGCGGCGCGAGTGTCGCCAAGGGCTACTGGCGCAATGCCCTCGCCACCCGTGAGACCTTCCGGGCCACTCTGAAGGACCGTCAGGGCCGTTTCCTGCGGACCGGCGACCTCGGCTTCCTGCGTGGCGGTGAACTGTTCGTCACCGGACGCCTGAAGGACCTGATGGTCATCGACGGACGCAACCACTACCCGCAGGACCTGGAGCTGTCCGCCGAGATGTCCCACTGGGCGCTGCGGCCGGGCTGCACCGCGGCGTTCTCCGTGGACAGCGGAGTGCAGGGCGAACAGCCCGTCGTCGTCGCCGAAACGGCCCCGGAGGCGGCAGGCGAGTCCGAGAAGATCACCGATCTGATCCGCAGCTCGATCGGCGCGGCCCATGGCTTGTCGGTGCACGACATCGTGCTCGTACACCCTGGCACCATCCCCAAGACGTCCAGCGGGAAGATCCAGCGCCACGCCTCCCGGGAGGCGTACCTCGCCGGCACCCTTTCGGTGGTCGGCGTCCCCGCCCTGAGATGACGTCACCCGCCGCCGGAGCGCGCGATCGCGCCCGGCGGCGGCACAACGACCGTACTGGCCGAACGCCGGTTGCACGGTGGTACGTCGCCGAGTCCGCCGTACACCGGGGGGCGTACCAGCCGTGCCGGTCGTACGGAAACCGCCTGAGCCCCACTTCACGAGGACACCTTTCCAGATGCCTGCGAGCGAGTCCCCGAAGCAGTTCCCCGAGATGTCCGACACGACTTCCGAGGGCGTGCGGGCCTGGCTGGCGGCGGCTGTCGCCGCGGAGGCCGGGCTCGACCCGGCGGCCGTCGACCCTGAGCGGCCCATTGCCGAATTCGGCCTGGGTTCACGCCAGTTGGTGACGCTGGCCGCACGCCTCTCCGGGCACATCGGCCGTCCCCTGGAGCCGTCCTTCGTCTTCAACCACCCCACGATCGCCGCGATCACGGAGGCGGTCCTCGACGACAGGCCCGCTGTCACCGTGACGGCGGACCCGGCGCCGGCGAACCCGCCGGAGCGGACGGACGGGGACATCGCCATCGTCTCCATGGCCTGCCGTTTCCCCGGCGGCGCCGACGACCCCGAGGCGCTGTGGCGGCTGCTGGCCGCGGGCGAGGACGCCATCACCGAGGTGCCCGCGGGCCGCTGGGACACCCAGGGGCTCTACGACCCCGATCCGGAGGCCACCGGCAAGGCGTACACCCTGCGCGGGGGCTTCCTGGCCGACATCGACCGCTTCGACGCGCCCTTCTTCGGGATCTCGCCGCGCGAGGCCGCGGCCATGGACCCGCAGCAGAGGCTGCTGCTGCAGACCACCTGGGAGACGATCGAGCGCGCCGGGATCGTCCCTCGGACGCTGAACGGCACCTCCACGGGCGTCTACATCGGCCTGTACGACAGCGGATACCTCGCCTCGGCCGGACTGGGCCAACTCGACGGGCACGTCGGCACCGGCTCGGCGTCCAGCGTGGCTTCCGGCCGCATCGCCTACACCCTCGGTCTCCAGGGCCCGGCGGTGACCGTCGACACCGCCTGCTCCTCCTCCCTCGTCGCCCTGCACCTGGCCGCGCGGGCGCTGGCGGGCGGCGAGTGCGACCTCGCGCTGGCGGGCGGCGCGACGCTGATGGTGACGCCTCGCGGACACGTCGAGTTCAGCAGGCTGCGCGGACTGTCGCCGTCCGGGCGGTGCAGTCCGTTCGCGGCCGACGCGGACGGTGTGGTGTGGGCCGAGGGCTGCGGTCTGGTGCTGCTCAAGCGGCTCGCGGACGCCCGCCGGGACGGCGACCGGGTCCTCGCGGTCGTCAAGGGGTCGGCGATCAACCAGGACGGCCGAAGCCAGGGCCTGAGCGCCCCGAGCGGCCCGGCGCAGGAGCGGGTACTGCGCGCCGCCCTGGACGCCGCCGGGCTCCGGCCGGACGACCTGGACCATGTCGAGGCACACGGGACGGGCACACGGCTCGGCGACCCCATCGAGGGGCGCGCGCTCGCGACCGTCTTCGGACCGGGGCGCCCCGCCGACCGGCCGCTCGGCGTCGGCTCCCTGAAGTCGAACATCGGTCACACCCAGGCCGCGGCGGGCATCGGCGGCGTCATCAAGACGGTCCTGGCCCTCGGCCACGAGCTGCTTCCGGCATCGCTGCACGCCGAGACCCCGGCCGAGCACATCGACTGGGCGGGCGGCGGCCTGCGTGTGCACAGCGCCGCCGAGGCATGGCCGCGGGGCGGCGACCGGGTGCGGCGGGCCGGGGTGAGCGCGTTCGGGATCAGCGGCACCAACGCTCATGTGGTGCTGGAGGAGGCGCCCGACGACCTGGCGCGGCAGGGCCGCACGCCGACGCCCGTCCGACAGCCGCCCACCCGGAATCCGACTCCCGAGCCCGGGACTGCCGGAGAGCCGATTGCAGAGGAGCCGGCTGCCGGAAAGCCGATCGCCGGAGAGCTCACCGCGGAACTGCCCGGAAGGACCCTCTTCCCGCTCTCCGCGCGCACTCTCCCCGCCCTCCGGGGACAGGCCGGCCGGCTCCTCGAACTGCTCGCAGCACAGCCGCAGTTGCCGCTGGCCGGTGTGGCCGGGACCCTGATCCGTCACCGTACGCATTTCGAGCACCGAGCCGTCGTCCAGGCGAGCGACCGCGACGAACTGCTCACGGCGTTGCGCGGGATTGCCGAGGGGCAGTCCGACACCGACATGGTCGTCGGCCCTGGGCGGACCGTTTCACCGGGCAAGCTGGCCTTCGTCTTCCCCGGCCAGGGCGCTCAATGGGCCGGCATGGCCCGCGATCTGCTGGACCGCTCCCCGGTGTTCGCGGACGAACTCGACCGGTGCGACGCCGCCCTGCGCCCGTTCACCAACTGGTCGGTGGCGGCCGCCCTGCGTGGTGACGCGGGCGCCCCGCCTCTGGACCGTGTGGACGTCCTCCAGCCGGTCCTCTTCGCCGTGATGGTGTCCCTGGCCGCCGTGTGGCGGGCCCGCGGCGTACGGCCGGACGCCGTCATCGGCCACAGCCAGGGCGAGGTCGCCGCGGCCTGCGTCGCCGGGGCGCTCAGCCTCAACGACGCCTCCGCGGTGGTCGCCCTGCGCAGCCAGGCCCTGACCGGCCTGTCCGGCACCGGCACCATGGCCGTCGTCGCTCTGCCGCACACCGAGGTCGAGGCCCGCCTCGCCGGCCTCGGCGGCCGGGTGTCCCTCGCCGCCGTGAACAGCGGCCGCTCGACGGTGATCGCCGGCGAGGTGGAGCCCCTGGAAGCCCTGCTTGCCGACCTCGACCGCGAGCAGGTGTTCGTCCGCCGGCTCGACGTCGACTACGCCTCCCACAGCGCCCAGGTCGAGCCGGTGCGCGCCACGATCCTCGACGAACTCGACGGCGTCCTCACCTGTCCGACCTCCGTCGCCTGGTACTCCACGGTCACCGGCGAGCCGGTCACCGAGGAGCTGGAAGCCGACTACTGGTACTCCAACCTGCGTGAACCCGTCCGCTTCGGGCCCACCGTGGAGCGCATGGTCGCCGACGGCTACCGCTGCTTCGTCGAACTGAGCCCCCACCCGTCCCTGCTCACGGCCCTGCGCACCGTCGCCGAAGACGCCGGGGACCCGGCCCACGACCTGGTCGCCGTCGGCTCGCTCCGCCGCGACGAGGACGGGGCCGCCTGCCTGGACCGGGCCGCCGCCGAACTCCATGTCCACGGCCAGCCGGTCGACTGGCGCCGCCTGGTGGCCGACACCGGGACGGTGGACCTGCCGACGTACGCCTGGGATTCGCAGCGCCACTGGATCGAGCCCGAGTCCGCCGCCGGCGCCCCTGGTCTCTTCGACCGCGCCGCGCACCCGCTGCTCGGCATCCAGCTGCAGTCGGCGGACGAGACCCGCTGGACGTTCCGCAACGAGTGGTCCCCGGCCACCGCCCACTGGCTGCCCGACCACACCGTGTTCGGGCGGACCGTGGTCTCCGGCACGACCCTGATGGAGCTGTGCCGCGCCGCGCTCGCCGTGGCCCGTCCGGACGACCTGGGAGACGTCACCGACCTGCTCCTCCTTGCGCCCCTCACCCTGCCCGCGTCGGGCACGGTCGAGGTGTCCGTAGAGGTGGTCACCGCCGGCCCCCGGCCGGAGATCACCGTGCACAGCCGTCCGCGCGGCCAGGAGGCCACGGGCTGGACCCTGCACGCCACCGCGTCGGCGGCCGGGCCCGACGAGGTGACGGCGGGCCGGCCGCCGGAGTGGCCGCAGACGGCCGAGGAGGCCTGGAGCCCGCGGACGTACGAGCGGCTGGCCGCGCTCGGTCTCGGGTATGGCCCGTCCTTCCAGGGCGTGCAGTCGGCGGTCACGACCGGGGACGGCGCACTGCTGGCCCGGCTCTCGCTGCCGTCCGCGGCCCGCGATGTGGCCGACCCGTACCCGGTGCATCCGGCGCTGCTGGACGCCGCGCTGCACGTGGCCGCCGCGTTCGACGCGTCCGACGGCCGCGTGCTGCTGCCGGTCGCGGTGGGCCGCTGCGTCCTGCCGCCCGGCGGCGCGACCGACCTCACCGCGTCCGTACGGCGGACCGGCGGCTCCGGCACGGACCTCACACTGGACGTGACGCTCTGGGACACCGACGGTATCCCGGCAGGCCGGCTGGACGGTGTACGGCTGCGCGCCGCGGACCCGGCAGACCTGAACGGCGGCTCGGAGAACGGCCGTCACCTGTACGAGGTGGCGTGGACGGCCGCACCCGAAGCGCCCGCCGGGGCGCCGGGCGCGGAGTGGGCCGTCATCGGCGACCGGTCGGACCCGGATGTCACCGCGGCCCTGCGAGGCCTCGAAGCGGCGGGGATCCAGATGCGCGAGACGGGCGCCGAGATCCTCGTACGGTTCTGGCCGCAACCGGCGGCGGATGCCGAACCGGCCGCCGCAGCACGGGAGTTCGCGGCCACGGCACTGGCCGAACTGCGGACGCTCATCGCTCTCCCGCCGGAAGAGGCGCCGGCCCGGACCGTGTGGGTGACCCACGGCGCCGTCGCCGCGGACGACGAAGACACGGTGCCCGGCTTCGCCCAGTCGGTGCTCTGGGGCCTGGCCCGCAGCGCCCGCACGGAACACCCGGACCTCGGGCTGACCCTGCTCGACCTCGACGGCTCCGGACCCGCGGGCGCGCTGACGGCCGCCGTCGGGTACGTCGATGAGCCCGAACTCGCCTTCCGCGCGGGCACGTTGCTCGTCCCGCGACTGGTGCGCGCCCGCGCCCGGGATGCGCTGCGGATCCCGGCCGGGGACTGCTACGAGCTGACCGGCCTCCCGGTGGACCCCAGCCTGCGCCCCGTGGCACCCCGGACCCTGGCCGCCGGCCAGGTGAGGATCCAGGGGCACGCTGTTGCCGTGCAGCCCACCGCGGACCTCGTCCCCGGTGACGAGGCGCTGCGCGCCGCGTGCGCCGGTGTGCTCACCGAGGCCGGCCCCGGCGTCGAGGGACTCGCCCCCGGCCTGCGGGTCGTCGCCCTCGCCGACACCGCACCCGGCTCCGAGGCGATCGCCGACGCGCGGCTGGTCGCGGTCCTCCCCGACGAACTGCCGTTCACCGCCGCGGCCGCCCTGGGCGCCGTGCACGCCGTTGCCGCCGAAGGTGCCGAGCCAGGCCGTGAACAGCTCGGGGCGGCCCTGCGTGCGGCTGTCGCATCGGCCGCGGCCGGGCGCACGCGCCCCGTCCGTCCCCAGGTCCTGCCCGTCACCGCCGCGCGCGAGGCGATACGGCGGCGGACCGCATCCGGCGGCCCCCTCGTCCTCGACCTGGTCGGCCGCCCCACCCTGGTGCCCACCGACGGCACCGTGCTGATCACCGGCGGTCTGGGCGCGGTCGGCCGGCACCTTGCCCGGCTCCTCGCCGAACACGGTGTCCCGCGCCTGCTGCTGACGTCACGTCAGGGTGCCCAGGACCCGCGTACCGCGGAGGTCACCGCGGAACTGACCGCGCTCGGCGCCGAGGTCGAGGTCGCGGCGTGCGACATCGCGGACGAGACAGCCCTGGCCGGCGTACTCGGCCGTATCGGCGACGAGTTGCCGCTGCGCGGCGTCGTGCACTGTGCCGGCATCCTGGCCGACGGCATGGTCGCCGAGCTGACACCCGAACGCCTTGCGCAGGTGCTGCGCCCCAAGGTCGACGGCGCCGCCCACCTGCACCGGCTCACCGCCGACGCACCGCTCGACCTCTTCCTGCTGATCTCCTCGGCCGCCGGCGTCGTCGGCAACGCGGGCCAGAGCAACTACGCGGCGGCCAACGTCTTCCTGGACCAACTGGCCCACCACCGGCGGGCTCTGGGCCTGCCCGGCGTCTCGGTCTCCTTCGGTGCCTGGGCGGGCGAGGGCCTCGCAGCCGAACACGCCGACCTGGAACGGATGGCCCGCCTCGGCCACCGCGCCCTCACCCCCGATCAGGGCCGCGAGCTCGTGGAACTCTCCCTGCGGCGGGGATCACCGCACCTGGTCGCCTGGGCCCTGGACCTGCCCCGCCTGCGCGAGACCACGGCCGCCGCAGGCAGCACCGCGGGAGCGCTCTGGCGCTCGCTGCTGCCCGCGCCCCGCACCGCCCAGGACGGCGGCGACGGCCTGGCGGACCGCCTGGCCCGGCTGCCGGAGGCCGAGCGCTCCGAACGCGTCCTGGCTCTGGTCCGCGAGGAGGCCTCCCGCGCCCTCGGCCTGCGCTCGGCGGAGTCCGTCCGCCCCGACCGGCCACTGCGCGAACTCGGCATGGACTCGATGACGGCCATGGAACTCCGTAACCGCATCGGCACCCGCATCGGCGCCAAGCTCCCCGCCACCCTGCTGTTCGACCACCCCACCGCGGCCCGGCTCGCCGAGTACCTGCTCACCACCGCACTCGCGTCCGGCGGCACTACGACCCGCCGGACCGCTCCCCACACGCAGCGGACCCACACGCAGACACCGGCGACGCGGGCGTCCGACGAGCCGGTGGCCCTGGTGGCCATGGCATGCCGTCTGCCGGGCGGCGTGAACGATCCGGAGGGCCTGTGGCACCTGGTCGCGGAGGGCCGCGACGCGGTGGGTCCGTTCCCGGCAGGACGCTGGGACGTGGAGTCCCTGTACGACCCCGACCCGGAGGTCATGGGCAAGTCGTACGCCCGGGAAGGCGGTTTCCTGGAGGACCTCGAGTCCTTCGACGCGGGGTTCTTCGGGATCACACCGAGGGAAGCGGCCGCCATGGACCCGCAGCAGCGCCTGCTCCTGGAGACGGCGTGGGAGGCACTGGAGCGCGCCGGGATCGTGCCGGCCGAGCTGGCGGGGAGCAGCACCGGCGTGTATGTCGGGATGTTCGGCAGCGACTACCTGGCGGGCACCCGGCTCGACCAGCTGGACGGGTACATCGGCACGGGCTCGGCGCTCAGCGTGGCCTCGGGCCGGCTCGCCTACGCGCTGGGGCTGGGCGGCCCCGCGCTCACGGTCGACACGGCGTGCTCGTCGTCGCTGGTGGCGCTCCACCTGGCGGCGCAAGGGCTGCGGTCGGGCGAGTGCGATCTGGCCCTCGCCGGTGGCGTGACCGTGATGGTGACGCCGGGGACCTTCGTGGAGTTCAGCCGGCTGCGGGGCCTGTCGCCGACCGGCCGCTGCCGCTCCTTCTCCGACGACGCCGACGGCGCCATCTGGGCCGAGGGCGTGGGCATCGTCGTACTGAAGCGGCTGAGCGACGCGCGGCGGGACGGTGACGAGGTGCTGGCCGTGCTGCGCGGCACGGCCGTCAACCAGGACGGCCGCAGCCAGGGACTGTCCGCACCGAACGGTCCGGCCCAGGAGCAGGTGATCCGGCGAGCCCTTGAGCAGTCCGGACTGGAGCCCGCCGACATCGACTACGTGGAGGCGCACGGAACGGGTACGACGCTGGGCGACCCGATCGAGGCGAACGCCCTGTCGGAGGTCTTCGGCGGCTCGCGTCCGCACGGCCGGCCGCTGTACCTGGGCTCGCTCAAGTCCAACATCGGTCATGCGCAGGCGGCTTCGGGCGTGATCGGGCTGATCAAGGTGGTGCAGTCGCTGCGCCATCGGACCCTGCCCCGCACCCTGCACGCCGGCACGCCCAGCCGCCACGTCGACTGGGACGACAGCGGGCTGCACCTGCTGCAGGAAGAGGTCGACTGGCCGTCCTCGGGGGATCGCGTACGCCGTGCCGGAGTGAGCGCCTTCGGGATCAGCGGAACCAACGCGCATGTGATCGTGGAGGAGGCCCCGGCGGCCGAGGCGGAGCCGCAGGACGACGTCACGCCGGGAAAGCGGCTGTTCGTGTTGTCCGGGCGCAGTGAGGCCGCCGTGCGGGGGCAGGCTGCCCGGCTGGCCCGGTACGTGACCGAGGACGCCCCCCTGCCGGACGTCGCCCACACCCTCGCGAACCACCGCAGCCACTTCGAACGGCGTGCGGGGATCGTGGCGGGTGACCGGGACGAACTGCTGGCCCATCTCGACGCGCTGGCGGCCGGACGCATGCCTCTTGCGCCGCCCCGTGAGGAGCAGACGGGCAAGGTGGCGTTCGTCTTCGCCGGGCACGGCGGCCAATGGCCGGGCATGGCCATCGAGTTGTTCGCCGGATCGGACGCGTTCCGCGAGGAAATGGCCCGCATCGACGAGGCGATGCGCCGTCACGTCGGCTGGTCGGTGCTCAACGTGCTGCGGGCGCCGGAGGAATTCTCCCCGCTCGACCGGACCGAGTTCCTGCAGCCGGTGCTGTTCGCGGTCAACGCGTCACTGGCCGCCGCCTGGCGTGCGCTCGGCATCGCCGCGGACGCCGTGGTCGGCCACAGCCTGGGCGAGATCGCCGCCGCCTACAGCGCGGGCGCCCTCACGCTGGACGACGCCGTGGCCGTGGTGACCGGGCGCGCCCAGGCGGTCGTACCTGTGGTCGGACAGGGCGGCATGCTGGCCGTGGACCTGCCGCGCACGGACGTCGAGAAGCTGCTCGAGCCGTACGCGGACCGGCTGTTCGTCGCGGCGGTCAACAGCGCGCACTCCACGGCCGTCTCCGGCGATGCCGACGCGCTGGCCGAGCTGCGCCGGCACCTCGACGGGCAGGGAGTCCGCGTACGGCCGCTGTCGACGCCGTTCGCCTCTCACACCCCCTTGATGGACCCGCTCCGCGAGGAACTGCTCGGCCGGTTCTCCGGCATCCGGGGCATAGGGACGCCGACCCCGCTGTACTCGGCGGTACTGGCCGAACCCGTGCCCGGTGACCGGCTCGATGCCGAGTACTGGTTCGCCAACCTCAGGCAACCCGTCCGCTTCGCGGACACCATCCGCCGGATGCTCGACGACGGCTACCGCTACTTCGTCGAGCTGAGCCCGCACCCGTCGCTCGGTGCGTCGATCGAAGCCGTGGCGGCCGAGGCCGGGATCGACGCGGTCAGCGTCGGATCGCTGCGTCGGCAGCAGGACGGGCGCGACGTCCTGCTGCGCAGGCTGGGGGAGTTGTACACGGCCGGGCACATCCCCGACTGGTCGGTGCTGTTCCCGCGGGGCCGCCGGATCGACCTGCCCACCTACGCCTTCGCCCGCGAACGCCACTGGCTCGCTCCCGCCCCGGCCTCCCCGGCGGGCGGCGCCTCGCCGCTGCTCGGCACGCACATCGAGGCCAGCGACGAGCCCGACCGGCACATCTTCCAGACCGACATCGACCTGCGCGACAGCCGCTTCGGCTATCTCACCGACCACCGCGTCACCGGCGAGGTCTGGCTGCCCGGCGCCGCCTTCCTCACCATGGCACTGGAGGCCGCTGCCGCGTTGCAGGGCGGCGGCGAAGCGCGGCTGACCGACGTCAGGTTCGTACAGCCGCTGTGTCTGGACGCGGACCGGCCCGTACGGCTGCAACTGGTCCTGCGGCCCGCGGAGGACGGCTTCAGGGAGTTCACCATCGCCTCGACCTTCGCCGGCGAGCGGCGTGCGCCGTGGGAGCGGCACGTCAGCGGACGCGTCTGCGTCCTTGCCGGCGAGCCTGCGTCCGGTGCCGGCGAGCAGCTCGGCGCACTCCGCGAGCAGTGCGACGAAGAGGTCGAACTGCCGGGCGTCTACGCCGGACTCGCCGCCCTGGGCATCGACTACGGCCCGGCGTTCAGAGGTCTTGAGAAGGGCCACCGCACGGACGGTGCGGCGCTCGCCCGGCTGGCCCCGAAGCCCGCCGCCGGCCACCTGCTGCACCCTGCGGTCCTCGACGCCGCCTTCCACACGGCTGCCCTGCCGGGCGCGGCGCCCGAGGGCCGGGCGTTCGTGCCCGCCGGCGTCGGACGGCTGCGGTTCACCGGGCTGCGCACCACGCCTGTGTGGGTGACCTGCCGGCTGCGTTCCGTGGACGGCGACACCGCGACCCTGGACCTGCGACTCTGGGACGAGAGAGAGCAACTGGTCCTGGAGGCGGAGGAGTTCGAGCTCGCCGCGCTCTCACCGCTCGACGGCGCGCTCTTCGAGACCCGCTGGCAGTCACGCCCCGTCGCGCAGGAACCGCCCGCCCACGGCAGTTGGCTGATCCTGGCCGACGAGACGGGCGTGGCCGCCGAACTCGGTGAGCGGCTGGGCTCCACGGTGCCGCATGTGATCGCGCGAAGGGGCGACTCGTTCGGCGTCGAGGGTCCCGGCCGCTACGTCCTCGACCCGGCCGATCCGCAGCACCTGGCCCGCCTCCTCGACGAGGCATTCGCGGACGGCTGGCCCGAGCAGGTGGTCCAGCTGTCCGCACTCGACGCCCCGGCGATCGAGGATGCCGGTACGGCCCGGGAGGCGGCCCGGCTGTGCTGCCTGAGCACCCTGCACCTGGTACGGACGCTCGCCGACCGCGCGCACGGCCGGGCCCCCCGCCTGTTCGTCGTCGTACGGGGCAGCCAGGCCGCCGGTGACAGCACACAGGTGACGCACCCGCAGCAGGCCCTCGCCTGGGGCTTCGGCCTCACCGTTGCGCAGGAGCACCCGGAACTGTCGACCACGCTGATCGACCTGCCCTCCGAGGACGGCGTCGACGCCCTGTGGACGCAGTTGCGGCACGCGGACGACGAACGGCTCGTCGCACTGCGGGAGTCGGGCCGTCTGGTGCCGCGCCTGGCCCGTACCCGTCCCGACGACGGCGGCCACGGCGAGATCACCCCGGAGGGTGTGCACCTGATCACCGGTGGTCTTGGCGGCCTCGGCCGCGTCGTCGCCGAGCGACTGGTCCGCCGCGGTGCCCGCCGACTGGCCCTGTTGAGCCGGGGCACGCCCGACGCCGACACCGCGAGCTGGCTCCAGGGCCTCGAGGCGCGCGGCGTCACCGTCCACCTCGCCCGCGCCGACGTCGCCGATCGTGACGGCCTGACCGCCGCCCTGGACGCCGTCCGACGGGACTCCGGCCCGATCGCCGCCGTCGTCCACGCGGCCGGTGTCCTCGACGACGCCACGATGGCGAACCTGACGGACGAGCGTGTCCTGCGTGTCCTCGCCCCCAAGGTCCTGGGCACCACCCTGCTCACCGAGCTGATCCCGGAAGCCGGGAACATGGTCCTGTTCGCCTCGGCCGCAGGCCTCCTCGGCTCGGCCGGGCAGAGTCCGTACTCGGCGGCGAACGCCTTCCTGGACGCCTGGGCGCACCACCTCTCCCGTGGCGACCGCCGGGCGCTGAGCCTCGACTGGGGTGCCTGGACGGGTGTCGGTATGGTCGCCGAGTCCGTTGCCAGGGCCGCCGAGACCAGCCGGTCGGGGCTGGTCGCCTTCTCCCCGCAGGACGGCGGCGAGCTGTTCGAGCGGGTGCTGGCCACGGCCCGCCGCCAGCTCGCGCCCATCGCCCTGGACTGGGAGATGCTGGCGCTCGTCCCGGACGCGGCGCGGACCCGCCCGATCCTGGGCGACCTGGTCACCGTCCCGACGGGTACGGCGGTCTCCGACGACCTCGTCACCAAGGTGTTCGAGGCGACGACGGACCACGACCGCGCCGCATGGCTCGAAGCGTACGTACGGGCCAGGGTGGGCGACGTCTCCGGAGGCGTCGTGGACGTGTCCGCGACCACGGCCCTCAAGGAACTGGGCCTGGACTCCCTCATGCTCGTCCGGCTGCGCAACGCGTTCGCCCGCGATCTGGGCGTCGAACTTGCGGCCGCCGATGTCTTCTCGGCGTCCGACATCCGCGACCTCGCCCGTGCCCTGGGCGCGGCCCTGCCCGAGCGGGACTCCGTGGTGCGGGACGACGAGCGGCCGGCCCGCCTCCGCCTTCAGGTGCCCGAGACCGAACTGCGGCCCGCGACCCGCGATGTCGTACGGCTGCTGCGCAGTGCCCGGCCGGGCATGCCGGACGCGGCGCATGGCATCGGCCTCGCCGTACGGCTCACCACGCCGGTCACCCGGGAGACGCTCACCGGCATCCTCACCCGGTTCGCCGGACGGCACGCTGCCCTGCGCACGGCGATCGTCACCGGCGCCGAAGGAGGGTGGCAGCTGCGCGTGGACCGGGAGTTGAGCGGACCGGTACTGCGCTGGACGGCGGTGGCCCCCGAGGCCGAACTCGACGCAGCCGACCGGCTGCGGGAGTTGCTGGAGCCGCCGTTCGACCTGGCGAAGGCGCCGCTGTGGCGGTTCGAGCTGCTCGACGGCGGCGCGCGGGGCCAGATCCTGGTGTTCGGCGCGCACCACGCGGTGAGCGATCTGCAGTCGCTGCTGCTCGTGGCGGGGGAGATCGACGCCGAGCTGTCCGGTACCTCACTCGGTTCCGACGTCACCAACCGGGACATCGATCTCCTGATCGAAGCCCAGCAGACGGGCCAGGGCACCGGCGCGGCCGAGTGGCGCGAGGCCTTCCACGGCAGCGCCCGTCTCGATCTGACGCTCGCCCGGCCGCGCCCCGCTGCGCGGTCGTACCGGGCCGGCAGCGTGACCGTGGAGATCCCCGACGGGCTCATGGAGCGGGTGTCGGCGGCCGCGAGCAGGCTCGCCGTCACGCCCGCCGCCTTCTGTCTCGGCACGCTGACCGTGCTGCTGGCACGGAAGCGGGAGCGTGAGCGCTTCGTGCTCGCCGTACCAGTGGACACCCGCATCCACGCAGACGCGTACGACGCGGTGGGCTTCTTCGGAGTGCCGGTGCCGTTCCCGGCGGAAGCCGGGGCGGGTGAGCGGATCGAGGAGGTGCTGCACCGCACCGACGGCCGCCTCGAGAAGCTCCTCGCGAAGGGCGCCATGTTCTCGGACGTCCTGTCGACGCTGGCCCAGCAGGGGCTGTACCGGGCGAACGCGCCGCTCGTCGAGGTGTACTTCAACTACGTACGCTCCTCGGCAGGGCGCCTCGCAGGCCTGGAGGTGCTGCCGGCCGGGACCGGCTACTCCGACCTCGACCTGATGATCACCATGACCCCGGACGCGGGACGGGTCCGGCTCGACCACAACCTCGACATCCTGGACGCGGCGACCTCCACCGAACTGGCTGAGGAGTTCCTGCGGCTGCTCGCGGAGGCGGTCGAGGATCCGACGGCACCGGTGCGTACGACGCGTACGACCGTCGATGCCGCCCCGGCCCCGACCGAACTCCCGGTCCCGGCGCAGACCCCGGCCGCCGACAGCCCCGCTGCCGCCCCGCGCCGCTTCCTCGCCCTCGCCGCCACCTTCGCCCTCGGACACCTGTCGCAGATGTGCGAAGCGGCCGTCGACGAGGGGGCGCAGGACGGCGGCGTGACGGTGGCGGAAGCCCCGTACCACCACGTGCTCTCGAGCCTGCGGGACCCCTCCGGTGTCTTCTCCGACCCCTCCACGGCGGTGGGGGTGGTGCTGCTGCGGGCGGTGGACCTGGAACGGTTCGGCCCGGTGGACGACGCGCTGCTCGCCCAGTTGCGCACCGAGTACCCGGCCGCGCTGCGGAACCTGTCCGAGCGGACCCGCAAGCCGCTGATCGTCGGCTTCCTGCCGTCCTCGCACGACGACGACCGCTTCGCGCGGTGGGAGCGCGAGATCGCCGCCGACCTGGCCGGGCTGCCCGGCATCGCGGTGCTCCGCCCCGGCGACTGGACCCGGCACCACGCCGTCGAGGAACGCTTCGACGAACGGACCGAGCAGCTGGCCCACCTCCCCTTCACCCCGCACTTCCAAGCGGCGGTCGCCCTACGGCTGGCCGAGGTCGTACAGGCGGTACGGCGTCCCGCGCCCAAGGTGATCGCGGTGGACGGTGACGAGACCCTGTGGGGCGGGGTGGCCGGGGAGACCGGCCCGGAGTCGGTGGACCTGACCGGTCCGCGTGCCGTGCTGGCGCACAGGCTGCTGCAGTGGCGTGCCGCGGGCGCACTGCTGGCGCTGGTCAGCAACAACGACGAGGACACGGTCCGCGCCGTCCTGGGGCGCCCGGACAGCCTGCTGAAGGCGGAGCACTTCAGCGTGCTCTCCGCCACCTGGGGCCCGAAGTCGGGCCGGCTGGCCGAGGCGGCGCGCACGCTCAACCTCGGTCCGGACAGCTTCCTGTTCCTGGACGACAACCCGGTGGAGATCGCGGGCGTGCGGTCGGCGTTGCCCCAGGTGCTGTCGGTGACCTGCCCGCCGGCGGCTGAACTGGAGGAGTTCCTCGACCGGTTGTGGCCGCTGGTTCCGGCTGCGGCGACGGCCGAGGACTCACTGCGGGCCGGGTTCTACGAGCAGGAGCGGGAACGCGACGCCATCCGCGAACAGGCCGGTTTCGAGGAGTTCCTCGACCGGCTGGAACTCGAGGTCGACATCCGGGCCCTGTCCGAGGCCGATGTCCAGCGGGCGGAACAACTCGTCCGCCGTACGAACCAGTTCACCCTCCGCGCCCGATCGGCCGACGGCGGTGATCTCGCCCGGTGGCGGGAGCGCGGCGAGGTGTGGGCGGCCGCGGCCCGGGACCGTTTCGGCGACTACGGCCAGATCGGCCTGCTCGCCGTCCGCCCGGACGGCGGTCAACTCGACGTGCTGGCCTGGATGATGAGCTGCAGGGCTCTCGGCCGGGGTGTCGAGGAACGCCTGTTGCAATGGCTGGCCGACCGCGCCGACGAGCTGGGATGCGCGAAGGTCCGTCTCACGGCGGAGCGCACCCCGCGCAACGTACCGGCCCGCCGACTCCTCGCCGCGCTCGGCGGCGGCGACCAGGACGACGAACGCCTGGAGACCGTGGTCACACCCGAACACCTGCGGACCTTCCGCTCCTGGCAACAGCAACAGCAACAGCAACAGCAACAGCAGCAGCAGTGACAGCAGCAGTGACCGGACCGGCTCCGGCCTTCGGCAGCAGTGGCGGAACGGACAGCGCGCACCATGAAGGGCTCCCATGCATGACGTGAACGAGGACCGGTCGGCTGTTGCCGGACAACGGTCGACCGGCGAGTCGATCGAGCGGGGCGGGGTCGGCCTCAGCGTGACCGACCTGCTGGCCAAGGTCATGACGACCGCCGCCCCCCAGCCGACCGCCACAGGCACGGAGTCCGGTACCGGCACCACGGCGGCCCAGGACGTGGACCGGCTGGCCGCCGCCGTCGCCGCCGCGGCGGGCCGCCATCTGCCCGACGGGCACCTGTCGCCCGACACGGACTTCTTCGACGCCGGGGGCACCTCTGTGCGCGCCGTGGAACTCGTCGCGGCGCTGGAACGCGAGCTGGGCATGGAGATCGGCCTGGACGACGTGTTCGCCGACGCCCGGCCACGCAGCCTCGCCCGGCGATGGCTCCAGGCCACCGGGGCCGCGACCGTCCCTTCGACCACGACCGTCCCCCCGACCACGGCCACTTCAGGGACCCGGGCCGCCACCGCGCCCGCCACCGGGGCGGCCCCGGGCACCCTCCCGCTCTCCGCCGCAGGCACCCGCCCGGCCCCCGCGCCGAGCACGCTCCCCGTCCCGGCCCCCCGCACCCCACCGGCGGTCGCGACCACGCTCCTGCCCGGCAGCGCCGACGACCCCCACTCCGTGGCCCGCCGCGAGGACCTCGACCAGATCCTTGCCGACCTCACCCTCGCCGACCGCCTGCCCTGGACCGGCTCGCCCGAGCCGCTGCCGCCCCGCCGGATCCTGCTGACCGGCGCCACCGGCTTCCTCGGCAGCCACATGCTCCTCGACCTGCTGCGGCACAGCGACGCCCACGTCTACTGCCTGGTCCGCGCAGCCGACGAGGAGGCGGCCGTCGCCCGGCTCGGTGAGGCGCTCAAGAGCTACGAGCTGCCCTGGTCGTCGGAGATCCGCCGCCGGGTGACCGCGCTCCCCGGCGACATCCGGCGCCCGCAGCTCGGCCTGTCCGACGACCTGTGGCACACACTCGCCCACGAGTTGGACAGCGTCGTCGGCGTGGCGGCGGCCGTGGACTTCCTGCGCGGCTACCAGTCGCTGCGGCAGAGCAATGTCGTCGGTGCGCTGACCCTGGCCGAACTGGCTGCGGCGGGCCGGCCCAAGCCGCTGCACCACATCTCCTCGATCGCGGTCTTCAACGAGGTCGGCATCCCCTCCATGGGCGAGGACGACCCGCTCGCCCACGTCGACCGCCTCATCGCGGGCTACGACCAGACGAAATGGGCAGCCGAAGTCGCGCTGCGCCGGGCCCGTGACCACGGCCTGGTGGTCACCGCGATGCGCCCGGGCGGCATCGGCGGCCACACCAAGACCGGCGCCTACAACCCCCAGGACCTCAGCAGCGGTCTCACCTCGGCCTTCGGCCGCTTCCGCACCGTCCCCGCCTTCCGCTACCTGAACGCCGCCCCCGTGGACTGGGTCAGCCGGGTCGCGGTCGGCGTCATCTGCGAACCCGACGCCTGGGGCTACGACTACAACCTGACCGGCGTGCCCAACACCCTCGACGACGTCGTACGGGACATGGCGCTCGGCGGCATGCATGTGCGCGTCCAGGAGTGGGACGAGTGGCGTGCCGACGCCCTGGCCCGCCTGGAGGCCGATCCGGTGCCGGAACTGGCTTTTCTGGGCAGGGTTCTGCAGAGCCCCACCGCCCTCAAGCTGTGCGAGGCGACACTGAAGGGCCCGGCGGCCGTCGACGACCGCACCGCCGCACTCGTCGACGCGCTCGGACTCGAACCCGCGGCCCGCTACGACACCCAGGCACAGCTCAGGACGTTCGAGCGGCTCGCCCGGGACGGACTCGCCCGGCTGCCGCACAAGGACGACCAGCCGTACCTGTGGTTCTCCGAGACGACAGAGGGCGGCGTGGGCCCGGTCGGCGCCGGTGCCGACACTCCCTGCTCGATGGCGCTCACCCTCTCCATCGCGAGCATGTACCAGCTGGTGAAGGAGCGCAGGGTTGACGTCAGCGGCGAGTTGAGGTGTGCGGCAGTGCACTCCGAGCCGGTGGTCGTGGAGCGTGGCGACGTCTGGATCCGCCCCGAGGACGGCATCCCGCAGCAGCACGGCATGCGGCACCAACTCCTTTGCTACCGACTGTCGTTGCGCGATGCCGACGGCGGACGCTGGTGGCTGGAGGGCCGCAAGTACGCCCGGGCACGCCGCGACCTGTGGCGGCAGACCCGCGCGCTGAGTGTCGAGATCGGCCGCGAGGGCGAACCGGCCCACCTGGCGGGCGAGCTCGTCGTGCCCGCGGACAGCTACATCCGCGACCAGATCGACGGCATCGAGGTCGACCCGCGCCTGACCGGCCAGGAGAAGCGGGCCGCCAAGCTCGCCTGGCTCGCCTGGTTCGGCCTGGAAATGGGACGCGGCCTGCTCGGCCCCTTCGCCCGGGCCGCCGCAGACCTGCTCGACCTGCGCCGCAACCCCACCCTCACGGAGCGCAACCGATGATCCTCAGAACCACCAACTCCCGGACCAGGCCGATGATCCGCAAGGTCAGGACCACCACGGCCCTGCGCCCGCTCCACCACCGCCTCGATCCGGCGGCCGTCGAGGAGATTCCCTTCCGGGCGGGGGACGGCGTCCGCCTCGGCCTGACCCGGATCGACAGCGGCGAGGCGGACCGGCCCGCCGTGCTGCTCCTGCACGGGCACACCGCGTCCTCCGACATGTTCCTGCTGCCCGAGACCCGCAACCTGGTCGACGTCCTGCTCGACGACGGCTACGAGCCGTGGCTGCTCGACTGGCGGGGCAGCTGCCGGCTGCCGTACAACGAGACAGGCCAGAAGTACACATATGACGACGTCGCGCTGTACGACATCCCCGAGGCCGTCTCCCACATCCGCCAACGCATCGGCGACCGGCCGCTGTTCGTGGTCGCGCACTGCATCGGCTCGCTCACCCTGTCGCTGAGCATGGCGGCGGGGCTGGTGCCCGGGCTCGCGGGGGTGGTGTCGCAGGGCGTGTTCCTGACACCGAAGCTCGCGGGCCGCACTTCGCTGCGGATGTCGGTGGCAGGGGAGCTGCTGAAGTCCCGGATCGACCACGTGCCGGTCGACTTCCGCAAGGTGGGCTTCTGGTCGAAGTACACGCCGCTGTTCGCGCTGGCATCCCGGAAGGCGAGCTGCCCGGATCCGACGTGCCAGATCCTGCACAACTCGGCGTGGGGCACGGGCGCCTCGCTGTTCGTGCACGAGCACCTGTCCGAAGCCACCCACAACCGGCTGGCGGAGCTGCTCGGCCCCGCGCCGCTGTGGATCCTGCCGCATCTGCGCCGGATCGAGCTCGCCCGGAGCGTGGTGCGCTGGCACGACGGCGACCTGCGCTACCGGGCGCTGCCGCAGAACGCGCTGGACGCGGCCGGCCGCATCGACACCCCGGTCCTGCTGCTGGCGGGCAGCGACAACGGGCTGTGGCTGGACTCCCAGAAGCTCTGTCACGACGTCCTCGCCCGCCGGCAGCCGCAACTGGACGTGGCGTACACCGAGATTCCCGGCTACGGCCACCTCGACACGTTCCTCGGCCGGGGCGCGGCTCTCGATGTGTTCGGGCACATCCTCGACTTCCTCGGCAAGCGACGGTGACGGCCGCCCCGCAGCCGACTACCGTACTTGCCAGTAACCGGACCGCACTCCAGGAGGCACCCATGCCGCAGCTCGATGTCGACGGCGCAGCACTGACGTACGACGACGAGGGCCCGCGCGACGGCGACGCCGTGCCCCTGGTGTTCATCCACGGCTGGACGGCCAACCGGCACCGCTGGGACCACCAGGTGGAACACTTCGCCCGGAACCGGCGGGTGATCCGGCTCGACCTGCGTGGGCACGGCGAGAGCAGCGGGTCGGGGGCACGGACGATCGCGGAGCTGGCCGGGGACGTCCTCGCCCTCCTCGACCACCTGAAGGTCGACCGGTTCACAGCCGTCGGCCACTCCATGGGCGGGATGATCGCGCAGACCCTCACCCTGGCTCACCCCGAGCGGGTCGAGCGCCTGGTGCTGGTGAACTCGATCAGCCGGATGACCTACAGCCGGGGGCGGGGGCTGCTGATGGCGGCATCCACGCTGGTGCCGTTCAAGCTGTTCGTCGCCACCAACATCCAGCGGGCCTTCGCCCCCGGCTACCCGCGCGAGGAGATCCGCGAGTACATCCGGGCCTCCTCGGCCACGCCGCGGGAGGTGGTCATGACGTGCTACGGCGCCATGCGGAACTTCGACATCCTCGACCGGGTCGGCGAGATCCGCACGCCCACCCTGCTGGTGCACGGCTACCACGACATCCAGCTGCCCGTCTCACAGATGCTGCGGATGGCGAAGGCCTACCCGGACGCGGTGGTCCGGATCGTGGACGCCGGCCATGAACTGCCCCTGGAGAAGCCGGCGGAGCTGACCGCGGCGCTCGACTCGTTCGTGACCGGCCGGGCGTGAGGTGGTGAGCGGCGCCGGCCGCGTCACTGCCGGCCGGATCGTGTGATCCGCTCGAGCCAACGCTGGAGCAGTGCGGTCTCGGCCGGCTCGAGGGCCTGGGTGCCGACAAGGGCGAGCTGCGCGCGCAGGCACAGTGCGGCGCTGTTCAGGGGGTCGGTCTCCCCACGTGCGGTTGCCTCGGTGAGGACGTGAGAGAACACGGCATCGCGCATGCGGTGGGAGAGTGCGGGGTCGTCGAAGAGCGCCGGTGCGGCGATGTGGTTGAGTGCGATGCCGACGTTGGCGGAGAGGATCAGCTGGGCGGCGGTCCTCGGCTCTGTGATCAGCGCGCCCGCGGCCGCGCAGCGTACGAGTGCCGCGACGAGCAGGTCGAACACGCGCTCCCGGGCCTTCGAGCGGGACCACGGCCGAGGGGCGAACATCAGCTGGTAGAGCGCCGGGTACTCCTGCGCGAACGCCAGGTGGCCGTCCCAGCCCGCACGGAGGTCTGTCACCGGGTCGCCGGTCTGCTCCTGCGTCGCAGCCCTGAGCGCGGCATAGCGCTCGTAGCCGTGGTCGGCGACGGCGTCGAGAAGGCCGTGCTTGTCGCCGAACAGCCGGTAGAGCACCGGCTGGGTCACGCCGACCGCCTCGCAGACCGCCCGGGTGGCGATGTCGTTGTCGGAGGAGGTCGCGAGCTGCTGCTCCGCGGCCTCGATCATCGCCGCGCGCAGCGTGTCGGGCACTGCCATGGGATCGATGATACGGTCCAGCGCTATCGATGATACGACCGACAAGTCTGGTCAGCCCGACGGTGAATGGGTGACCTTCGGCAAGGACGGCAAGAAGTCCGAACGGAAGGACCATCGCTGACCGCATCCGGCCCGTACGGCTTCCGGTCGCCTACGCGGGGTGATCCTGGGCCCGGGTGTTCGCGCTCTGCACGGCGAGGGCCGCGATGTCGTCCTCGAGCCGTCCGCCGCTGTAGTCGAGCAGCTTCCGGTGAAGCCGGTCGAGCAGTTCGCGGGGCGGCGCCGGGCCTTGTTGCCGCATCCAGTCCGGCAGCGGAAAGAACGCGCCGGTGCGGTCCCGGGTCTCCGTTACGCCGTCGGTGTAGAGCAGCAGCTGGTCGCCAGGGGCGAAGGCGACGGTGTCGACGCAGTAGTGGTCTCCGATGAGTGTCGCGAGGTTGAGGGGTGGCGAAGGGGTGGTGGGCTCCAGGACGCTGATCTCCCCGTGGTGCACGAGCAGCGGCGGGGGATGCCCGCAGTTGAGAAGTCTGACGTGGGCGCTGCCGTGCGGGATCTCGGCGACGAGGGCGGTGGCAAAGCGCTCCGGCAGGTCCTGGGTGGGGTGCGCGGCGCTGTAGCGGGTGATGCTGGTCTCCAGGCGATGGACGATGCCCCTCAGATCGGGCTCGTCGTACGCGGCATCCCTGAAACAGCCGATCACTGCCGCGGCGGCCCCTACCGCGGACAGGCCCTTGCCGCGTACGTCGCCGATGAGCAGCCGGACCCCGTACGGCGTGGCGGCCGCCTCGTAGAAGTCGCCGCCGATCCGGGCCTGCTCCTGGGCCGCCAGGTACAGCGACTCGAGCTCGATGCCCTCGATGCGGCGCGGCAGGGGGCGCAGCAGCACCTTCTGCGCCGCGTCGGCGACGAGCCGGATGTTGAAGAGTGCCTCCTCCCGCTGGCGCCGGACATGGCTTCCGTATGCCGCCGCCGCGGTGACCGCGACGATCGCGGCCGCCGTGTACGGCGTCCCCAGGTCGGTGTAGAAGAAGCTGAGGGAGATCATGACCACCAGGCAGAACGTCCCCAGCAGGACGGTGGGGAGCACGGGCCACATCGCGGCGGCGAGGGCGGGTGCGACGGGCAGGAGGCGGCTGATCGCGATCTCCCTCGGTGTGGAGAAGGCCAGGCCGGAGATGAGGACGGTAAGGATCACCGGCGACCACAGGGCAGCTTCCCACCGGCCGCCGTAGGGACGACGGCGCCGCAGCTGTCCGGACGTGATCACAAAGTGCATCATATCGGGGCGAAGCTGGCATCGAGCTCCGATGGACCATGCAGCTCATGCGCGGTGATCCGAGGACGACTGCCCGATGGCGACGGCCGCCGGTGAGCCGCGTCGCTCAGGGGTGCATCCGCGCGCCCTTGAGAACCCTGTCCACCGCGTTGCGCGGCCCGTAGACGGCCATTCCCACCAGATCGAGCCGGTCCTTGCCCACGGCACGTACCGCCGCCCGGTTGTCCCGGTCGTTGCCGGTGCCGAACAGGTCCGAGGTGAAGACGGCACTCGGGAGCGCGCGGGACAGTGCACGGGAGTGCGCGGCGGTCAGCGTCTCCTTCGCCGCCTCGAAGACCAGCACGGGCTGGCGGAACATCGGCAGATACGCGGTGTCGTCGGCGTCCGCGTAGGGCTCGCCGATCACCTCGGGCGAGGCGGTGCCGAGCCCGCTGACCACAAACGCGGTCACATTCAGCCGCTGCCAGGGCTCCAGGTCGTCGCGCAGCAGTACGGCGATCTTCGTGTCGAAGCGGACAGGCTCGTTCTCGTCCCCTGTACAGGTCTCGGTCCGGGTCCCGGCCTCGGTCGCATCGTCGGTTCTCATGCTTCAAGACTCGTGCGTGCGCGCCTTCCCCGTCTTGTACGTTCTTTGCGTGATGCCGCGGCAGGAGGTCTCTGCATGGCGCCCGCCGGTCGCGGGCGTCGTGGAGGTCTTCCACGCCCGCTTCACCGAGCACGCCTACCCCATGCATGTCCACGACGCGTGGACCCTGCTGATCGTCGACGACGGCGCGGTCCGTTACGACCTGGACCGTCACGAGCGCGGTACCCCGAACGGCACTGTCAGCCTGCTCCCGCCGCAGGTCCCGCACAACGGCTCACCTGCCACCCCTCACGGATTCCGCAAGCGTGTGCTCTACCTCGACATGACGCAGCTGGACGAGAGCTTCATCGGGCCCGCGGTCGACGGCCCGGACCTCACGGATCCCGTCCTGCGCAGACGCGTCGGACAGCTGCACACGGCCCTCGCCGGCCGGGGAGACGAGTTCGAGGCGGAGAGCGGTCTCGCCCTCGTCAGCGAGCGCCTGCGCGAGCACCTGCGGCCGAGGCAGGCCGTCGGCGGCGCGGTGCCCGACCGCGGCGTCGCCGGGCACCTGCGTGACCTCCTCGACGAGCGACTGGTCGAAGGCGTTTCCTTGGACGAGGCCGCGCGCCTGGTCCAGGCCCACCCCACGCATCTCGTACGTTCCTTCAGCGCCGCCTTCGGCATCGCACCCCACCAGTACGTGACGTCCCGCCGCGTCGACCTGGCCCGCCGTCTGCTGCTCGACGGACAGCCGCCGGGCGAGGTCGCGACCTGTGCCGGCTTCTACGACCAGTCCCACCTCACCCGGCACTTCAAGCGGGTCGTCGGCACCACCCCGGGAAGGTACGCCCGTACCGGGGCCGTCGGGTCCGCCGGCTCCACCTCCGCGCAACTCGCTCAGAAGTTGCCGTAGTTGACCTGCCACGTAGGCAGACCCATGCGGCGCCACACTGCGACCACGCGGTCGCGGTCGTCGAGGGAGACGCGTACCGCGAAGCGTTCGCGGACGTGCCGGTCGAACAGCTCCGCCTTCACCACGTCATCGCGGCGGCCGTCGCCGGCTGCGCGCATCCACAACTCGTCGTAGGGGACCTCGTAGTGGCGCAGCCAGGCCTCCGTCTTCTCCCGGTGCTCCTCACCGCGGCCCGAGAGCAGAACGATGACATCGCCGTCGGCGCGCCGGAAGGAGCACAGCGCGCCGCGCACCGACACGTTGAGCAGGTCCTCGTCGCAGCGGGTGAAGTCGTAGGGTCCCCGCTCGCCCCTGATGGCGAGTGTGCCGTCGATGTCGCACATCACCGCCGAGGGCAGCGCGGGGTCGGCGGTGTACGGCTCCACCGACGGCTCGTCGTTCAGCCATGCCTCGGTGAGCCGCCAGCCGCCCTTCCGTGCTTTCGCGTGCTTGTCGGCAAGGATCCGGATGATGTCCTCACCGACAGCCCGGTCCCGCCCGGTGTCGCGCCGTACGCACTCCTCCACCTCCACATCGGTGAAGTCGTGCACGACGAAGGACGCCTGCCCGCCCACCGCGGCCTTCAGACGCTTGGGGATGTGCGGTGTCAGGTGGGTGTTGTCCACGACGACGTCGAAGCCGCCGTCGACCGCCGCCCGCACAGCCGCGTCCTGGATCGCCAGCACGGTCTGCTCGTGCGCGTACGACCGGCCACGCTCGGGCGCCGGGACGTCGAGCATCGCCCGCAGGTCGTCGAGGTTCACCCGGCGCATCCGGCCCGCGGAGTCCTCCTGCAGCCGGCGCGCGGCGGTCGTCTTCCCCGAGGCCGGAAGCCCTGTCATGACATGTACTACGGGCACGGTCAATTCTCCTCGTCGGTCTTGAACGGGTCGGACGCCTCCGGCCGGACGGAACGGTAGGTCACAAGCTCCGTGGGGCGTCCGTCCAGGCGCAGGAACATGGCAGGGCGTACGGCGGCGTCCCGCAGCGCCTTCGCGGCGCGGGCGAAAGCGCCCCGGTCGTCCGCCAGATGGACCAGCGACCGGTACGCCTCGTCGATCGCACGCTCGCGGGCGGCCACATCCTCCTCGACCCGACTGATCACCCCGCGCACCCAGGCGTCGAACTCGTCGGGCACCTGCTCCAGCAGCGCGTCGAGCGGCTTGCCGCCCGACGCCTCGATGTCCGCCGCCGAGCAACCCAGGGCCTGGGCAACCTGCTTGGCGGGCAGGCCGGCGAAGCGCTGGATCCCGTGGCTGCGCCAGATGTCCCGTTCGGTGACGCCGGTGAGCACCTTGTGGAGCCGTACGTATTCGGAGAGCTTGGCCTTGGCCCGTACGCCCGACGCAAAGCGCAGCACGAAGCCCTCCGCGTCGGTGCCGGTGGCCTCCCTGCCGCCCGGCAGCCGGTTGGACTCGGCCAGGGCGAGCAGTTCCGCGAGCGGCATGGCGGGCCAGACGGTGACGACCGAGCCGATGCCCTTCCAGCAGGACGCCGCCTCGGCCAGCGGTATCTCCCTGCCGTCGTTGGCGAAGGCGGCGAGGAGCACGAGGTCACGGCGGTCGCCGTAGTCGACGACGATCCGGTTCTGCGGGTACAGGATCTCGGCGAGGTAGGTCACTCCGGGCACCAGGGCGGAGGTGTCCTTGCCGTCCAGCAGACGCTGGGCCCAGGTGGCCTGGGTGCTGATGAACGACCCCTTGGACGCGACGCGCCACCGGCCCGCGTAGTGGAAGATCACCGCCAGGCTGCCGTCGACCTTGTCGTACACCTCGAAGGACTCGTCCGGGAGGGCGGGCGCGTACGGCTGACCGGCCTCGTGCTCGCCGACGTTGAAGAACTTCGGCAGCGGAAGCGCGACGATCTCTCCGGTGGCGTCGTCGGCGACCAGACCGCGGCAGCGCGTGGTCACCCGGTTCCACACCCGCTCGTACTGGCACGTCCTCGTGTACGTGTAGATCGACAGCGGCAGTTCGGGGTGCGGCTTGCGGGTGACGTACCCGGCGTCCAGCGCCGCCGCCAACTCCTGCGGCGGCAGCAGCTCATGGAGAGTCAGGAATGCCTGGCTCATGTGTTCCTCCCGTTGATGGACCCCGATTGTCAGGTGCGGGAGGCTTCGGAGAGTACCGATTTTCCTGTGGCCGGACGTACGGAGACGCAGGTCACAGCTGTTCGGGGTGCCGGGTGTCGCGGTTCGCCGTGGCCGGCGCGGGCACGGCGGTGAACCGTCGGAGCGGAATGTCGGCAGAGTACGGCCCTCCCGTCGGCGCACCATGGAGTACACGAGGCGCGGGTGTCACGAGAGCGGGAGTCCCCGATGGCGCGTGGACGGATGCGGATCTACCTCGGGGCGGCACCGGGGGTCGGTAAGACGTACGCCATGCTCGAGGAGGGACAGCGTCTGGGCCGGACCGGAGCCGATGTGGTCGCCGGCTTCGTCGAGCCGCCGCCGGAGCGCCCGTACGACGCGGACGTGGAGAGCCCCGCCGGTGACAACCTCACGCCGGCCGCCCGCGGGCGCCCGCTGAGCAGTGACGACCAGCGCGTACTCGGCGCGTGCGCGGCGCAGCTGGGCATGGCACACAGCCACGGCCGGCTCGCCGAACGGGCCCGCCGAGACCGGTGTCCGTGCCGCCGCGGAACACACCCGGGCCTCACTGGTCCTCACGGCGAGTCACGAACTGCGGGGCCGCTGCGCACCGCCGAGGAGTCGCTGAACCGTCTGAGCGACCGCCTCGCCGGGACGTCCGCCGGGCCGGTGGGTCCGCAAGCGGCCCGCCTCCTCGACACGGCGCACGCGGCGGTACGGCGCGCCGGCAGGCTCGTCACCGACCTCGACGACCTCAGCCGGCTGTACGGCGGGGCGCTGGACCTGTATCTGCGCCCGGTCGACCTCGACGAGGCGCTGACCGCAGCCCTGGACAACCTCGGCCCCGGCGGCCACACGATCGACTGCACGCTGCCGGAGCAGTTGCCCGATGTGATCGCCGACGCAGCGGTCCTCACGCGCGTACTGACGTCACTCGCCGCCGACGCGCTGCGCCACCGCCCGCCGGACCGGCCGCCCCGGTTCACGGCCGAGGTCCGGCCGGCCCATCTGGAGATCCAGGTGACGGACGGAGCCACCGTCGGGTCCGACGACACGTCCCGAGGAGGTCGCTCCGGCCGCAGGACCGACAGCCTGCCCCTGCGGCTCTCCCGCGACCTCACGGAGACCATGGGCGGCACCCTCGAGCCCGACGCCGGCGGAACCGCCTTCGCGGTGCGGGTCACCCTTCCGACGGCGGCACCCCGCACCACCGTCCGGCCGGAGCCCGGTGACGACGGTTGAGCGCGACGGCCATGGCGCGGCGGATGCAGACCCCGCGTCAGGGCAACGCTGAATTGGCCGAGTTGTCGTCACCCACGCCCTCGGGTCGCCCTCCGGTTCACCGGGCGAGGAGCATGTAGGTGTTCTCCAACTCGTCCTGCACGACGCGGGCATCTCCCGCGACCGTCCGTACGTGAAGGTCGTCGACCGGGGTGTGGACCCGATACTGCCAGCCCTGCGGAAGTTGCAGCCGCCGGCCGAGTGTGGCCAGGGACTCCAGCGTCTGGCTGTCGTCCACGGTGTGGGAGTACGCCTGCATGACGTAGCTGCGATCGCCCGGGGCGGTCAGCGTGTGCACCTGCTTGCCGGCGGAAAGAACGTACTCGGTGTCCCGCTTCACCGTGGTTTCGACGTAGAACTTCTTGGCCGTGGCCCCGGTGACGTCGATCTCCGCGGGGATGCGGACCTCGGCCACCCAGCGGGCCTCAAGACCGTCGAACGTCGCGACGTCCCCCCAGGAGAACGCCGTGACCTCGTCGATCGTCCAGAAGCGGGGTCCGTTGAGGAACACCATGGGCACCTCGAACTGCTCCGCCAGCCCACGGGGGTCGAGCGCGGTCCACTGCTTCGGCGGACAGTCGTTGAGGCCGAAGGTGGTGTACACGGCTGCCTTCAGATGACCGTTCTCGCCCGGCGAGATGAGCAGGATCTCGCCGTAGCGAGCGTTCCGCAGACCGCTCAGGTGGCGGGCCGTTTTCGTCGTGTCGGACATCGCTCCTCCTTCTCACAGCCGCTCTCCGCTCCTGTGCGCAGACCGCCTGTGGGGAAAGGCCCGCCGGCGGGCGGGCCCGCGTGGTGCCGCGGGTCGTCCACTCCATCAAGCGCAGCACACGCGTCGTGAATTCGCATGTCGTCCCCGGCGGCGCCCTGGTGGGCGAAAGCCGTCGGCGCCCGGCCGGCCCGGCCGGCCCGGTCGTTGCACGGCTCGGGATCAGCGGGAGCGGCGGGTTCCTGCCGGTGCTGCTCACACGGAGGGGGAGACGGAGGGCTGGAGCAGGAGAAGTGCGATGCGCGGCTCGGGTTGATGCGGACGCTGATGCCGCTGGGGTCCGGGTAGAGCCGGAAGTCGAGCCACTGGTCGGGTGGGCGCAGGGCGGTGAAACAGACGGGTTCGCGGCCGATGACAGGGGTGCGGTACTGCTCCTCGGGGACGGGGTCGTCCAGCCAGGGCAGCGCCTGCCACGGCAGTGTGCCCAGCAGCTGGTCGGCGCTGCGGCCGAGCAGGTCGGCGGCGGAGGGGGTGCAGAACCGGAGCCCGCGTCCATGCGCGCACGATGGCGCCGTGCCGGACCGCCGCCGGCGATCCGCACTCGTATCGTGAGGGCGTGATCTTTCGCAGGACCGGCACGGGCGGGGGAGACCGAACGACGACCGTCGCGGCGGGGCGGCTCGGCTACCCGGCGGCTGCCGTGGTGTTCGCCATCGGAATGGCCGGGACGACTCTGCCCACCCCTCTGTACGGGCTCTACCAGGAACAGATCGGCTTCTCGGAGCTGATGGTGACGGTCGTCTTCGCCGTGTACGCGATCGCGGTCATCACAGCCCTCCTGGTGGCAGGGAACTACTCCGACGCGGTGGGCCGAAGGCCTGTCCTGCTGGCGGCGATGGCCTTCTCCGCCGCGAGCGCGTGCTGCTTCCTCCTGGAGAGCGGCCTGCCCCTGCTCTTCGCGGGCCGGCTGCTGTCGGGCTTCGCCGCAGGGCTGCTCAGTGGCGCGGCGACGGCGGCCGTCATCGAACTGGCCGGGCCCGGCAGGAGGGCCCGTGCCGGTTTCGCCGCCACCGCCGCGAACATGGGCGGCCTGGGCTGCGGGCCGCTGCTGTCCGGGCTGCTCGCCCAGTACGCACCCTGGCCGCTGAAGCTGACGTTCTGCGTCCACCTCGCCCTGGTGGCAGTGGCCTCCGTGCTGACCTGGCTGCTGCCCGAGACCGTCGATGAGCCGGAGCGATGGCCGCCGCTGAAGCCACAAGGTGTGTCCGTGCCACCTGAGGTGAAGGGCGTGTTCGTGCCCTCGTCGGTGGCGGCGTTCGCCGGTTTCGCCCTGCTCGGTCTCTTCACGGCGGTGGCACCGAGTTTCGTCGCGACGACCCTGGACGTTCACAATCTGGCCGTCACGGGCGCCGTCGTCTTCTCCGTGTTCCTCGCTTCGACGATCGGTCAGTCGTTGACCCAGAAGGTCGGTGCACGCCGTGCGCTCCCCATCGGCTGCGGTGTTCTGGTCGTGGGGCTGATGCTGGTGGCCTCGTCGCTGATCACCGAGCAGCTGTCCCTGCTCGTCCTCGGGGCCCTGTTCGGCGGAACGGGGCAGGGCCTTGCCTTCCGCGCCGCGCTCAGCCTGGTCAGCGGCGCCGCCCCGGCGCGGAGCCGGGGCGGGACCATCTCGGCGTTCTTCGTCGTCGCCTACGCCGGTATCTCCCTGCCGGTGGTCGGTGTCGGCGCGATGGCCATGTGGCTCGGGTTGCGCGGGGCGGGGTTGGTTTTCGCCGGCTGTGTGACGGTGGTCGCCGCCTGCGCGGGTACGTATGCGGCCCTTCGCCCGCCTGCCGGTCAGTGAGGCACGGCTCCCGGACCCTGTCGAGCCTTGCGGGCCGCCCCCGGGGCGAGTTGTCCGTTGCCGGGGTCTGGGTACGTGGTCGTGGGCCGCGCCGTACGGACCTTCCGAGTGCCGCGCCCCGTCACACTGTCCGTGCGAAGATCCCTTCGCTGTGTGCTGTGGTGGCGACCGTGGAAGGTGACGATGTACGCGATATCCCTGGGCGACGACGGCGCAGAGCTGCGCCCGCTCGAGCCGTGGCGGGCCGAGGAGTTCCTGGTCCATATCGACCGAGGCCGGGAGTTCGTCGGGCAGTACAACGGGCTGCCCGATGTCGTCACGGACCTGGAGTCGAGCCGGGCGTTCCTTCAGGCGTACGCGGAGAAGGCCGCGGCCGACGCCGGGCGGCTCTACGGCATCTGGACGGACGGCACACTGGTCGGCGCGGTCCTCTTCCGGAGGATGGACGTCGAGCAGGGCACCGCCGAGGCGGGCTGCTGGCTGGAGCCGTCGGCGGTGGGCAAGGGGCTGGTGACCCGGGCCGTCCGTGTGATCATCGACTGGGCCGTGGAGGAGCGGGGTATCCACCGCGTGGAGTGGTGGGTCTCGGCGGCGAACCAGCCCAGCATCGCGGTGGCCCGGCGGCTCGGGATGACGCGGGACGGCGTGCTGCGGGAGAGCTGTCTGCACCGGGGGAAGCGGCACGACGAGGAGATCTGGTCGGTGCTTGCTCCGGAGTGGCGGGCGGTGAGGCAGGCGTCGTGAGCCCTTGGCGCAGTGCGGGTCGCAGGAGTCGCGGGCAGATCGGCGACCCTGCGGGCCCGAGGGCGGCGCCTTGCGTCCGGGATGCCGGAACGGGTGGATCGCCGCACGCGTGATGCGGAGTCCCGCGTGCGGTCCGGCGGCGGAGATGGTGGGTAGGCAGTTGGGCGGAATGCTCAACAGGGCAATCGGTCGCCGGCCCGGCCACCCGGCCGGACGGGGCACCGGACCGTGAGGGGGGAATATGGCGGCCGGCGAGCAAGTCACAGCTGCAGGACTGCTGATCACCGAGTACGAGCGGATCAAGGACGAACAGCGCGCGCGTATCGGCTTTCGCGACAACCTCCTTTACGCCACGCTCGCCTCCATGGCTGCGGTCATCGCCGCCGCTCTTCAGGGGGACAGACGGCTCGAGTTGTTGTTGCTGCTGCCGCCGGTCTCGGTGGTGCTCGGGTGGACCTACCTGGTCAACGACGACAAGATCTCCGCAATCGGTCGCTACGTGCGAGATGAACTACGCCCGCAGCTAGTGGCCTTGACCGACGGTCGTGGTGACGCGTGCGTCTTCGGCTGGGAGGTCGCCCACCGCAACGACCACCGACGGACCTCCCGTAAGTGGCTCCAACTCGCCGTCGACCTGCTCGCCTTCTGTCTGGCGCCGGTGGCCGCCGTCGTCGTGTTCTGGACGGTCGGTCCGGTGGGGGCACCCTTGCTTGCCGTGTCCCTGGCCGAACTTGTGGTGATCGCCGTGCTGGGGTGGCAGATCGTGCTCTACGCGGACGTGAAGGGGGCGCGCGTCGAGCCGCCTGTGACGTAGCCCCGGGAGGAAGGGCGCGGTGGATCTCCCTCACGGCGTGTGGCCGTCGCTGTCCCGAATCTCTGAACCGGCCACAAAGCGTCAGAATCAGATCATATGAGCGGTCGAAAACGCTTCGATATGGCGTGACTTCTGCTCGAGATCGACCGAGTGTGAGCTGGGCCGCGGTGCCGCTACAGTGGCGTGCCCTGCGTCGCGTTGACGGGTGTCGACAGGTGCAGAACATGGGCCTGATGCGGCCGCTGTTCGCACAGCCCCGTGGCCGCAGGCAGGGCCGGCGACCGAGGGCGACGGGGGACTTCGTGGCTGAGGCGAACAGTCAGGGCGACACGCTTGTCGTGCTCACTGCCCTGGAGGTGGAGTACGAGGCCGTTCGGGCGCATCTGGCCGCCTTACGGACACACAGCCACAGCGCCGGCACGCTGTTCGAGATCGGCTGGCTGGACGGCACGCCGTGGCAGGTGGCCCTGGCTGAGATCGGGGACGGCAACCAGGCGGCGGCGGTGCTGACCGAGCGGGCCGTCCGCCTGTTCCGCCCGCGCGCGGTGGTCTTCGTCGGAGTGGCCGGAGCGCTCAAGGACGACATCCAGCTCGGCGACGTCGTGGTGGCCACGCACGTCTACGCCTACCACGGTGGCAAGGAGGAGAACGGCCGGTTCCTGGCCCGGCCGAGGGTCTGGCCCATACGCCACGAGCTGGAGCAGCTGGCCAAGCACGTCCGCAGGACCGGTTCGTGGACCCGGCTGCTGCCGCCCTCCCCCGGGGACCGGCACCCCTCAGTCCATCTCAAGCCCATAGCCGCCGGTGAAGTCGTCCTCAACTCGGCGGACTCACCGTTGAAACGGCAGCTGCGGCAGCACTACCAGGACGCCGTCGCCATCGAGATGGAAGGCGCCGGCGTGGCTCACGCCGCCCACCTCAACGCGGCACTGCCCGCCCTGATCGTCCGCGGTATCAGCGACAGGGCGGACGGCCGGAAGTACGACGCCGACGCCGAGGGGTGGCAGAGAATCGCGGCCAGGAACGCTGCCGCCCTCGCCTTCTCCACCCTGCGCGAACTCCCCGTCGGAAGCGACCGGCCGGCCGTGGAGGACCCGCCCGCCCGCGGCTCGGCCGTCGTCTTCGTCTCCGCTCCCACGTCCCCGTCACCGGAGACCGGGCGATGGCGCGGCGGTGAGGAGGTCGAGGTCCCCGACGGGCTGTACCTGCTTCACGACGAGTACCTGGAGGAACACCCCTCCTCCGACCGTTCCCTGATCCGGCGTCAGGCACTGGCACGCCGGCTGGACCTCACCGGGCAGTCGGCCTCCCGGTACGTCTGGCTCCGTCAGATCGAGGCCCGACGGGACACCCCCGAAGTGCGGGCGGCGAAGCGGGCACTGGCCGACGAACACCAGCTGCTCACGCGTCTGCGGCAGCGGATCGGCGGCCTTCCCGGAACCAGTTCGCTCACCTCGCACGGCCGCACCGACGTGCTTGCTGTCGGCTGGCCGGTGTTGCGGACCACCGGGGCACCTTGTCAGACCCTCCACGCCGCCCTCGGCAGGGAGGGCGAGCCGGTCGACCCATGGCGGCAGCACCGACTGCTCACCGGCCTCGCCGGACTGTGCGGCACGCTGGCCGCGTTGCACGACCACGGCGTCACCCATCGGTGTCTCGGCCTGTCCGCCGTCATCGCCCACGACGACGGCCGCCTCGTGCTGCGTGACCTCGGACTGGCCACCCGCCCCCCGCGGCCAGGGGAAGGCCCCGCCGAACACCAGGCCCCCGAGCAGCGGCGGCGCGCCTGGGGCGAACGCCCCGGAGCCTGGACCGATGTCCACCAGCTCGGCGCGCTCGCCTACCGCCTCATCACCGGACACCTTCCTCTCCCCGGCACACCACTGCCCCTGCGCGCCCATGTGCCGGACGTGCCGGAGCCCGTCGATCGCGCGGTACGCGCCGCCCTGGCTCAGGACCCCGCCGAGAGACCGGCCCCCCGCGCTTTCGGGGCCGCGCTGCGCAGCGCATGCGACGAGCTTCCCCGAGGAGTCTGAATGGCGTTCCGCACGGTCGATCTGCCGGGGCCGGTCATCCTCGTCCCGGGCGCGTCCCTTGAGGGCCAGATGCGTCAGAAGGCCCAGGATCACCCGGGCCTGCCGACCGATCCCCTGCGGCTGGCATCCGATCTGAACAGCCGTGATGACGGGGCGCCGGCGACCTTCAGCGAGCCGCGGCGCGCCGGCGGGGACCGGAGTCTGCTGGTCCATGGCGGGACCTATCTCGTACGCCTGTTCCTCACCAAACCGCACCAGGGCAGCTACACGATCGCCGCAATCGACCCGCTCAGGATGCGCGACCACCACCGGCTCTCCCAGGGCTGTCTGCTGCTGCGGCCCACCGATTGGCGGGTGTGCTACGACGTCCGCGAGGTCCCGCAGGACTCCGACGCGTACTGGCCGCGGCTGACCGAGGAATGGCTGCGGATCGGCGACAGGCTGGCCACGGAGCGCGGTGCTCCTGCGCTGACGGCCGAGCAGACGCAATTCCTCGACACGGTCGACCAGCTGATCGACGCCTCCGAGGCGATCACCACAGACTCGGCCAGATCCACGGAGCCCTTTCCCTATGCCTCGGTGGGCTCCACGGGCGGACAGCGGCACGGCACGCGAGCGGTCTACGAGTTCCGTCTCGCCGGACCGCGCAGACCCGAGGAGGGTGTGTGCGTCCGGATCCGCGGAAGGTCCGGGTACCGGGGGCAGGTGACCCGGGCCGCGGGTGCCTCGGTCACGGTCCGCTTCGATCAGCCGGTCGACTGGGCCCACATCGACCAGCAGGGCGAACTGGAGATCGCCCCCAACAGCGTCGTCTACGCACGGCAGCGGGAGGCGGTCGCCCTGTTGCGGGCACGGCAGGCGCGCGGCACCGGGCTCCTCCCGGCCCTCGTCGACCACCAGGTGCGCGGCATCCGGCCGGTGTCCGACGCGCCGGCCGAGGAGCTCGACGACGACCAGCTCCAGGCGTTCCGCAAGGCTGTGGCCGTCGAGGACATGCTGCTGGTGCTCGGTCCGCCGGGCACCGGAAAGACCCGGACGATCAGCCAGATCGCAGCCGGTACGGCTGCCGCCGGTCTGCCGGACCCCGTCCTGGTCACCTCGCACACCAACCGCGCCGTCGACAACGTCCTGTCCCGGCTTCCCCGCGACCTGGTGGTGGTCAGGGTCGGGAGCGAGGACAGGACCACGGCCGAAGGCAGACCATTTCTGATGGAACGTCAGGCGGCTGAGCTGCGGGAGGAGATCCTCCGGGTCACAGGGCCCTGGAAGCGCGAATACGCCGGCGTCGCCGTCGCCGGGCAGTGGGCGCGTGAGCTGGGCGGCCGGCTTGACCGGCTGGGCTTCCTCGTGGCCGAGGAGACGCGGTTACGCGGCGAGCTTGCGGCCGCCCGGCGCGCTGTCGGCGGACCGGCGCAGACCCGTGTGGACGAGCTGACCTCCGAGCGGCTGCGCACGGAGCGGGCCCTGGGCCGCAGCGGGCGGCGGACCGAGCGCCTCACCCGCTCGCACCAGGCGGCGCGGCGGCGAAGAGGCTGGTGGCTGATCGGATTTCTCTTCGGTCTGCCGGCTCTGCTGTACGACCGGCGCCTGGCCGCGGCGCACCAGAAGGACGAGAAGCTGCTCGTCGCCGCCACCCGGATCCGCGACGCGCTCGCCGAGGCCGAGCGGCAACTCGACGCCGTCACCCGGGACATCCCCGCCGTGCGAGCCGCACGGAAGGCCGCGCACGAGGTGGAGCGGCGCACTGCGCAGTGCCGGTCGGACGGGTGCACCGCCGCACGCTCCGCTCGCGAGTCCCTGCCCGTCGGCGAAGCGCCTTCGCCCGTACGCGAGACGGAACCGGAGACCTGCGACCGCGATCTGGCCGAGCTGCACGACCGGTTGGCGCGGCGGCTGCCTCTGCTCGCCGCCAGGGGGGAGCTGCTCGGCGCATGGCATGACGCGGTGTCCGGGGCGAGCGAGCAGCTCTACCCGGAGCTGATCCGCTACGCCCACGTCATAGCGGCGACGTGCATCGGTACGGCATCCCGGCCCGAACTGTCCGGTGTCGACTTCGAACTGGCCATCGTCGACGAGGCCGGGCAGATCGGCATGGCCGACGTCCTCGTGCCGCTCGTGCGAGCACGCCGGGCCGTGCTGGTGGGAGACCACCAGCAGCTCCCTCCGTTCCTCGACTCCGAGGTGGAGGCCTGGGGGAAGAACGTCGGGGATCCCGCCGTCATGAAGCTGCTGTCCGAGAGCGCGCTCGAAGGACTGGTGCACAGGCTGCCGAAGACCCACGTCGTCCCGCTCACCCACCAGCGCCGTATGCCCTCGGTGATCGCCGACTTCATCTCCTCCTCGTTCTACGACGGCAAGCTGTCCACCCCCGTGGAGCGCGGGCACCGCGACCCGCTGTTCCGCAGCCCGTTCGCCTTCGTCGACACCGCGCGCCTGCCCGCCGCCGAGCGGTACGAGAAGGAGGCGGGACGCCGGGACGAGCGCTGGGGGCAGCGCGGCTGCATCAACCCGGCGGAGGCGAGGCTGCTCACCCGGCTCGCCGCCTTCTACCACCGCAACCACACGGAATGGGCGGTCATCGTTCCGTACAAGGCGCAGAAGGCCGTGATCGCCGCGGCCCTGTCCCGGGTGATCGATCCGGAGCAGGTGGACCTGAACGTGGGCACCGTCGACTCCTTCCAGGGCGGCGAACGGGACGTGATCCTCTACGGGTTCACCCGGAGCAACCGCGACGGTCGTGTCGGATTCCTGAAGGAACTGCGCCGGGCGAACGTCGCGTTCACGCGGGTCAAACACCAACTGGTCCTGGTCGGTGACATGGACACCTTGACCGGCGCCCGCGACACGCGCTTTCGCGAACTGGCCCGCTCGCTGCGCGGCCACCTCGTCGAGCACGGCGACATCCGCCAGTACCGGGAGATCTCCGACCGCCTGGCCGACCTCGCCGACGAGGGAGGCCGCGCGTGAACAGCCGGGCGAGACTGATGCCCTACCCCGAGGAGCGCGCCCTGGAACACGCGGCGTACACCCTGGAGGTCGTACCGACCCGCATCTACTCGGTCCTGCTGCCCGTGTGGTGCGTCGAGGTGAGGGCGGAGGTCACCGAGGGAGAACCGTACGAGCTGATCGACCGCTTCCTCGAACGCGGTATCGCGGAAGCCGAGCTCGACACGGCCGAATCACTCGCCTCGTTCTTCGCGCTCGATCCGTCCCTGGTCCGCCAGGCGCTGCGGTTTCTCCATGCCATCGGCCATGTGAAGGAGTCGCGGGGGCGCATCGCCCTCACCGAGCTCGGGCACCGGTCCGTACGCGACAAGGTGCGCTACACGCACACCCGGCAGGACCGGCGCAAGCTGTACTTCGACGCCTTCGCGTGCCGCCCGCTCACCCGCGCCCACTACGACGTCCGCAAGGTCACCTTCCTGTCCGGCGACTGTGTCCAGGAGGCGCTCGACCGGCGGGACGGGCCCCCGCTGAACGTCCTGAGCGCCACCCGCTGCTTCCGCCGGGAAGCACTCTTCGAGCTGGCCCGCAACCCCGACCGTGACCGTTACAACCTGCCGGAACGGATCGACAACCCGGAAAGCCTCCACGAGGAGTACGTGTTCATGCCGGCGTACATCGTGCGGGCGGTGGCCCCGGGCGAAAGGGTCCGGCACCTCGTCTACACGCAGGCCGCCGACGAGGCCGACGACGGACTCACCGCCGCATGCGAGACCACGCCCGAGGTCTTCAGCGCTTTCGAAGCGGAAGAAGTGGACGCCGAACGCCAGGACTTCCGGAACAGAGCGGCCCGGTGGCTCAGCACCCGGAACCTGGCCCGGTACCAGCCGAGCAGGGGCGAGCACGGTGCCTGGCGGGTCACGATCCCGGGCACCGGCTTCGGTACGGGCGGCGGTCTGCCCCTCACCAAGCTCGGCTCGTTCGTGGTGCTCGGCACGTCCTTCTTCCAGGTCTGGTGCGCCGACGAACGAGTACGCCGCCGCGCCCTCCTCGAGCGGATCGACTCCTACCTCGGCGCGCGGGCCCGCACCGACCGGGACACGGTCGAGGCGCAGATCGCCCGGATCTCCCACCAGCTCGGCCTGGGGATCCTGGGCATCGACGACCTTCGCCGGGCCGCCGCCGGTGCGGGCAGACGGGCCCTGGCCGACCAGTTGGCCCGTCTGAGGTGACATGGCGCAACCAGTGGCGTGAGGCTCTGAGCGGAAGGAGCGCACGGAATTACCGAGGGGCGCACGAAATTTTCAAATGCGCCCCCTCGTGACACTCGGACGTCACGGCCTCGATCGCCGCGGCGAGTTCTTTTTCTTGCGGCCATCTCCCGGCCGCTGAGGCGCTTTTGTGCAGGTCAATTGATTGGGCAAGGAGCGGCCGGGGTCTGATCAAGGTTTTCGTCCCGTCCGACCGGTATGTTTCCGTCGACTCTTTGCGGCGTCGAAGTGGCCTCCTGTGCGAATGATCTCGAACGCGTGTGCAGGTTGATGGCGTGATGGGTGCATCATTCCGGCATCGCTGCGTGCAATTCACGGCACGAATCTCAGAGATTTGCTCAGCGTCGGAAGCGGACGGGTCTAATCTCTACCCACGGCACGAAAGCCTTCCAGTGGGGGACCGGTGTGTGCCGTGTCGTACGGGGGGCGTCATGGGGCTGTTCGCTGAAGGTCGGCATTTCATGGAGGTGCCGCTTCCGCAGGAATGCGAAGCCCTGCCGAAAGCGTGTGCCCGGCACGGATCTTCCGTCGGGGAGAACCGGCTCGCATGGGGCGCGCGCTCCGGCCTCGTGCTGCCGGCCATCCGGCCACATGGCAAGAGATCCACTGTGAAGGGACGTCGAAAACCCCGGCAGTGGGCCGGATCCTGCCGACGACGATGAAGAACGCCATGCACGTTTCACGCGGCATGCGGATGCCGTGCGGTGCGCCGAGTGGCCTCTTACGAGGTTGTGGGGAGTAGCAAGCGTGGAAGACGACGCGGGTTCGTCGGCGGCTCGGGCCGACGGCGTCCTGACAGGGGCGGTTGAACCGCCCACCTCGATCCAGATCCACGGCGCTCGGCGTCCGGGCTCAGCCGTGTCGGCCGGCAGGGCGCTCCTGCGCACCGCGGCCGTGCTCGGAAGTGCCCTTCTTCTCGCGGGACTTCTGTCCCCCGGGGCAGGGGCCGCACCCGACCGCTCACCTGCCGCCGCACCGCCCGCGGCGTCGGACGACCCGATCAACTACGCCGTCGCGGTGGACGAGTCCGCCAGCCTCGCTCCCGGGGACATCGACCGGGAGAAGGACGCCGTCTCGGCGATCGCGGTCGGCGAGCCGTCACCGAAGTCGCGGATGGCGGTGTTCGGCTTCGCCAGCGCCGACACAGCGGATCAGTCGCCCATCCATGAGGTCTGCCCGGTCACGGAGCTCGACGTCGCCGGGCGGGAACGCATCAGCGAGTGTGCCTCCGAACTCCGCCGCCGGGAGCGGGACGAAGGCTCGGGTACCGACTTCATATCCGCCGTCCGGCAGGGCGTGGCCCGGCTCACCGAGGCCCCCGGGCCCGACGTCCCCCGGGTCCTGTTCCTGCTCACCGATGGCAAGCTCGACGTGGAGGACAGCTATACCTACCGGGAGCTGGACACGGCCAGCCGTACCGACGCCGTGGAGCGGGACCTTCGGCGAGCCCTGAAGGAGGCCCGTGACGCGAAGGTGCAGATCTGGCCGCTCGGCTTCGGCTCGGACATCGACCGGGACGCGCTGCGCGCCCTCGCGGCCGGCGGCTACCAGACCGGGTGCAAAGACATACCCGAGGCCGAACCGAAGGCGGCGGTGGTGCCGAGGGCCGAGGACGTCGGTGAGGCGCTGGAGACCGCGTTCTCGGCCGCGCGCTGCCTCTACCGGGAGCCGGGTGACAGCGGACGCCCGCCGACCGACCTCAAGGTCCGTGTCTCGCCCCTGGCGGCCGTGGGCACGATCGTGGTCTCCAAGGGGGACCCTGAGGTCACGGCCACCTACTACGACCCCAACGGAAAGAAGGTCTCCCAAAGCGGCCCGGAGTTCGAGTTCTCCGGGCGCGACCGGGCGGTGGAGTCGCTGCGCATCACCCGTCCGGTGGCCGGCGAGTGGCGGGTGCACCTCGACGCGCCCGAGGGCCACCGCGACCGGCTGGCCCGTATCAGCGTCCTGTGGCGAGGCGAAATACGCTCGAGCATCTCGCTGGAGAAGCCGTCCCCGAGGCCCGGGGAGAAGACGGCTGTCCGCGTCCAGTTGCTGACGCGCGACAGCGTCAAGCTGGAGGAGCGCGACCTGCGGGGCATTTCCGTGGCCGGGAAGCTGACCGGCGACGGCTTCGGACAGGTGGCCATCGGGCTCGCGGACGACGGAGAGGGTGCGGACAAGAGGGCGAACGACGGAGAGTTCTCCGGCACGGTGACCGTTCCGAAGAAGGCCACCGGCGCGCTGATGTTCTCCAGCACCGTGGAAGCGGTCGGCCTCAGCCCTGACAACCGGCCCTATCCGACCCGGATCGCCCCGCCGACCGTGACGTTCGACGCCCTGCTCGGCGTGCCGAGCGCCACCGTTCATCCCGGCGGCCGGGTGCACGGCTACGTCGCCGTCAGCAACAGGGACTCCACCGAGCGCACCGTGCGCCTCGCGCTCGCCGACGCGCAGGGCACCGGACTCACCATCAGCCCGGCGCAGGTGACGGTCCGCCCCGGCACATCGCGCAACGTGGACTTCACCCTGGACGTGGGCAGCACGGCGGAGCTCGGCGTGCCCGTCACGGAGAGCGGTCTCGTGCTCGGGGGCAAGGTCGTCGTCGCCGAGGACGATGCCGTGCTCGACGACGCCTCACTCGACATCACCGTCACCCCGCGGCCCAGCGACGCCGAGGTGTTCTGGGACAAGTGGTGGCCTGTAATCATCATCGGTACCGCCCTGTTCGCCGTGCTGCTGGCGTTGCTGCTGTCCCGCCGCCGCCTCCGCCGGTGGCAGATCGCGCCCGGAGGCCTGGTCCTGGAACTGCGCGACGCCGCCAACCGGACGCTCGGCGAGCACAAGGCCAAGGCCGGCCGGGGCAGCTGGTACGAGTTCGAACTCGTCGACGCCGCCACCGACAGCCCCCGGATCCAGCGGCGCCCCGGCGGAGCGTATGCGGTGCGGCGCAGTCCCGACGGAGGAGCGGTTCTGCGCTCCCGCGGGCAGGCGGACCGGACGCTGCGTCACGGGGATTCCATGACCATCGCCGACGGTCTGACTCTGCACATCGCCGAAGGCAGCGGCCGCAGACCCGCTCGGCCGGGCCGGTCCGCCGTCTCGTCCCGCAGAGCGGGCACCGGCCGCCCCGAACGGGGCTCCGGCAAGGGCGGCGGCCGAGCCGGGACGACCGCGGGTGACCCCGGTTCACAGACCAGCTCTTACCCGTCGGGTGTCCCCGGCGGCACGTATCACGAGGACCTCTGAGACCTGATCCCTGGCGGCGCGGCCGCCGGTACCCGAGCCCCGCCGGCTTCCTCCGGGGCCGGGTCCAGCGTGTCGCGATCCTCCGCATACGTACCTGACCATCCGTGACCGGGAAGCCCGACGGGCCCCGGTGAAGGGCGAAACCCATGAAGATCTTCCAGCCGATGCTCTTCGTCGGCCTGGGCGGCACCGGCGGGCTCGTCGGCTCCGAGCTCGAGCGCCGACTGCGCGCCGATCTGTGCGGGCCCGACGGCACGGCGCTCAACAGGCTGGGCATCCAGCTGCGCTACCAGCTTCCGGAGTGCCTCCAGTTCGTCTACGCGGACTTCAGCGAGTCGGAGCTCGCCAGGCTCCCGCATCTGAGCGCCGACAACTCGTTGCGGGCCGCCTACAGCCGAACCTCACGTGCCACTCATGACCTCCTCCCCGACTTCGACAGTTCCCCAGAGGTCACCAGGATGCTGCGCGCGGTGATGCGGAGCGAGGCAGCGGGCTGGCTCCCACCGCGCGAGGGCGAGCCGAAGGTCACCCCGCTGCGCAACGGTGCCGGGCAACTGCCCACCGTCGGCCGCGCCGGCCTCTTCGGCACGCTGCGGCACGGCCTGGCGCCGGTGATGGGGCCGCTGCTGCAGGCCATCGACGCCATCAGCCGCTCCGGGGGAGAACTCAGCCAGCTCGGCGGCGGTCCCATGTCCGGCTGTGACGTGTTCGTGGCCTTCTCGGTGGCAGGAGGCACCGGAGCCGGGATCTTTCTCGACTACCTGCACCTGATCGGCGAGGCCTTCAAGGCCAAGAACTTCGCCGGTGCCAGGATCTACCCCCTGGTCGTCATGCCCTCCGCCTTCTCCCCTTCCGCCGGGGGAGGCCGGGAGGCGGAACTCAACGCGGCCAGAGCGGTGGTGGACCTCTTCCGGCTCGTGGACGAACAGAACGTGCCCACCGCCGAGTCCGACCTCGGCGACACGGCCCAGGAGTCGGCGCTGCACATCCGCTACCCGGGCGTGCACCCCATCCGCCTGAGCACCGGCATGGTGCCGACCGCGTTCCTGTTCAGTCGCACCGCCGGCATCCGCCCCGACGACCTGCGCCGCTCCATCGTCTCGCTCGTGATGTCGCTGATCGGTACGGAGCTGGGCGACGGCACAGGTCCCCGCGGCCGCGCCGACGACGACTACCAGACGTTCGCCGCCAGCTTCATCAACCGTGGCCTGCACCGCGCCGCAAGGGCCGCTTCCGGTATCGGCCACCAGGGCGTCTCCACCAGCCTGGTCGCCTCCATGACCGCGCCGTTGGACGAGCTGGCCGAGCTGGTCTCCTCGCGCATGCTCGCCATGTCGGTACGCCGTCTGACCGACCCGGGCAGGCAGTCGAGCCACACGTACACCGGCACCGTCCGCCGGATGTTCGCCGACGCAGGGCTCGACGAGCTGTGGGCGCGCGAGGCCCTGCCCGTACCCGACCCCGACCCGCTTCCGCGTGGCGGCGCCGATATCCAGCAGGCGCTGCGCGACCGGGTCAGCGACATGCAGGCACTCCTGGAGGACCTGCGACGCCGGGTCTCCCGCCGTGCCCCGGCGCTCGCCGAACAGTTCGCCCCCCGTGCGGCGGTGGAGCGGCTCCTGCGCTCCACGGACCTGTTCCAGGTGGAGCGCATCATCAAGGGCGTCCCCGGCGACCCGGACCCCGTCACCGTGCTCGGCTTCCTCGGCATGCTGGAGAACCGCAGCCGCGAACCCGGGCGGCCCGCCGGAGTCGAGGTGCAGCCCCCGGCCGTCCCCCGGGTCAAGGGGAGGATCGGCGGACTCTCCAAGGCACGATGGGGCGACGACGACGTGGTCGCCGCGATCGAGGCCCAGGACCGCTGGTACAAGTGGCGCAGCCGGGTCATCTGGCACGAAGCCTGGCGGGAGCAGGAGCAGCGCTGGCGCCCGGCCGTGGTGGCGGCCAACCACGAGGTGACCCTGCTGGTCGAGGCGTTCCGCAAGCATGTCGAGGAAGAGCCGAGGGCGTTCGCGGAGCAGGTGCAGGAACTCTACGACGACCGCACGGGCGTGTCGTACCTCCTGCCCCCGCAGAACAACCTGCACGAGTTCTACGACGACCTGATGGAACGCCTCATCAAGCGGGTCAACCTGCGTGACAACGACGACGAGGCCGCGCTGCTCCTCAAGCTGATCGACGGCGACCGCTGGCAGGCCGCGCACAGCTCGGGACGGCGTAACCCGGGGGCCGCCGTCGCGGTGGTGAAGTCCACGGTGGAGCAGCGGATCAAGACGCTCTTCGCGGAGAGCGGGGTGCAGGCGGACGAGCGCCCGCTTCTGCCGTCGATGGCGATGCTGCTGGCCGCCGCGGCCGGGGTGGGGGACGCCGCCGAGGAGACCGGCAAGAGCGCGATCGAGCAGTTCCGGTTCAAGATTGCCGGGCTGCTCCCGCACGGATTCGTACCGGAGGGCCGCGGCCCGCTGAAGATCCTGATCGTCTACCCGCGCATCCAGGCCAAGGACGCGGTCGAGGAGTACCTGCGCAAGTCACTGCTGCTGCCGAGGGACGGAAAGCGGTCCATCGAGTTCCGGGGGGTGGAGACCGACTCCATCACGGTGGTGCTCTTCCGCAGCGAGATGAGCCTGACCGAGGTGCCGGAGGCTCGTAACGTGCTCCGGCAGTGGGCCAGGGCGAGCCAGGCCGAGCAGGTCGAGGACGTGCTGAGCTGGCGGCAGCGACTCGGCTACCGCGACGACTGGCTGGCCAGCACCGAGCAGGACCGCCAGCACATCCTCCACCGCCTGCTCTGCGCAATCTGGAACGGCCAGGCGGACATCGTCGAGGGCGACGCCGACTCGCCCCGGCGGGTGCGTATCCGCCTGTACGAGGAAGAGGGCCCCCATGTGCCCGGGATGACCCTGCGGCTGGACGAGTACCGGGACGAGATTTCCGGATGGGCCGGACTGCTGCGCTCCTACGAGCGATGGGCGCTGCTCGACGAGGGCAGCATCGTGGAGGACTACTGCGGCGTGCTGATGAGGGTGCAGCCGAAGAGCCTCGGGCTGTCGGGCAGTGAGCCGGACCCTCTGTACGTACAACTCGTCCACAAGGTGGCGCCGCACCAGCTCAAGATCCTCGAGGAGCGGGAGCGCCTGTACGGTCCGCGGAGCACCCAGTGGATCAGGCCGCTGCGCCAGTTCTGGTCCGAGACCCTCCAGGGCGCTCTGGACATCGAGTTCACGGACAAGGGGGCGTTCCAGCCGACGCTGCGGACCCTGGAGGCGGCGATGGGGCAGCAGCCCGACGGCGGGGGAGCGCACTCGGCCGCCGAGCCGCCTCCGGGCGCCCAGCGGGCGCAACGACGCGAGGAGGAGGACGACTGGGGAACGCGTCCGCTGCACTCTGCGCAGCCCGACAGGGAAGGCGGCCCCGGACCCGCCCCGGATCACTCCGACGGACCCGGGCAAGGGCCCGCCCGTCCCGGACGATCCGACCGGCCTGAGCCGCCCGCCCCGTCCGACCCGGCCCACCGCGCCGGCCGTTCCCCTCATCATGCGGCGCCCGACCGGGACCGGCCCGCACCGGAGGACGGTGACGGGCCCCACTGGACGCCGGAGGACCCCGGCAAGCGCACACCGGCCGCCGATCCGTTCGCCGGCGGGACGGCCGGGGGGTCACGTTCCGGCCGTCCCGCACAGGACGACTACCCGTGGGAGGACGGCGGGAGGGACGACCCGCCTCCACCGCCGGCGAACCCGTACGGCCGTCCGACGCCGGAGCCGAGCCCGCAGGCACTTGGCGGCGCCTCGTCCCCCGAGCCGCCGTCTCCCGTCTATCCGCCCTACCGGGCCGACGCCGATGACACACAGGACGGCTGGCCGGGTGAGGACCACGACCTTCCGTGGACCGCCGGGTCCGGGGGCACGGACGGCGACGGGCCGCAGGCCTCCGGCGGAGCCGACGAGGACCGCACGACCCGTAACCCCTGGGAGCGTGAGCCCGAGTGAGCCCGGCAAAGGATGCCGCGAAGCCGGTGATCGTGCTGGACCTGCGGTCCGGCGCGCACGCTCTGGCCGCGCCCGGGGCCCTGCGGGCCTTGGTCCAGGAACAACTGCGGCACGAGGGGCTGCCCGAGCCGGAGGACTTCTACCGGTTCCTCGTGGTCGACACGCCGCATGGACTGACGTCCCATCACAGCCTGTACGAGCAGATCCTCGGCTACCGCACCGTCGGGCAGCGTGTGCGCGTGCTCTGCCTCGTCGTCGGTGACCTGCCCGACGCCCCGGGCGGGGACTCCCCGGGCGACGGGGCGGCACCCGGCAGCCTGCCGGAGGAGAACCCCGAGGCCGGGTACGGCCGCCGGATGCAGCGGCCGGCCGCTCTGCGGGGTCCGGACGCCGGGCTGCTGTGGGCCGGAGACCTGCGGGCGGCCCGGACGGCGGGCGATCCCGTCTCGGCCGACGACCCGGATGCCCTGGCGATCCTGGTGGATCTGCTGCGTGCGCTGTTCGACGACGCCCTGGAAACGCTCGCGCAGTTCCCCGACGCCGTGGCGGTGCCCGGCGTGCGGGTGCTGGAGCACGATCTGTCGGAGGCCGCCAGGGCACGGGCATGGCGCCAGGCACTGAGCCGGTTCGCGGGCGACCGGTCGGAGGCCGGCGTGAGCGGCGCGCGGGAGGGAGGCGAGGGCATCCCCGTCGAACTGCCCAAACCCATGGACGAGATGGCGGCCGGGCGGCCTGCCGGGCGTGTTCCCGGACCCCGTCTTCCGGGAGGTGCGGCGGACCGTGCCCACCTGAACTGCGCCGACGCGCTGCACGATGCGTGGGAGGGCGTGGACCGGTTCCGGCGGCTCGGCGGCCTGGTCACAGGGTCAGGAGGGCGCGCCGCGGCCCACGCGCTCGACGATGCGGCGCACGGCCTTGCCCGCTACCGGGATCTGGTGCTGAAGGCACTGCACGACGGCGGTCCTGCGGCGGGCACCGCCACTGCCGAGTCCACACTCCGGCTGGCGGAACTGGGTATTCAGGTGCCGCCGCACGCCGGTGCGAGGGAAGGGACCGGAGAGGGGCTGCGCAGACTCGCCGAGCGGATGCTGGACGAGAGGCTCGCGCTGCGCAGCGTCGCGGAACGGTTCGCTGCACTCTCCGAGCAGGTGGCGCCCGTCCCCGGGGCCGCACTCCTTCCGGAGGTGGACCGCCGGTGCCCGGCGGAGCTGCTGGAGCGGGTGTCGGCGGCACAGCGGTTCACCGTGTCCGCCGCGTCACCGGGACAGCTCACCGGTGCCGTCGTCGCCACCGCCCTGGCCGCGTTGTGGACCTGGCCGGTCACCCTCGCGGCTCTTGCCGTCCTGCTGGTGCTCGTCGGCGGCAGCCTGCTCGCGGGCGTACGCCGCCCGAACCGGGGCACCGGCGGCGCGACGCCCGGCTCGGCGTCCACCGGTGCCCTGCCGCAGGCGGCGGCGGCACTGCTCGGGGGCGCTGCGGGTGCCTGGTCGGCGACATGGTGGAAGGTCCCCCCGTGGGCGGGCCTCACCGGGCTGCTGCTCGGACTGGGTCTTGCCGTTGTACTGGTCGTGCTGCGCTGGGGCCAGGCTGTCGATCACTGGTGGGAGCGGACCGGGGGTGCGGACGCGCAGCGAGCCCTGGACGGCCTTGACGCCCTGCTGGAGGAGGCGGTCCTGCGGCAGTGGTGGGCTGCCGACGAACGGATGTACTGCGCGAACGCGGCACGCATGGTCGCCGGGGCGCTGCGCGGCGCCGCCGCCACCGCCGAGGCGCTCGACGCCGGGGCGGCACACGGCCGCGGATCCGGGCAGGCGGACGACGGTGGCTGGGGCGAACAGCCGGCCCAGGAGCCCGCGTCCCACGCCGCGAGGGAGGCGTCGGCCGGCACGGAGCTGCCGGACTGGATGCCCGCGCCCGACACGTACGAGCGGATGCCCGGGTCTCCCGAACGGGGGCAAGGACCGGGGGACGGGGCGCCCGCCGCGGTGGGCGTCCGCGCGACGGCCGTCCGTCCGTCGGGCGACGGTCCCGCGTGGCTGGACAGGGAGGCCGGTGAAGGTGGACCGGAGCTGGTCGACACTCTGGTCGGCGACCTCGTCGACGCCTTGGTGACTGCCCTGGATCCTTACTGGGGAGCCGTTGAACGCGGCCGTGCGGGAGGCGCCGCACTGACCCGTATCGAGCAGGAAGTGCGCGAGCAGCTCGACGCGGCGCACCGTCACCTGCTGCGCAACGGCGTGGTCTCGGCGCCACCGTTCGCCCGGTTCCAGCAGCGGCGCGGCACCTCGGAAGGACTGCTGGGCATAGGAGCGCAGCGCGTCGCCGAGGCCACCGACCCCAACCCGGACCTGCGCAGGGTCATCCAGCTCGTCTCCCCCGACCAGGCGCCGCTGCTGAGCCGTGACCCGTCCGCCGTGGAGTGGATCAGGTTCGCACCGGAGGCGGTGTGGAACGGGGTCGAGGCCCGGCACGGGCTGGATCCGGGATCGCCGCCTCCGGCCGCGGACACCCCTTCCGGGACGGCCCCGGTCGTCCGCAGCCGCGCCGTCTGGACCTCGTCCGGGCGCTACGCCGGGCTGCTCCGGCTCGTCCCCCTGCGGGCAGGCGTGGTGGAGAGCGTACGGCTGCGGGAGTGGGCCGATGGCGAGGAACGCGTGTCCACGGGTGCGGACTGGCACCTCCAGGGCGCCGACGACTGGACGAAGCCGCGGGAACTGCCCGATGGTGAGGAGAACCCGTGGTGAGTGAACCGAAGACGGGCGCGGGCAGCATCACGGAGCCGAGTCCCAAGCCCGGCACCGACAGACCGCCGGACCTTTCCTTCACCACTCCCCGGGGCAAACGGCACCACGTTCCCGTCCGTTTCGGCCCCGATCTTCAGCGGGTGGTACGTCCTCCCCACGTGGCGCGCGAGGTGCTGCTCGGCGACGCCTGGCAGGGGCTCCAGGTGCGACTGTGCGCGGCTGACGCGGCCGATCCGCACGAGTACCAGATCCTGGAGACCGAGGTGGGCGTCGCACTGGCGGTCCACCGGGCCTTCTCCGGCACCCCCTTCCAGGGTCTCTTCCCGGTTCCGGTGGGCTACGACATGGACGCGGCGGAACCCTTCCTGATCTACGCCGCCCCGCGCGGTGAGCCGGCGACCTCCCTCGCCCACGGCATCTCCACCACCGACCAGCGGATCCTCGAGCGCGATCTGGTGCTCGCCATCCGGCTGTTGGAGAGCCTTGGCCTGGTCCACCGCGGGATCGTGCCCGCCGCCGTCCGGTGGGACGGCGAGCGGACCCAGCTGTGGGACCTCGGGGCGGTGGCACGTACCGGCATTCCGCGCGTCCCCTGGGGGACGGCGCCCTATGCCTCCCCCGAGCAGCGCGCCGGAGTCGGCGAAGTCGAGGCCAGAGACGCCCTGTGGAGCGCCGCCCAGCTCATGTACCAGCTCGTGGCGGGGCGTCAGGGCAGTCCGGAGGGCCCGCCGGCGGACCTGGACGTCCACCGGTCGCTGGTACAGACCCTGGGCGGTGCCTTCGCCCCCAAGGCGGAGGACCGCCCCACACCGGGGCAGCTGCTCGGGCTGCTGATGCCGGACTCCGACCCGCACGCCATGGTGGCGGCACGCCCCGACCCGTTGGAGCCGCACCGCAGGGAGTTCGACACCGCGCTGGCGCGCAAGCGCGCGGCGGCCGGGCTGGACCGGGACGGCTCGCAACCGCACGGCGATCCGCACCCCACCGAGCCGCTCCGGACTTCGGACGGCACGGATCCGGTCGGCCGAAGGCGCACGTGGTTCAACGGTGGCACGGGTGACCGTGGCGGAAGGGGACGCCGATGAACAGCACCGCATCGCAGCTCGAACCGGGACAGGTGATCTGCCCCTACTGCCTGGAGATCGTCACCTACGACGAGCGGGTCCTCCACACACGCAACGAGAAGCTCCAGTACGAGAAGCTGGACATGTCCAAGCTCACCAATCCGCTGCGGCGCGCCGATGTCATGCGCAGCTCCTTCCAGCTCTGCGGCAACACCGAGGACATCAAGCCGCACTACATCCCGGTGCCCTACCTGACCCACGGCCGCCCGCTGACCGTGGCCATGGTCGGGACCTCGGGAACGGGCAAGAGCCACCTGCTCACCCAGATGATCGCCGAGGTGACGGACGGCGGTCTGGAGCCCTACGGGGTGAAATGGCAGTCGGTCAACCCGGCCGACCACTCCGTCTTCATCAGGGAACGGGTGGCCCTCCTCCGCTCGGGCGAGCAGCTCGAGGCCACCGGGCAGACACCCTTCGCCGAATTCGTCGAGGCACTGCTGCTGACCGGGGTGGACGGGCAGGTGCGCCCGGTCGCGTTCTTCGATCTGGGCGGTGAGGACCTGGTGCGTACCGATGCGCTGCTGCGCTTCCTGCTCGGTGTGGACGCGCTGGTGTTCGTGGTCGATCCGGTGCTGGCCTTCGGGCTGCCGCAACTGGACGACGCGCGAACGCAGTACGGCCTGGAAGTCAGCCGGAGCGATCCGGCCTTCGAGACAGTGCTCGACCGGCTGCCGCGTCAGGGTCCCTACCTCGATGTGGCCACGGCGCTCGTGGTCGGCAAGGCGGACCTGCTGCGCTTCGAACCACCGGTGGACCGCTGGCTGAGCGAACCGTCCTCGGTCCCGGCCGATCCGCGACGGCTCCGCGATGAGAGCCGCGACGTGTACGCCTTCCTGCGGCGGCACGCCGCCCCGGCCTGGCTCCGGCCGTTCGAGAGCGCACTGCGCTGCACCCTGCACTTCGCCTCCGCGACCGGGGGCCAGCCCCAGAACGGTCTGTTCCCGCACGGGGTGCGCTCACGGCGGGTGCTGGGACCGCTGGTGTCCATCCTTGCGATGTGCGGGCTGCTGAGCAGCAACCCGGACCACAGGCCCTCGACCGTGGGGATGTGACGCGACGTGAGCGACGAGAACCAAGAGGACATGCTCGACCAGCTCGTCTTCCGCTGGGAGGGCAACCGCGACCGGCACGAAACGGGCATCACGGCCGTGGCGTACTCGTGCGGCAAGGACCGCGCCGAAGCCCTGCGAGCCGCGCTGGCACCACTGCTGCGCGTGGAGGGAGGGAAAGAGCCCAGCCTGGTCCGGGTGGTCCTCAGGGAGTGGGGCGAAGTCGTGCTGATCCACCGCAGACCCGCCCCGGACGCCACCGGCAGGCAGAGCACGCTCTCCCATGCGCTGCTGGGACCGTCCGAGGCGCTGACGCCCCGCTTCTGTCTTGCCCTCAGTTCCTGGCAATGGGGACAGGATCCCGCCGAGGAGCTTTCCGGGCCGGTGGATCGGGTACCGCGCCAGGCGCTGTACGGCGCCGCGCGAGAGCAGTGGAGACAGTTCACGCAGGACGTACCGGCGGTCGAGGCACATCTCACGGTTGCGGTGGCCCAGCTCTTGCGCACCCCGAACCACCGGGTGTCGATGCGCATCCCGGAGGCCTTGGGGACCGGTAAGGCCCTTGCCCCGCTGCTGATGTGGGGGCTGTGCGGTGTCTTCGAGCAGTGGATCGGCCGTGAACACTGGACCTTCGCGACCTACGACACCGTTGATTCGAACGCGCTTCGGGTGGTCTGTGTGCCGGAGTGGCGCCAATCGGCCACCCAGGACATCAGTTTGGAGCGGATCACCTTCGAGGGCCACCCGCAGGACGAGGCACACGAGGTGGCGGCAGACCTGGTGAGGTGCTTTCTGCGGTCCCCTTCCAGGCCGCACGAGCTGGGCAGGCTCATGGACATGTGCCGGGACGCGGTCGACCGGCCGCTGAGGGATCGGCTGAGCGAGCTCAGGCGACTGCTCAGCCATGGGTTCGACATGTACCACGACCAGGCGGAACAGGGACCAGTCATGGTTCCCTCCCCGACGTCCCACGCCTCTGGAACCTGGACGGACGAGCGGGCGAACGCTCACACAGCCGGGCAGGACCGTCAGAGTGTGCACGGCTCTCCGGATGAGCACGTTCGCCGCGTGGAGTGGGCCGACCTGCCGGAGACGAGCCGCTCGTACGAATGGACCGGCCCCCACGGGCAAGGGCCCTCCGGCCCTGACCCGACCGTCCCGGACGCGGATCCGGCAGCGGAACGTTCGTACCAGCAGCCGCCGCTTCCGGGGAGCCCGCCGCCGCTCACCAGCCCCCCACGGCAGGCACCCCGTGCGCCGGAGCCTGCGGTGGAGGAAGCGCCCCGCAAGCCCGCGGCCTCTCCTGCTCCCGCCGACCGGGGTCCTTCGGCGGACCCCCAGTTGCGTCCCGGCCCAACGTTGTCCGGGGCCGGCGCACCGGGCGTGGCCGAACCACGAGGGGGGCCGTCCGGACAGCTCTTCCCGCCCCTTTCACGAGAAGTGCCGCACACCCCTGAGAAGCCGCGGACGACGCCGTCACGCTCACCGCACACGGACCCGTCGACGGCGAGCCAGGGGTCCGTGCCGCCCGTGCGTCGTCCGGTCGTGGCATTGCGGGCAGTTCCACGACGTGCCGGAAAGCTGCAGAGGCTGGGCAGGCTGCTCTCCCCTGCCAGGAGGCGCCGGCATCGTGAGGCGGCGGATCAGGCGCAAGGGATCCTGCGCGACGCTGAGGCAGCCACGACCGCCACCACCATGAGAGAGGCCGGCAGGCGGGAGATACGGCGACGGCTCAGCCGGCTACCGGACGAGGTGCTGCTCGACAGGCTGGGTTCGCAGGACGTGGCACGACCGACCCGCGACCTCCTTCTCGACGCGCTGGCGGACAGAGCACGGTGGCACTCCCTGCAGGAGGCGGACACGGTGTGCCGTGAGGTGTTGCGCCAGGGCCTGTACCTCTATCCGCTTCCTGACGAGCCTGACGCAGACGCGCAGGAGCACGCTTTGCAGGCAGCGTCGGAGGATGCTGTCTGGCTGTTCCACTGGGCGGTACGGCCGTATGTCAGGCACCCCGGCCTCGCGGACGCCTTGGAACGGCTGCTTCGTCGGCTGTGCGTCAAGGACGGACCGGCGGAACGCCATGTGCTGGAGGGTGTTCTCCACCCCCGTGACGGTGAATTGCCTGACCTGCCGCCCCAGGTCTGGGTCCACCTGGTCGACCACTTGCGGGACGGGCCCACGCCACCGCGGGCAGAGACCGGTGAGGAGCAGCCGTACCGGCCTGTCGCCCACGGTCACCGGCAGGGGCCGCAGCACGGCATGCACCGCGCGGAGCCGCCGGACGAAAGCTGGAAGTTCGGTTGCATCGCCATGGGTCTCCTTGTCGTTCTCCTGCTTCTCGTTCTGGCATGGGGGTGGATGGGCGGTTGAACAGGCCGATCTGAGCAGGCGCATGAATTTCGATACGACGGCGCGTCGTGGGATCCAGTAGGGGGAGGGCAGCCGCATGGTGCCCCAGCGGGTTTTCATCAGCCACAGTTCCCAGGTGGAGCATTTCGACTGGGAGGTGTGCCTCGCGGTCCGTCAATGCCTGGAGTTTGCCGGGTACGAGGTGTTCCTCGACAGGAAGTCGCTGCGCAATCAGGAGGGCTGGGAACCCCAGATACGCAAGAACCTGGCCAGTTGCGACGCGGCGGTGTTCATCATCGGCCGCCGCGCGCTCAGTTCGAAGTGGGTGCGACGCGAGGCCGAGATCCTGAGGCAGGAACACGACGTCCGGGGAATCTTCCTGGTGGTCGTCCTGCTGGACGGGGTTTCGTCATCGGATCTGGAATCCGCGCATCTGGACGTGCTCAACATCAAACAGGTCATCAGGTGCGACACCAAGGTCAGACCGACACCCTCGAAACTCGCCACGAGAGTGGCCCGGGAATTCGCGAAGCTCCCGAGGCTGCCCGGCGAGGACGAGCCGATGCGGCGCTGGATCGAGCGCGTATCACTGATGCTGCGCCGTTGCCCGGACCGGAGCGCTCTCGAGCAGGCGGCGCGGATGCTCGGGCTGGAGGAGGCTGAGGCGCAGCAGGCCGGGGGCTTCAACGGCGAGCGTCTGCTCGCCCGCCGCCTGCTCGACGCCGGCCTGGGTGAAACAGTTCCCGCTGCCGTGGGTCACCTGTACGCCGCATTGGGGCCCGCGGGAGGCCATCTGGCCAACCAGATGGCGCCGACGTGGGTGGACGCCACTGCCGCCCGCGGCCTGATCCCGGCCGAGGGGACCGACGAGGGACGCGTGATCCTGCTCAACGCCTACGCCAAGGAGACCGCCGAACACTACATCGACCGGGCGATGTGCAAGGAGACCAGCAGGTACGACAAGGAAATCACCATCGCGCTCGAAGGTGATGAAACAGAGGCTGCGGCCGTTTTCAGGGGCGAGTTGGAGGGCGCTCTGTGGAATATGGCGGCCGCCTCGCCCGGTGAGAAGTGCGCCAAACCGCCGGGCAAGGACCTCTATTTGGTCATACCCGTGGCCAGGGGGGCCCGAAGACGCATGCTCGCAGCAGTCATACAGGACATCAGGCGTGATTTCCCATGGCTCCACGTGGTCGCCGTGCTTGACGGAACCGCGCCGGACGAGCGTCTGCGGGAGGAGTGGGGGTTGTCGGACGCCATCGTCGCCAGCCCGGTCCTGGGTGATGAAGGGGAGAGGCTGGGTCACATCCGGGTGAAGAACCTGTTCGACGCAGTCGAGACGAAATACCAAATGCCACGCAGAGGAATGGGATGACCGAGAAATCCGGCTACGGATCCGTACGGACATGGGGCGGCCCGGACCGTGGGGACGGCACGTGCTACCTGATGCCCGACGAGGGGCACCTCGCCGTCGAGGTCGCCCTCGCGACCGGACGCCCACTGCTGCTGCGTGGCAAACCCGGCTGCGGCAAGTCCTCACTCGCGATGCATGTGGCACATGAACTCGGCTGGCGTTACTACGAGCAGGTGGTCACCTACCGCACGCAGGCCAGCGATCTGCTGTGGACCTACGACACGGTACGGCGCCTCGCCGACGCTCAGGCACGCGCGAACGGAGGCGATGAGCTCAACGACCACCGGTACGTCCGGCCCGGACCGCTGTGGTGGGCGTACGCCCGGGACTCCGCACTGCGGCGCGGCGCCCCCCCGGACCTTGCGGTGCATGACGTCGCCGTCGGGAACGGCGGTCCCCAGGACACGTGCGAGGAGCCGTTCGTGAAGTTGAACGAGAGCCGGTCACGGGACGGAGCCGTGGTCCTGATCGACGAGATCGACAAGGCCGACCCGGATGTACCCAACGGCCTGCTGGTGCCTCTGGGATCCGGGAAGTTCAGGGTGACGGAGACCGGCACCGTGGTCCGCATGGAGCAGCGCACCGAGCCGGGCCCGGCGCCCGCCCGCCACCTTGTGGTGATCACGACCAACGAGGAACGAGAGCTGCCACAGGCGTTCCTGAGGCGCTGTGTCGTCGCCTCGCTCCCTTCGCCCGGCAAGGACCGGCTGGTCGAGATCGCCCGTGCACATCTCACCGACGAATTCTGGGACCGGGACCAGGAGGCCTTGGCGGCCGCTGTGGCCAGGGAGGTCCTTGCCGCGCGGGAACAAGCCGACAAGGACGGCATGCGTGCCCCCAGCACGGCCGAGTTCCTGGACGCACTGCATGCCTGTCTCTCCCTCGAGATCCGCAGCCCGGCCGACCCCCGCTGGACACGGCTGCGCAACCTCGTCCTGCTCAAGCACCAGCAGCCCGAGGACGCGGCCGAAGGAGACGGGGGGCGATGAGCGGCCGGCGTGACCACGCGGGGCGTGGCGCACCGGACGCCATGGGTGCGGCGCCGCGGAGGGGGTGCACATGGCTGGGAGATCTGGCCTTGGCCCTTGAGACGATCGCACCCCAGGACGAAGGGACGGCGAGACGCATTGCCCGTCTCCTCGGTCTGGGCCCGTCGTTGCCCACCGGGCCGCAGGACACAGGACCCGCCTGGAGTGCAGATGCCCCTCCGGAACACACTGCGGCGGCCGCCGCCGGGAAAGGGCCGGAGCTGCCGTCCACCGGGGAGGAACGCGGCTCGGCTGTGCCCACCATGCTCGAAGGGCTCGGACTCGATCCGGAGGACTCCGGACAGTACAGGGCAGTTGACGCAGGCCCGGTCGCCGGCGGCACGGGCCACCCGAGGGTCAGCCCCCTGGAGACCCTGCCCGCATGGCCCCGTGGCTGGTCGCGTCCCAGTGTCGCCAGGCCCGACCGCGAGCTGATGAGTCGCCGGCCGACGCACACGCCCCTGCTCGCGCCCTTGTCCACCGCAGCCCTGTTGGAGGCGGCACTCGCCGGCACAGCACCCGAGGGCGAGGTGGAGGTCGAGATGACCGTCGATTTCCTCGCCCGTGGCCTGCCGCTGGCCGAACTGCCCCGGCGCAAGCTGCGGACTCTGCGGCACGGCGTTCAGATCCTGGTCGACCACGGGCCCGCGATGCAGCTGTTCTCCCGTGACCAGATGCAGCTGTGCGAGCGGGTCGAGGCCCTGGTCGGGAAGGAGAAGACGGAGCTGCTGCGCTTCGCCTACGCACCCCTGCGCGGCGCGGGCAAGGGACCGTTCTGGACCTGGCGGACCTATCAGCCTCCTCCTCGCGGAAGTACGGTTCTGCTGCTCAGCGACTGCGGAACGATCGGGCCACCAGGAGACCACCGCAGGAGCAGGCCGGCCGAGTGGCGGGAGTTCGCTGCCGAGGTGCGACGCCATGGCGCCCGCCCACTGGGACTGCTGCCCCTGCCGAGGGACCGCTTTCCTGCCTGGCTGCCCGCGACCATGCCGGTGTTCGCCTGGGACCGCGGCACCACCGTGGGGCACGTCACCGCCCGGGTGGCCCAGGCCCAGGCAGGCTGCGGCGCGAACTCCGTTCTCGGGGGAGAGGGGTGAGGCCACGGTGAGCGGTGCCGACACGACACCGGGGCACGGATGGGACGACCTGCCGCCCGGCCCCCCGCCCGAGGCCGCCGAGCTCGCGGAACTGCTCAGCACCGCCGTCCGCATCGAACCTGAACTGATGCGGGCGGTGCGTCTCGCACTGCTGCCGCAGGCGGATGTCGGCGCCGAGTCCGACCTGTGGTTCAGTGCCTGGACAGCATCCCGCAACCCCCGCGCCATGGTGTTGCTCCCGGATGTCCAGCGGGTCCTCAGGGCACGCTTCGCCGACAGACTCGCGCGCTGCGCGGCGGACGACCCGCTGAGGCAACTGGGCCGTCTCATCGAGGGGCTCCACGGTCATCTCTCGCCCCTGACGCGGCTGGAGGAGGAGGTGACATGGCGGCTTGCGCTCGGCGGCCGGGACGCGCCGGCCGATGCCGAAGCGGCGCTGCGTTCGGCGCTCAGGGCTCTGGTGGAGGACGAAGGCCGCCAGGGCGTCGCCGACTGGCTCGTGGGTGCCTGGCGCCGACTCCCGGAGAGGCTGCTGGACACCGTCACCGGATGGCAGTTCCGTTCGATCGCTGCCTGCCTCGACACCGGTGCCGGCATCGATCGCCGTGGGCCTGCCGGACTCACATGTGCCGATGCAGCCATGGTCGTCGACGCCGTGGCCGCATCGGGCGAAGAGACTGTCCCCGAGGTGGAGATCCCCGTCCGTATGCACCGCGGGGTGCTGAGCGTCGGCGGTGCCCCGGGCGACGAGCCCGACACGTTGCTCATCCGCGCCCCTGGAACCGAACCCGTCGTACTGGAACTGCGCCCGGGCACAACGGGCCAGGACAGCGAGGTGCTTCTGGTCCACTCCGGCCGGCGGGAGACCCGCACGGGATGCTCGCCCTCGGCTCGCCTGGTCAACGCCAGAAGCGATGTCTACGATCCGTCGGGGACGGCCCACGGCCTGTTCGCCACCCATGGCCGCTCCGAACGGCAGGATCCGACGGCCCCGGCCCGTCCGACCGTGCTCATCGGCCGCCGCCCCGATACTGCGGGCTTTCCGCAGTGGGTGTACGACAACCTGTGCGAGCTGCTGCACGGCGCCGGGTACCAGGTGCTGGACATCAGAGTGCTGCAGTCGCTCCCGACCGAGGCCGGTGACATCACCTGGCCGGACACTTTCGACGCGGCAGTCATGCTGCTCGACCCGGTCGAGATCCGTTCACCCATGGTGCGGGAACAGATCGCACTGGTGGTCTCGTGGTGTGCCGGGTCCGAAGGCCCGGCGCCGCTCCTGCTGGCCCTCGACGGGGTGAGCACCACGGGAGCGGAGGCCCGGCTGATCTCCCGCTGGGGGAAGTACAACTGGCTCCGGGACACGGATACGCGTGTATGGCGTGCCGACTTCCCCAGGGGGCGCTGGCACGCCCGTGACGTCGCCCGGATGGCCGCGCAGAGTGTTCACCGTGCTGTCGCGCGATCAGCTGTCGCCCCGAGCGGCCCCCGCCGCGTTCCCACGCGCGCCCAGATCCTGAGCCGGACGGTTGCCCAGCGCCTGACGCGCTACGCGGACATAGGTGATGTGGCTGCCCTGGGTCGCGCTCTCACCCTGCTCCAGGCGGCCTCGCCCGCCCTGCGACCGGGCCATCCGGAGGACGCGGCCCTGCTCGTCCAGTACGCACGTGCTCTGTGCTACCGGGCGCGGGCCACCGACAGCGTGGACGACGCGGAGCACGGAGTGCAGATCCTGCGCGGTGTGCTGGCGGAGACCTCCACCGGCGGGGCTCAACGCGAGGGCCGGACAAGGAGACTGGCGCTGCACGGCCTGCTGCGGGCGTTGCACGTCCGCCTTGTGGTCGGCGGGGAGCACACGCCGGAAGGCACGGGCGGGGAGGCGTTCGACGAAGCGCTGGCTCTCGGCCGGGAGGCCCTCGATGCGGTCCAGCCGACCGCTGATCGCGCCGAGTTGGTGGCCTGCCTCGCTCCTTTGGCGGCGGACGTCACGTGGCTGCGTGAGAAGCCTGAGCATGCCGAGTGGGCCTCTCGACTGAACCTTGAGGCCGCCCTTGACGAGCGGAGCATCGGGCCGGTCGAGCGAGTGGCCGCGGCCCGGAACGCGGCGCGGTCGGGGGTGCGGGCAGGACGCGCCTCCCTCGCCCTGCAGGGCTTCAAGCGGCTGTTCGACCAGTTGGAGCGCCTCGACTGGGTGGGCATGGGCGATGCGCAGTTCGCCCTTGTCGCCGACGGCTTCGCCGGGATGCCGGAGAACGCCGCTGCCTGCGCCGTGGCCGCCGGCGAGCTCATGGGGGCTGTGGAACTCCTGGAGCGCGGCTTGTGCCTGCACCGTGTGATCCTGGCCGGACGGGCGCTGCGGGAAGACGACGCCGGATCCTGCCAGCCGCGCAGGCAGAGGCTGTACCGGCTCCGCAGGGAGACCGCCCGGCTTGCGCCGAGGCTGGCCGAAGCTGATCTGCGGGCGGCGACAGCCGACGGGCCGGTGGTCGTTCTCAACGTGGCCGCTCTCCGTAGCGACGCCCTGATCCTGACGGGTGACTCGGTCTCCGCCGTGGAGCTGCCCGGCATCGAGGCCCCCTCGGCCCGACGGGGGCCGGAGTTCCAGGAGGCCGAGATGCGCGAGGCCCTGAGGCCGGCCATGGACGAGCTGGCACGGCGGTTGCCCGGCGCGGAACGCGGGATCCCCCCGTGGGTCTGGTGGTGCCCCACGGGACCGCTCTCAGACCTCCCCGTACACGAGGCGTACCCCCCGCAGCGGGTGGAGACCGGTGCGGAGCCGGCGCCCGGTCCCGCGCCCGTCTCGTCGTACGCGCCCGGACTGGCGGGCTTGCTGCGGCACCGGCGTCCCGGGGCGGGCCGCCCCGCCCGGAGGCCGTCCCGGGCGCTGGTGGTGGTGGGGAACGCAGGTGACGAGACGTGGTGGGCCCGGTCCGCCGAGGAGGAGGTGGCGGTGCTGCGTGGTACGGGAATGGAGTTCGACGTGCTGGGCGGCCGATCGGCCACCCGACTCGCCGTACTCGAAGCCCTCTCGGAGGTCGAGGTCGTTCACCTTGTCTGCCGTCTTGTGCGATCGCCCGCACCTGTGCAGCGGGCCGAGGGCACATCGGCGCCGGGCGCAGCCGGGGACGCGGGCGTGGCGCTCGCGCTGGCCGACGGACCGCTGAGTGCCTCGGACATCGCTGCGGCGGACCTGTCCCACACCGAGCTGGTGTTTCTCTCCGGGTACGGCGGGGCCGTCGGCAGCGGCACGGAACCCGATCGGGACACCGTGGCGGGCAGCCTGCACTTCGCGGGGTGCCGCCATGTCGTCACCTCCCTCAGCACGTCCGGACCGGACCGCCTCACAGCTGCGTCCGGATCCCTGGCGGCGAAGGTGTACCGCCTGCTGCTGGACCAGAATCACCGGCTCCAGCCGGACCGGGTGCCGTGGGCGCTGCACGAAGTCATGGCAGAGGCCCGGGGGAGGGAGGGAGAACGGCTCGGCCGAGGCGGCCGGCCATTTCCCTCCCTCGTTCATCTCGGCTCGTGACACCGTGCCCCAGGTCCGCGAGACGCACCGGTGGGGGATGCTCACCGGCCCGCGGCGCGGAAGTCCGGTCCGGCGATGGTCAGGTCGCCGCCGAACCGGGCGATCTGCGACATGCTCACGTCGTCGAACGCGACGGTCCGCGTGGCGACCCCCGGGTGAGAGAGCCACCCGGGGAGGGAGTCGGGGCTGATCGTGACGTTGCGGATCGCCGGGAGCGGTGCGCCGCCCAGACTGGTGAGTGAGCCGGACAGCCTCGAGGCGTAGAGCGTCACAACGTCCTTGCCCCTGACCGTGGACGTGGCCGCCGGCCTGGCCCGCAGGCGTAGCCCACTGCTGCCGCCGGTCGTCAGGTCCAGGCCGGCGATGTCCATCAACCGTGCGGTGAACTTCAGAACCCGTTCGGCCCCCGCCGCGGTCCGTACGGTCACCACCCCGTGGAAAACGCTCCCGTGGAGGACGAGCCGCTCCGCCCGCAGAACCCAGGGGCGGCTGCCGAGAGGGGCAGGCGAACGGTCGCGCGGAGCCCCGGTGCGGGCAGCGTCGATTGGGCGGATGCCGCCGGAGGAGAGGAACGCGGCCGAAGCCGCGGGCGCGCCGACCAGCACCGCCGGCAACGCCGTCAGCGCCAGCGTCGTGGCGAGTGACCTGCGCGACCGGTCGAGTACGCCGATCAGGCCGCTATCCCTCACCCTGGCCCTCGCTCACCGCAACAGCTGCGGGGGCGCCGTGTGCCGCCGACCGGGAATCCGCGGGGTCCGGCGGGGCCCAGGCACAGGCGAGAGCCCCGCCGACGAGGCCGCACAGCAGACCCAGAAGCATTCCCCCGAAGTTGACCATGGGGAAGGAGGCCAGGGCGAGCAGCATGGCCGCGATCCCGGCGAACACGCGCACCTGCTGGTGGAACCAGAGGGTGATGCCGAGGACGACAAGCAGGATCCCGATGATCAGCGATCCTCCGCCGGCCGTGGTGGACAGGGCCAGAGGGATGCCACCCGGACCGAGGCCGACGTAGGGGAGGTAGAGGACGGGTACTCCCGCGGCAAGGGTGAACAGGCCGGCCCAGAAGGGGCGCTCACCGCGCCAGGCCCTGAACCTCCGTCGGCCGCCGGCGATCGCGGCCTGCAGTTCCGGTCGTCTGCGAAGAAGCTTGTGGATCACGTACGTCTTCCATGTGAAAGCGGGCGGGAGCCAGGGCCGGCAGGCACCCGGCCGGCGTGTGCCGGGTCATGCGGTCAGAAACACGAGCGATTGCCCTGCACGAGGCGCATGTTGAGACCGGGGACGTTGAGAGTGGCGGCCGAGACGGCGACCGCGGTCACACGCACGTCGGTGAGGGTGGCCGATGCGGCTTGCTGCGCGATGCCGTTGGGATCGAAGAACCGGGAGTCCCTGTCGTCCGGGTTGATCTTGCCCGTGGTGAGCGAGCCGGCCGCGACACCGATGTCGAGATCATTGAGCAAGGCCTCATCGGCCGCCAAGGACGTCCCGTCGATGAACAGGTCCTTCGCCTCGGCCTGGCCGTCATCACCGGTGAGCCTCAGCGTGTAGGTGCCGAGGACCGGGATCGGGACCACGATGGACTGGCACAAGCCGTCGATCTTGGCGCGCCTCATCCCGGTGACCACGACCGGTACGGGAGCACCTTTGCGGGGCGTGTCCACCATGCCGTAGATGCTCAGGCCTCGTGCGGTCAGCGTGTCGGCGCCGATCTGGAACTTCTGTCCGGAAACGAAGAACGACGCGGCCAGCGCTCCTTGCGCCATGGCGATGCCGAGAGCCGTGGCCGCCGTGACACCCGATGCCAGGACGACGGCGAAGCGCTTCCAGCGTGTCCTGCCGCATGCGTCCGACATCCGTCTCCTCCGGTCGAGAGATGGGCATGCCGGTGCCAGACGAAACAGGCGATGTCCCAGCATTTGCTGATCGATCCTAGGCTGACGTGACCGGAAGCTGTCGGCACATCAGGGCGTGCAGACGGGTGAGGCGGTTGTGGCCCACTGCAACCCCCGGCCGGCGCTTCACGGGCCCGCGTGGTCGAGCTGCCCGAAGCTGCCCAGGTGCTGTACAACCTCGGTAGTCGTGAACCTGATTAGTCACTTTCTTGAGTATGATGGGTGGGGTTCAGCGGGCGGATGGGGAGAAGAGGCGGTCCGATGGCTTTGCGTCATGCCGTGCTGGCGGCGCTGTTGGATGAGGAGCTGAGCGGCTACCAACTGGCCAAGTCTTTCGACATGGGCGTGGCCAACTTCTGGCACGCGCTGCCTCAGCAGCTGTACGTCGAGCTCGCCAAACTGGAGGCGGACGGGCTGGTCACGGGCCGGGAAGTGGTCCAGGACACCCGGCCCAACAAGCGCCTGTTCCGGGTCACCGACGCCGGTCTCGCCGAGCTGGAACGGTTCGCCGCGGCCTCCGCCAAACCCTCGTTCATGCGTGACGACCTGGTCGTCAAGGTCCAGGCCTCCGATCTCATCGACACCGATGAGGTCATCGCGCAGCTCATGGAGCGGGCCGCCTTCGCCGGAGCCAAGGTCGAGTTGTTCAGCACGCTGCTGCACAAGATCCGCAGCGACCGCAGCGAGGAGGAGTTCCTCCGGCACGGTGAGCGGATCGGGCCCTATCTGACCTGCCTGCGGGGCCTCGCCTTCGAACAGGGCAACCGGGACTGGTGCGAGCGCACGGCGGCGATCCTGCGGGAAAGGCGGGCGGCTCATGCGCAGCGGTGAGTATCTGCGTTACGTAGCTCTGGGTGACAGCCAGACCGAGGGCCTCGGCGACGGCGACGACATCGTGGGGCTGCGGGGTTTCGCCGACCGGTTCGCCGAGCTGCTCGCCGTGCACAGCACCGGTGTCGAGTACGCGAATCTCGCCGTGCGCGGCCGCCTCGCCGGACAGGTCCGCGCGGAACAGCTCGGCTCCGCCCTCGCCCTGCGCCCGGACCTGGCCACCGTCGTCGCCGGCGTCAACGACCTGCTGCGCCCCCGGTTCGACGCCGACGAGGTGGCCGGCCACTTGGAGGCGATGTTCGCCGCGCTCACCGCCCAGGGCGCCCGTGTGGTGACCCTCACCTTCCCCGACGTCGCACGGATCACGCCGCTCGCCCGCCCGATCAACTCCCGTGTCGTCGCCCTCAACCACCGCATCAGGGAGGCGGCACGACGGCACAGCGTCGCCGTCGGCGAGACCTCTCTCCACGACGTCGTCACCGATCTCCGCCTGTGGAGTCCGGACCGGCTCCATGCCGGCCCGCTCGGCCATGAACGGATCGCCGCCGCCATCGCCCACACACTCCAACTACCCGGCAGCAGCGACGCCTGGACGCGCCCCCTGCCTCCTCCGGACACACCCGCCCCCGCCGGATGGCGTGCTACGGCCACCGAACTGCGCTGGGCCGCCTCGTTCCTCGGCCCCTGGCTCGGCAGGCGCCTGCGCGGCCGCTCCTCCGGAGACGGCCGCACCGCCAAACGCCCGCAGCTTCTCCCCGTCCCCCCACTCCCCGACGGGCCTACCCCGTAGGTCGCACCGGCCACATCGGGCGACGGAACCCGAGGCCGGACCCTGTGGATGCCGCAGCGATGAATGCCGTAGGCCGGCTACAGGAGTTCCGGCGGAACGGCTGAGAGCGCGGGCTCGTCGACCGGGAAGGCCGTGTCGTCCACAGCGCTCGGTGTACGGACACCGAACGAGGAGCTCGTGGCGAAAGCGGCCCGTACGGAAGCTGGTTCGCCGATCGCCTTCGAGGCGGGCTTCAGCATGTCCAGCGCCGGAACCGAAGACGGTGACGCGGACGGTGAACACACCCGTCCGCCCGCCGGCTTCACGCTGTAAGCAGTAACAGGTCGGCTCAGGACCGAGATCCGCCCCGAACACGGCGTCGCAGGGACCGAGCGGTCGAGGTGCAACGACGGTGCGCGGACCGCCCGTTCACCACGCACATGGCCGTGAAATGTCCGTAGTTCGTCAGGCGAGCGCCTGCAGACCGTCGATCGACGCCGGCGCTCCGTCGACAGTGGCCGTTCGGCACATGTGGCACCGAACGATCACTGGCGGGCCCCCGCGCCCGTGCTCGGGTCAGGAGCCCGCTTGGCCCCCTTGATCGCCGCGCGCCACGTTCCTCTCCTTGATGCGAGCCGCTTCCTTGCGAACCTCGGCCTGGGTGGCGCGTTCCTTCTGCAGCCACTCGGGAAGGTCCCGCTTCAGCGCGTCGATCTGCTCCGTGGTGAGGGCGTCCGTGATTCCGCCACGGGCGAGACCCGAGATGGAGATGCCGAGCTTCGCCGCGACCACCGGTCGCGGATGCGGACCGTTGCGGCGCAGTTCCAGCAGCCACTCGGGCGGATCGGCCTGCAGCGCGTTCAATTCGGTGCGCGAGACGACACCCTCCTGGAACTCGGCGGGGGTGGCCTCGAGGTACACGCCCAGCTTCTTGGCCGCGGTTGCGGGCTTCATCGTCTGGGCGCTCTGGTGCGACGTCATGGTGTCCAGAGTATTCGAGCGCGTGCGCCACCTCCGACCACGACCGGTAACCTTGGCGGAGTGACAGGCTCGGAAGTACCCCCTTCGTTCCGGCTCGCCTACGTCCCGGGAGTGACCCCCACGAAGTGGGTGCGGATCTGGAACGAGCGGCTGCCCGGAGTCCCACTGAACCTCATCGGGGTACCCGCCGCTGAGGCGTTCGACATGCTGCGCGGCGGCGGCGCCGACGCGGGTTTCGTACGGCTGCCGGTCGACCGGACGGACCTCAGCGCGATCCCTCTCTACACCGAGACGACGGTGGTCGTGGTCCCGAAGGACCATGTCGTGGCGGCGGTCGACGAGGTGTCCGCCGAGGATCTTGCCGACGACATCGTGCTGCATCCCCTCGACGACGTCCTCGGCTGGGAGCGTCTGCCGGGACGGCCCGCGATCGAGCGCCCCGCCACGACGGCGGATGCCGTCGAACTGGTGGCGGCAGGGGTGGGACTTCTCGTCGTCCCCCAGTCACTCGCCCGCCTGCACCACCGCAAGGACCTCACCTATCGGCCGGTCTCGGACGCTCCCGAGTCGCGTATCGCACTGTCGTGGCCGCAGGATGCGACCACCGACCTGGTCGAGCAGTTCATCGGGATCGTCCGCGGGCGGACCGTCAACAGCACACGGGGTCGCCCCCCGGCCCCGGCCCAGCCGAAGCGCAAGCCCTCCGACAAGGGCGGTGCACAGCGCAAGCCCGCAGCCGGCAAGACCCCTCGGAGCGGTGCCGGCGGCCCCAAGGGCGGCAAGCGCGGCAAACCTCGCCGCCGGTCGTAGCCTCGGCCCGTGCCGGCAGTCAGTACCGGCACTGGGGACGGGAGGGGCCGCCTGCAGGGCATGCCGCCGGGATGCGGTGTCGCGCCGCCAAGACCGTGGCCCGTGGCCTGGTCCGCCGGGCTGCCGAGCTTGCGAGGTGCACCCGGATCTGACGCCGTCGGCCCTTCGACGCAGCTCCGCGAGGTGAGCCGGCTGCTCACCCGGCTTGGCGCGCGTGATCGGTCCCGAGCTGGTGTGCTGATAGCTACGCGCCTCGTGCTACCCGGGAGAGATCCAGATGAGCACCCATCGAGTCGTACAGGTGGCCGCCGCCGGCGGTCCGTTCGAGATCGTCGAGCGTGAGGTACCGCAGCCGGGCCCCGGCCACGTACGGATCGCCGTGGACGCCTGCGGGATCTGTCACAGTGACGTCGCTTTCGTGGACGCCCTGTTGCCTGGCGTCCGTTTTCCTCTGGTCGCCGGGCATGAGATCGCCGGGCGCATCGAGGAGCTCGGCGAGGGGACGCACAGCGGCTGGCAGGTGGGCGACCGGGTGGCGGTGGGCTGGTTCGGCGGCAGCTGCGGCCACTGCACGCCCTGCAGACAGGGTGACTTCATCGTGTGCGAGAACCTGAAGGTTCCGGGGTGGGCGTACGACGGGGGGTACGCCGAGAAGGTGGTCGCACCGCAGGACGCCCTGGCGCGGATCCCCGACGCGCTGACGGCGACCGATGCGGCACCCCTCGCCTGCGCGGGGGTGACCACGTACAACGGGCTGCGGCGCAGTTCCGCACGGCCGGGCGATCTGGTCGCCGTGCTCGGTATCGGGGGCCTCGGCCATCTGGCGGTGAAGTATGCGGCGGCCATGGGCTTCGAGACCGTGGCCATCGCCCGTGGATCGGGAAAGGCCGACTTCGCCAAGCAGCTCGGCGCGCACCACTACATCGACAGCACGGCGGACACGCCCGTCGCGGACGCGCTCCGCTCCCTCGGCGGCGCGAAAGTGGTCCTGGCCACCGCCGCCAACTCCGACGCCATCACGGCGACCGCGGATGGGCTCTCCCCCCGCGGCGAGCTCGTGGTCGTCGGCGCGGACGCGGACCCGCTGGGGATCGGCCCGAACCAGCTGCTCATGAGCGGCAGGATCATCCGCGGGCACCCCTCCGGAACCGCGCAGGACGTGCAGGACACCATGGCGTTCAGCGCCCTGCACGGCATCCGCCCGATGGTCGAGATCCTGCCTCTGGACCAGGCCGCCGAGGCGTACCGGAAGATGATGTCCGGCGCCGCGCGGTTCCGGATGGTCCTCACCACTCGCTGACGTTGCGTCCTACTGCTGAGGGCCGGCTCTGTGGATCGTGAACCCGGGGGTCCACCAGGCGCTGTCGTCGGCCGTGACGGCGAACGCCTCGACACCTTCCACGGACCGGAGCCAGGCACGAGCGGCGTCGCCCATCGCGAAGGCGGCCGTGGCCAGGGCGTCGACCTCGGTGAGGTGGCCCTGTCCCGGCGGTCCGCAGCCTCCGGGCCCGGCTGACGATCGGCCTGGTCGTGCTGCTGGCGGTGAGCTGTGGAGCCGTCGGTCTGGCGACGACCACCGCGCTCGAGGGCTTCCTCGTCCGGCGGCTGGACCAGCAGCTGACGGCGGTCGGCAACCATTTTCCCGCGAGCCTCGACCCCGCCAGGAAGCTGCGCGGCGACGGCGGCCCTGACACCCGGGGACAGGCCACAGGGACCTTCGGTGCCTGTGTGCTGGGCGGTACGGTCACCCAGGCCGCCGTCGTACGCGACCAGACCGAGACGGGTGTCGCGCTCACCGCCGCCGACCGCCGTGAACTGGTGGACGTACCGGGCAACGGCAAAGGCCGCACCATCCGGCTGTCCACGCTGCATGACTACCGGGTGATAGGCGTCAGGGGCCCGCGGGCGACGTACTGATCACAGGCCTGCCGCTCCAGCCCGTCGAGGACACCGTGCAGAGGCTGCAGCTGGTCGAGGCGATCGTGTTCGGGGCGGCGCTGCTGGCCACAGGAATCGCGGGAGCAGCGTGGGTGAGGCTTTCGCTGCGTCCGCTGCGCCGGGTGGCCGCGACAGCGTCCCGGGTGGCCCAACTGCCGCTCGCCGGTGGCGAAGTCGCCGTGCCGCCGCGGGTCCCGGACACCGATCCCCGCACCGAGGTGGGCCAGGTCGGGAGCGTGTTCAACCGGATGCTCCGGCATGTCGAGGACTCGCTCGCCCGCAGACACGTGAGCGAGGAACGGCTGCGGAGGTTCGCCGCGGATGCCGGCCATGAGCTGCGCACACCCGTCGCCTCGATCCGCGGCCACGCGGAGCTGGCCCTGCTCCACCCCGGTCCCGTGCCGGACAAGGTGCGCCACGCGCTCGACCGGGTCCGGTGCGAATCGTTGAGCTCTGCGCCGGCGCGCCGCCTTCACGCAGGGCGATGTGCATCCCGGGCCAGGGCTCGAGTGCCCGTCCCGGGGTGCGGCCCGCCTGCCCGAGCAGGCGGGCCGCACCCCGGGACGGTGGCGCCGACCGATGCAGGCCGGCCGCCTCAGACGATCGGGCTGTGGTGCGTCGGGGCGGTCATCGGCTCTGTGGCCGAGCGCGGGTCCGGAATCGGCAGCTCGGCCGGCTGCATGACAACGCTCCGCCTCGGGGCGGGAATGCTGATGCCCTCGGCCCGATAGCGCCGGTGCAGTCGCTTGATGAACTCGTGCTTGATCCGGTACTGGTCGCTGAATTCCCCGACCCCCAGGATCACCGTGAAGCCGATCCTGGAGTCGCCGAAGGTGTGGAAACGGATGAGCGGTTCATGGTCGGGGATGGCGCCGGCGACATCGGCCATGACGCTCTCGACGACCTCGGTGGTGACCTTCTCGACATGATCCAGGTCGCTGTCGTAGCCGACCCCCACCTGGACGTTGAGCGTCATCTGCCGCTCGGGCTGGTGGTAGTTGGTCATGTTCGTGCCGGACAGCTTCGTGTTGGGGATGATCACCAGGTTCTCGGAGAGCGTGCGCACCACGGTGTTGCGCCAGTTGATGTCGACGACGTAGCCCTCCTCCCCGCTGCTGAGCCTGATGTAGTCACCGGGCTGCACCGTTCTGGAAGCCAGGATGTGCACACCGGCGAAGAGGTTGGCCAGGGTGTCCTGCAGGGCCAGGGCCACCGCCAGACCGCCCACGCCCAGCGCGGTGAGCAGCGGCGCGATGGAGATGCCGAGGGTCTCCAGTACGACGAGGAAGCCGATGGCCAGGACCACGACGCGCGTGATGTTCACGAAAATGGTGGCCGACCCGGCGACACCCGTCCTGGAGTTGGCCAGGGCCTGCACCAGGCCGGCGACGATCCTCCCGACGGTGAGCGTCGCGGCCACGATGAGAACGGCGGTCAGCGCCATGGTGACGTTGCGCTCGACCCGGGCAGTCAGGGGGAGCGCCGAGGCCGCGACCGCCGCGCCGCCGGTGATCGCGGCCCAGGGAAGCAGTGCCCGCAGGGCGGCGACGATGATGTCGTCGCCGCTCCAGCGGGTTCTGTCGGCCCGTACGCCGAGCCATTTCAGGATCACACGCGACAGCGCGGCGGCCGCGATGCCCGCGGCCAGAGCGATGCCGGCGACGATCAGGTCGTGCAGGGCGAGAGCACGGTTCACCTCTCCCCTCCCGTGGCACCTGGAAGGGTGCGTGCGGCGGAGCTTGCCGCTATGAGCCGTGTGTGGTGTGTCGTCACCTAGTCACCTGCGTGTTCGTGGAGTGCCGTTGTGCGACCTGTCATCCTGCCGTACGCCCAGGAGGCGGCGTTTCCACATCGCCTGACTGCGTGTCACCGCATTCGGCCGGAAACCGGTCAAGATCAGTTTCCGGTAGTGATCTTCCGTTGTCGACGCGCGGGACGACCGGCGGAGGCATATGCATCGGTACGACCCCTTGTCGGCCGGTGAAAATCTGATTAGAGTTCGGCAATGTCGAACGCAGGTCGGGTGGAATTCCCTCCGAGTCCGGGGAACCGGCCGTGGGCGGCAGGCGACGCAGCGTGACACGTCACCGGTCAGAGGGCACGCCCCTCGAATGAGCGGTCCAACAGCCCGCCGTAAACCTGCAGAGCAAACCACCGGGAATCGCTATGCGAACCACCGTCTCGAATCCGTCCGCGGCGCGGCGCGGCACCGTCGCACACCGTGTCCTCACCTCTCGCCGCGGGCCGGGCGACGCCGCGTGTGTCCATGTCTTCACCGTGTCCGCCGAAGCCGCAGAGGTCCCCGTGGCCCGGCGGCGAGTGGCTCGCGTGCTGCGGGAATGGGGGCTGCACGACGACGGGCTGCACACGGCATCGCTCGTGATCTCCGAGCTGGTCGGCAATGCCGCACGACACGCCGTTCCGTATTCGGCCAGGACCACGGTGATGCTCACCAGAACCGGGACGACGCTCGTACTGGCCGTGCACGACGAGCACCCCTTCCTGCCGCAGCCGCCCCTTGCGGCCGACCCCGGGCAGGACTGCGGACGGGGCCTGATGATCGTCGACAGCCTCGCCCGCGAGGCAGGGGGCACCCTGCAGGTGCGCCGGGCGCCCGTACGGGGCAAGGAGGTCCGGGCGGTCTTCCCCGCCGCCGACGCCGCGGACAGCGCTGACCTCGCCACATGCCTGGCCGACGCCTGCCCCGTGATGCACTTCCTGCCCCACGCGACCGGTCGCTGGTGAACCCACCGACCGCCGGCCGCCGGCCGGTGCGAGGGGCCGTGATGCTGATCGGGCGGGCCGGGGCCTGAGGCCCGGCCCGCCCGACGACGGCATGAGGATGCCGTCAGCCCCCGGTGCCCGTCACGGCGTGGCCGGCTCGAGCACGACGGACAGCTCCGAGAGACCGCGGAAGGCCGGGAACGGCACTTCCATCCAGGGCGCCTCCCGCGTCGGGTCGGCCAGAGCCACCCTCGGGAACCGGTCGAACAGACCGGTGAGCGCGAGCTGCATCTCCAGCCTGGCCAGCGGCGCTCCCAGGCAGTAGTGAATGCCGTGACCGAAACCCAGATGGGCATTCTGGGCGTTCCCCTGCCGTGTCACGTCCAGCTGATCAGGGGATTCGAACTTGCGCGGGTCACGGTTGGCCGAAGTGAGCGCGATCTGAACCAGGGCGCCCTTCGGAATCCGCGTCCCGGCGATCTCCACAGCCTCGGTCGCATGACGGAACGTCGCGCTCTCCACCGAGCCGTCGTACCGCAGCACCTCCTCCACCGCCGGTCCGACCAGGTCCGGGTTCTGCTGCACCGCGCGGAGCTGTGCAGGGTGGGTGATGAGATGGTGGACGGCGTTGCCGATGAGGTACGCGGTCGTCTTGTGACCCGCGAACATCAGCAGAAACGCTGTCGAGACCAGCTCGTTCTCGCTGAGCCCGCCGTCATCGTCGCGCGCTGTGATCAGGGCGCTGAGCAGGTCCTCACCCGGGCGGCTGCGCTTGCGCGCGAGGAGATCCGTGAAGTACGCGTGCAGGCTCTGCTCCGCCTTCTGCTGGGCGTGCCTGGATTCCTTGCTGAACCCGGTCTGCGCCACCGTGGTGGACCACTGCTGCACCTGCGCCCGCTCGTCCGGCGGTACGCCGAGCAGCTCGCAGATCACGATGATCGGCAGCGGGAACGCGAACGTCGGCAGCAGGTCGACCGGTTGCCCGGTCGGGCACGCGTCGAGCAGTGTCTCGACGAGGTCCTGGATCTGCGGCCGCAGCGACTCCACGCGTCGCGGGGTGAATGCGGTGTTGACCAGCTTGCGCAGCCGGGTGTGCTTGGGCGGGTCGGCGTTGAGCATGTGATCGTCCAGAGCCACCGACGAGTCACCGAAGATCCTCCGGTACGCGTCCATGGCCCCGTACATGTCCTTGCTCAGCCGAGGGTCCGCCAGGGCAGCCCGTGCGTCCTCGTACCGCGTGATCAGGTACGTGTCGATGCCGTGAGGCGGTCGCATGGGACAGACGGGTGCCGTCTCCCGGAGGTCGGCGTACACGGGGTGCGGGTTGCGCCTGAACTCCGGGGTGCACCGCTCGGCTGCGGTGGCCGGACTTTCCACAGTGGTCACGGACGGCTCCTGAGGTCGAAGATGGCCTCGGCGTTGCCGCCGAGAATGAGCTGCTGGGACGCTTTGTCGACAGGCAGCTTCTCGATCATGCGGATGGATTCCTCCAGCGGCGCGGACATCGGCGGCGAGTCGGTGCCGAAGAGCATCCGCTCGGGCCCCAGCACCTCCGCGTTGAGGCCGAGGTGCGCCGGGCTGAACGGACTGGTGTCGACATACATGCGCCGCAGTGCGGCGGCCGGGTCGGCCGCCTGCGGGGTGGCGGACGGCGGGGCCGATGGCGGCGCGCCGGCCGCCGGGGTGGAGGACGGCGCCGCCGGCGCGCCCCCGCCCCAGTGCCGCGGACGCGCCGCCGTCTGCAGGCGCTCCGGCAGCAGCGCGATCGCGCCGCCGCCGGTGGCACCGATCAGCCGCAGGCCGGGATACTTCTCCAGCCATCCCGCGAACGCGATCATGGCCATGCCCATGGTGACGTCGCCGAACCGGCCGATCTGCTCCACGAAGCCGACGTTGTCGACCCGCTCCGTGCCGATCGGTTCGGCCGGGGCGTGCACCAGGACCGGCACTCCTGTCTCGGCGGCAAGCGCGAAGAAGGAGTCGGCGCGCGGAGAGCCGAGCAGCTCGCCGTGGACGCTGGACGTGGTGATCAGACCCACGAAGCCAGGGTCTGCAAGCGTCTCCCGGACCCCTTCCAGATGATCGTCGTCGCCGAAGGGGTTGGCGTACACGTACCCGCGCAACTGGTCCGGGAAGGAGGCGAACAGGCCGGACATCCAGTCGTGGAACCGTCTCAGACGGTCCCGGGGCTGTGCGTAGTTGTCGACGCCGGGGACTCGGGCCATCGCGCCGGCGCCGACCGGACTGCCGATGATGGTGAGGTCGATCCCGGCCTGAGCGCGGGCGGCGAGCATTCCGTCGACGTCCGTCAGGCTGGGAGGCATGGGGAAGCGCTGGGCGGCCTCCGGTGGGGACAGGTGCCCGTGGATGTCGATGATCATTTCCTGGTCCCCGGGTTCGGTGCGATGGCGTGGGCGACCGCGACACAGTCCTCGTCGCCGTGTCCCTGCTCGGTGGCGCGGAGGTGGGTCTCCGCGGCCGCGTCGACGAGCGGAAGACGCATTCCCGCCGCCGCGGCCTGGTCCGCTACGAGCTTGAGGTCCTTGGCCATCAGACACAGTCTGAAGTCGGGCTTGTCGAATCGCCCGGCGGCCAGGCGTTTTGACTTGAACGCCATGACCGGCGAGGCGAAGCCGCTGCCCGCGATGGTGCTCAGTACGAGCTTCCGGTCGAGCCCGGTCGCGGTCGCCAACTCCACGGCCTCGGCCATGGCTTGGACCTCGATGCCCATCAGCAGGTTGAGGAGCAGCTTCATGCGCATGCCGGAACCGAGCCCGCCGAGGTGGACGACCTGCTTGCCCAGCAGCTCGAGCAGCGGCCGCCCCGCGGTGAAGACCCGCTCCTCGCCGCCCACGAACAGCCGCAGATCACCGCTGCGGGCGTGCTCGCGGTTGCCCAGCATGCCCACGTCCAGAACGGAGGGCATGTCCCCGGCGATACGGACGACCTCGTCCGGGGCGACGGTGCTGGCGCAGACCAGTGAGCCGCGGTACTGGCCTGCGGTCAGCACCCCGTCAGGTCCCCGCAGCACGGCGCCGAGGGCGTCGCCGTCGGCCACGGTGCAGATGGCGGCGCTCGTGCCCTCGACGGCATCGGCCGGATGGGCTGCGGCGAAGGCGCCGGCCTTCGCGAGAGGTTCGGCCCGCTCCGGGGTGCGGTTCCAGACCCGTACCGGAACACCCTGCTCAAGAAGGCGGGTGGCCAGGCCGGTGCCCATGGTGCCGAGACCGAGTACGGCCACGGGGCCGTTGGGGCGCGTCATGACTTCCTCCCCACGGTCTCCTTGATGACCCGGAAGCGCAGCGACTGGGTGTGGTCGACCCACTGGCGCAGCGGAGCCACCAGCGTCTGGTGGTCTTCTCCCTGCTGCCAGGCGAAGAAGTGCTCGGGGGTCTCCCATTCGCTGGTGATCACCCACTGCCGGGAGCCGTCGACGGGCTCACCCAGTCTGTCGATGATGTGCCCGGGGACTTGAGCGACGGACTTCCGTATTCGCTCGTACATCTCCAGAAACCCTTGTTCGCCGTTCTCGATGACCTGAACCGCGAACACCACGGACAGCCTTTGGGCCGATTGGCCGTTCTGCAGTGCGTCCATGTCTCCTCCTGGTGGTTGAGATCCGGCAGGACACGACTCCCACCGACTCATGGCCCGCCTGGCCACGCAACTCCGGTGTGGCGAGAGCCCAATGGGGGTAAGGGCGGTCGCTTTGCGGATGGTCCGTCCGGGTGACAGAAGAAGGCCCTTTCCGGAAGCCGCCGACGGCCCTTGTGCCCGATGAGAGTGAATCCCCTTGCTGTTGGACGATGAGCCGCCCTCGTCGTCCCTCGGACCGGCACCGCTCACGGCGGGAAGCGGTGCGGCGGGTACGGGGCCGGTGCCCCCGGGGCGCGTCGTGCCTCAGCGCCGGCGCCGGGGGGCGTCCCCGCGTGGGCCGCCGCGCCGCCGCAGCGACGCCGCGGGAAGAAAGCGCCTGCGGTCCGCCCGCCCATGCTTTGAACGTGTTCAGCATCGTTCGCGTCGCACCGTGTCGAGCGGTCGCGTCGCGCCTTATCGAACAGATGAACCGCTCGCGGATGCGAACAGCGCGAGGTGAGGTGACCCTGGAGAAGCGGGGGTGACCAGGGCGGCCAGGGCCAGGACGGCCGCCGCAGCCCTGACGGAACGGAAGTGGAACATGACCAGGAAGACCAAGCTCACCGCCCGCGACATCATGACCGGCGGAGTGCAGTGCATCGGCGCCCACCAGTCACTGCTGGACGCGTCCAAGATGATGCGCGACCTCAACGTCGGCTGTCTGCCGATATGCGGCGACAACAACAGGCTCACGGGTCTGATCACCGACCGCGACATCGTCGTCCAGTGCTGCGCCGAAGGCATCGACCCGGCAACGGTCCAGGCCGGTTCCCTCGCCGGGGAGCTCCACTGGATCGACGCGAGCTCGGGTGCCGACGAAGCCCTGTCGATGATGGAGGAGCACCAGATCAAGCGCCTGCCGGTGATCGACGTGCAGAAGGGCCACCAGCTCGTCGGCATGATCACGGAGGCAAACCTGGCGATGAATCTCTCTGACGCGCAGATCGCGGAGTTCGCGACCAAGGTGTACGCGAACGCGTGAACGCTGCCGGGCCGCGGTGAGGCCGCCGAGGAGGCACGGCTGCCGGCACCTGATGCCTGTCGGGCCAGGTGCGGGCGCCGGGTCTCCGGCGGGCGCAGCCGTCCCCGCCGTGCAGCAGCCTGCTTCCGTTCCGGGACGGGGCGGGACGGGGCGGCGCCGTCGCGCCGATCGTCGAGGTGGCGACGCCGACGGGCTTTGCCTGCGCGTGCGCGGGTCGAAGGGAACGTGCAGTGCCATCAGATCGGTCGAGAGACGAGCAGACCGCAAGGCAGCTCCGGTCCGAGCCCGGAACGCTTCTGGAGCGCGTCGCCATTGCCGTCTTCGGCTTCGACGAACATGACCGGATCTGCTACTGGGGACCGGGCGCCGAGACTCTGTTCGGCTACGGCTCCGAGGCCGTGCTGTCGAACCCCGGCGCCGTCCTCTTCCCCGGCCCGGCCGACGGCGGCACCCCCGGCGCGGCTGCACGCCTCGCGGGGCGGGGCCGCGACGAGGGCTACTGGCGCGGACGGGTGCCGGCCCGGCACCGGGACGGCACGGTCTTCGACTGCGGCTTCCGGGTCTTCTCCGTCTCCGGGGCCGCAGGGCGGTCGGTGGTCATGGCCCTGGCGAGCCGCAGCCAGGAACTCGACCGGGTGAAGACCAACCTCGCATTCCTCGACGCCCTCTTCGAGACCTGCCCCATCGGCCTGGTCATGCTCGACGAGGAGCTGCGCTACGTGCACCTCAACCAGGCGCTCGCCGACATGGACGGCCTCCCCATCGAGGCGCACCTCGGACGGCGCATGGGGGAGATCATGGTGACGTCCGACGACGGCGCGTACCTGCGCATGCTGAGGGCCGTCGCCACCGAGGGCCGAACCGTGGCGGGAACGCTGGTCGGCATGCGCACGCTCGGGCACCCGGATCGTGACCAGGTACGGTCGGTGAGCTTCTTCCCCTTGAGCCAGGCGGTCGGCACGCGCCCCGGACTGGGCGGCCTGATGGTCGACGTCACCGACCGGGAGCAGGCGATCGTGGAGGCGACCGCAGGCCGCCAGCGTCTGGCCCTGCTGGACCGGGCCACCGCCAAGATCGGCACCACCCTGGATGTGAACGTCACGGCCGGCGAGCTGGTCGCCGCCGCGGTTCCCGACTTCTCCGACGCCTCCGTCGTCGAACTGGTGGAGTGGACGGACGAGCCCGAGGTGTTCAACCCGGACCTGCCGCTGGTCACCCGCAGGATCGCCGCCGGTACCGTCCTGCCGCCACCGGCCGGCGAACTCGTCAGCGGACTGGAGTTCGTGACCTACCCGCCCGGCTCCAGCATCCACGAGATGCTGCGAACGGGCCGCCCGGTCTCCGTCCCCGTGAACGAGGAGTTCGTGACGCGGACCGTCGTGCACCAGGCCCGCGCCCGGCTGCTCATCGACAGCGGCCTGACCGCCATCCTCATGGCCCCGCTCATCGCCCGGGGAACGGTGCAGGGGCTCACCATGTTCGGCCGCTCCGCCGCCCGGCCGGCCTTCACCGAGCAGGATCTCAGCCTCGCCGGTGAACTCGCCTCCCGCGCCGCCCTGTGTCTGGACAACGCGCGCCTCTACAGCCGGGTACAGGACATCGCGCTCACCCTCCAACGCGCGCTGCTCCCCACCGCCTTGGCCACCAGCCCCTACGTACAGGTCGCCCACCGCTACGTCCCCGGCAGTCACATCACCGAGGTCGGCGGCGACTGGTACGACGTGATCAGCCTGTCCGGCGACCGGCTGGCGCTCGTCGTCGGCGACGTCATGGGCCATGGAGTGCCTGCCGCGGCAGCCATGGGAAGGCTGCGTATCACCGCCAAGGCGCTGGCCAGGCACATCCAGGAACCGCAGGACCTGCTCACCGAACTCGACGCATGCGCCCTGGACGCCGGTATCGATCTCGCGACCTGTCTGTACGTCCTCTACGACCCCACGACCGGAAACGCCCGCCTGGCCAGTGCCGGGCACCCCCCGCCGCTGGTGCTGCACCCGGACGGCAGGGTCGAAACCGTCGATGACGTGCTGGGTGTCCCGCTCGGCGTCGGCGGCTCTCCCTTCCTGGCGACCGACATCGTCCTCCCCGACAACGCCACCCTCGCCCTCTACACCGACGGCCTCATCGAAGCGCGCGGCCAGGACATCGACGACGGGCTGGAGGCGCTGCGCGCCGAACTCCGCAGCACGGCCGACGGCCCGCTGGAGGCGACGGCGGACCGTATCCTCGCGAACCTGCTGCCCGATCCGCCGGGGGACGACACGGTCCTCGTCCTCGCCCGCGTCCGCCGCGCGCCGTAGCCCGGCGCCTCCGGTCTGCGGGCTGCGGCCCGAGGCCGGATCCGAACGGCACGCAACGCACCGCAGCGGATTGCCGTGATCGTTCGGTTACGGTGTGCCATCGAAACGCGTACCGGGTACGCGAGGCTTCGCGGGAAGGGCACACGCATGACTTCGATCCTGGCCGCCGCCGGGGCACGACGCTCCGCGCCCCGGTCGGCATGACGGCGCCGGACCCGCAGCCGCATCCGGTCGCCTCCCGGGCGAGTGTGCCCGCCACCGCCGCCCGCGCCGGCGACACGGCGGCCGCACGCCTCAAGGAACGGATCTACGCGACCATCACCCTGACCGCTGTCGTGGTGGCGCTCGCCGAGGGAGATTCGGTCGGTCACGGCGAAGCCGGGCTCACCGTGGCCGTGGCGGCGCTCGGGGTGTGGCTGGCGACGCTGGTCGCCGACGAGCAGTCGCACCGCGCGCTGACCCGGCGCAGCGCCAACCGCGCCGAGATCCGAACCGCGCTGCACGTCTCCAGCCCGCTGCTGCTGGGCGCGGTGGGTCCCCTCGTACTGATCGGCATGTCGGCGCTCGGGGCGATGGATCTGGTCACCGCACTGCTCATCGGCGCAGGGGCGGAAGTGGCCACCCTGTTCCTGTGGGGCTGGCGGACCGGCCTGCGGATGGGCAACGGGCCGGTGAGCGCGATGGTCTCGGGCCTTCTCGACATGGTGATCGGTGTAGCGGTCGTGGCCGTGAAGCTTCTCGGGGGGCATTGAGCCGGGGCGGTCCGCCGCACAGCGGCGGTGCCGCATCTCGTGAGCCGACCCGCTTGCTGCGTCGTCGTGCGGGGCCCCGTCTTCGGGAGCGTGCACCACGCGCGGTCGGTCCGCGCCTGCCGGCGCCCGGTGACGGCGGCTCTCGGGCCACGCACCGTGGACCGGTTGGCGCCGGGAAATCCACAGGCCGCGGCCGGGCGGTGCCCGCTACGATCAAGCCCCATCTGATCACGGCGGTCTGACAACCGCTGAACCAACGGTTGTCGACGGAGGCACCGATGACGCAGGCCCCCGGGCGACTGCCCGGCCACCCCGAACGGCTGGAGCAGGGGCACCCGTTCCGGCAGTGGAAGACCTGGCGGATACCCGGCACCGAGCTGACCCTCACCGGCTATTCGCGAGCCAACGACAAGACGTTCTTCCACATCCCCGAACTGCGCTGCAGCCTCGACGCCGGACTGTGCGAAGGCCGGCAGGTGGACACCGTCTTCCTCACCCACACCCACCACGACCACTCCAAGGACCTCGACCACCTGGCCGCGAAGGCGTCGGGAGCCGACATCCATCTGCCCGCCGCGGCTGTGCCGTACGTCGAGACCTTTCTGCGGGCGTCGGCCGAACTGAACCACGGCGCGGCATACGATCCGGCCCTCGCCGGGACCTACCGCCTGCACGGCGTGCGGCACGGCGACGAGTTCACCTTCGGACGCCGCGGACACCATGTACGGGTGGTTGAGTGCGAGCACAAGGTGCCGTGCGTGGGCTACGCCTTCTCCGAGCGCCGCAAGGCGCTGTTGCCCGAGTACGAGGAGCTGCGGCGCTCCCTCGCCGCGGAGGGCCGGGGCGCGGAGTTCGGGCGGATCGTGGCGCAGCGGCGCAAGGACGGTGCCGAGGTCGAACAGGAGGTCCGCAGACCGCTGTTCGCCTTCCTCGGCGACACACATGTGAGCGTGTTCGAGCGCAATCCCTGGCTCTTCGAGTACCCGGTCGTCATCACCGAGTGCACCTATCTCGACGACTCCGAACGGGAACGCGCGGACCGGGTCGGGCACACGGTCTGGAGCAGGCTGCGACCAGTGGTCGAGGCCCACCCGCAGACGCTCTTCGTCCTCACGCACTTCAGCCTGCGCCACTCCGACCAGGATGTCCTCGCGTTCTTCAGGAACGAGCCGTTCGACAACGTACTGCTGTGGGTGCACCCCGACAGCCGTCTGCCCGAGCAGCACCAGCACGGCGGCTCCGGTGCCTGAGAACCGCTGGTCGCCGTATCCGAAGATTCCCGCCAAGGCACGGCTCGGCGGAGCACGGGCCCGTGACTGGGTCGCGCTGGAGAAGGTCCACGGGGCGAACTTCGCCGTCGTCTGTGACGGCGCGGGGGCCGTCCATCCCGCCAAACGCCGTGAACTGCTCGGCGAGAGCGGCCTCGACGAGTTCTTCGGCGTGGGCCGCATCTGGCCCGCGCTGGCCGTGGCGGCCAGTCGCTGCGCCGCGGCCCTGCGGAATCGGCACGGCACAGACGCCTCGGCATCGGTGACCGTCTACGGCGAACTGGCGGGCGGGCGATACCCGCATCCGGACGTGGCACCTTCACCGGGCGCGGAACCCGTGCAGACCGGGGTCTGGTACGCGCCGGGGCTGCTCTGGCTGCCGTTCGACGCCGCCGTCGAAACCGACCGGGGCACCTGCTGGGTCTCCGACGGGGCGCTGCGCGAGGCGGCCGGAACCGTCGGTCTGCACTGCGCCCCGCTGCTCGCGCAGGGGACGCTCGCCCAGGTCCAGGACCAGTCCCCGGTGTTCGCGACCCGGCTGCCCGGCCTGCTGGGCCTGCCCGAACTGCCCGGCAACCTCGCCGAAGGGCTGGTCGTCAAGCCTGCCGGGGAATGGTGGGTCACGGACGCGGACAGCGGCCGCAGTACGCCGCGCCCCGTCGCCAAGCTCAAGCAGCCGGCCTTCGCCGAGGACGAGCGCTTCGACGGCTCCCGGCCGTACCGGCCACCGGCCGAGGGCGCGGCCGGTGCCCCCGGCTGGCTCGTCGGCCAGGTCACCGCACTGCTCACCCCGGCACGCGCGGCAGCCGCCGTCAGCAAGCTGGGACCTCGCACACCACCGGATGCCGTGGCACGGGAGATCGCCCAAGACGTGGTGGACGAGGCCGCCGAGGCACTCGGCGGCCTGGAGGACGGTCTCTGCCGGGCTCTGCAGGAGGCGCTGCAGCCCGGAGCGCTCGCACTCGCGCGCTTCGACGCCGCCGACCGCAGGGCCACGGCATAGTCCTCCTCGCTCGGATCAGCGGCCGGCCAGCGCGTCCCGCAACCGTCGGGCCTGCTTGACCAGTTGGGACGAGCCGGGCCGCCCTGCGAGTGCGCTCACCTCCGGCAGTTCACCACGCGCACCCGACTGCTGCGCAGAGTCGGCGGCGATGGCGAGCAGTGCCCCGTGCAGTTGGGGGCGGGTACAGGCCAGAAGCCCGGGGAGCGCCGCGGCCAGCACGTTCCAGACCGGGGCGGCGGCGCCCGGGGACATGGCCGCCGTACGGAGCGAGCCGGTCAGCAGTGGCACCTTCAGGGTGCCCAGCGCCACCAGCTCACCGACCTCCCGGCCCAGCAGCGTGCCGTCCAACCGGCCTCGCGCGGCGAGCAGGAGGAGCGCCTGCACGGCGGCCTGCCGGTCCTGCTCCGGGGCGGAGGCGAGCCCGTAGGCGACGGCCAGATGCACGGCGGGACCGGCCGGGCCTTCGCTCGCGGCCAGCGCGTGAAGGAACGCCGGGGCACCGCGGCCGTCACCGTCGGCGGCCGACGCGATCCCCGACAGCAGCCGGGCCGCGGCGATCTCCGGATGCCAGGGCAGCACCGCGACCGTGTGCCCGTCCCGCCTGTCCAGACCGAAGTGGGGACAGCCGATGTGCGGCTCGAACGTCCGGAAGAGCGACCAGAAGCGCCTGGGGAACTCACCACGGCCCTCGATCGCCTCCGTGCCCACCAGGATCCGCCGCCCGGCGCGAGCGCCCCTGCGCCTGCTGGGCCGCTCCGGCTCGCCCGCTTCGCGCTCACGCCACCACGCCGGGTGGGGCAGTCCGCCCTGACGCAGCCAGGCGAGAATCCGGGGTCCCTCGGGCAGTTCCAACTTCTCCGCCGCGCGCAGCACTTCGGGTTCGACCGGGCCACCGCCGCAGCGCAGCAGCGCCTGCCCCAGATCGGCAGGGCCCGGCCGGACGCCCGACCGCTCGTACTGCGCGAGCCGCTCGACCAGGGCGTGCGGCTCCACGGCCCCGGTCGGCCTGCTCGGCGCGGCCAGCAGGGACGGCACGTGATCACCCGCCCGCAGTCGTGCGGCGATCTCGCCGATACGCGCCCCCGCGATGTGGTCAAGCGCCTCGTGCTGGCAGAGCTCGAGCCAGCCGCGCTCGGCGTTCTCCCAGGGCTCCTCGGCCCGGACGGCGCCTGCAGCCTGCTCCACCACAGGGGTCAGGCCCTGTCCCGGCCCCCGCCGCCGCCCCGCGAACTCGCGCACGACGGGCCCCAGCGCGGCGGCCAGAGCGTCCCGGTCGCGGTACGCCCAGGTCACCACGGCGTTGAGCAGTCGCTCGTACGTCGCGACGTCCCGGTCGCCCCGTCCGGCCGGCACGGCCGCGAGCTCCTCGGCCAGTGAGCCGAGCGGCGGCACGGCGGATTCCCCCTTGATCACATGAGGGAGGCTAGACCGCCCGGCAAGCCTCACGCGAGTCACCCGCCCGCCCTCCCTCACTCAGTCCCCGTCCGCCGCCAGGCGCTCCGCGCGCGAGCGAGCGGTCCGGGCGTCGCGGCGGGCCTGGCGGGCCCTTCGCCCGGCCTCGGTGGCCCGGTGCCGCGCCTCGTCCAGGGCGCTCCTGGCTGCGCGTGCCCTCTCCTGCGCGTCCGACAGTTCCCCGGCCACCGCGGCCGCGTGCTCCTGCGCCTCCCGCACGAGCGTCTCGGCCTGCTCGAGGTCGTCCTCGCGCTCCCGCGCCCGGCGATCGGCGGCATCCGCGTCCTGCCGGGCCTGCGTGAGCTGGGCACGGCGCTGCTCCTCGGCCGTCGCCGCGGTGGCGCCGTTCCCGCCGCCCGCGGAACTGCGCTGCGGCGCGGACGGTGCGGCCGTCGTCGCACGGGGCGCAGTCGGCAGGGGTGCCGTCACCGGGATCGCGGGGAAGCCGGTGGCGCTGAGCGGCTTGGCCAGCCGGCCGGATGCCCACGCCTGCGCCGCCTGCGGGTCCGCGAGGGCCGCGTGCAGGGTCGCTTCGAGCTCCAGCTGAGCCGCCTCACCGATGGGGTGCCCGGTATCGGCAGCGAGCTGCCGGGCCTGTCGGGCGAGTTCACCGACCACCGTGTGCTTCTGACGGCTGAGCGTGCGCAGCTGCCCCGGGTCGAGCTCCTGATGGGCCTGGCGCAGACCTTCACCGAGCTGGAGCATCCGGGCCACCTGCTCGGGGTGGGCGCGGACGAACATGTTGCTGGTCCACGCCGACTGCGTCGGGCGTCGCAGGGCGCCGATCCGGTCGGCAAGCTCGCGGTCCCTCGCCCTGCGGGCCGCGGCCGCATGCCGGCCGCGAGCCTCGACGAACTCGTCCGGCGGCAGCCCGTACAGCTCGTCCGCGACACTCTCCAGATCCACGACTCGCCCACCACCTTCCCTGTGTTCGAGAGGGCAATCAACGGCGCTCGGCGGAGCACCCGGGCGTTGATCATTCCCGACGCCAGGACGTGCGTAACGATCCGCGGGGCAACCGGGTCGGCCACGGCGGTCCTACGCCCTGCGGCTGCCGAGCACGTCGATCGCCGTGATCACCCGGTCCCAGAACCTCTCACTGTCCAGGGTCAGCGCGACCCGCGCGTTCACCGGCCGGTCCAGGTACTGGTGCATGTCCACCACGGTCGCCCCGCGCGTGTACTGCCCGCGCAGTTCGACGGCCACGCTTGCGTCGACGCACCGCACGATCGCCGGGTCGATGACCCGGGCGACCGCCACCGGGTCGTGCAGCGGTGGTGAGGCGAAGCCCCACAGCCGCCGGTAGGTGGCGGCGAAGTACGTCATCAACTGCACACAGATTCGGGCGAGTTCGGTGTCGAGGCTCTCCAGGCGGGCCAGCACCCCGGGTGTGGCGAGGGCCTGATGGGTGACATTGAGACCGCACATGGTGACCGGGACGCCGCTGCGGAAGACGACGTCCGCAGCCTCCGGGTCCACGTACACATTGAACTCGGCCGCCGGTGTCCTGTTGCCGCCCTTGGTCGAGCCGCCCATGAGCACGATCTCCCGGATGCGTGCGGCACAGTCCGGGTACCGCGTGAGCAGCAAGGCGATATTCGTCAGGGGCGCCGTCGGGACAAGCGTGACCGGCTCCGGATGCTCGGTCAGGATCCGGTGCATCAGGTCCACCGCGTGCTCCGGGACGGCGTCCACGGTGGGTTCCGGGAACTGCGGCCCGTCCATGCCGGATGTGCCGTGCACGTCGTCCGCAACCAGCAGCGGCTGAACGAGCGGTCGCGCACAGCCGGCCGCGATGGGAACACCGGTGATCCCGGCGACCGTGCAGATCCGCCGCGCGTTCAGTGTCGTCTTCTCGACGGTCTGATTGCCTGCGACCGTCGTGATCGCGAGCAGTTCGACCTCCGGGTCCCCCGCCGCCAGCATGAGGGCGATGGCATCGTCGTGCCCGGGATCGCAGTCGATGATGATCGGGACAGGCACGGCACTCCTCGGTGTCCTGGGAACAGTGACGGTGTCGCACGCAGTCTTCCCCCGGAGTCCCTCACCCTCTCCCGATGCCCCGCGCGAGCGCGGAATGACATCAGGGGTGGCCAGGGGCGCGCCTGCCTGGTTCGGACGCCGCCGAGTGGTCCCGGCGGTGTTCGCTTTCGAGTGACACCCACGGCACTGCGCCGGGCCGGCGCGCCGGGATGTTCGACGATCGCCGTGGCCGCATCCAGCTCGCGTGCGATCCGGCCGCAAGCCAGCCGTACCCGGTCGAAGGCCGCCATGCACATTCTTGTCGTCGCCAGCGCGTACAACAGCCTCACCCAGCGAGTCCACGCCGAACTCCGGGACCGCAGACACACCGTGGCCGTGGAACTCGCGCTGCACGACGACTCCATCCGGGACGCCGTCCATCTGCACCGGCCCGAACTGGTGGTGGCGCCCATGCTCAAGACCGCCGTCCCGCGCGATGTGTGGCAGTCACACACGTGTCTCATCGTCCACCCGGGACCGGTGGGTGACCGAGGGCCGTCGTCTCTTGACTGGGCCGTCCACGAGGGCGCCCGCTCCTGGGGCGTCACCGTCCTTCAGGCCGAGGACGACATGGACGCAGGCGCCGTGTGGGCCTCTGTCCGGTGCGCCCTGCCGCCCGTGGCCAAGAGCGATCTGTACCGCAACGAGGTGTCGGACGCCGCGGTCACAGCCGTCCTTGAGGCCGTGGACCGATTCGCGTCCGGTTCGTACACCCCGCGGCCCCAGGGCGGCGACACCGTCCGCGTACGGCCGTACTTCCGCCAGGCGCTCCGGCGCATCTCCTGGGACTCGGACTCCACCGACTCGGTCGTGCGCACCCTGCGCGCAGCCGACTCGCAGCCGGGGGTGCTCGACGAACTCCTGGGCGCCGAGTGGTTCCTGCACGGTGGTCATGCCGAGGACACGCTGCGGGGCCGGCCCGGCGATCTGCTCGCCACCCGGGCCGGTGCGATCTGTCGCGCCACCGCCGACGGTGCGGTATGGATCCCGGAACTGCGGCCCCGGCGCGCTCCCGGAGTGCCCGCCACCTTCAAGCTCCCGGCCACCACCGCCCTGGCGGGCCGGCTGCCCGTGCTGCCGGAGATCCCGCCCCCGCTGCATGCGGACGGACCGCGCCGGACCTGGAGCGACATCCGCTACCGCGAGGAGGGGCAGGCCGGATTCCTTCTCTTCACCTTCCCCGGCGGGGCGATGAGCACGACGCAGTGCCGGCGCCTGCTGGACGCCTACCGCGTGGCGTGTGCCCGCCCCACCTCGGTGCTGGTCCTGGGCGGCGCCCGGGACTTCTTCTCCAACGGCATCCATCTGAACGTCATCGAGGCCGCGGCCGACCCGGCAGGGGAGTCCTGGGCCAATCTCAACGCCATGAACGACCTGGTGGAGGCCGTTCTGACGACCACCGACCGCCTGGTGGTCGCCGCCGTCGCCGGGAACGCCGCGGCCGGCGGGGTCATGCTGGCCGCGGCGGCCGACGAGGTGTGGTGCCGGGCGGGCGCCGTGCTCAATCCGCACTACCGGCTGATGGGGCTGTACGGCTCCGAGTACTGGACGTACTCCCTGCCCCGCCGAGTGGGCGAGGCAGCGGCGGCACGGCTCACCGAGGAGGCGCTGCCGATGACGGCGGGGGAGGCGCTGCGGCTCGGCCTGGTGGACCGGGTCGTCGACCGCGCGCCGCAGGAGTTCGCCGGAGAAGTCACCCGACTGGCCGCACGGCTGGCCTCGTTCCCCGCGACGGGGCAGCGGATCGCCGCGAAGAAGTCGGACCGGGAGCGCGCCGAGTCCATCAGGCCGCTGGCGGCCCACCGGGGGGAGGAGCTCGCCCGGATGCACCGCATCATCTTCGATCCCACCGCTCCGTACCACGCGCTGCGGCGGTCGTTCGTGCGCAAGCAGCCGTCCGGACGTGCTGAGAGTGCGGTGGCAGCCACACCGGCCGACTGTTAGCAAGAACGATGACAACCGATTTCCAAGGGTCTGTCGCCAGTGCTCCCCAGGAGGCGTCCTCATGCAAGCAGCAACGTCGAACGCGGTCGACACCCGGGAATCGTCGGGTGAGGCCGCTGCTGACCAGTCCACGATCCACATCCTCTGGATCAACGCGGGACTGAGTTGCGACGGTGACTCGGTCGCCCTGACGGCCGCCATGCAGCCGAGCATCGAGGAAATCGTGCTCGGCGCACTGCCCGGTCTCCCGAAGGTCGAGGTGCACTGGCCGCTCATCGACTTCGAATGCGGCCCGGTCGGCGGCGCCGACACGTTCATCGAATGGTTCTTCAAGGGCGAGCGCGGCGAGATCGACCCCTTCGTGCTGGTCGTCGAGGGCTCCATCCCCAATGAGTCGATCAAGCAGGAGGGGTACTGGTGCGGCTTCGGTGACGACCCCGAGACCGGTCAGCCCATCACGACCAGCGAGTGGATCGACCGGCTGGCGGACAAGGCGCTGGCGGTCGTCGCGATCGGCACCTGTGCCACGTACGGCGGTATCCACGCCATGGCCGGCAACCCGACCGGCGCCATGGGCGTGCCCGACTACCTCGGCTGGGACTGGAAGTCCAAAGCCGGCATCCCCATCGTGTGCGTGCCCGGCTGCCCGATCCAGCCCGACAACTTCTCCGAGACGCTGACCTATCTCCTCTACCAGGCCACCGGCGCGGCGCCGATGATCCCCCTGGACGACAAGCTCCGGCCGACCTGGCTGTTCGGCGCCACGGTGCACGAGGGCTGCGACCGGGCGGGGTACTACGAGCAGGGCCAGTTCGCCGATGCGTACGACTCGCCCAAGTGCCTGGTGAAGCTCGGCTGCTGGGGCCCCGTGGTCAAGTGCAACGTGCCCAAGCGCGGCTGGATGGCCGGAATCGGCGGCTGCCCGAACGTGGGCGGCATCTGCATCGCCTGCACCATGCCGGGCTTCCCCGACAAGTTCATGCCGTTCATGGACGAGCCGCCCGGCGCGAGGGTGTCCGTCACGGGTACCAGCGCGTACGGCGCCGTGATCCGCAGGCTCCGCAGCTTCACGGCCAAGACCGTGGACAAGGAGCCCAAGTGGCGGCACACGGGCGAAAAGATCACCACCGGCTACCGGCCCCCGTGGCCGCTCTGACCCCCGCTCAGGACACCGACCCATCTCCTGCTCGAAGACGTGAAGAAGGGCACCGCACACACGATGGCAACACAGGCGAAAGCGGCCGGCGACGGCCTGGTGGAGATGGCTTGGGATCCGATCACCCGGATCGTGGGCAGTCTCGGCATCCACACGAAGATCGACTTCAAGCAGAAGCGGGTCGCCGAGTGCTACAGCACCTCGTCGGTGTTCCGCGGCTACAGCGTCTTCATGCGCGGCAAGGACCCGCGCGACGCCCATTTCATCACCAGCCGCATCTGCGGCATCTGCGGTGACAACCACGCCACGTGTTCGGTGTACGCGCAGAACATGGCCTACGGGGTGAAGCCGCCGCACCTCGGTGAGTACATCATCAACCTCGGCGAGTCCGCGGAGTACATGTTCGACCACAACATCTTCCAGGAGAACCTGGTCGGGGTCGACTACTGCGAGAAGATGGTCCGCGAGACCAACCCGGGCGTCCTGGAGCTCGCCGAGCGCACCGAAGCACCGCACGCGGCGGAGCACGGCTACCGCACCATCGCCGACATCATGCGCTCGCTGAACCCGCTGGAGGGCGAGTTCTACCGCGAGGCACTCCAGGTCAGCCGCTACACCCGGGAGATGTTCTGTCTGATGGAGGGCCGCCATGTGCACCCCTCCACGCTCTACCCGGGCGGAGTGGGCACCATCGCCTCCGTCCAGCTGTTCACGGACTACATGACCCGCCTCATGCGCTACGTCGAGTTCATGAAGCGGGTCGTCCCGCTGCACGACGACCTCTTCGACTTCTTCTACGAGGCGCTGCCCGGATACGAGGAAGTCGGCCGCCGGCGCGTGCTCCTGGGCTGCTGGGGAGCGCTCAACGACCCTGAGTACTGCGACTTCACCTACGCCAACATGACCGACTGGGGCCGGAGGATGTACGTCACCCCCGGCGTCATCGTCGACGGCAAGCTGGTCACCAACGACCTCACAGAGATCAACCTCGGCATCCGCGTCCTGCTCGGCAGCTCGTACTACGAGGACTGGGAGGGCCAGGAGCAGTTCGTCACCCACGATCCGCTCGGCAACCCCGTCGACCCGCGCCACCCCTGGAACCAGCACACCATCCCCGCCCCCCAGAAGCGGGACTTCAGCGACAAGTACAGCTGGGTGATGTCCCCGCGCTGGTTCGACGGCAAGGACCACCTGGCGCTGGACACCGGCGGCGGCCCCATCGCCCGCCTGTGGTCCACCGCGCTCTCCGGGCTCGTCGACATCGGCTACGTCAAGGCCACCGGCCACAGCGTCGTCATCAACCTGCCCCGCACGATGACCAAGCCGGAGACCACGTTCGAGTGGAAGATCCCCCAGTGGAGCAACGCACTCGAACGCAACCGCGCGCGCACCTACTTCCAGGCCTACGCGGCGGCGGTCGCCCTGCACTGCGCCGAGAAGGGACTTGAGGAGGTACGCGCCGGACGCACCCAGACCTGGGAGAAGTTCGAGGTGCCGGACGAGTCGATCGGAGTCGGTTTCACCGAGGCCGTACGCGGAGTGCTCTCGCACCACATGGTCATCCGGGACGGCAAGATCGCCAACTACCACCCGTACCCGCCGACTCCGTGGAACGCGAGCACGCGGGACACCTTCGGCACGCCCGGCCCCTACGAGGACGCGGTGCAGAACACCCCGATCTTCGAGGAGAACCCGCCCGAGAACTTCAAGGGCATCGACATCATGCGGGCCGTCCGCAGCTTCGACCCCTGTCTGCCGTGCGGCGTCCACATGTACGTGGGCGGCGGCAAGACCGTGAAGACGATGCACGTGCCCACCGGCCTGAGCGGTCTGGCGGGATGAGCGCGGCAGCGGACACCACCGTGGCACGGGCCGGCGCCGCGGCGCGGCCCGGCACCGCGGAACAGGCGGGCCGGCGCGTCGAGGAGGTTCTCGAACAGCTGGCCGCGTCCGGAGACGGGCGGACCTGCGCCGCGGCCGAGGAACTCGTGCGGGTGCTGATGGACTTCTACGGCACAGGACTCGCGCGAACCGTGGAGCTGCTGCGCCGCCATGCCCATCAGGGCCCTGGGGCCGACCCGCTCGCCGCCCTGCTCGGTGACGAGCTGGTGGCGAGTCTGCTCGTGCTGCACGACCTCCACCCCGAGGACCTCACCACCCGCATCGGCCGCGCCATGGACACCGTCCGCGGACTCGGTGTCGAGCAGGCCGGGTTCGACGAGGCGACCGGCGTACTGCGGTTGAGGACGACCGGATCCGGCGGATGCGGCTGCCCGAGCACCCAGGACGGGGCCAGGCAGGCCGCCGTGGACGCGCTGGCCTGCTTCGCCCCCGAAGTCACCAGCGTCGACATGGACGGCACGGGCACCGCACGCGAACCCGCCCTCCTCCAGATCGGAACGCGTCCGGCCGGCCCGTCCCCCGTCGGCTCCTGTTCGGCCACCGCGCGGTGAGCGGGCTGCCTCAGGCCGGACCGGCAGGACGCGCGCCCGGCCGGGAGCCGCGCGGCCTGCGCCGGTTCGCGATGCCCCGCCCGCCCCGGCAGGAGCGCTGCGAACTGTGCGGAGCGCAGGTGCCCGAGGAGCACCGGCATCTGGTCGACACCGAGAAGCGGGCACTGGCCTGCGCCTGCTCCCCCTGCGCGCTGCTGATGGCACGACCGGGCGCATCCCACGGACGCTTCCGCGCCGTACCCGACCGCTGTCTCGCCGACCATGACCACCGGCTCGACGACGGTGCCTGGGAACTCCTCCAGATCCCCGTCAGCGTCGCCTTCTTCTTCCACAACTCCGCCCTCGGCCGGCTGGTCGCGCTGTACCCGAGTCCGGCGGGGGCGACCGAGAGCGAGGTGGAGCCCTCGGTCCGGGAGTCCGTACTGAGCGCAACCCGGCTCGCCGGCGAGCTCGAACCCGACGTCGAAGCCCTCCTGGTGCGCCGCACCGGCGGGCGCACCGAGTGCTACCTGGTGCCGATCGACATCTGCTACGCGCTGGTGGGCCGGATGCGCCTGCTGTGGCAGGGCTTCGACGGCGGCGCCGAGGCCCGTGCCGACCTCGACGCCTTCTTCGACGACATCCGCCGGCGAGCAGGCGCACCGCAGGGGAGCCGGCCATGACCGAGTTCGCCTTCACCTGCACGGGCGTACGGGCCGACCCGTACGCCGCGGGGCCCACTCTCGTCTTCCGGCTGCGTATCACCGCATCGCAGCAGGCCCGGGTGCACGCGCTCGCGCTGCGCTGTCAGATCCGTATCGAGCCGGCCCGGCGCACCTACGACGCGGCCGAAGCCGCAGGGCTGGGCGACCTGTTCGGCGAGCGCTCCCGCTGGGGAAGCACCGTCCACCCGGTGCAGTTCGCCCAGGTCCAGGTCATGGTGCCCGGCTTCACCGCCGAGACCGAAGCGGACGTCGTCGTGCCCTGCACCTACGACATGGACATCGCGGCGACCCGTTACCTCGACGCGCTGGCCGGCGGCGAAGTCCCCCTGCTCATGCTGTTCTCCGGTACCGCCTTCACCGGAGACTCCGGCTTCCGCGTCGAGCCGGTCCCCTGGGACCGCGAGGCACAGTGCCGGATGCCGGTCAAGGTCTGGCGCGAGATGCTCGATCAGCACTTCCCGGGCTGCGGCTGGATCCGGCTGCCCCGGGACACGATGGACGCACTGCTCGCCCACCGCTCCCGCCGGGCACTGCCGTCCTTCGACGCGACCGTGCGGGAACTGCTGGAGGCACAGGCCCCGTCGCCGGACGAGAGGACGACGGCATGACGACGACCGCCGCGTTCCCGCCCGGGACGGAGGCCAGACTCGCCTACGCACGGCAGGTGGCCGACGCCGTCCTGTTCGAGGGCTATGTCCTCTACCCGTACCGGGCGTCGGCCGCGAAGAACAGGCTGCGGTGGCAGTTCGGGGTGCTCGTTCCTCCCGCCTGGAGCGCCGACGGCTCCGAGCACGACTTCCAGCACACCGAGTGCCTGATGGAACCGAAGAGCGGCGCCGTCCTCGCCGTCGAGGTGCGGTTCCTGCACACACAGCGACGGATCGTGCAACAGGCGTGCACGGACGGTGCGTTCGAGACGGTGCCCGAACTGCACCTCGACGACCGTGTGCTCATGCCCTGGGACGAGGGATCGGAGGAACGCGTCGAAGTCTCCGTGCCCGTGGCCGAGTTGGAAGGGGACGGCATCACCGTCCCGTTCACCCGGCCGGCCGGTGAGGAGACCGAACCCGTAGTCGACGGAAGCGGCCGGGAGGTGGGACGGCTCGTCCGCCGCCGCGAGGAGCTCTTCGGAGTTCTGCGGCTGCGCGCCGAGGAACTCGCGGGCCCCTACCGGACGATGCGGCTGACGGCCGTCGTGGAGAACACCAGCGCCTGGATGCCGCAGCCCGGCGGAGACCGGGACGCCGCCCTGCCGCACTCCCTGGTCGCCGCCCACCTGCTGATGTGCCTGAGCTCCGGATCGTTCCTGTCCATGACGGACCACCCTCAGTGGGCCACGGCGGCGGTCGCGTCCTGCCGGAACCTGCACACCTGGCCCGTACTCGCGGGCGAGAGGGGCCGAGGCGACCTGGTCCTGTCCTCCCCGATCATCCTGGAGGACCACCCGGCCATCGCACCGGAGAGTCCCGGCGCCCTCTACGACGCCACCGAGATCGACGAGATCCTCGCGCTGCGCACCGCGGCCCTCACCGACGAGGAGAAGCGCGAGGCACGTGGAACGGACCCGCGGGCGGCGGCCGTGATCGACCTGGCCGACTCGATGCCCCCCGAGGTCCTGGAACGCCTGCACGGCGCGGTGCGTTCCCTGCGGGAGGTGACCGGCCCCGACCCGTTCGGGACCGAGCACGGCACCGCCCGGCCCGAGACCCCCTGGTGGGACCCGGGCTCCGACCCCGCCGTCGACCCGGCGCACGACGAAGTGCTGGTGGACGGCAGGGCGGTGCGCGCGGGCAGCCGGGTGATCCTGCAGCCGGGCCTGCGCCGCAGCGATGCACAGGACCTGTTTTTGCAGGGCCGCAGCGCCCTGGTCGAGGCGGTGCTCCACGACGTGGACGGGGGAGTGCACCTGGCGGTGACCGTCGAGGGCGATCCGGGTGCCGACATCCGCCGCGAGCAGGGCCGCTTCCTGTACTTCCAACCCGACGAGGTCAAGCTCCTGGAGGACGCGTGAGCAGCCCCGTACAGGATCGTTCCCGGACCCTGGTCGCCGGCATCGGCAACATCTTCCTCGGGGACGACGGCTTCGGCGTCGAAACCGTGCGTTTGCTGGCGGAGCACCAACTGCCCGACCACGTCGAGGTGGTGGACATCGGGACCCGCGGCGTCCACCTCGCGTACCAGCTGCTCGACGGGTACGACACGCTCGTCCTGGTCGACGCGACGGCGCGCGGCGGCGAGCCCGGGACCCTGTACCTGATCGAGGCCGCGACGCCGGGCACGGTGGAACCGGACGGCGTCCCGCTCGACGGGCACGGCATGTCGCCCGACACCGTCCTGGCACTGCTCGGCACCCTGTGCGCCGGCACCGGCGGCACCCCGCCGCGGCGCACGCTGGTGGTGGGATGCGAACCGGCCTGTGTCGAGGAGGGCATCGGACTCAGCCCCCAGGTGACCGCCGCTGTGCCTCAGGCCGTGCAGATGGTCACGGACCTTGTCCAACACCAACCCGTGAGATGAGGAGAAGACCATGAAGAAGACCATCATCGGCGGCGCTGCTGCTGCCGCCGCCACCGCTACCGCCGTAGCGGCGATCGTCGCCGGGGTGCTGCCCGACCTCAGGCGCTATCTGCGCATGCGCAGGATGTGACGAGCGCGTCCGCCGTGCGGGTGCCGCCCACCCTGGGCTGCACCGAACGGCGGACGCAGCCGTGTGGTGTCGGCGTGCCGGGCGGCCCGGCGGGCGGCCGCGCCCTCTAATGGGGCCGAACTGGCCGACCGCCGCGCAGGACGGAGATCGATGCACGAGATGTCCATCGCGCTGGCCGTCGTCGACCAGGTGGAGGAAGCGGCGCGCTCCCAGGGGGCCACCGTGGTCAGGGCCGTGCGGCTCGAGGTCGGCGAACTGGCCGGCGTGGTCCCCGACGCCCTCGCCTTCTCCTTCGAACTGGCCTGCGCCGGCACCGTTCTGGAAGGCGCCGAGCTGATCGCCCGGTCCGTCCCCGGCCGCGCGCGCTGCGAGTCGTGCGCCGAGGACTGGGCGGTCGGGATGCCGCCGCAGCTGTGCTGCCCGAGGTGCGGCGCGGCCACCGCCGAGCTGATCGCCGGCCGCGAGCTGCGCATCACCGCCGTGGAGTGGGACGACGAGCGGGCCGGCGCAGGTATCCCAGAACCGATCTCCGAGGAGGGCTGACCCATGTGCCGAGTGGTCGATCTGCAGCAGGCGGTGCTTGCCAAGAACGAAGCCGCAGCGCATACGCTGCGCTCCGAACTGGCCGCCCGCGGCACCACGATCGTCAACCTCCTGTCCAGCCCCGGCAGCGGGAAGACGGCTCTGCTGGAGGACGAGCTGCTGCTGGCGCGGGAACGGGGGGTGCAGGCCGCGGCCCTGACGGCCGATCTGGCCACCGAGAACGACGCCGTACGGCTGGCCAGGTCCGGTGTGCCGGTCAAGCAGGTGCTCACCGACGGGCTGTGCCACCTGGAGGCCGCGATGCTGGCCGGACACCTGCACGGCTGGCTGCCCGAGGACACCCGGCTGCTGTTCGTGGAGAACGTCGGCAATCTCGTCTGCCCGGCCTCCTACGATCTCGGCGAATCACTCAGAGTCGTCCTCGCATCGGTCACCGAGGGCGAGGACAAACCGCTGAAGTACCCCACGGCATTCGGCCTCGCCCACCTCGTGGTGGTCACCAAGACCGACATCGCCGAGGCCGTCGGGTTCGACGAGGCCGCGTTCCGCAGCCATGTGCAGCAGGTCAACCCCGGTGTGGAGGTGCTCCTCACCTCCGTACGCACCCGGCAGGGCGCCGGCGCCCTGCTCGACCGGGCACTGGCCGCGGCCGAGGGCACCACGGTCCATGCGCCGGTCATGGCGCGGGCCCGCTCGTGACCTCCACCCAGCAGGGACCCGCCGCCGTGCAGACCGTGCAGCGGCGACGGGTCATGGTGCGGGGCGTGGTGCAGGGCGTCGGATTCCGTCCCTATGTGTACGCACTCGCCACCGCGATGGATCTGAGCGGGCATGTGACCAACACGGGGGACGGCGTCGTCGCGGAGGTCGAGGGCGCGCCGCTCGCCGTTGCCCGGTTCTGCGCACGCCTCGCCGAGGAGGCCCCGCCCCTGGCCCTGGTGGAGTCGGTGCACGCCCAGGAAGTGCCCGTCACGGGCGGCAGCGGGTTCACCATCGTCGCCTCCCTGACCGGCGGACCGGTCCGCACTCTGGTCTCCCCGGACACGGCCACCTGTGCGGAATGTCTCGCGGAACTTGCCGATCCCGCCGACCGGCGCCACGGGCATCCCTTCATCACCTGCACGCACTGCGGACCGCGCTTCACCATCGTCACGGGCCTGCCGTACGACCGCGACCACACGACGATGGCCGGCTTCCCGATGTGCGCCGAATGCGCCCGGGAGTACAGCGATCCGGCCGACCGGCGCTTCCACGCACAGCCCGTCGCCTGTCCCGGCTGCGGGCCGCGGCTGCGGCTGATCGTGGCGCCCGCCGCCCCCGGGCTGCGACACCGGCAGGTGGTCGCGGACGATCCGAACGACCGGACGCTCGGCGGCCCGATCGCGGCCGACCCGATTGCCGAGACCCGCGCACTCCTGTCCGAGGGAGCGATCATCGCCGTCAAGGGGCTCGGCGGCTACCACCTCGCCTGCGATGCGACGAACACGGCGGCGGTCGCCCTGCTGCGCCGCCGCAAGGCCCGCGGCGACAAGCCCTTCGCGCTGATGGCGAGGGACGTCGCCGACGTCGACCACCTCGTCCATGTGGGCGCCCTGGAACGGGAGTTGCTCGCGGGGAGCGTCCGTCCCATCGTCCTGTTGCGGCGCCGCACCGAGCCGCTTCCGCGGCCTGGCGCGGTGTCACCCTCCGACGCGGTCGCTCCCGGCAGCCCGGACCTCGGCGTCATGCTCCCGTACACCCCGCTGCACCATCTACTGCTCGGCCTCCCCTGCGACGAGGGGAGCGCGCCCCGCCTCCTCGTGATGACCAGCGGCAACATCGCCGGTGAGCCCATCGTCACCGACGACGCGGAAGCACTCGACCGGCTCGCCCATCTGGCCGACGGCTGGCTCCTGCACGACCGTCCCATCCACGTTCCGTGCGACGACTCCGTGGTGCGCGTCTGTGACGGACAGCAGCTGACGCTGCGCCGCTCCCGCGGCTATGCCCCGCTGCCACTCACCCTGCCGGTGCCCGTCGAGCCGGCCCTCGCGGTCGGGGGTGATCTCAAGAACACCTTCTGCCTCGGCGAGGGCCGCAAGGCCTGGCTGTCCGCTCATGTCGGCGACATGGACGACCTCGCCACTCAGCACGCATTCGCCTGTGCAGAGGAGCAGTTGGAAGCCATCACCGGAGTGCGGCCGGAGCTGCTCGCGGCCGACCGCCACCCCGGATACCGCTCCGGGCAGTGGGCCGTCCGCAACGCCGCGGGCAGGCCCGTCGTACGCGTCCAGCACCACCACGCACATGTCGCCGCCACCATGGCCGAGCACGGCCTGGACGGCAGTGCGCCGGTCATCGGTGTCGCCTTCGACGGCACCGGTTACGGCGACGACGGTGCGGTGTGGGGCGGGGAGTTCCTGCTCGCGGACTACGAGGGACACACGCGGTACGCACACCTCGGCTACGTCCCGTTGCCCGGCGGTGACGCCGCCGTACAGCGCCCGTACCGCATGGCGCTCGCGCATCTGCGCGCGGCGGGCATCGGCTGGACCGGGGACCTGCCCTGCGTGAGAGCCTGCCCGCCGGATGAACTCCATCTGCTGGAACAGCAGTTGGGGCGCAATCTGAACTGCGTCCCCACATCGAGCATGGGCCGGCTGTTCGATGCGGTCTCCTCGCTCCTCGGGGTGTGCCACCGGGCCGGGTACGAGGCACAGGCCGCCATCGAACTCGAAGCCGCCGCGATGGCCTCCGGCCGTGCGGACAGTGGTGGTTACGCCTTCACGATGCGCACGGCGGCACCCGGCAGCGGGGCCGCCGCCCTGACCGCCGAGCCGTCGTCCGTTCTGGCGGCCGTGGTCGACGACGTACGGGCGGGCACCCCGAAGGCCCTTGTGGCCGCACGCTTCCACGCAGCGGTCGCAGACCTCGTGCGCACGGTCTGCGCCACCGCCCGCGAGCAGCACGGTCTGCGGACCGTCGCGCTGACCGGAGGAGTGTTCGCCAACGCGCTGCTCTCCTCGGCATGTGCGCACGGTCTGCGCGAGGACGGCTTCACCGTGCTGCGCCACCACCTGGTCCCTCCGAACGACGGAGGGCTGGCACTCGGCCAACTCGTCGTGGCCGCCCGTGCGGCCGCCGGCGGGGGCGGATGACGACAGGCGCGGCACAGCACGCGCGACGCAGCACGGCAGCGAGGAGAAACACATGTGCCTTGCGGTACCCGGCAAGGTGCTGGGAATCGAGGACCGGGACGGCACCAGGATGGCCACCGTCGACTTCGGCGGGGTGGTCAAGGAGGTGTGCCTGGAGTACCTGCCGGACCTTCAGGTCGGTGAGTACGCCATCGTCCACGTCGGATTCGCCCTGCAGCGCCTCGACGAGGACTCGGCCCGCAAGACGCTGGAGCTGTTCGAGACCCTCGGGCTGCTCCAGGAGGAGTTCGGCGACCCGTGGGAGCCGGCCGAGCCCGACGCGAACGGACGGACGGAGCAGCCCGCAGACGCCGGGGACGGCGCGGCGGCGCAGGAGGCGAAGCGTTGAAGTACATCGAGGAATTCCAGGACCCGGCCCTGGCCCGGAAACTGCTCGACGACATCCGGGCCACGGTGACCAGGCCGTGGGCGCTGATGGAGGTCTGCGGCGGCCAGACCCACACCATCATCCGCCACGGCATCGACCAGCTCCTGCCGGACGAGGTGGAGTTGATCCACGGCCCCGGCTGCCCCGTCTGTGTCACCCCGCTCGAAGTCATCGACAAGGCGCTGGAGATCGCCTCCCGCCCCGAGGTGATCTTCTGCTCCTTCGGAGACATGCTCCGCGTCCCAGGGACCGGCCGTGACCTGTTCCAGGTCCGCGGACAGGGCGGCGACGTACGGGTGGTCTACTCGCCCCTCGATGCGCTGCGGGTCGCCCAGGAGAACCCGGACCGTGAGGTCGTCTTCTTCGGCATCGGCTTCGAAACCACCGCGCCCCCCAATGCCATGACGGTGTATCAGGCCCGCAGACTCGGCATCCCCAACTTCAGTCTTCTGGTGTCCCACGTACGGGTTCCTCCGGCCATCGAGGCGATCATGCGGTCGCCGAGCTGCCGTGTGCAGGGCTTCCTCGCCGCCGGACACGTATGCAGTGTCATGGGCACGAGCGAGTACCCGGAACTCGCCGAACGGTTCCGCGTGCCCATCGTGGTGACGGGATTCGAGCCCCTCGACATTCTGGAAGGCGTCCGCCGGACGGTCCAGCAGCTGGAGCGCGGCGAGCACACGGTGGAGAACGCCTACCCGCGTGCCGTACAGCCGGAGGGAAACCCCGCGGCACAGGCCATGCTCGCGGACGTCTTCGAGGTCACCGACCGCGCCTGGCGGGGCATCGGCGTGATTCCCGCCAGCGGGTGGCGGCTGTCCTCCCGCTATCGCGAGTACGACGCCGAGCACCGCTTCTCCGTCACCGGCATCGACACCCGCGAACCGGCCGAGTGCCGCAGCGGCGAGGTGCTTCAGGGGCTGCTCAAGCCCCATGAGTGCGAGGCCTTCGGCACCACCTGCACCCCGCGTACGCCGCTGGGCGCCACCATGGTCTCCAGCGAGGGTGCCTGCGCCGCGTACTACCTCTACCGGCGCCTCGACCTCGAGCAGAAAACCGTGTCCCGGGAAGGGGCTTCCGTTGTCTGACACCCTGCGAGCGCCCCACCCGGGCGAGACCGCGCTCACGGACCCCGGTGCACCGGACGTGATGGCGTGGACGTGCCCGATGCCGCTGCGCGACCAGTCGCGGGTGGTCATGGGCCACGGCGGCGGCGGCGCCATGTCCGCCGAACTGGTCGAGCACGTCTTCGCACCCGCCTTCGGAGGGCCGGTGCTCGCGCAGCTGAGCGACTCCGCCGCCGTCGAGCTGGGGGGCGCGCGACTGGCCTTCTCCACCGACTCGTTCGTGGTCCGGCCGCTGTTCTTCCCCGGCGGCAGCATCGGCGATCTCGCCGTCAACGGCACGGTCAACGACCTTGCGATGAGCGGGGCCCGCGCGGCGTACATGTCCTGCGGGTTCATCCTCGAAGAGGGGGTCGAGCTGTCGGTCGTGGGACGCGTTGCGCAGGCCCTGGGCGCCGCCGCCCGCACCGCCGGTGTGGAGGTGGTGACCGGCGACACCAAGGTCGTGGAGGCGGGGCACGGCGACGGCATCTTCATCAACACCTCGGCCATCGGACTCGTCCCGCCGGGTGTCGACCTGCGCCCGCAGCGCGTCCGACCCGGCGACGCGGTGATCGTGAGCGGCCCGATCGGTGTCCACGGCGTCGCCATCATGAGTGTGCGCGAGGGCCTCGAGTTCGGCGTGGAGATCGAGAGTGACTGCGCGGCGCTCGGCGGCCTGGTCGAGGCGATGCTCGCGGTCACCCAGGACCTTCACGCACTGCGTGACCCGACACGCGGCGGGCTGGCGGCAGCGCTGAACGAGATCGCCGCGGCCTCCGGTACGGGCGTCGTCGTCGAGGAGCGCGCCGTACCCGTCCCGCCGCCCGTCGCCAACGCCTGCGCCGTACTGGGCCTCGACCCGATGTATGTCGCGAACGAGGGCAAGCTCGTCGCCTTCGTCCCGCGCGAGCACGCCGACGCGGTCCTGGCGGCCATGCGCACACACCCTCTGGGCAGGGAAGCGGCGATCGTCGGTGAGACGGTGCAGACGCACCCCGGCATGGTGGTGGCCCGCACAGGGCTCGGGGGTACGCGCGTGGTCGACATGCCGATCGGGGAGCAGCTGCCCCGTATCTGCTGAACGGGCTCGACGGCAACCGTCCCACCGGCCGTGCGGTGACGCCGCACGGCCGGTGGGACGGGCCCGATGGGGGCGACGAACCGACCGCCTACTCCCGCGTGACCACCAGCAGTGCCCAGATGATGAACGCGTACAGGGCGATCAGCACGATCGACCAGAAGGGGTAGTACGGGATGGTCAGGAAGTTGGCGATGATCAGCAGGCCGGCCAGGACCACTCCCGCCGCGCGTGCCCAGGTGGCCCGGGCGAAGAGGCCCATCGCGACCAGGACTGCGATCACGCCCAGGATGAGCTGGATCCATCCCCAGCCGGTCAGGTCGAACTTGAAGAGGTAATTCGGCGTGCGGACGTAGATGTCGTCCTTCGCGATGGCCATGATGCCCCGGAACAGGTCCAGGAGACCGGCGATGAACAGCATCACGGCAGCGAACGTCACGAGCCCGCCGGCCGCCGCCCCGGACGTTCCCGGGCGGCTTGGCGTGGTGGTCGTCATGGAGTACTCCCTTTCCTGACGGACAACGGCGGCCGGGGCCGCCGGTTCACCTCCGAGCATCTGCGGTCCGCCGTCCCGGGCCCTCACCCGCGACGGGTGAGCAGGCCGGGCGCGCCACCCGGTCCGGGCGTCGTGAGGCGCGGCTGCGCCCCGCGTGCGATCACCACGCCCCTCTGTGATCATTGGAGCGTTGGCACGTCCATGACCTGGCCAGATCCACCCGGGGTCGGCCGACCGGCAAGCGCTCGGCAGCAGCGAACCAGGCAAAGGACGGCCCGACGTGAGACGCCATGCCACACACGGTCGCCCCAGCAACAGGCGGTGGAGAGCCACCTCCCCATCGCCGGATTCGTGTGCGCGCAGGGAATCCGGCGCAGGCCCGATCCGGTGGTGTCGAGCGGCTGACGCCGACGGGAGACCCCCTGCTGGCGGCGAAGTTCGCGATCCCCGCCGTACCGCGCACGCATGTGGGCAGGAACCGGCTGCTCGACCGCCTGACCGAAGGGACGAAGGGGCCGCTGACCGTGGTCACCGGACCGGCGGGGGCCGGGAAGACCACCCTCGCTGCCGCCTGGGCGGCCACATGCCCGAGCCCCGGTCCGGTCGTCTGGCTCACCGCCGAGAACGACGACAGTGCGCCCGGAGTGTTCTGGACGTATGTCCTCGGCGCCTTCCACTGTCACCAGGTACCGCTGCCCGACTCGGTCGGCATCCCCTCGCACACCGGCGACGTCGACCACTCCCTCCTGGTTCGGCTCGCCGCCGAGCTGGCGCGCCTGCCCCAGCCGGTGGTCCTGGTGCTCGACGGGCTCGAGCGGGTTCCCGGCCGAGGAGTGGCCTCCGGTCTGGAGTTCGTCCTCGACCATGCGGGACCCCAGCTGAGACTGGTTCTGATCAGCCGGGTGGACCCGCCGCTGCGGCTGCATCGCTACCGCGCCGAGGACCAGATCTGCGAGATCCGCGGGGCCGAGCTGGCCTTCACCCGGCACGAGACCTCGCTCCTGCTGCGCAGGCACGGACTTTCCCCCTCACCGGAGAGCGTGGGCGCGCTCACCAGCCGCACCGAGGGCTGGGCCGCCGGACTGCGGCTGTGCGCCCTGGCGATGCAGCAGGCCGACGACGCGGAGCAGTTCGCGCGGTCCTTCGCCGCGTCCCAGAACGCCGTCGCCGACTACCTCATCGCCGAGGTGCTCGAGGCACAGCCCGCCGCGACCCGTGACCTGCTGGTGCGTACCAGCATCCTGGATCACATTCACCCGCAGCTCGCCAACGCCCTGACCGCACGCGAGGACGCGGAGTGGATCCTGGCACGGCTCGTCCACGCCAACGCCTTCGTCGAACCGATCGGCGACACACCCTGGCGCAGATGTCACCCGCTGTTCGCCGAGGTGCTCCGCGCCCACCTGCACAGCCGGCGCCCCGGTCTCGTACCGCAGTTGCACCACCAGGCCGCTCGCTGGTTCGCCGGCCACGACCGGCCGTCCGAGGCGCTGAAACATGCCGCTGCCGCCGGCGACTGGGGGTACGCGGCGGCCCTGCTGGTCGATCACCTCGCCGTCGGCAACTGCCTGACCGGACCCGACACGCACCGGCTGGAGCAGCTCTTCTCCGCCATGCCCGAGGACCTCCCGGGTGTCGCACCGGCACTTGTCCTGGCGGCATGCGCCCTCGCCCGTGGCGAGGCGACGTCCGGCGGTGCGTACCTCGACCGGGCCGAGCAACTGCTCGGCAGCACAGGGGCACCCGAGGAGCGCCTGACCTGCGCGCTGCTGCGCCTCCTCGTCCTGGGCGGAGGCGGAGGCGGCGGCGACACCGACGGCACGGCAGCCGAGGCTCTCGCCGCCCGGACCCGTGACCTCATGGAGCAGGTCGCGGCGCCGCAGCTCCAGCGGCATCCGGAAATCGAGGCCCTGCGCCGCTACGGGCGGGCCTGCGCGCTTCAGCTGGCCGGGCGCCTCGGCGACGCCCGCGCCGCCTTCACCGAGGCGCTGGACGTCTGCCCGGCCGAGTCGGCTCCCGAGGTCCGCTGCCACTGCCTGGGCCGTCTTGCCCTGGCCGAGGCTCTTGGCGGGTCCCTGCGGGCGGCCGGGAGACACGCGTCGGAAGGACTGGACACGGCGAAGGCGTACGGCGTCACCCCCTCCCGGTGCCCCGGCAGCTGCCATCTCGCCCTGGCCGTCGTCGCCGCCGACCAGGGAGACCTCCAGGGCGCACGACGCCATCTGGGCCTCGCCGTCGATGCCGGCGAGGCTCACGATCCGGTGGTCGCCGTCGAGACCGCGGTCCTGCACGCCCGGCTGGAGCTGGCGTACGGCCAGGCCGGATCCGCCCTCGACATCCTCGACGCCGTCCAGGGGATCCACGCCGGGGAGCCCGCGCAGCGGATGGCCGTTGCCCGCTCCGCCGTTCATCTCGCCCGCGGGGACGCCGCGGCCGCGATCGCCGCACTGCAGGCTTGCGGCCCCGGGGGGCCCGCCCACACTGTCGCCCTCTCGGCCGCCCACCTGGCCGCGGGGGAGTGCGACGAGGCGGTGCGGCTCCTCGCATCGATCGACGGGCAACAGGACATGAGCGTCGCCGACCAGGTACGCGTGCGGCTGCTCGAAGCCCAGGCGGCGACACTGGACAAGGACGCCTCCGCAGCGGTGGGGCTGCTGGGACGCGCCATCAACACGGCTCGGCCGGAACGGCTGAGAGCCCCCTTCACGGACGCCGGCCTGTGGCTGCGGCATCTGCTGACGTCGACTCCGGAGACGGCCGATCTCCAGTCATGGCTCACCGGCCGTCCAGGCGACGCGGAGCCGCTCGTCGTCGAACACATCAGCCCCCGCGAACACGATGTGCTCCTCTGTGCCGCACAGATGATGTCGACCCAGGAGATCGCCGAAGACCTGCATCTGTCCGTCAACACGGTCAAGACACATCTGAACAGCATCTACCGCAAGCTGTCGGTCTCCCGGCGCAGTCAGGCCGTCCGGCGTGCCAGGGAAGTGGGCATTCTTTGAGATCACCTCGTGCGGGTGATGCGACCCGGGCGGGGTCCGGCCCAGCATGGCAGCCAAGACCCTCACACACGGGGAGCGCTGGCATGCGATACGAATTCCGCATCACCGGCCGCCTTTCCGCGGTCGTCGGCGATGCCTTCCCCGAGTTGGAGAAGGAGTCCGTCCCCGAGCAGACACTGCTCTTCGGCAACGTCACCGACGACGCACATCTGTACGGGTTGCTCGTGCGCTTCCAGGACCTGGGCCTGCCCGTTCTCGAAATGCGCCGGCTGCCGGAGTGACGAGCCGCGCCCGACGAGGGGAGAGGCCTTGCCCGAGTCGACCCCGAGCGTCCGCCTGACGCCGCAGGAGCGGGCCGCCCGCGGCAAGGCGGCCCGCGCCCGCATGGCTCGCTCGGGGCACGCGGGATTCGATCCCTCGGCGCACCGGCCCGACCCGGTGGAGGTGCTCGAGCGCCAGTCCGCCATGCGCGTCCCGGAGCTCGTGCCGATCCGGTACGGCCGCATGCTGCAGTCGGAGTTCCACTTCTACCGCGGGGCGGCCGCCGTGATGGCGGCCGACCTCGGCGCCGAGCCGGACACCCGGCTCACGGCACAGCTCTGCGGGGACGCGCACCCGTTGAACTTCGGGCTGTTCGCCTCCCCTGAGCGGAATCTGCTGTTCGACATCAACGATTTCGACGAGACCCTGCCCGGGCCGTGGGAATGGGACGTCAAGCGGCTCGCGGCCGGCTTCGCGATCGCCGGGCGAGGCAACGGGTTCACGGTGAAGCAGCGCACAGCCGTCGTACGGGCCACCGCGCAGGGCTACCGGGAGGCGATGCGCCGTTTCGCCGGGATGCGCAACCTCGATGTCTGGTACGCCCGCACCGAGGTCGACCAGCTCGGTGAGCTGATGTCCGGCCGGATGGGCGAGCGCGCGCGCCGGCGACTGGACCGCACCACGGCCAAGGCACGCACCAGGGACAGCCTGCAGGCCTTCGAGAAGCTCACCGAGATCGTGAACGGGGTCCGCAGGATCACGCCTGACGCGCCGTTCGTCGTGCCGCTGGCCGATCTGCTTCCCGCCGTCGAGCGCGACGAGCTGAAGCACCGCCTCGGCGCACTGGTCGAGCGCTACGGCAGGACGCTCAGCTCGGACCGGCGCCACCTCCTCGGCCAGTTCGATCTGGTCGACGTCGCCCGCAAGGTGGTCGGCGTCGGGAGCGTCGGCACCCGCTGCTGGATCCTGCTGATGCTCGGCAGGGACGACCAGGATCCGCTGCTGCTGCAGGTCAAGGAGGCGGGCGAATCCGTACTGGCCCCGTACGCCGGGGCGAGCGCCTACGAGAACCAGGGACAACGGGTCGTCGCCGGGCAGCGGCTGATACAGGCGGCCGGCGACATCTTCCTGGGCTGGGAGCAGCTCGAGGGCATCGACGGCAGGCCGCGGGACTTCCATGTGCGCCAGCTGCGCGACTGGAAGGGCAGCCCCCGGCCGGACGTCATGACTCCGGGCGAGATGCGGCTCCTGGGCGAGCTGTGCGGCACCACTCTGGCCCGCGGCCACGCCCGCTCCGGCGACCGGATAGCCATCGCGTCCTACCTGGGCGGGGCCGACACCTTCGACCGCGCGATGGGGGAGTTCGCCGAGGCCTACGCCGACCAGAACGAGCGCGACCACCAGGCGCTCGCCGCGGCTGCGGGCACCGGACGGATCACTGTGCGGACCGGCTGAGGCGACGCGGCGGCATGCGGTGTCTGGGAGGCGCCTGCCCCCGCGCTCACCCCTGACGGGTGAGGAAGCCGACGACGGGAGCGGGGACGCTGATAAGGAGCCGACTTCTCGTGTCGGCCAGGCATGGCAGGAGGAATGCGATGGACGGCCACGTCTTGCTGGCGTACGACTATCCGGTTCTCGGCGCGTTCTGGACCGTGATGTGGATCTTTCTCTGGGTCCTGTGGCTCATGCTGCTGTTCCGGATCATCATCGACATCTTCCGTGACCACGACATGAGCGGATGGGTCAAGGCCGCGTGGCTGCTGTTCGTGGTGATCGTGCCCTTCCTGGGCGTGCTCGTGTACGTGATAGCCCGCGGCAAGGGCATGGGCCAGCGTGAGTTCAAGGCAGCGCAGGATCAGCGGCAAGCCATGGACACCTACATCCGTGAAACCGCCGGCGGTGGCGGCAATGCACAGGAGCTTGCCAAGCTGTCGGAGCTGAAGGCCAAGGGCGACCTGACGGAAGAAGAGTTCCAGCAGGCCAAGGCGAAACTCCTGCAGTGATCCGCGCGCAGGCAGGCGCGCCCGTCGCCGGTTCACCCCGGCGACGGGCCTGCCCGCAGTGCCTCCAGCATCCGTGACAGGGCGGCCCTGGTGTCGTCCAGGTCCGTCGGGCCTGCGGACGCGGCCAGCCACAGAGCCGCCTCGTTCATGGCGCCGGAGAGCAGATGGGTCAGCGGGGTGACCGGCTGGCGCGGGATGACACCCTGTTCGACCAGGGCGGCGAGCGCCTCGGCCAGGTGGCGGGCCGAGGCGGCCTCGTCCAGGGTGCGCCACTCGGTCCACCCGAGCACGGATGGACCGTCGACCAGCATGATCCTCTGGATGTCGGGATCGGTGGCGGCGGTGAGGAACTCCTGGCAGCCGGCGGTCAGCTGGGTCCAGGGGTCGGCCTGCGCCTCCGCAGCCGCGGCGACCCGCCGGCCCACCTCCTGCTGCACCTGCTCCAGCACGGCGCGGAACAGCGCGGCCTTGCTGTCGAAGTGGTGGTAGAGCGCGCCCTTGGTGACCCCGGCGGCGCCGACGATCTCCGGGAGACCGACCCCGCCGTAACCCACCGCCGCGAACAGACGCCTTGCCTCGCGCAGCAGGGAATGTCTGGTCTGCTCACGCTGCTGCGCCCTGGTGGTGCCCTGCATGCCGCTCTCCCTCCGTTGACATACCGGTGGTACGCCAATAGCCTTATTCGCATACCGATGGTACGCGAAAGGGAATGAGCTCCGTGCTGACCAGCTTCTATCCCGTCATCTGCACCTCCCGCCTCCAGGAGTCCCGCGCCTTCTACACCGGGCTCATGGGCTTCGAGACGACCTTCGAAGCCGACTGGTACGTCAGCCTGAAGCACCCGGGGCCCGTGCCGTACGAGCTCGCGCTGCTCGACCACACCCACCCGACCCTGCCCGAGGGCTACCGTGTCCCGGTGCGGGGCATGCTGCTCAACTTCGAAGTGGCGGACGTGGACGCGGAGTGGGAGCGCCTGGTCGTCCTCGCGGGGCTGAAGCCCGAGCTGGAGATTCGCAGCGAGGACTTCGGGCAGCGGCACTTCATCATCGCCGACCCCGACGGGGTGCTGATCGACGTCATCACGCCGATCGCACCTTCCGGGGAGTTCGCCGAGCAGTACGTCTCTTCTCGAGCCGGCCGGTAGCTCCCACCGGCCGTCCGTACACCGGCCGGCGATGCGGGGCCGTTCCGGGCCGTTCCTCCGGGCCGCCTTCGAGCGGGACGGCCGCGGCACGAGCGGGCAGCTGTCAGGCGGTCAGCCGGCCGGGCAGCCATCGCAGCTGGGCCGCTTCCTGGAACGGGCCTCCGCCCTCGTGGTCGTTGAAGTCGTAGACCTCGATGTGCTTGTCCTCATGGGCGTACGCGTTGAACGCGGCGAACACGGTCGACGGCGGGCAGGTCTGGTCCTCGAGCGCCGCCGAGAAGAGCGCGGGCGCCCGGCCGCGCGCCGCGAAGTGCACCCCGTCGAAGTACGCCAGCGTGCGCGCGGCCTGTTCGGTCCGGCCCCGGTGTGTCCTGAGGTATTCGCCCACCTCCCGGTACGGGTGACGGTCGGTGAGTGTCGTGGCGCGCGGAAAGTCGCACAGGAACGGCACGTCGGGCGCAATCGCCGCGAGATCGGGCACCAGCCCGCCGACCGCGAGCGTGATGCCGCCGCCCTGGCTGCTCCCCACGGCCGCGGTCCGCGAGGCGTCGGTCAGCGGATGCGCCCGGGCCGCCTCGACGGCGCGGACCGCGTCCGTGAACAGCCTGCGGTAGTAGAACTCGTGCGGGTCCTCGATGCCACGGGTCAGAAAGCCGGGGAGGGCGGGGGCGCTGCCCACCGGGTCGGGCGTGTCGCCCGTCGTCCAGCTGCTGCCCTGGCCGCGGGTGTCCATCACGAAGTGGCCGAACCCGGCCGACGCCCACAGCAGATGGGTGTGGGGGAGGCCACGGCCCCCTCCGTAGCTGAGGAACTCCACCACCACCGGCACCGGTTCGCGCGTGCCGGCGGGCAGCACGAGCCAGCCCTTGACGGGGTGGCCCCCGAACCCCGCGAAGGTCACGTCGTGCACGTCCACGGAGGAGAGCCGGCAGTCCACCTGCTCGAAGCGGGCGCCGAGGTCGTGCGCGCGGGCGGCGTCGAGTGTCTTCGTCCAGAACGCGTCGAAGTCCTGGGGCTCCGTGGAGCGGCTGCGGTAGGTGCGGAGCGCTTCGATGGGCAGGTCGAACAGGGCCATGGGTAACCGCCTTTGAGCATTGGATCGCACGGGACGGGTGAGCAGGTCAACACGGTCGGCCACCGCGGCGAGCTCGGCGCGCCGGTGGCGCTCAGCCGGGGAAGCGGCGTACGTACCGCCGCTGCCAGGGGGTTTCCACGGCCCGGCGGTCGTAGTGCCGGCGCACGTACGCCACGGCGTCCTCGGCGGGTACCCCGTCGAGGACGGCGAGACACGCGAGGGCGGTTCCTGTCCGTCCCCGGCCGCCGCCACAGGCGATCTCCACCCGCTCGGAGCCGGCGCGCTCCCACGCCTCGCCGAGAACCTCACGGGCCTCGGCGCGGTCGCCGGGCAGCCAGAAGTCCGGCCAGCGCAGCCAGCGTGAATCCCAGGAGACCGCCGGCGGCCGGCGCCCCAGCAGATGCACGGCGAATGCGGGCGCCGCCCCGGAGGGCAACGGCCGCCGCAACGCCCGCCCGCGCACCGCCCGTCCCGAGGGCAGCCGCAACACGCCGATGTCGTCAGGTCCCCATGACTCGCTCACACGCCCACGGTACGCGGCGTCCGGGGCGGCACGCGCGGGCCGCGAGGGCCCGTGCCGCGAGCGTGAGGGCTTTGTGCCCCGGCCCTTGCCGAGGGGCTCGGACGCTGCTATTCCATTCGGTTAGGAAACTTTACTTCCAATCGAAGGGCCGATCCCTCGGCACAGCCCGGCCCCGTCCGCCCAGCCAACGGAGACCCCCATGAGACCGGCACGGTTACGGCTACGCCCCCTCGGCAGCGTCGGCGCCCTCACCGCCGTCCTGCTCCTCGGCCTCACCGCCGCCCCCACGTCCCCCACGTCCGCCGCGCCCGCACCCGTGGCCGCCGTCACCTACGAGGCCGAGGACGCGACGGTCACCCAAGGACTCGTCGAGTCCGATCACGCCGGCTACACCGGCAGAGGGTTCGTCAACTACCACAACACCAGCGGCAGTCACGTCCAGTGGACGGTCAACGCCGCCCAGGCGGGCACCGCCACGCTGACCTTCCGCTACGCGAACGGCGCCACCGCCGACCGCCCGATGGACATCGCCGTCAACGGCGTACTCACCGCCGACGACAGGGCTTTCACCGCCACCGGCGCCTGGACGTCCTGGTCCACGGCGAAGGTCACCGCCACCCTCAAGGCCGGCTCCAACACCGTCCGGGCCACCGCCACCACTGCGAACGGCGGTCCGAACGTGGACAATCTCGCCGTGGACATCTCCCCTGCCCCCGGCGGCCGTACCCCCGTCGAGGCCAACGGACAGCTCAGGGTCTGCGGCACCAAGCTCTGCAACCAGCGAGGCAACCCCGTCCAGCTGCGCGGCATGAGCACCCACGGACTGCAGTGGTACAGCCAGTGCGTGACCAGCGGCTCGCTGGACGCACTGGCCACCGACTGGAACGCGGATGTGCTGCGCATCTCCATGTACATCCAGGAGGGCGGCTACGAGAGTGATCCGCGCAGATTCACGGACCTCGTGCACTCGATCATCGAACAGGCCACCGCGCGCGGTATGTACGCCCTCGTCGACTGGCACATGCTCACCCCGGGCGACCCGCACCACAACCTCGCCCGCGCCAAGACCTTCTTCACGGAGATCGCGCAGCGCCACGGCGGCAGGAACAACCTGTTGTACGAGATCGCCAATGAGCCCAGCGGCGTGAGCTGGTCGCGGATCAAGAGCTACGCCGAGCAGCTCATCCCGGTCATCCGGCAGAGCGACCCGGACACCCCGATCCTCGTCGGCACGCGCGCCTGGTCCTCACTCGGTGTTTCGGAGGGCGCGGACGAGACCGAGATCGTCAACAATCCCGTCAACGCGGCCAACATCATGTACACCTTCCACTTCTACGCCGCCTCGCACGGCTCCGAGTATCTGAACACCCTGTCCCGTGCCGCCGACAGACTCCCCGTGTTCGTCACGGAGTTCGGCACCCAGACCGCATCGGGGGACGGCGGCAACAACTTCACGCAGGCCCAGAAGTACCTCGATCTGATGGCGAGCAAGAAGATCAGCTGGGTCAACTGGAACTACTCCGACGACTCCCGCTCCGGAGCCGTCTTCAAGAGCGGCACCTGTGACGGCAACGGACCCTGGACCGGTACCGGACCGCTGAAGCCCGCCGGTGTGTGGGTGCGCGACCGGATCCGTACGCCGGACCGGTTCCTGACGGCTGACGCCCCGCTCGGCTGAGCGCCGATCCGCCCGCCGGCCCTGCTGCGCCCCCGCCCCCGACTGTGATCCACTGGGCGGGCGGGGGCGTACAGGAACAGCAGCAGGAGCAGCATTGACCAGCTACCGCCAGCCCGGAGTCGTTCTCACCGACCGCCGCTTCACCGTCCCGCTCGACCACCGGGACCCGGCCGGGGAACAGATCGAGCTGTACGGCCGCGAGGTCGTCGCCGCCACCCGCACGGGTGCCGACCTGCCGTGGCTGGTCTACCTGGAGGGCGGTCCCGGCCATGGCGCCCGGCGTTTCGTCGGCAAACAGGCCTGGCTCGGGAGGGCCGTACAGGACCACCGCGTACTGCTGCTGGACCAGCGGGGCACCGGCCGCTCCACCCCGCTCAACCGTCAGACGCTCCCTCAGCGGGGCGGGCCGCAGGCGCAGGCCGACCATCTCGCCCTCTTCCGCGCCGACAGCATCGTGCGCGACTGCGAGGCGGTCCGGCCCCGGCTCACGGGCGGAGCGCCCTGGACCGTACTGGGCCAGAGCTTCGGCGGTTTCTGTGCGACCCACTACCTGGGAGCCGCCCCCGAAGGGCTGCGCACCGTACTGATCACCGGCGGCCTGCCGTCCCTCGACGCCCACGCCGACGACATCTACCGGGCGGCCTACCCGCGCATCCAGCGCAAGGTCGAGGCCCACTACGACCGTTACCCGCAGGACGTGGAGCGTGTCCGGCGCGTCGCCGTCCATCTCGCCGAGCGCAAGACCGTACTGCCCGGCGGTTATGTGCTCACGCACGAGGCGTTCCAGTCCCTCGGGATCCTGCTCGGGAGCGAGGACGGCACCCACCGGCTGCACTATCTCCTCGAGGACGCCTTCGTGCGCACAGGTTCCGGCCATGAACTCTCCGACACCTTCCAGGAGGCCGTGCACGCCGTCCTCTCGTTCGCCGGGCATCCGCTGTACGCCGCGCTCCACGAGGCCATCTACGCCCAGGGCGGCACAGCGACCGCCTGGGCGGCCGAGCGCGTACGGGCCGAGTTCCCGCAGTTCGACGCGGGGGCGGCGCTGTCCGGCGACGGCCCGCTGCTGTTCACCGGCGAGTCGATCCACCCCTGGCACTTCGAGGTCGATCCCGCGCTGCGCCCGCTCCACGAGTGCGCCGAACTGCTGGCCGCCCGCACCGACTGGGAGCCGCTGTACGACCCTGCACGGCTCGCCGTGAACCAGGTGCCGGTCGCCGCGGCGGTCTACCACGACGACATGTACGTCGACACGGCCCACTCGCTGCAAACCGCACGCGCCGTGCGCGGACTGCGCACCTGGGTCACCGACGAGTACGAGCACGACGGGGTGCGCGCCGGCGGGCAGCGCGTACTCGACCGGCTGCTGTCCCTCGCCCGCGGCGAACTCTGACGGCCGGTCAGGGAACGTATCCTGCGCGCATGACCGAGCACACGAGCGATCGCGGAATCCCGCAGCTCGAAGAGATGCCCGCCGACTGGCAGCGTGCGCTGGCCGTCGTCGCGCACCCGGACGACCTCGAGTACGGCTGCTCCGCCGCGGTCGCGCAGTGGACCGACGGCGGGCGGGAGGTCGTGTACCTTCTGGCCACCCGGGGCGAGGCGGGCATCGACACCATGGACCCGGCCGCATGCGCGCCGCTGCGCGAGCGCGAGCAGCTGGCGAGCGCCGCGGTCGTGGGCGTATCCACCGTGGAGTTCCTGGACCACGAGGACGGCGTGATCGAGTACGGGGCCCGGCTGCGCCGGGACATCGCTGCTGCCGTCCGCCGGCACCGCCCGGAGCTGGTGATCACCCTCAATCACCGTGACACCTGGGGCGGTACGGCCTGGAACACGCCCGACCACCGGGCCGTCGGCCGGGCGGCCCTGGATGCGGCCTCCGACGCCGGAAACCGGTGGATCTTCCCCGAGCTCATCTCCGAACAGGGCCTCGAGCCGTGGAACGGAGTGCGGTGGGTGGCGGTCGCCGCATCGAGCACCCCCACACACGCCGTCGACGCGGGCCCGGGCCTCGACCGCGCCGTGCGCTCCCTGCTGGAGCACCGTACCTATCTCGAGGTGCTGACGGACCAGGACCCGGAGAAGTACTGCCGTACGTTCCTCGGCGGCGCCACCCGGGCCGCGGCGGCGCGCTTCGGCGGCAGGCCGGCCGTCACGTTCGAGCTGTTCGGGCGCTGAGCGCGAGCGGGTGGACCGGGCGAACACGGGCGGCTCGGCCAACTCACCTGTGACAGTTGTGAACTGACGGAGCGCCGACCCTTTGCGCGGCACTGCGTCACGGTCCAGAATCGCACCGTGACAGCGATCCAGGAGCACTCGGCGACAGCCAAGGTGTGGGACCAGCAGAGCGTCTGGTCGCGCAGCGCTGACCAGCTCAAGAAGTCGGTCGAGGGCGCTCGCACGGCATCCCTCGCTCTCGGCATCGCGGCGGCCGTGCTGGGCACGGCGGCGGCCCAGACCATGGGCTGGAGTCCCACCGTGGGCACGGTCCTTGCCTTCGCCGCCGCATGCGCCGCCGGCGCCGTGCCGGTCGTCGCCCAGCGGGGCGGCCCCGGCCGCCTCAACGACTGGACCCGGCTGCGAGCGGTCTCCGAGGCACTCAAGGCCGAGGTCTACACCTGCCTCGCGGGCGTCGGTCCCTACCGGGCGACGGCGGATACCGGTGCACTCCTCGCGGAACGGTCCCGCGCGTACCGGGGCGACGGCGGCGACCTGGTGCGCTATACGGCCGAGGTCACCGCCAAGGTCAGGCCGTTGCCGCCGGTGACGGACATCGACTCCTATGTCGAGCACCGGCTGCGCCGGCAGATCGACTCCTACTACCGGCCCAAGGCCCGGTGGATGACCCGAAGGCTGCGTGTGGTCGGGTGGATCGAAGCCGTCCTCGGCGGAGTCGGCGCGGTGCTGGCGGCCGCCGCCGGTGCCTTCTCCATCGGCTGGCTCGCCGGCTGGGTCGCGGTCGCCGCCTCGGTCTCCGTGGCCGTGATCGCCCATGCCGTCGCACAGCGATACGCCTACCAGCAGCTGGAGTTCATGCGCACCGCGGAGGAACTGGAGCGCCTGCTGGAACGCTGGGAGGCCGATGACGTCCGCACCCCCGAGCGCGCGGAGGCTCTGGTGGCGGAGTGCGAGCACGTCATCTCCATCCAGAACGAGGCATGGATGATCCGCTGGACCGTGGGCTGAGGCCCCGTCCAGGGAGCGCGCTCGTACGGCGCCGGCCGTGGTGGCGGCCGAAGATGTGGCTCCGGATGGTCCGTTTCCCGGTGTCTGGGGTCTGTCCGAGTGGGGTACGACCTAGGATGCGTCGGCACGGGGGGTGCCTTGGACTACCCATATTTCTTTCTCAGTTACGCCAGGTCGGACGACCGCACGGCCTACGTCCGGCGGTTCTACGAGGACCTTCTGGGCGTGCTGGAGCTGCCCGGCACCGGTTCGCGCCGGCAGCCCGCCTTCCGGGACTCGGAGCGTCTGCACGTGGGGGCGGACTGGCTGCGGGGGCTGAGCCGGGCCATCGGTTCCTGCAGGACGCTCGTCGCCCTGTACTCACCTGCCTACTTCCGCAGCGAATACTGCGGCAAGGAGTGGAGCGCCTTCGCCGGAAGGGTCGCCCGCTATCGGGAAGAGACCGATATGTGGCCGCATGCTCTCGTACCGGTGATCTGGGAGCCGGTGCCGGCACGGATGCTGCCGCAGGAGGTGCAGGCGATCCAGTACGCGGACCTGAGCATGGGCCGCACCTATCTCGAGCACGGTCTTCTCCACCTGATGCGGTCGGACCCGGAGAGCGCCGAGTACCGGCATGTGGTGCGGTCCATCGCCGAGCGCGTCCAGTCCGCGGCGGACCACTTCGCCCTCCCCTCGATGCCCGACAGTTTCGACATCTCGGCGGTCAAGGCATTCTTTCCGGTCGAGCTCGCCGACGACGACGGTTTCGAACGCAGCTACCTGGCCGCTGTCGCCGCCCGTCACGGCAGGGTCCACATCTTCGGCGCCGACGTGGGACAGGCCGCTGGGATGCCTCTGTCCTCGGTCTACACAGGACTGACAGCCATCGGTGCGGGGGAGGACGGAGCGCGGGTTCGCGCGGAACAGCTCTTCGAGTCAGGCCGCCGTCGTGTGATGCTGCGCGGCGTCCCGGGCTCAGGCAAGACGACCTTGCTGCAATGGTTGGCGGTCCACGCGCACGGGCCATACGTGCCCTTCCCGCTCCCTGTGCGGACGCTCGTGCGTGATGGCGGCCGACTTCCCGATCCCGCGCGGTTCCTCGACGCCGTCGGCTCGGGTGCCGCTGCCGAACCGCCCTCGGGATGGGCCGAACGGGTGCTGGCGGCAGGCCGGGGCATGCTGTTGGTCGACGGAGTCGACGAGGTGGACCGGGCGGAGCGGGACGGCGTCCGGCTATGGCTCGCGGACCTTCTCGCAGCGTATCCGGACACCCTGTGCGTCGTGACGTCCCGCCCGTCCGCGGTCCAGGAAGCGTGGCTGGCGGACATGGACTTCACCGAGTTCGCACTGGCTCCACTGCCCCTGGACGATGCCCGGCTGCTGATCAGCCGGTGGCACGATGCCACATCCGAGGGCGCGCAGCGAGCACCTCTGGAGCCTCTCCTCGACGCTGTCACGAGCAAGGCGGAACTGCGCAGCCTGGTCACGAGCCCCCTGATGTGCGCTCTGATCTGCGCACTCCACCACGAGCGCGCCGGCTTGCTGCCGCCGGACCGCGCGGATCTTTACGAGGCAGCCCTGTCGATGCTGCTCGAACGACGGGACCGGGAGCGGGAGGTCCTTCGCCCGGACGGACTGGAACTCGACAAGGAATCGCACCAGGTGCTGCTGCAGAGCCTCGCGATCTGGCTGCAGCGCAACGGCCGGAGCGAACTCGACCGGCGTCAGGCCGTCGATCTCGTCCAGCGAACCCTCCCCGCTCTCGCGCGCGTCGGCGCTCAGGGGGATGCCGAACAGGTCCTGCGGCATCTGCTGAACCGCAGCGGTGTCCTGCGTGAATCCGCCGCGGACGGGATCGGCTTCCTGCACCGCTCGTTCCAGGACTATCTGGCCGCGCGGGAAGCCGTCCACACCGGCGCGCTCTCGGAACTGGTGGCCCGTGCCGACGACGACCAGTGGCACAACGTCGTCCGCCTGGCGCTCGGCCACGCCACGCGGCGTGACCGCTCCTCGATGTTCCGGGCGATCCTGAACCGCGGCGACCAGGAACCGGAGAACAGAGCCCGTCTGTTCGTCCTGGCGGCAGTGTCACTGGCGGACATGGTGGAACTGGAACCGGCCGTACGCGGCGCGGTCGAGGAGCGGATCGGACAGCTCATTCCGCCCCGCACGGAGGACGAAGCGGCCGCGCTGGCCGAAGTGGGCCCCATGGTCCTGGAGTTGCTGCCGGGCCCCGAAGATCTCGAGTCGGATCATCCCGCGCTGCCTCGGCTCATCCGCACGGCCGAGCTGATCGGCGGCAACGAGGCACAGGTGTACATCAGCCGGCTCGCGTCGCTCATGCCCTCATCGGTCCCCGACGACGGGCAGATCGGTCCCCTTTCCGCTCGGCCGTTCGCCGCGTCCGTCCTGGTGGATTCGTGGTCGGTCGAGACGGACGCGCCGGCCCCCGCCGTGCGAACGCTGGAGCTGACCGGCACGCAGGAGCGGGGTGAGATCGCCCGCCTGGGGAGCAGCGTGCAACGTGTGGTGTGCCGGGGCGACTTCACCGACTTCTCCGCATTCCGGCTGATGCCGCTCGTGCACACGCTGGTGATCTCCGGCAACCCGGCCCTGTCCCATCTCGGCAGCCTCACCGGCCTGCCGAGGCTGCGCACGCTCAGCGTGTCCGACTGCCCCCTCGCAGACCTGACGGCGCTGGCCGGCTCAGGGGTGATGTTCCTCGAGATCTCCCCGGTCCCCGAAACGTCCGTTCTCGCCGGACTGGCGTCCGCACCCCGGCTGCGACTGCTCTGTCTCCCGTCGGCAGGCGGCCGCTTCGACCGGGCGGTATGGAGGGGCAGGCTGCCGGGCGTGACCGTTCTGACGGGTGTCCAAATCACCCGGTGAGGGCAGTTGGGGCAGGGCAGAATGAGGGACCGGGATCTCGCCGCCAGGGAGGGTCGTGTGCTGCAGTACGACAAGGAGTTCGACCCCGGCGCCGACGGCCGGGAGGCCGGGGGCGTGGAGGGTCCGGCCGACGGCGCCGCACGGTACGCGGCGGACGACGAGGTGTACGTCTTCGACGACGACGAGGTCGTACTGGCGGTGAACATCGCGCTCAAGACGGGCCGTCCGCTGCTCCTGTTCGGGCCCCCGGGCTCGGGCAAGTCGTCGCTGGCTCCCAACGTCGCGCGGATCCTCGGCTGGGACTACCACGCGCATGTCGTGACCGCGAGGACCGAGCCCGAGGACCTTCTGTGGCGATTCGACGCGCTCAAGCGCCTCAATGACGCCCAGGCCAAGATGCTGGCTCCGAGCATCGATCACTACTACACGCAGGGCCCTCTCTGGAGGGCGTTCGCCGCCGGTGAGACCAAGCGCTCCGTCGTGCTGATCGACGAGATCGACAAGGCCGACCCCGACCTGCCCAACAGCCTTCTGGGGCCGCTCGGTTCCCTCTCGTTCCCCCTCCCCTGGGACGAGGAGCGCGCCGTGTCGATCAGACCCGAGCGGGCCCCGCTCGTCGTCATCACCACCAACGACGAGCGCGAACTGCCCCGGCCCTTTCTGCGGCGCTGCATCGTCTTCGAGCTCGGTGCGCCGAGTACCGATCATCTGCTGAGGGTGGCCAGGTCGCATCTGGGAGAGCTGTACGAGGAGGAGCTCGCCGAGCAGGTCGCCGGTCACATCCTCTCGGTCCGTGCCCGGCTGGAGGACTCCGCGGCCGGTCCCAGCACCGCCGAGTTCCTCGACGCGCTCAAGGCCAGCCAGCAACTGGGCGTCGTACCGGGCACACCGGAGTGGGAGACGCTGGAAGCGGTCACCCTGCGCAAGCGACGCGAGGGGCTGGAGCCCGCCAAATGAGCGCACGGGGAGAGGTGTGCCTCGGCGACCTCGTCCGTGCTCTGGCCGAACTGCGGCCGCGTGACCCGGCCACTGCGCTGCGCATGGCCGAACTGCTCGGCCAGCGGAGCAGGGAAACGGTCAACCCGCCGCAGGGCCAGGGGAGTTCATCGGCCGATCACCCGGCCGTCCGGCCGACCGGCCCGTCGTCGGCCGGTGCGGACGACCCTGTGACGACGTTCCCCGAAGCGGTCGTACTTCCGTCCAGAGCTGTGCCCAAAGCGTTGCCCGGGGAGGCGGTCAGCCTCACCGAGCGGTCGGTCGGCTTCTCCGTCACGTCTCTCGGCGGGCTGCGGGGGGCGTCGGCTTCGCCGCCGGAGGGTCATCGACCCGGCGCGGGCGCGGACCTCCTGCGACGCACGCGGGTGGCCGCCGAGCCGGCGCATGAGCCGCCGTGGAAGCCGGACTGGGCGCGAGGCATCATGTTCGCCACGGTCTCCACGTCCGTCGAGAGCCGCGAGCTCGACCAGTCGGCCCTCCTGCGAAAGGTCGCGCGAAGGGAGGCGCTGCGTGCCGTACCGCGCCGGCAGCGGCTCAGTACGCGCCGCGGCGCCCAGCTTCTGCTGGACCATGGTGCGGGCATGGCCCCGTTCCAGGACGACCGCACGTGGGTGCACGACCTGGTGGGAAGCATCGCCGGCCGGGACCGCGTCGAGGTGCTGCGTTTCCGGGGGACGCCTGGCAGGGGCGTCGTACGACGCGGCCCACTGGTGCGGGAGCGCTACCGGCCCCCGTTGCCGGGCACCCCGGTGGTCCTGTTCTCGGACCTCGGCCGTATGCGTCCGCCGTTCGCGGGCGGCTCCACCGCCGGTCCCGAGGAATGGCGGGCATTCATCGACGTGGTGCTCCACTCGGGGTGCCCGGTCGTGTGTCTGACGCCGTACGATCCCGCCGACTACACCGCGGCGCTGCGCAGGAGAGTGGCGTTCATCCCGTTCGACCGGAGTATCTCGCTGCGACACGCCCGGCAGGCGACATCGGGCGTACGGCGATGGCTGGAGCGGCTGTGACCGCCGAGGGGGTCATGCCGAGCAGGGGCATGGAGGAGTACATCGCCGATCTCGGCAAGGTCCGGCCCGAACTCGTCGAACTCGCCGAGTGCCTCTCCCTGGCAGCCGGGGTGGAACGTGCCTTCCTGCGGCGGGCGAGGCTCCGCTTCCTGCCGCGCTCCACCGCGGGCCTCGAGGCGGAACTGTGGTTCTCGCCCCTGGTGGAGGCGGCCGGCGAGAAGACGCTGCTCCTGGACCCCGAAGCGGCGGCGGTGCTGCGGCGGATGCTTGCCCGCCGACCGTCCCGGCACGTCGAGGACGTCAGGGATTTCACGGCGGAAGCGCACCGGGACGCACCGCCGATGACCCGCTGGTTCGAGGAACTCCTGTGGGCGGATCTCTTCCCGTCGCCTGCCACGCGCCGAGAGGTGATGCGCCATCTCGAGCGGGCGCTGGACGCGGTGACATCGACCGGTGATGCCGCCGACGACCTCGGACGCTGGGCGCTGCACTACCTGCCGAGGCTGCCTGCCGGGGTGCAGCGGCACGACGCCGCCTGGCGGATCCAGGTGGCTTCCTCGGAACGGCTCGGCCTGGAGCCGCCTCATGACCCCTTCGGCCGGCCGGCGACGTCCACGGCGGAGGCCAGAGGACTGGTGCAGCGCGATGTGCCGGTCGGAGTGTCGGCCCGGTCCGACGGCCTCGTGCTCAGCTTTCCGCCCGCCGACGGGTCCCGGGCCGTTCGCGCGGTCGGTGTGCGCAAGGTGCGGCTCGCTGCGGCCAGCGCCCTCACACCGGTGCCGACGGCGCCGCCCGTACGGCTTGAGCTGCACCGGAACCAACAGATTCATCTGCCCTTCACGGTGGTGCAGAGCCTCGGTGACGACGGTGTGCCGACGCTGTCCATCTCGCACGCCGGGGCGGCCGTGGTGGCTGTCGCGGCCGGCGTACCCGCGGTGGCCGACGGCAGGCGGACGCGCTACGGGATGCTGCTGGAGGACGGGACGATCGTGCTGCATGCCGTGGACGGCACGGAGGTGCTGCGCATTCCCGCCGCGCCCGACGGCGCGGCGCGCAGCTCCCTGACGCTGTCGGCCGACGGTGCCCATGTCGCCTGGGTGGAGCAGGGCAAGGTGGGACAGTACCGGTTGACCCCCGGCGAGACGTCGGGAATCAGCCGTCCGGAAGGAACCGAGGCCTGCCGTGTGCACTTCCCCGTCGAGGCGGGAGCGGGACTGGTGCAGGCCTACGCCTCAGGCTCGGCCCTCCTGGTACGGCGGTCCGGCACGAGCCGCTCGGAGGGCGGGACCTTCACGAACGAGCAGGCCACGACGGCGCGTGCGCTGTGGTGGACACCCGGCGGACGCCACCTCGCGCTCCTCGACGGATCGGGGGACCTGTGGCTTCACGGCGGGGCTCCTCTCGAAGATCACGGGGAATCGGGACAGCTCCTTGCACGCGACGTCACCGCGGTGACCGGCTCGCCGGACGGCCGGCTGCTCGTCTGGGCGTTGGCCGACGGCAGTGTGCAGTACGCGTCGGCCACCGCGGCCGGCGTCGTGGCGCCGGTCGGCAGTGCTCCGTGGCAGGTGACCGGGCTGGCCGTGAGCGGGGACGGCCGGCAGGTCGCGGCGGCCGGAGGGGACGCGCGACTGCTGCTGTGGCCCATCGGCCCTGCCGCACATCCCCAGCGGGAGGTGCGGCTCGCGTTCCCCGCCTACGGGGTCTTCGCACTGGGCACCGGAGAGTGGGCGGTCTCCGGCACCGGCGGTCCGGTGGAGTTGAGCACCGAGGACGGCAGACGCTATGTCATCACCCCGGACGTCGAGGCGCCGGCCGCCACCGACGGTGCGCCCGAGTGGATCCGTGGATGTGTCATGGCGCTTGCTCCTCAGCCGACGACCGGGACGGGGCTGCGCGAGCTGGCGGCGGGGATGGAGGCCACGGCCCGGTCCGGGGTGCGATGCCTTGTCGTGGGGCCTTTCCGTCCGTCGGCCGACGGGGGGACGCTCGAGGCGGTCGTGCCTGATTCGGGTGAGGCCACCGCGGCGCTCGCCGACCTGATCGGCGTGGCGCACCGGTACGGCGTGCACATCGTCATGGAACTGAACATGGACCGGGACCCGGACGTGACGGCCGCCAGGGTGCTGGACTCCGTACGCCGGTGGCTCGACCGGGATCTCGACGGAGTGCGTGTCGCGGCACGCTCCGTGGAACAGGGAGTCCTCGACGACCTGCGCCACCTCCTGGACGGCTACGGTGACCGAGTCCTGGTGGGGAGATCTGCGGCGCTCGCACCGCTCGCCGCCACCCGGGCGTTCGGCGACCCGGACGAAGCCGAAGCGGCCTGCCACGTGGTCCTGACATCGCTGGACGAGACCCTCGGGCGCGGCATCCGCAACCGGAACCTGGGGGCGTACGACCCCACGTCGTTCGGTCCGGACCTGACCAGAGCCCTGTCCTCCCTGCGCACGGCGCGTCCCGGTTCCCAGTGGGGATACGCGCCGGCGGCGGGCCTCGAAGGGGCGCAGCGGCAGCTCGCCGCCGCTGTGCTGCTCAGTCTGCCGGGTTGCCCCGTGCTCCCGCTGTCCCTGGTCGAGGAGCCGGCCCTGGCCGTGCTGCTGCAACTGCGCCGCAACCACCTCGCGCTGTCCCGAGGCAGCGGACATGTCCTGCACTTCGTCGGACAGCCGATGGTTCTCGGTGTGCGGCGCACCCACGGCGACGAGACGATCGTGTGTCTCGTGAACGCGGGGTCGGAGACCGAGACGGTGACCATGAGCCTGAGCGATCTCGGCCGCAGAGGGGAGACCGGACGCTTGCTCGATCTGCTCGACGGCACCGCGATCGACTGTTCCACGGACATGTCGGTGACGATTCCCACCGCCGGTGTCCGCCTGCTCCGGCTGCTGCCCGCCGCTCGTGCCCTCGGCCGTGAGGAGTAGCGGCGATGGTACGTCCCAGGCTCTTCCTGAGTCACAGCTCCCCGTGCGCGCCCCGGCAGGGATGCATGTGCCGGGACTATCTCGACGCGCTGGAGGCGCATGTCACGGAACTGGGCTGCGATCCCGTGGTCGACAGGCGGGTGCTGAGCGGCGGGAACGACTGGAACAGCAAGCTCCTGAAGGAGATCAAGCACTGCCACGGGATGATCATCCTGCTGTCGCCGCACGCCCTGGCCTCCTACCACGTGATGGAGGAGGCGATCGTCGCCGCCGCGGAGCGCGCCGGCAGTGACGAAGCCTTCCTGATCCTGCCGGTCACACTGCCGGGCGTGCGACGCCGCGAACTTCCCGACAGCATGCTCGGCAAGCAGAACCTCGGCCGGTTCGACATGATCGACTGGAAGACCGGGCCGGGAGTCCCGTCGGCGAGGATCGCCCAGACTCTCCGCCCTCTCGTGGAACGACTCGGCGGGCTGCCGTATCCCCAGGTGACGGACTTCATCGCCGGCCGTATCTCCGAGGTCTCCGACGCCGCGCTGGAACGCACCGCCGAGATCCTGGGCGTTGCCACGCTGGCCTATGCGCGTGACCATTCACGCTACGTCGTCGCGCAGGGTCTGCTGACGGAGCGACCGGTGCACAGGCTCGGCGAGAGCTGCGTCATGAGGCTGGCGCTGAAGCACTTCCTGCCGCAGGTGAGGATCAAGGAGCACCGCGAGGAGATAGTCGATCTTGTCGTCCCCTTCGCCCGTGTCCCGAAGCAGGCGGCGGATCAACTGCGCCGTCTGGGATGTGCCCCGGGCGAGCGGGTGGCCCTTCTGCAGTCGGCGCTCAACGAAACCCCGGACATGTACGTACGCAGGGCGAGTGAGGTGCCCGAACCCTGGGTGCTGCGCAAGCCGGTGCCGCGGCAGGACGGGTCCGGGTTCATCGACGGACTGATCGCCGAGATCCGGGACGTCCTGGCGTCGGAGGTCGCGATGGGCTTCGGATACGACAAGGAGGAGATGCGCGGGCTGCTGTTGCAGCACGAGGAAGAATCCGGTCCCTTCACGATCGTGCTGCACCAGGCGCCGGACCCCGAGCTGATACACCGTCTGCTCAGCGAGTTCCCCCGGCTTCTGTTCCTCTTCGCGCACCCGCAGGCGGGGGACGGCCGGCGGTCCGGCCGGGCGATGTTCCTGGAGACGCTGACGCCGAGCCAGGAGAAGGACATGGTGATGACGCACCGGAAGTACCGGCGGTAGACGAAGTGTCCGCTGCCGGGGTGATCCGCAAGGCGCGCCGGTCGGATCGCATGCGGCGGCCCGCGGCCGTGCTCCCTTGCGTGGCAGCCGGGCACCCTGCGGGCACCCTGCGGGTGGCAGGGGTGGCAGGGGTGGCAGGGGTGGCAGGGGTGGCAGGGGTGGCAGGGGTGGCAGGGGTGGCAGGGGTGGCAGGGGTGGCAGGGGTGGCAGGGGTGGCAGGGGTGGCAGGGGTGGCAGGGACTGCTGTCGACCTCCGTGACGTGGGGCCGGGCCGGGGGTTCCGAATGGGCAAGCGACCGCTTAGTATGCGATCCAGTGAGTACCGCCTACGGTTTGTGGAGGCTCCGAAATGCAGGCATGGCGAGTGCACCGGAACGGCGAGCCGGGCGAGGTGATGGCGCTCGAAGAGGCGGACCGGCCCACGCCCGGCGAGGGGCAGACGCTGCTCAAGGTCCGGGCCGCGAACATCAACTTCCCCGACGCGCTGCTGTGCCGCGGGCACTACCAGATCCGGCCGCCGCTGCCCTTCACCCCCGGGGTGGAGATCTGTGGCGAGACCGAGGACGGCCGGCGCGTCATCGCCAACCCGGCCCTGCCGCACGGTGGACTCGCCGAGTACGTCGTCGCCGACCGGGCCGCGCTGCTGCCCGCACCCGAAGCCCTCGACGACGCCGAGGCGGCAGCGCTGCACATCGGCTACCAGACCGGATGGTTCGGACTGCACCGCCGCGCCGGCCTCAAGGAGGGCGAGACGCTTCTCGTCCACGCGGCCGCCGGCGGTGTCGGCAGCGCAGCCGTACAGCTCGGCAAGGCCGCCGGAGCCACCGTGATCGGAGTCGTCGGCGGAGCGGAGAAGGCGGCCGTGGCCCGCGAGCTCGGCTGCGACGTCGTCATCGACCGGCGCAGCGAGGACATCGTCGCCGCCGTGAAGGAGGCGACCGGAGGCCGCGGTGCCGACGTGGTCTACGACCCGGTGGGCGGCGACGCGTATGCAAAGTCGGCCAAGTGCGTGGCCTTCGAGGGCCGGATCGTGATCGTCGGCTTCGCCAGCGGTGACATCCCCGCGCCCGCGCTCAACCACGCCCTGGTCAAGAACTACTCGATCGTCGGACTGCACTGGGGCCTGTATGCGGTCAAGGACCCGGCCTCGATCGTGCACTGCCACGAGACGCTGACCGAGTACGCGGCCAAGGGCCTGATCAAGCCTTTCATCAGCGAGCGCGTCGCCTTCACGGACGCCGCGAACGCCGTCCAGCGAGTGGCCGACGGCACGACCACCGGCCGCCTCGTCGTACTTCCCCCGGAGGTGACCCGATGACGGACGCAGCGGAACTGCGCACCCGCGCCCAGGAGTTGCTTGCCGCCCACCCGCCCGCCGAGACGGACCGGAGCGATTTCCTCAGGGCCCGCTTCGACGCCGGACTGGCCTGGGTGCACTATCCGCAGGGCCTCGGCGGCCTCGGCGCACCGCGCGCCCTCCAGGCCGTCGTGGACGCCGAGCTGACCGCCGCGGGCGCGCCCGACAACGACCCGCGCCGGATCGGCATCGGGCTCGGCATGGCCGCCCCCACCATCCTCACGTACGGCTCCGAGGAGGTGAAGCAGCGCTTCCTGAGGCCCCTGTGGATCGGCGAGGAGGTCTGGTGCCAGCTGTTCAGCGAGCCCGGCGCCGGCTCCGACCTCGCGGCCCTCGGTACCCGGGCGGTACGCGACGGCGACGAGTGGGTCGTCAACGGGCAGAAGGTCTGGACCTCCAGCGCCCATGTCGCGCGCTGGGCGATCCTCATCGCCCGCACCGACCCCGACCTGCCCAAGCACCAGGGCATCACATACTTCATCTGCGACATGACCGACCCCGGTGTCGAGGTGCGCCCGCTGCGCCAGCTCACCGGCGAGGCGGAGTTCAACGAGGTCTTCCTCACTGATGTGCGCATTCCCGACGCGCACCGGCTCGGTGAGGTCGGCGAGGGCTGGAAGGTCGCCCAGACCACCCTGATGAACGAACGCGTCTCCATCGGCGGCATGCGCCTGCCGCGCGAGGGCGGCATGATCGGCCCGGTCGCGCAGACCTGGCGCGAGCGTCCCGAACTGCGCACCCATGACCTGCACCAGCGACTTCTGACGCTGTGGGTCGAGGCGGAGGTCTCCCGGCTCGCCGGTGAGCGGCTGCGCCAGCAGCTCGTCGCCGGCCAGCCGGGCCCCGAGGGCAGCGGAATGAAGCTCGCCTTCGCCCGTCTCAACCAGGAGATCAGCGGTCTGGAGGTCGAACTCCTCGGCGAGGAGGGGCTGTTGTACGACGACTGGACCATGCGCCGGCCCGAACTCGTCGACTTCACCGGGCGTGAGGCCGGCTACCGCTATCTGCGCTCCAAGGGCAATTCCATCGAGGGCGGCACCAGCGAGGTGCTGCTGAACATCGTCGCGGAGCGCGTCCTCGGCCTGCCCGCCGAGCCACGCAGCGACAAGGACATCGCCTGGAAGGACCTCGCGCGATGACTGATCTGCTCTACTCCGAGGCGGAGACCGATCTGCGGGCCGCCGTACGCTCCCTGCTCACCGCACGTGCCGACCCGGCCGCCCTGGTCGCGGGCCGGGCCGAGAGCGGCACGCCGTACGACACGGAGCTGTGGAAGGCCCTGGCCGCCGAGGTCGGCGCGGCCGGCCTCCTGGTGCCCGAGAAGCTGGGCGGCCAGGGAGCGAGCCACCGCGAGGTCGCCGTCGTGCTGGAGGAACTGGGCCGCAGCGTCGTCCCGGCGCCCTTTCTGACCAGCTCCGTGATCGCGACCGAGACGCTGCTCGCGCTCGACACCGAGACGGCCGAGGTCGCCGAGCTGCTCGGCGCGCTGGCCACGGGTCGCCGCACCGCCGTGCTGGCCGTGCCGCTCGCCGCCTCCTCGGAAGGCCCGCTGTCGTGGGACGCCGAGCGGACCAGCGGTGTCGCGGACGCGGTGAACGCCGATGTGTTCCTGGTGCTCAGGCCCGACGGCCTGTACGCGGTGGAGAGTTCACAGGTCACCGTGGAGCCGCAGATCGCGCTCGACCTGACCCGTCCGCTCGCGGCCGTCACCGCCGGCGCCGGCGGCAGCCGCCTTGCGGACGCGGCGACCGGCGAGACCGCAGTACGCCGCGGTCTGCTCGCCGGAGCCGGACTGCTCGCCTCCGAGCAACTGGGTGTCGCCGAATGGTGCCTGGAGAAGACCGTCCGCCACACCCGTGAACGCCACCAGTTCAACCGGCCCATCGGCTCCTTCCAGGCGCTCAAGCACCGGATGGCGCAGCTGTGGCTCGAGGTCGTCTCGGCGCGGGCAGCCGCCCGGGCCGCCGCCGACGCGCTCGCCACCGGCAGCGCGGAGGCCGCGCTGCTGGTGTCCGTGGCGCAGGCGTACTGCTCCCGGGTCGCGGTGCACGCGGCCGAGGAGTGCGTGCAACTGCACGCCGGTATCGGAATGACCTGGGAGCACCCCGCGCATCTGTACCTCAAGCGCGCCAAGTCCGCCGAGATCGCCCTGGGCACGCCCGGCCGGCACAAGGAGACACTGGCCGAACTCGTCGGTCTCCAGGCCCCGTAACGGCGCCGCACCGCGCCTTCATCACAGGGAAGGCCGCCGCACCGCCCGACGGTGCGGCGGCCTTCGTGCGTCTTTGGGCGCTGTGAGTTCACCGCCACATGACAGATGGCCGAACTCTGCACGCCCCCCCTGCCGGTTGACGGCCGTCCCGGCGGATACTCGCCGATGTCCCTCCCGACCCGCAGAGCCAGGAGGCATCACCGTGCTGACCAGCCGCCGCAGAGCCGTCACCACTCTCACCGCCGCACTCGCAGGCGCCGTCGCCCTGCGTGCCCAGGCCGGAGCCGCGGAGCGAAGCGACCCCACCCCCCGCCCCAAGCCGCTGCGCCGGGCCCACGCCCACAACGACTATCTGCACCAAAGGCCCCTGCACGACGCCCTGTCGCACGCCTTCACCAGTGTCGAGGCCGACATCTTCCTGGTGAACGGGGACCTGCTCGTCGCCCACGAGCCGGCCCAGCTCGACCCCACCCGCACTCTGCGCTCGCTGTACCTCGACCCGCTGCTCGCCCGCGTGCGCGCCAACCACGGTTGCGTGCACCGGGGTTACCGCCGTCCCGTCCAGCTGCTGATCGACATCAAGACCGACGGTGTCAACGCCTACCTGGAACTCGACCGCCAACTGCGCTCCTACCGGCAGATGCTGAGCCGGTACGCCCACGGGCACGTCCGCATGGGCGCCGTCACCCCCGTCGTCTCCGGCGACCGCGCGGCCAGGGTCCCCATGGAGGCCCAGTCCGTGCGGTACGCGTTCTACGACGGACGCCTCGATGATCTGGCCGCCGGAGAGCCGGCCCCCGCCTCCTTCATACCGCTGATCTCCAGCAACTGGACGCAGAGCTTCAGCTGGCTCGGCACCGGCCCCTTTCCGGCCGCGGAGCGGGACAGGCTGCACGAGCTGGTCCGCACCGCCCACCACGGTGGCCGACGCGTCCGCTTCTGGGCCACCCCCGATGTGCCGGGGCCCGCGCGTGACGCGCTGTGGCGGGAGCTGCTGGCCGCCGGCGTCGACCATCTGAACACGGACGACCTCGCCGGTCTGGAAAGCTTCCTGCGCGTCCACGACCGCTGAGCACAGTCACCCGTTCGGCGGACATGCCAGTCGGCCGTACGGGCCCTCGCCTACGCCACACTGGCCGCCGAATGCCGCATTCCCGGCGCGGCAAAGGAGGTTGGCGATGGCCATTTCGATCTCATTGGTGCTGTTCCTGCTGGTGCTCGCGGTGATCTTTCTGCGAAACGGCGGGCTGAAGATGACTCATGCGGTGGTCTGCGCCCTGCTCGGCTTCTTCCTCGCCGGCACCAGCATGGCGCCGAGCATCCAGGAAGGCATCGCCGCCACCGCCAGCGTCGTCGGCAGCCTCAAGCCCTGACCCGACGTACGCAGGATTTCCGATTCGATCGACGGCTGGAGCAGAACATGCCTCTCAAGGGTGAGTACGAGCCGAGTCCGGAGCAGTGGGTGCGTGACCAGGTCGAGCTGTACGAGAGCTCCGGCGGCACCGAGGGCACCACGATGCGGGGCATGCCCGTCATCGTGCTGACCACCCGCGGCGCCAAGAGCGGCAAGATCCGCAAGACCCCGCTCATGCGGGTGGAGCACGACGGGCGTTACGCGGTCGTCGCCTCGCTCGGTGGGGCGCCGAAGCACCCCGTCTGGTACCACAACGTCGTCGCTGACCCGCATGTCGAACTTCAGGACGGCCCGGTGCGCCGGGACATGACCGCCCGCGAGGTGAGCGGGGACGAGAAGGCGCTGTGGTGGGAGCGCGCGGTTGCCGCGTTCCCCGACTACGCCGCCTATCAGGAGAAGACGGACCGTGAGATCCCCGTGTTCGTCCTGGAGCAGGCGTCGTCGTCGGCCTAGCGACGGCCCGGTTGCGCCACGCGTTCGTTGCGGGTCCACCGAAGCGTCCCCGGCCCCGACAGGCCGGGGACGCCCGGACGCTGGGTGAGCCGGCTCTTTCGTGCCGCCGCCGGTGATCGGTGCGCCTCGGCTCAGCCCTCGCCCGGGCCTCGTCGCAGCCGCACCGTGACCGTCTCGGGCCGCTGGTACTCCTCCGGTGCCGGCGCGCTCAGGCCCGTGCCGTGCCCCGACGGTCCCCGCCCCGCCCGTGCGGGAGTCGGGACCGCCCGCATCATCGCAGTGCTGTGGAGAGCTCCGGGAGGTAGCCGGCCAGGAAGCCCAGGTCCGTGGCGCGGCTGAAGTGGGGGTTGTCGCGGTGCTGGTGAAGGCGCGCCAGTGCCTTGCGGCCGAAGTAGCCGCCGCGCTCGTCGCCGGTGGGCCGGGTGGGCTCGCCGGCCCAGGCCGGGTCGGCGGCCACGAGGGGAACACAGCGCTCGAAGAGCTGGTGACAGGTCTGCAGTCCGCGGCGCAGCACCACGTGGTACGGCTCGTCCGGGCCGATCGGATAGGAGTCGGCGGCCAGGGTGGGGCCGGTGTCGATGCCCTCGTCCACCTGGTGGAGTGTCGCGGCGAACTCCCGCTCGCCGTGCAGCATCGCGTACACCAGAGCCACTTCGGGCAGTCCCCGATAGCCGGGCAGCGGGCCGTGGTGGATGTTCAGGACGCGTAGCCCGGTGGACAGCACCGGCGCGCGGAAGATCATCCGGTTGTTGATCGACCACACCACTGCGTCCGTGCAGGCAGCGACCAGTTCGCCGGCGACGGAGTTGATGTCGGCAACGGCCCGAAAGCGGACGCCGGGCAGGGCCGCGGGTGCGCAGGAGGCGGGGCCGCAGACCAGGTCCACGGGGAGGTTGCTGTCGAGCGTGTGCTGCACGGCGCGCCAGAGCAGCGCGCCTTCTCCGACGAAGATCACGATGTGCTCCGCAGCGCCTCGACGGTCCCGACGACCCGGCCCAGCGTCAGATGCTCGCTCAGGGACCCGAGCCGGTCCACGAACTGCCGCTCGGCGGCCTGCCCCAGTAGCTCTTCGCCGAGTGCGGCCAGCATCTCCAGGACGGCGAGCGAGTCGCCGCCCAGCGCATGGAAGTCGGACGAGGCATCGAGGTCCGTGGCATCGCAGCGCAGGATGCGGGCCCAGATGTCCGCTGTCACCGCTGCGATGCCGGGTCCCGGACCGTCCCCGCGCGAAGGAGCATCCGGTCCCGCGGCGGAGGCTGCCGGGACGGTCGGCTGCTCCTGCTCCTGCTCCTGCCCCTGCTCCTGCTCCTGCTCTGCGACGGCGTCGCCGAACGGATTCGGCAGCGCGTTGCGGTCCGTCTTGCCGCTGGCCGTCTCCGGCAACCGGGGGACCGCACGCACCACCGAGGGCACGAGATGGGAGGGCAACGACTGCTCCAGGTCCGCCCGTACGGCCGCCTCGTCGAAGCGGGCACCCTCGGCGGGAACCACGAAGGCGCACAGCGCCTGCCCGCCGGTGTCGTGTCTGCTGCGGGCCACCACCGCGGCCTGCGCGACGGCCGGCAGAGCGGTGAGCGCCGCCTCGGCCTCGCCCGGCTCGACCCGGTGACCGCGGATCTTGACCTGGGAGTCGATCCGGCCCGCGTACTCCAACTGCCCGTCGGGCAGGCGGAGCACCAGGTCACCGGTGCGGTAGGCACGCCGGCCGTCCGGGAGACGGATGAACCGGTCGGCCGTCAGTTCGGGGCGGCCGAGGTAGCCGCGGGCCAGTTGGACGCCGGTCACATGGAGCTCGCCCAGCTCGCCGTCCGGGACCTCGTTCCCCCGCTCGTCCAGTACGTTCACGCAGGTGCGGTGCACCGGCACTCCGATCGGCGCGGACGGGCGGTCGGCGATGCCGCCGATGACGGCGACCGTGCAGGCCACCGTCGCTTCCGTCGGACCGTAGATGTTGACGAACAGGCAGTCGGGTCCGAAGGACTCGTACGCCCGGCGGGCGGCTGCCGCGGTGAGGTTCTCACCGCCGACCTGCAGGGCCCGGACACCCGAAGGCCGGATGCCAAGGCGTGCCGCCAGGTCGAGGTGGGTCGGGGTCATCCCGAGGGTGTTGGCCAGACCCCCGGAGAACATCTGACGCAGCTTGAGGTGGTCGAGTTCGCCGGGCACGGGTACGACCGCCCCACCGTGCACCAGCGGCGGGAAGATCTGCATGATCGAGAGGTCGAAGCCGGGGGAGAAGGAGTACGCGGCCCGGGTCTCTTCGTCGCACCGCATGAACGGGGATATCCAGCCGACGACATTGACCAGGCTTCGGTGCTCGATCTGCACGCCCTTGGGCTTCCCGGTGGAACCCGAGGTGTAGATGACGTACGCCAGATCGTCCGGCCCGGGAGCGGCAGCCGTCAGGGCCGCCCGGTGGCGCTCGTCGACGGCCGCGTCGTCGCCTGCGACGTCCGCCAGGAGCACTGCCGTGCAGTCGCTGCTCTGCGCCGCCGCGCGGAAGTCCGCGTCCGTGAGACAGAAGCGTGCCTGCGCGTCGTGCAGCAACTCCTGGACGCGCCGCGGGGGATTGCGTATGTCGACGGGCAGGAAGGCCGCGCCCGCTTTCAGGACGCCCCAGACTCCGGCAAGGCCCGTTGCCGAGCGGTCCGCGAGGACACCGACGATCTCGCCGCGCCCCACTCCGCGGGCGAGCAGTGCGGTCGCGACGGCGTCGGAGCGGCGGTCCAGGTCCGCGTACGACCATCGCAGCTGGTCGCAGAGCACAGCCGGTGCGTCCGGACGGCGGGCGGCCTGCGCCCGGAACAACTGCACCACGGTGGTGTGCAGGGAAGGCAGGCCGCCGGGGCCGGGTTCGAGCAGCAGGCCGGCCGCGCTCGGCTCCCGCGGCGGTGCCAGGGGCCGCGTGTACGGGGACGGGGCGGCCGGGCCCGGCGCGGACAGCGCGGACCCGACACGGTCCAGCAGCGCCTCGCAGCGCTCGCCGACGTCCGCCGGCCCGCGGGCGGAGACCACCAGTTCGGTGTGCTCGGGCAGTTCCAGCAGCGCGACGCTGACCGGAATCAGGGGCGCGTGCACCGGCAGGGCGTACGCGGTCGTCGCGGTGAACTCCGCTGTGCTGAAGTCCTCGAGCGCCAGCCGGCCCGAGTTCGACACGATGGCCGATGCCAGATAGCGGTGCCGTGCCGAGGTGGCGGCGCGCGAGGCACCGACCAGCGCCGCGGCTGCGGGCAGGGGCAGGCGGGCCAGTGCCGCCTCCGCCCCGGCGGCCAGCTCCTGCTGGGAGGCCAGTGCGTCGAGCAACCGCCGGTGGACCGCATCCGGTTCCTGGCCGCCCGGGATGTCGAGGAACACCGGCAGGGCCAGGTTGGCCGTCGACGACACGCCGGGAGCGTGCCGCCGCAGATCCACCGGGATCATGATCCGGGCCGCGGGGCCCTGGACCGCGCCGGCCATCGTGGCCGCCACCTTCGCCGCCAGTGCCGCGTGCCGGCCCGCGACCGTACGCCGCCGCCATACGGTGCCGTTTCCCGGGCGGCCGCCCAGCGGCGAGCGCTGGTCGAGCCCGAGGCGCGGCCGCCGCCCGGGCCGCCCCACCCTGTCCAGCAGCGCGTAGTCGGCCAGCACGTCGGCGGCGCCGTGCAGCGGTTCACCGCGCAGAGCGCGGAACACCTCGCCGGCCCACATGGCCGTGCCCTTGAGGTCCATCACGGCGTGCGAGGCGCGGAAGACGACCGTGCCCGGTTCGCCGGTGAGCAGCAGCACTTCGCAGCCCGGGCGGCCCTCCGACTCCGCCAGCGGCCCGGAGAGTTCCGGCAGGCCCGTGAGCGTCGTGCGGTCGAATCCGCTTCCGTCGGCGACCACGACGCGGGCCGCGCGCCCGCTGTCGACCCACATCCTGCCGCGGCGGACCAGCCGTGAGCCCGGGCAGGACACCGATGCCTCTGCCACAGCCCGGCTCAGGGCCAGGGCGTCGATCCGCCCCGAGCCCTCGACCACCAGCTGGAGCACCAGCAGCTCACCGAGCCGGGCGGCAGCCAGATAGGACCACTCGGTCGCCGAGACGGGACGGCGGAAGGCGGCCCGGCCGCGGGGAGCGCTCCTGGCACCGCTGCCCGTACCGACGTGCTGCGCGGTCATGACTACTTCACCTTCCTGATGAACTCGTTGACGCCGCCGATGCTGTCGATCCAGGTCTCCAGCCGGCCCATCCCCGTGTCGTGGTCCACCAGCGGCGCGGTCAGATCCCGCCGCGCCGCCGACGTGTCGTACGTCGCCGAACGGGTCAGCAGGGCCAGCGAGTACCGGGAGAGCGGCGGCGAGGAGTGCTTGGCCAGGGGCGGCAGTTTCCAGACCATGTCGGCCGTGAAGGCGAGCGCGCGCAGCACGCCGTGCGAGACCTGCCTGGTGGGGGGCTTGCCGCCGAACCGTTCCGCGAGGAGGGCGAGCATGCTCCAGATCTCCACCGGTTTCTCGTCGGCGATGAAGTACGCCCGGCCGCCGACGCCGCCGGCCCGCGCCGCCCGCACACAGGCATCGGCGGCGTTCTCGCAGTAGCACAGCGAGGCGTACACCTGCCTGCCACCGGAGAGATCGGGCAGGCTGCCCGTCATCATCTTCGCGATCAGGCGCGGCATGAAGCCGGAGTGGTCACGCGGGCCCCACACGGCGCGCGGGCGCAGCGCGACGGTGGTGAAGTCCGTATGGTCCGCGGCCAGGACAAGGCGCTCCGCGGCGGCCTTGGTCTCCGAGTAGAGATTCAAGTGGCGTGCGGGGAACGGCTCGCTCTCGTCGATGTCGAGCCGGTCACCCCCGCGGACACCCATCAGCGCACTGGGACTGCTGATGAACACGAAACGCCGTGCGCCGGCTGCCCGGGCCGCCGACACGAGGCGCTGTGTACCCGCGACATTCTCGTCCCAGAACTGTGCCCGGGTGCCCCGGTCCGTGACCCGGGCCGCGCTGTGGTGCACGACATCGACGCCCTCCATCGCGCGTCGCACCGAGGCGGCGTCGCGCAGATCCCCGTACGCGAACTCGACGCCGGGAACGGTGCGCAGATGGCTCAGATCGCTCTCTTGGCGCACCAGGACCCGCACGTCGTCGCCGGCGCGTACGCAGGCGTCGACAATGTGGCTGCCCAGGAACCCGGACGCACCCGTCACCAGTACCTTCACGCGGCGGCACCCTTCGTCCGGCGGCTGCGTCGGCGCCACCATGTCGCTCCGAACACCATCGTGAGTGCGGCCGTCGCCCATGGCCGTCGCCCGGTGGCCAGTTCCTGCTCCGCGCGCAGCGCGGACGGAATCTGGGCCGCATGGACGACGACGCTCAGGAAGGCGTCGACCCACCACAGGGCGGTCAGTGCCGCATGCTCCCAGGGCAGCAGCGGCCAGAGGGCCAGGTAGGCCCAGCCGAGCAGCGGCACGGTGCTCACCGCCCGGTCGACGGCGGTCGGTCGGCGGCTTCCGGTGAGCCGGTCCTCGGCCCAGCCGGCGAGCAGCTCCCGGCGGATCTTGGCGTTGTGACGGACGTCCACGGGAAACGCGGGGTGCGGCAGGAAGTCCGAGATCGACTTGGTCACCGGGTTGCTCGCACCCAGTGCGCGCAACTCGCTCTCGATCCTGGGCCAGTGTTGCCGCCCCGTGCCCGGCACGAGCTCCACACACAGCACCGGCCACTGCGCGCCGTGCGGGCCGAAGCCCACCAGCGCTGCCCGCCTGACCTGCGGATGGGCGGCAAACACGCCTTCGCAGCGCACCGTGTGCAGGTCGCCGCCCGCTGCGCGGACGCGGTGGCTCTTGCGTCCGCAGAACCAGATGCGCCCCTGGCCGTCGATCCATCCGACGTCACCGGTGCGGTGCCAACGACGCTCGCCCTCCTGGATCTTGTGCTCGGCGTCGGCCTGGGGCGACTGGAAGTAGCGCGGGCTGACCGCCTGGCCGCTGACGACGATCTCGCCTATCTCACCGTCCACCACTGGCAGTTCGGGCGTCCAGCCGGGGACCGGCCCGTCGCTGACCTCGATGGTGCGGACCGATGTGCCGGGCGCGGGCCTGCCCACACAGACACCCAGGCCGTCGGCCGGGCCGTCGGCCGGGCCGGACAGCGCCTCCCGGCTCTCGATCAGTGCCATCGGCAGCGCCTCGGTCGCCCCGTAGGTACTGAACACACGTGCCTCGTCCGGCAGTACGGCACGCAGGGCGCCCATCAGCTCGGGGCTCACCGGAGCACCGCCGGAGACGATCAGACGCAGCGACGGCACCCGGGTGCCCGCGGTGGCCAGATGGCCGGAGAGCGGGCCCAGCAGGGCGGGAGAGGCGAACATGGCGTTCACGTCGAAGCGTTGGATCGCGTCGGTCAGCAGTGCGGGGTCGGCGGCGCCGACGCGGCCCATGTTCATCTTCGGCACGACCACCGTGCGGCCCGCCGCGAGGTCGAACACACCCATCAGCGGCAGGGTGAGCAGGGTGGTGGTCATGTCGGCGGTGAAGTGGCCGCTCTCGACGCCGTATGCCATTCCCCGCAGCATGCCGACGGTGATCTCGACCGGCTTGGCCGGGCCGGTACTGCCGGTGGTGTAGCCGATCAGCGCGAGGTCCTCCGGCCCGGACTTCAGCGGAGGCAGCTGCGGCAGACCTGCACCGAGGGCGGTCAGCTCCTCGAGACCGCTGCCGCTCCCACCCACCTTGATCACGCTCTGCACGCCGGCGAAGGCACGCGGGCGCAGGCGCCGGAGGACGTGCGCCGACGGTACGCCGATGAACGCGTGGACACCCACCCGGTGGATGCAGTCCAGCATGCGGCCGAGCCCCATACCGGGATCGACCACCACCGGAACCGCGCCGATGTGCATCAAGGCGAACACCAGGGTGAGCAGGTCGGCGCCAGGAGTCACCAGCAAGGCGGTACGGGTCCCGCGCCCGATGCCGTGTTCCTTGAGACCGGCGGCGCTCGCGGTGACCCCGGCGGCGAACTCGGCATAGCCGACCGTGGTGTAGGCGGGCCGGCCCGCTGACTCCCGCCGCTCGTCCGGATGGATGACGGCCGGCTGGTCCGGAGTCCGGAAGGCGTGCCGGGCAAGCAGTTCGGGCAGGAACGCGCTGTGGCGCAGGCCGGTTGTGGTGCCGGGCATCAGAGCGCGGCTCCCCCGGTGTCGCGGGTCAGGTGGTAGAGCGAGGCTGCCGAACTCAGCCCCGCGCCGACGGCGAGGAAGAGGAGCCGGTCATGGCCCGCGAATCTGCCCGCGTCCTGAGCCTGCCGGAAGGCGTAGGTGAGTGCCGAGCTGTGCGGGTCGCCCTGGAGGCCTTCGACTGTGACGGCCGCATCGGACGCCAGCCCCAGGCGTTTGGCGAGGCCGGCGGCGAAGCCGGGCGACGGCTGGGAGGTGATCAGCAGGGTGCGGTCCAGGGCCGCCGCCGGAGCCTCGGCGGCGTCCGCTCCGTACTCGGCCGCCAGAGTGCCCCGTACCGAGTCGACCGCAAGATCGAGCATGCGCTCCACTACGTCGGTGTCGCGGTCGACAGTGACGTTACTGCGGCCCCCGGAGCCGACCTCGTACAGGGGCAGATACCCGTTCACGCCGTGCGCGCCCGGCAGCGACCGGTGGTGCACCCGGCCGAAGCCGCGGGCGTCGTCACTGCGTTCCAGCAGCAGTGCCGCACCTGAGGCGGCGTACGGGAACTCGGGTGTGCCTGCCCTTGCCGGGTCCGTCGAGGGGTGGGTGTCGGCCGAGACGACCAGCACCCGGCGGGCGCTGCCGGCTGCCAGCAGCGCACCGCCGGCCTGGACGGCGTTCAGGACACCGCAGGCCCCGTTCATCAGGTCGAACGAGAACGCGGCCCGCCTGTCGGTGGCGTGCAGGTAGTCCAGGTTGATGCCGATGCGCTTCTGGATGAGCGCGGCGACGGACGGCTCGCAGATGTTGGAGTCGCGGTAGACGCCGACGTTGATCAGCACATCGACGTCCGCGGGCGTGAGCCCCGCCTCTTGGAGGCAGGCACTGCCGGCGGCCGCCGCGTATCCGATCGCGCTGCCGGCGTCACCGGCCGGGCTGACTGCGGCGGAAGTGATGACGGTGGCCATGTCATACCTCCAGCGAGGAGACGGTCGCGGACAGGAAACCGGTCACCACGCCCGAGGCGGCGGGCACGAGGAGGATCTTGGACCCCTTGGGTATCCGGCGTTCGGCGAGTGCCTGGTGCAGCACCAGGTAATGGGAGGTGGTCGCGGTGTTGGCGAACTTCTCGAGGATCGACAGCGACTGCGGCATCGGCGATTCGAAGATGTTCTCGCCCACATGGTTCATGAAATCGACGAACCGGCTGCCGACCTGGTGCTGGACGACGAAGTCGTACCCCTCGTCGGCGAATCGGCGGCCGTCTTCGGCCAGCTTGTCGCGGTGAAAGGCCGGCCACAACGAGAGGCGGTCCTCCGCGTGCATCATCTTGTTGTTGGTGTACATGGCCAGATCGCCGGTGTCGTCGCTGGGCATGCCCAGGCACAGGTGCGAGTACTCCGAGCAGGTCATCAATTCAATGTCGTGGATGACGTCGGCGTCGTCGCCGGCGCGGTCGACGACCACGGCGACGGCCGAATCTCCGACGGACAGAGACGCGAACTGAGGGTCCCTGCTGTCCTCCATCTCGCGCGCGGCGGTGAAGGCGATCGGGGTGATGTGCTCGCCACTGAGCACCAGACCGCTGCGAACCTCACCGGACCGGATCATCCGGTCCAGCAGATAGACCCCCGTCATCATGCCCGCGCAGGCATTGGAGACGTCGAAGTGAATGGCACGGCTCGCGCCGAGCTCCTGGGCGATGCGATGGGCGAACGACGGCTCGAACTGCTGGCGCCGGCCGTCCGTCGTGCGGCTGATGGAGCAGGAGATCACGATGTCGATCTCGTCGGCCGTGTAGCGCGAGCGGTCCAGGCAGTCGCGAGCTGCCGAGACTGCCATCGTCAGGCAGTCCTCCGGGAGTTCGGCGGTGTCGTCCGCGACGCGGCGCTCTGCCATTCCCGTGATTTTGAAGAGGTCGACTTCCGGAACCTTCTCCATGCGTGCGAGGAGTTCCGGAGTACTCATGACCACCGAGGGGAGATACGCCCCGATGGACTCTAAGCGACTGCTGTGCACAAACCTCTCCCGAATATTCCTTGTTCACGCGGCGCGCCGACCCCGGTGAAGGTGAACAGGTGTCAGGCAACTTCTATCTGCGCCGTGTTCTTGGGCGGTGAAGGCCTCAATACATTCTGGTTTCACCGCTTCGCGCCGGCCTGGTCCCGCTTCGGGGAAACCCGGATTTCGGGTGGGCGCTGCTGCTCGATGACGTTAGCGCACCCGCCAGTTGGGTCTCGCACTGCGAGGCTGTGATGATCACCACTCGTCGCTCACCAAGGGTCGCTGTGTGTGAGGAAAGGACCCTGGCATGCGCGGCTGCCGGGGCCTTTCACGGTCAGGCTCCCGTCGTCGAGCCGGGGCGGATGATCATCAGGACGGTCACCACCGCCCACAACAGGTTGAACATGCCCGTGAACATGGCCAGCCGTACCGTGTGGCTTCGCTCAGCCGGGACGGCTGCCTCGTCGAGCTGTTCCAGCAGGGCTTTCTGACGGGGCAGGACCAGCAGGCCCAGCACACCCGCCGCGCCTGCGGTCAGCACGATGGAGACGATCAGCCACGCGTCGCCGAGGACACCAAGGCCGGCGGCGGTGGCGAACCCGGACACCGGCACGGCCAGACCGATGCCGGCGTAGACGCGGCAGATGCGGTGCAGAAGCCGGACCGTTCCCAGCGACGCGGCATCGTGCCCGGCAGTCTGGGCCCGGCGGGCGGCCGGCGGAAACATGCTGGCGGCAACCGTCACCGGCCCGACGGCGATGCCCTTGCAACGCGAAGGCGGACAGGCGCAGTTCTTCGTCCACGAACAGCCGCCCGTGCCGCAGGGCTCGGGCCTGCAGCCCGTGCTGGACTGGATCGAGGACAACCTCGCCACGGACCTCACGCTGGACGTCATGGCCGAGCGTTCCGGAATGAGCGGGCGCACGTTCAGCCGCCCCTTCCGTGAACAGCTGGGCACCACACCCCTGCAATGGCTGCTGCGGACCCGCGTGCGGCGGGCCCAGTATCTGCTGGAGAACACCGACCACCCCGTCGAACGCATCGCCCAGCAGGCGGGATTCGGATCACCGACAGCCTTCAGGGAACGCTTCCGGCGGGTCGTGGGCACCACCCCGCAGGCGTACCGCTCCGCCTTCCACGGACGCCGGTCCACGCAGTCGCTCGGTGCCGTGTCGAGCGCGTGATCGCACCGGACCCCCGTTCCGGACCCTGCACCGCCACGCCGTCACCGCGAAGTGGCAGTCCATGTCCGGGCCCGCAATCGACACCATGCCGCCGCCCTGGCCGCCGGCGGGGTCGTCGACCGTGAACGAGGGACGGGCGAGTCACGATGCGCGCCAGCCGCTCCAGCGCAGGACCGAGACCTCGACCACCGGTCCTTCGGGTGGCCGCCCGGCGTACTGCCGGTACTTCGCCGTGAGCAGGTCGATGCAGCGGGCTGCTTCGGGGGAGTGGTCCGGTGACGGAAGCACTCGGGCTGCGCCGTCGGCCCGGGCCCACCACAGGCGGTCCCAGTCCTCCTCGTAGTGGTCGGCGAGCAGGCAGACCGACGGGTTGGCGGCGATGTTGGCCAGGCGTTTCAGCCGTGTGGTCCGCTTCGGTTTGTGGTCCACGGCCAGCATCACCGTGTCGCCGTCCACGGCGAACACCACCGGTACCAGGTGCGGGTGGGCTGCCGTGCCGGCCGTTGCGAGGTGGGCGATGCGTGCCGCTGCGAACCGCTTCCGTGCCTCAGCGCTTGTCAGAGCGGGCATCGCACCCCTTCCCGGCAGTCGCGCCGGTCACGGCGGTCAGGGCTCCTGGGCTCACCGGTACCGGGCAGCGAGTTCGGCCAGCCGGTCGAGGTGCTCCAGGGTCTCCCGTTCGGGCAGGGTCGGTACGTAGAACAGCAGCCGCTCGACGCCGAGACGGCCGTACCCCTCGACCTGCTCGGGATCGTCGGGAACCGCGTACACCGTCACCGGCACCTCTCGGTCGGCAAGGGCGCGCAGCCGCTCGATCTGCGGTCCGAGCTCCTGCGGCGGCGCGCTGCCGGCCAGCCATGCGTCCCCGAACTCCGCCACCCGCCGGAACGCGCCCTCGCCGCCGCCCACGTAGATCGGCGGATGAGGGCGCTGCACGGGCTTGGGCCAGGAGAAGACCGGATCGAAGTTCACGAACTCGCCGTGGAACTCGGCCCTCTCCGAGGTCCACAGCTCCCGCATGGCGCGCAGCCGTTCGTCGGTGAGCCGGCCGCGGGTGGAGGGGTCGGTGCCGTGGTTCCTCATCTCCTCGCGGTTCCAGCCCACGCCGACGCCGAAGATCACGCGGCCGCCGGAGACCAGGTCGAGCGAGGCCACCTCCTTCGCCGTGGTGATCGGGTCGCGCTGCGGGACCAGCGCGATGCCGGTGCCCAGAAGCAGCCGTTCGGTCACCACACCGATCGCGGTCAGCGCGACGAAGGGGTCGAGGGTGCGGTAGTAGATCTCCGGCAGCTCACCACCCATCGGGTAGGGCGTCCGGCGGTCCGCCGGGATATGGGTGTGCTCAGCGATGAACAACGAGTCGAACGCACGCTCTTCGAGTGCGGGGCCGAGCGCGGTCGGGCTGATGCCCTGGTCGGTGATGAAGGTCGAGACTCCGAATTTCACGACGGCTCCGTCGAGGGTCGGGTGCGGGAAGGCAAAGGAGGCACAGATCTGCTGACTACCCGCCCCGGGCGGTGCCGCTTCCATGACCACCCGGGTGAACCAGCGCGCAGCGGGTCCCGGGAGAACGGGGACTGAGCGCTTCGGCAAGCAGGACCTCCCGCGGGGCGCACATCCCACCGGGGGTCCGGCGGCTGCTCGACCAGCTGGACCGTGCACCGCTGAGCGTGCACGACGCCGCGTGGAACCTGATCCTGTGGAGCCCGTGGTGGGCCGCCCTGTTCGGAGACGCGTCCGCGCTGCGCGGACGCGAACGCAACATCGCTGGCGGCACTTCGCCGGCCTGCCCGTCCGGGTCGGCCACACTCCCGGGCAGACGGCCCGTTTCGAGGCGGCCGTGGTCGCCGACCTCAGAGCGGCGACCGCCCGGTACCCGGCCGACACCGACCTGCGCTCCCTGATCAAGGACTTGCGGGGCGTCAGTGCCGGCTTCGCACACCTGTGGGACTCCGGAATCGTCGGCGTCCATGAGTCCGACACCAAGACCGTCCACCACCCCGGCGTCGGAACGCTCACCCTCGACTGCGACGTGCTCATGGCTCCGGGCAGTGATCTGCGCGTCGTCGCCTACACGGCCGTCCCCGGCAGCGACGCCGCGGACAAGCTCGGACTCCTGCGCGTCATCGGCACCCAAGCCATGACCGGGGACAGCTCCCCGGCATGGCAGCCGGCGGTGCCCGCCCGACGGTCCAGGTCCGCCGTTCTCGTCGTGGACCGTCTTCACATAGCGGCTGGAACGAGCGATTCCGACAACAAGCGAACAGGGCTGGCATTTTTCGGCCATTACGGGACCAGTGATGTCGTGTGCGTAATCAGTAGCTGTCGCTGCGTGTCCGCGGCGGGAGATTGCTGTCCCGAGATGGGTCGCGCATGCGTCATTCATCCGGACGTAGCCCCCATCTGGCGAAATATTTCCTGACCTGACGCCAAAACGGTGAAGGAAATGACCGAAAGTGATCATCCGCTTTTGACTGCCGATCGGCCGTACGGTGAGTGTCGTTCACATGCCCGTAACACCCCGAGCCGCCGACGGCGGCCCGCTGCGTATGCGTGACTTCCGTCTGCTGCTCGCCGGAGCGGCCGCCGGACAGCTCGGAGCCCACGTCACCCTCGTGGCCCTGCCCCTCGTGGCCGTGCTCGAACTCGAGGCGTCCGCCTTCCAGGTGGGTCTGCTGACGGCCGCCGAGACCGCAGCGTTCCTGCTCATCGGCCTGCCCGCCGGCGCCTGGACCGACCGTATGCGCAAGCGGCCGCTGATGATCCGGGCCGACGCGGTACGCGCCGCGGCGATGGCCAGCATCCCCGTCGCCGCGCTCGCCGACGTCCTGACGATGGCCCAGCTGTATGCCGTCGCCCTGATCACCGGCGTGGCGACCGTCTTCTTCGACGTGGCTCACCAGAGCTTCCTGCCCCAGCTGCTGCCCAGGGAACAGCTCGTCACGGGCAACGGGGCACTGGAGACGGTCCGTTCATCGGCGCAGGTGACGGGCCCAGGGCTCGGCGGCGGACTCGTCCAGTTGCTCGGAGCCCACCTGGCCATCGTGGCCGACGCCGTCGGCTATGCCCTGTCCGCTCTGTTCCTCCTCGGCATCAAGCAGCCGGAGAGCCGTCCCGAGCCGGTACCGGGCGCCTCCCTGCGCAAGGACATCGGCGAGGGCGTGCGCTTCGTCACCGGCCACCCGCTGCTGCGCGTCATCGCCCTCACGACCGGCCTCGCCAACTTCTTCACCGCGGTCCTCATGGCCACCCAGACCGTCTTCCTGGTCCGGGTGCTCGGGCTGGAGCCGGGTGCGGTCGGCCTCGTGCTGTCCGCCTCGGCGGTCGGCGGGCTCGCCGGTGCGTTCTGCGCGGGCACGCTCGCCTCCCGGCTCGGCCAGGCCCGGATCATCTGGCTGTCCGCGCTCGCCACCGGCCCGTTCGCACTTCTGTGGCCGCTGTCGGGGAACGGGGCGAGCGGCGCGGTCCTGTTCGCCGCCGGCTCCGGTGTCGTCTCCTTCGGAGCCGTCGTCTACAACGTCGCCCAGGTGAGCTTCCGCCAGGCCCTGTGCCCGCCCCGGCTGCTGGGCCGGATGAACGCCACGCTGCGGTTCCTCATGTGGGGCACCCTCCCGCTCGGTGCCCTGCTGGGCGGGGCCCTGGCCGACAGCTTCGGCCCGCGCACCGCGCTGGCCTGGTGCGCGGCGGGATTCCTCGCCGTACCCCTGCCGCTGCTCCTGTCCCCGCTCGGCCGGATGCGCGACCTGCCGGTGGCCGAGGACGCGCAGGACGCGACCGCTCACGACGCCGAGGACCGGACCGCGTCCGTCAACTGACCCGCCCTTGCCCTGTCCAGAACCCGCCTTCGCCTTTCGGACGGCGCCCGGGACCTGCCCTTGCCTCACACATGGCCGCCGCGCCCTGCCCGGTCGGCCCGGCCACGACAGAGAGGATCACGTGCTCAGCATCACCGGCCAGTACCTCGCCCGCTACCGGCAACTCGGTACCGGCAGCGGGGCCGAAGCCCTGCTTCCCGTCACCGGAGCCCAGCGCCGCTTCGTACTGGTGCGTTCCCTCGACCCCGCCGGGCGACCGGACCTGGTGCCGATGTTCTTCGCATTCCCGCACGGCACCGTCGACGTCGAGCGTCTCACTGCGGCCGGGAACCGCCTGGCGGCCCGGCACGCGGTCCTGCGCGCCCGGCCGGTCGTCGTCCGCGGTACGCCCGTGCTCCGACCGGAGCAGCCGGACGTTCCCGTGACCCGGGTGCCTTGCGGCCCGGGGGAGACCGCGGCAGCGGCGCTGCGCCGTGCCCTCGGTGACTGGACCCCGCAGGGCTCGCCGCTGCGGATGTTCCTGACGCAGGACGACGCACACACCGGCGACGAGACGCTCGCCGTCGTCCTGGACCACAGCGCCTGCGACGGCCGGTCGCCGGCCCGCATCGTGGAGGAACTCGGCGCCGCCTACGCCGAGGGCACCGACGCCGAAGGACCGTCCCCCGCCGAGACCGCCGCCGAACTGGCCGCCTACCGGGAAGCGGTCCTGCTCCAGCTGGACGCCGAGGACCGTGCCACATCGGCCTCCGCGATGGCCTACTGGGGCGAGCGGCTCCGCGCCGTATGCGATCAGGCCCCCGCGCGGCCGGAGCGCCCGGCCGCCGGGACCCTGCCGAGCGGCTCGGCCGAACTGCAACTTCCGTCCTCCGCCGGCTCGGTGCCGTTCCCCGATCTGCTCGACGCCTGCCGGGCGGCCGCGCGGGTGCTGTACGGACCGGGCCATGCGGTGCCGCTCGGCTACCCGTGGGGCGGTCGCCCGTCCGGCGCCGCTCCGGTGCTCGGCTGCTTCCTCAACACCGTCGTCTTCCCGGCCGCGACTGGGCACAGCCCCGCCGCGGAGGTGACGGCCGACGCCTGGTGGGACGATCTGGACCGGGCCGACACCCCCTTCGACGCGGTGGTGCACGCCGCCCGGGCCGCCGGCTCCGCCTGGACCGGCCGGCTCGACGGCCTGCTGACCGTGGACGACGCCCGCCGGCGCCCGCCGCTCCGCCTGGGGGGTGTGGCAGGCCGCGAGATCCAGGTCGACGGCAGAGCGGTACGCGGCCCCTTCGCCGTGTCCGTCACCCAGGGCTCCGCACTGCGGCTGCGCATGGTGTGGGACCGCGCGGTCCTCGACGACCACACCGCCGAGCACGCCTTCGCCGCGCTGGCCGACTCGGTCAGGGCGTCATGCGCGGCAACCTGACGCGCCGGCCCCGGTGACCGGGCCCGGCAGCCCGCGGCCCGTGCACCTCTCGACCGCTCCGTCCGCTTCAGAGCCGAACAACCGGGCCATGCCACGCGATCCGCGGACGGCCCGTGCGAACACCGCCGGACACGACCGTGCCCGGCCGACAGAAGACCGACCCGACAACCTCAGGGATCGCCCATGCTTCCCCTCTCCTCCTCGCAGGAGATCGTCTGGCTGCACGAACAGGTGCAACCGGGCAGCCGCGCCTACAACTTCACCGCAGCGCTCGACCTGTGGGGCACCCTCGACACCGATGCCCTGCGTCACGGGCTCACCGCTGCTCTCGGCCGGCACGCCGGGCTGCGGCTCGAACTGGTCGCCGTCGAAGGGGCGATGCCCGGGCAGCAGGTCGCCCAGACCTGCGCGCCGCGGCTCCGCACGGTCGACTTCCGCGATGAGGAAGACCCGGAAACGGCGTTCCGGGAACTGCTGCGCACCGAGGCGGAGACGCCGCTCGACACCTTCCAGGCGCCGCTGCTGCGCTGGACCCTGGTCCGGCTCGCGGACGACCTGCACCGGCTCATCCATGTCGAGCACCATCTCATCCACGACGGCCACTCGTTCGCGATCCTGCTCAGGGACGTCTTCAGCGTCTACCGGGGCCATGTTCTGGGCGAGCCGGTCGCGCTGCCGCCCGCTTCCTCGTACGCCGACCACGTCCGTGCGCAGGCAGAGTCCCCGTTCCCGCCGGAGAGCCTGGACCACTGGACGGCCGAACTGCGCGATGTCGCCCATGACATGCCGCTGCCGGGGCTGACCCGGCCCGGCGCGCGGCGACGGCACCACGGCGGACAGCTGCGCCAGTCGATCGGCGCGGACCTGGCCGAGCGGCTGCGCGAGCACGCCCGCTCGCGCGGACTGACCCCGTTCGCCACCCTCCTCGGACTCTTCGCCGAGCTCCTGCGCCGGTACAGCGGCCGCTCGCAGATGGTCGTCGGCACCGCCGTCGGCAACCGCCCGCGCGGCTTCGAGGACGCCGTCGGCATGTTCGTCAACACCATCCCGCTCCCACTCCGACTGGATCCCGCAGCCCCGGCCGAGGACACCATGGACGAGGTGACCGACACCCTCATACGGGCCCTTCCGCATCAGGAGGTGCCGGTCCAGGAGCTGACCCGCGCGCTCGGCATGCACACCTCGGGCGCCGACAACCCCCTCTTCAGCGTCATGTTCAGCGCGCACGACGCCGAGCTCCCGGAGATCGAGGTGCCCGGCCTGGACATCACGCTCTTCGAGGGGTTCAACACCGGCACCACCCGATTCGACCTCGACGTGGTGCTGCTGCCGGACGACCGGCGCGGGGTCACTCCCCGTCACGGCGCCGCAGGCATGACGCTCGTCTGGGACTACGACGCCGACCTGTTCGGTGAGGACGTCGCGAAGCTGCTCGCCGGACGGTTCCTGGACCTGCTGCGGTCCTACCTCGACGCCCCCGGCACGGCCTTGGCCGACCTGGCGCCCCTGCGCCCCGAGGCCCCCGAGGACACCCCGCCGCCCGCCACAGCGCAGGCTCGGCAGGAAGGCGACCCGCTCGACCCGGCCGCCGCCCACGACCCGGCCCTGCCCGCCCTGCTGATCGGTGCCCGCCGCATCACCTACGGCGACCTGGACATCCAGGTCGACTCGCTCGCCCGGCGGCTGCGCGACGCCGGAGTGACGGCCGGTCAGCCCGTGGCAGCCGTACTGCCGCGAGGCGCCGACTCGGTCGTCACCCTGCTGGCCTGCCTGAGGACCGGCGCCGTGTACTGCCCGCTCTCGCCGTCCGATCCGCAGGCCCGCCTCGAACTGCTGCTGAACAGGCTGGCTCCGGCGCTGGTCCTGACCTCCTCCGACAGCTCCGTGACGATCCCGGACGGCCTGCCCGCGGCCACGGTCGGCACTCCGGTGCTGCCCCGGGCGCGCGCGGCCGAAGTGGTGCCCGGCACCTCGTACATCATCCACACCTCCGGCTCCACGGGCCTTCCCAAGCCTGTCGCCGTCGGCCGAGCGGCACTGGAGCACCATCTGACCGCGGCCGCCGACCGCTTCGGCCTTGGCCCCGGCGACCGGGTCCTGCTGTTCGCCCAGCCGTCGTTCGACGTGGCGCTCGAAGAGGTGCTGCCGTCGCTGCACGCCGGGGCCTGCCTCGTCGTCCCCGAGCACGAGGTGCCCACCGGAGCCGAGCTCACCGGCCTGCTGGCCGCCTCCCGCGTCAGTGTCGCCAACCTGCCCACGAGCTACTTCCTCGCCACCCGCGAGGAGATGCGGCCCGCGTTGCGCGACGGCAGCTGGACGCCGCGACTGCTCGTGCTCGGCGGCGAACGCCTTCCCGCCGATGCGATGCGGGACTTCCTGGCCGACACCGACGCCACTGTGCTCAACGTGTACGGCGTCACGGAGGCGGCCATCAGCTCCACCGTCCACGAGATCACCCGCGACGCCCTCACCGACGGCGCGGAGATACCCCTGGGCACCGAACTGCCCGGCGAGCGGGTGCACGTCCTGGACGCCCACCACCGGCCGCTGCCGTCCGGGGCGGTCGGCGAACTGGCCGTGGCGGGACCGGGACTCGCAGAGGGATACGTCGGTAACCAGCAGGCCACGGCCGCCCGTTTCGTCTCCGTCGACGCGCTCGGCGGAGAGCGGGTCTACCTCACCGGAGACCTCGGCTACCGGGGCCTCGACGGGCTGCTGTACTTCCTGGGGCGCCGCGACAACCAGATCAAGCTGCGCGGCCACCGCATCGAGCTGGAAGAGGTGGAGGCCTCGGCGTCCGCGGCGCTCGGCGGCCGGTCCTGCGCCGTCGTGCTCGACCGGGAAGCTCCCGGCGGACCCCGGCTCGTCGGCTTCCTGGAGAGCGCCGACGCGCACGAGTCGTGGGACGAGCAGGCGCTCCACGCCGAGCTGAGCCGGCGGCTGCCCGGCGCCCTCGTGCCGGCCCGCTGGGCAAAGCTGGACACCATGCCGACCCTGGCCGGAGGCAAGCCCGACCGGGTGGCGCTGTCCCGCCTGGCCGCCGCGCTCGAGGCCGCGCCCGGGGAACCGGCCTTCCGTGAGCCGGCCGAGCCTGCCGACCCGATGACCGCGCTGCTCGCCGAGGGCTGGCGCGAAGTGCTGGGCCACAGCCGCTTCGACGAGTCCTCCCACTTCTTCCGGACCGGCGGCCACTCCCTGCTCGCCGCCCAGCTCGCCGCCTGGCTGGAACCGCGGCTCGGGCAGCGCCCGCCGCTGCGGCTGCTCTTCCGGAACCCCGTGCTCGCCGACCAGGCCGGTGCCCTCGCCGCCGCCACCACCTCGACGGAGTCGTGATGACCCAGTCCCTGACCGCCCCGACCACCACCGTCACCGCCGCGCCGCTCAGCATCGCCCACGGCGCCGCCGCTGCGGGCACCGGAGTGCTCACCCGCTTCGAGGAGTGGGTGAGCCGAACCCCGCAGGCGCCCGCGGTGATCGAGGGCACCCACACCTGGACCTACCAGGATCTCGACACCGCGGCCACTCGGGTCGCCGCCGCACTGGGCGACCGCGTACGCCCCGGGGACCTGGTGGGCGTCTGCCTCGACCGCTCCGCCGCTCTCGTGGTGACCGCCGTCGCCCTCGCCCGGATCGGCGCCGTCTACCTGCCGCTGGGCCCCCGGCCCGGGCAGCGCCGCACGGACGCCGTCACCGAGGACCTGAACGTCGTCTGCCTCATCGGTGCCCCGGAGGTCCTGCCGCCCCGGCACCGGGCCGCCGACCAGGTGCCCCTGGCGCTGCCCGGCGAGGGCATCAACGCAGCCGCCACGGCCGTCGCCGCTTTCGCCGCGCCCGGCCCCGACGCCCGCCGCGCGCCCGCCGGAACGTTCTACGCCGTACTGACGTCCGGCTCCACCGGCCGCCCCAAGGCGGTCGCCGTCGCCGAACCCTCACTCGGCGCGCTGCTCGACTGGTACCGCGCCGAGACCGGCCTCGCCCCCGGAGACCGGCAGTCCCTGCTCATCGGTGTCGCGTTCGACCCGCACCTGCTGGAGCTGTGGGCCGGGCTCACCTCCGGCGCCGCGCTCGTCCCCGCCCCCGACGACGTCCGCTGGGACCCCGCCGTGCTCGCCGACTGGTGGCGCGACGCCGCCGTGACGGTCTCCGTCGGGGCCACCCCGATGATCGAGCCGCTGCTGGACCGTCCCTGGCCCCAGGACCTGACACTGCGTCATCTGATCGTCGGCGGCGACCGGATGCGGCGCCGTCCGGGCAGCGACGTCACGGCCACCGTCCACAACGCGTACGGACCGGCCGAAGCCACCGTCGTCACCACCACGTACGCGATGCGCGGCACCGAGCCGCTCGCCGGTGAGCAGTCGCCGCCGCCCATCGGACGTCCCGTACCGGGCGTGACCGTTGTCGTCACCTCGGACGACGGCCGGCCCGTCGCACGCGGCGAGGACGGCGAACTCCGCATCGGGGGAACCTGCCTGGCGATCGGCTACCTCGACCCCGAACTCACCGCCCGCCGCTTCACCGCCCCGCCCGAGGGACTGGACCTGCCCGGTGCCGGCCGGCTCTACCGCACCGGTGACCGCGTACGGATGACGGCCGAGGGACAGCTGGAATTCCTCGGTCGCCTCGACGACCAGGTGAAGATCAGCGGCGTCCGTGTCGAACCGGCCGAAGTGGAAGCCGCGTTCGAACAGGACCCGGCAGTGCACAGCGCCGTCGTCACCGCGCCCCGCACCCCCGAGGGCCACACCCGCCTCGTCGCGTACGTGCGCCCTGCCACCGGCGCCGCTCCGGACACCGACACCCTTGTGGCGGCGGTAAGGGCCTGGCTCCCCGAGCAGGCCGTGCCCTCCGCCGTCCGGATCGTTGACGCCTACCCACTGGACGCCAACGGCAAGGTGGACCGGGCCGAGCTGACCCGCCGGGCAGCCGCCCACGACGACACGCCCGGCGCCGACGACCTGCCCGGCGGCGCTACGCCCACCGAGCTGCTCGTGCTGCGTGCCGTACGCGACCTCCTCGGCCGCCCCGGGACCGCTCTCACCGACAACTTCACCGACGCCGGAGGCACGTCGCTCGTCGCCGCCCGGCTGCTGACGGCCATCGAGCAGGAGACCGGCGTGCGGCTGCGCGCCCCCGAACTGCTGCGTCAGCCGGACCTGCGAGCCGTGGCCGTCCTCGTCGACAAGCGCCGCGCCGGTGCGCGGCAGACGGGAGCCTGACATGACCCTCCTCGACCTGCCCACCCACGACATCCGGAAGGACGGCTCCATGCCTGCCGGCCGCATCCAGAGCGCCCCGGCGGGGGCGCCGCCCGCGCCCCGTGCAGCGCTGCCCGCCCTCGTGGCCCGGCATGCCGAACGCACCCCGGACGCGCTCGCCGTCGCCGACGGCGACACCACGCTCACCTACGCACAGCTCGTCGCCCGTGCCCGCGCGCTCGCCGCCCATCTGCGCGACAACGGGGTGCGTCGCGGCGACCGGGTGGCGCTGCTGATGCCCCGCTCGGCCGGCACGGTCGTCGCCCAGCTCGCACTGTGGTCGGCGGGCGCCGTATGTGTGCCCCTCGACCCGGCACACCCGCGCCCGCGCACCGAGGCCATGACCGCCGACGCGGGCGTCACCCTGACCGTCGGCGAGCGCAAGCTGCTCGAATCGGCTGCGCTCACCGGCCCCACGCTGCCGCTGCCCGGCGAGGCGCTGCTCACCGGTGCCACCGTGGCGGAACCGGACCCGGACGCCACGGCGTTCATCATGTTCACCTCGGGATCCACCGGCCGCCCCAAGGGCGTCGCCGTCCCGCACGACGCCATCGCCGAACTGGTCCGTGACCCGTCCTATGTGACCATCACGCCCCGGGACCGCGTCCTCTTCCACTCACCGATGACGTTCGACGCGTCGACGTTCGAAGTGTGGGGAGCGCTCGCCGCCGGCGCCGCCGTGGTCGTGTGCACCGTGGAACGGCCTTCGTTCGAGGACCTGGCCCGGCACGTGGAACGCCACGGTGCCACCGTCGCCTTCTTCACCACCGCGCTCTTCCATCAGCTGGCCGCCCGCCGCTCCCGCGTGTTCTCCCTCCTGCGCACCGTCGTCGTGGGCGGCGAAGCCCTTGCCGCCACCCATGCCCGCCAGGTCCTGCGCGCCTTCCCCTGGCTGGAACTCGTCAACGGCTACGGCCCGACCGAGACGACCACGTTCGCCACGGCCCACCGCGTCACCGACGCCGACTGCGACGGACAGATCCCGATCGGCCGGCCGATCGCCGGCGCGAGCGCACACATCCTGGACGACCACGGCCGCCCGGCGGGAGAGGGGCAGCGCGGCGAGCTGTGGATCGGCGGCAGCCGGCTGGCCCACGGCTACGCGGGACAGCCGGAGCTCACCGCCGAACGCTTCACCCACCACCCCGGACTGGGCCGCCTCTACCGCACCGGCGACGTGGTCTCCCGCCGGCCGGACGGGGTACTGGACTTCCACGGCCGCACCGACGACCAGGTGAAGGTCCGCGGCTTCCGCATCGAACCGGGCGAGGTCGAGCACGCCCTGCGGGACCAGCCCGACGTCGACGACGCGGCCGTCACCGTCCACCGGCCCACCGAGGACGACGCCCGGCTGGTCGCCTTCGTGGTGGCCGCACCCGGGCCCGTGCCCCGTGGGGAGGCCCTGCGCGACCGGCTCACCGCCGTACTGCCCGCCCACCTGGTCCCGGACAGCATCACCGCCGTCGAGCGGCTGCCGCTCACCGCCACCGGCAAGGTCGACCGCCGCGCGCTCGCGAGTCTCGCCGGCTCGGCTGGAACCGGCGCGCCCGCCGAGCCGATGACACCGCTGGAGCAGGCCGTGGCCGACATCTGGAGCCGGGCGCTGGGCACCGACGTCACCCGGCCGGACGCCGACTTCATCGCCCTCGGCGGACACTCCCTGCTCGCCCTCGTCGTCACCGACGACCTCCGCGAGGAACTGGGCGTGGAACTGGCACTCGCCGACTTCTTCGGCGCCCCCACGGTGGCCGGACAGGCCGCCCTCGTCGAACGCGAACTGCTCGCCGCGCACAGCGACCTGCACCCCGAAGCCCTGGAGTACGCCGATGCCCACTGACGTACCCGCGGCTGTCGCCCGCCAGGAGGAACTGCTGCGCCGGGCACGTGCCCGCGCATCCGGACGCGGCGCGTCCGCTTCTGGCGCGCCTCAGGCCGCCTCCGAATCGGCCCGCCGGGGACCCGCCCCGCTCTCGCACGCCCAGCGCCGCATGTGGCTGATGGACCGGCTCGGCCACGGCAGCGCCTCCTACAGCGTGCCCTTCGCCACCCGGCTGCGCGGCCCGCTCGACTTGGCCGCGCTCACCACCGCGGTGACCTCGCTCGTGCAGCGTCACGAGATCCTGCGCACCCGGTACGGACAGCGGGACGGCGAGCCGTACCAGGAGACGCTGTCGGCACCCGAAGCCGTGCCCGTGCCCGTCGTGGACACGGACGAGGACGGCGCCCACGCCGTGCTGGCCGAGGAGGCGCGCCGCCCCTTCGACCTGTCCACCGGCCCCGTGATGCGCGCCCTGGTGCTGCGTCACGGGGAGCAGGACCACACGGTGCTGCTGACCTTCCATCACATCGCCATCGACGGCGGATCCCTGGAGACGGTCGCCCGGGAACTGGCGGAGCTGTACGGGTCCGCCGTTGACGGAACCGGGCCGCGGCCGCAGGCAGCGCCACCGCAGTACGCCGACTTCGCACGGAACGAACTCGTTGCGGCCGGCCGTCTCGACGAGGGGCTGCGCCACTGGACCGGCCGTCTCGCGGATGCCACGCCCCCTCGCCTGCCGCGCCCCGCGCAGGCGCCGTCCGACGCCGTCACCCGGCCGGCCGCCACCAGTACCGTCCCGCTCGCAGAACAGGTGCCGCAGGCGCTGCGCGCCCTGGGCAGCGAACACCGCGCCACCCTGTTCACGGTGGCCCTCGCAGCGGCGTTCGCCGCCCTGCAGCGCCTCACCGGCAAGGACGACCTGGTCATCGGGGTCGCGAGCACCCACCGCCAGGGCGCTGCCCTGCGCGAGCTCGTCGGTCTGTGCGTCAACACCCTTCCGGTACGCGTGGACACCTCCGGCGACCCGGCCTTCACGGCGCTCGTCGAGCGGGTACGGGACGCGCTGCTGGAAGCCCAGCAGTACCGGCATGTTCCGTTCGACCTCGTCCTGGAGCGGCTCGGCGCCGCCGCGCGCGACACGGACGGCACGGCACTGGTCCGGGTGACCGCCGATGTCCTCGGCGAGCCGACGGCGCTCCATCTGCCGGGCACGGCAGGGGAGTACGTGGAAGTGGGCGTCGACGAGGCCAAGTTCGACCTCTCCTTCGGCCTGGTCGACACCGAGGCGCCCGCGGCTCTGGTGCAGTACCGCAGGACCGCGCTGGACGGCGACGAGGCGACCGGCCTCGGCACGCACTACGCGGCCCTGCTCGAAGCGGTGGCGGCCGATCCGCACCTGCGGCTGTCCCAGCTCGGGGGAACGGCGCCCGCGCACCAGGAGAGCGAGGGCAGCCGCGACCCGCAGGGCACAGGGGACACCCCGGGCGGGCATCCGGCCGAGGCGGCGCTGCGGGCCCACCCCCGGATCGCCGAGGCCACCGTGGCCCGGCCGGACGGCGGGCCGCTGCTGGCGTACGCCGTTCTGCGCGAGAGTGTCGGCCCGACACCCCATGAGCTGCGCTCCCACCTGCGGGCGGCTCTGGCACCGGAGTCGGTACCGGCGGCTGTCACCCTGCTGGACTCCCTGCCGCGTACCGCCGACGGCGGGGTCGACCAGGCGCGCCTGCCCGGGATGCCCGCACCCGCCGTGCCGACGGGCCCTCGTGCCGACGCCGTCACCGAGGGCTTCACCGCGCTGCTGGGACGAGTGCCGGGGCCGGACGACGACTTCTTCGCCCTCGGCGGGCACTCTCTGGTCGCCGTCCGGCTCGCCGAGCGGTTGCGGGAGGCGCTGAAACTGCCGCTGACCGGGCTCGACATCCTCCAGGCGCGTACCCCCCGGGCGGTCACCGCCCTGCTGGACGCCCGCGAGATCGAACGGGCCGCCGCCAAGGCCGCCCCGGTGTCCGTCCGTCCGCGGCGCACCCGCCCGGGCACGGTCCTGGTCACCGGGGCAACCGGAGGGGTCGGCGCGTTCATCGTGCGTGAACTGGCCGCCCAGGGACGCCCGGTGCTGGCCCTGGCCCGCCCCGAGTCCGCTCACCTGGTCGTCGCGGAAGGCGTCGATGTCGTCGAGGGCGACCTCGCCGACCTCGCCGGACTGCGCCAGGCCGTCGACGGCGCGGACGCGGTCGTCCACGCCGCCTGTACCTTCACCCGGCCCGAGGTCGACGTGGCGGCCATGGAGGCCATGACCGCTGCTTGGCGGCGCGGCCCGTTCGTCTTCGTCAGCAGCGTCGACGCCTACGGGCACCCCGCCGAGGACCGGGTCGCCGAGGAGTCGGCCTCCCGGGATCCGCTCAGTCCCTATGGACGGGCCAAGCTCGACTGTGAGGCCCTGCTGCTGCGCGCGGCCGGAACCGAAGGCCGGGGCGGAGCCAGCGCCGTGCGCTCACCGATCGTGTGGGGCCCGCACGACCGGCTGCGCGACCAGCTGCGCTGGGGAGCGACGGGCCTGCTCTACCAGGCCGCTCAGGAGGGCCGGCCCATCGCCCTGCCACGGCCGGGCACCGGCGGACACGCCTGGTACGGCGCGGCCTGGGTGCACGCGGCCGCCTTGGCCCGGTCCGTGACCGCCTGTCTGGACACGCCGGTGCACGGAGTCGCCAACGCACTCAGCGGTCATGTCTCGTGGCGGGATCTCGCCACCGACCTGACCGAACTGCTCGGCAGCACCAGTCCGATCCACGAGACGGACCAGGTCCACCAGGACCTCGACCACCGCTGGCACTACGACTGCGCCCGCCTGGCCGCGCCGCTGCGTCCCCGGCCGGGAGAGGACCGTCGCCCGGTCCTGGCCGCAATGGTCAACGGCGGTTCCGGGCACGCCCTTTGACGTGAACCCGAGCGGATACGGGGGAGAGTGAGCGCGTGCGTCTCCCCACCGCGTGGGTGAGCGCACCGAACGGCGCCTGCCGGGCTTCGGCCCAGGGCAGGCGCCTTTCGCATGGACGACTGCGGCCTTTTTCAGGAGCCCGGATCATGATCACGGGGCCCGTCATGAGGACAGTGGCCCGGCCGACTCACGCCGGGCTGCGACGAGGTCAAGGGCGACGGCGCGTCCGACACCAAGGCGGCTGCCCCACCCACGTCGTCAGGGTGAACGGGATGCTCGTCAAGGGCTCGGACTGGATTCCCCCGACGAGATCCAGACCTTGACCGTGCTGCCCGGGAGCACGTACTCCGACGACCCCGGCTCCTGTTTCGCCACCTCTCCGGCGGGCGTGAGGGGGTCCGGTACGGTGCCGGCCTTCACCACCTTCAGACCGGCGATGTCCGCGCACACGCGGGCGTCGGCCTCGCTCATGCCTGTGAGCCAGGGGTTGGAGAGCCTGCCATGGCTCTCCTCGATGTCGCAGGAGGCCAGATTGCCCGTGGCCCGGGGGTCACCACCGGTCGACACCCAGATGGTGACCGTGCTGCCCGACGTGACCTTCTGGGAGTCGGTCGGCGACTGCCGGATCACCGTGTGCACGTCGGACGACGTCCCACGCTCCGACTTCTGCACCAGCTTCAGCCCGGCGATGTCGGCACAGGTCTTCGCCTCCTCGGGGGACATCCCCGTGAGGTCGGGTGGCTCGCTTTCGCTCCCCAGGCCGGACGTGTAGTCGCACAGGACCAGTACGCCGGTGGCGCGGGGGTCCGGGGTGTAGGAGTCGTCCGAGGCGTCCGAGAGGCCTGACAGGCCCGAGATCAGCATCTGTCCGAAGAAGATGACGGTGAACACGATGACCGCGACGACAACAGCCGCGACCGAGGTGGCGGTTTTCACGCGGCGCTGAGTGATGGAGGCGCTGTTTCCGCGGATGTCGACTCGGAATGCCTGGTTGTGCTGGTTCGCCGTACCGAAGGGGAAGGTTCCGGCGGGGAACGGGTTGGCCCCGGCGGGACCCGCCGTGCCGGGTCCAGGTGTGCCGGGGACCGTCGTTCCGGCACGGGCCCTGGCGGGACGCGTCGTTCCGGTACCTGCCATGCCTGGACCTGGCGCGGTGGAGCCTCCCGCCGCCGTGCCGGCCGTGACGGTGCGCGGGTCCTGCGGCGGCACCTGCCAGGTCGGCGGAGCCTGCGGGTCCTGCGGCGGCAACTGCCGTGACGGTGCGCCGCCTTGGGCGATCCGGCGTATGTCGTCCGCCATGTCCCGCGCACTCGGATGCCGCTGCTCCGGGTCCTTGCTCAGCGCCCGCGCGACCACCGCGTCCACCGCCGCGGACACCGCAGGGTTGACGGTGGACGGCGCGGGCGCGGGCTCCTGGACATGCTGGTAGAGCACGCTCATCACGGACCCGCCGTCGAACGGCAGGGTGCCCGTCAGCATCTGGAAGAGCATGCAGCCGACCGCGTACAGGTCGGACCGCACATCGGCGCTGCTGCCCAGCACCTGTTCCGGCGAGAGGTACTGCGGCGTCCCGATCACCGCGCCCGTCCGCGTCATCGCCGTGGCGTCCGACTCCAGGGCCCGCGCGATGCCGAAGTCCATCACCTTGACCGTGCCGTCGTCCGTGACCATCACGTTCGCAGGCTTGATGTCCCGGTGGACGAGGCCCTGTCGATGGCTGCACTCGAGCGCGTCCAGCACGGCCGCGGTCAGGGCCAGCGTCCGGTCCAGCGGAATCGTTTCGCCCGCCTGGGCGGCCTCCTGGATCAGCCGGCTCAGCGGGCGGCCCCGCACGTACTCCATGACGATGTACTGCACGACCCCGGCGTCATCGCTGTCCTCACCGCTGTCGTGGACCGCCACGATGTTGGTGTGACTGAGCGCGGCGACTGCCCGGGCCTCACGGCGGAACCGCTCACGGAACGACGGGTCACGGGCCAGATCGGCATGCAGGGTCTTGACCGCGACCGTGCGGCCCAGTACTGAATCCCGCGCCCGATGGACGGAGGCCATGCCGCCCTCGCCCAGCGGCGCCTCCAGCACATACCGGCCGCCCCCGACCGCCCGTGCCGGCGCGCCGGTGTATCCCTGCTGGTCGTCCCCCACCATTGCCCCTGGTTCATCGCCCGGCGCGCACCCCCTGCGCTGCCTGAGCGGCCTGTCAACGACGGACAGGGCGCGATGATCGTACTGCACGCGGACCGAACAGTGCTGGCTCTTGTCGCGCCGAAGCCGTCGTCCGCCGAGCTCTGAGCCGAGGGCATCCAGGTGGTGACCGCCTTCAGCGACAGGCTGGTCGCCCGACGGTCCCGTTGAGGGCCGTTGAGGGCCGTCGAGGAGGTCTGCCGAGCCGGTCGGCGGCCCTCGTCGACGCCGGGCATCCCGCTCAGGTGGCACCGCTTGAATGATCGAAGTGGGGGCGGGTTAGCATATGAGCACCGCCTAGCTCGAAAGATAAGCCTGTGACTGTCAATGACGACTCGTTCACCAACTGGAAGAACCGCGAGGAGATCGCGGAGTCGATGATCCCCATCATCGGGAAGCTGCACCGGGAGCGGGACGTCACAGTCCTTCTCCACAGCCGCTCCTTGGTGAACAAGTCGGTGGTCAGCATCCTGAAGACCCACCGGTTCGCCCGGCAGATCGCCGGTGAGGAACTCACGGTCACCGAGACGCTGCCGTTCCTGCAGGCTCTCACCACGCTTGATCTCGGCCCTTCCCAGATCGACATCGGCATGCTCGCCGCGACGTACAGGAGCGACGACCGCGGTCTCTCGGTGGAGGAGTTCACCGCCGGGGCCGTTGCCGGCGCCGCGGGTCCGAACAAGATCGAGCGCCGCGAGCCGCGCGACGTCGTCCTCTACGGGTTCGGCCGCATCGGCCGCCTCGTCGCCCGCCTGCTCATCGAGAAGGCCGGCTCCGGCAACGGACTGCGGCTGCGTGCCATCGTCGTCCGCCAGGGTGGTGACCAGGACATCGTCAAGCGTGCCTCGCTGCTGCGCCGCGACTCCATCCACGGTCAGTTCCAGGGCACGATCACCGTGGACGAGGCGAACAGCACGATCATCGCCAACGGCAACGAGATCAAGGTGATCTACGCCGGCGACCCGTCGGAGGTCGACTACACGGCGTACGGCATCAAGGACGCCATCCTCATCGACAACACCGGCAAGTGGCGCGACCGCGAGGGACTGTCGAAGCACCTGCGCCCCGGCATCGACAAGGTCGTCCTGACCGCGCCGGGCAAGGGTGACGTCCCCAACATCGTGCACGGTGTCAACCACGACATGATCAAGCCGGACGAGCAGATCCTGTCCTGCGCGTCCTGCACCACCAATGCGATCGTCCCGCCGCTGAAGGCGATGGCGGACGAGTACGGCGTCCTTCGCGGCCACGTGGAGACCGTCCACTCGTTCACCAACGACCAGAACCTGCTGGACAACTACCACAGCTCCGACCGCCGCGGCCGCTCGGCGCCGCTCAACATGGTCATCACCGAGACCGGTGCCGCCTCCGCCGTCGCCAAGGCGCTGCCCGATCTCAAGGCCCCGATCACCGGCAGCTCGATCCGCGTCCCGGTGCCGGACGTCTCGATCGCGATCCTCAGCCTGCGTCTCGGCCGCGAGACCAACCGCGAGGAAGTCCTCGACTACCTCCGCAACGTCTCACTGACCTCCCCGCTGAAGCGCCAGATCGACTTCATCAGTGCCCCCGATGCGGTCTCCAGCGACTTCATCGGCTCGCGCCACGCCTCGATCGTCGACGCGGGTGCCACCAAGGTCGACGGCGACAACGCGATCCTCTACCTCTGGTACGACAACGAGTTCGGCTACTCCTGCCAGGTCATCCGCGTCGTCCAGCACGTCTCCGGGGTGGAGTACCCGACCTTCCCGGCCCCGGTGGTCTGATCTCGGCGGACTGTCCCGTCCGGTGTCGCGGCATGCGGGGCGGCGGTGGGGCGGCAACCGATCCCGATTCGGCATCCGGTTGCTCTTCCACCGCCCCCGCCGACCGTCGCCGACAGCCGGTTCGCACGGTTCAGGACGGGGCCGCGCCCGGAGAAACGCCCGTCCCGGTGCACATCAATACCTGTGCTCGCCAATAGAGAAATGGGCGCACCGCGCGGTAAGAGTTTCTCGCCCGACAGGTGGAGCGAAATTACTTCCCGTGTCCGGCCGGTCGTGCCGTGCTACTGTTGATTTCAGTTGCAGTTGTGGTTCCCAAAACTTCAAGCGCCCTCACCGGGTTCTCCCCGTGTGAGAGTGCTTTTGTACTTCCGGTGTTTTCCGGGCGGGGCAATCATCGCGGCGACTCGAGGTTCGCACAGTGCGGACCTCTGGGCACTGCCCCGAAGGAGATATGACATGGCTACTGGCACCGTGAAGTGGTTCAACGCCGAAAAGGGATTCGGCTTCATCGAGCAGGACGGTGGCGGCGCTGACGTGTTCGCCCACTACTCGAACATCGCCGCCCAGGGCTTCCGTGAGCTGCAGGAAGGCCAGAAGGTGAGCTTCGACATCGCGCAGGGCCAGAAGGGCCCGACCGCCGAGAACATCGTTCCGGCCTGAAGCTGACGCGTATGTCGTAGCCGGGGCCCGCACCTTGGGGTGCGGGCCCCGGCTACGTGCTTTCTCAGGGCGCAGCCCTCGCCCGCATCCTGCCGTGACCCTTTCGCCGGTGGGGCGATCCGTGGGCCTCGTTTCACCGTACGGCCGGCTGCGCTGCCCAGGGCTCCGTGTCCAAGTCCGTCGGAGCTCTCCCGCTCGGCGCGCCGGATTTCTGCCCGGTCCGGGCCACCCATTTCTTCTGCTCGGCCACGGTGCTTCCCGCCGGCCGGCTTCGCATTCGTATGTACTCGGCTCGTTCTTGCAATTCCGCACGCTGCTCAATGCTGCGAGAATTCCTTGATGCGTGCCGTATCGAGGAAGGTTTGTATGAACCGAACGACACGCACAAATAACCGCTACTCCCGCACCGGCGGCTCCGGCTCCGGTGGGGGCCGCCGCTCAGGCGCGCCGGCCCGGTCCGCAGGCTACGGCCGCCGTCCGGCCGCGCCTCAAGGTGAGTTCGCCCTGCCGGTGACCATGACCCCCGCTCTTCCCGCGGCCGCGACCTTCGAGGAGCTGAACCTGCCGGTCGAGGTCCTGAGGGTGCTCACCCGTCTCGGTGTGAAGGAGCCGTTCCCGATTCAGGGAGCCACGCTGCCGAACACCCTGGCCGGAAGGGACGTCCTGGGCCGAGGCCGTACCGGATCGGGCAAGACCCTCGCATTCGGGCTGGCGCTCCTGGCCCGGACCGCCGGACAGCGCGCCGAGCCCCGTCGGCCGCTGGCTCTGGTCCTCGTTCCCACGCGTGAGCTGGCCCAGCAGGTCACCGACGCCCTCACCCCCTACGCCCAGTCGCTCGGACTGCGGCTGACGACTGTGGTCGGCGGCATGTCGATCGGCCGCCAGGCCGGCGCCCTGCGCGCCGGCGCCGAGGTCGTCGTCGCGACCCCGGGGCGTCTGCAGGACCTCATCGAGCGCGGCGACTGCCACCTGGACCGGGTGAGCGTCACGGTCCTGGACGAGGCCGACCAGATGGCCGACATGGGCTTCATGCCCCAGGTCACCCAGCTCCTCGACCAGGTACGCCCCGGCGGCCAGCGGATGCTGTTCTCCGCCACCCTGGACCGCAACGTCGATCTGCTGGTGCGTCGCTACCTGCACGATCCGGTGGTCCACTCGGTCGATCCCTCCGCCGGTGCGGTCACCACGATGGAGCACCACGTCCTCCACGTCCACGGCACCGACAAGCACGCGACCACGACGGAGATCGCGGCCCGCGACGGCCGCGTGATCATGTTCCTGGACACCAAGCACGCCGTCGATCAGCTCACCAAGCACCTGCTGAACAGCGGTGTACGGGCAGCGGCGCTGCACGGCGGCAAGTCCCAGCCGCAGCGCACCCGTACGCTGGCGCATTTCAAGACCGGCCATGTCACCGTGCTGGTCGCCACCAACGTCGCGGCGCGCGGCATCCACGTCGACAACCTCGACCTGGTCGTCAACGTGGATCCGCCGACTGACCACAAGGACTACCTGCACCGAGGTGGACGTACCGCCCGCGCCGGTGAATCCGGCAGCGTCGTCACCCTGGTCACGCCCAACCAGCGCCGGGGGATGAGCCGCCTGATGAGAGATGCCGGCATCACGCCGCAGATCGCCCAGGTCCGCTCGGGGGAGGCCGAGTTGAGCCGGATCACCGGCGCCCAGGCCCCCTCCGGAGTACCCGTCGTCATCACTGCGCCGGTGGCCGAGCGCCCCAGGCGCAGCGACTCCGGCCCGCGCGGCCGGCGCAGCCGCCCCGCCCAGGGGCGACGCACGACCAGCAGGACGGGCACGGTACCGGGCGGGTCCCGGCGGCAGTCCGCCCGTGCCGGGGCTGCCTAGTCCACCGTGGCACGGCTCTGGCTCGACCCGGCAGCCCACCCATCCAGGAGGTACCTGTGACGCTGGTTCGGACGCACCCCCGCGAGGCGGAAGTCCTTGTCACGGCGGCCGATGCCATGAGGCCGTTCGGACCGCAGGTCCACGACGACATGACGGTCGAGGTCGCCCTGTCCGTCCTTGTCAGTTCCCGCGCCGGGCACCTGCTCCTGTGCGACGAGGACGGCCGGTGCGCCGGAATGGTGACCAAGGACCAGCTCATGGCTGCGCGGAGCCGCTCCTCGTACACCGATCGCACCCGCCTGCGGGCGATCGCCTACGACCACGGACCGTTCACCTCGTCCGTGACGCCCGTGCGTGTTGCCGAGCGTGCGATGCGGGACCGGCAGCTCGGAGCTTCCCCGGTCGTGGACACCGACGGCTACGCCCTGGGCGTCCTCGCCCTCTTGCCTTGATCCCGCCCCGTCAGGACCGCGGAATCGTTCCCTTCTGCCTGTGAGGCTCTATGCGCTGCATCATCGCCCGCTTCCCGTTCGAGCTGACCAAGAGCGGGGTGATGGCCTCGATGAAGGGCATCACGCCCGAACCCGTCACGGGCGACTCCGTGATCATCGGCCGTCGCCACTACCCCGTCAAACAAGTAGGCGCCGTCATCACCCGTCAGGACCGGCGTGACTTCTCCGCCGGCGAGGTGACCAGGGCGCTGAGCGCGCTGGGCTTCACCTGTCGTGCGGCCCCCAAGGCCGAGCCGGCCGCCTGGGCCCTCGCTCCGTTCGAGATCGCATGAACACGGTCCGGCACCTGGCAGCCGCGTAACCGGGCGGCGCATCGGGAAGCCGGGAGCAGACAGCGTTGAGGGCCCGCCGACACGAGTCGGCGGGCCCTCAACGCTTTTCACGTCCGGCCGGCGATACGAGAGCCGTACGGTCGGCCGGAGCAGGACAACCGGTGCGGATGAGCTGCTCAGTGATCGGAGTAGCTGAAGTCCCCTACGGTCCAGGCGCTCACGTCCTTGATCGCGACGCGATACATGCCGCCGGTTTCGGGAATCCCGGTGCTGCCCTGAAGAATCCTGGCGACGTGGAAGTGCAGATGCGTGGGAGGCTCGTGCTCATCGGGCCGGCGTCCGGGCTCGGTGGCCCTGAAGATGCCGGAGAAGGGGCCGAGACGGGCCGAGTCCGTCAGGACCTCGGCCACGCGCTGCCTCCACACCGCCTCAGGGGCCAGCCGCCCAGTGATGACAGCGCCACCGGCAACCACGGTCAGGGACATCTGATTTGACTGCTCGGACTCCACTTTGGTGGCAACGGCAACGAGCAGTGCATCAGGGTTCGACATGAATACGCATTCTACCCAAGCGGTCGTGCCCGACCTGTGGCGGGGCGGAGGATACGCACCTTGTGGCCGCGTGCAGCCGGCGGACGGGGCGGCACACTCTCCCTCACCGCGGCGGTGCTGCCAGGGAGGATCACCTGCTGTTGCGGACACAGATCCTCCGCCTCGACATCATGAAACCTGCGTTCGCCAGAGTAGACTTTGCCCTGCTTCGTGGTTAAGGTTTCTCCTGTCGGCAAGGTCGAACCGTACCCGGCAGACACGAACTGGCGGGTTGCAGTACAAGAGGTTGGGCAAGTAGTTCGTTCGGAGGAAGAACGGAGGAGGCAACCGCCATCAGGATCGCCCGGGCGAGAAGGACACGGCCCCGGGTACCGCACGACCCCGGAACGGCAGGTGGTCCACGGTCACGCATCCGCGATCCCCGCATTCCCCGTCCTCTCCCGGGCGGGCGTGCGGAACAGAAGGCCGGTGCAGCAGCAAGCCCCGGCAGATGGTGTTGAATCTCCTTCGGGGCCCTGGTGCCGTACGGCACCAGGGCCTCTCCATGCGTTCCTGAAGAGGTGAAATGACAGCAGAGAACCCGCTCGGTCGTCTCGACGACGATGACTACCCCGCCTACACCATGGGGCGGGCCGCCGAAATGCTCGGCACCACACCCGGCTTCCTTCGCTCCCTGGGCGAAGCCCGCCTGATCACCCCGCTGCGTTCGGAGGGCGGACACCGCCGCTACTCCCGCTACCAGCTGCGCCTCGCCGCCCGAGCCCGCGAACTCGTCGACCAGGGCACTCCTGTCGAGGCCGCCTGCCGCATCATCATCCTCGAGGACCAGCTCGAGGAAGCGCAGCGCATCAACGCCGAGTACCGCCGGGCCGCAGCCGAACCGCGCACCGAGACCGACGCCTGATCCAGTGAGTGTGGTGGTCGTCGGGGCCGGCCGGAGACCTGGGTCCACGGGCTGTCGCCCCGTACCGCAGTACGGCATGCCGCCCCCGCCGCCTGTTTTCCTCCGTGCTGTGTGATCGTTTCTTATGGTCACGGAGGGTGGCGCCGTGTAGCGTCTGCGGTAGCTGTCGTGGTTCGAAGTGCCCCTGCCCGCACCCGTGGTGCGGGCGGTTTGCTGTGCCGTGCCGAAGGACCAGGGCGATCACCTCCGCTCCCGCGTGGCGCGGGAAGCGACCATCGACTGGAAGGCATGACCATGGCTACCGGAACTGTGAAGTGGTTCAACGCCGAGAAGGGCTTCGGCTTCATCGCCCAGGACGGCGGAGGCCCCGACGTCTTCGCCCACTACTCAGCGATCAACGCCTCGGGCTACCGCGAGCTCCAGGAGGGCCAGGCCGTGACGTTCGACATCGTCCAGGGGCAGAAGGGCCCGCAGGCGGAGAACATCACCCCTGCCTGATCCTCGAGTTCAGACCCGACCGCGAGAATCAGCAGCTGACGCGCCGGGCTTGTACATGAGCGGGTCCTGCTCGCCCGGCGGGAGCCTGCCGCCCGGTGCCAGGGCCGTGTCCGGTCCGGCACGGGCAGGGCGCGCACGGCGCCGGCGGGTACGGCACCGCGCGGTGAGCTTGGCGCGACCGGTGTTCACGCTCGCGAGCAGGGCGCGGGACGGCTCACTCCTACCGTCCCGCGCCCCGCTTCCACAGCAGCCGTGGGTACCACGCCCACGACCGCCGACCCAGGCCCCTCAGCCCTGGTCGTAGGTATGGAACCCGCGGCCGCTCTTGCGGCCCAGCAGTCCCGCCTCCACCATGCGTTGCAGCAGTGGCGGCGGGGCGTAGAGGGGTTCCTTGAACTCTTCGTACAGCGACTCCGAGATGGCGGCCACGGTGTCGAGTCCGATCAGGTCCGCCAGCCTCAGCGGTCCCATGGGATGCGCGCAGCCCAGCTCCATGCCCGCGTCGATGTCGGCGGCCGTGGCGAATCCCGATTCGGCCATCCGGACCGCCGACAGCAGATAGGGCACGAGCAGGGCGTTGACGACGAATCCTGCCCGGTCCTGGGAGCGGACCACCGTCTTGCCCAGGGTCGTGCGGGCGAACTCCTCCACGGTGGCGATCGCCGCGGGTGCCGTGTGCAGGGACGCGACGACCTCGACGAGGGGCAGCACCGGCACAGGGTTGAAGAAGTGCAGGCCGAGGACGCGGTCGGCGCGGCGGGTGGCCATGCCCAGACGCATGACCGGAATGGACGAGGTGTTGGTCGCGAGAACCGCCTCGGGATCCTCGACGATCTTGTCCAGGGCCGTGAAGATGTCGGTCTTGGCGTCGGTGTTCTCGATGACCGCTTCGACGACCAGCTGCCGGTCGGCCAGATCGTCCAGGCTGCCGGTGAAGACCAGGCGGGCCAGAGCGTCCTCGGCGGTCAGCCGGTCCAGCTTGCCCCGCTGGACGGCGCGTTCGAGCGACATGGCGACTCTTTCCCGGGCCCGCCGGGCGGCTGTGGCGTCTGCCTCGCAGACCACGGTGTCCAGGCCGGCGCGTGCGCAGACCTCCGCGATCCCGGCGCCCATCTGTCCGCCGCCGACCACGCCGACCCTGGGGACCAGTGCGCTCATGACTGTGCCTCCTGGCGGTCGACGAGGTGACGGGCGTAGGCGTCGGCGGTGAAGAACGGGGGCAGTGTCCTGGCGAGTGCGGTGCGCTCGAAGATCTCCCGGACGTCCTCGATCCGGGCCCACGGGTACTGCGCGCCCAGGGCGGCCAGTTCCTCGTCGAGGACGGTGAGTACGGTCTCCCGGCTGACGGCCCCGTGGCGTATCCACTGCCAGACCTGGCTGCGGGCGATCTCCGCGGCCGCGGCGTCCTCCACGTGGCCGTCCTTGTGGACGGCGCCCTCGCCGCGCAGCCAGGCGTCGAAGTAGCGCAGGGCGAGGGCGATGCTGGAACGGACGCCGTCGGTGGTCGGCGGGCCCGCCGTGCGTCGGACCGCAAGCAGGTCGTCGGCGGTGACATGGACGTCTTCGCGCATGCGGTCCAGTTGGTGAGGGCGGTCGCCGAGGACGCCGGTCAAGACGTCTCGGCACAGCGGGACGAGTGCCGGATGGGCGACCCAGGTTCCGTCGAAGCCGTCCTCGGCCTCGCGTTCCTTGTCGAGCCGGACCCTGGCGCGTGCGGCTTCGTTCGCCGCGGCGTCCTGGAGGGGGACATGTGCGGCCATGCCGCCGACGGCGTGGGCTCCGCGTTTGTGACAGGTGCGTACGAGCAGTTCGGTGTACGCCCGGAGGAAGGGCGCCGTCATCGTGACCCTGTCGCGGTCGGGGAGTGTGAAGTCCGGGCGGTGGGCGAAGTTCTTGATCAGGCTGAAGAGGTAGTCCCAGCGCCCCGCGTTGAGGCCGGCGCTGTGCTCGCGCAGCTTGTAGAGGATCTCCTCCATCTCCAGAGCAGCGGTGACCGTCTCGATGTGCACGGTCGCCCGGATGGTGCCGCGCGGGATGCCGAGCAGCTCCTGGGCGAGGACGAACACGTCGTTCCACAGGCGCGCCTCGTCGCGGTGTTCCAGTTTCGGGAGATAGAAGTACGGGCCGCTGCCCGCGTCGATCTGCCGCTGTGCGCAATGGAAGAAGTACAGGCCGAAGTCGACCAGGGATGCGGACAGCGGGCGGTCGCCGATCACCAGGTGCTTCTCGGTGAGGTGCCAGCCGCGTGGACGGACCATGATGGTGGCGAGCTCAGTGCCGGACGGGTACTCCGTTCCTGCCGCCGGGGCGAGGTCGAGCCGCCGTTCGACCGCGTCGAGCAGGGTGAGCTGGCCGCCGATGATGTTGTCCCAGGTGGGCGACGTGCCGTCCTCGAAGTCCGCCATCCACACCTGGGCCCCCGAGGTGAGCGCGGCCGCGGCGGTCCGACGGTCCGGAGGCCCGGTGATTTCCACCCGGCGGTCGGTCAGCCCAGGTGCGGGCGGGGCGACACGCCAGTCGGGGTCGTTCCGGACACCCGCGGTGGCGCTGGAGAAGTCGAGGGGGAAGCCGGAGGCGAGCCGGCCTGCCAGGCGGCGCCGTTCGGCGAAGAGCTCGAACCGGCGGTTGGCGAAGGCGGCGTCGAGGCGGGCGACGAAGTCCAGGGCCTCGGGTGTGAGGATCTCGTCGAAGCGGTCGCCGGGTGCACCGAGGACCTGGATACGACCGGTCAGTGCGATGGTGGACATGGAGGACTCCTCAGCGGGAGCGCTGGGGGGCCGGACGGGGACGGTCGTCCGGGCCCCCAGCTGGACACGGGTGCGCTCGATGTGCGGGTGCGGGGTGGCCGGCCCGGTGGCCGGCCCGGGCCGCTTCTAGTGGAACTGCTCTTCCTCGGTGGAGCCGGTCAGCGCCGTGGTGGAGGAGGCGGGGTTGACGGCGGTGGAGACGAGGTCGAAGTAGCCGGTGCCGACCTCGCGCTGGTGCCTGACGGCGGTGAAGCCGTACTCCTGGGCGGCGAACTCGCGCTCCTGGAGGTCGACGTAGGCGGTCATGCCGTGTTCGGCGTAGCCGCGGGCCAGGTCGAACATGCCGTGGTTGAGGGAGTGGAAGCCGGCCAGGGTGATGAACTGGAACTTGTAGCCCATGGCGCCGAGTTCGCGCTGGAACTTGGCGATCTGGTCGTCGTCCAGGGCGGCCTTCCAGTTGAAGGAGGGCGAGCAGTTGTACGCCAGCATCTGGTCGGGGTGCTCGGCGTGGATGGCCTCGGCGAACTCGCGGGCCTGCGCCAGGTCCGGGGTGCCGGTCTCGACCCAGATGAGGTCGGCGTAGGGGGCGTAGGCGAGGCCGCGGGCGATGACGGGAGCCATGCCGTTCTGCACGCGGTAGAAGCCCTCGGCGGTGCGTTCGCCGGTGACGAACTGTGCGTCGCGCTCGTCGACGTCGCTGGTGAGCAGGTTCGCGGCGAGCGCGTCGGTGCGGGCGACGATCAGGGTCGGGACGTCGGCGATGTCGGCGGCGAGGCGGGCCGCGTTGAGCGTGCGGATGTGCTGGGAGGTGGGGACGAGGACCTTGCCGCCGAGGTGGCCGCACTTCTTCTCGGAGGCGAGCTGGTCCTCGTAGTGGATGCCCGCGGCGCCGGCGGCGATCATCGCCTTGGTCAGTTCGAAGGCGTTGAGCGGGCCGCCGAAGCCGGCCTCGGCGTCGGCGACGATCGGCGCGAGCCAGTCGGTGGTGTCCGTGCCGCCCTCGGCGGTGGCGATCTGGTCGGCGCGCAGCAGGGCGTTGTTGATCCGGCGCACCACCTGCGGGACGGAGTTGACCGGGTAGAGACTCTGGTCGGGGTAGGTGTGGCCCGCCTGGTTGGCGTCGGCGGCCACCTGCCAGCCCGAGAGATAGATGGCCTGGAGTCCGGCCTTCACCTGCTGCACGGCCTGGCCGCCGGTCAGGGCGCCCAGCGCGTGGACGTAGTCGAGGCCGTGCAGCTGCCGCCACAGCCGCTCGGCCCCCCGCCGGGCCAGCGTGTGCTCCTCGCGGACGCTGCCGGACAGCCTCACGACCTCGTCGGCACTGTAGGTGCGCTCGATCCCCTTCCAGCGGGAGTCGGTGGCCCACCGCCGCGTCAGCTCTTCGGCCGTCTCCGTTGCTGTCCCTGTCTGTGCCATGACCGTCTCTCCCGGATTCCTCGGTGGTGCCGTGTTCGTCAACTGTTGCGAAGACATGACACTGGGTGTCGTTCCTCGTGGTGCGGCCCGCCTGCCCGTGCCCGAGTGAAGCTGAGCAATGCCGCCGGGCTGCTGGGGCGAAATCGCCGAGATCTCCGCCGTCAGGGCGTGAATCGTGCCCGATGATCCGCTCCGGTTGCCGGGTCCGGCGGGCCGCAACACGACTCTGGCAGTGGCACCGAGTGCCATCAATGGTGGCCGTGTGCCAAGTTGTGCGCATCTTTCGCACCCGGATTGCCAACTTTGCCAACATCGGTTTCGGCGACAGTGTGCGTAGGCTGACCCCACACCGGGGAGGGGCACACCGGACGGTTGCGGTGTGCGTCCGTGCGCGCAGCCACAGCGGCGCCACAGCCGGCAGGCCGACGACGGGGAGCGCAGTGAGCAAGACCTATGCCGGAGCGCGGCTGCGAAGGCTGAGGGAGGAGCGGCGGCTCAGCCAGGCCGAGCTGGCCCGGATACTGGCCATCTCGCCGAGCTATCTGAACCAGATGGAGCACGACGCGCGCCCGCTGACCGTGCCCGTGCTGCTGCGGCTGACCGAGGCATTCGGTGTGGACCCGGGCTTCTTCTCCGAGAGGGACACCAGCAGACTGCTCGCCGACCTGCGGGAGGCACTGGCCAACGAGGTCGCCGAAGCCCGTGTCTCCGCATCCGACCTCGCGGAACTGGCGGCCCGTACGCCGGCCGTCGCCGAAGTCCTGGTCGACCTGGGCCGCCGCAACCAGGCGCTGGCCGAGCGGCTGGCCCAGGCGGGCGACGGCCGTGGCCTCGACGACAGCACCTTGCCGCGCTCGCCGCCCGAGGAGATCCGCGAGTTCTTCTACCGCCGGCAGAACTACCTGCACGACACCGACCTCGCCGCCGAGGAACTGGCCCGCGCCATCGGGATCCGCCCCGGTGAGGTCCTGCGCGCGCTTGCCGCCCACCTCGCCGACAAGCACGGTGTGTGCCTGGCGTCCGACTCCGACCGGCTGCACCACTACGACCCGGCGGGCCGCGTCCTGCACCTGTCCAGCAGGTTGCGCCCTGGGCAGCAGGCGTTCCGGATGGCCACCCAGCTCGCCCTGCTCGAATACGACGAGGAGCTGTCCCGCCTCGCCTGCGAGGACTACGAGCAGGACTCGGCCACCTGGTCGCTCGCCAGGATCGGTGTCGCCAACTACTTCGCCGCCGCGCTGGTCCTGCCCTACCGGGCCTTCCATACGGCCGCCGAGGAGTACCGCTACGACATCGAGCGCCTCACCGACCGGTTCGGCCTCGGATACGAGACGGTCTGCCACCGGCTCAGCACGCTCCAGCGGCCCCGGCTGCGCGGGGTTCCGTTCTCCTTCGTACGCGTGGACCGCGCCGGCAACATGTCCAAACGCCAGTCCGCGACCGGGTTCCACTTCTCCCGGGCCGGCGGCACCTGCCCGCTCTGGAACGTCTACGAGGCATTCGCCGCACCCGGCCGCATCCACGTCCAGATCGCCTCGATGCCGGACGGACAGCGCTACCTCTGGACCGCCCGTGCCATTACCCGCCAACGCGGCGGCTGGGGCGAGCCCGGCAAGACCTTCGCCATCGGCCTCGGCTGCGAGATCCGCCACGCCGGGCGCCTCGTCTACTCCGACGGCCTCGACCTGGACAACGCCTCGGCCGCCACACGGATCGGCATGGGGTGCCGGATCTGCGAGCGCCTCGACTGTCCGCAGCGGGCCGTTCCCCCGCTCGGCCGCCCTCTCGCGATCGACGAGAAGAGCACCACCTTCGTGCCCTACCCCGTGATCGGCGGCCCGGACTGACGCCACAGGTCGCAAATCCGGTGACTCAGAGGGACACCGGCGCCGGCTTTCGACGAACGCGACGCTCGTCCGACGCGAGCCCGACCCACTCCTTGACGTGGCGTCAGCAGCAAGAAGCCGCCTCCTGCCAGGCTGTGTACCCGGTCGAGGAGGCGGCTCCTGTGCGTGGCGGACGGCCCGGCAACGGCGTCGTCGGCTCGCCGGCCGAGTGCACCCCTGTTGTGCGCCACCGGATCTCGTGAGCCACTCAGGCCCGGGCGATTCGGTGAGGACGCGTTCGGGGTGACGGGGCGCCGCTGCCGCCTGATGCCCCCGCTCGTGCACCGGATGTGCAAGTGGTCTGCACGGGCGTCGCGCCCCCGCGGTACCACTGCCGGGGGCCCAGGACCGTCTGGGCTCCCCGGTGCTCAGACGGCGCTGCGCAGCTCGAGCGTGCAGCACTTCACGCTGCCGCCCGCCTTGAGCAGTTCCGACAGGTCGACGCCGATCGGGTTGAAGCCGCGGTTGCGGAGCTGCTCGGCGAGGCCGGTCGCGTTGTGCGGCAGCACCACGTTGCAGCCGTCGGACGTGGCGTTGAGCGCGAAGACCGCCGCGTCGGCTTCGGTGGCAGTGATGGCGTCCGGGAAGAGCCGTTGCAGGACCGCGCGGCTGCCCGGGGAGAAGGCCGCCGGGTAGTAGGCGATGGTCCTCTCGTCGAGGACGGCGAGCGCGGTGTCCAGGTGGTAGTAACGCGGATCGACGAGGCGCAGGCTGATCACCGGACGCTCGAAGTACTCCTGGGCCTCGGCGTGCGAGCGCGGGTCACTCCGGAAGCCGGTGCCCGCGAGCAGCCAGTCACCGGTGAACAGGTAGTCGCCCTCACCCTCGTTGACGAAACCGGCGGTGTGCAGGGAGGTGAAGCCGTGGTCGTGAAGCCAGTCGCGGTACGCCGGAGCCTCGTCCATCCGTTCGGCGTCGCGGAACCGCGCCACCAGGGCGCGGCCGTCGATGACCGTGGCGCCGTTGGCGGCGAAGACCATGTCGGGCAGGCCGGGCAGTGGATCGATCAGATCGACGGTGTGGCCGAGGTCGAGGTAGACCTGGCGCAGCTGTTCCCACTGTGTGATGGCCAGTTGGGTGTCGACGGGCTTCTTCGGGTCCATCCACGGGTTGATGGAGTAGACCACGTCGAAGTGGGTGGGCCGGCACATGAGGTAGTGCCGCGGCCATGCGGTACGCATAGGTGTGGGTTCCGATGGTCAGGGACGGCTGGTGAGGTAGCCGCCCATGGAGGTGAAGTACTCGAGGGCCGGCATCACGTGGCCGTCCTCGGTCCGTACGCGGGTGATGGCCAGGCCGTGGTTGCGGCCCGTGCGGGCGTCGGCCCCGGCGACGATGACCACGCCGTCGCCCTCGCGGTAGAAGATGCGGCCCGGGGTGCCGCCGTAGCGGCCTTGGGACACGACGGCGGAGACCACTTCGAGGCGCTTGCCCTTGTGGAAGGCGAAGGCGCTGGGGTACGGGGCGGACTGGGCGCGGACAAGGCGCTCGAGGTCCTGGGCCGGCCAGTTCCAGTCGATGCGGATGTCCTCCTCGGACCGCTTGTGGAAGAAGCTGGCCTGGGAGCGGTCCTGCTTGGTGAACTCGGCCTGTCCGGAGGCGATCAGGTCGAGAGCGCCGATCGTGACCGGGGCGATGAGGTCGACCGTCTTGTGGAACAGATCCGTGGCCGTGTCGGTCGGCTCGACGGTGACTGCACGCTGCTGGATGATGTCGCCCGCGTCGAGCTCGTCGTCCATCATGTGGGCCGTGACGCCGACCTCGGGCTCGCCGTTGATGAGGGCCCAGATCAGCGGTGAGAAGCCGGCGTACTTGGGCAGCAGCGAGTCGTGGACGTTCAGCGTGCCGTGCCGGGGAAGGTTGAAGATGCGCGGCGGGATCCATGTGCGCCAGTTGTTGGCCACGATGATGTCCGGGTCGGCCTCCTTGAGTCGCTGGAACAGCTCCTCGTCGTCCGGCCTGTTGCGGATGACGACAGGGACGCCGTGCTCCTCGGCCAGGTCGGCGACCGAATCGCTCCAGATCTTCTCGTAGGCGTGCTCGCTCCTGGGGTGCGTCACGACCATCACCACGTCGTGCTCGGAGTCCAGGAGCGCTTGCAGGGTGCGGTGCCCCCAGGTCTGATAACCGAACATGACGACCCGCATGGGGGTTCCTCCTAGAAAGAGCGATAGACCGGCGCTCAGTAAAGCAAGGCTTACCTAAGGGTGCAACACGCCATGAATCTCATGGTGTTTGACGTCGTGATCGACACCTTGCCCGATTTGTCCACGTGACAGGTTGGCTAGATCAGGTTAGCTTTACCTAAGTTCCGCTCGGCCGCCGCTTCCGGTGTGCCTGACGCCTCGTTCTCACCCACGCCTCACAGGCGGCTGTCCCGCACGATGGGAGTGACATGTCTCAGGTTCTTCCTGGCGACGCACCTTTGGTCCACGACCTCATTGGTATCGGCTTCGGGCCGTCCAATGTGGCCATGGCGATAGCGCTCAGCGAGCACAATGCACGCGTCGGCAGGCAGGAGGCGGTCACCGCTCACTTCTTCGAGCAGCAGCCGAGCTTCGGCTGGCACCGCGGCATGCTGATCGACGACGCGACCATGCAGGTGTCCTTCCTCAAGGACCTGGTGACGCTGCGGAATCCGGCCAGCGAGTACAGCTTCCTCTGCTACCTGCAGAGCAAGGACCGCCTCGTCGACTTCGTCAACCACAAGAACCTGTTCCCGCTCCGCGTGGAGTTCCACGACTATTTCGAGTGGGCCGCGGCGAAGGTCGACGACATGGTCTCCTACGGCCACGAGGTCATCGCCGTCGAGCCCGTCGTGCGCGACGGCGTGGTGGACTACCTCGACGTGACGGCCCGTTCGGGGTCCGAGGTCGTGGTCCACCGGGCCCGCAACCTCGTCATCGGAACCGGACTGCGTCCCCTCATGCCGGAAGGCGTCGACCGGACGGACCGCGTCTGGCACAACTCCGAGCTGCTGAAGAAGGTCGACGGCCTGGAGGGCACCAACCCCTCCCGCTTCGTCGTCGTCGGCGCCGGCCAGAGCGCCGCCGAGAATGTGGCCTACCTGCACCGCCGCTTCCCCGAAGCCGAGATCTGCGCCGTCTTCTCCCGCTACGGCTACAGCCCTGCCGACGACAGCAGCTTCGCCAACCGCATCTTCGACCCGGCCGCGGTCGACGAGTACTACACGGCCCCCGACGACATCAAGCGCAAGCTGATGGACTACCACGGGAACACCAACTACTCCGTGGTGGACATCGACCTGATCGACGACCTGTACCGGCAGGCGTATCAGGAGCGGGTCCTCGGTACCGAGCGGCTGCGCTTCATCAACGTCTCCCGGCTCACCGGCGTCGAGGAGACGCACGACAGCGTCCGGGCCAGGGTCACGTCGCTCGTCACCGGCGAGGAGACGATCCTCGACGCCGACGTCGTCGTCTACGCCACCGGCTACAGCCAGGCGGACCCCGTCGGCCTCCTCGGAGAGGTCGGGGACCGCTGCCACCGCGACGCCCAGGGCCGCGTCCGGGTCGAGCGCGACTACCGTGTCGCCACCCACCCCGAAATGCGCTGCGGTATCTACCTCCAGGGCGGCACCGAGCACACCCACGGCATCACGTCGTCCCTGCTGTCCAACACGGCGATCAGGGTCGGCGAGATTCTGGGCTCGATCATCGACCGCGGCCTGAAGGCCGTTCCGGCCGTCGCCCGGCCCGTCGCCGACGGCATCGGTACGGCCCGCTAGAGGCTCCGCTCCCTCCCCAGGGACCACCTGCCAAGCCCCCCACACGCCCCCGCCCCGCCGGTAGCGCCGTCGTACACGGCGGGTGTGGCATGCACTGAGAAACCACCGTGAAAGGAACATTCGTGTCCATTGGTACACGTCCCGCGCTGACGCGGCTCGTCAGAAACATCCCCCGAGCGGCCGTCGCCGCCGTCGCCGCGTTCGCCCTGACCGCCTGTGGGGGCGGCACCGAGAAGACCGAGTCCAAGCCCTCGGGGGGGTCCGGCGCCGCCAAGTCCGCCGGCTTCCCGGTGACAGTCGAGCACAAGTACGGCAGCACGACGATCGACAAGGAGCCGAAGAAGGTCGTCACCCTGGGTCTTTCGGACCAGGACGGGGTGCTGGCCCTCGGTGTCAAGCCGGTCGGTTCGGTGGACTGGTTCAAGGAGCAGCCGTACGGCAAGTGGCCGTGGGCGAAGGACAAGTGGGGCTCCACGCCGCCGCAGATCGTCGGTGAGCGCGACGAGTACAACATCGAGAAGATCGCGGCGCTGAAGCCGGACCTCGTGATCGCCCAGTACTCGGGGATGAAGAAGGAGCAGTACGACACGCTCTCCAAGTTCACCAAGGTCGTCGCCCAGCCCAAGGGCCACGAGGACTACCAGGCGCCCTGGCAGGTCATGACCCGCCAGATCGGCAAGGCGCTGGGCAAGGACAGCGAGACCGAGAAACTGATCTCGGACATCGACGCCCGCTTCAAGGCCGTCCGTGACAAGCACCCCGAGTGGAAGGGCAAGACCGTCGCCGTCGGCGAGCCCTATGAGCCGGGCAAGTTCTCCGCGTTCTCGCCCAAGGACCCGAAGGTCATCTTCCTGACGGAGATGGGCTTCACCACCTCCGAGACCTACCGCAAGGCTCTGGGCAAGGAGAACATCGCCGACCTCAGCGTCGAGCGCCTGGACGCCATGGAGGCGGACCGTACCGTCTGGCTCGGCACCCCTGACACGGAGAAGGCCATGAAGGCCGACCCGCTGTACAAGAAGACCAAGGTCCACCAGGAGAAGCGGGACCTGTTCCTGCCGTACGACAGCCCGGACATCGGCGCCGCGCTCTCCTTCAACACGGTGCTCTCCATCCCGTACGCCATCGACCAGGTCGTGCCGATGCTGGAGGCCATCAAGTAAGGCCCATGGCAGGGCGCCTCGGCAGCCGGCCACCACTCACAACCGCGCCCGTCCGGTGGCCGTCCGGGCGGGCGCGGCTTGCGGTACCCGTACGCCATGGACGAGACAGCGCGCCGCACGGCCGGCGCCGAGCAACGACCCCTTCAATGACGCACCACCCAGGAAAGGCCACGCGAACGATGTTTGATGCCGAGTCGGACCGGACACCCGCTGCCGGGACACCCGTTACCGGCGGGCAATCCGGCATCTGGCTTGCCCAGCAGATCGAGCCCGACAGCTCGGCCTTCAACGTCTCCTTCACCTTGGAACTGCGCGGGGACGTCGACCTCGACCGCCTGGCCGCGGCCTTGCGCCAGGTGAGCGAGGAGGCCGACTGCCTGCATGTGCGCATCGGCGACGAGGACGGGAGTCCGCGCCAGTGGCCGGAGCGGTACCCCGTCGAGGTCCCCGTCGTCGACCTGCGCGACGCACCCGATCCCGAGAACGCCGCCTGGGACTGGATGGAGGCCGACCGGAACACTGCGGCCGGACTCGTGGCGCACGGCCCGCTGTTCGCCCACACGTTGATCCGTCTCGCGGACGACCGGGTCCTGTGGTGCCAGCGCTATCACCACATCGTCATCGACGGAGTGGGCGTGGCACTGATCTCCCGCAGGGTCGGCGAGCTCTACACCAACGGCGAACCGGCCGGGGCCGTCGACTGGTCCGTCACCCGGCTGCTGGACTCCGAGCTGGCCTACCGGGCATCCGAGCAGTACCGCACCGACCGGGCGTACTGGCTCGAACGGCTCGCCGACCGGCCCGAGCCGGTCCGTCTTGTGGAGCGCTCCTCGACCCTGATATCCCGCCGCTACCGGCGCACCACGGAGCTGTCGCAGCAGGACACCGCCCGGCTGTACGCATCCGCGGCGGACGCCGGCGTACGGATGTCCCGGCTGCTGGTGGCTGCTGTGGCCGCCTACGTGCACCGTGTCACGGGTGCGCAGGACCTCGTCCTCGGGCTGCCCGTCACCACCCGCCAGGACACCGAGGCGATGGACGTCCCCGGCATGGTGTCCAACATCCTGCCGCTACGGCTGCGCGTCCACGGGGGCATGACCCCGGCCGAGCTCATGACCCAGGTGCGGGCCCGGATCGCCGAAACGGTCGCGCACGCGCGCTACCGGGGTGAGGACCTGGCCAGGGACCTGGGCCTGGCCGAGGGAGTCGCGGAGCTCGTCGGTCCCACGGTCAACATCCTGCCCGGCACCGACTGGCTGCGCTTCGGCGACCACACCTCCGACCTCCGTCCCCAGTGGCTGGGCCCGGTGAGCGACCTGGCCATCACCGTCGGCGAGTCGCTGCGCGGCGCGGTGCGGATCCTGTTCGACGCCGACGCGGAGGTGTGCGACGAGGAGACGCTGGTGGACCACCAGCGCCGCTTCGGTATCCTCCTCGACGCCTTCGCCGAGGAGACCGGCCGCCCCATCGGTCGTATCGAACTGGCCTCTGCCGAGGAACGCGCCCAGCTGCTCGGTGAGTTCGGCGTGGCGCCCCGCGAGGTCCCCGAGCTGTCCTGGCCCGCCGCCTTCGAACGGCAGGTGCTCAGCACCCCGGACGCCGTCGCCCTCGTCTGCGAGGACCGGGAGATGACGTACACGGAGCTCAACGCCGCGGCGAACCGTCTTGCCCGGCTTCTCGCCGCCCGGGGCGTAGGCGGTGAGCACGTCGTGGGCGTCGCGCTGCCGCGCTCTCCCGAACTCGTCGTCTCCCTGCTGGCCGTGATGAAGGCAGGGGCGGCCTATCTTCCGCTGGACGCGGACCACCCGCAGGACCGGATCTCCTACATGCTGGACGACGCGGGCGCGCACCTCGTCCTGACGACGCGCGCGCTGTCCGCCGAACTGCCGGACGCGCCGGGCGTCGAGCACCTGCTGCTGGACGAGCCGTCCGTCACTGCCGAGATCGCCGCGCTCGACGCCTCGAACCCGGACGTCCCCGTCGTCCTGGACCAGGCCGCCTACCTCATCTACACCTCGGGTTCCACCGGCCGGCCCAAGGGCGTCGTCGTCTCGCACGACGGAGTCGGCAGCCTCATCGCCACCGCCACCGACCGCATCGGCATCACCGCCGACAGCCGTGTCGTGCAGTTCGCGTCCGTCGGCTTCGACGTGACGGTCTGGGACCTGATCATGGCGCTCTGCGTCGGCGGCCGGATCATCGTCGTCCCCACCGAGCGCCGTGTCGCAGGGCCCGCCCTCACCGACTACATCGCACGCCACCGCGCCACCCACATGATCCTGCCGCCGTCGCTCGTGTCGGCGCTGCCGCAGGAGTGCGAGCTTCCCGAAGGCGCCGTGCTGATCGTCGGCACCGAGGCGGTGCCCGGCGAACTCATCGCCCGCTGGTCCGGACGCCTCCAGGTCGTTGTCGCGTACGGACTCACCGAGGCGACCGTCAACTCCACGCTGTGGATCGCCGACCCCCACCGGCCCGGACCCGCGCCCATCGGCGAACCCGACCCCAACACCCGTACCTACGTGCTCGATTCGGCCCTCCGCCCGGTCCCGGTGGGCACCGAGGGCGAACTGTACGTCGCCGGTCGCGGCCTCGCCCGCGGATACCTCGGCAGGCCGGGACTCACCTCGGAACGCTTCGTCGCCGACCCGTACGGCGCGCCCGGCGCCCGGATGTACCGCACCGGCGACCGGGTTCGCTGGACCGGCGACGGCAACCTGGAATTCCTCGGTCGCACGGACGGCCAGATCAAGATCCGCGGCCACCGCATCGAACCCGGCGAGATCGAGAGCGCCTTCATGGCCTGCCCCGGCATCGCCCAGGCCGCCGTCCTCGTCCGCGAGGACCACCGGAACGTCAAGCGGCTCGTCGCCTACGTCGTGGCAGAGGCCGGTACGGACGCCGGCACCGTGGTCGCGCAGGCACGCACCCGGATCGCCGAGGCCCTGCCGGACCACATGGTCCCGTCCGCCCTCGTGCGTCTCGACGGGCCCCTGCCGCTGACCCCGAACGGCAAGCTCGACACCCGCGCCCTCCCCGCGCCGCGGTGGACGGCGATGGGCGGCGACGACGCGCCCTCCACGCCCGCGGAGTCCGCGCTCGCCGGGCTGTTCGCCGACCTGCTGGGCCTGTCCTCGGCAGGCGTCCACGACAGCTTCTTCGAGCTGGGCGGTGACAGCATCGTCGCGATCCAGCTGGTCAACCGCGCCCGCGAGGCCGGTCTCGCGATCACGCCCCGCGATGTGTTCCGCCACCGCACCGTCGCGGCGCTCGCCCGGCTCGTCGGTGACGTGCCCGTTGCGCCGGAAGGGACGGGCACCGCGCAGGACGCGGCCGGCGGCCTGCCCGTACCGTTCTCGCTCGTCGCTCTGAGCGACGACGAGCGGGCCGAGTGCGCCGCCGCCGTCCCGGACCTTGTGGACGTCCTGCCGGCCACGCCGCTCCAGGAGGGCTTCTACTTCCACGCCTCGACGGACGACACCGGCGCCGACGGCTATGCCGTCCAGGACACGGTCGAACTCGCCGGCGACGTCGACCCCGAGGCCCTGCGGGCGGCCGTCCAGGGCCTCCTCGACCGCCATCCGCTGCTGCGGGCCGCCTTCCACCAGCTCCCCGACGGCCGGATCGTGCAGCTCATCGGTGAGCGCGTCACCGTGCCCTGGAGCTACACCGACGTGTCCGGACACGACACCGACGGGGCTGCCGACGGCATCGCGGCCCAGGAGCGGGCCGAGGGCTTCGACCTCGCCGCCGCCCCCCTGCTGCGGGCGGCGCTGATCCGCTACGGCACCGAGCGCTCGCAACTCGTACTGACGCTGCACCACATCGTCGTCGACGGCTGGTCCGTCTCGCTGCTCATGCGGGAGCTGCTGGCCGGCTACCGGCGCGGCACACAGGCCGGCACTTCCACGCCGGACCAGACGTACCGGGGGTACGCCGGCTGGCTCGCCGCCCGCGACCGGGACGGCGCACTGGAGGCGTGGCGGCACACCCTCGCCGGTTTCGACGGCCCCGCCCGGCTCCCGGTGCGTGGCACCGACGGCGAGGAGGGGCGGACCGGCACGGTCACCGTGGAGCTGTCCGCGGAGGAGACCGCCGCCGTCGCGGAGCGTTGCCGCCGGCAGGGGCTGACGCTCGGCAGCGTCGTACAGGGAGCCTTCGGCCTCCTGCTCGGTGATGTCACCGGCTCCCGCGACGTGGTCTTCGGCACCACCGTCTCGGGTCGCCAGGCTGCCGTCGAAGGCGTCGAGACCCTGGTGGGCCTCCTCATCAACACCCTTCCGGCACGGCTGCGCTGGCAGCCCGAGCAGTCACTCACCGATGTCCTCGCGCGCTTCCAGGACGAACAGGCCGAGCTGTTGGACCACCAGCACGTGGGGCTCGCCGAGATCCAGCGCGCCGTGGGACGGGGAGACCTGTTCGAGGCGCTGGTCGTGGTCGAGAACCTGCCCGAGGCGGGCGAGCCGACCGATCCGGCGGGTCTGGTCCGGATCACCGGTTCGCATGTCCAAGACGCCGTCCACTACCCGCTGGCCCTCACCGTCCTGCCCGGCGAGCGGCTCCGGCTGCGCCTCGACCACGACCCGGCCCGGCTCGACGCCGCGGCGGCCCGCCGGTTCGCCGGCCGGCTCGCGGGCGTTCTGGACCAGCTCGTCACCGACCCGCTCCGGCCGGTGGCACAGCTCGCCATGGTCACGGCCGAGGAGGAGCGCACCACCCGTGCCGCGCTGACCGGCTCCGGCCGTGCCCTCCCCGGCGACACCCTGCACCAAGCCTTCACCCGGCAGGCCCGCCGCACCCCGGACGCGATCGCGCTGGTCCACGACGCCGGGCGGACCACGTACGCCGAACTGGACGCGAGGGCCGAGATCCTGGCCCACCGGCTGGTGGCCCAGGGTGTGACCCCGCAGTCCGTCGTCGCCGTCGCCGTGCCGCGCTCCGCCGACACACTGGTCGCCCTGCTCGGCGTGCTCAAGGCCGGCGCCGCCTACGTGCCGGTCGACGTCGGCTACCCGGCCGACCGGGTTCGGTACATGCTCGCCGACTCCGGTGCGCGGACGGTCGTCGCCACCGAGGAGTCCCTGACCGGGCTGCCCGAACTCGACGGAGTGACCCCCGTCGTCCTCACGCGGGACACCACCGCCGCTCCGGTCGCACCCGTCGCCGTGCCGGTGCACCCGGACAGCGCTGCGTACCTCATCTACACCTCGGGCTCCACGGGCCGGCCGAAGGGCGTCGTGGTCACCCACCGCGCGGTCACCGGTCAGATCTCCTGGACCGCCGAGCGGTTCGGGTACGGGCCGGGGGAGCGGGTCCTGCACCAGTACTCGACCAGCTTCGACCCGTCGGTACTGGAGATCTTCACCCCCCTGCTCACCGGCGGCACCGTCGTGATCGCGCGTCCCGACGGACACCGCGACCCCGCGTACCTCGTCGAGCTGGTCCGCCGTGAGCGGGTCACCACCGTCGACCTCGTGCCGTCCCTGTACGGGGCGCTCCTGGCGGAGGACGACGCGGGCGAGTGGTGGACGACGCTGCGCCGTGCCTTCAGCGGCGGCGAGGCACTGCCCGTGCCGCTGGCCCGGCGTTGGCGGAAGCGCACCGGCGTACCGCTCTTCAACGTGTACGGCCCCACAGAGGCCGTCATCCAGGTCACGAGCTGGGAGGCCGGCTCCGCCCCCGAGGAGGGCGGCACCGTCCCCATCGGGCGACCCGTGTGGAACACCCGCCTCTACGTCCTCGACCGCCACCTCCGCCCCGTCGCGGAGGGCGAGCCGGGTGAGCTCTACATCGCGGGGGATCAGCTCGCCCGCGGCTATCACGGACGCGCCGCGCTGACCGCGGAGCGCTTCGTCGCCGATCCGTTCGGCGTACCGGGTGGGCGGATGTACCGCACCGGAGACATGGTTCAGTTCAGTGGAGACGGCGTGCTCACCTACTTCGGGCGCACCGACCACCAGGTCAAGATCAGGGGTAACCGGGTGGAGCTCGGTGAAATCGAAGCCCGACTGCGCGAGGTTGCGGCGGTCGGCGGTGTCGCGGTCGTGGCCCGCGACGATGAGCGGGGAGTCAAGCAGCTGGTGGCCTATCTGGTACCGGCCGCCGGCGCGGACCTGGACACCGAGGCCGTACGGGACGCGCTGAGCGGCGTCCTGCCCGCGCCCATGGTGCCCAGTCACTTCGTCCGCCTGGACACCCTGCCCCTCACGCCCGCCGGCAAGGTTGACCACAAGGCCCTGCCCGCGCCGGAGGCCCGCAGGCGACAGGGCCGTACCGCACCCGGGGGCCACGAGAGTCAGCTGTGCGCCATCTTCGCCGACGTCCTCGGTATCGACGCCGTCGACGCCGACGAGGACTTCTTCGTCCTGGGCGGTGACAGCATCCTGTCCATGGCCGTCTCCAGCCGCGCCCGCAAGGCCGGTCTGCAGATCAGCCCCCGCGACGTCTTCGAGCACCGGACCCCAGCGGCCCTCGCGGCCACTGTCACCGGCGCGCAGGACACGCCCGCGGCCGCCGACTCCGACGGCGTCGGGGACATCACGCTGCTGCCGATCGTGCACCAGCTCCGTGAGGACGGCGGCACCATCAGCCGCTTCAACCTCTCGATGCTGCTGCAGGCGCCCGCCGCCGCCGACACCAAGAAGCTGACGCACGTCCTCCAGAGCGTCCTCGACCACCACGACGGCCTGCGGCTCGTCCTCACCCGCATGGACCTCGGCCCGGTCGTCCCCGCCCTGTGGTCCGCGCGGACGACGGCCGCCGGCTCGGTGGACGCCGCCGCGCTGCTGCGCCGCGTCGACGTACGGGACCTCGACGACGCCGCTCTCCGGGCGGCCATCGGCGAGGAGTCCGACGCCGCCGCCGACCGCCTCGACCCCGACAGCGGCGTCATGGTCCAGGCGGTGTGGTTCGACGCCGGTGCGGACCGGCCCGGCCGCCTGCTGCTGGTCGTCCACCACCTGGTGGTCGACGGCGTGTCCTGGCGCGTCCTCCTCGGCGACCTCGCCTCCGCATGGGACGCCGTCGCACGGGGAGACAAGCCCGCGCTGGAGCCGGTACCCACGTCCCTGCGCCGGTTCGCCCGCGAGGCCGCCGAGCAGGCCACCTCCCCGCAGCGACAGGCGGAACTCCCGTACTGGGCCGCGACGTTGGCCCCCGGCGCCGAGCTGCTGCCCGGAGCCACCCGTACCGGAACGGCCGGCGCGGCACGGGAACACACCGTCACCCTGCCCGCGGACGAGACCCGTGCCCTGCTCACCGCCGTGCCCGCCGCGGCAGGTGCCGACGTCACGGAGGTCCTGCTTGCCGCGCTCCGCCTCGCCGTCACCCGCTGGCGCGCCGAACGTGACGGCGGCCCGGCCCTCGACGGCGACGTGCTGGTCGACCTGGAGCGGCACGGCCGCGACGGCACCGACGCCGACCTGTCCCGCACCGTGGGCTGGTTCACCGGCCTCCACCCCGTACGCCTGCCCGCCGCCGGCGACCCGCTCGACGCGCTGAAGCAGGTCAAGGAGTCCGTGCGGTCCGCCCATGATTCCGGCGCCGGATACGGCATGCTGCGCTACCTCAACCCGCAGCTCGCCGCAGTGTTCGCCCAGCTGTCCACCGCACAGGTGCTGTTCAACTACTTCGGACGCCTGCCCGCCGAGCAGACCCGCGACTGGGCGCCCGCCGTCGAGTCCGACGCGCTGCGCGTCGGGCCCGACGCCGACCTCGCCATGCCGTACCCGCTCCAGGTCAACGCCGTCTGTGCGGAGACCCCGCAGGGCCCCGAGCTGCGCGCCACCTGGACGTGGCCGGACGGCAACGCGCTGACCGCCGAGGACGTCCACACCCTCGGCCGCGCCTGGGCCGACACTCTGCGCGAGCTGATCGCCCGGACCGGCACGCCCGGCGCCCGGCCGTCCCTCACCCCGTCGGACCTGCCCCTGGTCGCCCTCACCCAGGCCGACATCGACCTGGTCGAGCGGGTCAGCCCCGCGCCGGTGGCCGACATCTGGCCGCTGTCGCCGCTGCAGGACGGCATCTACTTCCACGCCAGCTACGACACCTCGGCCCTCGACGTCTACACCGCGCAGGACACCTTCGACTTCGACCACCGGCTCGACGCCGACCGGCTCCGCGCGGCCTGTGCAACCCTGCTGCGCCGCCACCCGAGCCTCTGCGCCGGCATTACGAGCGACGGCCTGCCCGAGCCCGTGCAGTTCGTCTGCCCGGCCGATGAACTGCCCGTGCCGCTCACCGAGATCGACCTCACCGCCCTGACCGGGCAGCAACGGCAGGCGCGGCTCGCCGAGATCTCCGACACCGACCGGCACACGCGGTTCGACCTGGCCGCGCCGCCGCTGTTCCGGCTCACCCTGATCCGGCTCACCGACACCACCGACCGGCTGATGCTCAGCCACCACCTCGTCGCATGGGACGGCTGGTCCCAGTCCCTCTTCCTCGACGAACTGCTGGAGCTGTACGCGGCGGCCGGCGACGACAGCGCCCTGCCCGCCCCCGGCAGCTACCGGGACTACCTGAGCTGGCTCGCCGGCCAGGACTTCGACGCCGCCCGGGAGACCTGGCGGCGAGCCCTCGCCGGACTGGACGAGCCCACCCTCGTCGCCCGCGAGCGAGGTGACGAGCCGACCATCCCGCGCCGCCGCACGCTCAGCCTCGGCCGCGCGCTCAGTGACCGGCTCCGCAGCTCCGCCCGCGAGCACGGGCTGACCATCAACGCGGTGCTGTCCGCCGCGTGGGCGCTCGTCCTGTCCTCCACGGTCGGCCGTGACGACGTGGTGTTCGGCGCCACTGTCGCCGGGCGCCCCGCGGACGTGCCGGGCGTCGACACGACGATCGGCATGTTCCTCAACACCGTGCCCCAGCGGATCACCCTCGATCCCGCCGAGCCGGTCGGCGACCTGCTGCGCCGCATCCAGACCGAGCGGGTCACCCTGATGGACCACGAGTACCTGGGGCTCGCCGAACTCCAGCGCGCAGGGGGGCACTCCACCCTCTTCGACACGCTGTACGTGCTCCAGAACTTCGCCGACGAGGGCGGCTTCCGCCGGCTGACGGAGCGGCACGGCATCAGCGGTGTGGGCAGCGTGGACGCCACCCACTACCCGATGACGCTGATCGTCAACCCGGCGCAGAGCGTCCAGGTCAAGCTGGAGTACCGCCCCGACCTCGTCGACGACGAGCGGGCCACGGCCACGCTGGACCGCTTCGGCGCCCTCGTGGAGCGCCTCATCGGCGACCTCACGACGCGGGTCGGCGCCCTCGACCTGCTGCTGCCCGGCGAGCGGGAGTCCCTCACCGGCACCTGGGCGGGCAGCCGCGAGCCCGTCCCGAACGAGACCGTCGCCGACATGCTCGCGGCCCAGGTCGCCCGCACCCCCGACGCGGTGGCGCTGGTCTTCGGAGAGCGCGCCCTGACGTACGTGGAACTGGACGCGCACATCAACCGGATCGCCCGGCTGCTGCTCGCCCGCGGCGCGGGCCCGGAGAAGGTCGTCGCGCTCGCGCTGCCCCGGTCCATCGACATGGTCGCCGCCCTGTTCGCCGTCCTGCGCACCGGCGCCGCGTACCTGCCGCTCGACCTCGACCACCCCGCCGACCGGCTGCGGCTGATGGTGGAGGACACCGGTCCGCTGTGTCTGGTGTCCACCGAAGCCGTCGCCCCGACCCTGCGCGGGGACGCCGTTCCCGTCGCCCCTGAACTCCTGCTGGACGATGAGGCCGTGGCCGCCGAGCTGGCCGCACTGCCCGGCGGCGAGATCACGGACGCCGAGCGGCCCGCGTTCGCCCACGACGTGCCGGACCGCCTCGAGCACCCGGCGTACGTCATCTACACCTCCGGCTCGACAGGTCGGCCCAAGGGCGTCGTCACCCCGTACCGTGGCCTGACGAACATGCAGCTCAACCACCAGAAGGAGATCTTCGACCCGGCCATCGCCTCCGCGGGCGGGCGACGGCTTCGCATCGCGCACACCGTGTCCTTCGCCTTCGACATGTCCTGGGAGGAACTGCTCTGGCTCGTCGAGGGCCACGAGGTCCACGTCTGCGACGAGGAGCTGCGCCGTGACGCCGAGGCACTGGTCGCCTACTGCGACCGGCACCGCGTCGACGTGGTCAACGTGACACCCACGTACGCCCAGCTGCTCATCGAAGAGGGTCTGCTCGAGCGGGACGAGACGGCAGGGAAGCACCGCCCGGCGCTGGTCCTGCTCGGCGGTGAGGCCGTGTCCGACACGGTGTGGAGCCGGCTGCGCCGCACCGAGGGCACCTACGGCTACAACCTTTACGGCCCCACCGAGTACACGATCAACACGCTCGGCGGGTCCACCGCAGACAGCGCGACCTCCACGGTCGGCATACCGATCCGCAACACCCGCGCCTATGTACTGGACATGATGCTGCGGCCCGTCCCGCCGGGCTGCCCCGGCGAGCTGTACATCGGCGGCACCGGCCTGGCCCGTGGCTACCACGACCGGCCCGGCCTGACGGCCGACCGGTTCGTCGCCGACCCGTTCGGCGAGCCCGGCGAGCGCATGTACCGCACCGGCGACCTCGTGGTCCAGCGCCCCGACGGCCTTCTGGACTTCCTCGGCCGCACCGACGACCAGGTCAAGATCCGCGGGTACCGCATCGAGCTGGGTGAGATCGCCACGGCTCTGTCCTCGCACCCCGACGTCGCTCACGCCGCCGTGGTCGTGAACGAGACCGCCGGCACCAAGCGACTGGTCGGCCATGTCGTGCCCGAGGCGGGCACCGAGTGGGGCGAAGCACTGGAGCGGCGGCTGCGCGACCACCTGAAGGCCGGCCTGCCCGACTACATGGTCCCGTCCGCGCTCGTCGCCGTGGACACGCTGCCGCTGACTGTCAACGGCAAGCTCGACATCAAGGCTCTGCCCGCCCCGGACTTCGGCGGCTCGGGCCCGAGCCGTGCACCCCGGACCCCGCGGGAGGAGACGCTCTGCGCTCTCTTCGCGGAGGTCCTGGGACTGCCGGAAGGCAGCGTCGGCATCGACAGCGACTTCTTCGAGCTCGGCGGCCACTCGCTGCTCGCCACCCGCCTCGTGAGCCGCGCCCGCACCGCCCTCGACGCCGAACTCGCGATCCGCGACCTGTTCGAGGCGCCCACCGTCGCCGACCTGGTGGAGCGTGCGGCCGCCTCGCACGGCGCCGCCCGCCCGGCCCTGACGGCCGGGGAGCGGCCCGACGAGCTGCCGCTGTCCCACGCCCAGCAGCGGCTGTGGGTCATCCAGCAGATCGAGTGCACCTCGGCCGCGTACAACTTCCCGCTGGTCATGCGGCTGCGCGGGGTCCTCGACCGGGAGGCGTGGGCAACCGCCCTCGCCGATGTGACGGCACGCCACGAGGCGCTGCGCACCGTCTTCGCCGAAGGCGACGGCCAGGCTTTCCAGCGGGTGCTGCCCGCCCAGGAAGCGCGGCCAGTGGTGGAGTATCTGACCGCCACCGAGGACGAGGTGCCCGGTATCGTCGACGCGGCCGTCAGCCGGCCGTTCGACCTTGCCGCCGAACTGCCACTGCGCGCCACGGTCGTGGAGGTGGCGCCGGACGACCACGTCGTCGTGATGCTGCTGCACCACATCACCACCGACGAGTGGTCGGACCGCCCGTTCCTGGGGGACCTGGCCACCGCCTACGCGGCCCGACTCGACACGGGCGAAGCCCCCGACTGGGAGCCGCTGCCCGTCCAGTACGCCGACTACGCGCTCTGGCAGCAGCGGCTGCTGGGGGACCCCGCCGACCCCGACAGCCTGGCCGCCAGGCAGCTGGAGTACTGGCGTACGACGCTTCAGGGTGCCCCGGAGGAGCTGGAGCTGCCCACCGACCGGCCACGGCCCGCGCGCCCGGCGTTCTCCGGCGCGGAGCTCGACATCGAGTTCGACGCCCGCGTCCACGAGGGGCTGCGGCGGCTGGCCCGCGAGAGCGGCGCCAGCATGTTCATGGTGGTGCACGCCGCCGTCGCGGCGCTGCTGCACCGCATGGGCGCCGGAACGGACATCCCCCTCGGCTCGCCCATCGCCGGGCGGAGCGACGAGGCGCTGGACGAACTGGTCGGCTTCTTCGTCAACACGCTCGTGGTCCGTACGGACCTGAGCGGCGACCCCAGCTTCACCGAGCTGCTCGCCCGGGTCCGTGAGACGGACCTGGCCGCGTTCTCCCACGCCGACGTACCGTTCGAGTCCGTCGTCGAGAAGCTCAACCCGACCCGGTCCCTGTCCCGGAACCCGTTGTTCCAGGTGATGGTCGGCTACCACGCCCGCACCGGCGACGAGCTGGAGCTGCCCGGACTCGGCGTGGAGTACGTGCCGTTCCGGATCAGCTCCGCCAAGTTCGACCTCGTCTTCAGCTTCACCGAGCACACCTCCGCCGACGGCGACGCCGACTCCCTCGGCTGCCGACTGGAGTTCGCCACCGAGCTGTTCGACCAGGACACGGCCGAGCGGATGGGCGATCGCCTCCGCAGGCTGGTGGAGGCCCTCGTCACGGACCCCGGGCAGCCGCTGTCGCAGGCGGAGATCCTCTCCGCCGAGGAGCGGCGGCTCGTCCTGGAGGGCTTCAACGGCACGGCTCGCAAGGTCGACGAGGCGTCTTTGCCCGCGCTGTTCGCCCGGCAGGTCGCCGAGCGGCCCGACGCGGTCGCCGTCGTCGAGCGCTCCCGCTCGGTGACGTACGCCCAGCTCGACGCGCGCGCCAACCGCATCGCGCGGCTGCTCGCCGCCCGTGGCGTCGGCGCCGAGAGTGTGGTCGGTGTGGCGGTGCCCCGCTCGGTCGACATGGTCGCCACGGTGGTCGCCGCGCAGAAGCTCGGCGCCGCGTTCCTCCCGCTCGACCTGGTCCACCCCGGAGACCGCCTCACGTACATGATCGAGGACTCGGCCGCGGCCCTCGTGGTCGGCACCGAGCCGGTCGCCGGGAAGATCCCGGACGCGCCGGGTGTGTCCGTGGTACTGCTCGACGCGCCGGACATCGCGGCGGAGCTGGACGCGCTGTCCGACGCGGCCGTGGACGGCGGGCCGGCCGGTCCTGACCAGGCCGCGTACGTGATCTACACGTCCGGTTCGACCGGCCGCCCCAAGGGCGCGGTCGTCCCGCACGAGGGCATCTCCAGCCTGGTCGCCACCGCTGTTGACCGGATGGGACTGGAGCGTGACAGCCGTGTGCTGCAGTTCGCGTCGATCGGCTTCGACGTCTTCGTCTTCGAACTGGCGATGGCGCTGTGCCACGGCGGTCGGCTGGTCCTGATCACCGACGAGGCCAGAGTCGCCGGACCGGCGCTCACGGACTTCCTGGAGGACCAGCGGATCACCCACATGATCCTGCCGCCCTCCCTGGTGTCCGCGCTGCCGCCGGGCTGCGAACTGCCTGAGGGATCGACCGTCCTGGTCGGCACCGAGACGGTGCCGCCGGACCTGTTCGAGCGGTTCGGCGCCACAGCCCACCTGATCTGCGCCTACGGGCTCACCGAGGCAACGGTCAACTCCACACTGTGGCCGGCCCGCGAGCACGGCGGCCGCCCGGGCGGCCGGGTGCCCATCGGCCGTCCCGACCCCAACACCCGCTGCTACGTGCTCGACGAGCACCTGCGCCCCGTCCCGCCGGGCGTGGTGGGCGAGCTGTACGTCTCCGGGCGCGGCCTCGCCCGCGGCTACCTCGGCAAGGCCGCACTCACCTCCGAGCGGTTCGTCGCCGACCCGTTCGGCGCGCCGGGCAGCCGGATGTACCGCACCGGTGACCGGGCCCGCTGGCGCGTGGACGGCAACCTCGACTTCCTCGGCCGGGTCGACACCCAGGTGAAGATCCGCGGCTTCCGCATCGAGCTGGGCGAGATCGAGGCGGCCCTCGCCTCGCACCCGTCGGTCGCCCAGGCCACCGTGGTGCCCGACCGCGAAGGCGACATCGTTCGGCTGGTCGGCTACGCCGTGCCGGAGACAGGGGAATCCGTGTCGCAGGCGCTGGACCCGCAGGAGCTGCGCGCCCATGTGGCCGGGCTGCTGCCCGAGTACATGGTCCCCGCCCTCGTCGTGCCCTTGGACGGCCCGCTGCCACTGACGCCCAACGGCAAGCTGGACAGCAAGGCGCTGCCCGCGCCTGACTGGACCGCGATGACCGGCGACGCCCGCCCGGCCACCGAGACGCAGGCCCGCCTCGCCGAGCTGTTCTGCGAGATCCTCAAGCTGGACAGCGTCGGCGTGCACGACAACTTCTTCGCACTCGGAGGCCACTCCATGGCGTCGATGCGGCTGCTGGGCCGCATCCGCGCCGAGTTCGGGGTCGAGCTGAGCATCCGTGACGTCTTCGACGCGCTGACCGTCGCCGGTATCGCCGGCAAGCTGGAGGGCGCGGCCGCCGCCCGTCCCGCGCTGCGCGCGGCCGAGGGCGGTCCGGCCAAGGACGGAACGCCCCTGCCGGTGGCGCCCGTCCAGCGCCGGCAGTGGGAGTCGTACCGCCGGAGCCCCGGATTCGACCACGCGCTGGTGCTGCGCTCCCCGGGCGGTCTGGACGCGGACACGGTCGCGGCGGCACTCGCCGACGTGGTGGGTCGCCACGAGCCCCTGCGCACGGCGTTCACCGAGCGGGAGGGCACGGTCGTCCAGGAGCCGGCGCAGAGCCCGGCGCTCACCGCGGAGCGGTGTGCGGACCTGGACGCCCGGCTGGCGGAACTCGCTGCCCAGGCGCCCCGCCTGGAGCGGGACGCCCCTCTGCGGGCCCACCTGCTCACGGACCGGGACGGCAGCCAGGCCCTGCTGCTGACCATGCACTACCTCGCGGTGGACGAGTGGTCCGTGGTGCCGCTGTTCCGCGACCTCACCACGGCCTACGCCGCCCGCGCCGAGGGCCGGGCACCGGACTGGGAGCCGTTGCCGGTGACGTACGCGGACTACACCCGGTGGGCCCATGAGGTACTGGGCGACCTCACCGCTCCGGACAGCCGGGGCGGCCGGCAGCTCGCGTACTGGCGGCAGACGCTGAAGGACGTACCGCAGCGGCTGGCCCTCCCGGGGGACGGCCCGCGCGGCACCGCGGCGCCGGCCGCGTCCGGCGGACGCCCGGGCGACCATGTGGGCTTCGTTCTCGACGAGGAGCTCCACGCGGCCGTGGACCGGCTCGCAGGGGCCACCGGCACCAGCATGTTCATGGTGCTGCACTCGGCCCTGGCGGCCCTGCTCACCGCCCACGGAGCAGGCACCGACCTGCCCATCGGTACGATGGTCGCCGGCCGCACCGACGACCAGCTCGCCGACCTGGTCGGCTGCTTCCTCAACACGGTCGTCCTGCGTACCGACACCGCCGGCGACCCGACGTTCGCGGAGCTGCTGACCAGGGTGCGGGAGACCACGCTGAGCGCGCTGGACCGGCAGGACGTCCCGTTCGACGAGGTCGTGCGGACCACCGGACTGCCGCAGGAGGGACCGCAGGTCATGGTGATCCACCACGAGCAGGCGGACCTCGGGCAGTTGGAGGGCGGCATCGGCTCGTTCCATGCCGTCCCGACCGGCACCGCGCGGGCCGAGCTGATCCTCAGCTTCTACGAGCCGCGCGGCGAGGGCCCGGTGCACTGCGAACTGATCCACTCGACCGACCTGCTCGGCAGCGCCAAGGCACGACGGCTCGCCGACGAACTCCAGACCCTGCTGCGCACCGTGGCAGCCGACCCCGAACAGCCGCTCTCGGAGCTGTTCACCGTTAAGTCCCTGAGGAGTGACAACGCATGACCACCAACCCGTTCGAGGACCCGCAGGGCCGCTTCCTGGTACTCGTGAACGACGAGAACCAGCACTCGCTGTGGCCGTCGTTCGCCGAGGTGCCCGCTGGGTGGCGCACGGTCTTCGGCGAGGACACGCGCGAGGCGTGTGTCGCCTACGTCGAGTCCCACTGGAGCGACCTGCGCCCGGCGAGCCTGGTGGCCCAGCAGGGCTGACACAGGGCAGACCGCCGAGAAGTCCGCCGCCCGCGGGGAGTTGCCTCCCCGCGGGCGGCGACGTGCGTCGGGCGACGCCGCCGGTGCCTGCACCCGGTCGGGCACGACGAGCGGGTGTCGGGCATGCTCTGCGGCGCGGACTCGTTGCCGGACCGTAGGGCCGGGCCCCCAGCGGTGCTCGGACCGTGTTCCACATCGACGGCGGCCGGGTGAGCCGGAGCTTGAAGCCGCCGAGGGAGTCGTCGGGTACGCCGACCGCGGCCGCACCGCTCTGTCCTGCCGATCGCCCGGGCACCGACCAGCGCGCCGGCGAGCACGGGCAGACCGACCACGGTGACCGACAGAACGACGGCCGTGCAGATCACGACGGTCGCGTAGGCGAAGCCGACCAGCGGCGCCGGCAGGTCGGCCGGCAGATGCGCGGTGGGCTGCGGTGTCCACGGCTCGGGACGGAGCCGGCCGACGCCGTGGCCGACGCGAGTGGCGAACCGCGCCGACTCCGCCGGCGGTCGGGACGGTCCGGGTGGCGCACTCCGTCGTGGACGGTGAAGTCGGATCGGTGTTCGTCAGGTTGCCCATGGACGTGCCGCGGGGCCGGTGCTCGCTGACCTCGGCCTGTCCCGGGACCTGTGTAGCTTCGTCACCACCGCGTTGGGTGTCCGAGAGGCGCGGCTGAACAGCCTTTCGGAGGCGGCGTCGGTGTCGGGACATGGGGCCTGGTGCCAGAGTCGCCGTGGAACGCAGGAACGCAGGAGCCGTGCCGGCCGGCAAGGCCTCTGGAGACGGCCTCTTCCCACCCGTCCGGCATCCGACGCCACACGGCAGTCAGCGTCTGCCTATGACGGGGCGCCGCAGTCACGGGCTTCCCACGTGACTGCGGCGCCGGACGGGTCCCAGGGCTACTGCCGGCTGTCGGACCACGCCGTCCACAGCGCGGCGTAACGGCCGCCCGCCGCGATCAGTTCGTCATGTGTGCCGGTCTCCACCACACGGCCCTGGTCCAGGACGACCACACGGTCCGCGGTCGCCGCCTGCGGGAGCCGGTGGGCCACCATCAGCCCCGTACGGCCCTCAAGCGCCTGTAGAGCAGCGGTCTCCAGGACATGGGCGCCCGCGCTGCCGGCGTCGGCGGTGGCCTCGTCCAGGATGGCGATCGGCTGATCGGCGAGCATGAGGCGGGCCAGGGCCAGATGCTGGGCCTGGGTCACGGTGAGCGTGTGCCCACCCTCCCCGACGACCGTGGCGAGGCCGTCGGGGAGCGCCTCGGCCCACTCCAGGGCCCCCACCCCGGCCAGTGCCGTGCGCAGTTCCTCGTCCGTGGCGTCCGGCCGGGCCAGCCGCAGGTCCTCGGCCAGCGGGCCGGCGAACACATGCACCTCCTGGCTGATCAGCGTCACCGCGCGCCGTACGCCGGCCGGGCCCAGCTCCCGGGCGTCGACTCCGCCCAGGGAGATCGACCCGCCGCTCGGCTCGTGGACGCCTGCGATGAGCTTGGCCAGAGTGGTCTTCCCCGCCCCGCTCGCGCCCACCAGGGCGACCCGCTCTCCGCTCCGTATCTCCAGGTCGACGTCGTGGAGCACCGGGTGGCCGGTGACGTACGCGTGGCTGAGGGCGGTGACCTTGACCGCGCCGTCCACCGGCGCGGCCCCGCTGTTGCCGGACTCGGGCTCGACGGGCAGGTTCGAGACGCCCACCAGGCGGGCGAGGCTCGCGCCCGCCGACTGCGCGTCGTCGATCAGGAAGAGCGCGGCGTTGATCGGGTTGAAGAGACCGTGGAAGTAGAGGGCGGCGGCGGTCGCCGTGCCGATGCTCACCGACCCGTGGTCGACCAGGAGGAAGCCGGTGACCAGCACCGCCGTCAGGCCGATGAACTCAGCGGCGTTGAGCCGGGAGAAAAAGCCGGAAACCAGCCGGATGCCACGCAGCGCGAGGTCGACGGCATCCCCGGACCGCTGCTCCAGCAGCCGTGCGTGCCGGTCGCCCAGGCGGAAGGCGCGTACGGTGCGCACGCCCCCGACGCTGTCGAGGAGTTGGTGCTGCAGCGCACCGCTCGCCACCCGGTGCGCGCAGTACACCTTCGCGGCACGCGGGATGTACCAGCGGACCGTGAGGACGTGGACGGGAACCGCCAGCAGCACGGCGAGCAGGAACCGCCAGTCCAGTACGGCGAGTCCGACGAGCGTCAAGGCGATGGTCAGGAGTGCCCCGGCGAGCTCGGGCAGGGCCTGTCGTACGGCCTTGGCGATGACGGTGACGTCGCCGGTCACCCGCGACGTCAGGTCGCCCGACCCGGCCCGCTCGACGCGCTCGAGCGGCAGCCGCAGCGCGCGTGCGATGAACTGCTCGCGCAGGCTCGCGAGGACCGTCTCGCCGAGGCGGGCCACCAGGGAGGCGCCGACAGCGGTGGCGACCCCCCTGGCCAGGGCCACGGCGAGGAGCAGCACCAGTGGCACGGTCAGCGCGCCCGCGCCACGCCGCGCCACGACCAGGTCGACGATGCGGCCGAGCAGAGGAGCCGTCAGGAGCCCGACGCCCGTGCCGACGACCAGCACGGCCGCCGAGGCCAGCGCCAGCAGCCGGTGACGGCGCAGCAGCGCCGCTACGACGGCGAGGGTCTGGGCGCCGGTGGCGGTGGGGAGCAGCTCACGATCGTCCGTGGCAGGTCCGCTCATCTCACGTCCTTCTTCGCCCCGGCCGGGGCTGTTTCGGCCGGGGCCGGTCGCGCCGGGCCGGTTCGCGTTCGGGGCGCTCGTACCGGGTCCGTTCGGGAGCCGGCCGTCGCGGGGCTCGATCACGGAGGGGCGGTTCACCTGGTCCGTCATGCCAGCACCGCCGCACGGTACGCCTCGTCGGCGGCGACCAGTTCCAGGTGGCGGCCTTCCGCCGTCACCGCGCCGCCCTCGAGCACCAGGACCCGGTCGGTCGCGGCGAGCAGGGCCGGGCTGGTGGTGACGAGAACGGTCGTGCGGCCACTCCGGAGCTCCCTGAGGCGTGCTGCGATACGTGACTCGGTGACCGTGTCGACGGCGGTCGTCGGATCGTGGACGACGAGGACGGGGGGATCGGCGGCGAGTGCCCGTGCGAGCGCGACCCGTTGGCGCTGACCGCCTGACAGTGACCGCCCGCGTTCGGCGAGCAGGGTGTCCACGCCTTGGGGAAGCGCCCGTGCGACGTCGTCCGCCGCCGAGGCGGCCAGAGCCCGTTCGACGTCCTTCTCGGTGGGGTCCGTGGCGGCCCGTACGTTGTCCAGGAGGCTGCTCTCGAAGAGGGCGGCGTCGTGGTGGGCGACCAGGACCGCCCGGCGGACGGTGTCGGGGTGCAGCTCTGTCAGCGGCACTCCGTCGAGTTCGACCGTGCCTTCGTCGGGATCGAGCTCGCGGCCCAGGCACAGCAGGAGGTCGTTCGCCACGGCCGAGTCCTTGGCGACGATTCCGACGAGGCTGCCGGGGGCGATGTCGGCATCCATCCGGCGCAGCGCACCAAGGGCGACACCTCGCAGGCGGAGGCGACCGGTCACCGGCTGCGGGAGGGTCTTCTGCCCGGCTGCCACAGCCGGTGGTGAGGCGAGGATCTCGGCGACGCGGTCCGCAGAGGCCCGCCCCAGCGCGAACTCGCCGTTGACGTAGGTGAGCAACTGGAACGGGCCGAGCAGGTACTGGGCGAGGCCGACCGCCGCCACGAGGTCACCCACGCTGATCGAGCCGCGCATGGCCAGATGCGCGCCCACAAGGCCGATGACCGCGATGAAGACGCCGGTCAGCGCGAGGATCGCGCCGTCGTGCCAGGCCCTGCTGCGGGCGGCGCGCAGGGCGGCGGCCAGCGACTCCTGGCTGGTCCGCCGGTAGCGGGACACGGCGGCGGGCTCGGCCCCGATGCCCTTCAGGACGCGCAGGCCGGTGACGAGGTCGGCGGCGACGCCCGAGGCGTGGGCGGCACGTTCCTGTTCGGCCTCGCTGCGCCGTTCCAGCGGCCGGCTGATCACATGGCCCAGCCACAGGAGGGGCGGGACCCCGAGCAGGACGAGGAGCCCCAGGGGCACCGATATGCGCAGCAGGGCAACGGCGCTGACGGCCAGTCCGGCGAGCGCCGAGACCGCGTACGGCAGGGCTGCCGCGACGGCGCCCACCCGGGCGGCGTCGCCGGTGGCGACGGCGGTCAGCGCGCCGGGCAGCCGGCCCCTGTCGGCTCCGCCCCGAGGGTCGAGCACCTTGGCGCCGAGATCGAGCCGGATGCGGTGGGCCGCGTGCTCGCCGGAGCCGTCCGTGATCCTCGCGGCGGTCCGGTAACACGTGGACAGGACGAGGAAGAGCACAGCGAGAGCCAGCAGCCAGCGCCAGAGCGCGGACGTGGATCCTGTCGCCACGGCTTCGTCGATGACCATGCCGATGACGACCGGCACCAGTGCCTCGCAGCATTGGTGGGCCATGCCGAGCGACGACGCCGCGACGATTCGGCGGCGCTGGCCCCTGATCGCTCTCCGGAGAACGTGGCCCCCCGTCAGTTCTCCATCGAGCATGCGGTACCTCCACAAAGGTGGTTGGCTAGTTAGGTAAGGCTACTCTAATCGTGGGTCCGTTCCTGCTGGTCGGCCGTGACCCTGTCCGCACGTTGACCTCCCCGCTTTGTTCGGTTAGCCTCACCTAAGTCGTGAGTTGCCGTCCGTATCTCACATCTTCTGCATCTCGCGTGAACTGCCGCTAGGGGCCGGGGGGTTGTCTTTGTCGGTGGAAACCCAGGCGCCGCCCGGAAGGATGGAGCCGGCCCCGGTCGCACCCGAAGTGCGCCGGTCCGTGTCCGCGCTCCGGGGGCTCGGCCTGCTTCTGGCTCTCGCCGCTCTGGTCCTGGTCGGACTGCTCAGCGTCTGGCTCGGCACCAGAGGCATCCCTTTCACGTCGACGTGGAGCGTGCTGTGGAGCCCTGACGGGTCCGAGACCTCGGTCATCGTCCACGAGTACCGGATCCCGCGGACACTCCTCGGACTGCTCGTCGGTATCGCCCTCGGCCTGTCCGGCGCCCTGATGCAGTCGCTGACGCGCAATCCGCTCGCCGACCCCGGCCTGCTCGGGGTGAGCCTGGGCGCCTCCTCCGGCGTCGTGGTGGCCATCGCATTCTTCGGGATCGGCACCGCCCTCGGCTACGTCTGGTTCGCCTTCGTCGGCGCGGCCGTCGCGTCCGTGGTCGTGTACGTGCTGGGCTCGTCCGGACGGAAAGTGGCCACACCCGACCGGCTCGTGGTCGCGGGAGCGGCGGTGACGGCCGTTCTGTACGCCTTCAACTCGGCGGTCCTGCTGCTCAACCCGCGGGCCTTCGACCAGTTCCGCTTCTGGACGGTCGGCTCCCTGGCCGGCCGCAGGATGGACGTCGTCCTCATCATCCTGCCGTTCGTGGCCGTGGGGCTGCTCCTTGCCCTCGTGCTGGCGCCCGCGCTCAACGCGCTCGCCATGGGCGACCAGATGGGGCGGGCCCTGGGAGTCAACGTCAACAGGACCCGCATCCTGGGGGCCGTCGGAGTGGTGCTGCTGTGCGGCGCGGCCACCGCCGCCGCCGGACCGATCGGGTTCGTCGGCCTGGTGGTGCCGCACGTGGCACGGTTCGTCGTCGGACCCGACCAGCGGTGGGTGCTCGCCTACTCGATGCTGCTCGCACCGGTCCTGCTCATCGGGGCCGACGTCCTGGGCCGAGTACTCGGCGCCCCGGGCGAGGTCCAGGTCGGCATCGTCACGGCGTTCGTCGGTGCGCCCCTGTTCATCGCGCTGTGCCGCCGTCGAAAGCTGGTCATGCTGTGAGAGCCGTACGGGGGTCAGAGCCCTCCGTCTCCGACGCCGGCCCGGCCGCCGCGACGCCCCGCGTCGTCACGGGCATCGCTGTGCGCACCCGTTCGGGAAGGTTCTCCGTACGGGTCCAGGGCCGGGCCGTGGTCGCGTCCGTGGTCCTGTTCGCCGCGCTCGTGGCCGTCATGGCCGTCACACTGACGACGGGGGACTTCGAACTGTCCCTCGGCGAGGTGGCCGACGCTCTGATCGGCCGCGGCTCCGGAGCGGCCGACTTCATCGTCAACACCCTGCGGATGCCCCGGCTGGTGACCGCCCTGTGCGTCGGTGCCGCCCTGGCCGTGAGCGGCGCCATCCTGCAGAGTCTGACCGGCAACTCGCTGGGCAGCCCCGACATCATCGGCTTCACGAACGGATCCGCCACCGGAGCGCTGCTGGTCATCGTGGTCCTGCACGGCAGCATGACCCAGATCGCGCTCGGCGCCCTGATCGGCGGCCTCGCCACCGCCGCGGCCGTGCATCTGCTCATGGTGGGCCGGGCACTGCAGGGGTTCCGGCTCGTGGTCGTCGGCATCGGCGTCAGTGCCCTGCTCCTCGCCGTCAATTCGTACCTGATCACCCGGGCGACCTGGCAGGAGGCGCTCGAGGCTCAGGCGTGGCTGCTCGGAAGCCTGGGGAACCGGCTGTGGGTCCACGCGAACGCCATCGGGCTCGCCGTCGCGGTCCTGCTCCCGCTCGCCCTCCTCCTGTCCCGCAGGCTGTCCATGGTGGAGATGGGGGACGACACGGCGATCGCGCTCGGCGTCGACGTGGCCCGCACCCGGGCGGCACTGCTCGTGATCAGCGTCGCCCTTGCCGCGTTCGCCACGGCGGTGACCGGCCCGATCTGGTTCGTCGCGCTGGCCGCGCCGCAGCTGGCGCGCAGGCTCGCCCGGACGTCCGGTCCCGCACTGCTGCCGTCCGCCCTCTTGGGGGCCGTGCTGCTCGCCCTCAGCGATCTCCTCGTGCAGCGCCTCTTCGCACCCGCACTCCTCCCGGTGGGCACGGCGACCGGCACGATCGGCGGGCTGTACCTCATCTGGCTGTTGGTCACCGAGTCCCGAAAGAGCCGCGCATGACTGGAACGACGGAGACGACCGGGAGGGCCGGGACGGCCCCCGCGGGGCACCGGGCCCCCCGGCTGCGGGCCGAGGACCTGACGCTGTCCTACGACCAGCGCACCGTGGCCACCGGCCTCGGAGTCGACGTCCCGGACCACTCCTTCACCGTGATCATCGGGCCGAACGCGTGTGGCAAGTCCACTCTGCTCAAGGCGCTCGCGAGGATGCTCAAACCCCGGTCCGGACAGGTCTGCCTCGACGGCGCCGCCATCGCGTCGTACCGCTCCCGCGAGGTCGCCCGGCGCCTCGGGCTGCTCCCGCAGTCGTCGACCGCGCCCGGCGGGATCACGGTCGGCGACCTCGTGGCCCGCGGCCGCTATCCCCACCAGCGGCTGCTGAAGCAGTGGTCCGCAGAGGACGAGACAGCCGTGACCGAGGCGATGCGCCAGACCGGCGTGCTCGAACTCGCCGAGCGGCCCGTCGACGACCTCTCGGGTGGTCAGCGGCAACGCGTATGGCTGTCCATGGTGCTGGCACAGCAGACACCCATCCTTCTGCTGGACGAACCGACCACGTACCTCGACATCGCCCACCAGGTCGAGGTCCTCGAGCTGTGTGCGTCTTTGCACGCACGGAAGGGACACACGATCGTCGCGGTTCTCCACGACCTCAACCAGGCGTGCCGCTACGCCACCCATCTCGTGGTGATGAGGGCGGGCGGCGAGGTCGCCGCCGAAGGCGATCCCGCGACGATCATGACCGCTGAGCTCGTCGAGGACGTGTTCGGCCTGCCCTGCCGGATCATCGACGACCCGGAGACCGGCACTCCTTTGATGGTGCCCGCCGCCCGAAAACGCCCCTTCATCGCCGCCGACACCGCCGTGGCCGACAGACTCTAGGGACGGAAGCCCATGCTCTGTACGAGGCTGACGAACGCGTACGTCCTCACCATGGACCCGGACCATCCGGTCGCCCATGACCTGGGCATCTGGCGCGGCCGGATCGTGGGCCTGGACGACGCGGTGACCTCGCTGCCCGCGCGAGAGGTGATCGACCTTCAGGGAGCCACCGTCCTGCCGGGCTTCATCGACAGCCATGTCCACCTGGCGTGGACCGGGCTGAAGGCGAGCACCCCGAGCGTCGCCCCCTGCAGACGGGTCGAGGATGTCCTCGCGGTCGTGCGGGAGGCTGTCGCCCGAAGGGGCACGCCCGGTGCCTGGGTGGATGTCGCCGGATACGACCAGCGGGCCCTCGGCCGGCACCTGACCGCGGCCGAACTGGACCGGGTCAGCGACGGCCGCAAGGTGTTCCTGATGCACGACTCCGGGCACGCCTGCGTGGTGAACAGCGCCGTCCTGGAGCTGTTGCCCGCCGATGTCCCGCACCAGGACGGCTTCCTGGCGGAGAGCGCCATGACGGCCGCACGGCGGCTGCGCCTGCCGTACTCGCAGGCCGAGCTCGCCGACGCCATCGAGCATGCCGCCCGGATGTGCCTGGCCGAGGGGGTGACCGCCTGCGCCGAAGCGGGCATCGGCGGCGGCCTCCTGGGGCACAGCCCGGTCGAGCTCGGCGCCTACCAACTGCTCCGGGACCAGGGCCGGCTGTCCCTGCGGGTCCAGCTCATGGCGGCCGGTGACACCCTGCGGCCGCTGCCCGCACACCGGGACGACGGCATCCCGCGGTCCCTGGACCTCGGCCTGCGCACCGGGTTCGGCGACGACTGGCTCTCCGTGGGAGCACTCAAGATCTACACCGACGGCGGGATGATGGCCCGCACGGCGGCGCTCACCTCCCCGTACGAGGGCATGACCCACACCGGCCAGCTCCAGCAGGACCCCGAGGCCCTGGCCGACCTCATCGTGGACGGGCACCTCGCCGGGTGGCAGCTCGCCGTCCACGCCATCGGGGACCGTGCCGCCGACATCGCGCTGGACGCCCTGGAGCGGGCCCAGCGGCTGCGCCGCCGGCCGGACGCGCGCCACCGCATCGAGCATGCCGGACTGATACGACCCGACCAGCTCCCGCGCTTTGCCCGCCTGGGTCTCAGTGCCGTGATCCAGCCCAACTTCCTGCGCTACTTCGGTGACGACTACGCGGCGATCATGGGCGAGGAGCGGGCCGCGTGGATGTACCGCGGCCGGGCCTTCCTCGACCACGGCGTCACGCTCGTCGGCAGCTCGGACCGGCCCGTCACCGACGGCTCGCCGCTGCGCGCGATCCAGTTCATGGTGGAACGTGCCTCCACGTCCGGGCAGATCATCGGCCCCGAGGAGGGCATCACCGTCGACGAGGCCCTGCGCGCCTACACCGTCGCAGGGGCGTACGCCTCCCGGTGGGACGACAGCGCGGGCACCCTCACCCCCGGCAAGCGCGCCGACCTCGTGGTGCTGGCGGACGACCCGCGCCGCGTCGATCCGTCCAGGATCGGGGACATCGAGGTCCTGGCGACGTTCGTGGACGGGCGGGACGCGAAGGAGGCGAGCAAGCTGTGAGCACTCCGGCTGACAACCTCCGGCGACACGCGCCTCTTTGGGAACCGCCGAGGACACCGGCGCGGTGGGTCATCTGGCACACGGGCGAGGACAGCATGGTCTTCGACACGAAGCTCAACATCCCCGCCCCCGTGGACGACGAGGTCCTCGGCGAGGTCGTGCGCCGGATGCGTGCAGCAGGGGCACCGGAGAGCAGCGAGTACCCGGGCCGCCCCTGCGGATAGGCCCTGTCCGGGCGACCTTCGAGGATCAGCCTGCGGCGTCGGATGCATGGGCCCCAGGCCCGCCAGGGCCGAGGCGTGGGGCTTCCCCAGGCCCGCCAGGGCCGAGGCGTGGGGCTTCCCCAGGCCCGCCAGGGCCGAGGGGACGTATCGCAAGCCGGTAGGGGTACCGCCCGGCCCGAGGCTGGGGAAGATCGCCCTCGTACTGGACGCACTCGGGCGACTCCGACAACACAGCGAGGTGCCGTAGCTGGGGGTACCTCCTGGGGGTCCCCCCGGACGGAGTCCTGGGGGAGAAGCTCTGGGGGAGCCCCGCGGGCCCGACAAGATCGCCCGGACAGGGCCTGGCGACGACCCCGGCGGACGCGGGGACGGTCCCGCTGCCGGAGCCGGGGGAGTCGTTCTCCGAAGTACGGGTACGGGCCGGGCGCGTGAGCGAGTTCGCATCTCGCGGGCCATGGGCCGGCGTCGGCACCGAGGTGGAGCCCACGCCCGAAGAGGGGGCGACGCTGCAACCGGCCGAGCGCGCCGAACTCGCGGCCCTTGCGCCGCAGGCCCGCCCTGCGCGTGGAGAACGCCAGTCCGTACTGAGGCTCAACTCACTGGATCCGGCCCGTAGTTCGGCGCGAGGATGCGCGCCTGACCGGCGGATCGAGGTGGAAGCGATCGACCGGCTCCGGCAGGGCGTCGAGCAGATGCACAGCAAGGGCGACATCACCTCGGCGAACACCTTCGAGTCGATCCCGGCGGACGAGGAGCACCACATCGACCACCTCGACACGCAGTTGGACCTGATCGGCACGCTCGGAGAGGCCCTCTGCATCGCTCAGCAGGTCGAACAGCCAGGTGGCTGATGGCTGATCGAGGGACCTCGGTGGGGCCCGACTTGGTCAACAGCTTAGGTGAGGCTAACCTTGGTCTGACTGTTTCACCGAGGTGACGCGGCGATTGATCGCTTCCTCGCCCGGTGGAACCGAGGAAGGAACGCCTTGATCACGGCCATGCCGCGCCCCGGAACGCTGTTGTCCCGCGCGCCCCACCCGCCTTACCTGCCCCACATCCCCACGTTCTCCGTGCGCTCGGCCCGCCCACGGGACGCCGCCGCTCTCGCCGCTCTCTCACGTCCGTTCATCCGCTCGGGCGCACTGCGCGAGCGGCCGTTCCACGTCTACGCGTGGCAGGCGACCGACTTCCTGGTGGCCGAGGCGCCTGACGGCACCCTGGACGGCTGCCTGGCGCTGCGTGTCGACCCGGAGCCGACGCGCGACGGCCGGGCCCTCGGGGTCCTGTACAACTTCTGCGTCGCGCAGCACATGCAGGGCAGCGGTGTGGGGGCGCGGCTTCTGGGCGCCGCCCTGGCCCGTGGGCGGGCGCAGTCTCTGGACGCGCTGTTCACGGCAACGACCGGCAGCGGCCGTCTCTTCCTGCGGTACGCCTTTGCTCCGGCCTGCCCGAGCCTCGCCCCTGCGGCCTGGGCACGGTCCCTGGACCCCGCGCGGGGCGCCCGCGTTCTCGGCCGCGTCCTGTGATCGCCACCTTGTGAGCAGCCACGACGAAAGGGCGGGGCCCGAGCAGGAACGGCTGGGCCCCGCCTTTTTCGCACCGCGTGGACGTCAGGTGCCGAGGATGGCCGGCAACGCCCCCACAAACTGAGCGATCTCCGTCTCCGTGACCGTCAGAGCGGGAGCCAGCCGCACGGTCCAGGCGCCGGCGGCGTTCACCAGGAACCCGGCCTCCTGTGCTGCCCGCTGAATCCGGGCCGCGACCGGCTCGGTGAGCGCGACTCCCAGCAGCAGCCCCATGTCCCGCACCTCGCGCACCAAAGGATGCTTCAGCTCCTCGATCCCGCGCCGCAGCAGTTCCTCCGCCCGCACGACATGGAGGAGCAGGCCCTCGGTCTCGACCGTCTCCAGTACGGCGAGCCCGGCCGCGCACGCCACGGGGTTGCCGCCGAAGGTCGAGCCGTGGTGCCCGGGGCTCAGCAGTTCCGCCGCCGCGCCGAACGCCACCGTGGCGCCGATCGGCAGCCCGCCGCCCAGGCCCTTGGCCAGGGTCACCACGTCGGGGTCCACGCCGGATACCGCCTGGTGCGCAAACCAGTGGCCGGTACGGCCGATCCCCGTCTGCACCTCGTCCAGCACGAGCATGCTTCCCGTGGAGCGGGTGATGTCCCGGGCTGCCCGCAGATAACCGTCGGGAGCCGGAATCACGCCCGCCTCGCCCTGGACGGGCTCCATGAAGACGGCCGCGGTGTCCGCCGTGACCGCGGCGCGCAGGGCCCCGGTGTCCCCGTACGGCGCATGCGTCGCGTCGCCGGGCAGCGGGAAGAAGGGATCACGCTTCGCGGGCTGCCCGGTCAGGGCCAGGGCGCCCACGGTCCGCCCGTGGAAACCGGCCTCCGTCGCGACCAGATGGGTCCGTCCCGTTCTGCGGGCGATCTTGAAGGCTGCCTCGACGGCCTTCGTACCCGAGTTGGCGAAGAAGACCCTGCCCGGTCTGCCCAGCAGCTGCAGCAGCCGTTCCGCCAGAGCGACGGCCGGTTCCGAGACGAAGACGGCTCAGCGGAGAACCGGCCCACACAGGAAGGGTTCCACTGCACCGCCTGCGGCCACTCGGCGCATGCGGACACGGTGGGAGCCCTGAACGTTCCACGGGCCGGGCTGGCCCGTCGCAAAGCCCAACCGGCATAGCGAGAAACCCCTTCGTTTACGAAGGGGAGGAGTCACCATCACCGCTCGCCAGCGGTCGGTCAGCGGCGCGGCGTCGGCAGCGGTCCGCCCGTCTCCTCGCTGTCGGGTACGACCGTGGTGCCGGGGCTCCTCTCGGTGAAGACGCCGCGCAACACCGCGTGCGGAACCCGTCCGTCGAGCACGTGCGCCCGGCCGACTCCGGAGCGGACCGCCCGCAGACAGCCCTCCATCTTCGGGAGCATCCCGCTCGCGAGGCCCGGCAGCAGCCCGTCCAGCTCACCGGCGGTCAGACGCTCGATCACCTCGGTGCTGTGGGGCCAGTCTGCGTACAGGCCCTCCACGTCCGTCAGCATCACCAGACGCTCCGCGCCGAGCGCGACGGCCAGCGCGGACGCCGCGAGATCCGCGTTGACGTTGTAGACCTGCCCGTCCGTGCCGCGCGCGACCGGTGAGATCACCGGGATGCGGCCCTGCTCCAGCAGCGCCCGTACGGTATCGGGGTTCACGGCCACGATGTCGCCGACCAGGCCGATGTCCACCGGCCGGCCGTCCACCAGGGCGGCGCGCCGTACCGCGGTCATCGTATGCGCGTCCTCGCCCGACATACCCACGGCGAACGGCCCGTGGGCGTTGACGGCACCGACGAGCTCACGCTGGACCTGACCCGTCAGCACCATCCGGACCACGTCCATGGTCTCCGGAGTCGTCACCCTCAGACCCGCCTCGAAGCGGACCTCCAGGTCGAGCCGGGCAAGCATCGCGCTGATCTGCGGTCCGCCGCCATGCACGACGACGGGATGCAGCCCGGCGTGCCACAGCTCCACCACGTCCTGGGCGAACGTCCGGTGGAGCGCGGGATCCACCATGGCGTTGCCGCCGAACTTGATGACGACCGTCCGGCCCTGGAGTTCCTCCTGCCAGGGAAGGTCCCCTGCCGGCAGGTCCGCCGCCGCCACGCTCTGTTCGACGGGAGCCTTCATCCCTGTACCCGTCCCATTCATGAGCTGTAGGCGCTGTTCTCGTGGACGTACTCGGCGGTGAGGTCGTTGGTCCGCCAGCATCCGGCGTGACCAGCGCACCGGCGCCGCCTGTACCCGGTTCGAGGTGAAGACCCCGGCGGCGGCACGGGACGGCCCCTGGTTCACGACCAGGGCCAGGTCGGGATCGCCGGATTCCTTGATGCCGGCTGCCACACCGCTCGCAAGGAACCCTCTGGCAGCGGTCACGGTCACGGAGCCACTCCATTCGTGGGCAGGCCCAGCCACTCCGGCAGGCCGAGGGCGACATTCATGCTCTGCACCGCGCCACCCGCGGTGCCTTTCACCAGGTTGTCGATCGCGCTCACGCAGACCAGACGGCCGGCGGCCGGATCCACGGCCACCTGCACCTGCGCGGTGTTGGAGCCGAGGACGGAGCCGGTGGAGGGCCACCGGCCGGGCGGCAGCAGCCGGACGAACGGCTCGTCGGCGTACGCCGCTTCGAAGAGGGTGCGCACCTCGTCCGTACCGCAGTCGACGGCCACGCCGGGGCGCAGACGCGCCGAGCAGGTGGCCAGAATGCCGCGTGGCATGGGCGCCAGAGTCGGGGTGAAGGACACGGTGACCAGCTCGCCCGCCACCTGCGACAGATTCTGCGTCAGCTCCGGGGTGTGGCGATGGACGCCCCCGACGCCGTACGGGGTCATCGAGCCCATCACCTCGGAGCCCAGCAGGTGCGCTTTGGCCGCCCGGCCCGCGCCCGAGGTTCCGCTGGCCGCCACGATCACGGCTTCGGGCTCGACCAGCCCGGCCGCGTAGGCCGGGAACAAAGCGAGGGTGGCCGCCGTCGGGAAGCACCCCGGTACCGCGATCCGGTTGGTGCCGCTCAGCTCGTCCCGGGCGCCGGGTAGTTCGGGCAGTCCGTACGGCCAGGTCCCGGCGTGCTCGCAGCCGTAGAAGCGTTCCCAGTCGACGGGGTCGCGCAGACGGAAGTCCGCGCCGCAGTCTACGACCAGGGTGTCCCTCCCCAACCGGCGGGTCAGCCGCGCCGATTCACCGTGCGGGAGAGCGAGGAACACCACGTCGTGCCCGCGCAAGGTGCCCGCCGATGTCTCCTCGAGTGTCCGGTCTGCGAGAGCGGACAACTGCGGCTGCGCCTCGCCGAGCGCCTGGCCGGCGCGGCTGTGTGCCGTCACAGAACCGATCTTCACGCCGGGATGTGAGTCCAGCAGGCGCAGAATCTCGCCGCCGGCATAGCCACTTGCTCCGGCTACCGCGACCCGTACGGTCATGTTCTTCCGTCTTTCCTGTCAGATGGGGACATGCGAAGGGGAGCGTCACGCGTCCCGAGGGGCTCTGTGGAGCAGCAGGTCGCGCAGCAGGGCGTTGGTGGTGCAGACCTTGCCGCTGTGCGCGGCCCACCGCAGGGCCATGGCGTGCTCCTCGGCGGAGAAGTCGGCCACGGCGTCCGCGACGACGAACGGCTGAATGTCGTTCATGAAGGCGTCCGCGGCCGTCAGAAGGACGCCGAGGTGCGCGTACACCCCACAAATGATCAGTTGGTCACGCCCTTCCGAGCGCAGCAGCCTGCCGAGATGACTGCGCAGGAAAGCGTTGTGACGCACATTGGCGAGCAGATGTTCACCGGGGCGCGGGGCCAGCGGCTCGATGATGGCTGCGGCCTCGGGGTCGTCCCCGATGCCGGGGCCCCAGACATCCGCCACGAGCCCACGCTTGTCGGGCTGTTGGGCAGCTGGCTCAGCACTGAAGACCACCGGCATACCGAGCGTTCCGGCGACTTCGCGCAGGGCGGCTATGTTCTCGACGAGCTCCACGACAGGGGAGCGTTCCGGCGGGAACGCCCCTACGAAATGGTTCTGCATGTCGTGGACGAGCAGCGCGGCGCGTTCGGGATCGACGTCCCAGAGTGCGCAGGAGCGGGGAAGTGCCGAACGGTCGGGCATCTGGTAGGCGTCGATGACCGGCAACCCCATGGCTGTTCCTCCCCTTGATGAAACTGCCGTGCACACCTACTCTGGCAAGGTTTAGCTTAGCCTAACCTAACTTCGATCTCGTGTCGCTGCCCATGCTGCCGCCGGTGGCCGAGGCCGTGCCACCGCTCCTCCGGTGTGTCGAGCGGCTGCCATGTGAACGACACGGCCACGAGCGGTACGCCGAAGGGTGACGCGCGCCACGCGCGGCCCGTACCTGTTGTGCGCGACGTGTTCGGTGTGTCCTGGGCGTCTGTATGTTCAAGTGCCTGGATGCGCCGGGTGGTTGGAAGGTGCCGGGGTGCCGCGGATGCGCGGTGTGGGTATGGCCGAGGCGGGCGGGGTGGGGAGCGGGTCCGAGTGGCCGGGGCGCCGATGTCGGCCCGTGGTTCCGGCCCCGGTCCGAACCCTGTTTTAGGTTAGGCTAACCTTCGCGGCGTGAATGTTGGTGGAGAGAACTCCGAGGCCACGCGTCCACGCGGTCATGAACTGTCGGCCACGGGCGTCACCGTGGCGTATGACGGTGTCGATGTCGTGCACGACGCGTCGCTGTCGCTGCGGCCGGGCGAAGTGACCGTCCTGGTGGGTCCGAACGGCAGCGGGAAGTCGACGCTCCTGCGTACGATCGCGCGTCTGCAGCGGCCCAGGAGCGCCACGCTCACCCTCGACGCCGACACGGACGGCCTCGCCCTGACCTCCCGTGAGTTCTCGCGGCATGTGGCTCTCCTGACGCAGGGACGCCCCACGCCCAGCGGGCTGACCGTACGGGACGTCGTCGAGTTCGGCCGCTACCCGTACCGGGGCCGCTGGGGCAGGTCAGACCCGGGCGGACGGGCCGCTGTGGAGCGCGCGCTCGCCATGACGGGCGTCGAGGAACTCGCCGAACGCGGCGCCGAGCACCTCTCCGGAGGACAGCTGCAGCGTGTATGGCTCGCCGGCTGCCTCGCCCAGGAGACCGGCGTGCTGCTCCTCGACGAGCCGACGACCTATCTCGACCTGCGGTATCAGGTCGAACTCCTCGACCTCGTCCGCGACCTGGCGGACGACCACGGGATCGCCGTGGGCGCCGTCCTGCACGACCTCGACCAGGCCGCGGCCGTCGCCGACCGGATCGTGCTCCTCCACACGGGACGGATCATCGCCGACGGCCTCCCAGAGGACGTACTGACGGCGCAGCAACTCACCGACACGTACGGCATCCGCATCGAAGTCGACACCGACCCCCTCACGGGCCGGCTGCGCACCCGCGCGATCGGCCGGCACCACACGCGAAGCGAAAGGCTCAGCACCACCTCATGAGACGCCTCCTCCTCACCGCCGCAGCCGCCACCGCCGCGGCGCTCACCCTGACCGCCTGCGGGACGACCGAACCCGCCGCCGATGACGCGAAGAAGACTGCCGAACGCATCACCCTCACCGACGCGTCCGGCGCGAAGGTGCAGCTCGACGGGCCCGCCAAGAAGGTCGTCGGAACCGAGTGGAACGTCGTCGAGAGCCTCATATCGCTGGGCGTCGACCCCGTCGGAGTCGCCGACGTCAAGGGCTACAAGACGTGGGACACCGCGGTCCCGCTGAAGAACGAGCCCAAGGACATCGGCACGCGCGGGGAGCCGAGCATGGACACCATCGCCGCCCTGTCGCCGGACCTCATCGTCGCCACTTCCGACCTGCCGCCGGCCGCCGTGAAGCAGCTGCGCAAGGTCGCCCCGGTCCTGGAGGTGCGCCCTGCGGACGCCGCCGACCCGATCGGGCAGATGACGAAGAACCTCGACCTCATCGCGCAGGCCACGGGCACCACGCAGCAGGCCGACAAGCTCAAGAAGGACTTCGAGGCGAAGCTCGCCGAGGGCAAGAAAACCCTCGCCGATGCCGGTCTCGCCGGTACGAAGTACGCCTTCGCCGACGGATACGTCGTCTCCAACCAGGTCTCGATCAGGCCGTACACCGGCGGCTCGCTCATCGGAGCCGTCAACGAGAAGATCGGCCTGAAGAACGCCTGGACGGTCAAGGGCGACGAGAGCTACGGGCTCGCCGCCACCGACGTCGAAGGACTCACCAAGCTCGGCGATGTGCAGTTCGCGTACATCGGCAGCAACGGGGACAAGAACAGCACGCCGTTCACCGGCGCCCTGGCGAAGAACTCCGTGTGGACGTCGCTGCCGTTCGTGAAGAAGGGCAACGTTCACCGGCTGCCCGACGGCATCTGGATGTTCGGCGGTCCCGAGTCGATGGAGGCGTACATCGACGCCACCGTCGACGCGCTGACGAAGTAACACCATGGCCGTCACCGCCACCACCACCGCCACCCGTCCGCCGGCGGCCACGTCCCGGACGGGCGCGGCCGCGGTGACGGCCGCGCTCGTCCTCCTCGTCGCGGGCCTCGCGATCGTCGACATCACCCAGGGCACGGCCGCTGTCGGCGCCCCCGAGGTCTGGAAGGCGCTCACCGGACGTGCCGACCCGGCCGACGCGTCCGTCGTCATCGCCTCCCGGCTGCCGAGGATGACCGCGGGGCTGCTCGTCGGAGCCGTGCTCGGAACGGCGGGCGCCGCACTGCAGGCGGTCAGCCGCAACGTGCTCGCCTCGCCCGACACCCTCGCGGTGAACGCGGGCTCCTACCTGGCCCTCGGACTGGTCGCCGTCACCGGCGTCTCGCTCCCGCTGCTCGCCTCCTCCGGCGTCGCGTTCGTCGGCGCCCTCGCGGCGGCGGCCGTCGTGCTCGGGCTGTCGGGTCTGGGCGCCGGCACGGTCCGGCTCGTTCTCGCCGGCAGCGCCCTCGCTCTCGGCCTCACCGCCGTCACCGAGGGGCTGCTCCTGCTGTTCCCCAGGCAGACCGAGGGCCTCTACCAGTGGAACCAGGGCAGCATCTCGCAGAACGGGTTCGACGGCGTGCTGCAGTTGGCGCCGATCGGCTTCGCCGGCCTCGTCGGACTGCTGCTCGTCGCCCGCCGGGTCGACGCCCTGGCCCTCGGCGACGACGCGGCGCGCGGCCTCGGCGTCCCCGTTCGCGCCACCCGCGTCACGGCGGTCGTGCTGGCCTCCCTGCTCTCCGCGGCAGCCGTCACGCTCGCCGGACCGATCGGGTTCATCGGCCTGTGCGCCCCCGCCCTCGTCCGCCCCCTCGCCCGCAGATTCGGGGCCTTCTCCCGGACGCGGTCGAGCGTTCCGGTCGCGGGCCTCGCCGGCGCGGTGCTGGTGCTCGGCTCGGACGTGCTCCTGCGCGCCGTCGTGCCGGCCGACGTGGCCGTCGCCGTGCCGACCGGCGTTGCCACCAGCCTCGTCGGTGCCGTGTTCCTGATCGCGATGGCCACCCGGGTCCGGGACACCGCCGGAGCTGCCGCAGCCGACCGGCTGCGTATCAGGAGCCGGGCCGTCTTCCTGACCACCGCGGCGGTACTGGCGGCGGTGCTCATCGGAGTGACGATCGCCGCCGTGCTGCTGGGCGACAGCAAACTGCTGCTCGGCGACGTGGTGAACTGGGCACAAGGCAGGGCGGGCCGGACCGTCACCTTCGTCCTCGACACCCGGGTGCCCCGGGTCCTCGCGGCGCTCCTCGCGGGCGCGGCACTGGCCCTGGCCGGGGCGCTCGTCCAGGCCGTGACCCGCAATCCGCTCGCGGAGCCCGGTGTTCTGGGCGTCTCCGGCGGGGCCGCGCTCGGCGCCGTGTTCCTCGTGACGACGGTGCCCCTCGCCGGGTCATGGAGCCTGGCCGGTGCGGCGTTCGCGGGCGCCGCCGTCAGCTCTGCCATCGTCTTCGGGCTCGCCGCGCGGGGCGGGTTCCAGCAGAACCGGCTCGTCCTCGTCGGGTTCGGCGTCGCCACCGGGACCGCCGCGCTGATCAGCCTGCTCATCGTCCTCACCGATCCGTTCAACGCGACGAAGGCCCTCACCTGGCTGTCGGGCTCCACCTACGGACGGACCCTGCCCGACGTGGCGCCACTTGCGGTCGTGCTCGCCGTTGGGCTGGTCGTCGCGGTCCTGCGGCGCACGGAACTCGACCTCGTGTCGCTCGATGAGGACACCCCGAGGCTTCTGGGGCTCGATCTGGCACGGGCGCGCCTGGGCTTCCTCGTGCTGAGCGTCCTGCTCAGCGCCACCGCCGTCGCCGCCGCGGGCACGATCGGCTTCGTGGGACTCGTGGCACCCCACGCGGCCCGGGCCCTCGTGGGCCGGCAGCACGTCCGCGTGCTGCCGGTCGCGGTGCTGCTCGGCGCCGTTCTCGTCTGCACCGCGGACCTGCTGGGCCGTACCGTGATCGCGCCGGCCCAGTTGGGCGCCGGCCTGTTGACCGCCGTGATCGGCACGCCGTACTTCCTGTGGCTGCTCGTGCGCAGCCGCCGGTAGGGCCACTGGTGCCACCCGCCGTCAGTACGGGCCCGGGGGCCCCTGCCCGGTTCCACGGCGCCTGCCCGCTCATCGGCTGCGTGTGTCGCGCCGGGCCATGGCCGTTCCTGCGCCGACGCAGGAGTGCTCGTCAGCGGGCCTCTTGGCCCATCGTCCATGGCTTGGCGAGGAGAGCGCGTGCCACGGGCACAACGTCGTGGGCGAAGCGGTGGATCTGTTCGGTTGTGGAGCGTTCGGGCCAGAACACGAAGGTGCGGAAGGGCTGCTCGGTGGCGAGGCGGGCGATGAGGCGGGCCCACTGGTCGGGGGTGCCCCGGACCGGTGCGGCGCCGGTGCGGGCCTCGGCGTCGGCGGGTCGGTCGGTGATGGTGCCTACGATCTGCGCCATGCGCATGATGTCGTCGGGCTTGCGACCCGCTTCCCGGGCGGCGGTGTCGATGCGGGCGTTGGCCTCGGCCCACTTCTCGTACTGCAAGTAGCTGGGAATGGGCGCGGCCCAGCCGTCGGCGATCCGCCCGGTCTGGGCCAGTGCTCGCGGCCCCTGCGCGCCGAGCCAGATCCCGATGGGGTGCGCGGGTGCGGGGCCGGCCTGGACCCCGTCCAGCCGGTAGTACCGGCCCTCGAACCGGACGGGCCGGCCGGGGCTCCACAGCGCGCGCAGGATGTGGACGGCCTCCTCCACGGCTTCGATGCCCTGGCGGGGGGTGCGTCGCGCGACGCCCATCTCCTCGATGCTTTCCCAGTAGCCCCCGGCGCCCAGGGCGAGTTCGAAGCGGCCGCCGGAGACCAGGTCCAGCGCGGCCGACGTCTTGGCCAGCATCGCCGGTGGCCGCAGCGGCAGGCTGGCCACGTCCGGGAAATATGTGAGGTGCTCGGTGTGGGCGATCAAGTGGCCGATGAGGGTGAACGTGTCGGTCAAGGCCGGCATGTAGGGGTGGTCCTGGATGCCGACGAGGTCGAGGCCCCCGTCCTCGGCTGTGGCGACCAGCTCCAGATGGTGGGCGATATCGGTGGTCGGCATGAGAGAGAACCCGAAGTTCAGATCGCTCATGATCGGGTTCCTCTCTGTCGGTCGCCCGCCAGGAGCGCGGCACTCTCGCGAGGGCAGGCGGGGTGGCGTGGGTCATCGTTGCGCTGAAGGCCAGGGCGGACAGTCGCCTTCAAGTGGGGCAGGTGTGCTTCGGGCATGGTCCCTCAAGGGCCGGTGGTCGTTGAGCGTCGTGGGTGCGGGCCTCACCATGGCCGGGCGGAAGTGACAGACGGACCGCCGGCCATGGCGCGACTCGGTGACAGGTGGTGCGGCCGCCTCTGTGTCCCGCCCGGGGTGGCGCGGCGGGGAGGGCGGCGTGCGGTCTCAGCGGGAGCGGGCCGCCACGAACTGCCCGACGAGCGTGGCGAACGGCATGTCGAGGTCTTCGTAGACATGCGGCGCGATCGGGTGGGCGTTGTCCGCGAGCATCTCGACGACCAGGCTCGCGTAGTCGCTCACGATCACCCCTGCTTGGTTCAGGCGCGCCAGGCCGGTCTCACGCTTGGTCGCGGAGAAGGTGCCGGATGCGTCCACGGCGACGTAGGCGGTGTATCCGGCGGCGGTCGCCGAGATCGCGGGGAGGGCGGCACAGACCTCGAGGGAGGTGCCCGCCACGATGATCCGGTCCCGTCCGAAGGATTCCAGTGCGCCGCGGACCCGCTCGTCGTGCCAGGCGTTGACCGTCGAGCGGTCCATCACCTCCAGGTCCTTGGGCAGTACGGCCTGAAGTTCGGGAATGAGCGGGCCCCACAGTTCGTCGGCCGACGTTGTGGTGGCGATGACGGGGATGCCGAGCCGCACGGCCGCGCGGGTCAGAGCGGTGACGTTGTGCTTCAGTTCGTCGGTGCCCATGTCCCTGACGCCGGTGAGCAGTCCGATCTGGTGGTCGACGAGGAGGAGTGCGGCGTTCTCGGTGGTGAGCGGCTCGTGGAACGGGTTCGACATGGTCAAGTCCTTTACATCCATGGTGGGTCCGACGCCCACCGAGGTTCGGCGCGGGGCGTTGCACCGATGGTTGACCACACGGGCCGCTCTGAGTGAATGTTTCAGTTGTGGCTGAATCCTCATCCTCGTCCGCCCCGTGCGCAGAGTTCGACTTCGCGCCGGGCGACCTCGCCCGTCTGCGCTTTGCCTTCTCTCCCGTCTCCGAGGCGGTGGCCAGCCTGCGCATGCTGCAAGACCCGGGTCGGCATGCCCTGCATCTGCCGTGGATTCGGGCTGTGCGCCCCCTGCTCGGCGAACTGGACCTGGAGTTGCTGTTCGCGCTCGCCCCACCAGGCCCGTACATCGCCGACTTCCTGACTCCACCGCCGACCAGTCCGCTGCCGGACATCGGCGCCGAACTCCACCTCGTGGCCAGTGCGGATCCCGACAAGGCGGCAGCGGAGGCGGCACGGGTTCCGGCCGCACATTCGCCGACGGTGCAGCAGTTCCTCGCCGATCCGGCCGCCGGGACCGTGCGCGTGGCGGACCTCCTTCGGCGCTACTGGGACCCGGCGCTCTCCCCGTACTGGCCTCAGATCCAAGGGTTGTTCGACTCGGAAGTGCTGCGTCGTTCCCGTCAGCTCGCCCGGCAGGGTGCGGCGGCGATGTTCAACGACCTGCACGGCAACATCAGTTGGAACGGCGGACGGCTGCGCGTGACCACGCAGGCGTGGCGTCGTACAGGCCCGCTCCTGGGCGACGGAATGATCCTGGTGCCGAGCGTCTTCCACTGGCCCGACACGACCGTGATGGCGGAGCCCTACCAGCCGATGCTCATCTACCCCGCCCCCGGCGTCGCCACGGTGTGGCAGCAGGGGATCGTGCCCACCGGCGAGGCGCTCACCGCCCTCATCGGCCGTACCCGTGCGCGGATCCTCGTCGCCTTGGCGGAACCGGCCACCACCGCCGTGATCGCTCGCCGACTGTCCATGCGGCCGGGCGCGGTGAGCCAGCACCTGAAGGTGTTGCACGCCGGCGGACTGCTCAGCCGCAACCGCACCGGCCGCGAAGTCTTCTACGCGTCCACTCCGCTGGGCCGCGCCCTTTGTGCGGCGTCGTAGCCGGTCGCCGTCGACCGACCGGACGCGGAACCCGTACCCCCGTCGAGCCCGGCACCGGGACCCGCACCGCCACCGAGCCGGCCGGCGCACAGGTCAGTCGGCCGCCTCCCCGGCCGCCGGCTCCTCGGCGCCCGCACGGTCGGCCGGGCGACGCCCCTTGGGCTGCTGCGGTTCGGGCCGCACGGGCATCGGGGGGAGGGGACGCTGAACCGTCTCTGCCGCCGAGACCGTGAGCGGCTCGCCGTGGTGCAGGATCTGCAGCGGGTCCCCCTCCACCAGGGTGTAGCGGGCCGCGGTGCGGCTGATGTCCACCCGCAGCCTGCGCCCTCGCAGCAGCACGGTGAACTTCAGGCCGGAAAGACGCTCCGGCAGCCGGGGGGCGAAAGCCGGCCGACCGGCCGCACCGTCGTGCTGGCGCATTCCGCCGAGCCCGGTCACCAAGGCGATCCAGGTGCCGGCGAGGGACGCGATGTGCAGCCCGTCGCGGGTGTTGTGCTCCAGGTTCTCCAGGTCCATCAGTGCCGCCTCGCCCAGATAGGCGTACGCCAGCCGGAGGTGCCCGGTCTCCGCGGCCAACACGGCCTGGCAGCACGCCGAGAGCGAGGAGTCCCGCACGGTCAGCGGCTCGTAGTAGGCGAAGTTGCGGGCCTTCTCCTCGGCCGTGAAGGACTCCGAGCAGGTCAGCATGGCGAGGACCAGGTCGGCCTGCTTCACGACCTGCTTGCGGTAGAGATCGAAGTAGGGGAAGTGCAGCAGCAGCGGGTACTGGTCCGGCGAGGTGGAGTCGAAGTCCCAGTGCTGGAAGCCGGTGAACCCGGCGGACTGCTCGTGCACGCCCAGCGTCTCGTTGTACGGCACGGCCATCCGGGCGGCTGCGTCGCGCCACGCGGCGGTCTCCTCGTCGTCGACCCCCATTTCCTCGGCCCGGTCGGCGTGGCGCCCCGCCGTCTCCGCGGCGGCCATCAGATTCCGACGCGCCATCAGGTTGGTGTACAGGTTGTCGCGGGCGATGGCGCTGTACTCGTCGGGGCCCGTGACGCCGTCGATGTGGAAGGTACCCTCCGGGTCGTGGTGGCCCAGCGAGTGCCACAGCCGTGCGGTGTGCACCAGCAGTTCCAGCCCGGGCCCCCGCTCGAACGTCTCGTCGCCGGTGGCGCTCACATAGCGCACCACGGCGTCGGCGATGTCGGCATTGACGTGAAAGGCCGCCGTGCCGGCCGGCCAGTAGGCCGAGCACTCCGCGCCGGTGATGGTCCGCCACGGGAACGCCGCTCCGGCCAGCCCGAGCTGGTGGGCCCGGTCGCGCGCAGCGGGCAGGGTGGCGTGCCGCCAGCGCAGGACCGGCCCGACGGCTCGGGGGGCCGTGTAGGTGAGCACGGGGAGGACGAAGGACTCCACGTCCCAGAACGAGTGCCCGTCGTAGCCCGTGCCCGTCAGGCCCTTGGCGGGGATCGCCCGCTCCTCGCCCCGGGCCGCTGCCTGGAGCACATGGAAGAGGGCGAAGCGCACGGCCTGCTGGATCTCCGCGTCACCGTCCACCTCGACGTCGGCGCCGGACCAGAAGTGGTCCAGGAACGCCCGCTGCTCGGCGAGCAGCCCCTCCCATCCTGTGCTGCGTGCCGCGGCCACCGCCGCCTCGACCTGGTCGTGGACGGCAGGCAGCGACCGCTCGGCGGACCACCCGTAGCCCACGAACTTCACCAGCCGCAGCTTCTCCCCGGGCGCCAGCGTTGCCGTGACCGTGAGCCTGCTGACGTCCGGTTCGCTCTCTGCCGACCATCTCGTCCCGTCGGGTCCTTCGACGATGTGGTCGGCGGTGACGGCCACCCGCTGGCCGCTCATCCTGGTGCGGTGCACCAGCCGAAGACGGGTGTCCTGGGCGAAGTCCTCCTCCGGCTGCAAGGGGGAGTCGATCGCGGCCGCGACCCGCGGGTCGCCGGCGTCGTGGGGCATCTGCTCGTTCGCGAGCAGCTCGGACTGGACGGCGACCGTGGCGCCGGCGTCCAGAGGCTCCACCTCGTACGCGATCGCGGCGACGGCCCGTTGCGTGAACGACACCAGCCGGTGCGAGGTGATGCGCACGGCGCGGCCGGCCGGTGAAGTCCACTCCGCGGTGCGGTGCAGCACTCCGGTCCGGAAATCCAGTACCCGCTCGTGTGCCGTCAGTTCGCCGTACCGCAGGTCGTAGGGGTGGTCGTCCACGAGAAGCCTGATGATCTTTCCGTCCGTGACGTTGATCATCGTCTGGCCGGACTCCGGATAGCCGTAACCGGCCTCGGCGTACGGCAATGGATGCAGTTCGTGGACACCGTTGAGATAGGAGCCGGGCAGTCCGCACGGTTCGCCCTCGTCGAGATTGCCGCGCCATCCGATATGGCCGTTGGCCAGGGCGAACACGGACTCGCTCTGGGCCAGGACGTCGAGGTTCAGCTCGGTCTCGCGCAGGCACCACGGCTCCACCGCATAGCTGGGATGGGTGATCATGGTGACTCCAGCAGCTCGGCGAGGTCCTTCACGACGACATCGGCGCCGTGAAGGCGCAGTTGAGCGGCCTGTCCGGTCCGGTCGATGCCCACGACGATGCCGAACGCCCCGTCCCGGCCTGCCTCCACCCCGGCCAGGGCGTCCTCGAACACCGCAGCCGTACCGGGCTCGGCCCCGAGGGCACGGGCGGCGGCCAGATAGGTGTCCGGTGCCGGTTTGCCCCGCAGCCGCTGCTCCCGGGCGACGATCCCGTCGATGCGCTCCTCGAAGAGATCCTCGATGCCGGCGGCGGCCAGTACGTCACGGCAGTTGGCACTCGACGAGACGACGGCGCGCCGCAGACCGGCGTCCCTGGCGGCGCGCACATAGGCCACGGAGCCCTCGTACGCCTCCACGCCCTGCTCGCGGATCTTGCGGAGTACGAGGTCGTTCTTGCGCGAGCCCAGACCGATCACCGTCTCCTCGTCCGGCCCGTCACCCGGAGCGCCGTCGGGCAGGACGATGCCGCGCGAGGAGAGAAAGGTGCGGACCCCGTCCTCGCGGGGGCGGCCGTCAACGTACTCGTCGTAGTCATGGACGGCGTCGAACGGCACGAACGACGTGCCCTCTTGCTCGGCGCGCCGCCGCAGGTAGCCGTCGAACATCTCCTTCCACGCCGCCGCATGCACTTTCGCGGTACGGGTGAGGACGCCGTCGAGATCGAACAGGCACGTGCGTACGTGATCCGGAAGCCCCAGCATGCCGTCGAGGCTAGAAGGGCGCGGCAGCCCCCGGGGGCGGCAGGCGCAGCCCGCCGCGCCAGGCGTAGCCCGTGGGGATGACGCCCGGGTGTCATCCGGAGCAGCCGGGACGCGACGGGCCCCGGCTGCCCGTGCCGCGGTGGCGCTCCTGGAATGTCAGCGGCGGTCCGGCAGGCTCCAGCGGTACGGCGCGATGAGCCGGTCGATCGACTCCGGGCCCCAGGAACCGGGCGCGTAGGGCTCGACCGGCGGCGGGTCCTCCAGCAGCGGGGTGGACGCCTCCCAGAGGCGCTCGATCCCGTCGGAGCGGGTGAACAGGGACTGGTCGCCCAGCATCGCGTCCAGAATGAGGCGCTCGTACCCCTCGAGCGCGTACATCGCGTTGAACGAGCTCGCGTAGTCGAAGACCATCTCGGCCTCGCTCAGGCGCATGGCGGGACCGGGGTCCTTCACCAGGAAACGGGCGGCGATCCGGCCGGGGTCGTCGAAATCGATGACCAGCTCGTTGCTCCGTGCCTCGGGGACGTCCCTTGCAGCCAGCGGGAACATGCGCAGGGCCGGTTCCCGGAAGCCGAGCGTGACGACATGCCGTCCCTGCCCCAGCGACTTGCCCGAGCGCAGGAAGAAGGGCACTCCGGCCCAGCGCCAGTTCTCGAGTTCCACCCGCAGCGCGACAAACGTCTCGGTGTCCGACCGGGGGTCGACGCCCTGCTCGTCGCGATAGCCCTCGTACTGCCCGCGGACCACGTGTGCCGGATCCAGGGGCCGCATGCTCTCGAAGACCTTCGCCTTCTCGTCCCTCAGGGGCTTCGCCGCGAGGGTGGTCGGAGGTTCCATCGCCACGAATCCCATGAGCTGGAAGAGATGAGTGACGATCATGTCCCGGAAGGTGCCGGTCCCTTCGAAGAACTGGGCGCGGCCCTCGATCCCGATCTTCTCCGGCACGTCGATCTGCACATGGCTGATGTGGTCGCGGTTCCAGATGGGCTCGAAGAAGCCGTTGGCGAACCGGAGGGCCAGGATGTTGTCGACGGACTCCTTGCCGAGGAAGTGGTCGATGCGGAAGACCCGGGACTCGTCGAAGACGGCGTGGATCGTCGCATTGAGGGCCCGCGCCGAGGGAAGGTCCGTGCCGAAGGGCTTCTCCACGATGAGGCGGGCGTTGTCGGCGAGGCCGGTGGCCCCGAGCATCTCGACCACGGAGGCGAACGCCTTCGGCGGCACGGCGAGGTGGAACAGGCGCCGCGGGCTCCCGCCGACGGCCCGCTCGGCCTCTTGCACGGCCGCGAGAAGCGGCCCGGGATCGTCGGGATCGGCCGCGCCGAAGGACAGCGCGTCCTCGAACTCCTGCCACGCCGCCCCTTCCGGCTTCGACCTGCCGAACTCCGCGACCGCCTCCCGCGCCCGCTTGCGGAAGTCGTCGTCACTGAGCGCGGCCTGTGACGGTGCCGAGCCTACGATGCGGTAGCGGGCCGGCAGCAGACCGGCCTTGGCGAGGTGGAAGAGTCCCGGCAGGAGCTTGCGCCGGGCGAGGTCGCCGGTGGCACCGAACAGCACGATGACGTGGTCCTCGGGGACCGGCGTGCCGTTTTCGGGCTGGGAGGGGCCGGCCACGGTTCACCCCGCCTTCTCGGCGTGACCGCCGAACTCACCGCGCATCGCGGACAGCACTTTGTCGGTGAACTCGCCCAGCCCGCGCGATTCGTACCGCTCGATCAGCGCCGCGCTGATGACGGGCGCGGGCACGCTCTCCTCGACCGCCGCCACGACCGTCCACCGGCCCTCCCCGGAGTCGGAGACCCGGCCGGTGAAACTGTCGAGTTCCGGCGAGCGGGCCAGTGCGTCCGCGACGAGGTCGACCAGCCAGGAGCCGACCACCGAACCGCGGCGCCACACCTCGGCGACCTCGGCCACGTCGATCTCGTACTGGTAGACCTCGGGCTCGCGCAGCGGGGCGGTCTCGGCATCGACGGACTGCGAACGCAGCCCGGCGTCCGCGTGCTTGATGATGCTGAGCCCCTCGGCGATGGCGGCCATCATCCCGTACTCGACACCGTTGTGAACCATCTTCACGAAGTGGCCGGCACCACTCGGTCCGCAGTGCAGATAGCCCTCGGGCGCGGTCCCGTCGGTCCGGGTCCTGCCAGGGGTGGGTTCGGCGTTCCCGGTACCGGGTGCGATGGTGCGGAAGACCGGGTCCAGCCGTGTCACCGCTCCGTCCTCGCCGCCGATCATCAGGCAGTAGCCGCGCTCGAGACCCCAGACGCCGCCCGAGGTGCCGCAGTCGACATAGTGGATGCCGCTGGGGGCGAGCTGCCCGGCGCGGGTGATGTCGTCCCGGTAGTACGAGTTGCCGCCGTCGATGACGGTGTCGTCCGCGTCCAGCAGGGCCGCAAGCTGGTCAAGAGTGGGCTGTACCACGCCGGCCGGAAGCATCAGCCAGACATTTCTCGGCTGCTCCAGCTTGTCGACCAGGTCGCTGAGCGAGGATGCCGCTGTCGCTCCCTCCTTCTCCAGCTCCTTCACGGCTTCGGTGTCCAGGTCGAAGACGACGCAGCGGTGGCCGTCGCGCATCAGCCGGCGCACCAGGTTGGCGCCCATCCGGCCGAGCCCGATCATGCCGAGCTGCATAGGTGTGTCAGTGGTCATGGCCGACCTCCACGTTCTGAGGAGCGCGGTAGTGACGGAGCAGGGTCCTGGCCGCCCTCACGTCCTCGCCTCCTGCCGGGCCGCCAGCAGTTCGCGCGCGACCTGGGCCACTCGTTGCGGGGTGAATCCGAACTTCGTGAGCAAGTGCTTCAGGGGCGCCGACGCGCCGTAGGTGTGCATGCCGATGAGGGCGCCGCCGTCGCCCACATACCGGTCCCAGCCGAACGTCGACGCCTGCTCGATGCCGACCCGTGCGGTCACCCACGGTGGCAGCACCTCGTCGCGGTACTCGCGCGGCTGACGGTCGAACAGCTCCCAGCAGGGCATGCTCACCACCCTGGCCCCGATGCCCTCGGCGGCGAGTTCGTCCCGGGCGGACAGCGCCAGGGACACCTCGGAACCGGTGGCGAGCAGGATCACCTGCGGCTCGCCGGAGGGCGCGTCGGCCAGTACGTAGGCGCCGCGGGCGACTCCCGATGCGGAGGCGAGCCGCGAGCGGTCGAGCGTGGGAAGCGCCTGGCGGGAGAGGACGAGCGCGGCCGGCTCGTGGCGCAGGGCGGCGACCAGCCGCCAGGTCTCGACGACTTCGCCCGCGTCGCAGGGCCGGAACACCAGCAGTCCCGGCATCGCGCGCAGCCCGGCGAGCTGTTCGACGGGCTGGTGAGTGGGGCCGTCCTCGCCGACTCCGATGGAGTCGTGGGTGAAGATGTGCAGAACCGGGATCTCCATCAGCGCGGACAGCCGGATGGCCGCCTTGGCGTAGTCGGAGAAGATGAGGAACCCCGACCAGTACGGCCGCAGCTTGGTCAGGGCCATTCCGTTGGCGATGGCCGCCGACGTGTGCTCCCGCACGCCCAGGTGGAGGTTGCGCCCGGACGGGTCGTCGGGTTCGAAGTCCCCCGCGCCGGGGAACGTGAGGCGGGTCTTGGTCGACGGCGCAAGGTCCGCGGAGCCACCCAGGAGCCAGGGGATGCTCTGCGCGAGAGCGTTCAGCACCTGACCCGAGGAATCCCTGGTGGCCAGACCCTTCGGGTCGGCGGGAAAGTCGGGGAGTGCGCCGTCCCACCCGTCGGGAACTTCCCTGCGCTGCATCCGTTCCAGCTCGTCGGCCAGATCTGGCCAGGTGGCGCGGTAGGCCTCGAACCGCTTGACCCAGGCGGTGTTCAGGTCGCCGCCACGGGCACCGATGCCCTCGTCGAACCGTTCACGGACACTGTCGGGCACCCAGAACTGTTCGTCCTCAGGCAGGCCGAGGAAGCGTTTGGCCGCCCGCACACCCTCGGCCCCGAGCGGCGATCCATGGGCCTTCGGCGAGTCCTCCACGGGTGAGCCGTAGCCGATGTGGCTGTGCACCAGGATCAGGGTGGGCCGCTCGCTCTCGGCCCGGAAGGTGTGGAACGCGCGCTCGACGGCGTCGAGGTCGTTGGCGTCGGCGACCGTGGTCACGTTCCAGCCGTATGCGAGGAAGCGGGCGGCGACGTCCTCGGTGAAGGCGATGTCGGTGTGGCCCTCGATGGTGACCCGGTTGGAGTCGTAGATCCAGCACAGGCTGGACAGCCGCAGGTGTCCGGCGAGCGAGGCGGCCTCCGAGGAGATGCCCTCCATCATGCAGCCGTCCCCGGCAAGCGCGTACACGTCGAAGTCGAAGAGCGGGAACTCGTCCCGGTTGTACCGCGCGGCGAGCCACCTGCCGGCGATCGCCATCCCGACGGAGGTGGCGACCCCCTGGCCGAGCGGTCCGGTCGTGGTCTCGACACCGCTCGTCCAACGGTATTCGGGGTGGCCGGGGCAGCGGGAGTCGAGCTGCCGGAACGACTTCAGGTCGTCGAGGGTCACCGCCGGGCGTCCCAGCACCTCGTAGTCGGGGTCGACCGCGCGGACCCCGGACAGATGCAGCAGGGACCACAGCAGCGCCGAGGCATGCCCCTCGGAGAGGACGAAGCGGTCGCGGTTTGGCCAGATCGGGTTCTGTGGGTCGTACCGCAGGAACCGTTGCCAGAGCGTGTAGGCGACGGGCGCGATTCCCATGGGCGTGCCCGGGTGCCCCGACTGGGCCTTCTCGACGGCATCCATGCACAGACCGCGGATGGTGTTCACCGACAGCGTGTCCAGGTCGGTCATGAGGCAACCCCGATCTCGACGGGCTCAGGTCGTCCGGCGGGCGACACACGACGAACGCCTGCTCCGCAGCTCCGGTGAGGGCTGGGCAGCACGGCGATCCGGCTGCCAGCGTGCCCGGAGCGCGGGCCGCCCGGCCTCACCCGCCACGGGTGAAAGACGGCCGCCCCACCTCTGGTCCTGCGCGTTGTGGCGCTCGTCGGGCATGAGGCACGACGGCCACCGGGCAGCGGGGTGGATCACGGCGGGGGTGAGGGCCTGATGCGGCTGCCCGCCGAAGACCCACGAGCCCCGCGCCCGGGGCCGCCGCCATGAGGTGTCTGCCCGCCCGGCCGGGGACTGTTCCCCGGACACCTCCACCGGGGGTAACGCGTCCAGATACGGGCGCACCGCGCCCGACAGTGCCGCCTCCCTGTCCCCTCCCCGCCCCGGGCAGGCGTCAGCGCCCGCCGGCCGCCGCGCCGTGGTGCAGGGCCGGCAGACACTGCCTACGGGACGAGGAGGACGCTCTCCCGGATCGGCCGGGACCACCGGGTGGAGACCGCGCCGAACGTGGCGCCGGGAGCGCCCCACCCATCGGTGTCGAGCGTGTCGAGCGACGAATCCGAGTGCCTCGCACCACCTACCGCGTCGCAGACCTCGCGGCTGGGTCAGCATGTCCGCCGGGGACTCCGCGGACGTGACCACCGGCGCCACGGCCTCCAGTGGCCAGTCGGCTTTTGGTGCAGTCACCCGGAACGCGACCCGCGACGAGACGCACCACAGCAGATCCGGGCCACGGTCGCGAGCCATGAGGGCCACACGAGTGCACCTGGTAGACCGTCCTGCCGAGCACGGTCGTGTGCCTGTTTGCACGAGGCTGCCCACGTCTATGGATGCGGATGTTTGGACGGCAGACGCAACTGTGTGCCTTCAAATGCGAACACAGACCGGGTCGGTGTTCGGACCACACGGCCACGGAGCGAAGCGGACACGGCGAACACCGCTGTTCTGCAACGCGATTTGACCCTCTATCGACCACGACGTTCACTTCTGATCAAGCGTCTTCCGAAGGAGCCCGAAGCCATGCCCAGACGCTCCGGATGGCGAGTCGCCCTGGCCGCCTCCACCGTAAGCCTCATCCTCGCAGCGCCCCTCGTGGCCGCCGAGCCGGCATTCGCACAGTACCCACCAGGCTCGATCCTGACGGTCGACGACATCACCCTGGATCCCGGACAAGAAGTCGGCTTCACCGCCACCGGTCACCAGCCCGGCGAGCAGGCTCTCGCACGTCTCGTGCCCGTGGGTGGGCCGGGTGGTGCCGGCGGCCCGTTGGGCACAGCCGCACTGAGGGGGGCAGCGGCGTTCCCGGAGCCCCTGGCAGACCGCCCCACGTTCAAACCCTCGCCCACGACCACAGCCTCGCCCTCGCCCTCGCCCTCGCCCTCACCCACATCCACACGCAAGGGCGATCACCGTGGTGATGACGATCGCAGGATCGTGGAACTCGGCACCTTCACCGTGGACGAGAACGGCCGGGTGATCGACACGATCTCCATCCCCGAGGGGATCCGGGCGGGTGTCTACGACGTCCAGCTCACCGGCCAGGTCTCGGGGATCGTGCTGTCGGCCCGCGTGACCATCTCCGGTGACGGCGACGACGGTGACGGCGACGACGGTGACGGCGACGACGGTGATCACGACGACGGTGACGGCGACGACGGTGACGGCGACGACGGTGACCACGACGACGGTGACCACGACGACCACGGTGACGGCGGCGATCACGGTGACGGCGACCACGGCCGTCCTGGGAACGACCACGACGACCATGGCCGGCCCGGACACGGAGACGACGACGATCACGGGTCGTCCGGTCACGACGACGATGGCCACAAGGATTCCCACGGCGACGACGGGGATCACGGCCGCTCGGGGAGCGGCGGCAACTCGTCCGACGACGACTCTTCGAAGCTCGCCGACACCGGCTCGGACGCGAATGCCGCACTGCTCGCAGCGGCCGGCGGCCTCGTGCTGCTGGGCGGCGGATCGCTGGTCCTCGTGAAGCGCCGGCGCACGGCCACTCAGCAACGCGACTGAGACCCGATGGCACCAAGCAGTACCGGCAGTCTCCCGTCAGCACCGCGCTGACGGGAGACTGCCTGCTTGTCGGCATGACGGTCCGTGCCCTCCCGGGCCGACCGCCCTGCTACCGCTTCCTCCCCGGCCTCGCGCGTCAGCCGGCCCGCACGGCGGCCACGATGCGCTCGACCGACTCCTCAATGCGTACTACGCACCTGCGGACCTCCTCCGGTCTCGCCCCGAGTGGATCGATCACATCGTCGTCGGTGCCGGACCCGGATGTACCGCGCCGGGCCGCCGCGCCCTTGACGAGGGCGGCGAACCGCGCGGCCGGATCAGCCATGCCCGCCCCGTCCTCGGCCCTGACCAGCCGGGCGAACTCCCGCAGGCTGAAGGCCCGGCGCAGTGCATGCACGGGGGAGAGGCGTACCGCGGCCTCGCGATGCTCCGTCGCCGCACCGAGCACAAGATCCGAGCCGTCGACGAGCGCGGCGGTCAGGCGCCGTGTGACCATGCCGGACGTGTCAACCGCCCACCCCGCGACGGACTCGGCCGTGCCCGCCGCCGGAGTCATGGGCACGGCCGCTGTCCCCGCGCTGCTGACGTGGATCGTCTGCTGATCCTCGTCAAGTCCTTCTCTCAGCAGACGTTCCGCGAGGGGCGATCGATAGAGGTTGCCGGTGCACACGGTCAGCACCCGGAATCGCGGCAGGCGCACACCGCTCGACGGGCAATCGGAATCAAGCATGGTGCAAGTATTGCCGCATTGGACAAGGCCTCTGCGTGACGCGGCCCCAGGTCATGCGGACGGGCTCCGGGCGGACGGTCGCGCAAGGTGATACAGAATCCGAATATTCAGTAATTCAATGAATCCGGCACCCGGCACGAACACTCCGCGACGGGCCTCCATCAGAGATTGAGCATCAGATGGATGTGTGATCCATCCGAGTTGCATCGGGGCAGGACCCGCGCCGCAGTGCCCCTGGTCCATGCCGGTGTCCACTATCGTGAGAAAAATGCTTCCTGTCCAGGCGGAGCGTATGGAGCCAAGTAGTGATCCGGTACCCGCTGTCCAGCCCGACTGTTTGATTGATCCGGTCCGGGCTTTGATCTGTGGTGTACCGGTGGACGCGCTCACAATGTCCCAGAGTGTCGCGGCCGCTGAACTCCTGATTGCGGATGAGTGCGCTCATCAACATGTCGCCGTGAATGCGGCCAAGCTCGTCATGGCGAAACGCGATGGGGAACTCTCACGCATTATTCGTTCATGCTCGCTGGTCAATGCTGATGGGCAGGCAGTTGTGTGGGCGAGTCGGATTCTTGGCTGCCCGTTACCGGAGAGAGTGGCCGGGATCGACCTCATGTTGGAACTCTGGAAGCGTGCGGCCGGTAATCATTACCGCGTCTATCTGCTCGGCGCCGAACCGGCGGTCGTACGCAAGGCTGCGGCCATCGCTTCACGTCAGGGCGTGAATGTGGTGGGCTGTCGTGACGGCTTCTGGGCCGAGGACGAGGAGCCGGATGTCGTGGCAGCGGTCCGGGAGGCGCGTCCCGATATTCTGTTTCTCGCGGTGCCCACACCCCTGAAGGAGCGCTTTCTGGCCCGTCACCTCACGGATCTGAACTGTGGATTGGCGGTGGGTGTCGGGGGTTCCTTCGACGTAGTGGCCGGAGTGCGGCGTCGAGCACCGGTGTGGATGCGAAAGACCGGCCTGGAATGGTCGTTTCGTTTGCTCCAGGAGCCTCGTCGCCTGCTCGCACGGTATCTCCTCGGCAACTCCAGGTTCATCGCACTCATCGTGAGTCAGGCCGTACGGCAGCGCATAGGACGCCGTGGACCGTGGCTTGCCTGACGTGTGGAGCCGTCATCGCCGACGCTGGAATCCCGTACCTCCGTGCTCCTGCAGAACAACCTTTCCGAAGGCCGCGGGCATGAAAGGATCAGCAGTGTTCAGCACCGTTTCCGTCGTCGGGCTCGGATATATCGGGCTACCGACCGCCGCTGCTCTTGCCACCAAGGGAGTAGATGTCGTAGGAGTAGATGTCGACCGGGCCATCGTGGACATGATCAACGCTGGTCGGGCGCCGTTCGTGGAGCCCGACCTCGCCGTTGCCGTCAGTGGTGCGGTCGCGATGGGCCGCTTGCGTGCGACCCTGAAACCAGAGACCGCTGAGGCGTTCATCATCGCCGTCCCCACCCCCATCGGTGCGAACCGAGAGCCGGACCTCTCGTGTGTCCAGGCAGCCGCGGAGGCGGTGGCCGAGGTTCTTGATGCCGGTGCCTTGGTGGTGCTGGAGTCCACGTCGCCACCGGGAACGACGGTTCAGCTGTCCCGTTGGCTGGCCGAGCGACGGCCCGATCTGACCTTCCCGCACAGCGCCGGCAATGCTGCCGACGTGCGAGTGGCCCACTGCCCCGAGCGTGTGCTGCCGGGCAGGATCATGATCGAGATGGTTACCAACGACCGCTTGATCGGTGGGGTGAGTGAGCGTTGCGGGGCGCGGGCAAAGGCTCTGTACGAGCTCTTCACACAGGGGCAGTGCCACATCACGGACGCAACCACGGCCGAGATCGCGAAACTGAGCGAGAACGCCTTTCGCGATGTCAACATCGCCTTCGCGAACGAGCTGTCGATGATCTGCGACCAGTTGGACCTCGACACCGCGGATGTGATCGCGCTGGCCAACCGGCACCCGCGGGTGAACATCCTGCAACCCGGACCTGGAGTGGGTGGGCACTGCATTGCGGTCGATCCGTGGTTCATCGTCTCCGCGGCTCCCGAGCAGGCCCGGCTGATCAGAACGGCCAGGCAGGTGAACGACGCCAAACCCGCACATGTGATCGCGGAGGTGTCCCGGACGGCGTCCCGGTTCAAGGACCCGGTGATCGCGTGCCTGGGACTGTCGTTCAAGGCGAATGTGGACGACCTGCGTGAGAGCCCCGCCCTGCATATCGTGACAGAGCTGGCCAGGCAGGATATCGGCCGCCTGCTCGTGGTGGAACCACACATCGGTGAACTCCCTGCGCGACTCGTCGGCACGGGTCAGGCGAAGCTCGTCGACCTCGAGGCGGCCCTCCACGAAGCGGATGTCATCGTCCTGCTCGTTGACCATGACGCCTTCCGTCCGGTCAAGCGGACCACGCTGCGGGGCAAGGTCGTGTTCGACACCCGCGGCCTGTGGCACTGAAGTTCCGGCCTGAGGCGACGAGCCTGCGGGAGTGCATGAGCTCCAGGTGCTTTGACCGGTCGCCGGCACCCCGAGCGGGTCACCGGCGACCGGTCACGATGACATACCAGCCGAAGGGCCGGAACCATCTCGGCAGGAGGCTGCCGCGGAACGCCGGATGGTCGACAGCCACCTGCACCTGGTGAAACTGTGAGAACAGTTCCTTGGCGGACCGGCGGCTGTAGAGACGCACGAGCGGGGGGTGTGTCAACTCCGCAGCGCCGAATTCGAGTTCAGACAGGAAATCCCGCCAGGTCTGCGAGCGCCAGCGCAGCCTGACGGCGTATTCAATGGCTTTGTGTGCCGCGAACAGGCTGTGCTTGTGGTAGAGCGCAACCATGAACTTCCCGCCGGGCCGCATCACCCGCCACATCTCCGCCACCGCCCGCTCCGGATGATCGGTGTGATGCAGAACGCCGAAGGAATATACGGCGTCAAAGGTGTGTGCCGGGAATGGCATGTTCTCGGCGTCGGCCACCTGCGCAAGTCCCGGTCGCCCTTCCAGATCCAGGCGTTTCTGGGTGAGCCACGCGCCACGAGGTGCCAAGTCGATGGCGGCTGTTTCGTCGGCCATGCTCGCGATCACTGAGTGGTCGGTCCCCGCGCCGCAACCAATCTCAAGGACGCGCCCGGAAGGCGCCCATGACCGCAAACGCGCCGGGAGTCACGGTTGCAGGGCATACCGGCTGCGAGTCATCTGCTCGTAGAAATCCGGCGTGCCTTCGGCGGCTGATGCATGATTCGTGCCCGCGGGGTTTTCCTGCCACTGCGTTCCTGCCGCGACGCGTGCGTGATTCTCCATGAGTTCGATCCTAGCGACCGGAAGTCGACCGGCTCTTATTTCCCGGGCCCGGTGATTCGGGAAAGGGAGTATCCGTTGGAGCAGTCTTCTTCCGCACATGGCGTCAGATCCCGTCGAGGAGGTCCGACTTCCGCCGTGGCCAACACGTCACTCGCCGACGCGGGTCAGCCGACGTGCCCCTTCTGGCACGTCGACCGGGCCACTCTGCGGGGCGACGCCACCGTCGGCGGACGCGGCCTCCTGTACCGGCTCCCAGCAGAACTCGCTGGGTGCGTCGCACAGTCCGAACCAGGCCCCGAGTGCCTGCACGGTCCGTTCCGCCGCACGTCCGTCTCCGTACGGGTTGACCGCATTCACCATCGCGGCGTAGGCGCCCGGATCATGCAGGAGCCGGGTCACCTCCGCCACGATGCGCGCCCTGTCCGTGCCGACCAACGCCGCGGTTCCAGCGGCGACGCCCTCGGGACGCTCGGTCGTATGACGCATCACCAGCACGGGCTTTCCCAGACTCGGACCCTCTTCCTGCACCCCTCCGCTGTCGGTGAGGATGAGGTGCGCGCGGCTCATCAAGTGGGCGAAGCCCGTGTAGTCCACCGGCTCGAGAATTCTGACGTTCGGCAACTGCTGGAGCCTGGGAACAACGGCGGCGCGAACCGCGGGGTTGCGATGGACGGGAAACACCACCAGAACGTCCGGGTGAAGTGTTGCCACCGTCGCGACCGCGTCGGCGATGGCTTCCATTCCGCTGCCCCATGACTCACGCCGATGTGCGGTGACCAGGACAATCCGCCGGGATTCCCCATCGAGACAGGCCAGTTCCGGGAACTGCCCGTGACCGGCCACGCGACTCACCGTGGACAGGAGCGCGTCGATCACGGTGTTTCCCGTGACCACCACGGAGTCTCCATCGATGCCCTCTCGCAGCAGATTGGCACGGGCGTTCCACGTCGGCGCCAGGTGCAGATCCGAAAGTTGCGTGGTGAGCCGGCGGTTCACCTCCTCCGGATACGGCGAATACCGGGAGCTCGTCCGCAGCCCGGCCTCCAGATGTGCCACGGGAATCCTGTGGTAAAAGGCGGCCAGCGCGCCGGCGAGCGTTGTGGTGGTGTCACCCTGCACCAGGACGATGTCCGGGCGCTCCCGGGTGATGACGGGCTGAATGCGCTGCAGCGTGCGGGTGGTGATGTCGGCGAGGGTCTGCCGCTCTGTGAGGATGTCCAGGTCGTGATCGGGCTCGATACCGAAGACCCGGTTGACCTGGTCGAGCATCGATCGGTGCTGTCCCGTCACCACGACCAGGGGATCGAAGGCCGAGGCTCCACGCAGTGCTTCGATGACGGGGGCCATTTTGATCGCTTCGGGGCGGGTGCCGTAAACGGCCATGACTCTTTTCACGCTGCGCCTCCCGGCTATGCGGTCCCCCAAGCCCGAGACCGTAACTCGCGGAATGGTGATCGCAGAGGCAGGCAATACCCTCAGTCACCCGAGCGGATCATCGCCGCACCGCCTTTGACAGCGAATCATCCGGCCAACGGTGTTGCGTGGTTGGACAAAGCCTTTCAGCACATACCTTGACGTACGCCGGATTACACAAGAGGTCGCCCTCTGGAGGTTCCGCTGACTGCACATTTCGACCGTCGAGCCGACCCGAGCGGGCGACAGCGTTGGGCGGTGCTGACCGAGTCGCCGTACCAGTTGTCCGGAGCCAGGAACACTGCGGCATCGGTGCTCGGGCAGGAACCCGTCATCGTCATGGCCGCGTCCGACGCAGTCCGGAACATCCCCGCATACCGTGCACGACTCCGTCAGCAGGGAGTGTCCGGCGTCGCGTTGCTCAGCAGCGATGCGGCACGGCGGCACTATGCGACGCCCTACGAACTGATGGTCGCGCTGGCACCCGCGCGCCGGCGAACCCTCATCGACACGAGCGGCGCCGGGTCGCAGGAGCGCGTCGGCGGTCTGGCATCGCTGACGTTCCGGTGCGCCGTGGACGCCGTGACCGCCGGCGGTTACGTCCTGCGCGAATTGATGGCCAGCCGGAACTACCAGCGGACCGTCCCTCTCCCGCGCCCGGCGTCCGGATCCCGGTGCCTGCTTGCGCTGTGGCGGGACGCGGGCGCGAGCGGGGTAGGGGGAGCGGTCAGCCATGTGTCGGGGATCCTCTCCGGCTTCCGGCGGCTCGGCTGGCAGGTGGTCCTGGTGACCAGCAGTGAACCGCCTCAGCAGCTCCGATCCGCGGTGAACGTGGTCGAGGTCGCAGTGCCGTTGCCCCGCGGGGCCCGGTTCACCAGAGAGTCCGCCCGGATCGCGGCCAACGAATCCATGCGCCGTGCGGCCCTGTCCGCCGCGCGTCGCATGCCGCCCGCCTTCGTGTACGAACGCAACGCCTTCCTGAGCCGTGCCGGCGCCGATGTGAGCCGCGAACTGGGCGTCCCCATGGTGCTCGAGTGGAATGCCTCCGACGTCTGGGTGAACCGGAACTGGTATCGGCACGCTCCGCTGAGCGGGCTGTTCCAGACGATCGGCGCCCGCGTGGAGCGGTATTCCGTCCGCAGCGCCACCGTCGTGGCCGCGGTGTCCCAGGGGGCGGCACAGATCGCCACGGACATGGGAGCGGATTCCGCCACCGTGGCCGTGATGCCCAACGCGGTGGACCCGGATTCCGTCCCCGCACCTTCACCGATGCCGCCCCGCGAGCGGGCTGTGGTGGGGTGGATCGGCAGCTTCGGTCCGTGGCACGGCGTCGAGGTGGCCGTCGAGAGCCTGCAGCATCTGCCGGCGAACGTCGAGTTCGTTCTGATCGGCGACGGGGAGCAGCGGGCCGAATGCGAACGACTCGCCCGCCGGCTGGGCGTCCACGACCGCATCACCTGGTCCGGCACCTTGCCCCGCCCGGAGGCGCTTCGCATGCTCTCCGATTGTGACGTCCTGCTCTCTCCCCACCACTGGACGGGAAGCGGCCCGTTCTTCGGCTCGCCGACGAAGCTGTTCGAGTACATGGCGCTGGGAAGGCCGATCGTGGCCAGCAGGCTGGACCAGATCGGCGAGATCCTTCAGGACGGCGTCACCGCGGTGCTCACCGAGCCGGGCGATCCGGCGGACCTCGCCCGTGGTGTCACGCAGGTGCTGGCCATGCCGGACCGTGGGGCTGAACTGGGCGTCAGGGCCCGAAGGGACGCCCTGGAGAACCACACATGGGACAGGCGCGCCGAGCAGATCCTCGCCCGGCTGCCGCTGTCTGCCGCCTGTACGGCGGCGGAAGGGAACTGACTGTGTGTGGCATCACCGGGGTATTCGAGTACGGGCGCGCGGTGGGGAACGTGATGCCCGAGACGGTCACGCGGATGCGTGACGTGCTGGCTCATCGCGGCCCGGACGGCGCAGGGGTTCACGTGACGCAGGACGGCAGGGTCGGCCTGGGGCACCGGCGCCTGGCGATCATCGATCTTGCCCAAGGCGCGCAGCCGATGTTCGGCGAGCGCGGTGAGTGCCTGGTCTTCAACGGAGAGATCTACAACTACACGGTCCTGCGCCGGGGTCTCGAGAGCCGCGGAGCACGCTTTCGCACCAACTGCGACACCGAGGTGATCATCCACGCGTACCGGCACTACGGCGATGAGTGTGTGAAGCATCTGACCGGCATGTTCGCCTTTGCTCTCTGGGATCCGGAACGGGAGCGTCTGCTCTTCGCCCGGGACCCGCTCGGCGAGAAGCCCTTCTACTGGACCGTCAAGGACGGCACTTTTCTGTTCGCCTCCGAGACGAAGGCGATCCTGGCGCATCCGCGGGTCACGGCGGAGGTCAATACCGGCGTCCTGGACAGTTACCTCGCCCATCTTGTCGTGCCGTCGCCGAGCACTCTCTACCGTGACATCAGCAAGCTGCCCCCCGGGACGGCCGGGTCGTGCGACGCGACCGGGGTCCGCACCTGGCGGTTCCGGGACGTCACCGAGCCCCGTACGTTCCTCGACGTATCGCTGCAGGAGGCCGCCTCGCGCGTGCGGGACCTGCTGGCACAGTCGGTTCAGGCACGCCTGATGAGTGACGTGCCCGTGGGTGTTCTGCTGAGCGGGGGGTTCGACTCCACCGCGCTCGTCGCCCTGATGCGGGACCAGGTCGCCCGCCCGTCCACGTTCTCGGTCGGCTTCGACGGCGCGCACGCGCTCGACGAGAGACGTGAGGCACGCTGGGTGGCCCGGCACTTCGGCACGGACCACCACGAGGTGACGGTGTCGGCCGAGGACGCGCTGCAGGCGCTCGCGGCCATGGTCCACCACCAGGACGAACCGCTCGCGGACCCTGTCTGCATGCCGCTGGGCTTCGTCTGCGAACTGGCACGGCAGCGCGATGTCCCCGTCGTCCTGGCAGGTGAGGGTGCCGACGAGCTGTTCTGGGGATACCCCTCATACGTTCGTTCCCTGCGGCGGCAGCGCGAGCTGCGCGCATTCCAGGCGTTGCCCGCTCCGGCGCGCCGGATGCTTCCCCGACTGGTACCCGCGTCCCGTCGCGGACGGAGCTTCGACGTCCTCGTAGGAGCCGCGCGCGGCAGACAGCTTCCGATGCACTACCCGCTGGGTCTGCCGGCCTCGCTGCGCTCGTCATTGCTCGTACCTGGCCCGTACGACTCCCCGTGGACACCGGCAGAGCCGACGGACGGCGAGACGCGGACGCAGACCCTGGCGTTCGACACCCAGCACTACGAGTTCTCCGTGCGTCTGCCCGAACTGCTGCTCATGCGGATCGACCGCTTCTCGATGGCGCACTCCGTGGAAGCCCGTGTGCCGTTCCTCGCCCCGGAGCTCGTGGAGTTCGCCTACCGGCTGCCCGTTGAGCACAAACTGGATGAGGGCAGGACCAAGGTGGTGCTGCGCCGGGCACTCGCCGACGTCGTACCCGAGCGCGTGGCGAACCGCGCCAAGCAGGGCTTCGGAGCGCCGATCGGGAACTGGCTGCGAGGGCCCATGGGCCAGGTGCTTCTCGAGCTCCTCTCCGCCCCGGCGATGCGGCGCTACTTCCGGGCCGAGACTCTCGTCGGCATGGTCGCCGACCACCAGACGGGGCGTGCGCGGAACGAGTGGGCTCTGTGGACGATCCTCAACTTCGCCCTGTGGCACCGCGTCTGGATCGAAGGAGTCCCACCGGACGAGCTGACCGACCGGATGCTGCGCAGGTGCACCGTTGAAGCAGGATGACCACGCCGACCGCCTCGAACTCCGGTCTCCGCGCCTGGCACGGCTACGGCGGCGAACCGCCGTCGCGGCAGGACTTCCCGCCGGTGTACTGGCCGCCGAAGCGGGCTGGCGGCTCCTTCGCACGGGATGCCGGGCACTCGCCGACGGACGGGAGCGGATGACCGGACCGCGTCCGGCACCTTCCGAGCGGTGGCGGCCGTTCGTACTCGGACCGGACAGGGCCACCCGGCCCAAGCCGGCGCCGACGGGCCTGGAACTCGAGGCGTGTCTGCGCGAGGCGGACGCCGCGCTCGACGGCAGGTTCACCGTACTCGGGTACGGAACCGTGACGGTGGATACGGACGGCCCGGGCTGGCATCAGGACCCGGTGCACGACTTCACCTGGCCGGCTTGTCACCACCGGTCCCTCGGCCCTGTTCCAGGACGTGCGGACATCAAGGTCCCGTGGGAGGTGAGCCGCCTCCAGTGGCTGGTGGCCCTGGCGCGCGCGTACACCTACACCGACGACTCCCGGTACCGGAAGGGGGCGACGAGGCTGCTGCGCTCCTGGGCCGATGCCAATCCGGTCGGCTCGGGACCGAACTGGACCAACGCGATGGAGGCCGGGATCCGCGCCACCAATCTGGTCTGGGCGGCCGAGATCCTCGACGACCCGGAATTCACGACGCTGGTCGGCGGCACGCTCCGTGATCACGGTTGGTTCATCCTCGCGAACCTGGAATACACCCCGCGGCTGACCAGCAACCATTACCTCGCCGACCTCGTCGGGCTGGTCCACATCGGCGGGGCGCTGCGCCACAGCTCCGCAGGCCGGCTCTGGCTTCGCCTCGGCAGCCGGCAACTGCAGCGGGAGATCCTCAAGCAGTTCCACGAGGACGGCTCCAACTTCGAGGCGTCCACCGGCTACCACCGGCTCTCGACCGAGTTGGCCCTCGTCGGCCTGCTCGCGCTGCGACGCCTCCACATCCCCGTCCGGCCCGAGACGGAAGCCCGCTTTCTCTCTGCGGTCGAGGCCTTGGCCGTACTCACCAAACCGGACGGGTTGCTCCCCGCCGTGGGGGACGACGACGGCGGTCTCGTGGTCGGCCTGCAGTCCGCGCGGGACGCGCGGGATGCGTCGCCGGTCATCGCCGCCGCCTCGGCCGTGAGCGACCCGAGGACACCCGAGGAGACGGCCGCGCCCGAGATGGCGCAGTGGTGCGGGGCGGCCGGGCGCCGGCCCCCCGCCCGGCCGGCCGCCGCATCCTTCCCGGCGGGCGGCTGGTACGTCCTTACGTGCGGCCCCTACTGGTGCCTCGCGGAGTGCGGAGGGGTGGGACAGCTGGGCAACGGAGGCCACGGACACAACGACACGTTGTCGTTCGTGCTCTGCGTGGACGGCCGGGAAATCGTCACAGATCCGGGTACCGGGGTGTACACGCCGGATCCCGGTCTGCGGAACCGGCTGCGGGCCACCCGCTCGCACGCCACGGTGGAGGTGGACGGTGAGGAGCAGAACCGCTTCGACCACGGACTTCTCTTCACCATGCAGGACGAGGACCGTGCCCGGGTGGTGGCTCGCTCCGAAGACGCCTCGGGCCGTCAGGTCGTCGAAGCGGTCCACGAGGGTTACCGCAGGCTCGCCGATCCGGTCCTGCACCGGCGCCGGTTCGCCCTGGACCGGGACGGGCTGGTCATCTCCGACGACATCGGCTGCCGTGCTCCGCACACGCTCGTGGTCAGTTTTCCCCTTGCGCCCGGCGTGCGGGCAAAGCCGTGCGACGGCGGCACCCGGCTGTATGCCGACGACGCAACGGCGGTGAGTCTGGTCCAGACCGCGGGCCCCGAGCTGTCCTTCCGTGTAGAGGAGATGCCATGGTCACCCGCGTACGGCCGCGTTCTCAGCACGCACGTCCTGCGCGCCACCATGTTCGTTGAGGGTCCGTGCCGGTGGGAGTTGCGGTTCCGGCGGTTGGAGGACGCGGAGTGAGGGTCCTCATGGCCGTGGTGTCGGACATCCGCAGCGATGCGCGCGTGCAACGGGAGGCCGCCGCGCTTGCGGCGGACGGGCACAGGGTGCTCGTTGTCGGCTTCGACTCCGGGATCCGCCGCCGGGACAGAAGGGTGGAGGAAGGCGTCCACTACGACGTACTGCCGTTCCCCGCCCGGAATCTTCCCAGGCTGCTGCGGTTGGCTCACGCCGTTCTCGGCCTTGTTCGCGCCTCGCTGCTCATGGCCCAGGAGCGGCCGGACGTCGTGCACTGCCACAACCTCCATCTCAGTCTGCCCGCACTGCTCGTCGCCGCCCGCCACCGTGCCGCGCTGGTGTATGACGCGCACGAACTGGAGGCGTGCATGCACCGGGGTGCGGTGCGGCGGTTGGTGGAAACGTGGGAGCGGTTGGTCTGGCGACGCGCGCAGGCCAGGATCACCACCAACCCCTCGCGTGCGGAGTACCTCGACGAACTGCACGGCGGCCGCCCCGTCGTCATCGGGAACTACCCCCGGACACCGGACTCGAGCACTGAACGGAAGGATCTGCGAGCACGCCTGGACATTCCACGGGACCGGCTTGTCCTGATCTTCCAGGGGGGTTTCTACCTGGATTCCCGCTGCTTCGACACGGTCGCGGCCGCATTGCGCGGTCTGCCGGACTGGCACTGGGTGATCATCGGTTTCGGCAGCGAGACGACGGTCAGGAAACTCCGGGACCTGGTTCACGCCTGCGGGATCGGGAATCGGACCCACATTCTTCCCCCGGTTCCGGTCGACGACCTCCTCTCCTACACCGCAGGCGCCGATGTGGGCGTCGTGGCCCTCACCAACGCTCATCTGAACTGCTATCTCGGGGACACCAACAAACTCTTCGAGTACCTGATGGCGGGCCTCGCCGTGGTGGGAAGCGACTTTCCCGAGGTCCGACGGGTCGTCCTCGACAACGCCGTCGGTCCGGTCGGGGCGTTGTTCGACCCGGCGAGTCCTGCGTCGGTCGCCATCGCCCTGCGAGGAGTCGCCGATGACCTGGCGACGTTCCGACGGAACGCAGAGAAGGTACGCGGCGAGTACTCCTGGGAGGCCGAGAGCCGGACGCTGACGGACCTGTACCAGGCACTTGCCGCGGCGGGAGCCGCACCGGACGACACCGAAGACGGGCGGGCTGGTACGCCGTCCCCTCCACCGAAAGGCGCTTGAAGTGAAGGCAGTACTGCTATCGGCCCGGGACGGTTCGATCAGCGTGGCGCAGATTCCGCCTCCCGTGCTGCAGCCGGGGGCGGTACTCATCCGTAACAGGTACTCGCTGATCAGTGCAGGCACTGAACGGGCGACACTCCAGACGGGCGCCAGCGGCATCGTGGGAAAGGCACGCCAGCGGCCCGACCAGGTGAAACAGGTGCTCGACACGGCGCGGAAGCTGGGTGTCGCCGAGACCTACCGGATGGTCCAGGACCGGCTCGACCGGCCGATGACACTGGGCTATTCCTGTGCGGGCGAGGTCATCGCTGTCGGGGAAGGGGCGGACGACATCGCCCCTGGAATGCGCGTCGCCGCAGGCGGTGCCGGTTACGCCTCCCACGCGGAGATCGTCGCCGTGCCGCGGAACCTCGTCGTCCCCGTACCGGACGGCGTGGAGGACCGCTGGGCGGCGTTCGCGACCGTGGGGGCGATCGCGCTCCAGGGCATCCACCAGGCAGAAGCGGTTCCGGGCTCCCGGATCGTGGTGATCGGCCTGGGACTTGTGGGCCAGCTCACCGTCCGGCTCCTGCGTGCCTACGGTTACGACACGGTCGGTGTCGACCGGGATCAAGCAGCAGTCGAAGCCACCCGCAGCATCGGGATCGTCGCCTACCCGCGGGACACGGAAGATCTTGCCGGTACCGTCGCGCGTCACTGGGGCGGTGTCAAGGCGGACGCGGTTCTCGTGACCGCGGCGACGACCAGCACCGATCCGGTGGAACTGGCCGGGAGCCTGGCGCGTGACAGGGCCACCGTCGTCGTCGTCGGGGACGTCAAGGTCGCCCCACCGCGATCGACTTACTACCACAAGGAACTGACGGTCCGTTACTCCCGCTCGTACGGCCCGGGGCGGTACGACCCTCGCTTCGAGGAGGCCGGCCAGCCGTACCCGGAGGGCTATGTACCGTGGACGGAACGTCGCAATCTCGCAGAGGTGCTGAGGCTCGCGCCCTCGCTGGACCTGGAGAGTCTTCAGCCGCACGTCTTCGCCGTCGACGACGCCGCCGAAGCGTACCGCGCACTTCACACCGAGCGGCCGGAGCGCCGCGTCGCCCTGCTGCTGCGCTATCCGGGGACCGCGGAGGTGACCGGCCCGCCACCGGCGCCACGTGAGCCCGCACAGTGGTCGCGCCCTTCCGGAACGGCGAGGATCGCCGCGATCGGCGCGGGCAACTTCGCCACCAAGATGCTCTTTCCCCACCTGCACCGGCAGCCCGGCGTCGCCTTCTCATGGTTGGCGAGCGCCCGCGGACTGACCGCCGTCCAGCAGGGCCGGCGGTGGGGCTTCCACACTGTCGCGGAGAGTGCCGAGCACGGACTCGGGTCGCATGACGCCGATTGCGTCATGGTGCTGTCCCGCCACGACAGCCATGGCCGCTACGCGGCGGAGGTGCTGCGCCGCGGGATCGCGCTGTACTGCGAGAAGCCCTTGGGCCTGACGGAGGACGAGCTGGACAGCGTGGCGGATGCCTGGTCACGGTCCGGTGCGCCCGCACTCGCCGGTTTCAACCGCCGGTTCGCCCCGGCCGTGCAGGAACTGCGCGCCGCGCTTCCGCAAGGGGCGCCACTGCAGATCGTGTACCGCGTATTCGCCGGCCGGCTGCCCGACGACCACTGGTACTTCGACCCCCGGCAGGGCGGTCGGCTGCTCGGCGAGGTCTGCCACTTCATCGACACAGCGAGCTTCCTCGTCCCCGGCCTGCCGGTGAGCGTGTCGGCGGTCGGAGCCGACACCCGTGACCCGGCGCGCGCCCAGAACATCACCCTGCATCTCGTCTACTCGGACTCGTCGACCGCGTCGATCGTGTACGGGGGCTCCACACCGCCCGGCGCTCCCAAGGAGCTGATCGAAGTGGCCTGCGACGGTCTGGCCGCGAGGATCGACGACTTCGCCTCCCTGACGCTGTGGAAGCGCGGAAAGGAGTCCAAGTCCGTGTTCCGCGGCGCCCCCAAGGGGCACGCCGCCGAAATGGGGGCTCTGGCCCGGCTGCTCCGCGGCGAGAACGTACCCGATGCCGACTTCCGGCTCGCCCTGTGGAGCTCCCTCGCCGCCTGCCGGGCCGCGGAGGCCATGGCCCGGGACGGGCGGGCCGAAATCGCTCCCGCGACCGGCGCGCTTGCCGCGGCCCTCGGGTGTGCGCTGCCGGCCGGCAGACAACCCGAGCCGGGGGAGTCGAACGCGGACGGAGAAGCCGCCACGCGTCAGGAGCCCGTCGGTACTGCCGGGCCGCACCACGCATGAGTGAACACAGCACGGTCGCCTTGCCGGCACTTCCGGCGACCAGCCCGAAGGAGGACGCGCGATGTGCGGGTTCGTGGTCGTTCTGAACCGTGGCGCCGCGGGCTGCGACCCGTGCGAGGCGATCGAGCACCGAGGCCCGGACTCGTGCGGACACCTGGATCTCTCCGGCGCGGACTGGCACGCGTCGCTGCACTTTCGCCGACTGGCGATCGTCGATGTCGGCCCGCGCAGCGACCAGCCGTTCGGCACCGCCGATCGAGGCGTCCTCGTGTACAACGGGGAGCTCTACAACGCTCCTGAACTGCGTGAGATCCTCCGCTCCCGCGGCGTCCGGTTCACGACCGATGGAGACACCGAGATCCTCCACGAGCTGCTGCTCCAGCCGGACGCCTTCGAACTGCTCGACCACGTCGACGGGATGTTCGCATTCACCCAGATCCTGCCCGACGGACACGTGCGGTACGGACGCGACCGGCTGGGCATCAAGCCCTTGTACATCGCGTCGGACACCTCGTCCCGCATCGTCGCCCTGTCCAGCGAGATCGCGCCGCTCCGCAGCATCGGTCTGCTGGACGAGGTCGATCCGGTGGCGGTCGCCCAAGGCGCGATGTTCTTGTGGACTCCTCCACCGAGGACGGGCTGGCGGGGCGTGCGGGCGGCACCGGCAGGCACCGTTCACAGCCTCCGGGCACCCACGTACGGGCAGCCCCGTCCGCTGTGGATCGCTGGACCGCCCAAGCCCGCTGCCGACATCGCCTCGGCTGTGCGCGAGTCGGTGGAACGGCAGGTCAGGGCGGATGTTCCCGTCGGGTTGCTCCTCAGCGGGGGACTTGACAGCACCTGGCTGGGCGTTGAGCTGTCCCGGATCGGTTTCAGCGGTCCCGTCCTCACCGCGCGCGATTGCGCACCGCACCGCGGCTCGGCGGAGCCGTTCGAGCACGATGCCCCGTACGCCGAGCGGGTTGCCCGGCACCTCGGTATGACGCTGCACTGGGTCGATCTCGACGTCGACGTGCTGCAGCAGATTCCGGAGCTGGTGCAGGCCATGGAGCTGCCGTTCGGGGATCCGGCCGCCATCGCGCTCATGCGCCTCGCTCGAGCCGCCGGACGCGAAGCGACGGTGCTGCTCTCCGGGCTCGGCGTGGAGGAGTTGTTCCTCGGATACGAGCGGTACCAGGCGGTGCGACTGCTGCAGCGGATTCCGGAGTCCGGCCGGCGTCGTCTCGGACGGGCCTCACTCCGCCCGGTTTCCCCCAGGTTCCGCGAACGGGCGGACAAGTTCCGCCGGATGTGCGCCTTGAGCCCCCGGGACTGGACGTGGGCCGGCCAGGCCTACTTCACCGCTGCCGAATGGAGGGATCTGGCACCCAAGGTGGAGCTCGACGAGGTCACGGCCGCTCATCACGCCGTCGGGGACCCCTTGCTCGCGGCGGGAGCCAGTCCTCTCAGAGCCGTCGCGGAATGCGATCGAAAGCTCTTCCTGCCCGGGCTGAACCTGCTGTACGGCGACCGCGCGTCCATGCGGGCCAGTGTGGAACTGCGTGTGCCCTTCCTCGGTGAACCGGTCGTCGCCACGGCGCTCGCCACGAGACCGGAGGATCAACTGCGGCTCGGAAACGGCAAGGCCCGATTCAGATCAGCGGCGCGGGCGGCCGGAGTTCCCGACTTCGTGGCACGACGCTCGAAGACCGGATTCGGTGCGCCGGTGCGTTCCCTCCTCCGGGAGCACGGAGCACGGCTGTGGCCGCACGTCCGGCGTTCCGGACTGTTCGACGAGCTCTTCGACCGGTCGGTGGCCGACCGATTCGTGTCGGAACATCTTCAGGGCGAACGCGAGCGCGGCCTGGCGGTCTTCGGGCTGTTCTGCGCGGCCGTGTGGTGGGAGCAGAATGCCGGCGGTGACGGACAGGTCGGTGCGGCACTGCGTGACTACCGGCCGGTGGGCTCGTCCTGACGCCGGCCGGTGGTGCCCGCGACAGCGGCGGCCTCGCCGACCAGGACCGTACCCGCACTCCCCGCAACAGCGCGCCGATACCGCACGACGTGGACGAAGAGGTTGACGGCCAGTGCGACGACGCTCGCCCATGCCGCGCCTGCGGCTCCGAACCACGGGATGAGGATCACGTTGAGGACGAGGTTCGACACCGTGAGCGCGATCGCTGCGGCGCGCAGGTCCTTCCCGAGAGCGTGCGCCGCGAGGAACGTGTTGAACAGGCGGGTGACGGCGTTGATCAGCTGTGCGGCGGCGACAACGGGCATGAGGCGCGCCGCCGGCAGGAACTCGCTCGAGAAGACCAGCCGCACCAGCGGCTCGGCCGCCACGCTCAAGACCAATGCCGGTACGGCACTCACCGCCAGGACCGCAACGATCCAGCGTGCCTCCAGGCGCGGCTGACAGGCCAGCCGCGCGAACAGCGCGGTGGCCAGGCCCGAGCCGGGGAGCCCGACGGTGTACGCGAGCGACAGCGCGATCATGTAGCAGGCGAAGGAGCGAGGATCGCTGAGCGCGCCGAGCATGAGCGTGTCCATGTGGTACGTACCCATGCTCAGTACCCGGCCCACGTACACGGAGAACGCGTACTCGCGAGCGTCGCGGACCAAGCACGTCAGGGCCTCGCGGAGTCCGCGGAACAGCGGCCTCAGGTACGCCAGCAGCGTCACCCATCCGGCCAGCAGGAAAAGAGCCTCCGCCAGAAGGACACCTGACGAGGTGAGATGTACCCCCGACGCCACCATGGTCGCCAGCACAACGAGACAGCACACCTTCGAGGACACCGCGGCCACCGAGTAGCTGTGCAGCCGTCCGAGCCCCTGGGCCAGTTGCAGACAGACGAAGTCCAACGGGTAACCCATGGAAGCGAGCGCCACCAGCCTCAGGCTCGGCCCCGCCTGAACGCCGAAGAACGCGTCGACTCCCCAGGACAGCACATGGACGGTGAGCGCGAAGGCGATCGACACCGGTACGAACAGCACGGCAGCCGCGCCGGTGACTCTGCGGCGTTCCGCCACATCCGCACCTGCCGCCGCGGCTCGGCGTGCCGCGGGCAGGAAGAGCCCGAACTCGAAGAACATCGCCGTGAACAGCAGCAATTGCTTGCTGAACGAGTAGCTCGCGTAGTCGTCGACGGTGAGCGCTCTGGCCAGCACAGCGGATGTGGCCATGCCCAGACCGCCGATAACCATGCTCGACAGGGCGAAGCTCGCGGCCTGCCGGACCGTCGACGACGAGCAGGCCGACCGAACCTTCGACCTCAACCCCGGTGCGAGGACGACGGGGGCGGGATCGGTGGTCAATGCACGGCCTCGGCGGGCATGCCTCCGACTGCTCCGTGCTCAGCGGCCACCGTGCGCTTTTCCGGGCCGGTGCGTGCCCGGCCGTTCTCGATCGCTGCGGCTGCCAGCCCGAGCAGCACCGCGAGAACAGCATTGCTCGGCCCCAGCGGCAGCATGGTCAGCTCGACGGAGAAGAGCAGGTACGCGGATGCACCGGCGAGGACAGCGGCGCGCAGCGCCTCGAGCACCGGATCACCGCGAGACATCTCGCCGAGTCGCCGCAGCATCCGGACAGCGCACGCACACATGGCGATCAGAGCCGTGAAACCGACGATTCCCTGTTCCGCCAGGGTCCCGAGGAACGAGCTGTGCGGCGACTCCACCGACCTGACACCCCACACCTGCTGCTGGCCCGACTGACGCTGGGCAACGATGAACTGGTGGATTCCCACGCCCGTGACCGGGGCGGATCGCCAGATCTCGATGCCCACCTTGTGGGTGGCCAACCGTCCGGCGACGTTGTCCGTGTTGCCCACCCGTTCACGGAACACGTCACTGCTCTGCAGAGGCATCAGCAGGATCACCGCCCCGAAGGCGACGACGACACCGGCGACCGCAAGCCTGATCCGGCGTCTGCTCCGCAGGCCGAGTCCGACCACCAGGATCAGCAGGGCACAGGCCCAGGCCACGCGGAAGAGCGAGATGGCCATGCCCGTGATCTGTACGGCGGCGAGCACGGGACCCACGAGATCGACAAGGCCCCTTCGCTGGTTGCCGCGAACCCGTCCGCTCATCCACCAGAACAGAGTCGCGGCGAGTGTCAGCGCCAGGACGAGAGCGTAGACCTCCGGGACCGAGTAGGGGCCGGAGACCCTGACGATTCCACCGATCTCGTGGTCCACCCGCGCGGAGCCTCCGCTGCGCGACGCGAGCTCGTACGCGAAGAGCCGCTCGGTGATGCCCAGCAGGGCGACGATCGTTCCGCACACCATCAGCCCTGCTGCCCATGCGCGCAGCCTTCTGTGGGTGCCCGCCGTACTGCGGCAGACGGCGAAGACGACGCACGGCAGCAGCACCGCGTCGATGAAAGTCTGAAGCGCGCTCAGCGCACCTGGGCTGGTCGTCAGGCAGCGGGCCAGGAAGAGCCCCGCGAAGACCACGCCTGCGATGGCGAAGGCGCGCACACTCGGCGCGCGGGGCGGCCGGCGGACCTTGCTCATCAGGAGCGCCAGCGCGAGGGCTCCCACACACACCCGGTCGAAGGTGAGCAGCGCGCCCGACTGCGGGTACCGGGCGAACGGATACAGGAGGGGCGACAGCACCAGCCACGCCATGCCGGCGAAGTGCAGGTTGGGTGCGGCCAGGAGGCCGATCGCCGTCAGCAGCGCCGCCGCGAAGATCAGGGTTGTCGTCATCGATGCGCTCCGCTCACCCGTTGCGTCGGGCCATGCGCAATGCGGTCAGTGCATCCAGGAAGGGCGTGAGACTCCACCGGGGCGACAAGCGGGCCGGGTGCCGCATCATGGCGGAAGGCTGTCGCTGCGCAATGCGCCCACAGCCGGGAATCCCGTCGACAACGGCGGCCAGTACATCGTCGGCGAAGCCACGGGGAACGTAGCCGCGTTCTGCCGCCCATACCGCTGTACGAACGGCCGTTGCGTCGTTGTTCGGGTCGCGACGGCCGGGCGAGACCAGGCGGGGCCGCTCGTCGGCGTAGTAACGGGGCAGCGAGCCATCGAACAAGTGGTCGAAATAGTATCGGGCTCCGGTGCTGACCGCGACGTCCAGATCGAGGTCCAGGCCTCTCGCGGCCGCCTCGAGCCGCATCAGCACGTAGCCGGTGTGGAACCCGTCCACCCAGCCGAGGTTCGGAGAAGTCCCGTAGGGCCAGGAGCCGTCGGGCCGCTGGGCCGCAACCGTGGCGGAGACCGACGACCGTGCGGCGTCCAACAGGCGCGACGCGAGCGGCCGGGAGACGCCGTCCAGGTGGGCGACACGTGTCGCGAGCGCTGCGCCCATGAGGCTGGCGTTGTGGATCAGCACCGTCGTCGTCGGTGTGTAGACGAAGTGCCGGCCGTTGAACAGGTGCTCCAGCAGTGCGGCGGCGAGCGTCTCCACGGCATGGCCGTCGAGCGTCCCGGCATCGAGGCAGCCGTCGGCGCAGAACGTCGTGGCGATGACATTCGGCACCGACGCGGGGTAGTAGCCCCAGCGCGTCTGGACATCGAACTCGTAGCGCCACAGCCCAGCGTAGCGGCCTGACAGTTGACGGTCGGCCGTCCACCGTCCGAGCCGCTGGGCGCGGCCGTGCCACAGAGGTGAACCGCCCAGACGACTGCAGGCCGTTGCCCCCAGCCCGCAGGCCGTGGCGGTACGCAGCGGACGGATCCCCAGCCAGGGGCGGAGATCGACCGGGCTGCGCTTCACCGTCTGGAGGAGGGCCTGGCGCAGGAGCGGGTGAACGGCGAGGGCCGAGAGCGGACTTGTCATCCCGTCATAGGGATCCGGGCCCGCCCAGCCGCAGTTGTCCAGTCGGCGGAAGAGATGATCGGCATACCCCTCGAGCTCTTCGTCCTTCATCGGGGCAGGGCCGGATCCGGGTTCCGCGACCACGCTGCTCTTCCAGACCACGCGCCCTCCGAAAATTCCTTGCCGGGGCGCTTTTCGCGCCTCGCTTCACGAAATCCCAGGCTAGTGGGGAAGTCCGTGTGCTGTGCCAGGCGACGCACTCGGCAGGCTCCGGAATGTCTTGTCGGAATGGGCCGCCCGTGTAAAGAATCCTCCGTTCGGGCGCGCCTACTGGTTTCCTTCACTCCGAAGCTGTCCGCTGTAACTCCGCTTGTCCGACGCGCCCCGCAGCGAAGCTTTGGCGGCAAGGGCCGACGCGCCTGAGGCGCGGCCCTTCTTCTGTCGTGACACCACCACAGGAGGGTAAATGCGCGAGACGGATATCGCTGCGTTCTGGTCCTCACATCCCTGCGGAGAGCAGTTGGCAGGCGGCCGGGCCAGAGAGGAACAGGGTGACTACGCGTCATTTTTCACCCGCTACGACGCGTTCAAGTACGAGTTGGAGTCGCACATCCCTCGATGCCTTGACGGCCTCGATGTAGCGGGCCGACGCGTACTCGAAATCGGGCTCGGGCAAGGAACCGAGTCCGAACAACTCATCAGACGCGGTGCGAGATGGACGGGTGTCGATCTGACCGAGGCATCCCTGGAGCGTGTGAGAACCCGCCTGGCGCAGCGCAATCTGCCCTTCGACGGTCTGCACCGTGCCAGCGTGCTCGACCTGCCGTTCGAGGCGGAATCCTTTGACATGGTGTTCAGCCACGGCGTATTGCATCACGTGCCGGACATCATTGCCGCGCAGCGGGAAATCCACCGTGTTCTGGTGCCGGGAGGTGAGTTGGTGGCGATGCTTTATGCTCGCTGGTCGCTGAACTACCTCATTGCCATCGGCCTCGTCCGGCGGATGGCCCTGGCAGTCGCCGTTCCGCTGGCCCGGACCGGTCTGCTGCAGCCCACCGGGATCGTCGGCGCTCATGTGAGAAATGCTCGCACAACCGGGCTGTTCGAGTATCTGCGCATGCGGGAGTTCATTCACCACAACACCGACGGCCCCGACAACCCCTACGCCCGCGTGTATGACTCACGCACGGTACGTCAGAGCTTTCCCGACTTCTCCCTCACTCGTGCGTACAAGCGCTTCATGCATGCGCCGCCCCTGCCGGTGCACAAGCTCCCGGGTGCGGCACTGGCCGGTTGGCATCTGTGGGTTCACCTGCGTCCGCGAGTACGCACGACAAGCCCCGCTGGCCCACGGTCCATCGGCGCTCAGTAGGCTCCATTGCCCTCGACGACGGCGCGAAGGGTCCGGCAGAGGACGCCGTAGTCCACGGACGGAGACCAGTTGTCGACATAGCGCAGGTCAAGGGCGAGAGTCTCGTCCCACGACAGATCGGAGCGCCCGCTGATCTGCCACAAGCCGGTGAGTCCTGGTTTGACGGTCAGTCTGCGCAGCTCCACATCGTTGTATTCGGCCACCTCTTCCGGCAGAGGTGGTCTTGGCCCGACCAGCGACATGTGTCCTTGCAGTACGTTGAAGAGCTGGGGGAGCTCGTCCAGGGAGTAGCGCCGCAGCACCCGGCCCACGCGGGTGACCCGCGGGTCGCGGCGGATTTTGAACATGCGGCCATCCTGCTCATTGGTGCCGGCGAGCTCTTTCGCCAACTGCTCCGCATTGGCGACCATTGTGCGGAACTTCCACATGGTGAAAGGGCGACCGCCCTGCCCCATGCGGATCTGCCGGTAGAGGACGGCTCCTGGTGAACCCAGCCGTACCGTGATCGCAACCGCGGCGAACACCGGGGCGAGCAGCACGATCAGCAGTATCGCGCCCAACCGGTCACTCGCCGCCTTCAGCAGCAGAGCGCCGGCGTGCCGGACGGGCGGGGCGACATGCAGCATGGTGAGCCCCGCCACTGACGACACATCAACCCGGCGCCGTGCCACCTCCGACAGTCCTGGCAACACGATGAGAGGACGTCCCTCCCCGTGCACGGCCCAGGACAGTCTGCGTAGCCGTTCGCCTGCCATGCAGGGCCCCGCGGCGACGAAGACCAAGTCCACATCGAGCCCTCGGACAGCCTCCAGCACCGGTGAGGAGTCCCCCGACAAGTGGGGTGGGGGCTGTCTGTCCAGCCGGGAGTGGACCGGAATGAGCGAGTCGGGATCCTCGTCCCCGACCGGACACAGCCCGACGACGACGAACTCGTGATCGGTGCGCCGGGCGAGGTGGTTCACCAGGCCTTCGATCGCGCTCACCTCACCGATCACCAGAGCCCGGCGGACTGCCCGTCCGTCGCGACGCTGGGCCCGCAGGTGACGGTGGATCAGCGATTGAAAGACTGCGGCCATCGGGCCGCAGGGGGCGAGGCCGGCGACAGCAAGCAGGACGGGGGTTCTCTCACCAGAGGCCACGCACAGCACCGCTAGCAGCCCCACCAACACCAGCCAGTCGCGTAGTGCAGCACTGATGGTGCCGCTCTCGCCCAGACTCCGCTGCACATAGCGCCCGCGCGAAGTCCGTACGAACAACCAGGCTGCAGCTGCCACCACCGCGTACCGCATGGCTTGGGTGTCCCCGGCTGACCGCAGGGCCAGGTGCACCGGGGCGGCTGCCCATGACGCGTCGAACGCGAGTGAGACCGGCAGGTACCAGAAGGGCTTACCAGGGTGTCTTCGGCTGACTCGAGGCCGCTCCTGGATGCGCTGAACCTGCATCTGGTCAGTCGTCGGCATATTGGAGCCGCTAGCCCCGAACAGCCACATTCGCCCTCCAACTGGCTCCAAGAACCGCATGGGTCTGTGCACCTCGCACCCCCCGATGACGGGCACCAGTGCTGGAGGGAGGGCGACGCATCATGCCGCGTGCATATGCTTGGCGTGAGGGAAAGCGGCCTCCGGTAGGTGGCAGATGCATTTGTGATTGTCCGATGCGTCGACCATGCGGTCGGTGGCGACGCTCGGCGGCGGAAGAATGTCACCCGATTCGCAGCATGAGGTTGCAGTCTGCAGCGCGACCGGGTCCGTGACGGCGGAAGCGCAGAGCGGTCACTGCCGGTGCAGCCCGCTCGTCAGCGGCTGTCGAGGTACTCGGCCCAGGGCTGCGGCATCTGGCGGCTCTGCCGCGGTGGGGACAGCAGTTCATCCACGGTGACCGCGTGTGCGTTCCTGCGGTCCGTCCTGCGCTCCGTCCGCGACGTCCCGGTGATCACCTGGATGGCGACCGCCGCCGGGTGACCTCATTCGGCACAGGACGGGTAGGGCCGCACGTCGACATTCAGAGGGCTGACCAGCGGCTGTCGCAACACGATGGGGGCGCGGTCACTGACCGGTTCCACCAGCTGGAGCGTCACGGTGCGGGTCTCTTGTGCGGGCAGTTCCATGTCCAAGGTGTACACGGGATGCCCACGTTCGACGCCGCTTGCCGTCATGGCGCGTCGACCGTCCACCGTCGCGCGGGTCAACTGTGCGCCCGGGCTGGCGTAGTAGGAGATGAGCAGCCGATTGTCGCCGGGGCGAGTGGCGTACGACCGTTTGTCGACACGCAGGGTCACGTAGTCGGGAAGCCCCGATGCCGGCGCGCGGTTGCTGAGCCGGATCCGTACGGTGACCGGCCTGCCCTCGCGTGTGCAGTGCCGCGGAATCCACTGCAACTGCCGCTCGAGATAGAAATCCAGCTTTCCGCCCGCCGCATTGTTGACGACGAACCCCGCGAACGGCCCCGAGTCATGCGGCAGTGCCCCGCTCAGGGGATGTGTTTCCAGGATGCGTTGTTCGTCGCTCTGGGCGCTCCACACCTTCAGCCGCTCCTGCTTCACCACCTCGTGGACGGATGTCAGCAGGGCGGAGAGCCGATGAGGATCGCTGATGGCATCCGTGAGCCTGGCCGCAGCCGCTCGCGCCACATCGAGAAAGAACGCTTTGCGTTCGGCGACGTCCTGGTAGCGCGCATACCCGGTGCGCTCGGTCAGGTCCAGCACGTTGTCGGCGGTGACTGCCGTACCGTCGGGCAGCTGTGCCGGGCCTGTGGCGCGGAGCAGCAGAGCCAGCGCGCTGGGATCGAGCGCGGCCACACCGTCCACCTGCTCACCGCTGTACTTCTCCCAGGTCGCCGTCCAGATACGCGCCGCGTAAGGGAAGTGCGGGCTGAGATTCGTGTTTGCCCAGGTGCCGGTCGGATCACTGGCTCCATACTGCGCCCTGAACTCGGCTCCCAGATCGACCGAGGGCCTGACGTGCTCCAGGACGGTGTTGTTGCCGAAAGTCTCGAAGCGCAGTCGGCCCTTGTTGACGGTGAGGACGGCGAAAGCCCCGGGCAGTCCCCCCGTGCCGCGCGCCTCGGCGGTGTTCTGGAAGACGACGAAGTATCGCCGGGGCTCGTGCCCACCCAGCATCGGAGGCAGGACGCGACTGGCGACAGCCATGTCCGCCATGGCTGTGGTGACGGTGCCGAGTTGGTGTACCAGGTGGTCCCGGGCGCGGTCGGCAGCCGGCAGCCAGGTGTCGCGGGGCAGCGCAGCGGCCTGGGCACGAGTCTCGGCGGCGGCTCTGGACGCCCTGTCAAGCTCCGGAGCCTTGCCGTGGAGCGCGGACAGGAGAGTCTGCAGACCACCTGCACGCGTGTCGGAGCCGATGCCCACCACGGGCGGCAGTACCTCGTGCGTCAGTCTGTCAGCCGCATGCGCTGCGCCACGCGCAGTGCTGACGGGCGCACCGAGGAACGGGACATGCGCCGCCAGCCACCAGGCGGGCCCCGTCGTGAGGCGATGGGCCTTGGCTGCATGGGCCGCCGCAGAATCCATCGCGGCTCGTGGGCCGGCCCCGTCCGCTCCTGCCTTCGGGTCTGTACCGGAGAAGGACTGCCGCAGCCTCTCCAGCCCGCCCTGTGCGGCCATCAGTTCGGCGCGGGCGAGCAGTCCGGTGACAGCGATCCATGCCATTCCCGCAAGGAGCAGCATGCCGGCGGCTGCCAGCAGAAGCCTGGTTTGCGGCAAGCGCGGGCGCGGGCAGCGCCGCAGCCACACCGTGGGACCAGTACCCCTCACCGCAGCCCCCACGGTGGTGCGGAGGCCGTCGTGGTCACCTGCGCAGAGCACCGCTGGGATGGCGAGATCATGTCTTCACGAACCTCCCGGTGAAACCGGCACAGCGGATAAAGCGCAGTCGAAGATGAATCTAAGCTGAAATTGCATCCCAACCCTGCGTGCCACGCGGAGACGTCGAACCTCTTAAGGGTGCGCTTGCACTCCGTTGGGGTACGAAAAGGCGAGCGACATGCAATGTGCCTCAAATTCCTCGGCCCGGTCCTAGAGTGACTATTCCATTCACTCGCTCCGATCGGGGATGACCTTGGATTTGCGCGACTACCTACGAGTCCTTTCCCGCCGCTGGCGTGTCATCGCCCTCGTCACGCTGTTGGGAACCGGGGCGGGCATCCTGGCAAGTACTCTCGCAACTCCCGAGTACCGGGCAACCACCACACTGTTCGCATCACTTCAGGGAGATGCCGACACCTCACAGCTGAATCAGGGGAATTCGTTCACCCAGGCCCGGGTCCAGTCCTACGCCGAAGTGGCGACCAGCCCGGAGGTGACCGGGCCGGTCATCGAGTACCTCCGGCTCCGTGTGACGCCGGGCCAGCTTGCCGAGCGGATCTCGGCCGAGGCACCGCTCAACACCGTGCTTGTCCGGCTGACCGTCACCGACACCCAAGCGGTACGGGCTGCGCGTACCAGCAATGCCCTTGCCGGTCGCTTCGCCGAGGTGATCAGGGAGTTGGAGAGCCCCGACACGGACACGTCCGAGTCTCCGGTGAGACTCACCGTTATCCAGCCTGCGGCCGTGCCGTCCGCCCCGTCGTCCCCGCAGACCACTCTCAATGTCGCCCTCGGCCTGGTCGTGGGCCTCGCACTCGGCCTCGGGTTGGGCGTCGCACTGGAGACCGTGGACACGTCGATGCGGGACTCCAAGGCACTGGCCGAATGCCTGGCGGCCGCTGCCGGGCCTCCGGTGCTGTCGAGCATCGTGCACGATCCGAGTGCCTCGCGGCGCCCGGTCTCCCTGCGCGACGACACGCACGGCACGCGGGCGGAGGGCTTCCGCAAGCTCCGGGTCAATCTCCAGTTCGCCGAAGTCGGCAAGCGGCCCAAGGTCATCGCCGTCACCAGTCCGCTGCCGCGGGAAGGCAAGAGCAGCGTCTCGGTCAACTTGGCCGCCACACTGGCCGAGGAAGGCGCCCGGGTGTGTCTGATCGACTGCGATCTGCGCCGTCCGTCCGTCGCCTCGGCTCTCGGTCTGGTCAGGGACGCGGGACTGACCACGGCCCTGCTGGGCAAGGTCGCGGTGTGCGACGTGCTGCAGTCGGCAGGGTCCTTCTCCGTGCTCACCAGTGGGATGATTCCCCCCAATCCGACCCAGCTCCTCGGCAGCCCTCAATTCGAGTCCCTGCTGCAGGAGCTCGCCGAGGAGTTCGACCACGTGGTGGTGGACACCGCTCCTGTCCTGCCGTTCGCCGACACTCCGGCGATGGCCCATGCCGTAGACGGCTACCTGCTCGTGGCGCGTGCCGGACGGACGAGCAGAAGCCAGGTCCTCGACGCCCTGCGCATCCTCGACCGCGTCAAGGTACCCGTGCTGGGAGCCGTGCTGAACGCGGCACCGGCACGAGGCGACGGCGAGGCGCACGGCTACGCGTACCGGTATCAGCCGAAGCCGGAGACGGCGGGCGGGCTCACGGCGCTGGTGTCGACCCGTCTGGCATCGGTGGTTCCGCGACGGAGATCGTCCGCGAACGGGCGTGCGGCGTCGGCGTCCGCGTCCGCGTCGGCGTCGGCGTCGGCGTCGGCCGAGACACGGACGTAGCCCCGGCCGGGGGACGGCCCGCTTCATCGCAACTCCTCCTGTCGGTCCTGGACCTCACGCAGGGGCGCCGGGACCACTGCGCCACGGGGGCGATCCCCGTGAGCCGGTGCGGCGTGCGAATCCGCTCCGGCCGTGGCCGTGTGCCAGTGTGAGGTCATGCGGCTTGCGTTCGTGATCCCGGTGGGGGTCGTCGCTCTGGCCACCGGGATGCTCGTTCACGGGTGCGAAGGGGGTGGCGGTGCCACGGACCACGGACGAGGCATGCCCGGGCAGGCGGCAGCACGGATCGAGCGGCTGAGTGTCGATGTCATCGAGACCCTGCCGCACGATCCGAAGGCCTTCACACAGGGCCTGGAGATGGCGCGTGGCATGCTCTACGAGAGCACGGGAGTGAGTGGCCGTTCGACGATCACGGTCGGCCGGCCCGGTGCCCCGCCTGCACGCGGCGCGGAGCTTCCCTCGCCGCTGTTCGGCGAGGGAATCACCGTCGTGGGGCCGACGCTCTGGCAGCTCACCTGGCGGAACGGCGTCGCCATTGAACGGGACGCACGAACTCTGGCGGAGCTGCGCAGGGTCCCTTACCCGGAGGAAGGCTGGGGCGTCTGTCACCAGCCGCACCGCGGCCGGCTGGTGACGACCGACGGCACCTCACGGCTCGTCTTCCGGGACCCCGGAACTCTTCAGAAGAAGGGCGAGGTCCCCGTCACCATCCGTGGGCAGCGCGTGGGGCGGTTGAACGAGCTGGAATGCGTCGGCGACGTCGTCTATGCCAATGTCTGGCCCACCGACCGGATCGTACGCATCGATGTCGACACCGGTGAGGTGACCGGGGACATCGCCGTGCCTCCGTTGCTCAGCGCGACGGAGAGGCGGGGCGCGGACGTCCTGAACGGCATCGCGGCCGTTCCGGGTACGAACCAGTTCCTGCTGACGGGGAAGTGGTGGCCCAGGATGTTCCGAGTGGCGTTCGTACCGGAGCAGGGCGCCTGACGGGCATCACCGAGCCGCTCGGTCGGTCAGATCGCCAAGGGCTTCGATCTGACCAGGACCACGGTGCGCGCCCGAGTGAAGCAGGCCGAGGCCGACGCGGCGAGCACGACGGGCTGACCAGCGGTGAACCTGAGGAACTGGCCGCGCTGCGGCGAGAGAACCGCCGTCTGCGCGAGGACTTCGGCTATCTCAAGCAGGCTACGGCGACCTTGGCGTCCGCCGCCGCCCCGTTCTTCGCCGCGGCCAGCTTCACCTTCTCCGCCACCAGCCGCGACAGCCCCCACCGCTCGGCCAGCCGCAGCACCGGCAGCAGCCGGCCTGCGCGATCAGATGCGTGTCATCGAACGCGGCGGACACCGCCGAAGCGGCATGGGAAGACTGCATCTCGCGGATGTTCTCCTGCTATCTGGGCGGGAACGACGTGGTCAATGGCGCCGGCGGGAACGACCTGGTGTGCGGAGGTACGGGCAACGACGTACTACGGGGTGGTACAGGCGATGACCGTATGGAAGGAGGGGACGGACCGACGTCCTCCTGGGTGGCGACGGTGACGACACGCTCGCGGGTGAGGCCGGGAACGACATCCTCAACGGCCAGGCCGGCACCAACACCAACGACGGTGGTACGGGGAACAACATCTGCGCCAACCCCGTTACCGGCCCCGGCTGCTGAACCGCTCGAGGTCTGACCACGACCTCCACGATGGAGGTCTCGGTCAGCGATCCCACGCCAGGGCCTCCCACCTGCGAAGCCGGGACTGCCCACGATCCCACAACGGCTGGTGGCGTTCTGCCCCGGCCGCCGGGGCAGAACGCCTCGCGCGTCATCGAGCCTGCCGGGGTCTGCGGACTGGATTCGGTGCAGCAGTGCGAGCACCGCAGGTTGCAGGTGTCGGTGATCTCCAGCTCGACCAACCCGATCCGCGCGGCCTTCGTCCAGGTCGGCGGCCGGAACGGGCCACTTTGCACCCCCACTTCTCGGGTGAAGATCGATTACCGCCCGAAGGGCCGGTTGACTGGGGAGGCGTAGACCACCCTTCTTGGCCATCGGTGGATTCAGGCTCAGCGACCAGGAGTTCACATCGACGGCGGCCCGATCCTCACGCGGTGATCGGACCGGTCGGCGAAGACCGCGTGTCGCCGGCTGTACAGCAGGTACCACCTGGACCTTGCCCGGGCCGCCAGGATCCGGCCCGACCGGATATGGCGGACCCTGCGACCGGGCCAGGCGTTCTGACCTGGGATGATTCCTCTGAACCGCTGTGCTCGGCCGGTCGGCTGATCTAGAGTCGGGCGCATGACAGAGGCATCGGCCCGTGACCGCGGCACGCGGTCCCACGACGCGATTCTCGACACCGCAACTGAGCTGATGTCCCAGCACGGTTACGCCGCCACGTCCATATCGATGATCTCCGCCGCCTGCGGACTCCCCGCCAGTTCCCTTTACTGGCACTTCGGAAGCAAGGACGGCATCTACGTCGCGGTGCTCGAACGCGCAAGAATCGCCTTGCTGGCCGCCCTGCCTCCGGTCGACGTGCCCGGTGCGGATGTACGGCACAGGCTGGACACCTTCCTCGGATCGGTCGGGGAGAGCTTCCAGCGCCACCCGCACAGCTTGAAGCTGCTGCTCGCGGTCGGCATGCTGCGGCAGGACGCCAGTACGGCGGCCCTCGCCGAGCTGCGCCACTACCGCGACGCGCTGTTGGCGTGGGCCCAGGACTCCCTGAGCGTCGTCTTCGACCTGGGCGGTCGCCCCGAAGTGTCGGACCAACTCGCCCGCTTCACCCTCAGAACGGCGAGCGGAACCGCCGTGGCCCGTTGGTTCGAGCCCGCCACTTCCTTGGAGATCGAGCCGCTGCGCGTCGCGTTGCTTGCCCTGGCGGCCCACCACGGCGTTCCCGTGGGCAGTTCCCGCTCGGCGGGACGCGCCCCGGATGTGTCCTGAAGAGCTGCCATGCGACGGTGGTGGGCCTGCTCCGCGGAGCGCCGGGGCAGTCGTCAGGAAGTGTCGGCGGGCTGCCAGAACGCGCAGCGGTGGTCGGCCGCGAAACCGTTGGTAGGAGCGGTCCGGTCCGGAGCCAGAACCTGGATGCGGTCACGGTCGGCGCTGTATCGCGGCCAGACGGGGGTGCCGGGCCCGTTGGGGTTGCCGGTGGCGGCGAATCTGGCCCAGTAGCCGGTCATCGTGGCGGACAGCCGGCGCTGTGCCGGGGTGGTGAGAGGCAGGGCTTTCATCGGGAACAGATAGGCCAGCTCCGCGGCGTGGAACGCGCCCTGCGGTGTGTACGGCGCCGGGATGAACGCAGGCGCCTGGGGATCGTTGAACTCATAGGCGTAGACGGGCACCCTGCCGCTGTACAGGCGGCCGTCGGCACGCGCCGGGCAGGCGAAGCGCTGGTCGGTGCCGACAGCGGAGTAGGCCAGGTTCGGCGAGGCGTAGGCGGACGCAGGGTAGGTGCCGAGAACGGCGGCTGCCCGAGCAGGGTGCTGCAGCTTGATCAGGGCGGCATAGGTCTGCGGTGTGAGGGGCCCACCGCCGAGCAGGTCCACGTTGAGCGCCGTGAAGTACCGGTACTCGTCATGGGTGCTGCCGCTCAGCGTCGGGACCGCGTTCACCCGCCCCTCGGCCCATGCCCTGCGCGGTGGGACCGGAAGGACGGCCGGTCCGGTGTTCGGTGTCCACAGGGACACCGCCGCAGGGGCGCCGCGGATGAGCTCCGCGGCGGGTACGGCGCGCAGGCAGGCCGGGACGTTCGACGGGTCGGTGCAGCCGACCGAGGCCGCGAAGCTCTGCCCCCTCCTCTCGGCCGCGGCCAGGGTGAGCGGGTCGAGCGCGCCTTCGGAGAGGCAGCTGCCGCTCTGCTGGACGGCCCGGTGGAACAGGCCTTGGGCGGTCGGCGAGGCGATGTGGAGGCAGGTGTCGACGGACCCGGCGGACTGACCGCCGAGTGTGACCCTGGTGCGGTCGCCGCCGAAGGCACCGATGTTGCGCCGTACCCAGCGCAGCGCGGCCTGCTGGTCCATCAGGCCGTAGTCGCCCGATGCATGGTCGGTGCTCTCGGTGGACAGGGCGGGGTGGGCGAGGAACCCCAGTGCCCCGAGACGGTAGTTGACGGTGACGACGACCACGCCCCGGCCGGCCAGCGCCGCACCGTTGTAGTCGCTGCCGGCGCCGTAGACGTTGCCGCCGCCGTGCAGCCACACCAGCACCGGCAGCTTTCTGCCGTCGGCGCCGGGCGGGGTCCACACATTGAGGTACAGGCAGTCCTCCGAGGTGCTGCCGGTGCGGTTGGAGTCACCCGGCAGGACCGGCCCGCCGTCCGGGAGCAGCGTCAGGGGCAGTTGGGGGCAGGGACTGGCCGGTGCGGTGGCCCGCACGCCGGACCATGATGCGGACGGCCGGGGCGGGCGCCAGCGTAACTCCCCCGTCGGTGCGGCGGCGAAGGGGATGCCCTGGAACACCCGGCCGCCGTCGGGACCGTTCTTGCCCCGGACCGTGCCGTGCGCGGTGCGGACGACAAGCGCGTCTCCCCCGGAGTCGGGGGAGGCCGCTTGGGGCGCACTGAACGACAGCAGCAGTACGGCGCCGACGGTCGCGGCGCGGGCAACCGTACGGCGTACGTCACGGAATCTCATCGGTCTCCTTCAGTTGGTCCGTCTGCTTCGGCGAAGGAAGGCACGGCGGGGCCACGTCCGGCTGCCGCACGTCGCGGGCGGCTCCGGGGTGCCAACCGCGTCTGGTTCGTACGCGCCGATGTGACAGACGCCGCCATCTGGACGGTGGCACCGGGCTGCCCGGCGCGCGGGGCAGCGGCGCCAACTACGTTGTTCTGTAGCGAGCGTTCCATTCAGGGGCGGTGCTGTCTACACAACTGACGAGGGAACGGCGGCGCGACGGCTTGAAAGGCGTCGTCACCGGCCCGGGGTGCCGAGCGGCTGCCTCGCGGGGCTCACATCTGCCGGTGACCGACAGCGTGGGGGGTCGGCGAGGCCGAGGATTGCCGGGCAGCGCCCTGCGGTTGCCGGGAAGGCAGGGATCGTCCGTTCGCCGACCTGCCTGCGACGGCCCGAGTCTTGTCCGGGCTCACCGCCCTTGAGGCGGCACGGACGCCGATGTCGCCCCCGCAGCCATCTGCGCAGCTCAGGGATTCCGTAAGCCTTGTCCGCATGGCGGGCGGTCTCGCGGCGGGACGTCTTGGCCCCGCTCGCCTTGTCGGTGTCGGTGTCGGTGTCGGTGTCGGTGTTGTCGCGGTCGACGCCGACCCGCAGCAGGTGGCCGGCGGTCGAGAGCCGGGCACGGCCGATGAGCATGTGTCGCAACCCATCGGCCGTACCGTCCACCGGCGTTGACGTCCGACGTGGGTTGCCGCCCGTGCCCGCCTGCGGGTTTGTCAACGGGCCGGCGTGTCGAGCCGGTCCTTCGTCCTCACTCGTCGCCCCGTCGGGTCATGGCCGAACCCGCAGGCGGGTCCGGCCATGACCCGACGCCGAGTCGTTGACGTCACTGGCGTGCCGGCCGCGGTGTCCGGTCCGCACTCGGGCGTATGCCGCGGACGGCGACGTCGTGGCTGTGTGCGACGTGCTCACATGGCTCATCGCCGCTGCCACCACCTCGCCAGGGAGCTCCACCAGCTCTGCCGGGCCACGTTCGCGGATCCGGGTTCCCTCGCTGTGGACGTCGGTGCCGGAGCGATCGATGCCGACAGGACCGGATCCGTGATCCAATCGCTTTCCGCAGCAGTCCGGTCGGCGGGGCCGATCGGCGGGAAGCGGACGGGCAGGGCGGCCAGAGCCCGGTGGAAGGGTCCCTGCCGCCACTCCAACTCCTCGACAGGCACCTCCAGTTCAATGTCGGGGAGCCGGTCGAGGAGCTTCTCCAGGGCGACCGCGGCGATTGACCGGGCGGGGCCTTTCGCGGGACAGGTGTGGGGGCCCGCGCTCCACGCGAGGTGCGCGCGGTTGCCCGCCCGGCGGTCGCCGGCGAGTCCGGGATCGGTGTTCGCGGCGGCCAGGCTGATCACAATCGGCTCGCCCTCGCGCACGAGGGTTCCGTCGAGCTCCAGGTCGTGGCGCGGATAGTGGACGGCGTAGTTCGCTATCGGCGGGTCGCTCCAGAGCACCTCGTCGATGGCGTCCTCGACGGGCATGCTGCCGCCGGCGAGATCACCCGCGAACCGGTCGTCGGACAGCAGCAGCCGTAGCCCGTTGCAGATCAGGTTCTGCTGGGGCTCGGTGCCTGCGCCCATGAGGAGGACCAGCTGATGCATCATCTCCTCGTCGGTGAGCCCGGCCGGGTGGGCCATCATCCAGGACGTCACGTCCTGCCCCGGTTGGTCCCTCTTGAGTGCGACCAGCTCGGCGACGCCCTCGGTCAGCACCGCGTTCGCCTTCTCGGAGTCGGTGTCGGCGTCGAAGATCCCGGACATCCCCTCGACCAGCTTGTCCCCGATGCCGGGCGGGCAGCCGAAGAGCTGGTTGAAGACCAGCAGGGGCAGGACGGCACCGTACTCGCCCAGCAGATCCGCTCGTCCCTTGGGCCCGATCCGGTCGATGAGGGTGTCCGCGCTGTGCTCCACATAACCCTTGAGCGCGTTGGGATCCAGGCGGCCGAGGCTATCGGTGATGGCGCCTCGCAGCCGTCGGTGCTCGTCCCCGTCGGCCCACAGGGCGTTCGGCCGGTACATCATCATCGGCACGACCGGGCTGTCCGCCGGCACCGTCCCGTCGGCGAGGGCCCGCCAGCGGCGCGGGTCCTTGGAGAAGCGCTCCGGACTGCGCAGCACCTCCAGAGCGGGCCCGTAGCCGGTGACCAGAGCGGCGTGTACGCCGGGTGCCATTTCCACGGGTGCGACGGAGCCATGGGCGCGCAGGCGGGTGTACGACGCCAATGGGTCGGCGGCGAACTCCGGGCCGTACAGGCGCTCGACCGCACCGTTGCCGGCATGCGCAGGGCAGCCGGGAGGAGGTACCGCGTCACCCACGGGCAGGGGTGTTGTCATTGTTGCTCCTGAGGCGTGCGGGTCTGGAGATACTCGATGAGGGAGATCAGCGCTTTGGCGGAGGACGTGGGTTCCCGCGCGTCGCAGGTGACCAGAGGGGTTTCCGGGAGCAGGTCGAGAGCCTCGCGGATCTCTGCCTCGGGGAAGGGCGGCGCGCCGTCGAACTGGTTGACGGCGACCGCGTACGGCATACCGTGCTCTTCCAGCAGACCCATGATGTCGAAGGACTGGTCGAGCCTTCGGGTGTCCGTCAGCACCAGTGCGCCGAGCGCTCCGCACAGCATGTCCTGCCACAGTTGGGTGAAGCGCTTCTGACCGGGGGCGCCGAAGAGGTACAGCACCAGGGACTCACTGAGGGTGAGGCGTCCGAAGTCCATGGCCACGGTCGTCGTGGTCTTGTCGGGGGTCCCCTCAAGGTCGTCGACGAGTTCGCTTGCCTGCGTCATCGTCTCTTCGGTGCGCAGCGGCCGGATCTCGGAGAGTGTTCCGACAAAGGTGGTCTTGCCGACGGCGAAGTGGCCGACGACGAGGATCTTGACCGCGGTGGTGACCGTGTCCGCGACGTAGACCGGTTCAGAAACGGGAGCGGAGCCCATCCAGGACCTCCTGCAGGAGTCGGGCGTCGGGCAGTTGCGCTTTGGGGACGGGAGGCCGGGCGACGACATGACCGCTGTCGATGAGGTCGCTGAGCAGGACTTTGGTGACGCTCATCGGCAGAGTGAGGTGGCCGGCCACTTCGGCGACCGACAGCGCTCCTCCTCGGCACAGTTCCATGACACCGCGTTTCTCCGGACTCAGCCCGTGCAGGGGACGGTTGTACACAGCCGTCACCAGCGTCACGATGTCCAGGGTGTTGCGCGTCGGATGAGCGCGGCCCTGTGTGACGACGTAGGGCCGCACGAGTCCTCTGTCACGCCGGGGGCGTGGCGGGGTCATGCCGTACCTGAGTCGTCAGCCATGCCGGGGGCGGAGTTCTGCCGCGGCGGACTGGTCAGCTCCTTGCCCAGCCGGTCGACCAGCTTGTGCATGCTGTAGGTGACGGCTTCCATGTCGACGTCCTGGCCGGCGGAGACCGCCAGATAGGCGCCCGCGCCGGCGGCCACCAGGAAGACGTACCCGTCGACGAATTCGACCAGTGTCTGCTGCCAGGGCGAGGTCTCCTGCGAGCAGAACTCGGCGGTACTGCGACTGATCGACTGCAGTCCGGACAACGCCGCCGCCTGCCGTTCGGCCTCGTCACGCTTGATGCCCTGGGAGTGGGCGCGGAGCATGCCGTCCGCGGAGAGCAGGATCGCGTGGCGGGCTTCCGGGACCTTCAGGACCTCGTCGAGCATCCATCCGAGTTCATTGGTCATGTGGCCGGTCATTCCTGGGAGGTCCCTTCGCTGTCGGGGTGGGCATCGCGGCCGGAGCGGGTGCCTCGGGCGAACGCGCTCATGCGGGAGGCGGTCTCGGCCGCGGGGCGGACCAGCGAGGGAGCGGAGGGGGTCGGGGTCGCGGGGTCGACGGCTGCTTCGTGCTGCGCCGTGCGTCGGCGGCGCTTGGGCAGGCCTCCCACGGTGGACGACCGCGCTGCCTCCGCTTCGGGGACGGCTGACGACTCGACAGCCGGACGGGGGAGGACGGGGGACGTGACGGAACCCGGTTGGGCTGCTGTGTCCCTGACGGCAGGGGCCTCGGGTGCGCCAAGGGAGACCGGCTGCGGGGCGCCCGGCGTGCTCGCCCCCTGCAGGGGGATCGGCGGGCCTGTGAAACGCACGCGGTTGATGAGCGCGTTCGGGAGGAAGAGCACGGCCCGCACACCGCCGTACGGGGACTGCGAGTCGACCGAGACGGTGAATCCGTACCGGGCGGCGAGTACGCCGATGAGGGCGAATCCGAACTGCGGCGGGTCGCTGAGCCGGTTGATGTCGATGTGTTCCTGGCCGGACAACCGCCGCGCGGCCTCCTCGGTCTCGAGCGCCTCCATGCCCACGCCGGCGTCGTCGACGACGATGCTGACGCCGTTGTGGGCAGGCTGGATGCCGACCTCGACAGAGGTGTTGGGCTGAGAGTGCCGCGCCGCGTTGTCCAGCAGCTCGGCAACCGCGAGGACGACCGGCTCGACGGCTCGGCTCACCACGTCCATGTCGACCCGGGAGTGCACGTTGACGCGCCGGTAGTCCCGGATCCTCGACGTCGCCCCTCGTACGACGTCGACAAGTGGTGACGCGGCCCGCTGCCGTCCGGGCCATGATCCGCAGAGCACGGCGATGGCCTGTGCCCTGCGGCCGAACTGCGCGTTGGCGTGGTCGATCTCCAGGAGGTCGTGGAGCACGTCCGGGTTGTCGTGCCGTTCCTGCATGTCCGAGATCGAGAGCTGCTGCTCGTTCGCCAGGGCCTGCAGGGCGCGCATCGCCGCCCTCAGCGTTGCCTTCGCCGACGTGTCCGCCCGGGACTGTGCGGCCTCGGCAGCATCGGTGAACTGCTCGACGATCTTCTGCAGGTCCTTCCCGTACGCCGTGCCCGCGAGATCCGTGTCGAGCGGTCCGGGCACCGGCGCGGGCCGGCGGGATGCCTCGGCCAGGCCAGGGAGCCGGACTTCGGTGAGGTGTCGAACCTCCTCCTCACGGGCAAGCAGGCCGGCTTCGTGGATCGTCAGTCGACGGCGCAGGGTGACGGTGATCCGGTACTGGCGTACCAGCAGCAACAGTCCGGCTAGCGAGACCGCGACAAGGCACCAGAACACCCCCTCCGGTATGTGTTGTGTCATCAGGTCCTCATGAAAGGGGAGTGCGGCAGGCCCGGAGGAAGCGAGGCAGGCAGAAGCCGGCTCTGAGGCCATCGGATTGCGATTGGCCGGGCCGGACGCAGCACCGTGGTTCGGTGATGCCAGGGATCACTCGCGTCCTTCCAGGGGCGCTGGAGTGCCTGATCCTCCTGGGTCGGAGGGGAGGCTTCAAGCGCCGTACGGGAACAAATGGAGTTCAACAAGGTGCTACCACCTGGTAACTGTCCGTTACGTCCGGTATGACGGAGGCTTGGGGGCGCTCCGGCGGCGAGGTCAAGTGCCGCACCGAGGAAAGTGCCGGTCCGCGGAGTACTTCCCGAACCGCATTGCCCGTACGCCGCGACCCCTCCGGCCGAGTCCCGGGAGCCGCCGTCTTCGCGTTGCGGACATCCGTACCGCGGGATCGCTGTGTCCTGGTGTGTACCCCGACTCTCCCTCCGCCTCCCGCCCACCGAACGACACGGATCGGCGGTGCGGGCGCTCCCGGCCGTCCCGGCAGGGATGCCGACAGTCCCTGCAGCACGTGCCCGGACCGTGGATCAGGGACCTGGCCGCCACGACGCAGCGATTCCACCGGGGTCGGCGCGTGGACCTGGCGGGCGGCGAATCCCAACCACCCTGCTCCGTACGCTCCATGGACATCCGTATCTCCGTATGGAACGCTCGCTACAGAGTTGAGAGTCCGATCCCCTCCGCAGTGTTCACCCGCCCTACGGGAGGAGCGCCGTGAGCGATCTCATCATCCATCAGCTCCCTGCCGACATCGAACAACGGCGGGATGCCTACCCCTGGTTGGACCGGCTGCGCCGAGCTGGACCGGTGCAGCGTGTCGAACTGCGAGGTGGCGGGCACGCCTGGATGGTCACACGCTACGACGACGTGATGGCCGCCGTTGCACACCCCTCACTGAGCAGCGACCCACGCACTCCCGGCAGTGCCGCGTCGCTGTCCGCCCGACCAGGCGGAGACGGGCGGCGGCCGCCGAGCATGCTCACCACGGACCCGCCCGACCATACGCGGCTCCGCCAACTGCTCTCGCGCGCCTTCACCCCTCGGCGAGTGGCGGCGTTACGGCCGCGGGTGCAGCAGATCGCCGACGCTCTCATCGACGAAGTGGCCCCACTCGGCCGGGCCGACCTGGTCGCCGACTTCGCCCTCCCGCTCCCGGTCGCGGTCATATGTGAACTGCTCGGCGTACCCTTCGAGGACCGCGGGCAGTTCGGGCGATGGTCGACCGACATGCTCACCCCGCCGGTGGCCCCGGCAGCGGCCGCCGCAGCCGAGCAGGCCCGGGCCGACCTCGGCGGGTACCTCGCCGGTCTCGTGGCGCGCAAACGCGCCGAACCCGCCGACGACCTGCTCACCGCACTCGCCGCCGCCGGTGAGGAGAACCGGCTGTCGGACGCGGAACTGGTCGGCACCGCGGTCCTGCTGCTCGTCGCAGGCCACGAGACCACCGTCAGCCTCATCGGCACCGGCACCCTGCTGCTCCTCCTCCATCCCGGCCAACTGGACCGACTTCGCCGGGAACCGGCCCTGCTGCCGTCCGCGGTCGAGGAGTTCCTCCGCTACGACGGGCCGGTCATGCTCGGCGTCGTACGCTACGCCCGCGAGGATCTGAACCTGGCGGGCACCGCCGTCGCCGCAGGTGAGACGGTGGTGCTCTCCACCGGCGCGGCCAACCGGGACCCGGGGCGGTTCGACCGGCCGGACGTCCTGGACATCGCCCGCGCACACAACCCGCACCTCGCCCTCGGGCACGGCCTCCACTATTGCCTGGGCGCGGCGCTTGCCCGCCTCGAGGGCCAGATCGCGATCGGTACGCTTCTGCGCCGCCTGCCCGCTCTGGCCCTCGCCGTGGACGAGGAGGCCGTGCGCCGGCGTCCCAGCGTCATCCGAGGATTGGCCACTCTGCCCGTCACCTTCACACCGACGGCGCTCCCGCCCGATCGTGACGACCGCCCCCACGTCGCCGGGCGGTGAGGCACGGAGGACCACGCGGCGTTCCCGCACACGGCACTTCCGCGTACCACCGCAGTCAAGACGCCAAGACCTCATCAGTCGCACCGGCCCCGGCCGGCCGAACCCTGGAGAGTCACTTGAGAATTCGGACCGCCTTTCCCGCACTCACCGCCTTGTCGCTGGCCTCAGCAGTGGCCGTCGTCGCCCCGTCCCCTGCCCAGGCACTGCCGGCGGCCGCGCATCTCACGGTCGACTCCACGGCCGACGCAGTGGACGCAGACCCGTCGGACGGCCTCTGTCGCACCGCCACAGGAGCCTGCACCCTGCGCGCGGCGGTCATGGCCGCAAACGCCCGGCCCGGCAGCACGATCGCGTTACCCGCCGGCCACTACCGGCTGACCATTCCCCCCAACCCCGACCTGCTGAACGGGCGCACCGCCGACCCGACCACAGGTGATCTGAACATCCTCGAGCCGACCACCATCCAGGGGGACGGGGCGCGGGGGACCGTCATCGACGCAGGCGGCATCGACCGGGTCTTCCGCATGGGCGCCGACACGTCGCTGTCCGACCTCACCATCACGGGCGGAGACGCCAAGCAGCGGGAAGTGCCCTTCACCGACCCCGGCGGAGGCGGCATTGCCAACGGCAAGAACATGACGCTGCGCCGGGTGACGGTAACGGGGAACTCCGCCGGATACGGAGGAGGGATCTTCAACATCCCCGACTCCCACCTGACGCTGATCGACAGCACCGTCAGCCGCAACACGGCGGGTGAGGCCGGAGGTATCCGGTTCGACGACACCGGCACCGTGGTCAATTCGACGATTGCGGACAACCGGGTGACCGACGACTGGGATCGCCCGGGCAGCCTCGCGGGCTACGGCGGCGGCATCGACATACGCGGAACCGGGCTGGTCCAGATCCGCAACTCCACGATCACCGGGAACAGCGCGACCGACGGCGGCGGCGGGATCAACATCGCCCCCGCCTACCTGGACAGCCTGCCTCAGCCGGTCACCGACATCGTCAACCTGCCGCTGGGCCACCTCTCTCTGCAGAACACCATCATTGCCGGCAACACCGTCGGCACCACCACCAGCGACTGCAAGAACGTCTTCGCCACCGTCGACTCGCTGGGCAACAACCTCGACAGCGGCAACAGTTGCCACCTCGACGCCGAGGGTGACCTTCCACGCCGGTCTCCCGGCCTCGCTCCCCTCGGTGACCACGGCGGGCCCACGGACACCGTGGCACTGCTGCCGGGCAGCCCGGCCGTCGACGCGGCCGACGACGGCTGCCCCGCCACTGACCAGCGAGGCATCACGCGTCCGCAGGGCCTGGCCTGTGACATGGGCGCCTTCGAGCACGCACCGTGACGCGATGACGGGACGCCGGCGACTCGGCGCGTCAGCTGTGTGCCCGGTGAGGCCTGGTGGACGCCTCCATCTGACGTAGGCGCCGCCGTAGCCGGGACCCCGCTGTCGGCGGGCCGAGTTGGAGGCGCCTGAACCGGGCAGAAGTCCGGTTCAGGCGCCGCTACCCGTGTGCCCGGAAGAAGCCGCGACTCTTCGGTGAGCAAGAGATGAGCAGGTTCTCTCTGCCGGCGGTACACGGGAGGCACGCCCGTTGACCTGCCGGGACGACGCACGGAGGTGCTTCGTAGCAAGGTGGCCCGTGACTGGTCCGTGCTGTGGCTCGCACGGTGATCCAGGCGAGCCGCCGGCGATGGCAGGGCCCAGGCAGGCGAGGAAGCTCATGAGATTGACCGGGACGGTCACCGCCGGGGCCCATCGGCGCGGCGTCCGGCGGCAGCAGCCGGGGCGTCGTCGATCAGTGGTTGATGCGCTTGCACGAAGGCGGACTCGACCGGGAGCCAAGGGCTGTGCCGCAGGTCATGCCGCACCTCCAGACCTGCGGCGAACTCGTACGCCACGTCACGCTGTGGATCGCGATCAGAGTCTGCTGATCCGCCGGCTCCTCGATCGCCAATGCCGGACCGTCGAGGCATACCTGACCTGCCTCGTACTCATCGAGCCGGGTCAGAATCTGCGCCCAGCAACGGCGCCTCTGCTCATCCGAGTGACCAGCGGGCGACCCGAACCCACTCCGGCCCAAGATCGACCCGACGCCCCTGGCGGCTCGAGCTCTGCCTCGTCCGAGATGTCGGTGGGCCGGTAGGCGGTGTGGCGGCCACAGGGGCCGATATCGGCGGCGAACCTGGCCGGATTCATTTCTGCCTGGGAGCCGTGGGCGGCGTTTCTGTCGTCGCGGACCATGCCGGGCGACCGCCTGATGCCCGGGCCGGCGTCGGCCCCGGAGTTGAGGGTCATCTTCCCCCGCAGTGGCCTGCGCGTTGGCCTCCCCGTGCCCTTGATCGCCCCTTGATGGATCGTCAGATCTGGCTGTGGGTGCCGAAAGGGGGACGGACGGCCCGCCGCTCCGCGCACCGGGCGGCTCTCGGTCGGGTGGCTCAGATGTTGTCGGTCGTCCGGATAAACCCCGTGCGGAGCAAGGTCACTTCATCGAGGTAATGCCCACGGTCTCATGGGGTGACCTGGTCATTTCGGCCGTTACTGTTCACCGGGATCCGGACGGATTCCCAGAGATTGACCTTCTTTTTCCTCTTTCACCGGTTGGCGTGCGCGTACGACGCCGATCACCAGCCTTGCGAAGGAGAGCTCGCCCGATGACCGTTGAGACCGGCCCGGAAGCACAGTTGGAGCCACCCCGGCAGTCCAGCCTGAGCACTGCGGCTGCCCGCAACCTTGCCACCACGACCAAGTCCGCACCCCAGATGCAGGAGATCACCTCTCGCTGGCTGCTGCGGATGCTCCCCTGGGTGGAGACCAAGGGCGGCGCCTACCGGGTGAACCGCCGGCTGAGCTACACCGTCGGCGACGGGCGAATCGAATTCGTCCAGGACGGTGCCGACGTCCGGGTGATCCCTCGCGAGCTGGGCGAACTGGCCGTGCTCCGCGGCTTCGAAGACGTGGAGGTGTTGACCGCGATCGCCGACAGGTGTGTCCAGCGCGACTTTCGCGCCGGCGAGGTGTTGGCGGAGCGCGGTACCCCTGCCGAACAGATCCATCTGATCGCCCATGGCCGGATCAACCAGACCTCCGTCGGCAAGTACGGCGACGAGGCCGCCGTCGCCGTACTCGCCGACGGTGACCGGTTCGGTGAGAACGCCCTTCTGGACGCCGACGCCAGATGGGACTGCACCGCCACCGCCGAGACCTCCGGCACCCTGCTCACCTTGTCCCGCGGTGACTTCGCCGCCGTGCTGTCCTCGGCGCCGAGCCTCCAGGCCCACATCCGCCGGTTCAGCTCGCTTTCCCTGCAGCGGCAGAACCGTCACGGCGAGGCCGAGATCGCGATGTCGGCCGGCCATACCGGCGAAGTCGCGCTGCCGGGCGCCTTCGTCGACTACGAGCTCAAGCCGCGCGAGTACGAGCTCTCCGTCGCGCAGACCGTTCTGCGGGTCCACACGAGGGTCGCCGACCTTTACAACGGGCCGATGAACCAGACCGAGGAGCAGCTCAGGCTCACGATCGAGGCGCTGCGCGAGCGCCAGGAGCACGAGCTGATCAACAACCGGGAGTTCGGCCTGCTCCACAACGCCGACTTCAAGCAGCGGATCCAGCCCCACTCCGGCCCGCCCACCCCGGACGACCTCGACGAGCTGCTCTGCCGCCGCCGCGGCACCAAGCTCTTCCTCGCTCACCCCAGGACGATCGCTGCGATCGGGCGTGAGCTGAACGCCCGGGGCATCTACCCGGGCAACGTCGACCTCGGCGGGCAGCGGGTCCCCGCCTGGCGCGGGGTCCCGATCCTGCCCTGCAACAAGATCCCCATCAGCAAGGAGGGCACCAGCTCGATCCTCGCCATGCGAACCGGCGAGAACAACCAGGGCGTCATCGGTCTGCGTCAGACCGGCCTGCCGGAGGAGTACGAGCCGGGCCTGTCGGTGCGCTGCACGGGCGTCAGCGAGCAGGCGATCATCTCGTACCTGGTCACCACCTACTACTCCGCCGCCATCCTGGTCTCCAACGCACTCGGCGTGCTGGAGAACGTGCAGATCGGCCGCAGGCTCAACTAGGCCCACCACGACAGCCCGCACCTTCCCGGGCCGGGCGAGCACGTCCGGGATCCGGGACAGCCCACCCACCTCACCAAGGAGCTACGGATGCCCGATTCTGGGCTTTCCCCTCTGCAGTCGAGCCTGCCTGCCGCTGCGGCCCGCTTCGGGCCGCATGCCCTCACCCACGCCACTGGCGTCGAAGCCGCTGCCGCCACCCTGCCTGCCTTGCCCGCCCTGCCTTCCGTTCCCCTACCTGCCGCAGGGGCCGTGCCCGTAGCCGTGTCCGTACCCGACAACGCCCCGGGTGGCGACCTGATCGCTCCGCACGTGCGGGAGGGCGCTGCCGCGGCGAGGCAACCGAGCCCGGCCCTGGACCGGATCCTTCGCGGCCCCACCGGTCTCGGCACGTCGGGTCTGTATCCGGGCCCGCGCGAGGAGTCGCCGGCGCCTCCGGCGCCAGAGGCACCGGTGGAGGGCAAACCGATCCCGGGCCTCTATTACCACCCGGTGCCGGAACCTGATCCGGCGCGGGTGGAGGAGGTCGGTCGCAGGATCAAGGACTGGGCGGTGGACGAGGTCGAGCTGTATCCCGAGGATTGGGAGGGCCAGTTCGACGGCTTCTCCGTCGGGCGCTACATGGTTGCCTGCCATCCGGACGCTCCGACCGTCGACCACCTGATGATCGCTACGCGGCTGATGGTCGCCGAGAACGCGGTCGACGACTACTACTGCGAGGACCACGGAGGTTCGCCCATCGGCCTCGGCGGACGCCTTCTTCTGGCGCACACCGCCCTCGACCCCCTTCACACCACGAAGGAATACCAGCCGCAGTGGGCACAGTCGCTCCACGCCGACGCCCCGCGGCGCGCCTACCACTCCGCCATGCAGTACTTCGTCCAACAGGCCACCCCCTCCCAGGCCGACCGGTTCCGGCACGACATGGCCCGTCTGCACCTGGGGTACCTCGCCGAGGGTGCCTGGGCCCAGACGGACCACACGCCCGAGGTGTGGGAGTACCTGGTGATGCGGCAGTTCAACAACTTCCGGCCCTGCCCCACCATCACCGACACGGTCGGCGGCTACGAACTGCCGGCGGACCTGCATGCCCAGCCCGCCATGCAGCGCGTTCTCGCGCTCGCCGGGAACGTCAGCACCATCGTCAACGACCTGTACTCGTACACCAAGGAACTCGCCGCCCCCGGTCGGCACCTGAACCTGCCAGTGGTGATCGCCGAACGTGAGGGCATTGCCGACCGGGATGCCTACCTGAAGGCGGTCGAGGTCCACAACGACCTCATGCACGACTTCGAAGCCGAAGCCGCTGCTCTGGCCGCCGCCTGTCCCGTCCCGAGCGTGCTGCGCTTCCTCCGGGGAGTGGCCGTATGGGTCGACGGCAACCACTACTGGCACCAGACCAACACCTATCGATACAGCCTGCCCGATTTCTGGTAAGAAATGGAGTTCTCTGTGACCAGCACCGAGCTCACCACCATCAACGGCACCTCCGCGTTCGTTCCCGCTCCGGCGTCGCCCTACCAGGGGGACATCGCCCGTTACTGGGATCACGAGGCCAGGCCCGTGAACCTGCGTCTCGGCGATGTCGACGGGCTCTACCACCATCACTACGGCATCGGTGACGTCGACCATGCCGTCCTCGGGGACGCAAGCGACCGCGAGTACGAGAAAAAACTGATCGCCGAACTCCACCGCCTGGAGTCGGCGCAGGCCGAAGTCCTCCTGGACCACCTCGGCTCCATCGGGCACGACGACATGCTCGTGGACGCCGGCTGCGGCCGGGGTGGTTCGATGGTGATGGCCCACCAGCGGTTCGGATGCAAGGTCGAGGGTGTCACCCTCTCGGCCAAGCAGGCCGATTTCGCGAACCGGCGCGCCCATGAACTCGGCGTGGAGGACCATGTTCACGCCCGCGTGTGCAACATGCTCGACACGCCCTTCGAGACAGGGCAGGCCGCGGCCTCGTGGAACAACGAGTCGAGTATGTACGTCGACCTCCACGACCTCTTTGCCGAGCACTCCCGCATCCTCGCGGTCGGCGGCCGCTACGTGACCATCACCGGCTGCTGGAACCCGCGTTACGGACAGCCCTCGAAGTGGGTTTCCCAGATCAACGCGCACTTCGAGTGCAACATCCACTCCCGCCGGGAATACCTGCGCGCCATGGCCGACAACCGTCTCGTACCGCAGACCGTCATCGACCTGACTGCTGCGACCCTCCCCTACTGGGAGCTGCGGGCCACGTCGTCCCTGGTCACCGGCATCGAAGAGGCGTTCATCAACTCCTATAAGGACGGCTCCTTCCAGTACCTCCTGATTGCGGCTGACCGCATCTGACCGGCCGCCGGCCGAAGGGGCTGGGCCCGTCAGCCGACGGGCCCAGCCCCTACCGGGCAGCGGCTCGCGGTGAGGTGCGCACCGACGTACGCACCTCGCGTTTGACACCGGACCTCGGATCTTTCTGCCCGCCGCGTGGTCTCAAGGGCGGTTGCGCAGGAGGGGGATCAGTGCGTCGAGCACGGAGGCGTCCTCGATCGTCGCGGGGACCGGCTCGTCCCGGCCGTCGGCGATGCCGCGCATCGTCTTGCGGAGGACCTTGCCGGAGCGGGTCTTCGGCAGTGCGAGGACGATTGCGACGTCGCGGAAGGCCGCGACGGGGCCGACGTCGCGCCGGACGGCCGCAACGAGTTCGGTGCGCAGCTGCTCCGGGGCCGGGTCCGCGCCGGACTTGAGGACGACGAGACCGTAGGGCACATGTCCCTTGAGACTGTCGGGGATGCCGATCACTGCGCATTCGGCGACCGCGGGGTGGGTGGCCAGGGCGGCCTCGATGGCACCGGTCGACAGGCGGTGTCCGGCGACATTGATCACGTCGTCGGTACGGCCCATGACGAAGAGGTACCCGTCGTCGTCGAAGTAGCCCGAGTCGCCGGTGTGGTAGTAGCCGGGGAACCGGCTCAGGTAGGACTCCACGAACCGGTCGTCGTCGTCCCACAACGTCTGGAGCGCCCCCGGGGGCAGCGGCAGCCGGATCGCGATCTCGCCCTCCCGGCCGGGCGGCAGTGGTCGTCCGTCCTCGTCCAGGATCTGCACGTCCCAGCCGGGGACAGGCACCGTGGCCGAGCCCGGCTTGACGGGCAACGCCTCCAGACCACGCGGGTTGGCCGCGATCGCCCAGCCGGTCTCGGTCTGCCACCAGTGATCGGTGACCGGGACGCCGAGAGCTTGCGAGGCCCAGTGGTAGGTCTCCGGGTCGAGACGTTCGCCGGCGAGGAACAGAGAGGCCAGGGAGGTGATGTCGTACTTGGCGAGCTCCGCGGCGTCCGGATCGGCCTTCTTGATCGCCCGGATCGCGGTCGGCGCGGTGAAAATCGCCTGCACGCCGTACTCCTGGACCACCCGCCAGAAGGCGCCCGCGTCAGGAGTACCGACGGGCTTGCCCTCGTAGACCACGGTCGTGGCGCCGACCAGCAACGGGCCATAGACGATGTAGCTGTGGCCGACGACCCAGCCGACATCCGAGACGGTCCAGAAGACGTCGCCGGCGTGGATGTCGTAGACAGCACCCATGGACCAGGCGAGCGCGACCGCGTGCCCGCCCGCGCTGCGCAGCACACCCTTGGGGCGGCCGGTCGTGCCGGAGGTGTAGAGGATGTAGAGCGGATCGGTGGCCGCGACCGGGACCGGCTCCACGGGCTGCGCACCGGGCACGACGTCGGCCCAGTCCACATAGCCGGCGCCCAGATCGGCTTTGAGTGTCTCGCGTTGGAGCATCAGGGTGTGCTCGGGCCGGTGGGAGCTGAGCGCAAGTGCCTCGTCCAGGATCGGCTGGTAGGCCACCACGCGGTTGGGCTCCAGCCCGCAGGAGGCGGCGACGACCAACTTGGGACGGGCGTCCTCGATCCGGGTGGCGAGCTCCTTGGGCGCGAACCCGCCGAACACCACCGAGTGCACTGCGCCGATCCGGGCGCAGGCCAGCATTGTCATCACGGCCTCGGGAACCATCGGCATGTAGATGACGACCCGGTCGCCCCTGCCGACCCCCAGTCCGGTCAGCGCACCGGCGAGACGTGCCACCTCGTCACGCAGCTCGCGGTAGGTGAACGACCGCTTCCCCGGGACCATCGCCGAGTCCCAGATCAGTGCCGTGCGCTCGCCGGCTCCGTCGGCAACATGCCGGTCCAGTGCGTTGGCGCAGGTGTTCAACTCGCCGTCCGGAAACCAGCGGTAGAACGGCGCGCCACTGCTGTCGAGGGCACGCGACGGCGCCGCCGTCCAGTCGACCAGCCGCGCCGCCTCCAACCAGAAGCCTTCTGGATCGGTGAGGCTCCGGTGACGGCTCTCGGTGTAGGTTCCCACTGTTGTTCTCTCTTCTGATCTCAGCCCCGCCGCTGCACGGGGACCGCGGACGCAGTTCGCGTTCCATGATCCCGCCGGTGCCGGAGATCGATGCCGGTTTCGGTCCTTGAAGCCGGTTCCAGCTGCCCGACGCCGTGACCGCACGGCCTTCGGCCCCCGTGGTGAGTCCTGTGCTGCCGCGCGCGACCGGTGGCCGTCCGCCGGGTGGCCGCGGGGCTCCGTCGCCACCGGCAACCCCGGACGGAGTTCCGGGCAGCCGGTCACAGGGCCGCCGCGCGCCGTCGCTGATGTCACCGCACCAGCGGGTATCGAGGGCGGCCGGGTCCGGGGCGAAGTCCCGCCCGATCAGATCCGGCCGGTCAGCGGCCCGTGGCCCGCTTGAGGATCTCGACGTCTTCGCGCAACCGGCGGACGAGGACTCGTGACGCGACGCGATCGGCGCTGGGGGTGTTTTGTGGATCTTGCCGGGTCGCGGGGTCCGGCACGCCCCCCTGGCCCCCCAGGTCTGTCGTGGGGCCGACCGGTCATGTGCTGTCCGTCTCGTCCTCCCGGGCGGCGTCCCGGGCGAGCACGGCGAGGTCCGGAAGCAGCCCGGCCAGTTCCTCCAGCAGCTTGTCCATGTCCACGACCTTGGGCAGCGGGTACACGAAGCACGCCCCGTCCTTCCTGAACGAGACCGCGGGTCCGGCGAACCTCACCAGGCGCTTCGGCAGATCCGAGGCGTAGAACCGCTCGGCCGTCCCCGCGGAGTCGTCGCTCATCGTCAGGTACGGCAGATCCTTGGAGAAGGTGAGATCGAGCTCCGCCGCACTCCAGTGGCGCTCCAGACGTAGGTTCGGTCCGCTGCCCCGGAGGTCGAAGCACACGATCAGCCAGTGCTGGTCGTCCCTGCGCGAAATCTGCTCGTAACGCCTGGCGACGGTGACCCGGTGGTCGCCGAATTGGCCGGCAACTGTGATTCCGTGCCACGTTCGCAACAGCCAGGGGAAGTGGCCCGCGTACCCGGCCCACTCCTCACCGTCCTTGCCGCGCTCGATTCGCTGCCAGCCGGGACGGTCGGCGAGGACGCGCATCGCCCGCTCCGCCGTGCCGACCCGGCGAGCGGTACGGACCGCGAAGGTGAGTCCGATCAGGGACGGGGCCAAGATGACGGCGAAACCAATGATCCAGCCCACCACGTACGTCCTTTCGCTCCACCCCGGGAAGTCCGTTCGCCCCCATGTTCACGCTCCGGGTCGCCGCAAGACATCGGTGAAACCACGTAAGGGCTACGGAGACCGCATGTTCACACCCCCTGCCGCCGAACAGGACCTGAACCTCCCGAATGAGACCGTCCCGGACGGTGATCGCCTCGACGCTGTCGTGCCGGGCGCGCGTCGTGAGCTTTGTACTCACAGTGCACGAACACGAGTTCGTCGTCGGCCGGGACGACGGGCAGCAGCCGGTTGCTCCGTCATCCGGTCGGGAAGCACCGGTCGAAGAACGCCGCCTTGTCAATGTGGTCGTCCCTGCGGGCTGGTGAAGGTGACGTCTCGGCGTGACGTCGACGTGGATCAACTCGCCGGGCCGGTCGCGTTCGTAGCGGCGGACGATCCGGTCGGTCGGCCAGGCCCGCATCTCCCTCGGCCCGCCAGCGGGGGGCCCATTTGTGGGCCGTGGCGCGGGAGATGCCCATCTCGGCTGCGACATGTGCGATGGGGCGGCCGGCGCAGACACGTTCGACCAGCAGCCGCCCGCCGCGAACCGTCAGCCGGGCATTACGGTGGGACAGGGAGGCCAGACCGGAAATCGACCTGGTCGAATGACGCCCCCTGGGCCTGTGCAGTCGGCTCCCGCCGGGGATGATGACCTTTCCATGAAGATATCGGCAGGTTGTGCAGGCAGGGTTGCGCAGGAGCGACCACTCGGAATGGACACGGGGACGTGGTGGGGAATGGAGACGCGCTGGAACCGGCGTGGGACGAGACAGCGACGATGCTGATCGGCAGAGCTGACGAACTGAAGCGGCTCATCTCGGTGATCGGCGGCCTGGGGCAGGACGGCGTTCCCGCTGTCGTGGACATCGCCGGAGACGCCGGCATGGGGAAGAGCCGGCTGCTGAGCGAGCTCTGTGCGCGGGCGCGGCAGGATGGGCTGAGCGTGCTGCGCGGCAGGGCCACGGAGTACGAGCAGCACACTCCGTTCCAGACGTTCACGGACGCGTTCGCCGACGTCGATCGTGCCTTTCTCGACTCGGATGCCGTGCCCGAGGTGGCGGCATCGGTGCTGCGCGGAGCCGACAGTGCGCAGGGCTCGGATTCGGGTTCGGGCAACCGTGACCGGTTCGGCCTCTATCGCGCCGTCGCGGAAGTGCTGACCAAGCTCGGGGAGCGCAGCGGGTTGGTGATGGCCCTGGACGACCTGCACTGGGCGGATCCCGCGTCTTTGGAATTGTTGGACCATGTGATCCGGCACCCGGTGGGCGGCCGCGTGCTTCTGGTCGTGGCCCGACGAGAACGGCAGACGCCGCACTCCCTTGCCGCTGCTCTGACACGCGGCGTCGACAGTGGGGCCGTACTGCGTATGGCGCTGCGACCGCTGCCCGAGCAGGCGTCGATCGAGGCGCTCGCCTCCGACCTGCCACCGGGCGACGCGAAGCAGATCTACGAATCCAGCGAGGGCAACCCGCTGTACCTCCACTGCCTTCTGCACGCCTACCGGCATGGCGCGTCGTCGCGCGGCTCCACCGTCCGGGCCCACGACGACACCGCGTCCGCAGTGCCGAGCGGACTGGGATCCCTGCTCCTGGACGAACTGACCGCGCTGACCGCGACGCAGCGCCGTACCGCCGAAGCAGTGGCAGTCCTCGGAGACCATGCCACGCCCGCAATGCTGAGCCTGACGACCGGACACACCACCCCGGAGGAACTCGGCGACTGCATCGGTGCGCTGGCGCGGCGCGATCTGCTGCGCATGGGGTCCGACGGCCGCTGGACACTGCGCCACCCGCTGCTGCGGGCACTCGTCTACGAGAACACCGCCGCTCCACGCCGTGCCGAGATCCACCGCGACGCGGCGGACGAACTGGCCCGGGCAGGTGCCTCCGCCGCCGAGCGTGCTCATCACGTCGAACGGTCGCTGGTCGGCTGGGATCCCGTGTCGGCGGCCGTGTTGAGTGAGGCGGCCGCCCAGTTCGCCCACACGGCGCCGGCGACGGCCGCTCATCTTCTGGACGTCGTCCTCCGGATCATGCCGGACACGCCCGCCTGCGCACAGCAGCGTGGAGAGTTGATGCTGGCGCGCGCCAGAGCACTCGGTGTGGGCGGCAGCCTGCGGGAAAGCCGTGACCTGCTCCACACGCTGATCAGTAGGTCCGGGCAGGACGACGCATCGCTGCGCAGGGATGCGATAGCGCTGTGCGCCATGATGGAACGGCATCTCGGACACTCCCCGGAAGCGACAGCCCTGCTGCAGCGGGAACTGACCCGCAGTCCGGGCCCCGAGCCCCGCCAGGCGGTCTCCATGGGACTCGCGCTGGGCATGGCCGCCCTGAACACCGTCTCCTACCCCGACGTCCGTGACGAGATCGAGCGGACGCTCGCGGTGGCCCGCTCCAACGGCGACCTCATGGGTGAGATGGGGGCTTTGGCGCTGGGGGCGCTGGGAGAGGCCTACGAAGGGGAGACGGCGGCGGCCCGCCGGTTCGCCGATGTCGCCGCCGGGCTCGCAGACGGTCTCACCGACCCCAACCTCACGGAACTGTGCGAGTCGCTGGTGTGGCTGGCCTGGGCGGAAGGCCTGCTCGAGCGCTACGCCGACGCGGAACGCCACGCCGACCGGGGTCTGGACATCGCCCGCCGCAGCGGTCAGGTCCACGTCCTGCCACACCTGCTGAGCAGCAAGGCATTCGTGCACCTCAACACCTGTCGGCTGCCGTCCGCCCTGGAGTCGGCCGAGGAGGCGGAAGCCGTCGCACGAGCCATCGGCAGCAGCGATCTCCTGGCCTTCACCCTGTGCTTCAAGGCGCTGATCCTTCTCGTGCGGTCCCCCCTGGGTGACACCAGGGCCTTGACGACCGCCGAGGAGGCCGTGGCTGCGGCCGGTGGCAGCAGACACTGGTGGGCGTCGTTGGCCAGGTGCATGCTCGGTCACACGGCGCTCGTGAGCGGAGACCCGCACCGTGCGCAGGAGTCCATCCTGAACGCCGGCGGTCCCGAACTCCTGGGGCTGCAGCCCTCCATACGCCCCGGCCAGCTGGACACCCTCGTCAGCACCGCCATCGCCATCGGTGACGCCGAGCAGGCCGCGCGCTGGGCCGCACGAGCCGTCGAGGAAGCCGACCGGATGGGTCTTCACGGTCAGCGCGGGGCGGCACTGCGCGCCGAGGCGGCGCTCGCCCAGCACCACGGTGACAGCCGCGCGGCCGCACACCTCTTCGAGCGCGCCGCGCAGGAGTACGCGCCGTCCGGTGCGACGCTCTGGGAGGCGTACTCCCTGCTTCTGGCGACCGTCCAGGCGCAGGCCGCCGGCGACGGTTCGCGCGCCGTCGCGATGTGGGAGCGGGCCCGCCGTCTCGCCGACGACGGCGGCGCGCGCCTGCTGTCCGACCTGGCCTCGATGGTGCGCCCCCAGGCCGAGAAACCCGTGCGCGCACCCACGGAGCTCGACCAACTGACCACACGTGAACGGGAGATCGCCGAACTCGTCGCCGAAGGGCTGAGCAACCAAGCCATCGCGACGAAGCTGTACCTCAGCCGCCGCACGGTCGAGACCCACCTGTCGGCCATCTACCGGAAGACCTCCGTGCCGTCCCGCTCGGCACTGGCAGGCCTCATGACGCGTGCGGCCCTGGACCGTCGCGCGTGAACAACCCACCACACGGCACACCACAGTCGAGGCACGAGGCATGGCTCAGGCCGTGGCGTCCCGGTAGTCGCCGAGGCAGCGGAAGGCGCCCTCGGTCGCCCGGAACAGGTACATCGCGTCCGTGTAGCTGTGGGTGGACGAGTCGTAGCGCAGCCGTTTGGTGATCCCTCGGTAGTCGGTCTCGCGCAACCGGCCCACGATCGCGCCCCGTTCCTCACGGGACGCGCCCAGGGCCGTCATGGCTCGGGCCACGAAGAGCGTCGCGTCGTAGGCCTCGGCGGAGTACCAGGGCGGGGCGGTGCCGAATCGTGCGCGGTAGGCGGTGACGAACGACTTCGCGGCCGGTACCCGGGTCGGATCGAGGAAGGCCGTGGCGAACACCCAGCCCTCGGCGGCGTCGCCCGCCGAGGCGAGGAAGCGGGAGTCGAGGGCGCGCTGGGTGGCCAGCCGCGCACCGGAGTAGCCGGCGGAGCGCAGCGCGCGGGCCAGTCGCGCGGCCCGCGTGTATCCGCCGGCGAACACCACCGCGTCCGTGCCCGCGTCCGTCACCGACTCCGCGAGGGCGCGGAAGACGCCGTCCGAATCGTCCGCGGCGGCGAGGGCGCGCCGGACCGTGGTGCGCTGCCCGGATGGCACGGCGTCATCGATGCCCGCGCAGATCTTCCAGCTGAAGTCGCCCTCGGTCGCATCGTCGATCAGCACCGTCCTGCGGGCGTCGGCGGTGCGAACGAGGTACGCGGTGATCGCCGCCGCCAGGGTCGCGTCGCCGGGGCGGGTGGCCGCGTACACCCGGTACTTCGTGGAGGACAGGCCGTCGAGTCCGACCGACACGGAGACCATCGGGAGCCGTGCCTGCTGGTAGAGGTCGAGGGTGGCCTTCGCGCTGGCGTCGGTGGTCGGCCCGATCACGGCGCGGACCCGGTCGTCGGCCGCCAGCCGCCGGGCGACCTGTCGTGCCCGGGCCGTGCTGCCTTCGTCGTCGTGCACCTGGAGCGTCAGGTCGAAGCCGCGGCCGGCGCGGGAGTTGAGGCGGTCGACGGCGACCCGGACGCCGTTCGCCTGGGCGCGGCCCGTCGTACGGCCGCTGCCGCTCAGGTCGGCGTGCAGGGCGACCACCAGACGCGGCAGCCGCGCCTCGGCGCCGTCCGTTGCCGAGGCGCGGACGGGGCGGTTCGCCGTCCACCAGGCTGCCGTTCCGCCGGCCGCCAGGACCCCGGCGGCCGAGCCCAGTCCCAGGAAGCGACGGCGTGTGGCGCCTCCCGGGCCGACGGCCGTCTCGTCGCCGGTCGGTGCGTCGGCCGCCGTCGCCCCGGACACCTCGGTTGCCTCGACGGCGGGCAGGGCGAGCACGGCGGTCGAACGGCGCGCGATCAGCTGGACCAGGGACTCCGGCAACCAGCCCCCGCCCTCGCCCGCACCGTCCAGGGCCCGCCGTACCTCGGCCAGGGCCGGCCGGGAGCCGGGCTCCTTCAGCAGGCACGCCCGCAGCAGCGGCAGCAACGGCTCCGGTACGCCGTCCAGGTCCGGCTCGTCGTGGACCGTGCGCACCAACATCTCGGCCGCGGAGCTCCGCCCGAAGGGGCGCTCGCCCGTCACGACGTACGCCAGCAGACAGCCGAGTGAGAAGACGTCACTGGCCGGCCCGATCTCCCGGCCCCTGCCCTGGGCCTGTTCGGGGGAGAGGAATCCGGGGGAGCCGACCACCATCCCGCTGGCGGTGAGCGCGGTGTCCTCCGGCATCCGGGCGATACCGAAGTCGATCAGCCGTGGTCCGTCGACCGCGAGCAGCGCATTGCCGGGCTTGACGTCCCGGTGCACAAGACCCGCCCCGTGCACCGCGTCCAGCGCCTCGGCCAGCCGCGCCCCCAGGACGCGGACGGTCCCGTACGGCAACGGGCCGTACTCCTCCACCGCCTCCGCCAGTGAGGGCCCTGGCACGAACGCCGTGGCGAGCCACGGAGACTCGGCGTCCGGGTCCGCGTCGAGCAGCGGCACCACCCAGGGGTTGATGACCCTGCCTGCCGTCTCCACCTCCCGGCGGAAACGCGCCCGGAATCCCGCGTCGTACGCGTGCGCCGCGCGGATCACCTTCACCGCGGCGAGCGCACCTCCGGGGGAGCGGGCCAGGTACACCACGCCCATGCCGCCCGCGCCCAGCCGACGAAGCAACCTGTATCCCGCGATCCTGGCCGGGTCGGCGCCGCGCAACGACTCCATCAGCGTCCCATCAGCTGGACACCTGGAAGGACGCCGCGCCCTGGTAGACGAACCGGCCGCCGACGACCTTCCACAGATGGACCCCGCTGCCGTCGACGACCAGGGCCCCGGTCGCCTTGTTGAACGCGAGGTTCCTGGAGATCCCCTTGTACGTGGCCGAGCGCAGGGCCGTCGTCAGGTTCTGCCGGGTGCGGCGCCGGGCGCTCAGTGAGCCCAGACTCTTCACGGCAAGCTGCGCCACGTCGTACGTTTCCACGGCGTACCGCTCCGGCTCCGCGTCGAAGCGTTTGCGGTAAGCGGCCGTGAACGCCTTCGCCTCGGGCGCCACGGTGGCGTCCATGACCGGGGCGACGATCACCCAGCCGTCGGCCGCGTCCCCCGCGGCGGACAGGAACCGGGCGTCGAGCACCCCCTGCGCGGCGGCCCTGGCCCCCGGAAAGTCACGGCTGCTCAGCTCCCGGGCCAGCAGCGCGGCGCGGTCGTGATGGCCGGCGAAGACCACCGAGTCGGCGCCCCCGTCCATCAGGGCGTCGAGGGTCGGCCCGAAATCGGTGCGCAACGCGCTGACCACCTTCGGCACGGCCGGCTGCCGTTCGTCCCGACGGATCTTGGCGAGGGTGCTGCTGATCTCCCAGGCGTAGGCGTCCGCCGCCCGGTCGTCGACGATCCCGACCGTGCGCGACTTTGCGGTGCCGCGCAGATACGCGTTGAGGTAGAACGGCAGGATCGTGTCCGTCACCCGGGCGTGCAGGAAGGACCGGCTATCCGTCACCCCCAGCACGGTGGCGCCGGGCGACACCGCGATCAGGGGCAGCGAGGCGGCGTCGTACGTCGCCAGCGAGGTCAGGGCGGTGGCGTCCGTGGTGGGACCGATCACGGCGAGCACGGAACGGTCGGCGACGAGCTTCTTGGCCGCTTCGGATGCCCGGGCCGGATCACCGCCGTCGTCCACCGTCTTCACGGCGAGTGTGAAGGGCCTGTCCGCACGGGAGTTGAACGCGTCGACCGCGAGCCGCAGCCCCCGCTCCTGCGCCCGGCCGACCGCTTTCTGATCGCCGGTCAGGTCAGCGTGCAGACCGAGGGTGTGCACGGGACCGGTGGCCGTCGGGGCGGGGCCGTCGTCCTTGCCGTCACGGGAGTGCGCCCACCACGCGGCCAGAGGGCCCCCGGCCGTGACAGCCACCGCGCCCCCGGTCAGGAGCAGGAAACGGCGCCTGCCGACGGCACGGGCCGGAAGCTGAGGGGCTGTGGTGTCCGTCGGCGCGGCGCCGGCGGACGCGGGGTCGACCTCGGTGTCGTCGACGGCGGGCAGCGCGAGCCCGGCGGCCGACCGTTCCGCGATCAGCCGGACCAACGGCTCCGGGAGCCAGGCCTCTTCGCCGGGGGCCCGCTCCTCTTCGCCGGGAGTTTCATCCTCGGGCGCTTGAGGACGTACCGCCCGCAGGGCCTCCCGCGGGTCGGGAGGCAAGGCGGGCGACGAGGGCGTGGCGTCCGTGAGGGCCTCGTACAGCGCCTCGGCCGTGGGCCGCAGCTCAGGGTCCTTGTCCAGACAGCCGTCCACCACCTCGGCGAGCTGCGCCGGAACACCCTCCACATCCGGCGCGTCGTGCACGGTGCGGTACAGCAGAGCGTCGAGCGGGCCGGTACCGAACGGAGGGCGGCCGGTCGCCGCGAAGGCCAGCACGCAGCCCAACGAGAAGACGTCTCCGGCCGGTCCCGGATCCCGCCCACCCCGCGCCTGTTCCGGTGGCAGGAACCCCGGCGTGCCGACCACGACACCGGTCGAGGTGAGCGCGGTGTTCTCGGGATCACGGGCCACACCGAAGTCGATCAGCCGTGGTCCGTCGAGTGCCAGGAGCACATTGCCGGGCTTGACGTCCCGGTGCACGAGTCCTGCCGCGTGGAGCTCCCGCAGCGCCTCGGCGAGCCGCGCCCCCAGCACCCGCAGGCTCCGCACCGGCAGCGGCCCGTGCGCGGCGACGGCCTCGCCGAGCGAGGGGCCGGGGATGAACGCGGTCGCCAGCCAGGGCTGCGCCGCCTCGGGGTCCGCGTCCACGAGGGACGCCACCCACGGGCTGGTCATCCGGCGGGCGGTGTCCGCCTCGCGCCGGAACCGCTCCCGGAAATCGGACTCCTCGGCGTACTCGGCCTGGATCACCTTCAGGGCGACCAGGGTTCCGCCGGCCGAGCGGGCCAGGTACACCACACCCATGCCACCCGCGCCGAGCCGTCCGAGCAGCCGGTGGCCCGCCAGCTTGGCGGGGTCGGAAGTACGCAGCGGCTCCATCAGTTCCCTTTCAACCGCTGCTCGATGCGCGTCAGCATCTGAGCCAGGGCCTTGCTGCCCAATTGTTCGAGTTCCTGTGCGGTGTTCCCCTTCGCGCCCGTCACGGAGACGGCCACGACGACCGTGCCCAGCCGCGCGACCATCCACCGGTACGGCTGTGCGGCACCGCCGTTTCCGACGTACTCGCCGGCCTCGAGGACGGAGTCGTCGGCGTACTCCTGCTCGCGGGCGCCGAAGGGGGTGCCGAGCGACATCAGACCCGTGATCCGCTCGTCGGACCGGGGCCGCTGTTCCGGGCAGCGCAACACCTCTTCGAGTGTGGTGCTCAGCTGTTCGTCGGCGCCGAGGGCGGAGGTGTGCACGGTGGCCACAGCCGTCACCTCGACCGAGCGCTTGCCTCCGCCGGCAGGCAGCCTGCTGTAGCGGGACGCGCTCGCCAGCACCCCGTGCGGGAGCTTCTCACGCTGCCAGCGACAGCTCTCGTTCAGCACCGCCCAGGTGCCCGGGGCGCTCTCGCCCGGATCCTGGGCGACGAAACCCTGGCCCCAGTCGCGCGGGGCGAGCACGACGGACTCGGCCAGGCGGCGACCGTCCTTCGAGGTCCGGGGGACGAGGGAGGCATCGGGCGTGAAGACGGAATCGGCGGCGGACGAGCCGTCCGACGGGGTTGCCTCGGCGCTCGGCGACGTCCTGGCCGAGGGCGAACCGCTCTGCCGGGAAGCCCCGTCGTCCGATTGGGCCGAACACCCGGCCAGCAGACTCCCCGCCACCAAAAGGGTCACCCAACTGCCCCGCATTCCGTGGGCGTTGTCTCTCACTCAGTCCCCTCAACACCGTTCGCGCCGTCCGACTCGTCGAACGTAGACGGCTGGGAGAGACGGGACCTCAGTAGAACCACGTATCCGGCTACGTATTCCGCAGGTGTGTCGCCCCGGGCAGGCCCGGCGGCGCCCAGCCCAACGCGGGTCACCAGGCCGGGTGGAGGTGGTCGGGGTTTGGTGTCCGGTGTTTGACCAGCCGCCGGCCTTCTCACTGCCGACCGGGCCCAGCAGCCCGCAGACGTGGTCACTCATCCGGCACTCCAGCAGCGTTTCGCCATTCCTGCTGGTCAGGTACCAGCGGTTCGATGCTGGGCTGCAACGGCAAGGTATGGGACCGCACGTACACGCGCTGCCGTGAGGCTCCGGTCCGGGCGCTGAACCTACGTACCCGATTACGTGGTTCCCCTGAAGCCTCCAGGAGGTGCCGCGGAGGAGACTCATGCGACGGACGACGACGGGGGCTCAAATGACGGGCGGGTTTTCGGACGACCGGTGGGCGCTGCTGCTCTTCCCGGTGGCGCTGTGGGTGCCGTTCGGGCCCTTCATCATGGGAACCTGGGGGTGTGGTGCGCCCGTAGACCCGGCCGGCGGCCCCGGTTGTGGTCGGTGCTGGTGCCGCTGGAGCCGGTGGGGTTTCCGGTCACCCACACGGTGCTGCCCCTGGACGACTTGGACGATCCGATCCAAAGGGACGACTTTCTGGGCGTGCTCTACGTATTGGTCCTGGGCACAACGGCGCTGCCCTGGCTGCTCGGCCACGGCATCACGCGCGTGACGCGCACCCTGCGCGCCCGCCGGGGTCGGGTCTGATGGCGACGCGGGACGGGGAGTCCGCCACCACGACCGACCGAACCTCGCCGGCGTTTCGCGCCATCTCCGCCTACTTCGCCCTGTCGCTGGCCATCGCCGGGCTGTACGTGGCGTGGCTGTCCGGCGCGAAGGTCCTCGCCGGTGCCGGGTGGGTCGGCACCCCGGGCCGCCTCGTGGTCGAGCGGTGCGTGGACGACGAGTCGACCTCGTCCGACGGCGACGTCGTCCGGACGTACTGGTGCTCCGGCACCTTCCGCCCGGACGACGGCGGACCGGAGATCGAGCACGTCACGCTCAAGGGCGGCCGCGGCGACGCGTACGTGCCGCCGCGGCCGGGAAGCTGGTGCTACGGCAACTCGCCGGACCGTCCCTGGTGGTGCAAAGGTGACCGGCCGACCTCGCTTGCGGTGCGCCATCTCGGCGGCGAGGCGTGGATGTTCGGCAACGGCCTGCTCGTGCCAGGTCCCGTGTCGCTCCTCGGCCTGTGCGGCTTCGGGCTGGGGCTGCTGCTGGCCCTCCAGCAGATGTGGCCCGACCCCGACCGGCGCCCGCGGTGGCTCCGGCGCCGCATCTACGACATCTGCGTGGTCGGAATGCTCAGTTGGGTGGTACTACTGACCGCGCTGGCGTTCGACGTCAATGGCTGACGACGGGTCCGCGCCCAGCCGTGCCCAAGCACCCGATCGACGACCTACCGTACGCGGTGGTCACGTGTGGAGGGACATTCCCGAACTCGCCCGTGCACGTCCCTGAAGGACCTCGTCAGCCCACGCGGGACGGACAGCCTCCGGGCCAGGAAGGCCGTCCAAGGGGCGGAGCGGCTCCAGTCTCCGAGGCCACGGCACCGTGCCACGTTGCGTAGAACCGGTCTTGAGAGCCGTCGTGGCGCGAGCCACCGGGGTTCACATCCCACACCCACCGCGTGGCTTCCAGTAAGCACGTCAAGCCGGCTCGGACATTCTCAGAGGAAATGCCTGGCTCATTGAGCGTGCGGGAGCTGCCTCACACACCAAGCAGACCGATGGCGACATCGCTGTTTCCCTTCGTCGCGTTGCGTGATGCCGTGGCGGCGCTCAGAGGGTCGGGAAGAGCACTGCGAAGAAGAGCCACAGCAGTACGGACCAGAAGACCGCCGCCGCCAGCGACACGAGCAGGGAGCTGCGCCACCTCAGGACCAGGAACGGGAAGAGCACCAGCGCCGCCCAAAGTCCGGCCAAGTCGATCGACATGCGGGCGGCCTGTCCAAGGGTTCCCGCGCGCCCCGCGGCGATACGGCGCAGGAGCCGCTGGGAGACGAAACCGTAGAGGCCGAAGACGATCGGGAAGAGCCACAGCGGGGTGATCGTGACCAGCTCGGACTCGGAGAACTCGTTGAACATGACCAGGTAGACGAGGGCGGCGCCCAGCACACCGGCCATCAGCGCGGTCACGTAAAGGGCGGTCAGGACGGTCGGCTCCGCCGCACCGGCCGGTGCGGGATCGGGCGGGAGCACGGGCGAGGCGTATGGAACATCGGCCGACGGGGCCCGGACCACCTGGTGGCAGTGGGGGCAACGGACGTCCTGCTCGCCGCGGCAGGCCGGAGCCGAGATCAGGTGCCCGCACGAGGCGTGGAATTCGACTTGCTGACGCTGGTTCATGCGTTGCCTTCCCTGTACCGCTCCCATATTGCTTGACGCCGGTGACGCGTCGGTCGACCGAAACAGTTCCGACCCAAGGGGAAGAACGCCCAAGAGCATCCAGCCTGCCCCGACGCGCGGCTCGTGGAGCGATCTTCACAGCGGCTGGCCTCCCCGGCATCCGGGAAACTGCGTACTCGCACACGTAGTCGCGCGGACCCGTGGCGGTGCGGCTGGGCGAAGAGCCCGCGGTTGCCGTTCCGAGACGGCTCTGTCCGACGGTACTTGGGTGCGACGCAGAGCGCCCGGGGCGGTGTCGAGGAGGCGTGCGCAACGTGGGACCAGTGTCCTGGACGCGATGGAGGACGGGATCTACTCCGGCCGGGCCCGGCCAGGTCCTCTTCCGCTACTACGCCAAGTCCCTGGCTGAAGCGCGGAACCATGCGAACCGGCTGATCGAGGAGTCCATGCAGCGCTGGGAGGCACCGATGGGCGACGCGGAGGGCGACTTAGCGGGACCTTGGCCCGGAAGTGCCCCGGAACTGCTGGTCGGAGCTGGGATACCAGTGGGAGATATCGGGAGTAAGGGCGTATCTCGCCTGACCGCTCAGCCGTGCGCTGCGGAGGGCGCCTGACGGCATCTTCCTTGGTCAGGCGCCCTTTTCCTGTCGGCCGAGACGGTATCCCGGGACTGGGCAGATGCTCACCGGCATCGTCACCAAGTGGCTGCCGGACGACCGGGCCGACGTGCACCGTCGTGCCGTGATCTCTTCGGGGGCGGTGAGCCGGTTGTGATGGAGCTCAAGCCTGGGGCGAAGCCGTCTGTCAGCCCTCCTGGATGAAGCCCTCCCGCACCAGCCAGTCCTTCGCCACCTCGTGCGGGTCCTCCCCGTCCACGTCCACCCGCGCGTTCAGCCGCTGGGCCTCCGCCCCCGTCAGCCGCTTGGTGATCGGGGCGAGGACGTCGGCGATGGCGGGGTACTTCCTCATCGTGGCGCTGTTCATCTCGGGTGCTGCGTTGTAGTTGGGGAAGAAGTGCCGGTCGTCCTCCAGCACCTTCAGCTCGAGTTCCGGAATGCGGCCGTCGGTGGTGGCCGCCACGCCGAGGGTGCAGGCCGCGCCCTTGGCGACCTGGGTGTAGACGATGCCGTCGTCCATCTTTTTGAAGTTCCCGCGCCGGAGGGCGAATCCGTACGTCTTCGCCACGCCGGGCAGGCCGTCCTCGCGTACCGAGAACTCGCTTCCGCCGCAGATCGTCGCCGCGCCCGGGTCCTTCTTCGTCAGACGTGCCACGTCGGAGAGGGTGCGCAGCCGGTACTTCTGCGCATTCGCCCGGTTCGCGACCAGCGCGTAGGTGTTGTTGAGCGGGGCGGCGGGCAGCCAGGTGATGCCGTTGCGGCGGTCCTCGTCGCGTACGGCCTCCCACTGCTCGTACGGGTCGACGACCGGCTTGGTGTGACCGAGGTAGGTGATCCAGGCCGTGCCCGTGTACTCGTACATCCCGTCCGCCGCACCGGACTTGACCGCCTCGCGGGCACCGATCGAGCCCTGGATGTTCGTCCGGTCCAGGACTTCCGCGCCGGCCGCTTTGAAGACCAGCCCCATGATCTGGCCCAGGATGATCTGCTCGGTGAACTCCTTGGAGGTCACGGTCAGTTGGGCGCCCTCCAGCGGTCGCCCCTTCCCGATGGAGCCGGGCTGCACCGAGTCGGCCAGCGGGCTGCCGCTGGTCAGTCCGCAGCCGCTCAGCCCTGCGGCGGCGAGCAGCAGGGCGCCCGCGCCCGCGACGACCGTCCGTACCCGGGTCAGGCGCATCAGTCCACCTCCAGGCCGCGTGGGCGCAGCAGCAACTCGACGAGCATCCCCAGCCAGTCCACGATCAGCGCCATGGCGACCGTCAGTACGGAGCCGAGCACCAGCACCGGCATGCGCTGGTTGGTGATGCCGGAAGAGATCAGGTCCCCGAGTCCTCCTCCGCCGCCGAAGGTGGCCAGCGTCGCGGTGCCGACGTTCAGCACGAGCGCGGTCCGTACGCCCGCCAGGATGAGCGGTACGGCCAGGGGCAGTTCGACCCGGAACAGCACCAGCAGCGGCGACATCCCGATGCCGCGCGCCGCCTCCACGAGTGCCGGGTCGGTGGCCCTCAGGCCGGCCACGGTGTTGCTCAGCACCGGCAGCACCGCGAATGCCACGATGCCGACCAGGGCGGCTCGTTGGCCGATGCCGAGCCAGATCACCAGCAGCGCCAGCAGGCCCAGGGCCGGGGTCGCCTGGCCGATGTTGGCCGCCGCGACGAACGGCGGTGCGGCCCGGCGCAGGACCCCGCGCGTCAGCGCGATGCCCAGCGGGATCGCGATGATGAGCACGAAGAAGGTGGAGATCGCGACGAGTTCGGTCTGCTGGAGGAGTGCGGTGCGCACGGCTCCGTCTGCGAGGGCGTTCCTGGCGATCGCGTCCAGCTCGGTGGTGCGGAGATACAGCGCGGTGGCACCGAGGACGACCGCGACGAAGGCCGGCAGCGTCACCAGCTTCTGCCAGGTGATACGGGGCGGGACCCGGTCCAGTGCGGCGAGCCGGGTCACGGGCTCGTCATGCCCTGGCCCTGGAGCCGGCCCCGGGAACCCGTAGCCGGCCTCGGGAGCGGCTCCACCACCGGCCCCGACACCGGCCTCGCTCCGGCTCACGCGGGCTCACCCCGGCCGGTCGGCCGAGCCTCCTCGGCTCCCCGCTCGCCCGGCGCCCCGTGCATCGCGTTCAGCAGTGTCGACATGTCCACCACGCCGGCGTACGCGCCGTCCTGTCCCGTGACCGCGACGCGGCCCGCACGGTCGGCCAGCAGCGCCTCCAACGCGTCCCGCAGCGTCATGTCCACCCCGATCCGGCTCCGTACGGGGGTGCCCGCCGGCAATGGCAGCGGCTCTCCGGCGGGTTGCGCACTCTGGGCGTGCGTCAGGTCCTCGCGTCGCAGCCAGGAGTGCGGGCGCCGCTCACGGTCCAGTAGCAGCAGGTGGTCGGCGGAGGCGGAGCCCGCGTCCAGCAGGTGCAGGGCGGTGTCGAGCGGGTCGTCGACGGTGGCGGTCGGGACGTCGGCGAGCTCCACCTCCCGTACACGCTTGAGGTGCAGCCGCTTCACCCCGGCTCCCGCGCCCACGAAACCGGCGACGAAGTCGTCCGCAGGTCTGGCCAGGATCGCTTCCGGAGTGTCGAACTGGGCGATCTGCGACCGGTCGCGCAGCACCGCGATCCGGTCGCCGACCTTGATGGCCTCGTCGAAGTCGTGCGTGACGAAGACGATCGTCTTGCCCAACTCGCGCTGCAAACGGATGAGTTGGTCCTGCAGGCGTTCGCGTGTGATGGGGTCGACGGCCCCGAAAGGCTCGTCCATCAACAGCACGGGCGGGTCGGCGGCCAGCGCCCGCGCCACCCCGACCCGCTGCTGCTGGCCGCCGGAGAGCCGGCGCGGATAGCGGCCGCGGAACTCCCCGGGATCCAGCCCGACCAGTTCGAGCATCTCCTCGACCCGGTCCCGCACCTTCGCGCGCGGCCAGCCGGCCATCTTCGGAACGAGCGCGATGTTCTCGGCGACGGTCATGTGCGGGAAGAGGCCCGTGGCCTGGATGGCGTAGCCGATGGTGCGGCGGAGCGCCACGGGGTTGATGCCGGTGACGTCCTCGCCGCCGATGGTGATCCGCCCCGAGGTCGGCTCGATCAGCCGGTTGATCATCTTGAGGGTGGTGCTCTTGCCGCAGCCCGAGGGCCCCACAAGGATCACGGTTTCGCCGGCCGCGACGTCCAGGGTCACGTCCTCCACGGCCGGGGCTTGGCTGTCCCGATAGCGCTTGGTGAGGTTGTCCAGCCGGATACCCGCGCCGGCGGCGGCCGGCCGGTCGGGCCCGGCGGATCGGGCGGATCCGCTGGGGCCTTTGGCGCCGGACGTCGGGGAGGTCGGGTCGACGATTTCGGCAGAGTCAGCCACGGATCCCCCGTGAGATGGTGAGCCGTCCGATCAGCACGTAGCCGGCGTCGAACAGCAGGGCCAGGACGACGATTCCGAGCGTCCCCGACAGTACTTCGTTGAGCGCGTTCGCACTGCCCAGGCTGGAGATCCCGCGGAAGATCTGGTTGCCGAGCCCGGGCCCCGAGGCGAAGGCCGCGATCGCCGCGATGCCCATCAGCATCTGGGTCGACACCCGGACACCGGTGAGGATCGGCGGCCAGGCGAGGGGCAGTTCGACCCTGAGCAGCTGGGCGAACCGTGACATCCCCATGCCCTTGGCGGCCTCGACGAGGGCCGGGTCGATCCCGCGCAACCCGACGACGGCGTTACGGACCACGGGCAGCAGTCCGTACAGCGTCAGCGCGATGACGGTCGGCGCGACGCCGAGGCCGACGACCGGGACGAGCAGGCCGAGGAGAGCCAGGGAGGGGACGGTGAGGATGCTTGCGGTCGTGGTGATCGCGAGGTTTCCCGCCCACTCGGTGCGGTAGGTGAGGACGCCGATCAAGACCCCGAGCACCGTGGCGACGACCATGCACTGGAAGACGGCGCTGGCGTGCTGATAGGCGTCCACCAGCAGCTGCTGGTAGCGGGTGCCCAGGTACTCCCAGAAGCTCACTTCTCGGTCCCTCCCTCAAGGCCGGTCCTCCAGCGGTCAGCGGTCCATACGGCGCCTGCCGCGGCGCCTGGCGCACCAGTGGGAGTGATCCGGAGCGCCCCGGATTCTCCAACCTGATCGCCGTCGAGGCCCGCACGATGCCATCGAATCCCACCATCCGGTCGATCACGCGCTGCAAGTCGGCATTCGAGCGTGCCACCAAACGGCACAGCATGTCACCACCCCGCCAGCGGCGAGGAGTACTTGGGCCGCGCCCGACGGGTGCCGCATCACCGGCTCAGCAAACTCGCACTGCTCGCCAACCGCTGACCCACCCGGGCATCCGACACGACTCTCCCCGGGTGGCGGGGGAGTAAGAGCAGCTGTGGGGATTTTCAGGGCTCTGTCCGCAGTTCAGTGAATTCAAAGGGGGCGGCGACGCCGAAGGTGGGGGACGGTTCGGAGCGGTCCAGGGCGTTGGTGGTCAGCGCCGCCGTGGGCGAGGCGTCGATCGACCAGCCCACCACGCGTCGCGAGAACGTGTTCAGGACGACCGCGCAGTACACCTTGCCCTCAAAGGTGGGGTGCTCGGTGATGTCGGTGACCCATAACTGGTCCCGGGCGTGGCGGGTGAAGTTCCGCTCCACCAGGTCGGTGACGGATGGGGTCACGTGCTTGGCGCGGGAGCGCCGGTTGCCGGGCAGGCCGTGCAGGCCCGCGCGCTGCATCAGCAGCTCCACGGTGCCGTGGCTGACATGGATGCGCAGGCCCAGACCGAGCTCGGCGTGCACCCGGCGGGACCCGTAGGTGGCGCGGGAGGCGGTGTGGATGCCCACGATGGCCTCTGTGCGTCGAGGTCGCCGGCCTGGACGTCGGGCTTGCCGTCTTGAGGCTCGTAAATGTTGAGACGAAATGACGGCGCTTTTGTCGCAAAAACAGGTGTTCGTTGTCGGCTGCGTACCCGGAGAAGCACGCGGATGAACGTGCCCAGCTCGCGACACCTGCCAATCCTTCTTGACCTGAACCTTGGTTGAGGTCTTAACGTCACGGCATGTTGATCACCGCCTGATGACAGGAGAAGACCTCATGATCCTCGTGACCGGGGCCACCGGAAATATAGGAAGTGCCCTCTTGGAAGAGCTCCAGGCGTTCGGCGCCGGACCGTTGAGGGGGCTCACCCGTGACATTGCACGGGCCGCTTTCCCGGAAGGGGTCGAAGCCGTTGCTGGTGACTTCGCTGAGACAGCCTCACTGGAGCCCGCATTGGAGGGGGTCCGAGCGCTGCTTCTTGTGTCACGCATGGGTCCGGACGCCGAGATCATCGAGGCGGCCCAGCGGGCAGGCGTGGAACACGTAGTGCTGGTCTCGTCCATTACCGTCCAGACCCATCCGCACCTGGGCCCCGCCGGCGAGAACCTGACTGTCGAGCAACTGCTCAAGGAGAGCGGCATGACGTGGACGATCCTGCGGCCGACACAGTTCGCCTCGAATGCCCTGTGGTGGGCGGGAACGATCCGCGAGCACGAAACGGTCCGCGTGCCCTATGCAGACACCGGTCTCCCTACGATCCACCCTGCGGACATCGCATCGGTGGCTCGGGTGGCACTGACCGAGTCCGGCCACCAAGAGCGGACGTATGCGCTGACTGGTCCGGAGAGGGTCACGGCCCGGCAACAGGTCGGGGCCATCGCGACCGTACTGGGGCGGAAGGTGCCGTTCGCCGAGATCAGCCGACAGGAAGCCCATCGTCAGATGACCGTCTTCCTGGGCGACGAAGCCGCTGACGCGGTGCTTGACCTGACGGGTGGCGACGTCAACGACGAGCTGCTCATGGTGCGTGACACAGTTCCCCAGATCACCAGTGCCCCAGCCAGGACGTTTCAGCAATGGGCCTCAGAGAATGCCACCGCCTTCCGCTGAGCCGCCCGATTCTGAGCACGTTCATCGTGCCCCGACAGCAGGACGGCTAGCCGTCGGGGCAGGCAGTGGGGCAGAGATCAGCCGGCCTTGGCGGGCTCCTCAGCTCGTGCCCGGGTGCTGGCCAGGCGGCAGGAATCGGTGCCGGTTTCGAGGATGGTGCCGTTGAAGGTGAGGCGGTCGACGATGGCCGCGCAGAGGCGGGGGTCGGTGAAGGCCTTGGTCCAGCCTCCAAAGGACTCGTTGGAGGCGATGTCGGCGTACGGCCTCGGCTCCCCAGCCGCGTACAGGTGAACGTCCCCAGGTGCTGGTACGCGTTCGTGAGCGGACCTCGTGAGGTCGCAAGATCGTCTGCGGTAGTCGGGTTGGCTCAGGAATCCGACTCATCACTGCCCGACTCGCCGCGCCGCCCGGAACGTACCGTGCTTCGCACGACAGCCTCCTTGAAAGCCGCCGCAGCGCGTCCTGTCAGGACGAACCTGCGCGGGCGGTCGTCGGCATGGGTGAACTGGACGACACCGTCACGCCTGCCAAGGCTGATGTTGGTGAAGGCGTAACCGATCCGAACGGGCCCGGGTTCCCTGCCCGCCAGCCGAGCCGCGACGACATCGGCCACACCTCGGCCCATGTGCAGCGCTGTCTGGCAGGACATCCGGCTCGGTGCCCCGCTCACCGACACCCCGGCCGCCGCGTCGCCGACGGCGTACACCTCGGGGTGCGAGACCGAGCGCAGGGTGGCGTCGACGAGCATCCGGCCGCTCTCATCCGTGGCGAACCCTGCCATGCGAGCCAGCTCCGGCGCACGGAACCCGGTGGTCCATACAACGGCGTCAGCGGCGAATGGCGCGCCATCGCGGATGTCCAAGCCGTCCTTCCGCACTGCCGCGACGACGGTCTTCGGATGAAGCGAGACCTCCAGTCGCTCGAGAGCACGCCGCAGGTGGGTCCGGGCTCGCGGCGTGAGCCCGGACCCAACGTCATCGGCACCGGTGAACAGTCGGACTCGCAGCTCGGGATAGCTCTCGGCCAGCTCGGAGGCGGTTTCCAGGCCGGTCAGCCCTCCGCCGACCACCGCAACAGTGCCGCCTGGTGCAATCTCGGCAACCCTGTGCCGCAACCGCGTCGCCTGCTCAGGGGCGGCGACGGCGTACGCATGCTCGACTGCCCCCGGGGCATCGTCGAGCCGCGCCCGGCTGCCCACCGCATACACCAGGGTGTCGTAGCCGATCGCTCCGGGCGCGAGGTCCAGACACACGGTCCGGTCAGTGGTGTCGATCGAGGTCACGCGTGCGACGACCAGTTGGACCGATGTACCGGTGAGCTGCTGACGCAACGACGGCGCCGCCCATCTCTGCCCGGCGGCCAGCTGATGGAGCCGGACCCGTTCCACGAACCGGTCTGAGGCATTGACCAGCGTGATGGTGACATCGCTGCGGCGCAGCTTGCGGGCGAGGCGCTTGGCCGCCAGCAGACCGGCGTAACCGGCGCCCACGACGACGAGGCGATGGCTCATGGCATGACTTCCTCTGGGAGTATGGGCGGCTTCGGTGCCACCCTGGACAATCGGCCGCACATCGGTGTCAGACTGCGGATCTGGACACGGCGACTGCCCAGGCGATGTACAGGACGTTCACCACCAGCCGAGCCACCGCGCCGACCGGCCGATCCAGAAGCCGGGGCCGGTCCGGCCGCGCGCGTCGCAGCGCGTCCACGTGGGACACCAGGTAACAGGCGATCAGGACGGCGGCGGCCCAGCCTCCGGCCGGCCGGCTGCACGGAACCAGCACCAGCGCACCCACCACGACCTCTGCCGCCCCCGTGACGGCCACGAGGAACCTCTCCCGGCGGAGCCAGGCGGGCACCAACATGCGGAAGTAGCTAGGGACCAGGAAATGCATGACCCCCGTGACGATCAGGAACACCGCCAACGCGACGGCAGCGATAGCGTGCATGGCACAATGATCCGTTCACCGCGTGCCTGGGCACTTGAACAAAACGATCGCCGCGTCGTCTTCGCCTCCGGCGCCGAGGCGACGATGTTCGCCGAATCCCGCCCGTTCCGCGTCGCCCCACACCAGCTGCCCGCGTGGAAAGCCGTGCTGCCGATGGGCGGCCATGCCGAACTCCTCCAGCCGGGACGGCCCATGGTGGCGGCGCCCGGGCTGATCGTTCCGCCCCAGCTGGCCCACAGCTGCGCGTCGACCTCGCCCTACATCGCCCTGTTCATCGACTCCTGGCTGCTGCCCTCATGCCCGGGACCGATACGGCTCGATGCCGGCGAGGTCCGCCGCCTGCTCGCCGCGCTCGGCACCCCCGATTCCGACGGTCCCGGCACCGGTGTGGACCTGGCCGCCGGATACACCGAGCTGCGGGCACTCGCTGGGTGCCCGAACCCGCTCGATCCGAGAGTCGCTCACGCCGTCCACCTGTGCACGTTGCGCGATCCGGACATGCCCATCACCTCCATCGCCAACGAGGTCGGCCTGTCGGCCCCACGGCTGCGCGCTCTGGTCCGGCAGGACGTGGGCATTGCGCTTAGCCGCTTGCGCCGATGGGGTCGGCTCCGCAGCGCGATCACCGATCTGCCGGATTCGACTGCCGCCCTGGCCGCAGCCACCGCAGGCTTTGCCGACCAGGCCCACCTCACCCGTACTGCGCGGGACTTCATAGGGCGTACGCCTGCCTCTCTGCGACACACTGAAGCGTAGGGCGGCCCTTGCCGGCCCGACATGCCCCGTCCCCTGAGAGATCTGGCGGCCCGGGCCTTCCCTCAGGTACTCAACCGGCTTCAGGGCGGGGGACGTATTGCTGTACCTGACCGGGCCGCGTTCAGGCGTACGCCGACAGGCGATAGCGACGCTGTTCTTCTCCTCGCGTTCGGTCAGGACCTGGAAGAGGAGTTCGGCGCCGTGGCGGTCGAGTTCCATGTATCCCAGCTCATCGATGCAGAGAAGATCGACGCGGCCGTAGCGGGCGATGGTCTTGTTCAGCTGTTTCTCGTCGGCGGCCTCGACCAGCTCGTTGACCAGCTTCGTCGCGAGCGTGTAGCCCACCCGATAGCCCTTCATCGCGGCTTCGGTGCCCAGAGGTGGCGGCGGCCTCTTCTTTCTCCGAGTGGCAGGTCACCAGGGTTGCGTCGATGTCCAGGGCGGCACAGGCCAAGCCCAACACGATGGGCAAGGAGCGCTGGGGACTTCTGAACGTGAAGGGTGGTGTGGTGACTGCAGGTAAGGAATGGACGGATGACGGCGCTGTCCATGAGATCCACTCCCTGAAACGGCGAGCAGCCAAGGCCACGCGGCCGGTTCCTATCCCACCAGTGCTCGTCCGCATGTTGCGCGAGCACATACGAACCTTTGGAGTGGCACCCGACGGACCTCTCTTCCGCAACGCAGCGGGGAACTACATCGATGCCTCGGCGTACGGCATTACCTGAGGGCAAGCGCGTGAGGCCACTCTCGCCCTTGACGAGCACGCCCCTGAGCTGGCGAAACGCCCCTACGACCTGCGCCACGCCGGCATCTCGTTCTGGTTGGCCTCCGGAGTCGACCCCGCCGAGTGCGCGCGCCGAGCCGGACAAAGCATCCAGGTCCTCTTCCGCTACTACGCCAAGTCCCTGGCTGAAGCGCGGAACCATGCGAACCGGTTGATCGAGGAGTCCATGCAGCGCTGGGAGGCACCGATGGGCGACGCGGAGGGCGACTTAGGCCGTGTATCGAAAGTGGATCTTGGGCTGTGAATGATCACGGTTCATGGGTCGGGGAGATCTCACGGACGAGCAGTGGGCAGTGCTGGAGCCGCTGTTGCCGAAGGGTGCCAGGGCGGGGCGGCCGCCCGTCTGGCCTCGGCGGCAGCTGATCGACGGCATACGGTTCCGTGTCCGGACCGGCGTTCCGTGGCGGGACGTGCCCGCCGAGTACGGCCCGTGGAACCGGGTCTACGACCTGTTCCGCCGATGGCAGAGGAACGGCACCTGGCACCGGATCCTCACCCGCCTCCAGTCCCTGGCCGACGCGAAGGGCGCGATCGTCTGGGACCTGAACGTCGACTCCACGGTCTGCCGCGCCCACCAGCACGCGGCCGGCGCCCGTAAGCAGGGCGACCTGCAGAAGGAACCACCGGGCGGTGTCTTCACCGAGCCCCGTGATCATGGGCTGGGACGGTCGCGCGGCGGGTTCACCACCAAGCTCCACCTGGCTGTCGAGCAGGGCCAGAAACCCATGGCCATCGTGGTCACGGCCGGGCAGCGCGGGGACTCGCCGCAGTTCGAACCGGTGCTGGAGAGGGTTCGCGTGCCCCGCGTCGGTCCGGGCCGGCCACGGGTCCGTCCCGATCGCGTGCGGGCGGACAAGGCGTACGCCTCCCGCAGGAACCGTGCCTACCTGCGCCGCCGCGGGATCCGCTGCACCATCCCCGACAAGGCCGACCAGGCCCGCAACCGCCGGAAGCGCGGTTCCCGCGGTGGCCGGCCGCCTCGCTTCGACCCGGTCGACTACCGCGAACGCCACGCGGTCGAGTGCGGGATCAACCGCCTCAAGAGACACCGCGCTGTCGGTGAGGTCGACTCGGGGCGCCCTGCCGGTGTCTCCATCGGTGGGTTTCCCCGAGCCGCCTCCCGAACCCGGCGTGCCCGTCTCCGGGCACCGGGCTCTCCGCAAATCCAGTTTCGGCGTGTTCAGTTCTTCATGCCGTAATGGGCCACGGGGTCGGGATGAGTGTCCCCCGGTATCGGTATCTGGTCGTGCTTACCTTTGCCGGGTTGAACAGTTCCGCTTCCTCCGTGACAGGCCACCAGCCATCGCCGTAATAACGTCGGCGGAGCTGCTTCCAAGTGATCCCGGGATGCTTGCGCCGGATCCACCGTGTCACCCTCATCCACGTGTAGTGGCTGAGGTAGCAGAAAGCGACGTTCGACACTCCGGGACGGAAGTACGCGCACCATCCCCGCAACACCGGGTTCAGCCGGTGGAGCAAGGACTCCAACGACAAGCCGACGTTCTGCCGTCCGGTCAGTTCCTTCACCTTGGCCGTTGCGGAACGCACTGATTTCCGTGCCGGATAGGTGTAGATGTACTGCCGGTCAGTGCCCCGCTTCCGGTGACGCTGGATGCGCCATCCGAGAAAATCAAGGCCCTCGTCGATGTGCGTGATCTTTGTCTTCTCCACCGACAGGCGAAGGCCCATCGGCTTCAACGCCTCCGCGACCTCGTCGCGTAATTCCTCGGCGTGCTCACGGCGCCCGAAGACAAGCACGAGGAAGTCATCCGCATACCGGACCAGCCGGTAGTTGGGCAACCCCCGGCGCCGTCTCCTGCGCCGATCCTCGGAGGCGCTGTCTGCTCCTCCGGGGGCCTGGGCGATGTGCTCGTCCAGGACCGAGAGCGCGATGTTGGCCAGCAGCGGCGACAGGATCCCGCCCTGCGGGGTCCCAGTGCGTGTGTCCGTGAAGGCTCCGTCCCGGGACAGGATCCCGGACTTCAAGAACGCCTTCACCAGGGACAACACCCGCTTGTCCCCGATCCGATTCCTCACCCGTTCCATGAGGGCCGGGTGCGAGATCTCGTCGAAGCACGCCGTGATGTCGCCCTCCACCGCCCATTCATATCCGTGGCTGGCGAGATAGCGAGTCTCGGCGATCGCGTCATGAGCCCGGCGGTTCGGGCGGAACCCATAGGAACACGGGAGGAACTCCGCTTCGAACACCGGCTCCAGCACCAGTTTCAAGGACGCCTGGACCACCCGGTCCGCCACGGTCGGAATCCCAAGACGACGAAGCTTGCCGTTCGCCTTGGGAATCATCCGCTCACGGACGGGAACCGGTCGGAAGCTGCGGTCTCTGATCCGAGTCCGCAGCCTGCCGAGAAACATCTCGACCCCCTGCCCGGCCTCGATGGAGCGTGCGGTCTTCCCGTCCACTCCGGCCGTGCGGGCACCCTTGTTTCCCCGGACACGATCCCACGCCACCAACAGGAAGGCAGGATCGGCCACGAGGTTGAACAGATCGTCGAACCTGCGATGAGAATCATCAGCAGCCCAACGGTGCAGCTTGGTCTGGATCTCCAGTACCCGGCGCTCGGCCTTCATCAAGGCCCACTCCAGCTCGTCGGTATTCACCGGCGACAACCTCCTGGCATTCCAGTGTCCTTACTGCCGACTTGCTGGCCCCCTTCCCCATGTGGCCGGCTCTCCCGGCCTCCGAGTACTACGGAGCCTCCGTCCTGCCCGACGACCATCAGCCGGCGATGGGCCTGCCCTCCACCGGACTGGAGGTCCGGCTTGGGGCGACCGCGGGCAGTTCCCACGTTCACCACGGAATCGATCGACGGGTGAGGTGCCCAGCTCTACCCCGGCAGCATCGCCACGCTTACGCCGCAGGCTTTCGGCGTGGCCTCCCCGCCGATACGTGGAGTCGGCTTCGGAGTCGATCACCGGCCAGCGGTGGTCGTGCACTGCGTCCGGCCCAGATCCGCCAGGTTCGAGCCGGTGTCGTAATTACGGGGCGTCAGACACTGATTCCTCGCGTGCACCTTCCCGTCTCGCTAGCCGGACCCGGGCTGTCTGGCAGTGCCAGCCCGTCCCGACGTTGTCGGGGCTGCTTACCGCCCACCTCGGCATCCCCCGAGGCGAACTGCCCCCTGCTTCAACCAGGTTGCTGCGACAACCCGGCGGTGAAGGTCTCTCACCTCACTCGACTCCATGGCGCCTCGTGGCGCACCAACCCGGTACGACAAACTCGCCGTCCGCTACGAGGCGACCGTGCTGGTCGCGGCCATCAACGAATGGCTGTGATCAGCACGAGCCACGACTCAAGCCCATACCGCTTTGACCACCGCGTGGCCTGCCGAAGCCGCCTGTCCGTAGAACTCTTGGAGGTTCCTGTGATGTTCGAGGTGCTCCTGCTTGGTCCGGCCGAGGGCGCTGAACCTTGCGTCGACGACGTTCCACAGCTCGTCGAAAGAGACAGTCGTAAGGAAACGCGCGGCCTGTGACACCCCAGACGGCTCCAGAAGCATCAGCGGGGGATCGGAGGGATCGGCGTCAGCGCTGTGGGGTACCGGGCGGCCGCCGTAGATCGGCAAATTCCAGGGCTCGTCGGCGTCTGTATAGAGGGCATCGGCGGCTGCGTAGAAGTCGTTTACAGCGTCCCAGCCCTTGTTGATCGAGTGGGCGATGCCTGCGGCGTACTCGGCGTCGTCGTTTTCCCAAGCCTCTGACATGAACGCGGCGAGCCAGGTGTGGTCATCCCGGATCTCGGACTCAGCCACGGCACGAAAGTGCAGGTAGATGCTCACTACGACGAATCCCTCAGCTCCACGACCCACCTGTCAGGCCGAACGGACAGAACCTACTTGAGGGCACTGACAGCCACGTGCCGTCGAAATCGGCTCGCGGTGCTCAGCAGGACTCTTTCGATACACGGCCTAGCGGGACCTTGGCCCGGAAGTGCCCCGGAACTGCTGGTCGGAGCTGGGATACCAGTGGGAGATATCGGGAGTAAGAGCGCATCTCGCCTGACCGCTCAGCCGTGCGCTGCGGAGGGCGCCTGACAAGCAACTTCCGTGGTCAGGCGCCCTTTTCCTGTCTAGAAGAAGCCCAGCTTCTTGGGTGAGTACGACACCAGCAGGTTCTTCGTCTGCTGGTAGTGGTCCAGCATCATCCGGTGCGTCTCGCGGCCGATACCCGACTGCTTGTAGCCCCCGAAGGCAGCGTGCGCCGGGTACGCGTGGTAGCAGTTCGTCCACACGCGGCCCGCCTGGATGGCCCGGCCCGCGCGGTAGGCGGTGTTGATGTCGCGGGTCCAGACACCCGCGCCGAGCCCGTACAGCGTGTCGTTCGCCGCGGAGATCGCGTCCTCGAAGTCGGAGAAGGACGTGACGGCGACGACCGGGCCGAAGATCTCCTCCTGGAAGACCCGCATACGGTTGTCGCCCTCGAAGATCGTCGGCTGCACGTAGTAGCCGCCCGCCAACTCGCCGCCGTGCTCGATGCGCTGACCCCCGCTCAGTACCTTCGCACCCTCCTGCTGGCCGATGTCCAGATACGAAAGGATCTTCTGGAGCTGCTCGTTGGACGCCTGCGCGCCGATCATCGTCTCGGTGTCCAGCGGATTGCCGGGCACGATCAGCTCCGTGCGAGCGATGCCGGCCTCGAGGAACTCGCCGTAGTGCCCGCTCCCGATCAGCGCCCGCGACGGACAGGTGCACACCTCACCCTGGTTGAGGGCGAACATCGTGAAGCCCTCCAGTGCTTTGTCGCGCAGGTCGTCATCGACCGCCCAGATGTCGTCGAAGAAGATGTTCGGCGACTTTCCGCCGAGCTCCAGCGTGACAGGCTTGAGGTTCTCGGAGGCGTACTGCATGATCAGCCGCCCTGTCGCGGTCTCTCCCGTGAACGCGATCTTCGCGACCCGGCTGCTGGACGCGAGCGGCTTGCCCGCCTCCTCGCCGAAGCCGTTGACGATGTTCACCACGCCCGGCGGCAGCAGATCGGCGACCATGCTCATCCAGAGGTGGATGGACACAGGGGTCTGCTCGGCCGGCTTGAGCACCACCGCATTGCCCGCCGCCAGCGCCGGAGCCAGCTTCCAGGTCGCCATCAGGATGGGGAAGTTCCACGGAATGATCTGCGCGACCACACCCAGCGGCTCATGGAAGTGGTAGGCGATCGTGTCGTCGTCGAGTTCGCTGAGCGAACCCTCCTGGGTGCGCACGGCGCTGGCGAAGTAGCGGAAGTGGTCGATGGCGAGCGGAATGTCGGCGGCCAGAGTCTCACGCACCGGCTTGCCGTTCTCCCAGCTCTCGGCCACCGCGAGCCGTTCGAGGTTCGCCTCCATCCGGTCCGCGATCCTGAGCAGGACGGTGGCGCGTTCGACGGGGGAGGTCCGTCCCCACGCCGGTGCGGCGGCATGTGCCGCATCCAGCGCCCGCTCCACGTCCTCGGAGGTGCCACGGGCCACCTCGGTGAAGGGCCTGCCGTTGACCGGACTCGGGTTCTCGAAGTACTGCCCGCGGGCGGGCGGGACGTAGGCGCCGCCGATCCAGTGGTCGTAGCGGGACTCGTACGAGACGATCGCGCCGTCCGTACCGGGCGCTGCGTAACGGGTCATGTCCAACCTCCCGGGAGTGTGCCGTCCGACGTTGGACGGCACGCGCCGCGAGGCTAGGAGCCACAACGTTGCAACCAGGTTGCGGTCGGGTGCGCTCGGCCACCCGTCGCCGTCAGCCCGCCTTGATCAGATCCGCGCACTTCTCGCCGATCATCATCGTGGTGATGCACGGATTGACCGTGGGCAGGAACGGCATCACTGACGCGTCCGCGACCCGCAGCCCGCTGACGCCCTTCACCCGCAGCTGCGGGTCGAGCGGGGAGGAACGGTCATGGGCCGCACCCATCCTGACCGTGCAAGCCGGGTGGTACACGGTGTTGTGGGTGTCGCGGATGTACGAGAACAGCTCCTCGTCGGTCGTGGTGTCCGGGCCGGGCGCGAGTTCGGCGCCGGCCCACGGCGCGAGCGGGGCCTGGGACGCGATCTCGCGCGCCAGGCGCAGCCCGTAGATCATCACCCGGATGTCGTGCTCGTGCGTGAAGTACCGCGGGTCGACCTTCGGCTTGTCCCGGAAGTCCCGGCTGCGCAGCCGCACGGTGCCCTCCGAGCGTGCCCGGGTGACGTTCGGGGTGAGGCAGAACGCGTTGTCCGTGGTCGGGTAGCCGCGCCGGTAGGTGTTCATGTCGAAGGGCACCGAGCCGTAGTGCAGCATCAGATCCGGCCGGTCCAGGCCCGGTTCGGTGTCGGCGAAGACACCGATCTCCCACCACTGGGTGGAGGTGGTGACCATGGGCTGCTTCGCCTCCCACATGATCACTGCCTCGGGATGGTCCTGGAGATGGGATCCGACCCCGGGGGAGTCGACCCGGACGTCCACCCCGCTCTCCCGCAGATGCCGGGCGGGCCCGATGCCCGAGAGCATCAGAAGTTTCGGCGAGTCGATGGCCCCGCAGCACACGATCACCTCGCGCCGGGCCCGTACCACTGCTGAATGGACCGTGTCGGGCTGCAGATACTCCACACCCGAGCAGCGCGCGCCCTCGTCGAACAGCAGCCGCTTGGCCTGCAGCCCCGTCCGCACATCGAGGTTCGGCCGCTTGCCGAGAACGGGATGCAGATAGGAGACCGAGGCGGAGGAGCGGGTGCCGTCCGAACGGGCGTTGATCTGGAACCAGTTCGCGCCGCGCACGACCGTACGTCCCGTGTTGAACGGTCTGGTCGGGATGCCCGTCGCCGCGCAGGCGGCCAGCAGCGCCGTGCCGCAGGGGTCGTCGGGCGGCACGGTGCGAATCGTCACCGGCCCGGAGCGGCCATGGTGGTCACCGGGCGCGTCGTTGGTCTCCAGCCGCTGGTACAGCGGGAAGCAGTCCGCTGCGCTCCAGCCGGTGCAGCCCATCGCCGCCCATTCGTCCAGGTCCTCGGCCGGCGCCCAGAAGGCGATGCAGGAGTTGTGCGAGGAGCAGCCGCCGAGCACCTTGGCCCGGGCGTGCCGCAAGAAGCTGTTGCCGTTCTCCTGCGGCTCCACCGGGTAGTCCCAGTCGTAGCCGGATTCCAGCAGCTCCATCCACCGGTTCAGCCGCAGAATTCTCTCGTCGCCGACGTCGGAGGGGCCTGCCTCCAGCACACAGACACTGACCTCGGGGTCCTCCGACAGCCGTGCGGCGACGACCGCACCGGCGGTGCCGCCGCCGACCACGACATAGTCGAATTCGGGCGGCAGGGCTTGAGCGGCCATGGCGTCTCCAGGATCGGGGACCAGGGGGTGGAGGGAGGTCATCAGGAGGGTGACGTGGGTTCGGCGGCCGTCTGCGTCGCATGCTCGGCCAGCACCCCTGTCCTGTGACGCTGCACGAACCAGTAGTAGGCGAAGCCGCCGACCGCGACGATGCCGATGAACAGGAACGCGCCCCAGCGCAGATACCAGTGCTGGTCCCCGGTGGCGTTGTAGACCTCGGCGCGCGGCCAGGCGAGGTTGAGGGACATCGCCGCACCCCACAGCACGGCGAGGATGTTGATCGGAAGTCCCAGCCGGCCGAGCGAGAACCGGCCCTCCTTCGGATGCCAGCGGCCGCGCAGGCGCTGGATCAGCATCGGCAGCGTGACCAGCAGATACGCCAGATAGATCATGATGATGGCGATGCTGGTGATCACCGAGAAGATCTGCGGCTGGTTGATGTTGATGACCAGGATGACCACCCCCACGACGCCGATGACGACCGCGGGAACCACCGGCGTCCGGAAGCGGGGGCTGACCCGGGCGAGCACCGACCCCACCGGGAGGTTGTTGTCCCTGGCCATCGCGAACATGAGCCGGATGCCGGCGGCATGCACCGCGAGGACGCAGACGGTGATCGCGACGACCACGCACCACAGGAAGATTTCGCCGATGGTCGCTCCGAGGGTCACCAGCACCACGTACTGCAGGCCTTCCGTGGCCAGCTCGTCCGCCTGCAGGTCCGGTACGGCCAGCAGAGCGAACAGCAGGATGAAACCGCCGATGACGAACGAGGCGATCAGCGCCCGCAGGATCGCGCGGGGCGCGTTGCGGGCGGGGTTGTGCGACTCCTCCCCGAGTGACGAGGCCGTGTCGAAGCCGTACATCACATAGGCGGAGGCGAGCGAGGCGGTGAGGAAGGCGCCCAGGTAGCCGAGGGGTTCGCCGGCTCCCTTGCCGGCGGTGTCGAAGAGCACGCTGCTGGGCCCGCGGGTGATGTGGGCGGCCAGGAAGATGACCAGGGCGACGGCGGCGATCAGCTCGATGAACACTCCGGCGGAGTTGATCCGGGCCATGAGCTTGACCCCGAATGCGTTGACCAGCGTCGAGAACAGGATGAGCGCCGAGCCCAGCAGGACGGCGTTGGCCGCCGCGTCGTTCTCACCGCTCCCGTCGCCCACGAACTGGAACCCGGCGTCGATCCGCGGCAGCGTGATCTGGTATGCGAGCGCCACGGCCGAGAGCGTGACCATGGTGGCCGTCATCATCATCCAGCCGCCGAGCCAGCCCACATGCGGACCGCCCATCTTCTTCGACCAGTTGTAGACCGATCCGGCGACCGGGTAGCGGGCCGCCAGCTCGCAGAAGCACAGCGCCACCATCAGCTGGCCGGCGAACACCATCGGCCAGGACCACCAGTAGGCGGGGCCGCCGAAGGCCACGCCGAAGTAGAACAGCTGGAAGGTGCCTGTCAGGATCGAGATGTAGCTGATCCCGGCGGCGAAGGTGTGGAAGTTGCCGAGGGTGCGTTTCAGTTCGGGGCGGTAGCCCAGTTCGGTGAGCGAATCGTCGTCGTGTCCGCCTCCGCCGGCCCCCGGCGCCGCGTCGGCCCGGTCCGTCGTCATTCGAACCACCTCTGCGGCCGCGGGTCCAGATTCCGCCAGATGTGCTTGGTCTCCTGGTACTCGGCCAGGCCTGCCGGGCCGAGCTCGCGACCGAAGCCGGACTGTTTCATCCCGCCCCACTCCGCCTGTGGCACATACGGATGGAAGTCGTTGATCCACACCGTGCCGGCCCGCAGCCGGGACGCGACCCGCTGCGCCCGGCCGACGTCCTGCGACCAGACCGCGCCGGCCAGCCCGTACATCGTGTCGTTGGCGACCGCGACCGCCTCCTCCTCGTCACGGAAGCGTTCGACGGTGAGCACGGGGCCGAACGACTCGTCGCGCACCACCGACATGCCCGGTGTGCACTCGTCCAGCACGGTCGGCAGATAGTAGTAACCGTCGGCCAGCGACGGATCCGCCGGCGGTGTGCCGCCGCAGCGCAGCACCGCACCCTCGGCCAGCCCCGCCGCCACGTACGCCGCGACCTTGTCCCGGTGCGCGGCCGAGATCAGCGGACCCGTGCGGGCCTCCGGATCGAACGGGCCGCCCACCCGAATCGCCCGGGCCCGCCGGATCAGCTCGTCGACGAACCGGTCGTGCAGGCTGTGCTGCACCAGCAGCCGCGCCCCGGCGGAACAGACCTGGCCCGAGTGGAGGAACACCGCCATCAGGGCGTGGTCGACGGCGGCCTCGAAGTCCGCGTCGGCGAACACGACGTTCGGGTTCTTGCCGCCGAGCTCCAGGGCGACCTTCTTCACCGTGGGCGCGGCGGCGGCCATGATGCGCCTCCCGGTCACCAGACCGCCCGTGAAGGACACCAGATCGACCCTGGGGTCCTCGGTCAGCGGCCCGCCGACGGCCGGCCCCGCTCCGAGGACGAGATTGGCCACCCCGGCGGGCAGTCCAGCCTCGGTCAGCAGCCGCATCAGCATGACGGCGGTGTGCGGCGTCAGTTCGCTCGGCTTGAGGACGAAGGTGTTGCCCGCGCCGAGCGCGGGGGCGACCTTCCACGCGGTCTGCAGCAGCGGATAGTTCCACGGGGTGATCAGGACGCACACCCCGACCGGCTCGTGCACCACCCGGCTGTCCGTCCGCGGGTTGCCGGTGTCCACGATCCTGTCGGTGCCGCCTGCCGCCGTCAGGTGTCCGAAGTAGCGGAAGCAGGCGGCGATGTCGTCCATGTCGTACTCGCTCTCCACGAGCCGCTTCCCGGTGTCCAGGGATTCGGCGCGGGCGAGTGCGTCCTTGTCGCGCTCCAGCAGATCGGCGACGCGGAGCAGCAGCCGGCCGCGTTCGGCGGCCGGTGTGTGCGGCCACGGACCGCTGTCGAAGGCGTCGCGCGCGGCGGCGGCCGCCGCAGCCGCGTCCTTCGGGCCCGCCTCGTCGACCACGGCCACGAGCGTGCCGTCGGCGGGGCAGCGGATCTCGCGCACCTGCCCGTCGACGGCGGTGGTCCACTCGCCACCGATGAACAGCTCCGGCATCGCGCACCTCCGGGGTCGGACGGCCGGGCACCGCCTGGGTGCTCCACCCAATGACCCTACGGAGAGCGGACCGGGTCCGCAGTGCGGGAGCGGGCAATCGGTACCAGGAGTGGTCGCACCATTGTTCGGGTATGGGTGTGCGGGCCATTCCGGTGGGCCGTCAGCAGCCCTGCAGCCGGTCCAGCTCCTGCGCGCGGGCCAGTGCCACGGGACGCTGCGCCGCGGGCAGCGCGCAGGCCAGCGCCTGCCACACGGCGAGATCGTCCTCGCCCCACGGGCTGTACGCCCAGTCCGCGAGCAGCCCCGGGTCGCCGCGCGCGATCAGCGCCGTACGCAGCTGGTTCGCCAGCCGCTCGCGGGTACGCGCGACCGCGGGCGCCTGCGAAGCGGGCAGCAGCGGGCCCGGATACGCGCCGAGCGCGCCGGTCACCGCGCCCGACGCCAGCTGCCGGGCCACCGTCCGGAAGTCCGCCTCGACGGGCACGGCGAGACGGTACGGGCGTGAGAGCAGCAGCTCCGGGCCGAGCAGATGCCGCAGCCGCGACAGCTCCGCCCGCAGGGTGACCGAGCTGACCGACTCGTCCTCGTACAGTGCCACCAGCAGTTCGTCGCCGCCTATGCCCTCGGGACGCGCCGCCAGGACCGCGAGGATCTCGCTGTGGCGCCGGCTCAGCCGCAGTGTCCGTCCCCCGGCCGTCAGCAGCGCCTCGTCCCTGCCCAGCGCGCTCAGCCGGACAGAGCCGGCCGTGACAGGCGGTGCGAGCAGCGCCAGCTGCGACTCGGCGGCCCGGGCCACCGCCCCGACGAACGCCAGGCTGTGCGGATGGGCCAGCCGGTCCCCGCCGGTGATGTCGACCGCGCCGAGCACCCGCCCCGTTCCCGGGTCGTGGATCGGAGCCGCGGCGCATGTCCATGACTGCACGGGGCGGCGGAAGTGCTCGGCGGCGAACACCTGGACCGGCCGGTCCACGGTGATCGCCGTCCCCGGCGCGTTCGTCCCGGCGACCGCCTCGGCCCAGCGCGCACCGGGCACGAAGTTCATCCGGCCCGCCTTGCGGCGGGTCGCCGGCGGACCCTCGACCCACAGCAGCCGGCCGTGCGCGTCGCACACCGCGACCAGATGCTCCCCGTCCATGGCGTAGGCGCCCGTCAGCTCCCTCACCAGCGGCATCACCCGCGCCAGCGGATGGCTCTCGCGGTAGGCGCCGAGATCCTCACCGGCCAGCTCGACACCCGCCACACCCTCCGGACTGACCCGCGCCCGGGCCGAGCGCCGCCAGGAGTCGGCGACCACGGGACGCACGGGCTGCTCGACCCGTCCCGCCGTCAGATACGCGCTGTGTGCCCGGCGCAGGGCGGCGATGCGCTCCGCCGGATCCGTGCCGGGCTCAAGGGCCACCCATGTATCGCTCAACTCGGCCTCCCGCGGCCCATCGTGAACCAGGCTGCGGGGACCGACAAGCGCCCGTGCGTCAGGCGAAATTGACGAGACGGATGTAGCGCGACCAGTCCCAGTAGGGGCCCGGGTCGCGGTGGGTGGCACCGGGCACCTCGTTGTGGCCGATGATGTGGGCCCGGTCCTTCGGGATGCCGTAGCGGTCGCAGACTGTCGCGGTCAGCGCCGCCGACCGCTCGTACAGGGCATGGGTGAAGGACGCCTGCCTGTTCACCCAGCCCTCGTGCTCGATGCCGATGCTCTGGGTGTTGTACGTCCAGTTGCCCGCGTGCCAGGCGATGTGGCGCTCCCGTACGCACTGGGCGACCTGACCGTCCGACGAGCGCACCACGTAGTGCGCGGACACCTTCTTCGCCGGGTTCCGGAAGACCGCCAGGGTGTCGGCGTAGGTCTGCTGGGTCACATGAATGACGACGTACCGCACCGGATGGGCGGAAGGCCTGTTGGAGGCGGTGTAGTTGGACGCGGCGGCGGGGCGCCATTGGGCGGACGGATGGTCGGTACCGGCCCGGACGGCGGCCGGCGCGGCGGCTCGGGCACCACCGGCGGGCAGCAGTACACCGCCCGCGGCTGTCGCAGCGGCGCGCCGGAGCAGACTTCGACGGTCCATGGGGAATCTCCTGGTGGGGGGCAGGTCGTGCGGTCCAGGACGAGGATGCCGCGCCGAGGACCCTTTCCGGTGGAACCCGGCACCGCACGTGTCCCCACGGCACCGCCTCCCGGCCGGCGCGTGTGGAACGCCGCGATCCGCCGACTACCGCTGCTCCCCGCCGGATTGAGGCCCCGCCACCTGCCGCCCGTCACCGGAAGCGGGTCAACCGAGCAGCGGCCTGGACAGCCGAACGAAGGTCACCGACGTCTCCACACCGCTGTCCACCAGACGTCCCTGGGCGTCGAACGCCTGGGGGCCGTCCGTCATCCCGAAGTCGTTGTCGTTGACGACCGCGAGGGTGCGGCGCCCCACCAGCGCGACCCCCTCGACCTTGCCCGGCACACCCGCCACCGTGCCGAGGTCCGGTCCTGTCGGCGGACTCCCGGCGGCCGGAGTCGCGCTCGTCCCCGGGGCCGAGCGCGACGGCCTGGAGGCCTCCGTGCGGTGGGCCCCGGGGTCCTGGAGGACCGGCTCAGCCTGCGTCGCCCGTCGCGCCCGCCAGGGCCGTCGCCGGGTCGGCGGCAGGCGGGCCCGCCGGCGCCCATACGCCGCGCTCCTCGCGGTACGGCCACCAGCGGCCGTCCGCGCTCAGCCGCAGTTGCGCCTGGGCACCGGCCACCGTCCAGCAGGCCGGACCCGCCGAACGCAGCTGCGGCCGGTCGGCGGCGTCCCATGCCTCGTCGAGCGCCGTCGTCGCCCGCGCGAGCACCTCGGCATCGGGCGTCCACCCCTCCTCGAACACCGCGAGCCCTGCTACCGCGCCGTACCCCCATGCCCGTACCGCAAGGGCCAGTTGCGCCGGCTGCCGTGCGGTGGCCGCTGCCAGCCGGGACGTGATCACCGGGCCCGGCAGCTGCGCCGCCATCCGTACCGCATCCTGATCCTGCGTCAGTTCCGCTTCCGCCGACGGCTCCTGATGGCCGGGCGTCAGCGCCTGTGCCAGCATCCGGTGGGCACGCGACGCCGTGTCCGAGGCCAGGAACTCCAGCGCCGCGGGGTCGAGAGGCGGCTCCGGCGGTGTCCCGGTGTCCAGGGCCGGTCCCGGTCCCGGCTCGGGCGGCAGCGGTGGGGGAGCGGGCAGCGGAGGCAGGATGCCACCGGCGGCGAACGCCTCGTCCGCCCGTACGCCCGCCGTTCCGGGCTTCTCGACGTCGTCCTGTCCGGGCACATGCGCCCGCGTCACGCTGGGCACCTGCAGCTCGTCGAGGAGGCGGCGCTCTCCACGCCCCCGCATCAGCAGCAGCACGAACGGATCCTCGTCCAGCAGCCGTGCCATCTGGTAGCACAGCGCGGCCGTGTGCGGGCAGTGGTCCCATGCCTCACAGCTGCACTCCGGCTCCAGATCACCGATGCCCGGGAGCAGTTCGACCCCGGCGGCTGCCGCGTCCTCCACCAGATGGGGTGGCATCTCGCGGTCGAGGAGCGCCGCGATGTGGCCTGCGCGGTCCACCGCCATGCCGAGGAAGCGGTCCCATTGCTCCTCGGTCAGTTCCTGCAGCAGCACATCGCTGCGGTGCGCGGTGCCGTCCCGGTCCCGTACGACCGCGGTGATCCGCCCGGGACGCACCGACACCGCGCCGACCGCACCCTCACGCGCACGCCTGCGGCCCTGCTTCAGCTGCTCGCTGTCCAGGGCCGTGTCCTCCAGCGCCTGCAGCCAGCTGCGCCCCCACCACGTCCGTGCGAAGCCCCTCCCGCTCGCGGGAGGCAGTGCGGCGAACGTCCGTTCCAGCTCGCTCATCGATCAGTCCCCCGCAGTTCCACCAGCTCGGCCAGCTCGGCATCCGTCAGTTCCGTCAGCGCGGCCTCACCGGTGCCGAGGACCGCGTCCGCCAGCTCCTTCTTGCGCGCCAGCATCTGAGCGATCCTGTCCTCGATCGTTCCCTCGGTGATCAGCCTGTGCACCTGCACCGGCCGGTCCTGGCCGATGCGATGGGCCCGGTCGGTCGCCTGCGCCTCGACGGCCGGGTTCCACCAGCGGTCGTAGTGCACGACATGCTCGGCCCTGGTGAGATTCAGCCCGGTGCCCGCCGCCTTCAACGACAGGAGGAACACCGGCACTTCACCGTTCTGGAAGCGCGCCACCATCGCCTCCCGTTCGGCGACAGAGGTCCCGCCGTGCAGGAACTGCGTACGGATCCCACGCGCCGCGAGATGCTGCTCGAGAAGCCGGGCCATCTGCACGTACTGGGTGAACACGAGAACGCCGGCGTCCTCGGCGAGAATCGTGTCCAGCAGCTCGTCGAGCAGCTCCAGCTTGCCCGAACGGCCCGCGATCCGCGGCCCTTCCGCCCCGGGGCTGTGCTCCTTCACGTACTGCGCCGGATGGTTGCAGATCTGCTTCAGCGCGGTGAGCAGCTTGACCACGAGGCCGCGCCGCTCCATGCCGCCCGCCTCGCTGATGGCGGCGAGGGTCTCGCGCACGACCGCCTCGTACAGCACGGTCTGCTCGCGCGTCAGCGACACCGCCCGGTCGGTCTCGGTCTTGGGCGGCAGTTCGGGTGCGATGCCCGGGTCGGACTTGCGCCTGCGCAGCAGGAACGGCCGTACCAGCGCCGCCAGTCGCTGTGCGGCCGCCGGGTCACCGCCCTCCACCGCCCGGGCATAGCGGGTGCGGAAGGGACCGAGCCGGCCGAGCAGCCCCGGGGTGGTCCAGTCGAGAATGGCCCACAGTTCGGAGAGATTGTTCTCCACGGGGGTGCCGCTGAGTGCGACACGGGCCTTCGTCCCGATCGAGCGCAGCTGCCTGGCCGTCTCGGAGTAGGGGTTCTTGACATGCTGGGCCTCGTCGGCGACCACCATGCCCCAGGCGACCTCGCCGAGCCGGGCCGCGTCCAGTCTCATCGTTCCGTAGGTGGTGAGCACGAACTCGCCTTGACCGAGCACGTCGAGACTGCGTGCGCCGCCGTGGAAGCGGCGTACGGGGGTGCCGGGCGCGAACCGCTCGATCTCGCGCTGCCAGTTGCCCATCAGCGACGTCGGGCACACCACCAGGGTGGGGCCCGCGGCCGACTCGACCGTCTGCCGGTGCAGATGCAGCGCGATCAGGGTGATCGTCTTCCCGAGGCCCATGTCGTCGGCGAGGCATGCGCCGAGACCCAGCGACGTCATGCGGTTCAGCCAGCCCAGGCCGCGCAGCTGGTAGTCCCGCAGCGTTGCGGCGAGCGCCGCGGGCTGACCGATCTCCGGGGCGCCGCCCTCCGGGTCGGCGAGCCGTGTTCGCAGCCCCTCCAGCGGACCGGAAGCCGCCACCTCGACGCGGCGCCCCTGGACTTCCGTGGAGCCGGTCAGCACCGCACCGAGCGCATCGATGGGGGAGACCCTGCGGTCCTGGCTGTCGCGGGCGCGCCGTGCCTCGTCCGGGGAGATGAGCACCCATTCGTCGCGCAGGCGCACCAGAGGCCGGCCAGCCTCGGCGAGCCGGTCCAGTTCCGCCCGGGTCAGCTCCGTGCCGCCCAGCGCGAACCGCCAGTTGAAGGCGAGCAGCGCGTCGGCAGACAGGAACGACGGCAGCCCGGACGAGCCGTCGTCCGACGGCTGCGCTTTCTCCTCCGGCGGACCGATGACGGCACGCGCGGTGAGCTTGCGGGCCAGTTGCCTCGGCCAGTGCACCTGGACGCCGGCGGCCGCGAGCGCGCGGGTCGCGTCGCCCAGCAGCTCGGTGATCTCCTCGTCGGCAAGTTCGATCGCATCGGGTACCGCGGCGTGCAGCAGGGGCGCGAGCGGCTGCCAGGCGCGCGCCGCGCGGCGCAGTGCGAGCAGCGCGTCCAGGCGGTCACGCGGCCCGAACGCCGCGGCCGAGGGACCGCTCGCCGCCCAGACGTCCGCGGCGTCGGCGACGAGCGACGCATCGGCGACGCTGTGCATCTGCAGCACCGCACGGAATGTGGGCCCGGCGCCGGTCACGTCCGTTGTCCGCTCGAGGCCCGGCACCTCGATGCGCAGCGACAGCCGTACGCCCGCGTCATGACCGGCGGCCACGTCCGCCGCCCAGGCACGCCTGCCGGGCAGCCGCTGCGGCTCGTGCGCCGCGAAGGCAGGGCCGCCCGCAGCCAGTGGGGCCGCCGGAGTGCGCGGCAGGGTGTCCGCGACCGCGTCGAGGAACTGCCGCAGCAAACGCTCGGGTTCGGGCAGCAGGAGCGGGCCGGCCGTCGCATCCAGCGGGGTGCAGTGCGCGGCGGGCGGCATCGACGCCGCGAGCGTACGCACCCGCTCCAGGTCCTCGGGCGTGAGCGGGCCGGCGCGCCAGACGTCCGTGTCCGAGGCGCTCAGCCCCGGCAACAGAAGCCCGCGCGCGGTGAGGTGGAGGGCGAGCAGGGCGACCGCGCCCCAGAAGGCCGTGGACGTCGAGGCGTCGTGTGCCGTGCGTGCCCTGGTCAGGACGGGCAGAGCGTGACGTACGGACAGGTGGATCGCCGGTACGGCTGCGGTCCGCAGGTCGCTCGTGACCACGGTGAGCGGCTCGACGGAGCCGGGGCCGGACGGGAGTTCGCCGCCGTCGGGGTGCCAGAAGGCGATGCGGCCGGTGCGGGCGGGGTCGCCCGGCACGAAGACGGCGGAGCAGTGGATCAGTTCGGCGAGGGTGGACCCGGAGAGCGGGCAGGGTGTTGCCGTGGAGAGCCGGTGCACAGCGATGCGCATTCCTCAAATTTGACTACTGTGGTCCGAGCCGCCGAGGGTACCCCACCGAAAGCTCGTCGCGACGGAAACGGTCCGGTGATGTGGATCACGCGGGAGCCGTTGCCGATGGACTGTGGTGATGCCGCCCCCGGCCACCGGCTTGCCCCCGGTCTGTTCCGGGTGGTGGCGCCATGGCCGTCGAGTGCCGCCGGTACTTACGCTTGATCCGCTCCGAGCGGCGGTATGCCGCTACTGGAACCGTCGGGCGGGCGTGCGCGTTCTCACAGCAGGAGCGGCCACGGCCGCGAAGGAGGCGTCGGAAATGTCGACACGTACAAAGATCGTGATCGGGGGAGTGGCCGTCGGTCTGCTCCTGTGGCCGCTGATCGGTTTCTGGTGGTCGCTGCTGGTGGTTCTCGGCGTGCCGACAGCCGCGTACTTCATGCTGGACCCGAGCCAGCGCCGCAGGCTGCGCCGGGTCTCCCGCAAGGAGATAGGGCGCTGATCCAATCCTCTCGAACCGTGCCGGGGCAGCCGGGGTAGGGTCGCCGGTGATCACCGGCACGGAGGGGAGCCCGGCGCGATGGGTGCAGCGGTCACGGCGGTCAGCAGCAACGGGGAGTACGCGTTCACCAAGCCGACGCGCGAGAGCATCACTTTGCTCGCGGGACTCGGCGTGGAGGGCGACGTCCATGCCGGGGTGACGGTCAGACACCGCTCGCGTGTCGCACAGGACCCCACGCAGCCCAATCTCCGGCAGGTTCATCTCATCCACCAGGAGCTGTTCGACGAGGTGGGCGCGGCCGGGCACGAGGTCTCGCCCGGCAGCCTGGGGGAGAACGTCACCACCGTCGGAATCGACCTGCTCGCCCTGCCCACCGGGACCCTGCTGCGGCTGGGATCCGAAGCCGTCGTCGAGGTCACCGGTCTGCGCAACCCCTGTGCGCAGATCGACGCCTTCCGCAAAGGCCTGCTCAAGCGGGTCGTCGGACGCGACGAGAACGGCGCCGTCGTGTACAAGGCCGGAATCATGGGCGTCGTCAGGACCGGAGGCGTGGTCAGGCCTGGTGACCCGATCACGGTCGAGCTGCCCGAAAGGCCGCACCACCCGCTCGAGCGTGTCTAAAGCGGATGTGCAGCGGACTTCCGGTGCCGCACGAGACAGTGACCAGGACCCCGCCCGCGGACCTGGCGACCGCATACGGTCCGCGGGCGGTGCGCCAACGCCCGTCGCGCGGTGCGCGTGGACTGCGAGCGGTGCGCCGGTGGTCCCGGAGCGATCCGCACGGCCTCTCCGCGCGGTTCACGCGGCGACGCGGGCGTGTCGGTGAGGCCGTTGCCGCGACCGGGTCCGCGTCGGCGCCGCAGCACCATGCCGGCCTGTGCGCAGCGCCGCCCGCTTCACCGCAGAGCCACGGGCTCAGGACGGGCGCACGGCCATCTTGTCCAGCGCCTCCAGCAGCCCCGGCAGCTCGGGCCCTCGCCCCACCGGCAGTACCTCGCAGGGCTCCTCGTCGAGGAGCACGAACGCGATGTCGTCGGTCCTGGCCACCATCGACCAGCCCGGTCCGTCGGCGCGCAGCGTCCGTGCCCCGCCCGGGGCGAAGGAGGAGCGGACACGACCGGGCGGCGGGGCCGCCTCCACATACGCGCGCGCCTGCTCCAGCGCGCGGAGCACGCCGGCGTTGGGCTGCTTGATCTCCGCCTCCGGCGTGTCCGGCGAGGGCAGCACCTGGGCGTCATCGATCTGGTCCCGCCACGTGGCCCACTGGAGGGCGACTTCGTCCGCCCCGAGCCGGCGCTGGGCCGGCCCCCAGGAGTCCGTGTCCGGCGGGGCGAGGGGCGTCCGGTCACCCTCCTCGGGCTCCGGGTCGTGCGGATCGGGGACACCGGGAGCCGCGACCGCGACCGCGAGCGGCCAGCCCGGCAGCGCGCACACGACCGAGCGCTCGTCGGGCGACAGGTCGTACTCCATGCCGCAGTCCCAGGAGGCGATGGCGACCGCGACGAGCGACACGTCGTCGATCACCACCGTCCAGCGGGCGCCCGCGGAGTCCTGGCCGAGGACCAGTCCGTATCCCTCGGCGTACGGCTCGAGCTCCAGGGCCTCGCACGCGGCCGGGTAGTCGTCGCCGAGCACACTCGGGAACTGCGCGGGTGTCAGCAGCACCGCGGTCAGCACAAACAGCGCGTCGTCGTCGACGGCTTCCTCCGCCCCGGCCACGGCACCTCCCCGTCCGATCGTTCGTCGGCGCACCATAACCACTGGCCGAGGCGCACGTCGAGGGGCGGTGAAGCTAATGTGATGAGCCCGCATCCTGGCTCGGCAGCCCGAGGAGGCTGTGAGCCACCGTGTGCACCGGCTCGTCCCGCTCGCGGGCGAGGGCGATCACGGCCCGGCAGGCCAGTTCGTTGACTCCGAACATGAGCGCCTCGGGGGACACCCAGCGCGTCGCTTCGTCGATCCGGTCCTGGTCGTCCTCGGCGCACGCCGTCACATAGACCGCGGCGGCCTCGAAGATGTTGTGCTGCGGCGGGCGGGGGCGCGGGACCGCGGGCGGCGCCAGCCGGGCGGCCCGGCCGGCAGCGCGGGCAGCGAAGAACGAGCGGATTCGGCCGAACACACGGACCACCTTCCCAGGGAGCGGCGGACGCCGCTTCGATTGAAGTCTTCCATCCTCACGCGGAGTCGGGTCGGCCGCGAGAGCACAACTCGCCCGGCAACGGCGAGAACCGATGGCGGCATCTGTCCGGCATCAGCGCGTCGGCGCCACGGCGGCCGCGCCGGGCTGCGTCTCCTCGCCCTGCCGGACCGCCAGCGCCAGGAAGCGGGCGTCCTCGTCCGTGTACGACGTCATCCGCCAGCCCGAACCGGCGAGCAGCGCACGGAGATTGGGCTCGGCGCGCAGGTCGTCCGGGGTGATCTGCCGCCCCTGCCGGGCGGCGAGCGCCGCCCGGCCGATGGGATGGAACAGCGCCAGCTGTCCGCCGGGCCGAACCACGCGCGCCAACTCCCGCAGATTCTCCTGCGGCTGAGGCAGGTGGGCGATGAGCCCTGCCGCGAACACCGCGTCCAGGGCACGGCCCCGCAGGGGCAGCACGGCCACATCGGCGAGCAGGAGGCTGCCGCTCGTGTGCCGTCCGGCACGCCGGGCCGCATCCAGCATCCCGGGCGTGAGATCGATGCCGAGGACCGTGCCGTCCGGCCCGACCGCCGACCTCAGGAACGGCAGGGCGCGCCCCGTGCCGCAGCCCGCGTCGAGCACGGCGTCCCCGGGGCCGAGTCCGAGCTCCGCGACGCCCGCCGCGTAAGCCGGGCCGTCGTCGGGGAAGCGCTTGTCCCAGTCGGCGGCCCGGGCGCCGAAGAACTCCTGGACGTGTGTGTGGTCGTCGGCCATGTGCACATGATCCGCCATGACTCGTCGGTACGTCACATGACTGTTCGGTGCGCACGTTCGAACTTGGCGCGATCGTTCATACACACCTCTCTGTCATATTCCGTCGGCTTTCGATCCGCGCCCCGGGCGTGCGCCCCCCTCGGGTCTAGCGTCCCTGAGCCATGGGACACCTGGACCACGCCGCTTTCGGCTTGCTGACACCCGCGCTGTCATACGTGATGGCCGTCATCGGCGCTGCCCTCGGGCTGCGCTGCACCGTGCGCGCCCTCGGCACCACCGGCCGCTCCCGTCGCAACTGGCTGATCACCGCGGCCTCCGCCATCGGGACCGGTATCTGGACGATGCACTTCGTCGCCATGCTCGGCTTCGCCGTCCGCGGCACGGACATCCGCTACAACGTGCCGCTGACCATCCTCAGCCTGCTGGTCGCCATGCTCGTCGTCGGCGCCGGCGTCTTCTGGGTCGGGTTCGGCCGTGACCGGGGCAGGGCCCTGTTGATCGGCGGGCTGGCCACGGGGCTCGGCGTCGCCAGCATGCATTACATGGGCATGGCGGCTCTGAGACTGCACGGCTCCGTGCACTACGACCCGCTGCTCGTCACCCTGTCCGTCGTCATCGCGGTGGTGGCGGCGACCGCGGCCCTGTGGGCGGCGCTCAACATCAAGGCACCCGTGGCCGTCGCCGTGGCGTCGCTCGTCATGGGAGCGGCGGTCAGCAGCATGCACTACACGGGAATGCTCGCGGTCGGCGTCGAGGTCACGCCGGCCGGCGGCCCGTTGCCCGGGGCCTCGGCAATGCAGTTCATCTTCCCCCTCGCCGTCGGTCTCGGGTCCTACCTCTTCGTGACCTCGGCGTTCGTCGCGCTCTCGCCGACCGTGAGCGAACGCGCCGCCTACACCTCGGCGGGCCTGCCGGCCGACCCCGAGGCCGCCGCTGCCGAGGCCCACGGCCCCGCCACCACGTCCCCCACCACCACGCCCGCCTAGGGCGTGCCGCAGCCGGCGACGCCGCCGTCACAGACCTGTACCGGAACGAGGAGGCCATGCGCACACCCCGCAGGACCCAGGGTGCCAAGACCCCGCCCGCGTCCCCACCGCTCCAGGGGACGTCGGCCCGCGGACGACGCGCGCACGCCGGACCGCCCGCGGTCGAGCACACCGGACAGGCACCGCGGGCCGAGAGCGTGCAGGTGCCGACACGCATCCGCGGGCGGTTCCTGCCCCGCCCCCGGACCGTACGCGCGAAGATCATCTCGCTGCTGATGGTGCCCGTCCTGTCCCTGCTGGCGCTGTGGGGCTTCGCCACCGTCACCACCGCCCAGGACGTGGCCCGGCTGCGGCAGCTGCAGCGCATCGAGGAGCAGGTGCGCGAACCGGTCGGGGCTGCCGTATCGGCACTGCAGGCCGAACGGCGTGCGGCCATGAGGCAGATCGCCGCGCCCTCCGGCGAACGCGCCGCCGCGCTCGAGTCGGAGGCGCGCCGCACCGAGGACGCCGTACGCCGGCTGCGGCTCGACGACAGCCACACCGTGGCGGCGGGCGGCGAGGTGCCCGGTGAAGTGGCCGAGCGCCTCGGGGAGTTCGTCTCCCGGGCGGAGGAACTGGGAGCGCTGCGCACGGCCGTGCTCGACCGCAAGAGCACCTGGCTGACGGCGTACGAGGGATACAACACCGTGATCGCCGCGGCGTTCGACGTCCACGGATCGCTCAGCGGCATGCAGGACGCGGGACCCGGCTCCGACGCGCGCGTCCTGCTCGAGTTCGTGAGGGCCGGCGAGATGCTCGCCCGCGAGGACGCCCTGCTCGGCTCGGCCCACCTTGTGGGCTCGCTCGACGCGGAGCGGCAGCGGCTGTTCACGGGCGCCGCCGCCACCCGCAGCGCGCTCGCCGAGGCCGCGGCGACCGATCTGCGCGGGCCCGAGCGCGCCGCCTGGCGCGAACTCACCGAACGCGACGGCTACCAGCGGCTGGGCACGGCGGAACGGACGGTCGCAGCGGCACCCGCGGGCGGCAAAGCGGCCTCCGCCGTCCCGGCCGCCAGGTGGGACAAGGCCCATACCGCCGTACGCGACGGCATGCGCACGATCGAGACCGACGCCCGGGCGCGCGCCGCCGACCGGGTCGACCCGGTGACCGGTGGCATGCTGACCGGGGCCGGCGCGGCGGTCGCCCTCGGACTGGCCGGCGTCGCGATCTCCCTGGTCATCTCGGTACGCATCGGCCGTGTTCTCGTCATCGAACTCATCAGCCTGCGCAACAGCGCACTGGAGATCGCCCGGCGCAAGCTGCCGAACGCCATGCGCCGGCTGCGTACCGGGGAGCAGATCGACATCCACGCGGAAGCCCCCGAGGGCGCCGCGGCCGAGGACGAGATCGGCCAGGTCGGCGAGGCGCTCGGCACGGTGCACCGCGCCGCGCTGAGCGCCGCCGTCGAACGAGCCGAACTGGCGGACGGAATCTCGGGCGTCTTCGTCAACCTGGCCCGCCGCAGCCAGATCCTCGTCCACCGCCAGCTCACCCTGCTCGACGCCATGGAACGCCGGGCCGACGACCCGAACGAGCTCGGCGACCTCTTCCGGCTCGACCACCTCACCACGCGTATGCGCCGGCATGCGGAGAGCCTGATCATCCTGTCCGGCGCGGCCCCCGGGCGCGGCTGGCGCATGCCCGTCCCCCTCACCAGCGTCGTACGGGCCGCCGTCTCGGAGATCGAGGACTACGCGCGGGTGGAGGTGCGCCAGCTGCCCGAGACGGCCATCGTGGGCGCGGCCGTCGCCGACGTCACGCATCTGCTGGCCGAACTGGTCGAGAACGCCGCCCAGTTCTCCCCGCCCCACACCAAGGTGCGGGTCAGCGGGGAACCGGTCGGCAACGGCTACGTCCTGGAGATCGAGGACCGCGGACTCGGCATGGGCAAGGACGCCCTGGCCGAGGCCAACCGACGGCTGGAGGAGTCCGAGGCCCTCGACCTCTTCGACAGCGACCGTCTCGGACTGTTCGTCGTCAGCAGGCTCTCCTTGCGCCATGGCATCAAGGTCCAGCTGCGCCCGTCCCCCTACGGCGGCAGCACGGCTGTGGTCCTGCTGCCGACCACGCTGCTGCAGAGCGCACTGCCCGCGGCGGACGGCTCCCGCCGACGACCCGCCCCGCCCGAGGAGGAAAGGCCCCGGTCCGCTCCCGCCCCCGAGGGCCACGAGAGCACCCCCGTCGCGGCAGTGGCGCCCCGCCGGGTGCTCGAGGCCCGGACCGGCCGGGAGACCGACCACCGCGGCGACCGGCACGACGAAGCGCAGCCGGAACCCCGCACGCAGCCGGGACCATCCACGCAACCGCAACCGCAACCGCAACCGCAACCGCAACCCCGCAGACCCGCCGGGGTCACCACCCTGCGCCGACGCGACCCGGTACCGCAGTCCGCCGACGGCGAGCTTCCGCGACGGGTCCGCCAGGCCAGTCTCGTACCGCAGCTGCGGGAGGCCATGAAGCCCGCACAGCCGGACGACGAGCCCCACACGGGCGATGAGCCCGTGCACCGCACCCCCGAACAGGCACGCGACCGGATGACCGCGTTCCGCAACGGCTGGACCCGTGGCGGCGGTGCCGCGCCGGGCTCGCCCGCCCCAGGCAGTGAAGGAGACCAGGGATGACCGAGCAGTTGCACCCAGCGCCGCACCACCGGGGGGACCTCGACTGGCTCCTGGACGACCTCGTCATGCGCGTCGGACAGGTCCGGCACGTCGTCGTCCTGTCCAACGACGGTCTGCCGGTGGGCGCGTCGAACGCGCTGACGCGTGAGGACGCCGAGCATCTGGCGGCGGTCGCCTCGGGCTTCCACAGCCTGGCCAAGGGCGCCGGCCGTCACTTCCGCGCCGGCGCCGTACGCCAGACGATGGTCGAGATGGACGACGGGTTCCTCTTCGTGGCGGCCGCGGGCGACGGTTCCTGTCTCGCCGTGCTCACCGCCGTCAGCGCCGACATCGGGCTGATCGCCTACGAGATGGCCCGCCTCGTCAGACGCGTCGGCGAGCACCTGCGCACGCCGCCGCGCGTCAGCGCGCCATGACGGGCCCGGCCGACCCGGTCGGCAGCCAGTGGTACGACTCGGACGCGGGGCCGCTGGTCCGCCCGTACGCGATGACCGGCGGGCGGACCAAGCCCGGTCCCAGCAACGTACGGTTCGACCTCATCGCCCTCGTGGTCGTCGACGCGGACGCGCCCGAGTCGGCCGAGGAGTCGCTCCTCGGCCCCGAGCACCGCGCGCTGCTCGCCCTGTGTCGCAGCGAGACCCAGTCCGTCGCCGAGCTCGCCGCCGACGCCGACCTGCCTGTCGGCGTCGTGCGGGTGCTCCTCGGCGATCTGCTCGAAGCGGGCCACGTCAAGGTGAGCCGTCCGGTGCCCCCTGCCCAGCTGCCGAGCGAAAGGATTCTGCGTGAGGTGATCGAGGGCCTCAGGGCGCTATGAGGATCTGCCGCCCCTCGAGACGGGGGTCCTCGGTGACACCAGCCGTCACCGTTCCCGCCCGACCCGCCTGCCCTGTCGGGCGGAGCCCGGTGAAGTCCGACGGAGTCCCGGGTCCGGTGGAGCGTGGCCGCTCAGGCCGTCGGCCCGTTCTGCCGCTCCCACTCGCTCCGCGTCAGCTCGTAGGCGACGTCCCCCTCCTCGGAGCCGTCGATCGCGTCCGGCCACTCCTCGAAGAACGTCCGGACATGACGCAGACCTGCCTTCTCCATCACCCGCCTGGAAGGGGCGTTGACCGTCATCGTGTCGGCGATCACCCGCTCCACGCCGAGTTCGGTGAAACCCTTGCGGATCAGTGCCCGCGCCCCTTCCGACGCCAGGCCCCGCCCCCATGCCTTCCGGCACAGCCGGTAGCCCAGCTCCACCGTCGCGCAGCTGTCGTCGGCCGTCGGCCGGAATTCGAACCAGCCCAGGAACATCTCCGTGTCCCGCTCCTGCGCGATGAAGAACGCGCGGTCGCCGGTGCAGGGAAAGGTGCGCAGAAAGCGCGGGAGCGTCTCCCGTACGAACGTCTCGCGCGAAATCGGCTGCCCGCCGTTGATGTAACGCATCACCTCGGGATCGTTGTGGAGCTCGAGAACGTGATCCACATCGGCGTCGTCGGCGGCGCGCAGCGTCAGACGGTCGGTCTGCAGGAATACGGACATGCCCCGATCCTGGTCACGCCGCGCGAACGCCGCCACCGAATATCGGAACCGCCGCTCATGCCTGCCGAACACGGCCGATCGCCGACGACGGAATGCGCTCCGAATCGAAAAGCGAGCGAACCGGAACAGTCACAACGCTCTAATAGCGATCGCTTCCCACGCGGCCGGGCCGTGCTTGCCATGCTGTCCGGAACCGTGCACGAACCTCCGTCGAACATCTGTCGACCCCGAGAGAAGTGGCCGATGTCCTCCGAGAGTCTTGACAGCAGCGGTGGGGATTCCACCGCTCTCGCGCTGAAGATACTGGTCGCCGGCGGCTTCGGTGTCGGCAAGACCACGCTGGTCGGCGCCGTCAGCGAGATACGCCCGCTGCGCACCGAGGAACAGCTCAGCGCGGCGGGCAGCACGGTTGACGACACCGAAGGAGTCGACCGCAAGACGACCACGACCGTGGCGATGGACTTCGGCCGCATCACCATCCGCTCGGGGCTGTCCCTCTATCTCTTCGGCACCCCGGGACAGGACCGCTTCTGGTTCCTGTGGGACGAACTCTCCCAGGGCGCGCTCGGCGCCGTCGTCCTCGCCGACACCCGCAGGCTCAGCGACTGCTTTCCCGCCGTCGACTACTTCGAGCACCGCCGCATCCCTTTCGTCGTCGCCGTGAACTGCTTCGCCGGCGCCCGTACCTTCGGCGCGCACGAGGTCTCCCGCGCCCTCGATCTGGACCGCGGCACCCCTGTCGTCCTGTGCGACGCCCGCGACCGCGACTCCGGGAAAGAGGTGCTCGTCCGCCTCGTCGAGTACGCGGGGCGCATGCACACCGCCCGCATGCTCGATTCGGTGGGCTAGACACACCTTGCCCTGCGCCCCCTCGTACGAAAGGCTTACGGGCGAACGAACGGCCTGCGGCCGGTACGCGGCCGACGGCCACCACGGGGACACGGGGATCGCACGAGCGGGGAGGACCGACCATGGCGATGGACAAGGCACTCGACTGGCTGCTGGACGACCTGACCAAGCGGATCGAGCACATAAGACATGCCTTGGTGCTGTCGAACGACGGTCTGGTGACCGGGGCGAGCACGGGGCTCGCGCGTGAGGACGCGGAGCACCTGGCGGCGGTCTCCTCGGGTCTGCACTCGCTTGCCCGGGGATCCGGGCGCCACTTCCGTGCGGGCCGGGCCCGCCAGACCATGGTCGAGTTCGACGAGGCGCTGCTCTTCGTCACCGCCGCGGGCGACGGCAGTTGTCTGTGCGTGCTCAGCTCCGCCGAGGCTGACGTCGGCCAGGTGGCCTACGAGATGACTCTGATGGTCAATCGCGTCGGCGAGCACCTCGGTGTCTCGGCCAGGCAGTCCGGCGACAGCGCGTTCTGATGATCGGATTGGCCCTGATCTGCTGATCTTTGGCACGGTCGGCCGGATTCGAGGAGTTTTCCACAGCGCGGGCAGGGGGGTCCGCCGCGGAGCTACGGTCGTCACCGAGAGTATTCACACCTCACGGGGAGACCGCCATGACGACGCACGAAGCAGGGCTGCCTGGCCACGAAGCAGCGGTAGCGGACCACGAAGCAACGGTCCGGGACCACGAAGCAGCGGCGGTGCGGGGCGTCGCTCCCGCTCGGGCAGCTCGCGAACTGGAGCTCAGGCGCGGCGAGTTCGATCTCGCCGTCCAATTGGGGCACATCCGCACCACCCGGGACGCGGACGGCGGCCCGCCACGGGTCGGTCAGGCGGAGATCGACCGGCTGCGCGGCGCAAAAGGGTTCCCGGACACGCTGCGGGACCGCGTGCGGGCCGTTGGCACCGTCGAGGGCGCGGCACTGGTGACCATCAGCCCGGCCCGCTTCACCCGACTCGCCAGGACCGGGCACTTCACACCGGTCCGGTTCTATCTCAACCGCTACCGGGCGGTCGTCTGGCTCTATCTCGCCGACGAACTGCGCGGGTTCGCCCGGGACCACGCAGAGCTGCTGACCGGCCGCACCCCGCCCGCGGTTCTGGCCGCGCTCGCGGCCGGCGAGGACAGGCGGGCGCGCAACTGGCGGGGCCGCCGGCTGGGGCTGCTGCTGCGCTCGACCGCGGACCCGTGGGAACGCGCGGCCGCGATCGCGGCCGTGCTCGACCCGGTGACGACGGCCGAAGTGGTTCCCGATCCGTACGAGCGCTCGCATCTGCGGGTCCTGCGCCCCTCGCTCGCCCCGCCCCTGGCCCAGTCCCCGGCGGCGCAGGAGGTCGTGGCCGGGCTGCTGCTGGCCGACCATCCCGACGAGATTCTGTGGCACCGGGTGAGTCTGGCGGACGCGCTGCGCGAGGCACGCCGGCAGGGACCGGCCCCCAGGCCCGAGCCGGCCAGAACTTTGCAGGGCCTTCCGGACCCGGCACATCGCCGGTCCGCCCGTCCAGGGACAGTTCGTTCCAGGCCCGCCCGCACGGAGCCGGCGCCTGCGCGCCCTGCCAGGCCGACGCGCCGCACACCGCTGGAGCTGCTGGCGAGACTGCGCCGTCGAAAGAGCCCCGCCGCCTGCACCTGACCCGGCGATCCGAGCGGCTGGTGACCCGGTGATCCCCGGGCATGAAGCTGTGCTGTGGGCCCGCTTAAGAAAACCTCGATGGACGCGACGCTCCGAGCTGGGCAGATTGGTGCGCGTCCACTGACCGGAGCCGTATTTTCGGTATCCGGTCAGTCCCGCAACCTCCTCTGGAGCCGCACCGATGAAGGCACTTGTCAAGCAGCATGCCGAGCCCGGCCTGTGGCTCATGGATGTGCCCGAGCCCGAGACCGGCCCCGGCGACGTGCTCATCAAGGTGCTGCGCACCGGCATCTGCGGCACCGACCTGCACATCAGGTCCTGGGACGGCTGGGCGCAGCAGGCGGTCAGCACTCCGCGGGTGCTCGGCCACGAGTTCGTCGGCGAGGTTGCCGCCATCGGCGCGGACGTCCGCGACATCGCGGTCGGTGATGTGGTCAGCGGCGAGGGGCACCTGGTGTGCGGCAAGTGCCGCAACTGCCTCGCCGGGCGTCGGCATCTGTGCCGCAGCACCGTCGGACTCGGCGTCGGCCGGGACGGCGCGTTCGCCGAGTACGTCGCACTGCCCGCGTCCAACGTGTGGGTACACCGCACCGAGGTGAATCTCGACGTCGCCGCGATCTTCGACCCGTTCGGCAACGCGGTTCACACCGCCCTGTCCTTCCCCCTTGTCGGCGAGGACGTGCTGATCACCGGCGCCGGCCCGATCGGGATAATGGCCGCCGCCGTCGCCAGGCACGCCGGTGCACGCAATGTCGTGATCACGGACGTCAGCGAGTCGCGCCTGGAGCTCGCCCGCAAGGTGGGCGCCACCCTCGCGGTGAACGTCGCCGAGACCGGCATTGCCGAGGCCCAGCGCAAGCTCGGCCTCAAGGAGGGCTTCGACATCGGTCTCGAGATGTCCGGCCGCCCCGAGGCCGTGCGCGACATGGTGGACAACATGACGCACGGCGGCCGCATCGCCATGCTGGGACTGCCCGCCGAGGAGTTCGCGGTCGACTGGTCGAAGATCGTGACGTCCATGATCACTATCAAGGGCATCTACGGCCGCGAGATGTTCGAGACCTGGTACGCGATGACGGTGCTGCTCGAGGGCGGCCTCGACCTCAGCCCCGTGATCACCGGCAGCTACGGCTACCAGGACTTCGACGCCGCCTTCGACGAGGCCGCCACGGCCCGCAGCGGCAAGATCATCCTCGACTGGACCGTCTGAGCCACCTGTCCCTGAGTCCCAGCACCTAGGAGAACCCTCATGTACGCGTCCGTCCGCGACGAACTCCGTGCCACGCTCGACGAGATCCGTGACGCCGGCCTCTACAAGCCCGAGCGCGTCATCGGTACCCCGCAGAGCGCCTCCGTCGCCGTCACCGCGGGCGGAGCTCCCGGCGATGTGCTCAACTTCTGCGCCAACAACTATCTCGGCCTCGCCGACCACCCCGAGGTCGTCGCCGCGGCCAAGGACGCGCTGGACCGCTGGGGCTACGGCATGGCCTCCGTCCGCTTCATCTGCGGCACCCAGGACGTCCACAAGGAGCTCGAGCGGCGGCTGTCGGCGTTCCTCGGCCAGGAGGACACGATCCTGTACTCCTCCTGCTTCGACGCCAACGGCGGAGTCTTCGAGACCATCCTCGGCCCCGAGGACGCCGTCATCTCCGACGCGCTCAACCACGCCAGCATCATCGACGGCATCCGTCTGTCCAAGGCCCGCCGCCACCGCTACGCCAACCGCGACCTCGCAGACCTCGAGCAGCAGCTCAAGGAGACCCAGGACGCCCGCCGCCGCCTGATCGTCACCGACGGTGTGTTCTCCATGGACGGGTACATCGCCCCGCTGCGCGAGATCTGCGACCTCGCCGACCGCTACGACGCCATGGTCATGGTCGACGACTCGCACGCCGTCGGATTCGTCGGCCCCGGCGGCCGTGGCACCCCCGAGCTGCACGGCGTGATGGACCGGGTCGACATCATCACCGGCACCCTGGGCAAGGCGCTCGGCGGCGCGTCCGGCGGATATGTCGCGGCCCGCGCCGAGATCGTGGAGCTGCTGCGCCAGCGTTCCCGCCCGTACCTCTTCTCCAACTCGCTTGCCCCCGTCATCGCCGCCGCCTCCCTCAAGGTCCTGGACCTGCTGGAGTCGGCCGGTGATCTGCGGGACAAGCTCGCCGCCAACACGGCGCTGTTCCGCACCAGGATGACCGAGGCCGGGTTCGCTGTCCTGCCCGGCGACCACGCCATCGCGCCCGTCATGATCGGTGACGCCGCCGAGGCGGGCCGCATGGCCGAGCTGCTCCTCGAGCGTGGTGTCTACGTGATCGGCTTCTCGTACCCGGTGGTCCCGATGGGCCAGGCCCGCATCCGTGTCCAGCTCTCCGCCGCGCACTCCACGGCGGACGTGGAGCGGGCGGTGGCCGCATTCATCGACGCACGCGCGACAATGGCCGGGTGATCGACCCCCGCCGGCTGCGTATCCTGCGGGCCGTGGCGGACCACCGTACGGTGACCGCCGCGGCCTCCGCGCTCTACCTCACCCCGTCCGCCGTCTCCCAGCAGCTCACCGCACTCGAGCAGGAGACCGGGCACGCCCTGCTGATCCGCAGCGGCAAAGGGGTGCGGCTGACGGCGGCGGGCGAGATCCTGCTGACCCACACACATACGGTCCTGGCCCAGCTGGAGCGGGCCGAGGCGGAACTCGCCGCCTACGCGGGCGGTGCGACAGGCGAGGTGACGGTCGCGGCTTTCGCGACCGGTATCGCCGAAGTCGTCGCGCCGGCCGTGGTCAGGCTCGCCGCCGACCGGCCGGGCATTCGCGTGCGGGTGCGGGACGCCGAGGGCGACGAGAGCCTGCCGCTGGTGCTCGACGGCGAGGCGGACCTCGCGGTCGCCGTGGAGTACCGGGGCGCACCGGGTGCGGACGACCGCCGTCTGGCCCGGGTGTCGCTGTACGCCGAGCCGTTCGACGCGGTACTGCGCTCCGACCACCCGCTTGCCGGCAGCGAGCGGGTGGAGCTGGCCGCGCTCCACGACAGCGACTGGATCGGCCCCTACCCGGGCAACCCGTGCCACGACATGGTGCTCCTCGCCTGTGAGCTGGCCGGTTTCCAGCCGCGGCTCGTGCACTCCTCCGACGACTTCCGGGCCGTGGTCGCCCTTGCCGGGGCGGGCGCGGGAGTCGCCCTGGTGCCGCGGTCGGCCCTGCGAGGGATGGAGCTGCGGGACACCGTGGTCCGCCCGGTGTCGGGACCGGCCGCCACCCGCAGGGTGTTCGCCGCCGTACGCCGCGGTGCGGAGTCGCACCCGCTGATCCGGCCCGTGCTCGACGCCCTCGCGCTCACCGCCGCCGGGCTGTCCACGGACTGATCCGACCGCCCTACGCGGTCCCGCTCTCCATCGCCCGCTTCAGGTTGTCGAGCGTGGTGCGGATGTTGCGCCGCTGGAATTCTGCGAACGTGTGCCCGCGCGTCGCGATCCGGTCGAAGGCATGGGCCAGGAAGTCGGGCCAGGCACGGCGGTCGTCGGTCCAGGTCTCCGTCACCAGCGTCCCGCCGCCGGGCGCCGCCTCGAAGCGGTACTCCCAAGTCGCGATACGGCCGGGCAGCACCGGGCGCCGCATGCCGATCGCCCGTACCCGGAAGGCGAACCTCTGGTCCGGATCGGCGGCCGTCACGGTGCACCGTGTGGTCCAGCTGAACGGGCCACGCGTGTTGCGGCCGTCGAACACCATCCCGACGTACGCCCGCTCACTCCCGCCCCGCACGGTCGCGCCACGGTTCTCGGGGCTCCACCGGCCCATCAGCGCGGGATCGCTCACCTGCTCATAGATCACCGAGGCGGCCGCGTCGATCACGACGCTGTCCGAGACGCTGAATATCCGTGCCATGGGGTACGACTCCGATCCTGGGGGCCGCCCGACGCTATCGCGCCGCCGTTCGGCCGCAGGGCCGGGGGTGGTGCGGGGTGCGCCCTGGCCGACGGGCCGCGGCGCGACGGCCCGTCGGCCGGCTCCTGGAAGCCCGAAGACGGTCGGTCCAAGGGGCGGTCGTTCAGCATGCTCTAGCGGGGAACCCCGGGTGTTCACGCCCGGGAGGAAGCGCTGCTCTGGACTGCTCTGGCCCGCAGGTTCCCACGGGTCCGCACGGGTGACCTGGGTCCACTCAGTCCGGGCGCCTCTGGTTCTCGATGTACTCCTTGATGATGTTGAGTGGTGCGCCGCCGCAGGAAGCGGCGAAGTACGACGGCGACCAGAAGTGATCGCCCCATAGGTACTTGCGGATGTGGGCGGGGAACTCCTGGGCTGGGTCAAGTTGACCCGGGCACCGACCACTTCTGGTTGGCGGCCCCGGTGCAGGTCCAGATCTGCAGACGGGTTCCGTTGGCAGAGCTGTTGCCGGTGGCGTCGAGGCACTTGTCGGCCTGGGGGTTGACGATGTCACGGGCGGAGTTGGCGACCCAGCGCTGTGCCGCTGTGCCGTTGCAGTCCCAGAGCTGGACGACGGTCCCGTCGGAGGTTCCGCCGGAGGCGACGTCGAGGCACTTCCCGAGCGCCTTGATCGTGCCGTCGCTTCCGACGGTCCACTGCTGTGCCCCGGTGCCGTTGCAGTCGTAGAGCTGTACGGGGGTGCCGTTGGCGGTGCCCGCCCCGGCCACGTCCACGCACTTGCCGCCGATGCCCGTGATCTGCCCGCCGCCGGACGGGCTGTCGCCGGTGCTGACCCGGACGTGGTCGACGACCAGTTGCTGGGGGAAGACCGTGCTGCCGTCCGGATCTCCGGGCCAGTATCCGCCGACGGCGAGGTTGAGGATCAGGAAGAACGGCTTGTTGAACACCCAGGTGCGGCCACCGAGATCGGCCGGTGTGCGGCGCTGGTAGACCGTGCCGTCCACGGACCAGGTCACCGAGTTCGGGGACCAGTCGACGGCGAAGGTGTGGAACGCGTCGGCGAAGACCTGCCCGCCCGGCAGCGTGTACGCGGCGCCGATGCCGCCGGAGCCGGAGTATCCGGGGCCGTGGAGCGTGCCGTGCACGGTGGAGGGCTCGAAGCCGACGTTCTCCATGACGTCGATCTCGCCCGAGGCGGGCCAGCCGACCTGGCCGATGTCGTTGCCCAGCATCCAGAACGCGGGCCACATGCCCTGTCCGCGCGGCACCTTCATCCGCGCTTCGACGTGTCCGTATGTCGTCGTGAACCGGCCCGCGGTGTTGAGCCGGGCGGACGTGTACTCACAACGGCCGTACCAGCACTGATGGTTGTCGGGGTTCTCGCGGCGGGCCGTGATGACCAGATGGCCCTGGCCGTCGAGGGCGGCATTGCGGTTGCCGGCCATGTAGTACTGCCGTTCATGGTTGTTGACGTTGTCGCCCGTCTCGATATGCCACTTGGCGGCGTCGACGGCCGAGCCCGCGGGGCCGTCGAAGTCGTCGGAGAACGTCACGGCGGCTGCCGCCGCCGCAGGCTCGGCGGCGCCGGCGGTCTGTGCAGCGGGCTGGGGGTGCGTCGGAGCGGAGCCGATCGAGGCAAGGGCGAGCACCGAGCCGACGGATACGAGAAGACGCCGTAAGAAGCGTGGGGAGTCCATGACTCTCCCTTCCGGAGCAGTGGGGGAGGAAGGGCGCAGGAGCACTTAGTTCAATACGTGATTTAAGAAGTGAACTATGTGCGTGTCAAGGCCTTGGTATGGACCGCAGCTGCCGTCGATTCCTGACGGTTCACCCTCACGTCCGGCGTCGCCTGCCTTCCGAGCCGGAGCGGGCCCCTTCGAAAGTCGGCGCCTGCAAGTAATGCCGCTTGCAAGTAATGCGCGTCTGCAAGTATTGTTGACGCTTGTAAGGCGCACTAGCAATGGACAAGGAAGGCTGCCTCCCATGCCTCTCGCGCTTCTGGCCCTGGCTGTCGGGGCCTTCGGTATCGGCACCACGGAGTTTGTGATCATGGGTTTGCTTCCCCAGGTCGCGGGAGACTTCGGGGTCTCGATCCCCACGGCCGGACTCCTGGTCACCGGCTACGCCCTCGGCGTCGTGCTCGGCGCCCCGTTGATGACCGCGCTGGGAACCCGGGTCACGCGCAAGCGGATGCTGATGGTCCTGATGGGCCTGTTCGTGATCGGGAACCTGCTGTCCGCGATCGCCCCCACCTTCGGCCTGATGCTCACCGGACGGGTGGTGGCCTCCCTCGCCCACGGCGCGTTCTTCGGTATCGGCTCGGTCGTCGCCGCAGATCTCGTCGCCCCCGGCAAGAAGGCCGGCGCGATCGCCATGATGTTCACCGGCCTGACCGTCGCCAACGTCGTGGGCGTCCCGCTGGGTACGTTCATCGGCCAGAGTGCCGGCTGGCGCGCCACCTTCTTCATCGTCGCCGCGCTCGGCGTACTGGGCCTGGCCGGTGTGGCCAAGCTGGTCCCGGACATGCCCAAGCCCGAGGGCGTGCGGCTGCGCCATGAGCTGGCCGCGTTCCGCAACGCCCAGGTTTTGCTCGCGATGGCGATGACCGTGCTCGGCTTCGGCGGAGTGTTCGCCGCGATCACCTACATCACCCCGATGATGACCGAGGTCGCGGGCTTCGCGGACTCCTCAGTGACCTGGCTGCTGGTGCTGTTCGGCCTCGGCATGGTCGGCGGCAACCTGGTAGGCGGCAGGTTCGCCGACAAGCACCTCATGCCCCTGCTCTACGTGACCCTGTCGGCGCTGTCGGTGGTTCTGGGCCTGTTCACCGTCACCGCGCACCACAAGCTCCTTGCAGCCGTCTCGATCACGCTCATCGGCGCGCTCGGGTTCGCGACCGTGCCCCCGCTGCAAAAGCGCGTCCTCGACCACGCCCACGGCGCTCCCACCCTTGCCTCCGCGGTCAACATCGGAGCCTTCAACCTCGGCAACGCTCTCAGCGCCTGGCTGGGAGGGATCGTGATCGCCGCAGGACTCGGCCTGACCGCCCCCAACTGGGTCGGTGCCGTCCTCGCCGCCGGCGCCCTCGTCCTGGCAGTCCTCTCCGCCGCCGTCGAGCGCCGCGGCCACCGCACGACCGCCGTCCTCGCCGCCACTCCGGCCGCCCCCGCCCCGGCCCGGGTGCCGGCCGCCCGCTGACCGCCCCACCCCACCGGGCACGGACGCGCGTGAGGGGGCCGCACCCGCCAGGTGACCGGGCAGCACAAGCCGCCGCCCGGTCACCTGCGCGGCGGCGTCTCAGACCACCGCGCCCGAACGGTCCGCGGCCCGGGCCCGTGCCACGCGGGCGGCAGCCGGGTCCTCCGGGTAGCGCGACTGAAGAATCACGGTCAGTGGCATCGCGGTGAATACCGTGGATGCCATTCCCACCACGACACCCGCCAGCAGCGCGACCGAGAAGTCGGTGAGCGAGTCCCCGCCGAGCACCGCGAGCGCAACCAGCACGAACAGCGCCCCCATACCGGTGTTGACCGTACGCGGCAGGGTCTGCGCGACCGCCCGGTCGGCGAGGCCGGCCAGAGCGACCGGCCCCTGTACGCGCCTCAGTTCGCGCAGCCGGTCCAGTACCACCACGGTGTCGTTGACGGAGTAGCCGACGACGGTGAGCAGCGCGGCCAGGAACACACTGTCCACCGGCTTCCCCAGCCAGGCGAACAGGCCCACCACCAGAGCGACGTCCTGAACCATTGCCACGACCGCGGCGCATGCGAACGTCCAGCGGAACCGCACCGTGAGATACAGCAGTTGCGCCGCTACGGCCACACCCAGCGCGATCAGCGCATGCGCGCGCAGTTCGCTGCCCAGGCTCGGCCCGACGAGCTCGTCCTGCTCGACGGTGACCTTCCCCACCGACTCCTCGAGCGCGCCCTGGATGCGCACCTGTTCGTCGTTGCTCAGCTCCCCGGTGCGTACGGTGATCGCTCCTGCGCCGGTGGTCTGCACGACAGCGTGCGGGAAACCGGCGTCGGCGACGGCCTCGCGCGCCGTGTCCGCGTCCGCCGGCTCCTCGGCCGCGTACTGCACCACCCGCCCGCCCGTGAACTCGACGCCGAACTCCACGCCCCGGACTCCGATTCCGGCGATGGCGAGTACCACCAGCCCCGCGCAGATCCCGAGCCACCGGCGCCGGTGCCGCATCAACCGCGGTGGGCGCCGGGTGAGCCGGGCCCGCAGCCGGCCGGTCGTGGCGAGCCCCGTCAGCGCGGGGCGCCGTCGCACGGCGGGACGGCGCACCGCCCACTCGGCGAGCAGCCTGGTGATCACCATGGCGGAGACCATCGACGCCAGCACACCGATGGCGAGCGTCACCCCGAAGCCCTTGACCGGCCCGGTGGCGAAGACGAACAGCAGGCCCGCCGCCAGCAGCGTCGTCACATTCGAGTCGGCGACCGCACTCCAGGCCTTGGTGAAGCCGGCCAGCAGCGGCCGGCGCAGGTCCGCCGAACGACGCGCGGAGCGCGCGTACTCCTCCCGTGCCCGCTCGAACACCAGCACATTCGCGTCGACGGCGATACCGATGGCGAGGACGAACCCGGCCAGCCCCGGGAGGGTGAGCGTCGCACCGAGAGCGACGACGCCGGCGTAGGAGATCAGCCCGTACAGCGCGAGCGCCACGGTGGCGAGCAGGCCCATCAGGCGGTAGACGGCGATGACGAAGACGCCGGTGCAGACCAGCCCGGTCACCGCGGCCAGAGCACTCGCCCGGATCGCCTCGGCGCCGAGCGTCGGCCCCACCGTGCTCTGCTCGACAGCGGTCACCGGCACGGGCAGCGCCCCGCCCTTGACCAGCGCGGCGAGATCGCGTGCGGCCGCCGCGTCGAATCCACCGGTGATCTGGGCCGAACCGCCCGTGATGCCCGTCTCGCAGGGCACGCTGCTCTGCATGCCGGGCGCCGACAGCGTCCGGTCGTCCAGCACGATCGCCACCCGGCGCCCGGGGTCGCCGGGCGCGGCACAGGCGGCCGCGCCCGTGACACGGGCCCACGCCTTGCCCGCGTCACCGCGGAAGGCGAGGTCGACGCCCCAGCCGCCTCCCGTCCGGGTGTCCAGCACCGCCGCCGCGTCCTTGACCCCGTCGCCGGTCAGCGCGGGCGGACCGAGCCGCAGGAAGCCCCCGGACGTATCCGGGTCGGGCAGCACCCGCGATCCGTCGGCCGCGGGAGGGCCCGCCGGCCCCTGCGACGCGCCGAGCACGGGGTGGAAGGTCAGCTGAGCGGTACGGCCGATCACCGCGGCGGCCTTGCGCGGGTCCTGAACACCAGGCAGTTCGACGACGATGCGGCGCTCGCCGGAGCGGGAGAGGGACGGTTCTGTGACCCCGAGCCCGTCGATGCGCCGGCGCAGCACCTCGAGGGCGCGGTCGGTGGCGTCGGCGTCGGCGCGGACGGTGAGGGAGTCCCGGGTCTCGAGGACGATCCGGGTGCCGCCGCGGAGATCGAGTCCGAGGCGGGCGGGAGTGGTCAGGGCGACATACAGGGACACGGCAACGACGGCGAGCGCGATCAGCGCACGCCAGACCGTGGCGGAACGGGACATCAAGGCTCCACGGGCAGCACACAGACGCCCGGCGTCTGCGGACGATGGACATGAGGGAGAGCAACGCCAGGGCCTGGTCACCGTGCGGGTGCGGGCATGCCGCGACACGGGACGGCGGGCGTCACACGACGTCAGCCGTGCCGGGTGGAGGGTGGAGCGCGGGTGTCCCGGGGGTCGTACGGATCATGTGGTGGCGCCCGCTCCTGCCGCGGCTGCACCGTGCCGTCGCTGTGCAGGCCGCGCGGCGGGCCGGCGGCTGCCGGGCCGGGCAGTACCGGGGGCGGGCCGGGCGGGCGGACCGTGGCGTCGGCGGCCACGAGCTGCCGGAGGGCAGCCGCATGTGGTGCCTCCGACCGCGGCTGCGTGACCGGCCTCGTGTGCTCGGGCCGTACGGCGACGGCCTGTGCGGCGCCGGCGTGCGTGACCACCGAGGCGGCCGGGGCGGACCGGGCGACGGCCCCATCGGCCGTACCTGTCAGCGTCAGGAGGACGGACCAGACCCCGAAGAGGACGGACGGCAGGACGGCCGTGACGTAACGCCGTGCTCGTCCGCTCATCCCGCCCCCTCCACCGCTTGTTGAACACCGCCCGGGTGCCTGGCCGTGCCCAGCGTAGGTGAGGTGTCCGGAAATGGGGCGGGCGGCCATGACAACTGCCCTGTCCAAGGTATGGAACACCTGATGGACGGGTACGTCGACCCACGCCCTCGGTGGCTTACGATCTCGGCGGGTGGCCGTGATCCGGGCCGCCCGCCCTCCCCCCACGACCATGGAGGTCACCGTGTTCCGGACGGCCAGCGGTCACCGCTCCCCGCGCCTCAGCGTCCGATTCCGCGCCACCGCCGGCGCCCTGGCGGCCGGTATGTTCCTCGCAGTCGGCTGTTCCTCCGGCGAAGAAGGACCGGGCGAAGCGGCGGGCGGTGTTCCCGTGGTCGAAAAGGGCAGACTGACCGTCTGCACGCATCTGCCCTATCCGCCCTTCCAGTTCGAGCAGGGCGGCAAGGTCGTCGGTTTCGACGTCGCCCTGATCGACCTGGTGGCGAAGGACCTCGGCGTCGAGCAGAAGGTCCTCGACACCCCCTTCGAGAACTTCAAGACGGGTGCGTTCCTCAACTCCGGCAAATGCGATCTGGCCGCGGCGGGCATGACCATCACCGACGAACGCAAGAAGAACGTCGACTTCTCCGTTCCCTACTTCGACGCCACCCAGGCGCTGCTCGCCACCAAGAAGAGCGGTGTGAAGTCGCTGGCGGACGTCAAGTCCATGAACAAGAAGCTCGGCGCCCAGGCCGGGACCACGGGGGAGAGCTATGCCACGTCGCAGGGCTTCGACCCGGTGGCGTTCGAGAGCTCCGACGCCGTACTGAACGGCCTGCGCACCGGCCAGGTCGATGCCGTCATCATCGACTACCCGGTGGTCCAGGGCTGGCTCAAGGACAAGGCCAACGCGGCCGAGTTCGCCCTCGGCGAGAACATCGAGACCGGCGAGCAGTACGGCTTCTCGGTGAAGAAGGGCAACGACAAGCTGCGCGCCGCGATCGACAAGGCGATCGAGGACGCGAAGGCCGACGGTACGTACAACAAGCTGTACGAGCAGTGGATCGGCCCACTGCCCCAGGGCCAGTCGTGACCTCACGCCTCACCCGGCGCCAGCGGCGCCGGGTTTCCCAGGGCATCCAGTACGCGGTCTTTGCGGCGGCCCTGGCCCTGATCGGCTTCCAGGCCGACTGGGGCCGCCTGCAGAACCAGTTCGCGCAGAAGGACATCGCCGAAGAGCTCTTCCCGGCCATCATCACCATCGCGCTGCGCAACACCGTCGTCTACACCCTGTCCGGGTTCCTGTTCGGTCTGCTGCTCGGGTTGGTCATCGCGCTGATGCGGCTGTCGTCCGTGGCCCCCTACCGGTGGGTCGCGAGCGTGTACATCGAGATCTTCCGGGGCCTTCCGGCCCTGCTGATCTTCATCTTCGTCGGCGTCGCGGTGCCGCTGGCCTTCCCGGGTACGCAGATCCCCGGAGGCGTCTACGGGCAAGTGGCGCTCGGCCTCGGTCTGGTCGCCGCCGCCTATATGGCCGAGACCATCCGGGCAGGCATCCAGGCGGTGCCCAAGGGACAGATGGAGGCAGCCCGTTCACTGGGCTTCTCGCACGCCAGGGCCATGGTCTCGGTGATCATCCCTCAGGCGTTCCGGATCGTCATCCCGCCACTCACCAATGAACTGGTCCTGCTGTTCAAGGACTCCTCACTGGTGCTGTTCCTCGGTGTCACCCTGAACGAGCGGGAGCTGACCAAGTTCGGCCGGGACCTCGCGAGCCAGACCGCCAACTCCACCCCGATCCTGGTCGCCGGCCTGTGCTACCTGCTGGTGACCGTGCCGCTGAGCTTTGTGGTGCGCCGCCTCGAGGCCCGCGCCGAAAAGGCCAAGTGAGGACGAGATGCCACAGAAGCAAGCGCCGGTGCCCGAGCCCGTGAGTGCTGCGGGCCGCGCCGAGATCGAGATCCGGGGTCTGCACAAGTCCTTCGGGGACAACGAGGTTCTGCGCGGCATCGACCTGGACATCGCCCGGGGCGAGGTGGTGTGCGTCATCGGCCCCTCGGGGTCGGGCAAGTCGACGCTGCTGCGCTGTGTGAACCTGCTGGAGGAGCCGACCGCCGGTCAGGTCTTCGTGGGCGGCACCGAGGTCACCGACTTGGATGTGGACATCGACGCCGTGCGTCGCCGGATCGGCATGGTCTTCCAGCAGTTCAATCTGTTTCCGCATGTGAGCGTGACCGAGAACCTCACCTTGCCCCAACGCCGCGTGCTGCGCCGCGACAAGGCGAAGGCTGCCGAGGTCGCCCGGCAGAACCTCGAGCGCGTCGGCCTCGCCGACAAGGCGGACGCCTACCCTGCCCAGTTGTCCGGCGGGCAGCAACAGCGGGTCGCCATCGCCCGGGCGCTGGTCATGGACCCGGAGGTGATGCTCTTCGACGAGCCGACCTCCGCGCTCGACCCCGAACTGGTGGGCGACGTCCTGGCCGTGATGCGGCTGCTGGCCGCGGAGGGCATGACCATGATGGTCGTGACGCACGAGATGAGCTTCGCCCGGGAGGTCGCCGACCGCGTGGTGTTCATGGACGGTGGTGTGATCGTCGAGCAGGGGCCGGCCGAGCAGGTCGTGGGCGATCCGCAGCACGAGCGGACCCGTAACTTCCTGATGCGTCTGCTGGACCCGGCCGCGGCGGAGCAGCCCGGTCCGGGCGACGGACCGCCGTCGCAGGGTGGGAGCAAGGGCGTCTGAACGCTTCCTCGGTGCCGGTGCCGGTGCCCGGCCGGGCGGGGGCGTGGCCCGGCCGGGCAGGCGCGGGTCAGCTCTCCGGGCACTCCTTCCAGGCCAGGTGGTAGACGGTGCTGATGGCGCCGTCGGTGGAGTCCATGGTCATGTAGCTGGTCGCGCCGGGCGCCGAGGTGCCCTTGTTGACGCGCAGTTCGGTGTTGATGTTGAAGTTCCGCTGCACGCCGCAGGGTGCCCAGACCAGCTGCGCCCAGTCGGTCTCGTCCGTCGCCTGCCAGTTGTCGTCGTACGGGCCGCCGAAGTTGTGGGTGCGGAAGGCGGTCTGCGGTGAGCCCTGGAAGTAGTACGAGGCCTTCTCGGTGCTGCTCGCGCCGGGCGCGAGCAAGGCGTACCCGCGGTAGTCGGCGCTGGCGATCGCGTAGGTGAAGCCCTGCGGGACATGCACGATCAGGTTGAGCTGGCAGTTCTTGCGTGCCGCGGTGGGCGGGGCGCCGCCTCCGACCTGTGCCAGGTACTGGCTGTAGGTCACGGTGAAGGCGGTGTTGTCCTGGGAGACGGCGACGGCGGCCGTGTCCTTCGGGCACCCGGATCCGTTGACCGTCGCGATGTCGATCACGATCCTGTCCGGCGGCGGGTCGACGATCGAGGAAGGGCTGTGCTGTGCGGGGAGAGCCGTGGTGAGCAGCGCGGCTATCGCGCCGGTCACCAGCAGTCCACCGGTCATGGTTCTCCAATCCATGCTTCAGTGCCGGGCGGCGCGGCGGATGGTCCGACGTGCCGCGCGGTGGGGGGTGCGGTCGGCCGCGGATGCGGCAGGCCGTCACGGACGTGTGCGCTGGACGGAACGTTGAATCGTCATGCACATGACACATCGAGCATGCGACACCCGATCTGTGAAGACCCGGTGTCGGAATGGTAGAAACCCTTGACGGAGTGGACTAGAGCGATGTCCGGCCATTCGCGGCGCCGTGTGACGGGGTGCGCTGACCGGTTTCAGACCAGCAGTCGCAGCGCCGTGTCGCAGACGCCGAAGCGCACCGACTGTCCCCAGGTCAGCTCAAGGGCGTCCGCCTCCATTCCGTCGCCGAACACGACCAGCCGGTCGGACTCGACGGTGATCCGCAACCGCTGCCCGCGTGCGAGAGTCCCCGCCACCTGAGTGGTCCCGGTCGCGGGGGAGGGCCAGGCCTCGCGGACGAACCAGACCAGCCGCGGGTCTGCCGGCCCGGGCAGGGCGAGGGTGCTGCCCCGCTCCTGCCACAACGACCGCAGCCAGCCTGTGGCGCCGGTGCCCGTGCCGACCAGGACCCCGGACGAGGCCTGCGGTTCGGCCTCGGCGCCCTCGCTGTCCGGGCCGAGCCGGTAGCGCGCGCTCTGGTGCCCCGACCGGCCGAGATAGATCTCGTTCAGCGCCAGCAGCCGCTGTGTGTCGTCCGAGACGGCCTCGACCATGGTGAGCTCGTCCGTGCCGGAGCCGGGGAGGACCGCCGCACGCAGCAGCCGGCCCGCGTCCTCGGCACGGTGGCGCACCAGCACTCCCGGATTGCGGCCGGGATCGGTGTCGATGCCGATCACCGGCTGCCCCGTCAGATACTTCGCCGTATTGGCGACGAGCCCGTCCTGGCCCACCACGGTGACCACATCCTCGGGTGCGAAGAGAAAGCGGTCGAGATCCGCGCGCTCCACCCGGGTCTGACGCCAGGTCAACGGAACCGCAGCGGCCACGTCCGCCAGTGCCCGGCGTGTGCGCCGGTGCCGCTGTGCCACCTCGTCGATACCGCGCCCGCGCGACGCGAGGAAGAACTCGGCCTGGCCGTGGGTGCCATGGCGGGCGAGCAGGTCCTCGTACTCGGTGGTGCGGTGCACGAGCACCGCACGCGGGGCGAGGCTCATGGCCGCGCCGCCGTGCCGCCGGTCGGCCCGCCCGAGCCACCGAGCCTGGCGAGCAGGCCGGTGAGGACATCGGGGGAGAGGGTGACGCTGTCGATCCGGGGCAGGTTCTCCGCCAGCCGGGTGACGGCCAGGGCGTGCAAGGTCGTGGCGTCCACATCTGCGTGCACCCGCAGCCAGGCTGCCTGGGCTCCGGCCCGCGCCTCGCCGACCTCCCGTGCCGCCTCGGCCTCCGCCCGGGCGAGCCGTACCGTGCGGCTCGCCTCGGCCTCGGCCCGCACGGCATCCGCCGCCGCGCTCTCCTCGGCCTGGCGGCGCGCGTTGGTGCCGTTCTGTTCGACCAACTGCTCCTCGCGCCGGGCCAGTTCGATTTTGCTCGCCAGTTCGTTCTCGGCGATCGCCCGCTCGCGCTCGACGGCCACGGCGCGCCTCTCGTACGTCGCCCGGTCCGCCTCCTGCTGGATCTGCTCACGCGCCGGTGTGCGCAGTGCGCGCTCGACCTCGGGCTCGGGGCGCAGCGCGACGACGCGCACCGCCACCACCTCGATGCCGGTGGCCGGCAGCCGGGGCTCCGCCGTGAGCCCGTCCGTGATGCGCCCCCGTACCTGGGCGACGCCGTCCGCCAGTGCGGCCGACAGCGGGGTGCGGGCCAGTACGTCGAGCGCGTGCTGCTGGGCGGTCTCGGTCAGCAGCGTGGCGATCTGCTCCAGCGGCGCGCCCCGCCAGACCCCGGTGTCGGGGTCGACGGAGAAGTCCAGCCGGGCGGCGGCGGTGGCCGGCTCGCTGATCCGGTAGGTCACGGTCGCCTGCACGCTGATGTCCTGGAAATCGGAGGTGCGGGCATGGAAGGACATCGCCAACTCGCGGTCGTCGACGGGCACTTCGGACAGGGCTGCGGTGAGCGCGCGGAACCAGAAGCTCAGGCCCGGCCCGTCGTGGACAAGGCGCCCGCGTCTGTGATGACGGACATGGGCCGTGGGTGCGGCGCGCAGATGGCGCCAGCCGAAGCGTGCGGTGATGTCGGCCATGACAGGAACCCCCTCTTTTCGTCCCTGTGACGATATAGGCGGGAGTTGCTTATCGTCAATACGACGAAAGGCGGTTCGGATGCCGACGGCCTCATGCCGGAGCCGACCCCCCGTCCCTGCCGCTACGCTGATCGGCGATGTTCACCCCTCAGGGCCCGACCCTTCGCGAACTGGCCGTCCAGGCGCTCTCCTCGACCGAGCACGGCTACGACCTGCTCGCCCCCAAGTTCGACCTGACGCCCTTCCGCACACCCGGCCCGGTACTCGATGCCGTCGCCGAAGCCGTACGGCCGCTCGGGCCCTTCGCTGCCGGACTCGACATCTGCTGCGGCACCGGCGCGGGCATCGGCATGCTGCGGCAGGTGTGCCGGGAACGGGTCGCCGGTGTCGACTTCAGCGCCGGAATGCTCGCGGCCGCCGCCTTGGCCGGGCCGTCGGCCGACGACACCGGGCCGCCCGTGTCCTGGGTACGGGCCGACGCCCGCGCCCTGCCGTTCAGGCCGGTTTTCGACCTGGCCGTGAGCTTCGGCGCATTCGGTCACTTCCTCCCCGCTGAGCGCCCCCTGCTCTTCGCCCAGGCCCACTCGGTGCTCCGCCCCGGCGGCTGCTTCGTGTTCCCGGTCATGGCTCCGCCGCGCCCGGCATCCTGGCTCTACTGGGCGCTGCTCGGCTTCGATCTGACCATGCGCGTGCGCAACGCTCTGTGGCGGCCGCGGTTCGTCATGTACTACCGCACCTTCCCGCTCTCGAAGGTGCTCGCCGACCTGAGACAGGCGGGATTCTCGGTGGAGTTGCTGCCGCTCGAGGGGCTGGGGCGGCTGTCCGACTCCCGCCCGCGCGGTGTGCTGGTGGTGGCCCGGAAGGCGGGAGCGGGAGCGGGAGCGGGAGCCGGGCCGGACCACTCTCGCTGAGGCAGGCGTCCGTCGCGCCTACGCGATGCAGAACTCGTTGCCCTCCGGATCCTGGAGCACCACGGCGAAGTAGTCCATGCCGGGCTCGTCCATGGTGCGCAGGATGCGCGCCCCCGCAGCGGTCAGGCGCTCGACCTCGGCCGTCACCCGCTCGGTGCGCAGCGCCAGGGGAACGCTCCGGCCGCCGCTCACCTTCAGATCGAGGTGCACCCGGTTCTTGACGGTCTTCGGCTCCGGCACGTGCTGGAACCAGACCCGCGGCCCGGCACCCTTGGGGTCCACGATCGACTCAGGGGCCTCACCGACCCCCTCGGTCAGCTCCGCCTGGGGCACACCCATGTCCGCCCAGTACTCCCGCCAGGTGGCGTGGCCACCCGGCGGCGGCTCCGGCACGTAGTGCAGCGCCTGGGTCCAGAAGGCCACGAGTTTCTGCGGGTCGGTGCAGTCGATGGTGATCTGCAGTGTCGTTTCCATGTACGCAGATTGTCAGAGGGGACTGACAACGCGGCCGATCCGCACCCGTGCGGGGCCCCCGGGTCGTCCGGATGCGGATCCGGCGTCGGTCAGGCGACCGCGTGCACGCGCTGCGACGTCAGCCCGTAGCGTGCGCCGACGACTGCCGGCGCCGGTGGCGATCCCGGCGGCGAGATCCGATGGCGCTCGCGGTGCCGACCCGGCGCGGGCGTACCGTGATCGAATGCCCACACCTGTCCTGTACTGCAGTGATCCGCTCAACCCCCGGCGCGTCGACGACCATTTCGCCGCCGAGGCACACGAAGTCCGGGCGGCCGGTGGTGACATCGCGCTGATCGACCATGACGCCCTCCTCCAGGGCGACGCCGGGCGCGCCGTCGCCCGGGTGCCACAGGGCATGGGCGCGGCGTGGTACCGGGGCTGGATGATCCCCGCTGACCGCTACGCCGATCTGAGCACCGCGCTCCTGTCGCGCCGCAGCGGTCTCCTGACCGCACCGGACCGCTACCGGACCGCCCACGAACTACCCGGCTGGTACGAGACGTTCCGCGAGGTCACTCCCGCGAGTGTCTGGCGGCAGACCGATCCGGGACAGACCCCGTCCGCGGCAGAGCTGTCCGCGCTCGCCGCGCAGCTGCCTGCCGGTCCCGCCGTCGTCAAGGACTTCGTCAAGTCCCGTAAGGACGCCTGGGACGAGGCCTGTTACATCCCCGATCCGGGCGACGCGCGGCAACTGCACCGGATCGTCGGGCGGTTCGTCGAGCTCCAGGCGGAATTCCTGGCGGGCGGAATCGTGCTGCGGAGCTTCGAGAGGTTCGTCAGGGACGAGTCCATCGCCCCTGAGCTGCGCGTGTGGTGGCTGGACGGAGATCCGCGGCTGATCACGCCGCATCCAGACAGCCGTATTACGGCAACGACCGCACCGGAGTTGGCGCACGTGGCGCCCACCGTGCGCAGCCTGGGCTGCCGGTTCGTCACCACCGACGTCGCCCTGCGCGAGGACGGGACGTGGCGCGTCATCGAGGTGGGCGACGGGCAGGTCAGCGATCTGCACCCGGCCGGGGACCCGGCCGCTCTGGCCGGACTGCTCGTCGGAGAATGACGCAGGTCCCGTCGTCCGCTGCAAGCGAGCGGACGGCGGGACCTGGATGGCAGGGGTGACAGGAGTCGAACCTGCGGCATTCGGTTTTGGAGACCGACGCTCTGGCCATCTGAGCTACACCCCTTCGGCACCCTCAGCCTCGCACACCCGGTCTCCGCCGTTCCACCGGATTTGCGCGGCGCCGCCGAACGGACCGGATCGTCACTCGGAGGGCGTCGGCTCGGGCGCGACCCCGGAGCGCGACATCGAGGTGTACATCGTCCCGATCCTGGCCGCGCTGCCGTTGCCCACCCCCTCGAGAGCCACCTGCTTCCTGGACTTCGCATCCTCGCCGAACAGCGCCAACGACGTGACAAGCTCCGGCGAGCAGCTGATGTACCACTCCGCCTTCCTGTCGTCCGAGGCGCCCGTGACCCGCGGGACGAACCCGTCCGGCGGCCGGCGCGCAGCTGCGTCCTGGACCGGGAAGGGGCCGCCGACGAAGTCGGTGCTGAGGGACCCGGTCACCACGGCGGCCGTCTCGGGGCTCACGGCCTGGCCTCCGGTCGCGGGCGGCAGTTTCGTGCGCTCGTCGCCGCGCTGCGCCGACTTCACGATCGAAGGGGTCACCTTCTTGCCGCCGTTGGAGAGGGTGGCGTAGACGCCCGCCATCTCCATCGGGCTGACACCCATGAGTCCGAGCGACGTCGACCGCGGCGAGGTGAACCCGCTCGCCTGCGGGTTCATGCCCAACTCCACGGCGGTCTGACGGACTTGGGCGAAATAGTCCGATGCGGTGCCGGCGCCCCGCTCCTCGGGCGGCGCGTCGACCTTCGCGGCCAGGGCCACCGGACCGAAGGTCGGTCCGGCCTGGTAGTCGGAGCGGGTCGCGTTGCTGATGAAGTGCTTGAGGTAGTCCCTGCCGCCGTACAGCGCCAGGATGCGGCCGGACCTCGGGTCCACCGACACCGCCCCGGTCTGCCGGTTGATGTCCGAGTCCGTACCGCCGCCCTCGACTGCGCCGTCACTGGTCGCGACGGCCTGCTCCAGCGCCCGCTGCCGGGCCGGATCGACGGTGAGGGTGATACGCCAGCCACCGCCGGCGAGTTCCTGCTCGCTGATGCCTGATGCCAGCAGCTCCCGCCGCGCGGCCTCGACGAGATATCCGGTGCGTCCGCCGAGGCCCGCGGTCGGCTTGGGCGCAAGCGGCGGCGCGAACCGCATGCCCTGCCGCGCGGACGCGTCCAGCCAGCCCTCCTCGACCATGTTGTCGAGCACATAGCCCCAGCGCTCCACGACCCGCTGCCTGCCCGAGGGGCCGGCCACCGCCCAGTCGTACTGGCTGGGAGCCTGCAGCAGCGCCGCGAGGTACGCACCCTCCTCGACGGTGAGCTGTCCGACCTCCTTGCCGTAGTAGGCGCGGGCCGCCGCCTGTATTCCGTACGACTGGCGCCCGTAGAAACTGGTGTTGAGATAGCCGGCGAGAATGTCGTCCTTGGAGGTCTGCCGGTCGACCTTGAGGGCGATCACCAGCTCCTGCACCTTGCGGCTGACGGTCTGTTCCTGGCTGAGGTAGTAGTTCTTGACGTACTGCTGGGTGATGGTCGAGCCGCCCTGTTTGCCTTTGCCCGTCAGCGTGCTGAGGATCCCTCGTGCGGTGCCGCTCAGGGAGACGCCGGCGTCGCTGTAGAAGTCCTTGTTCTCCGCCGCGACGAAGGCGCGCCGCACATTCTCGGGCACTCGGTCCAGCGGCACGCTCTCCCGGTTGATGTCTCCGGTGCGGGCCAGGCGTGTTCCGTCGCTGTAGAGGAAGACGTTGCTCTGTGCCTTGGCCAGGTCGTTGGCCCGGGGGATGTCGATCATGAAGTACAGGACCGTGAAGCCGCCGACGAGCAGGAGGCACAGGGTGGCCAGGCCGAGGAGGAGCCTGCGCCAGCTGAGGAACCGGCGTATCCCGGTGCGTGTGCGTGTGCGGGCCCGGCCGCGCATGCCGGGGAGCGGTCGCGACGTGCGGCCTCTTCTGCGCGGGCCCGGCCTGCCTGCGCCGTCCCGTTCCGGCGTGTCCGCCCAGCCGAACTCGCTCGCAGTGAGCCGCCCGGTCGGCCTGTCCGGGTTCCGCCTGATACGCATGGGCACCATCCTCGGTGCCGAAGATCTTCGCCAACCGGAAGGACGGCATCGGCCGGCCCTCGGTGATGTATCGGTCGTGTATCGGTCAGCCGTCCCGCTCGTCCTGTCCGCCGGCCTCGCCCACCGCTGCCGGCAGCCGCAGCGTGGCGACCGCTCCGCTGTCCGGGTCGTTGGCGAAGACCAGCGTGGCTCCGATGACCTCGGCCTGGCCACGCGCGATGGTCAGGCCCAGACCATGCCCCGTGCCCCGCTCCCGCGTGCCCGTGCGAAATCGCTGCGGCCCGTCCTGAAGCAGCGACTCGGGGTAGCCCGGGCCCCGGTCGCGTACGGTCACGGTCACACATTCGTCGCCGGTCACGGACACCGTGACCGGAGCACGGCCGTGCCGGTGCGCGTTGACGACCAGATTGGCGACGATGCGCTCCAGGCGCCGCGGGTCGGTCCACACCCTCATGTCTTCGTCCGGCTCGGTCGGACCCTCGACCAGCACCTTCGTGGACAGCCCGGTGCGGCCGACTATCTCCGTCACCAACGGCCCGATCGGGCACGGCGACACATCCGCCTCCTCCCCGCCCGAGTCCAGGCGGGAGATCTCCAGCAGCTCCTCCACGAGCGTGCTGAGCACCCGCACCCGGTCGCGCACATATCCGGCCGCCTCGTCCTCCGGCAGCAGTTCGGCCGCAGTGACCAGCCCCATCAGGGGGGTACGCAGTTCATGCGCCACATCGGCGGTGAAACGCTGCTCGACCCGCAGTCGCCGCTGAAGCGCCGCCGCCATGCTGTCGACCGCCGCGGAGATCTCGGCGATCTCGTCCTGCGGACGGGGCCCGGCCGAGATACGGGCGTCCAGGTCCCCGTCGGCGATGCGACGCGCGGTCCCGGCGGCCGTACGCAGCCTGCGGCTCATCCGGCCCGCGCTGAGCACCCCGAGCGGCAGCACCACCACCGTCGTGAGCACACAGGCCACGACGATGTTGGTGTCGAGCGCACCGAGGTCGCGCATGGTGACGCCCAGATCGATGCGTACGGAGAGCACCTGGTCGCCCGTGGGCCGCGCGGCCCACATGGCGGGCCCCGCCGGTCCGTCGGTGAACTCGGTGCCCTGGCGCCCCCTGTCGACCAGCGTGGCGAGACCGTGCGGCAGCCCGGTCGCGCCGAGTGCGGCACCCGATCCCTGGACCGTGCCGGTGCGGGCGTAGATGACGGCAGCCCGGTCGAGGGTGGTGCGTGCGGCTTCGCGTGCCTGCGACAACTCCCGGTCGCGCGAGGCGTGGTGCACCAGCACACCCACGGCGGTGGCAACGGCGCAGATGGCCACGCCCACCAGGACGGCGATCCTCCAGCGCAGGTCCATGGTCAGCGCCGCAGCTTGTAGCCGAAGCCGCGGACGGTCTCGATCCGCTCGGCGCCTATCTTGGCCCGCAGCCGCTGCACATGGAGGTCGACGACCCGGGTATCGCCGTGCCACGCGTGGTCCCACACCCGGCTCAGCAGCGTGCGCCGCTCCAGTACGACGCCGGGTGACGCGGCGAACTCCAGGAGCATCCGCAGCTCGGTCGGCGTCAGCGCGAGCGTATGTCCGGCGCGCCGCACCTCCATGCCGCGGGTGTCGATGGTCAGGTCGCCGAACGTGGCTGTGGATTCCTCATCGCCCGGTGACCCGTCGCCGGCGGGGACGGCGGTCGGGAAGGAGGCGCGGCGCAGCAGCGAGCGGATGCGTGCGACAAGAATCGCACTCTCACAGGGTTTGACCACATAGTCGTCGGCGCCCGCCTCCAGGCCGGAGACGACGTCCAGCGTGTCGCCGCGGGCCGACATCATCAGGATCGGCACGAGGCTCAACTCGCGGACCCTGCGGCACAGTCCGATACCGTCCAGCTCGGGCAGCATGACATCCAGCAGCAGCAGATCCGGGCCCGTCTCCCGGAACAACTCCAGCCCCGTCAGCCCGTCACCCGCGGTCGACACGGTGAAGCCGTATCGCTCGAGCAGCATCCGCACGGTGTTGCGGATCACCTCGTCGTCCTCGACGAGCAGCACATGGGCCTCGGAGCGAGCCGGTGGGATGTTCGTCATCGGGACGTCCTCGTCGGGGGCACGGCCGCCGGTGGGTTGGTCGTGCTGGGAGGCACAGGAGTCGTACCGCCCCGACCGCCGGGCGGCCGTGGCTCGTCCTGCGGTGAACCCGGGGCCATCACGGTGCCGTTCCAGCGGTAGCGGGTGGTGAAACGTCCGTCGTGACCGGTCGCGGTGATCACCAGGTCATGGCCGAACGTCTCGCCGGTCAGGCCCAGTTGTCCCCAGGTGATCAGCACCGGGCGTACGGTGCGGCCGGAGGCCCGGTAGACCTGCACCAGCGTCAGCGACGCGGAGGGTTCGTCGAAGGCGACCACCAGCTCGTCGCTTCCGTCGCCCGTCAGATCCCGGAGGACGGGGGAGCGCAGCCCGCAGCGCGTGCCGGGACAGTTCGAGAGCGCGGCCCGGACCAGCTGCGGCACATTCGGATCCTTCTCCAGCAACGTCTTGACGGGCATGCCCCGCAGGCCGCTCACGGGGACCTCGATGGGCACGGCAGGGTAGGGCCGGTACGCGGGGAGGGGCTCACCGGTGCCGAGCGGCCGTGGCGGTTCGTACTGCGGCCACAGGGGCGAGGCATGCACGGGAGGCGACAGACTGGGCGCGACGCCGCCGTCCCGCGCCCCGGTCTCCGCCGCGCAGCCGGTCAGCATCCAGGCACCCGCAGCCACGGCCGCCGCAGCCCGGAACGCAGCGGCGCCTGTGCGGGTACGCCGCACAACACGCATGGGACGCGTGCGGCTACGACGCGAGCGGATGTGGTTCGAACGGAGCATAGGCGCCTCAGCCTAACCGGCCGCCATCGGTGTGTACGGGTCGGACCAGGTGCTTCAATGACATCACCAGATGGCGGTGCCCCGGCTGCACCGCGCCGATGAGGAGCGCCCGCTGTCCCGGGCCGAGCAGATGGAAGCGCACGTGCTGCGCGTCGAACGACGACAGGGCATCCACGAGATACGACGGGTTGAAAGTGACCGTCATGTCGTCGGCGCCTTCCAGAACCGCCGGCAGCACCTGGGAGGCGACATCGTCCGCGTACCCTGCCCGGAGCCGGACGGAGGCGCCCCTGAAGGACAACTGCATCGGGGGCAACGGGGAGGGCGTGATGGACGGTACGCAGGGGCACGCGGCCGCGGTGCCGACGGGGCGCCGAGTGACGCGTCGGCGCCCCGCGTTGTGGGGCACGCTGTGCGGGGGCCGATGCGGTCGCAGCCGGACCGCGCAGCGTCGTCGCTTCTCGTGGCGGAACGGCCGCACCACCGCCGCGGCCGCCGTGGTCGTGGCGTGCCTGCTCGCGCTGCCGTCCGCCGTACCGAACACCCCCGGCCGCCTCGGCAGTCTGCTGGAGACGTTCCTGCCGTGGCTCGGGCTCGTCGTGCCCGTGCTGCTGGCCGTGGCCGTGGTGCGCAGGTCCCGCACCGCACTGCTCGCGCTGTTGCTGCCCGTCGTGGCGTGGCTGGGCCAGTTCGGCGCGTTGCTGCTGCCCGCCCAGGGAGCCGCGCACGACCTGGTCGTGGTGCAGCACAACGTCAGTGACACGAACACCGACCCGGAGGCCACTGCCCGGGCCCTGGCCCGGATCAGCCCCGACCTCATCGCACTGGAGGAGGTCACCGGATCCGCCCGGCCCCGCTACCACGAGGCACTCGCCGCGCACCATCCGCATCACGCGGTCGCGGGTACCGTCGGACTGTGGTCGAGGTTTCCGCTCACCGACGTACGGCCACTGGACATCAAACCGGCCGGGATCGGCCCCGGCTGGAACCGGGCGCTGCGCGCCACCGCGCGTACGCCACAGGGCGAGATCGCCGTCTACGTCGCCCATCTGCCCTCGGTGCGCCTCGGAGTGAACGGCCTGGATTCGGCATGGCGGGACGAGAGCGCCCTCCTGCTCGGCGCGGCGATCGCCGCCGAGCCGCTGGACAGGGTGATCCTGCTGGGCGATCTCAACAGCACGGTGGACGACCGCGGCCTGCGGCCGGTCAGTTCACAGATGAACCCGACCGGGCCGGGGTTCGCGTTCAGCTGGCCGGCGGCGTTTCCCGTCGCCCGGATCGACCAGGTCATGACCAGGTCCGCCACCGTCACGAGCCTGTTCTCGCTGCCCGCGACCGGCAGCGACCATCTGCCCGTCGCCGCCCGCGTCAGGTTCTGACCGCCGGACCCCGCCCCGCCGGGGACCGCGTACAAGCTCTGGGCCTCCAGGTGTCCCCGCCGTCCGGTGAACGCGGCGCCCGCCTCCGACGTACTGGACGACGGCAACCGTCCAGCCCCCAGCACGCAAGGAGGTCTGCCGCCGATGACACACCGTCGCCCGGGACCCGCCACTGCCGCCGCCGTCGTCCTCGGGGCGGTGCCGATCCTGCTCACCAGCGCGGCCGCCGGCGTGGCACACGCCCACGGCGCGCCGACCGATCCGGTCAGCAGAGTCGCCGCCTGCGGCCTGGATGGGGCGCAGCGCACATCGGCCGCCTGCCGGGCGGCCGTTGCCGTCAACGGGGGAGCGGACTTCCGCGCATGGGACAACCTGCGGGTGGCGGACGTGCGGGGCCGGGACCGGCAGGTCATTCCGGACGGGCAGCTGTGCAGCGCCGGCCTGGACGCGTACCGGGGCCTGGACGTCGCCCGGGCCGACTGGCCCGCGACGCCGCTCGAGGCGGGCGAGCGGTTCACGCTCACCTACCGCTCGACGATCCCGCACAGGGGGACCTTCAAGCTCTATCTCACGAAGGAGGGTTACGATCCCGCCGGGCCGCTGCGCTGGGACGACCTGGCGGCACGGCCGTTCGCCACCGCTACCGACCCCGCGCTGGTCAACGGTGCCTACCGGATCCGCGGGCGTCTGCCCGCCAATCTGACCGGCCGCCATGTGCTCTACACCATCTGGCAGAACACGGACACGCCGGACACCTACTACTCGTGCTCCGACGTGATGCTGACCGGCAACGCGAAGGGCGAGGAGGCACACGAAGCGCCGCCGAGGGACACCACGCCGCCGACCGCGCCCTCGCCGAGCCCCCCGAAGGACGAGCCGACCGAGGAGCCGGCGGAAACGCCCGCGACGGCAGAGGCCGCGCCACCGGTCACCCCGCCCGTCGTCCCGCCGGCGGACCGGTCCGCCGCAGCATCGGCGGACGGGGACGACAAGACGCTCACCCTGATCGCCGGTTCGGGAGCCGCCGTCCTCGCACTTCTCGCCGTGACCGGATCGGTGATGCTCCGGCGCCGCCATACGTGACGCAGCGTCACCCGCAGCCGCGGCGCGACGCGCCCGGTGACACCAGCTTCCCGGAGTCCGGAGAGTGATCGTCTCACCATGAGAGGCAACCTCTGCGGCCGGGAGGTCATCCCTCCATACGCAATGGGCTGCAGAGATGCGGCCTGCCCGCACCAGCGCATGGAGTGAAATGAGAACGGTCCACACGTCGGTCGTCGTCCCGTGCTTCAACGAGAGCGAGGTGATCGACGCCTTCCACGCTGCTCTCATCGCCGCCCTCGAGCCGACCGCGACGACCTTCGAGATCTGCTACGTGGACGACGGCAGCAGCGACCGGACCCGGATCCGCCTCCGTGATCTCGCGGCAACGGACCCGCGGGTGCGCTACACCTCCTTCAGCCGGAACTTCGGCAAGGAGTCGGCGATGCTTGCCGGTCTGCGGATGTCCCAGGGGGAGGTGGTCGTCCTGATGGACGCCGATCTCCAGCACCCTCCCGAACTGCTGCCCCGCATGCTGGAGTTGCACCGTCACGGCTACGACCAGGTCATCGCGCAGCGGGACCGTACCGGCGAGGGTACGGTGCGCAAGGCGCTCAGCCAGACGTACTACCGCCTGGTGCGCCGCTTCATGGACGTCGAGGTCCTCGACGGGGCAGGCGACTTCCGGCTGCTGTCACGCCGCGCCGTCAACGCCGTCCTGTCCCTCCCGGAGAGCAACCGCTTCTCCAAGGGGCTCTTCTCCTGGATCGGCTTCGACACCGTCAGCTTCACCTACCAGAACGTGGAGCGTGCCGCCGGCCAGTCCAAGTGGGGCGGCAGACGGCTGCTCAACTACGGCATCGACGGGCTGCTCTCCTTCAACAGCCGCCCGTTGCGCATGGCGATCCACACCGGGCTGTGGCTGTTCCTGTCCGCCCTCGGCTACGCGCTGTGGATAATCGCCAACGTACTGCTCGACGGCGTCGAAACACCCGGCTACGCGACCATCATCACCGCCATCGTCGCCCTCAGCGGTATCCAGCTCGCCACGCTCGGAGTCATCGGCGAGTACGTGGGACGGATCTACCACGAGGCGAAGCGGCGGCCGCACTATGTGATCCGGGAGACGGACACCTCCCACGCGGCGGCCGCCGACGCCCTGACCGCCGAGGTCATGGAATCCGTGTCGAGTAAGTGACCTTCTCGAGGCCGTAGTAGTCCGCCACACACTGGGCCGGCCAGATCCTGCGGCCCTGGTCGCCGAACGGCTCCAGCATTCTGGCCACCCGTACCGGCGTGTACGGTGCCACCTTCGCGCCGCTCGCCGCCTGCTCGCGCAGGAAGCGGTCCTGGCGGTCCCACTGACCCGCCCGCACCTGCATCGCGTCCCCGAGCCCGTGGAGCGGCCCCACCAGGCCCAGCATGGCCGCCGCGCACACCGCGGCGGCCGCGGCCGCCGCCGTACCCGTGCGGCGCCCGCGCAGCCGAACTGCCCGCCCGGCGAAGGCACCGGCGCCGGTCAGCAGCAGGACGAACAGGAGCAGGTAGTCGTTCCAGGTACGTTCGGTGGTCACCACCCGGGCCCCGAACACGGGATATGTGATCACGGTGCACAGATAGCCGGAGACCACGAACGCGGCCGCGCCGAGGGAGAGAAGAAACAGCGGACGGCAGGGCAGCAGGGCGGCGGGCCGCCCGGCCCGGCCGCGCGCCAGCAGCCCCAGCAGCACACCGGCCGCGACCGCGCCGAAGTACTGCCACGTGGTGAGTACGGTCGCCAGGATCTGCCCCGATCCGCGCAGCGAGCCGAGCAGGGTTTCGGGCGCGAATAGGGAGGCGCGGTCGGCGCCGTAGCGCTCGCGGCGTTCGATCGAACCCGGGGACGTCATCAGCACCACCGTGCCGATGGCGACACCGGCCGCCCCCGCCAGCGACCAGCGGCGCACGAGCCCCGTCACGCGCGGGACGAAGACGCGGTGGGCGAAGAGCACCGCACCCGACAGGACCACGAGGGCGACGACCGACGTCTCTTCGGAGAGCGTGCCCATGAAGATCCCCGCCGCGAGCACCGTGGCGAACGCGGCGACACGGCCCCGCCGGCCGCGCGCACGCAGCAGCGGGATCGCCGCCGCGCAGGCGAGCACCGGTGCGACGGTGTGCGAGACGGAGGCCGCGGGCCAGTAGAACGTCTTGTACGTATTGGGCGTGGCGAACAGGAAGACCGCGGCGATCACGGACGCCACGAGCAACGGGAGACCGCGTGGCACCACCAGGTGGGCCCGGCGCAGCAGCTGCGTGGTCAGTGCCCACAGCAGCGCCAGCATGAGAACGCCGCTGATCAGCCCGAACCACTGGTGCCCGGCCACAGGGAACTTGGCGTAGAGCCCGACGAGCAGGCCGTTGCCGACCCGTCCGTTGTCGGTGAAGTAGAACTTGCCGATCAGACCCGTGATGCCCTGGTCGCGGACGCTGGGCAGAAAGCACCACTCGTCGGCGCTGGGCCGGACATGGCGGCCGAGCAATGAGGCCATGGCGAGGAGACCTAGCGGCAACAGGGACAGGGCAAGTGGCCAGGAGGTGCGCCAGGACCAGGAGGGGCCTTGCCGGCCGTTCCATCGCTCAGGTCCCGGCTCCGGATCCGGATCTCGTGCGACGTTGACGCCCGATGCGTCGACGGCCATATCACCACTGCCTTTCTGGAAACTACTGGTTCGACACCGTAGAGGTGAATCCTCTGCGGGCCGTTCCATGTCCGGCGCGGCGGGTCGGCGAGTCGGCGAGTCGGCGAGTCGCGACACGCCGGTGGTCTCCGGCAGCAGGGCCCCGTCCACGGACCCGGCGAAGTAGGAGCCCGGACCACAGCCTGATCGCGCGGTACTGGTGCCGCACGGGGTGGGGAAACCGGGAAGGAAGCAGGAAGCCGGCTCAAGCCGAACCGTGACAACGGACGCCGGGGAGGAATTCGCTCACGTTCACGTGGGCGAGGAGGTCGGTACAACATCGTCCCGACGATCCGCCAGGAGCCCGGATTCCGGGCATCGGTGACGCCTGGCGTGAAGTTCCACGGTCGGCCGGTCGTGTCGCACAGCGGCAACGGCCGCAGCCGCGCCCCCGTCCGCACAGGGGACGCGGCTCAGCCGCATGTGTACACGAAACGCGCCGACGCCGAGTGAGCCGACGGAGCAGTGATGCGCAGCTCCGCTGCTGCCTGGTACCTGCCCTTGCCGTGGAATGTCCACAGCAGATGCAGGCGGGCCTGCTTCTGGCCTCGCGTCAGTTTCTCCTTCAACTCGCCCGACGTGGTGCCGTCGCTGCGCACCCAGCGGTAGGTGAGGGTGCCGGGCCGGCCGTTGGTTCTCACCACGCCCACGACATCGGCCGTGCCGTCGCACCCGGGCCCGTCGGCGGAGGTCCGCACGGTCACGTCGCGGACGGCCAGTCCGGGGCCGTAGCGCTGCCAGGCCAGGAAGGCCAGCACGGCCACCAGCACCGCGGCGGCGAGGGAGTAGCGCCGGAGCACCCGGCTCCGGGGAGCGCGCACCCGCTCCGGTTCGTCGGCGGACTGTCCCGCAAGGGTGCCGTGCCAGATGTCGACGGCGGTGGTGCCGTTGCGGCGGCTCCGGACGGCAGCGGTCACACCGGGCCCGAAGCGCAGTACGTCGCCCTCCACCCGGTCAGGGGCCACGTGCTCGGACGGCTCGCGCCGGACGAGAGTGGGTGTGTCGGCCGGAGCGTCGCCTTCCGGCCGCTCGAACCAGTGACTGCCGAGAGCTGTCGCGCTGTACTCGTCGTCGGGCTGGGGCTCGGGGGCGGGCACGGGCTCGGGCAGGCGGACGGTGTCCGGGATTCGGGGATCGTTCATCGGACCGCTCATGTGATCGTGCACCGCTGAGTCAGGATCTGCTGCATGGAACTGCCGTTCGCGGCGGTCGGGTTCGTTGTCGCCTGAACCCCCCAGTAGCAGGCTCGCCCCGAGAAGGAGTGGGTCAGGTCGAGGGTGTACTGCGTCGCACCACTGCGCTCGAAGGTCTGCGTGCCGTCAGGTGTACCCGGGTCGCCCTTCGAGTTACTGGTGGACCAGGAGATGACGATCGTCACGGGACCCGTGCCGTCGGTGCTGACGCCGACGGTCGCGGCACCAACGGCGAAGTCCGTCTGCCGGAAGCTCGTCACCGACACGTTCCGTACCCGCGCCGACGGCGTCACCGTGGGCGTGGCGGTCGTCGGGTCCGTGGTCGGGGTGGTCGTCGGCGGTGGAGTCGCGGGGTCCGTCGTGGTCCCCGGCGTGGGTGACCCAGGCCCGGCTGTCGCGCTGCCGGAGGCCGTGGGGGACGGGCTCGCAGCGTCCGATGCGGACGGGGACGGTTCGGCGGAGGCAGAAGCGCTGCCTGACGGTGGGACGTCCGGGGCCTGCGGAGTGCCGGGATCGGCGCTCGTGGTGGCGACGGCCTGCGCGGTCGTCTCCTGCGGGCCGCCCCCCTGAGCCCCGGCGGCGATCGCGACGACCACGGCGACGGCCAGGGCGACGGCCGCGGTCAGCGCCTTGCGCAGCAGCGGTGACCAGCCGCCGAGCTTGCTCCCTCCGCCCAGCGCGGTCGTGGCGAGATCGGTCGTTCCGACTGCGTGGCCCGCCGCGGAAGGGAACAGCAGCGGCAACAGCGCGGCGAGCGCGGCCAGTTTCCGTTGTCCGCGCTCTTCCCAGTCGGGGCCGTACGCCGCCCCCGCGATCTCCTCGAGCTCGGCCACGAACGCCATCGCGTTCGCGGGCCGCTCACCCGGCGACTTCGCGAGTCCCCGCCTGATCAGCGGCCGTACCGGCTCGGGTGCCTCCGCATCGGGGATCGGTGCGTCGAGATGCTGCAGAGCCAGCTCGGCGAAGTTCTCGCCGGTGTAGGGCTTGCGGCCGGTCAGGCACTCGTAGAAGGTCGCGGTCGCCGCGTAGACGTCGGCCGCGGGCGAGGCGGGCTCGCCGTTCCACTGCTCGGGGGCCATGTACGCAGGGGTTCCGGCCACTCCCGGGGTGCTGTCGCGTCCCGCGGCGATACCGAAGTCGACGAGCTTCGACGAACCGTCGGCGGCGACGAGGACGTTCTCGGGCTTGTAGTCGCGGTGCACCACACCGGCGCGATGTGCGGCGGCAAGACCCAGCAGTGAGCCCTTCAGCACGACGAGCGCGGCCTCGGGTCCGGTTGCGCCCTCCCGCTGGAGCAGTGCGCGCAGGGCGATTCCGTCGACCAGCTCCATCACGATGGCGGCGCCGTTCGGCGCTTCGACGTACTCGTAAAGCCCCACGACATGCGGCGAGTCGAGGTCACCGAGCAGCCGCGCCTCGGCGCGGAACTCCCGCACGAAGGCCGAGTCCGTACGCAGCCGCTCGTTCAGATACTTGACGGCCACCGGCATGCCGGTCGCGTCATGGACGGCCAGGACGACTCGGCCGCAGCCACCGGACCCCAGCTCCCGGGACTCCGTGTACCCAGGCACCGACCACACGTTCATCATTTCCCCCAGTGGGAGCCGCCAGCGGTCCCCTATGACGCCGTACCCCACGGTGGCTTATGTACGACCGCCGCACGGTAGCTCACATGCTGTCCCCATGACAGACACAATTGCGTCACGCCCGGTTCCGCCGACGGCCTGTGCATCGTGGGCCGGGGTCCGTTGCCGAGGGAGCGCCGGAGCCTTACGGCGACGACCGCAAGGATCCGGATCTCAGCCGTAGCGGGCGACCAGCCCGTGCACATACTCCTCCAGCCTTGCCGTGAGCAGCGACGGTGCCAGATCCGTGCGTCCCAGCTCACGCCACGGCACCGCGACCTTCTCCGCGTCCGGAGCGAAGGCCAGCGCGTCCAGCACGCGCCAGTACAGATGCGCCGCGGGATCGGTGGCCAAGGTCCCGCCGGCCGCGACGTACCGGTCGGCGAAGTCCATGCCGGCGCGGGCGCCGTGGAGCAGGGCCAGCGCCGTGGAGCAGTGCGCCACGTCCAGATCGGCCGGGCCCCAGGAGGTCTCCACCCAGTCGACGACGCCGGTGATCTTCAGATCGCTGCCGTGTCCGGTGAACAGGACATTGCCCGGATGGAAGTCCCGGTGCAGAAAGCAGGGCCGGTACGCCGGGGGGTCGTTGCGGATGATGTCGACGGCCTGCGCCCACAGTTCCGGACGCCGGGTGGTCCCGGGCACGCGCACCCGTTCCGCTGAGGTCCACGCCTCGTACGTTCGGGGCCTGGCATGCTCCGGTACGTCCAGCCGGTGGATCGCGACCAGTTGCCGGGCCAGCAGCGCCGTGCGTTGCGCGGCCTCCTCGTCGTCCAGCCGCACCCCGCCGGGCAGCAGCGACATCAGCAGCGAGGGATGGTCGCAGTGCTTCCCCGTCGCATCGACGGCGTGCAGTGCGGCCGCCGGTATGCCGGTCGGCGCGAGCAGCCGCAGGATGTCCGCCTCGCGCGTGAGGAGGGCGTCGGCGACCCGCAGGTAGAACGGTTTGACGAAGGACCGCAGCACCAGCGCGCGCGGTGTCCGCGCGCCTGTGATCTGCAGACGGCGCATGTGCGAGGACCATCCGCCGCGCAGAGTGTCGACGGCCTCGATGCGCTCGGACGCGTGCAACTGCCTCTCCACCCACGCACGGGTGCCGGACCAGTCGTGACCGCCCTCGGTCGCGGCCGTCATGCGGGGAGCGCCGCGGTCAGGTCCAGCTCGACGAGCTGACGGTGAGGACCGAGCTGCGCCACGCCGAGCAGCGTGCTCGCCGTCGTGAACGCCGGCCCGAGCGGCGATGCCGTCAGCCGCCTCCAGGCCGCCGCGAGCACCTCCGTGTCGTCGCTGACGACATGGGCCACGGAGCGGACCGTCTGATCCGGCGCGGCGTCGACCGCGGCCAACGCGGTCATGGCGCTGGCCGCGACCCGGTCGATCTGCCGGCCGAGGTCACCCTCGCCGACGAGCGTGCCGGACGGATCCCAGGGGCACTGCCCGGCGACATACGCGGTGCGGCCGGATCGGACAACGGTGATGTGGTGACAGCCGGGTGCCGGGTGCAGAGTCTGGGGATCGACACGGCGGATCAAGGACGACGCCGAAGGGTCGGAGGTGGTCATGGAAAGATCATCTGCCGTCGACGCGTTCTCCCGCAGGGGATTTCGACATACGCCGAGGCCGTGGACGAGGCCCCTCGGACCGCATCACACCTGCATCCGTTCCGAGGTCTTCGGCGACGCGGAGCCGAGGCATGGGGCATGGCGGTGTCTCCAGCGAGTCGGCCGGCCCCGGCGCGCCAGAGCACTGCATACGGTCGGCGCGCCGGATGCTCCTGACCGCCGCAGAATGCCATACCGCGCCGGGGCGCCCAAGGGTTCACAGCGCTCGGCGCATTACGGTCCGGCAACCGGGAGAGCAGGAGCAGAAGGTTACGTCGACGGCCGGCACCGGTCGCGGAACGGCCCGGCCCGGCCAGGGACTTCAGTGGACCGGGTGGACCGCTTCCCGCAGCGCGTACTTGACCTGCGGAATCCGCACGTCGCCGAAGTGGACCACGGAGGGTGCGAGGGCGCGCGGGTCCACGGTGCACCGCCTGCGGCAGCACCCAGGTCACATGCACTGCCCGGCAGTGGGCCGTCAGCACAGCGTGCGGCACCGGCCGGCCCTCCGGTGACGCCGCCCTGTGCACCCACCACCGCACCGCCGCACCCCCGAACACCGCGCCCAGCAGCCGGACATCGAGCTCGGCTCCTGACTCAGAGCGTTTCGCCGAGCGAGTCCGCGAGCCGGCGGCGAGCCGTGCGGACCGCGGGCAGCGCAGCCGCGGCGACCGCGCCGAGTACGGCCCCGACCCCCACCAGCGCCAGCAGGTAGCCGGGCAGCGGCTGCGCGATGCCGGCACCGATGCCGCTGATACGGCCCTGCGTGTCGACCAGCCACCGCCCCGAGACCACGCCGAGCACCGTGCCGACCACCGCCGCCGCGAGTGCCGTGAGACCGGCTGCCGTCACGATCACCGAACTGATCTGGCGAGGTGTCAGGCCGATCGCCTTGAGAGCCAGCAGATCCCGGCCGCGGTCACGCACCCCCGTACTGATCAGCGTCAGCAGCTCGATCAGCCCGATCAGGGCCAGCACCGCGATCAGCGCCGCGATGACCCCGCGGGCCGGACCGAGCCGGTCCGCCGGATTGGCGACCTCGCGGATCTCCAGCGTGCCGCCGAAGGATGTGGCGAGCGCACTGCTGACCTCCCGCGGGTCCGCGCCGTCGCGCAGCGCCACCAGATGGAAGTCCGGCCGCAGCGTGGCATCGTCCTCCCGCAGCGTGTCCAGGGTGGTGGAGATCACCCGGCCACCGTCTTCCGGCTCGATGCTGCGTCCGACGATGTGAAGGATCTGCGGCCGGCCCTCGACCGTCAGCCGCACCCAGTCCCCGACACCGACATCGAGCAGGTCGAGCAGCCCCTGCCCCGCGACCGCCTCGTCCGGCCCGTCCGGCCCGCGGCCTTCGGCCACCGTGTACGGATACGGGGCCGACGCCGTGCCGAGACCGCGGAGCGCGATCGTGCCGGTCTGCCCGGGGGCGAGCGCCGCGACCTCGGCGCCGGGGTGCGCGGCCACCACGTCCCGCTGTGCGGTCAGGGCGCGGTCCAGTTCCCGGTCCGGGATGCTGCCCGGCCGCTCGGCCCGCACCGTCAGCGCCGCCGGGCGTCCCATCTCGGCGGGACGGCTGCCGAACCGGTCCACGGTCGTCCAGGCGACCAGCGCCACGGTGATCATCAGCAGTGGAAGTGCCAGGCGTGCCACGGGGACCAGTGCCAGGGCCCGGCGTGGGAACGCGGCTCGCCAGCCGAGTACCAGGGCCGGCGGCACACGCAGCCCGAGCGCCCGTCGGCCCAGCCCGGTCATGGGCGCGGCCGAGGGCAGCGCCATGCGCGCCACGGGTACCGGCGGCACCCGCCCGGCCCGCCAGGCGGCGAGCCCGGTCGCGGCCGCGATCAGCAGGACCGCGGCGCCCGGTATCCCGAGGAGCACCGCCGTGTACCCGGGCATGTCCTGCCACACCCCGGCCGCCTCGCCGATCCGCCCCGGCAGCCGGCCCCCGAGCAGCGCGATCGCCGCCGTACCGAGCGTGATCCCGAGCAGTGCGAACGCGAGGTGCTGGATCAGGAAGCCCCGTATCACCTGGCCGGGCGTGAAGCCGATCGCCTTGAGGATCGAGATGTCACGCAACTGGCCGCGCACCCGGGCGGCGATCGCACCCGACGCGGCGAGCGCGGCGCACAGCAGCGCGCCGAGCCCGAACACGGCGAAGAGCTGCCCGAGCAGCCGGTCGTCGCCGCCTGCCTCGGCGCGCGCCTGCTGCCACTTGGCGACCTGGGTCACATGGTCGGCGCCGAGCACCGTGACGGCGCGCTGGACGGTGAAGTCCGTGTCGGCGGGGTCCGTGAGCCGCAGTCCGGCCGTCACGCCGCTGGTTGCAGGAACGGACCGGTCGAGCGTGCCGGGCAGTACCCAGCCGGTCCCCGGCTGTCCGCCCGGGCGGTAGCGCAGCTCGGCGCTCTCGGCGATTCCGGCGACACGCAGCGTCCGGGCGGTCCCGGCCGCGTCGGCGACGGTGAGTTCGTCGCCCGGTTCCGCCCACAGCACGCGTGCCACGGAGGCTTCGAGAACGACCCCGCCGAGCGCGGCCCGGTCCGCGGCGCCGTCGGTCGCCGGATCGAGCCAGCGGCCGGCGGTGAGCAGCGGGCGCGCGATCTCTTCGGGGCGCGCGTCCGTGGCCCGTAGTTCGACCCGTGCGCGGGCCCCACGGGACTCGAGCGTCGCCTGCCCGGTGCGGTAAGGCCCCGCCACGCCTTCCACCCCGGACAGCTCGGCCAGTGCGGCGGTGTCGGCGTCGGACCGGGTGTGGATCCACACGTGGGCGCCGTGGGACTGGGTGAAGATCCGCTGCCAGGGGTTGGCCGCGTAGTTCAGCAGTGCTCCGGCCAGCAGCAGTGAAGCGATGATCCCGGCGCTCGCCAGCACGACGAACAGCGCCTCGCCGCGGTGCGCCCGCAGATCGGCGTGTGCCCAGCGCAGTGTGGCCCGCACGGTCGGTCCTTCAGTCCTTGAGTTCGAGTACGCCGAGGACTCCGCCGGGGCCGCCGCGTCCGCCCCGGCTCTCGCCGAGGGCCGCGTCGTCGGCTATTCGCCCGTCGAAGAAGCTGATGACCCGGTCGGCCGCGCTGGCCATCCGGGCGTCATGGGTGACCAGCACGATCGTCTGGCCCCGCTGGTGGAAGCGGGAGAGCAGCCGCAGCACCTCCCGGGTGCCCTTGCTGTCCAGGCTGCCGGCCGGTTCGTCGGCGAGCAGGAGGGAGGGGTGGTTCACCAGTGCCCGGGCCAGCGCGACGCGCTGCTGCTCGCCGCCGGACAGTTCGCCGGGCATCGCGCGCTCCCTGCCTTCGAGCCCGAGCTCGGCCAGGAGTTCGGCGCGGCTGTCGCGCGCCGCCCGGGGGGAGGCCCCCGCCAGCAGCGCGGGCAGTTCGACGTTGTCGGCCACGGTGAGATTGGAGACCAGATTGAAGAACTGGAAGACGATGCCGATGTTGCGCCGGCGCAGCCCTGCCCAGCGCGCCTCGCGATAGCCGTCCACCCGCTCCCCGTCGAGCCACAGCTGCCCGCTGTCGGGCCGCTGGAGTCCGCCGAGCAGATGCAGGAGTGTGGACTTCCCTGCTCCGGACGGTCCGGTGACTGCGACGAACTCGCCCGGCTGCACGGTCAGGTCCACCGAGCGCACCGCGTGCACGGGCCCGCCCTCGCCGTGGTGCGTCTTGCACAGCGCCTGCGCACGCACGATCGGCCGCACTCCGGGGCCGTCGGCGTCGCTCCCGTGGGCGGGCAGGTGGGACGGAGCCGTGTCGTCGCTCATTCCAGCTCCTCCTGGCAGCGTTCCAGCCAGTCGAGATCGGCCTGCAGATGCAGCATCGCGCCCTCGATCAGCAGGTGGGACATGCGGTTGTCCCGGTCCTCCGTGGCGGCCAGCCTGGACAGTTCACGCATGGTGTTCAGATACTGCCGCCGCTGTTTGTTGATCAGAGTGACCGCGTCCGCGAGTCCGGACCGGGACGCGAGCGCGAGCTTCATGAAGAACTCGTCCCGCACCCGGGGCTCGTCGGCGGTCTCCTCGAACCAGGCGAGCACAGCCTCCCGGCCGGCGTCGGTGAGCAGATAGGTGCGCTTGTTGGGCCTGCCCGACTGCTCGACGTCCTCGCCCTCGATGAGACCGGCCTTCTCCAGCCGCCCGAGGGTGACATAGATCTGGCCGACGTTCGGCTGAGGGTACGCGGCGCCCAGCAGCTTCTCAAGGTCCTGCTTGAGCTCGTAGCCGTGCGCCGGGCCGCGGGTGAGGAGCGCCAGAAGCGGCAGCCGCACGCGCCCCCTCCTCCCGCTCGGTAGTTGCTCGTAGGCTCACGTGGCAGGGTGTGACCCACGCCCTTGTCCGGTCCGCCTGCATGTCTAGTATCGCTCATGCCTAACGGGTATATATAGGCCACAGCTACCGGCGGCGCAGCCGGGACGTGTACTGGGAGGAACCTATGCGGTGGACGCGTGCCGCGGGTAGAGCTCTCCTGGTGATCGCGGTGCTGCTGGTCGGCTGGACGGGATTCTCCGCTCAGCCCGGCACCGTGAACGGCGAGGGCCGCGGCCCCATGACGCTGGTGACCGCCGGTGATCTGACCGACTATCTCGCCCCGTTGCTCGAGGACTGGAACGCGGACCACCCCGACGAGCCGGTCACGCTCGTCGAACTGCCGGACTCCGCCGACGAGACCAGGGCGCAGATGATCAGCGAACTGCGTTCGGGCAGCGACCGGTTCGACGTGCTGAACATCGATGTCGCCTGGACCTCCGAGTTCGCCGCGGCGGGCTGGATCGCGCCGCTGGAGCGGGACCGCTTCCCGCTGGACGACTTCCTGCCGCCCGTGGTGGACACCGCCACGTTCGGCGGCCGGCTCCATGCCGTCCCTTATGTCACCAATGCCGGACTCCTCTACTATCGCGCGGACATCCTGCGGCGTGAGGGCCTTGCTCCGCCGCGGACCTGGGCCGAACTCGCCCGGCAGGCCCGCGAGATCGCTCCGAAGTACGGACTCGACGGTTACGCCGGTCAGTTCCTGCCGTACGAAGGTCTCTCGGTCAACGCCACCGAGGCGGTCCATTCGGCCGGCGGATCCTTCCTGCGCGACGACGGCACCCGTGTCACGGTGAACTCCGCGCCCGCCCGCGCCGGACTCGGGTTCCTGGCCGACGGGGTGCGCGAGGGGTGGATCTCCAAGGAGGCCCTCGCCTACAAGGAGGAGGAGTCGCGGCAGGCGTTCCAGGACGGGAAGGTGCTGTTCCTGCGGAACTGGCCGTATGTGTACGCGCTCGCCAACGCCCAGGACTCCAAGGTGTCGGGCAAGGTGGGGGCGGTGCCGCTGCCCGGACCCGACGGGCCGGGCGCCAGTGTGCTGGGCGGTTCCAATCTCGCGGTCAGCGCGCACTCCCGGCATCCGCAGTCGGCCGCCGACCTGATCGCCTACCTCACCAGTGAGCATGTGCAGCGCCAGGTCCTCACCGAGGGTGCGCTGCCTCCCGTGCGGGCCGATCTGTACGGCGATCCGGCGCTGATCCGCGACCACCCGTATCTTCCGACACTGCGCCGCAGTGTGGAGACGGCCGCGCCGCGCCCCAAGAGCCCCCGTTATGACCAGGTGACCCTGGCCGTGCAGGCCGTGGTGCAGGACGTGATGGCGCTGCGCCAGTCGCCGGAGCAGGCGGTCGTCCGGCTCTCCCGTGAGCTGGAGTCGATTGCCCGCAGAGGCTGAGCCCATCACCGCCTCCTTCTGCTGAACCCATCAGCCGCGTACTTACATGTTAAGTATGCGGCTGCTGTGTTGCACCCCCAAATACCGGGGCATTATCGGACAGCTTTAGGTCAGTTCGTTGACACTCTCCCGACACAGCTACTTAACATGCATGCATAACGGCGAGCCCGAGCAACGTCCCTGCTCCGGGTCGCTCTCGCATCCAGCAGGAACAGGTCACACGCGAGATGCTCACAGCACCCCCGGCCGGAACCGGCCCCCTCGTCCGCACGCCCACTGCCTGGTGGCGCGACGCGGTCATCTACCAGGTCTATGTCCGCAGCTTCCTCGACAGCACCGGCGACGGCATCGGCGATCTCGCCGGTGTACGCGCCGGACTGCCGTACCTCAAGAAGCTCGGCGTCGACGGCATCTGGCTCAGCCCGTTCTATCCGTCCCCGCAGCACGACCACGGCTACGACGTCGCCGACTACTGCGACGTCGACCCGGTGTACGGCGACCTCGCCGAGTTCGACCGCCTGGTTGCCGACACCCGGCGCCTGGGCCTCAAGCTGCTGCTCGACATCGTCCCCAACCACTGCTCCAGCGAGCACCCCTGGTTCCAGGACGCCCTGCTCGCCGAGCCCGGCAGCCCGGCCCGCGCCCGGTTCCACTTCGCCGACGGCCGCGGCCCCGGCGGCGACGAACCCCCCAACAACTGGCGCGCCATGTTCGGCGGTCCCGCCTGGAGCCGGACCACGGAGCCGGACGGCACCCCCGGCCAGTGGTATCTGCACCTGTTCACCCCCGAGCAGCCCGACCTGAACTGGCGCGACCCCGCAACCGGCGACTTCTTCGAGCACGTTCTGCGCTTCTGGCTGGACCGCGGCGTCGACGGCTTCCGCATCGATGTCGCCGCAGGGCTCTTCAAGCACCCTGAGCTGCCGGACTCCGACGACCCGAGCGCCGACGAGCGCACCCGCGACTCGGTGAACCCGCTCGCCTGGAACCAGCCCGAGGTGCACGACGTATGGCGCCGCTGGCGCTCGGTGTGCGACGAGTACGCCGACCGTGACGGCCGCGACCGCCTGCTGGTCGGTGAGGTCTCCGTACCGACCGCTCGCGAACACGCCGAGTACGTACGGCCCGACGAGCTGCACCAGGCCTTCTTCTTCGACCTGCTCAGTGCGCCCTGGGACGCCGCCGCGTTCCGCGCCACCATCAGCGAGGCGATACGTGACATCGCCGGCACCGGCTCCACCGTCACCTGGGTGCTCAACAACCACGACCAGGTCCGCACCGTCACCCGCTATGCCGGAGAAGTCGGCGTCGAAGGCAGCGGACTCGGCGCCGCCCGCGCCCGCGCCGCAGCCCTGCTCATGCTCGCCCTGCCCGGCGCCGCCTACGTCTACCAGGGCGAGGAACTCGGCCTGCCGGAAGTCCTCGACCTGCCGGACGAGGTGCTCACCGACCCCATCTTCCGGCGCACCGGCAGCCGCGCCCGCATCCGCGACGGCTGCCGGGTCCCGCTGCCGTGGTCCGGCCACGCCTCCCCGTTCGGCTTCAGCCAGGGGGCCGAAGGGGCCAGGCCCTGGCTGCCGCAGCCCGAATGGTTCGCCGACCACGCGACGGACCGCGCCCTCGCCGACACCCGTTCCTTCTGGCACCTGTACCGCGAAGGCCTCCAGCTGCGGCGCAGCCTCCCCCAGCTCGGCGAAGGCACCCTGCACTGGCTGGACGCACCGCCGCAGGTGCTGGCCATCGCCCGCGGCGACGGCCTGATCTGCGCCGTCAACTTCGGGACCGAGCCCGTGCCGGCGCCGGTCCCCGGCACCCCGCTGCTCGCCAGCGGCCCCTGCCCCGACGGAGTGCTCCCCGGAGCCACCGCGGCGTGGTGGACCGGCGAATCCGGCCCCCTGTGAACCGAACGTCCCCGCGTCACCCGCAGCACCTCACCCACCCCCGGAAGGAACGCATCATGTCCCGAAACATCACGGCACGGCGTACGGCGGCAGCAGGATCGGCGGTACTCGCCCTCGCACTCGGCGCGAGTGCCTGCGGCGGAGAGGCGACCGGACCCGCGAGCGCCAAGGAGCTCAGCGGCCAGACGGTGACCGTCGCCGGCGTGTGGACCGGAAGCGAGCAGAAGAACTTCCAGAAGGTGCTCGACGCCTTCTCCGAGAAGACCGGAGCGAAGACCACCTTCGTGCCCACCGGTGACAATGTCTCCACCTTCGTCGGCAGCAAGATCGAGGGCGGCAACGCCCCTGAGGTCGTCATGGTGCCCCAGGTCGGCGTGCTCCAGCAGTTCGCCAAGGAGGGCTGGCTCTCCCCGCTGTCCAAGAAGGCCGACGCGACCGCCGGTGCCGGACTCGCTCCCGTGTGGAAGAACTACGGCACCGTCGACGGCACGTACTACGGTCTCTATTTCAAGGCCGCGCACAAGTCGACCGTCTGGTACAGCCCGGCCGCCTTCGAGCAGGCCGGGGTGGGCGAGCCCAAGACGTACGAGGCCATGCTCAAGACCGGCCGCACTCTCGCCGACTCGGGTCTGCCCGCCTTCTCCGTCGCCGGCGAGGACGGCTGGACCCTCACCGACTGGTTCGAGAACATCTATCTCTCCCAGGCCGGCCCGGAGAACTACGACAAGCTCGCAGCCCACAAGCTGCCCTGGACCGATCCCACCGTGGTCAAGGCGCTCACCACGCTCGGTGACCTGTTCAAGGACAAGCAGCTGGTGGCGGGCGGCGCGAACGGCGCACTGCGCACCGCCTTCCCGACCTCCGTCGAGCAGGTCTTCGGCCCCGAGCCCAAGGCCGGCATGGTCTACGAGGGCGACTTCGTCGGCGGCATAGCCAAGGACGAGTTCGGCAAGAAGCTCGGCGAGGACGCCAAGTTCTACCCGTTCCCGCCGGTCGGCAGCGGCACTGCCCCGGTCGTCAGCGGCGGCGACGCGGCCGTCGTCCTGAAGGACGGCAAGAACCGGAAGGCCGGCATGGCCCTGCTCGAGTTCCTTGCCACGCCCGAGGCCGCCGAGATCTGGGCCGGTGCCGGTGGCTTCCTTTCGCCGAACAAGAACGTGAAGCTCTCCGCGTACAGCGACGACACCACCCGCGCGACCGCCGAATCGCTGGTGAAGGCCGGTGACTCGGTCCGCTTCGACATGTCAGACCAGGCCCCGGCCGCGTTCGGCGGCACGAAGGGTGCGGGCGAGTGGAAGCTCCTGCAGGACTTCCTGCGCAACCCGTCGAACCCCAAGGCCACCGCGGCGAAGCTGGAAGCCGCGGCAGCCAAGGCGTACGGGAACTGAGGCCACCCGTCATGGCTGTCAACGCCCCCGCCGCCGCCGCGAATCCGCGGCGGCGGGCCCAGCGCAGGAGGCGCGCCATCGCGATCGCCTTCGTGCTGCCCGCTCTGCTGCTGCTCGGCGCCCTCGTCGTCTATCCGGTGCTGTTCTCCATCGGCCGCAGCCTCTTCGACGCCACCGGTGACCGGTTCGTCGGAGGCGAGAACTACGCGGAGATATTCCGCGACCCGGCCACCCTCAAGGCCATCCGCAACAGCACCATCTGGGTGGTCGTCGCACCCGTCCTGCTGACCGGCCTCGGCCTGGTCCTCGCGGTGCTCACCGAAAAGGTGCGCTGGGCCACCGCGTTCAAGCTGCTGCTGTTCCTGCCCATGGCCGTCTCGTTCCTCGCGGCCGGCATCATCTTCCGGCTGGCGTACGAACAGGACCCGGACCGCGGCGTACTGAACGCCATGGTCGTCTCCGTCCACGACAGCTTCACCGGCAACTCCGCCTACCCCACCGCCCGGGCCCGTGAGGACCAGGGACTGGCCGAGGAGCCCGGCGGCTCGTACGGCACCACCGGCACGGTCACGCCGGGGGAGAGCATCTCGCTCGGATTCGTCGGCGTGGCCCCGGACGCGGTGCCTCCCGAGGCCACTCCCGCGCAGGGCGCCACCAGGACCCAGGCCGCCGCCGACGAGGTCAGGGGAGTGGTGTACCTGGACTTCACCCCGGGCGGGGGCGGCAAGCCCGGTACGGTCGATCCGAAGGAGAACGGACTGCCGGGCATGACCGTGGAAGCGCTACGGGACGGCAAGGTGGCCGCCACCGCCACCACCGGACCGGACGGGTCCTTCAACCTCAAGGGCCTGGCCGGCGGTTCGTACACCGTCCGGCTCCCGGCGGACAACTTCGCCGCACCCTACGAAGGTGTGTCCTGGCTCGGTCCCGCCCTGGTCACCCCGGCCATCATCGGTGCCTATCTGTGGATCTGGACCGGCTTCGCGATGGTGCTGATCGGCGCCGGGCTCGCGGCCCTGCCCCGCGAGGCGCTGGAAGCGGCCCGGATGGACGGTGCCAACGAGTGGCAGATCTTCCGGAAGATCACGGTGCCGCTGCTCGCCCCTGTCCTGACCGTGGTCTTCGTGACACTGGTCATCAATGTGATGAAGGTCTTCGACCTCGTCTACATCATCGCGCCGGGTCCCGTGCAGGAGGAGGCGAACGTACTGGCCACCCAGATGTGGCTGGTGTCCTTCGGCGGCGGCAACAACCAGGGACTCGGCAGCGCCTTGAGCGTCCTGCTGCTCCTGCTGGTCGTCCCCGCCATGATCTTCAACGTCCGCCGCTTCCGCGGGAGCAGGAAATGAGCCATCACAGCACCATCGAGCGCACCCCGTCCCCGCAGCCGGCCAAGACCGACGCACCGGGGCGGGCAAGGACGGCCCGCGGGCGCCGGAGCACTCCGGGCAGACTGGCCCGACTGCTCGGCAGCGGCCTGGTCCAAGCGGTACTGATCGTCGTCGCCCTGGTGTGGATCACCCCGCTGGCCGGGCTGTTCCTCTCCTCGATGCGGTCCGAGAGCGACAACGCCACGGACGGCTGGTGGACCGCGCTCACCGATCCCGGTCAGCTGTCCCTGGACAACTACACGGCCCTGCTGAAGGACTCCGACATCACAGGGGCGTTCTGGAACACCGTCCTGATCTCCGTGCCCACCACGGCCCTCGTCGTCGTGCTGGCCGCGCTCGCCGGCTACGCCTTCGCCTGGCTGGAGTTCCCGGGCCGCGACGCCGTCTTCCTCGTCGTGGTCGGACTGTTGGTGGTGCCCATCCAGATCGGGTTGCTGCCCGTCGCCAAACTCTTCGGATCGGTGGGCCTGTTCGGCACGATCCCGGGTGTCGTGCTCTTCCATGTCGCCTACGGACTACCGTTCGCGGTCTTCCTGCTGCGCAACTTCTTCGCGGAGATCCCGCGCGAGATGCTGGAGGCGGCCCGGATGGACGGCGGCAGCGAATGGCGCATCTTCTCCCGGCTGATCCTGCCGCTCGGGCGTCCCGCGCTGGCGAGCCTGGCCATCTTCCAGTTCCTGTGGGTGTGGAACGACATGCTGGTGGCCCTGCTCTTCGCGGACAGCGACTCCCAGCCGCTGACCGTGGCCCTGCAGTCGGAGATGCGGCAGTTCGGCAGCAATATCGGCGTGCTGGCACCCGGCGCGTTCCTGTCCCTGGTGGTGCCGGTGGTCGTCTTCTTCGCCTTCCAGCGGCACTTCGTGCAGGGAGTGATGGCCGGCTCCGTGAAGTGACGGCTCACGTCCATGCGCAGCGGGCCCCGCACCGGCCCGGTGTCACTGCCCGCTGCGCGCCTCCCGATGCGGGGATGATGTCGAAAGGACGAGCTCCCGATCGACGCATGAGTGAGAGCACCGTGCACCCCGAGGACGAAGGAGCACCTCATGACGATCGTCACGGCAGACATGACCATGTCCCTGGACGGCTGTATCGCGGGGACGGATGTGAGCGCCGACAATCCGGCCGGCACCGGAGCCGAGCGGCTGCACGACTGGATCCATTCCCTGGCGAGCTGGCGGGAGCGGCAGGGCCTGGCCGGTGGAGAGGAGAACCGCGACTCGGAGATCGTGCGCGAGTGGTTCGATGCCACCGGCCCGGTCGTGATGGGCCGGACGATGTACGACACCGGCGAGAAGCACTGGGGCGACAACCCGCCGTTCCGGGCCCCGGTGTTCGTGCTGACCCATCGCCCGAGGCCGCGCCTGGTGAAGGAGGGCGGCACGACCTTCACCTTTGTCACCGACGGTATCCACAGTGCACTCGACCAGGCCAGGAAGGCTGCCGCTGGACGGAACGTCGACATCGCGGGCGGCGCCGACACCGTGCAGCAGTACCTGCGGGCGGGACTCATCGATGAGTTGCAGCTGCATGTCATCCCGGTGCTGCTCGGCTCCGGGCTGCGGCTCTTCGACCACCTGGGCCTGCAGCAGCGGGAGCTGGAGCCGGTGCGGGTCGAAGGGACCTCCCGCGCGACGCACCTCACGTACAGACTGACCGGCCCCCTCCGGTGATCCGCAGGATCACGCCTGCCGGCGCACGGAAAGGACGTTGCCCGCCGGGTCCTTGAACCAGGCGACGGGCAGCATGTCGCGCCCTTGGGGCGGACGATGCCCTTCTCGTCCGCCCCGAGGCCCGGGTATCGCTCGAACGACAGGCGTCGCGGGGCGGCGTCGCCGACGCGTCCGCCCACGGCATGAGCATGGGCATGCCATCATTGCCCGGTGCGCGTACTCATTCCGGTCCCCGATCACGACTTCGACGTCACCGAGGTGGCGGTGCCCTGGCGCCTGCTGACCGATGCCGGACATCAGGTCGTCTTCGCCACCGAACGCGCCGGCACGGTGCCGGCCGCCGATCCGCGACTCCTGTCCGGAGTCCTCTTCGGGCAGCTGGGCGCCGAACCCGACGCCCGGCGCTGTTACGACGAGCTGACCCGGAGCAAGGAGTTCGCCGACACGCGGGCGTGGTCCGAGCTCGACATCAACGCCTTCGACGGTCTGATCCTTCCCGGCGGTCACGCACCCGGGATGCGGCAGTACCTCGGCTCGAACGTCCTTCAGCAGCAGGTCGCGGCCTTCTGGGCGCTGGACCGGCCGGTTGGCGCCATCTGCCACGGTGTCCTGGTGCTCGCGCGCACGGCCGACGCGGCGACCGGCCGGAGCGTGCTGGCGGGCCGGCGGACCACCTGCCTGCCCAGGTACATGGAACGTACGGCGTATCTGACCACCGCGTGGCGCCTCGGGCGCTACTACCGCACGTACCCTGCCTACGTGGAGGACGAGGTCAAGGCGGCACTGAGCACGCCGGCGACGTCGTTCGACCGCGGGCCGAGGGTGCTCATGTCCCGCGGGAGCGCCACCGACGACACCCATGCCTTCGTCGTCCAGGACCGCAACTACCTGTCGGCGCGCTGGCCCGGAGACGCGTACCTCTTCGGCCGGCGGTTCATCGGACTGCTCGAGGAGTCGGTCCGGTAGCGGCGTGTCGGTGGGTGGCGAACGCCGCCCGCAGAATCCGGACCACCTCGTCGTCGCCGACCTGCCCGAAGTCGTCGTACCACTCACCCACCGACCGGAAGGCCAGGGGCCGGTGCAGGTGGACCAGTTGGTCGATGTCCGTGCTGATCGCCAGGTACGCCTCGGTGGAGCACACCGGCACGGCCACCACCACGCGCCCCGGTTCGTCGGCGCGGACGGCGGTCAGCGCGGCCCGCACGCTCACACCTGTTGCCAGACCCTCGTCGACGACGACCACGGTCCTGCCCCGCAGATCCGGTGCCGGGCGCCGGCCGCGGTAGAGATCCTCGCGGCGGTTGAGCTCCACCCGCTCCCTGGCGACCTGCGCTCCCAGACGGTCGGGCGTCAGATCGAGCATGGCCAGCGCCTGTTCGTCGTAGAGCGGCGGGTCGTCGTCGACCAGCGCCCCGATGCCCAGTTCGGGATTGAACGGAGCTCCGATCTTGCGCACCACGAGCACGTCCAAAGGCGCGCCCAGTGCCTTGGCGACCTCGTCGCCCACGGGCACGCCACCACGGGGCAGTGCCAGTACGAACGGATCCGGGAGCTGCCCGCCGCGGTGCTTCTCGACCAGCCGGGCGGCGAGTTCACGCCCGGCCGCCCTGCGATCGGAGAACCGCATGACTGCCTGCCTTCTGGGAGAACCCCGGCTCACGCGGAGGTTTCACATGTAGTACGCGTACAGGCGCCGCTCCTCCCGCTCGGAGAGATGACCCCCGGCGTCCACCTCGACCCGCGGCGCATCCTTGACCATGTCCTTGGGGTACGGCACCTGGAGGTGGTCGTCGACCAGATCGGCATCCCGGATCGGGACGAACGACTCGCTTGTGCCGAACAGCCCCGTCTCCACACTGACCCAGTCGGGCTCGCCGGTGACGTCGTCGAGGAAGACCGTCCTGGCATTGCCGATCTTGCTGCCCTCGGCGTCGTAGACGGGATGGTTCAGCACGCTCGGGATCTGCTCCAGCGTGATCACGTTCCCTCCTCCTCTCCAGCGCCCCTCCACCAGTGCGGGTAACCGCGCCGAACACGTCTAAACAGGATGTTTTACCTATCAATCACCTTGCCGTGCGCGACGCCCCGGGAGGTGTCATGACGATCATCGAGTACGCCCTGCACCGGGGCGCTCAAGGTGAGGATGACCGGGGCTTCACCTCGCGCAGCACGCCGATCTTGTCGATGCGGTGCTCGGGGTTGCCCCGGTCGTCGCGCCAGAAGTTCCCGGCCGCGTCGTCCTCCGGCGTTGCGCAGGTGGAGATCGTGATCATCGCTTGCGTGGGCTTCTTGCCGGGGTGGCCGGGAACCGCCGCACGCTGCTCGGCGAGCGAACGCTCGGAACGGAAGGACGTCTGCCGGCTGTCGGTGATCACGTACTTGTAGGTCACGCTGCCGGACGTGACCAGGACCGAGTCGCCGTTGCGGACCGAGGGGAGGTTGCGCAGCGGGCCGCCGGCCGACAGCCGGTGGGCGGTGACCAGGTAGTTCCCTGTCTCACCGGGGCCGACTCCGCCCTGGTTGCCGTAGGGGCTCGCGGCGACGCCCCGGTTCTGGATCCGTGTACCCGGCCAGTCGTCGGTGGTCCCCTTGTAGGGCACGACGCTCAGGCCCTCGACACCGATCGACGGGATGGACAGTGATGCGGGCCGGGTGCGTGTGCCGGTTGTGCTCGGACTCGGCCCGGGCGTCGTGGTGCCCGGTGCGGCCGCGACAGGTTTCGTCGTCACCGCCTCCGGCGTCCCGCCCGTGGTGGCCGGAGGCGGCGGAGTGACGGATACGCCTGTACCACCGGAGGAGCAGCCCACGAGCACGGCGACGAGTGCGCCGGTGAGCGCGGCGGGAACGGCTCGGAAATGGGCCATCGGCACTTCGCTGGGGTAGCTGGACGCGCGGGCCGCATTCGGCACCCGCCGGTTCAACGCACAGAACAACGCGAACCGGCCGGATGTTCCCCGGGCATGCGGCCGTCACTCAAGGCGGCGCCGGCCGCACGTATCGTGGCGCCGGCCGGCGCCTTGACCCCGGGACGGGCCGTCCCTCAGTTCCTTTTGCCGAAGTTCTGTACCCACGCCGGGCGCTTGCCGGGGCTCACGCCCACTCCGATCTCCGTGAACGAACAGTCCAGAATGATCTCGCGGTGTCCGGTGCTGTTCATCCAGCCCTCCATCGCCTCGGCAGGACTCTTCGGTCCGCGGTAGATGTTCTCACCCCACTTCTGCCAGCCGTAGCCCGCGGCGGAGATCCGGTCCCCGGCATCACGGCCCTCCGGGCTGCTATGCCCGTAGTAATGGCGGGTGGCCATATCGTCGGCGTGCGCCGTCGCGGACCTCTCCAGCCGGCCGTTCCTGCGTACCGGCGGACACCCCGCCTCCGCACGCCGGGCGTTCACCAGATCCACGACCTCGTCGACCTCCTCCTCAGGCACCGGCGCCGGTACGGGCGCCGGGGTGGGGGATGCCGGGACCCTGCCACCGGCACGCAGGGTCGGCCGGGCCGCCTGTGTCGGGGCCACGGTTCCGCCGTCCAGGGTGCGCAGCGACGGAAGGGGCGAAGGCCTCGGCGTACCGTCCCGCGCGCTGCTCCACAGGAGCATCCCGGTGATGACGGCCGCGGCCACGCCCGCGGCCGGTACGGCGGCCCGGGCGCCCGTCCGCCTCCGCCTGCCGACCTGCTCCTTCGACGGTTGTTCGTCACGGCGTCGCATGGAGTCCACTCCGTTCTTCTGTCAGTGCCGCATGCCAGCATGGGGAGCATGCCGCACTTGGCCCACCTGAAGCAGTTGCGGCTCGCGAAGGACGCGATGGACCGCGACTGGGCCGAGCCGCTCGACATCGACACCGTCGCCGCCCACGCCGGATACTCCCGGTACCACTTCGTCCGCGCGTTCAAGGCCGTGTACGGCCTGACCCCCGGCCAATATCTGTCCCGGCGCCGTATCGAGCGCGCCGAGGACATGCTCCGCAGCGCGAACCTGTCGGTGACCGAGATCTGCTCCCTCGTCGGATTCAGCAGCCTCGGCACGTTCTCCGCACGCTTCAAGAAGCACACCGGTCTGTCCCCGAGCGACTACCGCGCACGGCATGTGGGCCGCGGCGCCGCACTGATCCCCGGGTGCTACGCGATGCTGTGGGCCGGCGGCTTCTCCCCGGCCCGTCCGGAGCACCGCAATTCTGAAGAAGCGAGCTGAGGGCGCGGCTGCTTACGGTGGCAGGGCAACGCAAACCCCGTCCCCTGAGGAGCACGAGATGATCAAGGGCCTCGCCATTTCCACGGTCTGGGTACTGGACCAGGACCGGGCCAAGGAGTTCTACACCGAGAAGCTGGGTCTCGAGGTGCGGACCGACATGACGATGGGCGAGGGCGGTATGCGCTGGCTGACCGTGGGGGCCAAGGACCAGCCCGATGTGGTCCTGACACTGATGGTGCCCGCGCCGCCTGCCATGGACCCGGAGTCGGCGGACGCCATGAGGACGCTGATCTCCAAGGGCGTTCTCGGCGCGGGCGTGCTGGCCACCGACGACATCCACGGCGACTACGCAAAGCTCAGGGAGCGCGGCGTGGAGTTCCTGCAGGAGCCGCAGGAGCGCCCCTACGGTACCGAGGCGATCTTCCGTGACGACTCGGGCAACTGGTTCTCCTTCACCCAGGAGCGCGAGGGCGGGCTCGACTTCGACAAGGTGTGGGCCTGCTGACATCCGCGAGCCGCGCAGACCGCCTTTCGCCGCGCCCCTGCCCGTAGACCTCCACTGCGATGGTCGCCGGCGGGGGCGCTGTCGTGCGTTCTCCCGAACAGACGCTCGCACAGGGCGATTTGAGGCTGTTTGAGACCTCTTCGGTGTAGCGTGCGTCACGCCAGGGTCGAACAATGAAACCCGTGGGGCGCGTGGGACGTCTGCCTGAGTGGCTACGAGAAGTCGGATTTCGGCAGCTGGTCGGTACCCGTAACAGGGCTGCCGGCCGTATCCGCCTTCCAGCCGGCCAGCAGCGCCCGCATGGTGACTCTTCGTATTGAAACCGTGACGACCTTTGATACGTACTGTTACCGAGCGCCCCAAGCAGCCCCGCGCGGGCAAGGAGGAAGAGCATGAAGCCGTTCGCGTGGAACTACGCACGCCCAGCCGAGTTGTCACCGATCACCGCCGCCTACTCGTACGATCCCCACCTGCAGCTGAACGTCCTGCCCGACGGCCGACCCGCCATCATGGACAGGGCACTGCTCGCAGCGGCCGGGACCACGACGTCAAAGGCCGGCTCCGCAACCCACTTCGACGACTGACCGGTTGTGCGCGATGACGGTGCTGATCCTGACGTGCCGGGAGGATGTGACCGCGGACATGGTGGTCGCGGAACTGCACGCACAGAGTGTCCCGCTCGTCCGCTTCGACCCCGGTGACCTGCCGGGCGACGCGGCACTGACGGCCGAGTACGTACGGGGTGAATTCCGCGGCTACTTGTCGACGGGTGGTCGTGTGGTGAGCATGGACAGTGTTCGTTCGGTCTGGATGCGCAGGCCCAGCGAGCCGGCCGCGCATGCCCCCGAGCCGTCGGCATGGCTCTCCCTCGAGACCGGGCAGGCGCTGTACGGGATGCTCGACTGCACCGCGGCACGCTGGATGAACCATCCCAGCGCCGCGGCGAAGGCCCGCCACAAGCCATGGCAGATCCGGGTCGCGCACCACAGCGGCTTCCCGGTCCCGGCCACGGTCGTCACCACCCATCCCAAGATGGCCCGTCAGTTCGCCGACCAGTACCGGCACGTGGTGGTGAAGTCCGTGTCGGGCAAGGCTCCCGGCGATCCGCCGATGGCGCTGCCCACGACGCTCGTCCCGCCGGACGCCGACTTCGCCGGCGTCGCGGCAGGTCCCACCCTGCTGCAGAGGTACATCGCCAAGTGCGCCGACATCCGGCTGACCAGCGTGGGCGACGAGAACTTCGCGGCGCGGAAGGTGGCGGAGCCCGGGCAGGTGGACGGGCGTTACGGAGAGACCGGACACAGCTGGGAGCCCGTCGAGGTGCCCCCGAGGATCGCGCGGGCCGTCGAGACGTACAAGAAGCTCGCCGAACTCTCCTACGGTGCTTTCGACTTCGCGGAGGACTCCGAAGGAACCTGGTGGTTCCTCGAATGCAACCAGGGCGGCCAGTTCGGCTTTGTGGAACTGGACACGGGACTGCCGATATCGGCGTCCGTCGCCTCATGGCTGGGCGCGGCGGTGTGACCCGGCGGCGCGGGGGTCCGTGACGCACCCTCGTCGCCCCGAAGGCGCGACGAGGGTGCCAAGGGCACGGCGGGCGTACGGACGCCTCTCAGCTCCCCCGGCAGCGGTCACACCGGGGGAGCGGCCCCACCCCCTCGGCGGGGCCCGGGACCCACCCGCGCGGCTCGCCGGGCTGAGCCGTGCCGAGGCCCGCAGCGTCCTCATCCGCTCACGGCGCACATCCTCGCGCATGCGCCCCCGGCGGCCCGGCAGGCGGAGGATCACTAGTGCTTCATCCCCACAGGGACTCCGTTCTCCTGGACCATCAAGATCCAAGTCTCTCCGGTGTCCAGAATCCGGGGTCAGGGCCCAACGGTCCGCTGACCCTCGTCGTCGATCAGAGCGCCGTGCCGCAGCCGGACCGTCAGCAACTCGCCGCGCAGTTGCAGAAGGCCCTCACCGACGTCCCGAACGCGGCGGTGATCACGCCGCTGAAGCCCACGTCGGACGGCGATGTGCTCATCGGCACCGCCTACTCCGTCGCCGCACCGCAGGACGAGAAGACCACGGAACTCGTCAACGATCTGACCGGCGACGTCCTGCCCGGGGCTGTCTCGGGCACCGGCGCCGGCACCTATGTGACCGGCACGACGGCAGCCCAGGCCGACTTCCTGGACATCGTCTCCAGCCGGCTGCCCCTCATCACCGCGGTGGTCGTCGGCCTGGTCATCCTGGTCATCCTGGTCGTCTTCCGCGGCGTGCTGGTCGCGCTCAAGGCGGCCGTACTGAACCTTCTGTCGATCGCGGCCCCCTACCCAGTCGTGGCGGCGGTCTTCCAGTGGGGCTGGGGCGGGCCCGCGCTCGCCGTCGCAGGCGATGTGCGTGCTGCCGCATGTCAGCACCGAAGGCGAGGACGAGCCGGTCCCGGCCGTGACCGGGAGCCGGGAACCGGCCGCCTGAGCGGGTCCGTGCGCGCGCGAGCCGCCGTCAGATGCCCATCGAGGCCATCTCGACGGCGGAGCGGTAGTTGGCCGCGGCGACGACCACACAGGCGCGGTAGGTGCGGTTCTCCTTGACGACGCGGAAGTAGTCCCGGACCTGCTTCCAGTAACTGCGCAGATAGCCGGGCCCGGGGAAGAACGCCGGCGGGCGCGGGACCAGGGCGAACGCCTTCGAGCACTCGAGGATCTCGCCGGTGGCCTGCGACAGCACCGCCTCGACGTCACTGTTCATGTTCCAGCCGGCGGCCAGCTCCGGCGTCCAGATGGTGCCGGCCACCTCACGCAGACGCTCCTGCTCCTCCGGGGTCGGGTCGCTCTGCGCCACGGGCGCGGCCGCCCGGACCCCGGCCGTGCCGGCCTCCTGGGCCTGCGCCGTACCCGTCGTGCCGATGCTCAGCGTCGCGGCGACGGCCACGAGTGCCACCGCGGTCACCCAGCGGGACTTTCCTGCCTTCATCGGTGCCCCTCCCCTTGGCTTGCGCACACCGGCCCGGCGGTCACCGGGCCCGCTCGAAGCTGACACGCCATGATCAACCCCGTCAACGGTGCATGACGCGCCATCAGCGGATGACATGGAACGCCGATGTGATCACCTGTGTCATGGCATTCCGGAGATCCTGATAAAAGTACGGATTCCACTGCAACCGTACGGTTTCGGCGTCTGTCTACGTTGATGACACCACTGTCCCCGTATCAGGAGAATCTGGGGGCCCCGCCATGTTCAACCGTCCGCGCCTCGCGGCTGTCGCCGCAGGCATACTGCTCACCGCCGGGGTCGGCGCCACGATCCCCGCCTCCGCCGCCGCTTCCGCACCGCAGTCCGCTCCGGCGATCGCCCTGGTCACCAATGCCCGTTGGGGCGGCCACGGATCGTTCGACCGGATCGTCATCGATGTCCGCGGCAAGGTGCCTCCGGTCACCGTCAAGCCGGTGAAGGAGTTGCGCTACGACGGCTCGGGGCAGAAGGTCCCGCTCGCCGGAAAGCACTTCCTGGAGATCAAACTCTCACCCGCGGCCGCGCACAACGACGCAGGCGCGTCCGTCTACAAGGGACCCCGGCTGATCAAGGTCTGGCTCCCGACGCTCAAGGGGCTCGCTCTGACGGGCGACTACGAGGGCGTGGTCACTTTCGGGGCGGCCTTCAACGCCAAGCCGGCCTACAAGGTGACGAAACTGCACTCGCCGGAGCGCGTCGTCATCGATGTCTGGATCCCGTCGGGGTGCCGCGCCTGAGTGAGGAGAAAGGCGCACACAACGGGCTCGTCGCCCGGGGTGTGCGCCGCACCTGTCTGCAGGTCAACGAAGCGCTGTCATCGTCTCTGCCGCCCTCCGGGCGGCCCTTGCTCGTGATGATCAGGCTGCTGCCGATCGGTCAGCGGTGGCGCCCACCCGCGCTTCGCCCGCAACACCGGTACCGGTGAGCCCCTGGCGACCACCACCCGACTCATACCGTCCGAAGTCACGCTCCACCACCCGTCCGCGCTCGTACTACCCACATCGGGAGAGGATTTCGCAAGCCCGGGTCCCGCGCGCTGACGCCACCACAGGCGCCTTCGCCACCTCGGGTGGCGAAGGCGCTGTCCGCGCGGGCAGTAACGGCGATCACCTGCTGAAGCCTTCAGGTGAGACAGCCGTGCGCCCGCACGGCCTCACATCGGGTGATCGGCCTCCGCGCGCCCTCCGCCCGTGACCCCGGGGATGGTTGCGACGACCCGTCACTCGTCCACAGCACTGGGGAACAGCAGACGGAAGGCGTCGGCGGAGTCCGTGCCCGACCGGCCGAACGGCGCGTCGAAGTCCCAGACGAGGAAGAGCAGGAACGCGATCAGCGCACTGAAGAGCCCGGCGAGCAGAAGCTCCCGGGGCGAACGGCCGATCTGCATGGTGAAGATGAGACCGATGGTGACCAAGGCGCCGCTGATCAGACCGAACCACACCACGCCGGGCAGGGTCTCCCCGGCGTTGGCCGCCCGCGCATGGCGCGCGTCGTCGGCGACGGCGACCTGATCGAGCATCGGCTGGTACGCCTGGGCCTGGAGCTCGCCCGACGGCTCCCGCTGCGCGATGTGCGTGCGCACGGTGTTGAGCAACTGAGCTCCCTTGTCGGGCAGCTCGTTGTTGTCGATCATCCGCGGCCACTCCTCGTGGACCACATGGGCCACATAGCGGTCGATGTCGGCGCGCAACGCGTCCTGGGCGGCGGCCGGGTAGACCTGCGCCCGCCGGGTGATCTCGTGCAGCGCCTGGGCCTCGCGGCGTACGTCGTCCTGCGCGGCGCCACGAGCCTCCCAGACGCCCGCGATGGCCAGACCGAGCACGATGGCGTAGACGACGCCGACCATCATCGTCATGTACTCGAGGACGTCGGGGGTCTCATCGAGCTTCTCGCCGGCTTCGCCCTCCTCGCTCGCCCGGCGCTGGCTGAGCAGCATGACGACAAGGACGACGGCGCAGGCCGCGGCCATCACGAGGGCAAGGACGAGCCAATCCGACATGAAGGACTCCCGAAGTCGGTGTGGTGGGGGTGCGCGGGCGGTTCAGGCGCGGGTGTTCAGGCGCGGCCGCGCCGGGACGCGGCGGACTGCGAGCGCGGGCGCAGCATGGCCGCGGCGAGCACGGCGGGCGTCGTGGTGACGAGCATCAGGACGACGAGCGGTGTCCCCGTGTCCTTCGGTCTCCCGGTCGGCGGACGGTAGTTGCGCACGGGGACCGGACGCGCGACCTGGACCGGAGGCCGGGCTGCGGGCGGCGGCGCGGCCGCGGGAGCGGGGGACGTCCTGGCCACCGGCTCAGGAGTGGTCGCTGCCGGCTCCTCGGGCTCCTGCGACGGCTGCGGCTGCGGTGACTGCGGCACCGGCGGAGGAGTCGTGAGCGGCGGTGGGGTGGGCGTCGGCGTGGGCGTCGGCGTCGGGACCGGGGTGGTCGGCGCGGGCTCGCTCGGAGTGGGTTCGGGCTCCGGCGGCAGGCAGTCCTCGGTCCGGATCGACACCCTGACGGTCAGCGACAGCAGCGGCAGCGACACGGACAGGGCCGCGTCCACCTGCCCCGGCGCCGATGCGGAAGCCCCGGTGGATGCAGCCACATCGACCGTCGCCGGCCCGGGCCCCGCCAAGGACACCGAGGCCGTCATCGACGCCTGCTCCAGCGGAGGCCCGCCGTCTGCCCCGCCCGCCCCGGCCGACATGCCGCCGACCGCCTGTGAGCCGAGGATCGCTACGACCCCCAGTGCGCTCAACTGCTCCCATCCCGCCACAACGATCACGTTATGGGCGCCCGGGCACTCAGTACGACCAACGTCACCCATCTGGTCGATCAGCACGTTTGTCGGATTGGTGACCGGCCCGTGGCGGGGGAGGGGAGCGTGTGCTCAGAGGAAGCTGACGTTCTGGGCCAGGGCCAGCCGGCCCGAGTAGTTGACGGTGTTGGTCGCCGACCGCATGTATGCGCGCCAGGCGTCGGAGCCGGACTCGCGGCCACCGCCCGTCTCCTTCTCGCCGCCGAACGCACCGCCGATCTCCGCGCCTGAGGTGCCGATGTTGACGTTCGCGATGCCGCAGTCGGAGCCTTCCGATGACAGGAAGTGTTCGGCTTCCTGCTGGTCGCGGGTGAAGATGCTCGACGAGAGCCCCTGCGGCACATCGTTGTGCAGGGCGATGGCCTCGTCGAGGGTGCCATAGGTCAGGACGTACAGGATCGGGGCGAACGTCTCCTGCCGGACGATGTCGCTCTGCTCGTCGACGCGGACGATGACCGGCTCGACATACGCCGCCCGAGGAGCGGCATCCGCGAGGAGCCGCTTGCCGCCGACGAGGATCTTTCCGCCCACTGCCTGCACTCGGGTGAGGCTGTTCTGCATTGCGTCGAGTGCCGTGGTGGTGATGAGCGGACCCACCAGGGTGGTCTCGTCGAAGGGGCTGCCGATGGGGAGCTTGTGGTACGCAGTGGTCAGCCGCGCGATGAGGTCGTCGGCGATGTCGTGGTGGACGATGAGACGGCGCAGGCTGGTGCAGCGCTGGCCCGCGGTACCGGCGGCGGCGAAGACGATGGCCTGCACCGCGAGGTCGAGGTCTGCGGAGGGGGCGACGACAGCCGCGTTGTTGCCGCCGAGCTCGAGGAGGCTGCGTCCGAAACGGGCGGCGACGCGGGGGCCCACCTGGCGGCCCATGCGGGTCGAGCCCGTGGCGCTGATGAGCGCGACGCGCGAGTCGTCCACGAGCTTCTCGCCGATCGCGCCGTCGCCGAGCAGCAGCCGGTGCACGTCGCGGGGTGCGCCGACCTCCTCGGCCGCCTGGGCCAGCAGCCGGTCGCAGGCCAGGGAGATCAGCGGGGTGAGCTCCGACGGCTTCCACACCACGGTGTCGCCGCAGACCAGGGCGATGGCGGTGTTCCACGACCACACGGCGGCGGGGAAGTTGAACGCGGAGATGACACCGACCACTCCAAGGGGGTGCCAGGTCTCGGCGAGACGGTGGCCGGGCCGCTCGGAGGCGATGGCGCGGCCGTAGAGCTGACGCGACAGGCCCACGGCGAAGTCACAGATGTCGATCATTTCCTGGATCTCGCCGAGCGCCTCGGAACGGATCTTCCCCGCCTCGACGGTGACGAGATCGGCGAGGTCGCTCTTGTGGTCGCGCAGCAACTCGCCCAGTCGGCGGACGAGTTCACCGCGGCGGGGGGCAGGGGTGGTGCGCCAGGCCAGGAAGGCATCACGGGCGGCGGTGACGGCAGCCTCGGTGGCGGCGGCATCAGCGGTCGTCAGGCTGAACAGATCCTCCCCGGTGATGGGCGTGCGGGCGTGGAGGCCGCTGCCTTGTGGGACGCCGGCGCCGATACGTTCGAGGGCGGCGTGGGCACGGGCGCGCAGGTCGTCGGTGGCGGGCAGTGCGCTGCTGGTCATGGTGCTGCTCCCGTGGGGTGTTGGGGACGTGGTGCGTCAGCCGGGCGTGCGGTCGAGGCCGAGTTCTTCGGCGACGGTCCGCAGGGAGTGGTCGTGCTGCTGCTCGTAGAGGGTGAAGGGGTCGAGGACGGTGCGGCCCATGACGGCGGAGAGCCAGTCGCTGTCGTAGGCGACGCCGGTGCGGCCGTTGTTCCTCGAGCCCTCGCCGCTGAGGTTGGACTGGAAGATCCCGGCCGCGGAGCGGGGCAGGAAATCCTCGTAGACGATGGGTTCGGCGCGGATCCAGCGCCGCTCCACCAGATCACCGATGCGGGCGGGCGGGCTGTCTCCGTCCCGCGGCCGGTCGCGCACGGCGTGGTACGTGAAGTGGGCAAGGCCCCGGGCGGCCAGCCCCTGCTCGTCGTCCGGCATGTGCTCGCACCACACAGTGCGCGCGATGTCGCCGCGGTCGGCGCCGGGACGGCGGGCCGTCTGCTCGTCGACGCGTGTGAGGAGATCGTCGTACAGGGCCCGGCCGCGGCGGGTGAGGGCGATACCGCGTGCCTCGACCTCGCCGAAGCGCACCTTCAGGGCCCCGGGGACCACCCGGCCGTCCGCGGTGCGCATCGACCGTGGCTCGGCGAGGGCGCGGAAGGAGGTCTGCCGCAGCAGCACGTCGGGGCCCTTCCAGCGCGGCGGACCCTGAATGGTGTCGATCATCTCGATGCCGCGTCCGGTCATGCGGCGGTAGAACTCGTCGATGTCCAGCACACGGGGGGTCAGGTGGTTGATGTGCGTGCTGCGTACGCCGCCGATGTCCGCGGCGACGGCGGAGATCCGTTCGAGCGTTTCGTACCAGGCCTTGTCGATGGGCTCCGGGCACAGCTCGAAGGCCTGGACGGCGAGGTGGAGAAACCGCTCGGCCTCGGCGTCCGGCAGCTCCCTCTCGGCTTCGGCCCGGTCGGCGAGGGCGAGCAGTTCGGGAGGGAACAGCTGACGGCTCTCCAGGAACCTCTCCAGCCGGGAACGCAGATCGGCGTCGAAGAATCTGGGGTCCGCAGTGGTGAGCAGTGACGTGAACACCCGGAAGGGGTTGCGTGCCAGCTCCGTGCCGTCGACGGGACGGAACGCGGTCGAGACGACGGGAACCGCGCTCGCGGACGCCTCACGCAGGTCGTAGAAGCCGACCGGGTGCATACCGAGCGCGCCGAAGACGCGGGCGACCTGCCGCAGTTCCGCGGGCGTACCGACCCGGACGGCTCCGTGCCGCTCAGCGGTCACCCGGCTGATCGATCCGAGACGTTCGGCCTCGGCGCCCTGTGCGCGCAGGACGTCCTCGTTCACCGCGCGCGACACGTCGACGAGCGTGGTGTAGGCGGGGACCTCCCGCCCGTACATGTCCGAGAGCCGCGTGGCGAACGCGGCGCGCAGCTGCCACTGGCTGATCACGTCTCCGCCCTTCCGGTCGACGGGCTCACACGACGTGGACTTCGGGGCGGCGAGGTCACAAGGCTGTTCCCTTCCCGGGGCGGTCGCCGCCGTACCGGGACGCCCCGCCGGATCCGGCCTGCGCCGTCGCATCAGCGCAGGACGTGCTGATCGCTGTCTCTGCGTCATCGTGCAGCAACCCGGTCGTGGACGTCCATGAACACTGCACGCATCTGATGCATGTCGATCCCGCAACGGACCGGACGAGTGCCCGGCCGCGGTCCTCGCCGACGTCCGGGCGGCCTCCGCACCGCCCCGTCGCGTGTACCCGGAACCATGACAGACCGCTCGCCTGCGGTGCTGGACAGTGACGGTCTGTCCGGTCATGGTCGTGTGGTGAGCCCCGCATCCGGCCTGATCCTGCGCCCGTACACCCCGGCCGACCAGGCCGCCGTACTCGCCCTCATGGAGTGCGACCGGCTGCCGGGGCAGCCGCGCACCACACCCGCCATGCTCGGCGAGGCTCTGAAGGGCCGCTCCCCGGTGGACGGCGGCTGGTGGGAAGAACTGGCACGACCGACCGTCCAGGTGGCCATGGATGCGACCGGCACGGTCACCGGCGTCGTCTCCCACGCGCTCCGCCCGAACGACAACACCGGACAACTGCTCTGGCTGCACTGCCAGGAGGACCCCCGCACCGCCGACGCCCTGATCAGCCACACCCTCACGATGCTCGCGCCCCGGCCGGTGCACGCCTTCCACTTCGCCTCCGCCCTCACTCTCGGCCTGGAAGCGCTGCCGGTCCGCCACCGCGGCCGCACGGCCGCGGCACTGGAACGGGCCGGCTTCCAGGGACAGCGGCAGTGGCGGTACTTGCGGGCCGATCTGCCGGCGCCCCGCCTGCCCTGCCTCGGCCGCGTGAAAGTGAAGCCCGACCCCGCAGGTCAGGGTTCGTGCCGGCTGGAGGGGAGGGAGGGCAGGCGTGTGGTGGCCGAGGCCGTGATCGGCATGCCGGCGCACGGCATCGGTGTCCTGTGGTGGATCGGCGTGCTGCCGGACGCCAGGGGACGCGGGCTCGGACGCTCGATGCTGGGCTCGGCGCTTTCCGTCCTGACCGGTCTCGGTGCCGCACAGGTGATCCTCTACGTCGACGACGACGCGCCCCCGGGGGGTGAGCGGGACCGCACGGCGGCCAAGTCGCTCTACCGGTCAGCCGGTTTCACCGAGGTCGACCAGCTTTACATGTACTCCCTGCGAGGCGGACAGGCCCCGTAGCACGACGGCACCGCACCACGTTCCGGAAGGTCAGAGTGCCGGAGGCTCCGCGGGTACGCCGAGGGTCCCCGCGACCGCCCCCCAGATCGCAGCCTGCGCCGACCGAAGGTCGACCCGGGGATCGGCCAGCATCAGACGGATACCGAACCCGTCGCACAGCGCGAGCAGCACAGTGCTCGTCGCGTCGACGTCGCACGGCTTGAACTCTCCGGAATCGATACCCCGCCTCAGCGCTTGGCCGACCCAGTCGTGCAGCTGCTCGTACAGATCGATCGCGAGGTGCTGTGCCGTCTCGTCCCGCAGAGCACGCACCCACAGCTCCTGCCACAGCTTCCAGTCCTGCCTCAGCTCCGGGTCGGTGGGCAACAGGGTGTTCAGGATGCGCGCCAGGATGACCGCCGCAGGCACCGAATCGGCGTCCCGGTCGAGTTCGGTGCCGGTCTGCGCGAAGGAGTGCGTCATCGCTTCGGTGAACAGCTTCTCGCGGGTCTCGAAGTGGTAGTGCAGCAGCGCTGTCGACACCCCCGCGTGCTCCGCCACCATCCGCATGCGGATCTTCTCGAAGCCGACCTCGGCGATCACCTGGCATGCCGCGGCGAGAATCCGCTCACGAGTCTCGCGAGTGCGTTCGGCCTTGGCCACGTCATTGCTCCCCGGTGTCGGTCTCGGTGTCGTCGTGCTCCGGTCGGCGGGCGGGCTTTCGTCCCGTCGCGCCGATCTCCATCTTCCCGTATCCCGCCCGTCCGGGACCCCGGTCCCCCGGGCGTTCCGGAACGGCGCCACGGCGCTGCGGCTCATTGGTACGTATGAAAGCCGCGGCCCGACTTTCGTCCGAGCAGACCCGCGTCGACCATCCGGGCCAGCAGCGGCGGAGGAGCGTACAGCGGCTCACGGAACTCCTCGTACATCGACTCCGCGATGGCCTGAGTGGTGTCCAGCCCGATGAGATCGGTGAGCGCGAGCGGACCGAGCGGATGGGCGCAGCCCAGGATCATGCCGCGGTCGATGTCCTCCACCGACGCCGTGCCCGACTCGATCATCCGGACGGCGGCCAACAGATACGGCACGAGCAGGGCGTTCACGATGAACCCGGCCCGGTCCGTGGCGCGCACGACCTCCTTGCCGAGCACCTCGCACGCGAACGCCTCCGTCCGGCGCACCGTGCTCTCGCCGGTCAGCAGCGACGGCACCAGCTCCACCAGCGGCAGCACCGGGACGGGATTGAAGAAGTGCAGACCCACCACCTGTTCCGGGCGGCCGGTGGCAGCCGCGAGCCGGATGACCGGGATGGACGAGGTGTTGGTCGCGAGGATCGCGTCCGCCCGCACCACCGTCCTGTCGAGCCGTGCGAAAACGTCCAGCTTCGCCCGCTCGTGCTCGGCCACCGCCTCCACCACCCCGGTCGGCCAGCCGGTCCATGTCCGTGCTCGTCACGATCCGCGCCAGTGCGGCATCCCGCTCCTCGCCGGTCAGCTTCCCGGCGGTCGTGGCACGGTCCAGGGACGCGGTGATCCGTCCGCGGCCGGCCTGAGCGGCCCCCGCATCGGTCTCGACCACCACCACGTCCCGGCCGGCCCGCGCGCACACCTCGGCGATCCCGGACCCCATCAGGCCGCAGCCCACGACCCCGACCCGCTCGACATCAGTCATCGTCACTCCTGCTCTCTCGGTCACGCGACCGGTGGCGCCCGCGTCCCGGCGCACCGCCGGGACGCGGGGGTCCCCGTACCTCAGCCGGCGGACGGGATCTGCAGAACTCCCGTGCCCCGCTTGACCAGTTCGCCCGCGATGATCAGGCGCTGGATCTCGGAGGTGCCTTCCCAGATGCGGTCGACGCGCAGTTCGCGGTAGAGACGCTCGACGGGGTACGAGCGGTCGTAGCCGCGTCCGCCGAAGATCTGCACGCACCGGTCGATGACCCGCCCCGCGGCCTCGCTCGCCGACAGTTTGGCGATGGCCGCCTTGGCATGCAGGGTCTTGCGGTCGGACAGCCCGGCGTCCACCTCCCAGGCGACCTGGTGCGTGTAGGCGCGGTTGACGGCGATGTCGACGGCGCAGTCGGCGAGCATGCCCTGGACGAGCTGGAAGTCGGCGATCGGGGAGCCGAACTGGCGTCGCTCGACGGCCCAGTCGCGGGCCAGTTCCAGTGCGCGTTCGGCGGCGCCCGTCGTCCGCGCCGCGATCATCAGCCGCTCCTCGGTGAACCACGACCGGGTGATGTCGTACCCGTTCCCGACTCCGCCCAGGACCGCGTCGTCGCCGACATGGACGTCGGTGAAGGTGAACTCGGGGTGCTCGTAGACGAAGGTGTGCATGAAGCGCGGCACCCGCGTCATCTCGATGCCCGGCGTCTCCTTGTCGACGAGGAACAGCGTCGGCGCGCGCTCCTCACCCGCAGCGGCCAGCACGATCATGAAGTCGGCGTGGTCGCCGACCGTCACGAACCACTTCTCGCCGTTCAGCACCCAGCCGTCACCGGTGCGCGTCGCCGTCGTCATGATGTTCTGCGGGTCCGACCCGGCCTCGGGCTCGGTCACCGCGTAACAGTCGCGCCGCCGCCCCCGGATGACGGGGACGAGATAGCGCTCGCGCTGCTCGGGCGTGCAGAACCGCAGCGCGTTCGCCGGGCGCCACACCATGTCCCACAGTGCGCCCGTGAGCCGGCCCAGCTCCTCCTGGACCACGGCCTGCTCCAGGATCGTGAGCCCGGCACCGCCCCACTCGGCCGGCATGTTGACGGCCTGCAGTCCGCTGTCGAGCACGGCGTCGCGGATCTCCGCGTGGGCCTGCGGCGGCAGACCGTTGTTCTCCTCGCAGTCGAGCTCGTACTTCATGATGAACTCGGTGAGCCCGCGCGCGGAGCTCTTGAGCTCCTCCTGACGGGCGGTGAGACGGAAGTCCATGTCAGTCCTCGGGGTCGTGGTGGTACGGACGGCGTGTCAGGAGGTGGGCAGCGCGAGCGCCCGGGTGCCGCGCTTGATGAGCTCGTTGGCGATGATCAGGCGCTGGATCTCGGAGGTGCCTTCCCAGATGCGGTCGACGCGCAGTTCGCGGTACATGCGCTCGACGGGGTACGAGCGGTCGTAGCCGCGTCCGCCGAAGATCTGCACGCACCGGTCGATGACCCGCCCCGCGGCCTCGCTCGCCGCGAGCTTCGCCGTCGAGGCCTTGGCGTGCAGCGCCTTGCGGTCCGTGCCCGGCTGATCGGCCTCCCAGGCGACCTGGTGCGTGTAGGCGCGGTTGACGGCGATGTCGGCGGCGCAGTCGGCGAGCATGCCCTGGACGAGCTGGAAGTCGGCGATGGGGGAGCCGAACTGGCGTCGCTCGACGGCCCAGTCGCGGGCCAGTTCCAGTGCGCGTTCGGCGGCGCCCGTCGTCCGCGCCGCGATCATCAGCCGCTCGTCGGTGAACCACTCCTTGGTGAGCTCGTAGCCGACTCCGACGCCTCCGAGCACGTCCTCGTCGGGGACGAACACATCCGTGAAGGTGAACTCGGGGTGCCCGTTGACGGCGGAGTGCATGAACCGCGGCACACGCGTCATCTCCACACCCGGCGCCTGCTTGTCGACGAAGAAGAGCGTCGGCGCCCGCTGCGGGCCGGCGTCGGCCTGCACCAGCAGGAAGTCGGCGATGTCACCGCAGGTCACGAACCATTTCTCGCCGTTCAGCAGCCAGCCGCCGTCCGTACGGGTGGCCGTGCTGGTGCCCGACGAGGGGTCCGAGCCCGCACCCGGTTCGGTCACCGCGAAGGCGTCGAACCGTTCGCCGCGGATCACCGGCAGCAGATACTTCTCGCGCTGTGCCTCGGTCCCGTACGCCAGGACGTTGGCGGGCCGCCAGGGGATGTCCCACAGGCAGTTGGTGACCTTCCCGAACTCCTCCTCGACGATGACCTGGTCCAGCAGGGACAGCCCGGCACCGCCCCATTCGGCGGGCATGTTGATGGCGTACACGCCGGCGTCGATCGCGGCGCGGGTCAGTTCGCGGACCGTCTCGGCGGGCAGCGGGCCGCCCGCCTCCTCGGACTGCTCCTCGTACCCCATCAGCAGACGGGAGTACGCGGCGGCCCGGCGCTTGAGGTCGGCCTGCTCGGGGGTGTAACGGAAGTCCATTGGTGTCCTTAGGAGTTGCGTGCGAATCAGTGGGGGAGTCAGGCCAGTACGGCGCGCGAGTCCAGGGCCAGCACGCCGTCCGGGCGGACCAGCAGCGGGTTGACCTCGAGTTCGGCGATCTCGGGATGGGCCGCGGCGACCGTGGTGATGCGCTCGATGACGTCCGCCGCCGCGGCGACGTCCACCGCCGGCCGCCCCCGGACACCCGCGAGCAGTTCCGCGGTCCGCAGGCCCCGCAGCAACTGCTCGGCCCGCGCGGCGGGAACCGGGGCCGGTGAGAAGGCGACATCGCGCAGCGTCTCGGTGAGGACACCGCCGAGGCCGACCATGGCGACCGGACCGAACCGGGGGTCGTGATCGACCCCCACGATCAGCTCGACCCCGTCCGTGAGGTCGGCCATCGCCTCCACCGAGTACGCGGGAGCCCCCAGCCGGGCGTGCATCTCCCGGTACGCGGCCAGCAGCGCATCGCGGTCCGCCAGCCGCAGAGCGACCCCGCCCGCGTCGGACTTGTGCAGGAGGTGCAGGGCCTTGAGGACGTAGGGACCGTCGAACTCTGCGGCCGCGGCGATCAGTTCGTCCTCCCCCGAGATCTCACGAGCCTCGGGGAACGGCACTCCGGCGGCACCCAGAAGGCGGCGCACCCCGTGGTACCCGGTGTCGAGCAGGGGCGCTGCGGCCGCCGGCAGGGCGGCCACACCGGGCGGGCCGGCCGGCCGCATCCCGGTCATCGCCGCCAGCGCGCGGGCGGCGTCCTCGGTCGCGGAGAAGACAGGGATGCCCGCCCCGACCAGCGTGCGGCAGCTCGGCGACTGCGGATACATCGACTGCACGACCAGCGGCTTGGGCGTAGCTTGCCAGTGTGTGACGATGTCCCGGGCGGCCTGCTGCTCCCCTTCGGCAAGCGTCGCGCCTCCGCCGCCGAGTCCGCCGCCGGAGGCCGCGTAGCCGCCGAAGTACCCGGTCATCAAGATGGCGTCGACCTCGTCCGCGGCCAGCAGCCCGCCGACCGTCGTGGCGTACGACCGTGGGTCCTGCTCGCCCATTCCGGCGAGGTCGACGGGGTTGCCCACCGCCGACTGCTCCCACAGCAGGGCCCGCAGGCCCTCCTGCGCCTCGGAACCGAGCTCGGGTACGTCAAGACCTGCCGCCTCGGCGGCGTCGGCGGCGATCACTCCGTGCCCGCCGCCGTCCGTGAAGACCGCCGTACGTCGTCCGGCCGCCCGGGACCGGGCGTTCAGCGCCGTCAGGACGACGGTCATCTCGCGCGGGGAGGCCACGAGTTCGACGCCTGCGTCCCGGCACGCGGCGGCCACGACGTCACAGGAGGTGGTGAGCGCTCCGGTGTGCGACTGCGCGCTGCGCGCCGACGCGGTGCCGCGGCCCGCGGTGAGCAGGACCACCGGCTTGCCCGCCTCGGCGGCGGCCCGGGCGAAGGCTCGTCCGTCGCCGAAGTCCTCCGCGTACACGGCGATCGCCGAGGTGCCCTCGTGCCGTGCGCAGTCCTGGACCAGATCGACGAGGGTGACGTCGGCCTGGTTGCCGAGCGAGACGAACCGGGAGAAGCCGAGGCCGTGCGGATCCATGCGCAGCTGGAGTTCGAGGGCCAGATTGCCGCTCTGGCTCAGCAGGGCCACGCCGCCGGGCGCGAAGGTGTCCGAGGCGAGGTACAGCTCGGTCGTGTTGTCCGCGATGCCGAGGCAGTTGGGACCGACCAGCACCGCGCCCGCCTCCCGCACCCGGGCCGCGACCGCCCGCTGCCGGGCCAGCCCCGCGGTGCCGGTCTCGGCGAAGCCGGCGGTGATGGCGACGATGGCGCGGGCGCCGCAGGACAGGGCGTCGTCCACGGCGGCCTCGAACCCGGTGCCGGGCACGGAGATCACCACCAGTTCGACGGGCTCCCCGATCTCGGCGAGGCTCGTGGCCGCGGGGCGGCCGAGGACCGTGCCGCCCCGGCGGTTCACCAGGTGCACGGGCCGGCGCCCGGGTGCGCGCAGCGCCTGCGAGGCCACCGCGTGGCCGTATTTCGCGGGGTCGTCGCTGGCACCGACGACAGCCACGGACTTGGGGTCGAACAGCGCCGTCAGATCACGTCCCATGTCACTTCTCCAGCCGCAGTGCGGAGTTGGGGCAGCTGGCGGCGCAGGCGCGGGCCGTCTCCTCCTCGCCGGGCGGGACGTCGGCGGCGATTACCGCCGCATAGCCCCACTCGTCGAGGTCGACCAGATCGGGGGCGTGCTCCTGGCAGAGCCCGTAGCCCTGGCAGCGTGTGGAGTCCAGGAAGAGTTTCACGGTGGTCCTTTCAGCGAGGGCGCGTCGGAGGAGCCGGGCGGGTGGGGGATTCGCACGGGGGGTCGGCGACGTGCGGTACGGGCACCACGAGCCGGTGACCGCCCGTCGGAGGACAGGCGGCGCAGGCCGCGCACGCTGCATCGAGGTGGCCGCGTACGAGGCCGGGGAACGCGGTCAGGAGGCTGCCCGCCGTGCCTGCGGCGGCGTCGAGCAGCCCGCACGCGCCACGGCCGGGCAGCCGGGACGCCCAGCGCTCCAGTCGTTCGGCTGTGTCGGCGGCCGCCGTACCGCAGGTCAGCTGCCGGAGCGTGTCGCGGATCGCGGCCGTGCCCGAGACACACACGCCGCACTGGCGGGCGCTCTCGGTCGCGAGATGATCCACGGCGTCGGCGGCGGTCGCGACGGGGCACACACCCGGTTGGAGGAAGCGGATCGCCCCGCAGCCCAGTGCCGTGCCCGCGTCGGCCAGCGCGGAGTGGTCGAGCGGAAGATCCAGAGAGCCGGGCCCGGTCAGCCCGCCGAACAGTCCGCCCATCAGGGCGCCGGTCGCGTCCGTGGTGCCCTGCGCGGCGGCCAGCGTGCGCAGGGCGGTGCCGTACGGCGCCTCCGCGAGCAGGGGCGTGCCCCTGAACGTGGACAGGCTCAGCAGCGTGCTGCCGGCGATGTCGTGGCGCAGGTCGGGGTGGGCGGCGATGAGGGCGATCCGGGCGAGCGTTTCGACGTTGGAGACGAGGGTCGGCTGGTCGGACACTCCCCGTTCGAACGGGCGGGGCGGTTTGGCGGCCGGGAGGGCGGGCCCGCCGTTGATCCGGCGTACCACCGCGCTCTCCTCTCCGGCCACGTAGGTGTGACCGGTCTCGATCACCGCGACCGGCAGGGCCGTCGTACGCTCGTCGAGGGCGGCGCGCACACGGGCGGCGGCGTAGGGATCGGAGACGTACACATAGCCCTGTACGGCTCCGGTGACAGCGGCCGCGTGGGTCAGTCCGTCCAGCACGAGGTGCGGCCGTGCCCGCAGCAGCCAGCGGTCCTTCACCGACCCGGGCTCGCCCTCTTCGCCGTTCGCCACGACGACGGGAAGACCGCCGCCGTCCCGCACGGCCCTCAGCTTCACGGCGGCCGGGAACGCCGCACCGCCGCGGCCGCGCAGCCCGGCGTCGGCGATGTGCTCCAGCAGCCTTTCGGGGTCGTCCGTGTGCCGGTAGCCGCCGGCGTCGAGGTACGCCGCCGCGCTCTCCACCGCCCCGGGCGCCGGACCGAGCACGGTGCCGGGCCCGCCGGGCAGGAGAGACGCGATGCGGGTGACGGCGGCGGTCGTTGCCGCGCCCCCGATCGCCCGCCCGGGTCCGCCCGTCGCCGGACACGGGACGGTGCTCGCTCCCGGCCGGCGGTCCGCGGTCCGGCCCTGCCTTGCGGTTGCCGTCATGCCCGGTCTCCTTGCGTTCGTGGCGTCGTGCCGTCGTCCGTTGCGGTCCGCAGCTGCCGAACCGCGCCTTCCAGGGCCCGGCGGTCGTCCTCGGTGCGGTGGTAGCCGGAGCCCGGCAGCCCGATGAGCATCCGGTGGTGGTCCAGGACGACCTCACCCGCGACCAGCGCGGCGTTGCGGTCTCCTTGGGCGGAGCCGTCGGCGACGGAGGTCACCAGGTCGGTGACCTCGGCCAGGTAGCGCAGCCAGCTGCGCTCGCTGCCGTGGAGGATCAGCCGCTCAACCCGCCGCCGTTCAGCGGCGGCCGGCTCGGGCGGCGCCGCGGCCGTGTCCGGCGCACGGGTGCGCAGGGCAGCGACGGTGGCGGGCAGCTCCTGTTCCGGTTCGGGCGTGAGCCCGAGCCAGACGAGACTCCGACGACCGCTCATGCGTGCCTCCGGGAAGAGGGATGGGGAGCCGTCACGGCGCGACGGGCGATGGGGGCCGAGGTGCGGTGTCCGCGGCCTGGTGCCTGGGGCGGGTGCCGTGCGACGGGGTTCGGCGGTAGGGGACCGGACAGCGGGTCGTCCGGGAAGCTGCGGGCGTCCGGTTCGGGCACAAGGTCCTCTTCGCCGGGAGCAGCGATGAGGACTACGCTAACTAATCAATTAGTCAGTCTGCAAGTCTTGACACTGCGGAAACCCGCCAGCAATCTGACTGACCAATTAGTCAGCGCGGTTGCGGTGCACATGCTGCACCGCAAGGCCTCGCCGACCGCCCCTGGGCCGCCTCAAAACCGATCGCCGCGTCCGCGGCATGGAGGAGTCAGCCGATGCAGCCCGAAGCCCAAGCCCCGACAGCGCCGCTGGAGCGGGAACGCCCCGCAGGCCGGAACGGCCCGGCAGACGCCGGCCGGTACAGCCCCGGCCAGGACATCACGAGCCCCGACGGCCCGGGCCGGGCGCTGTCCGCCCGCTACTACACCGACCCGGAAACCGCAGCCGCGGAGACCCGGCACATCTTCGCCAGGTCCTGGCAGCTCGTCTGCCACGAATCCGACCTCCCCGGGCCGGGTGCCCGGCTCGCCGCCACGGTCGCCGACCGTGAGGTGCTGGTCGTACGCACCGAGGACGGCGCCCTCGCCGCCCACCTGAATGTCTGCCGCCATCGCGGCACCCGCCTGGTCACCGAGCCGGAACCCTCCGGCAAGGCCATCCGCTGCCCGTACCACGGCTGGACGTACAAGCTCGACGGACGCCTGGTCGGAGCCCCCGAGGCACGGCAGATCCCGTGCCTGGACAAGCCGAGGCTGGGGCTCTTCTCCGTCCGCGTGGAGTCGTTCCTCGGCTTCGTGTTCGTCAACCTCGACCAGGACGCCGTACCGCTGGGTGAGCAGTGTGCCCCGCTCGCCGAGGCGGTCGGCCACTACGCGGGGGCCGATCTGGTGCCCATCGGCCGCAGCCGCATCCACGACCTGGACGCCGCCGAGGTCCAGCACGCCAACTGGAAGGTAGCCGTCGACAACTATCTCGAGGGCTACCACGTACCCGTCGCCCACCCCGGCCTGATGCGGCTGCTCGACTACCAGGCCTACACCTGCGAGATCGGCGAGGCGTACGCCCTGTTCGCCTCACCGCTGCGCGACAAGCCCTCCTCCAACTGGGCCGAACGCCTCTACCAGCGCATGGCCGCCCCCATGCCCGGCCTCCGCGAGGCGGACCGCCGTGTCTGGCGGTACGCCGTGATCTATCCCAACACACTCATCGACTTCTACCCCGACCATGTGCTTGCCTGGACCGCAATCCCGACAGCGGTGGACCGCGTGGCCGTGCCCGGAGCGTTCTACACCCGCCGTGGCACCGGACTGCGCACCCGGCTCGCCCGGCGGCTGAACATCCACATCGGCTGGATCACCAACGACGAGGATGCCGAACTGGTGGCCCGCGTGCAGAAAGGACTGACCACCCCGGGATTCGAACCGGGGCCCCTGTCCCGGCGCGAGTCCGCGGTCGGCTGGTTCGCCGGCCGTGTCCGGGCGGATCTCGACGGCGCGGTGCCCTGAGCGCTGCCCGCTGAGGCGAGTTGTCCGCGCCGCAGCCGGTGGTGTGCCCCGCACCGCCCGAGCGGCCGCCACGTCCGTACGGAGCCAGGGCATCCGTGCACCCAGGACCGCGCCCAGTACCGAACTGTCCCCACGGAACCGCAGCTCCCCCATGCCCTGCGGATCTTGAAGGGACCCCACGGAGAGGACCACGATGTCCCCCGAGGCACCCCTGCCACACATGTCCCGACGTTCCCTTCTGCGTACCGGCGCCGCCGCGGCCCTCGGCCTGACGGCCGCGGGCTGCGGATTCACCACCGCCGATCCCGTCGCATCGAAGTCCCCGGACGAACCGATCAAGGTCAGGCCCGACGGTGACCTCGTCTACTTCAACTGGGCCGACTTCGTGGACCCCGCCGTCTTCGCCGGATTCGAGAAGGAGTACGGCGTCAAGGTCATCCAGTCGAACTTCGACTCGATGGAAGGCATGGTCGCCAAGCTCAATGCCGGGAACCGCTACGACATCATCTTCCCCACCGCGAAATGGGCCCAGCGCCTTGCTGCCGGAAACCGGCTGAGGAAGATCGACCACACCCGGCTGCGGCACGCGGAGTCGGTGTTCGGCCGCTACGACTACTTCGCCGACCCCTGGTACGACAAGGACTCCGCGCACACCGTCCCGTTCACCATGTACAAGACAGGAATCGGCTGGCGCAAGGACAAGATCGGCGACGATCTGACGGGCTCCTGGGACGACCTGTGGAACAACCGCGCCAGGGGCAAGGTCTTCGTCCTCGACGACCGCGACGAAGTGCTCGGCATGGCCGCGCTCAAGCTCGGCCTCGACATCGCCACCGAGAACGAGAACGACCTCGCCAGGATCACCGACACCCTCCACTCGCTCCGCCCCCGCCTGCGCGGCTTCTCCAGCGACAGCTACAACAACCTGCTCAACGGCAATGCAGCCATGACCCAGGCCTGGAGCGGAGACATGGCCGCCATGCTCGGCCAGGCCAAGGACCCCTCAGTCTTCGGATTCGAGACTGCCAAGGAGGGCGCCCCGGTCAACTCCGACTGCTACGCCATCCCTGTCAACGCCCCTCACCCGGGCACGGCGATGCTCTTCATCGACTACATGCTCCGCCCTGAGAACGTGAAGAAGAACATCGAGTACATCGGCTACCCCATGCCGGTGGGCGGCAGCGAGGACACATACGCCGCGATCGTGGAGCCGTTCCCCGAATGCCTGGTCCAGGCCACGGACCTCAAGGACGACCTCTACTTCCGCAACGGCACCTCGAAGGGCGAGCAGGCCCGCGACACCGCCTGGACCCATGTGAAGGCCGGCTGACATGTCACCAAGCACCCCACCCGCGGCCTCCCCGCCCAGCCGACCCGGAGCACCCCGCCGCCGAGGCGGCCCCAGCGCCGCCGGCGCCCGCCTGTGGATCTGGCTGATGGTCCCCGGGACCTTGTGGATGACCGCCTTCCTCATCGCCTCCCTCGTCCTCGTCGCCGCCCTCGCGTTCGGCACCACCGACCCGCTCGGCAATCCGCGCTTCGGGTTCAACCTCGACAACATCGCGGCGATGGCCGACCCCGCCTACCGCGTGGTGCTCCTGCGCTCACTGGGCTACGCCGTGCTCACCTGCGCCATCTGCCTGGTCGTGGCCTACCCGGTGGCCTACGCCATCGCCCTGCACGGCGGACGTTTCAAGAATCTCCTCATCGCCGCCATCGTCGTCCCGTTCTTCGCAAATTATCTCGTGCGCATGTACGGCTGGTCCGTCGTCCTCTCCGACGACGGGCCCCTCCTCAAGGCGCTGCGGTCCGCCGGACTCGCCGACGAGACCACGAAGATCCTCCAGACGGGCGGGGGGGTCATCGCCGGCCTGGTCTACGGCTTCATCGTGTTCATGATCATCCCGCTGTACGCGGCCCTGGAACGCATGGACACCTCGCTCATCGAAGCCGGACGCGACCTCTACGGAGGCCCGCTGCGCACCTTCTTCTTCGTCACCCTGCCGGCGACCAGGCAGGGCGCCGCGGCCGGCTGCGTACTCGTCCTGCTGCCCGCCATGGGCGACTTCGTCAGCGCCCAGCTCATGGGAGGCCCCGACCAGATCATGATCGGCAACCTGATCCAGGACAAATTCTTCCAGGGCCAGAACTGGCCGCTCGGCTCCGCCCTCACCATGCTGATGATGGCGGTCCTGTTCGTCGGCATGATCGGCTACCTGCGCCGCGCCCGCAAGGACGAGGCGGAGGCGGTCCGATGACCCTGCGCCCCGCCACCCCGGCCACTTTCCGCCCCGCACGGCGGACGGCCCCGCGCCCCGCAGTCGCCAAGACGAAAACCGTGCGGCGGCACCGCCGCGGCACCGACCGCAAACCCCGCTTCGCCATCGCCGTCACGGTCCTCTTCTTCGCGCTCCTCTACGTCCCCATCGGGGTCGTCATCCTCTTCTCCTTCAACGCGCAGAAGTCCCTCACCGTCTTCAAGGACTTCAGCCTGCGCTGGTACTCGGACTTCTTCCACGACGACGCACTCATCGCCTCGCTCGGCATGAGCCTGCGCGTGTCCCTGGTCGCCATGGCCGGCTCCATGATCCTCGGAGTCGCCCTGGCCCTCGGCCTGGTCCGCTCCCGCAGCCGCCTCGGCTCGCTCGCCGGCCTCATCATGCTCGTCCCACTGATCACCCCGGAGATCGTCACCGGCGTCGCCGCGATGCTCCTGTTCAAGGGCATGGGCATCACCCTGTCCACCGGCACCGTCATGCTCGCGGAGATCACCTTCTCCATCTCCTACGTGACGGTCATCCTGCGCTCCCGGATCGCGGCCCTCAACCCGGAGACCGAGGAAGCGGCGATGGACCTCGGCGCCAGCCGCTGGCAGGCACTGCGCCTGGTCACCCTCCCCGCGCTGCTGCCCAGCATCCTCGCCTCCTCGGTCCTCGTCTTCGCCCTGGTCTTCGACGACTTCGTCCTCGCCTACTTCACCACCGGCGTCGACCCGCAGCCGCTGTCCGTACGCATCTACTCGGCCATCCGCTTCGGCGTCGAACCCACCATCAACGCCGTCGGCACCCTGATGCTCGCCGGATCCATCGGCCTCATCGCCCTCGCCCTGTTCATCCCGCGTCTGTTCGGCCGCCGCGGTGGCCTCGACCTGCTCTCCGGGAAGTGACACCCGTGACAACCGACGACATCACGCCCGCCGTCCGCCTCGACTCCGTCAGCAAGTCCTACGGAGGCTCCTACGCGGTCCACGAGCTCGACCTGGACATCGCCCCCGGAGAGTTCTTCTCCCTGCTCGGCCCGTCGGGCTGCGGCAAGACCACCTCCCTGCGCATGATCGGCGGCTTCACCGACCCCACCGACGGCACCGTCCTGCTCGGCGGCGAGGACGTCACCGCGCTGCCGCCCAACAAGCGCAATGTCAACACCGTCTTCCAGAGCTACGCCCTCTTCGACCATCTCTCGGTCGCCGACAACGTGGCCTTCGGCCTCAAGCGCAAGGGCATCGGCCGCGCCGAGATCCGCGAACGCGTCGGCACCATGCTCGAGCGCGTCCAGCTCGGCCCACTGGCCGACCGCAAGCCCCGCACCCTCTCCGGCGGACAGCGCCAGCGCGTGGCCCTCGCCCGCGCCCTCGTCAACGGACCCCAGGTACTGCTCCTGGACGAGCCGCTCGCCGCCCTCGACCTCAAGCTCCGGCGCCGCATGCAGGTCGAGCTCAAGCAGATCCAGCGAGAGATCGGCATCACCTTCGTCTTCGTCACCCACGACCAGGACGAGGCCCTGACGATGTCGGACCGGATCGCCGTGATGAACGAGGGCCGCGTCGAACAGTGCGGCACCCCCGAGGACGTGTACGAACACCCCGCCAACAGCTTCGTCGCGTCCTTCATGGGCACTTCCAACCTCGTCCCCGGCACCTACCGCGCAGGCCGGGTCGTCGTCGACGAAGGGCCCACCCTCCCCGTCGGCACCCGTCCCGCCGTCCCCGACGGCAGCCGCGTCAGCCTCTCCATCCGCCCCGAGAAGATCTGGCTCTCCGACTTCGAGCCCGGCATGGCCCTGGCCAGCGGCGTCATCCGCGAGACCGTCTACTCCGGGCCCACCACGACCTACCTCATCGAACTCGCCCCCGGCATCACCCTGTCCGTCCTGGAGCAGAACACCGCCCGCTCCCGCATGGAGGACCGCTGGAGCGGCGGCGAGCGCGTCGAGTTCGGCTGGAAACCCGAGCACTGCCTGGTCCTGGACTGACCGCCCCCGCAGCCACCGAAGGAACAGTTCATGAATCACGATGTCATCGTGCTCGGCGCCGGCCTGGCCGGTCTCGCCGCCGCACGGGACCTGGCGGCCGGCGGAGCCGACGTACTCGTCGTCGAGGCCCGCGACCGGGTCGGAGGGCGCGTCGAACAGACCGCCCTGCCCGACGGCCGTCTCGTCCAGCTCGGCGGCGAGGTCGTCGGCCGGGCGCACACCGCCTACCTCGGCCTCGCCGGGGAACTCGGACTCACCCTGGTCCCCAGTTATGTCGCCGAAGCCGGGTTCATGGCACGCGCCACGCCCGAAGGCGTCTCCGCGGGCGACCCGCCGCACTGGTTCGGCCCCGGTGACGACGCCTGCCACCGGCGGCTGACCGCCGCGTTCACGGCCCTCGCCGGGACCGTCGACCCGGACGACCCCTGGTCCCGTCCCGAGGCGACGGCCCTCGACGCCTTGTCGGTCGCCGACTGGCTGCGCTCCGAGGGCGCGAGCGGCGCCGTCGTCCGCCTGTGGGAGATCGGCCAACTCGCCCTGGCCAGTGGTTCGTACGAACGGACCTCGCTGCTCTCCGCCCTGCGCAAGCACGCCGCAGTCCCGGGCGGCGACGAGAGCGAGCACTACGACTACGAGGACTGGGAAGGCCTGCGGGTCGCCGAGGGTTCCGCCACCGTCGCGCTGCGGATGGCGCAGGGGCTGGGGGAGCGGATACGGCTGGGCGCGGCAGTCGAGGCGATCGCGGTGCGGCCCGGTGGCTGCACCGTGCGGCTCGCCGGGGGCGAGACCCTCACCGCGGGTGCGGTCGTCAGCGCACTTCCTGTCGGTCCTCTGCGCTCGGTCGCCGTGACGGGCGTCTCCGACGCGCGACTCGCCTCCCTGCAACGCCAACGGCAGGCGGTCGCCGCCAAGTTCGTCGCGGCATACGACAAGCCGTTCTGGCGCGACTCGGACCTGAACGGTCTGTCCGAGTGCGAAGGCGTCCTCGGCAGCACCTGGCCGCAGAACGAGGGAATCCTCTCCGCACTCGTCCCGCCGGAGCGGTTCGGCGTCCTGCTCGGCATGCCCGGCCACCTGCGCGAGGGCGAACTGCTCCGCGACATCGCCCGCCTCTACGGGGACGAGGCGCACACCCCGATCAGCTCGTACATCCGCATGTGGGGCACCGATCCATGGACCCAGGGATACGTCACCCAGTGGACCCCCGGCGACGTCATGGCCGTCGGCCCGCTGCACGCCACACACGAACCGCCCTTCTACGTCTGCGGATCCGACCAGTGGGTGGCCGGCTACATGGAAGGCGCGGTACGCACCGGCCGCGCCGCGGCGAAGGAGGCGCTGCTCCGTGGCTGAGACACCGGCCGTGGTCCTGAACCACATCGGGGGAGCGGACGTCCCCGCCGCCTCGGGCGCTACGACGGAACTCCTCGATCCCGCCACCGGCGGCGTCCATCGCAGCGCTCCGCTCTCCGGCCGGGCGGACACCGATGCCGCCTGCGCCGCCGCGGCAGCCGCATACGAAAGCTGGTCGGCCACCACGCCGGCCGAACGGCAGAGGGCGCTGCTGCGCATCGCCGACACCGTCGAGGCCCACGCCGATGAGCTTCTTGCCGCCGAGGCGGCGGACACCGGCAAACCCGCAGCCCGCTTCCGCCGCGACGAACTGCCCGCCATCGCCGACACCTTGCGCTACTTCGCGGGCGCCGCCCGGAATCTGCCCGGCGCCGCCGCGGGCGAGTACACCGAGGGGCGCACCTCACTGCTGCGCCGCGAACCGGTAGGCGTGTGCGCCCAGATCACGCCATGGAACTATCCCCTGATGATGGCGGCTTGGAAGATCGCCCCGGCCATCGCGGCAGGGAACACGACTGTTCTCAAGCCCGCCGACACCACCCCCAGCTCCTCCGTGCTGCTCGCCCGGATCGCGGCCGAACACCTTCCGGACGGCGTGCTCAACGTGGTGTGCGGTGACCGCGCCACCGGCCAGGCACTCGTCACCCATCCGATGACCCGCCTGATCGCGGTCACCGGCAGCGTCCGCGCCGGCCGGGAGATCGCCACCGCTGCGGCCGCAGACCTCAAGCGTGTCCATCTCGAGCTCGGCGGCAATGCCGCGGTCATCGTCCATGACGACATCGACATCGACTCCACCGCGTCCGAACTCGCGGCCGTCGCCTACTACAACGCCGGCCAGGACTGCACCGCACCGACCAGACTCCTGGTGCACCACCGCATCCACGACGCGTTCGTCGCCGCACTCGCCGCGCACACCGAGAAGCAGCGCCCGGCCGCCGACTTCGGCCCGCTCAACAACGCCACACAACTCTCTTGGGTGGAAGGTCTGTTGAGCCGTCTCCCGCAGCACGCCGAGATCGTCACCGGAGGCACCCGGGCTCCCCGGCCGGGTTACTTCCACGAGGCCACGGTCGTCGCGGGTGTCCGCCAGGACGACGAGATCGTGCAGGAGGAGATCTTCGGGCCCGTCGTCACCGTCCAGCCTTTCAAGGACGAGCCCGAGGCCCTTCGCCTCGCCAACGGCGTGCGCTTCGGCCTCGCGGCCGGCGTGTGGACCACGGACCACGAGCGCGCGATGCGGGCGACCAGGGCACTGCACACCGGCATCGTCTGGGTGAACACCCACGGCACCACCGTGTCCGAGATGCCGCACGGCGGCGTCAAGCACTCCGGCTACGGCAGCGATCTCTCCATGGCGGGCCTGCTGGAATACACGCAGGTCAAGCACGTCATGCTGTAGGCCGGTCGGCCGCCCGCACGGCGCGCCTCGGCCCTGTGGGCGCCTGCCGGTGGAGGATCGGTGGCGCGGCGGCCAGGAAACGGCCCGCCCGGTACCGCCCTGCCGTGTGAAGAGGTCCGGTCATGAAGCTGTTCGACGACCCGCTGTTCCAGTTCCTGGCCGACCGGGCGCTGGAGCTGATCAACCGCGGTGGCGCCGAGTACGGCGAATGCGTGCATGTCGCCGAGCAGATCCCGGCCGGGGACCGCGACGCATGGCACCGCGCCTGGACGGCCACCGCGGCGCGCGTGGCCGCCGCGGCCGAGGCGAGCGCCGCCCACGGTCACCGGGTGAGCGCCGTCGACGGATTCTGGCGGGCCACGACGTACTACCGTGTCTCCTACCTGCCGTTGTTCGGCTCACCTGTCGATCCGCGGCTCGTCGAGTCGTTCAGGCGGGAGAGCGAGTGCTTCCGCCGTATGGCCGCCCTGGCGGACCGTCCCGTGGAACTGGTCGAGATCCCCTTCGAGGGCACGACACTGCCGGGCTGCCTCTGCCTGCCTGACGGCGACAGAACCGTTGCCCGGCCCACCCTGCTCGCCGTCAACGGCTACGACTCCAACATCCACGAGATGTACTGGTCCCACGCCGTCCCGGCGGTGCGGCGCGGATACGCGTGTCTGCTGGTCGACGGCCCGGGCCAGGGCCGCACCCTGATCGAGCAGGGCATGCCGATCCGCCCGGACTGGGAGGACGTGCTGCGCCCCGTCATGGACTATGCGGCGGGCCGGCCGGAGATCGACGCCTCGCGCGTCGCCGCCATGGGGTGGAGCTTCGGTGGCTTCCTCGCGCCGCGGGGGGCGTCCGGGGAGCACCGGATCGCCGCACTGGTCGCCGATCCGGGCCTGATGGACCTTGTCGAAGGCTTGCAACTGCCGAAGGAGGTGCGGGACCGGGTCCCCGACGTCGACCCCGGGGAAATGGGCGAACTCCTGGCACCGGTGGTGGAGAATCCCGTCGCCCGCTGGGCCCTGGTCCAGCGCGCCCTGTGGGTGCACGGTCTGGACACCCTGGGGGAGTACGTCATCGAGACGGACCGCTACCGCCTGTCCCGTGTCGCCGAGCAGATCACGTGTCCCACCCTCGTCTGCGGGAACGACGACGACCCCCTCGCGGCCCAGGCCCAACTCCTCTTCGAGAAGCTGACCTGTCCGAAGGACCTCGCGTATTTCCGGAAGGCCGAGTACGGGAAGCTCGGCCACACGCAGGCGTGGAACCGCTCGATGTTCGATCAGAGGGTCTTCGACTGGCTCGACGACACTCTCGGCGTCACCCCCGCGGCAACGTGAACACCGCTCCCGGCGGCGACGCATCGCGCGACGGCAGCTACGGCGAGGCGGTCTTCCGCCCGGAACAGGCGGGCGAGGGCGATCGCATCGACTTCGGCGCCCTGGCGTACGACGACACCACCATGGCGCGGCTGCGGGCCCTGGGCGCGGGCCCGGGGTGGCACTGCCTCGACGTGGGCGCAGGCACGGGAACGGTGTCCCGCCGACTGCTGGACGAAGCCGGGGTGGCGAGCGTGCTCGCGGTCGACCGCGACGTACGCTTCCTCACCGGCCGGCCCGCACCCGGACTCAGCGTGCTGGAGGCGGACATCACCGCGCCGGACTTCGACCCCGGCCGGTTCCGCCTCGTCCACGCGCGGTTCGTCCTCATGCACCTGCCCGACCGGGAGCGCATGATCGGCGCACTGGCCGAACTCGTCGCGCCGGGCGGTGTACTGGTCCTCAGCGACGCGATCGACCTGACCACCGCCGCGGCACCCGTCACCGCCTACACCCAGGTGATGCGGGCGATGTGGCGAGGACTGCGGGACACCATCGGCACCGACATCTCTTGGGTGCCGCGCTACCCCGAACTGCTGCGGGCAGCGGGCCTGGCCTCCGTAGCGGCCGAGATCCATGTGCCGCCCCTGCTGCCGGGCAGTCCCATCAGCCGCTTCTGGGCCGATACATGGGAGCGCGCCCGGGACGCGATCACGGCCACGGGCCTCGCCGACGGGCCGACGGTCGACGCGGCGATCCGCTACCTGGACCGGCCCGAATGCGCCGCCCTCTCACCGGGCATGCTCACCGCCTGGGGACGGAAACCGGAGGAAACCCCTGATGACCACGGTCCCTGACCCCTCGGAACTTGAACGCGTCTGGGAGCTCCACACCAGCGGTGAGTTCGCCTCGCTCGATGTCGACACGACCATGGCCACGATGACGGACACGCCCGTGGTGCTCCATGTGCCCACCGCCATGGGCGCCCGTGGCCGGGAACCCGTACGCGACTTCTACCGGCGCTGGTTCATCGGTCACAACCCGCAGGACTTCGCGATCACGACGCTGACCCGCACGACGGGCCACGACCGCATCGTGGACGAAATGCTGGTCTCGTTCACCCACGACATCGAGGTCCCCTGGATCCTTCCCGGCATCGCCCCGACCGGGCGGCCCGTCAGCGTCGCAGTCGTCGCGGTCGTCTCCTTCGACGGCGCCCTGATCTCGAGCGAACACATCTACCGGGATCAGGCTTCGGTCCTCGGCCAGACCGGACTCGTCGGACCCGGCGTACTGGCAGGGCTTCCAGTCGTCGTCGGCCAGCGCGCCATCCCCTGGCCGACGGGCCCCTCAACCAGCTGATGGAGGCCGGTGGCGGAGCCGGTGCCGAAGCCTCGTAGCATTCCCGCATGACAAGCGCTGTGTTCACTCCGTGGTGGCGACACCGGCGACCCGCGCCGACCGGTCCCGTCGACCGCACCGGGTCCGTGAGCGACACCCCGATCCTGGACTGGCGTCACGAGCGGGTGCAGCACCTCCTCGCAGCCGCACGCGCCGCCGCCTCCGAGCCCGGAGAGCTTGCGCTGCTGCGGGCCGGGCACCGGCTCATCAGCGAGCAGGTCCGGCCGGTCTATGCACTGAACGACACACAGTCCGTCTCGCGGACGCTGGCACGTGGCGTCGGCTCGTGCAGCCAGCGCCTCGCCGTGCTCGAAGCGGTCGCCCGCGCGGCCGGGACACCCACCCGGGTGCGCGGCCTGCTGGTGGACGGCTCGTTCTGGTACCCCCGCTTCCCGCGGCTGCGTCCCTTGGTTCCCGATGCCGTCGTTCTTGCCTGGCCGGAATTCCGCATCAAGGGCACCTGGCTGAACGTCTCCGAGCTGTACGCGCCGCTCGACGCGCTCAGTGAGGCCAATCCGAGCGGTTTCACCAACACCGGCTCGCAGACGCTCTTCGAGGCGCTGTCCTCCACCGCGGTGGACTGGGACGGCTCCACCTGCGGCGCGGACAGCTGTTCGTCCCTCGACCTGTCCGCGCAGGTACGCGAGGACCTCGGCCGTTTCTCCTCGCGGGACGACCTCTTCGCCACGTACGGCCAGACCCTGTGCCCGCCGGCAAGGATCATCGGCGGTGCTGTGCTGGGCCGTCGAGCGGCAGCCTGAGTGGACGGGGAGGACGGTATGACGGCACCAGCGGGGACCGGCGGCGGGCGGCTGCTGTACGGATGCATGGGGCTGGGTGGCAGCTGGGACACCGAACCCTACGGCGCAACGGACATCGCGGCCGCCGAGGCCGCGGTGGAGGCGGCGCTGGACAGTGGGGTCACCACGTTCGACCATGCCGACATCTACCGGCACGGGAAGGCCGAAGCGGTCTTCGGCGAGGTGCTCGACCGCACGCCAGGACTGCGTGAGCGCATCGTCGTACAGACCAAGTGCGGTATCCGCCTGGCGGACGCCGAGCGGCCCGGCATCTACGACCTGCGCGCAGCGAGCATCGTCCGGCGGGTCGAGGAGAGCCTGGCCCGCCTGCGGACGGATGTCATCGATGTGCTGCTGCTGCACCGGCCCGACCCGTTGGCGGACCCGGACGACATCGCGGAGGCGCTGACCTCGCTGCACCGGCAGGGCCTGGTCCGGCAGTTCGGTGTGTCCAACATGGGTGCCGCACAAGTGGCACCCCTGCAGGTGCGGCTCGATGTCCCGCTCGTCGCAAACCAGTTGGAGATGAGTCTGCTGCGACGGGACTGGCTCGAAGCGGGTGTCCTTGTGAACACCCCGGGAGCCGCGGCCGTAGGTTTCCCGTTCGGAACGCTCGAGTTCTGCCGGGAGAACGGGATCGTCCTCCAGGCGTGGGGGTCTCTCGCCCAGGGCCGCTTCACCGGCCGGCAGGAGACGCCGGCCGAGCACGCGACGGCACAGCTCATCAGGTCACTGGCGGACAAGAAGGGCACGACGCCCGAGACGATCCTGCTGTGGTGGCTGCAGCGGCATCCGGCGCGGATCGCGCCGGTGATCGGCAGCGCGCGCCCCGAGCGTATCCGGGCCTGCCGCGACGCCGCGCTGCGGGAGGTGGACCTCACCCACGAGGAGTGGTATGCCCTGTGGCTCACGGCTCGCGGCGCGCCGCTGCCCTGAGCGGCTCAGCGCTGTCCCGGGCGGTGCCGTCGAGTGACCGGGCCGACAACTGGCGGTTGTGGATCCTGCTCAGCACGACGAGAGCCGTCACGGCACCGAGCAGCGCGCAGAACATGCTCGCGGCCATGGCGCCGGCGGACTGCCCCGATGAGCTCCGCCGGCCGGCCTCACACACGGCCGCCGCCGGCCTGACGGCCGGCACCGCGTACTTCGCGGGTGGCTCAGTAGGCGGAGTCGACGTTGTCGATCGAGCCGTACCGGTCGGCGGCGTAGTTGGCGGCCGCGGTGATGTTGGCGACCGGGTCGGTCAGCTCGTGCGGGGTGCCCGGGACGTGGTAGGCGTCGAAGGTCGGCTGGATGACCTGGAGCAGACCCTTGGAAGGCGTGCCGTTCTGCGCGTTGACGTCCCAGTTGTTCTGGGCCAGCGGGTTACCGCTGGACTCGCGCATGATGTTGCGGTGCAGGCCCTCGTAGCTGCCGGGGATGTCGTGCTTCTTCATGATGTCCAGCGCCTCCCGGATCCAGCCGTCGAGGTTGTTCGGGTAGGCCTTCTTCGCCTTCTTGGCCGTGACCGCCGCAGCGTCCGCCGCGGTGCTCGCCGGTGCCTTCGGTGCCGCGTGGGCGGAGGGGGCCAGCGTGAGAGCTGCGGCCGAAGCGCAGACGGTGGCGATACCGGCGAACGAGAAGGTGCGGAGTCGGGCGATACGGCTGGTGCTGGTCTGCGTGCGAGCGGTCATGGGGATGCAACTCTCCAAGAAGGGGTGTCGGGGGGAGCCCGGCCGTGGGAGCGAAGCGGGGCTTCGTCCGGCGGGCCGGAGCGTGCGAGCGGAGGTCCGCCCTGTCCGGCGAGTGGCTCCCCGGAACGACAGCCATGGTTAGCGGCGCCCTCGGGACCACGCAAAGGCCCGATGTACTACCCGACTACAGAGGAATGTCCGAAATGATCTCGTGCGGTGCCTTTATGCGGGGAAGTGAGGGTCGTTCCGCTACTACCGCCGTTAGGAAGTGATGTGGCTCCTATGCGTGGGATCACACGCCGCCGCCGTTCTGCGGCCGGCGAATGACTCACTGTCGCCGGCTCCTCACCCGAGGACCGAGGGGTGGCCCATGCCCCGCATGCGGGACCGGCACTCCCTCCGAACAGTGGTGACGGCGATTGCCGCCTCCGTGTGTCGCAACGGCAGTCGGCCGCGGTCGTGCCGTCGCCGCCGGCCCCGGGCGCACGCCGGGCCCGGCACTCCTGCCCGTAGATCCGTACCTCATGGGGAAGCGTGTCCGATTGGCGGTGACCATGCCGTTGAGCGGCTTCATTTCCGGATAACTGCCCATGTGAGCGCTTACCTGCTGCACCATATGAGCCATCCGCGATGCGCATACGCGGACCTGGGGGGAATGCGGCGATGGAAGCGCTGAAGCCGCTGGGCGCGGGCGATCCGCGCGAAGTAGGACCGTACCGGCTGGTGGCACGGCTGGGGGCGGGCGGAATGGGGCGGGTGTATCTCGGCCGTTCGCGGGGCGGACGAGCGGTCGCCGTGAAGGTGGTGCGGCCCGAACTCGCCGAGGACCACGAGTTCCGGCAGCGTTTCGCGCGCGAGGTGACGGCAGCCCGGAGGGTGAACGGGGTGTTCACCGCCGGGGTCGTCGACGCAGACCCGGACGCCGACCCGCCGTGGCTGGCCACGGCCTATGTGCCGGGTATGTCGCTCGATGTGGCGGTGGCACGGTCCGGCGCCTGGCCCGAGGGGCCCGTGACGTCGCTGGCCGCGGGACTGGCGGAGGCGCTGGAGGCGATCCACGCAGCCGGCCTGGTCCACCGTGACCTGAAGCCCTCCAACGTACTGCTGGCCTCGGACGGTCCGCGGGTGATCGACTTCGGGATCTCCGTCGCGAGCGAGGTCAGTGCCATCACGCGCACCGGGGCTGTGATCGGCACCCCGGGCTTCATGTCGCCCGAACAGCTGACGGGTGGCCGAGTAGGCCCGGCGAGTGATGTGTTCGCGCTGGGTGCGGTGCTGGCGTTCACGGCGTCGGGGACGGGGCCCTTCGGTACGGGCTCGGCCCAGGGCCTGATGTTCCGGATCGTGTACTCCGAACCCGACCTGGCCGCTGTTCCGCCGGGGCTGCGGCCGCTGGTGGCGCGGTGCCTCGCGAAGGACCCGGCCGACCGCCCCGCGATCGGCGACGTGCTGTCGGAGATGACGGACGGGGCGGGCGCCGCGAAGACCACGCTGCTGTTCACCAGCGCCTCGTGGCTGCCGGACACCATCGCCGGGACGGTACGTGAGTACGCCCAGACCGTCGCGGACGCGGCGGGGGCCGGTGCCGGTGGCCGGGACGACCCCCGCTCGCAGCAGTCCGACGCGGTGACGCGCACCGCGCCGGGCGGCCGGACACCGTCGCCCCCGCCCGTACCGCCGTCGTCGCCCACCCCGCCCCCCGCGGTGCCGCCGACGCCGGTACCAGCGCCGCCGCCTGCACCAGTGCCTGCACCACATCCGACACCGACACCGGCACCGGGGCCGGCGCCCGGTCCGGCGGACACGCGACCCGCTGGTGCACCGAGTCCCACCCTCCACCCCGCGCGGCGGCGACTGGCCCTCGCGTCCGCCGCCGCAGTGGTGCTCATCGGCGTCTTCGCGTGGCAGGCGGAGGCCATCTTCGGGTCGGGGAACTCCTCGGGGAGCGGCGGCGGAGCGTCCTCCTCCTCCTCCTCTGCCGGCCCGTCCGAGACCTCCTCGTACGAGCCCTCCCCGACCGGGACCGTGACGTCTTCATATGTGCCGAGCACCGAACCGTCCGCGTCACCCGTGGTGGAGACCAGCAGTTTCACGCCCGAACCGTCTCCCACGCCCGTCAGCGGTGTCGACGAGATCACCGGGAGCTGGATCGGCAGCTATGTCTGCAACCAGGGCATCACGGGCCTGTCGCTGACCATCGAGGACGAGGGCGACGGGGATGTCTCGGCGGTGTTCAGCTTCTTCCCTGACCCGCGCAATCCGCTCGTGCCCCGCGGCTCGTTCGCGATGAGCGGGACCTACTCCGACGGCGAGCTTCTGCTCAACGGCGCGTACTGGATCGAACAGCCCCCGGACTGGATGATGGTCAACCTGGCCGCGCGGTACGACTCCGCCACCCCCGGCCACCTGGACGGCGCTGTGCTCGGCCTCAACTGCAGCGGTTTCTCCGTGGCCCGTTCCTGAGGGCCCGCTCAATCCTCTTCACAACCTCATTGCCTTCCTCATGCAGCGAACGATGATGGCCGGGAACCGTCATCTCCCTCACGGGCAGCCGGGACCGGCCTGCCCGATCGGCGAGCCCGTCTGCGACATCGCCGGGCCGTTAGGTGACATCGGCCCCAAGCCTCCTGGGCGGTAGGGCAGTTGCCGAGGCGGCAAAGGCTCGTACAGGCACGGAGATCCCTCTCCAGGGGGAGTGCAACGAGGGTCCTCGGCATCTTGGTCATCTGCGAATTCCGTGCGCTGGGCCATGACCGTGGGCCAGTGGTGGCACCGCTCGGCGCGTGCCATGTCCCGTACACACCGGGCCGTTCTGACAACTCCGCTGGGAGGCAGTGGCGCTGAGGGGTTGTCAGTGCAATGTCACATTACTATGTTACGGGTCACATCACATCGGCCGGGGCGGGCAGGGCAACCTTCGTGCGCCCGGCCCGACCGCTTGCGATGACCGCACCGCTGTTGCACCCACCTCCCACCTCCCTTCTCAGGAGCCCTCGGTGTCCCAGCCCAGATCCGTGCGCACGTCCCTGCTCGCCGGGGCCGTCGCCGTCGCTCTCCTTGCGCTCGGGCAGACCGCTCGAGCGTCCGGCCCGCAAGGGACGGATCCCGCCGCCCCCGCCCCCGTCACCTTCGCCGCCCCCGGCGGCGACAACCCGTTCGACAAGGTCGAGCGCCTCGCCCGTGCCCCGAAGCCCAGCGCCCAGCCGGCCCCTGCACCAGGGGAGTTGGCCCAGGGCCGCATCCCGGGCCGTCAAAGCCTCGCGAAGGGGAGTACGTCCCCCGGCACGCAGTCCGCTGCCGCCGGAGTCCCGTGCAGCCTCGACGGCATCACCCGCCTCGCGCCTGCCCAGCTCGCCGATTTCCTCGCCGACCCGGCCGTCACCGCCGACGGCTGCCTCAGCGGCCTCATATGGTCCTGGGACGCGCGGCTCGCGCCCGTCATGTCCGATACCCATGTCCAGGCCGTCGGCCGCCGGATATCCTCACTGGCCGCCCACCACGACGGCCGCAACGGCACCCACCTGCTGGAGATGTTCACCTATCTCCACGCCGTCGCGTACCACGACTTCTCGCGCCCAGAGATCGACATCACCGACGCCCCGACCACCGAAGTGCTGCGGCGGGCCGTCAACGACTTCGGCACCGCCTCCCGCACCTTCCAGGTCACGCGGACCAACGCCGAGACCCTGCGTGAGGCCCTCTACACAGGCAGCGCCCCCGGCCTGCGGCACAGTCAGCTGGGGTTGATCAGAAAAGTCCTGGCCACGATGGACCGCTATCACGCGGGCCAGTACGACGACGCCTCCTGGGGCGGTGCTGCGCTCGCCGCGCTCTCCGTGAACTACCTCGGCATCTACCCGGGGAACCGGGACACGGCCTTCCACAACGTGGTCGCCCAGAACGCCTCGTACCGCGCCTCCTTCAGGGCCTTCGCCGGCTACACCCACCTGAAGGGCACTCCCAACGAGTGGGTCGCGCGCGACGCGCTCGGCGAGTACGGCCGCTTCGGCCAGGTCGAGGCGCTCAAGAACCGGATCGTGCCCGACCTCGGGGCCCTGCTGCCCGTCGCGCGCACCAACTTCGGTAACGGCAGCCGCCCCTGGGCCGCGCTTGTGTCGTGGCTGGGCTACTACGAGGCATGCAAGCCCTACGCGGTGTGCAAGGAGGACATCGAGCGCGAGATCTTCCCGTACACGTACACCTACGACAACGGGGCGATGAAGGTCCGCACCGGGCTCGACCGCGCGACCGTTGACCAGCTCTACTACGCGAGCAAGCAGGTCAGGGCGCAGTTCCACCGGGTTCTGGGCGCCGAGGAGCCACTGGCCGGTGACACCAACTCCTCGCTGAACATCGTGCTGTACGGATCGCGCGCCGACTACGAGGTCTACCACCCGATCCTGACCGGGATGGACACCGAGAACGGCGGCATCTACATCGAGCGCGGCGCCACCTTCTACACCTATCAGCGCAGGGTCCCGCAGGACTCCTCGCTCACGCTCGAGGAACTCTTCCGCCACGAGTACGTCCACTACCTCAACGGCCGCTGGGCCGTGCCCGGCTACTTCGGCGAAGGGCCCTGGTACAGCGGTGACCGGACGACCGCGATGGATGAGGGGACGGCCGAGTTCTTCGACGGCGCCACCCGTGACGACGGCATCGCGGTGCGCAAGTCCCTGGTCCGCAGCATCATCGGCGACACGGCCGGAGGCAAGCCCCGGATGAGCGTGAACCAGTTGCTGCACGCCACCTACGCCGGGGACGGCTTCCGCTTCTACAGCTATGCCGGCACCTTCTTCGAGTACCTGTGGACCGAGCGTCCCGCGCTGCTGCGCGAGATGTACGGGTATCTGAGGGCGGACGACCCCGCGGGCTTCGACGCCTGGCGCAGCCGCCTCGGGGGCGACCCGGCACTGCAGCGCGCATACGACGACTTCCTCGACGCCCAGATCGCCAAGGTCGACGAGCTGTACGTGCCCCATACGACGTTCACGCCCAACGAGAAGCTCAGGGACGCCACTTCGGAGTCCGTGCGCACGGCCTTCGCCGCCGCCACGTACGCCGATCCCGTCTGCACGGACAGCGGCGACCCCGGCAGGCGGCGCTTCACCTGCACCGGACGGATCACCGCGAACCTCTCCGACGCAGGCAGCGCCGACCGGGTCTTCAAGGACATGTCCGAGACGGTCGACCACTTCCTCCTCGAACGCGCCGGTGCGGCATCCAACAACCTCGCCGACATGAACTGCTCCTTCGGGCCGGTCGAGATCTGGAGCAACGGACAAGCCGGCAGCGCGACTTACCGCTGCGAGGGGCCGCTGCGCACCTGAAGCGTCATCAAGCGCGCCGCCTTCCCCCAGTCGATGGAATGTGACATATTACTGACGTGCCCACCAGACACACCCTGGACGCCGTCATCATCGGCGCCGGCGTCGTCGGAGCGGCGTGTGCGTACTACGCGAGCCGCGCCGGACTGGATGTCGCAGTGATCGACCGTGGCTCAGCCGCGGGCGGCACCACCGGCGCCGGGGAAGGCAATCTCCTCGTCTCCGACAAGGAGGCGGGACCGGAGCTCGAACTCGCGCTGCTGTCCACCCGATTGTGGCGCGAACTCGCCGAGACGCTCCCACCGGAGACCGAGTACGAGCCCAAGGGCGGTCTCGTCGTCGCGTACGACGAGACCGCCCGCACCGCTCTGGGCGACTTCGCCGCGGCGCAGCGCACGGCAGGGGTCGAGGCGCACGAGATCACCGCGGACCGCCTGCACGACCTCGAACCCCATCTCGCGCCCGGCCTCGCCGGCGGATTCCACTACCCGCAGGACGCTCAGGTCCAGCCTGCGCGCGCGGCCGCCCACCTGCTGTGCGCGGCAAGGGAATCCGGTGCTGCCGTCGTGCTCGGTGAGGAAGTCACCGGTATCCTCACCGCACCGGGCGGCCGGATCAGGGGGGTTCGCACCCCGGGCCGCGAGCTGATGACACCCGCCGTCGTCAATGCCGCGGGCACCTGGGGCGGCGACCTCGCCCGTCTCGCGGGTACCCGCCTGCCCGTCCTCCCGCGCCGCGGCTTCGTCCTGGTCACCGAACCGCTGCCGCGCGTTGTCCGCCACAAGGTGTACGCCGCCGACTACATCGCGGATGTCGCCAGCGGTTCCGCCGCACTTCAGTCCTCGGCGGTCGTCGAAGGCACCCCCGCCGGACCCGTCCTGATCGGTGCGACGCGTGAGCGCGTCGGCTTCGACCGGAGTCTGTCGTCCACTGCGCTGCACCGGCTCGCCGGCCAGGCCCGCGCCCTGTTCCCCGCCCTGGCGGATGTGCGGGTGATACGTGCCTACCACGGCTTCCGGCCCTACCTCCCCGACCACCTGCCGGCCATCGGCCCCGACCCCCGCGTACCTGGCCTGTTCCACGCCTGCGGCCACGAGGGTGCCGGCATCGGCCTCGCCCCGGCGACCGGCCTTCTGATCGCCGCCGCGCTGCGCGGTGAGCAACCGGCCCTGGACCTTGGGCCGTTCAGACCCGAGCGCTTCGATACCGCAGGAGCGGCACAGTGAGCAGAAGAACACCGGCTTTCCTGGTGCGGTCCGAGCCCGGGCCGCCGTACGAGATCACCTTCGACGGCAGGCCCGTTGCCGCGCTGCCCGGCCAGACCATCGCCGGTGCCCTGTGGTCCGCGGGCATTCTCGCCTGGCGCACCACCCGCGACGGCGGCGCACCGCGGGGCGCCTTCTGCGGCATCGGCGTGTGCTTCGACTGCCTGGCCACCGTCAACGGCCGTCCCAACCAGCGCGCTTGCCTCCTTCCGGCCCGCCCGGGCGACGCGGTCACCACACAGGAGGGCGCCGGCCATGAAGACCTCGCCGTCTGAACCGGCCGACGTGGCCGTCGTCGGGGCCGGCCCGGCCGGGCTGGCAGCCGCCGTCATGGCGGCGGACCTCGGGCTTCGGGTGACGCTGCTCGATGCGGGGGAGCGGCCGGGCGGCCAGTTCTACCGGCATCCGACTCCAGGGTTGCGCGCCCGGCGGCCCGAGGCCCTGCACCACGCCTGGCGGGCGTTCGCCGGCCGTGAGCGCAGGCTGCATGCGCAGGAGGCGGCAGGGCGCGTCCGCTACCTGCCCGCGCACCACGTCTGGACCGTCCTCCCACAGGGCGGACCGGGTGACGGCGGGCACTCCTGGCAACTGCACGCCGTCGCCGGGACGGACGAGCTCGCGACCACCGTCCGGGCCCGCGCGCTGCTGCTGGCGACGGGGGCGTACGAGCGTCAACTGCCTTTCCCAGGCTGGACGCTGCCCGGAGTCGTGGGCGCCGGGGGCGCGCAGGCGATGCTCAAGTCCTCTCTCGTCCTGCCCGGCAGGAGGGTCGTTGTCGCGGGCAGCGGCCCCCTGCTGCTCGCCGTCGCCGCCTCACTCTCGTCCGCCGGTGCGAAGGTTCCCGCCGTCCTGGAGGCCGCCGCCTACCCGGCGTACGCCCGCCGGCCCGGGGTACTCCTGCGCAACGCCGGGAAGCTCGCCGAGGGCGCGATGCACGGCGGTGCGCTGTTGCGACACGGCGTACGACTGCTCACCCGGCACGCGGTCACTGCCGTCCACGGCACCGCACGCGTCGAGGCGGTGACCGTCGCGCGGCTCGACAGAACCTGGCGGCCGCTGCACGGAACCGGCCGTACGATCCCCTGCGACGCGCTTGCCGTCGGTCACGGGCTGGTGCCTCAGCTGGAGCTTGCGACCGGACTCGGCTGTGCCACCCGTCCCCGTACGGACGGAACCATCGCACTGCACCTCGATGACGAACAGCGAACGTCCGTGGCCGGTGTCTGGTCGGCGGGGGAGACCAGTGGGATCGGTGGAGCCGAACTGGCAATTGTCGAGGGAGAGTTGGCGGCGCACTCGATCGCGTCCGCTCTGCACGGCCTCCCACGTCCCAGCACCTCCGCCGCCCTCGTGGGCCGCCGTGACCGGCTGCGGGCGTTCGCCGACGTGATGGGCGCAGCCCATCGCCCGGGTCCGGGCTGGACCCAGTGGCTCGACGACACCACGGACGTCTGCCGTTGCGAGGAGGTGGCGGCCGGGCGGATCAGAGAGGCCGTCGAGGAGCTGGGGGCGCTCGACACGCGTGCCGTCAAGCTGCTGACCCGTGCCGGAATGGGCTGGTGCCAGGGCAGGATGTGCGGACCCGCCGTGGCCGCTCTCACCGGCGAGGAAGCGACCGAGGACAGGCGACCCCTGTCCTGCCCGGTGCCGCTGAGTCATCTCGCCGACCTCGCTGATGCCGACAACCTCGCAGATCCCGCCGACCAACCGAACTGAAGCCCCGGTCACTGACGTTCCCTCAGGAGGCCGGCCTGCGAGGGCGTACGACCCTTGCCGCCGCATCGCGCCGCTCAGTAAAATGTCACACCTCACGGTAGGAGTCCCATGGCACTCGCACCTCGAACCCGTCCCTGGCACGGCATCATGGTCGCCACCGCCCTGCCCCTGCGTGACGACCTCTCCGTCGATCACGACGCCTACGCCGAGCATGTCGCCTGGCTCATCGCCAACGGCTGCGACGGCGTCGTCCCCAACGGCTCCCTCGGCGAGTACCAGACCCTCACGGACGAGGAACGGGCCGAGGTCGTGCGCACCGCGGTCGAGGCCGCCGGCGACGGGGCCCGGGTGATGCCCGGCGTGTCCGCCTACGGCAGTGCCCAGGCCCGCCGCTTCGCCGACCAGGCCGCCGAGGCCGGCGCCGGTTCCGTACTGCTGCTGCCGCCCAACGCCTACCGTGCGGACGAACGGGCGGTCCTCGCCCACTATGCCGAGGTCGCCCGGTGCGGTCTGCCCGTCGTCGCGTACAACAACCCCCACGACACCAGGGTCGACCTGACCCCCGCCCTGCTTGCCCGCCTTCATCACGAGGGCAGCATCGTGGCCGTCAAGGAGTTCAGCGGCGATGTCCGCCGTGCCTACGAGCTCGCCGAACTCGCCCCCTCCCTCGACCTGCTGGCCGGCGCCGACGACGTCCTGCTGGAGCTGGCCGCGGCCGGTGCGGTCGGCTGGATCGCGGGCTACCCCAACGCTCTGCCCGCCACCTGTGCCACCCTCTACCACGCCGCCGTCACCAGGGACCTGCAGACCGCACTGCCGCTGTACTCGTCCCTCCACCCTCTGCTGCGCTGGGACACCCGGACCGAGTTCGTCCAGGCGATCAAGCTCTCCATGGACCTGGCCGGCCGCAGCGGCGGCCCCTGCCGCCCCCCGCGTCTGCCGCTGGAAGCCGAACAGGAAGCCGCCGTACGCGCCGCCACAGAAAAGGCGCTCGCCGCGGGCCACATGTAGCAGCGCACGCCGGGTTCCACAGTCACACGTCAGCAGAAAGGAGAAGAACACCCCCATGCGCACCCGCCACGTCTACCACGCCGTCGACTCGCACACCGAAGGCATGCCCACCCGGGTCATCACCGGCGGTGTCGGTGTGATCCCCGGCGCCACGATGGCTGAACGCCGTCTGCACTTCATCGAACACCTCGACCACATCCGCACCTTGCTGATGTACGAACCGCGCGGCCACTCCGCCATGAGCGGCGCCGTCCTCCAGCCGCCCACCCGTCCCGACGCCGACTACGGAGTCCTGTTCATCGAAGTGTCCGGCCTGCTCCCGATGTGCGGCCACGGCACCATCGGGGTCGCCACCGTCCTGGTCGAGACCGGCATGGTGCCCGTCACCGAACCGGTCACCACCGTCCGGCTCGACACCCCCGCCGGACTGGTGAGCGTGGAAGTGCGGGTCGAGGACGGGGAGGCGCAGTCCGTGACGCTCACCAACGTGCCGTCGTTCTGCGTCGCACTGGACCGCAAGGCCGATGTCCCCGGACACGGCACGGTCACCTACGACCTCGCCTACGGCGGCAACTTCTACGCCTTCGTCTCCCTCGACGCCCTCGGCCTGCCCTTCGACCGCGCCCGCAAGGACGACCTGCTGGCCGCCGGCCTCGCGATCATGGACGCGATCAACGCGAAGGACCGTCCGGTGCACCCCGAGAACCCCGCCATCGGCGGGGTCAAGCACGTCTATCTCGCCGCCCCCGGCTCGGACGCCGTGCGTTCGCGCCACGCCATGGCGATCGATCCGGGCTGGTTCGACCGTTCTCCCTGCGGTACGGGCACGAGTGCCCGGATGGCCCAGCTGCACGCACGCGGTGAACTCCCGCTCGGCCGCGCCTTCGTCAACGAGTCGTTCATCGGCACCCACTTCACCGGCCGGCTTGTCGGCGAGACCACGGTCGGCCACCTGCCCGCGGTCGTCCCGACCGTCACCGGCCGCGCGTGGATCACCGGCACCGCCCAGTACTTCCTGGACCCGTCCGACCCGTTCCCCGGAGGTTTCCTTCTTTGACATCCCCGCCCTGAAGGGCGGGGATTCCTGGCTCACGTTGGCTGGGGACCGGCGGTCCGTCAGCTCTTGCACGATCAGCGCCAGCCGGGTCGAGACCAGCCCGGACCAGTATCACGCGGGCAGAGTTCTTGTCTCTCGGGGAGACGGCTCCGCACGCGGTGCAGGTGTAGGTACGTTCTGAGAGAGGTAGTGCGTGCTTGGTTCTCGCTCCGCACCGGGCGCAGTCCATGGTGGTGTGCGCCGGGTTGACCAGGTGGAGTTCACGGCCGTGCTTGCGGGCCATGTGGATCACGGCGTGCTTGGTGGCGGCGATCGCAGCGTCGGCGGCCTTTCTCGCCATGGTGGACCTGGCGAGGAACTTCGGCCGGAAGTCCTCGACGGCGAGGCGGTCATGGTCGCGGACCACGGACTTGGCCCACTTGCGGCCGGTGTCCTGACGCTGCCGGGCAATCTTCTTGTGCAGTTTCGCCGCCTGCCGCCTGGCTTTCCGACAGCCCTTCGAACCGGCCTGGCCGCGCTTGGGTTTCCGGCGGGACATCATCCGCTGGTACCGGGCCAGACGGGCTGCGGCGGTCTTCCCGTGCTGCGCGTGGGGAAGGTCGTGGGCGCCGCTGGTGGTGGTCGCGGTCTCCTTCACGCCCCAGTCGATGCCGATGTCCCGGCCGGTGGCGGGCAGCGCCTCGGTGTACCGGGGACGACGAACGAGGCGTACCAGAGTCCGATGCTGTCGCGGTAGACCCGTACCGAGGACGGGGACCCGGGCAGATCCCGCGACCACACCACCGTCAGGACGATCCCGCCGGCCAGGTGCAGGCGTCCGTCCTTGAGACGGAATCCGCGCCGGGTGTAGTTCAGGGTCGGGTCGCCGGTGTGCTTCTTCTTGTACTTCGGCATCCCGGCCCGCTGCCGTACGGGCAACCGCGCCTTGATGTCCTTGAGCGCCTTCGCCCGGGACTTGGCGAAGTCCCGGATGATCTGCTGCTGAGGAACGCAGGAGCCTTCACGCAGCCACGTGTTCGCGGCGCGGGCCTGGGTCAGCATCCTGTCCAACGCGGCCGGACCACACTTCCCGGCCTCGGCATGGGCCTTCTTCGACCGGGTCACGCACTCGTTCCAGATCCACCGGCACCTTGCCCACTCGGCAAGCAGCGCGGTACGGGCCGCGGACGACACGCGAAGCCTGTAGGTGTACCGGGCGTACCCGGCCCCTTCGGCCGCCGCTGTTGTCGTCATGACGATCAACCTATCCGCCACCACTGACAACGGAAGAAAGCACAGGTCAAAACAGATGCGTAAGGAACTCCGCCGCTTCACTGCTCCACCCCAAGAACCCAATTCTCCCCGGGCTAAAGCCCGGGGCTTCCTGGGAGAAAGCCGGTGACCGCCGCGTCCCGCACGGCACCGTGCCGACGGCACCGCAGCCGAGAGCGGCAGCCTGCCCCGGCAATTGAAACGTGACATTGTACGCTGGCCCTCCGCGTCATCCCGGAGGACATGCCATGGGCGACCTGAAGCAGCACAACCTGATCACAACGCAGGAACGGCTGCGCGACCAGGTCGCCCACGCGCTGCGTGCCGCGCTCGTCGCCGGCGAACTGCGCCCCGGCAGTGTGTACTCCGCTCCCGGCCTCGCCGCCGACTTCGGTATTTCCGCCACGCCGGTACGCGAGGCGATGCTGGATCTCGCCCGCGAAGGCCTGGTCGAGCCCGTACGCAACAAGGGGTTCAGGGTCACCGAAGTCAGCGAACGCGATCTCGACCAGTACACCGAACTCCGCGCCCTGATCGAGGTCCCGACGGTCGGCAGGGTCACCCGGACCGCCACTGCCGAACAACTCGGCGAACTGCGCCCGATCGCCGAGGAGATCGTCGCCCAGGCCCGCGAGCACAACCTCATCGGCTATCTGGACGCCGACCGCCGCTTCCATCTCGGCCTGCTCGCACTGGCCGGCAACGACCGACTGGTCGAGACGGTGGGGGAGTTGCGCAAGCGGTCCCGGCTCTACGGACTCACCCGGCTCGACGAACGCGGCCAGCTGATCGCGTCCGCAGAGGAGCACGTGGAGCTGCTGGACCTGATGATGTCGGGCGACCAGGCCGCTGCCGAGGCATGTATGGCACGCCATCTGGGACATGTCCGCTCGCTGTGGGCGCAGTCCCGCGACGAGCCGGCGACCCCGAGTCCAGGGCGCACCCTCGGCCCGAACGTCATCGGCCGCCAAGCGCGCTGAGCGTATGCGGCGGTTGCCCGGGTCCTGAGGAGTGCGCGTCCGGGCCGGAGTTCGGCGTGGAGGCGAGGGGACCGTCACCGTGGCGTCAGTACGCGCGTCATCCGGTGGTTGTGCGTGCGGGGTTCGTACGCTGCGGCCCTCTGATACGCCAGCAGGTTGATCTTGCCGCGCGGCTCTCAAGTCCGTTGATCTGCGGGTCGATGCCGCAAGGGGAATGGAGATCGTCCCGGAAGCACACGCCTTTCCGTCTGCGAAACGCCTGCATGAGGCGCACGGGGCGGCGCGTGAACGGGTGACCAGGCCGTTGGCCGGCCTCTCGTCCGGGTGCCGGGAACCCTTCCGGCGGCCGCCGCAGTCCAGGACCCTCAGCTTCAGTGTGCGCCGTAGGCGCAGCCCTGGCCGGATCGCCAGGTGATCCACCGGACCCCGGCAGCCTTCCGGGCTGCCGGGGTCCGGGTCGGGCGGGGGCTGTCAGCGTGATGAGTGACCAGGTCAGGTGGGGTTCGGAGTCCTGCGGGAGGCGTCGCGGACTCTGTGCTGATCGATGTCAGCCGACACGGGTCCTGTGACAGACGTCCGCCACACCCCGGCGATGCTGCTGCACCGCACAGCGCGGCCGGCCATCAGCGACGCATGGGCCGTTCGGCCCTGGTGGAGTCCGTTCGGCCCCTGCCCCCCCGGCCGGCCGGCCGCCACGCTGGAAGCATCAGAAGGAGGCCACACTGTGTTCACACAGACGATCGACACCTCGACCGTGGAGTTTCTCGTCGACCGTGCCACTGCCGCCCCGTCCATGCACAACGCACAACCCTGGCAGTTCCGCTTCATACGCAGCCGCGGCACACTGCAACTGCGCATGGATCCCGCCCGTGCCATGCCGGTGGCCGACCTGGCTCACCGTGCGCTACATCTGGGCTGTGGAGCGGCGCTGTTCAATCTCCGCGTAGCCACAACCCACGCCGGCCTGGCGCCGCACATCGAGCTGCTGCCCGATGCCGCCGATCCCGAGCTCCTCGCCGACATCACCTTCACCCCGCAATCCGCCGCCGACGACCGGCTCGCCGCGCTGTATCCGGCGGTCGCACTGCGGCGTACGAGCAGGGAGCCGTTCACCGGCGGGTCCGTCCCTGAGGCACTGCGCGACGTGCTGGCCGGCGCCGCCGTGGCCGAAGGCGCCCGGCTGGCGTTTCTCGGGGACTGGCAGGTGCACTCCGTCCTGGCCCTGGTGCAGGAGGCCGGGGACTGGGTGGCCGCGGATCCGGAGGTCCAGGCGGAGACCGAACGCTGGACACGTTCCGGCACGGGTGACCGTCAGCACGAAGGAATCCCGGCCTACGCTTTCGGGCCCCGCCGCTACGGAGGCCGAGCACCGGTGCGTGACTTCGTGCCCCGGAGCGATACGGGCGAGCGGCGGCGGGCCGTCTTCGAGCAGCATCCCTGCCTGGCCGTGCTCGGTACCCGGCGTGACCGCCCGGTGGACTGGCTCGACGCAGGTCAGGCCCTGGAACGTGTGCTGCTGGAGGCGACGCTCGACGGGCTGTCCACCTCTCTCGACTCGCAGGCCCTCGAGTGGCCCGAGCTGCGCTGGGCGGTGCGTGACCCGCTCACGGCGATGGGGCACGCCCAGATGCTGATCAGGTTCGGCTACGGTCCCGAAGCGCCTGCCACGCCCCGTCGGCCGCTGCGCGACGTGCTCGAGTACGTGTGAGTCGGACCCGTCACCGGGAACGGCCGGGACCGGGGCCGTCACCGGCCTGGAGCGCTCCGAGGCCGGCCGCAGGGATGTCTGCGAGGAGCCGGCTCGGGGGCGCCCGTCATGATGCCCGACGTTCGTCGGCCGCAACGGAAGCCAGTGCTGCTCTGCCCGCCTCCAGACGGGCGACCGGGATGCGGAACGGCGAGCACGAGACGTAGTCGAGTCCCACGTCGTGGAAGAAGTGCACCGACTCGGGGTCGCCGCCGTGCTCCCCGCAGACCCCGATCTTGAGATCGGGCCGGGCCGCGCGGCCTTCACGGACGGCGATCTCGACGAGGCGGCCCACGCCCTCGCGGTCGATCGTCTCGAACGGGGAAGCCTCGAAAATACCTTTGTCGAGGTAGGCCGAGAAGAACGCCGCCTCCACGTCGTCGCGGGAGAACCCCCAGGTCGTCTGCGTGAGGTCGTTCGTACCGAAGGAGAAGAACTCCGCGTCCCGGGCGATCTTTCCGGCGGTCAGGGCAGCCCGGGGCAGTTCGATCATGGTGCCGACCGGGCAGTCGACCGTGACGCCCGTCTCCCGGGACACTTCGGAGAGGACCCGCTCCACCTCCTCCTTCACCAGGTGCAGCTCCTCGACCGTGTCGACGAGCGGGACCATGATCTCCGCCCGGGGATCTCCGCCCGCACGCCTGCGCGCCACCACGGCCTCGGCGACGGCCCGCACCTGCATGGCCACCAGTCCCGGGACCACCAGACCGAGACGGACACCGCGCAGGCCGAGCATCGGATTCTCCTCGTGCATGCGCGTGACAGCCGCCAGCAGCTCGGCGTCCCGCGGCTCCGGCGCTCGGCCGAGTGCCTCGTCCCGGGCGAGCCGTACGGACAGTTCGGTCCGGTCGGGCAGGAACTCGTGCAGCGGTGGATCCAGGAGCCGGATGGTCACCGGCAGAGAGTCCATGGCCTCGAGGATGCCGGTGAAGTCCTGCCGCTGGAGCGGCAGCAGGGCGGCGAGCGCCGCTGCGCGGCCGACGTCGTCGTGCGCGAGGATCATGGCCTCCACCAGGGTGCGCCGGTCGCCGAGGAACATGTGCTCGGTACGGCACAGCCCGATGCCCTGCGCGCCGAACCGGCGGGCCCGGGCGGCGTCTTCGGGCGTATCGGCGTTGGCGCGGACCTCGAGCCGTCGTGCCGCGTCGGCCTGCTCCATGAGCCGGTGCACCTCGCGTACGGTCGGCGCCGCGTTCTCGTCGGGCAGTTCGCCGCCGCTGTCGAAGTAGCGCATGACCTCCGAGTCGATCAGCGGCACGGCGCCGAGGCGCACCACTCCTTCGGAGCCGTCGACGGAGATCACCACGCCCTCGGGCACGGTCACCCCTTCGGCGACGAAGCAGCGCTGCCGCGGGTCCACGACGATGTCCTCCGCTCCGCACACGCACACCTTGCCCATCCCGCGGGCCACCACGGCCGCGTGACTGGTCTTGCCTCCGCGGCTGGTCAGGACCGCTTGCGCGGCGACCATGCCGGGCAGGTCGTCCGGTGCTGTCTCCTGGCGTACGAGGACGACCTGCCTGCCCTCGGCCGCCCGCCGGACGGCTTCGGCCGAGTCGAACACCGCCTCGCCCACGGCGGCGCCGGGTGAGGCGGCAATGCCGTGCGCGATCACGTCCCCGGCGGCCGAAGTGTCGAAGCGCGGGAACATCAGACGGGCGAGTGCCCGGCCGTCGACCCGGTCGAGGGCCTCCCGCGCCGAGATCAGCCCTTCGTCGGTCAGCTGCGAGGCGATGCTGAACGCGGCCTGCGCCGTGCGCTTGCCGACCCGGGTCTGCAGCATCCACAGGGTGCCGCGTTCGATGGTGAACTCGATGTCGCACAGGTCGCGGTAGTGGGCTTCGAGCTTCTGCATGGTGTCGCGCAGCCGGGCGAACGACGCGGGGTCGAGCCTTGCCAGGTCCTGCAGCGGCAACGCGTTGCGGATGCCGGCGACGACGTCCTCACCCTGTGCGTTGGGCAGGTAGTCCCCGTAGATGCCGGGGCGCCCGGTGGCCGGGTCCCGGGTGAAGGCGACGCCGCTGCCGGAGTCGGCGCCCAGGTTGCCGAAGACCATGGTCTGGATGGTGACGGCGGTGCCCAGGTCGTCGGGGATGTGCTCGCGACGGCGGTAGATCCGTGCACGTTCGCCGTTCCACGAGGTGAAGACCGCGAGGACCGCGCGCCGCAGCTGCTCGGCGGGCTGCTCCGGGAAGGCTTCGCCGGTCCGCTCCTGGATCAGGTCCTTGTAGGTCTCGACCAGCCTGATCAGGTCGGCCGTGTCCAGCTGGGTGTCGTCGGCGGCACGGTGTTCCTTCCTGAGGCGGGCCAGTGCCTCCTCGAAGAGCGCGCTGTCGACACCCATCACCGTGCTGCCGAACATCTGGACGAGCCGCCGGTAGGAGTCCCAGGCGAACCGTTCCCGCTCGGGCGACCCGGCCAGCCCGAGGACGGAGTAGTCGTTCAGTCCGATGTCGAGAATCGTCTCCATCATGCCGGGCATCGAGAAGCGTGCCCCTGATCTGACCGACAGCAGCAGCGGGTGGTCCACCTGCCCGAGCCGCCGGCCGGCGGCCTGCTCCAGTGTCGCCAGGTGGGCGGCGATCTCCTGGTTGAGCTGCGCGGGCGCCTCGCCCGTCGCCAGGAACACCCGGCAGGCCTCCGTGGTGACGGTGAAACCCGGCGGCACGGGCAGCCCCATACGGGCCATCTCCGCAAGGTTGGCCCCTTTGCCGCCGAGTAGATCGGCCAAGTCCCGGCTGCCTTCGGCGAAGTCGTACACGTACTTGGTCATGGCTGCGACCAGTCCTCCCGTTCATGGCCGGGTGGGTGCGGGGCACTGGGGGAGGGCACTGCGCCCTGCCCGCGCGCCCGGTGCGGCGCCACATCCTGGAGGCCGAGGCCGGACGGCCGGCTGCCGGACGCGGCGCCGGGTGAGGTCCGCGCTCGCCCGTCGCCCGCGCGCCACCTGTGGACGCCTGCCCGTTCTCTGCGTGCCGTACGCAGAGGGACCGGCACCGCTTCGCCCTCATTGCGCCGCTGCATCACGCGGATCCCCGTAGCTGTCCGGTGCGGGCAGCGGCACCCGCCACACCAGCTGCGTACCGCCGCGTGGTCCAGGACCCACGTCCAGAGTGCCGCCCATCGCGCGGGCGCGCTCGTTGATGTTCTTGAGGCCGCTGCGGCCCGCGCCCGGCGGGATCCCCACGCCGTCGTCGGTGACGGTGAGCGTCAACTGCTCGGCCGTGACCACCAGATGCACGTCCACCGCGGCCGCCCGTGCATGGCGCGCCACGTTGCTCAGGGCCTCCACGAGCACGGCGACCAGATGCTGTCCGGGTGCGCCCGCGACCCTCGTGTCCAGCAGGCCCTCGATGCGCAGGGCGGGTGAGAAGCCGAGGGAGGCGGCCGACCCTTCGACTGCCTTGACCACCTGGCTGCGCAGCGCCTGCGCCCCCGCCGGCTCCGCCTCATGACTGCGCAGACCGAAGATGGTGGACCTGATGATCTTGATCGTGGTGTCGAGATCGTCCACGGCACGCTCCAGCCGCTCCACGGCCTGCGGATGCTCGACGAACCGTCGGGCACTTTGCAGAGTCATACCGGTGGCGAAGAGCCGCTGGATGGCGAGGTCGTGCAGGTCCCGGGCGATACGGTCCCGATCCTCGAGCAGGGTGATCTGCTCGGCGTCACTTCGCCGCTCGGCCAGCTCCATCCCCAGCGCAACCTGTTCCGCGAAGCCCATCAGCGAGCTCGACTCCTCCTTCCCGAAGTGGGCCCTGCCCTTGCCCCTGGCCAGCAGCAGGACACCATGCACGCTGTCACCCGTTCTGAGCGGTACGGCTGCCGCAGGACCCAGACCCGCCCACCGGGCCGTGTCCGGTGGGGCGCGCCGATCGTTCTCGAGGTCGGCACTGTCCACGAGCTGCCGCATCTCGTAGGCCGCCGTTATGCAGCCGTCGTCCCCGGGCAGGAGCACTCCCTCGTGCCGTTCGGCGTCCGTCCCTGCGGCGAGCGCGATACGCAGTCGGCCGGTGCCCTCGGCGGGCACCGCGATCAGGCCCAGATCCGCCGACACGATCGCACGGGCGTGCTCCACGATCAGTTCCAGCACCTGGGACCGCGGGAGGCCGGACAGCAGAGCGCTCGTGACCTCGGAGCCGGCCGCCAGCCAGCGCTCCCGGCGCCGCGCCGCTTCGTAGAGCCGCGCGTTCTCGATGGCCACGCCTGCGGCGACGGCCAGGGTCGACAGTACGAGCTCGTCCTCGGCGTCGAACGCCGCGGCGCCGCGCTTCTCGGTGAGGTAGAGGTTGCCGAAGACCTTCTCCCGCACACGGACGGGTACGCCGAGAAACGAGTGCATCGGCGGATGATGGGGCGGGAAGCCGTGTGACGCAGGGTGCTCGGACAGGTCCCCGAGCCGCAGAGGGGCAGGGTTGCGGATCAGCTCGCCCAGCAGCCCGTGACCGCTCGGGAGCGCTCCGATGGCCGCCCATTGCTCGTCGGTGACGCCGACGGGGACGAACTCGGAGAGCATCCGGTCGTCGCCGATCACCCCCAGTGCTCCGTACTCCGCGTCCACCAGCACGGTGGCGGCCTCGACGATCCCCCGGAGGACCTGGGCAAGATCCAGCTCGCGCCCGACGGACAGAACCGCTTCGAGCAGGCGGTGCACACGGTCGCGCGCGCCGCGCACGGCCTCCATGCGCACCTGCAGTTCCACCAGCAGGTCGTCCAGCCGCAGTTCCGAGAGCCGGCCGACGCCGTCGGCGGGGGCCCCGGAGAGGGATCCAGCCGGGGATTTTGGTGGGGTTCCCCGTTCGCGTGCGGGTTCGCTGTCGCTCATCGGCGCCTCCGGCAGCCGGATCTGGCCCTGTGACCGGCGTCCGGTTCCACGGTAGGGCCATGACCGGAGCAGCGCCCAGCCCTGGATCCGGCGGATCAACGCTCCGCGGCGCCAACGGTGGCGGCTTCCGGCGCATGATCGTGGGGAACGATCGCGACCGGGCAGGCCACATGGTGGACGGCCGCCTGCGTCACCGGCCCCAAGCGCGTGCCGGCACCGTCGCGGTGCCCGACCACCAGAAGGCTTGCCCGTGTGGCCGCCTTGAGCAACTGGTGCGCCGCCCTGCCCGCGACGCGGCGAACACGGAGCGGAACCTCGGGATGCTTGTCGCGCCACGGGCGCAGGGCAGAGGCCAGCGCCGGCTGACGCTCTGCCGCAAGGGCCGCCGCCTCCGGCGCGGGGAGCGGGTCGTAGGCCCGCCCGTAGGGGTAGAGCTGCGGAAGCCTCCAGCTGTGGAGCACCTCCAGGGGCACGTCACGGGCCGCCGCCGTGTCGAAGGCGAAGGAGATGAGCTCGTCACCGGCGGACTCCAGGTCGAGGCCGAGCAGCACCGGGCGGGCCCGCGCGGGCAGGGACGCTTCGTCCGCAGTCCATCCCGCGCGGGCCAGGACGACCGGTACGCGGGTGCGGGCGGTGACGTCCAGGGCAACGGAACCGATCATGAATCCGGCGAAGCCGCTGAACCCGCGCGACCCGAGAACCAGCATCCCGGACTCCCCGGCCGCCGCGAGCACAGCGTCGCCCGCAGGCCCGGTTCTGCACATCGGTACGCGTGCAGCTCCGGAAAGCCGCCGAGGAGCTCGCGCACCGCACTGTCCAGAGGATGGTTCTCGTGCCCGGCCGGGGCATCGATCCCGGACGGGTGGGTACGGGGCAGTGGACGGGGACCGGCCCGGACAAGCGTCAGCGGGAGGTCCCTCAGCAGTGCCTCGCGAGCCGCCCACTCAGCAGCGGCCAGGCTTTCGAGAGCCATCGATGCCTGCTGTGATGGTCCTTCGCATGATGCGCCCCCTTGGGTGGCGGTGGCCGGTCGGGTGATGTCCGCGCGGCCCTCGCGCGGTCCCCCCGGTCCTGCTTCGACCGTCCCACCCGAGCTGCCGGGCCGAGGAGGGGATGACCGGCCCCGGACGGGAGCCACTCGGCCCCAGCAGACGCAGACGGGGACCGTTCGGCCCTGTCGGCACGGGGCCGACCGGGACATGATCGAGTGAACGGTCCGACCTTCAAGGGGCAGACATGACCGAGGAACCGGCCTTCTCGCAGGAGACGCCCATCCGGGTCCTCCTCCTGGACGACCACGAAGTCGTACGTCGTGGACTGAACGACCTGCTCGAGGCGGAGCCGGACATCGAGGTGGTGGGGGAGGCCGCCACCGCCGAACAGGCGCTGGCCCGCGGACCCGCGCTCCGTCCGGATGTCGCGATCCTCGACGTACGCCTGCCGGACGGCAACGGCATCGCCGTGTGCCGCGACCTGCGCTCCCGTATGCCCGGCCTCGCCTGCCTCATGCTGACCTCGTTCGACGACGAGGACGCGCTGCTCGACGCCATCATGGCGGGAGCCGCCGGCTACGTCCTCAAGCAGATCAAGGGCACGGACCTCGTCTCGGCGATCCGCACCGTGGCCACGGGACAGTCCATGCTCGACCCCGCGACGACCGCCCGGCTGATGCACTCGCTGCGCGGTCCGGAAGCTGCCGGTCCCGAGGAGGACGAACGGCTGGCCGCCCTGTCCGAGCGCGAGCGCGAGGTGCTGGACCTGGTCGGCGAGGGACTGACCAACAGCCAGATCGGCAAGCGGCTCTACCTCTCGGAGAAGACGGTGAAGAACCACATCTCTCGGCTGCTGTCGAAGCTCGGCGTGGAGCGACGCGTACAGGCCGCGGTCATCGTCGCTCAGGTCCACGAACACGGAGATACGCAGCGCTGAACGGGCGCCCGGGACGCGCCCGCGCGAATGCGGGGACACGGGCCCGCGGCTGGATGCGCGCATTGTGGCGGGGAGGGCCCCATCCACTTCTCGCGGATCCTGATTGCACGGTGCGCGGCACTTGTCCGCTTCCCCGTGTCCTTTCAGGGGTCCTCCCCGTCCATTCCAGGGAACCACCTTCTGGTGCGTGACACCAGTGCCTGTCGGGTCCTGTGAATGTCCCGCTCGGCCCGTGGCCGGTCCCGCTAAGCCGGCAGCGTCACGACGTCATGGCGAGGCCCGCCGAGCACGACCTTGAGCGCGCCGGTGTCCGCCGCTCGGGCGAAGACGTCGTACGCCTCCTCCATCTGCCCCAGCTCGAACCGGTGGGTGACCAGTTCGGAGGAAGGCAGCCGGCCCGCCGCCAGCATGCGCAGCAGCAGCGGCGTGCTGTGGGTGTCGACCAGCCCGGTCGTGATCGTCACGTCCTTGATCCACAGATCCTCCAGATGCAGGGTCGCCGGCTTGCCGTGCACACCGATATTGGCGACGCGACCGCCGGGGCGGACCATGCGTGTGCACATCTCGAACGCTTCCGGCACGCCGACCGCTTCCACGACCGTATCCGCGCCCAGCCCGTCGGTGAGGTCCTCGACCAGCTTCTCCGGGTCCTCGGCCGCGTTCACCGTGGCGTCCGCTCCGAGGGCGCGAGCTGCGGTCAGCCGGGACTCGGCAAGGTCGACCACGATGATCCGCCCGGGAGTGTGGAGCTGGGCGGTTGCGATCGTGGCGAGACCGATCGGGCCCGCGCCGACCACCACGACGGTGTCACCCGGCTGCACCTGGCCGTTGAGCACGCCCACCTCGTAGGCGGTGGGAAAGATGTCGGCCAGCAGCACCGCGTCGTCGCTGCCGACGGCGCTCGGCAGCGGGTGCACGGAGAGGTCCGCGAAGGGCACCCGTACGTATTCGGCCTGCGTGCCGTCGATCAAGTGGCCCAGGACCCAGCCGCCGCCCCCACGGCACTGGCCGTAGCGGTTCTCGCGGCAGAACCGGCAGCGCCCGCACCCCGAGATGCACGACACCAGCACCCGGTCGCCCGGACGCACCGTGCGCACGTCGCTGCCGGTCTCCACCACCTCACCCACGGCTTCGTGCCCGAGGACGCGTCCCGGCGCCACTTCGGGGACGTCGCCCTTGATGATGTGCAGGTCAGTACCGCAGATCGTCACGGAGCCCACGCGGACAATGGCGTCCGCGGCGTCCTTGATGCCGGGATCGGGCACGTCCTGCCAGGACGTCTGCCCTGGCCCCTGAAACACGAGCGCCTTCATGACGTCGCCTTCTTTCGTGTGCCGCAGCGGTCGCCCCGCCTTTCGGGGTGCTCTCTGCCAGCGTCCCCCGTCCGGCCCGCGGGCGCTTGGTCCGCCCACGCCCCGGCGCTCGGCCGTGGCCCACGGCGGGGGCACCGTCGCTCGGCTCACCCCCGTGTCTGCGTCGCGAGCGGGTCCGGCAGCGTTCCCTGGATGCCGGGAATCAGCCGCAGCGCGAGTTCCCGGCCCTCCGGATTGCCGCCGCGGTCCCGTGCGACCCAGCTCACCGAGGGCTCGGCGGCTTGCGCGTACCTCCTCGGCGGCGACTTTCCGGGGTCCGGGGTGCGCGTGAGGACTCGAACGCCAGAGCCTCGGACTCTCATGACGCCGCGGAGCCGGCGACGGCGGGACCGGCGATCTGCCAGACAGGCCGCGGCCGGCGCGGGCACGGTCCGTGGACATCCTTCAGGTCCCCGGCCCTCACCCGGTGACGGCACATGGCACAGGGCGGCGGCGCGCGGCGCACCGGGCCGCCTGTCCGCGGCTCCGGACGAAAAACGCGCCCAGTGCCGCCTACAGGAGGGGACTTGAGGGCCGGGGCGAATGGCCGTACTGGGTACGGGAGTCCGCCTGCCAGGGGGTGGACGGGCGGATCGCCTCTTCCAGAGCCCGTACGGTTCGCTCCGCTTCAGTGCGCACCTGCGCCGGAATGTCGCCGAGTTCCGTGACGAGCCGGTCGTAGATCGGCGCTTCCTGCCACACGGTCAATCAGTCCTTCCCGAGAACCAGTTCTGCTCCCGCGAACCGGAAGCGGCTGTCGAGTGTAGGGCCGCCGGGCAGGACCGCCGCCCTCGCCCCCGCCGAACGGTCGCCGCAGCCATACGCTACGGGCCGGTGCATGGCCCCCAGCGCATGCCTTTTTGGTTCGTTCACCGAGTGCGGCACTCGCCATCCACGGTGCGGTCGTCAGCTGACAGGACGTGTCGGTCCGGACAGTGATCACTGAGGCGGGATGCGACCGCTTCGCAGCGCCTTTCACCTGCGGCCGCACCGGCCCCAGGCACTCATCCCCTGCTGGGCGGCGAGTCTCTTGCCGGTGGCGATCTGCTCGGCCCGGCTGGCCAGGTCGGCCCGAGGCGCGTACCGAAGGCCTCCGGCAGCCACCCAGCTCGACTGAATGAACTGCAGGCCGCCGAAGTGCCCGTTGCCCGTGTTCGCACGCCAGTTCCCGGAGGACTCGCACCGCGCGACGGCGTCCCAGTCGACGCCGCCGCCGTCCTGAGGGGCATAGGCGTACGCGGGGCCGGAGCCGAGCACGAGGACAGGAGCACAGGTCAGGGCCATGGTCAGCATCCTGATGGAATGACGGATCCGGCGGCCGGCCGAGTGACAGGGCATCAGACGTCCCTTCGTTGGGCAGTCCTGCGGAGCCACGGCAGGACTCATGGCGAACGTAAGCGGACGCGACGCGTCCCCGCACATTCTGTTGCGCCCTTCAGGGCTGCATCGGGCAACGCGCCGGGTGACGGCGCCGACGGCCGGCCCTTGACGGCCGGGATCCGAAGCCGCTCGTTGTGCGGAAGGGAACAGCGAGGCGCACCGTAGGTGGCGGGACGGGCGGTGCGTGACCGCGACCGACCGGCAGGAGGGTGGTGTGAGTGTTGCGTTGTCTCGTGGCGGGTGCGACGGGCTACATCGGCGGCCGCCTTGTGCCCGAATTGCTGGGCGCGGGGTACCAGGTGCGCTGCCTGGCCCGGACGCCGGCGAAGTTGCGTGACCATCCCTGGGCGCGGGACGTCGAGGTCGTGCGCGGCGATGTGACCGATGCGGGGTCACTGGGGGAGGCCATGCGGGATGTCGACGTGGCCTACTACCTGGTGCATGCCCTGACCACCGGCTCCGGCTTCGAGGAGACCGACCGGCAAGCGGCAGAGAACTTCTCCGGGCAGGCTCGTGCCGCCGGGGTGCGGCGGATCGTCTATCTGGGCGGGCTGACGCCGGCCGGAGTCCCCGAGCGTGACCTGTCCGCGCACCTGCGCTCGCGCGCAGAGGTGGGACAGGTCTTCCTGAGCTCGGGCGTGCCGGCGACGGTGCTGCGCGCGGCAGTGATCATCGGTTCGGGATCCGCGTCCTTCGAGATGCTGAGGTATCTGACCGAGCGGCTGCCGGTCATGGTGACGCCGAGCTGGGTCGGCACCCGTATCCAGCCCGTCGCCGTCCGTGACGTGCTGCGGTATCTCGTCGGCAGCGCGGAGATGCCCGATTCGGTGAGCCGGACGTTCGACATCGGCGGGCCGGACGTGGTCACGTACGAGGAGATGATGCACCGGTACGCCGCGGTGGCGAATCTGCCGGACCGCTTCATCGTGCGGGTGCCGATGCTGACACCACGCCTGTCCAGCCTCTGGATCGGGCTGGTCACGCCCGTTCCGCAGTCGCTCGCCCGGCCGCTGGCCGAATCGCTGCGCCATGAGGTCGTCTGCCGCGAGCACGACATCGCCCGGTACGTGCCCGATCCGCCGGGCACTCCGATCGGCTTCGACCGCGCCCTCGCCCTCGCCCTCCAGCGCGTCCGTGACGCACAGGTCGCCACCCGCTGGTCGTCCGCCTCCCTGCCCGGGGCTCCTAGCGATCCTCTGCCGACTGATCCGGCCTGGGCGGGCGGGAGCCTGTACTGCGACCGGCGGGCACGGACCGTCGACGCGTCGCGGGAGGCCCTGTGGCGGGTGATCGAGGGCATCGGCGGCGAGAACGGCTGGTATTCCTTCCCGCTCGCATGGGCGGTGAGGGGCTGGCTGGACCGGCTTGCCGGCGGGGTCGGGCTCCGGCGCGGACGCCGGGACGCGGCGCGGCTGAGGGTGGGCGACTCGCTGGACTTCTGGCGGGTGGAGGAGATCGAGCCGGGGCGGCTGCTGCGGCTTCGTGCCGAGATGCGTCTGCCGGGGCTGGCATGGCTGGAGATGTACGCCGAAGGGGACGGCAACGGCCCCACCCGCTACCGGCAGCGGGCACTGTTCCATCCACGCGGCCTGCTCGGGCACATGTACTGGTGGAGTGTGTCACCGTTCCACGCCCTGGTGTTCGGGGGCATGGCGCGCAACATCGCGAGGGCCGCGGGCCGTGCGGATGCCGCGCGTGAGGCCCATCCCGCGGATTGAACCCGTGACGAGCGCATCCGCCGGCCGCGTGCCGCCGTTGGCTTTGGGACGGCAGTACCGTCACGACCCTCCTTGGGAGTGCCTTCATGAAGTGCGCAGTCGTCCTGTTCACCTCCGATCTGCGGCTGCACGACCATCCGCCGCTGCGGGCGGCTCTCAGCGCCTGCGAGCAAGTGGTACCGGTGTTCGTCCTGGACGACGGCATCAGGGCCGCCGGATTCCAGGCTCCCCACCGGCAGGCGTTCCTGGCCGACTGCCTGACAGATCTCGACGAGCAGCTGCGCGCCCGCGGCGGTCGGCTTGTCGTCCGCTCGGGTGACGTCGTCGACGAGGTCGGCGCAGTCGCACACGAAGCGGACGCGGACGAGGTGCACATGGCAGGAGGTGTCAGCAGCTACGCCCACGCCCGCGAGGAGCGGCTGCGTGCCGCACTCGATGAGCAGGGCCGCAGACTGTACGTCCACGACGCCGTGGTCACCGCGCTCGCCCCCGGCGCCGTCGTCCCCTCCGGCTCGGACCACTACGCGGTCTTCACCCCGTACTACCGCCGCTGGTCGCAGGAGGAGATCCGCGGCACGCTCGCTGCGCCCCGCTCCGTGCGCGTGCCCGACGCCGTCCGCTCGCAGAAGATCCCCTCCCGCAAAGACGTCGCAGGGGTCGGCGAAGGCCTGGCCGACGGCGGGGAGAGCGAGGCTCGCAAGCAGCTGGCGCGATGGCTCCGAAGCGGGCTCGGGCGGTACGAGCAGATGCGTGACGACCTTGCGGCCGATGCCACGTCGAAGCTCTCTGCCCACCTGCACTTCGGCACGCTCTCCGCAGCCGAAGTCGTCCACCGCGCCCGCTCCGCGGGCGGTCCGGGCGCCGACGCGTACGTACGCCAGCTCTGCTGGCGCGACTTCCACCACCAGGTGCTCGCCGCGCGGCCCCGCGCCGCAGCCGACGACTACCGCGACCGGCACGACCTCTGGCGCACCGGTAGCGAGGCCGAGGACGACATCGAAGCATGGAAGAACGGGCGCACCGGCTACCCGGTCGTCGACGCCGCCATGCGCCAGCTGCGCCACGAAGGCTGGATGCACAACCGGGGGAGACTGCTGGCCGCGAGCTTCCTGGCCAAGACGCTGTACGTGGACTGGCGCACCGGCGCCCGGCACTTCCTCGACCTGCTGGTCGACGGTGATCTGGCGAACAACCAGCTCAACTGGCAGTGGGTCGCAGGAACGGGCACGGACACCCGGCCGAACCGCGTACTCGACCCCGTTCGCCAGGGCCGGCTCCACGACCCGGACGGCACGTACGTACGGCGCTGGGTACCCGAGCTCGAAGACCTTCGAGGAACTGCTGTGCACGAACCCTGGAAGCTCCGGCGCCACGACCGCACCCGCGGCGGCTATCCCGAGCCGCTGGTCGCTCTCGCCGAAGGCCACAGACGCTTCGAGCGAGGCCGCGGCATCGACTGACCGGGCGGCCGCAACACGGTGCACTGTGCAGCGTCTGAGCGTCGTGGCAGTGGCATGGGTGCGGTGAAGCCCGACCGGCCCACCGGCCCTACATCCGAGCAGAGCTCGCGTGCGGCCCGCGGCAGGCGCGGCGATCAGGGTGTGGGGATGCCGCCGGGACGGGCCGGGCGTCCGAAGCGCACGGCGACGCCGGGGGAGTACAGCACGCTCGCCGGCTCGCCGAGCGGCGTCGGGAGTCCTGCGATCGTGGTGAGATCCTCGTCACACTCGACCAGTTCGGCGCGGTGCAGCGGCCACTGCGGGTGGGTGTTCGGGAGATACATCTGCCGTCCGTACGACGTGTTGTGCATGCCCCAGCGTGCCGTGAGGAAGAGCTCGAGGGCGGTGGGTTCCTGGATCCGCACGCCCGGGCGGATGGTGATCCGGCTGTGCGCACCGCGGGGACCCGGCCAGCGCCTGGTGCTCGTGTAGGTGATCGTGTCCTCGCCGTGGGAGATGCTCATCCGGGACCACAGGTACGGCAGCCGGAAGAGCGCCCGCGCGACCGCGACGGGGATCAGGCGTGAGGCGTCGAGCGAGCGGAAGACGACCCCGCGACGTCCTTGGGCATCCACGGAGTAGAGGCGGACATTGGTCTCCGGGAAGGTGCCCAGGTACGGGACACCGGGGAGACGAAACCAGCCGACGCGGTGCATACGGAAGGGGACGAGGCCCACGTAGGTGGCCCCGTCGAGTGTGTCGGGGACCGTATCCGCCGGCAGGAGCGGGGACACGTCTGCGGGGTCGACGGCCCAGTGCAGGAAAGCCAGGTCGAGCCACGACTGCGTGAGCAGCGGATGTGCGGTGGAGGTGGGCGGGTCGGCGGTTATCGGTTCAGGGGCGAGCGGCAAGGCGGACACGGCGCCAGCATCGCACGCGCCGTTGACCCCGGCGGCCTGCGACCTCCCAGAGTGACGCACGCCTCCAACCAGCCCCTCCGTGGCGGGTTGCCCGGCAGCGGCCCGAGTGACTCCTCCCCCGGATGAATCCGGTGGCTTCTCCTGTCGGTGGTCAGGCCACGTCGGGAAGGACCAGCCCGGCCCTGATGGCGAGGTTGAGTGCGCCGACCTGGTCGGCGTTGGCGGTGTGGCCGCAGCCGGTGCACTCGAACTTTGCTTGGGTGGTGCGGCTCTCGCCGGACACGTGCCCGCAGGCGGGGCAGGTGCGGGAGGTGTTGCGGGGGTCCACCGGGATCAGCTTGCGACCGGCGCTTTCAGCCTTGTGCACAGGCTCAGCCGGACGCTCCGAACGGTGTTGAGCGTCCTGGTCCCCCGCGTTCGCGCCGCATCCGGTGCCAGCAGGTCGTGTCCGTGGTCCGGGGATGCGGGGGCGGGTTTCCCTACGTCCTCGGGTGCCGTGCCCGGCCTGGGCGGTCCGATGCCCACGACGATCGCTCTGGTCGTCGTGGGGCGGGTGCCGTCCGTCGCCTGATGCGGTGCCCGAGGGCGCGTCGCCCGATCGCGACGCTCGCCGCGTCGTGACGGGTGGTCTTCCTGGTGAGGGGCTTCTGCCAGTGCTCGGCGCCCCACATCGAGGTGTAGGCGGGATCGACCGCGACCACGGTGATGCCTAGCTCGGCCGCCATGCTCACGAGTCGTGCCCGCAGCTTGCTCACGGGCATGCCGGAGATCAGCTTGCGGAACCGCTTGCGCCGTCCGTGCGAGGGCTTCACGTACAGCTCGCGTCAGCACCTGCTGACACTCCGCGGACCTCGGAGTGTCCATCAGCCCTTCCGCTACCTCGGCGCGGATCCCGATGCCGGCCCCAACTACACCGGACAGCCCGCCGTAGCGTCGTCCTGTCAACGGCTCCTGTGACGCACCTGTCAGCACTCGTTGGACAATGCGTTCATGCATATTCGAGCAGTGCACCCGGACGAGTTGCCCATCCTCCAGGACATCGAAAGAGCCGCCGGGCGGTGCTTCCGGGACATCGGCATGCCAGAGATCGCCGACGACGAGCCACTACCTGTCGGTGAACTCGCCCGCTACCAGAAGGCCGGACTGGCCTGGGTCGCGGCCGACGACGCCGACGCCCCGGTCGCCTACCTGATTGCCGGCCACGTCGACGGCAATCTCCACGTCGAGCAGGTCTCGGTGCACCCGGACAGTGCACGCCGCGGTATCGGCCGGTCCCTGTTGGACAATCTGGCGGCTCACGGCACGCGCGACGGGATACCCGCCCTGACCCTCACCACGTTCACCGAAGTCCCGTGGAACGCCCCGTACTACGCGCGCTGCGGATTCCTGTCCGTGGACGAAGGCATGCTTGCTCCTGGTCTGCGGGAGATCCGCGAACGCGAAAGGGCTCATGGCCTGGACAGGTGGCCGCGGGTCTGCATGCGCCGCGCGCTGTGACACCGCGGTGGTTCTCGTGAACATCCGACGAGCCGTTGGCCACCAACTGCTCGCGACCCGGAGCAGCGGCAAGGGGCTGTCGGAGAGGAGTTCAGGTGACAGGCTCTCCGATGCCGAGCATGTTCCCCTCGCTGTCGCGGAACCAGGCCCCGCGTTCACCCCGTGCGCCCTTGCTCGGGTAGTTCCCGTCGATCTCGGCAATCCCGTCTCTGGTACGCAGTCCGGGCAGGTCGACCTCCTCGAACGCCACGCCGCGCCGCCTGAGTTCTGACACGGCCGCTTCGATGTCGTCGACCTCCCAGCCCATCTGTGTGAAGGTGCCCGGTGACGCTCCTGCGGACTGGAACAGGGCGAAGTCCACGCCCCCGCAGCGGTACAGCAGCCCTCCGGGCCGTTCATCCACCGGCTCGAGCCCGAGCTGTTCACGGTAGAACCGCCGCGCCCGGTCCAGGTCCTGGGCAGGCAGCCTGGTGGCCGGGCGCGCACCGGCCAAGATGTTCATGCCGTGTGTGTTCATGTCTCCACTGTGCGGCTGATCGCCGTGTCCGGCACGTGCGCGAAACCCGGACCGGTGGGCATCGACGATTGCCCGCCCCGAGGGCGCGGCTGCTGTCCTGCCACTTGCTGCACACCGATGGCCGGTCCGCGCGGTCGAGGTTGCAGCAACTGCGTTGTCACTGCCGAACGGTGCGCCTGGTGCGTTCGGTCCCGCCGCAACGCCCGGCCGCCCCGGGGAGCCGCCTCTACCGACCGGGGCGCGCATTGCTGCAGTGGCGGATCCGGTGCACGGAACTGCGCATGCCGCCGGACAGTCAGGGGGCCCGGATTCGGCCATGGCTTGAATTCGTACGCTCCAGTCCTGGACCGGCCGGGCGGAAATCCGCTGACAAAGGTCGTTGACGCAGAATAGCCGCCGCAGAAACTGGGTGATGAATTTCACTCCGAGGCCGCGGAAAGGTGAAATATTTCGCATATCGGGCACGCTGTTGACATGATCGTATTCCGTATCGCATTCTCGGAACGACCATGATCACCTAGCGGTACGGGGACGAAATCATGCCGTTGACATACGATGCCGGCGTCGAGGAACTCTGCGAAATTCTTTCGAAGCAGAGCTATGCACAGGAGGCCGGCGAAAGAGTCAAGCACCTGCTTTCCCTGCGGAATGAAAGCGCGTTACGTGATGTGGACGCCTTCCGCGACAGCTGGAACGGCATGCCGCTCGACGCCTACATGGCCGACGGCGGCCGCTACCGCAGGCGGCGCCACGCCACCCTCAGTGCCCCGCGTGCGGGCCGCGGATACCGCGTGGAGGCCCACCAGCCGCACTACCAGGGCCTGGACTACAACAATCTCAACGGCGGAATCGCCCGCCACTACGAGCCGTTCGAGGACCGCATCCTCCACGGCGAGACCATGAACAGCCTGCTCATCCTGGGCTGCGACGTCTTCGGACGTCTGGCGCCCTACTCGGACTGGCACATCGAGGCCCACCAGTTCCGCATCGAGGTCAACGGCGAGGAGGTCGGCCGGCCGACCCCGGAGGGCGTCCACCGTGACGGTGTCACCTTTGTGCTCATGGCGATGATCGGCCGTTCCAACGCGATCGGCGGCGAGAGCACCGTGTACAACCTCGACAGGCAGCCGCTGGACAAGTTCACGCTCTGCGAGCCCCTGGACCTGGCTCTCGTGAACGACGAGCGTGTCTTCCACGGCGTCAGCCCCATCGAGCAGCTGGACTCCTCCCGGCCCGCCGAGCGCGACGTCCTGGTGATCACCTACCGTCACCGGCCGTGATCCGCGATACGGGGCCGTCCCGCGCGGCGGCCCCGTATTGTGCGTCATTGCCTCGACAGCCGCCCGAGAACCGCACGAGAAAACCGGAGCCCATGGGCCAGATAATCGCCGTTGCCGTCATCACCGTTCTGGCAGTCATCAGCCCCGGCGCGGATTTTGCCATGACCGTGCGCAACAGCTATCTGTACGGGCGGACCGCCGGCCTGCTTTCCGCACTGGGAATTTCACTTGGCGTGCTGGTGCATGTTGCTTACACCATGCTGGGTGTCGGCATTCTGGTGAGCAGAACTCCGTCGCTTTTCACCGCGATGAAACTCGTCGGCGCCGTGTATCTGGTGTACATCGGCTACAAGACCTTTGTCACCCGCACCAAAGATGACATCGACCTTTCCTCCGATGACGGCATGTCCAAGGCGGGCGCACTGCGGACGGGCTTCCTCACCAATGCTCTGAACCCCAAGACGATGCTCTTCGTCGTCAGCACCTACACCCAGGTCGTCAGTGCCGGCACCCCCGTCGTCCGGCAGATCGGCTACGGCCTGTTCATGTCGGTCGCTCATCTGGCGTGGTTCTGCCTGGCCGCGGTGTTCTTCTCCAACGAGAGCCTGCGCATCCGCCTGCTGCGTCGGCAGGCGGTCCTCAACAAGGTGATCGGCGCGGTGCTGGTCGGGCTGGGCATGACGCTGGCCCTCACCCCGGCCGTGCAGTGAACGCGGCCGTCACGTTTGGGCGATGACCTCGACGCGCGGCTCTGCAATCGACAGGTAGTCGTTGGAGGAGAGTGCGACGGAGCGGTCGAGCCGGGCCGCGTTGAAGTAGATCTCCGGGTTCCGCAGCAGCTCCGGGTCGACGAACAGCTCCAGCCCTTCGTCGAACGAGAACGGCAGGATCGTGCCGCTCTGCGAGCCGGCGAGTCTCTCGGCCGCTTCCTGGGACGCAAACGAGGCGTAGGTGCCCTCGTAGAGCGCTTTCACCTTGGCCAGATCCACTCTCTTGTCGCCCGGCACGACGGCCAGCGCGTAGCGGGTCACCTTCTTGCCGACCTTCACCATCACGATGATGCACTTCGCGGCCTGCCCCAACTCGTTGCCCCGCAGTGCGCTCACCGCCTCCGTCGCGCCCTCTGCGGCATGCTCGATGACACGATAGGCCGCCCCGTGCTCATCGAGCAGGGTGATCAACTTGTCGTACATGCCGTCCCCGCTCATCGTTCTCCCACCTCAACGCCGTACGCGCCGAACGATGTTGCATGATGCCAGAACGCTCGCACCCCGCTCCGGGAACAGTGGCCGGATTCCGTCGCATCAGCGAGATGGCGGCCCCTGGTGCGCGCAGAAGGAGGTGGGTAGGTGGCATGCGCCGGATTCTGGCACAACGCTACGGCAGTACGGCAACGAGTTCTGGTGCACCCTCGAAGGAACAGCCGTTCCACCACGCTGAGTTGCGGCGACCCACCTCGGCGAGCAACGCGAGTCCCTGTTGATCTGATGACGAATTCCCGACACAAGAAGCCGGAGAGCGTCCGCCGCTGCTTCCAACCGTAGCCTTAGGCGATTGCCGAGCTCACGAGCCTGCTCGCGCCCGGCGGCAGCTACCGCTGAGCGCCGCTCCTTGATCCTTCTCGGCGGCAACGGCGGAGGCGGAGAGGAGAGTCGCACCGGCTAGGCTGCCCCAGAGGGCGGCGGGGCCGTGGGGTGCGAGAGCGGTGATGACCGCCGGGGAGACGGCGAGGCCGAAGCCCGTGGAGAGCTCGAAGCGGGCGAGGGCGCGTCCCAGGACATGGGCCGGGGCGAGGGCGGTGACGAGCGCGGTGGCGCTGCCGGCATAGATGATCTCGCCGATGGTGCAGACCACGGACACCGTGGCGACGGCCGGGGCACCCCAGCCGTGTCCCAGTGAAGTGGCCGCGAGGAAACCGAGGTAGGACGCGGCGAGCACCACGCCGGCGAGAGCCAGCACGGTCCGCCGGGAGAAGCGGGACATCAGGACGGTGACCGGAACCTGCAGGGTGACCACCAGCACCGTGTTGGCCACGAAGATGGCTGCCGACCACACAGGGGATGCGTGCAACTGTGTCACCAGGACCAGAGGGAGCGCGATTTCGGGGACGTTGAGGCAGAAGACGTAGACCACGTTGGCGACCAGCAGCGCGCGCATCCGGGGTGCGGGCCCGTCGGCCCCGTCCTTGGCCGGGGCGGCGGCCGGATGCGCGTGCAGGTGGACCGACCACGCCAAGGCAGCCGCAGCAAGATAGGCGAGACCGGTGACGGCTGCCAGCGCCTGCAATGCGGTGGTGCCGCCCGCCAGGCATGCGGTGGCGAGGAGCGCGCCCGCGCCCAGGCCGGCGTTGCGCAGGGCGCGGCCTGCCGCGAGAGCGGTGTCGCGTTCCCGGCCGTGGGCGATCGTGGCCACGAGAGCCGCGTGGGCGGCCGGCCATGCCTGGTTGCCGATGCCGAGGAAGAGTGCCGCCGTGGCGAACAGCCAGATGTGCCCCGCCGGGGTGGCCAGCAGCAGTGCCACGCCCAGCACCCGCACCAGCATCGACGCTGCCACGACCGTGCTGCGTGCGCCCCGGTCCAGCCATCGGCCCACCGCGGGCATGCACACCAGACCCACGACGACGCCGACCGTCATGGCGATGCCGGTGGCCGGCGCGGACAGCCGCAGCACCGTCACCCCGTAGAGCAGCAGAAAAGGCCGCAGTAGGCCGGTGCCGAGCGCGTCCACGGCCAGGGCGACGGCATAGCGGGGGCCTCCGGAAGCACGGACGAGGGCGCGGGGCTGGATCTTGGTGGTGGTTGCCATGGCGGCAACGGTGCGTTCGACCGCCCGGGCCGGGTACGTCGGTTGACGGACACCGTCAACCGACGCCGTCGCCGGCCATCCGGTCAGTGATGCTGAGGGGATGACGTTGAGGATCGACATCAGCGGCCTGCCGTCCGAGCGACTGCGGTTCGCCGCCTCCCCGCTGGCCGAGCTGACCGCGATGCTGCACGTGCTGGCCGAACCCGGGCATCATCCGCAGCTCGCCGGCTGGGCCGCGGACGTCTGGGCCGGGCTGCGGCCGGAGCTGGCCGAGCGCTTGCGGGAAGCGGAGTTCCTCTGGCGTTCCTCACAAGCGGACTTCCTGGTCCCCGCCCGTCCTCGGCCGACCCTCGCGGAGGAGTTGGACGACGTGGACCGGATCGACGACGAAACGTATGTGACCGCCGCGCTCGTCACCACGTGCGGCAGCAACCGGGTCCACTTCGCCGCGCCGTCGCCGCTCACCGACGCGACGGCGCGCGAGCGGGCCCTGGACCTGGCACAGGCCCGCGGCGCGCGGCAAGAGGCGTTCGCGGAACGGCTGCTCGCAGACCCGGGCGCCGTGCGGGCGCGGGTGCGCCAGACCCTCGAACAGTGCGCCGAGGCCTTCTTCGACGCCGCCTGGGCGGGCGTCGCCGTGCAGCTCGCCACCGACCTGCGTCTGAAGACCGACCTGCTCAAGCGCCAGGGCATCGGGGCGGCACTCGCATCGGTCTCCGGCGCAGTCACCCTGGCACCGGACGGCGACTGCGTCATCGTGGACAAGCTGCAGGACAAGGCGACCGCCGCCCACGGCACCGGGGTCACCTTCATCCCCAGTGTCTTCGGCAGCCCGCACCTGGTGGTGGTTCACGCGCCCGGGTGGCAGCCGGTGGTGCAGTATCCCGTGGCCGAGCCGAGTCCATCGGAGCCGGTATCGCTGGAAACGGTCACACTACGGCTGGAGGCACTCGCACATCCGGTACGGCTGCGGCTGCTGCGCACCCTGGCCCGCGGCCCGCACACCACCGGTGAACTTGCCCACGCCTGGGAACTCACACCCCCGGAGGTTTCCCGCCACCTCGCTGTCCTGCGCCGCGCGGGCCTGCTCACGGCCCGGCGGCACGGTCGATACGTCCGCCACACCCTCAATCTGCCCGATCTGACGGCGCTGGGGGCCGACTTGCTGGCGGCCGTACTGCGCTGAGCAGCTTCGGTCTGCCGGAACGCGCGCGACCGCCGCCTTCGCAGCATCGCCCTCGGCAGGCCGCCGAACAGTACCGGCGTGACCGCCGACTGCCCTCGGGCAGCCGGGCGGCACACTGGCCGCACCGCCGCCCGTTTCTCCTGGCCGTACCCCCGCTGCTGGTTCTGGAGCCCCTACGAGCAATCTAAGAGAAATCCAAGTTGAATCCATGTGGGATTGGGTACGATGGGCGCTTGGAGGTCCCCGTGTCCCACGACGAAGAGGCGCTGTTCAGCGCAGTCGACGCACTGCTGGATCAGGTCGCACAGGACCCGCTGCCGCCGCCTGCGGAACGTAGACGGCTGCGGGAGGCGGCAGGCCTCAGCCAGGACCAGATCGCGAAGGCGCTGCAGAGCCGACGCGAGTCCGTGGGGAACTGGGAGGCCGGCCGCAGCGAGCCCCGTCCTCCGAAGCGTGCCGCATACGCCCGGCTTCTGGGAGGACTTGCAGACCGCTTTCCTCCGACTGACGCCGCGCCCGACGAGGACAAGGCCCCCGAGACAGCAGTGCCCGCACCGGTGCGACAGGTCACCGCCGGGCACCCTGCCTCCGCGGGGGCTGCTGCGGCATCAACGGCTGCACCCGCGCCGGCGCCGGTCCGCACGGCGGGCACCGCCGGGGGATCGCCGCCTTCCTCACGCCGTCCGGCCGCGAACAAAGGGCCAATGCCTTCCCAGGCCGGGACAGCCATCGACCCGCGCTTCGAGAACGGCCCGCTCGCGGTCGTGGACGTCGCGGACGGGCAGCTGTCGGCCTACTGTGTGGGCGGCCTGGTCCTGGACGTTCCCGCGAAGTCCCTTCCGGCACTGGTCGACTGGACCTTGTCGGAGGCGAAACTGGGCGCGCCCCGGCTGAACCGCAACGGCAAGGACGCCGACCCGCTGATCGTGCTCACCCCAGCGGCCTGTGCGAGCTACGGCCTCCCGACACGGCTGACCGACGAAGAGCGCCGGGCCGGTCGGCTGCACGAGGGCCACAAGGTCCTCAAGCAGTTGACGAAGGCCAACTGGCAGCTCACCCGGCGGGGTTTCGGGCCGTGGGCCCGTATCTACCGGCCGGCGCAGGGCTCACAGCGCTCCTGCGTCCAACTGTGCATCCCGGGATGGGACGCGCTCGATGCCCGCTCCTGGGGCGACGCCGCCCAGCTGCTCCCGGCGGATCTCGCCCACCTGCTCGGCACGTACGCGACGCGCGTGATGACCCCGCGCGGTTCGACGGCGGTCAACGGCCTGGAGCTGATGACCGCGCTGCACCCGCCCACCCGCGCCGGCGATCCGGATGACCAAGGCCGCCGTCACAGTGAACACAACCCCGGATCGCTGGGCACCCGGCCGGTGGAGTGCGCGCCGTGCGAGGCGCCGGACGGACACCCGCTGCTCACCGGCCTGCCGCGCTTTCACCGGCGCACTCCGGACGAGGTCCTGGTGGAGGAGGCCTACGACTGGGCGCGCCCGCTCACCGATGACGAGTGCACCAAGCGCTTCGTGGTGGGCATCGACGTGAACATGGCCTTCGCCGCAGCTGCGAACGGCACCGTCGTCGGCATCGGCGAGAAGGTGCACGTGCAGAAGCCGGCCTTCGATCCGAAACTGCCGGGCTCGTGGCTGGTGGACCTCTCCCACATCGAGCTGGACCCGCGCCTCCCCTCGCCGTTCACACCGTCCGGCGACCGTCCCGAGGGCCCAGCCTGGTACGCGACGCCGACCGTCGCCTATGCGGTGGAGCTCGGCCACCAGGTGGCGCCGTTCGAGGCGTACGTCCGGCCCACGAGCGGCCGCTACCTGGACGCCTGGTACAACAGGCTCCGCGACGCCTACCTTGCGACGATGGCGGACCTCGGCGTCACCGCCGACCTTTCACCGCAGGAGTTCCTGGCGGCGATGGCCCGTCACAAACAGACCGACCCCGACATGGCGATCGTCCTCGCGGCCATCAAAGCGACCGTGAAGGGCGGCATCGGCAAGCTCCGCGAGCGGCCCCGCGGCGGCGGCTGGCGGCCCGGCCAGCCATGGCCCGCCCTCGCCCGCCCCACCTGGCGACCGGACATCCGCGCGGCCGTCATCTCCAAGGCGCGGACCAACATGCACCGCAAGATGCGCAAACTCGCACAGGCCGCGGACCTGTACCCGGTGGCCGTCCTGTCCGACTGCGCCGTGTACGTTTCCCACGGGCCCAGCCCACTGGACTTCCTGCCGTACCAGGACAACAAACCGGTGCCCGGCGGCTTCCGGCTCGGCGTCAGCCCGGGGATGGTCAAGCACGAGGGCGCCCAGACCATCCTGTGGGCCGAAGGCATCCGTGAAGAGCACGGCCAGGACCTCAACCTGGCCCGGTACATCAAGGACGGCAACGTCACCGCCACGGACAACGGGGAGTAGACCGCGATGGGCATGCTCGGCGACAGCCTCGACAAAGCCGTGCAGGGCGCCTTCACCCGCCCCGTCCCGAAGTCCGCGCCTGCCCGGATGCGGTACCTGGTCAAGCAGCTGAAGGGCACCAGGGCGGTCGCCGACCTGCTCGGCACCACTCAGCGGACCGTCGAACGCTACGTCAAGAACGAGATCAAGCACCCTCGCAGGGAACTCGCCGCCCGCCTGGAGAACGAGGTCACGCAGCGATGGCAGCCGCAGATCCGCAAGACCGCCAAGCACAAGGCCGCCACCACCGACGGCATCATCGTCGACACGCGCGCGCGGTTCGGCTACACCGCCGCGCCGGGCACCACGGACGACGCCCGGCTGCGCCACCTCACCCAAGCTCTGCCCCCGCAGTACGCGGCCAGGCTCTTCGAAGCCCAGGAACAGGGCGCCACCGAACAGCAACTGCGCAACATCGCCGCCGAAGGCCTCCAGGAGATCTACTTCAAGGACAGCGGCCGCCGCGCTGCCGGGCTGCTGGTGGAGTTCACCGACGTCGACTACATCGACTTCGAACTCTGACCCGGCGCCTGGCAGTCAGCACCAGTTGAACAGTTGAGCCGAGGCGCGACAGATCGCTGCCCTGCGGGCCCAGGCTGTCGAATGCTCGCGTACAGGTCCTCTTGCAGGTCGATGGTGCGGATCGCAACCGCGCCGACCTCCTGTCGGTGTGTCGGCCCCCGCAGGCGCGACGGCGCGAGGAACTGACCGGCCTTCCGAGGCGCCGGCAGAGCGCTGAAGTCATACGTTCGCACGCCGAGTTGCGCTGCCTGGACGGCGCGGGCCGACGGGTCGGCCTGATGGGCGCCGACCGCACGCACACCGTTGGCACGCAGACTGCCACGGCGGTTGCGTCCACCGGGCGAGCCTCGCCGCCCCGTTCACCGGAGGCTGCTTCCGGGACCGCTGTCCCGGAACCGCTGCGCGCGGGAGGTCGTCCCGGCCATCATGGGACAAAGTCTCCGAAGTTGACGCCCCTATGCAGATGCAGGTGAATGCATGGACCGGTCCTCGTCCGCCCGCCCGTCGTCTCCGCCAGTGACACGTCCGCGACGCCTCACTGCACTCCTCGCCCTCGTCGTGCTGACCGGGTCGCTGGGAGCCTGTTCCGATCGTTCCAGCCGTTCCGAGACCGGGGCCGGGCAGGCGGCCGGTTCCCCGAAACCGGCCGGCGGTCCGGACGGTGCGTCGGCGCGGACCAAGGCACCTGGCGCCGACGGGTCCCGGGAGCCGGGCTGGACCTCCGTCACGTTCAGCCCCGAAACACCGCGGAGCGCCGGGCAGTTGCGCCAGGCCGCGGACCGGATGAAGCAGCGGGCCGGCTCCCTGGGACTTGAGGACGTACAGATCGACGTCACCGGCGGTGACATCACCACCCGGGCAGCGGGTGACAGCGAGAAGAGTCTGACGGCCCTGGGACAGACCGGCGCACTCGCGTTCAGGCCCGTTGTCACGGTGTCTCCCAGCACGGCCGGGAAGTGCGAGGACCTGCGGCGCGAGGCCTCCGCCCGTGATTCCGAGTCCGTGACCTTGTGCGGTGCCGAGGATGCGGAGGCGCTCGACTATGTCCTGGAGCCGGCCTCCCTGGTGGGTTCCGACGTGGCGGGAGCCAAGGCACAGCTCGACTCGAACGGCGGATTCTGGATGGTGTCGCTGACCTTCACCTCGAAGGGGTCGGTGAAGTTCGCCGACGTCACGGCCGAGCTGGCGACCCAGCAGCCGCCCATGAACCAGTTCGCCATCGTTCTCGACGAGGAGGTACTTTCGGCTCCCTCCGTTTCCCAGTCGATCACCGGAGGGCAGGCGCAGATCTCGGGGTCGTTCACCAAGGGATCGGCGCGGCAACTTGCCTCCCTCGTCGAGTACGGCGCGCTTCCGGTCCGCCTGAAGGTCTCCAGCGTCACGCGCTTCCCCGCCAAGTCGGGTTGAGCGCCAACCTCGATCGACGTCCACCGCGCACCTGCCGCGACAAGCCTTCGGCCAAGGCGCTGCTGTCGCCCTGCACCCCGAAGCCCGGGAACGGCTGCGCCGGGCGGACGACGAAGCCATTCCCGGGTCTCCTTCGAGGATGCCCCGTCCTTTAGGGCGGGGAGGAATCGAAGCTCACGCGTAGCGGGTCATGGGATGGACCGATCGCCGTCAGGGCGAGTGGTCGTCTCCGCTCGCCGGGCCGAGCGCGACCTCAAGCAGGTGGACGATCTCAGAGTTGAGGGACCGCCGGTCGGCGCGAGCCTCTTCAACGAGGCGTGCATGCAGGTCCGTTGGCAGGCGGAGAGAGATCCGCTTCTCATCGATCATGCCAAAATGATGCAATGGCGACACCACGGAAAGCGGCGGAGGGTACCGGGCACGCCCGGTACACCTACCGGCTCCGCGTGTCGTCGACCTCCCGCACCGCCCTCCTCGCCGAGTGGGACCGCTGCCGGTGGATCTGGAACGAGTGCGTCGCCAAGTCCCGGCAGATACACACCCACAACCGTGCGCACCCGGACGACAAGCTGACGTGCGGCCCGGCCCAGCTCGACAAGATGCTGACCGACGCCCCGCGCCAGGCTGCCGTGGCTCCGCGACGGCGCCAGCGTCCCGCAGCAACAGATCATCCGGGACTTCGCCAAGTCCCGCTCGAAGGCGCTGAAGGACATCGAGAAGCGGCTGCCCATGCGGCAGCGCGCGGGCATGCCCAGCGTGAAGAAGAAGCGTGAGGCGCTGCCCACGCTGAACTACACCACCCGAGGCTTCCGACTGAAGGACGGCCGCCTGCATCTGGCGGGTGGGATCGTGCTGGCCGTGGTGTGGTCGCGGGAACTACCCGCCGTACCGTCCTCCGTGCGCGTGTACCGCGACGCTGTCGGCCACTGGTACGCGTCGTTCGTCGTCGACACCGAGGTCCAGCCGCTCCCGGAGACGGGTGCTGTGATCGGCGTGGACGGCGCCACGAAGACGGCCCTGATCGAGATGGGCCGCAAGCACGGGCGGGACGTCCGCCTCGTGCATCCCGCGCACACCACCATGGACTGCGCGTCGTGCGGAGCGAGAACCAAGCACGCACTTCCTCTTTCGGAACGTACCTACACCTGCACCGCGTGCGGAGTCGCATCCCCCAGGGACAAGAACTCTGCCTGCGTGATGCTGCTCCGGGCTGGTCTCAACCGGCTGGTGTCGAGGGTGTAAGACCCCCGGGAGCGCTGCTCCCAGAGGCAGCCTGAGCCAGGAATCCCCTCCCTTCAGGGAGGAGAGGATGTCAAACCAGGTACTGGACATCGCAGCGCTTGGCCGACCCGTTATCGGCACGACTGCCACCCCGACCGTCGCGTCCGCAGGAACCTGGACAACGTCGTTCCAGCGGAGGCGACCGTCATCGTCGACGTCCGGGTCGAGTCGGCCGGCGAGAAAGAACGAATCGAGTCTGCGTTCGTGGCACTGGCTCCGCATCTCGATGGGGCGGAGATCGCGGTTCAGGGAGCCATCGGCCGGCCGCCGATGCCTGAGCCGGCGTCGACCGAGCAGGCAGTCGGTGGCGGAAGCGACGGCAACTTCACCGCCGCACTGGGGGTTCCCACACTTGATGGCCTTGGAGCAGTCGGGGGCGGTGCCCACGCCGACCACGAGTACCTGGTGATCGGAGCCATGACCGAGCGAGCGAACCTTGTTGCCGGACTGGTGAACGCGATTCAAAACAGGTAGAGAACGAGAATGGGTGGAGCATGCGCGACCTGCGAACGATCAAACGGACGAGATGGCGGGTGCGCTGCGATGCCCTGACCCACGTCAGGGCCTCACCGTCGGAGGGCCGGGCGCCACTGCCGCGACGCGGACAGGGGCTTCGCGCGGAGGCGTCCGCCCGTGCTGCCCGTGATGGTCTCCCCGCCGTCACCGACGTCCGGCCGGCGGGTCCGCGTGAACCGGGAGCTCCTCGTTCTGGCGCATGACGTAGTGGGACTCGACTGCGATGCGCCCGCCACTGTCCGCCCTGTGGGGAAGATGCTCGCATGGATGTCCTGAACCTGCTGATGCGTCCGGTTGCCAGGCCCTGGGTAAATGGCCCCAGCACGAGACCGTCACGCCCCGCCTGACCGTCGAGCCACAGGGCTGTCGATGCCTGCGTCTCTCGTGCGAGAAACCCGTTTGCGAGAGTATGAGCCGCTCGCTCGGTGGCCCTGCACTGCGCAACTGCACTGCCGGCCGTGACTGTGGCAGTGGGGGCCAAGGCGTGCGGGGGCCGGCCCGCCTCAGGAGGCTTTGGCGGTGGGCGCTTCTCCTTGCTGGATCTGCCGGACGCGTTCGACTTGTATGCGGGCGACGGCCTCGAGGATCTGCGGGTCGGGGGAGCGGTAGTCCTGAGTGTCCACGTCGATGTCGACGGATACGACCGTGGCTCCGACCACGGCGTGGATGCTGGCGCTGCAGAGGCTCTCCACCAGGCAGCCGTGCGCTGAGAAGGCCTGGTCAGCCCCGGTGACGGTGATGGGGGCGACGCCGCTGTCGTACTGAGTCCTGCTGAACGCGAGGTGATCGGTCGCGGCGGCCGGGCCGCTGAAGGAGCTGATACTGAAGCTGACGGTTCCGTCGAGGTCCGGCGCCTCGTAGCCCACCGTTCCGTAGGCCTTGCGCCCGGCGTCATGTGCCGCGTCGTCGCGCTGCGGCGCTTGCGCCTTCGTCCAACCGGACGGCACAGCGTCCACGCCGGGCAGCGCCGCGGCAACCTGCTTCTTGTCCAGGACGACCGCCTTCGCCCCGTCCGATGGAGAGCTGTCGGGCTTGGAGCTGCATCCTGTTGCGACGACTCCTGCCACCACCAGTGCGGCACCTATCTGCCGCCACTGTCTGTCCTTCACCCGCACCACGACGCACCACCCACCCCTGTTGTTCATCGCCGATCCTCGCACGTCGGGAGCCTTCGCCGCACCTTCGCCGGGCGGGCTCGGGCTGACGGTGACGGCTGAAGGCCCGAGCGCTGCCGGCGCTGCGCAGAAGGGCTTCGCCCCTTGAGCCGCGCCCCGGGCGTTCTGTGCCCGTGGCGCTGGTGGCGTCGCTGAAGGCCGATGGACCGGTGGACGCCGTGATTGGCCGGGCACTACTGCCTGCACGCAGCCCTCGGCAAGCTCGAGGCGGAGGTCGCCGTAGGCCAGCTCTTCGTCCGCTTCCCCGACGTCATCCTGGCGACGACCGACGCCATCCCCACCATGGGCTCCATCTCGCTGTACGGGCTCCAGCGGCTTCTGGCCAGTTTCTGCGCCGGCGACCAGGCCCGCGTCAAGGAGGTCGCCATCAGGGCCTGAGCGGGTGGATACACCGAGGGCCCCCGACCGAGGCGTGTGGTTCGGGGGCACTCGTGTGCCAGATCTGTCGCCGCCCGCACAGGCCACGAGCCAGCGGTCCGTGCTCTGGCTGGGCTGCTACTGCGGTGCGCGCCGAGGCCTGCGAGGAGTGCGGGACTGCTCCAGGGGGGCAGTCCGGGAGGCAGGCACCAGGTCCCACCACCAGGAGACCGACGGGATGTCCAGCGGGTCGGAGCTGTCGTCGGTCGGCCGGTCGGAGAACGACGAGGAAAGGGCGGCCGGGTCGTCGGGAGTGGTGTAGCGCAGGGAGCTGACGCTCCAGTCCTGGGTCGCCCGGATGAAGGAGGCGAGGTTACTCAGGTACCGCCGCACCTGGGGGCTGCCCTCGTCGTCCAGCTTCGCGCGCAGGCTCAGGAAGAGGCACATCACCCGGTCGCGTTGGGCTATGGCCTTGGTCAGAGCCTGGTCCGGGCTCAATGCGTACTCGTGCTCCAGGACGCGGATCACGTTGACGTAGTAGTTCGTTCCGCGGCTCTCCTTGTGGTGGGAGTAGATGTCGTTGTCCCACGTGGTGATGAACGACGTCATCTCGGAGGCGGCGCGCACTGCTTTGCTGTCCCGGTCGTGAGGCTGGAGCTCGAATCCGTAGCCCATCTCCAGGAACGGCTGCACCACGGATGTCGCGCCGTCGTAGAGGCGCATCAGTGCGTAGTCGTTCAGCCCGGGGACCCGGCCCGCGGCCCGGTTCTCGGCCTCCCACACCACGGCGAAGAAGTACTCGCGCAGAGTGTCCACCCAGCGCCCGGCCTGGAGAGCGGTTCCGCAGCGGGAGACCCGCAGCGTGAGGTCCCTCAGTCCCTCGGCGAGGGGATCGTCCGTGAGCATGGGAGCCTCGGGGTTCTGCGCAATGCGCAGCAGCCGCTGGAGGGCCGCTGCCAGCTCGCCCGGCTTGTCGCCGAGATTGCCTTCCTCGCAGTAGCCGTCGTCCACGCCGAAGAGCCAGATGACGAAGTCGGAGAGAAGGGAGACGACCTCCTCCTGCCCCTCCGGAAGGATGCGGGCGGCGAACACGCCGATGTCCTGGGTGACGAGGCGGCTTCGCCACTCGGGTGATCCGATGTTGAAGGTGTCGGCCCAGGCGGCGGTCCGGGCGTCGATTGCTGCGTGGTTCGGGTGCACGGCGGGAGGGATGGGAGCGTATATGGGGGGAACTGCCAGTGCAGGCCTCACTCGTGATTCCCTTTCAGTCGTTGGCGCGCGCGAGCACTCTGGGGGATGTACAGACCATGGCTGGAACTGCACGGTGAGTGATCAACTAGGGGGAATAGTACTGAGCGGAAGTCGGCACTCAAAGGGCTGCCGGGCGTCGCGAGAGCCAAGAAGAAGGCCTGGGCTGGCAACCGATGTTGAGTCGTCCAGCGTGCCTTCGCCGCCTTGCACCACTTCCGGCGCCTGCGCGGCGCCGCCTTGCACAATTACCATGCAACTTCCCTATGGACGCGGAGAGCATGAGCATCTGGCCCAGCTACGTGGGGCGGGCACTGCGTGAGCTCGGCCCAGCCACCGGTTCCTACGTGGTGCACATCGCCGACGAGTTCGTCGACGAGTTCGCCCCGGCCGGGCGGGAGGACTTGGTCCTGCGATACGCCCGCCCACTACCCATCCAGGTCACTGCCGGCCTGCTCGGCATGGACGAGCGCTACGCCGCAGACATTGGGCAGTCGCTGCCAGCACTCATGGGCCGCTCCTCGCATCCGGAGGGCGCCCACAAGACCATAAAGAGCGTCTGCGAGCATCTGGTTGCCGAGAAGGCCCAGGCAGCAGGGCCCGACCTTGTCTCGTGGATGCTTCACCACGCCCCGCCCGAGCGGCACGCGGACATACCCCGCCTGGTACACCGGCTTCTCCTGGGCATCACCGCCACCGCCACGTCCAGAACCATCCTCGAGTTGAGCCGCTGCATTCCCTCGTCCGGCGGCCGTGCCACCGGTCCGGCGTCGGGAGACGCCGGAGCTGTCCAGGGCGCCCTGCCGATTGGCGCCCAGAGGGTGGTGGGTCTCCTGGTGGCGACAGCGGTTGAACGGATCCTGTCGCGGCTGCCTGACGTGCGGCTTCGGATGCCGCTGGCTGAGGTTCTGTGGGAGCCGGTACTCGGCGTGAGCTGCCCCCAGTCTTTGCCGGCTGTCTTCTCACCAGTGGGCATGAGATACACAGCCGACGAGGACATTGATTGGTTGCCCGCGCCCACCTTCACCTCCAGCCCGCCGACGCAGTCCTGAGATCCGCTCGAAGGACCTGGAGTGGTCGTGCACCGGGCCTACGGCACCGGCGTCACGGACGAGGCCAGGGAGGGATGGTGGCGCTGAGCCGTGCCTTCAACACATCCTTCGCGGCAGTGATCTGGGGCCACGAGAGACTCCATTCAAACGCGGGCCCCGGCCGCTACGGTCGGGGCCCGGCACCGGAAGCGGCCCTTGGCGGGTGGTGGTCAGTCGCTCTGCCGGCGGTGGATGACCAGCGGTATGCGGGTCGGATGACGGCGACCGGTTCAGTCTTTCCGCGGCTGAACTGTCATAGGGATGCTGTCGGCGTGGACCACTGCTGAAGCGACTTCCTTGGGCCGGTGGCCGGGTGCCGGGGTGAACTGCCACCGGGCGAGCAGCGTGGCGATGGCGATGGTGGCCTCCGTCCAGGCGAACAGGTCCCCGATGCACTTGCGGTTGCCGGCACCAAAGGGTACGAACGCCTCGCGCGGGATGGCGTCCCGGCGCATGGGCAGCCAGCGGTCGGGATCGAAGGTGTCGGCGTTCACGTAGACCGCCGGATCTCGGTGGATGGCGTAGAGGCTGAAGCCGACCTCCGTGCCGGCGGGGAATTCGGTGTCGGCGAGCACTATCGGCTCGGTGGTGCGGCGCATCAGGAAGGTGACCCCGTGCAGTCTGATGGTCTCGTCCAGCACGCGGCGGATCCCCTCCAGACGGGGTACGTCCGCGATGGTGACGGGCCGGTCGCCGACGACCTCCCGGATCTCGGAGAGCAGCTGCTTCTCCACCTCGGGGTGGTTCACCAGCTCATGAAAGGCCCAGGCGAGCGTGGCGGCGGTGGTCTCGACTCCTGCATACAGAATGGTGCTGAGTTCGTCGCGGACCTCGACGTCGGAGAGGGTCTTTCCGTTGTCCGCATCCTGGGCCGCGAGTAGCATCGACAGCAGGTCGCCCCGCTCGGTCTCTCCCGAGCGTCGAGCATTGGCCACCACTTCATCGATCACCACGCGCAGCGCCTTGCTCGCCGCATCGAAGTCGCGGTTGGCACGGATCGGAAGCCCGTCCAGGACCTTGGGTGACCCTGCCCGTATCAGCAGGTTCTTCATCACGACGGGCAGGTTGACGCGAATGGCTTCGACTGCCGGCAGCCCGATGTCCGCCGAGAACAGGGTCGACGTAAGCGTGTCGATCGAGTATTTGGCCATCGCATGCTGGAGGTCGATCACCTGCCCGGGTTCCCAGGAGTCGGCCAGCTCATGGGCGTGGCGGCTCATGATCTCGGAGTAGGCCGCGATGCGGTCCTTGGAGAACATCGGCTGGATCAGCCGCCGGTGCGCGCGGTGCACCTCGCCGTTCGCGTTGGCCAGGCCGTTACCGGCGAGCGGCCGCAGCCGGTCGAAGAAGCGCCCCTTCTCGAAGCTGCGTGCCTGCCTCACGGTCACCTCGTGGACCAGCTCGGCCGACGTGACCACGTACGTGGGCATCGTCCCGAAATCGATACGGACCAGGTCACCGTGCTGCCGCAGCGACTTCACGAAGCCGAGGGGATCGCGCCACAAGGCCAGAGCGTGGCCCAGAAGCGGAACCGCTCCCGGAGCGCGTGGAACCGTCTGCAAACCAGCTGACACCAGGGAACCCTTTTCTCTCTAGGTCGTGCACCTGCCGGAAACAGGAAGATCCCATCACCGGATGGGCCCCCAGCGCGAGGCCACGGATCGTCACATGATCGTATCCAGGCCTGAGTTCGGCACAAGACCGTCTGCTTGGCCGGTGTGGATCACGGATATGCTGCGTGCGCTCCTCTACGCCATCTGTGCGCGACACCCCCGCGCCGCTGCTTCCCGGAGGCCTCGTGACCACCCCGTACCCAGACTCGTCAGGCATATCGGCTGCGGCGCTTCCGCCTCCGGGATGCCCGGCACACGCACTCGGTTCTGGGGTGCGCCGGATGTACGGACCGGAAGCGGAGGAGCCGTACGCGCTCTACGCCAAGCTGCGTCAGGAGCACGGCTCGGTGGCGCCCGTGCTGCTTCCCGGTGACGTACCGGCCTGGCTGGTACTGGGACACCGGGAGAACCTGGAGGTCATGCGGTCACCCTCCCTGTACTCCAACGACTCCCGCATATGGAACGTCCGGTTGCAGCCCGACTCCCCACTGCTGCCGATGACCGCATGGCAACCGCTGCTGGCTTTCACCGACGGCACGGAGCACGCACGACTGCGGGCGGCAGTGACAGACGGTCTGGCACGGTTCAACCGGCACGGGATCCGGCGCTATGTCGTGCGCTACACGCACCGGCTGGTCGACAACTTCGCCGGCGCCGGCAGGGCCGACCTGGTGGCGGACTTCGCCGAGAAGCTGCCGATCCTCGTCATGGCCCGGCAGTTCGGCGTGCCCGAGCAGGACGCGCTGCCGCTGGGTGCCGCGGTGCGTGACATGGTCAAGGGCACCGAAACGGCGCTGCAGAGCAATCAGTTCGTCGTGGGTGTCCTGCAGGAGCTCGTCAAGCGAAAGAAGGAGCAGCCGGGCGACGACTTCGCCAGCTGGCTGCTGCGCCACGAGTCGGCTCTCACGGACGACGAGGCGATGGAGCACCTGCGGCACGCCATCGTCGCTGCGACCGAGAACACCACCAACCTGATCGCCAACACGCTGCGGATGGTGCTGACTGACCGGCGCTTCCGTTCGAGCCTGTCCGGAGGTGCGATGACCCTCCCGGACGCGCTGGACCAGGTGATGTGGGACGCGCCACCTCTCACCGTGGTGCCCACCCGATGGGCGACCGGCGACACACGGCTCGGCACCCAGGAGATCAAGGCAGGCGACCTGGTGATGCTGGGCCTGGCGGCCGGCAACGTCGATCCCGAGATCCGGCCCGATCTGTCCGCCCCGGTGCACGGCAACCGCTCACACCTTGCCTTCAGTGCTGGGCCGCACGAGTGCCCGGGCCAGGACATCGGGCGGGCCATCGCGGACACCGGAATCGACACGCTGCTCGCACGGCTGCACGACATCGAGCTCGCCGTGCCCGAGGACGACCTGCACGTGACCGGCTCCCTGGTCTCCTCCCGCCTGGACGACCTGCCCGCGCGCTTCACGCCCCGGCGGCCGAAGCAGGAGAGCACCGGCGGTAGCCCGTCCCCTTCGTCCTCCGCCCAGCCGCTGCCGGCTGCCGCTCCTTCGGTCGGCCCCGCTCCCGCGCCGGTCGTGGTCGCGGTCCGCAAGCCGTGGTGGCGCAGGCTCTTTGGCTGACGCCAGAGACAGCCGTGGGGTTCGGATCACGTGATCCGGACCCCACGGGGCGATGCCGAAACCGCCGCTCGCCCGGGAAATTCAGCGGCCCGCGCCGCTCAGGCAGTCATGGCTGCGTCCTGGTCCATCGACAGTGCGCCTGTCGGCGTTCCGTCCCCGCCGTGCAGATGGACCGGCAGGGACTGGTAGCCCTGGAGTGGGATCGACGTCAGGCGGGCAGGCTCCGAGGCCAGCGTGAGGTCGGGGTAGCGGCGCAGGAGTGCGCGAAGCGCGATCTCCGTTTCCAGCTTGGCCAGCCGCGCTCCCAGGCAGTAGTGCGCACCGAACCCGAAAGTAACATGCTCTCGGCTCGTGGTTCTCGCGATGTCGAATGCGTGGGGGTGCTCGTGTCGGCCCGGGTCCCGCCCGGCCGGTACGAGGCTGGCGAGGACGGCGTCACCCTTGGCAACCCGGACGCCTGCGATCTCGGTGTCCCTCACCGCGTACCGCAGGATGGCGTGACGCACGGGAGGGGAGTAACGCAGGCCCTCCTCCACCACATTGGCCCAGGTCCCACCGTCCTCGGCGCCCAGGGCGGCCGCCAGCATGACCGGGTGCCGCAGGAGGGCGTGGAGCGTGTTGGTGATCGAGTTGATCGTGGTTTCGTGCCCTGCGATCAGCACCAGGAACAGGGTCTCGACCAGTTCCTGTTCGCTGAGACGGTCTCCGTCGTCGCCGGCTTGGATCAATGCGGTGGTGAGATCGTCCCCGGGATCAGTGCGCTTCCAGTCGATAAGCGCCGACAGGGAGCTGTAGATCGCTGCCACGGCCACCCGGATGTCATCGTCCCCGGTGGCGCCCTTCTGGGGCGTGACGAGGCGATCGAAGCGGCTGCGCAGCTCGCCGACAGCCGAGTCCGGTACTCCCAGGACATGACAGATGACGGTCACAGGCAGCGGGAATGCGAAGTGTTCCCGCAGGTCGACGGGGCTCCCAGCGCTGCTCGTGGCCGCCAACCGGTCCAGCAGCTCCTCAGCTGTCTGCTCTATGCGGGGCCTGAGCGCCTCGATGGGCGCCCGCGCGAAGCCGGAGCTCACCAACTGCCTCAGCCTGCGGTGATCGGCGCCGTCCATGTGGAGCATTCCAGCACCACGCACCAGGGCGATCAGTTCCCAGTCGTCCGCTATCCGGCCGGCGGCGAGCGCGGGCCAGAAAGCGGGATCCTTCGTCAGGTCCTCATGACCGAGAGCCCGCTGCGCCGTTGCGAGGTCTGTGGCTGCCCAAGCCGGCACCCCGCCAGGCAGTTCCACCGCTACCAGTTGTCCGAGCGCGCGGAGCTGCTCAGCCTCCTCCATGGGGTCAGCATGGGGATCGAGGGGGAAGGGCTTGCGGTTCGTCAGGTCCACGGACACTCCAGTGTTGAGACAGAAAGAGTCGGACAGAGGCACGACACCAAGCAGGTTCCGACTCGGAGTCTGCCAATTTGCGCCACTGCCAAACGAGCGTTGAGGCGGCGGCCCCACCGCGTGTCCTCATGCCACACCGGGTAGATCAGGCACGCCGTGTCGGCAGTCCGGAACTTCAGGCGAGCGGGCGCAGCGACACGGTACAGACATCCGACCGCACCCCGGAGGTGCACGGGGGCACGATCGAACCCCGTGCAGGGTGCGGCGCCGGTTTCAGCTGTCCTTCCGGCGGATGGGAACTTGCATCTGCTGGAGATTGGGCTTCAAACAATCCAGTCTTCGCCACATCGGGCGGGCCCCCCAGCGCACCGCCCCTGACAACTGAGCCCGGTCGCTAATTTCCTGACATGCTGTTGTCCCCTTCACCTTTCGGATCCAGGTAAGTCATCCGGCCCAGAAACCTCCTTCCGAGTTCCTCCCAGCTGAGCCGGGGATACAAACAGAGCGCCTCGTGGCGCACTTGGTGCGCTCGACCACCCAGCGTTTGCGTACCTGGATCGGAGCGAGTACGCCCTGCGGGCGATCTGGCCGTGGAGGCCGAGTTCGTCGAGCAGTTGCCGGGTCGGGTTGTTGTCGTAGGCACCGTCCAGGTGCATGCTCGCGCCCGGCGGGACCGGCAATGCCAGGCCGACCGTCTGGTCGTCGGCGGCCAGGGCGTGGGCCTTCTGGCCGAGGCCGGCCGCAGCCCAGTCCTTGAGCCGGCGGCGGATCGAGTTCGCGCCACCACCCAGCGGGTCCGGCCCAGCCTAGAGTGCCCGGCGATCAAGGAAGAAGTGGGCTGCGGGCATACCGCTGTGCTCGCTAGGGCCGCCGGCCGGCGCAGGATCGAGGTAGGCCGGTCCCTGCGACCGCGGCCACCCGCCGCCCGGCCCCTCCAGTCCGCCGAGCGGACGGGCGCCGTGTACCTGGGTGGGCAGCCGGATCGAGCCGACGCGGACCGCTGCGTCGCGTCAGCCGGAGGGCGGACGGCAGGTCTCCTCGTACGCGGTGTCGCCCGCGTGGACCTTCCAGGCCGCCGGGTCGAGGCCGGCGCCGGACAGTCGTGCGCACGCCCGAGGGAGGAGGTCAGCCTGGGGCGACGCGACCATGGAGAGGTCCCACAGGTCGACTTCGGTGAGGCGCTGGACGGCGAGCGTACTTCCCCTGGGCAGGAACGTCATCGACAGCGGAAAACCGGGACTGTTGCCGTGGAGGGCCGGACCGATGCGACGTGGCTGGCTCCGGTCGGTGATGTCCCAGATGACCACGGCGCCGTCCACGCTGCCGGAGGCGAGCTTGGAACCGTCGGGGGAGAAGGCGATCGCGCCGACCGGGCCGATGTGGCCCACGTTGGTGTGCGCCAGCCGACGCGGACGGCCGGGATCGGTGACGTCCCACAGGGAGAAGGAGGCCGAAGCATGGCCGATGGCGAGCAGCGTGCCGTCGGACGAGAGGGTCATCGACGAACGACGGTTGCCCATCTGGCCGGAGCCGACGCTGCCCAGCTTGCGCGGGCGACCCGCCCCCTCGGACATTTCCCACAGGGACACCTTGCCTTCGACGCCTTCCGTAGCCAGCCTGCGGCCGGACGCGCTGAAGACGGCCTCAACCACGCCGTCGGCGTGGGTCAGCGTCGCCGTCCGCACGGGACCGCCGGAATCGGACACGTCCCAGACGATCACCGCTCCCTTGTTGTCCCCAGTGACAAGCCTCTGACCGTCCGGCGACCAGGCGAAGGCCAGCGGAACGCCCTGATGCCCCTTCAGCGGTGAACCGACCGGCCGGAACGAGCCCCACTCGGCACGCCAAAGCAACACTCCAGTCGAGCCGGTGCCCCCGCTGGTGGCCAGCCATCGTCCGTCGCGGGAGAGCGCGGACCCGGTCGGAGAGGAGGTCTCCTCCCCACGGGGGCCAGGCAAGTAGACGACCGGCGGGAGCGCGCGCGGCCGGTCCGGTCTGGAGACGTCCCAGAGCAGCACATTCCCGTCCTCGGAGCTACTGGCCAGCAGCCCGCCGCCCTCTGATAGCTCCCCCGCCATCGAGAGCCCACCGTGTCCGGCCAGCGGGTCCCCGAGGCGGTGCGGGCGGGCCCTGTCCGACGTGTCCCACAGCACTACCCGGCCGTCGGCTCCCCCGGTGACGACGAGGTCGCGCCGGTCGGCGACCGATACTGAGGTCACCGCTGCGCCGTGGACGAGCGGCCTGTCCGTACGGTCGAAACCAGCCTTGGACACCTGCAACAGTTGTACGGTGCCATCCCTGCTGGCGCAGACGAGCGCAGTGTCCTTGTCGGTGAAGGTCAGGGCGCTCACTTCGTCGGACAGGTCGATGAACGTGGAGTGGTGGGGGTGCAACCGCTTGGGCTTGTCCCGGTCCGTCACGTTCCAGAACGAGACCTCGGCGTCTCTGGTGCCCACGGCGAGCGTTCGGCCGTCGGACGACAGTGCTACCGCAGAGACCGGTGCCTTGTTCGAGGACACCGCGGGGAGTGGGGGACCCAACTTCACAGCCTCCCTGCCGGTGGCGTCCCAGAGTTGGACGGATTGCTTCCCGTCGCTGGTCACGAGCAGGGTCCCGTCGGGCGACAGGGCGAGCCGCGGCCGGTCCCGTGAGTCGCCGCTGTGCTTGACGCTGGCGAGGACCAGCCCGTCGGTCATGTCGATGAGCGCGCTGGCATGGAGGGTGGCCACGGCCAGTCGGTATCCATCGGCCGACCAGACTACCGACGCGACGGGCGCCCCGAACCCGCGCAGGGGTGGGTCGAGGGGCTTGGGGATACGCCGGTCGCCGGTATCCCACAAGGTCACTTCCCTGTCCCCTCCGGCGGCCAGGAGCTTGCCGTCGGGCCGCCACGCCAGTGCCGTGACGGTGCTGTCGCGCGCCTCGGCCGGCTTCGCTGCCGCGACCTTCTTGATCAGCTCCGGCCGCCCGGTCCGTGCCACGTCCCAGAACCGCAGCGTGCCGTCCGCCGTGGCCGCTGCCAGCGTGCGTCCGTCGGGGGAGAGGGCCACAGCGGTGGGTTCCGCGTCGAGGCCGTCCAGGGTGGCCGCGTGCCGGGAGGTGGTGAGGGTGTCCTGCAGGCTCGCCCGGGTGGCTGGGTTCTCCCGGTCGAGCCGATAGGCGGCTGCGCCCAGTTGCAGGGCGAGCCGCGGGTCGCTGTCGCGCAGCAGCTCGGCCTTGTTGACCATGCTCCGTGCGGCGGAGACCCGTGCCTCCCGCAGTGCTTCCCCGCGTTGCTGGTAGGCGATGGCGGCTGCGGTCGCCGCGAGCACCAGCAGCAGCGCCAGCGCGGTTGTCACCAGGTTCCGCAGCCGCCGTCGCTGCTGTCGCCGCCTGGTGCTGGCTGTCAGGAACTCCTGGGCCACGGCGGGTAGTTCGGGCGCACGATTCGCGTCGGCCGCGGCCCAGTCCTCGGCGGCGGCCAGCGGTGTCCCGTCGTACAGCAGTCCCGGTTCCCGTTCCTGGGCCGCCCAGCGTTGAGCGTGGTCGAGGAGCTGCTGCTCCAGCAGGAGGTTCGCCTGGTCCTCCTTCAGCCAGCCGCGCAGCACCTGCCATTCGCGCAGCAGTGCGTCATGGGTGATCTGCACCGTGGCGTGGCTGTCCTCACCGTCGTCGGTGATCAGCCGGGCGGCACCTAAGGCGTCCAGTACGTTCTGTGCCGCGGCCGGATCGGGCAGGCTTGCCAGCAGCCGTCGGCGGTGCAGTCGGCGGCGGGTCGGCACGGTCTCCTCGTCCAGGTGCACCAGCCTCAACAGCAGCCGCCTCGCGCAGTCCCGGCCCGCCGTGTCCAGATCATTCAGCGCCTTGTCGGCCCGGTCCGACAGCGCACGGCTGATTCCTCCGGTCCGCAGGTAGTCGGCCACGGACAGAGCCGGGCCCGTACCGCGCTCCCAGGTCTCGCTGAGCGCGTACGACAACAGGGGGAGTCGGCCCGGCTCGTACCATCCCTCGCCCGTACCCCAGCCACCCTGGCCGAGGTCGGTGAGGAGTACCTCGACCAGGCCGGGCTCGATGCGCCGGCCCGCGGCGGCGGCGGGCTTGGTGATCGTCTCTCGAACCTCCTCCTGGCTCATCGCCCGCACTGTCAGCGGCCTGTTCTCCAGCGCTACCGCGAGCTCGGGGAACGCCGCGCAGCGGTCGTAGAAGTCGGCGCGTACGCACAGCACCAGCAGCGCGGCCGGAGCCTGGGTCCCGCCGCCGGCCGCGGTAACCAGCGCCCGTACGAAGACGTGCTGATCGGCCTCCGTCGCCCCGGCGGTGAACAGTTCCTCGAACTGATCGACCGCCAGAACGACCCGGTTCTGCCGGTCGGCGAGCAGCAGGGCGCCGAACCGCCCGGGGTCCTCGCGTAGCCCTGCCGCAGCTTGCTCCGCCGGTAGTCCGGTCAGGTCCTCCACCATCCCGGCGAGCACTCCGACCGGGTCGCCGGTGGGCGTGATCACGCGCCGCGGCCACCAGGCCGAACCCGCCACGTCCAGCCTGCCCTGCGCCAGCGCGGGCAGCAGCCCTGCCCCGACCACGGACGACTTGCCCGCCCCCGACGGCCCCAGCACTGCCAGCGGCCGCCCGTCCATCGCGCACTCCCGCAGCCGTCCGATCATCTCCGTGACCAGCCGGGCCCGTCCGAAGAACAGCCGCTCGTCATCCTGGTTGAACGCGTCCAGCCCCTTGTACGGGCAGTCCGGTCGCGGGCCGTCGCCCTCAGCCGGCGGTGCAACCGGCGGGTCGGCCGGGGCAGCGGGTGTCCACGCCGGGTTGTCGGCGACAATCAGCCGCCCCACGCCGCCGCTCAACAACAACCTGGGCCGCGGCAGGCCGGCGGCCGGCAGCGACCGCTCCAGCTGCCGGTGGACCTCCTCAATGGTGAAGACCGGCGGCCCTCCCGCCACCCCCGTGGCCAGCATTCCCAGCAGTGCGCCGCTGAAGGCCGTATGACGGTCACCTGCCGGTGCCAGGGCGAGCTGGCTGCTCCCGGTCGCCGTCAGGACCAGTGCTCCGGCGATCCGGGCGAGCTCGGTCACGGCGGCGCCGTTGTCCGGCGACAGTGAGCCCAGGGCGAGCCCGGCGAAGCAGCAGTCCAGCACCACGACACGGGACGCGGCCCGGCTCCCCGCGACACAGGCCCGCACTGCGTCGTACGGAAGGGCGGTGAAGCGGATCATGTCCCCGCTGCTCACCGATCCGGCGGTGGCCAGGTGCAGCGTCCCGTTGGCGGCGACGAGCCCGTGTCCCACGTAGTGGATGAGCAGCATGCCCTCGGCGGCCTCCTTGGCCTCTGTGATCGCCTGGCCGAATGCCTCCACGTTCGGAGGGTCGTGCACGACGGTCACCGACTGCCGGGGCAGTCCGCAACGTTCGACGTACATCTCCCGCAGGTCCATGAGCGTGGGGGCCACCGCCTCCACATCGGGGAGGTCCGACCTCGCGTCGTGCCGCCCTGTGCCGATCAGGACGACCCTCGCCCCCTCGTAGTCCCCCAGCCTCGCCGCCATGCCGCGCCCCCGCTTAGGTGCTTGTTCCGCCCGTGCCGACGTCCGTCTCAGTGCCCGGGAGTTGTCCCGTCGTCCTCGCCCGCGTTCTCGACGGCCGACGGGCGGATCGCAGGAGATTCCAGAGTGTCCGCGATCTCCCCGAGGAACTTGCGCAACTGCTCACCGTTCAGCTCGGTGACATGGTCGGCCGAGAGCGTCACGCTGTCCCCGTTGCGGCGCCGGACCACCAGCCGCACAGTGGACCTGCGGCTCCGTAGCCAGGCCACTAGCACTCCCGCCACCACGACCATTGCGCCGCCTGGCTCGACCAGCAGCGTCAGCACGTCCGCCGGCACCCCGAGCGTTCCGGCCTCAGGGGGCCGCGCGACCACATGCAGACGCCCCCTCAGGTCCTCGTCGCCCGTCAGCCGGTGTCTCAGTTCGAACAGTGGCGTGCCGTCGCGTTCACCGACGGGGCTGTCTTCCGCCAAGACGATCGTCACTTCACTCGTCGCGCGCTCCACGATCCGCCCCCTCCAGGACTTCCCCCGACCAGCATCGGATAACTGGTCAGGGGGTGGGACGACAGCCTAGGGACGATGAGGCACGCCCATGGTGGAACCCACCGAAAGGAGGCGCCCAGTTGCGAGCGGGCGCCCCGGCGCACGCTCGCCGGCGCGGCGGGCCACGCTTGGACGGGCGACGCCTGAACTCCTTCGAAGTGTGGGGCGTTGACGGCCGCGGTCGGGGCAGATGGGCCGGTGAGGGCTCCTGCCGTGTTCCCCCGTCGCGGCAGGAGCCCCCTGCGCCGTCTTGTGTGAAGCCGCTCAGGCGTGCGAAGCAACGGGCAGAACGGCCGTTACCGACATCGGTGCCGCCGTCCGCGCCGATGCGCCGGACGGCAACCAGTCGTGCGTCGGAGCGCGCCGGCGGTTGCTGCTGATCATGCAAGGGATGGGTGCAGCAGTCGGTGAATGCCAGGGCCACGCCCGCCGCGTATGTGTGCGCTTCGGTTCCGGTGACCGGCGGAGCGGTTGTGCCAGTCTTGAACGTGTTCAATTCTGCGATAGATTCGTCCCATACACCTAGGGGAGCCTGATGAAGACAGTGATACCCGGGGGAACCGGGCAGGTAGGCACAATCCTGAACCGTGCGCTGACGGCCGCAGGCCATGACGTTGCGGTCCTGACCAGACGGCCGGTGCGCGACCGTGAAGTCCTCTGGGACGGCGAGACCCTGGGGCCGTGGGCGGAGGAGATCAACGGCAGCGACATCGTGATCAACCTGGCCGGACGCAGCGTCAGCTGCCGCTACACCGCGGCCAATCTGCAGGCCATGATGGATTCACGCGTGCACTCCGCACGGGTTGTGGGTGAGGCGATCGCAGCCGCCGCGCGGCCTCCCCGGCTCTGGCTGCAGATGAGCACTGCCACTGTCTACTCCCACCGCTTCGACGCGCCCAACGACGAGGCGACCGGCGTGCTCGGCGGCACTGAAACCGGCGTCCCGGGCTACTGGGCCTACAGCGTCGAGATCGCAAAAGCGTGGGAGCGGGCGCAGGAGCGAGCCGAAACCCCGCACACGCGCAAAGTCGCCCTGCGCTCCGCCATGGTGATGAGTCCCGATCGCGGCGGCGTCTTCGACATCTTGCTGCGGCTGGCGCGACTCGGCCTCGGCGGCCCGGTTGCGGGCGGCGCGCAGTACGTGTCCTGGATTCACGACCGCGACTTCGTCCGCGTCGTTGAGTTCCTGGCCGCCCGGGACGACCTTCTCGGGCCGGTGAACCTCGCCGCTCCCGTTCCTTTGCCGCAACGTACGTTCATGCGCGCGCTGCGCGCCGCCTGGGGTGTTCCGGTTGGTCTGCCCGCAACGAAGTGGATGGCCGAGCTCGGCGCGTTCGCGCTGCGTTCGGACACCGAACTCCTGTTGAAAAGCCGCCGCGTCGTCCCCGGCCGCCTGCTCGAGGCGGGTTTCGCCTTCGATCACGCTCAATGGCCGGAGGCCGCCGACGACCTCGTGCGGCGCGTGCGCGGCGGGTCTCGGGTGGGCACGCCGGCTTCCGCCTCCCAGTAGGTCCCGCCACCGTGAGCCGGACTCGTGCACGGCACGGCAGGCGATGTGCAACGACGGCTGGGCCGGCCACGTTCACCGTCGCTGCCACGGGACTTGCTGCCCACGTCTCCGCGCTGCCTCGACAGGAGTTGCATCGAACGACCTGCGTCCTCACCGTGGCTGGACCCCCTGATAGGTTCCAGGCCTTGATCCGCCGCTAGGACTGGGGGAGGGGGCTCCGTGGGCCGGGTGCCGTCGTGGTTGCGCAAGCCGTTGTTCATAGGGCTGCCGCTCGTATTGATCGTCACCGGGGCGGTGCTCTCCTTCGGTGCCGACGATCCGGGTGGCCATTCAGTGGCGAATCAGGCGCAGGTGAAACGCGCCTGTGCGGGGCTGCTGCCGCACGAGGAGCTACGAGGCCTCGTGCCCGACGAAGTTGCGGGCGAAGTGAGCCAGCACGGCACGATGCTCCAGCCCGACGAGGACAGCCGCTCCCTGGTCAACTGCTCTCTGACCTGGCCGGGGCACGGGTCGGTCCGGGTGCGGGCCGTCGCGCTCATCTCCCGGATGCCGATGACGCTTCGGGCCGAGGACATCCTGCCCGGCGGTGACGAGGACGGGTACGAGGCGCCCGGGGTCACCGGCAGGGTCGGCGAGGACGGGAGGACCTGGGTCGTCGCCGAGTGCCCCAACGGGCTCGAAGGGCGGGTGCGCGAGGTGTCCGCGATGTATGTCACCGCCGCTGTCGATCTGCCCGTACCCGGCAAAGGGAAGCGGGCCGAGTATCTCGCGGACTTCCGTACCGCCGTCCGGGTCGCCAACGGGATCACTGCGGCCCAGAAATGCGGTGGCTCCCCGCTGAAGATGCCTACGCAGGTCATCGACACCTATGAGGCCCATGTCACCTCGGACGCGGACGGGGGCAACATCAGAGTCGTGGGGATCGACGAGCCGGGCCTGGGCGTGAAGAAGTGCCGTGGGCTCGGCAAGCGCGCAGGCTTCCCCGGCAAGTGGACCGCGAGCGGGGACCTGCAGGACTCACGGCTGCTGAGCGTCTGCGACGCCACCATCCTCGACCGCAAGGACCCGATGGACACCGAGCCGACACCACCCGACGGTGCGGTCGTCGATGTCTCGGCGGCGAGTTGGGCCGGGCCGCTCAGCGAGTCCGCGAACGGCCAGTACCACCACACCGGCGACAGCTTCGCCTTTCGCGAGGGATCGCGGACCAAGGTGATCCCCGACTCGGAGCCGCACGAACTCGCCCTGTGGGCACGGTCGGAGTGCGCCGCGGGCAGCACCTACCACCGTGTCAACGTCCGCACGGAGACGTCCAGCCTCAGCGCGCACACGCTCAGCGAGGCACAGCGGACCACGTTCTCCAAGGACGCCCGCAAGCTGATGGACAGCTATCTCACGGACCCCGACGGCTGGCCCAGGCAGCAGGGGTGCCATGACACCAAGATCCTTGGAGAGGTGGAGGGATGGCAATGAGGCGGATCGTCCTGCGGACGCTCGCGGCCCTGGCCGCAACGGCCGTTGCCGTCGCCGGCTATCTCTTGGTGCACGGCGACTTCCAGCGCTGGAGCGACGAGTCGGCACTCGACAGCGCCTGCGACGGCCTGCTCGACCGGAACACGGTGCGCAGCGTCCTCGGCCCGGGAGCCGTCGAGGTCGAGCACGAAAAACGCGATGCGGACCTGGTGGGCTGCGAGGTGCACGCGCACAACGGCGGTACCGCCGAGATCCGTGTCCTCGACACCACACACGTCGGACAGTCCTTCGACTCCCTCTACACGGGCCCGCCGAGCGCGCTCTCCGTGCCGGTCGGCCATGGATGGACGGGGCTCTTCGGGGCCGACCCGGACCCTTTCGGAGCCGACCCGGACCCCTTCAGGGCCGACGAGGACGAGAAGGTGACCACAACCCTGGTCCTTGAGTGCACCAAGGCAAGCAGCGCCAAGGGCCTGTCCGTCACCGTCGAGACCACGCTCGACAAGACGCTGGACGACCCGGCGAACCGGCCGGAGTTCGCCAGGATCGCGACCTCCACCGCGGCGAAGGCGTCGCAGTCCCGGCACTGCGGAGCCAAGCTCGGAAAGCCCGTCCTCAGCCTCGACCTGCCGGTGAACGAGGACGAGTACAAGCCGCTCGGCACAGCCGACGGAACCTGCTCCGGCATTCCCGCCGCGCGCGGTGTGGCCATCGCCACCGAGACCGCCCGCGGCGGCGCCCCGCACGAAACCTGCCGGCTCGCTGACACCGGCCTCAGGGCACGCTACGTACTCGCAGCCGACTACGGCCCCTATGCGCAAGAGCAGTTGCTCCGTTACGAGAAGGAGCCCGTTGACGACACTCCGAACGCTGACACACCCGCGCACCACCGGGACCCTGACGGCCGGATGAGCTGGACGACGGCCAAGTGCCTGGACGGCCGAGCCCTGTTCACCCTCCACCTCGCCCATGACAGGGGCGAGGACCGCAAGTATCCGAGGGGCAAAGAGGACCTCGCCCACGAACGTGCCGCACTCAAGACATTTGCTGAGCGCTCGGCAAGAGCCCACGGCTGCTCCGCCCCCCTCACCCCTTGACGGTGCCTCCCGTTCGCGAGGGCCGCTTCAGCCGCCCGCACTCCGGGAGGCACAGGGTGTCGCACACAGGCAGAGTGCGTTCCGTGCGGAGCCGCACGATCGCCACGGGGTCGCTACCGCCCCGAGGGGGGTGCGTCCGCCGCGGATTCGGGCGCAGCTGCGGCGGTGCCGGTGAAGGTTCGCAGGACGGTCGTGCCGGCGAGCATCAGCGCTGAGATCGGCAGACCGGCCCATCGCGTCAGGTCGCGCTGCAGGTCCGGGTCCACTTCGATGGTCATCCGGACGTATCTGCTGTTCAGGGTGATGATTTTGGAGGACCGGGCAGCGGTGTCCCCTTCGCGCTGCAACGCGGCGCGGTACCTGTCCTTGCGCTCCGTCATGCCTCTTCCTGACGTTTGATGAGTTCCTCGGCGAGGTCCATGTAGGCCGATCCCTTGGCCCGCACCGGACTCCCGAACGACTGGGCGTACAACTCGAGCCTCGCGATCTGGGTGTCCAGTACCACGAACCCCAACTCGGTGAGCGCCTCACGAGCGTCGGCATCGGGGCCGGTGCGTGTGGCGTCGGGACGATTGGTCCGATTCAGGAGGACTGCAGTGCGGGCCGGGTCGGCGCGCAGGGACTGGACGTCGTCCATCTCGGAGCGGATGGGTGCCATTCGGTCCAGTTCGATGGGAGCGGGGGTCACCGGGACGATCCACTCACTCGCGTACCTCATGATGCTGCGGGCGATGCGAGGATGGTCCTCCAACTGCGGCGCATCCAGCACCACAGCCTGCCGATTGTCCAGGAAGTCGTTCACGCGCCGGTGCACGTCACCCACCGGCAACGCGATGACGGGAAACGGAAAGCCGTCGGCCAATTCGCTCCAGCGCAGCGCGGAGGCGGCTGGGTCGCCATCGACCAGAAGCGGCGAGTAGCCCGACTCGTGGAGCGCGTGGGCCAGCCATACGGCACTGGTCGTCTTGCCGACTCCCGGCTTGAGATTCACAAAGGCAAAGCTTAGTGGCATGGGAACCAACCATAAGGGGCATGATCGGCCGGATGGCTTCGACGCGAGTGCGGGAGCTCCATCGTTCACTCGCAAGCAGTCAGGAACCGCTCTTCAGGCGGTGGTCGAGCCGCACGGGGCTGATGACCATGCCGCTGTTGCCGCTCGTCCGGGGTGACGGGGCGGGCCGGCGGCGGGGCGGTGGCGGCCCGCCGGTGCTCGTGTGTGTGTCTTGCATGTTCGGGCGAACTCCGGACGGGCCCGCTGCCGAGCGGGAAAGGGCTCGGCAGCGGGGTGCGTTGGCGGGTCCGGTCCGTGTGTGCGGGTTACGCCCACCCGCCTGCGGATCCGGCCTGCGGCTGCGGGCCGGTCGGGTCAGCCGCCCAGTTCTTCGGCCGCCTTCTTGATGTCCTCGGCGAACGTGCTGACCTCGGTGTAGACGCCGGGCTTGCCAGGGCGGGCGCAGCCCTCGCCCCAGCTGACGATGCCGACCTGGGTCCAGGCATCCGCTTCGTCCTTGCGGAACATGGGGCCGCCGGAGTCGCCCTGGCAGGTGTCGACACCGCCGGTGTCCAGGAGGCCGGCACAGAGCTCTTCGCCCGGTGTCAGCTGATCGCCGTACGCGTTCTGGCATGTGGCGTCGTCGATGGACGGCACCTTCGCCTTGAGCAGGTAGCGCTGCTGGCTGCCGCCCTCCTTGTCGGCGCCCCAGCCGGCTATGTCGAACTCGCCGCTGTTGAGCTTGTCGTCCGCTGCGATCGGCAGGGTCGGCAGATCGATCGGCTTCTCGAGCTTGATCAGTGCCCAGTCCTTGCCCTTGCCGTTGTATCCGGGGGCCTGGAGGACCTCGGTGGACTTCACGCTGATGGCGCTGGGGTCTTCCAGGTCGACCACGCCGGCCGTTGCGGTGATGCCGGTGTTGGGGCCGCTGCCGTCGACGCAGTGGGCGGCGGTGAGCACGATGTCCTTGGCATACAGCGAGCCGCCGCAGCCCATCGACAGCCGTACCATGAACGGGAACTCACCCTGATCGGCCTTCGTACCGCCGACGACCGTCGGGCCCATCTCACCGCGTGGGGTCGGCTCGGAGGCGGCGTGGGCCGCGGCGGGCTGGAGGCTGAGGGCCGCGAGGGCGACGGCACCGGCCGCGGTGGCGCGCTTGAGGTGCTTGAGGTGGTTGGTCAACGGACTTCCTCTCGTGGGGGGACACGCGTTTCGAACCCGGCCCACGAGGATCGGCGGACCACGCCGACGGCGGCATGGCAGAGCACCCGCGTACCGCCGTTGTGTCATGGCAGCACGCAGTGGTGCGTCCGAACCCAGTGGGGGATGAGTTCGCAAAGCGCCTAGCGATTATGGGGAACAGTTGCGCGGTGCATCAAGGGCGTTGACGGGCCAACTCCCTTTATGGCCGGTGCTGTTGCGCATCGCTGCAACAGAGGATTGGCCCGCTGCCGCCGGGGTACAGGGCTGCGCTTCAGCGGTGTTCACGGTGTCGGCACACGATGGGCGCAGCCTGTCCACGCGGTGGGGGCGACGGCATGGAAAGCTCCCTGATCGAACACCTGTTGCTTTGCGCCGGCGCGCGCGACAGTTGCGCCGCCGGTCGCCCGATCAGGGAGAGGACACCCCCCACACCATGTCCACCCACCGCCTCAAGCGCCGTAAACCGTGGCGCCTGGCCGTCGTCGCCGTGGCCGTGACCGCAATCGCCGCCCCCGCCGCTGCGATGGCCACCCAGAACCCCTCCACCCCCACCCCCACTGCCGACCGGTCCGCCGACGCGGTGGACGCGTACGACGACACGTACTACAAGGACGCGTTGGGAAAGACCGGCCCGGAACTGAAAAAGGCCCTGCACACCATCGTCAGCGACCAGACCAGACTCGGCTACGACCAGGTCTGGGACGCGCTGAAGGACACCGACGAGGACCCGGCGAACCCGTCGAACGTGATCCTCTTCTACAGCGGCCGCTCGCAGAGCAAGGACAGCAACGGCAGCGGAAACGACGACTGGAACCGCGAACATGTGTGGGCCAAGTCCCACGGCGACTTCGGCACCGATGCCGGCCCCGGCACCGACATCCACCACCTGCGCCCCACGGACGTGACCGTCAACAGCACGCGGGGGAACAAGGACTTCGACGCCGGCGGGGAGGAGGTCGAGGAGGCCCCGGGCAATCGCACCGACGGCGACTCGTTCGAGCCCCGTGACGCGGACAAGGGCGACGTCGCCCGCATGATCCTGTACATGGCCGTCCGCTACGACGGCGGCGACGGTTTCGCCGACCTCGAACCCAACGACAACGTCGACAACGGTTCCGCGCCGCACATCGGTCGCCTGTCCGTGCTGAAGGAGTGGAACGAGCAGGACCCGCCGGACGACTTCGAGAAGAAGCGCAACCAGACCATCTTCGAGAAGTTCCAGCACAACCGGAACCCGTTCATAGACCACCCCGAGTGGGTGCAGGAGATATGGAAGCAGGCGTGAACTCTTCCTTCTGAATTGTCCTGGCCGGCATCGGATCCGGCGGGCAAGGGCTTGTGCCGGCCTGGGGCCTGCGGCGGCGAGTCGTGGCCCCAGGCCGTTTCGCCCCCTGCCGAGCAGCCGGCTCCGAGGCGGGGACCAAAAACGGGTGCTGACATCCGTGGTGCGGCGGGAGCGGCGTCAGTGGGCGCGTAAGGCGCGGCTGTCGAGAGCGTGACCGTCGCGGCGGTGTTGGAGAAGATCACGGCCCGCAGACGGCCCAACGAGTGAGCCCCGGACGGCCCTGAACAGCACTTCTGCGCAGGTCAGGGGCCGTTCCACCGACAGAACCCTCTGAAGTTCCTCAATTGGGCTTTGCACGCTGCCCCTGCGGGGGATGTCGCAAACACAGATCCAGAATGCAGAGGAACGGGGTGGAGACGTTGGAACTTCTGGGCGTCGTCGGGATCGGCCTCATCGTGGTGTTCATCGCGGCGGTGCGCGGAGCTGGCACGCCGTCGCGGAGGCGACGGCGTCCCGGCTCGTGGCTGAGCGCTGGCGACGGCGGCGGGTTCGGCTGCGGGGGCGGCGGAGGCGACTGACACCACGACCCGCATCGCCTGCCGGCGCACGCTTTCGACGATAAGCGGTGCGTTCGGGCACAAGGTGGGCCGTGTGGATTGGCCCTGTCTATGTGCCGTTGGCTGCTCCACCGTTGACCGCGGGTGACATCTTCCACGGCACCGTCACCCGTCGCAGCAATCCGGCTCTGGCTGCGTGCGTGAACCACCTGCCGGAGATGCGCGGCGCGTCGGCTGAGGACGGAGTCGGTCAGTGCGCGGTCCGCGCGGCGGCGTTCGCCTGCCACTCGCGGCCGATGGAGCGCAGCAGCGCCGGGTACACCCCGGTGTACCGAAAGGGCTTGATGGCGGCCATGTAGAGGGTGCCGAACAGCCCGTTTGGCTTCACCAGGACGGCCATCTGGCCGCAGTAGCCGCCGGACCCGTCCGGGACCCAGCCGATGTGCATCACTGCGTGCACCGTCTTGTTGCCCATCTCGGCGGCCCACTCGTCGTCCCTCTGATAGAGGGAGGTGAACGGGGACGAGCCGAGGTTGGGACCCTGAGGGCCCTCGCGAAGGTCCGTCGGCAACCGGTCGCGCAGGGAAGGCAGCCGGGTGCTGATGCCGGTACCGGACTTGTCCCAGCCGAGCAGTGCTCCGAGCTTCCAGCGGACGGCGAAGAGCACGCGGGAGACGGGACCTTCTCCCTTCACCCCGCTCCTGAGACCTTCGGCGAACTGGCGCACCAGCCACACAAGATCGTCGGGTCCGCCGGGGGTGGGCAGTGCCCACACGTCCTCGACCGTGAAGTCGTCGGCGATCTCGTGGATCCGCCATGAGCGGTCGGTGTGGGCGGTTCGGGGAAGTCGCATGAGCAGGCCCCTGTCTGTACGGTGGCGTATACATCGAGCGTAGACCCATCCATACGCCCCCGTATGCTGAGCAGGGACGTGAGGAGGCACACATCATGGGCGCGACCCGCACGCCACGCGGCAAGTGGATCGAGGAAGGCTTGCGGGCACTGGTCGCAGGCGGTCCCGAAGCCGTCCGGATCGAGGCGCTGGCGCAGGCACTCGGCGTCAGCAAGGGTGGTTTCTACGGGTACTTCCGCAATCGGGGCGCGCTGCTCACCGAAATGCTCGACACCTGGGAACACGAGGTCACCGAGAGCGTGATCGAGCAGGTTGAGAGCGGCGGGGGAGACGCCAGGACCAGACTCGAGCGGCTGTTCGTCGTCGCCGCCACCGACGGGCCGGTGCGGGGCACCACCGCCGATATAGCGATCCGCGACTGGGCCCGCCGCGACGCGGCCGTCGCCGAGCGCCTGCGCCGCGTCGACAACCGCCGTATGGACTACCTGCGTTCGCTGTTCTCCTCCTTCTGCCCCGACGAAAACGAGGTCGAGGTCCGCTGTCTGCTCGCCGTCTCTGTGCGCATCGGCAACCACTTCAACGCCGCCGACAACGGCAAGCGCAGCCGCGCGGAAGTGATGGACCTGATCAGTCAGCGGCTGCTGGACTAGCCGCCCCGCCATCGTCACCCGCACGTGGCGTTACTCGCACATGGCTCACCGTGCGCCTGGCCCAATCAAGAAAGCACGCAAGGTGCACTTCCCGGGACCGCGCGACGTGCACGGTCCAGCAGGGCGGGGACGGTGCCGCCGAGCGGCCACACACGTCACCACGCCAGGCACGGCCGTCAGAGCGGACACACCCAGTTCGCCTACCAGCACCTCCTCAACGTCCAGGAGGGCGAAGCCGACCGCGTGCACGCCCAGCGTCCGACTCGGCGGTAGCCAGTCGTCGAACCACACCCACCCGCCCATTGCCGCCATTATTGGCGACGATCCGGATGCGCGGCCGGACTTCTTGAAGCCGGCTTCCTTCATCACGGGGCCACATGTTGCCTGGCCGGCAGATCCAGCGGTGTCATCGACACCTTCCTTGTTTCGCATCAAGCGCGAGGTGTGTACAGACTTCGAGGCCGAGCTGAAGCAGTTCAACGGGCAAGAGGACCACGTCCACCTGCTCGTGCACCACGCGCCCAAGGTCCAGCTCCCCAAACTGGTCAACAGCCTCGAAGGCGTGTCCTCCCGCTACCTGCGCAAGGAGTACGACACCCACGTACACCGCTACCTGTGGGGCGGACACTTCCGGTCCGGCTCCCACTTCGCCGCCTCCTGCGGCGGCGCGCCCCTGACCGTCGTCCGAAGTACATCGAGAATCAGCAGCGTCCCACATAGTCGGCTGAGGCCGACAGTGCAGACCCCTGCTCACGGACAGGTCGGAGCAGTTTCGGGATGCGCTGCACCTTCCCCTAAACGAGGGAGCACTGCGCAAGATCAGAGGTAGAACGACCGACCGAGCGCCCGCCCCTCAGCGTCCCCTGGGTGCGAATGCCCACGCCAGGGACGATGAGGGGCGCTGCCGCATGGGAGCTTGAGCTGGACCGGGCCGCGATCGGGTTCAGTAACCGGACGGCGCGATCATGCCCTTGTAATGTGTGAGATCGCCCGCTGAGCGTCCGTACCCGATGGAGATGAAAATGTCCGAGGTGCGGCCGCTGAAGTTCGCCGTCTTGGTCGTCCAGACGCCGTTGCATTCGCTGAAGTCCCTGACGCCGTGCTCCCCGGCGACTCTCGACCGGGCGCAGACGCCGTCGGTGCGGGAGTCGAGGAGCTGGAACTTCACCGTCTGCCAGTAGGAGCCGTCGAAGATGTTCTTTCCCCAGGTGACGGTGCAGTTCCGGATCTTCGCATGGATGATCCCGCTGGAGTCCTTGCTCTCCAGCGTGCCGCAGCTGACGGTCTGCGTACGATCACCGTCGTCGGCGGCCGCGGCGGTCGGCAGCAGCAAGACCCCACTGATTCCGACGGCAAGCGTCAGGGCGGAGGCCGCCAGGGGCCTCATGGATTTCTTCTGCGGATGTGCTGACATTGCCTTCCCCCTCACATCTCAGAAACCGGACGGCGGCGTGACATTGGTGCTGATCTTGCCGTATGTGGAATTGGAGCCGTAGGCGATCCTGATGAAGATGTTCGGGGTCCGGCCGCTGAAGTTCGCGGTCTTCGTCGTCCAGATGCCGTTGCACTCGCTGGAGGAGGCGCTTGCCCCGGTGTCGGACGGAATGACGAGTGCCTTGGCGCAGACGCCGTCGGTGCGGGAGTCGAGGAGCTGGAACTTCACCGTCTGCCAGTAGGAGCCGTCGAAGATGTTCTTTCCCCAGGTGACGGTGCAGTTCTGCAGCCTGGCATGGGTCACTCCGGCGGAGTCGTTGACCCACAGGGACGAGCAGCTGACGGTCTGTGTACGGTCGCCGGTGTCGGCGACGGCCGCTGTCGGCGCGACCACGGCTCCGGCCAACGTCGCGGCCAGCGTCAGGGCCGAGACGGTGGCGGCTTTCACCCAAGATTTCCGTGGCAGACGTGCGGACATGTATTCCCCCCACATGAATTGGTACCTGCACGAAGGACCGCTGGAGCAGCGGTTGGAGCAAGGACAGGGTCTGGCCGGCATGGCGCAGCCGGCGGCACCGCGCAGGCGTGACCGGGCGGTCTCCCGTGCCGCCGAGGGGAGCCTGTGGTGAAGCGACGCCAGTGTGCTCCAGATCGAGGCGGTCAACAAGCAATGATGTAGCCGACATTGAGGCGACGTCCGAGGGGTCGGCGGCGAAAGCATCCCTGCCGAAGCGGTTACCCGGACGCCGTCGCAGTGTGCGCTCCTTCCCGCTCCGGGCGTGCGTGATCGTCGCCTCTCCCAGCTCACCGATCGGATTGCCGAGTCCTTCGGGGGACGTTCTCGGTTCCAGGTGAAGGCCGCGGGAGGCGTGGTGTGACGCGAGGCGTTCCGCCCGCGAAGCCGTCGTTCGAACTGGCGCTCGCAGGCAACTGCTTGGCGCTCCGCGACAACGACAAGCGCGCTTCGGGCAGGCGACACTCTCCTCGCCGTCGGAAGGTACAGACCACCCCTCTGCTTCCGGCCGCACGACCTGAGCCATCGGACGACGAGGAGACTGATATGAGACGAGTGGTTCTCGCTGTGCTTGCGGCTGTCGTGAGCATGTTCCTGCTCGCCGGCACGGCCAACGCCGTCCCTGGGAATTCCGGTGTGTACGGCACCACGTTCGTCGACGGCGGGGGAATCCTGACCGACGACTTCGGCGACCACTACTCCGAACTCGGCAATTCGCTGTGCAACGGCTGCGCCGACTCGCGGAACACGGATCTGGTCGTGATGTGGCAGTCGATCCTCGTCGCGGAGGGGCTGCTTCCGGCGTCCGGGATCGACGGTTCGTTCGGTCCCAACACGGCTGCGGCCACAGTCAAGTGGCAGCGGCTGTACGGCATAGACGACGACGGCTGGGTCGGGAACGAAACGTGGAGCAAGGCCGACGATCGGCTCCGCTGGCTGCACTACAACGACTCGTACGAGGTCTACTACGACGGCAAGGGAAGCGGAGGGGTGTACTTCCTGAGGGGGGACGAGACGTATCAGGACGACGGTGCGTACCTCCTCACCGTCGCCCAGCAGCCGGACCTGGGGTACAACTTCTTCCACGGCGGCGACCGCATCCAGTACTACCAGCGGACCGTTCTGAGAGGCTAGAAGGCCTCGCCCTCAGCCGAAGTTCGCGCCTGCGGGGAGGGCTTCTCGGCAGGCGGGGCTGACGGTGGCAAGGTATGGGTCAGGCCACCGCGAGCTTTCCCAGGTGAACCTTGCGGACCAGTTCGTGTCCTGGGGGCGGCGGGTGTCCCGCTGCCCCGACGGAAGGCCGCTGACCACGCTGCGGTGTACCGAACCGGACCGAGGTCCTTCGGAGCCGCCTGAGGAGCTCCAGTACGCCCCTGAACCGGGGCCGTTCGAACAAGTGGACACTACCCTGTGCCTGAGTGCCGCGTCGGGGAAGCGACACCGGGCACAACCATGCGGTCCGTGCACTGTGTTGACGAGCCGTCACGAGAACTCACAGGGGGGACCGACGATGACCGACCACCGTTCCCGGCCGCCGACGGGTGACTGCCTCGCCCACTGGCACGAACCTCTGGCCGGCCCGCTTTCGCCCTCGGAGGCCCGCGTCAGCCACACGGGCGACAGGCAGACAACCGTGCTGGTGCGGGATCTCGGGGCCGTACGCGTGTCCGCTGTCATCCTCTACCCGGACCGGACACGCCGACCGGCCGAATCCGTCCGGCACGTTCCCCCTGGCTGTCGTCAACTGCCGCCGGTGAACTGGGGCTTGGTCACCGTCTCGCAGCCCGCCCCCAGCGGCGGGACCAGGCATCACGACGTGATGCTGTGCGGCGCGTGGCGGCTCGGGGGCAACGCGGTCGATCCAGGCGGCGGATCGGTCTCGACCGTACACGTCCAGTTCCCCCGGACGCTGATCCCCTGGCCGCCCGATCGGATCGACAGGATCACCACAGTGCCGTTACCCGCCCTGGAGGGTATGGGCGCGCTGCTCAGCCAGTACGTAACCTGCATCGTCCTGGACCCGTCCGACTACCGGCCGGCGGACGCGGTACGGCTGGGCAATGTGCTCGTCGACCTCATCACGGCCCTGCTTGCCCACCACATCGCCGCAGGGAACGCCATGCCCCAGGAAAGCGGTCGCAGTGCCCTGCTCGTGCGGATCCACGCCCACATCGAGCGCTCGCTCGGTGACCCGGAGCTGTCCCCGGTGACGATCGCCGCGGCCCACCACCTGTCCGTCCGTTCGCTGCACCGGCTGTTCGCGGAACAGGGCACCACCGTCTCGGACTGGATTCGCGAACGCCGGCTGGAGCGTTGCCGCCGCGAACTGACCGACCCTCTGAGCCGTGACATGCCAATCCGGACTGTCGCGGCGAGATGGGGATACAGCAGCCCTGCCGGCTTCACCAGAGCCTTCCGCGCGGCGTACGGTCTGACGCCTCAGGAGTACCGCGGACAGGGCGCGCCCGCTGCCCGGACCGGCCGGAAGGCCGAGGAGCGTGGCCCCTCGCTCTGACCCCGCCGTGACCGGTCACGGGGGCTTGCCCAGCCCCCGGGGAGGCTTGCCCGATCGGTCACGGACGGCTTGCCCAGCACATGGGCAAGCCTTTCACCTGCTCTTTCAGGGAGCCGGGCAAGCCAGTCCGAGGAGACACGAGATCCGAAAGGAGACGTGCCGTGCTCGAGGTACAGCACCCCCCTCACCGCCGGCGGAATCTTTGACCGCCTGGATGCGGAGTGGGCAGCACTGTGCGCCGACACCGCCGTCCACGTTGCGATGACCGATCACCTGGCCGACGCCGTCGGGGCCGTGACCGGTTCCTGGGTGTGCACCCTTGGTCCGGTGCGGCTCCTTGCCGCACTTCGGCCCCGCGACGGGGCGGGCAGAGGTGACACCATGCGGTGTCATGGCAGATGACAGCACCAGTGCGTTTCAGGCGGGCCAGACGGGGCTCATCGTCCGGATCCCCGAGGCGGAGCCGTCCGTCCGCGGGTGGCGTGAACGGCTCGACCCCTCAGCCCAGGCCGGGGTTCCAGCCCATGTCACCGTGCTCTTCCCGTTCCTCGACGAGAGCCGAAGAGATGCGCTCGTCTACTCCGCTCTCGCGGACGTGCTGGGAAGCTACCAGGCCTTTGACCTGCGGTTCGAGAGATGTGGACGACTCCCGGAAGTGCTGTATCTCGTCCCCGAGCCTGATACGCAGTTGCGGCAGCTCACGGAGGCGATCGCTGATCGCTGGCCTGAGGTTCCGCCGTATGGCGGCCGGTTCGCCGAGATCGTGCCGCACCTGACCATCGCTCAAGGTCAGGAAGGCGCCGTCATGGAGGAGATCGAGGCCGACCTCGCCGGCAGGCTCCCGTTCACGTCTCACGTCTCGTCGGTTGAACTCATCGTGCACGACGGCACGAAGTGGCAAGAACGAGCGTCGTTCGCACTCGGAGGATGAAGCAGGTCATGAGGCTTGGCTGGTCCGCTGCCCCTTGGGGCAGAGGACCAGCAGGGGACTCCGGTCAGCCGGCTTCAGCGTGCTCGGCGCGTGCTCGGGTGCTGGCAAGTCGGTAGGAGTCGGTGCCGGTCTCGATGATGGTGCCGTTGAAGGTGAGTCGGTCGACGATGGCCGGGCCGCGCAGAGGCGGGGGTCGGTGAACGTCTTGGTCCAGCCGCCGAAGGACTCGTTGGAGGCGACGGCGACGGAGAGCTCATGGGCTCGCGAACTGCTGAGAGGCCAGCCCCTGCCGGCGGGCTGAGGACATGAAAGCCGGTGATGTCCGAGCTTCTGCCGGGCGGGACCGGTCTTTGACGAGAGATCAAGGTCCCGGAACTACCGAAGGTCTCCGCCCGGCAGGGCGAGGCGGAGCCGGTCTGACCACAGGGATCCAGTCCCAGAACGGCGGCAGGCTTCCACGTCGCCTGGCGACCCTTGCACTCCCGCGCTCGGGCTCGCTGATGACCTATTAGAACTACCGGTACGCGACCAACCACCAGGTCATCATCGACGCCGGCACCCGACTCGTCGTCACCGTTGGCCGGCCGGTCACGGGCAACCGCAACGATTGCAAGGCGTGGGAACTTTCCGGTGCGAAGGCCGCCGTCGGCCGGGCCACGGTCATCGGGGACGGCGGCTACCGGGGCACCGGCCTGCTCATCCCGCACCGCCGTGAACGCGGCCAGACCGAACTGCCGGCTTGGAAGGAGGAGCACAACGCCTCCCACCGCAAGGTCCGGGCCCGCGTCGAGCACGTCTTCGCGCGGATGAAGGCTTGGAAGATCCTTCGCGACTGCCGTCTGAAAGGCGATGGCGTTCACACTGCCATGCTCGGCATCGCCCGGCTGCACAACGTCGCCCTCACGGGACAACTCCCGCCCCATGCGAGACCAGAGAGGTCCAAGGGAGGCGGCTCCCCACATCTCCGGCTCAGAGAACGGTTAGTCGATACAGAACTCGTTGCCCTCGATGTCCTGCATCGGGATGCACGAGTCATTGCCGTCATACAGCGTTTGCACGTGTACCGCGCCGAGCGGGACCAGTCGTGCGCATTCGGCCTCAAGTGCGGCGAGGCGCTCTTTACCCACGAGCCCGGTGCCGACCCGCACATCAAGATGCACCCGGTTCTTGGCGGCCTTCCCTTCGGGGACGCGCTGGAAGTACAGTCGCGGGCCCACTCCTGAGGGATCTATGCAGGCGAACCATGAATCCCGCTGCTCAGGTGGCTGCGAGCGCTTGAAATCGTCCCAGGTGGAAAACCCCTTCGGTGGCGGCGGTACGACGTACCCCAACACCTCGCACCAGAAGCGAGCGAGGCGCTCAGGTTCTGCGCAGTCGAAGGTGACTTGGAACTTCTTGATCGCTGACATCGGCGCACCATAGCAGGGGGGACTCTGCCACTGGGTGGATCCGCGCGCCCCCCGTTGCGCCCTGAGCCACCTTGGACGCCAAGTGATCAAACCGGACAGTACACGAGAACGATGTGACCGTGGCGGCGGAGCCCACCAGTGGTCCCCAGTATCCAGTCCTGACAACTACCCATGCCAAGATCAGTTGCGGGACAACCCTTAGGGCGCTACGCACAGGACTGGGCGACCTGGGGCAAGTTCTGCGCCGACAGCGGCGTCCCCTGCTCGCCGTCACCCCCGGCACCCTGGTGATGCTGTGGACCCGGCCCGGATCGAAGCGCGGCACCTGCACCGCACCGTCCACCATCGACCGCCGCCTCTCCGCACCGTCGTCTCCGCCCGCACCGAGCACGGCGTCACCCCGGAGGAGGGCGTCACCCCGGAGGAGGGCGTCACCCCGGAGGAGGGCGTCGCCCGCCTCGCCCGCAACCGGCTCAAGCAGCTGGTCAAGCAGATGGAGGCCAAAGGTGAGACCCGCGGCCGCGGCCAGGCCCCGGGTACGCGTGGCGCCGCCTGCCCTCGTGCTGCTACACCGTGATGGAGGGCGGGCTGCAGCCCGCCCTCCATAGGAGACGTCATCACCCGTGCCGGCCAGGGCGCCGGGCTCGAGATCCGCTTCACCGGACACTCCCCGCGTCGCGGACTCGCCACGTCCTCCCGGCTGAAGGGCCACGACCGGATCGTCATCGCCGAGCAGGGAGGCTGGGCTCCGCATTCCAAGGTGCTCGCGGGCTGCCTCGAGGTCGTCGGCCAGTGGGAGGACAACGCCCTGACCGGGGTGCTGTGGCAAGCTCCCTGGAAGAACGGCGTGCTGGACGACCGCTCGAAAACTGCCGCCCGGTTCAGCAGAGCCGGCCGGTGTACCAGGCGTTGCGGATCTGCTGTGTGGTTCCGAGTTGAGTGGTGCCGGGGTCGACGCAGTGGGTGGTGTCCCACCAGTTGATCCGGTCGATCTTGATCTTGATGCGGGAGCCGTCGTTGGTGCAGTGGTTGTAGAAGGCCAGGTGGTTGCGGGTGAAATACCCACAGGGGTCGGCTGCGGGGGCGGCCGTGGCTGCCGGAGCGGTAGCGCCCAGCAGGAGCGCGGTCAGGGCGAGGGGGAGCAGTCGTCGTGTGCGCATGACGGGAACGGTACCCACGCGGCGAAGCCGGCGAACACTGCCCGCAGGCCCGCGCCTCGTCGGCGCGGGCCCTCGGTTCGTCCCGGACGGAAGAATTGCACGAGATGTCATGCCGACCGGGTCCGCCGACGACGTGCTCACCCGGATCGGGGCGAGGGCCGGACTCGGCACCTGTCCGACCAGGGGGTCGGGGAGCAGCGGACCGAGAGCCGGCGCCAAGGGCCTTGCCGCAGCCAACGGGACCGCTTCGCGCAGTTCCGGCGCGGTATTGTCGCAGCTCAGCATCGCCGATGCCACAGATATCGGGCCGCTGTCTGCGGGACAGCTTCAGAGCGGTCCCGCGACCGATGCCCCGTCAGCCGCCCACCAGGACCGACAGATCCTTAGGCCGGCTCCCGTTGCGGTGTGCCCAGGACCGTCGTCCTATTGTTGGCTGATGCGCGCACACCATATAGACCGCCCAGCCGATCTCGACGTGGTCCGTGAGTCCTATGACCGGGTGGCTGACAACTACGCCCACATGGTGGTGACGACGGGAGTCGGCGACATCCGTCGCCATCCATGGCTCAAGGCATCAATCGATGCCTTCGCTGACACCGTGAGCGAGCTTGGGCCTGTCCTCGACGTCGGCTGCGGACCCGGAACGGTGACCGCCTACCTTGCCGAACGCGGACTCGACGTGTCCGGGGTGGATCTCTCTCCTCGAATGATCGAGAACGCGCGCCGTCTTCATCCGCAATGCCGCTTCGGTGTCGCCTCTGCCACCGACCTCGACCTCGGTGAAGCGTCCCTTGGCGGCGTGCTCGGGTGGTGGTCACTGTTCAACCTCCCTCGCGATGTCCTTCCTCAGGTTCTCGCCCTGTTCGCGCGCGCCCTGAAGCCGGGCGGACACTTCATCACCGCAACACACGTCGGCGACGAAGACGCGGTGCGCACCGAGGCCTACGGAGGTGTACCCGTTCGTTGGACGACGCACAAGTGGCGGCCGGAACAGCTCGTGGACCTGATCGAGCAGGCTGGACTGCGCCCGGTCGCCGAACTTCGGCTCCCTGCAGATGAGCAAAGCGGACCGGGTCTGGTCGTCATGGCCAAGCGCCCCGCCTGAGGACCAGGTGCCGGAGGCGGCACAGGGTCTTGTGCCGGGACCCGTCACCTGATGCCTGCCGCACCACGACAAGACCGCCACTCGGCTGGTCACCGAAGCCGCAGGAACCTGGAGGCGATATGCGCCCGGCGACCACACACTCTGACAGGAGCGACTTGGCTGCTCTGGTGGGCCGAGCTCCCGTGACCGGCCCGATGTCAGTACCAGGTGGCATGCTCTGCGGCCATGAACAAACAGCAGTTCTGGCAGCTCATTGAGGCAGCCCGCAATCAGGCGTCCAACCCGAACGACGGCGAAGATGTCGCCCGCCGGGTAACCTCGCAGCTGGCCACGCACCCGGCCGAGGAGATCGTTGCCGCTCAGCAGGTGCTGTGGGACCTGATGGCAGACTCCTACACGAACCCTGTGTGGGCCGCTGCCTACGTGATCAACGGTGGATGCTCCGACGACGGCTTTGACTACTTCCGTGGCTGGTTGATCGCGCAGGGACGCGAGGCCTTCGAGCGCACAGTCGCTGACCCCGATGCCCTGGCAGAACTGCCCATCGTGCGAGCGTCAGCGGCCGACGGACTCGATCTCGAGTGCGAGGAGGCGCTAAGCATCGTCTGGAACGCACACATCGTGGCGACCGGCAAACAACTCCCTGACGATGCGTTCACCATCCGATACCCGGAGCTGGACCCCACCTGGAACTTCGATTTCGACGACCATGGCGAAATGACTCGCCGACTGCCCCGCTTGGCAGCTCTCTATCTCGAGTGAGCGGAAGCTCGCAGTTGCAAAGCGAGGTCAAACAGCGGAGGGGGATACTCCCGAACATCACGGCGCACCCTCAGGGCATGAACACATCTCCGCTGACGAACACGCGACACCGCAACATGCGAGCTCACTGGTCCCAGGCGCCTGACCGGCGGTCACCACCGGACCAGGGCCCGTGCGGTCTTCAGCGCCTCATCGAAGGCGGGGCGGATTCGCACCCGGGTGCTGTTCTTCTCGCTGAAGATCTTGTCCCTCGGGATGCCGTGCTTGCTGAGCGCGTCGAGGTGCGAGTCGAGTTCCTGGCCGGGGGCCGAGCACCTTGCGCAGCCGATGCGGATGTCCGCGCTCGGCAGGTCCAGGCCGGCGGCAGCCGGTGGCGGGGCACCCGGCCGGCCTGGCCCGAGGTCGGCCAGGGTCGGCACCGCTTCGGGTGTATCGGCAACTGCCGACCGAAGAAGCTGACTGACTGCCGGAGCCGGGGCGGGGTCTGAGTGGCGCAGGTCAGGAGTGCATGTGCTGCAGGACTCTCATCGCGCTGTCGACGACCTCGTCGTCGGACGCCCGGGCGAGCCGGTGGGCGTGGTCGCCGCCGTTGAGGCCGAGGAGGACGGGCTTGCCGAAGATCTTGTATCCGTTGACCCACCAGGGCCACAGGCCGGGGTTTTTCGGGTCGGACCATTCGATGACGTTGGCGTCCTTGTCCCAGAAGGGCTTGGGGAATTCGAGCCACAGTTTGTCGAGGAGGCCGGCTCCGAGGGTTTCGATGGCTTTCTGCTTGGGGGCGGGCAGGGCCGGCTCGAAGTCGATGGCCGCGGCTTTGAGCACTCCGATCGGGACGGTGATCACTGCGCGGTCAGCCTGCACGGTGTTGCCGTCCCGTAGGGTCACGCTCACGCCGTCGGTGCCGTACTCGATGCCGGTGACGACCTGCCGCGTGCGCACGGGGACGTCGCCGCGGACGTGCTCGAGGAGCCGGGCGTAGCCCCGCGGCAGCAGGAGGTCCGGGCCTTTGGGGCCGCGGCCTTCGAGGGTGGCTGTCACCGAGAGCTGACGGGGCTCGGCGGCGTACTCCAGCGGATAGTTGATGGTCAGCGCGGTGCGCAGCGCGGCGGAGGGATTGCGGGGCATGACCGAGGCGACGGTGGCTTCGTCCGGGTCCTCCACGTCCTCCAGCAGCTCCTCATAACGGGCGAGCTCGCGCATCGCCTGTTCGTCCTCACCAGTGACGTTGTCGTAATCGAAGGTGTAGCTCGGATCGCCTGTTTCCTTCAGGACGCGGGTCATGGCGTTGCCCGAGGAGCCGTGGATCCAGGAGGCTCCCATCTCCGCCGGGACTCCGGCGATGTGCTGGGTCCAGATCCGCCCGCCGATGCGGTCGCGCCCTTCGAGAACCGTCACCTGGTAGTCCTCGTCCAAAAGCGCGCGAGCGCAGCCGAGTCCGGCGAACCCGGACCCGATGATCACGATGTGCTCGCCCTCCTCGGCCGCGTCGATGACTTGCCTGGCCGCGCGCCGTCCGCTCTCCAGGGCGCCGTGGGCTGTGGAGGGCGCCTCGGAGGACGTCGCCTCCCCGGCGAAGTACAAGCGCCCTCCCACCGGCGCGGTCAGCATGGTGCGTGCCCGCGCACCCAGGCTGCTGGGCGCGAGGTAGGAGTAGGAGCAGCGGGCGAAGGGGTCGACGGACCAGGACGTGCGCAGGTAGGCCACCGGTTCCCGGACCGCGGGGTTGCCGAGTCCTGGCGTTGTGCCCGGCTTGCAGGAAGCCACCGTCCCGCTGACGGCCACAGAGAGAGCCGAGCCGAGCAGCCTGCGGCGCCCGATTTCGTTCGGTGACTTCATGCGAAGGGATCCTGTCCAGGTGAGCGGTAAGGGAAGGTCGACTGCAAGACGAGAGCATGACAGTCGTGGTTACGCAATTGCGGTTCTGGCGACGACGGCTGGCTGCCCGGCCTGGCCTCGCCCCCGGGCGGCCGCTGAGGTCCCTTGCTCGGGCGCCCGCCATGCGGGCCGAGCGGTTCAGGCTTCCTGGCCGGTGGCGGCCAGGACGATCTCCCGAATGGTGACGTTATGGAGTTGGTAGTAGGCGTAGTGGATGGCCTCGGCTACGACGGTTGCCGGTGCCTCCTTTGAACATCGTCAGTGCGCCCCGAACGACCAGAAGACGCCCACCTCGTCGTCGGTCACCGCGATCAGGCCCAGGTCCTCGATGAAGTCGAGGCCGTTGAGGTACTCAGAGGTGAGGAAGCCGTGGGATTCAGTCCCCTGGAGGCCCGCTGCGAGGAAGTCCGGGGCCGGGTCAGAGGCGGCGGTCGTCGCGTTGGTCCAGTAGCGCGCGGTGGGCCCGTACCGGTCGAGCAGGGTCCGGGCATCCGCCAGCACGGCGTTCCGGTCCGCGCGGGAGCGGACGGGGGCGCGTTCCGACTGCCATTCCTCGGCCATGATGGCGAGCGCGGCGACCGCCGCCTCCGCCTCCAGGGGGTACAGGCGACCGGGCAACTCTGATGAGTCCGGGGGATCGAAGGGGTACGCAGGCACCGTGTGGCGGGCGGTGTTGGTGCGGTCCCAGTCCAGTCGGACCCAGCCCCGGGGGTCAGGGACCGACCGGTGCAGCACGGCGCGGACGTCGTGCGCCCAGTCCTCGTACCGCCGGGGGCCGGTAGCCGCGAAGGTGTACGTGTCGTCGAGCAGCCGCAGCGCCGCCGCGTTCCAGGGACAGCGACGGGAGCGGAACTCCACCAGAAGATCGCCGACTTGACGGGCAAAGGCGTCCTTCGGCTCGCGGGGGATGCGCCGGAGCTGGTCGAGGGCCCAGTGGACGAGCTTGCCCCCTCCTTCCGCTGCAAGGCGGACCGGCCCCTGCGGCAGCGGGAGGTCCGTTCCGTCCCATAGCGCCTCCAGGTGCGCATCGAGCAGGTCCAGGGCGAGCCGGTCGGCAGGCAGGGGCATTTCGCCACTTTAGGCCGTCTCTTTCGGACCATGCCGGTCCGGGGTGATCGGCGAGACGCTCGCTGCGGCAACGATGCGGGGGAGCGACGACACGGTGCGTCAGCTGCCCGAGGACAGCAGGGTGCTGTGGAAACTCGTGAACCGTCCCGGCCTCGGGAGCCTGGTGCCTCCCATACCAGTGTCGAAGTGCTGTCCGTTCCGACCGAGAACGGTTGTCGGCGCGTTCTGAGAACACGCGAGGGTCAGCCCCCGGCGAATGTTCGCGAGCAGTGAGAACACCCATCGGTCTCCTCCCGTTGGCCTGGCGATGGATTAGGCCGGTTCCAGCAGGACAGCCGACAGCGTGCCGTTCACGATCAGGTCTTTCGGCAGCGAGAGCCCGAAGCTTCTCGACGATGCCCAGCGCGGTGCGGTGCACTTCCCTTTGATTCTGCTCCGGGTCCGGAAGGCCGGCGGCGGTCAGCAACTCCTGCAAGTGGGCGGCCGTCGCGGGGTCGCCGTCGACTCCCTGGTAGCCCCACGAGGCGTCCAGGTGCAGATTGCAGCCGCTCAGGAGCCGGCCGTCGTGGAAGTGCTCGAGATGCGGCGGGACCGGCTTGCCGTTCCCCTCGTCGTACTCCAGGAGGCAGACGGGCGCTCCGCCGCGCGATGCCGGTGCCAGGGAGCCGAACTCGCCCGGCCAGCCGCCGTACGCGACCGCGTACGACCAGTCCCCGGCGCGGCCGAGGCGCAGGCCGATGCCGTCGACGGCATCGCCGTACGTGTCGTCCATGAGCTCCAGAAGGGATTCTCCGGTGTGCTCCCCGACCGCCACGGCGATGTGCTTCGTGTCGTACCGCACGGCCGCAGTGAGGCGGTCGGCGAGCTCATCCAGGGAGAGCCCACGGGCGAGCACCACGTAGTGGCCCCCGAAGGCGAGGCATTGAGGGGCAGCAAGCCAGGTCGTTCCGTTCGTCATGACAGCCATCCTGAGGACGGTCTCCTCAAGGCGTCGGCCTTCTCCAGGCGGTCCGCGAAGTGGGGGCCACCTCGACATCAGAGAGAGCCGGCCGGCGCGGGGCCGTGGTCACAGCTTCAGATACACGGTCAGGGCCCACGGCGGCCCCAAGGGTCAGAGCCGGGATCAGTCCCGGGTGACGAAGTCTTCGAGCGAGTCGAACGCCCGGTACACGAACTCCCGGTGTCCTGTGCCATCGAACTCTGAGCGTGCGCCATCGAAGTCCGAGTGGTGCTGGCGCCGCTCTTGTTCGAGTCGGGCTATGCGTGGCGGGTTGTTCGGCTGCGCCAGCGGATCGCATGTTTGAGGGGGAGCGACAGGAGCCAGGTCCACAGTGCTGCCTGAGGGGAGACGACGAAGGCGATCACTACGGATGCCGCGCAGAGCAGGGCGACCGCGCCCTGTTCCGTGACGGTGGTCCAGCCGACACGGTCGGGAATAGGCCGGGCCTGCAGGCTTTCGCGCCGCCAGATGCTGGTGAACAGCGCGAGGTGCAACAGGGTGATCAGAGCGATGGTGGCTGCGTAGGTGGACACGGCCAGTGGCTGCTCGCTGCCGTATTCGGAGAGCAATGCGGTGGGGAACGGCAGCAGCGCGGCAGCGCCCAGGCCGGCCAGGGTCAGGCGCACGGTGAGGATGTCGGCACGTCGCACCCGGTGAAGGATCTGGCGCTGGTCGCGCCAGAAGGCGGCGAGGACGGCGAAGCTGAGCGCGTACGCACCGAGCTTGGGCCAGACCTGGCTCATCTCGTGCCGGAAGCCCGCCGCGTCCAGGCCCTCGGGGATGGAGACATCAAGCACCAGTAGTGTCATGGCGATTGCGTAGACACCGTCGGACAGAGCGGCCAGCCGCGCCGGGCTCTCCGCGTACGCGGGCTCGCCCATGTCTCCCGTACTGTCCGCGCCGATCACACCCATGACCGCACGCTAGACCCCGCACGAGCACACCGCCGGGCGACCACGCCCCGTGTCACCCGCACCGGTGGCCAGTTCGCGAGCTTCCCGTGGACAGGCTGTGAGAAAGCTCGCTCCTCCTGCGTGAGTCGGACTTGCCTCGCTCGAGGTCGACCGCCGACACCCCTGACACCCCGGAATCCCACGCCGCTCAAACTTCGATGCCGAGTCCCAGCCCGGTTGGGGAGGAAGGCTGCGCGGCAGGCCGCGCAGCCGCCTCGCCTCCACCACGGTCACGCACCGATCTCCATGCGGCCGCGCGGCGCGGCGACCTTGGCGCCGTGCACGGCGACCACCGGGCGCACCGGAACGCCGAGCACACGCCTGTTCCGCCTCCCACACGACCGTCTGCGGAGCGTGGCTCTGGTCGTACTGCCCGTACCGCAGGGTGCTGCCCTGTACCGTCAGCCGGGACTTGCCCGACGTCCAGTTCTTCGTGTCCACGTACGCCGCACCGGCCACCGTGAAGACGAGGTGGTCCAGGTTCGCGCGGCTGTTCGGAACGGCACGGTCGTGGAGCACCAGGGCGTGACCCTTCCGTGCGAGGGGAGCCAGGAGCCGGGCCGTCCGCGCTTCCCCGCGGCGCCCACCAGCCAGCTGTTGTGGGCACGCCGGCATAACCGACCCGCCCAGCCCGCCACGACCAACGCGGCCACCAGGCCCAGTTGTACGACCGCGAGACCGAGTGGGCTCCGCCGCACTTCGCCGGGCAGCTGCGCGAAGTCGGCGAGTCCCTGGCCGACGCCGAGCGCGAGTCGCTGCAGAAGTACATTCACGCGATGGAGGCCGAGACACCCGAGCGGCAGCGGGAGCTGGAGGAGACCGTCGAAGGCTACGAGGCCCTGACCGTTTCGCTCTCCGAGGACCGCAAGAAGTCCGGTCGCGGATCGGGCGGACGGCCTCCACGCTCTGCCCGGCTGCGTCGTCCGCTTCCAGTCAAGGTACCGCTTGCCTTGGAAGTACGGGCGGGCGTCGCCACAGCCCATGGTGCACCATGTCGGACGCCTTGACCGCCTCCACGGCGAGCGCCTTCGGACGCCGACGAAGGTGTCGGTGAAGGCCCGGTCGGCGTCACGCGGAGCGCTGTCCGACAGATCGTTCGGCACCGTAGTAGCCGTGACGCATCCGAAACCTCATGGCGTCGGTGCCGTCTGCTTGGATGTGCCCGATCAGCATCGACCTCAGCGGCTCGGGCAGCTGCCTGCCGTGTGCTTTGGTCCATTCGAGGGAGCCGAACAGTTCGGCCGCCCCGTCGAGCTGAACCGGGCTCAAAGGCCGCGCGGCGAACGTGGCGAGAATGAGGTCGGGAACTTCGGCCAGGAGCTGGCGTTGCACCGCCATGTCGTGCCACTTCAGGCCGCCGGTGGATTCCCAGGCGGGAATCCCGGCCCATGCCAGCAGCGCGCGAATCCGTTCGATCCCGTCGGGATAGCGGTGTTGGGTGAGAGCGGCGAGCCTGTCTTTGACGTCGCGCAGTCGACGCGGGCCCTCAGTGAAACCAACCGTTCCCTTGTAGATCACGTCCGCGACGATATCGGCAGCTCGACCGTCAAGTCCGTCTTAGGTAGCGGGATCCACTGACTCCGGCGGGCTCTCGCACTCAACTGCCGCGAGTTCCCCGAGGAGTCCGAACTGCTGGTGACCGTGTGCGATCTCCGGCGGCGTATCGGCTCCACGTTCCGCCGGTCTCCTTGCGCAGGTGGTTGGTGATCTTTTCGTGGTAGCCGAGAGCGTCACCTATTCCCCAGGCTGACGATGTCGGTGGGACCAGGCAGTGGAAGGGAAGGGTGCCCGCTGTGTCTCTCTCATCGTTCCACCGTGATCAATCCGACCAACTGCCCTCATACGTAGCCGATGTGTCACTGCCCTCAGCATACGAGCCTGATCGCGCTCCTGGCCCGGAGCGCATTCGGTGCCTTCGCTATGGGTGCGATCGACTGCATCCACGCCGTTCGTAGACTCGGCGCCGGCCCGTGGAAGGTGGGCGAGCGTCGTGCCTGGCGGAGCCGCGCTCCGGGACCCCTGGGGAAGCTCACGAACTTCGGCCTGGAGGACAACGCGACCGTTCACAGGCCGCGACGAGATGTCCGCGTCGGACTTGCGGCACCACGGCATTGCTCCTTCCGCCGCCGGGACGACGCGCTCCATGAGCTGCCGGAGACCGGCGACCTCACCTGAACCAGGGCCGCCGCCGCGGCCCCTGCCTGCCCCTCCCAGGATCTCCGGTCCGCCTTGCTCCCCGCTTTCCTGCACCTCGGCGGAGGCGGCGGCGGCCGATCGGCCGCCAGGGGAAGACCAGCAAGGCTCGTGCACCGCCGACCGTATTGACACTGCTTCAGATCTGCCGCCACTCTCAGCTGCCCACTGCGCCACCCACCGGGCCTACCGCTCCGGATCCCTTCCCTCTTGGAGGAAGCACGCGCATGCAGAACCGGGCCACGCCTTCGAATCCATCCCAGCGCCGAAGACACTCCTCGCTGCGCGGACTCACTGCACGGCTGGCGAGCATCCTGCTGTTCGCCACCGTCCTGGTCGGCCTCGACTCGTCACCGGCATTCGCCGACGAGGGATGCTTCCCGCCCGGCTGGTGCGGACAGGTCATCAACAGCGGCTCTTCGGGTCCTGTCGTCAGGGCAGCCAGGAGCTGGTGCAATGACGACCTCGAGGTCTCCCTGGAGTCGGCCTCGTCGCGGATGCCTGCGGACCGCAACGGCGACGGCAAGACCGACTGCACGGACGCAGCCAACACGTTCAGTCAGAAGAGCGACTTGGCCCCGGGCTCGGAGACCCCCGACAACGAGGACTGGGACGCCTTCCGGGCCGACCAGGGGTGTAAGGCCGAGACGGACGCGCTCAGCTCAAGTGGCGGTGTGTATGACAACACCGATCTCCTTGGCGACCGGTGGGTCAAGGTCGACGACGGCGTGGACCGCGGCATCTATAAGTCACTTGTGCATCCGCGCTGTCGCACGTCTCCGACAACCGCTGCGCCCACACCCCGACCAGCTTCGCCGGGAACGGGGTCTTCAGCATGCCTGCGGCGAACGGCCAGCTGGTGTCCGCCGAGTCGCGCATCGATGCCCCCGGCGTGCTGCGGGCCCGTACGGGGAGCAGTAGCAGCGGCCCATGGGAGCAGTTCCGCTTCGACGTTGTCGATGCCAACTGCTCGGTGTACGCGCTCTGGTCCATCGACAAGCAGAGGTACGTCTCCGTAGAGGCTAGCTGGCGCGGCGGCACCTCGGGCGCGCTGCGGGCGCGCGCCACCGGTATTGGCGAGTGGGAAAAGTTCACACTTCACGACCTGGGTGGGGACGACTTCGCCCTGCGCTCGTGGGCGAACGGTCGGTATGTGACGGCGGAGCTCAGCTACCCCAGCGACCGCTACGCCCTGATGCGGGCACGCGCGACCTCCATCGGGCCGTGGGAAAGGTTCCACAAGAACACCGCCTCGCAGTTCACTTCGTACTGCCAGGAGACCGACCCCGACACCACCTACTGCCAGGTCAGGACCAACGGCGCATCCGGAACGGGGGCGACCGGCACCACAGGCACCACCTTTGTGTGGCTCGACTGGAGCGGTCGCTCCTCGGGCCGCTGGACATCCGTGAGCGGATCGGCATGTGTGACTGACACCTGGGCCAACGGGCGGGGTGTGAAGGCCCAGCTCGACTTCCACAAGGCCGGCGCGGACACCACCGTCAACAACACCAACTACGTCATCCGCGGTCCCTACAAGGACACCGGCGGCTCCTGCTCCTCCTGGTACACCTTCACTGCCAGCAAGAGCGGCGGGATCGACTTCGTCGACATCGAGTGGGGCGACACCTGGAGCAACTGCAGCTACTGCTCCATGGGCCGGTACAAGCTCACGGTCCTCTGAATCCGCTGAAGGCCTTCCGCCCCGCCGGCGCTTGCCGGCGGGGCGGCTCTACGCGAGTGACTGCGAAGGCGGTCGGTGCAGAGTGGAACGCTTCGACGAGCGGCTGACGGCATACGCGTCCGGCCCGACTGGTCGGCCGTCATCGCCCACGATAACGGCGAGCCCGCGGGCTTCTGCTTCGGCGTACCGCTCGGAACCGACACCAAATGATGGTCGGCCATGACCGAACCGCTCCCCGAGGACTACATGAACGAAGACGGCAGGAGGGACCGTCGCGCTCAACGAGATCGTGGCCCGCAAGCCGTGGCGCGGCAGCGACGTCGCCTGGCAGCTCCACGAAGCCTGGCCGTCACACCGGCAGGAGGAACGCGTGACCTTGCTTGTTAACCCGACGGCTGGCGATGGAGCGGTCCAAGCGGCGTATGAGGCATGGGGATACCGCAAGATCGGGGGAGCAGCAGTCCTTCCCAGATTCCCGGATCTTCGCGTCGATGATGCGTCCTGTACGACAGGCGCTAGTTGCTGCGCCTGGCCAGGCTGAGGACGAGGACGAGCACAGCTACGGCCATCACGGTCACATGCAGCCATGCAGGGGCAGCCGAGACGTCCGCAGCGGCTGTCATGGGCGAGGTCATCCTGGGCTCCTGTTCGTTTCGTCGTCCGGGGCCGGGGGGCTCCCCCCACGGGGTGCGGCCTGTGCCGTACGGGTGGGGCTGCGGTGATGCTGTTTCTGGTGGACTGCCTTGCGGCAGTGGGTGAGACGGTTTCGGGTGCATGCCCGCATGCACCCTGGGGAGGTGGAGTGACGCGCCGTCACGACACACCGTGCGCCTCGAGGGATGCTGTCAGCGTCGGCGGGCCCGGCCGGATCGCCAAGCGGTTCCGATCCCCGGCGACATGCAGGGCCAGGAGTGCCAGGCCGAGCAGCATCACGTTTCTTGAGGAGAAGACCTCGTCGGTCGCGATCTCGGCGGCGTTGATCAGGAAGGCGATGAAGAAGAACACTGCCGCAGCTATAGCAAGCATGGGCGCGGCTCCTTTCGAGGGCGTGTGACTCGTCTGCCCCCTTTCCTCACTGCCAGGCCTCGAAGGCTTACCGGGCTGCTGCGCAAAGCCTTGGATCCGGAGATGGACGGCTTCACACGCAACCAACAGCTCGACGAAATGGTCATCACTGCTGTCCGAGCAGCTCGGCGGCCATTTCATCGAGGCGGTCACTGCTCTGAACGCGGACCGAGTTGACTCGCAGTGTTCATTCGTGCGCAGGTTCTGATCGGGGTGCGCCGGGACTGTTCGATCGGTGCAGGTCAGGACGGTGTGAGGGGGAATGGTGGGGGCATGAACCCGAACTCGCCGGTGAACTCCGGTCCCGTGGGCGGCTCCGGGCCGGAGCCGCCGTTCCTGTCCTTGCATACCACCGTCGTCCTGCTCGCCGCGCTCGTCACCGGGCTGGTGGCGGGCGGCGGCCTGACCGCGCTCACCGGCGCCCCGTCGCGGGCGCAGTGCTCGCCGGGCTGACTGCGGCCGGCTCTGCCGTCCCCGTGCTGCGCTCGCTCATCGGCACGCATCACGAGGGCTCCTCCCGGTGAGCCGCCAGGGCCCTCGGACGGGCGGTGACCCGCCGTCCGTGCGCCTGGCATCGACTCCAGAAAGACGTGGAGCCAGGCTCCCGGTCTGCCCCAGGTCTACTACGCCACCGCGCCAGCCCCCGACCCTACACTTGGCGTGAGACCGGTTGCTGGCCGGGATCGCGAAAGTGTTTTCTGAGCTGGAACGATGAACCCTGACGAGGGGCTTCTGTCGGGTCCAGGTGGGAGGCACTTTCTACGTGCAGGGTATCGGTTCGCGTCCCAAGCTCCATGTCGCTGCTGGCAGTTCGAGGGTGGCTCAGCCGCCCAGCAGCCCCAACTGAAACGGCGCTGCCTAGATCTGACCCACCGGTTATTGCCGTGCAGCTCGAACCGGAGTTCCATACGCTGCCCGGATGATAGAGAACTCCGAGAGGAGCATGTTGGTACGCGCGGGATTCGAGCGGGTCCATGTGGAGAACGACTGGTACGACGGCCCCAGGGAGGGGATTGCCGATGTCCAGGGGACACCGCACTACTTCAGGGCCATTCATCACTACGGGCACCCCGACGACCCCCACGACGACGAGTACCTTGTGTGGCCCATCGATGAAGCGTCGCTCTCCCTGGAGCGTGAGCAGTCGGCGATAACCGCCGACTGGCACAAGCGCGTCGTCGAGGGCACCGCGACGACGGGCTTTCCTGGCTACGGTGGAGTCGACAGGCGCTACGACGAGCTGCAGGCGTTGCTCGGGCCTCGGCGGGAGGCACCTGCCGATGCGCGGCGGCTGGTGGCCGAGTGGAAGACTCCCGCAGAGGACCCGTACGACGTGGAAGGGCTCGCTTACATGGTCAGGTGGCGCCAGGACCGTTGAGGCCGGTGGCGCGAGAAGTCGGCGAGTCCGTTGGTCCAGCCGGCCCCGAGTCCTCCAGGTCAGAGCCCATCCCGCCCGCCGCCAGGACCTGCTCATCGGTCTCCGTGATCACGGCCACAGCAGAGGCATGACAGATGAAGAAGACCAGCTCCACAAAGACAACGGAAGCAAGGGGACCTCATGGGCGGTCTTGCGTCAGCGCTGCGTTGAACTGTCGGTCGGACCGAAATTGACTTCTCCGGCCGAGCGAGCCGTGAAAGGTTGTGCCGCATGGCCATAGCAAAAAAGGGCACGCGGGTGATCACCGTCGGTGGAGAACGCTATCGCTGGGTGGTCGCACCCAGCGATGACGGTCTGAGGATCGTCGTGGTGGGCGGCGACGGGGACGAGCAGCGAATGGCGACATGGGTTGAGCACGGCGTGGTGATCGCACCAGGGCTGGTCGCTGCGGTCATCCGCCAGGCATTGCGTCACCACGGCTGGACGCCCTGGCAACGTGGCAAACAGGTCACCTTGCGGTGTCTGGACAGGGCCCCCGATCTGGCTGATCTCAGGTTGATCACTTGGCCACGGGGGACCTGGTGACCTGGCCTCCGCTGCGAACGGCAGTGGGTCCGGAACTGGAACGAAGACCCCAAGCCGTTCATATGGACCAGGACCGCTGAGGGGATCCTCGAATTCCTCGCCCGCTTCTGCCGATGGACCTCCGGCGCACGGGAAACAGGGCCTGTCCGGCAGGTAATGGTATAGGTGGGCGCAGGGAACGGGCCGGCTCGCCGATTGCTCCCGGACGGGGACTGCTGGTTCCCGCTGTGTATCTTCACAGGGGTCGTCGGCCCAGCGTGCAGCGGCGTGATTCCGGGCCATCAATGGGGGATGAGGGGGATGTTGCGCGGAGGAAGCTTCCCGCCCCGGCGTTGCTCGGCCACCCCGCAAACCGCAGCGGCCTCATCCACCATGAACCGCGGCACCGCCGCGACCAAGACTCCCCGCGAAACCTGGTCCGGCCGCGCGACGAACCCACCCGAACCCACGGAGCCCTGAGCCATGCGGCAACCCTAGCCTCGTGGCTGGCGCGACATCGGTGCCTCTCGACATGGGTGAAGAGTGGATAGCCGAGTCCCGAGAGTGTCTCGCGGCGGCCCGAGCCGCTCTTGGCCTTGGCACAGAGGGATCACCATGAGGCACGTCCTTGAAGGCGAGCTCGGCGTCCCGAACCCCACTGCGACTGCTTGATCCCAGAACGGGTGGCCCGTGCGGTGCCGACCCTCATGGATCACGATACGACGATTGGGAATCAGTCACAGCAGCGCCTGTGACTTGGCGCCGTGGTTGGCGGCCTGGCCAACATGCTGATCGCGACCCCCGGACAGGCGGGGCGGCACGCTGATCTCATTGCCCACACCTCGCCAGACTGAACGCGTTCAAATGTCGCTCGAGTGTTTTGCATTCTGCAGGCGGGGCGTATGCGTAAGGAAGCAGCCGAAGCGGTCCCCTGGTTGGGGACCATCGTGTCTCTCGTGATGACGGTAAGCGGGTGTGTTGCTCTCTGTCTCACGTTGCCGAGCGTCACCGATGTCTCGGCCGGCATGGGCCGGACGACGCCTCGGTGATCCTGGAGGGCGGCGGGCTCGCCGAGGTCCGGGACCTTGGTGGGCAGGACGGGGACTTCGGTGAAGGATGGCGGCTGTCCGGCACGGGCACCTGGCAGCTGATCGAAGGCGCCGGCGGGAAGACCATCGCCGGTGCCCCAGCGGCAGAGGTCACCCTCACAAAGGCTGCCGTCTGTCGGGAGCTCAGACACATCACCCCAGGCTTGCCCACCGGCACCAGGCCTGCCCACCCCGGCCTGAGGCTTGCCAGTCAGCGACAACCCGCGCTGGCTGGCCTTCGCCCGCTGGTACGGCTTTCGACGTCCGTCAGCCCGTCCAGTGGGAGGCCGGAGCCGCCCTCGTACCGGACGAGCTCCGGCGCCTGGTGCTCGAAGTGACTGAGCTACGCAGCTTACCCAGGAGCGGCGCCAACGCCGGCTCCTGGACAGGCCGGTGACGCACCCGCATTCCTCGCCTCGGCGGCGCCGGGTTCGTGGAAGCGGATCACAGCGAAGGGACGGCACTGCCACCCTCGAAGCCGTCGGCTCAGCCGGTGGCCATCGCGAGTTCCGCAAAGTGGATCCAGTACGGCTGCCGGTACTCGCTCTCCCTGCCGATGATCAGGTCGGTGGCCTTGGTGACTCCAGCGGCCTGCGCCGTGCGCACGATCAGCGCAGACATCTCCGAGGCCCGCACTTCCCCGGGGCCGCCCGCGTCGATGCGCCAGGGCATGTCGCCGTCGTCTCCGGGGTGGATGTGCCCGGGCGGCAGCAACTCCCGGCGGGTCCACCCGAGCTTGACTGCGTTGTCGCCGCGCGCCGCTTCCTCGACCATGTACTCGCAGTACCCGAGGTAGAGGCGGTCGTCGCAGACGATGTCGAACATGATGGGTGAGGCGTCGCCGACCCGCCCGTACAGGGACAGGTTCTGGGACATGCCGGTCGCCACCGTGACCGCGGGCAGCGTCCGCAGGAATGCACCGATCGAGACCTGCAAGGTGTTCCAGTCGCCGGCCAGCTCCCACCGCGGGTGCTGCAACTGCTGTCCGCAGTCCTCCAGGACGCCGATGAAACCCCGTCCGGCCAGTGAGTACCACGTCTCCCAGGCCTCGCTGGGCTGCAGCACGAGCTCCGGCCCATCCGTCCCGGCCCGCAGTTCCAGGGTCACCCGGTCCTTGCGCCAGCGCAGGAACGGGCAGCCCCACAGGGGCCGTGCCTCACGTCGTCCGTACGGCCCGGTGCTGCCGTGACTGCCGACGTACGTCGCGTCCCCGAGCACTTGGCGCACCGCGTCCGCCGCGCGCCGGAACTCCTGGGCCTGCGCGCGTGGTTCCGGTGCGGGCCGGCTCAACGGCACCACGAGCTCCAGGTACTCCTCCAGCGTCGCCCACTCCCGTTCGGTGGCTTTGACCGGGACGAGCACTGCGTCCCCGCCCGGCAGCCCGGTCACGGCCCCCGCCGGGCCGCCGGGTTCGCCGGTCCACTCCCAGCCGAGCCAGCCGATGAGTTTGCGCATGTCCGTCTCGCTCCAGAGCAAGCCGACGAAGCGGCTCGTCAGTTGCTGGGCAAGAATGCCTATGTCGTCACTGCTGATCATGACTGCATTGCTATCAGGTCCCACCGACAGTCTCCGGTGCCGCCGTCGTCGGTGGGCTCGGTCGGCCGGAAGGGCTCAGTCGCCGGTCCCTCGAGGCCCTGAGCGATGCCGACCGCCTATGAACGTGGTGGGTCGTCGTGCCCGCCACGAGGAGGCCGAGGCCGCCGTCGCACTGCTGGGAGAGCTGCAGGTCCCGGCACTACTGGGCGGCTGGGGCTGGGGACGACCGCCTCGCCACCACGCGCGCCCGAGCCGAACAACAGGCCTCAGCCGGCTGATCGCGGTCATGCCCCATGTGGTGGTGCGGTCGCGCCCCACCGGCTCATCGGACGGCATACCCGTCCCATAGCGGGCCGCCGGCCTGGTCCAGCACCTCTGCCACGACCGTGGCGAAGATCTTTGCATTTCCGGCGATCGCCTGCGTGGCAGCTTCGGACAACGCGCGGTGCACCCTGGGGTCGGCCGCAGCCAGCCGCCGTGACAACCACTTGCCTCCGCCGAGCCAGTGCCCGCCGACCTGCAGGACCAGCTCCGAGGCACGCTGCAGCATGTGCGAGACCAAGTACACCCGCTCGGCAGGGTCCGCGCAGCCACGCAGGTCGTCGAGAAGGTCGGTCAGGACGTACCGCTGGTAGTCACGCTCGCGATCCGAGAGCGGCGGCGGGCCTGCGGCCCAACGCTCTCGCGCCTCGCTCTGGAGCGAAGCGCCCAACCCGTCCGTGTCCACCAGGAGCATGCCGTCAGCACACATCGAGAGCAGCGACGAACTCCGCTTCGCGGTCTCCTGGTCGGCGAAGCTGCGCCAGACGGCCTCGGTTTGCACGAACAGCTCCACGGGCCAGCTGCGGTACACCAGGCTTTCTCGGTAGGGCGCGGGCGGCCCGTCCAACAGGACCACGATGTCCAGGTCAGATGTGGGCGTCCGGCGGTCGGTCAGCACGCTGCCGGCGAGGAAGGCCGCCCGGGCGGCGGGAAATCGGTCCCTCACCAGTTCTCGGGCGGTGAGCATGGCGTCGTCCATGATCGCAGCGTACGTGCCGACGTCGGTCTCGTAGGAGGGCCGGTGCGCTTCCCGGACGCGTCAGCGCGGACAGCCTTCGGACGCCAACGCGGCATCGGCCCTTCGGATCAGCATGCCGCCACCCTGCCACGCCCCGGTCCGGCTCGGCGCGTTGTCATCGAGAGACCGCGGCTCTGGCCCAAATTGTGTGGAGCGGTTGCTCTCCGTCGCAGTGCCTCGGACAGGCGCTCAGCCGGTGAGACCACCCGTTTCGGACGGTCCACCTGGTGCGCCATGGTCGACGAGGCGCAGGAGCTTCGGACCGGCATGTCGGAAGCGGCCAATAGCCTCAGGCACCATGGGCATTCAGATCGATGTAGTGGTGGGTTACCCGATCAACGATGAGGTGGAGAGGGTGCTTGGGTTGGCCGAGGCTGTCGGCGAGCCCGTCACTGTCACGTTCATGTGGGAGGGGCGTGAAGAGGCGGAACGCGCGGTGCTGGTGCCCGCGGCCACGCTGGCGCTCTGGGAGCACTGGGCCCCCACCGCCTACCCGACGAGTGGCGGCGGGGAAGAGAACCGGGCTGTGGCGGAGGAGCCGGAACTGGCCCACCCAGCGGAATTCGGCGCGTTCACGCTCTTTCGTCGTCGCGTAGGAGGGCGCACGGCGGTTGCCCGTAAGGGCGTGGTGGTCGCCGAGCTCCTGGACCCCGACGAGGCGCACTGGCTCCAGGAGAAGGCCCGCAATGTCCGCCAAGGCTTCATGGATCCGAAGCAGAAGGCGGCGTTCGAGGAGTTCCTTGCCCGGCAGGCATCCCTCGGTGATCAGTGACGCGCCGAACTCATGCTTCGTCGCTTTGTAATTGATCTTCGGGATCTGGTCCGGTTCGTATGGTGTGGTGACGCTCGGTCACGCCAACAGGACACGTTTGCGGAGGAGTTCGAAGCCTACGCGGCCGACCATCTGGCGCTTGAGCATCTGGGCGATCTTCGTATTGCGGTCGGCCATCCTCTGGACACCTCAATCCGGGAAGTCGGCCTGAGCCCGACGCCAAGCCGCGGTGTTGCTGCTCCTATTGGCTGTCAAGGGTGAGGTGGTCCGCCTGAGCGGAGGGGATCCGGCTCAGGAGCCGACCCGTTGGACGGCGTCCCTGCCGAGCCGCTCCCGCCCCGCTACCGCGAGATCCTGGCCGCCTTCGAAAGGGCCGACGGCACGCTCCGCGCGAAGGACGTCTGCCAGGCACTGGGCACCGGGACGGAGCCCCGTCACGTCGAAGGTATTCGGGCCAAGCTGAAACGCCTGGTCAGCCGCGACATCCTCACCGAACCCGAGCCCGGTCTCTTCACCCTGCCAGGGGCTACTCGCCCCGCCTCGCAGCCGCAAACCTAGGAGTCAATGACTCGCAGCCGATGAGGTAGGGGCCGGGCTCGGCGAGGCCCGGGCGGAGGGCGGGGTGGAAGGGTGTCGGACAGCATGGCGTGCTCCGTACGGCAGTTGACAGCCCGAACGCAGCACGTCAGAGTCCCGGCGTGAGCGAGACCAACGATCTGACGCCGGCCGAGGTACGTATATGGCGGGCCTTTCCGCGAGGCGAGTCCGTGGACTTCAGCGCCGCCGCGAACGAGAATCCGGCGCTCGGCAACACCTGGGGCGCGGAGCGGACCGTACGGGCGAGTGTGCTGCGGGCGCTGCTGCTCAAGGCTCCGCAGGAGGACGGGGAGATCGCCGCGCTCAAGATCACGGGGGCGCGGATCACCGGCGTACTGGACCTGAAGTACGCCACGATCGACGCCGCCATCCGGCTGAGCCACTGCCAATTCGACGGCGTTCCCGACCTGTACGGCGCCCAGCTGCGCCAACTCAATCTGAGCAACTCCGTTCTGCCGGGCCTGGCCTCGGCGACCTTGCAGGTCGAGGGGGTGCTGCGAATGACGGACTGCCGTATGCAGGGGCCGGTGCGGCTCGGCGGGGCGCAGATCTCCGGGGCGCTGTTCATGGAGCGGGCGGAGTTCACGGCGCCGGACGACTCCGAGCCGGTGCTGCAGCTCAACCAGGCCGCGATCGGGGACGACTTGTGGGCGCCAGAGATGCGCGCGCACGGACAGGTGCGGCTCACTGGCGCCTCCGTCGCCGGGCGGATCAACGTTCAGGACGCCGAATTCAACAAGCCCGATGGCACCGCGCTGGACGCGCAGAACCTCAACGTGGGAGCCCATGTACGGGCGCGGTGTGTACGTGCGCAGGGCCGGGTCGAACTCCGAGGCTCGCGCATATCGGGCCGTCTCGACCTGCTCCACGCCCACCTGTCGCATCCGGGCGACACGGCACTGCGGGCGAGCAGTTGTGTCATCGGTGAACTCTGGCTGCACAGCGGCGATCGCATCGAGGGCGCCCTGAATCTACGGCGTTCTCAAATAGAGATCCTGACCCTTGAACCGGAGATGCTGCCGGACCAGGTGTATCTCAGCAATCTCTCGTACACCGTACTCGCGCCGCACGAGCCCGCCGAGCGGCGCCTGCCGATGCTGGAGCGGGACGGCGACCGGTATGAGCCGCACGGCTACGAGCAGTTGATGGCGGCCTACCGCCACGTCGGTGACGACGACGCGGCCCGGCTCGTCCAACTCGCCAAGCAGCGCCGCCGACGCACCACGCTCACCTGGTACGGACGGCTGTGGGGGTTCGTCCAGGACGCCACCGTCGGCTACGGCTTCCGCCCGTTGCGCGCGGCTGTCTGGCTGCTGTCCCTCATGGCCATCGGATCGATCACGTACGGCCTGGACCACCCACGCCCCATCAAGGCGGAGGAGGCCCCTGACTTCAACCCCGTCTTCTACACCCTCGACCTGCTCCTGCCGGTCGTCAACTTCGGCCAGGAGTCAGCGTTCGCCCCTGACGGATGGCACCAGTGGTTGTCGTACGCCCTGATCATCACCGGCTGGATCCTGGCGACAACGATCGTCGCGGGCGTGACCCGCACGGTCAGCCGGCAGTGACCCCCTCTATTCACGAAGACCTCACAGAACGCCCTCTGAGGTCCGCGACGTCGGGGACGGTGACGGGCGTTGTCAGGTAGTGGTGGATCTCCCGGGCGATCGCGCGCTTGAGCAGGCGGATGATCTCCTTCTTCGTCCGGCCGGATGCTGTCTGCCGGGCGACGTACTCACGTGTCCGGGCCTGGGGGGCGGGGCGCGGCGGGGTGGGTCCGTCGGGCGTGTGGACGGCCCCCAGCGGCACCCTCGAAGGCTGCTCTCGCGTCTGGGAGGGTTCGTGCCAGTCAGGGGCGGCCACGGGCATCACCTTCGCCGCGGGCATATGGCGGGTGGACCGGCGACGTCCCTGTGCTGCTCTTATGTAGGCGTACCACCACAGAGTGGTAACACATGTTACCATGCGCGTATGGCGAAGACACAGCTGGGCGCACGCGTGGATCAGGAGGTCGCGGAACTCGCGCGGAAGCGGGCCGCGGACCTGGGTTTGAGCATCGGGGACTATCTGGCCCGCCTGGTGCAGGACGACGCCAGCGGCCTGCGCGCCCGTTCAGTGGACGCCGCTGCCCGGTTCCTCGCCGAGCATCAGGGCGTCTTCGACGAGGCCGAGGACGCGCGGCAGAGGTCCTCGGCAGCGCGTGCCGCCTGATGGATCTGCACATCGACGTTCCCTGGATTCTTCAGGTTGCCGAGGTGGCCGGGGCGGGCGATCCCGCCCCGGACGACTACGGCGTCCCGGTCTCGGCCGTCGCGCGCCACCGGGCCGAGCTGTTCGGGCAGCCCGTGTACGACGGCCCTTACACCAAGGCGGCCGCCCTGGTGCACACCCTGGGACGGTGCCGCTGGCTGGAGCGCTCCAACCTGGCCGTCGCTGCCGCGACCGGCGTCATGTACCTCGAGGCCGCCGGCATCCCCGTCAAACCCACCCGCGACGACGCCATCGCCCTGCGGGACCTGCTCCTCGACCCCGCCTGCACAGCTGCGCAGACTGCCGCACTGCTGCGGTCCTGGCCCACCGCCACCTGACGCCCGCAGTATCGCCGCCGCCTGAACTTCTAGACGCTCGTCTTCGCTACCCTGCGCTGGGAGACCCCGACACCGTCACCGCGTTCGAAGAAGGCGTGGCTGCCGTCCCGAACGTGTTTCAGGCGCAGCGCCTGTTCGGCGAGCCCGACTACCTCCTGTGGGTTGCCACCACCGACCTGGCGCCGTGTTCCAGGGGCTGTACGACCAGCGGCTCGCCCGACTGCCCGGAGTCCAGCGCCTGACCTACCCCACCCTCGTCATGAAGAACGTCATCGACGACCGGTACCTGCCCGACAGCTGGTCATCATCGAGCTGCTGCGCTGTTCCAGCGATGGCACCGCACCCGGCGCTTCGCTGAGCAGCTACAGGCTCGCCAACTACAACGCTGAGTCACAGCTGTTGTGACTGAGCGCTGTAGTTGGCACTGAGCGCGCTCAGGTTTCCGGCAGGCGACGTCACGCCGTCAGCGCCGCCTCCACCTTCGCCAACTCCTTCTCCGGGTCGACCGTCCGGGACAGTACGTCCAGGTCGTCCCGGCTGTAGCGGGCGTTCACGTCGTCGTCCCAGCGTGCGGCGGCGGTCCGCAGCGGCTCGATCGCTTCCGCGAGGCGGCCCAGCCGGTGCAGGACGAGTCCGTAGTACCCGGCGGCCTCCGTCCTGTACGCGGAGTCGCCGCCCTGTTCCCAGGCCATACGGAGAAACGGTTCCGCCTCGGCGTACGCGCCGCGCTGGGCCTTGAGTTTGCCCGCGAGCATGGCGTTGAGCGGGGACCCGTCACCGGCCGCGCGCGCATACCAGCGCTCGGCCTCCTGGTAGTCCCGGTGGTGCTCGGAGAGCCACCCCATCTGGTTGCACGCGTCGTGGTGGCCCGCCTCGGCAGCCGTGCGGTACCACTGGTCGCGCAGCGTGGGCCTGCGCAGCGCGCCGTACAACTCTGCGAGGTCGTACGCCGCCTGCGGGTCCCCGGCCAGCGCGGCGGGTTCGATCCAGCGGACAAGGTGGCGGTCGTCCGCGCCGCCCCAGTCGCCGAGGATCCTCCCGTACGCGTACGAGGCGTGCACGTCGCCCGCCTCCGCTCGCTCCCGCAGCCTTGGCAGTCGGCGCAGGTCCTTGCCGGGGGCGACGGAGCCGCCCGCCCGGATCGCGGCGATCCGGGCGAGCTGCTCGACGACGTCCTCGTCGTCCTCGCCGACCTCTCGGAACCAGCGTTCGGCCTCCTCGTACCGCCGCTGCCGCTTGCACAGGAGCCCGAGGTTCCACTGGGCCGGCTGATGCCCGTGAGCGGCCGCGAGGCCGTACCAGTGCTCGGCGTCGCCGAGGTCGCCGCGCTGCTCGTGCAGGACACCGAGTGCGTACGCGGCGCCTTCGTAGCCCTCCTCGTGGGCTTGGAGCAAAAAGCCGCGGGCCTCGGGCCAGGACGCCTCGCCGCCCGTCTCCGTCAGGAACACGGCGTGGTCCACGCGGGCGCAGGCGCTGACCGCGGAAGCCCTGCGGTAGTAACCGGCGGCCTCGGTCGTCAAGCCCGGGTAGTCGCGGAAGTGCTGTTCCAGGGCGAAGAGCGGGCGCAGCGCCTCGGCGGCGGCGTCCCCGTCCCCGGCGGCCTCGGCGGCATCGAGCCCCGCCGCGACGCGGTCGAAGTCCTCGCGGATCGACTCGAAGAGCTGCGCCCAGCGGAAGACCGCGATGTCGCCCAGATCGATGTCGCTCATCAGGAACTTCGCGGCCTCGTCGAGTCGCCCCTCGGCCGCGAGCAGCTTGCCGAGCTCGATCTTGCAGTCGAGGTTGCGTCCTTCCTCCCAGCCGCGGCGGAACCAATCGGCGGCCTCCGGATCACCATCCTCGCGGAGCAGTACGCCGAGTCCGTAGGCGCACCCGGCGTGCCGTTCGGCGACGGCGCGGTAGAGCGCGTCCGCGGCCTGCCGATCACCCCGGATCTTCCGGTACCGGGCAAGGGTGTAATGCGAGAAGGCATCGCCGGCCGCCACGGCCTGCTCCCAGTACGGGATGCCTTCGTCCACGTGCTTGCGCAGCCCGAAGAAGTCGGTGTGCCGGCGGGCGGTCTTGGTGTCGCCGGCGTGGGCGGCGGCGACGAGCGCCTCTCCGTGGGCCTGTATGTCCTGCGTCGTGATCGCATCGTGCCAGGTCGCGCCAAGGACCAGCCAGTTGGCGGCTGTTGCCGTCCGGCAAGGGCAGGTGCGCCAGGGACCGCCCCACGCGGCCGGGTTCGTCGAGGCGGTCCGGCCACGCGGTTCCGCCGTCGCGTTGGAGCCACGTTCACCACACCACGCCGGCCCCTATTCCTGCCTCCGCAGGGACTGTAAAACGTTCGGCTCTGTCCTGTAATCGGTGGTAACGACGAGTAACGGGCATCGTTGGCATGGTGTGCGAGATGTCAACGAGCTTGTGAGCGTGGTGTTTTCGGGGTTGTCGGCGCTGGTCATCGAGGGTGTGGCGGACGAGGGCGGCCTGATCCGGGTGACGGCGCGGACCCGGGACGATCCGGTGCCGTGCCCCGAGTGCGGCACGCCGACAGGGCGGGTGCACGGGTTCCACGGGCGGAGAGTCGCGGACGTGCCGGTGGACGGACGGCGGGTCGTCGTCTCGGTGAGGCTGCGGCGGCTGGTGTGCCCGGTGCTCGGCTGCTCGCGGCAGACGTTCCGCGAGCAGGTTCCCGGCGTCGTGGAGCGCTACCAGCGCCGGACCAACCGCCTGGCCGACCAACTCAGCTCCGTGGTCAAGGAGTTAGCGGGCCGGGCGGGTGAACGCCTCTCACGCGTGCTGGCCTGCTGGATCTCTCGCTCGACCGCCCTGCGCATACTCATGCGCAGGGCGGCCCCGCCGCTGCGCGGCCCGCGCGTGCTCGGCGTCGACGATTTCGCCCTCAAGCGCCGGCACCGCTACGCCACCGTGATCATTGACGCCGAGACCGGCGAGCGGATCGACGTCCTGCCCGAACGCACCGCTGAGACCCTGGCGGCGTGGCTGCGCGAGCATCCCGGGGCCGAGTACGTCTGCCGGGACGGCTCCACTACCTACGGCGAAGCGATCCGCCAGGCCCTGCCCGAAGTGGTGCAGGTCAGCGACAGGTGGCATCTGTGGAGCAACCTGTGCGGCAAGGTCCTGGCCGAGGTCCGCTCCCACGCCGCGTGCTGGGCGACCGCCGTGAACCCCGCCCGACCCGGGGGCGTCCGCGAGCAGACCACCCGCGAACGCTGGCAGCAGGTCCACGACCTGCTCGAAAAGGGTGTCGGCCTGCTCGAATGCGCCCGCCGCCTCGACGTCGCACTGAACACCGTCAAGCGGTACGCCCGCATGAAGGAGCCCACCGCCGAGCGTCGCGCACCCTGGTACCGGCCCACGCTCGTCGACCCTTACCGCGACCACATCCGCGCCCGTCGCGCCGCCGACCCGGCCGTCCCCGTCAAGCAACTGTTCCGGGAGATCAAGGAGCTGGGATACACAGGCAGCCTCAACCTGCTCTACCGCTACATCACCCAGGGCCGGGCCGAGGGCGACAAGCCCGTCACCACCCCGCAGCGCTTCGCCCGTCTCCTCCTCACCCGTCCCGAGAACCTGCGCGACAAGGACGCCGCACTGCTGCGGGAACTCACCAAAGCCTGCCCCGAGATGACTGAACTCGCCCGCCTGACCGGCGAGTTCGCGCAGCTGCTGACCCCGGCCGAGGGCAACGACGCCAAGCTCACCGTCTGGATCACCGCAGTTCGCGCCACCGACCTGCCCCACCTGCACTCCTTCGCGAACGGTCTCGAACTCGACCGCGCCGCCGTCGACGCCGGACTCACCCTCCCGTACCACAACGGCCGCACCGAGGGCGTCAACACACGGACCAAGAAGATCATGAGGCAGATGCACGGCCGAACCGGGTTCCCCCTGCTCCGCCACCGCGTCCTCCTCCAGTGATCACCACACAGCGCTACCACCGATTACGGGACAGAGCCGATTACGGGACAGAGCCGCTCGTTTGACAGACCCGGTACCGGGAGATCACCACGGCGTTTCTGCGGGTGGTCCCGGCCGAGGGCAACCCGCGGGCGGTGACCGGATGACGACCGGGAAGCGGATCTGCGTCTGCTGCGACAAGCCCATCAAGGCCCTCGCTGTCATCGTCCCGCAGGCGTTCTCTCTCGGGGGCCCGGCCGGACAGCTACCGCCACGACGACGAAGACCCCAACTGCACCGTCCAGCAATCGCGAACAGGGCGCGCGTCGGGAGGGCTCGAGGTACAGGACCGCCCATTAGGGGCTGCCGATGCGGGACGGTTCTGCCACTGGCACGGGGGCCGGTCCGGGACCGCGGTCCCGGTGAGGCTTGTTGAGCGGAGCAGTGGTCCGCCCGTGTTCTTGTATGCGTGCACGCCCTGTCGCGGGCAGCGTGGCCTGGTACCGCTGCTGCGGGTGTCGTGACTTGCCCGGTGCCGGCGGTCCGCCCGGCCGGCCTTGCCCTGTGTTGGCGGCCGAAGCCGGACGCCCCCGCGCGTTGCTGCACCCTGCCGTCCGGACACGCCGGCGACCATCACCACGAGTACTCGGGCGCCGCCTGGCCCCAGCAGCCGCCCGAAGTCCGCGCCTGAGCGGGTGCGGTGAGGCGCGGTGCCCGACGGCGAGCAGGGACAGGGCGCCCGCTGCGCAGGGGCCCCGAGACGACTGTCTTGGGGCCTCTGTGTGTGTCAACGCTGGTCAGGCGCTGAGAGGCGGCTCCGCGACCTTGGGGCCCCGGCAGTCGGTTTTCCCTGCTCGCCGGCGGGGTGGCAGGGGGACTCGCTCGCTGGGCTGCCCGCGTGCTGTCGACGAGCGGGACGTCCCTGCTGCTGGGGCCGGGTCAGGTGGTGGTCCAGTTGCGGAGCTGTCGGGCGATGCGGGGGACGCCGAGTGTCCCGGCGGCGGCGACACGGACGAGTGCGACGGCTGCTTTGGGCAGGTACTCGAGCCGGTGGCCGCCCAGGGCGAGGTAGGCCTCGGTGGCGTGCGAGGCGAAGGCCTCGTTGGAGTGCTCGAGGCAGGGGAGTTTGGCCAGGGTCTGCAGCAGGGCGGTGGCCTTGAGGTGGAGGGTGGCGTAGACGCCGCGTTCCATGGCGCTCGCGTTGACCCGGGCGACGGCCGCGTACGGCGGTCCGAGGCCGTCGACCTGCGGGTCGCCGGGAAGGAGCTCGGCGGCGTGCAGCAGAAAGGTGACGTCGAGCGGATGCGGTTCCGGCCGGGTCACGCGGCCCGGCCCCGCTCGTGCTGCTCCACCTCGGCCAGTGCCTGCTGTTCGGCGGCCCGCTGCGCCGCGGACCCGAGCGGCGCGCCGTCCGTCATGCGTCACACGGAAGGACAGCAGCCGGCATGTCGGGCCGAATAGTGGTGGTCGGCGGCGTCGACACCCGCACCGTTACCAGGCCGAAGCTGGTGGCGCCGCGCAAGATCGCCCCGCGCGGGGCGTGACAGTGACCGTTTCCCGCCGGGGGGTCTCCTGAGTGGTCCGGACATGCCTGGAACATCTGCCCGACCTGAAGTCGGGGCCGGACGGATCGATCCCCTCAGGAGTGCCCACCGATCGTGCCTGATGTGGGCCCGGGAGGTCCGGACGACGGGGTGGGTCAGCAGGCTTCATCAGGCCCTACGCCACCCGTGTCGTGGGAGTTACCACCCGGCCGTCCCGACTCCGCAAAAAGGAGCCGGAGTCGGAGCTGCGGCCGCATCCCAGGCAGAGCCGACAAGTGCCTTCGGGCTGAGGCAGGTCACGGGCGTTCGTGTCGGCGTGTCGCGGGCGGGATGCTCTGCTCGTACTGGAAGACGTTGTGGGGGTCGTACTCCGCCTTGATCTTGCGCAGCCGGTCGAAGTTGGATTTCCAGTAGGCGGTTTCCCAATCCTGCTGTCCGATGTTCGGCACGTTGACGTAGGCGCCGTTCACGTAGGGTCGCAGTGCCTGGCTGAACTCGGCGATCCAGGCCTGGGACTTCGGGGTGAGCGGGGCGTCGCAGTTCGATTGTCCACGAGTCCCCCAGCCGGCGCCGGGCTCTGAATAGAAAAGCGCGTTGCGATGCGGGAACGCTGCGCCGCCGCGGGGCTCGCTCTTCCTGACCGCCCCGCCGAAGGCCTGAACGAAGAAGTTGCTGTCATCCGTGGGGGCGTCCTTGATGAATGAGTCGACCAGGCTGATCGCTTCCTTCGGGAACGGCTCGGTGCTGAACTGCGAGAAGAACTTCCAGTTCGCGGGTTCGAGCTCGGTCGGAATCTGGAATCCCGCGTATACGTCGCCCCAGTTGCCTACCTGCACCGAGACATCGGGGCTGTCGATCGACAGGAGCGGCTCGAGCTGCTCCTTCACTTCTTCCTCCGACCCTTCCGCGAGAACCCCGAACAGCAGGATCACGTTTCTGTGGATCTCGAGCTGGGTTCCGAGGCGGGTGTCGGCGAACGGCGCCGTACGCTGATATGTCTCGAAGATCTCAGGCAGGTCATCGAGGCCTGTCCATGTCGCTTGCAGATAAGCGACATGGTTCAGTGGCGTCGCCTTGTAGGTGAGTGAGGTGACGATGCCGAAGTTGCCGTTTCCCGCCCCGCGGAGCGCCCAGAGCAGGTCCGAGTCGTTCTTCCGGTCCACCTTGATCGCCTTGGCGCAGTCGACACCCGACGGGACGACGATCTCAGCCCCCACCAGGCTGTCGCAGGCCATGCCGAGGTAGCGGGTGAGGAAGCCGAAGCCGCCGCCGAGCGTCGCACCGGACAGGCCTACGCTGCCCTCCGTTCCGGTGGTGACCGCGAGGTCCTGTTTCGCGAGCGTGGTCACCGCTTCCAACTGGTTGAGCCCGGCGCCGACTGTCGCGATACGGGAGTCGGTGTCGATGTGGACCGACTTCAGCTCGCTGACGTCGATCACGATGCCGTTGTCCACGTTCGACCAGCCCTCAAGGTGGTGGCCGCCGCTCCGGACCCGCAGCGCGACGTCGTTCTGCCGCGCCCACGTGAGGGCGTTGACGACGTCCTGGGTCTCCTGGGCGTAGACGATGACCAGTGGATAGTGAACGAAGAGCTCGTCCCAGCCCAGGCTCGCGTTTGCGTAACCGGGATCGTTGGGGCGCACGATGCGGCCGGTCAGCTTCGCCGGCTTACATTTCGGGCCCTTGGGCCCGTTGGTCGCGGCGCTCGCACCCGGGGCAGCTGCGGCCGCAATGCCCGGGATGACGACCGCGCCGGCGCCGGCGGCGGCCGTCGCCTTGAGCAGGCCTCGACGAGAAAAGTCTTGCATGGTCCGTATCCTCTCGACCGGGCTACGCCCGTATTCGACCAAGGCGAATCCTGTCCGCCGGTCGGCGCGTCAAATTCTTGTGGGTGATCCCTGGGAACCGCAGAGTAACCGGGGCGACCGTGGCGGTACTGCCCGACACGCTAATTGAGGACGGTGACGAGATGCTGAGGGACGATATGTGTGGGCGGGTTTGAATTGGCCCAGCCGGGTGGATCCGGCGGGGCGTGATAGTCGTATTGCCGACGGGCGGTCATTCTGTCGTGACTTCGGCGACCGCGGTGCGTGCGCCGGCACAGGCCGTTGGTGTTCTCGTGGCTGCCGCGCTGCGGGGCGAGCGCGGGACGCAAACGTACACGTCGATCGCGGTTCTGTCCGCGAAGTCCACGCGCGGCCATTCCCGTGCCCGACCCCAGGGGATTCTTCTGCACAAAGGGCTCAGGAAGTTTTCCATCTCCTTGGCTTGAATCCACCGACGTGACGCCCGTGGACGATATTTCCCGAAGCAAGAGAGTGCCTTTCATCCTGTGATGATGGGAGTTTTTCAGGCTTCCGGAACGAAAATTTGCAGAGACTTCCGAGATGCAGCCCGCGCGAACCCGCCCGCAATTCGGGCCTCCAAGCCCTCGAACGCCTCCTGCCGGCGGGCAAGTTCTACGCTGTGACCCGAAGCCACCGCTGATCTTGGATTGTCGACACAACCGGGGGTGATCGACGGTGGCTGTCTCCGTCTTTACGCCATCCAGCAGTACAGGCGGTGGTCCCGCCCGCCGATGCGGCGAGCCGGCCCGGCCAATTCGCTCAAGCACCCAAGCCGCGGCCAACACCCGTACAGCGTGGCACCCTCATGCGGACCGACCCGGCCCCGGTTACCCGGACCGACCGTCACCACCGGCTCAAGGGCGAGCCGGCCCACGGCGCCCACCAGTTTCCGGCCCGGGGCGTCGGCCGTGAAGTCGCGGCCGATCAGGTCCGCGGCGGGCACCGCCCTGTTCGCCGGACGGGTCAGCGACCGGCGCTTGCGCCGGGTGACCCCGGCGATGTCGCGCTCACGCATGATCCGCTCCACCCGCTTGCGGTTGACCCGCCGGTCCAGCCTGCGCAACTCGGCATGGATACGCGGCACCCCGTAGGTGCACCGGGAGGCGATGTGCAACACGGTGATCTCGTGGGCCAGGGCGTCGTCGGCGGCCCGGCGGGCGGCGCGGGCCTGCCCGCCGGCCAGCCAGGCGTAGAAGGAGGACCGGGCCACCTTCAGCAGCCGACACAGCAGAGCAACATTGTGGGTGGTCTTCTCCGCCTCGATGAACGCGTAAACCGCGCTCATCGATCGCTCTCCTTCGCGAAGAAGACCGCCGCTTTTCGCAGCACCTCGATCGTCTCGGCCTGCTCACGGTTCTGCCGACGCAGCCGACGCAGCTCTTCCCGCTCCGCGCTCGTCAGCTCGCCCGACGCCCCCTGCCCGCGGTCGATCGTGTCCTGCCTGACCCAGTTCCGCAGCCCCTCGGCACTGACCCCGATCTCCCGGGCCACCTCGGTGACGGTCTTCCCGGAGGACCGGACCAGCGCGACCGCGTCGCGCTTGAACTCCTCCGTATACCGCCTGCTGCGGTTGCTCTTGCTTCCCACCCGGCACTACTTCCTCTGGAACCTCACGTCCCGGTCTCCAGGTGTCCAACATCAAGGGGAAGCTTCAGTACTCGTCCCCCGATCCGTTGCGCATTGAGGCCAGCTCAACGCCGGCAGCCCAACCGGCGTTGAAGGAGTAGTACCGGCCTTCCCAGTCCGGGCTCAGGATCGCATCGAGCATCGCAAGTGAGCGGCTCAGGTTCCGCAGGTCGGCGATGGTGGGAAGCTGGCGGGCTACGTCATAGACAGTCACGGGCTCATCCAACCGGATGCCTCTGACACTGAGACTCTGCTGCACCAGCGTCAAGGTCACCATCACCAACAGCGGCGACAAGACGATCGACATCAACCCGGTGTACTTCACCATCACCGACACGGATGGCAGCAAGCCCACCGCCGAACTCGCCGAGATCCAGGGCCGGGTGAGGATCTGCCCTGAAGCTCCAGCCTCAGCAGTCTCGACACGGCGGACCCCCCTCCCGCCAGCCGGTATTCCCACCTACACCCGACTTACGCAGGACCGCTTGGTTGCTCTCATTGGCATCGCCGTGATCGAGGGCACCTACTGGCGCGCTAGCCCGTGGCGGTCGGCCCAGGCGTTGATCGCCACGGCCAACTCCTCAGGGCGGTCCTCCGGTGAATGGTGGCCGGCAACGCCGTGGTGGGACACCTCCAGGCCCGCCATGTTCTCCTCGCACCAGGCCGCAGCCCCATGATCGGTCATCGCGCCAGGGCCAGGCTCAAACGCGACAAGTAGCTTGGGGACTTCGGGGCTGGCTGCCAGCCAGGCGTCATAGCGCTCGACGCGGGTCACGACGTCGGCAGGCTCGCCGTCCAGCGGCATCATGCGCGTCCACGCCAGTACCGGGCGGCGACTGTGCGGGGTCGGGAAGGGGCGGCGGTAGATCTCCAGGTCAGCGGGGTTGAGCGGGGTGGCGAGCGTGTCCGGAAGACCTTCGATGAACAATGACTTCTCCAGGATCATCGCCTCACCGACCCCAGGGGTGCGCAGGAGCGAGAACAACTCCCGCCCCGCCGCTGGGAACTCGTCGCCGACCAGCGGCTTGACGATCGTCTCGGTGAAGGCGATGCCGCGCGCGGTGCCCGGGAGGCGGGCGGCGCGGTCGAAGGCGAGCGCGCCGCCCCAGTCGTGGCCCACGAGGACGGCATCGGTGAGGCCGAGGGCGTCGAACCAGGCGTCGAGGTAGCGGGCGTGATCGTCGAAGGAGTAGGCCAGTTCCGGCTTGCCGGAGTCGCCCATGCCGATGAGGTCGGGGGCCAGCAGGCGGCGGCCGGGCGCGGCCACACCCGGCAGGACGTTCCGCCACAGATGGGACGAGGTGGGGTTGCCGTGGAGAAAAACGAACGGCAGCCCGTCGGGGTCGCCGGACTCGCGGTAGTAGAACGTGGAATCGAGGACCGGGAGGGTGGGCATGCTGGAGTCCCTTTGCGTTCAGTACGAGGATCACGGGGAATTACGGGGGAATCAGAGATTGAGGCTCAGGACGCGGTCGACGGCTATCTCGACGACGACCAGGTCCGGCGGAGCGGGCGGGGGCGCCCGGTAGCGGACCGTGTACCGGTGGACCGCCTCGGCCAGATGCGCGGGGTCGTCGGTGGCGACGGCCCGGCCTTCGAGGGTGACCCAGCGGAAGCCGTCGGCCTGACAGAGCGCGACACGGGCCGCCGCGCCGCCTGACGCCACGTTACGGGCCTTGCGGGCCCTCGCCCTGGTGGTCACCCGAGCCAAGCCGGTGACCGCGTCGAAGGTGAAGCGGACGGGGGTGACGTGCGGAGTGCCATCGGGTCGGAGAGTGGTCAAGATGCCTGTGTGAGGGTGGGCGAGGAACGCCCTTGTGGTGGCAGGGAGTTCGAGAGGTTCCCGGCTCACTCCCTCTTCACGCCCTCGTGCCAGACCAGCTTGGCGATGTTCGGCTTCACGGGCCGTGGTGATGACGCCCATGGACGTACGGACGTGGCGCCGCTCGTCCAGTTCACGCAGCATGCTCGCGGCGAGGTCGGCACGAGCGGTGAAGACGCCATCAGCACTGGTCTCGGCGGTGTGGTAATTCGTGACGGCGGCGTGCTCGAAGTGGCCCAAGGGGGCCGCACGAGGGTCCAGTCGAGGTCCGTCTCCCGGATCACGGCCTCCATGCGGCGCATGTCCTCGTGAAGGGTGCGGCCGAGACGCCGGTTCACCAGCGGGTCGAGTACGTGGTTGAAGAAGTGCGCACCCAGTAGGGCGCCAGCTGGGAGCGGCGATGCTGGAACTGACAGCGAGCAGCCGCTTGACGCCATGGCAGGCCATGGCCGTGGTGATGGCCGTTGCGCTCGCCGAGTACGTAGTGATGGTTTCCTTGCTGAAGCGCGCGCCCAGTGCGGACAGAACGGCGTCCGTGCCGCCGATCGCGGTGTCGACGGCCGCCGGTCGGTGCCGTCAGCGACTGCCACAGCGAGGCCGGGCCGCGCGGCCAGGGAGCCGGGGCGGCGGGTCACGGCGACGATCTCATGGCCGGCGGAGAGAGCCTGGTTGGTGAGGTGGCTGCCGGTCGGTCCGTTGGCGCCGAAGACTGCGATACGCATGGTGCCGGGGCGTCCCTTCGTTGTGGTTGCTGGAACGCCCTTGACTGTGCTGATCACGAAGCACAGGCTCAACGCTGATGAATAACGCCGCCCCTGCTCCTGCCCGCACCCGAGGACGCCCCCGCGGCAACCCGCTGACCCGCCAGTCGATCGTCGCGGCGGCCCGTGCTCTGTTCCTGGAACACGGCTACCGACGTACCACCCTGCGTGCCGTGGCCGGAGCCGCCGGAGTCGACCCGGCGCTGATCACGTACTACTTCGGCTCGAAGAAAGGCCTGTTCGCGGATGTGATGCAGTTCCAGTGCGCCAACGCATTGACAGTGGACGCCGTCCTCGGTGGCGACCTGGCCACCCTCCCCGACCGCCTGATCGACGCGGTGACCGGCCTGTGGGAGGACACCGACTTCCTCCAGCTCACCACCCAGGGCGACGAGGCCGCCGACGTGATCCGCGAATACCTGGAACGCGAACTGCTGGCCCGGCTTGTTGAATTTCTCGGCGGCCGGGACGCGACCGCCCGCGCCACGGCCGTGGTAACAATTCTCGGCGGCCTCATCTACACCCGCTACCTCAACCCCCTCCCCACCCCATCCGCCCTCACCCCGTCCCAGGCCCGCCGCGTCCTCACCCCGGCGCTGCACGCGGCACTGGCCTCGAGTCCGCGCACCGCGGCAACCATCAGAACAGGCCGTCTGGGCTCGCCCCCGCGTGGGGCTGCGTAACCACCGGCTCCACCAGCTTCCTGATCTTCGTTGCCTGCTTCGAGGTCCCCGGTTCCCCGGCGGGCAGGGAGCGCCTTGGCCTCGCCCGGGAGCGCGATCTTCACGCGGGGAGCCTGCGGGCGCTCGCCTGCGGCCAGGGCGATGACGTCGACCTCGTGCTTCGTCCGGGCAGCCTGATCAGCGACCTCGGTGGTGCCGATCGGGAAGCGGATTTGCGTCCGTTGCGACAATCCCCGTCAAGGCCGTCGCTGTCGTCCTCCCGCAGGCGTGCTCCCTCTCGGGGGCCCGGCCGGACAGCTACCGCCACGACGACGAAGACCCCAACTGCACCGTCCAACACTCGCGAACAGGGCGCCCGTCGGGGGGGTGCCTCTATGTCCTTCGTCAAGGCCACACCGTCGCTTTTGAGGGCATTGATCGCGTTCATGCTGCGAGGGTGACGGCGGGGGTTCGGGGTTCGTAGAAGGTGCCGTCGCGGAGCATGGCGAACAGGACGCTGATGCGTTGGCGGGCGAGGCGGAGGAGGGCTTGGGTGTGGGTCTTGCCGCGGGCGCGTTGCTTGTCGTAGTAGGCGCGGGAGGCGGGATCGGCGTTCATGCAGGCGAAGGCGGAGAGGAACATCGCCCGTTTGAGCTGCCGGTTTCCTCCTCGCGGCGCGTGTTCGCCGTGGATCGAGGTTCCCGACGACTTCGTGGTGGGGGCGAGGCCAGCGTAGGAGGCGAGGTGGGCGGCGGTGGGGAAGCTGGTGCCGTCGCCGACGGTGACCAGCAGGACAGCGGCGGTCCTGACGCCGATACCGGGTATCGAGGTCAGGACCGGGGAAAGAGGGTGAGCCTCCAGCAGGGCGTTGATCTGGACTTCCAGGGCCCGGCGTTGTTCGTGGACGGCCGCGAGCGAGCGGGCCAGGGACGGGATCACGACGTCGAGGGTGCCGGTCCCGGGCACGACGACGGTCTGCTCGTCCAGGGCGTCGAAGACGTCGTCGATCAGCCGCTGGGCCATGCGGGGGGCCTTGGGGCGGATGACTTCGACGAGTCTGCGGCGTCCGGCTTTCCGCAGCGCGGCCGGGGAGCCGTAGCGTTCCAGCAGCCAGGTGACGGCCTGGTGGTCGAGGCGGGGGCCGAGGACGCGTTCCAGCGACGGGTGGAACTGGGTGAGCAGGCCGCGTATCCGGTTGCTGGTGCGGGTGGCTTCGGCCGCGAGGTCCTGGTCGAAGCCGGTCAGCACGGTCAGCTCGGCGGTGATCTCGTCGGTGAGTTCCAGCGAGCGCAGGGTGTGCGGCATGGTGCGGGCGGCGTCCGCGATCACCGCGGCGTCCTTCGCGTCGGTCTTGGCCTCGCCCGGATACAGGTCGGCGATCCGGCGCATGGCGAGTCCGGGCAGGTAGGCGACCTTGCAGCCTGCATCGCGGGCGACGGTGAGCGGGAGGGCGCCGATGGAGGCGGGCTGGTCCACGATCACCAAGACGGTGCCGAACTTCGCGGCCAGCTTGTCGAACACGGCCCGCAGCTTCGGCTCGCTGTTGGGCAGCTGCTTGTCGAAGACCTTCTTCCCGGCCGGGGTCAGCCCGTGCCCGTGATGAGCACTTTTGCCGACGTCCAGGCCGAGGAACACGCCCACGTCTTCGGTGTCGAACATCGCGCCCTTCCAGGAGAGTCGAACGTGCCGGCCTCGGCGGTGGTGTCGTACGCGCGCATCCACGTTATGCAGACCTGCCGCCCGCGAGCTGTCCGGCGTTGCGCCGGACCGGGTGGTGGCCGGACCTCTCATCAGCGTCTCCGACGGCACCTCCCGGGCCCGGTGACACCACCCCCCAGGTCATCCGTTCGACAGGGGGACACAGTCATGCCGGGCCCGGAGGCCAGCGGCCCTCTTGCAGGACCGCGGAAAACATAACGGGGGCTCGAGGTAAGCCCCTCGGGGGCCGGCGATGAGGGACGGTTCTGCCACTGGCACGGGGGCCCTTCTGCAACGGCGGTCCGTGTGAGGTTTGTTGAGCGGAGCGCTGGTCCGCCGGTGTTCTTGTACGCGTGCACGTCCTGCCGCGGGCAGGGTGGCCTGGTACCGCTGGGGCGGGCGGTGTCGTCACCGGCGCGGTGCCGGGGGTCCGACCGGCCGGTCTTGCCCTGTGTTGGCGGCCGGGGCCGGACGCCCCGGCCCGTTGCTGCACCCTGCTGCCCGGACACGTCGGCGACGTCCAGGCGGTGGAGTTCGGGGCACGGAGCGGCCGGTGGCGGCGACGACCGCGGCCATTGCGGCGGTACGCAGGGAGGTTGCGGCGTTGGCGCCCACGGTGCGCTTCACCGCGAGGGTGCGCAGCAGCTTGTGGGCCTCCTCGGGCTCGGGCTGGTCGCCGTGTCCGGCGGGCGGGAGCGCCAGGCGCAGGGGAAGACCGGCTCTTGGGCGCAGCCCGTTGTATCGGCGCGGCCCTGGAGCAGCGCCTTCACCGATCTCGAGCGTCCCACCACCGGCTACGTCGGAGACAATGTCAGGGTCACAGCGTCCACACCGACTCTGAGCGACAATGCGCTGTACCGCTACCGAGCCTGGACCCGCTCCTTCTACGGCTCCGACTGGCTGGCCGGGCCGTCGAACGCATCAACGACCGGCTGGTGCTACTTCAAGGTCGATTCCAAGGCGCCGAAGCCTCCGACCATAACGTTCAACGGCCCCTACACCCCCTGCACGACCAACGACTGTGCTCCGCACGGCAAGCCCGGTGTGGCCGGAGAGTTCACTTTCGGCCCGGGCGTACGCACTGATGTGAACACCGCCTACAGGTACAAGCTGTCCACCGACAGCGCATGGTCGGACTGGAAGCCGGGCGCGACGGTGAAGATCTCCGTCGTGCCGCCGACCTCGGGAACGCTGAAACTGCACGCCGAGGCCAAGGACACCTACGGCCCCGGCGGGGAGAGCGTGGTTGAGTTCAACGTCAAGGAGGGCGACGGCCCGGTCGGTCACTGGAACTTCGCCGAGACAACCGGCGATGCCGTGGACTCCTCGACCACCGACGACGCACTGCGTGACAACGCCGTCCTCACCGGCGGCGCCACCCGCACCGACGCCGGGCGCCGGGGCGAGACCGCATCGGGGACCGACCGCGGTCTGCAGCTGAACGGTGCCTCGGCCTACGCGGCGACGTCCGGCCAGGTGATCGACACCCGGGCCTCCTACACGGTGGCTGCCTGGGTCCGCCTGGATGAGGCCACGCGCAACCACACGGTGATCGCGCAGAGCGGCACGAACCGCAGCCCGTTCATGCTGGGTTACGAGCACTCCCTGAAGAAGTGGACGTTCCGCGCCGTCGACACAGACGCGCCCGCTGGCGGCACGTGGTCCTACCAGCGCGCCACGTCCAAGAACGATGCTGTGACCGATGTGTGGACCCATCTGACCGGCGTCTTCGACTCGAGCGCCAAGACACTCAGCCTGTACGTCAACGGTGTCCTGCAGGGCACCACCGCGTACACCACGCCATGGGCAGCGACCGGGCCGCTGCAGATCGGTCGCGTGCAGTGGTCGGGCACGTACACCGACTACTTCCCCGGTGTCATCGACGAGGTCACCGTCTGGCAGGAGGGACGGATCGGCGAGCAGATCGCCGAGCACGCCGCCTTGCGTGACACGGAAGGCAAGGCGTATGCGGAACTCGTTGCTGCCTTCCAGCCCGGCGGCGCGCAGGGCGCCTCGCTCAGCGACACCGTCTCCGGCTACGGAAGGACGCTCGCGCTTTCCTCCGGCGCATCGCTGAACGGGGAGGAACTCGTGCTGGATGGAACGAGCGGTGCAGGTACCACGGCGGGCCCTGTGGTTGACGACTCCGGTTCCTTCACCGTCACCACCGAGGCGCTGGTCGACTCGGCGAAGCTGGCCTCCAAGCCGGTCGGTCACAAGGCCCAGATTCTGGGGCAGCGGACCGCATCCGGCTCCTCGTGGAGTCTGTGGTTCGAGAAGACTGGCGCCGTCGATGAGCCGGTCTTCGACGAGAACGGCGATCCGGTGCTGGACGAGAACGGCAACATGCAGACCAAGTCGGTTGCCGTCGGAAGGTGGCACTTCGGCCGGCTGACCGCAGACGGCAGCGGTGCGTCCGTGGAAAGCGAAGAAAACGCCCTGCCCGACTCGGAGACGCGTCTCACCGGCGTCTACGACGCCCAGAAGCAGAGCATCAGCCTGTACCTGTCCGCCACGCAGCAGCACGACGATCTCGCCTACACCGCAGCCGTCGGCAGCAGCGACTTCGCCGTCGGCAAGGGCTGGCTGGACGGCGCCTGGGGCAGCTACCTGCCCGGCCGGATCAGCGACATCCGCCTGTGGTCGGGCGCGCTGAGCGACAGCGACCAGGTCGCTTCCGTCGTCGGAACCTGACCTTCCCGCATCACCACGCGCGGTCGTGGGTCGCTCCCCTGGAGAGCGATCCCGGCCGCCCGTCCCCGTACCAGCATGCCGCCAGTCCTGGACGGCCGTAGCCGAGAGAAGACGTGTCCGTGCCCCTCCCCTTCCGTGTTCTGTGGAAGCGTCCGTCGGCCGATGGCGGGCGACCGTCGCCACGCGCAGTCGTACGAGGCCGCATCCCCCTCATCGGTGCGCTCGTAGTTGCCCTGTCCGTGCCCGCAGGCGGGCTGACACCGGTAGCGACCGCGGCCGAGGCGCTCGGCCGTCCTGATGTGCCCAAGCCCCTGGTCTGCAAGGTCAGGGCCATCACCGAACCGGGTGCCAAGGCAGCCCGCGAGCGTGTCGCAATGGGCAAGGCGAAAAACGCCCAGCAGGCAAAGAAGGCACGCGAGGAGCGCTCCGTCGCCTGGCCCAAGCCCTCCAAGCGCACCCACGACCTGGCAGCCAAGCCCGCCGGCGCGGGCCCGGTCCGCATTGCTGCCGCCAAGGCGGGCCTGGGCAAGAAGCAGACCGGGACCAGCAAGAGCACAGCACCTCTCGCCGATGGCACGGCTGCGGTGCACCTCCTGGACCAGAAGGCCACCCGCAAGGCGGGGATCACCGGCCTGCTGTTCACCGCCACGGCCGACACGCCCGGCAGGGCGCAGGTCACCGTCGACTACCGCTCCTTCGCTTCTGCGATAGGCGGCAACTGGTCCGGCCGTCTGGGCCTGGTGAGCCTGCCTGCGTGCGCGCTGACCACGCCGCAGCACGCCAAGTGCCGCAAGCGCCGCTGCGCTCCCACAACGACATCTCTGCACAGACCGTCACCGCCCAGGCCGTCCTGCCTGCCGCGGACCAGGCGGAAGCGAAGTCCACGTCTGCGGCCGCGAAGCGCATCGCTGCCCGGGCTGCCGCGCCCACCGTGCTGGCACTGACCGCCACCGCGACCGCCTCGGCGACCGGCGACCACCAAGCCACCCCGCTGGCAGCCTCCTCCACATGGGAGGCCGGAGGCTCCTCCGGTGCGTTCACCTGGTCGTATCCGATCACCCTGCCGCCGGCGGCGGCCGGCCCGGGACCCTCACTGGCCCTGTCTTACGACTCCGGCAGCGTCGACGGACGGACCGCGAACACCAACAACCAAGGCTCCCAAGTCGGTACGGGCTTCGACCTCACCTCGTCCTACATCGAGCGCAAGTACGGCGGTTGTGACGACGACGGTCAGGCCGACAAGTTCGATCAGTGCTGGAAGTACGAAAACGCCTCACTCGTCCTCAACGGCAACGCCAGCGAGCTCGTCAAGGACGACACCAGCGGCATCTGGAGACTCAAGAACGACGACGCCTCCAAAGTGACCCACCACACCGGCGCCGCCAACGGCGACGACGGGGACGACATCGTCAACGGGAAGGGCGATGGCAAGGGCGAGTACTGGAAGGTCGTCACCGGCGACGGCACCACGTACACCTTCGGCCTGAACAAGCTGCCCGGCGCCGCGACCGAGCGCACCAACTCCGTCTGGTCGGTACCGGTCTTCGGTGACGACTCCGGCGAACCCGGCCACTCGGCCGGCACAGCCTTCTCCGACCGTGCCAAGACCCAAGCCTGGCGCTGGAACCTGGACCTCGTCGAAGACGTGCACGGCAATGCCGCCACCTACTGGTACAAGAGCGAGACCAACCACTACGCCAAGAACGGCGACAAGACCGCACTGGCCTCCTATACGCGCGGCGGTTATCTGGACCAGATCAAGTACGGGCAGCGCTCCGACACCCTGTTCACCGGTACTCCCTCGAACAAGGTCGATTTCTCCTACGCCGAGCGCTGCACCGCCGCGGACTGCTCCTCGCTGACCGAAGACACCGCTGACAACTGGCCCGACGTCCCCTTCGACTCCCTGTGCTCGGCGAGTGAGACCGACTGTAAGCCCACCGGGCCCACCTTCTTCACCCGCAAGCGACTGACCGGGATCGATACCAGCACCTGGTCGACCGCAGCCGAGCCCGATGCCTACAAGGCAGTGGACAGCTTCACCCTGACGCAGGATTTCCAGGACGGCGGTGACATCGGCAACAGCTCCGACCAGCACCTGGTCCTGAAGTCTCTGAAGCGCACGGGCAAGAACGGCACCGCCATCGCCCTGCCGCCAATCGAGTTCACCTACGACATGCGGCCAAACCGCGTGGACGCGACGGACGACATCGCGCCGCTGTCCCAGCCGCGCATCAGCGAGATCGTCTCCGAAGCCGGCGCGATCACCTCGGTTACGCTGTCCGACCCCGAATGCGTGCGCGGAAGCAAAATGCCGGCCGCGGAGGACGACAACACGCTCTCGTGCTATCCCGTCTACTGGCCCATCAACGGCGGCGACCCTGCGCTGGACTGGTTCCACAAGTACAACGTCACGGCCGTCTCCATCTCCGACCCAGCCGGCCAGAACGAGGCCGTGGAAACCTCCTACACCTACGAGGGCCCGGCCTGGCGCTACAACGACGACCCGCTCACCCCTGAGGACCAGCGCACGTGGTCAAGCTGGCGCGGCTACCGCAAGGTGACCACCCGCGGCGGCGACACCGATCACACCCAGTCCAAGACGGTGAAGCTGTTCATGCAGGGCATGAACGGCGACAAGCGCCTGAACGGCTCCACCCGCACCGCCGTCGTCGAGGGCATCGACGTGGCCGGCCTGGATGTCAGCGACGCCACCGACCACGACCAGTACGCCGGCCAACTGCGCGAGGAAATCACCTACAACGGCGCCCAGCCAATCGCGGTCACGGTCAACAACCTCTGGAGCAAGGAAACCGCGAGCCAGCAGAAGTCCTACGCCCACATCAAGGCGCACTACGTCCGCACGGCCCGCACCTACGGCAACACCTACCTGACCGCCTCTGCCACATGGCGGCGCACCTCCACCAGCTACACCTACGACGACGTCTACGGCATGACCACGCGGGTCGACGCCGCAGGCGACATGGCCAAGTCCGGCGACGAGACCTGCACACGCACCTGGTACGCACGCAACACCGCCAAGGGCCTCACCGCCCTCGTGTCCCGCACCCGGGTCGTGGCCGGCTCCTGCCTCGACGCCGCAGGCGAGGTCAAGACCGACGACAAGCTCAGCCTGCCCGCGAACTCCGACAAACGCGGCGACGTCCTGTCCGACACCGCCGTGGTCTACGACGATCCTCAGGCAGCCGGCTGGTCGGCCACTCAAACACCCGACCGGGGACTCGTCACCTGGACCGGGCGGGCTGCCGCCTACCCGGCTGCGATCGGCACCAGCGACCGTACCCCGGCCCTCAGCGGCGGCTGGCAGATGCTCACCCGCACCACCTATGACACGGCCACCAGCAAAATGGGCCGGCCGCTCACCGTCACCAACGCCGACGGCAAGACCGCCAGCACCGCCTACTTCCCGGCCGCCTCCGGACCCCTGACCTCGGTCGTCGTCACGGCACCCAAGCTCACCTCCAACAGCCAGCAGCACAAGACCTACACCTACATGGACCCGGCCCGAGGCTCGGTCACCAGCAGCCTCGATCCGAATCTGAAGAAGACCGAGAACACCTACGACTCCCTTGGCCGCATCACCGCCACCTGGCTGCCCGACCGCAGCAAGGGCGCAGGCGACACCGCGTCCGTCACCTACGGCTACCACTTCGCCCGCGGCAGCCAGCCCTGGACATCCGTAGCCACCCTCAAGGCCGACGGCACCACCTACCAGACCAGCTACGTCATCGCCGACGCCCTCCTGCGCCCCCTGCAGACCCAGACCCCCTCTCCGCTGGGCGGCCGTGTCCTGACCGACACCCGCTACAACTCGCGCGGCCTCGCCTACGAGACGTACGCCGATATCTACGACAACACCAGCAGCCCCAACGGCACCTACACCCGCGCCTCCTACGCGCACACCCCAGCGCTGGCCCAGACCGCCTACGACGGCGCCGGACGTCCCACCACCAGCAGCCTGACCGTTCTCGGCGAGCCGAAGTGGGAGACCACCACCAGCTACACCGGCGACTCCGTCGCCACCACCGCTGGCCAGGGCGGCACCGCCAGCCGCACGATCACCGACGCCCTCGGCCGCACCACCGAAACCCGCACCTACGCGGGCACCTCCCCGGCAGACACCGAGTACGGCGCAGCTGCCGGCACGGGCACCGCCTACACCAGCGTCAACCACACTCACACGCGCGACGGCCTGCCGACCCAGATCACCGGGCCCGACAACAGCAAGTGGACCTACTCCTACGACCTGTTCGGGCGCCAGACCAGCACCACAGACCCGGACGCGGGCACCACCGACACCACCTACACCGTCCTGGATCAGATCGCGAGCACCGACGACGCGCGTACCACCACCGGCGCGCTGCTGTACGGATACGACGAGCTTGGCCGCAAGACCGGCCTGTGGCAGACATCGAAAACGGACGCCAACAAGCTGGCCGCCTGGACCTACGACTCCCTTCTCAAGGGCCTGCCCGACGCCTCCACCCGCTACGAAGGCGGCACAAACGGCAAGGCCTACACGAAAAAGGTCATGGCGTACGACACACTCGGCCGCCCCACCAGCACCCAGCTCACCCTGCCCAGCGACGACCCCCTCGTCACCTCCGGCGCAGTGGCCGCCACCAGCGCATTCGAAACGGCCTACCGAGTCGACGGCACGGTGAAAAGCACCAAGGAGCCCGCCGTCGCCGGTCTCCCCGGGGAGATCATCACCCCCGACTACAACCCCTCCGGCCTGCCCACCGGGCTTTCCGGCACCTCTGGCTACCTTCTCGGCGTCAGCTACTCCGCCCTCGGCCAGGTCCAGCAGATGACCTTGGGCACCTCCACCGCCGAAGGGGTCAAGAAGGCATACCTCAGCAACACCTTCGAAACGGGCACCGGGCGCCTCCTGCGCTCCTACACCACCGATCAGACCCACCCCTGGATGCCGCAGGACCTCAACTACACCTACGACGAGGCCGGAAACGTCACCTCGATCTTCGACCCCGCCACACTCGGCGGCACGTCCAAGGCAGACCACCAGTGCTTCACCTACGACGGCCTACGCCGCCTGGCCGAAGCCTGGACCCCCAGGACCGCCGACTGCGCCACCACGGCACGCACGACCGCCAACCTCGACGGCCCTGCCCCCTACTGGACCAGCTACACCTACAACACCGCTGGCCAGCGGACCAGCGAAACCCAGCACACCAGCACCGGCAACACCACAACCACCTCCTGCTACAGCAGCGCCCGCCCGCACGCCCTGACCGCCACCACGACGGCCGCCAGCTGCACCGGAGTAGCGCCGCAGTACGAGTACGACGCCGTCGGCAGTATGGAACGGCGCCTGGAGAAGCCCGGCAGCACCACGAGCCAGAGCCTCGACTGGAACAGCGAAGGCAAGCTCAGCAAGCTCACCGAGAACACCACCAACACCGACTACCTCTACGACGCCGACGGCGAACTCCTCATCCGCCGCACCGCCGGCGGCGAGACAGTGCTCCACCTCGGCACCACCGAGGTCCACACCCAGGGCAGCAAGACGTGGGCCAACCGCTATTACACGGTCGCCGGCACCACCATCGCCCTGCGCAGCAACGAAACAGGCACCACAAAGGTCACCTGGCTGGCAGCTGACCACCACGGCACATCCAGCCTGGCCATCGACGCCAGCACCCAGACCATCTCCAAGCGCTACAGCACCCCCTTCGGCGTAGCTCGCGGCACACCCAACGGCACCTGGCCCGACGACAAAGCCTTCCTCGGCAAGACCGAAGACAAGGCAACAGGCCTCACTCATGTCGGCGCACGCCAATACGACCCGGGCATCGGCCAGTTCATCAGCGTCGACCCCATCCTCAACACCGCAGAAGCCCAATCCCTCAACGGATACAGCTACGCCGGAAACAACCCCACAACGCTCTCCGACCCCACAGGACTGGACTTCGGCTGCGGGGGCGGCGGATCTTGCGAATACACAGATACCGGGAGCAACAAAAAGCCCCACGACGAAAGCAAGCCGGATGCGCCTCTCGGCTCCAACGGCGGTCTCGGTAAACCCGGTTCCCAGCCGAAGCCGGTCGCACCGAGCACGAAACTGGGCGAAGACATCATCTTCGGTGACCGCCCCGATATGGGCTCGCTTCCCGAGGACATCGTCATCGACTGGTCCGAGCAGCTCTACGAGGGGGACAGCTACGGGAACTACCTGACCAGTTTGGGGACCGGGCAGTGGCAGCTCTGCCTCGGCGGCGGCAACGGCTGCTACGACTGGGACGGGCCACTGCCCGGAAGGGACCCACTCGAGCCCTGGCAGGCAATCTCCCTCATGATCCTCCAATCCCTCCTCGAGCCCGGCAGCGGCGGCAAAAATGCTCCCAGAGTCATCAACGTTGCATTGAAGGGAAGGGCCGGATCGGTAGTTGCAAGGGCAACTGCCAACTGTATGCGATGCTTCCTCGCCGGCACGGATGTCCTCATGGCCGACGGCAGCACCAAGAACATCGAAGACGTGGAACTCGGCGACGAGGTACTAGCCACCGATCCTGTGACAGGAGAGACCGGAGCCAGGCGAGTAACTGACCTCATCGTCACCGAGCACGACAAGCACTTCAACGAACTCACAGTCTCAACCCACAAGGGACAAAAGAAGCTCACGGCAACACATGAGCATCCCTTCTGGTCGCCTTCCGAAAAACGCTGGGTCGAAGCACGTGACCTTCGCCCCGGCATGACACTGCTCTCGGTCGACGGCAGCCCTGTCGGCATCCTGGACAACCGCCCCTACACCCAGTACGCCCGCACCTACAACCTAACTGTCGACGACCTGCACACGTACTATGTGCTCGCAGGCGAGACGCCGGTTCTCGTTCACAACACCTGCTTCAACATGATTTCGCTCGGCCGCGGATCAATGTTGTCCCCCGCAGGTCTCGTCTACAACGCTGGTTCCAAGCACGGCCACCGCCTCAGGCACGTGCTGAACCATGGAACGCGGGGAACTACCGACCCCTCCAAGCCGCTCCATACCCAGTTCAACAGCTACGGTCGTGAACTGCTGCGGACCGTGGATGAGGCTTGGATGCTCAGGGGAAAGCCGCATAATGTCAGTGGCACTGACGAGTACATCATTCCCATGGGGCGACCGATCGGCACACAAGGACAGGAGAGTGTAAAGATTATCGTCGAAGAGGGTTCAAGCAGGATCCTCACTGCCCATCCGGTATAGCTGGGTGGTTCTACCAGAGGCGCTCGATTCCTGTACTGGCCGACGGCAAGTGTGACTCACCTAAAGGAGGTTAATTGGTGGATGTATGCACTCGATGCAATGTGGGTAGCGTCGCAGCATTCCGGCTGATCAAAGACGGGCGTCGTCTGTGGGTCTGCGACGAATGTGATGCCGTATGGTTCGGCGACGCCCCACCGGAAGGCCCCCCGGACGGCGCGCTCTATCAGTATGTCGAGCGTTACGGAGGTCCGGGAACTCCCACAGATTGGGAGCAGATAGAGTCAGTCGCGGAGTGATTTCGAGCGACGCTGATTGTCGGCCACGGGAGCGGACGGTGATTCCGTTCCCGTGGGTGCGATCTCCGTGGAAGCGGTCTACTGCGCACAGCAGGTGACCGCGCGAGGGCGAGCCGCACGGCCCGGACCCTGCCTGGGACACGGATGAACGTGTCATCAGGGTCAGCTCCGCGCGCGCCGTGGTGCTCCCGCCCCGGTCTCCACGACGTGCGTACTCTGTTCGAGCACCGCGAACACGGTCTCATCGTCATCGGGGGCCATCTGCCGTATCGGGCTGGTCGGCGTGAAAAGGCCGCGTAGTACTTGAGCGTGGTCGCGCCTCCGCCACCATGGCTGGCCCAAGGCTGCCCGCAGGCGGGGCTTTCACGATCCTGTACCACGATGACACCGACCGCCGATACCCGGGTCGGCGACCTTCAAGCAACGCCGGGTTCGAGGCGGTGACCTTCCAGCCGTCCGCCGATGGCCATCATGTCGTGCTCACGCTCGACGGAGTGCAGCTAACTCGCGGCCTGGCAGCAGTCCAAGGCCACCGAGTCGGGGTTGCCCGCCCGGAAGGAGCCGGCTCTTCTGCGGTGCACGCTGGGGCGCATCACTGCCTTTGGACGTCGGCTGCGACGATGACGCCATTGCGGACGGTGTACGTCCCGGCGAAGAACTGATGCGTTCCGTCCGTCTGCAGCGCGTCGAGCCGCATGGTCACGGTGTCGCCGGAGACGGACTCGATGGTGACCGTATCGGAGACGGTCTCGGCGAGGCCCTCGACGAAGGAATCGTAGGTCCCGCCCAGGTTTTTCCCCCCGAGGTCCCATGCGCGCGCGTAGTCCTTGGCGTTGATGGCGGCGAAGTAGTCCTCGACGACCTGCTGGGCAGGGGCGGTGGCGGGGGTGGTCGGTGGGTTTGATGTCGGTTCGGGGCTGGTTTGCACCGGTGCCGGAGTCTCGGTCGTCCTCGTCGTCTCGCTGGGACTGTGTTGTGTAGCTGTCCGGGTGACGGTGCTGTGCGAGGTGACGACGCTCTGCGCGGTGACGGGCGCGCGCTGCGGAGATTCCTGGGAGTCGTTGGTCATCACTACGGCGGCACTGCCGCCACCCACCAGTGCCACCGCGAGTGCGGCCCCGACGATCAGCAGTGACTTGTGTCGCCTCCGCCTACCGTCGCCCCCGCCGCCCGGACGCTCGTCGTATGCCGCTGGGCCGGGCTCGGCTCGGTCGTCCGACCCGTGTGACGGCACCGGCGTGGGCGGTGTCGTCCGGGTCGGTTCCCGGGCGGAACGCTCCTTGTCGGTGCGTTCCGTCGCCGGCACCACCTGCGTGGGCGGATGTTCCGCTGCCCCGGACGCCGGTGCGCTCACCGGCACCCCGGCCGCCACATCGCTCAGCATCCGCTGGGCATGCTCAGCACTGGGCCGCTCGTTTGGATCCTTGCGAAGCAGCGCTTCGATGACAGGAGCGAGCGGGCCCGCGTGTCGAGGTTCCGGAAGCTCCTCGGCGACTACGGCCTGCAAGGTACTCATCGTCGTGGTGCGGCGGAACGGGGACTGCCCCTCCACCGCGGCGTACAGCGTCACGCCGAGCGACCACAGATCGGATTCCGGGCCCGGCCGACGGCCCATGGCACGCTCCGGGGCAAGATAGTCCGGCGACCCGACGACGTCGCCGGTGCGGGTCAGGCCGCTGGAGCCCCCCATGACGGCGATGCCGAAATCGGTGAGCACCACCCGGCCGCCGCGTTCAAGCAGCACGTTGGCGGGCTTGACGTCCCGGTGTAGAACCCCCAGCTGATGCGCACGGTCCAGCGCCGACAGCAACTGCCCTCCGAGTCGGGCCGCGTCTCGCGGCAGTAGTGTCCCCTCTGTGGCAATGACGTCGGCGAGCGACTGTCCGTCGATCAGCTCCATCACGATCCACGGTCGACCGTCCTCTTCCAGCACATCGAATACGGTGACGACCCCTGGGTGCTTGACCCTCGCCGCGGCCCGTGCCTCCTGCTCCATGCGGGTATGCAGCACCGCCAGCTCTTCGTGCGGCAGGCCGCTGACCGTCAGCTCTTTCACCGCCACCTCACGGCTGAGCACCTGATCCTGCGCCCGCCACACGGTGCCCATCCCGCCGCGGCCGAGCTGCTCGACGAGGAGATACCGGCCAGCCAGCAGCCGCTCTTCATCGCCACTCATGGTGCTCCCGAGCCATGATCAGGCACGCACGGGCTCCGTGCAGAAGGTGTGCGCATCTTTGTGGTTCCTCACTCCCGCCGTCACGCGGCCGAAGATCCCACCTCTTCCATACTGTGCCGATTGCTCGGCGCTGTCGCGCCGAGCTGGCCCGCGAAGTCGTCATATACGGCGCGAGCCGGGCCGCTGCCTGCGGCCCGGCTCGCACTCTGTGGTCGGCCGTGATGGTGCTGACTCGGCCCGAGGCGGCTTGTTTGAAGGTGGCGGTGTGCTTGCCTGCGGAGGCGGCGGAGGATGTGGAGGCGGCGCTGGCTTCTGCCCTTGCTCCGTTCGACATGGACTCCGACAATCCCGTGGACCGGGGCATGTGGGACACGTGGACGATCCGGGGCGGCAGTGACGGCAAGGGGTTCGCTGTCGCTGCGGGCCACTGGGACGATCCTCGGCTCGTGCATGACGTGACCCGCCGGGACTGCACGCCCATGCCGAGTGTGCCGGGGGTCTGCGCGGGCGGTCCGCGGGGGCTGCTCGACTTCAGCCGGCCCGTGGCGGCGGCCGAGCGGGCACTTGGGGCGTCGTGGGACCTGTGGCAGCAGTTGTCGGCCGTGCATCCCCCGGCGGTGTCCCTGGCGGACTTCGTGCACCGCTGGCGCACAGATCCGCAGGCGTTCCCCGACGACCAGTGGGGGGATGCGATGTTCGCCGCCTACCGTGAACAGCCCGTGATCAAGGCGTACTTGGATCATCCGTTCAGCCTCGGACAGGGCTTGCTGCTGCTCCCGGACCCGCGCGAACACCCGGTGATCGCGTTCGAGGGGAACCGGGCGGACTATGTCCGCCATGCAGTCGATGGGGGGTGGTGGCACCGGGATGTGCTCACTCTGGACGGCTGGTGGATCGAGCCCGGAGGGTGGGCGGTCCACGGTGCCTGTGACCCGGATGACTGCCCTCACACCGCCCCGGCCATCGGGCCGGATACAGAGCTGTACCTGGCCTCGCTCCAGGAGGACACCCTGCTGATACGCCTCCACTGCCACTGTTAGCCAAACCACGGCTCATCCGGAACGTCGGGCAGGCTGCCGGGACGCCGTACGTCCGCGTACACGCGCACGCTCACGCCCGGCTTGCCGGGGCGGCGGCGGACGGGGCTGGTGCCGGAGGTGGCCCAGCACTGCTCGAGGTCGTGCATGACGGTTTGCGCGGTCGCTTCGTCGGCTGCGGTGATGTCGAGGACGACGAGGCCGGGCTCGGCGACATGCGCCGGGTCAGCAGATTCCATGCCCGGCATGACGCCGTGGCCCGGGCACGGGTTCGGCGCGAGGCCCGCGGTTCGCCCGGACGGGCGACACCTGAAGCCTCTTCGGAGGGCGGGGCGTTGACGGTGGCGGCCGGGGCCAGACGGACCGGTGAGGGCTCCTGCCGCGTTCCCCCGTCGCGGCGGAGCCCCCTGTTGTGCCCGCCCTCGTGTGCGAACTCGGCTTGGGTGTGCGAAGAAACGTGCAGAACAGCCGTTACCAAGATCGTGTCCGCTGTCCGGATGACGCGCCGCGTCGCGTGACCGGTCGTGCGCCGGAGCATGTAAGCGGTTGCTGTTGATCATTCAACGGGTGGGTGTAGCGGGCAGTGAATGTCAGGGCCACGCTGGCCGCACATGCGTGCCTCATGCAGGTGATGGTTACGGAAATGTCCATATACGGTAACCGACTCCGGTCAGCCTGCCGCAGGCTCCACCGAAGCTCCACAGTTTGGGTCCTCGGCCTGCACCGGGCCGGAAACCCGCATCGCCACCTCCAGCTGTATCGGCTGGTGAGGCACTGTTCTTGAGGGGACATCACATGTCTGCTTCTTCGACCGCCCGCCGTTTCGCGGCGACCGTCCTCGCTGCCGGCGCCGTCGTCTCCGCCGTCGCCCTGCCGGCCTCCGCCCACGACGGCGACCGCCACCGCCAGCACCCGCGGGTCGAGATTAGCCGCGTACAGGCCGACAGCCCCGGACGCGACAACGGCTCCAACCACTCCCTGAACGCCGAGTGGGTCGAGATCACCAACAAGAGCCGCCGCCCGGTCGACCTGGACGGCTGGACCCTGCGCAACCGCGACGGCAACCGCTACCGCTTCGACGACTACCGTCTCGCCGGACGCGCAACCGTCCGCATCCACACCGGCTTCGGACGCGACACCCGCACCGACCGCTACCAGGACCTCCGCCACTACGTCTGGGACAACCGCTCCGACAAGGCGACCCTGCGCGACGACCACCGCCGCACCGTCGACACCGAGGCGTGGGGCCGCCAGTACCACCGCCGCTAGCCGAACCGGCCGGTGACCGGGCCGTCTGCACCTGGACCGCAGGCACCCCCGTTCTCGCCGACGGGCCCTGAACTGTGTGCCGGGCAGCCTGACCTGCCCGGCACAACACCAGTGCCGGCGCCCCGGCCCCCGGCAACCGGTCCCGATCCGGCTCCACTACACCGTGACGGCAGTCGCCTGGGCCAAAAGGTTGAAACCACAACAGCGGCTCGTCTGGTCTGTAGGCTTCTGCCGTTCATCAGCACTATTGAGGGGGGACCTCACCCTTGCGTACCCATGCCGTCATCACCGCCGCCGTCGTGGCCGGAACGTTCGCCGCACTGACCGCCAGCCCCGCCCAGGCCGCCGAATACTCCTCCGCGCTCAAAATCCGCGGCATCCAGTACGACGCACCCGGCAGGGACTCCAACAGCTGCTCCACCGGCAACACCCGCGACGAGTACCTGACCATCAAGAACTACTCGTCCTCGGCGACCGTCAACCTCCGCGGATACGTCGTCAAGGACGCCGCCGGCAACCGCTTCACCTTCACCGCCAACCACTACCTGCAGCCCGGCGACTACGTGAAGCTCCGCGGCGGCAACGGCACCGACTCCGACAGCGGCAACGTCGTCTACCGCGACAACTGCAACTTCATGTGGAACAACGACCGCGACACCATCTACCTCTACAAGCCCACCGGCAGCCGCGCGGACGTCCACTCCTACACCAAGAGCGCAAACGACCGCGACGGCAACGGCTACATCACCTTCCACTGAACGGAACAACCAGCTCTGGCCTCGTCACCCAGCGGACGGCGAGGCCAGAGGACTGATTCTCCTGGTGGCGTTTCCGCTTCCACACCCGCGGACGGGACACGGCCTACCGCCGAGGACCGGACCGCCCAATTGGATAGGTCGCGGCTGGGCGGCACCTCATCGAGATCTGGCCGTGCCCAAAGCCCCTGAGGTCCACCACAAACTCACCGACCAGACTGGCATCCGGTTCCGGGCAAGCGAGCAATGATCCGGCCTCGCCTGTTTTAGCCGTGAGCCGTACCCGCAACCATCGTGGCGATGGAGGTTGTCCTGGATCGGCGACCGCCCCACCTCATCTGTGACCGCCCGCTGGAACCCCGTGGGCCGGGCCGAGCGTCATCAGGCGTTGGGCGCTCCGTTCGTCTGCACGGCTCGGGGGAGGACACGGCTGAGGGGTCAAGGCAGTTGGCTGCCTTGACCCCTCAGCCGTGTCCGCACTGGGCGTCAGCCGATGGCGATGCGGGTTTTCCAGTAGCTGGCGGGGGCGATGATTTCTGTGCCGGATCCTGTGAGTGTGGTCTTGCTGCCAGCGTAGAAGCGTACGGAGCCGTCGGACTTCACGGCCCAGATGTCCGGGATGGCGTCTCCGTTGACGTCCGGGGTGCCGATCAGGTGCGGGACGCTCGAACTGAGCCAGCCGGACGCGCCGTATTCGGTGTCCACTCCGCCCGCGGAGTTGGCCGCGGTTGCGAGCGAGTTGAGGTCGACTCCGCCGCCGGTTGCGGCGCTGCCCTTGCGGAGTAGCAGTCTGCCGGAGGCGTCGGTCCGGTAGATGAGGTCGGTGACGCCGTCGCCGGAGACGTCCTGGACGGTGACGATGTCGCGTGAGGCCCAGGGTGAGGCGGACAGCAGGATCGCCTGGTCGACGGTTGCGCCGTTGTATCCGATGAACGCCCACAGGGCGTCGCCGACGGTGGCGAAGAAGTCGGTTCTTCCGTCGCCGGTGATGTCGCCGGCGGCGACGATCTGGGTCAGGTCGGCGGGCTTGGGTGCGCCGTCGGGCAGGAGGATCTCGCGGCGTTTGTCGATGTTGACCGCGCCGTAGCCGTCGCCCGGGTAGACCCAGAGTTTGCCGCCGACACGCACGACGAGGTCTTGGAGCCCGTCACCGCCGTAGATGTCGCCGTTATGGGTGATGAGCGCGCCGTTGAAGTGCCCGGAGGGTGCCGCGACGAACGGCGGCAGGTCGTCTCCCTGAGGGTCCTTGTCGGGGTTGCTGCGGTAGGCGCCTGACATCGAGTAGTCGAGGTCGCCGCTTCCCTTGGCGAGGTCGTTGGTGGCCTGCGAGGGGTAGAGGGCGAGGTTGCCGCCCTCGGTGACCGCCATCAGGTCGGCGAGTTTGTCGCCGGTGAAGTCACCCGGGGTATCTGCCTGTTCCTTGGGGGAGACGTAGAAGAAGTACTTCGCCGGCTGGGAGGCGTTGCCTGCACCGTCGACGGTGCGGACGTACAACACGTTGGGTCCGGCGGTCGGGGGTTTGGCATTGGTGATGGCCGCGCTGACGCTGGTGGCGGTTCCGGCGGTCCGGGACAGGGAGAACGGGTAGCTGGCGGAGTTGAAGCCGTACTCGTAGCGCACCACGTCGCTGTTGAGTGCGCGCACGGTGAACGAGCCGGGCGTGCCGAACTTGATGGTGCTCCAGGTGGCGTCCTCGGCGAGGCTGCCGAAGCCGTTCTCCTCGCCGTCGGCGTTGGGGAAGTCTGTGGAGCTGACCTTGGGGGGCTTGGGCGCGGTGGTGTCGAGGATGAAGCGGCAGGGTGTCTTGGCCGGGGTATAGGAGGAGGTGGCGCCGGCGTCGTCGACGGCTCTCACCCGCCACGAGTAGGTCGTGCCGTTGGTGAGGTTGCTGGTCGAGAAGTCGTCGGTGGTGCGCAAGGCGGTGTCGGTGTCGCCGCCGACCGAGACCTTGCCGGTGGAGCCGAGCAGGTCACCGGAGGTGGGCAGCTTCTTCATCGGCCAGAGGTCGAAGTCGAGATAGTCGAGGTTCTTGTCCTTGTCGGATGCCTTGGCGGTGAACGTCAGATTGCCGGAGCCCATGCGGACATACGGTTCGGTGGTGGTGCACTTGGCGTCCGGGCCGAGGTCGAGCGAGTTGGGGGCGCTTGGCCTGCGGTTGTAGACCAGCTCCAGGACAGGCGGGTCGTCGCCGGTGGCCTGGAACTTCTTCCAGGCGTACTGGGAGTCTTCGTCCCGGGCGCGCAGTCCGAGCGTGATGCTGTCCTTGCCCAGGTCGGCCCGCTTCTGCGCGGCCTTCTTCACATCGAAAGCCTCGTACGCATCGGGGCATGAAGACTTATAGCCGTGCGCGAAGCTCTTGGTCGAGAGCTTGTTGCCGTCGTGCAGCTTAGGCGCGTTCTTCCAGTTGGTGTGGGAGTCGATCGCCCCGGTGAGGTGCACGCTCATCGACCGGGCACTGCAGGACCAGGCGTACCGCTCCAGCAGGCTCAGCTTCGCGCTCTTGATCTGCGCGCCTTTGAGGTCCTTGTCGAAGGCGATGTTGAAGTACGAGCGGGACGTGCCCCAGGTGTCCGATTCGAAGCCGACCCGGGCCTCGTGGGTGCCGCCCTTGTTGAACCCCTTGCCGTTGTAGAAGGTGGCGTTGGGGTGACGGCTGTAGGCAGTGGTCCAGTCCTGGACATGCTTTTTGACCGAGGGATCGATGAACACAGGATACGTGGTCGCCGGATCGTTGAGGAAGTCCTCGTCGGGAGTGAGCGTCCACTTCGCCGTGGACAGGTCGGCGTCGACGAGGTCGCCCCGGGAGTCGGGCGAGGGCCCGTCGAGCAGGGGCAAGGTGAGTGTGGCGGCCGAACCGGACTGCGAGGGGGCGGGCGTCGGCTCCGGGGGAGCGGACGGCAGCGGGGACTCCGACAGCGCAGGCGCCGGACCGTCAGAGGCTGACGGCAGGACCTCGGCGTACGGGTCCTCCTGCTCATCCGCTTCCACCGGCACGTCCTCGGTCGGGCTGGGACTCGCCTCAGGGGTGGAGCTGGCAGAGTCCGAGGGGCCGGGAGTCTCGGACGCGGTCGGCTGAGCAGTTGCGCCGACCTGGCCGTCGGTGACCGCCGGGGCGCCGCTGCTGTCCCACATCAACGGGGTCGGCGACATGGCGACTTCGTCGCCATACGCGTTTTCGGCGGTGACGATGCCGGAGAGCGGATCGAGCCGGAAGGTGAGAGTCGCGGAGGTGAGGCCGTACGAGAGCTGCTTGGCCCGCGGATCGGCCGCTGCCTGACGGTTCTTCAGCACGAGCAGCTGGGCGAACCCGTCGTCATCGGCGGTCAGGACCAGGTCGGCACCCGGAAAAATCTCCGGATACAGGGCGCGGGAGCCGTCGATGACCGGCGCCGGTACCGGACCGGGCCAGGTGAGCTGAATGTCGTGATCATCCACGTGCAGGGTGACCAGCGGAGTCGGCGTCTCGTCCGCCATGACCGCCCCGCGCACCAAAGAGACGCGGCGGGCCTGGCTGCGTGAGGCACGCTCGCCGCCGACCCCCTTCGAGCCGGCCGAAAACACCATCCGAGTGTTGGTGGCCTTGGGCTCCCAGCCCTTCTCGGTCCGGTGCAGGCTCGGGTCGATGGCCTTCCACTCACCGCCCACCTTGGCCCGTATCGGCGAGGCATACAGCTGCTTGGCCATCAGCCCGTCGGGCCTGGCCCACGTCGTGGAACGGAGGGTGCGCAGCGTGGTGACCTCGACGGGCTTTCCCGACTTCGCAGCCCGTGCGATCGCCTCGCCCTCATCGACCTGCCTCGTGTGCCGGCCGCGGCCCGCGGCGTCGTCGCCGGCGGTGGAGCCGTCATCCATGTGAAGGCCGACGTAGCCGAGGCCGGTCGCGGCGACAGCCGCCGCGATGACCGCCGCGGCAACACGACGGCTGGGCCGGCGCCAGTTGCGCGTCATTGGGCGAGTTCCTCCCCCTGGGACCGGCGCGCTGCGATGTGCGGCCGTTGGATGCGAAGCCGGCCATGGCGCATCAGATCTCCCCGATCCGAAAAGGGCATGGCAAGGCGAGCTGATGATGACCTATGACCGGTCCTTCGTCACCCTGCGCCTGGCCAGGGCGTGCCCCGGTGGGCGAACAGTGTGAGCGAGAGGCCCTGCTGAGTGCTGCGCTTGTCGATCCCGGGCCCCAGGCAGCCGACCTGGGATTAAATCAGAACATATGCTGCTGAACGGCACCCCACAGACCGGCAATTTGAATGCAGTCACCTGACTTATGGCCAATGTGACCCGATGTCGAAAAAATGATCTTGAGTGGTGAAAACCCGATCCATGACATCCGAGGTGTAACGCGCTGTTACGGGGCGTGTCGGTGATCACATACACCCTGCGGCTCTGGTGCAACTTCACAGATCGCCCACAGAATCTCCGACATCTGATACGTCGCAACGCGTGGTCCGTTCCTGGTCCCGCCTCAAGTGGTCCGGGGGACCTCGCCTTGTTCGACCGACTTTCTCGCGCCCACCTTTTCCGCATGCGGCTCACGCTTGTGCCCGTGGTGGGGGCTGCTCTGCTGGTGGGGCTGTTGCCTACGCAGGCCCTGGCCCTGCCGCCTGACCCCGCGACAGCAGAGAAAGGCCGCGAGACGCTGACTCTGGAGCCCCTCGACAAGGAGCTTCCGGTCGAGGGTGAGGTCTTCGACAAGAACCTGGAGAGTCTGAGGCTCGACATTCCGGAGGACCAGGAACAGGCGCCGCCAGGCACGACAACCGCGCCGCCGGCCGACTCCGACGTCGTCAGCTTCGGCTCCGGCGTGACACCCGCCTCCCTCAGCAGCGCGGCCACCGAGCCTGTGGCTCTGACCCCCGTAGGGGACTTGCCGGTCAGCCTCGGTCAGGCTCCTGACGAGCCTGCTCCCACCGGTACGTGGCAGGTCAGCATCACCGCACCCACGATCTCCGCCGCCCGGGGCGTGGATGGTGCTCTGATGACCGTCCAGGCTCCGGAGACCGGCTCGGTCCCCGTGTCGGTCAAGCTGGACTACGCCAAGTTCAAGAACCTCTACGGCGCCGACTGGGCCTCCCGACTGCGCTTCGTACAGTTCCCCGCCTGCTACGCCGAGACGCCGGACGTCGAGGCCTGCCAGGTGTACGAGGAACTGGAGACGACGAACGACACCGCGAGCGAGTCGATCACCGCCACCGTCGACACGGCCGCCGACGGAACCGTCACCCCGGCCTCCAACACCGGCCGGTCCACCGAGACGTCCGGGCCGTCCATCGTGCAGGCTGGCTACCGCAGCTCGGCGACCACCGCCGCAGCAGGCGGGGACAGCACCGTCCTCGGTGCGATCGACTCCGGCAGCGGCGCCGGCGGTTCGTTCAAGGCCACCCCCCTCGCCTCCAGCGGCAAGTGGGAAGCAGGCGGCTCCTCCGGTGCTTTCACCTGGTCGTACCCCTTGGTGATCCCACCCACCCCCGCAGGTCCGTCCCCCAACGTCACCTTCAACTACAACTCGCAGAGCGTGGACGGCCGCACCGCCGTCTCATCGCCCCAGGCCTCATGGATCGGCGAGGGCTGGAACTACGACCCCGGCCACATCGAACGCCGCTACCGCTCCTGCGAGGACGACACCAAGACACTCAATTCCGGGACCCCTAACAACACCGCCGAGAAGGACAAGACATCCGACCTGTGCTGGGTGTCGTACAACGCGGTGATGTCTCTGGCCGGCAAGACCACCGATCTCGTGCGCGTCCCTGCCTCGGGCAGTGACCCCGAGACCGACACCGAGATCTACCGGCCGGAGAGCGACGACGGCACCCGCGTCGAACGGCGGACCGGCGGCGACAACGGCGACAACAACGGCGAGTACTGGGTCGTCACCACCACCGACGGCACCACCTTCTACTACGGCCTCAACAAGGTCGGCGGCGGCCACGCCGACACCACCTCCGTCTCCACCGTTCCGGTCTTCGGCAACCACCCCGGCGAGCCATGCCACGCATCCGCGTTCGCCGACTCCCGATGCGGCACCGGCAAGCAGCAGGCCTGGCGCTGGGGCCTGGACAAGGTCGTCGACGTCCACGGCAACGCGATGGTCATCAACTGGCACCAGTCCGTCAACCACTACGCCGTGCGCAAGAAGTTCACGGACCCGGAAGCGTACGAGCGCGCCGCCTACCCGCAATCCATCGAGTACGGCATGCGCTCTGACCTCACCAAGCCGTCCGCAAGGGTCGACTTCGTGGCTGCGCAGCGCTGTCTGGCCTCCGCCTCCGTCTGCGACGAAGACAACTTCGACAAGACCGACGATCCTGGCGCATACCGGCCGTGGTGGGACAGCCCCGGCAACCTCAACTGCAAGTCCACGTCCGAACTCTGCCCTCCCTTCCCCTCCTTCTGGACCAGACTGCGACTGGACCACATCACTACCTACGGCCAGCGCCCCGGATCCACGACACTGCAGAAGGTCGACTCCTACACCCTTCATCAGTCCTTCCCCGAAGACTGGTACGACACTTCCCCCGGACTGTGGCTGAACTCGATCACCCGCACCGGCTACGCGCCCGGTGACTCCACCGGCACCCTCCAGTCCAAGGACGGCATCAGCTTCGCCCCCTACACCGTCGGCTCTACCGACCCGCTGGCCAAACGCTTGAAGGACCGCCAGCTGCCGAACCTGGTCACGACGGGTGCCAGCGACCAGCGGCCCGGCTTCACCAGGCCGCGCATCGGCACGGTTGCCACCGAGACCGGTGGCGACGTCGAGGTCAAATACACGGGCGGCTGCGCCAGCGAACCAGCCGAGGACAAGGGCAAGGACAACAACACCTGCTACCCCGTGCGCTGGTCCCCGGACGGCGAGGTCGACAAGCCGGCCAAGGCATGGTTCAACAAATACGTCGTCGACTCCGTCACCGAGACCGACAAGGTCACCTCCCGCGGCGAGCCTGTACACACGAAGTACGAGTACACCGGCCCGGCCTGGTCCAAGAGCGACGACGAGTTCTCGCGGCCGGCCCTGCGCACCTACAGCGACTGGCGCGGCTACCGGCAGGTCTCGGTCACCAAGGGCAGCAAGTCCTCCTCGCAGCAAGGAGATCCGCAGTCCCAGTCGAACTCCGTCACCCGCTACTTCCAAGGCGCAGGTGGCGCGGTGAAAGACTCCACAGGCACCTACACCCTCCTCGCGGACGACGCACCCCAGTACGCCGGGCAGACAGCCGAAACCATTGCCTACGCCAACTCCGACGGCCGCGTCGTCAGGCGCACCCTGAACTACCCCTGGTCGAAGCAGACAGCTTCCCGCGCTCGCGAGGGGGAGGACGGCAGCGACCTGGACCCACTGCTGGCCCACCGCACCGGCATCAAGCGTTCCGACGCCATCCAGACGGTCGACAGCAGCTGGCAGGCAGTGCGCACCCTGACCGAGGTTGATGACACCTACGGCTTCCCGGTCGAGGTCGAGACCATGGTTGTCAGGCCGAGCGGCACCGGCGAGAGCCTCTCCCAGCAGACCTGCTCAAAGACGTCGCGCGTGCACAACACCACCAAGTGGCTGATCGGTCTTCCCAAGGACGTGCGCATTACGGCGACCACCTGCGCGGGTGCCGACGCCGCCGATCCGGCGACCGAGCTGAAAGTCTCAACGCGCTTCACCTATGACGACGGCGCCTACGGCGAGGCCCCGTCAAGGGGCCTGCCCACCTCGGTGGCCGAGATCAACGGCACGGGAGCCTCCCACTCGACCATCACCAAGACCACCTACGACCCGCTGGGACGCGTGCTGACCGTCAGCAAGCCTGGCGCCGGCACCACCGAAACCCAGTACACCCCCGACGACGGGGGACCCGTCACCTCCACCAAGGTGATCAATGCCAAGAACCACACCACCACCATGACCTTCGACCCGGGCCGTGGTCTCCCGCTCACGGTCAAGGACGCCAACGGCCGCGTCGCCCGAACCGAGTACGACAGCCTCGGCCGCCTGATCAAGGGCTGGTCGCCGGCGCGCTCGGCTGCCCCCACGCCGGATGTCGAGATCGACTACCAGGCCGCCATCGCCACCAAGGACGAGAACCGGCCCGCCGCCGTCACCGTCAAGACCCTGAAGGACGATGGCTCCTCCTACAGCCGACAGGTCACCGTCTACGACGGCCTGATGCGCCAGGTCCAGACCCAGAACGAGGCACACGGGCCCGGCCGCATCATCACCGACACCCGCTACAACGACCACGGCCTGGTATACGAGACGACCGGCGGCTACCTCGCCAAGGGAGAACCGGCAGCCACACTGTTCGAGCCCAAGTCGACGTCACTGATCCCCAACCGAACCAAGACCCGCTACGACGGCCTCGAACGCCCGGTCCGCCTCTCCACCTACCACGGCGCCGACTTCAAGTACGCCGCGTACACCTCCTACACCGACACCAGCACCTTCATCAACCCACCCGGCACCACCGCTCCGTCCACCAAGACCTTCACCGACGCGCTGGGCCGCACCACCTCGATCCGGCACTACACCAGCCCCGACAACAGCACCTATCGCACCACCGCGTACACGTACGACAAGCGCGGCAACCTTGAGAAGGTCACCGACCCCGCCGGCAACGCATGGTCATACACCTACGACGTGCGAGGCCGGAAGACCTCTGCGACCGACCCGGACACGGGCACCACGCTGACCGACTACGACGACGCCGACCGCCCGACCAAGGTGACCAACGCGCGGCAACAGTCGACATACACCGCCTACGACCTCCTGGGACGTCTAACAGCGGTCCGTGAGGGCTCGGAAACCGCAGCCCCCGCCAAAGAGTTCACCTTCGACATGGCCGGCGCACTGGGTTACCCGGTCGCCTCCATCCGCCACGACCCCTCCGGCGACTACATCACCCGAGTCACCGGCTACGACAGCGCCTACCGGCCCACCGGCCTCGAAACGGTGATCCCCGCCAACTCGATGACCACCGGCCTCTCCGGCACCTACACCGATACCTACACGTACACGCTCACCGGGCGGCCGCTGACCACCACGCTCCCCGCGAAGGGAGGCCTGGCACGCGAGAAGGTCGTCACCCGCTACAACGACGACGGCCTCCCCGAATCCACCGCCGGCCACAGCTGGTACACCGCGGACGTCACCTACTCGCCCTACGGCGAGCCCCTGCGCACCGTCTCTGGCGCCCAGCCCTACCGCGTCTGGACAACCAACTTCGTCGACCCCCACACCGGCCAGCTCCAGCGCACAGTCGCCGACCGGGAGACCGCGGGCCCACACGGCATCTCGGACAACTACTACTCCTACGACACGTCCGGCAGCATCACCTCCACCGCCCGCAAGCTCTTCGAGACGGCCGGAGCGACGTGGGACAACCAGTGCTTCACCTATGACGTGATGGGCGAGCTCGTCAACGCCTGGACCTCCAGCATCACCCCGAACGGGCAGGGCACCGGCTGCAGCTCGGCCAACGGCGCGAACTGGGGACACCGCACCGACGCGGCGCCCTCCTCCGGCCCAGTTGCCCAGGCCCCCAACGAACAGTCCGACACGGCCACCCCGGACGCCTCGCTGACAGACAGCCTCGCTGCCACCGCACCGCAGAACGGGACGGTTGCCACAGGCGCCACCGCCTACCGCCAGTCCTACACCTTCGACTGGCTCGGCAACCGCGCCGCCATGACCGAACACGACCCCGCCGACGCCACCAAGAACACCAACTACACCTACGGCTACGGCAAGACAGTCACCGGCAACGGCGCAAACCCACCGATCACCACACAGCCGCACACGCTCACCCGGATCAGCTCCACCCCCACAGGCAAGGGCAGCCTCTACACCTACGACGCCACCGGCAACACCGATACCCGTGACCTGCCGGCAACCACGCAGGACCTGAACTGGAGCGCGGACAGCAAGCTCGAGTCGATAACCGACGACGGCACCAAGACCACATACGTCTACGACGCCGCAGGCAACCGCATCCTGGAGCACTCCCCGGCCGGCTCCACCCTCTACCTCGGCGAGACCGAGCTCACCACCGACGCAACCGGAAAGATCACCCGCGCTTCCCGCTCCTACGGCCACGCCGGCGCCCCGACCGTGGTCCGCACCGCGAGCAACGGAGCCACCACAGCTCACAAGCTCAACGTCCTGATCGCCGACCACCTCGGCACAGCCAGCACCACCGTCGAACTCTCCGGCACACAGCCTGTCACCCGCCGTGCCTACAAGCCCTACGGCGAACTCCGCGGACCGAAGCCCTCCAGCTGGCCCAACAAGCGAAGCTACCTCGGTGTAGGTATCGACGACGAGGCGACCGGCCTCACCCACATCGGTGCGCGCGAGTACGACCAGAACGCAGGACGTTTCCTTTCAGCAGACCCGATCATTCATATTGATGATCCGCTGCAGATGAACGGCTACGCGTACAGCAACAACAGCCCCGTAACCCTCTCGGATCCCACGGGGCTGGACTTCGGCTGCGGGGGAAGCGGGTCGTGCGAACCCACAGCTGATGGGAGCAACAAGAAACCCCACGACGAAAGCAAGCCGGATGCGCCTCGCGGCTCCAACGGCGGTCTCGGCGCCCCCGGCGCATCGACCGCAGCCCACCGGGCAGCCGTTGACTACCTGGTCGGCCAGCAGCCGCGGGAAACCAGGGAATGGGTCATGGTCCAGCGGTGGATGGCCTATTACCGGGTAGACGGCGGAAGTTACTGGGACACGCCCATCGGCGACGGTGACAGAACCGCGATGGCGTGCTTTGGACGCACCGGTTGCCAAGAGGCGCTCATACACCTCCATGAGACGGGTGACCTAAAGGGCGCGAAGAAGATCGCCGCGACCTACTGCCTCTACAGAATGCAGGAGTGCAACAGTGATGCGAAGGACTACGGCAAGGTACAGAAGGTCTTCGAACTCCTTCCCGAGGCCATTGCCGCAGCGTATGGCGTCCGAACGCTTCGCGGTCGACCGGGCGGCTGCCCTAAGTGCTTCCTTGCCGGCACCGATGTCCTCATGGCAGATGGGAGTACAAAGAACATCGAGGACATCGAAATCGGCGACAAGGTGCTCGCAACGGACCCCGTAACTGGGCAAACCGGCCCGCGGAAAGTCACCCACCTCATCATCACGAAGGATGACAAGCACTTCAACGAGCTCACACTCTCAACCGACAAGGGACAGAAGAAGCTCACAGCAACACACGAGCACCCCTTCTGGTCCCCCTCCGAGAGGCGCTGGGTCGAAGCGCGAGAGCTTCGCCAGGGCATGACCCTTCTTTCCGCCGATGGTAGCCCCGTTAGCGTCCAGGCCAACCGTGCGTACACGAGGCATGCCCGTACCTACAACCTGACTGTCGACGACCTGCACACGTACTATGTGCTGGCGGGCGAGACTCCGGTCCTCGTTCATAATTCCAAGCCGTGTGTTCCTCTGAAGGACCTGCACCCTCGCAGTTCGCTCGACAAGAGTTCGCTGGATTTCTGGAGCAAGCAAGATACGGAAGACATCATCTTCTCGTTGAGGCCAGGCGCGAAGGAAGCGCTGAGAGTGAAGCCGGACGGTACAATCGCGAATGGAAACACTCGGGTCAGAGTCCTGAGGGATCGCGGATACGATGTCGACTCCTTGCCTCGCGAGCCCTATGGTAGTCGGCGCCCAATGACGGACGAGGATTTCTGGGATATGGATCAATGAACATTCGAGATCGAGTGCTGACGGTCCTGGAGTCCGACTCCAAGGAAGCGTTCCTGCTGGCCTTGGGGCATCGACTAGGGATATCGGCTCGCTTCATTTTCTCGGAGGGAAGCTCGGATGCGCTGCAACAAGCCCGAGCTTGCAATGAGATGATGATCGCCATTTGGCTGCAAGTGTGGGCTATGAAGGATACTGAGGGGGACGGGTATCCGGATTCGGAATTCCTTCCGATTCTGCTGGGAAAGGCTGACGCAGGAAACGCGCGTTCGTATCTTCGGGATGCGATTGAAAGCGCCCTGCTCTCGGTGGGCGACAATGGGATATCAGGTCAGGGATCGATAAGCCCGTAGAGCGCCCGGATAATAGATCTGGGAGAACCGAGGAGCCCACCGGGAGGAAATTCCGGCGGGGCTCCTCGGGTGTATGACGGCAACGTCAGCGGGCGACTGATGCGGCGGGTGGGTCCTCATGGTCGTCGGCTTCGTGAGAGGCCGCACCCTCAAAGGGAGTACACAAAACAACTCAACAGTGAGCCCTTTCCAACCTGGCTGTGGCATCGGGGTGTTGGTGGGCATGGGTTGTACGGAACGACGAAGCTCCTGGTAGACGGGTTCTCGACCAAGATCACCCGTGTCCGCCAGGAGCTTCGCGTGCTTGTCTACCCGTCGTCGATCGATCTGTCCAGCCGCACGCTGCGGCACCTGACGAGGCAACTGGCCGCTCACCGGCGGGAGATCGGCACGCGATGGCGGCGTCTGCCCGTCGGCCGTCAGGCCCTGCTCGCCCTGGCCCACCTGCGATGCGGCGACACGTACGCCCAACTCGCCGCAGGGTTCGAGATCGGCATCGCGACCGTCTACCGCTACATACGAGAGGCCGTCGAAGTGCTGGCCGCCCAGGCGCAGACCCTGGCCGAGGCAATGACGAGCGTCCGGACGAAGGCGTACGTGATCCTGGACGGCACCCTCCTGCCCATCGACCGGATCGCCGCCGACACCCCGTACTACTCCGGAAAACACAAGCGCCACGGCATGAACGTCCAGGTCATAACGGATCCGTTCGGCCGACTGCTGTGGGCTTCCGCGGCCCTGCCCGGCTCCACCCACGACCTGACCGCCGCGCGCGAACACGGCATCATCGACGCGCTCGCAACGGCAGGGCTGAAGTGCTGGGCGGACAAGGCGTACCAAGGGGCCGGCCGCCATGTCCGCGTACCTTTCCGGGGGCCGCCGGCTCAAGCGCTGGAAGCGACGGCACAACAGCACCCACGCCAAAATCCGGTGCCTCGGCGAGCAGGCCATGGCTGTCCTGAAGGGCTGGCGCCTGCTACGCAAGCTCCGCTGCAGCACCAACCGGATCACCAACATCGTGAAGGCCGTCGTCGTCCTTCACCACGCCTCAACCTGAGGTTGGAAAGGGCTCAGAGTCCGCCACCGACTGGATCCTCCTCGGCAACTTCGAGATCAGCACGATCGTCCTGGACACACGCACCGGGAAAGTTCACCAACTCGCCGAGGGCATCATGCGCCCGATCCCACTGCACGGCGACATCTCCTCCCTCGTGAAGACGATCGCGGCGCTGACCGAGCTCACCAATGCGCTTCCTGAGGACTACGAGGACGACGAGGAGACACTGGAGAATCTCCAAGAGGAGCTCGACAACCTGAAGCGCACCATCTCATCGCGAGATGCCCTTCCCTTCGCAGATGAGCACAGCGAATGGGTTGAAGTCGTCACCTCGATCGGCGCCGGCATGTGGGGATAAGTCGCCGGTGAGGCAAGGGCAGTCGCTTTTGCCTGGCGACACTCCGCGATACTCGTCGTATGGCGCTGACGCAGCAACTCGCGCGGGTGAGCCCGCAGTACTTGGTTCAGTGCCGCGCAGCGGCGGCGAGGTCTTCGGACGGCAACCCGGATTGGGACCCGCCTGCTGAGGACACTCTGGATCTCGACTGGGCGATCTGGGGCTTGATCTGGTTCTGCCAGCGCATGCAGGTTGAGGGGCAGCGCATCCGGGTTCTTCGGCGCAGTATCACGGGGGACCAGGGTGGCGATGTCGGATTTCTTGATCACCCCGAGGTGTACGACGGTTTCGACTCCCCTCCCGCAGTCCTCGCTCCTGCAGCCGTGGCCGAAGTGGCCCGCGACCTTGCGGCCATGGACGTGGACGAGCTGCTGCGGAGCCTGCCGGAGGACCGGTTTGCGGCGGCCGAGGCGTGCGGATTCCGAGGTTTTGACGGGCACCCACGAGAGTATCTCGTCGAGCACTTTGCTTTGCTGCAGGGCTTCTACGGCATTGCCAGTCGGCGTGGGCTGGCGGTTCTGACGTGGAAGGACTGAGTACCGCTCCGCTGATGGTGGTCGAGCGGGCTTGAGCCAGTCCCGGTAGGTGTTGGCGAGGTCGTGGCGACGTGTGCCGAGTTCGATGCAAGGGATCACCGTCGGCCAGACATTGAAGGCACACCGGGCGCGTATGCCTCACCTCGCCAGCCCGCGCGAATCCGTCTGGGGCCGTGAGCTTCCTCCACGGCCGAGCCCTGCCAGGGGACACGGTTCTTCATCGGAAGCGTGGGAGGAAGAGGTCTTCCTGGCGCCCAGTGCTGGTGACCGGCTCCGTGGTCGCCTATTGGGCTCGTTGCCATGCCTGGATGCTGTGGGCTGGGATGCGTCCGTGGTCGGGTACGTCGTAGCCGTGGGCGGGGGCTCACTCTCTGACGGCTAGGCTGCTGGTGCTTGCTCCAGCGGTCGGTGGTTCGGGCTGACGACCTTTGGCGGCTGGCGGTGAGGGTGTGAAGGCGACGCGGTTGTGTGGGACGGAGGGGGCACGGGCGTGGCGTACACACCGTGGCCGTCTCGGTGCATGCGGTGCGGCGCCGCCTGCACCGCCACGCTCGACTCGAGCCCCCAGGGCCAGCGTGGATGCTGGCCCTGGGGCAGAAAAAGGGCGGCAAGTGCTTCGACCGGTCTGGCGCGGCTACCTGCAGCTCGGCTGCCTCGTCAACTGGCTGCTGTCTCGTGGTGTTTGCCGTTTCGTGCTACGAGTCGTTGGCGCGTCCGGGCGATGAAGTTGTCGCCGGGGCCTGCCAGCTGCACGCCTGCCAGCAGGGACTCGATCTCCTCGCTCGGAGCGTCGTCGATCCGAAGGAGGATCTCTACTCTTGTGAGCGGCACGCGCCGCACGACCGGCAGGGCCGGGCGGCGGCACTCCTGCAGGAGATTCGCCCGGTCAAGAAGGCGGACCATCTGCGGGACGGCCTCCTCGTGCAGGACCCTCGCCAGCGCCGCGCCGCAGATGAGTCTCTTGTCCTCGCGCAGGGCTGCGCGGAACGGCATCCCCTCGTCGGGAGCGTGTGCTGTGTGGGGTGGTGGAAGCACCCTGCCGGTCAGCACCGCCGCGCCGAAGCGACGGGAGGTCGCACGTCACTGGTGCCGGTCGAGCCACTCCCAGTACGGCGCCGGCACGATGCCGTAGCCGACCTCGAAGACGACGGCATCGGGGGCTACGTAGTGACGGGCGAACCCGAGAATCGCTTGATCGCCATTGCCTGCGATCAGGCGGAAGGTACGGCCGGCCTTCTTGAACCCAGCTGCTTTCAGTACTGGCGCCGCGTGCTGCTTCACCAGCAGGTCCAAGGCGCTCATCGGTGCCTTCCTTCAGAGGCTGTCCAGCACACGGACGATGGACGACAGTCGCCAGTAGTTCCAACGGTGGTGACGGCTGCAGAAACGCCGTGGCCGCGACCAGCTTCGCTGTGTGATCGGTCGATCGCACCACCGGCACGGCCGGGTTCTCCCCGCATTCGCATCCCCACCCATGCCGCGACTCTAGGCCCAGGCTCAAGATGCTGCAGTACCGACCAAGAGTGATCGACGACTCCCTGACAGGCACTTGCCTTGGCCCTGGACGGATGGTCGCTCGACCGCGGACCGTGATCCGGTCATGGTCCGATGCCGCAGGTCAGATACCGTGGCGCCGTGAGGGAAAGCTTGCCCAGCGACGTAGCCGAGGTGCTCGAGGCCATCCTGGGCACGGACGATCCGGTTCATGTCGTGCTCCGAAGGCAGGTTCCGCACCTCAGCGTGCGAGCACGCTGCACATGCGGGTGCGGCACCGCCTACTTCGACCTCGACACCAGCAAGGTGGGACCTGCGCGCACCGGCCCCAGCACTGTCGTGGCGGCCGAAGCGCAGCTCGTCACCGAGGCTGGCGAGTGCCCCGGTGAGGTCCTGGTCTTCACGCAGGGCGGCTACCTGTCGTGGCTGGAAGTCTGTTCATGGAGCGACGACATCGAGGTGACACTGGCCGCCGCGCGTCACTGGCTGCTGACACGCTCCTGATCCCGAACGGTCAGCGTCCAGCGGTCTCCGAGCCGCACGACACCACGATCCGACCGGCATCACGAGTTCAAGTTCAGTAGCGTCCTGCTGTCTGCCCCTTCGTTGGCTCGCTGTGCCGTCCGGTTGGCATTTCGCCACTGTGTGTCGCGGTTCGGTAACACAGGGCAGGGCGGGTGGGTGATCGTCGATAGCCTGGCGTTGCTCGACCGGGCGGCCTTTCCATCGCAGTTCGAACAGGAATCCTTGTGTCTTCACTTCGTACTCCACCGCACAGGTCAGCGCTGTGGGGTGCGGTGATGGCGCGCATGGCCCGGCCCGGCCCCGCGAGCGGGCTGCCGGTAGGGGGCAAGAGCCCGCGGCGTGCGGTCCGCCCGCCGAGAGAGGCGGATTGCGCGGAAGATCCGGCCCCCTGGTGCCTGAATTGAGCCGGGTGCCTTGAGGGCGGCTCGATTCCTTGTGCAGTGACCGATGAACGAAATCCCAGTACCCCTGTGCCGTGCTCCTGGACGCGCAAGGGGTGAGCCGAAAGCGAACGTGTCCCGCGTCATGCGTGTAGATGACCTGTCGAAATCAGCCCCGCCGGCCACTGCCGCTCGTACAGTAGGGGAGGGCGAACGAGGGGGCGGGGGCGTGATGGATCCAGCTGTCTTGGCGGCAACATCAGCATCGATCGTGGAAGCGCTGACCACCGACGCCTGGCAGCATGTGCGGGACCGGATGGTGCAGTTGTTCCGCAACACGCATCCCGAACAGGCTGACGGTGTCTCTGCTCAGCTCGAAGAGGCACGCGAGCTGATGCTGGCCGCTCAGGGCGACAGTGATGCCCGGGTCGAGTACGAGTTGACCGTCACCTTGCAGCGGCGCCTGCAGGATCTCATGGGTGATGACTCCTTGGCGGACCACCACCTGCAACACCTCCTCGGTGAACTGCTGGCGTTATCCCCGGGCGGTGAGTCCCCGCATTCGCCACTGCTGCACCAGCCGTGGATCTTTCACAGTGTTCCCGCCGTGCAGCAAGTCCAGCAGATTGCAGTCAATCCCGCGTACGGCCGCACCCTTCCGGTCGTCCCGTCCTCCAGCGCTTTGGTGCCGGCCCATTCCGTACTCGACCGGTTAGGTGGCGCCGCGCGGATGCTGCCTCGTGCCGTGCCGACGTTCACCGGCCGGGATGCGGAGATGCGCGAGTTACTCCACGTGGCGGAAGCCGCCGAGACCTCGCCTGTGTACCTGCTGCACGGCATGCCGGGCGCCGGGAAAACCGCTCTGGCCGTCCGCGCGGCCCACCAACTGGCCGAAAAGTTTCCCGACGGCCAGGTGTTCATCAACCTGCGCGGCCACGATCCCGGCGACAGCCCGGCCGTTCCCTTCCAGCTCCTGGGCTCCTTGCTGACGGCTGCAGGCATTCCTTCGGAGGTGCAGCCGGAGAGTGTGCACGGCCGCGCCGGACTGTGGCGCAGCTGGCTGTCGTCCAAACGCGTGCTGATCATCCTCGATGACGCCGCCGACTTCGGCCAGGTCGAGCCGCTGCTTCCCGGCTACACAGGGTGCCTGACCGTGGTGACGAGCCGCCTTCGGCTCGACGCCGCAGAGGTGACCAAAGCGGTACCCGTCGATGTCCTGCCTCCCGAGACATCGGCACAGCTCTTCGACCGCCTGCTCAGACACCGCGGGTTCGAGGGAGAAGCGGACGGCACGCGCGAGATTGCCCGCCTGTGCGGCAACCTGCCGCTCGCCCTGGTACTCGCGGCCGGCGTCCTGCTCGCGCACCCCACCTGGCAGGTCCCCCACCTCGTGGACGAACTGTCCCACACCACACGCCGCATCACCCGGCTGGCCAGCGGTCAGGCATCTCTCACCAGTGCGCTCAGCACCTCCGTGCACAGCCTCGAGGCCACCGAGCAGAGATTCCTGCGTCACCTGTGCATGCATCCAGGGCCGGAGCTGGAAAAACGAGCAGCCGCCGTACTGACCGGAACGACCGTGGAGTACGCCGGCACGTGCCTCGACTCCCTCTACAGACACAGCCTTCTCACGGAGGTCTCCCCGGGACGCTTCCGCATGCATGTGCTCCTCACCTCCTACCTCAGCGCCGCATCAGCAGACGAACTGCACGACGCGGAAACGGAAGAGGAGCCACGGCGGCGACTGGTCGACTACTACCGGCGCACGGCCGTAGCCGCCTACCTGCTCGAGACCCACCAGGACTTGGCAGAACTGCAGATCCAGCTTCCCGAGTCCGCACCGGCCATGAACGGACCGTCTCAGGCCGCAGCCTGGCTCGCATCCGAGCTGGACAACCTCGCCGCCTGCACCCAATACAGCGCAGACCACCCTGAAGCCGTGGCCGACCTCGCCACCATCGTGACCGCCTACCTGCTCCGCGAAGGCGACGATGGCCTGCGCACGGCGCACGCCCTCATCCAGGCGAGCCACCACAGAGTCACCAGCCGCGGGGACACGCGCGCCGAGGCCCTGTTCACCCACCTGTCCGGACTGCTGGCCATCGGAGGCAGCGACCTCGAACGCGCTGTGACGGAGCTCGATCATGCCGCCCGGACCAGCCGTGACGACAGATGGGATCTCGGCACGGCACGAGCTCTCTACACATTGCACCTTGCCCTCAGGCTGGACGGCCGTTTCGACGAAGCCCGGACCACTCTCGAAGAGGCCATGCAACGCTTCGACCAGGCCGGCGACCGCCAAGGACTGCGCAAGGCACAGCAGCAGGCCGCCCTCCTGCCAGGCGTCCTACGCGAACCGTCACCGGCAGCGCCCACAGATCTGGCCGTTGTCGCTGGCGCGGACGACTTTTTGACACAGCTGGAGAACCTCACCCTGGCCATGCACGCCCAGCGCGGCCCTAGTAACGCTCTCACGCCGGGGAACGAGACACCCGAACCCGGATCCGGAGCCCCCGCCGTGCCGCACAGCGGCGGCAGCGGTGACGAACCCCCCGGGAAGCCCCCGGGACCTGCGGGCTCCTTCGAGGACGACGACTGGCCCGAACAGGCCGTATCCGACCCCGGCGAACACGCCTACCAGGGCGACGCCGGCCCGCAGCCAGAGCTCTCCCTCGACGACCTCGACGCGGTCGACGCCCAGCACATCAACTTCTGGTTCACCGACACCCCACCGGACGACGAACCGCTGCGCACGGGGCGGAGTTACACCGGCTGCTTCCAGGTCGGCCCCGACCACCCGGACAACCTGAGCGCGGGCGAGCCCGGCCAGCGCATCATCCCGCCCGACGACATCCCCGACTCCGGACTCCTCACGCACTGGCTTGTATGGTCCACCACCAGCGAACTCACTCTTCCCGACACCGCCGATGCGCGAGCAAGCACCGGCATCACGGCCGCAGGCGACGCCCAGCAGTGGATGGTCGAGTTCGACCTCCTGATCCCACCGCACGGCGAATCCGAGGAACGCCTGGTCAACATCACACCGCGAACTCCCGGCACCGCACGCATCGATGTGCAAGTCCTGGTAGACAGCGACCCCTACCGCGACCTGACCATCGAGTTCCCAGTCGAGGAGGCCCCTGCGGGATCGAACCCTCCCGACGGGGACCTCCCCACCGAGCCCGACATCCAAAACGCCCAGGACCAGGCAGCCGACCTCCCGGCTCCCCGCCCCTCCACGCCGCCGGCCGTCCTTCAGGACGCCGCATTTTCCACCGGCCAAGTCCACAAAGCGTTACGGCCGCACCAGCGTCACCGGGGCCTGGTCCACGTACAGACACGCCACGGCAGACCTGCCCGCGAAACCGCCCTTCATATCCCACACCAGTGGCAGCGAGCGGGCAGCACTCTCTCACTGTTCGTCACCCCACCACGAGCGTGGTGGAAGATGGAGGTCGACGGCGCACCCCACGAATGGCGTTCCGGGACGACCGACTGGACACCTCAGCCCGTAGCCGAACAGCGGGTCCGCGAAGTCCAAGAGGCTCTCGAGAGGTACCGGCAGGAACGGGCCGATCGCTGCAACACCATCTCCGCCTCGGACATCGCCGCCCGGCTCAAGGCCTTCCAGCCACGCACCAACTGGGCCGAGTTTCCTCGCGCATCCGATGAGGACGAACATGCCTGGGCCGAGGACGCATGCAGCGTCGAAATGCAGGACCTAGCCCACGCCGGCCGCCAGCTCTTCCACTCCATGTTCCCCCGGAAGAGCGACCTGGAGTCGCTGGTCAGCGAACTCGCCCCCGGCGACCGGCTGCGCATCCACTGGAAAGACTGCACACCCCAGCACGTTCCCTGGTCACTGCTCTACCGCGGCATTCCGCCCAGCGCAGGACAGCCGGTCGAGCCACACGACTTCCTCGGCCTACGCCTGAGGATCACCCACGTGCCGCACCCGATGAGCGGCCCCCGAGCTATCGATGAGGACGCAGCCCGAGCTCACCTCATGTACTGGGGCGGACTGCCCAACGACGCAACCCAGCAAACAGCACAGGAGCACGCCCTCGAGCTCGCGAACTGGCGACCGCGGATCCTTCCCACCCAGATGGAACGCCGCAAGGAGGAGCTGTCACGGTTCCTCATCGATCCCGCACCCGTTGAGCTCATCTATGTCTTCTGCCAGGCCGCAACCGGAGCCGGCAACAGGCCCTCCCTGCGATTCGGCAGTACCAACGACCCCTGCGACGTCCTCAATCTGGCAGACATGGGCGACGCGGACCTCGACGACCGTCCACTCGTCTTCCTGAACGCGTGCGAGACGTCCGCAGCGCACCACACCTACAGCAACGAACTGCAGAACAAGTTCCTCGAACGCGGCTGCCGCGCCTACATCGGCACCGAAAGCAAAGTGCCCACCGCATTCGCCGCCCGCTTCGCCTGCGTCTTCTTCCACTTCCTCTACACCCGGCCCCGCAACGGCGCACCGACCGCGGCCGGAGAGGCACTTGCCCAAGCCCGCAAGTTCTTCTGGGACGAATACCGCAGCATCGGTGGCCTCTTCTACAACTACATCAACGACGACCAGATCTTCGTCGCCCACCCCGACGAAGTAGCGGCCCTGCGTCGGCCCAGCCGATCGGCCCTCCAAACCAGTTGAGGCAAGCGTGACACCACAGCACCACCCCGACGACATCACCAGCCGCTACCTCACCGGCGACACACACACCAGAATGACCCTGGTACGCGACCCCCAGGCCGCCACCGCCCTGCGCAGCCTGCTCGGCGCCCGCGCCTACACCGAACTCGTAGAACTGGCCGGCCCCTCACCACAGCACCACCTGGGAGACACAGAGGCCACCAACCTCATCTTCGTCCCCGGCGTCATGGGCAGCATCCTCGCCAGCACCGGCCTGGGCGGAATCTGGTGGCTCGACATCAAGTCCCGCAACCGCATCGACAGCCTGGCCCTGTCCGCCGACGGCCTCAGCGACGCCCACCCCTCCTTCAAAGTCAGCCCCGTCACCGTCGACTCCCTCTACGAAGGCTTCCTCTTCCCCGCAGCACGACGACCGGACACCCAGCCACTCGCCTTCCCCTACGACTGGCGCAAACCCCTCCACACCAGCGCCGACCACTTCCGTCAGACCGTGCTGGACTGCCGCGCCACAGCCCACCCGCGAAGCCCCATCAACGTCGTCGCCCACAGCATGGGCGGCCTCGTCGTCCGCACGGCCCTCATGCGCCACCCCGACCTGTGGCAGCACATCGGCAAGATCGTGTTCCTCGGCACACCGCACTACGGATCACCCGCCATCGGCGGCTACCTGAAGAACCACCTGTGGGGCTTCGAACTACTGGCCCTCCTTGGCCGCTATCTCTCACGCGAGACGTTCCGCACCCTGCACGGCGTCATCAGCCTGCTGCCGGCCCCGGCTGGCATCTACCCCGCAAGCTCCAACGAACCCAGCACACAAACCCCCTACGACCACCCCTGCGGCAACTTCGACTTCTACGACGCCGGCGCCTGGCGGCTCAACCTCGCCCCCGCACAGGAACTGCACCTGCATTCCGTACTGGACGCAGCCGCTCGCCAGCACCGCGACCTCCACACCTGGCACCAGTCACTCGACCAAGCACTGCGCGACCGTATGGCGGTCATCGCCGGCACCGGCTTCAAGACTCTCTTCCGACTCGCCTACAACAAGCGCATGGGGTTCCTGTGGCAGCACATGGACCGCATCACCACCCGCATCCCCCACCACGCCGACCGCGACGGAGACGGCCGCGTCCCGCTCGCCTCAGCACGCCTGCCCTGGACCGCAGAAACGCGCTACATCAACGGCGAGCACGGCAGCCTCCCCAACCTCCCCGACGTCCAGCAAGACGTCTGGCGCTTCCTGAAAGACCAGCCCATGCAGCTGCCCACCAGCTCCAAGGCAGCCATGGGCGAGCACCTCGCCCTCACATCCCACAGCATCTCCGCGCTCGCCCTCCCGCAGCTGCCGGCCCAGCGCGCGTCCGACGACCCCGGCTACCTCAACATCACCGGCCCCACAGCAGCAAACATCGCCGAACTCGAGAAACGACTGGACACCGGCGACTTGCAGGACTTCATCCGCACTCGCCTGCTGTGACGGAGTCACTCGCGCAATGTCACACATCTGCAATCAGCAGATGTCGCGAGGCTGGCGGCCGGCGACAGCCGGGGGAACCGACCAGTGTGCTCACGGCGATTGCTGCTTCCAGCGCGAGGGTCGTTGACGAGTTCGGCCGGTGCGCGGCGCGGACCCGCGAACGCTCCGCGGCCTGGACCGTTGCCAGCCAAAGCGCACCCGTACTCGTGCATGTCTGCATCAATCCTGACGCCTTGTGGAAGTCCCCTAAAAGCCCAGGCCTGAGTCGGCATCCGGGTGCCTGGGACCGACATACCGGGCACCCGGGATGCGTCTCCCTTCCAGCCGGTATCGGGATTCTCCCAAGGTGACTGAGCAAGACACCGTAGATGCAGGGGGAACCCATGACTGAGCAGCCCGACGTCAAAGTCACAGTGGCTGGCCCACAGAACGGCGCGGCACGCTTGTCCCGACTCGCCTCCGGCGTTTCGGTGATCCTCGCCGTGAGCGCTGCCCTGACACTCGTTCTCGTGCTGTTGACCCGGTCGGCCCAGCGGCCGGAGTGGCACCCGTGGGTCTTGGCCATCAGCGACCCGGTGGTGATTGCCGCCTTCGCGACACCAGGCGCAGTCGTAGCCGTCCGCCGGTCCCACAATCCTGTCGGGTGGCTTCTTCTGGCGACCGGTTGCGGCATGGCCGTGGACAATTTGGCGCGCGCATACGGCGTCTATGCTCTCCAACACGGCCTGCCCGGCAGTCTCTTGGTGGTATGGATGTCGACCTGGACATTTGTCCTGGTCAGCTTTCCGATCTTCTTCCTCCTCCTTCTCTTTCCCAACGGCCGTCTGCCTTCGGCGAAGTGGCGGGCTGCGGCGTGGTACGTCGGCGTCTGCGCGGCCGTCACCTTTCTGATGGCAGCCTTCATGCCCGGTCCCCCAAGCGACGGGTACTTCCCCTCGATCGACAACCCGATCGGCGTGCCGGCGCTGTCGTTCATGCGCAATCTCACGGGGCCGGCGACAATTCCGCTTACCCTGGTCCCCTTCCTGCTGTCGGCAGCTTCACTGATCTACCGATTCCGGACCAGCCAACGGCCGGTGCGTGAGCAGCTGAAGTGGGTCGCCCTGTCCCTGTGGGCGGCCGTGGCCTTGATCGGCGCAACCCTCACCTGGCACGGCCCGGTAGCAAGCATCGCCACGGGACTGGCGACAGTGATCTTCAGCATCGGCGTGATGATCGCGATCGTGAGGCACCGCCTCTTCGACATCGACCGGCTGCTGAGCCGGTCGCTGCTCTACACCGCGCTCACCGCAAGCGCGATCGGCCTGTACGCCGGAACAGTCAGCATCCTCGGCCTCTTCATCCAAGGCTCCATGCGCGGGACAGCATCGCTGCTGGCGACGGGCCTGGTGGCCGTAGCTCTTCAGCCGCTGCACCGCAGCCTGCAACGCCTCATCACCCGCCTCATCTACGGACTGAGGGACGACCCCTACGCGGCACTTGCCGCCCTGGGCAGGCAAATGGAGGAAACCACCGCACCCGAGCAGATCCTGCCGAAGGCCGCGGAAACACTGGCCGCAGCACTACGCCTTCCCTACGTGGCAATCCACCTGCACAGCGACACGGACAGACCGACTCTGCCCACAGCCCTACAGGGTGAAGACGTACCTGATCCGCTGCGACTGCCACTTATTCACCAGGGCGTGGAAGTCGGTTCCCTGCTTGTGGGCGCCCGCTCTGCTGAAGAGCAGTTCTCGGCAGCCGATCTGCGGCTGCTGAAGGATGCCGCCCGGCATATCGCACAGGCAGCCGCCGGGGTCCAGCTGACACTGGCACTTCTGCGCTCGAGGCAGCAACTCATCGCCACCCGCGCTCAGGAACGTCGCCGCCTGGGCCGGGAACTGCACGACGGAGTCAACTCGGCGCTCAGCGAGGTCGTATGGGGCCTGCAGGCTGCACGCAAATGGCTGCGCACCGACCCGGAGAAAGCAGACGAGTTGCTGGATGCCGGGATCACCCGCGCCCACCAAGGCGTCGAGACCGTCCGCGGCATTTCGCGGGGACTGCGCTCATCCCTGGATGGAATCGGTCTGCTGGAAGCCATCCACACCCAGATCGAGCGGTTCCCCCTGCCCGTAACAGCCGACCTCCCCGAAGAACTGCCCGAACTCCCCGCTGCGGTGGAAGAAGCCGCCTACTGGATCGTGGTCGAGGCCATGACCAACGTACTGCGACATGCCCAGGCATCACGCTGCGAACTCCGACTGCACATTGAAGAAGACGCACTAACGGCCGAAGTCACCGACGACGGCCGCGGCCTCCCCACGCCCCTACGTCTCGGAGTCGGCACCGGCTCCATGCGCGAGCGCGCCGCAGAAATCGGCGGCACCTTCCAGATCCGCAACCGCCCCGAAAACGGGACCGAAGTCGTCGCCCACCTGCCACGCACTCTTCCGGGCATCGACACCACCGAGGGCCGCCGAACTCCAAGGAGCCAGCCGTGAATCAACGAACCCACGCAGTCGCGGACCCACGCGTACGCGTCCTGGTCGCAGACGACGAGCCATTCGCGCGCTTTGCCCTGCGCATGCTCTTGGACGCCGACCCCCGCATCTGTGTGGTCGCAGATGCCTCCACCAGCCGAGAGGCAGTACAACGCACAGCGGAATACCACCCCGACGTCGTCATCATGGACCTGCGGATGCCCGAGAAGGACGGCGGACCCATCGTTGACCGGGCAGGCATCACTGCGACGAAAGAAATCGTCCGCATGCGCCCCCAGACCCGAGTACTCGTGCACTCCAGCTATGACACAGACCCGCTCGTCGCGGCCGCGATGCGCGTCGGCGCGACCGGATATCTACGGAAAGCAGACAAGCGGGAGGACCAGCTGGCCATGCTGGTCCTCGTCGTCGCCAGCGGCGCATCAGTCTTCAACTGGGGCAACGAACGCATGCGTCACCTGTTCGACACCGCCTACACCGCACAACGCCGATCGGCCCTCCCACAGCTCACACCCCGCGAGCGTGACGTCCTCAACCTCGCCGCAACCGCAGAAGAACCACCCAACCGCGTCATCGCCCGCAAGCTGGGCATCGGCGAAGGCAGAGTCGCCACCTACCTATCCGAAGCCAAAGTGAAACTCGAGGCAGTCGATCGCAAGGACCTCGTCGCCAAGGCACGTGCCGCCGGCCTGGGCATAGAACTCTGACTCTCAGCCACCCGGAACTCCCATGTCATGACGACGGAAGTACGGCAGGCGCACTGTTTCCCGGAAGAGACCATCCGGCCGCACCGTCAAAGGCTGCCGGATGGCGGGTGATCCGCCCGGGGAACACGCCCCCGGGCGCATGCATGGGGAGGAAGCGTAATGGGTGAGGAACGGCGTCAGCCCACAACCCGGAACAAGCGGCCACCGCACCGCCGCCGCTGGAGCAGGGCAGTACGCCTGTGGACGCCAACGCTGACAACGTGGATCGCGATGGTGGCAGCGGCTTACCACAGCTGGCGTGGCTGAACCCCGATTGGACCGGCTAGCCAGAGCCCCGCAGGTCTTGCTCGGCGCTGTCGCGCCGAGCTGGCCCGCGAAGTCGTCTCCCTCTCCTTCATAGCTCCAGGTCACGGAGGTCCGCAGCCGTTGCTGGCTGCGCTGGCGCCCGCGGTTCACCCAGCGCCGCACCCTCGGACCAGGCCCACCGAGCCGTCAGCTGTTAGAGGTCCTAACAGAAGCCGATTTCGGTGTGACTGTCGGCTTGGATGCTCGTTGGTCCGGTCGTGGGGAAGAGGAAGTCACGTCCGTGGATCGTCTCGGATGAACTATGGGCGCTGATAGAGCCGTTGCTTCCAGAGCCGGGGCCGAAGCTGGTCGCCGGGCGGCCGAGGGTGCCTGACCGGCAGGCGCTGTGCGGGATCCTGTTTGTGCTGCACACCGGCATCCAGTGGGAGTACCTGCCACAGGAGCTGGGCTTCGGGTCGGGGATGACGTGCTGGCGGCGCCTTGCGGCGTGGAACGACGCCGGCGTGTGGGACCGGCTCCATGCCGTGCTGCTGACGAAGTTGCGGGCGGCCAGGCAACTGGACTGGTCCCGGGCGGTGATCGACTCCAGCCACGTCCGGGCCGCTCGACGGGGCCCAAAAGCGGGCCCAGCCCGGTCGACCGCGCCCGGCCGGGCAGCAAGCACCACGTCCTCGTCGACGGGCAGGGCATCCCGCTCGCGGTGTTGCTGACCGGCGGAAACCGCAACGACATCACCCAGCTGATGCCTCTGCTCGAGAAGATTCCGTCCGTCCCGGGCCTGGTCGGACGACCGCGACGGCGCCCCGACATCCTCTTCGGGGATCGAGGCTACGACCAAGACAAGTACCGACGACTGGTCCGGGCGCAGGGCATCAAACCGGTGATCGCCCGCCGTGGTGTCCCGCATAGATCCGGCCTCGGCATTCGCCGATGGGTCGTCGAGCGAACCATCGCCTGGCTGCACGGCTTCCGCCGCCTCCGCATCCGTTGGGACATCCACGAAGCCTTCCTCGGCCTTGCCACCTGCCTCATCACCCACCGACACGTCCAACGCCTTTGTTAGGACCTCTAACTCGCGGCCAGGCAGCAGCCTAAGACCACCGAGTCGGGGTTGACCGCCCGGGAAGGATCCGGCTCTTCTGCGGTGCACGCAGGGGCGCATCACTGCCTCTGGACGTCGGCTGCGACGATGACGCCTCGACCAAGCTGGCTGCACCGTGCCGACTTTGATCGATCGGTTTACCCCGGAGCACTTCGGCAACGCTGACCCGCCGCGACGCACAGCAACCTATGCGCGCCTTGCGGGCAACGGCCTGACGTGGGAATTCATCGAGGCCGTTGTGGATGTCACCACGGACAACGCCGCACTGCAGAAACGGCGCCTGGCCGAAGTACGCGTCCCCTGGGAGGCGGCACGCCAGGGGGCGGTCTCTCGCCGCGAGCTGGTGGACAGCGCTCTGGCGCACCGGGCACTCGATCTCGCCGAGCAGCTGCGCCAGGCAGAGCAGCGTGAGGCCGTACACACACCCGCGCGCTTACCCACGTGCGGCGCCGATGAGTGCCCCGCTCACGGCCGCCGAACTCGGCGCCCTCCCCAAGCTGCGCGTCTACGTCGACGAGACCGGCGACCGCGGCGCGCTCGAGTCCCCCTTCTTCGCGATGACCGCGCTCGTGGGTCCCCGAGGAGGAGGACTGGAAAGGGACGCTCGAAGAAGACCGTCCACGGCTTCTTCGACCTCTTGGGTGAGGCCAGGTGCCGGGCCGACTCGGCGGTCAACACCACATCACGGCACAGCAGGTTGGCCACAGCGGCCCTCACCACGCGGACCCACCCGGAACGGCTCATCGCCGACACCAGCCGGATACGCCGTGCGCACCAACCCAGGCCTGCCACCTCATGACAAGGCAAAACGGCCAGACGACAGGCGGGGACCGGGTCCCTGACGGGGCCCAGCCCGGAGGCGCGCTCAGAGGCCTGTCGGCCCCCCGGGGTGGCGGGTGACCCCTACGAAACCCGCGAAGGTCGCATAGTCGTCTCCTCCACAAATCCAGTCTCACCTGGGATCGGTGGTTCAGTTGCCCGTAGGGGCACCACCAGGAACCACGTCTTTGCAATCGGGGATGTCGGTGCCATCTTCCGCCTCGGCTCGGTCATTCCCTTTGATGTAGTAAGCGGACACCCAGCCTCTCTTGCCACCTTCATTCAATTCTGTCCACAGCCACCATGAGTTGTAGACACCATTCTCGGTGACCGTCGCCCCCTGAGTTCGGCAAAAGACGTAGTGACGGCCGGCATTGAGGGTTCCGATTCGCTCGGAGTTCCGGGAGGGACTTCTACGGATGGGACCGTCTTTGAAAGTGGTTATCCACACCTTGGTCATCTCGGCATCGGGCGATGCCTCGGGCGAGGCCGTTTCCATTAGGGAGGTGGTCGGTGGGTTTGATGTCGGTTCGGGGCTGGTTTGCACCGGTGCCGGAGTCTCGGTCGTCCTCGTCGTCTCGCTGGGACTGTGTTGTGTAGCTGTCCGGGTGACGGTGCTGTGCGAGGTGACGACGCTCTGCGCGGTGACGGGCGCGCGCTGCGGAGATTCCTGGGAGTCGTTGGTCATCACTACGGCGGCACTGCCGCCACCCACCAGTGCCACCGCGAGTGCGGCCCCGGCGATCAGCAGTGACGTGTGTCGCCTCCGCCTACCGTCGCCCCCGCCGCCCGGACGCTCGTCGTATGCCGCTGGGCCGGGCTCGGCTCGGTCGTCCGACCCGTGTGACGGCACCGGCGTGGGCGGTGTCGTCCGGGTCGGTTCCCGGGCGGAACGCTCCTTGTCGGTGCGTTCCGTCGCCGGCACCACCTGCGTGGGCGGATGTTCCGCTGCCCCGGACGCCGGTGCGCTCACCGGCACCCCGGCCGCCACATCGCTCAGCATCCGCTGGGCATGCTCAGCACTGGGCCGCTCGTTTGGATCCTTGCGAAGCAGCGCTTCGATGACAGGAGCGAGCGGGCCCGCGTGTCGGGGTTCCGGAAGCTCCTCGGCGACTACGGCCTGCAAGGTACTCATCGTCGTGGTGCGGCGGAACGGGGACTGCCCCTCCACCGCGGCGTACAGCGTCACGCCGAGCGACCACAGGTCGGATTCCGGGCCCGGCCGGTGGCCCATGGCGCGCTCCGGGGCGAGGTAGTCCGGCGACCCGACGACGTCGCCGGTGCGGGTCAGGCCTTTGGAGCCCTCCATGACGGCGATGCCGAAATCGGTGAGTACCACCCGGCCGCCGCGCTCAAGCAGCACGTTGGCGGGCTTGACGTCCCGGTGTAGAACCCCCAGCTGATGCGCACGGTCCAGCGCCGACAGCAACTGCCCTCCGAGTCGGGCCGCGTCTCGCGGCAGTAGTGTCCCCTCTGTGGCAATGACGTCGGCGAGCGACTGTCCGTCGATCAGCTCCATCACGATCCACGGTCGACCGTCCTCTTCCAGCACATCGAATACGGTGACGACCCCTGGGTGCTTGACCCTCGCCGCGGCCCGTGCCTCCTGCTCCATGCGGGTATGCAGCACCGCCAGCTCTTCGTGCGGCAGGCCGCTGACCGTCAGCTCTTTCACCGCCACCTCACGGCTGAGCACCTGATCCTGCGCCCGCCACACGGTGCCCATCCCGCCGCGGCCGAGCTGCTCGACGAGGAGATACCGGCCAGCCAGCAGCCGCTCTTCATCGCCACTCATGGTGCTCCCGAGCCATGATCAGGCACGCACGGGCTCCGTGCAGAAGGTGTGCGCATCTTTGTGGTTCCTCACTCCCGCCGTCACGCGGCCGAAGATCCCACCTCTTCCATACTGTGCCGATTGCTCGGCGCTGTCGCGCCGAGCCGGCCCCCGAAGTCGTCATATACGGCGCGAGCCGGGCCGCTGCCTGCGGCCCGGCTCGCACTCTGTGGTCGGCCGTGATGGTGCTGACTCGGCCCGAGGCGTGGGCGGGTCATTCGATGATGGTGTGGAAGAAGGTGACGGCAGCGGCGAAGGCGGCGCCGCCGATGAGGGTGGCGTCGGCGAGGGTGCCGCCTTTGGCGGCGGTGAGACCGCCGGCGGCGAGGGCGGCGAGGATGCCGAGGAGGAAGATGACGGCGGCACGCTGGCCCAGGAGGGGACCATTCACGGCAACTCCCGTTGCTGGCAGGGCGACACGGCTCGGGGCCGCGTCCGGATGTTGTTGCTGTAGCCGCATCCGGCGCCGCTGCCCCCGCGTGAGGACTCTCACGCCGGGCTGGTGAAGATTCTTGGCAAAAGGCCGGGGGGAGATCCGCGCACCGGACCTATCAGAAGGTCGTGAGCCAACGCCACGCACCCGACGAGGGTCCGCTACTGCGCGAAGGAGCCGGTGTGTCGAGTGAGATCACAGCTGGCGCCCCAGGGCGCCCCGCTCCGGAGCGCTCGGGGCCGTCCTCGGACACCGGCGCCGACTGCGGTGACGGACTGCTGCTGCCGCCACAGGGGCAGGAACTGGCCCGCATCGAGGACCTGTTGGCCGGGGGCGTGGGGCCGGAGGCAGCCGAGGCCCGCGCAGCACGGCTGGCCGGTGACGCCCGCGTCGTGGAGGTCCTGCGCGCCGACGGATTCACCGGCCCCCGCTACCGCAAGTTCGCCGGGCAGCTGATGGAGTACGGCTGGCCGATCATGATCGGCTGGAACAGCACCGGGGAGATCTTCCGGCAGACCAGCATGATCCACCGGCCGGTGCCGGCCAGTGCGATCGTCCACGACTGGGACCGGGACGACCGCAGCGAGGTCGCCACCGAAACCGTCCTGGCGGGCCTTGAACTGTTCCGCACCCACGCCCTCGAGAACGGCAGATGGGCCCCACAGGGCGGCGCGACACTCACGACCTACTACGTCGGCGCCTGCGTACGCGCCTTCCGCCCGGTATATATCCGCTGGAGCCGGGAGCGCATGACACGCCAAGCTATGAGGGTAGTACCCCTCGGACCCGACGAAGCCGATCCGCTGGCCAGCATCCCCGACCAGCGGGCCGCCGACCCCTACCATGCAGCCGCCGTCCACGACGAACTCAACCGCATCCTGCCGCTGCTGACCGACCCGAAGCTTCGCATCGGTGTCGCCTGGCGCGCTGTGGGATGCAGCCAGAGCGAGGCCGCCACCTTGGCGGGACTGACCGAAAAGGCCCTGGAACGTCGCTTGAGCCGGGTACGCGTCAAGCTCCGCACCACTGCAGAGCGGTGGCAGGAACCCGGCAAGGGGGCAACGCGATGACTGAGCCGACAGGTGGAGCCATGGACTTCAACCCCGTGCCCAGCGACAGTGACGACTTCGACGCCCTGCTGGCCGCCTCCAGTCTCGGAGCGCCCAGGGTCCGCGCCGTCCGCGCCCACACGCCCAGAGGCATCCGTGACCTCCTCGACGCCCGTCTCGACCCCACCCCTGAGGCGGAGACCGAGCCGCACCTCGCCGCCAGGACTGCACGCTGCCAGGTGACCGAACCCGCCACGGCAGATCCCGCTGACCCTGTGGTGCTCATCGGGATGGTGGGGGCGATGAGCGCAGGGAAAACGACACTCATCAACCGCCTCTTCTCCGGCGGACGCGCACCCGACGACAGCGCCCACGACCGTATCCACGAAAACCTCGGGCTCCGGCCTCCAGAGGCATGGCTCGAGCGCCTCATGCCCTCCGACTACCTGATCGGGGGGACTGCGGTCCTGTCCGAGGCTGTGGCATCGGCCGTGACAGGGTTGCTCTTTCCGCGGGCGCGCCGCCGGCCGACAGCCGCCGGAACCGGCGGGAGAGCGCTGACCAAGACGTGGCCACAGGCCGCCGCAAGCGCAGCCCTTCAGCACCCGCCCGGCTATCAACCGGCGGTCCTGTGGTGGGACCTGCCCGGCCTGGGGGAGTGCCTGTCGGGGACGGACACCTGGACACCCCTCACCCTCGCCTACCCCGTCGGCCCCGGTGCCCGGCGTCCGACGCCGGCACGGTTCGAGCAGACCGCCAGGCAGATCTTTGCCCACTGGCGCCCGCTGGACCTCCCCATGCTCTGCGGCCCTCTCGACTCCTGGCAGCAGCCACTGCACAGCCGCCGACAGCGGTGCCACCGGTGCGCCCGCAGACAGGCCCTGAGGCTGATTCTCGACGGCCTGCAGCCCGGGGCGGCTAGATGGGAGAACCGGCTGCAGCCGTACACGCCACTGCACGGACTCCTGCCCTGGCCCGATCTCCTCCTCGGATGGACGACGCCGGAGTCCGCGTGGGCCCGCAGACTCCACGACGAGCTCATCCAAGCCGCCCACCCCGATCTCGCCGGGCCGACCCCGGCCGGGCCCGCCCTGTGCCTCCCCCCGTCGTGCCCTCCCCTCCTGCCGCAGAACACCATGTACACCTCCGGCGTACTGCCCACTCTCGGCATGCCGCGCCGCAGGCTCCTGGTCGTTACCAGGGGAGCGCATGCCCTCTGGCACCTGCTGCCCAGACATGGCCTGGCCGACCCGCAGCCCGTCCCTGCTCCCGCCACGGGCGGAATCGAGTTCGCGGACACCGGCAGGCGCGCCGGCCCGGACACCACGCTGGTCACGCCGCCCATCCCCGAGGGGCAACGGGCCTCCCTGGCCTGCACCGTGGAGAGCGACCACGGAGTGACGACCGTCCGGGCAAAGACGCACCTGCAACTCCTCATGGACGGCCGCCCCCGCCCCCAGCCGGTTCCCGCCACCTTCACCTACCGCTCAAACGACCCGTACGCAGTGCGCGTCGTCTTCGGGGAACGCGTGGGAACCCAGGTCGAATGGGTCTTCGCCAGAGAACTTCTCATCGAAGGCCTGCGCCACACTTCCGGCACGGGCGACGTCAGGGTCCGCAGGCAACCGGCCGTCCCCGGGCGCGAGGGGCCTGACCGCGTGCACATCAGCCTCAGCTCGCCCGAGGGCAGAGCTGTGCTGTCCATGCTTCCGAGCGACCTGGAGACGTTCCTCGCCAGCACGCGTGCCGTGGTCGTCTACGGATCCGAGCACCAGCACATGCGCGTCCCGTGGGAGACCCTGACCGAAGAGCTGTGGTGGCACCCTCACCCCCATCGATAGACCGCCCTTGCGGTCCCGGGACATATGCGACCAGGTCCTCTTCCACTCTCCGATCGTCCGGATCGGAGCGCGATAGGTGACCGTGTGCATCCGGCGATGTCTGCCGCGACAGCCGCCGAGGCGCCCTGATGGATCAAGAAGCCCATCAGCGCGGACGCAACGCCTGGTTGAGGAGGTCGAGCACTACTTGACGGATCCCGATTGCATGACCGACGGATGGCGATGCTGATGAAACGCGCCAACCTTGGTCGGCTGAACGGTTCGGTCAGGGCATGGGGCTGGGGCGGGTGCTGATGGTGATGCTCGGTCTGGACTCCATCCGCGAGGCCATGTTCCTCTTCCGCGGGCCGAAGCGGTTCACCCCGTAACCGGCGGCGGGCTGCGTCTCACGACACGGGCCCAGTGCCTCGTGTCGTGGGACGCGGTCTCAGTAGCGGACATTGCGCAGGTCATGTGACCAGCCGCTCGAGGGGCGCAGCGCGGACGTGTTCGACGAGAACGAAAGCGCCAATGAGGTGTACGTCGCCAACCAGAACCTGTGCCCAGCCGCGTCAGGGGGTGATGTAGTCGCCCCAGCCGAACGTGGCGACGTAGGCCCGCCCGACGGCAATCCAGCCGCGTCCACCGCGGAGGTGAACGACTGCCAGCGCGAGGACGAACCAGGCGGCGAAACATCCCGAGACGATCAGGGCTCGGTGCAGGCTCCACAGACTGGCGATGACGACCAGAGCGGTGATCGTCACGGCCAGTCCGATGTGGGCGCCGCCAACAGCCAGCCGAAACGAGCCCTGTACGGCTTGACGGTCAGCAGGGATGTCGTGCGTGTAGTGATCCGGTGATGCTGCGTCGCCGTTGCCCGCCCTGCTGTCCTGCGTCAAGTGCCCCCACCCCCGAATTCCAGCCGGCCTCAGCCGCGAGCAGATTACGGCGTCACCTCACCGTCGTCGGCACGGCTGCCTTGCTCGTGGCCGTGCTGCACGCCGTCGGTACGGAGATATCGCTGGCGTGGACTGTGGCGCCGACCGGTATGGGGCCCAGCACTCAGCAGCTCGGATGCTCGAGGGCCATTCGGCGCCGGAGGAAAGACGCGGTCTGTCTCGCGGCCACTGCCCTGCATGAGCAGGCGCCCGGGCGGTCGAGGTCATAGATCACCAGGGCGGGGCGCGGCCGTCGGGCACGTGACCCGCGGAGACGGCAGCAGAGCTCGCGTGGACAAGCTGTCGCGCGACCGTCCGCTTCACGCGCTGGTGATGGGCTCGTTGACCCACGTCTGCGCTGCTGTGAGGTCGGGTGCTGTTCCGGCGGGGGTGTAGGCGAAGCCGTCCCATTCCTCCAGGACTCGCGGCTCGGTCGGGCGGAGGTGGCCACCGCCGCCGTGGAGCGGGCGGTGACGTCGGTAAATGTCCATCGGTGGACGGCGACGTCTTTCGTAAGGCGCGAGCGGGTCGCCTTCGTCAAGGCGCGGGACCGCGCGGGACGGCTGATTCGGCGGTCCGGGACGGCGGTGCTTACCCATGCGGTCGATGGTCTCAGAACACGATCGGGGTGGCACAGCAGAGGGCGGGACTGTAGGGGGGCACGTCGTGGGCGGTCTGCTGAGCGAACTGCCGCCGTGCAGGGAAGACTTGGGTGCCCATGCCGGTGGATGGTGGAAGGGGGGTGTCCGTGGTCGCGGGCAGTGGTGGGGATTCGACGCTCAAGCGGGCCAGGCTGGCGCGGAACATGACGCTGGAGGAGGCAGCCGATGCCTTGAACGTGATCACCGGGGGTGCGACGGACGCGAGCCTGATGAGCGCGTGGGAGTCCGCGCGACGACGTACGGGCAAGCGGAACCGGGCTGGGCTGTGCCAGCTGTACCGGGAGCGGCCGGAGGTGTTGTTCGCGCACCAGGACGGGGCGGCCACCAGTGTGCTGGAGACCTCTGGCACTGCGGTGGTGGTCAAGGTGCTCACCCGCTGGACGGACCTTGTCGAGGCGATGAACGACGTGGTGGCGCAGGCGCGTGAGCAGCTGGTTGTCACCGGCAGCCGGAGCCGGGAGAAGGCGTATCTAGCGGCGATTGAAACGGCCGTGGCCCAGCGGCCGGACCTGGTCCACTACCGGGTGCTGTACGGCCCGCCGCGGCACCAGGCGCTCGTCGACCACCTGGAGCGGCTGCTGGAGCTGCGCGACCCGTCCGCCCGCTGCAACGGCGTCAAGACTCTCCACATCGGGCTCGTGGAGCGCGATGTGGCGCTGGAACGCTTCTTCGTCGCCTCCGAGAGGGCCGCGGTGGTGCCGCTGCCGTCGTTCCACGGGGCGGACGGGTTCGACTGCGGGGTGTTACTCAGCCGTGAGGCAGCGGTGGGCCTGGTCCACCATGGCCGCGAGGCGTGCGCCTCGGCGCGACCGGTGGAGACGATCACGGCCGTCCGCATGCTGACGGTACGAAACTAGGAGAGAAGCGTGAGCGAGAACCTTCACCTGGCCGTCGAGGCCCGTATGGCGTCTGTAGCGAAGCTCGCGAGTGAGTTGATCCGTCGGCCGAGCCGGGCCGGGATCGACGACTACAGGCCCGTCCTTAGCGTCCTGGAGGACTGGCTTGCCGCCCGCTCCCTGCCCCACAGGCGTCTGCACGGCAGCTCCGGTGAGCTGGTGGGCCTACTGGTGGAGATCCCCGGAGGCCGGCCGGGGACATGGTGGGCGCTGGATGCCTGCGTGGACACCGCCCCCTATGGAGACGAGAGCGCTTGGTCCTTCTCCCCGACCTCCGGCGACATCCGCGGGAACTGGTTGCTGGGCCGCGGGGCGGCCGACTCCAAGCTCGCCGCGGCGATGTTCTGCCACATCGCCGCCGACCTGATGCCCCGGGCCGAGGCCCTGCACGGCGGGCTCGCCGTGCTGCTGGACGTCGACGAGCACACGGGAGGCTTCGGTGGCGCCCGCGCCTACCTCGCCGACCCGCAGGCGGCGCGCCCGACCGGAGTGATGATCGGATACCCGGGACTGGACGAAGTCGTCGTCGGCGGACGGGGCCTGTGGCGGTCCACCATCGCCGTGCACGCCCCCTCCGGACACTCCGGGGCGAGCCGAACCGTGGTCGGCGCCATCTCCCGCGCCGCCCATCTTGTACGCCTCCTCGATGCGGCCGAACTGCCCGGCGCCGACGCGGCCTCAGGGTTCCCGCTGCCGCCCAAGCTGTCGGTGACCGCCCTCCACGGAGGCCAAGGGTTCTCGACCACCCCCGACCGGTGCGACCTGAACATCGACGTCCGTACCACCCCAGCCTTCGACGCCTATGACGCCGAGACCCTTATCCGCAAGGCCGTCTCTGAGCTGGATGCGGAACTCCCCGCCCCGAAGCCGACCGAGATCACCCCGGTTGCCAGCTGGCCGCCTTTCCGTCTGGCCGACGACGATCAGCCTGGTGCCGCACTCCTTACCGCCGCCGCCGAGGCGGGACTGGCGGTGCGCGCGAAGACGGCGGGGCCCTCGAACATCGGCAACCTGCTGGCTGCGGAAGGTATTCCGGCCACGGCCGGCTTCGGCCTGCCCTACGAAGGGCTGCACGGCATCGACGAGCGCGCCCACCTTGCCGAGCTGCCCAAGGTCTACTCCGTCTACCAGCGGGCCGTCCTCCGTCTCCTGCGAGCGGGCTGACGCGTCCCAAGGACGTTCCAACTTCCTCCCAGGTGCACTCCCAGCAAGTCCCCAACTCCGTCTCTAGGAACAGATCTTCGATCGCGGTGACATGGAGGCAGCACCACCGCCGTATCCACCGGCGACACGGGAGCCCGGTCATGGCCGAGCACGCAGAGCGTGGCGTCATGTGCCACGGCGCGCGACCACTACGGTCCTGGTCGGGGCAGAGCTGTTGTCGGTCGCCGATTCCGCTCAGGCGGCAGCCGACCGGGCAGACCGCCTGACTGCACGGGAAGGGACAACGCATGACGACGCTCGCACCCAAGGCTCCGTGGGCGATGCAGCTGGTCACCGACCGGCTGCCGGTCGGCCCGCCGTCCTACGCGAGGCTGACGCTCGATGAGGCCACGCAGACCGCCCGCTATTGCGACGCCGCCGACCAGGTGGTGGACATGGGCAGCCACGGCACGAACAGGACGACCGGCACCGCGTCCGTGTCCGGGGGTGGAGACGGGCAGAGCCCGCAGCCGCAGACCCAGGACGACAACACCACGGACTACGAGTCGGACTGACTGATGGCCTCCACCGTCCTGGTCGTCACCGCGCTGGAAGACGTCACTGCGGACTGGGTCATCACGGCGCTGAATGAGCGCGAAGTGCCCGTCGTACGCGTCGACCCCGCCGACATCGGCCCCGACCTCACCTTCGCGGCCCGTATCGGATCGGCCCACCCGGCCTGGGGCGGGATGCTGCGTACGGCGAGCCGGGAGGTGGAGCTGGGGGAGGTGGCGGCGGTCTACTACCGCCGCCCCACCCCCTACGCCGCCCGGTACAAGCACCTGCCCCCGCAGACACGGCAGTTCGCCGCCGCGGAGGCGAGACACGGACTCGGCGGCACACTGAACACCCTGCACGGTGCGACGTACGTCAACCACCCCGCGGCCGTGACCCGTGCCGACTTCAAGCCCGCCCAGCTCCAACGCTTCGCCGAGCTCGACCTGACGATCCCGCCGACCCTGGTCACCAACGACCTCGAGCAGGCGCGGAGGTTCGCCGCCGAGCACGAGCACGTCATCTACAAGCCCTTCCGCGGACTGCCGACGGGCGAGGACGGATACGCGCGGGCGATCTGGGCCCAGCGCGTGAACGCCGACACGTTCGACGACTCCCTTGCGGTGACCGCGCATCTGTTCCAGGCCGAGATCCCCAAGACCGGCGACGTTCGGGTGACCGTGGTGGGCCGCCGCGTGTTCGCCCAGCAGATCGCCGCCCCGGATGGCGCGCTGGACTGGCGCCGCGGCGACTGGGACGACCTGATCCATGCCCCCATCACCGTGCCTGCCCCGATCGAGGCCGCGCTGCACAGCTACCTGGCCTCGTTCGGCCTGGTCTTCGGCTGCTTCGACTTCGCCCTGACCGGTGGCGGGGACACGCCGGAGCACTGGACCGCGATCGAGTGCAATCCGAACGGACAGTGGGGCTGGCTGCCAGACGCGCCGGCCATCACCGCGGCGTTCGCCGACATCCTGAGCAGGAAGGAGGAGTCAGGCCATGGCGATGCCCGCCGACCCTGACACCGATGCCGCACGGCTGCGCGAGACGATGGCGAAGGCCCTCGCCGAGGACGGCGTCCTCGGCGATCCGGCCTGGCGGGCGGCGGTGGAGGCGGTGCCACGGCACCGGTTCGTGCCCGGCTTCTACCTGCCCGCCGACGAGCGCGACGGTCAGGGCCTGACGGTGTGGGAGCCGGTCACCGCCGAACTCGACTACGGCCGATGGCTCGCCGCCGCGTACTCCGACATCACGCTCATCACGCAGTTCGACAGTGACGAACCCGACTGGAAGCAGCCCGCCGCACGACACGGCGGGGTCCCCACCTCGTCGTCCACGCTCCCGTCGCTCGTGCTGCAGATGTGGGCCGACGCCGACCTCCACGAAGGACACACAGTGCTGGAGATCGGCACAGGGACGGGCTACTCGACCGCGCTCGCGTGCCAACGGCTCGGCTCCACCGACATCACCTCGATCGAGGTGGACCCGCACCGGCTGGAGACCGCGGCGAGCGCGCTGTACGGCTGCGGCTACACCCCGACCCTGGCAGTCGCGGACGGGCTGTACGGCTACTGGCCCCAGGCCCGGTACGACCGGATCGTGGCCGCCTGCTCCTTCCGCGCCGTCCCACCCGCGCTGCTGGCTCAGGCGCGGCCGGGCGGGAAAATCCTGCTCACCCTGTCGGGCTGGCTTTACGGATACGCCCGTGTGTTGCTCACCGTGGCCGAGAACGGCACCGCAGAGGGCCCGCTGCTGCCCGGCACCATCTCCTTCATGTCCGCGCGGACACACGCGGCGCCAGCACTCGGCAACCCCGCCCACTGGGCCGCAGGCCTGCCGGACAAGTCCCGGATCGCTCGACACAGCCCCGACCGGATCAACGCTGCCACGGATGAGGCATTCCACCTGCGCTTCCTCGCCCAGAGCGCCGTACCGCACGCGCAACTGACGATGGTCGGCAACATCGTGCACCTGGTCGACGTGGTCACCGGCTCCGCTGCCGCCCTCACCCCCAACACCGGCACCTGGGAGGTGCGCGAGGGCGGCCCGGTGCCGCTGTGGGAGCGGATCGAGCGCCTCCTGGACGCCTACGACGCAGCCGGCAGACCGGGGCCGGAGGCCTTCAAGCTGCACGTCTATGACAACGGGCAGCACCTGACGCACCCGCTGATGCCCGCCCTGCCATTGCCCCGGCCATCAGCCTGAAAGGCTCCCAGGACAGGGCCGGCAAGCTGTGCGGGATGAATGGATCCGTCCGGGACCTCGATGATCGTCTCTACGACTGGGGCACGACGGTCAGCGCCCTTCAGCGTTGAACTTGGCGATCTTCTCCGGCAGCTCCGCCAGCGAGTTGATACGCATCGTCGTGATCGCGTCCGCGTCCGGGTCGCGCTGCTGGATCGTGCCCCACGGTCCACGTCGGATCAGGGCCGTCAACAGCCCTGCCTGCACGGCCGGGCGGATGTCGTTGTCGAGCCGGTCCCCGACGTACAGAATCTCGCCCGGCTCGGCAGGCGTCGCCTCGATGACATGCTCGAAGAACTTCACGTCCGGCTTCGACGCTCCCCAGTCGTCACTGGTGGCGATCATGTCGGTTGGAAGGTCCAGCCCCCGCAGCAGACCGCCGGCTCGCACGGTCTGGTTTCCGGCGATGCCAACCCACAGCCCCGCCTCACGCAGGGCAGTCAGGGTGGGCCGGACGTCCGGGTACAGGTCGCCCTCGCCGAACCACTCCGGCTGTCCGGCAGCCGCGCGTTTCTCCCGCTCCTCGGTCAGGTCGAACCCGGGCCGGAACTCCTGGAACGTCTCCCGGTAGTCGCGGCCTTGCGCGATGACCGCTCCGAACATGGCCGCGAAGGTGTGCCGTGACACTCCCAGCCAGTCAGCCCACGTCCCGTACTCCCGGGTTTCGTCGACAAGGCACTCGCCCACGTCGAATACCACCGCACGAATCATGCTCGGCAGGTTAGACGGTCCAGTACGACGGCAGGCGGTCCTTTCGGACTGCGACCGGCCGATCCCGTCCAGGCTCCTGGCCGTGCGGTATAGAAGACGGATGAGCCTTGCTTGGTGCGCTGGGCCTGGTTCCGGGCTGCCAGCCCTTCGAGTGTGGTGCGCACGACGGTCGTCTTGACGTTGCGTTCGGGGTGGGTCTGGCCGAGGGCTGTGGCGATCTCCGCCGCCGAGTGCGGTTCGCTCTGCTCGGAGAGGTGGCGGCGGACGAGGCCGACCAGTGTCAGCTGTGCCGTCTTTGCCGCTGCGGCCCTGCCCGCGAGCTTCTTGGCGGCCGGTTTTGCGGCTGTGGCGCGGTGGGGCTCGGTGGCGGTCTTCTTCGGCCGTGCCGTTTGCCTGTGTCGGCCTTGTCGGCCGTTTTTCTTGCGGGGATCGGGTACCGCGAGGCTGTCAGACGGGCTGCAGGCTCAGGCCCTGATCCAGCAGCGGCACGTGATGGTTCGCCCGCGAAGCGGTGAAGTGAGGCCCCACTCCCCGCACGACATGGTCATACGCGGCAGCTGTCGGGGTGGGTGACTTCGCGGAAGTCGGCGATGATGGGGCTGGCCATGGACTCGCGGTAGACGACGGCGGCGCGGCCGTAGGGCCAGGTGATGTCGTCGTGGAAGTTCTGCTGTGCCTCGGCGCAGCTGCCGAACATCAGCGAGCGCACGTTGTCGGTCCAGTCCAGGTCGTCGTGGTAGTCCTGGCCTTCGGGGAAGATACCGGGCCCGAAGGTGACGAACATGGTCTGCGCCTGCGGATGGAAGGTGACGACCACGTTGTCGCCCATGTACTCCTTTCCTTGAAGGACTTGAGTCGCTTCGCTGCGCAGGCGCTCTGCTGCGGCCTTTTCCGCCGGTGTCGCCGGGACGCGTGCGTCGGCCCATTCGTCGATGCTGGGCTGAGCGTTGTCGGTGCGTGTGTAGGCCGGCGACGGAGCGGTCTGGCGCGCATTCTCGACCTGAGATGTCCCGGTTGAGGGGACCGGCGATGCGCTGCTGTGGTGTCGGCTGCGGGTCGGTTCTGCCACGGTCGCGGTTCCGCCCGGGGTGGTCTTCGGCTGGTTGGTTGGCGCGGCGGCTACTCGTTCCTGCTCAGACCCGGAGGTCCCTGCTGCGGCGATGGCTCCGCCGACGCCGCCCACGACAAGAGCTGCCGCGGCAACTGCCGCGTACAGCCTGAGACGGCTCCGGCGCGGAGTGGGCCAGACAGGGGCGTCTTCATGCGTCACGTCCCAGTGGATGCTCACCAGGTCGGAAACCAGGGTCGGCTGCTCCCCATCAGGAGAGATGACGGCTGTGCTTTGTGCGGCGAGCAGCGTGGTGGTGGTGCGGCCGAGCTCGGCGGCGGTCGGCCGGTCGCCCGGCTCCTTGGACAGAGCCTGCTCGACCAGAGGCAGGAGGTCCTTCGGCACACCGTTGAGATCGGGCTCGGCGGACATGATGCGGAAGGCCACAGCGTCGGGGGCGCCGGTCCCGAAGGGGAGGCGCCCGGTCGCGGCATACGAGATGAGTGCGCCCCAGGCGAACACGTCTCCTTCCGGGCCGACTTCACCTGTTCGGTAGTGCTCGGGACTGATCCAGCCGGGCGTGCCGGTCATTACCCCCGTGCGTGTCACCGAGGTGCCGTCCAGAGCGTGAGCGATACCGAAGTCCAGCACCTGCGGGCCGGACGGGGCGAGGATGACGTTCTGCGGCTTGACATCCCGGTGGACGACGCCTGCCTCGTGTACGGCGGCGAGCGCAGCCGCGGTTCCAGCTGCCAGCGCGTACAGGCGGGCCCCCTGCAGAGCGCCGCTCGTGGCCAGGTACCGGTCGAGGGTGGGCCCGGGTACGAAAGGTGTGGCGAGCCACGGGGCGGGGCCGTCGGTGTCGGCCTCGAGCACCGGAACCAGGCAGGGTCCCGTCACACGTCTGGAGAGCTGTACCTCCCGACGGAAACGGGCACGGAACTCCTCGTCCGCGGCTTGCGCAGGATGTACAACCTTGACCGCCATGTGCTGTCCGGCGCCATCCAGCGCGGCATATACGGTGCCCATGCCACCCGTGCCGAGCCGGCCGGCGACACGGTAGGGGCCTATTCGGCGTGGATCACCAGTCTGCACCGGCTGGACAGGGCTGGACACAATGGCTCCTCTAATGTGATCAGCGGCAGGTACCGGCCGGATGACGATGCATGCTACCGATCCCTCCCATGCCCGTTGCCATGCCGATCGCGTGGCTGGCCGAGGCCGCCCCGCTTCTGTTCCCCCGGTGGTTCGGGGGCCTTCCTCAGCGGTGGTCGGCCGTCGAAGTCAGCCGAAGCTCGCTGCCGGCAGGAAGCTGGTGGTCGGGGGAGTGCGGTTCTCGGAGCTGACGTGCGTGGCTTTGATCTGTTCCCACAAGGGGCGGACGTCGTCCGGGCTGCCGCGCAGGATGGTGGTGAGGCTCGCGATGACGGGCCAGTCCACGGCTTGGAGCGTGGTCTTGTCATCCAGGAGGGCTTCGACGCCACGGGGGGTGAGCACTCGGGCGCCGGCACAGAGGGTAGGAACGTCAGGCTTGGCGGCGGCCAGCCACATGCCGCGCAGTGTGGCTTTGAGGGCATGTGCTGCTTCGGGATATGCCGCGGGGCTGGAGGGAGGGGCTGGACGGACGCCGCGGGCCTTGTCCCACAACGGGAGGAGATCAGCGGGATCGGCGCCACACAGGGTGGCGAGGCGCTCGACGGTCGTCCATTTCGGGTGGCGTTTGCCGAGCAGGATCCGCGACAGGAGGGAAGGGGATATCCCGATGTCGCGGGCGAGGGAGCGCACGGAACGTTCAGAGGTGCGCTGGAGATGGGACAGCGCACGGGTCAATTGGTAGCCGGGATGGCCCGGGAGGGACGCGTCGCTGCCCTTGTCCGTCGCAGGCCCCACCGTTGTTGATGCCGGGCCTGGCGTGCGCGGCTCAGGCGCCGCGGGGCTGGTGGGGCGGCCGGATCCGCGCAGTGCGCGATTCCTCAGCACGGCGGCGACTTTGTCCTTGGAGTACCGGCTACGGGCGTTGGGCGCCACTGTGCCCAGAGCATCTCCGATCTCGTCCCAGCTTGCACCGTACTCGTGAGCCTGACGCACGGCGACGGCAAGCAGGTCGTTGAGATCCCATTGCAGGCTCAGGCACTGCTTGATCAAGTCCAGAGGCTTGGCCGGCAGGGGGTGACTGCTGAGGTGGCCAGCCGACTGCGCTTTCGAGAGCAGCGACTTGCCGACACGCGTGACGTCCTCGTCATGCTCGCGGGGCGCCCCCCGGGGGCGGCTGGTGCGCGCTCGGTACGACGCGGCACGGCAGGCAGGAGAACAGTAAGTGGGCGGGCGCCCGAACTGGCTCGGACGCGGGAAATCCTTCGCGCACTGCGCGCAGCAACGAAGGGCAGGACGGTTCGTCGTCATCAGTGAGCCCTTTCCAACCTCAGGTTGAGGCGTGGTGAAGGACGACGACGGCCTTCACGATGTCGGTGATCCGGTTGGTGCTGCAGCGGAGCTTGCGTAGCAGGCGCCAGCCCTTCAGGACAGCCATGGCCTGCTCGCCGAGGCACCGGATTTTGGCGTGGGTGCTGTTGTGCCGTCGCTTCCAGCGCTTGAGCCGGCGGCCCCCGGAAAGGTACGCGGACATGGCGGCCGGCCCCTTGGTACGCCTTGTCCGCCCAGCACTTCAGCCCTGCCGTTGCGAGCGCGTCGATGATGCCGTGTTCGCGCGCGGCGGTCAGGTCGTGGGTGGAGCCGGGCAGGGCCGCGGAAGCCCACAGCAGTCGGCCGAACGGATCCGTTATGACCTGGACGTTCATGCCGTGGCGCTTGTGTTTTCCGGAGTAGTACGGGGTGTCGGCGGCGATCCGGTCGATGGGCAGGAGGGTGCCGTCCAGGATCACGTACGCCTTCGTCCGGACGCTCGTCATTGCCTCGGCCAGGGTCTGCGCCTGGGCGGCCAGCACTTCGACGGCCTCTCGTATGTAGCGGTAGACGGTCGCGATGCCGATCTCGAACCCTGCGGCGAGTTGGGCGTACGTGTCGCCGCATCGCAGGTGGGCCAGGGCGAGCAGGGCCTGACGGCCGACGGGCAGACGCCGCCATCGCGTGCCGATCTCCCGCCGGTGAGCGGCCAGTTGCCTCGTCAGGTGCCGCAGCGTGCGGCTGGACAGATCGATCGACGACGGGTAGACAAGCACGCGAAGCTCCTGGCGGACACGGGTGATCTTGGTCGAGAACCCGTCTACCAGGAGCTTCGTCGTTCCGTACAACCCATGCCCACCAACACCCCGATGCCACAGCCAGGTTGGAAAGGGCTCGGTGGTTCAGCGGAGGTCTTGGGTTTGCCAGCCGGGTGGGAGTTTCGGCAGGCCGATCAGTGCGTCGATGCCGAGGTGTTCGAGGAGGAGGGCTTTGAGGCCGCGTCCGTCGATGAGTTCCATGCGGCCGGTGCGCTGGGCGAAGTCGTGGCTGGCTTTGCCGAACCAGGCGGTGGTGACGACGATTCCTTTGGCTGCTGCTTTGTCGTGCATGACGCCGGCCAGCGCGCGTACGGAGTCCGCTGGAACGGTGTTCTTGGTGCGTTTGGCCTGGATGATGCACAGTCCGCCGACGATCGGGTCCTCGTTGACGGCAACCGCGTCGACGCCGTCGTCCCGGGACGCCTGGGTCACCCAGGCTTTGAGACCGATCGCCTCGAACAGGCGCCGGATGAGGTGCTCGAACTCGATCGGGTCGAGTGCCACCAGATCGGGCCGGTGGTCCAGGCCGGCCACGACATCGAGTTCGTCAGGTGCCCATTTGTACTTGCTCAGGTCGAACGTGACCACGGGGCGGACCGGTTCGAGATCGTAGGGGTGCTGGGAGACGACCGCGTTCAGGCGCCGCAGGCATTCGACCGGGTCGAGCTCCGGCTCGTCGAGGACGAGCTCCTCGATAGCTTCCCGGCTCGCGCGGACACTCACCAAGCAGGGCCTGATCGACTTGCCGGTGGCCCGGTCCTTGGCGTTGACATGGCCGTTGAACGCCACGACATCAACCAGGGCCGGGGGAGTGACCGCCAGCGCCTCGTCGATCGCGCGCAGCGCCAGACGCGCCACGAGCGTGCGGTACATCTGCTTCACTTCGGCTTCCTTTCGCGGCTGCGGCACCACCGTCGGCGGTGACGCCTTGTACCGGTACGCCACGGCAGTGGGCACCACCGATTGACCCGGCAGGTCGACCTCCAGCAGCAACTCACGGGTCTCCGGCGCGTACGCCGAACGCCGGACGCCGCCCAAGCCGTCCGGGTAGGGGACAGCGGCCAAGGCAGCATCGACCGCCGCGGTCAGACCGTCCGATCCCCTGTTGAGCACGGCCTTCTCGACCCCGGGCCGACGAGACTGCAGGGCGGTGGTGCGAGATGCTAGGACCGACTGGAGCCGCAGTACCTGCTCCTCCACCTCGGCAGTGCGCCGGCTCGCTTCCTGGCGTAATTCCTCGCTCGCCTGCTGCTTGACCAGACGGGCAGCCTCAACACTCTGGCGAGCCGCCGCCTTCTTCTTCTGCTCGGCCTCCCGCGCCCGCGCAGCCTCACGCTTCTCCAACTCCCGCACCACCTGCTCGGCCTTGCGCGCCTGCTCAGCCCGCTGCCGCTCCGCCTCCTTCTGCGCCCGTTCCCAATCCCTCGCCTGCTCACGCTGGCGTTCACGCTCCTGCTGCGCGGCCTGCCGCTCACGCTGCTGCCGCTTCTGAGCGGCCGCCCGCTCCGCCTGGGCCTGCTCTCGCTCCTGGCGGCGGGCTTCAGCTGCCTTGGCTTTCTGAGCATCGCGGTACGCCTGCACCAGCTGTGCGGCGAGTGACTTCTTACGCGCCACAGCCAACCCCCTCCGTCGCGGTGTCCCGGCACAGAACTGCCCAGCATGGCTCCCCACCAACCGACCAGGCGGGACACCGCCGAAGCCCCACCTCACCGCCGGCAACGACCCCACCGACCTCCGCCCCGACACCCACCTCGGCACCGTCAAGATCGGCAGCTGGCTGAACCGGCAGCTCACCCGCTGGACCGACCTCCACCCCGGTCGGCAACAACTCCTCGCAGCCATCGGCCTCATCCTCGGCACCAACCCCCTCACACCCGCCCGCCGCACCTTCGAACAGACCGTCCAGCTCCTCGAGCTCTTCCTCCACCGCGAACGCCGCGCCCCCGCCGCCCGCGAGACGATCGCCGTCGACGGCGAAACGGTCAAGATCGGCCCCTGGTTCGCCAAGACCCGTACCAAACACCGCGCCGGCCGGCTCAGCACCGAGCATGCAAGCCTGGTGGCAGCCCTCTTCGACGGCGACTGGACCGACGAGAACGCCGTGCCCGCGTTTGCCTGACGCGACGTCAATCTGGTGAGCAGCCGAAAGCGGGGTCAGGCTGTGCGGGTCATCATCAGGATCCGCTGGGCGTGCGATTGCCGACGCCCTTCTGACCGGTGGGGTCGCCGTGCCGCCGCCCTGGACGTCACCGGCATTGGGCTGGTCGCCGAAGGCCTCGAAGTCCACGTCCCCTCGGTCAGGGGCCGCCCTGCCCGCGACGAGATGGTGGCGTACGGCGAACACCCCGAAACCTGCCCGGTCCGCTGCTGGCTCGCCTGGAAAGAAGCCGCCAGCCTCGACGGCGGCCCCGCATTCCGCCCCGTCGACCAGTGGGGCAACCTCTCCGACAGGCGGCTCAGCCCCGACGGCTGCCGCCAGGCCCAGACCCGCGCCGCCGAACGCGCCGGGCTCCCCTCCCGGATCACCGGCCACTCCTACCGGGCCGGCCTCATCACCACCGGCCGCAAGAAGGGCAAGCGCGTCGAGAAGCTCCCCGCCCAGTCCGGCCACGCCGAGAACAGCCCCGTCCTCTGGAAGTACGTCCGTGACGGCGAGAAGTGGGAGGACGCCGCCACCGACGGCATCGGTCTGTAGGACAGGGAGTCGTTGCCTCCTCCCGAGGTCCTTGTCGAGATGGTCAAGTTCGGCAAGTACATCAGGAAGGTCGACGAGCTCTCCTTCTCGAACAAGGCGCGGGTCTTCATGCGAGAGCGGAGACCTGTCGGTCGAGAAGGTCGGCGACACCAAGGGCGACACGTCGGCAACCACTTCGAGGGCCAGACCAAGAAGGCGCAAGGACATGAACCTGGTGTGTACAGAAGCTCACTTGGACCGACCTGCTCCACCGTCTCCCGGAGGAGAAGTCCCAGCTGGTAACCGCAGAGATGAGCAGGGTCACCCAGCTGCACGTCGTCCGGAAGATCTGCTGGTGGGCCGTGAACAACGCTGGCTGCACGCGGTGTCGCTGCTCGGTCCAGCATGCGGACAATGCCGCAGAGGCGTATGCCCACGCAGGCCGGCCACTCCTGCTCATCCCACCGCTCCAAGGGCTTCCTTCTCGCGGCACCTCTTCACAGCCCGTCGCTGCCTTCCGGTTTCCCACTCCGGCATTGCCTTGACGGCAGTGCCGAAAACAAGGTCAGTCACCGGTGCCGCCACAGCCATTCGGCGAACAGCCCCACTATGACCTGGTAATGATCCCCGGCCGTACGGACGATGACCTCTTGGTGCAGCAGGGCGTCGATGACGCGGCTGCCCATCGGCAATTGGCGTGCCATGTAGCCGTCCAGGTGCAGGTTCCCAGGGCCTCCGGCCAGCCCGGCGGTCAGTACCTGCTGGACGACCACGGCTGGCAGACCACCGACGGCGGCGTCACCCGCATGGAGAAGGTTGTCGAAGTGTTCCGGGCCAAGAGACTTGTGGCCCTCGATGAGCAGCGCCGCGACCTCATCGACGTCTGCTGGGCCGATCAGCGGCTGTCGCCGGGCGTTCACGCGATCGACGAGAACACGGCAGAGCATCTGGATGTAGTACGGGCTGCCCCCCGTCAGATGGAGGATCCGCGCTACGGCATCCCCCCGGTAGCGGCTCGCTCCGTCGCCAAACGCGATGGGCTCGGTGATCAGTTTTTCGGCGGATCTTTCGTCCAAGTATGAGAGACGTTGCTGGCGCGCCGAGCGGAACGCGTCGGGGAACGCCTTGAGGAAACGCGTCATCCTCTCGTCCCCCACTACCACGCTCCCGAACAACCCGCCTTCCATCATCGCGCGCCAGGAGTCCATAAAGTCCCCGGGCAGAGGACCATGTTCGATGGCCGCGTACAACATGGTGAACTCGTCCAGTAGCAGCGCCAACCGGAGGTTCCGGTATACCTCGTCCGCTCTCATGCGCCGGAGGATCCCGCGCATGTAGCTCTCGAAGCGGGCCTGCGGTGAATTGCTGTCGCGGTAATCGGCGAATACTGGCCGAGGGATGCCCAGGCCCGGCAAGCCCTCATCCTCCAGATCCTCCAGGCGGTTGAAGAACGCGACGGCGATCTTGTACAGCAGTCCGGCATGAGTCAGGTCGGGAGCGAGCTCGAGCAGGCTGAACTTCGCGGCGAGCAGACCGGGTGGAAGCCTGCGCTGCAACTGGTGCAGGACGGACGACTTACCGGCCCGTCTTTGGCCGTGGAGTACTACGTGCTCGCCGCGCTGGAGCGAGCCCGTCAGCTGCCGGATCAGCACATCCCGGCCGATAAACATGTTCTCGTCGTCCACTGGCATGGATGCGGCATACGGGTTAAGGATCGGCACCCAGCCCTCGGGATCGTTCAACTGCAGCGTGAGTGGCTCCGGCTCCACGGCTGCCTCGGTTGTCGACAGACGGCTCTCTGTCCTGGCCTGACCGGCAGTAGCGCGACGCTCGGCTTGCTCCGCCTCGGCGAGCTTTGTGGTCAGGTCCGCCGCCTCCCTGCCGTACTTGGCAGCCTTCGCACTCCAGATACTTGCCTCGTGGGCGGCTCTGTTCGCTTCGGCATCGTGCCGCTGCGCGCTGCGTAGTCTGGCCGACTGGATGCTGGCACTGGTCGTCCTGGCCGCGGCCGACCGCTCTCTTGTGGCTTTTGCTCGCCGGTCGGCTACCTTTGTTCGGAATTCGCTGACCTTCTTTTCCGCGTCGGCGAGGGCCCGGCGCTTCGTGTCCAGTCGATTCCGGTCTGAGCTGGCCGTTGGGAGGGTGCTCTTGCCAGAACCGGCCGCGAGCGCCCTTCCCAGTTCCTCGGTGGATCCCTCGTACAGCCAACCGGCTTCGGGATCAGGTTGGGTACTGGGTTCGAGTGGCACAAACCGGTCCTGCAAGCCCGGGTCCAGCTTTCCTGCCGTCAGGGCGCGCAGGGTGTTGGACACGGCGAAGCACACGCGCGGGTCGGCGAAGCGCGCCGCCTGGTGCAACTGCTCCCTGAAGTACGTGTTGCTCGCAAGCCGGACGGCTTGCGACACGGCTCCACCGACAAGACCCAGATGGGTGTCCGTCACCTCACCAATGGAGGCCCCGACCCCGAGCGTCACATCATGGTGCGCGGCGACAGCGGTCTGCAGTTCGACCAGCACTCGGCCCATGTCCTGCACGGCCGTCGGGCCGTCCAGTATCACCAGCAGATCTGCTCTCGCATCAGCTACCGCTTCCTCGGCGACTACACCGTCGATGCTTGCGCGGCGCATGATCGCGGTCAGGGAATCCCGGATGTCGTGCGCCAACTCCAGTTCCAGGTGGGGTGTGCCTGTGCCCCTCCGGCCGCTGACAATGTGCGCTTCGACGGCAATGCATACGGCAGATGGCCCCTTCCAGGAATCGGCGGGCGGCTCGCTTCCTATGTCCTCCAGCTCATACGGCGTCGTCATGTGTGTCGCCAGTGTCCGGCGGAAGCCCGGGTCCTGGAGGAGGAACGCAGCGGGCACCGCCATGAGCTGGGGAAGCTGTAGGTGCCGCCGGGTGACCATTCCCACGAAGAAGCCGTCGTAGGACACCAGTGCACCCGACGACCCCGTCAACACGCCTGCTGTGAAGGGCTCTGTGCCTTCGATGGTGAGTCTCACGTCGGTAGGCCGTGCCTGCCCACGCAGCTCAGTCCGTTTGCCCGACCGCCCGATGCCGGTGACGCGCACGGGTGACGTGAGCCCTTCAGGCATGCGCCCCCAATTCAGCCGGGACGGCAGGAGCCGCTCCCAATCCTCGCTGTCGAGGATGTTCTCGTCCGTGAGCACCAGGGCGGCGTCCAGGGCCCCCGGCCTCTTCCACACGGTTCGGCAAGCGATCTCCGTGCCGTCCGTGCGTACGATCCGCAGTCGCGCTTCATCCGACATGTGGGCGCAAGTCAGCACGAGACGAGGGGTCAGCGTGATGCCGGCTTCGGTGCTTGTGTCCGTGCCGTGAGCCCCTCTCACCATGACGACACGCGGGGACTGATCGAAAGCCCGCAATCGGTCCGTTGCTGGGGGGCCGGATGCCGGCTCGGTGTCCGTCGGCGGATCCGCAACCGGCTCCGCCGGTCGCTCCGCGAAAGGCTGTTGGCCCTCACCCACCCGGCGGCTGCCGTCTGCAGCGTCGGTGACGCTGCCCAGCATCTGCTCCCTGAGGCTGGCGGTGACGAGAATCTTGGCCGTCTCGTCAAGGGTGATCATGCAACCGTCGTCGAGCCGCGGGGCCCCGTGCTCAAGATGGTCGAGCAGTTGCCTGCCCGTCAGATTCGTCATGGCCCGGAACTGGTAGTCGAGGCGGACTTCCTTACGGTGGCGCCCGATGAAGTCGAGCACGGTGAGTACGGGCTTGCCCGGGAAGCGTGGAAGGCCGACACCCAGTTGCCGCAGGAACCGAAGGGTGCTGGACGGCGGCCGCAGCAGGAGCAGTGTGTCCACCTCGGGAATGTGGACGCTTTCGCTGAGTGTGTCGACACAGAAGATGGCCTGCAAGTCGCCGCTTCTGAGAGAGGAAAGCGTCTCCTGGCGCGTTTGCGGGCGATCCCTCGCCGTGAGAGTGGCGGCATGGAAGCCGGCGTCACGGAAGCACCGAGTCATGAATTCGGCGTGTGCCACGGACTCACAAAAGCCCACGGCCCGCATAGCCCTCACCTCGGGAACCGTGTCCCCGACAGCGCGGATGACCAGTCGCGCCCGCGCGTCGTCAGCAGTCAGCAGGTTGTTCAGCGAAGCCCGGTCGTACCATCCCCGCTTCCAGCCCAGTGTTTGAAGGTCGGTGCCGTCTGCAATGCCGACGTAGTGGAGGGGAGTCAGGAGGCCACTGACCAGCGCTTCCTGAAGACGCATCTCTGCAGCGATACGACCGTCGAAGAACGCATCGTGGATGCTCGGGCCGTCCGTCCGCCCGGGGTCCGAAGAGAGGCCGAGCAACTCCATCGGCGCGAAGCGCTCCAGGACGTTGGCGCAAGCCGACAATCCGACCCCGTGGAACTCGTCGATGACAATGACATCGAAGTGATGGGGTGGCAGCTCATCCTCGATTCGCCCGAGGGACTGCACTGTGGCGAACACATGATTCCAGCCCTCGGGGAACTCTCCGCCGTACAGAGGCTCTCCGAACGTTGGGGTCATGAGAGCGTCTCGGTAGATCCGGTGCGCCCCTTGAACTGCTGCCACGCTGTCCCCGATGAAGAGAAGGCACAGGTCCCGATGATGCTGCTCGCACAGGCGCTTGTAGTCGAAGGCGGCCATGACGGTTTTGCCGGTGCCGGGGGGAGCCACGAGGAGGTTGCGGTGTCGGCCGTGGATCTCACGCTCGGCTTTCAGACGATCAAGCATGTCGCGCTGGTGGACATGCAGAATGACTTCCGCGTCGATCTGAGGGCCGTCCGGGGCGACTGCCACAACCGGTTCCGACTCTTGGAGATCGTCTGGGACAGCTGGGGCAGGAATCTGCTGGACCTCGCCTTTCTCCTCATGGGAGGACTCTGGAGCAGGGCCGACCTGTTCGTCGACGCCGGAGCGAGGGCCGGTCGTCTCGATCCCGAGGAGACGTGCCGTTGCCGCAGCCGCTTGCGCGACGGGCCGCAGCCCCGTGGGCAGCCTTTCCTGGCTGGTGGGGGAGTGCAGTGCGGCGACGATTCCATGCGGGGCTTGAGGGTGGGCTGCGAGATGGTCGGTGAGGGCGAAGTGGGCGTCCCACGCCTGATCGCGACTGAGCAGTCCGCGCAGATGGTTCGCCGCTGCCGGGTGGAAGCGGTACACGATGTCCGTGTCCTCGTGCCGTGCAGCCGTGAGCAGTCCAGCGGTGAGGAACTCCGCGGTGTCGGCCAGGGCAGCTTCGGGGACGATGCGCTCACGGATCACGTCGAGAACGGGGAGGGTGAACATGTCGAGTGACGAGGCGGCGATCGCCAGTCGGACGGCGGGCGAGCGCAGGTTGTCCGTGAAGGCCTCTGCCGCGGCTGTGACTTGTGTGTCGGTCGCCGGCGCACCGGGCGAGGCGGCACTCGATCGCGGACTGCGGCTCCTTGAGGGCACGCGCCCTGAAGCCGGGACGAGGACGGCCTCGCATCCGCTCGGGTCGGTACGCATCATGGCGCGTGCCCAGGCGAGGATTTGGTGGGCATCCATCTGCAGCACGGGCAATGCCTGCCAGGGCTGCGTCCCTGGGGCGTCGTCGCGGAAGAGGCGGGGACGGCGGTAGGCGAGGAGCCGTCCGGGGGATGCCGGGACGGAGGCGGTTGCGGTGGTCCGGGGCAGGTCGAGGCCGGAGCGTTGCCAGAGGCGTTTGGGAAGCGGGTTGATCAAGGCCACGGGGGCCGTCAGGCCCCACGTGTGGAGCGTCTGCCACAGGTCGTTCTGGCGCCAGGCGGGAGCGGCGCAGTCGGAAACGACGAGCAGGAGCCGGTGGGCCGGCTGGATATGTCGGGGGTCGGACGGGTCTATGGGGAGGGGCCGGCCGTGATGGTTGCGGAGTACGGGTGCGGCCTCCGGCGGATGCTCGAGGTGCCATACGTGGACGCTGCGGAAGGCGGACAGGGTGCGTAACACCTTGGTGAGTGCGCGTGAGGTCTCGTCCCAGACCGCCATGGAGGTGCCGCGGTCCACGACCACGACGGCCTCCAGCCAGGGCTCTGCGGCAGGCGCGAGCTGGGGGACGAGCACACCGGTGCGCGTGTAGTGATCGACGGTGGCGCCCAGGTCGAGACGGCGGTGAACCCGCGACGGCCGAAAACGGCGCAGGGGGCGCAGAGCGCGGGCGATGTCGAGAGCATTCGGGAGGGCAGGGACTCGGCCGAAGCTCAGGGGGCGGCCGGGGATCGAATGGCTGCTGCTGTCGTCCTTCAGCCAGACCGAGGCGGTCCCGGGAGCGCTTGCCTGCGGACCGGGTTCAGGGACCGACGGATCGTCGCAGGAGTCGTCTGCTGCCGGTTCGGGCTCAAGGGACGCCTCGGCGAGCGCCTCGTCGGCCTGGGGCGGATCGGTGGGCAGGTCACCGGTCCGGCCGACGCCGGATCTGGCGGCAGCGAGAAGAAAAGCATCGAGGGCTTCCTGGATGTCGCTTTCTGCGCTGCCGCTGAGGTCGCCCAGGCCGGCATGGGCCAGGGCCGCCAGCAGCCGTGCGGCCCGGTTCTCAGCCACGCCCGAGCCCTTGGAGCAGCAACTCCTGCAGCCGCGTCCGCTGCTCCTCGTCCTGCACGCGGTTGCCGCGCAGGAGATGGACGGCGCTCAGCAACTGGTCGACGGCGAGGTTCTCGCCGCGGTTCAGCCGGTCCACGAAAGCGCTCACCAGGGTATGGGTGGTGTCCTCCTCGACCTTCTCCAGGTGGGCCTCGACGATGCTGGTGAGGGTCGGGACAGTGAGGGCGGGCATGTCGAACCGCACACAACGCCGCAGAAACGGGGCGGGGAAGTCGCGTTCACCGTTGCTGGTGAGCACGATGACCGGAAACTCCTCACACACCACCAGGCCCTCTTTGACTTCATGCCGGACGCCAGGATCGACGGTGCGGACGGTGACGTGCCTCCTTGAGTGCCTGGCAAGTTCGGGAATCTCGAAACGGCCGCGTTCCAGGACGTCGAGGAGGTCGCTCGGCAGGTCAAGATCGCTCTTGTCGATCTCGTCGATCAGCAGGGCGCGGGGAAGACGGCCGGGCACCAAGGCAGTACCGAGCGGACCGAGTTGGACGAACTCCCCGATGTCGTCACCTGCCGCCCGGGCACGGCGTGCGGCCCGGCCCTTCCTTGTGGCAGCGGGGCGGTCGATGGCGCGGAGGTTGTAGGCGTGGATGCGGCCCAGGGCGTCGTAGCGGTAGAGCGCATCGGCGAGGTTGCTGCGGGAAGTGATGTGCCAGCGCAGCACACTCCCGAGCCCGAGTTCGGCGGCGACCTGCTCGATGACGGAGGACTTAGTGCGTTGTGGCTAACCGGATTTCGTTCGAGGCGTGCGGCGCGGGTGATCATCTGGACAGAGGTACGGGTGCGGTCGCGGGCATGAAAGAACGGGCCCCTTGGTAGTGACGCGGTTACGACACCAGCACGACCAAGGAAGCCCGTTGCCCGATCAGTTGAGCAGTACCACTGTGCCTGCGTCCACCGCGGTCACCCCTGCGTGTGACTGCTACGTGCACCGGTTCGGTTCGATCGCTCCGGGGCTGCGGGCAGGCTGCTATCCCAGTGACATGACGGATGCGGAGTGGGCCGAGGTCCGCTCGGCGATGCCGGTTCCGGCCTGGCTGCTGAAGCGGGGCGGGCGTCCGGAGGCGTACTGCCACCGCGAGATACTCGACGCGGTGCGCTACCTGGTCGACAACGGCGTGAAGTGGACGGCCATGCCGGTCGACTTCCCGTACTGGCGGGCGGTCTACGACTTCTTCCGCCGCTGGCGGTCCTACGGCTACGTGCGTGAACTGCACGAACGCCTGCGACGTTCGGCGAGGGAACGCTCGGGCCGCAACGCCGAGCCCAGTGCGGGAGTCATCGACAGTCAGTCGGTGGACGCCTCCGAGACCGTCGGCGAGGACAGCCGCGGATACGACGGCGGCAAGTCACGTGACGGCCGCAAGCGTCACATCCTGACCGACACCGAGGGCCTGCTCCTGGAGGTCACCGTGACCACGGCCGATGTGCACGACTCCAAGGCCGCCCCCGCACTGCTGGAGACGTTCATGGACCAGCCGGGCCGGCTGCTGAAACTGGTGTGGGTCGACAGTGCCTACCAGGGTCCGGCGCTGGCGAAGGCGTTCGCCCGCCACGGAGTCCGGACCGAGGTCGTGCGCCGCTCCGACGGACAACGCGGATTTGTCGTCCTGGCCCGCAGGTGGGTCGTGGAGCGCACGCTGAGCTGGCTGGCCCGCTCCCGCCGCCTCAACCGCGACCACGAACGCCGCCCCGACCACCACGCCCAGATGGTGTGGTGGGCCGCCGTGATCAGGCTGTCCCGGCGCCTGGCCGCAGACGCTCCGCGCTGGCCGGAGAAACGCCCCGCCCGACTGCTGCGGGCACGGGCATGAACCGTCCGTCCTTCGCCCGCACCAGCCAGCCCCGCTTCTCCAGCACGTAGGCACGGTGCCGGATCCTCTCCACCTCGTTCTTGATCTCCGCCTCCCGGCCCACCGCCCGCGTCAGCTCCACCCCGTTCACCGGCCCCGAAGCAGCCACCACCGCGGCGAACACCTCCCGGTACAGGCCGCTGAGCACCTCCTCGCCCATGCCCGACCGCCACACCGGCGGCCGCTCGCCATGCCCCGCGCCGGGGCCGCCCGATCCCACGGCAGCAGCCATCCCACCACCGGACAGCACGGAAACCGGCGTATTCACCGCGCCCTCCCCGGCCAGCACCGACACGAGCTCCTCACGCCCCACCCGGGCCCGCTCGACCCGCTCCCGCGCGGCATCCACCTCCGCCTGAGCCTGCTCCAGGACCTCCGTCCAGGACTCCAGATCCTGCCTCGCCCGCGCCTCACGCTGTTCCATCAACCCCAGCACCGACGGCATCGCACCCTCCTCGATCCACAACAAGCCGTCCGCTGCCTGCCCCTACCCCTCCGCGATCATGCCCCGCACACGACGAAGCCCCTGCTCATCGAACAGGGACTCCCTTTGCCACAACGCACTTACCCGAGCCGGCCGGCCCGGTCAGCAGCAGGGGCCGACGCAGATGGAGTGCGGCGTTGACCGCGTCGACCAGTTTGGGGTCCGCCTGGTAGGTGCTCGCAGGGGAAGGTGACGGCACTGCGTCTGCTGCGTCGGCCTTGCCCGTCGGAGCGCGCCATGGAGGCGGGGGAGGCAGCGTCTGAGGCCGCTCGGGGACGCTCCCCGTACCGGTGTAGTACGGCGTCCAGTTCATGCCTGCTCCTTCGGCGTCACGTCTTGCGGGGCGACGACCGCCCGCCCGGCGCGTCGCTGGCAGAAGTCCTGCCAGTGCGCGTCGTGCCATGTCGTACGGATATCAGCCAGATGACCGGGAACGCCCTCGCCCAGGCTGTTCTCCGACCGCTCCTGAAAGGCGCGGACAAGTTTCTCCGGCAGAGACTCCCAGTGCTCTGCGACCGCATCCTGAAGCGCCTGCACGTCGGGGACACTCTCACGCCGGGGCCAGATCAAGGCCGGGGTGTGGACAAGGAGTTCCTCCAGCATGAGGTCGAAGTCCTTCTCCGGCAGGGTGCTCACTCCCCACACGCAGCCGCCCATACGACGACGGTCGAGTAGCTCCTGCAACCTCTCAGTGCGTTGTGGCAAAGGGAGTCCCTGTTCGATGAGCAGGGGCTTCGTCGTGTGCGGGGCATGATCGCGGAGGGGTAGGGGCAGGCAGCGGACGGCTTGTTGTGGATCGAGGAGGGTGCGATGCCGTCGGTGCTGGGGTTGATGGAACAGCGTGAGGCGCGGGCGAGGCAGGATCTGGAGTCCTGGACGGAGGTCCTGGAGCAGGCTCAGGCGGAGGTGGATGCCGCGCGGGAGCGGGTCGAGCGGGCCCGGGTGGGGCGTGAGGAGCTCGTGTCGGTGCTGGCCGGGGAGGGCGCGGTGAATACGCCGGTTTCCGTGCTGTCCGGTGGTGGGATGGCTGCTGCCGTGGGATCGGGCGGCCCCGGCGCGGGGCATGGCGAGCGGCCGCCGGTGTGGCGGTCGGGCATGGGCGAGGAGGTGCTCAGCGGCCTGTACCGGGAGGTGTTCGCCGCGGTGGTGGCTGCTTCGGGGCCGGTGAACGGGGTGGAGCTGACGCGGGCGGTGGGCCGGGAGGCGGAGATCAAGAACGAGGTGGAGAGGATCCGGCACCGTGCCTACGTGCTGGAGAAGCGGGGCTGGCTGGTGCGGGCGAAGGACGGACGGTTCATGCCCGTGCCCGCAGCAGTCGGGCGGGGCGTTTCTCCGGCCAGCGCGGAGCGTCTGCGGCCAGGCGCCGGGACAGCCTGATCACGGCGGCCCACCACACCATCTGGGTGTGGTGGTCGGGGCGGCGTTCGTGGTCGCGGTTGAGGCGGCGTGAGCGGGCCAGCCAGCTCAGCGTGCGCTCCACGACCCACCTGCGGGCCAGGACGACGAATCCGCGTTGTCCGTCGGAGCGGCGCACGACCTCGGTCCGGACTCCGTGGCGGGCGAACGCCTTGGCCAGCGCCGGACCCTGGTAGGCACTGTCGACCCACACCAGTTTCAGCAGCCGGCCGGGCTGGTCCATGAACGTCTCCAGTAGTGCGGGGGCGGCCTTGGAGTCGTGCACATCGGCCGTGGTCACGGTGACCTCCAGGAGCAGGCCCTCGGTGTCGGTCAGGATGTGACGCTTGCGGCCGTCACGTGACTTGCCGCCGTCGTATCCGCGGCTGTCCTCGCCGACGGTCTCGGAGGCGTCCACCGACTGACTGTCGATGACTCCCGCACTGGGCTCGGCGTTGCGGCCCGAGCGTTCCCTCGCCGAACGTCGCAGGCGTTCGTGCAGTTCACGCACATAGCCGTAGGACCGCCAGCGGCGGAAGAAGTCGTAGACCGCCCGCCAGTACGGGAAGTCGACCGGCATGGCCGTCCACTTCACGCCGTTGTCGACCAGGTAGCGCACCGCGTCGAGTATCTCGCGGTGGCAGTACGCCTCCGGACGCCCGCCCCGCTTCAGCAGCCAGGCCGGAACCGGCATCGCCGAGCGGACCTCGGCCCACTCCGCATCCGTCATGTCACTGGGATAGCAGCCTGCCCGCAGCCCCGGAGCGATCGAACCGAACCGGTGCACGTAGCAGTCACACGCAGGGGTGACCGCGGTGGACGCAGGCACAGTGGTACTGCTCAACTGATCGGGCAACGGGCTTCCTTGGTCGTGCTGGTGTCGTAACCGCGTCACTACCAAGGGGCCCGTTCTTTCATGCCCGCGACCGCACCCGTACCTCTGTCCAGATGATCACCCGCGCCGCACGCCTCGAACGAAATCCGGTTAGCCACAACGCACTAAGCTCGGCAGGCGCCCGGCCCGCGTTGCAGTGGAAGGCAAGGACGGCCCGGTTCTCGTACAAGTACGGCCAGGTGGCGTCTGTGGGTGAACGTCCTGTTCAACATGACAGAACCGTCGCTCGGCACCACCGGCGAGACCCCTGTTTCGACGAATGAGGCTCTCTGAATTTCCTTACCTGGCGCTCATGGGTAGGACAGACCTGCTCGCTGAAGCTCCCCATGATGGGAGTCCGTGAACTGGCGCACTAGCGATCTTCGCAGGCGCCGTAGCCGAGGGCGTCGGGCTCGCGGTAGGGCCGGTCCGCCACCCCGTAGGCGTCGGTGTCCTCACGGCTCACGGACACGCCGCCCCTGTCCTGCCGGCCGAGGTAGCGGGAGACGGAGCCGTCCCCGCCCGACTGGAAGACCTCCAGCTCGGCACGGCCGTCGTGATTGGTGTCGATGGCCCGTGCTTCGTACACGAACGACGATGACCCAATACGGATGGTGCCGATCCGGTCGCTGCTCAGGTCGCGGGCGAGAGGCCCGTAATGCACCTCATGCACCACCATGTTGTCCCGCGTTGAGTCGCCCTCGTCGCGCTGACTGTAGAAGACGGCCAAGTCGAGGTATCCGTCGCCGTCGAAGTCGCCGAAGGCTCCCCGCGTCGACATGTCCTCCTTCGATGCGCCGCGCAGCTTCTGCCAAAACCCGCGGGCATCGTCGACTCTGACAGCGGTCCGGTGATCGTCTCTTCGGAAGACCACTGAGCTGGTGCCCTCGTTGATCTCGTCCAGGTGCCCGTCCGCGTCTACGTCGGCGCGCAGGGTAAAGCCGTCGGCGGCGCATATGGCCATGGGGGCGTGGTCGCCGGGTTGGGGCCCGGTGACCAGCAGAAGCCACGTACCACCGGCGATCACGACGAGACCGCCTCCGATGGCGGCGGCCAGCCTGCCGCGACCCGTACGCGGTCGCGGCAGCGACGAAAGCACGCCCCGAGACGAGGCTTGCTTCGGGGCAGTAGAGAACGGCACGCCAGGACCCTACTAAAGTCGGATGGCAGCAACCGCCCGAGCTGCGCGAGGTGCCGGTGCCCGAGCCCGGGCCGGGGCAGGTCCTGGTGAAGGTCGGGGGTGCCGGTGCGTGCCACTCGGATCTGCACATCATGGAGGCATCCGGACCCCCACCCGGTTTCGCCACGGAGCTGCCCTTCACGCTCGGCCATGAGAATGCGGGATGGGTGGAGAGATTGGGACCGGGTGTCACGGGGTTCGCGCCCGGAGACCCTGTGATGGTCTATGGCCCCTGGGGGTGTGGGGCGTGCGCCAACTGGCTGCGGTGCACGCACGGTTGTGGGGGCGACCGGGCCGCCGTAGGGAGTGTTCTCGCACCGGGCATCATGTCGGGCCTTCGCGCTCACGGCGTTCCAGTCGCCACCCGCCCGTCCCGACGGGCGGGTGTCCCGGGCCCACCGTCTTCTGGCCACGCGGCGCTTGCGGTCGTCGCGGCGCAGCGAGCCCGACGCGCATCGCCGGCGGCACGGTGGCTGCTGTGCGGCAGGCCTGCGGAGGCTCTTCGCTGCGCGGCATGGTGAGGAACGGGCCGGGGTCGGCCTGCCACGAGTGAGCGCACGGGCGGAGCCGGGCTCGCCGGTTTGGCGAAGCGCGCATGGTGTACCGGCGCGCCCACTACGTTGTCGACTGGGGCCGGAGCAGGCCGCGGTCAGCGGGGGTGCTTGATGGGTTGTTCGGACCAGATGGTCTTGCGGTTGTGGCTGTGGCGGCAGCCCCAGCGTTCGGCGAGTTGGGCGACGAGGAACAGGCCGCGTCCTCCTTCGTCGGTGGTGTGGGCGCGCCGTAGTCGGGGTTGGGTGCTGCTGGAGTCGGTGACCTCGCACACCAGGACGTTGTGGTGGATGAGCCGCAGCTGCGCCGGTGCACGACCGTAGCGGATGGCGTTGGTGACCAGTTCGCTGGCGATGAGTTCGGTGGTGAAGAGGAGGTCTGGCAGCCCCCACGTGGTGAGTTGGCGGGTTATCCATTCCCGGGCCTTGGGGACGGCGGCAGGGTCGGCCGGGATTTCCCAGTGAGCGGTGTTCTTTGCCGGGACGGCGCGGGTGCGGGCCAGGAGCAGCGTTGCGTCGTCGCGCGGCGCCCGGTCTGTCAGGTCGGCGAGGAGAGCCCGGCCGGTTTCCTCCAGAGGGCGATCGGGACGGCAGGACGCGGCGAGGGCGTCCGTCAGGCGCCGTAGGCCTTGGTCGATGTCGCGGTCGTGGTGTTCGATGAGGCCGTCGGTGTAGAGGGCGAGGACGCTGCCCGGCTCGAGGTCGATCGTGGTGGTCTCGTACGGCAGGCCGCCGATGGCGAGTGGTGGTCCCGGGGAGATCGCGACGACTTCGGTGGTCCCGTCGGGCCGGACCAGGACGGGTGGCGGGTGGCCGGCACTGGCTATGGCGCATCGCCTGGTGACCGGGTCGTAGACCGCGTACAGGCAGGTGGCGCCGACGTCGTCGTGGTCGCCGGGCGGTGCTTCGGCCGCGAGGCGCTGGACCAGGTCCGCGATCCGGGTGAGCAGCTCGTCCGGCTCCAGTTCCAGGTCGGCGAGCGTCTGGATGGCGGTGCGCAGGCGGCCCATGGTGGCGCTTGCGGGTATGCCATGGCCGACGACGTCTCCGGCGACAAGAGCCAGCCGGAAGGAGGGCAGGGCAATGGCGTCGTACCAGTCGCCGCTGGTGCCCGCTCCGCCGCCTGCGGGCAGGTAGACGCCGGCGGTCTCGGCTGCCGGGGTGTCGGTCGTGGCCGGGGGAAGGAGGCGCTGCTGCAGAGCCACGGCCGCCCTGTGCTCGCGCGTGTAACGGCGGGCGTTGTCGATGGCGAGCGCACCCCGTGAGGCGATCTGCGTCATGAGATCCGCCTCGTCCTCGGTGAAGGGGCCGGACCGGCCGCAGCGCCAGGCCGTTATGGCGCCGAGCGTGAGCCCGCGGGCATGCAACGGTGCCACCATCACCGAATGGGCGTCCTTCGGGACGAGATACTCGACCACCTGCGGGTCGCCGACCATGGCGATGAAGTCGTCAAGGCCGAAGACGAGTGTCTCGCCGTGTCGGAAGCTGCGCAGCAGGGGGTGGTCGGGATAGGGTGGGACGGGGTCGCCGCGCGTGATGCCGGCCGGCCACACTGCGGTGGCCGGCGCAAGGGCCGCGTTGCCCATGTCTCCGCCGCCCAGCTGTTTCGAGGGTTCTTCCCCCTCGAAAACGCAGTGCGCAAGGTCGACTGCGGCGAGATCCCCGAACGCGGGTACGAGAACGTCCGCAAGGTCCTGCGCGGTGCGCACGACATCCAGGGATCCTCCCACCTGCTCGGCCACCTCGCGGGCGAGATCCAGATGACGGCGGGCACGCAGATCGTCGGCGCTGTCGATGTACAGGGCTGCGACCCCCGTGGGGCGTTGCTGCGCGTCCTCCAGACGGAAGGCGGACAGGGACAGCGCGTGCTGCCGCGCCGTGTCGTGCCGCCAGCTCACCTGCATTTTTCTGCGGACCACCGGGACACCGCTCTCGAGTACCTGGCGCAGTACTGCCTCGAGGTTCTCGGCGTCCTCGGCACACAGCACGTCGCCCAGCCGAGTGCCGGGCGCCACTGGACGGCCGTCGAGAATGTCCGGCGTGGCGTTGGTCTGCACAGTGGTGAGAGCCGTGTCGTGCAGAGCGATCGTGATCCGGTTCTGTGCGGACAGTGCGCGCAGGAGCGCTGCGCCCTGCTCGTGGTCGGCGACGTGGTGGGTGGGTGCCGCCAGGACGAGGACCTTTGCCGAGCCCTCCATCTTCGTGGTCCGGAAAGTGACATCGATGGTGCTGCCGCTGCGGTGCCGCAGCCGTACCCGGCCGGATTCCGGCAGCTGTGCGGCGCCGCGCAGGTCGTCCGGGAGGCCGGCCACCAGGTCCTGCACGGGGCGGCCGTAGACCTCCTCGGCGCAAAACCCCGTCAGGTCCTCTGCCGTCCCGGTCCACCCCACCATCGCGCCTCGATCGTCGAGCACGGCGGCTGCCAGACCGTCGAAGGAGGCGCCTGCCGGGCAGGCGTTCTTGACATTCTCTACATCCATCCCTGGCTTCCTTACGAGAGGCTGCGGCCCGAGAGATCGGCCTGCTGTGGCGGCCGTCGGCCGCCCGGTCGGCAGCGCGTCACACCGCAACGGCTGTGGAGGGCAGGTCTTGTTCGGCCCAGACGACCTTGCCGTTGGCCCCGGAGCGGGAGCCCCACCTGCGGGACAGCTGAGCGACGAGGAAGAGACCGCGGCCGTTCTCGTCGGTGAGGTGGGGATGACGGGGGCGTGGGTGGCTGGTGCTGCTGTCGGAGACTTCGCAGGTCAGGACCTGGTGCTGGATGAGCCGTAGGCGGATGGGCCCGCCGCCGTGGCGGACGGCGTTGGTGACCAGTTCACTGACGATCAGCCTCACGCTGGTCACCAGATGCTCAAGCCCCCATTCGCTGAGCTGACGGGCGGCTGCCTGCCGGGCGACGCGGACGGCGGACGGCTCGTGCGGCAGTTCCCAGGAGGCGACCTGGGCCGGTTCGAGTCCGCGAGTGCGCGCAAGGAGCAAGGTGACATCGTCGGCCGGGGCCTGGGTCGCCAAGGTGTCGATCACCTGGGAGCACAGGTCTTCCAGGGACGAACCGGTCTGTGCCAGGACGGCGCCCAGGCGGTCCAGGCCCACGTCGATGTCGTCGTCGCGGGACTCGACCAGACCGTCGGTGTAGAGCGCGAGCAGAGTTCCCTCGGGCAGTTCCAGTTCCACGGACTCGAAGGGGACCAGGCCGAGGCCGAGGCCGAGCGGGGCCCCGGCGGGCATGTCGGGGAAAGTGATACGGCCCTGCGGGTCGATGACCGCGGGCGGGGGATGCCCGGCCCGCGCCATCGTGCACCGTCGGGTGACCGGGTCGTAGACGGCATACAGACAGGTGGCGCCCACCACCGCCGGGGTCTCGTCCGCAGCGTCGGCATCTTCCTCGCTCAGCCGTCTGACCGTGTCATCGAGGTGCGTCAGCAGTTCGTGGGGAGGCAGTTCCATGTCCGCGAGCGTGCGGACAGCGGTGCGCAACCGGCCCATCGTCGCCGCGGCGTTGATGCCGTGTCCGACCACATCTCCGACGACGAGGGCCACCCGGGCGCCGGACAGCTTGATCACGTCGAACCAGTCGCCCCCCACCCCGTGGTCCATGTCAGCCGGCACGTAGCGCGAGGCCACATCGACGGCGGCGCCGCCTCCCACATGGTGGGGGAGCAGGTCGCGTTGGAGCGTCAGGGCCGCGGTGCGTTGGCGCGCGTACTGGAGAGCGTTGTCCAGGCTGAGCGCGGCCCGGGTGACGAGCTCCTCGGCGAGGAGGAGGTCGTCCTCCTGGAACGGCGTCGGCTCCTCGGAGCGGCCGAACAGTGCCAGTCCCAGCACACAGCGCCGCGCACGGATGGGTACGACCATCAAGGAGTGGACGCCGGAGGCACGGACCTTCTGCGTCCGCACCGGGTCGTGGTTGACCCAGGGGCCTGAATAGGTGTCCAGCACCGGTTCCAGATAGGACCTGCCGGTGCGCAGGGCGGTGTCGAACAGCGAGTCCGGGAAGGGGTGGATCACCTCTTCGCGCACCCACGGCAACTCCAGGAGGCCCAGGTCGATGGAGGCCAGACCGGCACGGCGCATCAGATGGGGGCGGCCGCTCGCCTTGCCGGTCCCCGCCGAGGGGTCCATGCCGAACGGGACCGACTCCACCAGGTCCACGAGTGCGTGGTCGGCCAGCAGGGGCACGGCAAGGTCGGCCAGTTCCTGCCCGGTCCGCATGACCTCGAGGGTGCTGCCGATGCGCGTGCCGGCCTCGCTGAGGATGGCAAGGCGCTCGCGCGCCCGCCGGTTGCCGGTGACGTCCACGCTCATGGAGCACACTGCCAGCGCCGAGCCGTCCGCGTCCTGGAGGCAGAAGAACGAGGCCGAGAACGCGTGCTCCCGGCGCCGGTCCGCCGACGACCACGCCCGGTACTCGTGGACCATGGTGGTGCCGCTCTCCAGCACCTGCCGCATCACCGCCTCGAGTGCTTCGGCCTCGAGGGCGGGCAGCGAGTCATGCAGGCGGCGTCCGAACCGTCGCTCACGAGGGGTGCCGTCGTGGCGCTCCATGACGTCGTTGACCCACGTACAGCGCAGCTGCGGGTCATAGACGGAGATGCCGACCGGTGCGTGGGCCAGGAGCGAGTCCCGCACAGCTCCGTTGGACGACGCCCCCGAGGACAGGGTGCCTATGTCGGTGACGGACACCAGCCACCGGGTGCCGGCGTCCGGGCCCCGCAGCAGCGAGATCCGCAGCGTCATTTTGATGGCGTGGCCGTCGCGGTGGCGGACCGTCACGGTGCCGGACCAGCCCTCTTGGTCACGGCACTGCTCGGCGAACGCCGAAGCACTCGGGGCGTCCTGTGCGGGCGGCAGCACGTGTGCGGCGGACCGGCCCACCACTTCTTCGGCCGGGTACCCGACCAGATGCTCAGCGGCGTGCGTCCACCCCACCACGGTCCCCTCCGCATCGAGCATCGCTATGGCCGCATCGGGTGTCTCTCGGGGGCTCACCGCCTCGGCGAGGGGCGCGTGGTCGGTCTTCGTCATCCGGTTCTTCCCATCGGTGCGGAGGTGCGAGAAAGCGTCGGCAGGCACGGAGCCGGTCCGGTCCGTAGCCGTGGTGGAACGGTGAGGGCCGGGGGCTTCCGGCCTCACCGGCCGCGCCGGGCGTGCGATGCAGCGAGCGGCCTCGCCGGCGGTTGAACGGTCACCGGCGCGAGCATCTGCCAACCTTGGACGACTTTGTCCACTTCTGATGAAATAGTCAAATACGATCGCTTTATCGTCAAGTCCCTGAAACTGATGAAATGGTCAGATATGGCCGTGTGCTGTCGCATCTCGCCACTGCGGCGTCGGGACGGGTGGGCCACGGTGGACAGCCGGGGCGGGCAATGTAATGATGAACTGATCAGAACTGCTGCTCTTATTCATGGAGCATGCCGATGCCGGCCCCACGCAGGAACCGATTCGAACGCCGCCGTGCCGAGACCCGCCATGCACTCGTCTGCGCCGCGCGGCAGATCCTGGCCGAGTCCGGTGGCACCAGCGCCAGCATTCATGCCATCGCGGAGCGCGCGGACGTGGGCCTCGGCTCCTTCTACAACCACTTCACGGGCAAGCCGGACCTGTTCGACGCGGCCGTGGCCGATGCGCTGGAGGAGTACGCCCAGGCCGTCGACGAACGCCTGCACGGCCTCGATGATCCCGCCGAGCGCCTCGCCGGGGGCGTGCGGCTCAGCGCGCGCATGGCCGGGTCGTACCCGGAGATCATGCAGATCCTGTGCCACAGCGAGCTCGGTCGGATATGCGCCGGCGACGGGCTGGCTCCGCGCGCGAAGCGCGACGTCGAGCAGGGCATGGCCGCAGGCCGGTTCACCGTGGTCGACCCGGTGATCGCCCTGACCGCGCTGAACGGCAGCCTGCTGGCGCTCCTGGAGCTGTGGTGCAGCCGGCCCGAGGCCGACAGTGGCCAGGTCGCAGGCATCATGGCCGAGATGATCCTGCACATGCTCGGCCTCTCCCCGGATGAGGCCCGTGACCTTGCCCGGCGGTCCCTTCCTGCTGCAGCGTGAAGAGGATCTTGTCGCCGGCTGCGCACCGGTTCCCGCGGCCTGCGCAAGGTGCCGGGGTGGCTGGTCTCTCTCGCCTGCTGTCGCCGCCCCGCAGCCTCGGCATGGGAGGTTCGTGGCGCAGTGGTTCCTCCACCGCTTGCGGCAGCAGGCCGGGGTCACGGCGCAGCTGGTCCAGGTGCTCGGGTTGGCGCAGCGGGGTGAGCACCCCGTTGGTATCGGGTTGACCGTGGTCCCGTGTCCGGCGATGAAGAGCAGCGCGGCGGTTTTCGGCCTGGCCGAGCGGCACCAAGGATCGCCTGCACCGGGCGCCGCCGAGGCCTGGCGCACGCGCTCGGCCTGGTTGTCGGGGACGGCCGTGGCGTGCGGCAACCCCTCCTGCCCGTGCAGTTGGAACATTCCGGCGCGAGGAACACGCATTGCGCATGGCCCTGGCTCTGCGTGAGATCCACAACGGTCTGCATCCTCACCGCTCCCTCCGTCGTCTCACCCCCTCGTTTCCGGCGGGGCCGGACTCGGGCGCCCGCACGCCACGGCTCCTCAGACGGAAATCGCGGGCACCTCGTCCGCCCAGGGCGACGGCTCGGCCCAGGGCGTGGTCGAGTCCGAAGGCCGCTCCGATGAGGGAAAGGTGGGTGAACGCCCGGGAACGGCTGCCGAGTTGTCTGCCGATGTCACTGATGTCCTCGGTGCAGGGCCCGGGATGGCCGATGCAGGTGAGCATCTTCTCGAAGGCCAGGCGGACTTCGTCCAGGCGGCCGATGCGGCCTCGGCGAGCACGTCGAGGTGTTCATGTCGCCGCCGGTCGTGCGGACCATTTCCGCCGCCTCGACAGTTCCATACGCCGTATGGTAATCCTGGGAGGGCACTTCCATACGCCGTATGGAAAAGTTTGGCCGCGCCAGGCGCGCCGCCCATCGCCTGCATGCAGTCGATGGTGCAGCTCGCACCGATCGGGAAGGAAAGACCATGAAGAAGCTCACGAGGCGCGTTGCCGTCACCGCTTCCTCCGTGGCGGTCGCGGGTGTCGCCGTACTCGGTGCCGGGGGCGCCGCTTCGGCCGGGACCTCTGCATCCGCACCCGTCCAACGCCCGGCCGTCAGCGTCAACGCCGACGACTACCGCTGGGACCACGGTGTCGGCTACCTGCTCGAGCAGGGCTGCTCCTGGGACGAGATCCGTGGCCGGCACCACGACGGCCGGGCTGAGACCGGCAGCCGCTGACCGCCGCACAGGCGGCCGGCGCTCCGGCGCCCGGGCCCTGCTGCAACGCCTCGGCCTTCGTTGCCTCTTCGCTGCCGGCCCGCGGCGGTCCGGCGGCGGGGCGCAGCCGAGGCAGAGACACCTTGGAGTGAAAGCCGATGGAGCCTTTGAAGACCGTGATGCAGGGGGTGGCCGTGCAGCTTGTCATCTCGCGCACCTCCTCGCTGTCCATGTGCATGAGCCTGCGTTACGAGCCCACTGACCCCTACGTGCCGCCTTTTCCACCGACGCTGACGAGCCGGTCGAATGGGTCCTGGGGCGTGATCTTCTGGCCGATGGCCTGAGGGGTTCCGCAGGCAGTGGGGACGTCCGGATCTGGCCGGCCGTTGGCCGTGGTGACCAAGCGATGTACATCGTCCTCGGGTCCCCCGCGGGCACCGCCTTGCTCGAGGTTCCCGTGCAGGACGTCAGGACCTTCCTGGAGAACACGGAGGCGCTGGTGCCACGGGGTGCCGAGTCCGGACACATCGACTGGAACGTCGAACTGGCGAACCTGTTCGCGAAAGGCTGAGAGAAGCCTCCCGACTGCCTTGCGGAGGGGCGTCTTTGCCCTGGCCACAGAAGAGAAGGAAAGAGAGTTCATGTCCCAGTACCAGCTTCGTGTCTACACACTGCGCAGCCCTGAGGCGCTCGTCGCCTACGGGGACATCTGGTCCAGGCACATTCCCGGGATGGCCCAGCACAGGATCACCACACACGGCGTGTGGACGGGGCCGGCAGCTCCCGGGAGTGCGGCGTCCCAGCTGTACGCCCTCGTTTCCTACCGGGACGCCGACGACGTTCAGGAGCGGCTGGAGGCGTACCTGTCCAGCCCCGAATTCCGCGCAGACATGGAGGGCTTCGACATCGGTCAGATCGTCGATGTCGCCGAGTCCGTGCTGACGCCCACCGCCGACTCACCCTTGCGGTGACAGGCACCGGGCCGCTCGAAGTCTGCGGCGACCTTCTCGTTCGTGTCGGAGCGCCGCGCCTGCGGGACGGAGGGCCGTGTGCAGTTCCTGCCACGCAGGGCGGCGGTCAGTCCAGGGCGCGGTCGAGGTTGAAGGCGGCGCTTATGAGGGCGAGGTGGGTGAACGCCTGCGGAAAATTGCCCAGTTGCTCTCCGGTGTGGCTGATCTCCTCGGCGTACAGGCCGAGGTGGTTGGCGTAGGTGAGCATCTTCTCGAAGGCCAGCTGGGCTTCGTCCAGTCGACCGGCGCGGGTGAGGGCCTCGACGTACCAGAACGAGCAGATGGAGAAGGTGCCTTCGTCGCCTTCCAGGCCGTCGGGGCTGGCCTCGGGGTCGTAGCGCCAGACCAGGGAGTCGGAGACCAGTTCGTTGCCGAGGGCGTCGAGGGTGGACAGCCACACGGGGTCGTGGGGAGCGATGAACTTGGTCAGCGGCATCATCAGCACCGCGGCGTCCAGCACGTCGCCGCCCTCGTACTGGACGAACGCCTGCCGGGCGGAGGACCAACCCTTGTCCATGATCTGCCAGTAGATCGTGTCGCGGACCGGGCCCCAGCGGACGAGCTCGGCGGGCAGGCCGCGGTGGTGGGCGATGCGGATGGCGCGGTCGATGGCCACCCAGCACATGAGGCGGGAGTAGAGGAACTTCTTGCGCCCGCCGCGGGTCTCCCACACGCCCTCGTCCGGCTGGTCCCAGTGCCGGCAGACCCAGTTCACCAGGTCGCACACCGCGCGCCACTGGCCGCTGGTCAGAGGCCGGCACCACATGTCGTAGAGGTACACGGAGTCGATCAGGGCGCCGTAGATGTCGAGCTGCAGCTGGTTGACGGCGTCGTTGCCGACCCGCACCGGCGCCGAGCCCCGGTAGCCCTCCAGGTGGGAGAGCTCGCGTTCGGGCAACTCGGCGCGTCCGTCGATGCCGTACATGATCTGCAGCGGTCCGGCGGGGCCCTCGCGCCGGTCGTTGCGGTGGGTGAGGAAGCCCATGAACGCCTCGGCCTCCTCGGCGAAGCCGAGCCTGAGCAGCGCATAGACGGCGAACGCGGAGTCGCGCACCCACGCATAGCGGTAGTCCCAGTTCCGGCCGCCGCCGATCTGCTCGGGCAGGCTGGTGGTGGGGGCTGCCACGATGGCGCCGGTGGGGGCGTAGGTGAGCAGCTTGAGGGTGAGGGCGGAGCGGTGCACCATCTCCCGCCATCGGCCGCGGTAGCGGGACTGCTGCAGCCAGCGCCGCCAGAAGGCGACCGTGGCGGTGAACTCGTGCTCGGCCTCGGCGAGCGGGCAGCCGTGCGGCGGAGTCTCCCCGGTGACCCGGTCGAGGGCGAAGACCGCCGTCTCGCCCCGGGACAGGGTGAACTCCGTCCGGACGTCCTGCTCGTCGCACTCCAGCGGCACCGTGGCGGTCAGCGTCAGTGTCAGCGCCTCGGAAGTGAACAGGGCCGCCCCCTCCAGGAGCCGCAGGGTGTGCCGGTGGGCGCCGTAGCCGAACCGTGGAGCCACCCGGGCCCGGAACGGGATCGTTCCGCGGACGCACACCACCCGCCGGATCAGCCGGTGGCGCTCGGCTTCGCCGGCCTCCGCCACCGGCATGAAGTCCTGGATCTCTCCCAGCCCGTCCTCGGTGAAGAACCGGGTGATCAGCACATTGGTGTCCGGGAAGTAGAACTGCTTGGTGCCGGCCGGCACGGCGGCGGACAGCTCGAACGCCCCGCCCCGGTCCGCGTCCAGGATCGCGGCGAACACACTCGGGGAGTCGAAGGAGGGGCAGCAGTACCAGTCGATGGTCCCGTCGGTGCCCACCAGGGCGGCCGTGCGCAGATCCCCGATCAGGCCGTGCTCGGCGATCGGGAGATACGGCGCTGAAGTGTGCTGTGTCGGTGCTCCGGACATCGCAGCAGCCTCCCTGTGCTCCTGCCTCTACTGTGGTCCTTCCCGATCGCAGGGGCATCAGGTCGGCCCGGTGAGGGCATCGAGCACCCGGCAAGCGGAGGTCTGCCCTCCGGCCGCGATGCGGTCGAACCTGCGCACGTGAGCGACCAGGCACGCAACGTCGCCGCGCACGTCCGCCGCTCGCCGCCCTTGCGCCCAGGCGCTTCAGGCGGCGAAGAAGTGTTCGTCGGCGGAGCCCGTGGCGGCCGCTCCGCTCCGTCAGCGCTTGCGGGTCTGTGCGATATGGCTCTCCACGCCGACGATCGTGGCGTCCAGCGCCAGGCGGAAGACGCGGTTCTCGTCACGGCCTGGATGGGCGAGCCCGTCTTCGCCGACAGTGGGGGGTTTGAGGCGCGACCACCGGTGGAGCGCGCCGTTGAGCTCGGCGGTGAGGACACCGGTGATGACGCAGCACACGAGAGCGGCGATCTGCGGGAGCTCGGAGTGCGGCACCCCGGCGGCGTCCAGGATCGCGGCGAGCGCAACCCAGAACGGGTCTTCGGGCTGGATGAAGTCCGCCTGGTGGCTGAACGAGTAGGCCATCAGGTTGGGGTGGCGGTGCGCCAGCGTCCGGAAATCCGTGGCGAGCAGGCGGATGCGCTCCTGCCAGGGAGCGTCCTCCAGTGTCACGGTGCGGAACTGGGCGCCGACCGTTCTCGCCACGCCGCGCAGTAGGGCGTCCTTGTTCGGCACGTGGTGGTACAGCGACATCGGGTTCGCATCGAGCGCGGTCGCGAGTTTGCGCATGGTGAGCGCCTCGACCCCCTCCGCGTCGATGAGCTGCAGGGCGGCGGCATAGATCCCGGCCTCGGTCAGAGGCACCTCCCTCTTCCTGGTTCCCCGCGGGGGACGCTTCACCTTTTCCATGCCCCGGACGCTATCAGTTTCGTACGGCGTATGGAAATGACCTCGGCCACACGGCGGCATGGCGGCCGCTCGTGCGGCCCCGGGGTTGCAGTTGCTTTCCATACGGCGTACGGTACTAATTCCATACGGCGTATGTTTCCGTGGTGCACCGCGCATCGACCGGCGCCCTTGCCCGATTCCCTCCCCTGCCTGAAGGAGCAAGCCATGTCCACCCAGTCCAAGAACGACCTGCGACCCATCCGGTCTCCGCGCGGGGTCCCCTTCCTCGGCCACACGCCGCAGATCCCCAGCACCAACCCGGTGGAGTACTTCGGCGAGCTGTCCAAGCAGTTCCCCGAGGGCATCTACGGCATGGAGATCGCCGGCATCGAGCAGGTCTTCGTCTCCGACCCGGACCTGGTGGCCGAGGTCTGCGACGAGACGCGGTTCTTCAAGCAGATCGAGAAGACGCCGCTGAACCATGTGCGGGACTTCACGGGCGCGGGCCTGTTCACGGCCCACCAGCACGAGGAGGAATGGGGCATGGCGCACCGGATCCTCCTGCCGGCGTTCAGCCAGCGGGCCATGAAGGCCTACTACGGGCAGATGCTGGAGATCGCCCAGAACCTGGTGGGCAAGTGGGAGAGCCGGGAGGGCCGGCCGGTCAACATCACCGACGACTACACACGGCTCACCCTGGACACCATCGCCCTGTCGGGATTCGGCTACCGGTTCGACTCCTTCGCCAAGGAGGAGCTGCACCCCTTCCTCAACGCGCTGCTGGAGTCGCTGATCGAGTCGCTGCGGCGCTCCCAGGAGCTGCCGATGATGACCAAGCTCCGCAAGGCCGATGCCAAGAGGTACGGCGAGAACATCCAGCTGATGCAGGACCTGGTCGGCAGTGTGATCAAGGAGCGCCACGAGGGCAAGGGCAGCGCCGAGGAAGACCTGCTGGGCCTGATGCTGGAAGCGACCGACCCGGAGACCGGCGAACGGCTGTACGACGACAATGTCCGCGACCAGGTGGTGACGTTCCTGATCGCCGGTCACGAGACCACCAGTGGCCTGCTGTCGTTCGCCACGTACTCGCTGATGCGCAACCCGCACGTGCTGGCCCAGGCCTACGCCGAGGTGGACCGCCTGCTGCCCGGCGACACGGTCCCGGACTACGACACGATCATGCAGCTGGACGTCATCCCGCGCATCCTGGAGGAGACCCTGCGCCTGTGGGCTCCCATCCCGGCGATCTCCAAGGCGCCGCTGGAGGACACCGTCATCGGTGACCGCTACGAGCTGAAGAAGGGAACGCGGGTCAACCTCCTCATGGGCCCGCTGCACACCCACCCCAAGGCGTGGGACCGGCCGGAGGAGTTCGACATCGACCGGTGGCTGCCGGAGAACCGGGTCCACCACCACCCGCACGCCTACAAGCCGTTCGGCAACGGCGTGCGTGCCTGCATCGGCCGGCAGTTCGCGCTCACCGAGGCCCGTCTGGCCCTCGCGCTGGTGCTGCAGAAGTTCAAGTTCTCCGACACGACCGACTACAAGATGGACGTCAAGGAGGCGCTGACGCGCAAGCCCGGCGGCTTCGAACTGCACGTGCGCACCCGTCAGGAGCACGAGCGCACCGTCTTCGGCGCCGCGGACCTGCAGACCGACGGCACGCAGCAGCAGACCGCGGTCAGCGGTGTCGGGGTGAACCTGACCGTCGCCTACGGCTCCAGCCTGGGCAGCAGCGAGGACCTCGCGCGCACCATCGCCGACCGCGGTGAGCGCTCCGGGTTCGGCACCACCTTGGTCGGCCTGGACGAGCTGGGCGACAACCTGCCCACCGAGGGACTGCTCGCCGTCGTGGCCTCCAGCTACAACGGCAAGGCCCCGGACAACGCGCAGCGTTTCGACGACCTGCTCTCCGCCGGACTCCCGCAGGGCTCGCTGTCCAACGTGCGGTTCGCGCTGCTGGGTGCCGGCAACACCCAGTGGGTGGCCACCTACCAGGCCTTCCCCAAGCGGATCGAGGAAGGCCTGCTGGCCGCCGGCGCCACCCCCGTCATCGAGCGCGGCATCGCGGATGCCGCCGGTGACTTCGACGGCATGGCCACCCGCTGGATGGACACCCTGTGGACCACCCTGGCCGAGGAGTACGCCGCCGACACCTCCCAGGCGAGCGGACCGCGCTTCCAGGTGCAGATGCTCACCGAGGCCGACGTGCGCCCGGCGATCGTCTCCGAGCAGGCCTACCCGCTGACCGTGATCGCCAACGAGGAACTCGTGGCAGACGCCACCGGCCTGTGGGACTTCAGCATCGAGCCGCCGCGCCCGGCCGCGAAGTCCATCACCATCGAGCTCCCCGACGGTGTCACCTACGACACCGGCAACCACCTCGCCGTCTTCGCCAAGAACGACCCCGCGCTGGTCAACCGCGCCCTCGCGGGGCTCGGCGTCGACCGCGACCAGGCCCTGCGCCTGGACCAGCCCGCCGGCGGCCGCACCCACCTCCCGGTGGGCACCCCCGTCACCGCAGGCCTGCTGCTCACCGAGTTCCTGGAGCTGCAGGACGTGGCCACCCGCTCCCAGATACAGACGCTGGCCGAGTACACCCAGTGCCCGTGGACCCGGCCGCAGCTGCAGGCCTACACGGCCGACACCGCCGAAGCCGAGGAGCGCTACCAGGCCGAGATCCTGGGCAAGCGCGTCTCCGTACTGGGTCTGCTGGAGCGCTTCCCCGCGGTCGAACTGCCACTGGCGGTCTTCCTGGAGATGATGGGCCCGATCCGCCCCCGCTTCTACTCCATCTCCTCCTCCCCGCTGGCCAACCCGCGCCACGTGCGCCTGACCGTCGGCCTCCTGGAAGGCCCGGCCCTGTCCGGCGACGGCCGGTACCGCGGCACCTGCTCCTCCTACATCGCAGGCCTCGAGCCCGAAGACGTCGTCTACGGCTACGTGCGCGTGCCCTCCCCGACCTTCGCCCCGCCGGCCGACCCCGCCACGCCGCTGATCCTCATCGGCCCCGGCACCGGCATCGCGCCCCTGCGCGGCTTCCTCGAGGAGCGTGCCCACCAGCACGCGAACGGCACCCAGGCGGGCCTGTCCCAGGTCTTCGTCGGCTGCCGCCACCCGGAGCACGACTACTTCTACCGGCAGGAGATGCAGGACTGGGAGCAGGCCGGGATCGCCCAGGTGCACACCGCTTACTCCGCGGTGACCGGCCACCCGGCCCGGTTCGTCCAGGACGCCATCGCGGGCGCCGCCGACACCGTGTGGCAGGCCATCCAGGACGGCGCGTACATCTACGTCTGCGGTGACGGCCGCCGCATGGCACCCGCCGTGCGCGAGGCGCTCGCCGCCATCTACCGCAAGCACACCGGCAGCGACGACGAGGCCGCCCAGCAGTGGCTCGCCCAGCTGGAAGCGGACGAGCGCTACCAGCAGGACGTCTTCGCCTGACCCCCAGGCGCCGGGAGGGTGCGGCGGTCCTGACACCCCGCACCCTCCCGGCCACCACTCACCCGCGAGGCACCACACGGCACCCATCGGCCCGAACCGCCGGGAGTGCCGCTCACAGAAAGCAGAGCACCATGGACACCATGCTCGCCGGACGCTTCCACCTGGACAGCAAGAAGTTCGCCGTGGAGGAGGTCCCCGTCCCCGTGCCCGGCCCGGGCGAGGTCCTCATAGAGGTGAAGGCCGCAGGCGTCTGCCTGTCGGACGTCCACCTCATCGACGGCTCCCTCGTCCCGCTGTTCGCCACCTCCGACACGGTCACCGTCGGCCACGAGGTCTCCGGTGTGATCCACACCCTCGGACCCGGCCTCAAGCGCGGCCTGACCGTGGGCACCCGCGTCACCCTGGAGGCCGGCAAGACCTGCGGCCAGTGCGCCGGCTGCGTGCGCCGCCGCCCCTGCACCCAGATGCTCACCGCCGGCATCGACTACGACGGCGGCTGGGCCCAGTACACCCTCGCCCGCGAGGACACCCTCATCCCCATCCCCGACAACCTCCCCTTCGACCAGGCCGCGATCATCCCCGACGCGGTCTCCACCCCCTACGCCGCCGTCGTCGCCACCGCCGGTGTACGCCCCGCCCAGTCCGTCGGCATCTGGGGCGTGGGCGGTGTCGGCGCCCACAACGTCCGCGTCGCCCGCCTGGCCGGCGCCGCGCCGATCATTGCCGTCGACCCGCTGCCCGGCGCCCGGGAGCGTGCCCTGGCCTTCGGTGCGGATTTCGCCCTGGACCCGGCCGCCGACGACTTCGCCGACCAGGTCCGCGCGGCCACCGCCGGACGGGGCCTGGACTTCGCCTTCGACTGCGCCGGCGTGCCGGCGGTCCGTGAGCAGGCCGCCGCCGTGCTCGGCCTGAACGGAGTCCTCATCCTGGTCGGCATCAGTCCCAGGCCGATCACCATCAGCGAGGGCCTGACCTTCAACTACCTGGGCAAGCAGGTGCGCGGCCACTACGGCGGCACCCCCGAGTCCGTCACCGAGCTGGTCCGGCTGGCCGAGGTCGGCCGTCTCGACCTGGCCCCCTCCATCACCGACCACATCCCGCTCGCCGAGGCCGCCGACGCGGTCAACCGGCTGGAGAACAAGATCGGCGACCCGATCCGCCTCATCCTCGTCCCCTGACAACTGAACAGAAAGTTCATCAAGACCACCTCAGGGCAGGGGTGAGTGGGCGCCGGTGCTTGATGGGAGCACCGGCGCCTACGGCTTCCCGGTATCCGGGTCTGGCGCACACCGGCTCCGGGGCAGGTGAAGTCGGCAGGGCGAGCCGGGTGATACCTCTGCGTGGGACGCACCGATGTACTGGCGCCACGCCGAGTGGAGAATCAGGTCCTCGCCCGCGTCGGGATCCCGAAGGTCTGGTCGGATCATGTGCAGGTCCCGCGGCCTCCGTTCTGCGGGAGGCGGATGGGCGGGTGGGGTCGCAGGCGGGCGGACTGTACGCCGCTTCCAAGGAGCCGGTTCCGGCACCCAGGTACGAGGCGCCGGCAGCGGTTCCACAGTCCGCAGCGGACGTCCCCCCGGTCGACCTGGGCCTGTGCCCCGGGGGACGACCTCGAACCTGCGGTGCAGGCCGGCCAGTTCACCAGGACTGATGCCCAGTTCCTCAGCGATGCGGGGCCGGGCCTCCTGCGATCAGCGGCGCGACCTCATCCACCATCCGTCGACGGCCATGTCCGCGCGCGGCCCGACGGGGGCGACCGGGGCAGGCTGCCCACCGACAACCAAGATTCGGTCACGTTCGTCCGCACGTGACCGGGCGGGTCAGGTTACGCCGACAGGTGCTGCATCGTCAGCCAGTAGAAGCCCCCGGGCGATCGTCTCGGCGGGCCGGGCGAATGGTGCTCACATGATCCCAGGAATACCCTCCAGGTCCAGCGCTGCCACGTCCGGGAAGAGCTCCGGCGCGCCCAGGGCGCACTCCGCCCAGACCGTCTTGCCACTTCGGGCATGGCGCGTTCCCCAGTGCTCGGAGAGTTGGGCGACGAGGAACAGACCTCGCCCGCCCTCGTCGAAGACACGGGCCCGGCGCAGGTGCGGAGTCGTGCTGCCGGCATCCGACACCTCGCACATGAGGGTGCGGTCGTGGATGAGACGCAGCTGGATGGGAGGCCGGCCGTAGCGGATGGCGTTGGTGACCAGTTCGCTGACGACCAGTTCGGCGGTGAAGTCGAGTTCCTCCAGCCCCCAGGTGGTCAACTGCTTGGAGACGCCCGCTCTGGCCCGGGCGACCTCGGCCGGGTCGGCAGCCACGTCCCAAGTGGCGACCTGACGGTCCCCGAGGGCGTGGGTGCGGGCCAGGAGGAGTGCCACGTCGTCGTGCGGTCGGTCCGGGGGCAGCAGCGCTTCGAGGACGGTGTCGCAGGTGGCCTCCAGGGAGGCGGAGGGCTGTGCGAGGGCGTGGCACAGTCGGGTGATGCCCGCCTCGAGGTCGTGGTCGAGGGCCTCGATCAGGCCGTCGGTGTAGAGGGCGAGGAGGCTGCCCTCGGGCAGGTCGATCTCCGCCGTCTCGAACGGCAGGCCGCCCAGGCCGAGTGGCGGGCCGGCGGGCAGCTCGAGGATGTCCACGGTGCCGTCCCGGGTCATCACGGCGGGCAGCACGTGGCCCGCGCGGGCGAGGGTGCAGCAGCCGGCGACGGGGTCGTACACGGCGTACAGGCAGGTGGCTCCGATGTCCCCCGCGGATTCTGTGTCCGTTTGGGCAGGGACTTCGGAAGAGACTTCGGCGGCCAGGCGGATGACGACGTCGTCCAGGTGGGTGAGGAGTTCGTCGGGCGGCAGGTCGATGTCGGCGAGGGTGCGCACGGCGGTCCGCAGCCGGCCCATGGTGGCGGCGGCGTGGATGCCGTGGCCGACCACGTCGCCCACCACGAGTGCGACCCGGGCACCGGACAGCGGGATGACGTCGTACCAGTCGCCGCCCACGCCGAGCTGGGCGGCGGCAGGCAGGTAGCGGCAGGCGACCTCCACGGCGGACTGCGCGGGTGTGCTGTGCGGGAGCAGACTGTGCTGGAGGGTGAGGGCGGTGGTGCGCGCGTGCGTGTATCGGCGGGCGTTGTCGATGGCCACCGCGGCCCTGGCTGCGATCTCCTGGGCGAGGAGCAGGTCCTCGTCCCCGTACGCGTCGGGCTTGTGGTGACGGAAGAACTGAGCGACACCCAGCGTGGTGCCACGGGCGCACAGCGGTACCAGCAGCATGGAAGCGGACGGGCCGAGGTGGTGCCGTGAGGGCCGGCCGGTGACCAGGGCGCGAGCCGGTGGTGATCCGTCCGGGTACCTGTGGGGCTGCTGCGGCGGAACCGACGATTGCCCGTGGATCGCTTCCAGATGGGTCGTCTCGGGGTGACCGTCCGTCACCGACCGCTGGGCGACCTGGCGGACCGCGAGTGTGCCCTGCGCCGGAAACTCCTCTCCGGAAGACGTGTCGAGGAGGTCGACGGTGGCGGCGTCGGCGAAGTGCTCGGTGGCAAAGTCCGCCAACTCCTGGGCGGTGCGGGCGATGTCCAGGGTCGTTCCGACGCGTACGCTCGCCTCGTTCACCACCGACAGCCGCCACTGCACCTGGCGGTCCCGCTCCTCCTGGAAGGCCAGGACGCCCGTCTGCGATGTGCGGTCCGTGTACTCGGTCGCCAGTGCGATCAGCTTGCGTGTCGCCGCGTTGATCGGCTCGGCATCGCTGGTGAGTTGGGGCAGCTCTTCGAGCAGCCGGTCGATGATGCGGCTCTGCGCGAGCCGGAAGGCGCGCAGCATCGCTGTGACCGGCTTCCCGCGCTGAGCCAGCCGACGTGCGCGCTCTGCGTCGGCGGCCGGCGGATCGATCCGCCGTGGCTCGATGTCGTGCTCGATGCCGGAAAGCAGGGCGGCGACGTGCTCGGCGATGTTCTCTCCCGTCATCCGCGCGATGTCCGGTTCGTCCCACAGCTCGGGGACCTCGCGCCGCAGGCATTGCTCTACGTCGTGGATCAGCTCGTCCGCTCGCGGGCTGAGTTCATGCGCGGCACGGGACAGAAGACTGTCCGCGGTGAAGTCCACACTGACGACGTTACGCCGTGCCGGTGGACCGCGAAGCCTCAGCCGGCCGCGTCTGGCTGCGCGGTGTCGGGAGGAGCCCGGTCTCACGGGCTGGTCGTGGTCGAGGACGAGGGTCCGCGCGGCCACCGGCGGACGGGGTGGTGCCCACGGGGCCTGGCGCAGCCGGTGCTCCGGGTCAACTGACGGGCAGCGGCCGCCGGGTCACCTGGTGGGCGTCGTCCGGCGGGACGCCGAGCATGCGCAGGACCATCTCGGCCAGGTCCGAGGCGGCCTCGTCGCCGTCGAGGTCGGGGCGGGTCAGCCGCAGCGCCACGAGGGACAGCAGGGTCCCGCCGAGGGCGGACAGGGCGGTGGTCGGGTTGGTGCAGGTGAAGCGGCCCGAGGCGATGCCGGTCTCCAGGTCGCGCAGGGCTCGAGGGGCGAGGCCCCGGTCGGTGTGGATCTGGGCCAGACCGCGGTCACGCAGGATCCGCATGAGTTCAGGGTGGGAGTCGGCCATCCGGGCGGTGAGCCGGAAGCCCGCCGCGACGAGCTCGGCCGGGTCGTCGATTCCCTGGACGCGCTCGTCTATGACCTGCCCGAACTCCTCCAGGGCGTCTGTCACCGCGGCGTCGAACAGCTCCGTCTTGGACCCGAAGTGGTTGTAGAAGGAGCCGAAACCGACGTCCGCGCGCTCGGCGATGGCCTGGATGCTGGCGCTGGTGTCCCCGGTCTCCGCGAGGATCTGCCGGGCCGCACGGACGAGTGCCTGACGGGTCTCGGCGCGGCGCCGTGCGAAGCGGTTCTTGGGCGGGGCTGACGTCGGCATACGGGGAGTGTAACAACCGTCGCGATGAGTCTGCCATAAATGATGAGATTATCAATTATTTGACTCCACCCTATTGACGATGGGTAACGGCAAAGTTGATGATTCCATCATTACAGCAGTGTTGCTTGGAGGACACCATGTCCCACACCCCCGTTGACAGGGCCGCTCCCCAGACGCCCCACCAAGACCTCCACAGTGAGCAGGGCGCCCTGAGCGGAGAGCACCCCGGACGCTCCCGCAATCCCGTGATCAAGGTGGCGGACCTGGCCTGGCTGGAGTTCGAGAAGCCGGACCTGGACCGGGCCGAGGTCTTCGCCCACGACTTCGGATTCGCGATCGCCGCCCGCACCGAGCACGAGCTGTGGCTGCGGGGCACGTTCGCCGGCTCGCCGTGCACGGTGATCCGCAAGGGGCCTGCGTCCCGCTTCATCGGCCCGGCGTTCCGCGCGGCCGAACGGGCCGACCTGGACCGGCTGGCCCGCTCCACCGGCAGTACCGTCCGGGACATCGGCGTACCGGGCGGTGGGCAGTCGGTCGCCCTGCTCGATCCCTCGGGCCTGCCGGTCCGGGTCGTGCACTGCGCCGAGCAGCTGCCCGCGCTGCCCGAGCAGCAGCCGCTGATCCTCAACTTCGGCACGGATCACCGTCGTACGAACGCCACCCAGCGCCCGCCCCGTGAGCCGTCCCGCATCCAGCGGCTGGGCCATGTGGTGCTGGAGACGAGGGTGTTCGCCCGCGCCCTGGACTGGTACCTGGACACCCTCGGGATGATCGTGTCCGACTTCCTGTTCCTGGACGGGCAACGCGACCGTGGCCCGACGATGGCGTTCATCCGCTGCGACCAGGGCGGCCTGGCCGTCGACCACCACACGCTGGCCCTGCACCTGGGGCCCGGCACCGGCTATGTGCACTCCGCCTACCAGGTCACCGACCTCGACGCGATCGGCGCCGGCGGGGAGTACCTGGCCGAGCGCGGCTACCAGCGCAGCTGGGGCATCGGCCGGCACATCCAGGGCAGCCAGCTGTTCGACTACTGGCGCGACCCCGACCGCTTCATGCTGGAGCACTTCGCCGACGGCGACCTCTTCTCCTGCGACCTGGAGCCCGGCTGGGCGCCGATGTCGGCGAGCGGCCTGGCCCAGTGGGGCCCGCCGGTCACCCGCGACTTCCTGGGCACCAGCCCGTCCCCCGCCAAGCTGCGCGAGGTCATGACGGCCCTGCGCGGCGACAACGAACTCGACCCCGCACGCCTGCTGGGCCTGATGAAAGCGATGAGCTCATGAGCACCAACGTTCTGCGCACCACCGACGGCTGGTGGGCCGTCCGGGACGAGCGCGCCGTCCGCGTCGAGACCAAGGCGGTCACCACCGCCGAGCTGCTCGCCGACCGGGACGCGGTCCGCGAAGCCGCCGCCTTGGCCGAGAGCGGCACACCCGTCGCCGGCCTGGTGGCGCTGCCTCCGGTCACCACCCCCTGCCGGGTGGTCGCCCAGATGGTCAACTACCGCAGCCACGCCAAGGATTCGGGCTTCACCGGCGACATTCCGGCCACCTTCTTCCGCAAGGCGTCCGGCTCGGTCAGCGGACCGCACGAGAAGATCGTCCGCCCCGCGCACGTGAAGTTCCTCGACCACGAGGTGGAACTCGGCCTCGTCATGGGCGCCACCCTGCCCGTGGGCACCGTCGTCGAGGAGCAGGACCTGCCCCGGTACGTCGCCGGCCTTGTCCTGACCAACGACGTCAGCGCCCGCGACGTCCAGCTGACCAAGACCCAGTTCTACGAGAGCAAGTCCTATCCGACCTTCACGCCGACGGGGCCGTACCTGGCCCTGCTGGAGCCCGAAGACTTCGCCCACCTGCTCAACCTGCGCCTGCGGCTGTCGGTCAACGGCGTACCGCGCCAGGACCGCACGCTCGCCGACATGATCGTACGGCCCGCACAGGCGCTCACCCTGCTCGCCCGCTTCCAGACCCTCGACCCCGGCGACCTGCTGCTGACCGGCACCCCCGGCGGCACGGCCCTGAAGGCCCCGCCCAAGCCGATCGCGAAGATCAGCGCGCTGCTGCCGCCCGCGATGAAGTGGAAGGCGTTCTTCAAGGGCCAGGCCAAGAACCCCCTCTACCTGCGCGACGGTGACCTCATCACCGCCACGATCGCCACCCCCGACGGGCAGATCGACCTCGGCGAGCAGCGGACCCCCGTCACGGACGCACCATGAAGGCCCCATCCCGGACACCGGTGGTGATCATCGGTGCCGGACCCGTCGGCGTCACGGCCGCCCTCCTGCTCGCCCGGCACGGAGTGCGCAGCGTCGTCCTGGAACGCCACCGGGACGTCTACCCCCAGCCGCGCGCCGTCGTCGTGGACGACGAGATCCGCCGGATCCTGCAGAGCGTCGGTGTCCACGAGGAGTTCGCCGCCCTCGCACGCCCCGCGCGCGGGCTACGGCTGCTCGACGCCCGGCGCCGCATGATCACCGAATTCCCGCGGTCCCTGCACGGGCACCACGGCTTCCCACAGACCAGCATGTTCGACCAGCCCGAGCTGGAACGCCTGCTGCGCGACGCCCTGGCGCGCCGCCCCGAGTGCGAGCTGCGGGGCGGGGTGGAGGTCGTGTCCGTCACCCAGGACACCGACGGACCCAACGATCCCACGGGTCCGGTCCGGGTCACCTTCCGCCGCGACGGCAGCGACGAGGTGGAGCACGTGTTCGCCGATGCCGTCCTCGGCTGCGACGGTGCGGGCAGCCTCACCCGCGACGCCATCGGCACCCTCTGGCAGGACCTGCACTTCGAAGAGAGCTGGCGGGTCATCGACGTGCGCACCAGCCGCCCGGTACGCAGCTGGGAAGGCGCCGAGCAGATCTGCTGCCCCCACCGGCCGGGCACGTTCATGCGCGTCGGCGAGGACCGCTACCGCTGGGAGTTCCGGCTGGCCGAGGACGAGCACCTGGACGGCCCGGACGGGTGGGCGCGCCTGCGCGAGCTGGTCGCCCCCTGGGCGGACCTGCCGCCCGACGTCTCGCAGGCCGACGACTTCGAGGTGATCCGTCAGGCGCAGTACACCTTCCGGGCCCGTCTCGCCGACCGGTGGCGCCGCGGGCGCGTCTTCCTGCTGGGCGACGCCGCCCACCTCACCCCGCCCTTCGTCGGGCAGGGCCTGTGCGCCGGCCTGCGTGACGCCCACAACCTCACCTGGAAACTCGCCCGCGTCCTCCAACAGGGCGCACACGAGGGGCTGCTGGACACCTACGAACACGAGCGCAAGCCGCATGCCCGCCATGTGATCCGCGTCGCGGTCGCCGTCGGCTGGGCCATGACCGGCGGACAGGACCGCGGTGCGGCATTGCGCCGGGCCGTCGTGGGCACGGTCTGCCGCATCCCCGGCGTGACCGCGGCGGTGAGCCGTGACCTCAGCCCCGCCCTGACCGCCGGTCCACTCGTACGGCGCCGCCCCAGGCTGATGGGCCGCGTGCTGGCCGGCACCTTCTGCCCGCAGCCCTGGGTACGGCACGACGGCAGGCGAGTGCGCCTCGATGACGTCCTCGGGGACTCCTTCGCCGTCCTGACCGCTGTGCCGCCCACGGCGCGGATGACGGCCGTGGCCACGACACTGGGCGCACCGACGATCCACGTCGACGACCTGGGCGACGACGGCCACCTGGCCGCCTGGCTGGCACGCGGCCGGTCGGACGCCGTCCTGCTGCGCCCCGACCGCGTCGTGATGGACACCGTCCCCGCCGGCACCGGCGACTTCACGGACACCGCCGCCTGGGCTCCCCTGCTGCACACGGCCCGCCGTACCGCCGACGTCCGGCCCGCCCCCTGACGAGGAACACCACACCATGACCAGCCCGCACCCCACGCCGCACCCAAAACCCTTCTTCACCCCCGACCCGAAGACGGCCGCCCGCAGCCGCATCGCGGACTTCGCCCGATGGGCGGCCCGGCACCAGGGCGCCCGGATCCAGGACCCCACCGACTACCAGGCCCTGTACCGCTGGTCCGTCACCGACCTGGAAGGGTTCTGGGCCGCGGTGTGGGAGTACTTCGACATCGACGCGACGACCGAGTACGAGCGGGTGCTGGCCGAGGAAACCATGCCCGGCGCCCGCTGGTTCCCCGGCGCCACCCTCAACTACGCCCACCACGCGCTGCGCAACCTGCAGCCGGACGCTCCCGCCATCACCGCCCTGGACGAGACCGGAGCCGGCTACGAGATCACGGGCCGGCAGCTGCGCTCACAGGTCGCCTCCGTCGCCGCCACCCTGCGCGACCTGGGCGTCGGACAGGGCGACCGGGTGGTGGGCTACCTGCCCAACACCCCCCACGCCGTCATCGCCTTCCTCGCCGCCGCCAGCCTGGGCGCGGTGTGGTCGGTGTGCGGCCAGGACTACGCACCCAAGGCCGCCGCCGACCGCTTCGCCCAGCTCGGACCCACGGTGCTGATCACCGCGGACGGCTACCTCTTCAACGGCACCACCCACGACCGCCGGACCGCCTCGCTCGAACTGGCCGCCGCCCTGCCGACGCTGACGGCCACGGTGCTCGTGGACCACGTGGGCCTTGCCTGGCCCGAGGGCGGGCACCCGGGGCTGACGGTTCCCTGGGAGGACGCCGCCACCCGCACCGAGTACCTCACCGTCGTCCCGGTGCCGTTCGACCACCCTTTGTGGGTCGTCTTCTCCTCCGGCACCACCGGCCTGCCCAAGGGCATCGTCCACGGGCACGGCGGGATCCTGCTCGAGCACCTCAAGATGCTCGGCCTGCACACCGATCTGGGCACCGGGGACCGCCTGCTGTGGTACACCACCACCCACTGGATGATGTGGAACCTGGTCGTCTCCACCCTGCTGACCGGCGCGACCACCTGCACCTACGACGGCAGCCCGGCGCCGCTCGCGCGACCGGACATCCTGTGGGAGCTGGCGGCCCGCCACAAGGTCACCGTCTTCGGCACCAGCCCCCAGTACCTGCTGGCCATGAGCAAGCTGGGCATCGAACCCTCCGTGCACGACCTTTCGGCCGTCCGCGTCGTCGGCTGCACCGGCTCCGCTCTGCCCGCCTCCGCCTACCCCTGGGTCCGTGACCATGTGGGCCCCGGCATCCAGCTGGCCTCCACCAGCGGCGGCACGGACGTCGTCTCCGGCTTCGCCGGCAGTGCCGCCACGACCCCGGTCTGGGCGGGGGAGCTGTCCGCCCCCGGCCTGGGCGTGGCGCTGGCCGCCTACGACGCGACGGGCACCCCTGTCCTGGACCAGGTCGGCGAACTGGTCGTCACCCGGCCCATGCCGTCCATGCCGCTGTACTTCTGGAACGACCCCGACGGCAGCCGCTACCGCGACGCCTACTTCGGCGCCTACCCCGGCGTGTGGCGGCACGGCGACTGGATCACCCTCACCTCGCACGGCTCGGTGATCGTCCACGGCCGCTCCGACGCCACCCTCAACCGCAACGGCGTGCGCCTGGGCAGTGCCGACATCCACGACGTCGTCGAGCGCCTCCCCGAGATCACCGAGGCCCTCGTCATCGGCGCGGAGGACCCCGACGGCGGCTACTGGATGCCGCTCTTCGTGGTCCTCGCCGACGGGGCCGGCCTGGACGACCCCCTGCGCGAGAAGATCCGCGACGCGATCCGCGCCGGCGCCTCGCCCCGCCACGTCCCCGACGAGATCCTCGCCGTACCGGCCCTCCCGCACACCAAGACCGGCAAAAAGCTCGAGGTTCCCGTCAAGCGCCTGCTCCAGGGCATCCCCGCCGAGCAGGTCCTGAATCCCGCGGCGGTCGACAACCCCGATCTGATCGCCTACTTCGCCCGCCTGGGCGCGGAGCGGAACAAGCGGTCAGCCGACCACACATGACGCCGGCGGGGCCTAAGGCCCACGTGGCAGCACCGGGTCCTTGTGCCCCGCCCGGCTCCGCAAACCAGACCCCGTCCCCACCGTGTGGCGCCGGGGCGGTCAACCCGCCCCGGCACCACACCATCCGCACAACCGAAGTAAGAGAGAAACCATGAGCACGACCGACCGCGAACCGCAGGCCCTCGATGTCCTCGACGACGCAGGGCGAAAGGTGCTGTTCACCGAGGCCCGCACCGCGAACACCTTTGCCGAGGTGGCCGTTGCCGACGACGAACTCGCCATGATCTGGGAACTCGCCCGATGGTCGCCGAGCGCCGCCAACGGTCAGCCTCTGCGTGTGCTCTTCGTGCGCACCCGCGAGGGCAAGGAGCGACTGGCCGAGCATCTCGACGAGGGCAACAGGGCCAAGACGCTTCAAGCGCCGGCCGTGGCGATCCTGGCGTACGACGTCGACTTCCACGAGCAGATGCCGACCGTCTTCCCGGCCCGCGGCGACATGCTGCGAGCGGCGTTCGCCGACCAGATCCAGACGCGCGAGAGCCTTGCCGCCTACAACTCGGCACTGCAGAGCGGGGTCTTCCTGCTCGCGGTGCGCGCAGCAGGGCTGGCGGCCGGTCCCATGGCGGGCTTCGACCGGGCCGGCGTGGACAAGGAGTTCTTCGCCGGTACCAGCTGGCGCTCGCATCTGGTGGTCAACATCGGCCACCCCGGTGCCGACCCGTGGTTCCCGCGGCTGCCCCGCGTGCCCGTCGAGGACGCCGTCGCCTGGGCCTGACGGCACTGCCGCCGCCCGGTCGCGCGGGATCCGAAGTCCGAGCACCCGAGCGCGGTCGGCGTACAGGTGAGAGGCGCCATGCCGTGGGCGCCGGTGCTCTCCTGAGTACCGGCGCCCGGTTCGCCCCTGCCGTGGCTGTGACGGACCGCCCCCGGCCGCCGACCACCGCGCGTGTGAATCCGCCACGGGCGCAGAACAAGCGCCATCGTGTTCTGCAGCCTCTTCTCGACCGCGCCGGCGACACCGTCCATAGATGCCCCCACCGGTGGCTGCCGGCGCCGAGGGCTGCGGAACTCCCGGCCTCCTGCGTGCCTACGAACGGGAGCGGCCCGTGGCCCTGCGCTCTAGCTGCGATTGCAGCAAACGTGCAGTTGCAGGCCCAGACCGCCCTGACCAGCTGCCTTTGCCCCATGGGCGACGTTTAGCGTACCCACCCTGAGGCTGGCACACTGAATTTGTGCTTCCGCTGATGGCCGCTGCTGATCAGAATGCGTTCTCATCGCTTTCTGCTGCCAGCGTTGTGTCGGTCAGTGCATTGATCTTCACCGTTGCCTCATTCTGGTGGATCAACGCCAGACAGGGGCGCCTGGAGACATGGGAGCCTCATTCCTTTGCAGCGATTTGCCACGGCTCCATTGTTCGCCTGCGGCTTCCGCTCGTCTTTCACAACACCGGTGCCAAGCCGATAGTCGTGCACGACCTCATGCTGAGCTTCCCCGATGAGCCCGCCTCTCATCTGCCGCTCCTGTGGAAGTCTTCACCATGCCGTCTCCAACCCGGACCGGACGAGGAACCGAAGTTGCCGGCCGGATTCGTTGTGGCCGGCAGAGAAGCGCAACAACTCTTCATCGAGTTCGAGGCACCGTTTTCTGGGTTGGTTCCAGAGGCCCGTGACTACAAGGTCCGAATCCAAGTGAGAGTTGGCCACCGCAAGGGTTGGCGCTCGCTTCTGACGTTCACCTTGAGGACCACCAACATCATCTATCCCGACCGGTACACCGTCTACAACAACGTCCCTGCCGAACTGACGAAGGAAGACCAGAAAAAGGCAGACGCTGCGCTCCTGGAGCTGTTGGAGGGGCATGAGAAGGGTTCTTCCGCCAAGAGCGAGCCCAAACGGCGAGACTCTTCGAACGACGAGGGCAACGCCGGTACGGACCTGTAGATCGGGAAGATGGTCGTGAGCTCGGCAAGGGCGGACGCGTTGGTGCACTGCACGTACGGCACGTCATGACGGCGTTGCGCCCGTCCGGTGCCGCCGCCGACAGGCGCCCGGTCGCCGTCGCTCTCTGCGCCCACGCCAGGCGCCGGCGATTCATGGCGTTGCCGAAGGGCGCGCATCCCCTGCTTGTCTCCCAGCACACCCACCGGCCGCAGGCTCCCCAGGTATGCAGCACTCTGCTGCCCGTCAAAGAGCACGCGCTCGAGCGGCCGGCGCCGACGGGTCGTCCCCCGTGTCAGCGTTCAGCGCCATCCGGAGCCGACCGTCTGCAGGTGCCCAGCCGGAAGAGGCCTGGCCCCGGCGGGCCCTGTACATTCTCCTCGCCTCCGACTGCCCTACAGGCTGATCCAGGGTCCCAGAGATGCGCCCCATGGACCGGGCGGGGTTCGGGGAGAGCCGCGGAGGCTGCGGGCAGGGCAGGGCCGGCGCGAGAGCGGAGGTGCGGAAGAAGTGGTCGCGCAACGTGGTGGCAGGGCGGGAGACGGGGAGCATGGCGCTGACTTGCAACTGGGGCTCGGCAGCTGGCTGGCAGGGCTCAAGGCCGGTGCGTACGCGGTGGACGCCGACGGCGCCGTCGTCGCGGTGAACAGCGAGGCCGAGGCGTTGCTGGCTCGCAACGCCGAGGACCTGCTGGGCCGGGATGCGCATGATTTCCTCCACCGGGACGGCAATGGGACGACCATTCCCAGGAACCAGTGCGCGATGATGGACGCCTTCATCGCCCGACGCACCCGGCAGGAGGATCTGGGCTACTTCGAGCGCGGTGACGGGACGTTGCTGGCGATGTCCTGGCTGACGACCCCCTTGCGCATCAGTGCCGACGAAGTGGGCGCCCTGGTGGTATTCCACGAGCGCGATTCCGCCGAGCCGTCGCTGCAGGGCCCGGCCCTCACCATGGAGCTGCTGTCGGAGCTGGAACGTCTGGCTCTGCTGGCCGAGACCACCACCCAGCTCACCTCCACTCTGGATGTCGACGAGGCGCTGGACCGTCTGGTTCGGCTGGTCGTTCCTCTGCTGGCGGACTGGGCGGTCGTCGACCTGATCAGCGACAACGACGAGGTCTGGCGCACCGTGGTCGCGCACGAGGAGGGCGGCCGCCTGGTGCGCCGCAAGGACTTGGAGGGAGCCATGCCGCCGGTTCCCCAGGCCTCTCCCCAACCGCTGTCCCGGGCGCTGCGGGGAGCGGGGTCCACCCTGGCGACGCCCGAGACGTACCACGGCCCGCCCGACTCCGGCATTGCCGTCGAACAACGCAGGCTGTTCGACGGCACGCACATGCACTCTGCGGTCATCGCGCCCATCCGCGGCCTCCGCGAGGTCCTCGGGGCTCTGACCCTCGGCAGATCCGACCGCCCAGAATCCTTCACCGGCGCCGACATCCCGCTGCTGGAGGACATCGCCCGCCGCGCCGGCCTGGCACTCGACAACGCACGTCTCTACCAGCGCCAGCGCAAGGTCGCCGAGACCATGCAGCGTCACCTGCTGCCCCAGATGCCCCGTGTACCGGGCCTCGAGATGGCCGCCCGCTACCTGTCGGCGCCCCACGCGTCCCAGGTCGGCGGCGACTGGTACGACGCCTTCTACCTTCCTGACCAGGCCCTCGCCCTGGTCATCGGCGACGTCGTCGGGCACGACCTGGACGCAGCGGCCGACATGGCCCAGCTCCGCAACATTCTGCGGGCCTATGCCTGGTCGCACCAGGAACCGCCCAGCGTCGTGGTCAGCCGTGTCGACGAAGCCGTTCCCCGCATCTCCGAGGTCGAGATGGCCACCATGATCCTCGGCCGTCTGGAGACGGACGGCATGGGGCAGTGGACGCTGCGCTGGACGAATGCCGGCCACCCGCCGCCTCTGCTGGTCACGTACGACGGTCAGAGCCGCTACCTCACGGACGGGCACGGCCTCCTTCTCGGCACCCAGGTCAGCAATCCCCGCGAGGACGCAACGGTCGTCCTGCCGCCGCTGTCCACTCTGGTGCTCTACACCGACGGCCTGATCGAATCGCCCGGCCGTTCTCTCGACGACGGCCTGGAAAGGCTGCGCCGGAATGCCGCCTCTCTGGCCCACCGGCCCCTGGAGGGCTTCGCCGATCTCCTCATGAAAAGAGCGCGTCCCGAAGACAACGACGACGACGTCGCCCTCCTGGTCGTGCGCGTTCCTTCGCAGGACGGGCCACCCACCTGACCCCGCGCCAGTGGGGGACACCTCGCAGGCCCGGCTGTCTGTAAGCACTTCGCAGGCCCGGCTGTCTGTAAGCACTTGTTGGGACCAGAGTTCTGAGTTCTTATGGCTCCAGCGAGGGCGTGAGGAGGCCTTCGACGGGGTGCTTCGCGCCCCTGTTGTGCGTCACCTCACCAGCCGCATTTCGTCGGTAACCCAGGGGTGGGGCGAATCTACAGTTCCGCGGCGGCCATGCCCAGCTGCCACGGCAGACAGGACCGTTTGTCCAACGAACCGGTCCTGGCGGCGATGCGGTTGTGTCCCAGAGCCAGCACCAGACGGTGACGGCCAGGGGAGCGGACCGGGGCGGGCACCGCCCGGCTGTGGCACTCCAGCCACTGAAGCAAAGGTTCCTTCCCCTGCCCGAAGTCGACCTCCCAGCCGTCCATCAGAGGCTGCATCCGGTACGACAACCCTTCCCGCCTACACGGCACACTGAGCCCACCGTACGGGCATGCCATCGGGACCGAGCAGGCGAGCTGGCGGCACCGCCGCCGG